>NZ_BEWB01000042.1 GCF_003112555.1 Streptomyces coelicoflavus | reverse complement strand
GGTTCGTTCCGGCAGGTCAAGGCGTCATAGGCTCCACGACATGCACAGCACCCTGACGGAGCACGCCCGGTGTCTCTACGGAGACGAGTACCGACCGACGCCTGAGTGCGGCCTCGACCACCGGGAGCACTGCTTCGTCGAGGAACTGACATTCACTGACGCGGATTCGATCCTCGCCGTGCTCCGTGAGCTCAGCCCGCACGTGGTCGATGGTCGTCTCCCGGTCTGGGTGCGCAATCTCTCCTATCGGTTGGTGCTCCTGCAGCGACTTGATGAGCCAGCGCTGATGCGCGAGGCTGCCGAGAACTTGTGGTTGCACGGACCGGACTGGGATGACATCGCAGCGGGCCTGGCGAGGCGGGCAGAGGCCCTGGAGGCCGACTGATTTCGGTTGTCCCTGAGCCCTGGCGGTGGACAACTGTCTGCCGCTGGCTGGGCATCTGGGGCGACGTGATGGGCTCAGGCGCGCGGCGGCAGGACCTCGATCACGGTGGCCGTGCCGACAACAGGTCGGGCTTCGTGCATGGTGATCACATCGCCGCACTTCAAGTGCCTCCACTGCTCAGGGCTCAGGGGAGCCAGCCGAACGTCGGCGGCCTCTCCCGGGCCGAGCTCTTGCGCATACTCCGCCCACAACCTGGCGATGTTCAGCTCTCGCTCCCCGCCGGCGGTGCGGTTGCCGATGTCCCACATCGGCCGGAGCCGTCCGTCTGCGGCGAATGCAGTCCGGCGTCGGCCCGCCTCCGCACCCACCAGGCTCAGGGTCGCCCGGAGGGTGCCGTTCCGGACCTCCCAGCCCCGCCACTCACACCAACGTCGACTGCGGTCGAGCATCATCTGCCGAGCAGCCTCGGCAAGGAGGTCCCAGAATTCCACGGACACGGGGTGGACATCCCCGATCTCGATGAGAACACCGAGCACCATCTCCCACTCTTGGCGCCCGATGTCCTCACGCACATCCCCGACTGTCTGCCCGTTCTCTGCCGCTGCCTCCTCCGGCAGCAGATCGACGGCCTGGCGAAGGAGTGTGAACGCGTCATCCATGTGCTGCATTCTCCCCCGTCCCGGACACGCGTTGAAGGGCAAGCAGGACGAACGGAGTTGGCAGCGCGACGCGCCCGAATGCTTCCTGGCTCCGTGATTGTTGCCGACTATTTTGAGCAACTCGACTGCGAGCCGACCCCGCCAGGTCGTCTGGGCCAGTTCGGATAAGCAGGCCTGTTCGTGCTTGCGCGGGGTTCCGTAGGGTCGGCCGCAAGTGCC
>NZ_BEWB01000041.1 GCF_003112555.1 Streptomyces coelicoflavus | reverse complement strand
CTAGGAACTGTCCAGGCGATCAAGGATGTCGTTAGGGTGGCTCGGCGGAGGGACCTGATGAGTGCTGGGGAGATGAGTCGCGCGGAGGCGGTCGTGCTTGTGCAGCGGATCATGGACGCGGACTACGCCTCGGACGACGAGGCGGACGGCTGGCTGGACAGCCTGGACAGAGCCCTGGCGTGCCCGTCCGGACATGTCAGTGACTTGATCTTCTGGCCGCCGCAGCGGGAGCTCACGGCTGATGATGTGGTCGCCCGGGCCCTGGCGTATCGGCCAGTCGCTTTGTGAAGCCGGGACTCAACTCCGAAGCCAGATGAGCAGAGCCGCGGTGGTTGCGGTGCCGAGGAAGACATAGCCGCGCTTGTCATAGCGAGTGGCCACGGCCCGGGACTGCTTCAGCCTGTTGATCGCCCGTTCGACGGTGTTGCGCTTCTTGTAGCGCTCCTCGTCGAAGCCGGGTGGCCGTCCGCCGCGCGAGCCTTTGCGCAGGCGGGCAGCCTGGCTGTCGGTCTTCTCCGGTATCGAGTGCCGGATACCACGGCGTCGCAGATACTCGCGGCACGGACTGTTGCTGTATGCCTTATCGGCCGCGAGGCTGTCGGGCTTCGTGCGCGGCCGGCCCGGACCGCCCCGCGGAACACGGATCTTCTCCAGCACCGTCCGGAACTGGGTGCAGTCCGCCCGCTGTCCGCCGGTCACGACCAGGGACAACGGGCGGCAGCGGCCGTCCGCGCTCAGGTGGAGTTTGCTGGTGAACCCGCCCCGCGAGCGGCCCAGGCCCTCACCTCCCGCACCACCTCCACCAGCCGGGCGAGCAGGCCCTGCCACGGCGTTTCGCCCTGGTGTTCTGCCGCGTCGGCCCCCTTTGACGCGGGCGTCGACGGCGGTTCCGTCCGGGCACCGGCCGCGTGCTGATGGGCCCGCACGATGGTGGAGTCCACCGAGATGTCCCAGTCGATCTCGCCCGCGGCATCGGCGGCGGCCTGGACCTGCTGCAGCAGACGCTCCCACGTCCCGTCGGCCGACCACAGCCGGTGGCGTTCATACACGGTCTTCCACGGGCCGAAGCGCTCGGGAAGATCCCGCCACTGCACCCCGGTCCGCACCCGGTGCAGGATCCCGTCGATCACCTGCCGATGGTCCCGCCACCGGCCACAACGTCCATTACTCACCGGCAGGAACGGCCGCAGCCGTTCCCACTCGGCATCCGTCAGATCGCCCCGCCCCATGCCCACAACAACGACCCAGGCACGGGGCGGTCACATGATCGCCCGGACAGCTCCTA
>NZ_BEWB01000040.1 GCF_003112555.1 Streptomyces coelicoflavus | reverse complement strand
GAGGTTCCCCCGAGATGCGGGGAAAGGTGACAGCAGGTCGGATGGGTCTCATGAGAGGAGCCCAGACGATGCCTGCCCCGAGGAAGTACCCGCTGGAGTTGCGTGAGCGTGCGGTGCGGATGTACCGGATCGCCGAGCCGAAGCCTGTGATCCGCCGCATGGCCGAGGAACTCGGCGTGCATCACGAAGCCCTGCGGAATTGGATTCGGCAGGCCGAGGCCGACGCCGGCGAGCGGGATGACCTGCTCACCACCGAAGAGAAGAACGAGCTCGCCCAGCTGCGGCGCGAGGTGCGGGACCTGCGCCGGGCGAACGAGGTCCTGCGGACGGCCTCGGCTTTTTTCGCCGCGCAGCTCGACCCGACCCGGCCCAGGTGACTGCGCTCCTCGAGGAGCACCCGCACCTGGGGATCGAGCCCGTACTGCGGGAACTGCACATCCCCTCCTCCACCTACTACCGCTGGCGTCAGGCCGAGAAGAACCCCTGCGAACGGATCCGCCAGGACACCGAGCTGACCGGGCAGATCCGACAGATCCACCAAGACTCCGGCGGGATCTACGGATCGCCCAGGATCCATGCCGTCCTGAAGCGTGAGGGTGTCCACGTCGGCCGCAAGCGCGTCGAGCGGCTCATGCGCCAGGCCGGCCTGGCCGGGATCAGCCCCCGCAGGAGCAAGGGCTTCACCCGCCGGGACCCGGACGCCGATCTTGCCCCTGACCTGGTGCAACGCGACTTCACGGCGCACGCGCCGAACCGGCTGTGGGTCACCGACCTGACCATGATCCCCACCTTGGAGGGGCCGCTGTGGCTGTCGGCGATCCGCGATGCCTTCTCCCGCCGGGTCGTGGCCTGGGAGACCTCCGCCCGCGCGGACGCCGACCTGGTCCTCACCTCCCTCGAGTACGCGCTGGCCAGCCGCGAGGTCACCCCCGGCGAACTCGTCCACCACGCCGACCACGGCACGCAATACACGTCTATCAAGCTCACCACACGCCTGGTCAGAGCAGGAGTTCAGTCGTCCATGGGCTCGGTCGGCGACTCCTTCGACAATGCCCTGGCGGAGAACCTGTGGATGCTGATCAAAACCGAGTGCATCCGCGGACGAACCTTCGACACCAGAGCCGAGGCGAATCTCGCGCTCTTCGAGTACATCGACGGCTTCTATAACCCCCGCCGCATCCAGAAGCGGCTCGGCTACCTCAGCCCCATCGAGTTCGAGGAGAAGCACTACGCCGACCAGGCAGCGGCCGAACCAGTGAACCTGAAACCACGTCAACCCGCCCTGACCTGCTAGTCAGCCACTCCCGCGCAGCGGGGGAACCT
>NZ_BEWB01000039.1 GCF_003112555.1 Streptomyces coelicoflavus | reverse complement strand
CTAGTGCCGCATCAGGCAACGTTCGCCCTGTCGACCACGGCTCGTAGTCGTTGATCGGCGGCGTGACGGTTTCGCCAGATGATGTAGCGGCGGATCATGCTGCCCTGCTCCTTGTGGCTGGCATGGTCGGTGCCGTCCAGGGCGAAGTAGCGCAGGGCGGTGAACTGGGCCTCGATGCGGTTCAGCCACGAGCTGTTCGTAGGCGTGTAGGCGAGCTCGACGTTGTTGGCCGCGGCCCAGTCGCCGACCCGGCTGTCCTTCTTCGTGGTCAGATGCGGGGAGAAGTTGTCGAGCACGATCGCGATACGGATCTCGGGCGGGTAGAGGGTTCGCATGTAGCGGCAGAACTCCAGGAACTTCGTCCGGTTCTTCTTCGGCTTGACGTGGCCGTAGAGCTTGTCCCGGGCAAGGTCGTAGGCGGCGAACAGGTGCCTGACCCCGTGCGGGCGGGTGTAGGTCGCCCGCCGTCGGGGCCGGGGCTCCCGGTCGGGGTCCTTATGCCGTCCTCCGCGCTCGGCCCACTGCCGACCGGGGTGAGGCTGGAGGTTGAGCGGCCCGAACTCGTCCAGGCATAAGATGACTTCGGGCTCGCCCTCCTCGGGTATGACCTCGCCGTCGGCGATCGCGTAGAGGTGCTCGACGCGGGCCTTCTTGGCGGCATAGTCAGGGTCGCGCGAGGTCTTCCAGGTCTTTATGCGTTGAAAGGACACGCCCTCCTCTCGGAGCAGGACCCGAAGGCCCTCGTGGCTGATGTCGTCGACCACCCCCTCGGCGACCAGGAAGTCGGCCAGCTTGGCCAGGCTCCAGGTCGAGAACGGCAGACCGTGCTCGGCGGGCCTGGACTTGGCGATCTTCTTGATCTCGCGCCGTTCGGGCAGGGTGAACGTCCTGGGCCGACCGCCCTTGTACTTCGGGTAGAGGGAGTCGAAGCCGTCGGCGTTGAAGTTGTGGATCACATCCCGGACCCGGTCCGCGCTGGTGAACGTCACCTCGGCGATCTTCGCCACGGGCATGCCCTGCGCGGACAGCAGCACCATCTGCGCCCGCCGCCAGGTCACCACCGACCCGCTGCCCCGGCGGATGATCCGCAGCAGGCGCTGCCCCTCGTCGTCATCGATCTCGCGGACACGTACTCGCTCAGCCACCAGCACAGCTTCCCTGCCGCGCGCTGCCGGCCATGGTCATTCCGCCGGCGTGCCGATCCGCAGCCGGTTGCCGTCAGGGTCGCGCAGTTCAATCTCACGCGCCCACGGAGCATCCTTCGCCTGCACACCGAACTCGGAGGCGATGGCCTCGACATCACGAACGCGGAGGTAGACCAACGTGTCGGGACGGGCATCGCCCTTGTGCTCCGACAGGAACAACCGCACCCCGCCCCGGGCGACCTCGACGAACGCGGGAAGTCCCGCTTCAAAGCGGTGTTCCCACTGCTTGGCGAAGCCCAGCCGCTCGTACCAGACGACCGCCGCCG
>NZ_BEWB01000038.1 GCF_003112555.1 Streptomyces coelicoflavus | reverse complement strand
GGGCTTGCAGATCATTAACACGTTGTCTTGATCACGCTGCTGGTGTCGCTGCTCAGGGCTTGCACCCGAGCCTGGAGGGCTGTGAGGGCGGAGGGCGGAGTGGCCGTCGGCGGGATGGCGATGTTGTGCGCCTTCAGCAGCGTTCTGATCTTCAGCAGGGTGCGGTGCATGGCGGTTCGACTGCTGTCGAAGAGCACGGCGAGGGGTTCCGCGGCCAGGGCGACCCGCAGGTGGAGGACGGCTGCCAGGACCTGGTCGGGGAAGGCGAGCCGGGGCGGGCGGCCGCGCTTGACGTCGCCGTGGAGGGCCAAAGTCTCGGTGAGCTCGCTCAGTTGCTGCCGGGACATGCCGGTCAGGGCGGGGTCGGACAGGAGAGCGTGGTCCCACTGCGGGGCTGGCTCCTGCGGAGCCCGGGGTGCTGGGATGGCCGGGCAGGGCTGGGGGTGCAGGGCGTAGTTCCAGTCGCCGTGGAAGGCGTGTCGGGTCAGTGGCAGGGACGCCATCTCCGCGTCGCCGATCTGGACTCCGGTGGGGTAGACGTTTGTGTCCAGCTCGGCCATGACACGCAGTCCAGTGCGGGTGGTGGTCGCGGCGATGGACTGGACAACGACTTCATGGCTGGTCAGCGGGCGGCCGCGCCAGTTCATGGTGATGTGCGAGAAGAGCCTGTGCTCGATCTTGTTCCACTTCGATGTGCCCGGCGGCAGGTGGCACACGGTGATGGTCAGCCCTGTTTCGCCGGCGAGCCGGGCGAGTTCGAGTTTCCAGGCCCGGGTGCGGTAGCCGTTCGAGCCGCCCGCGTCGGCGGTGATGAGCAGTCGCGTCGCCTGCGGGTAGGCGGCCCGGCCCTGGCCGCACCACCAGCGGCGGATCGATTCCACCGCGAACGCGGCGGTGTCGTGATCGGTACCCACGTTGACCCAGCCGGTGTTCGCCGCCAGATCGTAGATCCCGTACGGGACAGCCTTGCCCAGCTGCGGGTCGGCGAAGTCATGGACCTTCACCGGCGCCGGTTCAGCCGCAGGCCGCCACTGGCGGCCGTTGTTCCTGAACTTGCCGACGAGCTCCTTCTTCTTGGTGTCCACGCTGATCACCGGCTGGCCGGCATCCCGGTGACCACGGGCCTGCTCGTTGAGATAGCGGAACTGAGCATCACGATCCGGATGCTGGCTTCCCTCGATGGTCTTGGCGTTGGCCTGCAGACTGAAGCCTTCCTCCCGTAGCAGGTCCGCGACGGTGTCCGCACTGACTTTGTGCCCGGTCCGGGCCAGCTCCCGCGCCAGCGTGCGGGTCGACTTCACCGTCCACCGCAGCGGCGACACCGGATCGCCTCGCTCGTCCGGCTCGACAAGCGCCAGGAGAGCCGGCCGCAGCCCCGGATCGAGATCTGCGACCCTCTTGCGGCCGCCGCCCGGCCGCCGCACCCGCCCCAGAGGCTCCTCGCCGGCCTCCAACTCGGACACGCCCTTGCGGACCGTGGTCTCACTCACCGAGGCCGCCCGTGCGACGGCCCGGACACCACCGTGTCCCAGAACACGGGCCTCTGCGGCCATCAGCAGCCGTCGTTGCCGCTCATCCAGATGCGGGAACAACACCCCGAACTTCATGCCGAGTTGGGCACAGATCTCGTCCGGGATGCGCATACCACATCAACGAGCCACGGGACGGGAAGCAACACCTTGATGAGCTGCAAGCCCTTA
>NZ_BEWB01000036.1 GCF_003112555.1 Streptomyces coelicoflavus | reverse complement strand
ACCTGGTGCGCAACCGTCCCGACATGCGTGTCTGGGCTGCCCATAACAGGACGGCGCCGTCGGAGATCCTGGCCGAGCTGATCAAGGATCCGGATTGGCGGGTCCGAGACCGGGTGGCCAGCAAACGCAACTGCCCGCCTGAGCTGCTGGAACGGCTGGTCGACGATCCGCATGACGCCGTGCGGAGGCTCGTAGCAAACCATCCGCACTCGCCGTGGCCGGCGGTTGCGGGCTTGGTTGATGACCCGTGGCCGGTCACTGCTCAGGAGGCCCGCGCCCGACTGGCCAACTGGCCGTCCAAGCAGCCGTCCGAACCCTCCTGACACAGCGATCACACGATCTTCCGGCGGTTGTGTTCGCCGGACTTGCGGACCACCACCTCCTTCCTGGTGACACGCGGGACGGTGGCGATCAGATCCTGGCCGTGGAAGACCCGGATCGATGTCTCGTCCACGTGGACGGTGACGACCTGGTGGGCATAGCCGCGGCCGAGCTGGACGCGCTGTCCGGCGACCATGAAGCCGCCGACGCTGCTGACGGTCCGCTCGGCGATCTGCTGGCCGGGCGGAGGCAGCAGCGGTGGCGGCCCGGCCGGACGGCCCCCTTGCAGGCGACCGCAGGCCGAGGGCGGCAGCGGGCTGGGCAGGGTGGCCTGCAGGACACGCTGCTCGTCCAGGACCTGCAGGACCTTCCCGTCGAGGCGGAGGGTGACCCGCTGTCCGGCGAACGGCCAGCCGACCAGGACCTTGTCGCCGCCCAGGCCGACGTAGCCGACCGCGTTCACGGTCCGGTCCACCTCCACCACCCCCTTCGCGCCATTCGCCGGTCCGGGATCGTCCGCCCAGGGCCCGGCAGATCGGGCGTCCCCGCCTGCCAGCAGGGCCTTGAGGTCCCGGCCGGACAGCTTCGAGGGCAGCGTCTTGTGCCGGCCACCGCCGATCAGGACGTGCAGCCGGTTCACATCGACCCGCAGGGTCACCGTGATGCCGGCCAGGGCCGGGCCGAACCAGATCTGCTGACCGCGCAGGCTCAGGTTTCCCGAGGCGGGCACCACCCGCTCCACCTCGATCGCACCGACCTCGCCCTCCGCCATCGGCCAGGCCGCCGCGACAGGCTCGGGCGGAGGCTCCGGGACATCAGGTTGGGGGACGGGGACGGGGTCGAGGCGGGCGGGCAGGACCACCGGCAGGGCGTCCTGCTCGGACCGCGGGCGAGGAACGAAGCGGCTGGCCGGAACGGCCATGTCCAGGGCTTGGTGCGGCCGCATCCGGTTGTAGTCCTCCAGCCAGGTATCCACCACCGCCTGCGCAGCCTCCAGATCGGTGAACGGGTCACGCCGGTCGAGGAGTTCACGCCGCAGAGTCTGGTGGAAGCGTTCGATCTTCCCCGTGGTCGTCGGGGACTGCGGCTTCGTCAGCCGGTGAGCGATGCCGTTCTCCCGGCAGATCCGGTCGAACATCGTCTCTCCGGGCTTGCCGGGAGAGAAGCGGGCGGTGAACTGCTTGCCGTTGTCCGTCAGCACCTCGCCGGGCACTCCGAACCGCACCAGTGCCTCACCGAAGGCCAGACACACCGCTCGGGCCGTGGCCCGCTGCACCACTTTCGCGATCACCATGAACCGGGAGTGGTCGTCGATCCCGGTGACCATCTTGCACTCGCTGCCGTCCGCCAGCAGGATGCCGCCGACGATGTCCATCTGCCACAGTTCCATCGCCTCCAACCGCTCCCACCTGCGGTAATCCGACCGGCGACGCTTACGCACCCCGGGCTCAACGAGTCCGTTGCGGACCAGGACCCGGTAGACGGTCGCCCGGGACGGCAACGGCGTGATGCCCCTGCGTCCCAGCTCGTGCACCAGCCTGCGCGGACCCCAGCCCGGATGCCGGCGCCGCAATTCACACACCAGAGCCTCCACCTCCGGCGCTGTCCGGTGCGGACACGAGTCCGGCCGGTGCGACCGGTCCGTCAGACCCGGCAAACCCGACTGCTTGTACTTGCGCACCCAGGAGTGCACCGACTGCCTCGACACCCCATACCGGGCCGCGACTTGAGTGACCGGGACCCCTGCGGCGACCTCCATCACCGCGTGATACCGCTGCTCGACCACGCTCAACTCCACCAGCACGGCCCCGGCCCTCCCTGCACGCGGATACGACGCGCACAGCCAAGCCGAGGCAAGCGGTGTCAAGCATCAGGCGACGCCACAGCGTCAAGCATCAACCGAGACAAGAC
>NZ_BEWB01000035.1 GCF_003112555.1 Streptomyces coelicoflavus | reverse complement strand
GGTTGGTCGTTGTTTGAGAACTGCACAGTGGACGCGAGCATCTGTGGCCAAGTTTTTAAGGGCGCACGGTGGATGCCTTGGCACCAGGAACCGATGAAGGACGTGGGAGGCCACGATAGGCCCCGGGGAGTCGTCAACCAGGCTTTGATCCGGGGGTGTCCGAATGGGGAAACCCGGCAGTCGTCATGGGCTGTCACCCGCTGCTGAACACATAGGCAGTGTGGAGGGAACGCGGGGAAGTGAAACATCTCAGTACCCGCAGGAAGAGAAAACAACCGTGATTCCGGGAGTAGTGGCGAGCGAAACCGGATGAGGCCAAACCGTATACGTGTGAGACCCGGCAGGGGTTGCGTGTGCGGGGTTGTGGGATCTCTCTTCTGTTGTCTGCCGGCAACAGGACGAGTCAGAAACCGTTGATGTAGGCGAAGGACATGCGAAAGGTCCGGCGTAGAGGGTAAGACCCCCGTAGTCGAAACGTCAGCGGCTCGTTTGAGAGACACCCAAGTAGCACGGGGCCCGAGAAATCCCGTGTGAATCTGGCGGGACCACCCGCTAAGCCTAAATATTCCCTGGTGACCGATAGCGGATAGTACCGTGAGGGAATGGTGAAAAGTACCGCGGGAGCGGAGTGAAATAGTACCTGAAACCGTGTGCCTACAAGCCGTGGGAGCGTCGGGATGGAGCTTGCTCCATCCTCGTGACTGCGTGCCTTTTGAAGAATGAGCCTGCGAGTTTGCGGTGTGTTGCGAGGTTAACCCGGGTGGGGAAGCCGTAGCGAAAGCGAGTCCGAACAGGGCGATTCAGTAGCACGCTCAAGACCCGAAGCGGAGTGATCTAGCCATGGGCAGGTTGAAGCGGCTGTAAGAGGTCGTGGAGGACCGAACCCACCAGGGTTGAAAACCTGGGGGATGACCTGTGGTTAGGGGTGAAAGGCCAATCAAACTCCGTGATAGCTGGTTCTCCCCGAAATGCATTTAGGTGCAGCGTCGTGTGTTTCTTGCCGGAGGTAGAGCACTGGATAGGCGATGGGCCCTACCGGGTTACTGACCTTAGCCAAACTCCGAATGCCGGTAAGTGAGAGCGCGGCAGTGAGACTGTGGGGGATAAGCTCCATGGTCGAGAGGGAAACAGCCCAGAGCATCGACTAAGGCCCCTAAGCGTACGCTAAGTGGGAAAGGATGTGGAGTCGCACAGACAACCAGGAGGTTGGCTTAGAAGCAGCCACCCTTGAAAGAGTGCGTAATAGCTCACTGGTCTAGTGATTCCGCGCCGACAATGTAGCGGGGCTCAAGCGTACCGCCGAAGTCGTGTCATTGCAGCAATACGGCCAACGCCGGCTGTGATGGGTAGGGGAGCGTCGTGTGCCGGGTGAAGCAGCCGCGGAAGCGAGTTGTGGACGGTTCACGAGTGAGAATGCAGGCATGAGTAGCGATACAAACGTGAGAAACGTTTGCGCCGATTGACTAAGGGTTCCTGGGTCAAGCTGATCTGCCCAGGGTAAGTCGGGACCTAAGGCGAGGCCGACAGGCGTAGTCGATGGATAACCGGTTGATATTCCGGTACCCGCTGTGAAGCGTCAAACATCGAGCATCGTGATGCTAAGGCCGTGAAGCCGCCCTGATCTCTTCGGAGTTGAGGGGAGTGGTGGAGCCGCCGAACCAAGCGGTTAGTAGGTGAGTGATGGGGTGACGCAGGAAGGTAGTCCATCCCGGGCGGTGGTTGTCCCGGGGTAAGGGTGTAGGACGTCAGGTAGGTAAATCCGCCTGGCAATAGTCTGAGACCTGATGCCGAGCCGATTGTGGTGAAGTGGATGATCCTATGCTGTCGAGAAAAGCCTCTAGCGAGTTTCATGGCGGCCCGTACCCTAAACCGACTCAGGTGGTCAGGTAGAGAATACCGAGGCGTTCGGGTGAACTATGGTTAAGGAACTCGGCAAAATGCCCCCGTAACTTCGGGAGAAGGGGGGCCACACCTGGTGACGAGTTTTGCACTCCGAGCTGGGGGTGGCCGCAGAGACCAGCGAGAAGCGACTGTTTACTAAAAACACAGGTCCGTGCGAAGCCGTAAGGCGATGTATACGGACTGACGCCTGCCCGGTGCTGGAACGTTAAGGGGACCGGTTAGTCACATTTCGGTGTGGCGAAGCTGAGAACTTAAGCGCCAGTAAACGGCGGTGGTAACTATAACCATCCTAAGGTAGCGAAATTCCTTGTCGGGTAAGTTCCGACCTGCACGAATGGCGTAACGACTTCTCGACTGTCTCAACCATAGGCCCGGTGAAATTGCACTACGAGTAAAGATGCTCGTTTCGCGCAGCAGGACGGAAAGACCCCGGGACCTTTACTACAGTTTGATATTGGTGTTCGGTTCGGCTTGTGTAGGATAGCTGGGAGACTTTGAAACTCGCACGCCAGTGTGGGTGGAGTCGTCGTTGAAATACCAGTCTGGTCGTGCTGGATGTCTAACCTGGGTCCGTGATCCGGATCAGGGACAGTGTCTGATGGGTAGTTTAACTGGGGCGGTTGCCTCCTAAAGAGTAACGGAGGCGCCCAAAGGTTCCCTCAGCCTGGTTGGCAATCAGGTGTTGAGTGTAAGTGCACAAGGGAGCTTGACTGTGAGACCGACGGGTCGAGCAGGGACGAAAGTCGGGACTAGTGATCCGGCGGTGGCTTGTGGAAGCGCCGTCGCTCAACGGATAAAAGGTACCCCGGGGATAACAGGCTGATCTTCCCCAAGAGTCCATATCGACGGGATGGTTTGGCACCTCGATGTCGGCTCGTCGCATCCTGGGGCTGGAGTCGGTCCCAAGGGTTGGGCTGTTCGCCCATTAAAGCGGTACGCGAGCTGGGTTTAGAACGTCGTGAGACAGTTCGGTCCCTATCCGCTGTGCGCGTAGGAGTCTTGAGAAGGGCTGTCCCTAGTACGAGAGGACCGGGACGGACGAACCTCTGGTGTGCCAGTTGTTCTGCCAAGGGCATGGCTGGTTGGCTACGTTCGGGAGGGATAACCGCTGAAAGCATCTAAGCGGGAAGCCTGCTTCGAGATGAGGACTCCCACCCCCTTGAGGGGTTAAGGCTCCCAGTAGACGACTGGGTTGATAGGCCGGATCTGGAAGCACCGTGAGGTGTGGAGGTGACCGGTACTAATAGGCCGAGGGCTTGTCCTCAGTTGCTCGCGTCCACTGTGTT
>NZ_BEWB01000034.1 GCF_003112555.1 Streptomyces coelicoflavus | reverse complement strand
TCACCTCACCGCATAACAGACCTACGAAACGATGGGGTCATGGCGACCTTGCAGTCCGAAAATTCTATGCAAATGCCTGTGCAGGAGCCGGTCGCGTTCCGGTAACGGATCTCCCGGCGGACAGGGCGTGAATCGATTCCAGAGGGCCGGCAAGATACCCGCGAGCGTGCGCGACATGTGCTCCCGGTCCGTGACTGCACCTCTATCGCGCTAGACATCAGCATGACCGCCAGTTCGGCACCAGCTATGAAGCCCCGAGCGACGCCACGCGCCAGGGCTGACGTTCTTGAGGAACAGACTTCAGCTCGCCGTTCCGCAGGCGCCTGCGGAGGGCTATAGGTCGGACAGCGCCTTCTCGCTCTTCCGCGCTGCTTCAGAAGGCCAGATCTGAGTCCGGTCAAACTGACCAGGACTTTCGCCTCATCGTCTGCCTACTTCCTGAAGTCCGTCATGACGGCGACGACGCGGCGTCTTCTTCCCGAGGGTCGACATTGACGGGATCGTGCATGTGCTCAAATCGCCGCCGCTGACGCTCCTCGTGCCGGGTCACCCTGGTCTGCTTCTCCACCGTCTGTTCGGAGAGGGGCGGGAGGGCGTCATCGCGGATGTATGCCGCTAGGACGTCGACCATGTCCTTTCTCAGTTCGCCGAACCAGCGGATCGCGAAATAGTGCCGGACTCCGGCAGCCCGGTAGCGGTTCGCGAGTTGGAGATGAAGTGTTACCCGCTCACGAACGTCCCGGTTTGGAATACGGGTGACGGCCAAGTCGGTGTTCTTCAGGTGCCCGAACACGGTGTCCAGATACGGCAGCCTTTCGTCTGTATGCGCTGTAACGACGTCATTGCCCCCGACGGTCTCCAGAAACGCACCCAGGGCGATCAGCTCGTTCAGTGCCTTGTCCGCCGCGACCTGACCGATCTCCAACAGACGGGCTTCCCGTGCCAGATCTTTCTGATGCGACAGTGTGAGCCATACACCGCCGAATGACGCGGCGCCACCTATGAGGGCACCGCCCAGGCCGCTGATCAGTCCCACCAACGTCTCCGTCTGCACAGCGATTACCCTGCCGGACAATGGCCCTTGATGGAGGTGATTCCGTCAGGTTCATACGGCGTTCGTCAACGGTGCCCTTCCTCGTATGCCAGCGCCAGCTCTTCCATGTGCACGGAGTAGAGCGTCTCGACCCGCCGGGCACGGGTCAGGCCGACTCCCTCCGGCGGAAGCTGTTCGTCCCGGACCAAGGCTCCCAGGCAGTCCAGAGCGTGATCACAGAGCTCTGTGAGGACCTGAGGCGATCCTTCAAGAGCAGGTTCCGAGATGTCGGACCAGGCCAGCAGCTCAGCGATCTTGCTCAGCCTCAGCCGGAAGGGCTCGTCGCGGATTCTCAGCAGGATCGGCTCCAGCTTGTTCACTTGCTGCTGTAGGGACCGCTGCCACACATCGATACGCTGCTGCGCCTCCTCCTGGAACTCGGCCGGCCTTCCACGTACGTGCTGCTTGATCTGGAAGAACATCTGGATCGCCGAGTCCACGGCGGTGTCGGTTCGCTGAGCGATCACAAGCTGCCGCGAAGCACGAGTCTGCTGCCGCTGGGCAATGACTGTCGCCCACAGCGAGAGCCCTCCACCAATGATCGTGCCACCCACTCCGAAGATCGCCCCCACCCACACCGATCCGTCCATGGTGGGCATCATGCAGACCGGAACCAGTCCTGTGAGGCTGATCCCATGAAATTTCCGGCGGCCCACGCTGCGCTTGGGGACGGGGCGGGACGTACCACCACAAGGCAACGAGGAAGTCGCGCAATCAATTGGGCGCAATCCTGAACTTCACCACCAAGCAGCACCAGCATTCGGCCCCCCATCTGCCGTCCTCCTCCCGGAGCATCGTGCGCAGGTCGCACGATGGGGCACGCGAGGGGCAATAGGATCCTGACGAGCTTGATGCTGGTGGCCTGAGCACTCCGGGAAAGGCCATGACGTTGCCAAGGGTTACTCGTATCTTCGGACTATGACCGCAACTGCCCGGCGCGAGCTGGTGAGTCCAGCGTCCCGAAACGCCGTCCGCTCACTCGCCACGTCTTTGACCGTCCGTATCGTGTCCGAGCTGTGGGAGGACCAGGGCTTCGCGCCGATCCCCCCGGAGGAGCTGAAGTACCAGGATCCCGGCCAGCGGCGGACTGAGTTCATGCTCTACGCCGAGGGCGTGGACTGGACCGACCCGGACCACGTGCGTCGCGCGCTTCTCGTGTTCGAGGACTTCCTCCGCAAGTACGACGAGGAGACGTATCAGTGGAGGCATGAGTCTTCGCCAACACCCGATGCGTGGCGCGAGGACATCCGGGTCCGACTGGAACGGGACGGACTCGTACTTGACGGAAGCGGCAAGATCACGTGGAGCGCTCCGCCTGTTCTGGCCCGGGACCTGAGCGCGCTGACTGACGCTTCGGGCATCTTCGTCGAGTTGGAGCGCATCCGCCGGGACTTGACGACCGACCCTCACGGTGCCATCGGGGCAGCCAAGCAGCTCATCGAGGCGACGGCCAAGACGGCTTTGCGTGAGCTGGGCGTCCCTATCGACAAGAACGCCGCGCTGCCGGCTCTCGTCAACACGGTGCAGAAGGCGCTGAAGCTCGATGCCGGCTCTGCTCCCGACGGGCCCGACGGCAGCAAGGCTGTGAAGAAGATTCTCTCCGGCTCTGTGAACATCGCCGTGGGCGTTGCCGAGCTGCGCAACCAGGGCTTCGGAAGCGGACACGGAATGGCGAGTGCCCCGTCAGGACTCGGGGTCCGTCATGCCCGGCTGACGGTGAACGCCGCCGTGACGTGGTGCGAGCTAATTCTTGACACGCTGGCGGATCCGGCCGCTCCGTGGCGCAGGGGCAGGAGTTGATCGTGGGAAGAACTAAGAAGGGTCTCAAGCGGAACAACCACACTGTGCCCAGGTCCTACCTGGAGCGCTTCGCCGGTGAGTTCATGCAGGTGTCCCGCCTTCGGTTGGAGGATGGCGTCTGCAAGTCTGAGCCCATTAAGCGGTCGACGGTGGTCAGGGACTTCTACCTCATGGAGACTGCGGACGGGCACTGGTCTGACGCAGCGGAGGATGCGTTCGGAGTGATCGAGAGCGGCGGCATCCAGGCGATCCGAGCAGCCGTTGACGACCGACTCTGGCCATTGCCGGATGAGCACCGTGCAGCCCTCTCGGCATGGGTTGCGCTTCAGTACGTAAGGGTCCCGGCCATCCGGCAGGGTGGTGACGAGGTGGCGGACTTCATGCTAAAGCTGAATGTGGCGGTCAATGGCAAGCCGCGAATACGGCGGTTCCTTGCGGAACGGCTGGGGCGGCCCCCGACGGAGGAGGAAGTCGATGGGCACTGGGAGAGGCTCACGGACTTCAACTCCTACAAGGTCAAGCAACACCCGAACAGGCACCTGAAGCTCATCAAGGAATTGGTCCCCAAGGCGGCCGGGCATTTCTTCGATAGTGCTTGGTGGATCTGCCGTTTCGAGAGTGAAGCACTGCTTACGGCGGACTGCCCCGTGGTCCTAGTCCCACGAGCTGGTGACGAGGGCGACGGCGTTGGTCTTGCGACAGCCCAGATGTTCCTGGTTCCCCTGGACCGCCGCGCGGGACTTGTGATCCAGAACTGCCGAGGCGCGGACCGCGAGTTTCCACCAAGCGGGGAGATCGCGCATACGTTCAATCAGCAGCTCGTACTGAACGCTCACCGGAGCGTGTTCCATCACCCGGACGACCAGCCGCTCAAGGGATTGCACATTCCTGGTGTCAGGGTCAGTGAGATCTCGATCGAAGCGGATCCCAAAGAGTTCCTCATGCCTGATGGGTGGCGAGGCGGCAAGGCTTGATCACCTCCGCCGCACACTGGCTCTGTTGCCCGGGAGGCGTTCGAGCCGGTAGGCGAAGTCACACCAATCCAGGGCGCACCGACGGTCCAGCCTGCCCGTGCTGCAAGCGTGGCAAGCGTGGCAGGCGTGGTATTCGCACCAGTGTCAGGGCCCTTGGCGGCCCATGGAGTGAGCCACGAGCCTGCCTCCCAGAGCTCTTCCCTAGGTCTGTTATGCGGTGAGGTGGTGGTTGAGGATCTTGGCGGCTTTGCTGATGGAGCCGGGCATGAGGTGGCGGTAGATCTTGAAGGTGATCTCGATGGTCTTGTGGCCCATCCACTCGGCGACGTCGGTGATGGGGATGCCGTGGGTGAGGCAGTTGGAGGCGAAGAAGTGCCGCAGGCCGTAGACGACCATGCCGTCGGGGATGTCGGTCTGGCCGGCCTTCTTGATTCGCTGCCACTGGTTGGCGATGTGGTAGTGCGGGAAGGTGCGGGCCGGGTCGCCGGGATGA
>NZ_BEWB01000033.1 GCF_003112555.1 Streptomyces coelicoflavus | reverse complement strand
ACTAGATCGTCAGTCACGTGTCGAGCTCTCGGCCTGGTCGAAGAGACGTGAGTGCTGTGGCGCCGGTCGGTCCCGGTCGGTACACCTTGCCCGCTCGGCCGGGTCATGCGCGGGCTGATGCCGTCGGCGGCGGCTTCCGCAGAGCTTCAGTACAACGATGCTGGTGGGGACGGTGAGGATCATCAGCGCACCGCAGCCGACGAGGACAGCGGGAGCGCTGGTCCGGTCGAGGAGGAAGCCTCCAAGGGCGGCTCCGAGGGGAGAGGCTGTCAGGAGTACGGCGCTGCGCGCGGCCAGAACCGTGGTGAGGGAGTCGGCGGGTGCGCGGTCCTGGATCAGGGTGAAAGAGAGTGCGGAGTAGGGGCCGTAGACGAGTCCGGCGAAAGCGAAGCCGATCAGGGAGGGAAGGGCGGTGTCCGTGAGGGCGAAAGGGAGCATCCCGATGCCGTGGCCCGCGATGATGCCGAGCATGGCCGGCCACAGGGGAAGCCTTTTGGCCGCGCCCAGGGCGAGGGCGCCGATGACGGCTCCGCTACCGAAGGCGGACCAGTAGACGCCGAGCAGCCCGGCGCCGGCATCGAGGTCATCGGAGACGAACAGAGGAAGGGCGACTTCGACAGGGCCGAAGGCGAGGTTGAACACCCAGGTCACGAGGAGCAGGCCGAACAGTTCCGGCTGGCGGCGCAGGATGCTCAGCCCGTGCTGTGTGCCGCCGGTCACTGGGGGCACCGGTGTCCGGGGCAGGTTGGTGCGACCGGTCTGGAGGGCGAGCATGGCGAACGTGGCGGCATTCAGGCCGATGATCCACGCCGGGGATATCACTCCCACGAGAAGGCCCGCGAGGGCGGGGCCCGCGATGGTCGCGGTCCAGAGGCTAGTACTGATCACGCTGTTGGCCGCCAGGCGCTGGTCTTCGGGGAGCAAAGGGGCGAAGAGTGCGTGCTTTCCGGCCTTGCCCCAGGCGTGCAGCAGAGAGGAGGCGCCCAGGAGCCCGACGTACACGGCCGGGGTGAGCAGCCCTGCCACGTGTGCGAGCGGGACCGCCCCCAGCAGTACGGCCCGTAGCGTGGAGTCGGTGACCAGGAGTCGTCGCGCAGGCAGCTGGCGCATCCACCTGCCCAGAACCAGGGCGCCCAGCGCGCCGGGCAGGACGTAGGCGGCGACAGCGATGCCTGCCAGCGCGCCTTGGCCGCCGTCCGGGCCCAGCGCGAGCGCGAACCACGCGACCGCGACGACGGTCATGCCGTCGCCCAGGTCGGACAACGCGAAGACCGGCATCACCCGCCGAAAGGTGCGGTCGGCGAACAGCGAACGGTAGGGGCCGGGCAGCAGGCGTCCCGGTGCGACTGAGAACATGCAGGTCACAGTCGCGCTTCAAGCACGCTTGAAGTCAAGGCCGGACCAAGGAGGGGCGGGCATGCGGTATCTACCCATTGGCGAGCTCGCGGAGAAGGCCCATGTGCGTGCTTCGGCACTGCGCTATTGGGAGGAGCGCGGTCTGCTGCCCGGCGCGCGTCGCGAAGGCGGGCGTCGGGTATGGCCCGCGACCACCGTCCGCCGGGTCGCCCTGATCAAGATGGCGCAGCGGGCGGGCTTCACCCTCGCCGAGATCACGCAACTGCTGGCCGAAGACACCACGCCGTCCGCAACCCGTCAATGGCGGGACATGGCTACGCGCAAGCTACCCGAACTCGATCGTCACATCGCGCAGACCCAAGCCCTGCGGCAGGCAGTTTCGGACTGCCTGAAGTGCGGATGCATGAAATTCGATCAGTGCGTACTACTCGACACCACGGACGGGGCGCTCTGACCGCAAATGCTCGGCGGCCGCGCAACTACCTGGCTCTGTCGATTGAGAAGCGACAACACTCGCCCACATTTTGAAACGAACAGTTACACGAAAGATCAGACAGTCCCCACTGGTGGTGACCGCTGCTCACCGCCCTGAAGGGCACGGATGGGGCACAGGCCCGCCAGTGGAGCTGCCCCAGCTCGCGTCACCCAACGGTCTCTCGGGCCGGCGCAGCTGATGACCCGGCCTTGGGCGCCAGGCCCGGTCCGTCCCTGAGCCGGGTCATGGAGCATGACTGCGGCCGGGACGCTCACCTGGTCGGATCACCCTGGGTGCGGGCGGGCAGCCGCCGATGTGGGCCAGCTGTGCGCGAACGGCCTGCGAGCCCCCGCATCCCCGGCCCGCCCCCCGCCCTCCGATTTCACCGCATCGGTCTGCGGAGGACGATCCGGGTCGAGGCGGGCAGAAACGGTCCGGTCGCCCGCGCCGCACCTCCGTCACGCCTATGGGTGCCATGAGTCCGTCACGCCAGGCCCGAGCGCCAGGCCCACGCGGCGATCCCCACGCGATTGCGTACCTTCAACTTGACCTGGACGTTGGCGAGATGGGTCTTCACCGTCCCTGGGGTGACGACGAGCTCGGCGGCGATCTCGGCGTTCGTCAGGCCCTGCGCGACCAGGCGGGCAATCTCCCGCTCGCGCGGGGTCAGCGTGTCCCGGGGGTGGGTGCGGCCGGGCTCGGGAGCCAGGCGGCGAAGCAGGCGGACGGTGATCTGAGGGCTGATCAGGGTGTCACCGGCCATCGCCGCGCGTACCGCCTCGATCAGCAGGGCCGGGCCCGAGCGCTTGAGCAGGAAGCCGCACGCGCCGTGCCGCAGCGCCGTGTGCACGTAGTCGTCGAGATCGAAGGTGGTCACCACGATCACCTTCGTCTCGGCGGAGAGCAGCCGGGTGACCTCCAGACCGTCCCGCTTCGGCATCCGGATGTCGGCGAGGACGACATCGGGGCGCAGGGTGCGGGTGAGGTCGACGGCGGCCGCGCCGTCGGCCGCCTCGGCGATGACGGTCATGTCCGGCTGCGAGTCCAGGACGAGCCGGAAGCCGCTGCGTACGTCGTCCTGGTCGTCGGCGATCAGGATCCGGGTGGCGGTCATACGGTCTTCTCCAGGGGGGGCCCGCCCGGCACGGCAGTGGGCGAGGAGGCGAGAGAGGCGGGCAGCGTCACGGTCAGGGTCCAGCCGTCCGGGCCGGCGGCCGTACGCAGGTCCCCGCCGGTCGCACGGACGCGCTCGGCGAGAGCGATCAGGCCGGTGCCACCGCGTTCGCGCGGACGCGGCATCGCGGACGCCCCGTCGTCCGCGACGGTGAGCCGTACGGTCCCGCCGTCGAGGGTCAGTCGTACGTCGACGCGGGTCGCGCCGATCGCGTGCCGGCGTACGTTTGTCAGCGCCTCGGTCACCACGCGGTGCACGGTCGCGGCGGCTTCCCGGGACAGTGCGCCCTCGACTCCGTCGCTGATCCCGATCCGCGCCCTGACCCTTCCCTCCGCCTCGAACCGGCGTACCAGATCGGCGACGTGAGCTGTCCCCGGCGGTGGTTCGCGCAACGCTCCGACCGTGCGGTCCAGGGAGGCGAGCGCGGTCAGACCCGCCCGCTCTATGCGTTCGAGCGCGGGCAGGGCGGCGGCCGGGTCCCGGCCGGCGACGAACCGGGCGGCCTGCGCTTGGGCGACGATCCCGCTGATGTCGTGGGCTACGAAGTCGTGCAGGTCGTGTGCGAGCCGCAGTTGCTCGGCGCGCTCGGCGTCGCGTACGGCGCGGGCCCGCCGGCGATCCATGAGACGCGGATAGCCGCCGACGGCGGCGGCGCCCACGGAGGGCAGACACCAGAAGGCGGCCACGCCCGCGGCCTCGAAGAAGGAGGCGTCCGGCAGCAGCGGGACCGTCCACAGCGCGGTCGCGGCGGCCGCGACCGCGCCGCCGACGAGCGCCTCGCGGCGCGGCGCCCAGCGGTAGGCCGCCGCTTGCACGAGCACGAGCAGACAGGTCCCGGCGAACAGTGCGCGGGACTCGCCGTATGTGCCGTCGATCGTGGCCAGTACGGTGAGCAGCGCGGCCCCGGACAGCCCGGCGAGCCGCCCTGCCGCCCCGCGTGCCCACCGGCGGACCCGTGTCGGCCCGGCGAAGAGCGCGAGCACTGCGGCACCCGACGGCAGCAGGGCCAGTACGGGCAGTACGAGCCCTCCTGCCGATGCAGGCACCGCTGCTCCGAGCCCCCCGACCACCCCGAACCCCTCCGTCATACGAACACCCCCGGCCTCACTCTACGGATCACCGCCCTGCCCCGCCCTCTGCCGATCGGCAGAGGGCGGGCGCGTCACGCCGTCAGGATCCGCCGGTCGACGGATAGGGCCGCGCACGGGTCCGCCACGAGGCTGTACCCGCCAAGCAGCCATGCTTCGACGGGAGTTCACTTGTGATCGACACCACTCAGCGCATCATCCCGAACGCCACCAACACCGGCGTGCCACCCCGCTGGGTCGTCCGCGCGGCCCACCTGGCCGCGCTCGCTCCGCTGCCCAGCGGGCTGTGGCGGATCGCCGCCGCGTTCGGCGTGCCGGTCGGGTTCACCGGGACGAACGCGCTCGCCGACGTGACCCCGGGCAGCTTCTTCTCCCTCTACATGATCGTGCTGTCCCTCGTCACCGAAGCGCTCGGCCTGCTCGCGCTCGGCCTGGTCCAGCGATGGGGCGAGGTGTTCTGGTCCTGGCTGCCGCTGGTCGGCGGGCGCAGAGTGCCGACCTGGTTCGCCGTGCCCCTGGCGGGCGCCGGGGCGCTCGCGCTCACCATGTTCGCCGTCCTCGGCGCTTTCGGCTGGAATCAGCCGGACACCATGGCCGACCCCGAGGCCCCGAAGGGTGTCGCGTACCTGGTGATGACGGCCTGCTACGCCCCGCTGCTCGTCTGGGGGCCGCTGCTGGCCGTCGTGACCGCGCACTACTGGCTGCGTCGACGCGCCGGGGCCAAGGCCACCAGGAACCCTGGATGAGAAGCAGCTGCTCAAACCAGCACGTTTGTCGCGGCGTTCCCCCCGATGTTTCGACCTGTACGACAAGCCCACGTGCATCAAGTCGGCCGTGGAACGGATGTCGGAGTTCCTCACCAGGCACCTGGCATAGCACCAGCCCCTCGGCCGCGGCAGGTGGGTGTCAGCACACCCCAACAGCACGCAGCATCCCGAATTCAGGGAACCGTGGACTGCGTGGTGGGGGTGCGACGGCTCACCTCGGCGCCGTGGGCGACTGAAACCGCTGGCGTCGGTGTCCCAGTTGTCGGTGGTGGACCGGCTGAAGCCCAGCAGGCGGCTGAAGACGTAGGCCGGGAGTCCGGAGGCGATGTCCATCAGCGAGGCGTTGCGGGCTACCCGAGGTCGGATGCCGAGCCTCTTCAGACGGCAGCCCAGGCTGTGTGGCTCGAGGGTGCGTCCGGCATAGATGCCGGGGGACAGCCAGGGCGGCTCGTATCCGGCGAGCACCGGGCCGTGCCCGCGGCGGCGGCAGGCTGGTTCGCGGAGCAGGTCGTCCAGCGGGGCGGGGATGTCCACGGGCTGGCGGCCCAGGCGGAGGGTATGGCCGTCGTCGAGGAGGTGGTCGGTGGTCAGGCGGCAGATGCGGGCGGCGGGCTGGGCGAACAGCAGCAACAGCAGTCCGGCGGCGCGATCGGTGGTCTGCAGGTCGGTGTCGTTCACCAGGCGGCGCACCAGGGCCCAGCGCTGGTCTTGGGCGATGACCTCGGCGGCGAAGTTGCTGGTGTAGAGCGGCGTCGTCAAGGGCTTGGTGTGATGGTGGCGAGCGGTCCAGCGCACGAAGCCGCGCACCAGGGTGCGCATCGGCGGTCCGTCGGCGAGCCAGGCGTCCAGTTCGTCTTGGGTGCAGGCGGCGAGGCTGCTGCCGACCTGTTGCAGCCATTCCAGCAGCCGCACCACGTTGCGGATCTCCATGCGGACGGAGTCGGCCTGGCCGTGCGTGACGTGCCGGCCGGGCGGGAGGCGGCGCAGCGGCTGCCAGCGGATGTAGTGGAGCAGGATGCGGCGCTCACCGGCATCGGGGACGCGGGCGATGGTGCGGGTCAGCCACGCCTCCAGCCGGGCGAGGCCGCCCGCTACGAATGCCGGGGTCAGCGGCGGGTGAGGTCGGCGGCGTAGTCGGGTCCGAAGCCGAAGGCTTCGGTGTTCCAGTTGTCGGCGGTCTTTTGGCAGTAGCCGAGCAGGCGGCTGAAGACGTATGCGGGCAGCTCGGAGGCGACGTCCATCAGGGAGGCGTTGCGGGCTTGGCGCGGCTGGACGCCGATGGCTCTCAGGCGGCGGCTGAGGCTACTGGGATCCATCGGACGGCCGGGGTAGATGCCGTGGAAGAGCCAGGTGGGCTCGCGGCCGGGCGGGATTGTCGACCGGCCGCGGCGGCGGGTCACCAGCTCCCGCAGCAGATCATCTATT
>NZ_BEWB01000032.1 GCF_003112555.1 Streptomyces coelicoflavus | reverse complement strand
GCAGCCGTGGAAGTACCGCACCCCGTGTGTGCGGTGGTAGGTCGCGGGATGGCACTCGGGGCGACCGGCTCCGGCGGTGGGGCGGATGCCGAGCGGCCCGAACTCGTCGAACGCGAACACGCTGTCCGGGGAGCGTTTCCAGCACCTCCTCGATGCGGTCCAGCTTGGCGTCACGCTCGGGGTCGGACAACTCCTCTCAGGTCTTGGTGCGCTGGAAGGTGACGCCGCGGCGGGCGAGCAGGCACCGTAATGCCTCGCGGCCGACGGGATCACACGGCCGTGCACTTTCCGCAGGTAGGCAGCGAGTTTACCGAGGACCAGCGAGTGAAGGGCTGGCCGAGCTTGGTCGGGCGGGTGGTGGCCGTGTGGACGACGAAGTCCTCATCGTCAGAACTGGGCAGGCAGGGACGGCCTCCCGTCCATGGAGGGTCCGTTCAGGCCAGGCCGATCTCGTTGAACCGGCGGATCACGTCGCGGACGGAGTCCTCGTCGGCCTGGACCAGCTGGCGATCACCGGGACCCTGTCCCCGCCGGGCGAGCCAGCAGCATCATCGCGCGCCGGTATCGCACCGAGCTGGTGCTGCCCCGGCGCACGATCTGCTGCAGCTTCCGCCCCTCCTCGTCGGTCAACCTGCGCACACGGACAGGCTCAGCCACCACACCCCCAACGGTCGGCTCGGACATCTCCGGACATCCAACCGTTGGAACCGCCGATCCGGCGAAACTTCCTGGTCAGAGCACTAGGCGTTACGGAGGACCGCGGTGCATCTCTCGAAGGCGCATCGTCTCGGAAGAAATCTACCGACTCGTGAGGGTCTGGTGCAGGTTCGGGTAACACGTCAGGTGCGGTCACGCGGCTTGGAGGTCCAAGGGCAGACGTGGTCATGACGGGCTCGAATTTGATGGAGGTCAGTCCCCCACGTGAAGCCCATCGAAGGCGTCGCGGGAAGTTCCCTCGATTCAGGTCACGATCTTGATCCTGAGTCTTCCGCGGATAGCACAGACACGGCAGCCGAGAACGGCCTTCTGCAGCAGGCTGAAGAAGGACTCCATGGCACGTTGTCACCGGAAACTCCGAGCCCTCTTGCATACCCAGAGCGCCCCGACAGGAACACGTCACCCGGACCGAAGTCCCTGAATCTACACACCCCGGCACGGCAGCGGGCCGCGCCAGCAGAATCTCTGCTGTGAACGAGCAGAAGAAGAGCCTGCCAGCAAGCTGGCGAGTTCTCATGCGACGCAGGGGCTAGCCTCGATCTTGCATGACGGTCCGCCGACGGAGTCGGTGGACCGTTTTCGTGCTGTGGGCTGAGGTTGGCCATGCTGAGGTCCCGAGTGTCGTCTCGGGTGGACGCCGGGTTCCACTTCTCCGGCTGGGGGTTCTCTCGTCGGGGCGGGTGAATCCGCTGGTCATCCGGGGTTCGGCAGGAGTGCGAGCCGTTCGATGGCTGCGGTGATGTGACTGGTCCAGGGCCAGTGCCCGGCCAGGCGGAGGATTCGCCGACGGCCGGTGGTGACGAGTTGTCCGGCCGCGCTGAACAAGCGGAGCCGCAGGCGGCGGGGTTCCCAGAGACGGGCCTTGCCCGTCAGGGCGAGCATCGGCATCCAGGCCAGCAGGTCGAGAGCGATCTGCACGATCTCCAGCCAGATCCGGTCCTGGGCCGTGCGGTGCAGGGGCAAGTTGCGCAGGCCGGTGGCACGGGCGGCGCGGATGCGGTCCTCGGCCCGGGCCCGCAGCCGGTGACGCAGTTCGAGTTCGGCGATCGGCCGGCCCGAGGTGTTGGTCGCGAAACACGTCAGCCGCATGCCGTCCGCATCCGTGAGCCGCAACTGTGCCCCGGGATGCGGCCGTTCCTTCCTGACGATCAGCCGCATCCCCTTCGGCCAGCCGTTCAGGACTGCGCCGGTGAGCTCGGCGACCCAGGCCCCCTCGCGGATCTCGCCGCCGGTCTCGACGGCCGGCGTCCAGGCCGATGCCGGAACCTGCAACACATGCTGGTGGACCTGCTCGGTGACCGTCATGCCGACCGAGTAGGACAGCCACCGCCCCCGCCGGGCGAGCCAGGCGACGAAGTCGTGGGTCCCGCCCGCCGAATCGGTGCGGATCAGGGTCCGGCGCCCGCGCCGGTACTTTTTCGGCAACTGCGCCAGGGCCAGCTGGGTGGCGGTGATGTGGTCGGTGGCCGTGTTCGATCCCGCGTTGCCCGCTCTGAGCAGGGCCGCGACCGGTTCACCCGTGCCGCCCGGTCCATGGTCGACGAATCCCATCAGCGGGTGGTGGCCGTAGCTTCGCTTCCACGTGGGTGCGGCGTCCTCCTTGTCCGAGTGCGCGATCACCAGCACCCCGTCGACGTCCACGGTCACCGTCCCGCCCGCGTCAGGCGCTTGGCGGCCGGCCAACCGCCAGACGCCCTGGCGGACTTCAGCTCGCGCGGTACTAACGGCCCGCAGGGCCTTCTCCCCGGCGGCGGCGAGAGTGTCGATGAGGCGGGAGACCGTCGGGTCGGAGGCGATCGGCCCGAACACGGCCGGCTCGGCCCGCAGCATGGCGACGTCCGCGAGGCAGTCCCCGCCCAGCGCGACCGCCAGGGCCACATCCAGCAGGATCTTGCCCGGATCGTGCACCGCCCGAGCCTTCCGCCACGGCGTCAGCGCCGCTGATATCGCGGTGTCCAAGCCGGCCTTGCGGACGGTCTCGACCAGCAACACGCCCCCGGCCTGCGAGACCACCGTCCGGCCGCCGCCCTCGATACGGACACGCGGGTAGGACCCGCTACGCTTCTTCACCTGGAGAGTGCTTCTTTCCGTGCAGCTGACAGGACCCTCGACAAGTCCCATCGTTGCAGTTCAGGAGCACTCTCTGCTTATTTGATCAACCATCGGACACCCCACCTGGCGAAAGCGCGAGGCTAGCCTCAGCACACTCATGCGCTCGCCAGACAAGTTGACTGAATCCTACCGTACGCACGTCTGATCGACCTGTTCCGCAAGCTGGGGAGATCAGTCAAAATAGTGATTCCTGTGAAGGAGTTGAACCGTGCTGAAGACCCGAAGAAGGAGGGAGAACGGTCCGAGGCCGCCGACAGAACGTCCGTCCGACTGCAAAAAGGGTAGATACAATGATTGGAACCGTACTTAAAAGCACAGACGTGTCTGCGCCAGATAGATTCAGCTACTGGCAGGAATGTATCGGCAGGACACGCGCTTGCGAAATAACCAGTGACCACACCGACAATTTTCAAGCGGAGATGCGTCTGATGGAACTAGGACCAGTCACCGTTTGGCCTACATCTTTCCAACCGGCACGCTACCGACGCACTTGCAAAATACCAGCTCACTCAAGCCCAGAAACGTACCACCTAACTCTTCTACTCGATGGGCACCTAACTCTCGACCTCGCTGGCCAAACTCACACGTTCGGAGCACGTGATCTATTTCTTATCGACAACTTCCAGCAGTACGATCTCCAGTCACTTAAAGATGGACAGCGCCACATCATCAAAGGAGTGGGGGTCGACTTCCCTAAAGAACTGCTACCGCTTCCACCGCACCGGCTACACAGAATTTTCGGGCAACCATTATCAGGTCGAGACGGAATGGGCGCGGTGGTCGCAGAGTTTCTTATGAGCTTAGAGCGGCAGGCTGAGACGATCGAAGAGTCTAACGCACCTCACCTCGGCACAATCCTGCTCGATCTGCTTTCTTCGTGGTTGACCCAGGCATTGGAATTCAAAGCTAATGTACCCAAAAAGACGCGCCAGCAAGCCATGATGAAAAGCATCCGACTCTTCATAAGACAGAACTTACCCAACCCCGACTTGTCGCCCCCAATAATCGCCGCCGCTCACCACATATCCCTGAGTTATCTGCATCGTATCTTTGAGCAGCAGGGGCGCAATGAAACAGTCGCAGCCTACATCCGTAGCATGCGGATGGAAAATGCTCGCCGCGATTTAAAGAACCCCCTCTTGCGGGCCACCCCGATTTACGAAATCGCTTTCCGTTGGGGGTTTTGTCACGCCTCCGACTTCACCCGAACCTTCCGCTCCTTTTATGGCAAGTCACCCAAGGAGTATCGATCTCAGAAATTATCAGAAAACACGTAGCTATGCAATGGCCTTGGGTACGCCGTGCAGTCACTGAAACCTTCTTCGTCCTGACATCCTGAGCCGGGCATGGTCGCGGCTGAACTGCTGGTAATGCTCGGGTTCTTCGCTGTGGTGGTAGCACGGGGTGCAGAAGGTGGCGCCGACGCCTTGGTAGGCACGGTCCGCGAGCACGAGGATCTGCCGGGTCAGGCAGGCCTGGACGATGCCATGAGCGCGCACCGCCGTCAGGTCGTGGGGGCGTCCCAGTGTCGCGCGGGAGAACCACGGCAGGGTGTCGTCCGGAGCGACCTAGTGCCGCATCAGGCAACGTTGGCCCTGTCGACCACGGCTCGTAGCCGTTGATCGTCGGCGTGACGGTTTCGCCAGATGATGTAGCGGCGGATCATGCTGCCCTGTTCCTTGTGGCTGGCGTGGTCGGTGCCGTCGAGTGTGAAGTAGCGCAGGGCGGTGAACTGGGCCTCGATGCGGTTCAGCCACGAGCTGTTCGTAGGCGTGTAGGCGAACTCGACGTTGTTGGCTGCGGCCCAGTCGCCGACCCGGCTGTCCTTCTTCGTGGTCAGGTGCGGGGAGAAGTTGTCGAGCACGATCGCGATGCGGATCTCCGGCGGGTAGAGGCTGCGCAGGTAGCGGCAGAACTCCAGGAACCTCGTCCGGTTCTTCTTCGGCTTGATGTGGCCGTAGAGCTTGTCCTTGCCGAGGTCGTAGGCGGCGAACAGGTGTCTGACCCCGTGCGGACGGGTGTAGGTCGCCCGCCGTCGGGGCCTGGGCTCCCGGGTGGGGTCCTTGTGCCGTCCGCCGCGCTCGGCCCACTGCCGCCCGGGGTGGGGCTGGAGATTGAGCGGACCGAATTCGTCCAGGCATAAGACGACTTCGGGCTCGCCGTCCTCGGGTATGACCTCGCCGTCGGCGATGGCGTAGAGGTGCTCGACGCGGGCTTTCTTGGCGGCGTAGTCGGGATCGCGGGAGATCTTCCAGGTCTTTATGCGTTGAAAGGAGACGCCCTCCTCGCGGAGCAGGACCCGAAGGCCCTCGTGGCTGATGTCGTCGACCACCCCCTCGGCGACCAGGAAGTCGGCCAGCTTGGCCAGGCTCCAGGTCGAGAACGGCAGACCGTGCTCGGCCGGCCTGGACTTGGCGATCTTCTTGATCTCGCGCCGCTCGGGCAGGGTGAATGTCCTGGGCCGACCGCCTTTGTACTTCGGGTAAAGGGAGTCGAAGCCGTCGGCGTTGAAGTTGTGGATCACATCCCGGACCCGGTCCGCGCTGGTGAACGTCACCTCGGCAATTTTCGCCACGGGCATGCCCTGCGCGGACAGCAACGCCATCTGCGCCCGCCGCCACGTCACCACCGAGCCGCTGCCCCGGCGGATGATCCGCAGCAGGCGCTGCCCCTCGTCGTCATCGAGCTCGCGGACGTGTACTCGCTCAGCCACCAGCACAGCTTCCCTGCCGCGCGCTGCCGGCGAGCGTCATTCCGTCGGCGTGCCGATTCGAAGCCGGTTGCCGTCAGGGTCGCGCAGCTCAATCTCACGTGCCCACGGAGCGTCCTTCGCCTGCACACCGAACTCGGAAGCGATGGCCTCGACATCACGAATGCGGAGGTAGACCAACGTGTCGGGGCGGGCGTCGCCCGTGTGCTCGGACAAGAACAACCGCACCCCGCCCCGGGCGACCTCGACGAACGCGGGAAATCCCGGTTCGAAGCGGTGTTCCCACTGCTTGGTGAAGCCCAGTCGCTCGTACCACGCGACCGCCGCCGCAGCGTCCTCGACGCGAAGAATGGGAATGACTTCCTCGTCCATGGAGCCATCGTCGCAGACCGCCCAGGGCGAACGTTGCCTGATGCGGCACTAGTGCTGTGACCGGGAATGTTCGCGGGGTTGGTGTTTAGGGCGGTTGGATGGGCGGTCACGCTCCTTTCGATCGCTGGAGGTGCGAGTGGCTGAGCCTGTCCGTGTGCGCCGACTCACCGACCAGGAAGGACAGGAGCTGCAGCAGATCGTGCGCCGGGGCAGTACCAGCTCGGTGCGCTACCGACGCGCGATGATGCTGCTGGCCTCGGCCGGCGGGAACCGGGTCCCGGTGATCGCGCAGCTGGTCCAGGCCGACGAGGACACGGTGCGGGAGGTGATCCACCGATTCAACAAGATCGGCCTGGCCTGCCTGGACCCTCAATGGGTGGGAGGCCGTCCCCGCCTGCTGAGCAATGACGATGAAGACTTCATCATCCAGACGGCCACCACCCGCCCGACCAAGCTCAGCCAGCCCTTCACCCGCTGGTCGATCCGTAAACTCGCCGCCTACCTGCGGCGCGTGCACGGACGCGTGATCCGCATCGGCCGGGAAGCGTTACGGTGCCTGCTCCGCCGCCGCGGGATCACCTTCCAGCGCACCAAGACCTGGAAAGAGTCGCCCGATCCCGAGCGCGACGCCGAACTCGACCGCATCGAGCACGTGCTGGAGCACTTCCCAGACCGGGTCTTCGCCTTCGACTAGTTCGGGCCCCTGGGCATCCGGCCCACCACAGGCTCCTGCTGGGCGAAGCGGGGCAAGCCCGGCCGCCTCCCGGCGGCCTACCGCCGCACCCACGGCGTCACCTACTTCCACGGCTGCTACTCCGTCGGCAACGACCGGCTGTGGGGCGCCAACCGCCGCCGCAAGGGCACCGCCAACACCCTGGCCGCGCTGAAGTCGATCCGGGCCGCCCGGCCCGACGGCGCCCCGATCTACATCATCCTGGACAACCTCTCCCCCATACCGGTGCGGACATCCGCCACTGGGCGAAGAAGAACAAGGTCGAACTGTGCTTCACCCCAACCTACGCCTCCTGGGCCAACCCGATCGAGGCCCACTTCGGCCCGCTGCGGCAGTTCACCTTGGCCAACTCGAACCATCGCAGCCACCCCGCGCAGACCCGGGCCCTGCACCGATATCTGCGCTGGCGCAACACCAATGCCCGCCATCCCGACGTCCTTGCAGCCCAGCGCAGAGAATGCGCCCGCGTCCGCAGCGAGAAGGGCATCCGCTGAGGCGGACGCCCCCTCGCACCCGCAGTCTGAACACCGCCTAA
>NZ_BEWB01000031.1 GCF_003112555.1 Streptomyces coelicoflavus | reverse complement strand
GCGTTGTTAAGAAGATCACAGTCGTGACTTTGTGTATAGAAGTAAGTGCCTGAAGTGACGTACCCCAAGGGGGAGCGCAGGTCACAGAGCTGCGGACGGACAGAAACGCCGTTTAGACGGTTTTACGCACAGTAGTCGCAACGGCCAAAAACTGATCTTTCCGATTGTGATGTGCGGAACTCCGGTCTCACACCTTGTGCTTCGCTTTACCTCGTTCATCACCGCATCCGGGCCACGGTTACGGACAGCGGTGCAGTGCCTCCTGGCTGCGGCCAGGACTCATCCGGCGCCAGCTTGGGTGTTGGAGCAGCTCTACGAGCTCGGTGACGACAGCGACCTGCCGATGGAGGCCCGCGGTGAGAGCGGCGGGATGCGCATTCGGCTGCGAGCTCGCCACCGCCTCCAGGAGCCGGAGACCGCGATCGACCGGGCCACGGATGAAGAGGTGGTCGCCATGTTCCTGGCCTGCCGCTCGGCTCAGGACCGGCTGACGTTGCTGCTGCTGTCCCGTGTCGGACTGCGTCCGGGGCAGACGGCAGGTCTGCGCCGGACCGACCCGCACCTGATGATGGACCCCCAGGCGGTCGGCTGCGACTTCGAGGGTGCCCACGTCCATGTGGTGCGGCGGCAGAACGAGAACAACGCCTGGTCGAAGTCAAGGAAGGCGTGGGCGATGCCCGTCGACTTCCTCGTGGTGCAGGCTTTTGACCAGTACGTGCTGGAACGGCACGAGGTTCTCGGCTCGGGTGGCAGTGACTTTCTCCTGGTCAACCTGTTCCGCCCGCCGCTCGGGGCGCCGATCACGACGGACGCGATCGGCGAGCTGTGTGAGTCGCTGTCCCGGCGGGCGGGGCTGGACCGGCGGGTGACGCCTCTGATGTGCCGGCATGCGATGGCCAGCAACGTCGCTGACGCCGGGGGCAAGCTGGATGAGATCCAGGCTCTGCTGGGGCAGAAGAACCCGAACTCCCCGCGGCCCTATCTACATCCCAAGGCGTCACGGCTGCGGGACGCGATCGAGCGCGTCCCCACCCCGCGCGGGCTGATGCCGGCAGACGGCCGGTGACCGCGGCCGTCGCGCGGGCCCAGCGCATCGCGGCGGAGCGGAATGACGCCTTGCGGGACGCGGTCACACCGGGGTTTCTCCAGCTGATGAGGTGGGATCCGGCGGTTTGCGTGTTGTGGTTCCCGGCCTCCCATCCGTTGTTCGGAGCTCCCGTCTGCCGTGTGTCCGGCTGCGACAAGCTGGCCCACAATGCGGGGAGCCGGGGCCTGTGCCGCGGTTGTGTGAAGCGGTGGGAGAAGTCGGGGCTGACGGTCGACGAGTTCGTCGCCGTGGTGAAACCGCGCTCTCGCGCTATCGGTTCCGCCGGGTGCCTCGTCCCGGACTGCGCACGTCCGTGCAAGGCGGTCACCGCGATGCTCTGCCACGGCCACTGGGATCAGCACCGGAAGCACTACTCCCGGATGCCGGTGGACGAGTTCGTTCGGCTCCCGAACGTGGGCCCACTGCTGGGCTTCGGGCCGTGCGAGGTGGTGGCGTGCTACCGGGACCGCGACATCGCAGCCTCACCGTACTGCAACGCCCACAACTGTCGGCGCAGGTACGCGATCCGGCACGGCACCATGCCGGACGAGGAGATCTGGCGGCTGGTCACCCCGGCGGTCGCAGAGCAAGGCGCGGTGAGCCTGCGCGGGCTACCGGAGCAGGTCGTGGCCGAGATCCTCTACGGCGTCCAGCAGCGCAACGCGGAAGGCATCAAGCAGAAGGATTTCGTCCTGCGCCCGCTGGTCGACTTCGTCCGGGTCGAGCGGCTTTCCTCACTGGAGCAGTTGGAGGTGGACCGGCTCAACTCGCACTGCCGCCCCCTTGCTGCCGGGCTGCGCCGGCACGTGGTCCGGTTCGGGGCCTCTCCCGAGACGGAGCGCTACAAGGACGTCTGGGATGCGGCGGTCTTCGGGCTCGGCGGGGTGTTCCGGTTCGACCACATCAGGCAGACCTATCTGCGCGAGGCCCTCAAAACCTGGGCGCTGGACGATATCCCGCGCCGGTACGGCAACAGTCCCCGCGGGGTCGTCCAGCGACAGATCAACAACATGGCTCTGTTCTCGACGAGCCTGCGGCTGCACCGAAACGACAAAGGGATGGATCTGCGGCTGCTGGGCCGCGACGACATGGTCTTCTTCCTGCACCGGCTCCGGTTCCTCCACGAGCAGGACGAGCTCAGCGCGTCACGGCGGCTGGATGCGGCCCGGGACGTGCGGCGATTGCTGAACCGGATGCGGACCCTGGGGCTAACACAGCCCGGCCAACCGCTGCACGGCATCGCGGACGACTTCACCCTGCGCGAAGAGGACATGCCCGAGGACGCCGAGGACGATGAGGCCGGCAAGGACCTCCCGCCCGAGGTGATGCGGCAGATCTGCGAACACCTGACGACCCTCGACAGCACGGACCATCAGCACTACCGCACCGTGGTTGAGGTCGTCATCGACACCCGCCGGCGGCCGACCGAGGTCTGCAAGCTGCCCTGGGACTGCCTGGATCGTGACGCCGACGGCAAACCCGTACTCGTCTACAACAACCGCAAGGCCCTGAGGATGGGCCGGCGCCTGCCCATCCCCGAACCGACCGCAGCCGTGATCACCGCTCAGCAAGAACGTACCCGGGTCCGCTTTCCTGAAGTGCCGATCCGCGAGCTGGCGCTGTTTCCGACGTTCCAGGCCAACCCGCACGGGCACCAAGGCGATCAGCGCGACGAATGTGGCGGAGCGCCACCGGAAGTGGGTGACGTCGCTGCTGCCCGAGATCCTCGTCCCCACGGTGGTGGACATCGACGGCGATCGCGTCACCAAGATGCTGCCCTTCGACAAGGCGAAGATCTTCCCCTACGCCTACCGGCACACTTATGCCCAGCGGCACGCTGATGCCGGTGTACCCATCGACGTGCTCAACGAGTTGATGGACCACCGCCAACTCGACACTACACAGCGGTACTACCGAGTTGGGGAGAAGCGGCGAAGGGAGGCCGTCGAACGGGTCACGGCTATGCAATTCGACCGGCACGGCAACCGCGTCTGGCGCACCGCCAAGCGCCTCCTGGACTCCGAACACGCCCGCCGGGCCGTCGGAGAAGTCTCCGTACCCTACGGCGGCTGCACCGAACCGTCCAACGTCGCAGCCGGCGGCCACGACTGCCCGGTCCGCTTCCGCTGCGTCGGCTGCGGCCACTTCCGCACCGATGTCTCCTACCTGCCGGACCTGGAAGGCTACCTCGCCGACCTGCTGCGCAGCCGCGAACGCCTGGCTGCGTTCGTCGAAGCCGACGACTGGGCCACGACCGAAGCCCTGCCCTCGGACGAGGAGATCACCCGGGTCCGACGATTGATCCGCCGCGTCCGCGACGACCTGGAGGACCTCACCGACGAAGACCGCACACAGATCCAGGAGGCCATCAAGCTCGTCCGCCGCAGCCGCGGCGCCGTCTCGCTGGGCATGCCCCATGTCCGACGACCCCTGCTCGACATCCGCCCCGAAAGACCGGCATGACCAACCCCATGACCGAAGGGAAGCGCGCCGACTCCGCCCGCCGCCGTGACCGAGTCCTCAAGCCCCTCGACGCAGCACTGCGCGCGGGCGAAGACATCACCGTCTCCGGTATCGCCCGCGCGGCCAGAGTCGACCGCACCTTCCTCTATCGCCACCGCGATCTACTCGAACGCGTCCACGCCGCGGCCAACACTCCGGCTGAACAGGGCCGGACAACGGCAGTCAGCAGAGCCTCGCTGCAGACCGATCTCGCAAACGCCCTCAGCCGAAACACTCGCCTCACTGGACGCATCCAGGTGTTGGAGAGGCGGCTGTCCGAAACTCGTGGCCAGCAGGTCTGGGAGGAGGCCGGGCTGGGCGCACCGACCGACATCGACCTGCTCCAACGCCGCATCACGATGCTGGAGCAGGAAATCGCCGACAAGACTCGCGAACTCGAAGAACGCACCGATGAGTTGGAGGCGGCGCGAGCCGCCAATCGGGAACTCACCCGGACCCTCAACCAACGCCCATAACCAATGGCCTGGTCTGGGGCGGTTACTTCTCACCCACGTCAGCCCAGGGGTCGGCCCTTCGGCTCGGGGCCCGCCGTCCTGGACCTGAGCGCGAACAGCCACACGCGGCCCTCGTCGACAGTCCCGTAACCCTCGGCGTGTAGCCGGTCAGCGCGGGGCACCCTATAACCTTTCAGGTTTCCGCCAGCGTGCTACCAGCAGACGATGTCACCGCGAGGGGTGACGCAGACAGCGAGGCAAAAGGCCGCCCGCGGCATCTCGTCGTCCCATCGGCCCTGGACAGAGGCAGCCCGGTGAGTGCCGCTGCCTGCGTTCACAGCCGTGCCGGAACCCGCTTCGACGTCGGAAGGACCGCACGCATGATCGCGCTTATGGACCCTGAGGTAGGCACCGAGGCCCCCGCCCTCACTCTGGGCACACCCGCCCTCTACCCCGCCACTTCGAAGGGCGGCGGCATCGGAATCGGTAGCCGCCGGTCTGTCCGCTACCCCGCCATCGCGAAGGGCGGCCCGAGCATCGGTACCCGCAGGATTGTCCGACACTCCGCCACTTTGAAGGGCGGCGGCCCGGGCATGGGTACCCGCAGGTCTGTCCGCCACCCCGCCACGGCGAAGGGCGGCGGCATCAGCGTCGGTGGTCGAAGGTCTGTCCGTTACCCCGCCACGGCGAAGGGCGGCGGCATCAGCGTCGGTGGTCGAAGGTCTGTCCGTTACCCCGCCACGGCGAAGGGCGGCGGCATCAGCGTCGGTGGTCGAAGGTCTGTCCGCTTCCCGGTCATACCGATGGCTGGCGTCGGCGCCCGTATCAAGGGTGGTGTCGGTGTTGGTGAGCGGTCCCGCAGGACCGTCCCTCTCGGTCCGAACTGCCTCTAGCGGACGCTGGCTTCGGCTGGTGGCGGTAGACGGGGAGGAAACGGATGGGGAGCCCGTCGATCACGGTGGAGCGGTGGGAGGGGCTGGAGTGCGCCGTGCACCTTGATGTCGTGCTGCCGATGTACAAGGAGATCTGGGCCGAACCGCCGTACTGCGAGGGCCCGAAGGAGATCGCCGAGTTCCTGGACCGCTTCGCGCAGGAGATCTTCCTTCCTCGCGCCCGCCTCGTCGTGGCCCGCTGCGGCGACCTGCCCGTGGGCTACGCCTTCGGCTACCCCCTGCCGGCGGACACCGGCTGGTGGAAGGCGATGGAGGGGGAGACGACGGCGGAGTTTGTGGCCGAGACCGGTGAACGCACTCTGGGCATCGTCGAGCTCGCGGTACGCGCCGGATGGCGGCGCCAGGGGGTGGCGGCCCGTATGCACACCCATCTGCTGGAGGGTTTGGGCGTCGAGCGCGTCACCCTGGCGATGAGGCCCGAGCCGGAAGCGGCACCGGCGCACGCCGCCTACGCCGCGTGGGGTTACCGCCTGGTCGGTCGCTGGCGGCCGGCCGACGATGAGCCGGTGTCCCACATCATGCTGCTGACCTTGCCGGTCGCCGCGCACGAGGGCGGCCGGTGACCGGGAACACGATCGAAATCCGGGAGTTGATCCGGCCCAATCCGCCCACGGGCCGCGCGGACCTGTGTGCGCTGGATCGGGTGTTCCGGGCCGTCCCGCCGGGCGAGGTGCGCGGGCTGCTCGGCCCGGATGGTGCGAGCAAGCCGACTTTGTGCCCCATTCCGTCCACGAGGCTGTCGCCGTCTGCCGGCCGCGGCGGAGGTGCGCCATGTGGGCGGCGGACGGGGTGCGGTACAGGCTCCAGCGCCTGCGGCGCGTCTGACGACGCCGGCCGGGGCACACGATGAGCAAGGCGGGCATGAGGGCGGCCCGTCGCCGAGGGGACGCGGGCGACACGCCGGCCAGGACGGGGCTGCTGCGGGAGCGGGGCTTTCGGCTCTACTGGAGCGCGGAGAGCATTTCGCTGGTCGGGGACGAGATCAACATCCTGGCGATCCCGCTGGCCGCCGTGCTGCTGCTGGACGCGGGCGCGGCCGAGATGGGGTGGCTGACGGCGGCGGCGCTGCTGCCCTCGTTGCTGCTGTCGATACCCGGCGGGGCGTGGGCGGACCGACAGAGCAACCGGCGCATGGCGATGATCGTCGCGGACCTCGGGCGGTTCGCCGCGGTCGCCTCCGTGCCACTGGCGTATGCGTGCGGGACGCTGACGCTGACGCTGACGCACCTGTTCGTGACGGAGTTCGTGGTCGGGGCGCTCACAGTACTGTTCAGGGTCTGCAAGCATCACGTGTACGCCTCCGTGGTCCCGTCGGAGAGGTACGTGGACGGCAACGCGCTGCTCTCCGGGAGCAGTTCCATGGCCTCGGTCGCCGGACCGAGCACGGGCGGAGCGCTGGTTCAGGCACTGTCGGCGCCGTGCGCCCTGCTGGTGGACGCCCTGACCTATCTGGTGTCGGCGGCGTGCCTGGGCCGCATCAGGGCGCGGGAGGCGCCGCCCGCCCCGCGTGGCGAGGGCGGGCTGGCGGCAGGGCTGCGGTGGGTGACGGCAAACCGCACCCCGGGCCTGCTGCTGGCCGGGGTTTCCATGCTGAGTCTGTGCAACACCTTCCTGATGACGCTGTTCGTGCTGTACGGGACCACCGAACTGGGGCTGACCGCAGGGGCTTTGGGGGCGGTCTTCGCCACGGCCGGGCTCGGCGGTCTGGCCGGCGCCTACGCCGCGCCACGCGTGGTGCGGCGGATCGGCCTCGGCCCGACCGTCGTCACCGGCTTCCTGTGGTTCAGCCTGCCCCTGCTGCTGGTACCGCTGGCCAAGGGCCCGACACCGTTGGTGATGACAGCGCTGGTTGCTGCGCAGTTCGGCGCCGGCTGCGGAGTCACCGTCCTGAACATCTCCACCAACAGCTATCTGATCGCCGTCATCCCGCCCACGCTGCGCTCCCGCGTAATGGGCGTGGTGCAGACAGCCAACTTCGGAGTCCGCCCGATCGGCGCGATACTGGCTGGCACGCTGGGCACCGCGCTCGGCCTGCATCTGACCATATGGATCGGCACGGTAAGTGCCGTGCTGAGTGTCCTGTGGGTTCTCGCATCCGGGGTGCGGCGCGTCCGGGAACTACCCGAGAACGCCGCAGCCACTCCAGAAGAAAGCTGATGAGCGCTGGTGCGGGTACCAGTCCCCGCCTGAGCATCGTGCGGGTGGGCGTGGCGGCGTAGCGACCAGGTCGCGGAACAGGTCCAGGGGGCGCGGCGTACTTGCCAGATTCGATGAACCACTCGAA
>NZ_BEWB01000030.1 GCF_003112555.1 Streptomyces coelicoflavus | reverse complement strand
CCGCTGCGCTCCAGCCACCTGGTGGCGCTGCGCGCCACAGGACGGACCCGCTGCGCGGGCCCGTCAACGGGCCTTCGGCCCGGGCATCTACAGAGGTGGGGGTGCTCCGGCAGTGGATTGTCAGCAGACCGTGGACTCCGCCCCCTGCGGGCGGAGTCCGGGCCCGGATTGACTCGTGGGAAGAGTGATGGGCCCTCAGGCAGGGGCGTGACGGCGGGTGCTCGGCAGCCTGTGCGGGGCAGCGTGGTGTACGGGCCGGCCCGTGGCAGGAACGGCGAGACGCCGCAGGGCGAGGCTCGCCGTGACGAGCAGGACGGTGAAGACGACCAGGAGGAGGACGGACACCCACATCTGCCGGCTCCCCGGGGCATGCCAGCCGGACCAGGCCGCGGACCCTGCCCACAGGAGGATGGCCGCAGCGTAGAAGGAACGGATACGGCGCAGTTGCCCGGCCCGCAGGAACTGGATGCGTTCGGTCTTCGGTGCCATGCGGCACCGTGTACCCCGATGCGCGATACCCACCGGGATCGGTCGAGGGTTTCGCAAGACTGCATCTCAATTTGATGCAGCATGTAGCATTGGCGTAAAGCAGGAACACCCCAGTAGGCAGGTGTCCGCAACGTCCTGGCAAGGCCGGCGGAGAGGGAAACATGATGGATTCCGATGCGCTGAGGTCGAGCTCTTTTCCCAAAGTGGAGCCGTGGACGCCGGCGCACGAGGCCGTAGAGATGAGTGAGTATGAGACTCTCGCCAGGCTCCTGGACGCTGGGGCCGATCCGGACGAGGTATGTTTCGGGCTCACGCTGCTGACTCACGCGATCGACACAGAAGGTGACAGTCACCTGCAGTCGGCCCATCCCCTGCACACGGCCGGTACGGCAATCGTGCTGGCGTATGGAGCCGACCCGCGCCTGCCGTCTGCCAGCGGGGAAACTCCGCTGCAGTGCGCCGAGGACTACGACCACGAGCCGGCCACGCGGCTCCTCAAGCGCTTCCTCGCACCGGCGGAAGCTTCAGGGAGTGGGCGTGGAAGTGGTCGCGGGGCTTCCGTCGAGGTGGAGTCGTGGACGCCCGCGCACAGGGCCGTGGAGATGAGTGATTACGAGACCCTCTCCATCCTCCTGGACTCCGGGGGGGATCCGGACGAGGTGTGCTTCGGGGACACGCTGCTGACTCACGCGACCGGCCTGGAAGGCGACGCTCACGTACAGACGGACTACCCCCTGAATACGGCCTCCACCGCGATCCTGCTCGCCTACGGTGCCGATCCACGCCTGCCGGCCATCGACGGAGAGACTCCCCTGCAGATCGCCGAGTACTACCACCACGAGCCGATCAAACGGCTCCTCCAGCGCTTCCTCGCCCTCACCCCGGCAGAGACTCCAGGGAGTGCGCGTGACGAATGACCGCGGGCCTTCGCCCCTCGATCCGGACTCCGCTTACTGTGATGCCTCGATCTACGTGGACGCGGAGGCCGCTCCGCGGGTCGTAGGCCGGCTTCGAGACTTGCTCGGCCTCGTCGAGGACGACGGCGCGGAACTGGTGGTCGGGCCCGTGCGCGTGGAAGGCGAGCCCAACGGCTACGCCACAGGCCAGCGCGCACATCCCTTCGACTTCCTTCAATGGCCGACCGTGCTGGAGTGCGAGGCCCCCGCGGGAACGCCGGCCGAGGAGGTGGTGCAGGCCGTCACAGCCGTGCTCGAAGCCCTGTGGCGCGGGGGCTTCAAGGCCGTAGCCGCCTGCGACTTCGAGGACGAGCTGCCCGCCCGCGGCGGCATCGACAGGTACCCGCTCCCCGCCTCTGGCTCTGGCTCTGGCTCTGGCTCTGGCTCTGGCTCTGGCTCTGGCTCTGGCTCTGGCTCTGGCTCTGGCGGGGCCGGTACTTCCGTGACCTCGTGGTGGAGAAACCTGATTTCACCCGGAAAAAGAAGGGATCGAATGCTGTGATCAACCTCCGGGAACATCAGGTGACCCAGAAAACCGCAATCCGGGAATGGGTCAAATTCTTTGCAAGATCATCTGTGCCTGCTGAGGGGGCGCGAGGCACGCTGGTGTCCGCGACCGGATCCGGTAAGACGATCACGGCTGCCGCGAGCGCGCTGGAGTGCTTCCCTAGCGGGCGGATCCTGGTGACCGTGCCGACCCTCGACCTGCTCGCGCAGACCGCCCAGGCGTGGCGTGCGGTCGGGCATCGGGCGCCTATGGTGGCGGTGTGCTCGCTGGAGAACGACCCGGTGCTGGGCGCGCTGGGGGTGCGCACCACCACGAATGCGATCCAGCTCGCGCTGTGGGCCCGAACCGGGCCTGTGGTCGTGTTCGCCACCTACGCCTCCCTGGTGGACCGTGAGGACCCGGAGGATCCAACGGGCCAGCGGACGGTTCGCGGGCCGCTGGAAGCCGCCCTGGCGGGCGGGGAGCGGCTCTACGGTCAGCAGATGGCCCCGTTCGACCTCGCCATTGTGGACGAAGCCCACTCAACCGCGGGTGATCTTGGTCGGCCGTGGGCGGCGATTCACGACAACGCCCGCATCCCGGCGGACTTCCGGCTCTACCTCACCGCCACCCCGCGGATCCTCGCCTCGCCCCGCCCGCAGAAGGGCGCGGGCGGGATGGAGGTGGAGCTCGCGAGCATGGCCGACGATCCGGACGGCACCTTCGGGGCGTGGCTTCCCGGCGCTGAGCTGGGGCTCTCGGAGGCGATTGAGCGGGGCATCCTCGCCGGATTCGAGATCGATGTCCTCGAGATCCACGACCCCTCCCCCATCGCCGGGGAGTCAGACGAGGCGCGGCGGGGCCGGCGCCTGGCCCTGCTGCAGACCGCGCTGCTGGAGCACGCGGCGGCGTACAACCTGCGTACGGTCATGACGTTCCACCAGAAGGTCGAAGAGGCCGCGACGTTCGCGGAGAAGCTGCCGCAGACGGCCGCCGAGCTGTACGCGCGAGATGCCTCGGACGCGGACCTGGCGGCCGCGGAGAAGCTGCCCGTCTCGTCGATCGGCGCGGAGCGGTACGAGCTGGAGGCCGGACGGCACGTGCCGCCGGAGCGGGTGTGGTCGGCGTGGCTGTGCGGCGACCACCTCGTCACCGAACGCCGCGAAGCCCTTCGCCAGTTCGCCAACGGCATTGACGCGACCGGACGACGCGTGCACAGGGCGTTCCTCGCCAGCTGCCGCGTCCTCGGCGAAGGAGTCGACATCACCGGCGAGCGAGGAGTCGAGGCCGTCTGCTTCGCCGACACCCGCGGCTCCCAGGTCGAGATCGTGCAGAACATCGGCCGGGCCCTCCGGCTCAACCGCGACGGCTCCACGAAGGTCGCGCGGATCATCGTGCCCGTCTTCCTCGAGCCCGGCGAAGACCCCACGGACATGGTCGCCAGCACCTCGTTCCGCCCGCTTGTAGCCGTCCTCCAAGGTCTGCGCTCGCACTCGGAACGACTCGTCGAGCAGCTCGCCTCCCGCGCCCTCACCAGCGGCAAGCGCAAGATCCACATTCAGCGCGACGCCGACGGCCGGATCATCGCGGCCGACGGGGAGGGATCTGACGGGCAGGCCGGCGACGACGGTGCGGTCGAGTCGGCGCTGCTGCACTTCTCCACCCCACGCGACCCGGCGACCATCGCAGCGTTCCTGCGCACCCGCGTCTACCGGCCCGAATCCCTGGTCTGGTTGGAAGGCTACCAAGCCCTCGTCCGCTGGCGGAAGGAACACGCGATCACCGGCCTCTACGTCGTTCCTTATGACGTAGAGACCGAAGTGGGGGCCACGAAGGCTTTTCCACTGGGGAGGTGGGTCCACCAGCAGCGGAAAGCACTACGGACCGGGGAACTCGAACCGCGCCGCAAGAAGCTCCTCGACGCTCCCGAGGCCGGGATGGTGTGGGAGCCGGGCGAGGAAGCCTGGGAGGCCAAGCTCGCGGTGTTCCGGGCCTACCGGCGCGCCACCGGACACCTCGCGCCCCGCCAAGATGCCGTCTGGGATGATCCGGCCGGCGGCGGGCCCGTCCCCATCGGGCAGCACATCGCCAACCTCCGCCGAACAGGCGGCCTCGGCAAGAACCCGAAGCGAGCAGCGGAGCGCGGACAGCAGCTGGCCGCAGTCGATGAGGATTGGAACTGCCCGTGGCCGTTGGACTGGCAGCGGCACTACCGCCACCTCGCTGACCTCGCCGCCGACGAACCCGCCGGCGTACTGCCCGACATCGCACCCGGCGTGACGATCGACGGCGACGACATCGGGCGCTGGCTCCAGCGACAACGCCGAGGCTGGAGACTCCTGTCGACCGAACAGCAGAAGCGGCTGTTGGGGATCAGTGTGAAGCCCGCCCAGACGCCGCCTCCCGCCTCCGCAGCCAGGGGCGCGGCGAAGGGGAGCAAGGCCCAACAGGCGTTCCATCGTGGGCTGGCCGCCCTGGCGCAGTGGATCGAACGGGAAGGCCAACGGACGGTCCCGCGCGGCGCGGTCGTGGAGATCGCGACGGAAGGCGAGGCGGCGCCGACGCCGGTGCGGCTTGGCGTATGGCTATCGAACACCCGCGCCAGACGCGACAGGCTCACCGCCGAGCAACTGGACGCCCTGCGGAAGCTGGGAGTGGAGTGGGCATGAGCGGACGGTCGACCTCGTACACGCGTTCACTCGTGAGCCGCAGTGGACAGTCCGTGCCGTAGTCGAGAAGGGCCGACGGCCCGCACCCTGGAAGGGGTCGTGTGACCCTGTTGAGCCGAAACCGAGAAATCGCCCCCTCCCCCTCGTCGTCTCGGATCCCGACGCCATACCGGGTCCGGTTCCCCCGTGTGTGCCGCAGGCATGACAGATGGCGCTGTGCTCCTGGTCGTACGTCATGCCGGTGACGTACGACCAGGACCGCGGAACCGGGTGCTGGTGTCGACCTGGCCACCGCGGCTGCGGGCTGATGCTCACCGCCGACGGCTCATCAAGGCCATCGTGATGAACGGAGTGACCAAGGTGCCCATGGCCCCCATAACGGTCGCCATCACTGTGATAGGGGTCGCAGCGCCGGGCCGCAGCCAGGCGATAACGGCAACACCCCCGCACAGCCCCATGAAAGCCACCGCGCCGAGCACGGCAAGGACAGCCACCACCCACGTAGCGGTAGAAGGCGCCGCCGGCACAGCAGGCGGAACGGGCGCGGGAACGGGCACCTGCGGAACGGTCGTAGACATAGATTCCCCCTCGGGACAGGACGACGGGCGAGCAGCTGGTGCTGCACCCCTTGGACTCTGAGGACTGCGGAAACGAAAAAGGCCCCGGCGGGAAACCAGGGCCTACTCATGGATGCGGGCATAAAAAAAGCCCCCGTCAGATGAAAAAGACGAGAGCTCGTTGTCTGCGGACAGACTCGTGGCGCAGTAGCGTTAACTCCTGCGGACACACTGGTGGTGCAGTTCCTTGAACCCCTGCAGGCACGCTGGGGACGGACACCACTATCGGGGACCAGAGCCGCCCCGTCAAGTCATCCTGAGTTGCCACCTGTTGACGAGGGCTGACGCCGGGCGGTCAGTTGAGTACCAAGACCGCCGCGAAGTACCACCGTCGTGTCAGTGGCACGCCGCGACCCTGGGCTGACGACCTGCAAGAACACAGTCATCCCGCTCAACCGTGACTGACGCTCTCACTGACACGACACATCGCATTTTGAGCCCGGGTCACGCTGCTGGACCGGCTGCAACTGGGGCGCGGGGTGGGCCTCCAGCCACTCACGCGGGCAGAAGGGTGACGTCCCGCCGGAGGTCGTCCTCGCATCCCGGGACGGTCCGCCGCATCCGCATGAACGGGCAGTAGGTGGTGAGGCCGGGCGTCTGCTGGTCGGCGAGGACCAGGCCGGCGCGCGCTGTACTCCAGACCACGCAGTTCGCGGGCGGCCAGTACCGGCGTGCGCTCCCGGAGGGCGGCTCTCTGCAGCACCGTGCGGATCCGGTTTGCTTGATCCGCTGCACAGTCGTTGCGAAAACGCCCGCCTAGGGCGGTAGACACGAGACCGTGGTGGAGTGCTCCGTAACCCCGGCCTCCTGCGGACCGCTCCCCTGCAGAGGGAGACAACCTCGTCGCTGATATGCCGCATCGCCAGCCGCTACGGAATGGAAGCAAAGGTGCTGCGGGCGTGCTGGAGGTGGCGCAACTACCCGCCTGGGCACGAGGGCGGCGGCGCGCGGGCTGACGCCGAGGTGCTGCTGAACGCGGCCGGGCGCCAGCTCGTGGTCGGCATGGGCGGCGTCGAGGAGGAGGTGCTGGCGCGGGCGTTGCCGTCCTGGGGAAAGGAGGACGCCAAGCTCCGCGCCGGGGCCGGCGATCCGGTGGGACTGTGGCGTACCGGTGGCGCGGTGGCCGGTCCAGTGGCGTTCGGCTGCCGCCTGTGCGCGGTCCGGCGTACGGGGGCGTCCGTGCGGGTGGTGCGGTACACGCCGCGGTGGGAGCGGGTGTGCGTGCGGCATGGGCGGTGGCTGCTGGACGCGGACGCCAATCAGCCGCTGGAGCACCTTGATCTGCGGGGTCTGCCGGAGGTGGTGGCGGCGCAGCGGCGGTGGACCCGGGTGGTGCGGCGGGCGGTGCGGGCCGGAATAGAGCCGGAGCGGGTGTTCGCGCTGGCGCAGGCGGTGGTGGCCCGGTGGTGGGAGCAGGCTTACGGCTGGGAGCGGGAGAAGATTTGGCCGTGGCGCCTGCACCAGGTCGCGGGCGGGGATGCAGGTGGTGATCTGGAGTGGTGGCGGATCGTGGGGCGGGACGCGGTCGTCTTCCCGGAGGTGGTGGCGGTGGCCGACGCGCTGCTGGATCCGGCCATGGCCGAGCTGGTGTGGGCCGACAGCGGTGCCGGGCGGCCGCGGGCGCTGCCCGCCGATGGGATGTTCTGCCGCAGTCTCGGTGAGCGGCTGGGGCGGAGTTGGCTGGGGCCGCTGGCCGCGACAGACCACGGCGGGCCACTCATCGGGTGGATGGGCAGCGTCATCCGTCTTCGCCGCGGCGCCGGCGGGCCGCCCGGGTACGACAACGACCCGTGGTGGCTGCGACAGGAGCACCGGGCAGCGACCATGTCCGGGCAGCTGCGGGTGATGGGCAAGGACAAGAAGGCGCCCGGGTCGGGGACGATGTGGCGGGCTGCGGTGTCCGCCGAGCAGCGCAGGCTGATCACCAGCACGCTCGACAGCGTCCAGGAGCAGTTGCTGCAGCTGCGCGGGGTGCACAGCGGGCCGACCGCCGACGTCGCCCGGCGGTTGCTGCGCGGTCTCGGCCACAGCGCCGGCCTGATCGAGAACGCCTGGAAGCGGACCGCTCTGGCGGCGGTGAACGGCGGCGTGCCCCTGGAAGAGGTAGCCCGGTGGGTGGACATGCCCGTTGAGGTGCTCAGCCAAATGCTGACGGCGGACAGGCAGGAAGAGGACAGCTGAGCGCGATGCGCCGGGGCGAGTCGGTTGTTAGCTGATACGGCACTCGTTCGTGGCAGGAACACTGAAAACGGCCGTCCGGGCGGCCGGGAGCGGCTTGGCTGACGCGGGTGACCAGCACAGGAGCAGCCCGGAGCCGGGCAGGGCGGGCGGCCGTAGGCCGCTCGGGCGGGTTCGAGGCGGTGTTCCTCGATCCGGTGGGGCAGACGGTGCAGCAGCGGTGGGCGGATGCCGCCATGACCGTGGCGTTCGAGGACTTGCCGCCGGTGTCGGCGTTCCCGGTGGTCCCGGGGCGGCGCTGGGGGCCGGGACTTTGGTGGTCGGCGACCACCGGACGGCACGTGACCGCCGGATCGAACGCGATGCGTGTCCAGCTGATGGTCCTGGACCGCGACCCGGAGGTGACAGGGCTGGCGGGGCGGCCGGTGCGGCTGCTGTGGCGTGATCCGCGCGCGCGGACGCAGTCCTGGGTGCCGCAGCTCTTCGCCCGCCGTGCCGACGGCACCGCGCTGCTCGCCGACTGCCCCGGCCACCCTGACGCAGGCGGCGAACGCGCGGTGAAGGCCGCCGAGGCGGTGGCGCAGGCATGCGCGGACGTCGGCTGGACCTACCGACGCATCCCACCGCTCGACGACGTCCTGGCCGCCAATCTCAAATGGCTGGCCGGATACCGCCATCCTCGCAACGCCGGCCGCCCGGGGCTGATGGCGGCGGTCGTGGAGGCGTTCACGCGGCCGCGTCCGCTGATCGAGGGCACCGAAGCGGTCGGCGACCCGATCGAAGTCCTTCCCTGCGTCTTCCACGCTCTGTGGCACGTCCGGTTGACCGCCGGTCTGAACACGCCGCTGCACGAACGCATCCTCGTCGGCCCGCAGGGCTGGAGCGACCCGGGCAAGAAGGGAGGTGCCGGGTGAGCGCGCGGCGCAATGCCAGGCCGGCCGTGAAGGTCGGTGCTCACGTCCGCTTCCGTGACGTGAAGTGGCAGGTGGTCGCACTTTCGGGACAGGACATCCACCTCCTCGGCCCGGACGGCGGTGGTGAGGTCGTGCTCGCTGGGCATCTGTTCGCCGACCCCGGTTTCGCCATCGTCGGGGCCGATGCGCCTCAGGCGGCACCGCAGTGGGGCCTGTTCGAGACCGCTCCCGCCGCGGCGCGCGAAAAGGCGCTGGCCTGGCAACGGCACGTGCGGGAAGCCGAATGCGGCCTGCCTGGCGGGCCTGGCAGCGAAGGGATGGTACGGCAGCAGTACGACCCCGAACGGCACACGCTGGCCGAGCGGGAGCAGGCCAAGGCCGAGGAGCTGACCACGCTCGGCTTCGGCCGGGTCTCGCGCACCACGGTGCAGCGCATGCGCCTGGCCTACCGCAAACAAGGCCTGTGGGGGCTGCTCGACCACCGCACCACCCGCGCCTCCAGCCCCACCGGGCGGGCCGACGAGCGGGTCGTCGCCGCCGTCCGCGAAGCGCTGCGCCGCCGCCGCGGCCGCTCCAAGGGCACCATCAACGGCCTGTTCCCCCTGATCAACCAGATCCTCCAGGACCGGCACGGCCCAGGCACGGTGCCCGCACCGTCCCAGGCCACGCTGTACCGGCTCGTCACCAACCTCGCCCGGCCCGGCGAACTGCCCTCCGGACCTGTGAGGCAGGTGCCCGCGAGCGTCGACGGGCGGGCCTTCACCCCCGCTACGGCCCTGCGGCCCGGCGAACAGGTCCAGGTCGACACCACCCGCCTGGACGTCCTCGCCCTCTTCGACGACGGCCGCCTGGCCCGGCCCGAACTCACCATCGCCGTCGACGTTGCCACCCGCGCCATCCTCGCCGCCGTGCTGTGCCCCAGCGCGACCAAGGCCGTCGACGCGGCCCTGCTGTTGGCGGAGATGGCCGTCCCCCACCCCGCCCGGCCGACGTGGCCGGACGTCCTGCGTATGGACCACGCCCCCGCGCTCCCCCACCAGCGGCTGGCCGCACTCGACGAGCGGCTGGCCGGCGCGGCGGCCCGGCCCGTCGCCCTGCCCGAGACGATCGTCGTCGATCGCGGCAAAGTCTTCGTCTCCGCCGCGTTCACTGCCGCCTGCGAACACCTCGGCATCAGCGTCCAGCCCGCCCCGCCCCACGCCCCCACCGCCAAAGGCATCGTGGAGCGGACCTTCGGCACCATCAACACCCTGTTCTGCCAGCACCTGCCCGGCTACACCGGCTCCGACGTCACCCGTCGCGGCCCCGACACCGAGAAAGACGCCTGCTACAGCGTCGCCCAACTGCAGGACCTGCTCGATGAGTGGCTGGTGCACTACCACCACCGCCCTCACGAAGGCTTGCGCCACCTTCTGATGCCCCGCAAAGCACTCACCCCGAACCAGATGTGGGCCGCACTCGTCGCCGTCGCCGGACACGTCCCCGTCCCGCTCACCGGCCGCGACTACCTCGAACTGATCCCCGTGCGCTGGCAGGCCATCACCCCCGCCGGCATCACCATCAACCACCGCACCTACGACCACGATCTCCTCGCCCCCTACCGCGGCCAGGCCTCCCCGGTCGCTGGCCGGGGCGGGAAATGGGAGATCCACTACAACCCCCACGACGTCCGCCAAATCTGGATCCGCCTGCCCGACGGCGAGCTCACCGAAATCCCCTGGATCCACCGCGACCACGTCCACCAGCCGTTCAACGACCACACCTGGCAGCACATCCGCACCCACGCCCACCACAACAACCACGACGACAGCCAGCAGCATGAGGCCGGCCTGGCCGACGCCCTCGACCAGCTCATGCGCCGCGTCCACAGCGGCCACGCCACCCCCACCGAACAAGCCCTCCTCGCCCGCGCCACCACGCTGCCGGTTCCCGCCGCACGGCCCCCGCAATACCGCACCGTCCCTGCCACCGACGAGTCCGCGCAGCACGACGGCGACGACAGCATCGACGACCTCGACGACTTCCCCGACGACAACACCTGTCCCGCCGCGGCCGCCGGATTCGGGCTCTACGACGCACACGAGGAAGCCGACAAGTGGTGAACACCCACCCCCGCCCAGCAGCGCAGAGCCCGAGCAGTGCACCCGCCGACGCAGACAGCGACGGTACGGTCGAGCCGTCCTGGCCCCTGACCACCTGGCAGGGCTGGCAGCGCTTCGCCACCACCGATCCCGTCTCCCCGCCCCGCCCCGGCGATCCGCCCCGCAGCCGCGACGAACGCCTCGCCTACCACTCCGCGTTCGTCACCATCCGCACCCCCGCCATCGGCCAGCTCGCCACCCAGGTCCGCACCCTGATGATCCTCGGCCGCCACCAGCAGACCACCGCACGGCCCTCCCTCATCGTCACCGGACCCGCCGCGGCCGGGAAGACCACCGCCCTGCTGAACGTCGGCCGCACCTGCCACCTCGCCCACACCCGCAAAAACCCCACACCGCCCGGATCAGCGCACGCCGCAGCCCCCGTGGCGTACGTCCTCGTCCCGCCCGGTGCCACCGCGAAAACCCTCATCACCGAATTCGCCCGCTACCTCGGCATCCCCGTCACCACCCGCATGAACCAGACCCAGATCACCGACGCCGTCTGCCACACCTACACCCAAGCCGGCGTCCAACTCGTCCTCATCGACGAGATCCACCGCCTCAACCCCCGCACCACCACCGGCGCCCAGGCCGCCGACCTGTTGAAAGACCTCACCGAACGCCTGGCCGCCACGTTCGTCTACGCCGGCATCAACGTCACCGACACACCCCTGTTCAGCGGGACACGAGGCGCCCAGCTCGCCGGCCGCGCCACCCTCATCACCTGCGGCCCCCTCCCCACCCGCCACGGCACCCGCCACCCCTTCCGCGACGTCATCACCGACATCGAGAATGCCCTCGATCTCCACCACCACAAGCCCGGCACCCTCCCCCGGCACGCCCCCTACCTCCACCAGCGCACCGCCGGCCGCATCGGATCCCTCACCCGACTCATCCGCCAAGCCGCCATCACCGCCATCCACGACGGCACCGAACGCATCACCAAAACAACCCTCGACGCGGTACAGCTCGACTACCTCGCCGAAACCCACCACCGTCCCCGCACACGAGGCCGCTAACCCCCCACCCACCAGGCAAAACAGCCCTGACCAGCACAAACACCAACCGAGCCTTTACGCGCTGGCGAAACCCACAACGAGCCCGGTCCCACTCAGCACACCCGACACAACCCCAGCTCACACCCCCAACTGCCCACTGGAACCGTGCACCCGGCCACTCTCAACAAACCCACAACACACCAGGCCAGCAAGCCCGCGATACACCAACAAACCCCCCTCCGAGCGTTA
>NZ_BEWB01000029.1 GCF_003112555.1 Streptomyces coelicoflavus | reverse complement strand
ACTAGCGATAGCGCCACACGTGTTGTGCTCACTATGGTCAGCCACACAGCGCTGAGCTGCATCAACTATGAGAACGTCGCCGCTGCAACAGCCCGGCCCCCAGAGAACCCGCCAGCACTTCCACCACAAGATCGACCTCCGTCGCGTTGTACGCGTCCCCGGTTCCGGTCCGCGCTCGCCGGGCCCTGCCCGCGGCCACTAGGTGCGGCGCAACCTGCGCGGCCAGGGGCGCCGTCAGCGTCTGCGAGAACGCCCTACGGCCGTCCGGGAGCAGCACGGCCAGATGCCGCGGCCGTGCGGCCGGGCCGGTGTAGCCGACCACCGCGGCGTCCACCGTCTCCGCGTGCCTCACCTTCCGCCACTGCCTCGAGCCGCTGCGGTAGACCGAAGATCCCGCCTTCACCACCAGGCCCTCGATGCCGATCCCGTGCAGCGACTCGTACCAGAGGCGCGCCGTCGCAATGCCAGTGGTGGTGGGCACGGCCTGGAGAGGCGGTCCGATGCCGTTGCCCTCGATCAGCTCCTCCAAGAACCTCCTGCGCGTCACGTACGGCAGACCGCGGACATCTCCATGGTCGGGGTGCTGGAGGACGTCGAAGAGGGCGAGGTGCGCGGGCCAGCGTGCAGCAAGCTCACGCGCACGGGCAGGGGTAGAGTTCGCGCGAGACTGGGCGGCGCCGAAGTCGACGCGGCCGTCGACGTACACGATCCCCTCGCCGTCCAGAATCGTCCCGGCCGGGAGTTGCAGCCCGGCGACGGCGAGGTCCATCCAGACCGCGGTGACGTCCCGGCCGGAACGGGTCTGCAGGCGTACGGTCTCGGCGTCCCGCCGGAGGATGAGCCTGTGCCCGTCCTTCTCCAGACGCTGCTGTGTCTCACGAGACACAGCAGCGCCGCTCTGGCTTGGTCATCGTTATACGGGGGGCGATGTGCTGGGCGCTGACACGCCTGCGTCATGAGCTGAGTTTGGATACTCAGGACGAACGGGGCCAACGGCGCTATCAATGAGGCATGCGAGCATCACGCCCCGGTCCGGCTACACCGTCCGCTGACCCTGAGCAACTCCCCGACCTTGTCATCCTCGTTCATGGCACCTTCTCCACCGCCGATGGTGAAAGGGGGGACCGGTGGTGGCAGCGAGACAGTCCAAACTGGCGATGGCTCCAAGAACACCTACCGGCGGACGTCGCTCTGCCCGACGAATCTGTCCAACTGTTCCGATGGGACGGCGCGAACAGCCAGGTTAGCCGACTGCATGCAGCTAATAGATTGCTGGCGCTCATGCTGAAACTCGAACATGAAGGGCGGAATTACCACCTTGTCGGCCATAGTCATGGCGGTTCGATAATCTGGGAGGCCCTGGTCAGCGCCGAAGTTACGCGTAATCACGGCAGGGTCTATGCGGAACTGCGCCGGGCCTTGAACGATCCTGATGTCCTACCAGGTGGCCAACCGCTCATCCCGCCACGGCGCGACGAGTACGAGCCTGGGTGGGTGAAGTACAAGACTCGACATCTTCCCGACTCGGCGGAGTATGAAGCCATTCGGTCGGCGATAAGATTGCAAGGTTTGCGAAGTTGGACGACCGTCGGAACCCCATTCATGCGTTACATACCGGTACGCCGAGGGCTGATTTCCCGTTGCCTGTCCCTCCAATCACCATCAGCCTGGCGCGTTTTGGGTAAACAGTGCGTTGCTCTGATTCCGATGTTGCTGATGGCGCTTCCACTAGTACCTCTCGTTGCTTCAATTTTCGGGTGGAACTGGGGCAGGGGGGTGCTAACTAGCGACACCGCCAATGCATGGAGTGCTCCTTACGTCTTGTGCTGGCTGGTGACTTTCCGCTCGATGAGAGTCAGCGATTATAGTGATTCATTATTAGATCGCGAGCGGGCTGTACCTGGTGTCTTCCGCCGGTTCTCCGGGCGCTGGCTGGGCTTGTGGTCGCCATCTGATGAAGCCATTAACATGCTCTCGGCTCTGGCTCACCACCAGGTCAGGTATGAGCTGTTGTGGTCATCGGGCACACTGGGCGCCCGACGAGAATTGGCGCGTCTCCCCAATCAGGCACCGCTACCGAATTTGACTATACCGGACCCTATTCGCACGATCACCCTGGTGCCGCACGTTCGGCGCACTTCTATATTGTCCGCAACGAAGCCAGTCGTCACTTTGGTAAATCGATGGATCGTGCCGTTGTGGACACGAAATATTGCCCGGACCTTGGCACGCAACGTCCAGGGATCTGACCTTCCTCGCACTGTTGCCGCCTATGTCTCACCCTGGCCGCTACCCATGGATCACGATTGCACCCACTGGGGCCTCCCTGTGCGCACCATTCGTGAAATCGATCGAGAGGTCACTGACTGCAATGCCATGCTCGCACCAAAGGCGCGCGAGCTACTGATTATTGCAGCATTGGAAGGCATGCCGAAAGACGGTCAAGGTTCTGGTAAGTTCTTCACAGAGAGTGACAGCGCGTTGGTGCACACCGGATACTTCAATAATCCGGATGTGCGCAGGCTAATTCTCCACCATATCTGCCGAACACGGACTTCGGCCGACGGCTACTCGGCACCGACAGGCGACGAGTTAGAAGTCTGGCTCACGCGGCATCTGGAGACTACCCGAACTTGCTTCGCGGGTCTTTTGCAGCAGTCAATAGAGGCGCTGCGCGCGGATACGTGCCCAGTTGAGGATTCAGCCAGATGAGACACAGCAGAGCGTCCGGAGAACCGTCGAGCTTGGGTTCGTAGTGGAGATCCTTGCCCGTGGGCAGGGTTGGTACGGCCTGGGCGAGAGCGACGGAGACGGGCCAGTCCATACCCCGAGCCTGCCGCCGAACTCGACGCGGCGCGCGCCGCGCTGGGCCGCACGGCGGTGACCCGGTGTGCCCCGGCTCGTTGTCCCCGGTGGTGCGAGACAGCCTCCCCCGCGGTTCTTGCGCCGACGGCGGGGCCCCGGTCCGGGCAATACTCGGGGTTCCGCCGAGGCTGCTCGTAGGGTGCGGACATGACCGACACGGCCAGGCTCACCGCCCGGCAGACCAACCGGCTGATCACCGCTCTCCGGCACGGCCAGGCCCTCGACCTGGCCGCCGCCGACCTCGGCCTCAGCCTGACCACGGTGTGGGCCACCGCGCGGACAGACACCCGCCTGACGATCGCCCTGGCTGGCCGGGACCCCGACGCACCGGAGGAGCACGGCCGGACGCTGCGCGCCGACTTCCTGCGGCTGCTCGCCCTCGGCGTCCCGCCCAGCCGGGCCGAGCTGATCCTCGGCTCCACCAGCTTCAGCGGCTGGAGAGGGGACGATCCAGCGTTCGCGCGTGCCTGTGACGCGGTCAGCGACTCCGCAGCGCCGCACGGCACACGGGGCAGATCCGACTCACGCCCACGCGTGTGGCGCGATTCCTGGAAGCACTGGGCAAGCCGAAAGCGACCCTTGTGGCGGCCGGCGTGACCCCAGCGGCGATCTACCAACGGCGCCGCCGGGACGAAGCGTTCGCCAAGGCCATGGACGAAGCCAGAGCTATGGCCCGTAGCCGATCAGGTCAGCCCGGCTAAGTGATCGACGTCTTGCCGGCTGACGTGGGCGTGAAGGTCTACGACATCGTGACAATGCTCGACGCCCTCGAGCGGGCTCTGGCCACCCAGCGCCCGACCAGGCCCGGGGGTGAGGTGAGAGCGCTCACAGGGCGCAATGCGCGTACCCGCGTGCTGAAGGCGCGCCCTGCCCGGACACGGGCGCCTGCTGGACCGTCCACGCAGTTTCCTCTACTCGGAGTAGAGGAGCGCGGTAGAGTCGGGATATGGCAGCAGACGAGACAAGCATCAAGGTGGGCACGGCCGCGCGGGACCGGCTCGCCCAGCTGGCCGCCGAGCACGGCACCACCATCCGCAACCTGGTTGAGGACCTCGCGCTGAGCACACCGACGCAGGCGGAGTATGCGGAGCGGGCCGAGCTGGCCCGTTCCGAACTCGCCTCCGCCCTCGGCAGCGCACCGAGCCCGGAGGCCGAGGCGAAGGCCCGGGCGCTGTTGGAGCGTCTGGGCGGCACCGCGCACGGTCCGCGGGCAGCCGCGTAGTGGCGGGGATCGCGGTCGTGCTGGACCACACGACCGCGGGAGCGTTGTACGACCCGAAGGACCCGTTCAACGAGGCGGTCGCCGCGTTCTACGTCCAGGCCTGCGGAGGACTCGGAGACCTGTATGCGCCGGTGCTGTCCCTGACGGCCGGCGACGCCGAACGCCCCGGGCTGCTCGGCTACATCAAGGGACTGCGGTTCATCCGGATCGAGCCGTTCGACACCGACGCCGCGGTCACCGCCACCGAACTGCTGCGCTTCGGGCACTCCTGGGCCGCCGTCCACGCCATCCACGCCGCCCGCCCCTCCGCCGCACACCCCGCAGGCCGGTACCTGCTCACCCTGACGCCGAAGGCATACGCCGGCACCGGCGTCCAAGCCGTCCACCCCGACCAGTAGCCCGCCTGCCGCCCTGGCGGCAGGAGACGGCCGCCGTACCCCGCCTGGAACACCGGGACGGTCGTCGCTTTGGCCCGGGGCCTGGCCCGCCGCCACCCGACACCCGTCAGGGCCCCGACATCCGTTCGCCGGGAGCAGCACCGCTCGCACAGGGCCGTTGCGTTCTCTGTGCTGACGTGCCCCGGCCGCAGACGGTCCGCCTTCCCCGCGCCTGGGCAGGCGTCCTGGTCCGGGAAAACTGGAATGACGGTCCAGCGTCTTCTGCGCGGATTGCCACAACTCCATTTCATCCGGGCCAGGTCTGCCGACAGGGGATCCCTGACGCCTGCTTGTCGCGGGCGGAGGGCGGATGCTTCAGTGAGCCGTTCTGAGGGAGGGGTACGTGCTCTTCATTGTGCTGGGTGCGAAGGACAGGCCGCGCAGGAGGCGCTGGCGCAAGCGGCGGGCTTGCTTGCTGGAGCCGTTGCCCTGGCCCGACGACGACTATCTGACGCTGTACCGGTTGTGGTTCTGCGATGGCGGTGAATCGGTCGTCGAGCTGGGGCGGGTCAAGATCGGCTACGCGGACATCGTGCGGAACGTAAGGCCCCTGGTGGACAGAGGCGAGTTCGACCGGCTGGATGGGCTGGACGGGCGGCTGTACTGGTTCTCGGTCGGGCAGGACGCCATCTACTACGAGAACATCGGCATGCTCGGTGACCCAGTGCGGGCGGAGATCCTCGAGGGATTGTGTGACATCGCGTTCAGCCCTGCCGTTTTCGCCGAGGCCGCGTTCTGGGACGTGACGCAGACGTCGCTGCTGCGCAGCGTCGAGCCGCAGACGGTTGAGGGCCAGTTCCGACGCATCGCCCGGGGCGGGTCCAGGCTGACGGCCTACGACTTCGGCTACGTGACGCCGGGCGCTGCGAAGCCGGTGCAGCTGTCGTTCTCGGTCACGCCGCGTTCGTGGCCCCCGACCAACATCCACGTGCTGATCGGCCGCAACGGGGTGGGCAAGACCACGTTGCTGGGCAACATCGCCGAGGCGGTGGTGAGTCCTCACGCTCAGGCGGAGGATGTCGGCGAGATCGTCTGGGCCGGCGACCGCGGTGAGACGTTCACCAACGTCGTGTCCGTCACGTTCAGTGCCTTCGACCCCGCTCAGGAGCGCGCTGGAACAGACGTCGAGGGCGACGAGGGCAGCGACCCGCAGCTGAGCAGCTGGGATGCGGACAAGGACCTTCCCGGCGAGCAGCTGCCGCCTGCCGCGGAGCAGGTAGAAGCAGCCGTGTCGTACACGTATGTGGGCCTGGCCCGGGTGGATGGCTTCGGGCGGCCCACCAAAGAGCGCAAGTCGTACGACGACCTGAGCGCGGAGTTCAGTCGGAGCGTGGGGGAGCTCGCGGCCGCCGGGCGGATTGGCCGTTGGATCAACGCACTGAACGTACTGGGCAGCGATCCACTTTTCTACGAGTCCTCCGTCCATGACTTCGCCCGGTACCTGAAGGACCGAGGGGATTACCCCGAGTCGTACGCGATTGGCGCACGGGAGATCTTCTCGCGTCTCAGTTCGGGGCACGCCGTTGTGCTGCTGACCATCACACGGCTGGTGGAAACCGTTGCGGAACAGTCGTTGGTGCTGCTGGACGAGCCCGAGGCCCATCTGCATCCACCGCTCCTCGCGTCCTTCGTGCGGGCTCTGTCCGACCTCTTGACCGACCGCAACGGCGTCGCACTGATCGGCACCCACTCCCCGGTGGTCCTGCAGGAAGTACCTCGCTCGTGCGTGTGGAAGGTCAGCCCCTGGGATCGCAGCCCGCCCAAGCGGCCTGCCATCGAGACCTACGGAGAAAACGTCGGGGTTCTCACTCATGAGATCTTCGGTCTGGAGGTCAGGCAGTCCGGTTTTCACGCCGAGATCGCCCGGGCCGTTGATCAGCTGGATTCCTACAAGCAGGTCCTGGACCGCTTCGGCGGGCAACTCGGAGGGGAAGCGAAGGGCTTGGTGAGGATCCTTTTGGCCTACCGGGATGCGGGCGGACGCCGCTGATGTGGCCCCTCGATCCACCTGCGCTCTCGGCCCGGGAGAGCTATGAGGCGTGTGTGCGCGGCACCAGGAATGTGCAGCGGCGCAGCCTGCTGCTGGCCGCCGGCGATGTGGTCGAGGCCGCGGGCGAGCGTTTCCGGCAGTCAGCGCGCCGCGGCGCTGTGCACGAGCTGAGCAGCGCGCAGTTCGCCGTGCCGAGCATCTCGGCCACCGATGCAGTGCGCTGGGTCTATGAGAACGGGATAGTCGGTACCCGGGACGGACGCGCGGTGTACGAGAAGATCATGGGTGGCCCGGTGGATGAGAGATGCCCTTTGTGCGGCCAGGGTGTGGTCCGCACTCTGGACCACTTCCTGCCCAAGAAGATGTTCCCCGCTCTGTGCGTGGATCCCCTGAACCTGGTGCCTGCCTGCGCCGACTGCAACCACGCCAAGGGCGAGGGCATGCCCTCAAATGCCGAGACGACGCCGCTCCACCCCTACCTGGACCGTATTGACCAGGATCCGTGGCTGGATGCGCGCGTTGTGGACAGCAGTCCCCTCTGGCTGGACTTCTTTGTCAGCCCTCCGCCGCAATGGGATCCCGTGCTCATAGCCCGAACCCGCCACCACTTCGCCCTGTTTGGTCTGGCCAGGCTCTTTGCCCTCCAGGCCAACCGCACCGTGAGCGGTATCCGGCGGCAACTCACCGACCTGCTGCGTAGCAGCGGCAGCAATGCGGTCCGCGCGTATCTGCGGGAGGAGGCGGGGACCCGCCTGGGCGACCGGCTCAACGGCTGGGAAGGGGTCACCTACCGGGCTCTGGCATGCGACGAGGCCTTCTGCAGTGGCGCGTTCAGCTCGTGAACGACCCACAGGACCCCGCACCGCAGCAGAGCCCGGGCCGGAGCGTTCGGCCGTTCCAGCTGGTGTGGGCCGTCAGCCGCCGTCGCGGGCGATGCGCCGGCCGACGCCGGTCCAGACCGGCTCGGCCGCTTCTTCGGGCACGGCGCCGGTGAGCCCGTCGAGGTGCTGGACGGCCTCACGAGTGATGTAGCGGTCGGGAGACTGCAGGTAGCGACGCAGCAGGTCGGGGTCGAAGTCCTGTCGCTGGAGGTAGGCAGCGAGGGTGCCGACCAGGAGGTGGTTGTGGGCGAGGGCGTCGGTCAGGGCGTACAGGACCAGGCGCTGCCACTGCTTCATGCTGTCGCCGTGCAGGGTCTGCAGGTGCTGGGCACGGGCGAGGTAGGCGTTGATGCGACGACAGTGGTGGGTCACCAGCGCCAGCAGCTCCGGCGGCACCCCGCCCCCCCTGATGGCGCTTCTTGAATCTCCCCACTCGCTGCTCACGGGTGGGGCAAACCTGCTCTGTTGATCTCCCCATCCATCGTGTGATCTTGCCCGGTGTGTCGTCGTATCTGGCGGTTGGTCCGGAAAGCCTGCGTGCGCAAGTTCGGCCTGTCCGGGGGCCTGGATGCTCACGCGGGAGGAAGACGTGGATGCTCATGCACTGCGTCGGCAGGGATGGACGATCTCGGCGATCGCCCGACATCTGGGCCGGGACCGCAAGACGATCCGGGCCTATCTGAACGGTGAACGGACCGCCGGCCATCGGCGTCAGTCGCCTGATGCGTTCGTGCGGTTCCTTCCGTACTGCCGCCAGCGCCTTGCTGACGACCCGCACCTATGGGCGTCCACGCTGTTCGACGAGGTGGTGGGGCTCGGCTATGAGGGTGCGTACTCGACGTTCACCCGCGCCCTTCGCCGCTATCGCGTCCGGCCGCACTGCGAGCCGTGTCATGCCTCGACCGGTCGCAACGTCGCGGTAATCGCGCATCCGCCGGGTGAGGAGATCCAGTTCGACTGGCTGGAGCTGCCCGATCCGCCCGACGGGTGAGGGTCGGGTGAGCACGCGCATCTGCTGGTCGGGGCCCTCGCGCACTCGGGCCGGTGGAGGGCAGTGCTGGCGGAGTCGGAGGACTTCCCCCATCTGGTTCAGGCCCTGGACGATGTCGTGCGCAAGCTGGGCGGAACCGCCCGCCGGTGGCGCTTCGACCGGATGGCCACCGTCTGCTACCCCTCCAGCGGCCAGGTCACTGCGGCGTTCGCCGCCGTCGCCAAGTACTACGGGGTCGGGGTAGACATCTGCCCGCCCCGTCGCGGCAACCGCAAGGGAGTGGTGGAGAAGGCCAACCACTCGGCTGCGCAACGCTGGTGGCGCACGGTTCCCGACGGGCTCACGGTCGTGCAGGCCCAGTCCGGGGTCGACAAGCTCTCGGTCCGGATGGACGACCGGCGCCGGCGGATCGACGGAGCGGTCACCACCGTTGGTGAGCTCGCCGCGGCCGAGCCGTTGCTCGACATCCCGGTGCGGCCGTTCCCGGCCGAGCTGGAGGTCGAGCGCACCGTCAGTCCGCAAAGCCTGGTCGCCTTCGACGGCAACTTCTACTCCGTTCCGCCCGGCCTACCCGGCGTCACGGTCAAGGTCCTGCACCGGCTCGGCGAGGACGACCTGCGGATCGTCACCCCGAGCCCTTCCGCCCGCTCGGCAGCCGACAGCCCCCGGGGCCATCGACCCTCTGGCACCGACGGCAGTCCGGAACTGTCCTCACTGCGACCAGCCCGTCACGATCGTCGCCCTGCTCGCCACCCAGGAAGCCGCCCGCCCCGCGATTACCAACCGCGTCACCGACATCGTCCCGCTCAAACGCCTCCAGTGAGCTTCGGCTGACCGTCACCGATCTCCGGGCCCGCCGACCTGACGGTCGGCGGGCCCGCAACACTCAGGTCAGCGCAGTTGGTCCAGTTCACTGCTGATCGCATCCCGCAGCACGTCGTGCTGCGGACCGAGCCTGAACTGCTCGTCACTCCACCGTTCACGCGGATAGAGCCACACTGGCCTGCCCACCACATCGGCCGGCTCCCACTCGAACCGCGGCCAGACATGCGCATGCAAGAACGGGTCCGTGTTCCCCAGGATCTCCAGATTGACCCGGCGGAAAGCCGGGTCCAGCCGCCGACAAGCACGCTCGACCGCTTCGCCGAGCCGGTCCATGTCAGACAGGAACGACAGCCGCTTCGCCCTCGGCAGGTCCGACAGCCGCTGCACATCCGGCTCGTCCACCAGCAGAACCGAGTAGCCCGGCAGGAACTGAACGTCCCCGATCACCGCGAACCCCGACGTCAGCCGTCGCAGGACGGCCGGGTTCTCGCCCCTCAACGCAGTCCCGATCCGGTCCATCCGCCAGTCACCAGTCATGGCCAAAACCTACATTCTGGTGATCAAGGACCGCTCTTCGATCCCCACCCTCCCCACTCAGTTGAAAGACCAAGCAAGTGGGGGTGAGGAGCGGCCCCGGCCGTTTTCAAAGATCCCCATCCCCCCCCCCCCCCCGCCGGGCACGGGGCAGACTCAACCGTGCAAGGGGTGAGCGCGGGCGGCAGGGCATCCCTGGCGCAGCTCCCGAAACGTCACCGGCGCCGCCGGTCCACACTGATTCGTACGGACTCCGCGGGCGGCACCCACGATTTCGTCTCCTGGCTCTCGAGGCGGGGTCGGTGGTTGTCGTACGGTCGGGATGACCATCATCGACGCCATTCACCAGGCCGTCCTGCAGGTCCCCGCCTCCACCTGGACGCCGGCCGTCGAGCCCGGCGGCGAGATCCGCGACGGCGCCTGGACCGCCGAGCTCGATGACGATGTCCTGAAGGGCTGGCCAAGAGGGATACGGTTGATCGTCCGCAAGGAACGGTCGCACCCCGGCGCCCAGTTGCGGTTCACCGATGCCGACAGACTGCGGCTGACCTGCTTCGCCACCAACACCACCGACGTCCCGATCGCCGCGCTGGATCTGCGGCACCGCCAACGCGCACGGGCCGAGGACTGTATCCGCAACGCGCGCGCCACCGGCCTGCGCAACCTGCCCCTTCACGACACCGCGCAAAACCAGATCTGGCTGGAGATCGTCCAGCTCGCCCTCGACCTGCTGGCCTGGCTACCGATGCTCGCCCTGACCGGCAAGCCGAGGCTCTGGGAGCCCCGCCGCCTGCGACTGCGACTGTTCTCCGCCGCCGCCCAACTCATCACCACCGCCCGCCGCCAGCACATGAGATTCACCCACCACTGGCCCTGGACCGACGGGATCACAGACGCGATCCAGCGACTCGACGCGCTCCCGAACCCTGGATGACCAGCAGCAACGGACCGTCCCGACGAACTCGAACCGCCCACGGGAGCCGTGGAACCCGGCGCACACCCGACGCGACAGCCGGGTCATCGTCCTACCCGTCACCGACCCGACAGGCCGATACGGGCCGCCGGAGAATCCGACGGCCCGTCACGAAAGATCGAGGCTAAGGTCGATTACGTTTCATCGCCCTCAGGGAATACCAACCCACTCCCCAGAGAAGAACGATGAAGACCAGGAGCCCCCATCCTCCAGAATTCCCGCTGACTATCAGGAACACGGAAAGGGCCAGCCCCAGGACACAGAAGAAGGTAGCGAACTGCCACCATCGTTTCACTCCAGCCTGCTGCTCACTGGTCCATCCCAGAGGCATAGTGACTCCTTCTCTATCGTCCAGCTGAGACTGATTCGGTCAGCCCCCGACCAGGTTTCCGGCCAGTGTGCTAGCGCCCCAAGATGCGCTCCAGCAGACGGCCTGCCCGTATACAGCAGAGGCGCCGGCAGTAGCTGGAGCTGATCCGAGCATGATGCTTTCGCACACTGCAAGGGTGGCTGCTCCGGCCACGAACCCCGCCACGTCGCCCCACAGTGCACGCGTGTCGCCTTGTGCCAGGTGGATGGCCCCCTGCGCCACATCTCCCGCCATACCCAGCCAGTCGAGAGCACCAAGCCCGGTGGGGTCCGTCTTATTTATGGGGTCGCCGTCGGCGTAGAGGTAAGCGTTTACTTCCTGGCCGGAGGGGTCGGGCTGGGTGAAGCGACCGAGGGTGGGGTCGTAGTAGCGGTGGCCCATCTTGTACAGGCCGGTCGGGTCGGCGTACGCACCCGCGTAGCGGTACGGCTGGGGGACGGCCTCGCCGATGGTGCCGCGGGGCAGGCCCGTCGGCCCGTACGCGTAGGTGTGTGTCCGCTTGCCGCTGTCGTCGACGAGGCCGAGGACGTTGCCGGTGGCGTCGGTGAGGTAGTAGTAGGACTTCCCCCCAGTCGTCATGGAGTTCAGCGTGCCCGCCGGTTCGCGGATGAATCCCGTGTCGACGCCGTTCGTGGTCGTGGACGCCAGGCCGAAGGCGGTGTGGTGGAACCAGGTCGACCCCAGCTTGGTGCGTTCGGCATTGGTGGTGCCGGCGTGGACCAGGTCGTAGGTCTTGCCGCCAGTGGTGATGCCGGCGAGCTGGCTGTAGTCGGTCCAGGATTCGCCCGTGCGGGCACTGCTGCTGACGGCGGCTGTTTCGTTGCCGAGTTTGTCGTAGGACCAGCCGGTGGTGGAACCGTTCTTGCCGGTCAGCTCGCTGGCGTCGTTGTAGGTGTACGTGGTGCCACCGGGGCAGGTGTTCTTGCTGCCGTCCTGGCTGGTGAGGTTGCCGGCCTTGTCCCAGCAGTACAGCCACGACGCCTTCCGCGCCCCCGCCGAGTCCGCCTCCAGGGCGTAGGAGAGGCGGTCCTGGGAGTCGTAGGTGTAGCTGGTTTTGTACTGGGTGAGATTGTCGGTGCTGGTGCGGATCTTGGTGGTGTCCTTGCCCGCGCTGGCGTAGCTGTAGGAGAGGTCGACGAAGGTCCGCGTGCCCGAGGTGGTCCTGATGCGCTCGGGGCGGCCGTTGTCGTCGATGGTGACGGTCTGGGTGGTGCCGCCGGGGTAGACGGTCTTGGTGCGCTTGTCGTTGTTGTTGTAGTCGAAGTCGGTCTTCTTGCCGTCCGGTGCGGTGAGGTGGTCCAGGCGGCCGGCCTTGTCCCAGGTGTAGTCCGTCGTCCCGGTCGGGTCGGTGTAGAAGTCGACGTCACCGCCCGGGGTGTACGCGAGCGCGGTCTGCGCGCCGTTCTGCAGGGTGCGCACGCTCTCGCGGTTGAGCTCGTCGTACTCCCACTTGGTGAAACCAGAAGCGTCAGAGCGGGTCGTGACGTTGCCGTCACCGTCGTATGTGTAGGTGACGGTGAAGTTGGTGGAGGAGACCTCGCGCACCCGGTCTCGGGTGTCGTAGACGTAGACGGTGGTGACGCCGCGGCCGTCCTCGACCGTTTCCACCCGGCCCAGTGCGTCGTAGGTGTAGGTGCTCTCCCCCAGCGGCGCCGGCGGCTTCACCCTGATCAGGTTGCCCTGGTCGTCGTAGGTGAAGGAGGTGACTTTGCCGTTGCCGTCCTTGGCCGTGCAGCGCTGGCCCTCGAACCCGCCGCACGTCGGGTCGGCGTCGTTGTACGTGTACTCGCGGGTAGCCCCCGCGGTGCCCGAGGTGGTGACCGACAGGGTGTTGCCGTTGGTGTCGTACTTGAAGGAGTCCTTGCGGCCGTTGGCGCCGCTCATGTCGCTGGGCAGGTCGGTGCCCGCGATCGTCTGGTAGGCGCTCACCGATGCCGTCGCGCCCATCGGCAGCTTCTGTGAGACGGGGTTGTTGCGGTCGTCCCAGCCGTAGGTGGTGGTGTTGCCGCCGGTGCCGTCGCTGCCGGTGCCCATCGCGTCGATGGCGGTCTGGGTGAGGTGGTTTTTGTAGGTGGAGTGGCGGGCGTGGCCGAGCGGGTCGGTGACCTTGGTGACCTCGCCGTCCGCGTTGTGGACGTACTTGGTGGCGTCGCCGTCGGGATCGGTGACCGTCGTCGTGCCCGCGTCCGCCGGGGTGGTGGCCGTGTAGTCGTAGCGCCAGGTCGGGCCCGTGTGGCCGCCGGACGAGGATGCCGTCGCCCGCTGCATCGACGTGACGCGGTTGTGGGAGTCGTAGGTGAACAGGGTGACCGTGCCCTCGGGGGTGGTCACCTTCGTCACCCGGTGGGAGGAGTCGTACGCGTAGGCGGTGGCCTTGCCGGCGGTGTCGGTGACCTTGGCGAGGTTGCCCGCACTGTCGAGGTCGAAGACGGCGGTGCGGCCGGTGTGGTCCTTGGCCTGCCACTGGCTCGCGTCTGTCTTGACCAGGTCGATCCACCGGCCCGAGCGGGTCTCCGTCAACTTGAAGCCCTTGTGCTCACTGCCTTCGTCGTGCTGGTCCACGGTGATCGTGCCGTCGTTCTTGTCCGTCACCCTGAGCAGGGTGCCGTGCTCGTTGTAGGTGTCCTTGGTGCCGGACTTGCGGTCGGTCAGGGTGTAGGTGCCGTCCGCGTTCTTCTTCAGGTCCTTCGAGTAACCCGTCGGCGTGGTGTAGGTGCCGTCCGTGTTGGCGGTGAAGCGGAGCAGGTTGCCGGTGGTGTCGAAGGCGTCGACCTTGCCGTCGTTGATCTGGAGGTAGCGCTCGTATTCCTGCCACCAGCGTTGGGACACCTTCCCCCATGGCGCTTCGAGGGAGTTGTAAGTGCGGGTGAGCTGGAGCTTCTGGCCGACGCCTGCGATGTCGAAGTCGGTTGCGGCGAGCATCAGGTTGCCGTTGGAGATGTTCACCCGCGCCACGAGCGCGTCGTTGAGGCGGGTGTCGAGGATCTGATGCCAGGGAACCTCGCCTTGCCCCTGGGGCAGGTATTGGTCCGTCGCTTCGGCAACGGCCGACTGGGATGCGGAGCTCTTGGCTTTCCCGCCCGTGGCGCGGGCTTTCTGGGCTGAGCGCCAGGCGGCCATCTCGGCCGACGGCTTGGCCTCCGCCTGCGAGCCGGGGGCTTTAGTCTTCCCGGCCGGCGTCGCCGGGGCCTCGACCTTCGTCGGTTTCGTCCACGGACTCTCCGGCTCCGGCAGCTTCGGTGTCGCCGCCAGGCCGGGCGCGGCAGCGATCACCACGGCAGCGGTGGTGATCGCCGAAATAGGAGCGGTTCTGTGTGTTCTCCGGGCACGCCACATGGGCGTGCGCGCAGCACGCGAGTGCATCAGCTTCCCCCCACAGGAAGTCAGACCCGGCGACCCCAGCGGTCACCAGCGGCACACAAGCTGTCACAGGAAGCACACAAACTGGCGTGACGTCCCCTCGAACGTCATATGCATGCGGGCCGGAATGCGCCCCGCCGCTTCACCGGTTCAAACACACACCTATCGTTTCAAAAGGGCCGTTGAGCAAGCCCAGTTGATGAAATTTCTGACCGATCTTGGCGAGCATCACGACCGAAAACCCTCGAACAGGCCCTGTCTCTGCCGGTCCAAGGTCAGTGACCGGACACTTTTGGTCAGGTTCAGACCTTCCAGCCGACCATGAGGCATGATCACCGCGTCGTTCATGCTGGTCATGGCATGAACGCACTAGCCACAGGAGTTGTCTCAGAGGCAGTGGCGCACGCAAGCGGCGCCTGGGTTCAGGCATTCACGGAATGCACACTTGCCCCGTCCTGCATGCGTGGTCCCCCAGCCCGCGGCAACCATCCCTGCTGTGAAGGACCCCCTCTGCGATGAACGCACCGGGCAGACGCATGCCCTGCTCCCGCTCCACCCGCCACCACTCCCCCGCCCCACACCGGCTCACCCTCGCCGCCCGGTGGGCCGGGCGCCTGCTGTGCTGGAGCCTCGCCGCCGGCATGACCACCGCCGCCCTCGACCTCCTCGTCACGCCCCAAGCAGCCTGGTGGCCCAGCATCTGGCCGTGCCCTGGTACCTCACCTGCCTGTCCATCCCGGCCTGGGCCATCCTGCGCGCCCGCGAAAAGGCCACACAGCAGCCACCCGACGAGGAAACCCGCCCGGACCACTGGGACCGGGCAGCGTAGGAACGGCCGGCCCTCCAAGAACACGGCCGGCATCATGAACATGGCGGCCATGCTGATCACCGCGTAGTGCCAGCACACCGGCATGGCTCCCGACACGCTGCAGACCTATCTCCAGGTCCGGCAAGTAGAAACTCCGGCCCGCTGGCCCTCAGACTCTGAGCACGGGTGGCCCCCCACGGTGGACTCCACTCGGTGGATCGGTGCGCACCACCGCACCGGGTGCGCACCATCGGGTTCACTCAGTGGCCGGCCTCCCGGCCGCGGTGCGGTCCGGGTTGTTGTGGCCGGTGCGCCTGCTGGTCGTCCGGGCGCACTGGGTACGGCGGTTTGGTGTCGTCGCGGCGCGTGTAGCGGTTCATCGTGGTGTGGGCCCGGTCGGCCGCCTCGGTGAACGCGTCCTGGAGGTGGCGCAGGCGTTCGGCGGTGAGATCGAGGGCTTCCACGTCCGTGCGGGATTCCCGCAGAGCCCGCAACGCCTTCAGATCCATCGCCTCGCGGCGGCCGGGCTCCTGCTCCTGGTCGTCGTGCTCGGGGTCGGCCGGCTCGGGTGCGAGCAGCTGCTCGGGCATCGCTGCCTGCTGGTGGGCGACGACGTCGTACGCCCGGCCCCGCACGGTGGTGGTGCGCAGCTTCTCGCTGAGCACCGCGCCTGCGATGACGGCGCGCTCGTACTGGAGCGGGGCGCGGGGGATCTCCCACTCCCCCGCTTCCTGGCCCGGCTCGCCGGGATCGGCCGGGGGTTGCCGGTCCGGGTCGGGCGCGGGGGTCGGAGGTCGGTGGCGGGTGGGGAGGTCGGACAGGGACCACCGGGCGGTGTAGAGGCGGTAACCGGCCTCCAGGCCGCGTACGGTCTTCGGCTCGGTGATGTCCAGGCAGTGGGTGGAGATGGCGGCGGCCACTACTTGGTCGTCCAGGCCGGGGGCGCGGCGGCGGCCGCGCAGGACGAGGGCGAGGTGGCGACGGGCTTCGGCGAGGAGGTGGCGGCGGTGGAAGTGGCCGCCGTCGTTCATCACGAACACGGTCGCAGTGACGTCGACGGCCGCCAGGGCGACGTCGACCACGGCGGCGATCCGGGCCCGGATCGCGGCGGCTGCGGCGCGGGCGTACTCGAGGAGAGAGGTGATGACGTCGGCGGCGACACCGGAGGTGAGGATCGCGCTCGCCTTCCACCAGGCGCGCAGCTGCGCGAGCGGCTGGGTCTTCTGCTTGGGCGGGCGGGTCTTGCGGGCGGCGATCTGGTTCATCTTGGCGCGGGCCCGCTCGGAGACCACGGGCAGAAACAGCGGCTCGCCGTCGTCGTCGACGGCGGTGACGTACTCGTGCTCCAGCTCGGTCAGGCAGGCGGCGATCTGGTCGCTGCGCCGGGAGGTCCAGCGGATCAGTTCGTGCGGCACCCCGGCGATCTCCATCACGGGGCGGCGTCCCGGGGTGACGGTGCGCGGCTCGGTCGCCAGCCCCAGAACCTCGCAGACCTCGGAGGCGACCAGCTCGTTGTAGAGCGCGGAGGCCGCGACCGTGTTCTCGTGCAGGGCCGTGGTGTGGATCGAGCCCCACTTCCCGTCCAGGCGCTGCCCCTTCACCGACAGCAGCAGGTGATCATGGAGCAAGGGGCGCCCGGAACGGGCCTCGTAGTGGCGGAAGCGGGCGGCGACCAGACCGCCGGGCGGCCGCACCCGGTAGATGCCGTCCTTGCCGTACCGGATCACGGCGACCTCGTCCTCGATCCACTCCAGCACCCGCTCGATCGCGCGCTCGTGCGCGGCCTCGATCACCAGGCGGGTCTCCTCATCCCCGAACGCCCACAGGAGGTAGATCGTCGGTTGCGGCCGGAACACGAAGTCCACGCCGGTCACCGTCACCTGGCGTCCGAGGGCGCCGGCCTTGAACGCCTTCTTCGGAGAGACGCCCTGGGCGAGCCGGCCGGCCTCGATCCGGTCCGCGTCCGGGTGGCGGCCGCGCTCGCCGAACAGGTTCCGTAGCTGCGCCTCGGTGACTTCCTCGCCCGGTGCGAGTCCGAGCGCGGCAAGTCCCCGGCCCATCCATCGCCCGGCCGGGACACCGGCTTGCTCCTGGGCGGCGCGCAGCGGCGTGCGCGCCGAGCGGCGTCCGTCGCCGACCACGGTCTCGCGGAGGTAGTAGCGGTACATCTGGCCGGCCCGGATCACCCTGATATCCACTGTCATGCAGACCACGCCACACGGTCCTGACCTGCAAGAAGAGGCCAACCAGCGGCACGTCCCGCCGGGCGGGAGCAGTGGCCGAACTTTCTTTACCGCTTTCCCGCCGGGCGGGAAGCGGCCCCGGGACGGACGCGAATGTCATCGCTCTCCGGCAGCCCTCGGCAGGACAGCGCGGGCCCGCATGGGACCTGCCTGTCAGTCGCCGAATGGCGCTACGGCTCGCGGGGAGAGGTCGAGGCGGACACGGTGCAGGCGTACAGGGTGGCGCCATCGGCCGGCCCCGTCGCATGCGACATCCACCGCCACCTACACCACCACCGCGGGCTGGACGAGAGTGACGTCCAGGACGTCGCGCGCACCCCACCCGGCGGTGAACCTGCGGCCCGTCCACGGATGACTGCCCGCCGCTGGTGCCAGGACCTCCGCGAGCGAGATGGCTGCGTCGCGGGTGAGGGGGGGGTCCGGCCGGTGTAGCGCAGGGCGCCCGTGTGATCGTGGCGTCCGAGCAGCAGCGTGCGGGGCGCGTTGGCAGGGCCGGTGAGGGCGCCGACGATGGCGTCGGTGGTGGCACGGACCTTGTACTTGCTCCATCCCCGTCGGTCCCCGGGCCGGTACGGCTCCGCCAGTCTTTTGAAGCACAGGCCCTCGAGGCCGACACTCGGGAGCCGCCCTCTGGCCAAGAACCCCAAGCGCGGCTTTGACTTGCTCGAACACGGCAACGGCAGTGAAGGGACACGGACGTGCGCGCACGGGGCATCAACTACGACACAGGGTTCCTCCCGGGGGAACAACTCTCCCGCAAGAGCTTCACCTCTGAGACGGTCCGGCACGACATGGCGGTGATCTCCAGAGATCTCCACTGTGACGCCGTTCGGATCTCGGGACGAGAGCCCGAACGGTTGAGCATCGCTGCAAGACACGCTGCAGACACCGGCCTTGAGGTCTGGTTCGCCCCATTTCCCGTGGACCTTCCCCGCGACCAGTTGCTCCCGTTCTTCGCCGACTGCGCAGCCCGGGCCGAAGCCGTACGGGAGGCCGGCACCGAGGTGGTGTTCGTCGCCGGCTGCGAGATCAGCGTGTTCTGCGGCGGTTTCCTCCCGGGCGACACCTACGGCGACCGCCTTCGGGCCATGGCCGACGCCGACATGGAGTGGTGGTCCTCCCTCGGACCGGTGCAAGAACGCCTCAACGACTTCCTCTCCCAGATCGCCGCGACCGTCCGTATGCACTTCGGCGGGCAGGTCACCTACGCATCGGCTCCCTGGGAGTTCGTCGACTGGGATGCGTTCGACCTCGTCGGCATCGACGCCTACCGGGCCGCCTACAACGCCGACAGCTTCCGTGACGAGCTGCGTGGGCACCTCGCCCACGGCAAACCCGTCGCGGTGACCGAGTACGGAACCTGTGCGTACCGGGGCGCGGGAGAACGTGGCGGCATGGCCTGGCAGGTGCCTCACGGCGCGGTCCCGGACGAAGACGAGCAGGCGCGCTACCTCACCGAATTGCTGGACATCTTCGAGGAGGAAGGCGTGGACACCGCGCTCTGGTTCACCTTCGCCAGCTACAGCAGGCCCGGGGAGCAAGACCTTGGCTCCTACGGCGTCGTCCGGATGCTCGACGAGATGCGCTGGGAACCGAAGAAGGTGTTCCACACGATGGCAGCCAGATACCAACGCAGCTGATCGACCAAGATCTCCGGCCTTTGGCAGCACCCGCTTCACAGCCCCCGACCACCGTCACACTGGGGTGCGGGGTGACGGATGATCTACTGCACAGACTGCCGCCCGCGACCAGCATGAGCATCCCGAACTACCGTCACACCAGCCCTTTGACCGGCGCCTTCAAGTTGGCGAAGCCTCAGTGTCTCAGTCAACCCGAGCCGCAGGGGCAGATGGTTCGGGTTGATCGAGACCGGCCCGTCCTTACCGAGAGCGGGTACCGCCCGTGGAGCTCGAGGGCGTGGTGACGCTGGCCCGGTTGCGGCGTTGCCACATACCAGGCCGGGCCGATCTCCCTCCATTTGCTGGTCGTGACCCGGCGCTCAGTGCGTGTTTCTGATCCCCGGTTCGGGGTGGACCCGGAGTGGTCGGTGACCACAACGCTCACGCGGCTGGCCGAGGACATCGGCCTGAAGTTCAGCACGGTGAAGTCGGCGCGGTGGACGTCCTCGCGCTGGCCGGCCGACCGCCGCCAGAGGGGCGTCTCCTACACCGTTCACCGGATCCTGGCCTACATCGAGAACGATCAGGAACGGTTCGACGCGATCCTCACGCCACCCGGGGGCAAGGCCCGGTGGACGCCGGACGACGCCAGCCGGCGGGTCGGCAACCGGGTCGAGACGCCCGTGACGCCGAAGGAGAAGATCACCGCGATCCACACGCTGGCCCAGGACGACCAGGTCGCCGCGTCGGTGACCAGCGACTTCCTGAAACGGCCCGAGGTGACGGCCAAGGTGACCACGGTGGACAAGGCCCGGGTGGTGGAGGAGTTCACCCGCGACGAGCACGTGGCCACCACGGCGGCCACGAACCTACTGCGCCGGCCGGACGTCGCGTTCAGGGCGATGAGCGACGACACCGCCCGCTTCCAGGTCAACCATGCCCAGGTTGAACGGTCTCGGCAAGCCCGGGACCATTTCGAGGACACCAGCCCGGTCGCACCGGCGGTGAAGAAGATCGACCGGACGGTGGAGTTCCTCGACCTGGTCACCGCCTGCCACTCGTTCGTCGCCGCGGCCGGCCGGGCCGTTCCCGGCCTGCGCGACCGCACGCTCGGCGAGGACGAACGTTCGATCGTGCACGAGAACATCGCGAAGGTCCGGGCGACACTCGACTGGATCGAGACCGCGGTCGACACGGGCAAGGTCGACATGGACGGCGAGCTCGCCCGCATGCTGCGGGGCGAGTAGCAGTGCCCCGCGCCTCACGGCGCCGGGGCGAGGCCGCCCAGCGGCACGCGGACACTCTGCGGTTCGTGTTGTTCGAGGCCAGACCAGCAGGGCTGCTGTTCCCTCAGTTGACCCGCGCGAGCGGACTGTCTCCCAGCCAGGTCCGGTCCGGGCTGGCCGCTCTGCGCGACATCATCGCCGAGAACGGCTGGCCACCGCTGATCTGGACCCGGGCCGACGGCTACCAGCTCGGCGCCGAACGGGCCGCGCTAGAGGCATACGAGCGGGCCGTGCTCGCCGAGAAGCTCACCGAGTTCCGCCGGTTCATCACCGGCACCGTCGCCCCGCACGCCGCCGCCCACCCGGGCGACAAGTGGGTACGCCACATCGTCGCCCAGCTCAACTCCATCGAATCCACCCTCGACCTTGTCGTCTCTGCCTGACCACCACCGGGAGGGGTGCCCGGCCGGAGGCCGGGCACCCCTCCCCATCTGATCCGGAGGGAAGCCGCGTCATGCGTCAGCGTCGCTATCCCTCCGACACCACGAACGCGGAATGGGCCCTGCTCGAACCGCTGTTGCCGAAGCCGGCCTGCGAGACCAGCCGCGGCGGCCGGCCCGAGAAGCACCCCCGACGGGAGATCGTCGACGCGATCCGATACGTCGTCGACACCGGATGCAAATGGCGGGCCCTGCCTGCGGACTTCCCGCCCTGGCGCACGGTCTGGGGGTTCATGGCCCGCTGGGCAGCCGCCGGGATCATCGGCCAGATCCGCGACCATCTCGCCGGCCGGATCCGCCGGGACATGGGCAAAGGCCCCCGCGCGGTGGCCACGGTCATCGACTCCCAGAGCGTGAAAGCCGCCGAGACCGTCTCCAGAGCCACCCGCGGCTACGACGCGGGCAAGAAAATCAACGGCCGAAAGCGCCACCTGGTTGTCGACACCCGCGGCCTCCCCCTTATGGTCATGGTCACCCCCGCCGACCTGCACGACGCCGCCGCGGCGAAGGAAGTCCTCTTCCGCCTCCGCCTCATGCACCCCGAGATCACGATCGTCTGGGCCGACTCCGCCTACGCCGGGAAGCTCATCGACTGGGCAAAGCAGCACCTCAACCTCACCATCAAGCCCGTCAGCCGCCCCAAGGACACCTCCGGCTTCATCGTGCTGCCCCGCCGCTGGGTCGTCGAAAGGTCGCTTGCGTGGATGATGCACGCCCGCCGCCATGCCCGGGACTACGAACGGCTCGTCCAGCACTCCGAGACCCTGATCACCTGGGCTGCCATCACCCTCATGACCAGGCGCCTGGCCCGGAAAGGCGCCACCCCCAGCTGGCCAAGAAATCCGGTGCCAGCCAGTTGAGCCCTACCTCCTGAGCTCCGGTCCATGGGGCACCAGAGCCCGCGTCCCGATGTTCGGGCGGCGCGCACATTCGGGGTTACCAGGTGTCATCGTCTTCCGAATCTGTTGAAGTGAGCTCAGGGCGTCACGCCAACGGGGGAGGATTGACGGCATCGACATGCACGGCCACAACACTCTCCCCTCTGTCCCGCACGGTTCGCAGCTGATGCTCAGACGGAGGCACTTGATGAAGCAGGCCGTCCCGCGATCTCTGCCAGCAGTTCCCCTCGGCGTCCCTGAAGGCCACCGAGACGCCGGTCACCCGAGCCATGACGGCTGCCTCACGTTCACGTGCGCCCAGGAAGGAACTGACCTTCACGGGCTGAAGCGTCGGAGGAACCGCGGCACGGATCTGCCAGAGCAGGGGGCCGTCCTGAAAATCCACCCAGAGGTATAGCCGAAGGTCGTAGACGGGGAGCCTGGAACTGTTGATGAGATAGACGTCGGGATACGCGGCGTCCGGGGGAAGGGCCATGCTTGACAAAAGGTCCGCGTTCGGTTGGTAACCAGTCCATCCGGCGACGCCGGACGCTTGGGCAGAACGGCGATCTTGCTCCTGTTCCAGATCCCGTTGCTGCTCTACACGAAGCAAGTGAAAGGCAGCTCGCCCTGCGTAGATTGCGGCCCCCAGCGCAGCCCACGTCCCGGCCGAACCCACCCAAGTAGCAATATCGCCGCTTATCGGCATACCCCTCTCTTCCCTGCTCGGCGTCCTTGAGGTTCATCTCCTCGATACTGCCCGCACTCAGAGTGATCCGATCGCCCTAGCCCGGCCTGACGCCGGGTATCCGCTGGAGCGACGTCGAACTGAAGGGTTCGAAAACACGCACTGAGGGCGAGTTCATCACGGGTGAGTCGCCCCTGCTACCAGGCGAGATGATCCCGGTCCCACCGACTGCCTCGGAGTGGCGCAGTGACAGGAGCTACCTGAACCGGGAGCACGTTCTTCGTCCCGGTCAGACTGCGCTCTTCCGCTGGGCCGCCAGCAACACCGTTGCCGACTGGACCGCAGACCCTGCGGAACCTGCTCCAAGGGCAAGCGTGCACCTGGAGGTATTCGACTCCGCCGTTCACGGCGTCATCGACAGGGTGAGGCTCGAAGTACGAGCCTGGCCTCTTCAAGCGGTGCCACGACGATCCGAGCACTGGGCCCTAAGCGACACCGCCACCGATGTAGACGTCATCGTGTTTCCTACCCAGCGCCGATACCTCACAGAAGAACCGCTCCCTGACTAGT
>NZ_BEWB01000028.1 GCF_003112555.1 Streptomyces coelicoflavus | reverse complement strand
GGCACTAGTCGTCGCCGAGGGTGAGAAGGAACACGGAGAACTCGGCGATGGTTCCGGCAACGACGACGTCGATGCCGTGCCGGGTGACGGGCGTCCACGCGCGGCTGTTGCCTATCGCCTCAGTGTTCGTGACCCAGCTCGTGCCCCGACCGAGCAGTTTCGCCCCCCGCGTGGCTGCCCGCCTGGCGTGATCGGGATCCCGGAGAGGGTGGTGCGAGTAGACGAGATCGAAGGCCGACATGTTGGTCATCAGTTGGATCGCTCCGGCCTCATCGACGGGCTCAAGCGCTGACTCGATCTCGCGGGCCGATGCGGGGCCGACCGCTCTCGCGACGGCCTGATGCGCCCAGTCGCCCTGGGCGATCGCAACGAGCTCGAAGACCTGCTCGGCGATGCCGGCGTCCGATGTCCCGCCCCACTCGGCGAGATCTGCCTGGAGGCCCGTGTGCGCTTCGCAACCGACCCCAAGGACGTCGGAGCCCTCCTACGGCGCTCCCTCCACCTCGACAGCGGCCTCGACCGCCAAACCCTCAGAACCCTCCTCGACCTGGCGCTCCTGCCCTCCGCACAATCCCTCGAAGGCACCGACCACACCACCCACAAGGAGCAGGGCAGCATGATCCGCCGCAATCCGAGCAGCGGCGAACTCGCCTTCTACCTGTGCTGGTCCCCAAAACGGGTGCCGCTGTCCGAGTTGGTCAGGGTGGCCGGGACCAGGTGGTGCATCGAGGAGTGCTTCCAGGCCGCGAAAGGCCAGATCGGCCTGGATCACTACCAGGTCCGCCACTGGGCCGCCTGGCATCGGCACATCACGCTGGCCGTGCTCGCCCTGGCATTCCTGGCCGCCCTCGCTGCCGACGCGACACCAGCCAGGACCGCACAACCGAACCGGACCGCTCGCAGTTCAGACTCTATCGACCTGACCGTTCCCGAAATCCGCCACCTGCTCGGCACCCTGCTGAGCCCACCGAATACATCCCCGCGCAAGCTGCTGCACTGGTCAAACTGGCGCAGAACCACCAGGCCACAGCCCGGCGCAGCCACTACGAGCGACGACTCGCCGCACCCGCGACCGGATAGATCACGAAGTCGCACTGGAGTACTAGAGGGCACACTGCCACGCATGGACTTGTCCAAGGGCGGTGGAGAGCCGCGAGTGTTCAAGGGCTATATGGCGACGGTGACGTTGCACGAGGATCGAGTGGACTTCAAGCGACCGCTGGTCGCGCGACTGGGAGGTAACCGGAGCAGCACGGTTCTACTCGGCGACGTACTGAAAATCCCGCGCAGGGAACCGACCTGTCAGGTGAACGGGCACATACATTTGCTGACAGCGCAGGATGACGGTTCGCTTCGGGCAGCGTCGATGTCGCCGGAGAAGACGGTGGCTGGCAATCCGGCGATCATGTTCACCTGGCAGCAGCGACAGGGGCACGCCGACTTCTTCGCCGCAGTCGAGCAGGCGTGGCAACGGCGCGACCCGTCGCGGTGAACCGGCCTTGAACGCGACGTCCCACGCGGCCGCCTTCTGGAGCTGTGATGTGAGGTCGTGGGACTCGGCCGTCACGTATGAAAAGCCCTCACCGTGGCTGGACAACATGGTCTGGGTGCTGCTGCTCAGACTGGCTGAGTAGCAGAGCGCTGTCCCGCGTTCCGCCCGGCGGCTTTGATCGACGGCATGAAGTCGAAGATCGTGGTCCCCGTGCTCGGTGTCGCCCTGGTGGCTCTCATCGGGCTGACGGCCAAGGCGTGCGAGACGGTACAAGGAGGGCCCGTTCACAGTACTGAGGAGTTCCGTGACCATGTCCGGGCCACCACCCGGGCCGGCGAGGATGCCTACCGCGCGCTCTCCCCTGTACCGGCCAAGGAGCCGTACGCCTCCCGGCAGGGCAGTAGCTCGTGCGTGGACGGCTTCGGGTTCGACGACACCGGCGTCAGCCGGGCCGAACCCATCTTGACCTGGGACCTGGACTTCGCCAGCGACGACGACTACCGCGCGGCGCTGGCATCCCTCCGGGCCACCTGGCGCGAGGACGGCCGCACCGTCGAGAAGGTCGACAACGGCATCACCGCCACCCTCGACGACGGCATCCGGGTCACCCTCCACCTCGACTACTACGACGGCGAGCCCGAACTGCGCGCTGAGGGCACGTGTATGCGCTACCGGCACAACTACGGCGATGCTTACGACTACATGTACGACGACAACGGAGACGGGACGGTCGACGAATACGAGCGGCCGAACTGAGCGCGCGGACCGCGCGTCGCCGGCACACTCCTGGGGACCGCGTTCCGCGCGGACCGGCCCGCGGTGTGACACGCCCCGGCCCTCTACCCACCCAGGTGCTCATCGCGTCCTTGGACCCTCTCCACCCCTGTCGGTGTCCGGGCCCGCCCAGCGGCCGAATGCTTGGCGGGGCAGATCTCTCCAGGGAATGCCCGTGCGGTACCGATAAATGATCCCTTCGACGATGCGGCGGTGGTCGGCGAACGGACGCCCTGCCTTCCCCGCGCTGCGGGGAAGGCAGGGCACCAGGCGTGTCCATTGCTCGTCGGTCAGCAGGCGCATGCGCCCGCTCGTGGTCACCGGGGCCGGTAGGCGGTGGCCAGCACGGAGACAGTGACCTGATCGGGCAGGACGCCGCCGTCGTTGAGGTCTGCGCGGCTCACGTGGCGTGCGCTCGGCGTCATCCCAACCAGGTCCAGGGCATTCAGCTTGGTCAAGGGAACGGAGTACTCCACCTGCTCGGTGACGACGGCCTCGAAGAAGGGGTCGAGCGCTCGGCGGAGGCGCTGCTCCTTGGCCGGATCGATCGTGATCATTGCAGGCATCTGGCCATGCAACTCGGCCAAGTGCCGCCCGGTGGGTCGGACCACAATCAGCCGACCGGTCGGACGCAGCACGCGGTGGAACTCGGCCGGGTTGCGTGGGGCGAACACGTCCAGCACGACATCGGCCGCCCCGTCGGCCAGCGGGAAGGGACGGAAGACGTCCCAGGCCACCGCAGCAGCTCGGTCGTGGGCACGGGCCGCCAAGCGCAGCGCGCGCACCGATGTCTCCAGTCCCAGACCGCGGGCGCCAGGCAGCTGGTCGAGTACGCCAGCCAAGTAGTAACCCGTGCCGCACCCCACATCCACCACCGTGCCCTGCTCGGACACGACATCGGTCGCCAGGCCGGCCCCGACTTCGCGGATGGGCGCGTAGGCGCCGGTGGACAGAAAGCGGCCCCGGGCCTGGACCATGGCCGCGTCGTCGCCGCTGGTGGCGCGGGTACCCGTCAGCAGGCTGGCATAGCCGTGCCGGGCAATGTCGAAGGTATGGCCCACCGGGCAACGCAGTGCACCGTGGCCAGGGTGCAGGCGGCGCGTACGGCACGCCGGGCAACGCAGCAGGTCGAGGGACAGATCGAGGGCAGGGGGAAGCGACATGGGCACGAGGCACTCCTGGGAAGGGGTGAAGGAAAGGGATCGTGCCTGTGCGATCAGAGCGTCACTGCCTCAGAAATGAACGGGCAGCATCGGGACGTGGTTCGCGCAGCAGGCACACCAAGGAGGGCGACGCCGTCTGGCATCGCCCTCAGCGCCTTCCGATCACAGGAAGCAGCAGTGCGGGGTGCTCATGAATGCCACGTCATAAGTCTACGAGCACGGCGGAAACCCTCATGTCTCAGTACCCCAGAGCAGTTGGGAGACATGGCCTAGTTCCGGCGCCAACGCGCTCAGCTCTGGCCGCCTCGCCCCGTCGGCTCACGGGAGCCTCCGGCGTGCCTTCCGGTACAGAAAGTGGCGTAACAGGCATGATGCACAGTCGTGGACACTGCCACGGCGCAACCGGCCCTTCCGCCCTTAACCTGCCCTGCTTGGTGCGGCTGGAAGCACCAGGCAGACGCAGGTGCCGCGTCTCTCGAGGACGTCGTGCACATGGTGATGGGGCCGGCCTTGCCGTTCCCCGCCACGGCCGGGCGGGCTGGCTGGAGTTCATGCTGACCCTGACATCCGGCACGTGGCCGGACGGCGCGCCGGGTGCGCCCCACATCGAGGTCGAGGCGACCGGCGAGACCGGCCGGCTCTCCAGCCAGGACGACGTCGTGGGACTCATGCAAGAGCTGCGAGCGATGACTGCAACTCTGGAGACCTGGTTGGAGCGTCTTCCCGAGTGAGGCAGGCTCCGCCAGGGCGGCACCGGCCCGGCCGCGCTCACCTGCGGCAGCTCACCCCCGCCCGCGCGCGCCGAACCTGCGAGCACCCTGAAGGCTGTGCGTTCCCGCTGCTTGTGCGACCTCCCGGGCCAGCGGTGACAACGCCAGTACCGAGGACCCGCCCCGAGTGGCTGGCCGGCGACTGGACGCTGGTCATGAGGGCCTGGTCACCCGCCCCCCTCCGACGGGGACTGGACGGAGAGCGCCGGGTCAGCACCCTCCTGTTCCGGTAACACCTGTTCCATGCTGGTATGGCGAAGACACAGCTAGGGCGCGCGCGTGGATGAGGACGTTGCGGAACTCGCGAAGAAACGCGCCGCCGACCTGGGACTGAGTATCGGGGACTACCTCGCCAGGCTGGTACAGGACGATGCCAGCGGCCTGCGCGCCCGAGCGGTGGACGCGGCCGCCCGCTTCCTGGCCGAACACCAGGCCGTTTTCGACGAGGCCGAACAAGCCCAGCAAACACCCAGGGGAGCACGCGCGGCCTGATGGACCTGCACATCGACGTTCCCTGGATCCTGCACGTCGCCGAGGCCGCCGGGGCGCACGATCCAGCCCCCGACGACTACGGCGTTCCCATCTCGGCAGTCGCCCGCCACCGCGCCGAACTGTTCGAGCAGCCCGTCTACGGCGGCCCTTACGCCAAAGCCGCCGCCCTGGTGCACGCCCTGGGCCGGTGCCGCTGGCTGGAGCGCTCCAACATGGCCGTCGCCGCCGCGTCCGGCGTCATGTACCTCGAAGCCGCCGGGATCTCCGTCAAACCCGGCCGTGAGGACGCCATCGCCCTGAAGGACCTGCTCCTTGACCCCGCCTGCACCGCAGGGAAGATCGCCGCTCTGCTGCGGACCTGGCCCACCACCACCTGACGCCCGCAGGCCCGCCACCACCCTCCGAGGCCGCGCTGCGCGAGCATGCCGCTCGCGCAGCGCGGGCCGCCCGGCGAGGATCACCGATCCCGTGCTCAGCTGAGCACGGGATCGGTGCCGTACAGCCGGTGCAGCACGGTCTCGTCGCGCATCCCGCACTCGACGTCCAGGCACAGCGTCCAGTCCGTGGGCCAGGGGGCGGGCAGGTTCTCCATCTCGGCGGCTGCGGGGCCGGGGTGAGCGTCGTCGGGAACCCAGGTGTACGTGCCGACGGCCAGGTCGTTGTAGACCTCTATTGAGTCGGGCCCCCGGTAGGCGGCCCGCCGCTGCCCAGCTCGGACGGCCGGACTCGCCGGCAGGCGTTGCCTGCGGCTCGTCGTGGGTCATCGTCGGCGCAGGTCGATGCCGCGCTCGGCGGCCAGAGCCAGCAGGGCGGTGACCGTCATGCCCTCGCGCAGCCGGCGGCGGACCTGCCGGCCGCCGAGGACGACATCGAGGGCGGCGGGCCCGATACCGAAGGCCCGGCACGCCCGTACGGTCGCGGCGCCGTCTACGCCCAGTGCCCTCATCCAGGTCTCCAGCTCCGGTGGCGTGAGCTGGAGTGCGTCCCATGCGGTCGTGCGTTCGCGGAGCTGGTGGTGACGGAGCCCGGGCGCGAACTGGGCGATGCGCCGCATCACGCGGGAGCGTTCCACGGCGCGGGTGGTTGCGGGGCCTGGCTGCCGCGTGGGGCTGCCGGAGGTCCCTGCCGCCGGCGGGGCAAGCCGAGGATGTGCCTTCGACGGCTGGCGGCGCCGACGAAGGGCGTGTCGCAGTTCCAGACCGAGATCGAGACCCTCCCGGGCGGCGATCTCCTGGGCATCGGGCGTGCGCCGGTGCGGGGCTCGGGCGAGGTCTGCGGCGGGGGCCGGGCTGGGACTGGGGCGCAGGAAGTCCCAGATCGCAGTCAGTTCGGGGTCGGTGAAGCGCGGCTCGGCCACGGGACTGCCTCCGGTTCGGTGGTTTTCGGGCATGCCAAAGGGCCCCGTGCCGACGGCAGCGGGGCCCTTGTGCAAGGGATCGTGGTGAGGGGTGGGGCCGGACCGCGAGGATTCAGCGGCGGCAGTGGACGGGCGGCATCAGATGGGTCACAGCCCGCACAACGCGGCCAGCGTAGTCATTTTTCGCGTCACCGCCCGGGTTTTGACCGAGTGCGCAGCTCGTCGCTACGGCGGGAGAGCAACGTCGCACGGGGTGCCGTTTTTCAACGTCCGCCAGCCCCGCCTGCCCGGGGGTCGGTTGAACTTAGCAAGCGGGGCTTCCAGGTCGTCGTACGGGGGCAGGGCGGGCCGAGGAGCCGGGCAAAGCCAAACCGGTGACCAGCGGCCGAGCGCGCTGTGTCAGTGCTCGGTGCCACACTGCAACCACCTCCACCGCAGGGATGGTTGACCTTTGATCGTCGACGAGAGGACCGATACGTGGCGGCCGACTGGGACGCACTGGACTTCACCTGCCCTAAGAGGTCCTAACAAAGGCGTTGGACGTGGCGGTGGGTGATCAGGCAGGTGGCGAGTCCGAGGAAGGCTTCGTGGATGTCGTCGCGTCGTTCCCAGCGGATGCGTAGGCGGCGGAAGCCGTGGAGCCAGGCGATGGTGCGCTCGACGACGTAGCGGAAGGTGCCCAGGCCGGTGCCGTGGGGCTCGCCCCGTCTGGCGATCACGGGGCGGATGCCTCGTTGCCAGAGCAGGCGGCGGTATTTGTCGTGGTCGTAGCCGCGGTCGGCCAGCAGTGCGTCGGGGCGTCGGCGGGGTCTGCCGACCCTGCCTGCGACGGCGGGGATCTTGTCGAGCAGCGGCTCGAGTTGGGTGACGTCGTTGCGGTTTCCGCCGGTCAGGGACACCGCGAGCGGGATGCCCTGTCCGTCGACGATGAGGTGGTGCTTGCTGCCCGGCCGTGCGCGGTCGACCGGGCTGGGCCCGCTTTCGGGCCCCGTCGGGCTGCCCGGACGTGCGAGGAGTCGATCACCGCCCGTTCCCAGTCCAGCTGGTTCTTCGACCGCAGCTCGTTCAGCAGTTGGTGGAGCTGGTCCCAGACGCCGGCCTCGTTCCATGCCGCGAGGCGTCGCCAGCAGGTCATGCCCGAACCGAAGCCGAGCTCTTGGGGAAGGTACTCCCACTGGATGTCGGTGTGCAGGACGAAGAGGATCCCGCACAGGGTCTGCCGGTCCGGCACCCGCGGTCTGCCCTTGGCCTTCTTCGGACCCGGCTTCGGCAGCAACGGCTCGATCAGCGACCACAGTTCATCCGACACGATCCACGGTCGCGACTGACGGTTTCCCATACCCAGACATACGGCCGGAGAGGCCGACAGCCTCATGATCAGCAGCTTTTGTTAGAGCCAGTAACCCAACCGCCGCCCGATGTCCCGCAAGAAGCCGCAGAAAAGTTCAAGTCGCTCCTGCCCCTGCAACTCGCGCAGATCAACGTCGAAATCGATCTCCTCGTCTGAGTAGAAGCGGAAGATCGCCAGCACATCAGCTCTCAGCCAGACACGCTGGCTCGGGCACTCAGTACCCGCTGGTCGAGACAGTGCAGCCTCCGCCCGGGGCATGGCAGGGGAAGCACCCTCTCTCCTTCGGAGTATTGGCACTTCCAGCCCTTCTCCACGACGAGATCCAGTACGTCCTGCCAGTTATTCCTCGAGGCATCAGGGACACTCACGTCCGGTAGCGATCCCATCAGGTCCGGATCGAAGAAGCACTTCACGTCATCCCACAGGAGATCAGCCACACCGTCATACTGCCCGGCACCCGGCCTCAAGGCAGCCCTATTTTCCCTGATCAAGGGCAGAGAAGCCCTCGCAGGAAGTAGAGGCGCGGCAGTCATTCCGGCGGCAGCATTCGATCCGTCACGGGGAGGGATGCCACGGAGCCGCCGCGGTGGAGGGCTTCGCGCAGGGTGGCATTCTCCGCTTCGAGTTCGGCGTTTCGCAGGCTCAGAGCCTGGATGTGGTTGGCGTAGGCGGCGATGGTTGCGCGCGCCTCCCGTTGCTCGGCCGCGTGTTGCGAACGCAGCGTCCGGTCGGCCTTCTTGAGGCGGGCGATGTCCGCCGTCAGGGTGTCCGTCTGCGGGCGGGGCGCGTCCGGTGTCCGGAGCAGTTCGGTGATGATCTTCGCCAGGGGTGAGCGGTAGTAGGTGGCGCGCGAGATGCCGGCTTCCGTGCACAGCGTGGAGACAGACAGAGCGCCGCTGGTGTGTTCGGGGCTGCCTGTCACGATCCGCTCGAAGGCGTGCACGACAGCCTGGTCGGTGCCCGGCCGCACGGGAGTGCCGGCGTGTTCCAGGGCGTGTCGCAGCCGCAGTGCCGAAAGGTCATTCATGCGTCGGGGGTTCCGGTGGCGGTGAGTTCTGCAATGGCGTGGTCGAGGTCGGCGATGTGCGTGGTCAGCGCGGCGGTCTGGAGGCGGGACAGCCCTGCCGGGGCGTCGAGCGGGCGCTGGGCCTGGGCGCGGGCGGTAGTCAGACGCGGGAGGTGGACGCTGGAGCGGCGGGCATTGGGACAGGTCAGGCACATGGTCAGGAGCGGCAAGGGGCGGCCCGCGTGCTTGGCTCGCTTTGCGCAGAGAGCGGTGGAGGGCTGATAGAAGCAGTCGTTGAGGACGCCTGGGTGAAGGGTCTTCGTCAGGTGTTGCAGCATGATGCGTAGCCGAGCGGGACTGGCGATGATGCCGGGCAGGTCGCCCAGTTCCCGGCGGATGCGGTCGAACTCGGCATTTACGCGGCTGGCGGCGCCGCCGCTGGTGCGGTGGCCGTCGTTCCAGTCGCGGTAGAGGTCCTCGACGTAGTCCAGCTGGGCGATGGCGCGTTCGGCGGCGACCTCGGCGGCAAACCCGGAGGAAGAGGTGCCCGCATAGCCTTCGACAGGGTGCGGCGGAATTGCCGGGTGTTCAGTCGCCACGGCACGCATTCCGCTTCCCCTTCCTCACCCTCCGATTCGTCGTGAGCGGGCGTGTCGTTATCCGGCGCCCGGGCGGCCGTGTGAAGCGGCACGTAGGGGGTGTCCGGGGTGCTGAACAGCTCGTTGAGGTGGTCACGGAAGTCGTTCAGGCGTCTGTTGACCGAGCCGAACAGGACAAGGCTGTTGCTGGTCATGCCCTTGTGGGCGAACAGGTGGGTCGGGTCGTCGTTGACGGCGGCGAGCAGCGCGACGGCTCGGTGGACAACATCGAGCACGACCCATTCGGCTTCCTCACCGGTCAGCTTGCGGCCCTTGAGGACCCGGCCGCGCAGCTTGTGGCGGATACGGCCGTCCGGACCGTCCTCGGTGAACGCGCAGTCGGGGGCGAGCTCCCGGACCTCGGCGTCCCTCATTCCGGACAGGTACGCGATCACGATCCAGCAGGCCGTGCGCATCTGGACCACTTCGGTGGCCAGTTCCAGTGGGCCGAGGCCCGGCCGCCACGGGCGTCCGCTGCCGGGCCAGCTCGACATCGCGGTACGCAGGCCTCCGACTTTCAGAACCGTCCCAATGCGGAAATCTCCCGCAATCCGATTGAGACATTCTCGATCAACCTCTGACCAGGCGTATCCGCTGGCGATCTGCCCTGACGGCGGTAAGCTACAAACGCTTTGAACTGCTTCGTCTCGCGGTTGATGGAATAGATGCCATTCGGGCCGCCATGCTTCCCATACCACCGCCGCCAGTGCGACGGTGCCCTGCTTCCTTGGCTCCAACCAGCTGAACAGGGAATACAAGCCTGACGCGTTGGCGCGCGAAATGGCACGCGAAGGGGTCGACCCTGCAATAGGTCGACCCCTTCGCTTTTGGATGCATATTTGATCAGAATGACGACGCTTTAGTTACGAATCCTCTTCGTTCTTGGATGCAAACCAACCACGCCCGCCGAGTGCCGTCGACAGTGCGTCGTCCCAGCCGGGGACGCGGACCGAGCCTCGGCGCGGACCGCACGGGCTCCTCCTACCCGATGACTGTCAACGAAGCCTGCTCGCTCTGCTGCGCCCGAAGCCGGACCTCGCCCAGCTCGCCAGCGAGCCGGCCGACGTCCGAGCGGCCGCGCAGGGCGGTGCGCCCGGGTTCGATCGCCTTGCTGCTTGCTGCTGCGGAGCACTTGGACGGCCCTGCTGTGCGGGCTGCTCTTGCCGGTCAGGAGGTAGAGCGACCAGTGCGTGCCGATCGCCTCCGGCCACCGCTTGCGGGCGGCCTGACGAGTGATCCTCGAGGCTTCGCCCAGGTCCGCGTGTAGGAGGCGCCTGCCCGGCCCGCGCGAGTGGTGGCGTCGACGGCCAGCTCCCGCGCAGTGTCACCGAGAATCGCTGGACTCTATCCACAAGTGGGCTGGGCGATCCTGATCTGAACGCTCGCTGCGGGGGCGTACCGCGCCGGGGGATGGAGCCGGAACGCCGTGTGTACAGATGCGCAACTGTGATCTTGTTGCGTACAACCCTGGTTAAACGTCGGGTTCCTCACGTAGCCTTCCGGAACTTGGCGTGTTGTTGTCCGTTTCCTGCCTGTTGACCTGGCGTTCTGCTGAGGCGTTAGTTACTCCTGGCTACTTTGTGAATCTTGTGGGCGGGGTGTGGCGGGGATGTGGACTCGGTTGCGTGGTGGGCGAGCAGGGATGCCCAGACCGGAGGCCCGTGCGGGGAGACCCGCTGGACAGGGCGGCCGCAGGGCTGCTGGGGGCATGGCCGCGGTCGTGTGTGCTGCGGTGGTCGCGGCCCTCGTACCGGGGCCCCTGGCCTACGGTGCCGGTGACGCTGCAGCCGATCTGCAGCTGTCGGAGGGGCAGAAGGCCCTTGCGGCGGCCCAGGAGTCCGGTGAGCGGGTCGAGGTGGTCGGAGAGCGTACGGAGCAGTCGACCGTGTTCGCCAATCCGGACGGTTCGACGTTCACGTTGGAGGAGTCGGCGGTCCCGGTGCGGGTTCAGACGTCGGGCGGTGGCTGGAAGGCGCCGGACGCAACGTTGGAGAAGCGGTCGGACGGCACGGTAGGGCCGAAAGGCGCCGCCGTTGGCATGTCGTTCTCCGGCGGCGGCGAGGCCGGCCCGCTCGCGCGGATCGAGGACGGGGGTCGGTCCCTGGGCCTTGACTGGCCGGGCAAGCTGCCCGTACCCAGTCTGGACGGTTCCCGTGCCGTCTACTCGGAAGTGCTGCCGGGCGTCGACTTGCAGGTCACCGCGACCCCGGAGAGCTTCCAGCCCGTCTTCGTCGTGAAGACGCCCGAGGCGGCGGCCAGCGACGAACTGGAACGGCTCACCTTCGGCCTGGAAACCAGTCACCTCACGGTCCGTGAGGGCGCGGCCGGCAACCTGGCCGCCCTCGACGGCAACGGCAACACCGTGTTCAAGGCGCCGCCAGCCAGGATGTGGGACTCGGCCGGGCAGAACACCGCCGGGGGTGCGCAACCCCAGCTGGTGACCGCGGACTCCACTGCGACGGCTGAGCCCGCGGACCCGTCGGAGTCGGCGCCGTCCGGTTCGGGCCTGGAACCGGGCCAGGGCGACACGGTGGCCCGGATGGACGTCCAGGTCGGAGACGGCTCGCTGTCGGTGATCCCGGACACGGACATGCTGACCACCACCGACGAGTCGGCGTTCCCGCTGTTCATCGACCCGACCGTGACCTGGGGCGAGTCGGAGCGCACACTGCTGCGCAGCGACGGCTACGAGTCCTACGGCTGGGGCAACGGGGATGACGGCCAGGGCAAAGGCGTGGGCAAGTGCGGCTCCTGGAACGGCTACTACTGCGGTCCGGGCTATGTCCAGCGTCTGTACTTCGAGTTCTCACCGGCCAACCTGAAGGGCAAGCAGGTTCTCGACGCGACGTTCCGGGTGACGGAGCCGTGGGCATTCCAGTGTGATCCGCGCTGGGTGGACCTGGTCCGCACGAACAACATCTCCTCGGCCACCACCTGGTCCTCCCGGCCCAAGGAGCTGGACTGGATGGTCGACCGGTGGGTGTCCGCCGGCCGAGGCTCGGCCTGTGACCCCGACTCGCCGGACGCACCGATCGAGTTCAACGACAACCCCGAGGAATCCAACGAGAACCTCACCCCGACCGTGAAGAGCTTCGCGGCCGGCAACTTCTCCAGACTGACACTGGAACTGCGCGCCCACGACGAGTCGGACACCGCCGCGTGGAAGCGGTTCAAGGACAACGCGGTCCTCGCGGTCGACTACGTGGGCCTGCCGGAGAAACCAGGTGCCGTCGGACTGCAGGGCGGCGGGACCGGCACGGCCCCGGTCTGCAACACCAGGGAGAGCGACCCTGCGATCATGTCCGACCCCACCCCCTTGCTGAAGGCGACAGCACGTGCCAAGTCGGGCGGAGGAGAGGACGCACGCCTGCGGGTCTACTTCGACGTAGACGTGCAGAACACGGACAAGACCTGGACGGACGTCGCCCCGGGCAACGGCTCCCTGGCACCCACGACCACCTATGCCCAGGACGGACGCCCTGTGTCACTGAACTGGTCGACTCTCGCCGATGGCAAGTTGTACAGGTACCACGCCTGGACGTGGTCGTACTACGGCTCCAGCCACCTGACCAGCGCCCCTTCCGGGTTCTGCTACTTCCGTATCGACTCCATGCCGCCCAAGCCGCCGCAGGTCAGCATCTCCGCCCCTTACGCAGAGTGCGTCGAGAACGAGGTGGACGAGAGCACGGACTGTGTGGCCGGTGGCGGCCCCGGGGTTCCGGCGACCCTCACCTTCAAGCCGGCCGCCGGGGACGCGAACACCGCCTACCAGTACAGGCTGTCCTCCGATGCCGCCTGGTCGGGCGAGATCAAGGGCGCCACGGCCACAGCAACGGTCACGCCCGGTCGAAGCGGGCTGTACCACGTGTATGCACGGGCCAAGGACAGTCTCGGCTGGGGTGGGCAGTCCGTGACGGACTTCATCGTGGCCTCGGGCGGCAAGGCGGTCGGCGAGTACCACTTCGACGAGGCATCTGGGGCGGCAGCCGACTCCGCCACCGTGGACGGCCCCGACGACGCAACCCTGCATGGGGCGGTACGGGATGACGAGCGCGGGCGCCGTGGTCTGCTCACCCACGACGACGATGGCAACCCACGTGCGACGCCCGTCACGGACAAGGGACTGACTCTAAACGGAACCGCGGACTACGCCGCCACCAACACACCGGTGGTGGACACCCGTGCCTCTTACACGGTCTCCGCGTGGGCCATGCTCAAGCCGGGTGTGGCCCGCAACCAGACGGTCCTGGGACAAGACGGCGGCTTCTACAGCGGTTTCTACCTCACCTACCGTGAAGCGGACAAGACGTGGACGCTGAGCACGTCCCCCAAGGACGCGGCCGATGGCAACATCAGCGAGCAGAAGGTGACGGCGACTCAGCCTGCTTCTCGAGGCGTGTGGACCCATCTCGCAGCGGTGTATGACGCGAGTAGGAAGCAGATCCGTCTCTATGTGAACGGCCGGCTGCAGGGCAGCGACACGGTGTCCGCAGCGTGGGCGGCAGAAGGCGGTCTGCAGATCGGCCGCGTGCTGTGGCGCGACGCCTACACCGACTACTTCGCCGGTTCCATCGACGAGGTGACTGTCTGGCAGGACGCCCTGACCGACGAGCTGATCGCCGATGAGGCTCGGCTGATGAACTCCCCGGACCGCGCGGCGGTGGAACTGGTCGCCAACTGGTCGGCCGACCGCGGCAGCGGCACCCTCGTCCCGGACACCTCCGGCTACGACCGGTCGCTGTCCCTGACCGGCGGCGCGCAGGTGGCTGGTGAGGTGATCGCGTTCGACGGCACGGACGACGCGGCTGTCGCTTCCGGACCGGTGGTCGACGACACAGGCTCGTTCACGGCCACGGCGCTGGTGGACCTGGACTCGGACAAGCTCCTGGCCAAGCCGGTCGGTTACACCGGCCAGGTCCTCGGCCAGCGCACGGCGGACGGCTCTGCGTGGGGGATCTGGTTCGAGCGAGGCGCGGACAAGACCGGCTGGGACCCGGAAGCCATGGAGGAGAAGACCGAACCGACGGGATACTGGCGCTTCGGCCGGCTGAACGCGAACGGCACGTTCGACGCGGTCGCCTCCAGCGAGGAGGCCGTAATGGATGGCATGGTCCGCCTCACCGGCGTCTTCGATGCCCCGTCCGGGACGATCAGCCTCTACCTGAGCCGCAACCTCAACGGCGACCCCCAAGCCTTTACGGCGAAGGTGGGCTCGGGAGACTTCGCCCTCGGCAAGGGGCTCAGTAAGGACACCTGGCAGCACTACCTGCCCGCCAGCCTCGAGGAGGCCCGCGTCTGGGCCGGCGCGATGGCCTCCTCGGAACAGATCGGCGACACCGTGGCCGACTGACGAGGCGAGGGGTGCGGGCAGCCGCCGATGCGGCTGCCCGCACCCGACGAACGCGGCAGACCCGGCGTCGCAACGCGTACGCCGTGCGGAACTTCTTGAACTTCTGGAACTTGGGTGGGGCGGAAGATGGCTTTTGGCATAGGCACCTCAAGGCGGCGAAGCGAGAGGATGCCACGCCGCGCAGGCCGGCTGCTCGCGCAGTCCCTGGCGCTGGCTCTTCTCGTGCCCACCGGTCTGGCGCAAGTGGCCCAGGCCGCGGAGGCAGGCGGCCTGGGACGGCCCGACACGCCCAAGACACCGTCGACCAAGGTCAAGGCCTTCGACGGGCCCGGTGCGAAGAAAGCCCGCGCCAAGGTAGCCAAGGAGCGCAAGGCCAACGCCACCCAGGCCGAACGGGCCACTGGGGAACGGAAGGCCGACTGGCCAGGACACGGCGCCGCCTCCATCAGCCTCAAGCCCGGCACACAACGTGCCGCCGCACCGGCCGGCGTCCCCGTCACGCTGGCACCGGCCGCACCCGCCGCCAAGCAGCGTTCCTTGACCGACCGAGCGGCAGCGGGCGACGCGCAGGTCACAGTGCTGGACCAGAAGGCGGCCCGCAAGGCAGGCGTCACCGGTGTCCTCCTGACAGCTGCGGCTCAAACCCCGGGCGCGGCACGCCTGAGTGTGGACTACTCAGCGTTCGCCTCGGCGATCGGCGGCGGCTGGTCCCAGCGTCTGCGGATCGTGCAGTTGCCCGCATGCGTGCTGACGACCCCGGACAAGGCGGAGTGCCGGACCCAGATGCCTCTGCCGTCGGACAACGACGTCAAGAACCAGACCGTCTCAGCGAAAACCCTGCTCACCGGAGCGCAGGACGGGCCATCCACCCAACTCCTGCACCAGACCGGCAGCGCCGCCACCAATGCCACAGTATTGGCGGTCACCGCCGCCTCCGCGGGCTCGGGCCAGTCGCCCAAGGGCGCAGGCGACTATTCGGCGACGAAGCTGTCGGAGTCCTCGTCCTGGCAGGCGGGCGGCAGCTCCGGCTCCTTCACCTGGTCCTACGACTTCACCATGCCCCCCGCCGCAGCCGGTCCGGTACCGCCGCTGTCGCTGTCCTACGACTCGGGCAGTGTCGACGGCCGCACGGCGACGACGAACAACCAGACCACATCGGTGGGTGAGGGCTTCACCCTCACGGAGTCCTACATCACCCGCACCTACGGCTCCTGCGACGACGACGGTCACGACGACGTCTTCGACCAGTGCTGGAAGTACGACAACGCCAACCTGGTCCTGAACGGCAAGTCGACCCGCCTGATCAAGGACAACTCCAGCGGCAAGTGGCACCTCGCGGACGACGACGCCTCCACGGTGACCCGCTCCACCGGCGCCGACAACGGCGACGACAACGGCGAGTACTGGACGGTCATCACCGGCGACGGCACCAAGTACGTCTTTGGCAAGAACAAGCTCGACGGCGCCGGCAGCCAGCGCACGCACTCGACCTGGACCGTCCCGGTCTTCGGCGACGACTCCGGCGAACCCGGCTACAGCAGCGGCGACGCCTTCGCCGACCGGGCCCTCACCCAGGCCTGGCGATGGAACCTCGACTACATCGAGGACACCCGCGGCAACGCATCCACATACTGGTACACCAAGGAATCGAACTACTACAAGAAGAACAAGGCGACCAAGGCCAGCACACCCTACGACCGCGGCGGCCACCTCGACCGCATCGAGTACGGCCTGCGCAAGGATGCCCTGTTCACCGACAAGGCCGACGCCAAGGTCACCCTCAAGTACGCCGAACGCTGCACCCTCTCGGCCGCCAAATGCGAAAGCCTGACCAAGGACACCGCCGAGAACTGGCCGGACATCCCGTTCGACGCGATCTGCTCCAAGGACAACGACGAATGCAACGCTGCCGGCCCGTCCTTCTTCACCCGCAAGCGCCTGACCAGCATTGATACCTCCTCCTACAACGCCACCACCAGCGCCTACGACCCGGTGGACTCCTGGGCCCTGACCGAGAAGTACCTGGACGGCGGTGACATCGGCGACAGCTCCGACCAGGTCCTCGCCCTCACCGACCTCAAGCGGACCGCGAAGGCCGGCGACACGGCCATCGCCCTCGACCCGATCACGTTCACCTACACGATGCGGCCCAACCGGGTCGACGCCACCGACGACATCCTGCCCCTGACCCGCCCGCGGATCTCCAGCATCACCTCCGAGACCGGCGCGATCACCGACGTGACCCTGACGCTGCCGGAGTGCAAGCGCAGCGAGGTCCTGGGCGCGGCACCGGACACCAACACCCGCTCCTGCTACCCGCAGTACTGGCACATCAACGGCGCCGAGGACGCGGCGATCGACTGGTTCCACAAGTACCGCGTCAGCGGCGTCGCCGTCTATGACACCGCCGCCGGGAGTCCGGCCGTGGAGCACGCCTACTCCTACAGCGGCGCGGCCTGGCACTACAACGACGACCCGTTCACTCCGAACGACGAGCGGACCTGGTCCGACTGGCGCGGCTACCGCCAGGTCACCGCCTACACCGGCAAGGTCGGCGAGACCCGGTCCAAGACCGTCTCCCTCTACATGCAGGGCATGCACGGCGACAAGAAGAAGGACGGCACCACCAAATCCGTCACCGTGCCCCCGCTGCTCGATACGGACGTCGACTTCTCCGCCCCCTACGACAGCGACCGGTACAAGGGGGTACTGCGCCAGCAGGTCACCTACAACGGCGACCAGCCCATCAGCAGCGTCTTCAAGAACTACACCTACAAGAACACCGCCACCCAGACCGTCCCCGACGCCGTCGACCACACCGCCCTGTGGGTGCGCAACTCCTCCACCTACACCAGCACCTACCTCACCGGCTCAAAAACCTGGCGCACCCACACCACCGGCCAGAAGTACGACGCCCTCGGCATGGTGTACGCCGCCGACGACTGGGGCCAGGCCGGCCTCGGCGGCGACGAAACCTGCACCCGCACCTGGTACGCCCGCAACCCCGACCTGGGTATCACCAGCCTGGTCTCCCGCACCCGCACTGTCACCGCTACGTGCTCGGCTACCGACGCCAGCCTGGACCTACCCGCCACCAGCACCACCACCGGCGACGTCCTCGCCGATACCGCGACGGTCTACGACAAGGCTGACGCCACCACCTGGCTGGCCACCCAGAAGCCCACCAAGGGCCAGGCCACCTGGACCGGCCGCGCCACCGGCTACACCACCACCGCCGCAAGTGACGGACAGCGCCTGCCCTCCGGCTGGCAGACCACCGCCACCACCACCTACGACACCCTCGGACGGCCCCTCGCCGTCACCGACACCGCCGGCCACACCACCTCCACCGCCTACACCCCCGCCGACACCGGCCCCCTGACCAGAACCCTGACGACCGACCCCAAGGGCTACCGCTCGGCAACCTACGTCGACCCACGTCGCGGCCAAGCCCTGCGCAGCTACGACATCAACTCCAAGAAGACCGAGCAGAAGTACGACGCGCTCGGCCGCGTCACCGACGTCTGGCTGCCCAACCGCTCCAGCGGCAGCCAGAGCCCAAGCGTCAAGTTCACCTACCACCTCGACAACACCAAGCCGACGTGGGTGTCGACCTCGACCCTGACCAACGCCCTCGACACCTACAACACGAGCTACGCGCTCTACGACTCCCTCCTGCGACCGCTGCAGACCCAGACGCCGACCCCCGACGGCGGGCGGCTTCTCACCGACACCCGCTACGACACCCGCGGCCTGGCCTACGAGACCTACGCGGACATCTTCGACACCACCAGCACCCCCAACAGCACCTACACCCGCTCCGAGTACGGCCGCGCACCCCAGCAGACGGAAAGCGTCTTCGACGGCGCCGGCCGGTCCACCAGCAGCACGCTGTACGTCAACGGCGTCAAGAAGTGGTCCACCACCACCAGCTACACCGGCGACTCCACCGCCACCACCGCCCTCGACGGAGGCTCGGCCCAGCGCACCATCACCGACATCCGCGGCCGCACCACCGAAACCCGCACCTACGCCGGCAAAAGCCCCGCCGACAGCGACTTCGGCACCGGTCCCGGCACCAGCTACACCACGACGAAGCACACCTACGGTCTCGACGGCCGCCAGAAGACCATCACCGGCCCGGACAAGGCCACCTGGTCCTACGGCTACGACCTGTTCGGCCGCCAGACCAGCACGGACGACCCCGACAAAGGCAAGGCAACCACCCAGTACAACGCCCTCGACCAGGTCATCAAAACGACCGACTCCCGCGACAAGTCCATCCTGAGCGCCTACGACGAACTCGGCCGCCCCACCGCAACCTGGGCCGGCTCGAAGACCGACGCGAACCAGCTCACCGGCTACACCTACGACACCCTCCTCAAGGGCCTGCCCACCGACTCCACCCGCTACATCGGGGGTAAGGACGGCGCCGCCTACACGCAGGTCATCACCGCCTACGACAACATGGGCCGCGCCACCAACACCGAACTGCGCCTGCCCGACAACGACCCCTTCGTCAAGGCTGGCCAGCCCGCCACGATCAAGGCCGAGACGGCCTACAACATCCCCGGCCAGATCCAGCGGACGAGGGCACCTGCGCTCGGTGGCCTGCCCGACGAGGACACCGACTACAAGCACGACGCCCTGGGCAACCTGACGGCGATCGGCAGCTACCTCACCGACGTCGACTACTCAGCCCTGACACAACCGCAGGCGCTGACCTACGGCACAGGCGACAGCCAGGTTTTCATCGCCAACACCTTCGAGGCAGGCACCGGCCGCCTGACCCAGAGCTACACCCAGGACCAGACCCACTCCTACCGGCCACAGGACCTCACCTACACCTACGACCTGTCCGGCAACGTCACCCAGATCCGCGACAACACCACCCTCGGCGGCACCAGCACCACCGACAACCAGTGCTTCACCTACGACGCCTACCAGCGCCTGACCCAAGCCTGGACCCCCGCCTCCCAGAAGTGCACCGATGTCCCCAGCGCCACCGCACTGGCGGGACCGGCCTCCTACTGGACCAGCTACACCCACAACACCGCAGGCCAACGCACCACCGAAACAGAACACACCAGTACCAGCACCACCAAAACCACCTACTGCTACACCAACACCGACCAGCCCCACACCCTCACCGGCACCACCACCGCCACCGACTGCACCAACCCTGAGCGCACCTACACCTACGACACCACCGGCAACACCACCCGACGTCCGGGCGTAAAGGACGACACCGCTCAGAACCTCACCTGGTCGGAAGAGGGCAAGCTCACCCACCTCACCGAGAACAACCAGTCCACCGACTACCTCTACGGCCCCGACGGCACCCTCCTCATCCGAACCACCGAAAACGGCGAACGCGTCCTCTACGCCGGCACCACCGAACTCCACCTCCGCGCCGACGGCACCACCTGGGCCCAGCGCTACTACACCGCCGACGGCATCACCGTCGCCATACGCTCCAACCAGACCGGCACCACCAAGGTCACCTACCTCGTCAGCGACCACCACGGCACCTCCAGCCTGGCCATCAACCGAGACAGCACCCAGGCCTTCACCAAGCGCTACACCACCCCCTTCGGCGAAGACCGCGGCAAACCCCAGTACGGACCCTGGCCCGACGACAAGGGCTTCCTCGGCAAAACCCGAGACACCATCACCGGCCTCACCCATATCGGCGCACGCGAATACGACCCCGCAATCGGCCAATTCATCAGCGTCGACCCCGTCCTCGCCCCCGCAGACACACAAACCCTCAACGGATACAGCTACGCCGCCAATAATCCCGTCACCACAAGTGACCCCACCGGACTCATGCGTCACCTTGATCAGGGCGGTAGCGGATGCGACCCGACCAGCTGTACCGATGAGCGGTTCTACGACTGGGGGCCGGACGGCGGCCAGGAGTTTCTCAACGACCTCGGCTTGGGTGGCGGAACTGCGGGGACGGGAAGCGCTGGGAACGTTGAGTCGGGAAGCAGTAAGGAATGCAGTTGGTACTCTTCCTGCGGTCTTAAGCAAGGATGGAATGAGACAACGGAATGGGTCTCCAAGAATAAGGCGGCGATTGGCCAGGTCGTTACCGAAGTTGTAGTCGGAGGCCTGTGTTATTCCACTGCCGTAGGGGCCGGGTTGTCGACCGGAGGAGCAGGACTCGCAGCAGCCACAGGGTGCGGTGGAATCGCAAGTGCTGCAGGTGACGCCGTCAAAAACGCCTTGACGCCAGATGCCGACCACAGCCCTTCCGCTCAACTGAAGAGTCAATTCGAAAGCGCCATATGGGGTGCTGCCGGAAATGCCGTCGGGTTCTCCATTGCGAGCAAGATCGGATCTCTGTGCCACAGCTTCCTGCCGGGAACAGGTGTCCTGCTCGCTGATGGAACACGCAAGGCAATCGAAGACGTTGAAATCGGTGACGCCGTCGTCACCACCGATGCGGAAACCGGCGAAACAACCCAAAAAGAGGTCGTCGACACGATAACGACTGAGGACGACAAGAATTTCACCGAACTAACCGTAGCAACAGGTGACGGACCGTCCAGCATCATCGCAACCGACACGCACCCGTTCTGGACCGTCGATCGCCATCAGTGGATCAACGCGGGACACATCCAGCCAGGCCAGCTTCTGCGCACCAGTGCCGGCACTCACGTCCAAGTCACCGCAGTTGAGCACTACACCAAGCGCCAACGAACGCATGACCTGACCATCGACGAAATCCACGCGTACTATGTACTCGCTGGCGTCACACCAGTCTTGGTTCACAACTGCGGCGGAACGGGGAAGGGCCCCGCTGATACTCCAACTCGCCATTCGGGTCCGTGGACCAAGAGTGACCTTATTCGAGGATCACTGGGGCTTCGCCCCAAGCAACTAGGCGATCGCATTGAAATTCATCATGCAGATCAAATGCCGGGGGCTCCCATCCATGAACTGGATCAGAATGTACATAGGGGTGCCGGAACTGATCTCCACAGGAACCTATACAATCAAGGCGTCACCAGCGACATGCGGACCCAGGACACGCAGCTGCACTGGTGGTATAGGTCTCAAGAGCAAGGCTGGGGCACTTACAGCCCAGAGCACTGGTTCGATAACTGGCCTGGGTGATCGGCGGGTGAGAGCGTGGAGTTTGATGAATTCGAAGAGCATCTATCCAGGGCAAGCGTGAGACGCGCTTCCCTGGTTGGCTCAAGCGACATCGAGGTATTCGAGGGGCAAATTGCTTCAGAGTCTGAGCTGTCGACAGCGGAGAACACGCTCGGAGTGGAGCTACCAGAAAAATACAAGCAGTTCATGAAGCGACATGGAGGAGGAGAGTTCCTATTTATTGATCTACTGCCGATCATCGCCTCCGATAGCCAAGAAGATGATCTACTGGGAGTGAACTCTCGAGAATTTCTCAGTTCCGGCTTCATTGCTGTCGCCCCGGTTGGTACTGGTGACTGGTGGGGATTCTCCGTTGTGGAGGGGTGCTGTAATGACCGTGTCGATTTCCGAGACCACGAGGACGGGAGAGTCCATTCCGTTGCTTCGGATTTTCTCGACTTTCTGGCGCACGAGGGTTTGCGTGTAGGAAGGTAGCCAGCGAGTGATGCGCCGGCGCATCGTCAAGCTCGCGTGCAGGTGTTTGGAGAGGAGGGTGCTCCGTAAGAGGTCCTAACAAAGGTGTCGGACGTGGTGGTGGGTGATCAGGCAGACGGCGAGGCCGAGGAAGGCCTCGTGGATGTCGTCGCGTCGTTCCCAGCGGATCCGCAGGCGGTGGAAGCCGTGCAGCCAGGCGATCGTGCGTTCGACGACGTAGCGGAAGATGCCCGGGCCGGTGCCGTGTGGCTCGCCCCGTCTCGCGATCACGGGGCGGATGCCTCGTTGCCAGAGCAGGCGGCGGTACTTGTCGTGGTCGTAGCCGCGGTCGGCCAGCAGTGCGTCGGGGCGACGGCGGGGGCTGCCGACCTGGCCCGCGACGGCGGGAATCTTGTCGAGCAGCGGCTCGAGCTGGGTGACGTCGTTGCGGTTGCCGCCGGTCAGTGACACCGCGAGCGGACCGATTCCGCAGTTCTATCCCGCGGTAGGCGCCTAGCGGGGAGGATCTGTGGACATGGATCTCGCAGGAATCGGCGCGGTCGCTGCGGCGGCCGTCGCTGCCGTAGGCATACCCGCGGCGGTACTCGTTGGCCGCTGGCAGGCACGCGCCGGCATCGCGCAAGCGGAGGCCAGCTATCGGGCCGCTTTGGACGCCGTCCGTGCTTCCGGCGGCGAGGCGCACGCCCAATGGCTGCGCAGCACCCGCGGCGAGGCGTACGCAGCGCTGCTACTGGCGGCAGGCCGCACTCTCGATGTCGCCCGGCTCCTCGTCGAAGACGCCACCGCAAACAAGATCCCGCCGGACCAGCGGAACGCGCGCACCGCCGAGTTCGAGGCCCAGATCAGCCAGCTTCAGAACGCCGGCATTATCGTCAGCCTCGAAGGACCGGACGATGTCGCGAGGCACACCAACAGTTTGGTGGGAGCAGTGATCGGCGCCTCCTACCTCGCCAAGGCGCTGTTCGAGCGCCGCGTCGCCTGGCACGACGTGATCGCGCTGACGCGCGAAGACGACTGCCCGAGGGAGGTCCAGGCTCTTTACTCGGCCTCCGTGGACTTGAATCACGTCCGGTCGCAGGCTGGAGTTGGAAGCTTGCTCGGCAGAGACGACGCGGACCTGCCCGAAGACGTAGCGGCTGCCCGCCGGGCGCTGCAAGCTTGTCGGAACGCTCTACCTTCAGCGTTTTGGGGATTGGCCGCCGAGATGGAGAAGAGTGCTGGTGGGGAAGATGAGACGGCGACGAACAATCGCCGTAATCTGATCGCCGGGTTCGAGCAGTCCCGCGACCAGTTCATCAATGCCGCACGGACGGTACTCAGGCCAACGCACGACCCTCATGCCCCGTAAACAGAGAGTGCATTCAACGGCCTTGCCTCAACGCTCGCGCCAGGAAGTTGTTCGCCTCGGTGCCCGGGTGGTTCACGATCTTCGCGAAGACGGTACGACCCCGGTAGGGGAACCGAAGCGTTTTCGCGCGGCGGGGCCGGATCACGTGCGGCGGGGTGCCGCGATGGTCATCGCTGTGGTGGCCCTGGCGGTGGTCGGGCTGGGCACCAGTGACATCTCGGCGGGGGAGGGAAGCACGCCGCGGCCGCAGACCACGGTCCAGTACCCGATCCGGTGGGACCACGCCTCCGCCGCCGGGGCGCCGCAGCCCCGTCCGGCGGTGTCCTACCCGATCCGGTGGGAGCGGTGACCCGGCGACGGCCGGTGCGGCGGCGCACCCGGCGGCCCGGCCGACGGCAGCAGCAGCGCGACGCGCAACTGCTCGTCTTCGCCGTGGTGACGGCGGCCGGTATCGGGCTGGCGGTGATGGTCGTCAACTGGCTGCTGGCCCACTGGTGGATTCTCGTCGCCGTCCTGGTCCTCGCCGCCCTCGCCGGCGTCGGCTGGCTCTCCGGCCGACAGCAGCGCGCCCGGTGGGAGGCGGTGCGGGCGCAGGGCCTGCGCTACGGACTGCCGCAGCTCGACGCGCTGCACCACACCCGCTTCGAGGACGCCGTCCGGGACCTGATGCACCGCGACGGCTGCCGGGACGCCCAGCGGGTCGGCGGCCGCGGCGACCTCGGCGCCGACGTGAAAGCCACCGACCCCTACGGGCGGCGCTGGGTGATCCAGTGCAAGCACCGCCGCAACGGCGCCCACGGCTCACCGGTCGGCACACCCGACCTCCAGGTCCTCAACGGAACCGCCCGCCAGGTCCACGGCGCCGACGTCGCGGTCATCGTCACCAACGGCCGGGTGACCGGCCCGGCGGTCACGTTCGCCAAGCAGCAGCGGCTGCACGTCGTCGACCGCCAGACCCTGGCCGCCTGGGCAGCCGGCTCACGTCCCCTGTGGGAGCTCCTGCGGGCGGTACCGCCTCCGCGCCGCCCGACCTCGTTGAGCTGACCTGTCGCCTTGCCCAGCGGGCGCGGAATCTCCAGAGCTGCGTAAGGCGGGTGTCTAGCGCCCCAGGGTGCCGAACGGCGGGATGAGGGCTGTCCGGGAGCGACCTGCAGGCTCCTTGACGCGACGCAAGGGGCCGCTGG
>NZ_BEWB01000027.1 GCF_003112555.1 Streptomyces coelicoflavus | reverse complement strand
GCCGGTTCCCGGCGGCCACGTCCAGCCGGTGATCCATGATCAGGGCGGGTGCGTCGCTGACCAGGTCGAGTACGCGCAGCAACTCCGGGCGCAGGCGCCCGCTGGGCGACTTGGCGCGGCGGCGGGGCTGCCGCGCGAGTCGGCCCAGGTGTCCGCGTTCGGTCTCGTCGAGGCCCAGGACGCGGGCGAGCGCGTCGAGGACCTGATCGGAGGGCTGCGTGGCCCGGCCCTGCTCCAGGCGGACGTAGTAGTCGACGCTGACTCCGGACAGGTGCGCGACCTCCTCGCGGCGCAGTCCCTGGACCCGGCGGCGGCTGTCGACGGGGATGCCGGCGGAGGAGGGGTCGACCCGTGAGCGCCGGGTGCGCAGGAAGCTCGCCAGATCGTCCATGGCCCCAGTATGGGTCCGCCACCGCGAACGAGGGTGGTCCTGCCGGTACCAGGAAGTCCCGTCCGACGGAAGGGGCGCCCCTGAACAGCGCGGCCGCGCCGGCCGAGCATCGGAGGCGAACGAATCCGTCGAAGGGAACAGCCATGAAGACGCTGATCGTCCACGCCCACCCCGAGCCGCGCTCCCTGAACGGTTCGCTGAAGGACCTGGCCGTGTCCACCCTCGAGGCCGCCGGACACGAGGTGCGGGTGAGCGACCTGTACGCGATGGACTGGAAGGCGGTGGTGGACGCGGCGGACTACCGGGAGCACGCCACGAGCCCGCTGCGGGTGGCGCCGAGTTCGGGGCGGGCGTACGAGGCCGGCGCTCTCACTCCCGACGTGGCGGCCGAGCAGGACAAGCTGCTGTGGGCCGACACGGTGGTCTTCCAGTTCCCGCTGTGGTGGTACACGATGCCGGCGATCCTCAAGGGCTGGGTGGACCGCGTGTTCACCTATCGCTTCGCGTACGGCGTCGGCGTGCACGACGAGACCCGGTACGGCGAACGTTTCGGTGAGGGAACGCTGCGGGGACGGCGGGCGATCCTGTCCGTGACCGTCGGCGGCCCGGAGGCCCACTACAGCGATCGCGGGATCAACGGCCCGATCGAGGACCTGCTGTTCCCGATCCACCACGGAATCCTGTACTACCCCGGCCTGGAGGTGCTGCCGCCGTTCGTGCTGTACGGCGCCGACAGGCTCACCCGGGGCGCCTGGGACGACGCCGCCAAGGCCTGGAGGGAGCGGCTGCTGTCGTTGGAGACGACCGAGCCCATCGCCTTCCGGCGCCAGAACTTCGGTGACTACGAGATGCCGTCGCTGCGCCTGAAGCAGGGCCTGGAGGCCCCGGGCCGCCACGGCTTCGGACTGCATGTGCGCGGCTAGGCCGGGACCGGTGCCGTCCCCGGGCCCGGGTCAGCCCGCGAGCAGGTGGGCCCGGCCGAACATGGCCGCGGCGGCCCGTGCGGTCGGCGTACCGGCGTCCAGGTCCGCGCCGGCCTCGCGCAGGACGGCCACCACGTCGTCGGCACCCTTGAACAGGGCACCGGCGATGGGGGACTGGTCCCTGTCGTTGCGCAGGTCGGGGTCGGCACCGTGCCGCACCAGGGCCGCGACGGTGGCGGCGTGACCGTGGTAGGCGGCGAGCATGAGGAGGGTGTTGCCGGCCGGATCGCGTACGTCCACCGGCAGCCCGTGGGTCACGAACTCCACCAGTTGCCCGGTGTCGCCCTCCCGGGCCAGATCCATGGCGATGGCGACGACGCGCTCCGTCTGCTCGGGGGTCAGCCCACCGCTGTTGTGCATGTCCATGATGTCTCCGTGGCGGTAACGCGCCCGTGCCGGCGCGGACACCCGTGGGGTGCCCGCGCCGGCACGGAGCGGTGTACCGCGCGTCTTCCCGACCGACGGTCAGAGGTTGCCGGCGGCCAGGGCCTCGATCGCCTTGCGGACGCCCTCACCGTAGGCCGGGTCGGCCTGGGTGCAGTTGGCGATGTGCCGCTCGACGGTCGCCTCGGTGGCGCCGTTGATGGCCCGCGCCGTGTTCTCGAAGAGCACCTGCTGCTGCTCGGGGCTCATCAGGCGGAACAGGTTGCCCGGCTGCTCGAAGTAGTTGTCGTCGTCCTCGCGGTAGTTGAACCGGTCGGCGACGGCACCCACGGCCTGGGCCGGGTCGCGGTAGGCCGGCTGCTCCTGCCAGCGCCCGTAGGAGTTGGGCTCGATGCCCGGGGTGGCTCCCTGGTTGCCGTCGACGCGCATGCCGCCGTCGCGGTGGTAGGAGTTCACCGGGTTCTTCGGGGCGTTGACCGGGATCTGGTGGTGGTTGACACCGAGGCGGTAGCGCTGGGCGTCGCCGTAGGAGAACAGCCGGCCCTGCAGCATCCGGTCGGGGGAGAAGCTGATGCCCGGGACCACGTTGGCCGGGCTGAACGCGGCCTGCTCGACGTCCGCGAAGTAGTTGTCGGGGTTGCGGTTGAGCTCCCACTCGCCGACCTCGATCAGCGGGTAGTCCTTCTTCGACCAGACCTTGGTGAGGTCGAAGGGGTGGAAGCGGTAGTTCTCCGCGTCGGCCTCCGGCATGACCTGGATGAACAGCTTCCACTTCGGGAAGTCGCCGTCCTCGATCGCGCCGAAGAGGTCACCCTGGTGGGACTCGCGGTCCTTGCCGACGAGGGCCTCGGCCTCGGCGTCGGTGAGGTTCTTGATGCCCTGCTGGGTGCGGTGGTGGAACTTGACCCAGAACCGCTCGCCCTCGGCGTTGATCAGGCTGTACGTGTGCGAGCCGAAGCCGTGCATGTGCCGGTACGAGGCCGGGATGCCGCGCTCGGACATGACGATCGTGATCTGGTGCAGCGCCTCGGGGAGGTTGGTCCAGAAGTCCCAGTTGTTCTCGGCGCTGCGCATGTTGGTGCGCGGGTCGCGCTTCACCGCGTGGTTGAGGTCCGGGAACTTCAGCGGGTCGCGGAAGAAGAAGACGGGGGTGTTGTTGCCGACGAGGTCCCAGTTGCCCTCTTCGGTGTAGAACTTCACGGCGAAGCCGCGGATGTCGCGCTCCGCGTCGGCGGCGCCGCGCTCACCGGCGACCGTGGAGAACCGGGCGAACAGCTCGGTCTTCTTGCCGATCTCGGAGAAGATCTTCGCGCTGGTGTAGCGCGTGATGTCGTGCGTCACCGTGAAGGTGCCGAACGCGCCCGAGCCCTTGGCGTGCATCCGGCGCTCCGGAATGACCTCGCGGTCGAAGTGGGCGAGCTTCTCCAGGAACCACACGTCCTGCAGCAGCATCGGTCCGCGCGGCCCCGACGTCAGGGAGTTCTGGTTGTCGGGAACCGGTGCACCGGCAACCGTGGTCAGCGGCTTCTGGTTGTTCTCAGGCAAGGCTTGCTCCTCGGTGTGGTTCTTCGCACGGCGCGCAAAGGCCGGACGGTCCCGGCCGGCCGGCAGTCCGGGGCGAGCCGCCCCGCGCGTCCATGGACACACCCTACCTTGGACAGGATCTAAAGCAAGGCGCCATCCAGAGCGATATCCGCTCTTGAGTTGGCGCCGTTCCCTGCTAGGGTGCTCGCATGAGTGATCTCCTGGAGAGGCTCCGCGAACGCGGCTGGCGCCTGACAGCGCAGCGCCGCGTCGTCGCCGAGGTCCTCGACGGGGACCACGTGCACCTGACCGCCGACGAGGTGCACGCCCGCGCCGCGCGGCGACTGCCCGAGATCTCCCGGGCGACGGTCTACAACACCCTGCGCGAACTGGTCCACCGGGGCGAGGTCCTCGAGGTGTCGACCGACGGCCGCGCCAAGCGCTACGACCCGAACGCGCACCGCCCCCACCATCACCTGCTCTGCTCACGCTGCGGTTCGATGCGCGACGTGCGGCCGACGGGCGACCTTCTCGCGGACCTGCCGCCGTCCCAGTCCTTCGGCTTCACCGTCTCCGAGGTCGAGGTGACGTACCGCGGCGTCTGTCCGGACTGCGCCGGCTGAGGACGCTCATCCCTTCGGTGCGTCCCAGAGCGCCGTCCTCTTCCCACGCCGACACAGTGGTTCCTGAGCCACCCGGCTCCGGAAGGAAGAGAGGCGCGGAATGAAGATCGCGGTCATCGGCGGTACGGGACTGATCGGCTCGCAGGTCGTCGAGAACCTGAACGCGGCCGGACACCGGGCGGTGCCCCACTCGCTGTCCACGGGTGTCGACGTCGTCGCCGGTGAGGGAGTGGACCGGGCGGTCCAGGGGGCCGAAGTCGTGGTCAACCTGACGAACTCCCCGACCTTCGACGACGCCTCGCCGGCCTTCTTCCAGGCTTCGATGGACAATCTCCTGGCGGCGGCGCGGCAGGCCGGGACGGAGCACTTCGTCATCCTCTCGATCGTCGGCGTGGACCGGGTGCCGGAGCTGGACTACTACCGCGCGAAGCTGCTTCAGGAGGAGCTCCTGCGGCGCGGCCCCGTCCCGTACTCGATCGTGCGCGCCACCCAGTTCATGGAGTTCATGGAGGCCGCGATGTCCTGGACCGCGGACGGCGACTCCGTCCGGCTGCCCGTGACACCGATCCAGCCGATCGCGGCCAAGGACGTGGCGGCCGCGGTCGCGGACGTCGCCGTGGGCGCCCCGCTGAACGGCATCCGCAACATCGGCGGCCCGGACGTGTTCCCGCTGGACGAACTGGGCCGCCTGACCCTCTCCCGCAAGGGCGACGGGCGTACGGTCGTGACCGATCCGACCGCCGGCATGTTCGCCGCGGTCAAGGGCGACGTCCTCACCGACAAGGAGGCCCACCTGGCCCCCACCCGGTACACCGACTGGCTCGCCTGAATGCACGAACACGCCGGTCCGGCCCCCGCCGGGAGCGGCACACCGAGGGGAATCCTGCGGAGCCGCCCCGAACGGTGGCTTTTCAAGGGCATCTACGGCCTGGTGCTGGCGAGCGCCCTGGTGGCCGCGCTGGACGTGCCGGGGGAGGAGGCCAACCCCGGTCAGGACGCGCTGTGGGTCCTGCTCACCGCGCTCACGTCGGGCGCCGCCCACGGGTATGCGCACGTCATCGCCCAGCGTGCGTCCGGCGACGGCACGGCCGGGCCGAGCCGGCTGCGCGCGGTGCTCGCCGAGTGGCCGCTGACCGTTGCCGTGCTGCCGACCGTGGCGATGCTGCTCGCCTCGTCGGCCGGGTGGTGGGCGGAGGAGACCGCCGCCGACACGGCCCTGCTGTGCAACACCGTCTCCCTCTTCTGCCTGGGCTTCTCGGCGGCTCGCACCGCGGGTCTCGGCCGCCTCGCCTCCTGCCGCGCGGGCGTCCTCGACATGCTGATCGGCCTGGTGATCATCGCCGCGGACGCGCTGATCGAGTAACCGTCGTGTCCCTGCCGCGACGCGGCTCTCGCATCCGCCGGGTGCACTCCCGGCCGCCCGGTCAGCCGTCGAGCGCCTCCGTCATGGCGTCGAGGTCGGACAGCAGAGCCGGGAGACGGTCGGCGGGGACACCGCCGATCATGCGTACCTCGATCGAGTAGACCGCCCGACGGGCGAGGTGCAGGCGTTCCCTGCCGGCCGACGTGAGGTGCACGGGCAGGGCGCGGCCCTGTGCGGCGGTGGCCGGCCGCGTGATCAGACCGGCGTCCTTGAGGCCGCGCAGGACGACGTTGGCCGACTGCCGGGTGACGAAGGTGCCGCGCGCGAGGTCGGCATTGGACAGGCCCGGCTGCTCGTCGAGGAGTTCCAGGCAGGAGTACTGCGGAACGGTCAGCCCGTGCTCGCGCAGTGCCCTGTCCATGGCGTTGCGCAGGGCGGCCGAGGCGCGCTTGAGGCGGTACCCCACGTGCTCGGTGACGTCCTTGGCGGCGTGCGGCGGGGGGACGGGCGTCGGATTCTCCATGTCAGCATTTTGACATGCCGGTCGGCGCTCGCCTAAGTTCTTCCATGTCAAAGTCCTGACATTCATGAGATCAACGTCTCCGGAGGAAACGATGACTGCTGCCGTCGAGGGTCCCGACTTCATCGCCCTGCAGGTCACGGACGTACCCGCCGCCGCTGCCTTCTTCGAGGAGCACCTCGGCCTGCGCCCCGCCCCCGCCTCTCCGCCCGGCGCGGTGGTCTTCGCCACCAGCCCGATCCCCTTCGCCGTCCGAGAGCCGCTCCCGGGCACCGATCTGACCGGCGACTGCGTCCCGGGCCTGGGCGTGGCGCTGTGGCTGCGCACCGACGACGCCCCCGAGCTGCACGCACGGCTCGTCGCCGCCGGTGTCGAGGTCGCGGGGCCGGTGCGGGACAGCCCCTTCGGGCCGACGTTCACCTTCACCGGCCCCGAGGGCTACCGGCTCACCGTTCACGGAGGCTGACCCGGCCTCCGCCGCCCCCGGTCAGCGGTCCTGGGAGAGCTCGAGGAGCTCGGCGAAGGTCCCACCCGCATGGACGAGGTCCTCGTAACGGCCCTGCTCGGTGATCCGCCCGTGCTCCATGACGACGATGTGATCGGCGATCCTCGTGTTCTCCAGGCGGTGGGTCACCACGATGGTGATGCGCTCGGCGGCGACGGCCTTGATCCGCTCGAAGATCTGATGCTCGCCGCGCGGATCCATCTGCGAGGTCGGCTCGTCCAGGATCAGCAGACCCGGGCGGCGGTACAGGGCCCTCGAGCACGCCACTCGCTGCCACTGGCCGCCGGAGAGCTCGGTGCCTCCGAAGACGTCACGGGAGAGCAGGGTGTCCAGGCCCGAGGGAAGGCCTTCGACGGTCTCGCGCAGGCCGACCGCGTCGACGGCCTCCCACACCGGGTCGTCGTCGTGGGTACGGGGCTGGCCGAGGGTCACGTTCTCGCGGACCGGCATGGGCCACTGGGCGAAGATCTGCGGCACCAGACCGACCTGCGCCCACACGCCGGCCGGGTCCAGCTCCGCGAGGTCGGCGCCGTTCCAGGTGACCCGGCCCTTGTCCGGAAGGTAGATGCCGGTGAGCAGGCGGGTCAGCGTGGACTTGCCCGAGCCGTTCGCCCCGACCACGGCGAGGATCTGGCCGCGCTCCAGGGTCAGGGAGACGCCGTCGACGGCGGGCTTGTCCTTGCCCGGGTACTGGTAGACGACCTCCTCGAGCCGGATCCGCTCGGTCGGCGCCTCGTGCCTGCCGGACCCGCGTTTCGGGACGCGGGCCGCGGCGTCGTCCAGGAAGGCCTGCATGTCGCTCAGGTAGAGGCTGGTGTGGAAGACCGCGGCGCCGTTGACGACGACCTGGGAGAGTGCGGCGAGCGTGGTCTGCACGGCGACGACGGCCGTGGCCGCGACCGCGAGCCCGATCCGGCCCGAGACCGCCAGCCAGGCCAGGGCTCCCCAGGTCGCCACGAGGAAGACGCCCCCGGCCGCCGCGGACAGCACCGCGATCCGCAGGGTGCGCGGCGCGGCCGCCAGCGTGCGCCGGTCGCAGCGGTCGGACAGCGTCCGGTACCAGTGGACGAGGTAGTCCGTCATCGAGTTGGCGCGGACCTCGTCGCCGTACTTCGACGTCGTCGCCCACCAGCGCATCATGCCGCGTACGTTGCGGTCGGCGATGTTGGCGTAGTGGACCTCGTAGTCGACCCGGGCGGTCAGGACCGCACCCACACCGGCCGGCAGCACGGCGAGCAGGAGCAGCGGCAGCATCAGCGGATTGAGCGCCGACAGCACGCCGCCGGCCGTGACCATCCGGATCAGCGCGGACAGGAACCGCTGGGCGTCGGTGACCATCACCTGGGTCCTGATCACCCCCATCTCCGCCGCCTCGTGCCGGTCCGAGAAGCCCTCCTGCGCGTACGCGGACGCCTCCACCCGGCACACCGCCTCGACCAGAGCGCTGTCCGTCTCCGTCGTCAGCCTCGGAGTGATCCGCCGCTCGGCGTACGTGGCCACCGCCGCCGCACCGCGGCCCAGTGCGGCAGCCAGCGCGACCACCAGGAGCGCCGGAACGGCTCCGTGCAGCCGCTCACCGGCGGAGCCGTCGCCGAGCACGGGTTCCATGGCGCGGGCGGTGGCGGTCAGCAGCACGGCGGCCGAGACGCCGGTGACCACCTGGGAGCCGAGCAGCAGCTGCACGGCCCGTCGGTCGGTCCGCCACGACAGGCGGGCGATCCGGCCGAGGACGGCCGGGATCTGTGCGCACATCCGCCGGAACGAGACCTCGGCCAGCGGATTGACGGAGTACCTGCCGCTGTAGGTGATCTCCGCAGGCTGCGGCGGTGGTGGGGGAGGAGCTGTGGCGGTCTGCCGTCCGTTCGCGTCGGTCGCGGTCAATGGGTCCCCCTTGACGGTCGTTCGAGCCTGGTCATGAAGCTCAACGACCGGACCGGGGTATCGAACACGTGTGTTTCGGTCGCTGTGGGAACCCCGGAATACGGCGACCGGCAGTGCATGGCGGATGCACGGACCCGGTCCGGACAACAGGTGCGCGGAGCGGGGAGACTGGCCGAATCGCCGAGGGCGGACGATGCGGGGCAGGTCCGCCACCCGAAGGACAGCACGGTCCGAACACGCGGGGGAGCGCCGACCTCAGTCCTCGACCCAGCCGTGGCCCTCGCTGAACTTCACCAACGCGCCGCGGATGGTGAGGATCTGTTCCGCGGTCAGCTGCGGACTCGAGGTCAGCAGCAGCTCCGTCACGTCACGCCGGTACTCGTCGGAACTCAGCACATCGCACATCGGGTGGCCGTTCTCGTCGGACATCGGGGCCCGGCGAGCGGCCTCCTGGTGGCGCCGCGCGGCCTTGGGCCGCTCGGCGCCCTCGGGGAGCCGGATGCCGGACGCCTTCAGCCCCCGCTCACCGTTCTCCACCTCGAACTCCACGACCAGACCGGAGCGCACGTACTCCTCGGGAATGAGCAGGTCGTTCACGTGCAGGAAGATGTCCTCGCCGCCGTCGTCCGGGGCGATGAACCCGTAGCCCCGCGTACTGTCGAAACGCACCACACGACCCGCGACCATACGGACCCCCAACCTCTGGAAACCACACCCGTCCGGGGCCCTTCCCCGGAGCCGTGTGCATGCTATCCGGCCGGATTCCGGGTGGGCGCGTCAGCGCACGACGCGCCAGCGGTTGTCGGCCGTACCGTCGTCCGCGTCCTGGACGACGAAGGAGCCCATCCCGGGGGAGTCGTTCTGGACGGCGAGCAGCTTGCCGCTGTGGGCGTTGCGGATCGTGCAGGTGCCGTCGCCCTGGTCGTTGAGCGTCCACCGGTGGTCGGCGGTCCCGTTGTCCGTCCACTGCAGCACGGTGGCGCCGTCGGCCGTGGACATGTCGAGCACGCCCAGCACCTTGCCGCTGTGCACGTTGCGCAGGCGATGGGTGCCGCCCGCGTCGGGGATCAGCTCCCAGTCGTGGTCGGCGGTCCCCGAGTCGGTCCAGAGCAGGGCACGACCGCCGTCGGCGGTGGACATGTCCTGGATCCCCAGCACCAGACCCCCTGCGGCGTTGGCGATACGGACGGGGGTGCGGCCGCCGGTGTTCCAGTAGACGGTGTAGTTGTGCCCGTGGGCGTCGTGGAACGGACCGAGGTTCACCCTGGCACCGTTCGCGGTGGCGGTGAAGGCGAGCGCGGTGGGGTCGGTCCGCCGGATCGAGGCGACGTCCAGTGAGGGGAGGGAGGAGAGGGCCGTGTCCCCGTAGTCGCCGGACAGGACGACCGGGCCGTGGGTGACGGCACCGACGGCGGGGTCGTCGTTGGCGGGCCGCACGACGGTGCGCATCGGCAGGCGGACGGTGACCGTGTCCCCGGAGTCCCAGGCGCGGTCGAGGGTCGCGTAGGTTCCGGGGGCGGTGGTGACGTGCTGCCTGACGCCGTTGACACTGACGACGGCTCCGGTGGTCCAGCCGGGGATGCGGACGCGCATCGCCCAGGTGTCGGCCGCGTCGCCGGTGATCCGCAGCGTCGTGGTGTCGCTCGCCGGGTACGAGGTGGACTGCGTGACCGTGATGCCGCGTTCGGCCCAGGTGAGGACCGAGGGGACGAAGAGGTTCACGGTCAGGGTGGTTCCTCCGTCGTGGAAGTAGACGGAGTCCATCAGCCGCGTGTGCATCTCCAGTCCGGTGCCCTGGCAGCACCAGAAGGTGGTGTAGTCGGTGCTCCAGGTGCCGCCGCCCCACGCCGGGCCCACACCGCGTCGGCCGCCGGGCTTCAGCGGGGTGAAGTAGGTGACGTGGCCGTGGGGGTCGGCCGGGTTCTGCTGGCCGATCATGTGGTTGAGCCACGCCTGCTCGTAGTAGTCGAACAGCTCGGCCCGGTCCGGAGACAGCGCGAACAGTTCCCGGGTCAGACCGAGCATGTTGACGGTGTTGCAGCTCTCGCAGGTGTCGTTCGCGAGGTGCGCGGCGATGGCGTTCGGGGCCCGGAAGTGTTCCGCCTGGCTGTTGCCGCCGACGGCGTACGTGTGGGTGGTGACGCACATGTTCCAGGCGTTCGTGGCGATGTCCCGGTAGCGCGTGCTGCCGGTGGCCTTGTACTCGCGCACCGCCCCGATCCACTTGGGCACCTGCGTGTTGGCGTGTAGCCCGGCCAGCCGGTCCTGGTTCGCCGCCAGCGGGTCGAACACCGCGGCGTGGTCGAACCGCTGGGCGACGGCCAGCCAGCGGGTGTCACCGGTCTGCTGGCAGAGATCGGTCAGGACGGCGTTCATGCCGCCGAACTCGGTGCCCAGGACGGCCTGCATCCGGGTGGTGCTCAGTCGCCCGGTGCGCCGGTCGACCCAGCCCGCCAGGGCGAGCAGTACGTCACGGGCGCGTGTGCTGCCGAGGAGCCGCCACACCTCCAGCAGACCGGCGAGGGTCTTGTGGATCGTGTAGTACGGCACGTTGCCGTTGTTCAGGGTCCCGGACTCCAGGGCGGCGAAGTCCGACTCGGGGTAGCCGGAGAGGTATCCGGTGCCGAAGCCCGCGGCGCCGTTGTTGGCCTGGCACTTGGCCAGCTCGGCCACCATGTACAGGGCCTTGTCCCGGCAGGCGGTGTCCCCGGTCACGGCGTACGCCTGCGCCCAGGCGGTGAGGAAGTGGCCCTGCACGTGGCTGCGGAAGGGGAAGTCGGGGGCCTCCCAGCCGCCGGTCGCGGCGGCGCCGTTCGTGGACAGGCGGTGGTTGGCGCGGAAGTTGTGGAGCAGCCGGTCGACGTCGACGAACCGCAGGTACGACAGTGTCCGGCTCTGGTTGTCCAGCCACCTGCTCGGGGTCAGCCTCACCGCGCCGAGGTCGAAGGGGAAGGCCAGTGCGCCGATGTCGGCCCGGGCCGGCGGGAGGACCGCCGCTCCGTGGGCGGGGGAGCCCCCGGCGAGGGGACCGACGGCGGTGGCGGCAGCCGTGGTTCCGGCGAACTGAAGGAGGCGCCTTCTGCTGAGAGGAGCGGACATGGAAACCACCTTTGCGTTCATCGTGCACGGGCAGGACGGACGGGAGACCTGCTGTTCGCTATCTCGAACGCTGTTCGTGAAATCGTCGAGACCATAGTTCCGGCGCCGACGGCCCGTCAATGCACCCGGCCTCTTCCGGCGCGGGCCCGGCCACCGAACTCGAGGGCACCGGCTGGGGCCGGCCGTGTCGGTCGTCTGTCGGCGGCGGGCGCGGGCTGTCGGCGATCCGTCGGCGGTCTGTCGGCGGGCGGGGCCACCTTGGGCGAACCGGTGCTGTTCATGAGCACGCCGTTCGAAAGCACAAGGAGCCTGCCATCGTGTCCGCCGTATCCCAGAACCGGCCGTGGGACGTGCACCGGCTGCCGTCCGCCGAGGCAAGCAGCTTCCTGGTCACCGGAGGAAACGCCGGGATCGGCTACTTCGCCGCGGAACAACTCGCCACCACCGGCGCCCTCGTCGTGATCGGCAGCCGGGACCCCGCGAGGGCCGCCACCGCCGTGGCCTCGATCCGCTCCCGTGTCCCGGGCGCGCGCGTGCGGCACCTGCAACTGGACCTCGCCGACCCGGCCTCCTTGAAGAGCGCCGCGGACCGGCTGGATCTCGCTCGTCTCGACGCGGTGGTCCACAACGCGGGCGTCGCGTTCGACGACCCGCCGCGTCGACTGACCGCGGACGGCCACGAGCTGATGTTCGCCACCAACCACCTCGGCCACTACGCGCTGACCCAGTGGCTCGCCCCCCTGCTGTCCGCGGCTCCGGCGGGCCGCGTCGTGACCGTGGGAAGCTTCGCGGCGCGGTCCGAACGGCTGGACCTCGACGATCTGCAGTCGGCCCGGGACTACCGGCCCAAGCGCACCTACGGCCGCTCGAAGCTGGCGCAGATGTGCTTCGGCTTCGAACTCGACCGCCGGCTGCGCGCCGTCGGCAGCACCGTCCTCAGCGTGGTGGCCCATCCCGGCGGCGCGCTGGACTCCCTCACCCCCTCCCGTCCGCCGATCAGCGTGACGACCCCCGGCGAGCGGCTGCGCGGCCTGCCGGCGGCGCTCGTTGTGCAGGGCAAGTGTGCCGGGGCGTGGCCCCTGGTCCGTGCCGCCGTCGACCCCGGCGTCGAAGGAGGGCAGCTGTGGGGGCCGAGGGTCTGCGGACTGCGCGGCAAACCTCGATGCGAACCCGTGCCCCCGCACATGGCTGACCCGGCCGTCGCCGCTCGCCTGTGGGCCGTCAGCGGGGAACTGGTCGGTGCCGATCCTGACCTCGGCTTCCGGTAGGCGCGGACCGCCCCGGCGCGCGACACATCTGCCGAGCCGGGGCTGCGGGAACTGCCGACGGCGACGGGCTTCGCCCGATGAGAATCCGGCGGCGGCGGGGTCTACCCGTTGACGGAGGGAGCGCACCATGCGCGAGATCATTATCTGCACGTTTCTGACGCTCGACGGTGTCATGCAGGCGCCGGGCGGCCCGGACGAGGACGCCGGCAGCGGCTTCGAGCACGGCGGCTGGCAGAAGCCGGTGGACGACGAGGAAGTCGGCGAGGCCATCGCCGGTTGGTACGAGCACTGCGAGGCGATGCTGCTCGGCCGCAGGACGTACGACATCTTCGCGTCGTACTGGCCGACGGCCGACCCGGGCAACCCCTTCACCCACCGGATGAACAGCATGCGGAAGTACGTGGCGTCGCGGACCCTGACCTCTGTCGAGTGGCAGAACTCCACGCTGCTGGAGGGCGACGTCGTCGCTGCCGTACGCGAGCTGAAGGCCTCCGACGGAGGCGGTATCAGCGTGGTCGGCAGCGGCGACCTCGCTCAGACCCTCATGCGTCACGGCCTCGTCGACGAGTACCGGCTCACCATCCACCCGGTGATCATCGGCACCGGTAAGCGGCTGTTCGCCGACGGAGCGATCCCCACGGCACTGGAGCCGGTCAGTGTCTCGACGACGAAGGGCGGCACCGTCGTCGGCGTCTACCGGCCGAACGGCGAGCCGAGCTACGACAGCTACTAGGACTTGTCCGGCCGGTCATGTCCGGAGCCTGATGATGACGGCATTCGGTGCAGAATCCCGTCGATCACCTGCCGGTGATTGCGCCACTTGCCGCAGTGCTGGTTACTGACCGGCAGGGACGGCTGCGGCCGTTTCCGCTCCGCATGACTCGGATCGCCGCATCCCATGACGTGAGGAGCGATCCGGAGATGCGGCGGTCACAAGATCACACGAATCCTGATTTCTAATCTGTCACGAAGGGTGCGTATCCCGCCGGGACCTCGCTCACCTGAAGATCAGAGAAGATCAAGGTCAGGTTGTGGGCGTTGGTCTCGATGCGAACCTCATGGAAGTCGATCCCGACGGCCTTCGACCAGCGGCGGGCAGCCTCCGACTCGGGGAGAAGCTCAGCTCCTGGGTACATGCAATGACACTTCACGCCCCAGACGTAACCGCCGAGGTCGGGGTCAGCAGTTTCGTGATCGAGGAGACGGTCGTCCAAGGAGGCCTGCCAGATCTCCGCTGGTACTGACGTCTCGCATCGGGCCTCGACGCAGTACCGGAAGAGGTACCGCCGGTAGGCCGACGCGATGCCGGTGCTGGGAGCAGCCGTCGCGTAGATGAAGACCTCGTAGTCGCGCATGTAGTTGGTGTATCCGTGGTGCACGACAGCGTGATCGAAGGTCTCGTCGAGCATCTGCTCAAGTGCGGCGGTATCCATACCGCCCTTCTACCTCACTCGGCGAGACCTTCGACAACGAGATTCACGGGTGTGGGGCGCCCTTGTCTCAGAGATCGCCCGGACAAGTCCAGGTCACTGGACGGATGCGTCCGAACCCGGTGCCAGATCGCGTTGATACCAGGCCCCCGACCTGCCGCCGAGATCGTCCGGGGCGGCGGGGCCGGCCGGGACGAATCCGGCGTTGACCAACACCTTCCGGGACGCGGCGTTGTCGTGGGAGGCGGCTGCCCGCAGTGTGCGCAGGCCGTGCCGCGCGGCCGCGATCCCGCACAGCTCCCGGACCGTCGCCGTCGCCACGCCGCGTCCGGCGGCCTGCTGCCCGACCCGGTAACCGAGTCGGGCGCTGCCGTCGTCCAGGTCGTACAGGTTGAACCTGCCGAGTACCGAGCCGTCCTGGGCGACGAGCACGTAGAAGACGCAGATCCCGGCCTCCTGCTCGGCCAGCAAGGCTTCGTACCGGTCGTTGAACGCGTCGAAGTATGCGTCACCGCGGTCGGGGACCGAGGCGGCGAAGTAGGTGCGGTTCGCCAGCTCGAAGGCCAGGACCGCCGGTGCGTGGCCGACATGCAGCCGTTCCAGCTCGGGCATTGCCCGACTCTACCCGGATCGGGTTCAGGGGATCCCTGAATATCCGCCCCCCGCGTTCCAGCGGACGAGCAGCCGTCCGGGCGCAGTCGGCCCCCTGTCCAGGTTGCAGTCCTCATTCCAAATGTAGTACTCCTTATACATGAGCGAGCATGTGCACAACAGGCTGGCCGTGGTGCGCACCGAACGGAAGGTGTCGCGGCAGCACCTGGCCGAGGCGGTGGGGGTGCATTACCAGACCATCGGCTACATCGAGCGGGGGCAGTACAACCCGAGCCTTGACCTGGCCCTGAAGATCGCGAAGTTCTTCGGGCTGCCGGTGGAGGCGCTGTTCTCGCTCGAGCCGTTCCGGCCGCTCACGGACGAGATCTACGGGAGGAAGACGTCATGACGACGACACGGCTGACGCGCTACGACCGCAGCATGCTGCGGCTGATGAACGACCGCCGGGCCCGGCCGCTGTACGCCACGGCGCCCCGTCGACGCCTGGTCGTCGGCGCGCATTTGGCGCTTTCCGCGGCCATCGGCGCTCTGGTGGCCTACTCCGGCCTCGGGGCCGGGGAGCCGGTCTGGCCCTTCGTCGCCGTGGCGGTGCTGCTGCTGCCGTGGATGGTCGCGACCGGCGCGATCAACGCTGCCACGCGCGGCCTGCTGGAACTGCGGGAGCGGGCACTGGACGAGCGTCAGTCCGCCGAACGCTCCCGGGTGCGGGCCAGGGCCCACCGTGCGACGACCCTGCTCCTTGCTGCGATCGCTGTCGTTCTGCTGGTCGCTGGTGCGGCCGGCGGCAAGGCCCTCACGGTGTACGCGGCGCCGGTGGTCGTGGCGGTCCTTGCGGTGCATTGGCTGATGCCGTTGTGGGTTGCCGGTCTGACGGTTCAGGACGAGCCGGCCGACAGTGACGGTCTGACGGCCTGACAGGTCTGCCGCGCCGCGTCCCGTCGGGTCCCGCCCCGCCCCGCCGGCTGGGTGTTCAGGGCCGTGTTGTCGGTTGGTGGTGTTGCCGGCCGTGTCGGTGCGGGTGTTCTGGGCGGTGGGGTGAGGTGGTTTCAGGCGTCGCCCATGATCAGGCCCTCGATGGTGTGCATCTGCCGTACCGGCGTCAGTTCGTCCACGACCGGGCAGTCGAGGTGGCGGCGTACCCGTTCGGGGAGTGTTTCCCAGTAGGCGCGGGTGACGGCGGTGTCGTGCCGGTCACCGTTGTGTGCCTGTGGTCCGTCGACGCCGAGGACCAGTACCGGCCGGGGCTTGGCGGAGCCGTTGGCCGTGCCCCGGTGGATGGTCAGGGCCGTGCGGGCGGAGATGTCACCGCGTCGCGGGTACTTGCGTACCGCCCGTTCGGTGTAGCGGCCGTAGTGGGAGCGGGGCGGGAACATGCCGTGCTGGAACTCCTCGCTGACGTCCCACTGGGTGCCGGGGGCGATTTCGAAGGGGCCCATGTCGTCCTCGGTGTCCACCGTGGTGACGTTGAAGGCGAGCGAGGTGAGACGCCGCTCGCGGCGTGTCTCCTCGGGCATGGGGAAGTCGCGGTGCCAGGGCTGGTTCACGGCGCCCTCCAGCGGGACGTCGAAGCCGAGTTCCACGATGCGGTAGCCGGGGCCGAGCGTCGCCGTGCACAGGGAGCGCACCCAGGGGTGGTCGACCAGTTCCACGAAGCCCCTGATCTGCTCGGGGTGGATCTCGACGTAGTACCGGTTCGGCCCGCGACCGACCGCGCCGCCGGGCCGGGAGCGGGCCTCCTGGAACGCCTTGGCCACGTCCTCGCCGAGCAGGTCCGCCCACCCGGGGGCGAACGCGCCCCTGCGTGCGGTGATGCCGTCCGTGTAGAGGGCTGCCACGTCCGCCGACACGTCGACGTCCAGGGCGCCGGCGTCGACACCGGGGAAGACGGACTCGTTCATGGTGGTGTGCCTCCTTGCGCTGCGTTGGCTGCGACTATGTTGCGACGTTGAATGCGACGTTGCAATAGAGTGGGCGGGATTCCGGTGACTGCCACCGGGGCGTGCGAGGATGGCCGCTGTGAGTAGTCGCCTGAAGGATGTCGCCGCCCTCGCCGGAGTGTCGACGCGCACTGTTTCCAATGTCGTCAGCGGCTCGGCGTCCGTGGCCGAAGAGACCCGGGTACGCGTCCAGGCGGCGCTGGACGAACTCGGCTACCGGCCGAACGTCGCCGCCCGCAACCTGCGCGCCGGCCGCACCGGCCTGATCGGCCTGGCGATCCCCGAACTCTACTCACCGTACTTCGGCGAACTCGCGTCCCTGATCGTCGAGGCCGCCCAGCAGCGTGCGTGGACCGTCGTCATCGATCAGACCTCCGGCGACCCGGACGCGGAACGCCGGCTGCTGGAGGGCACCGGCGGCAGACTCGTCGACGGCCTCATCATCAGCCCCTGGGCCCTCGGCCCGGAGGAACTGACCGGACGGCCGCGCCACGTGCCCGCCGTGCTCCTGGGCGAACGCCGTCCGCACGGCCTCGCCGACCGTGTCGCCGTGGACAACGTCCTCGCGGCCGACGAGGCGACCACCCACCTGCTCGCCTCGGGACGCCGCCGCATCGCCGCGATCGGCCCGCAACCGCACCTGCGCAACGAGACGGCCGCACAGCGGCTGGCGGGATACCGCAACGCCCTGCGGCGTGCCGGACTGCACCCGGACCCCGCCCTGGAACAGCCCGTGACGACCCTGCACCGCACGGACGGCGCGGAAGCGATGACCGCTCTGCTGGACGCGGGCATCCGACCGGACGCCGTGTTCGCGTTCACGGACGAACTCGCTCTCGGCGCCATGCACGTGGCCCGCCGACGCGGCGTGCGTGTCCCGCACGAGATGGCCTTCGCCGGCTTCGACGACATCGAGGACGGCCGCTACGCGAACCCGCCGCTGACGACCGTGGTCCCGGACAAACGCCAGATCGCCGAGCGGTCCCTGCAATGCCTGGCCGACCGCATATACAGCCCGGCCTCCGCCGTCCCACCCCTGGACGTCGTGATTCCCCACCAGCTCGCGGTACGCGCGAGCAGCGGGTGGACAGACAGCTGAGCGACATCCCTGCGCGACGCCCCACCGTCCAAACGCCGTGTGCGCGACGCGGCAGCCTGCTAACGTCTCCCGCATGAAGCGCGCTGCCATGACGACGACGCCGGAGAGTGTCCCGGCGCGCTGACAGACGACCTGATCCGAAGCCCCGGGGCAAGTGCCCCGGGGCTTCGTCGCAGGCCCGGTCACTTGCTCCGCGCCCAGCAAGGAGACCGCGATGACCACCATGCACGACCACCGCAGGCTCGGCCGCGAACTGAACCTCTTCGACACCGATCCGCTGCTCGGCGCCGGCCTGCCCTACTGGCTGCCCGACGGCGCGGCGGTGCGCCACACCCTGGAGGAGTACATCCGCACCGCCGAGCAGCGGGCGGGCTACCAGCACGTGTACTCACCGGTCCTCGCCAAGCAGGAACTGTACGAACTCTCGGGACACTGGGCGCACTACAGCGACGACATGTTCCCCCCGATGAACCTCGGCGGCGAGCAACTCGTCCTGCGGCCGAGCCTGTGCCCCCATCACGCGGTGATCTACCGCTCCCGCCCCCACAGCCACCGCGAACTGCCCCTGCGCATGGCCGAGTTGGGAGGCATGTACCGCTCCGAACGCTCCGGCGTCCTCGGCGGACTGACCCGCGTACGGGCCATCCACCTCAACGACGCACACATCTTCTGCACCCTGGACCAGGTCGCCGAGGAGGCACAGGCCGCGCTGGAGATGATCCGCCGGGCGTACGAGGCCCTCGGCATCGTCGCAACCCGCTACCGGCTCTCCCTCCCGGCCCCCGGAGGCAAGTACGTGACCGCACCCGAGAAGTGGCAGCGCTCCACCACCCTCCTGACCGACGTCCTCGACCGCTCCGGCCTGCCCTACGAGTCGGCCGAGGGCGAGGCAGCGTTCTACGGCCCCAAGATCGACGTCCAAGTCACCGACGGCGCCGGCCGGGAATCCACCCTGTCCACCGTCCAAGTCGACTTCCACCAGCCCGAACAGTTCGGCCTGCGCTACACCGGCGCGGACGGCACCGGACACCGCCCGGTCATGATCCACCGCAGCATCATCGGCAGTGTGGAACGCGCCGTCGCCCACCTCGTCGAACAGCACGGCGGCGCCTTCCCCGCCTGGCTCGCCCCCACCCAGCTGGTCATCCTCCCGGTCTCCGACACCGAACTCCCCAACGCCGTGTCCCTGGCCCGACGCTGCACCCGCCTCGGACTGCGCACCCGGATCGCGGGACCGGACCGCGGCACCCTGGGCGCCCGAATCCGACAGGCCCGCCTGATCCCGTACCAGGCCGTCATCGGCGCGAGGGAGGCCGCTGCCGACCAGACCGCCCTGCGCCTGCGCGACGGACGCCGACTCGCCCCGCAACCGGCCGACGACGTCCTCACCCGCATCGCCGCTCTCATCGCCACCCACACCACCGACCTGTGGACCGACGCGGCCGCATAGCCCGCAGACCGGCGGCGCCCTCAACACCTGCTCGTCACCCGGCGCGACACGTGCGACCTTTCTGGGTTGGTGTCGGTGGTGATGTGAGTGGGTCCTGCCGGCGCGGGGGCGGGCGTTTCGGAGTGTGGGGTGTTGGGCTGGGTGGAATGGGTGAAGACGACTGGGCAGGTGGGGGCGTCGGTCCGGCGGGGGTATGCGGTGTCGGGCGAGGTGGGAGGGGATGCTGTTGAGCTGTGGCGTCGGATGGCCGCGGCTGGCGGTGGGGCTCTGGTTCAGTCGGTGTCGACACTGCACCGGGTGATCCGCCGGGACCGCCGGGCGGGCCGGACGCTGATGGTCAAGCGGGTGTCTGTGGTGGCCGGGCCGCCGGCGGCGGGATCTCCTCGCCGCCTGGCGCGATCCCGATCACGCTGACCCCGGGGACCACGACGCCCTCCACCGTGACTGGGCCGTGCGAGTTCTCGCGCTGACCAGCTACTCCGATCGCCCGGGCTATCGAACCGAGTGGGGCCCTGACGACGAGTAGGCCCCCCGCAGGGCATCGGGAGCTCGCCGAGCGCGTACTTCCCGCCGACGTGGGGGTGCTCCTGCGCGCCCTCCAGCATCCGTCGACGGGGACGGACGCGGAACCTGGCGGTCTGCCGCGTACGGTCAGGGAGGGCATGATGACGTGGTGCCCGACTCTCTCCGTGAACTCTGGCTGCGCGGCATCGCCTTCAACGCGGCGGCGCCCGCCGACGTGCTGATACGTCTCCTGGACGAAGCGGCCGGTGAGGCCGGCTTGCTGATGTGCGAGGGCCGCGACCTGCCCGACGCCGTCACCGACGTGGCCCTCCGCCACACGGCCGAGCGGATCCGCCGCGCCCTCGCCCGCAACCTGCAGGTCGACCCCGCACGACTCGCTCCCTTGGCGTCGGACCCTTCGGGACTCGTCCGTGCGCATCTCGCCGGCGGCACCCGGCTCCAGCCCCGCTGGGTCAGGCCCCTGCCGGACGACATCCTCGTCACCTTCCTGACCGCCCAGGAGGGAGGCGAGGACGGCAGGCTCACCGAACAGGAGATCGCCGGAGAGCTCTGGTCCTCCCGGCAGGTCCCTCCGTCCTTCCCGCGGGACATGGCCGGTCACGACCATCCCGCACTCCGTCTGTACGCCGCCTTCCAGTGGCAGTCCCTCACCGCTGCGCAACGCGATGCCCTGCTGGACGATCCCGACCCCGCCGTACGAGAAGCAGCGAGGAGGGGTGGCCGACAGCTGGACCCGGCGACGGTGGAGGCCGAGCTGCCGCCCATCGGATCACACAACAGATGGTTCGTGCTCGGCACCTGTGCCCTGTCAACCGTGGTCGTCGAGCAGTGCTTCGCGCACGACGAGGTGTACCCGCTGGCCCGGAACCGCCATACCCCGGCCGACGCCCTCGCCCGGCTCGCCCGGCACCCCGATACGGAGATTCGCAAGCTGGTCGCCACCCGGCCCGACCTGGGACCGGAGGCGGCGGAGTTGGGACAGGACCCGGACGAGGACGTGCGGATGCGTGCCCGACTCCAGTCCTCCATCCGTACCTGGGCCGAATTTGAGGAGGTGCAAAAGGTCGTCGAGCACGGGCCCGACTGCACCTGCCCGATCACGCGGCCGGCCACCGAGCCGTCACCCGACTGGTACGTCGCCTGCGCGGCGTCCGAGGAACCGGTGCTTCGCCGGGTCGCGGCCAGCTGGCCCGGCCTGCCCGCAGAGCTCGTCGGGACACTGGCGCTGGACGATGACGAGGAGGTGCGGATCCGGCTGGCCTGCCACCACCCACTGGCCCCGCCCCGCCTCCTGCTGGACGTCTTCGTCACCCGCCCGGCCCACCGTCCGCACCTGCTGACCCTGCCCGCGTTCCCCCGCACCGGCATGACGCACCTCATCGGTCACCCGGATGCGGAGGTGCGCGCCCTGGCCGCGGCCGACCCGGCTCTGCCCGAACCCCCGCTGGAAGACCCCGACGATGCGGTACGCCGGGCAGCCGCCACCAACCCGACCCTGACACCGGAAACCTTGGAAACCCTCCTCACCGACCTTCGCACCGCGGAGGGCGCCGCGGCCAACCCGTCCCTCCCCGTCCCTCGCATGCACGCGCTCCTCGACCACTGCCTGAGCGGAGCCGCCACCTCGCAGACGGGGGCCCGGCGTTGAAGGACGACCCCGTGCAGTGATCGCAGGGGGTGTCAGTGCTCGTTCATAGAATCACCGCATGTCTGATGCCTTCACCGTGTTGTGGACCCAGGACGTGTGCCGCGCGCTGCGCAAGGCCGGCCGTGTGGGGGAGCGGCCGCCGGTTGCGTTCAGCGGTGTTCATTCCTCCCTGCCCGCGTGGACGGGGGCTCAGGTGGGGGACGAGGTGTACGCGTTGCATGTCAACCGGCGTGAGGTGTTCGTGGTGAGCCGGATGCGGGTGGTCGACCGCGAGCGGCGCGGCTGCTGCGGTACGGCTCCCGCAACGTGGGAGGACCCTGCCCACCCCGGGCACGACGACTGGTCGATGCTCGGCGCCGGGGGCTGCGGCGCAGAGCCGGTGCATGTGGACGCCACGCCCGTACGCTTCGACACCCTCATCCCCGGCGAACTGCTGGCCGGACTCACCTGGCGCAACCGCCGGGGTCGGACCCGCCGGCTGAAGTACGTGGTGGACGGCCGTCTTGAGAACTCGGTCAGCCTCCAGGGCTTCTACCGTCTGACACCCGACTCGGCCGCAGAGCTGGCGGACGTCACCGCGAGCGCCGTCTCCAGCCGCTGACAGACAACCCGGGGCACGCCTCTTCACCCGGTTGATCGCCATGGACCGGCCCTGGGCGGCGGGCGATCGGTCTAGTGGTCAACGGGCGGGGGTCGGGAAGGACTTGTCGCCGAAGAGGATCCGGCCCGCCGCGGCCCGGCCGACCGGCGTGCGGAGCAGTGTGAAAGCCGCTTGGGCCATGGTGGGTGTGCGCACCTGGGCCAGTCCTCTGCGCAGGGTCAGCCGGCCTCGGAACGCGGCGCGCAGAGCGGCTCCGTCGTAGGCGGACAGCGTGTCCGGCCGCCCGGTGTGCAGTGCGTGGTCCAGGACTTCGGCCGCGAACTCCGACAGCCGCAGACAGGGATCCAGGCCGCCGGCGGTGAGCGGGGAGACCGCGCCGGCCGCGTCCCCGACCAGAAGGCCGACGGCGCAGCCGATCCGGCGCAGTACGCCCCCGACGGGAATCGGGCCGCCGCGCCGCTCCACCGCTTCCGGACGGTCCACGCCGGACAACCCGGGCGCTGACGCGCCGAACCGCCGCAGTGCTCCTCGGAGTCCGTCCGGGAAGCGGTCCGCATAGCCGGCGACGCCCACGTGCGCGTGCTGCCCGTCGTTGACCACCCACGCCAGGTAGCCGGGAGCGATCGAGGGGTCGAGCACGCAGTGGAAGGTCGGAGGCTCGTCGCTGCCGGCAAGCTCGAAGACCTCTTCCGCTCCGACCAGCAGGTGGTGGTTGCGGTCGAGGGCGAGGTCGCGGGCAACGCTGGAGCGGGCTCCGTCGGCACCGACGACGAACCGCGCTCGGACCGCCGTAGGCCCGTCGCGGCTGAGGAGGCGGAACGTGTCGCCCTGCCGTCCGGCGTAGCGCGTGCCCAGGGCGATCCGCACACCGGCGGTATTCGCGGTGGCCGCCGTCGCCGTGTACAGAGGCGCCATGTCTCCTACGCGGTACTCGTCGCGGCTGCTGACCAGGGCGACGGGGCGGCGCAGGTCGGGCGGGTAGAGGACGACCCGACGAATCGGTGGGCCGAGGTGCTCGGGCGGCAGCGGGAAGTCGTCGAGCGTCTTCCGCACGAAGATCCCCGTGGTGCGGACCGCGCCGGCGAGACTGGTGCGCCGGTCGACCAGGAGGACGTCGTGGCCCTGCCGTGCGAGGAGCGTGGCGGTGTGGAGGCCGGCCAGCCCGGCTCCGACGACGAGGACGTCGGTACGGGCGGTGGGCCCGAGGCGGTCGGTGCCGGTCGGTGTCGTCACAGGTGACGCCCCGCGGGCGTGGCCTCGTTCGCCAGGCTTTCGGACTCCCACCGCAGCAGGTCTCCGGGCTGGCAGTCCAGGACCTCGCAGAGCGCGGCCAGGGTGGTGAACCGGACCGCCTTGGCACGGCCGTTCTTGAGAACCGCCAGGTTGGCGGGGGTGATGCCGACGCGTTCGGCGAGTTCGCCCACGGACATCTTGCGCCGGGCGAGCATCACGTCGATGTCGACGACGATCGGCATCAGATCACCCCGGCCAGCTCGGCCTGCATCCGGGTCGCCTCGACCTCGCGGGCGACCGCCTGGGCGAGCAGCATCCGCAGCACGAGCACGATCAGGGCGACCGCGAAGACCGCCAAGGAGATACCGCCGAGCAGCAGGACGACGCCCGGAGCCACGGCCTCGCCCGGCGCCAGCACGACGCCCAGTGCGAAGACCAGGAGCGCCGCAGCGGTGAAAGCGCCGATCACGACATGCACGTACCGGAAGGCGCCGTCGGAGAACACGTTCCCGCGTCGCACCATGTTCACCAGCCGCCATACGCAGACCAGGACGGTCTGGGCCGTGCCGATGCCCAGGACCACGATCAGCAGGATCGGAACGCGCCGGTCGGCGAGCACACCGCCCTCCATGTCGTCGGCCAGCAGCGCGACCATCACAGTCTGCACGAACAGCGAACCGGCGAGCAGTGCCACGAGCGCGGCACGCAACGCCAGCACGGTGATCTTTCCCATCACTTCCCCTTCGATCGAAATGCAATGGGAATCTATCGAGATTCGATAGATGAAGCAAGGTGGTGGCCAGCGTCCGGGCCGAACCCCGTCGCGGCCCAGGCCGCGAAGGCGCTGGATCGTCGGAAGCCGGGCGCCGAACGATTCAACGACCACCTCGACACCGCGGCCGACCGCCTCGCTCCGGCGAGCAGGGGCGTACAAGAACCCTGGCAGTCACGGCATCGTCGACTTCGGCAACCCCGTCGAGGCAGCCGAGAGCATCCAGTTCGCCGAACCGCTGCTGCGGCAGGTCGAACGCGCCAACCGTCGCAGGCGGCCACGACAACGGTCGAAGTCCCACACCACCGCGCACACTTGGGGGCCGGGCCGGCCGTCATGCCTGTAACGGCCGGGGACACCGGACCGCACGAGCACGCGCGCAGCAACGTCAAACGGCGTTGTGGTGGCTACCCGGCGTATGGCCGAAGGTGCGGCGGAAGACATCGATGAAGGTGCTGGCCGACGACCAGCCGCACTGGTGGGCCACGGAGGTGACGGGCGTCTTCTCGGAGAGCAGGACCAGCGCATGGTGCAACCGCATCTGTGTACGCCACTGCGTGAAACTCATGCCCAGGTCACGACGGATCATCCGGGACAGCGTCCGTTCGCTGGTGCCGACCTGGCGGCCCAGCTCGGCCAGGGAACGGCCGTCCGCCGGGTCCGAGCGCAGCATGTCGCACACCTCTGTCAGAAGCGGCGTGGAAGGGGCAGGCAGGTGCAACGGCTGCTGGGGAGCCAGCCGCAACTGGTCGAGCAGCACCGCCCGCAGCCGGAGCTGCTCGTCGCTCTGCCCTTCCGCGGCACTGGTGTGGGAGATGACCTGAATCAGCCCGGGTCGCCCGACTCGCCAGCCAGGGCAGCCACACCGGCATGGCCTGGTTCTCCCTCGGCGGGAACGTCGGTTTCGCCCTCGCCCCCTGATGGTCTCCGCCGTGATCGGCCCCTGGGGGCTGCAGGCCACCCCGCTGCCCGCCCTGGCCGGCACGGCCCTGTGCGTGCCCGTCCTGCACATGCTCGGCCGACGGAATGCCACAGGTACCGGCACCAGGACCACGGTCGGGAACGACGACGTGAAGTCCTTCGTCAAGCTCTCGCTGGCCGTAGTGTTCCGCTCGATCGTGTTCGTCGGCCTGAGCACGTTCATCGCGTTGTACACCCAGCAGCGTCTGGGTGGAAGCTCCGCCGCCGGAACCGCGGCGCTCTTCGTGCTCTACCTCGGTGGCGCCATCGGCTCCGTCCTCGGCGGCCACCTGGCCGGCCGGTGGGACCGCGTCCGAGTGTGTCGCCGGTCCTACCTGATCTCGGTCTTCGCCGTCGCCGGCGTCGTCTTCGCCCCCGGCCCGGCGCTCTACCTCTTCGTGGCCCTCACCTCGGCGGGCCTGTACGTCCCCTTCTCCCTCCAGGTCACTCTCGGGCAGGACTACCTCCCCTCCCGCGTCGGCACAGCCTCCGGCGCCACCCTCGGCCTGACGGTCAGCATCGGCGGACTGGCCAGCCCCGTACTCGGCGCCATCGCCGACTCCTCCTCCCTCAAGACCGCACTCGTCCCGCTCATCGTGATGCCGCTGCTCAGCTGGCTCCTCTTCAGAGGCCTGCCCGAACCCGCCGTACACCGAGCCGTACAGCCTCGCAACGACGTCGACACGCAGGTAACCACAGCTTGAGACACGGGACACCGACGCCTTCAACGGCGCGGGCGTCGTCGTCCCTTCACGCGACCCGGAGAAGCTGCTCCGCATGAACCGGCGCACCAGGTCGACAGTTTCATGGCTGCCGAGCCGCCCGATAGAGGGCTCAAAGTCCCGGTGTGTTCGGCTTCGTGAGGGCTTTCGCGTGCTGGGCAGCGGTCAGTCGGCGTACGAAGAGAATGGCGAGCACCGCCGCCAGGACGTCGAATGCGGCACTGGCTATGACCAGCTCCGTCGCGTCACGGATCGCATCGGGGTCCTGGGCCTTGTCATACGTGTTGGAGGCGTAGCGGTCGAAGGCCATGGTCCATACCCAGGCACCCCACCAGGCGTTGAGGAGCCCGCGGTGCCGCAGTACGCGGCTGTGGGGCTCGGGCTGCGCGGCCCGCAGTATGTCGGCGGCGATGCCGCGCGGGATCCAGAGGTTCGCGATCGGGATGAGCCAGCAGGCGATCGCCCAACCGGGGGTTCTGCTCTGGGTGTCGGGCGCGAACACCTCCGCGTTGTGGCGTACCCGGTGGAACCAGATGATGAAGACGACAGCAGTCGCCAATACGGCGACGCCGTACAGCACGGCCGATCCGGCCATCGCGTAGTCGGCACGGTTCGCCTCGTTCTCACCGACGTCGACGATGCCGCCCGAGGCCACCTCGCCCATCAGCCCACGCATGTTGAGCGAGGCCGCGACGATCAGAAGATCGGCCGCGATGACGACGGTGAGGAGCACGGTGACAGCGCGCGCGAGGCCGACGGGCGAACGCAGCACGCGGCCGGGCACGGGCGGGTACGAACTGGACATGGGTGGGGACGCATACGTCATGAAAGGCCTCTGGACTGGAGGTGAGTGCGGCGCCTCTCCAAGGACGGCGGGCGGCAGGCGACCGTGTCAGCGCGGTCGGCACCGGGACCTTATCCCATACAGGCAGCCGCCTCCGCCGCTCCGGCCCCCGCTGAAAGGAAGGGTGACCGGCCGACGCGCTACGCGGAACAGCCCGCCCGGTGTGCGGTCGCCGGGCTGTCGCCGCCTCACATCAGCGGAGGGGGTGCGGCGACGGCCGGCTGATACTGCGTGGCGCCTACCGAGGGGTGTGCGTAAGCTCCTTGATCGCATAAATGTTCGCATAGGTGATCGCATGTGGTGAGAACAGGGGTGGGATGTACAAGTCCAAGGGAAATCGTGGATACGGCCTGTTCAAGGGGCGACTCATGAACCGTGTGGGGGTCTTGGCAGCGGCAGGTTTGCTCGCCTTGGCGCCTCTCACCGAGGCGCACGCCGTGGAGACCTCCGCGCCCTCCGTGCCGACGGAGCAGGGCATCGTCAGGGGCGGCGGCGTCGGTTGTGCCACGGACGAGTCCGCTCCCGATACCGTCGGCAGCCCGCGGCCGCAATTGACCGCCCGTGTCCACGACGAGGCTGACGTCTCACCATCACCCAACCTCCGGGCCGACTTCACCATCGACAGCCGCAACCCAGACGGTTCGTGGACGCGGGTCGCCGACAGCCTGGTCCCCTCCACGGGGTTCGTGAGCGACGACATGCGCGTTACGACGGTTCTGTCGACGACTCTCGCCCCGGCCACCGTCTACCGGATGTCGGCCGCGACCTGGGCCTACGCGACAGACCAGGCCCAGTACACCGCCTCGGCCACCACCGCGTTCTGCTACTTCACCGTGGACCCGACGGCGCCGCTCGCGCCGAAGATCAGTTATGGCGGTCCGTACAGCGAGTGCACCGCCAACTCCTGCGTAGCCGCAGGCGGAGCGGGGGTCACGGGCACCTTCTCGCTCGCCCCCGGGGACGGGGACTCCCCGGTCGTCGGCTACCGCTTCAGGTTCAGGACCGACAGTACGTGGACGTACGTCACCGGCTCCTCGGTGACCATCACGTTCGCCCCGCCCTACCGCACCTTCGAAGACCTGCAGGTGGCGGCCCGGGACACGCTGGGCCGATACGGGCCCGACACGATCACGTCCTTCATGGTCGCTTAGAGGTCCTGACAAAGGCGTTGGACGTGGCGGTGGGTGATCGGACAGACGTCGAGGCCGAGGAATGCCTCGTGGACGACGTAACGGAAGATGCCCAGGCCAGTACCGTGCGGTCGCCCCGTTTCCGATCACGGGCCGGATGCCGCGTTGCCGGAGCAGGCGGCGGCAGATGTCGTGGCCGTAGCCACGGTCGGCCAGCGACGGGATCTTGTCGAGGAAGGACAGCAAAAGGGCGACATCGTTGCGTCACCGCCGATCAGCGACACCGCGAGCGGGACGCTGTGTCCGTCGACGCCTGCTTTTGGGCACCGCCGGGCGGCCCGCACGCGCGAGGGGTTGATCACCTCCCGCTCCCAGTCCAGCTGGTTCCTCGACCGCAACTCGTTCAGCAGCAGCTGGTGCAGCCGGCCCCAGACGCCGGCCTCGTTCCAGGCTGCAAGGCGCCGCCAGCAGGTCATGCCCGAGCCGAAGCCGCCATGATCAGTAGCTTTCGTAGAGTCAGTTACTGAGGTTTTCGGGTTGTCGTCGGGTGGTGACGGTTCATGATCCCTGCGGTATGCCGATGAGATGCAGTATCCGGAGGGTGGGGGCCTGACCGCTGAGCGTCGGGCGTTTCGGGACAGGATCCCGGCTCCGGGCCGGCGCGCGTTTCGCGGCGGGTGAGAAGACCGCAGTGATCGCCAAGGACCTGCGGGTGAGTGTGCGGTCGGTGGAGCGTTGGCGCCGGGCCTGGCGCGAGGGCGGCATGGAGCCTCTACGCTCCGCGGGACCGGCCAACTCCCCGACCGTTACCGATGCCCAGTTTGCGATGCTCGAGGAGGAACTCGGCAAGGGTCCGTCAACGCACGGCTTCGACGATGAGCGTTGGACTCTGGCCCGGGTCCAGACGGTGATCCGCCGTCGTCTGCGACTGAGTCTGTCGTTTGGCGACGGTATGGCGACTGCTGAAGCGGCACGGCTGGTCCTGGCAGGCACCTGCCCGCCGTGCGCTCGAACACGACGAGCACGCGGTGGAGCTGTGGAAGAAGGAGGTGTGGCCCCAGGTAAAAGTCTCGCGGCGGCGTCCGGGGCGTGGATCGTCTTCGAGGACGAGGCCGGATTCTCGATGACTCCGCCCCGGGCCCGGACCTGGGGACGACGTGGCCACACACCCGTTATCCGCGTTCGGGGAAGATCCCGCCGCAGGACTTCGGTCGCCGCGCTGTGCTGCTACAAACCCGGCGAGACCGCAAGACTGATCTACCGGCCCCGTCAGCATCTGCTCCTGAAAGGAGCACGGAAGAGCTTCTCCTGGCAGGACTACCGAGAACTGCTGGTGAGGGCCCACATTCAGCTCGACGTTCCCATCGTGGTGGTTTGGGACAATCTCAACACCCACCTGGCAGCGGGCTTGAAAAAGTACGAAGCCGAGCACGGCTGGCTCACCACCGTCCGTCTCCCCTCATACGCACCCGACCTGAACCCCGTCGAGGCTGTCTGGTCACTCGTGCGCAGGGCCATGGCCAACACTGCCTTCGACACACCCCACGACCTCGACCGCAAACTCCGCCGCGAGTTACGCAGGATCCAACTCCGACCCCACCTGACCGACGGCTGCCTCACCGCCACCGGCCTGGCTATCGACCAACCCACCCCACCATGAAAACCTCAGTAGCAATTTCCACGCCGATCGAACCGACTGCCACGCGCCTCAGAGACAAGTGAGAAGTCACCTTTCGATGTCGCCATTGATTTTGTCGACGGACTTAAAAACCACTTGTCGCTCAGGGTCGAGAACACCTCATCTAGCCGTAGGGCGATGTCTGTTTTGGTAACACCTGAGGGCTTACGGTGGGAGCGTGGAGGTGCTCTGTGGGATGAAGTTGATACAGGGTGCCTGCGAAGCTGTCAGCCTGCCAGCCGAGCTTTCCAGATTTCCTCGCTGGGCCATTGCTGGGCCCAGTCGGCGGAGACCTCTTCGTAGTCCCGCGCATGCTGGGGTGCCTGAACCTCAATCAGATCTTCAACGACGAAGCCGCAGGACCGCAGCAGACGGAGCATCTCACCATGCGGCAGGACGAACTCCACGTGATTCTCCCAGTCCAGCCGCGTCAGGCCGAATTGGCTGCGGGACAGAGTGGTGGACGCCGGCCCCGCAGGCGGTACACACAGTGCGAACAGCGGTGAGTAGCGAGAGAACACCAGCCGGCCTCCAGGAACGAGCAGCCGGGCAGCCTCCGGGATCCACTGGCAAGGGTCGCACCACAGCGAGGCACCGAACTCGCTGATCGCCAGGTCGAACGTGTTGTCCTCGTAGGGCACCTTCTCGGCATCGCCGAGGACAAGGGGGAAGTCGATGCCGAACTCCGCCTGCATCGCGCGAGCAGTGGCGAGCTGCTTCTCCGAAAGGTCGATCCCGACCGGGTGAGCCCCCGCTCTGGCCAGCCAAGCGGAAACGTACGCAGTACCGCAGCCCAGTTCGATGGCGCGCATCCCGTCAATGCTGTCGGGAAGCAGGGAAACCTGCGACTCAGGGGTGGACCACAAGCCCCAGGAGGGTTCCACCTGCGCCCAGTGATCACGGGCGAGCGGTCCGTGCCACGCAGCGGCCTCGTCATCCCAAAAGCGTCGGTTCTGCTCCACATGGTCCGCCGGTCCGTCATGAGTCATGGAGGCATTCGATCGAAGATGCTGCTGCTCCGGCAACGGATTTTCCACGGCTCCCAAATCTCGTTGCTGAACGTGCTCAGCACGCGGTGGAGCCGCTGGAGCCCGTCAACCTAAGGGCCGTCCCGCAATACTGACCTTGAATGAGTGATGTCGGGGAACGGTGAGTGTGGTGATGCCCCGACCTGCTCCGCGGATGGTTGCTGCGCCAAGATGAGCGCATGACCGAGAGCGAAGCGGATCTGCTGGCGTTGCTACGCGAGCTCGATGATCCGGAGTGGCTGGAGCGGCCGCGGCACTACGGCCGTGGCGAGACCGCAGTCCACTTCGGTGTTCTGATGGCCCGGCTCGAAGTTGACTTCGCAGCTCGCTGCACGGCCGAGCAGGACACCCGGGACTCCAGCGAGTACGGACGCATCGTCGTACCTGCAGACGTAACCGTATGCGGCACTCGAATCGTCGTCTGCGTGAGCAAGTTCGGCTCGTTGGCTCTGGTCTGCGCCGACAACCCGGGCGCCTTCGTCGGAACGGATGACGCCCAAACCGAGGGCGAGCTCGACGGCGCGGACCTTGCCAAGGTCAACCGGGCGCTGGTCGAGCTTGGCTATGTTGTGGTTGCCGAGGAACTACTGGAGAGTGACTACGACGGGCCGAGCCGACTGCCCTGGCATGTTCAGCGGCCCAGCTGGTGGGATCGCTTCTTCGGTATCTTCTGACGATCACGTCGACAGGGTCAGGCCGGTGCCAACCAAGCATCTATCGATCACCTCCGGCCTGTACTGCAGCATCTTGAGTTTGCGCTTCACAGCGCGGGTGACCTGGCTGAGGTCGGCGGCGGCCAGGTTGCCGACGTCGCGTTTGACCAGGGACCAGATGCCCTCCTGCGGGTTGAGGTCCGGGGCGTAAGTCGGCAGCTGAAATACGGTGAGCCAACGGGGGTGCGTTTGGGGCGGCCGGCCCAGGTACGGATTGCGGCGACTGCGGTGACCTGGTGCTCGCGGAGGTGGATCATCCGAGCTGCTCCTCTGCGTGCGGGGCCGGTGAGGATTCCGTGGTCGCGGTGGCTGGCCGGGCCGTGGCGGCCTTGCGGCGTCGGTGCTCGCGTTGGGCTTGGGCGCGGGCGCATTCGCGGGTGCAGTACTTGATGCCGCTGGTGCGGTTCTGGCCGTACTCGGCGCGGCCGCGTTGGCGGACGAAGCCCCGCCCGCAGGTCTCGTTCGCGCAGGTGCGGATGGTGG
>NZ_BEWB01000026.1 GCF_003112555.1 Streptomyces coelicoflavus | reverse complement strand
GGCGAAGAGGTTGGGCCGCATGTAGGAGGCGGCGTCCCCCGTGAGTTCGGTGAGGTACTCCGTCAGTTCCTGTTTGGTGTTGCGCCAGGTGAAGTAGGTGTAGGACTGCTGGAAGCCGATCTGGGCGAGGGTCGCCATCATCGCGGGGCGGGTGAAGGCCTCGGCCAGGAAGATGACGTCGGGGTCGGTGCCGTTGATGTCGGCGATGACGCGTTCCCAGAAGGCGACGGGTTTGGTGTGGGGGTTGTCGACGCGGAAGATCCGCACGCCGTGGTCCATCCAGTGGCGCAGGATCCGCACGGTTTCCGCGTGGAGGCCGTCGGGGTCGGTGTCGAAGGCGAGGGGGTAGATGTCCTGGTACTTCTTGGGCGGGTTCTCCGCGTATGCGATGGTGCCGTCGGGGCGGTGGTGGAACCAGTCGGGGTGTTTGTGGACCCAGGGGTGGTCGGGGGAGCACTGGAGGGCGAGGTCGAGGGCGATCTCCAGGCCGTGGCGGTCGGCTTCGGCGACGAAGTGGTCGAAGTCGTCGAGGGTGCCCAGGGCGGGGTGGATGCTGTCGTGGCCGCCTTCGGGGGAGCCGATGGCCCAGGGGACGCCGACGTCGTCGGGGGTGGCGTCGAGGGTGTTGTTGCGGCCCTTGCGGTGGGTGGTGCCGATGGGGTGGACCGGGGGGAGGTAGACGACGTCGAAGCCCATGGCGGCGATGGCGGGCAGGCGTCGGGCGGCGGTGCGGAAGGTGCCGTGGGGCCGGTCGGGGGTGCCCTCGGAGCGGGGGAAGAACTCGTACCAGGCGCCGTACAGGGCGCGTTCCCGCTCGACGAGCAGGGGCAGCGGCTCGGAGGAGGTGACCAGGTCCCGCAGGGGATGCCGGGCCAGGACCGCGTCCACCTCCGGCGTCAACGCCGCCGCCAGCCGTGACGCGGGCGGCCGGCTCGCGTCCCGCAGCGCGTCGACGGCGGCCAGCAGTTCACGCCGGTCCGCGCGCCCGGACACGCCCACGGCGGCCCGTTCGTGGAGCAGGGCGCCCTCCTCCAGCACCAGGTCCGTGTCCATCCCCGCCGGAATCTTGATCCGCGCATGGTGCCGCCAGGTGGTGACCGGATCGCTCCACGCCTCCACGGTGTACGACCACCGTCCGGTCTCGCCCGCGGTGACGGTGGCGCCCCAGCGGTCGGTGCCCGGAGCCAGCTCCCGCATCGGCGTCCACGGCCCCGGCCGGCCCCGCGGATCCCTCAGGACGACATTGGCGGCGACCGCGTCGTGCCCCTCCCGGAACACGGTGGCGGAGACCTCGAACGACTCACCGGTGACGGCCTTGGCGGGCCTGCGTCCGCGCTGGACCACGGGCCGGACGTCCAGGACGGGGATGCGTCCGACGACGGTGCTGTCGCTGTGCGCGGGGGATGCTGACGAGTGGTGCGTGGCGGGCATGACCGCTCCTGTCCGCGTCAACTGGGTGGGCGGATGACTTCTGGGGAGGTGGGTCCTGCGAGGTGCGTGCGGGGCGTACCGCAGGAGCCTTCCCACACTCTTCCGGTGGGCAATCCGGCACTTTGTGAACTACTCGCGCGTATGTCGACAACACGACACACGCCACGGTCTGACCGTCGCTTTCCCGGATGTCGCTCCCGCAATCAGCGTTCGTCGCGACATGTGCAGCTTTCCTTGCGGGCCCAAGCGCCACAAGAAGGCAGACGGGGAAAGATCCGGCCATATCGACACGCCGTGCGCGTCAGTTCCTGTCCGGCGCATCGGGGCGAAGGCTCCAACATGGGACACATCGCGCGGTAACGTCGTGAGGGTGAAGGCGATCCGTCGACTGACCGTCCGTCCCGTTCTCCCCGACCCCCTCCGGCCGCTCAGTGATCTGGCCCGCAACCTGCGCTGGTCCTGGCACCCGGAGACCCGCGACCTCTTCCAGTCCGTCGACCCCGAGTGCTGGACCGCGTCCGGCCGCGACCCGGTACGGCTGCTCGGCACCGTCCGGCCCGCGCGCCTCGCGGAGCTGGCCGAGGACCGGCGCTTCCTGCGCCGGCTCACCGCGGTGGCCGACGACCTCGACCACTATCTGACCGGCGACCGCTGGTACCAGGCCCAGCCGGGCCGACTCCCCGCCGCCGTCGCCTACTTCTCGCCCGAGTTCGGCATCACCGCCGCGCTGCCCCAGTACTCCGGCGGACTCGGCATCCTGGCCGGCGACCACCTCAAGGCGGCCAGCGACCTGGGCGTGCCGCTCGTCGGCGTGGGCCTGCTCTACCGCCACGGCTACTTCCGCCAGTCCCTCTCCAGGGACGGCTGGCAGCAGGAGCACTACCCCGTCCTCGACCCCCACGAGCTGCCCCTCGCGCCCCTGAAGGAGCGCGACGGCACCCCGGCGCACGTCGCCCTCGCGCTGCCCGGCGGCCGGGAGCTGCGGGCCCGCGTCTGGCTGGCCCAGGTCGGCCGGGTGCCGCTGCTGCTGCTCGACTCCGACGTCGAGGAGAACGACCCCGGCGAACGCGGCGTCACCGACCGGCTCTACGGCGGCGGCAGCGAGCACCGGCTCCTCCAGGAGATGCTGCTCGGCATAGGAGGTGTCCGGGCGGTGCGCACGTACTGCCGGCTCACCGGCCACGCCGCGCCGGAGGTGTTCCACACCAACGAGGGCCACGCCGGCTTCCTCGGGCTGGAACGCATCGCCGAACTGTGCGACGAGGGGGCGGACTTCGGCTCCGCGCTCGAGGCGGTGCGGGCCGGCACCGTCTTCACCACCCACACCCCGGTCCCGGCCGGCATCGACCGCTTCGACCGCGAGCTGGTCGCCCGCCACTTCGGCCCCGACGCCGAACTCCCGCGCATCGACGTCGAGCGCGTCCTCAGGCTCGGCATGGAGACCTACCCCGGCGGCGAGCCGAACCTGTTCAACATGGCCGTCATGGGCCTGAGGCTCGCCCAGCGTGCCAACGGCGTCTCCCTGCTGCACGGCGGGGTCAGCCGCGGGATGTTCGCCGGACTGTGGCCCGGCTTCGACGCCGACGAGGTGCCCATCACCTCCGTCACCAACGGTGTGCACGCCCCGACCTGGGTGGCCCCCGAGGTGTTCCGGCTCGGCGCCCGGCAGATCGGCGTGCAGCGGGCCGAGGACGCGCTGGCCGTCGGCGGCTCGGACCGCTGGGACTCGGTCGCCGACATCCCCGACCAGGACATCTGGGAGCTGCGCCGCACCCTGCGCGCCCAGCTCGTCGAGGAGGTGCGCGAGCGGCTGCGGGCCTCCTGGCGGCAGCGCGGCGCCGGGACGGCCGAACTGGGCTGGATCGACGACGCCCTCGACCCGGACGTGCTCACCATCGGCTTCGCGCGGCGCGTCCCGTCGTACAAGCGGCTCACGCTGATGCTGCGCGACCGGGAGCGGCTGACGGAGCTGCTGCTGCACCCCGAGCGGCCGATCCAGATCGTCGTCGCGGGCAAGGCGCACCCGGCGGACGACGGCGGAAAGCGGCTGGTGCAGGAGCTGGTGCGGTTCGCCGACGACGCGCGGGTGCGGCACCGCATCGTGTTCCTGCCGGACTACGGCATGGGGATGGCGCAGAAGCTCTACCCGGGCTGCGACATCTGGCTGAACAACCCGCTGCGGCCCCTGGAGGCGTGCGGCACCTCCGGCATGAAGGCGGCGCTCAACGGCTGCCTCAACCTGTCGGTCCTCGACGGCTGGTGGGACGAGTGGTACCAGCCGGACTTCGGCTGGGCGATCCCCACCGCCGACGGCATCGGCACCGACCCCGACCGGCGCGACGCCATGGAGGCCAACGCCCTCTACGACCTGCTGGAGCAGCGGATCACCCCGCGCTTCTACGAGCGGGGCGCGAGCGGACTGCCCGACCGGTGGCTGGAGATGGTGCGCAGGACCCTCAGCCTGCTCGGCCCGAAGGTGCTGGCCGGCCGCATGGTCCGCGAGTACGTCGAACGGCTCTACGCGCCCGCCGCCGAGGCGCACCGCGCGATGGACCCGGACTCGGCGCGCGGGCTCGCCGAGTGGAAGGCGCGGGTGCGGACGGCCTGGCCGGGGGTGAGCGTCGACCACGTGGAGACGTCCGCCGCCACCGCCAGCGCCGAACTCGGCACCACGCTCGCCCTGCGGGTGCGGGTGAAGCTCGGCGAGCTCGCGCCGGAGGACGTGGAGGTGCAGGCGGTCTCCGGCCGGGTGGACTCCGAGGACCGGATCACCGACGCGGCCAAGGTGCCGCTGAAACCGGTGGGCGGACCCGACCTGGAGGGCCGCTGGGCCTACGAGGGCCCGCTCGCCCTGGACCGCACCGGCCCCTTCGGCTACACGGTCCGCGTCCTGCCCGCGCACCGGCTGCTCGCCTCCGGCGTGGAGACCGGCCTGGTCGCGGAGCCCTCGGGCGACCTGGTGGAGGCGGCGGGGCTGCTGATGCGGTGACCCCCCGGAGCAGCCGGGCGGGACGGGCGGCGGCGGGCGGCGGTGGCGAGGCGGGGCTCAGTCCTCCTCGTCGCCGCCGCTCAGCCGCCTGAGGACGGTGCCGCAGCGGCGGGCGTAGGCGTGCTGGAAGGCGCGGGCGGCCGGCCCGCCGGCCTTGGCGTACCACTTGGCGGGGCGGCTGAAGGCGGACACCGTCAGCCACACGGTGCCGTCACCCGTGCGGTCCACCACGAAGGCCTCCTCGCCGGACTCCGGGTGCCCGGGCAGCGTGCCGTAGGCCCAGCCGGCCCGGCGCGGCTCCTCCAGGGTCCACACCACCCGGCAGGGCGCCTTGATCATGCCGGCGAGGGTGACGGTGACGTCCACGCCGGGCGCGGCACGCTCCGCGCTCGCGTCGATGCCGACACCCATCTCCCGGTGCATCTCCCAGGTGAGCACGGCCTCGACCGCCCGCCGGAAGACCGGTTCGCCCTCCCCGAGGCGGGTGCGTACGTGCATGGGGCGGAAGCCGGGCGGGCACGCGCCCTGCTCGCGGGTGGCGCCGACGTCGTCGTACGTGAAGGACATGGGTCCCAAGGGTAGGGCGGCACCCGGGAACCGCTGGTTCCGGGTGCCGCCCGTCGCATGCGTGGCGGTCAGTTCACGTTGATCGCGGTCCAGGCCGCGCCCACCGTCTTGTACTCGGTGCTGTCGGCGCCGTACAGGTCGGACGCCGCGCTCAGGGTGGCCGTGCGGGCGTCGGCGTAGTCGGTCGTCGACGTCATGTACTCGGTCAGCGCCTTGTACCAGATCTGGAGTGCCTTGTCGCGGCCGATGCCGGTGACGGTGGAACCGTCGTGGGTCGGCGAGTCGTAGTCGACCCCGTCGACCGTCCGGGCCCCGCTGCCCTCCGACAGGAGGAAGAAGAAGTGGTTGGCGGGACCGGACGAGTAGTGCACGTCGACGCCGCCGAGACCCGAGTCCCAGTAGTCCTTGGACGCGCCGTCCTTGCTGGGCTTGTCCATGTAGCGCAGCGGGGTGCCGTCGCCGTTGATGTCGATCTGCTCGCCGATGAGGTAGTCGCCCTTGTCGGCCGAGCTGTTCGCGAAGTACTCCACGCCGGTGCCGAAGATGTCGCTGGTCGCCTCGTTGAGGCCGCCGGACTCGCCGCTGTAGTTGAGTCCCGCGGTGTTGGAGGTGACGCCGTGGGTCATCTCGTGCGCGGCCACGTCGATGGAGGTGAGCGGGTTGGTGTTGCCCGAGCCGTCGCCGTAGGTCATGCAGAAGCACTGGTCCGACCAGAAGGCGTTGACGTAGTTGCTGCCGTAGTGGACGCGGGAGTAGGCCGCCTTGCCGTCGTTCTTGATGCCGTTGCGGCCGAAGCTCTCCTTGTAGAAGTCCCAGGTGACCTGGGCGCCGTAGGCGGCGTCGACGGCGGCGGTCTGGTCCTGCGGGTCGCTGGAGGCGGCGCCGGTGCCCCAGGTGTCGTCGGCGTCGGTGAACAGGGTGCCGGTGCCGGAGGTCTTGCGGGCCAGGTTGTACGTCTTGTGGCCGCCGCGCCCGGTGTCGAGGAGCTGGTACGACGACCCCGACTTGGTGGTGCCGAGTTCGACCGTGCCCGAGTAGAGGCTCTTGCCGGAGCCGGTCTGGATGCCCTGGTACTCGTACAGCTTGGCGCCGGTGGCGGCGTCGGTGACGACGTGCAGCTCGTTCGGGGTGCCGTCGTCCTGGAAGCCGCCGACCACGGTCTCGTAGGCGAGGACGGGCTTGCCCTCGGCGGCCCAGATCACCTTGCGGGGCGCGGAGTCGGCCGCGGTCTTCGAGGACCCGGCGTCCTTCGCCGCGGACAGCGCCTGCTGCTCGGCCTTGGCCGCCTTGACCTTGGGCGTGACCGTGGCCACCTTGATGGCGGCCTTCGTCGCCTTGGTGACGCCTTCGGTGGCGCCGGACTTCGAGCGGTGCACGACGAGGTCGCCGCCGAGGACGGGCAGGCCGTCGTAGGTGCGCTCGTAGCGGGTGTGCACGGTGCCGTCGCGGTCCTTGACCACGTCCTTGACGACCAGCTTCTCCTTGGCGCCGAGGCCGATCTCCCGGGCGGCACCGGCCGCGCCGGCCTGCTGCTCCTGTATGAGCGCGCTGCGGGCGGTGTCCGACAGCAGGACGGGGGCGCCCGCGAGCGCCGACGGCGCGGTGCTGTCGGCGGCCGCGTTGCCCGCGGTCAGACCGGTGGTGAGCATCGCTCCGGCGGCGACCGCGGTGGCCAGGGCCAGCGTGGTGCGCTTGTGGCGCGCGAAGAGGGAGGACACACAAGCTCCTTCGGTGGGGGGATCCGGTCGGCGTGGGGTGTCCGGCCGGTTGCTGCGAAGTTGTGCGGCGGGTGACGGAAGACTGACACCGAGAGCGCGTACATGTCAGGAGGGCTTGATGATGTTGGCCGAAAACAGTCGGCCGGTTGTGTGGGCATGAATTGTGAAGGACATGAAGAGGGCGCCGCCCCGGAGGAGTCGAACCTCCGGAGCGGCGCCCTGTCCTGGGGTGGTGCACCCGCGGGCCGGCCGGCCTACGGGAAGGTGAGCCGCCAGGCGTCGATGTAGCCGGTGTCCGCCGGGCCCTGGTCCTGGACTCGGAGCTTCCAGGTGCCGTTGTCCGTCTCGGAGGAGGCGTTGACCGTGTAGGTCTCGTGCACGTCCTCCGCCGGGTCCCAGCCGCTGTTCTTCAGGCGGTACGTCGAGCCGTCCGGCGCGACCAGGTCGATCCGCAGGTCACCGCGCCAGCTGTGCACGATGTCCACGCCCACCTGGAGGTTGCTCGGCGCCTTGCCGGTGCGGCCGGAGACCGTGATGGACGAGGTGACCGCCGACCCGTAGTCGGGGATGTTCACGTTCGTGTCGTTCTCGAACGTGCCGCCGTCCCCGGGGTCGGGGTCGCCGCCACCGGGCCGGGAGCCGACGTTGATGCCCGCCCACGCGTTCGCCACCGCGGTGTACTCGGCGCTGCTGGTGCCGTACAGCTCACCGGCCGCCGCGAGGGTGCCGGTGCGGGCGCCCGCGTAGTTGGTGGTCGACGTGAACTTGGTGGTCAGCGCGCGGAACCAGATCTTCTCCGCCTTGGCGCGGCCTATGCCGGTGACCGGGAGGCCGTCCGAGGTGGGCGAGTTGTACGTGACACCGTTGATGGTCTTGGTGCCGCTGCCCTCGCTCAGCAGGTAGAAGAAGTGGTTGGCCGGGCCCGACGAGTAGTGCACGTCGGCGTTGCCGAGGCCCGAGAACCAGTTGTCGTAGGACGCGCCGTCCTTGCTGGGCTTGTCCATGTAGCGCAGCGGGGTGCCGTCGCCGTTGATGTCGATCTCCTCGCCGATGAGGTAGTCACCGACGTCCGAGGAGTTGTTGGCGTAGAACTCGACCGACGTGCCGAAGATGTCGGACGTGGCCTCGTTCAGACCGCCGGACTCGCCGCTGTAGTTGAGGCCCGCGGTGTTGGACGTGACGCCGTGGGTCATCTCGTGCCCGGCCACGTCGATGGCGGTGAGCGGGTTGGAGTTGTTGATCCCGTCGCCGTAGGTCATGCAGAAGCAGCTGTCCGACCAGAACGCGTTGACGTAGGCGTTGCCGTAGTGGACCCGGCTGTACGCCGCCACACCGTCGCCGCGGATGCCCGAGCGGCCGTGCACGTTCTCGTAGTAGTCCCAGGTCAGCGCGGCCCCGTAGTGGGCGTCGGCGCCGGCGGTCTCCGGGTCGGAGGAGCTGCCGTTGCCCCACACGTCGTCGGAGTTGGTGAACAGCGAACCGGTGCCCGAGGTCCGGCCGCCCAGGTTGTACGTCTTGTGGTTGCCGCGCGCGGTGTCGGTCAGCGTGTACGACGACCCGGACTGCGCGGTGCCGAGCGTCACGGTGCCGCTGTACGTGGTGTGACCGGTGCCGTTCTCGATGCCCTGGTACTCGTACAGCTTGGCGCCGGTGGCGGCGTCCGTGACGACGTGCAGCTCGTTGGGGGTGCCGTCCTCCTGGAGGCCGCCCACCACCGTCTCGTACGCCAGGACGGGCGTACCGTTGCCGGCCCAGATCACCTTGCGCGGGGCGCGGTCGGCGTCCGGCTGCTCGGCCCCGGCCGCCTTCGCGGCGGACACCGCCTGCGTCTCAGCCTTCGCGGCGGAGATCTTCGGCGTCACGGAGGCCGGCCTGATGGCCTTCGCCGTGGCCTTGACGACCTGCTCGGTCTTGCCCGCGTCACTGGCCACCACGAGGTCGCCGCCGAGGACGGGCAGGCCGTCGTAGGTGCGCTCGTAGCGGGTGTGCAGGGTGCCGTCGCGGTCCTTGGCCACGTCCCGGACGACCAGCTTCTCCTTGGCGCCCAGACCCAGCTCGTCGGCGGTCTTCGCCTTGGTGGCGTTGGCGTCGCGGATCAGCTCGGCGCGCTGGGCCGGGCTGAGCTTCACCAGCTCGTTGCCCTTCGCGGGCGACGGGTCGGGGGCCGCGGTGGCGGTGCCGGACTGGACCGCCGTGGCGATCAGCGCGGCGACACCGGCCAACGCGACGGCCGCGGCACGCCGGTGCGTGGTGCGGCGGGAGGTGGTGTGGGAGGTGCGTCTGTGGGGAGTACTGCTGCTCAACACTGACTCCTTCTGCGTGGCCACGGGTTGCGCGGCCAGGGGAGACCGGCCGGCGGGTGGCCGGCCGGGCGGAACTGTGCGGTACGCAGAAACCTGGTGCTAGGAGCTGGCCTCGGCACAGCGCTCGTGGGGAAGCTGTGGGGGCACTGTGAAGGGGCCGACGGAAGAGTGGCAGGAGAAAGCGCTACTTGTCAGGAGCGCGTCACTAAGTTGGCTGGAAATGGTCCGTTGACCGGGCGTTCACGTTCGATAAACGGAATCGTTGCCGTCCGGGGCCGGTTACTGTCCGGCCGGTCAGTACCCGGCGGACGGCTCCCCGTGCCAGGAACCCCACAGGGCCGCGTACGCCCCGCCCGCCGCCACCAGTTCGTCGTGCGTGCCCAGCTCGGTCAGCAGACCGCCCTCCATCACCGCCACCCGGTCGGCGTCGTGCGCGGTGTGCAGGCGGTGTGCGATGGCGATGACCGTACGGCCCTTCAGCACGGCGGCCAGCGCCTGCTCCGTGTGCCGGGCCGTCGTCGGGTCCAGCAGGGCGGTGGCCTCGTCCAGGATCAGCGTGTGCGGGTCGGCCAGCACCACCCGGGCCAGGGCGAGCTGCTGGGCCTGCGAGCCGTCCGTGGCGTGCGCGTGCTCCTTCGCCCCCAGCTCGGCGCCGAGGCCCCCGGGCAGCTCCCGCACCCACCCCTCGGCGCCCACCGCGGCGAGCGCCGCCCACAACGCGTCGTCCGTGGCGGCCGGTTCCGCGATGAGGAGGTTGTCGCGGACCGTGCCCAGGAACACGTGGTGCTCCTGGGTGACCAGCACCACCTGACGGCGCAGCCGCTCCGGGCCCAGGGCGACCACGGGCACCCCGCCCACCGTCACCGAGCCCTCCGTCGGCGCGTCGACGCCCGCGAGGAGCCGGCTCAGCGTGGTCTTGCCCGCCCCCGAGGGACCGACGACCGCCAGCCGCTCGCCCGGCCGCACGGTCAGGTCCACCCCGCGCAGCACCTCGCCGCCCCGGTCGTAGGCGTACCGCACCCCGGACACGTCGATACGGTCGTCCGCCGGGACCGCCGACCCGTCCGCCGCCGCCCGCGGAGCGCCCGCCAGCCCCTCCACGCGGGCGAAGGAGGCGGCACCGGCCTGCAACTGCTCGACCCGCATCAGCACCTCGTCGAGCGGCCCCGCCAGCTGCTGGAGGTACACGGCGCAGGACACCACCGCGCCGAGGCTCGCCGACCCGTGCGCGTGCAGCACCCCGCCGAGCAGCAGCACGCCCGCCACGGGAAGGACGTAGGAGACGTCCACCGCCGGGAAGAACACACTGCGCAGGAAGAGCGTGCGGAACCGGGTGCGCCGCGAGACCTCCAGCGCCGCACGGTTCGTCTCCACGCGCCGCTCCGCCAGCCCGAACGCCTCGACCGTACGGGCCCCCGACACCGTGGCCGCGAGGCTCTCGGCGACGCCCGAGTTGGCCGCGCCCTCGGCGAGATAGGCGGCCCGCGCCCGCCGCAGGTACCAGCGCAGCACCACCCAGGCCGGCGTCAGACCCAGCACCCCGACCAGGCCGAGGAGCGGGTCCAGCACGAACACCGCGCCGATGAGGAACAGCGCCTGTACGGCGTTGACCAGCAGCTCAGGTCCCGCGTCGCGCAGCGTCGTGCCGACGGCCGTCACGTCGGCGGTACCGCGCGTCGTCAGGTCGCCGGTCCCGGCCCGCTCCACCACCGACGCGGGCAGCGCCAGCGCCCGGTCCACGTACCGCTCGCGCACCCGGGCGAGCGTCCGCTCCCCGAACCGGTGCCCCACGTAGCGCGCCCAGCGGGCCAGCAGCAACTGCGCCAGCGAGCACAGCAGGATGGCGAGGGCCATCCGGTCCACCGCGTCGACCCCGCCCCCGCCGCGCACCTCGTCGACGATCCGGCCCAGCAGCCACGGCCCCGCGAGCCCGGCCAGCGCGGCCAGCGCGTTGAGGCCCAGGACGACGGCGAAGGGCCTCCGGTCGGCGCGCACGAGGCCGGCTGCGGCGCGGCGGACGTCGGTGGGCTCGGCTACGGGCAGGTGGGTCATCGGGCGGGCTCCCCTTCCGCGGCGGCCTCTTCCGCGGCGGCTTCGCCGTCTCGCGCGACCAGGGCGCGGTACCCCGGTTCGGTGTCCAGGAGTTCACGGTGGGTGCCTGTGGCGGCGACCTTGCCGTCGACCAGGTGGTGCACGACGTCCGCGCGGTCGAGGAGGAGCGGGGAGGTGGCGGCCAGCACGGTCGTACGGTCCTTGCGGGCCGCTCTGAGGCGGTCGGCCACGGTGGCCTCCGTGTGGGCGTCCAGGGCGGAGGTGGGTTCCGCGGCGAGGAGGATCTCGGGGTCGGTGAGGAGGGCGCGGGCGAGGCGGATCCGTTGGCGTTGTCCGCCGGACAGGTTTCGGGCCTGGGCCTCGATGGGGGTTCCGAGGCCGTCGGGGAGGGCGCGGACGATGTCTTCGGCGGCGGCTGAGTGAAGGGCCTGCGTGAGGAGAGCCAACTCGTCAGCCCGGATTCGTGGTTCCGCGTCTGCGGGTGTGTGGTGGCTTGTCGCGCGGTTCCCCGCGCCCCTGGGGCCGGTTTCCTGAGCGCCTACCACTTCGTGCAGGGGGCCTGCGAAGAGGTCGGCTTCCGGGGCCGCGACCAGGATGCGCGCTCGTACCTGTGCCAGCGGAATCTCGGCCAGCGGGACGTCTCCCCAGGTCGCGTCCGACGGGATGTAGCGGCCCAGGCGGTCCAGGATCTCCGTGGCGTCGGACGGGTGGGACGTGGCCAGGGCGGTGAGGCGGCCGGGGAGGACACGGACGCCCGAGGCCGGGTCGTGGAGCACGGCCGGTTCCGCGGGAGCCTCCCGGGTGCCCTCGTCCCGGGGCGGCTCCAGGCGGAGGAAGGCGACGACCCGGCGGGCGGCGACCACGCCGCGGCTGAGCTGGTGGCCCATCTCGATGAGGAACGCCACCGGCCAGCCCAGCGCGACGACATAGCCGTACACCGACACCAGTTCGCCCACGCTGATCCGGCCCTGGGCGGCCAGCCGCGCGCCCAGCCAGGTCACCAGGGCCAGGAACAGCATCGGCAGCCCCACCCCGAGGGCCTGGATCCAGCTGGTCACCGCGCCGACCCGATAACCCTGCTCGCGCAGCCGGCCCGAGTCGCCGCGGAACGCGTCCGCGACCAGGCCCTTGCCGCCCAGCCCGTTCAGCACCCGCAGCCCGCCCGCGAGGTCGCCGATCCGCGCGGTCAGGACGGACTGGCGCTCCCGGTACTCGGTCTCCCTGCCCTGCAACCGGCCCATCAGCGGGCCGATGACCAGCGCGAGCAGCGGCACCCCGAGCAGCACCACCAGGGCGAGCCGGACCGACACCGACACCATCAGTCCGCCGACCACCGCGTAGGCGACGACCGCCCCGACGCCCGGCCCCACGGCCGTCAGGGACGCGCTGATGGTCTGCACGTCGCCCACCCCGATGGTGACGACCTCGCCGGTCCCCACCTGACTCCGCAGCGCGGCGCCGAGCCGTGTGGCGTGGCCGACGACCACCTTGACGGTGCGGAAGTTGGCGTCCATCCGCACCTTGGTCATCGTGCGGTGCCGCAGCACGCCCAGCCACGCGTTGATCCCGCCGACGGCGACCATGGCGCCCGTCCAGCCCGCCAGCGCGCCCAGATCACCCGGCTCCAGGCCGTGGTCGACGGCCCGGGCCATCAGGTACGGCGTCGCCGCCAGCAGCACCATCCAGACGCTGGCGAACACCGCCCCCGCCAGACACCGCGGCCACTGCCGCCGGACCAGCCACGCCAGGTACCACCAGCCGCCCCGGCGCTCCGGCGGCCCCGGGTCCTCGTACGCGTCGATCCTCACGCCAGGCTGTCCCGCCACGCCCGGTGCAGGTCCGCGAACCGGCCCGTGCCCGCGATCAGTTCGTCCGGGGCGCCGTCCTCCACGATCCGGCCGTGCTCCATCACCAGCACGCGGTCGGCGATCTCCACGGTGGACAGCCGGTGCGCGATCACCACCGCCGTACGGCCCTTCAGCACCGTCGTCATCGCCCGCTGCACCGCCCGCTCCCCGGGGATGTCCAGCGAACTGGTCGCCTCGTCCAGGATCAGCACCGCCGGGTCCGCGAGCAGCGCCCGCGCGAACGCCACGAGCTGCCGCTGGCCGGCGGAGATCCGGCCGCCCCGCTTGCGCACGTCCGTGTCGTAGCCGTCCGGCAGCGCGGCGATGAAGTCGTGGGCACCGATCGCCTTCGCGGCCCGCTCGATCTCCTCCCGCGTCGCCTCCGGACGGCCGATCGCGATGTTGTCGGCGACCGTGCCGGAGAACAGGAACGCCTCCTGCGTCACCATCACCACCCCGCGCCGCAGTTCCGGCACGGCCAGGTCGCGCAGGTCGGTGCCGTCCAGCAGGACCCGCCCGTCGGAGGGGTCGTAGAACCGGGCGAGCAGCTTGGCCAGCGTCGACTTGCCCGCACCGGTCGAGCCGACGACGGCGACCGTCTGCCCGGCCGGCAGCGTCAGCTCGAAGCGCGGCAGCACCTCGCCGCCGGTGCGGTAGCCGAAGCTCACCGAGTCGAAGACGACCTCGCGGCCGGGGTGCTCCGACTCCAGCGGCGGCAGCTCCTTCGGCGCGGCCGGCTCGGGCACCGACGGCGTCTGGGCCAGCAGCCCGGCGATCTTCTCCAGCGAGGCCGCCGCCGACTGGTACGAGTTCAGGAACATGCCCAGCCGGTCGATCGGGTCGTACAGGCGGCGCAGGTACAGCACCGCCGCGGCCAGCACACCGAGCGCCAGGGTGCCGTCCGCGACGCGGTAGGCGCCCCACAGCACGATCCCCGCGACGGCCGTGTTGGCGACCAGCCGCGAACCGACGACGTAACGGGCCATCTCCAGCAGCGCGTCGCCGTTGGTCCGCTCGTGGTGGCGGTTCAGGACCGCGAAGTCGGCGTCGTTGACGGCCTCCCGGCGGAAGGCGCGCACCGGCCGGATGCCGTTCATGGTCTCCACGAACTTCACGATCACCGACGCGATCGCCGTGGACCGCTGCCGGTACACCCGCCCCGCGCGCCGCTGGTAGAGCCGTACCAGACCGTACAGCGGCACGAACGACGCCACCGCGACGGCGCCGAGGCCCAGGTCGAGCCAGAGCAGCAGCGCGGCGATGTAGACGAAGGACAGGACGACCGTCACCAGCTCCTGGAGCCCCTCGTCGAGCAGTTCGCGCAGCGACTCCACGTCGGTGGTGGAACGGGAGATGAGGCGGCCCGAGGTGTAGCGCTCGTGGAAGTCGACGCTCAGCGCCTGCGCGTGCCGGAAGATGCGTCCGCGCAGGTCGAGCAGGACGTCCTGGTTGACCCGGGCCGCCGCCGCGATGAAGGCGTACTGGAGGCCGCCCGCCGTCAGCGAGCACAGCAGGTAGCCGGCGCCCACCGCGATCAGCGGACCGTGGTCGTCGTCCCGCAGGGCCGGCACGGCGTGGTCGATGGCGTACGCCACCAGCAGCGGGCCCGCCTGCACGGCCGCCTGCTGGAGCAGCAGGAGCAGGATCGTGAGCGCGACCCGGGCCTTCCGCGGCGCCAGCAGGGAGCGCAGCAGGGCGCCGGTCGCGCCGGGCGGGCTGGGCAGGACGTCCCGGTCGAACGAGTCGTCGTCGACGGCGGAGGTGCGGGCCCCGGCCTCGACGGGGTCCCCGTGCTCCGGGTCCTCCGGCTGTTCCCTGCCCGGCGCGGTGGCGGTGGGCGCGGTCATCTGCCGTTTCCTTCCTGGGGTCCCTCGTCGGTCTCGTGCCCGTCGAGCCCGGACATCAGATGGGCGTACTCGGGGCTGGTGCGCAGCAGTTCGTGATGGGTGCCGACGGCGGTGATCCGGCCCCCGGAGAGCAGGGCGACGCGGTCGGCGAGCAGGACGGTGGAGGGGCGGTGCGCCACGATCAGCGCCGTGGTGTCGGCGAGCACCTGCCGCAGGGCGGCCTCCACGGCGGCCTCCGTGTGCACGTCCAGCGCGGACAGCGGGTCGTCCAGGACGAGGAACCTCGGCCTGCCCACCACCGCCCGCGCGAGCGCGAGGCGCTGACGCTGGCCGCCGGAGAGGCTGAGGCCCTGCTCGCCGACCTGGGTGCCGGTGCCCTGGGGGAGCGCGTGCGCGAAGTCGGCCTGCGCGACGGCGAGGGCCCGGTCCAGCTCCTCGTCGCCGGCGCCCGCACCGGCACCCATCAGCACGTTCTCACCGACGGTGGCCGAGAAGAGGGTGGGCTCCTCGAAGGCCACGGCGACCATGGCGCGCAGCTCCTCGCGCGACAGGGTGGTGATGTCCGCGCCGTCCAGCGTGATCCGGCCCTCGGTCACCTCGTGCAGACGGGGGACGAGCGCGGTCAGCGTCGTCTTGCCGCTGCCGGTGGCACCGACCAGGGCCATGGACTCACCGGGGCGGATGTGCAGGTCGACGTCCGTCAGCAGGGGCGTGGAGTCGGGGTGCGCGTCGGGGTACCGGAACCGCACGTGCTCGAACCTGAGCCCCCCAGCCGCGGGCAGTCGTGCCTCCCCGCGTGCCTGAACGGCCCGGGAGGCACCCCGCAACGCCGGGCCGCGCTCCCCGCCCCCCAGCACCGACGCAGGGTCACCGGCACCCCCCGCCGACTCCACCTCCGCGTCCATCACCTCGAAGTACCGGTCCGTGGCCGTCGCCGCCTCCTGGCTCATCGCCAGCAGGAAGCCGATGGACTCCACCGGCCACCGCAGCGCCAGCGCCGTGGACAGGAACGCCACCAGCGTCCCCGCCGACAGCGCCCCGTCCGCCACCTGCACCGCCCCGACCACCAGCGCCGCCCCGATCGCCACCTCGGGCAGGGTCACGATGACCGCCCAGATGGCCGCCAGGAGCCGGGCCTTGCGCAGCTCCGTGCCCCGCAGGGTGTGCGACAGCTCGTGGAAGGCACGGGCCTGGCTGCGGTGCCGGCCGAAGCCCTTGATGATCCGGACGCCGAGCACGCTCTCCTCGACCACGGTCGTCAGATCCCCGACCTGGTCCTGCGCGCGCCGCGCCACCGCGGAGTACTTCTTCTCGAAGATCCCGCACGTGATCATCACCGGAATGGCGGGCCCCAGGATGACCAGTCCCAGCGTCCAGTCCTGGACCAGCATGATGCCCACGCCGATCAGGATCGTGACGCCGTTGACCAGCAGGAACGTCAGCGGGAAGGCGAGGAACATGCGGAGCAGCATCAGGTCGGTCGTCCCGCGCGACAGCAACTGCCCCGAGGCCCAGCGGTCGTGGAAGGCCACCGGCAGCCGTTGCAGGTGCCGGTAGAGGTCCGCGCGCATGCCCGCCTCGACCCCCGCGAGCGGCCGGGCCACCAGCCACCGCCGCAGCCCGAACAGCAGCGCCTCCGCCACCCCGAGGAGCAGCAGGTACAGCGCCCCGAGCCACACGCCCGACGGGTCGCCGTCGGCGACCGGCCCGTCCACCATCCACTTCAGGACGAGCGGGATCACGAGACCCACGCAGGAGGCGAGGATCGCTGTCACCGCGGCCGTCCCCAACCGCGCGCGCACCGGCCGTACGTAGGGCCACAGCCGCAGCAGGGCACGTACGGTGGAACGCCTCTCGGCAGCGTCCGGTGCGGGGTCCGGGGCGAGATCCGTGGCGGGGGCAGGTTTCGTGGGCATCAGCAGCGAGCCTACGGTTCACCACTGACACTGCCCACCGAGTTTTCGACCCCGCCCGGGGTCGTACGGGAGCCCCGCCGGGGTCGTACGGGAGCCCCGCGGGGTCGTACCGGCGCATCAACCGATCGGCTGATGCGCCTTCGAGCGCGTCGGCCGATGTGCCGGACCCCCGGCCGCCGGGACGCTGGTGCCATGCCCGTCATCGAAGTCACCGACCTGCGCAAGTCCTACGGGGGCCGCCCCGTCGTCGACGGTGTGTCCTTCGCCGTCGAGGAGGGCGAGATCTTCGGCGTCCTCGGCCCCAACGGCGCCGGCAAGACCACCACCGTCGAGTGCGTCGAGGGACTGCGCGTCCCCGACGCGGGCCGGGTCCGGGTCACCGGGCTCGACCCCGTCGCCGACCACCGTCGGGTCGCCGAGGTCCTCGGCGCCCAGCTCCAGCAGAGCGAACTCCAGGCCAAGCTCACCGTCCGCGAGGCCCTGGAGCTGTACGCCGCCCTCCACCCGAAGCCGGCCGACTGGCGCCCGCTCGCCGAGCGGCTCGGCCTGGGCCCGATGCTGAACACCCGGTTCGGCAAGCTCTCCGGCGGTCAGAAGCAGCGCCTGTTCATCGCGCTGGCCCTGGTCGGCGACCCCCGCGTCGTCGTCCTCGACGAGCTGACCACCGGCCTCGACCCGCGGGCCCGCCGGGAGACCTGGCAGCTGATCGAGGACATCCGCGCCGGCGGGGTCACGGTCCTCCTCGTCACGCACTTCATGGAGGAGGCCCAGCGCCTGTGCGACCGGATCGCGGTGATCGACCGGGGCCGCGTCGCCGCCCTCGACACCCCGGCCGGACTGATCCGGCGCTCGGCGGGCGCCACCGTCATCAGCTTCACCCCGTCCGCGCCCCTGGAGGAGGCCGACCTGCGCGCACTGCCCGAACTGGCCTCCGCCGACTTCAAGGACGGCCGCGTCACCCTGTCCGGCACGGACGAGACGGTCAACGCCGTCGTCACCCTGCTCGCCCGCACCCGCGTCACCGCCCACCAGCTCCGGGTCACCGACACCACGCTGGACGACGCCTTCCTGGACCTCACGGAGGCCACCGCATGAAGACCGGCATCTCCACCGACGTCTTCGACACCGCCGTACTGAGGACCGAGCTGCGGCTGTTCCGGCGTGAACCCGGCGCCCTGTTCTGGATGCTGGTGTTCCCGACCCTGCTGCTGGTGATCCTCGGCTCCATCCCGTCCTTCCGCGAGGCCGACGCCGCCTACGGCGGACTGCGCCCGGTCGACGCCTACGTGCCGGTGGCCGTGCTGCTCGGCCTGACCGTCGGCGGACTCCAGGGCATGCCGCAGGTCCTCACCGGCTACCGGGAGCGCGGCATCCTGCGCCGGATGTCCGCCACCCCGGTGCGTCCAGCGGCGCTGCTGTCCGCGCAGATGGCGGTGTGCGGCGGCGCCGCCCTGGTCTCCGCGCTGCTCGCGCTCGCCGTCGGCCGGCTCGCCTTCGACGTGGCGCTGCCCGGACAGCCCGTCGGCTACCTCCTCGCGCTGCTCCTCGCCGTGCTCGCCGCGCTGTCCCTGGGCGCCGTGCTCTCCGCCCTGTCCCGCACCACGAAGATCGCGGGCGCGGTCGGGTCGGCCGCGCTGTTCCCGGCGATGTTCTGCGCGGGTGTGTGGCTGCCGGTGCAGGCCATGCCGGACCTGCTCGGCCGGGTCGTGGGCTGGACGCCCTTCGGCGCCGCCGCGCAGGCCCTCAACGAGGCCGCCGCCGGTGACTGGCCGGGCTGGTCCCACCTGGCGGTGCTGGTGGCCTGGACGGTGCTGCTCACGGCGGCGGCCTCGCGCTGGTTCCGCTGGGAATGAACGGGCCGATGGCCGACACTGGCCCGATGACCGACGCGGGAACCGTCGAGCGCCAGTGGACGGCGTTCCACCAGTGGGGGCCCTACGGCCTGCTCGCCGTCGGCACGGCCGTCGCCGCGGCCGCCTCCGACCTGGTCGGCATGACCGTGCGCGAGTGGTACCTCGCGGGCGCCCTGATCGCCGTCGCGGTCGGCATGCAGCTGGGGTGGAGCAGAACGGCCCGTACCCGGACCGGGCCGACCCCGGTGAGCGTCTGCCTCTACTTCGTGCGCTGCGCCGTCGCCTTCGTCCTGGCCTGGCTCAACCCGCTCTTCGGTTTCTACGCGTACGCCGGCTACTTCGGGGTGGACCGGCTGCTGCCGCCCCGGTTGCGCAAGCCGGGACTGTTCCTGACGGCGGTGACGATCGCGGGCTCGCAGTCGGGCGGGATGCCGCCGGACGACGCGACGGGATGGGTGCTCTTCGGCGCGATCCTCACGGTCAACGTCGTCCTCCTCGTCGTCTTCGCCCGCCTCGCCGAGGCGGAGGACGCCCGCGGCCGGGCCCGGGTCGAGACCATCACCGAACTGGAGCGCACCAACACCGCTCTGCAACAGGCCCTCGACGAGAACGCCGCCCTCCATGCCCAGCTCCTCGTCCAGGCCCGGGAGGCCGGGGTCGCCGACGAGCGCAGGCGGCTGGCCGCCGAGATCCACGACACCCTCGCCCAGGGCCTGACCGGCATCATCGCCCAGCTCCAGGTCGTCGCGGCCGCTCCGGACCCGGCGCTCGGCCGCGAGCACCTGGACCGGGCCCTCGCCCTGGCCCGGCACAGCCTCGGCGAGGCCCGCCGCTCCGTGCACAACCTGTCACCGGCCGCCCTCGCCGAAGACGGACTGCCGGACGCGCTGAAGAAGACGGTGACCGAGTGGGGCGAACGCACGGGCGTCCGGGCCCGGTTCACCGTCACCGGCACCGCCGAGCACCTCCACGACGAGGTCGCCGCCACCCTCCTGCGCATCGCCCAGGAGGCCCTGTCCAACACGGCCCGGCACGCCGCCGCCGACCGGGTCGGCGTCACCCTCTCCTACATGGGCGACGAGGTCACCCTCGACATCCGCGACGACGGCCGGGGCTTCGACCCGCTGACCGCGCGGCGGCGCACCCCCGCCGGAGGCTTCGGCCTGGACGGCATGCGGGCCCGCGCCGAACGCATCGCCGGCTCCCTCACCGTGGAGGCGGAACCGGGGCACGGCACGGCCGTCTCGGCTCGCGTACCGTTGGTCCGCCATGACCGATGACGCCGTGATCTCCCTCCTCGTCGTCGACGACCACCCGGTCGTCCGCGACGGCCTGCGCGGCATGTTCGAGTCCGCGCCCGGCTTCCGCGTCCTGGGCGAGGCGGCGAGTGGCGTCGAGGCGCTGGAACGGGCCGCCGCGCTCGACCCCGACGTGATCCTCATGGACCTGCGGATGCCGGGCGGTTCGGGCGTGGACGCCATCCGCGAACTGACCCGGCGGGGCGCCCGCGCGAGGGTCCTCGTGCTCACCACGTACGACACCGACTCCGACACCCTGCCCGCGATCGAGGCGGGCGCGACCGGCTACCTCCTCAAGGACGCGCCCCGCGACGACCTGTTCACCGCGGTCCGCGCGGCGGCCGAGGGGCGTACGGTCCTCTCCCCGGCGGTCGCCTCCCGCCTGGTCTCCGCCGTCCGCGCCCCGAAGACACCGGGCGGCGAGCCCCTGTCCGCCCGCGAGCGCGAGGTGCTCGCCCTGGTGGCGCGCGGCACCTCCAACAAGGAGATCGCCCGGGAGCTGTTCATCAGCGAGGCGACCGTGAAGACCCACCTCACCCACCTGTACGCGAAGCTCGGCGTGAGCGACCGGGCGGCGGCCGTCGCGAAGGCGTACGAGCGGGGCATCCTCGGCTGAACGGGCCGCGCCGCGCCGGCCGGCCGGGACCGGTCCCGCTCGCGACGGCCGCACCGGCCGGCCGGGCCTTCGCGCTCACCCCGCCCGCAGCAGCAGCACCGTCCGCCCCGGCACCGTGATCCCCACCCCCGCCGGGTGCACGGCGCCCGGTGCCTCCTCCTGCTCCTCCCGGCCGGTGTCGACGACCACCTCGTACCGCTCCGCCCACGGGGCGCCCGGCAGGACGAAACCGGCCGGCTCCGCGCCCGCGTGCAGGACGGCCAGGAAACTGTCGTCGGTGATCGGGTCACCGTGCTCGTCGCGGCCCGGGATGTCCCGCCCGGACAGGTACATGCCGAGGGTGGCGGCGGGGGCGTACCAGTCCCGCTCCGTCATCTCCGTGCCGCCCGCGGTGAACCAGGCCAGGTCGCGCAGGCCGTCCGCGGACTGCGCCCGGCCGGAGAAGAAGGCCCGGCGGCGCAGGACGGGATGCCGGTGGCGCAGGGCGATCAGCCGGGCGGCCAGCTCGAACAGCGGGCGCCACTCCGGGTCGTCCCGCAGGCTCCAGTCCACCCAGCCGGTCTCGTTGTCCTGGCAGTAGGCGTTGTTGCTGCCGCGCTGGGTGCGGCCCATCTCGTCGCCCGCGACCAGCATCGGCACCCCGGTCGACAGCAGCAGCGTGGTCAGCAGGTTGCGCAACTGGCGGCGGCGCAGCGCCCGTACGTCCGCGTCGTCCGTCTCCCCCTCCGCGCCGCAGTTCCAGGACCGGTTGTCGTCCGTGCCGTCCCGGTTGCCCTCGCCGTTGGCCTCGTTGTGCTTGCGCTCGTACGACACCAGGTCGCGGAGGGTGAAGCCGTCGTGCGCGGTGACATGGTTGACCGACGCGTACGGGCGCCGCCCGCCCCACGCGTACAGGTCGCTGGAGCCCGACAGGCGGTAGCCCATCTCCCGCACGTCCGGCAGCGCGTGCCGCCAGAAGTCCCGCACCGCGTTCCGGTAGCGGTCGTTCCACTCGGTCCACAGCGGCGGGAACGCCCCCACCTGGTAACCGCCCGAGCCCACGTCCCACGGCTCGGCGATCAGCTTCACCCGGCGCAGCACCGGGTCCTGGGCGATCACCGCGAGGAACGGGGAGAGCATGTCGACGTCGTGCATCGAACGGGCCAGCGCCGCCGCCAGGTCGAACCGGAAGCCGTCCACGCCCATCTCGGTGACCCAGTACCGCAGCGAGTCGGTGATCAGGCGCAGCACGTGCGGCTGGACGACGTGCAGGGTGTTGCCGCAGCCGGTGTAGTCGGCGTACCGGCGGGCGTCCGGCTGGAGGCGGTAGTAGCCGCGGTTGTCGATGCCCTTCAGAGAGAGCGTCGGGCCCAGCTCGCCCGCCTCCGCCGTGTGGTTGTAGACCACGTCGAGGATCACCTCGATGCCGGCCGCGTGCAGCGCGCGCACCATCCGCTTGAACTCGCCGACCTGCTCACCGGCGGTGCCGGCGGCGGCGTAGGCGGCGTGCGGGGCGAAGTAGCCGACCGAGTTGTAGCCCCAGTAGTTCCTCAGGCCGCGCTCCAGCAGGTGGCTCTCGTGCGCGAACTGGTGCACCGGCAGCAGCTCCACCGCCGTCACGCCCAGCCGCGTCAGGTGCCCGATGGCCGCCGGGTGCGCGAGGCCCGCGTAGGTGCCGCGCAGCTCCGGCGGGATGTCCGGGTGCAACTTGGTGAAGCCGCGCACGTGCAGCTCGTAGATGACCGAGTCCGCCCACGGCGTCTTGGGCCGGCGGTCGTACGTCCATTCGTCGTCGGTGGCGTCGTCATGGACCACGACGCCCTTGGGGACGTGCGGCGCCGAGTCCCGGTCGTCGCGCACGGTGTCCGCGACCCGCTGCTCCGGCCAGTCCCGCACGTGGCCGTACACCTCGGGCGGCAGGCCGAAGTCGCCGTCCACGGCGCGGGCGTACGGGTCGAGGAGCAGCTTCGCCGGGTTCCAGCGGGCGCCGGTCCAGGGGTCCCAGCGGCCGTGCACCCGGTAGCCGTAGCGCTGCCCGGGCAGGACGCCCGGCACGAAGCCGTGCCAGATCTCGTGCGTCAGCTCGGTCAGCCGTACCCGGCTCTCCCCGGCGGCCGGACCCGGCCCGTCGAACAGGCACAGCTCCACCGCCTCCGCCCCGCCCGCCCACAGCGCGAAGTTGGTCCCCGCCACCTGGTCCGGGCCGGTCCGGAACCGGGCACCCAGCGGCACCGGGGTGCCCGGCCGGGCCGGCACGGCGGGCGGCGGAGCGGCGCGGCGCGTGCCGTTCACCACGACGGCGGGGCGCGCGTCCGCGGTGGACCGCCCGTCCGCGGCGGCCCGCTTCCCGGCCGTCGCCTCCTGCTCGGCTGCGCTGGACACCTGTCAGCCTCCCACGGCTCGTGGAACGACGTCCGGCAGGAGGGCGTGCGGCGTCCCGGCCGCTGCTCCCCGTCGCGTCGTCCTCCCCACAGTTCTGCCCACCGGGTGGCTCGCACTCACGTTTCCCCGGGGCCCACCGGTCGTTACGGGTGGATGTGAGGCACGTACACGGGCGCGCACGGCGCGCGGGCGCCGCTCTGGCCGCCCTACTGACATGGGCAGGACTGCTGGCCGGGGCCGCCGGATGCACCGCGGACGGCGGTGGCGCCGGGTCCGGCATCGGCTCGGGCATCGGCGAGATGTTCGGCAAACGACCCGCCGCCGAGGACGTCATCCGCGTCACCCCGGACGACGGGAGCAAGGCCGTCGCGCCGGAGAAGAAACTGTCGGTACGGGTGCCCGACGGGCGCCTGGAGTCGGTGAAGGTCGTCAGGTCGCAGGACGCGCAGGAGACCCCGGTGCCCGGCCGGATCTCCGAGGACGGCCTGAGCTGGCGGCCCGACGACGACCGGCTCGCCCTCGCCGCCAAGTACACGGTCGACGCCGTCGCCCTGGACGGCGGCGGACACCGCTCGGCCCGGCACACCACGTTCACCACCAAGGTCCCCGAGGAACGCTTCATCGCCTACGTCGCCCCCGAGAACCGCTCGGTCGTCGGCACCGGCATGATCGTCTCGCTGGAGTTCAACCGGGAGATCACCGACCGCGCCGCCGTCGAACGCGCCGTCACGGTCACCGCGGAGCCCGCCGTCGAGATCCGCCCCCACTGGTTCGGCAAGGACCGCCTCGACTTCCGGCCGAAGGATTACTGGAAGCCCGGCACCGAGGTCACCGTCGACCTGAGGCTGCGGGACGTCGAGGGCGCGAAGGGGGTCTACGGACTCCAGCACAAGAAGGTCTCCTTCACCGTCGGACGCAGCCAGGTCTCCCGCGTCGACGCCCTGGAGCGGACCATGGAGGTGCGCCGGGACGGCACCCTGCTGGCCACCGTGCCGATCACCGCGGGGGCGCCGACGACGCCCACGTACAACGGCCGCATGGTGATCACCGAGATGCTCGAGGTCACCCGTATGAACAGCCGCACGGTCGGCTTCGGCGGGGAGTACGACATCCCCGACGTCCCGCACGCCATCCGCCTGACCAGCTCGGGCACCTTCCTGCACGGCAACTACTGGGCGCCCGTGGAAACCTTCGGCCGGGCCAACGTCAGCCACGGCTGCATCGGACTGCGCGACGACAAGGGCGGCGGTTCCGGCACCCCGGCGGGCTGGTTCTTCGACCGCAGCCTCATCGGCGACGTCGTCGAGGTGGTCCACAGCAAGGACAGGACGGTCGCCCCCGACAACGGGCTCGGTGGCTGGAACATGAAGTGGAAGGAGTGGAAGGCGGGCCGCGCGGTGAAGTGACGCCGACGCCCCCTCCGGCCCCCGGCCGCCAACTCGGTACGGAACGGTGACAATTCACCTGTCCCGTAACCCTTTGGCCTGCGGTTACGATGCGCCAGTGCGTGCGCGAGCGCACTGGGGTGCGGGCCCGGTCGGGCCCGGCGAGGGGAGACATAGTGAAGGTGCGTCCGATGGCGGGGGCGGTACTCGGACTGCTGATGCTGACCGTCACCGCGTGCGGTGGCGGCGGCTCGGGCCCGGGGGCCGGGGACGGCAAGGGGGAGAAGGCCAAGGACTCCACCGCGGCACAGAGCAAGCAGTCCGAGGCCGTCGTCACGATCGCCCCGAAGAACGGGGCCGAGGCGGTCGACACCAGCGGCGCCCTGAAGGTCGGCGCGGCCCGGGGCAAGCTCACCGAGGTCGTCGTCAAGGACGGCAAGGGCGCGAAGGTCGACGGGAAGATATCCGGGGACGGCGCCACCTGGACGCCGTCCACCCATCTGGCCGCCGCCACCACGTACACCGTGCACGCGGTCGCCAAGGACGCCGAGGGCCGCACGGCCGCCGAGGACTCCCGCTTCACCACCCTGACGCCGAAGAACACCTTCATCGGCACCTTCACGCCGGAGGACGGCTCGAAGGTCGGCGTCGGCATGCCGTTCTCGATCCGCTTCACCCGGGGCATCACCAACCCGGAGGACGTCGAGAAGGCCATCACCGTCAAGACCGAGCCGGCCGTCGAGGTCGAGGGCCACTGGTTCGGCAACGACCGCCTCGACTTCCGGCCGGAGAAGTACTGGAAGGCCGGCACCAAGGTCACCGTCGACCTCAACCTCGACGGCGTCGAGGGCCGGGACGACGTCTACGGCAAGCAGGCCAAGACCGTCTCCTTCACCGTCGGACGCAGCCAGGTCTCCGTCGTGGACGCCAAGAAGCACACGATGAAGGTCGTGCGCGACGGCAAGACCGTCAAGACCGTCCCGATCACCGCCGGCGCCCCCGGCTACGAGACCTGGAACGGCCAGATGGTCATCACCGAGCGGCTCGCGGTGACCCGTATGAACGGCGAGACCGTCGGCTACGGCGGCGAGTACGACATCAAGGACGTCCCGCACGCCATGCGGCTGTCCACCTCCGGCACCTTCATCCACGGCAACTACTGGGGCGGCGACGCCTTCGGCAACCGCAACTCCAGCCACGGCTGCATCGGCCTGCGCGACGTGCGCGGCGGCTGGGACAAGGGGGCGCCGGCCCGCTGGTTCTTCGAGAACTCGATCATCGGCGACGTGGTCGTGGTCAAGAACTCCGAGGACGCCACCATCGCCCCCGACAACGGCCTCAACGGCTGGAACATGTCCTGGGAGAAGTGGAAGGCCTGACGGGGGCGCCTGCCGCGGCGAGTGAACGCCCGCTAACCTGCGGGGCATGACCGTTAACCTCGAAGTCGCGGACGGCGTCGGAACGCTGCGCCTGGACCGCCCGCCCATGAACGCGCTGGACGTCGCCACCCAGGACCGGCTGAAGGAGCTGGCCGAGGAAGTCACCCGGCGCGACGACGTACGCGCCGTGGTGATCCACGGTGGCGAGAAGGTGTTCGCGGCGGGCGCGGACATCAAGGAGATGCAGGTGATGGACCACGCGGCGATGATCGCGCGGTCCCGTGCCCTGCAGGACTCCTTCACGGCGGTGGCCCGCATCCCCAAGCCGGTGGTCGCGGCCGTCACCGGCTACGCGCTGGGTGGCGGCTGCGAACTCGCCCTGTGCGCCGACTTCCGCATCGCGGGGGAGAACGCCAAGCTGGGCCAGCCCGAGATCCTGCTCGGGCTGATCCCCGGCGCGGGCGGCACCCAGCGGCTGTCCCGGCTGATCGGCCCCTCCAAGGCCAAGGACCTGATCTTCACCGGCCGCCAGGTGCGGGCCGACGAGGCGCTGGCGCTCGGCCTGGTGGACCGGGTGGTCCCGGCCGCCGAGGTCTACGAGCAGGCCCACGCCTGGGCCGCACGGCTCGCCAAGGGCCCCGCCATCGCACTGCGCGCGGCGAAGGAGGCGATCGACACGGGTCTGGAGACGGACATCGAGACCGGGCTCGCCGTGGAGCGGAACTGGTTCGCCGGCCTGTTCGCCACGGAGGACCGCGAGCGCGGGATGCGCAGCTTCGTGGAAGAGGGCCCCGGCAAGGCCAAGTTCCTCTGAACACTCCCCGGGGGAGGTGCGCGTCTCCTCCGAAGTCGCGTCGTCCCTCTTGCAATTGACGCGATGTCTGATTCGGGTCCCTCGATGGGGCGGTTTATGGCAGCCTTAACGCACCATTAAGCGCGCCTTGTCGAGGGAGTCCGTCGCTTGTCTCCGGCCGAGTCGTTCCCGCAGGTCAGCGGGTCTGTTTCGGGTCCTGAACTGCCTGTGGCATATGCCGATCGACCGTCGGCCCACCCGGCCCCGGCGGGGGCCTATTCCCCGGGAACGGCCCCGGAGCCCCCGGAAGGCGGCCATGATGGGGGCATGGCGGGGCTGGATGGTACGGAACAGCCGCGGGGAGCCGGACGTGCGACCGCGGCGCGCTGGTCGCCGGCGGTCGAGGACGAGCGCGCACTCAAGGCGCTGGAACTGTTCGGCAACCCGACGGAGCGCGAAGTTCCGTTACCCTCCCGCCCCGAGTCCGCCGCCACCGCCCGCCGGCTGGCCCAGGTCGTCGCCCTGCGCCAGTGGAAACTCGGCCCCAAGGTCACGGAGGACACCGTCCTGCTCGTCTCCGAGCTGGTCGGCAACGCCGTACGCCACACCGGCGCCCGCGTCTTCGGCCTCCAGATGCGCCGCCGCCCCGGCTGGATCCGGGTCGAGGTCCGCGACCCCTCCCGCGGGCTGCCCTGCCTGATGCCGGTGCAGGAGACGGACATCAGCGGGCGCGGCCTCTTCCTCGTCGACAAGCTGTCCGACCGGTGGGGCGTGGACCTGCTGCCGCGCGGCAAGACGACCTGGTTCGAGATGCGCGTCGTGGACCGCTGAGAACCCGTTCCCGCCATCTGCCGCTGAAATCAACCCGGTTCGACGGACACGCCACCTACGGGTGAGAATCCGGAACGTCCCGCTCCGCAGCCGGGATGGTATCCGCATGATCACCACTCGTCTGCGCCGCCGGACCGCCGCCGCCGTCCTGTCGCTCTCCGCCGTCCTCGCCACCACCGCCGCCACGGCCCCCGGTGCCGCCCCCGCCCCCGCGGCGGCCCCCGCCAAGGCGGCCCCGGCCTGCCCCCAGTTCGACGACAAGACCAAGGCCGCCGCCGACCGTGGCGTCGACGTCGACCGCATCACCCCCGAGCCGGTCTGGCGCACCACCTGCGGCACCCTCTACCGCAGCGACAGCCGCGGCCCCCAGGTCGTCTTCGAAGAGGGCTTCCACGCCAAGGACGTCGAGAACGGCCAGTACGACGTCGAGAAGTACGTCCTGGTCAACCAGCCCTCGCCGTTCGTCTCGACCACCTACGACCACGACCTCTACAAGACCTGGTACAAGTCCGGCTACAACTACTACATCGACGCCCCCGGCGGCATCGACGTCAACAAGACCATCGGCGACACCCACAAGTGGGCCGACCAGGTCGAGGTCGCCTTCCCCGGCGGCATCCAGCGGAAGTACATCATCGGCGTCTGCCCCGTCGACCGGCAGACCAAGACCGAGATCATGAGCGACTGCGAGAGCAACCCGCACTACCAGCCCTGGCACTGACCCCGACCGCCCCGGCCCGGGGGCGCAGGAACAGCGCCTCCGACCCCACCGGCCGGTAACCCGCCGCCTGGAACGCCCGCAGACTGCGGGCGTTCCCCGCCGACACCTGCGCCCACACCGGCTCACCCCCGGCCAGCTGCCGCGCCGCCGTCACCAGCAGCCGCCCCAGCCCCCGGTGCCGGGCGTCCTCCGCCACCTCCACGGCGACCTCCAGCCGCCCGCCGACCCCGCGGCCCAGCACCAGCACCCCGCCGTCCGCCGCCCACACCCGCACCCCGTCGCGCCGCCGCCGGGCCGCGACCACCCGGGGATGCCCGGGATCGGCCACCTCCTCCAACGCCACCTCGGGACGCCCGGGCAGCGGCGCACCGGTCAGCAGCACGTCGATCGTGTCCGTAGCCCGCCCGGTGCGCTCCCCGAAGGCCGTCAGAAACCGGGGGTTCATCGTCGCGGCCAGCGGATCGCACCCCAGCGACGCCAGCGTCTCGCGGACCCACCCCTCGTCCACGTCGTCGGTGAAGACGACCGAGTGCGCCGTGAAGGCGAGCACCCCCGCGTCCCGGTCGCCGTGCTGCGGCACGACGCTCGTCCCGCCGTCCGCCGGCGGGAACACCCCCCGCGCCGCCGCGTCCAGAATGTCCCGCAGGGTCTCCGCCACACCGTGCTCCTTGAGTCTCCACCCACTGGAAGGCACAGACTCCCAGACATGACCGACGACGGCACCGGCCTCATGACCATCGGCGAACTGGCGCGCACCACCGGACTCCCGGTACGCACCATCCGCTACTGGTCCGACGAGGGCGCCCTGCCCCCGCAGGCCCGCTCCGCGGGCGGCTACCGGCTCTACGACGCCGCGTCCGCCGCCCGCCTGGAGCTGATCCGCACCCTGCGCGAACTGGGTCTCGGCCTGGACGCCGTACGCCGCGTGCTGGCCGGCGAGGCGACGGTCGCGCAGGTCGCGGCGGCGCACGTGAGCGCCCTGGACGCGCAGATCGGCGCACTGCGGGTGACCCGGGCGGTGCTGTCGAGCGTGGCGCGACGCGGCTCGACCGCCGAGGAGATGACACTGATGAACAAGCTGGCACGACTGTCCACCACCGAACGCCGCCGGATCATCGACGACTTCATGGCCGAGGTCTTCGCCGGCATCGACCCCGGCGCCCCCGACATCCGCACCCGCCTGCGCTTCGCCGCGGCCGACCTGCCCGACGACCCCACCTCGGAGCAGGTGGACGCCTGGGTGGAGCTGGCCGAGCTGGTCCGGGACCCGGACTTCCGGGTCACGATGCGCCGGATGATCGAGTTCAACACCGCGGACCGGGGAGCGGACGTGCCCACGAGTTCCTCGCTCTGGTTCGTGAGCCGCCTGGTCCGGCTCGCCGGTGAGGCGCTGCGCGACGGCGTGGCACCGGACGCGCCGCGGGCCGACGTCGTCGTGCGCGAGCTGATCGGCGACGCCGACCCGGCCGTCGTACTCGAACGCCTCACCGCGGTGACCGACGTCCGGCTCGCCCGCTACCGGGAGCTGTCGGCGATCGTGAACGGCCTCGAGCCGCCGGCGGACCACCAGGAGCGGTTCGGGTGGGTGGTCGCCGCCCTGGGCGCTCGGACGGCCGGATAATCTGACCTGCGTCAGATGGACCCAATGCACGGAACGAGGGGCGGACCGGTGGCCGACATCGAGGAAGCACGCAAGCAGTTCGAGCGGATCGACACGGACGGTGACGGCCTCATCACCGCGGCCGAGTTCAAGACCGCGCTCGCCCAGGGCGGCGACTGGAACGTCACCGAGGCGGTGGCCGAGGCGATCATCGCCGGCCGCGACCTCGACGGCGACAAGCAGCTGTCGTTCGACGAGTTCTGGGCCCACCTGAACAAGTGACGACACGGTGAGGGGCGCCCGGCGGTCACCCGGCGGGCGCCCCTTCGCCGTCCGGGCACGTTGCTGCGGGGGAGTGAAAGCCGGACGGCGGCGGAATAGCCCGCCCGGTTCGGAGGTTGCTGGTGCGCATCAGCAGGACACGACCTCCGAAGGGCCAGGCGAGTCAGCATCATGAAGATCGGCATCATCGGCGCGGGCAACATCGGCGGCAACCTCACCCGGCGGCTCACCGCCCTCGGACACGACGTCTCGGTCGCCAACTCGCGCGGTCCGCAGACGCTGACCGCGCTGGCCGAGGAGACCGGCGCCACCCCGGTACCGGTGGAGCAGGCGGCGCGGGGCGCCGAGATCGTGGTCGTCACCATCCCGTTGAAGCGGGTCCCGGACCTGCCGTCCGGCGTCCTGGACGGCGCGGCCGCGGGCGTCGCGGTCATCGACACCGGCAACTACTACCCGCAGCGGGACGGCAGGATCGCGGGCATCGAGGACGAGGGCCGCACCGAGAGCCGCTGGACCGAAGGACACCTCGGCCACCCGGTGATCAAGGCCTTCAACGGCACCTACGCCCAGGACATCCTCGACCGCCCCCGTCCGGCCGGCGCACCCGACCGCATGGCGCTCCCGGTGGCCGGCGACGACGCGGCGGCCAAGGCGAAGGTCCGCGCCCTGATCGACGAGCTGGGCTTCGACACCGTCGACGCAGGCGGCATCGACGACTCCTGGCGCCAGCAGCCGGACACCCCGGTCTACGGCCTGCGTGAGGGCGTCGACGGCGTCACCAAGGCGCTGGCGGAGGCGTCCCCGGAGCGGCCCGCGGCCTTCCGGGGCTGACCCCGCCCTCAGGCGCTCCGGGCCCACTCCTTCAGCGCGGCCTTGCTGGCGAAGTCCGCCACGTTGGTGTCGACCGGGTCGTCGGTGTACTGGTGGAAGCGCCACTTCGCCTGGATGCGCGGCTTGCCCGCCGAGACGTAGTCGGCGATCCAGAGCCCGTCACCGGCGTACGAGGTGGTGTCGACGTTCAGCCAGAAATTCCGGTTCGCATAGAGGACGACCCGGTTGTCCGGCCGCAGCGCCTTCACCTTCTTGATGAAGCTGTCCTTCTCGGCGTTGCTCGCACGGGTGCCCTCTCCCGTGGTCTCCCAGTCGACGGCGAGGATGTCGCCCTTGCGGTCCGGGGCCTTGGAGACGAAGTACTCGGCCTGGGCGGTGAGGTTGCCCGGCCACAGGAAGTGGTAGAAGCCGACGACCAGTCCGGCGTCGCGGGCCCGCTCCGTCTGGGCCGCGAGTTTCGGGTTGACGTACGAACGGCCTTCCGTCGCCTTGACGAAGACGAAGGACAGGCCGTCCGTGTCGTAGCTGGAGGACTGGTAGGCGCTGACATCGATGCCACGCAGCATGGGGCCTCCCTGAGAGGCTGTGGGGGGACGGGAGTTGGTTATTCCCCACGATGACACGGGCGATCCCCACGCGAAGCGGAAATGTCGACTTCCCTTCTTCCGGGCGCCATTGACGCGCGTAGCGCGGTGCCCCACGCTGGGCTCCGGTTCACGGACGACTCGACGGTCGGGAGGCCGGGATGTTCAGACGCGTGTCACGACTCCTTCTCTCATTTGTCATGCTCATAGCTGGCGCGGTGGTCGGTCTCGGCGCCACCGCCGGCACCGCGCACGCCGACTCCTGCTACAGCTGGAACCGCACCCTCTCCCAGGGCTCCTCCGGCAGCGACGTGACGCAGCTACAGATCCGCGTCGCCGGCTGGGTCACCTCGGGCGAACGGCTCTCCTACGACGGCCAGTACGGCGCCCGCACCGCCGCCGCCGTCAAGAAGTTCCAGTCCGCCTACGGACTGGCCGCGGACGGTGTCGCGGGCCCCGCGACCTTCAGCAAGATCTACGCCCTCCAGGACGCGGACTGCACGCCGGTCCACTTCACCTACGCTGAACTCAACAAGTGCAACTCCGACTGGTCCGGCGGCGCGGTCTCCGCCGCCACCGCCAAGTCGAACGCGCTGAAGACCATGTGGAAGCTGGAGGCGATGCGGCACGCCCTCGGCGACGTGCCGATCACCATCTCCAGCGGCTTCCGCTCCCGCGCCTGCAACAGCGCCGTCGGCGGCTCGTCCACCAGCCGTCACCTCTACGGCGACGCCGCCGACCTGACGGGCTCGCCCAGCTTCTGCCGGCTCGCCCAGCAGGCCAGGACCCACGGCTTCTCGGAGATCCTCGGCCCGGGCTACCCCGGCCACAACGACCACACCCACGTGGCCTTCGACCCGTCGCCGTACTGGTCGGCCCCCAACTGCGGCATCTGATCCACCGGCGACCCTCGAAACTTCCAGGTTCCGCTCCGTTCGCCTCCCGTTGACAATCGCTCGTGCCGCCGGCGCTCCGGCCGGCGGCGCGCACCGGGCCACGGCGCCCTGCCGGGGTCCGGCAACGGGAGGAGTGCGATGAGTTCGAGGAGCAAGGCGGCGGCCGGCCTCGCCGCGGGGGCGGCGATGGCGGCCGTCGCGGTCCTGGGAGGCGCGGCACCCGCGCAGGCCTACAGCCCCGATCCGTCGGCGACGATCATCCACCGGGACACGGACGGCTGCCCGTGCAGCGGAGGCAGCCTCGGCGACCCGTTCGACGGCACCTACTTCCAGCACGACGCGGGCGGCAAGGCCGTGAAGATCGAGCTCTCCGACGACGGCTGGTTCATCGGCAAGGTGGAGTTCCACCCCTACGGCAACAAGATCTGGGTGTACGACACCAAGAACGACGGCGACGGCATCTACGTCCACGTGGCCGTCGACAACCACGACGGCCACGGGCTCACCGGCTGGAACCTCTACCACCCGCCGGGCACCGACAAGGTGGTGGACTACTCCGTCAACAGCCTCGGCAGCAACGTGCGGGAGGGCGCCGACATCCGCATCCGCGTCTTCGACGACTCCCGCACGACCGACCTGATCACCACCGCCTGGGGCGTGGCCTGACCGACGCGGGGCGGACCCGGAGGCCCGCCCCGCCCGGCCGTGCGGGTCTCCCGGTCAGCACTCGATGATGTTCTGGCGCGGGACCGGCGAATCCACTTGCCGTGCCACGAGTTGAGGATCAGGTCGACCGTGATCGGCTTCCGCCAATGCAGGCAACGTGGGCAGGGGAACCTCGCGGCTCTTGCGGCCCTTCGGCAGCGAGAAGCAGGGGCGGCGGCGGACGTTGCGCTCCTGAAGTGTCGCGCGCACCTCGTTGACGATCTCCCGGACCACGCCTTGGAATCGCTTTCGCTCGCACGCGGGGGTTGGACACTGTTCTTGGACCACCAGTGTTCGACGACGATGTAGTCGACGAGGAGGGTCTCGCCCTTGTGGGAGTGAACGAACTCGCCACGACTGGAGTCGGTCCTGGTGCCGGAGAGCCACCGCTTCGCGTCCTCGCTCGTGGAACGACCGGTCTAGCATGCGTTGCACAGGGTCGTCGACAGACAAGGTATGCGCGTTGACCGGCACCGGATTAGTTGCAGCGCAGAATAAGGTAAGGCGAGTCGGTGGCGAGGCCGGCAGATTTGGTGCAGTCGGTGCGGTCGGCTGGGTGGTGGACACTGCGGTGTTCAACCTGTGCCTGAATGTCCTAGATCTGCAGACGGTCCGTTCCGGGGTCATTTCGAATGCGGTGGCAATCGGCGTCAACTACCTCGGGAACCGGTACTGGACTTACCGGTATCACGACAAGAGCCATTACACCCGCGAGGCCACACTCTTTGTGTTGTTCAGTGGTGTCGGAATGATCATCCAAAATGGTGTACTCGCCCTCTCGCACTATGGTTTGGGTTACACCTCGACCTTGGTCGACAACCTTGCGAAGAACCTTGTCGGACTTGGCCTGGCCAGCGGATTCCGTTTCTGGGCCTACCGCACATGGGTGTTCCGCGAGCAGTCCCGAGACGTCACCGTTCCCAGTACCACGTGCGAACCTTCCGCGTCAGTCGCGTCTCCAGCCGTCACGGATGTTCCCGGTTCAGAAACCAGGTGAGCCAGACTGCGAGCGCGGACGTGGTGAGAACGATGAGGAGGAAGCTCAGCAGTTGGACGCGGCGGGCCGTCCTGGTCGCTTCCTTCCTCTCGGTCTCGTGGGCGAGGACACTGGCGAGCAGGAACTCCGCCTCGGAATCGTTCAGTTCGTCGATCGGTTGGCCGTCGGCAGCGAGGAAGTACTCGCGTGCAACGACGAGGAGCACTCCGCGATAAAGGGCTCCGCCGTCTCTGGCCAGGGCTTCCCAGGTGCCGGCGGCTTCGGTGAGTCGCCGGTGCTCGTGCAGGCGGTCTCGTTCGCTGGTGACCCACTGGTGCAGCCGGGGCCAGGCCGTGATGAGCGCCTCGTGTGCCAGTTCGACGGTGTCGGAGTCCACGGCCAGCAGCCGTGCCGCGATGAGGCGCTCGAGGACGGCTGTCCGGCGTTCGTCGGCGATGAACTCGGAGCGTGGGACGGGGCGACGCGTGTCGGCTCCCTCGTGCGAGGGTGAGATCAGCCGGAGCAGCATGGTGCGGGCCAGGTCCGCTTCGGCGTCACCCAGGTCGGCGAAGACCGCCTCGGCGGTGTGGGCGATGGCTCCGTGTACTCCGTCGATGGCTTTATACGCGGCGAGGGTGAGGGTCTTGCCCGAGCGGCGCCGCCACACTTCCAGCAACGCGTGCGACAGCAGGGGAAGGGCTCCGGGTTCGGTTGCCACATCGGTGAGGATGCGGTCGGTCAGTGCCCGTTCCACGGCAAGGCCGGCGGCTGCCGCCGGACGGGTCACGGCTGCCCGTAATTGTGTGCTGGTCATGGCCGCGGTGAGCAGGTGAGTCTGGTTGATGACGCGGGCGAGACCAGGGTGGTTGGCGCAGTGGCCGAAGAAGTCGGCTCGTACGGCGATCAGAACCCGGAGGCGGTCGGTCGTGCAGGCGGTCAGTAGACAGTCGATGAGCTGGTCCCGCAGCGCGCGGTCGTCCTGGAGGGTGAAGAGCTCTTCGAACTGGTCGATGATCAGGAGAGTGTCACCGTCCGTGTCCGCGGGCGTCAGGAGAGGGACCAGCGTCGAGTCCGGGTCTGAGCCGGGGGTGCAGATCCGGATGACCACCGGGGCGGGTCCCGTGGCGTCCGGGTCGCGCAGGGCAGGGATCAGGCCCGCACGGAGGATCGAGGACTTTCCGCTTCCGGAGGCTCCGACCAGGGCCACGAACCGGTGGGCGGAGGTCAGCGCCAAGAGCTCCTCCACGAGTGAGTCGCGTCCGAAGAACAAGGCTTGGTCGCTGGTCTCGTAGCGTCGGAGACCCCGGTAGGGCGATGCGGCGGTGTCCTGCTCGTCGACCGTCTCGCGAGCGGCATCTCCCTGGGCGTCGCGCCATCGGCGTTCCCATTCGGTGGCCTCGCCTCCGCATGCGGAGGCGTATGCCAGGGCTACCTGGAGGCTGGGGAGCCGTCGCCCGGACGCTGCCTCGGACAGGGTCGGCGCGGAGAAGCCGGCCTGTCGGGCCAGTTCGCGGTAGGGCGGGTTACCGGCCGCCGTGCGTAGCTGACGCAGCTCGTAGGCAAAGGCCTGAACAGGGCCGGAAGCAGGATCCAGCTCCTTCTCGCGGCGCCCCATATTGCCCTTCCTCTTCTCGCCTCTTCATCGGTGTTTGGCCAGGTCAACCTAGCTGACGACGAAATTGATAGGTGACCCGTTCCTGAGCTGACCATCAACATTCTTGTTGGTGGAGTGAGGAGTGTCGTTGGTCCCCCGGAGAATCGAGTCTGGTCATCGGCACCGCATCCGCTCTTCGTCCCTCCGCTGTTCCAAGCGCAGCGGTACAGCCGTCAACGCATCCGCTGCGGCGCCCGGCGTCCTCGACGTCCGGCGGTCGGCATCGGCTGCTGCTCCTGCTTCCTGCTGTCACGGTGATGGTGCTGGGCCTGTGGGGTCTCGGCAGGCAGGGCAGCCTGTGGCAGGACGAGGCCGTCACGTACGACATGGCGCACCGTTCGCCCGACGTGTTGTGGGCGACGCTCGGTGGTGCCGACGCCGTCCACGGCCTCTACTACCTCTTCATGCACGCTGTCTTCGCGTGCTGGGAGGGCGGTGTGATCGCCCTCCGGCTGCCGTCGGTCCTCGCGATGGCGCTGGCCGCATGGGGAGTGGGTCTCCTAGGACGGTGGCTGGCAGGGCCCGTGGCGGGTGCCATGGCCGGCCTGATCTTCGCGCTGTGGCCCACCGTCCAGCGCTACACCCAAGAGGGGCGTTCGTACGCGTTGGTGACGGCCGCGGTCGTGTGGGCCACGGTCTGCCTGGTCCAGGCGTTGGTGTCCTCACGTCGACGGTGCTGGGTCGTGTATGCGCTTCTTGCCGCGACAGCCTGTCTCCTGCACGAGTTCGCGGTACTCGCGCTGGTCGCACACGGCGTGACACTGGCATGGTCGAAGGCGTCGCGTCCCACGGCGCGCGGCTGGGTCATCGCCTGCGGCGGTGTCCTCATCACCCTTGCGCCACTGGGCTGGGTGAGTCTGGGCCAGACCGGGCAGGTCGCCTGGATCGAGGTGAGCCTGGCAGGAGACCTGACCGGCTACCTGCTCCTGGCCGTGTTGGGCCTCCTGTGCCACATGCTCGTACGGCGTCGGGCCGGTATGGGGCCCCGGCCGTATGTGACGCACCGCGTGACCGCGGGCCGAGTAGCCCTGCCGCTCGTCGTCCTTCCTCCCGGGCTGCTTCTCCTGGTCTCGCTCGTCAAACCGCTCTATGTCGACCGGTACGTGCTGTACTCCCTGGCCGGAGTCTGCGTCCTGGCCGGGGCGGCCTGCACCCAGCTCTGGCAATCAACCCGGCAACGGTCAGTCCGTGCGGGATTCGCTGCCGTGGCCGGCCTGGCGACCGTGACGCTCCTTGTGCCGGTCGGACTTCATCTGCGATCCGCGAGCAGTCGCAGTGACGACGCCACCGCGGTCACCGCCGCGGTGAAGGATCTCGGCGCGCCTGGGGACCCCGTGATCTTCCTTCCAGAGAGCCGCCGTGTGTGGATGCTCCGCACGCCACCCGCGTCGCTGGGCATGACCGACCTGGCCCTGGCCCAGACTCCCGCAGCATCACACACGCTCTTCGGAACCGAACTGGCAGGCGACCTCATCGCGCGTCGCATGGCCGGTTCCGAACGCGTCGTGGTGGTGCGCGACCGGAGCCGTGAGGCCTACGAAGCAAGTGATCACGACCGTAGGAAGCGCGCCTTGCTGGCGTCCGAGTTCACCCCCTGCCACGGGCGCACCGTCGGCTCGGCTCGGGTGACGGTCTATGCCCGCGGCGGCTTCTGCTGACCAACACTCGCAAGCTGCGCTCCTGGGCGTGATCGAAGAAGGGAAAGCTCATCTCTGTAACCGACATGGCTCCGGCGAAGCGGCAGGCGACGCAGTCTGCCGGGACCGAGACGACGCGAGTACGGACGTGGACGAGCCGATCAGTTCCCCTGCTGATCCCGGCTGCGACAGCCGGTGCCGCCCTGTCCGCCGTCGCCCGCCGCTGGCGTAGAAGACCGGAGAGAACGGGCTGAGCGGGTACGGGCGGGCCCATCCGTCGCCGTCGAGGCGGTGGCGGGCGAGGGTGCGCATGCGCATGGTGGGTGCACTCCTGGTACGTCGGGCCCGCTCCTGCCGGGCCCCTCGGGGTTGTGCGTGGTGGGGTGCTAGCAGTAAATGCGCACCTTGTAGTAGCCGAGGTTGTTGGAGATTTTGTGCCATCCGGGGCCCCAGCTTCCGCCGGTGCCCATTCGTCCGGAGCAGCCGTTCGGCACGTAAACTCCGTCGGCATCGGTCATGCCATCCGAGCCATCGACAGACCGCTCGCCCGGATACAGGCGCACCTTGTTGCCGCATGCCGTACCGCTGCCACCACAGTTCCAGTTGTCAGCCACAACCAGCCACTTGTCCGACGCGTCGGAGTTGATGACTCGGCCGCAGAGTTCCTGACCAAGGACGTGAGTACATCCGCCGGCCGCTGCTGGGGAGGCAGTTGCGAGGTTAAGGCCGACGCCAGCCAAGAGGAGAGCTCCAGTAGACAGCGCGGCCTTGACACGCGTTGTGGGGGGCTTCTTCATGATTCAGCTTGTCCCTTCGGTGGCGAATGTGGAGCCATGCTCGCGTGCCATACCAGGAGAGGGAACCTATAACTATTCAGGGGGCATGAGGTGGTGTGCCGCCTTTGCTCCCGCTCGAAGCCCCGTCACCTGGCGGGCGCTTACGGCCTAACCCTTGACCCACGCAGCGCGGAGT
>NZ_BEWB01000025.1 GCF_003112555.1 Streptomyces coelicoflavus | reverse complement strand
GCGGCCAGTGACTCAGAAGCCTCGAAAAGCGCCGTCGTCGCCGACGGCGTCGGCGAACTCCCCGAAGTCCATGTTCGCCTCCGAGAGGTTGTTCTTGATGCTCCACTGCTCGGCTGCCACTACACGGATACACCGCCCACGCTCACCCCACAGATCCACAACGAGAAGCGGCAGTTCAGTCCAGGCGACGGCTACAGAGTCCGCAAGGGAAAGAATTGGATGCCGATAATCCGCAGGGATGAGGTCGAGGGCCGGTTCGGGCGTCAAGCCCTCGTATCTCCGATCATCGACGAATGCGAAGTTGGCCAAGAAGCCGTCCCTGCTGGCAGGAACAGCACCGCGCGCAAAGTGTCCCAAGCATCGTTTGTCGAGAAGTCAGTACGTACAACGAGGGCTTCCAAAGTGCACGGGAGCTGATGCATGCGCGGACAGTACCGCCAACCCGGTGAACCAATCCGGTCACAGCACTAGACATTCATGCCCTGCTTCCGGCGCTTCTGGGAGTACACCGCTCGTCCGCGGCGATGTGCTCGATGGGGATGAGCGTTCCGTCGACGATGACGAAGCCTCCTTCGCCCGGGCCGACGAGGGCCTCGGCAAGCTGGGAGCCAAGGAGGCCAGGAGGTCGAGGGTCTCCTCGACGTACCGCCAAGCGGTCGCGGTGAAGACCCCGAACCCGCCGCGAGTTGGGGCAGCATCTCGCTTTTCCACAGGTACACCAGCAGAGCCTGCTGGAAGCCAGACTCCGCCACCGCGTGCCGCGTTCACACCTTCAGGCACAGATGAGGCACGAGACATGCTCAACCAGTTCGTGAGGGATGGGGATGTCGAGCGTGGCTCGATACGGGACCAAGCGAGGCTCCTCGGACGAAGCGTGGTGCGTAGAGAACACCGCCGCAACGACCAAGAGCCTTGCCTTGCCACGCCACCTCCGCTGACCTGCGCCATCACCCCTGCAGAACAGGATGAAGACGGTTCAGCAATTGCCTGGCGCCCGTTTCCTGGCGTTGTCCAGCCTGGCCAACACCGTCCGAGAGGGCCAGCCTGGAGTCGTTCAGGGCATCACGGCGCCGTTCAATGCTGGCGTCAGCCAGGACGCATCAGCGATCTGAAACTTCAGAACGGGTGGTGGCCGGCCGCGCAGGTGCGCCGTTGCTCTGCCACCGCATCATCCTCCTGCCCTCACCAGCGCACGATGACATGGCAGCATCACGGATACCTTGCCACGGCTGCCCACTTGTACGCCGACAACACGCGTCGTGCTCTCATTGCACGCACCAATGTGGAGGAGGAGTCATGGCTGCCAACTGGAAGCATCTCCCACATTCAAGGACAACACGATAGACGCAATGCCAAGAAGCAGTGGATGCAATGTCAACACGCCAGAACATGGGTCAGTCATCATTGGAAGCACAGGCCAGGAACCTAGATCACTACCTGGCACTCGACTGCGGCTGCACCAGATCCATTACGCGATCGAGTGGAACCTCCAGGCAAGCATCGAGTCGATTGCCTCAAAGAGAGAAGGGACGAATAGAGATGCTGAGAGAAGCTCATACGCGACGAGTCGGTAGCGCTTCAGCCCTTGTAGGGATTTTGGTAGGCGCTCTCTCGCTCGGTGGTGCGACCATTGCGTCAGCTTCCCCCTCCGGCGCTACGGCACATCCGACAGGCTGCAAGTATTCCATTGCTGACTCATGGCGAACAACCGCTACATGCGCAAACAGCAATGGAGGATCCTACCGCGCAATCGCAAATTGTAAGGATTCAGAGGGAAGGGTTACCAACGCTGTGGGCCGTTGGACCAAGTCAGGCTTCTCTATAGCATACTGTTCTGGGTCCGGCAAGCCTACGGTAGCTGGCGTTGAGACGAGGTACAACTAACACCCGGAAACCGATAGACCCTCTTCAACATACGTCTAGAATTGACCGATCAAGAAAGGGTTGCACTATGAAGATGCGCTTCTCCCTCCTCGTTGCGGGCGGAATACTCGCAGTTTCTCCGTTGGCACTGCAAAGTACAGCAATTGCCGCTACCGATGCGGCAACAGGATGGCCGACAGGATGCTCAGCCAAAAAAATCCTTTCTGACGCTGTGGGCGCACAGTGCACCAACAGCAACGGTGGTCACTACAAGGCTATCGCGAATTGCAAGAGCGTGGTCGGCGGCGTAGAATTTTCGCGCGAGGCGGGCGTATGGAAATCAAGCGGACTTTCTGTGGTCTATTGTCCGTCGGGGTCGTACGTTACGGATGCCGGGTACATGGAGAAGGCCTCCTGATTCAGCCTCCGAACAGTCAGCTGTCGTCTACTATCTGACTCTCCGACGAGCCGAGGCAGGCGCCGAGTTCAGCGACGGTCTCGTCCGGGCTCGGCCCGGCCTCTTTCACCCAACCAGTTACTGTCGGCACATCGCGCTTCGCTGCCCGACGGGTCGGCACTTGACGGTTTCAGCTATTGATCCAAAACGGTTCCGATTCTGGGTCGTTACAAGGTGAGGACTGTCCTTCCAGCGTCCACACAAACGGGACGTCGAGCGGGCGCCCATCGCTGGCAGGAGGAAATCTCGCCGATGATCAGGTCGACCTCACCCCGGCAGCCACCTATGAGGTCACCGCGGTACTCGACGTGCCGTAGGCGGTCTATGTAGCGAAGGGTGGAATTCGGTCTGTTCGTCGCCCGGCGGTGAGCCGGCCGTCGAAGACTTGGAATGCGGCCTTCCAACACATGGTTCAGCGTTTGCGTTCGGTGCCGGTCGGGTCCAGGCGCATGACGGCCAGGTAGACGCATTTGAGGGCGGCATGGACAGTGGGGAAGTATCGCCTGGGCCCGGACAGCCTTGCGGATCCGTGCGTTGATGCTCTCGATTGCGTTGGTGGTGCACCTCGGCGAGATGCAGGGAAGCCTCCCCGTGCGTGCTGTCCCAGGGCCCGACCACGCTCCCCTTTTCGCCCCGCGAGGTCACCGGCCTGCTCACCCGCCGCCCCGGCCATCTCGACGAGGACCAGCACACTCTGCCCACCAGCTCGCCCACGCCTGCCCCGAGATGGCCGTACTGGCTGGCCACATCCACGCCTTTGCCGACCTGACTCATCCCGCGCGAGGGCAAAGCGGAGAATTTGACGGCCAGGATGACCCGGAGCCGCAACGTTGACCTGCCCTTCACTGCTTCGCGCAAGGTCTGGAGCACGACCGCGCCGCCTTGGACGCTGCCCTCACTCTGCCGCACCACAACGGACGCACCGAGGGCGTCAACACCAAGATCAGGCTACTCAAGCCGCTGATGTACGGCCGCGTCGGCCACCGTCTCCTGCGTCACATTATCGTCCTCAACTGATACCCAGTCACGGACGATCAACGCTGCCGAAAATTATAGAAAAACCACTCACCATACAGACCCAGTCCAGGTAATCACCTGCCCAGAGTGCCCTCGGTTGGACGCCCGCTCAGAACCCCTCGTCGCCGAGGTATTCCGTGTCCTCGCCCTCCTCCTCCAGTGCCTGGCGGACCACCCGCAGGGCCATGCCCTCGGAGTAGCCCTTGCGGGCCAGCATGCCGGCGAGGCGGCGCAGTCTCTTGTCGCGGTCGAGTCCCCGGGTGGCGCGCAGCTTGCGCGCGACCAGGTCGCGCGCGGTCTCCTCCTCCTGCTCGGTGTCCAGTTGGGACACCGCCACGTCGATGACCGTCGCCTCGACGCCCTTGGTGCGCAACTCTCTGGCGAGGGCGCGCCTGGCCAGCCCGCGGCCGTGGTGCCGGGACTCCACCCAGGCCTGCGCGAAGGCGCCGTCGTTGATCAGACCGACCTCCTCGAACCTGGACAGCACCTCCTCCGCGGCCTCGTCGGGGATCTCCCGTTTGCGCAGGGCGTCGGCCAGCTGTCTGCGGGTGCGCGGGGTCCCGGTGAGCAGGCGCAGGCAGATCGCCCGTGCCTGCTCCACCGGGTCCCGCGGAGGCTCCCCCTTCTCGGCCCTCGACGAGGAAGTTGCACCTCCGTCCTCGGCGGACGGCTCCACACGCTCGCGCCTTCGGCGCCCGCGCGTGCCGCCCGCTCCACGGCTCCGTCCGCCTCCGTGGCGCACCTCGCCGTCACCGTGGCGCGCCGCGCCGTCCTCGTGGGGACCGACGGCGGAGGGATCCGGCTCGTACGGGGCCGCAGCCGCCCCGTACGCGTCGTCGCCCGGCCCGGCGGAGCCGCTCGTGTACTCGGCCCAGTCGGTTCGTCGGGTCACGGGTCAGCTCTTGGCTGCCGCGGCCTTGGACTTGGTGGCCTTGGCGGTCGTGGGAGCGGGCACCGCCGGGGCGGCGTCGGCCGGGGCGGCGGAGGCGGCGTCCGCGCCGGGCTCGGTGGCCGACTCCTCGGGGCGCACACCGACGCCCAGCTTCTGCTTGATCTTCTTCTCGATCTCGTTGGCCAGGTCGGGGTTGTCCTTCAGGAAGTTGCGCGCGTTCTCCTTGCCCTGGCCGAGCTGGTCGCCCTCGTACGTGTACCAGGCACCGGCCTTGCGGACGAAGCCGTGCTCCACGCCCATGTCGATCAGGCCGCCCTCGCGGCTGATGCCCTGGCCGTAGAGGATGTCGAACTCGGCCTGCTTGAAGGGCGGCGCGACCTTGTTCTTGACGACCTTGCAGCGGGTGCGGTTGCCGACCGCGTCCGTGCCGTCCTTCAGCGTCTCGATGCGGCGGATGTCGATGCGCACGGAGGCGTAGAACTTCAGCGCCCGGCCACCGGTCGTGGTCTCCGGGGAGCCGAACATCACGCCGATCTTCTCGCGGAGCTGGTTGATGAAGATCGCGGTGGTCTTGGACTGGTTGAGCGCGCTGGTGATCTTCCGCAGGGCCTGGCTCATCAGCCGGGCCTGCAGACCGACGTGACTGTCGCCCATCTCGCCCTCGATCTCCGCGCGCGGGACGAGCGCGGCGACGGAGTCGATGACGATGAGGTCGAGGGCACCGGAGCGGACCAGCATGTCCACGATCTCCAGGGCCTGCTCGCCGTTGTCGGGCTGGGAGAGGATCAGGTTGTCGATGTCGACGCCGAGCTTCTTGGCGTACTCGGGGTCGAGGGCGTGCTCTGCGTCCACGAAGGCGACCTGGCCGCCGGCCTTCTGCGCGTTCGCCACCGCGTGCAGGGTCAGGGTCGTCTTGCCGGAGGACTCGGGGCCGTAGACCTCCACGACACGGCCGCGCGGGAGGCCGCCGACGCCGAGGGCCACGTCGAGCGCGGTCGACCCGGTCGGGATGACCTCGATGGGCTCGTTCGGCCGCTCGCCCATGCGCATGACCGCGCCCTTGCCGAACTGCCGTTCAATCTGTGCGAGCGCGGCGTCCAGGGCCTTCTCGCGGTCGGTTCCTGCCATGGGTTCCACCCGGTTTGCTTGATTCGATCGCTTCACGTCAAAGACGCTAATGCCTGCCACTGACAATGGGCCCCGATGCGGGTCCGGCCTGTGGATAACTCGGGTGCATCTCCACCCGAACCCACTCGAATCACCCGTCACGAGCCCCGCCGGAGCCTCCATAAGAATGGATGTTCGATTTTCGTGTCAAGCGCACCACGTGGCACTTCCGAGCGTACGTCCCCGGGGCGGCGAGCCAGGTGGTTGGATGCGGATGCGACACCGGGAGAGGTCGGAGAGGGGACACCATGGCCAGGATCACCATCGATCTCGACGCCGAACTCGTGGTGGAGGTGATGGGCCTGGCCGGTATCGGCTCACCCCAGGACGCCGTCGAGGCGGTGGTGCGGGACTACATCGCCCGCGGTCACCGCACCGAGACCCGCACCGAGTTCAAGGACCGCAACCTGCGGGAGATCGACGCCAAGCCGCAGGAACCGCAGGGCTGACCCTGCTCCCGCCGGCGTACGGCGGGTGCCTCCGGCCGGACGACGACGGGGCGGGCGGCCGTTGCCAGGCTCCTCCCATGCAGACCGCCCACACCGACCGCTCTCCCTTGCCGCGCCTGTGCCGCGCGACGGGCCTCGTGCTGATCCTCTCCGGCCTCGCGCACCTGGTGGTGTTCGCGGTGGACGGCGGGCCCTGGGACGGGCCGGTGTCCTGGCGCAAACCGGTGACGTTCGGGCTGTCCTTCGGGGTGACGTTGATCGCGGTCACCTGGGTCACCTCGTACCTGGACCTCCGGCCGCGAACGCGCGCGGTGCTGCTCGCGGTGTTCGCGGCCGACTGCGTCGTCGAGGTCGGCGGGATCACCCTCCAGGCATGGCGCGAGGTGCCCTCGCACCTCAACATGGAGACGCCCTTCGACACCACCGTGTCCATGACGCTCGCGGTGGGCGGCGGTGTCCTGGTCGTGCTGCTCACCGCGTTCGCGCTCACCGCCTTCTTCCGTCGTCCCACGGGGCCCGCGGGCATGGCCCTGGCGGTGCGCTCCGGGTTCGCGGTGCTGCTCGTCGGGCTCGCCTCGGGCGCCTCGATGATCGCGCGCGGTGTGGTGCTCACCCGCACCGGTCACCAGGAGGCCGCCTACCACTCCACGGCGTGGCTGAAGCCGCTGCACGGCGTGTCCCTGCACGCGGTGCTGGTCCTGCCCCTCCTGGCCCGGCTGCTGGCCCTCACCCCGTGGAGCGAGGCGGTACGGCGTCGGGTCGTGACCGCGGCGGTGTGCTGCTACGCGGCCGCCGTGGCCGGCGCCGGCGTGTGGGCCGGCCCGACGTACTGACGCGGCACCCCCGGAGGCGTGCCGCCGCTCTCACTGGGGTCCGCCGTCCCCGGCCCCTTCCGGTCCCCGCGCCCCCGGGCCTCCCTGCTCCGGGCGCCGGGTCCACAGCTTGCGCAGCCGTGTGGGCTCCCCCGGCCCCACCCGGCGGATCCGGCGCCCGTGGACGCGTGGGTCGTCCGTGACGTCATAGCGCTTGACGTAGGCGCCGAGGAACGCCTGGAGCGTGGCGACCGCGGGGATGGCGATCAGCGCGCCGACGGCACCGAGCAGGGCGGTGCCCGCGATGACGGAGCCGAAGGCGACCGCGGGGTGGATGTCCACGGTCTTGGACGTCAGCTTGGGCTGCAGCACGTAGTTCTCGAACTGCTGGTAGATCACCACGAAGATCAGCACCCACAGCGCGTACCAGGGGTTGACCGTGAACGCGATCAGCATGGGCAGGGCGCCCGCGAGGTAGGTGCCGATGGTCGGGATGAACTGCGACACCAGGCCCACCCAGACGGCGAGCGCCGGGGCGTAGGGCACCTCGAGGATCTCCAGGAGGATGTAGTGCGCGACGCCGGAGATCAGCGCCATCAGCCCGCGTGAGTACAGGTAGCCGCCGGTCTTGTCCACGGCGATCTCCCACGCGCGCAGGACCTCGGCCTGGCGGGCGGGCGGCAGGACGGAGCAGAGCCCGCGCCGCAGCCGGGGGCCGTCGGCGGCGAAGTAGAACGAGAACAGCAGGACCGTCAGCAGCTGGAAGAGGCCGCCGAGGACCTGGGCCGACACGTCCAGGACGCCCGTCGCGCTGTTCTGCACGTAGTTGCGCAGCCAGTCGGAGCGGAGCACGCCCTCCTGGACGTCGACCCGTCTCAGCTCGGTGTGGAAGTGGCCGTTGACCCAGTTGATGACGGAGTCCAGGTAGTCCGGGAACTCCTCGACCATCTTGACGATCTGGCCGGCGAGCATGGAGCCGAGCAGGGTGACGAACCCCGCGGCGGCGATCAGCACGGCGAGGAAGACGAGGAAGGTGGCGAACCCGCGGCGCAGGCCGCGCGCGGCCATCCAGCTCACCGCGGGTTCGATGGCCAGGGCCAGGAAGAACGCGATGAGGACGTTGATCAGCAGCCCGGTGAGCTGGTGGAAGGCCCAGCTGCCCAGTTGGAAGGCGGCGATGAGCGCGAGGGCCAGCACCATGGCGCGCGGCAGCCAGCGCGGCATGCCGGGGCCCGGACCGGCCGGGGCTCCGTCGGCCGGGGTCCCGGTGGGCGGCGGGGGGCCGGCCGGGGATGCGTGCCGGGCCGCCTGCCCGGTCTCGTCAGTGGATGGCACGGAGCAAGTCTCGCCCACGCCACCGACAGGCCGTCCCCGCAGGGCGGTCTCCGTGCATCTTCACCGCTGCTCCCGCGGCACGTTCATGACGGTGCACACCACCCGCCACACGTCCTTGGCGTCCCAGCCGGCGTCCAGCGCCTCGTGCACCGTACGTCCGCCCAGCTCCGCCATCACGTGATCGCGCGCGAAGGTGTCGGCGTACCCCGGACCGAAGTGGTCCGTCATCCGCTCCCAGAAGACCGTCAACCGCATGCCACCAGTATCCCGCCCCTGAGGGTGGGCCTTGGGCCGGGACCACCTGACGGAACCGCTTCTCGGCCTACGGTCTCTCCCATGGCCGAAACCGGAGCGTCCCCACTCCCCGCGATCCCGCCGCCCGCGTCCCGCCGCGCCCCTGACCCGCGCTCACCGCTCGCGCGCGCGGAGCAGTTCCTGTGGCTCACCGCGCGCGTACTGGAGCGGCGGCTGTTCGCGTACCACTTCCGCGGCGGGGATCCCGGCCCGGTGGAGACCGCGCTGGACGCCTACCGCAACGAGGACGGCGGGTACGGGCACGCGCTGGAGCCCGATGTGCGCGGGCCGGTCAGCCAGCCGCTGCACACCGCGCGTGCTCTGCACGTCCTGGACGCCGTGGGACGTTGCGGCGGGCAGCGGATCGAGCGGGTTTGCCGCTATCTGACCTCCGTGTCCACCCCGGACGGTGCCCTGCCGCTGATCCGCGCGGACGGGGAGGCATGTCCGGCAGCGCCCTTCGTGCCGGTCGTGGCCGACCCGGCCGGGGAGCTGCTCGCCACCGGCCCGGTGGTCGGTTTGCTGCACCGCAACGAGGTCTGGCACGCCTGGCTGTTCCGCGCCACCGACTTCTGCTGGCAGGCGGCGGAGTCGCTGGAGGCGTCGTGTCCGTACGAGATCGAGGCCGCCGTGGCCTTCCTGGACACCGCTCCGGACCGTTCACGCGCGCAGACCGCGGCCGACCGGCTGGGCCGCCTGGTGCGCGAGCGGCGCCTCGCCGTGCTGGACCCGGACGGGCCCGGCGGCTTCCCGGTCTCCCCCGGTCGCGCACCGGGCGAGCGCCGTTTCCCGCACGACTACGCGAGGGATCCGCGTTCGCTCGCGCGCGCGTGGTTCACGGACGACGAGATGGCCCGCTCCCTCGACTTCCTCGCCGCGCAGCAGGAGGACGACGGCGGCTGGCCCGTCCGCCGGCCGCGTTGGGCACCCGCTCCGGCGCTGGAGGCCCGCACCCGGGCGACGATCGAGGCCCTGCGCACGCTCCGGGCGTACGGCCGCCCTCTCGTCTGACCTGACCTGACCAGGCCGGGTTCGGCCCTGGCCCGGCCCGGCCCGGCCCTGGCCCGACCGCCCGACCGCCTGCCCGCCGGTTCAGCCGCCCATGGCCCGTACGCCCGCGGTGACCACCACGGCCGCCGCGACGACGAGCAGAAACGGTGCGCGCAGCAGCAGCGCCACGGCGGCCGCGGCGACTCCCGCGGTCCGCGCGTCCAGCACGAGCGCCTGTCCGTCGGCGAAGGTCTGCTGGGCGGTGAGCGCCGCGAGGAGGGCGACGGGCAGCAGCGCGGCGAGCCGCCGGACCAGGGGCCGTTCCAGGGCGCCCGCGGGCACCAGCAGCCCGAGGAGCTTGACGGCGTAGCAGCCCACCGCGGTCACACCGATCGCGATCCACACGCTCATCACTCTCCCTCCCTCTCGGCGGTCCCACGGCCCGCGCCGTCCCCCGCACCACCCGCGCGGCGTCCGCTCGCCCACAGGACGAGGGGCGCCGCCAGCGCGGCCACCAGCACGGGTACGCCGGGGGGCAGCACGGGGAGCAGACCGAGCCCCAGGAGAACGGCCAGGGCGGCGACCGTGCGCTCGGTGGTGTCCTTCAGCATCGGCGCGAGCAACGCGAGGAAGACCGCGGGACCCGCCGCGTCGAGCCCCCAGGCGTCGGTGTCCCCGATGGCCTCGGCGCCCAGCGCGCCGAGCAGTGTGGTGAGGTTCCACAGGACGTACAGGGTGAGTCCGGTGACGGTGAACCCGATCCGGACGCCGCGCCGTGTGGGCTGTGCGAGGGCCACGGCGGTCGTCTCGTCGATGACCCACTGCGCGGCCAGTGGCCGTACCGCGCGCGGGAGGGCCAGCAACTGCGACAGGCGCAGCCCGTAGAAGGCGTTGCGCACGCCCAGGAAGAAGGCCCCCGCCGCCGCGGTGAGCGGGTTGCCGCCCGCCGCGAGCGCGCCGACGAGCGCGAACTGGGACGCCCCGGTGAACACCAGGAGGCTGAGCGCACAGGTCTGGGCGAGGGTGAGTCCGCTGCCGGCCGAGGTCACCCCGAAGGCGAACCCGGACAGTCCGACGGCGACTCCGACCCCGAGGGCGTCCCGCACGACGGCGGCGTCCGGCTTGGCGCCGGCACCACTCGCGTCGGGAGCGTCGGGAAGGGCTGTCTGTTCTGTCACGCCTCGAACGGTAGGAGCAGTCCTGACCGCGCGTCTTGTACGTTCTTGCGCTCCCGCTGGTAGGCGCCTGGCGGTACGCCGACGATCCGTGCGAAGTGCCGGTTCAGGTGCGGCTGGTCGGTGAACCCCACGGCTAGGGCGGCCTCGGCCGGGGAGGTCCCGCTGTCCAGCAGCCGCCGCGCCCGACGCACCCGGGCGTCCGTCAGCCAGGTGTGGGGCGGCATCCCGAAGGCGTCCCGGAAGGCGCGCAGCAGCGCGAACGGACTGCTCCCGAGCTCCCCGGCGAGTCGCTCCAGGCTCGGCGGGTCCGCCATCCGCTCCTCCAGCACGGCACGCGCGCGTGCCGCCGTCCCGGCTCCGGCCGTGCGCACCGGGCGCCGGGGCAGCGGGCCGCCGTTCAGCCGCAGCAGCCGGGTCACGGCCACCCGCAGCAGGGTGTCGGCGGCGAGCGCGTTCCCGTCGTCGGCGGCCCGCAGCACGCGGTGCACCAGCTCGGCGGTGTACGGGTCGTCGAGCACCGGCCGGACGAACCCCGGCGTTCCGCGCAGCGTCGTCGTCTCCGCCGCGATCCCGGCCACCAGCTCGGGCGCCGGGTAGACGGCCCCGTACCGCCACCCCTCCGGCACTCCGGCCCGCCCGGTGTGCGGGGTGTCCGGGTTGACCAGGGCGAGCGAGCCGGCGCCGGCGTACTGGTCGCTCCCGCCGTGGTGGAAGACCTCCACGCCGTCGGCGATGGCCGCGATGACGAAGTGCTCGTGCGTGTGGCGCACGAAGGTCTTCCGTATGTACTGGGCGCGGAGCAGGTCGACGTCGGGCAGCTCCGCGTAACGCCAGTGCCGTGCCCGCTCACCCGATCCCGCCATGCCCCCCATTCTCCGCCACCCGCACCTCTCGCCCGCACCTCTCGTCTCGCGCCTCGCCTCCCGCGAACTGCCCGGGCGGGCTCGACGACCGGCCGGTACCGCCGGCGAGCGCGGCCGGCCCGTACGACCGGCACCACCGACGCCCCCGGAGCCCCCGGAGCCCCCGAGTGTCCGAACCTCCGGCCACCGCCGCGGCCACCGGCCCCGGACCCCCGCCGACCGGCCCGCCGACCGGCCCGAGTGCGCCGCGACGACGCCGACGCGCACGCGTCACCCGCCCGGCTCGGACCTCCGTGTCCCCGGCCTCCGACTGCACCCCGGACGGACCCGACGACCGTGCCGCACGCGCTGCCCGGCACGCCGACGTGACCCAAGCCGCCGGACGCACGGCACCGTCCACCCTCCCCACGACCGGCTCGGCCACCGTCCCGTACCGGGGCCCCCGCCCCGCCCGGCTCGGGCGAGCAGCCTCGGCGTCCGGCCGCTCCGGCCGCTCCGGCCGCTCCGTTCGCTCCGGCCGCTCCGGACGGCTCCGACCGGCGAGAGCAGGCCCGTCCGCCCGCCTCGGGCCGATTGTCAGTGGCCGGGTGCACGATGGATCCATGGTCAGCTCCGCACACCGGGCCCTGGACGGCTTCTCCCCCGCGACCCGCGGATGGTTCACGGGGGCCTTCTCCGCGCCCACCTCCGCCCAGGCGGGCGCGTGGCAGGCCATCTCGCAGGGCTCGGACGTGCTGGTGGTCGCCCCCACGGGCTCCGGCAAGACGCTGGCCGCCTTCCTCGCCGCGCTGGACCAGCTGACCTCGACACCCCCGCCCGCCGACCCCAAGAAGCGCTGTCGCGTCCTGTACGTCTCACCGCTGAAGGCCCTGGCCGTCGACGTCGAGCGCAATCTGCGCAGCCCGCTGACCGGCATCCGTCAGGAGTCCGTACGCCTGGGTCTGCCCGAGCCGGAGGTCAAGGTCGGCATCCGCTCCGGGGACACCCCACCCGCCGAGCGCCGCGCCCTGTCCACCCGGCCGCCGGACATCCTGATCACCACCCCCGAGTCCCTGTTCCTGATGCTGACGTCGGCCACGCGCGACGCGCTGACCGGCATCGAGACGGTGATTCTGGACGAGGTGCACGCGGTCGCGGGCACCAAGCGCGGCGCCCATCTGGCGCTCACCCTGGAGCGGCTGGACGAGCTGCTGCCGAAGCCGGCCCGCCGCATCGGCCTGTCGGCGACGGTCCGCCCGGTGGACGAGGTCGCCCGGTTTCTCGCCCCGCGCGGCCGCGTCGAGATCGTCCAGCCGGAGTCGGGCAAGGAGTTCGACCTGTCCGTCGTCGTCCCCGTCGAGGACCTCGGCGAGCTGGGCGGTTCCCCGGTCGCGGACGGCAACGAGGGCGCGGAGCGTCCGTCGATCTGGCCGCACGTCGAGGAGCGGATCACCGACCTGGTCCAGTCGCACCGCTCCACGATCGTCTTCGCCAACTCCCGGCGGCTGGCCGAGCGCCTGTGCAACCGGCTCAACGAGATCGCGTACGAGCGCGCGACCGGTGAGCCCCTGGACGAGCACCACTCCCCCGCCGAGCTGATGGGCGGCTCGGGTGCCGCCCAGGGCGCGCCTCCCGTGATCGCCCGCGCCCATCACGGCTCGGTCTCCAAGGAGCAGCGCGCCCTCGTCGAGGAGGACCTCAAGGCGGGCCGACTGCCCGCCGTGGTCGCCACCTCCAGCCTGGAGCTGGGCATCGACATGGGCGCCGTCGACCTGGTCGTCCAGGTCGAGTCGCCGCCCTCCGTCGCCTCCGGCCTGCAACGCGTCGGCCGCGCGGGGCACCAGGTCGGCGCGGTCTCCACGGGTGTGGTCTTTCCCAAGTACCGCGGTGACCTGGTGCAGTCCGCCGTGGTCACCGAGCGGATGCGCAGCGGCGCGATCGAGGCCCTGAGGGTCCCGGCCAATCCGCTGGACGTGCTGGCCCAGCAACTGGTGGCGATGACCGCGCTGGACACCTGGCAGGTCGACGACCTCCTGGCCACCGTCCGCCGCGCCGCCCCGTTCGCCTCTCTCCCGGAGTCCGCCTTCACGGCCGTCCTGGACATGCTCGCGGGCCGCTATCCCTCCGACGCCTTCGCCGAGCTGCGCCCACGCGTGGTGTGGGACCGGATCGCCGGCACGGTCACCGGCCGCCCGGGGGCGCAGCGGCTCGCCGTGACGTCCGGGGGCACGATCCCCGACCGCGGGCTCTTCGGGGTGTTCCTGGCCGGTGCCGACCCGAAGAAGGGCGGCGGCCGGGTCGGCGAGCTGGACGAGGAGATGGTGTACGAGTCCCGGGTGGGGGACGTCTTCACGCTCGGCACCAGTTCCTGGCGGATCGAGGACATCACCCGCGACCGGGTCCTGGTCTCCCCTGCGCCGGGGGTGCCGGGCAGGCTTCCGTTCTGGAAGGGCGACCAGCTGGGCCGCCCCCTGGAGCTGGGCCGCGCGCTGGGCGCGTTCCTGCGCGAGGTCGGTTCTCTCACCAAGGAGGACGCCCGGCTGCGTCTGGTCACCGCGGGCCTGGACGCCTGGGCCGCGGACAACGTGCTGTCGTACCTCGACGAGCAGCGTGAGGCGTGCGGGCACGTCCCCGACGACCGCACCATCGTCGTGGAGCGCTTCCGGGACGAGCTGGGCGACTGGCGGGTCGTGGTCCACTCCCCCTTCGGCGCCCAGGTCCACGCTCCTTGGGCCCTCGCCCTGGGCGCCCGCCTGTCCGAGCGCTACGGCATGGACGCCCAGGTCATGCACGCCGACGACGGCATCGTGCTGCGCCTGCCGGACGCCGACCTGATGGGACTGGACTTCCTCGACCAGGACCCCGCGAAGCCGGGCCCCGAGTACGACGCCGAGAAGGCGCCCGTCGGCGCGGCCGACGTCGTCTTCGACAAGGGCGAGGTCGACCGGGTCGTCACCGACCAGGTGGGCGGCTCGGCCCTGTTCGCGTCCCGCTTCCGCGAGTGCGCCGCCCGCGCGCTGCTGCTGCCCCGCCGCAGCCCGGGCAGGCGCACCCCGCTGTGGCAGCAGCGCCAGCGTGCCGCGCAGCTGCTGGAAGTGGCGAGCGAGTACGGCTCGTTCCCGATCGTCCTGGAGGCGGTCCGCGAGTGCCTCCAGGACGTCTTCGACGTGCCGGGCCTGGTCGAGCTGATGGGCGACGTGGAGGCCCGCAAGGTCCGCCTGGTCGAGGTCACCACCCCGGAGCCGTCCCCGTTCGCCCGCTCCCTGCTCTTCGGCTACGTCGCCCAGTTCCTGTACGAGGGCGACTCGCCGCTGGCCGAGCGCCGGGCCGCCGCCCTGTCCCTGGACTCGCGGCTGCTGGCCGAGCTGCTGGGCCAAGCGGAGCTGCGCGAGCTGCTCGACGCGGAGGTGCTCACCGACCTGGAGCGCGAGCTCCAGTGGCTCACCGAGGACCGCCGGATCAAGGATCCCGAGGGCGTCGCCGACCTGCTGCGGGTGCTCGGCCCGCTGACGGACGCGGAGCTGGCCGTGCGGGGCGCCGAACCGCAGTGGGCGCCCGAGCTGGCCGCGGCCCGCCGCGCGATCAGGGTGCGGATCGGCGGGGCCGACCACTGGGCGGCGATCGAGGACGCTGGCCGGCTGCGCGACGCGCTGGGCACGGCACTGCCCGTCGGTGTGCCCGAGGCCTTCACCGAGCCGGTCAAGGACCCGCTCGGCGACCTCCTCGCCCGCCATGCCCGCACCCACGGCCCCTTCACGTCGGTCACGGCGGCGGCCCGCTTCGGTCTGGGCGTGGCGGTCACCGAGGGCGCCCTCCAGCGGCTCGCGGGGACGGGACGGGTGGTGCAGGGCGAGTTCCATCCGGCCGGCATCGGCCAGGAGTGGTGCGACGCGACCGTGCTGCGCAGGCTGCGCCGCCGTTCCCTGGCCGCGCTCCGGCACGAGCTGGAGCCGGTGGCACCGGCCGCCCTCGGCCAGTTCCTCCCGCAGTGGCAGCACATCGGCAAGGGGCACACCCTGCGGGGCGTTGACGGGCTGGTCCGCGCCGTCGAGCAGTTGCAGGGCGCCTCCGTGCCCGCCTCCGCCCTGGAGAAGCTGGTCCTGCCCTCCCGGGTGGCGCACTACAACCCCGCGATGCTGGACGAGCTGACGGCCGCCGGTGAGGTGGTGTGGGCGGGCGCGGGTTCGCTGCCCGGCAAGGACGGCTGGGTCTCCCTCTACCTGGCGGACGCGGCCCCCCTGCTCCTGCCGCCCCCGCACCCCCTGGAGACGACCGCGCTGCACGAGTCCGTCCTGAGCACCCTGTCGGGCGGGTACGGCCTGTTCTTTCGGCAGATCGCCGACCAGGTCCGCGCCACCACCCATCCGGAGGCCACCGATCCGCAGCTGGCCGACGCGCTGTGGGACCTGGCCTGGTCCGGGCGGCTGACGAACGACACCCTCGCCCCCCTGCGCTCGCTGCTGGGTTCCGGACGCACCGCCGGGTCCACCGCCCACCGGGCGAAGCGCTCGGTGCCCCGAGGGCGGTACGGCTCGCTGACGGCCGCCGCCCGCCCGGTCTCCCGCACCGGCCCGCCGACGGTCGCGGGCCGCTGGTCGCTGCTCCCTGCCCGCGAGGCCGACGGCACGGTGCGGGCGCACGCCCTGGCCCGCACGCTGCTCGACCGGCACGGCGTGGTGACCCGCGGCGCCGTCGCCGCGGAGGGTGTGGAGGGCGGCTTCTCGGCGGTGTACCGGATCCTGGCCGCCTTCGAGGAAAGCGGCCAGGCCCGGCGCGGCTATGTCGTGGAGGGGCTCGGGGCGGCGCAGTTCGCCATGGAGGGCGCCGTGGACCGGTTGCGCGCGGTGGCGAACGCCCGCGAGCGCGGTGACGGCGCGTCCGGCCAGGGCGATCTCCCGGGCGGCGGCCCCGTGTACCGTCCGACGCCCAAGGACTCCGACGGGCCGGCCGGCGACTTCCCCCTCGGCCCCCCGGACCCGTTCGCCGACTTCGCATCCGGCAGCCCCGGAGGCTCGGGAGGCCCCGGAGGCTCGGGAGGCCCCGGAAACCCGGGAAGTCCGGGAGACGTGACGGGCCCGGGAGGCCCGGCGCCCTATGACGACGTCTTCGCCGATCCCGACGGCCTGGGCCGTTCCCCTTCCCGGGGCGACTACATCTCGCCGCGCGACTACGCCGAGCCGGGCGCCGGCGGCCCGCGTGGGGGCGCAGGCTCCGGGGGCCCGCGCGGCCCGTACGACGCTGGATTCCCCGGTCGGCGCGACCGCTCCCCCGTCGGACCGCGGGCCGTCGTCCTGGCCGCCGCGGACCCGGCGAACGCCTACGGCGCGGCCCTCGGCTGGCCCGAGCCACCGGCCGGTGCCACGCACAAGCCGGGCCGAAAGGCGGGCTCCCTGGTGGTGCTCGTCGAGGGCGAACCGGCGCTCTACATGGAGCGCGGCGGCAAGACCCTCCTGCTGTGGCCCGCCGACCCCGACCGGCTGCCCACGGAGGACCCGCGTCTGCGCGCCGCCGCGGAGGCGCTGGCGGAGGCCGCCCGCGCCGGTTCCCTCGGCACCGTCACGGTGGAGCGGGTCAACGGGGCGGCGGCACTGACCTCCCCCTTCGGCCCCCTCCTGGAGGGAGCGGGCTTCATCGCCACCCCGCGCGGTCTGCGCATCAGGGCGTGACCCTGTCACCCTTGGACCATGCCCGAAGGAGACACGGTCTGGCAGGCGGCGCGACGGCTGCACGACGCCCTCGCGGGCAAGGTGCTGACCCGCAGCGACTTCCGCGTCCCCCGGTTCGCCACGGTCGACCTCACCGGCCGCACCGTCCTGGACGTGACCCCGCGCGGCAAGCACCTGCTCGCCCGTGTCGAGGGCGGCCTGACGGTGCACTCGCACCTGCGGATGGACGGCTCCTGGAAAGTGTTCGCGCCCGGGCAGCGCTGGAGCGGCGGCCCCGCGCACCAGATCAGGGTGATCCTCGGCACCGCCGACCGCACGGCCGTCGGCTACCGCCTCCCGGTGCTCGAGGTCCTGCGCACCGCCGACGAGCAGCGCGCCGTCGGCCATCTCGGCCCCGACCTGCTCGGCCCCGACTGGGATGCGGCACGGGCGCTCGACAACCTGCGCGCGGACCCCGCCCGCCCGCTCGGTGAGGCCCTGCTCGACCAGCGCAATCTCGCCGGCATCGGCAACGTGTACAAGTGCGAGCTGTGCTTCCTGCTCGGCGTCACGCCCTGGCTGCCGGTCGGTGAGCTGCCCGCCGACCGCGCCGCGCAGCTGCCCGCCCTCGCGCGGAGGCTCCTGGAGGCCAACCGCGACCGCCCGGTCCGCCGCACGACGGGCGTGCGGGGCCAGGACCTGTTCGTGTACGGCCGGGCGCCCCGTCCCTGTCTGCGCTGCGGCACGTCGGTCCGGGTGGCCGACCAGGGCGACGGCTCCCGCGACCGCCCCACGTACTGGTGCCCGACCTGCCAGAGCGGCCCCACGCCACGTTCGGGCGGCCTCGCGGGAGCCGGGAGAAGACACTGAGGCAGCCGCCCAAGAGGACCACCGGGGAGGGCACTGAGGCGGCCGCCCGAGAGGGCCACCGGAGGAGCAACGGGGCGGCTCAGCCGGCGGCGAGCAGGGCGTCCATCTGACCGGCCGCCTCGCGCATGCCCTCGTCCATGCCCATGGTCATGAGCTGGTCCATCTGCTCCCGGGTGTCGAAGGCGGACCGCATCTCCATGCGGGTGCCGCCGTCGCGCTCGGTGAACGTCACCCGGTTCGCGGTCGTCGGCATCGCCGCGTTCGGCACCCCGTCCGCGTCGGCGAACCCGTCGGTGAACTCCAGCGACCGCGGTGCGTCGACCGTGGCCACCCGCCACCAGCCGCGGTACTTCTCGTCCCCCGGGCCGGTCATGAAGTACGTGACGTCCCCGCCCGGGGTCAGGTCGTGCTCCTCCACCGTCGCCGGGTAGGACGGCGGCCCCCACCAGCGCTCCAGCTGCCGGGGGTCGGCCCACAGCTGCCACACCCGTTCCACGGGGGCGGCGAAGTCGGCGACCAGGGTGAGGCTCAGATCGTCCAGGTCCTTGTCCAGGCTGGTGACACTCATCGGCTCAGTCCTTACGTTCATCGGTGCGCTGCGGATTCCGGTTCGCGCCCCGCCCCGGCCCCCACTCGCTACTCGCCCACGACCCCACGACCCGCTCTCCGCCCTCCGGACGGGACGACGCCGGAGCCGGCACCTTCCCGCGCAGGGCCTGCCGCCACCGCCCCGCCCCCAACGCCCCCACGGCCGCACACCGGGGCACACAGTGCACCGGGAGCACGCTCAAGCCCCAGCCACCCACGGCGACCGCCCCTTCCAGCACTCCGGCGCCGGGCTCCAGCGCCAGGCGCAGTACGGCCCACCACCACAGCGCGCCGAGGCCCAGCGCGGCCGTCCGGCGGGCGGTCCGCGCCGCCGACATCTCGCGTCATCCGTTTCCGGCCTGGAACATCCAATGCTGCTTCTCGAGGTCGGCCGTGATCTGGATGAAGATGTCCTGACTCACCGGATCGGGGTCGCCGCTCACCGCGACCCGTTCACGCATCCGCCCGATCACCGCGCCCAGCGCGTCCACGATGGTCTGCACGGCGGTGGTGTCGTCGACCCAGCCCTCGGGGGTCACGTCGATGCCGCTGCCGACGGCGACCGTCGCGGCCCGCCCGTCCGGGGACACGCCGAGCGCCGAGGCACGTTCGGCCACGGTGTCCGAGTGCGTGCGGGCGGTGTCGACGAGCTCGTCGAGCTGGAGGTGTACGGAGCGAAAGCGCGGACCGACCACGTTCCAGTGGATCTGCTTCGCCACCAGGGCCAGGTCGACCAGGTCGACCAGGGCTCCCTGCAACGCCTCGGAGACGGTCTTCAGGTCCGCGTCGGACAACGGGCTCTTCACGACGTACATCCACGCCTCCGTCGGTTCGTCCCCCGGCCATCTCCCTCCACGATGACCGCACGCGCACGGACCGGCAAACCGACGGGAGACCGGGCCCGAGCACGGTCCGGGAACGCGAAAACCCCGACCACGTCCCTCCGGTCCTCCGGAGCGACCCCGGCCGGGGCCTCACATGCACACGCTCACGGGCGCTCAGGCGGCGACGACGTCCACTGCCTCGGCGGGCGCCTTGATGGTCACCCGTTCCGGTGGCACACCGGTCACGGAGACGGAACCCAGCATCGGGCGCACCGGTGCCGGTACGGTCTCGCTGGGGGTCGCCGCGGCGGACTGGGCCAGCTCGGCGAGGGCGAGCTCGTCGCTCACTTCCCGCATGAGCTCGGACATCCGTACGTCCAGCGCGTCGCAGATGGCGGAGAGCAGCTCGGAAGAAGCCTCCTTCTGCCCCCGCTCCACCTCGGAGAGATAGCCGAGTGAGACTCGGGCGGACGAGGAGACTTCGCGCAGAGTACGGCCCTGGCGTTGGCGCTGCCGACGCAGCACGTCACCCAGCAGGCGACGGAGCAGAATCATCGGTGGCTCCCTCCTCGGACCGTGTAACCGCATCCTTCACGCCCCACCGTACCGCCTCGCGCCGCGGCCGTGCGGGGAGCGATGTCGTGTTCACTCAGGGCTGCAAACATCAAAACCCCCCGTTCCGTTCCGTATCCTGTGCCCGCTCATTCCCGGTCTGTTCGCTCGCAAGCTCCCTCAAAAGAAGTGCGAGTACGCTCCGTACACTCTCCATACGAATTTCCGCGCGGTCGCCGTTCAACCGCAGCGCCTCCACTTTTCCGCCATCGGCGCAACCCCCGCCGTCCCCGACGGGCCCGTCCACGGCCACGAAAACCGTCCCCACGGGCTGCCCGTCCTGCGGGTCCGGGCCGGCGACACCCGTCGTCGCGATGCCCCAGTCGGCACCCAGCGCCGTGCGTACGCCTGCCGCCATCTGGGCGGCGACCTGCGCATCCACCGCTCCGCGCGCCGCGAGCAGCTCGCCGTCGACGCCGAGCAGTTCCCGCTTCAGCTCCGTCGCGTAGGCGGTGACCGAGCCCCGGAAGGCCTGGGACGCCCCGGGGACCGCGGTGAGCGCGGCAGCGACCATTCCGCCGGTCAACGACTCGGCGACCGCGAGGGTCTCGCCCCTCACCGTGAGTAGTCGCACCACGTCGGCGGCCGTGGAACTCAAACTTCCGACTCCTTCGACGCATCCTTCAACGCCGCCCTGCGTTCGGCGATTCCCCGGCGGCGCAGCACAATGGCCTGCTTCACATAGTCGAGACCGGTCGCGACCGTCAGGACGACCGCCGCCGCCATCACCCAGAACCTCAGGGTGGCCAGGGGCCCCGTCAGCGCCAGGACGTACATGCCAACGGCGATGCCTTGGGTGAGCGTCTTGAGCTTGCCGCCCCGGCTCGCGGGGATGACGCCGTACCGGATGACCACGAAACGCAGGACGGTGATCCCGAGTTCCCGGCCGAGGATCACGGCCGTCACCCACCAGGGCAGGTCGCCCAGCGCGGACAGGCAGATGAGCGCCGCTCCCATGATCGCCTTGTCGGCGATGGGGTCGGCGATCTTCCCGAAGTCGGTGACGAGGTTGTAGGTGCGCGCCAGGTGCCCGTCGAAGATGTCGGTGAACATGGCGACGGCGAAGGCCGCCCAGGCGAAGGAGCGCCAGGCCGGGTCGTATCCGCCGTTGCCCAGCATCAGCACCACGAAGACCGGCACGAGAACCAGCCGGAACATCGTCAGCAGATTGGCGACGTTCCAGACGCTCGCCTGGTTGACGGCGGCGGCCGCGATCTTGCCGCCACGCCCGCCGGCACTGCCCTCCGTCGCGCCCCGTCCCACGGCACCCCCCGGAGTCGTACGCTCGGCCGGTCCCTGAGCCGCCCCGTGAGTGCCGCGCGGGCCGGTCCTGCGCGCGCCGGAGGAACCGCCCGCGGCGGACGCCGGGACACCGCTCATCTGCCGGCCTCCTCACTCCACTCGGGCGAGCCCTCCAGCGGCTCGGCCACCAGGTCGACACCTTCCGTACCGACCACCTTCGCGTCGACCATACGACCGACACGCAGGCCTTCGCCGCTCGTGAGCAGCACCTGGCCGTCCGTCTCGGGCGCCTGGTGCTCCGCGCGGCCGCGGACGCCGTCTCCTCCGTCGGCGGGGTCCACGGACTCCACCAGTACCCGCACGGTCGCTCCGACACGCTCGTCGGCCCGCTGCGAGACCAGTTCCTCGGCCAGGCGGGAGACACGTGCCAGCCGCTCGGCGACGACGTCCTCGTCCAGCTTGTCGCCGTAGGTCGCCGCCTCGGTGCCCTCCTCGTCCGAGTACCCGAAGACGCCGATGGCGTCCAGCCGGGCGTGGTTCAGGAACCGCTCCAGCTCGGCGAGGTCGCTCTCGGACTCGCCGGGGAAGCCGACGATGAAGTTGGAGCGCACTCCGGCCTCGGGGGCCTTGCTCCGGATGGTGTCGAGGAGCTCCAGGAAGCGGTCGGTGTCGCCGAAGCGGCGCATCGCGCGCAGCACGTTCGGCGCGGAGTGCTGGAAGGAGAGGTCGAAGTAGGGCACGACCTTGTCGGTGGAGGTGAGCACGTCGATCAGGCCGGGGCGCATCTCGGCCGGCTGGAGGTAGCTGACCCGTACCCGCTCGATGCCGTCGACCTCGGCGAGGTTCGGCAGGAGCGACTCGAGGAGCCGGATGTCGCCGAGGTCCTTGCCGTAGGAGGTGTTGTTCTCGGAGACCAGCATGATCTCCTTCACGCCCTGCTCGGCCAGCCACCGCGTCTCGTTCAGCACGTCGCTCGGGCGGCGCGAGATGAAGGAGCCGCGGAAGGACGGAATGGCGCAGAAGGAGCAGCGCCGGTCGCAGCCGGAGGCCAGCTTCACCGAGGCGACCGGGGAGCCGTCCAGGCGGCGGCGCAGGGGCGCGCGGGGCCCGGAGGCGGGGGCGACGCCCTCGGGGAGGTCGGTCGGGCCGTGCCCGGGCAGGGCGACCGCGGCGCCGGCCTCCTGGCGCTCGGCGGGGCTGATCGGCAGCAGCTTGCGCCGGTCGCGCGGGGTGTGGGCGGCGTGGATTCCGCCGTTCAGGATGGTCTGCAGGCGGTCGGAGATGTCGGCGTAGTCGTCGAAGCCGAGGACGCCGTCGGCCTCCGGGAGGGCGTCGGCCAGTTCCTTGCCGTAGCGCTCGGCCATGCAGCCCACCGCGACCACGGCCTGCGTTCTTCCGTGGCCCTTGAGGTCGTTGGCCTCCAGGAGGGCGTCGACGGAGTCCTTCTTGGCGGCCTCGACGAAGCCGCACGTGTTCACGACGGCGACGTCCGCTTCCTCGGCGTCGTCGACGAGCTTCCAGCCGTCCGCCTCCAGACGGCCTGCGAGCTCCTCCGAGTCCACCTCGTTACGGGCGCAGCCAAGGGTGACGAGTGCGACGGTGCGGCTTTCAGGCATGGGCTCAAGACTACTTCGTCCCGCCGACAGCCCACGTCGACGGGGTTGGCCGTTCCCGGCCGCCCCCGTGACGACCCGCCGCGGCGGATCCGCTACCCGACCTGCGGGTCGCCCTTCGTGTACGTCAGCCGCTCGACGGCGCCGGGCCGGAAGTCGTCCTCGATCTTCTTGCCGTTGACGTAGAGCTCTATGGCTCCGGCGTCGCCGAGGACGAGGTTGACCTTCTCGTTGTCCTGGAAGGTCTTGGAGTCGCCCTGCTTGAGCAGTCCGTCGAAGAGCAGCCGGCCGTTGTGGTCCTTCGCGGAGATCCAGCTGCGCCCGTCGGTGGCGCTGACCTTGACGGTCACCTTGTCCGCGGGCGCGGCGGCGATGGCGCTGTCGCTCGGTTCCGGCTTGGGGTCGGCGGGCTTCTCGGGCTTGGCGCCGGCCGAGGCGGACTCGCTGGGCGAGGCATTGGCCCCCTCGGCGACACTCGCCTCGTTGCCGCCGTCGTCACCGCCCTTGACGAAGGTGAAGCCCACGAAACCGATCACGGCGACGATGGCGGCGACCATGGCGGCGGTCCAGTTGGGTCCCCGCCGCTCGGGACGGATGCGCTCCGCCTCGAACAGCGGCGCGGCGGCGGTCGGCGCCGGGCGCCCGCCGTGCTCGGCGTCGAACCGCGCGAGCAGGTCGGCCGGGTCGAGCCCGACGGCCTTGGCGAGGGTGCGGATGTGACCGCGCGCGTAGACGTCGCCCCCGCAGGGCGCGAAGTCGTCCGCCTCGATGGCGTGCACGATGGCGATGCGGACCCGGGTGGCGGTGGTGATGTCGTCGACGGTCAACCCGGCGGCGATCCGCGCCTGCTTGAGGGCACGGCCGACGGAGGGGCGGGCTTCCTCGGAAACGCCTTCGGGGACGTCGTGGGACACGTCTTCGATCGGACGCTCGTCTTCGGGAGAGTTGCCGTTGGACACGGGGGCGCCTTTCGAGCGTTTAGCCGCCTGTGCTGGGCGTTCAGTCTAGGAGGGGGGCGAAGGGGTGGGGCAAGCGGACGGTACGACCTTTACACCATCGGAATGGCCCGACACTCCGATGGTGGACTACCTGTTTGTCACTTCCCTCAACTTGACGTAGGGCCTGGGGAAACGGTTGCTCAATGATCGCTAACGGGTGAGTCACGATCGGCCGCCCGGCCGTCGCGACACCCGCCGGCGGAACACCGGCGGAACGTCGGCGGAACCGTTCGCCTACCCGTCCCTACCCTTCAGACTCCCCCCGGATCACCGCGAGCACGCCGTCCAGCTCGTCAGGCTTCACAAGAACGTCACGAGCCTTCGAACCCTCGCTCGGTCCGACGATGCTCCGCGACTCCATCAGGTCCATCAGCCGCCCGGCCTTGGCGAAGCCGACGCGCAGCTTGCGCTGGAGCATCGAGGTCGACCCGAACTGCGTGGAGACGACCAGCTCGGCGGCCTGGCACAGCAGGTCGAGGTCGTCGCCGATGTCCTCGTCGATCTCCTTCTTCTGCTTGGTGCCGACGGTGACGTCGTCCCGGAAGACCGGCGCCATCTGGTCCTTGCAGTGCTGGACGACGACCGCGATCTCCTCCTCGGTCACGAACGCGCCCTGCATGCGGGTCGGCTTGTTCGCGCCCATCGGCAGGAAGAGGCCGTCGCCCTTGCCGATCAGCTTCTCGGCGCCGGGCTGGTCGAGGATGACCCGGGAGTCGGCGAGCGAGGAGGTGGCGAAGGCGAGCCGGGAGGGCACGTTGGCCTTGATCAGGCCGGTGACGACGTCCACGGAGGGCCGCTGGGTGGCGAGCACCAGGTGGATGCCGGCCGCGCGCGCGAGCTGCGTGATCCTGACGATCGCGTCCTCGACGTCGCGCGGCGCGACCATCATCAGGTCGGCCAGCTCGTCCACGATCACCAGCAGGTACGGGTACGGCTGGAGTTCGCGCTCGCTGCCCTCGGGCGTCTTGGCCCTGCCCTCGCGCACCGCGCGGTTGAAGTCGTCGATGTGCCGGTAGCCGTAGGCGGCGAGGTCGTCGTAGCGCAGGTCCATCTCGCGCACGACCCACTGGAGCGCCTCGGCGGCCCGCTTCGGGTTGGTGATGATCGGCGTGATCAGGTGCGGGATGCCCTCGTAGGCCGTCAGCTCGACCCGCTTGGGGTCGACCAGGATCATCCGGACGTCCTCCGGGGTCGCCCGCATCATGATCGAGGTGATCAGGCAGTTGATGCAGGACGACTTGCCGGAGCCGGTGGCGCCGGCGACCAGCATGTGCGGCATCTTCGCCAGCGAGTGCATGACGTAGCCGCCCTCGACGTCCTTGCCGAAGGCGACCAGCATCGGGTCGTCGTCCTCGGCGGACTCGGCGAGGCGCAGCACGTCGCCGAGGTTGACCATCTCCCGGTCGGTGTTGGGGATCTCGATGCCGACCGCGGACTTGCCGGGGATCGGGCTGATGATCCGCACGTCGGGGCTGGCGACGGCGTACGCGATGTTCTTGGTCAGCGCGGTGATCCGCTCGACCTTCACGGCGGGGCCCAGCTCGACCTCGTAGCGCGTGACGGTCGGGCCCCGGGTGAAGCCGGTGACGGCGGCGTCGACCTTGAACTCGGTGAAGACGGTGGTGAGCGAGGCGACTATGGCGTCGTTGGCGGCACTGCGCGCCTTGCCGGGGCCGCCGCGTGTGAGGGAGTCGAGGGACGGCAGGGAGTAGGTGATGTCGCCGGAGAGCTGGAGCTGCTCGGCCCGCGGCGGCAGGTCCCGTTCTTTGGGCAGCGGCGTCTTCGTGAGGTCGGGGACGCCACCGCCCGCCGCCTCTTCCCGGGGCTCCTTGGCGGCGTCCTTCTTGAGCTTGCCCGGCTGCGGCCGCGCGGCCGGCACGGGCGTGGGGGTCGGGGTCGTGGACTCGCGGTCCCCCGTGCTCACGCCCTGCGTGAGGTCGGCGACCAGCGGCGAGGGCGGCATGCCGTGCAGTACGGCGCCGTCGAGCGCGGCGGCCGCGGCCGCGGCGACGTCCACGGCGTCCATCGGGCGGTTCATCTCGGGCTGCGGCACGGCGGATCGCCGGGGCCTGCCGCGGCGCCTGTTCAGCGCCTCCTGCTCCGCCGCGTCGGGGTCGTACGGCTGCTCGTCGGCGGCCGGCGCCCCGCGCCTGCGGGTTCGGGCGGGCAGCGCCTCGCGCCACTGTTCGTCGTAGCGCTCGTCGTCGTCCGTGAGGACGTCCGCCTCCGGGTCGCCCACCAGGCCGAGCCGCACCCCGAGCTGCCGCAGCCGCTGCGGGATCGCGTTGACCGGCGTGGCGGTGACCACGAGCAGCCCGAAGACCGTGAGCAGCACGAGCAGCGGCACGGCCAGCACGTCGGTCATCGTGTACGACAGCGGGGTCGCCGCTCCCCAGCCGATCAGCCCGCCGGCGTCCCTTATGGCCTGCATGCCGTCGCTGCGGGCCGGTGAGCCGCAGGCGATGTGCACCTGGCCGAGCACGCCGACGACGAGCGCGGACAGGCCGATCACGATCCGTCCGTTCGCCTCGGGCTTCTCGGGGTGCCGGATCAGCCGTACGGCGATGGCGCCGAGCAGGATCGGCGCGAGCAGGTCGAGGCGGCCGAAGGCACCGGTCACGAGGATCTCGACGAGGTCGCCGACAGGGCCCTTGAGGTCGGCCCAGGTGCCCGCGGCGACGATCAGCGCGATGCCGAGCAGCAGCAGGGCGACGCCGTCCTTGCGGTGGGCCGGGTCGAGGTTCTTGGCGCCCTGCCCTATGCCGCGGAAGACGGCGCCGACTCCGTGCGCGAGGCCCAGCCAGAGCGCGCGCACCAGCCGGTAGACGCCCCCGGTGGGGTTCGGAGCCGGTTTGGGCGCGGGCTTCTTCGCCGCGGCCTTCTTGGCGGGCGCCTTCTTCGCAGGTGCCTTCTTGGCGGGTGCCTTCTTGGCGGGGCCCTTCGCGGGAGCGGCCGCCTTCTTCGCGGGCTGCTTCTTGGCTGCGGAGGGACGTGAGGCCATGGGTGTGAGGTTACCGGGGGAGACGGCGGTCGACACGTGTGCCTACCGCTTCACCCGTTCGTGTCGCCCCCGGACAGAGGCGGAACTGACGGCTCCGGTACAGCGTCTGACGCGTCCTCACCGGGCGGCGCGTCGCAGAGGGCTGCCACCGGATGCCGAGGGCTGACCGGGACCCCCGTACCGCACCGCACGGGGCACCAGGGGGCCGCGCTACGTCAGTTGACGGCGGCCTGGTCTCCGGGCGTGCCCGGCTCCAGGGCGTCCAGGGCCCGTCGCAGCCCGGTGAGCTTGCGCTCCAGATGGGCCGCTGTCGCCACCGCCGCCGCGTCCGTCGACTCGTCGCCCAGCTGCTTGGACAGCGCCTCCGCCTGCTCCTCCACGGCCGCGAGCCGGGCCGACAGCTCGGCCAGCAGCCCCGCCGGCTCCTTGGCCTCGCCGGCCTCGGCCTTGCCGTTGCCCTCCAACTGGAGGCGCAGCAGTGCCGCCTGCTCCCGCAGCTGGCAGTTCTTCATGTACAGCTCGACGAAGACCGAGACCTTGGCCCGCAGCACCCAGGGGTCGAACGGCTTGGAGATGTAGTCCACCGCGCCCGCCGCGTACCCGCGGAAGGTGTGGTGGGGGCCGTGGTTGATCGCGGTGAGGAAGATGATCGGGATGTCCCGGGTCCTCTCCCGTCGCTTGATGTGCGCGGCGGTCTCGAAACCGTCCATGCCCGGCATCTGCACGTCCAGCAGAATGACCGCGAAGTCGTCCGTGAGCAGTGCTTTGAGCGCTTCCTCCCCGGACGATGCCCGCACCAGCGTCTGATCGAGCGCCGAGAGGATCGCCTCCAGCGCAAGCAGATTCTCCGGCCGGTCATCGACCAGGAGGATCTTGGCCTTCTGCACCATGGCCCGCCCTCCTCGCCCCGGCGTGGGGCCTCCCCTGTCCACAGGACTCGACGCGGCACCGGCGGGTGCCGCCCCGGAGGACGGCTCCCTTGCGCCGCCCGTCCTCGTGCCGGTCATCGTAGCCGCACCCCGCCTGTCGCCACACCCTGTCACCGTGATGTCACTGTGCTCGTAGCAGAAACGCGGCGGGAGACCAGAAGGTTCCCCGAATCCCGTACTTCTACACGGTTTCGGGCACGCTCGGTCAGCGACCGCGCGTGAGCCCCGAAGGTCCCCGCCGTTTACACATACTCCACGTTCGCACACCGCCCGAGCGAGCCGCACGGAAGGTGCCCGAACGTACGGGGACGCCGTGCCCGAACGTACTACGGGCACGAGGTCCGAACGTACCGGCCGCTTCCCGCCGGCTTCCCGACCGCGCCCGCCGGCCCGCCGCGCTCACTCCTCCCGCATCCACTGCTGCATCACCGTCAGCAGGTGATCGGGGTCGACCGGCTTCGTCACGTAGTCGGAGGCGCCCGACTCGATCGCCTTCTCCCGGTCGCCCTTCATCGCCTTCGCGGTCAGCGCGATGATCGGCAGCCCGGCGAACTGGGGCATCCTGCGGATCGCCGTGGTCGTCGCGTACCCGTCCATCTCCGGCATCATGATGTCCATCAGGACGACCGCCACGTCCTCGTGCTGCTCCAGGACCTCGATGCCCTCGCGCCCGTTCTCGGCGTACAGCACGGAAAGACCGTGCTGCTCCAGGACGCTGGTGAGGGCGAAGACGTTGCGGATGTCGTCGTCGACGATCAGCACCTTCTGCCCGCCGAAGCGGATTCCCCGGCTCGACTGCGACGCCGGCTCCTGCCCGTCGTCCGACCGCCGCTCCCGCACCGCGGGCAGCTCCTCGGTCGCGGCCGGCCGGCGACGCCGCCGGAACAGCGCGGCCGCCCCGTTCTGCGGATCCTGGTACGACTGCACCTCGGCCGGGGCCTCGGTCTGTGCACCCGGCAGTTCGGCCACGGCACCGGAGGGCGCCGGCAGCTCACCGCCCTCCACGGACGGCAGCGGCTGCTGGTAGCCGTGCGGCGGCAGCTCGCTCGGGTGCAGCGGCAGGTAGAGCGTGAACGTCGAGCCGCGGCCCGGCTCGCTCTGGGCGTGGATCTCGCCGCCGAGCAACTGCGCGATCTCCCGCGAGATGGACAGTCCGAGACCCGTACCGCCGTACTTGCGACTCGTGGTGCCGTCGGCCTGCTTGAACGCCTCGAAGATCACCTGCATCTTGCTGGCCGCGATCCCGATGCCCGTGTCGCTCACGGAGAACGCGATCAGCTCGGCGTCCGGCTCGTTCATCGAACCGGCCTCCAGCAACTGCTCCCGGATGGCCTTCGGAACCTCGTCCCGGGCCGGCCGGATGACCAGCTCGACGGAGCCCGAGTCGGTGAACTTCACCGCGTTGGACAGCAGGTTGCGCAGCACCTGGAGCAGCCGCTGCTCGTCGGTGTGCATGGTGGCGGGCAGCCCCGGCGACACCCGCACCGAAAGGTCCAGGCCCTTCTCCGCGCTCAGCGGCCGGAAGGTCGCCTCCACGTAGTCCACGAGCTGGACGAGCGCGATGCGCGTCGGGGAGACGTCCATCTTCCCGGCGTCGACCTTCGACAGGTCGAGGATGTCGTTGATGAGCTGGAGCAGGTCGGAGCCCGCGCCGTGGATCGTCTCGGCGAACTCGACCTGCTTCGGGGTCAGGTTCGCGTCGGCGTTGTCAGCGAGCAACTTGGCCAGAATCAGCAGCGAGTTGAGCGGCGTGCGCAGCTCGTGCGACATGTTGGCCAGGAACTCGCTCTTGTAGCGCATGGAGACGGCGAGCTGCTCGGCACGCTCCTCCAGGACCTGCCGCGCCTCCTCGATCTCGGTGTTCTTCACCTCGATGTCGCGGTTCTGCTGCGCCAGCAGTTCGGCCTTCTCCTCCAGTTCGGCGTTGGACGACTGAAGTGCCTTCTGCCGCTGCTCCAACTCCTCCGACCGCTCCCGCAGTTGCTCGGTCAGCTCCTGCGACTGGCTCAGCAGGACCTCCGTCTTGGTGTTCACGGAGATGGTGTTGACGCTGGTCGCGATCATCTCGGCGATCTGGTTCAGGAAGTCCTTCTGGATGTGCGTGAACGGCGTGAAGGACGCCAGCTCGATGACGCCGAGCACCTGCCCCTCGAACAGCACCGGCAGCACGATCACCTGCGCGGGCGGCGCCTCGCCGAGCCCGGAGGAGATCTTCAGGTAACCGCTCGGCGCGTTCTCCACGAGGATCGTGCGCTTCTCCTCGGCGGCCGTGCCGACCAGCGCCTCGCCCGGCCGGAACGAGGTGGGCATGGACCCCATCGAGTAGCCGTACGACCCGAGCATGCGCAGCTCGTACGCGTCGCCCTCGGCGCCCGCCTGCTCCTGCCCGTCGACCAGCGGCATCGCGAGGAAGAACGCCCCGTGCTGGGCGGAGACGACAGGGGTCAGCTCGCTCATGATCAGTGAGGCCACGTCCTGGAGGTCGCGGCGTCCCTGCATCAGGCCGGAGATCCGGGCCAGATTGCCCTTGAGCCAGTCCTGCTCCTTGTTGGCGATCGTGGTGTCGCGCAGGTTGGCGATCATCTTGTTGATGTAGTCCTGCAGCTCCGAGATCTCCCCGGAGGCGTCCACGTCGATCTTCAGGTTCAGGTCGCCGCGCGTCACCGCGGTCGCCACGCGCGCGATGGCCCGCACCTGCCGGGTCAGGTTCCCGGCCATCTCGTTCACGGACTCCGTCAGGTCGCGCCAGGTGCCGTCGACGTCCCGCACGCGTGCCTGGCCGCCGAGCTGCCCCTCCGTGCCCACCTCACGGGCGACGCGGGTGACCTCCTCGGCGAAGGACGACAGCTGGTCGACCATCGTGTTGATGGTCGTCTTCAGCTCCAGGATCTCGCCGCGCGCGTCGATGTCGATCTTCTTCGTCAGGTCGCCCTTCGCGATCGCCGTGGTGACCATGGCGATGTTGCGCACCTGACCGGTGAGATTCGACGCCATCTGGTTCACCGACTCGGTGAGGTCCTTCCACGTCCCCGACACACCCGGCACCTGCGCCTGGCCGCCCAGGATGCCGTCGGTGCCCACCTCGCGGGCCACCTTGGTCACCTGGTCGGCGAAGGACCGCAGCGTCCGCACCATGGTGTTGAAGGTGTCGGCGAGCTGCGCGACCTCGCCGCGCGCCTCGATCGTCACCGTCCGCGTCAGGTCGCCGTTGGCGACGGCCGCGGCCACCTGGGAGATGTTCCGCACCTGGACCGTGAGGTTCTTGGCCATCAGGTTGACGTTGTCGTTGAGGTCCTTCCAGATGCCCACGACGCCGGGCACGCTCGCCTGGCCGCCGAGGATGCCCTCGGTGCCCACCTCGCGGGCCACCCGCGTGACCTGCTCGGCGAACGACGACAGCTGGTCGACCATCGTGTTGACGGTGGTGACCAGCTCGAGGATCTCGCCCTTGGCGTCGACGGTGATCTTCTTCGACAGGTCGCCCTTGGCGACCGCCGTCGTCACCTCGGCGATGTTGCGCACCTGCATGGTCAGGTTGTTGGCCATGCCGTTCACGGACTGCGTGAGGTCCTTCCAGGTGCCGGAGACGCCCTGCACCTCCGCCTGGCCGCCGAGGATGCCCTCGGTGCCCACCTCGCGCGCGACGCGCGTGACCTCCTGGGCGAACGACGACAGCTGGTCCACCATCGTGTTCAGGGTGTTCTTCAGCTCCAGGATCTCCCCGCGCGCGTCCACGGTGATCTTCTGGGACAGGTCACCGCGCGCCACGGCCGTCGCGACCTGCGCGATGTTGCGGACCTGCGCGGTGAGATTGCCGGCCATGCCGTTCACCGAGTCCGTCAGGTCACGCCACACACCGGCGACCCCGGGCACCTGCGCCTGACCGCCGAGGCGGCCCTCCGTGCCCACCTCACGGGCGACCCGGGTGACCTGCTCGGCGAAGCTGGAGAGCTGGTCGACCATCGTGTTGATGGTGTTCTTCAGCTCCAGGATCTCGCCGCGCGCGTCGACGTCGATCTTCTGCGACAGGTCGCCGCGCGCCACGGCCGTCGTCACCTGGGCGATGTTGCGCACCTGGGAGGTCAGATTGCCGGCCATGGAGTTGACCGAGTCCGTCAGCTCCTTCCAGGTCCCCGACACGCCGTCGACCCGGGCCTGACCGCCCAGGCGGCCCTCCGTGCCCACGTCCCGGGCCATCCGCGTCACCTGGTCGGCGAAGCTGGAGAGCTGGTCCACCATGGTGTTCACGGTGTTCTTCAGCTGGAGCATCTCGCCGGAGACGTCCACGGTGACCTTCTGCGACAGGTCGCCGTTGGCCACCGCCGTCGTCACCTGGGCGATGTTCCTCACCTGACCGGTGAGGTTGCGGAACGCCGTGTTGACGGAGTCCGTCAGGTCCTTCCAGGTACCCGCCGCCCCCGGCACCTGCGCCTGACCGCCCAGCTCGCCCTCGACACCGACCTCCCGGGCCACCCGCGTGACCTCGGCACCGAAGGCGGACAGCTGGTCCACCATCGTGTTGACGGTGTTCTTCAGCTCCAGCATCTCGCCGGCCACGTCCACCGTGACCTTCTGCGACAGGTCACCGCTGGCCACCGCCGTCGTCACCGCGGCGATGTCCCGCACCTGCGTGGTCAGGTTCCTGAAGACCGTGTTGACGGAGTCCGTCAGGTCCTTCCAGATACCGGCCGCGCCCGGCACGATCGCCTGGCCGCCGAGCTGGCCCTCCCCACCCGTCTCGTTCGCCACGCGCGTGACCTCGTCCGCGAAGATCCGCAGCGTCTCGGTCATCTGGTTGATCGTCTCGGCGAGCTGCGCGACCTCTCCCCGGGCCGGCACCGTCACCTTCTTCGACAGATCGCCGTTGGCGACCGCCGTCGTCACATGGGAGATCTCGCGCATCTGGGCCGTCAGGTTCCCGGCCATGGTGTTGACGGAGTCGGTCAGCTCCTTCCACACCCCGGCCACGCCCGGCACCCGCGCCTGCCCGCCCAGCGCGCCCTCGGTGCCGACCTCACGGGCCAAGCGGGTCACCTCGGAGGAGAACGCCGAGAGCTGGTCCACCATCGTGTTGACGGTGTTCTTCAGCTCCAGCATCTCGCCGGCCACGTGCACCGTGACCTTCCGCGACAGATCGCCCTTGGCCACGGCCGTCGTCACCAGCGCGATGTCCCTCACCTGGGCGGTGAGCCGGTACGCCATCGTGTTGACGGAGTCCGTCAGGTCCTTCCAGGACCCGGACATGCCGCGCACCCGGGCCTGACCGCCCAGCTTGCCCTCGGTGCCGACCTCGCTGGCCACCCGCGTGACCTCGTCCGTGAACGTCGACAACTGGTCGACCAGGTTGTTCACGGTCCGGCCGACCTTCAGGAACTCACCGCGCAGCGGCTGCCCGGTGCCCTCGTCGCTCTGCGTCCGCAGCTCCATGCGCGGCGACAGATCGCCGTCCGCGACCGCCGACAGCACCCGGCTGACCTCGGAGACGGGTCGTACGAGATCGTCCACCAGGGCGTTCGAGTTGTCGATCGCGGTCGCCCAGGACCCCTCGCAGGCTCCGGTCTCCAGCCGCTCCGTGAGTTTTCCCTCACGTCCGACCACGCGCCGCACCCGCGCCAGCTCTCCCGTGAGGTGGAGATTGCGGTCGGCCACCTCGTTGAAGACCGCCGCGATCTCCGACATCACGCCGTCGCCGGACACCGTGAGCCGCCTGCGGAAGTTTCCCTCCCGCATGGAGACCAGCGCCGCGAGCAGCCGGTTCAGGGCCGCCGTGTCCACCGTCGTGGTGCCGCCCCGCGTTTTGCCCTGGTTGCTCAGGGACTGTCCGCCTTTCGCGCGCGTCTTCGTGGCCCGCGTCGCTGCGCCAGACTCCACTGTGTCCCTCCCGCAGGGCTCGACCGATACCGCTGTGCCCGGCCGCCAACGCTCGGCGGACCGGTTCCTGCCGCCTGTTTCCCGTACTGCCGGGCGATCCGGTCCGGCGCGCCGGACCGCTTCCAGGGGCTGCTGCCCACCCGGCCAGGCGTGCATTCACCTGCCCGGACCCTCATTGGCAGCTTGCCCAGTGTTTCACCCCGGCCGAACCAGGCCATAACAGTTCGGCAGCTTCGCACATCGTCCGCACACCCTCTGGGCGGAAACACTGCAGACCGGCATCCGGATGGACGGCGAAGGTAAGTAACCTTGCACGTGGCTGTCCAGCCGTACCGGTCCGTCCGGTCTGGGCGGTGGCACGGAGACGAGCGGGCATCGGAGGGGCGGCCGGAATGACCACCGGACTGATCCCGGGGGAGCAGCCCCCGGATCCCGGGCCGACGGGTGGACTGCCGCAGCAGCGGCACCAGCCGGCCGGCCATGAGGCCGTGCACGGGGAGAGAGGGTCGGGAAGTTCTGTGATCACCGCGCGCGCGGCCGCCAGCTTCGAGCCCGTCGGGCGATCCGTGGCGAGTGCCCGGTCCTTCGTCCGCGACACACTCCAGGGCTGGGGCCATGCCGACATCGTCGACGACGCCGTGGTGCTCACCAGCGAGCTGGTGACCAACGCGGTGGTGCACGCGGGCACCACCGCCGACGTCGTGTGCCTGCGCAGCGACGACGGCGTACGCATCGAGGTCGCCGACCACTATCCGGAGCGCGAGGTCCCGCTCCAGGGCTCCCCCGCCACCATGGGCAGCCTCGACCGCGAGGGCGGCCGCGGCCTCCAGCTGTGCGCGGCGCTGGCCGACCGCTGGGGCGTGGAGTACACGCCCACGCTGAAGAACGTCTGGTTCCACCTCCATCTGCCCGAGCGCCCGGTCGGCACCCGCGCCGCCGGTCCCTCCCTCCCGGCCGCCCTGCTGCCGCTCGCCGACGGCCGGGTCCGCGTCGCCGTCGTCCAGATCGACCGCACCGGCGCCGTCACGTCGTGGAACGAGGACGCCGAGGACCTCTTCGGCTACGCCGCCGACCAGGTCACCGGCAAGCCGCTGACCGACCTCGCCGCCTGGCCGCACACCCCCGGCACCAGCACCGGCATCGCCGAGGCCCTCCAGCTCTCCCGCTGGGAGGGCAGCTACGGCATAAGGGGCGCCGACGGCCGCGTCACCCCGGTCTACGCCTCCCACCTCCGCGTCCGCGACGCCGACGGCGAGCCCTCCACGGTCTGCCTCCTCGTCCGCGACCACGAACGCGCGGTGCTGCAAACCCCGTTGCGGGTGCCGGCCCCCGACTCCCCGTCCTCCGAGGGCCAGAGTGCCGACCCCTTCGAGGTGTTCATCGGCTCCCCCGCCCCGGACGACCTCGACGGCCTTCTCCAGCGCACGGTCGAACGCGCCCGCGACATGCTCGACGCCGACGCCGCCTTCCTGCTCCTGGCGACCGACGACGAAACGGAGTTGGAGGTCCGCGCCTCCACCGGCCTGCCCTCCGCCCGCCAGCGGTTCGCCCGCGTCCCCGTCGAGGCGGGCCCCGGACGCTACGGCTCGGCGCGCATGCCCGCCGTCCACGACGACCTCGAGTCCGTCCCCGGCGCCGTCCCGCTCCTCAACAGCACGGGCATGCGCTCGGTCGTCACCGTCCCGCTCAAGGTCGAGGGCCGCCTCACCGGCTCCCTCGGCGTCGCGGCCGAGGCCGCCGGCCGGTACTCCAACGAGGAGGCGCTGCGCCTCCAGTTCGCCGCCGACCGCATCGCCCTGGCCGTCGAGTCGGCGCGCCTGGGCGAGCTGGAGCGGCTGCGCCGCGGCTCCCTCAGCTTCCTCGTCGAGGCCTCCGACCTCCTCGCCGGCACCCTGGACCGCGACCAGACGCTGGCCCTGATGGCCCAGATGACGGTCCCGACACTGGCCACCTGGTGCGCCGTCTACACGATCGCCGACCAGTCCTCGGACCCGTACCTCTCGTACGTCCTGCACGAGGACGAGGAGTTGATCGACGGCATCAAGTCCCTGCTGTCGAAGATCGCCCCGCCCGACCCGGTGCCCACGCCGGGCGCCCGGGTGTGGACGGCCCCCGCGGAGATGGCCCACCAGGCGGCGCTGCGCACCTCCATGCGCGACCTCGGCCTCAGCGGCGGTACGCCGCAGCCGCTGAGCACCGGCATCGGCCCGACCCTCGCCACGGCCTCCGCCGTCGGCGGCGAGACCGTCGTCCTGCCGCTGGTCGCCCGCAACCGCGTCATCGGCATGCTCACGCTCGGCAAGCCCACCGACGACCACTTCCGCCAGGAGATCCTCGAACTCGCCGAGGACCTGTCCCGCCGGGCCGCTCTGGCCCTGGACAACGCCCGGCTGTACTCGGAGCGCACGGCGATCAGCCAGTCCCTCCAGCGCAGCCTCCTGCCGCCGGAGCTGCCCGTCATCGACGGCGTCGAGGTCGAGGTCATCTACCGCGCGGCCGGCGAGGGCAACGAGGTCGGCGGCGACTTCTACGACCTCTTCCCCATCAGCGACGACGCGTACGGCTTCGCCATCGGTGACGTCTGCGGCACGGGCCCCAACGCGGCCGCCGTCACGGGCCTGGCCCGGCACGCCCTGCGCCTGCTGGCCCGGGAGGGGCTGAGCGGCCCGGCGGTCCTGGAGCGCCTCAACTCCGCCATCCTCGACGAGGGCGCCCGCAGCCGCTTCCTCACGCTGCTGTACGGCGAGATGCGCCCGCAGGCGGACGGCAGCGCCGAGCTGAAGGTGGTCTGCGCCGGCCACCCGCTCCCCCTGCGCCTGCGCCAGGACGGCACGGTCGAGCCGGCGGCCGAACCCCAGCCCCTCCTCGGCGTCATCGAGGACCTGGAGCTGTACGAGCAGACCGTCACCCTCGACCCGGGCGACGTCCTCCTGTGCGTCACGGACGGCGTCACCGAACGCCGCGAGGGCACGCGCATGCTGGGCGACGACGGCCTCGCCGACGTCCTGACGAGCTGCACGGGCCTCACGGCCGGCGCGGTGGCGGCCCGCATCATGCGCGCGGTGGAGCGCTTCGCGTCCGACGCCCCGTCCGACGACATGGCGATCCTCGCGATGCGCGTCCCGGAGCCCCACGCGGACTGACCAGGGCATGCGAAAGGCCCCGCCCGAGTGGGCGGGGCCTTTCTGTGGGAGCCCCCAAACGGAATCGAACCGTTGACCTTCTCCTTACCATGGAGACGCTCTACCGACTGAGCTATAGGGGCCTGTCGCTTTCGAGGTTTCCCTCGCGGCAACGGAATAGATCATACCCCGAACAAGCCGGTGCTCCCAACCACGGACTGGTCGTCAGTAGGCGGGTTGCAGCAGCCCACCGAGCGCATTGCAGGCGGACACGATCCGCTGCATGTCCCGCTTGGTCAACGCGGCCTCGACGGGCAGCGCGAGCGTCTCGTCGACGGCCCGCTCCGTCTCCGGCAGCGCCACGCACCGCCGGAATCCGGGCATCCGGTGCACGGGCGCCTTCACCGGCACCCGGCAGTCGACTCCCCGACCCCGCACCGCGCGGGCGAAGGCGTCCCGGTCCGGCCGCCCGTTCCCCGGCACCCGGACCACATACTGCTGGTACGTGTGTCCGTCGCCCCAGTCCGGGGTCCGCACGCCCCTCAACTTCCCGTCGAGGTAGGCCGCACGCTGCCTGCGGCGCGCTATCTCGTCGTACGGTCCCTCGGACTCGCCGTGCTCCAGCACGAGCAGGCCGTGCCGCTGTCCGATCCTGTGCAGGGCGCCCATGTCCGCAGGCCGCCCGAACCGGTGCACGACGACCACGGCCGCGGTCCGAGGCGTCAGCGCCGCCTCCACCAGGGAAGCATCCAGGCAGTACGTCGCCGGATCTATGTCGGCGAACACCGGCGACGCACCCACGAGTGCCACGGCCTCGGCGACTTCCACGTTCCCGAAGGCAGGTACGACGACCTCGTCACCGACGCCCACGCCGGCGGCCCTGAGCATTGCTGCAGTACCCATGTGTGGGATGGTCGGGGCCCAACGTGAACTCGAAGTGACAGAAAGCAAAAAAGGGCTGGTCCCGGAACCGAAGTTCCGGGACCAGCCCTTCTAATATTT
>NZ_BEWB01000024.1 GCF_003112555.1 Streptomyces coelicoflavus | reverse complement strand
TTCAAGGGTCGTTCGGGCTTATATATGGCCGCTTATTGGAGCGGAGGGAGCAGGGCCTTTCTCGGCCCCGCCCCGCCGTTTACAGGCGGCCCGCAGCCTTGAGTTCCAGGTAGGCATCCGCGAGAGCCGGGGGCAGCTCCTCGGGAGTCGCGTCGACGACCGTTACACCGTGCCGGCGGAGTTGGTCGGCGGTGCGACGGCGTTCCGACTGGGCCTGTGCGGCCGCTGCGGCCTCGTAGACGGCGTCCGTATCGCCGCGGGCGCCGGCCATCGTCGCCACATGCGGGTCGGCCACCGAGGCCACGAGGACCGTGTGGCGCCGAGTCAGCTGGGGCAGGACAGGAAGCAGCCCTTCCTCGATCGGGGCCGGGTCGAGAGTCGTGAAGAGGACGACCAGGGAGCGGCGCGGGGCCGACCGGAGAGCGGTGGCGGTGAGGCCCCGCGCGTCGGTCTCCACCAACTCCGGCTCCAGGGTGGCCATGGCACTGACCAGGGAGGGAAGGACGTCGCCCGCCGTGCGGCCCTGAAGCAGGGCGCGTACTCGGCGGTCATAGGCGAGGAGGTCGACGCGGTCGGCCGCGCGGGAGGCCAGGGCGGCCAGCAGCAGAGCCGCGTCCATGGCGGCGTCGAGGCGGGGCGCGTCACCCACGCGGCCCGCCGAGGTGCGGCCGGTGTCGAGGACGAGCAGGATGTGCCGGTCGCGCTCTGGGCGCCAGGTGCGTACGGCGACGGCGGACTGGCGTGCCGTCGCGCGCCAGTCGATGGAGCGGGTGTCGTCGCCGGGTACGTAGTCGCGCAGGCTGTCGAACTCCGTGCCTTCTCCGCGGATGAGGACGCTGGTGCGCCCGTCGAGTTCGCGGAGGCGGGACAGCTTCGAGGGGAGATGCTTGCGGCTGGTGAACGGAGGGAGGACGCGTACGGTCCAGGGGACCCGGTGGGTGCCCTGGCGGGTGAAGAGACCCAGGGGGCCGTAGGAGCGGATCGTGACGCGGTCCGCCTGGCGGTCGCCGCGGCGGGTGGGCCGCAGACGCGTGGTGACGCGGCGGCGTTCCCCCGCGGGCACCGTGAGGGTGTGGCGGGAGGCCGCCGTCTCCGTGCCGGGCTGCCAGCTGCTCGGCGGCCAGGCGTCGCGCAGGCGGGCCCGGAGCGGGCGGCCCGACGGGTTGGTGACCGTCAGGGTGACGTCGGCGGTGTCGCCCAGGCGGGCGGACGTGTCGCCGGAACGGCTCAGGCCGAGGCGGCGTACGGGAGCGGCCAGGGCGAAGTCGCAGGCGCAGGCCACGGCCAGCGGGGCGTTGACCGCAAGGATCCCCGTCCAGCTCGGGTCCCAGATGCCGATGGGGACGGAGCCCAGGGCCGCGATGAGCGCGGCGCGTCCGGTGAGTGCCATCAGCGGGGCACGGGGACGTGGGCGAGGATCGCGTTGATGACCGAGTCGGCGGTCACGCCCTCCATCTCGGCTTCCGGGCGGAGCTGGACACGGTGCCGGAGAGTGGGAAGGGCCAGGGCCTTCACGTCGTCGGGGGTCACGTAGTCGCGGCCGGTGAGCCAGGCCCACGCGCGGGCGGTCGACAGCAGCGCTGTGGCTCCGCGGGGTGAGACACCGAGGGTGAGGGACGGCGACTCGCGGGTGGCGCGGCAGATGTCGACGACGTAGGCGGTGATCTCCGGCGAGACGGTCGTCTTGGCGGCCTCGGCACGGGCGGCCTCCAGGTCGGCGGCGCTCGTGACAGGGCGTACGCCGGCGGCGTGCAGGTCGCGCGGGTCGAAGCCGGCGGCGTGCCGGGTGAGGACGTCGACCTCGTCCTGGCGGGTGGGCAGCGGGACGGTGAGCTTGAGCAGGAAGCGGTCCAGCTGGGCTTCCGGAAGGGGGTAGGTGCCCTCGTACTCGACCGGGTTCTGGGTCGCCGCGACGAGGAAGGGCTCGGGAAGCGGACGAGGGGTGCCGTCCACCGTGACCTGGCGTTCCTCCATGGCTTCCAGGAGGGACGACTGGGTCTTCGGGGGCGTGCGGTTGATCTCGTCGGCGAGCAGGAGGTTGGTGAAGACCGGGCCGGGCTGGAAGGAGAACTCGGCGGTGCGGGCGTCGTAGACGAGGGAACCGGTGACGTCGCTCGGCATCAGGTCGGGGGTGAACTGGACGCGCTTGGTGTCGAGCTCGGTGGCCTGGGCGAGGGTGCGGACGAGCAGCGTCTTGGCGACTCCGGGTACGCCTTCGAGCAGGACGTGGCCGCGGCACAGGAGGGCCACGACGAGACCGGTCACGGCGGCGTCCTGGCCGACCACGGCCTTGGCGATCTCGGCGCGCAGGGCTTCGAGGGCGGCGCGGGCGTTGCCCGGGGCCGCGCTCTGCCCGGCGTTGTCAGTGGTCGGGTCCATCATGGACGGCGTACCTCTCTTTCGAGGGCGTCGAGTTGGTCGGCGAGTGCGATCAGGGCCGCGTCGTCGCCGGGCGGCGGGCCGAAGAGGAGAGCGTGCAGGGACTGTCCGTCGCCGTGTGCGCCGTGCAGGTGGGCGGACAGGGCGGGGAGCAGGGACTCGGGCGTCTGGGCCTGGGTGACGGGGACGCCTACGAGAGGGGCGAGGCGGGTGCGGGTGGCGGAGCGAAGAGCGGTGGCGGCGCGGTCGCGGGCGTTCGCCTTGCGGTAGAGGCGGGCGCGGCCTTCGACGGTTTCGGAGGCGCGGATCGCGACGGGGAGTTTTTCCGGCACCAGGGGGCCGAGTCGGCGTGCCCGCCACAGGGCGGCGAGGGCGGCGGCGATGAAGAGCTGGAGGGTGCCCCAGAGCCAGCCGGACGGGAGCAGGTCGAAGAAGCTGCGTTCCTCGTCCGGGGCCGGCATGTCGGAGAGGGAGGGGAGGTACCAGACCAGATGGTCGCGGGAGCCGAGGAGCTGGAGGGCGAGCGAGGCGTTGCCGTGCTCGTCGAGGTGGTCGTTGAGGAGGATCTCGCGGGCGCCGAGGACGACGGTGTCGCCCTGGGCGCCTTCGGCGGACGCCTTCGCGGACGGGTCGGGGAGGCGCAGCAGGGTGGCCAGGCGGCGGCTGGGATAGCAGGCGTCGGCTTCGAGGTGGGTGCTGTAGCGGATGCCGCCCGTGGCGGCGTCGCCCGCGCGCCGGGCGGCGGGCAGGTCGCAGGCGGGGGCCAGTGTCGAGTCGAAGCTGAGCGCGGGGTCGGCGGTGACGCCGGGGGCGAGGCGTTCGACGGCGGCGCCGCCGGGGGCGACGAGGACGGTGCGGCCCCCGGAGCCGGTCGTCGCGGAGTGCAGTCGGTTCTGCTGTCGTTCCGTCAGGAGGTCGGGCGCGGCGACCAGCAGCGTGGTGTTCTGGCCGGTCGCGGCCCGTGCTTCGTCCAGGGTGGTGACCACGCGCGTGGAGACCCCCCGGTCGGCGAGGAGTTCGGCGACGGCGCGGCTGCCGTAGGGGTCGGCGGAGCGCGGATCGAGTGCGCCGTGCCGGGCGTCGGAGCGGACGACCGCGATCGCGACGGCCCCGGCGAGCAGCAGGACGAGGGCGAGCGCGATGCCCCGCGTGCGGGTCCACACCTGGCGGGCGGTGGGCGAGGCCGCGGTGGTGGGGAGCGTGGCCTCGGTGGTCATTCGGCGGCTCCCCGGTGGGTGTCCCGGTCCGCGTCGCCCGTGGTGCCGCCGGCCGTGCTGTTCGCCAGGTGGGGCTTGCTGCGTTCCAGGTCGTGGTCGAGTTCGGTGAGGCGCCGGTACGACTGTTCGCTGCCGGGCCGGCCGCCGTACGCGACGTCGTCGAAGTCCAGGGCGGCGGCGCGCAGCCGGTCCCTGTGGACGGGCAGGGCACGGCCGGCCTCGGTGGCCGCCTCGTCGGCGGTGCGGCCGGGGCGGGTGTCGAGCAGCGCGCGTTCCTCCAGGGCGCGGACGACGGCGCGCATGCGTTCCTGGACGGCCCGGCTCCAGTGTCCTTGGGCGGCGTGTGCCTCGGCGGCGGCGCGGTGGTCGGCGGCGCTGCGGGGGCGGTCGTCGAAGAGGGCGGGGGCGGAGACGGGACTGCGGCGGGGGGTGCCCAGGCGCCACCAGAGGGCGCCCAGCACCGCCAGGACGGCCACGATGACGACGACCAGTCCGAGCGTCCCGCCGGGCGTCGCGGTGGACGCCTTGCCGAAGAGCTCCTCGATCCAGTCCCAGAAGGCGTTCAGGGCCCGCTGGAACCAGCTGGGGTCGTTCTCGTGGTACATGCGCTTGGACAGCTCGCGCCGTGCTGCCTCCCTCGCGGGGTCGCCCGGGATCGTCACCGGCGGTTCGTCGCCGGAGCGCGACAGCGACAGTGCCGACAGCGCGGAGGTGTCGCCGGCGCGTGACACCGTGCGTGCGGCGGTGCGTGACAGCACCTCTGTGAGAACTCCCCCCGGCGTGCTCACCGCATCAGCTCCCCGGGACGGCGCCGGAGGCGCCGGGACCCCGGGTGCCGGCGGCGCGGATCAGCTCGAGGTCGAGGGCCTCGCGGCGGATGCGCCGGTCGATGTAGAGCAGGACGGTCACGCCCGCCGTGATCGGGAAAGTGATCATGGATCCGATCACCGAACCGATGCCGCTGACGACGAGGAACGTCCAGCCGAGGTCGCCGGTGCCCGCCAGGAAGCCGCCGATCCCGTCGCCGCCGACGACAGCGGCGAGGAGGGTGAACGGGATGACGATGATCGACGCGACGACGCCGGCGATCACCGAGGCGAGCAGCTGGATGCCGAAGACGCGCCACCAGGAGCCGCGCACCAGCTTCACCGAGCGGCCCAGCGCCTTCTTGATGCCCTGCTTCTCCAGCATCAGCGCGGGGGACGCGAGCGAGAAGCGGACCCAGAGCCAGACCGCGACGACGCCGCCCGCGATGAAGCCCAGGGCGGTCAGGGCCACGCCGGCCCCGCTGTTCGCCGTTGCCGTGATGATCAGACCGGGAGTCATGCCTGCCGTGAGGAGGGCGACGGAGATGAGGAGCAGCAGGAGGATCAGGCCGAACAGCTTCAGCACCTGGGGACGGGCGTCCCGCCAGGCCTCGGCGGTGGTCACCGGTTTGCCGAGTACGGCGCGGCTGGTGACGGTGGTGAGCAGGGCGGTGGCCAGTACGGTGCCGATCAGGGAGAGCAGGAAGACGACGCTCGAGTTGAGCGTGGTGTCGGCCAGCGCGTCGCTGAGCTCGCTCAGGGTGGCGTCGGGGTCGTTGAGGACCTCGCTGCTGGTGTCGTCCAGGACGAGGCCCTGGAGCAGTACGACGATGACCTCGGTGAAGACGGCGACGGTCAGGGAGATGCCGAGGACGGTGCGCCAGTAGGTGCGCATGGTCGAGACGGCACCGTCGAGGATCTCGCCGACGCCGAGCGGGCGGAGCGGGATCACGCCGGGCTTGGCCGCAGGCGGGGGACCGCCCCAGCCGCCTCCCCAGCCGCCGTGTCCTCCGGGGGCGCCGTAGCCGCCGTAGCCGCCGCCCGGGCCGCCGTAGCCGCCCGGGCCCGGGTAGCCGCCGTAGCCGCCTCCGGGGGGCCCGGGCGGCGGGGTGCCCCAGCCCGGGCCGGGCGGTGGCGGAGGAGGCGGGGCCTGGCCCGTGCCTGCGGGGCCGGTCGGCGCGGACCACTGGCCGGGGGGCGGCTGCTCCTTGGACCACTTCGTGCCGGGGCTCGTCGGTTCCGCGTCCGGCCGGTCGGGGCCGGCGGGGCGGTCGGCGGGCGCGGCGGGGCCGGGCGCGCCGGGCTCCTGCCCGTCGGACGGGGCGGATCCGGGCGATGCCCAGCCCGGAGTGTCGTTCATCGTCGCTCCTTCACGGTGCCCGTCCGCGGTCGCGGCGGCAGGTTGGCAGCCATCGTGCCATGGGGGCGCCAGGTGCGGACCGGGCGCGGTAGGGGCTGCGCACCTTCAGTTGTCCGTCGTACAGGGGGCACACTGACCGCATGGCTGATCAGGACGCGCGAAGCGGCGAGGGCAGGCGGCCGACCGGGATACCGGTCCTGCGGTGGGAGGAGCCTCCCGAGGGCCCGGTGCTGGTGCTGCTGGACCAGACCAGGTTGCCGGCCGAGGAGGTCGAGCTGGTCTGCACGGACCCGGCCGCGCTGGTGGAGGCGATCCGCTCGCTCGCCGTGCGGGGGGCGCCACTGCTGGGTGTCGCGGGCGCCTACGGCGTCGCGCTCGCCGCCGTCCGGGGCTTCGAGGTCGAAGAGGCCGCGGCGGCTCTCGCGGGGGCCCGCCCCACCGCGGTGAACCTCGCCGTGGGGGTGCGCCGGGCGCAGGCGGCCCACCGGGAGGCGCTCGCCAGGACCGGCGACCCCGGGCAGGCGGCCGCGGCGGCGCTGTCCGCGGCGCGGGCGCTGCACCGGGAGGACGCCGAGGCCAGCGCCCGGATGGCGGGGCACGGGCTGGCGCTGCTCGACGAGCTGCTGCCCGCCGGGGGGCACCGCGTCCTCACGCACTGCAACACGGGTTCGCTGGTGTCGGGCGGTGAAGGGACCGCCTTCGCGGTGGCGCTCGCGGCACACCGGTCGGGGCGGCTGCGACGCCTGTGGGTGGACGAAACGCGTCCTTTGCTGCAAGGTGCTCGCCTGACGGCATACGAGGCGGCCCGCAACGACATGGCGTACACCTTGCTCACCGACAACGCGGCGGGTTCGCTGTTCGCGGCGGGTGAGGTGGACGCGGTGCTCATCGGCGCGGACCGCATCGCGGCCGACGGTTCGGTGGCCAACAAGGTGGGGAGCTATCCGCTCGCGGTGCTCGCGCGCTACCACCACGTGCCGTTCATCGTGGTGGCGCCGGTCACGACGGTGGATCCGGACACACCGGACGGGGCGTCCATCGAAGTGGAACAGCGCCCCGGATATGAAGTGACCGAGGTCACAGCGCCTCAGGTGCCGGTGGCGGGAGCGGGAGGCGGGATTCCGGTGGCACCCCTGGGGACCCAGGCGTACAACCCGGCGTTCGACGTGACCCCGCCCGAACTGGTGACGGCGATCGTCACCGAGGAGGGCGTGGTTTCGCCCGTGACCAACGAGGCCCTGGCCGCGCTGTGTGCCAGGTCACGCCAGGTAACGATTAGCTAATGGGATGATGTCGTTTATGAAGGGACGAGTCCTTGTCGTCGACGACGACACCGCACTGGCCGAGATGCTCGGCATTGTGCTGCGTGGTGAGGGTTTTGAGCCGTCTTTCGTAGCCGACGGCGACAAGGCGCTGGCCGCCTTCCGGGAGACCAAACCCGACCTGGTGCTGCTCGACCTCATGCTGCCCGGCCGGGACGGCATCGAGGTGTGCCGCCTGATCAGGGCGGAGTCGGGCGTACCGATCGTGATGCTGACGGCGAAGAGTGACACCGTCGACGTCGTGGTCGGTCTCGAGTCGGGTGCCGACGACTACATCGTGAAGCCGTTCAAGCCGAAGGAGCTGGTGGCCCGTATCCGGGCGCGCCTGCGGAGGTCGGAGGAACCGGCGCCGGAGCAGCTCGCCATAGGCGACCTGGTCATCGACGTGGCCGGTCACTCCGTGAAGCGGGACGGGCAGTCGATCGCGCTGACGCCGCTGGAGTTCGACCTGCTGGTGGCGCTGGCCCGAAAGCCGTGGCAGGTGTTCACGCGCGAGGTGCTCCTCGAGCAGGTCTGGGGCTACCGGCACGCCGCCGACACCCGGCTGGTCAACGTGCATGTTCAGCGGCTGCGCTCCAAGGTCGAGAAGGACCCGGAGAAGCCGGAGATCGTGGTGACCGTCCGTGGCGTCGGTTACAAGGCCGGACCGAGCTGACATGACCAGGGACAGTGCCGCTTCGGCGCCCGGGTCCGGGGCCCGCGCCGGACGGCCTGTCGGCCCCGCCCCAGCCGGTCGCAAGCCTCCCGGCTCGCGGTGGAGCCGCCTGCTGGAGGGCGGGCTGCTGCACGGCGGGGTGCAGGGCAGCCCGGTGCTCCGGCTGTTCATGCGCTGGGTGCGCCGCCCCCTGCTGCCGGTCATGCGGCTGTGGCGGCGCAACATCCAGCTCAAGGTCGTCGCCACGACGCTGCTGATGTCGCTGGGTGTGGTGCTGCTCCTCGGTTTCGTGGTGATCGGGCAGGTCCGCAACGGACTGCTCGACGCCAAGGTGAAAGCCTCCCAGAGCCAGGCCACCGGTGGTTTCACGGCGGCCAAGCAGAAGGCCGAGGAAGCGGCCAGCACCAACGGCGACGACACCACCCCCGCCGACGGCCGTCCCGCGCAGAACGTCATCCAGTGGATGAGCGAACTGGTGAAGTCGCTCTCCAGCGGCGGTCAGAGCGCCTTCGACGTGGTCACCCTGCCCATGGGCGGGGAGAGCGGCAGTGGACGCGGTCCACGCGCCTCCGGGACGGTCAACTGGGCGGCCAGCGTCCCCGAGGCCCTGCGCGAACGCATCGACGGCGACACCGCCGCCGCCCAGAGCTACACCCGGATCGTCTACAACTCCGACCAGCCCTCCCAGCCCGGACTGGTCATCGGCAAGCAGGTCAACGACCCGAACGGCGAGCCCTACCAGCTGTACTACCTCTTCCCGCTGACGCAGGAGGAGAAGTCGCTCAGCCTGGTCAGGGGCACCCTGGCGACGGCCGGGCTCTTCGTCGTCGTCCTGCTGGGCGCCATCGCCTGGCTCGTGGTGCGCCAGGTCGTCACACCCGTACGGATGGCGGCGAGCATCGCCGAGCGGCTGTCCGCGGGGCGGTTGCAGGAACGTATGAAGGTCACCGGCGAGGACGACATCGCCCGGCTCGGCGAGGCCTTCAACAAGATGGCGCAGAACCTCCAGCTCAAGATCAGCCAGCTGGAGGACCTGTCGCGGATGCAGCGGCGGTTCGTCTCCGACGTGTCGCACGAGCTGCGGACCCCGCTGACCACGGTCCGGATGGCGGCCGACGTCATCCACGACGCGCGCGTGGACTTCGATCCGGTGACCGCGCGGTCTGCCGAGCTGCTCGCCGACCAGCTGGACCGGTTCGAGACGCTGCTCGCGGACCTGCTGGAGATCAGCCGCTTCGACGCGGGCGCCGCGGCCCTGGAGGCCGAGCCGATAGACCTCAGGGAGGTCGTACGGCGGGTCGTCAGCGGTGCGGAGCCGCTCGCCGAGCGCAAGGGGACGCGGATACGCCTCTCCGGCGACCAGCAGCCCGTGGTCGCCGAGGCGGACGCCCGGCGTGTCGAACGCGTGCTGCGCAACCTCGTCGTGAACGCCGTCGAGCACGGCGAGGGCCGGGACGTCGTCGTCAAGCTCGCCGCCGCCGGGGGCGCGGTCGCCGTCGCGGTGCGCGACTACGGTGTCGGACTCAAGCCGGGCGAGGCCACCCGGGTCTTCAGCCGTTTCTGGCGGGCCGACCCGGCACGCGCGCGTACCACCGGCGGCACCGGCCTGGGACTGTCCATCGCCCTGGAGGACGCGCGGCTGCACGGCGGCTGGCTGCAGGCATGGGGCGAGCCCGGTGGCGGTTCGCAGTTCCGGCTGACCCTGCCCAGGACGGCGGACGAGCCGCTGAGGGGTTCGCCGATACCGCTGGAGCCGGCCGACTCGCGCCGCAACCGCGGGCTCCAGGACGCGGGCCTCAACGACACGACATCGACGCGCGCCGCGGACAAGGCGGTCGGCGTCCCGGCACAGGCCCCGGCCGGGCAGGCCTCGTCGGTCCCCGCACGGGGACCGATACCGCCGCGGCAGGCCGCGGTCGCTCCGACGGCCGACCCGACGGCGCTGCCGGGCAACGGGGCACGCGTGGTGCCGAGGCCGGTCTCGGGCGCCGCCCGGAGACAGGACGACGGGCCGGCGCCTGGGGCGGCGAGCCGTCCGGACACCGGGTCCGAGGAGTCGAGCAGGCAAGGGGAGGCAACTCGTGGGCGCTGACCGCGAGGGGAGCGGTCGGCGGGGGCCGGCACGCGTGATGGCGTACGCCGCCTGCGGGTTCGTACTGCTGGCGGGATGCGCGTCCATGCCCGACAGCGGGGACCTGCGAGGAGTGGAGTCCACGCCCCGGCAGGACCCGCAGGTGCGGGTGTTCGCGATGCCGCCGCAGGACGACGACCCGCCCGCCGACATCGTGCAGGGCTTCCTGGAGGCGCTGACCAGCGACGATCCGCACTACGAGACGGCGCGGAAGTACCTGACGGGCGACGCAGCGAAGAACTGGCGGCCGGACCGGTCGGCGACGGTGCTCGCGGACGGCCCGGGGACCATGTCCGACCACTCGGGCAACCGAGAGGACGCCAACGACTACTCGGTCAACCTGACCGGCACCAAGGTCGCCACGGTGGACGCGCAGCAGTCCTACTCGCCGGCACAGGGCTCGTACCGCGAGTCGGTGCACCTCAGCCGCAACCCCAAGACCAAGCAGTGGCGCATCGACGTGCTGCCGCAGGGCGTCGTCATGGGCAAGTCGGACTTCCAGCGCAACTACATGTCGGTCAACCGGTACTACTTCGCCTCGAACACCGTGACGCGGGCGGACACCGGCACCGGCACGGTCCGGGAGCCGTCGGCCGTCGCCGACCCCGTCTACGTGCGCCGACGGGTGGATCCGCTGACCCAGGTGGTGCGTTCCCTGCTCAGCGGGCCGACGAGCCTGCTCGACCCCGTGGTCAGGTCCAGCTTCCCGACCGGGACGGCGCTGGCGGAGGAAGTCGACTCGCTGACGCCGGACGACCGCAACAAGCTGACCGTGCCACTGAACGACAAGGCGGCCGCGGCGGGCTCCGACGAGTGCGACGAGATGGCCGCGCAGCTCCTGTTCACGCTGCAGAACCTCACGCCGGCGGTCGAGGAGGTCGAGCTGCGCTCGGGCGGCGAGCAGATGTGTTCGCTCTCCGAGGACCGGGCCGAGACGGTCGCGACGCGCGGCTCGGCGCAACGGCCCGACTACCTGTACTTCATCGACGACCAGGACCGGCTGGTGCGGATCGCCGCCGGCAGCAACGGGACCCGGGCCGAACCGGTGCCCGGCCCGCTGGGCGAGGGGCACCGGGCCATGCGGTCGGTCGCGGTGTCGCGCGACGAGCACAGCGCGGCGGGGATCGGTCTCGACAGCAAGTCGCTGTACGTCGGCTCGCTGGTGTCGGGCGGTTCGCTCGGCGACCCGGTGCTGACCAGCGGGGGCAAGGCGGAGACGGACCGGCTGACACCGCCCAGCTGGGACACGCAGGGCGACCTCTGGATCGCCGACCGCGACCCCGCGAACCCGCGGCTGCTGCTGCTGAAGGAGGGCGCGGGCGATCCGGTGGAGGTCAGGACCCCGGGCCTCGACGGGCGCGTGCAGGCCGTGCGCGTGGCCGCCGACGGGGTGCGGATCGCGCTCGTCGTGGAGAAGGACGGCAAGCGGTCCCTGCTCATCGGACGGATCGAGCGTGAGGTACGGGCCGGCGAACAGCCCGCGGTCACCGTGCTCGAACTGCGCTCCGCGACCCCGGAGCTGGAAGAGGTCACGGCCATGTCGTGGGCCGGTGACGCCCGCCTCGTCGTGGTCGGGCGCGAGCGCGGCGGCGTCCAGCAGATCGGTTACGTCCAGGTCGACGGCTCGACGCCGGAGGCCTCGGTGCCCGCGGCGCTGACCGGCGTCAAGGAGATCGCCGCGACCGAGGACGAGCGGCTGCCGCTGGTGGCGTACTCGGAGAAGCTGATCGTGCGGCTGCCGTCCGGGCTCCAGTGGCAGAAGGTGACCGAGGGGACCGCGCCGGTCTATCCGGGGTGAGGCCCCGGCGTCCGCACCTTCTGGGGGCGCGACGGGGTTTTCCACAGGCCTGGCAGGGTTCTGCGGGCGCGGGCACAGTGGTGGCCATGAGCGGATCGCGGACGTTGCGGGGATGGTGGACGGACCTCACGGACCTGGTGCTGCCGGCCGAGTGCGGGGGCTGCGGCAGGGCTCGTGCGGTGCTGTGCCCGCGCTGCCGTACGGCGCTGGGCGGGGCCCCGCCGCGCCGGGTGCGTCCGGGGCCGGCGCCGCCCGGACTGCCGGCGGTGCACGCGGCCGCGCCGTACGCGGACGAGGTGCGGGCCGCGCTGCTGGCCCACAAGGAGCGGGGGGCGCTGTCCCTCGCGGGACCGCTCGGTACGGCACTGGCGGGAGCGGTGCGGGCGGGGCTCCGGGAGGCGTGGGCGGGAGCCCGTGAGGTGGGAGCCCGTGACGCGGATGCCGGTGGTGCGGGTGCCGGAGACGTACGGGGGCGGGGTCCGGTGCTGCTCGTGCCCGTGCCGTCGGCGCGCCGAGCCGTGCGGACCCGCGGACACGATCCGGCGCGGCGGATCGCCCTCGCGGCCGCCGGGGAGCTGCGGCGCACCGGGACGTCCGCCCGGGTGCTGGCCGTGCTGCGGCAGCGGTACGCCGTGGCGGACCAGTCGGGGCTCGACGCCAGGCAGCGGGTGGCCAACCTCGCGGGTGCGCTGGCGGTGGCGCCCGGCGGCGGCGTGCTGCTGCGCGGCGGTGGGGCGCTCGTCCTGGTCGACGACCTGATGACGACGGGGGCGTCGCTGGCCGAGGCGGCACGCGCGGTGCGGGCGGCGAGTGCTCCCGCCGTTGAGTCGCGGGCGGGACCGGCCACGTACGGGAGGGCGAAATCGGCTGTGTATCCGGCGGAGGCAGGGGAAGGCAGAGAGGAACGGAAGACCGGGCCCCGAATGGCGGGACGGTACGGAGGCGGTGGCGTGATCCGTGAGGTGTTCTGCGCGGCAGTGGTCGCGGCGTCACCAGATTCCTTCGAAATAAACCGGAACTGACTGAGAACTTTCGTCGTTGCAGGTAATGAGAGGTTCAATTCACCGGAACGGAGGTACGCCGCGGTAGAGGGTGACGACATCCGTCCGGGCGAGATATGTTCGGTTGTGAGGCAAAGCCGCAGGCCACACCTCTCAAATCCGAATGCCGTGCTGCGGGTTATGCCGTCATCACCCGCACCGGTGGAGTGGAGATCCCGCCCACGGGGGAGGAGGTGGACGTCACCGAGTCCGAGGTTTCGGGAGAGACCGGAACCTGGTGCAAAAGGGAGATGCTCCGCCGTAGAAGCGGAGCGATCCGGGAACGGAGTTCTGCGTGGACATCGTCGTCAAGGGCCGCAAGACCGAGGTGCCCGAGCGGTTCCGGAAGCACGTGGCCGAGAAGCTGAAGCTGGAGAAGATCCAGAAGCTCGATGGCAAGGTGATCAGCCTCGACGTCGAGGTGTCCAAGGAGCCGAACCCCCGGCAGGCCGACCGCTGTGACCGAGTGGAGATCACCCTCCGCTCCCGCGGTCCGGTGATCCGGGCGGAGGCGGCGGCGAGCGACCCCTACGCGGCGCTCGACCTGGCGGCGGAGAAGCTTGGCGCACGGCTGCGCAAGCAGCACGACAAGCGCTTCTCGCGCCGCGGCGCGCGCCGGATCTCGGCGGCCGAGGTCGCCGACCACGTACCCGGTGCGGCGACGCTCAACGGGAACGGCGACGTCGTCCCGACGGAGGAGCAGGACGGCGTCCCCACCAAGAAGATCGGCTCGCTGGAGGTCCAGGGCGACGGCCCGCTCGTCGTCCGGGAGAAGACCCACGTTGCCGCCCCGATGTCCCTCGACCAGGCGCTCTACGAGATGGAGCTGGTCGGGCACGACTTCTACCTGTTCGTCGACTCCGAGACCAAGGAGCCCAGCGTCGTCTACCGGCGGCACGCCTACGACTACGGCGTGATCCACCTCACCACGGACACGATGGTCACCCAGGCGCACGCTCCCGACGCGGGCGACGCGCTCGGCGGCTGACACAGACCGCCGGGTGACAGCGGTTCGGTGCCCCTGGAGCGCGTGTGCGCCCCCCAGGGGCACCGGTGTGCGACGGTGCGCGAGGGTGTGCGACCCCATCGCTGCCCGTTCGGTCACCCCGCTGTCGGCCAGGCATGGAATCATGGCGGCAACGGCCCAACGGGTGGGTCGTTGCTCTGGGTTGGCGATGGCTCAGGACCACGTGCCACAGCCTTCAGGGGGAGGAACGATGGCGGACAGTTTCGGACCGATGCGGAGCGCGGGCGTCGACCACGGGATCGACGGCGCGGCGGTCGGCATGGGCCCGGACGCGGACGCGGGCTCCGCACGCGAGGAGCCGATCAGGGTGCTGGTCGTGGACGACCACGCCCTCTTCCGCCGCGGCCTGGAGATCGTGCTCGCGGCCGAGGAGGACATCCAGGTCGTCGGCGAGGCCGGGGACGGCGCCGAGGCCGTGGAGAAGGCCGCCGACCTGCTGCCGGACATCGTTCTGATGGACGTGCGGATGCCGAAGCGCGGCGGTATCGAGGCCTGCACCTCCATCAAGGAGGTGGCCCCCAGTGCCAAGATCATCATGCTGACGATCAGCGACGAGGAGGCCGACCTCTACGACGCGATCAAGGCGGGCGCGACCGGATATCTCCTCAAGGAGATCTCGACGGACGAGGTGGCCACCGCCATTCGCGCGGTGGCCGACGGGCAGTCCCAGATCAGTCCGTCCATGGCGTCGAAGCTGCTCACCGAGTTCAAGTCGATGATCCAGCGGACCGACGAACGCCGGCTGGTCCCCGCCCCCCGGCTCACGGATCGCGAGCTGGAGGTCCTCAAGCTCGTCGCCACGGGAATGAACAACCGGGACATCGCCAAGGAACTGTTCATTTCCGAGAACACCGTGAAGAACCACGTGCGCAACATCCTGGAGAAGCTTCAGCTGCACTCCAGGATGGAGGCCGTGGTGTACGCGATGCGGGAGAAGATTCTCGAGATCCGGTGAGCCGGTTCCCGATCAGGCGAGCAGTCGGGCCAGCTCCCGGGTGAGGGGCTCGCACAGCTCCGGTGTGTCGACCCGTTCCACGCGTACGTTCGTGCAGTCCACCCAGCTCGCGGCCTCGGCCAGGGCCTGGGCCACCGCCGGAGCCGCCTTGGGGCCGTCCAGCGTGACCTGCTTGGCGACCAGGGTGTGTCCCTCCCTCCCCGGGTCCACACGGCCGACGAGTCGCCCGCCGGCCAGGACCGGCATCGCGAAGTAGCCGTGCACCCGCTTCTGCTTGGGCACGTAGGCCTCCAGGCGGTGGGTGAAGCCGAAGATCCGCTCCGTGCGCGCCCGCTCCCAGACGAGGGAGTCGAAGGGGGAGAGCAGCGTCGTGCGGTGACGCCCGCGCGGGACCGTCTCCAGGGCCGCGGGGTCCGCCCAGGCCGGCCGGCCCCAGCCCGCCACGGTGACCGGCACCAGGCCCGAGTCGGCGATCACCGCGTCGACGTGCTCGGCCTTGAGGCGGTGGTAGTCCGCGATGTCCGCGCGCGTGCCGACGCCGAGGGACTGGCCGGCCAGGCGGACCAGGCGGCGCAGGCACTCGGTGTCGTCCAGGTCGTCGTGGAGCAGCTCGGCCGGGACCGCGCGCTCGGCCAGGTCGTACACCCGCTTCCAGCCACGGCGCTCCACGCACACCACCTCGCCGTACATGAGCGCGCGCTCGACGGCGACCTTCGTGCCCGACCAGTCCCACCACTCGCTGGTCTTCTTCGCGCCGCCCAGGTCCGTCGCGGTGAGCGGGCCCTCGTCGCGCAGTTGCTTGACGACGCGGTCGTAGTCGCCGTCGGGGAGGTGGTGGTTCCAGTGCGGGCGGTTGCGGTACGCGCGGCGGCGGAAGGCGAAGTGGGGCCACTCCTCGATGGGGAGGATGCAGGCCGCGTGGGACCAGTACTCGAAGGCGTGGGTGTCGGTCCAGTAGGCGTCCTCGACGGTGCGGCGGCCGACCGCGCCGAGGCGGGCGTAGGGGATCAGCTCGTGGGAGCGGGCGAGGACCGAGATGGTGTCGAGCTGCACCGCGCCCAGGTGACGGAGGACGCCGCGGACGCCTGCGCGGCGGTCGGGGGCGCCGAGGAAGCCCTGTGCGCGGAGGGCGAGGCGGCGGGCCTCGTCTGCGGACAGTTCCGTGGCGGGGGGCGGGAGGGTCGTCATACGTCCGCAGGGTAGGGGGTGGGTCTGACAGTGGGGGGTGGGCCGGCTCCGGCCGGGTGCCGCTGCGCCCACCCGGTGCCGCCCCGGCGGCACGACTGCCCGCGGCTACGGGGGGCGACTGTCCGCAGCTCCGTACCTGCCGGCGGTTACGTCCGTGCCGGCAGGTACGGGGACGTGGAGGGGAGGGAGAGGTCCGAGGGGAGGAGGGAGCCGATCCAGCAGTCGCGGCGGACGCCCTTGTTGTTGATCCCGGAGCGCAAGGTGCCCTCCATGGTGAAGCCCGCGCGTTGGGCCACCGCGCGGGAGGCCGTGTTGCCGACCTCGGCGCGCCACTCCAGGCGGTCGACGGCCCGCTCGGTGAAGGCCCAGCGGGAAGCGGCGACGGCGGCCTCGGTGACGTAGCCCCGGCCGCGGTGTTCCTTGGTGCCCCAGAAACCGATCTCGCCGACGCCCAGGGAGATCATCGTGACGCCGAGCATGCCCACCAGGTCTCCCGCGGGGAGGAAGAGGCCGAAGTTGAACACCGAGTCGTTCGCCCAGCCGTCGGGGACCATCTGCTCCGTGAAGCCCCGCGCGTGCTCCGGGAGGTAGGGCGAGGGGATCGTCGTCCAGCGCTGGATGTCGGGGTCCTGGCAGGCGGCGTACACGGCGTCGGTGTCCTGCGGGCCGACCCCGCGCAGCGACAGGCGGTCGGTGGTGAGTGTGGCGGGTTCCATCGGCCGATTCTGCGGGGTGCCGGGCGGGGGTGCCAATATTTTTGCCGTCCGTGAAACTCCCGTCACCTCTTGTGCCGATTCGCCGGAAGGGTGCGGCACCATCCGCGGGGCCCGGACGTTGAAAGGGGTGACAGCGGACAGGGATGCTGGACGTAAGGATTGGACGGTCCCCGTTACGGCAGCCTCCCGGTGCGGCGGGGTCCTCGCATACGATGGCCGTTGCCCGATCCGTCACAGGAAACCGACCGTCCCAGGCCCGACCGGCAAGGAGACCAACCCCCGTGTCCGTCCTCTCGAAGCTCATGCGTGCAGGCGAAGGCAAGATCCTGCGCAAGCTGCACCGCATCGCGGACCAGGTCAACTCCATCGAAGAGGACTTCACTGACCTCTCCGACGCCGAGCTGCGTGCCCTCACCGACGAGTACAAGCAGCGCTACGCCGACGGTGAGAGCCTTGACGACCTGCTGCCCGAAGCCTTCGCCACCGTCCGCGAGGCCGCCAAGCGCGTCCTGGGCCAGCGCCACTACGACGTGCAGATCATGGGCGGCGCCGCCCTGCACATGGGCTACGTGGCCGAGATGAAGACCGGTGAGGGCAAGACCCTCGTCGGCACGCTGCCCGCCTATCTCAACGCCCTGTCCGGCGAGGGCGTGCACATCGTCACGGTCAACGACTACCTGGCCGAGCGCGACTCCGAGCTGATGGGCCGCGTCCACAAGTTCCTCGGTCTGAACGTCGGCTGCATCCTGGCCAACCAGACGCCGGCCCAGCGCCGCGAGATGTACGGCTGTGACATCACCTACGGCACGAACAACGAGTTCGGCTTCGACTACCTGCGCGACAACATGGCGTGGTCCAAGGACGAACTCGTCCAGCGCGGCCACAACTTCGCCATCGTCGACGAGGTCGACTCCATCCTCGTCGACGAGGCCCGTACGCCGCTGATCATCTCCGGTCCGGCCGACCAGGCCACCAAGTGGTACGGCGACTTCGCCAAGCTGGTCACCCGCCTGAAGAAGGGCGAGGCCGGCAACACCCTCAAGGGCATCGAGGAGACCGGCGACTACGAGGTCGACGAGAAGAAGCGCACCGTCGCCATCCACGAGCCGGGTGTGTCCAAGGTCGAGGACTGGCTGGGCATCGACAACCTCTACGAGTCGGTGAACACCCCGCTGGTCGGCTACCTGAACAACGCCATCAAGGCCAAGGAACTCTTCAAGAAGGACAAGGACTACGTCGTCCTCGACGGCGAAGTCATGATCGTCGACGAGCACACCGGCCGTATCCTCGCCGGTCGCCGCTACAACGAGGGCATGCACCAGGCGATCGAGGCGAAGGAAGGGGTGGACATCAAGGACGAGAACCAGACGCTCGCCACGATCACCCTCCAGAACTTCTTCCGCCTCTACAAGCGCCACGACCACAACGGCAAGGAACAGCCCGGCCTGTCCGGCATGACCGGTACGGCGATGACCGAGGCCGCCGAGTTCCACCAGATCTACAAGCTCGGCGTGGTGCCCATCCCGACCAACCGGCCGATGGTGCGCAAGGACCAGTCGGACCTGATCTACCGCACCGAGGTCGCCAAGTTCGAGGCCGTCGTCGACGACATCGAGGAGAAGCACCGCAAGGGCCAGCCGATCCTCGTCGGCACCACCTCGGTCGAGAAGTCCGAGTACCTCTCGCAGCAGCTCAGCAAGCGAGGCGTCCAGCACGAGGTGCTCAACGCCAAGCAGCACGACCGGGAGGCGACGATCGTCGCCCAGGCGGGCCGCAAGGGCTCCGTGACGGTGGCCACGAACATGGCCGGCCGTGGTACGGACATCAAGCTCGGCGGCAACCCGGAGGACCTCGCCGAGGCCGAGCTGCGCCAGCGCGGCCTCGACCCCGAGGAGCACATCGAGGAGTGGGCCGCGGCCCTGCCCGCCGCGCTGGAGCGTGCCGAGCAGGCGGTCAAGGCCGAGTTCGAAGAGGTCAAGGACCTGGGCGGCCTCTACGTCCTGGGCACCGAGCGGCACGAGTCGCGCCGTATCGACAACCAGCTCCGCGGTCGTTCCGGCCGTCAGGGCGACCCCGGTGAGTCCCGCTTCTACCTTTCCCTGGGCGACGACCTGATGCGGCTGTTCAAGGCCCAGATGGTCGAGCGCGTGATGTCCATGGCGAACGTGCCGGACGACGTGCCGATCGAGAACAAGATGGTCACGCGCGCGATCGCGTCCGCCCAGTCGCAGGTCGAGACGCAGAACTTCGAGACCCGCAAGAACGTCCTGAAGTACGACGAGGTCCTCAACCGCCAGCGCGAGGTCATCTACGGCGAGCGTCGCCGCGTCCTGGAGGGCGAGGATCTCCAGGAGCAGATCCAGCACTTCACGAACGACACGATCGACGCCTACGTGCAGGCCGAGACCGCCGAGGGCTTCCCCGAGGACTGGGACCTCGACCGGCTGTGGGGCGCCTTCAAGCAGCTCTACCCGGTGAAGGTCACCGTCGAGGAGCTGGAGGAGGCGGCGGGCGACCGGGCCGGACTGACCGCCGACTACATCGCGGAGTCCATCAAGGACGACGTCCAGGAGCAGTACGAGGCGCGGGAGAAGCAGCTCGGCTCCGAGATCATGCGTGAGCTGGAGCGCCGGGTCGTCCTCTCGGTCCTGGACCGCAAGTGGCGTGAGCACCTCTACGAGATGGACTACCTCCAGGAGGGCATCGGCCTGCGCGCCATGGCGCAGAAGGACCCGCTGGTCGAGTACCAGCGCGAGGGCTTCGACATGTTCCAGGCCATGATGGACGGCATCAAGGAGGAGTCCGTCGGCTACCTGTTCAACCTGGAGGTCCAGGTCGAGCAGCAGGTCGAGGAGGTTCCGGTCGAGGACGCGACGCCGTCGCTCGACAAGGGCGCGCAGGACGCGGTCCCGGCCCAGGCGGGCGCCCGTCCGGAGATCCGGGCCAAGGGGCTCGACGCGCCGCAGCGCCGGGACCTGCACTTCTCCGCGCCGACGGTGGACGGCGAGGGCGGTGTCGTCGAGGGCGAGTTCACCGACGGCGAGGCCGCGCAGGACCAGTCCGACGGGCTCACGCGCGCGGAGCGCCGCAAGCAGGCCAAGGGCGGACGCCGCCGCAAGAAGTGACGGTGCGGTGCCTGCGGGCGCCGCGTCGGTGAGAAGGGCCGGTCACCCGGGGGTGACCGGCCCTTCGGTCTGCCCGGCGGAGGCCGCGGGGCCGGCCGGGCCAGCTGTGCCAGATGTGTCAGGTGTGCCAGGCGTGCCAGGGTCGTGTCAGTCGTCGTCCGAGCGAGGCCTGCGCGGGCCGCCCACTTCCACCGCCGTGCAGCGCCAGCGCAGATCCCGGCCCTGCTCCAGCCGGAAGGCCAAGGCGCGCAGCCGGCCGCCCGCGCCGATGCGGGCGAAGACCTCGAGAGCGCCCGGCCGGGGCTCGAAATAGCCGATGTCGCGGACGACGGGACACGCGCCACGGGTGCGCAGCGGGCCGCGTTCGGCGAGGTGGGCAAGGTCGTCGTAGGCGCGGCCGACGGTGTGGCGGAGCATCGAGTGCACGGGGCGCCGGCCGCTCAGGACGCCGAGGAGAAGCTCGGCGAAGTGATCGGTGGGGCGGAGCTGCGGGACCGGCCGGCGCGGCGTCTGAGCGGGGACCACGGGCGCCGTGGCGGGCCGGGCGACCCGGCGGTGGCCCCCCGGTGCGGCCCGCCCCGCGACGGGGACTGCGGCAAGGGCCGGGGCGGGGTTCGCGGTGCGGGCGGGAGCGACGCCCGTACCCCTGCCGGGGGTGGGTACGGGGGCGGTCACGGGGGCGGGGGGCGTGGTCGGGCCCGGCACCGAGTCCCTGGCGGGGATGCCCGGTTCTGCGACCGGACCCGGCCGTGGGCCCCGGCCCGGCCCGGCCGTAGGCGGACGGGTGTCCGCCGGCCGCGTACGTGACCGCTGGGAGCGGCCGGGAGCCCCCGGCGGACGCCCACCGCCCGCCACGGCACGCGCCCCGGGCGCCCCCGGCCTACGGGGCGGCGCACCGCCGGACGCACGGGGCGGGGTCTCACCGGGCCGGGCGGCCGGGGCAGCACCGGGCAGGCGGGCGGAGGCGCCGCCGGGCGAGCGGGGCGGCATGTCGCCGGGGCCTCCGGATGGGGCGTGGCCGGGAACGGCACCCAGGGGTGAGTAGCCGGGCGTGGACATGGGACCGCCCTCGGCGGGGTGGAGCCCGCCGGACCGGCGGGAGGGGGCACCACCGGGCACACGGGCCGAGGCACCGCCGGGCACACCGGACGGCGTGGCCTCGGGGCCGTAGGACGGCGTGCCTCCGGGGCCGTAAGGCGGCGTGCCTCCCGGACCGTAAGGCGGCCTGCCTCCCGGGTCGTGAGGCGGTGGCGGGGGTGGGGTGAGAGGGGCTGTGGCGGCGGGGCGGCGTTGGGTTCTGGTCATGACCTTGCGCATGGGGGTCCCCGTTCTGCGGCCCGGGAAATACCGGGCGGTAACTTTCGCGGTCGGGGATCTTGTACGGGCTGGAGGGGCGGCACGGCAAGCAGGCCGACGTCCGTGCCGAGGGGGCGGGGAAGTTCACCTATCCGAGTGATGGCAGGAGGTGGGGAGCCCCGGGCGCCGGGGTGGACCGGGTGAATTCCGGGCCCGGAGTGGACGCCTCCGGTGCCTTGGGTGGGGACCCGAAAGGGGACACCCGCACGTATCCTGAAGGCCTCCCGCCGGGTCCACCGAGCGCCCGGCGGCGTCCCCGACCACGAAAGCGGCAGACTCATGCGCGTCTACGTCCCCCTGACCCTGTCCGGCCTCGCCGAGGCGCACCGGGCCGGGGAGCTGGGGGCCGGGCCGCTCGTCGCCTACGCCGTTACGCCGGCGCTGCGCGAGTGGTACCGGTCGGACGACATGGAGGAGCTGGAGTACGCCGCCCTGAACCGGGCCGCGCTGGCCTCGCTGCGGCTGCTCGCGGCCGACGCCGGCGCGGCGCGGCGGCGGGTCGTGGTCGCCGCCGACGTACCCGACGCCGCCGCCGAGCCCGGTCCGGACCGGGGGACCGACCCGGCGGCGCTGGGCGAGGTCCTGGTCGCCGGCCCGCTGCCGCTGGCCAAGGCGGCCGCCGTGCACGTCGACTCCGCCGACGCGGAGGCGGACGTGAGTGCCGCGGCCGAGGCCCTCGCGGCGGCGGACGGCGGGGACGACGACGCCCGGTTCGTCGTGGACGGCGCGGACGACCACGAGCTGCTCTGGTACGCGACGCAGGAGCTTCCGAACCTGGTGTGACCAGGCACGTTGCATCGCGGTGTCCCGATTGTCAGTGGCGGCGGGTACGTTTTCGGGCATGGGGATGCAGACGGGCGCACACATCGTGTGGGACTGGAACGGCACGCTGTTCCACGACAACGACGCGATCATCGGAGCGACGAACGCGGCGTTCGCCGAGCTGGGGATGGCGCCGATCACACTGGAGCAGTACCGGGCGCTGTACTGCGTGCCGGTGCCGAAGTTCTACGAGCGGCTGCTGGGGCGGCTGCCCACCGACGCCGAGTGGACGGTCATGGACGCGACCTTCCAGCGCCACTACGGCGCCCACCGGGACCGGTGCCGGCTCGCCGACGGTGTCGCGGAGCTGCTCGCGGGATGGCGGTCGGCGGGGCGCAGCCAGTCGATCCTCAGCATGTACGGCCACGACGAGCTGGTGCCGCTGGTCAGGGGCCTCGGCATCGAGGCGCAGTTCATACGCGTCGACGGGAGGACCGGGCCGTCCGGGGGCAGCAAGGCCGAGCACATGGTCCGGCACCTCGCGCAGCTGGCGCTCTCCGGAGTGGAGCCCGCTCGCACGGTGGTGATCGGGGACGCCGCCGACGACGCGGTGGCGGCGCGCCACGTGGGGGCGGGGGCGGTGCTGTACACGGGCGGATCGCACAGCCGGGCCAGCCTCGAGGGGGTCGGGGTGCCGGTGGTGGACACGCTGGGGGAGGCCGTGGTGGTGGCGGAGCGGCTGGCGGGATGACCGTGCCGTCCCGTGCCGCCGGCGGTGCGGTTACCCGGCCGTAGCTGTGCGGAACGTCCAAGTCGCGGGCCCGGTTTTGTACACAAGCGGCTCATGACGGGGAGCCCGTGCGGGGCGATAGCCTGGTGGCGTGATCAGCGCGATAGCTCGCGGGGGCACTGGTGCCCCTGCCCTGCGCCCGGCACGCACGGACGACATCCGTGACCGGGCGGCGGTCGCTGATCCTCGCGGGCGGGACGGGGTGGCCGAGGCCCCCGGTAGGCCGCCGCACACTCCCCGGACGGTGACGGCGAGAGCGAAGTCACACCCGGCGACAGCGGCGACATTGGCTGATATGCCCCCGCTCCTCTCGTCTTGCGGCATAGCGTCGAAGTGGACCGGACACCCCGTGTCCCGACGTCATGCCGGAAGGCAGGAGACCGTACTTCCTTCTACGTCACGCAACGGCGCGCGACAGGAGTCAGAGGACAATGCAGACCAAGCTGGACGAAGCCAAGGCCGAGCTGCTCGAAAGGGCTGCGCGGGTAGCTGAGAACAGCCCGGTCGGGGGGCAACTACCGACCGGGACGACGGGCGAGGGCACTCCGGGTACCCCGGGCACGCCGGACGCCCCGGACGGCGCCCCGGACTACGCGTCCGTGTTCGCGTTCCTCCAGCGCTACTACCGGCACACCGCCCCGGAGGACCTGGCCGACCGCGACCCGGTCGACGTCTTCGGAGCCGCCGTCTCGCACTACCGGCTGGCGGAGAACCGCCCGCAGGGCACGGCGAACGTCCGGGTGCACACCCCGACGGTCGAGGAGAACGGCTGGACGTGCAGCCACTCCGTCGTCGAGGTGGTCACCGACGACATGCCCTTCCTCGTCGACTCCGTCACCAACGAGCTGACCCGCCAGGGCCGCGGCATCCACGTCGTCGTCCACCCGCAGATCGTGGTGCGGCGCGACATCGCCGGGAAGCTCGTCGAGGTGCTCGCCGGTCCGCCCGCCGCCGACCTGCCGCACGACGCGCACGTCGAGTCCTGGATCCACGTCGAGATCGACCGCGAGACCGACCGCGGCGACCTCAAGCAGATCACCGCCGACCTGCTGCGGGTCCTCAACGACGTCCGCGAGACCGTCGAGGACTGGGGCAAGATGCGCGACGCGGCCGTCCGCATCGCCGACCAGCTGTCGGACGAGGCCACCCCGGAAGACCTCCCCGCGCGCGAGCTGGAGGAGGCCCGCGAGCTGCTGCACTGGCTGGCCGACGACCACTTCACCTTCCTCGGCTACCGCGAGTACCAGCTGCGCGAGGACGACTCCCTCGCCGCCGTCGCCGGTACCGGCCTCGGCATCCTGCGCTCCGACCCGCACCACGCGGCCGACGAGAGCCACCCGGTCAGCCCCTCCTTCGAGCGGCTCCCCGCCGACGCGCGCGCCAAGGCCCGCGAGCACCGGCTGCTGGTGCTGACCAAGGCCAACAGCCGGGCCACCGTGCACCGGCCGTCGTACCTCGACTACGTCGGCGTCAAGAAGTTCGACGAGAACGGCAACGTCGTCGGCGAGCGGCGCTTCCTCGGTCTGTTCTCCTCCGCCGCCTACACCGAGTCCGTCCGCCGGGTGCCGGTCGTGCGGCGCAAGGTGGAGGAGGTGCTGGAGCGCGCCGGGTTCTCGCCCAACAGCCACGACGGGCGCGACCTGCTGCAGATCCTCGAGACGTACCCGCGCGACGAGATGTTCCAGACCTCCGTCGAGGAGCTGGAACCGATCGTCACCTCGGTGCTCTACCTTCAGGAGCGGCGCCGTCTGCGGCTCTACCTCCGCCAGGACGAGTACGGCCGCTACTACTCGGCCCTCGTCTACCTCCCCCGCGACCGCTACACCACCGGTGTCCGGCTGCGGATCATCGACATCCTCAAGGAGGAGCTCGGCGGCACCAGCGTCGACTTCACCGCCTGGAACACCGAGTCGATCCTGTCCCGGCTGCACTTCGTGGTCCGCGTCCCGCAGGGCACCGAGCTGCCGCACCTGTCCGACGCCGACAAGGAGCGCGTCGAGGCCCGTCTCGTCGAGGCCGCCCGCTCCTGGGCCGACGGGTTCGGCGAGGCCCTGACCGCCGAGGTCGGCGAGGAGCGCGCCGCGGAACTGCTGCGCCACTACGGCTCCGCCTTCCCCGAGGGCTACAAGGCGGACCACGGCCCCCGCTCCGCCGTCGCCGACCTGGGCCACCTGGAGCGGCTCGACGACGACAAGACCTTCGAGCTGAGCCTGTACGAGCCGGTCGGCGCCGCGCCCGAGGAGCGGCGTTTCAAGATCTACCAGAAGGGCGGCTCGGTCTCCCTGTCGGCCGTGCTGCCGGTGCTCAGCCGGCTCGGCGTCGAGGTCACCGACGAGCGGCCCTACGAGCTGCGCTGCGCGGACCGCACCACGGCCTGGATCTACGACTTCGGCCTGCGCATGCCCAAGGCGCCGGCCGGCGGTGCCGACTACCTCGGCGACGACGCCCGCGAGCGCGTCCAGGACGCCTTCGCCGCCACCTGGACCGGCAAGGCGGAGAACGACGGCTTCAACGCCCTGGTGCTCAGCGCCGGCCTGACCTGGCGCGAGGCCATGGTGCTGCGCGCGTACGCCAAGTACCTGCGGCAGGCCGGCTCGACGTTCAGCCAGGACTACATGGAGGACACCCTCCGCAACAACGTCCACACCACGCGCCTGCTCATCAACCTGTTCGAGGCGCGGATGGCGCCGGAGCGGCAGCGGGCCGGACGGGAGCTCGTCGACGCCCTGCTCGAAGAGGTCGACGCCGCCCTCGACCAGGTGGCGAGCCTCGACGAGGACCGGATCCTGCGGTCCTTCCTCACCGTCATCAAGGCGACGCTGCGCACGAACTTCTTCCAGGAGGCGAGCGGCGGCGTGCCGCACGACTACGTCTCCATGAAGTTCGACCCGCAGGCCATCCCCGACCTCCCGGCGCCGCGCCCGGCGTTCGAGATCTGGGTGTACTCGCCGCGCGTGGAGGGCGTGCACCTGCGCTTCGGCAAGGTCGCGCGCGGTGGTCTGCGCTGGTCGGACCGCCGGGAGGACTTCCGCACCGAGATCCTCGGCCTGGTCAAGGCGCAGATGGTGAAGAACACCGTCATCGTGCCGGTCGGCGCCAAGGGCGGCTTCGTCGCCAAGCAGCTGCCCGACCCGGGCGTCGACCGCGACGCGTGGATGGCGGAGGGCATCGCCAGCTACCGGACGTTCATCTCGGCGCTGCTCGACATCACCGACAACATGGTGGCCGGCGAGGTCGTGCACCCCGAGGACGTCGTCCGGCACGACGAGGACGACACCTACCTCGTCGTCGCCGCCGACAAGGGCACCGCGAAGTTCTCCGACATCGCCAACGAGGTCGCCGAGTCCTACAACTTCTGGCTCGGCGACGCCTTCGCCTCCGGCGGCAGCGCGGGCTACGACCACAAGGGCATGGGCATCACCGCCCGCGGCGCCTGGGAGTCCGTCAAGCGGCACTTCCGGGAGCTGGGCGTGGACACCCAGACCCAGGACTTCACCGTCGTCGGCATCGGCGACATGTCCGGCGACGTGTTCGGCAACGGCATGCTGCTCAGCGAGCACATCCGCCTGGTCGCCGCCTTCGACCACCGGCACATCTTCATCGACCCGACGCCGGACGCCGCCACCTCGTACGCCGAGCGCCGCCGGCTGTTCGAGCTGCCCCGCTCCTCCTGGGAGGACTACGACACCGGGCTGATCTCGGCGGGCGGCGGCATCTTCCCGCGCTCGGCCAAGTCCATCCCGGTCAACGCACACGTCCGCGAGGCCCTCGGTATCGAGCCGGGCATCACCAAGATGACCCCGGCCGAGCTGATGAAGGCGATCCTCAGCTCCCCGGTGGACCTGCTGTGGAACGGCGGCATCGGCACGTACGTCAAGGCGTCCACGGAGTCCAACGCGGACGTCGGCGACAAGGGCAACGACGCCATCCGCGTCGACGGCAAGGACCTGCGGGTCCAGGTCGTCGGCGAGGGCGGCAACCTCGGCCTGACCCAGCTGGGCCGGATCGAGTTCGCGTTGCAGGGCGGCCGGATCAACACCGACGCCATCGACAACAGCGCGGGCGTGGACACCTCCGACCACGAGGTGAACATCAAGATCCTGCTCAACGGTCTCGTCAAGGACGGCGACATGACCGTCAAGCAGCGCAACAAGCTGCTCGCCCAGATGACCGACGAGGTCGGCGCGCTGGTCCTGCGCAACAACTACGCGCAGAACACGGCGATCGCCAACGCGCTCGCGCAGTCCAGGGACATGCTCCACGCCCAGCAGCGCTTCATGCGGCACCTGGTCAGGGAGGGCCACCTCAACCGGGCCCTGGAGTTCCTGCCCACCGACCGCCAGATCCGGGAGCGGCTGGGCAGCGGACACGGGCTGACCGGTCCGGAGACGGCCGTGCTGCTGGCGTACACGAAGATCACGGTCGCCGAGGAGCTGCTGCACACCTCGCTGCCGGACGACCCGTACCTCAAGGGCCTGCTGCACGCGTACTTCCCGACGGCACTGCGCGAGCAGTTCGCCGAGCAGGTCGACGGCCACCCGCTGCGCCGTGAGATCACGACGACCGTCCTGGTCAACGACACGGTCAACACGGGCGGTACGACGTATCTGCACCGGATGCGCGAGGAGACCGGCGCGTCGCTCGAGGAGATCGTGCGGGCCCAGACCGTGGCGCGGGCGATCTTCCGCTCCTCCCCGGTGTGGGACGCGGTGGAGGCCCTGGACACCAAGGTCGACGCCGCCGTCCAGACCCGGATCCGGCTGCACTCGCGCCGCCTGGTCGAGCGCGGCACGCGCTGGCTGCTCAACAACCGGCCGCAGCCGCTGGAGCTGGCCGAGACGGTGGACTTCTTCGCCGAGCGGGTCGAGCAGGTGTGGTCGCAGCTGCCGAAGCTGCTGCGCGGCGCGGACGCGGAGTGGTACCAGCACATCTACGACGAGCTGACCGCGGTCGGGGTGCCGGACGAGCCCGCCACGCGGGTGGCCGGGTTCTCCTCGGCCTTCGCGACGCTGGACATCGTGTCGGTGGCCGACCGCATGGGCAAGGAGCCGCTGGACGTCGCCGAGGTGTACTACGACCTCGCCGACCGGCTCGGTGTCACGCAGCTGATGGACCGGATCAGTGATCTGCCGCGGAACGACCGGTGGCAGTCGATGGCCCGTGCGGCGATCCGCGAGGACCTGTACGCGGCGCACGCGTCGCTGACCGCGGATGTTCTGGCGGTGGGCAACGGGTCGTCGACGCCGGAGCAGCGGTTCAAGGCGTGGGAGGAGAAGAACGCGGCGATTCTCGGGCGGGCGCGGACGACGCTGGAGGAGATCCGGTCGTCGGACGAGTTCGATCTGTCCAACCTGTCGGTGGCCATGCGGACGATGCGGACGTTGTTGCGTACGCATTCGTAGGCCGCCATACGGTGTTTACGCCGTTGCCGTGTGAGGCGCCCCGGGCCGGGTTCGGTCCGGGGCGCCTTTGCGTCGTGGCCGGGGTGGGAGTGAGCGTAGGGGTGGGTGCGCAGCCCGGCGTCGGCGGGGTGCCGCTGCGCCCTCCCGTGCCGCCCCAGCGGCACGACTGCCCGCAGCGGCGGCGGAGGCGGAACGACTGCCCGCAGCGGCGGCGGGGGCGGAACGACCGCCTGCAGCGGCGGCGGGGGCGGAACGACCGCCTGCAGCGGCGGCGGGGTGTGGCACGACTGCCCGCGGTTGCCTCAGTGCAGGATGTTCGCTGCCAAGCGGGCTGCTCTGCGCGTGCGGGGTGTCGACAGGCGGCGTGCGGCAGGGCGTAGTACCGCGGCGGTGGCACCCACCGGCTGCCAGGTGATCTGAAGGCGTCCCGGGTTGTGGCCCTCCGGGCGGAGGGTGACGCGGTGCGGGGTGAGACCGGCGCGGTAGGGGACGCGGGCGGTGAGGGGCGGGAAGGCCAGGGGCGCCAGCAGGATGCCCGTGTGGGTGCGGCCCCGGTGGCGGAGGCGGAGCACGGGATGACGGGTGCCCTCGAAGCCGTGGACCGGGAGACGGGCCGCCGCCAGGTCCAGGCGGACGCGGCCCTCGAAGAGCCCGGGGCGGACGGGCGAGAGACGGAAGGCGACCGTGAGGCGCCGGCGGCCGGGGGAGAGGTGGAGTACGGCGCGCTGGGGCCCGACGGGGAGGCGCCGGGCCGGGTCGTAGGTGCGGACGGTCAGGTCGACGGACGCACCGGGGCCGCGCGTGATCCGCGTGATCTCGTGCCGCAGCAGGGCGGTGAAGAAGGGACGGGCGTCCAGCTCCAGGTCCGTCAGGTCCAGCTCGCGGCGGGCCTGGGGCGACTCCGGGACGCGCTCGCCCCAGTACACGCGGCCGTTCTCCTCGTCCGGCGTCACCCGGCGGGGTGCCACGTCGTGGCCGAGGCCACGGGCCGCCGTGCGCACGTCGGACAGGCGCCGGTCGCGCAGCAGCCGCAGGACGACCCGTTCGGAGCGGGGCAGCCGGGCGTAGGCACCCTCGGACAGCGTGTCGAGGTAGGGGTTCATCAGGTCCGCGAAGGAGGTCAGCCAGGCGTCGTCCCGGTAGGGGAGGTCACCGGCGTACATCCGGAAGTCGTGCTTGAGGAACTTGAAGTCCTTGTCCTCGCGCAGCCCCTCGTGCCCGCTCTCGGCCAGGAAGGCGTCGATGAGGCGCTGCACGTGGACGCGGTCGCGGACGTTGCTGAGCTTGTGCCGCTGGTTGGAGATGGAGGCGGTGTCGGAGGTGGCGTACGGGGCTATGTACCAGCGGTACACCGGCTCCGGGACGACGGTGAACGTCTTGGCCAGGCAGTATGCCTGCGCCGAGAAGAGCTGGTCCTCGTAGTGGATGCCCTCGGGGAAGCGCAGGCCGTGCCGGTCGAGGAAGGCGCGGGCGTACATCTTGCTGGTGGAGAGGTGCTCGAAGAACAGGCGCGGGTCGGCCTCGATGCCGTCGAGGGTGCGGCGCTCGGCGACCAGGTGCGGCATCCAGGTCGTGCGGCGTCCGCCGTCCACGCGGACGCGGTGCACGGCGCCCATGGCGAAGTCCAGGTCGCGTTCGCGGTGGGCGGCGAGCAGGGTCTCGACGGCGCGTTCGGGAAGTTCGTCGTCGCTGTCCAGGAACATCAGGTAGGGCGCCCGGGCGATCTCCAGGGCGCGGTTGCGCGGGGCGCTGCACCCGCCGCTGTTCTCCGGCAGCCGGAGGTACACGATCCGCGGGTCGTGGGCGGCCAGTTCGCGGGCCACCTCCTCCGTCGCGTCGGTCGAGTGGTCGTCGCTGATGACGATCTCGATGTTGGCGTGGGTCTGGCGGAGCACGGACGCGACGGCGCGGGGGAGGCGTTCGGCGTCGTTGTACACGATGACCGTGACGGTGACGTCCGGAGTACTCGACGAAAGGGGCGGGAGCGTGCCCGTGGCCGGGCTCGTGGTGGCTGTCCTCATGACGCGGTGGCCTCCTCGGGGCTCGGGGCCGGGGTGCGGTCCTCGATGGGCAGGACCGGGGGCAGCGTCCGCTCGTCCTCGCCGAGGAAGACGCGGCGTACGACGCGTTCGGCGGCGTGGCCGTCGTCGTACTCGCAGAACCGGCGCCGGAAGGCGGCCCGTGCCTTCGTCGCGCGCTCGTCGTGCCAGGCGTCGGTGGTGAGGATCTCCGTCAGTTCCGCCTGGGTGCGGGCGACCGGGCCGGGGGCTTCGGCCGTCAGGTCGAAGTAGACGCCGCGGGTGGTGCGGTAGGTCTCCCAGTCGTCGGCGTGGATGACGATCGGGCGGTTCAGGTTGGCGTAGTCGAACATGATCGACGAGTAGTCGGTGACCAGCGCGTCGGCGGCCAGGCACAGCTCCTCGACGGGTTCGTAGGAGGAGACGTCGACGACGCGGCCGGTGCGGCGCAGGTCCCCCAGGGGGGAGGCGGCGCCGTCGTAGAAGTAGTGGGCGCGCACCAGCAGAATCGTTTCCCCGCCGAGCGACTCGGCGAGGGAGGCGAGGTCCAGGCGCGGGGTCCAGCCGGCCTCGTAGTCGCGGTGGGTGGGCGCGTAGAGGACCGCGCGGCGGCCGGGCGCGATGCCGAGGCGTGCGCGGGCGGCGCGGACCTCGGCGGCGCCGGCGGTGTAGTAGACGTCGTTGCGGGGATAGCCGTGGTCCAGGGAGATGTGGTGGGACGGGTAGGCCCGCTGCCACATGCGGGTGGTGTGGCTGTTGGCGGAGACGCTGTAGTCCCACTTGTCGACCCGCTCGAGCAGCGCCTGGAAGTCCAGGCCGTGGGCGGCGGCGGGGTAGGGCAGCTGGTCCACGCCCATGCGTTTGAGCGGGGTGCCGTGGTGGGTCTGGACGTGGACGGTGCCGGGGCGTTTGACCACCGCGTCGGGGAAGTTGACGTTGTTGACGAGGTACTTGGCGCGGGCCAGCACCTCCCAGTAGCGGCGGGTGCCGGGCACGACGTGGTCCGTGCCGGGCGGCAGCAGCGCCGCGCCCTGCGCCGTGACCACCCACACGGGGTGGATGCTCGGGGCGAGTTCCGCGAGCCTGGCGGCGACGGCGGCCGGGTTGCAGGCCACCCCGCGGTTCCAGTACGCCGAGAACACCGCGAGGTGCGGGTCGACCGGCCGGGCCAGGGCGGCGCGGTACTGGAGGGTGCGCAGCCGGGTGCTCGCACGGCGCCTGCCGGTGCGCGCGGCGGAGCGCACCGCGCGGCGGGCGTGGCTGGCGCTCCGGAGGGCGCGGTACTTGCCGTAGGCGCCCTCCTCGAGCAGCGACCGGCGCATGCCCTCCAGGCCGGCGGGGTGCCGGTGGCCGTCGGGGCGGTGGCGCCGGGCGGTCACGGACGCCCGGTGGAAGAACTCCCGCGCCACGTCGTCGGGCATCCCGGCGCGGGCGAAGGTGTGCAGGCAGTCGCGGATCATCAGGTCGTACAGGACGCCGTGGACGGCGGGCCGGCCGGCGGTGAGACCGAGGAGCGCCTCGTAGCGGTCGACCAGCGCGTACCGTTCGGCCGGCGTGAGGGGCGGGAGGCTCTCGGGCCGCAGCCGGCGGTCCTCGTACGCCGGGTGCGGCAGGCAGGCGACGCGGTCGGCGAGCAGCAGGGCGGCGTACGCGGCGAACGGCTCGTCCTCGGTGGTCAGGAGCCGTTCGTGCCGCCGCCAGAAGCCGGCGCGCACGGCGCGGGTGCCGAGCAGCGGGGTCAGGCGGAGCAGCGCGGCGCGGTCGTCCAGGGAGAGGCCGTCCTCGGCGCGGCCCGCCCGGGCCAGGCGGGGCCCGTCGGGGGAGGGCAGACCGGAGGCCCGCCAGGAGCTGCGGACGTGGTCGCACAGCAGGACGTCCACGCGGTCGGGGAGGCCCGCAGCGTGCCGGGCCAGGGCGGGCGGGGCGCCGGCCGGCAGTCCGTCCTTGGCGTGCACGAAGTGCAGCCACCGGCCCCGCGCCCGTGCCGCCCCGGCCGAGCGGGCCGCGGCGTCCCCCGCCGTGTCCGGGAGCGGCAGCACGGTGAAGGCGGGGGCGTGCCGCTCGGCCGTCTCCCGCGCCCAGTCCCCGACGGCGGCGACGATCACCTCGACGCCGGTGAGGGGGTGGGCGTCCAGGGAGTCGAGGAGGGCGGGCAGGTGGTCCTGCACGTTGCGGCCGTGGACGACGACGCTGAGGTCGGGGGCCGTCTCGGGGAACGGATCGGGGACCGTCTCGGGCATCGCGGGGACTCCTTCGCCTCGGCCTTCGCTTCGTCGCTCCCGGAGCACTCCTGTGGGTCGTTTTCTATTCGGTCATAGTGACATCAATCGGGCAAAAGGATTAATCGGAAGGGTGGGGACTACGCCTTCCGGGGGACGCAGCGCTCAGGCGACCGCCGTGGCCTTCGGCGCGGGTGGGGGTGCGGGCTTGGATGCGGCGGGCTTGGGCGCCGCCTTGGGCTTCGCCGCCGGGCCGCCGGTGAACTTCTCGTACTCCTTCAGGACCTCCTCCGTGGGCCCGTCCATCCGCAGCTCGCCGCGCTCCAGCCACAGCACCCGGTCGCAGGTGTCGCGGATGGACTTGTTGCTGTGGCTGACCAGGAACACCGTGCCGGCGTGCTCGCGCAGCTCCCGGATGCGTTCCTCGGAGCGCCGCTGGAAGGAACGGTCGCCGGTGGCCAGCGCCTCGTCGACGAGGAGCACGTCGTGGTCCTTGGCGGCGGCGATGGAGAACCGCAGCCGGGCCGCCATGCCGGAGGAGTACGTGCGCATCGGCAGGGTGATGAAGTCGCCCTTCTCGTTGATCCCGGAGAAGTCGACGATCTCCTGGTACCGCTCCTTGATCTGCGCGCGGGACATGCCCATCGCCAGGCCGCCGAGGTACACGTTGCGCTCGCCGGTGAGGTCGTTCATCAGGGCGGCGTTGACGCCGAGCAGGGAGGGCTGGCCGTCGGTGTAGATGCGACCGTTCTCCACCGGAAGCAGGCCGGCGACCGCCTTGAGCAGCGTCGACTTGCCCGAACCGTTGGTGCCTATGAGGCCGATGGCCTCGCCGCGGTACGCGGCGAAGGACACGTTCTTCACGGCGTGCACCCGGCGCACGCCGGCCGCCTTCTCGGCCTTCCCGCGGCGCAGGATGCGGTTGAGGGCGGCGGTCGCGGAGCCGCGGCCGGCTCCGGTGCCGTTGACCCGGTAGACGATGTCGACGCCGTCGGCGACGACGGTGGGTACGCGCTCGGCGGGGGTGTTGTCAGCGGGGGTGTCAGCCACGACCGTACGTCTCCTCGGCCTTCCAGAAGTAGATGAAGCCGCCGATCCCGGCGACCAGCGCCCAGCCCAGGGCCAGCGCCCAGACGTGGTCGGGCAGCATGCCGCCGCCGAAGCTGTCGATCAGCGCGAAGCGCATCAGGTCGATGTAGACGACGGCGGGGTTGACCTGGAGCAGCGGGCCGATCCAGGACGGCAGTCCGCTGTCCGGGCCGGTCATGTGGTGGATGCTGAACATGACGCCCGAGGCGTACATCCAGGTGCGCAGCAGGAACGGCATCAGCTGGGCCATGTCGGGAATCTTCGCGCCGACCCGGGCCATGACCATCGCCACGCCCGTGTTGAACACGAACTGGAGTACCAGCGCCGGGATCGCGAGCACCCAGGAGGGGCCGGGCGGCACGCCGAAGGCGAGCAGGATCACGACGAGGGCGCCCATCGAGAACATCAGCTGCTGGAGCTGCTGGAGGCAGAACGACACCGGCAGCGCCGCCCGCGGGAAGTGCAGGGCGCGTACGAGGCCGAGGTTGCCGGAGATCGCCCGGGTGCCCGCCATGATCGAGCTCTGCGTGAACGTCCACACGAACACGCCGGTCACCAGGAACGGGACGAAGTCCTCCACGCCGCGGCTGGTGTTCATCAGCATGCCGAAGATGAAGTAGTACACCGCCGCGTTGAGCAGGGGCGTCATCACCTGCCAGACCTGACCCAGCTTGGCCTGGCTGTACTGGGCGGTGAGCTTGGCGGTGGAGAAGGCGCCGATGAAGTGCCGGCGTGCCCACAGCTGGCGGACGTACTCGGGCAGGGAGGGGCGGGCGCCGCTGACCGACAGCCCGTGCCGGGCGGCGAGCGCCGCGAGGTCGTGGTCCGGTGCGGGGGTGGGGGCCGCCTCGGTGGTCGGGGGCGGTGGGTCGAGGACCTGGCTCACATCCGGTGCTTTCGCTCGGGGGGAGGGGGCGAGAGGGTGGCGCCCGGCGTTCACCTGGGTGACCGTGTGTGTTCACTTACGTCGGGACGGCACCGTATCGTCGTGACGTGAGCGTAGGGCGTGGCGACGCCGGAACGCAACCGTTTCGTCGTGACGCCCTATGCTTGACGCGCATGACGACCAACGCCGCCGCCGACGAGCCGACGCCGCGCCCGCGCCGCCGGGCCCCCGCCGGGGCGGCGGTGCTGCGCGAGGACGTGACGGAGGCCATCCGGGCGGCGGTCTTCGAGGAGCTGGCGGCGGTCGGTTACGCCCGCATGTCCATCGAGGGCATCGCGCGCCGTGCGGGCGTCGGCAAGACCGCCGTCTACCGGCGCTGGCGCTCCAAGCTGCACCTGGTGCTCGACATCGTCTCCGCCCTCGCCGTCCAGGGCCTGCCCGCGCCGGACACCGGCTCCCTGGAGGGCGACCTGCGGCTCCTGTACGAGGTGACGTCCCGTGCCCTGCGCCACCCGGTGGCCTCGCAGATCATCCCCGACCTCCAGGCGGAGGCGGCCCGCAACCCCGACATCGCCGAGGCCCTCCAGAAGACCCTGCGCGAGGGCCAGGACGGCGTCGCCAGCAGGATCCTCGCGGCGGCGGCCGAACGCGGCGAGCTGGGCCCGGCCGTCGACACCGACCTGGCCCTGGACCTGATCTCCGGCCCGCTGTACTGGCGCTCGGTGGTCGTCCGCGGCCCGAAACCGCCGAAGGGCTACCTGGGCTCGCTGGCCCGGGCGACGGCGGCGGGCCTGAAGGCGCTCTGAGCCGCCCGGAGCGGATTGTCAGTGGGTCCTGCCACGATGCCCCCATGAGGCCGATGGACTCAATGGACTCGACGGACGTGACGGAACCTACGGCGTTCGTGTGGCCGCTCTAAGGCGAAACCTACGGGGCCAAGGCTGCGGCCGGTCTCCTGGCCCCGTGACGCGCCGCTCCTTCGCCGTGATCCGCGTGAGCGACCTGTCGCGAACACCAACGGCCACTCGTCCGCGAGCAGGGCATCCGAACGTCGGCCTGATGAGTGTGGATCAGGTCGCAGGGACGTCAGCTGCGCTCGTGGTCCAGCTCGGGGAGACGCGATGGCTCAACGTCGTCAGCAGCCGGCCGAGCGAGGCGATCGCACGGTCGAGGTCGGGCACCCAGATCTCGACGTGGTGCAACGTTCCGTGTGTTGGGCGGGCCACGCAGCCACCACCTCGGGGGAAGGCTTGTCGGGGCTGTTCACCGTGGTCAGCAATATGGTTGCTGGTTCGTCATGGAAGCCGCTACACGCATCCAGACTCCGAACTGACGGTAGAGGCCGGGCAGAGCGCCCTGTGCCTGAATGGTCCGGGAGTCCTCGGCGGTGACACCGGGGATTCCCTGAAGCGCCGAGGCCACCGAGGCCGACTGCCATCGGACCGTGAGGACGGCTGGGCCAGGCTTCGCCGCCACGCCCCTCGATCCGGCCAGGCCGGTGGCAACGGCCTCCTCGATCGCTTTATGCGCCTCGTCCGCAGGACGGAGCTCGGCGGCGAAACGGTCGTGGGCGTACTTCACGGCCACGGTGGTGACCGAGGGGTCCCACTCCGTCATCTCCTCGCAGGCGCGGTCGTCGCCGGTGAGGACCGCCACGGGGACACCGAGAGAGGCCGCGGTTGCGTGGGCCAGGCCGATCTCCCCCACCGGTCGGCCGTCGAGCCACATGTCCTCGATCTCGTGCCCCATGAAACTGTGGCTCAGCACGCCGAGCGCGCCGGCCCTGGAGTGGTAACCGACGCAGATCATCGCGTCGTACTCGCCCGTCAGACCGTCGAGCATGCCCATGTTCTTGGGTTTGCCGCGGATGAGGCGGGCGGCCGGGTGCAGTGCCTCCGGCAGGAGGTTGCGCATCGGACCGTGCGCGTCGTTCACCGTGATGTGGGCGGCACCGGCGGCGAGCGCTCCTCGAACCGTGGCGTTCACGTCCTCTGCCATCATCTGACGACCGCGTTCGTAGTCCCGGCCACCAGGCTGGACATCGTCGGCGTCGACGAGCCCCGTTATGCCTTCCATGTCCACACTGAGGTAGATCCGCACTGGGTCAGCTCCTCCGAGGAATCGATCACTTGGAGGACATCGCCCAAGTGATCGACGGTTCCCGAACGGCAGCTGGAAACTGGCCTCATGACTCCGACAGATCCCAAGACCGATCTTCACTACTACCTTCAGTCCGCCCGCGACGCCCTGCTCTGGAAGCTTGAGGGGCTCTCGGAGTACGACATCCGTCGCCCGGCGACGCCGACGGGGACCAACCTGCTGGGCCTGGTGAAGCACGCCGCCAGCGTGGAGCTGGGCTACCTCGGGGACGTCTTCGGGCGGCCGTCGGGAGAACCGCTGCCCTGGGTCACGGACGGGGCCGAGACCAATGCGGACATGTGGGCCACCGCGGACGAGTCGCGCGCGTTCGTTGTGGAGTTGTACCGACGGGCGTGGGTCCACGCGGACGCGACGATCGACGCGCTGGCGCTGGACACGGTCGGCAGGGTGCGCTGGTGGGCGGAGGGCAGGGACGAGGTGACGCTGCATCATGCGGTGACCCGCGTGATCGCGGACACTCAGCGGCACGCGGGGCACGCCGACATCATTCGAGAGCTGACGGACGGTGCTGTGGGGATGCGCGAGGACAACGCCGCCGTGCCGCCGGGTGGTAAGGCGTGGTGGGAGGAGTACCGGGGGCGGCTGGAGCAGGCGGCTCGGGAGGCCGAAAGCCGGGGGACCTCCGGGCAGACCCGATGAGGCGGGCGTGGACGGGCCCCGTGTTGTTGTTGATCGCCGGAGCGGGGGCCGCGGCCGGGCCGTTCGCGCGGGGGAGCACCGGGGTCGTGCTGCTGCTGGTGTTCGTGCTGCTGGCGGTGCTGATCTCGCCGCTGGTGTTCCCCAGGTCGGTCGGGGCTGTGGAGGCGCGGCGGCGCAGTGCCGTGGACGGGCGGCCGGTCGTGTTCTGGCGGCCGGGGTGTACCTACTGCATGCGGCTGCGCATCCGGCTGGGGCGGAAGGCGCGGCGGTTGTACTGGGTCGACATCTGGCGGGACGAGGCCGGGGCGGAGCTGGTGCGGGAGGTCAACGACGGGAACGAGACCGTGCCCACGCTGCTCCTGGCGGGGCGGGCACACACCAACCCGGACCCCGCGTGGGTGCGCGAGCAGGTCGCCTCGTCCCGGTGACCCGGTGACCCGGTGACCCGGTGATCTGGTGCCGGGTGGCCCGGCGGCGGCGCCCTCCGGGCCTCCCGGGCCGGAGGGCGCGTCCGGGGTTCAGTCCCGGGCCGCCTCCGGGTGGAGCCGTACCCAGCCCGCCCACGCCGACGTGATCATGTCCTCGACGTCGTACTTGGCCTTCCAGCCCAGTTCGACGGCGGCGCGGTCGGCCGAGGCCACGACGCGGGCCGGGTCGCCGGGGCGGCGGGGGGTGACCGTCGGGGGCTGGTCGTAGCCGGTGAGGGCGTTGATGCGGTCGATCATCTCGCGGACGGAGACGCCCTCGCCGCGGCCGATGTTGAGGGTGAGGGTGCGGCCGGGGGAGGACTGGAGCGCGCGGGCCGCGGCCACGTGGGCCTCGGCCAGGTCGACGACGTGGATGTAGTCGCGCACGCAGGTGCCGTCCGGCGTCGCGTAGTCGTCGCCGAAGATGCGGGGGGCCGCGGACTCGGTCAGCTTCTCGAAGACCATCGGGACGAGGTTGAAGACGCCGGTGTCGGCCAGCTCCGGGCTCGCCGCGCCCGCGACGTTGAAGTAGCGGAGGGAGGCCGTGGCGAGGCCCGCCGCCTTTCCGGTGGCCCGGACCAGCCACTCGCCGGCCAGCTTGGTCTCGCCGTACGGCGACATGGGCACGCACGGCGTCTCCTCGGTCACCAGGTCGACGTCGGGCATGCCGTACACGGCGGCGGAGGAGGAGAAGACGAAGGACGGGACCTCCGCCTTGGTGACCGCGTCCAGGAGGACACGCAGGCCCTCGACGTTCTGCTGGTAGTAGTGCAGCGGCAGGTCCACCGACTCGCCGACCTGCTTCTTGGCGGCCAGGTGCACGACGCCGGTGACGGAGTGGTCGGCCAGGGCGCGGGCCACCCGCTCGCCGTCCAGGACCGAGCCCACCACCAGGGGGACGCCGTCGGGCACGCGGTCGGCGATGCCGGTGGACAGGTCGTCGTAGACCACGGCCTTCTCGCCCGCCTCGGTCATCGCCCTTACGACGTGCGCCCCGATGTATCCGGCGCCGCCGGTGATCAGCCAGGTCATTGCGGCCGTCCCCTTACGTTTGGTGGTTCTTGGTGCCCATGATCCGTCATCCCGGTGTCCGCCGGGCGTCCCCACCCGTCAGGACGGTGCCGGGGCCGGATCGGTGTCGTACGCGTCCAGCGCCGCCGTGAGCCGGTCGAGGCGGGCGCCCAGGTCCTGGATCTCGGCGAGGTCCAGGCCGGTCGCCGCGGCGATCCGGCGCGGCACCTCGACGGCCCGCTCGCGCAGCGCCGTGCCCTCACCGGTCAGCCGCACCTCCACCGACCGCTCGTCGCGCGCGCTGCGCTCACGCCGGACCAGGCCGGCCGCCTCCAGCCGCTTGAGCAGGGGCGACAGGGTGCCGGAGTCGAGGCGGAGGTGTTCGCCGAGCCGCTTCACCGGCAGCTCGCCGTGCTCCCAGAGGACCAGCATCACCAGGTACTGGGGGTAGGTGAGCCCGAGGTCCTTGAGGACCACACGGTAGACACCGCCGAAGGCGCGCGACGCGGCGTTCAGGGAGAAGCAGATCTGCTGGTCCAGGCGGAGCCAGTCGGTTGCGGGCGGCGTGCTCATGCTTCCCAGGGTAGCGGACAGGATTTGCGCGTCACTTAGTTGTGCGCAATTGAATTGCGTGCTCTACTTATGGACGTCAGGCCACGCAGTCTCCTTCGAAACGGACGGTCTCCCATGGACGCGCTCTACACCGCCGCCGCCACCGCCACCCACGGCCGCGACGGCCGCACCGTCAGCTCCGACGGCAAGATCGACCTCGAGCTCGGCATCCCCGTCGAGATGGGCGGCAACGGCCAGGGCACCAACCCCGAGCAGCTGTTCGCCGCCGGTTACGCCGCCTGCTTCGGCAGCGCCCTCGGCCTGGTCGGCCGGGCCGCGAAGGTCGACGTCAGCGACGCCGCCGTGACCGCCGAGGTCGGCATCGGCAAGCAGGGCGAGGGCTTCGCGCTCGCCGTCACCCTCCGGGTCGAGCTGCCCGAGGGCCTGGACGAGGAGACCGGCCGCAAGCTGGTCGAGCAGGCCCACCAGGTCTGCCCCTACTCCAACGCCACCCGCGGCAACATCCCGGTCGACCTCGTCATCGAGTAGTCCCCCGCCGGAGGGCGGCGCTCAGCCGACCCGCGCCAGCACCTCCCCCGTCCGCTCGCTCCACGCCACCACCACCGCTTCCTCCGGCACCGGGTGCCAGCGGGTCAGCAGCAGCCAGCGGACGTGGTAGCGGCGGACGACGGCGGTGCGCTCGGCGCGGGTCGAGTCCGGCGCGAGGTACGCCTCGACGTCGGCCACCCGCCGCCCGCGCTCCCGCTCGTCCAGCGACGGGTCCGGCCAGGCGGGCGCCGCGAGGTTCGGGCCGTACCCGGCGATGGCGTGCCCGGCGTAGTAGCCGTCGGTGATCACCACCTCGCCGGGGCCGATGTGCCGGGCCGCCCACTCGTACGCCGGCCACCGCGGCGGCTGCTCGAAGCCGACCGGGTCCAGCGCACGCGGCACCACCGCCCCCGCGTGGACCGTGAGGAACCCGAGCAGCGCCCCGGCCGTCGCGGTGCAGCCCAGCGCCGCCCGCCACCGCCCCCACGGCCGGGGCGCCGCCAGCTCCACCGCCAGGGCGAACTGCAACGGCACCAGCGTGAGCCCGAGGATGCGGCCGTAGGTGTAGTGGCCGCTGAACCAGCCGTACGCCACCACCGCGCAGTCCAGCGCGAACATCAGCACCAGCGGGTCCCGGCGCGAGCGGCGCCCGCGCACCCACAGGGCGGGCAGGCCGAGCAGCGCCAGCCAGAACTCCCCGGGCAGGTCGAGGTAGAGGACCCGGTGCATGGCGTCCACGCTGCCGTCGCCGGCCAGCGCGAACACGTCGAAGTACGGCCAGGCCGCCGCCGCTCCCACCGCCACGGCGCCCGTCAGCGCCCACCGCCCCACGACCGGCCCGCGCCACCCGCGCTGCCACCCGGCCACCAGTGCCACCGCGCCGAGCACCGCCGCCACCGAGGTGATCGGGTGGACGAGGAGGATCGAGCCGTAGAGGGCGCCCAGCGCCGCGTATCCGGGCAGGCCGCGCAGCCCGCCCGGGCCCACGTACCGCACCCGGCGCGTGTCCCTCGCCCGTGCGCCCGTCAGTGCCCAGGCCCAGAAGGTGAGCCCGATGGCGAAGGCCGACGGGTAGCCGAGGTTGCCCGTCATCGACATCAGCCCGAGATAGCCGCTCCACCAGGCCCGCTCGGTGCCCCACAGCAGTGTCATCGCGCCCAGCGCGAGCACCGGCGCCCACGGCCGCGGGGTCAGCACCCGCACGAAGCGGTTCAGGCCGGTCAGCAGCACCAGCAGGTTCAGCGGCCCGGCGAGCCGCACCACCTCCCAGCCGCCCAGCCCCGTCAGCCGGGCGAACGCGCCCTCGGCCACCGCGTACGGCGAGTAGTACGCGCTGCCCGCGCCCGGCAGGTCGGCCATCGGGTGGCGGGGGTGGAGGAGGTCGGCCTTCAGCCGCTCCACGACGGCCGCGTGCTGCCCGGCGTCGCAGCACAGCGGCACCGCCCAGTACGCCAGCGTCATCACGAGGAAGAAGCAGAAACCGGCGGCCAGGTACGGGGTCGGGCGCCAGGTGCGGCCGCCGCGCAGCGCCGTCGCGCCGCGCACGGGCCGCCGGACGAGGACGTCGGCGCTCACAGGACGGTCAGGGAAAAGGGCATTCGGGACATTTGCGGTATGTTCCCGATGGGGTCCCGCCCATGACCTCAAGTCACCTCAACGGGTGACGCTCAGCCGACCGCCTCGGCCCGGTTCCGCTCCCTCCGCACCGGGAGCGGCACCCGGCCGTCGCCGTCGCCGTCACCGTTGCCCCGCACCACCGGCTCGAGCAGCAGCGGCACCCCCACCACCGGCAGCAGCCACGCCAGCACGATCAGCCGCTCGCCCCAGATGTTGATGTCCGGGTGCCCCGCCTGCGTGAGCAGCCCGGTGAACGCCGCCGCGACCAGGAAGCCGCCGACCGCGCCCCCGCGCCGCAGCGCGCCCCACGCCCCGGCGGCCAGCGCCGCCACGAACAGCGGCTGCCAGGCCTGCCTGCGCAGCCACTCCACCCAGAAGTTGCCCTGCAACTGCCAGAACTCCGGCCACGGATGCTCCCGGTCGGGGCGGTTGAAGTGGTCGGTGAGCAGGTCCTGGAGGCTGTCCGCCTCGGAGGGGTAGTGCAGCAGTCGCGCCAGCAGCAGGGTGCCGACCGCGCCCGCCAGGCCGACGGCCGCGAGCGCCAGCACCTCCCGGGGCGCCGGGCCGCCCCGCCCCCGCTCCCGTCGCCGGTGCCGCCGCAGGGCGGTCACCCCGCCCGCCGCCGCCAGGCACATGCCCAGGAACAGCGCCTGGGAGTGCTTCACCGTGAACAGGGCGAGCAGCGAACCGCCGACGAGGGCGAGCCCGGCCCGTGGCCGCCCCGCCCGCAGCGCCAGCGCGCAGCCCCACACCGCCGCCAGGGTCAGCGCCATCAGCAGGCCCTCGGTCATCGGGCGCATCGCCGTCGTCCCGCACGGCAGCACGTAGTACAGCGCCTGCCCCGTCAGGGCGAGCGGCACCGGCACCGCCAGGGTGCGCAGGACCAGGAAGACCAGGACCCCGCCCGCGCACGCGATCACGACTCCCGCCGCCCACAGGCCCCACGTCACTCCGAAGGCCAGGACGAACGGCACCAGGAACGCCGGATAGCCCGGTCGCGCCTCGAAGATCCGCATGAAGCGCTCCGGCATGTACGGCACGGTGTGCCCGCCGGTCTGCCCGGCCGCCAGCCGAGGCTCGACCACCGCCCATTCCTGCTCGCGGCACTCGGCCGTCACCTCGGCGGTGGGGTCGGCGCGGTGGAAGCGCACCACGTGCACGCTCTGGTCCCGGCGCGCCCGCTCCGCCCGGCTCGCGCACACGTAGTCGATGGTGGCCGTCGCCGCCGCGCGCTTGCTCTGACCGGTGAGGCTCAGCGCGTACGACAGGTAGTTCTTGGTGTCGGGCGTGTCCCGGCCGGTGACGTTCGCGAGCTGGAGCACGGCGAACACGGCGGCCAGGACCAGCACCCCCGAGGCCGCGCCGCGGGGTCTCATGTGGACGGCAGCAGGTCGCGTCCGGACGGGACGCCCCGGGCGCCGGGGACGCCCGAGGGCTCCGGGCCGGGCATCGGCTCCCCGAGGAACAGCGTCCGCACCACCCGCTCGGCGGCCCGGCCGTCCTCGTACTCGCAGTACCGGGCCCGGAAGGCCGACCGCAGCCGGGCCGCCTCCTCGTCCCGCCACGCCCCGGACGCCAGCAGCCACGCCAGCTCCCGGTAGGAGCGCGAGACGTGCCCGGGGGCCTCCTCGGTGACGTCGAAGTACGTGCCGCGCGTCGCCGCGTACGGGCCCCAGTCGTCGGCGTGGATCAGGATCGGGCGGTCGAGGAGGGCGTAGTCGAACATCAGGGCGGAGTAGTCGGTGATCAGCAGGTCGGAGGCGAGCATCAGGTCCTCGACGTGCGGTTCGTCCGTCGCGTCGACCACCACGCCCCGCCGGTGCAGCTCCGACAGGCCCAGACCGCGCGCCGGGCCGGTGGCGAGCGAGGGGTGCAGGCGGACCAGCAGGGTGTGGTCCTCGCCGAGGTCGGCGGCGAGCCGGGCCACGTCGAGGCGCTCGACGAGCCCGCCGCGCCGGTACTCGCGGCGGGTCGGCGCGTACAGCACCACGGTGTGGCCGTCGGGGACACCGAGCCGCTCGCGCACCCGGCGGCCGTCCTCGGGACCGGAGTTCACCAGGACGTCGTTGCGCGGACTGCCGGTGCGCGCGGAGGCGAAGTGGCAGGGGTAGGCCCGCTCCCAGATCCGCTCCGCGTACCGGCCCGCGACCAGGCTGTGGTCCCAGCGGTCGGCCCGGCGCAGCATCTGCGGCACGTCCAGGCCGTGCCGGGCGCCGGGCCTGCCCAGCAGGTCGACTCCCATGTACTTGAGCGGGGTGCCCTGGTGGGTGTGGATGTGGACGCTGCCCTCCCGCTTCGCCACCGTGCCGGGCCAGTTGACGTTGTTGACGAGGAACGCCGCCCGCTCGGTGACCCGGCGACAGGCGGCACTGCCCAGGAGCACGTGCTCGGTGCCCGGCGGCAGCAGGGCGGGGTCCGCCGCGCACTCCTCGTCGCGCACCACCCACACCCCCCGCAGGTGCGGGGCGAGTTCACGGGCCGCGCGGTGGATCGCCGCCGGGTCGCCCAGCACGCCCCGGTGGGAGAAGGCCGAGTACACGACGAGGTCCGGGTCGAGGGGACGGCGCACGTGCACGGCGCTCGCGGCGCGGCGCACCCGCCCGGCCGCCGCGCCGCGCGCCTGCCGGGTCCGGCGCTCCAGCTCCCGCGCCGCCCGCCCGGACCGCCGGCGCAGCCGGTAGGCGGCGTACGACCCCTCCAGCACCCGCAGTTCGGCCGGTACCGCTGCGTCCTTGGGCCGGTACGCGCGGAACATCTCCGCCGTGCGGTGGAAGAACTCGGCCCGGTCGGACGGCGGCAGGCGGTCCGGCTTGGACAGGATGTCCAGGCAGTGCTCGCCCATCTTGGCGTGCAGGAACGCCCGCCAGCGGGAAGCCAGTTCCGGGCGGGCGTCGAGGAAGGCGAAGACCCGCTCGTACTGCGCGTGGACGTCGAAGTGCTTGCGGCTGGTGGTGGACAGGATGTTGCCCTGGCGGCGCTGCCGGTAGTTGAGGCAGATCCGGTCCAGTGCGGCGATCCGCTCCGCGCTGAACATGACCGGGAAGGTCCAGGGCGTGTCCTCGTAGTAGCCGGGCGGGAAGGTGAAGCCCTCGCGCTCGACGAAGTCCCGCCGGTAGAGCTTGTTCCACACCACCATCAGCAGGTCGAGGATCTCCGGGTGCCCGGCCGCCGTGAACGTGCCGTCGCCCGCCTCCGCGAGCACCCGGGCCAGGACGTTGCGCCGGGTGCCGCCCCACCAGTAGGTGCGCGCGTAGTCGAAGACCAGCACGTCCGGATCGTCCGTCTCGGCGAGCCGGTCGGCCATGGCGCGCAGGGCGCCCGGGGTGAGGGTGTCGTCGCTGTCGAGGAAGAAGAGGTAGTCGCCGCCGGCCAGCGGCAGCCCGGCGTTGCGGGCCCGGCCGAGGCCGACGTTCTCCTCCAGGTGCAGCACGCGGACCCGGTCGTCGCGGGCCGCGTACTCGTCCAGGATGGCCCCCGACCCGTCCGGGGAGCAGTCGTCGACGGCGATCACCTCGATGTCCCGGAAGGACTGGTCCAGGACCGAGTCGAGGCACTCGCGCAGGAAACCCTGCACCTTGAAGCAGGGGACGATGACGCTGAAGCGGGGCACGGCGGGGTCAGCTCCTTACGAGGGTGGCGGCGGCGGGGGCCGGGACGCGCTCCGCGAGCGGGATCACCGGCGGCAGCGCCTCGGGCGGCTCGCCGAGCAGCACCCGGCGCACGACGCGCTCGGCGGCCCGGCCGTCGTCGAACTCGCAGAACCGCTCCCGGAACGCCGCCCGCAGCGCCGTGGACTCCGGGCCCGCGTAGGCGCCGTCGGCGAACACGCGGGCCAGTTCCTCCGGGGTGCGCGCCACCGGCCCGGGCGGGGCCGCCATGAGGTCGAAGTAGACGCCCCGGGTCTCCCGGTAGACGTCCCAGTCGTCGGCGTACACGACGATCGGGCGGTCCAGGTTGGCGTAGTCGAACATGATGGAGGAGTAGTCGGTGACCAGCACGTCCGCGGCCAGGCACACGTCCTCCGAGGAGCGGTGCGCGGTCACGTCGACGACCCGGCCGGTGCGGGCCCGCTTCCCGCCCCGGTCGTAGAAGTAGTGGGCGCGCAGCAGCACCACCACGTCCTCGCCGGCCGCCTCGCAGAACGCCTCCAGGTCCAGGCCGCCCGCGCCGAACCCGGTCTCGTAGTCCCGGTGGGTGGGCGCGTACAGAACCGCCGTCTTCCCCTCCGGGACGCCCAGTTCGCGCCGCACGCGGGCCACGTCCTCGGCGGTCGCCGTGCAGTAGACGTCGTTGCGCGGGTAGCCGTACTCGAGGTGCTCGTACGAGCCGGGGAAGGCGCGCTCCCACATCCGGGTGGAGTGCCGGTTGGCGGACAGGTTGTAGTCCCAGCGGTCCACGCGGGCGAGGAGCTTGGTGAAGCTGCCGGTGGCCGCCGCCACCACCGGGTACGGCGACTGGTCCACGCCCATCGTCTTCAGCGGCGTGCCGTGCTGCGTCTGCACGTGCACGCTGCCGGGGCGCTTGACCACGCCCTCGGCGAAGTTGGCGTTGTTCACGAGGTACTTGGCGCGGGCCAGCACCTCCCAGTACCGGTTGCTGCCGATGACGGCGTGCTCGACGCCCTCCGGCACGGTGTGCGCCTGGTCCGGCTCGACCAGGAACACCGACCTCAGGTGCGGGGCGAGTTCGCGGGCCCTGGCGTGGACCGCGGCCGGGTTGCAGGCGTAACCGCGGCCCCAGTAGGCGCAGTAGACGACGAGGTTCGGATCCAGCGGGCGGCGCAGGTGGCGGCGGTAGCGCAGCCGGGTGCGCAGTCCCCGCGGCCACGGCAGGCGGCGCAGGACGCCGGTCGCCACCCGGTTGGCGGCGCGCAGGCAGCGGAAGCCGGCGTACGACCCCGACGCCAGCAGCCGGTGCTGCACGCCGAGCCGCCCGCCCGGCGGCCGGAAGCCCGCGGGGCGGTGGCGCCGGTAGAGGCGGCCGGCCCGGCGGTAGAAGGCGCGGCGCCCGGGGCGGGTCAGGCGCCGGGGGTGGGTGGCCGTCTTCAGGACCGCCGCGAACAGCTGCTCGAACAGCGGACCGAGCCGCTCGGGCGGCAGGCCCCGCTCGGTGGCGTACGTGAGCGCCAGTTCGGCCTGGTCGAGCAGGTCCATGTGGTGCTCGCCGGGCAGGTTCAGCCGGTTGCCCTGGCGGCGCGCCCGGTGCCGGACGGCCACGGAGCGCAGCACCGCCACGCGCTCGGCGCGCACCGCGACGCGGGCGCCGAAGCCGACGTCCGTGAAGTGGCCGTCGGTGAAGTCCAGCCCGCGCTCGCCGAGGAAGGTGCGGCGGTGCACGGCGCTCCAGGCGGGCAGGTGCACACCGGTCAGGTGCGGGGCGCGGTCGGGGGCGAAGGCGCCGTCCGGGGTCTTCGCGAGCAGTGGGGCGGCCGGGTTGGTGGTCTCGCCCTCCCACCAGGGCACGCGCTCGTACTCGAAGTACAGGACGTCGACGCCGCCGGTGTCCGCGAGGCGTGCGTCGAGCGCCGCCAGCGCGCCCGGCACGAGGACGTCGTCGCCGTCGAGGAACAGCAGGTACGCGCCGGTCGCCGCCCGCATCCCGGTGTTGCGCGCGCCGGCCAGACCGGCCGACGGCGGCGAGTGCACGGGCGTCACCCGGGAGTCCCGCTCGGCGTGCTCCCCGGCGACGTCCGCCGCGGCGCAGTCCGGGCCGTCGCAGACCGGGATCAGCTCGAAGTCGCCGAAGGACTGGCCGAGGACCGAGTCCAGTGCCTGGGAGAGCCGCCCCGCGACCCCATGGGACGGGACGATGATGCTGAAGCGGGGCATGCTGCTCTTTCTCTTCCTTCGCTCGTGTGCCCTACAGGTCGTGGTGGCGGCCCGGCCGTCCCGTCGGCCGCCACGTGGGCGGCCGGGTCGGAGTGGGCCGCGACGACGAACTGCGGGACATGGGAACTCCCGTGGGGCAAACGGTGGTCAGAGGCTGTCGGTGACGGTGCGGGGCCCCGCGGGTTGCGGCACCGTCGCCAGCGGGGCGCGGGCGACGGCGGCCGCGGCCGAGGGCGCGGGGCGGCGCCCGGCGAGCGGCACGACCGGCGGCAGGTCCGTCTCGCCCAGCACGACGCGGCGTACGACGCGGTCGGCGGCGTGGCCGTCGTCGTACGGGCAGAACCGCTCGCGGAAGGCGGCCCGCAGCCGCGCGGCCCGGGCGCCGTGCCAGTCGCCGCTCGCGAAGACACCGATCAGCTCGTCCTCGTCCCGCGCGATCGCGCCCGGCGGGAAGGACCGCAGGTCGACGTAGGTGCCGCGGACCGCCTCGTACGCCTCCGGCTCGTCGGCGAGGAGCACGATCGGGCGGTCCAGGCCCGCGCAGTCGAACATCAGGGACGAGTAGTCGGTGACCAGGGCGTCCGCGGCCAGGCAGAGCGACTCCACGTGCGGGTGGTCGCTGACGTCCAGCACCCGGCCGCCGGAGGCGGTGAGCGGGCCGCCGTGGGCGGGGTGCGCGCGGGCCAGCACCGTGAAGCGCGGGCCGAGCCGGCGCACGACACGCTCCAGGTCCAGGGCGGACCGCTGGGTGCGCCGGTAGTCGCGGTGGGTGGGCGCGTACAGGATCGCCACCGTGCCCTCGGGGATGCCCAGGGTCTCGCGCAGCCGGGCCACGTCCGCCGCCGTCGCCCGCTGGAGGACGTCGGTGCGCGGCTGCCCGTACTCCAGGGTGGTCCAGCCGCCGGGGTGGACGCGTTCCCAGGTCAGGGTGGAGTGGCGGTTGGCGGAGACCACGTAGTCCCAGGTGTCGACCTCGCGCAGCAGCCCGGCGAAGTCGGTTCCGCGCGCGGCGCCCGGGCGCTCCTGGAGGTCCAGGCCCATGTGCTTGAGGGGCGTCCCGGCCTGCGTCTGCACCAGGACCTGGCCCCGGCGCCGGACCAGGTCCGGGCCGAAGGCCGCGTCGCACACCAGGTAGCGGGAACGGGCCAGGGCCGTCCGGTGGGCGGCCGTGCCGGGGGCCAGGCGCCGGGTGCCGGGCGGGACGGTGTGGTGGTGCACGGGGTCGGCGGCCCACGCCGTGCGCACGTGCGGCGCGAGACGGCGGAACGCCTCCTCCAGCGCGCCCGGGTCGCGGCCGTACCCCCGGTGGCCCTCGACGGCGAAGACGGCACGGTCGGCGCGGAGCGGGAGGCAGCGCTGGGCGCGGTAGTGCAGGCGGAGGGCGAGGGAGCGGGCGGTGCGCAGGAGCGCGCCCGTGCCCTCCGCCGTACGGCGGCGCAGGGCGGAGGCGAGCCGCAGGGCTCCGTAGGTGCGGCGCAGGCCCAGGCGGAGCAGGGCGTGGCGGAGGCGGACGGGCAGCGGGGCCCGGGCGCCGGGGACCCGGTAGCGGCGGCAGTGGACGCGGGCCCGGCGCAAGAACTCGGCGCGCAGATGGCGCGGGAGGCGGTCGGGGCGGGTGTACACCGTCGTCAGGTGGTCGGCCATGCGGCGGTACAGGAGCGGCCGCCAGCGGGCCAGTTCCTCGCGAGCCTCCGGGTGCGTCTCCCCGCGCGCGTCCAGGAACGCGAAGACGCGGTCGTACTGCGTGAACACGTCCAGGTGCCGCTCGCTCGGCGTGCCGAGGATGCTGCCCCGGCGGCGCTGCCGGTAGTGCACGCAGACCCGGTCCAGGGTGGCGAGGGACCCCGCCGTGATCAGGACCGGGTACGTCCACGGGGTGTCCTCGTAGTAGCCCGGCGGGAAGGCGAGGCCCTCGCGCTCGGCGAACTCCCGCCGCACCGCCTTGTTCCAGGCCACCATCAGCAGCTTCAGCAGTCCCGGCCGGTCGGTGAGCCGGAACGGCGCCGGGCCCTGCTCGGTGAGGTGCGCGGCGGCCTGGTTGCGGACCGTCTCGCCGGTCCAGTACGTGCGCGCGTAGTCGTAGACCAGGACGTCCGGCTCCCCGGTCTCCTTGATCCGGTCGGCGATGCTCCGCAGCGCGTGCGGGGTGAGGGTGTCGTCGCCGTCGAGGAAGACCAGGTAGTCGCCGCGCGCGCGTTCCGTCCCGGCGTTGCGGGCGGGGCCCAGGCCCTCGTTGCGCGGCAGGCGGACGACGCGGACCCGCGGGTCCAGGGCCGCGAACTCGTCGGCGATCGCCCCGCAGGCGTCCGGCGAGCAGTCGTCGACCACGATCACCTCGAAGTCCGGGTACGACTGGGCCAGCACCGACTCCAGGCACGCGTGCAGATACGCCTGCACCTGGTACGCGGGAACGATGACACTGAACCGGGGCACGGGGACATCCATGGGTCGGCGGGATCGACGCGGGCGTACTGCCCGGCAACGGCCGCCGGAACGACTTGGTTACGGCTCCTGCGGCATTCGGGGGACGTGGTGCCCGTACGGATGAGGGGGCGGACCGGAGACCGGCCCGCCCCCTCAAGGGTGGTTTCCCGTGGCGCTACTTGACGGCGCCCGCCATGACGCCGGAGACGAACTGCCGCTGGAACGCGAAGAACACGGCCAGCGGGATCACCATGGAGATGAACGCCCCCGGTGCCAGCACGTCGATGTTGTTGCCGAACTGCCGTACCTGGGTCTGAAGCGCGACCGTGATCGGCTGGCTCCCGGAGTCCGAGAAGATCAGCGCGACCAGCATGTCGTTCCACACCCACAGGAACTGGAAGATGCCGAGGCTCGCGATCGCGGGCCCGCCGAGCGGCATCACCACCCGTGCGAACAGCCGCAGTTCGCCCGCGCCGTCCAGGCGGGCCGCCTCCAGCAGCTCCCTCGGGATCTCCGCGAAGAAGTTCCGCAGCAGGAACACCGCGAAGGGCAGGCCGAAACCGACGTGGAAGAGGATCACGCCGAGGATCGAACCGAACAGGCCGATCTTGCCGAAGAGTTCGGCGATCGGGATGAGGGCGACCTGCACGGGCACGACGAGCAGGCCGACCACCGCCAGGAACCACCAGTCGCGGCCCGGGAAGTCCATCCACGCGAAGGCGTACCCGGCCAGCGCCCCGATGACCACGACCAGGACGGTCGCGGGGACGGTGATCAGCGCGGTGTTGAGGAGGGACGACGTGATGTCGCCGTTCTTCAGCAGCTCCTCGTAGCTCTGGAAGGTCAGCCGGGACGGCTCGGTGAAGACCTTCCACCAGCCGCTCGCCGCCATGTCCTGGGGCGTGCGCAGCGAGGACAGCAGCAGCCCGATCGTCGGGACCAGCCAGAACAGCCCCACCACGATCAGGAACACCCGGACGAGCCCGCCGCTGACGACCTCCGCGAGCCGGGACCCGAGGGACTGCTTCGCCTTGACGGTCCTCCCGGGTGCCGTCGTCGTGGTGGCCGGGGTGAGGGAACCCGCGTCCGCGGTCATCGCCGCACCTCCCGCCGAAGTCGCCGTACGTTGAACCACATCACCGGGACGACCAGGAGCAGCAGGAACACCGCGATGGCGCTGGCGACGCCCGGCTGGTCCGAGGCGAAGCCCTTGCGGTACAGCTCCAGGGCGAGCACGTTCGCGTCGTCCTGGGAGGAGCCCGGGGCGATGATGAAGACCAGGTCGAAGACCTTCAGCACGTTGATCATCAGGGTGACGACGACGACCGCGAGGACCGGTGCCAGGAGCGGCACCGTGACCCGTCTGAAGACCTGCCACTCGTTGGCGCCGTCCACCCGGGCCGCCTCCAGGAGCTCCCGGGGCATGCCGGCCAGCCCCGCCGCGATCAGCACCATCGCGAAGCCCGCCCACATCCACACGTACGATCCGATGATCGCCGGGGTGACGAGGGAGGGGCCGAGCCAGTTCAGGCCGTTGTACGGCTCCTTGAAGTTGTCGGCGGGCAGTCTGAGCAGCGCCCCGTCGGCCGCCGCGGGCAGCGTGAAGGTGCCGTCCCCGGCCGCCGTGGCCGTCGCCACGACCTCGCCGTCCTTGACCGCCTCGATCTTCATCCCGGCGTAGCCCAGCTCGGCCGCGTCGACGCCGCCGAGCTTGCCGACGCCCTTGCCGCGGGTGAAGTCCTGCCAGGTGGTGCCGGTGACCTTCCCGTCCGCGGGCTCGGCGGTCGCGGCCTTCTTCGCGCCGTCGGGCATCAGGTCGGGGGCCACGCCCACCAGCGGCAGGGCGACGGGGGTGCCCGCGCCGACCGGCTGCTTGGTGATGAACGCGCCGCCGCCCGCTGGCTTCAGCGGCGAGTCACGCCCCGGGTGCGCCTTCGGGAACGCGGACGACTCGGCGAACGTGTCGTGCACCCCGACCCACACCGCGTTGGCGACGCCCTTGTCCGGGTCCTGGTCGTACACCAGGCGGAAGATGATGCCCGCCGCGAGCATCGAGATCGCCATCGGCATGAAGACGACCAGTTTGAACGCCGTGCCCCAGCGGATGCGTTCGGTCAGCACCGCGAAGATCAGGCCGAGCGCGGTGGCGACCGTGGGCGCGAACACCACCCAGATGACGTTGTTCTTCAGGGCGGTGCGGATGCCGTCGTCGGTGAACAGCGTCTCGTAGTTGTCGAACCCGGCGAAGGAGTCGCCGGACTGGTCGTAGAAGCTGCGGATCAGCGAGTACCCGATCGGGTAGACCACGAGCGCGCCGAGCAGCACCAGGGCGGGCAGCAGGAACAGCACCACCACGGACTTCCGGGTGCCGGTCACGCTCCTGCGCGACTTGGGTGACTTGGGGACGGCGGGGCCCCGTGAGGCTCCCGCCGCCGTCGCCGACGTCATCGCGTCAGCCTCCGTAGGCGGCGGCCGCGTCCGCCTCCAGCTTCGCCTGGGCGCCCGCGACGTCCTTCGGGTTCTTCAGGAAGTCCTGCAACGTCTTCCACTCGCCCTTGCCGGGGGTGCCGCCGAAGGCCTGCGGGGCCTGGTCCGACATGTCGAAGCGGAAGTCGTCACCGGCCGCGACCAGCGCCTCGGCGATCTTCTTCTGCACGTCGTTCGGGTACACCGACGCATCGACGCTCTTGTTGGGCGAGAGGAACCCGCCGAGCTTCGCCTGGATCGCCGCGGCGTCCGGCGAGGCCAGCCAGGTGGCCAGCGCCTGGGACGCCTCGGAGTCCTTGAAGACCACGGCCGCGTCGCCGCCGGACACCACCGGCGCGGTGTCGCCCACGGCCGGGAACGGGAACACCTTCGCTTCCGTGCCGACCTTCGCCTTCGTCTCGGCGATGTTGACCTGGACGAAGTCGCCCTCGTAGACCATGCCCGCCTTGGGCTGCTCGCCGCCGGTGAAGGTCTGCGTCACCGAGGCCGGGAACTCCGTCTGGAGCGCGCCGGACGCGCCGCCCGCGACGAAGTCCTTCTTGCCCCAGATCTCCGCGAGCGTGGTGAGGGCGTCCTTCACGGACGGGTCCGTCCACTTGATCTCGTGCTGGGCGAGCTGGTCGTACTTCTCCGGACCCGCCTGCGAGAGGTAGACGTTCTCGAACCAGTCGGTGAGCGTCCAGCCGTCCGCGCCGCCCACCGAGAACGGGGTGACGCCCGAGTCGTAGATCATCTGGGCGGTGTTGAGCAGCTCGTCCCAGGTCTTGGGCTCGGCGGCGCCCGCGTTCTCGAAGACCTGGGCGTTGTACCAGATGAGCGACTTGTTGGCGGCCTTGTAGTACACGCCGTACTGCTTGCCGTCGACCTTGCCGATGTCCTGCCAGCCCTGCGAGTAGTTCTCGCCCAGCTCCTTGGTCGCCTCGGCGCCCAGCGGCTTGGCCCATCCCTTCTCGACGGCCTGCTTGATGGCGCCGGGCTGCGGGAGCATCGCCACGTCCGGCGGGGCGCCGCCCGCGATCTTCGAGCCGAGGAAGTTGATGATCGGGTCCTGGGCGGGCACGAAGGTCACCTTGGCGCCGGTGCGCTTCTCGAACTCGGCGAGGACCTTCTTGAAGTTCTCCTGCTCGGTGCCGGTCCAGACGGCGGCGACCTCCAGGCTCTCGCCGTCCAGCTTCGGCAGGGTGACGGTGGAGGCCGGCTGCTTGCTCGCGCCGCCCTTGTCGCCGTCGTCACCGCCGCCGTTGTCGTCGCCGCCGCACGCGGTGAGCGAGAGGGCGAGTGCTGCCACGGCGAGGGTGGCGGCGGCGCGGGTGGTCCTCTTGACGGTTCTGCCTGTCCGGATGGTGCTGCTCATGCGCATCACTGCCCCGTTCTTCGTTCGTCGTCGAACGCTCGGCGCTGTCCCGTGCGCTCTGGTGTACGCCAGGGGGGTGAGGGCGGCAAGGGCGCGTCCGCGGCCAACCGGGGTTTCGTGACCGCGTCGTGACCGTGATCAGGAGCCGCCGGGGTCGAAGGGGCTGTCGGACGGCGGCATGGTCAATACTCCGAGTTCCGTCCGCACCATCTGGGAGAGTCGTGACAAGTAGGTTCACCGAGCTGACCGTTGACTGCCACGATCCGGAGAGGCTCGCCGCCTTCTGGTGCGAGGTCCTGGGCTTCGAGGCGATCGACCGGAGCGAGGGCAAGGTCGAGATCGGCTCCTGGGTGCCGACCGTCGAGGATGTTCGGGCCCGCCAGATGCCGCCCACCCTGCTGTTCATCCGGGTGCCCGAGGGAAAGACCGTGAAGAACCGGCTTCACCTCGACGTCAGCCCGATCGACGGCAGCACCGAGGACGAGGTCAGCAGATTGCTCGGCCTCGGCGCCACCAGGACGGACGTGGGTCAGGGTGCGGACCGGACCTGGGTGGTCATGGCAGACCCCGAGGGCAACGAGTTCTGCGTCCTGCGCACCCTGGCACCGTAGAACCGGGCCGCGGGCGGACGGCCGTACCGCGTGCCCGCCCCGTCCCGTCGCGGGGCCCCTGCCGAAACCAAACGCGGGTCAAAGGAGCGACGGGACCTCCGCCGCCGAGACCTCGCGGGCCGCCCGGTCCAGGGCGCTGGCCAGCAGGGCCAGGTCGGTGGGGCCGTTGCCCAGTTCGCGTACGGGGCGGCGGGTGGGCGGGTCGCCCATGCGGTGCCACTCCAGGGGGACGACCGTGGGGCGCAGGGTCGCCGTGCGCGGGATGCGGCCCGTGACCCGGCCGCCCTGGAAGGCGGTGGTGCGGCCGTCGGGGTGGGCCAGCCGGCCGCGTCCGGGCGTCGGTTCGTCCGGGCCCGGCACGGGCGCGTCCAGGGTGACGCGCAGGGTCGCGCGCAGGGCGGGCTCCGTACTCTCCGTGCGGCCGCCGGGGGCGGTGGCGGCCACCAGGTGGACGCCGAGCCGCTCGCCCTCCCGCGCGACGGCCTCCAGGGCCCGCATCACCGACCCCGCGGCCGGGCGCCCCGGGGAACCGAGCGGGGGAGCGACGAGGGCGTCGAGGTCGTCGACGACCACGACCAGGCGGGGGAGCGGCGGGACGGGCGCCGTCCGGCGGCGTGCCGCGGCCGGGCGCAGTCGGAGGGTGGAGCTGGGCGGGGACTCGACGTCCCCGGAGCCGGAGCCGGAGCCGGAGCCGGAGCCGGAGCCGGTGTCCGAGGCCGGCGCCGGTCCGGGCGGCGTCGGGGTGCGCTGGGCGACCAGCCGCCCCGACACCTCGCGCCCGGTGTGCCACTCGGCGAAGTCCGACCGCCCGAGCAGCTCGGCGCGCCGCTTCAGCTCGGCGCTCAGGGACTGGGCGAACTCCCGCATCCGCACCGGGTCGTTGGCGGTGAGGTGGGTGGTGACGTGCGGTACGTCCGTGCACACGCGCAGACCCTCGCCGTGGGCGCCGCCGGAACTCACGCTGTCCTGGCCGTCCATGAGGACGATGCCGAGCCGGTCGGGGCGTTCGGCCGAGGCGAGCGAGGCGACCAGCGCCCGCAGCAGCTCGGTGCGGCCGCTGCCGGGCGGGCCCTCGATCAGCAGGTGCGGTCCCTCGGCGACCAGGTCGGCCGGGACGGGACCGCGCGGACCGGCGCCCAGCACCGCCTGTGCGCGTCCCCCGAGGGACGACGTGTCGTCGGCCGCGGCGGCCCAGCGGGCCATCAGGGAGGCGGGGGTGGCGCGGGCCAGGCCCAGTTCGTCCAGGAGCCGGGCCGTCCGGGGGAGCGGTGCGGACACGCGCGCGTGGTGCTCGCCGCCGGTGGTGGAGACGTCGGTGCGCAGCGGGGCCAGGGCGCGCGCGAAGCGCTCGGCCCAGGGCAGGGAGACGGCGTCCAGCGTGCCGAGGGTGCCGTGACCGACCGGGCCGGCGGGAGCGGACGGGGCGCCCGCCTCCTGTCCGGTGTCCGTGCCGGCGCCGGTGCCCGTGCGGGCGACGCGCAGCAGCCGCAGGGTCGTCGCCACGTCGCCGCTGAGCAGCGCCACGGCACCGCACTCCCGGAACACCGGCGCCACCGCGCAGGCCGCCTCGTACGTCCGTGTCACCGGGGACGTGGGGGAGGCGGGGGCGGTCTCGGCGAGACACACGACGTGGATCCCGGCCCGGGGGCCCTCCAGGGCCAGCCGCGTCACCGCCTCGCGCACGTCGGCACCGCCGGGGTCCCCGTCCACGACGACCACGGTGAACGGGCCGGAGAAGCCGTCGGCCGGGTCGGTCCCCTCGCCGGGGCGAGCCCGGGAGGGCTGCCGCCGGGCGGTCTCCGTGGCCGGGGTGGCCGGGTCCGGGTCCGTGGGCGCTTGCGGGGAGTGCGCTCCGGACCGGGCCTCGTCCGCGAGGCGGTCGTCCAGGCGGCGCAGGAGTTCGAGGGCGCGGGCCGTGGCCTGTTCGCGGTCGTGGGCGAGCAGCAGGCGGCAGTCCTGGCCGTGTCCCGGGCGCACCTGCGGCAGCCAGCCGAGCCAGGACCACTCGGCGTTCCGCTCGGCGAGCGGACGGGAGCGGTCCGCGCTGATCAGAACGATCTCCAGGGCATCGGCCGAGTGCAGCGCGGCGAGCTGGGCCAGCACCGAGCGGGCCAGCCCGGTGAGCCGCTCGCGCGGGCCCGCGAGGCCGAGCGCGCCGACCTCGCGCAGGTCGGCGGTCACCGGCACCGCCGGCAGCGGGACGTCACCGCCCGGCGCCATCCGGTCGGCCGTGCCGAGCCGTACGGTGAGCGCCTCCGGGTGGTCCGGGCCGCGCTCCCACAGCCGGGGCCCCGGTCCCAGCGCCGTCAGCAGCAGTGAGGCGGGGTCCGGCCAGGTCTCCGGGGCGCGCGAGGTGCCGGACGGGGCCGCCGGTGCCGGTCGGGCCGCCACGTCGTCGTACGCGTGGGCGTCGGACGCGCCGGTCTCCGGAGCGACTGCGCGCCCGCCGGTCAGTCGCCGCGCCCACGCACCTATCCCGCCGCGCCGGCGCACCTCCTGCGGCGCTTCGGTCCCGCGCAGGGGGGTCCCTTTGCGCCCGGTGCGGGAAGCGCCGGCGCCGAGGGCGCCGGGGTCGTACGCGCCTGGGCCGTACGCGTCCCCACCGGTCGCGCCGGTGTCGTACGCGCCACTGTCCCGGGCGCTCGTGCCGTACGCGCCCGGCGTGGACGGCCCGGTGCCGTGCGCGTCCTCGTCGGGCGGGCCCGGAGCGCGGTACCCGCCCGCTCCCGGTCCGCCGGCCGGATACGCCCCCACGCCCCCCGTGCCGCCGTGCGTCTCGCCTCCCGCGGGGGACTGCCGGGGCAGGCCCGCCACGGGGCCGGTGCCGTGGCTCTCGATGCGGGGTGCGCCGCCCTGGCCCGGGACCTGCGGCGGCTCGACGGGCGCGGCGCCCCTGCCGTCCGCCGACGTGCCGTACGCATGGTGGGTACGTCCGCCGGGCCGGGCCGTGCCGTCCGCCCCGGTGCCGTGGCCCGTGGGGCCGGGTGCGGCACCGCCCGTCCCACCGGACCCGCGCGGGTCGCCCTCCGCCCCGTCGGCCACGCGCGCGTGGGCCACCGCGTCACCGTCCCCGCCGCCCGACGCGGGCGTCCGGTGCCCGGACAGCCGTACGTGTCCCTCCCCGTCCGGTGTCGTCGCGACCCGCGCCTCCGCCGCCGGCGGCACCGGCACGAGCCGCAGGGCCGACTCGCCGATCCGCAGCAGCGCGCCCGGCGCGAAGCGGACCGGACGGCCGCCCACGCGGGCGCCGTCCAGGGTGGTGCCGTTGGTGGAGCCGAGGTCGGCGACCGAGACGCGGGCGTCGGGACCGACGGTGACCGCGCAGTGCATGCGGGAGACGTCCGGGTCGTCGAGCGCGACGTCGGCGTCGGCGGAGCGGCCGAGCCGGATCTGGCCGCCGTGCAGGAGGTGGACGCCGCCCGCGTCGGGGCCCGCGACCACGTGGAGCTGGGCCGGGACGTCCGCCGGCTCGGCGTGCGGGTCGGGCTCGCCCGGGGCGCCGAGGCAGAGCACGGCACCGTCGATCAGCGGGGGCTCGCCCAGGGTGCTGCGCTGGGCGTCGAGGCGCTGCGCGCCCGCGTACAGCACCACCTGGCCGGAGCCCGCGCCCTCGCCGGGGAGCGTGGCGGCCAGTGCGGAGGCGACCGCGGCCAGGGCCGTGCCGGCCGGTGCGGTGACGAGTACGTCACAGCGGGCGGGGCGGCTCTCCACCGCAGCGGCCCCGGCAGCCGGAGCGGTCGGGGCGGCGGGAGCAGCCGAGGCATGCGGGCCCAGCGGGTCTACGACGGTCAGCCGGATCTGCATCGCCGTAAGCGGTCCCTTCGCGCGGGCGCACGCACGCCGGGACGGAAGCCGCCACCACGGTCCCCCACCGCGGACTTCCCCCACCGTCACACGAGCACGTCGGCCAGTACTGCACGCATCCTCGCACCTGCCACTGACAACGCGCCCGCCGCCCGCCGTCAAATGATCTTGATTGGTCGGCTCTGCCCCCAAAAATGCCTGACGGGTGCCCCGCGGATGACCGAATGCCGTCCGCTTGGGATCGGTCGCGAACGGGCAGCGGCAACCAAGGGACCGGGTCGCGCGTCTTTCCTTCGAACGTGGTCCGGAGGCGGCATTACAGTTGGGGTCCGACTGGGACCCGCCGTCGACCGACCGCTTCTGCGACAGTGGGTCCGAACAGCCAGCAAGCAACTAGGAGCGCATGACGTGCGGCCCGTCGGCAGCAAGTACCTCCTCGAGGAGCCCCTCGGCCGCGGCGCCACGGGCACCGTCTGGCGGGCCCGCCAGCGCGAGACCGCGGGCGCCGAGGCGGCCGTGGCCGGACAGCCCGGCGAGACCGTCGCGATCAAGGTCCTCAAGGAAGAGCTGGCGAGCGACGCCGACATCGTGATGCGCTTCCTGCGCGAACGTTCCGTCCTGCTCCGGCTCACCCACCCCAACATCGTCCGGGTCCGCGACCTGGTCGTCGAGGGCGAGCTGCTGGCCCTCGTCATGGATCTCGTCGACGGCCCCGACCTCCACCGCTATCTGCGGGAAAACGGGCCGCTCACCCCGGTTGCGGCGGCCCTGCTCACCGCGCAGATCGCCGACGCACTGGCCGCGAGCCACGCCGACGGCGTCGTCCACCGCGACCTGAAGCCGGCCAACGTCCTGCTGAAGCAGACCGGCGGCGAGATGCACCCGATGCTCACCGACTTCGGCATCGCCCGTCTCGCCGACTCGCCCGGCCTCACCCGCACCCACGAGTTCGTCGGCACGCCCGCGTACGTCGCGCCGGAGTCCGCCGAGGGCCGCCCGCAGACCTCCGCCGTCGACGTGTACGGCGCCGGCATCCTGCTGTACGAGCTGGTCACCGGCCGGCCCCCGTTCGGCGGCGGCTCCGCCCTCGAGGTGCTGCACCAGCACCTGAGCGCCGAACCGCGCCGCCCCTCCACCGTCCCCGACCCGCTGTGGACGGTCATCGAGCGCTGCCTGCGCAAGAACCCGGACGAGCGCCCCAGCGCCGAGAACCTCGCCCGCGGCCTGCGCGTCGTCGCCGAGGGCATCGGCGTGCACGCGAACAGCGCGCAGATCGGCGCCGCCGAGAGCGTGGGCGTGCTCCTCGCCCCCGACCCGGCGCCCGCGCAGGTCCCCGGCAGCCCCGACGGCGGCTACGACCCGAACGGCGCGACCAGCGTCCTGCCGCACACCGGAGGCCCGGCCGGCGCCGCCGACCCCACCGCCGTGCTCCCGAACACCGGGGCCGCCGACCCGACCGCCGTCATGCCGCCCGTGCCGCCGGGCGGGCCGGGTGCCCCGGGGCAGGGCGGGCCCGAGGACCCGCACCCCTGGCAGAACCAGCTGCGCGCCGCCCGCGACCGCAACGAGCAGACGCAGGTCCAGTACCTCGACCCCAACCAGGACCCGCTGCGCCGCCGCCCCCAGCGGCAGGTCTCCCGTCCGCCGCAGCAGGCCCCGCAGGGCCCGCCGCCCCAGCAGCCCGGCTACGGCTACCCGCAGCAGCAACAGCCGCAGCGGTACGCCACCCCGCAGCCCCAGGCCCCGCAGCCGCAACGGCCCCAGCCGCAGCGGTACGCCCCGCCGCCCGTGCCCGAGCCGCAGCAGCCCCGGCGTGAGCCCAGGCCGCCGCGGCAGCGCAGCGCCAACCCCATGCGCATCCCCGGCCTCGGCTGCCTCAAGGGGTGCCTGGTCACGATCGTCGTCCTCTTCGTGGCCGGCTGGCTCGTCTGGGAGCTGAGCCCGCTCCAGGACTGGATCGGCACGGGCAAGGGGTACTGGGCGCAGCTCAGCGACTGGTTCACCACCGTGACCGACTGGATCGGGGACCTGGGCGGCTCCGGCGGCGGAAGCTCCACCGGCGGCTGAGCCGGGCCGAGTCTGGAGACTTGTCGACATCCGGAGGGTGATTTCCGCCTCCGCGGTGAAGGTCGGCTCCTCAGGCGCGTACTTTTAGGCGCAACACGCGTCGGTAGGAGCAGTCTTGGCACGGAAGATCGGCAGCCGGTACACCGCCCACCAGATCCTCGGGCGGGGCAGCGCCGGCACGGTGTGGCTGGGCGAGGGTCCCGACGGACCCGTCGCGATCAAGCTGCTGCGCGAGGACCTGGCGTCCGACCAGGAACTCGTCTCCCGCTTCGTGCAGGAGCGCACCGCCCTGCTCGGCCTGGAGCACCCGCACGTCGTCTCCGTGCGCGACCTGGTGGTCGACGGCAACGACCTCGCGCTGGTCATGGACCTGGTCCGCGGCACCGACCTGCGCACCCGCCTCGACCGGGAGCGGCGCCTGGCGCCCGAGGCCGCGGTGGCCGTCGTCGCCGACGTGGCCGACGGGCTGGCCGCGGCCCACGCCGCCGGGGTCGTGCACCGCGACGTCAAGCCCGAGAACGTGCTGCTCGACATGCAGGGCCCGCTCGGCCCCGGCGGCTCGCACCCGGCGCTGCTGACGGACTTCGGGGTGGCCAAGCTCATCGACACCCCGCGCCGCACCCGCGCCACGAAGATCATCGGCACGCCCGACTACCTGGCCCCCGAGATCGTCGAGGGCCTGCCCCCGCGCGCGGCGGTCGACATCTACGCGCTCGCCACGGTCCTGTACGAGCTGCTGGCCGGCTTCACGCCGTTCGGCGGCGGCCACCCCGGCGCGGTACTGCGCCGCCACGTGACCGAGACGGTCGTCCCGCTCCCCGGCATCCCGGACGAGCTGTGGCAGCTCCTCGTCCAGTGTCTCGCCAAGGCCCCGGCCTCCCGGCTGCGCGCCTCCGAGCTGAGCGCCCGGCTGCGCGAGCTGCTGCCGATGCTCGTCGGCATGGGCCCGCTGGACGTCGACGAGCCCGACGCCGAGCAGCAGGAGGACGGCCCCGACGAGTCCCCGGCGTCCCCGGCCGCTCCCGCGTCCGCCGCGGAGCCCGTCCGGCGCCGGGGCGCGGTGCCCCTGGTGCCGGGGGCCAAGCCGGCCGACTCCAACCGCGACACCCACACCTCGATGCGCGTCCCCGCCCCGGACGAGCTGGCCGGCGGTGCCCGCGGCACCGCACGCGCCCCGCGCGCCTCGGGCGCCCCGCGCCCCGGCTCGGCCCGCAACCGCGCCGCCGCGCGCCGGCGCCGCATCGCCGTGAGCGCGGGCGCGGTCGCCCTGGTGGCCGCGGTCGGCGTCGGTACGTGGCTGGCCACGGGCGGTGACGAGGAGGGCGGCGGCCCCCAGGACACGCGGAACTCGGCACCGGCCGCTCCCTGAGCCCCGGACCGCCGCCGGCGTCCGCGCCCGGACCCGCCCGGCGTGGACCGGTGGACGGAGCCGTTACGCTGGATGCGTGGCAGTCGTCGATGTATCCGAAGAGCTGAAGTCCCTCTCCTCGACCATGGAGTCGATCGAGGCCGTCCTGGACCTCGACAAGTTGAGGGCAGACATCGCCGTGCTCGAGGAGCAGGCGGCCGCGCCCTCCCTGTGGGACGACCCCGAGGCGGCGCAGAAGATCACGAGCAAGCTCTCCCACCTCCAGGCCGAGGTGCGGAAGGCCGAGGCCCTGCGCGGCCGGATCGACGATCTCGGCGTGCTCTTCGAGATGGCCGAGGAGGAGGACGACCCGGACACCCGTGCCGAGGCCGAGTCCGAGCTCGCGGCCGTCCGCAAGGCGCTGGACGAGATGGAGGTCCGCACCCTGCTCTCGGGCGAGTACGACGCGCGCGAGGCGCTCGTCAACATCCGCGCCGAGGCGGGTGGCGTGGACGCCGCCGACTTCGCCGAGAAGCTCCAGCGCATGTACCTGCGCTGGGCCGAGCAGCACGGCTACAAGACCGAGGTCTACGAGACGTCGTACGCGGAAGAGGCCGGCATCAAGTCGACCACCTTCGCCGTGCAGTCGCCGTACGCCTACGGCACCCTCTCCGTCGAGCAGGGCACCCACCGGCTGGTGCGCATCTCGCCCTTCGACAACCAGGGGCGCCGCCAGACCTCCTTCGCGGGCGTCGAGATCCTGCCCGTGGTCGAGCAGACCGACCACATCGAGATCGACGAGTCCGAGCTGCGCGTGGACGTGTACCGGTCCTCCGGCCCCGGCGGCCAGGGCGTCAACACCACCGACTCGGCGGTGCGCCTGACCCACATCCCCACCGGCATCGTCGTCTCGTGCCAGAACGAGCGCTCGCAGATCCAGAACAAGGCCACCGCCATGAACGTCCTCCAGGCCAAGCTCCTGGAGCGGCGCCGCCAGGAGGAGCAGGCCAAGATGGACGCCCTCAAGGGCGACGGGGGCAACTCCTGGGGCAACCAGATGCGTTCGTACGTGCTGCACCCGTACCAGATGGTCAAGGACCTGCGCACGGAGCACGAAGTGGGCAACCCCGAGGCCGTGTTCAACGGCGAGATCGACGGCTTCCTCGAGGCCGGTATTCGCTGGCGCAAGCAGCGGGAGAAGTAACGGCAATCGGAATCGCCGCTTTGTCGACAAGGCAACTGCCGCTCTTCGGGCGGCAGTTGCCTTTTGTCTGCCCGCTGTTCGCCGGTGATGTCTGGGTTTTGCATCACACTCACACCCTTTGTGTCCGGCATACGTCCCTTACCTGGACATCGCGTACGCAATGGCCTTGACGTTGCTTTGAACATTCGGAATGGTGAGGCGCGGCATGCGTATTTCTGGGGCGCATGTGAACCGGGGGGCTCGAGCACACACGCAGCCGCCCCCCGTCGATCACGGCCCCCGAGTGCGGCCTCACCGACTAATCGGCTACTGGGGGTAGCAACTACATGACGAAGAAGACGCGCATCCGTGTCGCGCGCATCGCGGCCGGCGCAGTGATCGCGGCCGGCGCCTCGCTGACCGCCGCCGGCGCCGCCTCGGCGCTCGAGATCGGCGTCAGCGCGGACTCCAGCGGTGTCGGCCTGGGTGTGAGCCTCGGCGACGACGACGAGCCCACGGACCCGCCCACCATCCCGACGGACCCGAACGAGCCGACGGACGAGCCCACGGTTCCCACGGACCCGACGGACGACCCGACCGTCCCGACGGACCCGACGGACGACCCCACGGTTCCCACGGACCCGACGGACGACCCGACCGTCCCGACGGACCCCACGGACGACCCCACGGATCCCACGGACCCGACCGACCCGGGCACCACCGACCCGACGAACCCGACCGACCCGGGTAACGGCGGCGACAACGGCAACGGTGGCGACAACGGAAACGGCAACGGCGGCGGCAACGGTGGTGGCGGCGACAACACCTCCCCCGACGGCGGCGGCAACGACAACGTCACCCAGGACCAGGGCTCCTCGGCCCTGACCGACACCGGCGAGCAGGCTCCGGCCTCCTCCAACAACGCCGCTCAGGGTGACGGCAAGGAGCTCGCCGAGACCGGTGCAGCGGAGACCACGTTCCTGCTGGTCGGCGCCGCGACGATGATCGCCGGCGGCATCGGCTTCCGCTTCCTGCCGCGTCTGATGAACGGCCGCGGCGGCGCTGCTGCCTGACGGTAGCCGTCCGCGTACGCACCGCGCACGCAGGCGAAGGGGCCCGGAGCTTCACCGCTCCGGGCCCCTTCCGCGTCTTCCGTGTCGTGGCCCACGTGGCCGCCTCCTGAGGGCGCCCGAGGGCCGCTACCGGCGGGTCAGGCGGCCTGCTGGGCCAGCGGTCCTGTCTCTTTGGAGGTCTGACGCCTTGGATGAGGGCCGATTACTCTGTCGTGATGGCCAAGAGGATTGAGTCGGAGCTGGTGGTTGACCTGCGGGGTAGGTCGATCGAGATGCTCGATGACTTCTGGGACGCCGTGGCTGAGCCTTGCGGACTGCCGGAGTGGTTTGGCCGGAACACGGAAGCCTGGCGGGACACCATCCAGACGCGGGGCATCTCCGAGGTCATCGACAGCTATGACGTCCTGGTCGTGCACGTGGACAAACGAGGAGTCTTCGCGGCCCGGAACCGCGAAGCTCGAGCCCTGCGAAGCGTCTTTTCAGGGAGGCAGTCGCGTCTGGTCGTGCACGAGCTGCTCTGATCACCGCGTCGAGCGGGACCAGATCAGGATGGCCGCCAAGTGCAAAGCAGCCTCGTAGGCCAGGGCAAGCTTGTCCGTGCGCATCGCCAGACCACGCCACTGCTTCAAGCGGCTGATGCACCGTTCGACGGTGTTGCGCTGCTTGTACGCCTCCGCGTCGAAGCCTGGTGGCCGGCCTCCGGCTCGCCCTCTCCGCAGGCGGTGTCCGACCTGGTCGGCAGGCTGCGGGATGACGGCGCGGATGCCTCGCCGTCGGAGATGGCTACGGATCGCGCGGGAAGAATAGGCGCGATCCGCGAGGACGGTCTCCGGTCGAGTCCGGGGCCTGCCGAGTCCGCGTCGCGGGACGCGGATTCTCGCCATGACGGCCTCGAATGCCGGAGCATCACCCGCCTGACCAGCGGTGACGTAGAGGGCCAACGGCCGTGCCCGGTTATCGCTGGCCAGATGTACCTTCGTACTCAGGCCGCCACGAGAACGTCCGAGTGCGTGATCGTCGGGTTCCGACCGTCGCGCAGCCCCCTTTTCACGGCCCCAGCCGCGTGCTGATGGGCCCGGCAGATGGTGGAGTCCAGCGAGACCGTCCACTCCACGTCGTCATCCGCGTCGGCGGTGGCCAGGACTGCGGCCA
>NZ_BEWB01000023.1 GCF_003112555.1 Streptomyces coelicoflavus | reverse complement strand
ACCTGACCAGCAACGACGATCGGTCGAAACCACCTTCACTTCCTCAAGGGCGCGCCTGCGGCGCGCCGGGGCGCCCGGCCGCCCCGGCCGGGCATGCGGCGTGACCGCCGGTCCCGTCCGGTCGCCCGACGCCCCACACCGCAGCACGGCCAGGGAGTCGAGGCAACGCCCGCCCGCCGAGGGCCGGGGCGTGGTCGGCTGGGGGTCGCCGGGTTCCGAGACTTTAGGCAGCCACCATGGGGCGAGCCTCGAAGAACAGGGGGCCCATCGGGCACAAACGCGGGCAGGACCAGTGCCTGCCCGATTCGCCGGGCGAGCGTAAGGCCCCCTGTTCACTCGCCCCATGGCAGCTCCCGCCCAAAGTCTCTCCACCCAACGACGTGCCCACGTGCGCCACTCACCCACCCCGGCGCCCATCACCGCGCACCGCCGTCGTGGCCAGCCAGCGCCTCCAGGAGCACGGCGAGCCGATCCGCCGTCTCCGGCCAGCCCGCCAGGCGCACCACACCGTGCCCCGCCTCGTCCGCCGACGCCACGGCCCGCACCGCGGACAACTCGAAGCCCGCACCCAGAAGCGCACGATTCAGCCGATCCGCAGACTCACGCGCCGACCGCCAGCCCCCGACGTAATCGACCCCACGCACCCACAGACCCGACCCCGCGTCCGCGATGTCGTCGAGGCCGTCACGAAGCCAATCCTCACCCGCGCCAGTCACTTGGCCACTCCCATCCGCTAAACCGACGGATCGTCAACTCTTCGTGGCCCGGGGCGTGTAGACAGCACAGCGACCCCGGTACCATCGGGCACCGGGGAACGCTGTGTCCCCTCCCGGACCACCCCGGTTGCTGCCAGGCGCGGGGGTGGTCCGGTCTCGGTATGAGGTTGTGAAGCGCGGCCCCTTGGCCGGGTGGGGAACCCGGTAGACAGTTCGCAAGGGACCGCGCCCCGTGGGCCGGAGAGGTCAGACTCCGGCCGGTGTCCGGGCCGCCGCTCCGCTCCTGATCGCGAAGGAGTGTTCCGGAGGCGACGGCCCGGAGATCAACGAGGTGAGCCGGCCTCTGCTCCTTGGGCCACATCCATGCGGCACCACACCGTCTTGCCGCCGCCGTCTCCCGGCGTCCACCAGACAGCGGACGCCAGCCGCTGAACGATCAGCAGCCCTCGACCGTTGTCGGGCAGCACTGCCTCTGACAGCTCACCCATCAGCCCAGGTGAGAAGACATCTCCCACAGGGAGAAGCGGTGGTGTCGAGTCCTCATTCGTGACCCCGATGAAGAGCCACTTCGGCCACAGCTTGAAGCTCACGTCCATACGACGGGAACCGCCAGGCTGAGCCAGAGCAGGTTCCGGCACGACGTGATTCACCACGTTGCCGACCAGTTCCGAGACGATCAACCGAGCGTCGTCCACCATTGCATCCGCACCTGCGCCCCGCAGGAACACGGCCGTCATGTCTCGCGCCACGCGCGCCGAGTCGGCGGCCTCCGCAAAGAGGGTCACAGTCAAGAAGTGCCCTGCGGAGAGATCAGGCTTCGCGAACCAATGGGCGAACGCCTCGATCTCCGCACCCACATGCTCGCGCTGCCGCGTTTTCCTCGCGTCCATGACGTCCCCTTGTCAGCTTCGACGGCCCCTTCCCGGACCACTTGCTACGCGGAAGTCAGTACACGGCGAACGGCGTCTGACCGGGAGTGTCCACCGGGGGGTTCAGATGAACACCGGCAAAGCCCGCGGGAGTTCACCAATGAACCCCCCAACCCCTCACGTTGTGACACGATGAACACTCGCCGTCATTTCTCGGGCTGGCAGGGGAGCATGAGCCGAGAGCCGAACGCGCAACTGATCGCCGTCATGAACGAAGCGCAGGTCTCGAACAAAGGGCTTGCGAAACGAATGAAGGACGCCGCAACGCAACGCGGCGTGCCCCTGGGAACCACTCACGTCGCCGTCCAGCGTTGGCGCGACGGCGCAGGCATCCAGCCTCAGACTGCAGCGATCATGGCCGATGTCCTCAGTGCCAAGCTGAACCGCCGCGTCACGCCCGGCGATCTCGGCTTCTTCGATCACGCGAAGCAACCCACCCCGGACTCAGTCGGATACCCGAGCACTGTCCCTGACGCGCTGTCCATGCTTGACGGACTAGCCCAGGAACGCGCCGAAGACACACCGGACGACGGAGGTCTGATCGTCGCCGACACGGACCTGAGTTCCACCGTCCTGTCGTGGATGATCAGCAGGCCCGACGGCATCCAGGCCGACAGGCCGGCACACCAGCGAATCGGCATGCGCGACGTCCGGGCAATCCGAGACGCAGCGGACATGTTCATGCAACTCGACTTCAAGTACGGAGGCGGCCACGGCCACCGCGCCTTACGCCACTACTTCCGGCACGAAGTCCTCCCCCTGCTCAGCGCGAGCTACAGCCAGAAGGTAGGCACCGCGCTCTACGGCGCAGCCGCCGAGGTGTCCCAGCTCCTCGCATGGACCGCGTACGACACCGGCAACCACCGGCTCGCCCACCGCTACCTGACTTCCACATTGCGCCTGTCCCAGGTCATCGACGACCGCATGTTCGGCGCCCGCATCCTCGGCAACCTCAGCCACCAGGCCAACTACCTCGGCCACCACCCCCAGGCCATCCAACTGGCCCGAGCCGCCGTCGAGGGAGCCAAGGGAAGAGCCACCCCACGTGCCATGGCGAATTACGCCGCCATGGAAGCGCGCGCCCTGTCGAACGCAGGAGACCGAATCGCCGCCGGACGCGCCATGAACGAAGCGGAACGCCACTTCGAGCGCGCAGACGCCGGAGAAGACCCGGCATGGCTGGGCTACTTCGACTCAGCGGAACTCATGGGCGAACTCTGCCACTGCTTCCGCGACCTCAAGATGCGACGCGAGGCCGTCGAGCAGGCACAGCGAGCCGTGGACAGCACCGACCCGAAGTACGCCCGCACACTAGGGTTCTGCCGCATGGTGCTCGCCCAGAGCCAGCTGCTCAACGGCGAACTCGAAGCCGCCGTCCAGACAGCCAGCCTGGCCGTGGACGGCGGCGACAGCCTCCAGTCAAACCGCTTCCAGCGCTACGTCACCGACTTCCAGGCCGAGGTCAGCGGACACGGGGGCAACCCCGTGGTGGCCGCCTTCAACGACCAGGTGCGCGATGCACTGGCTCGCCTGGACGACGACGAGTAGCCCCCTACCAGGGACGCCAATCCCGCGGAGCAGCATCATCACGAAGGGCCGCGATACGCCGGCGATACTCCGCAGCCGTCCTCTCGTCCTCCCGGATGTTCTGCATGAGCCACGTCGTCATACCGAACTCCTGAAGACCGCGCAGCGTCTCGTAACCGGGCCAGTCGTACAGGTCCCGCCCATACGCACTCACGAAGTCGGCGTACTGCTCGTCGCTCTGCCACCCAAGGCTGTGATGCTCAACAGCGGTGACCATCAGATCCCACTCAGGGTGGTCGTAGCAGAAGGCCTCGAAGTCGATCAGCACCACCTGCCCACGGTCGTCCACCATCAGGTTTTGCACGTGAGCATCCCCGTGCACCGGCCCCCGAGGAGTCTCAAACCTCAGCTCGGCATACCGATCCTGCAGTTCACGCCACCGCTTCCGCAGAAACATCCGGTCATCCTCGGGAATCGGCGCACGATCGATCCGCAGCTCTTGCTTACCAAAGGGGTCAAAGCGAGGCAGCTCAAGCCTGGCCGGCGCCTTGAGCGAGTGAAGGTCACGCAGCGCCGCCCCCAGTTCCCCGTAGGCAGCCTTCCGATCACCCTCCACGATCCGGTGCCAGAACGTCACCGGATGCCCGTCGATCAGCAGGGGCTGTTCCACATCCTCCACGATGCGTGCCGCACACACCCCCTCTTCTTCCAACCACCGGGCAACTGCAACTTCCTTCTGCGCCGTTGGCAGCCACTCCCGCCCCCGAGCCACGCGGACGATCACCGGTGCCTCAGTCAGCCGGAACAGCGCGTTCTCACCAAGCCGGATCAACGCAGCGCCTCTGTCGTTGAGGCCCACTGCCCGGCACGCGGCAACCATCACCCGCGTAACCGCCGCCGACGTGAACCCCTCGTCCGATCGAGCAGCGTCAACCGCCATGCCCGTACCAGCTCCCCTAGTCGCGCGATCAATCGGGTGCGTCACGGGTGACCAACCCGACGCACGCCGAACACACGCTGACGCTACCCGCCTACGAGCGAGTAAGGCCTGGCGACCACTGGAGGCCGCTTCGCAATCACCCACCTATCGCGAAGAGTTACGGGCCACGAAGGTACGAAAGCATTCGAAGTCATCTATGTCCACGAGATCGTCTGCTCCTCTTCGTGAGCTTGTCCACCCTCAGTCCACCGATGTACCACGGTCCCCTGCAGGGCGAACCCTAGCCCCGTTGCTGCTACTGGAAAATCGACGTGCGAGCGAGGGAGGATGCTCGATGCCGTCATGTCTCCGAACACGATTGGAGCCTCCCCTTCCGCAGCAGAGCGAAGCTCCAGCTCTACATCTTCTGCGACCGTGTCGCCCAGATTCTCCACGCGGAGGCGTTCTCTCACTGACTTCATTTTCACTCGCCCGCGATTATCGGTCACCGGCTCTCGATCGAAGAGATAAGTGGACCGCAAAATCGCTCCCGAAACCGAGGCAGGAGCCTCAGCATCATCGTGACTCAAATCACTCAAATCGTAGGCGTCACGCTCTAGGCTTCTGCGCACTTTGGTGACGAGGTCGTCTGGGGAGACATAGGTTCCCGTCAGACCGTACTCCTGCATTTCCAATCGGAATTCTTTTAGCGATTTGAGCTGATCAGGATCATGGTCGCGCGGCACAGAACCTTCGGAAAAGAAGACATGAACCACAGCACCACGTTCACGAGCCCGGAGAATCTCCTCTGCCGTGCCAGAGGCTGCACGAGCAGTCGCCTTACCAAGACGACTGTTGAATACCGCAATTACAATGTCCGCCGCATCAGCAAACTGCTCATTAATCTCCTGCTGGGCATCATTACGCCCCATCATCGGAACAGCGTCCAACTCCCACCGCAACGGCAGCATGTGAACCTTGCGTCGCAGCGTGTGATCACTGTTCCAGCTACGAATTACATCCTCAACGAGGTCACGCTCGGAGGCCGTGTCGCCCGGAGATGCGATCAAAACGCTCAATGTGATTGTTTGCAGAGCCATGAACAACAGACTAAGGGCACGCACTGACAGCGAGGGGGCACATCACCGAAAAGGCGGGCAATCGCGCTATCGACCAGGTCGCGCTGACGTTGCCACCTCGGGAGGGAGCCTGGCATCCCCAGAGGTCCCCTTCCGCTATATGTAGGGCATTTGCCCGATTCGCCCCACCATCTGCGTCACCAGCCTCCCGGCCCCTTCGTTCGATCTAACTTGCATCTAAACAGCCGCACGTCACAGCGCGTGTGTGCTAAGCCTAATGACATGGCTGACTACGAACTGGCTCACCCCCTATACCTCGACGTGCAGATGATGGTTAGTTTCCTTGCCTACCTCGAGGGAGGGGTGCACCTCTCCAGCGAGCAGACCGTCCAGAAAGAAAAGCTACGATCGGGAAAGCCAAACCGCGAAGGCGAGATGAAGCTACCTTCCTTGGGGGCGCTTCTGGGATTGGAATCCTCCCTTAGCACGGAAGGCGGCCACCCTGTTGCCGAAACTGCTGAGACCAAAGTGGCGCGTCACCACACCGCAGCCAGCCTGTTCAATGGGCTTTATGCTTTTCTTCACCAGGACGATGCAATCCTGGCGCTCGAGAACCGAGACCAGTTGGCCGCGGTCACGCCCGGCACTTTCGTAAAGCTCTCAGGCCGGTACACGGGTAATCCTTTGGAAGAAATGCTGGCTATCTTCACTCAGGCGATGTCATATATGGGAGACATTTCTCAAAGCGTTGAGGAAAAGCGCTCTCAGAAATCTGCGAGCCGTAGGTCAGGGAACCCGCAAAATCGCGAGCAAGCAGGCCAGAACGAAGCGCACCCATACGCCGAGATGGCAGAGCAGTTCCGACAGTTCGAACAAAGCATCGAGATGAGGTTCATGAGGAAGATGAAGGAAGAGTTGGAATCGTCACCCATTCACGACGTTGTTCTTGAGACAGCATCAGGAGTTAGGGCGGTTCTGACTGTGTCGTCAGAATACTACGACGCCGCCGTAGCGGAAAAACTCAGCTCGGGGGACTTCATCGTCTTGGGTAAGGTCACCCGCGTGGTACGTGAGGGCGAGTCCATTAATCTTTCGCGTCGAAGTGTCGTGGGGAAGATGGAAGACATGTCAGGTTCTGTGACCGACGCCATGACCAATATCCCGGGATTCAACTTGCAGTCTAACGAACCGTTTGTCAGGCACCCGGCGGTTCAAATTTTGCCGATGGCAATCTTTGTATAAATTCACCTAGCTCACCCAGCAGAAATCGGGGCAATCTCTGGTCGTGGCGGTGCCGACCTCACCGCCGCTACGGTCAGAGTGTTCTAAGGAACCTCTCCACATCTACCAAGTTCACAGCATGGCGATCTTTCGGATGCACTACGATAGTCAATTTCCGAGACACTATCTCCTCGCGCGATGAGGCAACGAACGAGAGAGCGATCATCTTAATCAGACTTGTTCGATCCAGCGACCCCACTCGCGCCAACTCCGAGCCTATTACAGGGATGGCTACCGGATCGAGCCCGCCATGAACCCGGACTGAGTTCCAAGCCGCCGTAAGGCTCGCCCAGAGCGCATCCACGGAACAACTAACTCGCAAGTCATTTCTCATGTACCCGTAGGCTACAGCGTAGAATCGTTTTCCTGACCGCTCAAGCATCACCGTCGTTCCTATTGGATACCGATCTCGTTTTCCCCTCCGTTTATTATCGACGTCCTCTGACGCACTCAGTTGAACGCCAGACAACCGTCTGCTTAGATCAGAATCAAGATTCCCGGTAGAGCCGATGTAGTATCTTTCTTGAAATTGGCCTTGCACGCTTCGAGGACTGATTACGATCCCACCCTCAAGGTCGGTATCAAAAGTGTCTGTGAAGCCAATAATCACGTTCTCTGGCTCATCCAGTACGTCTCCACATTTCACCTGGATCGCAAAATCCGGATACCTATACCTGTGATCTGTTTCGAATTTTGGCCAGGCATGCCAGACTCCTGCGGCGAGACAGCTGCTGGCCAGCAATATCAAAATCCATATGTCATGTTGGGTCAGGCTTGGCCATACTGCGAGAGCAACCTGAAATGCTGCACTTAGTAGACCGAATGCGGCCAGCGATGCCGCCGCAATAGCACCAACGCCTTGTCGAGTGAGCATGACTTCGCGCGCACCCCGTCGCACACGCACCACCCCCTGCTTTCTGGTTCATCGCAGTTTTCTGCGGTGAGCATCCCCAGGAACGCGGTCTGAGACTCTCACGTTGGACAGACGGCGGGTTCGCGCACAGCGGGAAGGCCCGGGCGGTCAAGGGCGGCTGGCCCAGGGGCAATGGGATGCGCCTGTACGACGGCGCAAGGCCGCTGAGCTCGGCAGTCTTCGTACCAATGGGAAACGCAGCCTGAGCGAAGCTTGACTGACGACTCGCGCAGGGCGGCGATGGGCGCGAGTTCGGCGCGGGTCTGGGCCCACAGGACCAGGGCGTAGGCGGTGACGGACATCGCCGCGCCGAGCAGTCCGAGACGGGCGTACGGCCGCAGCAGCGCCGGGGCACCGGCGCGGTGGCGGTAGAGGAAGTACGCCGGGAGGACCGTCCCCTGCACCGCCATCAGCCAGGCGATGTACCCGAGGGAGGTCCCGGAGGCGCGTACGCCGAGGCCGTCGACGACCGTGTACGCCGCGATGGTCACCCCGGTGGCCAGGGCCGCGCCGATGGCCGCCCAGTCGGGCCGCCGTCCCCGCAGCCCCCACAGGGCGACGCCGGTCAGCCCCGCGCAGGAGACCAGGATGCCCCCGGCCGCCCAGCCGTCCGGCACCTCGTGGGCGAAGACCGCGGCGAGGACGGTGACCAGCAGCGGCGCGCTGCCGCGGGCGATCGGGTAGGCCTGGCCGAAGTCGCCCAGCCGGAAGGACCGCATCAGCAGGGCGTAGTAGGCGATGTGGATGGCGGCGGAGACCAGGAGGTAGGGCCACGCCCCGGCCGCCGGGAACGCCGTGAACGGCAGCAGCGCGAGCCCGATGAACATCCCGCCGCCCGAGATCAGCGCGAACCCGGTCAGCTTGTCGGTGATCCGGTGGGCGATGGCGTTCCACCCGGCGTGGGTGACCGCGGCGAGCAGGACGGCGGCGGTGACCAGTGGGGTCACGCGGAGCGCTCGCGCACGTCCACGAGGGTGGCCCCGGCGGTGGCGACGAGCTCCTTGGGCTCCATCGGGAAGACGGCGTACGGCGTGCCGGCGGCGGCCCAGACGGTCTCGTGGCCGAGCAGGGACCGGTCGGCGAGCACCCGGGTCCTGGTCCGGTGCCCGAAGGGCGGCACCCCGCCGATCGCGTACCCGGTCGTCTCCCGTACGACGTCGGCCTTGGCCCGCGTGACCTTCTCGGCGCCGAGTTCCTCGCGGACCCGGTCCAGGTCGACGCGGGAGGCGCCGTCCATGAGGACGAGTACGGGCACGCCGTCCGCGGCGAAGATGAGCGACTTGCAGATCTGGCTCAGCTCGCACCCGATCGCGGCGGCGGCCTCGGTGGCGGTGCGGGTGGCCTCCGGGAAGCGCCGGGCCCGTGCGGCCAGGTCGCCGAGGCCGAGTTCGCGCAGGGCGGCGGCGAAGCGGGGGTGGGCGGCGGTGGACTCGGAGGCGTCGTCGGTCGTCGTCATGCAGGGCACCGTAGCGGTGCGTGCGACGCACGGGCGACCCGGTTGTGCGGCCGGTCGCGGGCCCCCTGAACAGGGGGAAGCCGGTGAGGGCGGCCCCGTCCCCACGGAAGCCCTCACCGGCTGGTCGGGTCACCCCCTGCCGGAGGTGACGGTCAGGTGGTCAGGCGCGCACCAGCTCCCGGTCCTCGTCGGGGCCGGAGCCCCGCTCGTCGCCGGAGCGCAGGCCCTCGCCCTCGACGTCCACGTTGGGCAGCGCGCGGTCCAGCCACTTCGGCAGCCACCAGGCCTTCTTGCCGAGCAGGGCGAGGACCGCCGGGACGATGGCCATGCGGACGACGAACGCGTCGAAGAAGACGGCGATCGCGAGGCCGAAGCCGATCATCTTGACCATGGACTCGCTGGAGCCGATGAAGCCCGCGAAGACCGCCATCATGATCACCGCGGCGGCGGTGACGACCCGGGCGCCGTGCTTGAAGCCGGTGACGACCGCCTGGTTCGGCTTCTCGCCGTGGACGTAGGCCTCCCGCATGCGGGTGACCAGGAAGACCTCGTAGTCCATGGCCAGGCCGAAGACCACGCCGACCATGAAGATCGGCATCATCGACATGACCGGGCCGGTCTCCTCGACGCCCATCAGGCCGGACAGCCAGCCCCACTGGAAGACCGCGACGACCGCGCCGAGCGCCGCCATGACGGAGAGCAGGAAGCCGAGGGCCGCCTTCAGCGGGACCAGGATCGAGCGGAAGACCACGATGAGGAGCAGGAAGGCCAGGCCGACGACCAGGACCAGGTACGGCACCAGCGCGTCGTTGAGCTTCTCGCTGACGTCGATGTTCATCGCCGTCGAGCCGGTGACCAGGGTCTCGGCGCCGGTCTTCGCCTCGATGTCGCCGCCCGCGTCACGGATGGAGTGCACCAGGTCCTCGGTCTGCACGGAGGACGGCTTGGAGTCCGGGATCACGGTGATCGTCGCGGTGTCGCCGCCCTTGTTGGGTGCGGGCGGGGTCACCGCCACGACGCCGTCGAGGCCCTCGATCTTGCCCGCCACGTCGCTGAAGGCGTCCTTGGGCGCGTCGCTGCCCTTCGCGTCGACGACGACCATCAGGGGGCCGTTGAAGCCGGGGCCGAAGCCCTCGGAGAGCAGGTCGTAGGCGCGGCGCTGGGTCGTGGACGTCGGCTGGGAGCCGTCGTCGGGCAGGCCCAGTTCCAGGGAGGCCGCGGGGACCGCGGCGGCGCCGAGGCCGATGACGCCCAGGAGGAGGACGGCGAGGGGGCGGCGGACGACGAAGCTCGCCCAGCGGGTGCCCAGGTTGGCCTTCGGCTGTCCGGCCGGCTGGTCCGGCTTCGGCGCGTCCGGATCCGGTTCGCTCTTGCGGGAGCGGCCCAGCCGCTTGCCCTTCGCCCCGGCGGGCTTGACCCTGCGGCCGGCGTAGCCGAGCAGCGCGGGGATCATCGTGAGCGCGATCAGGACCGCGATGGCGACGGTGCCGGCGGCGGCTATGCCCATCTTGGTGAGCATCGGGATGTTGACGACCGCGAGGCCCACCAGGGCGATGACGACGGTGAGACCCGCGAAGACGACGGCCGATCCGGCGGTGCCGACCGCCCGTCCGGCGGCCTCCTCGCGCTCACGCCCCTCGGCGAGTTCGGCGCGGTAGCGGGAGACGATGAACAGGGCGTAGTCGATGCCGACCGCGAGGCCGATCATCATGGCCAGGATCGAGGTGGTCGAGCCCAGTTCGAGCGCACTGGCCAGCGCGGTGATCGAGGAGACGCCGATACCGACGCCGATCAGGGCGGTGAGCAGGGGCAGCCCGGCCGCGACCAGGGAGCCGAAGGTGATGACCAGGACGACGGCGGCGACCGCGATGCCGATGACCTCGGTGGCCCCGGTCTCCGGGACGGCCTGGAGCGCGTCACCGCCGACCTCGACGGTCAGCCCGGCGTCGCGCGCCTGCTGGGCGGCGTCCTCCAGGGCGTCCTTGGTGGACTCCTCCAGCTCCATGCCGGAGACGTCGTACTTCACCGAGGCGTAGGCGATGGTGCCGTCCTTGCTGACGGCGTTGCCGGTGTAGGGGTCGGCGACCGAGGCGACCTCGGAGCCGTCCGACAGTTCGTCGACGGTCTTCTCGACGGTCGCCTTGTGGCCGGCGTCCGTCATCTTCTCGCCGGACGGTGCCTTGAAGACGACGCGTGCGGTCGCTCCGTCGGCGCTCGCCCCGGGGAAGCGCTGTTCCAGCAGGTCGAAGGCCTTCTGGGCCTCCGTTCCGGGAATGGAGAAGGAGGAGTTGCCGGCGGGCGGGGCGCTGGCCGCGCCGACGCCGGCGAGCGTCAGCAGGGCCACCCAGATCAGGGCGACGAAGTGCCGTCGGCGGAAGGCTAGCCGGCCGAGTTTGTAGAGGAACGTGGCCACGGGGGCGTACTCCCGGTCAGTCGTGGGATCTTCGGGGCAGGGGTGATCGGCCCGACGACGTGAGCGGTTACGTCAGGTGGGGCTCAGGTGGGGCTCAGGCAGTGCGTGGGGATCGTCAGTGAGTGGAGACGCCGAGTGCGGGGAGGATCACGGCGTCGATGTAGGAGGCGAGGAACTCCCGGGTCGGCGGCTGGTCGTCCAGCAGCGTGCGGGTGGCGAACCCGCCGACCATCATGTGCACGAGGAAGTCCAGCGCCGGGCAGTCCGGTCTGATCTCCCCGCGGTCGACGGCGCGTTGCAGCACGCGCCGGAACTCCGCCATCTCCGGTTCGATGAGCTGGTCCCGGAACGCCTGGCGGAGGTCCGGGTTCTGGTGCAGGGCCATGGCGACGCCGCGCATCAGCGCGGAGTTCTGCTCCATGGTGCAGTCGTCCTCGCGCACCATGAGGGCGTGCAGGTCGCCGCGGAGCGAGCCGGTGTCGACGTCGCCGATCTCGCCCGGCTTGTTGTGCCGGATGGCCTTGACGACCAGCTCCGGCTTGCCGCCCCACTGGCGGTAGAGCGTCGCCTTGCTGGACCGGGTGCGGGCGGCCACGGCGTCCATGGTGAGGGCGTCGTAGCCGACTTCACGGAGCAGGTCGAGCACGGCCGCGTACAGCTCGGCCTCGCGCTCGGGAGTGATCCGACTGCGGCGCGCGGTGGTGGCCTCGGTCATCTCGCCCACTCCTCTCCGTCCGGGTTTCCACTCGGCGTCGCCAGAACGACACCGTTTCGTACATGACGAATGTACCCCAGCCCCCTAGCGAAACGAAACTGTTTCGTTCGTGTTCTGGGTCACGGTTGTCGGTACCGCGTAAGCGCACCGCACGAGTTGCCGGTACCCGGCACCCGGAAAAGCATGGGCGGGTGAGTTATCTGCGCCTTCCGCACCTCAGTGGCGACCAGCTGTGCTTCGTGGCCGAGGACGACCTCTGGCTCGCGTCCCTCGACGGTCCGGGCCGGGCCTGGCGGCTCACCGTCGACCGCACCAAGGCCGGTCCCCCGCGCTTCTCCCCCGACGGCCGGCACATCGCGTACACCAGCTGGCGCAGTCTCGTGCCGGAGGTCCACCTCGTGCCGGTGGACGGCGGCCCCGGGCGGCAGCTCACCCACTGGGGCGGCTTCGACACCCGGGTCTGCGGCTGGTCGCCGCCCGATCCCGACGGCACCACCGCCGTCCTCGCCGTCGCCTCGCACGGCGAGCCCTTCTCGCACCTGACCTGGGCCTACAAGGTCACCCCCGACGGCGATCCCGGCCGCAAGCTGCCCTGGGGACCGGTCACCGACATCCAGGCCGCCGACCTCGACGGCGAGCGCAGGACCCTGCTCCTGACCGGCACCCCGCCGCACGAGCCGGCCGCCTGGAAGCGCTACCGGGGCGGCGCCACGGGCCGGCTCTGGCTGCACGGGGAGCGGATCCTGCCCGACCTCGGCGGGCACCTCGCCGCCCCGATGTTCGTCGGCGGCCGGATCGCCTTCCTCTCCGACCACGAGGGCGTCGGCAACCTCTACTCCTGCGCCCCCGACGGCACCGGCCTGCGCCGCCACACCGACCACGACGCGTTCTACGCCCGCAACGCCGCGAGCGACGGCACCCGGGTGGTGTACCAGTGCGCGGGCGACCTGTGGCTCGTGGACGACCTCGCACCCGGCTCGGCACCGCGCAGGCTGGATGTGCGGCTGAGCGGTCCGCGCGCGGGACGGCGGACGTACCAGGTGCCCGCGGCTCAGCACGTGGGCGGTGTCTCCGTCGACGAGACGGGCCGGGCGAGCGCCGTCGTCGTGCGCGGCAGCCTGTACTGGCTCACCCACCGGGACGGCCCGGCCCGCACCATCGCCGACACCCCGGGGGTACGGGTGCGGCTGCCGGAGATGCTCGGGGAGAGCGGGCGGATCGCGTACGTGACGGACGCGGAGGGCGAGGACGCCGTCGAGATCTCCTACCTGCCCCGGGCGACCGGCGGCCGCGCGGCCCGGCGGCTGGCCTCCGGGCGCCTCGGCCGGGTCCTGGAACTGGTCTCGGACCCGGCGGGCGACCGCCTCGCCGTCGCCTCGCACGACGGGCGCCTGCTGATCCTCGACGTCGCGGAGGCGGACACGGAGGTGGCGCTGGCGCTGGAGGCGATGGACGCCGGGTATCCGGCGGACACGGGGGAGGAGGACGCGGCGGGGACGGCCGACCGGGAGGACACCACCCCGGAGGCTCCCACCTCGGACGTCCCTACCCCGGACGTCCCCACCTCGGACGTCCCCACCCCGGGCGCCCCCGCCGAGGACACCGCCGCCGGGGACACCGGCACGCCGCTGACCGACGCGGGAGACGGCACGCCGAGGGGTGACTCCGCGACCGGCGGCGCCGAGGGCGGCGAAACGAGCGTCAGCGGCACGACGGGAAGCGCCCCCGCCGGAGGCGGCACGGCGCGCAGCGCCCCCGTGGACCGCGCCCCCGCTGACCGCGGCACCGCGGCCGACGCCCCCGGGGCAGGCGCCCCGCACGACGACCCGGGCCCCGGACCCGGACCGGCCGCCGGGGACACCGGCACCCCGGGCGACCCAAGCGTCCCCCCGACCGCCGGAGGCACCGGCGCCGGCGCCGACGCCGGGGGCGCCGTGACGCCGGGCTCCCCGGGCACCCCCGCGACCGCCGGAGGCCGGGTCACCGAGCTGATCCGCTCCGTCAACGGCCCCGTGCGCGACCTCGCCTTCTCCCCCGACGGGACCTGGCTCACCTGGTCGCACCCGGGCATCGGACGCACCCTGCGGCAGATCAAGATGGCCCGGATCGACGGCCCCGAGGGCACCCTCGTCGTCGACGTCACCAACGGCCGCTTCGAGGACGAGAACCCGGTGTTCACCCGGGACGGCCGCTACCTCGCCTTCCTGTCCTGGCGCGGCTTCGACCCGGTGTACGACGTGCACACCGGTGACCTGTCCTTCCCGCTGGGCTGCCGCCCCTACCTGGTGCCGCTGTCCTCCGCGACCCCCTCCCCCTTCGCCCTCAACCCCGAGGGCCGCCCCGCCGCCGGGGGCCTGGACCCGCTGGAGGACGAGCCCGGCGAGGGCGGTGCGGTGATGGTCGAGGTCGAGGGTCTGGAGAGCCGGGTGACGCCGTTCCCGGTCACCGCCTCCAAGTACTCGGCCCTCGAGCCGGTCGCGGGCGGCGGCCTGGTCTGGCTGCGCTGGCCGATCTCGGGCGCGCTCGGCGAGACCTTCGCCAACCCCGCCGACCCGAGCGAGCGGCCCACGCTGGAGCACTTCAACCTGGCCAAGGCGAAGAAGTCGGAACTGGTGGACCACCTGGACTGGTTCCGGGTCAGCGGCGACGGCAGCCGCCTGGTCGTGCTCGACGAGGGCGACCTGCGCGCCGTCCCGGCGACCGAGGTGGGCGACGGCGACTCGACCACCTGGATCGACCTGCGCCGCATCCTGCACGAGGTCGACCCGGCCGCCGAGTGGCGCCAGGCCTACGACGAGGCGGGCCGCCTGATCCGCGCCTACTTCTGGGACCCCGGCATGTGCGGCATCGACTGGGACGCGGTCCTCGACCAGTACCGTCCGCTGCTCGAACGGGTCGCCTCCCCCGACGAGTTCGCCGACCTGCTGCGCGAGGTGCTGGGCGAGCTGGGCACCTCGCACGCCTACGTCGTCGCCGCCCGGCGCAACGAGGGCCCGGCGCACTACCAGCGCTGGCAGGGCCTGCTCGGCGCCAACTTCGTCTGCCGGGAGGGGCGGTGGGTGGCGAAGCGCATCCTGCCGGGCGACTCCTCCGACTCCAAGGCCCGCTCTCCGCTGGCCGGCACGGGCATCCGCGACGGGGCCGTCCTGACCCACGTCGACGGCCGCCCGGTCGACCCGGTCCTCGGCCCGTCCCCGCTACTGGCGGGCGCGGGCGGTACGACGGTGGAGCTGACCTTCGCGCCCGCCGAGGGCGGCCCCGGCCCCTCCCGCCGGGTCGCCGTCGTGCCGCTCGTCGACGAACGCCCCCTGCGCTACCAGGACTGGGTGGCCAAACGCCGTGAGGTGGTGCGGGAGTTGAGCGGCGGGCGGTGCGGCTACCTGCACATCCCGGACATGGGCGGCTCCGGCTGGGCGCAGTTCAACCGGGACCTGCGCATGGAGGTGTCCCGGCCCGCGCTCATCGTGGACGTGCGCGGCAACGCGGGCGGGCACATCAGCGAGCTGGTCATCGAGAAGCTGACCCGGACCATCCTGGGCTGGGACCTGACCCGGGACGCCCAGCCGGAGTCGTACACCTCCAACGCCCCGCGCGGTCCGGTCGTCGCGGTCGCCGACGAGGCGACGTCCTCCGACGGCGACATGATCACGGCCGCGTTCAAACTGCTGCGGCTCGGTCCCGTGGTCGGGCAGCGCACCTGGGGCGGCGTCGTCGGCATGACCGGCCGGCACCGCCTCGGCGACGGCTCGGTGATCACGGTGCCGATGAACGCGGCCTGGTTCGACGCCTACGGCTGGTCCGTGGAGAACTACGGCGTCGCCCCCGACGTCGAGGCACTGCGCACCCCGCTGGACTGGGCCGAGGGCCGCTACCCGGTCCTGGACGAGGCGGTCCGCCTCGCGTTGGAGCTGCTGGAGACCAACCCGCCCGCGACGCCCCCCGGTTACGACGCCGTACCGGACCGGTCGCGTCCGCCGCTGCCGCCGCGGGGGTAGCGCCCTGCGCGCCCTCGACGGGGCACGGGAAAGGGCGCCCACCCGGTCCGATCCGGGAGGGCGCCCTCTCACTTCAGCGGCGGCGCGTCAGGCGTCGAAGCTGTCCTGGAGCCGCTCGTCCTCGTCGCGACGGCGCGAGGACGGGTCCTGGCGCTCCGACTCGCGGCGGCGCGAGGCCGGGGAGGACGGGTCCATCTCGTCCTCGTCGCGACGGCGGTCGCGGTTCTGGAACTGGTCCCGCGCCTGCTCGGCACGCTGCTTGCCCTGCTGCTGCATGCGCTCGGCCTTGTCCTGGAACTGGTCCTTCATACCCATGTGGGTTCACTCCTGTGATCGGGCCCGACCGGATCGGCCGGGTGCTCGATCAGATTCACATGGGCCGTGACCGTGCGCATGTCGATCACTTACGGACCGTAGTCGCGCTGGTCGGACGCTGTTCGTCGGCCGCTCCACCGGCCCCGACCAGGCCCGTCCGCAGGCCCTCCAGCCGGTCGCCGAAGCGCCGCATCTCGCGCTGTCCGACGGTGCCGATGACGGCCGGCAGGTAGCCGCGCACGCCCTGCATGCCGCGTAGCCACCACTGTCCGTAGACGTGCGCGGAGCGGCGCTCGACGCCCTCCACGAGCCGGTCCACGGCCGGGCCCAGCGGGTAGGTCTTGTTCGACGGCCAGGGCAGCCGCTGCCGCAACTCCCGCATGATGTCGTCCTGGTCGGCGCCGCGCACCATGTCGGTGTCGGTCCAGGACAGATAGCCGACGCCGACCTTCACGCCCCGGTGCCCGACCTCGCCGCGCAGGCTGTGCGCGTACGCCTCGACGCCGGACTTGGAGGCGCAGTAGGCGCTCATCATCGGGGCGGGGGTGAGGGCGGCCAGCGACGCGATCTGGAGCAGGTAGCCGCGGCTCTCCAGCAGGGCGGGCAGGAAGGCGCGGGCGGTCACCGCCGAGCCGATCAGGTTGACCTCGATGACCCGCCGCCAGGACTCCGGGTCGGATTCGACGAAGGGTCCGCCGGTGGCCACGCCCGCGTTGGCGACGACGATGTCGACCTTCCCGAAGCGCTCCTTCACCTCCGCCGCCACCCGGGCCATCGCCTCGTGGTCGGTGACGTCGGCGTGCCAGTGGTCGCTGTCGCTGTGCAACCGGGCGGAGACCTGCTTGAGTTCGTCCGGTTCCAGGCCGACCAGCGCCACCTTCACCCCGCGCGCGGACAGCTTGCGGGCCATCAGCTCCCCGACGCCCCGCGCCGCTCCGGTGACGACGGCGACGCGTCCTTCCAGGCTCACCCTGCTCATGCGCTCTCCTCGGCGGGTACGGCACGCTCACCGCGTGCGCTGGGTATGTGGGTGGCGGCGAGCGCCCGTATCCTGCCGGTGACCAGGTCCGGCGCCTCCACCGGCGTCATGTGGCCGACGCCCGGGAGTTCGGTGAGGCCCACGCAGTCGGGCAGCGCGGCGGCCAGCGCGCGGGCGTGCACGGGCGGCGTCAGCCGGTCCGCCGTACCGACCACGATCTCCACCGGCATGCGCAACTCCCGTACGCCGTGGTCGAGGTCGAGCAGGTCGAGCACCTGGGACCAGCCGTGCCGCACCCGGCTGGGGCAGGCGTGCACGATGCGGGCGCAGGCGTCGACCATGTGCGGGGCCGAACCGGGGCCCATCGTCCCGTACTTGAGGATGCGGCGGGCGACCGGCGTGACCGGCCCGAGCGGCGCCCGGGAGCCGAGGATGCGCCGGGTCAGCCAGGTGCGCACCCGGCCCGCCCGCATCGGCACCACGGTGGCGGACGCCACCAGCCGCGCGCTGCCGGTGCTGCACAGCAGGACGGCCGCCGCGTGCTCGCGCACCGCGGGCCGCCCCGCCGCGGCCATCAGCGTCATCCCGCCCATGGAGTGCCCGGCGATCACGGCCCGCTCGCCCGGCGCGAGGGTGGCCTCCAGGACGGCTTCGAGGTCGTCGGCGAGCGGCTCGGTGCCGTACGCCGGGTTGGCCGGGCTGCGGCCGTGGCCGCGCTGGTCGTAGGCGATGACCCGGTGGTCGGCGGCCAGTGCGCGGATCTGCGCCGCCCAGAAGGCGGTTGAGCAGCACCAGCCGTGGGCGAGGACCACCGCGGGGGCGTTCTCGGGGCCGTGCACCTCGACGTGGATCCGGGCGCCGTCGGCGGCGGTGACGGTCAGCTCGTGGGCGGGCACGGGCGGGGCGTACGGCCCGTCGGCGACGTGCGTCAGGCGGCTCACGCGCTCACCTCGGCGTCCGCGCCGGTGTTCGCGTCGGTGGCCTCGGCCCCGACCGGGCTCGGGCGCAGCACCTGGTACTCCGCGAGGTCCACGCGCCGCGTCGCCCGCCGGAACTCGGCGGTGGTGCCGGGCCAGACGGTGGTGTTGCGGCCGCTCGCGTCCAGGTACCAGCTGGTGCAGCCGCCGGTGTTCCACACCGTGCGCTTCATGCGTTCCTGCACGCGGTGGTTCCAGTTGCGCACGGCGGCGGGGCGGGGGTCGAGGGCGGTGCGGCCGCCGAGGACGTTGAGCTGGCGCAGGTAGTCGGCCATGTAGTTCAGCTGGGACTCGATCATCAGGATCATGGACGAGTTGCCGAGGCCGGTGTTGGGCCCGATGACCGTCATGAAGTTGGGGAAGCCGGCCGCCGTGCCGCCGCGCAGCGCCTCCATGCCGCCCTTCCAGGTCTCGGCCAGCGTCCGCCCGTCGGCGCCCACGACCCGCTCGGCGATGGGCATGTCGGTGACGTGGAATCCGGTGCCGAAGATGATCGCGTCCGCCTCGGCCTCGGTGCCGTCGGCGGCGACGAGGGTCGACCCGCGGACCTCGCTGAGACCGCTCGCGACCACGTCCACGTTGGGCTTGGCGAGCGCCGGGTAGTAGGTGCTCGACAGCAGGATCCGCTTGCAGCCGATGCGGTAGTCGGGGGTGAGCTTGGCGCGCAGGGCCGGGTCCTTGATGGCGGCGCCCATGTTGCGCTTGGCGATCTGCTCGACGAAGCCCAGCTCGTTGGGGTGCTTGGTGAAGGCCTGCACCTGGAGTTCGCGGATGCCCCACAGCAGCCCGCGGCGGAGCTTGGTGGTGGCGGGCACCGCCCGGTGCAGGGCGCGCTCGGCGCCGCTGATGGCCCGGTCCACGCGGGGCATCACCCAGGCCGGGGTGCGCTGGAAGAGGGTGAGCCGGCCCACCTTCGGCTGGACGGCCGGCACGATCTGGATGGCGGAGGCGCCGGTGCCGATCATGGCGACGCGCTTGCCGGTGAGGTCGTAGTCGTGGTCCCAGCGGGCCGAGTGGAAGACCTTGCCGGGGAAGGTGTCGAGCCCGGGGATGTCGGGGACCTTGGGGTCGGAGAGCGGCCCGGTCGCGGAGACGACGACGTCGGCGGTGAGGGTGCCGCGCACGGTCTCGATCTCCCACCGCAGCTGCTCGGTGTCCCACGCCATCCGCTTCACCTCCGAGTCGAGGCGGAGGTGGGGGCGCAGCCCGAAGGTGTCGGTGACGTGCTCCAGGTAGGCGCGGATGTGCTCCTGCCCGGAGAAGGTGCGCGGCCACTCGGGGTTGGGCGCGAAGGAGAAGGAGTACAGGTGGGACGGCACGTCGCAGGCGCAGCCGGGGTAGCTGTTGTCCCGCCAGGTGCCGCCGACGCTGCCGGCCCGCTCCAGTACGACGAAGTCGGTGATCCCTTCGCGCCGCAGCCGCACGGCGGCCCCCAGGCCGCCGAAGCCGGACCCGATCACCGCCACCCGTACGTGTTCGTGAACCTGCTCGTGCTCGGCCATCCCGGAGCCTCCACGCTTGCCTGGACCGTCTGGAACCGTTCGGAACCGTGCCAGTGAATACTGGCGCAATGGGAGCGTAGAGCAGCTCCGTACTCATGGGTAGGGGTCGGACGCAGGAAAGTTACCGGGGGTACGCCATAAGGTCGGTGCCGTGACCGAGAAGCGCGAATACCGCATGGAGGAACTGGCCCGCCTGGCCGGCATCACGGTGCGCACCCTGCGCTTCTACCGCGAACGCAAACTGATCCCGCCGCCCCGCCGCGAGGGCCGCATCGCCTGGTACGACGACCACCACCTGGCCCGCCTGCGCACCATCGCGGCGCTGCTGGAGCGCGGCCACACCCTGAACGGCATCGCGGAACTCGCCGACGCCTTCGACCACGGCCGCGACGTCGGCGACCTGCTCGGCGTCGGCGAGCCCACCGAGGAGACCCCGGTCCGCCTCACCCCCGAGGAGCTCGCCGCCCGCTTCGAGGGCGAGGTCAGCGCCGAGAACCTGGCCGCCGCGATGGAGCTGGGCTACCTCGGCACCGACGGCGACGAACTGGTCCACATCAGCCACCGCCTCCTCGAGGTCTCCTCCGCCCTGGTCCGCGAAGGCATCCCGCTCGGCGAGGTCCTCCAGGCCGGCGCCCGCGTCCGCGAACACGCCGACGCCCTCGCCGGACTCTTCGCCGACCTGATCCTGCGTCACGCCCCCGAACCGGAGCTCCACCGCCTGCGCCCGCTGGCCCGCAGCGTGGTGGAGGCGGAACTGTCGCTGGCGCTGGACCGGCGGTTGCAGAGGCCCCGGCACGGGTAACGTCCTGTGCACCGTCCGCACCACCTGCCGTACCGCGCACCGCGTGAAGGGCCGGCCCGGACCGGAACCCAGCGGGGAGGACGCCGATGACCTCGGAGTTGTGGAGCACCGGGCCGATCGGGCACGGGCGGGGCACCCCGTTCTGGGACCTGCTGGACGCGCCCGCGCGGGCGGCGCTGCGGGGCGCGGGCCGGCCGGCGTCGTACGCGCCGCGGGACGAGTTGCTCCGGCAGAACGACCTCACCGACCACCTTCTGGTGCTGGGCAGCGGCTGCGTCAAGGTGAGTGCCGCGTCCGCCGCCGGCTACCAGGCGGTGCTCGCGCTGCGCGGCCCGGGAGACCTGGTCGGGGAACAGGCGGGACTGGACGGCGGGGCCCGGTCCGCCACCCTCACCGCCCTCACCCCGGTGCGCGCCCTGCGCATACCCCCGTCCGCCTTCAAGGCGGCGGCACGCGACCACCCGGCCATCACCGGCGCCGTCCACCAGATGCTCTCCGCCCGGCTCCGGGACGCCGACCGGCAGCGCACCGCGGCCGGCGCCGACACCCTCAGCACCCGCCTCGCCGACCTGCTGCTCGATCTCGCCGCCGGGTACGGCCGGCGCGGCGCCTCCGGGGCCGTCGAGATAGCGCTCCCCCTGTCCCAGGACGACTTCGCCGGGCTGGTCCTGGGTTCGCGCAGGACCGTCAGCCGCATCCTCGAGCAGTGGCGTGCCGACGGCTGGGTGACCACCGGGCGCACCCATGTGACCGTCGACAACCCGGACGCCCTGAAGCGGGTGCGGGAGGGCAGCGGGCGGACCTGACACCCTACGGGCCCGGTGACGGTGGCCGCCCGCCGTGCCGTCACAGGTCGGTCCAGGCCAGCGTGGTCAGTCCGTACTCCCCGGCGACCGGGTTCCACCCCGCGACGAAGTCCTTCTTCGCCGCCGTCGCCCGCTTGTTGGCCTCCGCCGCCTCCCGCCAGTCGGCCGAGGAAACGATCGAGTCCGACGAGCAGGAGCCCGAGGCGTCGTCCGCCAGTCGCGCATAGGCCCGGTCGGCGTCCTCCGAACTCCGCCAGGCCGTGCGCAGATCGCCGGCGAGGCCCGTCGGCAGCCGGTCGAGGTCGAGCGCGTCGAGACGCTCGACCAGCGTGGCCCGCGCCTCGGCCGCCTCCCCGAACACGCTCTCGGCGTCCCGCAGTCCGGTGCAGCGCAGCAGCGACTGCACCGCGTCGGCGACGCCGCTGCGGTGGCCGCTGTTGTCGGTCAGCAGCTTGTCCAGTCCCTCCGCCTGGTCCCGCGCCCGCTCCTGGCGGGCCGACGTGGTCGGCGTGCTCGCTCCGGTGCCGGTGCCGCCGCCCGGCTCGACGGCCGATCCGCCGCTGTCGGAGCCGCTGTCGCCCAGCCCGCGCCAGACCAGGAACGCGACGACGAGCAGCAGGACGACCACGCACCCCGCCGACCTGCCCGACCCCTTCCGGGTGGTGCCCGGACGTTGCCCGGGCCCGTACGGCGGCGCGCCGCCCGCAGCCGGAGTACGGCCCGTGTGCACACCGGCGGGCACGGGTCCGCCGGGGCCGGGGACGCCCGTCGGCGGCGCCGCGGGCGCCGCCCCGGATGCAGCCGCGGACGCAGCCCCGCGCGGCGCCCCGACCGGTGGCATGACGGTCGTCGGTGCGTGGGCCGGCGACGGCGGTGCCGGGCGGGGCCACGTCTTCGGCGCGGACTCCGCCGCCCGGCTCAGCGCGTCCAGCCAGTCGCCGGGCGCGGGCCGCCGGGCCGGGTCCGCGCCCAGGCCGCGCGCGGCCAGCTCGCCCACGGCCGGATCCAGTGCGCGCAGCGGAGCCGGGTCCTGCCCCTGCTGCTCGTGCATGAACAGCCGCACCGCCAGCAGCGCGAACTTGTAGGCGTCGCCCTGCCGGGTCTCGGCCCGCTCGCCGCCGGGCAGTTGCCAGGCCGGCGTCTGCACCGGCTCCAGCGCCCACGCGCCGTGCAGCCCCATCGCGTCGCAGTCGATGAGGAAGCAGCCCGGACGCGGTCCGGACAGCGAGAACAGCAGGTTCTTCGGGGACAGGTCCCCCGCGACCACGCCGAGGCCGTGCAGCCGGTCCAGCATCTCGGCCAGCGCGAGCAGCAGGCCGAAGAGCTGCCGCGGGGAGGGGACCACGCCCACGACGTTGCGCAGGTACGCCTCGGGGTTGAGCAGGAACTCGAAACCGGCGGGCTTGCGGGCACCGCCCCGCAGCGTGAGGAAGTACTCGTCGGGGATCTGCCGCATCAGGAAGCCCCGGACGCCCTGGCCGTCCGTCACGAGCGCGGCCGGCCAGGCGGTGTTCCCGGCGAGCCACCGCCCCTCGGACGCGGGCCGGGAGGGCAGGTGCGCGACCATGCGCTCCAGCACGTCGACCCGCAGTTCGCCGAGTGCCTTCGGGTGGTACTCCTTGAACGCCACCGGCCAGGTGCGGTTCACCAGCCGCTTCTCGACCGCCCACACCCGGCCCTGCCCGCCGTCGCCCAGCGGCCGTCCCAGGACCAGGTCCGAGCGGGCGATCCGTGCCGCACCCGCACCGGTGCCGGCACCGGTCACCGGGGTCCGCCTCTCGGGGCACGGCGGGACCACACGGCGAGCAGGGTGCGGTCGTCGTCGAAGGTCTCCCGGGAGAAGTCGAGCAGGTGGGCCAGCATCCTCGGCTCGGGCGGGCCGTTCTGGAGGGCCCCGGCGAAGATCTCGCCGACCGGGCCGCTGCCGTCCCCGAGGGGAACCCCGAACCCGTCCGTCCCCACCAGCACGACGCTGTCCGCGGGCAGCGTGTAGGTGATCGGCCGGGTCCGCGGCAGCAGCCTCGGCAGGGCCACCACGGCGGTGCTGGAGATGTCGCCGTCCTCCGCGCTCCCGTCGTGCAGCAGGGCGTGGTAGCCGCCGCCGTGCAGACACCAGGCCGACGAGTCCCCGGCGCGCACCACGGTGACGTCCATCCGGCCGTCGTCCCGCGCCGCCACGGTGCCCGTGACCAGCGTCGTCGCCAGCTGCCTGGCCGCTTCGGCCCGGTCCCGCTCGCCGGGCTCCCGGCCGCCCGCGACGCGCATCACCAGTTGGTAGGCGGCGGCCTGGAGCACACGGGTCCAGTCCGGTTCCGACCGTTCCTGCGCCAGCTGTGCCAGTACGTCGTTGACGGCGGTGCGGCAGGCCAGCGCGGCGCCGATGTGGGAGTGCGGGGCGGAGGAGACGCCGTCGGCCACGGCGAAGACGACCCGGTCGGTCGGCTCGTGCCAGGCGACGACCACGTCGTCCTGCCGGGGCGGTCCGCCGAACCGGTGCTGGTCGCCGCGGACCGAGGCGAGCCGCACGGTCAGCCCCGGGGACGACCAGCCGTCGAAGATGGTGTCGGGCCGGTAGGGGTCGGCCGGGGGCGGCTTCGGCTCCACGTGCGCGGCCGGTGTGCCCAGCACGACCCGCTCCCAGCGGCGGGCGCCCGGCGCGGGCGCGTAGCGCTCCTGCCCCGACGGCCGCGGCGCCGCATGCCGGGGCCCGGCCTCGCCGGCCGGCCCGGCGTCCCCGCCCGACCCGACACCGTACGGCCCGCCCCGGCCGGCATCCGCCGGCTCACCACCGGCCCCCGGGGCCCCAGGGAGGCCGACGGACGACGACCGCGACTCCCCGGAGCCGCCAGGACCGCCAGGACCGCCAAGCGGCAACGCGTCGGCGCCGCGCAGGGCATCACGGGGCGGCGCCCCGTGCACCGTGCCGTCGGCACCGCTCCGGGGCGCGCCGCCCGGCCCCGGTCCGTCCACGGCGTACGGGGCCGGCAGCGGGCCCGGCCCCTGACCAGGCACGCCGGCCGCCCCGGGGGACGCGGCTTCCGGCCTCCCCGCCGAGTGCGGCCCGGCGTCCCGGCCGGAGGGTCCCGGGCCCCGGCCCCGCGGCCCCGAGTCGCCGTCGTACGAACCCGGCTCCCGGCCGTACGGCCCCAAGCCCTCGCCATGCGACCCCCGTTCCAGGCCGCCGCGCCTCACATCCCCTCCGTACGGGCCCGGTTCCCAGCCGTACGCCCCCGGCCCGCCGCCGTATGCCTCCGCTTCCCCGTCGTCAGGCCCCGCGCCGGTGCCGTAAGGCCCGGAGCTCCCGTCGTCCGGCCCCGCGCCCCCGCCGGGCGGTCCCGGTTGCCCGCTGTCGGGCCGAGGTGGTGCCGTCGGCGCCTCGGGGGTATCGCTGTCCGGCGGCTGGGGCCGGCCGGAACGGGAGCGCCACCACGACGAGCGTTTCTCCACGTCAGACCTCGTCGATCGCGAGCCGGAAGCCCTCGGGCTTCTCCACCACGAGCTCGGGCTGCCCCGACGCGACCGCGTTGCCGGACTCGACCACGCTCTTGGTGAGCGCGGTGAAGAACCTGGCGATGGAGTCGCCCAGTTGCGCCCCCGGGATGGACACGAACGCGAAGTCCTGGCGGGTGGCGACGGACAGGATGGTCTCGGCGCGGGCCTCGCCGATCCCGAAGGCGATGATGTTCGGCGCGGCTCCGGTGACGGAGCGGTCGGTGAGCCGCCGGTGCGTCTCGCGCCAGTCCCCTCCGCTGTTGGGCTGGCCGTCGCTGAGGAGGAACACCGCGGGCCGGTGCACCCGGTACCCCTGTGCCTTCAGGTCCCGGACGTCCTGCGGGATGCGGTCCAGAAGGGCCTGGAACGCCGCGTCGTAGTTGGTGCCGCCGCCCGCCGACAGCCGCGGCAACTCGGCCTCGCTCCTCAGGTCCGCCAGGATCAGTCTCTCCGTGACCCGGTTGGCGAAGCCGAGCACGGAGAAGCGCACCTTGGCCGCGGCCATCGGTTCCCCGAGCAGCGCGACGTGGAGGGACTTCATCCCTTCGTTCAGATCACCGACGTAGTCCGACATCGAACCCGACTCGTCGGCCAGGACGTACACCGGCAGCAACTGCCCCAGAGTCTCAGCCATCCCCGTTACCCCTCATCTCTCTGCTTCGCTATTCGTCCGCCGCGACGGGCGCCAGCCCCTGCGGGCACTCCAGTACCAGCTCCATCTGCCCGGCGATCGCACTCCGGCCCAGGTGCAGCAGCGTGCGCTGGAGCAGGACGGAGAACTGCACCGCGGACTGGGCCGGGTCCGCCCCCTCGACGGCGGCGACCGCCAGCGCCGGCCGCGACGCGATCCGCTGCGCCACCCGGGCCCGGTCCGCGCCGATGGCGCAGGCCACGATGTTCGGGAAGTACGTGTGCGCCATCAGCTCGGCGTGCGCCGCGGGCCACTCCGCGTCGTCCTCGGGCTGTCCGACGGAGAGGAAGAACACCACGGGCCGCAGTACGCGCGGCACCTGTTCCTTGAGCCGCTCCGTCTCCAGCGGAATGAGGTCCTTCAGCCGCCGCAGGACCGGGCGGTAGCGGCAGCCGGGGCTGGTGGTGAGCCCGGGCACGCCGGTGCGCCAGGAGACCTCGGTCAGCGGCAGCACCACGTCGGCGCCGTCGGCGTAGGTGATCACCGAAAGCCGGACGGCCGAGGCCACGTCGGGGCTGTTGGCGAGCAGGGTCTGCAGGGAGCGCAGCGCGTTCCCGAGGTCGACGACGCATCCGGCCGCGGCCGGCGAGGTGTCCAGGACGACGTAGACCGGGACCAGGCCGGTGGCGGGCGCCGACGCGGGCGCCGGGCCGGCGCCGCCCCACCGCACCGGCCCCGCGCCCTGGGCCGCGGCGGGGGCGCCCCCGTGCGCGTCCGCGACCACCGGCCCACCCGCGGGAAGCCCCGGCTGCCGCCCGGCGTCGGGGCGTTCGAGCACGCCGCTCACCCCCGTGCCGGGACCGTCGGCGCCGAGGACACCCGCGCGCAGTCCGGGCAGGTCCACCTCGCGGACCACGCCCCGCTCGATGAGGTACTTGACCATGTCGGCGTGCCGCTCGTCGCGCAGTTCGTGCCGGGCGACCTCGGCGTCCCGCACCCTGGCCAGCATCTCCAGGGCCTGTCCGGTCTCCTCGGGATGGCGGACCAGGTGTTCGCGGATGAGTTCCTCGATGTCGATCCGGCGGCCGTCCAGCACCTTGCGCTCGTCGGCCTGCCGGCGTCGGCGGCCGTCCTCCACGATGTCCTTGACCTGCTCGTCGGAACGGACCTCGCCGATCCGGCGTTCATGGGCGTGCACGCCCAGGCTGGCCCGCCGCTCGGCCTCCGCCAGCTCCTGGATGTGCCGGGCGGCCGCCTCGTCGGGCTCCATCTGGATCTTGCAGTAGTAGATGGTGACGCCCTCGGGGAGCGGTATCTCCCGGTCCAGTTCCTGGTTGATCCGCAGCTGCGCCGCCAGGGCCTGCGTGATGTCGAACTGGGCGGCGGTGATCCGGATGCGGTCGGTGAGGTACCCGTACACCACGGCCAGCGCGTCCCGCACGTTCCGCGAGACCACCAGCGCCGGATCGTGCACCCGGAAGCCGACGTCGATCGTCGCCCGGAACCGGTGCCCGCCGTCCCGGCACGTCAGCGGCGTCCTGGTGACGGCCGCCTGGCGGCGGTGGTCGCTGAGGTCGACGACGTAGCAGGGCCGGCTCCCGCCGAACACGCGCTGCCCGAACGTACGGACCGTCTCGACCTCGAAGGGGCGGCCCTCGACCGGGTAGACGACCGCGACCGCGGGCGGCAACGGCGAGATGTCCCCCACCTTGCTGCGGGGGACGGCACGGTCGTTGAGGATGAGGGAGAGGGGCATCTTCACACTCTTTCCAGGTCGATCGCGTCGAGCGTCGCGTGCACGATCCCCGCCGTCAGGGGCAGGGGGACGATGCGGTCGGGGTGGATCCAGGAGTCCGCGCACATCCGCAGCACGCGGCCCGCGCGGACGTCGCCGTCGGCGATGGCGCCGACCATCAGCCGGAACATCTCCCTGAGTTCGGAGTCCCGCTCGGCGAGCTTCGCCCAGTTGCCGACGACCTGTTCCGCCTCGTCGTGGAAGTCCGGCTCGTGCAGCGCGGCGCGCCACAACCGGACGAAGGGGTCGCGCAGTTCGTGCCGCCGGTGGGCGAGGTGCAGCAGCGTCGGCCACTCCGGCACCCGGGCCCCCTGGTCCACGTCCTCCAGGTCCTTGGTCTCCACCACCACCTGGGCGGCGACGATCAGGAAGGCGAGCACCGCGGCCCGGCCGGAGCGGTGCTCGCCGGCCCTGGCCCGCAGCATCGCCAGCACGGAACCGGCCCGGTCGGGTTCGAAGGCCACCAGGTCGGCCAGGGCGCATCCGGCGGCCACCGCCACCGTCGCGTCGACGACCTTGAAGAGACGGGCGATCTCCTCGACCGCCCTTTCCGGCCACAGTCCCAGGCCGAGCACGCGGGCCGCCGTCGCCCGGCCCCAGGGGCTCTCGTCGGCGTACCAGCCGTTCACCAGCTCGGCGGCCTTCTCCCGGACCCACGCGTCCTCGCCGGCCACGGTCAGGGCGTAGGCGACGGCCATGCGGCGCCACGCGCTCTCGCCGCGCGCCCACGGCTTCAGCACCCGCCGCTCGACGTAGCCGTAGGAGGCGGTGGCGAGCACGCCGAGCCCGGAGACCGCGGCGTAGACCCGCACCTGCTCGGCGGGGTGGACCACCAGCTCCTCGAGCCAGTCGAGGATCTCGCCCTGGATCTCGTACTGGGTCCAGGCGTGCAGGACGACCCGGCGCGCGTAGTCGGGGTCCCGGTACTCCAGGACGCGGCCCGGTTCGCCGCCGGGCCTGTCCTGCTCCTGGGCCCGCAGCCGGCGCAGCAGCCGGCGCCGGGGCATCTCGAAGAGGTCCTTGGAGCGGGTGACGCGCCCGTCGGGTCCGGGGGCCCGCACATAGGGGCCGTCGTCCTCCAGCCGGCCGCGCAGGGAGCGGGCCGCCTGGGCGATGTCCTCCTGCGGGCAGCCGTTGAGCACGGCCAGCGCGAGGGCGAAGCTGCGGGTGGCGGCGTCCGGCAGGCTCTCGGCCCAGATCTCGAAGTCCTCCGCCTCCCACCGGGCCCGGTGCTCCCGCAGCCGGTCCGGGTCGATCCTGCCGTCGAGGTCGTACTGCTCGCACAGCGCCGCGGCGAGGTCCCCCGCCTGCCGGCAGGCCGGGGCGGCGCCCAGCAGCTCGTCGACGACGTCACGCACGTCGTCGCGGCCGAGGAGCCGCTCGGCCGCGCGCTCCCCGAGCCGCCACCGCAGATGCGCGCGCACGACGTCGGCCGGAGGCGGGGCGGTGGTGAGGTCGCGCACGCCGGTGAGCAGTTCGCCGTCGGCGAGTTCGCCCTCCGGCACCGTGACGACCAGCCAGGCGCCCGCCTGCGACAGGGCGCCCTGGACCTTGTCGTAGGTCTCCCGCCCGAGCCGGGCGATGTCGTCGGGGCTGTCCAGCAGGAACCCGGCGCCCGGCTCGACGGTCCCGCCCTCGTTCTCCAGCTGCTCGGCGAGGGAGGCGAGGTCGACGTCGCTGTCCAGGTGGTAGAGGGTGCCGTCGCAGGCGCCGAGCAGCAGGCGTACGGCCATGGCGGACTTGCCGTGTCCCTCGGCTCCGCGCAGGATCAGGAACCGCTGCCGGGTGAGCGCGTCCCGGACGTCGGGCAGGTCGGCCGGAACGCAGTACGCGAACCGGACACGTTCGACGATCAGCGGGGACAACACGCGCAGCTTGCGCTTCTGGCCGCCCAGCAGCACCACGAACTTGTCGCCGCCGACCATGTCGCCCTCGACGTTGGCGACGGCGTCGCGCAGGAGCCCGCGCCGCTGTGTGCCCACGCCGAGCGCGGCCGTCGCCAGGTAGGACTCGGCACCGGGCCCGGACGTGGGCTGCTCCGCGGTGTTGCCGCCGGAGGAGTCGGACGACTGGTCCGGGCCGCCGCCCCCCGCGGCGGGCGGTTCCGCCTTGTCGCCGGGTCCGCCCGCCGCGGGTCCCCCCGCACCGGCCGCCGGCGGGCTCCCCCCAGGATCGCCGGCGGCCGGAGACTGCCCGGCCGCGGTGGCCGTCACGGCCGCACGCTTCCGGTGTTGTGCACGGTCACGTGCTTGTCGCCCGCGACCTGGTCGCCCTGGACCGTCTGGGCGTGCAGGGCGACCGGGGGCCGCCCGGCCGCGGCGGACCCGGAGCCTGTGGCACCGGGCGACGTGCTCGTCGTGCCGGGCCCGGAGCTTGCGGCGCCCGGCGCGGGCGGAGCGGCCGCCGCCGGGTCGCCGGGCGCCGGCAGGCCCGGGGGCGCCGGGTAGCCGGGCACGGTGATCCAGCTGGTGATCGTCTCGCCGTGCTTGGTGGTGAAGTCGCACCGCAGGTAGGCCGCGGGGTCGATCCCGCGGTGCCCGTGCCGGACGACGCCCCGGTGCACCTCGTCGGAGACGGCGAGGACCAGCCGCGCGGACAGGGCCTCGGCCAGCACGTCCCGCAGCGGCTGGGCGTCCACGAGGCGGCACGCCGTGTTCACCGCGTCGCCGGACCAGCCGTGCGCGTCCCGGGCCGCGAGCCCTTGGTGCAGGGCCACCCGCAGCCGCAGCGCGTGGTCCGCGTTGGCCTCCTGCGCGTACTCGCCCAGGGCCTCGTCCAGCTCCCGCACGAAGGGGCCGGCGAGCAGGAGCGGGGAGACGGAGGGCGCCACCAGCATCAGTACGCCGTCGCCCCGGTCCTCGGAGACGGTGTCCGCGTCGGTGATCCCGGCCCGCCGCAGGGCCTCGGCGAGGGCCCGGTACATAGCCGCCCGCACGCGCCGCTGCACGGGGTCGCGGCGCGAGCTGAAGTTCTCCACGTCCAGCACCACGATCCAGTGGTGCGTGGCCTCTTCCCCCATGCGCCTGCCTCCCCGAGCACGACCGCCGGCCGATCAGCTCCCTCAGTAGACGGCACGGGGGGACAGCCGGTCCACGCCATTTGGCGCATTCAAGGGTTTGACCGAAAACGGCCCGCGACAAGCGTTCGAGGCCGCGGCCGGCCACGCGACGGCCCACTCGACGGGCCCCTCGACGGGCCGGCCGGGAGCCCGCCGGACGGCCCCGCTCGGTGGGCCGGTCAAGGGCCGGTCAGTGGCCGCACGGTGGGCCGGTCAGTGCTCGAAGACGACCGTCACCGGTGCGTGGTCGGACCACCGCTCCTCATGGCTGGCGGCCCGCTCGACGAGACCCTTGACCGCCCGCGCGGCCAGGCCGGGGGTCGCCACCGCGAGGTCGATCCGCCATCCGCTGTCGTTGTCGAAGGCCCGCCCCCGGTACGACCACCACGAGTACGGCCCCTCGACGTCCGGATGCAGCGCGCGCACCACGTCCACGTACCCGCCCTCCGCCGGGTCGAGGACGCGGCCGAGCCACTCCCGCTCCTCCGGCAGGAACCCGGAGTTCTTCTTGTTGGCGCGCCAGTTCTTCAGGTCGGCCTCGCGGTGGGCGATGTTCCAGTCGCCGCAGACGACGACCTCGCGCCCCTCGGCGGCGGCGCGCTCGCGCAGCTCCTTGAGGTACGCGAGGAACTCGCCCATGAAGCGGACCTTCTCGTCCTGGCGCTCGGTGCCGACCTCGCCGGAGGGCAGGTAGAGGGAGGCGACCGTCACACCGGGCAGGTCGGCCTCGACGTAGCGGCCGCTCGCGTCGAACTCCGTGGAGCCGAAGCCGACGCGGACGGCGTCTGGCTCGCGGCGGGTGTAGAGGGAGACCCCGGCCCGGCCCTTGGCGGCGGCGGGGGCGTGCGTCACGTGCCAGCCGTCGGGCGTGCGGACGTGTTCGGGCAGTTGCTGGGGTTCGGCCCGTACCTCCTGGAGGCACAGCACGTCGGCGGAGGTACCGGCGAGCCACTCCACGAAGCCCTTCTTCGCGGCGGCGCGCAGGCCATTGACGTTGACGGAGGTCACGGTGAGCATCCCGGCACGATACCGGCACACTGGACGGTGTCCCGCTCCGGATACGCATCGATATACGGTAGGAAGCATGAATATACGCCGGGTCCCCTTCGACCACCCCGACGCCGTGAAGCTCAACGACGAGGTCCAGGCCGAGTACGACGTCCGCTACGGCGACGGCGGCGACGCCACGCACCTGGACCCGTCGGACTTCGCGCCGCCGAACGGCCAGTACCTGATCGCGTACGACGAGAACGACGTCCCGGTCGCCTCCGGCGGCTGGCGCCGCCAGGACGCCAACGACGAGGGCAATCTCGACGGGGACGCCGAACTCAAGCGGATGTTCGTGATCGAGCAGGTGCGCGGACGCGGGCTGGCCCGCCGCATTCTGGCCGCCCTGGAGGAGGACGCCCGTGCGGCGGGCCGTACCCGCATGGTCCTGGAGACCGGTACCAAGCAGCCGGAGGCCGTGGCGCTGTACACGTCCAGCGGCTACGAGCCCTGCACGAAGTTCGGCTACTACCGCTTCTACGAGGACAGCCTCTGCTACGCGAAGGCCCTCCGGGTCCCGTAGGACGCCGCGACCGTCGTCAGGCCGCGCCGCCCGCCCTGTGACGGCGCGCGACGACGAACAGGACGCCGCCCGCGGCGAGGGCGAGGGCCGCTCCGGCGGAGGCGAGCAGCGCGGTGGTGCCGGTGGAGGCGAGCAGTCCGTCGCCCCCGCCGCCCTGGGGCGACTGGCCGCCGGTCCCGCCGGTGGTGCCCCCGGCCGTGTCCGAGCCGCCGGCCGTCCCGGTACCGCCCGTGGTCTGCGAACCGCCGCCCGTGGAGCCCGCCGAGTCCGAACCGCCGTCGGTGCCCGTACCGCCCGTGGAGTCCGTACCGCCGGTGCTGCCGCCGCTGTCGCCCGGCGTCTCCTCGTCACCGGTGCCGTTCAGCACGATCCAGCCGGTGTCGTTGGACGGGTCGCCCTCCCTCGGGTTGTCGAAGTCGGGCAGGAAGATCTTGCCCTTGGCGCCCGGGACGACCTCGTCGATGCGCAGCTTGAAGGGGAAGGTGCGCGCGTCGTCCTCGAGGAACGGGGTGTCGGCGAAGCACAGGTACTCGTCCGGCGTCTCGTCGTTCATGGGCCGGCAGGGGCTCTCCACGACACTGGCGCCCTCGGGGATCTGCACGGTGAAGCCGATCGGTTCACCGCCCGCGCGCAGCGAACCGAGCCAGGCGGGCCCGTGGTTGCTCAGGCCGACGTCGACGGTGACGGTCTCGCCCTGCCCGCCCGCGACGCGTGCCCCGGTGAGGTCGAGGTCGTAGGTGTTCCCGGTGGCCAGGTCGATCTCGGCGTACTTGGTGTAGTCGCCGCTCTGGCCGCTCCCGACCGGCTTCAGGGTGAGCGTTTCGCCGGATCCCTGCCGGTGACCGCCGCTCGCCCGCAGCGTGTCGGCTCCCTCGGCGCCGATCGCGTCGAAGCCGTAGCTGAAGATGTCGCCGAGCGCGAAGTCGGCGGTCTTCACGCCGATCGGCTCGCTCAGCTCGTAGGCCGTGCCGGGCTCGAAGTCCCCCTCGAAGGTGCACAGGGCGACCTGACGGTAGCGGATCAGGTTGTCCTTGTTCTCCTCCGCGTACGAGCAGTTGTCGTACGAGTCGGGGAAGGACAGGCCGCGGCTGCCGGCGAGGCGGAGGACGACGCCGCGGGCGGACATGGCGCCGACGTTGCGGAAGCCGAGCGGGGCCCGGTAGGTGTCGCCGGCCTCGAAGCCCGCGGGCTGGGCGGGGAGCTTCTTCTGGAGCAGCTCCGGGCCGCCGACCAGCACGTCGACGGTGTGCTCGTTGAACGCCAGCCCCTCGCCCTCGCCGGTGACCTTGACCGTGCCGTGGTCGCCGGCCTCGGCGGAGTCCAGCAGATCGAGCCGGACGCTCCAGTACGGGTTGTAGCTCGCGCCCGGGTAGAGGCTGCTCGACCGGCAGACCGCCACCAGGCCGTCCACGTCGCAGGACCGCGGCAGGCCGACCTTGGCGAAGCCCTTGAGCGCGGTGGCGTCGATGGTGACCTCGTAGCCGCTGTTCGGGATCGGCTCCGGGTCCGTGTCGCTGTCCGGGTCGTACTCCCCCGGGCCGGTGAGCCCGAGCTGGATCTGCGGCTCCCCGGGCTCGCCCTCGGCCCCGTCGAGCGCCAGGTCCACCCGGTCCGTGCCGGTGATCGTGACGGGCAGCGGCGCCTGCCCGTCCGCCGCGTGGGCGACGCCGGCCAGTCCGGCCGCGGCGAGCCCGGCGGCGGCCGCGCCGGCCACCGCCGCACGGGCCCACGGCGAGTACAGGGAGCTAGGTCTCATGGTGCGCTTCTTCCGTTCCCCAGACGACGAGAAGGTGCCACTGCGTGACACCGCGCACAGATGACCCACGGGAAACGCCCAAGGTTGCGCTGTACATGATCACGGGTGCGTCTCGGCGACGCGGGCGGGGGCGGGGCCTTCGCCAATGTGCGTGGGGTGTTCACGAGTACACGTGACGGGCAAGGGTCGGTTGCCGCTCTCTCAGGAGTGGCGGTGATAAGCCTTGTTGGCAATGCGCCAGCCGTCAGCTGCACGGACCAGCAGGAAGATGTCGGTGAACGTGTCTGCCCCGTGCGAGAGCGTCATGGTGGCGGTCGCGACGGTCCCGTGGACATCGATGGCGTCGATGCGGCGGGAGCGGGTGGGTTCGTCCGGGGCCGGCCGGCCCTGGAAGAGGGTGCAGTATTCGTCCAGGGGCCAGGAGACGAATGCGCCGTCTCGGATCCCTTCGATGTGGGCGGTGGGCAGGAACGCGCCGCGGAAGTGGGTGGGGTCGCCGGTGGCGTGTCCGCGGATGTAGGCGCGGAGCGGTTCGAGTACGGCGTCCTCCACGGCGGGGACCGTGGCGGCGACAGCGATGTCGGCCTCAAGACCAGCAGGGTTGTCGGCCAGGCCCGTTGCGCTGCGCAAGGGGGTGTTGGACGCGGCGGCCAGCAGAGCCACGTCCTTGGCCAGCGCACCGATCGTGAATTCGGCCGTGGCGGCTGTCGGCTCATCGAGGAGGAAGTGTCGCTTGCGGGCCACGAGCCCGCCGAGCTGGCCGAGTTCGAGGACGTCCAGCGTCTGGGTACGAGGCAGGGCGAGGGCGTCGGCTTGCCGCAGTGAGTCGCGCAGCGCGAGGACGGCTCCGGCGAGGCTGTTGTTGGCGACCAATTTGAGTGCGGCGGCACTGGAGGCGTCGTCCACGCGCCGGACGGTGCCCAGTGATTCCAGAACCGGTCGAACTCGGTCAAGTGCCTCCTGGTCGGCGGCGGCGAGGATCTGCAGGGCTCCGGCGGCAGCAGACGGCACCGAGCCGAGCAGAGGCGCATGGACGTAGGACGGGCCGAGTTTCAGGGCCAGCCTCGATGCTTCGGCGGGGGCGATGGTGCTGGTATTGAGCACGATCGTGTCGGGTCGCAGTGAGCCACGGACATCGTCGAGGACTTGTTCGCAGGCCGGGCCGTCGAACAACGCCAGGAGGACGAGGTCCGCCCGGGCCACGGCCTCGTTCGGGTCGCCGGTCGTCTTGACGGTGCCTGATGTACGCCCTGAGCGTGTCCAGCCGACGACGTCCCAGTCCTGGGCAGCCAGGCGTGTCGCGATCGCGCCGCCCATGCGCACCAGACCGAGGACGGCGATCGTGTGCGATGTGGTCATGCTCGCCACAGTGGTGCACCTCAAAGGGATGCGACAAGCGCAGATTTCGCATGCCCGCCCTGCGGGGCCCGCATACCGACTGGGCATACTGCCGCCGTGGACTTGACTGTGTGGCGGACTTTCGTGACCGTGTGCCGGGTCGGATCGCTGTCGGCGGCGGCAGCCGACCTCAATCACACGCAGTCGGCCGTCTCCCGGCAGATCGCCGGGCTGGAGCGGCAACTCGGCGTGCCTCTGGTGGAGCGCCATGCGCGCGGTGTGCGTCCGACACCGGCCGGTGAGGTGTTCCGGCTTCATGCCCTGGCCACGCTCAACGAAGCCGACCGCGCTGTTCGCGCGGTACGAGATGTTCGCGACGGGGTGTGTGATCGGCCCCTGGCCATCGGAGCGACGCCGTCTCTTTCCGCGGGGATCGTCCCTGAGGCTGTCCGGGGCCTGCTGGAGCAGGCCGGACCGGTTCGGTGGAGCCTGCTTCCCGGCCTGAGCGCACAGCTGCACGACCGCGTCGTCGCCGGCGATCTCAATGTCGCCGTCGTCACTGACGCTCCGCCGGGGCTGGCCGTCGACCCGCGGGTCGAACGCCGGTTCCTCGGGCTGGACGAGATGGTCGTCGTGCTGCCCGTCGGCCATCCGCGGGCCGGGCGCCGGCCGGTGCGCATCGAGGCGCTGGCCGACGAGACCTGGGTCGAGGACAACGACGGCTCGGCGGCACTCCTGCGCCAGCACGCCGCCCGCGCCGGATTCAGCGCCCGCATCGACCTCGCCGCGGCCGATCTGCCCGGCAAACTGGCCCTGGTCGCCACCGGTCACGCCATCGCGCTCATACCCGGTGTGCTGACGTGCGCGCTGCGGGCCGACGTCACCACCATGCCCCTCGTCGATCCCCCGACCCGTGGGATCTACGCGATCACACCGCGCCGCGCCCCCCACCCCCGCGCAGTGCCCCTGCTGGACCAGCTCGCCACGGCCTTCGCTTCGGTCCGTCCGGCTCAAGTCGCTCACCAGCCGCCCGAGTCGGACGCCCATGCCACTGCGCCCGGCACTTCACGACGGCATCGGTGAAAGGCCCCAGGACAGACCGGGCAGCGGGACTGAGTCGAGGTTGTTCGGCGCGCCGGCACCTGTCTGTGCGGCAGAGGTTCGTGCCCCACCGACCCACCACGCCGAACAGGCTCGAGCAGACCCCTGAAACGACGAAGATCCCGACCGATCATGAAGATCGGCGGGATCTCGTCAACCGCTCCCGAGTCAACTCAAGAACAGTCGTGCGTGGACCTGAGGGGATTTGAACCCCTGGCCCCCTCGATGCGAACGAGGTGCGCTACCGGACTGCGCCACAGGCCCTTGCAACGAGTGAAACTCTAGCACCCTGCCCGGCCTGCTCAAAAATCGCTTACGGCTACTCGTTGGCCGCGCGGGGACGGTCGCCGTCCTCGTACTGGTCGAAGAGCGGCGTGCGGCCCCGCTCCCTGGCCCGGCGGGCGGACGCGGCGCGGCGGGCGTCGCTGCGGCCCGCGGTCTCCGGGCGCTCGTCGGCGTGCGCGGCCGGACGCTCCTCCTCGGCCGGACGCGTCTCCCCGCGGTCCGCCGGGCGGTCCCGGTCCGGCGCGGGCGCCCGGGCGGCGTCCTCGGCGTCGGGCGCCACGGCGCTGGAGCGTGCCGAGCTCCACGCGTCCGGGGCCGCGAGGTCCACGTCGGGCGTGGCACGGGGGGCGACCGGGGCGGTCACGTAGGTGGGCAGGGGCACCGGGACTGGGTCCCAGCTGTCGCCCTGCGGACGCCCCCGGCGTTCCCGCTGCTGGTCGACCCACTCGGCGTGGTCGGTCTGCTCGACCAGCGCCCGCCGGTCCGCGGCGAGCGCCGACATTCCGGCGTCGGGCTCCACGTCGGGCCCGTCGTCCGGTTCCTCGGCGTCGAGGTCGCCGACGGGTCCGCCGGGGTCGGCGGGGCCGCGCCGGCGCGGCCGGGGGTCGCGGTCGCGCAGTCGCTGGGCGGCGACCTCGGCCTGACGCCGGTCCATCTGGAACGCGAAGCGGCGGCGCTCCTGCGCGCGCAGGTGGGCGATGTAGGCGCTGAGCAGCACCGCGGGCACCCCGGGCGCCCACAGGAAGGCGAGTCCGCCGACCGCCGCGACGACCGCGCCCAGCGTGAAGGCCAGGAAGAGCATCACGGTCGTACGCCGACGGCGCGCGAGGGCCTTCGTGCGCCGGGCACGTGCCGCGGCCGCCGCCGGTGAGAGCGGTGCGCGCCGGGCCTGCGGCACCCGTCCCCGCCCCGGGGCCGCGCCGGGTCCGGCCGATTGGCCGGGCTCCCGGGACTGCCCGGCTCTCGGGTCGTGCGCGGGTCCGTCCGGCTGCGGGCGTGCCGCTTCGGGCCGCTCCGCCGTCTGCCGCGGCGGGACCGGCCGGGTGTGCCGTCGGGTTCTGGACACGGCGAAGGCCCGGACGTCCACCGAGTCGGTGACGGCGTCCGGGGCGTCGGCGTCGGGCTCCACCTCGTCGGCGGAGCGCGACCGCAGGTCCTTGGCGTACCGGCGCTCCATGCCCGCCCGTCCGGACAGCAGCCGGATGGCGGTGCTGAAGCGTTCCGTCGGACGGGCCTCGTTCAGTTCGTCCTGCCTACGGAGCCACATCGGCACCAAGTAGGCGGCCCAGGCCCCGACGATGACTGCGTAGATGAGGCCGCTGCTGCTCACGCCTCACACGGTAGAGGGGTTTGCGTGAGGCCATCCGCCAATTGAGCCGGTGTGTCGCACGATCTGGCTGATATTTCGAACTTTTCTTGTGACCGATCCGATCAGCCGACTGTCAGGACAGGGAAATTATCCGATTCGAGGCGGTCGCGCCGCGATCGAATTCGAACGTTTATTCAATTACCCGCGTTCCCTGTGTTCCCTGTGTTCCTGGGGATCCCGGGATTCCCGACGTTTCCGGTGTCGCCCGCGTTCGGCGCACCGCGCTGCCGTGACCGGTGCCAGCGCCGCAGCAGACCCTCCGGGACCTCGTCCGCGGTGAGCGCGAAGACCAGATGGTCCCGCCAGGCTCCGTCGATGTGCAGATAACGCGGCCTGAGGCCCTCCTCGCGGAATCCGAGTTTCTCCACGACCCGGCGGCTGGGCGCGTTCTCGGGGCGAATGCAGACCTCGACGCGGTGCAGTCCGACGGTGCGGAAACAGTGGTCCACCGCCATCGCCACGGCCGTCGGCATCACCCCGCGGCCGGCCACCGCCTCGTCCACCCAGTAGCCGACGTGTCCGGAGCACATCGAGCCCCAGGTGATGCCGGCCACCGTCAACTGGCCGACCAGCCGCCCCCGGTACTCGATGACGAAGGGCAGCATCCGGCCCGCGTGGGCCTCGGAGCGCAGGTGCCGCACCATCTGGCGGTAGGTCGGCCGGTGCGCGATCGGGCCGCCGGGTCCGGGCGGCGGGATGGTGGCTTCCCACGGGCGCAGCCAGTCCCGGTTGCGCCGGTTGACCTCGCGCCAGGTCCGCTGGTCGCGCAGTCTTATCGGCCTCAGGACGATGTCGCCGTCCGTCAGCTCCGCGGGCCAGGACGGGCCGTTCAGCTCGCACCCCCACCACTGGCGGGTCTCGGGTGGTCGCCGCCGCGGAGCTGGTCCACGGCGTGCTTCAGCAGCGGCTCCAGCACCGCGAGACCGTCCTTCACCCCGCCGGAGGAGCCCGGCAGGTTGACGATCAGCGTCTCCCGCGCCACTCCGGCCAGTCCCCTGGAGAGCGCGGCGGTCGGCACTTTGTCGCGGCCGTACGCCCGGATCGCCTCCGCGATGCCCGGGACCTCGTGGTCGAGCACCGCGCGGGTCGCCTCGGGGGTGCGGTCGGTGGGCGAGATGCCGGTGCCGCCGGTGGTGACGATCACGTCGTAGCCCGCTTCGACGCCCGCGCGGAGGGCGGCCTCCACGGGGTCGCCGTCGGGGACGACCCGGGGGCCGTCGACGTCGAAGCCGAAGCGGCGCAGCCCCTCGGCGATCAGGGGTCCGCCCTTGTCCTCGTAGACACCGGCGGCGGCCCGGTTGGACGCCGTGACGACCAGGGCGGCGTACGGCCCGAGGAGGGCTCCTCCCCCGCCGGCGTCCGGCGTCATGACCGGTTCCAGTCGCCGGACTTGCCGCCCGTCTTCTGCTCCACCCGCACGTCCGTGATGACCGCTCCCTTGTCGACCGCCTTGACCATGTCGACCACGGTGAGCGCGGCGACGGAGACCGCCGTGAGCGCCTCCATCTCGACACCCGTGCGATCCGTCGTCCGCACCGTGGCGGTGATCTCCACGGCGTCGTCCGCGACCGACAGGTCCAGTTTCACACCGGAGACGGACAACGGGTGGCACAAGGGGATCAGGTCGGGGGTGCGCTTGGCGCCCATGATGCCCGCGATCCGCGCGGTGGCCAGGGCGTCGCCCTTCGGTACTCCCTCGCCGCGCAGCAGCTCGACCACGCGGGGCGCGACGAGAACGCGTCCACTGGCGCGGGCGGTGCGGGCGGTCACGTCCTTGCCGGACACGTCGACCATCCGGGCGGCGCCCGCCTCGTCGATGTGCGTCAGCCGGCCCTGCGGGTCCTGTCCACTGCTCGGCGGTCGGTCCTGCGTACTCATGCTCGTGTGGCGCTCCCGGTCCTGGCCCGGCGCGGTGCGGCGCGTGGGCCTGCTGTGCGCGACACGGTACCGCCATCGGGCACCGGTCAGCCGAGCAGGACCACCTCGACCTCGGCGCCGGGCTCGACGGACGCGGTGTCCTCGGGCACGACGATCAGCGCGTTCGCCTGCGCGAGGGCGGCGACGAGGTGGGAGCCGGAGCCGCCGACCGGGGTGACCGAACCGTCGGCGTGGCTGCCCCGCAGGAACTGCCGGCGACCCTTCGGCGAGGTGAGCGCCTTGTCCGCGGCCAGGGACGCGGTGACCACCGGACGGTGCACGTCGGGCAGGCCCATGAGGGTGCGAATCGCGGGCCGCACGAACAGCTCGAAGGAGACGTACGACGACACCGGGTTGCCCGGCAGCGCGAGCAGCGGGGTGTGGTCGGGGCCGATCGAGCCGAAGCCCTGGGGTTTGCCGGGCTGCATGGCGAGCTTGCGGAAGTCCACGCCGGCGCCCGGCTCGTCCTCGTCACCGACGTGCGCCAGCGCCTCCTTGACCACGTCGTACGCCCCGACGCTCACGCCGCCGGTGGTGACCATCAGGTCGGCGCGCACCAGTTGGTCCTCGATGGTGGCCCGCAGGGTGTCGGCGTCGTCGGTGACGGCGCCGACCCGGTAGGCGATGGCGCCGGCGTCGCGGGCGGCCGCGGTGAGCGCGAAGCTGTTGGAGTCGTAGATCTGACCGGACGCCAGCTGCTCGTCGGGCTGGACGAGTTCGCTGCCGGTGGAGAGCACCACCACGCGCGGGCGCGGGCGCACGCGTACCGTGCCCCGGCCGATCGCGGCGAGCAGGCCGATCTGCGGCGGGCCGAGCACGGTGCCGGCCGTCAGGGCGCGGTCGCCGGAGCGGACGTCGCTGCCCTTGGCGCGGACGTGGGCGCGCTCCTCGGCCGGCCGGTACACGTGGACGTGGCCCTGGGCACCCTCGGGGGCCAGGCTGCGGGCGCGCATGCCCGCCACGGGGCCCTCGCCGAGCCCGCCGTCGGTCCACTCGACGGGGACGACGGCCTCGGCACCGGGCGGCAGCGGGGCGCCGGTCATGATGCGGGCGGCCTGGCCGGGACCCACGGTGACCGGGTCGGCCTGGCCGGCGGCGACGTCGCCGACGACCTCCAGGACGGCGGGGAACTCCTCGCTGGCCCCCGCGACATCGGTGACCCGCACCGCGTACCCGTCCATGGAGCTGTTGTCGAACGGCGGCAGGGACAGCGGCACCGTGATGTCGTCGACCAGGACGCAGCCCTGGGCGTCGAGCAGGTTCAGCTCGATGGGCTCCAGGGGGCGGACGGTGGCGAGGACGTCGTCCAGGTGCTCCTGGACCGACCACAGCCGGTCCGGACCGGGGCCCGCGGTGGCGTGGTCGTGACCGGTGTCCCGGTGCGCGCTGCTGCTCAACGGCCTTACATCTCCTCGGCTACGTAACTGCGGAGCCAGGTCCGGAAGTCCGGGCCCAGGTCTTCACGTTCGCATGCGAGTCTGACAATGGCACGCAGGTAGTCGCCGCGGTCGCCGGTGTCATAGCGGCGGCCCTTGAAGACGACGCCGTGCACCGGGCCGCCGGCCTTCTCGTCCGCCGCCAACTGCTGGAGGGCGTCGGTGATCTGGATCTCGCCGCCGCGGCCGGGCTCGGTCTTGCGGAGTATGTCGAAGATGCGCGGGTCGAGCACGTAGCGGCCGATGATGGCGTAGTTGGACGGCGCGTCGGCCGGGTCGGGCTTCTCGACCAGCCCGGTGACCTTGACGACGTCGCCGTCGCCGGTCGGGGCGACGGAGGCGCAGCCGTAGAGGTGGATCTGCTCCGGCGCGACCTCCATGAGGGCGATCACGCTGCCGCCGTACTGCTCCTGGACGTCGATCATGCGCTGGAGCAGCGGGTCGCGCGGGTCGATCAGGTCGTCGCCGAGCAGGACCGCGAAGGGCTCGTGGCCGACGTGCGGTGCGGCGCACAGCACGGCGTGGCCGAGTCCCTTGGGGTCGCCCTGGCGGACGTAGTGCATCATCGCGAGGTCGCTGGACTCCTGGACCTTGGCCAGACGGCCCGCGTCGCCCTTCTTCTGGAGGGCGGACTCCAGTTCGTAGTTGCGGTCGAAGTGGTCTTCCAGGGGGCGCTTGTTGCGGCCCGTGACCATGAGGACGTCGCCGAGGCCGGCGGCCACGGCCTCTTCGACCACGTACTGGATCGCCGGCTTGTCGACGACCGGCAGCATCTCCTTGGGAGTGGCCTTGGTGGCCGGCAGGAACCGGGTACCGAGACCGGCTGCTGGGATGACAGCCTTGCTGATCCTGGGGTGGGACTGAGTCATGCGCGCCACCCTATCCGGTGCCTATGGGGAGAATCTGTGACTCGAGATCCTTGGCGCTCATATGAGCGCATGAATGCGGTTCAGGAGTAACCCATGCCTCACATCGACCCTGCGGACGAACCTGACAAGCGGACGTTGCGACGGGGTTTCCTCGCGGCGAGGAACAGGTTGACCCCGGACGACGTGCGCGAAGCCGGGGACGCGCTGGCCGTGCGGGCGCTCGCGCTGCCGGAGGTCGCGGGGGCGCGCACCGTGGCCGCGTACGTGTCCGTGGGCGCCGAGCCGGGCACCCTCGCGCTCCTCGACGCGCTGCGCGCGCGGGGTGTGCGGGTCCTGCTGCCCGCGCTGCTGCCGGACAACGACCTGGACTGGGGCGAGTACACCGGGGAGGGCTCCCTCGCGCGCGTGCGCCACGGCGGGCGGATGGAGCTGTCCGAGCCCGCCGGCGAGCGCCTGGGGCCGGAGGCGGTGACCCGGGCGGACGTCGTGCTGCTGCCGGGGGTGGCGGTGGACGGCCGGGGCCTGAGGCTCGGGCGCGGCGGAGGCTCCTACGACCGGGTGCTCGCGCGTCTGGAGGCCGCCGGCGCGCGGCCCGCGCTGCTGGTGCTGCTGTACGACCGGGAGGTCGTCGCGCGCGTCCCCGCGGAGCCGCACGACCGGCCGGTGGACGCGGTGGTGACGCCCTCGGGGGTGCGCAGGTTCCGCTGACGCAGCGGCACCCGGGTGCCCACGGACGCACCCGGGTGCCGCACGGAAAACGGCCTCCACGCACGCGTGGAGGCCGTTTTCCGTCAGCGGGTGCCTGCTACGGCTTGAGCACCAGCGTGTCGCTCGTGCTCTCGTCGACCGCCTTCTTCGAGAAGGACCACGGCAGCAGTTCGCCGTTGGCCCACTTGTCGGTCTGGTCGGTGTAGTGGGCGCTGTAGGCGTGTCCGGAGGCACCGGTGAGGTTGATCCAGCGGGACTTGTCGAGGTCACCGAGGTTGACCACCATCCGCATGGACGGCACCCAGATCACCCCGTAGCCGCCGGCCGCGTTCCAGCCGGAGGCGTTGACCGCCGCCTCGCCGCCGCTGAGCTTCCAGGGGCCGCGGTTGAGGGCGTACTTCAGGAAGCCGGGGCCCTCGGTGCCCAGGGTCTGGTTCTTCAGGAACAGGCGGTGCAGCCGGCCCCAGTTCCAGGTGTCGATGTCCTTGCCGAGCTTGGCGGTCAGCTCCCAGCGGGCGTCGATCATGGCGCGCTTGAACAGGTCGTCGCGGTTGTGGTCGGCGCCCTTGCGGGTGCCGTTGGCGGGCGTCGTCCACCAGTCGCTCTTGGGCTTGTCCATCAGCGTGCGGACCACCTCGAACCAGCGGTCGCCGCCGTCCGGCTGCGCCTGGCCGGCGTCGCGCTGGCCGCACTCGCGGACCTTGTTCGTCTCGTCCGCCGGGCCCGTGGTGTTGACCGGGTCGACCCACAGGCACTGGCCCTCGACCCGCAGCTCCTTGGGCAGCTTGTTGCCGAAGGCGAGCTTGAGGATGTTGCGCCAGACCGCGTTGAAGTAGGCGGCGGCCGCCGAGTCGGCGTCCTGGGTGTAGTCCCAGCCCTCCAGCAGCTTCTGCGCCTCGCGGACGTCCTTGTCGGCGATGTCGATCTTCAGCAGCTGGGGCACGAGCAGCTTGGCCATCTCGCTGCTGTTGTCCAGCTGCATCTGGCGCATGTCGTCCGTGGAGATCTTGCCGCCGTCCTTGATCTTCTGCTCGATCAGGGAGGTGATGCGCTGGCTGCGGGCGCCGTAGCCCCAGTCCGTGGTGAGCGTGTACGGGTAGTCGTCCTCGTCGACGACGGCCTGGTTGGCGGTCACGATGTAGCCGCGCTCCGGGTCGTACTCGTAGGGCAGCTCGTCCTGGTCGATGTACTCGCCGGTCCAGCGGTACTCGGGGCTCCAGCCCGGCGCCGGGACCGAGCCGTCGTGGCCCTCGGCGCGCACCGGGATGCGGCCGGGCAGCGTGTAGCCGATGTGCTCGCTGTCGGCGTAGACCAGGTTCTGCGAGGGCACGTCGAAGAGGGAGGCGGCCTCACGGAAGTCGTCCCAGTTCTGCGCCCGGTCGATCGCGAAGACGGCGTCCATGGTGGTGCCCGCCTCCAGCGCCGTCCAGCGCAGGGCGACGCCGTAGCCGTCGCCGCGGTCGGGGGCGGAGCTGTCGACGGTCGCCTTCTTGCCGGTCTTCACCAGCTCGTCGTCGCGGTCGGAGAGGAGCGGGCCGTTGTTGGTCTCGCGGACGACGATCTTCTTGGAGTCGCCGCCGGCGACCTTGATGGTCTCCTCGCGCGTCTCGAAGGGGAGCACCTTGCCGCCGTACTGGTAGCCCTCGCCGGTGATCTTCTCGAGGTAGAGGTCGGTGACGTCGGCGCCGGAGTTGGTCAGGCCCCAGGCGATCTCCTGGTTGTGGCCGATGACGACGCCGGGCATGCCCGCGAAGGTGTAGCCGGCCACGTCGTACTGGCACTTGGCGGAGACGGTGCGGCAGTGCAGGCCCATCTGGTACCAGACGGACGGCAGGGACGGCGACAGGTGCGGGTCGTTGGCCAGCAGCGGCTTGCCGGTGATGGTGTGCTTGCCGGAGACGACCCAGGAGTTGGAGCCGATGCCGTTGCCGTTCACGCCGACGGCGGTGGGGAGGTCGTCCAGGACCTCCTGGAGGCCCGCCAGTTGCCCCTGGAGGGCGTTGCCGGAGCCGGTGCCCGTGCCGGTTCCCGTACCTGTGCCGGTTCCCGTACCCGTTCCGGTGCCCGTGCCGTCGCCGCTGCCCGACGAACCGCCGTCGCCGCCGTCGAACGTCTGGGTCAGCTCGTCGTACTGGCCCTCCTGGACGATCGCCTTGTTGCGGTCGTACGGGTAGGCCGGGTAGAGGTCGGCGATCTGCTTGGGGCCGAGGCGGCTGGTCATCAGGGCGCGGTCGACCTCGTCCTGCATGTTGCCGCGCAGGTCCCAGGCCATCGCCTTCAGCCAGGCCACGGAGTCGACCGGGGTCCACTCCTGGGGCTTGTAGTCGTTGGTGAAGCCGAGGGCGGCGTACTCCAGGGAGATGTCCGCGCCGTCCTTGCCCTTCAGGTAGGCGTTGACGCCCTTGGCGTACGCCTGGAGGTACTTCTTCGTGGAGTCCGACAGCTTCTCGTCGTACTCCTTCTTCGCCACCCGGTGCCAGCCCAGGGTGCGCAGGAACTCGTCGTTCTCGATCTGGCCCTTGCCGAACATCTCCGACAGGCGCCCGGCGGTCATGTGCCGGCGGACGTCCATCTCGTAGAACCGGTCCTGCGCCTGGACGTAGCCCTGCGCCATGAACAGGTCCTCCTCGCTGGAGGCGTAGACCTGCGGGATGCCGTACCCGTCGCGCTTGACGTCGACCGGGCCCGACAGGCCGTCCAGCGTGATCGAGCCCTTGGTCTGCGGGAAGGACGCGCGCACGGTGCTGATCGACCAGTACGCCCCGTAGGCGAGGCCGCCTATGAGGGCCAGGACCAGCACGAGGACGAGCAGCCGCCCCTTGCGCCCCTTCCGCTTCTTCCTGCCGGACGTGCCGGACTGCTGACCCGGGGTGGCGGTGGTGGTGGGGGGCATCGCTGTCCTTGCTGTCCTAACACGAGCGGCAGGGGCGGGCTGTGCTTCGTACCGAGGCTGAGCGCAGAGCGCTGGAGCAACTGTAGGCGCAGACCCGGCACCGCCTTGACGCGGAGTCGGGTACCAGGACGCACGGGCGTTCGATCTTGCCAAGCCGAGCGTCAAGAAAGCGTCAAGAGTTAGGTAAGGTAACGAAGTAGTTGCCCGCGCAGTACGGCGGATTCGTGTGCCATGAAGGTGCGCCTCGCGCACAACGCGGGCGCGTTCGCCCACGCTGTGATCCGTGCTGTGCGCCAGGGAAGGGAACGGCCGCTGACTGTCCACCACCTCAACCAGCTTCTGCTCGTCTGCTCGCTCGTCCTGCTCATCGCCGTGGCGGCGGTCCGGATCTCCTCGCGCAGCGGGCTCCCCAGCCTGCTCGTCTACCTGGCCATCGGCATCGCCATCGGCCAGGACGGCATCGGCGACATCAAGTTCGACGACGCCGAACTGGTCCAGGTCATCGGGTACGGGGCCCTCGTCGTGATCCTGGCCGAGGGCGGCCTCGGCACGAAGTGGAAGGAGGCGAAACCGGCCCTGCCGGCCGCCTCCGCGCTCGCCCTGCTAGGGGTCGCGGTGAGCGTCGGCGTGACCGCGACGGGTGCGCACTACCTGACGGGGCTGGAGTGGCGGCAGGCGCTCATCATCGGGGCCGTGGTCTCCTCCACGGACGCCGCGGCCGTGTTCTCCGTGCTGCGCCGGATTCCGCTGCCCAAACGGATAACGGGCACGCTGGAGGCCGAGTCCGGCTTCAACGACGCCCCGGTGGTCATCCTCGTGGTCGCCTTCTCCACGGCGGGACCGATCGAGCACTGGTACGTGCTGATCGGCGAGATCGCCCTGGAGCTGGCCATCGGCGCGGCCATCGGACTCGCGGTGGGCTGGCTGGGGTCCTGGGGACTGAAGCACGTCGCGCTGCCCGCCTCCGGCCTCTACCCCATCGCCGTCATGTCCATCGCCATCGCGGCCTACGCGGCCGGCGCGATGGTCCACGGCAGCGGCTTCCTGGCCGTCTACCTGGCCTCCATGGTGATGGGCAACGCGCGGCTGCCGCACTGGCCCGCCACCCGCGGGTTCGCCGACGGGCTCGGCTGGCTCGCCCAGATCGGCATGTTCGTGCTGCTCGGCCTGCTGGTCACCCCGCACGAGCTGGGCGACGACATCCTGCCCGCCCTCGTCATCGGCCTGGTGCTCACCATGGTCGCGCGACCGCTGAGCGTCGTGCTGTGCCTGGTGCCCTTCCGGGTGCCGTGGCAGGAGCAGGCCCTGATGTCGTGGGCCGGGCTGCGCGGCGCGGTGCCCATCATCCTGGCGACCATTCCCATGGTGGAGGGCGTCGCGGGCAGTCACCGGATCTTCAACATCGTCTTCGTGCTGGTCGTCGTCTACACCCTGGTCCAGGGGCCGACGCTGCCCTGGCTGGCCCGCGTGCTGCGCCTGGGCAAGGGCGACGAGGCCGCCGACCTCGGCATCGAGTCGGCGCCCCTGGAGCGGCTGCGCGGACACCTGCTGTCCGTGACGATCCCCGAGGGCTCGAGGATGCACGGCGTCGAGGTCAACGAACTGCGGCTGCCCACCGGGTCCGCCGTCACGCTGATCGTCCGCGACGGGACGTCGTTCGTACCGCTGCCGACCACGGGACTGCGCCGCGGGGACGAACTCCTGGTGGTCGCGACCGACCCCGTCCGGGACGCCGCCGAGGCGCGGCTGCGCGCGGTCGGCCACGGCGGCAAGCTGGCCGGCTGGCTGGGCACCGGGGGGACCGAGAACGCCCGCCGCAATCGCAGGTGAGCACGGAGGGAGTGCCCCCTTTCACAGGCCGCTCCCCCTCCCGTCCCCTGTACGATGAAGGCCGCACCTGATCGAACCACCTCTGCCTGAAGCAGAGCTGGCGCGACCGTATGGCGGTCGGATCGCCCCCACATCCCGCGGGCTCCGGCATCTACCGCAGTCCGCGCGAGTGGACAGCTCTCGGCGCTCCCGCACGATCATCCACACGGGTCGGGACCGCGCTACCAGGCGGCAGAAAGGCACGGGCCGTGGCATCCACGGTCACCCGTCCGGGATACGGGCAGCTGCTGCGCACCCGCGGCGCCTGGACGTTCCTTCTCCCCGGCTTCGCGGCACGCCAGCCGTTCGCGATGCTGACCCTCTCCATCGTGCTGCTGGTGCAGCACACCACCGGCTCCTACGGCGTCGCCGGCGCCGTCGCGGCCGTCACCGGCGTCGCCATGGCCCTGTTCGCCCCCTACAGCGGACGGCTCGCCGACCGCTACGGGCAGCGCGCCGTCCTGCTGCCCGGCGTGCTCGTGCACGCGGCGTCCGGACTCACCCTCACCGTCCTCGCGCTCGCGGACGCACCCCTGTGGGCGCTGTTCCTGGCGGCCGTGCCCACCGGCGCCTCGGTGCCGCAGGTCGGGCCCATGGTGCGGGCCCGCTGGGCCGTGAAGCTCAAGGACTCGCCCCTGCTGAGCACGGCGGCCGCCTTCGAGTCCGTCACCGACGAGCTGACCTTCGTCCTCGGCCCCCTGGTGGCGACCGCCCTGTGCACGGCCGTCGACCCCGCCGCGGGCCTGGTCACGGAGGCCGCGCTCACCCTGGCGGGCGGTCTGCTGTTCGCCGCGCAGAAGAGCACCCAGCCCCTTGTGGGCGGCGCCGGTGGCGTCCATGGTGCCGACGGCGGGCACGCGCGCGTGGAGCACGTTTCCGCGCTGCGTGTCCCCGGTGTGCGGGTCCTGATCGTCGTCTTCCTGGGCATCGGTTCCGTCTTCGGCGGCATGCAGGTTTCGCTGGCCGCGTTCACGGAGTCGATCGGCGAGCCCGGTCTGAACGGCGTCCTGTACGGCGTCTTCGCGGCGGGCAACATGATCTCCGGCCTGGCCTGCGGCGCCATCGCCTGGAAGGCGGCCCCGCAACAGCGCCTCCTGGTCGGCTACACCGCCCTCGCGGTGACCGCGTCCGGGCTGTGGGCCGCCCACTCGGTGCTCGTGCTGGCCGGCCTCGGACTGCTCGTCGGCATGTGCATCGCACCCGCCATCGTCACCGGCTACACCCTGGTCGAGGACCTGGTCCCGGCGGGCACCCGCACCGAGGCCTTCACCTGGCTGACCGGTGCCGTAGCGCTGGGCCAGGCGGCGGCCGTGACCGTCTCGGGGCAGCTCGAGGACCGCGTCCGGGACGGCGCCGGTTTCCTGGTGCCGATGGGCGGCACGGTGCTCGCGCTGGCGGTCCTGGTGACGCTGCGCTCGCGGCTGGCGACCCGGTCCCCCGGCCGTACGGTGGCACGTGGTGTCGGTCACCGCGCGCCCGCCACAGTGGACTGATCCCGCGGAATAGGTCACTATGGACCGTCGTTAGCACTCATCGAGTGAGAGTGCCAGGAGGAAGACAGTGCCGACGTACCAGTACCAGTGCACCGAGTGCGGCGAGGGCCTCGAGGCGGTGCAGAAGTTCACCGACGACGCTCTTACCGAGTGCCCGAACTGCCAGGGCCGCCTGAAGAAGGTGTTCTCGGCCGTCGGCATCGTCTTCAAGGGCTCCGGCTTCTACCGCAACGACAGCCGCGGCAGCTCCTCGAGCAGCTCGCCGGCGTCGTCGTCCTCGAAGGCGGCCTCGTCCTCGGCTTCTTCGTCGTCCTCGTCGTCCTCGGACTCGGGTTCGTCGTCTTCGTCGTCGTCCTCTTCGTCGTCCTCGGGTTCCGGCAGCTCCTCCGCGGGCTCCACCGCCGCGTAGCACCCGCTTCTTACGAGACCCTGTCGTCGCCCGACGACGGGGTCCTCGGCGTTGTGCGAGGCGGTTAGGGTGCGGGCATGGCGAACAAGGCGAAGGCCGACAACGGGCAGGCCCGGAACGTGCGGGCCGACAACGGGCAGGCCGAGATCGGTGTGATCGGGGGCTCGGGGTTCTACTCGTTCCTCGACGACGTGACCGAGGTCCGCGTGGACACCCCGTACGGGCCGCCCAGCGACTCCCTCTTCCTCGGCGAGGTCGCCGGCCGCCGGGTCGCCTTCCTCCCCCGGCACGGCCGCGGCCACCACCTGCCTCCGCACCGGATCAACTACCGCGCCAACCTGTGGGCGCTGCGCTCGGTGGGCGCCCGCCAGGTCTTCGGCCCCTGTGCGGTCGGCGGCCTGCGCCCTGAGTACGGGCCGGGCACGCTGCTGGTGCCGGACCAGTTCGTCGACCGTACGAAGTCCCGCCCCTCCACCTACTTCGACGGGCTCCCGATGCCCGACGGCACCGTGCCCCACGTGGTGCACGTGTCGCTCGCCGACCCGTACTGCCCCACCGGGCGGGCCGCCGCGCTGAAGGCGGCCCGGGGGCAGGACTGGGAGCCGGTGGACGGCGGCACCCTGGTCGTGGTCGAGGGGCCCCGCTTCGGGACCCGGGCGGAGTCCCTGTGGCACCGGGCGCAGGGCTGGTCGGTGGTGGGCATGACCGGCCACCCGGAGGCGGCACTCGCCCGTGAGCTGGAGCTCTGCTACACCTCGCTGACCCTCGTGACCGACCTCGACGCCGGTGCGGAGAGCGGTGAGGGCGTCTCGCACGAGGAGGTGCTGCGGGTGTTCGCGGCGAACGTGGACCGGCTGCGGGGCGTTCTGTTCGACGCGGTGGCCGCGCTGCCGGCGACCGGGGAGCGGGACTGCCCGTGCGGGTCGGCGCTGGGCGGGATGGATCCGGGGATCGCGCTGCCGTAGGGGTGTGGACGGCCGGGGACGAGGACGGGGACAAGGGCGGGGACAAGGGCGGGGCTGGGCTCGAGGACGGGGGAACGCCACGTTCCGGTGAGGGAGTTGTCCACAACCGGTAGGTGATCCACGGGCTCCGGCGGGGCCCGGCGAAAAGCCGCATCGTGGGAGCGCAAGCCGGTCCCTCGTCACAGGTGGTGGTCCCCGTGTTCCGTCCCGCCCTGCCCTCGCCCTCGCCCTCCCGCTCCCCCCTCGCCTCCTCGTTCCCTACGTCGATTCCGCCCGGCGGCACCGACGCGCCGCCGACCTGCGAGGTGCCGCACTTCGCCCCGGTGCGGGTGCGCGGCGGGCTGCACCGGCTCGTGCGCCACCGGCGACGTGCCCTCGCCGTCGGACTGGCCGTCACCGCCGCGGCGGTGGTGGCGGCGGGCCCGCATCCGGTCACCGGCGGGCAGGAGACGCGGCGGTCACGCGGACATCCGGTGACCGAGCCGGCGGGCGAGCGGCACGGTGCCCGGCTCGTGGCGGCGCCGGTGCGGATCGCCGACGCGGCCACGGTGCGGCTGCTCCGGCCGGGCGACCGCGTCGACGTCGTCGCGGCCGGGGACGGCGGTGCGGGCGACGCCTCCGTGCTCGCGCGCGGTGTGCGCGTGGCGAAGGTGCCCGAGCCCGTGGAGGACTCCGCGGCGGGTGGGGCGCTGGTCGTGGTCTCGGTGCCGCGCGCCACCGCCCACCGGCTGGTCGGCGCGGCTACCACGGCACGGCTGGCGGTGACCGTGTGCTGAGCCCGTCAAGTCCCTCGTTCGAGGGATCGGATTGGACAGGACGGCCCAGCGCTGCCGTAGGTTTCGGAACGTTTGGTTCCTACACCTGTTCAAGCGAGGAGTGCTCCCACCGTGAGCGAGAAGAACGAGCCGAGCCTCTTGCAGGGCTTCAAAGCCTTCCTGATGCGCGGCAACGTCATCGACCTGGCGGTGGCCGTCGTCATCGGCGCCGCCTTCACCAAGATCGTCAACTCGGTGGTGGAGGGGGTCATCAACCCTCTGGTCGGGGCGTTCGGCACACAGAGCCTGGACAGTTACAGCTCCTGCCTGAAGGGCCCGTGCACCGGGACCGGCGACAGCGCGACGGGCGTGCGGATCCTCTGGGGCTCGGTGCTGGGTGCCACCCTGACGTTCCTGATCACGGCGGCCGTCGTCTACTTCCTGATGGTGCTGCCCATGGCGAAGTACCTGGCCCGGCAGGAGGCCCGCCGCAAGGCGAAGGAGAGCGCCGAGGAGGTCATCGAGGTCTCCGAGCTGGAGGTGCTCAAGGAGATCCGCGACACGCTGATCGCCCAGCGCGGCACGGGGCACGACCGCTCGTAGCGTCCTCCGGGCACGCGATTCAGAGGTGGTGGGGCGGCTTCTCGTCGAGGAAGCGCTTCAGGTCGGCCGCGCTGTCGCCGTCGGGCCGCTCGCCCCAGCCGCGGTCGGTGTCGTCCGAGGTCTGCTGGTCCAGGGGGTCGTCGAAGACCAGCGCGGGCCTGGGCGCGGGCGGCTCGGGTTCGGGGGTCGTACTCATGGCTCCAGGGTACGGCTCCCACCCCGGACCCGGTCCGGTCCGTCCGGCCGGCCCCGATGAGGCATCCCGCCCGCAGGGCCCGTCCGGCGGGCGGGTGGGTCCGCAAGCGCATTCGCGCCGTCTCTGCTGTGCTGGGAGCCATGATGTCCAGTCCCTCCTCTCCGACCGAGCCCTCCGTCCCGCCGCCCGACGCCCACCCTCCGGTGCGCCGGCTGAAGGCCCGCCACCGGCACGAGGCACACCGCACCGCCACGCCGCTGGAGCTCTTCTTCGACCTGTGCTTCGTCGTCGCCATCGCCCAGGCCGGCGTCCAGCTGGTGCACTCGGTCGCCGGGGGGCACGCCGGCGAGGGTGTCCTCAACTACGCGATGGTCTTCTTCGCCATCTGGTGGGCGTGGATGAACTTCGCGTGGTTCGCGTCGGCCTACGACAACGACGACGTGCTCTACCGGGTCGTCACCCTGGTGCAGATCGCCGGGGTGCTGGTCCTGGCGGCCGGGGTCTCCCGGGCCTTCGAGGACCACGACTGGCTGGCCGTGATCATCGGCTACGCGATCATGCGGGTCGCCATGTCCGCGCAGTGGCTGCGGGCGGCGCGTTCGGCCGGCGGTGCGGAACGGGCGATGGCGCTGCGGTACGCCGGTGGGGTGCTGCTCTGCCAGGTCGGCTGGCTGGGGCTGCTGTTCGTGCCGGACGGCGGCCGGGGCTGGCTGTTCCTGGTGATGGTGGTGCTGGAGCTGTGCGTGCCCGCGTTCGCCGAGCGCGCGCATCCGTCTGCCTGGCATCCGCACCACATCTCGGAGCGGTACGGGCTGCTCACGATCATCGTCCTGGGCGAGACCATCGCCGCGGCCACGGTCGCGGTGAAGTCGGGCATCGAGGAGAACGACGCGCTGGGCGAGGTGCTGCCGATCGCCGCGGGCGGGCTGCTGATCGTCTTCGCGGCCTGGTGGATCTACTTCGTGGTCCCCGTCCACAGTCACCTGCGGTCCAACAGGCAGTCCTTCCTCTGGGGTTACGGCCACTACGTGGTGTTCGCCTCGGCGGCGGCGATCGGGGCGGGACTGGAGGTGGCGGTGGAGCAGGCCGTGGGCAAGGCGCACGTCTCGACGCTCGCGGCGTCCTTCGCGGTGACCCTGCCGACGGCGGTCTTCCTGCTCACGGTGTGGGCGCTGCACGCCCGGCACTTCAAGGTGGGCGTCGCCGAGCAGCTCGTGCTGCCGACGGCCGCGCTGCTGGTGCTCGCCTGCACCTTCCTGGGCGGCGAGGCGGTGCTCGTGGCGGGGATCGTGCTGGCGCTGGCCGTGTCCGCCGGGGTGACGCTGACCGCGCGGCGGACCGGACGGGAGCGGCGCCGGACGGCGGCACCGGCCGCCTGAGCCGCGGCTCCGGTCCCACCACGCTCCGTACCCGCCACGGCGCCGACGGCTGCCGCACCACACCTCACCGACCGCCGCCCCGGTCGCCGCCGGGTCCCGTACCGTCGCCGGCGGCTGGACGAGACTGACCGTATGACAGTTGACGCATTGACGGACGTCGCCGGTCTGCTGGTGGGGCACGCGACGCGTACCGGAGACGGGTGGCTGACGGGGACGACGGTGGTGCTCGCTCCGGAGGGCGGGGCGGTCGCCGGTGTGGATGTGCGCGGCGGCGGCCCCGGCACCAAGGAGACCGACGCCCTCGACCCGCGCAACCTGGTGCGGAAGGTCCAGGCGGTGGTGCTGACGGGCGGCAGCGCCTACGGGCTCGACGCGGCCTCGGGGGTGATGACCTGGCTGGAGGAGCGGGGACGCGGGGTGCGGGTCGGCCCGGACCCGGCGCACGTGGTGCCGGTGGTACCCGCGGCCTGCGTCTTCGACCTGGGGCGCGGGGGCGACTTCCGGGCCAGGCCGGACGCGGCGACCGGGTACACGGCCGCGGAGGCGGCCCACGCGGGCGCGCCGGGCGCGGAGGTGGCCGAGGGGTGCGTCGGGGCCGGCACGGGAGCCGTTGTCGGCACCCTGAAGGGCGGGGTGGGCACCGCGAGCACCGTGCTCGGCTCGGGGATCACGGTGGCGGCGCTGGTGGTGGCCAACGCGGCGGGGTCGGTGACGGATCCGGAAACGGGGGTGCTGTACGGGGAGTTGTTCCGGGGCGGGCGGGTGGAGTACCCGGCGCCGGACGTCCACGAGGCCGCCGGGCGACGGCTGGCCGGGGTCGCGGCGAGGAACGCGCCGCCCCCGCTGAACACCACGCTCGCCGTGGTCGCCACCGACGCCGACCTGTCGAAGGCGCAGGCCCAGAAGCTGGCCGGCACCGCGCACGACGGCATCGCGCGTGCCGTACGGCCGGTGCACCTGCTCAGCGACGGCGACACGGTGTTCGCCCTGGCGACCGGGGAACGTCCGCTCGACGCCGGGGAGCCGCTCGCGCTGAACGAGGTGCTGGCGGCGGGCGCGGACGTGGTGACGCGCGCGATCGTGCGCGCGGTCCTGGCCGCCGAGCCGGTGGACGGTCCGGGCGGGGCCTGGCCGTCGTACGCGGAGCTGTACGGGCCTGCGTCCAGGGCCGGTTGACCCGTCCGCGTTGCGATTGTCCGGGTTTTGTCACGCGTCGCCGTTCCGGGCGGCCGGCGGGAACCCCACCGGCCGCCGGGGCCCTCTACAGGTCTGAAGCGAACAGCGCACAACACCCGAACCTGGAGCAGCCCGTGACAACGCCGGACATAGCCACGCGGCGCGTACTGGGGGCCTGTGCCGCCCTGGTGGTCGGCGCCCTCACCCTCACCGCCTGCGGCGGAAGCGCCAGTGCCGACGACAAGAAGGACGGCAAGGGCGGCACCGGGTCCGCCGACACCTCGGTCGCGAAGCTCGTGATCTCGGCCAAGGACGGGTCGACCGGCGCCTCGATCAACTCGACCGGGGTGAAGGTCAGCGACGGCACGCTGACCGACGTGCGGATGACCGTGGCGGAGAGCGGTGCCGCCGTACCGGGCGCGGTGTCCGGCGACGGCGGCAGCTGGAAGCCGAAGGAGCAGCTGGAGCGGGGCACGAAGTACCGGATCACGGCCCGCGCTAAGGACGCGAACGGCCGCACGGCCGCCGCCGACTCGGTCTTCACCACCGTCTCCTCGGACAACAGCTTCGTCGGCACGTACACCCCGGACGGCGGCAGCACGGTCGGGGTGGGGATGCCGGTGTCGTTCACGTTCGACAAGGCGATCACCGACAGGAAGAGCGTGCAGTCGCACATCACCGTCACCTCCAGCAGCGGGCAGGAGGTGGCCGGGCACTGGTTCGGCGCGCAGCGGCTCGACTTCCGGCCCGAGGAGTACTGGAAGGCCGGTTCCAAGGTCACCATGAAGATCGACCTGGACGGGGTGGAGGGCGCGAACGGCCTCTACGGCGTGCAGAAGAAGACCGTCACCTTCACCGTGGGCCGCGCGCAGGTCTCCACGGTGGACGCGAACACACAGACCATGACGGTCGTGCGGGACGGCAAGACGCTCAAGTCGGTCCCGATCTCCGCGGGCAGCGCCGCGAACCCGACGTACAACGGGCAGATGGTGATCTCGGAGAAGTCCGAGCAGACGCGCATGAACGGGTCGACGGTCGGGTTCGGCGGCGAGTACGACATCCCGGACGTGCCCCACGCGATGCGGCTGAGCCAGTCGGGCACCTTCATCCACGGCAACTACTGGTACAACCGCGGCAACCCGCCGTTCGGCGCCCAGGGCACCAGCCACGGCTGCGTCGGGCTGGCGGACGCCCAGGGCGCACAGGGCGACACCCCGGGCAAGTGGTTCTTCGACAACTCGCTCGTCGGGGACGTCGTGATCGTCAAGAACTCCCCCGACGACACCATCGCGCCGGACAACGGCCTCAACGGCTGGAACATGCCGTGGAGCGAGTGGACCGCCCGAACCACCCAAAACACCGCCTGATGGGGCTGTGAGCAGCAAGTTTTGACGGTTCGTCGGGCCGCGCGGAAACTTTTCGCGCGGCCCCCGCGTTTTTCGTGCGTACGTTTTCTCGGTTCCCGGACATGATGTCCGACCGAGGGGCTACGGTATGCACCCACAAGGTGACATGCAGCAACGCCGGGAGAAACCTTGAGCGTTCCGTACGAGACGGCAGCGTACGAACCACCCGAGTCGCCCGAGTCTCCGGAGGAGCACCTCATGCGGCTGCTCGGACGCGCCCTGAACTCTTTCGAGCTGCCCGACGAGGTCCTGCGGCGGCTGGACTGCGCGCTGGCGCACGACGGTTCACTGCACTCCGCGCACCACAGCGCGGGGCTGCACCGGGAGACGTACCGCCACACCTGGCTGCTCGCCGACGGCTCGGCGCTCACGCTCTGGGAGCTGGTCCACAACACCGCCCCGGGCAGCGAGCCGCAGCACGAGGTCTATGTGGACGAGGAGGAGCTGCGCACCGCGGGCTCCCGGCTGGCGCTGCCGCCCGACACCCCGGATTTCGAACTGCCGGTGCAGGTGCAGCTGTCGCCCGTCCCCACGCCGCGTCACGCGTACGTCCCCGACGCCTCGGCGGACCACGCCCGCCGGCTGCTGCGCCGCGCGGAGAACGCGGACCGGCCGGGCACCGACCTCGCCGACCGGCTGTCGACGGCGTGCGGACACCAGATCACCCAGGCCTTCGGCGGTCCCGGCCGGGCGAGCCGCGCGCGGGTCGGCTTCTCGCTCTACGAGCACGCGTTCCTGCTGCGCGACGGCGTGGAGGTCTCCCTCTGGGAGGTCGAGCACACGGCCACGCCGGACGGGCGGCACATGTGCGAGGTGTACGACAGTGAGGACACGGCCCGCCGGGCGATGGAGCGGCGCGCGGAGCAGGTGTCCCCGTAGGGCAACGGCCGGCCCCTCCCGGAAGGAGGGACCGGCCCGGATGGCGCGGGGCGGGGGTTCGGCCCCGCTGGGCCCGCCCGGTGCGCCCTACGCGGCCACCGGCTGCTTCGCGCCCGGCGTCGGGGCCGCCGGGTCCGCGCCGCCCGGACCCTGGGCCGCCGCTCCCGTCACCGGCTTGCGCAGCCCCTTGAGGACGATCACCAGGGCGGTGGTGACACAGACTCCGGCCGCGATGGCGACCAGGTAGAGCAGCGGGTTGCCGATGAGCGGCACCACGAAGATGCCGCCGTGCGGCGCGCGCAGCGTCGCGCCGAAGGCCATCGACAGGGCGCCGGTGACCGCGCCGCCCACCATGGACGACGGGATGACGCGCAGCGGGTCTGCGGCGGCGAACGGGATCGCGCCCTCGGAGATGAAGGAGGCGCCCAGCACCCAGGCGGCCTTGCCGTTCTCGCGCTCGGCGGCGTTGAAGAGCCGGCCGCGCACGGTGGTGGCCAGGGCCATCGCCAGCGGCGGGACCATGCCGGCCGCCATGACCGCCGCCATGATCTTCATGGCCGAGTCGCTGGGACTGGCGACCGCGATGCCCGCGGTGGCGAAGGTGTAGGCGACCTTGTTGACCGGGCCGCCGAGGTCGAAGCACATCATGAGGCCGAGCAGCGCGCCGAGCAGGATCGCGTTGGCGCCGGACAGGCCGTTCAGCCAGTCGGTCATGCCCGACTGCGCGGAAGCGATGGGCTTGCCGATCACGACGAACATCAGGAACCCGACGACCGCCGCCGAGATCAGCGGGATCACCACCACCGGCATGATGCCGCGCAGCGCCTTCGGTATCGGCACCCGCTGGATCGCCAGCACCACCCCGCCGGAGAGCAGACCGGCCGCCAGACCGCCGAGGAAGCCGGCGTTGACGGTCAGCGCGATCGAGCCGCCGACGAAGCCGGGGACCAGGCCCGGCCGGTCGGCCATCCCGTAGGCGATGTAGCCGGCCAGCACCGGGACGAGGAAGGCGAAGGCCACGCCGCCGATCTGGAACAGCAGCGCGCCCCAGCTGTCGGCCTGGGTCCACACGAAGTGGTCCATCACGGAGGGCGCCTTGTTGATCTCGTAGCCGCCGATGGCGAAGCCCAGGGCGATCAGCAGGCCGCCCGCGGCGACGAACGGCACCATGTAACTGACGCCGGACATCAGCCACTTGCGGAGCTTGGTGCCGTAGCCCTCGCCGGTCTCCCCGCCGCGCTCGACGGGCGTCGTGCCCGGGGACGCGGAGGTGACCTCGCCGCGGGCCGCCCTGTCGCGGACCTCGCCGATCAGCTCGCCGGGCCGGTTGATGGCGGCCTTGACGTCGGTGTCGACGGTGGCCTTCCCGGCGAAGCGTTCCTTGTCGCGCACGGGCACGTCGTGGGCGAAGATCACGCCGTCCGCCGCCGCGATCACGGCCGGGTCGAGGCGGGTGAAGCCGGCCGAGCCCTGGGTCTCGACGACGAGGTCGACGCCGGCCTCGCGGCCCGCGTTCTCCAGCGACTCGGCGGCCATGTAGGTGTGCGCGATGCCGGTGGGGCAGGAGGTGACGGCGACGATACGGAAGGGGCGCCCGCGCTCGTCGGGGTTTTCGCCCGTGCCGCCCGCAGCGGCCCCGGCGGGGTCCTCGCCCGTGCCGCCCGCAGCGGCCTCGGCGGGGTCCTCGCCGGTACTGCCCGGGGCGGCCTCGGCGGAGGCCGCCGCCGAGACCGCCCCGGTGTCCCTGGTCTCTTCGGTGGCGTCCTCGGAAGTCCCCTCGGTGGCACCCGTGGTGGTGCCCGTGGCCGGGGCCGGTTCCTCCCCGCGGATCAGCGCGGCGGCGCCCGCCGCGTCGCCCGCCGAGCGCAGCGCGGCGGTGAACTCGGCGTTCATCAGCTGCCGGGCCAACGAGGAGAGGATCGTCAGGTGGGCGTCGTCGGCGCCCGCCGGAGCGGCGATGAGGAAGATCAGGTCGGCCGGTCCGTCCGCCGCCCCGAAGTCGACGCCGGCCGTGCTGCGCCCGAAGGCGAGCGTCGGCTCGGTGACGTGCTCGCTGCGGCAGTGCGGGATGCCGATGCCGCCGTCGAGGCCGGTCGGCATCTGCGCCTCACGGGCGGCCACGTCGGCGAGGAAGCCGTCCAGGTCGGTCACCCGGCCCAGGGCGACCATCCGCTCCGCGAGGGCGCGCGCCGCCGCTTCCTTGGTGTCGGCGGACAGGTCGAGGTCGACCAGGTCCGCGGTGATCATGTCGCTCATCGCGGGCTCCTTAGCTCGCGTATCGCCCGGTACGTGGGGTGAGGGGCGGGGGCGGGGAGGGGGACGGGGGCACAGCGGTGGGGGCTGGGGGCGTCCCCGGGGAAGGGGGCGGGGAGCGGGGCGGGGAGTCATGGCGCCGGCTCGCCCAGTACGCGGTCCACGGGCACCTCGGCCGTGACGGTCACGGCGGCCGGGTCCAGGTCGTGCGGCGTCGGCATCACGCTGCCGGGCAGCCGGACGGCGGCGGCGCCGTGCGCGACGGCGGAGGCGAGGGCGCCGGGGCCCGTCCCGCCGGCCACGAGGAACCCGGCGAGGGAGGAGTCCCCGGCGCCGACGTTGCTGCGTACGGCGTCCACGCGGGCGGTGCCGAACCAGGTGCCCGCGTCGTCCACGAGCAGCTGGCCGTCGGCGCCCAGGCTGGCGAGCACGGCGCGGGCGCCCAGCTCCCGCAGCTCCTCGGCGGCCTTCACGGCGTCGCCGACCGTGGCCAGCGGACGCCCGACGGCCTCGGCCAGCTCCTCGGCGTTCGGCTTGACCACGTCGGGCCGCTCGCGCAGCGCCCGCAGCAGCGCCGGTCCCGAGGTGTCCAGGGCGATGCGGACCCCGGCGGCGTGCGCGCGGGCGACCAGGTCCGCGTACCAGGAGGGGGCGAGTCCGCGGGGCAGACTGCCGCAGCAGGCGATCCAGGCCGCGCCCGGCGACTGGCGCCGTACGGTCTCCAGGAGCAGTTCGCGTTCCGCGGTGGTGAGTTCGGGGCCCGGCGCGTTGATCTTCGTGAGGACGCCGTCGGCCTCGGCGAGCGCGATGTTGGAGCGGGTGGGCCCGGTGATCGGGACCGGCGCGACCTCGATGCCCTGCGCGTCGAGCAGGTCGGCGACGAGGGCGCCCGGTGCCCCGCCCAGCGGCAGCACCGCGACGGTGCGCTGCCCGGCGGCGGTCACCGCGCGCGAGACGTTCACGCCCTTGCCGCCGGGGTCGACCCGTTCGCCGGTGGCGCGGACGACCCCGCCGCGGTCGAGGGAGGGCACCTCGTAGGTGCGGTCCAGCGACGGGTTGGGGGTGACGGTCAGGATCATGCGCGTACTACTTCCGTGCCGGCGCGCTCGAGGTCGCCGGCGTCCTCGGGGGTCAGTCCGTTGTCGGTGATCAGCAGGTCCACGTCGTCCAGGGCGCCGAAGCGGGCGAAGTGCTCCTGGGCGTACTTGGAGGAGTCGGCGAGCAGCACCACGCGCCGGGCGGCGGTCAGGGCGGCCCGCTTGACGGCGGCCTCGGCGAGGTCGGGGGTGGTCAGGCCGTGCTCCACGGAGAACCCGTTGGCCGCCAGCACGGCCACGTCGGCGCGGATCTCGCCGTACGCGCGCAGCGCCCAGGCGTCCACGGCGGCGTGCGTACGGTGCCGCACGCGCCCGCCGACGAGGTGGAGCTGGATGCCGGGGTGGTCGGCGAGGCGGGCGGCGATGGGCAGGCTGTGGGTGACCACGGTCAGCGAACTCTCCGGCGGGATCGCCGCGGCCATGCGGGCCACCGTGGAGCCGGCGTCGAGGATCAGCGTGCCCTCGGCCGGCAGCTCCGCCAGGGCCGCCTTGGCGATGCGGTCCTTCTCGTCGGCGGCCGTGGACTCGCGCTCGGCGAGGCCCGGTTCGAAGTCGAGCCGCCCGGCCGGGATGGCGCCGCCGTGCACCCGGCGGAGCAGACCCGCGCGGTCGAGGGCCTTGAGGTCGCGGCGGATGGTCTCCGCCGTCACCTGGAACTCCTCGGCCAACGACACCACGTCCACCCGGCCGCTGTCCCGGGCGAGCCGGAGGATCTCCTGCTGCCGCTCCGGTGCGTACATGACCGTTCACCTCCGACCTGTGCCCGAACCTGTGGTTTCACTCGGAGGCTACGTCCGGTTGTCCGAAATGTAAACAGGGTTCAGAAACACTCGGACACAATCAGGCATGAACGGGCATCGGCACGACGAAGGCGGGCCGCCCGGCGCCTTCGCACCGGACCCGCCCGTCCCTGTCCGCTTCCGCGTGACCGTGCCCGCTTCCGCGTGCCTGTGACCGGTCTCAGACCAGAGCCGGCTCCTTCTCCTCCTCCACCCGGTCCTCCGCCCCGCTCCCTTCCACGTGCTGGGCGGGCCGTGCGGGCAGCGCGAACATCAGCAGGAAGATGACGACCAGCACCGCGGCCACCCAGCCCAGCGCGTTCTGGAAGGCGTCCACGTAGGCGGGGCCGATGCGGTCGGGGGTGAGACGGTCGCTCATCGTCCCGAAGAAGACCACCGACACCAGTCCGAGCCCGAGCGCGTTGCCCATCTGCTGCACGGTGTTGATGAGCCCCGACGCCGACCCGGCGTGCTCGCGCGGCACCTGGGAGAGCACCGCGTCGGTCAGCGGCGCGACGATCAGACCCATGCCGAGGCCCATGACGGCCAGCGGAAGCGCCATCTGCCAGGACGTGATGGCGAGCCCGTAGCGCCCGGCCTCCCAGACGTAGAGGAGCACTCCGGCCGCCATCACCAGCGCGCCCGCCTGGAGCACCTTGCGCCCGAAGCGCGGCACCAGCTTCTGCACCGAGATCCCGGCGGCCGTGGACACGGCGATCGAGAACGGTACGCCGGTCAGGCCGGCCCGCAGCGGTGTCCAGCCGAGACCCACCTGCATGTACAGCGTCCACACCAGGAAGAAGACGCCGAGTCCCACCCCGAAGACGGTCTGCACCGCGATGCCGGCCGCGAAGCTCTTCACCCTGAACAGCGACAGCTCCACCAGCGGCGAACCGTCCCGCGCGCTCTTGCGCCGCTCGTGGGCGACCAGGACCGCGAGGACCACGAGGGAGCCGGCCATCGAGAGGTACCCCCACAGCGGCCAGCCCAGCTCCTCGCCCCGGGTGAGCGGGTAGATCAGCATCAGCAGCCCGAGGGTGACCAGCGCGACCCCGACCAGGTCGAGCCGGAGGGCGCGCGGCGCCTTGGACTCCGTGATGAAGCGGCTGCCGAGGACGAGGCCCGCGATGCCGACCGGCAGGTTGATGAGGAAGATGGGCCGCCATTCGAGCCCGAAGAGGTTCCACTCGGTGAGCAGGGCGCCCAGCAGCGGCCCCGACACGGCACCGAGTCCGACGATCGCGCCGAACAGCCCGAAGACCTTGCCGCGTTCGTGCGCCGGGAAGGTGGCGTGCACGATCGACAGCACCTGCGGCACCATCAGCGCGGCCATGCCGCCCTGGAGGATGCGGGAGGCGACCAGCATCTCCGGGTTCGCCGCGAGGCCGCACAGGGCCGACGCCAGGGTGAAGCCGCCGATGCCGACGAGGAAGACCCGCTTGCGGCCGTGGATGTCGCCGAGCCGCCCGCCGGTGATCAGGCCGGCCGCGAAGGCCAGGGCGTACCCGGCGGTGATCCACTGGATCTGGCTGAAGGTGGCGCCCTCGTCCTTCTGGATCGAGGGGATGGCGATGTTGACGATGGTGACGTCAACCAGGTCCATGAACGCCGCGGTCATCACGATCGCGAGCGCGAACCAGCGACGCCGGTCGCCTGCGGCGGGCGCGGCGGTCGAGCCGGGCGAGAGGGACGTGTCGGCCGCGGCCGGCGGGACGGGTGCCGGGTCCGGGGTGTGCGTGGAGGTCATGGAAGGAACGTAGGGGCCCAGTAGGCCGGATCGTGTCCTAGTTCTGCGGCATCCTCGGACGCATGACGACGGACACTCCGGCCCGGCTGCTGACGCTCCTCTCCCTCCTCCAGACGCCCCGCGAATGGCCCGGCGGCGAGCTGGCCGACCGGCTCGGGGTCTCCCGGCGCACGGTCCGGCGGGACATCGACCGCCTGCGCGAACTGGGCTATCCGGTCCAGGCGACGATGGGCGCCGACGGCGGCTACCGGCTGGTGGCGGGCAAGGCCATGCCGCCGCTCGTGCTCGACGACGAGGAGGCGGTGGCCATCGCGGTCGGGCTGCGGGCCGGCGCCGGGCACGCGGTCGCGGGACTGGACGAGGCGTCGGTGCGGGCCCTGGCCAAACTGGAGCAGGTGCTGCCGTCCCGGCTGCGCCACCGGGTCGCCACGCTCCAGTCCGCGACCACGCCGCTGACCAGCGGGGACGGGCCGAGCATCGCACCCGAGACGCTCACCGTGATGGCCTCGACGGTGGCCGGGCACGAGCGGCTGCGGTTCGCGTACCGCGCGGCGGACGGGACCGGGACGCGACGCGTGACGGAGCCGTACCGGCTGGTGTCGACGGGGCGGCGCTGGTACCTGGTCGCCTACGACCTCGACCGGGACGACTGGCGAACCTTCCGGGTCGACCGGGTGAGCGAGCCCTTCGCCACGGGGGCACGCTTCGCTCCCCGGGAACTGCCGACCGGGGACGCGGCCGAATACCTGCGGCGCTCGATGCAGCGGCGGAACGACTCCTACGAGATCTCCGTCGTCTTCCACGCCCCGGCCGAGGCCGTCGCACCCCTGCTGCCGCACTGGATGGGAGTGCCCGAGCCGGAGGACGGCTCGGCGTCGTGCGTGGTCCGGGCGACCGTGTCCGGCTCGGTGGACTGGATCGCGGCCCGGCTGGCGACGACCGGACTGGAGTTCCGGGTCCGGGAACCGGCCGAACTGGTGGAGTGCGTACGGGAGCTGGGAGCACGCCTGGGCCGTGCGGCGGAGGCCGAGTAACCGGCGGGCCCTTGGGGGGACGCGGGCTCGGTTGACCGGCGGCGGCCCCTCCAGGGCGCCACGGGCGGGAGGGGCGACCGACGACGGCCCTCGGGACGGCACCGGCCCGTCACCCGCCCCCCGTCACGGTGGCGTCGGGTCGGTCTCCCAGGTGAACCCCCGCAGCGTCTCCAGGTTCAGCAGGGCCTGCTCCAGGGGGCTGCGCGCACCCTGCGGGGACGATGCCGCCCAGTGCTCCACGGCGACGCGCACGGCCGCGCCCGCCACCGCACCGGCGAAATGCAGCCGGGGAGCGGCGGCCAGTCGTGCGGCAACGTTGTCGTCATCGCCGGACATCCGCGCGGCCAGCGCCTCCACCAGCCCCCGCTCCGTGGCGTGGCAGACCTCCGCCCACACCTTGCGCAGCGCCGGGCTGCTCCCGGCCAGGCGGATGAGGGTGGCCGCCCACTCCCAGGAGGGCGCCGAGACACCCGCGCCCGGGGTCAGCGTGTGCCGCACGGCGTGCTCCAGGGCCTCGGGCGGGGACAGTTCGGCCGGGGCTTCGCGCACCGCGTGCACCCAGCGCTCGGCGCCGAGCGCGTAGAGCGGGGCGATCGCCTCCTCCTTGGCCGCGAAGTAGCGGTAGAAGGTGCGCGGGGCGACTCCCGCGGCCCTGGCGATGTCCTCGGCGCGGGTGGCCCGCAGGCCCTGGCCGGCGAAGAGGCGGGCCGCCGCCCGGGCGATCTCCATCCGGGTCTCGGCCTTGCGCCGCTCGGTCAGGGAGACGGACCCGGACGGACCCGGTCCGGGGTCGGGAAACACGGGAACGGTGCTGCTCACTTCGGCAGGCTATGCCGCTGTGGCAGAATTTGCCATTCGGCGGGCCACCCCGGGGTTCAGGTTCGGGGTGCCCCGCCCCTCCCGCCCCTGCCGCACTGCTCCGGTCCTCCCGCGCTGCCCCGCCCCTGCCGCACTGCTCCGGCCCGCCGCCGGCCTCCAGCCACGGAAAGAGCCGGGCTGCGGCGCCCCGGGGGGAGGGGCGCCGAGCCCGGCTCGGGAAGTCCCGGCGCCGGGGGGAGTGCGTCGGGACGTGGTCCAGTGTGCTGTTGTGCTGTGCCGGGGGCGCGGTCCGAGCCGTGTCCCGGGCCCGGTCCGGGGCCCGGGGGAACGGGCCGGACAACGGGCTCGAACGTCTCTTGCCCGGCCCCGGCGGGTTGAAGCAGCGTTGTACGGCCATGTTTGCGCCGGGTTCAGCACCCGGCGTACGCCCCACCCGCCACGTCACGCCCCCGTGTCACGAGGCGGCCGGGCCGCGCGGCCCGGCCGTCGTCTCCGGCGACTTTACGCGGCCGCCTCGAAGCCGGTGTCGCGGGCCAGCTTCTTCAGCTCCAGCAGCGCGTGCTTCTCGATCTGGCGGATGCGCTCGCGCGTGAGGCCGTGCTCCTTGCCGACCTCGGTCAGCGTGCGCTCGCGGCCGTCGTCGATGCCGTACCGCATCTTGATGATGGAGGCCGTGCGCGGGTCGAGGCGGCCGATGAGGTCGTCGAGCTCCTCGCTGCGCAGCAGGGTCAGCACCGACTGCTCGGGGGACACGGCCGAGGTGTCCTCGAGCAGGTCGCCGAACTGGGTCTCGCCCTCGTCGTCCACCGACATGTTCAGCGAGACCGGGTCGCGGGCCCAGTCGAGCACGTCGGTGACGCGCTCCGGGGTCGAGCCCAGCTCGGCCGCGATCTCGGCGGGCTCCGGCTCACGCCCGTGCTCGCGGTTGAACTCGCGCTGCACGCGCCGGATCCGGCCCAGCTCCTCCACCAGGTGGACGGGCAGCCGGATGGTGCGCGACTGGTCGGCGATGGAGCGGGTGATGGCCTGACGGATCCACCAGGTCGCGTACGTCGAGAACTTGAAGCCCTTGCGGTAGTCGAACTTCTCGACCGCGCGGACCAGGCCGGCGTTGCCCTCCTGGATCAGGTCCAGGAGCGGCAGGCCGCTGCGCGGGTAGCGGCGGGCGACGGCGACGACCAGGCGGAGGTTGGAACGGATGAAGACGTCCTTCGCCCGCTCGCTCTCGTCGATCAGGGTCTGGAGCTCCTCGCGGGTGGCGTCCGCCCCGGTCTCCTCGTAGCCTTCGAGGACCTGCCGCGCGAACACACCCGCCTCGATGGTCTGGGACAGCTCGACCTCCTTGGCGGCGTCGAGCAGCGGTGTCCGGGCGATCTCGTCGAGGTACATGCCGACCAGATCGCGGTCGGCGAGCTCGCCGCCGTTCGCGCGGACGCTGGTTGCCGAGCCGGAGGTCTCGCCGGTGGCGGACTTACGACGGGCGACGGCACGGGTTGCCATGCGTGCTCCCTTGCGATGGTGGTTCAGCGGGTGGTCCTGTGGACGCCCGGGCGCCTTGCGGGGTGTCTCCGTTGTCTCCGACCCCTCTCGGGCTCGTTCTCGGGACTCTCCTCGGGTGCCCTGCATCCGATGGAAACAACGACTGGAATCCGGACAGAATTCCCAACCCGCCCCTCGATTTTTCTGATCATGCAGTACCCTGTGCCGCCACACGAGGAGGGGTGATGCCACCAGGAACCGCCGAGGTCCAGGTCAGACCGGGAGTCGAGGGGGATCTCAAGGCCCTCACCGACCTCTACAACCACTACGTGCGTGAGACGCCCGTCACCTTCGACACCGCGCCCTTCACCCCGGAAGAGCGCCGCCCTTGGCTGCTCTCCCATCCTGAAGACGGTCCGTACCGCCTGAGGGTTGCCACGGACGCGGACTCACAGGAGATTCTGGGGTACGCCACGTCCAGCCCCTACCGCGCGAAGGCCGCCTACGGGACCTCGGTGGAGACCACCGTCTACGTCGCCCCGGGCGCCGGTGGCCGCGGCATCGGCACACTCCTCTACACGTCCCTCTTCGACGCCCTGGCCGGCGAGGACCTGCACCGCGCCTACGCGGCCGTCGCCCAGCCCAACGACGCCTCGGGGCGACTGCACGCGCGCTTCGGCTTCCGGCACGTGGGCACGTACCGGGAGGTGGGCCGGAAGTTCGGACGGTACTGGGACGTGGCCTGGTACGAGAAGCCGCTGTAGCCCACCGTCCATCGCCCCTCGCCCCTCGCCCATCACCCCTCGCGCAGCGTCCCGTCGCCCGGCACCGGACCCCCGGTCACCGGCCCGCGCTCAGCCGAACTGCACCGAGCGCTTGGCCAGCCCCATCCAGAACCCGTCGATCACCGACCGCCGCAGATCCAGCTCGCCGGCCGCGTCCGCCGCACCCATGGTCACGAACAGGGGCGCGAAGTGCTCGGTGCGCGGGTGGGCGAGCCGCCCCGCCGGGGACTTGCGGGCGAAGTCGAGCAGCCCGTCCACGTCACCGCCGTCCAGTGCGCGCCGTCCCCAGTCGTCGAACTCCGCGGACCAGGAGGGGATGCCGCCCTGGCGCAGCGCGGCCAGGTTGTGGGTGAAGAAGCCGGAGCCGATGATCAGCACTCCCTCGTCGCGCAGCGGCGCGAGCCGGCGGCCGATCTCCATGAGCCGCGCCGGGTCGAGGGTCGGCATGGAGACCTGGAGGACCGGGATGTCGGCGCCGGGGTACATCTCGACCAGCGGCACGTAGGCGCCGTGGTCGAGGCCCCGGTCGGGGACGTCCTGCACCGGCGTACCGGGAGCCCGCAGCAGTTTGCGCACGGACTCGGCGAGCGCGGGGGCGCCGGGGGCCTCGTAGCGCACCTGGTAGTAGTGCTCGGGGAAGCCCCAGAAGTCGTAGACCAGGGGGACGGTCCGGGTGGCGGCGAGGGCGAGTGGGGCCTCCTCCCAGTGGGCGGAGACGACGAGGATCGCCTTGGGACGGGGCAGGGCGGCGGACCAGGCGGCGAGTTCGCCGGGCCAGACGGGGTCGTCGGCCAGGGGCGGGGCGCCGTGGCTGAGATAGAGGGCGGGCATGCGCTCCTGCGGGGCGGCGGCGGTCATGACGGCTCCTCCAATACTTGAACTCTCAATCTCTACGTGCCGTCAATCTACCCCCGTTTTGTTTAACATTCAAGGAACCGTCTCGTACAGTGGACGCATGAACGACGAACCCCGATGGCTCACCGCCGAGGAGCAGCTCGTCTGGCGCTCCTACATCGAGGCCGCCACCCTCCTCGAGGACCACCTCGACCGGCAGCTCCAGCGCGACGCGGGCATGCCCCACGTCTACTACGGCCTGCTGGTCAAGCTGGCGGAGTCACCGCGCCGGCGGCTGCGGATGACGGAGCTGGCCAAGTACGCCAAGATCACCCGGTCCCGGCTCTCGCACGCGGTCGCCCGTCTGGAGAAGAACGGCTGGGTCCGCCGTGAGGACTGCCCCTCCGACAAGCGCGGCCAGTTCGCCATCCTCACGGACGAGGGGTACGAGGTGCTGCGCCGCACCGCACCGGGCCACGTGAACGCCGTGCGCCAGGCGGTCTTCGACCGGCTCACCCCGGAACAGCAGAAGTCCCTCGGCGAGATCATGCGGATCGTCGCCGAGGGACTTCAGCCGAGCGAAGCGGGTGCGGACCTGCCCTGGCTGCGCTGAGCGCGCGGCCGGGGCAGGTCCGGGGGAACCGTGCGTGCGGGGCGTCCCCTCCCCGCCCGCACGGGTGGAACAGGAGCCCGAGCGGGTGCTGACACCGGGTCCGGCGTCGCCAGTGGTCCGACACCGGGTCCGGCGTCGTCAGTGGTTCGACACCGGGTCCGGCGTCGTCAGTGGGCGACGACCGGCACCCGCAGCTCGTCCTCGGCCTCGTCGCCCGTACCGGAACCGGTGACGGCGGGGCCGCCCGGCCGGCCGGCGTTGACGAGGGTCAGGGCGAGCGCGGCCGCCACGACCAGGATGCCGACGGCGAACCAGATCGCGCTGGTGTAGCCCTGCACCTGCCCCTCCAGCTGGACCAGCTGCTGCTGGGACCGGGAGGACGCGCCGCCGATGTGGTCGGCGATGTAGGACGTGGTGGCGGAGGCGGCGATCGTGTTCAGCAGCGCCGTACCGATCGCGCCGCCCACCTGCTGCGAGGTGTTGACCATCGCGGAGGCGACACCGGCGTCCCGCGGCTCCACGCCCATGGTGGCCATGGACATCGCCGGCATGAACGCCGTACCCATGCCGAGGCCGAGCAGCAGCATGCCGGGCAGCAGCACACCGGCGTAGGAGGTGTCGACCTCCAGCTGGGTCAGGAACAGCATGCCGACGGCGGCGACCAGGAAGCCGGGGCCCATCAGCAGCCGGGGCGCGACCCGGGTCATCAGACGGGTGCCGATCTGGGTGGAGCCCGTGATCATGCCCGCGATCATCGGCAGGAAGGCGAAGCCGGTCTTCACCGGCGTGTAGCCCTTCACGATCTGCAGGTAGTAGGTCAGGAAGAGGAACAGGCCGAACATCGCGATGATGGCCAGACCCAGCGAGAGGTAGATCCCGCCCCGGTTGCGCTCGGTGATCACGCGCAGCGGCAGCAGCGGGGCCTTGACCCGGGACTCGACGATCACGAAGGCCAGCAGCAGCACGGCCGAGCCGACGAACATGCCGACCGTCACGGCGTCGCTCCAGCCGTTGGACTCGGCGCGGGTGAAGCCGTAGACGAGCGCGACCAGGCCGAGGGTGGACAGGATCACGCCGGGGATGTCGAGCGGCGAGCGGTTGCGGCCGCCCTTGGGCTCACGGATGACCAGGTACGCACCGGCCGCGGCGACGATGGCGAACGGGATGTTGACGAAGAACGTCCAGCGCCAGTTCAGGTACTCGGTGAGGAAGCCGCCGAGGATCAGACCCACGGCGCCACCGCCACCGGCGATCGCACCGTAGATGCCGAACGCCTTGGCACGCTCCTTGGCGTCCGTGAACATCACGGCGAGCAGGGAGAGCGCGGCGGGCGCGAGCAGGGCACCGAAGACGCCCTGGAGGGCGCGGGAGCCGAACATCATCGCCTCGTTGGTGGCCGCGCCGCCCAGCGCGGAGGCGACGGCGAAGCCGGCCAGGCCGAGGACGAAGGTGCGCTTGCGGCCCCACAGGTCGGCTATCCGGCCGCCGAACAGCAGCAGTCCGCCGAAGGCGAGGGCGTAGGCCGTGACGACCCACTGCCGGTTGCCGTCGGAGATGCCGAGGTCCTGCTGCGCGGAGGGCAGGGCGATGTTCACGATGGTGGCGTCGAGGACCACCATCAGCTGGGCGAGCGCGATGAAGACCAGCGCTTTCCAGCGGCCGGCGTCCGGGGCGTCGGTGACGCCGGAGGCCTTGACGGCTGATTGAGACATGGGGATACCCACTTCGGACTTCGTGACGGAAAAAGATGAGAAAAGGGACGACTGAACCCGCGGCGACGGGCGCTACCGGCACAGTGGCCGACGCGACCCCGGCGTCGAGGGCGGAACGATCGTGACCGGATTCGGACCGGTCGGAGGAAGTGGCGGAGCTACTGGTCGCAGGGCCGGCGCAGATCCTCCAGAGTCACGGCCGCACCCGGCAGGGCGGAGCGGGCGGGAGCCCGCAGCCCGTCCAGGAACAGCTGAAGATGGCGATGGACGAACCGGTCGGCGCTCACGCACCCCGTACCGGCCGGGGGCCGACTGAGCTGGGCGGCGGCGATCATCAGATCGCCCACGCCCACGTCGCCACGGAGCTGACCGGCCACCTTCGCCCGGTCCATGACCTCGGCGACGAGTCGTTCGACCCGTTGGCGCGCCGCTTCCAGGTCGGGGTGGTGCTCGTCGAACGTGCTGGACACCATGGGGCACAGCGCGCTGATGCGCTCGTCGACGGAGACGTGCACGAAGCGCTCCAGCGCCTCGAACGCGTCCCCGGTCTCTTCGAGCGCCAGCTCGGCCGCCCGTGCCGTACGGTCCATGACCGAGCAGACGACCTCGCGGACGAGGGCGTCGCGGTCGGGGAAGTTGCGGTACACCGTGGCGTTGCCGACGCCGGCCCGGCGGGCGACGTCGTCGAGCGGCACGTCCGGCCCGTGCTCGACGAACATCTCCCGGGCGGCGGCGACGATCCGCTCCCGATTGCGCAGAGCATCGGCGCGGGGCCGGGCCACCTTGCGCTGGTCGGGGATCGCGGTCTGCACGGCGTACTCCTTTGGTCTGTGAGGTGTGTGGGGCCCGCGAGGCGGGTGGTTCGGCTCCGCGGCTCCACTGGTTGCGCGATCCGGGGAGGGAATCCCCGTTTCGCTCGGACACAGGTCTAAACGGGGAAACGATCCCCGGTTATTTCCCGGCGCCGAAGATCTTTTCCGTGACCTGGGTCACACCCCGACCGGGCCGGTCCCCCGATCGGCGGCTACCGGCGAGAAACCCACGATCGGCCTCTCCAGCGCGCGCCCGCCCTCCCGTCGGCCCAGGGTGAGCCCAAGGGCGCAGCCGGTGTCGGGCGGCTGCCGTGGCACGGGGAGGTCCGCATGCAGCCGCACGGGCAGGTGCAGCCGCCGAGCCGCCGCATACGCCCGCGCCGGCTGACCGCGGCCGGGACCGTCGCCGTCCTGACCCTCGCGCTCAGCACCTCGGCCGGCACCGGCCGGCTCGCGCCCGGCACCTCCACCGCGGGCCCCGGCCCCGCCGCCCTCTCCCGCACCTCCGCGCACGGCCCCTGCATGATCAGCGGCGGCCCCGAGATCCAGATGTCCGAGGGCGTGCCCACCTCTTCCGGCTACGCCCGCTCGACCGGCACCGTCCGCGCCCTCACCCTTATGATCGACTTCTCCGACGCGCCCGGCGAGGGCAAGGCGCTCGACCGGTACGCGGAGTTCTTCCCGAAGACCGAGGAATGGTTCCGCACCAGCAGCTACGGCCGCCTCGACTACCGCCCCGAAACCCCGATCCGCGACTGGCTGCGGATGCCCAAGTCCTTCGCGGAGTACGGCATAGAACGCGGCGCCCCCTTCGAGCCCGGCTACCGCAAACTGGTCCAGGACCTGGTCGCGGCGGCCGACCCGAAGGTCGACTTCCGCTCGTACGACCTCGTGAACGTCCTGGTCACCCCGAACGCGGGCCCCTCCGCCCTGGACACGGTCCTGTCCGTGACCTTCGCCGGGAACCAGGAGGCCCCGGTCGCCGACGGCGTCCCGGTGGCCAACGCCTCCTTCGTCTACTCCCGCCAGGACGACGGCTCCGGCTCCTACGACGAGACCGGCTACCGCGTACTCCCCCACGAGAACGGCCACGTCTTCGGCCTCCCCGACCTCTACACCCAGGAGGGCGGAGGCGCCGTGGGCCACTGGGACATCATGAGCGAGGACTGGGGCGCCAACAACGACCTCCTCGGCTGGCACAAGTGGAAGCTGGGCTGGCTCGACCGCACGCAGGTGCACTGCGCGTCCGCGCCCGGGACGACCGAGTACACACTCACCCCGCTGGCCCGCAAGGGCGGCGACAAGCTGGTGGTCCTCCCGCTGAGCGGCACCTCCGGGTACGCGGTCGAACTGCGCACCCGCGAGGGCAACGACGAGACGGTGTGCCGGCCCGGCGTACTGATCTACAAGGTCGACGCGGACGTGGACACCGGAATGGGTCCGGTACGCGTCTACGACTCCGAGCGCGACAGCGGCGGCTGCACCCGCAGCCCCAACGTCCACGCCGAACTCTCCGACGCCACCTTCACGGAGGGCGAGACCTTCAAGGACCCGCGCAAGGGCGTCACGATCAAGGTGACGGGCAAGGACGGGACGGGAGACGTAGGGGTCCGGGTCACTCGGAAGTGACGGGCGGGGCGGGCTACCGTGGGCGCCCTGCCGTGACCGCCGGACCGGAGAGCCGATGCCCGCCCACACCACTCACGTCCCCCCGGCCGAAGCGGTCCCCCCGGCCGAGGCGGTCGCCCCGACCGACGCGGTGGCGCCCGCCGAGGCGGTCGCGCCACTCCTCCGCGGCATCGCCGTACTCCGCCGGCTGACCGAGGCGCACGACGGCACCCTCAGCCTCAGCGCCCTGGAGAAGACCACCGGCCTGGCCCGCTCCACGGTCGACCGCCTCACGGCGACCCTCGCCCGCATGGGATACGTCCGCCTGGACGGCCGCGACGTGACCCTGGCCCCCCGCCTGATGGAACTGGGCAACGCCTACCTGGCCGCCCTCCACCTCCCCGACCTGCTCTCCGCCCGCGCCGACGCCCTCGCCGACGAACTGGACGAGTCGGTGTCCCTGGCGGTCGGCGACCGGGACGGGGTCCGCTTCATCCACCAGGCCACCCGCCGCCGCGCCATGTCCCTGAGCTTCCGCATCGGCGACCTGCTCCCGGCCGAACGCACCGCCCCCGGCCCCCTCTTCGCCACGCAATGGACGGACGCGGACTGGCACCACTGGCGAGAACGCCGAGCCGCGGACCCGGCGAACCACACCTTCCCCGCCGTACCGCCCCGCGAACACCCCACCCCCGACGACGACTTCGTCCTCCGTACGTCCACGGCGGCGAGCGACGGCTACGCACTGGACGACCAGCTGATCGAACCGGGCCTGGTGGCGCTCTCGGTCCCCGTACGCGACCTACGGGACCTACGGGACCTACGGGGCCCCGGCACCGGCCGCCTGGCCTGCGTGGCGAGCGTGGTGAGCCACACCAGCCGCCACACGGCACCGGACCTGCGGACGGCGCTGCTCCCCCGCCTGCGCGCGGCGGTGACGGCCATGGAGACCGACCTGCGCACGGCCGCACCCCCGACCCCCGGACCGCCCCGCACAGACCTGGCCACTTGGACCGGCGCGTCGAAACAGGAACTCGGCCGGGAGTTCGTGGAGTCCCTGGCCCGCGGCCTGACCGTCCTGACCGCCTTCGGCGAGGGCCGCTCCGCGCTCACCCTGACCCAGGTCGCGAAGGCGACGGGCCTGACCCGGGCAACCGCACGCAGGGCCCTGATCACGCTCACGCACGCGGGCCTGGTCACCCCCGCCCCCGACGCCACCTTCACCCTCACCCCCCGGGTCCTGTCCCTGGGCTTCCCACCCCTCTCCCGCACTTCCCTCCCCGAGATCGCCCAGCCCCACCTCACGGCCTTGGCCGACCGCGTCCACGAATCGGCCTCGCTGGCCGTCCTGTCCGACTCGGGCGAGGAAATCCAGTACACGGCCCAGGCCTCCGCGCCCCACGTCCTGAGCGCCCGAGTCACACTCGGCACCCGCCTCCCGGCCCACGCGACGGCCCTGGGCCGCGTCCTGCTGGCCCACCCCGAGGTCCGGGCCCGGGGCTACGCCCTGGTCGACGAGGAACTGGAAGCCGGCCTGCGCGCCGTCGCGGTCCCGGTGCACGACCGCACGGGAAGGGTGGCGGCGGCGATCAACGTCGCCACACACGCGGCCCGCCGCACACCGACGGCCTGCGAAACGGAGCTCCTCCCGGAACTGTCCCGAACGGCGGCCGCCATCGAGGCAGACCTCCGCGTGGCGGGCCGCTTCGTCCACGTCCCCCCGACGTGACCCACACCCCGGCCTCCCCCTCCACCCCCGCCTCCGATCCGCTAACCTGTTGGCACCGCCGCCCACAGCGGCACGCCCCGCCTTCGTAGCTCAGGGGATAGAGCACCGCTCTCCTAAAGCGGGTGTCGCAGGTTCGAATCCTGCCGGGGGCACAGCAAGAAGGGTCAGCTCAGGAGGGGTTTCCTCCCAGGCTGGCCCTTCGTCGTGTCCGGGGCCGTGCCACACGCGGGTCACTAATGCCACGTGGATGCCACATCCTCTACCCCGAGGCCCCTCCCCCGCCGTCGCGGATCATGGCCCCGAGCCGGTCGACGATGGCCCGGTCCCGGTCGCTGGTCATGTGCTGATAGATCAGCGCGGCTCGGGAGCTGCTGTGCCCCATCCGCGTCATCAGCTCCCGCGTACTGGCCGGCCGTCGAAGCCAGCGTGTTGCCCGTGTGCCGAAGATCGTGGAAGTGCAGCTCGGCCGTGACGCCCGCAGCTTTCCGGGCCTTGACCCAGTCGTCCCGGAAGTTGCTCCGCCGCAGCTGCCCGCCCTGCGGCCCGACGAAGACGTGCCCCTCACGGCCGGGAGCGGCGAAGTGCTCCAGGTGGTGCGTGACCGCGTCGAGCAGTTCGGCGGGGAAGGAGACGGAGCGCACCCCGGCCGCGGATTTCGGCGTCTTGTCGAAGAGCCGGCCGTCCTGCAACTCGGCCTGAGCCCGGCGAACGATGACGGTCCGATGCCGAGCCACCGCCTACCCGTTGAGCGAGGTCCGTTCCATCCCCTTGGGATCACACGACGCCATGAGCCCATGCCTGGCACTGCGCTGGCTACGCGAGCGCACGCAGCACATCACCGACCAGCTCGACGCCGCATACGCACAGCCGGTCCTGCACTGGCTGACGGACGACGCCGAACACGAACGGGCCCTCGCCTACCTGACCAGCGGCACGGGTGACCAACTCACTCTCTACGACGAGAGCACCCGCTACGTGCTGCTGGCCTACCCGGCGGGAGCGACCCCATGAACGGGCCCACCCGCGGCTACTGGTGCGAATGTTGGACCGAGGAAGTTACCAGCACAGGAGGGCTGGCGCGCCTTGCATCGTTCGACGCATACTCGGCACCCCAGGCAGACCGCTGGGTAGCCATCGCTCTCCACACCATCTCACCGGCGCTCGACTCCGACGCGTCGGACGAAGCGTGGACGTGGCTGTACGAAGAGCACGCCGAAACCCGCAGAGCCCTGATGCGCTCCGAGCCCTGCACGGTAACCATCACCCATGCCGACGTCCGCATCACCTGGACGATCCGACCAGTGCTCTTCCTGCCCCTCGCACACCGGCAAGACGCCGAACTCCCAGCATGCGCACACAGCTTTAAGCCCCACCGCACAGTGTCGAGTCCCTGTCGGGTCTCAGGTGATGCTTGACGATTCGGCGTCAGGTGATGCTTGACGTCTGACCTAGACATCGTGGCTTACTGGCTGCCATGACGGACCGTTTCCCTGAGATCACCTCCGTGGAGGAGTTCATCCGGCTGCGGGAGAGCGAGGATCCGGCGGAGTACAACCGCTCGGCGTGGGCAGCCATGCCGCTGTCAGTCTGGTGGGACCTTG
>NZ_BEWB01000022.1 GCF_003112555.1 Streptomyces coelicoflavus | reverse complement strand
CATTCTCGCGGCTGGCGTGGGTGAAGTGCCTGCTCGGGAGGTTGGTCCTTTCGGCGGCTTTGAGTGGAAGCCTGCTGCTGGAAGCGGTGCCATGGGCGTGGTGTATCGCGTAGACAACTGCTGTGAGGAGAGCCAATGCCTGAGCAGATCTTGCATGTGACTGACGCGTCGTTCGAGGGGGACGTGCTCAACTCTGCCCAGCCCGTGCTGCTGGAGTTCTGGGCACCGTGGTGTGGGCCGTGCAGGATGATCGCACCGCTTCTCGACGAGGTGGCCAAGGACTACGGCGACAGGCTCAAGGTTGCGAAGATCGACGTGGACCAGCACCCGGCGACGCCGGCGAAGTTCGGCGTCCGAGGCATCCCTGCCCTGATCATTTTCAAGAACGGGGTTGTGGCGCAGACAAAGGTGGGTGCACTGTCGAAAGCCCAGATCACCGCGCTTGTCAACAGTCACGTCTGACCAGCACAGGTCACGCTCCCGACAGTCTCCGACCACGCCATAGTTGTCCAACTTGCCTGGTAATCGGTCCATGCGCAGTGACAGAGGACAGCCCACTGTCCCCCTGACAGGTGATCTCGACCGATTGCCAAGAGATATTGACCGCCATGGTCGAACGGCTATCGGTACGGTCGATCCATGGAAAAGCTGCCAGAGATCGTGGACCGCCACATCCTGGACCACCACGTCGTCCTGGCACTCAAGGCGATCATGGACGCGTCGGGCTGCACACTCCATGAGGCGATCGACATCTTCGGGCTTCGATACGAGGAACTCCGCCGCGACCGGCCGGGCGACTTCCAGGTGAGCCGTCAGGAGTACGGCCGCAACGTCTACACCTGACCTGCGGCCGCTCAGCCGGTCAAACTCACCTGGCAATCGGTCAAGATCACTTGTCAGAGGACAACGAGCCCCCTCGCAGCCCTGGCCGCTGGCAGGGCGACTATATTCGAACTTGTGAGCGAACCTTCTCGTCTGGAACTGCTGCGGTTCACCCGCCGAGTGGTCGAGCAGCAGGCCGGTGCTGCACTGCGGCAGATCGACGGATGGATCGCCACAGAGGAGCGACGGGAAGCGGAACGCCGCCGCCACACAGAGGGAGGCGCGCCCCCTCCGGAATGGCTACTGCAACACGGCCTGAACCCGAAGAACATCGACGCGGTGCACACAGGGGACTGCTGGACCGTCGAGGGGTCGGAGCGGTGTCGTCCGGTGTCGCGCGAACAGGCGATGGAGGCAATTCGACACCAGGTGCCGGCGTGCACGTTTTGCCGCCCGGATACGGCGCTGGGACTGCTGGAGTGACCGCCGCTACCCCGTGTGTGGCTCACGCCACAGAACGATTTTCAGCCATGCGCCGCAGGCAATCCGCGCAGATCAACTTTGCTTCCGCGAAGCCCGCAGGTCAGCGTTCTGCAGAGCTGCCCCAGAGATGGGGTAGGTGATCCAACTCCGCAGGTCAGGCCGTGAATTGCCCTGGTGGCCGATGCACGCCCCATGATGACGCCAACCCCTGTAGCGACCGCATACCGTCGTCGGCAACGCGGACGGGGACCGCCCCGGCCAGGGCGATCCCCGAGATGTCCGTGGATACGAGCAAATCGCATTAAGGACGACACCATGCAACCACAGCTCTGGAAGCCCGTCGGGCTCCAGTACCGCCGCCCCGAGTGGCAGGACGCGTTCAACACAGTCATCACCGGCACCGTGATCTTCCTGCTTCCGCAGGTCCCGTCAGAGATGACCCTCCTGGCGTGCGTCCCGCTCCTCCGCTGCATCCGCTACCGGAACGCTGTCTGAAACGGAACCCCTTCCAAGCCCCTGGTCGCGCTCAGCGGCCGGGGGGCTGCTCCGTTCCGCCGCCATACTCGGCGCGCTGCCAGGGGTGGTCGGAGTTGCGCTATCGGCGCGCCGTCTCGGCTTGACGTCCTGTATGACGTTGGCGGCGACGAACTGAGACATGGGGTGGGGATGGCTTTCGAGTTGGGCGTTACTGGACCGGCACAGAGCGAGTACCTGTATCACTTCACGAGCCGTAATGGAGAAAGCCCGGACTGGGTGCCGGACGAGATCCGTTCGATGAACGGGGCTCAGCGCCTGGAGTCGATCTTGCGGGAGGAGCAGTTCCGGGCGTTCCCGCCTTTCGGCGCTGCTGAGGCCGGCGCCTCGGGGAGGCCCTGTGTGTGCTTCTCGGAGTGCTCTCCGGAGCACATGGCTCAGCTGTTCCGATGGAGGCACTTCGACCCATGGGGTCTGGTCACTACGCGGGAGGTGGTGAACGGACTCGGTGGTGGCGCGGTGGCGTACGTGCCGCGGGAGGTTCAGCGGCGTTTTCAGCGGGCGGCGCTCGGCCATTGGGCGGTGAACACGGGGAACGGGATCTCGTGGATGCACGAACGGGAGTGGCGGCTGCCCCTGTCTCGCCCGGAAACCAGCATCAAGATCAATGGAGTGGTTGCGATCCTCGTCGCTAGCGCCGACTGGCGACCTCGTCGGATGCCCGTGGGCTGGGTGAACGGTGAGAGCGGTGATCCGCTGGCCGGTCATGGCGAGAACCCGTTCGCGATGCCGTACGAGGACTACCCGAGACTGTGGCGGGAGACGCCGGTCTGGGTGTGGGACCAGGAGGCCGAGCGGGTTGTGGCGTACGAGCCGGGCGCCTTGTGCTGAGCTTGCGGGCGTAGACGGCGCGCGCCGCTTGGAGGAACGTCGCAGGCTGGTGGTGTGGAGTTCCCCGTCGACGTGGCGCTCGCCGAGCTGGTACCGCGGCTGCCTACGGGGCCGCGGTGGTGGTACGAGGTGAAGATGGACGGCCCCCGTACGGTTCTGTGGCGGCTGGCTGACACGGTGCGGCTTCAGGCCCGGTCGGGGCGGGATGTGACCGGCCCGTGGATGGATCTGGCTGTGGCTGGGATGGCGTTGCCGCCGGGTGTGGTTCTGGATGGCGAGGCGGTCGTCGTGGTCGACGGCAGGGTGTCCTTCGAGGCGGCGCAGTCTCGGGCGGCGTCGTCGCCGGCTCGGGCCCGGCAGCTGGCGGCACAGCGCCCGGCGTTGCTGATAACTGGAGTGCGCGCGAGTTCCTCGTGAGGTCCCGAGAGCGCGATCGATGGATGTGAGCAGGTGAGAGACCGTTGTTCGAGACATCCCTCGACGGTGTGAGGTTCTCGTAGTTACTCGCAGATTCCAGGAGTGCCACTCGTAATCTGCGGATCTATGGGGGATCTCGAAACTCGCACCCCGACATCGGGTCGCCGCCGGACGGGCTGGCAGAGGTCTTCTCCCTGCACACCCACCGAGCGGGCCGCGCGGGGCAGCAGGACGAGCGGTCGTACTTCTTCGACACGCTGGCGGAGTACCAGTGGGCGCGTGATTCCGCCGGGCTGATGCCGTCCTCGATCGACCAGCTGGTCAAACCGGTGCTGGAAATCTGCGAGCACTACGACCTCGTGCCGTGGCAGCTCACCCCGACGCTGCTCGACTGCTACTTCGCAGGACCCGGGAAGCGTGCTCGGTCGACTGTCCGTACGAAGATCACCAAGATCGACGCGTACTTCGCGTTCTTGGAACAGCGCTACGCCGGTGAGATCCATCGCCGGTTCGGCGCCGCGGTGGAGTCGCCGGTCGACCCGTTCAACCGGCCGCGACATCGTGGTGACTTCGGGCTGCGGGTGCCGCCCTCGCAGCGGGCGATGCGCGAATACTTCGCCGCGTGGCGCGATGCGCTGCCGCTGGCTCGCAAGCCGGCGGTCGCGTGCCGGGACTACGTGATGGCCAAGCTCGACTATCTGTCCGGGGTGAGGGCGTCCGAGCTCTGTGGTGTCGGCCTGTGCGATGTGCACTGGGAGTTGGGCAAGTGGGGCCGGTTCGTCGTGCAGGGCAAGGGCGCCCGCGGCTCCGGGCCCAGGCCGCGCGAGGCGTTCATGTTCGAGGAGTGCCGCGAGCTCGTGTGGTGGTACGTCGAGGAGGTCCGCGGCCTCTTCCACGACGACCCGGAGCATCCGCTGGCGCCGCTGTTTCCCTCTGAGCGGCTGCCGGTGGAGCTCGCGGCGGCGAACATCCCGGTCGCGGCGGCGATCACCCCGGGAACGTTCCGCCGGAACCTCAAGGCGGCCTCGCTGCTGTACCTGCCGGGGCCGGTGGGCGAGTTGTACCCGCATCTGCTGCGGCACGCCTGCGCCACCCATAACTATGAGCGCGGGATGACGCTGTGGGAAGTACAGCGGCTTCTTGGACATACCTGGACGACTACGACGGTGAACTATCTGGCGACGGCTCAGGCGGACCCCGAGCACGCGGAGCGCTGGCGGCAGTCGGCCACGCGGGCCGGGCAGCGCTTGGTCGCGAATATCGGGAGTTTACGGTGAAGTGGAATCTGCGCTGGGCGGCCGCCAAGTGCGACATCTGGCGGCCTGTCGACTTGCAGGCGGCGTTCGCGACGGTGGGCTTCACCCCGTCACTGAGCAAGGTCGCGGCCTTGTGGGGCGGGACCCCGGTGACGGTGCGCCTGGACGACCTGGACAAGATCTGCGCGGCGCTGCAGTGCACGGTGGCGGACCTGATGGAGGCCGAACCGGTAGCTCCCGCCGAGGGCTTGGAGGAGCCGCAGCGCGCGGTCGGCGGTGAGGCGGGGGCGGTGCGGCCTGTGCCGCGGCGCGATGGGCGGCGTCAGCTGCGGCCGCCGAACTGACCGAGGTGGTCATGGGCGTCATCCGGCAGTGTGCTGTGTGCCTGGACTGGGGTGTGCACCGGCTGTGCGACGGTCTGTGCTGGGGCTGTGTGGGCTGGCGCAAGTCCCACCCGGACTCGGCGAGGTGTGTCCGGTGCGCCAGGCCCGACCGGGTGGACGCAGATCGTTTGTGCCGTCCCTGCGTGATGGCGGTACGCGAGGAGATCGCAGCCGGCTTCGAGGCCGTCTTCCCAGGCGCGACGCAGCTGCGGGTATACGTGCTCGGGCTCGGGCAGCAGGAGAGCCGAAACCTCCCGCGACCGCGCGGCGCCGCCGCCCCGTACCTGGGACCGCGCCAGGTCCAGCGGCCGATCGACGATCCGAGGATCTGTCCCGCCGTGATGCTCGGACAGCAGACGCTGTTCCCGGTTCGGCGGCGTCTGGAGCGTGAGCACGCGCGCCGGATCAGCGGTCGGACGTGGCCGGAGGAGAGCGCGGTACGGGCGTTGGCCGAGGAGCGGGCAGCAGCCCAAGGGCTGACCGCGACGTGGCTCCACACGGTGATGCGGATCATCCGGTGCGCGCTCGCGATCCGGGATACCGAGGGGGAGGCACTCGTCGCCCCGGAGATGCTCGATCAGGTGCGGTTGCCGCTGAAGGCGGCAGCGGCCGAACTGCTGCACCGAGCTGGGCTCTTGAAGTCACGGGCGGCTCCACCGCCGGCACTGTGGCCGGCCAGGGCGTGCGCGGACTGTGGCAGCTGGGGCATCACGACGAAGCGCTGCCGTGGATGCGAGACCTGGCGGCATACGCCCGAGCGGTATCCACCTGGCCGGTGTCCGCGCTGTCGACGCGACGACCTGCCCGTGCATGAGGAGGGGCTGTGCCGAGGGTGCCTGGCCTACATCCGTGATCACGGCCTCGACGCCGCCGAGGGGGCCGCCACTCAACTCTCTGCTCGACGCCGACCAACTGCGCGAGACACCGCATCAGCTGCTCACCGACGTCCAATGCCGAACCCCGGACAGAGTCGTGAGCCTGAGCGTGGAGCGCCGCGACCGACACGACGCTCGGGAGCTGATGCAGCAGATCGACCTGCTTCCCGAGCCGATGACCGAGCAGATGCACGCCTGGGTCAAGGTCATGCGTGGCGCCGGTCGCTACGAGCACCCACCCGCCGCCTACCGGCTCATCCGCCGCTACTTCCGCACGGCGTCCTCCACCCTGACCGCGTGGGCGGCCGCCGGGAAGGACCTGCGGCAGATCACGAGCAAGGACATCCAGACGGAGCTCGACCGGCACCGGGGAAACGCGGCCCGCGGCCTGCTCAACGCGCTACGGAGCATCTTCCGGGCATTGAAGCAGGAACGGCTGATCTTCCACGTCCCCACCGTCGGGCTGAAGGCGCAGGCCACTGTGAATCTGCCACGGCCTCTGTCCAGCGACCGCCTCGCCGGGGCATTGGACCGCCTCGACGGGCCTCGCGCCCGCCTCATCGTCGGCCTGGTCGCCATCCACGCCATCCACGCTGTGGAGGTGGCCCGGCTCCTGCTGACCGACGTGGATCTGAGGAACCGGACGATCACGGTGCGGCGGGGCTTGCACATCCACGTCGTCTACCTCGACGACCTGAGCACCCGGCTGGTAGCCGACTGGCTGCGTGAACGCCGCACCCGCTGGCCCCAGGCCACCAACCCGCACCTTCTCGTCACCGCTCAGACCTACCGGAATCCGTCATCGCCGCAGATCAGTTATACCGGGATGCGCTCCGCCTTCGACCAGATCGGGCTCCTGCCCCGTCAGCTGTGGGCCGACCGCGTGCTCGACGAGGCTCGTGAGACGGCAGACCCGGTTTGTCTCGTGCGGCTCTTCGGGATCCACCCCCGGGTCGCCGTGAAGTACGTACACACGGCGCACCCCGATAAGGCGCTGCCGCGAATCCGCTGAAGCTGATGCACTTGTTCGCCGTCGCTGAAAGGCCGCCACGCACTACGGTGCCGTGGCCATCCGCAGAAGCGTTCCCCCAGCCCTCCCAGTGGAGGCCGGTTTGTGAACGACAGCAGCGGGGCCGCCCGGAGGTTTCCGGACGACCCCGCTGGCGAGCCCGCTCAGGCCGGGACGGCAGTTACCCGTTCGACCTCTGCCGCGCCCCAGGCGGCCAGGTAGCGCTCGGCGTCCAGGGCTGCGGCGGCGCCGGTGCCGGCGGCGGTGATGGCCTGGCGGTAGGTGTGGTCGACGACGTCGCCGGCGGCGAACACCCCGGGCAGGCTCGTACGCGTCGTCGGGGCGGCGACGGTGATGTAGCCCTCGGCGTCGAGGTCGAGCTGGCCCTTGAAGAGTTCGGTGCGGGGGTCGTGGCCGATGGCGATGAACAGGCCAGTGACGTCCAGGTCGCGGGTGGCGCCGGTGAAGACATTGCGCAGGACGACGCCGCCGAGCATGCCGCTGGTCTCCTTGATCTCGGCGATCTCGCTGTCGAACGCGAAGGAGATCTTGTCGTCGGCGAAGGCCCGGTCCTGCATGACCTTCGAGGCGCGCAGGGTGGAGCGGCGGTGGACGACGGTGACCGAGCGGGCGAAGCGGGTGAGGAAGGTGGCTTCCTCCATGGCGGTGTCGCCGCCGCCGACCACGACGATGTCCCGGTCGCGGAAGAAGAACCCGTCGCAGGTCGCACACCACGAGACGCCCCGGCCGGACAGCTTGTCCTCGTTTGGGATGCCGAGCTTGCGGTAGCCGGAGCCGGTGGCGATGATCACCGTCCTGGCGCGGTGGACGGTGCCCGCGGAGTCGGTGAGGAGCTTGATGTCGGCGGTGAGGTCGACGGCCACGATGTCGTCGTCGATCATCTCGGCGCCGAACTTCTCCGCCTGGGCCCGCATGTTCTCCATGAGGACCGGGCCGTCGACGCCCTCGGGGAAGCCGGGGAAGTTCTCCACCTCGGTCGTGGTCGTCAGCGAGCCGCCGACGAAGATGGAGCTGCCGAACAGCAGGGGGCGCAGCTGGGCGCGGGCGGTGTAGAGGGCGGCGGTGTATCCGGCGGGGCCGGATCCGATGATGACGACCTCGCGTATCTCGTTCACGCCGTCGCCTCCGGCTTCGCGGGGGCGATCTCGGCGATCAGGCCCTCGACGAGGGTCTTGATCTCGTCGCGGATGGGGCGGACGGCCTCGACGCCCTGGCCGGCCGGGTCCTCCAGCTTCCAGTCCAGGTAGCGCTTGCCGGGGAAGACGGGGCAGGTGTCGCCGCAGCCCATGGTGATGCACACGTCCGACTCGCGGACCGCGTCGACGGTGAGGATCTTCGGCGTCTCCTTGGAGATGTCGATGCCGACCTCGGCCATGGCCTCGACGGCTGCCGGGTTGACCTGGTCGCCGGGGTTGGAGCCGGCGGAGCGGACCTCGACACGGTCGCCGGCCAGGTGGGTCAGCCACGCGGCGGCCATCTGGGAGCGGCCGGCGTTGTGGACGCAGACGAACAGGACGGACGGCTTGTCGGCCATGGTGATCGTTCTCTCTCGTCGCATGGCGGAACCCAGCCGCCAATGACTTCAGCCCCCGCTGGTATCAGCGGGCGATGATGTGAGAGTATCAGTGCATGCTGACTTCAGTCGATCCTGACGTGATCCGGGTGCTGGGCGATCCGCTCCGCCTGAAGATCGTGACCCTGCTGGCGCGCGAAACGCTCTGCACGACGCACCTGGTCGAGGAGACCGGAGCCAAGCAGACCAACCTGTCCAACCACATGAAGGTGCTGCGCGAGGCCGGGATCGTGGAGACCGAGCCCTGCGGCCGCTTCACCTACTACAAGCTCAAGCCCGAGGTCCTGGCCGGCCTGTCCGAGCAGTTCGCGGAGCTTGCAGCCTCCGCCCGTACCGCCGCCGAGAACAAGAGGGCCTGCCCGTGACTTCCACCGAGCCCACCACCGCCGCCCCTCGTCCGGCTGGCGGCGGGGACGACTCGATCGTCAAGAAGCTCTCCACCCTCGACCGTTACCTCGCGGTGTGGATCCTGATCGCCATGGCCGTCGGTCTCGGTCTCGGACGCGTGATCCCTGGACTGAACGACGCGCTGGCGAAGGTGGAGATCGGCGGGATCTCCCTGCCGATCGCGCTCGGCCTGCTGGTCATGATGTACCCGGTCCTGGCGAAGGTCCGCTACGACAAGCTGGACGCCGTCACCGGCGACCGGAAGCTGATGATCTCCTCCCTGGTCATCAACTGGATCCTCGGCCCCGCGGTCATGTTCGCGCTGGCGTGGATCTTCCTGCCGGACCTGCCCGAGTACCGCACCGGGTTGATCATCGTCGGGCTGGCGCGCTGCATCGCCATGGTGATCATCTGGAACGACCTTGCCTGCGGCGACCGCGAAGCCGCCGCCGTGCTGGTGGCCCTCAACAGCGTCTTCCAGGTCATCGCGTTCGGCCTGCTCGGCTGGTTCTACCTCGACCTGCTGCCGGGCTGGCTCGGCTTGGGCGACGGCGAGCACCTGGACATCTCCATGAGGGAGATCGCGCTGAACGTGGTCATCTTCCTCGGCGTCCCGCTGCTGGCCGGCTTCCTGACCCGCCGCGTCGGTGAGAAGAGGATGGGCCGGGAGGGCTACGAACAGCGCTTCCTGCCGAAGATCGGCCCGTGGGCGCTGTACGGGCTGCTGTTCACGATCGTCATCCTCTTCGCCCTGCAGGGCAAGACCATCACCTCCCAGCCTCTGGACGTTGCCCGCATCGCGCTGCCGCTGCTGGTCTACTTCGCGGTCATGTTCTTCGGCACCTTCCTCCTCGGCAAGGGCCTGGGTCTGGCCTACGACCGCACTACGACCCTGGCGTTCACGGCGGCGGGCAACAACTTCGAGCTGGCCATCGCGGTCGCCATCGCGACCTTCGGTGTCACCTCCGGCCAGGCCCTCTCGGGCGTGGTCGGCCCGCTCATCGAGGTCCCGGTCCTGATCGGCCTGGTCTATGTCGCGCTCGCCTGGCGACGGAAGTTCGCCGCCGACGCGGTGACGACGGCGCCGTGACGCAGCGCACGGATGTGGTGGTGGTCGGCGGAGGCCAGGCAGGGCTCGCCGCCGGCTACCACCTGCGCCGCCAGGGTCTCGACTTCGTGATCCTGGACGCTGATCCGGCGCCGGGCGGGGCCTGGCAGCACATGTGGGACTCGCTGCACCTGTTCTCCCCGGCCCAGCACTCCTCGCTGCCCGGACGGCTCATGCCCGCCCAGCCCGGAGAGACCTATCCGGATGCCGGGCACGTGGTGGACTACCTCACCGACTACGAGAAGCGCTACGACCTGCCCGTCCAGCACGGCACCCGCGTGGACGCCGTACGGCCCGACGGCGACCACCTCCTGGTCGAGGCGGACACCGGCACCTGGCGGCCCCGCGCGGTCGTCAGCGCCACCGGCACCTGGTCGCGGCCCTTCCTCCCCACCGTCCCCGGCCGCGAAGTGTTCACCGGACGGCATCTGCACACGGTCAGCTATCGCTCCCCGGCCGACTTCGCCGGGCAGCGCGTTGTCGTGGTCGGCGGCGGGAACTCCGGCGCCCAGATCGCCGCCGACCTCGCCCTGGACGGCCGCGTCGAGGTGACGTGGGTGACCCAGCGCCCGCCGCGCTTCCTGCCGGACGACATCGACGGGCGTGCCCTGTTCGACGTCGCCACCGCACGCCGCCGCGCCCTCGAGGAAGGCCGTAGCGACACCGGCGGGGTGGCCTCGCTCGGCGACATCGTGGCCGTACCGCCCGTCCGTTCCGCCCGCGGCGCCGGACTCCTGAGCGTCAGGCCGATGTTCGCCCGGCTCACCGCCGACGGGGTCCGGTGGGACGACGGCAGCCACAGCGGTGCTGATGCGGTTGTCTGGTGTACCGGCTTTCGCCCGGCCTTGGCCCATCTCGCCCCCCTGACCCTGCGTGGCCCGCGCGGGCACATTCCTACCGCCGGCACGCGCGCCCTCGGCGAGCCGCGTCTGCACCTGCTCGGCTACGGCGACTGGACCGGCCCGGCCTCCGCCACCCTGATCGGCGTGGGCCGCCCTGCTCGCGAGGCCGTCCAGCAGATCGCGCGTCAGCTGAGCACCTGACCTCGCGGTCCGGTCTGCACGGCTAGCAGAGACCATCTGCTGGGCTTGCTGTCGCACCCAGCGGGGTGGTGGTAAATCCGCCGCGCCAGCCGGGTCACGCGGCGTCTAATGGGCGCCATGACCGACCCGACTTCCTCTCCCTCTCAGCTGTGGCGCTACGTCCAGGACGACGACCCCAGCGCGTTCACCCTCATTGTGGAGACTCCCAACGGGCCCTACGTGCGGCGGATACCTCCGGCCCTGCCCCTGCCGTCCGGCGTCGACCATGGCTCCGGCGCCGAGGCCGCCGCCCACACCGCCGCAGCCACGTGGGGCATGCCCGACTTCGTCTTCCAGCAGGCTGATCACGCCACCAAGGGGTCGGGGCGCCGGGAGCTGGGCGACCGGTTGCTGCTGGCCGGCAGGCGAGGCGCGGTGGTCCAGGTCAAGGCACGCACGATCAAGCCCAAACCGGATCCCCAGGAGGTCGCCTGGATCCAGAAGGTGGCGGCCAAGGCGATGAGCCAGGCCAAGGGCACCGTGCGGCAACTGCGCATGCTGCCCGCCGACATGGTCAACGGACGGGCCCGGACGCTGCAGGTCGACGGCAACGCCTACGAATGGGTCGCGGTGTTCCTGCTGGATCACCCCCAGGTCCCGCAGGGCGCCCAGGCCACCTGGGAGCCGATCGGGATGCCTGCCATCGCGCTGACCCGCCGCGACTGGGACTTCCTGTTCGACCAGCTGCGCTCCACCACCGCAGTGCTCGACTACCTCTTCCGTGCAGCTGCCGAAGAGCCCGTGCCGCTGGGTGAGGAGCCGGTCCGTTTCTACGAGCTGGCCGCCGCGGATGCCGCCGCGCCGCCCAAGGACATCGACACCGAGCTGGTCGGTCCGGGTGGCACGCTGTTCTCCACACCGCGGCTGCCGCAGGCGCCGGCCGGCTCGGACGGCACCCACGCCCACCTCATGATCCGCATCATGCTCGAAGACGTGGCCACCAGCCTCCTGCGCGACTCGGTGGCCGAGGGCGACCGCTTCACGGTGCTGTCCGACTTCGACCGGCTGCCGGTGCCGGCCCGGGCCGAGTGGGGTCACCTGCTGCTGGACATGCTCCGTGACGTGCCAGAAGTGCCCGAGGAACACTGCAAGTGGCGCTTCCGGCGCCTGCTCGAAGAGGACGGCACCCGGCAGCTCATCGTGGGCGCGGCCACCCGCTTCGACCCCATCATCGAGGCCGCCTTCTCCGCGTACGTGCAGCTGCGCCACCACGAGGTCACCGCGCGTACCGGCCGGGCCGAGGAATCCTCCACGCTCGGAGTCCTGCTCACTCCGCGCCGCGACGGGGTGCGGCCATGGGACACCAGCGCGGTGCGTGTCCACGGCGACCTGGACCTGTCCGAGGAAGAGATCCAGGTCTACAGCGAGGAGTGGAACCGCGCGACCGAGAGCTCTGACGTCAGCGTGAGCGGCTGAGCCGGGTCAGGACGTGCGCGGCGTCGCGGCCGACACCGCGCAGGGTGTTGGAGGAGAAGCTGCGCTGGAACTCGATGCCGACGAAACCGAGCCCGGGAACGGTGGCGATGCCGCCGCGGTGCCGGGGCCTTCCGTCGGCGTCCAGGGCGCCGCTGTCGTTCAGGTAGGGGTGGGTGAGGCGGTAGCCAGTGGCCCAGATGACGGCGTCGACCGGTTCCTTGGCGCCGTCGGCCCATACGGCACCGTCCGGGGTGAGGCGGGTGAACATCTCGCGCCGTTCGACGCCGTGGGTGTCCAGAGCCGTGCGGTAGTGGCCGTCGTCGAGGACGGACACCGGCATCTTCTCCAGCAGCCGGCTCAGCGGGGCGGTGTCGAAGCGGGTGTGCTTGAACCACCAGTGGACGTCCCGGCCCAGCGGTCGCTGCTTCATCCAGCCGATCGGCCGGCGGCTGGCCAGCGTCGTCTCGGTGACCGTGCCGAGTTCGGCGGCGATCTGCACCGCGGAGTTGCCGCCGCCCACGACCACGACCCGTCGGCCGGTGAAGGGTTCGGGGCTGCGGTAGTCGGCGGCGTGCAGCGACTGCCCGGCGAACTCCTCGCTTCCGGGCACGTCCGGCGTGTACGGGCTGCGGAAGGCGCCGGACGCGGCCACGACCGCACGCGCCGTGAACTCGGCACCGTCCTGTGTGCGCACCGCCCAGGCGCCGTCGCGGGGCAGCACCGAGGTGACCGTGGTGGAGGTGCGGATGTCGGCGTCGAGCCGGCGGGCGTAGGCACGCAGGTAGTCGACCACCTCGTCCCTGGTCGGGTAGCGGTCGCCGTCGCCGGGGAAGCGCATGCCGGGCAGCGAGGAGTACCGGGCGGGGGAGAACAGGGTGAGGCTGTCGTAGTAGCGCGGCCAGGATCCGCCGGTCTGCTCGGCGGCGTCCAGGACCAGGGTGCGGGCGAAGCCATGGCGCGGGGCGAGGGCGGCGGTGGCCAGACCGGACTGGCCGGCGCCGATGACGATGAGGTCGGCGTGGTGCTCCATGAGAACCTTCTCCTGTAAATGTCGTTGTTTCGGGAAGTGACGAAATATGAGCCAGGGAGAAGCAGAGGCGGCGAACGGTGAGGCGGGCGAGGGGGTCGACCCGGCGACGGCCGACTTCCTCAAGGCCCTGGCGAGCGAGACCCGCCAGCTGGTCATGCAGCAGTTCGCGGGCGGTCGCGAGCTGACCGTCGGGGAGATCGCCGAGCGATGCGGCCTCAAGTCCTCGACCGCGTCCGAGCATCTGAGCCTGCTGCGCCGCGGCGGCCTGGTTCTCTCCCGCAAGGAGGGCAAGCAGGTTTTCTACCGCGCCGACGGCGCCACGATGGCGAGCCGCATGGACGCGCTCAAGGAGTACCTGCTGCGCTGCTGCCCACCCGGATGCGGCGACTGACAGCCCGCCCGCCTCGGGGCAGCCGTCAGCTACGCAGATCGAGCATGGCGGACATGGCCGCCACCACGGACGGGGCGACCTGGTAGTAGACCCAGGTGCCGCGCCGCTCCGAGGTCAGCAGGCCGGCCTCGCGCAGCTTCTTCAGATGGTGTGAGACGGTCGGCTGGGAGACGCCGACGTCGGCGATGTCGCACACGCATGCCTCCCCGCCCGGATGCGAGGCGACCTTGGAGAACAGCCGCAGACGCACGGGATCCGACAGCGCCTTGAACATCGCCGCCATCTTCTGCGCATCCGCCGTGGACAGCTCCCCGGCCGTGATCGGCGGGCAGCACGGCACCACGTCGCCGTCCTGCAGAACGGGCAACTCCACAACCTCTGGATTCGACATGTGTCTATGTTGACACTCGTCGATACGAGTGGCAAGCTCCGAGGTATCGACAGGCATCGAAACAAGGAGTCGTCGTGACCACCGCCCTCCGTACCGTGCTTTCGGTGGCCCGGGCCCGCCGCACCGCCCGCCACCTGGCCGGCGTCAGCTTCTGCGACAGCTGCGCCCAGGTCAGCGACAGAGCCACCCGAGCGGCAGAACACCGCCAACACCACCAGCTGACCGCCCTCACCCACGCGCGCTGACCCCCTTCGCCCCTCAAGGAGACCGAGCATCATGAGCACCCAGCAGCTCCCCGTCGTCGTCATCGGAGCCGGCCCCACGGGCCTGGCCGCTGCCGCCCACCTCGTCGAGCGCGGCATCGAGCCTCTGGTCCTGGAAGCGGGACCAGCCGCCGCCTCCGCGGTGCGCGAGTGGAGCCACGTGCGCCTGTTCTCCACCTGGGGCGAGGTCGTCGACCCGGCCGCCGAGAAGCTCCTCGCCCCCACCGGCTGGATGCGACCCGACCCGGCCGCCTACCCCTCCGGAGGCGACTGGGCCGACCTCTACCTGCAGCCGCTCGCCGACGTCCTCGGCGACCGCGTCCGCGCCGGTGCGACTGTCACCGGTGTCTCCCGGGCAGGCCGGGACCGCATCGTCGACGCCGACCGGGAGCAGCAGCCGTTCGTCGTGCACATCACCTACGCCGACGGCCGTGAGGAGCGCGCCTTCGCCCGCGCGGTCATCGATGCCTCCGGCACCTGGGTCACGCCGTCCCCGGTCGGCGGCAGCGGCCTGCCCGCCCTCGGCGAGAAGGCCGCCGCGGACCGGATCGCCTACCGCGTCCCGGACCTGAAGGACCCCGCCGTCCGCGCCCGGTACGCGGGCAAGCGCACCGCCGTCATCGGCTCCGGTGCCTCCGCCTTCACCGCGCTCGCCTACCTGGCCGACCTCGCCAAGTCCGACGGCGGTGAGGGCACGAAGGGGGTGTGGATCCTGCGCCGGGGCATCTCGGGTTCCACCTTCGGTGGCGGCGAGGCTGACCAGCTCCCGGCGCGTGGCGCGCTCGGGTTGGCGGCGAAGGCCGCCGTCGACGAAGGCCACGCGGACGCGGTCACGGGCTTTCGTACCGAGGCGATCGAGCGCGACGCCAACGACCGCCTGGTCCTGGCCGGCGAGGACGGACGCCGCCTGGACCCGGTCGACGAGGTCATCGTCCTGACCGGCTTCCGCCCCGACCTGTCCTTCCTCGACGAGCTGCGCCTGGGCCTCGACGAACGCCTCCAGGCGCCCGTCGAACTGGCTCCGCTGATCGACCCCAACCAGCACTCCTGCGGCACCGTCTACCCGCACGGCCACCGCGAGCTCTCCCACCCCGAGCAGGGCGTCTACCTGGTCGGCATGAAGTCCTACGGCCGCGCCCCAACATTCCTCGCCATGACCGGATACGAGCAGGTCCGCTCCGTCGCCGCCGCAATCGCCGGCGACCTCGCCTCCGCCGACCGCGTCGAACTCACCCTCCCGGAGACCGGAGTCTGCGGCGGCGCCGGCCTCTTCGACGCCCCCGACGCCCAGGAAGCCGACGGCGGCGGCTGCTGCGCGCCCGCGCCGCAGCTCGTCCAGCTCGGCGCCCCCGCCACGGTCGGGGCCGCTTCCGAGCAGGCCCCGGCAGGCGGCTGCTGCGGCTCGTGACCGACCTGAACACCCGCGACGGCGGGGTCGCGACCGGAACAGGAGACCGGTCGCGACCCCGCGCCGCCCTGCCAGCCCTCTGCGCCACGCAGATCACCAGCTGGGGCATCGTCTACTACGCATTCCCCGTCCTCAACCCCCAGATCACCGCCGCGACCGGCTGGCCGACCGGAGCGACCACCGCGGCGTTCTCCCTCGCTCTCGTCGTCTCCGCCCTCGCCGGAATCCGCGTCGGGCGCATCCTCGACCGGCGCGGCCCCTGCACCGTCATGACCCTCGGCTCCGTGCTCGGCGTGGTCAGCCTGCTAATCGTGGCCGCAGCCCCCAACGTCCTGGTCTTCATCGCCGGTTGGACGCTGGCCGGACTCGCGATGGCGACCACCTTCTACCAGCCCGCGTTCGCCGCCCTCACCCGCTGGTGGGCACCCGACCACGTGCGCGCCCTGACCGTCGTCACCCTCGCCGGCGGGCTTGCGTCCACCGTCTTCGCGCCCCTGACCGCAGCTCTCGCCGACCATCTGTCCTGGCGCCACACCTACCTCGTACTCGCCGGCATCCTCGCCGCCGTCACCATCCCCGCCCACGCCCTGGCCCTGCGCGCACCCTGGCCCGACGCCCCAACGAGCCCCGCACACGGGTCCCCAGGCGCTGCCGAGATCGGACGCAGCCGACCGTTCCTCCTGCTCGCCGCCGCCTTCACTCTGTCCGGCTTCGCGATGTACGCCGTCGTCATCGCCCTCGTCCCGCTCCTCCTAGAACGCGGGTACACCACCAGCCAAGCGGCCTGGGCCCTCGGCATCGGCGGCGCTGGGCAGACCCTCGGCCGCACCCTGTACGCCACCCTCGCGCATCGCACCGCCGCAACAGCCCGCACAACGATCCTGATCGCGCTCGGCGCACTGACCACCGCCGCATTCGCCGCCGTCCCCGGCCCGTACGCCCTACTCATCGCCGTCTCAGTCGTTGCCGGCATGGTCCGCGGCAACCTCACCCTCCTCCAAGCCACCGCCATCACCGACCGATGGGGCACCACCCACTACGGCCGCCTCTCCGGACTCCTGGCGGCACCGGCAACCACCGCGGCAGCCCTTGCGCCATTCGCCGGCGCCGCATTGGCCGTGTCCCTAGGCGGCTACGGACCGCTCTTCATCCTCCTGGCCACCGTCTCCGTGGCCGCCGCACTCATCGCACCGTGGACCGCCGATGCGTCCAACCGCTCTGACTGCCGAGTCATCCCTGTCAAGCACAGATGAACCCGCCTTGGTGCCCGGCCTCAACTGGGTAATGCCGCGCGGGTTCAGCGATCGCATCCTCCAGGAATCCACGAACCCGTCTGCCTCCGTGTGGGACGTCCCGGCGCTTCCGACGGGGGACGTGCGTGCGCGTCCGTACGAGGAGAGGCGGGCGATGATGCTGGACGTCCTGGGGGGGGGCTCCCGTCGCCTTCGCCGATTCAGGCCGTGTCGGCGACGGACGACGTCGAGGTGGCGCGGGTCTGGTACGACACGCTTGTCGCCTCGGGCGTCGAGGGTGTGGTCGCGAAGCTGGGGAGCGCCCCCTATCAGGCAGGCCGGTCGTCGTCGTGGAAGAAGGTCGGACACGCGGAGACGATCGACGCGGAGGTGGTGGGGTTCACGGGGGCGGCGGGTCGACCGCGGGCGCTGGCGGTGCGGTTGCCTGACGGCCGTGTTGCGTTGTCTCAGCGGCTCGGGGCGCAGCTGGCCGCGCAGGTCGCGGCGGCGCTTGTGGCCGTTGCCCCGGCCGCACGAGGTCGGGCGGCCGGGGGCGAGTCGTTCACGGCGGCGGAGCCCGGACTGCTCGTCGAGGTGCTGGCGGGGACGACGAGGCATGCCGTGGTCACCGTGACGCGCGTGCGGTGAGCTGCCGCGGACGAATCAGGAGAAATGGCCGGCTTTCAGCTTGGCGAAGGACCGCGGGTCTCAGCGCACGAACTCCTCGCTTCGGCGTGGGCGTGGGCACGCAGTCCCTGAGCTGGGGCTCCGTTATCCACGAACGATCGGAGACCTCGTTACGCTGCGGCGGTGACCGAGCCCTCCCCGCTGCCAGGCGACCCCTCCGAGCTGCACCTGCGCATCTCCTACGACGACGGACTCTGGGACACTCCCCAGGCTGACACGCTGGAGTGCTGGGATGTGGCCATCCTGCACCGCCGACGCGCCCATGGTGAACATCACGAGCCGGTCAGCTCCAGCGGTTGTGCGACTGCTGACTGTCCCTCGTGCACGGTCGAGGACGTAGTCGTCGGCTCCATGACGTTCTACCGGGTGCACCTCGATCGAGGCCGCAACGCCTACTGGCCCATGGAGGAGGAGTCGGAGGAACTGTACGAGACTGCGTGACGCTGGATCCGCCATGGCGCGGGCACGGCCTGGCGGCCGTGCTTGCCTGCGAGGTGATCACCCGGCTCATGGCCGGCTGCCGGGCCGTCGCCTGTTCGCCCGGCATCACCGATCTCAGCAGCCATCGGCTGACGGCCAGAGCCGAGTGGGACCGCGTGAACGCCAAAATTGCCCAGGGGTGGGAGAGCCTGGGTTTCCGTCCCTACCGAGACAATGTCTTTCTTCTGTCTCCCGCCTCGCAGGACCTTGAGGAGCAGCGCGGCGCCCTTCGCCAGCATCTTGCCGACCTTGGGGGGCTCTGGCGGACCGATGCTTCGCGATCCGTCTCGCTGTCGGAGGAGACAGGCTCGGCAGAGAGCCTGTGAAGCCCCGAGGAGGGCGGTGTCCCTCCTTGGGCTGGTGACGCTTGGGGAACCAGTAGCAAAGTCATCGTGGGATACCTGTCCCGACTCGGGACGGATCCGATGTCCCGAGTCGGGACACGCCGCGTGTCCCGACTCGGGACAAGGTCGCCGGCGGGCTGTACGGCGTAGTCCCCACGCGGGAGTGCGCCGGGGCAGCTGGCGTTAGGGCCACGGAATCTGAGATGCCACAGCTGTTGACGGACGGCAGTTCGCCGGGGGCAGACAGGAATGATCGGGGAAAGACTGGCCAACGGGCGCGAGGGCATGTCAACGTAGACGACCTTGCAAGAAACCCCAGGTCAGAGAGGTGATTGCTCGTGACCGTAGCCCCTGCGGGCCCCGGTTTCTCCACCACCGTGGAAGCCCTGAGACTGCGGGAGTGGCAGCTCGGCCCTGGTCAGCCGACTCTGGTCATGGACCAGTTCTCCGCCGAGGACTTCCATCTGATCGTCGATGATCGCGCTGACGTGCACGTCAGCTCCAAGGACGGCCGGTTCTACCTCGGCTGGTTCCCGCTCGGCCGACCCGGCACGGACGGCGAGGGGTGGAAGATTGCTGTCACCGGCACCGCCCAGGTCCGCGGCTACCACCTGTCGTTCGACACCGAGACGCCGGCCGACATCGTCGCCGCCGCCGTGGCGAGGGTGCTGGAGACCTCACGCCGTCTCTGACAGCGCGGCCACCGATACATGGCGCCCGCCCTGTGAGCGCTGGCGGTGCCGTAGGCCGGTCCGGCTTCACCGCCCCTGTTTCCCCCGAGCCCTAGGAGGCTGTTCGTGACGTCCTCGGAGATGACCGTCGGCGATCTCATCGATCGGTTGTCCGGCTGCGACCGGAGTGCTCCGGTCCGTCAGGCCATGAACCCGTTCTTCCCGATGGCGCATCGCTTGGCGCAGGTCCTGCAGTCGGTCGATGAGACCGGCCGGACCGTTGTCTACCTCGCCGAAGGAGCCGAGCCGGACGCACAGCTTGGCCACCTTCTGCCGGAGGTTGCCATCGCCCTGACCTGGCAGGGCCCCGTCCAGGCGCCCCCGCGCCGCCCTCGCCGCCGCGCCGGCGGCAACTAGACCCGCACCGAGTCATTGGAGGCGCCTCTGTACCCCGACCTTCCGCCCGACCCGTCCGCCCCGCGCGGCGGCCAACCTGCTTTCTGGGTCGGTCCCCGGCACTTGGCCGGCGACGATGGACGCCTCTACGACGTCGTCGCCGACGCGCTCGCCGGCCTGGGCTGGACGAGCCTGACGATCGTCCGCGGACGGCACGAGCCGGACGAGGAACCGGAGGACCGCCAGGTCCTGCGCAGCACCGTCCTCCACATCAGCCCCGACGCCTTGCGCTGGGCCCAGTGGGCGCTGCCGGACGAACCGTTCCATCTGGGTGGGCTGCCGATCGCCTGGCAGATCTCCGCCCGAGCCGAGGCGAGCAGCCCGCTCGCCCAGTGGTCGGCCTACTTCACCCGTGACGTCCCCGGCGAGGCGGTGGTCGACTTCCTCGTCGCGCTCGACGCAGGCAATCAGCCTGCCTCGGTGCTCGCGAGGCCCGAGCTGGTCCTTGACGCTGTCGCCGCCCACGGCTGGTTCCGCGACATCGACCAGCCCGAGGCGGTGGCGACGGATCCGACCTTCACCTCGCACATCAGCCTGGGGGAGGTGCCGCCCCTCATCCAGGACGGCGACCCACGGGCCGTGTCCGCCGAGGACGACGAGACGGGACCGCCCGGATGGCAGGCGTGGGCCGAGCCCGTGCTCGGCGCCCCGCTTCTGTGGGTGGCCTCGTTCGCCGCCAGCGTCCCGCACGATCTCGTTGCCGCCTTCGCGGCCTCCCTCAGCTCGACCGCACCGGTCCTGCGGCGGGTCCTGCCCGAGGCCACCCAGGAGCGCCTCCTGCGCGCGCCAGCCATCTAACGTCCTGCGCACCTCTCGACGACCGCCAGTCCGGCATCCTCCAGTTGGGGGCGCCGGACTTTCCTATTTCCCGGGGGAAGTGGCCGACGGGTTGTCCATGCGCAGCCCCGTAACGCGCTGCTGCCCCCGACCCGCGGTGGTCGGAGGCAGCTGCGTGACGCGCGCGCAGGTCAGCTCGTGACTGTGGCCTTGGCGAGGGCCTTGTCGAGGTGGCGGTCGACGAGGGCCGGGGAGCCGGAGACGACCAGTAGCAGGTTGCCGTCGCGGATCGCGGTCTGCTTGACCACGGTGCTCCGACCCCCGGCGATGAAGGTCAGGAGCAGGCTCCACCGCTTATCACCGCCGACGGTGGGTGCGGGCAGCTTCTGCGAGGTCACGTCGACCGGGGTGCCACCGGAGACGACCTGATAGGCCGGGCAGCCTGTCATGGCGTCGAAGATCCGGCCGATGCCGTCGGAGAGCTTCTTCACGCTGTCGCTGTACAGCTCCTCGGAGATCTCCGAGGAGCTGCCGCCGTAGGTGAAGTCCACCTTCGCCCTGTGCGGGAAGGCGAGCGTGCCGCCAGTTGCCGCGTCGCCGCCCAGCTCGCTCAAGGCCGGGCAGCCGATGACCTTGACGTCGTCGTGCTGGGCCGGACGCTCCGGCTTGGGAAGGTAGCCGCTGCCGAGGTCGCGCGGGTCGAGCAGGCGGGACTCGAGTGCGGCCGAGGAGAGCGCGGCCGGCTCCCGGGCGGCGTCGGTCGGCTTTCCCATACGAGAGGAGGAGGTCTGGTGCTCGGACCCGGTGGTGTCGGTGGAACAGGCGGGCACGGCGAGGAGGGCGGCGGTGATGCCAAGTGCGGTGGTGGCGACGCGAACGCGCATGACGGAACTGACCCCTTGGTGCTAGGCGACGGGTGGTCAGTGCGGGCCCTCGGGCCCGGTGGGGTCGTGGGAGTGGTGGTCAGTGCCCGAGGTGGTGCAGGCAGTCCTCGAACGTGGCGTAAGTCGCATCCGCCGGTCCGCTGTTGCGGTTGTACCAGGCGGTGTCGATGCGCGTCTCCAATTGCTGGTGTCCGGCCCTGCAGCGCAGCCAGATCTCACCGCGGGTGGAGAGGATGAGCCAGTCCCGGTATGCGCCGCACTCGGCGCAGGTGGCCATCTCACCGTCGAGGACCAGGGGCTGCTTCCACGGCATCATCTTGCCTTCGACCTGGTCGTGGCTCGGCACCCGCAGTTCCGCCGGGAGGAAGTCGTCCACGATGGCCGCTGGCTCGGCGGACTGCGGCTTAGGCGCCGGCACTCCGATGCCGGGCGGGACCTGGCCCTGCATCCGCGCGTGCAGTTCGGCGAACTGTCGCTGAGCTTCGCTCGGTTCCTTGGCCCTGCGGCGTATCCGGTGAAACACCCTGGCGTCCTCCTCTACCTCGGCACCTCGTCCTGCGCGTTTCATGATCGTGCCCCACGCCCTCGGCGGTTTCAATTCACAAAGTCCACAGTGACTTTCGGCAGGTCACAAGGGCATATCCCTGCATCCTCAAGGCAGCGTCGCTCGGGGCGAGGCGTTCAGAGTGAGGTGGGGGGCGTCTACCGTGGCATGCCATGACTGTCCTTCTTGTCGGAGGCAGCGGGTTCCTGGGCACCGAGCTGGTCCGCCAGGCATCTGCCGCTGGGCATCGCGTCGCCGCGACCTTCGCGACCAGGCCGTGCGATGGTCCGGAGGCCACGTGGCACGAGGTGGACCTGCGAGACGGCAGTCGTGTCGAAGAGGTCGTTGCCTCGCTTGCCCCCTGCGTGGTCATCAACGCGAGCAGCGGCAGCGCCGACTGGGCCGTCACGGCCGAAGGCCCCGTCCGTCTGGCGATGGCCGCGGTGAAGTACGACTGCCGCCTCGTTCACGTCAGCAGCGACGCCGTGTTCTCCGGCAGCCGAGTCCACTACGACGAGTCCTGTCTCCCCGATCCAGTCACTCCGTACGGGGCAGCGAAGGCAGCGGCGGAGACGGGCATCCGGCTACTGGCTCCCGCCGCCGTCATCGCCCGTACCTCTCTGATCATCGGCGGCATCCAGTCCGAGCATGTCCGCCTCGTGCACGACCTTGCGACCGGCTCCCGAACCGGTGCGCTGTTCACCGACGACGTCCGCTGTCCCGTGCATGTCGGGGACCTCGCCGCTGCTCTGCTGGAGTTGGCCTTCACTGGCGCCTGCGGTGTACACCACCTTGCGGGTAGGGATGCCGTGAGTCGTCACGGCCTGGGTGTGCTGATCGCTCAGCGGGACGGGCTCGATGCTTCCCGGTTGCCGGAGGGCCTCCGCGTCGGCACATCGCTTTCCGGTGCACTCGACGTCCGCCTCGACAGCCGGGCGACCCAGGCGAAGCTGCGTACGAGAGTGCGCGGTGTCCACGAGTTCCTCTGAGGCGCAGCCGCACCGGCCTCATCGCGTGTTGCCGGGTGCCTCGTCACCGAAACGGCGGCCAGATGCGGTGGGCCCGGGCGTCGGCGGGCGCCTGGTCGCCGGACTCCTTGTCATGTGGTTCTCCGGGATTCCAGGAGCGTCGGCCGGCAGATCTGCGCGCCGCCGCAAACGCCACACCAGGACGTCACTGACGGAATCGGCGGTGCCGAGTTCACGGCTCTCCACGGCGTCGGCCAGGAGCGCGGCCGGGTCGTGGCCGGCGGCGTCGGCTTCTGCGATGGTCGCTGCCAGGGCGTACCAGCCGGGTTCGGCGAGGATCTGCTCGGCCAGGCTCGGCAGCGATTCGCGCAGAAGCGCTGTCTGCCGCTGGAGCATCGGCTGGCTCAGGCGTCGGCCGCGCTGGTAGAGCAGGCCGAGCGGCTGAGCGGCGGCGGGTCGGTAGGCGTTGCGCAGGTGCTCGGCGGCCCGAGTCGCGGCTTCGGCCTGCTGGGCGTGCCCCTTCCGCGCATGCCAGTGGGCGGCGGCCGTGACGAGGAAGAACAGCATGTCGATCGCCATAGCGGTGGTGGCGCCGTCCTCGCCCCGGCCGAGGGCCGGGCCTCCGTGGACGAGGTCGCGGGCCGCCTGCCGCAGGGCGCGGTCGTGTCCGCGTGCAGCGCGTACGTGGGAGCGCGAGACTCGCTCGAACGCGAAGGCGGCATCGCGTAGTTCGCGTCGGGTTTGGGCGGCGGACGTCTTCGCGAGGGCGTCCAGGATCTCGCCGGTCGCGGCGATGTACGCGGCAGCGACCGCGTCGTCACCGTACTCGACGGCCCCGATTGCCACCCACGCAGCCGTGGCCGTCCGGCGACGTGCTACAGAAGGGCTGTTGGACGAGGCGTTGCCAGCGGAATCTGGCGACGCCGTCTTGTCGAAGTCGGCGGACCAGCGCTCCCGGATCCGTGGCAGGGACAGATCCGGGGCAAGGCGCGCGCCGGGGTAGAACACGGGCTCACCGTCTTTGTTGCGGTCATCAGGCAGGGCCACCTTGTAGCCGAGCAGGTCGCCGGACGGGGCCTCGCGCTTGCGGATCAGCAGGCCGGCGGCGGCGAGGCGGTCGAAGAACTCCACTTCGCTTCGGGCGCCGGCCACCGCTCGACGTACGCTCTCCCGCAGTTCTTCGCGCGCGGTGCGCTCGCGGCCCTGGCGTTCGGCCTTGTGGCGTTCGGCGCTGGTGGGCCGCTTTGCTGCGGTGCCGTCACCGGGCGCGACCTGATGGAGGCCGAGTTCCTTTTCGATGAGGCGGGCTTCGGCCTGGGCGCGGGCGCCGGAGCGGTAGTCGTCGGGGCGGTGGCCGTCTTCGGTGACGAGGGTGGCGACGATGTGGATGTGGTCTTCTGCGTGGCGTACGGCAGCCCAGCGGCAGCCGGGCTGTCTGTCGCCGGGGTCGATGCCGGTGGCGGCGACGATGCGACGGGCGATGCCGGCCCACTCCTCGTCGGACAGGATTCGGTCGCCGGTGGCGGCGCGGACGGAGGTGTGCCACACGTGCTTGGCCGGACGGGCGTGCTTGGCGAGGGCCATGACCGGCTGGTCGAGGAGCTGCTGGAGGTCGGTGAGGGTGGCGTTCGGGTCGCGGCCGGGGTCGGGGGACATGCCGTCGAAGGAGGCCACGAGATGGGGGTCGGTGTGTTCCTCGTGCTTGCCCGGGCCGTAGAGGTAGGCCAGGAGCCCGATGGTCCGGGAGCCTGAGGAGTTGACGCTGGGGATCATGAGCCGCGGTGCTCGATCAGCCGTGCGGCGGCTTCGTGCGCGGTGTCGGCGGCACGTCGGACGGCGGCGACGGCCGCTTCGAGGTGAGGGACGTCTGCACCTGAGTTGAGTGCCTTGACTGCCTGGTTGAGGTTGCTGCCGGCCCAGCCGAGCCGCCGTCGGCTGTCGAACAGCGCTGTGATCACTTCACGCTCGTCGGCGATCTCAGCACTGGTGCGGTCGAGATCGCGAGCAGCGGCGAGTGCAGAGCGGGCGAGGAACCCGGCGACGGACAGATTGCACCGGGCGGCGGCGGATGTAATCAGGGCGTACTCGTCTTCGTTGAATCGCGTGGCGGGCTGACGCAGACGCTTCTTTGCAGGGGGCTGACGCGGTCGCTGACGGGCGCGGGGAGCAAGCTGTCGGCTGGCGCGCGGATCTGCCTGATTCCCCTCCTGCCCCGGCTTCGATCCGCCCCCGGTCGAAGCCTCAAGGACCTGCGCCCCCCGGTGCAGGTCCTCTCTCGCCCCCTCTGGGGCGGGCTCGGCGGAAGCTATGCTTCCGCCCCAACTTGCTCGCCCCGAGACCGAGTTGGAGCCGGGATCAGGTTCCGGGGTGGTGCCGTTCTTGGGTGCGGTTGTCATCGGGATTCGGACCTCGTAGAGCGGGTGCGTTGCTGGATGGTTGCCTCCAGCGCAAGGACTTCGGCGGGGCTGGCAAGGACGCGGACCGGCTTGTTGGGAAGGTCCTGGACGAGCCACTGCCCGGTCGGCATGAGGACGACGGCGTGGAGGAGGTGTCGGCGGACGAGGACCTCCGCCCAGGCGCCGGCCTCGGCGGTGGTGGGCCCGCCCGGAAAAGCGAGGGGGACGAGGAATCATGGCGTACCTCCTGAGAGGGGCGGTGGCCCGGCTTGAGCCGGGCCACCTTTACGGATGCGGGCCTTGAGCTGGGGCTTTGCCGGTTCAGCCGCACTCGGGGCAGCGCCCGACATGGCTATTGAGCGCGCGGGCCATCCGCTGCTTCGCGGAGGCAGCTTGCTTCGCACTGGACTTCGCCGCCGGCCTGCCCGCGTGCCGCTCGGAGTGAGCGAGCATGAATCTGATCTCTCGCTCGTACTCCGCACGGACGGTGTTGAACTGGTGGCAGGTCTTCATCGGGCTGTGCTCCTCGTCGTGATGTCCTCGTTCCGCAGCTCGTGGAGGACCAGGCCGAGTCGGTCGTTACCGACTCCCGTCAGGCCCTGGCGGCGGATGATTTCGCGCAGCTGCACTCGGGTGATCGCGCCGTTGCCGTCCCGTTCGAGCAGGGCGGGAACATGGGGGCGCACCTCACGGACAAGCTGACGCTCGGACTCACCCAGCTCGCGTGCCTGGCGCTCCGTCTGCGGAGTGCGGGACCGGGCCCGCTTGTCCTTGTTCTTCGTCCGGGACGTCCTGGTCGGCTTCCGGCGAAGCGGGACCTTGTGTCCTCGGTCCTGGGTGGTCTCGGTCCCGGACTGTGGGGCGGTCAGTCCTCGGTCCTGGGTGGTCTCGGTCCCGGACTGTGGAGCGGTCGGTCCTCGGTCCTCGATGGCCTCGGCCCCCGTCTTCGCGATGCCCGGTCCTCGATGAGGCGGGTCCTGAGCTGCTACTTCTCGTGTGCTGTGGTCGGTCCTCATGGCAGCTGCGGCTTCCGGTCCCGCGAGTTCGGTCCCGGGGACGGCACCGTCTTCACACGGTTCGGTTCCCGCGGCCGTCCCCGTTGCGTCGCTCTTGGTCCTTGTGTCGACCTCGGCTTCCGGGTCCGCCTCCTCGGGGACTGGTCCCCGCGGAGCCCTCGGTCCTCGGTCCCGGACCGGCTCGTCAGAACCGTCGGGACCGGGGACGGGGACCGGCACATTCGATGGCGGCTGTGCGGGGACCGTGGCGGCCGATGCGCTGCTGTGCGCCGGGGACCAGGGAGAAGGGAGCGGGACCGTGGCGAGCGCGAGTGCGTGTCGCCGGGCGGCGAGCTGGTCGAGCAGCTGTGCCCGCTGGAGAGGGTCGGTGCCGACCGAAGCCCTGCCGACCGCCTTCGACAGCCGTCGCGTCAGCCGTCGGCCGCGACGGCTCTGCTGCTGCTCGGGTGTGCGCTCGGCGAGGCGGGCGGCGAGGGTGACCGCACGGGCGGTGGCCCGGTCCCGGGTGATCTGCGCGGCGTCGCGTCCTCGCGCGGCGATGCCCAGGCGGGACAGCAGCCGCTCGCGTGCCTCCCGGCCCAGGACGGCGAACAGTCCGTGCGAGGCGGCACCCGGGGTGCGCAGGCGCAGTTCGATGCCCATGGCCAGGTGCCACAGCATCGCCGCCATGACCGGTCCGACGAAGGCGCGGACCGTGCCGCCGACGGGGCCGCTCTCGGCGTAGGCGGGGATCACCTGCACCGTGGTGATCACCCAGACCAGCGTGCCCGGCAGGCCGGGGGCGCCTTGGACGGCGAGGTTCTGCCGTGCCATCAGCGCGGTGGCGAATAGGGCGAGTTCGGCGGCGGCGAACATTCCGGCGCGCTCGGCGGTGCCGGCCATGTCGAGGTAGTCGGCGGCGAAGCGCCAGCTGGTGTCGGCGCTGTAGGCGGTGCAGCCCAGGGCGGCGACGGCGGCGACCTTGACCGCCGGGCCGCCGAGACGTTTCTGCGGACGGGTCCCCCGGCGCCGGATCGCCCAGGCGGTCAGCACGAGCGCGAGGGCAGCGGGCACGACGGCGGCGAGCAGGAGAGGGAGGTCCGAAGTAGCACCGAAGGCGAGGACAGGATGGGTCATGCTGCCTTTCCGAGAGGGGCCTGCGCCGGGGCCGACGCCGCCGGGCGGCCTGTCGGCTGCTGAGTGCCGGGAGCTGCGGGCGCGGGAGTGCCCTTGGCCTTGGAGGTCTTCTTCCGCTTCTTCCTGGAGCGGGGCACGCCGTAATTGCGGTCGCGGTCGAAGACCTTGTTGGCCGCTTGCCGGAGCAGGTCGCGAGCGTGCTTGTGACTGATCTGCAGGGCGGCGGCGAGCCGGTCGGGCTGCCAGCCCCGGACGTAGGCGTGGTCGATGACCACCTGCCGCTCGGCCTCCGTCAGGTGCACGTCGCGTCCCTGGAAGAACGCGGTCACACGCCGATAGTCCATACGCTGGTGCAGGTTGTCGTGCAGCGGGCGCCGCTCGGCTTCAGTGAGCCCGCCCCAGACGCCCTCCTTGAGGACGTTCTCCAGAGCGAAGTCCAGGCACTCGCGGCGTACGGGGCACCAGCCGCACAGCTCCTTCGCCTCCGCGATCTCCTCATGATCCCGGGGCCCGGGGAAGAACACGGCGTCGGCGTCCTCGACGTCCATGCCGTGGCACGCACCGCGGACGTGCCAGCTGGTGTCTGCGATGGCGCGCAGGCCGGTGGCCGGCGCGTCGTGGGTGGTGATGTGGCGCAAGGCAGATCTCCGATGTGCTGCCGCACCGGCCGGGCTAGGGCGGTACTCGGGGTGCGGCGTCGAGTGCCGGATGCGGCACAGGACGTGCACCGCAGCCGGCGCGGGACGGTGATGTTGCGGCGGTGCAGCGGACGGGATGCACGCACCGGAGGCGCCGGTCAAGCCAGGGCAGGCTGCTCGGCCTGATCCGTGCGCTGAGCCTGCTGAGCGGCGGCGAGGTCGAAGCGGCCCGGGTGCGGGTCGGCGCGTGGAGTGATGGCACGTACCCCGTCGTTGGGGCCGATCCGGCGGCGCCGGCACGGCTCGCCGACCGGGGCCAGACACCACTCGCATCGCACGCTCAGGGCATCGGGCAGCCCTTGCGCGACGGCGGCTTCGCGTGCTGCCCGGGCCGGCCGGAACGGTGCGAGGGCGGCTCGGGCGGCAGGCGGTATGCAGGAGCCGATCTGGTCCAGCCGAGCCTGCAGCCTCGGGTTGATCCCTTCCTGGCTGCTGGTGATGGCCGGGGCCTGCGCGGGCTGCGCCATACCGGCGGCGACGGCGCGCCGGGTGCCGACCAGCTCTGCGGTCCAGGCGGCCTGGTCGTCCGGATCCGCGGACGGTGTGGGGTCCCAGTGGAGGGCCAGGCGGTTGCGCCGGTAGCTCTCCCAGGGGCGCACCACGTCGGCGGGCTGGATCTGGTACGGCGAGGCGCGGAAGTGCTGGCGGGCGGCGACGCGGGCGTCCCAGCCGTGCGGTGTGGCCATCGGCACGTCGCCGAGCAGCTCGTGCCACTGGGCGAGCTGGTCGCGGGCCTCGCCCTCGTCGGTGCGGATGCTGCGGGGGTCGAGCCGGCCGACGTAGGCCAGCAGGGCGGCGATTTCGCGGCGGTCCATGTTCAGCCCTCCGTTCCGGTCGGCTCGTCCAGGGCGGCGAGAAGGGCGGCGGTGTGCCTTTCGGCCCGTGTCATGCCACCGGGCGCGGCGGTGTTCTGGCCGGGCACGGCGTAGAGGTTCGGGCGGCTGGGGGAGTGCTCCCGGGTGATCCAGGAGCGCCAGTCGGCAGCCCAGGCTTCCGCCGGCCTTGGAGCATGGCCCGCCCGGTGGGCACGCCACTTCGCGTCGGCGGCCTGCAGGCCCTGCTCGCCGAGGCGGTCGAGGTGTCCCTGCTGGCGGGCCCAGGTGTGGGTGGCGGGGTCGACCCGCCACTCGGTAGCCGGGAGGACGGCAGCACCACCACTGCTGTACCTCCGGTTCAAATCAGGTTCACTACGGTTCTGTGTGCCGGTGGCCGGTACATCGCTGTGCCGGTGGCCGGTACGCCGCTGTGCCGGTTTCCGCCTGGACCTGCCGGTTTCCGGTACTGCCGGTTTCCGGACCCTCGCGGGGGATTCCGGCACCTCACGCGGGCGGATCCCGTACCGCTGCAGAGCCGACAGCCGGAGCTTCGCAGGGCCGTCGGCCGCGTCCGACACCGCCGTGTCACCCGCTTCCTCCCGCTGCTCTCGCAGCGCCTGTGCGACCGCTACGGCAGCGAGAGGCAGGCGGTAGACCGTGCTGCGCTGCGGGCCCACCAGGTCGTCGAGCTGTTCCAACTCGCCGGCCAGGAGCAGACGCTCGACGGCTTCGCGCACCGCGGAGACCGAGGCGCGCGTGCGCTTGGCCAGGCTGGACAGCGAGGCCCAGGAGATGCACTGCTCGTCGGCCACCCGGTCGGCGATCGACAGCAGGACCAGACGCGCGGCCCCTCGGCTGGAGCTGTGCTCCCATACCCACTCGCGGGCTTCGCTGCTCATCGGCCACCCCCGACGAGGCGGTGGGTCCGGCGACTCGCCGGCGCCGGGGTGGTGGGGTCCGGCTCGGAGCGCTGAGGCGCCGGGGCGGAGGTGGCTGCCGCGCAGGCCAGGCGGAAGGGCCTTATGCGCAGGGCAGGAGACATGCGATACTCCCTTGTGCAGTGTTGCCACGCTGATGCGCCCCTCGGAAGGACTCAGCGTGGTGATGGTGGGCAGTCGCCGCCCTTGCCGGGGCGGTCATGCCGTTTAGCGTTCGGCGTCCGTGAGTTACCGCTCTCGGGCGCCATCGCTGTTTCCTGGACCTTCGCGGTCCGTGCCGTGCTCTCCTCGCCTTCGCGCCGTGGGCGGGCTGCCCGGGGACGACGAACATACGCACGGACCTGCGTCAAGATCCAGACTTGGTTCTTAAACTCTGTACTAGTTGCAGAAAGTCCCCGAGTGATCACATTCCGCAGCCGAGGGCGGGTGGCTGGCCGGAGGACTTCGATCTGGGGCCGAGAGTCGGCTGCCGCGCCGATCGGGAGCGCTGTTCCGTCGCCCGGGGCGGAGGGTTAGGGGCGTTCCTCCTGGCGAAGCCGACGCCCCTGCGTCTGGAGGAGAGGTTCAGCGCGCAAAAGGGGCCGAAATCCGCCGTCCTGCAGGGCTGGAATGCCATTTGGCGCTCGGCGCCCGGCAGTTGAATCCCCTGTGAGTGTCGGCGCTGATTGTGTGGCCCTCTGTCCGCCCGGCTATTCGCACCCTTCGCGTAACGCTCGCCCTGCTGTCGGGTGCCGGTCAAGGCACTGGGGCTGGGGTGACGAACATGTGCGGGGAATGCGCCAAGACTCAGATCTTGCTGAAATGCTCTCTGCGGGGTGAAGGGGCCGCCAAAATGCGGCTCCCTCGATAGATGCGGCGAACGGGAGTGCGGGCGGCAACTCGAATCCACCGACGTCCTCACAGATGATCTTCAAAGTGCCCTCCCTCGTGTCGCCTACTGCAGCGGCTTCTTCAACCGCCCAGCCGGAGTGATCCAAGTCATATCCGACCGGGAGCACCCGCGCTGATCCAGCGAGGGCATCACTCACGCCCCCGCGACTCGTCCCCGTGACCTGCGGTCCGTTGTATGGACGAACAGATCTTGGGCTTGGTCCGGATCATTAGTCAATGCACAGTAAAGATCACAGCGGAGTAACAAGATGTCTGCTACCGAAATGATCGCTGCGCCGTAATGCCGCTCAACTTGCCGATGCATACGCGGACTTCGCGAGCCAAGGAGCGGTGCGACGGCCGCAAGCTCTCTGCATCCATGGGGGACAAGTCGGTCAAAATGCGGTGACCGGCAATCTTCTGCCGGTCGCGCAGCGCCGCCATCGATCTATCATGCAGTGCAGGGGGCAGCACCTGATTGACATTGCATTGAGGGCTTGCACGGTTAGATCCAGATGCAATCTTGCAGGACGGGAACCGTGCAGACGAGAACTGCGAGGAACGTGGCATGCGCGGGGTCGTGAGGGGCGGGGGCGGGGAAGAAGGACCCACCGGGGTCGGCGCTCTACTGCGCGTCTTTAGGGCCGCCGCCAGCACCACGCTCGGCCGCCCGATCCTCCAGAGAGAAGTGGCCGACGCCCTGCATAGAAGCGAGCGATGGTACCGGGACCTTGAAAGCGGAACGATCACCCGGACCCTCACCCGTCACGAACTTGACACCATCGGCACGTTGCTCGGACTCGATCGCGTCCAGCGACGTGCGCTGTTCCTCGTCAGCAACGGCGGGGGCCTCTCCAGCCCGGAAGCCCAAGAGCCACCACGCATCAGCGACGAACTGCGCCTCCTGCTGGACCAGCAGCCTTTCCCCGCCTACGTCATCGATGCCACCTGGAACGTCCTGGCCGTCAACACGTCGATGGCCGCCCTGTTCCCGTGGTCGACCGCCCCCGGGGCCAACCTCATGCGGTGGCTGCTCCTCAGTGCCGAAGCGCGAGACCAGCACCTGAACTGGGAGGCCGACGCGGAAGTGTGCGTGCGCATGCTCCGCGACGCGGCCGTAGACCGCCCCCACGACCCAGACCTTCAGCAGCTCATCAGCGACACCAGTCAGAATCCCGCCGTACGCGACCTGTGGACCCGTGGCGCAGCCGACTTCGCCGACCACTACGACGGCCACCTACTGCAGATGGCGCTCCCGCTCTTCGACGGCCAGGTGACCGAACTGGTCACCCATGTGCTGCAACCCGCCGGTCTTCCTGGTTGCCGCATGACAATCCTGAGCCAGCGAGCACCCCAGGAGCCAGCAGACCGGCAGGCCGTCCAAGCAATGTGACCGGCCTCCGCCGGCGCTCGGCTATCCGCGGCCCGGTCGGGGGAATTCCTGGCGCGCGGCCCCCGCGCGGCCTCTGTCAACCCGTTGCCAGGACAACCGTGGCGACGGTCTCTCCGAGCGCCGACTGGCGTTCCACGGGACGCTGATCTCAGCTATATCGTATTGGCGGGTGCCAACCCCAGCAGCTCCCGCCTGTTGAACTGTCCCAACGCTCATGCGACGCATTCAACTCACAAGCCCATAGCCCGACTTCCGCAAAGTTCGGCCAGAGTGACGACAATCACCAAATTGCGTCCCGTGACAGAGGAAGAGGCTCCTGTAATGGGCCTGCGAGAGCGGCAATACTGCGTGGCAAGCGTCACCCTTCAGGGGAAGGGGAGAAGCCAATAGAATGGGCCAATGATCATTCACGATGCGCGCGGCGGACAACTCCTCCGCGTGGGAGACCCGGGGCAAGGGGTCCACCTGCTGTTCTCCACGCCGACGCGGCCATACGGGGACGACCCTGCGCTTGATGTGACCGTACGGGCCAAGGGCGCGTGGGTGGACGTCAGCGAGTTGGTCCGGACGCTGGACGGTGACGGACTGGTGGAATTCATTTCGTCACTGGCTGACGTATCGGGCAGCTGGAGTGAACCTCGTACTTGGCGGTCCAGCGAGGGGCAATTGCAGATATCGGCACAGCGTTCGGATGGGCGCATCGTCGTGACGTGGGGGATCTGGCGAGGGATGACCGAGTCCGAAAGTGCGTGGTACTTCGAGACTGTCACCTCCCACAGGGGCGAGGGTGAGATGCGGGAATTTTCCACAGCGTTTCAGGCTCTATTTGACGGAAAGTCAGAGGCGATTGCCTAGATGCCCACCGGTGCCCCCGGGTGTGCTGCCGCTGGAAGTGCGTGCAGCGGCAGACCGCTAGACTGGCCCATCAACCTTTGCCCGGCCATCTTGTGTTCTGACGCCTGCCCATCCAGCGGGGGCCTATGGACGGGCGGTCGGTAGTTTGTGGGTCTAACAGCGGCTAACACAATGAGGTGGATCAGTCCTGGTTGCCGTGTCCCGGACGGGAGTTGAGCGTTCGGTCCGGTGTGGGAACGTCGCCGTGGATCGTGTCGGATGAGCTGTGGGACCGTGTGGCGCCGCTGCTGCCGCAGCGTGAGCGCAGGTTCCGGTATCCGGGTCGCAAGCCGTTGCCGGACCGGGCGGTGCTGTGCGGGATCTTGTACGTGCTGCACACCGGGATCCAGTGGGAGTACCTACCCAAGGACCTCGGCTTCGGGTCGGGCATGACGTGCTGGCGCAGGTTGCGGGACTGGAACGAGGCCGGCGTCTGGCAGCGGTTGCACGAGATCCTGCTGGCCGAACTGAACGCGGCCGCACGTCTGGACTGGTCCCGCTGTGTGGTCGACTCCTCGCACATCAGGGCGCTAAAAGGGGGCAACACACGGGTCCATCGCCGGTTGACCGAGGACGAGCCGGTTCCAAGCATCACTTGATCACTGACGGACACGGCACCCCGCTCGCGGTGCTGCTGACCGGCGGCAACCGCAACGACGTCACCCAGCTCCTGCCCCTGCTCGACGCGATCCCGCCGGTCCGCGGCCGGGTTGGTCATCCTCGCCGGAAGCCGGACTCGCTGTTCGCCGACCGCGGGTACGACCACGACATCTACCGGGACCAGGTCCGTGCCCGCGGCATCGTGCCCGCGATCGCCCGCCGCGGCACCCTGCACGGCACCGGACTGGGCACCTACCGCTGGGTCGTGGAGAGGAGTTTTGCCTGGTTGCACGGCTTCCGTCGCCTGCGCATCCGCTGGGAACGGCGAGCCGACATCCACGAAGCGTTGCTCAAACTCGCCTGCTGCCTCATCACCCATCGGCAGCTCGGGACATTGCGCTGACGCTGGAACCGCTAGGCACTCCATGGATGTCTGTGGCTCATGCCATGATCCGGCCTCATGAGTGACCGATCGCTTGCGCCTGCCTGGCTGGCCTGGTGGACAGACAGAGTTTCCGGGACTCTCACGACCATGACAGGCGAGTTCGAGCGTCGGCACGGCTTCCCCCCTGGGACCAACCAGGTCCGGCCGGCCGACCACGACGATCAAGCCGCGGCTCGTACGCTCGCCCAAATCACCCCTACACCAGCTGACCTGGTCACCTTCTACGAGAGCATCGGCGATGTCATCTGGGAGGACGTCGGCAACGGCCTCTTCCTCGATCCGGCCGGTGACGTCCTGCTGCAGCTCCAGGAGCACGGCATTGTCGACGTCGGCACGGACCAAAAGGCTCATGGCCTGGTCATGGGCTCGAATGGCGGCGGCCTGATCTACGTCGCGGGGCCCGATGGGGCCGTTTACCGGACGCGGACGGCGTCGCTGGAGGAACCAGAGTTCGACAAGGTGGCCGATGACCTCCGAAAGTTTTTGGAGCTACTGGAGCGCTCCCTGACAAGGTTCAACGCCGACGGTGATCCGGGATGCCTGTAAGCGCAGGCCTCAACGCTCATTTTGTTAGCCGCTGTAAGTCGGCAGACCCGGACACCGGGGAGACCTACCGACGCATCCTCGTCCCCAATGTTCAGGTAAGCCCACTGCTCGGCTGGGGACCGGACGGCCCCGCGCAGGCCACCCCCGTCGGTGCCCATCCGCACGTACGAGTGCGCCCTCTGGCATGTCTCCGAACAGGGGTGGGCACCGGAGGAAGCGTGTGATGTGCGAAGGGTCAGCCGACCAGGTCCTCAGCGAGGGTGTTGACGTCGCCGGCACCGATTAGCATGATCACGTCGGCGTCCGTCGCCTCGTCCCGCAGCAGCCGGGCGAGGTTTGCTCTGCCCGGGGACATCTGCATCTGCGGTGCCCGGTCAGCGACATCGGCGGCGAGCTGCTCGGCGACGTGCGTCCATACCTCGGGATTTTCCCGGGCTGGGTAGACGGGCTTGACCCACGCGAGGTCCGCCGACGCGAGCACGTCGAGAAACCCGCCCTGGAACTGCTGTGTCCGGGAGAACAGGTGCGGCTGGAACACCGCCAGGACCCTTCCACCACGGGCGACCTGGCGGGCGGCGGCCAGGGCCGAATCCACCTCGACAGGGTGGTGGGCGTGACGGTGACCTCCTCCAATTCGGCCAGATTGCGGCGGAGGTGCTGCTCGCTGAGGGCCCGCAGGAGTGCATCGAGGCCCTGGTCCTCCTGGATCCTCGGATCGGCGGCGGCCTCCAGGGTGTTCGGGCACCAGCCGCGCCCGACACACCGGCTCCGGGCATTGGGGTTGAGGGTCGCGGCCCGGCCACCGTTGCGGAAGTAGCCTCCAACTGCCTCGTCGGCGCGGCATGAAGAACTCCAGCTTGGTGTTGAGCGGTGTGTGCTGCTACCGGGGATGCGACACGTACGTCGTGTCGCGGGAGGGCATCGGAGGCGGCAGTCAGCGCGGCCTACTTGGCTGGGGCGAAGGCGGTGAAGTGCGCAGGCGGGTGGTCGATGGGCAGGTCGGGCCGCCAGGACGTGAGGATCTGGGCGCTGCAGACGAACAGGCCGTTGGGGAGCTGGTCGAGGGGGTACCACGCCCAGTCGCCGACGCTCTCGTCCGGCTGCGTCAGTGGCTGCCCTTGCCAGGCGTGGACGAGCGCGCCGACGGTGACCCGCAGGACCCCCTCGACGTGATCGACAAGCGTGCCCAGCAGTTCCACGTCGCCGGTCCGAGCGACCAGGCCGGTCTCCTCGGCGAGTTCTCGGACGACCGCCTCCTCGAAGGATTCTCCGGTGGCCTCCACGCTGCCGCCGGGTAGTTCGAGGGTGCCGCGGCGATGTCGGCCCAGCAGGATGCCCTGCTCGCTGAGCAGGATCGCCCCGACGCCGACTGCCGCGTGGGCGGCCGGGGCTCGGGTGCTGCGGGGTCGGCTGGAGACGCGCGTCGGCCGGTCGGGAAGGCGCCGGGCGCGGACGAGCTGATGGACTACCTTGGCGTTCTCGTCAGGGTGCGGAAACAGGTCGATGGCTTCGACGCGAAAGCCGTACTCGGTGAGCAGGTCCTCCCACAGCTGCGGTGCCAGGACCCACATCTGCGTCGGCAACGGCGGGTCGTCGCGCAGCAGGATCATCTCCTCGCGCGGCGCCACTGCCGTGGACGGACCGTTGCCGTGCAGATCGGTGTGCAGGAGCGAGAGGATCAGCGGGGCATCGGGACGCAGACCATCGCGCAGCGCAGGCAGCGAGCGGTGCGGGTCGATGAAGGCGAGCGTCCCGATCGCGTACGCGGCGTCGAACGGCTCGGCTCCGCCCAGGTACTCGGCCACGTCTGCTCGGACGAACTCCACGCCGTCCGCGCCTGCGTGGGTGGAGACGGCGCGCTCGTGCTGGGTCGGGGACAGCTCGATGCCGGTGACCCGCGCTCCGTGTGCCTGGGCGAGGTGGACGGCGTGGTGGCCGGCCCCGGAGCCGATGTCCAGGACGCGGCGGCCGGTGACGTCGCCGAGGACTTCTGCTCCCGGCCCGATGCCTTGCCAGGGCGTCCAGCGGAGCCGTTCGGGGACGGGCGGGGTGTATGCGCGGGCGAGTTGGCGCTGGCCGTAGATCTGCCAGGCCCGGGTGTTGGTGTCCTCGGCGGGCACGGTTGCCTCCTGGTGGGCGGGTGTTCTGGGGGTCAGGTGTGTGTGATCAGGTAGGCGGGACCTTCGCCGCGTCGGGCTCGTTCGATGGCGTCGAGGCGCGTGAAGGCGCGTGGGGCCATTAGCTCCTGCCAGGTCGCGAGGTCGTGGACGGCCCACAGGTCGTGTTCCGCGGGGTCGAGGCGGATCCGGTCGAGCTGGGCGGCGGTCAGCTGGCCTCCGTCGAAGATGAGCCCCACCTTGTTCAGCGGCTGGCGCGGTCCAGCGTGGAGGAAGTGCGTCAGGAGCAGGGTCGGCGTGTTGAGGGCGAGCTCCAGGCCGGTCTCCTCGACCGTCTCCCGCCGGGCGGTCTGCAGCGGGTCCTCGCCCGGGGCATCCAGATTGCCACCGGGGAACTGCCAGAGTCTTGAGCCGTAGACCGAACGGAGCTGGACCGGACGGTCGTGTTCGTCGCGGACGTACAGGCAGCCGTACACCGTGTGGTGAGGGACGGTCCGCGCGTACTCCTCGGCTGGCATCGGCATAGGGCGGCCGGGCCGGGCAGGGCGGTGGTCGAAGGCGAGGGCGAGAACGCCGAGGGCTTCCTCGGCCGGCGGGTAGATGCCGCGGAAGTCGGCGAGCAGCTCGCCGGGCGACCCGTCCGGGTTGATACGTGAGGTGCCCTCCGAGCGGAGAAGGTCGTCGAAGGAGGGGTACAGGGTGATCCGCTGCACGATGACGTCGAGTTCCCGCCCGCTGTCCCGGTCGTGGAAGACGAGCGTGTCGCCCACGGCGACGGCGCGCCTGCTCGGGGTGGCCACCCTCACTTCGATTGTTTTGCGCCCTGCTTCCACCTGCCGGTAGTGCCGCCCGAGAAGGTGCATGTGATGCTCGGGCGTTTCGTCTCCGGCCGCCGGGCTCGGGATGGCTGGGATGGCTTGCTGGGTGTCGTCAGGCATACGTGCCTCCGTTCGATGCTTTCCGTCCGCTCCGGTCGTTGGGCCCACGTGGACGAGTCCATTGGCGAGCTACGGCAGTTCGACCGGTCCGTAGCGCGCGTGCGGCTCCTGCCGCATCAGGGCGTCGTACCGGTCTGCTGCCGAGAAGTGCCAGAACTCGGTCCCGTAGTTCGTGAAACCCGCGCCTTCCATGGCGTTGAGCAGGAGGGTGCGGTGGTGGCGCGCCTGGGCGCTGAGGTTCACGGCGTGTGTGTAGCAGATGCCATTGCTCTGCTCGGGGGAGGCGTTGACGCGGGTGCCGAGGTCGAGTTCGTGGCCGTCCTGGTCGACGAGGGTCACGTCCACGGCCGCGCCCGCGGAGTGAGGCGCGATCTCTGGCGGCGACACGTACCGGCTGGCGGCCTGGTGCAGTTGCTCAGGTGTCCAGTCAGGGTGGGCGGTGGCCAGCTCGTTCCGGTAGTCAGTGAAGTAGCGTTGCTGGAGGGTCAGCGGCCGGTAGCCCTCGATGAACAGCAGGTCGGTGCCGGCGGGCAGGAGCGAGCGGGCGTGCTGCAACCGGGCCAGGACGCCTTCACGGACGTGGGCGAACGCCCCCAGTGGGTCGGGCTTGCGGGGGTCGACGCGGAAGTTGTGGTCGCGCACGTCGACGAGTGGCTCTCCGCACTCGCGCACGGGGATCGCCGCGACCTGCGGATCGGACATCAACACCGGAGGAATCATCGAGTCTCCCTGTGACGGATTGCGCTGAGGTGGCGAGGCGGGGGCGGCAGCGGTCAGAGCGGTCTCGCGCACGATCCGGGCGACGGTGTCCCGCAGCGTGCTGTCGGCCGGGATTACGGCATCCAGACCGCCGGGCAGCAGATCCAGCTCGCGGTACCAGGAGGTGAGGTGGGCGTCGGTGACGTGCGCCAGGTAGGCGGCATCCGCCTTTGACGCGTGCCGTACCAACGTCGCTTCCAGCGGAACGTCCAGGTAGTAGCACCTGGAGACGCCGCGGTGGTCCCGTACCAGAGACGTGATCATGTGGCCGTAGCGGTCGGCATACAGGATCCCTTCGAGGACGACGTGGAAGCCGGCGTCGAGGGCTGCGCGTGCGATCGTGCTCAGCAGGGCGATGTTGGCGCCGCGCGCGGTGTCGTTTTCCCTGAGTACGTTCCGGCGGATCACGTCCTGGCCCACGATCGCGATACCGCGGCCGTAGTGATCTCGCAGGCTCTGGGCCACGCTCGACTTGCCGGACGCCGAGTTGCCGCGGATTACTACGAGGCGGGTGTCTGGACGCCCGGTCGCTGTCGCAGTGGGCACGCGACTGGATGCGCTGGTCATGCGGGCCAGCCTGTCTCGCTGTACAGCTCGTCGTTCTGGATCTTCTCGATGGCCTGTCGGGTGTAGGGGACGAGGTCGTCGGGAAGGGCGGCGGGGTCCCAGAATTTCCACTGGGTGCACTTGTCCGGCTCGCGCAGCACCGGCTCGCCGCTCCAGGTGCGGGCGCGGAAGAACAGGCCCATGCGGGGCGGGTTCCTGGGCTTGTCGATGTGGTGGACGACGTGGACGAGTTGGACGTCCTGGCGCTCGATGTGCAGGCCGGCTTCCTCCATCGCCTCCCTGATCAGGCAGTCGGTGGCGTTCTCCTGTTCGCAGTGGCCGGCCAGGACGTGCCAGGTGGACGGCGCGAACGCGGAGTCGGGGTGGCGCAGCCCGAGCAGCACCGTCCCGTCCGGGCGTTCCAGGTAGAGGTGGAGGCCGATGATGTTGGGGACCGTGCCGTGCGGTGGCGCCAGACGCTGTTCCTCGGGCTCGGCCTCGGGTCCGCTCCGCATCGGCGGGTGGCCGGCGGCGTGGCGCCGTATGAGGTCGCTGGTCGTGTCCGCGATGCGCAGGCGGTGGAGGTCGTCGGGGGCGAACCAGGCGAGCATTACTCCTTCGGTCAGGTGGAGTTCGCGCGGGTCGCCGTTCCAGCGGCCGGCGTAGATGGCGATGGGTACGGTCGTGCCATCGTCGTGGGAGGCGTACTCGGTGCCGAACGGGGACAGGCTGGCGAGATCGAGGCCGGCTTCCTCGGCCAGTTCGCGCCGCACGGTGTGTTCCAGGGTGGCGTCCTGGGGCTCTCGGCCGCCCCCGAGCAGGGACCACATGCCCGGCTCCCAGATCTGTCCGGGGAAGTAGTCGCGGAGATGGAGCAGGTACTCGCCGCGGTCGTTGTAGATCAGGGCGGAGGCGTTGGCCGTCTCGGGTTCGACCTGGAGCGGCAGTTTGAGCAGCTTCTCGCGCAGTGTCGGGGAAGTTACCCAGTCCACGGGACGCCACTCGATGCCGCCGACCTCCTCTTCCTGCAGCACGACCGACACCTCGGTCGTCCGCAGGCGGAAGAGGAACCGGAGGTCGAAGTGCTGGTGTGCGGGCTCGCCCTTGCCCGGATGGGCGTCGGTGTCGTGGATGTCGATGTCCAGCGGCACGGTCTCGTAGCCCGGCCACGGCGTGACGGCCCGAGCCGGGATCCCGGTCTCCTCGTGCAGTTCGCGGAGGGCCGCCGCTGCCAGGGAGTCGTCGGTGGGCTCAGTGTGTCCGCCGGGGACGAGGACCTTCCCGCTAGCCAGGTGCAGCACGTGCAGGATGCGGCCGAGATGGTCGACGACGATCGCGCCGCAGGTGACGTGCCCGGTGAAGGTCGAGCGGCTGGCGATGTCCTCGCCAGGCCGGTCGAGGGCGTCCGGGAGGACGCTGAGCTGCTCGCGCTCGTGAGGGTGACGGGCGAGGTAGGTATCGACGGTGGTGCGGATGTGGTGGTGCGACAACGACATGGGGACTACCTCGCAGGGACGTGGGGCTGAGGGAGCATCGGGAACGGGCTGGTGTCTCTGTCCGGCGGACCGGTGGCCCGGCCCGGCGATCAGGGGGCGTCGCCGCTCATCCGGCGTTGCAGCTCCCACAGGGACCGGAACAGCCCTGGCTGCTGTGTGAGTTGGGCGTAGGTTCCCTCCTGGACGGTCCGCCCTTCGTCCAGCACCACGATCCGGTCGGCGACGGCCACGTTGCTGAGGCGGTGCGTGATCAGCAGGATGGCGCGGTCCTTTGCCAGTTCGCGCAGGCCGGCGAAGATCCGGTGCTCGGCGCAGGCGTCGAGGGCGGCTGTGGGTTCGTCCATCACCAGCAGCGCTGCTTGCCGGTGGAACGCGCGGGTGAGGACCAGGCGTTGCCACTGCCCTCCGGAGAGCTGCTGTCCTCCGAACCACTCGCTGGTCAGGAGGGTGTTCAGGCCCGAGCGGAGATGGGGAAGCATCTCCGCGGCGCCGGACGCCTCGCAGGCGGCGAGCAGGGCCGCGTCGCTGGTGTCGCCCTGCCCGAAGGTGATGTTGTCGCGCATCGTCAGCGGCAGGTAGGTGAACTTCTGCGGTACCAGCGCGACGTGTTCCCACGACCTCCACGGGTCCAGGTCCGCGGTGGAGGCATGGTCCCAGGCCACGTCCCCTTCGGTGGGCAGCAGCAGCCCGCACAGCAGGCGCGACAGAGTCGTCTTGCCGGAGCCGTTCTCACCGACCAGTGCCACGATCTCGCCGCGCTTCACATGCAGGGAGACGTTGCTCAGGCTGTCCTTGGGCGCGCCGTCGTATCGGTAGGTGACGTCACGGACCTCAAAGCGCTCCGGGGCCGCGGAGACTGACGCGGTGCCGCGGGAGTCGGCCATGGCCTGGCCGTGGGCGTTGTCGAGGAAGTTCTGCCAGTCCTGCACGTACCAGCCGGTGCGCACCAGGCGGGCCCCTCCGTTGATGATGCCGCGCACCGAGCCGGTGGCGGTCTGCAGGGCGAAGACGGCGCCTCCGCCGGCCGCCAGGCTCATCCGCCCGGAGGCCAGGAGCCACAGCAGCGCCGCCCACACCGCGGTCGAGGCGACCCCGCCGGCGACGGCCCCGGCCAGTCCCATCCAGGCACCGGTGTTGGCGGCCTTGCGCTCGGCGTCGTTGACCGAGGCGGCCAGCCGGCGGTACCGCCCGATCAGGAAGGGGCCGGCCAGGCAGGCGCGCATCTCCTCGCTGGACTCCTGATAGGCCATGTGCCAGCGAAGCTTGCCCAGCATCCGGCGCCGCCCGGAGGTCTCCAGCCCGGCGAGGTAGAGCACGCGTGCGGAGCGCACGTACGCGGCGGCCTGCGGCAGACAGGCAAGGAAGAGCAGGGGGAGGAGCAGGGGGTGCAGGACGGTCAGGACGGTGGCGCCGGCCGCCAGCGTGGCGGTGGCCGCCAGCACGTCCTGCGCTTCTTCGACGAGGTCGGGGGTGACCTGGGCGCCGCGGTCGGCGATGTCGTAGGCGTCGTTGTAGCCGGGCTTGTTGTTGGCGGCCAGCTCCGCGCCGAGCGCGGCCTCGATCATCGTCAGCTCCGCCGCCCGGCCGAGAACCGGGCGCAGACGGCCGGTGAGCCAGACGACGGCGATGCCCAGCAACGCGCGCAGGCCGGCGGCGGCGGCGATCACGGCCAGTTGCGGGGCCGCGTCCCACAGTCGTGCGGTGATGTCGCCTGCGGAGACCAGTGCGGTGATCGTGCCCGTGACGGCCAGGAGGCCGAGGGCCGCGAGGACGCCGGTGCCGATCTGGCAGATCAACAGGCCGACGGTCGCGCCGCGGTCCACGCGCCAGGCCATCCGCACCGAGCGCCGCACCAGCGAGGGCAGGCGCCGCGCCATGGTACGGGAGGTCAGCAGGGAGCCGGCCTGGAGCCTGGACTCGTCGCGGTAGAGGTATTCCTCTTCTCGAACACCGGCGTCCCGATGTTCGCTGGCCGGCGCGGTCCCCTTGGGTGGTTGTGGCGGCTGGTCCTGTGTAACGGCCGAGGTCATCGTTCCCCCTGGGACGGTCGCTGCGGCAAGGTCGTGAGGTCTAACGACGCGGTTGCGATATCGAACACACGTCATTCGGTCGTGCTGGAAAGCCCGTGATTCCCTGCGTCCGTGGAACCCGCAGGCGCCACATCCCTGGTCTGGCTTGGAGCGGCTGCGGGCAGGAAATGGCCGAAACGCCGACACCGCCACACCACGTGAGCAGTACGCCTCGGCAGAGAAGGTCACCCCCTCCTAACCGGTATGGGAATCGGCCTGCAGCAGCTTTTCCAGCTCCCTCTCGGCGTGGCCGACCGCGCCCCTCAGGGCCTCGTGGTCGGGGGCGGACAGAGCGCCGGCTCCCAGTCCGGCCGCGGCGATCACCGCGGTCAGCGCTCCGGTCGCCTGCTCGGCCAGGGCTGACGCAGCGACGGGGTTGTGCAGAGCCTCTCGTGCGGCGTAGGCGTCGAGTCGTGCGACGCTGACGAGGGACTCGAGTATCCGCGCATGATGGCGGCCGGCGCGATCCACTTCCAGGGCTGACAGGCCCGTTCGGGCCTGGAAGACGGCGGTCGGCGGATCGGGATGGGCAAGGAGCCGGACGGCTTCCTCCACTGTGCGGTCGAGATCGTCTCCCGGGACGGGGCCTCGGCGGGCCAGCAGTGCGCCTGCAGGGGGAGCGCGGGCGCCTTGGTGCGGCGGACCAGGGGGATGCGGCTGGCTATCGCGGGGATCACCGGCTCAGCCCTTGCGCGCCCAGTCGACGACCAGCCGGCTGTAAGGCTTGTCGACGACGAAGCGCGGGTCGTTGGGCGTCAGCCGTTCGCGCGAGTCGGCGACGGCCATCCGGAAGCCCGGCTCGGGGGCGGCGTTGCCGCCGGTCGCGTCCCAGGCGCGGATCTCGATCACCACGCGCTCGGCGAGGTCGGCCCCTGCCTCGCCGTGGCCGATCACGCCGGCCTCCCAGTACCGGCCCTTCTCGTCCTCGCCCTCGCGGACGGTCAGGTACGCGAGCGACCCGGCGTCGAGGGCGGCCATGGAGCCCCCACCCGAAGTGCGGGGTGAATCCGCGGCGCTGGCCCGGCAGGCGGGACAGGCCGTTGGGCAGCACGCAGGCCAGGTACAGGTACAGCCACTCCCAGGCGGAGCCCTGGCGGAACTTCACCCCGGTGTACATCTTGGTCTGCTGCTGGTCGAGGACGGTGCGCAGGGCGTCGCGGTCGACGTCCTGCTCGCTGAACGTCTCCAGGCGCACGTTGCCCTCGCCGGTCATCGGCACCAGCGTGTACACGTTGTCGCAGACGCCCTTGCGCAGCGGGATGAAGGTGGCCATCTCGCAGGAGACGGTCTTCCACGTCTCCCCGTCGCGTTCGAAGGCGAAGGAGCGGGAGATGCTCCCGCGGATGCGCATCGGCAGGACCAGGCGCCCGCCGGGGGCGAGCTGGTCGAGGATCTTCACGGGGACGTCGCCCGAGCCGACGGTGAAGATGATCCGGTCGAAGGGAGCGTGCTCGGGCAGCCCGGCCGCGCCGTCGGCCATCACCGCGGTGGCGTTGTCGACGCCGGCCTCGGCGAGGTGGCGGCTCGCGCCGGCGACGAGGTCCTGGTCGACGTCGAGGGTCCACACCTGCCCGCCGGGGGAGACGATCTTGCCGAGGAGGGCGGCGTTGTAGCCGGTGGCTGCTCCGGCTTCCAGGACCTTGTGACCGGGCTGGGCGCCGAGCTGTTCGAGCTGGGTGGCGACGATGGACGGCGCGGAGATGCAGGAGATCATCTCCCCGTGCTCGTCGTGCTTGATCGGGACCGCGTCCTCCTTGTACGCGCTCTCCAGGTCGACGCCGGGCAGGAAGGCGTGCCGGTCGGTGGTGCGGACGGCGTCGATGGCCGCCTGGCTGTGCAGGTGGCCGCTGTCGATGAGCCGCTGGGCCAGGGCCTCGTCCGGGTTGGTGGGGGCGGTACTGGCTGTCACGGTGATCTCCGTTCGGGAGGCTAGGGACCCAGGGCGGGACCCGCGGGTAGACACGTCAGCTCCTTCGGTGTGCAGGCGACGTAACGCCAAGGGGCTCGCCGTCGCGGTCAAGAGTCGAGGCGGTGCGACGAGCCGGGGCTGGCTCGACGGTTGACGTAGCGCTCCCATACATCCGCCGAGACGGACGCAGCAGCCAGCAGGGCCTGTGTCAGGGGTTCGGGGATGTGCCCCTGACCGAGGCCGGCTGAGGCGATGGCGGCGGAAAGCGTACGGTGCTCGCCGTGGCTTAGCGCTTTGCGGCACACAGGGTGGGCCAGGACGTCGCGTGCGACGTACCCGTCTGTCTGTGTCATCGCTTCGCAGGTGAGACGGCGCACTGCTGCGGCCTGTCGGGTCTTTGAGGAGAGGTCGAGCACGACTAGTCCCACACGGGAGCGAAAGACGGCAAGTTCGGGAGCCGAGTCGAGGGCCAAGTAGCGCTGCACCATCTTGTCGATCGGCTCGACCGGGTGCTCGTCGGCTGCCCTGTGGCAGAGGACGGTGAGCGCTGCCGCGACGGATTGCTCCCATGGCTCCACCAGATGGCTCGTGTGCAGGAACGTCAGCGCGTCGCTGGACTGCTCGCCGAGGCAGCGGACGATCACTTCCACTTGACGCCCGTCGAAGAGACGCTGGCCTATGCCCCGGTGCTGCCTGCTGTGCGCCCGTGCGCGGTCCCATTCGCCTGCTGCGACGAGGGCACGGGTTCCGTCGCCGAGGAGGACGGTCCACAGCCATTGGCACACCTGTTGATGATCAGCTGCCGACGTCGTGAGGTGCTGGAAGGACGTGGTGCGGCCGTCGATGACCGCTTCGGTCTTCGATCTGACTGCTCGGGTCAGGGAGTCGAGCAGGTGGTATGCGCCGTGCCCGTCGCCGTCGCGGATGCGTAGTCGGGCCAGGTTGACCAGGGGTTCCAGGGCGTACCGGGCTTCCTGCGCGCCCAGGGGTTGGGTGCGCAGGACGGCCTCGGCGTGACGCCAGCACAGAGTGCGCGCCAGGTCCGGCATGCCGCAGTCGCTCGCGATCAGCGCCGCCTTGTTCAGGGCGACGGTCGCGGAGGTCACGTTGCCGTCGCGCTCGGCGGCGGCTGCGAGGTCGGTGATCTCGCGGACCCGTTCAGCGAGGGGCGGGCACGCTGGACGTGGACGGGCAACGAGCGGGAACCGCTTCGCTATCTGGCTGACGTCCATGTCACTGCCATTCGATGACGATGCGGTTGAGCGGGTTGTCGAAGGCGAAGCGGCCGGGCTTCGGCGCGAGCGGGGTCGCGTCGAGCGGCTGGATCTCGAAGCCGACGTCGAGCGCTCGGAAGTCCTGGTCCCAGGTGCGGATCTGGTCCGCGACGTCTGAGGCGAGGGCTTCGGCGTCGGGGCCGTGGCCGATGACACCGAACTCGTACAGGGTGGCGCCGTCGGGGGCCTTCTTCGCGTACGGGCGCCGGGTGAGGTAGGCGAGGGTGCCGTCCTCGAAGACCGCGGTCGAGGACGGGTAGGGGGCGGTGACCAGCCCATTCTCGATGGCCTTGTTCTTGGCGGGCATCCGGCTCAGGCCGTTGGGCATGGCGCAGGTGAGCCATAGCTCCAGGTATTCCGCCGACTCCGGGCCGCGGAAGGTGACGTCCGTCCACGCCTCGGTGCGCGGCTGGCGGAAGATGTTGCTCAGGGCGTCCGCGTCGACCTTCTGGTCCCCGTTGGTGACGAGGGTGACGGTGTGGTCGGGGTCCAGGGGCACGAAGACGCGCGGGTCGTCGGCGATGCCCCGGCGCAGCGGCATGAACGTGTTCATCTGGCTGCCGACGCTGCGCCAGGCTCCGTCCTGGTTCTCGAAGGCGATCGAGCGGGAGACGCTGCCGCGCAGGCGCAACGGGGTGAGGAGCCGTCCGCCGGGGGCGAGCTGTTCGAGCCAGGCGTGGGGAACGCCGTGGGCGCCGACGGTGGCTTCGATGCGGTCGTACGGCGCGTTGGGGGCGTGGCCGACTGCTCCGTCTCCGAGGATCACTTCCACGTTGTGGATGTCGGCGGCGGCCAGTCCGCCGCGCGCTCCGTCCACGATGTCCTCGTCCACGTCGATCGTGGTGACGTGCCCCGTCTCGCCGACGAGGTAGCCCAGGAGTCCGGCGTTGAAGCCGGTGCCGGCCCCCAGCTCCAGGATCTTCTGGCCGGGATGGACGTCGAGCTGTTCCAGCATCATGGCGACGATGTCGGGCTGGGAGGCGCAGCTGATGGAGCGCCCGGACCCGTCGAACTTCGTGTCCACGGGTGCGTTCCCGTACGCCTTCTCCAGCGGGGCGTTCGGGACGAAGAGGTGACGGGGCACGGTCCGCATGGCCTCCTCCACCCGGGGCGTGCGCACGCACCCGGTCTCGACCAGATGGTCGATCAACTGGGAGCGCAGACGGCCGGCGGAAGGGGCTTCGATGGTGTCACTGTTCACCCCGTTGACCGTAGTGACCGGTGCCCCCTCAGCTTGGGTGGACGCGGCGTTGTCGTTCGTTCCCATGACTACCTCTTTCGCGAGTGTTGACAAGGTGTGCTGGTCCTCGGTGGGGAGGCCCAAGCGGTTGAAGTGGAAGATGCCGTGGTGGGCGATCAGGGCCCGCAGCCCTCGTTCCAGGCGGCCCTGGCGGTTGAGGTCGGCGAGCTGCTGGCCGAACCACTCGAAGGTGGTTATCCACTCGGCCAGCGGCGCCAGTCGGCCCCGGGCGACGCTGCGGCTAGTGGTGCCGACGTCGACGGTCATCAACCGGTGGACAGCGGCCCGGTGCCGTTGCGGACTACGAACCTCGTCGCCGAGGCGTTCGGCCGCGATCCTCGCCCAGACGTCGCCCTGCTCGTACCAGTCGAGTCCCGCCGCGCGCATCGCCACGCTGAGCAGGAGGACCGCCAGCTCGCGGCGGCCGAGCTGGGGGCCGCTGACGGCCTGCTGGCGGGCCGCCTCGTCCAGCAGGTGACGGCTGTCGTAGTGGAACAGGGTGTGCGCGATCTTCATCGCGGCGGGGCCGCCGAAGGCCGTCTCTTCCGGTTCGTAGATGCCTCGTGTCCAGGAGGCGAGGACGCCGGTGTCGACCAGCTCGTCCAGGGCAGCGTCGAGGACCTTTGCTGAGTCCGGGCCTGCGGGCCGATACCGCAACCGCCACCAGGGGTGCTTCCGCAGGAAGGACCACTGGGCCAGTTCCGACTCCTGGGCGATCAATACCGGGAGTAAATACTCCACGGCGGTGGCCTCCGCGTGACTCCAGTTGGTGAACCGGATGAGGCGTTGCGGCCATTCGTCCGCAGTCATGTTTCCTCTTCTCTTCGTCTAGTTGGTCAGAAAGCAGGTCTCCCACCCGGACGCGGACGGCGTTCCGGTGTGGAAGGAGTGCAGGGCGAGTGCGGTGCCTGCGGCACCTTCGAGGAGCCCGATGTCGCCGCCGCTAGGAGGGCTGATCAGGGAGTCCGCCAGGGCGCCCGGCGCGGTGTCGGCGATCGGGGCCAGGAGCCGGGGCAGGCATGCGGTGAGGCCGGGCGTGAGGGCGTCGTCGGCAGCGAGGCGCGTGATGTGCGCCAGGCCCGCGAAGCCGTGGCACAGGGACATGTCCACGGTCGCGTCGAGTTGGCCGGAGTCGGTCATGGCGCGCAGGAGGGCGAACTCGGCGGCGTGTTGGCGCGCCGGATCCTTGAGGGCCAGGGCGGCGAGTTGTTGGACGCGGGCGAATCCGGCGGTGCCGTAGCACCAGGACGGCCGGGAGGGGCCGGGCCCGGTCGTGCCGGATCGTAGCTGCTCGCGGGTGATCCAGTACGGCCACCACGGGCCGGCGGGGCTGTCCTGCTGCCAGTGGTCTAACCAGGTCAGGATGCGGGTGATCGCGTCGAGGTGGCCGTCGACGGTGATGCCGCGGCGGGCCGCGAGGGAGAGCACGGCGAGGGGGCCGCCGATGCCGTGGGCGACGCCGTTGTTGGCGTGTCCTTCCGGATACGCCGGGGAGATCGTGCCGGAGGGGGCGAGGTGGCTCCACCAGCCGGGCAGAACTTCCCCGTCGTGCTTGACCGGCTCGGTCAGCCGGACCAGGTAGGTCAGGACCTCGCGGAGGACGTCGGTGTGGACATTGCGGTGCAGCAGGAGCCCGCCCATCCCGCTCAGGCCGCGGATCGCGTCGAACTCGGCCAGCAAGGGCATCTCACCGCGGTCCATCCGTGTGTGGGCGTCCGCGAGCCGGTCCAGGATGGCCTTCGTGACGTACCGGTCGAGGGTGTCCAGGGCGCGGGCGTAGCGTCCGGGGCGGTCGGCGGCGGCGTGGAGGGCGAAGGCGAGCGCGGGCGCCCCGTAGTAGAGGTGGCTGTCCGGGCCGCCGACGGCGGGTTCGGCTGCGGCGCAGGCGAGCCAGTCGTGGGCGCGTGGCCACGGGCCCTGGTCGGCGCGGGCCCGCTCGATGTGTAGCAGCGCGACACCGGCCGCGCCGTGCGCGAGCGACTGCGGCCACCAACCCTGGCGGTGGTGCAGCCCCCGTACGTCCTGCGGTGAGGCGAGTCGCTCGGCGAGGACGTCGGCGGTGGCCAGTGCGCTGTCACTCAGGTTCATCGGTGATCTCCTCGGTGAGTCCAGGCCATCGCGGCGGCGTGGGCCAGCCGTATGCACATCCGCTCGTCGTCCTTGTCGATGCCGGCGGCGCGGATGTGGTGGGCGTGCAGCAGCGAGTCGAGAACAAGGTCCGGGTCGATGCCACCACCGGACGCATCCAGCTTCTGCCGGTAGCAAGCCAGGGCCGCATCGCGCCCGCTCCAGGCTCTGGAGATGGCGGCGCCGCCGGGGACGGCACGCAGGGCAGCCCAGCCGTCGGTCGGATCGGCCAGACGTACGGCCTGACCACGCACGGTCCGGTCCATGGGACGCGGGTCGATGATCCGGCCGTGGGTGATCAGCCAGTCCATGCCGGCCGCGGTGCTGCCGGTGAAGGCCGCAGCGAGGGACACGAAGTTCGCTGCGGCAAGGGCCTGTCGGTGCGGGCGGGTGCTCTGGGCGAACTGGACGGCCAGCGCTCGGGAATCGGCGGCGAAGACGTCCTCGGCCAGACTCATCAGCGGCCCGGCGCCCCACCGGCCGGTCTCTGGGTAGGAGGTCGCGAACTGCATGTCGGTGAGGAGCCCGGCACGCCGCAAGCCGTTCGCCCACGAACTCACGCGCCGCGCGGTGAGGGCGAAGTCCTGCTCGCTGGGGACCGCGATGCGCAGGCGCAGGTGCCAGCGGGGGTCGCAGTAGCGCATGTACCACCAGGCCAGCTGATCGTCCCACTGATTGAGCAGCACGGGAAGGTGGTCGGCAAGGATCTCGGGCTGTCGTTCGACGTGCCCGTACAGCTTGACCAGCAGCCAGAAGGCGGCGCCCGGAAGATGACCGTGCTCGCGCGTGATGAGTCGGTCGGCGGTCACGGGCGGGACAGCCGGCCACTGGGGCGGGCGCACGGCCGTCATCGGGGCGATGACCTCGTGGGCCCGTCCGTCGAACCAGCCTCCGTCGGATTCCGTTTCCGTCAAGATCGCCGATTCGTGGGTGACCAGGTGGGCGCGCAGCAGCGCGAGGTGCGCACGTTCGGAGAGGTCCAGCGGCAGGAGCTGGTCCTCTTCAGCCAGTGAGACTTCGTCCGGGACTCGGCGGCGTGTGCGCCACTCGTCGGCCGCCTTGTGCCACTCCTTCCAGGGGGCGCGGCGGTCGGGCAGCTCCGACCGGTCCAGTCGCCACCTCGCCTGCGAGAGGATCGCGCGCCCGTAGCGGACGCGCGGCAGGTACGGCAGGGCGGTGGCGGACGCCCAAGGGAAGATGCTCAGGACGGCGGTCTGGGAGCGGCTGATCTCGGTGAGGAAGCGTGCGAGCGGCGGCGTGTGGCCTCGCAGGTCCAGCGCGTGCAGGGTCATGGGGTCCAGCAGGCACGCGCGGGAGAGGGAGACGAGGTAGAGCCTGCGGCGGTCGCAGCCCACGGCGAGGTCGTCGAGCGTGACGGTGCGCTCGTCCACCGGACGGTGCTCCGCCAGGCTAATGACGGCTGGCAGGAGTTCGGCGACGCGGGTGACGTTGGTGTCTCCCCGGTCGAGTGGAGTGAAGGAGACCTGCGTGGGCACCGAGCCGGGCGCGTTGACCGGTAGCTTCCCCAGCATGGCGGCGGCGCGGCGCTGATCTTCTGGTGCGAGCAAGCCCAGGCTCCGGCCGATCGTGGTGCCGATCCCGCGGGAGGGGGCGATGCCGTGAAGGGCGAAGTCTCCACTCTCCAATGCTTCTTGGGATGTGGCGCGGATCTGGAAGCGCAGCTCCGTGTGGGCCGGTACCTGCGGGGCGTCTCGGTCTCCGACTGTCAGTGTGCGGATCAGGTCCTCGTCCAGGCTGATTTCGTCGCGGCCATCGAGGACGGCCGCCTGGGCGAGGGAAAGCAACCGCTGTTCGCGGCTGGTCAGGGCCTCACGCTGCTCAGCTTCCGCGTCGCGGTATCCGGCCGGGAAGCCGAGGCCGACGTCCGGGTCCACCAGGTCCCGGACCGGGACGAGCGAGTTGATGCCGTACCGCTCGAAGAACCGATTGTGGAAGTCCTTCCACGCCGGCGTGCCAAAGGGGTACGCACTCAGCCGGGCCAGCACCGTGGCGGCCTTCTCAGCCTCGCGGGCAACCTCTGGGGGCAGAGTGAGAGAGCAGTCCATGCGCAGGTCCAGCGTGAGCGGCTGGGCCTTGACGGTGCTCAAGGCGGTCATCTTCAGACGTAAGGCAGTACGCAGGCACCGGCCGTCCGTCGGAGCCAAAACCTGGTTGTGCTGGGCGATGGCGTCGCGGACCGCCCGCAGGTCTGCCACGAGGTCCGCAGCTGACGGCGCGCCGGCGGCCTCGGCCTGCTCGACCAGGTGGTCCAAGGCATCGAGGGTGGCAGAGGGCGCGTGCAGGCTGCTGATGAGCACACCGCGCTCGACCAGGCTGCTGACGAGCCCTTCCACCCGGTCAGCGGGAACGTCGGGGTACTCGGCCCTCATCAGTTCCACGAGGGTATGAACGGGGACGGGCGAGGCAGCGGCATCGACGGCGACACGTACGGCGTTGGTGTACCGGAGGGACACTTCAGCCGCCGGGCTGCCTTCGGTGTGGCGTGAGCGGGACGGGTAGGGCACGATCAGCCGATCACCCCGTACGAAGACGGTGTTGTTGGCTACCACATGCAGGTGCCGCAGAACTTCAGGGTGTGTTTCCAGGCGGGCGATCAGGTCCGCGATCCAGTCGCCATCGGCACGGATGACGGGTCGGTGCTCCTCACCCCAGGACCATCCCGGCCGTTCCCCGAACGAGGCGTGCGCGACGCCGGCGAACAAACCATTCGGGGTCGCTCGGCCCGTCATACGCAGCAGGTACCGCATGACCGACACCACTGCGCGGCGCACCTGACGGGTCTCAGGGCTGGCCACCGAGCACAGGGCCTGAACCTGCTGCGCGAGCAGAGGGCTGGCCTGTTCCATAGCTTCGGCAGCCTCGGACAGCGACCAGACGTCGCGCAGCCACGTCTGCCACCGCACCTCACGATCCGGGGCGTCGTCGGTGAGGTCCGGCCACGCGGGAAGCGGCAGCCTCGGGCAACGGGCGGCGCGCACCAGCGCAGCGTCCGCGCACCGGTACAGCGGACCGTCCTTCCGTGAATCCATGCACCCTCCCTGGTTGTGGCGCGTTGGGGTGCCAGCCCGCGCGGCGCAAGGCCGCACGGGCTGGCAGATTGGCGCGCTCGGGGTCAGGCCACGTTGGTGGCGCAAGACCCCTTGCAGCTCGGCTTGCAACCGTCATCCGTCAGGTTGATCACCGTGGCGGAGCCGTCGCCGGACTCCAGGACGCTGATGTCCAGGTCGAACGCATCACCCTCCGCCGTGGCGGCCGGGGACTGCGCCTGAGCCTTGATGGTGTTCGCGTTCATGCAGGTTTCTCCCTAATCGTCGTGCGGTGGAAAATGATCAGGCCACGTTGGTGGCGCACGGGCTGGAGCAGGTGCTGCCGCAGCCGTCGTCGGTCAGGTTGATCAGCGTGGCGGAGCCGTCGTCGGACTCCAGGACGCTGATGTCGAGGTCGAATTCGTCGTTCTGCATGTGCTGATTCCTCCGTTGCCGTGCGCGGCTCCGATCGAGCCGCGAGGGGAGTGCCGCGCGGGCGGCGCCGGCACGACATGGGCGTCGTGCCGGTGGTCTGGTGCGGTCAGGAGCCGCTGGAGATGCAGGCGTTGCCGCAGGTCGAGCCGCAGCCGCCGTCGGAGGCGACCGTGCCACCCGATTCGATGACGCTGATGTTGAGGTCGAACGGGTCCTGCGCGGCAGAGGCCGAGACGGTCCTTACGCGTTGGTCGGTCACCCTGGGAGTCACGGGAATCCTCCTGGTCGATGTGGTGGAACGCTTCGATTCGGTGTGTTGCTGTACGGCCGGCTCTGTCCGATGGGCGGCAGCTGTATGCCCTGCGCCGCTCGGGCCTCCTCGGCCACCTCGCCAGACACGAGAACTGCTGTCCGGCTGAGAATTGGGGACGGACACGGAGCCCGAAGAAGGGTGACGGGACCGAGATACGCGTCAGGTTGCTGCGCGCTGCGCCTGCGGGCGATTCTTGGCGGCCTGGTCCAGCACCCGGGTGAAGTGCTCGGCCTGCTCATCGCCCTCGGCCTCCTCGGCACGGAGGCCGCCGAACCGCTTCCAATAGCGCTGGCAGACGTCGCTCTCCATCAGCTTCGCGGCGTAGAACGGCAGATGTCCGGTACGGACGAAGCCGAGACGGTCGCGAACGCTGAGCATGCAGATGAGCCGATTGGCCGCGAGCAGCTGCATGTACTCCTTGGCGTCGAGGTCCTCGGGAGCCCACAGCCTGGCGAGGGCGGGGCTGTTGGACACCTGAGCCAGCCAGTCGAGCTGGGTGCCGGTGAGGAACGCCTCGTTACGCTCGGCCTGATGCCGTGCGTCTTGCTTGAGCCGGGTGGCTCCGACCACGGCGGTGGTGAGGGAGACGGCAGCACCGGCAGCGAGGACGGCGGTGGTGAGCTTCATCGGGCAACGAACCTTTCCCAGAGCAGATTTGCGGCAGGTGGGCTGGCGGATAGAGAACCCGGGGTTCTGCTGGTTCACGCGGCCCCCGAGAGGAGGACGGTCGGGGCTTCGTCGGCGGAGCTGTCCGGTGCGTAGCGGCGGCGCACCGTTGTGAAAGCGACGGCAAGGGGCGGCAGACCCACGGTGGCTCTGCGTGCGTCGACGGACCCCGGCGCGCGCAGCGGGCACAGCTCGATCCCGTCGGCGCTCAGCAGGAACTGGGTGCCGTACTCCTGGGCGCGTCCACTGGTGACGAGGGCGCGGTCGTGCAGGTGCGCCCAGTGCTGGACGAGCGCGTCGCCGGCCTGGACCGCACGTCCGAGCAGGGTGGTGGCGGCGCGCTGAAGGGCGTAGTCGTCGTCGCTGTGCAGGGCGATGCTCCATGCGGCGCGGGCGCCGTCGAGGCCGACGAGGCGATGGCCGGGCCAATCGTGGTCGGCCAGGATGTGGCCCAGGATTCTGGCGTTGACGTGGTCGATGTGACGGCCTTGACCCACTTGGATGGCGTCGAGCTGATTGCGTACGCGCTTGGCCCGGTGCCGGGCGGATTGCGCGGCACGGGCAATCAGCTCGCGGGCGAGGTCCGGCCGCTGCGGTTCGTCGGTTGTCACAGGCTGCTCCGATCAGGGGAGATCGGCTCAGGCAGGTGGACTTGGCAGCTGATCAGCGCGTGGAGTCCGGCACGGTGTTCGGCTGGCAATTCGAGGCGGACTCCTTGATTGCCGTCGTGTGCCCGGCCGGACCCGATCAAGTTCCAGCCGTAGTTGATGAGTCGGAGACAGAGGTCGGCTCGGGACTCCACGGGGTAGCCGAGGTGGGTCGTGACCTCGGCACGGACGTGCGGGAGCCCCAAGCGGGCGGCGAAGTCCGATGCCCACAGGGTGATCAGGCGGGTGATGTCGTCGCTCTCGTCGGGCAGGGTGTGGACGTAGCCGAGGAAGAGACAGGGGCCTTCGCCCCAGCTGAGGCCGGGGTCGCGCTCGGGAATCAGGCAGGCCAGCAGTCTCCCGTCCTCGAAGAGTCCGGCCGGCTTCGTCTTCGGGTCGCGGAGGAGGCCCGGAATGTCGGCTTGCCCGGGTACGGGGAGACCATGCAGGGTGAGCCAGCGCTGGCTGTCCTGGACGAGGGCGGCGGCTTCCTCGCGCTCGGCGTCCGTGCGTAACGTGCGCACCTCGTACACGGCGGCCGAAGGCGCCGGAGCGAAAGGTGCCGCGGGTGACTGCTCCCGATCAGCTGCAGAGGCCGGGGCCCGGGTCACTGGCTTCCTCCGCGCTGTGTCGGCTGGGCCGGCAGCAGCTTCCAGCCGTGCGCCAGAATCACCAGATGGGTGGGGTTCTGCGCGACGGTGTCGGTGAGGAGCTGGTCGAGTGCGGCGCGCTGGTCGGCGGGGGCGAGCTTGGCGGCGATGGCGATGTCGCGGGGGTCGCTGTGCTCGGCGACGGCTCGGAGCAGCAGCAGCTGGTCCGGGCCGAGCTTCGGCGCGGGCCTGTCTGCTGGGGGAGTGGCCACCTGCCGGGCGGCGAGAAGGTGGTGCACGATCACCGGGGGCTTGCAGCGGGGCGGGCAGTGGAGGCTTTCGCGGATGTCGCGGATGTAGTGGCGGACGGTCACGGCCGACAGCCGGGTCTGGGTGGCGATCTCCTTTGGTGTGAGGCCGCCTACCAGGTGCTGGGCGACGCGCTGCAGGGTCGGTGTCAGAGGAGTGACGGGAGCGCTGGTCGTTACGGACGGGGTCACGGTGTCACTTTCTGGGCTGGGATGGACGGTCACTGGGAGGGGTGCCGTCGGCCCCTGCGGGGGACGGGGGCCGGCGGCACGGGCCCGTACGCGGCGGTGGGGAGTTACGGGCTGCCGCGCACGGGGGCTCATGCGGCGGTCGGGGCGGGCGTGCCCAGGCGGCCTCGGCGGCGAGGTGTTCCGACCACTGGATGTGGTCCTCGTCGAAGGCGGCATCCGCCAGGCGTATGCGCTGGACTTCACCGGTCCCGGCGGGTGGGTAGGTGTGCTGGATGTCGCGCCACAGGCGCTGGAGGACGTAGTCACCGTCGAGGGCGTGGGCGCCGTGCAGTTCCATGGCGTCCTGGGCGGACTGCATGGCCCACTGGTGGCCGAGGTATTTCGAGTTGATCAGTTCGGCGTCGCAGGGCAGGCCCCGGTCGAGGAGGTGCACGGACTGGTAGGCGAGTATCCGGCCGGCGCGCAGGCGGGCCTCCATGCCGCCGACGCGGTCCCGCAGGACGGGCAGGTCGGACAGGGCGCCCTGGTAGCGGGGGCGGGTCTTGAGCCGGCTGGTGGTGGTGTCCACGACTGCTTCGTGGATGCCGAGGCTGAGGGCGGCCAGGTTGGGGCGGCCGTAGATGATGCTGCTGCTCTGGGCCACTGCCAGACCTTGGCCGATCTCTCCGACCACGTTGTCGTCGGGGACGCGGACGTGGTCGAGGTCGAGGCGGCCGGCGGAGAAGCCGTGCAGACCGAGCCCGGCACGATGGGCGGGGAGCGAGAGTCCTGGGCGGTCGGCTTCGACCATGAACGCGGTCAGCGCCTGGGAGGTGCTCACTCCGGCTGCGGCGGTACGGGCGACGACGAGGTGGGCCCCGGCGAGGTGACTGTTACCGATGTGGATCTTGCTCCCGGTGATCACCCACTCGTTGCCGGTGCGTTCGGCGGTGGCTTCGATCCCGCCGATGTGTCCGCCGGCTTGTGGTTCGGTCACGGCGATCGACAGCAGCAGTGACCCGTTCGCGACCTGGGGAAGCCAGCGGCCCTTCTGCTCGTAGGTGGCGAAGTGCAGCAGGGCGCCGACGGGGATGAGGGTGGCCTGCAGGATGGCGGCGGCAGCGGCCGAGACCCGTGCGATGCGGTGGACCAGGATGGTCTTGGCCACGTGTCCGGCACCCAGCCCGCCGAAGGCGGCCGGGATGGTGACGGCGAACCAGCCCCGGGCGGCCATTAGACCGGCGACCTTGCGCTCCACCCTGTCCGGAGCGGCCTCCATCCGCACGGCCTGCGGCGCGGCGTGCTCGACCGCGAAGGCATCGGCCTCGTGCCAGAGCAGCTCGTGCCATGCGACGTCCTCGTCAGTCTCGCCGAGGTAGGGACGCAGCGCCGGTGGAGGCGTGGTGGGTGTGGCGGACATGGTCTCCCTCTCCCTGGATGAAGGTCGCAACGTGGAGCTGCCGGGGATTCGCCTACGGCTCCCGGGTGGGGGTGAAATGGCCTAGCGGAGGGGAGCCCGGGACATGTGGTCCATCACCTGCGCGCCGGTGTTGATGGTGATGTCCCTGATCCGTCGGGCCTCGCTCAGAGGTCGCTTCTCGGGGTCGATGACGCACACCGTGCCCAGCACAACACCGCTCTCGTGGATGAGCGGGGCGCCGAAGTAGGAGCGGATCCCGACGGCGTCGACGACCGCGTTGCCGCTGAAGCGCGGGCTGGCGTGCACGTCGTGCAGCGGCAGGGCCTTCCTGCGGGCCATGACCTCCGGGCACCAGCCGTGGTCGCGGCTCATGGTGCGGCCGACGATGACGTACCCGCTGTCCGCGGGCGGCTGGTGCAGTCCGACGAACTTCTGCTTCTCCAAGCCCAGGTTGACAAATCCGTACAGGAATCCCGCCCGCTCAGCCATGTGGCTTGCCATGTCGTCGAAGTCCTCGTTGGCCACGGTGGGCACGCCCAGGCGGTGCAACAGCTCGTAGCGCTGCGCCAGCTCCAGTGACTGCTGGGGCGACTGACTGGTGAGGGCGGCGGCGGGCTGGGCGACTGAGCCACCGATGGCGTCCCGCATGTCGCGGCGCGGCAAGGACCGCGCGGGCGGGGTGGCCTGCGGCGTGCGGTAGGGGTCGCTGGGGTGCTGTGACATCAGGCGTCCTGGAAGGTGGTAGAAGGGGCGTGACCAGCGCGATTGATGGTCGCGACGCTATTCACGGCGTGGTCGACGAGGGCCAGCAGAACGCCGGCGACGTGATTCGTGTCGCGGGCGTCGCAGGTGACCACCGGCACGGCAGCGGGGAGTTCGAGAGCGGCGCGGACCTGCTCGGGGTGGTAGCGGTGCGCCCCGTCGAACTGGTTGACCGCGACGACGAAGGGCAGGCCGATGTCCTCGAAGAAGCTGACGGGCGTGAAGCTGCTCTCCAAACGGCGGGTGTCGACCAGGACGACCGCGCCAACGGCGCCGCGGGAGAGGTCGTACCAGAGGTCGACGAACCGGTCCTCACCCGGCGTGCCGAACAGGAACAGCTCCAGAGGCATCGGCGCGTCGGGCAGGCTCAGTCGGCCGAAGTCGAAGGCGACCGTGGTGGTCACCTTCGCCTCGATGCCCGCCAGGCTGTCGACGTCCGCGCTCGCCTCGGTCAGGTACTCCTCCGTGCTCAGCGGCGTGATCTCGCTGACGGCGCCCACGGCGGTGGTCTTGCCCGCGCCGAATCCGCCGGCGATCACGATTTTCAGCACGGTCGGTGCACCGGCCCGCGGGGGCGGCGAACTATGCAGCACCGCGGCCGGATCATCCGGCCTGGCAGTAGGCAACGGCATCAGGCCACTTCCTCTTCAAGCCAGCTGTTACGGCTGCCAGCAGTTGGACAGACGGGCCGGAGCCCGCGCCGGTATCGGCATAGGGATGGGTCAGGGGGACGACGAGGGCGTCGGCGTCCAGGAGGTCGGAAACGAGGATCTTGACGGCGGTCACGGGCCGGCCGAGGCGGCCCGCCAGCTCGACCACCGACCGCCGGCGCTCCCGGCACAGGGCGAGAATCTCCTCGCACTCCTCGGCTTGCGCCGGGCCTGGCCTTCCCTGCCCAGCCTCCAGGACGGTTTCCAGAGCGAGCAGGTGCCGCGGCTTGGTACGCCCGCGCGTCACGGTGTAGGTCCGCACGAACGCCGACTCCTCGGCCGCGCGGCCGTACGTGCTCACCGGACCTCTCCGCCCGTGCCGCCACGGACGGGGATCACCATGTACGGGGCGAACTTCTGGACCAGGCGCCCCATCTCGAAGCCGACGGTGCCCACGTCGGCGTCCCGGGTGGCGATGACGGCGAGGATCGTGTCCACCTCACCGCGTTCGTTACCGGGGTGGTTGTCGAAGGCCGCGCTGCGCCCGGCGCTCTGGACGAAGAACAGGCAGTCGGATCGCTCGATGATGACCTGGCCCGCCGGCCTCTTCTTCCCACGCGGACCGGTGATGTTCGCCGCGAGGGAGGCCACCCCGCTGAAGGCGGCCGACAGCTCGTCCGCCCAGTCCTTGTCGACGTCACTGTCCAGCAGCCGCAGTCCGTCGCGCGAGATCAGCACGGCGTGCGTGACACCCAGCGTCTCGGAGGCGAACTGACGCAGCAGCCAGACCATGCTGTCCCGCTGTCCGCTTGTGGTCGTCGCGGATGCGGGCATGTCGCCGGTCATGTTGTGCATCGCGTGGTGGGTGCTCATAGGGGTCGCTCCAGAAGGGGGAAGGGCCAGTGGATGTGCCGGGCCACCGGGAACGGACGGGTCAGGGGGTTGGATGTTCTGCCGAGGCGGGAGGGGAATCGGCGGTGCCGCCGGCCTGGAGGCCGTTGCGGAAGGCGGCTGCGAGTCCGGGCGTCGCCGCGGCCATGGGGGCTTGCTCCCGCTCGTGCGGTGGACGGAAAGGTTCCGTTCGGCGTGTGCGCGTCGGCAGAGCGGGCGCGTCAGCCGACTGACCTGCCTCTGCGGTCGGCGCCCCAGCGGCGCCCGGGCGTGCGGCTTGACCCGCCCCCGAGGCGGCTCGAGCCGCGGCCACCTGCTGCGGCTGCCGCCCGGACGTTCGGGCTTCCTGGGGCGGCGGCGCGCCCGCATCCTCGACCGATGGAATGGCTACCAGGAGCCGTGCCGGTATGACGACCAGGGCGGTGGTGCCTCCCGTCGCGTTCTCCTGCAGGAGGACGGACAGGCCGTGTGACTGGGCGATCTTCGAGGCGACCAGCAGGCCGAGCTGCCCGGCCCGGACCTGGCCGCTGACGTCGACCTCGTCCGGGGCTTTGAGCAGGTGGTTCATCTGTGCCCGCGTCTGCGGGTGCATCGGGATGGCGCGGTCCTCGACCTCGATGGCCAGCCCGTGTGGCACCCGCTGCGCGCGCACCATCACCCGCGTCTCTGGATCCGAACACTCGCAGGCGTTCTCGATCAGCTCGGCCAGCAGGTGCGTCAGGTCCGGCCCCACATGGCCGGGCAGCCCCAGCTCGGCACCCACGGATCCGGCCGCGACGGCCACCCGCGGATACTGCACGACCTCGGAGACAGCGCCACGCAGGGCCGTCGTGACGGGAACGGGCCGGCGCACGCTGCGCAGGGACTGTCCTCCCAGGACCGCCGTGCTCTCGACCTGGCGGCGCATCCGCGTCACGAGGTGATCGATCTCGAAGATCTTGGCCAGCAGCTCCGGGTCGTCGGTCAGCATCTCCAGCTGGCTCAGTGCCTGGAGTGCCTTGCTGACCAGGGCGTGCTCGCGCATGGCCAGGCGGCGAAGCACCTCCAGGAGGACCACGGACTGGGACTCGTCGTGCACGCGGATCAGCGACATGATGGCCTGCGCCTGGAGGGCACTCAGCGTGTTGTCGATCCCGGCGTTTGCAGTGGGCGACTGCGCGGTGTGCGGGTCCGGCAACGCTGGACGTTTTCCGCGGCACAGCTCGTCCGCCGACCACAGCACCGACTTCTCAACGGCTGCCGCTGCCCCTGTGACCGCTGTCAGCGCTGCTGCCTGGGACTCCTCCACTGCCGACTGCACGGTACTGGCGACGGTGCGTGTTCCGTGTGCCGCCACCGCGACGACCGCCGCCAGTCCGCAGACCAGGCCGGCCAGGACCCAGCCGGGGCCTACGACAGACCCCGACCGGAGAGCGAAGGCGGCGAGCAGCAGCGCGGCAAGGAGTGCCAGGGGCAGTGCCACGGCGCGACGGGCGAGGTACAGCGTCGTCGCGTCGACCGGGGGCCGCCGTCTGCGGTGGCCGGTAGCGGCCGGCCGTGCCGGGAAGGCGCTGTCAGGCATGGGAATCCTCGTCAGGGGTGGGGTGGCTATGCGTGCTGCGGCGTCAGGTCTGCGGTGGACTGGCGCGTGCTGCGGGAGGTTGACCGGGGTGCGGGAACCGCGAGCGCGGCGTGGCGGGGGCAGGACTGCGTCGCCATCTGCTGAAGGAGCAGGGCGCTCTGGATCAGGCCCATGTGGCTGAACGCCTGCGGGAAGTTGCCGAGCTGGCGCTGCTGGACGGGGTCGTACTCCTCCGCCAGGAGCCCGAGGTCGGTGCGCAGAGCCAGGAGGCGTTCGAACAAGGCGCGCGCCTCGTCGGGGCGGCCGGTCAGGGCGAGGCCGTCGACGAGCCAGAAGTTGCACAGGAAGAAGGCGCCCTCGTCGCCGGTCAAGCCGTCCACCCCGACGTCCTCACCGCAGGTCGGGTACCGGTACACGAGCCCGTCGTCCGTGGAGAGTTCACGACGGACCGCATCCACGGTGCCGATGACGCGCGGGTCATCGGGCGGCAGGAAGCCGGTGCGGGGGATGAGCAGCGTGGCGGCATCCAGTTCCTGCGAGCCGTAGGACTGGGTGAAGGTATTGCGCACCGGGTCGAAACCCTTGTCACAGACCTCCCGGTGGATCGCCGCCCGCAGCTCGACCAGCGGGGCCACGTCGATGTTGAGGGCGCCGGCTTCGACCAGGCGGATGGTGCGGTCGACCGCCACCCAGGCCATCACCTTGGAATGGACGAAGTGCCGGCGGGCACCGCGGATCTCCCAGATGCCCTCGTCGGGCTCCCGCCAGCGCTGGACCAGGTGCTCGATGAGCCGCTGGTGCAGGACCGCGGTGTCGGCGCAGTGGGCGACTCCGCTCCGGTGTGCGAGATACAGGGTGTCGATCACCTCGCCGTACACGTCCAGCTGCAGCTGATCCGCAGCCCCGTTCCCGACCCGCACCGGCGAGGAGCCTTCGTACCCGGGAAGCCAGGGAAGCTCCCGCTCCCGCAGGTCACGTTCCCCGGTGATCCCGTACATGATCTGCAGGTTCTCCGGGTCCCCGGCCGCGGCCCGCAGGAGCCATCGCCGCCATGCTTGTGCCTCGTGCCGGTATCCGGTCCCCAGCAGTGCGGCGAGCGTCGTGGCGGCGTCGCGCAGCCAGGTGAAGCGGTAGTCCCAGTTCCGGTCGCCGCCGATCTCCTCGGGAAGCGACGTGGTCGGCGCCGCCACGATCCCGCCGCTCGGCCCGTAGGTCATGGCCTTCAGCGTGATCGAGGACCGGACCACGGCCTCGCGATAGGGCCCGTCGTAGGTGCACTCCTGCGTCCAGTCCTGCCAGAAGGCGAGCGTCTCGGCGAGGGCGGTCTCAGGGGCAGCAACGTCAGGGGCGGCTGCATGGGACGGGCACCAGCTGAGCACGAACGCCACGCTCTGTCCGGCGGCGACGGTGAAGGCGCTGACGACGACGCCGTCCTTCTCCACCTGCGGGACGCAGGTGTCGAGCCACAGAGCGTCCGCGCCGGCCTCCGCGACCATGCGCCCACCGACCTCGTGGATCCACGGGCTGACGCTGCCGTACCCGGGCCGAGGACGCATGGCCGAGACCATCTCCACCTCGCCGCACAGGCCCTCCACGATCCGGATCACCTGCGGGGCCCCGTCGCGCGGCGGCATGAAATCCAGGACCCGGACCGAACCAGTCGGGGTACGCCACAGCGATTCGAGAACGAGCGAGTCACCGCGGTACCGGCGCCCAGCCACTGTTCCGGAGCCGGGCCGGCCTGCGGACGAGGCCGGGGAGATCTGCCAGGTGCCGTGCTTCTGTGTGCCGAGCAGGCCGGCAAACACGGCCGGTGAGTCGAAGCGAGGCAGGCACAGCCAGTCGATCATGCCGTCGTCGCAGACGTGGGCGCTGGTCTGCGTATCGCCAATCAGGCCGTACTGCTCAATACGTGGAAGGCGTTTCATCTTGTGTGGATCTCCGTTAAGCCCCGCTGGTCTGGGGGTGTTATAGGGGCCGCCGAAGCGGCCGGGGACAGGCCGGGAGTCAAGGAGTCAGCGGTCACCGCGGGGACGCAGGCTCGCTCGGAGGTGGCGTGGAGGCCCTGTCTGCGGGATCGAGGCCAGTCGCACGAGGGCCTCGGCACACCAGCCACGCCATCGGGACGAGGATCAGTCCGATGAGGAGCGCTCCGGTGAGGGTCATGTCCGGGGCACCGAAGCGGCCCACACCAGGCAGGTGAGGGCGACGGCGAAGACCGCACCGCGCAGCACGTTGATCTGCGGTGTCCATCGAGCCAACCTCCGTGCCGGTCGACTCGCTCCGACGTCGTCCAGCCGGATCTTCGCGATGAGTTCCTGCGTTGCCTCGGCGAGTCTGACGAGGTGCACCCGGCTGGGCAGATAGCCCTCCGGGAGCCCGACCGAGCAGAGTTGCTGCGCACGGAGCAAAACCGGCTCTTGCGAAGGCATCAGGAATCCGAGCTGGTTGACGTGCCCTCGCAGCCGCAGGACGAGGTTCTCCACATCGGCGGCGGTCTCGGGCACTGGCGAGTCCTCGCCCAGCACGAGCGTCACCGTCTCCGTCGCGGACACCGCTTGGTCACGCCCGGCACCCGGATCACTGAGGCTCCGGTCCTGACCACTGCGTTGGCACAACGCCCGGCGAGGGACCAGCGAGAGACGCATGACACAACTCCTATGTAGATCAAGCCAAGTTGGGTGAGAAACGCCGTGCACCGCAGTCGGTCGGCGTGCAAGGTGAGTGATCCGGCCGCTACGTTGAGCGAACCGCGAATCCCCGCTGAGGGGTATGCCTGCGCGGCCCGCAAGGCCGTCAAAGGCGTCAAAGATCATTTCGGACCCGAGGGGCACCCCATGGCCCGTGAGCGAAACATCGCCCTCGCCGCACTCTTGCGCGAAGCGGGCTGGTCCCAGCCCCAAGCAGCCGCCGCCATCGCTCGTGTCGCCGCGGAGAGCGGTGCACGCGAGTTGGAGGCCGTCTCCCGCTCGCACATCGCCATGTGGGTCCAGGGCACCAAGCCCAGCGGACGAGCGCCCCATATCCTGCGTGAGACGCTGTCCCGCAGGCTCAGCCGCCGCCTCACCCTCGCTGACCTCGGGCTGGAAGACGGACCGACAGGCTCGCCCGACAGCAGTTCCGACTGGAGCGTCGACCCTCTGACCGTGCTCGCCGAGCTGGGAAGCGACGACCTGGACATGCACCGACGCAAGCTGCTGGCAACCGCCGCGTACTCGGCCGCCGGCCTCACACTGCCCGAGAGCACGTGGTGGACAACCGCCCCAGCCGCGGCAGCATCGCGCCCAGCGGTCTCCCCACGACTGGTAACGCAGGCCGACATCAGCGACGTCCGCAACCTGACAGCCTTCTACTCGGCGCGGGACCAGCAGCGTGGTGGAGCCTCGGGGCGCTCGGCCCTGGCAGGCCACCTCCGCGACGAAGCGGTGCCACTGCTGGGCAGCAGATTCCGAACGGAACGGCACCGCCGGGACACATACTCGGCCGTGGCAGAGATGACCTACATCGCAGGCTGGATGGCGTTCGACGCCTCGGAGCACCGCACCGCCCAGCGCTACCTCACCCTCGCCGCACGCATCGCGGCCGAAGCCGCAGACGGACCGCTGGGCGGCCACATCCTGCGCGCCCTCGCCCACCAGGCAGTCGACCTCGGGCACCCACGCAGGGCCCTCGACCTGGCCGACGCCTCCATGGCCCACACCCACTACGGCCAAGCCAGCTCGCGCGAGAAGGCCCTGCTCTCCATCGTCCACGCCCGCGCCCTGGCCGCCGACGGCGACCGCCCCGGCACCCTCGCGGCCATCAGCCGGGCGGAGCGGGATCTCGCCCGAGCCGACAACGAGGATGCCCCCGAGCGTGTGGGCTTCTTCCAGGAAGCCTCCCTCGCCCACGAGACCGCCTGCGCTCTGCGCGACCTGGGCAACCCCTTCGACGCGGAACTCCACTTCCAGCGCAGCGTCGCCACCCGCCGCCGACAGCAATACGCCCGCACCCACAGCGTGACCCTCGGCTACCTGGGCGCCGTCCAGGTCCAGCAAGGACGTCTCGACGAGGCATGCGGCACCTGGGCACAAGCCCTCGACGCCATGGCCGGCGTCCAGTCCGGCCGCGCCCGCGACATCATCCTCCGTATGCAGAGCGACCTGTCGCCCGTGAGGCAACGTGGGGGCCGTCACGTGGCCGCACTGGACCGCCGGGCGCGGGAGATGCTGCGCGCCATAGGCTGACCACAGGGCAGGTCCGCGGCTGCGGCTGGTGGCTGCTGTACACGCGACTCCAGGGGAGAGGAACGAGCGCCGATGGCAACGTACGAGGTTGAATCGATCGCAACGGTCGTCGGAGGCCACACCCGCGTCCAAGACGATTACCAGGGCGGGGCGGAATCGATCATTCGACTGAATGACGCCTTCCCACTCGAAACGCTGCAGGGCATCGAGGCGTTCTCCCACTTGACGGTGACGTGGCGCTTCCACCTTGCACAACCCGAGGATGTGCAACTCCACGCCCGCAGCCCCCGAGGCAACCCGCAGTGGCCGGCGACCGGAACGTTCGTTCACCGGAATCACCGACGGCCCAACCAGTTGGCCGTCAGCTACCCGAAGCTGCTCAGCGTGAAAGGCCGCGACCTCCTGGTGACCGATCTCGACGCGGTCGACGGGACGCCGGTCGTGGACCTGGCCCCGTACTTTCAGGAGATGGGCCCCCGAGGAGCCGTCCGGCAACCGGCCTGGCCGGGCGAGATGCTCGCAAGCTACTGGTGTGACGCGTCGAAGCGCCCGTAGACAGGCTTGCCGCGATACCTCGCGCATCCGCACGGTAGCCGTTGTCAACAGCGTGCTCGCGGGTTCGCTAGGCATGTCCCTGGCCTCCCCAGTCGCGGTGATCCGTCTCACACCGACGACCGTAGGGAACAGGGTGCGATCACACCCGAGCTGTCAGCTCGGGTGACCCAGCGGCTCGCTCACACCAGTCCGATCCGTTCGGCCATTTTCTCTGCCTGCCGGGCTTGCATGGCCCGCGCCCTACGGATGACCGTGAGCACTAGTTGGCGGGCGAGGGGGTTGCGCGCGAGATCCTCGGGCGCGAGTGTCTCCAGCTCCCGCAGGGTCAGCAGCGTGGCTGCGTCGTCGCGGCGTTGAGAGTGGCAGGCAGCGACCTCCAGGCCGAACGTGAACTCCCGCTCTACAGACGGAAGTCCGTCGCTGTCGATGGCGTCCGCTGTGTGTAGGGCTTCACCGGTCTCGCCCGCCTCCATGTCGATGGACAAGGAGTGCAACGCCACATTGGTCGGGCCGAAGACGGTCCAGGCCACGTTGCTCTCATCGGGCACCCGGCGGGCTGCAGGTGCAGCGTATTGCCTTAGCCGCTCGCGTGCTTCCCACCACCGGCGGCGGCGTGCGGCGCCGACCACGGCGACGAGCTGTAGGGCGCCGCCCATCGCCACTCGCTCGGCCTCGGGCATCGTTGTCGCGGCGACCTGCTCGGCCGCGCAGAGCGCAAGCTCCTCCGCCTCTGCTGGCTGGCCGGCAGCGAGCAGGACGTGGCCTAGATTCCATTGGGCGGCGGCGATGCGCAAAGGATCGTCGGCGTCCTCAGCAGCGCGCTGGGCTCGGTCGGCCGCGATGGTGGCCAAGTCCACGCGGCCGGTGCGTCGTAAGTACGACCGGAGCAGACAGTAGAGGTCGGCCGCTGCCCGCAGCACGGCTCGCCGTTCGGCCGGGTCGTTACCGGCGCGGGCGGCCCGGACGGCATGCTCGACATCGCCAACCAGGTCGGGCAGCGTCTCGGCAGCCTCCGTGAAACGGGTGCCGCTCGTCTGCCAGGACTGCCAGGCGACCTCCACACGGTCCCGTAGTACAGCCGCCGGAACCGGGGCGGTACTGCGGGGCGGACCATACCCGAGGAAAGCACGACCGACCGCGGCCTCCGCCGTATCTGTCGACTCAGCTTCCACGGGCGCTTGCTCGGACAGCAGCGCTGCGGCTGGCACCCCCAACTCCTGGGCAAGGGCGTACAACATGGGCACCGACGGAACCTTCAGTCCGCGCTCGATCTGCGACAGATAGTCCGGACTGATACCGACCAGCCCAGCGACGGCGTCCTGCCTACGCCCGCCGCGGTAATGCCTGATGCGGTCCCCGATGGGGAGGTCTGCTGCCACCATGTGTCCGCTCCTCGATGCTTCTTCCGAGCGTAGGGTGCGGGATGCACGGGGACCCTGCTGTTCTGGAGAAGGGAGCTGCCGGTGCCGGAACTGGTGCTGTGGGACATCGATCACACGCTCATGGCCACAGGCGGGCTGGGCCGCGAGCTGTGGGCCGACGCATTCGAGCAGGTGACAGGATGTGCGATGCGCGAGCAGGCGTCGGTCACGGGCTCGACGGAGCGTGTGATCCTGCGGGAGACCGCCCGGCTCCACGGTCTCGACTACGACGAGGAGCTGTTCACCCGGTTCGCTGACGCGCTTGGCACGGTGCACGTTCGGCGCGCAGCCGACCTGCGCGAGCGTGGCCACGCACTGCCAGGTGCCGCCACGCTTCTTGCCGCACTCGATGAGCGGGGCTTGCGGCAGTCAGTTGTGACCGGCAACGTTCGGCTTGCGGCCGAGGTGAAGTTGGCTACGTTCGGTCTGGATTCGTACCTTCGGCTTGAGGAGGGCGCCTTCGGGGAGGACGGAGAGGAGCGCCCTGAACTGCTGCGCATCGCTCTTCAACGGGCGGACGTCACTGGGCCAAAGGCCGTGTTCTTCGGGGATACCCGAGCGGATGTGGCGGGCGGGCGTGCAGCTGGCGTTCGGACGATCGCGGTCGCCACCGGCAAGGCCTCGGTGGCCGAACTGAAGGATGCGGGTGCCGAGTCCGTGCTCGACGGTCTGGCCGATGTTGCGCTGGTGCTCGGCGCGTTCCGGGGATGAAGAAAGCAGCCCCGTCCCAGGCTGAGCAGCAGGAAGGCCCAGGCCGATGCCGGGATCTCGAGAAGCGGCTGCGGAGGGCCCAGATGATCAATCTCGGCAGGGCCGCGGCTGCCTCGCCGGTTCCGCCCGACTCACGCCTCCCACCGCAAGAGCCGCGCCCGCGTCGGGCGTACCTCCGCGTATGAAGATCTGGATGATCCTCCGCCCGATGGCCGCCTCAAGGACAAGGGCGTTCACCACCCCATGCTCGGCCTCGCTAGCCTCCATCGCCTCATCTTCAGAGGGTGCGTGGCAGCGCCGCTGGCCAATCGGCATGCCCTACATCATTTACAGCACAGCCCTTAGCTTGATCTTGAACCTGTGCGGCGGGGCTTTGGGCTGGTTGACTTCATTCTTTTGTCGTTCTGCTGGCTGTGTCTTCTTGGGTGTGTGCAGTCGTGGCGCGGTGCGGGATGGGTGTTCTTTCGGCCCGGTGGTCGGTCCGGGGCCGGGGCGGGTGGGTTTTGGTGCTCTGGGCGGGCAGGCGGTCTGTGGGCGGATGTGCCGGAAGTCGCGGCCGGACGCGGGCGGGAGCGAGCCGGTCTGGAGAGCTGGGGTTTTCCCAGGGGCGGCGCCGGTCCGGCTCGGCTGCGAGTGTGCGGGCGAGGCGGTGTTGGGTGTAGGCGGCGAGGATGAGCCAGGTCCGGCGGTCGGCGGCTTCGGGGAGTGCGGATATTTGGGGAGGTCCAGCCGAGGGTCTGTTTGAACAGGCGGAAGGTGTGCTCGATGTCGAAGCGTCGCAGGTAAGCCTGCCAGAGACGATCGGCGTCTGCCGGGGGGCGTCGGTGCCTGACCACCACGGCCAGACCGGCTTCGGTGTTGCTCCGTTGGGCAGGTGGTCGATGTCGAGGCGGAGCACCGTGCCTTCGACGACCGGGAGGGTGCCGTCGGTGGTGGCCCAGGAGGAGCGGTGGGTGAGCCTGGGGTGCAGCCGGTCCCAGGAGCGGGCCTTGGCGGTGCCGTAAAGGCGTGTGTCGGTGACGGTTTCGGTGTCCGGGACGCCCCAGGTGTCGGGCTGGCCGAAGACGAATTAGCCGCCGTGCCGGGGTGGGCGGCCCATCGTGTGTGGCTGGCGGGGTGGGAGAGCCCGGAGCAGCACCCGGTCCGAGTGCATCCGGGCGAGCATTTCGACCGGCAGGTCTTTGAGGAGGAACGCAAGGCGGAATGCGTCGTATCCGGCGTCCGCGATGACGGGGACGTCGCGGTCGCCCTCTTGCCATTGCCCGGCGGTGATCAGTCGGTTGAGCAGGTCCCGCAGCTGTCGGGCGGTGACGGTGGCCGTGTCGTCCCCGAGGGCCAGGCGAAGCACGTCCAAAGGGGCGGCCCAGGAACTGCGACCGGCTCGAGCGCGCAGATGATCGAGTACGGCCAGCCGGGGACAGGGATGTGCTGGTCTTTTCCCCGGCCGTAGGTGTGACACGGGATCCGCTGCGGTGAGGTGTGCACGTCGGGGCGTAGCCAGCAGGTGATGTCGATGGCCAGGACCAGTCGGCCGTCGGCGGCCCGCGGCAATGGCACCGCGGCCAGGGCCCGCCGCAGCCGGCCGGTATCGACCCGGCCACCGGCGCCGGCGGCGTATAGCCCGCCATGACCGCGGCGGTGCTCGCCGGCCAGCGACAGCTCGGCCAGCGATCTCACTGGCCCGTCGCCGCACAGAACAGCGTCAGCCAGCTCGAACAACGTATCCGAACGAGCGGTGAGGCAGGAGTAGAACTCGCCCCGGAATCATGAAAGTTCAGCCAATGCCTTTTGTCGGGCATCGCGATGCGACGGACTCATCCTCACGGCCTTCGTGCTGAAGATGTGTGTTCCTTGGTCGGAGCACATGTTCAGACGAAGGCCGCCTTGGCGTACGGCGGTTATACAAACCGAGTGATCAACTTCGAGGCACGACACCGGCCGTTGCAGATCAAGTTGGGCGCAGATTCCGCCACCGTCTCACGGTGGCGGAAGACATCGGCGATGCGCACGATCTGCGTCCGACCCCCTTAGGACTGGGCGGAAAAACGGCGCAGGCGGAGCGAGTTGCCGACCACCGATACCGACGAGAAGGCCATCGCGGCTCCGGCGATCATGGGATTGAGCAGGCCCGCCGCAGCCAAAGGTAGGGCCGTCACGTTGTACAGGAAGGCCCAGAAGAGGTTCGAGTGGATGGTCCCGAGGGTCTTGCGGGAGAGCCGGATGGCATCCGCCGCCGTGCGCAGGTCACCGCGTACGAGCGTGAGATCGCTGGCCTCGATGGCCGCGTCCGTTCCGGTTCCCATGGCCAGGCCCAGGTCGGCTTGCGCGAGCGCGGCCGCGTCGTTGATGCCGTCGCCGACCATGGCGACACTGCGGCCCTCGCTTTGCAGCCGCTTGACCACGTCCGCCTTGTCCTCGGGCATCACCTCGGCGATCACCTCGGTGATCCCGACCTCCGCCGCGACGGTGTCGGCCACTGTCCTATTGTCCCCGGTGAGCAGGATCGGGGTGAGACCGAGCACGCGCAGGCGGCGGACGGCTTCGGGACTGGTCTCCTTGATGGCGTCGGCCACTTCCAGCACGGCTCGCGCCGCCCCGTCCCACGCCACCAGGATCGCAGTCCGACCGGCGGCCTCCGCCGCTTCCTTGGCTCGCTCCAGCTCGACCGGCAGACGGATCTCCCACTCGTCCAGAAGCCGCCCGCGGCCCACGAGCACCGCATGTCCCTCGACGATGCCTTGGACCCCGAGTCCCGCCACGTTGGTGAAGTCCTCGGGAACGGGGAGCGTGCCGACCTTCCGCGCCGCGCCTTCCGCCACGGCGCGGGCGATCGGATGCTCTGAGGCGTTCTCCAGTGCGCCCGCGAGACGCAGAGCGTCGGCCTCGTTCTCGTCCACTCCGGTCCGTACGGCGACCAGCGTCATCTGTCCGGTTGTGACCGTGCCAGTCTTGTCGAGGACGACCGTGTCGACCTTACGGGCCGTCTCCAGGACCTCTGGGCCCTTGATGAGAATTCCCACCTGGGCGCCGCGGCCAGTGCCGACCATCAGAGCCGTAGGGGTGGCCAGACCCAGGGCGCAGGGGCAGGCGATGATGAGTACGGCGACCCCGGCGGTGAACGCCGCCGACAGGCCTGCGTCGTTGCCGAGCCAGAAGCCGAACGTGCCGGTCGCGAGGGTGATCACGACTGGAACGAAGACGGCCGAGATGCGGTCGGCCAAGCGCTGAGCGGCCGCTTTGCCGTTCTGCGCCTCCTCGACGAGCTGTGCCATTCTGGCCAGTTGGGTGTCCGCGCCGACCCGGGTGGCCTCGACGACGAGCCGGCCGCTGGTGTTCAACGTGGCGCCAGCGACGCTGTCGCCGACGACGACTTCCACCGGGACAGACTCTCCGGTCAGCATGGAGGCGTCGACGGCGGACGATCCCTCGACCACCGTGCCGTCCGTGGCGATCTTCTCGCCCGGACGCACGAGGAAGCGGTCACCAGTGCGCAAATCCCCAATCGGCACTGTGGATTCGACGCCGTTGCGTACGACCGTGACTTCCTTGGCTCCGAGTTCCAGAAGGGCCTTGAGCGCGGCGCCGGCCATCCGCTTGGAGCGAGCTTCGAAATAGCGGCCCGCCAGGATGAAGGCGGTGACACCGGCCGCTGCTTCCAGGTAGATGTTCCCGGCACCGTCACTCCGGCCGATGGTCAGCTCGAAGGGGTGTGTCATTCCTGGGGTGCCCGCGGTGCCGAAGAACAATGCCCACAGGGACCACAGGAATGCCGCGGACGTTCCGACCGAGATGAGTGTGTCCATCGTCGCGGCGCCATGCCTGGCGTTGGTCCACGCGGCCTTGTGGAAGGGCCAGGCCGCGTAGGTGACCACGGGTGCGGTCAGGGTCAGGGAGAGCCATTGCCAGTACTCGAACTGGAATGCCGGCACCATGGCCATCGCGATCACCGGTACGGCGAGGACCACAGTGGTCACAAGGCGCTGGCGCAACGACCGGTGTGGGTCGGGTTCTTCAACGGTTCCGGACTCTGAGGTGCTGTCCGCGGCGACGGGCGTCGGCTCCTGGGCGGTGTAACCGGTTGCCTCCACCGTGGCAATCAGATCGCTGACAGCGATGCTGCCGCTGTAGGTCACCTTGGCCTTCTCCGTCGCGTAGTTGACGGTCGCCTCGACACCGTCCATGCGGTTGAGCTTCTTCTCGATCCGGGCTGCGCACGAGGCGCAGGTCATGCCGCCGATGGCGAGTTCGACCTCGCCGACGTCGGTGAGGTTGGTCATCACTGCTCCTCAGGGAGGGAGCTGGGCCCGTCCGGGGGATTGACGGGCCCAGCGGCATGGTGAGGGCTAGACAGCGCGGCCGGTGAGCTCGTAGCCCGCCTCGTCGACCGCCTTCGCGAACGCGGTGTCGTCAGGTTCCTCCGCGGTGGTGACGGAGACCCGGCCGGTCTTGACGTCGACATCGACGCTCAGCACGCCGCCGATCCCACTGACGGCCTCGGTGACTGACGACTTGCAGTGGTCACACGTCATGCCTGTCACCGTGTAGACCGTCGCGATCCCGTCTTCCGTCGCGGTCGTCGTGCCCTTCGCCGCACCGGTGGAGCAGCTGCCGTCAGGCGTGCAGCAGTCGGACATGGTTCCTCCAGGGAAGGATGATCTGGGATACCCCGTGGGGGTATGGGTGCCTTGCATGTATACCCCCAGTTGGTATCTGTGGCAAGGGTTGTGCATCTCTTGCACATACCCGGAGGGGGTATATGCTCGATTTCCGTGTCGCACAACAAACGGCGCCTGAGGAGGCCCTGATGAACACCCCTTTGCGGATCACCGCGTTCGCCGCCGTGCTCGCCACAGCCTTCGGAACCGCATACGGTGTGGGAGGAGCAGCCGACCCGATCAGGACCACCGCCGAGTCAGCCGCCCACGCGGGGCACGACCGGGCCGGGGGCGCGGGAGAGCGAGAAGCCGACAAGAGGGCAGAGGAGAACGGCAGCGCTCCCCCCGGTGGCCTGCAGATCTCGGAGGGGGGCTACAGCCTTGACCTCGAGACCCGCAGTGTCCCTGTGGCCAAGGAGTCTGAAATCCGCTTCGCCGTGCGCGACAGTGCTGGCCGCAAGGTCACCGACTATCGGCGCGAGCACGGCAAGGAACTGCACCTGATCCTTGCATCTCGAGATCTGGCGACCTACCGGCACCTCCACCCGATCCGCACCTCCGAGGGCACCTGGAGCGTCGACGCCGAACTTCCCGCAGCCGGCGACTATCGGCTCTTCGCCGACTTCACACCCGCCGCGAAGGGTGCTGCGGACCTCACCCTCGGTGCGGACCTCGCTGTCTCCGGCATGTACCGCCCCGCGCCGACGCCCTCCGTCTCGAATGTCGCGGAGGTCGATGGCTACAAGGTCGCGCTGGAAGGTGGGCTGCGCCCGGGCGTGAGCGGCCGGCTTGACCTGACGGTCGCCAAGGACGGGCGCCCTGTCACCGACCTTCAGCCATACCTCGAGGCGTACGGACACTTGGTGGCACTGCGCTCAGGGGATCTCGCTTACCTGCATGTCCATCCCAACGGAGCCCCGGGTGACGGCAAGACCAAGCCCGGACCCACAGTTTCGTTCACCGCAACGGCACCCAGTGCTGGTTCGTACCGGCTCTTCCTCGACTTCAAGCACGAGGGGAAGGTGCACACCGCGAGCTTCACGGTCGACGCCGGAGAGGCGTCCAACGCTCCTGCCGGGAGCGACACCGCCGAGGAGTCCGAGGAGCATCAGCACTGAAGGTGGCGCCAACCGGGTTGAGTCTTTCTGGCGCTGACGTGTCGGACAGACCGCGTGCTACCCCGTCCCGCCGGCAGGCGGGGTAGCACAACTCACGAACGCACCAGGCGGGCGATGGCGTTGGACGCTTCCCGGAGCTTCTTCTCCCTTTCCTCGCCGCCCTCAGCCACGGCGTCGCTCACACAGGTGGCCATGTGCTCGTCGAGCAATTGCAGGGCGAACGACTGTAGGGCGCGGGTCGTGGCCGACACCTGTGTGAGGACGTCGATGCAGTAGGTGTCCTGCTCAACCAGCCGCTGCAGGCCTCGTACCTGGCCCTCGATGCGACGGAGTCGCATCAGTACGTCTTCTTTGTGCTGTTTCTTCTCGCCAGGCATGGCTCCAATTCCTTCCTCCCCGGGTCGGTGCCAAGCGCAGCGTCGACCTCCCTATGAAAGATACCCGCACACGGTATGTGGCCGGGTCGCCGAGCGGGCGGAATCCGAGTCGCCTCGTGTCCCGCTAGCCGGCAGCCTCCCATCGGGCAAGCTCGTCAAATTCCCTTGCTAGGTAGGACCGTCGAGTCAGCCAGCGTTGGACCTTGCCGCTCGACGTCTTGTGGATCGCACGCGGAGGAATCAGGAGGACCGCGTGCGGGGGGATGCTGAAGTGGAGGGAGACCGTGCGACGGATACCCTCGATGATCTCCTCGTACGGCCTGTCGTCGCGGGGATCAGTTTCGTAGACGAGAACGAGTCGTTCGGTGTCCGTGCCCGTACCGTCCTCGACGGAGAACGCAGCGCCGCAGTTCCGGCGGATTCCCGCGACCGACTCTTCGCAGACCTGCTCGATGTCCATGGGGTGGTAGTTGCGGCCGTTGATGACGATCAGATCCTTGATACGGCCCGCGACGAACAGCTCGTCGTCCATGAGGAATCCGAGGTCGCCCGTGCGGAGGTAGGGGCCGCTCCCGCTCGCGGTCTTCTCACCGAAGGTCGCGGCGGACTCCTCGGGCCGCTGCCAATAGCCCTCGGCGACGCTGGGGGAGTCGACCCAGATCTCCCCGACTCTTCCACTCATCAAGGGTTCCCGGGTGTCAGGGTCGACGATCAGCAGCCGGGTGTCGGGGCCCGGTCTGCCGCAGCTCACAAGGGTCTTCGACGGTTCGGCGGGAGAGGCCGGGCGGGCTACTCCCTCGGTGCCGAGGGGCTCGCTCGCGATCCGCTTCGAGCTCCAACCGTCGAGTGGGGTGCCGCCGGTCACGAACAGTGTGGCTTCGGCGAGTCCGTAGCACGGATAGAACGACTTGGCCCGCAATCCCGTCGGAGCGAAACGCTCGGCGAAGCGTGCCATGGTCTCGGCCCGCACGGGCTCGGCACCGGTGAAGGTGAGTTCGATGCCGGACAGATCGAGGCCCTCGATCTCCTCCTCCGTCGCACGCCGCAGACATAGCTCGTACGCGAAGTTCGGGCCGCCGGTGATCGTCGATCCGTATCGCGAAACCATACGCAGCCAGGACAAAGGTCGGCGGAGAAACGTCATCGGTGACATGAGTGTCGCCGGGATGCCGGAGAACAACGGCGTGAGGATGCCGCCAATCAGTCCCATGTCGTGGTACGGCGGCAGCCACAGGCCCCCCGAACTGCCACGGTGAATGCCGAATCCGCGGACGATGTCATGGCAGTTGCTCATCAGATGTTCATGGCTCAGCACGACGCCGCGCGGGAGTGAGGTCGAACCTGAGGTGTACTGCAGCAGGGCAGGAGTCCTGTGGTCGCAGCGAGGCACGAGTCCGCCGTCCTCGCTCGGAAGCAGGTCAACGGCCAGCAGGTGAGGAGCGCGCCCGGACGAAGAATGAAGACTCTGTTGGATCAGCGGCTTGATGTCTGACGTGGTGAGTACGACGTCGGAGCCGGCGTCATCGACGATGGCCTGGAGCCGCGGCAGCGTGCGCGACAGGCGACCCGGGTCGGGTGGGAAGGCCGGGACTGCCGGGACGCCTGCATAAAAGCAGCCGAACAGCCCCGACAGGTAGTCGAGGCCGGGCACGAAGAGCAGCAGGACCGGAACGCGCCGGGTATCGGCCCTCTCGATGAGTCCAGCGGCCACCGCCCGCGCCCGTGCGTCAAGTTCGGCGTAGGTGATGATCTCAGCCGACTCGTCGTCTGCGACAAAACGGAAGGCGACGGCGTCGGGGGATTTGCTCGCCCGTTCCTGTAAGGCCTCCGCGAAGGTGGTGGCGCCCTGTGCGTGTGAAGTGGTCAAACCTCTACCTTTCCAGGTGCGCCGCCGGCACTTCGATGCGGCGGTCGATGCGGTCCTCGGCCCATGTGCGGGTGTCGATCAGCCACCAGCGGTCGACCTCCACCAGGTAGAGGCGGTGCGGTGCGGGGTGCCGCAGCAGCGAGGGGGGCAGTTGCCACTCCGCCCGCTGGTGCGGGTTCGGGAACACTGTCGCGTAGAACTCCGTGTAATACGTGTCGAGTCGATTGGGGGGAACCTCGGTGCAGCGGCCGGTGAACTGGGCGCCGTCGACCGAGGTGAGGTCTGCGACCGATTCGTGACGGCCAGCAGTGAAAAGCGAGCCGCTCACCTGTGGCCGGGCCTGCACGTGGCGGCTGTGTCGGGACCCGGTCGCCGAGCCGAAGACGAACCGCAATGGGGCCGCGAACCAGGCGTACTCAAGGGTGGCGACCCAGGGATCGCCCTGCTCGGACGCGGTGGCCAGGTTCAGGTAGCGGGCCGTGTCCAAGAGCTGCCGGGAGCGTTTGAGTAGATCGTCGGCCGTCACCGTACAGAGTCCTCGATGTCGTGGCGCAGGAGGACGGGCAGAGCGGTGATGTCATTGCCGATGAAGGTCTGGCCAGGCTCGATGTCCTCCGGCGCGACGGCCAGGGCGAGTCGAGGAAAGGCGTCGAACAAGGCGGGGAGCGCCACGGTGGCCTCGAGTCGGGCGAGGTGGGATCCCGGGCAGAAGTGGGGACCGAGCCCGAATGCCAGGTGGTCCTTGTCCTCGCGGTCTATGTCGTAGGTCTCGGGGTTCTCGTGTACTCCCGGGTCCCGGCCGTGGGCGCCGTAGCAAATCAGGATTGCGTCGCCGGCGCGGATCACTACGCCCTCGCCGAGGTCGATGTCCTCCGTCGCCCAGCGCATCGGCAGGTGCATGACCGGGCAGTGCACGCGCAGCGACTCCTCGATCGCGTCGTCCCAGCGCGCGGGGTCGTTGCGGAGGCGGGCTAGTTGGTCCGGGCGGGTGAGGAGTTCGCGGATCGTGTGATCGATGAGGTTGATGGTTGTCTGGCTTCCTCCGCCGATCATCAGCAGCAGCGTCGATATCAACTCATGGCTGGTCAGAGGGGACTCGCCAGAAGAGCGCGTCGTTATGAGAAAGCTGGTGAGGTCGTCGCCTGGCGTTGTCTGCTTGGTGGCGATCAGCAGGCGCATCGCCGCTTCGAGGTCTTGGTAGACGGCGACGGACTTTTCTTCGGGCACATCGGTGGTGGCGACGACACGGAAGGCGCGCAGCACCTCGGGCCGTTGGTCGTCCGGTACGCCGAAGAGGTCGCAGATCACGCGCGTCGGAACCTCGTAGGAGAACTCTCGGTGCAGGTCGACGGGTTCGTCACCGGTGCGGGCCCTGAGCCTGTCGAGGAGCTCGGTGACGGTCGCCTCGACCTGAGCACGGAGCCTCTCCACACGGCGGGGAGTGAACGCAGGGGTGATCAGTTTCCGTAGACGTGCATGAGCACTGCCGTCCGTGGTGGCCATGAAGTCCACGTCGACCCAAGGGGCCAGCCAGGGCACGGATCCGGGGACATAGCTCGGTACCGTCTCCTTGAGATTCCGGGAGACGCCGGGGTGTGTCAACAGCCGCCTGACCACGTCACCCCGTGACACCGACCAGGCGCCGACACCTTCGGGAAGCTCTACCGGAACGGCCGGCCCCAACGCTCGCAGCCGTTCCACCTGTGCGTACATGCAGGTGCCGCCTTCGCTCTTGATCACCTCAGTGGTTGCCGTGCTGAAATCGATCACTGTGCGCCTCCTGATGAGAGCCATGTGCCGAGCCGGGTGCGAGGGGAACGTTGAAGGCGACGGCCGGTGCAACTCGGGAGTTGCCCAGCCGCCGCTTCCTGCTCTGCAAGGTGTAGCTACTTCGAGCCGAACTCTGTGACCTGGACCGGGTCCGGCTCATCGCTCTGCTCCGCTGGTGCTGCGGAGCCGGTGGGTGGAACGTGGCGTAGCGTGACGGCGGCGATGATCGCACCGACCGCCGCGATGGCCGCGGCGATACCCGACCCGACGTTGAGTCCGTGCGCGAAGGCGTCCTTAGCCACGCGCAGCAGCGGATCGGCGAGGTGATCGGGAAGGTTCTGCGCGGCGGCCACCGCGCCGGCGAGGCTCTCGTCCGCGGCGTCCTTCGCCTCCGCGGGCAGGCCATCGGGCAACTTGTTCTCGAGGCCGCTGCTGTACGCGGCCGTGCCGATGGTACCGACGATCGCGACGCCCAGCGAGATGCCCAGGTCGTTGACGGTCGAGGCCAGTCCACCCGCAGCACCGGCCTTCTCGGGCGGGACCGAGCCCACCACCAAGTCGGTGGTGAGCGCCATGGACGGGGACACCGCCGGGTAGAGGACGACGAATCCCGCGATGACGAGCGGCAACCCGGTCGTGCTCTCGATCTGCGTGAACAGCAGGTAGCCGACCACTTGCACGGCCAGGCCGGTGGCGATGACGTACCCCGGACGGATCCGGCGCGCGATCACGGGCGAGAGAGTGGCGACGACGATCAGCACGATGGCCGCAGGCAGAATGGCGAACCCGGTCTCGATCGGCGACAGGTCCTTCACTTGCTGGAGGAACTGCGTGAACATCAGGTAGACGCCGCCGAGGCCGGTCGCAGCCAGGATGAAGACACCGAGAGCCCCGCCGACGGTGCGGTTGACGAAGAGCCGCACGTCCAGCAGAGGGGCAGAGGAGCGTAGTTGCCGGAGGACGAACCAGACTCCGAAGGCGAGGCCAACCACCACCGCGGCGATCGATCGCGCCGTCTCGTCCTCGGTGGCGAACGACTTGATCCCGTAGATGAACGGCAGCAGCGTGAGGACCAGGAGCAGCGCGCTGAACAGGTCCAGCTTGGTGCTCTGGGACGCCTGATGGCCAGGCAGCAGCAGGAGCCCACCGATCACCACGACGGCCATGACCGGGACTGCGACCAGGAACGTCGCCCGCCACGAGAAGGCCTCCAGGAGCAGTCCGGCGAGCAGCGGACCAAGCGCGACACCGCCCGAGATCGCGGCCGCCCAGATGCCGATCGCGACACCGCGCTGCTTGGCGTCCTGGAACATCGAGAAGATGAGGCCGAGCGTCGCGGGCATCTGCATGGCGGCCGCGATGCCGAGGACGGCACGCCAGACGATCATCATCACCGGCGAGTCCGTCATGGCGGCCACTACGGAGAAGATGCCGAAGAGAGCCGCACCGGTCACCAGTAGGTTTCGGTGTCCGTAGCGGTCGGCCACGGTTCCCATCAGGACGAGCAGGCTCGCCATGAGGAATCCATAGATGTCCAGGATCCACAGAATCTCGGTGCCGGTGGGCTCCAGGTCTGCGGCGAGGTAGGGGCTGGCCAGGAAGAGGATGGTCAGCATCATGAACAGAAGCAGGGCCGGCAGGACTAACAGGCCCAGCGCTGTCCATTCCTTACGCCCGGCGCGTGTCTGCGGTGGGCTTGCTGCCGAGGACATCGGCACTCCTCTCATTGTCGACGCCCGATGACACACAGGTGTGTCCGGGTGCCGGTTCACCGGGGGCATACCCCTAGGGGGTAGGTGTAGCGAACATAGGAGTGGGGGGTATGCCTGTCAAGCGAACCGCCCGGCCGTCAAGGTGGCCGACCTCAGCCGAAATTGAGGTCCTGGGCGAGGCAGATCCAGAATTCGCCCTCCAGGGCGTGCACCGTCCGGGCGCAGCGCACGGCGGCCATAGGATCGTCACCGGCGGCAAGGCCGCTCTCCAGCGTCGCCGTGGCCTGGTCGAGAAGGGGCTGTGGTTCAGTGCGATGTCCACCATTCCGCCTGATGTCGACGGACCCGACGACACCGACGCCCCGTCTGGTTTGAGCGCCACCACTGCTTCCTGATGCGGCTATCCGCAGGGTTTCACGCAGTAGCCCTGGGGCGTCATCCGTCCAACAGCGTCCGTGACCTGCTGCAGATCTCCTCGAACGGCCTCTCCCAAAGCGATCTATGCGACATGGTGCTCTCTTCGAAGCCGATGGGTCACAGGGGTACCCGTGCAGCCGCAGCCGTACGATGAGACGGCACCCACTGGCTAGGGTGCCGATCCAGGGGCAGGTCCCAGGTATCGGGCGATGACCAGGAAGGCGTCGAAACCGTCATCCCGGGACCAGACCGGCGGGCAGGTGCTCGGTGGCTGCAGTGATCACGACGACATGGGTGACCAGGCCGGTTGGGTTCGCGGCTGGGCCGAGATGTCGACGCCCCTCTTGGCGTTCGGCTCGGGTGCTTGAGCGCCCGAGCCTCGTGCTGGTCTTCAGGCGGTGGCGGGCTGTTGTCGTCGGGCGGACAGTTGTCCGGTGCGGGCCAGGGCAGCGATGGACGCGGCGCACGCGAGTCCCGTGGCAGCCAGGGCCATCCAGGTCAGCCAGAGGGCGCCATGCTCCTTCGCGAAGTCCCAGAGCGCCCCTGTGGCGAGGTTGCCGAGGGTGATGCCCAGACCGGAGACGGTGTTGTAAAGGCCGTAGTGGGTGGCGACCAGGTGATTGCCGGACAGGGTCACGACGGTGTCCATTTCGAAGGGGTACACCATTGCGCTGCCAACAGCGAGTAACGCTACCGTCGTTACCAGGGCTGCCCCGATGCCCACCGGCGCGCCTCCTGGGACGACGGCCAGGGGCAGGAAGGCCAGGCCCATAATCGCCAGTCCGCGTACCAGTGCCTCGTGCGCGCTCCACTTACGTTTGGCCCAGTCCGTGAGTCGCAGTTGGCCCATGACGGCGACGGCGGCAGAGACGACGAAGAGGCCACTGGTGACTGCCTTGGCATTGGTGCCCAGTGCATCCGAGGCGGCCAGAGGAAGGGCCAGGTACACCTGGAAGGTCAGGACATACGAGCCGATCATGGCTACCGCGAAGAGGAGGAAGGGGCGGTTGGCGGCAACCGTGCGCCACTGGGTCAGCACGCTGTCCTGGCCGCCCGAAGCAGTTCCCTGGCGCGCAGGCAGGGCTCGCCATTGCAGCAGAGTCAGGACGGCGAAGATGGCGGCGGCGACGGTACAGACGAGCCGGAAGTTGGCGGCCAGGAGGGCGAGACCGACCAGGGGGCCGAGAAGCATGCCGGCCTGGTAGTAGACGTTGAAGGTGGCGAAGGCTTCCACGCGCCGATCGCCAGCTTCGGCAGCGAGGTAAGCGCGGACCGCCGGGTTGAACAGAGCGCCGGCGAAGCCGGTGGCCGCCGAGGCGGCGATCAGGGCGGGCAGGTTGTCGACCCACCCAAGCAGACCGAAGCCGGCTGTGCGCAAGAGGCAGCCCGCCATGATCGGCGCCTTGTAGCCGAGGCGGTCTGCGAGGGTGCCCCCGATGAGGAACATGCCTTGCTGGGAGAAGTTGCGCACGCCCAGGACGAGGCCGATCGCCCAGGCGGCGAGGCCGAGTTCCCCTGCGAGGTGTGCTGCGAGGTAGGGCATGAGCATGTAGAAGGCGAGGTTGATGGCGAACTGGTTGGCCATCAGGAGACGCGCGGCAGGTGGGAAGGAACGCGTCTGCTGCCACAGGTTCCTCACTGGACGGCCTCCGCCATTTCGAGACGGGCACCGGCGACGGGGTCGAGGACGCGTGTGCAGCGCGTCCAGCGGGTGACAACGCGCGCGGTGGGTTCGTCGATCTCGTCCGGCTCGTCTGCGGGGATCTGCCCCAGCAGGCCGTTCTCGCGTGCGTAGGCGTCGTTGAAGACGGTGCCGACGTAGCGTTGCGGGCCGTCAGGGAAGACGGTGACGACCCGTTCTTCGGCGGGAAGCGTGCGGGCGAGCCAGCGTGAGACGAGGGCTGTGGCGCCGACGCTCCAGCCCCCGGTGGCGTAGTGGTGGCGGGCAAGGCGCCGAGCGGCCCAGACGGCCTCGGCGGCGGCAACCCAGTGGACCTCGTCGAAGAGCTCGTAGGCGACGTTGCTCGGGTAGATGCTGCTGCCCAGACCGCGCATGAGTCGTGACGCGGCCGGTTGACCGAAGATCGTGGAGCCGGTGGTGTCGACCCCGACAACCCTCAGCTGGGGGAAAAAGCCGCGAAGGACGGACCCGATGCCAGCGGAGTGTCCGCCGGTGCCCACGGAGACGACGAGCGTGTCGATGCGGCCTAGCTGGGCGACTAGTTCGTGAGCCATCGGGGCATAGGCAGCCACGTTGTCGGGATTGTGGTACTGGTCGGGACACCAGGCATCGGGGTCAGCGGTGAGCAATAGTTCCACTCGGTCGCGTCGGGCCTGCTGCCAGCCGCCCTCCGGGTGTGGCGCGGTGACCAGGTCCACCTCGGCTCCATACGCCGTGAGCAGACCGGTCATCAGGGGCTCCATGCCCGGATCGGTGACGACAGTAACCGGATGGCCGTACGTGGCACCGGCGAGCGCCAGGCCGAGGCCGAGCGTGCCCGACGTGGATTCGATGATGCGGGCGCCGGGGCGCAGCCGTCCGCGTTCCCGGGCGGTGCGGACCATGTACAGGGCGGTGCGGTCCTTGATGCCTCCGGGATTGTGGCCTTCGAGTTTGGCCCAAAAGCCTCGTCCTGCGGTGGTGAAGGGCTCCCCGATCCACAAAACGGGGGTGTCGCCGACGAGGCCACCGGGGGTGATCTGCGGATGCTTGGTGCCGGTGAGCAGTTGCGCCGGGCTGGTGAACGCGGGGGGATGCGTGCAGTGGTTCACGTGCTTCTCCTGCGGGCGGCCACGCGAGGACCGACCGGGTGCTGGGGGAACGGACGGACTTGGTCCGGCTGCCGCGCCTGCCAGGATGAGGCAGGTTCGGCTCGCCGGTCAGGACCGCCAGACGCCCAGACTTGCTCGTGTCTGCGCCGTGCTGAGAGTGCCGCTGTGCGAGGTGCTCACTCGAACGCATCGCGGTGCGGGCCGTGCCGGAACCGTGGTGCGCGCGGCCTGGTTCATCACATCCGCCTGCGAGGGGCGTTCGATGTCGCGCGGTGGCTGGACTGTCGGTTCGTCCGGCCCCACGCAGTGCCCGGTGCCGTCAGGGGCGGCAGGAGCCTGCACTCCGACGGAGCCTTGCGGCTGCCCGCTATCATGCGCGCAGCCGGCTGAGACGACAGGGACGGCGTCGACGCGCGGAGCAGACGTCGGGACCGGCCCGTGAGCGCAGCCCAGCACATGCATCAGTGCAGCCAGCAGTACCAGCAGCACTGCCCCGGTCCACACCGAGGAGCGTCTGCCGCGTGGCGGCTGACTGATCGACATGGACGCACAGTAAGCGGATGGACGCGTAAAGTTCTTGTGAGTGGATGGCCATCCGGGGGAGCCCTTCATCGGACGTCGGCGGGCTGACGTCGGCGGAAACCCGCGGCTACAAGCCTCAGGAGCTGACGAAAGCGCCCTGGGCCGGCTCTCAGGCGGATACGAAGGATCAGCAGATCGGGTGACGTGGGGCGCCTCACCGCGACCAGGACGGCCGACTGGCCGGGGTGAACACTCCGCGCGCCGCCCCTCTTCCCATGCGTCCACGAGCGAGGCGGCATTCATGCTGCGGTTTCGGAACGGGACGCCGCAGTGAACGGCAACCACTGTCCGCCCGTACCTCAAATGGACACCGGTCCTGCTGGTACCGGCGACCGTAGCCGAGACGGAGAATGCGCATGCTCCTGCCACAGCTTCGAGTACGCACCAGCCCTGCTGTGCCCACGACCTTCGCAGTGCCCGCCGTCGTTATGGCCGGGGCCTTGGCCCTCGTCCCCCTGGCCGCAGCCTGCGGCCGGGTCGAAGGCGCGGGCAGGCCATCGCAGACGTCGGTCCCGGCCGCGGCGGCCATGGCCCCAGCCAAGGTCGAGGTCATCGCCAATCTGACGGGCTGCGAGCCCAACATCCGCGTCGAGGCGACGGAGCTGCGTGAGGGGATCTGCCACACGGAGCAGGGCGAGTACCTCATCACCACCTTCCCGGAGGAGAAGTACAAGCGGACTTGGCTGGAAACCGCGAGGGTGTACGGCGGCACATACCTCGTTGGCTCTCGCTGGGTCGTCAGCGCTGAACCAAAGACGCTGGCGGCGCTACACAAGAGGATCGGTGGCGACGTCCAGCGGCTACAGTCATTCGGTTCCTCCCTCAGTGCGTCGTACCGGCAGCCCGGTCGGTGAGAAGATCCCTTGCAGCCAACTCAGCCCCCAACCTGTTCCCCCTGTTTCCGCCCGCGGATGTCTGAAGCGTCTCCGCACCGAGGTTGGCCTCGGTCGTGGTGAAGTGACCGAGGTTCTGCAGGTCCACCGGCAGGCCGCGCTCGTCAGGTGCGCGACGCCCGCTACCGGCCCGGCCCGCCACGTGCTAAGCACCCAGCGGTTGGGGCCTGCCGGTGTCCGACGTCCCGCCATCCGGCCCTGGTGCCCTCGCCCCGGCCAGGGCTCGGCGCAGGGCGTTCTCGTCCGGCACGCCGGACAGGGTGCCGTCGGATTTGTGGTAGAGGCGGCAGGACAGGCTCGGACCCGCTCCCGGCTGTGCGAAGGGGTCGTTGCCATCGATCAGGATCGTTGGCGACCCGTACATACCCCGCCGAGCAGCCTCGGTCTCGCTAGCGACCTCAACCAGCTCCAGCTCGGTGTCCAGTCCGTCCAGGACGGCAGTTATTCGTTCCAGCGCGGGCTGCGCGTTCGGGCAGTCTGCCACTGTCAAGACCGTGATCCGCACGAGATCCTCCCTTCAAAGGCTGCTTCCTATTGACCGACGCTAGACCTTCCAGCGCGCTGGAAGGTCAAGGGCTAGCCTGGAGGTATGCGTATCGGCGACCTTGCCGCCCGCACCGGGCTCACGACCAAGACTATCCGCTTCTACGAGGACAGCGGCCTGCTGCCCGCGCCACCGCGCACCCGAGGCGGATACCGCGATTACCCTGACCGCAGCGTCACCCGGCTCGCCTTCGTCCGTGACGCCCAGCGCGCCGGCCTCACGCTCGCCGAGATCCGCTCGATCCTCGCGATCCGCGACGACGGCCACGCCCCATGCACGCATGTCTCCAGCCTGATCCACGAGCACCTGGACGACATTGACAAGCGGATGGCCGAACTCAGCGCCACCCGGGAAGCCTTGCGCGCTCTCGCCGACCGCGCGACCACCACCGATCCAGCCGATTGCGGCCAGGCCGACATCTGCACCATCCTCAAGCGCATGTGAAAGGCGCCCGACCTCATTGCTGTCCAGCCTCCTGAGACGTTCTCGGCACGCCCCGGAAGGCAATCCGCCTCCCAGCCCCAAGTGAAGTGCTGCCTGCTCTCCTGGGAAGGCCAGTGTTCGTACCCGTGCCTCGACCGCATCTGGACGCGTAGTGCTGAGTTGGCCCCCATGCGGTGCTGCCCCGCCTCGCTGAGAGACGGGGCAACTGAATGGCCGTCAAGCAGCCGATGGCCCGCATATCGGGACGTGTCAGCCGCCCGTCGATGAGGCGCGACGGTTGACCAGCCACGTCGTTCCGCCCCCGAGCACTAGCACGGCTGCGATCACGCCGCCGATGATCCAACCAGTGGACGAGTCGTCTTCCTCCTCGGCGGCTTCCTCCGCAGTCTGCGGGGAGGCGTCGGCAGACGGTGTGGTGATGGCAGACGGGGTGGGGCTGGGGGTCGGAGTTGCGGAGGGACCAGGTGCGATCGGACTCGCGTTCGGTGCTGCGGGCTTCAGTGTGAGGAGCGGTGCAGGTTGTTCCGGCTCCTGGCCGTCCTTGGGCAGTTCTCCCCAGCGGGAGATCTCACCGTCGCGTCTCCACCGTCTTGAAGGCGAGCTCCTTGGCGTCCGGGAGCTGCCGGGCCTTGACCTCGTGCTCGGCGTCGACGCCGGCTTTGAGCGCGGGGCCCCCGACGGTGTAGCCGTCACTGGTGGGCTTGAGCTTCCAGCCCTTGGGTGCCGTGCCGAGTGTCACGTCACCGGGCACGATTCCCTTGGGCAGGACGACGCGGAGTTCGGTGAATCCGGCCGTGCCGGACTCGGCCTCGGACACAAAGCTGAGGGTGACGTTCTCTGCCAGTGCCTGCGGCTTGTCGGCCTCGACTTCGGCATGGGCGGCGGCGGGTCCGGCCAGCGTGAGCAGGGCGGCCATGGCGATCGTACCGACGAGCGCCGCCCGGCGGACCGTGCGGACAGTCCGGTAATGGGACATGCAGGACTCCTAGCTGATGATGCCGGGCTGCAGCCCGTGGCCGCAGCCCAGTGAGAGGACATTCGCTGGGGGCGAGACGTGTCCCGGCGGTCCTCTGCGCACCAGCACGTGATGCAAAAGGCGGGAGTTGGGCGCTGCAGGCAGCACGAAGCGGCTGACCGGGTGCGCGACGGATGGCGCCGTGACCGCAGTGATGCGGCGCCAAGGGACGAGCCAGCCCACGACGATGGTGGTGACGCGGCGCACGGTCCGAGCAGCGGCCAGAGCCCCTGAGACCGTGACATCCGCCCGGTGCAGCAACCAGCCGGCCAGCAGCGCGGCTGTCACGTGAGCCGCCGTCATCGCTGCCGACGCGTGATGCCAGGCATGACCGTCACGGGTGGCGGGGTGGACCACACCGGTCGACCGGCGTGCCTCAAGGCCGGTGTGGGCTGCAGTCGCGGCACCCGCCCACGTAAGAGCGAGATGCAGCGAGCCCTGGGCGGCGAGCGTGCACGCCAGGATCATGCTCAAGGGGAGCCGACGGCGGGCGGCCGGCCAGATGAGGCCGAACTGGACCAGCGTGAACGCGCTCACCAGACGCCAGGGGAAGGGCCCTTCGGCGACAGCGTGATGGCCCAGGGCAGCGAGCACCGTGCCAACTAGGGCGAACAGCCCGGCACGGACGCATGCTGTGGCATGCCCGCGACGCGCGCTCCTGTCGCGCTGGTCATCAGCCTGCGCTCCACGGTCAGCCGCCACGATCACCCGCCTCTTCCTAGCCTTGCTGTCTGCCTGTCACCGTGAGCTGCGGATCGCCTCCGCGAGTTCGTCCGGGCTGCGGGTGGAGAGATAGACGTACGGGGTCGGATCGTCCGGATCGACGACCTCGACGCGCACAGCGGTGACGATGTAGCTCCGCATCACCATGAACGCCCGCATGTTGGCCTTGTAGGTGCGCCAGGCGCGTGCTTCCTCCCCGGCGAGGACCTCAGGTTCGCCGAGGGCCGAGAGCGGAATGCGGGCCTCCCCGGCGACGAGCAGGCCGGCCACGACTCGGATGCGCATGGATCCCTGGCTGCTGACGTAGAAGCCGACCAAACCGGTACCGGCGACGAGGGCGGTCAGGGCGGGGATGATGCCGAAGGGAAGGAAGATCGCTGCCATGGAGAGGCCGAAGAGGAAGGCGATACCCCACCAGAGCCTGGGAGCTGTGAGGCGTTCGTCGTAGGCGGGTGCCTTGGGCGTGGTGGTCACTGCGGTCACCTTGTCGTATACGGATCGGTTGGTGGGCTGGTTCACAGGGGGAGGAAGGCGCTGGCCCGGGGCGCGTACTGGTGTACGGCGCCGGTGTCGGCCTCGTAGAACCAGGCGTGCAGCCGCAGGGAACGGTCGGCGAGCCGGGGAGCGACGCAGGGGTAGGCGGCGAGGTGGTCGAGTTGTGTCAGGGTGTGCCACTGCCCGGCCGCCGCGGGCCCGGCGGGGCCCGGGTTCCCGGCCACCGCGTCCTGGACGACGTTGCAGTGGGAGTGGCCGCACACGACGATGTCGGTGACTTCCAGATCGAGGACGGCGTGTTCGATGGTGAGGGATTCGCCGGTTGGCTCCTCGGCTTCGAACGGTGGGATGCGCCCGCCGTAGGTCCGCAGCTCGAACAGGTCACCGGGCCGGCTGTCGGTGATCAGGGCGGGGACGATCCGGGCGTCGGAACAGGAGACGAACATCGCACGTGGGCGGTGTTCCTGGCGGTGGAGCCCGAGGTCGATGCCGTGCGCCGTCGCGCGGGCCCGGAAGACGCGGGCTTGGTCGATGAGGTACTGCATGGCTGGTCCTCCGTGCCCGGTCAGCCGGAGAGCCGGTCGTCGATGAGGGCCTTGAACTGCTCGTAGGACCGCGGTGTGTCGATCATCTGGCCGTCGACGAAGAAGGTGGGCGTGCCCCGGACACCCAGCCCCAGTCCGTCACGCTGGTCCGTTTCGACGCGTCCGGCGACTTCCGGGTCGGCGAGGGCCGCGTCGAACCGGGCCATGTCCAAGCCGAGTTCCTTGGCGTAGCCGCGGAAGACGTCCTGCTTCCACTCCTGCGATTCGCCCCACTGCTTCTGGGTGGTGAACAACTTGGTGTACATCTGCTCGAACTTTCCCTGCTGGGCGGCGGCTTCAGCGGTCCGAGCCGCGAGTTCGCCGTTGCGGTGACCGGGCATGGGGAAGTAGCGGGCGATGAAGGTGACCCGGTCGCCGTACTCCTCGCGGAGTTTCTCCACCATCGGGTAGGCGGCCCCGCATGCCTCGCACTCGAAGTCGAGAAATTCCACGACGGTCAGTTCGCTCTTCGCCGGTTGGGTGAGGCGATGGCTGTTGTCCCGTACGGGCATGGCCTGGGCGGCAGGCACGTCCAGGCCGCCGCTGTTCCTGTCCTCGGGGGCGAGTAGCAGGTAGGAGCCGAGGGCTGCTGCGAATCCGGCCACGATCACCGCGGCGACGATCAGGTGCTTCTTGAGTCTGGTCATGATTCCTCACGGGGAGCGTTGTCGGCCGGGCCGGTTGTCGTCGTTGGCGGATGGGCACCGTGCGGCGTGGGCACGGCGGGTGCTGGGCGGTGGTCGCGGGCCCGTAGCCCGGCCAGGTAGGCGTTGTAGGCGGCGAGTGGGTCGCCGGCGCCGCCGCGGTCGATCTGCCGGTCGACGCGCCGGGCCTCGCGGCCGTCGGACCGGATCCATTGGACGGCCAGCACGATGGTGGTGATCAGTACCGGGATGTCGCCGGTGGCCCAGGCGATCGCGCCGGCGTTGTACTGGTCGTCCATGGGGTACTCGACCCAGGGCCGATCGAGCATGGACCACCAGCCTTCGCCGATCAGCGCGGTGGAACTCATCAGCGAGATGCTGAACCAGGAGTGGAACGGCATCGTCAGGACGATCACGAACAGTTTGCCCAGGTAGGGCGGGCGACGTGGGCCCGGGTCGATGCCGATGATCACCCAGAAGAACAGCAAACCCACGGCCAGGAAGTGCACCAGCATGAACATGTGACCGAGGTGACTGCGCATCAGGGTCTCGAACAGCGAGGTGTAGTAGACGGCGAAGGCGCTGAAGATGAACAGCACGCTCGCCACCACCGGGTGGGAGACCACCTTCACGTAGCGGCTGTGCAGCAGCTTGAGCAGCATCTCCCGCGGACCGTCCGGCTCGCCCTTCGGCACGGCCGGCAGCGCACGCAGGGCCAGGGTTGCCGGCGCCCCGAGGACGAGCAGCAGGGGCACGGTCATCGCGAGGATCATGTGCTGGCCCATGTGGACGCTGAACAGCACCTTGCCGTAGACGCCCAGCCCGCTCATCGTGGCGATGACGGCCACCGCGAGACCCAACAGCCATGCGACGGTGCGCCCCACCGGCCAGCTGTCGCCGCGGGCCCGCAGCTTGCGCACCCCTGCCAGGTACAGCAGTGCGGCGGCGGCGGTACCGAAGGCGAACAGCGGATCGAAGTGCCACTGGGTGAACAGCGGCGTCCAGGGGAAGTCGCCCAGGGGCGGCGGCATCGGGAAGCCGAGCAACTCCTCGCTGGAAGACAGGGAGGCGCCGTCGGCGCCGGGTGCCGGCGTGCGCGACAGGCCCACGGCGAGCCCCATGGCCGCGGCCATGAGCAGCAGCTCGCCGGCCGCGAGCCGCACGAACGCCCTTCTCCGGCCGTTCTGCAGAGCGGGCAGGGTGCGTCGGCGGTGCCACAGACCGATACCGCCCAGGCCGGCGAGAGCCACGGTCTTCACCAGGATCATCGCCCCGTACCTGCTGCTGAACACGTCCGTGAGGGACGGCAGCCGCACCGCTGCGTTGACGATTCCGCTCGCGGCGACCGCCAGCAGCGACCAGCCCGCGAGCGGACTGAAGCGCCGGGCGGCGTCCGCCGCCCTGTCCTCACGGCGGGTCGCGGCGACCAGGACGAACACCAGTCCGCCCACCCACACGGCCACGCCGACGAGGTGCAATGCCAGGCTGGTGACGGCCGCGTCGTGGTTCCCGGCCGCCGAGGAGTGGCCCGTGAACGCGGGCGGCAGCAGGCCGGCGACGGCGAGCAGGAGTGCCAGGCGGGCCCAGCGGGCGGTGCCGACGCCGACGCACATCGTGGCGATCGTCCCCGCCGCGGCGGCCGACAGCGCGTACGCCCGGCCCTGGGCGTCGGTGCTGACGAAGTCCGCCACGATCGCGGGCGAGACAACCGTGCCGACGGGCTGGGCGAACAGATCGGACAGGGTGAACACCAGCGTCACCGCCGACGCCGCCGTCCATACCGCTGCGGCGCACGCCGCCCAGAGCAGGTAGCGCAGCTGTACGGCGCTGAGTGCTCTGCCGCCCGGGAGCAGGACCACGACGAGGAGCAGGGCGCCGACCGTGGCGACCGCCGCCGCGTCGGAGACGGCCCGTGCGGTCGGCAGACCCCAGGTCGTCAGTGCCCCGGCGTCCTCGATGCCGGGGACGTCGGCCGCAGTGCCGCCGCCTGCCCACACGGCGGCGAGTGCGACGGCGAGGCAGGCACCGGTCGACGCTGCCAAGATCATGGGCAGCCGCCGCCCGGCCGGGGCGATCCGGGTGTCAGTCGCCACGGCGGGACCGCCTGCGTCGCGTCGCGAACACGCTCGCGGCGCCGACCGCCACGACCAAGGCGCCGGTTCCGCCGACCAAGAGCACGGTCGCACCGGAACCCCCACCGTCGGATTCGTTCGCGGCAGCAGCCTTCGGGGACTCGGGGGCCGGGGCAGGGGCCGGCACCTGCGGGCTGGCAGAACGTGCCGCCGCCGTCCTGCCCTTCACCGTGAACGTGTACGAGCCGGATACAGGATGTCCGTCTGCGGACACCACGCGGTATCCCACGGTGTAGCGGCCGGACGGCGCGGTGCTGTTCAAGGCGAGTGTGACCTGCTGCCCCGAGACCTGCGGCTCGCCCTGGGCGGCCGATGTGCCGTCCGCCGTGGTCACAGCGACCTTGGCGTACTTCTCGGTCATCGGGTCACTGAAGGTCAGGGTGACGCGCGGCGGCAGCCCGGCCAGTGTCGCGTTGGCGCCGGGGCTGCTGGACTCCAGGTCGGTGTGGGCGGCGGCCTGCGGTGCGGTCGCGGCCAAGACTGTCAGGGCAGCGGGTACGACGAGTGTGCGTGCCGCCGAGCGGGCGGCACGCCGGGGTGCGACGTGCATGATGCGGGACTCTCTGTGTCCCCCGGCAGGGCGCCGGGACGGAAGGGACCGGCGCGCCGAAGAAGTCCCTTCCGTGTGCCCGTCGTCAGGCTGGGCAGGGACCGCCGGTCGGCAGGGGCCGGAAAAGGGCGGTGGTGACACGCGCGGGCTGCGGCGGCGCCCGACCATCGTGCAGCCGCACCAGCAGCACGGACCTCAGCGGCGTCGCGGTCTCGCGGACGGCGCTCTCCGGTCCCGTACCGTGCGCGCGGCCCAGCAGAGGCCATACGAACAGCAACAGTCGGCGTACGGCCGTCAGCAGTGGCTTGCCCTGCCACAGCAGGCGCTCGGTCACACCGAGCAGCCGCGCGGCGAGCAGGACCGTCACCAGATGCCCGGCGAGCAGCACTCCGGTGGGCGGTCCGGCCACGGCATCGTGCTCGGTCAGACCCGGCAGACCGCCGGGTGCTCCGTCTGTCCCGGCCATCGCGGCGCAGGCGCCCGGCAGCGAGTAGACGACGTGGTAGGCCAGCTGTGCCGCCGCGAGCACCGCGAGCAGCTCGGTGTCCGTGAGCCGGCGGCGGGTCAGGACGACTGCTCCGGGTGTCGCCACGGCTGCTGTCGCCGCGACCACGAGCCACCGCGGGGTGTGCCCCTGGGACAGCACATGTCCGGCCAGCGGCAACAGCACGCACAGGACCGCCAGCGCACTGGCCCGGATACCGCGCAGTACGCCGGCCGCCGGCGATGCGGCGGTACCTGTCGTGTGCGGTCGCATGAGCTCGAACTTTCGGTCGGTCCGGTGCGGGATCGGAACCTGCGTGGCGCACAGGTCGCGTCATCGTGTGCTTGGGCAGCGTACCCACTTGGCGTTCCACAGCAGGCCGCCGGGTGGTGCTTCTATGCCCCAGTACGCGGTCGAGACGTTTACCCAGGTCAGAGGCTCGTTACCGGAGATGACAACGGTCACCGATGCAGCCTTTGCCCCTTTCATCCCCGCTGTGCTTCGCTGTCGTCGACGGTCACCGGAACAGGGGAGGGACGGGAAGTCATGGGTGGACACAGCCACAGCCACAGTCACGTCGACGCTCACGCGGGAGGCCGGCACCGTTGGCGCCTCGGGATGTCGTTCGCCCTGGTCGGCTCCTACTTCGGCATCGAACTGGTCTACGGACTCCTGTCCGGCTCACTGGCCCTGCTCTCGGACGCCGGCCACATGGCCGCCGACGTAGTCGCCCTCGGCGCGGCGCTGGTCGCCACCCGCATAGCCACCCGGCCCGACACCACCGGCCGCCGCACCTACGGCTCCTACCGCGCGGAAGTGTTCGCCTCCCTGCTGTCGGTGCTGCTGATGCTCGGCGTGTCGGTTTACGTCGTCACCGAAGCCGTCGGCCGCATCGGCGGTGACGCCGAGATCTCCTCCGGCCCCATGCTCGTCGTGGGCGCGATCGGTCTGGCCGTGAACATGGTCGCCTTGTTGCTGCTGCGGTCCGGCGCCTCGGAGAGCCTCAACGTCAAGGGCGCCTACCTCGAAGTCCTCGCCGACACCGCAGGTTCGGTCGGCGTGATCGTGGCCGGCGCGCTGGTGGCTGCCACGGGCCAGCCGTTGTGGGACACCCTCGTTGCCCTCGCGATCGGCGTGTTCGTGGCGCTGCGTGCCATTGCCCTGGGACGAGAGGTCTTCGCCGTCCTCGGCCAGCACGCGCCGGCGGGTGTGGAGCCGGCAGCGGTCGCCGACGACCTGGCGGCGGTCGAGGGCGTCAAGGATGTCCACGACCTGCACCTGTGGACGCTCACCTCCGGTATGAACGTGGCCACGGCACATCTGGTCACGGCCGGCTCCGCCGACGGCCACGCGGTACTGGACCAAGCCCGCGATCTGCTCCGCGACCTGCACGGCGTCGCGCACGCCACCCTGCAGGTGGAACCCGCCGAACACGCCGGCTGCGACCGCGTCGGCTGGTAGCCGGTCCCGAAGAGCTCCGGCAGGGGCCCGGCCCTGGTGCCAATCCCAGAGCTGGGCCCCTGCGATCAGGCGCGGGACGCGGCGTTTGCCCGCCTCGCTGGTTGTGGCCTCTTCCGCTTCTCGCTCACGCGGAGACACCGCCCGTGCAGGCGGCCCCCGGCTCGGGAGTCTGCTGCCCCTGCACGTACTTGTCGAGGAACTTCTCGATCCGCCCGTCCGACGCGGAATCCACGTTCAGTTGCTTCCCCCAGGCGGACAGGGTGATCGCCGACAACTGGTCGGCGTAGGGGCTCATCAGCGTGTAAGGCGTCTTCTGCACCTTCGACTTGAGAGCGTTGACGTCCTTGCCCGCAGCCTTGTCGCTATAGGTGATCCAGACCGCGCCGTGCTCAAGGGAATGGACAGCGTTGGTCTCGTCAATCTCCTGCTCGTACACGTCACCGTTGCAGTTCATCCAAGCGGGATTGTGGTCCCCGCCGGCCGCCGGGGACATCTTGTAGTCGACCGGGGTGGTGACGTGGTTGCGGCCGAGGTCCTCGAAGGACTTCTCGCCCTTGACCGGGGAAGCCGCCGCCTGCTTCTTCGCTTCGTTTTGAGATGCAGTCCGGTCCATGAGGTACCAGCTGCCGGCGACGGCACCGGAGACGATCACCAGGCTGGCAGTCCAGGCGATGATCTTGTTGCGACGCTCCCGCGCCGCTTGGACGCGACGTATCTCCTCTATCTTCTCGCGTCGGGCGGCACGCTGAACTTTTGCTCGGGAAGATCCCATGACAGGTCCTTGTCCCCGCCGAGCGTCAAGGCATCGGCGGTGGTACGGCTGGCGGTCGGTTGCCTACCCGGGTGCGGCACGCGGGCGGGAGAAGGCGGCGCAACGCAGCCGTGCGAACGCGCGGCTGCACAGCATGCCGCTTCTAGATCCGCTGGACCTGGAGTTGATGTATGCCGGGCACTCGGGGGTGACGGGCCGGGTTGCCGGGGGCGGACTGCCGGTGAGGCCGCCACACGGCGGCCCCGTCGGCAGTCTCCGCGGAGGGCACCGGGACTGAAGGAGTGGCCAAAGCAGCCCCGGTGGCGGGACGGCAGTGCGTGTCACCCGGCTCGTGTCGCATGTCAGGGCACGTGTGCAAGGTGAGAGGAGCAGTAGCGGCGGCGGCAGGCGTTACTGCGGTCGCCGCCGAGGCTCTGGTTGCCGCAGCGGAGTCGAACGAGGCGTGCGTGCAGACCGGGAGGACCCAGACCAAGACTGCGAGCAGAGCGGCACAGCGCAGTACAAATAGCGGCATCGCCCTTCGGGCGACGCCGTCTCGTCTTGTCCGCGGACGTTCCATCGCAGCAGATCGTAGCCAACTATGGGACCACCGGCGGGCTGAGGACGGATCTTACCGGAGACCCATTTGCGCTCCGCTGCGCTGTTGTAACTGCTGCGGCCATGGAGCGAGATCTGAATCGGCAGGGCCCGGCGCTGCTGGGAGTGGCGGGCCTTTGCCGACAGCGTCGCTTGGGAAGCGGCCTGGGGCGCCGGATGGTCGCACAGGTTGCATCCGTGGTGGGTGAAGCTCGGCTGCTTGCGGGCCGTGGTTCGGGACCGCAGGACTGCGGCGGCGGCCGCACATCCGGGAGGCGCATCCCGTGGTGTCAATAGCCAGCCGACGGGAGCGTCGGTGCTGGGTTGCCGGACTCGAGTCCCGGTCTGATGTCCACGCTCTGAAGGTGGCCAGCGCCGAGGCCGGTTCAGTATTCCTTGAGGTATGCGGTGGGCGTACACCAGCCCCTCCTTGACTGTGTCGAGGGAGAGTCGGGCAGTCGAAGACATCGGCGGCGTTGGTCGCTCCGACGACGGCTCGTCTTCCTGAGCAGCCAAGTTGTAGGTCATACCCAGACGCACCAAACATTTGAAAGCACCGGAGCCAACCAGGACCCGGCTCCGCAACCAAGCGAACCAGTGTGATCGTTTCGAGGCGCAGTCCCGGACCACATCTCTTGGCGGGGTCGATGTCGTTGCCGCCCTCCAACCCCGCGGCTCTCGTCAAGCCCGATCTCCAGCCGAGTTGAGTCCCGCCACTCCTGTGCGTGGCTCGGGTTGACGGGCTTCCTCGCGAGTTCGAACCGCTAGCCGAGGACCACTGGAGGCGTTCATGGCGAGCGCAACATAGCCGACGATTGCCGGTTGGGCAAACCGGCGACCTTGCGGAGTATTGGTTGTAACGCCTGGGGGCCAGTCAGACATCGGATCCCAAGCGTGGCATTTCGAAGCAGCATGGTGCGGCTACGGAGCATAGTTTTAAAAGGGAGATTTTCGGGTGGTGACTGTTCATTTTATGGATGTCAAGGAAACTGCCGAGTATTTGAACGTGTCCATCTCCTGGCTGTACAAAAATTCCGCCCGGTCGGGATTGGTGATGTACAAGTTTGGTGCGGGAGCGAACGCCAAAATCCGATTCAAAGTGTCAGAGGTCGAAGCCTGGGTGAGGCAGCAACGAATATTGGGTTGTTGAAGCGAACTCCGATCCCCGGTCAGCCCGATACTGGCGCTAATGCCGCGGATCGAAATACGCCGAACCGTGTGGAAATTACTAGCTGTACAGGATGTGACAGTGTGGCGGGTTCGTTGGTTCGTGGGATGGGTTCGTTTTTCAAGGAGTGTGAGCATCCGCGGTCGCGGTGGTCGAAGTGTCCGCACGCGTACAAGGTGCGGTATCGGTCGGCGGCCGGGAAGCAGGTGAAGGAGTCCGGGTTTGCGACCCAGGACAAGGCGATCGCGCGTTTGACGGAGGTCTACAACGCGAGGAAGTCTGCGCCGCGGGGGCAGGCGAAGGCGGACCGGGTCGCGAAGTACGGGGCGATGCGGTTCAAGGAGTACGCCGTCGAGTGGAAGGCCGGCCAGCGGGATCTCGGCCCGGCGTCGGTGGTGCACCTGGAGTCGCTGTTGAACATTCATTTGCTGCCGCTGCTGGGCAGCCGGCGGGTGAACACCTTCGACCACAAGGTCGTCGAGGGCTTCCTCCAGGCCCTGGAACGCAACGGCGTCGGCCTGGCCGCGCAGGCCAATTGCTTCGACAAGCTGAAGGCGATCCTGCTGGACGCGAACCGGCTGGGCCTGTTCGACGACAACCCGGTCGCCGGGATCAAGCCGCCGCAGTACGACCCCAAGCGGGTGGTGATCCCCTCACCCGAACAGCTGGGGCAGATACGCACCGCCGGCGACGACAGCTTCCTGCTGGTCGCCGACCTGATGAGCGGCTGCGGCATGCGCAACGGCGAAGCATTCGCGGTCAACGTCAACAACATCGTCGCCGACGACGTCTACCGCATCACCGAGCAGGTCAACCGGACCACCTGCCAGTACGAGCGGCTCAAGCACCGCAAGCCGGGAGAATACCGCGACGTGCCCCTGCCCGCACGGGTGCGCCAGACCATCGAGTGGTA
>NZ_BEWB01000021.1 GCF_003112555.1 Streptomyces coelicoflavus | reverse complement strand
ACCCAGCCGACACAGGCACGAGTTACAGGTTTCTCTACCTCATCAAGCCCCGGCTGCGCTCCGCTCCGCCGGGCGCGCTTCCCGGCTCCGCTCCGGGCGCCGCTCCTGCCTTCGGCCCGCTCCGCCCGCGCTGCGCCGACGCGCGCCCTGGTGAGGGTTGGCCGGGCGGCATGAGGTCAGAACACGTCGTGGCTGGGGCGGTCGGCTCCACGGCTTTAGGCAGCCACTTTGGGGCGAGCCTCTAAGATCTTGGCCCCAACGTCGTGCTTTAACGGGCAGGTCCACAGACTGCCCGACTCGCCATCAGCTTACGGGGCCAAGATCACTCGCCCCAAAGCAGCTCCAGCCCAAAGCCGCTCCACCGACCTTTGCCACAAGCAGGGCGCCGAGTGTCGCAGCGACACAAGATAACGAGCAGGTAACGATTAGGCCATTTTACCCCGCTGCTCGGTCACCCACTACTACGCTCCGTGACCGAAGGTCAGCATAGCGACGGAGCGTAGTAGTGGGTGACCGAGCAGCGGCCCCTACTAACTACGCTCCGTGATTTATGCTGGTCAACGCTACCTCTAAGCGGCGGCGAGAGCCCTGTCCGTTGCGCCAGAAAAGTAGCGGGAGTGCGTCCTTTGGAGGCTCGCAAGCGAGGCACCGGTCAGTACGACGATCTCCGTGTCGTCCTGTCCTCGCAGCTCTCGCTCCAGCTGGAACCTCGCGCGCACAGCCTGCCTGCCGTCAGCAGCAGAGAACTCCTGTTGCACCACGGTCTCGCCCGTACGCCGGTTGTAGACAAGAAGGAAGTGCTTAAGTGCCTTCACGTTGCAGCCCTCCTGTGATGTCTTCCGTGGTTTGCAGCATCTCGCGCAACTGGGCGAGGAGCGGCCGTTGAGCCTCAAGCGTAGCTTCTCGACCATCTCGCTGGGCATCGTCTGAGTAAGCCAAGCGCTCTACGTCGTACAGACTAGCCGAGAATCTCTCCATCATGCGGATGACGTTGACCACTGCATCTCCACCGTAGTCAGGACGCTCCCCGTAGCGAATGCCACGCCCGAAGAGGTCGGCGATCCGCTCAAACACGTTCGCCCATAGGTCTTGACTGAGCGTCCGAACCTGTATCTCAACGTAGCGGCCCTCGATCGACACGATGACGTGGACCGCTCGGTAACCCACCATCGGATCAGTTCGACGGTCCTTCACTACGCACGCATACCCTTGCCCCTCGAACCGGTCAATGATCCAGTCTCGCAGTTGGTCTTGTTCCGTGAGGGTGACGTTGCCAGACAGCCGGATGCCGGCAATGTCCTGGATACGAGCCAGATTCGTACTACTACCTCGGGCCTTAGCCCTGCGCAGCTTCTGAACCAGCGTGTCAGTGGTCTTCAGACGATGCGTGACGCTGAGGGGCCAGTCCAAGCTGTCGCAGAGCTCATCAACGACGCCACGGGATGCCGTTAGGAGCTCGCTGTAGTCAACGAGAAGCTCCTCAAGTTGACCGAGTGCCTCCTCAGGCGCCTCCCCGGGCACCTCTAGGCGCTTTCCGAGCCTCTGGACGGCCGACTTGGACATCTGCATCGCCTCAACATATGGGATCACACCGCAGACGTAGACAACTTTCGGATTGACCAGTGCTGATGTGCACCGGCGTGCTTGAGCCACTGCCTGCTGTACCTCATGCAGCTTGGGGCCGTCCCCGGGCCGTCGGAGGGTGCTCAACGACGACCAACGCTGACAACCACCGACAGCTAAGTCGCAGGTCGCAGCGTTGATCGGTTACCGGGCCGCAGGTCAGAGAACCGGCCCCGCACTTCTTCGGCTACTAGCCGACGGCAGGTGTCACTCGGCCCGTTCGAAGCCGTCGGCCCCGAGTCCCTCCCACTCGACGGTCATGCCGTCCGAGGACAGTCCGTAGACGCGCCCCACGGAGCGGTCGGTGTTGCCGTCGTCGCACGTGAGCCGGATGACGTGCAGTCCGTGGCACACCCGCTTGATCACGTCACCCCTCCGGCGGACCAGCCCCCAGGGCCGGCACCGGGACGGCCTCGCTGGTCAGAAGGCGTTGAGACTATCAACACACTGGTGACCGCGGAGTGCGTCCGAGGTCGCACCGCCTGCTGTCCAGCACCCCGCGCAACCTGTGGCGCAGCGCTGTGCTCACGTACGCTGGAGACATGTCGACCACGCGGGAGCGCACGGAGGAGCAGGACCTGCCGTTCGACGTGTTCTCCAAGGCCTGTCCCTCGCGCGGCACCCTGGAGCACGTCACGGGACGCTGGGGCGCGCTGACGCTCGGCGCGCTGTACGAGGGGTCGTTCCGGTTCAACGAGCTGCGGCGCCGGGTGGACGGCGTCAGCGAGAAGATGCTGGCCCAGACCCTGCACGCGCTCGAGCGCGACGGGCTGGTGCACCGCGAGGCCCAGCCGACCAATCCGCCCCGCGTGGACTACGAGCTGACGGCGCTGGGGCGCGAGGTGGCCGCGCGGCTGCTCGCGCTCATCGAGTGCGTCGAGGGGCGGATGGACGAGGTGCTGGCGTCGCGCGAGCGGTACGACGAGCGGCGGACGCCTACGGTGTGAGCCGCGGCGGCCGCTGGCACTTCGGGCAGAAGTAGCTGGAGCGGTTCATCCACGGCCGGCGGCGCATCGGGGTGGCGCAGCGGCGGCAGGGCAGGCCCTCGCGGCCGTAGGCGTCGAGCGACCGGTCGAAGTAGCCGGACTCGCCGTTGACGTTGACGTAGAGGCTGTCGAAGCTGGTGCCGCCCACGGCGAGGGCCGCGTTCATCACGTCCCGGACATGGCCGAGGAGTTCGGTGGTGCGGGGGCGGGTGAGGGTCGCCGTGGGGCGTTCGTAGTGCAGGCGGGCGCGCCACAGGGCCTCGTCGGCGTAGATGTTGCCGACGCCACTGATCAGGGACTGGTCGAGCAGGGCCCGTTTGACCGTGGTGCGCTTGCGGCGCAGGGCGAGGTGGAACGCCTCGTCGTCGAAGAGGGGGTCCAGCGGGTCGCGGGCGATGTGCGCGATGACGTCGGGCAGCCCGTCGGCGGACGTGTCGTGCAGGGAGAGGCCGCCGAAGGTGCGCTGGTCGACGAAGCGGAGTTCGGTGCCGAGGGCGTCGGCGAAGCGGACGCGGATGCGCAGGTGCTTCTCGGCGGGTGTCTCGTGCGGCTGGACCAGGAGCTGGCCGCTCATGCCGAGGTGGGCGAGGACCGCCTGGTCGGTGTCCTCCAGCGGCAGCCACAGGTACTTGCCGCGGCGGCTGGGGGTGCCGATGCGGTGGCCCGCCAGGCGGTGGGCGAAGTCGTCGGGTCCCGCGATGTGCCGGCGTACCGCGCGCGGGTGCAGTACCTCGGCGTCCGCGACGGTCCGGTGGGCGACCCAGCGCTCCAGGCCGCGCCGTACGACCTCTACCTCGGGCAACTCGGGCATGGCTTCCCCTCGGGTGGACCGGGCTGGTGGACGGGCGACGAGCCGAACGCCCGCCCCGGAGGCGGGGCGGGCGTTCGGACCGTGCGACAGGTGGGTCAGGCGGAGGCGGACGCCTCGTCGGGGTCCGCGTCGACGGCGTCGGCCGTCGCCTTGGCGCGCTCGTCCGCCGCGGCCCGGATGGACCGCCACGCGGATTCCGCGGCCTGCTGCTCCGCCTCCTTCTTGCTGCGGCCGGTGCCGGTGCCGTACGAGACGCCTCCGACGCGGGCGGCAGCAGTGAAGGTCTTCTCGTGGTCCGGGCCGGTCTCCGTGACCAGGTACTCGGGGACGCCGAGCCCTTCGGTCGCGGTGAGTTCCTGGAGGCTGGTCTTCCAGTCCAGGCCGGCACCGAGGTTCGAGGACTTCTCGATCAGCGGGTCGAACAGGCGGTGCACCAGTTCGGAGGCCGCGTCGAGGCCCTGGTCGAGATAGACCGCGCCGATCACCGCTTCGAGGGTGTCGGCGAGGATGGACGCCTTGTCCCGGCCGCCCGTGCCCTCTTCACCGCGGCCGAGCCGGATGAAGGAGCCGAGTTCGAGCCCGCGGCCCACCTCCGCCAGCGCACGCGAGTTGACCACCGCGGCCCGCAACTTGGCCAGCTGGCCTTCGGGCAGGTCGGGGTGGGTGCGGTACAGCGTGTCCGTGACGACGAGGCCGAGCACGGAGTCCCCGAGGAACTCCAGCCGCTCGTTCGTCGGCAGGCCGCCGTTCTCGTACGCGTAGGAACGGTGGGTCAGTGCACGCACCAGAAGGGCGGACTCGAGCTGATAGCCGAGCCGCCCTTCCAGAAGCGTGTGGGACGAGGCCTGGGTGTCCGCCTTCTTCTTGGCGGGTGGGTCCGCCTTGGCGTCTTCCGCCTTCTTGGGGACTGACACAGTGCCTCTCACCAGCCGCTCAGACCTCGAGGACCTGGCGCTTGTTGTAAGTGCCGCAAGCCGGGCACGCGATGTGCTGCAGCTTGGGCTCGTGGCAGCGCTCGCACGCAACCAGGGTGGGGACCGCAGCCTTCCACTGCGACCGGCGGTGGCGCGTGTTGCTGCGCGACATCTTCCGCTTCGGAACAGCCACGGCTACTTCTCCTGCTTCTCGGCGGCGTCCGCGGAATCCGACCCGTCGCCGCTCATCTCGTCCTTCTCGCCGTCTCCGAGTGAACCGGCGAGTCCCTGCAATGCCGCCCAACGAATGTCGACGGCGTCGTGGTGGTGGTCCGGGTCGTCCGACAGGCGCACTCCGCACTCGGAGCACAGACCCTGGCAGTCTTCCTGGCACACCGGCTGCATCGGCAGTGCGAGCACCACCGCGTCGCGCAGCACGGGTTCGAGGCCGATCAGTCCGTCCTCGACGAAGAACCTGTCCTCGTCGTCCTCGGCGTCGTCGCCCGGTTCCGCCACGGGGCGGCCACGGTCGTCGGCGTCAGGGTACGAGAACAGCTCCTGGAAGTCCGCTTCGAGCTGCTGCTCGAGCGGCTCCAGACACCTTACGCACTCACCCCGGGCCCTGGCACGGGCGGTGCCTGTGACGAGCACCCCTTCCATGACCGACTCGAGCCGGAGATCGAGTTCCACCGGGGCGCCTTCCGGCACTCCGATGACTCCCTGGAGACCGAAGTCCCTGGGAGCGTCGACCGTGCGGGTCAGGCGCTGGAGCGCACCGGGCCGCCGTCCCAGCTCGTGCGTGTCGAACACGAGGGGGTCGCGGTGGTCGAGGCGCGCGTTCAGAACCATTCCTGCTTTCGGCCTTCGTGGGTGGGGGGTGCCGCCCTTCGGTGTTCCCGGGCAGCGGCGATCGCGGACGTACGCGCGACCGAAGAGCCAGGATACTGGACCATTCGCTCTCGTCCCAATCCGGGCGGTGGGGCCCCCTCGCCCCTAGAGCCCGCGGCCCTGTTCGTACGCCCTCAGCTGCTCGGCGCTGATCATGCTGGTGTCGAAGAGGCTGGTCTCGTCGAGCGCCTGCGGCTGGGCCTGCGGGGCGTGCGGGGGCTGCGGCGGCTGCTGGGGCTGGGCGTAGCCCTGCTGTCCGTCGTACGCCTGCTGCCCGCCGTCGTACTGGTAGGCGTACGGGTCGGCGCCCTGCTGCTGGTAGCCGTACGGGTCCTGTCCGCCGTCGTAGGCCTGCTGGTACGCCGCGTACGGGTCGGGCTGCTGCTGCGGCGCGTAGCCGTACGCCGGTTCCTGGGCCGGCATCTCCGGCATCTCCGGCACGGACTGCGCGGGCACCTGGGCCGCCGCGGGCTGCTGCTCGCCGTACCGGGGCTGCGGGGACTGCTCGGCGACGGCCGGAGCGGGGGCGTCGGAGAGGCCCGCGAGGTCGGCGAGGTAGTCGGCGTCGCTGGAGTGCTGGACGGTGGTCAGGTCGTCGGCGAGGACGCCGAGGTCGTCGGTGGCGATCCGGCCGTGCAGCTTCTGGCGGCCCCGGCCGACCGCGTCCAGCGTCTTGGCCAGCACGGCCTCGAAGGCGCCGAGCTTGGTGTCGACGTAGGTGTCGGCGTCGCGGCGCAGGGTCTCGGGGTCGTGGCTGCGCTCGGGGGCGTCCTCGTCCTCGTAGCCGTTCTCGTCGAGGCCGGGTCCGGTGCCGAGGAGCTTCTCGCGGCCCCGGCCGACGGAGCCGAGGGTCTTGGTGAGGACGACCTCGAAGTTGGCGAGCTTGGAGTCGACGTAGTCGTCGGCCTCGGCACGGACCTCCTCGGCCTCCTGGCGGGCCTCGGCGAGGATCCGGTCGGCCTCGGCCTGGGAGCGGCGGGCGACCTCGGTGCCGGCGATCAGGGTGCCGCGTTCGGCGTGCGCGCCCTCGATGATCCGGTCGGCCTCCTGGCGGGCCTGGGCGACCATCTGCTCACGGTCGCCGATCAGCTCCTGGGCCTGGGCGAGGGAACCGGGCAGCTCCGCGCGCAGCTCTTCCAGCATCGAGAGCAGTTCGGCGCGGTTGACCACGCACGAGGCCGACATGGGCATGGCGCGGGCGCCGGAGACCATCGCGGTGATCTCGTCGAGCTTGTTCTGCACGTCCACCGTGTGCTCGCCACTCTCTACAGCTGTGTTGGAGACGGACGGGACGACTGTACGACCCCAGGGTGTCCCGGGGACACCGGGTGACGGGTTGTCAGTCTCCGTGGGCTGTGCGGCGGTGCGGTCAGCGGTTGCTCAGGCGCTCCGTGAGGGCCTCGAGGACCAGCGGCGGCACCAGGTGGGAGATGTCTCCGCCCCAGGTCGCGACCTCCTTGACCAGGGAGGACGACATGAAGCTGTAGGTGGGGTTGGTGGGGACGAAGAGCGTCTCCACACCGGAGAGGCCGTTGTTCATCTGGGCCATCTGCAGCTCGTAGTCGAAGTCGCTGACGGCGCGCAGGCCCTTGACGATGGCCGGGATCTCGCGCTGCTTGCAGAAGTCGACGAGCAGGCCGTGGAAGGACTCCACACGGACGTTGCCGTACTCGGCGGTGACCCGGCGGATGAGGTCGATCCGTTCCTCGATCTCGAACAGGCTCTTCTTGGACCGGTTGATCATCACCGCGACGTAGACCTCGTCGTAGAGGCTGGAGGCACGGGCGATGATGTCGAGGTGTCCGTTGTGGATCGGGTCGAATGACCCGGGACAGACGGCACGGCGCACTTGAGTTCCCTCGCTCTCCGGTCCGGTCATCGTGCGTCTTCGCACGTAGAGGCGGCGCGACCGTACCAAAACGTTCCCTCGCCGTAGCGACGGGCCCGGATCGCTTCGAAGCCGTCCGGCCAGCGGAATTCGCCGCCTCTGGTGCTGCGCTCCACGGTGACGAGCACTTCCGTCGCGAGCCACCCCTCCGTGCGGAGTGTGAGCAGGATCTCCCGAAGATCGTCGTCGGAGACGGCGTAGGGCGGGTCCAGGAAGACCACGTCGTACGGCTCCGCCGGGGCCGGGGTGCGGATGATCTGTTCCGCTTTGCCCGCCCTGACGTCGGCGCCGGGCAGGCCGATGCTCTTGACGTTCTCCCGGACCGTGCGGGCAGCGCGGGCGTCGGCCTCGACGAGCAGGACGTGCCCGGCGCCGCGGGAGAGCGCCTCCAGGCCGACGGCGCCGGAACCCGCGTACAGGTCGAGGACCCGCTCGCCGTCCAGCGGGCCCCCGAGCAGGGACTGCCAGGTGGAGAACAGGCCCTCGCGCGCACGGTCGGAGGTGGGGCGGGTGCCGGTTCCCGGCGGGACGGCCAGGCGGCGTCCGCCGGCCTTGCCGGCGATCACGCGGGTCATTTCTGGGTCCTTGTCGGTGTGCTCGGGTGGACGGACGGTGTCCGTTGCCAGTCTCTCAGCCCTTCTCCAGGTACTGCTCCCGCTCGTCGTCCAGCAGTGCCTCCAGGGCCGTGCGCAGCCCGGGCAGGCCGGTCAGCTCCGGGTCGGCGGCGACGACGGCCGCCGCCTCCTGTCTCGCCTCGGCGATGATCTCCTCGTCCTCGATGACGGCGAGGACGCGCAGGGAGGTGCGGGCGCCGGACTGGGCCTGGCCGAGGACGTCGCCCTCGCGGCGCTGTTCGAGGTCGATGCGGGAGAGCTCGAAGCCGTCGCGGGTGCTCGCGACCGCGTTCAGCCGCTGCCGGGCCGCGCTCGCCTCGGGCATCTCGCTGACCAGCAGGCACAGGCCGGGGGCGGAACCACGGCCGACGCGGCCGCGCAGTTGGTGGAGCTGGGAGACGCCGAAGCGGTCGGCGTCCATGATCACCATCGCGGTGGCGTTGGGCACGTTGACGCCGACCTCGATGACGGTGGTGGCGACCAGGACGTCGGTCTCCCCGGCGGCGAAGCGGCGCATGACCGCGTCCTTGTCGTCGGGCTGCATCCTGCCGTGCAGCACCTCCACCTTGAGCCCTTGGAGCGGGCCCTTGGCGAGGCCCTCGGCGACGTCGAGGACGGCGAGCGGGGGGCGCTTGTCCGCGTCGCCCTCCGGGGGCTGCCCGGACTGCTTGGCGCCCTTCTTGGGGGCGTCGTCCTCGTCGCCGATGCGGGGGCAGACGACGTACGCCTGGTGGCCGTTCGAGACCTCCTCGCGGACCCGTTCCCAGGCGCGGGCGAGGAAGTGGGGTTTGTCCGCGGCCGGGACGACGTGGCTGGCGATCGGGGACCGCCCGGCCGGCAGCTGGTCCAGGACGGAGGTCTCCAGGTCGCCGAAGACGGTCATGGCGACGGTGCGCGGGATGGGCGTGGCGGTCATGACGAGCAGGTGCGGGGGCTGCTTTCCCTTGCCGCGCAGGGCGTCGCGCTGCTCGACGCCGAAGCGGTGCTGCTCGTCGACGACGACCAGGCCGAGGTCGTGGAACTGGACCTTGTCCTCGATCAGCGCGTGGGTGCCGATGACGATGCCCGCCTCGCCGGTGGCCAGGTCCAGCAGGGCGTGCCGGCGGGCGGCGGCGCCCATGGAGCCGGTGAGCAGCACCACCTTGGTGGCGTGCTCGGCGCCGCCCAGCATGCCTCCCTCGGCCAGCTCGCCCATCATCTCGACGACCGACCGGTGGTGCTGCTGGGCGAGCACCTCGGTGGGCGCCAGCATCACGGCCTGCCCGCCGGAGTCGACGACGGCGAGCATGGCGCGCAGGGCGACCAGGGTCTTGCCGCTGCCCACCTCGCCCTGGAGCAGCCGGTGCATGGGGTGGTCGGTGGCGAGGTCGTCGAAGATCTCCCGGGAGACCTTCTGCTGGCCGTCGGTGAGGGTGAAGGGGAGACGGTCGTCGAAGGCGGTGAGCAGGCCGTCGGGGCTGGGTTTCCTGGGGACGGCGGGGAGCTGGGTCTCGGCGTGCCGGCGGCGGGCGAGGGCGATCTGGAGGACGAAGGCCTCGTCCCACTTCAGGCGGGCGCGGGCGTCCTCGATGTCGGCCTTGGTGTGCGGGCGGTGGATCTTGAGGAGGGCCTCGGGCAGGGAGACCAGGCCCCGGCCCTCGCGCAGGGAGCCGGGGAGCGGGTCGACGGCCTCCTGGGCGCTGGGCAGCACCGTCTGGATCGCTTTGGCGAGCTTCCAGGACTCCAGCTTGGCGGTGGCCGGGTAGAGGGGGATGAGGGCGCCCGCCCAGGACTCGACGGTCTCCTCGCCGTCGGTGTCGCCGCGCAGCAACTCGTATGCCGGGTGTGCCAGTTGCAGTCGGCGGTTGAAGACGGAGACCTTGCCCGCGAACATCGCGCGGGTGCCCGGCAGGAGTTCCTTGTGGGGTTTGTGGACTCCGTGGCCGAAGAAGACCAGTTGGAGGCGGCCGCTGCCGTCCGTGATGGTCACCTCGAGGCGCTGCCCCTTGCCGCGCGGGGCCTTCGACGAGGCGAAGGTGTGCAGCCGGGCGTCGGCGACCTGGGCGACCACGGTGACGTGCTCGTCCATGGGCAGGTCGGCGAGGTGGGTGAGCTGGCCGCGCTCCTCGTATCTGCGGGGATAGTGGTGGAGGAGGTCGCCGACGGTGTGCAGGCCGAGGTGCTCGGCCATCACCTTCGCGGTGGCGGGGCCGAGCACCTTCTTCAGGGGTTCTCGCAGTGCGGGCACGAGATCCATTGCACACCACGTCACTGACAACGGCCGAGGGGAGCGCCGTACCGGCCCGTCCCGCCCCGCCCGGGGTCGGCCCTACTCCACGCCGACCAGCAGCAGCGCGCCCTGCCGGCCGCCCCGGTAGACCACCGTGTCGACGGCGAGGTAGGCGTCGCGGACGCGGGCCTCCAGCCGGTCGGCGACGGCCTGCGGGGCCTCGTCGCCGAGGACGAGGGTGACCAGCTCGCCGCCGGCCGACAGCATGCGGTCCAGGACGGTGGCGGCGACCTCCGAGACGTCGGCGCCGATCACGGCCACGTCTCCGTCGATGAGGCCGAGCACGTCCCCGGCCTGGCAGATGCCCGCCGTGGTCCAGGACTGGCGTTCGGCGACGGTGACCTCGGCGTGGCGGGTGGCGCCGGCCGCCGAGGTCATCGCCACCACGTCCTCGTCGAAGCGCCGCTCGGGCTCGTGCACGGCGAGCGCGGCGATGCCCTGGACCGCGGAACGGGTCGGGATGAGGGCGACGCGGATGCCCTCGGTACGGGCCTGCTCGGCCGCCGCGGCGGCGGTGTGGCGCAGCTCGGCGTCGTTGGGCAGCAGGACCACCTCGCGCGCGTGCGCCCGCCGGACCGCCTGGACCAGCTCGCCGCTCGCGGGCGGCTCCCCGGGGCGCGCGAGCACGGTGGTCGCGCCGGCCTCCGTGCACAGCTCGGCCAGCCCCTCCCCCGGCACGACGGCCACCACGGCGCGCTGGGTCCGTTCGCGGGGCGGGCGCTCGGTCCCGGCGGTGTGCGCGTCGCCGTGCCCGAAGTGGGTGATGCGGATCCGGTACGGCCTTCCGGCCTCGACGCCCGCCTCGACGGCGGCGCCCGCGTCGTCGACGTGCACGTGGACGTTCCACAGGCCGTCGCCGCCGACCACGACGAGCGAGTCCCCGAGGGCGTCGAGCCGCTGCCGCAGCCGGGCCACGGCCACGTCCTCGGCCTCCAGGAGGTAGATCACCTCGAAGGCGGGACCGCTCTCGTCGCCCTCCGTGGCGCACTCCCCCGCCGCGGGGCCCTCGCCGCCGTGCTCCACGCGCGCGTGCGGCACGGCGACGGGCCCCGGCGCCCGGCCCGTGAACGTCTCCACCAGGGCCGCGAGGACCGTCACCAGGCCGTGGCCGCCCGCGTCGACCACTCCGGCGCGCTCCAGGACGGGCAGCTGGCCCGGAGTGGCGACGAGCGCCGCGCGGGCGCCCTCGTAGGCGGCGCGGGCCACCTCGGCGCAGCCGCCCTCGGCCTCTTCGGCCGCGTCGGCGGCGGCCGAGGCCACGGTCAGGACGGTGCCCTCGACCGGGTGGGCCACGGCCTGCCGGGCGGACGCGGCGGCGTGCCGCAGGGCCAGCCGCAGTCCGGCGCCCTCGGTGTGGCCGGAGTCACCCCGGGCGGCGAGCACCTGGGCCATGCCGCGCAGCAGCTGGGCGAGGATCGTGCCGGAGTTGCCCCGCGCGCCGATCAGCGCACCGTGCGCCATGGCGCCCACGGCGTCGGCCAGCGAGGGCCCGCCGTCCGCCTTCAGGGCGCCCTCGTCCGCGTTGACGGTGTCCTCGTCCACGTCCCGGGCACCCTCGCCCGCGTCCCGGACCGCCCCGTCCACCTCGTGGGCCGCGAAGACGGCCTCCACCGCGGCGAAGGCCGACTCGACGGTCAGGTAGAGGTTGGTGCCGGTGTCCCCGTCGGCGACGGGATAGACGTTGATCGCGTCGATCTCCTCGCGCGCCCGCCCCAGCGCGCGCAGCGACAGACCGCACCAGGTGCGCACCGCCAGAGCGTCGAAGAACCTCTGCGGCACCTGCGCCACCTGCGCCTCCCTGGAGTGCGGACGTGGCTGGCAGCGTAGACCTTGGGCCGCCGGCCCACCGGAAGAGGGCCGGGGCGGCCCTCTGAGCTGCCGTGGTAGTTTCGTTGTACGGGAGCAGCCGTTGTATGCTGCTCCGGTTGCCCGATCCCGATCGGGCCATCCCCCTGGCACCGCCACTCAGATCCCGGCCCGTTCGCGAGTCCGAGAGCTTGATCCCGGCATGCCGGGATCAACCGTAAGTGCATCTGAAGTCTTTGGAGTGACCCGTGGCTGCCAACTGCGACGTCTGTGGCAAGGGGCCGGGCTTCGGCAACAACATCTCGCACTCGCACCGCCGTACGTCCCGTCGCTGGAACCCGAACATCCAGCGTGTGCGTACCGTGGTGGGCGGGACGCCGAAGCGCGTGAACGCTTGCACCTCGTGCATCAAGGCCGGCAAGGTCTCGCGCTGACGCGTCTCAGCTGAGCGCGCGGCCACTGCCCGGTCCGCTGTAGGGAGCCGGTCCACCTCGTGTGGACCGGCTTTTTGCCGTGTCCCGGCGGCCACGGGCATCGAGCTCAGGGAGTGTCCGCTCCGAGCGCCCAGCCGTGGTCCACCGGGCCGATGCCGTCGCCCAGTGCGAAGCCTGCCGCGATCGCACCGGTGACGTACTCCTTGGCCGCCCTCACCGCCTCCGGCACCGGCTGCCCCTTCGCCAGTCCGCAGGCCACCGCCGAGGCGAGGGTGCACCCCGTGCCGTGCGTGTGGCGGTTGTCGAGGCGAGGGGCGCGCAGCCAGTGTTCCTCGGAGCCGTCGGTGAGCAGGTCGACGGCGTCACCGGCCAGGTGGCCGCCCTTGATCAGGGCCCAGCGCGGGCCGTACTCCAGCACGGCGGCCGCCGCCCGGCGCAGGTCAGTGTCGGACTCGACGCGTACGCCGGTGAGGTGGGCGACCTCGTCGAGGTTGGGGGTGGCGACGGTGGCGACCGGGAGGAGCCTGGTGCGCACCGATTCCAGTGCGGATGCGGCGAGCAGCGCGTCCCCGTGCTTGGAGACGCCGACCGGGTCCACGACGGCGGGGGCGTCGGTGCCGGCGAGCAAGTCGGCGACGGTCTCGACCAGTTCGGCGGAGGAGAGCATCCCGGTCTTGACCGCCTGGACGCCGATGTCGTCCACGACGCTGCGGTACTGGGCCCGCACCGCGTCCACGGGCAGCTCCCAGGCGCCCTGGACGCCGCGGGAGTTCTGGGCGGTGACCGCGGTGAGGACGCTCATGCCGTGGGTGCCGAGGGCGAGCATCGTCTTGAGGTCGGCCTGGATCCCGGCGCCGCCGCCGGAGTCGGAGCCGGCCACGGTGAGGACCAGCGGCGGCCTCACGACTCCACGTCCCCGGCGAAGTGGTCCCAGCCGCCCTTGGTGGTCCAGGGGGCGCCGTCGACCGTCACCTGGGGCAGCGCGGAGGGGTTGAGGACCTCGCCGATGACCTTCCAGCGGGCGGGCAGCTTCACGTCCGGCGGGAAGGTCGCCACGATGGCGTGGTCCTCGCCGCCGGTGAGCACCCACTGCATGGGGTCGACGCCGACGGCCTGCCCGATGTCGTTCATCTGGGACGGGATGTCGATCTGCCCGGAGCGCACGTCGATGCGGACCTTGCTGGCCTCCGCGATGTGCCCCAGGTCGGCGATCAGGCCGTCGCTCACGTCGCACATGGCGGTGGCGCCGAGCCCCGCGGCGGCCGGACCGGCGTGGTACGGCGGCTCGGGGCGGCGGTGGGCCTCGACGAAGGCGCGCGGCGAGCGGAAGCCGCGGGAGAGGACGGCGAACCCGGCGGCGGACCAGCCCAGCCAGCCGGTCACCGCGACGAGGTCGCCGGGCTGGGCGCCGGCCCGGGTGACGGGCTCCTGGTTGCGCAGGTCGCCGAGGGCGGTGATGGAGACGGTGATGGTGTCGCCGCCCACCACGTCGCCGCCGACCACGGAGGCGCCCGCGACCTGGCACTCGTCGCGCAGCCCGTCCATCAGCTCGGTCGGCCAGGTCACCGGCAGTTCGGCGGGCACGACCAGGCCGAGCAGCAGTGCGGTCGGCACGGCCCCCATGGCGGCGATGTCGGCCAGGTTCTGCGCCGCCGCCTTGCGGCCCACGTCGTACGCGGTGGACCAGTCCCGGCGGAAGTGCCGCCCCTCGACGAGGATGTCGGTGCTGGCCACCACCCTGCGGTCGGGCGCGGCGACCACCGCGGCGTCGTCGCCGGGTCCGACCCGGACCGCGGGGGTGGTGGTGAGACGGGAGGTGAGCTCCCTGATGAGCCCGAACTCCCCCAGCTCACCAACAGTGCCCTTCATCGCCTTGGCTCCCCTTCTGTCCCAGTCCCTGTCCGTGCCCGTGTCCGTGCCCGGTCGCGCGTCATCTCTGTCCTCGTTACGGTCGGAATGACCGTCGCCACGGTCGGCGTGATCGTCAACTCGTGTCCTACCGGCACCCCGACGCGCGAGGCCCGCGGCCCGCGGGTCTCCCCTCGGAGAGCGGCTACGCGATACCGTGGCGTTCCTTTTCCCCACATGATCCTCGTGGCCGCTCTGGAGGTTCCGTGGTACAGGCGTACATCCTGATCCAGACCGAGGTCGGCAAGGCGTCGACCGTCGCCGAGACGATCAGCAAGCTCCCTGGTGTGATCCAGGCCGAGGACGTGACAGGACCCTACGACGTCATCGTCCGCGCCCAGTCCGACACCGTCGACGAACTGGGTCGCATGGTGGTCGCCAAGGTCCAGCAGGTGGACGGCATCACCCGCACTCTGACCTGTCCGGTCGTCCATCTCTAGCTCCTGCCCCCTCACCGCCGCTCGGTCCCGTCCTGTTGATCGCCGCCGCGTGCTGTTCCTCAGCAGACGACGGCAAGCAGACGACGGTTCCCGGACCGGACAGGAAACCCGCTGATCATACTGCGAGAAGGCGACCCCCGAGGGAGTCGCCTTCTCTGTGGTCACGGCGCGAAACGCGTCAGCGCAGTCCCGTGGACCGCCGCAGCGCCGCCTGGACCAGCCGGTCCACCAGCTCCGGGTAGCTCACGCCGCTCGCCTGCCACATCTGCGGGTACATGGAGATCGGTGTGAAGCCGGGCATGGTGTTGATCTCGTTGATGACGAACTCGTCGTCATCGGTGAGGAAGAAGTCCGCGCGCACCAGCCCCTCGCAGGAGGCCGCGTCGAACGCCGCCACGGCCAGGCGCTGGACCTCGGCGGTCTCCTCGGCCGTCAGCGGGGCCGGCACGATGCCGGGCGTGGAGTCGATGTACTTGGCCTCGAAGTCGTAGTACGCGTGCTCCGAGGGCGGCGGGATCTCGGCCGGGACGGAGGCCCGGGGGCCGTCCTCGAACTCCAGCACCCCGCACTCGATCTCCCGGCCCCGCAGAGCCGCCTCGACCAGGATCTTCGGGTCGTGACGCCGGGCCTCCTCGATCGCCTCGTCGAGGCCGGAGAGGTCGTCGACCTTGGTGATGCCGATGGAGGAGCCCGCGCGGGCGGGCTTCACGAACAGCGGCCAGCCGTGCTCCCCGGCGAAGTCGACGATCTTCTTGCGGGCGCCGGAGCGGTCCTGCTCCCACTCGCGGGGCCGGATCACCGCGTACGGGCCGACCTTCAGCCCGTAGGAGGTGAAGACCGCCTTCATGTACTCCTTGTCCTGGCCGACGGCGGAGGCGAGGACGCCCGCGCCGACGTAGGGCACGCCGGACAGCTCCAGCAGGCCCTGGAGGGTGCCGTCCTCGCCGTAGGGGCCGTGCAGCACGGGGAAGACGACGTCGACCTCGCCGAGCGCCTTGGGCACCGAGCCCGGTTCGCTGTAGACGACCTCGCGGTTGGCGGGGTCGACGGGCAGCAGCACGCCGCCCTCGGTCGACTCGGCCAGTTCCTCGACGTCGGGCGTACGGCGTTCGGTGATCGCCATGCGTTCCGGTTCGTCGGCGGTGAGGGCCCAGCGGCCGTCGCGGGTGATGCCGATCGGCAGGACGTCGTAGCGCGTCCGGTCGATGGCCGCGAGGACGGCGCCGGCGGTGACCACGGAGATCCCGTGTTCGGAGCTGCGCCCGCCGAACACGACGGCCACCCGCGGCTTGCGGGGCGGCTGCTGAGGGCTCTGCTCAGGGCTCTGGGGGAGGTTCTCGGTGCTCATATCGCGTCGAGGGTACCCGCCCGCGGCGCCGTGAGTCAGCGTCTGCGGGGCCGCGTGGCGCCCGGTTTCCGCCGGGCGCCGGGCGGTGTCGCTCAGCGTCGTTCGGGCTTCGCGCTGCGCGACATCAGTTCCTTCACGGCGACCATCGGGGACTTGCCCTCGTGCACGATGGCGACGACCGTCTCGGTGATCGGCATGTCGACGCCGTGCCGGCGGGCCAGGTCCAGCACCGACTCGCAGGACTTGACGCCCTCGGCGGTCTGCTTGGTGACCGCGATGGTCTCCTCCAGGGTCATGCCCTTGCCGAGGTTGGTGCCGAAGGTGTGGTTGCGCGACAGCGGCGAGGAGCAGGTCGCCACCAGGTCGCCGAGCCCGGCCAGTCCGGAGAAGGTCAGCGGGTCGGCGCCGAGGGCGACCCCGAGGCGGGTGGTCTCGGCGAGGCCGCGGGTGATGAGGGAGCCCTTGGCGTTGTCGCCCAGGCCCATGCCGTCCGCGATGCCGACGGCGAGCCCGATCACGTTCTTCACGGCGCCGCCCAGCTCGCAGCCGACGACGTCGGTGTTGGTGTACGGGCGGAAGTAAGGCGTGTGGCAGGCGGCCTGGAGCCGCTGGGCGACGGATTCGTCGGGGCAGGCGACCACGGCGGCGGCCGGCATGCGGGCGGCGATCTCGCGGGCCAGGTTGGGGCCGGTGACCACGGCGATGCGCTCGGCACCGACCTTGGCGACGTCCCCGATCACCTCGCTCATCCGCATCGCGGAGCCGAGTTCGACGCCCTTCATGAGCGAGACCAGGACGGTGCCGGGCGCCAGCAGCGGTGTCCAGTCGGCGAGTCCGGCGCGCAACGTCTGGGAGGGGACGGCGAGGACGGTGAAGTCGGCGTCCCGCGCGGCCTCGGCGGCGTCGGTGGTGGCCCGCAGGTTCTCGGGGAGCTCCACGCCGGGCAGGTAGTCCGGGTTGGTGCGGGTGGAGTTGACGGCGTCGGCGAGTGCGGCGCGGCGTCCCCACAGGGTGACGTCGCACCCCGCGTCGGCGAGGACCGTGCCGAAGGCGGTGCCCCAGGATCCGGTGCCGAAGACGGCCGCCTTGACCGGCTTGCTCACGTGCTCTGCCCTTCTGCCTGCGGTCCTTGCGTCCTCGGCGGCGTCGGCTGCGACTTCGCCTGCCGCGTCCGGCGTCGCTGTTCGATCCGCTCGCGGCGCGGGTCGTAGGGGGTTTCGGGTGCCTTCTCGCCGCGGATCTCCTCCAGCTGGCGGGTGACGGCGGCCATGATGACCTCGGTGGCCTCCTTCAGCACCTCCGCGGTCATCTCCTTGCCGTAGAACCGCGACAGGTCGACCGGCGGGCCGGCGAGCACCTGATGGGTCTTGCGCGGCAGGAGGTTCGGCTTCTTCGTGTACGGCGGCAGCAGTTCGTTGCAGCCCCACTGGGCGACCGGGATCACCGGGCACTTGGTCTGAAGGGCGACGCGCGCGGCACCGGTCTTGGCGGTCATGGGCCAGCCGTCCGGGTCGCGGGTGAGGGTGCCCTCGGGGTAGAACGCCACGCACTCGCCGCGCTCCACGGCGTCGATCGCGGCGCGGAAGGCGCTCAGCGCGTCCGTGCTCTCGCGGTAGACGGGGATCTGCCCGGTCCCGCGCATCGCGGCGCCGACGAAGCCCTTCTTGAAAAGACCGCTCTTCGCCAGGAATCGCGGGACCCGTCCGGTGTTGTACTGGTAGTGCGCGTACGCGAAGGGGTCGACGTGCGAATTGTGGTTCACGGCGGTGATAAATCCACCCTCGGCCGGAATGTTCTCCATTCCCCGCCAGTCCCGCTTGATCAGAACCACCAGCGGCGGTTTGCAGATCACCGCGGCCAAGCGGTACCAGAAGCCGATTCTGCGGCGGGGCACGCTGACACCTTTCCTCCAGGGCCTGGGGCCGGACAAGTGTCGCCCCGGGCCGCCCGTCTGTCGAGAACACCGTACGCCCCGAAGAGTGAACCGCCAGGTCTCGCAGGTGACAATGACGGCGACGAGAGAAGGACGGAACGCTCGTGCAGTGGACCTTGGTCGTACCCGTGAAGACCCTCGCCCGGGCCAAGAGCAGGCTGTCGGACACCGCGGACGACGGGGTGCGGCCGGGGCTCGCGCTGGCGTTCGCACAGGACACCGTGGCAGCCGCGCTGGCCTGCCCGGCGGTCGGCGATGTGGCAGTCGTCACGGACGACGCGCGGGCCGGACGGGAGCTGGCGGCGCTCGGCGCGGGCGTCGTCGCGGACGAGCCCGGCGGCGGCCTGAACGCCGCGCTGGCGCACGGCGCGGCCGTGGTACGGGCGGCCCGGCCGGAAATCCCGGTGGCCGCGCTCAACGCCGACCTTCCCGCGCTGCGGCCGGCGGAATTGGCGCGGGTGCTGGCGGCGGCCGCGCAATTCCCGCGCTCTTTTCTCCCGGACGCGGCGGGAATCGGCACCACCTTGCTGGCCGTGGCCCCGGGCCGGGAATTGACCCCCGCATTCGGTGCGGATTCCCGGGCCCGCCACCGGGCGTCCGGTGCGGTGGAACTGTCTCCCGGCGGCGTGGATTCCGTACGGCAGGACGTCGACACCGGCGGTGATCTCCGCTCGGCGCTGGCGCTCGGCGTGGGACCCCGTACGGCCGCGGTGGCGGCGCGGTTGCTGATCGCCGGGCAGTAGGCTGCGCGCATGCAGGCGACCGCGTACACGTACGACCCCGAGAGCCGCAGCGGGCAGGTGCTGCTCGACGACGGCACGCCCGTGCCCTTCGACGCGGCGGCGTTCGACGCGGGGGGCCTCAGGCTGCTGCGGCCCGGGCAGCGGGTGCGGATCGAGACGGAGGCCGAAGGCGGAACCGAGGGCGCGGGACCCCGGATCACGCTGGTGACGTTGCAGACGTTCTGATCCGCGGGGCCGTCGCCCCGCCCCTGACACGCCGCGGGCCGGACTCCGAGAGGGAGTCCGGCCCGGCGCGTGAGTGCCCTGTGCCCGTTCGCCTGCTGCTGCTCGTTACTGCCTGTTACTTCTTGCGGGCGGTGGCCTTCTTGGCGGTGGTCTTGCGGGCCGTCGACTTCTTGGCCGGGGCCTTCTTGGCGGTCGCCTTCTTCGCGGGGGCCTTCTTGGCGGCGGACTTCTTCGCGGCCGCCGTGGTGCTCTTGGCGGCGGACTTCTTGGCGGTGGTCTTCTTCGCCGTCGTCTTCGCGGCCCCGGTGGTCTTCTTCGCGGTGGTCTTCTTCGCCGCCGCGGACGTCTTCTTGGCGGCACCCGTGGTCTTCTTCGCCGCACCCGTGGCCTTCTTGGCGGCGGCCTTCTTGCCCGCGGCCTTGGAGATGGTGGGCGGCGGGCCGGACAGGCTGCCCTTGGGGGCCTTCTTGACCGCGATGTCGTTCTTCGGAAGCTTCTTCGAGCCGCTCACCAGGTCCTTGAAGCCCTGGCCCGCGCGGAAGCGCGGCACGGAGGTCTTCTTGACCCGAACCCGCTCGCCCGTCTGGGGGTTGCGGGCGTAGCGGGCGGGGCGGTCGACCTTCTCGAAGGAGCCGAAGCCGGTGACCGAGACCCGGTCACCCGCGACGACGGCACGGACGAGGGCGTCCAGGACCGCGTCGACGGCGTCGGCGGCCTGCTGCCGGCCTCCCAGCTTGTCGGCAATCGCTTCTACGAGCTGCGCCTTGTTCACGTCTTCCCCTTCGGAGACCTCGCCAGAACGAAAGTGTTCAAGCTTTTTCGCACGTTAGGCAGATATATACCGCAAATCAAACACGAAACGGGCTAATCACCCTTGTGCCGCAACGGACTCGGGCTGTGCGGCCGGTTCAGCCTTCCTCTTCGGGGAATCGACCCGCGTCGAGGTCGGCGATGAACCGGTCCAGGCGCCCTGCCGCACCGGTGAGATCGTGTTTGGCCGCGGCCGTAATGACCAGCAGCTTCCGGGTCAGCGCCATCCGTACGCCCTCCGGGACTTGCAGTGCGCGCACTCTTGTGTGCGCTTCCTTGAGCCGGACCGCGACCGCCGTATAGAGCTCGAGTTGGCCGTCGTGTTCCATGCACAGATTGTGCCATCTGGGGCGAGTTGTCGCCTGCGCAGGGGGCAACTGCCGCCTCGAACGGCCTTCCTGGCACTGGCGGAATCCGGTCCTTGACGTCAGGAGTACCCCGGCAACAACGCCTCTAACGTGGGAAGTTGTGCATCACACCGGTGACGGGCGGTCCTGGGCGAAGCCGAAAACAGCCGTACCCCCGATCGGGCTGATCGGGGGTACGGCGGGGGTGTTGGGTGGCCGAAACTCGACCTTGCGGAGCCCCAGGGAGGGCCGTGGCGGGCCCGCGGGAACTCCGGGGGGTCAGACCTGGACGGTCCGCGGCTTGAACGACGGGCGCTTCGCCTCGTACGCGGCGATGTCGTCCTCGTTGCGGAGCGTGATCGAGATGTCGTCCAGCCCGTTCAGCAGCCGCCAGCGGGAGTTCTCGTCCAGCTCGAAGGAGGCGGTGACGCCCTCGGCGCGGACCTCGCGGGCCTCCAGGTCGACGGTGATCTCGGCCTGCGGGTCCTTCTCCACCAGCTCCCACAGCGCGTCGACGATCTTCTGGTCGAGGACGACGGTGAGCAGGCCGTTCTTCAGCGAGTTGCCCCGGAAGATGTCGGCGAAGCGGGAGGAGATCACGGTCTTGAAGCCGTAGTTCTGGAGGGCCCAGACGGCGTGCTCGCGGGAGGAGCCGGTGCCGAAGTCGGGACCGGCCACCAGCACGGTGGCACCCTCGCGCTCGGGCCGGTTGAGCACGAACTCGGGGTCCTTGCGCCAGGCCTCGAAGAGCCCGTCCTCGAACCCGTCCCGCGTCACCTTCTTGAGCCAGTGGGCGGGGATGATCTGGTCGGTGTCGACGTTGCTGCGGCGCAGCGGGACGGCCCGGCCGGTGTGCTTGGTGAACGCTTCCATGACTCTCAGACTCCAGCGGGCGTGGGGACGTCGGCGGCGGACAGGTCGGCCGGGGAGGCCAGGTGGCCCAGGACCGCCGTCGCGGCCGCCACCTGCGGCGACACCAGGTGGGTGCGGCCGCCCTTGCCCTGGCGCCCCTCGAAGTTGCGGTTGGACGTGGACGCGGAGCGCTCACCGGGGGCGAGCTGGTCCGGGTTCATGCCGAGGCACATCGAGCACCCCGCGTGCCGCCATTCGGCGCCGGCCTCCTTGAAGACCACGTCCAGGCCCTCGGAGACGGCCTGGAGACCGACCCGCGCGGAGCCCGGGACGACCAGCATGCGTACGCCGTCGGCGACTTTGCGGTCCCGGACGATCTCCGCGGCGGCGCGCAGGTCCTCGATGCGGCCGTTGGTGCAGGAGCCCACGAAGACCGTGTCCACGTTGATGGAGCGCAGCGGCTGACCGGCCTCCAAGCCCATGTACTCCAGGGCCTTTTCGGCGGCGAAGCGCTCCGAGGCGTCCTCGTACGAAGCCGGGTCGGGGACGGCGGCGGAAAGCGGTGCGCCCTGGCCGGGGTTGGTGCCCCAGGTGACGAACGGCGCCAGCTCGGCCGCCTCGACGACCACCTCGGCGTCGAACTGGGCGTCGTCGTCCGTGCGCAGCGTCTTCCAGTACGCGACGGCCGCGTCCCAGTCGGCGCCCTCGGGGGCGTGCGGGCGGCCCTGGAGGTAGGCGAAGGTGGTCTCGTCGGGGGCGATCATGCCCGCGCGGGCGCCGGCCTCGATGGACATGTTGCAGATGGTCATGCGGGCCTCCATCGAGAGCTTCTCGATGGCCTCGCCGCGGTACTCCAGGATGTAGCCCTGGCCGCCGCCGGTGCCGATCTTCGCGATGATCGCCAGGATCAGGTCCTTGGCCGTGACGCCGTCGGGCAGCTCGCCGTTGACGGTGATCGCCATGGTCTTCGGGCGGGCCATCGGCAGCGTCTGGGTGGCCAGCACGTGCTCGACCTGGGAGGTGCCGATGCCGAACGCCAGCGCGCCGAAGGCGCCGTGCGTCGAGGTGTGCGAGTCGCCGCAGACCACGGTGGTGCCGGGCTGGGTCAGGCCCAGCTGCGGGCCGACGACGTGCACGACGCCCTGCTCGACGTCGCCCAGCGGGTGCAGCCGGACGCCGAACTCCGCGCAGTTCTTGCGCAGGGTCTCCAGCTGGGCCCGGGAGACCGGGTCCGCGATGGGCTTGTCGATGTCGAGCGTGGGGGTGTTGTGGTCCTCGGTGGCGATGGTCAGGTCGAGCCGCCGCACCGGGCGGCCGCTCTTGCGGAGGCCGTCGAAGGCCTGCGGGCTGGTCACCTCGTGCAGCAGGTGCAGATCGATGAAGAGGAGGTCGGGCTCGCCCTCGGCGCGCCGGACGACGTGGTCGTCCCAGACCTTCTCCGCGAGTGTCCTACCCATCGCTTTCCCTTCGGTCGGCGACGAAGCGCCGACCCAACTAGAGATCTTGGGGAAGCGGTGCCCGCACCCCTGTGTTTCCGGGCAACCGCCACCAGGCCCTTTCGTCACGGGCCGTTGTGACTTCCTGCCGTCCAGGGTGGCGCGTTCCATGGAAAATTGAACTTGCGTTTCACAGAGTGAGACGGGAGTATCGTGTCATGGACAACAGTAGCGGCGTCGGCGTTCTGGACAAGGCGGCCCTCGTCCTGAGCGCTCTGGAGTCCGGCCCGGCCACCCTCGCGGGGTTGGTCGGTGCGACCGGACTGGCACGACCCACGGCCCACCGCCTGGCCGTGGCGCTGGAACACCACCGTATGGTGGCGCGCGACATGCAGGGCCGTTTCATCCTCGGCCCGCGCCTGGCCGAACTGGCCGCGGCGGCCGGCGAGGACCGCCTGCTCGCCACGGCGGGCCCGGTCCTCACCCACCTGCGCGACGTCACGGGCGAGAGCGCCCAGCTCTACCGCCGCCAGGGCGACATGCGCATCTGCGTGGCCGCGGCCGAGCGTCTGTCGGGCCTCAGGGACACGGTCCCGGTCGGCTCCACGCTCACCATGAAGGCCGGCTCCTCCGCGCAGATCCTCATGGCCTGGGAGGAGCCCGAGCGCCTCCACCGCGGCCTCCAGGGCGCCCGCTTCACGGCGACGGCACTGTCCGGCGTGCGGCGCCGCGGCTGGGCCCAGTCCATCGGCGAGCGCGAGCCCGGCGTCGCGTCCGTCTCCGCGCCGGTGCGCGGCCCCTCCAACCGCGTGGTGGCCGCCGTGTCCGTCTCCGGCCCCATCGAGCGCCTCAGCCGTCACCCCGGCCGCATGCACGCGCAGGCCATCATCGACGCCGCCGGCCGCCTCTCCGAGGCACTGCGCCGCAACGGCTGACCATCCCCCGGACGCTCCGACCGGTCACGGGCCCGCCTCAACGCCGCGGCGGGCCCGGCGCCGTTCTCAGACCCCGTCCGCGGCCTTCTCCGGGGCGACGACCCGCTTCTCCGCCCTTCTCCCGGCGGCTTTCTCGGCGGTCTTCTCCGACCGGTACGCGAAGCGGTCCCGTGCACGCTTGCCGCGCCGCTCGAGCGGCACCTGTCCGTGCGCCGCCGCGAGCCCGAACGCGGGCATGTCGGCGTAGATCGACTCGTACGATCCCTCGGGCACGACGTACGCCTCGTGCCACAGGCCCACGTGACCGCGCACCTGCCCCTTGCGCTCCTTGCGGTTGATGATCGCCCAGGCCCGGTGGTGGAACGTGTCGGGCGAGTGGGCGTACTTGTAGAGCTTCTCCTTGGACTCCCAGTACTGGACGACGTAGTACGTCCGCGGCGAGGCCGTCAGCAGGACGTGGTTCAGGAGCCCGCGCTCCGGGTCCTTGGCCAGCTCGCGGAGCATGCGCGGCATGGCGAGGAAGACCGGCAGCCAGTGGTGCACGGCCCAGAAGTGGTTGATCCGCATGCCGATGAGCAGGACGGTCACGTCCCCCTCGGCGGCGGCGGTGGTGCGGGTCGCGGTCGCGTTCTTGCCCGGCATGACGCCTCCCCCTGTTGGCGAGCAGCACTGTCCAAGTGATGCTGCTTAGATAGTGGCGCTATCCGAGGAAGGGTGCAAGGGATGCGACTGGCCGACCTGAGCAAGCGCAGCGGGGTGTCCACGGCGACGATCAAGTACTACCTGCGGGAGGGGCTGTTGCCCCCGGGCCGGCAGATCAACGCGACCACCGCCGAGTACGACGACGGTCATCTGCGCCGGCTGCGGCTGGTGCGGGCGCTGATCCAGGTCGGCAAGGTGCCGGTGGCGACGGCCCGGGAGGTACTGGGGCACGTCGACGACGAGTCGCTGGGCCGCACCATCCGGCTGGGGGCGGCCCTGTGGGCGCTGCCGCAGGACGCCGAGCCGGACGAGGCGGACCCGGCGGTGACCGCCGCGCGGACCGAGGTGGACCGGCTCCTCGAACTGCTGGGCTGGGAGACCTCCCGGGAGTTGGCGCCGCTCTCCCCCGTGCACCGCTCCCTGGTGGTGGCGGTGGCCGCGCTGCGCCGCCTCGACTATCCGTGGGACGCGGAACTGATGGCGCCCTACGGCGAGTTGATGATGCAGGTCGCCCGGCGGGACCTGGACTTCATGGAGACCCACGCCTCGGAGGCGGAGAAGGTCGAAATGGCGGTCGCGGCGGCGGTGCTCTTCCAGCCGGTGCTGCGGGCCCTGCACCGGCTGGCGCAGGAGGAGGAGTCGGCGCGGCGGTACGGCATCGAGTAGGCGTCGCGGGAACGCCGAAGGGGGGCTCCCGCCTCGGCGGAAGCCCCCCTTCGGACTTCGAGTACCCCCGACCGGATTCGAACCGGCGCTACCGCCTTGAGAGGGCGGCGTGCTAGGCCGCTACACAACGGGGGCGTGGATCTTGCAGGCGTTTCATACTGCATCGCCGCAGATCCGAGCTGGTCTACCAGGACTCGAACCTAGACTAACTGAACCAGAATCAGTCGTGCTGCCAATTACACCATAGACCAATGTGGTTTAGACCAGTTCGTACCCCCGACCGGATTCGAACCGGCGCTACCGCCTTGAGAGGGCGGCGTGCTAGGCCGCTACACAACGGGGGCCCTAGCGATCCTGCATCGACAACAGTGGGAGCGACCCGAGCTGTCCTCGCGGGAAGGATCTGTACCCCCGACCGGATTCGAACCGGCGCTACCGCCTTGAGAGGGCGGCGTGCTAGGCCGCTACACAACGGGGGCCTTGCGGATGTGCTCCGCGGCGCAGATAAGCTCTGCGAGCTGGCCTACCAGGACTCGAACCTAGACTAACTGAACCAGAATCAGTCGTGCTGCCAATTACACCATAGGCCACTGGAACGCAAGCCCCGGAGGGTTCTTGTTCTAGCGTTGCGCTTCCGGTTTTCCGGCCCTTCGGCCCGCTCTCCGGCGGCGCAGGAAGAACATTACCTGAAGGTGGACGGGGCTCCAAAACGGGTATCGGCGCCGAGGAGCGCGGGAAGTTCGGAGAGCGAGGCGATACGGCGCGGTCCGGCCGGCGGGTCGACGGTCGCGTAGACGCCGCCCCGGTCGATCCACACGGAGAGCAGCCCGGCGTCGGCGGCGCCGCGTCCGTCGATCTCCGGGTGGTCGCCGACGTAGGCGACCTCGGCGGGGGCGAGGCCGAGGGCGTCGCAGGCCGCGAGGAAGGCACCGGCCTCCGGCTTGGAGACGCCCAGCTCGGCGGCGCACAGGATGGCCTCGAAGCGGTCGTGCACGCCGAGGACGCGCAGCTTGCGGTCCTGGACGGTGAGGCTGGAGTTGGAGAGCACGGCGTGCCGGTGGCTGTCGGCCAGGGCGTCCAGGACCGGCATCACGTCCGGGAAGAGGGACCATGCGGCCTCGTAGTGGGTGACGTACCGCTGGAACCAGTCGTCGGCCTCGGCGTCCGTCAGCTCGGGCCGGCCCAGGAAGACCCGGGTGCGGTCGCGCCGCTGTGTGACGAAGTCCACCTCGCCCGCGGAGAAGCGCGCCCACTGCTGGTCGGTGATCTCCCGCCAGCGCACGAGGGCCTCGTCGGCCGACCCGTACCCGGCGAGGAGCCCCTCGGCGACCAGGTGGGCGTGCATGCCCTCGCGGTCGGCGGTGGTGTAGTCGAAGAGGGTGTCGTCGACGTCCCAGACCACGGCTTTGATCGGCATGGGACCCAGCGTAGGCGCACGGGGCGGCCGTGGCTCCGTCTACTGCGCGGCGAGACCCTCGATCTCGACCAGCATCCGCGGGTCGGACAGGGCCCGGACCTCGGCCAGCAGGCTGGCGGGGCGGCAGTCGGCGGCGGCCAGCTCGTCCAGTACGGCGTCGTAGTGGGCCGTCACGGCCTCGATGTCGACGGTGAGGATCCTGATCTGGACGAGATCGCTCAGGGTGAAGCCGGCCTTCTCCAGGGTCTCCCCCATGCGCCGGAAGGTCAGCCGGAGCTGGCCGCGGACGTCGCCCACGGCGGCGATGCCGCCCTCGTCGTCGCGCGCCTCGTGACCGGCGACCACGAGCCAGCGCCGGGGCTGTTCGACGAGTACGGCGCGGTTGTAGGCGAGCCGGTCTCCGAAGAAGCGTGGGTCGATGTCCTCGCGGCGCATGCCGTCAGTCTGCGGGCGCCGGGTCGACGACGCCGGTCGAGGGACCCGGGCGGGGTAACGGGAAAGGGCGGCGCCCCGTGCGGACGCCGCCCTTCACACGTGCTGCCGGTTACGCGGTGAGCCGCGCCAGCGCCGCGTCGATCCTGGCCAGTGCCTTCTCCTTGCCCAGGACCTCCAGGGACTCGAAGAGGGGCAGGCCGACGGTGCGGCCGGTGACGGCGACGCGGACGGGGGCCTGGGCCTTGCCGAGCTTGAGGCCGTGGGCCTCGCCGGCCGCCAGGACGGCCTCCTTGAGGGCCTCCGGGGACGTCCAGTCGGCCGCGTCGAGCTTCTCGCGGGCCGTGGTCAGGAGGGCGTCCGAGCCCTCCTTCATCGCCTTCGTCCAGCTCGCCTCGTCGGAGACCGGCTCCGGCAGGAACAGGAAGTCGACGTTGTCGGTGATCTCGGAGAGGACCTTCAGGCGGGTCTGGGCGTGCGGCGCGATCGCCTGCCACTTGGCCTCGTCGAAGTCCTCCGGCGCCCAGGGGGCGACGGGGGCCTTCAGCCAGGGGCGGCAGCGCTCGGTGAAGTCCTTGGTCTCCAGCAGGCGGATGTGGTCGGCGTTGATCGCCTCGCACTTCTTCAGGTCGAAGCGCGCCGGGTTGGGCTGGACGTCGGAGACGTCGAAGGCCGCGACCATCTCCTCGATCGTGAAGATGTCCTGGTCGGCGGAGAGGGACCAGCCGAGGAGGGAGAGGTAGTTGAGCAGGCCCTCGGGGAGGAAGCCGCGCTCGCGGTAGAGGTTGAGGCTCGACTGCGGGTCGCGCTTGGAGAGCTTCTTGTTGCCCTCGCCCATGACGTAGGGCAGGTGGCCGAAGGCGGGGATCTCCTTGGCGACGCCCAACTCGATCAGCGCCTTGTACAGGGCGATCTGGCGCGGGGTGGAGGAGAGCAGGTCCTCGCCGCGCAGGACGTGGGTGATCTCCATCAGGGCGTCGTCGACCGGGTTGACCAGCGTGTAGAGCGGGGCGCCGTTGGCGCGGACGATGCCGTAGTCCGGGACGTTCTCGGGGAGATAGGTGATCTCGCCGCGGACCAGGTCCGTGAACGTGAGCGCCTCGTCGGGCATCCGGAAGCGGACGATGGGCTCGCGGCCCTGCGCCACGTACTCCTCGACCTGGGCGGCACTCAGGTCGCGGCAGTGGCCGTCGTAGCCGGAGGGCTTGCCGGCGGCGCGGGCGGCCTCACGCCGGGTGTCCAGCTCCTCCTGGGAGCAGTAGCAGCGGTAGGCGTGGCCGGCGTCCAGGAGCTTCTGGGCGACGTCCTTGTAGAGGTCCATGCGCTGCGACTGGCGGTACGGCGCGTGCGGGCCGCCGACCTCGGGGCCCTCGTCCCAGTCGAAGCCCAGCCAGCGCATCGAGTCCAGGAGCTGGTTGTACGACTCCTCGGAGTCGCGGGCCGCGTCGGTGTCCTCGATGCGGAAGACCAGCGTGCCCTGGTGGTGGCGCGCGAAGGCCCAGTTGAACAGGGCGGTGCGGACCAGGCCCACGTGGGGGTTGCCGGTGGGGGACGGACAGAAACGGACGCGTACGGGGGAGCCGGATGCGCTAGCCACGCTTGACAACCTTGTTGGTGAGAGTGCCGATGCCTTCGATGGTGACGGCGACCTCGTCGCCGACGTTGAGGGGGCCGACGCCGGCCGGGGTGCCCGTGAGGATCACGTCACCGGGGAGCAGCGTCATCGCCTCGGAGATGTTGACGATCAGATCCTCGATGGAGTGGATCATCTCGCTGGTGCGGCCGAGCTGGCGCTGGCCGCCGTTGACCGTGAGCTGGACGGTCAGGTCGCTCGCGGCCGCGATGTCGAGGTCCGTCTCCACCCAGGGGCCCAGCGGGCAGGAGGAGTCGAAGCCCTTGGCCCTGGCCCACTGCTTCTCGCGGCGCTGGACGTCGCGGGCGGTGACGTCGTTGGCGCAGGTGTAGCCGAAGATCACGTCCTGGACGCGCTCGCGCGGGACCTCGCGGCACATGCGGCCGATGACGACGGCCAGTTCGGCCTCGTGGTGCAGTTCCTCGGTGAAGGAGGGGTACTGGATGGCGTCGCCGGGGCCGATCACGGAGGTGGACGGCTTGAAGAAGGCGAACGGGGCGTCGGGCACCTCGTTGCCGAGCTCGCGGGCGTGCTCGGCGTAGTTGCGGCCGAAGGCGACGACCTTGTTGGGGAGTACCGGCGGCAGGAGCCGCACCTTGCTCAGGGGCACCTTGGTGCCGGAGAGCTCGTAGTCCGCGAACGGGATGCCCTTGATGATGTCGAGGACGAGCTGGTCCGGCTGGTCGCCCTCGACCGCGCCGAAGGCGACGTTCCCGTCGATGGAGAACCTGGCGATGCGCACGGGTTGCTTGGCCCCTTGACTGAGCTGGCTGGAGTCTGACGCTCCAGGCTAACGCGGCAAGAGGCCCCTGGCCGCTGAACGGTCGGCGGCCCGGTGTCGTACTACTCTGCGACCGTCGCCGCGGCCGGGGCCACCATGAGGATGGTGCGGCGGGGGTTGGCGGTCTGGGTGGGGAGCTCGACGGCGTGCTCCGGCTGCTCCGGCGTCTGCAGGTCGTCGGCGTCCTTGAGGTGCGCCAGCGTCGTGCGTCGCGGGTTGGCGATCTTGTGGAACATCGTCGTCGTCTTCACGGTTGTACGCGGCCCTGTCGTGTTCGGGCGCCCGAGAGGCGTGGATAGCCCCTGCGAGGGCGCGGGTTGTCGGTTTTGCCTTCTCTGTAAAGCGTCAGGCTAAACATGCGATTCCCCGCCAGCCGCGGGGGAGTCCAGGATCCGGGTGTGAGTTTCCTCACTTATCAAGGGTCAAACCGGTCAATTGCGACGCCGGGGTCACTACGACTAAAGCGACATTGCACACCTGAAGCCCTCATTCCGCTGCTGATCATGGCGACTGGGACACCCTCCCCACCTCGACGACTCGCGCACATACGTCCGGTTTGCGGGTGATCATCTTCTACGTCTGGTGACTCGGCCCTCACGTGCTGTCACGTATCTCACGGGCTGCCCCACGGGCCTTGTTGGAGATCCTGCACTGTGCTGGAATTCCACGGACCGCTGCGGGATCGAGCCGGCGCACAGGGGGCGCACACCAGCGCCGAGCGGCGGCGAGAAGGGGGAACCAGCGCCGGTCACTCACGACCAACACAGGGGCGTATTCAGGGCGCCCCGATGACGCCGACACCGTGTCCGTCCGTTCACGCGGAGGGACGCCTGGTCCAGAGGTTGCGACGCTAGTGCAGGGACGTTTCAAGAGGGATGGCAGCGCTTCGGCGGAGCCGGAGCCGCAGGGCGGGACTGGCCCCAAGGCCGTCAGCTCCTCGCCCCAGCACGCCCAGAACCCGGGCCAGACCCAGTCCGGCGACAACGGGGAGCGCGCCGGTCAGGCCGCGGACTCCGCCGCACCCGGCAAGCAGCAGCCCGCGAAGCCGGCCAAGGGCTCGACCGGCCCCGGCCCGCGAATAGCCCTGCGCAACTGGCGGATCTCCACCCGCCTGGTCTCGCTGCTGGCGCTTCCGGTGGTCGCGGCGACCTCGCTGGGCGCGTTGCGCATCAACCAGTCGATGGACGACATCCAGCAGCTCGAGAACATGAAGCTGCTGACCGAGATGACCAAGCAGGCCACCGAGCTGGCCGCCGCGCTCCAGGAGGAGCGGGACCAGTCCGCCGGTCCCCTGGCCCACGGCTCGAAGTCGAGCGCGATCTCCGTCAAGGGCGACCGCGAGCAGACCGACCGGGCGCTGAAGAACTTCCTCGACAAGTCGGAGCAGATCGACGCGGCGAGCAAGGACGGCAAGCTGGTCGGCGTCCGCGACAGCCTCGTCGGCATCGCCAGCGACCTGAACGACCTGACCAAGATCCGCAGCACGGCGTACACGGCGAAGGACAACTCGACCCAGACGGTCGAGTCCTACCACCGCCTGATCACCCACCTGCTCGACCTCTCGCAGGACATGGCGGAGGCGACCAGCAACCCCGACATGATCCAGCGCACGCGCGCCCTGTCGGCGTTCTCCTCGGCCAAGGAGTACGCGTCCATCCAGCGCGCGGTCCTCGCCGCGGCGCTTCCCGCGAACAACACGGCCAAGGGCAAGCTCGCCGAGAACGACCGGCTCTACGCCCAGTCCGCGCTCCAGAGCCAGACCTCCGAGATCCGCAGCTTCACCAGCATCTACGGCGACGGCGCCGAGGACCTGCTCAAGCCGATCACCGAGGGCAACCCGGTCATCGAGGCGTCCGACCAGTACGCGGGCCGCGCCCTCGGCAAGGAACACGGCCTGGAGAGCCTGAAGTCCCGGTCCTACCAGGACTGGCTGGACGACAGCTCCACCAAGATCCAGCAGATGAAGAACATCGAGCTGAAGCTGCTGGAGGACATGGAGCAGCAGGCCCGTGAGCTGCGCAACGAGTCCGAGCAAGAGGCCATCATCTCCGGTGTCCTCATCCTGCTCGTGCTCGGCGTCTCGCTGGTCGGCGCGTTCGTCGTGGCGCGGTCCATGATCCGCTCGCTGCGCCGCCTGGAGGACACCGCGACCAAGGTCGCCCAGGACCGGCTGCCCGAGCTGGTCAAGCAGCTCTCCGAGACCGACCCGCAGGACGTCGACACCTCGGTGGAGTCGGTCGGCGTGCACTCCCGGGACGAGATCGGCCGCGTGGCCGCGGCCTTCGACGACGTGCACCGCGAGGCGGTCCGCCTCGCCGCCGAGCAGGCCCTGCTGCGGGGCAACGTCAACGCGATGTTCACCAACCTCTCGCGCCGCTCCCAGGGCCTCATCCAGCGTCAGCTCTCGCTCATCTCCGAACTGGAGTCCCGCGAGGCCGACCCGGACCAGCTGTCCTCGCTCTTCAAGCTCGACCACCTCGCGACGCGCATGCGCCGTAACGGTGAGAACCTCCTCGTCCTCGCCGGTGAGGAGCCCGGCCGCCGGTGGACCCGCCCGGTCCCGCTGGTCGACGTGCTCCGTGCCGCCGCCTCCGAGGTGGAGCAGTACGAGCGCATCGAGCTGGCCTCCGTGCCGAGCACCGAGGTCGCCGGCCGCGTGGTCAACGACCTCGTGCACCTGCTCGCCGAGCTGCTGGAGAACGCGACCTCGTTCTCCTCGCCGCAGACCAAGGTCAAGGTCACCGGTCACGCGCTGCCCGACGGGCGGGTGCTGATCGAGATCCACGACACCGGTATCGGCCTCTCGCCGGAGGACCTCGCCGCGATCAACGAGCGGCTCGCCTCGCCGCCCACCGTGGACGTCTCCGTCTCCCGCCGCATGGGTCTGTTCGTGGTCGGCCGCCTCTCGCAGCGCCACGGCATCCGGATCCAGCTGCGCCCGTCCGACTCCGGCGGTACGACCGCGCTGGTCATGCTGCCCGTCGACGTCGCCCAGGGCGGCCGCAAGCCGCAGCCCAAGCCCGGCCAGCCCGGCGCGGGCAACGGCGGTCCGGTCGCCGCGCAGGCGTCCGCCGGTGTCGCCGCGGCCCGCCGCGGCGGCCAGGGTGGCGGTGCCCTCGGGGGCGGCGGTGCCTTCGGCGGCGGTGGCGGTGCCCTCGGCGCGGGTGCTCCGGGCGGCCGGCTCGGTGCCGGTCAGGGGCCGCGGGCCGCACTGCCCGGGCGCGACGCGGGCGGCCGCCCGGGTGCGCCGGGCGGACCGCGCGGGCCCCAGTCCCCGGCGGGTCCGGGCCAGCAGAACCGCCCGGCCCCGGCCGGTGCGGGCGCCGGTGCCGGTCAGGCGCCCGGTGCTCCGCAGGGCCTCCAGGCCGCGGGCATGAACGCACCGCAGGGCAACACGCCGGCGAACAACGCCGCGCCGGGCCAGGACATGTTCGGCGGCACCCGCACTCCCGCCGCGCCCCCGCAGCGGGGCAAGCGCGGTGGCAACGGCGATGCCGAGCAGGGCCGCCGTCCGCAGCTGCCGCCGCGCGGCGGTCCGCGGGCCGAGCTGCCCGGCGGCAACCCGCAGCCCCGCGTGCCCAGCTGGAGCGACGAGAACGCGCAGCCGCCCGTGCCGCGCGCCTCGCTGGACGCCCCGCGCGGCCACGACGAGCCGGACAGCTCACGTACCGACCGGACGCCGCGCCTCGACGAGCGGCAGGGTCCGGGCTCGACCGCGGAGATGCCCGCGGTGCCCCGCTTCGGTGAGCCCCAGTCGCCCGCCGCCACGGCCGAGTTCGCCCGCCCCGACTTCGACGCCCCGGCGCCGCGACGGGACGAGCCGCAGGACACGGGCCAGTTCGCCCAGCCCGGCGGAAACCAGTACGACGGTCGCGACGCGTACCAGGACCAGTTCGGGCAGGGCCAGTACGGCCAGGGTCAGTACGGCCAGGACGCCCCGCACAACGACCAGTTCGCGCGGCCCGAGCCGGCCGCCCCGCAGCAGGGCGGCGGAGCCTTCGTCCGCTCGGACGTCTTCGGCGGGCAGCCCGCCCCGGGCAACCAGGCCCCGGCGGACCCGTTCGCCGGCGCCCAGGGCTACGACAACGGCTCGACCGGACAGCACGACCTGCCGGGCCGTCAGAACCCGGCGGTCAACGGGCAGTTCGAGCGGCCCCAGGCGGGTGGCACGCAGGGCGGGAACGACTTCGGCGCCCCGCGTCCGCCGGCCCCGCAGCGTCCGGCGCAGCCGGAGCCCGCGGGCCAGAACGGCAACGGGACTCCCCCGCAGCGGCCCGGAGACGGCTGGGCCCTGCCCCCGGCCTCCGGTCCCGGTGACGGACGTACGCCGCTGTACGACACGCTGGAGACCAACTGGTTCCACGGGGACCACGAGGCGAGGGCGCCGCAGGCCGCCCCGGCCGCGTCCCCGGAGCCGCAGGCCGCCCAGCCCCAGACCCCGGCGGCCCCCCAGCGGCCCGCCACCTCGGCCTGGCGCAGCTCGCCGAACGACGACCTCGTCCGGCAGGCGGAGCGCGTGCGGCAGCCGGCCGCGGGCGGAGTCACCACCTCCGGCCTTCCGCGCCGGGTCCCCCGGGCCAACCTCGTCCCGGGCACGGCTCAGCAGCAGTCGCACCAGAGCGGTCCTGCGGTGTCGCGTGCGCCCGACGACGTGCGCGGCCGGCTGACCAATCTCCGTCGGGGAATCGCACAGGGCCGTCAGGCCGGTACCAACCAGACCGGCAGCTACCCGCGGCCCACTCACCAGCAGGAGCGTTAGTTGAGCCCGATGAGCCAGGCGGCACAGAACCTCAACTGGTTGATCACGAATTTCGTGGACAACACCCCAGGGGTGTCCCACACCGTCGTCGTGTCCGCCGACGGACTTCTCCTGGCGATGTCGGAGGGCTTCCCTCGCGACCGCGCCGACCAGCTCGCGGCCGTCGCCTCGGGGCTGACCTCGCTGACCGCCGGGGCGTCCCGGATCTTCGAGGGCGGCAATGTGGCGCAGACGGTCGTGGAGATGGAGCGGGGATTCCTCTTCCTCATGTCCGTCTCGGACGGCTCGTCCCTGGCCGTCCTCGCGCACCCGGAGTGCGACATCGGCCTCGTCGGCTACGAGATGGCGCTCCTGGTCGACCGTGCGGGCGCGGTCCTCACACCCGACCTGCGCGCCGAACTACAAGGAAGTCTGCTCCACTGATCGGCCCCGGCACCACCCGTGTTACCAAATCACCGTCCGGCCGCCACAATCCCCCCACCGGCCTCGTCAGACGGCTTGACTGACCGACTTGCTGTCCCGCCCGGAGGATTCATGACCCCGCCCACCGCCTCTCATGATCCGTACGCGGAGCCGTACGAGGACGAGGGCGACCAGCCGCTGGTCCGTCCCTACGCGATGACCGGTGGCCGGACCAGGCCGCGCTACCAGCTCGCCATCGAGGCGCTGATCAGTACGACGGCCGACCCGGCAGCGCTCATGGGGCTGCTCCCCGAGCACCAGCGGATCTGCCACTTGTGCCGCGAGGTGAAATCGGTGGCCGAGGTGTCGGCCCTGCTGGCGATGCCGCTCGGTGTGGCGCGGATCCTGGTCGCGGACCTCGCGGAGGCCGGGATGGTCGCGGTCCACCAGCCTGGCGGAGACGAGAACAACGGCGGTGCGCCGGACGTGACACTGCTCGAAAGGGTGCTCAGTGGACTTCGAAAGCTCTGACGGAGGGCGGGCGACCACCTCCGCGAAGATCGTGGTGGCCGGCGGCTTCGGCGTCGGCAAGACCACGTTCGTGGGCGCCGTCTCCGAGATCAACCCCCTGCGCACCGAGGCCGTGATGACCTCGGCCAGCGCCGGGATCGACGACCTCACGCACGCCGGGGACAAGACGACCACGACGGTCGCCATGGACTTCGGCCGCATCACGCTCGACCAGGACCTGATCCTGTACCTGTTCGGCACGCCCGGCCAGGACCGGTTCTGGTTCATGTGGGACGACCTGGTGCGCGGCGCCATCGGCGCGGTCGTGCTGTGCGACACCCGCCGGCTGGCCGACTGCTTCCCGGCCGTCGACTACTTCGAGAACAGCGGTCTGCCGTTCGTCGTCGCGCTCAACGGCTTCGACGGTCAGCAGCCCTACTCCCCCGACGAGGTCCGCGAGGCGCTTCAGATCGGACCGGACACCCCGATCATCACGACCGACGCCCGGCACCGCGCCGACGCGAAGTCGGCACTCATCACGCTGGTCGAGCACGCGCTGATGGCCCGCCTGCGGTAGATCCGCCGATCGCCGCAGCCAAGTCGGCAGGGGTCTACGGCACTTGTCGTAGACGGTTCGGAGCCGGCTGTGTCCTTTGACACGGTCGGCTCCGCTGTTCATAACGTTTCGGCAGAGGAATCGGGTGGTACCGACACGCGACGCGGTCAGCTGGTCTCGCTGCGCGCACGAACGCCCCGTCTTTTGACGGGCCTCGCTCTTTATGACCGTTTTACGTGGGGCTTACATCACGTGTAACCCCCGCGTTCCACTGTTTGGAAGAGCGCTGGTCGCCGTGCTGGAATGCCAGAACTGCCCAATGGTCAAAGACGTACTCAGCAGTAGCGCGTACTCGATGACGGACGGGTTCTGAGACACAGCGGCACGACACAGGTGCCGACCGCCGAGAGGTTGTTGGTCGAGTGAGGCGAAGCAAGAGCAGTCCCGAGCCATCGGCCCGGGGCAACTTCACCCCGCCGCCGCGCACAGCGGCTCCCGCCCCCGCCCCCGCTGCGGAACCCCAGGCCGAGCCCGCGCCGAGCGGTGGCCGTTTCACACCGCGGAACTGGCGGGTGACCACCCGGCTGAACGCGATCCTGCTCATACCCGTGCTGGTCGGCCTCGTCATGGGCGGCTTCCAGGTGAAGAGCTCGATCGACACCTGGCAGGACGCCGAGGACGCCGAGAGCACCGCGCGTCTGGTGCGTGCCTCCCTCGGCTACGCCAACGCCCTCTACAACGAGCGCGACCTCACCGCCGCCCCGCTGCTCCAGGGCAAGGGCGAGAAGGACGCCACCGTCGTCAAGGCCCGCGAGGCCACCGACGAGGCGGCCGACGCCTTCGACGCGGCGGCCCAGGACATGCCCGCCAAGGCGGGGCTCGAGCGCCGGCTGAAGGTGTTCCGCGAGCAGGAGCCCAAGCTCCAGACGCTGCGTGCGGCCGCGTACACCTCCAAGCTCAAGGGCGTGGAGACCGAGGAGGGCTACACCGGTGTCGCCCACCCCCTGATGGAGTTCGCCAACGAACTCGGTCTGGGCACCGGCAACATCACCTCCTACGGCCGTACCGTCTACGCGATCTCGCTGACCAAGGCGGCGCTCTCCCTGGAGCGCTCCATCGGCATGCACATGCTGGTCAAGCCCGGTCCGGAGCCCGGCCACCTCGCCAGCCAGCGCGTCGCGCTCTCCTCGTACGCCTACCTCGAGCGCATCGCGATCGAGGAGTACATCGGCGGCGGCACCGAGGCGGACGCGCAGAAGCTCGAGGACGCCGAGGCGAAGCTCAAGGAGGACGGCGCGGCCATGGCCAAGGAGGCCAAGGCCAAGGACCCGGACTACGTACCGCCGCCGTCCAACCCGACGACGATGATCTCGGAACTGGCCGGGCTGGAGTCCACCGACACCAGCGCGCGGGCCGACCTGGCCCAGCAGGGCATCACGCCGGAAAACTGGTGGGCGGTCAACACCCTCAAGTTCGACGCGTATCAGAAGATCGAGTCCGACCTCGCGGACAAGGCGGTGTCCGAGGCGTCCACGATCGCCGACGACGCCGAACGCGACGCCTACATCACGGGTGCCGCGGTCGTGATCGCGCTGCTCGCCGCGTTCATCCTGGCCGGCATGGTGGCCCGCGGGATGAGCCGCTCCATGCGCCAGCTGCGCAACGCTGCCTTCGGCATCGCCGAGCAGCGCCTGCCGATGCTGGTCGACCAGCTCTCCCGCACCGACCCCGGCCGGGTCGACACCCGGGTGCAGCCGATCCCGATCACCTCGACCGACGAGATCGGTGAGGTCGCCCGCGCCTTCGACCAGGTGCACCGCGAGGCGGTCCGGCTCGCCGCCGAGCAGGCCCTGCTGCGGGGCAACATCAACGCGATCTTCACCAACCTGTCGCGCCGCAACCAGTCGCTGATCGAGGGCCAGCTGAGCCTGATCACCGACCTGGAGAACAACGAGGCCGACCCCGACCAGCTGGAGAACCTCTTCCGGCTGGACCACCTGGCCACCCGCATGCGCCGCAACGGCGAGAACCTCCTGGTCCTCGCCGGCGAGGAGCCCGGCCGCCGCTGGGACCAGCCGGTGCCGCTGGTCGACGTGCTGCGCGCCGCCTCCTCCGAGGTGGAGCAGTACGAGCGCATCGAGCTGTCCGGCGTGCCGGAGGCCGAGATCCACGGCCGTGCCGTGACCGACCTCGTGCACCTGCTCGCCGAGCTGCTCGAGAACGCCACCACGTTCTCCTCGCCGCAGACCAAGGTCCGCGTCACCGCGACCCGGCTGCCCGACGGCCGTGTGATGGTCGAGATCCACGACAAGGGCATCGGCCTGACCGCCGAGGACTTCGCGGACATCAACCACAAGCTGGCCAACCCGCCGACCGTGGACGCCGCGATCTCGCAGCGCATGGGCCTGTTCGTGGTCGGCCGGCTGTCCGACCGGCACGGCATCCGCGTCCAGCTGCGCCCCTCCGGCGAGCAGGCGGGCACCACCTCGCTGGTCATGCTCCCGGACGCCATCACCCACGGTGGCGGCGGCGAGCAGCAGCAGCGCGACGAGTTCACCGTGTCGCAGATCATCCCGGAGCAGAACTTCCACGGCGAGAACTTCGGCCAGGTGGGCCAGGTCGGCCAGCCCATGCGCACCGCCGCCGAGCTGGGCTTCGACGACAGCCGGTACGCCGAGGTCCCCGACGACATCCGCGAGCTCGACCCGGTCGGCCGCTCGCTGATGCGCGAGGAGCGCCGCGCGGCACTGGAGTCGCAGTCGCACCCCGAGCTGCCGGGTCCGGCGGACGAGGCCGGCGACGCGAACGACGGGGCCACCGGCTTCCAGGACCGGTTCACCGGGCAGCAGCCGGGCTACGACCAGCCTCTCGACGGGTACCAGCAGCAGCCGGACGGCGCGTACCAGGAGTCGCCGAACGGCACCTACCAGGAGCCGGCGAACGGCGGGTACGACCAGCAGTCGGCGTACACCGGCCAGCAGCAGGCCTACCAGGAACCGCAGCAGGCGTCGTACGACGAGCAGTACTACGCGCCGAACGGCGGCCTGCCGGAGAACGGGAACTACTCCCCCTTCGAACAGCGGCGCCACCAGGACGACTGGCCGCAGCAGGACGGATACCAGAACGGATATCCGGACCAGTACTCCGCGAGTGCCCCCCAGGCGCAATCCGCCCAGGCCGCTGACGTGAACGAGGCGGACCGCGTAGGCTTCGACCGTCCGGGGCCGGCCCCCTCCGCCGCCCACGAGCTCACCGACGCCGGTCTTCCCCGCCGCGGATCCACCGCGAGCGGCGCGGGCGATGCGGGGCACGTGGGCCAGGAGACGCCGGCCGCCGCGCCGGGGGCGGGCGGCGAGGACACCTGGCGGTCGGCCAACGACGACCGCTGGCAGCAGGCTTCGGCGCTGCGCAAACCCAAGGCGGGCGGGGTGACCTCCTCGGGGCTGCCGCGCCGGGTGCCCAAGGCCAACCTGGTCGAGGGCGCGGCCGAGACCACCCCCCAGGGAGGCCCCCAGGTCTCCCGCGCTCCGGAGGACGTCCGGGGCAGGCTGAGCAACCTGCGGCGCGGCGTCGAGCGAGGCCGCAGCGCAGGCAGTGAAACGAACGGCCAGGACACAAGGAACGAACACCGTGGTCCTGACAGCACCTACAACCAGGAGCGTTAGTGTGAGCCCGATGAGCCAGGCGGCGCAGAACCTGAACTGGTTGATCACCAACTTCGTGGACAACACCCCGGGGGTGTCCCACACGGTGGTGGTCTCCGCCGACGGACTCCTTCTGGCGATGTCCGAAGGGTTCCCCCGCGACCGAGCCGATCAGCTCGCGGCCGTCGCCTCCGGCCTGACCTCGCTGACCGCGGGTGCCTCGCGCATCTTCGAGGGCGGCAGCGTGAACCAGACGGTTGTGGAGATGGAGCGCGGATTCCTCTTCATCATGTCCATCTCCGACGGCTCGTCCCTCGCGGTTCTCGCACACCCGGAGGCGGACATCGGTCTCATTGGGTACGAGATGGCCCTTCTGGTGGACCGTGCGGGCACGGTTCTGACCCCTGATCTGCGGGCGGAGCTCCAAGGGAGCCTTCTCAACTAAAGGACAGACGGTGCGTTTTGGCGTCCCGTGGCCGTAAAGTTTCGGGACGCGGCTCCACAGCGATGGGTGCCAGGCACAGTCGGAGGAGGAAAAAGTGGCAACACCCCCAGGCGGTCCGTCATCGGGCAACTGGTCGTACGGCCCTGGTCAGGGCCAGAACGACGGCTCGGCGAACGGGTACGGCTACCCCTCCGTGCCAGGCCACCGGCAGCCGTACGCGCCGCAGGGCCCCGGCCCTTCGCCGTACGACCAGCCGCAGGCTCCGCGCATCCAGCCCGTGCAGCCGCAGCGCCGCACCCCTGAGCCGGCGCCCGCCGGGGCGTCGAACAACCCCCTGGTGCGCCCGTACGCCATGACGGGCGGCCGCACCAGGCCCCGGTACCAGCTCGCCATCGAGGCGCTGGTGCACACCACCGCGCAGCCGCACCAGATGCAGGGCCAGCTGCCCGAGCATCAGCGGATCTGCAACCTCTGCCGGGAGATCAAGTCGGTGGCCGAGGTCTCGGCCCTCCTGACGATCCCTCTCGGCGTGGCCAGGATCCTCGTCGCCGACTTGGCGGAGGCGGGACTGGTCGCCATCCATCAGCCCGGCGGCGACGAGAGCGCCGGCGGCCAGCCAGACGTGACACTGCTCGAAAGGGTGCTCAGTGGACTTCGCAAGCTCTAGCGGCGGTCCTTCCCGCTCCACCACTTCCGCGAAGATCGTGGTGGCGGGCGGCTTCGGCGTGGGCAAGACCACGTTCGTCGGCGCTGTCTCGGAGATCAATCCGCTGCGCACCGAGGCCGTGATGACATCCGCTTCGGCGGGCATCGACGACCTCACCCACACGGGGGACAAGACGACCACGACGGTCGCCATGGACTTCGGCCGCATCACGCTCGACCAGGACCTGATCCTGTACCTGTTCGGCACGCCCGGCCAGGACCGGTTCTGGTTCATGTGGGACGACCTGGTGCGCGGCGCCATCGGCGCGATCGTCCTGGTCGACACGAGGCGTCTGGCCGACTGCTTCCCGGCCGTCGACTACTTCGAGAACAGCGGCCTGCCGTTCGTGATCGCGCTCAACGGCTTCGACGGTCAGCAGCCGTACCAGCCGGACGAGGTCCGCGAGGCCCTCCAGATCGGTCCCGACACGCCGATCATCACGACCGACGCGCGGCATCGGGCCGACGCGAAGTCGGCGCTCATCACTCTCGTGGAGCACGCGCTGATGGCGCGGTTGCGCTAGCACGCGGCTGAGCCCGCGGGCAGTCGTGCCACGCCCCCAGCCTGCGGGCAGTCGTGCCTCCCCCAGTGCCTCAAGGGCCTGGGAGGTGCCCCCAGGGCGGCACAGGTGGGCGCAGGCGGCACCTCGTCAGCGCCGGGTTGCGCGACGCCCCCTGCGGCCACCGGGCTGCGGGGGGCGGTTTCGTTGCCGGGTGCGGGTGTGTCGTGGCCGGTCGCGCAGTTCCCCGCGCCCCTGGGTGAGTTGCCCAGCCCCCTGTCATGCGTAGAGGCCCCTCTCCTTGGTGGAGAGAGGCCTCTACGTGAGCTGAGGTCAGCGCCAGCTGTGCGGGGCGCGGAAACCCGGCTCGCGTTCCAGGCGGCGCCAGCCCGCGCGGGCTCGGCCGCCGCCGTGGGCCGGGGCGATCTCGGCGGGGCGGGCGGCGGCACGGGCCAGGAGGAGCGCCGTGATGGCGGCGACCTCCTCGGGCTCGGCGTGGCCCTTCTCGACGCGGATGTCAGGAGTGGACATGGACGTGGCTCCTCGGGTCACTGCGGCGGGTTGCCGTGCTTGCGGGAGGGCAGGTCGGCGTGCTTGGTGTGGAGCATCGCCAGGGACTTGATCAGCACCTCGCGGGTCTCCGCGGGGTCGATGACGTCGTCGACCAGGCCGCGTTCGGCCGCGTAGTAGGGGTGCATCAGCTCGGACTTGTACTCCTTGACCATGCGCGCCCGCATGGCCTCGGGGTCCTCGGCGTCGGCGATCTGTCGGCGGAAGATGACGTTCGCGGCACCCTCCGCGCCCATGACGGCGATCTCGTTGGTCGGCCAGGCGTAGGTGAGGTCGGCGCCGATGGACTGGCTGTCCATGACGATGTAAGCACCCCCGTACGCCTTGCGCAGGATGAGCGAGATCCGGGGCACGGTCGCGTTGCAGTACGCGTAGAGGAGCTTGGCGCCGTGGCGGATGATGCCGCCGTGCTCCTGGTCCACACCCGGCAAGAACCCCGGTACGTCCAGAAGGGTGATGATCGGGATGTTGAAGGCGTCGCACATCTGCACGAAGCGCGCGGCCTTCTCCGACGCCTCGATGTCCAGGACGCCGGCCAGGGCCTGCGGCTGGTTGGCGACGATGCCGACGACCTGGCCGTCGAGGCGGGCCAGGGCGCAGATGATGTTGCGGGCCCAGCGCTCGTGGACCTCGAGGTACTCGCCGTCGTCGACCAGTTCCTCGATGACCTTGGTCATGTCGTAGGGACGGTTGCCGTCCGCCGGTACCAGGTCGAGGAGCATGTCCGAGCGGCGGTCCGCGGGGTCCGAGGACTCGGCGCGGGGCGGGTTCTCCCGGTTGTTCTGCGGGAGGAGGGAGAGGAGGTAGCGGACCTCGGCGAGGCAGGTCTCCTCGTCGTCGTAGGCGAAGTGGCTCACGCCGGAGGTCTCGGCGTGGACGTCGGCGCCGCCCAGGCCGTTCTGGGTGATCTCCTCGCCGGTGACGGCCTTGACGACGTCCGGGCCGGTGATGAACATCTGCGAGGTGTCGCGGACCATGAAGACGAAGTCGGTCAGGGCGGGGCTGTAGGCCGCGCCGCCCGCGCACGGGCCGAGCATCACGCTGATCTGCGGGATGACCCCGGACGCCCTCGTGTTGCGCTGGAAGATGCCGCCATAGCCGGCGAGCGCGGAGACGCCCTCCTGGATCCGGGCACCCGCGCCGTCGTTCAGCGAGACCAGCGGGGCACCGGCCGCGATGGCCATGTCCATGATCTTGTGGATCTTCGTCGCGTGCGCCTCGCCCAGCGCACCGCCGAAGATCCGGAAGTCGTGCGCGTAGACGAAGACCGTACGGCCCTCCACCGTCCCCCACCCGGTGATCACACCGTCGGTGTACGGCTTCTTCGCCTCCAGACCGAACCCGGTCGCCCGGTGCCGCCGCAACTGCTCGACCTCACGGAAGGAATCGGGGTCCAGAAGCAGCTCGATGCGCTCACGTGCCGTCAGCTTGCCCTTGGCGTGCTGCGCCGCCGTCGCCTTCTCGCTCGGCCCGGCCAGCGCCTGCGCACGGATCCCGTGCAACTCGGCCACTCGCCCGCGCGCGTCCGTCGGCTCACCCGGCGCCTCATCCAAAACGGTCATGTAGCGACTCTACGAAGCCGACCAAGGATTGCGAGCCGTCGACTCCGTACAGTCTCCGGCCCGTTTTCCTGGTAGCACTGAACAGAACCCCCACCCCATGCAGCCTTTTCGACTGCTCAGGGGGCCTCAGGCTTGTAGGGGTCACACAAAGCCGTCAGCTGAGAGTCACCTCACATTCATGGGTGGTACATACCACCCCTGGGGTGACGCGGAGGTGCAGTCGGCGGCCCGTCGCGAGAATCTCGACCGTCTCGTCGGCCCGCGGCACCGCGCTCACCGGGTGGTCCCAGATGATCTCCAAGGGCTGTCCGGTGCGCGGCGGTTCGCTCACGCAGAGCGTAGCCGAGCGCCCCCTGCGGCGGACCAGCACACTCGCCCCGGACGTCGCGGTGAGCGGGCCCGCGGTACCGGCCTGCCAGAAGTTGGCGGCCGTGACGCCGAGGGAGGGGACGGCCAGTGCCTGCCGCCGGGCGTCGTTGGCGAGGATCCTCAGCCAGCGGCGGTCGGCGGCCCGGCGGGCCACGGTGTCCCGCGAGGCACCCGGCAGTACGGCGTAGACGTAGTCGGCGTCGGCCGGGTCCGTGCCGTGGTCGAGCCAGAGGGTCTGCCAGCGCCGGGTGCGGCGCTCGGTCGTGCTGGTGGTGTTGATGTCGGACCAGGCGCCGGTGCGGTCCTCGCGCAGGGTCCGCAGGCCGCCCCCGGGCACGATCCAGCCGCCGTGGCCCTCCAGGTGGGCCCAGTCCCGGCCGCGTACGAGGGCCTGGGTGCCGCCCTCGCCCAGGTTGCGGTTGTCGACGACCGTCTCGACGGGGACGCCGTCGGCGCACGTGATGCCCGCCCCCAGGCAGACCACGGCGTCGTCGAGGAAGAACCAGGACTTGCGGGCCTCGAGGGTCGAGCCGAGCCCCTTGAGGTGCTGCCCCACGGCCGCGTACGTGCCGTCGGTCGTGCCGCCGACCCAGCGCACGTCGGGTTTGGGCTCGCCCCATTCGCCGCCCGCCCGGTCCGGCAGGCGCTTGGTGGAGACGGTGGTGCCGGGCAGCCGGTACCAGTCGACGGTGGGCCAGAACCAGTCTGTGTACTGATCGGACCGACCGGACCGATCGGACCGATCGGACCTGGTGCCGTTCCCCCACCAGGTGAGCATTCCCGCGCCGGTGTGCCAGCCGCGCGGGTTCTCGCCGTTGCCGCACTCGTAGTGGGCGATGCGGTCACTGGCCATGGCGAGGCCCGCGGTGAAGGCGGGGCGGCGGTGGACGGCGCGGTCCATCGCGGCGAAGAGGTGGTGGCCGGTGGGTTCGGGGGCGGTCTCGCCCGGGGCGTCGGCGATCGCGTGCAGCCGGGCCAGGTCGGCGACGGGGAACTCCGGCGCCGTGAGGACGGGGGTGACGGTGTCCCGTTCGATCCAGCCCTTGATCCGGGCGTACCAGCGCTCCCGCTCGGCGTCGCTCGCGCCGCCCGCGAGGACCGCCATGGCGGCGACGAGTTGCCGTCCGTGGAAGTGGTCGCCGCGCATGACGTGCAGGTCGTCGCTCTTGAGGTAACCCCGGCTGATGGCCCGGCCGTTGACGATGTCCATCACCAGGCCGTCGTGGATCAGGGGTGCGTAGGCGTGCTCGACGCTGTCGAGGACGATCTGCCTGGCCGGGTCCGTCACCGCCCACTCGGAGCCGGCGAGCAGGGTGAACAGCCGGCCCAGTCCGTCCAGCATGACCTGCCCGTACGTCCCCGAGTAGGCGACCCACGTGTGCTGGACGAAGGAGCCGTCGGCGTAGAGCCCGTCGCCCTCGGTGACGTACGGGAAGACCGGCGAGAGGGCGTCGCGGGCCAGGGCGATCTTGTCGGGGGCCCGGCCCAGGATGCCGCGCAGGGCGACGGAGCGGCACAGGTCGACGCGGTTGGCGCCGGTGGAGGTGCCGGAGTAGTCGCCGAGCATCGCGTCGGGGACGAAGTGGTCGACGGCGGCACACGCGGCGGCGACGCGGTCGGTGCCGAGGTGGTCGTGGAGGGCGGCCGTGATGTCCATCAGGAGGCGGGGGCTGCCGATCTGCCATTCCCACCAGTTGCCGTACCGGGTGGTGCCGGGGTGGTAGACGGTGGCCGTGAGGTGGTCGAGGCCCCGCAGGATGCCGGCGAGGAGTGCGGGGTCGCCGGTGGAGCCGGTGCCCTCCTGGACGTACGCCTCGGTCATCGTCCACAGGCGGCCGTAGGCGAAGGTGATGCCAGCGGGCGGGTCGAAGGGGTGGCCGGGCCACAGGGAGGTGGGGGTGGGGGCCATGGTGGCGCGGTGGTCGCGGGCGCGCCGGCCGGTCTCGGCGAGACGGGAGGCGTACGGCTCGGCGGCCGGGTCGTAGCCGGTGCCGAGGGCGATGTCGAGCCAGCGCCGGCGGAGGGCGTCGTAGGGGTCGGCCGCCGCCGACGCGGGGCGGGGAACGGACGTGAGGGCGGCGGCCGCGGCCGCCGCGAGCAGGACCGCGCGGCGGGTGGGGGCGGTGGGGCGCTGTGGGGTCATGCTCATGCCGTCTATCACGCGGGACGGCGGGAGGGGAACGGCGCCGCGACACGTATGGCGAAGCGGTTGATGACGCCATGGAATAGGTCTAGAGTCGAACCCGTTGGACTGGTTGAACATTCAACATCAAGGCTCCCCTGGAGGATCCCATGACCACGACCCCCGACCTCTCCACGCTGACCGGCGACTACACCGTCGACCCCGCCCACACGACGATCGGCTTCACGGCGCGCCACGCCATGGTCACCAACGTCAAGGGCAAGTTCCTGGACTTCACCGGCACGCTGCACCTGGACGGTGCCGAGCCGTCGCGCTCCACGGCGTCCCTCGACATCACCATGGACAGCATCGACACGGGCTCCCCCGACCGTGACGGCCACCTGAAGAGCTCGGACTTCTTCAACACGGGCGAGCACCCGACGATGACGTTCCGCTCCACCAAGGCGGAGTCCCTGGGCGGCGACGACTACCGCATCACCGGCGACCTGTCGATCCTCGGCACGACCAGGCCGATCAGCATCGACCTGGAGTTCAACGGCGCCGCCAAGGACCCGTTCGGCAACGAGCGCGTCGGTTTCGAGGGCAAGGCGGAGATCAAGCGCTCGGAGTGGGGCCTCACCTGGAACGCGGCCCTGGAGACGGGCGGCGTACTGGTGTCCGACAAGATCAAGCTGAACTTCGACATCTCGGCGATCCGGCAGGCCTGACGCCCCGCGCCCCCTAGGAGGCGGCGAAGTCCACGTCGGCGGCGGCCCGGACCCGGATACGGCGGCCGGGCCAGCCCATGATCCGGTAGACCGTGTTGCAGTGGGCGATCGAGTGGTCCGCCGGCACGAGGCCGTCGGTCTCCACCCCGGTCCGCACCGACGTGGTGTGCCCGTCGGCGACGACGACCAGGTCGTAGCCCCGGCTCAGCGCCTGCCGTGCCGTGGTGTCCACGCAGACCTCCGTGGCGAACCCGGTCACGATCACCTCGGTGACGCCCAGCGCCCTCAGCATCTCGTCCAGGCCGGTGCCCAGGAAGCTGTCCGGGGTCGTCTTGTCGACGACCGGTTCGCCTTCCCGAGGGGCCAGCTCGGGCACGACCCGCCAGCCCTCGGTCCCGGGCACCATGCCCGCGTCCTGCTGCCGCACGGTCACCACGGGGACCCCGGCCGCCCGGGCCCGCTCGCTCAGGCCGGCGATCGCGGCGACCGTCTCGGCGGCCCGGTGGGCCAGGGCGACCGTGGTGTTCTGCATGTCGATCACGAGGAGCGCGGCGGTGGGCGGCATGCGATCACCGTAGCGCGGCGGCTCGCCCGGGCGCCGCCCGTTTCACGTGTCCAACAACTCCCGCGCCTGGTCGAGGGCGGCACCGAAGGGGTCGGGGAGGACGCCGACCCCGTGGGAGACCAGTGCCCCCTCGTGCAGCAGCATGAGCGTCCGCGCCAGCCGGTCGGCACCGGCCGCGTCGACGTCGCGGGCCAGGGCGGTGAACAGGTCGAGCATCCACCGCTTCTGCCCGGTGATGACCGGGTACGCCGGATGGTCCGGATCACTGACCTCCGCGTGTGCGTTGATCATGCTGCACCCCTTGGCCCCGTACCGCGCCGACCACGCGCGCGACGCCTCGAAGACGGCCACCACGCGGGCGGCGGCCCCCTCCCCGGCCGCCTCCAGCCGCCCCGCGAGCAGTTCCCTCCAGCGCTCGTCGCGTCCGGCCAGGTACTCGACGACGATCTGCTCCTTCGAACCGAAGCGGTCGTACAGCGTCTTCTTGGTCACCCCGGCCTCGGCGGCGATGGTGTCCACGCCGACGGCGTGGATGCCGTGCTCGTAGAACAGCCGCTCGGCGGCCTCCAGCACCCGGCGCGCGCCGGGCGTCATCCGTACGCGGCGCGGTTTCTCGTCCGGACCCATGACCTCTACCCCCACGACCTCTGCACCCATGACGACCAGTATACCGGTCTGTATAGTGGGCACCCATGACGAGTAAACCGATCTGTCTACTCTGAATGGGGTCGACGTGAACGTCCTGCTCTCGGCCGCCTTCGTCCTGTGCTGGAGCTCCGGCTTCATCGGTGCCAAGCTCGGTGCCGAGACCGCGGCCGCACCCACCCTCCTGATGTGGCGCTTCCTGCCGCTCGCCGTGGCCCTGGCCGTCGCGGCCGCGGTTTCCCGGGCCGCCTGGCGGGGCCTGACACCGCGGGGCGCCGGCCGGCAGATCGCCATCGGCGCGCTGTCGCAGAGCGGCTACCTGCTCAGCGTCTACTACGCCATCGAGCTCGGCGTCTCCAGCGGCACCACCGCCCTGATCGACGGCGTCCAGCCACTCGTCGCCGGCGCGCTCGCCGGTCCCCTGCTGCGCCAGTACGTCTCGCGCGGGCAGTGGCTCGGACTGTGGCTCGGGCTGTCGGGCGTGGCCACCGTGACCGTCGCCGACGCCGCGGCGGCGGGCGCGGAGGTGGCCTGGTGGGCGTACCTCGTCCCGTTCCTCGGCATGCTGTCGCTGGTGGCGGCGACGTTCCTGGAGGGCCGCACACGGGTACCGGTCGCGCCCCGGGTCGCCCTGACGATCCACTGCGCGACCAGCGCCGTCCTCTTCTCCGGACTGGCGCTGGCCCTCGGGGCGGCGACACCGCCGGCCGGATCCCCGTTCTGGCTGGCGACCGCCTGGCTCGTGGTCCTGCCGACCTTCGGTGGCTACGGCCTGTACTGGCTGATCCTGCGGCGGTCCGGCATCACGGAGGTCAACACCCTCATGTTCCTCATGGCCCCGGTCACGGCCGTGTGGGGTGCCCTCATGTTCGGTGAGCCGTTCGGCGTCCAGACCGCCCTCGGCCTGGCGGTCGGCCTCGCGGCCGTGGTCGTCGTCCGGCGCGGGGGCGTCGCGCGGCGAAGGCGGGTGCCCGTGCGCTCCGGCGCGGACGGCCCGGCGGTCGGGAGGCCGACGGCGGACGGTCAGACGGCGATGGACGGGCGGACGGCGGCCGGGCGCTGACACCCGCCGCGCGCGCCTCAGAAGCCGCCGCCGAAGTCCCCGCCGCCCCCGAAGTCGCCGCCCCCGCCGAAGTCGCCGCCGCCGAAGCCGCCCCCGAAGTCGCCGGGATCGAAGTCGCCGCCCGAGACGTCGCCGCCCTCGTAGCCGCCGAAGTCGCCGTATCCGGTGCCGTAGCCGGCTCCGTAGGCGGGGCCGGCCATCATGCCGCCCAGCATGGTGCCGACCAGCAGGCCGGGCAGGATGCCGCCGCCGAAGTAGCCGCCCGCCCAGGGGCCGTAGGCCGGGCCCGCGTCCCAGTAGGGGCGGCGGCCGTACTCGGTGTCCACCTCGCGGATCATCGGGTCCCGTCCGTCGGACAACCGGGCCTGGTCGGCGGCGCAGACCGGGACCCGGCGGGTCGTGCCGCCCGGCGGGGTCCAGGTGGCGTCGGCGACCGACGGGCCGTGCCGCGGGTCGAAGAAGCAGGGCGGACGGCGTTCGGGCAGCGGCCTGCCCTCGCGGCGGGCGGCGAGCTGCGCGAGCGAGAAGCGGCCGTCCTCCACCGCCTGGGTGACGGCCCGCACGTCCTCCGGTTTGCGGGCGTCCGCCATGTACGCCTTCGCCTGCTCGTAGGCGTCGAGCGCGCGTTCGTAGTCCGCCCGCATGGCGTCGTCGGCGCCCGGTTCCGCCGGGTGGAAGTCCAGCCGGTCCAGTTCCTCGCCGAACGCCGTGATGTCCTCGTCGACCACCACCCGCAGCCGCTCCAGCGACTCCCGCTGCTCCGCCTCGCGGCGGTGGCGGTTGCGCCGGGACAGCGCGTAGACGCCCGCGCCGCCGATCACCACCACCGCGCCCGCGGTGATCAGGGCGCCCGTGGGGGCGGAGCCGCCGCCGGAGTCCCAGGAGGAGGGGGCGGAGCCGCGCACGCTGCGCAGCGCGTCGTCGACGAAGTCGTTCAGCTGGGCCTTGGGATCGCCCGCGCCCTGGACGGCGGTGACCAGGTTGTGCACGCCCTGGCGGCTCAGCACGCTGCTGTCGGCGCGGGCGTCGAAGCGGTCGCCGAGCCGGACGCCGTACAGACCGGTGATGCCGGTCTCGGTGCGGAGGTTCTGGAAGAGGTTCCCGGTCGGGTAGCCGGCCGGGAGCACCGCGACGAAGACCGGTTCGCCCGCGTCCTCGATCTTGTCGGCGAGCGCGTCCGCGTCCGACGCGGGCAGCAGGTCGGACGCGGCCGGGTCCACGTACACGGGGCTCTCGCGCAGGGCCGCGCCGATCTCGGAGACGTCGGTCTGCGTCTGGGCGCCGGACGTACCGGGCGCGCCGGCCAGCAGCACCGCCAGCGCGGCCACGACCGGCGCGACCAGGAGGCGTATGAGGAGTTGCACACGGACGCCACTCATACGGTCGGCGTACCCGAATGCGCCTCAATCAGACATAAAGGGCACCGGTATCGGCGGTGTCGGCGGTATCGGTGCCCCGCTCACTCGGCGGGTGCGACCCCCGCCCGCAGCAGCCCGTACGTGTAGGCGTCCTCCAGGGCCTGCCACGAGGCGGCGATGACGTTCTCCGCGACGCCCACCGTGGCCCACTCCCCCGTGCCGTCGGACGTGGAGATGAGGACCCTGGTGGTGGACTGGGTGCCGTGCACGCCCTCCAGGATGCGGACCTTGTAGTCGACCAGGTCGAGCTTGGCCAGCTCGGGGTAGATCTTCTCCAGGGCGACGCGCAGGGACCGGTCCAGGGCGTTGACCGGGCCGTTGCCCTCGGCGGTGGCGACGATGCGCTCGCCCTTGGCCCAGAGCTTGACCGTGGCCTCGTTGGCGTGGCTGCCGTCGGGGCGGTCCTCGGTGATCGCGCGCCAGGACTCGACCTCGAAGTACTTCAGCGGCCTGCGCTCGACCTCGGCGCGCAGGAGCAGCTCGAAGCTCGCGTCGGCGGCCTCGTACGTGTAGCCCGCCAGCTCGCGCTCCTTGACCCGCTCCACGACCCGGCCGACCAGCTCGCGGTCGCCGCCGAGGTCGATGCCGAGCTCCTTGCCCTTCAGCTCGATGGAGGCGCGGCCGGCCATGTCGGAGACCAGCATCCGCATGGTGTTGCCGACCAGCTCGGGGTCGATGTGCTGGTAGAGGTCCGGGTCGACCTTGATCGCGGACGCGTGCAGGCCGGCCTTGTGGGCGAAGGCGGAGACGCCCACGTAGGGCTGGTGGGTGGAGGGCGTGAGGTTGACGACCTCGGCGATGGCGTGGGAGATGCGGGTCGTCTCGCGCAGCCGGCCCTCGGGCAGCACCTTCTTGCCGTACTTCAGCTCCAGCGCGGCGACGACCGGGAACAGGTTGGCGTTGCCGACGCGCTCGCCGTAGCCGTTGGCGGTGCACTGGACGTGGGTCGCGCCCGCGTCGACGGCGGCGAGGGTGTTGGCGACGGCGCAGCCGGTGTCGTCCTGGGCGTGGATGCCGAGCCGGGCGCCGGTGTCGGCGAGCACCGTGGCGACGACGGCCTGGATCTGCGCGGGGAGCATGCCGCCGTTGGTGTCGCACAGGACGACGACGTCGGCGCCGGCCTCGGAGGCGGTGCGTACGACGGACTTCGCGTACTCGGGGTTGGCGCGGTAGCCGTCGAAGAAGTGCTCGCAGTCGACGAAGACCCGGCGGCCCTGCGCCTTGAGGTGGGAGACCGTGTCGGCGACCATCGCCAGGTTCTCGTCCAGCGTGGTGCGCAGAGCCAGTTCGACGTGCCGGTCGTGCGACTTGGCGACCAGCGTGATCACCTCGGCGCCGGACTCCAGCAGCGCCCTGACCTGGTGGTCCTCGGCGGCGGTGGCGCCCGCGCGGCGGGTGGAGCCGAAGGCGACCAGCTGGGCGTGCTTGAAGTCGATCTCCTGCCGGGCGCGGGCGAAGAACTCGGTGTCCCGCGGGTTGGCGCCGGGCCAGCCGCCCTCGATGAAGCCCACACCGAAGTCGTCCAGGTGCCGTGCGATGGCCAGCTTGTCCGCGACCGTGAGGTTGATGCCCTCGCGCTGCGCGCCGTCGCGCAGGGTGGTGTCGAAGACGTGGAACGAATCGTCGAGTTCGCTGGTTGCGGTCATGATCTGAAGGCTCCTGTTGGGGATCTCGGTCTACCGGAATGACCGGTTCCACCGTCCGTCTATGATCCCTCGCGCTCTCTTCCCGGCTCGGGTGGGGCCAGGAAAGCGAAAAACCTCTCGCGGGTGCGAGAGGTCTGCGCGCGGGTCGAGGACGACGGTGTCCACCCGTACCTGGTCGTACGTGGTGGTCACTGCGGACCGGCGCGCCTGCTGCCAATAATCATGGCGAACGAGAGCACGTGGGCAGTCTGGCACATTCCGTCCCCCTGTCCACCGCCTGTCTCAGAATGCGAGCGACGGTCGTCCGGATCAGGACCGCGCGAGGAGTCCGTCGGCGAGGAACTCCCGCGCGTGGTCGAGCACCTGCTCCCGGTCCGTGCCCCGCAGGCCGATCGCCACGTGGATCGCGAAGCCGTCCAGGAGGGCCCGCAGCCGGGAGGCGAAGCGGTCGGGGTCGACGGGGCGGAACTCACCGCGGGAGATGCCCTCGGCGAGCAGCGCGACCAGGTCGCGGTGCCAGGCGCCCTCGATGGCGGCCTGCCGGTCGCGGGCCTCCGCGGGGGCGTTCTGCGAGCGGTTCCACACCTCCAGCCACAGCGTCCAGTGCGGGTCGCGGTGGCCGTCGGGGACGTACAGGTCGACGTAGGCGCCGAGGCGTTCGCGGGCGGTGCCGGGCCGGGTGAGCAGCCGGCCGCGCTCGGCGCCGAGGCGGCCCTCGCTCCACTCCAGGGTGCGCAGCAGCAGTTCGTCCTTGGAGCCGAAGTAGTACAGGAGGTGGCCGCTGCTCATGCCGACCTCGCGGCCGAGCGCCGCCATGGTGAGCTTCTCCAGGCCGCGCTCGGCGATCATCTCCATGGCGGCGGCGAGGACGTCCTCGCGGGGCGGGGCCTGCCTGCGCCCACCACCGGCCATGTGCACTCCCGGGTCCTCTAGATCTTCGGCTGCTGCTGCGTGATGCAGTGGATGCCCCCGCCACCCGCGAAGATCGTACGCGCGTCCACCAGGGTCACCGTGCGGCCCGGGTGGAGGCGGCGGAAGATGCCCGCCGCGATCTCGTCGTGGGGGTCGCCGAAGGCGCACAGGACGACGCCGCCGTTGCACACGTAGTGGTTGATGTACGAGTAGTCGACCCAGTCGCCCTCCTCGTTCCTCAGCACCGTCGGGGCGGGAACCTCGACCACCTCCAGGCGGCGGCCCTTGGCGTCGGTTCGGCCGCGCAGGATGTCCAGGTAGAGCTGTGAGCGCTCGTGGTCGGGGTGCCGGGGGTCTCGCTGGCTGTGCACGACGACGGTGCCGGGCCGCGCGAAGGCGGCGACGATGTCGACGTGGCCCTGGGTGCCGTACCTGCCGTAGTCGCCGGCCAGGCCGTGCGGGAGCCAGATCGCCTTGCTGGTGCCGAGCTTGGCGTGGATCTCCGCCTCGACCTGCGCGCGGGTCCAGCCGGGATTGCGGCCGGAGCCGAGCTGGACGGTGTCGGTCAGCAGGACGGTGCCCTCGCCGTCGACGTGGATCGCGCCGCCCTCGTTGACCAGCGGGCTGCTCAGGGCGGGAACACCGGCGAGGTCCGCGACGTGGCGGGCGATCTTGGAGTCGTGCTCCCAGCGGGCCCACTCCTGGGCGCCCCAGCCGTTGAACACCCAGTCCACGGCGGCGAGCCCGCCCTGCCCGTCCGTCACGAAGGTCGGGCCGATGTCCCGCATCCAGGCGTCGTCCAGCTCCCGCTCCACCAGGTCGACGTCCGGGCCCAGCAGCTCGCGCGCGGTGTCGCCCTGACCGGGTCCGTGCACCATCGTCACCGGCTCGAAGCGGCGCACCGCGCGGGCCACGGACGCCCAGGCCGCACGGGCCCCGGCCAGTTCCGCGGGGTCGGTGAACGTCGGGTTGGGGCCGGGCCAGGCCATCCAGGTGCGTTCGTGCGGGGCCCACTCGGGCGGCATGCGGAAGGTCATCGAGGTGTCCCAGGTCGGAGAGTGGTCGAGAGAGTGGTCAGAGGAAGTAGAGGCGGTTGAGGGAGACCGACTCGGCGGGTCCGGAGCGCAGCGGGTCGCCGTCGAGGGTGACCAGGCCGGTGCGCTGGTCGACGTCGACCGCGCCGGTGCGGGAGTTCAGCCGCAGGTCGGCCGGCCCGATGCCGCGGGTGCCGCGCACGGCGACCCGGCGGCGGCGGGTCGGCATGGTGTCGCCGCCCTGGTCGAGGGCGGCCTGCGCGACGAAGGCCACCGATATCTCGGCGGGCGTGGCGCCGTGCGCGCCGAACTGGGGCCCGAGGACGAGGGGTTCGCAGGTGTCGGTGGCCGCGTTCGGGTCGCCGACCACGCCGTACGCCGGGAAGCCCGACTTGAGGACCAGCTGCGGCTTGGCGCCGAAGTGGTCCGGGCGCCACAGCACGATGTCGGCCAGCTTGCCCACCTCGATCGAGCCGACCTCGTGGGACAGGCCGTGGGCGATGGCGGGGTTGACGGTCAGCTTGGCCATGTAGCGCAGGACGCGCTCGTTGTCGTCGTCCCCCTCGGCGCCGAACTGGGCCTTCATCTTCCCGGCCATGGCGAAGGTGCGGCGGACGGTCTCGCCGGCCCGGCCCATGCCCTGCGCGTCGGAGGAGGTGATGCCGATGGCGCCCAGGTCGTGCAGCACGTCCTCGGCGCCCATGGTCCCGGCGCGGATGCGGTCGCGGGCCATGGCGGCGTCGCCCGGCAGCTCGGTCTTGAGGTCGTGGACGGAGACGATCATGCCGTAGTGCTCGGCGACCGCGTCCCGGCCGAAGGGCAGGGTGGGGTTGGTGGAGGACCCGATGACGTTGGGGACACCGGCCATCTTCAGCACGTTGGGGACGTGTCCCCCGCCGCAGCCCTCGATGTGGAAGGCGTGGATGGTGCGGCCCTCCAGGACCCGCAGGGTGTCCTCGACGGAGAGGCATTCGTTGAGGCCGTCGCTGTGCAGGGCGACCTGGACGTCGTGCTCCTCGGCGACGCGCAGCGCGGTGTCGAGGGCGCGGGTGTGGGCGCCCATGTCCTCGTGCACCTTGAAGCCGCTCGCGCCGCCCTCGGCCAGCGCCTCGATCAGCGGCGCGTCGTGGGACGAGGAACCCCGGCCCAGGAAGCCGATGTTGACGGGCCAGGCGTCGAACGCACCGAAGGCGTGCTTCAGCGCCCAGGGCGAGTTGACGCCGACGCCCCAGACGGGGCCGAACTCCTGCCCGATGACCGTCGTCACGCCGGAGGCGAGCGAGGCCTCCATGATGCGCGGGGAGAGCAGGTGGACGTGGGTGTCCACGGCCCCGGCGGTGGCGATGAGCCCCTCGCCGGACACGATCGAGGTGCCCGTGCCGACGACCACGTCGACACCGTCGAGGGTGTCGGGGTTGCCGGCCCGGCCGATGGCGTGGATGCGCCCCTCGCGGATGCCGATGGACACCTTCCGGATGCCCTGCACCGCGTCGATCACGACCACGTTGCTGATCACGACGTCGCAGGTCTCGCGGACGGCGGCGGCCCTGAGGTGCAGTCCGTCGCGGGCGGTCTTGCCGAAGCCGGCGAGGAACTCGTCGCCGTGGCGCTGCGCGTCGGACTCGACGCGGATCACCAGCCCCGAGTCGCCGAGGCGCAGCCGGTCCCCGGCGCGGGGGCCGTGGGTTGCGGCGTAGGCATACGGGTCGATGTCGGTGCTCATCGGTCTGCTCCCAGATATCCGCAGGCGGCGGCCCGGCGCAGGGCCTCTTCCCTGGCTCCCGGCGCGTCCAGCGGGCCGTCGACGAGACCGGCGAAGCCGATGGCCACGCGCGCACCGCCGATCGGCACGAGCCCCACCTCGACGCGTTCGCCGGGGCCGAAGCGGACCGAGGACCCGGCGGGGACGGCCAGGCGCATGCCGTAGGCCCGCTCGCGGTCGAAGTCCAGGCGCGGGTTGGCCTCGAAGAAGTGGAAGTGGGAGGTCACGGAGACCGGCACGGTCGCGGTGTTGGCGACCGGGAGACGCAGCGCGGCCTCGGGTTCGGCGTGTCCGGGCCCCGGCAGCAGGGCGCCGGGGGCCTCGGCGCCGAGTCCGCCGCCCCCGACGGGGTCGGAGACGACCGCGAGGCGGGAGCCGTCGTCGAAGACGGCCTCGACGTGCACCTCGGTGACCACGTCCGCGACGCCCGGCAGGACGTCGTCCGGTCCGAGTACGGACCGGGCGCGCTCGACGGCCTCGGCGAGCCGCGCGCCGTCGCGGGCCGCCTCGCACACGGTGTCCGCGATCAGCGCGGTCGCCTCCGGCACGTTCAGCCTGAGCCCGCGGGCGCGGCGGGCGCGGGCCAGCTCGGCCGCCCCGAAGAGCAGCAGCCGGTCACGTTCCGTGGGCGTCAGTCTCACGACGCGGCACCTCCTTGCCTTCCCAAGATTAGAGCACCACTCTAAACGCGAGCATCACACTAAACGCGGAATACATGCAACGGAACCGTTGACGAGCAGCCGGGGCAACCGTCACATTGAACGTCGCTCTAAACCTCAGGCGGCCGTCGAAGGAGACCAGCCATGCCGATAGAACAGCGCGGAGTCGACACCATCCCCGAAGCGGAACGCACCAGCGGGCCCCGGGACCTGGTCTCGATCCTGCTGGGGTCCAACCTCTGCCTGGGCGTGATCGTCTTCGGCTGGCTGCCGCCGTCCTTCGGCCTCGGCTGGTGGGCGTCGGTGAGTTCGGTGGTCGCGGGGACCGTCGTCGGCACGGTCTTCACGGCACCGCTGGCCCTGATCTCCCTGCGCACCGGGACCAACCTGTCGACGTCCTCGGGCGCCCAGTTCGGTGTGCGCGGACGGCTGGTCGGCTCGGTGGTCGGCCTGCTCCTCGCCCTCGGCTACACCGCGCTGACCGTGTGGATCGGCGGGGACGTGATGGCGGGCGTGCTGGGCCGGCTCTTCGGCCTGCCGCAGGGCGGTGCGACCTACGCCGTCGTCTACGGCCTGCTCGCCGCCGCGACCGTCGCGGGCGCCGTCTACGGCTACCGGGTGCTGCTCGCGATGTCCAAGGTGCTGGCCTACGGCATGACGGCTCTGCTGGTCCTCGGCGTGATCGCCTACGCCCCCGACTTCACCACCGCCGCGCTGCCGGAGGCGGGCGGACACCTGCTGGGCGGGTTCTGGCCGACGTGGCTGCTGGCCGCCGTCGCCGCGGGACTGTCCGGGCCGATCGCCTTCATCACACTGCTCGGCGACTACACCCGCTACATCTCCCCGGCCCGCTTCTCCTCCCGCCGGGTGCTGCACGCGACCTGGCTGGGGCTGACGCTGGGCCTGCTGGTCCCGCAGCTCTTCGGCACCTTCACGGCGTACGCCGCCCGGGCCGCACTGGACTACGCGGGCCCGCTGGTCGACGCCGCCCCCGACTGGTACCTGGTCCCGCTGCTGCTGGCCGCCTCGGCCGGCTCGGTCGGCAACGCGGGCCTGATGCTGTACTCGATGGGCCTGGACCTGGACGCGATCCTGCCGCGCGCCTCCCGCGCCCGCGCCACCTGCGCCGTCGCCGTCGTCGCCACGGCCTGTGTGTTCGCCGGGCACTACGCCTGGGAGGCGCAGTCGGCGATGACGTCCTTCGTGCTGCTGCTGACGGCGATCGGCACCCCGTGGGCGGTCGTCACGATGATCGGCTCGGTCCGCTGCCGGGGGGTGTACGACGCGGACGCCCTCCAGGTCTTCAACCGCCGGGCTCGGGGCGGGATCTACTGGTACCGCTCCGGCTGGAACGTCCCCGCGACGTTCGCCTGGGCGGTGGGCGCGGTGGTCGGCGTCCTCGCGGTGTCCCTGCCGTCGTACGAGGGTCCGCTGCTGTCCCTCACCGGCGGGGTGGACTGCAGCTTCCTGCTGTCGGGGCTGGTGGGCGGGGTGGTGTACGTGCTGTGCACGCCGGGGGCCGCTGTGGCGCCGGCGCCCGAGGAGGGGCTGCTCGCCTCTTGTCCGACCGAGTCCGGTGGCGGGCGGGCATAGGCCGGGGGTCCGGGGGCGGAGCCCCCGGCGAGGCCCGCCCCCACGGCGGCCGCGTCAGGCCAGCGTGTGCATCCAGCCGTGCACGTCCGCGACGGTCCCCCGCTGGATGTCCAGCAGCGCGTCCCGCAGCCGCTGCGTCACCTCGCCCGTCTCGCCCCCGCTCTGCTGCCACTCGGCGCCGGACCGCTTGACCGTGCCGACCGGGGTGATCACGGCCGCGGTACCACAGGCGAAGACCTCGGTGAGGGTGCCGTTCTCCGAGTCGCGCTGCCACTGGTCGACGGAGACGCGGCCCTCCTCCGCCTCGTAGCCCAGGTCACGGGCGACGGTGAGCAGGGAGTCGCGGGTGACGCCCTCCAGGATGGAGCCGGTGAGGGTAGGCGTGATGATCTTGTTGCCGTACACGAAGTACAGGTTCATGCCGCCCAGTTCCTCGACCCACTTGCGCTCGATGGCGTCGAGGTAGCACACCTGGTCGCAGCCCTTGGTCGCCGCTTCCGCCTGCGCGAGCAGCGACGCCGCGTAGTTGCCGCCGGTCTTGGCGTCGCCCATGCCGCCGGGGACGGCACGGACGCGGTCCTCGGAGACCCAGATGGAGACCGGCTTGACGCCGCCGGGGAAGTAGGCGCCGGCCGGGGAGGCGATGACGAGGAAGAGGTACTCGTTGGCCGGCTTGACGCCCAGGCCGACCTCGGTGGCGATCATGAAGGGGCGCAGGTAGAGGGACTCCTCGCCGCCGTGCGCCGGGACCCACTTCTCGTCCTGCTTCACCAGCGCGTCACAGGCCTCGATGAAGGTGTCGACCGGAAGCTCCGGCATGCCCAGGCGGCGCGAGGAGGCCTGGAAGCGGGCGCCGTTCTTCTCCGGGCGGAAGGTGGCCACGGAGCCGTCGGGCCGGCGGTAGGCCTTCAGGCCCTCGAAGATCTCCTGCGCGTAGTGCAGGACCATGGTGGCCGGGTCGAGGGAGAGCGGGGCGTACGGCACGAGCTGGCCGTCGTGCCAGCCGCGGCCCTCGGTCCACCTGATCGTCACCATGTGGTCGGTGAAGTGGCGGCCGAACCCGGGGTTGGCCAGGATCGCCGCGCGCTCGGAGTCCGAGAGCGGGTTGGCGGAGGGCTTGAGCTCGATCGTGGGCGTCGTCATGGGTGGCTGTCCTTCACCGGTTCGTATTGTGACGGGCCGCGATCACGCCCGTACGGCCGGTGGCCGGTGCTAGGACGTCCGAGCATTCCCTCACGTCGCGGCTTCGCGTTCGATTATCCCGCACGGACTGGCGTACGGACGGACGCGTGGGCGGCGACGGGTGAAACGGGGTGAATGCGGCCCAGGGTTCGATGGTCGCACCTGGCGGACGCAGGAGAAAGCCGCCGGGTGCCTTGTTTTGGGACCCGACGGCTTCGAAACGGATTCGATCGAGTGGCGCGGCGGGTGTCAGCCGGCTACTCGTACGGCGAGCGCGTCGCCGATCTCCGAGGTGGAACGGGCGGGCAGGCCGCCGCGCTCGCCGAGGTCGGTGGAGACCGCGTCCTCGATGCGGGCCGCCTCGGCCTCGTACCCGAGGTGACGCAGCAGCAGGGCGACGGACAGGACCGTGGCGGTCGGGTCGGCCTTGCCCTGGCCGGCGATGTCGGGCGCGGAGCCGTGCACCGGCTCGAACATCGAGGGGAAGGCACCGGAGGGGTTGATGTTCCCGCTGGCGGCGACGCCGATGCCGCCGGAGACGGCCGCGGCGAGGTCGGTGATGATGTCGCCGAACAGGTTGTCGGTGACGATCACGTCGAACCGGGCCGGGTCGGTGACCAGGTAGATGGTCGCGGCGTCGACGTGGATGTAGTCGGTGGTGACCTCGGGGAACTCCTCCGCCACCTTGTTGAAGATGTTGGTCCACAGGTGGCCCGCGAAGGTCAGCACGTTGTTCTTGTGGACCAGCGTGAGCTTCTTGCGGGGGCGGGCCTGGGCGCGGGCGAAGGCGTCCCGGACGACGCGCTCGACGCCGTAGGCCGTGTTGACGGAGACCTCGGTGGCGACCTCGTGCTCGGTGCCCTTGCGGATGGTGCCGCCGTTGCCCGTGTACGGGCCCTCGGTGCCCTCGCGGACGACGACGAAGTCGATCTCGGGCTGGCCGGCGAGCGGGGTGGCGACGCCGGGCAGGAGCTTGCTCGGGCGCAGATTGACGTGGTGGTCGAAGGCGAAGCGGAGCTTGAGCAGGAAGCCGCGCTCCAGGACGCCGGACGGCACCGAGGGGTCGCCGATCGCGCCGAGCAGGATGGCGTCGTGGCCCTTGAGGGCGTCGAGGTCGGCGTCGGTGAGGGTCTCACCGGTGGCGTGGTAGCGCCGGGCGCCGAAGTCGAACTCCTTGGTCTCCAGCTTCACATCCTGCGGAAGGACGGCGGAGAGGACCTTGAGACCCTCGGCCACGACCTCCTGGCCGATGCCGTCACCGGGAATCACTGCGAGATTGAGGCTGCGAGACATGACGGCACCCTATCGCTCGTCCCACGGGATGACATGAGGCGTCCGCCATGCGGACGCCACTGTCGTCCGCGCCGCTCAGTGACCGGTGGCGCCGCCGTTGTCCCGGCGGTCGAGGGCGCGCTGGAGGGCGGCCGCGGCGTTCTTGCGGTCGGAGTCGCTGGTACGGGAGAGGTGGCGGACTCGGCGGCGGACGGTGGTCTCGGCCATGGGAATCGACTCCTTCGGCACAGCACACGGAGGTGCGGAGAAAGGGGATTGCGTAGGGCCGGAAGGGGCGGGGAGCACGGTGCCGCAGGGGTTGCCTGCACGGGCCACGGGCTCACGGCCGCCCTCGCTCGATCGAGCGGAACGTTCGGCTTCTACAAAGTTAAGGGAGCCCGCCGCGTCTGTCTGCACAATTACTCGGACTTCCTACTATCTGAGACGGTGCCCTCGCTCACACCTCCCCGACCTGCCAAAACGCCCGGCGGGCCAGGTCGGTCGACCTGGCCCGCCGGGCGGTTCGCGCGCGGGTGTCAGCCCATGTGCGGGTACGAGTAGTCGGTCGGCGCGACCAGCGTCTCCTTGATGGCGCGGGTCAGCGTCCAGCGCATCAGGTTCTGCGGGGCGCCGGCCTTGTCGTTGGTGCCGGAGGCGCGGCCGCCGCCGAAGGGCTGCTGGCCGACGACGGCACCGGTCGACTTGTCGTTGATGTAGAAGTTGCCGGCCGCGTAGCGCAGCTTCTCCATCGTGTACGCCGCCGCCGCGCGGTCGTTGGAGATGACCGAGCCGGTGAGCGCGTAGTCCGACACCGACTCCATCTGGGTCAGCATCGCGTCGTACGCGTCGTCGGCGCTGTCGTCGTACACGTGCACGGCGAGGAAGGGGCCGAAGTACTCGGTCCGGAAGACCTCGTTCTCCGGGTCGGTGCACTCGACGACGGTCGGGCGGACGAAGTAGCCGACCGAGTCGTCGTAGGAGCCGCCCGCGACGATCGTGCAGGTCTCGTCCTCCTTGGCCCGGTCGATGGCGGCCTTGTTCTTGGCGAAGGACCGCTCGTCGATGACGGCGCCGATGAAGTTCGACAGGTCGGTGACGTCACCCATGGTGAGGTAGTCGACCTCGGCGGCGAACTCCTCCTTGAACCCGTCGTTCCAGATGGACGCCGGGATGTAGGCGCGGGAGGTGGCGCTGCACTTCTGGCCCTGGTACTCGAAGGCGCCACGGGTCAGCGCGGTCTTGAGCACGGCGCGGTCGGCGCTCGGGTGGGCGACGAGGAAGTCCTTGCCGCCGGTCTCGCCGACCAGGCGCGGGTAGGTGCGGTACTTCTCGATGTTGTTGCCGACCGTCTTCCACAGGTGCTGGAAGGTCTTGGTCGAGCCGGTGAAGTGGATGCCCGCGAGGTCCCGGTGCTCCAGGGCGACCTCGGAGACCGCGATGCCGTCGCCGGTGACCAGGTTGATGACGCCCTTGGGCAGCCCGGCCTCCTCCAGGAGCTGCATGAGCAGCACGGCGGCGTGGGTCTGCGTCGGGGACGGCTTCCAGACCACCACGTTGCCCATCAGGGCCGGGGCGGTGGGCAGGTTGGCCGCGATCGCGCTGAAGTTGAACGGCGTGATCGCGTAGACGAAGCCCTCCAGCGGGCGGTGGTCCATGCGGTTCCACACGCCCTGGGAGTTGGCCGGGGGCTGCTCGGCCAGGATGTTGCGGGCGTAGTGGACGTTGAAGCGCCAGAAGTCGATCAGCTCGCAGGGGCTGTCGATCTCGGCCTGCTGGGCGGTCTTGGACTGGCCGAGCATGGTGGAGGCGGCGATGGTCTCGCGCCAGGGACCCGACAGCAGCTCGGCGGCGCGCAGGATGATCGCCGCGCGGTCGTCGAAGGACATCGCGCGCCACGCGGGGGCGGCGGCCAGGGCGGCGTCGATCGCGTCCTGGGCGTCCGCCTGCGTGGCGTTGGCGTAGGTGCCCAGGCGGGACTTGTGGTTGTGCGGCTGCACGACGTCGAAGCGCTCGCCGCCGCCCATCCGCTTCACACCGCCGATGGTGCAGGGCAGGTCGACCGGATTGTCGGCCAGCTCCTTGAGCTTGGCCTCCAGGCGGGCACGCTCCGGGGAACCGGGCGCGTAGCCGTGCACCGGCTCGTTGACGGGGGTGGGGACCTGGGTCACAGCGTCCATGAGTTCGGTAACTCCTTACTGAGCGGGTTGTGCGAGCGGGTGCGGGCTCAGCCCTTGCTGACCATCGAGCGGGCGAAGAACCGGAGGTTGGCCGGCTTCTCCGCCAGACGGCGCATGAAGTAGCCGTACCAGTCGGTGCCGTAGGCGGTGTAGACGCGCATCCGGTGGCCCTCGGCGGCCAGGCGCAGGTGCTCGTCGCCGCGGATGCCGTACAGCATCTGGAACTCGTACTCGTCGAGCTTGCGTCCGGCCGTGCGGGCCAGCTCCTGGCCGATGGAGATCAGGCGCGGGTCGTGCGACCCGATCATCGGGTAGCCCTCGCCCTCCATCAGCGTGCGCAGGATGCGGACGTACGCCTTGTCGATCTCGTGGCGCTGCTGGTACGCGACCTCTGCGGGCTCCTTGTAGGCGCCCTTCACCAACCGTACGCGAGAGCCGCTGTCGGCGAGCCGGCGCGCGTCGGCCTCGGTGCGGAAGAGGTAGGCCTGGATGACGCAGCCGGTCTGCGGGAAGTCCTTCCGCAGCTCCTCGTGGATGGCGAACATCGAGTCGAGGGTGGTGTGGTCCTCGGCGTCGAGCGTGACCGTGGTGCCGATCTCGGCCGCGGCCTCGACGACCGGGCGGACGTTGCCCAGGGCCAGCTCGTGGCCGCCGTCCAGCGCCTGGCCGAACATCGAGAGCTTGACGGACATCTCGGCGCGGGTGCCCAGCTCGAGCGGCTTGAGCCGGTCGATCAGCTCCAGGTAGGCGTCGCGGGCGGCCTCGGCCTGCGCGGGGGTGGTGATGTCCTCGCCGACGACGTCCATCGTCAGTTCCAGGCCCTGATCGGTGAGCTCCCGGACGATCGGCACGATCTGGTCGACCGTCTCGCCGGGGATGAACCGGTCGACGACCGGCTTGGTCACGGGCGCGGCCGAGACGAGACGACGCATCCGGTCGCTGCGCGACGCGGCGAGAATCACGGGACCCAGCACGGGGCACCTCCACTTACCAACCAACACAGGGGCCGCTGCCCGACGTAAGGGGAACGGCACGGAGAACCACCGTGAAATCTAAGGATGACCCCGATCGTCGGCCATCGACAGCTGTCACGCATCCGTGCCGCGGATCTCAGACAGATGTATGAAGGCCGCGCGCAAATGCGGCAGAATGCCCGGGTGACGTCCGATTCCAGAGGTTCCACAGGCACCGGTGGGACCCGTGGTGACTACCAGGAGCTGGTCGACGAGCTCTCCGAGCTGCTGGGCGCGCCCGCGACGCTGGAGAACCGCGACTTCGAGCTGATCGCCTTCGGCGCCTACGACAGCGAGGGCGACCTGGACCCCTCCGTCCTGGACCCGGTGCGCACCCGCTCGATCCTCACCCGGCGCTCCACCGCCGCGGTCCGGGCCTGGTTCGAGAGCTTCGGCATCACCCGCGCGACCGGCCCGGTCCGCATCCCGCCGACCCCCGAGGCGGGGGTGTACCGGGGGCGCACCTGTCTGCCGGTACGCCATCGGGGTGTGGTCCTCGGCTATGTCTGGCTGCTGGACACCGACCCGGGGCCGACCGAGCGGCAGCTGGCGGCGGCCATGGAGGTGACGGCGCGGATCGGGGCGCTGCTCGCCGACGAGGCGCAGCACGGCGCGGACCTGAGCCGGGAGCTGCGGGCGGTACTGACGGCCGAGCGGGACTGGCAGCGGGACATGGCCGTGGCGGAGCTGCGCAGCGCGCTGGGCGCCCGGGCCGAGACCCCGCATGCGGTGGTGTGCGTGGCGCCCTGGCCCTCGGCCGATCCCGACGACGCGCCCTCGGTCCGTACGGTGCCGGGGGCCACGGCACTGTGCACGGTGCCGTGGGGGGTCTCGGCCGTGTCGCTCGCGCTCCTGGTCCGGCTGCGCTCGGCGGAGGTGCAGACCCCGGCGACGTCGGCGGCGGGGCGGCTGCTGGAGCGGGCGGGGACGGCCACGGGCCGGGGCGGCCCGGCGGGTGGCGCCGCGGCCGGTGTCTCCGCGCCGCGCACGGGTCTCGCCGACCTGGGGGCGGCCTGGTCGGAGGCGTCGGCGGCGGCCCGGGCGGCGCGGGCGGAGGAGCGGTTCGGGCCGGTCGCGCAGTGGACGTCGATCGGGGCGTTCCGCCTGCTGACCTCGCTGCCCCCGCGCTCCGCCGACGATCCCGCCGTACGCGCCCTGCTCTCCCCCGCCCACCGCGAACTCGCCCGCACCGCGGAGGTGTACCTGGACTGCGCGGGGCAGGCCGGCCGCACCGCCGCCGAGCTGGGCGTCCACCGCCAGACGCTGTACTACCGGCTGTCCCGCGTCGAACAGCTCACGGGCCTGGACCTGGACGACGGCGAGGACCGGCTGCTGCTGCACATGGTGCTCAAGGCGCGTCGCCTGTAGCGGCCCCGATCACCCGGCGCAGGCCCTCGGTCAGCGCGTCGGCGTCGGGTGCGCTCTGCGGGTCGAAGGTCCACTGGGCGATGAGACCGGTCATCAGGGTGACGTAGAACGTGCCCAGGGTGTCCGTCGTCTCGTCCGTGACGTCCTCCTCCCTGCCGCCCATGAGCAGGGGGATGATGCCGCGTCCGGCCTCGCGCTGGGCGCGGCCGAGGTGGTCGCGCAGCTCGGGCATCCGGTCGCCCATGACCAGCACTTCCATGCTGAGGCGCCAGATGGAGCCGGGCTCCCGCATGGTGCCGATGATGTTGGACCACACCTGCTGGAACCGCTCGACCGAGCCCGGTTCCGTGTCGTCCAGCGCGGGGCCCTCCCCCTCGAAGGCGCCCCCCATCGCCTCGATCAGCTCGATGTACGCCTGGGCGAGCAGGACGTCCTTCGACCCGTAGTGGTAGCCGATGGACGCCAGGTTGGTGCCCGACTCCTTGACGATGTCCCGCGCGGTCGTGCGCGCGAACCCCTTGTCCAGCAGGCAGCGCTTGGCGCCCTCGAGCAGATCCTCACGGTGTCCCATGCCGACACCTTACCCAGCCACCCATACGCATGTATTAAACGGCCGTTCTAGACAAGCGTTTAAGACGTGCGTACAGTCCCGGTCATGACAACGATCCCGTCCCGGGCCGGTCGCCGTGAGTGGACCGCGCTGGGCGTACTGATGCTTCCGCTGCTGCTGGTCTCGATGGACGTCTCCGTCCTCTACTTCGCGATCCCCCAGATCAGCGCCGACCTCGACCCCAGCGGCACCCAGCAGCTGTGGATCTTCGACATCTACGGCTTCGTCCTGGCCGGTCTGCTGATGACGATGGGCTCGCTGGGTGACCGCATCGGCCGGCGCAGGCTCCTCCTCATCGGCGCGGTGGCCTTCGGCGCCGCCTCCGTGCTCGCCGCCTACGCGCACACCGCCGAGACGCTGATCGCGGCCCGCGCGGTCCTCGGCATCGGCGGCGCCACCCTGATGCCGTCGACGATGGCGCTGGTCCGCACGATGTTCACCGACCCCGCCCAGCGGGCGAAGGCGATCGGACTGTGGTCCGGGGTGATGACGGCCGGGATCGCGCTCGGCTCGGTGATGAGCGGCGTCCTCGTGGAGCACTTCTGGTGGGGCTCGGTCTTCCTGGTCAACCTGCCCGCGATGGCCCTGCTGCTGGTCCTCGGCCCGGTGCTGCTCCCCGAGTCGAAGAGCCCGTCCCCCGGCCGCTTCGACTGGCTGAGCGTCCCGCTGTCGATGGCGGCGGTCCTCCCCGTGGTCTACGGCCTCAAGGAGCTGCCCTCGGAGGGCTGGAACGTCCGCTACGTCGTCTCGATCACCGTCGGTCTGCTCTTCGCGGCGCTGTTCGTGCACCGCCAGCGCACCTCGGCATCGCCGATGATCTCGCCCGCCCTCTTCCGCGGGCACGGTTTCACCCCGGCACTGGTCCTCAACACCCTGTCGGCCTTCGGGATGCTGGGCTCGGCGTACTTCACCACCCAGTACCTCCAGTCGGTCCTGGGCAAGAGCGCGCTGGAGGCCGCGCTGTGGAGCCTGCTGCCGTCGGTGCTCATCGGCGCCGCCGCACCGGTCGCCGCCCAACTGGCCCAGCGCGGTGTCGAGCGCGCGTACCTCGTGACGGCCGGATTCGCCGTCGCGGCGGGCGGCTACGGGCTCCTCGCCCTGGCCGGTACGGACTCGCTGTGGCTGGTGCTGGCCGCGTGCGGCGTCCTCGCCGCCGGCATCGTCGTGGTGATGTCCCAGCTCACCGACCTGGCCCTCGGCTCGGCGCCGGTCGAGAAGGCGGGCGCGGCCTCCTCACTGCTGGAGACCGGCACCGAGTTCGGCGGCGCCCTGGGCATGGCCACCCTCGGTTCCATCGGTACGGCCCTCTACCGCCACGGTGTTCCCTCGGACGCGCCCGAACCGGCGCAGGAGACGCTGGGCGGCGCGCTGTCCGTCGCCGCCGGACTTCCCGGGCGCGCGGGAGACGCCCTGGCCACGGCGGCACGCGAGGCGTTCACCGACGGAATGCGGGGCGCCGCTGCGGCGGGGGCGCTGCTGCTCCTCGGGGCGGCGGCGCTGGCGGCACTGGGGCTGCGCAACATCCGGGTGCGGCCGGAGGCGGAAACGGCAAACGCCGGAGAGGCTGACCGACTCAGCCCGCTTGGGGGTGCCCCCTCTGGGGGAGTTTGAGCACGAGGCCCGTTCAGGGCCGTGAGCGGGGGTCCCGGGGGCGGCAGCCCCCGGGCACGGCCGCCTCAGACGAGGTTGACGGACCGGGCGGACGTCGCGCCGATCTCCGCCGAGACCTCCGCCAGCACCCCGGCGGGCACCGTGTCGTCGACGGTCAGCACGGCCAGCGCCTCGCCGCCGACCGTCGCGCGGGCGACCTGCATGCCGGCGATGTTGAGACCCGCCTCGCCGATGATCCGGCCGACGGTGCCGACGACGCCGGGACGGTCCTCGTAGCGCAGGACGACCATGTGGTCGGCGAGGGCGAGGTCCACGTCGTACTCGCCGATGGCGACGATCTTCTGCAGGTGCTTCGGGCCGGCCAGCGTGCCGGAGACCGACACCTCCTCGCCGTCCGAGAGGGTGCCGCGCACGATGACGACGTTGCGGTGCTCCGGCGACTCCGAGCTGGTGGTCAGCCGGACCTCGACGCCGCGCTCCTGGGCGAACAGCGGGGCGTTGACGTACGACACCGTCTCGTCGACGACGTCCTCGAAGACGCCCTTGAGGGCGGACAGCTCCAGCACCTTCACGTCGTGCTGGGTGATCTCGCCGTAGACCTCGACGTCGAGGCGGACGGCGACCTCACCGGCGAGCGCGGTGAAGATGCGGCCGAGGCGCTCGGCGAGCGGCAGGCCCGGCTTGACGTCCTCGGCGATGACGCCGCCCTGGACGTTGACCGCGTCGGGGACCAGCTCACCGGCGAGGGCGAGGCGGACCGACTTGGCGACGGCGATGCCGGCCTTCTCCTGGGCCTCGTCGGTGGAGGCGCCGAGGTGCGGGGTGCAGACCACCTGGTCGAACTCGAACAGCGGCGAGTCGGTGCACGGCTCCTTGGCGTACACGTCGAGGCCGGCGCCGGCGACGCGGCCCTCCTTGAGCGCCGAGTACAGCGCCTCCTCGTCGACGATGCCGCCGCGCGCGGCGTTGACGATGCGGACGCTCGGCTTGACCTTGCGCAGCGCCTCGTCGCCGATCAGGCCGAGGGTCTCGGGGGTCTTGGGCAGGTGGACGGTGATGAAGTCGGAGACCTCGAGCAGCTCGTCGAGGGACAGCACCTTGACGCCCATCTGCGCGGCCCGCGCGGGCTGCACGTAGGGGTCGTAGGCGACGACCTTCATGCCGAAGGCCGACATGCGCTGCGCGACGAGCGCGCCGATGCGGCCGAGGCCGACGACGCCGAGGGTCTTCTCGGCCAGCTCGACGCCGGTGTACTTGCTGCGCTTCCACTCGCCGTTCTTGAGCGCGGCGTTGGCCTGCGGGATGTTGCGGGCGGTGGCGACGATCAGGCCGCAGGCCAGCTCGGCGGCGGTGACGATGTTGGAGGTCGGGGCGTTGACCACCATCACGCCGGCCTTGGTGGCGGCGGAGACGTCGACGTTGTCCAGGCCGACACCGGCGCGGGCGACGACCTTGAGCTTCTTGGCGGCGGCCACGGCCTCGGCGTCGACCTTGGTGGCGGAGCGGACCAGGATCGCGTCCACGTCGGCGATGGCGGGGAGCAGTTCGGCCCGGTCCGCGCCGTTGCACTGGCGGATCTCGAAGTCGGGGCCGAGCGCGTCCACGGTCGCGGGCGACAGCTCTTCGGCGATGAGTACGACGGGTTTCGAGCTCACGTGAGTCCTCACAAGTCCAATGCGGACGGCCGTCCCGACGGCCGCATGCGGAGGGTTGCTAGCCGCGTGGAAGACGCACGACGCTGTGGGCCTGACGCGTATGTGTTCAGCAGTCTAGTGGCGTGGCGGGCAGTGTCCTGCGCCTCTGCGGAAGCATCACCCGGAAGTGGATCCCGTGGGGGTGCCCGGCGCGCCGGGCACCCCCACGGGGCAAAGACCTATGCCTCTTCGTCGACCCAGCTCATGAGCTTGCGCAGCTCCTTGCCGGTGGTCTCCAGGAGGTGCTCGGAGTCCTGCTTCTTGTACTCGTTGTACTTCTTCAGACCGCCGTGGTACTCGTCCATCCAGTTCTTGGCGAAGGTGCCGTCCTGGATCTCGGCGAGGACCTTCTTCATCTCGGCCTTGGTGGCGTCGGTGATGATCCGCGGGCCGGTGACGTAGTCGCCCCACTCGGCGGTCTCGGAGATCGACCAGCGCATCTTCTCCAGGCCGCCCTCGTACATGAGGTCCACGATCAGCTTCAGCTCGTGCAGGCACTCGAAGTAGGCGATCTCCGGCTGGTAGCCGGCCTCGGTCAGGGTCTCGAAGCCCGCCTTGACCAGCGCGGCCGTGCCACCGCACAGGACGGCCTGCTCGCCGAAGAGGTCGGTCTCGGTCTCCTCGGTGAAGGTCGTCTTGATGACGCCGGCGCGGGTGCCGCCGATGCCCTTCGCGTACGACAGGGCCAGCGCGAAGCCGTTGCCCGTGGCGTCCTGCTCGACGGCGGCGATGCAGGGAACGCCGCGGCCCTCCTCGTACTGACGGCGCACCAGGTGGCCCGGGCCCTTGGGGGCGACCATGCAGACGTCCACGCCGGCCGGGGGCTTGATGAAGCCGTAGCGGATGTTCAGGCCGTGGCCGAAGAACAGCGCGTCGCCGTCCTTCAGGTTGTCCTTGATGTCCTTCTCGTAGACCTCGGCCTGGATCGGGTCCGGGACCAGGATCATGATGACGTCGGCCTCGGCGGCGGCCTCGGACGGGCTCACCACGCGCAGGCCCTGCTCCTCGGCCTTGGCCTTGGACTTGGAGCCCTCGTGCAGACCGACGCGCACGTCGACACCGGAGTCGCGCAGCGACAGGGCGTGGGCGTGGCCCTGGCTGCCGTACCCGATGACCGCGACCTTGCGGCCCTGGATGATGGACAGGTCGGCGTCGGCGTCGTAGAACAGCTCGGCCACTGGGTTATCTCCTTGTGTGCAGGTGTTGCGTCCCACCGTATGCCGGTGGGGGGAGGCGAAGTTTCGGGGTCTCGGAATGCGGGCGGCCGGCGGTGTACCCGGCCGCCCGTTTCCGTCGTGGTGCGGACCGTTTCCGTTGTTACGCGGACCGGTCGAGTGCGCGCAGCGAGCGGTCCGTGATCGAACGGGCGCCGCGGCCGATGGCGATCGTGCCGGACTGGACGAGCTCCTTGATGCCGTACGGTTCCAGCATCCGGAGCATGGCGGTCAGCTTGTCGCTGCTCCCGGTGGCCTCGATGGTGACGGCCTCCGGGGAGACGTCGACGGTCTTGGCACGGAACAGCTGGACGATCTCGACGATCTGGGAGCGCGTCTCGTTGTCGGAGCGCACCTTCACCAGAACGAGTTCGCGCTGGACGGCCTGGGTGGGCTCCAGCTCGACGATCTTGAGCACGTTGACCAGCTTGTTGAGCTGCTTGGTGACCTGCTCGAGCGGGAAGTCCTCGACGCTCACCACGATGGTGATGCGGGAGATGTCGGGGTGCTCGGTGACGCCGACGGCGAGCGAGTCGATGTTGAAGCCGCGGCGGGAGAAGAGGGCGGTGATCCGCGCCAGGACGCCGGGGGTGTTCTCCACCAGGACGGAGAGCGTGTGCTTGGACATGGTCTCTTCGGTCTCTCTCGCTCAGTCGTCTTCGTTGTCGCCGAAGTCGGGGCGGACGTCCCGGGCGGCCATGATCTCGTCGTTGGAGGTGCCGGCGGCGACCATCGGCCACACCATCGCGTCCTCGTGGACGATGAAGTCGACGACGACGGGGCGGTCGTTGATCGAGTTGGCCTCCTCGATCACCTTGTCGAGGTCGGCGGGGTCCTCGCAGCGGATGGCGTAGCAGCCCATGGCCTCCGACAGCTTCACGAAGTCGGGGACGCGGGTGCCGCGGGCCTGAGGGTTGACGTCGTCGGGGCCGGAGTGCAGCACCGTGTTGGAGTACCGCTGGTTGTAGAACAGGGTCTGCCACTGGCGGACCATCCCGAGGGCGCCGTTGTTGATGACGGCGACCTTGATGGGGATGTTGTTCAGGGCGCAGGTGGTCAGTTCCTGGTTGGTCATCTGGAAACAGCCGTCGCCGTCGATCGCCCAGACGGTGCGGTCGGGCATGCCGGCCTGGGCACCCATGGCGGCCGGGACGGCGTAGCCCATCGTTCCGGCGCCGCCGGAGTTCAGCCAGGTGGCGGGCTTGTCGTACTGCACGAAGTGCGCGGCCCACATCTGGTGCTGGCCGACGCCGGCCGCGAAGATCGTGCCCTCGGGCGCCAGCTGTCCGACGCGCTCGATGACCTGCTGCGGGGAGAGCGAGCCGTCCTCGGGCTGGTCGTAGCCCAGGGGGTAGGTGTCGCGCCAGCGGCTCAGGTCCTTCCACCAGGAGCCGTAGTCGCCCTTGTTGCCCTCGTCGTGCTCCTTCTGGACGGCCTGCACGAGGTCGGCGATGACCTCGCGGGCGTCGCCGACGATCGGCACGTCGGCGGCGCGGTTCTTGCCGATCTCGGCCGGGTCGATGTCGGCGTGGACGATCTTGGCGTGCGGGGCGAAGCTGTCCAGCTTGCCGGTGACGCGGTCGTCGAAACGGGCTCCGAGGGCGACGATCAGGTCGGCCTTCTGCAGCGCGGTGACGGCGGTGACCGCACCGTGCATGCCCGGCATTCCCACGTGCAGCGGGTGGCTGTCGGGGAACGCGCCGAGCGCCATCAGGGTGGTGGTGACGGGCGCTCCGGTGAGTTCGGCGAGGACCTTCAGCTCGGCGGTGGCCTTCGCCTTGAGGACACCTCCGCCGACGTAGAGCACGGGGCGCTTGGCGGCGGTGATGAGCTTGGCCGCCTCGCGGATCTGCTTGGCGTGCGGCTTGGTGACCGGGCGGTAGCCGGGCAGGTCCATGACCGGGGGCCAGGAGAAGGTGGTCTTCTTCTGGAGGATGTCCTTGGGGATGTCGACCAGGACGGGGCCGGGACGGCCGGTCGAGGCGATGTGGAACGCCTGCGCGATCACCCGGGGGATGTCCTCCGCCTTGGTGACCAGGAAGCTGTGCTTGGTGATCGGCATGGTGATGCCGACGATGTCCGCCTCCTGGAAGGCATCCGTGCCGATCGCGGAGGAGACCACCTGCCCGGTGATCGCGACCAGCGGCACGGAGTCCAGGTTGGCGTCGGCGATCGGGGTGACCAGGTTGGTGGCCCCGGGGCCCGAGGTCGCCATGCAGACGCCGACCTTGCCGGTGGCCTGGGCGTAGCCCGTGGCCGCGTGGCCGGCGCCCTGCTCGTGACGGACCAGGACGTGGCGCACCCTGGTGGAGTCCATCAGCGGGTCGTAGGCCGGAAGGATCGTGCCACCGGGGATGCCGAATACGGTGTCGGCGCCGACCTCCTCGAGAGAGCGAATGAGGGACTGCGCACCCGTGACGTGCTCGGGGGCGGACTGTCCTCCGGATCGGGGCCGGGGCTGCGGGTGAGCCCCGGTGGCCTGCTCGGTCATCGGCGTTCTCTTCTCGATGCTGAGGGTTTTTGCGAGGTTTGGGCGATCTGTGCTGCTGCTCGGCAGGTGCCTGTGCAACAAAAAACCCCTCGTGCCATAAGGCAAGCGAGGGGAGCGCGTCGGTGTGGGTCGCGGGGAGTCCGGGTCGGTCCGGACGTCACCAGCTTCAGCCGACGCGCTTTCCAAGTACGAGAATTCGGGTGCGCATGGCACTGACCTTCCCTCCGGCGCACACTCACTGTCAAGTGGGTGGGACGGGAGTCTCATTATGTGAGCGCAGCGCCGTGCCACCACTCAGGACGGCCGGCAGCCCGGAGGCCACACCGCCGGCCACCTGGCCCGCGCCGGGACCGCCGACGCCCTTGGTGAACACCCCGGCACCGCCGCCCGCGAAGGCCGGTTCGGCCGGGCCGTGCGGCACCGGGTAGTGGCCGGTTCCGAGCGCTCTGCGCAGCCGGTACTCGTCCAGCGCCCCGGAGAACGCCATGCCCTGTCCGTGCGTGCAGCCCATCGCGCGCAGGGCGACGATCTGCTCGGGCAGGTCGACGCCGTCGGCGACGGACTTCAGCCCGAGGTCGGTGGCGATGCGCAGCAGACCGCTGGTGATCTTGTGCAGCCGCGCGGACTCCACGACGCCCTCGATCAGACCGCGGTCCAGCTTGAGGACGTCCACCGGCAGCCGCCGCAGCGCGGTGATCGCCGCGTAGCCGCTGCCGAAGCCGTCCAGCGCGATCCGGACCCCGACCCTGCGCAGGGCGTTCAGCCGGCGGTCCAGCTCGTCGAGGCCGACCCGTGGGTCGATGTCCGACAGCTCGATCACAAGAGCGCCCGGGGGCAGCCCGTGCCGGGTCAGCAGGGCCTCGACGGAGCCCAGCGGCATGGAGCGGTCCAGCAGGCGGCGGGCGCCGATGCGTATGGCCACGGTCACGGAGAGCCCGGCCGCCGCGCGTTCGGCGGCCTGCTCGACGGCCTCGCGGAGTACCCAGCGGTCCAGTTCGGCGGTTCTGTCGCCGTCCTCGGACACCCGCAGGAACTCGGCGGGGGTGAACAGCACGCCCTGCGAGGAGCGCCACCGCGCCTGGGCGCAGACCGACGTGATCCGGCCGTCCGTCAGGGAGACCACCGGCTGGTGCAGCAGCGCGAACTCCCCGTCGTGCAGCGCGGCCCGCAGGCGCGTGGCCAGCTCGGCCTTGCGTACGACGTCCTGCTGCATCTGCGGCCGGTACAGCTCGACGCGTCCCTTGCCGCCCGCCTTGGCCCGGTACATGGCGAGGTCGGCGTTGCGCAGCAACTCACCGGCACCGAGGCCCGGTTCGGCGAAGGCGACGCCGATGGAGGCGTTGACCCGGACCTCGTTGCCGTCGATGAGGTAGGGCTGGGAGAGGGTCAGCCGGAGCCGGTCGGCCAGCTCCCGGATGTGGCCCTCGCGGGCGGCCCGGTCCCGGGCGCCGTCCCCGACGATCAGGGCCGCGAACTCGTCGCCGCCCAGTCTGGAGGCGGTGTCCCCCTTGCGGACGGCCTCGTGGAGTCTGCGGGCGGCCTGGACGAGCAGCTCGTCCCCGGCCTGGTGCCCGATGGTGTCGTTGACGCCCTTGAAGCCGTCGAGGTCGATGAAGAGCACCGCCGTGCCGCGCAGGGCGGCACCCCGGTCGGAGGCGCGGCGGCCGGAGAGGGCCTGCTGGACGCGCCGGGTGAACAGGGCGCGGTTGGGCAGGTCGGTGAGCGGGTCGTGTTCGGCGTTGTGCTGGAGCTGCGCCTGGAGGCGCACTCTTTCGGTGACGTCCCGGCTGTTGAAGATGAGGCCGCCGTGGTGCCGGTTGACCGTCGACTCGACGTTGAGCCAGCCTCCCTCGCCGGAGCGGAAGCGGCACTCGATGCGTGTGGTGGGTTCCTCGACCGGGCTGGCGGCGAGGAACCGGCGCACCTCGTGCACCACGCACCCGAGGTCCTCGGGGTGGATGAGCCCGGCCAGTTCGCTGCCCACCAGTTCCTCCGCCGGGCGTCCGTAGACACCGGCGGCGGCCGGGGAGACGTAGCGGAGGATGCCGTTGGGCGCGGCGATCATGATGACGTCGCTCGAACCCTGGACCAGGGAGCGGAAGTGGTTCTCCTTCTGGGCCAGTTCCTGGGTGAGGACGATGTTGTCGAGCAGCATGATGCCCTGCCGGACGACGAGCGCGAGCACCACGGTGCCGCCGGTCAGGAGCACGACGCGGTCGACGCTGCGGCCGTTGAGCACGTTGTAGAGGATACCCAGGGTGCAGACGGCGGCCGCGAGGTACGGCGTGAGCGCGGCCAGGGATCCGGCGATGGGCCGGGCGGCCGGGTAGCGGCCCCGCTCGCCGCCCTGTCCCGGTCCGGGCAGGGAAGGGGACGTGGAAGGGGACGTGGAAGGGGACGTGGCGGACGGTACGGAGGGCGGCGTGGGCTGATGGCCGGTGCCGCGCTGCCCGGGCACGTGTTCGCGCACCACGCGGGTGTGCCCGCCGGAGCCCTGCTCGTCCGGCGCCCGCCGTCCGTGCCGGGAGGCGGCCCAGGGTGCGTAGGCGAGCAGCAGGGAGCCGGCGAACCAGCCCGCGTCGAGCAACTGCCCGGAGCGGTAGCTGTTGTGCAGCAGCGGTGAGGTGAACAGGGCGTCGCACATCACCGTCAGGGCGAGCGCGCCGATGGCCGTGTTGACGGCGGACCTGCACACGGGCGACCGCCTGAAGTGCAGCGCGAGCACCATGCTGACCAGGGCGATGTCGAGCAGCGGGTACGCCACCGAGAGCGCGGCGTGCGCCACGCTGGATCCGCCCTCGGCCTTCGCCGCCTGGGCGAGCGCCAGACTCCAGGCCAGGGTCAGCAGCGAACCGCCGATCAGCCAGGCGTCCAGGCCCAGGCAGATCCAGCCGGCCTTGGTCACCGGCCGCTTGGCCAGCACGAGGAGTCCCACGATGGCGGGCGGGGCGAAGCACAGGAAGAACAGGTCCGCGTAGCTGGGGCTGGGCACCGGCACCCGCAGCACCACCTCGTACCACCCCCAGACCAGGTTGCCCAGGGACGCCATCGCCGAGGAGAGGGCGAAGAGCAGCCAGGCCGGTCGGAAGCGGACGCGGCGTCCGCGGGCGTAGAGGAAGCAGGAGACGGCGGCGGCGGCCGCGGCGGCGCTCAGCCCGAAGTCGCCCATGATCTTGGCGACGTACTCGGAGCCCCAGCCGAACGCGGCGCCGACGGCGTAGCCCGCGCAGACCAGGGCCAGCACGAGCTGGCGGACGAGGGGCGTCGGGCCGGCGGCGGCCGACGACCGGGGCAGCAGCGGTCCGGGCGGGGCCTGGCCACCGCGCAGCGCTCCGTCCAGCGTGGGCACGGGGGGCGGACTCACCGCGGCCTCCCGGTCCGCACCGCTCCCGCTTCCCGTGTGCACCGGCACCGGTGGGCCGGCCACTCCTGCCGTGCGCGCGCGCCCGGACGGCGCGGGTGGGGGCGGCGCCGGCCGGGGTGGCCGTGCCGGCCCCGTCCGCGCGCGGTCGTGGCGGTCGTGCGCCAGGGTCGCCGGCGGCGGCTCCGCCGCGTCGGATCGTTGGTCCATAGGCCGTGCATCGCCCGTCGCCCCCCTCACAGTCTGAGATGTCCATCCCCGGCGCCGAACGGTGCGCGGCGCGTCCCCTGTCGGACGATACACCAGTATCGTCACTCAGGGACATAGGTTCTCTACGCTCCGTGACGACCAGCGGATATGCGCGCACCCACCGCATCCGGGGGACTGCGGAGGGTGCCCGAAAAGACTTACGCGCCCGTCGTCAGGATCACGTTGCGCAGCGGCTCCCGGTTCACGAAACGGTTCAACTGGTCCACCAGCAGCCGCTTGGCGCGCGGCAGGAAGGCTGAGGTCGGACCCCCTGCGTGCGGGCTGACGACTATGCCGGGAGCATGCCACAGCGGATGGCCCTGCGGCAGCGGTTCGGGGTCGGTCACGTCGAGGGCCGCGGTGAGGCGTCCGCTCTCCAGTTCGGCGAGCAACGCCTTCGTGTCCACGACGGGTCCGCGCGCCACGTTGACGAGCAGGGCACCGTCCTTCATGCGCGCCAGGAACTCGGCGTCGACCAGGCCCCGGGTGGCTTCGGTGAGCGGTGTGGACAGGACGACGACATCGGCCTGCGGGAGCAGGTCGGGGAGTGCGGTGAGCGGGTGCACGGGGCCGCGCTCCGAGGCACGGGCGGAGCGCGCGACGCGCACGACCGGCGCGACCTCGAACGGCACGAGCCGGTCCTCGATCGCGGCGCCGATCGACCCGTACCCGACGATGAGCACCGTCCGGTCCGCGAGCGCGGGCCGGAACCCTCCGCCGAGCCACTCGCCGCGGTCCTGCGCCCGCACGAAGTCCGGGATCCCGCGCAGCGAGGCCAGGATCAGGGCCAGGGTCAGCTCCGCGGTGCTGGCCTCGTGCACGCCGCGCGCGTTGCACAGCCGTACGCCCGCGGGCAGGTGCTTCAGACCGGCCTCGACGTGGTCGATGCCCGCGGAGAGGGTCTGGACGACCTGGACGGAGCGCATCTCGGGCAGCGGACGCACCCCGATGCCGCTGGGTTTCATGTAGGGGACGACGTAGTACGCGCAGTCGGCCGGGTCGGCGGGATAGGTGTCCTCGCCGTCCCAGTGGCGGTAGGCGGGGCCCTCGGGAAGGCCCTCGATCTCGTCCGGGGGGATGGGCAGCCACACGTCAGCAGTCATGGTCAGGAGGCTATGTCAGGGGACGAAGAGGCAGAGGTTAGGTTGGGTGGCCTGACGAGGGAGGGTCACGACCGGTGGAGCGCAGGACGATCGGCGCGACGGCACTCGCGGTGGGGGCCGTCGGACTCGGGTGCATGCCGATGAACTGGGCGTACAGCGCCTCCCGGCAACGGGGCGACGAGTCGCTCAGGACCGTGCACCGGGCCCTCGACCTCGGCGTCTCCCTGCTGGACACGGCCGACATGTACGGCCCGTTCACCAACGAGCTGCTGCTGGGGCGGGTGTTGAGGGAGCGGCGGTCCGATGCCTTCGTGTCGACCAAGGTCGGTCTGCTGGTGGGTGAGCAGCACATCGTGGCCAACGGCCGCCCCGGCTATGTGAAACGTGCCTGCGACGCGTCCCTGCGCCGGCTCCAGACGGACGTCATCGACCTCTACCAACTGCACCGCGCCGACCCCGAGATACCCGTCGAGGAGACCTGGGGCGCGATGGCGGAGCTGGTGCGGGCCGGGAAGGTGCGGGCGCTCGGCCTCTGCGCCGTCGGCGCGCGCTCGGCCCGGCGGCCGGGGGCGCGGCTGCACGACGCGACCGTCCGCCAGCTGGAGCGGGTCCAGCAGGTCTTCCCGGTGAGCGCGGTCGAGGCCGAGCTGTCGGTGTGGTCGCCCGAGGCGCTGCGGACGCTGCTGCCTTGGTGCGTCTCGCGCGGCGTCGGATTCCTGGCCGCGATGCCGCTGGGCAACGGCTATCTGACCGGCACGCTGACGCCGGGCCAGGGCTTCGAACCGCAGGACCTGCGGGCCCGGCACCCCCGCTTCACCGCCGAGATGATGGCCGCCAACCAGCCGATCGTGGCCACGCTGCGCCGGATCGCGGCCCGGCACGGCGACGAGGTCACCGCGGCGCAGGTGGCGCTGGCCTGGGTGCTGGCGCAGGGACGGCACGTGGTGCCGGTGCCGGGGACCAAGCAGGAGCGCTGGGTGACGCAGAACGCGGGTGCGGTGCGGCTGCGGCTGACCGAGCGGGATCTGGCGGAGCTGCGGGTGCTGCCGCCGGCGCGGGGTTCGTGGGAGTGACGCGTGCGGCGGCCCGGGCCGGCCCGCGCCGGATTCGGGATTCGCCGATCGGGAACCTGGGGAGCTCCTGCGGTGTATGACAGGGAGAACCCGCCGCGTCGAAGGGACCAAGATCGTGCGACGTCGAGCCGTGCCGGCCTTGCTGGCCGCCGCTCTCCTGCTGACGGCCGGCTGCTCCTCCGACGGCGGGGACCCGTCCGGAGCGGACGGCAGCTCCTCCTCCCCGACCGGTACGGCGACGCGGTCCTCGCCCGCCGGATCGCCCAGCGGATCGCCCACCGAGGAGGCAGCGCCCGCGAAGGGCTCGGTGAAGGTGCTCCGCACGGTCGCCACGGGACTGGACAGCCCGTGGGGTCTGGCCCCGCTGCCGGGCGGTGACCTGCTGGTCTCCTCCCGCGACGAGGCCACGATCACCCGCGTCGACGCGAAGACGGGCGAGAAGACGGAGCTGGGCGAGGTACCCGGGGTCTCCCCGTCCGGCGAGGGCGGCCTCCTCGGCATCGCGCTCTCCCCCGACTACGCCTCGGACCACATGGTCTACGCGTACTTCACCTCCGCCTCGGACAACCGCATCGTGCGCATGCTGTACGACGACGAGAAGCCGTCGGGCGAGCAGCTGGGCGCGCCGGACACGGTCTTCCGGGGCATCCCCAAGGGCGTGATCCACAACGGCGGGCGGATCGCCTTCGGCCCCGACAAGATGCTCTACGCGGGCACCGGCGAGAGCGGCGACACCGGCCTGTCGCAGGACAAGAAGTCCCTCGGCGGCAAGATCCTCCGGATGACCCCGGACGGTGAACCGGCGCCCGGCAACCCCTTCCCCGACTCCCCCGTGTACTCGTACGGCCACCGGAACGTGCAGGGCCTGGCCTGGGACGACAGGCAGCGGCTGTTCGCCTCGGAGTTCGGCCAGGACACCTGGGACGAGCTGAACGCGATCAAGCCGGGTGACAACTACGGCTGGCCGGAGGCGGAGGGCGAGGGCGGCGGCTCCGGCTTCCACGACCCGGTCGCGCAGTGGAGCACCGACGAGGCCTCGCCCAGCGGCATCGCCTACGTCGAGGGCTCGGTGTGGATGGCGGGGCTGCGCGGTGAGCGGCTGTGGCGGATCCCGCTGAAGGGCACGGAGGCCGCGGCCGAACCGCAGGCGTTCCTGGAGGGCGAGTACGGCCGGCTGCGCACGGTGGCGCCGGCGGGCGGCGACAAGCTGTGGCTGGTCACCAGCAACACGGACGGCCGCGGCGACGCGAAGGGCGACGACGACCGGATCCTGGAGCTGGAGGTGAGGTAGGCGACCGGCTACTCGCCCTCCGGGGACGGGGCCGACGGTTCCTCCGCCGACGGGTCCTCCGCGTCCTCGCCGGGGCGCGGCCGGTGGACGACGACCTTGCCCGAGGTGAGGTCTATGGGACCGTGACCGGGGTCGCCGTCGCCCACGTCCTCGCGGGTCAGTTGGAGGCGGTTCTGCTCGTCCTGGGTGTGTTTGCGGCCGGGGGAGAACAGCTCCTCGAATGCGTTGAACATCGTGCCTCCGTCGCTCGGCGTCCCTTACAGCGTAAGCCTCACTCCGTCGAACCGGACGTGAGCCGTTCGGCGGGGAACAGCGCCAGCCGGTGGGCCACCGCGGCCGCCTCGCCGCGGCCGGAGACGCCCAGCTTGGCCAGGATGTTCGACACGTGGACGCTGGCCGTCTTGGGCGAGATGAAGAGTTCCTCGGCTATCTGGCGGTTGGTGCGGCCGTCGGAGACCAGCCGCAGCACGTCGCGCTCCCGGCCGGTGAGGCCCAGGGCGCCGGCCGGATCCGTGGGCCCGGACGCGCCGGCCGGTTCGGTGGCGTGGCCCAGCGTGAGCCGGGCGCGGCGGCCGAGCAGGGCGACCTCGTCGGACAGCGGGCGGGCGCCGAGGTGGTCGGCGACGGTGCGGGCCAGCCGCAGCAGCTCCGTGGCCCGCGCCCGTTCGTCCTCGCCGCCGGTCGCCAGGAGGGCGGCGGCCAGCCGGTGCCGGACGCGGGCGAGGTCGTAGGGACGCTCCAGGCGTTCGAAGGCGGTGACTGCCTCCGACCAGAGCCGCGGGGTGTCGCGCTCCCGCGCGCGGTGGAGTTCGGCGCGGACCCAGCACGCGTGGGCGTCCCAGACCGGCGCGCCCGTCGTGAGGTGCTTCGCGGCCCCGGCGAGGCGGCCGAGGACGGCGGCGCGGCCCTCCTCGGCGGCCGGCAGGGCGCGTGCGTCGGCCTCCGCCGCGGCGGCGGACAGCAGCAGGGGCCAGCCGTAGCGCTGGGTGCCGGGCGGGAAGCCGGCGTCCAGGGCGCGGAGGAGTTCGGCGCGGGCGTCCGGGAGGCGGCCCTCGGCCGCGGCGATGCCGACGGTGAGCGCGGCCAGCGGCAGCCGGTGCTGAGGCATGGGGTCGTGGGTGCCGTAGGCGGCGCGGGCCCCGGCGAGCAGCCGGGCGGCCTCGGACCGCTCGCCGCGGGCGAGGGCGACGGCGGCGCGTTTGAGTGCGGCGCCACCGCGGGGTGCGGGGCTGCGGCCCGGTGCTCCGGCCCGGTCCGCCGCTTCGAGGGCCTCGTCCCAGCGGCCCAGGGAGATGAGCGACTCGGCGAGGTTGCCCCAGACCCAGGCCTCGGACTCCAGCAGGCCCATCCGCCGGGTGAGGTCGACGCCCTCGCGCAGGATGCCGAGCGCGTCCCGGGAACGGCCGACGCTCTCCAGGGACGAGGGCAGGTTGACGTGGCTGCGGGCGACCACGGTGGACCGGTCTTGGGCCACCACCAGATCCCTGACCTGGAACATCTCGGCGAGTCCCGCGTCGATCTGCCCCGCGTCCACCATCAGGCCGCCGAGGGTGAGCCGGGCGTTGAGCTCGATCTCGTCGGCGCCCACCATGCGCGCGTACTCGACGGCCCGTTCGGCGGCCGTCATCGCGTCGGGGCCGGGCGAGTGGAGCATCGACCAGTTGGCCGCCATGGCCAGCACCTCGGCGTGCACCTGGGAGGGCGGCAGGCCTCGGACCAGTTCCTGGGCGATGCCCAGTTCGCGCCAGCCGTCGCCGCGGCCCTGCGCCTGGACGAGGAGCGAGCGCTGGGTCCAGAACCAGGCGGCGCGCTGCGGGTCCCGGCCGCTCGCGCCCGATCCGGTGCCGGTGTCCTGTTCGTCCTCCAGCAGGCGCAGCGCCCGCTTGGTGATCTTCATGGCGCGCTCGCGCTCCCCGCACAGCCGCCCGGCGACGGCCGCCTCGGCCATCAGGTCCAGGTAGCGCAGGGGGGTGGTGGCGGGGTCGCAGCCGCAGGGAGGGTAGACCTCGGCGCAGTCCACGGGGCGCAGGGTGGCGCGTACCTCGTCGGGGGCGGCGTCCCACAGCTCCATCGCGCGCTCGAGGAGGCGCAGTTGCTCGGAGTAGGCGTGCCGGCGGCGGGCCTCGACGGAGGCGTCCAGGACGGCGGGCAGGGCCTGGGCGGGCGCCTGAGCGTGGTACCAGTAGCTGGCCAGGCGCATCACGCGCTCGGCGGACGGCACCAGTGTGGGATCGGCGTCCAGGGCTTCGGCGTAGCGCCGGTTGAGGCGGGAGCGTTCGCCGGGGAGCAGGTCGTCGCCGACGGCCTCGCGGACCAGGGAGTGCCGGAAGCGGTAGCCGTCGCCGTCGGGCGCGGGGAGCAGGATGTGGGCGTTGACCGCGGAGCGCAGCGCCTCGATGAGGTCGTCCTCGGCGAGCCGGGCGACGGCGGCGAGCAGCCGGTACTCGACGGTGGAGCCGCCCTCGGCGACGATCCGGGCGACCCGCTGGGCGCTCTCCGGCAGGGCTTCGACGCGGACCAGGAGCAGGTCGCGCAGGGAGTCGGTGAGTCCGGTGCGGCTGCCCTCGTGGGCGGCGACGGCGAGTTCCTCGACGAAGAACGCGTTGCCGTCGGAGCGTTCGAAGATGGCGTCGACCTGGAGCGGGTCGGGTTCGTGGGCGAGGATCCCGGCGATCTGGCGGCCCACCTCGTCGCGGGTGAAGCGGCCGAGTTCGAGGCGGCGGACGGTGCGCAGCCGGTCCAGCTCGGCGAGCAGGGGGCGCAGCGGGTGGCGGCGGTGGATGTCGTCGGAGCGGTAGGTGGCGAGGACGACGAGGCGGCCGGTGCGCAGGGTGCGGAAGAGGTAGGCGATCAGGTGGCGGGTGGAGGCGTCGGCCCAGTGCAGGTCCTCCAGGACGAGGACGACGGTGTGCCGGGCGGCGACGCGCTCCAGCAGGCGGGCGGTGAGCTCGAAGAGCCGCGCCATGCCCTCCTCGTCGTGCCGGCCGCCGCCGGTGACCGGGGCGCCCTCGGCCAGCTCGGGCAGCAGCCGGGCCAGCTCCTCCTCCTGCCCGGCGGCCGCGGCGGCCAGCTCCTCGGGCAGGTGGCGGCGCAGGGCGCGCAGCGCGGTGGAGAAGGGGGCGAAGGGCAGCCCGTCGGCGCCGATCTCGACGCAGCCGCCCAGTGCGACGACGGCGCCCCGCCGGTCCGCCGCGGCGGCGAACTCCTCGACGAGGCGGGTCTTGCCGACGCCCGCCTCGCCGCCGAGCAGCAGCGCCTGCGGCTCTCCCCCGGAGGCGGACGCCCCGGTGGCGGACGCCCCGGTGGCGGACGCCCCGGCGGCGTCGCTGCCCGTGGCACGGGCGAGCGCGTCGTTCAACGTGTCCAGTTCGCCGGTGCGGCCGACGAACACGGGACTGACGGACCTGGTCTCCACGGACCCGAGCATCGCACGCGGGTCCGACAGTGGGGCACCGGTTTCCGGCGGGTGGACGGCGACGGGAACGACGGCGGGGAGGGAGGCCGTGCGGCCTCCCTCCCCGGCTCCCCCGTTCACGCGGCCCGGGCGAACCGGGGCCGGCGCTGCCGCGGCGTATGGCTCTCCGCCTCGGCGGCGCCGTGCCGGGCCTCCCGGCGGGCGGCGCGGCGGGCCCGGACCGCCTCGCGGGCCAGCCGGGCCTCGTCGGCGCGGCGGATCAGTTCGGCGGAGCGGTACTGCTGGATCTCGAACTCGTACATGGTGTGTCCCCTCGGTGAGAGCCGGTTCCGGCTTCGCTCGTTCGCGATGCCTCAACCTTCGTCTCCCAGGGGGGTGGGCCACATCGGGCAAGTTCCGCATCTTCGGCGCCGCCCGGGGCCTTAGACGCGCGTGAGGGGTCTTAGGGCGCGCGCCACTGGCGTGCGGTTGCCCTAAGACCCCTCAGAGAGGCGCGGAAATGCCTGGTCAGCCGGTGGAGGGCAGCCCCAGCAGGACGTCCGTGTACTTCAGTACGGCCAGGAGCAGGCCGATGACGCCGAGGGCGACGCCCGCCCAGGCGACCGACTTGATCCACGGGGCCTGCGGACGGCCGGGGGCACCGAACGCGGGGCGGGCCAGCACGACCACGCCGACGATCAGCGCGACCAGGGCGAAGACGCCGCCCCACATCGCGGTGGCCTGCCAGGCGTTGCCGTAGCCCTTCTCGATCAGTGTGCCGACGTTCGACGACGAGGAGGTCTGCAACTGGCCCATCAGCGACTCGCGCGCGGAGGCCACGGTGCCGACCCAGCTGCCGGTCAGGGAGACGATGCCGAGACCGGCGGAGACGACGGCGCCCGCGCCCTGGCCGACGCCGGTGGAGCCGGCCTCGGCCCCGTCGGCGCCGTCGGCCTTGCCCGTGACGTCGACGTCCTCCGGCGTGCCGGTGCCGTCGAGGGTGTCGGGGGTGCCGGTGCCGGCCTCGTCGGCGGACCCGGCCGCCTCAGTGGCTTCGGCGGCCTCGGTGGACCCGGCCGTCCCGGCCGCCTCGGCCGCCTCGTCCGTCTTGTGCTCGTCGGTCTTCACGCCGGTCTCGTCCACTGTCTTCGTTCCCATGCCTCGCACCGTACGGACGCTGTCTGAGAGGTCCCTTAATGATCCTTTTGAGCGGCACGCGCGCGTGCCTCACGTGCCGCACGCCACTCGGGTGCGAGCACCGCCCACACCTCCATGTCCTGGCGCGTGCCCCGGTAGGGGAAGCTTTCGCGCAGCACGCCCTCACGCATCATGCCGAGTCGCCGCGCGGCGTTGACACTCGGGGTGTTCGCCGACGAGGCGTGCCACTCCACGCGGTGCATGCCGCGCTCGTCGAAGGCCCAGTCGATGAGCACGCGTGCGCCGCGCGTGACCAGGCCGCGGCCCGTCCCGGCGGGCTCCAGCCAGCACCCGATCTCGCAGACGCCGGTGGCGGCGTCGAAGACCCGGTAGAGCAGGCCGCCGACGAGCGTGCCGTCCAGCCACAGCCCGTGCAGGAAGCCGCTGTCTGCGGCGTGCCGGTCGGCGTAGGCCTGGAGCACCTCGCGCGCGGAGTCGACGTCGGTGGCCTTGGCGCCGAAGGGGATGTGCTCGGTGATGAACTCCCGGCCCCGCTCGAGGTGGGCGAGGAACTCCTCGGCGTGCCAGGTCTCCAGGGGGCGCAGTTCGGCTCCGTCGTCACCCAGTGGTATCGCGTACATCCTGCTGCCGTTCCTCCTCCGCGAGGACGTCCGCCACGTCGGCGTCCGTCACCGCGGCCAGCCTCTCATGGGCGGCCCGGCACTCGGGCGGCTCGATGCTGATGCGCGGCAGGAGGGCGTCCAGGCGGCGCGGCAGCCACCAGTTGGCACGGCCGAGCAGGTGCATCAGGGCGGGCACCAGGAGGGTGCGCAGGACGAAGGCGTCCAGCGCGACGGCGGCGGCCAGCGCGATGCCGAACATGGCGATCACCCGGTCGCCGCTGAGGACGAAGGCGAGGAAGACCGAGATCATGATGACGGCGGCGGAGTTGATCACGCGGCCGGTCTCGGCGAGTCCGACCCGGACGGCCCGGCGGTTGTCGCCGGTCTCCAGCCACTCCTCGTACATCCGGCTGACCAGGAAGACCTGGTAGTCCATGGAGAGCCCGAAGAGCACCGAGACCATGATCACGGGCAGGAAGGGTTCGATCGGACCCGCGCTGCCGAGGCCGAGCAGTTCGCTCCCCCAGCCCCACTGGAAGATCGCGACGACCACACCGAACGCGGCGGCCACGGCGGCGACGTTCATGGCGGCGGCCTTGAGCGGGATGCCGACGGACCGGAAGGCCAGCAGGAGCAACAGGCAGCCCAGGCCGATGACGACGCCGACGAACAGGGGCAGCTTGCCGACGATGACGTCGGCGAAGTCGTCGTAGCCGGCCGTCACCCCGCCCACGTGCACGTCGAGCGCGGTGCCGGCCTCGGCGCGCGGCAGCACCTCGGAGCGCAGCCGCTCGACCAGGTCGCTGGTGTCCTCGGACTGCGGCGCCGATTCGGGTACGACGGTGAGGTACGCGGCGTCGCCGCCGGAGTTGTACATCACCGGGGTCACCGAGGAGACGCCCTCGGTGGTGCGCAGGGTGGCGTCGAGGTTGTCCAGGGCGAGCCGGTCCTCGGCGCCGCGGACCTCGGTGACCAGGGTGAGCGGGCCGTTGACGCCGGGGCCGAAGCCGTCGGCGAGGAGGTCGTAGGCCTGGCGGGTGGTGGTGCCCTTGGGGTCGTTGCCCTGGTCGGAGGTGCCGAGGCGGAGGCTCAGGGTGGGCAGGGCGATGACGGTGATGACGACGAGGGCGAGCGCCCCGAGCAGTTTCGGGTGGCGCTCGACGAAGGCCGACCACCGGGCGGCGAACCCGGTCGGCACCTCGGGCTCCGGACCGTGCTCGGCGAGCCGGCGCCGCTCGCGCCGGCTGAGCGCGCGCGGTCCGATGTACGACAGCAGGGCGGGCAGCAGCGTCACGGAGGCCGCGACGGTGAGGATCACGGTCAGCGAGGCGGCGACGGCGACGCCGTTGAGGAAGCTCAGCCGGAGGATCAGCATGCCGAGCAGGGCGATGCAAACGGTGGCACCCGCGAACACCACGGCTCGTCCGGTGGTCGCCACGGCCTCGGCGGCGGCGTCCGTCACGGATAGGCCGCGTTTCAGTCCGCGCCGGTGTCTGGTGACGATGAACAGGGCGTAGTCGATGCCGACGCCGAGTCCGACGAGGGTGCCCAGCATGGGCGCGAAGTCGGCGACGGTCATGGCGTGGCCGAGCAGGGTGATGCCGGCGTAGGCGGTGCCGACGGAGACCAGCGCGGTGGCGATGGGCAGCAGGGCCGCGGCGACGGAGCCGAAGGCGACGAAGAGGACGGCCGCGGCCACGGCCACGCCGACGGCCTCGGCGAGGTGGCTGCCGCCGGACTCGGTGAGCGCTATGGCGCCGCCGCCCAGTTCGATGTCGAGTCCGTCGGTTGCGGCGGCCTCGGCGGTGTCGACGACGGCCCGTGCCTGGCCCGGGTCGATGTCCTGGGAGGCGGCCTCGAAGGTGACGGTGGCGTACGCGGTGTCGGCGTTCTCGCTGATCATGGGCGAGTCGGCGTCGTGGTACGGGTTGGTGACCGCGGCCACCCCGGGCAGGTCCGCGATGCGGTCCAGCGTGCGGGTCATGGTCTGTTCGACGTCGGTGGCGCGGACGGTGCCGGACGTGGTGTGCCAGACGATCGTGTCGCTGTCGCCGCCGAGGTCGGGAAAGCGGGTCTCCAGCAGCCGGAAGGCGCGGTCGGAGCCGGTGTCGGGGATGCCGTAGTCGTTGGAGTACGCGGAGCCGGCGACCGTGGCGGCCGTGGCGACGCCGCCGAGGGCGAACAGCCAGAGCAGAACGGTGACGAGGCGACGTTGAACACACCAGCGTGCGAGGGCTGCCACGAACGTGCTCCCAGGGGTGTCTGATTGTCGATCTTTGACCGGGAACACCCGGAAAGCCGGGAACACCGGGAACGGGCGTCCATGGAGTGAACCGCCCGCAAAGAACGCATGAGCAATGCGGAATCACTCTTGCAGCCAGAAGTGATCCTTTGCGGACTTAGTGGCCTTATTCACAACAACGGCCCTGGGGGGACGCGCCGCGTGCGGCGCGTCCCCCCAGGGCTCGTGGTGTACCGGGTCACAGCCCTCGGGCTCAGCCCTCGGTGACGCCCAGCTTCTCCAGGATCAGCTCCTTGACGCGGGCCGCGTCCGCCTGACCCCGGGTCGCCTTCATGACCGCGCCGACCAGGGCGCCGGCCGCGGCCACCTTGCCGCCGCGGATCTTGTCCGCGATGCCCGGGTTGCCGGCGATGGCCTCCTCGACGGCGGTGGTCAGCGCGCCCTCGTCGGAGACGACCTTCAGGCCGCGCTTGTCGACGACCTCGTCCGGCGTGCCCTCACCGGCGAGGACGCCGAGGATCACCTGGCGGGCCAGCTTGTCGTTCAGCTCGCCCTTGGTCACCAGCTCGGCGACGCGGGCGACCTGGACCGGCGTGATGGCCAGCTCGTCGAGCGCCTTGCCCGACTCGTTGGCGCTGCGGGCCAGCTCGCCCATCCACCACTTGCGGGCGGAGGCCGCGTCGGCACCGGCGTCGATCGTGGCGACGATCGGGTCCAGCGCTCCGGCGTTGAGGATGGACTGCATGTCGTTGCCGGAGACGCCCCACTCCTCGCGGAGCCGGTTGCGGCGCACCAGCGGCAGCTCGGGCAGCCCCGACCGCAGCTCCTCGACCCATGCACGGGACGGGGCGACGGGCACCAGGTCGGGCTCCGGGAAGTACCGGTAGTCCTCGGCCTCCTCCTTCACGCGGCCCGAGGTGGTGGACCCCGTGTCCTCGTGGAAGTGGCGGGTCTCCTGGATGATCGTGCCGCCGTCGTTCAGCACGGCGGCGTGCCGCTGGATCTCGAAGCGGGCGGCACGCTCGACGGAGCGCAGCGAGTTGACGTTCTTGGTCTCGCTGCGGGTGCCGAACTTCTCCCGGCCGTGCGGGCGCAGCGACAGGTTCACGTCGCAGCGCATCTGGCCCATCTCCATGCGGGCCTCGGAGACACCGAGGGCACGGATGAGCTCGCGCAGCTCACGCACGTAGGCGCGGGCCACCTCGGGGGCGCGCTCGCCCGCTCCCTCGATCGGCTTGGTGACGATCTCGATGAGCGGGATGCCGGCGCGGTTGTAGTCGAGGAGGGAGTGCGAGGCGCCGTGGATGCGGCCGGTCGCGCCACCGACGTGCAGCGACTTGCCGGTGTCCTCCTCCATGTGGGCGCGCTCGATCTGGACGCGGAAGGTCTCCCCGTCCTCCAGCTGCACGTCGAGGTAGCCGTCGAAGGCGATCGGCTCGTCGTACTGGGAGGTCTGGAAGTTCTTCGGCATGTCCGGATAGAAGTAGTTCTTCCGGGCGAAGCGGCACCACTCGGCGATCTCGCAGTTCAGCGCGAGACCGATCTTGATCGCCGACTCGACGCCGGTCGCGTTGACGGCCGGGAGCGCGCCGGGCATGCCGAGGCAGACGGGGCAGGTCTGGGTGTTGGGGTCGGCACCGAGCGCGGTCGAACAGCCGCAGAACATCTTGGTGTGGGTGCCGAGTTCGACATGGACCTCGAGGCCCATGACGGGGTCGTACGACGCGAGTGCGTCCTCGTACGACACCAGGTCGGTCGTGGTGGTCACGGTGAAACTTCCCTCTCAGCCCAGCAGGACGTCGTCGTCGCCGAGACGCTTCAGCTCGCGGTACAGGATGGCGAGGTTGGTGACGACGGCGGCTCCGGTGACGACGGCGTCGAGCAGTCGCAGCGTGTCGCTCTCGCCACGGGCCTTCTTGATCTGCTTGTAGACCCCGACGGCGCCGAACGCCGACGTGGCCATCGAGACGTACAGACCGGACTTGGACTTCTTGAAGCCCTTGGCCTTGGTCAGTGCACTCACAGCGACGGAGCCTCCTCGATCAGCGGGTGGCCCCACTTTTCCACGAAGGCGGCCTCGACGGCGGCGCCGACCTTGTAGAGCCGGTCGTCCTTCATGGCGGGGGCGATGATCTGCAGACCCACCGGCAGGTTGTCCTCGGGGGCGAGGCCGCAGGGCAGCGACATGGCCGCGTTGCCCGCCAGGTTGGTGGGGATGGTGCACAGGTCGGCCAGGTACATCGCCATCGGGTCGTCGGCGCGCTCGCCGATCGCGAAGGCGGTGGTCGGGGTCGTCGGCGAGACGATCACGTCGACCTGCTCGAAGGCCCGCTCGAACTCCTGCTTGATGAGGGTGCGGACCTTCTGGGCGCTGCCGTAGTACGCGTCGTAGTACCCGCTCGACAGGGCGTACGTGCCGAGCATGATGCGGCGCTTGACCTCGGGGCCGAAGCCGGCCTCGCGGGTCAGGGAGGTGACCTCCTCGGCGGAGTGCGTGCCGTCGTCGCCGACGCGCGCGCCGTAGCGCAGGCCGTCGAAGCGGGCGAGGTTGGAGGAGCACTCGGACGGGGCGATCAGGTAGTACGCGGAGAGCGCGAGGTCGAAGGACGGGCAGTCCAGCTCGACGATCTCGGCGCCCAGCGACTTCAGCAGCTCGACGGACTCGTCGAAGCGCTGGACGACACCGGCCTGGTAGCCCTCGCCGCGGAACTGCTTGACGACGCCGACGCGCATGCCGTCGACGCTGCCGTTGCGGGCGGCCTCGACGACCGCGGGGACCGGGGCGTCGATGGAGGTGGAGTCCATCGGGTCGTGTCCGGCGATTGCCTCGTGCAGCAGGGCCGCGTCCAGGACCGTGCGGGCGCAGGGGCCGCCCTGGTCGAGGGAGGAGGAGAAGGCCACCATGCCGTAGCGGGAGACGCCACCGTAGGTCGGCTTGACGCCGACGGTGCCGGTGACGGACGCGGGCTGGCGGATGGAGCCGCCGGTGTCGGTGCCGATGGCGAGCGGGGCCTGGAAGGCGGCGAGGGCCGCGGAGGAGCCGCCGCCGGAGCCGCCGGGGATCTTGGTGAGGTCCCAGGGGTTGCCGGTCGGGCCGTAGGCGCTGTTCTCGGTGGAGGAGCCCATGGCGAACTCGTCCATGTTGGTCTTGCCGAGGATGACGACGTCGGCGGCCTTGAGGCGCTTGGTGACGGTCGCGTCGTACGGCGGGATCCAGCCCTCGAGGATCTTGGAGCCGACGGTGGTGGGGATGCCCTCGGTGGTGAAGATGTCCTTGAGGGCGAGCGGGACGCCGGCCAGCGGGCCGAGCTTCTCGCCGCGCTCGCGCTTCTCGTCGACGGCGCGGGCCTGGGCCAGCGCACCCTCGCGGTCCACGTGCAGGAAGGCGTGCACCTTCTCGTCGACGGCCTCGATGCGGGCCAGGTGGGCCTCGGTGACCTGGACGGCGGTCAGCTCGCCGGAGGCGATCTTCGCGGCGATCTCGGCCGCGGTGAGCTTGATGATGTCGCTCATGGCTTACTCCTCCCCCAGGATCTGCGGCACCTTGAAACGCTGCTGCTCCTGGGCCGGGGCGCCGGACAGCGCCTGCTCGGGCGTGAGCGACGGACGGACCTCGTCCGGCCGCATGACGTTCGTCAGCGGGAGCGGGTGCGAGGTCGGCGGTACGTCTTGGTCGGCGACCTCGCTGACGCGGGCGACCGCGCCGATGATGTCGTCCAGCTGTCCCGCGAAGTGCTCGAGCTCTTCGGGCTTCAGCTCCAGACGCGCCAGCCGGGCGAGGTGGGCGACCTCCTCGCGCGTGATGCCAGGCATGCAGCGTTCCTCTGGGTGAGTGTGTGGTCGGGGCACTTCGGCCGGGGCAAGGCGCTTGCTCCGGTCGGTTCGGCCCAGTCGGTTTGGCCCAATCCTATGGGTCCGGGCACCGTGGCCGTTAAACGGTTTCCCCCGGGTCCTCCGCTTCCCGGCGCCGCGCGTCCCAGGCGGCGCTGCGCAGGAAGTGGTTGTCGTACAGCTCCTGGACCTCCAGCAGGCTCTCCCGGGTGGCCTCGCCGAGCGCGATGCGCCGGAGGTGGCGGAAGTACTCGAAGCGCTCGACGCCCGGGGTGAGGACGATGAGCAGGTCGGCGTCGGCGCCCGGCACGGCGGCGAAGGCGTGCGGCTTGCCCGGCGGGACGACCACGAGGTCGCCGGGGCCCGCGGTGAGGACGTCGCCGCCGGAGAGGATGTCGGCGGCGCCGTCGAGGAGGAAGAACATCTCGGCGGAGTTGTCGTGCCAGTGCGGCGCGGCGCCGTCGGCACCGGCGGTGAGGGTGACGCGCTGGGTGGACAGGGCGCCGCCGGTGGCGCTGCTGTCGGCCAGCAGGCGCACGGTGGTGGGCGCGCGGCCCACGACCTCGGCCTCCGCCTCGCGGACGACCACGGACTCGTCGAACTTCGGAACGAACAGCGACATCCTCGAACCCCTTGGGACGGACGGCGGACGGACGGACACGACCACTCTTTGTCAGCAATGCCAGGGACGAGAGCGAAGCTAACAGATCACTGACAGAATTGCTAGCGCTGCTAGCATCACGTCATGGCGATGTACGAAGCGGGGCGGGTACGAAGCGGGCCGGGACAGGCCGGGGGTCGTGGGAGTGGCGTCGGCGGCGATCCGCCGGGGGGGCCGCCGGTCGGCGGCGTTGGCGCGCCACCGCGGGCCAGCGGGCGGGTCGTGGCGCGCCACCTCGGGCGGGCGGGCGGCCGGCGCGTGGCGCGCCACCGCGGGCGGGCGGCCGGGGCGTGGCGCGCCACCGCGGGCCGGCGGTCGCGCGCCACGGTCGGCAGGGCTCAGGTCACTCGTCGGACGCCGCCGCGGGCAGTGCGGCGGCGGCCCGCACCCAGCCCCTCGAACCCCGGGCCAGCAGCCAGGCCGTGGTTTCCTCCGGCGGCATCGCGGCCGCGACCAGCCAGCCCTGGACGGCGTCGCAGCCGAGGTCCCGCAGGCGCTCCCAGGTCTCGTCGTCCTCCACGCCCTCGGCGACGACGAGCAGACCGAGGGAGTGGGCGAGGTCGACGGTGCAGCGCACGATCTCGGCGTCCTCGTTGTCGATGGCCAGCCGGGCCACGAAGGAACGGTCGATCTTCAGCTCGCTGACGGGGAGCCTGCGCAGGTGGACGAGGGAGGAGTAGCCGGTGCCGAAGTCGTCGAGGGACATCTTGACGCCGTGCCCGGTCAGCGCGTTGAGGGTGTCGGCCGCGCGCTGCGGGTCCTCGAGCAGGACGTGCTCGGTGATCTCGAGTTGGAGCGCTCCCGCCGGGACGCCGTGCCGGGCGAGCCGGGCGGCCACCGAGCCCGCGAACCCGGGGGTGTGGACGTCGCGCGGGGAGACGTTGACCGCGACCGGCACGAACAGGCCCTGGGAGCGCCAGTGGGCGACCTGAGCGAGCGCCGTCTCCAGGACGTACTCGGTGAGGTGGGGCATCAGCCCGGAGGACTCGGCGATGGCTATGAACTCGTCCGGCGGCACCTTGCCGCGCTCGGGGTGCACCCAGCGCACCAGGGCCTCCAGGCCCGCCACCTGTCCGTCGAAGCGGACCTTGGGCTGGTAGTGCAGCTCGACCTCGTGGGCGTCCAGGGCCCGGCGCAGGTCGCCGAGGAGGCCGAGCCGGTCCGGGGTGTTGGAGTCCCGCTTGGACTCGTAGACCTCCACCCCGGTGCGGTCCCGCTTCGCCTGGTACATCGCCACGTCCGCGCGGCGCAGCAGCCCCTCGGCGTCCAGCGCGTGGTCGGGGAAGACGGCGACCCCGGCGCTGGCCTCCAGGACCAGCGTGAGCCCGTCCAGGTCCATGGGTGAACTGAGCGCGGACACCAGGCCGCGGGCGATCCGGGTCGCCGACGTGGTGGAGTCGGCGACGGGCAGTAAGACGGCGAACTCGTCGCCGCCGAGCCGCGCGGCCTCCGCACCGCGCGGCAGGGCCTGCCGCAGCCGGTCGGCGGTCTGCAGCAGCAGCCGGTCCCCGGCGAGGTGTCCGAGCGTGTCGTTGACCGACCGGAAACGGTCGAGGTCGATCAGCATCAGGGCGGCGCGGGCGCCGATGCGCTCGGCGTCGTCCAGCGCGCTCCAGGTGCGCTCCAGGAGCCACTGCCGGTTGGGCAGGCCGGTGAGCGGGTCGCGCAACTGCTCCTCGGCGCGGGCGCGGGCGATCCACAGCGTGGAGTCGAGGGCGATGAGCGGGATGGCGAACAGCGGCAGCAGCATCGGCTTGGCGACGGCGACGACGCACACCAGCGGGGCGATGCCGAGCAGGGCGACGGCGACCAGGCCCTGTCTGACCAGGGCGGTGCGGGCGACGGTGGGAAGCCCGGGGCGCGGGGTCTGGAGGTACCACAGCAGGGCGCGGGTGACGGCGAGGTAGGCGACGGCGACGAGCACCACCTTGGGCGCCGCGTACATGCCCCAGGTGTCGGGGTCCCAGGGGTGCTCGACGGACGGTACGGAGCCGCAGGCGCCGAGGAGCAGGGCACCCGCGGCGATGCCGAGGATGTCCACCGCGCCGTGCAGGACGCCCTGCCGCCAGCGGCCCCGGCGGGCTATGCCGACCAGGACGACGACGGTGAGGCTGACCATGCCGGCCGGAATCCAGCCGTACAGCAGCAGGACGGCGAGGGTGAGGGCGGCGCCCGAGCCGGTGCCGCCCCACCAGCGGGAGCGGCCGAGCATGACCAGGTGGCCGACCACGATGCCGGCCAGCACGGCCAGGGCCCAGCCGACGGTGCCGGACGGGAAGAGGGCGTGGCCGTCGCTGAAGGCCCGGTAGAAGCCGGCACCCAGGACGAAGGCGGCGGTCGTGACGATCGCCGCGGGCAACGCGGGCCAGGACAGGTGCCGTTCGGCGTCCGGGTCGGCGGGGCCGTGGAGGTGTCCGGTCGTGTGGCCGGTGGCCTGCGGCACGCGGGCGCCCGCCACGGGACGCGGGACGCCACCCTCGCGTTGCCCGTGCCGCCGGCTCACGTGCCACGCGCCCACCATGCGACGCAGGCTCAGCCGTGAGCCCGCGGCGGCGCTCTCGGTCGGTTCCATTCCCGTCCCTCTCACAGCCGGCGGTGCCCACGCCACGCGGCCCCCGCCTCGACCACCTTCAACGGCTCCGCGTGGGAGACCCCTTCCCCTGTCACTCGGGGCAGGGGGGTGCCCCGACCGCGGCTGGCCACGGCGGGCGCACACCTCAACAGTAGGCCGCGGAAGGCTTTCAGGGGCACTGGTCGTCGACGGTTGCCCGAATGCCACCCGGCCACCCGTATGCATCTGATATGCGCCGATCGGGTGCCCTTCAACCGCTATTCCTCAGCCGAAAGCGTGACAGCCTCCGCCGCTTCGGCCCCTTGTTCGAGCAGAACGGCGAAACCCTCCTCGTTCAGAACCGGCACTTTCAGCTGCATCGCCTTGTCGTACTTCGACCCGGGGTTGTCACCGACCACGACGAACGACGTCTTTTTGGACACCGAACCGGTCACCTTGGCGCCCCTGTTCTGGAGTGCCTCCTTGGCGCCGTCCCGGGTGAAGTTCTCCAGGGTGCCGGTGACGACGACGGTGAGTCCCTCGAGCGGGCGCGGCCCCTCATCCTCCCCCGTCGAGTGGTCCTCCAGCGCAACCCCGGCCGCCTTCCACTTGCGGACGATCTCGCGGTGCCAGTCCACGGCGAACCACTCCTTGACGGCGGTGGCGATGGTGCCGCCCACGCCGTCCGTGCTCGCCAGCTCCTCCTCGGTGGCCTGCTCGATGCGGTCGATGGAGCGGAACTCCCGCGCCAGTGCCTGGGCGGCGACCGGTCCGACGTACCTGATGGAGAGGCCGTTGATGAACCGGGCCAGCGGGCGGGCCTTGGCGTCCTCGATGTGCTTCAGCAGCGCGAGGGTGTTCTTCTTCGGCTCGCCCGCCTTGTTGGCGAAGACCATGGCGGTCTTCTCCTCGCCGGTCTCCGGGTCGCGCTTGGGCAGCCCGCTGTCCGGGTCGAGGACGTACGCCTTGATGGGCAGCAGCTTCTCGACGGTGAGGTCGAAGAGGTCGCCCTCGTCCACCAGCGGCGGCTCGGACGGCTCCAGCGGCCCGGTCAGCGCGGCGGCCACGACCCCGCCGAAGTGCTCGATGTCCAGGCACTCCCGGCCAGCGAGATAGGCGACCCGCTCGCGCAACTGGGCCGGGCAGGCACGGGCGTTGGGGCAGCGGAGGTCGATGTCGCCCTCCTTCATGGCCTTCAGCGGCGTCCCGCACTCGGGACACTCGGCCGGCATCACGAACTCCCGCTCGCTGCCGTCCCTCAGGTCGGCGACCGGCCCGAGGATCTCGGGGATCACGTCACCGGCCTTGCGCAGCACCACGGTGTCGCCGATGAGCACGCCCTTGGCCTTGACGACCTCCTGGTTGTGCAGCGTGGCGAACTCCACCTCGCTGCCCGCCACCGTGACCGGCTCGACCTGCGCGTACGGCGTGACGCGGCCGGTGCGGCCGACGCCCACCTTGATGTCGACCAGCTTGGTGTTGACCTCCTCCGGCGCGTACTTGTAGGCGATGGCCCAGCGGGGCGCTCGGGCGGTGGAGCCGAGCCGGCCCTGGAGGCGGATCTCGTCGAGCTTGACGACGACGCCGTCGATCTCGTGCGCGACGGAGTGCCGGTTCTCGCCGTAGTACGCGATGAACTCCCGTACGCCGTCCAGGCCGTCGACCACCCTGTTGTGCGGGGACGTCGGCAGCCCCCAGGCCTTGAGCAGGTCGTACGCCTGGGAGAGGCGGGTCAGGCCCGAGTAGCCCTCCAGTGTGCCGATGCCGTGGACGACCATGTGCAGCGGGCGGGAGGCGGTGACGCGCGGATCCTTCTGGCGCAGCGAACCGGCCGCCGCGTTGCGCGCGTTGGCGAAGGGCTTGTCCCCCGCCTCGTTCAACCGGGCGTTGAGTTCCTGGAACTTCTCCATCGGGAAGTACACCTCGCCGCGGATCTCCACGCGGTCGGGAACCCTGTCGCCCGCCAGGCGCTCGGGGATCTCGGCGATGGTGCGGACGTTGGGGGTGATGTCCTCGCCGGTGCGGCCGTCGCCGCGGGTGGCGGCGCGGACGAGGCGCCCGTGCTCGTAGGTGAGGTTGACGGCGAGTCCGTCGACCTTCAGCTCGCACAGGAAGTGGTACTCCTGCTCGCCCAGCTCCTTCGCGATGCGGTCGAACCAGGCGGCCAGCTCGTCGTCGTTGAACGTGTTGTCCAGGGAGAGCATCCGCGTGGGGTGCTGGACGGCCGTGAACTCGGTCGCGTAGGCACCGGCGACCTTCTGGGTCGGGGACTCGGGGGTGCGCAGCTCCGGGTGCCGCTCCTCCAGCTCCTCCAGGGTGCGCAGCAGCCGGTCGAACTCCGCGTCGCTGACGACGGGCGCGTCGTTCACGTAGTACCGGAAGCGGTGCTCCTCGATCTGCTCGGCGAGCCGCATGTGCCGCTCCCGCGCCTCGGCGGGCACGCTGGTCGTCTCCGCCTGCTCGTCGCCCTGCTTGTCGCCGGCCACCGTATGTCCTCCCGTTACTCTGGGTTGTCCGCGAGGGAACTCGCCGCCCGGACGCAGTGGGCGAGCGCGCGCCGGGCGTACTCCGGGGAGGCACCCGCGAGTCCGCACGCCGGAGTGACGGTGACCGCCTCCGCGAGCAGCTCCGGACGCAGCCCCAGCCTGCGCCACAGCGTTCTGACACCCATGACGCTACCGGCAGGGTCTGACAATGCGGTGTCCGTGCCCGGGACGACACCGGCGAACAGCCGGGTGCCGCCCTCGACGGCCTCGCCGATCGCGTCGTCGTCACGCTCGGTGAGCAGCGAGAAGTCGAACGAGACGCCCGCGACGCCCGCCCGGCGCAGCAGGGCGAACGGCACGTCCGGTGCGCAGGAGTGGACCACGACCGGGCCGCCGTCGTGCACCCCGGCGACCTCGCGCAGCGTCGCCTCCACGGCCTGGCGGTCGACGGCGCGGTGGGTGCGGTAGCCGCTGGCGGTGCGGATCTGCCCCCGCAGGACGGCGGTGAGGGAGGGTTCGTCGAGCTGGAGCACGGGGCGGGCGCCGGGGACCCGGCGCCGGATCTCCGCCAGGTGCAGGCGCAGGCCCTCGGCGAGCGAGGCGGCGAGGTCGCGGCAGGCGCCGGGGTCGGAGAGGACCGCCTCTCCGTTGCGCAGCTCCAGGGCGGCGGCGAGGGTCCACGGGCCGACGGCCTGGACCTTCAGCGGACCCTCGTAGCCCTGGGTGAACTCCTCCAGGGCGTCGAGGTCCTCGCCCAGCCAGGCGCGGGCGCGCTTGGTGTCCCGGCCCGGCCGGTCGCCGAGCCGCCAGCCGCTGGGCTCCACGCGCGCGTAGAGCTCGACGAGCATCCCGGCGGTGCGGCCGATCATGTCGGCGCCGGGACCGCGGGCGGGCAGTTCGGCGAGGAAGGGGAAGTCCTCGAAGCTGCCGGTGGCGGTTCTGGCGGCCTCGCGGGCGTCGTGGCCCGGGAGGCTGCCGATGCCGGTGGCGGGGGCGAAGGTGTCGTTCACGGGAGAAGCGTACGCAGGGGCGCGGGGCCGGTTTTCGCCCCCGCCGCCCCATGCGAGGGGGCGCTCACCGTCCCGGGCGCACCGTCAGGTCGTTGACCTCCGCGTCCCTCGGGAGGTCGAGGGCCATCAGGATGGTCGTGGCGACGGACTCGGGGTCCATCCACTTGGCCGGGTCGTACTCCTTCCCCTCCTGCTGGTGGACCTTGGCCTGCATGGGGCTGGCGGTGCGGCCGGGGTAGACCGAGGTGACGCGGACGCCGTTCGCGTGCTCCTCCTGGCGCAGGGCGTCGGCGAGGGCCTTCAGGCCGTGCTTGGAGGCGCTGTACGCGGCCCAGCCGGCGTGGGCGTTGAGCCCGGAGCCGGAGTTGACGAAGATCACCTGACCCTGCGCGACGCGGAGCTGGGGCAGCAGGAGGCGGGTCAGCTCGGCGGGGGCGACCAGGTTGACGTTGAGCTGGTTGGTCCAGGTCTTCGGGGTCAGGTCACCGACCGGGCCGAGGTCGACGACCCCGGCGATGTGCAGCAGCGAGTCCACCCGGTCGGGCAGCGTCTGGTGGGAGAGGGCCCAGGACAGCTTGCCGGGGTCGGACAGATCGCCGACCAGCGTCTTCGCGCCGGGGAGCGCGGCGGCGAGTTCCTTCGCGCGGCCCGCGTCGCGCGCGTGCAGCACGACCTCGTCGCCGCGTGCGTGCAGGCGGCGGGCGACGGCCGCGCCGATGCCGGAGCCCGCTCCGGTGATCACATGTGTAGCCATGCCCGCCATGCTCGCACCACCGGCGTCCTACTCGATGCCCTGGCTCTCCTCCAGGTAGGCGAGCGCGCCCACCGGCTCCTCGGCGAAGAAGACCAGCTCGGTGAGGGGGCGGGGCAGGAAGCCCTCGTCCTCCATGCGGCGGAACTGCTCCTTGAGGCCGTCGTAGAAGCCCGCGGTGTTGAGCAGGACGACCGGCTTGTCGGTGTGCCCGTGCTTCTTCAGCTCCAGGATCTCGGTGGCCTCGTCGAGGGTGCCGGTGCCGCCCACCATGATGACCACGGCGTCGGCCTGCTCCAGCAGCAGCCGCTTGCGCTCGGCGAGGTCCTTCGCGATCACCATCTCGTCGGCGCCCTCGCGCGCCTTGGCCGCCAGGAAGTCCACCGAGACCCCGAGCAGCCGCCCTCCGGACTCCTGCACGCCGTCGGCCACGACCTTCATCAGACCGACGTCCGAGCCGCCCCAGACGAGGGTGTGGCCGCCCTTGCCGAGCAGTTCGGCGAACTCCTTGGCGGGGCGCGTGTAGCGCTCGTCGAGGTCGGCGGCGGAGAGGAAGACGCAGATGTTCATGGCCTCCACCGTACGGCCCGGTCCGGAGGGGAAGAACCCGGCCTACGGGGACGCTGTAGTACGTGACGCAGACCACTGCCACCAGGAGGACGACCGTGACCAAGGGACTCAAGGGACACGTCATCACCGTCGAGCCGAGCGACCGGCACGTGCGCGTGGTGCACGACGGGCAGGTGCTGGCGGAGAGCGACGGCGCGCTGGTGCTGCACGAGACGGGCTGTCCCGACCGGTACTACATCCCGCCGCAGGACGTGCGCCTCGACCGGCTGACGCCGTCCGGGACGACCACCCACTGCCCCTTCAAGGGCGACGCCTCCTACTGGTCGCTGCCGGACGCGGCGGACCTGGTGTGGGCCTACCCGGACCCGAAGCCTGAGGTCGCGGAGATCAAGGACCACCTCTGTTTCTACGAAGTCGAGGTGTCCTGAGCGATGAATCACCTGCCGTAGGGCAGTCTGCACAGGCATGGAGATGACGACTGTTTCGCGTGACGGCACCCGCATCGCCTACGAGCGCTCCGGGCGGGGACCGGCGGTCGTGCTCGTCAGCGGCGCCATGTCGACCGGTGCGACGATGGCGCCGCTGGCCGCCGAGCTGTCGGGCGGTTTCGACGTCACCGTGTACGACCGCCGGGGGCGCGGCGAGAGCGGCGAAGCGGCGCCCTACTCGGTGGAGCGCGAGATCGAGGACCTGGCGGCGCTGATCGAGGCGGTGGGCGGCGAGGCGTCGCTGTACGGCATGTCGTCGGGCGGCGCGCTGGTGCTCCGGGCGGCGGCGAGCGGTCTGCCGCTGCGCCGGGCCGCCGTGTACGAGGTGCCGTACGCCATGGACGACGCCGCCGCGCGGGCCGCGGCCGAGTACACCGAACGCCTGGGCGAGGCGCTCGGGCAGGGCAGGCGCGGGGATGCCGTGGAGCTGTTCCTGCGCCACAGCGGGCTGGGCGAGGAGATGATCCGGGGTGCCCGGCAGTCCCCCATGTGGGCGGGGATGGAGTCGGTGGCGCCGAGCCTGGCGTACGACGACGCCGTGCTGGGCGACGGCCGGGTGCCCCGTTCCGAGATCGCCGGGATCACCGTCCCCCTGCTGGTGCTCGCGGGCGGCGCGAGCGACGCGTGGTGGCACGAGGCCGCCCGTGCGGTCGCGGAGGCGGCTCCCGACGGCAGGTACGGCACCGTGGACCGGCAGACCCACATGGTGGAGCCGGGCGTACTGGCGCCGGTGCTGGCGGAGTTCCTCGCCGGATGAGCCGGCGCGGTCGTGCGCCTCAGGACGGCCCGGCGGCGGCTCGGGGACGGTCCGGCGACGGCTCAGGGCTCAGGCCGCGCCCGCCGTGGCCCGCGTCGTCGACGCGATCGTCGCCGAGCCCACCACGCGCGTGCCGTCGTACAGCACGATCGCCTGGCCGGGGGCGACGCCCCGCACCGGCTCGGTGAAGCTGACCTCCAGGGTGCCGTCGACGAGTTCGGCGCGGACCTCGGTCTCGCCGCCGTGGGCGCGGAGCTGGGCGGTGTAGGTGCCGGGGCCGGTGGGGGCGGCGCCGCACCAGCGGGGCTTGATGGCGCGGAGGGCGTCGACGTCGAGGGCCTCGGCGGGGCCGACCGTCACGGTGTTGTCCACCGGGGAGATGTCCAGGACGTAGCGCGGCTTGCCGTCGGGGGCCGGGGTGCCGATGCGCAGGCCCTTGCGCTGGCCGATGGTGTAGCCGTAGGCGCCCTCGTGGGTGCCGAGCCGGTTGCCCGCCTCGTCGACGATGTCGCCCTCGGCCCTGCCCAGCCGGCCCGCCAGGAAGCCCTGGGTGTCGCCGTCGGCGATGAAGCAGATGTCGTGCGAGTCGGGCTTCTTGGCCACCGCGAGGCCCCGGCGCTCGGCCTCCGCGCGGATCTCGTCCTTGGTGGTGACCGTGTCGCCGAGCGGGAACATGGCGTGGGCGAGCTGGCGGTCGTCGAGGACGCCGAGGACGTAGCTCTGGTCCTTGGCCATGTCGGAGGCGCGGTGCAGCTCGCGGACGCCGTCCTCACGCAGGATCACCTGGGCGTAGTGGCCGGTGCAGACGGCGTCGAAGCCCAGCGCGAGGGCCTTGTCGAGGAGGGCCGCGAACTTGATCTTCTCGTTGCAGCGCAGGCACGGGTTCGGGGTGCGCCCCGCCTCGTACTCGGCGACGAAGTCCTCGACCACGTCCTCCCGGAAGCGGTCGGCGAGGTCCCACACGTAGAACGGGATACCGATGACGTCGGCGGCACGGCGGGCGTCCCGCGAGTCCTCGATGGTGCAACAGCCCCGGGCGCCCGTGCGGAAGGACTGCGGGTTCGCGGAGAGCGCCAGGTGGACGCCGGTCACGTCGTGCCCCGCCTCGGCCGCGCGGGCGGCGGCGACGGCGGAGTCGACTCCGCCCGACATGGCGGCGAGGACGCGGAGGGGACGGGTGCGCTGCGGGGTCTCAGTCATAACTCCTCCAGAGTACGGGGGAAGCGGGAACCGGAGCGCGCGAGTATGCGTTGAAGATCGTATGGGGGCGAAGCAGGGATCCGCGGGTGGGTCCGCGAGCGGCGGGTCCGGGGACGGCGACCGGCGCATCGGCCGCCGCGCGCTGATCGTCGGCGGTGCGGCGGCTGCCGTGGGCACGGGTGTGCTGGCCCGCGACGAGTTGTCCCGGCTGTGGTGGCGGATGCCGGGCGTCGAGCGGCCCCGCGAGGACGGCGTGGTCGACTACGCGGGCGCGCGCTGGGTGGCGGCGTCGGACGCGAACTGGCGGCGGGCGGACCGGCCGGACGACTTCGGCATCGACATGGTGATCGTCCATGTCACGCAGGGCAGCTTCGACAGCGCGGTGCGGGCCTTCCAGGACCCGGGGCACAAGGCGGCCGCGCACTACATCGTCGGGCAGGACGGGCGGATCACCCAGATGATCCGCGAGCTGGACGTGGCGTACCACGCGGGCAACCGCGACTACAACGAACGCAGTGTCGGCATCGAGCACGAGGGCTTCGTGGACCGCCCGCGGGACTTCACCGACGCGATGTACGCCGCCTCCGCGCGGCTGACGGCGGGGATCTGCGCGCGGTACGGCATACCCGTGGACCGGAAGCACATCCTCGGCCACGTGGAGGTGCCGGGCACCGACCACACCGACCCGGGGCCGCACTGGGACTGGGACCGGTATCTGAAGCTGGTGCGGCGGGCGGCCGCGAGCGCGCCGTCGAAGCCGCCCACCAAGGCCTGAGCCCCGGCGGGCCCGGCCCTCGGCAAGGCGGCCTGAGCCCTGCGCCTTACGACAGCCCCGCCGCCCGGGCGCGTTCCACCGCGGGGCCGATCGCCTCGGCGAGCGCCTCCACGTCGGCCTCGGTCGAGGTGTGGCCCAGGGAGAAGCGCAGGGTGCCGCGGGCCAGGTCGGGATCGGTCCCGGTGGCCAGCAGGACGTGGCTGGGCTGGGCGACGCCCGCGGTGCAGGCGGAGCCGGTGGAGCACTCGATGCCCTGGGCGTCGAGCAGCAGGAGGAGGGAGTCGCCCTCGCAGCCCGGGAAGGTGAAGTGGGCGTTGGCCGGAAGGCGCCCCTCCGGTGCCGGGTCGCCGCCGAGGATCGCGTCCGGGACGGCCGTGCGGACGGCGTCGACCAGGTCGTCGCGCAGGGTGCCGATCTCGCGGGCGAACCACTCGCGCTGCTCGGCGGCGAGGCGCCCGGCGACCGCGAAGGAGGCGACGGCGGGGACGTCGAGGGTGCCGGAGCGCACGTGGCGTTCCTGGCCGCCGCCGTGCAGGACGGGCACCGGGGTGTACTCCCGGCCGAGCAGGAGCGCGCCGATGCCGTAGGGGCCGCCGATCTTGTGGCCGGAGACGGTCATGGCGGCGAGCCCGGAGGCGGCGAAGTCCACCGGGAGCTGACCGAAGGCCTGCACCGCGTCGGCGTGCAGCGGCACGTCGAACTCGGCGGCCACGTCGGCGAGTTCCCGGACCGGCATGATGGTGCCGATCTCGTTGTTGGCCCACATCACGGTGGCGAGGGCGACGTCGCCGGGGTCGCGGGCGATGGCCTCGCGCAGCGCCTCGGGGAGGACGCGCCCGTGGGCGTCGACCGGGAGGTACTCGACGGTGGCGCCCTCGTGCTCGCCCAGCCAGTGGACGGCGTCGAGGACGGCGTGGTGCTCGACGGGGCTGGCCAGGACCCGGGTGCGGGCCGGGTCGGCGTCGCGTCGGGCCCAGTACAGGCCCTTGACGGCGAGGTTGTCGGCCTCGGTGCCGCCGGAGGTGAGGACCACCTCGCTGGGGCGGGCGCCGAGCGCCTCGGCGAGGGTCTCGCGGGCCTCCTCGACGGTGCGCCGCGCGCGGCGGCCGGACGCGTGGAGGGAGGAGGCGTTGCCGGTGACGCTCAGGTGCGCGGTGAGTGCCTCGACTGCCTCGGGGAGCATCGGGGTGGTCGCGGCGTGGTCGAGGTAAGCCATGGTGGGGCCGATTCTACGGGCGGGCTCCGCCGGGCCTGGACCGAGGCCGCCCTCGTCCGCCCCCTGACGTTCTCTTCCGGTCAGAGACTCCAGGACATCGTGTTGTCCGCGGACATGAACACCGCCAGGACCAGCAGGTCGGCGACGCCCAGGCCGAGACCGAGGAGGGCCCGGCCGCGGCGGGCGGTGCCGCGCCACAGGGCGACGCTCGCGAGGGCGATGGCGATCGGGCCCAGGAAGACGTTGAGGACGAGCAGGCCGAGCAGGCCGAGGACGAAGGCGGCGACGGCCATGCCGTCGGTGTCGTGGATGCCGGTGCGGCGGGCGGTGCGGGTGGTGCCGTTGGCGTCGGTGGTGCGGCGGGCCGGTGCGGTGAGCTGCATGACGTTCTCCCTGCCGTGTGTCGGTGGAGGCGGGTCAGTGGGCGGAGGTGCTCCGCCGGCGGCCGTGCCGCTCGCGGAGGGCGAAGACGCCGAGCCAGACGGCGATGACCAGGCCGGCCGCGACCGAGAAGGTGAGCGGTGCGTGGGCGACGGTGCCCATGACCACCCCGAGGAGCAGGAGTGCGACGACGAGAAACAGCATGGCGCGGATCCCCCAACCTTGCGTAGACACTTCGGTGAACATTTGTGGTTACAGTTGTTCACTGACTCCTCAGTCTAGCGTGCCGTACGGCTTTTCAATTCCGGAGAACAGTTGTTAACTGCATGGCATGAGTCACACCCCCGGCGTTCGGCAGGCGCAGAAGCGGAAGACCCGGCAGGCGCTCCTGGACGCGGCGCTCAGCCTGCTGGAGGAGCAGAGCCTGAGCAGCCTGGGACTGCGTGAGGTCACGCGCGCCGTGGGGGTGGCACCGACCGCCTTCTACCGGCACTTCCACTCCACGGCGGATCTCGGGGTGGCGCTGGTCGAGGAGGCGCTGGGCAGCCTCCACCCGATGATCCGGACCACGATGTCACCGGCCGAGGACGACGACGAACGCATCGACCGCGCGGTCGAGCTGATCGCCGGACACGTGGCCGCGCACCCGGCCCACGTCCGTTTCATCGCGCGGGAGCGGCACGGCGGGGTGCAGCCGGTGCGCCGGGCGATACGGGAGCAACTGGCGCGGTTCGCCGAGGAGGTGAGGGCGGAGCTGGCCACGGACGCGTCGGCGGCGGGCTGGAGCGAGACCGACCTGCGCATGCTGGCGGGCCTCTACGTCGACCAGATGCTGATCACGGCGTCCCTCTTCCTGGAGACGCTGGACGCCCCGGACGACGAGCGCCGCCGCGCCGTCGAGACGGCACGGCGGCAACTGCGGCTGATCAGCGTCGGCCGCACGCACTGGCTGGACTGAGTACTGGCTGGACTGAGTACTGGCCGGACTGAGCACCGGCTGGACTGAGCACCGGCCGGTCCGATCCCTGACCGGACCGAGGTGCCCCCGGGTCAGCCGAGCCGGACCCGGGCCAGCTGGCGGGACTGCGCGACCAGGCGGTCGGCGCTGTCCCAGACCTCGGCGTCCTCCTCCAGGAAGCCGCCGGCGAGGTTGCGGGTGGTGATGGAGACCCGCAGCGGGCCCGGCGCGGGGCGGCAGCGCACGTGCGCGGTCAGCTCGACCGTCGGCACCCAGCCCTTGAGCCCCAGCTCGAAGGCGGTCGGCGGCAGCGCGTCCACCGCGAGGAGCAGCGAGAGGGGGTCCGCGTCGCGGCCGTCGGCGAGGCCGAACCAGGCCCGCATCTCGCCCCGGCCCGAGGGCTGCCCCAGCGCCCAGCCCAGCGTGCCGGGGTCCAGCTTGAGCATCAGCCGGTCGGCGATGGCCGAGCTGCCGTCGACGGGGGCCGGGCCGTCCTCCGGGCCGAAGCACTGGTCCGGCGGCGGGATCGCGGGCGGCTTCGCCGAGGTGCGGACGTCGTCGGGCAGCGCGTCGAGGTCGCCGTAGGAGGCGAGGACGCGGATGCGCTCGACCTCGTTGCCCTCGTCGTCGTACTGGAGGAGGGAGGCCTGGCCGGTCGAGAGGGAGCGTCCGGTGCGGACGGTCTCGGTGCGCACGACCGCCGGTCCCGGCTGGGAGGCGGTGAGGTAGTGCGCCGAGATGGTGAAGGGGTCGGGGTGCGGGAGCGCGTCGCCGAGGGCCCGGCCCAGGACGGCCAGCAGGTAGCCGCCGTTGACGGCGTTGATGATCGTCCAGCCGGCCGACAGGTCGATGTCGTAGACGCCGGGGGCGCGTCGGGTGACGGCGGTGTCCCGGTCGAACTCGCTGTCGCCGATGGTGGCCCGTGTGGCCGCTGCGGAGGCTGCTTCTGGCATGACTGCACGGTACAACAGGAAACTACTAAGCGGTAGCTTTCTGCTTTGGTTCCCAGCCCCGCGCGGCCACCGACCCCACTCCCCTTCCCCGCTACCGTCCCGTCTCCCGTTCCCGTTCCCGTGCGCGCAGATACGCCTCCAGCTCCGCCGCCCCGGTCACCATCGCCCGGCCCCGCGCGGACACCCGGTCGCGCCACTCGCGCAGGGCGGCCTCCAGCGGTTCCACTCCCCCGGCCGACCGCACCCGGTCGAGGACGGACGCGATCCGCTCCAGCGGATACCCGCCCCGCCTGAGCTGGTGGGCGAGACGGACGTCCCGTACGTCCGCCTCGCCGTAGCGGCGGTACCCGGTCACCGGGTCGCGCCGGGGGCGCACCAGTCCGGCGCGCTCCCACTTGCGCAGGGTCGCGGGCCGGATGCCCAGCTCCGCCGCGAGCGCGCCGATGAACCCGCCGGCCGCCGCGGGAACGTCCCCGGCGGCCTCGGGCACCAGGTCCCGCAGTGCCGCCTCCACGGCCTCCAGCGTCCGCCGGTCGTCGAGCAGCCGGGCGTGGCTCTCGTCGATCAGCCGGAGCGCCTCGTCCACGGCGTCCTCGTTCACGCCCCGCAGCACCGAGGCCGCCGTCCCGTGGCCGTGACCCGCCGCCAGGGCGAGGAACGCGTCCAGGGCGCGGGCGTGCAGCGCGGTGTAGACGCGGTAGCCGTGGGCGGTGCGCCCGGCGGCCGGGAGGATGCCGGCCGCCTCGTAGTTCCTGACCGCCTGCGCCGACAGACCGTGGGCGCGGGCCAGGTCGACCGGCCTGAGCCGACCCCCGCTTTGAGGGTTGACGACCAAAAGTCCCACTCCCCCGCTCCAGAGTTTCAACCGAGGGTTCAACGATACCGTTGAAGCCATGGCCGAACGCATCCAGGACATCGCCCATCCCCTCGACGCGGCCGCCCTCGTGCGGCTGCTGCCGGCCCCGCCCCGGCTGCTCGCCCTGGGCGAGCCCACCCACGGCGAGGACGCTCTCCTCGACGTGCGCAACGACCTCTTCCGGCAACTCGTCGAGCAGCACGGCTACCGGACGATCACGATCGAGAGCGACTGCCTGAGGGGCCTGGTCGTGGACGACTACGTCACCTGGGGCACCGGCACCCTCGACGAGGTCGTGGAGCGCGGGTTCAGCCATCCCTGGGGCCCGAGCGCGCCCAACCGGGAACTGGTGCGCTGGATGCGCGCGTACAACGAGGACCGGCCCGCGCACGAGCGGGTCCGCTTCGCCGGTTTCGACGGGCCCTTGGAGATCACCGGGGCCGCGAGCCCGCGGCAGGCGCTCACCGCGCTCCACGACTGCCTCTCGGCCCTGGTGGACCCGGCCCTCCTTCCCTGCGACGCGGACACCCTGGACCGGCTGCTCGGCTCCGACGACCGGTGGACGGATCCCGGGGCGATGACGGACGCCGCGCGGTCCGTGGGGCGGTCGGCCGAGGCCGGGGAGCTGCGGACGCTCGCCGCCGACCTGGTGTCGCTGCTGGACGAGCAGACGCCGCACCTGCTCGCCTCCGCCGCACGGGACGGCTGGGAGCGGGCGCGGCTGTACGGACGTACCGCCACCGGACTGCTGACGTACCACTACTGGATGGCCGAAGCCTCCCCGGCCCGCATGACCCGGATGCTGGGTGTGCGCGACCGGATGATGGCCGCCAACCTCCTCGCGCTCGCCGAGCGGGGGCCGGCCTTCGTGCACGCCCACAACTCCCACCTCCAGCGTGAGAAGAGCTCGATGCGGATGTGGCAGGGCCGGCTGGAGTGGTGGAGCGCGGGCGCCCTGGTCGGCGCCCGGCTCGGCGGGGAGTACGCCTTCGTGGCCACGGCGCTCGGCACGATCCGGCACGAGGGGGTGGACACGCCGCCGCCGGACACCGTCGAGGGGCTGCTGTACGCCCTCCCGGACGGCCCCCGCGTCCTCGACCCCGCGCTGCTGGCCGGCGCCCTGGGCGATCCGCGGCCCGCACCCCGCGTCTCGGCCTGGTTCGGTTACGCCCCGCTCGACCCCGGCCACCTGGACACGGTCGACGGTGTCGTCTTCGTCAAGGACATGCCGCGCCCCTGAGCGCGCCGCCTCAGTCTCCCTCGACCACCGTCGACCGGCGGTTCCAGGCGCGCGGTGCCCGCCAGTGGTAGCGCAGGGCGAGCAGCCGCAGGACGAAGGCCGTGACGACCGCCAGTCCGCTGGTGAAGGGGGTGAGCGCCTCGTAGCGGATGCACAGGGCGACCATCGTGGAACCGACGATGGCGGGGACGGCGTACAGGTCGCGGTCCCAGCGCAGCAGTGACGGCACCTCGTTGGCCAGCACGTCGCGCAGGACGCCGCCGCCCACCGCGGTGGTCAGGCCCAGGCAGGCCGAGGCGGTGAGGCCGAGACCGTAGTCGTACGCCTTGGTGGTGCCGGCGACGCAGAACAGGCCGAGGCCCGCCGCGTCGAAGATGTTCACGCCGGTCTGGAGACGCTCGACGTGGGGGTGGAGGAAGAAGACCAGCAGCGTCGCGAGCAGCGGGGTGAGGAAGTACCCGAGGTCGGTGAAGGCGGCGGGCGGCACCGCGCCGATCACCAGGTCCCGGAACAGTCCGCCGCCCAGCGCGGTGACCTCGGCGAGGACGGCGATGCCGAAGACGTCGAAGTTCTTGCGTACGGCCAGCAGCGCGCCCGAGATGGCGAAGACGAAGATCCCGACCAGGTCGAGCGTGTGCTGGACGGTGGGGCTGAAGAGTTGCTCGTACACCTTCCATTCTTACCTGCCAGTGAGCCCCTGCCTTACAAATGAAGGCAGGGGCTCACTGGCAGTGCGGGTGAGTGAGGTCACTTCCCCTTGGCGGGAGGCTCCTCGTCGGCACTCCCGGAGTCGCTCCCGTCGGCACTCCCGGAGTCGCTCTCCTCGGCGTTCCCGGAGTCGCTCTCCTCGGCGTTCCCGGCGCCGTCGCCGGCGTTCTCGCCGTCGTCGGCACCCTCGGCGGCGGGCTCGTCGCCGCCGTCCGACGCGGTGTCCGCGGGGGACTCGGCCTCGACCTCCGCGGCCACCGCCGCCGAGGTCGCCGCCGACTCCGCCAGGGCGTCCTCCGACACCAGCTCCGCCGCCTCCTTGGCGGCGGTGAGCAGGACGACGTCCTGCGGGGCCTGGTCCTCGAAGTTCTCCGGGTGGTGGCAGGCGACCTGCTGGCCCGGCCGCAGCTCCTTGAGCGGCGGCTCGGTGGTGGTGCAGATCTGCGTCGCCTTCCAGCACCGGGTGTGGAAGCGGCAGCCGCTCGGCGGGGAGATCGGCGAGGGCACGTCGCCCTTGAGCAGAATGCGCTCGCTCTTGGCACCGCGCCGCGCCGGGTCCGGGATCGGGACGGCCGACATCAGCGCCTTGGTGTACGGGTGCATCGGCGACTTGTAGAGCAGGTCGCGGTCGGCCAGCTCCATGATCTTGCCGAGGTACATCACCGCGATGCGGTCCGAGACGTGCCGCACGACGGACAGGTCGTGCGCGATGATCACGTACGTGAGGCCCAGCTCGTCCTGGAGGTCGTCGAGCAGGTTGACGACCTGGGCCTGGATGGACACGTCGAGCGCGGAGACCGGCTCGTCGGCCACGACCAGCCTCGGGTTGAGCGCGAGCGCGCGGGCGATGCCGATGCGCTGGCGCTGACCGCCGGAGAACTCGTGCGGGTAGCGGTTGTAGTGCTCGGGGTTGAGGCCGACCACCGACAGCAGCCGCTGGACCTCCTTCTTGACCCCGCCCTCGGGCTGGACGCCCTGGAGCTTGAAGGGGGCGCTGACGATCGTGCCGATGGTGTGGCGCGGGTTCAGCGAGGAGTACGGGTCCTGGAAGATCATCTGCACGTCGCGGCGCAGCGGACGCATGCCGCCGACCCCGAGGTGGGTGATGTCCTTGCCCTGGAACTCGACCTTGCCGGCGGTCGGCTCCAGGAGCCGGGTGATGAGCCGGCCCATGGTCGACTTGCCGCAGCCGGACTCTCCCACGACGCCCAGCGTCTCGCCGGAGCGGACCTCGAAGTCGATGCCGTCGACGGCGCGGACCGCGCCGACCTGACGCTGCAGCAGGCCCTTCTTGATCGGGAAGTGCTTCTGCAGCCCGGTCACCTTGAGCAGGGTCTCGCCGGGGGCCGCACCCTTGGTGAGGGTGGCGGTCCCGCCGGCCTTCTCCTGCGTGCCGTCGCTCTGCGCGGGGATGGCCACAGCTTCGTCCTTGGCCTTGCCCTTGGTTTCGTCCTTGGCTTCGTCGCTCACAGCTTCGGCGCAATCTCTTCGGTCCAGATACGCTCCCGCTGCTCCTGCGACATGTGGCAGGCGGCCCAGTGCTTGCTGCCGACCTCGGTCAGCTCGGGGCGGACCGTGCGGGTGACGTCGTCCTTGGGCACGTCGGCGTACGGGCAGCGCGGGTTGAAGGCGCAGCCGGACGGGAGGTTGATGAGGGAGGGCGGCGAGCCCTTGACCGGGATGAGGCGTTCCTGCTGGTCGCGGTCGAGCCGCGGCATCGAGCCGAGCAGACCCCAGGTGTAGGGGTGCCGCGGCTCGTAGAACACCTTCTCGGCCGGGCCGCGCTCCACGCACCGGCCGCCGTACATCACCAGGAGGTCGTCGGCCAGCTCGGCGACGACGCCCAGGTCGTGGGTGATGACGATGACCGCGGAGCCGAACTCCTTCTGCAGGTCCCGGATGAGGTCGAGGATCTGCGCCTGGACGGTGACGTCCAGGGCGGTGGTCGGCTCGTCCGCGATGAGCAGCTCGGGGTTGTTGACCAGCGACATCGCGATCATCGCGCGCTGGCGCATACCGCCGGAGAACTCGTGCGGGTAACTGTCCACCCGCTTGTCCGGCTGCGGGATGCCGACGCGGTCGAGCATCTCCACCGCGCGGCGCTTGGCGGTCTTCTTGTCCACCTTGTGGTGGATGCGGTACGCCTCCACGATCTGCTGGCCGATCGTGTAGTACGGGTGCAGCGCGGACAGCGGGTCCTGGAAGATCATCGCCATCTCCCGGCCGCGCAGCTTGCGCACGTGGTCGGGGTCGGCGGACAGCAGCTCGGTGCCGTCCAGCCAGATCTCGCCGGAGATCCGCGCCTTGCGCTTGCCGTACTGGCCGGCGGTGTGCAGGCCCATGATGCCGAGCGAGGTCACCGACTTGCCGGAGCCGGACTCGCCCACGATGCCGAGGGTCTTGCCCTTCTCCAGCTGGAAGGAGAGCCCGTCGACGGACTTGACGAGACCGTCGTCGGTCGGGAAGTGGACCTTGAGGTCGCGTACTTCCAGGAAGGCGGTCGGCGCGGGCGAGGTGCCGGTGGGCTCGCCCACCGCTGCCCCGCTCTTGCTCAGTTCGGTCATGCGAGCCTCACTCGGGGGTCGATCACGGCGTACAGGATGTCCACCACGAGGTTGGCGATCAGCACCGCGAGAGAAGTGATCAGGACGACGCCCAGGATGAAGGGCAGGTCGTGGTTCTTGATCGCGTCCAGCACCTTCTGGCCGAGGCCGGGGAGACTGAACGTGGTCTCGGTCAGGATGGCGCCGCCCATCAGGGCGCCGAGGTCCATGCCGAGCATGGTGAGCAGGGGGGTCAGGGTCGACCGCATCGCGTGCTTGCTGATGACGACCTGTTCCTTGAGGCCCTTGGCCCGCGCGGTGCGGATGTAGTCCTCGCCGAGGATCTCCAGCATGGTGGCGCGGGTGATCCGGGCGTACATCGCGGCGTACAGGAAGGCCAGCGTGATCCACGGCAGGATCATGCCGCCGATCCAGCCGCTGAAGCTGTCCTCGAGCGGTACGAACTCACCGTCGATCCAGCCGAGGCCGTAGGAGAAGATCGCCAGGCTGAGCAGACCGGTGAAGTAGATGGGGAGGGAGACACCCGCCAGGGCGACGACCATCGCACCGCGGTCCCACAGCGTGCCGCGCTTGAGGGCGGAGAGCACACCGGCGGCCACGCCGAAGATCAGCCACAGCACTGCGGCGCCGAGCGCGAGAGCCAGGGTCACCGGGAAACGCTCGGTCAGCACCGGCCACACGGACTGCTCGGTCTTGAAGGAGTAACCGAAGCAGGGCGCGGCGCAGTGGGTCACGTCGCCGCCGGCCGCGTAGGTACGGCCCGCGAAGATTCCCTTGAAGAACTCCCAGGCCTGCACGAGCACCGGGTCGCCCAGACCCAGCTTCTCCCGCACACCCTCGACGGCGGCAGGGTCCGCCTGCTTGCCGACGAAGTTCAGGGCGATGTCGACCCCGGCCCACTTGGGGACGAGGAAGAAGATGCAGAAGACCACCAGGATGATGACCACGAGCATCACTGCGGCGGCGAACAGCCGCCTGATGAGGTAAGCGAGCACGGGTTGCGGCCCGCTGCGTCCCGCGGGCCGCCGGAGATTTCCCCCACTGCCTTAAAGGCGTGGGAGGTACCCCCAGGCGGCCCGCGGTCACGCCGCGCCGGCCTTCACCTGCCTTTCGTGCCGTACGGCGGGTGTACCGGTTACTTCTTGGGGTTCTTCAGGCCGATGTTCACGAAGTCGTACATACCGCTGTAGGCGTCGGTGGTGTACACGTTCGCGATGTTGCTGGAACGCCAGTTGATGAACTTCTCGAAGACGAAGGGCAGGTAGTACGCGCCCTCCATCACCTTGTGGTTGATCTCCGTGGCGATCTTCTCCTTGCCCGCGTCGTCCTTCGCGGTCAGGTAGTCGGCGAAGAGACCGTCGATCTTCGGGTCGTCGATCATCGCGAAGTTGTTGTTCGCGCTGTCGAGGATGTACTCGCTGTGCCACAGCGGCAGACCGTAGCCCTGCACGGACGGGAAGTCCGGGCCCCAGCCCATGATGATGATGCCGTAGCCCTTCTTCTTCACGTTCGTGGGGCTACCGATGACGCTGGCGTACTGCGAGCCGTCGTACTGGTCGATCTCGACGTTGATGCCGACCTTCTTCAGCGAGGCCTGGAGGGACTCGGCGGTGGCGACCTCGACCGGCTTGTTGTTGCGGACCGCGATGGTGGTCTTGAAGCCGTTCGGCTTGCCGCAGGCCTTCAGCTCTTCCTTGGCCTTCTCGACGTTGCCCTTCTTGTTGGCACCGGCCATCTCGTACGGGTCGTACTTCTGACCCTCGGAGCCCGGGACGGCGGGCGGCAGCATGTTGGTGCCGATGTCACCGCCGGCGACCGGGCCGCCGCGCGCGGTCTGCAGGGAGACGTGGTCGGCCCCGTAGAGCACGGCCTTGCGGCAGTGGATGTTGTTGAACGGCGCCACGTTCTGCGGGAACGCTGCGTACCGGATGTAACCCGAGACCGGGTTGTCCAGGTTCTCCTTGTGCTCCTTCAGCGCCGTGGTACGACCCTGCGGGGACAGACCGGTCTGGGCCAGGTCGATGTCGTAGTCGCCGGCGATGAGGCGGGCGTCCAGGTCGTTGGCGTTGGTGAAGAACTTGATCGTGATCTTGTCCGGGTACGCCTTGCGGATCGGGTCCGAGCTCTGCTTCCACTCGGTGTTGCGGACCAGGGTCAGGTCCTTGCCCGGGTTGTAGGACTCGAACTTGTACGGGCCCGAGGAGAACGGGTGCAGGCCGTACTTGGACTTGGTGTCCTTGTCCTGGCGGACCGGGGACGCCGAGGTCAGCGCGAGCATCTCCTCGAAGTCCGAGTTGGCCTGCGGCAGGTGGAAGACGATCGTCTTGTCGTCCGGCGTCTCGATCGCCTTCAGACCCAGCTTGTCCGCGGACTTGTCCTTGTACGGGCCCTTGTACTCGTCCTTGGGGTCGAGCACCTCCTTGAGGTACGTCGGACCGCCGGACAGCACGTCCTGCGCCCAGACGCGCTCGATGCCGTACTTGACGTCCTTGGAGGTGATCGGCTTGCCGTCCTCCCAGGTGATGCCGTCACGCAGGGTGTACGTGTAGGTCTTGCCGTCGTCCGAGACCTTGGCGACGTCGGTCGCGAGGTCGGGGGTGACCTCGGCGCCCGTCTTGCCCGGCTCCGTCTTGTTCGTGACGAGCTGGCGGCTGTAGTAGCGGGAGAAGTTCCACATGAAGCCGTAGTAGCCACGCGTGGTGTCCCACGAGTCGGCGTCCTGCGTGCTGGCGAACTTCAGCGTGCCGCCCTTCTTGGCCTCGGAGGCCTGGGCGACCTTGTTGTTGGCGGCGTTGAAGCCGGCCGCGCCGTTCTTCGAACCGCTGCCGCCGTCGTCGTCGCCGCCGCCGCCGCACGCCGCCGTGGTCAGCAGCGCGGCGACCACTGCGGCAGCGGCCAAAGCCTGCTTGCGCCGCCCTGAGGTGCGTTGGGTAGTCACGATCTCGGATCCTCCGGATTAGATGAGAGACCCCGTGCAGGTGCCACGGGTCGCCTTGCGGTACGGCAGGTCAGCGGGAGCCCTTCGGGTCCAACGCGTCGCGCACGCCGTCACCGAAGAGGTTGAAGGCAAGAACGGTGATGAAGATCGCCACACCGGGAACCACCATGTACATGGGGTCCGACTTGTAGTAGTCGATCGCGCTCGAGAGCATCTGCCCCCAGGACGACGTGGGCGGCTTGACGCCCACGCCCAGGAAGCTGAGCGCCGCCTCGGTGAGGATGTTGGTGGGGATCATCATCGTCGTGTAGACGATGATCGGCGCCACCAGGTTGGGCAGCAGTTCCTTGAACAGGATGTAGAACCGTCCGGCCCCCAGCGACCTGGCCGCCTCGACGTACTCCCGTTCACGCATCGAGAGGGTCTGGCCGCGGACCACGCGACCGATGTAGGGCCAGCCGAAGAAGCCGATGACCACGATCATCATGAGCAGGCGCACGCCCGTGCCGCTCAGTCCGAGCATGTTGTCCGGCATGACCGAGACCAGGGCGATGATGAAGAGCAGCTGCGGGAAGGCCAGCAGGCCGTCCATGATCCGGCAGATGAGGGAGTCGACCCAGCCGCCGAAGAAACCCGCGAGGACACCGAGGACGGTGCCGAGGATCACGGCGACCATGGCGGACAGGAAGCCCACCAGCAGGGAGATCCGTGCGCCGTGGACGATGCGGGCGAAGATGTCGCGGCCGTTGACCGGCTCCACACCGAGCCAGTGGTCGCCGCTGACACCGCCCAGGGAACCCGTGGGGGTGCCGAACAGCGGGTCGATCATGTCCTCGTTGTACGCGTTGGGCTCCTGCCCGTACAGCGAGGTGATCAGGGGAGCCAGTACGGCGACCACGATGAGGACCAGCACCACGATGCCGCCCGCGAGGGCCAGCCTGTCCCTCTTCAGGCGTTCCCAGGCGATCCGGCCCAGGGAGCGCCCTTGTACCGACTTGGCCTCGGCGCCGGCGACCGCCGCTTCCTCTGCCGCACTCGGGGCCGCTTCCGCGGTCGGCTCGTGCAATGGTGCCGTCATCTGGCAGGGACCCCTCTCAACCGGCGGTAGCCGGCCCGCACTTGCCGCTGTAGCGGCGTGATCAGTCCGTCGTACACAGGGGCGAGCATCCACCCCTTGTTGCGGGAGTCTTCAACGCTTTGGCGATCTGTAGCCAGAGCTGACGGGGAATGGATGCGCAACCGTGATGCTGTTTGAGGTGTTCCGTTATCCGGACAGTGGGTAACGGGGGCCGGACGCGGGCGAGTTGGGACATCCGGGACACGGGGGTGCTTTGCGCCGTCATCTACGCGCGAAGATGGCCTCTGTCGGCCCTGCCGGGCGGCTCGGCCGTCAGTACCGGCTACCGGCCGGAGGGTATCCGTACCCGCCCGCCGGCGCCTGGGCGGGGGCGGCCGCGTGGGCCTCGCGGTCGTAGAACGGGCGGGCGCCGGCGCGCAGCCACAGGGCGACCGGGTCGTGCGTGTCGGTCATCGCCACGGTCGACACCGGCAGCCCGTCGGGCACCGCGCCGATGGACTGCTGCATCATCGCGCGCACCGCGTCGACGGCCGGCGGGGAGGTGTCGTACACGTCCAGGCCGATGGCGAGATACGGCGCCCCGAGCGCCGGCTGCACCCAGGCGCGGCGCAGCGCGCGGACCGCAGGGGTGCGGTGGGCGTTCTGCGCGAGCAGGGCGTAGAACTGGGGGATCTCGATGGCCGGTTCGGACAGGCGCAGGGGCCCGGCGGGCTGGCGGTCCAGGCCGGAGGCGATGCGGCGCAGGTCGAGCCAGGGGATGCCGACGCCGCCGCCGGGGGCGTGCGGGTTGAGCCACAGGCCGTAGTGGTCCGGGTAGAGCGCGCGGGCCACCTCCAGGCCGTCGACCACCTCGTACGACCGGTTCCAGCCGCTGGCGGACAGCTCCTGGGCGGAGGTCACGCAGGGCGCGTAGCCGTAGCCCTCGACCTCCATGTTCCCGTACTGGGCGTCCGGGGAGCCGGCCTGTCCGTGCCACAACAGCATCCAGACCTGGCCGGAAGTGGGGGTGGCGAGGGCGCGCAGCAGGGCCTCGTAGGCGTCGTAGCGCCCGGGCGTCACCTGGCGCAGCATGTGCTCGACCTGTCCGGTCGTGGTGCCGCTGACGCTCACGCGTATCGCCCCTTCGAGAAGTTCCCCCGGTGTCGGGACCAGCTTAAGGCTCCGCCGGGTGCGGGGGGCCTTCCAGCTCGGGGTGTGCTGCCGTCTTGCGGGTGCGGGTTCGTCGTGGCTGGTCGCGCCCACGCGGCGGAGCCGCACATGTCACGGCCCCGCGCCCCTTCACGGCATCTCCCTCACCGGCGCTTACAGGTTGCCGTCGTAGAAGGGCCTGACCCGCTCCCGCATCCAGTCGCAGACCGGGTCCTGGGCCGCCTCCAGGAGGATCAGGTTGACCGGGTAGTGCAGGGGGGACTTGGCCAGCGCGCGGCCGAGGGCTTCCAGGGGGAGGGCTCGGGCGTCGCCCTCCCAGTGGGTCAGCTCGACACCGACGTACAGGACCGGGTCGGCGGTCTCGACGGCGGCCAGGCAGCGGCGCGCGCTGCGGACCACGCCGGTGGCGGCGAACTCGGCGGAGGCGGCGGCCAGGAAGTCCACCGGGTCGTCCTGCCAGTCCGGCTCGAAGAGGCGGACCCGGCCGCCGGACGCGGGACCGTCCAGCGGGGTGCGTCCGGCCCGGCACAGTTCGGCCACGGCGGGCGGCGGCAGCGGGATGCCCACCACGCCCTCCGGGTTCACCGCAAGGCCGACCTGTGGCGGCAGGCCGCGGGCGAACTCCACGGCGGGGGCGACGGTGTACGCCATCTGCGCCCCGGCGACCTGGCGGAACTGCTCCTCGGAGCTGAACACCGGTACGTAGGCCTGGCCGTCGATCTCCAGCGTCGGCAGGTCGAGGGGGCCGCTGTGCGGGCCGCCGCCGCCCGGCAGGGGTATCCACAGGAAGCTGCGGCCGAGGACCTCGACGATCCGGCCGCCCGCCGCCGGGACGCCGAGGGAGGCGGACAGCACCTCCTCCAGCTCGTTGCCGGGCCACCCGCCGTGCGGATGGGGGTGTGCCTGTGCCGGGAAGTCCATCTGCCTACCTACCGCCTGCCTGGTACCGCCGTTCACGGCCGCTTCGTGGCCGCTTCGTGGCTGAAAGGCTAACCCGTTCGGCCCCGCGGCCCTACCGTGCGTCACCCCGTGAAGGCGATCCGGCGGAGGGTGTCGGCCGCCGCCCGGTCGAGGACGACCGCCGAGGCGCAGCCGGCGGGCAGGGTGCCCCCGGTCACCGCGCGCAGCAGTCGGGAGTTGGCCGCGCGGTGCCGCAGGAACGCGTACCGCGACACGCCCCGGCCGCGCTCGCGCTGGCCGGCCAGGGCGGCGTCGGGAGCGACGTCGAGGAGCAGCAGGTGCAGGGTGCCGCCCCGGCGGCGGGCCTCGCGGGCCAGCCAGCCGCGCACCCAGGCCTGGGTGCCGCAGTCGTGCACGACGACGCCCTCGCCGGAGCGCACCGCGCGGCGCAGTCCGGCGTAGTGGGCGAGGCGGACCAGGGGACGGTAGAGCGCGTACGGCAGCGGCCCCGGCATGCGGCGGTCCCAGCGGTCGCGGGTGTCCTGGGAGTCGACGCGCGCGCCGCGCACGGTACGCCGCATCAGCGTGGACTTGCCGCTGCCGGGCAGGCCGGTGATCACCACCAGGTCCCGGGGTCCGAAGAGCAGGGCGTGCGGGCTGTGGCCGTCGCGGTCCCTGAGGTCGCGGACGACGGGTGCGGTCAGTGGGGCGCAGGCCTCCGGGGCCGGGGCGGCGGGCTGCTTGGGCAGCGCGAGTCCCGAGGTCGTGGCGTACGCCGTGGTCCTGTTCACCGTGATCGTCCTCCCCTGGGGCGGTACACGAGTACCTCCCCGTCGAGTGTAAAGAGAAGGTAATGCGCAGGTCTCGCGTTTTCGTTCGCTTACTGCCACAAGCCGGTTACAGATCACGGTCTGCCATGGATCGACCCGGCGTGCAATGATGGCGGCGCCAACTGCATACCGGCCGTTTGAATCCGCGCGGGAGAGTCCCCGGCCGCGCCGGGGCGCCGAAGGAGCAAGTCCCTCCCTTGAATCTCTCAGGCCCCGTTACCGCGCGGGCGAGGCACATCTGAAAAGCGGACCGCCCCCGACGGCGGTCCCACCCAAGGTGCAAGCCCTGATCGCCGTACTCCGGTGGCCGTGGCGAACCTCTCAGGTTCCGATGACAGATGGGGAGGACCGACCTCGCCACGTCCTGTCATGGGAGACGACCGACCGATGAGCAGTACCGAACCGCGCCGTACCGCGCTCGACGCCACGCATCGCGCGCTGGGCGCGACGATGACCGACTTCGCCGGCTGGGACATGCCGCTGCGCTACGGCTCCGAGCGCGAGGAGCACGTCGCGGTGCGCACCCGCGCCGGTCTCTTCGACCTCTCGCACATGGGCGAGATCACCGTCACCGGCCCGCAGGCGGCCGAGCTGCTGAACTTCGCGCTGGTCGGCAACATCGGCACCGTGAAGCCGGGCCGGGCCCGCTACACCATGATCTGCCGCGAGGACGGCGGCATCCTGGACGACCTGATCGTCTACCGGCTCGACGACACCGCGTACATGGTGGTCGCCAACGCCTCCAACGCCCAGGTCGTGCTGGACGCGCTGACCAGGCGGGCGGCCGGCTTCGACGCCGAGGTGCGCGACGACCGCGACGCCTACGCGCTGCTCGCCGTGCAGGGCCCGGAGTCCCCGGGCATCCTCGCGTCGCTCACCGACGCCGACCTGGACGGCCTGAAGTACTACGCCGGTCTGCCCGGCACCGTCGCCGGCGTCCCGGCGCTGATCGCGCGTACCGGCTACACCGGCGAGGACGGCTTCGAGCTGTTCGTGAAGCCGGAGCACGCCGTCGAACTGTGGCAGGCGCTCACCAAGGCGGGCGAGGGCGCCGGGCTGGTCCCGTGCGGCCTGTCCTGCCGGGACACGCTCCGCCTGGAGGCGGGCATGCCGCTGTACGGCAACGAGCTGTCGACCGCGCTGACGCCGTTCGACGCCGGTCTGGGCCGGGTCGTGAAGTTCGAGAAGGAGGGCGACTTCGTCGGGCGCGCCGCGCTGACCGAGGCCGCCGAGCGCGCCGCTTCGGAGCCTCCCCGCGTCCTGGTCGGCCTGGTCGCCGAGGGCCGCCGGGTCCCGCGCTCCGGGTACCCGGTCGTCGCGGGCGGCGAGGTGATCGGCGAGGTCACCTCGGGCGCTCCGTCCCCGACGCTGGGCAAGCCGATCGCCATGGCGTACGTCGACGCCGCGCACGCGGCCCCGGGCACCGAGGGCGTCGGCGTGGACATCCGGGGCAGTCACGAGCCGTACGAGGTCGTGGCGCTGCCGTTCTACAAGCGCCAGAAGTAGACACTGGGCGGCACCGGCCCCCGGTGTCCCCGGCGGCACCGGCCGCCTGTGTCCCCCGGCGGCACCGGCCGCCTGTGTCCCCGGGCGGCGTCGGCCCGTGTGACGTACCGCCCCACCACCCCCTTCACCAGCCACTTCCTCGCGTACAGGAGAATTCAGGTCATGAGCAACCCCCAGCAGCTGCGCTACAGCAAGGAGCACGAGTGGCTGTCGGGCGCCGAGGACGGCGTCTCGACGGTCGGCATCACGGAGCACGCGGCCAACGCGCTCGGTGACGTCGTCTTCGTGCAGCTTCCCGAGGTCGGCGACGCGGTGACCGCGGGCGAGACCTGCGGCGAACTGGAGTCCACCAAGTCGGTCTCCGACCTGTACTCCCCCGTCTCCGGTGAGATCGCCGAGGTCAACGAGGACGTCGTCAACGACCCGTCGCTGGTGAACAGCGCCCCCTTCGAGGGCGGCTGGCTGTTCAAGGTGCGGATCACGGACGAGCCGGCCGACCTGCTCTCCGCCGACGAGTACACCGCCTTCACCGCCGGCTGAGGAGTCCCGACCGCATGTCGCTTCTGAACACACCCCTGCACGAGCTGGACCCGGACGTCGCCGCCGCCGTCGACGCCGAGCTGGACCGCCAGCAGTCCACCCTCGAGATGATCGCCTCGGAGAACTTCGCCCCGGTCGCGGTCATGGAGGCCCAGGGCTCGGTCCTCACCAACAAGTACGCCGAGGGCTACCCCGGCCGCCGCTACTACGGCGGCTGCGAGCACGTCGACGTGGTCGAGCAGATCGCCATCGACCGGGTCAAGGCGCTCTTCGGCGCCGAGCACGCCAACGTGCAGCCGCACTCGGGCGCCCAGGCCAACGCGGCCGCGATGTTCGCGCTGCTCAAGCCCGGCGACACGATCATGGGTCTGAACCTCGCCCACGGCGGGCACCTGACCCACGGCATGAAGATCAACTTCTCCGGCAAGCTCTACAACGTCGTCCCCTACCACGTCGGCGACGACGGCCAGGTGGACATGGCCGAGGTGGAGCGCCTGGCCAAGGAGACCAAGCCGAAGCTGATCGTGGCGGGCTGGTCGGCCTACCCGCGTCAGCTGGACTTCGCCGCGTTCCGCAAGGTCGCGGACGAGGTCGGCGCCTACCTGATGGTCGACATGGCGCACTTCGCCGGTCTGGTCGCGGCGGGCCTGCACCCGAACCCGGTCCCGCACGCGCACGTGGTGACGACCACCACCCACAAGACGCTGGGCGGCCCGCGCGGCGGTGTGATCCTCTCCACGGCCGAGCTGGCCAAGAAGATCAACTCCGCCGTCTTCCCCGGTCAGCAGGGTGGCCCGCTGGAGCACGTGGTGGCCGCCAAGGCCGTCGCCTTCAAGGTCGCCGCGAGCGAGGACTTCAAGGAGCGCCAGGGCCGTACGCTGGAGGGTGCCCGCATCCTGGCCGAGCGCCTGGTGCGGGACGACGCGAAGGCGGCGGGCGTCTCCGTCCTGACCGGCGGCACGGACGTCCACCTGGTCCTGGTGGACCTGCGCGACTCCGAGCTGGACGGCCAGCAGGCCGAGGACCGTCTCCACGAGGTCGGCATCACGGTCAACCGCAACGCCGTCCCGAACGACCCGCGTCCGCCGATGGTGACCTCCGGTCTGCGCATCGGTACGCCGGCCCTGGCGACCCGCGGCTTCACCGCCGAGGACTTCGCCGAGGTCGCGGACGTGATCGCCGAGGCGCTGAAGCCGTCCTACGACGCGGAGGCCCTCAAGGCCCGGGTGAAGGCCCTGGCCGACAAGCACCCGCTGTACCCGGGTCTGAACAAGTAGACACCGCTCCCGGGGGTGGGGCGCCGCATCCGCCACAAGCGGCCGGGCGCCCCGCCCCTCGGCACCCCCTCCGCACCACCCCCGTTCTGAGGAGTCCCCGTGGCCATCTCGGTCTTCGACCTGTTCTCGATCGGCATCGGCCCGTCGAGCTCGCACACGGTCGGCCCGATGCGCGCGGCCCGCATGTTCGCCCGCCGCCTGCGCAACGAGGAGCTGCTGGACTCCGTCGCCTCGGTCCGCGCCGAGCTGTACGGCTCCCTCGGCGCCACCGGCCACGGCCACGGCACCCCCAAGGCGGTGCTGCTCGGCCTGGAGGGCGATTCGCCGCGCACGGTGAACGTCGAGACGGCCGACACCCGCGTCGAGACGATCCGGTCCTCCGGCCGCATCAGCCTCCTCGGCGACCACGAGATCGCCTTCTCCTACGACGACGACATGGTCCTGCACCGCCGCAAGGCCCTCCCCTACCACGCCAACGGCATGACGCTGTGGGCGTACGACGCCGAGGGCGCCGAGGTGCTGACCAAGACGTACTACTCGGTCGGCGGTGGCTTCGTCGTCGACGAGGACGCGGTCGGCGCCGACCGCATAGTCCTCGACGACACCGTCCTGAAGTACCCCTTCCGCACCGGCGACGAGCTGCTGCGCCTGACCCGCGAGACGGGTCTGTCCATCTCCGCCCTGATGCTGGAGAACGAGCGTGCCTGGCGCGACGAGGACGAGATCCGCGAGGGCCTGCTGGAGATCTGGCGGGTGATGCAGGCGTGCGTCGAGCGCGGCATGACCCGCGAGGGCATCCTGCCGGGCGGCCTGAAGGTCCGCCGCCGCGCCGCGAACACCGCGCGCAAGCTGCGCTCCGAGGGCGATCCGCAGGCCCTGGCCATGGAGTGGATCACGCTCTACGCGATGGCCGTGAACGAGGAGAACGCGGCCGGCGGCCGGGTCGTCACCGCCCCGACCAACGGCGCGGCCGGCATCATCCCGGCGGTCCTGCACTACTACGTGAACTTCGTCCCCGGCGCCGACGAGGACGGCGTGGTCCGCTTCCTCCTCGCCGCCGGCGCCATCGGCATGCTCTTCAAGGAGAACGCCTCCATCTCCGGCGCAGAGGTCGGCTGCCAGGGCGAGGTCGGCTCCGCCTGCTCGATGGCGGCCGGCGCCCTCGCCGAGGTCCTGGGCGGCTCCCCGGAGCAGGTGGAGAACGCCGCCGAGATCGGCATGGAGCACAACCTCGGCCTCACCTGCGACCCGGTCGGCGGCCTCGTCCAGATCCCCTGCATCGAGCGCAACGGCATGGCCGCGGTCAAGGCCGTCACGGCGGCCCGGATGGCGATGCGCGGCGACGGCTCCCACAAGGTCTCCCTCGACAAGGTCATCAAGACCATGAAGGAGACCGGCGCCGACATGTCGGTCAAGTACAAGGAGACGGCGCGGGGCGGGCTCGCGGTGAACATCATCGAGTGTTAGGTGGATGGGCCCTGACCAGCGTGTTCGTCTCTTTCAGCGCTGTCAGGGCCTTCCCTGTTTACGCGGCGGAAAGTCCCTGGGACCTCCCTGGGACAGACGTGAAAGTCCCTGAAAAATCCCTGTCGCGCCCCCATCTCGAAGCGGGGCGCGACACCCGAAGCCAGCCGTGCCGCCTAAAGCGTTGCTAGTAGCTGGCGTGTGCAGCCGGGTCATGAGACCCCCGCATCACAGGGGCCAGCGATCTTCTGCCCGGTAGGCCCGGGATGGGCAGCATTGTCCGGACCTAGGCCGCTTCCTTCTGATCATCTGATTGTTGGACCGGTCGTGTCGTTAACGGATGCCCAGTGGGCGCGGATCGAGCCGTTACTGCCGGGTCGGACGCCGAGACGTGGTGGTCGGTGGCGTGATCACCGGCAGGTGATCGATGCCATCGCGTGGAAATTCCGGACCGGTTCTCCGTGGACGGACATGGCGGCCACGCTCGGCTCGTGGAAAGGCGCCCACAATCGGCTGCGGATGTGGGCTGCCAACGGCACTTGGGTGAAGGTGTTCACCGCGCTGCTGGCCCGTGCCGACGCCGAGGGCGATCTCGACTGGATCATCTCGGTCGACTCCACAATCGTGCGCGCGCACCAGCACGCCGCCGGGGCCCGTCAAAAGGGCCTCCGGCTGGCGAGCCGCACGACCAAGGTATGAGCCATGGGAGTCTGCGACTTCCCGCTCATGGACAAGGTCTGCGGCGCCGTCGACTTCGCCACCAATCCAGTCGGCACCGTCACCGACGGCCTCGGGGCGTGGATCGCGAAGTCAGCGGGTGAACTGGCGGCCAGCGCGGCTGACCTGGCGACCAAGGCCGTCAACAAGACGACGGCCATCGACCTCAACGCCGGGTGGTTCCGGGACAACTATGAGCTGCTGCTGCCCATCGGGCTGGCGCTGACCGTCGGCATCTTCTGCATCCAGCTCATGACCGCGGCCTGGCGCCGTGACGAACGCGCGCTCGCCAAGGCGGCGTTCGGCACCACGACCGGTGTCCTGTTCAGCTTCTCCGCCATCGCGTTCACCACCGTCGCCATCACCGTGGTCGACGCGTTGTCCGACGGGCTGTTCCAAGCGGCCAACACCTCGATCGACGACGCGATCCGCCGCGTGGTCAAGGTCGACCAGATGGGAGCGATGTACGGCCTCGGCTGGTGCGTCTCCGCACTGGTCGCCTTCGGGTGTGCGATCGGTGCGTTTCTCTACTGCGGGGTGATGGTCGCCCGCAAGGTCGGCGTTCTGATCATGGTCGCGCTCGCCGTGTTCGCCGGGGCCGACGGCAGCTGGGAGGTCGCCAAGCGGTGGCGGCGCGGCTGGATCGAGGCCACCGGCACCCTGATCGTCTCCAAGCCGCCCCGGCAGCGGACTTGTCGGCCGAGGGCTGATCCTCGTCGGCACCCAATCAGTCACTACACCTTCGCCTAGAGCCTGTCCGGCGGGTGCGTGACCGCTCTGGTGGTCGGTATGGGCCCGGCCACCTCTCCAGCCTTGGGTGGTGGTGATCTTCACCGCCCGCCGCTAGGCTCCGTGTTGCTCATTCAAGAGCCACAGAGCACTGGCGACGTGTCCGATGGGGGACAGTACTCCGATCTCAACAGCAGTGAGCACCATGAGTCTCTAATCGTCGCAGAGCCTCAGCAGGCCATCGCAAGCGGTGGTCGAGCTGAGGCTGCCCGCCGACTGGTCGACCACCTTCGTGAAGGGATCGACTGGTGAGGCTGACTTTTTCCGTTCAGGTACTTCTCGCGCTCTTGTCATTCGTGTCATCGCTACTGGTAGCGGTGGTGGCGGGGGTACTTTCGCATGTGGCTGGGGCTCCGGTAGCCGGTGCAGTGCTGTACGGCGGCGGCGCACTCATCGGCTGGATGACGCTCTGTGTCACTGTGCTGACGGCTCTCGGCCTGCTCGGGCATCACAGCCATCCCGGCGAGTGAGGATCACCCGGCGATCAGGAGCGTAACCAGAGTCGCATCGCAGCGAGGGTGACGGTGCCGTGGAAGACACAGGCCCGTTTGTCGTGCCTGGTTGCCACAGCCCGCGACGCCTTGAGAACGTCCACGGTCCGCTCGACTTCGTTCCTGCGTTTGTAGAGCGACTTGTCGAAGCCGGTGGGTCGACCGCCTTGGCTACCGCGGTGCTGCCAGTTGGCACGCTGGTTCCTCGGTTCGGGGATGGTGTGCTTGATCTGGCGCCGGCGAAGGTTGCGACGGGAGGAGATCGCCTTGTCGCCGCTGACGTGATCAGGCCGGGTGCGCGGGCGACCGCCGCCCGGCCGCGGTACGCGCACACGCTCCAGGACCGGGATCATCCGAGGTACATCGCCACACTGCCTGGGCGTGATCAGCATCGCCAAGGGCAAGCAGCCGTCGTCTGCGGCCAGATGGATCTCCGTGGTCAGGCCGTCCCTGGACCGGCCGAGCGCCTCGTCGCGGCGGTGTTGAACAGGCCAGGTAAGTTTCCTCGGTATCCGTGACGTACCACTTCGAGCCCCGGCGGCATGCTGATGGCCTGCAGGTCGTCGAGTCGATACCGACCATGCTCCAGTCGACACGGACCTCCGCTTCTGCGTCGGTCTGAACGGCGTGCAGGACCTTCTCCCAAGTGCCATCCGCCGACCAGCGTCGATGCGGGTCGTGACACGTCTTCCACTCCCCGAAGCGCGTCCGCAGATCCCGCCAGGGGATGCCCGAGCCCTGGCGAAGAGAATGCCGTTGATCACCTTGCGATGGCGCTTCCACCGGCCACCCCGTCCCACGTTCTTCGGGAGATGCGGCTCTAGTACTCCAGTCTGGTTTCGCGATCCATCTGGCAGGTTCGTCGGCGGATCGCCGTTGGTAGTCGCTGCGTCGGGCGGTTGCCTGGTGGCGTCAGCGCCAGGTGGACCAGTGCAGGAATCCTACAGGGCACCGCGGCCGGGCGCCGCGGCGACGACGTACGGACGTGCCCGTACCCGAGCGATTCCGTACTCTG
>NZ_BEWB01000020.1 GCF_003112555.1 Streptomyces coelicoflavus | reverse complement strand
GTCCGGGCCGAAGGTCCCTCCTTGCGGGCCCAGACAGTCCCTGCCACGTCGGCCGTGGCGGTGCGACCGTAGTAGTGGCAACCCACGCTGCACGAGGTGGCTGGAAGAGAGAAGGCGGTGGGGATGATGGCACTTCCCCTGGTTGTGGGCGTCGACGGGTCGGACGGCAGTGTCCTGGCCATCGACTGGGCGGTGGACGAGGCGCTGCGTCGACGGCTTCCGCTGCGCCTGGTCTACGCATCTTTGTGGGAGCGGTACGAGGGCGTCCTGCCGGCCATGACCCGGGAGCGCTCCTCGGGGCAGGTGATGGCGGACAACATCGTCGGAACTGCCGCCGAACGTGTCCGGCGATACGACCCCGGCCTGGAGGTCTCCACGGACACCGTGCCTGCGGAAGCGGTGTCCGCGCTCCTGGCCGAAGGGATGCACGCCACCGCCTTGGTCACCGGCTCACGAGGACGTGGGGAACTCAAGGGAGCACTGCTCGGCTCGGTCAGCCTGGCCGTCGCCGCCCGGTCCGACTGCCCCGTGATCGTCGTCCGAGGTGACAAGTCCGCGTTGTCGGGCGCCCACGAGCGCGTCCTCCTGGGCGCAGGCGACCCCGGCACAAGCCGGGAGGCGGTTCGCTTCGCATTCGAGGCGGCCGAGACAAGGGACTGCGAGCTGGACGTGGTGCGGGCCTGGCGGTGCCCGGAGTACGAGAGCACCGATGTCGGGGCACCAGCCGGTTCCGAGCATCCGCACGAGGAGCGGGCTTCTGCCCTGATCGACACCTTGATCGCCGAAGCGGTGACGGCACATCCGAGCGTGCGACTGCGCAGGGCGACGATCGAGGGGCCGGCCCGAAAGGTGCTGGTGACGCGGTCGGCCGCCGCCGATCTGGTCGTCGTGGGTGCTCGGCACAGGTCGGGCCATTTCGGCCTCCAGCTCGGACGCGTCACTCACACCCTGCTGCAACACGCGGCCTGCCCGGTGGCAGTGGTCCCGCAGGCGGCGTGACACCTGCCGGACCATCCGGTGCGCGGTGCCGCAGACCGGCGCCGCGCATCCTGTGTGACGCATCGGGGTCGACCTCACTCGGGGCATGGCGTCCACCCGTCGCGGGCAATGGAGGGCCGACCGGCCCTGGCCCCAGATCCCGGCTGAGGGAAGACTGGCCCTGTAGGCGGGATGCCTCCCTGAGGAGCGATCGATGATGGACAGCGAGCCGGCCGGCCGGACGACCGCGATCAAGGTTTTCCTCCTTGACGATCACGAGGTCGTCCGGCGGGGTGTTCACGACCTGCTGGACGACGAACCGGACATCACCGTGGTCGGTGAGGGGGCCACCGTCGAGCAGGCGCTGGTGCGCGTTCCCGCGCTGCGTCCGGACGTGGCGGTGCTGGACGTACGCCTGCCGGACGGCGACGGGGTGAGCGTCTGCCGGGAGCTGAGGTCCAGCATGCCGGACCTGGCCTGTCTGATGCTGACCTCGTTCGACGACGAGGAAGCACTCCTCGACTCCATCATGGCGGGCGCGGCCGGGTACGTCCTGAAACAGATCGAGGGCTCCGACCTGGTCTCCGCCGTGCGCACCGTGGCCCGCGGCCAGTCACTGCTGGATCCGAGCGCCACCGCGAGACTGATGGTGCGGCTGCGGGGTGGTGAGGAACAAAGGGAGGAGCCGGAAGCGCTGCCCGGTCTGACCGAGCGAGAACGGGACATCCTGGCCCTCATCGGAGAGGGCCTGACCAACCGGCAGATCGGCCAGCGTCTGTACCTGGCCGAGAAGACCGTCAAGAACCACATCTCCCGCCTGCTCGCCAAGCTCGGTGTGGAGCGGCGCATCCAGGCCGCCGTCATCGCCACCCAGGCGCAGGACCGCATGCGAGACGAAGGCCGCTGAGCGCCGTCGCGCCCCCCGCTCCGGTGATCTCCGGCCGGCCACGAAGCAGCAGCGAGCTCCCGTGTCACGGTCGCTCCGCAGCCGCTACCGTGGCACGTAGGCGGCCGGAAAGCCGCACTGTCCCTGGGCGTGGAGGCCGGCGGTGGAAGAGTCCGAGGAGCCGCGGGAGGCCAGTGTCCGCTTGCCGCAGCTGCGGCTGGACGAGCTGCTGGGCGAGTTGCAAGCCAGGCTGGACGCGGCCCGCGGCACTCGTGACAGGGTGCACAGCCTGCTGGAAGCGGTGCTGTCGGTCGGCAGGGAACTGGACCTGAGGCAGGCCCTGCGTGGCATCGTCGAGGCCGCGGCGACGCTGGTCGACGCCGAGTACGCCGCGCTGGGCGTGATCGGCCCGGACGGCAGACGGCTGTCCGCCTTCCACACGGTCGGAGTCAGCGAGAAGGAGATCGCCCGCATCGGGCACTACCCCGAGGGACACGGCATCCTGGGTGAGCTGATCAGGAACCCGGAGCCGTTGCGTCTGGCCAAGCTGTCCGAGCACCCCGCTTCCTACGGGTTCCCGGCGCACCACCCGCCGATGAACAGCTTCCTGGGTGTCCCCATCCGGGTTCGCGACCACGTCTTCGGCAATCTGTACCTGACGGAGAAGCGCGGTGGGCAGGAGTTCGACGAGGACGACGAGTCGGTGCTGTCCACCCTGGCCGTGGCGGCCGGCGTGGCGATCGACAACGCCCGGTTGTACGAGGAGACCCGGCTGCGTGAGCGCTGGCTTCAGGTCAACGCCGAGATCATGCACACGCTGATGTCCGGCGCCGAACAGGGCGGCGCGCTACGGCTGATCGCCGAACGGGCCCGGGAGATCACGGCCTGCGCCCTCGGCGTGGTGGCCCTGCCCGTGCCAGGTACCGACGAGCTGGCGGTGGAGCTGGCGATCGGACGCGAGGCCGGGGCCTGGCGCGGACGGGTGCTGCCCGTGCGCGGCAGCCTCATGGGAGAGGCGTTCACGCGGAGCGTGCCCGTGAGCAGTCAGGACGTGTCGCACGACGAACGGATCACAGCCGGTCCGCCGCGGTTCGCGGGCCTCGGGCCGGCGGTGGCCGTCCCCATCGGCGCAGACGAGCACGTACGCGGCGTGGTGCTGCTGGTTCGCGAGGCAGGCGGGCCCCTGTTCACCGAGAAGGAAACGCAACCGCTGCAGGTGTTCGCCGCTCAGGCGGCGGTGGCGATGGAACTGGCCGAACGCCGCCAGGACGCGGAGCAGATCGCCTTGCTGGAGGACCGCGACCGCATCGCCCGCGACCTGCACGACCTGGCCATCCAGCGGTTGTTCGCCACGGCCATGACCCTGCAGAGCGCAGGGCGGTTCATCCAGCACGACAAGGCCGCGGAACGCGTGCAGCGTGCGGTGGGCGACCTGGACGAAACGATCAAGATCATCCGTTCGACGATCTTCGGCTTGCGTACCAGGCAGGACGACCCGGCGTCGTCCACACTGCGGGCCCGCGCGGTGCGGGCGGTCGCCGAGATGGCACCGGTGCTGGGCTTCGCGCCCGGAGTCCGTATGGAGGGCCTGCTCGACACACACGTACCGAAGGACATCGCCGACCAACTCGTCGCCGTCATGACGGAGTCCTTGACCAACATCGCCCGCCACGCCCGCGCGAGCCACGCCGACGTCGCGCTGGAGACCGACGGCAAGTGGGTCCGGCTCACAGTCTCCGACAACGGCGTCGGCATCCCGCCCGGCGGCCGCCGCAGCGGACTGCGCAATATGGAAGAACGCGCGCAAAAGCTCGGCGGAGAACTGCGACTGGAGCGCCCACAGGACGGAGGCACCCGCCTCGTGTGGCGGGTGCCCGTGGATCAGGCGGAGGGGGAGGACGCCGGAGCGACGCCGTGACCGTCGAGGCCGGTCTGGGCCCCGTCGGCCTGTTCCGTGCGTCATGATGGTCGACGCCGCGTCGCGGTAAAGCGGACCCCCGGGGCCGTATCCGAAGCGCACCACTATCGGTGCCCGGCCACGGCGTGTCGTCGTCGGCCCGGTCTGCTCGGCATCGGCATCGGCGCCGCGCTGACGCCGACGAACCCGTCGTCGACTACCACCTCGTCTACGCGACGGTACTCGTCGCCCCCTGGCCGCTGCATCCGCCGGCGACGTACTCGGCCTCGGTCGCCTGTGGGCCCGCCTTCCCGTCGTCCGCGACCGGAAGTGGCTGCGCCGTACACGATCGGTGGGAGAGGGGCCCGGCGACGGGTTCGCCCCCCCCGGGCGGCCGAGGGGGACTCTTGGCCGCGACCGGGGACCTGCGGTCCCTGTTCCTGAGACCGGGCGCGGGACACGCTGAAAGCAGAAGACCGATACAGGAGGTGGGCAGCATGACCCGCACGATCACGGTGGGGATCGACGGTTCACCCGAGAGCCACGCCGCCGCGGAGTGGGCGGCCCGCGAGGCCGGGCTGCGCGACCTGCCGGTAAGGCTGCTTCACGTGTGGGAGCCGGTTCCGGCACCCGTGGCCGAGGACCCGGTTCTCGGCACCGAAACCCACCAGTACTGGACCGAGCAAGTCCCACGGAAGATAGGTGAAGGGCTCCGGCTGCGCCACCCCGGTGTCGAGGTGAGCTGCGACCAGCGGTCCGGCCCACCGGCGAACACACTGGTCGAAGCCGTCGAAGAGGCGGAACTGCTCGTCCTCGGTTCCCGCGCCCTGAGCGGCCTCGGCGGATACCTCGTCGGTTCCGTCGGACAGGCCGTGATCGCCCACACCGAGATTCCCGTGGTCCTCGTACGGGCCGGTGAGATGGCCGCCGACGAACACGTCATGGATCCCGCCGGGATCCCGTCCGCGGCCACCGCTTTCCGGCCGGTCGTGGTCGGCATCGACATCGGCGGCTACGACGGCGACGTGCTCGCCTTCGCCTTCGAGGAGGCACAGCGCCGCAGGACGGCGTTGCACGTGGTCAACGGCTGGCAACTGCCGCCCTACTACCCCTACGCGCTGGCCGCCGGCTCCGCGCCCGACGAGGGACTGGCCCGCAGGAAGGCGGCCGACCTCACCCGGGTGATCCTGCCCTGGCGGCAGAAGTACCCGGACGTCGAGGTCGCCGAGGTGTCTCGCTCCGGCAGTCCCGCCCGCCACCTGGTCGACGTCGCACACGATGCGTCCCTGGTGGTCGTCGGCAGGCGCATCCGCCGCAACCCGTTCGGCGCGCACATCGGCGCCGTCACCCACGCGGTGCTGCACCACGCCACCGCGCCCGTCGCCGTCGTCGCGCATCCCTGACGGTCCCCGTCGCGAGGAGGAGGCGTCATGTATCTGCCACTGGTGGTCGGCGTGGACGGCTCCGAACCCAGCCTGCGGGCCGTCGACTGGGCGGCCGACGAGGCTGCCCTGCACGGAGTGCCCCTCCTTGTGCTCTACGGAGCGCTGTGGGAGCGGTACGAAGGGGCGGCGCTCGCACGTGAGTTGGGCAAGCCGTCCGTTCAGGTGCAGGCCGAGGACATCCTCCGGGCCGCCGCCCGGCGCGTCCGGCGTCGGCATCCCGACCTACCCGTCACCACCGAAATGGTGCCCGACGAGGCTGAGCACGCCCTGGTCTGCGCCGGACGCAACGCGTCCATGATCGTCGTGGGCAGCCGCGGCCGCAGCGGCGTCGCGGACAGGCTGCTGGGGTCCGTCAGCCGGACCGTGGCCGCCGCGAGCGACTGCCCGATCGTCGTGCTGCGCGGCAACCACGACAACCGGGCTGTCGCCGGACGGCACGGAGGGATCATTGTCGGTCTCGGCGACGTACCGGCGACCGTCCTGAGGTTCGCCTTCACCGAGGCACGCCTGCGTCGCGTGCCGCTGACTGTCGTGCGGGCTTGGCGCTGCCCCGCCCACGAGACGGTTGATCACCCCCTGCTGACGGGGGAGCCCGCCCGGCTGTACGAGGAACGGGCAGCCAAGGAGCTGGAAGCAGCCCTGGAAGACGCACCGTCCGACATCGCTGTGCGTCGGCACACCGCCGAGGGCCCGGCGCGCAGCGTGCTGCCCGCTGCTTTCGCCGAGGCCGACCTGATGGTGATCGGCCGTCGCGCCCATGGACGGCTCGGCCGGGTCGCCCACTCCGTACTGCACCGCTCGGTCTGCCCGGTTGTCGTCGTGCCCGAGCAGAGGTGAGCCCGACGCCCGGCTACCAGGCCGTCGGCACCAGAGCGATGGAGCGACGGGGGACCGGTCGACGCAACCCGGCCCAGGAGAGAGGAGAGACCGATGACGGATGACCTGGGGCGTCCCGCGATCCACGCCCTGTTGTCGGACGGCATCACCGTCCGTATCCGCGCCGTGGAACCTGAGGACCACGATCAACTCCATCGGCTCTACGAGGAGATGTCACCCGAGAACCTGCGGATGCGCTTCTTCGCCGTGAGTCCGCACTCCGCCGCCGTCGCCGCAGACCATGCCTGTGCGCCGCCACGCCCAGGCCACCGGGCACTGGTGGCCGAGCTGCGCGGTCGGATCATCGGCCTCGCCGAGTACTACGAAGGGGAGGAGCGGGGATCGGCCGAGCTGGCCGTCGCCGTCGCGGACCGCTTGCATCACCACGGCGTGGGCACCCTGCTCGTCGAGCACCTGGCGTCCGCCGCCCGGGCCGACGGCCTCACGTGTTTCGTGGCCGACGCCCTCAGCGAGAACCGGGAAGTGCTCCGTCTGTTCACCGACCTCGGGCTGCGCGTCACCCGCCGCATGGACGGGCCCGAGACACGCTGCACCATCGCGCTCGACCAGGGCGACACCTATCTGAGGGCGGTGGAGAATCGCGGGCGCACCGCGGACGTGGCCAGCATGGAGCCCCTGTTCAGACCGCAGACGGTCGCCGTCGTCGGGGCCGGTCGACGGCCCGGCTCCGTGGGACGCGCCGTGCTTCGCCATCTGCGTACCGGCAACTTCACCGGCCGGTTGTTCGCCGTGAACCCGCATGCCCACGCACTTCTCGGCGTTCCGTCGTATCCCGCGGTCACGGCGCTGCCCGTCCCGCCCGACCTCGTCGTGATCGCCACCCCGGCCGCCGCCGTGCCGAGCGTGGCGGAGGACTCCGGGAAGGCGGGCGCACGTGCCCTGGTGGTCGTATCGGCGGGTCTTGACCCCGCTCAGGCACGGGCGCTGCTCACCGTGTGCCGCACCCACGGTATGCGCCTCGTCGGCCCGAACTGCCTCGGTGCCGCCAACACCGACCCGGCGCTGCGGATGGACGCGACCTTCGCCGCCGCACATCCGAGCCGCGGGACCGCGGGTATCGCCGTTCAGTCCGGTGGTGTCGGCATCGCCTTGCTCGACGGGCTGTCCCGCCTGGGTATCGGGGTGTCGACGTTCGCCTCGCTCGGCGACAAGTACGACGTCAGCGGCAACGATCTGCTCCAGTGGTGGGAGAACGACGGCGTCACCGATCTCGCCCTGCTGCACCTGGAGTCCTTCGGCAATCCGCGGGCCTTCTCCCGCACCGCCCGGCGGGTCACCCGCCGGATGCCGTTGCTGACCGTCGACGCCGGCCGCACCGACGTGGGCCGTCGTGCCGCCGCGTCCCACAGTGCCGCCGCGGCCACCGGCACCCTGACCAGACAGGCGCTGTTCACCCAGGCCGGCATCACCGCGACCCGCTCCATCGGCGAACTGCTGGAGACGGCAGCCCTGTTCCACGCCCAGCCTCTGCCAGCCGGGACCAGGGTCGCCGTCGTCACCAACGCGGGCGGAGCCGGCGTACTGGCCGCGGACGCGTGTGCCGAGGCGGGGCTCATCCTGCCCACCCCCACCCCCGAACTGGTCCAGGACCTGCTTGCCGTGCTGCCCGACGGGGCCGCCGTCGGCAACCCGGTGGACGTCACCGCCGCTGTCGCCGAGGACGAGCTGCGCGATTGCCTCGACCGGCTCATCGCCCACCGCGTTGTCGACGCCGTCGTGGTCGCTCTCGTCCCCACGGCCGTGGCCGCCGCGACCGGTGACGACCTGGTACGAGCCGTCACCCAGGGCCCCGGCAGACGGCGCATCCCCGTCGTCCTGGTCCGCCTGGAGCAGGACGTGCCCGTGCGCCTGCTGCCGGCCTCAGAAGGCGGAGCGATCCCCTCCTACGCCGAACCGCACGCGGTGGCACGCGCGCTGGCCCACGCTGCCCGCCGGACCGCCTGGCTGGCCCGCCCGCCCGGCACCAGGCGGGTCCCGGACGGCATCGACGCCCAACGTGCGCACGCCCTGGCCGACGACTGGCTCACCGCACACCCGGACGGCGGCTGGCTCGGACCGCGGACGTGCGCCGAACTCCTGAGCAGCTAGGGCATCTCCCAGTCCCCATGGGCCTGGGCGGAGACCGAGGATGACGCCGTATGTGCCGCAGAGCGTCTGGGCGGCCCGGACGGCCGGGTCGTCCTGAAGGCGTACTGGGCGGGACTGGTGCACAAGAGCGCGCAGCGTGCCGTTCGTCTCGATCTGCGGGGTGAATCCCAGGTAAGGGGCGCTTACCGGGACCTCCGGACACGCTTCGACGGACTGATGACCGGGGCCGTCGTGCAACCGCTGGCGGAACGCGGCACCGAACTGCTTGCCGGTGTCGTCCAGGACCAGGTCTTCGGACCGCTGGTCGTGTTCGGACTGGGCGGCACCGCCACGGAGATGTTCTCCGATCGGGCGGCCCGGCTCGCCCCGCTCACCGACCTGGACGTGCACGACCTGATCACCTCACCGCGCTGCGCTCCGCTGCTCTTCGGCTCGGTCGGCTCGGACCCCGTCGACCTCGACGGCCTGGAGCAACTTCTCCACCGCCTCTCCCGGATGGCCGAGGACCTGCCGCAGCTGGCCGAGGCCGACTTCAACCCGGTCCTCGCGACATCCGGTGGCCTCACGGTTCTGGACGCCCGTGCACGCCTGCTGCCGTGCCGCCCGCAGGACCCCTATCTGCGCCGCCTCCGCTGAGGAGACAGCACGTGAGCAGCAGACCGACCCTCGAAAGAAGGCGTGGGCCGCCGGTTTGGTGGAGGAGCTTGCCACAGGTCGGGAGGCGTGGCGGTAGCACGAACAACGGCGCGTGTGCGACGTTCCAGGTGCCAGAGCTCCTTCGGGACACCTGGAACGCCACGCCGGTGCTGACCGCCACACCGAGTGAGGTCCACCGTCAGGGAAGTGCCGGATGCTGTGCTGCGGCCTTCACTCCCGGCCGGTCGTGAACCAGTCGCGGATCAGATCCGCGAGGGTCTCTGCGGCACCGGGACCCGCCAGGACGCCCGTGGCGCCGGGCACCACCGTGACGTGGTGCCGACAGTTCATCCAGTCGGCAGCGAGCCGGCAGAGGCCCGCGCCCTGAGGGTCGAGGCCGCCGACCACGAACAGGGTCGGCGCCTGTACCCGGGCCAGTGCCGCAGGGCCGGCCAGCTCCGGTCGGCCGCCCAGGGAGACGACGGCTCGGATCTCGTCATCGGCCGCCGCCGCCCGCAACGCGGCAGGCGCACCCGCTTCGCTCCCGACGTAGCCCACGGGCAGTCCGGTCTCCCGGCGCAGCCACTGGGTCGTTGTTTCCAGGCGCCGGGCCAGCAGCACCACGTCGAAGAGCTTGTGCCGGTCACTGCGCTCCTCCTCGGTCAGCAGGCCGAGCAACAGAGTGCCGATTCCGGCGCGGTGGAGGCGTGGGGCGGTGTACTCGTACCACGAACCGGGGCGACCGCCTCCGGCACTGTGGGCGATGGACAGCACGACGCGGGTCGTGGCGGGCAGAGAGAGCCCTGCGGTCAGGTGCGTCCGACCGGCGGGCACCACCACTTGCTCCTCGCGCGGTCCGTCGGCGGGCCACGTCGGTATTGGCCCGTTCGGTGCATCCGGCCACGGGGTGCGGGGCCGGAGGAGGTCCAGCCGCTCGATGCCGCGAGGCGGGTGCCGATCGGCTTCCGTACGGCTCACGGAGCGCATGACGCACCTCCTGGCTTGCGGTGGGTCGGTGGTGGCGATTGCCACCGCCTGCACTGTCATTGCATCGCGCGCTCACCGGGCGGGGCAGAGGCAATCGGTCCCGACCAGCCGGGCCGACCGGCCCTGCGCGGAGGCCGACGGGGCCGGTGCACGTCCGGTTGCGGCCGGCCACTGGGAAGTGGTACGCGCGCCGGTCCCAGGCCGGGGCCGACAGGCGGGGCACGAGGGCCGACCGGCCCAAGCGCGTACGCGAACCCCAGGGAGAGTCTGGAGTTGTGGAGCAATCCCCGTCCTACCGACGGTCGAGGGCTCGCCCGGCGGAGGCTGGTCAGCGAGGCTCCGGATGCTCCCGAGCGCAGAGAGGGTGAGCATCGCGATGAAGGGTTACGTGTTCCACGGGCCGGGCCGGTCCGCGTGGGAGGACATACCCGACCCGGACCTCAAGGAGCCCACCGACGCCGTGGTCCGGGTCGACGCCGTCACCATCTGCGGGACGGACCTGCACATCCTGAAAGGGGACGTTCCTGAGGTGCGCCCCGGCACCGTCCTCGGCCACGAGGCGGTCGGCGAGATCGTCGAGGTCGGCACGGACGTGCGCACCGTACGTCCGGGAGACCGCGTCCTGGTGTCCTGCATCACCGCCTGCGGAAGGTGCCGCTACTGCCGTGAGGGCGTGTACGGTCAGTGCCTCGGCGGAGGGGGCTGGATCCTCGGCCACCTGATCGACGGCACACAGGCGGAGTACGTACGTGTTCCCTATGCGGACCTCTCCGTGCACCCCCTGCCTGGTGCGGTCACCGACCAGGACGCCGTACTGCTGGCCGACATCTTCCCGACGGCCTACGAGGTGGGAGTGCTCAACGGGAGCGTCCGCCCCGGGGACACGGTCGTCGTGGTGGGCGCCGGGCCCATCGGACTGGCCGCCGTGGCCACGGCACGGCTGTTCGCGCCCGAGCGCATCGTCGCCGTGGACCTGGCCGGCGCTCGGCTGGAGGCCGCCAGGAAACTCGGTGCCGACGCGGTGGCCGACGCCCGGGAGACCCCGGAGCAACTGGTCGCCGACCTGACCGGGGGACTCGGCGCCGACGTCGTCATCGAGGCCGTGGGCATACCGGAGACGTTCGAGATGTGCACCCGCATGGTGCGCCCGGGCGGGCACGTCGCCAACGTCGGCGTGCACGGCAGGCCGTCGACCCTGCACCTGGAAGACCTGTGGATCAAGAACGTCACGATCACCACCGGCCTGGTCGACACCCGCTCCACGCCAACTCTGCTGCGCATGGCGGCATCCGGACGGCTTCCCGCCGCCCAGTTGGTGACCCACACCTTCTCGCTGGAGCGCATGGAGGAGGCGTACGAGGTTTTCGCCGGTGCCGCGGACACCGGAGCACTGAAGGTGGTCCTCGGCGGTCCGCGTCGGGAAGTCGTCGCACCCAAAACGGTGTGACACGGCCCGTCCAGCACGAGACCCACAAGCGAGAGACGGCGGGCGGATGTACCGCAACGACGGGTTCCGGGAACTGAGCCGACAGGAGTGCCTGAGGCGGCTGTCGCAGGCCGACGTGGGCCGTGTCGTCTTCACACGCGACGCTCTGCCGGCCGTGCTACCGGTCAATTTCCTGCTGGAGCCGGACGGCGCCGTGCTGTTGCGTACCTCGGCGTCGTCCGAGATGGTCCGCGCCGTCGACGGGGCCGTCGTCGCTTTCGAGGGGGACGAGGTCGATGCGGCGGCGCACACGGGCTGGAGCGTCGTCGTCACCGGGCTCGCTTCCGTGGTGACCGACTCCACCGATCACGACCGGATGAAGAGGGTCGGCCCTCGTTCGTGGGTGGCCTGGCCGGACGAGGTCTTCGTCCGCATCGAGCCCGAACTGGTTACCGGACGCGAACTCCTGGGCGGACGATCCATGTGCGGAGTGCCCGTTTCACCTTGAGCGGCGTTGGCGAAGGCCGGCCGGTCGGCGTGCACCGCCTATCGAGTACGGGTGTGCGCGGCCGGACGCTGCATGCGTCCGGCCGCGCACACCGCAACTGGTCTTGTCAAGGCTGAGTAGCTGCGACGGTCTCACGGGGTCCGTCGCGCTCGACCCGGCACTCGACGTCGACGACACCCTCCACGGCGCGGACCAGTCGGATGGCGACGGGGACAAGGGAGGCGTCACAGAACGGACCGGCGAGCGTGACCACGCCGTCGGAGACGGCCACCCGGACAGGCTGGGAGGGAGCCGGGAAGAGGAACGGCACGATCTCCCGGTCTACCTCCTCGGCGATCTCCTCGTCCGAGCGCAGGAAGACGCGCAGCAGGTCGCCTCGGCTCACGACGCCCTCCAGCAGCCCCTCGGAATTGACCACCGGCAGGCGCTTGACCCTTCGCTGAGCCATGATGCGGGCCGCCTCCGCCAGCGTGGCGTCGGGGTGGACGGTGACGGCTGGCGCGGACATCACGTCGGCTGCCGTCAGTCCGCCCGCCTTGGCCAGGTCGGCCAGGCGGCGCATCTGGGTGAACCGGTCCGGGTCGCTGTCGCGGAACTCCTCCTTGGGCAGCAGGTCGGCCTCCGAGACGACGCCGATGACACGGCCCTCACCCGCCAGCACGGGCAGGGCACTGACCTTCCACTGCTGCATGAGCGTGACGATGTCCTTGAACGGTGCGTCGCGGCCCACGGCCACGACGGTGTGCGTCATGACATCACTCACGACGCGCGGGCTGCCGTACAGCATGGTGTTCCTCCTCTCGGGGGTGCGCGACGGCTGGGTCACAGGAGGCTTCCGCTCCCGTGGGGGCCGTACAGGTCGAGCAGCCGGATCCGGGCGGCGTGCAGCCGGTGGGCGACGACGTTGCCGACCCAGGTGGCGGCCGCGCGGCCGAACACCGGATCCTGGGCGCACAGGGCACGGACGGGCTCGGCGTCGAACTCCCAGGCCCGTACCGGGGTCATCGCCTCGGCACCCAGATGCCACAGGTAGGGCGGGAAGTGCCAGGACCAGCCGACCAGTTCCCCGTGGCCCAGCGACTCGATGACGGCGGCCCGGCGGCCTGGGACACGGAGGTCGAGGGTGACGGTGCCGGTGCGGACGATCCAGAACCTGTCGGCACGACCGCCCTCTTCGAACAGTCGCGCGCCTGCCACGTAGGACACCTCGCGCGCGACTCGCATCAGTCGTTCACGATGTTCGACCGGGAGGCCCCCGGTCAGTGTGGTGGTGGAGGTCATCGTTGCGCTCCCTACTTCTCGGGGCACGCGGCCAGGCAGCGTTCAGCGGTGCCTGCGTCCCGGACGTGAACCGGGTGGCGCGTCCTTCCCTGATTCCAGGCTCGTCCTGTCCGGAGCCGTAAGCCATGGGCTGTCCGGGCCCGATCACCGGCCGTTCGGCCCTCACGTGCACCGGGGAAGTCTCTTTCGACTGGGTCCGGAAGACGCTGGCGACGCACAGCCGCACAGGGCTGTCCATCGCCGGCGGGATGCCGTCCCGATAGGGCCGCGACGGCGTGGCCGGTTCATCTGCTGTCTCTCGCCCCGGCCCCGCCCAGCGCGGCCCGCCCGGCCTCCAGCCGTGCCACCGGGACCCGGAACGGTGAACAGGAGACGTAGTCGAGACCGGCGCTGTGGAAGAAGTGCACCGACTCCGGGTCTCCGCCGTGTTCTCCGCATACGCCTGTCTCCAGGGCGGGGCGAGCGGCCCGGCCCTCGGCGACGGCGATCTCCACCAGCCGTCCGACACCCTCGCGGTCGATCGTCTCGAAGGGGGAGGCGGCGAAGACGCCCTTGTCGAGGTAGGCGGAGAAGAAGGCCACCTCGACATCGTCGCGGGAGAAACCCCAAGTGGTCTGGGTGAGGTCGTTGGTGCCGAAGGAGAAGAACTCCGCGACCTCGGCGATCGGGCCGGCGGTGAGCGCCGCCCGCGGAAGTTCGATCATGGTGCCGACGGGGCAGGCCACCGGGACGCCTGACGTTGCGGACACCTCGGCCAGGATACGCTCCACCTCCTCGCGTACCAGCCGGAACTCGGTGACGTCGCCGACGAGCGGTACCATGATTTCCGCCCGGGGGTTGCCACCCGCCCGGACACGCTCCACGGCTGCCTCTGCGATCGCCCGGACCTGCATGGCAACCAGTCCGGGAACCACCAGGCCGAGACGGACGCCTCGTAGCCCGAGCATCGGATTCTCCTCGTGCATGCGGTTGACGGCGTCCAGCAACTCAGCGTCGTGCCTATTCACGCCCTCGCCACGGGCCTCGGCGGCGGCGAGGCGGGTGGCGAGGGCGAGGCGGTCGGGCAGGAACTCGTGCAGCGGCGGATCGAGGAGGCGGATGGTGACCGGCAGCCCGTCCATCGCCGTGAGGATGCCCGTGAAGTCCGATCGTTGCAGCGGCAGCAGGGCGTCGAGCGCCCGGTCGCGTTCCGCGTCGGTTTGCGCCAGGATCATCCGCTCGACCAGTCGGCGCCGCTCGCCCAGGAACATGTGCTCGGTGCGGCACAAGCCGATGCCCTGGGCGCCGAACCGACGGGCGCGCGCGGCGTCCTCGAGAGTGTCGGCGTTGGCCCTGACCTCCAGCCGCCGCACCGTGTCCGCGCGGTCCAGAGCGCGGGTGACGGCGTCGACCACCGCGCCCGAATCCTCGTCGGCGCCGTCGGCCGTACCGTTCTCCAGGCGGCGCATCACGGCGGAGTCGACGAGGGGCACCGCGCCGGCGTACACCGTGCCCGCGGAGCCGTCCACGGACAGGACGGTGCCCTCCCCGACGACGGTGCCGTCGCCGGTGGTGAGCCGTCGGCCCCGGGTGTCCACGACGAGGTCGTCGGCGCCGCAGACGCAGACCTTGCCCATGCCGCGTGCGACCACGGCCGCGTGCGAGGTCTTGCCGCCACGGCTGGTCAGCACCGCCCGGGCGGCGACCATGCCCGGCAGATCGTCCGGGTTGGTCTCCTGGCGCACCAGAACCACCGGCTCACCGGCGGCGTGGCGTCGTACCGCCTCCGCGGAGTCGAAGACGGCCGTACCGACCGCGGCACCCGGCGAGGCCGGCAGGCCGCGCGTGAGCGGGTCACCCGTCGCGGAGGCGTCGAAGCGGGGGAACATCAACCGGGCCAGTCCCTCCCCGCTCACTCGCGCGAGGGCATCGTCCGCGCTGATGAGGCCCTCGTCCGCCAGCGCGGCGGCGATGGTGAACGCCGCCTCGGCGGTGCGCTTGCCCACCCGGGTCTGCAGCATCCACAGCTTCCCGCGCTCGATGGTGAACTCGATGTCGCACAGGTCGCGGTAGTGCTGCTCAAGGGCTCGCATGTGCGCCCGGAGCTGCCCGTAGGAGTGCGGGTCCAGGTGCTCCAGCTCGGCCAGGGGGACGGTGTTGCGGATACCGGCGACGACGTCCTCGCCCTGCGCGTCGGGCAGGTAGTCGCCGTACAGTCCGCGCCGTCCGGTGGCCGGGTCGCGGGTGAAGGCGACGCCGCTGCCGGAGTCGGCCCCGAGATTGCCGAAGGCCATGCGCTGTACGTTGACAGCGGTACCGAGATCGTCCGGGATGTGCTCGCGGTGCCGGTACAGTCGCGCCCGTTCGCTGTTCCAGGAGTCGAAGACGGCCAGGACCGCCCGCCGCAGCTGGTAAGCCGGGGACTGCGGGAAGTCCTCGCCGGTCTCGCGGCGGATCAGCTCCTTGTACGCCTCCACGAGCCCGGACAGGTCAGCGGCGTCGAGGTGCATGTCGTCCGGGACGCCCCGCAGCTCCTTCAACCGCTCCAGCGACGCCTCGAAGAGCGAGGCATCGACACCCATCACCGTACTGCCGAACATCTGTACGAGTCGACGGTAGGAGTCCCAGGCGAACCGCTCGCTGCCGGACGCCTTCGCCAGGCCCGCCACGGAGTCGTCGTTCAGCCCGACGTCGAGGATCGTCTCCATCATGCCGGGCATGGAGAACCGGGCACCTGACCGCACGGACACGAGCAGCGGGTCGTCCCGCTGTCCCAGCCGCCGCCCGGCAGCCTTCTCCATCTCGGCCAGGTGCGCGGAGACCTCGCGGGCGAGACCGGCGGGCTCCGCGCCGGTCTCCAGATACGCCCGGCACGCCTCGGTGGTGAGAGTGAAGCCCGGAGGGACCGGCAGACCGAGCCGGACCATCTCGGCCAGGTTGGCGCCCTTGCCGCCGAGCAGACCGGCCAGCTCACGCCCGCCGTCGGTGAAGTCGTACACGTATCGGACCATGACGCCCGCTCCTCGGCTCGGAGGACTGTGTGCCGGTTCGAGCACGGTGTGCCGTTTCCAGCGTCCTCCACCGACCGCTCCGGTGCGAGGCCGGCCGGTCCCGGAGAGGGGGCCGGTCGGCCCTTCCGTCGACCGACCGATCCCGGCGGTGACGGCTCCCCAGCAGGGTGCACCGGGGCGGTGAGGGAGCCGTACGTCCCGACGCCTCGGGCCGGCCGGAACGTGGAGGTGCGCCGGCCGGCACTCCGAGGACGCGGCCGAGGACGCGGCCGGGACGGTGAGGGGCCCAGCGAGTGAGGGACACGTGATGAACGCGCGACGGCGGCAGCAGCAAGCCCGGGCACGGCGAGTACCGCGCTTTCGTCATGACGGCCGGGGGAGGCGTGACTGTCAGTGCGAGAGTCCCTGCTCCAGCCGGCCTTCACGGCGGCCGTCCCGGCGCCGCTGCAAGGAATGCGGGCTGCACACGGCCCTCGACACGTCCGGATTCCTCGGCGCCCGAGCCGACGACGCCCTCATCGGGGACACCGACCTCGTGCTGCTGGACATCAAGTCCTTCGACGCCGACGTCTACCACGCACTGACCGGCGGCGACCTCGCCCCCACCCTGGAGTTCGCCAGGCGCCTGGACCGGCTCAGCACGCGCATGTGGATCCGGTACGTGCTGGTGCCGGGGTGGACCGACGACCTGAAGGCAGTGGACGGCCTGGCCCGGTTCGTCGCAGGGCTGCACGGCGTCGAACCCGCCGACGTTCTGCCGTTTCACAAGCTCGGAGCACCGAAGTACCGGCAACTCGGCATCCCGTTCCCCCTGCGGGACACGCCGGTACCCGACCCCGCGCTGAAGTCAGGCGAACGTAAGGTGTTCCGGCAACGGGGCGCTTCCGCGTACTGACCACCCTCCGGTCCGTCGAGCGACGGAACAGACGCGACTTGTCGGCGGTGGCAGGCGCGGGTCACAACAGCCCGACCGATCGTGCCGCCCTCGGCGGAGCGGGAAGGACGGCCCCGTGGAACGGACCGTTCGGCCCATGCCGGCCCAGGCGACAGGGCTGACTCTGGACATGTGAGAACGCCGCCATATGCGCGGGAGGAAGCGATGTACGGCTCCGTATACACCGTGAGTGACGTCATGACCCGTTCCGTCGTGGCGCTGGCCGCCGGGGCGGGGTTCAAGGACATCGTGCGGACCCTGCGGACGCAGCGGATCAGTGCGCTCCCCGTCATCGACGAGGGGAACCGGGTGGTCGGCGTCGTCTCCGAAGCCGACCTGCTGCGCAAGGAGGAGTTCCGCGACAGCGACCAGGACGTGCACCCGAGGACCGGGCCCGTCCCGGCCCACGACAAGGCACGAGGGGGTACCGCGACGGACCTGATGACGTCCCCCGCCATCACGGTGGGTCCCCACGAACCCCTGGCCGGGGCTGCCCGCGTCATGGCGCGGCGTGAAGTCAAACGCCTCCCCGTCGTCGACACCGACGGCGTGTTGCGGGGGATCGTGAGTCGTGGCGATCTGCTCAGGGTCTTCCTCCGGCCCGACCTGGAGATTGCTGAGGAGGTCCGGCACGAGGTCGTCGGCGGCCGCCTTCCGGACGGTATCGGTCCGGTCCGGGTCGAGGTCCATGAGGGCGTGGTCACACTGGCCGGACGGGTCCGCGACACGTCGGTCGTCCCGCTGGTCGAACGGCTGGTGCGCTCGGTCGAGGGCGTGGTCGAGGTCCGCTGCGAGCTGGCCGGGCCCCGCCACCGGCCGGCGCTCGAGCCCGACCTGGCGGCCGAACAGCCGAGCGGGCCGTGACAGCGCTTCCGCGACGCGGCCCACAGGCAGCGACGGTGGCGGCGCCAGTCGCACCCGCGGAGGCAACGGCGGCCGGGTGCTTAGCCAGGTCTCGCCCGGTGACTAACGGACTGAGGAGATGGATACCGGTGAACGTTCGACCACCATCCGACGAACACGTGATCAGTCTGGTCGGTGACGCTGTCGCCGCGCCCTCGATGCACAACGCGCAACCGTGGCGTTTCCGCTACGTGCGTCAGACGCGGACGTTCGAGCTGTACGCCGACTTCGACCGCGCCATGCCGTACTCCGACCCACGCGCCCGTGGCCTGCACATCGGCTGCGGCGCCGCCCTGCTGAACCTGCGGGTAGCAGTGGCCCACGACGGCCGGCACGCGCAAACGCGGCTGGTGCCCCGCCCCGAAGATCCGGCGCTCCTCGCGACCGTGCGGCTGACCGGCCCGGGAGACGACGACAGCGACCTCGCCGCGCTGCACCCGGCCATCATCGAGCGGCACAGCAGCCGTTTCCCGTTCGAGGAGAAGCGCATCCCCGACGACCTGCGCCGCGAGCTGGTCGAGGCCGCCCGTCGCGAAGGCGCCATCCTGACCTTCCCCGCCCCCTGGCATCTACAGCATGTGCTGGATCTCGTGCGGGAGGCCGAGGCACGCGGTCTCACGGACCGCGCGTCCGAACGGGAACTGGCGGAGTGGACCCGCACCGACGCTCCGTCTGTGAACTGTACGGACGACGGCGTCCCGGACTACGCTTTCGGCCCCGTCAGAAGCGGGGGCCGGGCGCCCCTGCGGGACTTCGCGGGCACACGCCGCGTGGCGGGACGGGGCACCGCGGTCTTCGAAGCGGCACCCCAGCTGGCCTTCGTCAGCACGACGCACGACCGCCCGGAGGACTGGCTGCGGGCCGGCCAGGCCATGGAAGGTGTCCTGCTGCTGGCCACAGCCGAAGGTCTGGTCGCTTCCCTCGCCACACAACCCCTCGAACGCCCCGACCTACGATGGCTCCTGCGCGATCCGATATCCGGTGCCGGCCACCCGCAGATGCTGCTGCGACTGGGATACGGCCCCAAAGGGCCTCGGACTCCCCGGCGGCCGGTGTCCGATGTGTTCGACGTGCAACCCCGGGGCCAAGGGGAGGCGGGATCGGAGACCGACGACGACTTTGTCTGGCGAGGGCCGATGCGGTGAATCCGAGGGCCGTCCGCTTTTTGCGGTCCCTCGTTGCACGGTGCGTGGTCTCGATAACTCCTCCGCAGGCCGCTCTTGCATCCGGCGCAGCTTCACAGTCGGTGGTGCTCTTCGGGACGCTGTAGCCGTCGTCCGACTCGTCATGCGGACTTCGTGGCGGAGCTGCCGCACGCGGACGAGGCCAACGCCGTTCGTCTCGCGCCGTCAGCCGCCATCCCGCCTCCCCTCCCCTTGAACGGGCCGGGGAGACGAAAGGCATGTTCAGCTGAGCGAAGACACGTTGCCTACGGCGGCGTGGTCGAAATGGTCGACTGACAGGAGGGTGTGGTGACCGGACACTCTCCGGCGGCCAGGCCGCCGACCATCGTCTGGGCGGTATCGGGCGCAACATAGACGTTGATCGCCGGTTGGCCAAACCGGCGATGATGGCGACCCTTGAGGGAGTTCATGTTCCCTGGGCTCGGCGTTGGATCCGTGTGGGTCAAGAGGAGTCGAGACCCTCTAGGAGAGTGAGTAGTCCTGTCCGACCCCATCAAGAAGCTCGTTCCGGATAGCAAGGGGAGGGTCCGGTACCGGTTTGTGGTCGATGCAGGCCCTGATCCGGTTACCGGGAAGCGTAAGCAGCTGACGCGTACCTTCGGGACGTTGAGGGAGGCGAAGGCGGAGTACGCGAGCATCGTGCATCGTCGTTAGGGGGCAGCGCGGGCACCGCTCAGTCAGGTCACGGTGGACGAGTGGCTCGATCAGTGGCTGTCCATGAAGGCAGAAGACCTGGAAGAGAGTACTGCCTACAGCTACACCATGACCCTGGCCCGGGTCCGCGGAAGGCTCGGGCACATCAGGCTCCAGGACCTCACCGAGGACCATGTGACGGCATGGATGCGATGGGCGCTCCAGGAGGGGCGTGGGCGGGGAGGGAGGCCGGGCACCGGCCTGGGGGCGACCTCGGTCGAGATGACGCTGGCTCGGCTGAAGGAGGCGCTTGACCGGGCAGTGACACGGGGCCTGGTCCGGGTGAACGTTGCTCGTGAGGTGACCGTTCCCCGTAAGGCGCGCATGGCAGAGCGCAGGGCCAGCGCCGCAGTGCCGCCGTGGAGCGTCACGGAAGTACGCGCCTTCGTTCGTGCGATCGCAGGTGACCGCCTGCAGGCGCCCTTCCTCCTGGCTCTGATGGGTCTTCGGCCGGCGGAGATCTGTGGCATGCGCAGGGCGGACGTCGACCTGGACGAAGCCACGGTCTCCATCACCAACACCCGGACGGTCATGGGGAACGACATCGTGGTGGAGAAGGACGCCAAGTCGCTCGCTGGTGAGCGGCAGCTTCCTCTGCCGGCTCCGGTTGTGGCTGCTTTGACCGCGTTCCGGGATGTTCAGGCAGACGAGAAGACAGCGGCCGGGCACGGGTACGAAATCAGCGGCTACGTTCTTGTGGACGCTGGGGGCAGGGCGCTCAACGGACGTCAGCTGCGTGAGCGGGCCTACAAGGTCATGGACCGCAGCGGGCTGCGCCGGGTCCGTCTCTACGACGCCCGTGCGAGCTGCCTGACGTACCTGGCGAACCATGGGGTCCCGGACCATCTCCTCGCCCGGTGGGCCGGTCACGCCGACGCGCGGACCACGAAGCGCTGGTACGTGAAGCCGGATGTGGAGGATCTGCGGCCGGCGGCGGACACGTGGGGAGGTCTGGCGAGTGGGTCCGCCCCCGTTCACGAAGAGAATGTGAGATGTGGGAGCGTGAACGGGTGAGTGAGAAGAACGTCGACAGCATGCAATACCGCTTTGACGGGCCGGAACAGGCCCCGGTTCTCGTCATGGGGCCGTCCCTCGGTACCACATGGCACAGGTTGTAGAGACCGTCCAGGGGCGTCTACGGCAGTCCGGCGCGGGCAGGGAATTGCAGGTTGGAGCGTCTTGGTCCGGGACAGTCCGACCAGTTGGTGATTGCGGTGTGACACGAGGGCGATATGGCGAGGCCCCACCGGGTCCGTCCTGACGGGATCTCTGCACGGACCGTGAGAGCGAAGCCGCCACCGGAGCACTCCGGTGCGGCTTCTGTGTGAGAGAGCACGCGATGGTGCGCACGATGCGGTCGGCGGCCCGTGCACTCCGTAGGGACGTGACTTTCCCGGGTGCCTGATTTGCAATCGCACGCGCTCGTCCCCCCCCCCGTGTGAGAGTGCGTGCCAGCCGACGCGAGCTGCACGTCAACGGCGACAGCAGGACAAAAGAAGATGAGGTCGGACTCGCCGTTCCGTCGGTGGCGCGTTTCACTGGAGGGAGTGCAGTCCTGCGCCGACTCGGGACACCGGCGCGATCCTCTGGGAGGCACTGTGAATGCACATGCAACGACCCGCTTCGACGCCACTCGCGTCCCGCACTTGCTGGGCTCGTTCGCGCCGGTCAGCGAAGAGGTCGACGTGGCCGATCTTGAGGTCACAGGCGAACTGCCTACCGAGCTGGACGGCATGTACGTCCGCAACGGGCCCAATCCCCGCTTCACACCGATCGGCTCCTACCTCTACCCGCTCGACGGGGACGGAATGCTGCACGCTGTGCGAATTTCCGATGGTCGCGCCGATTACCTCAACCGCTTCGTCCGTACGCCGGCACTCGTAGTCGAAGAGAAGGCCGGGCACGCACTGTGGGGTGGCCTGGAGTCAATGATCATGCCGAGTGCCGACGAGGTGGGGCCGGGGCTCGCCGAGACCTTCAAGGACCTGCCGGACATCAATGTGGTCCGTCATGCCGGCCGGATGCTGGCGCTGGCCGAGGCGGCGTGCCCCTATCGCGTCGACTGCTCACTTGAAACACTCGGCCGGGAGGATTTCGACGGTGCTCTGCCGGCAGGGATCACCGCACACCCCAAGATCGACCCGCTCACGGGTGAGATGGTCGTCTTCTGCTATGCCCTGGAGCCGCCTTACCTGACCTGGTCCGTCATCGGTCCCGACGGAAAGGTGACTCGTGGGCCGACGCCCGTGACCGGGGTGGACGAGCCGCTGATGATTCACGACATGGCCCTCACCGCGCGCTACGTGGTTCTTGTCCTGGCCCCGGCATACTTCGATGTCGACGCCGCGATGGCCGGCGGGTCGTTTCTCGCCTGGAGGCCGGAACGTGGCACCCGGGTGGCGCTCGTCCCGCGAGACGGCGGAGCACCGGTGTGGGCCCACGAAGACGCCTTCTGGATGTGGCATTCGGTCAATGCCTACGACGACGGCTCCGGACCGCAGGCCCCCGTCGTACTCGACTACGTCGAGTGGAACCGGCTCACCGTCGGCCCGAGTACCCGAAACGAGTCGGACCCGGTGACCGCACGCCTGGTACGCGCCCGGATAGACCCCGCGGGCGGCCGAATGGCCCGCACGGTCCTGGACGATGCCCGGGTCGAATTCCCGCGCATCGACGACCGTCGCATCGGCCGTCGCCACCGTCACACCGCTCTCGCCACCGGAACCGGGCGCACTGATCTGCTGTCCGGCGAGTACGACGCCATCCGCTGGTACGACGTCGACACAGGCGCGGCCCAGCTCTGGGACGCGGAAAGCCTTGCCGTCGGGGAGCCCGTCTTCGCTCCGGAACCAGGCCGGAACGCGACCGCGGACGATCACGGCTACTGGATGACCTTCGCCACTGACCGCACCGACGGCACGAGCTGGTTCCTCGCCTTCCCCGCCGAGGACCCCGCCACAGGCCCGGTCGCCCGCGTCCGCATCCCGGTCCGTGTCCCACTCGGCCTGCACGGCGCCTGGCTCCCCTCGGAGGAGCCCTGACTGGCGGTGGGCACACCGGTCAGCGCGCTGTGAGGACGGTAGCAGCCCTCTGAGAGACGAGGACGGTGATGAGATGAGTGATCCCACGGTCATAGCGGCGCGGCAAGGGCAGCAGTTTCGGGGCCCGACCGGTCCGCCCATGACGGTGAAGATCGCTGGAGGTGTGACCGGAGGCGCCTATTCGGTGATCGAGTACTCTCATCGGGCTGGTGCGCCCGGGCCGTCGCCGCATGTGCACCGAGAGCATGAAGAAGCGTTCCGTGTGCTCGAAGGCGAACTGAGCCTGGACGTGGAGGGGCGGACCATCACGCTGGGTCCGGGGGAGTACGCCGTCGTCCCGCGGGGAGCAGTGCACCGGCCGTACAACGAAGGGTCGGTCGAGGTGCGCTTCTTGTTCATCACCTCACCTGCGCTGGACGGCTTCTTCGCCGAAATGGCAGACCTGAACGACAGGACGGGCGGGAACCCGCCGGCCTACGCACTCAGGGAACTCGGCGAACGCTGGGACTGCCTGTTCACGAACCTGCCCTGAGGGACGTCGGCAGCCACGAACAAAGCAGAAACCAGGTGTGTCCCCGTCCAGTTGCCGTGACGGCTCTGGCCAGAAAACGCCTCAGGGGAACACTGCCCCATCAGCCGGACTCGTTGCCTCACGACACGTGCACACCGTTGCCGCGGTGGCCCGTGCCCGGGAGGCCCCTGATGACGTCAGACATGGTGGTGTCCGGCCGGGACGGCGGGCGGGACCGTCCGACCCATCCGCCCGCCACGGCCCCGCACTCCCAGGAAACGGACTGACGGCGGCACTGGGGGCACGGCACTCCGGGATGGGAGGATGGCGGGCGACAGGGCGACGGCGGAACGAGGAAGCCGGTGTGAATCCGGCGCGGTCCCGCCACTGTGATCGGCGAGCGCGTCCCGACAGGCCACTGCCCGGCAGCGGGTGGGAAGGCCGGTACGAGCATCGACCCGAGAGCCAGGAGACTCACGCGGTCGCCTCCTCGACGGACCACCGGGGCGGATCTCCCCGGAGAGAGGGACGGCACCGCATGCCCGCAACGCCGACCGGACGAACGACAGACGACACGAGGGCCGCAACGGCCACCGCCACGGTGCCTTGCCGCATCGTCGTGTGCCGCGACTGCTGCTGTGGCAGCCCCAAGGTGACCGGCGTGGACCACACGGCCCAGACCGAACGCCTGCGCGCCGTGGCACCGGTACGCGTCTCCGACTGCCTCGACGTCTGCGACCACGCCAACGTCATCGTCGTACAACCCTCCGCGAAAGGCCGCGCCGCCGGTGCCCGGCCGGTTTGGCTGGGGCTGGTCAACGACCCGGACGCGACCGAGGACATCGCCGCGTGGGCACGCGCGGGCGGGCCCGGCGTGGCACCGTTGCCGGACATCCTCGACCTGTACGCCATCACGCCGCCGCGCCGACGGCGTACGGCCTCGTGACCGTACGTGCCGGGGCGGCCCACGCCCTGTACGCACTCCGTCCCGCCGAACGCGGACCGCTCGCCGACCTCACTACCGCGCTGCCGAACACCGGACGCCTGGCGGGCATCGGTGTACTCACCCGCTCCGACTTCGCGTTCCGCCGTCGGAGTTGCTGCCTCTACTACCGTGCGCCGAACGGCTCGAAGTGCGGTGACTGCGGGCCGGCCGGAGGGGTGCCGCGCCGAGGCCCGCGGTGAGGTACCGCTGTCTCCGCCCGGCCGACGGGCGGACGGAGGCTGGGGCGCACCTTGGTCATGGCGGTGCTGTGGGACGGGGCCGGGACGCTTGTGGTGTCCCGGCCCACCGCGTTCCTCGGTCAGGAGGCGGACAGCTCACCGCGGACAGCGCGGGCGGCGGCGACCAGGTTCTCCAGGGAGGCGCGGGTCTCGGGCCAGGCGCGGGTCTTCAAACCGCAGTCGGGGTTCACCCAGAGCCGTTCGGCGGGGATCGCCTTCAGGCCGGTGCGCAGCAGTTCTGCAGCCTCCTCAGCGCTCGGCACGCGTGGGGAGTGGATGTCGTAGACGCCCGGACCGGCCTCGCGCGGGTAGCCGTGGGCGGCGAGTTCCCTGGCCACCTGCATGTGGGAGCGGGCGGCCTCCAGGCTGATGACGTCGGCGTCGAGGTCGTCGATGGCCTGCACGATGTCGCCGAACTCGGCGTAGCACATGTGGGTGTGGATCTGGGTGTCCGGCCGCACGCCGGCGGTGGTGAGCCGGAACGCCTCGGTGGCCCACGTCAGATACGCCGCACGGTCCGCGGTGCGCAGCGGCAGGGTCTCGCGCAGGGCGGGCTCGTCGACCTGGATGACCGAGGTGCCGGCCGCCTCCAGGTCGTTCACCTCGTCGCGCAGGGCGAGGGCGACCTGCCGGGCGGTGTCGCCGAGTGGCTGGTCGTCGCGGACGAAGGACCAGGCGAGCATGGTGACCGGACCGGTGAGCATGCCCTTGACCGGGCGGTCGCTCAGTGACTGGGCGTAGGACGTCCAGCGGACCGTCATCGGCTCGGAGCGGGAGATGTCGCCGGCCAGGATCGGCGGGCGGACGTAGCGGGTGCCGTAGGACTGGACCCAGCCGTTCTGCGTGGCCAGGTATCCGGTGAGCTGTTCGGCGAAGTACTGGACCATGTCGTTGCGTTCGGGCTCGCCGTGCACGAGGACGTCGATGCCGGTCTTCTCCTGGAAGGAGACGACCTCCTGGATCTCGGTCTTGATGCGCTCCTCGTAACCGGCCGTGTCGCTGCGGCCCGCCCGCAGGTCGGCCCGGGCGGTGCGCAGTTCGGTGGTCTGCGGGAACGAGCCGATGGTCGTCGTGGGCAGCAGCGGCAGGCGCAGGTGGGCGCGCTGGGCTGCGGACCGTTCGGCATACGGCTGTGAGCGGCGGGCGTTGGCGTCCGTCACGGCCTCGGCCCGGGCCCGGACGGCAGGATCGCGGGTGATCGGTGACGCTGCTCGGGAGGCCAGGTCGGCGCGGTTGGCGGCGAGTTCGGCCGTGATGGCGTCCGTGCCCTGGGCGAGTCCCTTGGCGAGGGTGACGATCTCGGTGGTCTTCTGCTTGGCGAAGGCCAGCCAGCGCAGGACCTGCGGATCGATGTCCCGCTCGGCCGCCGTGTCCAGGGGCACGTGCAGCAGGGAGCAGGAGGCGGCGACGTCGACCCGGTCGGCGAGCCCGAGCAGGGTGCCGAGGGTGGACAGCGACTTCTGGAGGTCGCTGATCCAGATGTTTCGGCCGTTGACCACGCCGGCGACCAGGCGCTTGCCGGGCAGCCCGCCGACGGCGGCGAGGGCGTCCAGGTTGGCGGCGGCGGCCTCGGTGAAGTCCAGGGCGAGGCCCTCGACCGGGGCCTTGGCCAGCACCGGCAGTGCGTCGCCCAGCCGGGCGAAGTAGGAGGCGACGAGCAGCTTCGGCCGGTCGGTGAGGGCCCCCAGTTCGCGGTAGGCGCGCTCGGAGGCGTTCAGGTCGGCCGGGGTGCGGTCCTGGACGAGGGCGGGCTCGTCGACCTGCACCCACTCGGCACCGGCCGCCCGCAGGTCGGCGAGGACCTCGGCGTACACGGGCAGCAGACGGTCCAGCAGGGTCAGCGGCTCGAAGTCGGCCGGCACGCCGGGGGCCGGCTTGGCGAGCAGGAGGTAGGTGACGGGGCCGACCAGCACGGGCCGGCCGGTGAGGCCCTGGGCGAGGACTTCCTTCAGTTCAACGACCTGCTTGTTGGAGTCCGCCGTGAAGACGGTGTCGGGGCCCAGTTCGGGGACGAGGTAGTGGTAGTTGGTGTCGAACCACTTGGTCATCTCCAGCGGCGCGACCTCCTGGGTGCCGCGGGCCATGGCGAAGTAGCCGTCGAGCGCGTCGGCGTCGACGGCGGCACGGTGCCGGTCGGGGACGGCGCCGACCATGACGGTGGTGTCGAGGACATGGTCGTAGTACGAGAAGTCGCCGGTGGGCACCTCGTGGACGCCCGCGTCGGCGAGCTGCCGCCAGTTGCTTCGGCGCAGCTCGGCTGTGGTCTCCCGGAGGGCGTCGGCGGTGACGCGGCCCTTCCAGTAGCCCTCGACGGCCTTCTTCAGTTCCCGGTTCTGACCCTGGCGGGGGTAGCCGTACACGGTGGCCCGTGCTGCCGCGGCTGCGGACTTCGCTGTCACGGAGATCTCCTTCGCGAGATGAATCCCTGAGATCCCGGAGACGGGACGAGAACGCGAAGGAGTGACACACCGGGCGGGACCGTCGCTGCGCAGCAAGGCAGGAACATCCGCCTGGTATGTACGCCGACCCGCCCTCGAGGCCACCGGGATGTCCGCGTACGGATCGGTCCGCACGCGGGCAGGTGGCAGGTCTTCGGACTCACGGGCACGCCCTCCGTGACGGAGGATCCCTACTGGCCGTCGCTTCCCAGGTCCGGTACGTCGGACCCAGTGCGTATGACGGCGGTCGTTCCCGCTCACCGCTGCGGGGCAGTCCCGGATTTCCACCGGGTTCCCTCTTGCGACGCATCCCGCCTGGCGGACGGGGCGAACCAGCTGCACCGGACACCCTACGGGGTGTCGGCGTGAATGGAAGGGCGCCGTCCATCATCCGGAAGGGGCCCGGGCATCACGGCAAGTGGCAGCGGTGAGGGGCGGTGAGCTCCGCACTCGCCTCATCGCCGCTTCCCGTCGTGCCACACGGACCCGCAAGGGCTCACCGTCGCCTGCTTCGCTTCCTATCCGCCTGGACGACCTGGTCTTCGGGGCACGGGCCGGACAGTTCGCAGTCCAGTCCCCGGCATGGCCGGGGCCGCATCGCGGGGTCGTCGATTTCCGTGGTGTGGCGGTAGGCGGGTCACCGGTCGTGCGGGGTTCCGTCCTGGAGGCGGTCCACGGGGGTATGCGGCTCGGTAGGGGTGGGCGGCCGCGAGGTCCAGGTCGAGGTCGACGCCGATGCCGATGCCGGAGGTTCTCCGGGGTGGAGGTGGCCGTCGGTGAGGGTGAAGGCGTGAGAGAACGCTTCGCGGGTGAGGGGCGTGTATCCGGAGTACTCCTGGATGCCGATCTGCGTAGATGACTCCGCGGGATGTGCGTCGGCGTGTCCTGGTCACTATGGGGGACGACCCCGAGCGGATGAAGAGCGAGGCGTCCTTTGCGGCCCTTTGCGGAGTCAGCCCCATCGAGTAATCCTCCGGCCGGCAAAGAACGCTCTGGCTCAACCACGGCGGCGACCGCCAGGCCAATACCGCCCTGCACCGCATCGCCCTCACCCGGCTACGCCACGCCTCCCCCGCACCCAGGCGTACTAGGAACGCCGCACCCAGGAGGGCAAGACTCGCCGTGAGATCGTCCGGTGCCTCGAGCGATACGCAGCCCGCGAGCTCTTCAACCTGGTCGGACCGTTTCCCGCACCCCCGCGTTATGGGGGCGTCTGTGAGGACGGGGTGGGTTTCGCCGGTGGGCGGTGCCGTGGATGCGCCCGGGGCGTCGCTGCTCCGTCCCGGTCAGATGTCCGTGCCGTGCACGTCGGCCCGGTCGAGGGCCGTGCGCAACCGATGCAGGCCGCGACGGGCGTGGCTCTTCACCGTGCCCAGGGGGACACCGGTGCGCTCGGCGATCTGGGCCTGCGTCAGATCCTCGTAGAAGGCCAGGCACAGCACCTCCCGCTGAGCGTGCGGCAACCGGGACAGGGCCTCCACGAGCAGCACCCGGTCGAGAAGCTCGTCCGGTGCCCGCTGGACGAACCGGGCCGGTGTCGCGTCCTGAGCAGCCGATTCGACCAGGGCCAGACGCCGTGTCCTGGCCGCCAGCGCGTCGACGATCTTGCGGCGCGTGATCCCGACCAGCCACGCGCCGAGCGCGCCCCGCTCGGGACGGAAGCCGTGCCGACCGCGCCAGGCTCCGACAAAGACCTGCTGGGTCACGTCCTCGGCCTCGTGCGTGTCACCGAGGGACCGGGTGGCCATCGTGTGCACGAGTGATCCCCAGCGGCGGTAGATGACCGCGAACGCTTCCTCGTCGGCGCAGGCGAGGCAACGAGCCAGTTCCTCCTCGTGCCGCGTTTCCTCCACGGGCGGGACGAGCGTCGCGGTCCGTCGTGTGTCCGTGTTCATGGCCGTGCCTCCTGCCGTGCGTCGTACGGGGACGGAACGAGCCGTCCGCCGAACGGCGGGTCCGCGGTCCGCCCTGCGCGGCTGCCGTGCGCTCCGCTCCAGTTTTTCCAGGCTGAAACGACGCAGGCAACATGCGTCGTTTGTGCGTCGTACGGTGGAGGCGTGAGCACACAGAGGGAAAGCGGCGAGGACCGGCTCGGCGACGGCGACGGCGACCGGCAGGAAGGCGGGCTGACCACCGGAGAGGTGGCGCGGCGACTGGGGGTGGCGCCCACGACGGTCCGCACGTGGGATCGCCGGTACGGGCTCGGGCCGGACGCCCACACGGACGGCCGGCACCGGCGCTGGACGGCTGCGGACGTGGCGAGGTTGGAACGGATGTGCGCGCTGACGGCGACCGGGCTGCCACCGGCCGAGGCGGCACGGCTGGCGCGCAGCGAGGAGCCGCCGGCGGTTCCGTCTCGAAGCGCCGCCGGGCCACCACCGGCGTCGTCGCCCGTGCGCCGGAGCCGGGCGGGGAGCGGCCTGCGACTGGGCGATGTACGTCAGGAGTGCAGGGGAATCGCCAGGGCCGCCCTGCGCCTGGACGCCGCCGTCCTGGACGAACTGCTGCTCGCCGCCATCACCGAACACGGACTGGTCGCCGCCTGGACCGAGGTGATCGTGCCGACGCTCCAGGCCGTCGGCCGCAAGTGGGAGAGGTCGGGCGAGAAGTACGTCGAGGTCGAGCACTTCCTGTCCTGGCACGTCTCCGGGGCGCTTCGCCGCGTCGCGCCCCGCACGGTCGCGGACCGTCCCGGCGCCACCACGGTGCTCGCCTGCGTGCCGGGGGAGAACCACACCCTGCCGTTGGAGGTCCTGTCCGCGGCACTGACGGAGCGAGGTGTTCCGGTGCGGATGTTCGGCGGTGCCCTGCCGGTCGAGTCGCTCGTCGCGGCGGTGCGCAGGACCGGGCCGGCCGCCGTGGGACTGTGGGCACAGTCGCGCACCACCGCCAGCCGGCCGCTGGCCCAGCACGTGGCCGCGATGGAGTGGGGAGTGCGCGGTGCCCGTCGCAGGCCGGTCGTGCTGACCCTGGGCCCCGGCTGGGCGGGACAGACGGTCGCGGGTCTGGCGCGTCCGTCGGGGCTCGCCGAAGCGGTCGCCGCTCTGGAGCCGTTGGTGTCGGCGTAGTTCTCGTGGGGTGTTGTCGTCCGGGGGCTCTCGGTCGTGGCGCCTGGGTGTCGGCCGGGGGACGTGGTCCGCTGGACAGGTGGCCACGCCCGGCCGACGGGTGCGGGCGCCGCGTTCCGGCACCGGTCTGTGCCGGGCGGTTGCGGGTACTGGCCGAGACGGAGGCCGGGCGGACGGCTTCTCCGGGGGCCACGTGTACGGCGTCGACCGAGGAGACGTATGAGCGACGAACATCGCCGGGCACCGGACGCAGTCGTCGTCGGTGCAGGTCTGGCCGGCCTGGCGTGCGCCCTGGATCTGTGCCGGGCCGGATGGCGGGTGGCCCTGCTGGAGGCGTCCGACGGTGTGGGCGGCCGGATGCGCACGGACCGGCGGGACGGGTTCCTCCTCGACCGGGGTTTCCAGGTGTTCAACACCTCGTATCCGCAGGTGAAGCGGCGCCTCGACCTGAGGAGCCTGCGCCTGCGGCCGTTCACCGCCGGTGTGATCGCGCATACGTCGACCGGACTGGTCCGCCTCACCGATCCGACCAGGGAACCCGGCGCGGCAGGGGCTCTCCTGCCGGGCCGGATCCTGTCGGCCCGTAATCTGGGCGCGCTGGCGGCACTCACCGCACGGGACGCCGTTCTGCCCGTGTCCACCACCAGAAGGCGCCCGGATCGCCCCACCTCGGCGGCCCTGTCCAGAGCGGGGCTGTCGGACGCCGTGATCTCCGACATCCTGCGGCCGTTCCTGTCCGGCGTCTTCCTGGAGGACCGGCTGGAGACCTCGGCCCGGTTCTTCCACCTGGTCTGGCGCAGCATGGTCCGCGGATCGCTGTGCCTGCCGGCGGAGGGCATCGGCGCCGTGCCCGCCCGGCTCGCCGACGGCCTGCCCGACGGCGTCCTGCGCCTCGGTACGCCCGTAGCCGAGATCACGGACGCCGGGGTCCTGCTCGGGGACGGGACCGAGGTGCCGGCCCGGGTCGTGGTGGTGGCGACGGAACCGGCGACCGCGGCCCGCCTGCTGCCGGGCCTGACCGTCCCGGCCACCCGCACCGTGACCACCTACTACCACGCCACCGACAGGGCACCGATGGCCGAGCCGACCCTGATGGTGGACAGCAGCGGAGCGGTTCTCAACACCTGCGTCCTCAGCGAGGTCGCGCCCACCTACGCTCCGCCCGGCACCGCACTGGTCTCCACCTCCGTACTGGGCACGGACCCGCCCGACAGGGGGCGGACGGTGCTCCGGCGTCTGGCCGATCTGTACGGCACCGACACGAGCGACTGGCATCAGGTCGCGGCCCGCACGATCGAGGGCGCGTTGCCCGCGATGCTCCCGCCCTGGCCGCTCAGCCGCAGCACTCGGCTAGGCCCGGGCAGGTACGTGTGCGGGGACCACCGGGCGACCGGTTCGGTGCAGGGCGCCCTGGCCTCCGGGGCGCGCGCCGCGCGAGAGGCGTCCGCCGACCAGGGGCCGGAGAGATGAGGTGCGAGCGAGCCGTGAGGTGCGCATCCGCACACTGCCCCGCTGCGGAAGCAGTGACGATCGGTTCGATTCGTTGTCCGTGTCCGGGGGAGTGAGCGTGGAGCTGAGTCAGGCCCGAGTTCCGGTAGCCGGTGCCACCGGCGTGCCGGGTGGTGCGATCACCGCCGAAGCAGCCGCCCGAGGCGCGAGGGTTGCCCTGCGCCCGGGCCCGGCCGGAACGCCCCTTCCCGAACGGCGGGCAGGGTGACACCGCACTCCACCGAGGTCACCGACGTCATCGTCGTCGGCGGCGGCGCGTCCGGACTCGGCCTCGCGCACCGGCTGACGGAGACCGGGGCCGCCACCGTGACCGTGATCGAGCCGCCGGACGGCCCGCTGCGCCCCGCGGAGCGGACCTGGTGCTACTGGGGCGAGGGTGCCGACGGCCTCGACGAGGTCGTCGGTGCCTCGTGGTCCCGGCTTCGCCTGCACGGCGCCGACGGCCGGCCGGTCACCGTCGACCCGGCCCCGTTCAGCTACCGCATGGTGCGCTCCACCGACTTCGAACGGCTGGTCCACGCTCGCCTGGCCCGTTCGGACGGGGGGCGTCTCCTGCGTGCGACGGTGGGGTCGGTGACGGGCGTGCCCGGGGGCGCGGAGGTCCGCTGCACCCTGCCGGGGGGCTGGTCCCTGACGTTGCGTGCCCGGCGCGTGTTCGACTCGCGGCCGTTGCGCGCCCTGCCGCCCGCCCGGACGCAGCTGCTCCAGCACTTCCGCGGCTGGTTCGTCCGCACGCGCAGTGCGCGATTCGATCCCGCCGTCGCCGATCTGATGGACTTCCGCGTGCCCCAGCCGGTCCACGGGCTGGCCTTCGGCTACGTTCTGCCGCTGGCGCCGGACCGGGCGCTCGTGGAGTACACCGAGTTCTCCCGCGACGCGCTGACCACCGAGGCGTACGAGTCGGCGCTCGGTCACTACTGCCGCGACGTCCTCGGGCTCGGCGCGCTCACCGTGGAGCGGGCCGAGCAGGGGGTCATCCCCATGACCGACGCCCGCTTTCCGCGGCGCTCCGGGGCTGCCGTGTTCCGTATCGGTGCGGCGGGCGGCGCCACCCGTCCCGCCACGGGCTACACCTTCGCCGCGATGCAACGGCAGAGCAGGGCCGTAGCCACCGCGCTGCGCGACGGGCACGGCACCGTCCTGCCCGCTCCCCACGGACGGCGGGCGCTGGCCATGGACGCGATACTGCTGCGCGCCCTGGACACCGGACGGATCGACGGGCCCGGCTTCTTCACCGGGTTGTTCCGCCGCGTCCCCGCCGAGCGCCTGCTGCGCTTCCTCGACGGCGCCACCTCACTCCGCGAGGAGTGGGGCATCGGGCTGCGCACCCCGGTCCGGCCGATGCTCCGCACGGCGGCCGAACTGCCCTTCCTGCCCCGCCGCTCCCGGCCCGCCGCAAGAAACGGAGACGACCACCGATGAGCCTCCTGCGCGACCACGACCTGGCCCGCGCCTTCGACCACGCCTCCCACAGCTACGACCGTCTCACCTCCCTCAACCCGGGCCACCGCACCGGCCTGCTGCGCTCGGCCCGCCGCCTGCGCCTGCCCGACGACGGAGCGGGACTGCACCTCCTCGACCTCGGATGCGGCACCGGCGCCTCCACCCGGGCCCTGCTCAGGGCTGCGCCCCGGGCCCGGATCACCGCCGTGGACGCCTCCGCGGGCATGCTCCGCCGCGCACTGGCGAAGCCGTGGCCCGCACGCGTGCGTTTCCTGCACCTGACCGCCGAGGAGGTCGCGACGGCCGGCGAAGGCCCCTTCGACGCGGTCTTCGCCGCCTACCTTTTCCGCAACGTCACCGACCCGGACGCGGTCCTCGGCAGCGTCCGGACCCTGCTGCGACCGGGCGGGCGGCTCACCGTCCACGAGTACAGTCTCAGCGGCGCGCGCAGGCACCGGGCCCTGTGGGCGGCGGTGTGCCGGGGCGTCGTCGTCCCGGTGGGCACGCTGACCGGTGACCGCGCCCTCTACCGACACCTGCGGCACAGTGTCGCCGTCTTCGACACCGCGCCCTCCTTCGCCGACCGGCTGGCACGAGCGGGCTTCACCGGAGTGCGCGTCGCCCCGGTCGCCGGATGGCAGACGGGCATCGTGCACACCTTCGTCGCCCGAGGCGGCCCGACCCCGGCGAGTACCGCCCCGGCAACATCGACCCCGGCCTCCTCACTCCCGGGAAGGGAGCACACTCAGTGACCACCCGCCGCACCGATCCCGCCCGAAGGGGCCGCGACCGCAAGGCAGAGGTTCTGCTCCCCCCACCCGGCAGGAGCCGGTTCCAGCCCGGGGAAGGGCCGACCGTCGCGGTGATCGGCGGCGGAATCGCCGGTCTCGCCGCGGCCACCCTGCTCGCCGAACGCGGCGCCCGCGTGACCCTGTACGAGAAGGAGGCATCGCTCGGCGGACGACTCACCGGATGGCACACCCGGCTGGCGGACGGCTCCCCGGTCACCATGACCCGCGGTTTCCACGCCTTCTTCCGCCAGTACTACAACCTCCGCGGCCTGCTCCGCCGCACCGACCCCGCCCTCGCGCGGCTCACCCCACTGCCCGACTACCCCCTGCGGCACAGCGGCGGCCTGACCGACAGCTTCGCCCGCGTCCCGAGGACCCCGCCCCTCAGCGCGCTCGGATTCGTCGCCCTCAGCCCCACCTTCGGCTGGCGGGACCTCGCCGCCATGGACGCCCGAGCCGCACTACCGCTCCTCGACGTGCGGGTGCCCGAGGTCTACGAACGCTTCGACGAGGTCAGCGCCACCGGCTTCCTGGAAGGCGTCCGCTTCCCGGAAGCCGCGCACCATCTGGCCTTCGAGGTGTTCTCGCGCAGCTTCTTCGCCGATCCACGCGAGCTGTCCGCCGCCGAACTGCTGCTGATGTTCCACATCTACTTCCTCGGTTCGGCCGAGGGCCTGCTCTTCGACGTGCCGAGCGAACCCTTCCCCCAGGCGCTCTGGGACCCGCTCGCCGGCTACCTGCAGCGCCTCGGGGCGGACATCCGCACCGGTACGCCCGTGCACGGCGTGCTGCCCGCCGGCGACGCGGGAGCGGACGTGCTGACCGACACCGGCACGGGACGCCACCAGGCGGTGGTGCTCGCCCTCGACCCCGGAGGACTGCGCCGGGTCGTCGGCGCGTCACCCGGCCTGGGCACCTCCGGCTGGCGCGAGGACATCGCCGCCCTGCGCACCGCACCGCCGTTCCTCGTCTCCCGGCTCTGGCTCGACCGGCCGGTCCGCGCCGACCGCCCGGGGTTCCTCGGCACCAGCGGCTACGGCGGGCTGGACAACATCAGTGTCCTGGAACGCTACGAGGGCGAGGCCGCCCGCTGGGCCGAGCGGACCGGCGGTTCGGTGGTGGAGCTGCACGCGTACGCCGTGGACACGGGTGCCGAACCGAAGGAGACGCAGGACATGCTCGTCGACCGGCTGCACGAGGTGTACCCGGAGACCCGCCGGGCGCGCGTCGTCGACGCCCGGCACGAGTGGCGCTCCGACTGCCCGCTCTTCCCGGTCGGTTCCCACCACCGGCGCCCCACCGTACGCACCCCCCACCCCTGGCTGACCCTGGCCGGCGACGCCATCCGCTGCGACCTGCCCGTCGCCCTCATGGAACGGGCCGCCACCACCGGTTTCCTGGCGGCGAACGCGCTGCTCGCCGACCGGGGCGTACGCGGCCAGGTGCTGTGGACCGTCCCCCGCGCGGGACGTTCCTCCGTCCTCCGGGCGCTCGGAGCCGTCGCCGGACGCCGCTCGTCCCCCTGACCGGTGCCCGTCGGGCGTACGGTCAGCCGGGGAACCGCCCGGTGCTGCGCAGCGCCCACCGGCGTTCGGCGTAGGCCAGGTCGTCTCGCCACAGGCGCCCGGCCGTACGGCGCATCAACGGGCGCAGCACGGGGGCGGCGGCCCGCGCGAGGGCGAAGCCGGGCCGGTCCGAAGCGGCGATCGTCGCCTCGACCACGGCGGTGCGCGGATGTGCGTGGCCCGCTCCTGTGAGCGGGGTCGCGTGCGTCTCCACCACGGACGTGGCCCCCTCCCCGTCGGTGATGCGCATGACGACCGTGCGCGGCTCCGGCGCGGTGAACTCGGCCCGTACCGGGACCACCAGGCGCCCGGCCACCCGGAAGGAGACGTCGACGACGAAGGCGTCGTCCTCCTCGCCCTGCGGCTCCCGTGACACCGTCAGGTCGACGAACGAGTACGGGTGGAACCACGAGCCGTGCCACGGGTCGAGCCGGTTGGCCACCACGTCCTGCGGTTCGCACCGCCCCACCGCCGTGAACACCGCGTCCACCCCGCTGCCCGTCGCGGGCCGCACGGGCACCGCAGGCCGGTCGGTCGGCTCCTCGCCGCCCACCTGGTCCAGCCGTACCCAGACCAGCACCCCGTCGTCGTGAACCGGGAACGGATCCCAGCCGGGGGACGGAGAACCGTCCAGGGCGAGGCCGTGCCAGTGGCAGACGAGCGTGCCGCAGGCGACCCGGCTGTCGCGCAGGGGAGCGCCCAGGTGCGGGCAGACCCCCGGCCCCGCGCGCAGGTCGCCGGTGTCCGAGCGCCACAGCACGATCTCCACGCCGCCGACCGTCCTGCCGTACGGGCGGCCGTCCGCGCGCACGTTCCGGGAGGCGCCGAGCACGAACCAGTTTCCGGACGGACGGGCGGACGCCCGCTTGAGCGCGTCGGCGATCAGTGCCGGCCGAGCCTGGCGCCAGGTCGGTGCCTGCGCCGCCCAGCCCGGGCCGGAACGCCGGAGCCGCAAGGGCGGTGTCCAGCGCCTCCCGCCTGTTCGCTCACTCACCGCGCCGGCTCCTTCCGTTCGACCGCCGGACCACCCGCCGTGGCGACTCGACGCGGGACGTGGGCTTGCCACCGGGCACCGGCCACACGCAGCACACCGGCCGCCGCGGTGGCCGCACGACGCCGGCGGGACACGACCGCACGACGATGCAGCACGGTGTACTCCTGCTCCGCGATCGCGTCGAGAATGCCGCCGTAGAGGGTGAAAGCGGCGCCGATGCAGGGACGCACCCGTGGATCGAGCATGGCGATGCCCGGCTCCGCCGTCCGGTACACCTCCCGCGTCATGGCCTCCGCCGCGACGAGGGCCGCGCGGATCCGCGGATCGGTGCGTCCGGTGTGGCGGCTCCACTCCAGCAGCGGCCTGTCCACACCGTGCGCGGCCAGCAGATCGCCGGGCAGGTAGACGCGGCCCCGGTCGAGGTCCTCGCCCACGTCCCGCAGGAAGTTGGTCAGCTGGAACGCCACACCGAGCGCCGCCGCGTGCGGTGCCGCCTCCTCCCGGGCCGTGACCGTACCGAGGACCGGCAGCATCTGCAGACCGATCACCGCGGCCGAACCGTGCACGTACCTCTGCAGGTCGGCGTAGGTCGGGTAGTCCGTGACGGTCAGGTCGGCACGCATCGAGGACATGAAATCGGAAAAGAGGACGGGCTCGATTGCGTACCGGGTGGCGGTGTCGGCCACGGCCCGGACCACCGGTTCGTCGCCGCCGCCGGAGCGCAGCCCGCTCGTGAGGTCGCTCTCCAGACGGCGGAGCAGCCGGTCGCGCTCCTCGGGTGCGAGGGTCCGGTCGAGGTCGTCGACGATGTCGTCCGCCCAGCGGGCGAAGCCGTACAGGGCGTGCACGGCGGAACGGCGTTCGAGCGGCAGCAGGCGGGTGGCCAGGAAGTAGGTCTTGCCGTGGCGGGCGTTGAGTCGTCGGCACCGGGTGTAGGCGGCGCGCAGCGCGGGATCGGTGATCCCGGCCGCGTCCAGCTCACGCCGCGTCATCGGCACCTGCCGAGGCCGGGACGGAGGGTTCGCCGGCTGCGGCCGGGGGCGTACGCGCGCCTACGGGACGAGGGACGCTGCCGCCGGTTACGCGGGCGGCAGCGAGCTTGCCGCTGATGAGCACGGTCGGTACGCCGACGCCCGGAGTGGTACCGCATCCCGCCAGTACCACGTTCTCCACCTCCCGTACGAGGTTGCGTGGGCGGAACGGCCCGGTCTGGGCGAAGGTGTGGGCCACCGAGAAGGGGCTGCCGGCCGCATGGCCCTGCGCCGTCCAGTCGAGCGGGGTCACCAGGAGTTCCTCCTCGATGCTGTCCGTGAAGCCGTCCAGGCCCCGGCGTTCCAGTTCGCCGGCCAGGCGGTCGCGGTAGCGGGGGCCGAGGTCCCGCCAGGTGGCGGCCGAGGGGCCGACCGTCGTGTTCGGGCAGGGGGCGAGGACGTAGTGGAGGTGGCGTCCCGGCGGTGCCAGGTCGGGATCGTGCGTCGTGGGGCGGGTGATCAGCAGGGACGGGTCGCTCATCAGCTCGCCCGTGCGGGTCAGCTCGTCGAAGGTGCGCTCCCAGGCGGCGCCGAAGGAGATGGTGTGGTGGGCGAGGTGCGGCCAGGTGCGGTCGGTGCCCGCGTGCAGGATCACGGCGGACGGTGAGTGGCGCAGCCGGGCCGGCCTCCGGGGCGCCCGTTCCAGCAGTCGGTAGGCGGCGGGCAACTCGCACGTGAGCACCACCGCGTCGCAGGGGATGCGCTCGCCGGAGGTCAGGTGGACGGCCCGCACGCGGCCCGACGAGCGTTCCAGCGTGCTCACCTCGGCCTCCCAGCGCAGGTCGGCACCGGCGTCCGTCGCCGCGTCGGCCATGGCGCGGGGGAGTGCGTGCATGCCGCCCTTGGGGAACCAGACGCCGGCCACGGTGTCCATGTACGCGATCACCGCGTAGGCCGCGAGTGCGCGGGCCGGGGCGACCCCGGCGTACAGCGCCTGGAAGGAGAAGACGCGGCGCAGGCGGTCGTCGGACAGGAAGCGGCCGATGCGGTCGTCCAGCCGTCCGAAACCGCCCAGCGCCGCCAGCCGGGCCAGATCCGGGTGCAGCAGCTGGGCGGGCGAGTCGAAGTTCGTGTCGATGAAACGGCGCATCTGCGCCCGGTACAACCGTCCCAGCCACCGCCGCAGGTCGCGGTAGCCGGCCGCCTCGGCCGGTCCGGCGAAGCGGCGCACCTCCGCCTCCATCGCCTCGCCGTCGGTGTGCACGTCGAGCGAGGAACCGTCCGCGAAGCATGCCCGGTAGGCGGGGTGCAGAGCCGTCAGCTCGACGCGGCGGTGGAGGCTGTCCCCGACGGCGGCGAACGCCTCGTCCGCCAGGTGCGGCATGGTCAGCACCGTGGGGCCGGTGTCCAGCTCGTAGCCGCCCCGTCGTACCCGGCCGGCCCGGCCGCCGGGGCCGGCGTCCCGTTCGACCAGGGTGACCCGGCGGCCCGCACCCAGCAGGTGCAGGGCACAGGCCAGGCCGGACAGCCCGGCGCCCACCACGACGACGTGGTCGGTCGGACCCGGCACCCTCTTCACGCGACCTCCTCGGCACGACGCGGGCGCACGCCGGTGGCGTGTTGGACCAGTGTCGAGAACTCGTCCTGTACGGACGGGAGCGCGCCGGTGCGCCCGAAGTGGCGGAGGCTCATGTCCGTCAGCTCCTCGATCCTCGCCTCCACGAGATCCCGGGCGCCGGTGCGTTTCAGGGCCGCCCGCACGCGTTGTACGGCGTGCTCCGACCGCGGGACCGCGTCCGGCGCCAGTGTCGCGGCGGCCTGGTGGTCGTCGGCGGCGTCGGCGAGTTGCAGGGCTACGGCGAGCAGGTAGGTGAGCTTGCGGGAGCGCAGGTCGTCGTCGGCCGGTTTGCCGGTCAGCGCCGGGTCGCCGAAGGCACCCAGGACGTCGTCGCGGAGCTGGAAGGCCAGCCCGGCGCACCGGCCGGCCGCCCGCAGCGCGTCCAGCACGTCATCGTCGGCTCCCGCCAGCGACGCGCCCAGCGCGAGCGGCCGGGCGACCGTGTACAGGGCACTCTTCAGCGTGGCGATGGCCAGCGCCTCGTCCACTCCGGACGAACGCGCGGCCTGGGCGCGCAGGTCCAGGTACTGTCCGGCGACCATCTCGGTGCGCATCGCCCGCCATTCCCCGTGCAGGAGAGAGCCGTGCGGCGTGCCGAGCGCCGTCTCCGTCAGCAGGTCGTCCGCCCAGGCCAGCGCCAGGTCACCGGCGAGCACGGCGGCCGACGTGCCGAACGCCTCCGCGGAGCCGTGCATGCCCGAGGCCCAGTGTGCACGGGCGAGTTCGACGTGCAGGGCGGGGGCACCCCTGCGCTGCACGGACCCGTCCATGACGTCGTCGTGCACGAGGGCGCACGCCTGGAGCAGTTCGAGGGCGGCTCCCGTACGCAGAACGGCGCTGGTGTCGCCCGACCCGCCCGCGGCGCGCCAGCCGCAGTGGGTGAACGCCGTACGCAGCCGTTTGCCGCCCCGCCCGACCAGGGCGATCAGGCGGTCGGCCAGCTCCCGGGCGAAGACGGGATCGATGGCACGGGAATGCCGTAGTCGTTCGTCGAGTACCCGCTCGAGGACGGTGCCGACGGCGTTCGCGGCGTCGGGCACGGTGAGAGGGGCGTCGACGCGTCCGGCCGGTGGGGCCACCGTCGGCGGCAGTCCGGGCATGCACAACCCCTTCTCACGTTTGGTTATCCGCACGACACTGTTTCCGCCGGGTGCCCTGTCACGGATGCAGTGATTCCTGTCCGGTTCCACACCGCTTGCCGACCGGCGTCACCTCAGTGGCCCAACGACACGGTGCTCATGGCGGTGTGTCACCTCGTGCGCGTTCCTGCTCGCGTACCTCCGTGAGGTCGCTGAGCCGGTCGAGTTGCCGTACCGGCTGGGCGATGCGCTGGTTGCCGGCGAGCCGGTCCCGGTGCCGGTCGAGGAAGACCCAGTAGCCGGCGGTGTACGGGCACGCGCGCTCGCCGGTGCGGTCGCCCGGCCGGTAGACGCAGGGACCGCACAGGTCGCTCATGCGGTTGATGTAGGCGCCGCCCGACGTGTAGGGCTTGGTCGTCATCCGGCCGCCGTCGGCGTACTGGGACATACCGACGACGTTGGGGAGCATCACCCAGTCGTAGCCGTCCACGAAGCAGCGGTGGAACCAGTCCGTGACGGCGGCGGGGTCCCAGCCGCGCTGGAGTGCGTGACTGCCCAGAATCATCAGCCGGGGGATGTGGTGCGTCCATCCGGTGTCGCGCACCTGGGCGAGGACGGTGTGCAGGCAGTTCGCCCGGACGGCGTCCGCGTCCAGGTCGTTCCACCAGTCGGGCAGCGGGGCAGTGTGCCGGAGCTCGTTGGAGCGCCGGTAGTCCTCGCCGAAATACCAGTACAGCTGCCAGACGTACTCGCGCCAGCCGGCGACCTGGCGCACGAAGCCCTCCACGCTGTTCAGTGGCGCCCGGCCCTCGCGCCACGCCCGCTCGGCCGTCTCGACGCATTCGGCGGGGTCCAGCAGGCCGAGGTTCAGGGAGGAGGAGAGCAGGCTGTGGCTCATGACGGGATCGGCGGCGAGCATGGCGTCCTCGTACGGGCCGAAGGTGGTGAGCCGGTGCTCGACGAAGCGCCGCAGCGCCCGTCGAGCCTCCGCCCGGGTCGCGGGGAACAGGCGGGGCCCGTCCCGCCCGACGAAGGAGACTCCCCCGTCACGCTCCCAGCGGTCGAGGTCGTGGCGGACCTCGTCGTCGATGTCGTCCTCGCGGGGCCGGTACGGGCGGTCGACCCGCAGCGACGGCGTGTCGCGAGGTGGCGGTTCCCGGTTGTCGTGGTCCAGGTTCCACTGGCCTCCCGCGGGTTGCCCGCCGTCCATGAGCAGGTCGTGGCCGCGCCGGACCCAGTGATAGAAGTCCTCCTGCCGCAGGCGCTTGCCGCCGTGACCGTCCGCCCACGCGGTGAAGTCGGCCATCGGCACCAGGAAGCCGCGAGCGGGGCCCACCGCCACCCGGGGAAGGGCGCGCACCAGGCGGAGCGCGGCGTGGGAAGTGGGGTGGTGGACGCCGACCCGGCGCCCGCGTGCCGCCCGGTCGAGGCCGTCGCGGTAGGTGTCGGCCCGCACGTAGGTGACGCGGTCGCCCAGTTCGGCCGCGCGGTGGCGCATCGCGGACAGCACGAGATGTGCCTTTGCGCGGTGGAAGCGGCGTCGTCGGAACACGGAGCGTGCCTCGATCATGAGCAGGGGAGTGTCGTGCCCGGGGCCTTCGTCGCCCGGGGTGAGGAAGTGGGGGCCGAGTTGGTCGCCGAAAAGCCAGTGCACGACGGGTGCCTCCTCAGTCGCGGCCGCGGGCGTGCTTGAAGCGCGCGAGCCCGTCGGCGAGGTCGATGACCGGTTCCGGATAGTCGAGCGCGTCGCGTTCCTCCGCCGGGAGCCGCCAGGGCTCGTGCACCTTCCCGCCGTCCACGCCGGCGAGTTCGGGAACCCAGCGGCGCACGTAGGCACCGTCCGGGTCGAACCGCCTGGCCTGGACGAGAGGGTTCAGGACGCGGTGGGGGCGCGTGTCGGTGCCCGTGCCCGCGACCCACTGCCAGTTGAGCTGGTTGTTGACGATGTCGCCGTCCACGAGGAGGTCCAGGAAGTGCCGGGCGCCGATCCGCCAGTCCACGTACAGCGTCTTGGTCAGGAAGCTCGCCACCAGCAGCCGCGCGCGGTTGTGCATCCAGCCCTCGTGGCGCAGCTGGCGCATCGCCGCGTCGACGACCGGATATCCCGTGCGCCCCTCCCGCCACGCCGCGATGTCCTCGGCCGCCTCGTCCTCGCCCCGCCACCGGTCGTGGCGGGTGCGGTAGTCCTTTCCCGACGCCGAAGGCCGTGCCGCCATCACCTGGTGGTGGAAGTCCCGCCAGCACACCTGGCGCACGAACGCCTCCGCGCCCGGCCCCCCGCGCTCGCGGGACCTGTGCACGAGCTCCGCCGGGGACAGCACGCCGAAGTGGAGATACGGGGACAGCCTGGACGTGGCATCGCCGGCGAGGTCGTCGTGCCGGTCCTCGTAACGGGACAGTCCGGACCGCGACCACCGCGAGAACCGGTCACGCCCGGCCGTTTCCCCTCCGGCCGGGAGGCCGGGCGAGGTGCCGGAGACGCCGGCACGCTCGGGCAGCGGTTCGCCGCGCACCCCGTCGGGGACGCGGACGGTGCGCGGCGCCCGGAGAGGCTGGCGCAGCGACACCTGGGACCAGCGGCGGAAGTAGGGGGTGAACACGGCGAAGTGGTCGGAGCCGGAGGGGGGCACCGCTCCCGGCGCGAGGGCGGTGATCACCGCCTCGTGCACGCGCAGCGCCACGTCGCTGTCGTCGAGCTCCTTGCGCAGCCGCTCCTCACGGTGCCGGGCGTACGCCGTGACGCCGGCGGCCATGTGCACCTCGCCCGCCCCGCACTCGGCGGCGACCGTGCGGACCTCCCGGGCGACCGGCCCCGCGCGGACCACGAGCCGGCCACCGCGGCTGCGCAATGAGGCGTCGAGGTCGTTCAGGCAGTCCGCGAGGAAAGCCCGCCGGTTGGGTGCGTCGAAGTGTGCCGTGCGGATGCCGGGATCGAGCACGAACAACGGCACGACCTCGTCCGCCGCCTTCAGCGCGGCGTGCATCGGTGGATGGTCGTGCAGACGCAGGTCCGAGGTGAACAGGACGACCGCGACGGTCATGGCCTCACTCCTGACGCAGTGGTACGGGAACGGTGCCTGGTGCTCCGTGCTCCGTGCTCCGTGCTTCGGCGGGGACGGCGACGTCGGATGCGTCGGGAGCGCTGATCACCTGCGTGGGCGGCCAGGCCCTTGGCAGCGGCCTGGGTGATGTTGCCGGCCATGCCGCCGAAGACGACGGCGTGGAAGGGGGAGACGGACCACAAGGAGGCGTGGCCCAGGAGCCCTGATCGTCCGGGTAGAGGCTGCCGCCGGCCCAGTCGGGATGCGTCGAGAGGAGTTCGCTGGGGGTGCCGGGGACGGAGGCGGACGACCAGCGCGTGACCACCTGGGCTGCTCGTGCCCTTCGCAGGGCCAGGTCCAGAGGCTTCGTCGAACGGCAGGGACTCGTCCGGCATGGTGGCGGACCCGACCAGGTGGCGCAACGCGTCGCGGGCCCAGATGGGGTGGGTGCAGGTGTGCACCCGACTGAGTGTCACCATGACGGCCAGTCGCTCGGTCAAATAGCGCGGCATCTGGAACGACGCCAACGCGGAGTCGATGACGACCGCGGCCCGCAGTACGGTGCCGGGCACCTCGGAGTCGAGAAAGATCCGGCCGACCTTCGCGACGTCGACACCACGAATGGCCTCGGTGACCGAACGCGGGTTGCTGACGTCTCCCTGAACGCTCTCCGCTTCCGCCGCCCAGGGCTGGTCGCTGAGCTTGGCGGGGGAGCGGACCAGACACCGCACCCGGTGACCGGACTCCAGCAGCTTCGGCACCAGGCGCGTACCGACGTACCCGGACGCGCCGGTCACCAGACAGTGCAGGCCCTCCGCGTCCCGCCGTCCGTTCGCCGCCACCGTCCTGCCCCTTCCGGCTCGCTCCACCGCACACTGTCCTACCGAGATCATGACGCCCACAGCATCAGCACGCCCGTCGCGACGAGGCGGCCCGCGTGGAGGTACTCGACCGTGACGTAGAGAGCACTGCCTGCGGCTACACGACGACGTCGACCCGCCTCCGCGAAAGGCTCGGATCCGTCCGGCTGCCGGACCTCACCGAGGATCACGTCGAGACGTGAGTGTGACGGGCGCTCCATGGACGGTTGTGTGGCACCGCATGCGGCATCTTCGCGGGGTGGTCGGGCGTGGTGGCTCACAGCTGCTTGCGGACTCCCGGTTCGTTCGGCACGCGGGAGTGCTGCTCGGTGAGGTCTCCCTCGACGGCCTGCCGGGCGTCGCCGCGGCGCAGAATGGGCAGGATGGTGCTCTGTCGGACGTCTTCCAGGAGGAAGGCCGTGCCGGCGTAGAAGGCCAATGCGACCAGAACGAATGCGACGGCCCCGTTGGCGAGTTGAAAGTCCTGCGGGGCGCCGAGCTGATATGCCGCCGCCAGCGCCGCTCGCAGTGACGACACACTGAGCACCGCGCCGAGAAGCGCCTTGCCGAGTAAGCCGACCGCGGCCAGGGGCAGGAGCATCAGGGCGAAGGCCGCGAGATAGAGGCCGACGGCGGTGCTCCGCTGCTGCGCGGGGTCGAGGATGTGCAGGGCACCCAGCCCCGCCCAGGACGTGGCGAACAACCCCAGGGCGGTGGCCGCACCGGTGTCGCGGGCCAGATACGCCAGGATCGCGGCGAGGAGCTCCAGGGGAAAGACGAACACGGACAGAAGGACGCCGGCGGAGGCGACCTGCCCGTCGCCCACGATGCCCAGGGCGATTCCGGCCAGGACGACCATACCGATGCCGAAGGAGAAGAATCCGAGGGGCAGCGGGTTCCCGTACGGCCGGACGACGACGGTGACGTCGCGCAGACCGGACTTGGGGTCGTCCTCTGAACGTCCCGGGTCATGGCCTTGATCGGGTGGGAGTCGGTTCACTCGCGCTGCGTACCCGAACGTACGGGGAGGAAACGGACTTACCGCTTGACGGTAGATCCCGCGACGCGCATCGGCGGACCGGCTCCCCCGGGGCGAACCGTGAGCGGGCCGTGCACGATTCGGGTGCCCCGGTCGGGGAACCCGGCGCAGCATGATCCAGAGCATGGTGCACGGTGGCGCGGCGGGTGTCGCCTCTACGACCGTACGCAACGCCGTGACCTACGCCGACATGGTCCGACGGGGACGGTCCGCCCGCGAGGTCCCTGCCCAGGTCGTGGCGCGGCCCGCCACGGAGGCGGTGCATCCGGTGCCCGGTTCGGGGACCGTCAGGGACAACCGGCTCACCGGCCCGGGCGCCCTGTCGGCCATCGCCGTCGGCTGCGGGGCCGGAGCCACCGTCTCCATGCCGCGGGGCACGGGCGCCCGGATGCCCGTGTGGCTGAGCGGCATCGTCACCGCGGTGGAGCACCGCTCATGAACCCGGCGGCGGAGACCCTGATCAGAGTGGGGCTGATCGGCGCGGCTACTGGTCTGCGCAGTCAGTGGGGAGTCGCGGCGCTGTCCTGGAGTACCCCGCCGGCCGCGGGACGGCCACTGCCCTCGGCGCTCCTGACAGGCCCGTGGGCCCGTGCTCTCACCTGCTTCACCACGGCAGCGGAGTTCGTCGCCGACAAAGCGCCGTCCACCCCCAGCCGGCTGAGCGCTCAGGGCATGGGGCCTCGGGTTGTGCTTGGCGCGCTCGCCGGCGCAGCACTCGCACAGCGTCGTGGGGCACTCCCGCCGCTCACGGCCGCGGCCACAGGTGTCTCGACGGCCGTAACCGGCGCGTTCGCCGGCGCGCGTTGGCGCGGAACAGCCCGCTCACCGGGCCGGTCTGTCGCAGTCGCGGCCGCCGCCGAGGATCTCCTGGCCGCGGGGCTGGCCTGGGCGGCATGCACCTCCTCTGTGCGACGCCCGCTCCCGGCGGGCGACGATGAGCACGGCACGAAACCCTCGATGTAGCCTCGGTTCGGCAGCCGGGCGGCGGCGGTTCGTTCATCCTGTCTTGTTCTGCAGGAACTCGGTAAGCGCTGTGCCCGGGCGGAACGTGGCTGTCCCACCGTCCATGCGGAAGCTGCCGAAACTGCCCAGAGAGACGTTCTCGCGCCTGTTCAGCGCCTCGGCGATCGAGCCGGGGTGCTCCACAGTGCCGAAGAGGAGGTCGAACACTCGCTCCACGTCGGTGGACGTGAGTGGTGCGTCGTTGCCTCCGTTCGCCGCGGTGTTGATGGTTTCCTCGGCGAGTTGCTTCTTGTCCATGTGTCCTGCCCGAGCGTTGATCGTGAAGAGGTCGTGTGACGCCACGATGGCCGCAGTCGGCGGTTGGTGCATCTCCTGACCGGCGCACGGATGGAGTCGGTGGTGCATCGGCCTCACTGGGTGTCGCCCCTTGACACGTCCTTTGACCGTTTGGCGGCGCGTGGCTCGCCGGGCGGCCGCAGTGGGGATCGAATGAGGGAAACCCCACGTCGGAAGGTGAGTCGGTCATGCTGGTCAAGAAGCTCCACGAGTCCGGAATCCGAGCCGAGCACGCTTACGCGGCCGGCTTCGTGTCCATCGGGTTGTCAGTGGTCACCTGGTGCACTTCCCTGCGAGTGGAGAAGAAGGGAGAAGAACGCGCCGACCGTTGGGGCATCTTCGTCGGGGAATGGGCTCCGACCTTCTTCGCGATCGGTCTGGCCTTGTCGACGTACGAGAAGTAATCCCCCCGGCCCCGCCCCTGTTCACGAGGCGCTGCTGCGCCTGCGCGAGATAGTGGGGCGAACGCTGCGGAACACGCCGGCCTGCGGACGGTGCGCCGTCCGGGTCCGTGACGGTCCGGCCGGCCGAGGCGCCGGTGCCGCGTTCACGTGTGACGTGCGCCCGCCTCGGAACGGAAGCACGCGTCGGTCGAACCCGGGAGCCGCGAGCGGTTGTCCGCCACGAGCCGGTAGACGCCGTGCGCGACCCGGCGTACCGGCTCCACCATGAGCAGGGCCCCGAGCAGACTCCATCCGCCGCCCGCGCTCAGGAGAAGCTTCGACACAGCGTCTGCGCCGCCGTAGACCGTCCCAACCGGTGTCACCCACAGTGCCTCGCGCTGAGCACGCTGCCGCGTCACGCCGATGCCTCGCAGGTCGGCTCGCTGCCAGGCGACGCTTTCACAACGGGGACTCACGTTCCGTTCGATCCATCGCACTGCCGTGGTGCAGAAGCCGCAGTCGCCGTCGAAGAGCAGAGTGGGCACCGGCCGCACGCCTTCGTGGCGTCCCGCTGCGTTCCTGTCGGGCATCCGGCCGGTCCTCCCGCGATTGGGCCGGGCAGCGCCGCGTTCGCGCGTGGCGCACACGCCACGTACTGGTGAGCAGGGGTGCGGCGTCGTCAGTGCCTGGCATCCGTGGTGGCGGGCGACGAGTTCCCAGCCGGCGCGGTCGCAAACTGTCTGCCAGCGGTCCGGTCGTCCCTCGCCCCTCCGGCACCCGGGCCGCTGAGGAGTGCGTCATCCGCGTCAGGACCGTCCGGGCGGCGGAACCGGCGGAGGCGCCGCGCTGAGCTGAGTGTTGCGGCTGGGACCGTGCCACTCCACGCACACGACCGTGGCGTCGTCGTTGAGTCGCCCGTCGTGGTGGTGCAGGACAGCGCGCATGAGGCGGCGCAGAGTCTCCGGGACAGGGAAGCCGTCGGCGTGGTGACGGATGATGAAGTCGGTGAACCGAGTGAGGCCGAACTCTTGGCCCTGTTTGTCGCGGGCCTCGGTGATGCCGTCGGTGTACAGCAGGATCCGGTCACCGGGCTCGAGCTGTTCCCGGCACAGCGTCGCGGTGGTTTCCAACCCGGCGCCGAGCGGATGCGCGGGTGGGCAGTGCAGAACGGTCGTCCAGCGTCCGGCCCGGATGAGGACCGGCGGGTGATGGCCTCGGTTGATCCAGGTCAGCAGCCCGGTCGCGGTGTTGAGCTCGGCCAGCGTGGAGGTGACGAACGTTTCGTGTGCGAAGTGCTCGAGGAGGATCTCCTCCACCCGCTCTCCGAGGGCGACCAGATCCGTTCCTTGCCGGCGTTGGTTGCGGCAGGCGGCCACCACGAGGTTGGCGGCCAGCCCGGCGTGACTGTTGTGGCCCATGGCGTCGAAGATGCCCAGATGCACTCGGCCGTCGGCGATCGCGTAGTCGAAGGCATCTCCACCGATCTCATAGGCCGGCTCCATGGCCGCGGAAATCACCACGTCCTTGTTGGCGAACGAACGCGGAGGCATCAGATTCCATTGCAGTTCCGCCGCCACGTTCATCGCCTGCGTGCGTGCGAGCCGTGCGGCCGCGTCACTGCTGGGTCGTTTGCTGACCACCAGCAGGCCCACCAGGGAGGCGACCGCCTGAAGCTGTTCGAGATCGGCGTCGTCGGTCAGACTTCCGCACAGCAGGCCCAGCCGCTCGGTACCGTCCAGTACCGGTATCCACCAGCGATCCTGCTCGCTGTTCGCGAACAGTTGGGGCCGGATGCTGGTGTAGGCCCGCCCCGGCAGTGTGCCTTCGACGGCGTAGACCTCGCCGCCACCCGCTGCGCTGAGCCCCTTCCCGGTGACTTCCCGCAGGATCTCCTGGCGTAGATCGGCCAGGTAGATCCGCACATCGTGCATGCCTGCCTGTTCGGTGTACCGGGCAACCAGGGAAGGAAGCTCGTCGAAGGCGGCCAGGTGGCTGTCGCGGAGCAGCTCGGTGAGCATTCTCGACGTGCGCTCGGACGTGTTCATAGTGGCCACCTCTTCCAGCAGCAGGAGAGCCTTCGTCGGCCATTTCCAGCATCGCAGGCTGCGGCACCAGTGTCGGCACGACGGTGTGGCTCGGAACCGGCCTGTCGCCGGGCCTGCTGTCAACGGCGAGCAACGCGATTCCTCCCGCGAGAGGGGCAGCGGCGTCGTCGAGAACGGTGCCGGTCGCGACCGTCGTCAGGACGGGGGCGACGAGGAAGACGCCCGCCGCCTCGCCGACGACACCGAGTACGGCCTGCCCGGCGGCCTGTACAACCGGTATCGACCCCCGGAACGGCTCCCTGTCACGCCTGGTGCTGCCGCAGCAGGGTCCGCGTCTCGCGGTCGACCTGCCGCCCCTCACCCGTGGGCACGACGACCACCGGGACGGCGGCTCCCGGTGCGCTGACCACGGTCGGGCGGTCCACGGTCGCACCGTCGGGCACCTGCAGCCCGCTCGTCAGACCGAGCGTGGTGAGCCGCGCGCACACCTCCTCGCGAACCTCGGGCTGGTCCTCGCCGATCTCCCCGGTGAAGACCAGGGCGTCCAGCCGGTCGAGGGAAGCGGCCATCGCGGCGATGCCACGGCGACAGTGGTGGGTGAAGACGTCCAACGCGAGTCCGGCGCGCTCGTCGCCCCCGGCACGAGCGCGTACGAGGTCGCGGGTGTCGTCCGACGTGCCGGAGAGCGCGAGCAGACCGCCCTCCTGGTTCAGCGCGGTGTCGACCTCCTCGGCGGACAGGTGGTGCCTGGTCTGCAGCCACGTCAGCGCGCCGGGATCGATGCTGCCGCTCCGGTGGGCCATGACCAGCCCCTCCAGCGGAGTGAACCCCATGGTGGTGTCGACGCTGCGGCCGTCGCGCACCGCGCAGGCGGAACAGCCACCGCCGAGGTGGGCGATCACGACCTGCAATCGTTCGGGGCGTCGGCCCAGGAGCTCGGCAGCCCGGCCGAGTGCCCACGAGTAGGACAGACCGTGGAACCCGTAGCGGCGCAGCCCGTACCGCTCGCGCCATGCGCCGGGCACCGCGTACTCCCGGGCGGCGGCGGGCAGGCCGGCGTGGAAGGCGGTGTCCAGGCAAGCGGCGTGCGGGATGTCCGGGAGCAGGTCCCGGGCGGCGTCCAGCACGGTGAGCGCGGGCGGAACGTGGAGCGGCGCCATGTCGGCCGCCCCGTCCAGGGCGTCGCGTACGTGATCGTCCACCAGCAGATGCTCCCGCAGCGCCGGGCCGCCGTGGACGACGCGGTGGCCGACGGCCACGGGTGCCGGAGCCTCACGCAGCAGTTGCCGCAGCAGACCGACGGCATGGTCGCCGGGTGCGGAGGAACTGTCGCGTTCGGCGAGGACGCCGAGGTCGTCGTCGAACACGGTCAGATGCAGGCTCGACGATCCGGCGTCGACCACCAGGACGGCCCCGAAAGGTCCCTCAAACACGGCATCCTCCTACTGATCAGGATGGGGCGTCATGCCCGCGGTGACGTCGAGGAAGGCAGCACCGTGACGCCTGCGGCGGGAGCCACGCCGTACGGCGGTGGACGCGGCGGACAGCACGCAGCTGTGGCCGCCCAAGTCGAGGAGCCGGGCTCACGGTCGGTCACAGGGCGCCGGTGTTCAGCCTCCGTCGTCCACGGCGCGGCCTGCGGGCAGAAGTTCTCGGATGTCCGCGGGCAGCACACCGGCCATTTTCTCCGTCAACTCCGGAGTGAGGGCGGCGTCGAGTACCTCCAGGACGCCTGCGGCCTCTTGTATGGCCGTCTCCTCGTCCGTTGCCGCGCGGCCTGCGATGCGGCCGGCGAACACGGTGAGGTCGAACCGGTCACCCGAGGTGGACCCGTGGCCGTCGGCGGCAGAGTCCGTCTTCTGGCGTACGGAGGCGGCGAGGGTCGGCGGGAGCTGGGCGGCCATGTGGTTGGCGAGTGCGGACGGCAGTCGTTCGGCCAGTGTCTCCAGTACGGCCCGTGTCGCCCGTTCGGCCGCACCTCGGTCCGGCAACTGAGCAAGAGCCTGCACTTTTCCTATCATCTCGTCGTGCTGCATGAGGTTGCTTCCTTCCCTCACGGTGCATCGGTACCGGGGAAGCCGGCGGGGGCAACGAGCGGGTACCCGACGTGATGTCGCTACACGACCGTCCGCCGGAAACCGACGGTCCGCGTGGCGGTCCCGAGGGTCGTCCGCGAGCGCCAGGACGTGAAGCGCAGAAGGCAGAGGGAGGCTGACGTGGCGGACGGCCGGTTGGGGCTGGACGAGGTGCTCGCGGCGGCGGAGAACGCCGCGCCGGTGCGGTCGATCGATGTGGTCGCGCGGAACCTGCGTGATCGGTTCGGCGCCGACGACGTGTCGTTCCTCTTCCTGGACCTGGTCGGGCAGGAACTGGTCCGGCTGACCGACGAGGGCGAGTCGCAGGGCGGGGAGAAGGCCGATCGTGTGCGGTTGGACGGCAGTCCCCACGACGAGGTGCTGCGCACCCAGCAGCTCCTGGCCACACCGGGGGAGGCAGGCGGACAGAGGGTGATCACCCCGGTCACCAACCGGGGCGACGTGATCGGCTTCCTGGAGCTGTCCCTGCGCCATGCCGGTGAGGACGTACTGGAGCAGGTAGGCCGGGCCGCACACGCACTGGCCTACATCATCGTGACCGACCGACGGTTCACCGACCTCTACCACTGGGGGCAGCGCACGACACAGGTCAGTCTGGCCGCCGAGATCCAGCACCGGCTGCTGCCCAGCGCCACCTGCTGCGAGGCCGACCAGTTCACCCTCGCCTGCACCCTGGCTCCCGCCGACGACATCGGCGGCGAACCTACGACTACGCCCTCGACCGCGACACCTTGCACCTGTCCGTCACCGACGCCATGGGCCACGACGTCGACTCCGCCCTGCTGGCCACCATCCTGGTCAACGCCTCCCGCGGCGCCCGACGCGCCGGATGCGACTTGGCCGAACAGGCTCGCCGGACCCACCAGGCGATGCTTGACCACGGCCGCGGTGCCCTGGCCACCGGGCAGATGCTGCGCATCAGCCTGGACGGCAGTGGCGTACAACTGGTCAACGCCGGACACCCCTGGCCGCTGCGCGTGCGCGAGGGCACCGTTCACGAGATCTGCCTGGACATCAACAGGCCCTTCGGCGTCGCCACGTCCGACGCCTTTCACGTGCAGGGACTCGACCTGCGTCCCGGTGATCGGCTCCTGCTCTACACCGACGGCGTGCAGGAGCGCGATGCCGGAGCCGTCGACCTGCCGGCCTTCTTGCGCGACACCCGTCATCTGCACCCGCGGGAAGCGGTCAGGGCCCTGACCAGCGCTGTCGTCAACGCGTGCGGGGGCACCTCGAGGACGACGCCACCGTCATGTGCCTGGACTGGCACGGCACGGTCGGCGCCGACTCGGCAGGCTGAGCCGAAGCCGACAGGACACGGCGCGTGTCGCGGCGTCCCCTCGGGGTCGCCCGGCCGGTGGCAACGGACAGGCCCCATGATGTGAGCGCGCATGGTCTCCGAAGCCGTACGTGTGCCGTCGGCAGAGGCAGCTCCGACCGGCGACCTGATCGTCCCCGGCGGGCCGCGCGGGATAGTCCCGTCCGCGCACGGCAGCGGCGAATCGCGTCTCAGCCCTCGCACCGGGCGGTCGCCGCCGGACGGCACCGGACGGGACTGGCCACCCTGCTGGACCTGCTGACCGAGGCGAGGAACGGGAGGACTCCACACCGGGCCGGTATCGCTTCGACATCACCTCGCCGGCCCGGCGTCTGGTGGAGACCGTGGACTGGCTGGAGGGGCGGCCGGAGTGTCGCAGAGCTGACCCGAGGGCTGCTCGGGGCGAGTACCGGAGCGGCTGCCGCCCTGATCGCGGCCCGGCGAGCGCCCCGACAGGGTGCTCACGGTGGTGTCCCGGGCGGCAGACCGGACCTGGCAGGCGATGCATGCCCGCTGGTCGCCGCACCGGTCCTGCTCGTCGTCGGTAGTGCCGACGACGCTGTACTCGGCCCCGATGGTGAGGCCGTTCAATGGCTCTTCGTGTCTCACCGGATTCATGTCGTACCGGGCGCCACTCGTCGCTTCCCCGAGCCCGGTGCCTTGGAGACGGTCGCCGAAGCCGCTGTCGACTGGTTACGTGACCACCTGAGCGGGGGGACGGACGATGAGCGCTCGGGCTGAACGCACGACGGACCCGGACGACGGGGCGACTGTGACGGCTGTGTCCGCACCGTCCTAGGCGACCGCGCCGGTCACAGGAGGTGCTGGAGGGGTTCGGCCGCTGGGCCCCGTGGACGTGGGCGGACACCGAGGTCGCGACGGGCAGGTGACTGCCACCGCGGTTGCGTCGCCGCCGTTTCGGCTCAACCGGGCAGGAAACTCCGACCAGAGGCCGAAGTCCGCGGAACCGAGGACACCGGGTAGTCCCGCCCCGACCGTCGAACGTCTGGACGGACTCCTCGTCGGCAAGCCACGAAGGGAGCATTCTGATGAAGGCCGTTGTCTGGAAGGGACTGGGGGACATCGGTCTCGAGGACGTGCCCGAACCGGAGATCAAGGATCCGTACGACGCCATCGTGCGCATCACGACCTCCGCCATCTGCGGTACCGACCTCCACTTCGTCCGCGGCACCATGCCCGGCATGCAGGAGGGACGGATTCTCGGCCACGAGGCGGTCGGCGTGGTGGAGGAGGTGGGTTCCGGGGTGCGCAACCTGCGCCCCGGCGACCGCGTGGTGGTGCCCTCGACAGTCGCGTGCGGTGTGTGCAGTTACTGCCGCGCGGGCTACTACGCCCAGTGCGACAACGCCAACCCCGGGGGGCGGCTGGCAGGCACCGTCTTCTTCGGCGGACCGCAGGCCGCGGGCGGGCTGGACGGGCTGCAGGCCGAGTACGCCCGAATCCCCTTCGCCCATGTCGGGCTGGTGCCGCTGCCGGACACCGTGGACGACGCGCAGGCGATCCTGCTCTCGGACATCTACCCCACCTCCTGGTTCGGAGCCAGGCTGGCCGAGGTCGGCGACGGCGACACCGTCGCGATCGTCGGGGCCGGTCCCGTCGGGCAGGCCGCCATCGCCTGCGCCCGCCTTCAGGGGGCCGGGCGGATCATCGTCGTCGACGGTGTCGGCGACCGCCTGGACATGGCCCGTAGCCAGCATGCGGAAACCGTCGACTTCAATGCGGAGGACCCGGTCGAGGCGGTGCGTGAGCTGACCGGCGGCATCGGCGTGGACCGGGTGATCGAGGCCGTGGGCGTGGACGCACAGAAGCCGTCCCACGGGCCCGCCGCGGACGCCGCGGCGGCGCAGGCCGAGGAGTTCGGCCACGAGCGGTCGGAGGCCGCGCCGGAGCAGAACCCGGACGGCGCGACGTGGGTGCCGGGCGACGCCCCGACGCTTGCGGCGCGCTGGGCGGTGCAGATGGTGGCGAAGGCCGGCACGGTCGGCACCATCGGTGTCTATCCGCCGCAGGTGCAGCACTACCCCTTCGGCGAGGCGTTCATGAAGAACCTGACCCTGAGGATGGGCAACTGCAACCACCGGCGCTACGTACCGCATCTGGTCTCGCTGGTCGCCTCGGGAAGTCTCGACCCCACCCCCCTCGTCACCCGCTGGGGCGACACTCGGAACGCCGTCGAGGCTTACCGCCGCTTCGACCGGCGGGAGGCGGGTTGGACCAAGGTGGTCCTCGGCGTCTCGGAGGACGGAACGGTCGCTCCCGGCCTCGGCGAAGCGGCGGGCACCGGCGCGGCCACCACCGCCGGCTCGCCGGGTCCCACGGCGGCCGAGGCGACACAGGAAGCGGGTTCATGAAGCGGTGTGCCGCTCCGGGTGAGGCCGGGAGCCGAAGCGAGGGATGGCCTGCCTCGGCGGCGGCGGCGGCGACGGCGGCGGTGGTCCTTCAGCGCCCGTGAGCAGAAGAGGCGTCATGCGATTTCGCGATGCCGGACAGCGGGCCAGGAACTCGGTCTGCGGCTCATGGAGTGGGGCCTCCGACGGCGAGCTGCCTCACCTCGTCGTTCTCGCGCGGCCCCGCGGCGGCGTGCCGGTGGCCGCCGAAGTAGCCAGGGTCCTGGGCGCGCCCTGGGACGTGCTCGTGGCGCGGAAGGCCGGTCTTCCCGGCCAGCCGGAGACGGGCATCGGCGGGTCGTGGACGACGCCCCGCCCGTGTTCGACCAGCGGGCCCTTGGAAGGACCGGTCTGAGTGAAGACCGCCTCGTCCAGGACGTGTCCAGACGGCGATCGCGCGAGCGATTGCCACCGGCCACGGCGCCACGGGTGGGCTCCGCCTCGGCTACATGTCCGCCGCCGTTGCCCGGCGCGTCCTGCCGTTGGTCGACGCCTTCCACGCCGGTAGGCCGGGCTGCCGGGTCACCATCCGCGAGACCGCACTGGACGACCTCTACGAACCGCTGCGCCGCGCCGACGTCGACCTGTCGGTCCTGCCGCTGCCCGTTGCCGAACCGGATCTCACACGCGCTGGCGCGCAGGACGCGTTTGGCTGCTCACTCAGTGAGGATCATCGCTTGGTTCGCTCTCCATGCACTCGGGCCGGTGGCGAGCACGTCGACGCCTTCTCGGCCAACCCGGCACCTCGGGGGTTCGTCCACCGGGCCGGTGGCCAGCAGCAGACGGCGCGCTCGCGCGCGATGCTCCCGTCGTCCGCGACGACCTCGATCGTCGCCGCCGCGCTCCCGTGCGCGCGCCGAAGCGGGCGGCCTCTTCGTGGGCGAGTGAATCGACAGCGACGCTGTCACCGTGCGGCCTCACCTCGTACCGTCGGTCGAGGCGTGAGTGAGCCTGCTTTCCTGCAGGGGCTGCAGTCACTCGGCGGCCTTATCACCTGCTTCCAAGACGCATGGTCGAGCATGCACCCGGACGACCCAGGGCCCACCTTCACCTCCGGCAATCCACTCGTGGGCCGAGGTGACATGCCGGAGGCAGCGGATCGCCGCATCGACTACCTCACGCTCCGCTGCGGCGCGTACGGCTCCCAGTCTGCGCATCTCATCCTGTCGGCGGGTCCTCGTTCAACCCGTGGGCGGCGTGCAGGCGAGTGACCATTACGGCTTGATCGTCGACCTGACGCTTCCCGACCACCCTCCCGGCCGGTGGGCCGGCACATCCAGCGTCTCAGCACGTCGGAGGGTCACGGAAGTTGAGCCAGGGCCCGAGCGACCTCTTCGGCATCCGCCTCCGCACCGGCTCACGCGTGGGAGTACGCCCAGAACAGCTGGGCCGAATGCCTCGAAGCCGTCCAGGATGTCGACGGCCCGCAGGTTGTGAGCCTGCGGGCCTGTCGGATCCCGGCGCCTGACCGATGCGGGGTTCAGTTGCAGCAGTCGCAGCCCGGGCGGCACCCGCAACCGTCGGTCTCGGCACTCACGGGACCGACGGCCGGGGCGGCCGGGACCGCGCAGCAGCCCTTGCCCTGCCAGGCGTCGCGGCCTTCCTTCACCGCGACCGCCGCGATGACGAGGGCGGCGATCGGGTCGGCCCAGGACCAGCCGAAGATGCTGTTGGCGAGGAGGCCGACGAGCAGGACCGCAGACAGATAGGTGCACAGCAGTGTCTGCTTGGAGTCCGCGACCGCGGAGGCGGAGCCGAGTTCGCGGCCCGCGCGGCGCTGGGCGGCGGACAGGAACGGCATCACGGCCAGAGACAGGGCAGCGAGCACGATGCCGACCATGGAGCGCCCGGCCTCGCCGTCGCCGGCCAGGGCTCGGACGGACTCGACGGCGACATACGCGGCGAGGGCAAAGAAGGAGACGGCGATGATCCGCAGGGTGGTCTTCTCCCGGGCCTCACGGACGGCGTAGTCGCGAGCAGAGAACTGCCAGGCGACCGCCGCGGCGGAGGAGACCTCGATGACAGAGTCGAGCCCGAAGCCGATCAGAGCAGTCGACGACGCTGTCGTCCCGGCGGTCAGCGCGACGACTGCCTCGATCACGTTGTAGGTGATCGTCGCGGCTACGAGGAGTCGTATGCGCCGGGTCAGGACATCACGCCGGGCCGGCGACGGGCTAAGGGATAGCGCGGTCATCGGCAGCACCCCTTCTCGTCGGGGGCCACACAAGTGCGGTCGGTCTCGACGGCCACCACCGCGTTCCGCAGGTCGTCCAGCGCGTGACCGAGGCGTTCGTCGGCGAGTTCGTAGCGAGTGCGGCGGCCTTCCGGCACGGCCACGACCAATCCACAGTCCCGCAGACACGCGAGGTGATTCGAGAGCCGGGTCCGGGAGACCCCGAGCTCATCGGCAAGGTCGGCGGGATGGGCAGGGGCTGTGCGCAGAGCGAGCAGGATGCGGCAGCGGATGGGGTCGGCCAGCGCACGGCCGAACCTGGCCAGCACCTCGACCTCGGGGGCGACGGTCAGCATGGAGCGAGAGTACACGGGAACATGAATCCATGAGAACGTGAATAGTCCCCCCCCCGCACCTCCCCGGCCCTCTTCGCCCGACTGCTGGGCAGCTCTTCGGGCCGCCGCTCGCCCTCTCCACGTACCAGGGGTAGGCCTACTGGGACCGGCGAGCCTGGCACGACGTGAGCGGTCATGACGTCAACGCCTACCTCAAGGAGCTGACCGGTCTCGACATCACCGCCAAGGACTTTCGGACCTGGCACGCCACCGTCCTGGCCGCCGTCGCGCTGGCCGTCTCGCAATCCGTCGCACGCACGGAGACCGCCCGGCGCCGTGCCATCGCCAGGGCGGTGCGGGAGGTGTCCGGCTATCTCGGCAACACACCGGCTGTCTGCCGGGCCTCCTACATCAACCCGCGAGTGATCGAGCTGTTCGAGGAAGGCGTGACGGTCGCATCCGCGCTGCCCCGTCTCGGCGACGAGGGCGCGTACGGCATCCCCGCGACCCAGGGACCCGGCGAGCGGGCCGTCCTGCGTATGCTCCGCAACGGACATGCGCCCGAGGGGGAGTAAAAGTGGACGAGGCTGTCGCGACCGTACGGGAATCACGGCAGCCGGCCCCCAGACCGAGTCGGCCCCGGTGACGGAGTCCTTCGGAAGGTAGTCATGAGCGGAGCCGTCGGGCGGCGGTGTCGTCAGCCGGATAGGCGAGGCTGCTCGGGGTACAACGGATGTGGCTCCTGCTGCCGGGAGCCGGAGCATGCCCGGATCATGGGCTGTTTCCGTGCATGAACGATGAACGATGAACGAAGGATCGACAGTATGGCCAGCGGTACCGTCAAGTGGTTCAACCCCGAAAAGGGCTTCGGCTTCATCGAACAGGACGGTGGTGGCCCGGACGTCTTCGCGCACTACTCCGAGATCCAGGGCAGCGGATACCGCGAGCTGACGGAGGGCGAGCACGTGACGTTCGAGATCGGGCAGGGACAGAAGGGCCCGCAGGCACAGAACATCGTCCGGGGCTGACCGGACGCCACGAAACGGCGAGGCGGTTGCCGCACAGCGGCAGCCGCCTCGCCGTCTCAGTGAGTGGATCACTCGTATGGAGGCGTGACGCTGCGGGCGCGCGGGAGGCGTTTTTCAGTCTGTCACTGCACGGTTCTGCTCGCCCCACGACGGAACGCGTGCGGACGACGGCCGCGGATCTTCAAGCTCGCCAAGGACTCCGCGGTCGAGGCCCGCATTCAGGGGATCAACCAGCTCAAAGCTGTCCTGGTCATCGCCGACCCCGCCCTGAGGGAACCAATGTCGAGCCTCGGCAACGCCGAGCTGTTCCGCGCCTGCGCGCGCCTCGCCCCACCCGACGGTGGGGGAGACGCGGTGACCCAGGCCACCCACATGACGCTGCGCATGCTCGCCGAGCGCATCGAACAGCTCACCGGGCAGATCAATGAGCTGAACCAACGCCTGACCCGGCTCGTCGAACACCACGCCCCCCAGCTGCTCGTACCGGTGGGCATCGGTCCGGACAGCGCAGTCACTCTCCTGATCACGATGGGAGACAACCCCGAGCGGCTGAACACCGAGGCGTCCTTTGCTGCCCTTTGCGGAGTCAGCCCCATCGAGTACTCCTCCGGCCGCCGGCGCACACGCCGGCTCAACTACGGCGGCGACCGCCAGGCAAACGCCGCCCTGCATCGCATCGTCTTCACCCGCCTGCGCCACGACCCGCGCACCCGGGCGTACTACGAACGCCGCACTCAGGAGGGCAAGACCCGACGCGAGATCATTCGATGCCTCAAGCGATATGCCGCCCGAGAGGTGTTCAACCTGGTCAGACCGGTCGCCCGCACCCCCGCGTCATAGGGGCGTCCGTGAGACGTGAGAGGGTCTGGGGCGTGAGCGAGACACCACCCAACACCCTGCAATACCGCTTTGACGGGCCAGAAGACGCTCCGGTCCTGATCCTGGGTCCCTCACTGGGTACCACATGGCACATGTGGGACCGGCAGGTGCCCGAACTGACCCAGCACTGGCGGGTCTTCCGTTTCGACCTGCCCGGACACGGAGGTGCGCCGGCCCACCCGGCGGGGTCCGTCGCCGAACTCACCACGCGGCTGCTGGCCACCCTCGACGGACTCGGCGTGCAGCGCTTCGGGTACGCCGGCTGCGCGTTCGGCGGCGCCGTCGGTATCGAACTCGCCCTGCGGCACCCCGAGCGGCTGGCCTCCCTCGCGCTGATCGCCGCCTCGCCCCGCTTCGGCACCGCCGACGAGTTCCGCCAGCGCGGCGTGATCGTGCGCACCAACGGGCTGGACCCCATCGCCCGCAGTTCTCCCGAGCGCTGGTTCACCGGAGGGTACGCGGCGGCGCAGCCCGCGATCACGGAGTGGGCCGTGCAGATGGTGCGGACCACCGACCCGGGCTGCTACATCTCCGCCTGCGAGGCACTCGCCGCCTTCGACGTGCGCGGCGAACTCGGCCGGGTCGGCGTTCCGGCCCTGGTCCTCGTCGGCTCCGACGACCAGGTCACCGGACCCGCCGAGGCCCGCACCCTGGTCGCCGGTATCCCCGACGCCCGCCTCGCCGTCGTCCCGGGCGCCTCCCACCTGGTGCCGGTCGAACAGCCCGCGGCCGTCACCGACCTGCTGGTGCGGCACTTCACCACCGCCTGGCAGGCGGCCCCCGACGCCACCTCCACCGGCCAGGTCCCCGTCCCGCCCCCGGTCCACCCCACCGCGCACCCCGTGCCGGCCGTCCCCGTCCCGGGACCGCCCGCGCCCCTCCAGCCGGTGCCGGCTCAGCCGCCGCAGGCCGCGCCCATCGCCGAGATCGCCCCGGCCCCCGTCGTGCCGCCGCAGGCACAGGGGAGGCCCGACCCGTACGACGCCGGTCTCAAGGTGCGCCGCGAGGTCCTCGGCGACGGGCACGTGGACCAGGCCCTCGCGCAGGCGGACGAGTTCTCCGGGGACTTCCAGGAGCTCCTCACCCGGTACGCGTGGGGGGAGATCTGGGACCGGCCGGGCCTGGACCGGCGCTCGCGCAGCTGCGTCACCCTGACCGCCCTCGTCGCCGGCGGCCACCTGGACGAACTGGCGCCCCACCTCAGGGCCGCCCTGCGCAACGGCCTCACCCCGGGCGAGATCAAGGAAGTACTGCTCCAGGCGGCCGTCTACTGCGGCGTACCGGCCGCGAGCGGGGCCTTCCGGGTGGCCCAGCAGGTGATCCGCGAGGAGACGACACCACCCGAGTGAGCCCTTCGGGCGGTGAGCGGGCGCGCGGCGGCAGGATGGGGTCATGAAGCTCACCAAGAAGTCGCACGCCTGTGTCCGCCTCGAAAAGGACGGGCAGACGCTCGTCCTGGACCCGGGCGGGTTCACCGAGGAGGACGCCGCCCTCGGGGCGGACGCGATCCTCGTCACCCACGAGCACCCCGACCACTTCGACGAGCTGCGGCTGCGCGCCGCCATGGAGGACAACCCGGCCGCGGAGATCTGGACGCTGCGGTCGGTCGCGGAGAGGATCTCGACGGCGTTCCCCGGCCGCGTCCACACCGTCGGCCACGGCGACACCTTCACCGCCGCCGGGTTCGACGTGCAGGTCCACGGGGAACTGCACGCGGTCATCCACCCGGACATCCCGCGCGTCACCAACGTCGGCTTCCTCGTGGACGGCGGCAAGATCTTCCACCCCGGCGACGCCCTCACCGTCCCCGACCACCCCGTCGAGACGCTGATGCTGCCGGTCATGGCCCCCTGGAACAAGATCGCCGAGGTGATCGACTACGTGCGGGAGGTCGGGCCGCAGCGGGCCTACGACATCCACGACGCGCTCCTCACCGATCTCGCCCGCCCGGTCTACGACCGCCAGATCGGCGAGCTGGGCGGCACCGAGCACCTGCGGCTGACCCCCGGCGGCTCGGCGCGCCTCTGAGGCCCCGCCCGGGGCGGGACCGCGTTGTCGGTGCCGCCGGGTAGGTTGTGGGACATGCGCATCGCGACCTGGAACGTGAACTCGATCACCGCCCGCCTGCCGAGGCTGCTCGCCTGGCTGGAGAGCAGCGGCACCGACGTGCTCTGCCTCCAGGAGGCCAAGGTCGCCGAGGCGCAGTTCCCCTTCGACGAGCTGCGCGAGGCGGGCTACGAGGCGGCGGTCCACGCCACCGGCCGGTGGAACGGGGTGGCGGTGCTCTCCCGCGTGGGCCTCGAGGACGTCGTCAAGGGCCTGCCCGGCGACCCGGGCTACGAGGGCGTCCAGGAGCCGCGCGCCATCTCCGCCACCTGCGGACCGGCCCGCGTGTGGTCGGTGTACGTGCCCAACGGCCGAGAGGTGGAGCACGCGCACTACACCTACAAGCTCCAGTGGTTCGAGGCGCTGCGCGCCGCCGTCGAGGGCGACGCCTCCGGCGACCGCCCCTTCGCCGTGATGGGTGACTACAACGTCGCGCCGACGGACGACGACGTCTACGACCGCGCCGCCTTCGAGGGCGCCACCCACGTCACCCCGGCCGAGCGCGCCGCCCTCGCCTCCCTGCGCGGCGCCGGCCTGTCCGACGTGGTCCCGCGCCCGCTGAAGTACGACCACCCCTACACGTACTGGGACTACCGCCAGCTCTGCTTCCCCAAGAACCGCGGCATGCGCATCGACCTGGTGTACGGCAACGAGCCGTTCGCCAAGGCGGTCACCGACTCCTACGTCGACCGCGAGGAGCGCAAGGGCAAGGGTGCCTCGGACCACGCGCCGGTCGTCGTGGACCTGGATCTGTAGCCCCGCACACCGAGTGCGCCCGGTCCGCGCGCCCCATGTGCACAGGGCGGTACGAATGACAGTCTGGAGGTATGAACTTCCCCTTCCTGGGCAAGCGGCGCGAAGAATCCCGGGTGCACGACGCGGAGGGCATCGGTGAGCTGCTCGCCGACTGCGATCTGCTGCGCTCGCAGGCTCTGCGGGAGGGGGTCCGGCTCGACGACTCCGCGCTCTCCCTGGAGCAGTTGGACCAGGTGCTGCCGCGCTGGCGCAGCGACGAGGAGATCCTGACCTGGCTCGGCAACGACGCCGGTCTGTACCTCGGCACCGTGATCGTGCGCACCGTGCCCGGCGCCGCCTGGACCATCCGGTCCGACGGGCAGCCGGTCGTCCGGCTCGCCTCCGGCCGGGAGTTCGACGTGGTGGCGAACGGGCACGCCTGGGCGGAGGACGGCGTTCCGGAACTCTCCCAGCTGTACGGCGAAGTCGCCGAAGCCTGAGTCGAGCACCGGCAGCCCCGCCCGACCCCGCCCCACCCGCCTTAAATAGGGGTAATGCCCGAAAGGTGCGTGTCGGCGGTATTCACGGTGTTTGTATCGATACGTTGCAGTGGTCGGAGCGGACACCAACGCACGGGGGTATGCGCAGGGTGCAGCCGGAGATCACTCCTCGCGGGCGAGGAGAAGGTCAGCTGCACACCGGCGAGCGATCTCGTCGAGGCACCGCTCGATCACGCACCGCTCGCCGGTCGGCTCAGCGGGAGGTGCGGGACGGCGCCGAGGGCAGGTAACCGGGCGCCCGCCAGGCGCCCAGCCGGTGCTCCACCGCCGCACCCAGGGACAGCAGTTCGGCGTCCTGCCGGTCACCGGCCATGAGGAGCAGCCCGACGGGCAGTTCGCCGACGAACCCGGCGGGTACGGACAGCGAGGGGTACCCGGCCACGGCCGCGGGGGTGGAGGAGGGGATCACGTCGTTGTCGCCCCGCGCGCAGTCGGTGGTCCACGCGGGCGGGTTCGCCGGGGAGGCGATGGCGTCCAGGTCGTGCGCGGCCATGACCTCGTCGATGGACCGCCGGGACAGGTCGGTCAGTTCCGCGCGCATCGCCAGGTACTCCGGATCGGTGGTGGGCGGTGCGGCCAGCGCCTGCTCGAACAGTTCCTGACCGGCGAAGCAGGTCTGCTCCTCGGGGTGCGTGCGGTTGAACTCGATCAGCTCGGCCAGGTCCCGCGGCCCGCCACGGGTGGCGAGGTAGGCGTCGATGTCCCGGTGGAACTCGCTCAGGAGGGCCGGGAACTCGAGCTCGCCGAGCCGCTCCTGGTACGGCATGCTCACCTCGACGACCTCGGCCCCCGCCGCGCTCAGCCGCTCGGCCGTGCGGGTCATGAGGGCGTCCACCTCGGTGCCGAGCGACGGAAGCCGCCACAGGCCGATCCGCTTGCCGCGCAGCGTGCCGGGACGGCCGGCCGCGTCCGTGAGGCTCGGCGCGTCGCCGTCGCGCACGGTGTCGCGGCCGCTGAGCACGGAAAGGGTGAGCGCGGTGTCGATCACGTTGCGTGCCATCGGGCCGGCCGTGTCCTGCTCGGCGGAGATCGGTACGACGCCCGACTGACTGACCACCCCGAGGCTGGGTTTGAGGCCGACCACGCCGTTCATCCCGGCGGGGCAGACGATGGAGCCGTCCGTCTCGGTCCCGATCGCCACCTGCGCCAGCGACGCGGCGAGCGCCGCGGCCGAACCGGAGGACGACCCGCAGGGGTTGCGGTCCAGGACGTAGGGGTTGTTCGTCTGGCCGCCCACCGCCGACCATCCCGACGTCGGCTCGGCCGCGCGGAAGTTGGCCCACTCGGACAGATTGGCCTTGCCCAGGATCACCGCACCGGCTGCCCGCAGCTTCTTCACCAGGTCGGCGTCGTCGGCCGGGGGGCTTCCGGCCAGCGCCAGCGACCCGGCTGTCGTCGGCATGTCGCGGGTGTTCACGTTGTCCTTGAGCAGGACGGGGATGCCGTCCAGTGGGCCGCGGGACTTGCCGAGGCGATGCCTGAGGTCGCTGGCGGCCGCCTGGCGCAGGGCCGTCGGACTGGTGCGCAGCACCGCGTTGATCTTCGGGTCGACGGCCTTGATCCGCCGTAGATAGGCGAGGGTCAGCCGGAGCGAGGACAGGGACCCGCGGTTCATGCGTGCCTGAAGTTCGGGGATGGTCACCGTGTCGAGGTCGACACCGCGGACGAGCGTCGACTCGGCGGATCGCGCCGAGTCGCCGGGCCCGGATTCGGCGGCTTGGACCCGTTGGCCGGGCGCCGCCGCCACGAGGGGGGCCACGACCAGGATCGCGGTCAGGGCCGCCATGCTTCTCTTCTTCATGGCGGACAGCCCACTACACGGGGCCGTGGTGCACAAGGGGCCGTTTTCAGGCCGCAGTTGGGTCTTCGCCCGCCCCCTTGACGGCCCCCGCTCCTTCGCTAAGGTCTAGACCAGCATGTGCAGGTCTAGACCTGCGATGCGGGAGTTGCCGTGTCGGCAACGTCGTACGGACGCCGGGGCAGGCTGGTTCGACGTGGACCGAAGGGAAACGTGATGTCATGCGCATGAAAAGGAGAGTGACCGCCGCCGTGGGAGCCTTGGTCGCCCCCATGGTGGCGCTGAGCCTGCCGGCGCCCACGGCGAGCGCCCACGGCTGGGTGGTCTCGCCGGGGAGCCGACAGGACCAGTGCGCCAACCGCGTGGTGCAGTGCGGACCGATCAAGTGGGAGCCGGCGAGCGTCGAGGGCCCGAAGGGGCTGCACAACTGCAGTGGCGGGGACGCCCGGTGGGCCGACCTGGACGACGACGGCAAGGGCTGGCGGGTCACACCGATCGGCACTACGCACACCTTCACCTGGACCATCGAGGCGCGGCACGCGACCAGCAACTGGCAGTACTTCATCGGCAACCAGAAGATCGCCCAGTTCGACGGTCACGGCGCCCAGCCGCCCGCCTCGGTCAGCCACCAGCTGGACTTCACCGGGTTCGGCGGGCAGCAGAAGGTGCTCGCGGTCTGGAACATCGCGGACACCGCCAACGCGTTCTACGCCTGCATCGACGTCAACATCGGCGGCGGGGACGACGGTGGCGGGAACGACGGCGGCGGGGACGACGGAGGCGGCGGGGACGACGGCGGCGGCGATCAGCCGGGCGACTGCGTCGCGGGAGCCTGGAGCGCCGGCGGCGTCTACACCGCCGGAGAGACCGTCTCCCACGCCGGCCACACCTGGCGTGCCAAGTGGTGGGTGACGGGCGAGGAACCCGGAACCACCGGCGAATGGGGCGTATGGGAAGACCTCGGCGCCTGCTGAGCCGCCGCACCACCCGAGCGCGACCGGCCGGCGTGCACCCCGCGAGGGGTGTGCGCCGGCCCTCGGGTCGGGCGCAGAGTCAGGTGGAAGGCCCGGCGGGAGGTTCGGGCGGTTCGGGCGGGAGGTTCAGGACCGTCCCCAGGCGAGCCCTTCGAGCTCCTCGATGCCGTGGTTGAACTCGACCATCAGCGTGAGGAACTGCTGGGTGCGCTCCTCGTCCCAGCCCGCCGCCTGGATCAGCCGCGCGGCACCGGCCCGGCTGATGGCCCGGTCGGCCTCCAGCCGCTCCAGGCCCAGCGGGGTGGGCCGGAAGGTGCGGGCGCCGCCCTTGGTGGCGGCGTCGATGCGCTCGACCAGGCCGTGCCGCAGCATGGTGCTCATCTGCCGGTTGATGGTGGACACATCGGCCTGGAAGGTGTGCGCCAGCTCCTTGAGTGTGAGGGGGTCGCCCGTTTCCAGCCGGGTGAGCAGCACATAGGCCGAGCGGTCGAGGCTCTGACCGATGCGTGGACCGCGGGACGCGATGAAGTGCCTCGACAGCAGGGTCAGCTCGCGTTCCAGGTCGTTCAGGCGCCGGTCCCGCGCGCTCGGCTCGGTCATGTCCTCCGTGCTCCCTTTCCGCCGCCACGTGTGTAACTTGCACATCATAGTCCGCGTCGCCGGAGGACCGCGGGGCCGGACTCAGGCCCGGTGGGAGCTGCGGGAGGCCGGGGCCTGGGCCGGGAGGGGGCTGGTGGCCGCGCGGGTGACGTCGCCGACCAGTTCGACGACGTCCGGGCCGTAGGCCTGCGAGTTGACCACCTTGAGCAGCAGCACGAAGGAGTTGTTGCCGTGCTTGCGGGCCAGCTTCTCGTGGTGCCGGGCGAGGTAGCGGGTGGCGGCCTGGTTGTTGATCGCGCGCTGCCCACAGAACAGGAACGCGGGCCGGGCCTCGGGCCGGTCGCCGGCGGTGAGGCGGGCCAGCAGGACGTACTCCGTGACCCCCGCGTCCAGGCGGTAGCGCTCGCCGCCGATCTGGAAGGCCCCACGGTCCGGGCCGGGTTCCGGGTCGATGTTCACCCGCACCCCGGGCAGCATCGCCGCCATGTGGGCGACCATGCGCCGGTTCGAGCCGGGACCGCCCACGCAGAACTCCGTACGCTCGCCGAAGCCCTGGCCGACCATGTCCTGGGTGACCACCTGGATGTGCGCGCCGCAGTCCTTGACCAGAGCGGCGAGTTCGAGCAGCGCGAAGACGTCGAAGCGGTGGACCGCCGGTTCGGAGGCCGCGGGGTCCCGGTTGACGACGAGCAGCGACTCCGAACTGTCCGGCAGCCCGAAGAACGCCTGCTTGCGCCGGAGCTTCCGCTTCCACAGGTAGGTGCGGGCGAGCCAGCCCAGCGTGGCGCTGATGCCCGCCGCGACCACACCCAGGACGATGTTGCGTACGTCGTCAGTCATGGGCGCGCATGCTAGCGGGCGTCCGCGTACTTGTGTTCGACGGGCCGCGGTGGACGGGCTCGTACGGGTGCGCCACACGCTTCCCCTGTGTTCCTGACGCGGCCATGGCGATCAACTAAGCTGCCCGAACGGCCTTTCCCTGGAGGTGCGGATGCGTCGCCCTGTCGCACGGAATCTGACGGTCCTGGCGGTCTCGGCCGCCGTGGTGGTCTCGGTGGGAGCGGCGGCGCCGCCCACGGAACGGAGCGGACCCACGGACCGGAACGGGTCCGCCGACCGGGGCAGGCCCACCGCCCCCAAGGTCCCCGTCGCCGTCGGCTACGGAGGCGCGGTCTCCAGCGTCGACCGGGACGCCTCCGCCGCCGGCATCGAGGTGCTCCGCAAGGGCGGCAACGCCGTCGACGCGGCCGTGGCCACCGCCGCCGCGCTCGGCGTCACCGAGCCCTACTCCGCCGGGGTGGGAGGCGGCGGCTACTTCGTCTACTACGACGCCAGGTCCCGCACCGTGCGCACCATCGACGGCCGCGAGACCGCTCCGCTCACCGCCGACGAGAAGCTCTTCACGGAGAACGGCGAGCCGCTCGCCTTCGCCGACGCCGTCACCAGCGGCCTGGCCGTCGGCACCCCGGGCACCCCCGCCACCTGGCAGACGGCCCTCGACCGGTGGGGCAGCCGCCCGCTCTCCTCGGTGCTGAAGCCCGCCGAGCGCCTGGCCCGGCACGGTTTCACCGTCGACGAGACCTTCCGCTCCCAGACCGCCTCAAACGAGCAGCGGTTCCGCCACTTCCCCGACACCGCCGAGCTGTTCCTGCCGGGTGGTGAACTCCCGGTCGTCGGTTCCACGTTCAAGAACCCGGACCTGGCGCGCACCTACCGGGAGCTGGCCCGCGAGGGTGTCGGCGCGATCTACCACGGCGAACTCGGCGAGGACATCGTCGACACCGTCAACGAGCCGCCCGTCGACCCGGACTCCGGCTGGAACGCCCGCCCCGGGGACCTGTCCGCCAAGGACCTGGCGGCCTACGAGGCCAAGCTCCAGGCGCCGACGAAGACCTCCTACCGGGGCCTGGGCGTCTACTCCATCGCGCCCTCCTCCTCCGGCGGCACCACGGTCGGCGAGGCCCTCAACATCCTGGAGCGCACCGACCTCTCCACCGCGGACAAGGCCGGCTACCTGCACCGCTACATCGAGGCCAGCCGCATCGCGTTCGCCGACCGCGGGCGCTGGGTCGGCGACCCCGCCTTCGAGGACGTACCGGCGAAGGAACTGCTCTCGCAGCGGTACGCCGACTCGCGCGCCTGCCTGATCAAGGACGACGCGGTGCTCACCAGCCCGCTCGCTCCCGGAGACCCGAGGCACCCGGCCGACTGCGCGGGCGGCGGCACGGCGGCGCCGACGACGTACGAGGGCGAGAACACCACGCACCTCACGGTGGCCGACAAGTGGGGGAACGTCGTCGCCTACACGCTCACCATCGAGCAGACCGGCGGCAGCGGCATCACCGTGCCCGGCCGGGGCTTCCTGCTCAACAACGAGCTGACGGACTTCTCCTTCGCTCCCGCCAACCCGGCCGTCCACGACCCGAACCTGCCGGGCCCCGGCAAGCGCCCGCGCTCCTCGATCGCGCCGACGATCGTCCTGGACCGCCACCACAAGCCGGTCGTGGCCCTCGGCTCGCCGGGTGGCGCGACCATCATCACCACCGTGCTCCAGACCCTCACCGGCTTCGTCGACCGCGGACTCCCGCTCGTCGACGCGATCGCCGCGCCGCGCGCCAGCCAGCGCAACGCCGCACAGACCGAACTCGAACCCGGCCTCTACGACAGCGCCGTACGGGCGGAGCTGGAGGCACTCGGGCACTCCTTCAAGCTCAACCCCGAGATCGGCGCCGCGACCGCAGTGCAGCGGCTGCCGCACGGCAAGTGGCTGGCCGCCGCCGAGAAGGTACGGCGCGGCGGCGGCTCGGCGATGGTGGTCGAACCGGTGCGCGGCAGGTAGTCACAGCTCGGGGACGGGCCGCTCGGGCGTCCGGAACGCCAGCCGCCCGTCCTCGACGTCGACCGTCACCCGGCCGCCCTCCGCGACCCGGCCGTCGAGGAGCAGCCGGGACAGTTCGTTGTCGACCTCGCGCTGGATGGTGCGGCGCAGCGGGCGGGCGCCGTACTCGGGCTGGTAGCCGCGCTCGGCGAGCCAGTCCACGGCCGCGTCGGTGAACTCGACGGTGATGCCCTGGGCGCGCACCATGCGGCGGGTCTGGTCGAGGAGCAGGCTGGTGATCTGCCGCAGCTGCTCGCCGCTGAGCTGGCGGAAGACGACGATCTCGTCGACACGGTTCAGGAACTCGGGGCGGAAGTGCTCGCGCAGCGGGCGCAGTACCTGCTCGCGCCGCGCCTCCTCGTCCGCCTCCGCGCCGCCCGAGCCGAAGCCGATGCCCGCCCCGCGCCGGGTGATCACGTCCGAGCCCAGGTTGCTGGTCATCACGACGACCGCGTTGGAGAAGTCGACCGTGCGGCCCTGCGAGTCGGTCAGCCGCCCGTCGTCCAGGACCTGGAGCAGGATGTTGAAGACGTCCGGGTGCGCCTTCTCCACCTCGTCCAGCAGGAGCAGCGAGTACGGGTGGCGGCGCACCACCTCGGTGAGCTGACCGGCCTCCTCGTGCCCGACGTAGCCGGGCGGGGCGCCGACCAGGCGGCTGACGGTGTGGCGCTCCTGGTACTCGCTCATGTCCAGGCGGACCATCCGGTCCTCGCTGCCGAACAGCGCCTCGGCCAGCGCCCGGGCCAGCTCGGTCTTGCCGACGCCGGTCGGGCCGAGGAAGAGGAAGCTGCCGATGGGCCGGTCGGGGCTGGACAGCCCGGCGCGCGAACGCAGCACGGCGTCGGAGACGACCCGTACCGCCTCGTCCTGGCCGACCACCCGCTCGTGCAGGTGGGACTCCAGGCCCAGCAGGCGGTCCTTCTCCTCCTGGGTGAGGCTGCTGACCGGGATGCCGGTCTGCCGGGAGACCACCTCGGCGATGGACTCGGTGTCCACGACCAGGTCGAGTCCCTCGTCGGCCCGGCCGTCGCCGGTGGCCTCGGCGATCCGCTGCTTCAGCTCGACGATCCGGTCGCGCAGCTGCGTCGCCTGCTCGTACTGCTCGTCGGCGACCGCCTGGTCCTTGTCCCGGACCAGCTGGTCGACCTCCCGCTCCAGGGCCCGTACGTCGGTGCCCTTGGTGCGCGACTGGAGCCGGACCCGGGCGCCCGCCTGGTCGATCAGGTCGATGGCCTTGTCGGGCAGCCGCCGGTCGGTGAGGTAGCGGTCGGACATCTCCACGGCCGCGACCAGCGCCTCGTCGGTGTAGCGGACCTGGTGGTGGGCCTCGTAGCGGTCGCGCAGGCCGCGCAGGATCTCGATGGCGTCGGCGACGGTGGGCTCCGGCACCAGGATCGGCTGGAAGCGCCGGGCGAGGGCCGCGTCCTTCTCGATCCTGCGGTACTCCTCCAGCGTGGTGGCGCCCACGATGTGCAGCTCGCCGCGGGCCAGGGCGGGCTTGAGGATGTTCCCGGCGTCCATCGATCCGCCCTCGCCGCCACCGCCGGCGCCGACGACCGTGTGCAGCTCGTCGATGAAGATGATCAGCTGGTCGGAGTGGGCGCGGATCTCGCCCACGATGTTGTTCATCCGCTCCTCGAAGTCGCCCCGGTAGCGGGTTCCGGCGACCACCCCGGTCAGGTCGAGGGCGACCACCCGACGTCCGGCCAGTACGTCGGGCACGTCGCCGTCGGTGATGCGCTGGGCGAGGCCCTCCACGACGGCGGTCTTGCCGACACCGGCGTCACCGATCAGCACGGGGTTGTTCTTGCCGCGCCGGGAGAGCACCTCGACGGTCTGCTCGATCTCCTCCTCGCGGCCGATCACCGGGTCGATCCGCCCCTGCTGGGCCAGGTCGGTGAGGTCGCGGCCGTACTTGTCGAGGGTCGGCGTGTTGGTGGTCCGGGTGCTCTCGGTGCGGGTCTTCGCGGCCTCCGGCGACTCCGTGGGCATGCTGGACGGTGCGAAGCGGGCCGCGTTCAGGATGTGCCCGGCGGCCGAGTCGGGGTTGGCGGCCAGGGCGCTGAGCACGTGCTCCGGGCCGATGTACCCGGTACCGGTGGAGCGGGCCAGCTCGTGCGCGTCCAGCAGGGCGCGCTTGACGGCCGGGGTGAGCGAGAGCGACGTGGGCGGCGGGACCTCGCCCGGCGGGTGCTGCACCGGGCCGGTCCGCTCGTCGATCTGCGACGCCAGCGAGTCCGGGTCGGCGCCGGCCCGGCTGAGCAGCCCCCGGGTCGGCTCGGTGGAGAGCGCGGCCCGCAGCAGGTGCTCGGTGTCCAGGTCCCGGCTGCCGTGCTCGGCGGCGTACTGGGCGGCGCCGCGCACCAGCTCACGGGCGGGCTGGCTGAGCAGCCGGCCGATGTCGATCTGCCGGGGCCTGGGCCCGCCGAAGAAGCGTGCCAGGAATTCCGCGAACGGGTCGCCCTCCGGGCCCATGTAGCCGCTGGTCATCGTGTCCGGACCTCCGCTGCATCGCTGATCGACGTGCCGGGGCCGGGTAACCCGGACGGGGCGCGGTCATGCCCAACATGACACGTTCTGTTCCGGCGGGCATGCCGGGAAGCCGGGCGGACGGAGGGCCTCGCGCGGGGGTCGTCCGGCGGCTCAGAGCCCGTCCCGCGACGTCAGCACGCGCGGACCGCTCTCCGTGATGGCCACGGTGTGCTCCACGTGCGCGGCCCGGGAGCCGTCGTTCGTGCGCAGGGTCCAGCCGTCGGGAGCAGCGTGGTAGTCGTCCCGGCCGCCGGCGGTCAGCATGGGCTCGATGGCGATGACCATGCCGTGCCGCAGCGGGAGCCCGCGCCCGGGACGGCCCTCGTTGGGCACTCCCGGGTCCTCGTGCATGTGCCGGCCGATGCCGTGGCCGCCGAAGTCCTCCATGATCCCGTAGCCCGCCGACCGGCACACGGTGCCGATGGCGTGGGCGATGTCCCCGATGCGGTTGCCGACGACGGCCGCCCCGATGCCCGCGTCCAGTGCCCGCTCCGCGGTCTCGATCAGCGCCAGATCGGCCGGTCGCGGGGTGCCCACCACGAAGCTGAGCGCCGAGTCGCCCGCCCAGCCGTCCAGGAGGGCACCGCAGTCGACGGAGAGCAGGTCCCCGTCGCGCAGCCGGTAGCCGTCCGGGATGCCGTGCACGATCGCGTCGTTCACCGACGCGCAGATGACGCCCGGGAAGGGGGTCGGCGCGAAGGAGGGCCGGTACCCGAGGAACGGCGAGCCCGCGCCCGCCTCCCGCAGCACCTCGTGCGCCACCGCGTCCAGCTCCAGCAGGGACACGCCCACGCCCGCCGCCTGCCGTACGGCGGTCAGGGCCCGTGCGACGACCTGTCCGGCCGCGTGCATGGCGTCGATCGATGAGTCCGTCTTCAGTTCCACCATGCCAATTACTATACCGGTATTTGAATTGGGTTCGCGACCGCACGGCCGGGTGACGCAGGGGGGTCCGGTACGGGAAGCCGGTATTAGAATGACGCCATGGTACGCACCCCTCTGACCCCCGAAGAGCGTGAGCGCGGCGAGCAGCTCGGCCGCCTGCTCCGCGCGGCCCGCGGCGAACGGAGCATGACGGCGGTGGCCGCCCAGGCCGGCATCTCCGCCGAGACCCTGCGCAAGATCGAGACCGGCCGGGCGCCCACCCCGGCGTTCTTCACCGTGGCCGCGCTGGCCGGTGCGCTGGGGCTGTCCATGGACGAGCTGGTGGGCAGGTGCGCGCCCGTGCCGGCCTGAGGCGCCCGCCCGCGACGGGACCGGGCGCCCGCACTCACCCACCGGAGTGCGAAACGTGATCGACACCGCGCCTTGACGACGATGGTCTTGGCAAGCCCCTCCGGCCAGGCTTACGTTCGTCCCTCTACGGCCTGCTCTACGGGCGTAGAGGCTCTGACGTCGTGTCGAAGGAGCAGCTCATGGCCAACGTCGTACGTGCCGCTCTCGTCCAGGCCACCTGGACCGGCGACACCGAGTCCATGGTGGCGAAACACGAGGAGCACGCCCGCGAGGCCGCCCGGCGGGGCGCCAAGGTCATCGGGTTCCAGGAAGTCTTCAACGCCCCCTACTTCTGCCAGGTCCAGGACCCCGAGCACTACCGCTGGGCCGAACCGGTCCCCGACGGACCCACGACCCGCCGCATGCGGGCACTGGCCCGCGAGACCGGCATGGTGATCGTCGTCCCCGTCTTCGAGGTCGAGCAGTCCGGCTTCTACTACAACACCGCGGCCGTGATCGACGCCGACGGCACCGTCCTCGGCACCTACCGCAAGCACCACATCCCGCAGGTCAAGGGCTTCTGGGAGAAGTTCTACTTCCGCCCCGGCAACCTGGGCTGGCCCGTCTTCGACACCGCCGTCGGCAAGGTCGGCGTCTACATCTGCTACGACCGGCACTTCCCCGAGGGCTGGCGCCAGCTCGGCCTCGGCGGCGCCCAGCTCGTCTACAACCCGTCCGCCACCCACCGCGGTCTCTCCGCCCACTTGTGGCAGCTCGAACAGCCCGCTGCGGCCGTCGCCAACGAGTACTTCGTCGCCGCCATCAACCGGGTCGGCGTCGAGGAGTACGGCGACAACGACTTCTACGGCACGTCGTACTTCGTGGACCCGCGCGGGCAGTTCGTCGGCGAGACGGCCAGTGACACCAAGGAGGAACTGGTCGTCCGCGACCTGGACTTCGGCCTCATCGACGAGGTGCGGCAGCAGTGGGCCTTCTACCGCGACCGCCGCCCCGACGCCTACGAGGGGCTGGTGCGGCCGTGACCCGTGACCTCTTCGCCCGCCACCGCGCCGTCCTGCCCGACTGGCTCGCCCTCTACTACGAGGACCCGCTGGAGATCACCCACGGCGAGGGCCGCCACGTGTGGGACGCGGCCGGCAACAAGTACCTCGACTTCTTCGGCGGCATCCTCACCACGATGACCGCGCACGCCCTGCCCGAGGTCACCAAGGCCGTCGCCGAGCAGGCCGGGCGGATCGTCCACTCCTCGACCCTGTACCTCAACCGCCCGATGGTGGAGCTCGCCGAACGCGTCGCCCAGCTGTCCGGCATCCCCGACGCCCGCGTCTTCTTCACCACCTCCGGCACCGAGGCCAACGACACCGCCCTGCTGCTCGCCACCGCGTACCGGCGCAGCAACGCGATCCTGGCGATGCGCAACAGCTACCACGGCCGCTCCTTCAGCGCCGTCGGCATCACCGGCAACCGCGGCTGGTCCCCGACCTCCCTGTCCCCGCTCCAGACCCTCTACGTGCACGGCGGCGTCCGCACCCGCGGCCCCTACGCCCACCTGGACGACCGGGACTTCACCGACGCCTGCGTCGCCGACCTCGAGGACCTGCTCGGCCACACCCGCGCCCCCGCCGCCCTGATCGCCGAACCCGTCCAGGGCGTCGGCGGCTTCACCTCCCCGCCCGACGGCCTGTACGCCGCCTTCCGCGAGGTGTTGCACGAGCGGGGCATCCTGTGGATCTCCGACGAGGTGCAGACCGGCTGGGGCCGCACCGGCGACCACTTCTGGGGCTGGCAGGCGCACGGCAGGAACGGCCCGCCCGACATCGTCACCTTCGCCAAGGGCATCGGCAACGGCATGTCGATCGGCGGTGTCGTCGCCCGCGCCGAGATCATGAACTGCCTGGACGCCAACAGCATCTCCACCTTCGGCGGCACCCAGGTCACCATGGCCGCGGGCCTCGCCAACCTCAATCACCTCCTGGAACACGACCTCCAGGGCAACGCCCGGCGCGTCGGCGGACTCCTCATCGAACGGCTGCGGGCCGTCGCCGCCCAGGTGCCGCACGTGCGCGAGGTGCGCGGGCGCGGGCTGATGATCGGTGTCGAGCTGACCCGGCCGGGCACCGACGAGGCGGACCCCGAGGCGGCGTCCACCGTCCTCGAGGAGGCCCGCGCCGGCGGGCTGCTCGTCGGCAAGGGCGGTGGTCACAGCACCAGCGTCCTGCGCGTCGCCCCGCCGATGTCCCTCACCGTCGCGGAGGCCGAGGAGGGCGCCGCGATCCTCGAACGCGCCCTGCGCAGCATCTGACCGCCGCGTGGCCGAGCCCCAGGAGGCGCCGCCATGACCACCACCTCGCCGATCCCGGCCCGGCGACCCGGCGAGCCCTGGGAGCCCGCCCTGTCGGTCCGTCAGGTCCTCGGCCTCGAACGGGTGCGGGCGGGACAGCCCGAGGTGGTGGCCGGCGCCCACCGGCTCGACCGGCCCGTGCGCTGGGTGCACGTCGCCGAGGCCGCCGACGTCGGCGTGATGCTCAGCGGCGGCGAGATGGTCCTCACCACCGGTGTGCTGCTCGCCGGTGACGAGGACCGGCAGAGCGAGTACGTCCGCTCCCTGGACCGCGCCGAGGCCGCCGCCGTCGTGCTCGGCCTCGGCCGCGCCTTCCCCACGCCGCCCGACGTGATGCGCAGGGCGGCCGAACGCTGCGGGCTGCCCATGGTCGTCCTGCACCGGCCCTTCCCCTTCGCCGAACTGACCGAGGAGGTGCAGTCCCGGCTGCTGCGGCGCAAGTTCGCCGCCGTCAGCCTCTCCGAGGCCGTGCGCACCGAACTGACCGGCCTGATCACCGCGGGTGCCCCCGTGCAGCGCCTGCTCGACGAGGTGGCCCGGCACGCCGGCTGCCCGGTCGTCGTCACCAACCTCGCCCACCGCGTCCTCGGCACGGCGGGGGAGCGGGCGGCCGTCGACGACGTACTGCGCGACTGGGAGCGCATCGCCCGGCAGGCCGGTGCCGCGTCGGCCGACGGCTGGATCCGCGCCGAACTGAGCTGCCGCGGGGAACGCTGGGGGCGCCTGGTGCTGTGCGGCTTCCGGGGCGAACGGGCCGCCGGGCGGCTGCTCGCCGACCGCGCGGCCGAGGGCCTCGTCCTGCACCGCATGCTCGCCGGTGACGGCACCCACGGCCAGGGCACCGGCGGCCGCGGTGGTCCCGGAGGCTCCGGGGACTCGTGGGACTCCTGGGAGGAGCAGTCCGCGCGGAGCCTGCTCACCGACCTCGTCACCGGGGCCGTCCCCGCGCGGCAACTGCTGCCCCGGGCGCGCGCCGCGGGGCTGCCCGTCAACCGGCGTGTCTTCGTCCCCCTCGTCGTCCGCGAACGCGAGCCGGCCCGCGCCGCCCGGGTGCTGCGGCGGCTGGGACTGCCCGGCATCGCCGCCCGGCTCGCCGACGACCACGTCGTCGTCCTGCTCAGCCTCGCCCCCGACCAGGACGCCCGGGCGCTCACGGCCCACTTCGCGACCCGGCTGCGTGCGGAACCGGACGACTCCCGCGCCGTCGTCGCGGCGGCCGACGCCCGCGCCGACTGGACCGACGTCCCCGCGGGCCTGCGCGAGGCCCAGCACGTCGCCGACGCCGTCGCCGACTCCGCGGCCTCCGCCCTGGACCTGCCACCGGTCGTGCGGCTGCGCGACATCCACCTGCGCGGCCTGGTGCGGCTGCTGCGCGACGACCCGCACGTGCAGTCCTTCGCCGAACGAGAGCTGGACGGTCTGCTGCGCGGCCCCGACGAGGACCTGCTGTCCGTCCTGCGCACCTACCTCGCCACGGGACGCAACAAGTCCCGCACCGCCCAGCTCCACCACGTCTCCCGGCCCGCCCTCTACCGGCGCCTCGAAGTCATACAGGGCCGGCTCGGCGTCGACCTCGACGACTTCGAGCAGGCCGCCTCCGTCCACATCGCGCTCCTCGCCCACGACGCACAACAGGGGTGACACCGTGCAATGCCCGACCCCCGCAGACGTGACACCGTGCCACTCAATCCGGCCGGCCGCCGTCCCTAGTCTCGCCGTACACCGAGCGAGTGGAGGCCGAAGATGAGCCGAGTGATCCGTGCCGCGCTCTTCCAGACCGCCTGGACGGGCGACAAGGAATCGATGATCCAGGTCCACGAGCAGGCGGTGCGCGACGCCGCCGCCCAGGGCGCACAGGTCATGTGCTTCCAGGAGCTGTTCTACGGACCGTACTTCTGCCAGGTCCAGGACCCCGAGTTCTACGCCTACGCCGAGAGCATCCCGGACGGCCCGATCGTCGAGCGCTTCCAGCGGCTCGCCCGCGAGCACGGCATCGTCCTGGTGCTCCCCATGTACGAGGAGGAGCAGCCCGGCGTCCTCTACAACACCGCCGCCGTCATCGACGCCGACGGCTCCTACCTCGGCAAGTACCGCAAGACGCACATCCCTCAGGTGCGCGGCTTCTGGGAGAAGTTCTACTTCCGCCCCGGCAACAGCGGCTGGCCGGTCTTCGACACCGCCGTCGGCAGGGTCGGCGTCTACATCTGCTACGACCGGCACTTCCCCGAGGGCTGGCGCGCACTGGGCCTCGAAGGCGCCGAGATCGTCTTCAACCCGTCGGCCACCTCGCGCGGCCTGTCCGGCTACCTGTGGCAGCTGGAACAGCCGGCCGCCGCCGTCGCCAACGAGTACTTCGTCGGTGCGATCAACCGCGTCGGCGTCGAGGAGTTGGGCGACAACGACTTCTACGGCACCTCCTACTTCGTCGACCCAGAGGCGCAGTTCGTCGGCGAGGTGGCGAGCGACAAGGAGACCGAACTCGTCGTCCGCGACCTCGACATGGCCAAGCTGCGCGAGGTCCGCGACCGCTGGCAGTTCTACCGCGACCGCGCGCCGGGCGCGTACTCCCCGCTGACCGCGCCCTGATCCGCCGGCGCCCCCGACAGGAGGGAACAGCAGCATGAGCAGCCGTACCGTCATCCGCGGTGGCCTCGTCGTCACCGCGTCCGACGAGATCCACGCCGACGTCCTGATCGAGGACGGCCGCGTCGCCGCCCTCGCCGCGACCGGCACCCCGGCGGCCGAGGCGTTCACGGCCGAGCGAAGCGAGATGGGGGCACCCCCGCCCGAAGGGTGGGGGAGGGTGATCGACGCGAGCGGCAAGTACGTCATCCCGGGCGGTGTCGACGGGCACACCCACATGGAGATGCCCTTCGGCGGCACCTACGCCGCCGACACCTTCGAGACCGGCACCCGCGCCGCCGCCTGGGGCGGCACGACCACCGTCGTCGACTTCGCCATCCAGAGCGTCGGCCGCTCGCTGCGCTCCGGCCTGGACGCCTGGCACGCCAAGGCGGAGGGCAACTGCGCGATCGACTACGCCTTCCACATGATCGTCTCCGACGTCAACGAGAAGACGCTCAAGGAGATGGACCTGCTGGTGGAGGAGGGGGTGACCTCCTTCAAGCAGTTCATGGCCTATCCCGGCGTCTTCTATTCCGACGACGGCCAGATCCTGCGCGCCATGCAGCGCGCCGCCGAGAACGGCGGCCTGATCATGATGCACGCCGAGAACGGCATCGCCATCGACGTCCTCGTCGAGCAGGCCCTCGCCCGCGGGGAGACCGACCCGCGTTTCCACGGCGAGGTCCGCAAGGCCCTCCTGGAGGCCGAGGCGACCCACCGCGCCATCCGGCTCGCCCAGGTCGCGGGCGCGCCGCTGTACGTCGTGCACGTCTCCGCGACGGAGGCGGTGGCCGAGCTGACCCGGGCCCGCGACGAGGGCCTGCCCGTCTTCGGCGAGACCTGCCCCCAGTACCTGTTCCTGTCCACCGACAACCTCGCCGAGCCCGGCTTCGAGGGCGCCAAGTACGTGTGCAGCACGCCGCTCAGGCCGAGGGAACACCAGGCCGCCCTGTGGCGGGGCCTGCGCACCAACGACCTCCAGGTGGTCTCCACCGATCACTGCCCCTTCTGCTTCAGCGGCCAGAAGGAACTGGGCCGCGGCGACTTCTCCAAGATCCCCAACGGGATGCCGGGCGTCGAGAACCGCATGGACCTGCTCCACCAGGCCGTCGTCGACGGGCACATCAGCCGCCGCCGCTGGATCGAGATCGCCTGCGCCACCCCGGCCCGGATGTTCGGCCTGTACCCGAAGAAGGGCACCATCGCCCCCGGAGCCGACGCCGACATCGTCGTCTACGACCCGCACGCCGAGCAGGTCATCTCCGCCGAGACCCACCACATGAACGTCGACTACTCGGCGTACGAGGGCCGGCGGATCACCGGCCGGGTGGAGACCGTGCTCTCGCGCGGCGAACCGGTCGTCACCGAGCGGGAGTACACCGGACGCAAGGGCCACGGCGTCTACACCCCGCGCGCCACCTGTCAGTACCTGAAATAGGAGTGGTGCCCATGGACTTCGGACTCGTCCTGCAGACCGACCCGCCGGCCTCCCGCGTCGTGGACCTGATGAAACGGGCCGAGCACAACGGCTTCAGCCACGGCTGGACCTTCGACTCCGCCGTGCTGTGGCAGGAACCGTTCGTGATCTACAGCCAGATCCTGGCCCACACCAGCACCCTGAAGATCGGCCCGATGGTCACCAACCCGGGCACCCGCACCTGGGAGGTGACCGCCTCCACCTTCGCGACCCTCAACGACATGTTCGGCAACCGCACCGTCTGCGGCATCGGCCGCGGCGACTCAGCGATGCGGGTCGCGGGCCGCAGGCCCAACACCCTCGCCCGCATCAGCGAAGCCATCAAGGTCATCCGCGCGCTCGGCAGGGGAGAGGAGGCCGACCTCGGCGGCGGCACCGTCGTCCGGTTCCCCTGGACCAAGCCCGGCGCCGAAGTCCCCGTGTGGATGGCCGCGTACGGTCCCAAGGCGCTGAAGATGACCGGCGAGGAGGCCGACGGCTTCATCCTCCAGCTCGCCGACCTCTACCTGACCGAGTACATGGTCAAGGCCGTCCGGGACGCCGCCGAGGCCGCCGGACGCGACCCCTCGGACGTGACGGTCTGCGTCGCCGCCCCGGCCTACGTCACCGCCGACGACTCGCCCGAGGCCCTCGCCCACGCCCGCGAGCAGTGCCGCTGGTTCGGCGGCATGGTCGGCAACCACGTCGCCGACCTGGTCGCCAAGTACGGCGCCCACAGCGGCGCCGTACCCGACGAACTCACCGACTACATCAAGGCCCGCGAGGGCTACGACTACGCCCACCACGGGCGCAGCGGCAACCCGGACACGCAGTTCGTGCCGGACGAGATCGTCGACCGGTTCTGCCTGATCGGACCGGTCGAGAAGCACATCGAGAAGCTGACCGCCCTGCGCGCCCTCGGCGTCGACCAGTTCGCGCTGTACGACATGCACGACGCGCAGGAAGCCGTGATCGACACCTACGGCACGAAGGTCATCCCGGCCGTCAACGCCTGAGCCACCGCTGCCCGCCCCGCACCGAGGGGCGGGCCCCAGGGCGCACCCGCGTACCCCCCTCGGCACCGCCCGCACGGCCTCTCCCGTCCCACCGCATGATTGGCCTGCCCATGACCGACACCGCGCCCACGGCCATACCGCCGTCCGCCCAAGTCACCCTCCCCGACGGGCGCGTGGAGCTCGCCCCGGGCTCCCCGCCGCCGAGCGGCCCCTACGCCAACGAGGACCTGCTGCCCGTCCCCGTCGAGGGGCGCACCTGGACCACGTACAACTTCTCCGCCCTGTGGGTCGGCATGGCCCACAACACGGCCTCCTGGACGCTCGCCTCCGGTCTCATCGCGGTCGGCATGGACTGGAAGCAGGCGGTGTTCACCATCGCCCTGGCCAACCTGATCGTCCTCGCCCCGATGCTGCTCACCGGGCACGCCGGACCCAAGTACGGCATCCCGTTCCCGGTATTCGCCCGCGCCTCCTTCGGCATCCGGGGGGCCAACCTGCCCGCCGTCGTACGGGCGTTGGTGGCCTGCGGCTGGTTCGGCATCCAGACCTGGATCGGCGGCGAGGCGATCTACTTCCTGGCCGGCAAGCTGATCGGCGACGGCTGGACGAACGCGGGGACGTTCGGCGGCCACGCCTGGACCATGTGGCTGTCCTTCGCCATCTTCTGGGCGCTCCAGGTCGCCATCATCTACCGGGGCATGGAGACCATCCGCCGCTTCGAGAACTGGGCGGCGCCCTTCGTCCTCGTCGGCGCCTTCGTGATGCTGTGGTGGATGGCGGACAAGGCGGGCGGCTTCGGCCCGCTCTTCGACCAGCCCTCGAGGCTGGGCTGGGGCGGCGACTTCTGGAAGCTGTTCTGGCCCTCCCTGATGGGCATGATCGGCTTCTGGTCCACGCTGTCCCTCAACATCCCCGACTTCACCCGCTACGGGAAGAGCCAGAAGGCCCAGACCCGCGGCCAGGCCCTGGGCCTGCCGAACGCCTGCGAAAGCCTCCCCTGGCGTGCCATGCTGAGGCATGCCCACTGACCCTGCCGACCCCCAGCTCGCCTGCATCTACTGCCGCATGAGCGAAGACCGCGAAGGCGGCGGTCTCGGCATCGACCGCCAGCGCGAAGACTGCGAGAAGCTCGCCACCGAACTCGGCCTCACCGTTGTCCACACCTACACCGACAACGACCTGAGCGCCTACAGCGGCAAGCCCCGCCCCGGCTACCAACAGATGCTCGACGGCCTCCGCAACGGCCTCTACGGCACCGTCATCGCCTGGCACACCGACCGCCTCCACCGCCGACCGACGGAGCTCGAGGAGTACATCGACGTCTGCGAGCCCCGCCGTGTCCAGACACGCACCGTCAAGGCAGGCACCCTCGACCTCGCTACCGCCACCGGCCGGATGATCGCCCGGCAACTCGGCGTCCAGGCCCGCTACGAAGTCGAGCGCATGGTCGAGCGACAGCGCCGCGCCCGCGAACAGAAGGTCGGCCGCGGCGAATGGAGCGGCGGCCCCCGCCCCTACGGCTGGGAAGAAGACGGCGTCACCCCGATCCCCGAGGAGATCGCCGTCATCCGTGAGAGCGCCGAAGCGATCCTCGCCGGCGCATCCGCCCGCTCCGTCGCCGCCGACCTCAACCTGCGGAAACTCCCCACCAGCACCGGCGCCCGCTGGGAAGGCGGCAGCGTCGTCCGCATGCTGAAGCGCCCCCGCAACGCGGGCATCCTCCAGCACCGCGGCGAAGAGGCCGGCCGGTCGAAGTGGGACGCCGCCCTCGACGAGGCGACATGGCGCAGCCTCTGCGACATCTTCGCCGACCCGAGCCGCGTCTCCACCGCCCACAACGTGCGGAAGTACCTCGGCAGCGGCATCTACCAGTGCGGGGTGTGCGGGGAGGCGCTGACGTCGTTCTTCAAGCGGAAGGGCGAGCCGAAGAAGTACAAGTGCCGGAAGAACTCGTGTGTGGTGCGGGACCTGGTGCTGCTCGACAAGTGGGTGCAGACGCACCTGCTGAAGCGGCTCCAGCGTGCGGACGCGGCCGATCTGTTCGCGGGTCGTGAGCAGGACCCGGTCGACGTCCGGGGTGCGCAGGAGGACCTGCGGGCGGCCCGGAAGGATCTCGACGATCTGGCCGCGGAGTTCGGCGCCGGTGAGATCGACATGCAGGAGTGGCGGGTGGCGAGGGCTTCGGCGCGGGCCCGGAAGGAGAAAGCCGAGGCGATCCTGGCGACGGCGGTGCAGGTGAACCCCGTTGTGGGTCTCCTCGGTGTTGAGGATGTGGAAGCCGCGTGGAAGGGGTTGGATCTGTCGCGGCAGCGTGCGGTCATCGACTGGGCGATGACGGTGCGGGTGTTGCCGGCGAAGACGGGGCGTCGCCCGGGTGGCACGTACTGGGACCGGGACGCGGTGGAGATCGCCTGGAAGTGACGGTGCCCCCGGCCGTCGCCGGGGGCACCGCTGCCCATCTCCTTGCCGCCTGGGAAGCGCTCGGAGCGGGCAGTCTGTGGGGCTTCTGCCTGTGCTGTAGAAGGTTGCCCTGCGCAAGATCTCTACTCGGCGCGTCACTCGAACGTGCGCTTCGGTTGCGCGTGTTCTCGTCGTCTTACCGCCCTGGATGCCCACCGCCTACATGATCAAACAAATTAGGGTCGACCCTAATCACATTTGATCATGCTGCGGGTGGGGTGGACCAGTGCCACGTCCCACCCCGCCCGACGAGCGGGTCACCGCCCGCCGCCGCCAGGTCGGGGAGCAGATCCGCCGCGTACGCGAGCACCTGAACCTCACGCAGCTCGACGTCTGCGGCCGCTCGGGCATCGACGTCGCGACGTACAGCCGGATCGAGAACGGCCACTCCTCGCCAGTCCTCGACACCCTGATCCGCATCGCCGACGCGATGGGCGTAGAGCTCGAGGAACTCGTACGCCGTTGAGCGGCCCGCCCCCGACGGGGGACGGAGACGGGCCGCAGGGGACCGCTCCCGGCACGGCCGGCGTGGAATCGTGCCAGGAGCGGGGTCTCATCGCCGCGGTGACAACCGGGAACGAACCGTCTGGGGACCGCCGCCGTAGGGCGTCCAGTGGCCGCCCCGGCCGTCATCGTCGGAGTGGTACGGCTCGCGGCAGCAGTGCAGCTCCCGCGGCCCGAACTTCACCCAGCAGTAACCCATCTCGTGGCCGGGCAGGACCGGCCGGTCCTGATCCTCAGCCATGGCGGCGGCCTTCCTTCACGAGGCGGTACAGGACCCGGGCCGTCTCGCACACGGTGGGCTCCCCGGGCGACGGCTGCTTCCGGCAGGCCTCGCAGCCGGGCGCGTGCTCGAGGAGACCGCGGTGCGCGCGGTCGGCGACGCAGGCCGGGCAGGAGCGCGGCCACCAGCGGCCGATCGGACTGTCCAGCTCGCCGAGGTCGACGGCCGTCGCCAGCGTCAGCGGGGTCTTGTCCCAGACGCACAGGGCGCCGCGCCGCTGGTCCTCCAGGATCACGGCGGGGTCCGGCAGGACGAGGACGGCCAGCACGTCGGGCGGTATGTCGTGCGCTCTGGTCCTGGCGTCGCTCGGCATGCTGCCCCCTACGCTCGTGGTGATCCGTCTCACACATGTGACCGTAGGAGCAGCCGGAGTAGGGCAGGGGCACAGTTTGTGCCCCCTCGTTCAGGCGGCCAGCAGCCCGAGCTTGACCGCCAGTTCGGATGCGCGCCGGCGGCGGGGCTCGCTCTTCGCCTCGGTCTCCTCGAGGACGATGCGCTTGGCGTAGCCGTTGTAGCGGATCGTCTCTGGGGCGGCCTCGTGCGCCTTGTCCAGCGTGGCCAGTGCGACGTCCGGCTGTCCGTCCAGTTGGTAGCCGCGGGCCTCCTCGATCCGGTGCCGGGCCCGCCGCGGGCGGGACTTGATGACGGCCTTGTCCGCCTTCGCGGCCTGCCGCACCGACTCCCCACCCTGGTGCAGCTCCACCGCGACCGTCACCGCGTGCGCACCCATGATGGCCCGGGAGAACGAGGTGACCGGGTGGTAGTAGTCCGGCGGTAGCTTCTTCGCGGTCTTCTCCGCCTTGTCCCACCACGCCCATGCCGTGCCCGTTTCGCTGCGGCGCGCAGCCGTATAGCCAGCCTCGAACTGCAGAGCGCCAGCGATCGCCCGGACGTCGTCGGTGGCGTCGGGGAGTTGGGGTTCGAGGAAGCGGAGGACGTCCATGGTGATGGCGTCGGCGGCATCGAAGTGCGCGGGCCCGCTATCGCGGTGCGCCTGCGCGGCGAGCCAGGCGGCGACGCCGATGGCGTGTGGGTCCTCGGACTCCTGCGCCGCGATGAGGCCGCGCTCGGCGACGCGCCACAGCAGGGCGGCGTCCGGCTGGTACGCCACGAAGAACTGCGACAGCGAGTAGACCTCGGCGAGGATCGCGTGCGCAGCCCGCCGCTCCGCGCTGCTCTCGGCCTGCCGCACGGCGGCCTGCGCGTCCCGGATCAGATCGGGCAGCAGCGCGCCCACCACGTCGCGGTGGTTCGGGGCCTCGTGCCGAGCAGTCCAGGCGCGGGCCAGCCGCGCGCGAAGGTGCGCGGCCGGCGGTGCTTCGCGGCGGGCGCCGAGCGGGAAGGCGTCCACGGCCGCCTTCACCGCGGGCAAGCGCGGGTGGCCGGGGCCGGTGAAGAGGTCGACGCTGACGGACTGGTCCCCGGTCAGGTCGGACAGGTCCCGGACCCGGAGGATCTCGGCCAGCCGCAGCACAACCTCGAGCTTCGGTGTCTTCAGCCGCCCGGTCTCCACGCCCTTCACCCAGGAGCCAGATCGGCCGGCGAGCCCGCCGAGCTGCTCGCGCGTCAACCCGCGGCGGGTGCGAAGGATCTGGAGACGTTGTCCGAAGACCAGCGGGTCGGTGTACGGGTCCGGGGTAGCATCAGATGGCACGGTCTCGCCCCTCTCTTACAGCTTCGTCACTGTCAGGGTATGGGGCGGGACCCTTTTCTGTGGCGGCTCTGGTTCGAGATCGCCCGGGCAAGACGAAACGGCCCCCACCGCCCGAAGGCGATGGGGGCCAAGCTCTCACGGGTACTGCCGGCGGTTCGGGTCCAGCGCCAGAGCGAGCGGCCCCGGAGTCTCTGAGCTCTCGCCGTCTTCGGCCGGGTTGTCCCGGCGGCACACCAGCGCATCCGGGTCATCCGGCGGTGGCTGGAGACTGTAGCCCGCCGGGCAGTTCGGTCCCGCCGGGCCGGGCTCGCCGCGCGGCCCCTGCTCCCCCTGCGGTCCGGCCGGACCCGCGGGCCCCGCTGGCCCGGCCGGGCCGGGCTCGCCCTGCGGTCCCTGTGCCCCGTCCGTGCCGTCGGCGCCGGCCGCACCAGGCTCGCCCGCCTCGCCGGGCGCCCCGTCCGTGCCGTCCTCGCCCGGGGTGCCGTCCTCCCCGGCAGGCCCCGGCGACCCGTTCCGCCCCGGGCGCCCCGGGTCCCCCTTCGGGCCCGGGATCGGCACCGGCACCTCCGCCCGCTGAGGCAGATCGTCGACAGCAGTCGCCGGATCCGGCGCCGCCGGCGTCTTGCCCTCCGCGGACACCTGCGCGCGCAGCAACCGCACGTCTCCGGCCAACGTACTCACGGCGTCGCCGCGCTTGTTGGCCTCGGCAGCCAGCTCGTCCGCCCGCCGGGCCTCCGAGTTGATCCGTAGCCACACCAGGACCACCGCCCCAGCCAGCACCAGCAGTACCGCAGCGACCGCCAGCGACCGCCAGCGTTGCGCAAGGACAGGCTGACCATGACGACTCACGTGGGCTGTCCCCCTAGCGCGGTGATCCGCTCGCGTAGCTGCTGGTTCTCGTTGGTGAGCTCCGCGATCCGCGCCTGGAGGGCGGCCTTGTCGGCGCGTTCGGAGGCGAGTTCCGCGTAGGCGGCTGCGAGGAGCCGTTCGTTCTCGGCGACGCGGTCGCGTAGCTGCGCCCGTTCCTCTTGGAGGTTGTCGACGAGGGTCGAGTAGCCGCCGAGGACGGCGCCTGACTGGCTGGCCGCGTTGGCGCCGCGGTGCCCGATGAGCGCGGCGCCAGCGGCTGCGAGCCCGACGACGATGGTTCCGACGGCGCCGAGCGTCGCAGCGTCCACGGGCGTCCTCCGATGGTGCAGTGAGGGATGGTGCGCGAGAGGCGGTGGACGGCTGCTGACCGTGCCACCGCGTCCCGCATCAGACGCCCTTGGCCAGGCTCGCTGAGTTCTTGGTGCCGAAGGCGCGTGCCAGCATCCCCTTGATCAGGGACCCGGCGGCCGCGATCCCGGCGGCCGCCATGGTCTGCCAGAACGTCGCGTGGAACATGTCGGCCGGGCCCGCTGCCACGGCGACACCGCCAGCCGCGACGACGGCAGTGGACAGGGTGCGCTCGGCGAGGTCGCGGCCGTAGGAGGCGGCGGTCTTCACGACGGTCTCACCGTCGAAGTGCAGCTCGGGCATGGGTCAGGACTCCTTCTTGAGGGCGGCGATGTCGGCGCGCAGCGCGGCGACGTCCTTGCGAAGCGCGGCGAGCGCGGCGGGCAGGCCGGCCACCGCGTTGTAGATCGAGCGGATGTAACTGGACGCCGTCCAGCGCGGGTTCTTCTTCACGTCCGGCGCGAACGACGGTGCCGGAAGCTTGTCGGTGTCCCAGGTCGCGTCGAAGACGTCGCCCTTGTCCATGTCGAGATCCTCCTTGGGAGTGCTGGGCGTGCTGGGTTTCCAGTTGCTGCTGGGGTTGCTGTGGAGGCGGTCGGCGATGCGGGCGCGCATCGACGCCATGGTGAAGCCGCGGGGGTCGACCTTGCCGGGCTGCCACTCGAGGTGGCCGATCACCGACCGTTCGTTCCAGCCGTGGTGACGGCAGATCGCGGCGGCCGCGCGCTCGATCGCCTCGAGCTGGACGGCCGGCCATGGGTCCTTGCCGTCGCCGAGGTTCTCGCATTCGAAGCCGTAGAAGTGCCGGTTGCCGTCGGTGTTCGCCTCGTTGTCGGCGGGCAGCGGCTTCTCGTTGACGACGGCGCGCAGTACGTCGTCGTCGCCGAGGCCGGCGTGGTTGGCGCGGCCGTAGCCGACCAGGTGCACGCGGCCGTCCTTGGTGATGACGCCGTGGCACAGCGGGCCGGGCAGGCTGGCGTAGCCGTGGCGGCAGATGTCGACGGTCCGGGCGCTGCCCCTGGTGACGGTGTGGTGGATCATCACCCCGTTGACGGGGCCCCAGGCGCCCTTGTGGTTGCGGTTGTGGTCGCGCCAGTCGCCCACCTCGACGACGGTCAGGCCCTCGTCTCGCAGCGCCTTGACGAACGCCGACGCGGACATGGGTGTGGCCATAGGGCCTCCAGATGAGAAAGGCCCCGGGCCAGGACGGCGCGGGGCAGAGACGAGCGAGGACGGGTCAGGGGGCGGCCTCGTAGGTGCCCCAGAACCGCAGCGACGACCCGGTGTCCCACGACCACGGAGTAGCCGCGTCGATCAGGCCCGCGCCCGACACGGTGCTGATGGCGTTGATGTTGCCGCCGGACATCTCGAACTCGAACGTCTGGGTAGTCGTCAGCCGGACGCGGATCGGCTGCCGGGTGCCCGCACCCGCCCCGTATCCGGACGGGGGGTTGTTCCGCTGGATCTCGCCCGAGCCGCACCCGCCGATCGTCGACGCGGCCGGGACCGGGGTAGAGAGCCGCCAGTTGTCCGTGCCCGACCCGAAGTTCGTCAGCGCTCCGAAGACGATGTCGACCCGGAAGTGCACGGTGAGCGCGGACTGCGCCCACCGCGCGGACACGCTCGCGTCCCCGAACGACGGTGTCGACGCGCCGGACGTCGTCCAGACCGGCGTCCAGTCCCCCCACGTGGGCGAGATCGACGCGAGCCGACTCTGACTGATGATCATGCCTGGCTGCCAGGGCTCATACGGCACGAGATACCTCCTACAGGGCGAGTCGGGCCGGTGCGGCCAGGGACAAGTCGGTGCCCACGGCGTGGGCCTTGACGATCCCGCTCAGTGACCGCTCCACGGTCATCAGCTGCGGGGTGATCACCCGAAAATCGTCGTACCGCACCTGGGGGTTGGCGTTCGTGTTGCCGCCGAAGGTGCTGGCCGTGACCCCAACCTCGCCGGACGGAATCGGATCCGCAGTGATCGTCTGGTCCGCGTACCACACGGTCGGCTCCTGCTGCCCGTCCGGCCACACCCGCAACTGCACGCGGTCCCCGGTCAGCCGGGCCCGCACCCAGAACCAGGCGCCCGCCGTGTACGTGAACGGCAGCGTGGTACTCCCGCCGACCTGCGTGTAGGCGCGGGTCACCTCAGCCGTCATGGCCCCGCCCGGGTTGAAGCGGACCCGAGCCCGGTAGAAGGTGTCGTTGCCGGTGTAGCGCAGCAGGATCGACGGAATGATCCCCGACCCCGTCGCCACCTGGCTGACACTCATCCGCGTGAGGACTTCGCAGTCGGTGATCTGCGAGACGATCCGCTGGAAACGGGCCGTGTCCTTCACCGACGCCAGCGTGATCGTGGCGACGCCGCCGGACACCGCCCGGTCCGAGTCGGAGCCGAGCGCCCCGACCCACGTGAACCCGCAGTCGGCCACCCCCCAGCCGTTGCTGACGGTCCGGCCGAACGCGTCGTAGGCGGCCGGAACGCACGCAGTCACCCGCGCCGTCTCCCCGCCGAAGCGCACGTCGAAGGGGAACTCGGCCGGGTACGTGGGTGCCGGGCCCGCCGACGCGATCCACGGCAGCGCGCCCGAGGGCCCGGGTGCCGGGGTGTGAACCAGCAGCTGCCCGTCCGTCGAGGTGGACGGCAGGGCCAGGCTGGAGCCGCCGGCATCGACGTCGACCCGGCCCCGCTCGGTGTCGCCGACCACGCCGACTTGCCACGGTCCGGCCGGCACGCAGTCGTACGTGATGGTCCACGTACGAGGCAGCAGCGTCTCCTTCAGCCCGCGGACCATCAGGTCCACGTCGTCCGGCGCCACCCAGGTGGGCATGTTGACCAGCCGGATGACGTCGCCCTCACGCAGGGCCAGCACCGCCGGGATCAGGTCCGGGTGGCGGTGCAGGTTGATCGTGACGGCCGGGTAGCGGGGCTCGTCCCAGGTTCCCAGGTGCAGCTCCCAGTACGCCTTACCCTCGGTCTGCTCGTCGGTGGCCAGCGACAGGGTGATGGAGTCGTCGTAGACGCCGACCCCGTCCGGCGGGTCGAGGACCGACAGTGGACCGGAGGCGAGGACCACCCGGGTGGACCCGCCCTGGTCACGGGTGACCTTGACGTCGTTGCGGATGCTGGTGTCGTCGTCGACCGGCTCCAGCGGCGCAGCAATCTGCCCCTGCGCGTAGTCCAGCACCAGCGCGGGCTCCTGCGAGTACAGCGTCGACCGGGGCCGGTACAGCAGCCGCAGCGCCGTCTGGTCCTCGGTCAGCAGGCCACCGTCCGAGTCTGCGGCCGTCCTCACCAAGTCGAGGACCGGTGACAGTTTCTGGTAGCCGACCGGGTCTGTCTTTGCCGGGTCTCCGGTCAGGGTGACGGGGATGCCTTCCTCGTCGGCCAGGCGCAGCATGCGGGCCCCGGCCGTCTCCCCGGACCACGCGTTGATGGCGTTGTCGTAGGCGACGGGGTCGTACTCGTCCCATGCCGAGATGTGCCCGATGCCCATGCCCTGGAGGTTCGCGGAGTAGCCGCCGGGTGGGGAGGCGACTCCGGTCGGCCGGCCGGTGACGCCGGGCAGGGTGTTCGAGTAGTTCATGGCCTCGCCGTCTATGTCCTGCCAGACGAGGATGAACCGCGCGTTGCCGCCCGACTCCTGCTGCATCGTGAACCGGGACTTGAGCCACTTGCCGAAGATGCGGGTGCCGGTCAGGATCGTGCGGTCGACGAGGGTTTCGCCCTCGCGCCCGAGCCCGAGGATGCGGGAGTCGTCCGGCCCGAACTGGATGTACCAGTCCCTCACGGTGCCGGTCGAGCGGATCAGTAGGACCGTCTGTCGGGCGGCTGGGGCCTGCGGCAGGTGGTACATCCAGATGACCGACCAGACGGGCAGGCTGTCCCACGAGTAGTTGCGGACCATGCCGGACAGGTGCGACAGGTTCCCGGACTGGGATCCGACCGTGGGCAGCGGCGCCGACGACGGCAGTGACGAGTCGGCGGCCCAGTTCGCCTGGCTGAAGCTGAGCGGGTCGATCCCCGCCACCGGCGAGTACGCCTTCGTGGCGTCCTGCCCCTCCTCCATGGGCCAGTACGCCATCGGCTCGTAGGACGGGATGCGGTGCCGAAGCGCACTGTCGACAGGCTTGGTCCCCCGGCCCAGACGGCGCAAGATGCCGGCGGCCTGCACGGGCACCCACGCGTCCGCGCCAGACGGTACCCACTTCTGCGGCCACTCGCTGATCTCGCCGACGAAGCGGGTCGCGCGGTCGCTGATGGCAGCGCCCCCCTGGACAGACCAGGCCAGACCGGTGCCGTCTGTGAAGGGAGCATCGCCGAGAGGCAGCGCAGCGCAGTCCACGTCGGCGACCACAGCCCCATCAATGCCGGAGCGGAGCTGGAAGGCGTAGACGTGGACGCCAGTGGGAAGGGAGTGCAGTCCTGCCGTGACGTCGCCGATCGCCAGCGGTGCCGACGTACTGAACAGAGGGCTGGCGACGCCGCTGCTCGTGGCGTCGCCGAGCTGTGTCCAGGGCCCGTCGACGGACGGGCCAATGTAGTGGGTGTACGTGCTGGTGGCGCTGTCGTAGGTGGAGCGGAGTCCCGTACGTGTGAGGGGTACGGGGTCTGTGGAGGTCCACTCGAGGATGGCTGTGCCGTCGGCGCTGGTGCGGAAGACGATGCCGCCGGTGGGGCCGATCATCATGAGCCACGACCGCAGGGGTCCGCTGGAGTCGTACTTCCCGCACAGGTCGATCGTCTGCCCAGGCACCCACGCGGACAGGTCCACCTCGACGCGTACGTCGATGCTGCCGGTGATGTCCACGGCCGGACTGTTCGGGGTGGTGGCGCCCGACCCGGCTACGTCGGTGAGGAGCAGGTGGCGCGGGCCGCCAGGCATGGTCAGGCGTACGCGCGTGTTGCGGCCGATCTTCCCGTAGTACGGGCTCATGGGGTTGCGCGGCGAGTACTTGCCGTCCTTGTTGTTGATCGTCATCGGCACCGAGGCAGGGTCAGCGACGGCGCCCTCGTTGCGGATACCCCGCTGGTGAGTGATCGGGGAGCGGGTGTAGACGTCCTTCGTGAAGTCCGTCCACACCCCCTCGACCAACATCTCCGCGGTGAGACCCAGCGGCTCCTCGGGGAACGCCACGTTTACCTCCCCAGCACGAGTTGTACGTCGCCGCCGCTGACGCCGACACGGTCACGAATGGTCTTGATCATCAGGTCGCCCCACGCATCACCCGCCGTGATCCGTACAGGGTTCGAACTCGAGCCGGGACGCCCGCTCCCGCCGCCTACCGCCGAGCCGACCGCGCCGGCGTACGAAGCAGAAGGCGTTGGCGTGCTCACGAGATTCGCCATCGTCCGGTCGACCTCGCCCTGCGTCGACTCGATACCCGCCACGATGCCCCGCGGGATCCACCGACCGACCTGCTTCGCCATCACCTTCGACGGGCTGGCGATACCGAGGGCCTTGGCGATCGGCCCCGGGATCAGGTTCTTGGCCCAGCTGATCAGCGTCGAACGCAACCAGCTGCCCATGGACTTGATGCCGTTCCACAGCCCGCGGACCACGTCACGGCCCTTGCTGACCAGCAGGGACCCAAGGTTCCCGATCGCGCGGGCGATCCGCCCGGGCAGTCCACGCACCCACGAGATCATGGACGTGACCTTCGCTGCCGCAGCGTCCCTGAACCGCTGGAAGTAGCGCGTCGCCGCGTTCCACAGAGTCGACGAGAGGCCCGCGATCGCCGAGCCGATCCGGCCCGGCAGGCCCTTCGCCCAGTTGACCAGGGCTGTCATCTTCTGGACGGCCCAGTCCTTCGCCTGACCGAACCACTTCGAGATCTTGCCGGGGATGGAGCCGAGCCAGCCGATCGCGGCAAGGATGCCGTCCTTCGCGGCGACGAGCTTGGCGACGACCCAGTCCCAGGCCATCATCGTGTACATCTTGATCTCGTCCCAGTACAGGACGATGAGGATCACCAGCCCGGCGACCGCTGCCGCGATACCAGCGATGATCCAGAACATGGGGTTGGCGAGCATCGCGCTGTTCATCGCCCACACGCCGAGCGCCGCCAGCGAGAACGCGGCACCCAGCGCCGTCACCCCGGCAGCCGCCGCGAGGAACACGCCCGAGTGCTCCTGGACGAAGGAGAACACCTTCTCCAGCCGGGGGATCACCTCGGTGCCGAGGAACTCCACGAGGTTCTGCTGCATCGTGTTCTTGAACGCGGTCACCTTCGCGCCGGCGTTGTCCCGCAGCCCGGTGCCCAGCTTGTCCGCCGCGCCTTCCGCGCCGCCCATCGCCGCGGACGCCTTGTCCACGTCCAGCGCGAACAGGGCCGCGCCCAAGTCCTCGCCAGGGCCGCCGAACAACTCCTGCACGGCCTGCTTCACGCCGGCCGTCTCCGGGCCCATCTCGACCAGGGCGTCGATGACCTGGTCCATGGCCTTCTCGCCCTTGGCGCCGCCCGCAGCCATGTCGTCCATGATCTGCTTGGAGTTCAGGCCGATACTCTTCAGCGCATCCATGGATCCCTTGGCCCCGGACGTGACGCGGAGGTTCAGCTCCTTGAAAGCGTCGGCGATCTTGTCGGTGTCCTGGACCCAGCCCCCCTCGATGCCCTGCCGGATCAGGCCGAGAGCGGTCTGACCGGACAGGCCGGCCGTCTTGAAGATCGGCCCGTACTCCCGGAACGTCTCCGCGAGGTCCTCGCCTGCGGGGCCGAGGCCGGTCATGCCCTTCGTGAGGAGGTCGAACGCGGCCTTCGAGTCCTTCGCCAGACCGTTCTTCACCGCCGACCCGGCCGCCTGCGCGGCCAACGACACATCGATCTCGAACGAGTTGGCTAGGTCGGCGGCGTTCGCGGCGATCGACTGGATCTGCTTGTTCGTCGCCCCCGGCGGCAGCAGCCCCGACCCCGCGATCGCCCTGATCGTGTCCGCGCCCTGCTGGAAGTCGGTGACGATCGCCTCCTTGAACAACTGCCCGGCGATCTTGCCGTACTGCTGCGCCACCGCCGGCGTCGTCCCCAGCTGCGCGCCGAGCCGCGCCGTGATCTGCGACTGGTCGAGGGCCTCCTGCATCGACGACATGAGGATCGCCCCGGCCGCGAGCCCGACACCAGCCGCGGCCAGCTGGAGGCTGCCCTTCAGGCGGTCGCCGATCGTCTGCCCGGCCTCGTCGGCGCCTTCCCCGCCGGAGTCTGCGAGGCCGTCACCGAGGGCGTCCCCCGCGTCGCCACCGGCCCGGCGCGCCGCGGCGGTGGCGTCGTCGCCGGCCGCGCGGACCGCTGACACGAACCGGCCCCGCAGGTCCCGGATACGGCCGTCGGCGCCACGGACGTAGCCTTCGCCGAGCTGCTGCCCGGCCTGCTGGCCCGCGTTGTCGGCGTCGGAGGCCATGCGCTGCCCGGAGGCCCGCATGGCTCCCTCGGCGCGACGGAGCGCGGTGGGCACTCCGTCGGCGTTCAGCGAGATCATGCCTGTGAGTTCACCGACGACGAGAGCCACGGCTACCTCCTCCGTCTGGATTGCTTGGGTGGGGGAGGTGCGAAGTGCCGCGAGACGCGGGACTCTGCGGAGACGAGGCCGTAGAGGCGGGTCTGGAACCAGCGCCACGACCGGCGGTCCAGCAGTCCGTCGTCGTTGAGGTCGAGGGCGTAGGTGTCCTGGAAGTCGGCCTCGACCAGCGGCCACTGCTCCAGCAGGTCGGTGCGGGTTACCCGCTTGCCCTGCTGCCGCGCTTGCGACGCCGGGGGGAGCCCGCCTTCGTACCACTCGTAGAGCCCCGTGACCGGGTCCCGTTCGCCGCGGCCGACGCCGAGGGCGCTGACCTCTGCTGGCGACGGGCTTCCCGATTCGGGGCCAAGAGAGAAGGGTCGCCGCCCGAGTGCCAGAACTTGGCGGCGGTCTCCCGATCGTTGAGGACCCACACCATCGTGGTCATGGCGACGTGCCGGAAGCGGGTCCAGGACAGATCGGCGGCGATCTCGTCGTGGACGGGACCGAGGACGAGCCGATACAGGTCGCGTTCCTCGCTATCGTCGAGGACGCCCTCGTCAGGCTCAGTGCCGTTGAGGTAGAGCTTCGCGGCCATCTTCGTGATCTGCTCGACGCGCAGGCCCGCGCGGGCGGACGGCGATGGGATGCGGTAGACGCGGGTCTGCCCGCCCTCGGTGAGGACGGGCAGCTCCAGGTAGTCGTCGAGGAAGTCGCCGAGGGCCTCGAACTGGGCGGCCATCAGCTCCCTGCCAGCGGGTTGTCGATCTGGGTGCGGGGGCCGTCGCCGGTGAACGTGATCTCGACCTCGCCGAGGGCGGAGTACTCGCCGCCCGCGGGTGCCCAGGTGGGGATGGCCTTGCCCTCGTACGCCTCGGGGAGGCCCTGCCGGTTCATCCACCGCAGGGGCACGAGGTTTGCCTCGCCGTACTCGTCGGACGCCACACGGATCGCCTCGTGGACGGGGTGGTACACCTTCTGCGCCTTGTTCGCCTTGCGGCGGATCGTGACCGACAGCTCCCAGGCCTGCGCGGTCTTCGTGTTTCCGGCCCAGCCGTCCGAGTCGTAGTCGCTGGAGTCCTCGATGTTGGGCTCGGCCGACGGCTGGAACTCGCGGACGCCCGGGCAGAGCTGCCAGTCCGGAGCCTCGTCGGTGCCCATGTTCACTTCGAGCCGCCACTCGCGTGCCAGCTCGGTCTCGGTGGTCTCGACAGGAGTCGACATCAGGCCCTCCTCAGGGGTTCAGGTGAGGTCCGGTCCGCACGGTCCGGAAGTAGTAGTTGCCGACCAGCTCCATGCGGCCGCGCGTGTCCTGGCCGATCCACGCCTGCGAGTTGCGCCAGGAGATCTCCACCCACACCCCGCGCAGCAGGTAGCTACGCCGGTTGTGGAGGACGTTGAAGACGTCGTCGGCCAGCGCGACGAGCCCGGTCGCGTCCGTGCCCCAGCGCATGCGCGCCTGGATGCCGGTGACCGAGTCGGTGCTGTCGTCGTCGGCCACCGGGTACGGGGTCAGGCCCAGCACCCGGTCGGGGCCGTCCGGGACCTTGCCGAGGACGATGCCCGTCACGTCGGCCGGCAGGACCGCGTCCGGGGCGAACGTGCCGACCCCCTCGGCGTCGAGGAGCTCGGCGACGCCCCGGAACAGATCAGCGTCGTGGGTACTCACCGCAGGGCCCGCCTCAGCTCCGCAGCGATGAGCCGCTGCACCGGCCCGCGGTTCGCGTTCAGTGGCTGTTCCAGGTACTTAGCCTGCCTGCCGGGCGCGTGCCGCCAGTCCAGCTCCTCGTGCTGGCGGACGGCATACGGGGTGTCGTAGGCGACGGCGGCCGTCAGGTCGCCCTCGTCGACGCTGGCCGTGCCCGAGTTCTGGAGCGGCCCCTCGTCGAGGGGGACGACCGCCTGGGACTCGGCCAGCACGTGCTCGGCGGCCAGGAGCAGGCCGCGGGCGGCGGCGGCGCGGAGGTTCCGCTCGACCGCTGCCCCGTTGAAGTCGAGTCGGAAACGCTGCGCCACGACAGCCCCCTTACTGGAGTTGGATCTCCACGTGGTCCGGTGTGGGCAGGCCGCCGCCGTCGCGGGACAGAGCGGCGATGACCGTGGTGACGCGGCCGGAGGGGAGCGTCACGCGGGACAGCGGCGGCGCCGTCACCCCGGGCGCTGTGTAGGCCGTCGACGAGGAGGTGACCTGCTCGCCTCCGGCTGAGACCACGGCGCGGGTCTGCTCGTCGACGAACGCACGCACCTGCTGCGCCGCCCCGTACAGGGCGCCGGTGCTGGAGTCCCCCAGGTACGGCTCGATGATGATGCGGTGGCGTAGCAGCCAGCCTGGGACGCGGCTCACCAGGGCACCGTCAGCGCGCCGATGTACAGCTTGTCGTGGAGGTGCGGGGCGCGGAGTTCGTCGGCGACCTGCGGGGCGATCTGCCGGGCCGCCGAGTCGTCGCCCGACACGCTGGTCACGGAGCGGCCGAGGTTCACCGAGCCGATCGCTACCGATCCGTATCCGACCCCGGCCGCGCCGGTGCTGTCGCCGACCTCGTCCCACCAGGCGACCTGCGCGCACACCGCCCGAGCGATCGCCTTGGCGACGTCCGGGTCGGAGGGCATGCCCTCGTCGTCGACGTCATACCGGCAGTACGCGAGGACGCGGGTCTCCAGCATCAGGGACGCGTCCGCGAGGAGTCCGGGGGCGTTGAGCGGCGGTGCGGCTCGCAGGTAGTTCGCGAGGTCGGTCGTCGTCGCGTAGGTGCGCGCGTCCGCGCTCACGCCCGGGGTGGGGGCGACGGCGATCTGCTCGTTCTCGACCGAGGCGCCCGTGCCGGTCACGGTCCAGTGCAGCAGCCAGACTCCAGCCGCCGTGTACGTGAGTGGCGCCGTCCACGTCTGGCCGCCGTCCTCGCTCGAGGTGACCGGCGTCGACAGACTGCCGTCCGGAGCGGTCACCGTCAACGCGGCCTGGGTGGTCCCGTCGTACGGCGCCACCACGAGCTGCGCGGTGACCACGTCTCCCACGTCAGGCATCAGCCACCTCCAGTGGATGTCGCGGCCAGCGAAGGGCCGACAGTCGAAGCGGTGAGGGACGGCCCGGCGACCGACGGCTCCAGCCTCGGACCGCCCGACGAGGGCGTGAGCTGGTCGGCCGGCCGTTCCTTCATGCCCGCGACCGGGCCCGCCCGGTCCGTGCCGAGCGCTGCGCGGAGGCGGCGGGTCTGGAACGGCTGCCGGATCAGGCCGCCAGCCTCTGCGCAACCAGCCCGGTGGAGCAGCCGGTGCTTTCGGGCTGTGGTCGTGGCGGCCTGCTCGGTGCAGCGCGCTACGCCGAGAGGCAGCGCCTTGCCCGCAGCCACCTCGACAGCACGGTCCGCCGACGACGCGACGCCAACCGGGACCTTGTGGCCGGCGGCGAGCGCGGCGCTGGCCTCTGCCGCGCGCGCAGTGCCGACCGGGAGCCGCTTGGACAGCGGGAGCCGGTTGGCGTCGTCGGTGCTCCAGGCGGCGCCGATGTCGCCGGAGGAACGGAGGTGCAGCACGCGGGCACGGGCGCGGGCGGTGGCCGTGCCCAGCGTCAGCCGTTTCCTCAGCGTCAGCGTGCCCACGGTCGCCTGCTCGCGTGCGGCCGTCAGCTCCTGCGCCCGGGCCACGGCAAGGGGCTGCGCCCTGTCTGCTGCGGCCGCAGTCGTGAAGGGGCTGGTCTTGGCCGCGGTGACCGGCAGCGCATCGTCCACGGCCCCCGCTCGGCCGGTGGAGGTGGTCTTGCTGCCGGTCACCGGCTGCCCGCTGTCCACCGTGCGGGCGTCTGAGAGCCGGATTTCCCCGAGGCTGGTCAGGGCTCGTGCCTGCTCGCCGCCGACCGCCGGGCCAAGGCCAGCGCCCTTGACGGCAGCTGCCGGTCCGGCGGCTGTTCCCTCTGCCGCGGGGCCCAGCACCATTCCGCGTGCGTGCCCGACAGAACCCGCGCCGGCGGATTCCCGGGCCGGGCCTACCGTCGCCGTACGCGCATGCCCGGCCAGTCCGCCGGTCGACTGCTCGACGGCCGCCCCCAGCACGATGTGCCGCACGCCCGTAACCGTGCCAGCCGTATCCGCTGTACCAGCAGCCGTCAGCGCGGTGGCCTTCGCTGTGCTGTACGAGGCGGCGCCAGCCTGCCCGCCGGCCGTACCGATCGGCGCCACCACTACGGGCGGGATCACGTTGACGTCATCGAACTCCGCGACGTTCGCCGTGCCGTCGTCGCGGTGCGCGATGAGCTGCACCTGGAGCGTCGGGTCAGACACCCAGGCGGGCGCCGGGCTGGTACGGCGGGTCGTCCACGTGTTGCCGTCGGGGCTGGTCTCCCACATCAGGTCGGTGCCGGTCTGCCGGATACGCAGGTACGCGTGCTCCACAGGGTCGTACGGGATGGAGAGGTACTCGGGGTCGAAGTAGCCGACCCGCAGGGCCATGCCGAGAGTGCCGGGGACCGCGTTGTACTCGGCGACGAGGTCGGTCCCCGCGGTGCCGGTCTGAATGAGGAGCTGAGTCCAGCAGGCGACCAGCGCATCACCGAGCGGTGCCGGGTACATGCGGACGGACAGCTGGGAGTTCCGCAGGGTGTAGATCTTCCCGGAGGCGTAGGCGGCGTAGTCCAGGCCGCACGGCACCTGGGCGCGGCCGTCTGCCTCGGTGACGCCGCCGTACGAGTCGGGCCACAGCTCGGTGTCGAGGATGTTGTCGTTGAAGTCGTCGACGAGGTCGGCGGTGGGGGTTGCGATCCGGCCGGGCAGGGGTCCGGCGGTGGTGGTTTCGCTGGCGGGGGCGAGCGCGATGACGGGCATGGCGTTCGCCCCCCTTCCCCTTATGCGGCGTTCTCGGAGATGGCGATGCCGCCGGCGCCGACGGATGCGGTGATCGACGTGCCGTCCGGGGTGACCACGAAGTCGTGCAGCGTGAGCGGCAGCAGGTCCGCGTCCGTTCCGGCCCCGGTCGGGTCGAACACGATGACGATCTTTCCCGTGGGGTTGCCCGTCGCGTCCGCCCACACCAGGTCCCCGGCCGTCCACGACGTCTTGTTTCCGGTGTCGTCCACGGTCACCGTGACCCCGGTCAGCGTTTTGCGGCCCATCACCGTCTGCTCGTTGCTGGCTCCGGCGAGGAGCGCGGCGAGCGTGTCGTAGTCCTGGAGCGCGTCGTCGCCCTCCAGGCCTGTGGCTTCCAGCACCACGGCGACGAGCTGCGCACCGCCCGTGCCGGCCTGGGCCTGCGCCGCGTAGTGGACGTGGCGGCCCTTCCCGAAGTTCGTGACGAGGTCAGCCATCGGTGGTCTCCTTGCCGTAGCGGTCGATCAGCTCGGCCTTCGTGAGCGTCGCGACCTCGGCGGCCTCCTCGGTGCCCTGTGCGCGCGAGGTGGCGTACTCGATCCACGCGGCCTTGGGGGCCTGCTGCGAGGGCCGCTCCGGCGGGACTGTCACCGGGGAAGGCTGCTCCTCCGGCTCCGGTGCGGGGGCGGCGATGCGCTCCCAGTTCGGGAGCATCTCCAGCCGGGCGTTGGGCTGCGGGTACTCCACCTCGTCCCCGGTGTTGCCGTTGCGGTACCTGTACGTCATCGGTGATCCCTCCAGCGGGGTCGGACAGAAGGTGGCGACCAGCGCCCGCATCTGCGAGACCTGGCCAGAGGCCGCCTGGTAGCGGCGGTAGCGGGCGAGTGACGCTGTCGAGCCGACTGCGCGGGAGCGGCGCGGGGCGGGCGGGTGCCACAGGTGCGTGAGGTCGGCGGTGCCGCGCCACATCGGCCCGGCGAGCGTGGTGAGGGCGAGCGCCCACGCCTGGTCTTCCTGCCCCCAGCCCTCGAAGTGCGGGTCCATGGGGACGCCGGTGAGGACGTCGCGGGCGAGGACGACGAGGCCGCCGCCGGGCATGCCCGGGTGGGTCTCCTGTGTGGGCTGTCCGTCGAGCGGGGCGCCGTCGAGGACCGCACGGGTGGCGTCCTCGGTGAGGCGGCGCACCAGCTGATGCGGCATCGCCCACCGCGCCCGCCCGCCGGCCACCGCGTTGACGGCGGCAGGGATGCCGTCCGACCAGACGTCGGCGTCGGCAACGACCAGGACGTCAGCATCGGTCTGCCGGAGAGCGTCGGCGACGGCCGCGCCCTTGGACCAGGGCCCGTCCGGCGGGCTGCCGGTGACGATCTGCCAGTCCGGCCAGCGCGCCCACTGCCGTCGCACCCAGGCCCATACGGTCTGGCGGGGGCCGCCGTCGGCACGCCACGGTACGAGGATGGCCACGGTCACGATCGGGGCCGGTAGAAGACGACGTCGCGGACCTCGGCGTTGCGCGGCGGCAGGCCTCGGCCGCGGCCCCACTCGGACACCCAGTCGTAGTCGCGGACCCAGCGGGCGACCTCGGTGAACCCGTGGCTCGCGGCGAGGTTGGCGACATCCCGGTAGGGGCTGGCCATGGTGGGGTCGTCGACGGTGCAGGTCTCGACGATGAGGAGGCTCAGCGACGGCCACGGGGCTGCGGCGAGGACGTCCAGCTCTCGGCCCTGCGCGTCGATCACTGCGGCGTCGGCGGTGGGGGCGAGGTCGTCGAGGCGGCGGACGTCCACGTCGATCGTGTCCGCGACGCGGTCGATGTCCTGCGGTGCGGCGAGGGTGGAGAGGTTGGTGCGGGCCATGATGTGCAGCTGCTCGCGGCCGGGCTGGCTGCCGCACGCGCACTGGTGCACCAGCGCCTCCGGGTACGCCCGGTGCAGGCGCGCGGCCAGCGCAGGGATCGGCTCGACAAGAGTGATCTGCCCGATGCCCGCCTCCCGGTAGAACGGCATCTCCTGGCCCTCGTGGGCGCCGACGTGCACCAGATGGGCCGGTGTCCATTCGAGCTGCTTCAGCAGGGCGGGCAGGGCCCTCATGACGTTGCCCACGGGGCGGGTCCTTCCCGGGTTGCTGGGTGCCGCGCATAGTCGCGCGGGGTGTCGATGTCGTCGGTCCAGTCGTGGATCTCGGAGAAGCACGCCGGGTTCACCGTGTGCCGGTCGAGCGGGGTCCGCTGCCACGCCCGGAGCAGCATCCAGCCCGGGGGCCGGGTGACGGTGCCGGCCGCGCGAGTCTCGTGGACGACGGCGAGGTGGGCGTCCAGGCGGGTGTGCTGGCTGGGCCACCAGGAGGCGGCGAAGATCTCGCCGTACGGGGTGCCGGTGATGAGGCTGCCGTGGGAGCGGCCGAACACCCGGTAGGTGTGCGCCCGCCAGGCGGCGATCGTGGCCATGGCGGCGTCGGTGAAGTAGACGTCGCCGAGCAGCAGCACGGTTCGGCCGCGCGGGTTCCACAGGTCGCGGGTGGCCGCGTACTCGGAGGGTGCGCGGCCGTCCTGCTCGTGCAGGGTGGTGCCGGGGATCTTGTACCGGTGGTCTCCGGCGGGCGCGGTGATGTGGACGTCGTCGCTGATCTCCCGGGCCTGGCCGACGGTGCGGTACAGCAGCGGCACTCCGTGATGGGTGCGGAGCGGCACCAGGTGCGACGGCACCCCCAGGTGGGCGCCCCACTTCGTCTGTGGGCCACCGCACGCGATGATCACCCGCACCCGAACACCACCTCCGCGACGTCCAGCAGGCGATGGCTCCAGAGGTGCCGTTCCTCGACGAGGGTGAGCGCTGCGTCGGTCATCTCCCGACGGCGGGCGGCGGTCAGTGCGTCGATGCGGTCGCCGAGGCCGGGGAAGTCGCCTCGGTCGTAGGTCAGCATCACGTCGTCCGTGAACCCGAGCTCGGTCATGCCCTGCGTGCGCGGGTGCGCGAGCAGGCCCCCACGCCCGAGCGTGCACACCACCCGGTCCGACCAGTACCGGGCGGCAGGAGCCGAGTCGCCGAGGACCACCTCAGCCGACGCGTACAGGGCACCGAGATCGACGCCCCACACCGGCCGGCCGCGCCCGTACTGCTGGAACCCGAACGCGTAGCGGCGACGGGCCCACGTGAGCAGCTCGGCGCGGTGCTGGCCGTGGATGCCGGGAGAGTAACCGCCGACGAACACGATCCGGCCGGGAAAGCGGGCCCGGTCCGGACGGCTACGGCCGAGCCAGCGGCGGCCGAGCGGCGGCGGCAGCCAGTGATGATTGATGCCGCGGGCGAGGAACTCCGCCTGGTGCCCGCCGTCCGCGGTGAACACCCACTGGCACGACCACCACGGGTCCACGCCGATCTGCTGCTCGCGGTGCGGGATGCCCCAGTACAGGTCGAGGTGCAGGGCCACGGTGGCGGTGCCTGCGTCCTCGATCGCGCACAGCATGCCGGGGATGTCCCCGGCAGGTTGGTGGCCGTGGGTGCGGGCCCAGATCAGCATGTCCGCCCCACGGCACGCGTTCACCACGTCGGCGGTCGTGATGCCTCGGGCGGGGAGGTGGAGCATGTCCCAGCCGAGATCCTGGCCGCCTTCGGTGAGGCAGTCCTTCCAGCGGTTGAGGTGCAGCGGGCGAGGGGCGCCGAGCACAATGCAGCGCACGGCGCCCCCTCTCACCCACCAACCTCCACCCGAGGAGGGCTCAGGAACCGGCGCCCTGGAGCAGGACGGCCCGGTTCGCGTCGAGGGTCTTCGTGCCGTACAGGCAGTCGACCGAGACGACGGTCTGCTTGTACTTGATGTCGTAGTCGTAGACCACGCGCAGCCCGAACCCCTTGTAGTTCATGATCACGGCGTCCTGGGCTCCCGGCGGCACCTCCAGCGGCCGCGTCACCAGCGCGAACGCCGTGCGGTGGAAGGCGACACCCTCCTCCGGCTCCGTGACGTGCTGCGTCCAGTACGGGTCGAACCCGAACAGCCGCCGCCCCAGGTACGCCTCCCGCAGCGCCTCCGTGGACCCGGACTCGTTGACCTTCTTCAGGACGTCCGAGTCCAGCCAGTCCGCGTTCGCGACCGGCCCGATCACCGCGTGCCGGTCCGTGGTCGGCACCTTGGCCTGGTTGAGGACCTTACCGGCGTCGATGAGGATCTCCGGCTCCGTCAGCGTCCGGCCGGTGGTCGTGCCGACGGTCTGCACAACGTCGTTGCGGAGCGCCAGCAGGTCGGTGTCGATCTTCTGGGCGATCGCCTCCATCGCCGGGTCGAGGAGCTGCGTACCGAAGTCCTCGATCTCCAGCGTGAGCTGCTCCGTCGTCACGTTGAAGCTGACGTCGGAGAAGTGGTTCAGGGTGACGTCGACGCCGGTCTCGGTCGCGTTCTGCGGCACGATGCCGGTGTTGCGGTTGAACTCGGCCGCGGTGAACGTGGCGGGCTTGCGGACGGTGATGGTGTCGCCCTGCTTGCCGCGGAAGTCGCCGTCGTAGTCGCGGTGGACGAGCTGCGCCATGACGGTCGTCTCGTACAGCGTGGCGAGTGCCCGCGTGGCGATGATCTCGGGGGTCAGGAACGTGTTGGCCATTGCGGGCCCTCTCTACGTGGAGAGGCTCAGGCGCGCGCCTTGCGGCGTGCTTCGCGCTGGGCCTCGATGCCGGTTGGCTTGTTGGGCTTCTCCGAGCTGCCGGAGAAGTCGCTGCTGTTGCGCGCGGGCGCGGTCTGCGCCTTGAGCTTGGGGTTGTCCGCGACCGCGGCCTTGATGGCGGCGGACACGGCCTTGTCGAACCCTTCGGCAGACGGGTCCAAGTCGGCGATGGACTTCAGGAACGAGCGGGAGTCGGTCAGCGCCGACGCATCCGCGCTGTGCTTCCCGGCCCCGCGGAACACGGCCAGCTCGATCGCCGTCTCACGGTGCGCCTTCTGCGTCCGCTCGATCTCGGCGGTGAGCTTCGCCGGGTCCGGCGCCTCGTCCTTGTCGTCCTTGATCAGGCCGAGCGCCTTGCCCATCTCCTGGACGAGCTGCGCCTTGGCCTCCTCGGCCGCCTGCTTCTTCGCCCCGGTGCGGGCCTTGGCCGCCTCGGCGTTGGCGTCCTTCAGCTCCTTGCGGAGCCGCGCCAGTTCGGCCGCCGGGTCCTCGCCGTCCTTCTTCGCGGGCGGCTTCGGCTTGGGCTTCTCGCCCTTGCCCTCGTCGTCGGCCTTGGTGTCGTCGTCGCCGGTCCCGCCGGCGTCGTCGTCCTGGCCGCCGTCGCCGCCTTCGTCACCGTTGTCGTCGTTGTCGGATCCGGAGTCGTCTCCGTCCCCGCCGTCGGCGTACAGCCAGGGGTCGAAAGGGCCCTTGGGGTAGGGGTGCGTCCAGCCAGCACCGGCCAGCCTGGGAAGGGTTCGCTTCTGCATGCGTGCACTCCTGGTGCGCGTCGGAATGGTTCGGCCCCGCGCCTGGCGGGGGTTGTGCAGTCCGTCCCGCGCCTGGCGGGCGGAAGACTGTGGGGCCCGGTCAGCGGGCCGTGGTGAGCTGCTCGCGGCGGCTCTTGCGGGGCAGCCCCGTCTCAGCGACCAGCTCCCGGATTCGGGCCTGATACGCGCGCACACGCGCCCGCCTGGCCTTCGCCGTGGGCTCATCCATGGCCGCATCCGCCAGCCGCTTCCACTTCCGGATCTGCCGCTCGTAGTACCGCTGCCGCTGCGTGTCCTCGTACGTCCCCCGCGACGGCTGAGCCTTCGGGACCCGGGAGACACCGGGCAGATATGCCGACACCCGGTGACGGCAGTTCGGGTGCATCAGCCCCGCCGCCCGCGCCTCGGGCAGCGACCCCGCCACCTCCACGCGGACCATCTCGCCGTCCTCGGTACCGTGCTCGACCTCCACCGTCCGCTTCCCGGGCGCGCCCGAGCGCGCGAGCACCTTGCGCTCCCACGGACGGCACAGCGGACACTCCTCCGGCGCCTGCGACACCAGCACCAGATCGATCCCGGCCGCGCCAAGCCGGTCCGAGTGCGCCTCCAGCGACGCGCGCGCGGTCGCCGACCGCATCGCCGCCTCGATGTACGACCTCAGCTCCCACGACCGTCCCGACCGGTCGACGAAGCCGCGCACCCCACGGGCCGCGAAGTCGTCGAACGCCCGCTGTGCTGCCTGTCGTCGGGTCTGCGCGCCGAGGAGCGGGGCCGCCGCCGCACGGGCCACGACGTCCCGGTACGTGTCCACCGACACTCGGAGCATCCGCAGGTACACGGGCCCGGTGTCGGCGATGACCGCCTGCGCCAGCCGATCCACGACCGGGGCCGCCGGCAGAGCGACCGCAGCCGCGGCGGCCTGGCCGACTCCGAGGGCCCCCAGCTCGGCGACAGCGGCCTGCTGGCCGCGGTCGTACGCCTCGGCGAGAGCCTGCCCGATTGCCCCGGAGGCGTCGGTCTGGAGCGCCGTGATCACGTCTCGGACCGCCGACGCGAGGTTGCCGACGGCGGCCAACTTCAGCTCGGCCCAGACCGGCGAGTCCCAGCCTTCGGTGAGGGCGCGGCGGATCTTGTCGATCAGTACGCCCTCGGCGGCCTCGTACAGGTCGGCGACCGCGGCGGCCAGGTCCTCGGACATCTCCGGCGACACGGCCACCGCGGCTCACCACCTCTACGGCATCTCGCCCGTCTGGAACGGGTCCGGCACCCCGGTACCGTTCTCCTGCTGGATCAGCGCCACCTCGGCGGCCACCTGCGTGTCGTCCCACTCGGGGTGGGCCATCCGCACCAGCGTGTCCGTCGACGCGGCCTGCGCCCGCCGGAGGACGTCCGTGGTGTTCGCCAGGGACAGCGGGTCCTCCTGCACGCTGTCCTCGAACTCGACCGTCGGCCGCTGCGGCTTGGTGCCGCCGCCGAACGCGTACTGGTCGACGGCGAGGAGCGCCTCCACCAGCTGCGCCAGCGCGGGCCGCCACCGCAGGATCTTCTTCCCGCGGGTCGTCATCGATCGCCGCTCCCGCGCCGTCACTTCGGTCGCGGTCACGGCGACGTCGCCGCCGATCCCGAAGGTCTGCCCGGAGTAGCCGGCCGACCGCAGGATCTGGTTGACCAGGTCCTCGGCCGTGTCCCGGTGCTCCTGCACACGAATCTGGAACTGAGCCACAGTGAGCTGCTGGTTGACGTCCTGCCGCACCAGCATCTCCAGGCCGGCGTAGGCCTCCTGGTCCGGGTTCCAGCTGCTGCCGCGCCCGGGCCCGTTGGAGTTGAGGTAGGCGTTCGGGACGATGATGCGGCCCTTGCCGAGGCGGATGTCCCGCATCCAGCTGGAGTAGGTCTCGTCCAGGGAGTCCATGAGCGGTTCGACGCCGTCGAGGTCGGAGCGGCCGAACTCTGCGAGCTTCGGCTTGCACCGCCACCGGCGGGACGTCTGGTTCGGGATGTAGACCACGTCGAGACCGTCGTAGCCGGTGGGCATGGCGCCCTCGGCGTCGACCAGCGGCGCGTAGTCCTCGGTGGCCGACGAGTCCTCGAGCGGGACCGGGCGGCCGAGGTTGTCCTTGGTGCCCTGGTACAGGCCGTGGAGGATGCGGCCGCGCTCGTGCCGCTGGAGGTGGCGCCAGACCTGACCGTCCTCTTCGCGGACGATCCGCCAGAACGTGACTGCGGAGAGGCGGCCCCAGGTGAATTCGGGCAAGGCGCGGTCGGCGTGCTCGGCGTGGATCCACGCCCGGTCGGCGACGTCCTGGTCGTAGACGGGCCGGAGGTAGATCCCGCCGAGGGCGGCGCCGATCTCGGCTGCGGTCTGGAGGGTGGCGAGCATGCCGTCGTCGGCGAGGGTGTCGAGACGGGTCTGCGTCGTGTCGTCGTCGACGGTGAACTTCGGCGGCTCACTGAAGAGCAGGTCCGCGCTGCCGCCGCACAGGTCCCCGGCGATCGGAACGTGAAGCTTCGTCCGCCGCTCCCCGGCCGCGGTGGGAGTGCCCCACCACCAGCGCGAGATCCGGCCCCAGACGCCGCCGCTCATCGTCGCGGCGAGACGCTTCGGGTCGGGGCCGCCACCGGACCGGCCGCCGTACAGGGCTTCCAGCCGGTCGGGGTCTCCGGACCACCAGGAGTCCCAGCCGTGCATGGCGTCGAGGGCGGGGCCGAGGTACGGGGGCGGCCAGGCGGTGTTACCCGTGGGCAGCGGCATCCGGCACCTCCCCTTGGTCGTTGCCCTTCGGGCGTTCGATCTCGTCGGCCGCTGCACGGAGGGCTGCGGCGAGGTTCGTGGTGAAGCTGTCCGGCCCGTCGGAGAGATCGAAGGTCAGCGCCCCGACCTCGTACGGCGGGAGGTCCCCGAGCTGGAGACGGACAGGCATCTTGACCTCTGCGGCCATCAGGCGGCCACCTCCAACCGGGTCGGTAGGTATGGCCGCCACAGGGCCTCGGTCGTCCGTACGCCGTAGCGGAGTGCGTCGACGCTGTGGTCGTTCTCCTTGATCGGCTTGTCCTCGCCGCGCTCGGCCGCCTTGTCGTCCCAGGAGTAGCCGGGCAGCTCGTCGATCAGGCCCTGCGCGGACTCGTGCACGAGCAGGTCCCCGGTGGAGAACAGCGAGGAGACGGTGCGGATCCCGTCGAGGACCGAGTTGTCGGCGGCCGTCACACCGGACACGCCGTCGCGGTGGAGCTGCTCGATGTACGACGACGCGGACGGGTCCACGATCGTCCACTCCGGGGCGACCCCGAGCACGTTCGTCTCCGGCTGCGGCACCCGGGCGAGCCACGCCCGCCGCGCCTTCGAGTACTCGCTGTCGGTCATCTGCCGGCGTGCGGTCCGCGAGTCGTGCCGGTACTCCGAGACGACGTACAGGCGCCGGTCCGCGCCGACACCGACGAGGAGGTCGGCGTAGGGGTTGACGGTGCCGTAGTCGATCGAGTCGCACAGCCAGCGTTCGATCCGCGGCAACGTCCGGACGACGTGCTTCTGCGCGTCGAACATCTCGTAGATCGCGCCCTCGGACTGCACCCAGTGCCCGGAGATGAACCGCCGGTACCAGAGACCCACGTACTCGGCCTTGAGCGAGGCGACGTAGGCGGGGTCCAACGCCGGGTTGTCGTCGAGGGTGAAGTGCCACGCGCGCAAGTCGAGCTGGTCGGCGCGGTCGAGGAACTCCTTCTTCAGCCAGTGCCCCGGGTTGTCCGGGTTGGTCGTGGCCATCAACCGCGCCCCCGGCACCGACAAGCGGCCGAGGAGCTGGTTCCAGAAGCCGCGCGGCATCAGCGTCGCCTCGTCCACGTACGCCAGGCACGCGGTCAGCCCGCGCAGACGGCCCTCGGCGCGGGAGTCCGCCGCACCGATCAGGTGCACCGTCCGGCCGAGGATCGTCGCCGTCGTCGCGCCGCGGGTATGGACGACGAGCTTCGCGACCGCCCCGAACAGCGCCTCGTCCTGAAGCGGGTCGAGGACGTTCCGTTCGATCGTCTGCAGCGACCGGCCCACGATCACGATCAGCCCGGACGCCGGCGCCGCAGCGACGGCGATCAGGAAGGCGATCAGCGAGGCGATCGTCTTGCCGGAGCGGATGGCTCCGTGCCAGATGTTGATGCGCGCGGTCGCGGCGGCGATCGAGCGGATCTGCGCGCGGGAGAGTGGCAGCGAGTCGAGCATCAGCCCTCCCCGCTGTCGTCCCCTCCACCGTCGAGGCCGGCCAGCTTGTTCAGGCCCTCGGCGAGGGAGCCGAGCATCGAGCGGGCGGCGTCCACCCCGGGGTCGCCGTCGAGCTGCTCGAGCTTGACGGCCTGGTTGAGGTACTGGGTGATGGCCCCTGCGAGGGCTTTCTCTTCTTGGCCTGGGACGTGGTCGAGGCTTTGAGTCTCGATGCCGTTGACGGTGCCGGTGGTGAATTTGAACTGGCCACGTTCGGCTGCGTCGAGGTGGTCGAGGAGCTTCTCCACGCGGCTGTAGGCGCGCTCGATGATGGCGGTGCGGCGCGCCTTGGCGTCGACTTTGCGGGCCTCGGTGGCGACGGCGGTAGCGGTGCGGTCGAAGGTGAGCCCGAGTTGTTCAGCGTGGACGCTGATGGTGCGGAGGCTGCGGCCGACGATCCGGGAGATCTCGTTGCGGCCCTTGCCCTGTGCGTGCAGCTCGCGGATCTGCTGGAGTTCCGCTTCGGTGACCGGGTTGGTGTTCTGGTTGGCCACGGGTCACCTCCCTTGGGGCGTGCGAAGGCCCGGCCGTGGGAACGGGTCACGGCCGGGCCAGTCAGTGGATGCTGCGGGTCAGCGGTTGGCGCACTTCTCCTCAACAAGCTGGCCAGCGTACTCGTGGTCGAGGTTGTCGCTCTGCAACTGGTCGGCCAGCCACTCGGGCCCGTAGGCCTCGACGCCGGTGCACAGCACGTCTTTCTGCGCGTCGCTGTACTTGTCCCAGACCAGGCCGACGCTGAGTTCCGTCATGCGCCGCTTGCTGATACCCGGCCCCTCGTCGGACTCGGAAGGGCTGGGGGCTGGCTTCTTCGACGACGGCGCGGGGGTACTGGGTGTCGCGGAGGTGGTGGCCTTGGCGTCGCTCTCGTCGTCGCCGTCGTCGAGCGCCACGCCGAGGGCGATCAAAGCGCCGAAGAGGACGGCGAGGGGCAGGCAGCCGAAGGTAAGGATCTTCCGGCCGATGCCGGGTCTTGGGTTTCGTGCTGGCGGTTGGTGGCTCATGGGTCCCCCCTGGGACGGATGTGAGATACGGGGGGAATGATGCCGCGTCCGAGGCTTCCGGTTCCGGGCATGCCAGGACTGGCCTCAGGATGCGTCATGATCCCCGGTTTTGCAACTAGGTGCACAGGCGGGGCCCGCCGTCACGGAACGACGGGCCCCCGATCGGCGCAGCTACAACGCCTCACACTCCCTGAGCCACCACATCGGTGATCTTCACGGACAGCTTCGAACCCGCCGAGGCCGTACTGAGCATCGTCGGCATGAAGTTCAAGCTCGTCTGGTCCGACAGTTCGGCCGTCTCGATGACCGGCCCTGAATCGCCACCCCGGATCTCGTAGGTGATCTCGTACACAGCGTCCGGATCGATGTCCGTGCTGTCGCCGACGAAGGTCAGCTTTGGCTCGACCGTCATGTTGCAGCCCGCGGAGCCGAAGCACTGCCGGTCGGTGGTGCGCAGCTCGATCGTAAAGCTGTCGGGGTCAACCTCGACGTAGCTCGGTTCCAGCTCGGGTTCGGGCTCCTCGGCAACCGTGGTTGCCGGGGCCTCGGTCGGGGCGCTCGACTCTGCGGTGGCGGCTGGCTTGCTGTCGTCGTCCTGGGCCTGCACGACGACGATGCCGGTGCCGACGATCGCGGCGATGACGGCGGCTGCGGCGCCGATGATGATGGCGTTGGTGCGGGACTTCTTCGGGGTGGCCGGCGGGGTGGGTGGTGGGAAGTCGGGCATGGGTGGCGTGGTGTTGGACATGGGTCCCCCCTGGTGCTGTTCGTGTTGTGCGAGTGTGCGACTCGTGAGGGTGGCGTGTGGTTGCCTCAGGTAGGCAGGATTCACCTGATCGTGACGAAGCGGAAGGCTTGTCGCTGGGCCGCTACTTCTTCGGGGCGCCGGGGACGGGCTTCTTCTCCCGGGGGAACCAGCCGCCGCGGCTGGCCTGATACTCCGTCTCCTTACCCTTCAACCTCGGGTCGTCGGGCTTGATCGGCTTCTTGAATCCGAGTGCCATGATGGGCTCTCCGTCTCGTGGTTGGGATGGAACCCGGGGCGGCCGGCTAGCTGGCAGGCGGGCGGCCGCCCCGGGGCTTGTGGTCAGCGGCCCCAGCAGTTCGCCAGGACCGCGAAGATCAGAAACGCGACGAACAGGAAGCTCCCCGACGGCAGACACCCGTCGCCACGCGCCTCGTCGTGCACCGCCCGGACCCCGTCACCCGCGGCCGGCGCCAGCCCTCCGTGCGCGGTACGCCGGTGCTCGACGAGCTCGTCCTCGGCGTCCGCGCTGCGACCGCGGCGCTCCGGTGAGACGGCCTTGCACTGGCGGCACCAGTACTCGTACGGCATGACAGGGGTCCTTCCGGGCGGGTCAGTTCGCGGGCGTAGGAGGCGTAGCTACGGCTGTAGCGGCGTCTGCTACACCGCTGGTCAGAGGCGTAGTAGCGGGGTTGCTACGGGTCTTGGAGAGGGGCGCGGGAGCGCCCGGGGAGAGTGCCTCTTCCCAGACGGTGAGGTCCTCCCGGTGCACCCCCTGATTCACCCGGCCCGCGGCGTCCCGGACGGACGCCCGCAGAGGGATGCCGCGGCGGCCGAGAGCGGCGCGCACGTCGGCCGCCTGGCAGGTGGGGTCCTGCCCGGTCTCGTGGAGGTGCTCGACGACCCGCTTCACGTGGACGCCGGGGGCCTCGCCGATGAGGTCCCAGAGGATGCCCGGGAGCGGGTCGTGGGGGACCTCGGCGGGGGGCTGCTCCCCTGCCTCCTCGACGGGCTGCTCCCGGCGGTCGGGGGCGTGCATCCACGCGGCGACGCACCAGGCGGCGAGCAGCCACGCGAACGCCGGCCGGTACCGGGCCACCGCGTACCCGGCGACGACGAGGACAGCGAGCGTGCCCTTCCAGCCCAGCCGTCCCGCGAGGCGCAGCAGCAGGGCCCGGGAGCCCGCGCCGAGCGACCCCAGCAGGGGCAGCAGGGCGCGGACCTTGTCGGCCGTGCGGGTGACCATCAGGCGACCTGCTGGCCGAGGTTGGCGATGGCCTCGGAGACGGTGCTCCACAGGCCGCCCGCGCCGGACGCCGCGTACCAGAACACGATGCCCAACAGGGCGACCTGCTTGGTGTCGAGCTTCTTGAACAGAATGACGATCGCCAGCGTCAGGGCTACGGCGGGCATGGTGACGCCCGGCACGATGCCCTGCGCCACGTCCAACAGCGAGCCGACCAGGTCCGGGACCAGCTTGAACAGGCCGCCGGCCGCCGCATAGGACGATCCGGCGAGCATGCCGAGGATGAGGCAGGGCCACCAGCCGAGCGGCTTGACCTTGCCGCCGCCCTTGATGCCGACCAGCAGCAACACGGTCAGGGCGACGGCGAGGCCGACGATGCCGAGGTTGCCGAACAGGGAGTCCACGAGGTTCCTTCGGGGTCAGGCGCCGGTGCCGTAGAGGAGCAGGCCGGCGGAGACAGACGAGACGGGGATGGCGGCGGCCCAGGCGAGGGGCCAGGCCCAGGTGCGGGCGCGCCGGTAGAGGCTGATGGCGCAGGCGCCGAGGCCGTACAGGACCCACGCGGAGGGGGTGGTCCAGTGGCCGTGGGCGTACCAGGCGGCTGTGCTGGTGCCCCAGTCGACAAGGCCGAGGGGCCAGCCTGCGGCGGCTGCGGTGGTGTGGTGGATGAGCCAGCGGGTGCGGGGGCGGATGCTGGCCCAGGCGTCGAGGAGGGACTGGGGCGGAGCGTGTCGCCGTGTCGTCTCCTGTGCCGTGGGGTGTGCCGGGGGTGTGTCGGGTGGCGTGACGTTGGTCGGCGGGCTGCTGGTCGGGGGCGTGACGGGGGCCGTGTCGGCCGTGTCGTCCTCCGTGTCGGCAGGCGGGGCGGGGAGACGGTCGGGCTTGGCCGCCCACCAGTCCGGCAGCCGAGTCGACGGCCGCCGGACTGGTGCGGGCGGGGCCGGCTGCTCGCTGGCGTACAGCCTGTCCCACCACGCGTCGGACGGGTCGTTGGAGGGCGGTGCCGCGGGCGCGGCGGGGGCCGGGGTGGGGCCGGCCTGTGGCCCGACGCCTGCCTGAACGAGGAGGCTACGGATGCGGCGCTCGTCGGCGCCCTGGCTGATCATGCGGGGTCCTCGGGTCGACGGGACGGGGCGGTTCGGGTCTGCTCGCCGGGTCTGCACGGGTGCTGCTCGCCGGGTCTGCTCGCCGGTGGTGGACTGCTTCCGGCAGTCGCAGCGAGGGCCAGAACACGGGGTGCTGGCCGCCACTGGTGGTGTCGGAAGCCGGGGCTACTCGCTGACGGGGGTGGTCTCTTCGTGGGTGAGGAGGGCGCCCCAGACGCGGCGCAGGCGTTCGTCGCTGCCGACGAATCCGCGGTCGCGGAACTCCTTCTGGGCGTGCCTGTAGGAGCGGGGCGGGTCGTCGGTGTACCGCAGGTGCCGCAGGACGACGCCGAGCTGTGTGTCGGTGAGCGGCTCGCCCGTCACGGGGGTCGACACGCCCGCGACGGCGGCCAACTCGGCGAGCGTGACGGACTGTGTCGGGGCCGCTTCGGCCGTGTCGGCGGTCGCGTCGGTGGGGTCGGTGACCTGCGTGTCGGTGGGCGGCACGGGGTGCGGGGCGGTCGTGTCGGGGGTGGTCTCGGGAGCTGTGGCCGGGGCGATGGCGGGACGGTCTGTGTCGGGTGCCGTGACGGCGGCCGACACGGTCGTGTCAGGGGTCGACACGGCGAGCGTCAGGGCGCGTGTCGCGAACGCCGCGGCCTTCTCGCCGTGCTTCTTGTCGGCCTTCTCGAGGCGCTTCTCTGCCTTCGCGCGGGCCTTCGCGATGCGGGCCTCCGCGACGGTGAGGGTCTGCGCGCGGGCGATCTGACGCTCCATCTCGCCGAGGTGGCCGGCGGTCTCGGTGACGACGTCGGTGACGGCGGCCGCACGGAGGTGGCGGGCGTCGGCGGCGGCGCGGGCGCGGGCGTTGCGGTCGGCGGCGGACTGGCCAGCGATCTCGTTGGCGGTGGTGCCGTCGGCGAGGACGTTGCCGACGAACAGGCGCAGCGCCATGAAGAGGGCGGCGGCCAGGGGCACGAACGCGAACACCTTGGCGTGGCCGAGGATCAGGAGGGTTCCGGTGGACACGCCGAGCGCGGCGAGGGACAGGCCGAGCATGACGGCCATGCCGAGGCGGGAGCGCTGCCGGATCGCGACCTCCGACATGCGGAGGGCGCCGATCCAGAGGGCGTCGTAGACGAGGGCGATGGACCATCCGGCGATGTGGCCGAGGCGGCCGTCGAGGCCGAGCATGGGGCCGAGCTGGCCGCCGACGGTGATGGCGACGAGGGTGAGCGCGGCGAGGGTGAGGAGCTTCTCGACGACGGCGAACACGTCGAGGCGGCGGAGGCGTTCCATCGGGGTCCTTCCTTGGGGCCGCGCCCGGGTTGTGTGTCGTTGGGCGCGGCGGTGGAGGGGGTGGTCAGGCGGTGGGCTTGGGCATGGCACGGCAGGTGGCGGCGTGCTCGTTGGCCTCGCCGCGGGCGTGAACGATCGAGTCGTAGTTGTCGAACTCGTAGTCGCAGCCCAGGCAGAGGTACGGGTAGACGAGGCGGCCCGGCTTCGCCTCCTTGCGGAGTTCGACGGTGGCGCCGCCCTGGGTGAGGAACCGCATCAGGACGTTGCTCTTGGCCTCGGCGGGTGCGGGGGTGGTCTCGGGCACGGTGGTCTCCTTGCGACGGGTGAGGAAGGCGAACATCGGATCTGGTCCTTCCGGAGTGGGGGCCGGGCCGCGGGGGGAGGTTCGCGGCCCGGCCGGTCGGTGGGTCAGGCGAAGTGCCGGCCGATGAGGACGGCGGCGAGGATCAGCGGCCAGACCATGGCGAGGATGTAGAGGGCGCGCATCAGTTCGTCCAGCGGAAGGTGCCGCCGCGCTTCATGCGCGCCCGGTCGGCCTTCTCCCACTTCTCGGCGGCATCGCCGGCCTCGCGGGCGCCGGACGTCTTGGCGCGGCGGAACCGGGCGGCGTCGCCGGTGACGGAGGTGCCGGCGGCGGGGTAGGCGCGGGTGGACTGCGCGCGACGCGAGAACAGACCCATCAGCGGCTCCTCCTCACCGCGGTCGACGCGACGGTGTGGACGGCGCCCTGGCGCAGGTGGATGCCGCAGCCTTCGATCTGGACGCGGGCGGTGGTGCCGTCGTCGGAGAGGACGCGGACGGGGACGGTGTTGCCGTGCTGTCCGGTCTCGGGGAGGACGGCCTTCTCGTCGATGACGTGCATGGGCATCAGGCGGCCCTCCGCGTCCACTTGACGACGGAGTCACCGCGCTGGATGGTCACGACGGCCGCGTCGTCCTCGGAGAGAACCCGGCAGTCCGACGCTCCGGCGGCCAGAGCCTGCAGGGTCTTGGCGGCCTCGATCTGGACGTGTCCGCCGCAGACGATGGGGTGGGGGTGGGTGTCGTCGTTCCAGGTGGCGCCGGCGTTGTCGCTGAGGGTGGCGGTGTACTGGGCGTTCTCGTCGATGTTGGTGACGATCGGGTGCTGCCAGGGGTTGGTGTTCATCGGCGGTTCCCCTGCGCTTCCCGGGCGGCCTGGGCGACGGCGTAGTCGTTGGCGGCGCGCTGCTGGAGCTCGGCGGCCGACGCGTTGACGTCCTGGGTGACGGGCGTGGGGCTGGGCTGGGGCTGCTGCTGGTCGGTACGCTCCATGGCGGACCTGCTCCTTCGTCGCGGTTGTGGGTGGGTCCGCCCCCGGCCCATATGGCGTTCCAGCGCCGGGCCGGGGGCTTTGTGCATCAGGTCGGAGGCGGAACCTCCGAACCGTTGTGTAGGAAGCTACACGCGTGTAGGTTCCTACACAAGACGGTAAGGAAGATCCGCCTCCCGAGCCCCGGGAAGGAACGGACATGGACGACCGGGCAGAGGAGGTGCGGCGAGTGCTGGAAGCGATCGACGCGGTCACGGACGGGGAGCCGCCCGAGGCGCGGGCCAAGAGACTGACCGAGCTGCTCAAGTCGGTCGGAGAGAAGGTCCGGAAGGAGCGGCGCGACGCCGTGCTCGAGATGGTCGAGCGCGGCATGTCTTACCGGCAGATCGCGGACGCCTCGGGGATCAGCTTCGGACGTGTCCGGCAGATCATCGCCGACGACCCGGCCAAGCAAATGGAGGCACACGATGGATGACCTGGTGCAGTGGCTACGCGCGCAGCTCGACGCCGATGAGGCGAAGGCGCGCGCTTGCCCTGGCAACGGCGAGTGGACCGCGAGCGACATCGCGATCTACGGCACCGACCTCTCCTCCGAGGTACGCGAGCACATGGCCGAGCATGAACCGGCGCGGGTGCTGCGCGAGATCGACGCCAAGCGGCAGGTGATCGCGAAGTACATCACGGCCGTCGATCGCATGGCGGAACTCGCCGCCCTGATCGAGAGGGTGAAGGCCGAGGGGCAGAGCACGCTCATGCCGGAGATGGACCGAGCAACCGCCATCCACAGGCGTGACGTCCTAAGTGAGGTGCTGCGCCTGTTCGCGTTGCCCTACGCGGACCGTCCCGGATACCAGGAGTCGTGGCGGCCGTAGCCCGCCCGCACCGAAGCCCCCGTCCTCCAGCGAGGCGGGGGCTTCGTCGTGTCCGGGGCCCTACTGCCCGCGGCGGGTCGACAGTCGGTAATCGCCGGCCGGACCTTGGGGTGTGCGCGGCCCGGGCAGGGGTGGGAGCTGGTTGCCGTGGCGGCGCATGATCTGCCGCAGCGCGCGGGCGGCGACGGGGTACGGACGGTGAGCCATGCCGGACAGGATGGCAGACGATCACCCGGGGTCCGGCCACTCCGTCAACACGGTGCCCGTCTCGTCGTCGGTGAGGGTGATGCGCGCGCCGGCCTGGCCGTAGGCGCCGACCCAGGCGGTGAACCTGCCGCGGGCCACGGTCTCGTCCGCCCACCAGCCGTGCATGGTCGGCCGGCCGTCGAGGGAGAGGACGAGGTGGTAGCGGTCGGGGTGCACGTCACCAGGATGCGCCGCCTGCCGTGCTCTCGCCGGTCGGCGCGCGGACGATGGGTGTATGGCCACCGACCGTCCCGTGATCGTGTACCCACCCGATGAGCAGGGCGGCCGGCGTGTGCGGGTCGACGGGGCGATTCTGGGGCTGGCGTACGGTGTGCAGGACGTGGCGGCGTTCATGCAGGAGGCCGGGTTGCAGGGCTTCGACGAGATGGACGTCGTCCGCAGCGCGCTGATCGAGTGGCGTGGGGGCGGGCCGGACGTCTGGACGCACTGACCGACGGCATCGTACGGTCGCAGGGCACGGGAGGGGGCACCTTCCAATGGGCCAGCCGCACCCACTGGGGACGGCGGGCCCCGTGCTGATCAGGGCGGTCCGGGCAGGCTCCCGTATCCCACCGGCACCGGTCGCCACCCGGTCTTCCGGACCGCCGCGCTCAGGATGCCACGTCGCCGTCGCTGCGCCGCTCTTCGATCAGGAAGATCCGGCTCGGGCTGCGCATGCCACGCCGCATCTGTGGCACCTCCCGCGCCACCTCGGGATGCTCTCGCAACAGCTCTGCGCGAAGGATCTCCGCGAACTTCCGGGCCTCGTCGTCGTTCATGCCGCGATCACCCCGCTCTCGGCCCAGATCCTGCCGCACCCGGTGCAGTGCGCGACGGGCGTCCGGCCCTCCCCGCCGTGGACATCGATCGCGCCGCCGCACGCGCACCGCTGCTCCAGCGTCCGTTGCTGCGCTGCGATGTCGAGGGCCCGCTCTACTCGACCGGCCGCCGACCGGGCCACCGAGGCGATCCGCTCCTCCTCCGCGGAGGTGACCGGACGGAACGGGCCCGGCGCGCCTTGCATCCGGCCGAGGAGCCACAGCGCGGTGTACGGCGCGTCCGGCCGGGGCCCGGTCCACCGCCACCGACGCCGGTCCGCGGCATCAGCCTGCGCCGCCTCGACACGGCGGGCGTGGTCTTCCCAGACGAGCCGCTCCGCGCGGGTCCGGGCTACAGCGGCACGACGCGGTGCCGGCGGCCGGATCGGCTTCCGCTGCACGGTCTCGGCGATCGCGTCGGCGCATTCGAGGAGCTCAGCGTGAATGCCGGCCATGGTGTCGAGGATGTGCAGCCGGACCGGGATCGGGCGCTGGCCGATCTGAAGCGGGTCGCGTTCCAGGGCGCGGAGGGCGGCGGCTTTGTGGGTGCGCGCTTCGGCCTCGTCGGCGTCGAGGCGGGCGAGGTAGCCGCGGAGGCCGAGGCCGAAGGCGCCGACGGTGACGGGTTGGCCGGCGGCTTCGTGGAGGTCGGTCCAGTGGAGGGCGATGGTGCGGAGGTGGGTGGCGGTGCTGGTCATCGTGCGCTCCGTGTGCTGGGTGGGGCGTAGGCTGATCACACCGCGCATGGGGCGCCCCGGACATCTGGCCGGATGGGGGCGCCCCGTCGTCGTGTCAGGGGCGGCTCAGAATCGCCACCATCCGTCGTAGCCGTCGGGCACGGTGGGGCAGTTGTCGAGCATCGGCCGCAGCAGCGCGAGGTGTTCCTCGATGACCTCGGGCCTCTGCGCTCCCCAGTAGCGTTCGCCGTCCCACCGGCCCTGACAGTCGCCTCCGTGGCGGCCGTCGTCGTGCCGGTCGAGGAACTCGGCGGCGCTCTCGGGCACGCTGTCCTGCGCGTCCCACAGGTCGCCGATGCAGGCCACGGTCACGCCGCGGCGGCGCCGGTACCAGACGGCTCGCATGGTCGGCCGGTCCGGGTCGCTCGTGTCGAGGCTGCCGAGGTCGACGGCGTACTGCTTGCGTGACATGACGAATCGGTCCTCGCGGATCATCGGCGGTTTCCCTTCTTGCGGGTGGCGCGCGTGGCCGCGCGGCGGGTCTTCCGGTTCGGTCGGGGGTCGGGGGTCTCGTCGTCGACGAGCTGCTCGACGCGGACGAGACGGGTCTGCCAGGTGACGCCCGGGGCGGGCTGGTGCTCGCCCCGGGGTGTGCTGCTCGGGCCGGTCATGCCGCGGCCCGTGGCTCGTCCCACGCTGCGCCGCCGCGCTCACGACCGCTGATGATCAGCGGTCCGGCGTGGGAGTCGCGGTCGCGGACGTAGTGGCCGGCGGGCTCGGTGCACAGGGTCTCGGGGTACAGGTGGTGCGGGGCGCCGCAAACTCGGGCCGCGCGGGCCGCGTCCTCGCGGGCCTCCCGCTCGTACGACGCGGAGACGAGCAGCAGGATCGCGGCCGAGACCAGGCCGGGGATGCCGAACGCCGGGTGCTGGGTGGCCGGGTAGATCGCGGTGATGACGGAGGCGAGGGCGCCGGCGTGGCAGGCCCGGGCCTTGCGGGCGGCGGTCACTGCGTGGTCCTGACGTTGCGCTGGGAGCTGATCGTGTCGCCGAGCGCGAGGATCGCCTGGGCGACGGCCGCGGTGGCGATGGCCTGGGCGCGGGCGGCGTTGGCGATGGTGATGTCGGTGGAGGTGCGTTGGCCTTCGATCTCGGCGAGGACGTCGCGGGCGGCGATGATGCTGGCGGCGGCGTCGGTGCGGTGGGTCACAGGTAGCTCCCGGTGGGGACGTTGTGGGCGGTCCAGAGGGCGTAGCGGCTGGCGCCCTGGTCTTGTTGGTCGCGGAGTTCGGCTTGTCGGAGGGCGAACGGGCTGGGCGGCCGGTCGAGGTCGTCGTCGGGCTCGTCGGTCCAGTCGGGGTCGCAGTCGAGGGCGAGCTGCTCGGTCATGCGGCTTCCTCGTAGTCGGGCTCGCGGCGGGCGTAGCGGCGGGCTGCGGCGCGTCCACGGGCCCAGGAGGGGCGCGGGCGACGCCCGGGCCGTATGAGGCGCCATGCGGCCCGTACAGCGCCGTACAGCGCCACGAGGATGGCGGCCAGGGCGAGACCGACGGCGACGGCTCCGGCGATGAACCAGATGCCGGCGGCGAGGATGAGGAGGCGGAGGGTGTCGACGGCTTCAGCGATCACTGCTGCGCCTCCCGCCGTGCTGACCGGGCCAGGGCTTCGACGGCGGTGATTCCGTTCACGGTGACGTGCGGTGCGGCTTCCTTTGCGAGGCGCAGCGCGGTGTCGAGGTCGAATCGGTGCGCGGCGATCCACTCGTCGGTGCGCTCGGACGGGATGGGTTCCCAGTCCCAGCTGCCGTCGTGGTTCATGCACTCGCGGTGGCGGGTGATGGCCCACAGGCCGTGGCCGCGGTAGTCGACGGTGATCTCGTAGAACGGGCTGTTGATGTCCGTCTCGGGGAGGAGGGTCACGGCGTACTGGGTGGCGATGGCGTAGGCATTCACGACGGCTGCGCCCCGTCCTGCCGCGCCCCGGCGGCGGGCTGCCCACCGTGCACGCACTCGCCGTCCTCGGTGTCGCAGGCCGTCTCCGACTCGGCTTCGCGGAGGCAGGAGCCGCTCAGGGACGCGGTGCACTCCGGCTGCGCCCCGGCGGCGGGCTGGTGGGCGTCGGCGTGCAGGTGGCTGACGGGGAATCGGCCGCCGCAGGAGCAGCGCGCGCCTTCGGTCTCGGCGGGCTGTGTCTCGTCGGCCATACGGCGCAGCTCGTTCGCGGCGGCGTTGATGTCCAGCATGTGATCGTCGGTGAGGTCGCGCAGGCGCTCGGAGTTGTCGAGGTGGTCGGCGGCTTCGCGGAGGACGGCAGCCCGGTCGGCGGTCTGGTCGGTGGTCGCGGGCAGCACGGCCAGCACCGCGTCGGCGACCTCGTACTGGTGCCTGTGGTCGAAGTAGGGCAGGTCGTAGGCGGCGAGCGCCTGGGCGATGCGGTCGCGGAGCGCGGTCTGGTCGGCGGGCGGCAGCGACACGACAGACGCACCCGGGCACTCGTCCGCCGGGTGCGACTGCCGCATCGTCTTCGACGCCGACCAGTGATGCTGATCGCACGCCTCCGTCACCTGCTCCTCGATGACGAGGCCGCACGATGCTTTCGGGCAGGGGCAGGCGGCTTCGATGTCGGCGCTCATGCCGGGGAACGAGCGGCCGATGTGGTGGTTGGTCACGGTGTCCTCCGTGGTGGGTGGGTAGGGTTCGGGCACCGGCCGCCCCGCAACTCGACTGCGGGGCGGCCGGCCTGTGAGGTGGCTACTCGCCGCGCATCTCGATCGCGGTGTCGATGCCCTCCCAGTTGTCGACGCCCGCGCCCTCCAGGCAGCGGAGCCACGCGACGTCCTCGGCCGAGGCGGCCAGGTCGTCCTGGAGGCGGCGAACCTCGGCGAGCAGCGCGGGCACGTCGGTCCGGGCGGCGGCCACGAATGCGGCGTCCGCACGGTCCTGCTCGGGCGACGTGGTGCCGCGGCAGGTCTCGCCGATCCACTGGGACAGGCCGGGCTGGTACTCGGTGCCCTGGTAGATCTCCCAAGCGTCGGTGCACCAGGGACCGGGGGTGGCGGCTTCTGCGCGGGCGGTGATGTCGGCGAGCTGCTGGCTGGTGAGGCGGTCGGTCATGGCTGCTCCTGTGGGTTCGGTGTTCGGTGGTGGTGGGTTACGCGGGGTAGTGATCGGTTTGGTGTTCGCGCGTGGCGGGCTGTATCCGGATCTGCGCGCTCAGGCGGCCTGGTGGCCCGTGTGGGGCTTGTTCGTGGGTGTGGTGGGTCGTTGGGCGCCTGGGGTGCCGACGGCGTGGCAGAGGGCTTGCCAGTGGGCGTCTTGTTGCTGTCGGGACCAGGGGCACGGTCGGGGCGCGGGAGTCGGTCGGGTCGGGACGGACTCGGCGTCCAGCCGGTCCAGCGGGCTCACAGGGTGCCTCGGAGGGCGGCGAGGAGCTGGTCGTCGGTGCCGTGCTGGAAGACGTCGTTGAAGTCGATGAAGCCGGTGGTCTCTTCGCGTTCGCGTGCGTAGCTCCAGTCGCGGACGCAGAGCCAGATGACGGGCGGCTCCTGCTCGTCCCAGGGCTGTTGTTCGCGCTGGTAGCGGAAGACCATGCGGGTGTGGCCGCAGCCGGCGCAGGGTGCGCGGTGGGCGGTGCCGAGGCGGAGGGCGTTCTGCTGTCGGTCCAGTTCGGCTTGGACGTCGGCCCACGTCTGGCCGCAGCGGTCGCAGTTGCCGGGGTGGAGGATCGAGCCGTTCGGGGGTTGGACGGGGAAGCGGTGCTTGCAGAGGGAGTGCTTCATGCGGTGGCCTCGTTCTCGGTGGGCTGGGTGTTGGTCCAGGTGGTGATGCGGGCGTCGTGGCTGGGGATGGCTATGCGTCGTCCGGTGGGGGTGGTGCAGCGGTTGCCGGGGCTGGCGCCGCACCAGGGGCAGCGGATGGCCCATTCGGGGTGGTCGTGGCTGGTCATGCGCTGGCCTTCGCCTCGTCGATGCGGGAGGGGTGGAAGCCGACGAGGAGGCCGGTCTCCCCGCGGCGGCAGCGGTGGAGGGGCCTGACGCCGCAGTAGGGGCAGGCCACGGACAGCGGTCCGGTCTGTCGGGTCTGGGTGGGGATCTGTCGGCCGACGCCGGCCAGCAGCTCGGCGACGGGGCGGCGCTTCTCTGTGCCGTCCGCGGCGCGGGTGCGTTGCTCTTTGACGGCGGCGAGGTAGGCGTGGACGTCGTCGGGGTCGGCGTCGGGGATGGCGGCGGGGAGGCCGGGGCCTTGGATGTCGGCGGCGGCCTGCTCGCGCTGGCTGATGTAGGCGGTGCGGATTTCGGCGGGGCTGACGAAGGGCTGTCGGCGGGCGACGGTGGCGGCGGCTGCGCGGGCTCCGTCGAGGGGGAGGTCGCCGAGGACGTCGTGCCAGGCGTCGGGGGTGTACTCGTCGAACTTCTGCTGGGGGCAGAGAGCGCGGACGTAGCGGGCGAGGATGACGGTCTCGTCGGGGGTCACTGGGCCTCCTGCTGCATGCGGGTCTTGGCGCGGGTCATGGCGCGGTCGAAGAGGTCGTCGGTGTGCTGCTGTTGGCGGTCGCGGAAGGGGACGACTGCGGCGCCAGGGGTGGAGGTGCGCTCGGACGCGAACTTTGCGGAGCGGCGGATCCACTTCTGCCATTCGTCGGGCCAGGAGCGACGGCGGGTGCCGTCGGCGCGGTAGTGGCTGATGAACTGCTGGGTTTCGTAGTCGACGTCGAGGGTGGGGAAGGTGGCGGCGGCCCAGCGGCGCATGGTGTCGGTGATGCGGAAGTCGGCGTCGTCGAGGGGGAGGCGGCCGTCAGGCCGGGTGCTCTGGGACTGGCCGGTGTTGGTGTTACGGCTGGTGCGCGTCCCCCCTCTCTGCGTTCCTTCTGTTGTCTCTGCGTTAACTGCGTTATGGGGTCCGGAATCCGGACCGGTGGGGGTCCGGTTTTCGGACCGGGGGGGTCCGGATTCTGTACCCCTGGGGGTCCGGTTTTCGGACCGGTCCGATTTCCGGGGGGGTCCGGATTTCGGACCCCCTTCGCGGCGGTGGCCGACGGCTTTCGGGAGGCTGTAGCGGGTCTCGCCGCGGGGGCCGGTGGTGCCTTCGACGACGGCGAGTTCGCCGGAGTCGAGGAGCTTGTCGACGGCGACGACGACGGAGGACCGGGCCGCGTTGCTGCGCTGGACGAGCATGGTCGTGCCGGCGTAGGCCGAGCAGTCCTTGCCTGAGGCCTTGTCGGCGATCGCCAGTAGCACGAGACGGGCGGTGCCTTTGGCCTGGGAGTGGTTCCAGACCCAGTCCTGTGCGTCGAGGCTCAACGGTCCTTCTCTCGGTCGTGCTGGTCAGGGCATGACGGTGAAACCCCCTGTTCAGGGCGGCTTTGCGTCGACCCTCTGATGAGAATACCGTTCGCGCATGACGTTCGCGAGTGCTGACCGCGAACGCGTAGCGCGACCGTGACAATCTGTGTCACCATGACCGCCATGGATGACTTGGACGAGCGGATCGTGGCCGCCACGAAGAAGAGGGTTCGGGCGGAGAACGCCTTCCTCAGCGCCGACTCCGAGCTCCGTGAGCTGCTGCGGCAGGGGCGGGCGGCCGGCAAGGGCCCGTCGCACATGGCGAAGCTGACCGGCTTCACGCGCGAGTGGGTGGCGAAGATCGCCCCGGCACCGAAGTCCTGACACTGCCCTCTCCCTTTTCTTCTCCGGGCCCCGCACCGTGCTGGTGCGGGGCTTCGTCGTGCGGTCGGTCAGCTCAGATCGGGGACCAGGAGCCAACCGGGCTCGGGGTGGTCGGCGTGGCCGAGCTTCACCGCGGCCTCGTGCAGCGCGGCATTCCAGGCGGGAACCTCGTACCGCTGGAAGGACTCCGGCGTGATGACCTTGAAGTCGCCGAGGTCGACCTCGTGGCACTCGGTGGTGAGGAAGGTCTTGTCCCGGTCGTAGTCACCGGCGTGGAGGTAGCCGACCCGGTGTGTCTCCGGTTGACCGGCGAGGGCGGCCTCGATGACGTTGCCGTCGGTGTCCGGGATCTGGAAGCCGTAGGCCAGGTAGCTGGTGTGGTACATCCCCATCAGGCGGCCGCCTTCCGGATGCCGCCGCCGCGGGCCCGCAGTCGCACGCCGGCCTCCAGCAGCAGCGCCCTGGTGGCCCCGTACGAGCGACCGATCTGCTGGCCGATCGAGCGGATGGTGCAGCCCTGGGCGTACAGGTCGGCGGCGGTCTGTGCGGTGGTGGTGCGGGCGGTGCCGCGGAGCTGCTGGCCCGGCTTCGGCGGGGTGGGGGTCTGGTCGTTCACGTGGTGTGTCCGTTCTGGTAGGCGTCGGCTGCTTCGGCGGCCTGTTGGGCGAGGGCGGCCTCGGCGCACGTCTTGTGCGCCGGGGCCTTCTTCGAGTCGCGGAGGTGGGTGTCGAGCCCGCAGTAGCGGCAGGGCCGGGCCTGCTCGTAGTCCCAGTGCGCGGAGTTGTTCCAGTTCAGGAGCTGGCCCGGCCGGTACTCCGGTTCCGGCGGTGGGGCGCGTCGGCGCCGGCTGCCGCTCACGCAGCGGCCCCGAAGATCTGCTCGTACAGGGCGTCGGACTGCCGCATCGGCTCGTCGGTGGTGCAGGCCGGCCGGATGCAGCGGGGCACGTCGCAGTCGGGCAGGACCCGGCCGACCGGCGGGCGCCCGTGCTCGATCTCGAAGGCGATACGGCGGGCGGACCAGTCGATGCTGCGGTACTTGAGGACGGGGAACGTCCCGGCGCGGTGGTAGCCGGTCCACACGAGGTGCTCCCCGTCCGGGCCCGCGGGCCGGGTGTGGGCGGCCCATGCCTGTTCCCGAGTGAGGGTGGTGCCGCGGGCGGCTTCGGGCAGGCCGAGTTCGCGGCGGATCCGGCCGACGCGCTTGGGGTTGGTGTGGAGGGTGCGGCCGATGGCGCGGTCGGAGAGGCCTTCGCGGAGGAGGGGGATGATGTCGGCGCGGGGGACGCCTGCGGGTCCGGGCATCAGGCCGCCACCTCCGCCCGGTGGAGGCTGGCCCGGAGTCGCTCGCCGATCCACTCCCCGACCTGCGGGGAGACGGCGTTGCCGAACCCGTCGACCTGGTTGCGGGCGGTGCCCCAGACCTTGAAGGTGCCGCGGTAGTCGCCGAAGTTGACGTCGAAGCCGCAGCCTCGGCCGATCTCGTACTCCCGCATCATGCGGAAGTAGCAGTCCTCGAGCGGGAGGTCGGCGAGGGCGGCCCGCCACTGCGCGGTGAGGAGCGCGGTGGTGTCGGTGGCGGTGACCGTCCCGAGTGCGTCGGTCACGGGGTGCGGGGCGGTCTTGCCGTTCTCCTTGTACCAGCCGGCGGCCGTGAGCAGGCCCGGGATCTGGTCCGAGGTGAAGGCGGGCATCGCCTCGGCGTGCATCGTGGGCACGGTGTGCTTGCGGTACGGGACGACGCCGGACGAGACGACGGCGAGGGTCTCCGATCCGACCTGGGTGGGCAGCGGCTCGTGGCCACTGCGCGGGGCGCCCTGGTAGTTGTCCACGGCCAGCGCCACGGGCGGAGTGATGAGCCCCGTGGTGTTCGTGGCGGTCTGCGCCCACAGCGGCTGGTCGAAGCCGCGACTACGGCAGTCGGACCCGGGCCGCTCGAAGGTGTTCCCCGCGGCCGCCATGAGCGCGCCGGTCGACAGGATCGACGTCTCCTGCTGGCTGGTCTGCGTCGCCAGCGGCTGCCACGGGTGCTTCTCGATCCCGTGCACACCCTTCGCGGGCATGAACACGGCGGGGAAGTCCGCGAACCGCTGACGGCACCGCTCAGCCCGGGCCATCGTGGAGCGGGCCAGCGGACCGACGAACCCGTCCTTGAACGTCTTGACCGGCTTGTCGCCGATCCGGACTCCGAGGTCGGTCAGGTCCAGCGCCGCCAGCGACGGCGTCATCGGCGGCACGACCTCGCGGCGGCACGAGGGGCAGCGGTAGTCGTACTGCTTGCCGTACTCCACCAGCCCGGACGCCGGGACGCCGGTGCGCCAGGTCCACACTGCTTCGACGTCCTTGTCGCAGCGGTGGCAGCGGGAGACCGGCCGGTGCTCCAGGTCCGGGGCGGGCAGGGACTTCTTCCAGAACGCCCAGTAGCCGCGGTTCCGGGACTGTGGCACTCCGAAGAACTGCGAGTTCAGGAACATGACCTTGTGGTCGTAGCCGAGCAGGTCGAACTGCTTGAGCCACCACCGGTAGGTGCTGCCGTCGCCGATTTTCGGGCGGCCGGGGATGGCCGGGCCCCACGACTGGAGGCCGGTCGTGCACTCGATGAGGATCAGCCACGGGTGGTGCTTGGCTGCGTAGTGCAGGACGCAGTTGGCGGTGGCGCGGTCGCGTTCGGAGCGGGTGACGCGGGCCTCGTAGTCGGGGTCCTCCAGGTCGAAGAGCGTCCCGCCCTGCTCGTACGCCTTGATGGTGTTGGCCTGGCTGTGGTTGACGCAGCTCACGCCGGCGGCGAGGAGGTCGGCCCGGGGGAGGTCGCGGGCGGAGTGGTAGTCCGCGGCCTCGGGGTTGACCAGGTCGGCGATCCAGTGTTCGGCGTCGGGGTGGTTGGCCTCGTGGACCTGGACCTTGTAGGGGTTGTGGTTCGCGGCCATGATCGTGGTGAATCCGGCGCGGCGGATGCCTTCGGTGAGGCCGCCGAAGCCGCTGAAGAGGTCGACGGCGGTGTACTCGTCGTGGCGGAAGCGGCGGTGCCGGGTGGCCGGTCGGTGGGTGGCGGTGCGGGCCTTCGTCTTCATCGGGCCACCGCCGGGATGTTCAGCGGCCACGTCACTCCGTCCAGCGCCCGCCGGTGCGTGTCCGGAAGGACGGTCAGCGGGTAGCCGAGCCAGTGCAGGCCCATCGCGGCGAGGATCGTGGCGTCGGCCTGGTCGTAGCGTCCGCGGCCTTCGCAGGGCACGCCGTAGCGCTCAACGACGGCGTCGCGGACCATGCCCTTCGCGATCGTCTTCCGCTTGTTCGCGGGGTGGTCCTTGGCAGGGTTGGCGCGTCCGCAGGCGTAGATGATGCGGTGCTGCGGCGGGCAGATCGCGATCGGGATGTTGCGGCGCCACAGGTCGTGGCGGATGAGGCCCCGAAGATAGGTCATCTCTTCGACGCCGGGCCGGTAGCCGACGGACATGGCGACGCCCTCGATGACGACGAGGCTGGTGTCGTCGGGCACGCGGTCGCGGATGGCCCGGCGGTGGAACTCCAGGCGGTCGTGTCCGGTACGGGGGCCGGGGATGAGGGCGTCGGCGGTGGTGCCGTCGCTGATGCCGGTGGAGGTGAGGGAGAGATCGAGGCCGTAGACGGTGGGGATGGTGAGGGGCCGGGGCCCGGCCGCCGCGGGGGCGGCCGGAGCCTCGACGGTGAACAGCGTGGTCACTGGGCAGCCTCCACGGGGTCGTTGTGGCATTCGGTGCAGCGGACGCCGCCGAGGCGGAGGCGGAGCTGCAACGTGGGCCGGTCCTCGGCCGGGCAGTACGCCTCGAAGGCGTCGAGGGCCTCGGCGGGGCGCAGCAGCTCCGTGTCGGCGGGCGGGCGAGGCGCGCGGTGCCGGCCGGTCGGGGTCGGCCAGCCGCGGGCCATGACGACGGCGCCGACTCCGACGGTGGTGACGGCCGCGCCGAGGGCGGCGGCGAACTGGCTCACGACGCGTCACCCGCCTCACGCTGCGCCGGGACCGGCCGCAGCGGCCACTCGGTCGGGATCACGGCCTTCGGGTCGTGCTTCTCGCCAGCCTTCGCCGGGTTCCGCAGCCACGCCTGGTAGCGCTCGGCGTCCTCCCGGTACCAGCCGATCTGACGCTCGTGCAGCTCCTCGACCGTCACGTCGCGTAGGGAGTTGAAGCGGTTCGGTCGCAGGGCCAGCACCCAGTCCGGGCGGTCCCGGTAAGGGGTGTGCGCGATGGCGCCCATCCGGTACGCGGCTCGGGCCGACTGCAGCGCGTCGTACTCGGCGCCGTGCGCCTGGTCCTCGTCCCACGGCAGGCCGTACGTCTCGGCGGTCGTCCGCATCTGGTACGGGCCCTGTGTGTCGCTGACCCGCTTCCGGAACGGTGCGGCCTGCCGGTCGAGGACCATCGTGTCGATGACCCGGGTCAGCGGCTGCCGCAGGATGCCTTCGAGGCTGTCGCCGAGGTGGCGGAGGCACTCGCGGTCGAGGAGGTTGAGGTCGTAGCCGCCGATGTTGTGGCCGACCAGCGGGACGCCGGCGGCGACTTCCTCGGTGATGGCCTTGGCGATTTCGGCGACGCCTTGCTCCGGCGGCATGCCGTGCTCGGCGGCGTACTCGTCGGTGATGCCGTGCACCGCGATCGCTCCGGGCTCCATGGGGATGCCCGGGTTGAGGAGCCAGGTGCGGGTGTCGGTGGGGATGCCGCCGTTGACGAGGATCAGGGCGCAGGTGACGATGCGGGCGGTGTCGGCGTCCTTGTCGCTGGACTCGAAGTCGAGGGCGGCCATGCGCTGGAGGTGCCAGGGGATCATTCGGCACCCCCGCCAGCGCGCTCCTTGCCGATGCGGACGACCATGTCGCCGATCCGCTCCTCGACGCCGACCTCGTTGGTGATCAGCGCGCCGAGCAAGTTGCCCTGCTTCAGCTCGAAGTGGACCTGGCGGAGCCGTCCGGCGCTGGTGTTGGGGTCGCAGATCTCGTCGAGGTACGACACTGCCGAGCGAACGGACGCCTCGCCCCGGTCGATGGTGCTGCTGCCCGGGTCGGGGTCGCCGGTCGGCACCAGGCCGCCGTTGAGGAGGAGGACGCGGAGGGCGACACTCTGCGCCTTGGCGGTGCCCTTGTCGCCGGAGTCGAGGGCCTCGCCCTGGGACTGGGCGACGAGCACGTCTCCGCGCGGGCCGATGATGTGCCACGTGATCGTGACGGTGCACTCGCGGGTGGCCTTGCCCTTGGCGGTCTTGGTGTCGCGGTAGGTGGCGTCCACCTGGTGGGGGATGACGTTGACGCCATGCCGCATGGTGACGGGCGCGAAGGCCTGCACGGTGGCGTCGACTCCGCGAAAGTTGTAGCGGGAGTAGCCGTCGTTGTACTCCTCGCCCTTGGCGATGCCGCGGATGTCCTTGCGGACGCGGAGCCAGGCGAGGTGGACGGGGATCATCTCGGGGTCGTCTTCGCCGGGCTCGTAGTCGACCATCGGTGCGGCCGTGGGTGCGTAGTCCTCGGCGGGTGGCGTGTCTTCGGCCGGGCCCGCGGTGGTGTCGGTGCGGCCGGCGGCTGCGGCGGCCCGCTCGGTGATCGTGGTCATGCGGCGTGCTCCTCACGGACAGAGCGGGGAATGTTCAGCTGGTAGTGGGTGCGGTCCTCGACGCAGTCCGCGTAGGCGTCCGGCCAGCGCTCGGCCAGCCGGGACAGATCGGCGGCGCGCTTGGTGCGCTCGTCGAGCGAGACGTGCACCCGGTCCAGGACCGTGGCGGCCTCGGCCCCGGCGAGCCCGGCGAGGATCCGGGCCTTCGCCGCCTTCTTCCGCTTCTCGGCGGCCACGACGTCCTGGTGCGCGTCGAGGTACTCGTCGACGGCCTCCTGCGTATCCACGTCGCGGGTGATGTCCACGACCCCGGCGCGCTCCGGGTGGAGGCGGCCGTACAGGTCGAGGAGGACGTCCGGGTCGGCGTCGTGGGCGAGGACCGGCGGGCGGCGGTCGGTGATCTGCTGCCAGGCCAGTTCCCCGGCGGCCCGCAGGTCGGCGACGAGTTGGGCGTGGTCGGCGACGCGGATGACGTACTGCCGGTAGTCGTTGCCGCCGATCAGCACGGCGGCGTGGATGTGGTCGAAGCCGCACACGTCGGCCTGCCACAGCGTCTGGACGAGGACGTCGTCCGCGACACCGGCCCGGAACTGGGAGGCCTTCATCTTGTCGCGGCACTTGATCTCGACCGCGCACTTCTCGGCGCCATCGGCGAGCGGGCACTCCAGGACGCGGCGGTCGAGGGTGCACATCTGCCACGGGCGGTCGGTGTTCTGGACGAGGCCGACGCGGCGGACGACCGACCGGTTGCGGCGGGCCCACTCGCGGGCGACGGTCTCCTCGAACGCACGCCCCCACAGGGCGGGTTCGCTGTCGTCGGACTCCAGGGGCAGCCCGCCAGTCTTGTCGTGGTAGACGGAGAGGGCGTTGCCGTAGCGGCTGATGCCGAGGACGGCAGCGATGTCGGAGGAGCCGAGGCCGGAGCGGCGGCCGGTGAGCCAGTCGGCGCGGTCGGCGTCGGCGGGGAGGATGAGGCGGCCGGTGGGGGTGACCCTGCGGCCGGCGGCCGGGGCGGTGGTGGCCGCCCCGGCCTGCGCGGTCGTGCTCATCAGGCCTCGTCCTCCCAGCCGCGGGCGACGTCCAGCGCCCGCTCCAGCGCGGAGGCCAGCGGGAGGCGCTGCGCGGACGGCAGCGTGACCGAGGTGGGCACGCCCTTCTGCCACACGGCGACGGTCACGCCGAGCGCGTCGACGGTGACCTCGGTGCCCCAGCCGGAGCACAGATCCGACCAGGACACGCCCTCGCGGAGGGCCGTCACGAGCTTGGCGACCTCGGGGGTCTTCACCCACTCCTCGACGTCGTCGCTGACGCGGACGATGACGTCGGCCTCGTCCTTGTCGGCGCGGAAGCCGGCGGGGACGACGGTCAGGGTGCCGTCGGGGGTGGTGTAGCCCCACGGCTTGGGGTCGAGTTCGGCCAGGACGATGCCGAGTGCGGTGCGGAAGTCCATCAGGATTCCCCCTTGTTGGTCAGGCTGGTGGTGAAGAACCGGCAGCCGCTGGCGTCGTGCTGGTGGATGTGGCCGCGGTCGCGGAGGGCGGCGAGGTCTTGGCGGGCGTCGCGGACGCCGAGCCCCTCGTAGCCGTGCAGGGCGTACCAGCGGAGGACGCGGCCGGACTTCCAGTGGCCGCCCTGGGTGGCCATGGCGTACAGCAGCTGCGCGCGGCGCGCGGTGTCCGCTGCGATCTCGGGGTCCGGTGCGTCGGCGGCCGGGGTGTCGTCGCGGGTGGTGGCCGCGCGGGTGGCGGCCTTCCGGGCGGCGGACGCCTCCAGTTCGAGGAAGTGGCGGACGGTCGTCTTGGTGACGAGGCGGGACGTGCCGACGGCCATGCGCTGGTTGGCCTTCGCGGCCAGCTCGGTGAGCACCTCGGCGCGGACGTGCGCGTCGTGCTCAGCGAGGAACGCTCGGGCGTCGTCCTCGTACATGGACCCGGCCTCGCGGATGCACTGCACGATGTACTCGGTCTGGTCGGCGGCCCTCATGCGGCGGCACCGCCTTCGCGGCGCTGAGCCGGAAGCGACACCGGAGCCTGCTGCCCACGGCACTCCCACAGCAACGACGCCAGCCGCTCCACCTGCCCGTCGTAGACCCGCACCTCGTGCGCGCCCACCGCCTCCAGGAGCACGGCCACCCGCTCGTCCAGCTCATGCCGGGCGTGCGAGTCCCGCCCGCCGGCCGCACCGGCCAGGTCCCAGATCTCCTCCAGCATGGAGGCCAGCGATCCGGGGTCCTCGGCGTGCATCTCGGCGAGGTCCAGGACAGCGGGGCGCAGGGCGTCGGTGAGGCCGAGGGCGGCGCCGCCTGCGATGCGGGTCACCTGGATGCCGGTGGCGCCGACGCGGATGGTGCCGAGGTTGTGGCGGCGGATGGTGGCGATGAATCGGGCGAGGCGCCCGGCGCGGATGAGCTTCACGACCGGCCTCCGTGGTGGCGGTGGATCAGGCGGGACAGGAGGGAGGGGAGGTCGCTCGCGCAGTAGCCGAAGAACACGGCCCAGGCGATCGCGAACCACATGAGGGCTTCGAGGAAGGTCACGACCCGTCACCCGCCCCGGCGTTCGGGCCCGGCGCGGTGTTGTGCGCGTGCTGCGCCTCACCGATCACCCGCCACCGGCCGATCGCGTCCTCCACCGCGGCGAGCGTGGTGAGGTCGTCGTCTCCGGACGCGGCGTCGGCCAGGTCGGCGAGGAAGCCTTCGAGGTCGTCGGCGTCCATGTGCTTCGCCCACGGCAGCACGGGCGGGTAGCCACCTCCGGTCGGCGCGTCCTCCAGCTCGGCAATCCGGTCCCGGTCCACGCGCAGCTGCTCGGCCGCGTCGGACAGGGCTGCGTTCGTCGTGTGCCGCTCGGCTTCCAGGGCGGCGACCTGGGCCCGCAGCGCGGCCACATCCGGCTCGCCCTCGTCGACCGTCGCGAACACCTTGAAGCCCTGACCCTCCAGAGCGTTCTGAGCCAGCTCAGCAGCCCACTCCGCGTCGGCACGGTCGTCCGCGTTCCACACATTCACCACGACGCGGAAGCCATCGGACGGCTTCGGCTCCGGGCCCGCCGGCATCGGCAGCACATCCGCCGACCCCGCGATCCCCCGCGCCGCCAGCTCGTCCAGCGTCGCCATCACGAAAGTGGGGCACTGGCAGACGTCGGCCAGCGCGTACAGGGCGATCCCGCCCTCCGTCACCGTCCGCCGCGTCCAGCACGCGCCGTCACGGGTGTTGACCACCAGAGGGGCACTCATGCCGCCACCGCCGAAACAGCCGCAGCCGCGCACGACGCCCACACGTTCACCTGCACGTCCCGCCACTTCGCGAAGATGTGGAACGTCGCGTGCGTCTCGCCCTCGTACGCCACCGGCGTCTCGTGCAACACCGCACCCAGCACGTCCGCGTACGCCGCCATGGCCGGCCGGACGTCGAAGTCCGCGTTGTAGGCGACGGTGCCCGAGAGGAGACCGTCGCGGTCGATGCGCCACGTCGCGGGCGCCAGTTCGGGGTGCTCGCTGATGAGCTGCACCAGCGCGGTCGAGGGACCGAGCTGGGGGATCTGAGATGATGCGGCCACGGGGGCCTCACTTTCTGGATGGTGATGGTCGCCGAGTCGTTGGGCTGCTCAGGCCGGCACAGTCGGAGCGGCCCTTCGGCGTTGATGGGGTCAGGCGGCCTTCGCCGCCGACGTCGCCCTCCGCGAAGCGCGGGACGAGGCGAAGACCGCACGCAACTGCTCGCGCAGCTCCGGCCGGAAGGAGGGAGCGGCAGCGACCTGGCGGTCGATGTGCTCCATGTCCTCCTGGCTGAAGGACGCCTGCGCGTCAGCGAGGGAGAACGGCTGGCCGCTCATGCCGTCAGCGCCTTCTGCCGCACCACGGCCAGCCGGAACACCGGCGTGCACAGGACGAGCAGTTCGACACCGATCGCGTGGCAGATGGCTTCAGCCGTCGAGGCGAAGACCTGCTCGGTCTCGCCGCTGAGGATGTTCCCGACCGTCCCGTGGGCGAGGCCGGCCGCTTCCGCGAGGCCTCGTCCGGTCATCTCGGAGCCGGTCTTGGTGCGCCGCATCAGGCGCTTCAGCAGGTCGCGGTCCACTTCGAAGAGTGGCTCTTGCTTCTGGGCTGGTGTGCTCAACGTCCACCTCATGCAATGGATCGCCTAGCGGTGTTGCACCGCTTGGATAGATAGAGCATTGCACGCGGCGGACGATGTGTCCATTGCCTTGGACGGTTGGGTTGTGATTTCGCCAAAGGCACTGAGTGCACTAGCGCCGAGCGTCCATTTGCGTGGACACTCTGTCCGGCGCACTGACTGTCGGGCCATGCGCCACCAGCGGGAATCTGCCTCACGCCCCACTGGTCCCATGGACACCCCACGGCCCATGACGCGACTCGGAGTGGCAGGATGAGCCTCATGACGGCGCACGATCAGACGGCGGCGAACCAGCGGACGCAGTTCCGCGACATCGTCAGCGAGAGGAAAGAAGCTCTCGGCCTCGGCTATCAGAGGCTCGCTGCGCGCTGCGTCGACCCGGAATCAGGCGAGCAGGTCGTGAAGTCCTCCTGGCTGCACCGGCTGGTCACCGGCGAGCCCGTCGAGCCGCCCAGCTACGAGATGCTCCGCGGAATGGAGGCCGGCCTCGGCGTAGACGTGGGCGTCCTGCAGGACGCGGCGTCCGCTCAGTTCTTCGGCACGGAGAAGGTGTTCTCGGAGTCGGCGGAGGCGCAGGCTTTCCTCGAGGACGCCGACCGGCTGACCGCGCAGCAGCGTGAGGCAATCCGGGCGCTGATGCGTTCACTGACCGAGGGTCAGTAATCGGGCAATCCCCCTGAATCCCCGGCAGGATCATTGGCCACGACGGCTACCGAGTGTGATTGTTCCTGTCCGGGTGTAGTCGGAAGATGTTCAAGGTGGCAGCATTGCTGATCCGCCTGGGAAGCGTGGTGTTGCGATAGCCTGCCGGAACGATTTTCGTTCGAACGGGCTATCGAATTTGTGATGTGGCGCGTAGGTGGGGGTTCCATGCCGGAAGACTGCTCGACCGCGACTGTCCGTAAGGCCGTCCGGGCGCAGATCTGTTTCAGTGACGAACTGCCCCTGGGGGCGCGGGGATTCGAGCTTCCGCCAGGGCGCATGATGATGGAGGTCGAGCTCGACGACGTCACGCTGATCATCGTCCGGCCGGGCAGCATGGATCGGCAGCTCTACGACGAGTGGAACAGGTACCTGGACCGCGTCACGAGTCAGGGCAACTGGTCTCGAGATCCCTCCCGCACTGGTCTACTGCGCGTGCTCAAGAGCATGGCCGGTCGCTGACCTGCGAGGCTTGGGGAGGCTTTCATCAGCGTTCGGCCTGCCGACGACGATGACGCTCTTCGCCTTCCTCTCCGTGATGGTCACCTCCGGCTCGCAGGCCGTCTACGGCGAACCGATCTGGGACCCGGTCCAGCTCGCCGCGAAGACCGACAACGTGGTCGGTCTGCTCTTCGCCCTGGTGACCGTGCTGGTGGCGACCCTGTCCGTCAACATCGCCGCCAACCTGGTCTCCCCGGCCTTCGACTTCTCCAACGTCGCGCCGCGCAAGGTCAGTTTCCGGGCGGGCGCGCTCATCACGTCCGTCCTCGCCGTACTGATCTTCCCGTGGAAGCTGTACTCCGACCCGCAGGGCTACATCTTCACCTGGCTCGGCCTGGTCGGCGGGCTGCTCGGCACGGTGGCCGGAATCCTCATCGCCGACTACTGGATCCTGCGCCGCGCCCGGCTGCACCTCGTCGACCTGTACTGCCGGGGCGGCCGCTACTGGTACGGCGGAGGCTGGAACTGGCGTGCGGTCCTCGCGTTCGCCGTCGGCGGCGTCCTGGCCATCGGCGGCGCGGACTTCCACCCGCTGGTCGACGGCCGCCCCGTACCGTTCCTCGAACCGCTGGCCGACTACGGCTGGGCGGTGGGTCTGGGCACGTCCCTGATCCTCTACCTGGCCCTGATGCTGCTGCCCGCCACCCGGCCCGGTGCCGAGGCGGCCGGAGCGGATCCGGCTCGCTCCGGAGGCATCCCCTAGCCGTCCTGCAAGGCGGCCACGGCCTCCTTGGCCGCCTTGATGGCCCCCTTGTTGATCTCGGTCGTAGCGGGGGCCTTCTTCGACTCGAAGTCGCTGCCGTTGTACGTGATCACCACCAGGGCGTTGGCGGCGCGGACCAGCACGGTGCCCTCGCGGGTCTGCTGCTTGTCCTCGGTGGTGAGGTTCACGACGGAGTAGGCGCTGTCGCCGAGACCCGGGACGTCACCGCCGCCGCTGCGGTCGGCGACGCGCTCCTTGTACGACTTCTGCGCCGCCTCGTCCGTCTCCATCACCTCGAAGGAGACGTCGAGCCAGCGGTAGTCGTATCCCTTGAGGGCGTTCCAGGAACAGGTGCGGCGCACCTTGGTGTCCGTGGACGGGATCTCCTTGCCGTCCGCCTTCGCGCCCGGCACCAGAGAGGTGACCGTCTTCCCGGCCAGCGCCTCGCAGGGCGCCGGGGCGGCGGCGTACGTCTTCGTCGCCGCCTCGGTCGCCGGGGCGGACGCCGATCTGCTGGTGGTGTCGGGCGCCGGCGTCCTGTCCTTCGCGGCCGGTGAGGTGTCCGGCCCGGACGACATTGCCCAGCCCGCCGTGGCGAGCACGGCGACCGGCGCCAGACGGGCGGTCAGGGCGAGCGGCAGAGGAAGAGAACGCAAGGCGCACTTCTCGTGGGGGATGGTGCGGAGGGGGTCCGCACGGCGGACGGGACGCCAGTGTCACACGAGTCCCCGTGGGGCGGAAGGGCGAACTCGCTGCGTGGCCGCGCGGTGACGCAGGCGAAGGAGCGGCGCCGCCTCCGGTCCGGCGAGCCGTCCGGAGGGCAGGGGACGGCCCGGGTAGCGCGACAGCAGGAAGTCGGCGGCGCCCCGGACCGCGTCGGAACCGGGCACCCGGCGGGAGCCGGTGACGACGGTCATGAGGCCTCCCGATCGGCGGGCCGGGCGGCCGGCGCGGTCAGGGCCGTCTCGATGCGGTCCACCGCGGCGAACGCGCCGTACGCGACGAGGTGCACCAGGCAGTGGTCGGTGTGCTCCGGCCGGCGCCAGGCCGCCACGTCCGCGTCCGTCATCCGGTACGGCGCGAGCGCGGCCAGCAGCGCCAGCCGGGCTCCGGGCCGCTCCCGCCGGTCCGGGAACGGGTCCGGAGTCTGGGGCGGGTGCGACCCGTCCCAGTCCCGCAGGGTGGCGCGTACGAGGTCCTGGTCGTCGGCGTCCAGGAGACCGGCGCCCATCGGGGCCGTGGCGCTCAGCGCCGCGTACGCCGGGCCGACCGGCGTCCCCGCCGCCCACGCCGGTCCCTGGCCGGGGTCGTCCAGCAGGGGAAGGGAGGCGCCGGGCACGGCGGTTCGCCGCACGGTGCGGGACAGCGTCCGGCCCGCCAGGCTCCGCACCGGGCGCAGCCGTTGCGCGTCGGCCGGGAGCAGTTTCTCGGTCACCAGGGACGACACGACGCGGTTGATGAAGTGGAAGGCCAGCACGGTGCCGAGGTAGCCGGGAGCCTCCTCGGGCGGGAACGGGTACGGCTCCCGCGCGGCGCCCGGGACCCGGGTGCGCCGCGCCCAGTCGAGCACGCGCGCGTGCCGCTCGTCGGCCGGCTCCTGGCCCCGGGCCAGCCGCTCGGCCAGGGCGTGGTCGCCGGTGGCGTGCAGCAGCATGGTGTGCGCGTCCACGCAGAACCGGCACCTGTTGGCCTCGGACACCCCGAAGGCGGCGACCTCCTTCCCGGTCCGGTCGCCGGGGCCGGCGAGCAGGGACTCGCGCATCAGCGCCCAGGCGGGGGCGACGAGCGCGGGAGCCGAGGAGAGGGCCACGAACGGGGCCGGTTCGGGGATGCCGAAGTCCCGCGCGGCCTGCGCGTAGACCTCGGCGACGCGGCCGGTGGCCGCCTTCGGCGGCAGGGGTTCGGTGTGACGGAAGGGTGTGGGCATGGACAGCAGCCTGCGCCGTCCGGGTGCCCGGGGTCGTCGTACGGTCGGATGCGGTTGGCGTTGCGCCGCCGGGACCCGGTCGGGCGGCGGACTACTTCGCCGGTAGTAGTCGCGAAGCCGTCCACAGGGCCGACGCGACTGCGGGCCGGGCCGTCTATGGTGCGAACATGAGTGGGCGTCGGATCGATCGCGGACGGCTCGCCGACATGGCCCTCGCGGCCGTGGTCGGCGCCCTCGGCACGGCGGTCGCCGCCTTCGACGACGGCACCACGGCTCTCGACCACGCGCTCGTCGCCCTCGCCTCGGCGGCGCTCGCCTTCCACCGCGCCGCCCCGCGCGCGGTGCTGGCCGTCGCCACCGTCCTCGGCACCGCGTACGTCGTGCACGCGCACCCGGGACCACTGTCCGCGCTGCCCGTCCTGGGCGCCGTGCACACCGCGGCCCGGGTCGGCCACCGGGGCGTCGCGGCGGCCGGCGGCGCCGTGTTCCTCGCCGGGTACGTCGCCACGGGGCCCGGCACGCAGCACGTGGCCGAGCGGGCCGGGCTGCTCGCCGGCTGGTTCCTGTGCGCCGTGGTGACCGGGCTCGCCGACCGGAACTGGCAGGCGTACCTGCGCCAGACCGAACAGCGTGCCCTGGAGGCCGAGCGCACCAGGGAGGAGGCGGCCCTGCGCCGCGCCGGGGAGGAACGGCTGCGGATCGCCCGCGAGTTGCACGACTCGCTGACCCACAGCATCTCCATCGTCAAGCTCCGGGCCGGTGTCGCCGTGCACCTCGCGCGCAAGCGCGGTGACGAGGTGCCTCCCGCACTGCTGGCCATCCAGGAGGCCAGTGGCGAGGCGATGCGTGAACTGCGCTCCGCCCTCCAGGTGCTGCGGGCCGACGAACCCACCGGCACCCCGGCGCTGCTCGTCGAGCGGGCCCGCGCGGCGGGGCTCGCCGTCGACCTGACCGTCACCGGGGACGAGCGGCCGCTGCCCCGGGCCGTCGACCTGACCGCCTACCGCATCGTGCAGGAGGCCCTCACCAACGCGGCGCGACACGCCGGACCCGCGAAGGTACGGGTCCGCATCGACTACGGCACGGGGAACACCGGGGGAGCCGTGGGGGAGTTGGCGATAGACGTGGACGACGACGGGGCCGCCGATCCGGACCGCCCGCCGGTGCCCGGCACCGGCCTGACCGGCATGCGCGAACGGGTGGGCGCGCTCGGCGGCACCCTGAGTGCCGCCCCGCGCGCGGAGGGCGGCTTCGCGGTGCGGGCACGGCTCCCGCTGGGGGAGGCGGTATGAACGCCGGGAGCGGTGTCCTCCGGGTCGCGCTCGTCGACGACCAGGCGCTGATGCGGGCCGGATTCCGGGCGCTGCTCGACGCCGAGGACGGCATCGAGGTGGTCGGTGAGGCCGCGGACGGGGAGCAGGGGGTGGCGCTGGTGCGGGCCCAGGTGCCCGACGTGGTGCTGCTCGACGTGCAGATGCCGGTGATGTCGGGCATCGAGGCGACCCGTCGCATCGCCGCAGACCCCGGCCTCGCCGCCGTTCGTGTCGTCATCCTCACCAACTACGGCCTCGACGAGTACGTCTTCGAAGCGCTGCGGGCGGGGGCCAGCGGCTTCCTCCTCAAGGACACCGAGCCCGCCGACCTGCTCCAGGCCATCGACGTCGTCGCGCACGGCGAGGCCCTGCTCTCCCCCTCGGTCACCCGGACCCTGATCGGCGAGTTCGTCGCCCGGCCCCCGGACCGGACCACCGCGCCCGGACTGGACTCCCTCACCCGCCGGGAACGCGAGGTCACCGCGCTCGCCGCGCGCGGCCTGAGCAACGAGGAGATCGCCGCCCACATGGTGATCAGCCCGCTGACCGCCAAGACGCACATCAGCCGTGCGATGACCAAGCTGGGCGCCCGCGACCGGGCCCAACTCGTCGTGTTCGCCTACCAGTCCGGCCTGGTCACGGTGCGGGCAGGGTCCTAGCCGCGCCTCAGGGCACCCGCGCGGTCCACTCGGGGGAGGAGAACTTCGTGCGCGCCAGCTCCCGGGCCCGGACCAGCTCGTCGTCCGTCACCTTGCCCCGGGTCAGCCCGTACCGGTCGCCGAAGGAGGCGACCATCCGCTCGATCACCGTCTCGCGCGCCAGGCCGGTCTGCCGGCGCAGCGGATCCACGCGCTTCTTGGCGCTCTTGGTGCCCTTGTCGGACATCTTCTCCTTGCCGATGCGCAGGACGTCGAGCATCTTCTCCGCGTCGATGTCGTACGACATGGTCACGTGGTGCAGTACGGCGCCCGGGCCGCCCCCGGGGCCCACCACGCGCTTCTGGGCGGCGCCCGCGATCTTGCCCTGGTCGGTGGCGATGTCGTTCAGCGGCTGGTACCAGGCGCGGATGCCCATGTCGCCGAGTGCGCCGAGCACCCAGTCGTCGAGGTAGGCGTAGCTGTCCTGGAAGGAGAGGCCCTGCACCAGCGCCTCCGGCACCGACAGGGAGTAGGTGATCGTGTTGCCGGGCTCCACGAACATCGCGCCGCCGCCGGAGATGCGGCGGACCACCTCGACGCCGTGCCGGGCCGCGCCCTCGGGGTCCACCTCGTTGCGCAGGGACTGGAAACTGCCGATGATCACCGCCGGGGCGGCCCACTCCCACACCCGCAGCGTCGGCGGACGCCGGCCCGCGGCGACCTCGGCGGTCAGCACCTCGTCCAGGGCCATGTGCAGGGCCGGGGCCTCGGGGGCCTCGTGGATCAGCTGCCAGTCGTAGTCCGTCCAGTCCGTGGCGCGGGCCAGGGCGCGGCGCACGGCGATGCCGACGCCCTCCGAGGTCAGCCCGTACATCACGGTGCCCTCGGGCACGGCCGCGTCGATCCGCGCGGCGAGTCCCGCCGCGTCGGTGTCCGCCGGGGCGCCCTCCAGCGCGCGGTTCACGGCGTCCAGCGCCTCGTCCGGCTCCAGGAAGAAGTCGCCCGCCACCCGCACGTGCCGCAGCACGCCGTCCTCGGCCTCCACGTCCACGACGACCAGCTTGCCGCCGGGGATCTTGTATTCACCGTGCACCGTTCCGCCTCCGTTCCGCACCAGGAGGCAACAGTGCGCCCGGCCGGAGTGTTCCCGCCTCCTGCCGCGACGTCCCGCACCGTGCCGGTCCGGACGGTCACCCGACCCGGTCGCCCACCCGCTCGGCCACCCGGTCGCCCACGGGCACGGTCAGCCGCACCTCGGTCCCGCCCCCGCGCGCCGGGCCCACGGAGAGGTCGGCACCGATCAGCAGGGCGCGCTCCCGCATGCCGCGGATCCCGGCCCCCTCGGCGGTGTCGCCGCAGCCGTCGAAGCCCCGGCCGTCGTCGCGCACCCGGAGTTCGACCGCGTCCCCGGCCCGGTCCAGGGTGAGGAGCACCAGGCGGGCCCCGGCGTGCCGGGCCGCGTTGGTCAGGCCCTCCTGGGCGACCCGGTAGAGGACCAGATCGGCGTTGTCGCCGAGCGCGGGCAGGCCGGCGGCGATGTCGTGGCGCACGGTCAGCGAAGGCCCGGTGAACTCGTCCGACAGCGACCTCAGGGCGCTGCTCAGGCCCAGCTCCTCCAGGACCCCCGGGAGCAGCCGCCGGGCGATGCGGCGGATCTCGTCCAGACTGGCCCGGGTCGTCTCCTGCACCTGGGAGAGCTGCTCACGCACATCGTCGGGCGCCTGGTCCGCCACCCGCTTGAGGTCCAGCAGCACGGCGGCGAGGGTCTGCCCCACCTCGTCGTACAGCTCCTGGGCCACCCGGTGGCGTTCCGACTCCTGCGCGCTCAGCGTGCGGGCGGCGCTCAGCGCGCGCTCGGCCTCCAGCCGGTCGAGCATCGTGTTGAAGGTGGTGATCAGCTCGGCGATCTCGCCGTCGCCGTCGACCTCCGGACGGACCCGCGGCCGCAGCAGATCGGTCGTGGTCATGGCGCGGGCGAGCTGCCGCAGCGGCCCGAGACCGATGCGCAGCAGCACGACGTTGGCGACCAGGATCACCACCAGTCCCACCGTGAGGATTGCGGCCTCGGTGAGCAGGACGGGCGTCGACACGGTGACCGGTCCCAGCAGCAACGCGGTCGCGGCGATCAGCACCACCGAGTTGAACAGCGAGATTCTCCAGAACAAGGGCACGGCAGCAGCGTCGGCGACGCGCGGCACGGGCGTCCATCGGTTCGCGCACCCATTTCCGGCCCGCACCGGCACGTACGGGCCGGACCGGACGACCGGCCCCCGCCGGTTAGCCTGAGCCGCATGCGTGTCACCAGGGAGTTGCCGGCGCTCGCCGCCGGCGAGGTGGACGTCTCCTTCGTGATCAAGGGGTACGAGGAGGTCGTCGCCGCCGACACGGCCTGGAACGAGCACTCCCACCCGTGGCACGAACTGCTCTGGAACGCGCACGGGGCGTCGACCGCCGTGGTCGGTTCCCAGCTGTGGTGCATCACCCCGTCGCTCGGCCTGTGGATGCCCGCGGGGCAACTGCACTCGGCCTCCGCCGTCGCCGGTACCTCCTACCGTGCCCACTTCTTCCGGCACGGCACGGTCTCGGCGCTGCCCGACGAGCCGGTGGCCGTGGACATCACCCCGCTGCTCAGGCTGCTCCTGGACCGGCTCGGGGAGCCCGGCCTGCCGCCGCGCTCCCGGGACGTCACCGAGGCCATGGTGCTGGACGTCCTGCGCCCCTCACCCCGGGCGCTGCTGGTGCAGCTGCCCACGTCCGAGCTGCTGCGTCCGATCGTGGACGCGGTCCGGTCCGACCCCTCCGACCAGCGCACCCTGACCGGCTGGGCCACGGCCCTCGGTTGCAGCGCGCGCACCCTGACCCGCGCCTTCCGGACCGAAACGGGCACGAGTTTCGCCCGCTGGGTCGCCTCGGTCCGGGCCCAGCACGCCGTGCACCTGCTGGCGCTCGGGTTCGAGGTGGACGTGGTGGCCGACGCGGTGGGCTACCGCTCGGCGAGCGCCTTCGGGGCGGCCTTCCGGCGGACCACGGGGACCACTCCGGGCCGGTTCCGGGTGCGCTGAGGGCGGCGGGCGCGGCGGCCGGTGTCCCGATCGCTACAAGGGCTGTCGGGAAGGCTCGATTGATACGGGTGCGTCGGCTCCTTAATCTGTGCGGGGAGTGAAGGTAAGCCTTACCTAACTCAAGCGGTGCGGCCCTTGCCGCCGGCTCCGCATGCCTGACTCCCGTGCCCAACTCCCCGAAAGTGCATACCGGGTCGATGAGAACACCCCGCCTTCGCGTACTCGCCCTCGGCGTCGTCCCCGTCGGCATGGCCAAGGCCAACTTCGGCGACGACGCCTGCGGCAAGTCGACCCTGCTGCGCTCCATGTCCCGGCTGCCCGCGCCCCGCGCGGGACGCGTCGTCCTGGACGGCAAGGAGGTGCACCGCACCCCAGCCGAGGAACTCGCCCGCACCCTGGGCCTGTTGCCCCAGTCGCCGGTCACCCCCGAGGGCATCACTGTTCTCGACCTGCTCACCGACCTCAACCGGACCCGCGGCACCACCATCGTCATGGTCCTGCACGACCTCAACCTCGCCGCCCGCTACGCGGACCGGCTCATCGCGCCGGCGGCCGGAGGACTGCACGCCGCCGGAAACACGGAGGAGGTGATGACCGGGGACACGGTACGGTCCGTGTACGGCATGGAGAGCCGCGTCATCGAGGACCCGGTCTCCGGCAGGCCGCTGGTCCTGCCCGTCGGACGCCACCACACGACGCCCACGACGCCCACGTCGACCGTCGCCGGAGACAACGAAGCAAGGCCATGACCCCGAAGCTCACCGCGCTGCTGCCCGACCTCGCGCCCTGGCGCTCCTCCCGCGACTTCCGCCTCCTGTGGGTGCAGGGACTGGTCACCTACCTCGGGAGCGTGATGGCGCTGATCGCGCTCCCGCTCCAGATCAAGGAGCTGACCGGCTCCCCGCTCGCCGTCGGCGTCATGGGCGCCGTCGAACTCGTCCCCCTCGTGGTCTTCGGGCTCTACGGCGGCGCCCTCGCCGACGCCGTCGACCGGCGCAGGGTCATCGTGCTCACCGAGGCGGGCCTGGGCCTCCTGGCCGCCGTCCTGCTGGTGAACGCGCTGCTGCCCAGCCCCCTGCTCTGGCCGCTGTACGTGGTCGCCGGCGGAGTGGCCGCACTCGCCGGACTGCAACGCCCCGCACTGGACTCGCTGCTGGCCCGGATCGTGCCGCACGACCAACTGGCGGCCGCCGCGGCCCTGAACGCCCTGCGCTGGCAGGCCGGCGCCATCGCCGGACCCGCGCTGGCCGGCCTCGTCGTCGCCTACGCCGGCAACGTCCCCGCGTACACCACCACCGTGGCCTGCTTCTGCGGCTCGGTCCTGATGTGCCGCAGGCTCTCGCCGGTGCCGCCCGCCGAACACGCGGCCAAGCCCTCGCTGCGCGGCATCGCCGAGGGCGCCCGGTACGCCTGGTCGAGACCGGTGCTGCTGGGCACCTACGCGATCGACCTGGCGGCGATGCTCTTCGCCTTCCCCAACACCATCTTCCCCTTCCTCGCCGACGAACTCGACGCCGACTGGGCGCTGGGCCTGATGTACTCGGCCGGTGCCGTCGGCTCGGTGCTGGTCAGCCTGACCAGCGGCTGGGTCTCCAGAACCCGGCGGCACGGCCTGCTGGTCGTGTTCGGCGCCACGGGCTGGGGTCTGGCCATCGCGGCGGCCGGCTGGACCGCGAACGTCTGGCTGGTGCTGGCCTGCCTCGCGCTGGCCGGAGCCGGGGACATGCTCAGCGGCCTGGGCCGCTCCACCATCTGGAACCAGACCATCCCCGACCGGCTGCGCGGCCGGCTCGCCGGCATCGAGGTCCTCTCCTACAGCATCGGCCCGCAGCTCGGCCAGGTCCGTGCCGGTGCGATGGCCGGCTGGACCGGCGCCCGCCCGGCGATCTGGACCGGCGGAGTGGCCTGTGTCGCGGCCGTGGGCCTGCTCACCGCCGCGCTGCCGAGGCTCGTCAGCTACGACGCCCGCACCGACGAGGACGCCCTGCGCCGCGCCCAGGAGGGCAACGGGCCGCGCGCCGAGGAGCCGACCCCGACGTGAGAACGACGGACCGCCCCGTCACGGACGTGCCGTGACGGGGCGGTCCACGCGGTCATCCCGCGGTCATCTCGAGGTCTGTTCCCATTCGCGTGCCGGAGACCACAGGCCGCCCCCGCCCCCGCCGTCACCGGCCGTCCCGCCGCCGGTGTCCCAGCGCGCGCCCGGCCGGTGCGGATGCCGCTCCGTCGTAGGCCGGAAGCCGACCGTGTAGGCGCGGGTGAACGCGCCGTTGGCCGAGGTCACCGTGATGGTGCGGGTCGTGAACCCGCGCCGGGACGACGAGACCGTGGAGCTGCCGGACGTCACCTTCACCCGCGCACCCGAAGCGGCCGTCACGGCACCGACGGCCGGGATCCGCTTGTACTTCGGCCAGTCCACGACGTACGTGGACACCTCCGGGTCGAACCCGTCGAGCGCGACGCCCCCCACGGTGATCGCGGACGCGTCGGCGATGCTCGCCTTCGTGGCGTCGGGGGAGCTGGTCACCGTGACCGACCCGTCGGCGTTCACGACCACGTCCGCCGCCATCGCCGCCGCGAGGTTGATCCGCTGCCAGCTCGGCCCGCCGGACGCGGTGAGGTCGAGCGGGTACCCGGAGTCCGTGGCGGTCTGCTCCAGAACCTGGGTGCGCTGCTCGGCGGTCAGGTCCGGGAACGCCGTGACCAGCAGCGCCGCCGCGTCCGGTGGCGCGTCGAGGGTCTGCCCGGCCTTGCCGGTCCGGGAGAACCCGTAGGTCAGGCGCCGGGTGTACTGATCGATCTGCTGGGCCGTGCTCAGCCCGGCGTAGGGGTCGCCCGCGCAGGCCGTCAGGGTGTCGCCGTAGCCCTCCTCCTCGCACCGCGCGAGCAGCACGTTCTCGATCTCGGTGTGGGCCTGCCGCAGCAGCTTCTCGAAACCGGGGTCCGCCCAGCGGTGCGCCACCGTGGCCTGGGCGGTGACGCGGCCGCCCATGACGTCCAGCGGGTAGTGGAACCCGAGGACGACCCGGTTGTCCCCGTACTCCGAGGTGCGCGCGAGGATCGACGGCGCCAGCTCCGGCAGCAGCGTGGCGAGGATCGTCCCGGCCTCGTAGCCGCCGTAGGTGTGGCCGCTCGGGTACGAGCCCTGCCCCGCGAGTCCGCTGTACGAGCTGTCCGGCGACTCGTAGACCGCGCCGCCGTCCCCGGCGAAGCCGAGCCGCACGTACGGGCGCAGGTACTGGTAGTGGTTCTTCGCCGCGTCGTGCGTGTCGAGGTTCTCGGTGACGCGGGAGAACAGCGCACCGGTCTTGGGCAGCCGGCCCTCCTTCAGTGCTTCGGTGTACAGCGGGCCGAGCCGGGAGCCGAGGCCGTCGGCCATCGTGACGGTGGCGCTGTTCGAGGCGTCCACCTCGGCCCGGTCGACCTGCGCCCGCGTCGCCGCGTTGTTGATGCCGACGGTGATCGTGTCGTTCTCCGCGGTGGGCGAAGTGCCCTCGGACAGCTTCTCGTTGGCGCCGAGGGTGGCGGGGCCGAGGTCCTCGAAGCCGCTGAGGAGCCCGTTGAAGTAGTCGCTCCCGTCGTCGGTCGCGGGCCACGAGTCCGACGCGTAGGAGGCGTCCAGCACGTCGTCCGGGAAGGGGGACGGTTCGTAGTCCGCCGGGTCGGAGGCGGTGCCGGTCGTGGCGGCGGCCGTGCTCGCGGCCGTCGTGGCGGGGGCGTCGGAGGCACCCGCCAGGGTCGTCGCGGTCACGGTGGCGGAGTGGCCCTCGGCCCTGTCCGCGGTCGTGAGCAGCGCGGTGTCCGAGGTGCCGGGCACGTGCGCGGTCGTTCCGTCGTCGAGGGTCACCGTGTAGCCGACGACCGGGAAACCGCCGTCACTGGCCGGCCGCCAGCTCACCCGGACCCGCTTGCCGTCGGTGACCACGCCCGTGACGGCCGGCGCCTGGGGCCGGTTGTCGCCCGTGACGGCGGGTTGCGTCGAAGCGCTCCAGGGGGAGTCGCCGAGGGCGTTCACCGCCCGGACCCGCGCCGGGTACGACGTGCCGTCCTTCAGCCGGGTGAACACCGTGCTCCGGCTGTCCGGGTCGGAGATCTCGACCTGGTGACCGTCGCCGAGCGTGATCTCGTAGCCGGTGACCGGCGAACCGCCGTCGTCCTCGGGCGCGGACCAGGTGACCTTCACGCCGGTGCCGGACGCGGACGCCGACACCGCGTCGGGCGCGGCCGGCACCGTCCTGCGCTTCGTGGTGAGCGCCGACATGGCGTCGTCGAGGCCGTCGTACCGCGCGGTGAGCGTCCGGTCCGTGGCCGCGTCGTCCGCCACGGCCTTCCTCGCCGCGGTGAGCGCGGTGGTGAACGCCGTCCACGAGGCGTCCGTGTAGCGCTCGTCGCGGAGGGCGGACGCGGTGGCGACCAGGTTCTCCAGCTTCAGTCTCGGGAGCGGGACCAGCTGGTTCGCGGCCAGGGTCAGGCTCCGGGTCCGCAGGTCGGCCTCGAGCTGCGTCGCGTCCTTCGCGCCGAGGAGGGCGCGGGCGGCGGCGAGTTCGCGCCGGAACACGCCGAAGTCGACGGTGCCGTACCGGTCGGCGTCCTCGGCCAGACCCTCGTACTGGCCGACGGCCTTCCGCAGGGCGGACAGGTCCGTCTCCGCGGGCGGCTCGACGTGGCCGAAGGTGACCCGGCCGAGGTTGGCGACGTACGGGTGCGCGGAGTCCGCGTGCGTGGTCAGCCGCAGGTGCACCGCGTGTGTGCCGGTGATCGCCTCCGGCAGGGTCACGCTGGTCGTCCCGCCCGACGACCACGAACCGCCGGTGACCGGCAGCGGAACGGTCGCGTACGGCGTGCCGGGGGCGTCCGGGTCGAAGGTGTCCAGGTAGAGCTGGACGGCGGAACCGGTGCCGCAGCGGGCGGAGTTGTTGACGTAGGTGAGCGTGACGGTGTTCTTGGGGGAGTCGCCGAAGTCGACGTCCCCGTAGTCGAGCCAGGCGCCGTCGTAGGTGCCGCCGAGGCTGGTGGCGGAACCCGCGTCGCTCCAGGTGGCCGGCTCGCTCTTGAGCCCGCCCCCGCTGCTGCCCTCGAACGCCGTGGCGTCGAACACCACCGGGGCGTCCGACTGCCGGGTCAGGGTCAGCGAGTGGACGTTGGCGACGTAGGGCTGTGCGTCGGTCTGGGTGCTGGAGACGAAGAGGGCGTACACGGTCTGCGCACCCTTGAAGACACGCGGGTCGAGCGGCACGGTGGTCTCGGCGACGGTCCCCCAGCCGGAACCGGTGTACTCCAGGGGGATGTCGACGCTCGTCGGACCGTCCTTCGAACCGAGGCGCAGTTCGATGTGCGAGTCCGACGCCGCACGCGAGCGGGGCTTGTCGTAGCCGATGGTGACGGCGTCCGCGCCGTCACCGAGGTCGGTGTCCCGCCACTCGGCCCAGGCGCCGTTCGTCACGTTCTCGAAGACGCCGCCCGAGAGTTTCAGCGGCAGTGAACCGTCGCCGGTGGCCGAGGCGTTGGCCGTGGTCAGCGAGGCCAGTGTCGTCTTCGAGCCGGACGCGGAGACGTCTTCGGGCGAGAACCGGTACCAGTCGAAGTTCGACACCCACTGCCGCCCCGACGGCGCGTGGAACACGAACGTCGCGGCCGACGCGTCCAGCAGGGCCTGCGGGTCGGTGACGGCCGCCTCGACGGTGGTGTAGTACTGCCAGCCGCCGGTGCCGGGCAGGGAGACGGTGGCGACGACGGGGCCGTCGGCGTCGCCGGCATGGATGTCCACACTGCTCGGTTCCGCCGTGGGGGCCTGTGAGTTGGCGTAGCGCACGGAGACGCTCCGCGGGGCGACCCCGCCGAAGTCCAGGTGCGTGTACTGCTCCCAGGCGCCCTCGGTGACGCCGCCGAGGTCGCCGTCCGAGTAGTACGCCTCCTTGACGAGGCTGGGGCCCTCCATCCGGTCGGGATCCTCGGCCTGGAGGACGGCGTACCCGCCCTCGTCCAGGGTGAGCGCGTCGATCGCGGACCGCAGGGCGTCGTGCGCGGCCATGAGCGTGCCGGTCGGCGAGGCGCGGTCCGCGAGGACGGTCACCGCGCGTTCCAGCGCCGCCCGGAAGAGGCCGTAGGAGCCGTCGGAGTAGTTGCCCTCACGCACGAGGGACGCGTCGTCGACGAGGGCGTCGAGGCCCGCCCGGTGCACCGCCGCCGCCGAGACGACCAGCGGGTCGGTCACGGACACGCCGGCGCCGGTCACCGTCGAGGCCGGTATGCCGTGCGGGAAGGCCCGGTCGCGGAAGACGACGCCGATCCGCGCGTCGGTCTTCGTGGTGCCGGTGAGCTTCAGCGACGCCGTGCGCCTGCCCGTGACGCGGAGATCGGCCTCGACCCCGTCGGGCAGGCCGGTGACGCTCGCCGCGCCGGTCCCGGTGAGGCTGGTCCCCTTCCGCGCGGCGAACGACGCCCTGCCGGACAGGCGGAGCCCGATACCGGTGTCGAGGGTGCCGTCGGCGTCGGTGCCGACGGTCTGCGGACGGGCGGAGACGACCGTCGTGCCCCGGCCCGGCCCGGTGCCGTCGTCGCCGTCGCCCGGGTCGGTGCTCAGCGAGTACGCGGGCTCGGTGCGGGCGCCCCAGGACGACGGCTCGGAGCCCATGTCGAACTTCAGGGTGCCGCCGGCGACGATCTGCGCGTAGTCGAGCCACGTGTTGGTGAACCGCTTGCCGTTGAGCGTGGCGCGCTGCACGTAGTAGTCGCTCGGCGAGACCCCGTCGGCCTCGACGGTGAACTCGGCGCCGTTGGCGTAACGGATCGTCGTGGAGTCGAAGAACGGGCTGCCGATCTGGAACTGGCTGGAGCCCGCCGTCACCGGGAACAGGCCGAGGGCGGCCGCGACGAACATCGTCGACATGGTGCCCGCGTCGTTGTCCATGGTGGGCAGGAAGCCGTCCGGGGCGAGTTCGTACGCCTTGGTCCTGACCGGCGGCCTGAACTCGCCGCCGGAGCTGGGAGCTTCACCGGTGGAGCCGGTGGCGATGTACCGGTTCCAGGTCTCGTCCGTGTAGATGGCGCGCACCCACTTCTGCGTCAGGCTCGGCTCACCGACGTAGTTGAAGAGGTAGGGGGCCTGGAGGTCGATCTCGTTGGCGTTGGAGTGCAGCATCGTCGAGCCGTCGTCGGCGTCGGAGTCCTCGCCGAACATGTGCCGGATCGCGGCCCGGCCGGCCTTCTCGCCGCCCATGGCCTCGACCAGGCCGGCCATGTCGTACGCGTCGTACCAGTGGTACTGCCAGAGGGTGCCCTGGTAGAGCCTGGCCTCCTCGAACTTCTCGTAGTCGACGTCCTGCCAGTCGCCCTCGCCGTCGCGCGGGGTGAGCAGACCCACCTCGGTGCCGTCGTCCGCCGTCCAGGCGCCGGGCCTGACCAGGTTGTCGATCGCCATCGTCGCCTGCTCGCGCAGCTTCTTCGCGTCCGCGTCCTCGCCGAGCGCGTCCGCGACGACGGACAGCGCCCACTGGTCGTAGCCGCGCTGCACCGTCGTACCGGGGTCACCGGCGATGTAGCCCTGCCGCAGCTGCGTCCCGGTGTAGTACCCGGTGTACGACTTCAGCGCCGGGTAGGCCTCGTCGAGCCGGTCGAAGTCCTTGAACCCCTTCGACAGCGCGTCGGCGATCACCACCGCCGAGCGCTCCCAGCGCACCGTCGGCACCGAGTGGGTGAGGCTGCCGAGGCTCTTGCCCGAGGCGTGCGCGTCGGCGAAGAGGACGATCGCGGACTGCACCATGTCCCGGTAGGCCGCCGGGTCGATGTACGCCTCGACGGAGTACTTGCGGAAGTCGTCCCAGGTGGACCAGCCGTCGTAGTAGGTGAAGCCGTTCGCCTGGTGCACCGCCCCGTCGACGCCGCGGTAGGTGCCGCTGGTACTGGTCGCGTTCACGGGCAGCGCGTACATGCGGTACAGGTGCGTGTAGAACTGCTTGGTGAGCGTCGAGTCCGGGTCGGCCTTCTTCGAGGCCTTCACCGCGACGGCGCCGAGCGTGCCGTTCCAGTCCGCCTTCGTCCGCGCGCGCACCTCCTCGAAGCCGTGGCCCGCCACCTCGTTGTGCTGGTCGGTCGCGGCCTGTTCGGCGCTGATCGGCGAGAGGGTGACGCGCAGCTCGATGTCGTCGCCGTCGGCCTCGTCGAAGCCGAGCACGGCGCCCGTGTCGGTACCGTCCTGCGCGGTCGCCTCGCTGAGCGCGCCGTCGTCGCCCCAACTGCGCAGCGAGGTCACGGGGACGTTCGTGGTGGCGTAGTAGTACAGGCGGTACGAGGCGCCGTTGAAGGACCCCGCGACGAGTCCGCTGATCGCGGTCGTCCCGTCCTTCAGCTTCGTCGCGTCGAGCGTCGCGCGGGTGCGGCTGGTGAAGTTGTTCGCCAGGTCGAGGACGAGCTGGGGCCGCGATCCGGCGGGGAAGCGGTACCGCTCGAGCGCGGTGCGGGTCGTCGCGGTCATCTCGGCGTCGATGGTCCCGGCGGGGGACCCGAGGCCCACCCGGTAGGAGCCGGGCGACGCCGACTCGTCGTCGTGGCTGTAGGGGTGCGCGTAGCTGCTCGTGGCCGGGCGGCTGTCGTAGCGCTCCGACGTCGGGACGACCAGCAGGTCGCCGCCGCCGCCCGAACCGCCCACGCCGTCCAGGTTGGTGGCGGTGAACCCGGCGATGCGGTCCTCGTCGTAGTCGTACCCGGAGTGGTTGCGGCCCGGGGTGGTCATGGGGTTGACCTTGGCGAGTCCGTGCGGGGCCTGGGCGCCGGGGAGGTCGTTGCCGTCGTCGCCGGCGGTGGACACGAACGGGTCGACGAGCTCCGTGTAGTCGGTGCCGCGGGAGGTCCCCTCGGCGGTGGACGCGGTCGGGCCGGGCACGGCCACGGCGGTGCCGCCGCCCGTCAGCGCGGCGAGGCCGAGCGCCCCGGCGAGCACCGCGGCGACCGTGGACCGCAGGGCCCGGGATCTCGTCGGCCGTATCGCCTGCCGTATCGGCGGTCTCTTGGATCTGTCGGGCATGACGAGCACGGACCCTTCCGGTAGGACAACGTTGTCAAGCGGCAATCGAAGCAAGCGCTCCGAGGTGAACGCCTCCGCCATCACATAGGGAGAAGTCATACAACGGGGAAACGGAGTTCGTACAGAGGTTCACCCGGCCGAGAGCGGCGGATCGTAGGTCGACGGCGCCATTGCGCGCGCGGGATCCAGCGCAGAGGGCGCGTTGTCCAGGGCGCGGGCCGCTCGCGGCTACGACCCTTTCGTCACTCCGCGCGCCCTGCCGGGGGACGACGCCCGGGGAAATGATGTGCGGACCGCATGTGAGCCAGGCGAATCCGCACCTCTGCCCCCTCCGGGGCAGGTGGAGTGTGCCGGGGAAGGACCCAACCTTGCTGCTTCTCATCTCTCCGGACGGTGTCGACGAGGCCCTCGACTGCGCGAAGGCGGCCGAGCACCTGGACATCGTCGACGTGAAGAAGCCCGACGAGGGCTCGCTCGGGGCCAACTACCCGTGGGTCATCAGGGAGATCAGGGCGGCGGTCCCGGCCGACAAGCCGGTCTCCGCCACCGTGGGGGACGTGCCGTACAAGCCCGGCACGGTGGCCCAGGCGGCGCTCGGCGCGGCCGTGTCCGGGGCCACGTACATCAAGGTCGGTCTCTACGGGTGCGCGACACCCGAACAGGCCGTCGAGGTCATGCGCGGGGTCGTGCGGGCGGTGAAGGAGCACCGGGCGGACGCTTTCGTCGTCGCGTCGGGGTACGCCGACGCCCACCGCATCGGGTGTGTCAACCCGCTCGCGCTGCCCGACATCGCGCGCCGTTCGGGCTCCGACGCCGCCATGCTCGACACCGCGATCAAGGACGGGACGCGGCTGTTCGACCACGTGCCGCCCGACGTGTGCGCCGAGTTCGTGCGCCGTGCCCACGACGCCGGCCTCGTCGCCGCGCTGGCGGGCAGCGTCAGGAGCGGCGACCTGGGTGAACTGGCCCGCATCGGGACGGACATCGTCGGGGTGCGCGGAGCGGTCTGCGAGGGAGGGGACCGCGACGCGGGCCGGATCCGGCCGCACCTGGTGGCGGCCTTCCGGGCGGAGATGGACCGGCACGTCCGGGAACACGCGGCCGCTGCCCCGCAGGGCTGATCGTGTCCCTGGCGACCGGACACCCCGCGCACGATCCCGCAGACCGGGGCGGGTCCTTCACCGTCGTCGATCCGGCCACCGGCGAGACCTTCGGCGAGGCTCCCGACCGGCGGCCGGAGGAACTGGACGCGATCGTCGACCGCGCCCACACGGCCTGGCACGGCTGGCGGGCGGACCAGGCCGCCCGCAGGAGGGCGCTGCGCGAGGCGGCGGACGCCGTCGACAGGGCCGCCGCCGCTCTCGCCCCGCTCCTCACCCGTGAACAGGGCAAGCCGCTGACCGAGTCGTACGCCGAGGTGGCCCGCACGGCCGCCCGGCTGCGCTACTTCGCCGAGCTGCGCATCGGGACGCAACCCGTCGCGGACGACCGTCCCGTGCACAGCCGGCTGCGGTGGCGGTCGCTCGGGCCCGTCGCCGCGATCGTCCCGTGGAACTTCCCGCTGCAACTGGCGTCGGCGAAGTTCGCGCCGGCGCTCGCGGCGGGCAACACGGTGGTGCTCAAACCGTCGCCGTTCACACCCCTCGCCACCCGGATGCTGGGGTCCGTCCTCGCCGGTGCCCTGCCCGAGGGCGTCCTGACGATCGTCACCGGGAGGGAGCCTCTCGGTGCCCGTCTCGCGTCGCACCCGGGGATCCGCCATGTCACCTTCACCGGGTCGACGGCCACCGGACGGGCCGTCGCCGCGGGCGCGGCGGCCTCGCTCGCGCGGGTCACCCTGGAACTGGGAGGCAACGACGCCGCCGTCCTGCTCGACGACGTCGACGTGGAGAAGGTCGCGGACCGGCTGTTCTGGGCGGCGTTCCGCAACTGCGGCCAGGTCTGCATGGCGGTCAAGCGCGTCTACGCCCCCCGCCGGCTCCACGCCCGGGTGGTGGAGGCGCTCGCACACCGGGCGAGGACGACCGCCGTCGGATCCGGGCTCGACCCGCTCTCGCGGATCGGGCCGGTCAACAACGCCCCGCAACTCGCCCGGGTCGAGCGCCGCACGGCCCGGGCCCTGGCGGACGGCGCCCGGGCCGCCGCCGGTGGACACCGCCTGGACCGGCCGGGGTACTTCTTCGCCCCGACGATCCTCACCGACGTACCGGCCGGCAGCCCGGTGGTGACCGAGGAGCAGTTCGGCCCGGTCCTGCCGGTCCTGCCGTACGACCGTCTCGACGAGGCCGTACGGGCGGCCAACGACACCGGCTTCGGACTGGGCGGTTCGGTGTGGGGGACCGACCTCGACCGGGCCGCGGCCGTCGCCGACCGCCTGGAGTGCGGGACGGCGTGGATCAACCACCACGCCGAACTCTCCCTGGCGCAGCCCTTCGCGGGCGCCAAGGACAGCGGGGTCGGCGTCGCGGGCGGACCGTGGGGGCTCTACGGAAATCTCCGGCCGTTCGTCGTGCACCGCCCGCAGGAGGCGTGAAGTCCCCAGGAGGCGTGAAGTGAGGTTCGGCGCGGCGGTACTGCGTGCGTACGAGGATCCGTTCACCGTGGAGGAGGTGGTGCTGGCGGAGGGGCCGGCCGAGGGGGAGGTCCTGGTCCGGATCGCGGGCTGCGGGATGTGCCGGACCGACCTCGCGGTGCGGCGGTCGGCGGGCCGCTCCCCCCTGCCGGCGGTCCTCGGCCACGAGGGCTCCGGAGTCGTGGTGGAGACGGGAGGAACGGGCACCGGTCTGGGCGTCGGCGACCACGTGGTGCTGAGCTTCGACTCCTGCGGGCACTGCCGCAACTGCCTGGGCGCGGCCCCCGCCTACTGCGACTCCTTCGCCGCACTGAACCTGTTCGGGGGGCGCCGGGAGCACGCCGCACGGTTCACCGACGGGGCCGGGGCCGCCCTGGCCCCCCGCTGGTTCGGGCAGTCCTCGTTCGCCGAGTACGCGCTGGTCCCCGCCCGCAACGCCGTCCGGGTCGATCCCGCACTGCCCCTGGAACTGCTCGGACCGCTCGGCTGCGGCTTCCTCACCGGCGCCGGTGCGGTCTTCAACTCCTTCGGCGTCGGCCCCGGCGACACCCTCGCCGTCTTCGGCGCGGGCGCGGTGGGCCTGGCCGCGGTGATGGCCGCCCACGCCGCCGGAGCGGTGACCGTGGCCGTGGACCGGCATCCGGGGCGGCTGGCCCTCGCCGAGCGGCTCCACGCCCTGCCGGTCCTCGCCGCTCCGCCCGGCCCGGCCGACCGCATCCGGCGGCTGACCGGCGGAGGAGTGACGTACGCGCTGGACACCACGGGGTCCGCCGCGCTGATCAACGACGCGCTCCGGTCGCTGCGCCCGACCGGCCGCCTCGGCCTCGTGGCACGGCTCCACGACACGCTGCCGCTCGAGACGGGAACGCTGGACCGCGGGCGCACGATCTCCCACATCTGCGAGGGCGACGCCGTCCCCGGACTGCTGATCCCCCGGCTCACCGCGCTCTGGCAGGCCGGGCTCTTCCCCTTCGACCAGCTGATCCGTACCTACCCGCTCGCCGACATCAACAAGGCCGAGCACGACTGCGACACGGGTCGCGTCGTCAAACCCGTCCTGGTCCCGGACGGCCGGCGGCACTGAACACGCCGCGCACCGCCGCCCGTTCGGGCCGGCGCCTCCGGCGGACGCCCGACCCACACGACCCCACCAGGGAGAAGGCATGGCCGACACGGCACCGCTCAGCACCGGTACGGACGGCGTGGAGGGGGGAGTGGGGCTGACGGCCCTCCTGGTCGCCGCCGCGCGGGCGATCGAGACGCACCGTCCCGACAGCCTCGCCCAGGACGTCTACGCGGAGCACTTCGTGCTGGGCGCCCAGGCGTCCGCGCACTGGCCGGTCCGCCTGGAGCAGGCTCCGGGCGGGGACACGAACCCCCTCTGGGGGCGCTTCGCCCGCTACTTCGGGCTGCGCACCCGGGTTCTCGACGACTTCCTGCTCCGGTCGGTCCGGGCGGCGGGCATCCGTCAGGCGGTGCTGCTGGGAGCCGGGCTGGACGCGCGGGCGTTCCGGCTCGACTGGCCCTGCGACTGCGTGATCTTCGAGATCGACAGGGACGGAGTCCTCGCGTACAAGCACCAGGTCCTCGACGCCCTGTCGGCCGAACCCGGGGCGGTGCGCGTGCCGGTCGGGGTCGACCTGCGAGCCGACTGGGCCGGCGCGCTGACGGCCGCCGGCTTCGACCCCGCGACCCCCACCGTGTGGCTGGTCGAAGGCCTGCTGTTCTACCTGCCCCGCGCCGCCGAGACCGCGCTCATCGACACGGTCGACCGGCTGAGTGCGCCCGGCAGCGCCCTGGCGTACGAGGTCAAGCTCGAGAAGGACCTGACGGCGTACCGCGACAGCCCGCTGTACACGTCCACGCGCCGGCAACTCGGCATCGACCTGCTCGGCCTGTTCAGCCTGGAGCCGCGGCCCGATTCCGCGGCCCGTCTGACGGGCAGGGGCTGGACCACGTCGGTCCACACCCCCTTCGACTTCACCCACCGGCACGGACGCGGCCCGCTGCCCGAGGAGAACGACGCCCTGGCCGGCAACCGCTGGGTGTTCGCGGACAGGACGGGACCGGCGTGAGCGGCCCGGCCCGTTTCATGCACGGAACCACGGTTTCCCCCCGTTCGTGTGTGAAGGACCGTTGTTTCCCGGCGAACCGGTCGGGACGACCGGATAGTTGGGTCGGCCGCCGGGGGCAGCTCCCCGGCGCCTTCTGACGGCAACGCCCCACCACGAAAGGCAGGGTGCACCATGGTGCCCACCACCGAGGCGACGGACCGCATCGAGCTGGTCTTCTCCCTCTTCGACGCCGACGGCAACGGCTACCTGGAACGCGCGGACTTCGACCTGATGAGCAACCGCGTGGTGGCTTCCGTGCCGGCCGCGCGGGAGGCCGTCAAGGAAAGGATGGCCGGCGCCTTCCGCCGCTACGGTGAGACGCTCCTGACCGAGCTGGACGCCAACGGCGACGGCCGGGTCAGCCCCGAGGAGTTCACCTCCGTCGTCCTCAACCCGCAGCGGTTCGACGCCGCCGTCGACGAGTTCGCCGAAGCCCTCGCGGCGATGGGCGATCCGGACGGCGACGGTTTCGTCGCCCGCCCCGAGTTCGTCGCGCTGATGATCGCGATCGGCTTCGCACGGCCCAACATCGAGGCCCTCTTCGAGGCCTTCGGCCCCGACGGGGAGGACCGCGTGCGGGTGTCCACCTGGGCCGACGCCATCAGGGACTACTACCGCCCCGAGAAGTCCGGAATCGCCGGCGACCACCTGGTCCCACGGGCCTGACGAGCCGGGGCAGACGGTCTCACCGTCTGCCCGGGAAACGCGTTCGACCTGATGAGGAGGGTGGCGTCGGCCGGTGGCGCGGATCTACGCTGCCTGCGGCAGCGGCCGACGCCGGCAGCCCGACCCGCGGGCCCGTGCCGCTGTCGCACGGGCCCGTCGACGTACAGGAACACCGAGGTCAGGCATGCAGTTCACCACCCGCCCCACCCTCCAGGGCACCTTCGGCATGGAGTTGTCCACGGAGTGGGGCTGACCTGCGTTGATGCCGCCGCATCAGCCGCTGACCTGTGCGGATGCGTCTTTCACGGCGTTTCAGATTCGTGCTGCGTTATGTCACCGGTCCTCCCCATGCGCTCCCCAGCGGCGCGGATACTCCCCAGATTCTCCCCACGGAAAGCCGAGTTCACCTGCGGCGACGAGGTGAAGGCCACCTCTGCGGTGGACACGATCAGTGACCACCAAGGGGCTGAGGCGCTCTGAGACGGTCATCACTGTTGTGTGAGTCTCCCCGACCCCGATGACGACGAAAGAAGCGAGCCGTTCGGGATCAACTCGCAGAGGTGCTTCGTGAACAGGTGGGACGCTGGCAAGAGGTTGCCGTACTCGGTGCCTATTGCGACGCTCTGGATCGTCGCCTTGTCGAACTGGGTGGCGCCCTGGAGGAGCCGATTCTGGAATCGGCCAGACGCGGGTTGGAGTGGGCATGCGTATTCGCGAGGTCGATCGACCCCTTGAACCGGTTTCAAGGGATGCCCACTCCCAGGGGAGCGACGCCAGACGAGCTCAAGGCTCACCTGAGGGGTGGAGTCCCTACGGACCGGAAAGTCCGGGAGGATCGTGATGCGCAGAGGAGGTTTGCTGATCGGCTCCATGTGATTCCGATGACCCATCATGTGGAGTGCGTCGCGATCCTCGAACCGGCCGTAAAGGGCTCCTGAACTGCGGTTTTGCGTGTGCGCATTATGTGCGGTGTGGGCGTTACGGGCGATATCTTGACGCTGAAATGACGCCCGTGACGCTCATTTGACGCTCGTCCTGATGGTGTGTCAGGAGCCTTGTTGGGCAGGTCAGACCCCGACAAGGTGGCGAGTATCGATGGGGCGCCGAGGGCAGGCGACGCTGAGCGCAGACCTACTGAGTCGTGCTGATCAGATGTCCCGGAAGAGACCAGCGAGCGCCGTGACCTGCCGTGATGGGTGCACAATGGCCGATGACCTGCGCGAATGGTCTTTCGGTTCTTTCACGATCGTGCCGTTTGATGGGGCTAGAAGTCCCAGAAAAGTCCCAGAGGGATCCCACTGCCGACGGTGTCTTTCGGCTCTATACGGCAGTACGCGCTCGTCGGCTGTCTCCTTTGCCACGAGAGTGTGGAACCTGGTTGTCGAACGCCGGGCGCTCATGATGCCTTGCGGGATGGTCCTGATGGTCGATGCCAACTCCTCGGCCGACGGTGCCGGTCGATCCTCGCGCGCCCTGGGGACGAGTGGCCTGTCGCGCGAGCCAGGCGAGCGAAGGCACAGGAGTTGATGGAGCGGCCTATAGCCGAGGGCTGCGGGCTCAGTACTCGGGAGAGGTCAGCACGACGCGGGCCGCCATGGCGCGGTCCACCTCATCGGCGTGGACGAACATGGCCGTCAAGGTGCCGGCGGCAACAAGGGGGGGCAATTCCTCGGCTAGGGCACGGTGGTAGAGGGTGAGTGCTGCTTCCAGAACAGCATCGCTGTCGCTTCCGGCTTCCGCACCGGCGCGCAGCCCCGCCCATGCGAAGGGGAGGGTGGACGACGAGATCCAGGGCTGCAAGAGGACCTGCAGCGAGAACGCTTGGAGGTTGCGCCGCCGGTGCGCGATCGGCGTGGCTCGGTGAAGACCGTCGTACGCGGCGCTGATCCAGTCTGCGGCCTCGTGCGGCAGAGCACCAACGGCGCGGGAGGCGGCGTTGAGTGCGAAGGCAGCGGTTGCCTTCGCATCAGCCCAGGCGGAGGGACGGGAGAGGGCCACGGAGACGGCTCCGGCCTGCCAACCGTCGGCCAGCGCGGCGGCGTGGTAGAGGTCGGCGGAGAAGGGGATGTCGACGTAGTGGTTCCGCAGTAGCTCGGCCTTGGTCAGCAGGGCTTCCTCGGGCGTGGTCAGGCCCGCGTCGACGCGGGCGTCGAGGAGCGTGAGAGTGCCGAAGGTGGCCACTCCTTCGGACCGCGCGACGGCCCGCAGGACCCGGTCGTCACACCACAGGATGAGACCGTGCTCCTTGGCGTGGTCGAGGGCCGTCAGCCACTGCGTGTTGTTCCCGCGGACGGGCAGTTGCCGGAGGCTACGTAGTTCTGGCCGTGGCACGCGAGGCATTGCCCGAACTACCTCGACGAGTCGCGACGAGGTGGTTCGCATCCGGGCGAGGCGCTCGGCTGAGGCGATACGGACGGCCGGGCGGGCGTCGCCCTCGTCCCAGGCGAGCACCATGTCGGAGCGAAGGGCGAGTGATTCCTGGGCGTGCAACGCGTCAGCGAAGAGCTGGTCGGTCGTCACGAGTGACCGGGGGTGACCCATGAGTCGTTCAGCGACGCCCGGCT
>NZ_BEWB01000019.1 GCF_003112555.1 Streptomyces coelicoflavus | reverse complement strand
GCGCTGCGGAGAGTCGCGCGAGGTGCCTCGCCTCGCCCGACGGAGCCGTGTCACGACGAGACCGATGAAGGAGAGGAAGAGGAACACCAACCGGTATCCAACATTCTGAGCAACCTACGCCAAGGTCGCGAATTTCTTCAGATCGGGAAAATCGGGAAAATGCGGTCTGCCCGAGGACTCTTCCACTTCCTCTCCGGCCGCCACCATCAGCTCGTTGCCGGCCGGTGCCGGTCCGCAACGGCCCCTCACCCCCACCCGGACTCCCCATCTACGGGCTGTATAGCGTTGGTTCGTAAGAGCGAGCATGGGCGACAGCGAACCGGGGGAATCATGGGTGACCTGTACATCGACTTCGAGATGCTGGAGAAGACGCAGAAGGACATTCGCGACATCCACGAGGTGATGGCGGCGCCGTGCCGTGAGATGGAGGACGTCGACGGCGCCGCGATGGGAGTCTTCAAGCTCGCGAAGCGGATGGACGACTTCGGCGACGAGTGGTCGTACGGGATCAAGCAGATGTCCAAGTTCTCCAAGTCCGCGGCGAAGGCACTGGGGCAGATCAAGAAGACCTTCGAGGAGACGGACGAGCAGTTCGCACGGGAGTTGGAGAAGGCCCGGTCCGGGAAGGGCGGGAAGCGGTGACGGACTACTCCCGGCCCGGCTGGCTCCGTCCGGACCCCGCCGCCGACGCCCGCTTCCCCGCGATCGGGTTCTGCCCCTGCCCCGGCAATCAGGCGGACGCCGCGAGCGTCGCGGAGATCGTGGTCAGGACGGGAAAGACACTGCGCGACATCGCCCAGGTCCTCAACGGCACCGGCCGCGGAGAGTGGAAGGGCAAGGCCGCCGAGGCGTTCCGTGAGCAGTTCCACGACGACTTCCGTCCCAAGGTCAACGACGCGCGCGACTCGTTCACCGACGCCGGACAGGCCCTGGACGACTGGGCGCGCTACATGCGCGAGCAGCAGGCATACGCGGAAAAGCTGGAGAGCGAGGCGCAGAACGCCAAGGGCAAGGCTGCCGGGCTCCAGCGCGAGTTGGACGGCATGCCGCCCAAGCCCGGGTGGGCCGAGCGGCTGGGCGACCAGACGCACGAGGAGAAGGCGAAGCAGGAACGGCAGGAAGAGAAGCGCAGCGGCAAGGAGAAGTCGCTCCACGCGGCCAATGCCGACCTGGAGGAGATACGCGGCCGGGCCGAGCGCCTGCGGGAACGTTACATCGAGGAAGGCGGAGCGGTCGCCGACCGGCTCAAGCACGCGATGGACATCGCGCCCAACGAGCCGGGGATCTGGGACAAGATCGGCGAGGCCATCGCGGACTTGGTAGAGAACATCGCTGAGTTCCAGGACGCGCTGCTCGATGAGATCAAGGCGGCACTTAAGGAACTCGCGCCCCTACTGAAGTTCGTGGGAGACATCGCAGGCTTCGCCAGCACCATATTGGGGTTGCTGTCCCTCGTTCCCGGACTCCAGTTCCTCGCATTGCCGGCCTTGGCACTCGGTGGCATCGCGCTCGCCAGTCACTACCTCTCGGCCGTGGGGACGACGGGCAGCTTCCTCAAGGCTCTCACCGACCCAGCGGTCATACTCGACGCCGTCACCCTCGCCTTTGGCGGTGCCGCCTTCGCAGCCGGGCTGAAGCTGAGCAAGCTCGCCGGTGCCGCCGGAAGTTACCCGAAGCTCGCGGCACAGACCATGAAGATCGGCAACGCTGGCCCCGACGTACCGGGCTTCTTCCGGTTCGCCAGCCAGATGGGCAGGGGTGGGATGCACACGCCCGAGTTCGGTTTTCAGGCAGCCCAGTTCACCAACACCATTGGAGGCAACTTCATGGGCCTGGCTCCTGGCGGTGGGGCCGACGCTCTGACGGACCTCGGGCAAGGCCGGATGCCCGACATCTTCAAGCCGCCCAAACTGCCGAGTCTCATCCCAGGCGGCTTCCCGACCCCGACCGGCCCGTTCATCTCGCCCAACGGGAGCGCCAGTTGATGTCCACGGCCACCTCCACCCCGTTGTCTGCCAGGCCGTCGGCAGCAGGCGCCGTCAATCTGTATGCGCCCACGGACTGGTTCGATCTAGTAGAGGACATCTCCGAGGACTCGACACGAGCGCGCTACGAAGATCTGATCAATCGCAGCTATCCCCAGCATGAACCGAGTGTGCGCGCGGACTTCACCGCCGCTCTCCTCACATGGCGTGGAATCCTCCGGAAGCAAGGCCTGATCTCCTACGGCCTGGTGACCGTTCCAGCGAAGGATGGCGGTCCGGCAGTTTGGCAGATCATGGCCGCAGTGGTGGATGTGCCCACCGTGCAGGCAGACCTCGACCTGGGCGAGGTTGCCGTCCGGCTACTGGGAGAGGATTTGGAGGGGCGCGTAGCTTACACGGAGTCCTACCCGACACAAATGGGCTTCGGCTTGGGCATCATCTCGCAGCCAGTCATGTCTCCGGAGGGAGACCTCACTCTGTTCCCCACGGAGGAGGCACAGTCGGGGGCGGATGCATCGGTGGGCCGCATCGGACTCGCCGTGTCACTTTCATGCCCGCCCGGAGGCGACCACGGTCTACTGGTCGTGGGAAATTGCCTGGACCCCGAACAAGTGGTGCCCCTCGCCGGAGTCGTCGCAGTGATAGGGGGTAATTCGACATTCGTCGATGATGCCCCGGATGCAGATGAAACAGAGTCGGAAACGTGACTCTGGGGGAGCACTCATGAATGTGAACGCCTCTTTCGTGGCACACTCCCTGAGCAAGGGGCTCACGGAACGTGCACCAGGCCTGTCACGCGCCGCCCTGACCAGGACAGGCTTCGCTCTCGCCCTTGTCGCCTGTGCACTGCCGTTCGCACTACGTCTGCTGCTCCTGCTCGTTCCTGCGAACGCGTGGCCTGCCTACGTTCTGCTCTTCGTTGTCGCGCTGGCCCTTCTGGCCCTGCTCACCGAGGTCAACTACTTCGGCCGGGCCTGGTACCTGACGCTCCTGTACGCCGTATCCGCGACCGCACTGACGCTCCTCTCCTGGAACGGGCACAGCAACGACGTACTGGAGGCACGGGGACGCTGGACCGAGGTGACAGTGGTCCAGATCACTGAACGCCCCAGACGCGACACGGTGTGTGAACTGCGACGCACGGACGATGGGACAGCCGTTCCCCATCTTCTGGACGACTGCGCGGATCTCTCCCGGGGGGCTACTCTCAGCGTGCTGGAGGACCCGGAGGGAGAGGTCCGGCCACGGCGATCCGCCCCCAACACCGTCGCCACCGATCTCGCTGCGGGGATCTCAGGAGTCGTTCTCGTCACCGGCGTGACAGTCGCCTTCCGAAGGGGAGGCCGTCGCCATCCCCCCATGCCGCCTCCGTACCCGCCGTCGACCAACCCGGGCCAGCCATATCCGCAGCCCGGCCCCGGATCGTTCAGCGGGCCCCACGACGGCCGACCCTGACTCATGGTCGTGGGTACCTGCCTGGACGCCGAACAGGTGCTGTCCATGGCGAGCATCGTGGCCCTCATCGCCGGGAAGTCGACCTTTCTCGAACAGCCGGAACCCGACGAGGACGGTGCGTTGTCATGAGCCCTGGAAACCCGCCCGACCTGCCACCCGACCCGCGGACCCTGGTCTGGTACGACCGGGCCGCGCTCCTCACCGCTCGGTCCGCCGCAACAGACGTCCTGGCCCCGCGCAGTATGGCGCTGCGGAACCTGCTGTGGTCCTGGCTGGCCACGGCGGTGGTTGCGGGAGGCTGGTGCTTCGCCTGGGTGGGTCTCGGGTGGTACCTCGACTTGGACGATCCCGAGGGCGCGGACCTGCTCGTGACCGTCGTGCTCGTGGTCGTCTCGCTCCTGGTGGCGGGAGTGGCCGCCGCGGCATTCAGGCGCGTGGTACGACGAGGCCGCGCAGCGCATCGGCTGCTGGAGGCATGGACCGCGCTCGACCGCCTGCCCCCGGCCCGTGCGCTGCCTCCCGGGAACATCCCGCAGCCCCTCGCCTCGACATGGGACCTGATGCGGGCGGGGCAACCCTGGAAGAACACCGTTCCACTGGACGGACGCCGGTACCTGGCGTTCCTGTCCGGCAAGTCGCTCATGTGGATGATGGCGCCCGTCGCCCCGCTACTGGCCGGGGGCATCCTGGTCCTCGTCGCCCTGACGGGGGATCTCGGCCAGGAGAATGGCGGTACGTGCGCCCAGGTGGCCGTGGCTGGGGCGGGCATCGCGATCGCCGCGGTCGGTCTCTGGGGCATGGCCAAGGGGCTGCGGCACTATACGTGGGCACTGCGAGAAGCCCGGGCGAGAGTCTCGGAGGAGAAGACCTGGCCCAGCCTCATCACCCGCTGATGGCGGGGCCCGCGTGGCTCGACCGCCTGGAACGGCGCCACTCCGCCCCGCTCTTCTACACGAGCGTGAGCCTCCTGGCCATCCTCGACGGCGCCGCGCTCTCCGGACTCGCCGGCCGCTGGCTCGTCCTTCCCGGCCTGGCGGTCGCGCTCGGGGTGTTGTGGCTCGTCGCGGTCCACACCGATCAGCGGCTGGTCCTGACGCTCCTCTTCTTCCTCTCCGCCGCTGCGCTCTTCGTCGTCGGCCTCTTCCTGATCCGGGACCGGGCCCTGCAACAGCGTGGCGCATGGGTCGACGCCGTCGTGGCGTCCACGCAGCAGACCAGGGTCAACTCGACCTGTGAGCTGCTCGGGAATGACGGCACGCGTCGATGCCCTGATCGCCGCACTGCCCCGGCAGCGCTGGAAGCGGATCTCCGGCGGGCTGGGCACGCACGGGGAGCGGATCCACGACTGGGCCCGCATCGCGATCCGGCCCTGCTGGGCGGACGGCTTGGGGCACTGGGCCCTGACCCGCCGCGGCGTCGCCGACCCTGTCGAGATCGTCTACTACCTCTGCTGCGGACCGGCCACCTCCCGGCTGAAAGACCTGGTCAAGGTGGCTGCCACGAGGTGGACGGTGGAAGAGTACTTCCAGACGGCGAAGGGCGAGTGCGGCCTGGACTGTCGTACGTTCAGGCGCGATCAGGACACAAGACGCAACCGAAGCACTCATGCTCACCGAATCACCCTGATGACGTGAGTAATTCGCTCTGACGAAACCGGGAACCCCGCGGATACCGCCAGTAGCCTCGACCGCACGTCTGTCTCACGGGGAGTTCACTGTGAAGCGCCGCTCTTTGCCCGTTGCTGCCGCGCTCGCCGCCTCAGCAGCTCTGCTGCTGACGGCCTGCGGGGGCGGGGACGACAAGTCCAGCGACAACGACAAGATCGCGGGGGCCGATCAGGGCGCGCAGACTCCTAAGGAATCGCCGAAGCCTTCGGCGACACCGGCGGTGGACAAGCCGGACGGCGTCGACGTGTCGCTCCCCAAGGACATGAACCTGGTCTTCGACTGGGACAAGCCGAGGGACGAGAGCGAAGCGGCCGCGATGGACGACGCGGCGAACTACGTCCGCGCGATCTATCGAGGCGTCGACAAACGCACGGCCAAGGACGCCGCCGTGGCCGCATACGCCACCGGGGACGGGCTGCACTACGCCGAGACGCAGATCAACAGCCGCATCGACGGCGGATGGACTTCGACCGGCACCCGACGTCACTACGACGTCGCCACTCGGTCTGCCTCCAACGGCACCTCGGTGGAGGTCTCCTTCTGCGTGGACTCCAGCAAGTTCTATGGGAAAGAGGTCAAGACCGGGAAGGTACTCAAGAGCGAGCCCAGCATCGCCGACTTCGACCATTTCGAAATCATCATGGTCAAGTACCCCACGGCCGAACACCTCTGGCAGGCTTCCAAGGTGTTTGTCGAGACGAAGGCGGAGCAGTGCCGGTGAAGGGCTCAGTGCGTACGACATCGAGCGCGGGGACGGCAGCACTGATACTGGGCTCCGATGCCGTCGTACTCGGTGCGCCGGCGCAGGCCGAAGGACCGACCGGGAACGGCCAAGGCGCCAGCATCAAAGAGAATGGGGGCCGCGACGGCTCCGGCATCCATTCCGCCGTACGCATCGAATACACCGGATCCGTCGCCCCGAACGGCGGCAGCGGGAACGTGACGTCCGCCGACGTCAACTGGTCCCCGCCCCCCCTGCTGGTACGCCCCCTACCTCGTCGCCAAGGACGGCGAGGGCATGTTCTGGGCCGGCGTAGAGAATCCCGACGAGCCCGACATCCTCAAGCGCAGATCCTGCACCGAACTCCCCTTCTGGGTCGACAACGGCGAGGCCCCGCCGCCCCGGTACAGAGCGGGCCATCACCCCGGAGATACTCGCCGCCCTCGCCTACCAGCACATGAAGCTCCCCGGCACCGAGGTCACCCTCGCCCCCGCCCAGACCACGAAGGTGAACCTGCCGACCTGGGCCTGGCTCGACAAGACCGACTTCCACGAGATCCGGGCCACGGCGTCCATCAATGTCCCTGGCTTCGCCCTCACGGCCACCACCACCGCCAAGCCGATGACGCTCAAGCTGGAGCCGGGCACCCCGGACGCCGAGACCTACCCGGCCTCCGGCGAGTGCGGGTTCGACGAAGACGGCTCCATCGGCGAGCCCTACGCCAAGGGCAAAGCCGACCAGACACCACCCTGCGACATCAGCTACCTCCGCTCCTCCGGAGACGGCACCTTCGAAAACGCACAGGCTGTAACGGTCCAGGAATCACAGGCAGTCAACCGATGATGAGATCCACAGGCCTCGCGAAGCTTGCGAAGACGCGACTCGGCCTTGCGGCCGACTGTGCCGCCTGGTGTCGGATCAGCAAGATTCCGGAACCGCCCGCGGAAGTGCGCGAGGCTGCGGGCGGAGCGCCTCTACGTCCTGCGTCGATGCGGCCGCTCGGCATGCTGGGTGTCGCGCTCGTAGGCGTCCTCTGGCCGTTTGGGGCACTCTTGGCGCTACTCGCTTCGTTGGAGGACTTGGCGGAATGGCTCCTGAGCTCCAAGGAGCGTGCCAGGGCCCGCGCTCGGGCTCTGGACAAGAAGGGGCGGAAAGAGGCCATCAAGGCCCACGCCCTGGACCAACTCTTCGACGGGGACTGGACGGCGGCGGCCGGACAGTTCCTGCTGCGCTGGTACGGGCATTCGTCGCACCCCAAGCGCCTCCTCGTACTGACGCCGGACCACGTCGTACTGGCCGCTCCTCCCAAGCGTGTGTCCGTCCGACAGACGGAGCGCATGGTCGTCGTTGCCGAGATACCGGTGCAGGAAGCCCGGGTGGAGGATCCGCTTCTCCGCATCCACCCCAGTGACAGGCTCCGCGTCCTGTTCTCCGACGGATCGTGGCTGACGGTCATCACCGATGAAGAACCAAGCGAGATCCACAAGTACCTGATGCGACTGCCCCGCCTCGGCAGCACTGACGCCCAGCGCTCCCCAGTCCTCCCGAGAGACTGAGCGACGGCGACAACACAGTGCAGCACACCGCCTGTACCGCTTTGCGGGCATTCTCTGACTCCACCCGGCGGTGAGCGACATCGACTCCCTTGGACGGGTCAGCGGGCCCCGTTCCACTGACCTACATGCCTCTGGTGATGCACACCACCCGCGTCCACATCGGGGACTTCCGGGTGCGCCACAGTGAATGCGGACACTTGACCAGTTCGCGGTGGAGAAACCGGGCGACTGATCGATACGGTCAGTGAGATTGACCGCAAAGCCCGGAGGGACCCGACCGCCGCATGAGCGACCTGACACTCGACGACACCATCTTCCAGCACCTGAAGGAGACGTTCTCCACCATCAGCGACCGCATGGAAGCCACACGCCGGACGTTGCGCGGCGCCGACGCCTCGGCCGTCGGTGAACCCGAACTCGTCGAAGATGTCCAGGACTTCGCCGACGAGTGGGGCTACGGGATCAAGCAGCTGGGCAAGCACACGCAAGGCGCCGTGAAGATGATCAACCACATCGGCGACACGTTCGGCGACCTCGACCTGGAGTTGGCGGAGTCCCTCAAAGCCGCCAAGGCCAAGAAGGGGAAGTAGACGTGGCCGGTACGCGTCCCGCGTTCCCCAACATAGGCTGGGACCCCACCCCGGGAGATGTCGAGGACACCCGCGACCTCGCCAAGAAGCTCGGCGGTCTGGCCAGTGACCTGGGCACCGCGGTGAGGGAACTCGAGCGGATCGAATGCGGCGCCTGGAAGGGCAAGACCGCAATCGCGTTCACCGAGTACATCGGCGAGGACGTCACCCCGCTCATCCGCAAGAGCTTCGAGTCCTTCGACAAGGCCTCACGTGCGCTGCACCGCTGGTCCAACGAGCTGAAGGAGTTCCAGGACGAGGCGAACCGGCTCGAGAAGTCGGCCGGTGACAAACTCGACGCGAGAGCCGACGCCGAGGCCAAGGCCGACGGCAAGGGCAGCAAGGAGCTCGGTGAGGCGTCCAGCGCGGTCGACGGCGTCATCCAGAAGGTCCACGACCTGGAGGAACGCTTCAGGGAAGCGGCTCGCAACATCGGCAAGGAGCTGGACAAGGCCGCCGACATCGCGCCCAACGAGCCCGGCTTCTGGGACAAACTCGGCAAGGGCATCGCCGACGCCTGGGACGCCACCGGCGACTGGCTGAAGGAACACGCGGACCTGATCAAGGCGATCGGCGACGTGCTCAGCGACATCACAGCGGTGCTGGGCATGCTGGCCATCGTGACCCTCCCGTTCCCGCCGCTCTCAGCGATCTTCGGAACGGCCGCGCTCATCGGCGCCGGCTTGTCACTGGCGACTCACGGCGTAGCGAAGGCGGCCGGCGCCGACGTGGGCTGGGCACAGATCGGTCTCGACGCCGTGGGGCTGCTTCCGGGTATCGGCATGCTCGGCAAGGGAGCCAAGGTCGTCGGCGCGGCAAAAGCGGCCACTACCGCGAGCAGACTGGGTAAGGGATTCAAAGCCACCGAAATCGGTAGAGCACGAGTGGTGCTTTCCTTCGGAAAGGAGTCGGCCAATATCACAGGAGGTCTGGGCAAGGCGGGCCTCGTGAAGATCGGCGGCTTCTCCGACGAGGTCTTCGAGGTCGCGCACTCGAGCAGTGGTCTGATGTCGCGCATGGGCGGCCTGTCCTACGCCGGCTACCACCCGGGTCAGTTGATCGGAACCAAGGGTGCGAACCTGATACCGGGCGTGAACCTGGAACCGTTCAGTGCTGCCGGGATGGCGCTGGACGCCGGCCTCAAGGTCGCTCCGAAGATCTATGGGCACGTGACCGACTGAGGTACCCGGAGAGGCGCATCACTGCCATGTTCGCCAAGGAGAAGGAACGACGGCCATGAACCTCTGGCTACCCCCGCAGGGAGAGACCTTCCTCGCTCGCGCCCCCGTCGTGTTCGCTTCCGGCGCGGCCATGCGCGTCAGGGGACGGCGTTGGTTCCGCGACACGGAGCGCAACGACATCCAGGGGCAACTGCCCGGCTGGCCTGAAGGACCGACGTACACGGCGCGGTCGGCACCGCAGGCGGGTGCGCTGAACACGCTGAAGGGCACGGCGATCGCCGCGGTCACCCTGGCCTGGGGAGCGCTGTCTTCCCAGGGCGGGAGCGTCGGCGGACCGTCCGGCGGGACTGGTGCGGACCGCTCTCACGACCGTGCGGACGAGGTCGAGGACTTCCCGGTCATCTGGGCCGCTCCGGACACCACGGCCCGCACGCTGCCGTGGCAGTTGGACCCGGCACGGTCCTCTGCCGATCACTACCGCACGCACGCGGTCGTCACAGACCGTCGGTTGGTGATCGTCGGGTTTCCGTACGTCAAGGGAGACGACGCTCTCATCGACGACGAACACCTGTGGGAGATTCCACGGTCCGACATAAGAAGCGTCGAGTTGCGCGACTTCAAGGTCGGCAACGATGTCAAGATCACCTTCACGGACGGTTCGTGGTGCCGATTCAGCAGCGTGAAACGAGAGAGGCTGACTCGTTATCTCATCGAGCCGCTCGATTTCATCCCGCTGGACCGACTGACACCCGCTCAACGGGAGACCGCGGAGCGGTTCGCGTCGGCACAGGCACCAGACGCCCGGGCGCCACTCGTCAAGCAGAACACCTGCGGCTGCCTTCGTATCGAGGTACTGGCCCCCAGCACGGTTCACGCCTTTTTCGGACACTCCGGCCTGAACACGGTGATGGATGCGGACGGCACCGAACTCAGCCTGACGGAATACCATCCGGACGACTTCCTCACCTGACGAGGTTCTGGATTCCGTGTCTCACACCGGACAGGAACGGCACATTACTTCTCATGACGTCTGACGTATCCATACCGCACGCCGTACCTCGCAGGAACGGCCTTCCGCCGCTTTGGTTCATCGTCCCGGAGGGGTTCTTCGCCCTTCCCCTGGATGCCACCGCTGAGGCACGCGTGGAGAGCGCGTCCGCGCTGGTACGGGAACTGTATTCTCGCGGCGACGAACACCTGTGGGAGTCCGCTGCCCCGTACTACGCGGCCGTGGGGGAGCTGATGGCGTCCACGGGTCTTTCCTACGCCGCGATGGGTCTGTTCTCCACCGCCACCGAGGACGACGCGACCTCGGATGCGGACCGAGGGATGCGATACGAGCCTGCCGAGGGCGTCGCTCACTGCGCCTTCACCGTGGGAATCATCCCGACCGACCAGTCCGACGCGGACACCGACGTGGTCGCGCAGGGCATCCTCGCGGCGTTGTCCGGCGACCCGTACAACAACGCCATCTGGGTCGATCTCCCCTGCGGTCCGGCGGTTTCGTGCATCACCCTGCGCGAGTACCCCGTCAACGCGGCGGCCACGATGAACTTCGAGGAGACGAAGCTCCTCACCGGCCAGATCCAGGTGCACGTCCCGTTTCCCACAGGTCCGTACACGGCGGTGTTCACCCTCAACACGCCGTCCATGGACCACTGGACCGAGATCTACCGACTCATGTCGGCCGTTCTCCAGACGCTCTCGTTCGACGACCCTCTCGGTGACCAGGACCGAGGCTGAATCGCCGGCAAGGATGCGGCCCCCGGGACAAGGTCCCGAGGGCCGCTCCGAGCGGGAATGTCCACGCCTACCGGCAAGGAGTCACTTGCTCCGCGCCTGCTTAGCCAGTTCCTCGTCGATCTGCTCGAACTTGTCGGCGGCCGTGGTGAGGTAGTCGCCCATGCCGTCGAGGCCGTCGAGGGTGTCCTTGGCGCCGCGGGTGAACTCGTCGAAGTTGTCGTCGAAGGCCTTGGAGGAGGACTTCGTGACGTAGCCCGACTCGACCAGGTTCCCGATGTACTTGCGGAGGCCGTCGAGCTTCTCCTGGAGCTTTTCCTTCTCCTTCACGACATGCTTGGCGGCATCCCGCATGTCCTGATATGTGATGTCAAGGTCTTTGGCCATGAAGCCGCTTCCTCTCACAACGCCGCAGGGCCAACCCCCGTGGCTCCTCGTTTGCGGACCGAACCGGCGCACCGGTCGGACCGGTCGGATGTATCGACCGGTGTGATCGTCCGCTCTTGAGGCAGCAGCTTACGGGGGAGGCCAGTGGTGTCACATCCCTGCGTTGCCAACGGGAACGTCCGGTCACCTCCCTGTTGCCGGACCGCGACACCCAGCGGATATCGTCGCCTGGACTGTGAGCCGTGGTGTGGAAGCGGCCGCAGGGGCTCGCCTGGGGAGGACAAGCGTGCGACTGACTCTGACCGTCGTCGATCCGTACGGCGGGGGCTCCGCCGACGTCGTGCTCGACGCGGATCCCGAGTCCACCGTCGGGGACATCGCCGAGGAGCTGGCCAAGCAGGTCGGGGTCGCGGGCGCGCAGGTCATCCCCATCGGGCATCAGGGCCAGGCGGGAGCCGGCGGTGCGCCGCTCGTCTACGTCGACGGGTACGCCGTCGATCCGTCCGCCACGGTCATCGGGTCGCCGTTGCGCGAGGGTGCCGTCGTCAGTCTCCAGGACCCGTCCGGGTGTCTGCCCGGGGAGCCCACCGGGCTCGTGGAGTTGCGGGTAGTGGGCGGGCCGGGTGCCGGGTTCGTGCACCGGCTCGGGGTGGGGAAGTACGACATCGGGAGCGGGCCGGCCGCGTACGTCCGGATCGAGGACCCCGAGGTGGACGCCCGTGCCCTGACCCTCTCCGTCGCCACCGACGGGACCTGCAAGGTCGCCGTGCACGGAGACAAGGAGGGCGTGACCCTCGACGGGGAGTCCGTCAAGGAACGGGACGGCGACGACTGGCCGCTCGGGGCGCAGATAGCGGTCGGGAACTCGCTCGTCGAGCTGGCCCGGTACGCGCCGCCCAACGCCGCGCTCAAGTGGTCCGAGGACGGGGTGGGACTGGACTACAACCGGCCGCCCCGGCTCCGTCCGGCCGAGCGGCAGACCAACTTCCGGCTGCCGTCGCCGCCCCGCGACTACGAGGCCCGGCCGCTGCCCTGGCTGATGGCGTTGACGCCGCTCGTCGGCGCCGTCGTCGCCGTGATGGTGTTCGGGCGCTGGTACTACCTGATCATGGCCGGTCTCAGCCCGATCCTCCTGTTCGCCAACTACTTCAACGACAAGAAGCACGGGCGCAAGTCCCACGCCAAGCAGGTCAAGGAGTACGAGGAGCAGAAGGCGCGGATCGAGAAGGACGCGCAGGACGCGCTGGTCGCCGAGCGGGACGACCGGCGGCAGGCCATTCCCGACCCGGCGGTCGTGCTGTCCGTGGGGACCGGGCCCCGGACCCGGCTGTGGGAGCGGCGGCGCACCGACCGGGATCACCTGCTGCTGAGGGTGGGGACCGGGCAACTGCCCTCCGAGGTCGTGCTCGACGACCCCGAGCAGGACGACCACCGGCGCCAGGTCACCTGGAAGATCGAGGACGCGCCCGTCGCGCTGTCGCTGCGCACCCTCGGGGTCGTCGGCATCGCGGGGCCCGGGGACTCGGCCCGGTCGCTGGGGCGGTGGGCGGTCGCGCAGACCGCCGCCCTGCACAGCCCGATGGACGTGCAGTTCTACGTGCTGAGCGAGAACTCCGCGCAGAGCGAGTGGGACTGGGTGCGGTGGCTGCCGCACTCCAGGCCCTCCGGCGGGCAGGACGTCAACGTCCTGATCGGTACCGACGCCGAGACCGTCGGCGCCCGCATCGGCGAGCTGACGCAGATCCTCGACGCCCGCAAGAAGGCAGCGGAACAGAAGGGCAGCGGCGCACAGGGGTCCAGTTTCGCCGACCCGGACATCGTGGTGGTGTGGGACGGCTCGCGGCGGCTGCGGTCGTTGCCCGGAGTCGTACGGCTGCTGCGCGAAGGGCCGGCCGTGTCGATGTTCGCCGTGTGCATCGACGCCGAGGAGCGGTTCCTGCCGGGTGAGTGCCAGGCGTTCGTCGTCGCCGAGCCCAGGGCCGAGGAGAGCGGGCGGCAGCGGCGGGACGAGGAGGCGCAGCCCGCGCAGCAGGTCGCGGGGGGCTTCCCGTCCTTCCAGGCGTGGCACACCAACGCCCCGGCCGAGCCCGAGCAGCGGGCCCGTGCCGAGAAGCTCAGGCTGCGGGTCGAGGAGGCGGGGGTCGAGCGGATCACCGGCGTACGGCCCGACTTCGTCACGCCCGCCTGGTGCCTGCGGCTGGCGCGGTCGCTGTCCGCGCTGCGGGACATCAGCGGCGAGACCGAGGACTCCGCGCTGCCCGGGGCGAGCCGGCTGCTCGACGTGCTCCAGCTGGAGCCGCCGACGGCCGACGCGATCGGCGCGCGGTGGCGGATGGGCGGGCAGTCGACGATGGCCGTCATCGGTGAGTCGTACGACGGGCCGTTCGGCATCGACATGCGCAAGGACGGGCCGCACGGCCTCATCGCCGGTACGACCGGTTCCGGCAAGTCGGAGCTGCTGCAGACCATCGTGGCGGCGCTCGCCGTGGCGAACACGCCCGAGAACATGACCTTCGTCCTCGTCGACTACAAGGGCGGCTCCGCGTTCAAGGACTGCGTGAAGCTGCCGCACACCGTCGGCATGGTGACCGACCTCGACGCGCACTTGGTCGAGCGGGCGCTGGAGTCGCTGGGGGCCGAGCTGAAGCGGCGCGAGCACATCCTGGCCGCCGCCGACGCCAAGGACATCGAGGACTACCAGGATCTCGTCAGGCGCGATCCCTCGCACGCTCCGGTGCCCCGGCTGCTCATCGTCATCGACGAGTTCGCCTCCATGGTGCGGGACCTGCCCGACTTCGTGACCGGGCTCGTCAACATCGCCCAGCGAGGACGTTCGCTCGGCATCCACCTGCTGCTCGCCACCCAGCGGCCCAGCGGTGTGGTCTCCCCCGAGATCCGCGCCAACACCAACCTCCGGATCGCCCTGCGCGTGACGGACGGCGGCGAGTCCAGTGACGTCATCGACTCGCCCGAGGCGGGGCACATCTCCAAGAACACCCCGGGCCGCGCCTACGTACGCCTCGGACACTCCTCCCTCGTTCCCTTCCAGTCGGGGCGCGTCGGTGGCCGTCGGCCCGGTGCCGCCGATCCCGCCGCGCTCGCGCCCTGGGTCGGGCCGCTGGGCTGGGAGGAGCTGGGCCGGGCGGCGCTGACCAAGCCGAAGACCGAGTCCCGCGAGGACGACGAGATCACCGACCTCAAGGTGCTGGTGGACGCGGTGCGCGACGCCAACCGGTCGATGGGCATCCCGGCCCAGCACAGCCCCTGGCTGCCCGCGCTGGACGAGACGCTGCTGCTGGACGAGATCGAGGTCCCGGTCCTCGCCGGAGCCGCCCCGGGCAAGCTGCCGCCGGCCCCGTACGGCATCGAGGACCTGCCCTCCGACCAGGCCCGCCGCCCGGTCGTCGTCGACTTCGCGAGCTTCGGGCACCTGATGATCGGCGGCGCCCCGCGCAGCGGCCGTTCCCAGGTGCTGCGCACCATCGCGGGCTCGCTGGCCCGCACCCACTCCACCGCCGACGTCCACCTCTACGGCATCGACTGCGGCAACGGCGCCCTCAACGCGCTGACCCGGCTGCCGCACTGCGGCGCGGTCGTGGGCCGCAACCAGACCGAGCGGGTGGTCCGGCTCGTCAACCGGCTCAAGGGCGAGCTGTCGCGCCGTCAGGACCTGCTGGCCGACTCAGGGTTCGCGGACATCGGTGAGCAGCGGGCCTCGGTGGAGGAGGGTGAGCGGCTGCCGCACATCGTCGTCCTGCTGGACCGCTGGGAGGGCTGGGTGCCCACCCTCGGCGAGGTCGACCACGGGTCGCTGACCGACGAGTTGCAGACGATGATGCGCGAGGGTGCCAGCGTCGGCATCCACCTGATCCTGACCGGCGACCGCACGCTGCTCGTGGGCCGCATCGCGACCCTCACCGAGGACAAGTACGGTCTGCGCCTGGCCGACCGCAGCGACTTCGCCTCGCTCGGCATCCCGGCCCGCAAGGTGCCCGAGGAGATCCCGCCGGGCCGCGCCTTCCGCAACGAGGCCGGTACGGAGACGCAGTTCGCGCTGCTCTCGGAGGACACCACCGGTCAGGGCCAGGCCGCGGCGATCACCGCGATCGGCGAGGCCGCCACGGCCCGCGACGCCGACGTCCCGCGCGCCCGGCGCCCGTTCCGCGTCGACAGCCTGCCCAGCCGGATCTCCTTCCCGGAGGCCTGGGAGATGCGCGACCCGGAGGCGTCCCGCTCCAAGCTGTGGGCGCTGATCGGCATCGGCGGCGACGAGATCGTCGGCTTCGGCCCCGACCTCGCCGACGGCGTGCCGTCCTTCGTCATCGCGGGACCGGCCAAGTCGGGCCGCTCCACGGTGCTGATGAACGTCGCCCAGTCGCTCCTCGCCCAGGGCACCCGCCTGGTCGTGGCGGCGCCCCGCCAGTCACCGGTGCGTCAACTGGACGGCGCGGAGGGCGTGCTGAAGGTCTTCACCGGGGACGACATCGACGAGGACGAGTTCGAGGAGCTGATCGACGGGGCCAGCCCGGAGGAGCCCATCGCCGTGCTCGTCGACGACGGCGAGATCCTGGAGGACTGCGACGCCGAGAGCCAGATGAAGAAGATCGTCTCCCGGGGCGCCGAGCGCGGCCTCGCCCTCGTCATCGCCGGTGACGAGGAGGACGTGTGCAGCGGCTTCTCCGGCTGGCAGGTCGACGCCAAGAAGGCCCGCCGCGGCATCCTGCTCTCCCCGCAGGAGTCCTCCAGCGGCGACCTGATCGGGCTGCGCATCTCGCGCCAGATGGTCGGCGGCCAGGTCACGCCGGGCAAGGGCATGCTGCACCTCGGGGACGGAGAACTGCGCACGGTCGTGGTGCCGGGCTGAGCCGGTGGGGGGGCGGGCTGAGCCGGCGGGGGGCGGGGTCCTCGCCCCCCCACCACCATCCCGTCCCATCCCCCGCCACCCCGCCTCCTGCCCGCCCCGCTATCCGACCTTCGACATCCGTGCCTCCGGCCGCCCCGACTCCTCGCTCCTCGACGCGTAGTCGAGGTCGTCGCCGACCGGGGTGAAGGTGACGGTGGTGGGCGCGGGGTTGCAGCCCTCGTGGTTGCCCTCGGCGCCGACGGATCCGGCGACGATCTGCTTCGCCGTCACCTTCTTGAGCGTGATCACGTCGACGCAGACGCCGCCCAGCGCGTCGGTCTGGCGGAGTCTGCCCAGTTGCTCGCCGGTCTTCGCCTGCTTGATGGTGATCCGGAAGGTGCCCAGCGGCAGCTTGCCGTCCAGGGCGGCGGCCTGGCCCTCCCAGGTGCCGACGTAGCGCTGGGGCAGCGTGCCGGCGGTGGCGGCGGGGGGCTCGGGGGAGGCCTCGCCGCCCCCCGCGTTGTGCGCGTCGTTGCCCGAGCCCGGCAGCAGGTCCAGGACGAACGCCGACCCGACCGTCACCGCCGCCAGCGCGCCCGCCACCGCCAGTGCCACGGTGCAGCTGAGCCGCCGTCCCCGTCCGCCCTCGCCCTGCGTGGAGGTCGCCGCGACGGAGAGGGCGAGCCGGCCCGGCGGGTGTGCCGGGGCCGGGTCGTCGCCCGGCCCGGGGTCCCTCGGGCCGGGGACGGACGAGGACGCGGGCGGCGGGGCCGCCGGCATCACCGGCGGGGGGCCGAAGGCACCGGCGGTCACGGGCACCGCCACGCCCTCCGGCCCCGGGGGAGCGTCCGCCCCGGCCGCCGTCACCGAGGGCCGGCTGAACCCCACGGGCCCCGACGCCTCCGGCCCGGGCGCCCCGGGCTCCGACTCCGCCGCCTCCAGATTGAGCAGCTGTACGGCGCTGCGGCTGACCCGCTCCACCAGCGGCCCCGGCAGCCAGCCGCCGGTCACCAGGCGGGCCGCGCCCTCGGGGGCCAGGCGCCGGGCCACCTCGGCGGGGGCCGGCCGGGCGGCCGGGTCCTTGGCCAGGCAGGAGGCGACCAGCTCGCGCAGCTCCCCGTCGTCCAGGCCGTCGAGCCTCGGCTCCTCGTGGACGACCTTGTAGAGGAGCGCGGCCGAGGAGTCCCCGGGGAAGGGCGGCTGCCCCGTCGTCGCGTACGCCAGCACGGCGCCCAGCGAGAAGACGTCCGCCGCGCCGGTCACGCCCTTGCCGAGGATCTGCTCGGGGGACATGTAGCCGGGGGAGCCGATGGACACGCCCGTCGAGGTCAGGGAGGCGGTGCCCTCGGTGGCGCGGGCGATGCCGAAGTCGATCAGGAGGGGGCCGTCGAGGGTGAGGAGCACGTTGGACGGCTTGACGTCGCGGTGGACGAGGCCCAGGTCGTGCACGGCCGCCAGCGCCTCGGCGAGGCCCGCGCCGAGCGCCCGTACCGAGTGGGCGGGCAGCGGGCCGCCGTCCGCGACGGCCGCGGTCAGGGACGGACCGGCCGCGTACGCCGTGGCGACCCACGGCACGCGCGCCCCGGGGTCCGCGTCCAGTACGGGCGCGGTCCAGGCGCCGCCGACCCGGCGGGCGGCGTCCACCTCGCGCCGGAAGCGGGCCCGGAACTCCTCGTCCAGCGCGAAGTGCGGGTGCACGATCTTCACCGCGACCGTGCGGCCCCCGGCGCTGCGGCCCAGGTAGACCCGGCCCATGCCGCCGGAGCCCAGCCGGCCGAGCAGCCGGTAGGGACCCACGACGGTGGGTTCGTCGTCATCGAGCGGCCGCATGGCGTCCACCCCTCCCCCGTACGCCGACACCTGTCAGCAGGGTAGTGGGCCGCCCGCGGCGGCGCCCCGGTCGTGTCAGGGCTTGAGCAGCTCCACCTTCACGTCCGCCGGGAAGCCCGTGGTGGGGCCGACGCGGCGGGCGAACTCGGTGACCGCCTCCAGCTGCGGGGCGCCGAAGCGGAAGTCGAGGGTGGTGAAGTACTTCGCGAGGGTGTCCTCGTCGAAGGCCTCCCAGCGGGCGGCCTGCTCGGCGACCTTCTCCACCTCGTCCAGGGAGAGGTCGCGGGAGGCGAGGAAGGCCTCGTGCACCTTGCGGGCGATGACCGGCTCGCGCTCCACGTAGTCCCGCCGCGCCGCCCAGACCGCGAAGACGAACGGCAGGCCCGTCCACTCCTTCCACAGGGCGCCCAGGTCGTGCACGTCGAGGCCGTAGCGCGGGCCGTCGATCATGTTGGCGCGCAGGGCCGCGTCCCCGATGAGGACGGCCGCGTCGGCCTCCTGCATCATCAGGCTCAGGTCCGGCGGGCAGGTGTAGTACTCCGGCTGGACGCCGAACCGTTCCGCCAGCAGGAGCTGGGCGAGCCGTACGGAGGTGCGCGAGGTCGACCCGAGGGCGACCCGGGCGCCGTCCAGGCGGTCCAGCGGGACCTGGGAGACGATCACGCACGACATCACCGGGCCGTCGCAGCCGACGGCGATGTCGGGCAGGGCGACGAGGTCGTCGGCGTTCTTGAGGAATTCCACCAGGGTGACGGGACCGATGTCGAGATCGCCGCGCACCAGCTGCTCGCTGAGCTTCTCCGGGGTGTCCTTCGTCAGCTCGAAGTCGAGGAGCGTGCCTGTTCTCGCGAGCCCCCAGTAGAGGGGCAGGCAGTTCAGGAACTGGATGTGGCCGACGCGCGGCCGGGTGCGAGAATTGTCCACATCGCGAGGCTAGACCTCCCCCGTGATCCGCCCGCCGCCGACCCCCGGCGTCAGCCGAACGGCGCAGGTGTTCAAACGTTCGGGTGAAGTGATCTTGACCTCTGTTGCGCCGGGGGGCCTGCGTGCTAGGCTCACAGCAAGTTGCAGTTTGGTTTCCCTTGCAGTACAGAGCCTGCGGAGCATGTGACCGCGGGCTCTCGTCGTTCTCAGACGTATGCAGTTGTGCGGCATTCAAAGTCTTCACACTTGCTGGGTTCTGGAGCAGGGCAACCCTTTGGGCCCAAGGAGGGCTTATGGCTACCGGAACCGTGAAGTGGTTCAACGCCGAAAAGGGCTTTGGATTCATCGCCCAGGAAGGCGGCGGCCCCGACGTCTTCGTCCACTACTCCGCGATCAACGCGAGCGGCTTCCGCTCCCTCGAGGAGAACCAGCAGGTGTCCTTCGACGTCACGCAGGGCCCCAAGGGTCCGCAGGCGGAGAATGTCACTCCTGTCTGATTGACAGCAGTACCCAAGGAGCCCCGCGCCGTTTCGGCGACGGGGCTCCTGCCCTTTTGCCGGCTCTTCCGAATTCTCCGTGAATTCTCCGCCCGTACCTCGCCCGTACCTCGCCCGTACCGGCTGTCGGTGGCTGCCCCTAGAGTCCCCCCATGACCGCCGACCCCGCCTTCGTGGCCACCACCCGGACCTTCTACGACGCCGTCGCCGAGGACTACCACGCCCGCTTCCGCACCGCGCTGGACGACGCCCCGCTGGACCGGGCGCTGATGGGCGCCTTCGCCGAGCTGGTGGGGCCGGAGGGGCAGGTGGCCGACCTCGGCTGCGGGCCCGGCTCGGTCACCGCGCACCTCGCCTCGCTGGGCCTCAGCGTCTTCGGCCTCGACCTGTCCGCCTCGATGCTGGCGATCGCGCGCCGCGAGAACCCCGGGCTGCGGTTCGAGCAGGGGTCCATGCTGGACCTCGACCTGCCCGACGGGGCCCTCGCGGGGGCCGTCTCCTGGTACTCGTCGATCCACACGCCGTGGGAGCGGCTGCCGGACCTCTTCGCGGAGGTGCGGCGCGTGCTGGCCCCGGGCGGGCATCTGCTGCTCGGTTTCCAGGTCGGCGACGAGCCCCGCCACCACGACCGGCCGTGGGGCCACCCGGTCGCCCTGGACTTCGAACGGCGGCAGCCGGAGCCGATGGCCGGGCTGCTGGAGAAGGCCGGGTTCACCGTGCTGTCGCGGACGGTGCGCGTGCAGGAGGCGGACACGTCCGCCCAGGTCCCGCAGGCCTGCCTCATCGCCCGCCGCTGAGCCGCTGCCTCACCGCCCGCTGCTGAGCCCCGCGCCGTCCTGCCCGTCGTACAGGGACTCCACGGCTCCCGCGAAGTCCCGCATGATCACGTCGCGGCGCAGCTTCATGGAGGGGGTCAGATGACCGTCCCACTCGGTGAAGTCTCTGGGCAGGATCGCGAAGCGGCGGATGGACTCCGGGCGGGAGACGAGCCTGTTGGCCTCGTCGACGGCGCGCTGGAGCACCGCGTGGACCTCCTCGTCGTCCACCAGCAGCTCCGGCGGCACCGGGTGCTTGCCGTTCATGCGGCGCCAGTGGGTGAGGCCGTCGGGGTCGAGGGTGAACAGGGCGGAGACGTAGGGGCGGCGGTCGCCCAGCACGATGCACTGGGAGATCAGGGGGTGGGAGCGCAGCCAGTTCTCCAGCGGGGCCGGCGCGACGCTCTTGCCGCCCGCGGTGATCAGCAGCTCCTTCTTGCGGCCGGTGATCGTCAGGTAGCCCTCGTCGTCCAGGCTGCCGAGGTCACCGGTGGCGAACCAGCCGTCGGGGGCGGCCTGGACGACGCCGCCGGCCTGCGGGTCCCAGTAGCCGTGCAGGACCTGCTCGCCGGCGATCAGGATCTCGCCGTCGGCGGCGATGCGTATGCGGGTGCCGGGCAGCGGCCAGCCGACGGTGCCCAGGCGCGGCTTGAGCGGGGGTGTGACGGTGGCCGCGGCGGTGGTCTCGGTGAGACCGTAGCCCTCGAAGATCTCGATGCCGGCCCCGGCGTAGAAGGCGGCCAGGCGGCGGCCGAGCGGGGAGCCGCCGCAGATGGCGTACTTGACCCGGCCGCCCATGGCATTGCGGATCTTCCGGTAGACCAGCGGGTCGTAGAAGGAGCGGGCGGTCCTCAGGCCCCGGCCGGGGCCGCCGCCGGTGCCGGTCTGGTGGGCCTCCTTGGCCTCTCCGTAGCGCACCGCCACCGAGACCGCGCGGTCGAAGGCCGAGGCCCGGCCGCCGGACTCCGCCTTGGCGCGGGCGCTGTTGAAGACCTTCTCCAGCATGTACGGGATGGTCAGCAGGCAGGTCGGGCGGAAGGCCGCCAGGTCGGGCAGCAGGTCCTGGGCCTTCAGGCTAGGCGCGTGGCCGAGGCGGACCCGGGCGCGGACGCAGGCCACGGCGACCATGCGGCCGAAGACGTGGGACATGGGGAGGAAGAGCAGGATCGAGGGTTCCTCGCCGGTCTCGGCCTTGAAGACGGGGTAGAGCAGCTCGATCGCGTTGTCGACCTCGGCGAAGAAGTTGCCGTGGGTGAGCGCGCAGCCCTTGGGACGGCCGGTCGTCCCCGAGGTGTAGATCAGGGTGGCTAGGGTGCTCGGGCTCAGCATGCCGCGGCGCACCTCGACCTCCGCGTCGGGCACCCGCGCGCCCAGCTCCGCGAGCCGCTCCACATGCCCCTTCTCCATGACCCACAGGTGCCCCAGGTCGGGCATGCGGTCCAGCTCGGGGCCGAGGGCGGCGGCCTGTGCGGTGGTCTCGGTGACCAGGGTGACGGCGCCGGAGTCCTGGAGGATCCAGCGGGTCTGGAAGAGGGAGGAGGTCGGGTAGATCGGGACGGTGACGAGGCCGGCGGCCCACGCGGCGAAGTCCAGCAGGGTCCACTCGTACGTCGTCCGCGCCATGATCGCGATGCGGTCGCCCGGCGTCAGCCCCTCCGCGATCATGCCCTTGGCCACCGCCAGCACCTGCCCGGCGAACTCGGCCGCCGTGACGTCGGACCAGTCGCCCTCCGGCGACCTGCGGCTGAGCACCACCTGGCCCGGTACCGCCGCCGCGTTGTCGAAGGGCAGGTCGGCGAGGGACCCGCGGCGCACCGGGGGCGCGAACGGCGGTACGTACGCCTCCCGTACGGCCCCGTCCAGCATCCGCGTCTCGGGCGCCACCAGGGTGGGGCCGGGCGAGTCGGCGTAGGCGGCGGACGCTGCGAAGGACGGAAGCGGGGTGGACACGGGCGGCTCCTGGGACGTGCGGCAAAGACACTGCTACAGCTCCTGCGGCCGCTTTCCGCCTCCGCGGTCGCTGCTTGTGCGGTCGCTGCTCTGCTGCATGACGTACGTGCCTCGCGCGCCGAGGCGTTCATCGCCGGTCCCGCGGACAGGGGTTACCGGCGGTCAGTTCCGGGATCGTACGGTGCCCGCGTGGGGAGTTGGTGCGCGTTCCACGATCTTCCCGCGCCGGAGGTGTGCAGTGTTGGGGGTTACCTGAGGGTAAGTCACGTTCGTTCCAGTATGGCGGTCACGCCCTGGCCGCCCGCCGCGCAGACGGAGATCAGGCCGCGCCCCGGCGCCTCGCGCTCGGCGAGCAGCGTGGCCAGGGTCGCCACGATCCGGGCGCCGGTGGCGGCGAAGGGGTGGCCGGTGGCGAGGGAGGAGCCCGCCACGTTCAGGCGGGTCCGGTCCACCGGGTCCAGGCCCCGCTTCTCCCAGGCGGCCAGCGTGGCCAGCACCTGGGAGGCGAACGCCTCGTGGATCTCGACGAGGTCGAAGTCCCCGGTCCCGAGCCCCGCCCGCTCCAGCATCCGCGGGACCGCGTACGCCGGGGCCATCAGCAGCCCGTCCTCGCCGCCCGCCGCGTCCCCGCCGACGAAGTCCACGGCCGCCGTCTCGTACGCCGTGAGGTAGGCGAGGGGCTCGACGCCCCGGGCCTCGGCCCACTCCTCGCTCGCCAGCAGCACCGTCGCGGCGCCGTCCGTCAGGGGCGTGGAGTTGCCCGCCGTCATGGTGGGGCCGGGGGCGTCGAGGCCGAACACGGGCTTGAGCGCGGCCAGTTTCTCCACCGTCGAGCCGGGGCGCAGGTTCTGGTCGCGGGCCAGGCCCCGGAAGGGGACCACCAGGTCGCGGAAGAGGCCGCGTTCGTACGCCGCCGCCAGCCGCTGGTGGCTGGCGGCGGCCAGCGCGTCCTGTTCCTCCCGGGTGACGCCCCACCGGCGTGCGGTGACCGCGGCGTGCTCGCCCATCGACAGCCCGGTGCGCGGCTCCGCGTTGCGGGGGATGTCGGGGACCAGGTGCCCCGGGCGGATCCTGGCCAGGGCCTTCGCCCGTCCGCTCAGGCTCTTCGCCCGGCGGGCCTCGAGCAGGATGCGGCGCAGGCGGTCGTTGACGCCGAGCGGGGCGTCGCTCGCGGTGTCGGCGCCGCCCGCGATCGCCGACTCGGTCTGGCCGAGCGCGATCTTGTTGGCGGCGGCGACGACGGCCTGGAGTCCGGTGCCGCAGGCCTGCTGGATGTCGTAGGCGGGGGTGCGCGGGTCGAGTGCCGAACCGAGGACCGTCTCGCGGGCGAGGTTGAAGTCGCGGCTGTGCTTGAGGACCGCGCCGGCCACGAACTCGCCCACCGCGCCCGGCTCCTGGAGCCCGTGCCGCTCGACCAGGGCGTCGAGGGCCGCGGTGAGCATCTCCTGGTTGGAGGCCGTGGCGTACGGCCCGTCGGAGCGGGCGAAGGGGACGCGCGCGCCGCCGAGGACCGCGACGCGGCGTGCGGGCTGCGCTGCCAGAGGGCTCATCTCGACCTGCTCCTCACCCGTGACATAGGCTTACCTCCGGTAACCTTACTCCAGAGTAAGCAGTTGTGGGCACGGTGGACCCGGTGGGCACCGCAGCCGGCCTCTGGACCACGTCGCAGCCGCCTGGGAGACAGACATGGCCGACCGCTATCTCAGCTTCACCGGCACCGCACCCGGCCGGTTCCTCACCCGCAGGCTGGGCCTGCCGCAACCGGCCGAGCTGCGGCGGGACGCGCTCGACGGCGGCCTGCTGCACCTCACGGCCGGCAAGTCGGACCTCGACCCCGCAGCCGTCCTGGCCCGCACGGGCCTTCCCCGGGACGAGGACGGCCGCCCCGCCGCCGTCGTCCTCGACGCCACCGGCGTACGGGACATCGACTCGCTCGCCGAGGTGCACGCCGCCCTGCACCCCGTCGTACGGTCCGTCGCCGCGAGCGGCCGCGTGGTCGTGCTCGGCGCCCCGATCGACGCGGGCGACCACCACCAGGCCGCCGTGCAGCAGGCGCTGGAGGGCTTCACGCGTTCGCTCGGCAAGGAGATCGGCCGGGGCAGGACCGTCAACCTCGTACGGCTCACCGACGCGGCGCCCGCCGAGTCCACCCTCCGCTTCCTCCTCTCCCCCGCCTCCGCGTACGTCAGCGGCCAGGTGATCGAGGTCGGGGCCGAGGCCGCGGGCGCCGACCCCGACGACTGGGCGCTGCCGCTCGCCGGGCGCACCGCCCTGGTCACCGGCGCCGCACGGGGCATCGGCGCCGCGGTCGCCGAGACGCTGGCCGGGCAGGGCGCCCACGTCGTCGTCCTCGACGTGCCGCAGGCCGAGGACGCGGCACGCCGGGCCGCCGAACGCCTGGGCGGCACCGCCCTCGCGCTCGACATCACGGCGGCGGACGCCGGCGAGCGCATCGCCGCCGCACTGCCCGGCGGGCTCGACGTCCTCGTCCACAACGCGGGCATCACCCGTGACCGGCGGCTGGTCAACATGCCCGCCGACCGCTGGAGTTCCGTCCTCGACGTCAACCTCGCGAGCGTCCTGCGCACCACGGACGCGCTGCTCGCGGCGGGCGCGGTCAACCGGGGCGGCCGGATCGTGGCGACGGCCTCCATCGCCGGGCTCGCGGGCAACGCGGGCCAGACCAACTACGGCGCGAGCAAGGCGGGCATCGTCGGCCTGGTCCGCTCGCTGGCGCCGAGCGCGCTCGCCGGGCACGGGGTCACGGTGAACGCGGTGGCGCCCGGTTTCATCGAGACGAAGATGACGGCGGCGGTCCCGCTCTTCATCCGGGAGGCCGGCCGCCGCATGAACTCCCTCGCCCAGGGCGGCCTGCCCGCCGACGTCGCCGAGACGACCGCCTGGCTCGCCCACCCGGCCTCCGGCGCGGTCAACGGCCAGGTCGTACGGGTCTGCGGCCAGAGCCTGCTGGGGGCGTGATGACCACCGCGACCCCGACGACCAGCACCCTGACCGGCGTCCCCGCCCTCGCGCCGCTCCTCGCGCGCGGCGCGCTGCTGTCGCCGCTGAAGCGCCCGCGCCCGGACGCGGACTTCCCCCGCACCCGGCTGGTCCTGCCCGGCCTGCGCGTGGACCTCGCGCGGCTCGCGGCGTACGAGCGGGTGTGCGGGTTCCCGACCGGCGCGGACGCGCTCCCGGTGACGTACCCGCACGTGCTGGGCTTCCCGCTGGCCATGCGCCTGATGAGCGGCCGGGGCTTCCCGCTGCCCCTGCTCGGGCTCGTCCACACCTCCATCGGCATCACCCGGCGGACCGTCGTCCCCGCGACCGGGGCGTACGAACTCGCCGTGCGCGTCGAGGGCCTGGCCCCGCACCGGCGCGGCACCGAGGCGTCGGTGGTCACGGAACTGCGGGCCGGCGCCGACGTCGTGTGGGAGTCCCGCAGCACCTACCTGGCCCGGCACCGCACCACCGCGCGGCCCCCCGCCGAAGACCCCTCCCCGGAACGCCGGGAGCCCCTCCCCGTCCGCGCCGAGTGGCGGCTCGCCGGCGACACCGGACGCCGCTACGGCGCGGCCTCCGGGGACCGCAATCCGATCCACCTGCACCCGCTCACCGCCCGCCTGTTCGGCTTCCCGCGGGCCATCGCGCACGGCATGTGGACCGTGGCCCGGTGCCTCGCCGAGCACGGGACGCCGGACGCGGCCGTGGTGCGGGCGGAGTTCCGGTCACCGGTGCTGCTGCCGGGGACGGTGACGTACGGGGCCGAGGACGGCGCGGACGGCGGGGGCGGCGCGGGCGGCCGGTTCGAACTGCGCGGCGCCCGCGACGGACGGCTGCACCTGTCCGGCGGGGTCGGGCCCTACCCCGCGGCCTGAGCCACCGGCGCGGAATCCGCCTCCGGGTCTGGATCCGCCACCGGGTCGGGATCCGACTCCAGTCCGGACTCCTCCGGTCCGGACTCCTCCGCTCCGGACTCCTCCGCTCCGGACTCCTCCGGCGCGGACCACGGGCGCCCCGCCATCAGGTCGCCCAGGCCGGCCCAGGCGAAGTTCATCAGGGTCGCCGCCGCCTGCTTGGCGGTGACCCCCTCGGTGGCGCCCGCCCAGTCGGCGAGCGACTCTGCGGCACCGACCAGCGCCTCGGCCAGCCCGGCGACCTCGCCCTCGGCCAGGTGCGGATCCCGGTGCGCGTCGCGCGCGGCGGCGGCGATCAGCTGCGTCACGAACGCGACGATCTCCTCGCGCATCGCCGCGACCTCGGCGGCGAACCGCTCGCCGTGCGTACGGGCGTGCAGGTGCAGCACCCGCCAGGCGTCCGGGTGCCGCGCGGTGTGGCTGAAGAAGGCCCGCAGCCCCGACCAGAGTTGCCCGTCGGCGGGCAGCCCCGGACGCACGCCGGCCCGCACCGCCTCGGTGAGGGCGCGGGCCTCGCGGCCGACACAGGCGCTGAAGAGGTCGTCCTTCGAGTTCAGGTACAGGTACACCAGCGGCTTGGACACGCCCGCCAGTTCGGCGATCTCGTCCATCGACGCCGCCATGTACCCGCGCCTGCCGAAGACGCTCACGGCGGCGTCCAGCATCTGCTGCTCACGGACCGCACGCGGCATCCGCTTGGTCTTCCCTGCACCCATGCGAATCAGCGTACGGTCCGTGTGGTGGTGTCCAGGACGGCAACGCCCTGGACAGGACGGTCAGGCGGCGACCGGAACCGGCTCCGCGTCCCGCTTCTCCCGCTCGGGCTCGTCGATCGGCGAGGCGTGCGCCTCGTCGTACGCCTTGCGGTCGAGCAGGCCCTCACGGGCCGAGACGATCACCGGGACGAGCGCCTGGCCGGCCACGTTGGTCGCCGTGCGCATCATGTCCAGGATCGGGTCGATGGCCAGCAGGAGGCCGACGCCCTCCATGGGCAGGCCCAGGGTGGAGAGGGTCAGGGTGAGCATGACCGTGGCGCCGGTGAGGCCGGCCGTGGCGGCGGAGCCCACCACCGAGACGAAGGCGATCAGCAGGTAGTCGCCGACACCGAGGTCGATGCCGAAGATCTGCGCGACGAAGATCGCGGCGATCGCCGGGTAGACCGCGGCGCAGCCGTCCATCTTGGTGGTCGCGCCGAACGGCACGGCGAAGGACGCGTACTCCTTCGGGACGCCGAGGCGCTCGGTGACCTTCTGGGTCAGCGGCATGGTGCCCACGGAGGAGCGGGAGACGAAGGCCAGCTGGATGGCGGGCCAGGCGCCCTTGAAGAACTGGAGCGGGCTGGCCTTGGCGACGGTGGCGAGCAGCGTCGGGTAGACCACGAACATCACGATGGCGCAGCCGACGTAGATGTCGGCGGTGAAGGTGGCGTACTTGCCGATGAGGTCCCAGCCGTAGGTGGCGATGGCCTTGCCGATGAGGCCGACGGTGCCGAGCGGGGCGAGGCGGATGACCCACCACAGGGCCTTCTGGAGGAGTTCGAGGACGGACTCGCTCAGGTTGAGGATCGGCTGGGCCTTCTCGCCGAGCTGGAGGGCGGCGATGCCGGCGACGGCGGCCATGAAGACGATCTGGAGGACGTTCAGCTCGGTGAACGGCGTGATGACGTCGGTGGGCACGATGCCGGTCAGGAAGTCGATCCAGGAGCCGGTGTGCTCGGGCCGGGAGCCGTCGGCCGGGGTGAGGCCGGTGCCGGAGCCGGGGTTGGTGACCAGGCCGATGACGAGGCCGATGGCCACCGCGATCAGCGACGTGATCATGAACCAGAGAAGGGTGCGGGACGCCAGGCGGGCCGCGTTGTTCACCTTCCGCAGGTTGGTGATCGAGACGAGGATCGCGAAGAAGACCAGCGGTGCGACGGCCAGCTTCAGCAGGCCGATGAAGGTGTCACCGACCTTCTCCAGGGTGGTGACCAGCCAGGATATGTCCTGGCTGCGGGCCAGCCAGCCCAGCAGGACGCCGAGGACGAGACCGGCGAGTATCTGGGCCCAGAAGGGCACCTTGAAGTACTTCGCAAAGGAAGAGGGTGAAGACACGGACATGCTCCGTAGGGGGACGGGACGCGGGATGGGATGCGCTGAGCTGACGTGGGAACGACTGGATGAGGGGGGAACGTCAGGGGCGACAGTTCGCGGACGCGTTCCGACAGAGGTCCACGTGCAGGCGCGCCACGAGCGCGAGGCGCTGTGGTGTGGTGGGCGCGGCTGCTTGCTTCATGCACACGACTTTAACACCCGCACTTTGGGACACTCAAAGCCATACTTTGAGAGGTGGGAGCGCGCTTCTGCCCGCACAACGCAAAGTGCCCCGGTTTCCGGTGATTTCGGAAGCCGGGGCGGGCGGGTGCGTGACGGACGTTACGAGGCCTGGCCCTGCGCCCGTGCCGTGTCGTCGGCGGTGTCCTCCTGGCCGCGGTTGGCCTCCAGGTTGGCCTTCATGCGGGTGACGCGGCCCGCGACCTGCTCCGAGGCCCGGTCCCGCTCCTTGCGCAGTGCGACGTAGCTGATGGGGGCGGAGATCAGCAGGGAGAGCAGGAGGATCCACATACCGTTGGAGTCGCCGAGGCCGCGCGGGAACACTCCGGCGTAGACGAGCCCCCAGACGGCCACGAGGCAGCCCACGAAGATCCCGAGGCGCATCAGTGTGTAGCGGAGCATCTCAATCCACTCTTCCGTTTCTGGCACAAAGAGGCACTGTCCAGTGAAACATGCCGGACCGCCGGTCTTGCAGGGGGGTCGGCCGGGCACCGGCCGGGGGTCAGCCCAGGGGCAGCAGCAGGAAGACGTCGTCCCGGTCGTCGCCGGGGGCGACCCGGATCGCGCCGGGGACCCGCCCGACCTCCTTGTAGCCGCAGGACTCGTAGAACCGCTCCAGGCCGAGCCCGCCGCGGCAGGTGAGCCGGATCGCCTCGATGCCGTCGCAGGTGCGGGCGGCGTCCGCGGCGGCGGCCATCAGGTCACGGCCGTAGCCCCGGCCCTGGTGTCGCGGGTGGACCATGACCGTGTAGAGCCACAGCCAGTGCCGCATCAGCCGGTGCGTGTTGAGGGCGAGGAACGCGGTGGCGGCCACCCGCCCCTGCTCGTCGTGGCCGACCAGCAGCCGGGTTCGCCCCTCGGCCATGCACGCCAGGTGCTTGACCAGCTCGGGGCGGATGTCCTCGCGGGTCACCGGCGGCACGAAGCCCACGGAGCCGCCGGCGTTGGAGACGTCGGTCCACAGGTCGAGGACGCCGTCGCGGAGGTCGGGGGTGACGGCCGGATCGAAAGTGAAGGTAAGGGACACCGAGCCATGGTAACTATTACGTGAGTGTCTCCGCAGCGACTTTCAGGTCCGCCACCAGTCCCCGGTAGGCCCCGTCCCGGTCGTCGGCCCGCAGCACCGCCGAGGGGTGCACGGTGGGGACGAGCCGCTCCGGGCGCCCGTGGATCTCCTCCTCCAGCACGGTGCCGCGCACCTGCGTGACCCGGAACGACGGGCCGAGCAGCGCCTTGCCCGCCGTGGCGCCAAGCACCACGATCAGCTCGGGCTCCACCCGGTCCAGCTCGGCCGCCAGCCAGGGACCGCAGGCGGTCGTCTCACGCAGGGTGGGCGCCTTGTGGATACGGCGCTTGCCGGGTTCGGCGCGCGTGAACTTGAAGTGCTTGACGGCGTTGGTGACGTAGGCGTCCGCCGGGTCGATGCCGGCGTCCGTCAGCGCCCGGTCGAGGAGTTTGCCGGCGGGGCCGACGAAGGGTTTGCCCTGGCGGTCCTCCTGGTCGCCGGGCTGCTCGCCGACGAGCATGACCCGGGCGGAGGCCTTGCCGGCGCCGAAGACGGTCTGGGTGGCGGCCCGGTGCAGGGGGCAGCCCCGGCATTCGGCTGCGGCCTCGCGCAGGGCGGGGAGGCCGCCGCGCCGTGGAACGAAGGGTTCGGCAGTGTATGCGTCCTCGGGACCGGCCATGGGGTGCGGGTACCCGCCGTCGTCCTGCGGACCCGTGCCGGGTGCGGGTGGTCTGTGGCTGGTCGCGCAGTTCCCCGCGCCCCTCAACGGCATGCCCCCAGCGCCCACTCACAAGGCGCCGGGACCGTACCGACCCAGGGGCGCGGGGAACTGCGCGAACGGCCCCCACCGGCCCGCACCCGGCGAACAACCGAACCGCCCGTGTCAGACCCGCATCGGCTGCGGCGACTCCCGACGCGCCGGGTCGGGGCCCTCGTACTCCCGCAGGATCTCGTACCGCGTGTTCCGCTCCACCGGCCGGAACCCGGCGTCGCGGATCAGGTCCAGCAGGTCCTCGCGCGTCAGCTTGTTCGGCGTGCCGAAGTCGTCCGCGTCGTGGGTGATCTTGTACTCGACGACCGAGCCGTCCATGTCGTCCGCCCCGTGCTGGAGGGCGAGCTGGGCCGTCTGGACGCCGTGCATGACCCAGAAGACCTTGACGTGCGGCACGTTGTCGAAGAGCAGCCGCGAGACCGCGAAGGTCTTCAGCGCCTCCGCGCCGGTCGCCATCTGCGTCCGCGCCTGGAGGCGGTTCCGGACCTTGCCGTCCTTCATGTCCACGAAGTCGTGCTGGTACCGCAGCGGGATGAAGACCTGGAAGCCGCCCGTCTCGTCCTGGAGTTCACGCAGGCGCAGCACGTGGTCCACGCGGTGGCGGGGCTCCTCGATGTGGCCGTAGAGCATGGTGCACGGGGTCTTCAGCCCCTTCTCGTGCGCCAGGCGGTGGATGCGGGACCAGTCCTCCCAGTGGGTGCGGTGGTCGACGATGTGCTGCCGCACCTCCCAGTCGAAGATCTCCGCGCCGCCGCCGGTGAGGGACTCCAGACCGGCGTCGATCAGCTCGTCGAGGATGTCGGAGGCGGACATCCCGGAGATGGTCTCGAAGTGGTGGATCTCGGTGGCCGTGAACGCCTTCAGCGAGACGTCCGGCAGCGCGGCCTTCAGTTCGCGCAGCGAGCGCGGGTAGTAGCGCCACGGCAGGTTGGGGTGCAGGCCGTTGACGATGTGCAGCTCGGTGAGGTTCTCGCCCTCCATCGCCTTGGCGAGCTTCACCGCCTCCTCGATGCGCATCGTGTACGCGTCCTTCTCCCCCGGCTTGCGCTGGAAGGAGCAGTACGCGCAGGACGCGGTGCACACGTTGGTCATGTTGAGGTGGCGGTTGACGTTGAAGTGGACGACGTCGCCGTTCTTCCGCGTCCGCACCTCGTGCGCGAGGCCGCCGAGCCAGGCGAGATCGTCCGACTCGTACAGCGCGATGCCGTCCTCGCGGGTCAGCCGCTCACCGGAGCGGACCTTCTGCTCCAGCTCGCGCTTGAGCCCGGCGTCCATGCGATACCTCTTTCTGAGACAGACGGGTCAACCGTACGCCCCGGTTACTGGACCTCTTCGGGCAGCTCGCCCACCCGGTTCTCCCACTTGGTGGAGAGAACGATGGTGGTACGGGTCCGGGACACGCCCTTGGTGCCCGACAGCCGCCGGATGATGCTTTCCAGGCCGTCCACGTCGGCGGCGCGCACCTTGAGCATGTAGGAGTCGTCGCCGGCGATGAACCAGCAGTCCTCGATCTCCCGCAGCTCCTTGAGGCGCTGGGCCACGTCCTCGTGGTCGGCGGCGTCGGAGAGCGAGACGCCGATCAGGGCGGTGACGCCGAGGCCGAGCGAGGCGGCGTCGACGGTGGCCCGGTAGCCGGTGATGACACCGGCCGCCTCGAGCCGGTTGATGCGGTCGGTGACGCTGGGTCCGGAGAGTCCGACCAGGCGCCCCAGCTCCGCGTAGGAGGCCCGGCCGTTCTCCCTCAGGGCCTGGATGAGCTGCCTGTCCACCGCGTCCATGCGATCGAAGCCTTCCACTGAAGAGTTCTGAAGATGTGGGTAACAAACGTGTGGGGGGAGTTGGTGCTCAGTCGGTGGGGCGGGCCCCGCCGAGGTCGCCGCGCCAGCGGCGGTACAGGTCGTGCCCGACACCCGCGGCGTCGAGGACGCGTCCGGCGACGAAGTCCACCAGGTCCTGGATGTGCGTCGCCCCCGCATAGAACGCCGGGGACGCGGGCACCACGCTCGCGCCGGCGTCGTCCAGGGTCACCAGGTGCCGCAGTGTCCGGCCGTCCAGCGGGGTCTCCCGTACGGCCACGACGAGCCTGCGGCGTTCCTTGAGCGTCACGCTCGCGGTGCGCTGGAGCAGGTCCTTGGACAGCCCCAGCGCGACACCGGCCACGCAGGCCGTGGACGCGGGCACGATCAGCATGCCCTTCGTCGGGTACGACCCCGAGGACGGCCCGGCCGCGAGGTCGCCCGCGCTCCAGTGCCGTACGCCGGAGACGTCCGCGTCGAACGTGTCCGGCTTTCCGTCGGCTCCGCGGGCCAGCCACTCTCGCAGGTCGTGCTGCCAGTGGGCGTCGCGGAAGGAGATGCCGGTCTCGTCGAGCAGGGTGAGCCGCGAGGCCCGGCTGACCACCAGGTCGACGCTCTCGCCGGCGGCGAGCAGCGCACGCAGCACGGCGGCGGCGTACGGGGTGCCGGACGCCCCGGACACCCCCACGATCCAAGGCACGCGCTGCGTCTGTCCTGGCTTCATGATGCCGAGCCTAGTCGCAGGCTCAGGGTTTTCAGACCGTGAGGCCCCTTACGAGCAGATCCAGCAGCGCGCACACGAACAGGGCGATGCCGATGAAGCCGTTGACGCTGAAGAACGCCCTGTTGAGGCGGGTCAGGTCGGTGGGGCGGACGATGGTGTGCTCGTAGAGGAACGCGCCCGCGACGATCACCAGGCCGAGCCAGAAGAACGCGCCGGCGTCGGTGGCGAGGGCGTACCAGACGAACAGGGCCGTGGTGACCGTGTGGCAGGCGCGGGCGCCCCAGATCGCGGCGGGGATGCCGAAGCGGGCCGGGACGGACTTCACGCCGACCTGCCGGTCGGTCTCGACGTCCTGGCAGGCGTAGATCAGGTCGAAGCCACCGATCCAGATGCCGACCGCGAGGCCGAGGATCACCGCCTCCCAGGACCACTCGCCGGTGATCGCCAGCCAGCCGCCGATCGGGCCCATGGCCTGGGCGAGACCGAGGATGGCCTGCGGGAAGTTCGTGAACCGCTTGCCGTACGGGTAGACCACCATCGGTACGACGGCCACCGGGGCGAGGGCCAGGCAGAGCGGGTTGAGCAGGGCCGCCGCGCCCAGGAAGACGACCAGGGCGATCAGCGCGCCGGTCCAGGCGTGCTTGACCGACATGGCGCCGGTGACCAGTTCGCGGTGGGCGGTGCGGGGGTTGCGGGCGTCGATCTCGCGGTCGATGATCCGGTTGACCGCCATCGCGAAGGTGCGCAGGCCCACCATGGCGACGGTGACCAGGAGCAGCCGGCCCCAGTGGATGTTCTCGTCCCACAGGTACATCGCGGTCAGCGCGGCGATGTAGGCGAAGGGCAGCGCGAACACCGAGTGCTCGATCATCACCAGGCGCAGGAACGCCTTGGTGCGCCCCGGCTGCTGGGGCAGGGCGGCGGAAGCCGACGTCACAGTCCGTACTCCTTCCAGCGGCGGTCGACCTTCGCCGCCGTCTCCGGGTCGGACAGCACCATGTCCGGCCAGCCCCCGTCGCGCGTGTACCCCTCCTCGGGCAGCTTCTTCGTGGCGTCGATGCCCGCCTTGCCGCCCCAGAACTGCTGGTAGGAGGCGTGGTCGAGGTGGTCGACCGGGCCTTCGACGACGGTGAGGTCCCGGCCGTAGTCGGTGTTGCCGAGCGCCCGCCAGGCGACCTCGTGCAGGTCGTGGACGTCGCAGTCGGAGTCGACGACCACGATCAGCTTGGTCAGGGACATCATGTGGGCGCCCCAGATGGCGTGCATCACCTTCTGGGCGTGCTTGGGGTACTTCTTGTCGATCGAGACGATCGCGCAGTTGTGGAAGCCGCCGGCCTCGGGGAGGTGGTAGTCCACGATGTCCGGGACGATGATCTTGAGGAGGGGGAGGAAGAAGCGCTCCGTGGCCCGTCCGAGGGGTCCGTCCTCCGTCGGGGGGCGGCCGACCACGATCGACTGGAGCAGCGGGCGCTTGCGCATCGTCACGCAGTCGATCTTCAGGGCGGGGAAGGGCTCCTGCGGGGTGTAGAAGCCGGTGTGGTCGCCGAAGGGGCCCTCGGGGAGCATCTCGCCGGGCTCCAGCCAGCCCTCGACGACGACCTCCGCGTGCGCGGGGACCTGGAGCGGGACCGTCTTGCAGTCGACCATCTCGATGCGCTTGCCCTGGAGGAACCCGGCGAACAGGTACTCGTCGATGTCGCCGGGGAGCGGGGCGGTGGAGGCGTAGGTGACGGCGGGCGGGCAGCCGAAGGCGATGGCGACGGGCAGGCGCTCGCCGCGGCGGGCGGCGACCTGGTAGTGGTTGCGGCTGTCCTTGTGGATCTGCCAGTGCATGCCGATGGTGCGCCTGTCGTGGCGCTGGAGGCGGTAGAGGCCCAGGTTCCGGATGCCCGTCTCCGGGTCCTTGGTGTGGGTGAGGCCGAGGTTGAAGAAGGAGCCGCCGTCGTCCGGCCAGGTGAACAGGGCCGGGAGGCGCTCCAGGTCCACGTCGTCGCCGGTGAGGACGACCTCCTGGACGGGCGCGCTGCCCGGCTTCACCTTCTTCGGCGGTACGTGGGTCATCGTGCCGAGTTTCCCGAACGCCTCGCGCATGCCGACGAAGCCCTGCGGCAGCTCGGGGCGGAGCAGGCCGCCGATCTTGTCCGAGATGTCGCTGTACGCCTTGAGGCCGAGGGCCTTGAGCAGGCGGCGGTCGGTGCCGAAGACGTTCATCGCCAGCGGCATGTCGGAGCCCTTCACGTTCTCGAAGAGCAACGCGGGGCCGCCGGCCTTGTTCACCCGGTCGACGATCTCCCCGACCTCCAGGTACGGGTCCACCTCGGCCTTGATGCGCTTGAGGTCGCCCTCGCGCTCCAGCGCCCTGAGCAGGGAGCGAAGATCGTCGTAAGCCATGCCGTCCAGTATCCCCGAGCGGCTACCCTGGCCCTGTACCTGGGGGCCGTGACGCGTCCCCACCCCCTAGCTTCCCGCTGGAGAGGCCCCATGCTCCGGGTGCTGATGTTCCTTGTTCCACTGGCCCTGAGCGTCTACGCGTTCATCGACTGCATCAGCACGAAGGACGCGGACATCCGCCACATGCCCAAGCCGCTGTGGGCGATCCTCGTGCTGCTCTTCCCGCTGGTCGGCTCGATCTCCTGGATCATCGCCGGCAAGAAGCGGCAGCCCGCCGGCTCCTCGCCCCGGCAGGGCGGCGGCGGGCGACGGCAGTGGGTGGCGCCGGACGACAACCCCGAGTTCCTGAAGTCGCTGAGCAAGGACGACGAAGAGGACGAGGACGGCAAGGACGGCAAGGACGACGAGGACCGGAGCGGCGGCAGGCGGGACGAGCCCTGACGCTCCGCGCTCCGTCCCACTCCGTCCCGCTCCGTCAGATCCTGGTCCAGCGCTGGGAGGCGGAGCCGGTGCAGGTCGTGGTGGTCAGACCGATCCTGGACGCCCGCCGGTTGAGGTCGAGGCAGCCGCCGGTGTTGAGGTTCCTGAGCGAGCCGTTCGCCCCCTCCCGCCACTCTCCTCCGAACGAGCCGCAGGCGTCCTTGACGAGCCAGGCGTTCGCGCTCCGGGAGTGGATGCACTGGGCGGTTCCCACGTTGAGCATGCGGAAGGCTCCGTCGGAGGTGCTCTGGAAGCGGAAGACGGCGCTGTCGCCCGAGCAGGCGCCGTCGTCGATGGGCATGCCGACGTACATGCACTTCCCGCTCGATCCGTTCTTCAGCATGAAGCTGCCCGACGCGGACCCGCCGCCCTCCGAGTCGTCGTCGGCCCCGCCCTCCCCGGACCCGCTTCCGGAGCCCGCGGACGCGTCCGAGCCGGAGGATGCGCCCGAGTCCGACGTCCCCGTGCCGGACGACCCTCCGGCACCGGAGGATCCCCCCGAGCCGGAGGCGCCCCCGGAGTCCGAGCCGCCGCCGGACGCCCCCTGCTCCGCGTCGCCGCTTCCGCCGCCCTTCCCGCTCTCCTCGCCCTCGCCCTTGCCCTTGTCCTTGTCGTCGCCCTTGTCCTTGCCGTCCTTCTTCCCGCCGTCGGGGCTGCGGGAGGCGGAGGCGCTCGGGCCGGTCGAGCCGGTGGCGGAGCCGACCGGACCGGGGGCGGCCGTCGCGGTGGCCGTGGGCGGCGCGGCCGTGTTCCCGTCCCGGTCGTCGTCCATCACGTACGGCAGCAGTGTGAACCCGAGCGTCGCCCCGGTCACGGCGACCGGGATCACGAGCGCCAGCACCTTCGTACGAGCCCGCCGTTCACGCTTCTCCGGCGGTCCGCCCGTGACCACGGGGACGGAAGGCGCGGCGGGCACCGCCTCGCGCCCCTCCCCCTGCCCGCCCTTCTGGTCCGGCTCCCCCGGCTCCTCCGGCTCGTCCGCCTCCGGCAGCGGTACGGGCTCGGGGACCCGTGCGGCGAAGGCCGCCCGCTCGGACAGCCGCCCGGTGATGTCCTCCGGCCACGGCGAGGCGGCCGACGGACCGCGTCCCGCGGCGTGTTCGACGAGTTCGGCGGCGCTGGGCCGGCCCTCGTGGTCCTTGTCCAGGCAGGACGCGACGACGTCGGCGAGCTCGGGGTCCAGGTCGCGCAACGGCTGGAGGTCCGGCTCCTCGTGCACGATGCGGTACAGCACGGCGTGCCCGGACTCGTCGCCGAAGGGCGGCCGGCCGGAGGCGGCGTACGCGAGGACCGAGCCCAGCGCGAAGACGTCGACGACTCCGCTGGACGCCCGCTTGCCGGAGGCCTGCTCGGGCGACATGTAGGCGGGCGTGCCCACCACCATGCCGGTCCTGGTGAGCTGGCTCTGCTCGGCGGCGCGGGCGACGCCGAAGTCGATGAGGGTGAGGCCGTCCAGGGTCAGCATGACGTTGGACGGTTTGAGGTCCCGGTGGACCATGTCCAGGGCGTGCACCGCCGCCAGTGCGGTGGCCGCCTCCCGCAGGATCAGCCACAGCGCCTCGGCGGGCAGCGGCCCGTGCAGGTCGACGGCCTCGCGCAGGGTGATGCCGGGCACGTAGGCGGTGGCGAACCACGGCGGCCGGGCGTCCCGGTCTCCCGCGAGCAGCGGCGCGGTGGCCCCGTCGGGCAGTCGGGCGAGGTTGTCCAGCTCGTGTCCGAAGCGGCGCAGGAACTCCTTGTCCTCGCCGGCGACCGACGGCAGGACCTGCTTGACGGCCGCGTACCGGCCCTCGTGGACGCCGAGATAGACCCGGCCCATGCCACCGGCCCCGAGCCGGCCCAGCAGCGGGATCGGTCCGATCCGGCTCGGGTCCTCGTCCTCCAACGGCTCGGCACCACTGCCCGTGAGGCCGGTTCCGGCTTCCCCGCTCAACTCTCTCCCCGTTCGCCGGCGCCGCGTGCTCCCTGCGGATGCCGCGGCCACTCCTCGGAAAGCTACATCTTTAGCACGGGAGCACCGATCACTGTCCCAACTACCGTTCGACAGACCGCCGGTGATGCCGCGTCACCCGGACTGCGCGAGCTTCGCGACCCGCGCCGGGGCCAGCGCCCGGTCGAAGGCCCGTACGTCGCGGATGGCGCCGGGGAAGAAGTCGCGGGGCTGTCCGTCGAAGGAGGCCCGGCCGATCACGAAGGCGCCGGTCGCGGGCGCGGAGGCGGTGTCGTCGACGACCGCCTCCTCGACGCCGTCGACGTACAGGCGCAGCTTGCGGCCGGCGCCGTCGCAGACGCCGGTCAGGTGGGTCCAGACGTGCGCGGCGGGCGCGGTGCGGCCGACGGCGCGCAGGCCCGGGCGGGAGAACGCCCAGCCCCGGTCCTCGCTGGAGTACTGGAGGTAGAAGCCGCTGGCGTCGGCACTGTCCTGGCTGACGGCGGTGGCGAAGACGCCGGGCACGACGGCGAGGCGCACCCAGGCGGCGACGGTGAAGCCGCGGCCCGCGCCGGTCTTCAGCACCGGGCCGTCGGTCACGATCTGGCTGCCGGTCCCGTCGAAGGCGGCGCCTCCCCCGGCGCCCTGCCAGGCGACGCCGGTCACGGTGCCGTCGTGGCCGCCGACGGTGTCCCGCGCGACCTGGCCGGAGGCCTCGTCGAGGGGCCAGAGTCCGACCAGGCCCGGGGGCGGGGAGGGCGCGGACGAGGGCGACGGCGACGGCGCGGGCGGTGCGTCGTCCGCCGGGCCGGAGTCCGCCGGGCGGTTGAGCCAGAACCCGGTCCCCACGCCGAGGGCGGCGAGCGCGCCCGCGCCGGAGAGCAGGAAGGCCCGTCGGCTCCGGCGGCCGCCGTCGCCGGTCGCCGTCGGGGGTACGTCCGCCGGTGCGGGCGCCGACGGGTACGCCTGTGGAGGTGCCGACGGGTGCGCCTGCGGACGTGATGTGTCGACGCGGGTGTGCTGGTGCGCCGGGGGTGCCTGGTGCGCCGGAGGTGCCGCGGCCGGCGGGACGATCCGGGTGGGCACGGCGTCCGCGCGGGTCGGCCGGACGGACGGCGTCCACTGGTGGGCGTGCGGCAGGGCCGTCGCGCTGTCGCCGCCCAGCGGGCCGATGCGGGCCAGGATCTCGCGCGGGGCGGGACGGCGGGCCGGGTCCTTGGCGAGGCAGTCGGCGATCAGGGACCGCAGGGCGGGGTCGGCGACGGCGTCCACGTCGGGGGCGTTGTGCACGACGCGGTAGAGCAGCGCGGGTGTCGGTCCGGCGCCGAAGGGGCCCGCGCCGGTCGCCGCGAAGGCCAGCACCGCGCCCAGGCAGAACACGTCGCTGGCCCAGGTGACCTCGTCCCCGTTGACCTGCTCCGGGGACATGAAGCCCGGGGAGCCCGCCATGTGCCCGGTGCCGGTGAGGGAGTCGGCGTCGACGCTGCGGACGATGCCGAAGTCGATGACGCGCGGCCCGTCCTCGGCGAGCAGCACGTTGGAGGGCTTGAGGTCGCGGTGGACGAGGTGCGCGGCGTGGATGGACACCAGGGCCTCGGCGAGACCGGCGGCCAGGGTGAGCACGGCCTGCGGTTCGAACGGCCCCCGCTCGGCCACCGCCTGTTCCAGTGACGGCCCGGCGATGTAGCTGGTGACCAGCCAGGGCAGCGGCGCGTCCGGGTCGGCGTCGACGACGGGCGCGGTGAAGGCACCGCTGACCGTCCTGGCCGCCCGGACCTCGCGCCGGAAGCGGTCGCGGAACTCGGGCCGGCGCAGCAGCTCGGCGTGCACCACCTTGACGGCGACGAGCCGCCCGCCCGGGGACCGGCCGAGGAAGACCCTGCCCATGCCGCCCACGCCCAGCCGGCTCAGCAGCCGGTACTCCCCCACGGAGCGCGGGTCGTCCGGCTCCAGCGCTGACACAGATCCCTCCCGGCGTGCGGTTCCTCGCCCCTGCGGGCGGGTCCAGCATAGGGGGGCCGTCAGCGGGCGACGTCGGCGAACTTCTCGACGGCGGCCGGGGTGACGGGCGTGAAGAAGTTGACCAGGTTGCCGTCCGGGTCGCGGAAGAGGAGCGCACGGTTGCCCCAGGGCATGGTCGTGGGCTCCTTGACGAACTCCCCGACGAACCCGGTCAGGTTGCGGTGCACGGCGTCCACGTCGTCGACGAGGAACTCGATGATCACGCTGCGGTTGTCGGCCGGGTGGGCCGAGCCGGGGGCGAAGAGCGGCACGGTGCGGGTGCTGCCGATCGCGAGCGTCCCGGACGGGGTGCGCAGTTCCGCGAAGTCCTCGGTGGCCCAGGTCGCGCGCAGGCCGGTGGCGCGCTCGTAGAAGCCGACGAGACGGGCGACGTCGTCCGTGATGACGCGGAGCGAGACGAGGTTCATGGGGTGCCTCCTGGGGCTGATCAGTGCCTACCGGCGTCCTGCGTTGGCCTCACGCTAGGAGCAATACCGGTCACAATCCGGCCGGTATCGGCGGCAGACTTGGGGCCATGTCGCGTCCCGTCTCCCGTGTGCTGACCCTGCTCGAACTGCTCCAGGCGGGCGGTGTGCGGACCGTGGCCGAACTGGCCGAGCGGCTCGGCGTCGCGGAGCGCACGGTGCGCCGGTACGTCGACCACCTCGTCGACCTCGACGTCCCCGTGGAGTCGGTGCGCGGCCGCTACGGCGGCTACCGGCTGGCTCCCGGCCACCGCATGCCCCCGCTGATGCTGAGCGACGACGAGGCGCTGGCCGTACTCCTCGGCCTGGTCGCGGGCCGGCGGACGGGGATCACGGCGGCGGCGGGCACGGCGGGCGAGACGGCGGCGGCGAAGGTCCGGCGGGTGCTGCCGGAGCGGCTGCGCCACCGCCTGGACGCGGTGCTGGACTCCCTCACCTTCACGGCCGCCCCCGCCGGGTCCGCCGCCCCGGAGGCCGCCGTGCTGCTCCCGGTCGCGGACGCCGTTCGCCATCACCGGCCGCTGGCGATCCGCTACACCGGCGGGCGCGGTGGGAGCGGCGAACGCACCGTGTACCCGTACGGGCTCGTCGCGCACGCGGGCCGGTGGTACGTGACGGGCAGGGACCTCTCGGTCGGGGCGGACCGGACGTTCCGCCTCGACCGCATCGACGGCGCGCGGGTCCTGCCCGGCACCTTCGAACCGCCGCCGGGGCCCGGTCCGGCGGAGCGCGTACTGACGGCCCTGGCCACCGCGCCCTACCGGCACGAGGTCACGGTGCGGGTCCGGGGAACGGCCGAGGAGATCCGCGCCCTGCTGCCGGGCAGCGTGGCCGTCGTCGCCGATGCGGACGGAGAGGGCGAGGGCGAGGGCGAGGGCGAGGGCGGGGGATGGTGCCGGGTCGAGATCCGGGCCGAACGGCTCGACTGGCTGCCGGGCCTCCTCGCGTCGCTGGACCGCCCCTTCGCCGTCGAGCGGCCGGACGAGCTGCGCGGTCTCGTCGCGGACCTCGCGGGCCGGCTGATGGACGCGGCCCGGGGCACTCCGCCGCCGCGCGACTGACGGCGGACGCCGGGTCACGGCCGGGCCACGGCGAGCCAGACGGTGACGGCGGCGGTGACCAGGAGGGTGAGGTTGAGGGCGACCTGCCGGTCCCCGAGACGCAGGTGGACCCCGGTCGCGCCGATCTGGAGGACCACGAACCCGACGGCCGCGGCCGGGGCCAGCCCGGGCGCGACGCCGGTCAGCGGCGGGAGGACCAGCCCGGCCGCGCCGAGCAGCTCGACCACGCCGATGGTGCGGACGGCGGGCATCGGCACGCTGTCCACCCAGGCCATCATCGGCCGCAGCGCGTCCCGGCCGCGCACCGCCTTCACCGCGCCGCCGTAGAGGTAGAAGGCGGCGAGGAGCCCGGCGGCGATCCAGTACGCGACGTTCACGACCCGGTCCCCCGGGCCGGCGTGGGCCGGGGGGCGAAGTCGGTGGCGGGTTCGGTCGCGTAGCGGCTCATCGTCCCGAGGCTCTCCTGCGGAGTCGGGGTGCGGCCGCCGGCGTACAGCTCCTCCAGGTCCCGGAAGTACTGGACGTACAGGTCGGGGGTGAACGTGCTGAGCATGCGGGCCGGTTCGCCGGTGGTGTTGGCGAAGGTGTGCGGCGCGCCGGGCGGGACCATCACGAGCGTGCCCGCCGTCGCGTCGATGTCCTCGTCCCCCACGGTGAACCGCACCGTGCCCGAGATGACGTAGAAGCCCTCGTCGTGCCGGGCGTGACGGTGCTGGGGCGGCCCGGGGGTGTGCGGGGCGAGTACGGACTCGGCCATGCCGAGGCGGTGGCCGGTGTGGCTGCCGTCCTCCAGGACGCGCATGCGGGTGGTGCCGAGGAGGATCGTCTCGCCGTCTCCCGGGCCGACCACCGACACGGCGGGGTCGGCGCCCGTCGCGCTGTTCTCGCCGTTCTCGTCGTTCTCGCTGTTCCCGCCGTTCTCGTCGTTCTCGTTGCTCTCGCTGTTCTCGTCGTTCCGCGGTTCGTCGCTCATGCCCCGATTCCACCGCCGGGGCACTGGGAGCGTCCAAGACCCGTTCCGCACCCTCGATACCGCGCGGGTATCGTCGCAGGATGGACCGGGTGAACCGGATGGACCGGCTCGAGCTGCGGACGCTGCGCTACTTCGTGGCGGTCGCCGAGGAACTCCACTTCGGCCGGGCGGCCGTCCGCCTGCACATGAGCCAGCCGCCGCTGAGCCGGGCGATCAGGGCACTGGAGGCGGACCTCGGCGCCACGCTGTTCCACCGCACCTCCGCGGGCGTCACCCTCACCGGGGCAGGCGCGGTGCTGCTCGACGAGGCGCGCACCCTGCTCGACCGGGCCGCACGCGTGCCCGCTCGCGTGGCGGCCGCGGCCGGTGCCGCGACCCTCACCGTCGGCATCCTCGGCGACAGCACCGACCCGGACGTGGTCCGGCTGGCGGACGCCTACCGCCGGCACCACCCGCACGTCGAGGTCACCGTCCGCGAGACCGACCTGACCGACCCCACCTGCGGGCTGCACGCCGGACTGGTCGACGTGGCCCTCACCCGCGGCCCCTTCGACCCGACCGGCCTGACCACGCGGACGTTGCGCGCCGACCCGGTGGGCGCCCTGCTGCGCGCCGACGATCCGCTGGCCGGCCGGGCGAGCCTGACGCCGGTCGAGCTGGCCGACCGCCGCTGGTTCCGCTTCCCGGAGGGCACGGACCCGCTGTGGCAGGCGTACTGGAACGGCGGGGAGCCGCGGCCCGGGCCGGTGGTGCGCACCGTGCGGGAGTGTCAGCAGGTCGTGCTGTGGAACGGCACGGTCGGCATGACCCTCGCCGACCACGTGCCCGCGGAGGGGCTCACCGTGGTCCCGCTGACGGGCCTGCCGCCGAGCCCCGTGGTCGTGGCCTGGCCCCGGACCGACCCGAACCCGCTGATCCGCTCGTTCGTCAGGCTCGCGGTCGCCGTGTACGACACTCCCTAGGTCCGCGTCCAGCGTTGCGAGGCCGTTCCCGACCGGCAGGGCTGCGAGGAGACCCCGCCACCGAAGGCCAGGTCGAGGCAGCCGTCGTTGAAGACACTCGTCAGGCTGCCCCCGGAGCCGGGACGCCACAGGTGGGCGTTGCCGAAGGAGCCGCAGTCGACGGTGGCGACGGACTGGCCCATCATGTTCGCGCTCAGGCAGGCCCCCGTGGACGCGTTGACGACCTTGACCGCGCCGTCCGCCGCGCTCCGGAAGCTCCAGGTCGCGGTCGAGCTGCCGCAGGAGCCGTCGTCGGCCGCTCCGTAGACCTGGGTGAGGCACTTGCCGTTCTCGCCGTTCTTGAGGGTGAACGGACCCGAAGAGGGTGTGCCGGCGCCTCCGGAACCGTCGCCGGACGACGAGCCGCCCGACTCGGACGATCCGCCGGAACCGGGCGGGTCCCCGGCCCCGCCGGAATCACCGGACGAGCCGCTTCCCGAGCCGCTGCCGGAGCCGCTGGACGAGTCTTCGTCACCGGCACCCGTGCCGCCGGCCCGGTCCGCTCCCCCGCCGTCGCTGTCGCCGTCTCCGGCACTCTTGCCGCTCGCGCCGTCCTTGCCGTCCTTGCCGTCCTCGCCGCCGTGGCCGTCCGCTCCGTCGTCCCCGGCCTTGCCGGTCCCGCTGTCCGACGGGGCCGGGCTCGGGGTCGGCCCGCCCCGCGCCGACGCCGGGGGCGAACCCGTCGGATCCAGGGCCGCCGAGACGGACGGGGACGGGGCGGTGCCCGCCTCCGCCTCGTCGGGGCCGGAGGTGTACGGCAGGAGCTGGAAGGCGAGGGTCGTCCCCGTAGCCACCACGATCGGGACGACACCGAGGAAGACACGGTTACGGCGCCGGTTCCCACGCCGTGCGGGACCCGTGCCCCCGGACACCGGGGCTTCGGGTTCGGGTTCGGGCGCGGGAAGGTCCGCCGCCCGCGGCAACGTTCCTGCGAAGGCGGCCCGTTCGGCCAGCCGCTCGGTGAGGGCCGCCGGCCACAGCGGCGGCTCGTACGGTCCGTGCCGTTCGGCGGTCACGAGCAGTTCGGCGGCGGTGGGCCGCCCCTCGTGGTCCTTGTCCAGACAGGACGCGACCACGTCGGCCAGTTCCGGATCCAGCTCCCGCAACGGCCCGAGATCCGGCTCCTCGTGCACGATGCGGTACAGCACCGCGTGCCCCGACTCGTCACCGAAGGGCGGCCGCCCCGCGGCCGCGTACGCCAGCACCGAACCCAGCGCGAAGACGTCCACGGCTCCACTGGACGCCCGTCTCCCGGAGGCCTGCTCCGGCGACATGTAGGCGGGCGTGCCCACCACCATGCCCGTCCTCGTCAGCCGGCTCTGCTCCGCGGCCCGGGCGACCCCGAAGTCGATGAGGGTCAGACCCTCCAGCGTCAGCATCACGTTGGACGGCTTCAGGTCGCGGTGCACCATGTCCAGCGCGTGCACCGCCGCCAGCCCCTTGGCGGCCTCCCGCAGCAGCAGCCACAGCGCACCGGCGGGCAGCGGGCCGCCGTGGAGCTCCAGCGCCTCGGTCAGGGTGAGGCCGGGCACGTAGGCGGTGGCGAACCAGGGCGGGCGGGCCTCCCGGTCCCCCGCGAGCAGCGGCGCGGTCGCCTCCCCGGGTAAGCGGGCGAGGTTGTCCAGCTCGTGCCCGAAGCGGCGCAGGAAGTCCTCGTCCTCGGCGACGACCGAGGGCAGGAGTTGCTTGACGGCCGCGTACCGGCCCTCGTGGACGCCGAGATACACACGGCCCATGCCGCCGGCACCGAGGCGTCCGATCAGCGGGATCGGCCCGATCCACCGCGGGTCCCCGTCCCCCAGCGGATCCGCCCCGCTGCCGTCCAGCTCCAACACGTCAGCCTCGTCTCCCCGTTGTCCCGACGGACGGGGACCCGCGGCCCGCCCGCTCCCCTCCGAAGTCCGGGCGGACTCGCGCGTCCCGCAGGGGACAGTCTGAGTCAGACGGACCTAGGATTGGAAGGAGCTTCTAGAAAATTGTTCTAGAAAACGGGAAACGAGAGCGCGCCTGCCCATGAGCCCCAAACAACACCGCGGCGAGGTCACCTCCGACCTCCTCCTGGACGCCGCCCTCCGGCTCTACACGCAGTCGGGCGAACAGGGCGTCACCGTCACCGCCGTCACCCGCACCAGCGGGGTCAGCCTCGGCAGCCTGTACCACCACTTCGGCAGCCTCGACGGCCTGCTCACCGCACTCACCGAGCGCTGGACCGGACGCCTCCTGGAGCAGCTGGTCACCGCGCTGACCGGCGCCGAGACCGCCCGCGAGGGAATCCGGGCGGTGGTCGGGGCCTACCTCGCCTTCGTCCGCGACCACCCCGGCGCGGCCCTCCTCGTGCACTCCCCGAGCGCCGACCGGCGCCTGCTGGCACGGGGCCGGGAGATACGGGACGCGCAGCAGCCGACCGTCTCGGCGATGTCCCGGTGGATCCAGCCCCGCATCGACGCGGGTGAAGTGGCCCCGCTGCCGATGCCGTTGCTGGAGAGCCTGGTCCTGGGCCCGGTCGTGGCCGTGGCCCGGCGCCGGCTGTCCGGGGTCCGGGACGTCGACCTGGACGAGGCGGCGCGCATCCTGCCGGAGCGGATCTGGCGGTCGATCAGCGCGGACGGGGCGTAGGGGCCGCGCGGGACGGCGGGGCTGTCCCCCGAGGGAGCTACGGGCAGGTGTCCACCGCGGGGTGACGATCCGGGACCGGTGGATCCATAGAGTCTTCATCAGTCGCCGAGCACCGCAGGCCGACCGGAAGAACCCCCCAACACCGCGTCCCCACCCCACCCTTGCCCGCTGGAGGCCCCCCATGTTCCGCACCCTCGCCAAGGCGACCGCCGCGATCGCCGTCGTCTGCGCCGTGGCCGGCGCGGGACTCGTCCTGAACGAGGAGTACGGCAAGGACGACTCCGACGCGAAGGACACCACCGCCTCCGCGGGAGCCTCCTTCACCGGCACGAAGAAGATCGACGCCGACGGCCACAAGGTCAACGTCTCCTGCTCCGGCCACTGGGACGCGGACCGGCCGCTGGTGATGCTGATGGCGGGCGGCGGCGAGGGCCTGGACAACATGGCCGCCCTGCAGAAGTCCCTGAGCAAGACGGACCGGGTCTGCTCCTACGACCGCCTCGGCGAGGGCAGGAGCGACAAGCCCGCCAAGGACGAACTGCAGACCGTGAACGACACCAGCGTCCTGCTCACCGCGCTCCTCGACCACCTCGCGGGCGACCGCCCCGTCGTCCTGGCCGGCCACTCCCTGGGCGGCTACATCGCCGCCCGCTACACCCCCGACCACACCGACCGCGTCAAGGGCCTGGTCCTCCTGGACGCCACCGTCCCCCACCTCACCCGCGACATGAAGCGCACCATCCCCGCCGACGCCACCGGCCCGGCGACCCAGGTCCGGGACGGCGCGCTCGCGGCCAACGAGGGCCAGAACCCGGAGCAGTTCGTCATCGCCGACGGCCCGGTCCACTCCGCCGGGGACATCCCCGTCGAGATCCTCAAGCACGAGTCCCAGTACGCCGCGGTCCCGGAGTACGGTCCCGCCCTGGAGAAGATGTGGGCCAAGGGCCAGCAGGAGTGGCGGCAGCTCTCCACCGCCGCCGAACTCACCACCGCCAAGGGCAGCGGCCACTACATCCACACCGACCGCCCCGACCTCGCCCTCGAGGCCGTCCAGAGCGTCACCGACCGCGTCGCCGACGCCCGGTAACAGCCGCCGCCTCCACAGACCGGCCCTGGGCCGTGGCTTCCCCCGCCACGGCCCAGGGCCTTCGGGGCCGCCCGGTCCCGCGCATAGGCTGCCCCCGGTGAGCAACCGCGAGCGTCGTCTGCGTACCGTCGATCTGGCCCGGGCGGCCGGGCTGTCGACGCAGCAGGTGCGCAATTACGAAGACGCCGGTGTCCTGCCCCCGGCCGGACGCACCGACGCCGGGTACCGGGTGTTCGGCGAGCGGCACCGGGAGGCACTGCTGGCGTACCGGGCGTTGCAGCCGGGGTACGGGGCGGTGACGGCGACGCGGGTCATGCGGGCGGTGCACGCCGGGGACGTGGCCGGTGCCCTCGCGCTGGTGGACGCCGCGCACGCCGCGCTGCACGAGGAGCGGGTCGCGCTGCGGGTCGCGGGCGAAGCCCTGGAGGCGCTGGCCGGCCGGGACACCGACGCGCCACCACCCCGTTCCGGCGACGGACCGCACGGGCTGCGCATCGGCGAGGTGGCAGCGCTGGTCGGCGTACGGACCTCCGCGCTGCGGGTGTGGGAGGCGGCGGGGCTGCTCGTGCCCGGGCGGGAACACGGCACCGGGTACCGGGTGTACGGGCCCGCCGACGTACGGGACGCGCGGGTGGTGCGCACCCTGCGCCGCAGCCACCACCTCTTCGAGCAGATCCGGCCCGTGCTGGAGGACCTGCGGCGCGCGGGGAGCAGCGAGGTGCTGCGGACGGCGGTCGAGGCGCGCGGGCGGGCCCTCACCGCGCGGACGCGGTCGATGCTGGCGGGGGCGGGCACCCTGCACGCGTACCTGAAGTGACGGGCGAGGCGTGAAGGGTGCAGGGGGGAAGGGTGAAGGGCGGCCGGGCGGTGGGGGCGTATCGGCGTTCGAGAGGCCATCCGTTCCGTTGAACAGTGCCGACACGGCGGGTGCGCGGCCGCGCGGACGGCATTCCCTTGGTCGGGTCTGTACATCTGCGAACGGAGACCTCCTCGTGCGAATGACCGACATCCAGCGCTGCGAGATCCGTCCCGGGCGCCTCGTCGAGTGGACGCTCAGTCCCAGGACGCTCGACATCGCGGCGGCGCTGCCCGAGGACGCGCGCCCGCCCGCGTACATCCAGGAGTCGCACATCCGGACGGCACGGTCGGTGCGCGAGGACGGCCTGTTCGTGCCGACCTGGCTCGGTGCCGCCTTCGACATCCCGGGGCCGGTCGATCTCGACGTGCTCCAGGAGGCGTTGCGGGCCTGGACGCTGCGGCACGAGACGCTGCGCAGCGGTTTCCGGTGGAGCGGCGAGCGCGGCGACACGATGCGGCGGTTCACCCTCGACGCGGACGCCGTGGCCCTGCACCGCGAGGACGTCGGCGACTTCCCGGACGCGGCCGAGCTGGCCCGGCATCTCCAGGACCGCTTCGACCGGGTCGCGGACGCGTTGCGCTGGCCCAACCTCATCTACACGGCGGTCGTCCGCGACGACGGCGTCAGCGTCTACATGGCCTTCGACCACAGCAACGTCGACGCGTACTCCATCTACCGCATCCCCGCCGAGGTCGGCGAGCTGTACGCCGCGGGTGTGGCGGGGCGGACCGTGCCGCACCCCCGGGTGGGCTCCTACGTCGACTTCTGCGAGGCGGAGCGGGCGGACGCGGACCGGATCGACGGCGGCCACGACGTCGTCGCCCGCTGGCGGGAGTTCATCCGCCGCTGCGACGGGCGGCTGCCGTCCTTCCCCGTCGACCTCGGCGTCAGGACCGGCGATCCGCTGCCCGAACAGCGGCTGCTGCGCGAGCCGTTGGTGGACGCGGCCGACGCCGCCGCGTTCGAGGCGTACTGCCGCCCCTACGGCGGCAGCCTGGTCGGGGTGCTGGCCGCGACCGCGCTGATCGTCCACGAGATCGGCGGCGAGCCCGTCTACCGCACGGTCGTGCCCTTCCACACCCGGTCGCGGTCGCAGTGGGCGGAGTCCGTCGGCTGGTACGTGGGCGGCGCGCCGATCGAGGTCCCGGTGGACCGGGCCCACGACTTCCCCAGCGCCCTCGCCACCGTCCGCGCCGAACTCCAGGCCAACCGGCGGCTGTCCCGCATGCCGATCGACCGCGTGCTGCGCCTGCTCGGCACGGACTTCCGGCCGACCTCGCCCGACCTGTACTCGATCGTGTCGTACGTCGACGCCCGTGGCGTCCCCGGCGCGGACAGCTGGTCGGACCGGACGGCGTACGCGCTGCTGAGGGTCTCGTACGGCGACCAGGTGTGCGCCTGGGTCACCCGGCTCCCCGAGGGCCTGTGGTTCGCGAGCCGCTACCCGGACACCGACGTCGCCCACAAGAACCTGCGGCTGTACGTGGAGCGGCTGCGGGACGTCGTCACGGGCGTCGCCCGCGGGGACTTCGGGCCGCCGCTCACCGCTCGGTGAGGGAGACGCCGCCCGCGTGCAGACGCCCGTCGCCGCCGTCGAAGTAGATCCGGTCCCCGTCGAGGGCCGCGTCGGGATCGCCGGACGACAGCCGGGTCTTCGCCGTCGCTCCGGTACGGGCGTCCGCGGCGTGCAGGGCGCCGGCCTTGGTACTGAAGAGCACCGAGCCGTCCAGCAGACCGTGCACCTCGGGGTCGCGTTCGGTGCGCTCGCTCCACAGCGGTTTGCCGGACCCGGCGTCGACCGCGTGCACGGCCCCCGACTCGTATTCGCTGGTGACGCCGCCGATCCCGCCGTACACGACACCGTCCGCGACCACGAGGGGATCGAGCCACTGCCGCACGCCGCCGGTGTCCGCGTCGTAGGTCCACCGCCGGGTGCCCCGCCGGGCGTCGACGGCGTGGAGGACACCGCGGTCGTCACCGAAGTAGACCGTGCCGTCCGAGACCGCGACCGCCGACAGCTCGCCCGGGTACGGCCGACTCGTTCTCGAGCTGTACCGCCACAGCTGGTCCCCCGTCTCCGCGTCCCAGGCGTGGAAGTAGGTGTCGTCCGGCTCCCGGACCCCGACGTAGACGACCCCGTCCGCGACCGCGAGCGCGTCGGACAGGATGTTCTCGATCCTGTTGGTCCACTTCAGCCGGCCGGTCGCGAGGTCCACCGCCGACACGGCGTACATGGCTGAGCGGTCGGACCCCTCGGGCAGGTCGTACATGGCGTTCAGGTAGACGGTGCCGTCGGCGACCACGACCCCCATGTAGAGGTTGAACTCCGTTCCGGACGGCGTGTGCGTCCGCGCGTCCACTTCCCAGACCCGCTTGCCGCCGTCCACGTCGATGCCCTGGATGGTGTGCTCCGCGTCGCTGGAGACCACCGCGACACCGTCGCCGATGCCCTCGAAGTACGCCGAGTCCGGACTGTCGTACGTCCACTCGGTGTCACCGTCCGCGGTCGTCAGCGCGTGCAGCCGGCCGTCGTCGCCCTCGCCGACCAGCTTTCCCCGGGCGACTTCCGGATGCTGCAACTCCCCTTCCGACGGCCACAGTTCCCGCACCGTCGGCTGCTTCGCGGCGGCCGTGGGAGTGCCGGAGTTCTCGGCGTCGCCGCCCGGCCCGGAGGAGTCCGAGAAGGCACGGGGCAGCAGCAGACCGCCGACGACGGCCAGGACGACGAAGGCACCGGCGGCGGCGAGGACCGCCGTACGCCGCCGGCCCTCCCACCGCGCCGACCGGGAGGCGGACGAGGGGCCGGCGGGCGGCGTGCCGAGCCTCGCCGTGGCGACGGCGGTCGGCGCCGGACCCGCCGTGACGGTCGGCAGGTCGGCCTCCGCGCGCGCCGAGTTGGTCGGCCGCACCTGCGGCAGCGGCTCGGCGCCCAGCGCGGTGACGTCGGCGGCGACCGGCGCGGGCAGCCACGTACCGGCGGTGAACGTGCCCCTGGTGCCGTCGGCCGCCTCCCAGCGGCCCAGTTCCCCGACGAGTTCGGGCACGCCGGGCCGCTGCCGCGGGTCCTTGGCCAGGCACCGGGCGACCACCTCGGCGAGGCCTCCCGGCACGCGCTCCAGGTCGGGTTCCTCGTGGACCACGCGGTAGTTGACCCCGTGCGCGGGCCCGCCGCCGAACGGGCCGGTCCCGGTCGCCGCGTACGCCAGCAGCGCGCCCAGCGCGAACACGTCCCCGGGCGGCCCCACTTCGCGCCCGACCAGTTGCTCGGGCGGAAGGTAGCCGGGGCTGCCGACCATGACGCCCGTGGTCGTGAGCTTGGTGTCGTCGGCGGCCACCGAGATGCCGAAGTCGATCACTCGGGGTCCGTCCGGCGCCAGGAGCACGTTCGACGGCTTCAGGTCGCGGTGCACCACGTCGGCCCGGTGGATCGCGTCGAGGGCCTCCGCCAGCCCGGCCCCCAGGGCCCGCACGGACCGCTCGGGCCAGACGCCGTGCGCCGCGACCGCCGTGCCCAGCGCGACGCCCGGCACGTAGGCGGTGGCCAGCCACGGCAGGTCCGCGTCCGGGTCCGCGGCGACCACGGGCGCGGTGAACGGGCCCGAGACCCGCTGTGCCGCCGCCACTTCCCTCCCGAACCGCCTGCGGAAGGCGGGGTCCTCGGCCAGTTCCTCGTGCACCACCTTCACGGCGGCCGCCCGGCCGCCCGGCGAACCGGCCAGGTACACCCGGCCCATCCCGCCCGAGCCGAGCCGGCCGACGATCCGGTACGGGCCGACCCGCTCGGGGTCGCCCGTCTGAAGCGGTACGTACGCCTGCACTCCGCCATTCCTCCCTCGTGCCGGTCCGTCTCGGCCGTCCCCCCGTGCGGGGGCGGGTTCAGGTCGCGGCCCGGTAAGCGGTCAGCCGGCCGTCGGTCCCGGTCACCACCACGTCGCCGATGACCCGGACGTCCGTCTCGTCGCCCCCGCCCAGCGATTCCCGCCAGCCGGTCTCTCCGCTCCCGGTGTCCAGTGCGGTCAGTCCGCCGTCCGAGGCGTCGACGAGGAGGGTGTCGTCCACGACCTCCAGGGACGTCACCTCGTCGGCCTCCTGTTTCCGCCGCCACCGCTGCGATCCGGTGTCCGCGTCGAAGGCGGAGACGTAGGCGTCGTTCTCGAAGTACACCGTGCCGTCGGCCACTCGGGGCATGCCCGCCCCCTCGCCGAGCCTGCCGTCCCACAACTCGCCCTCGAACGTGCGGCGCCACTCCTCCTCGCCCGAACGCGCGTCGACGGCGTACAGGGCGCCGTCCAGGGTGCCGAAGTAGACCTTGCCGTCCGCCACCACGAGACCGGTCTCCGCTTCGCTCGCGGCCTGGTGGGTCCACTTCTGCTTGCGGGTACGGAGATCGACGGCGATCAGCTTCTTCTTGCTGTGTACGAGGAGCGCGTCGTCGGTGACGGCGATGTTGCTGCCGTCGGCGTTGACTCCGAACCCGTAGTCCCACAGCTTGTCCCCCGTGCGGGTGTCGAGGACATAGAAGAACGAAACCATGTCCGCGTAGGCCGCGTCGCCCACCACCACCGGGGACGGGTGGAAGGTGTGGTCCACGTACCGCCAGCGGTGGTCGCCGTCGTCCGCGTCCACCGCGTACAGGTGGTCGTTGCTGCCGTAGAACAGGAGGCCGCCCGAGACGCCGGTGATCCGGATGTCGTTGCCCACGCTCTTCAGGTGGCCCGTGTCCTGGCTGACGTCGTCGACCCGTACCCGGCGGTCCCAGCGCCGCGAGCCGTCGGTGACGTCCAGGGCGGTGATCCGGTGGTCCTTCTCGTGCTCGAGGTAGAGCGTGTCCTGAGAGGAAACCGACAGCCGCTGTCCGTCGGCCAGGGTGTGCGTCCAGAGCTGCTCCAGGTGGGGCGGCCGGCCGGGCTCCTTGTTTTCGGCGGTCACCCTCCACAGCACGACGGCGGTCGCGGTGACGGCCAGTGCGGTCGCGGTGGCGAGCACCGTCCGCAGGCGGCGGTGCCGGGCGCGGGGCGGTGCCGGGGCCGGGGCGGGAGCGGTCCGTGTGGTGGCGTCCCCCGGGCGGGGCAGGGGTTCGGTGGGGGTCCCGGCCCGCAGCCGGGCGGCCGACTCGGCGACCGGGCCCGGCAGCCACCCGGCGGTCGTCACGTCCCCGTCCGGCGCGGGGGTCTCCGACTCGCCCAGTTCGTCCAGCAGCCACGCCACCGTGGGCCGCTGCGCCGGCTCCTTCGCGAGGCACCGGGCCACCACGTCCGCGAGGGCGGGGGGCAGGGCGCGCAGGTCGGGGTCCTCGTGCACGACCCGGTAGTTGACCGCGTGGGACGCCCCGGCGCCGAACGGGCCGACGCCCGCCGCCGCGTACGCCAGCACCGCGCCCAGGGCGAACACGTCACCGGCCGGTCCTGAGGCCTCGTGGCGCAGCTGCTCGGGAGGGATGAAGCCGGGGGTGCCGATCACCGTCCCGGTCTGGGTGAGGGCGGTGTCGCCGACCGCCGCCGAGATGCCGAAGTCGATGACTCTGGGGCCGTCAGGTGCCAGCAGGACGTTGGACGGCTTCAGGTCACGGTGCACCAGGTCCGCGGCGTGCACCGCGGCCAGTGCCTCCGCCAGGGCGGCGCCGAGGCCGCGTACCGCGTCCCCCGGCCACACGCCGTGCCGGGCCACCGCGTCCTGGAGGGAGAGTCCGGGTACGTACTCCGTGGCCAGCCAGGCGGGGTCGCCCTCCGGATCGGCGTCGACCACCGCGGCGGTGAAGAACCCCGTCACCCGTCGGGCCGCCGCCACCTCCCGGACGAAGCGCCGCCGGAATCCCTCGTCCCGCAGCAGCGCCTCCCGCACCACCTTCACCGCCACCGCACGCCCACCGGGCGACCGGGCAAGGTACACCCGGCCCATGCCCCCCTGGCCCAGCCTGGCCAGCAGCCGGTACCGCCCCACGCGTACCGGATCCCCCGCCGTCAGTGGTACCGACGCCACCGCCCCGCCCTCCCCGCACCCGCGATGCCGCGGCCCGCTCCCTGGGCGGGCCCTCCCCGCATCGGACTCCCGGTAACACCCCCACGGTTCCCGGTCGGCGCACCGGTCACCCCCCGTACGGCGGACTCTCCCCGGAAACCTCACGTCTCCGGACGGCACACGAAAGGCCGGTCCCGGTGACCTGGGTCACCGGAACCGGCCTTGGGCCGTGCCTTGTTCGGAAAGCTCAGAAACCGACGGACTGGAGGGCGCCCAGGCCCACGTCGGCGTAGGAGTGCTTGCCGGAGACGAAGATGTTGACGCCGTAGTAGTTGAAGATCCAGCAGGCGAAGGCGGCCAGGGCCAGGTAGGCGGCCTTGCGGCCCTTCCAACCGGCGGTGGCGCGGGCGTGGAGGTAGCAGGCGTAGGCGACCCAGGTGATGAAGGACCAGGTCTCCTTGGGGTCCCAGCCCCAGTACCGGCCCCAGGCGTCGCCCGCCCAGATGGCGCCCGCGATGATCGTGAACGTCCACAGCGGGAAGACCGCGGCGTTGACGCGGTAGGCGAACTTGTCGAGGGAGGCCGCGGCGGGCAGCCGGTCCAGGACGGAGCTGGCGAACCGGCCGGGGGTGCCGCCGGAGGCCAGCTTGCTCTCGAAGTTGTCCTTGAAGAGGTACAGGATCGTGCCGACCGCGCCGACGTAGAACACCGCGCCGCAGAAGATGGCGGTCGAGACGTGGATGTACAGCCAGTACGAGTGGAGGGCGGGCACCAGCTGGTCGCTCGCCGTGTACAGGACCGTGACGGCGAGACCGAGGTCGAGCAGGACGGTGGTGGCCAGGGGCAGGCCGAGCCAGCGGACGTTCTTCTTCAGCAGGAGCAGCGCGAGGTACACGCCGACGGCGACCGTCGTGAACGTGATGTTGAACTCGTACATGTTGCCCCACGGCGCCCGCTTCACCGACAGGGCGCGGGTGAGGACACCGCCGGCCTCCAGGGCGAAGGCGAGGACGGTGAGCGAGATGGCGATCCGCCCGTAGAGGTCGCCCTTCTCGGTGCCGCCGTGCGCGCCCGGCCCGTCGGGCACGTCGCGGGAGCCGGAGGCGGTGCGTACGACGACCTCGGGGCGCTCCAGTACGGCGGTACCGCCGGCCTTCTTCACGGTCACGGCCGGTCCGGCCTTGGCGGCGCCCGCCTTGGCCCGGCTCGTGGCGGTGAGCGCGGCGGCGGTACGGCCGACCTTGCTGCGGCTACCGAAGAGCCACTCGGCGATGTGCGCGAAGAAGGCCAGGGTGTAGACGGCCATCGCGGAGTAGATCAGCGTGTTGCTGAGGTTCGCGAGATCCTCGTTGGTCGCGGCGGCGAGATTCATTTCTTCTCAGCCCCTTCGGCAGTGACGGCGTGGGTGTCGGGGGTGTCGGGGGAATCTGGAGTGTCGTCGTTCTCGGACGCGTCGGAGGAGTCCGGCGCGCCGGGTGCCCGGTCGTACAGGACCCCGGCGAGGTCGCCGAGCTCCTCGGGGAGCTTCGTGGACTCGCTGCGGCCGAGACCGGCCATCTCCACGACGGTGACGCCGTCGGCGCCGCGCACCGCCCGCACCCAGACGCGGCGGCGCTGGATGAACAGGGAGCCGGCCAGGCCGAAGATGGCGACGACGGCGCCACCGAGCGCCCAGCCGCTGGCGGGCTGCTGCGTGACCTGGAAGCCGGCCCACTCCTGGACGCCGTTGAAGGTGACCGTGCCGGCGCCGTTCGGGAGGGTCATGGTGTCGCCGACGGCGAGCTGCTGCTTGAACAGCTTGCCGTCGGAGTCCTTGAACTCCTCCAGGTTGGTCTTGTCGAGCTGGTAGATGCTCTGCGGGATGCCCGCGTCGACGCCGAGGTCGCCGTGGTAGGCGGAGAGCGCGAGCATCGGGTTCATCAGCGCCGGGAACGTGGACTGCATGCCGCTGCCCTTGCCGCCGTAGGTCGGCAGGAAGAACGCGTTGAAGCCGAGCTGTTCCTTCTCGCCCTTGGCGTTGCGGTAGCCGTCCATGACCTTGACGGCGCCCGAGGAGGTGACGTTGCCGTCCAGCGGCAGCAGGGCCACGGCCTGCTTGTCCATCACGACGTCGCCCTTGGCGTCCTTGACCGTGAGGATGGGGGCGTAGCCGTGACTGACCAGGTAGACCTTGGAGCCGTCGACGTTCAGCGGCTTGTTGACCTCGACGGTCTTCGACTTCACGGCGCCGTCGGCGCCCTCGCTGTAGGTGATCTCGGCCTCGTAGATGCGCGGGGTGCCGCGGTTGGGGCCGGTCGCCTCGTAGGTGCCGTGGAAGTCCTTCAGGGTGAAGCTGAAGGGGGCCAGGTCGTGGTCCGGGTCGAAGAGGTTCCCGGACTTGAAGTCGTCGTACTGGGTGAGGGTGTTGGAGAAGCCGTCGCCCTCGAGGATCAGCTTGTTGCCCTCGTACTTGAAGAGCTGGCCCCAGGCGAAGGCGATGAGGAGCACGATCAGCGCGATGTGGAAGGCGAGGTTGCCGACCTCCCGCAGGTAGCCCTTCTCGGCCGCGACGGCGTCATCGGCGGCGTCCACGCGGAAGTGGCGCTTCTTCAGCAGCTTCCGCGCGGCCTCGCGGATCTCCTCGGGCTCGGCCGCGGTGCGCCAGGTGGTGTAGGCGGGCAGCCGGTCCAGGCGCCGGGGGGCGCGGGGCGGCCGGCCGCGGAGCTGGCCGACGAACTGCCAGGTGCGCGGGACGATGCAGCCGATGAGGGAGACGAACAGCAGGATGTAGATCGCGGAGAACCACACCGAGCTGTAGACGTGGAAGAACCCGAGCTTGTCGTAGACCGGCCCCAGGATGTCGTGGTTGTCCCGGAACTCCTCGACCCTCATGGCGTCGACGCCGTCCTGCGGGATCAGCGACCCCGGGATCGCGCCCAGCGACACCAGCAGGAGCAGGATCAGCGCGACGCGCATCGAGGTGAGCTGGCGCCAGAACCAGCGGGACCAGCCGATCACGCCGAGCGAGGGGAGGTTCGGGGTCTCCTCCGCGGGGGCGGTGGAGAGCTGGGAGCCCGCGGCGCCGAGCTCCTGGGGGTCGCCGTCGGCCTTCGGCCGCGTGCCGGGGTCGGTCCCGGGGCTGGATTTCGAAGTGGTGCTCATCGCTCAGATCCCCACAGTGAAGCCGTTGGACCAGGTCTGCATGTCCTGCACGATGCTGTCCCACGCGCCGGTCAGGAGCAGGAGGCCGGTCGCGATCATCATGACGCCGCCGACGCGCATCACCCAGACATAGTGCCGCTTGATCCAGCCGAAGGCGCCGAGCGCCTTGCGGAAGGCGACCGCGGCGAGGACGAAGGGGACGCCGAGGCCGAGGCAGTAGGCGACGGTCAGGAGGGCGCCGCGGCCGGCGGTGCCCTGGTCGGCGGAGAGGGCCAGCACGGAGGCGAGGGTCGGGCCGATGCAGGGCGTCCAGCCGATGCCGAACAGGGCACCGAGTATCGGGGCACCGACCAGGCCGTTCACCGGCTTCTTGTGGAAGCGGAACTCGCGCTGGGTGAGCCAGGGCATCAGACCCATGAAGAAGACGCCCATGAGGATCATGAACGCGCCCAGGATGTTGGTCAGGACGCTCCGGTTCTCCTGGAGCGTCTGGCCGAAGTAGCCGAACAGCGCGCCGCTGGAGACGAACACGGCGGTGAAGCCGAGGACGAACAGGGACGCGCCGGCGACCATGCGGCCGCGCCGGGCCTCGCCGAGGTCGGTGCCGGTGACTCCGGTCACGTAGGAGAGGTAGCCGGGGACCAGGGGCAGGACGCAAGGGGAGAAGAAGGAGACGAGGCCGCCGAGCAGGGCGATGGGGAGGGCCACCAGCAGGGCGCCGTTGAGCACCGTGCCGTTGTAGCCCGCTGTCTCGGCGAGGGTGACCGTTGCCGACACGTCACTTCTCCGGCTTGGCGGAGTCGGCGGACCCGTCGGACCCGCCGTCGAGGTACGGGTCGAGCATCTTGCGCAGCTTCTCCTCGCTGAGCGCCTGGAGGGTGCGCGCGGCGACCTTGCCCTCCCGGTCGATGATCAGCGTGGAGGGCACGGCCTGCGGGTTGAGGGTGCCCTTCTCGAAGCGGAGCAGCAGCTTGCCGCTCGGGTCGTACAGGCTCGGGTAGGTGATCCCGTAGTCCTTCTCGAAGGCGCGGGCCGGGCCGGTGGAGGTGTCGCGGGTGTTGATGCCGACGAACTGGACGCCCTGGTCCTTGACGTCCTGGTACACCTTCTGGAAGTTCTTGGCCTCGGCCCGGCAGGGCGGGCACCAGGAGCCCCAGACGTTGAGGACGACGACCTTGCCCTTGTAGTCGGCGACGTCGACCTGGCCGCCGTCGACGGTCTCGCCGGACAGCTCGGGAGCGTCGGCGCGCTCGCCCTCCTTCGCGGTGGCGATGCCGTCCGAGCCGGTGATGAAGCCCGTCTGGCCGCCGCCGCCCGAGGTGCCGCCGGAGCTGCACGCGGACACGAGCAGCGCCGCGGCGGCTGCGCCGACGGCGAGGACGGCCCGGCTACGGGCGCGGGTCCGGCCGCGGTCGGACGTGCGGGCGGCGGTGCGGGTCGAGCGGTTCGAGCGCAGGGGGGCGCGGCTGGCGGCACTCATGTGAAAAGTTTCGCATGTCCGTTCCGAGGATCTTGCGCACCCCCCTCGCGGGCGGAAACCCGCATTTCAGGCGGCGTTCCCGGTGGGTGTCGAGCTCGCGGCGGAGGTGTCCTTGAGGAAGGCGTTCCAGCCGCCGGCCGGCCGCTGTCCCACCTCGACGGTCCGCAGCTTGGCGAGCACCTCCGGCTTCTGCACGTCCAGCCAGTCGGTGAACTGCCGGAAGGAGACGAGCCGGATGTCCTCGCCCTTCTCCTTCTCCCGGGCGATGTGCTTGAGGACGTTCTCCACGGCGTCCATGTAGATGCCGCCGTTCCACTCCTCGAAGTGGTTGCCTATGAAGAAGGGCGCCCGGTTCGTCTCGTACGCGCGCTTGAAGCCGGATATGTACGAGTTCGTGGCCTGTTCGCGCCAGCCCGGGTAGTTGTGGGCCGGGGCCTTGGTCGAGTTGACCGACTGGTTGGCGAGGATGTTGTAGTCCATCGAGAGGACCTCGAAGGAGTGCCCGGGGAACGGTATCTGCTGGAGCGGCAGGTCCCAGATCCCGTCCTTCTTCACCGGCCACACCTGGCGGCCGCCGGGCGAGGAGGCGTCGTAGCGCCAGCCCAGTTCGCGGGCGGTGGGCAGCAGTTTGTCCTGGCCGAGCAGACAGGGCGTACGGCCGCCGACGAGTTCCTTGTCGTAGTCGAAGGGCAGGGACGGCAGGTCGGTCCAGCCGCTGTTGGTCCGCCACTCCTTGACGAAGGACTTCGCCTGGTCGATCTCGCTGCGCCACTGCGCGGACGTCCAGTTGCCGACGCTGCCGCCGCCCCCGCAGAAGTGGCCGTTGAAGTGGGTGCCGATCTCGTGCCCGTCCAGCCAGGCCCGGTGCACGTTCTTCAGGGTCGCCTTGATGTGCTCGTCGGTGAGGTAGCCGATGTCGGAGGCGCCGCGCGGGTTGTTCGGCGGGTCGTAGAGGCGCTTCTTCGACTCGGGCAGCAGGTACAGGCCCGAGAGGAAGAACGTCATGTGCGCGCCGTGCTCCTGGGCGAGGTCCAGGAAGCGCGGGAAGAGCCCGTTGCCGACCTCGCCGGCCCCGTCCCAGGAGAAGACGACGAACTGCGGCGGCGTCTGGCCGGGTTCCAGCGGCACGGGTGCGTCCGGCTGGTGCGGCTGCTTGCCGGTGTACGACGTGGAGCCGTCGCCGATGGGCTTCGCCGGGGCCTTGCTGCTGCCGGAGGGCGACGGCTTCCCGGAGTCGCCGGAGCCGCCGGCCTGGTGCGAGCCCTCCGACGAGGAGTGGGAGCCGGTGCCGCAGCCCGCGAGTCCGACCGCCGCCGCGGCCCCCGCGCCGAGTCCGAGCATCCCCCTGCGGGTGAGAGTGCGGTTGGTAGTGCGCATCGCAACCTCGTTCGTCGCGTCCTTGTGGTCACTAGGTGAGAGGACGCGACGAACGAGCGGGTTCCGGAAATTTGTGCGGGTTGGGTAACAGCGGACCCACAGAAAGGGGCAGGGCCCCGGGGGCCGGGGCCGGGGCCGGGGCGACCGTCAGGCCCCGTACGCCTTCCCCTGCCCCTTCACCGGCTTGGCCCCCGCGAGGAGGTGGGCCGGGACGAGGTCGCGGGCGGGCTCGGTGTAGCCGACGGAGACGATCTTGTCGCCGCGGTACGTGAACGTCGTCAGGGACGCCAGCGTGCACTGCCGCTTGCGCGGGTCGTGCCACAGGCGCCGCCGCTCGACGTAGGACCGCAGGATCCAGATCGGCAGCTGGTGGCTGACGACCACGGCCTCGTGGCCGCGCGCCCGGTCCCGTGCGGCGTCGATCGCGCCCTTCATCCGCACGACCTGGTCGACGTACGGCTCGCCCCAGGACGGCTTGAACGGATTGACCACGTGCTTCCAGTTGGCGGGCCGCCGCAGTGCGCCGTCCCCGATGCCGAAGGTCTTGCCCTGGAAGACGTTGTCGGCCTCGATGAGGCGGGCGTCGGTGCCGAGGTCGAGCCCGTGCGCCTTGGCGATCGGCGTCGCGGTCTCCTGCGCCCGCTCCAGCGGGGAGGCCACGACGTACGTCACGTCGCGGGGCCCGAGGTGCTCGGCGACCCGCTCGGCCATGCGCCGGCCCAGCTCGGAGAGGTGGTAGCCGGGCAGCCGCCCGTACAGGACGCCGGTGGGGTTCTCGACCTCGCCGTGCCGCACGACGTGGACGACGGTCAGCTCTTCGTCGCGTTCCTGGTCGCCGTTGCTCATGCCGTGGCCTCCGCGGCAGCTCGGGCCGCCGCCGGGAGGGCGTCGGCGATGCGGTCGACGGCCCGGTCGTCGTGGGCGGTGGACACGAACCAGGACTCGAAGGAGGACGGCGGCAGGTAGACGCCGTTCGAGAGGAGGGAGTGGAAGAAGGCGGTGAACCGGAAGGAGTCCTGCGCCTTGGCGTCCTCGTAGCGGTGGACCGGCCGGTCGGTGAAGAACACGGAGAACATGTTGGAGGCGGTCTGCACCGTGTGCGCGACGCCCTCCTTGGTGAGCGCCTCGGTCACGAGCCCCTGGATCCGCGCGGACACGGCGTTGACCTTCTCGTACGCGGCGTCGTCGAGGAGCCGCAGCTGGGCGAGCCCGGCGGCGGTGGCGACCGGGTTCCCGGAGAGGGTGCCGGCCTGGTAGACGGGCCCGGCCGGCGCGAGGTGCGCCATGACGTCGGCCCGTCCGCCGAACGCGGCGGCGGGGAACCCGCCCCCCATCACCTTCCCGAAGGTCATGAGGTCGGGCACGACCCCCTCCACCCCGTACCACCCGGCGCGGCTGGTCCGGAACCCGGTCATGACCTCGTCGGACACGAACAGCGCGCCGTTGGCCGCGCAGGCGTCCTTGAGCCCCTGGTTGAACCCGGGCAGCGGCGGAACGACGCCCATGTTGCCGGGCGACGCCTCCGTGATCACGCAGGCGATCTCGCCCAGGTGGGCGGCGAAGGCCGCGTGCACGGCCTCCAGGTCGTTGTACGGCAGCACGATCGTGTCGCTCGCCTGGGCGCCGGTGACGCCCGGCGTGTCGGGCAGCGCGAAGGTGGCGACGCCGGAGCCGGCCGCGGCGAGCAGCGAGTCGACGTGGCCGTGGTAGCACCCGGCGAACTTGATCACCTTGGTGCGGCGGGTGAATCCGCGGGCGAGCCGGATGGCGGACATGGTCGCCTCGGTCCCGCTCGACACCAGCCGCACCTCCTCCAGCGGCGCGACGCGCTCGACCATCGCCTCGGCGAGCGCGACCTCGCCCTCGGCGGGCGTGCCGAAGGACGTCCCGCGGGCGACCGCCTCCTGCACGGCGGCGATCACCTCGGGGTGCGCGTGCCCGAGGATCATCGGCCCCCAGGAGCAGACGAGGTCGACGTACTCGCGCCCGTCGGCGTCGGTCAGGTACGGCCCGGAGCCGGACACCATGAACCGGGGCGTGCCGCCGACGGCGCCGAAGGCGCGCACCGGGGAGTTCACACCGCCGGGCGTGACGGCCGCCGCGCGGTCGAACAGAGCCTGCGAGGCCGGTGCTTCGTATGGATATGCCAGTTCGCTCATGACCTGCGACTTCTCCGACCTTCTCGACCTTCTCCGACGTATCGGACCCTGCGCGGGTCCCGCTCGGCCGCTGGTTGCCCAGGGTGACTCGGTCAAGGGTAGACAACCGCCCCGAACGCCGTGCCGTCTGCCAGACTGGAACCCATCCACGCAGCTCACCGGAAGGACGCGGGCGCGGCCGACGACCGTCCCGCGAACGCACGACGGACATATGACGTACATATGTTTCACCGCACGTTTCGGCGAGCGGCCGTGGGGGAGGTCACTGACACGATGATCGGGTTGCGCGGCGGGGGCCACGCGTCCTAGAAAAGCAGTCGGGTGGAGATATGCATCGCGGTGGCGGACTGGGCGAGGGGACCGACGACCTGGGTCCTCGACGTGCCCGGCGGGGAAGGCACCGACGCGAGGCGGAGGAAGCGTCCGAAGCACGTCAGACACACGGCAACCAGGGCGAGCCCGACCGGCTCGACGGGCGGGCCGACCGGCTGGGGGCGGGGAGCAGGAATGGTGGTCGGGTGGGGGTGACCTACAAGTACTTCGGCGCGCCCGACGGCGCGACCGCGGCCCGCGTCCCGATCTCGATGCGCCCCGAGGAACTGGGCGGCGACGAGCTCGGGATGAACGGCATGTTCACCAAGATCAAGCCGGAGACCATGGCCGCCATGGTCCTCACCGGCATCGAGGGCGTCCCCCTGCACAAGGTGCCCCCGCTGGAACTGGTCGTCCTGCACCCCGACTACGCGGTCGTGAAGCTCCCGATGACCGTCGTCGACCCCCTGCGCGGCATCGGCGAGGAGGCGGTCGGCGCGGCGGCCTTCATCTGGTCGACGGTCCCGGACCGGGGCGGCCCGCGGGACGCGTTCAACGTCTACCAGCTGCTGCACGAGTGGCAGGACTTCAGCCACCGGCTGCACGAGGCGGGGCATCAGCCGTACTGCCTGGTGTGGCCCTGAGCTGGGGTTTCGTGAGGGGCGGGCGGATTGATCATGGCCTGTCCGGCACTCTGGGGGCCAGCAGCTCCAGTACTTCCTCCCAGCGGTAGCGGTCGGCCCCGCCGCCAGCCTTCGGTCGGTGAGGCTCGTAGGAGCCGATCAGGACACCCATCTCGCGCAGCACCGCCAGACTCCGGCGGTATGCGGGATGGGCGGCCTGGGCGGAGTTCAGGTACGGCAGCACGGCGACCGGGACGCCCATGGCGGGCGCCTCGCACAGGATGCCCAGGGCGAGATTGTCGGAGATCCCGGCGGCCCACTTGTTGACCGTGTTGAAGGTGGCCGGGGCGACCGCGATCGCGTCTGCGGGTCGACTCGGGCGCGGCTCCCCCGGCGACCGCCAGGCCGAGCGGACGGGACGGCCGGTCTGGGCCCCGACCGCCTCCGCGTCCAGGAAGCCGAGCCCCTGCGGGGTGGCAACGACACCGACGTCCCAGTGCCGTTCCTGTGCTGCCGTGATCAGCCGGCCGACGTCAGCAGCGACCCCGGCCGAGCAGACCACGATCTGGAGGAACGGCTTGTCGTGCTGGTCACTCACGCGGGCACTCCCAGTTGGCGGCTGAAGTGGTGGAGCTCGGGCAGCGCCCGGCGACGGTCACGGGCTGCCATGTCGGCGACCAGTTCGCGTACGGCCGGGCGGCGGACGTCCTGTGCCGCGCAAGTCTCGGCGATGCGCAGGGCCTGGTAGCCGTCGGCGAGTCTGCCCTGCTGACTGTAGGCCCGAGCGGCCTCCACCCAGAGCGCGGCCCGTCGCTCGGGGACGGGGATGTGCCGCCGCATGAGGGGTCGCGCTGTTTGGAGGGCGATTCCGGCGTCGCCGAAGGAAACAGCCGCGCTGATCTCGTGCAGGTCTACGTTGGTCGGGCTGAAGTTCGCCCAGGCGTCCGGCCTGTCGAATGCGACGTAGCGGGCCACCTCTTTGGCCTCGGTGAGGAAGTCCTGGGTGGTGTCTCGGTCGCCGTTTCTGCTGGCGGCGGTAGCTCCGCGGAGCAGCAGCAGGCCGACCGCTGCCAGGTGACGGGGCGAGCGTTGGTCGTAGGAGCCGCTGAGCTGGTCGACGGTGTGGTGCACCACGTTCACGGCTTGGGCTGTGTGCTTCTCTCGTACGAGCACGTGAGCGTGAACGCGGACGCTGGCGGCGAGGACGACAGGGTCCCCGGACCTTTCCGCCTCGGCCATGGCCCGGCCGGCCGCGAGCCAGGCGTTGCCCTGGTCGGCTCGCTTCAACAACAGGCTCACCGACGTCTGGTAGGCGGTCGCGAGCAACCCGGACGCCTCCGCGGAACCGGAGGAGCCGTCGGCGACCTGGCGCAGATCGGCGATCAGGCTCGGCAGTGCCTGCTCCAGTTTCGCGTAGTCGCACGTGCAGAACAGCCGGCGCACGGTCCGCGCTCGCTCCCGCAGCTCGTCGATACCGGAGGAGTCATCGGTGGCGGCGGGGCTCGGTCCCGGCAGCAGGACCTGGATCAGGTCGTGGTGCGCCACGGTTGGCGTCGGCGTTGCCGCGAGCGCGGCGACGCTCGCGGCAAGGAAGGTGCGGCGGTGCATGTCCTCGGTTCCGGGGTCGCTGGGGCTGGCGTCGGGGGCGGCGGCGAGGCCGAGGCGTTGCGGTGGGATGTCCAGTACCTTCGCGATCTCGCGCAGCACACGCACGTCCTCCGTGCCCCTGCCGTTCTCCAGGCGGCTCACCTTCGACTGGTGGTAGCCCAGTGCGGTGGCAACGTCCTTCTGCGAGCGCCGCTGTAATACGCGTGCCCGACGGATGACTTCGCCGATCCGTCCGGCTTCACTCTGTGCGTCGGCCATCTGTGCCACGGCCCCTTCTGCCGTCGCCGATCCTGCCTGCTCAACCGAGCGTAACCGAGCATCGATTGGCCGCGATGCAGCTCCTGCATAAGCGATGCGGCCCCGGCACACGGCATGGTCCTGCTTGCCTCCGGAGCGGTTGCCTGGAGCAGCCGCACCGACCCTGGAGGCAGCTCGTGAAAGCGCACCAGTTCGCACTCTCCGTATCCGCCACACCGACCGCGGTCACCGCCGCCCGGCACCGGGCCGTGGACGCGATAGAGGGTTGGGACACGGTGCTGGACGACGAGGTGGTGCACACCGCCGAGCTAGTGATCAGTGAGTTCGTCACCAATGCGGTTCGGCATGCCGAAGCCGGCCCGGTCTCCCTCTCCGTCCGTCTCGACGAGCAGTCACTGCGGATCGAAGTCTGCGACGACTGCTCGGAGCTGCCCCGGCCGGGTCTCCCGGATCCGTGTAGCGAGAGCGGCCGAGGTCTGTTCCTCGTGGCCGCGCTCGCGGATCGATACGGCGTCGAGCCGACGGCGGTCGGGAAGTGCTGCTGGGCCGAGATCTCACTGCCAGCCAACACAGACCAGCCGATCGTGTCCCCCCTTGTTTCGCAGAGGAGTCGCTGATGACGACCACTCGCATCCCCGGCGTGGCCGCCGAGGTGATCGCCGTACGTCCGGGCCCGCCGCTCAATGGCGTCGTGACCGTCGACGGCTCCAAGAATGCAGCGCTCCCGCTGGTGGCCGCCGCGGCTGCCCTCGGCCGTCCGGTGAGGCTGAGCAACATCCCTGCCAACACGGACGTTCAGACCATGCTCGCGCTGCTCCAAGAGTCGGGCTGGCACGTTGCGCAGCCGGTCGGGAAGCCGACCGCGGCGGTGATTCTGCCGACTGAAATCCAGCCCGTGCGCCCCCACCTGCCCCAGGCCGCGCGTATCCGCGCCTCGTACTACCTGGTGCCGGCCCTGCTCGCCCGGCACGGAGAGGCACGGCTGCCGTGGCCGGGAGGCTGCCGGATCGGCGCACGCGGGATGGATCTGCACTTCAAGGTGTACGAGGCGTTCGGCGACCGGAGTGTCTTGGATGATTCCGGATATCGCGTCGAGGCCGCCAGACGCCGCAACGGCACCGTGTCCCTGATGCTGCCGTTCCGCTCGCGCGGGGCGACGGTGGCCGCCCTGCTCCGGGCCGTCACTACCGGCCGACCTCTGCGGCTGGGCGAGCCCAATCTCTCGCCGGAAGTGCTGTATGTGCTGGAGGCCCTGCGGGCGGCGGGCTGGGAAACCCGGGCCAGCGAACGCCTGCTCACCCTCTCGCCGCCGCCCTCGGCACCGAGCGACGCCGCATGGGTGGTACCGGGAGACAAGGTGGAGGCAGGGACACTCGCCTGCGCAGTCGCCGCCACCGGCGGAAGCGCGCGCATCCGAGGCGCGCGAGCTGACGACCTGGCCCCCCTCGTAGCCGCCCTGCACCGACTGGGAATCTCCGCCGTCAGCGAGGCGGACACTCTCACCGTGAACGCCCAGGACGGCCGCTTGGCCAGCCACCCCTTACGGGCCACCGCCTCACTCAGCCCGGGCGGCTTGGACGCCGACTTCGAACCACCACTCATGGCACTGGCCCTCGGCCTGCCCGGTACCCACCTGTTCGCCGACGCCATCAACCCGGGCCGCCATGGCAATCTTCTGCCGCAGTTGGCCCGCCTCGGGGCGTTCATCGAGGAGATCTCCTCCACCGCGTGCCGCCTTACCGGTCCTCAACGGCTGACCGGGACGGGCGTGGAGGCCACCGACATCCGAACCGGATCCGCCCTCATGGTCGCCGGCCTCACCGCCCAGGGCGTCACCACCCTTGGCGGTCTCGACCAGCTCCGCCGCGGCCACGCCGACCTACCCGGCAAGCTCCACACCCTGGGCGCCGACATCTGCGAGGTCACCCCATGACCGATATCCGCTCCCTGCGCCAGATCGTGGCCACCACCGACGTCCACTCCACGCTGGGCAACGCCGCATCCTTCCTGACTCACCTCCACCACCTCCGCCCCACCTCGCTCGTCGTGGACTGCGGCGACTTCTTCGAAGGCTCCGGTTACTACCGCCTCGCTCACGGCTCGATCGAGCGTGAAATCCTGCTCAAGCTGTACGACGTGCTGGCCCCCGGCAACCACGGCTGGCCCCACCACTTCGAACCCGAGATCCACCAGCTCTCCGTCTGCGCCAACGTCATCGACGCAGAGACCGGCAACGCGCTCTTCCGGCGCCTGCGCATCGCCGATATCGGTGGTCGGCGCGTCGGTGTAACCGCCGTGATCGGACGGCAGGCTTTCCACTCGATCCCCTTTGCTCAGCGAGCCGGCCACCGCGTCACCGATCCCGTTCAATCCCTGCATGAGCTGATGCTTGCCCACCATCACGAGGTGGACGGCTGGGTCCTCCTCAGCCATTCCGGGTTCGAGGAGGACGTCGAACTTGCGTCGGTCTGCCCGTTCCTCAACGTGATCTTCGCGGGGCACTGCCACAGCAACCAGTACGGACCCATACGCGTGGGAGACACCCTTGTCGTCAAGGGCCGCGAACTCGCCGACGGTTATGCGATCGCCACTTCCGTGGGCGCGGGCTGGGGTGCCGGTACCACTCGCTTCCCGGACCACCCGCCGGGCCCCGTTCCCGCTGAGTTCGCAGACGTGACAGCGCATATCGGCGAAGTCGAGGAGCAGTTGTACGAGGTCCTGGGACAGGTACGGACGGTCTTCCGCCGCCAGTCCCTCGACCGACGCGGCGTACTCCTCGACCTCACCGCTCGCCTGCGCACAGCACTCGGTGCAGAAGTGGTCCTCCTCAACGAGACCGCGCTGCGCTCCGTACCACTCGGCGACACCCTCACCATGGGCGACCTACTCTCCATCGAGCCGTTCGCCAACCAGTTGGTGTACGCCCACGTACCGGAACCTGACCGCCGCGACCCCTGCGGCCTACTCGCACGCCTGACCGCTCAGGACGGCCCCCTCGTCACTGCCCCCGAACCCCTGCCGGACGCCATCACCACCGTCCTGACCACCAGCTACATCGCCGACAACCACCTCGGCGGACGCACGAACGAAGCCAGCCTGCGCCTGGACCAGGCCATCCAGCACGTCCTCACTACGCCCAACCCCTCGGCCGGAGGCAAGTGATGATCCTCACCGGTCCCGAGATCACCACAGCCGCCCACGACGGCCGGATCTGCATCACCCCCTTCGCCGCCGACCAGGTCAACCCCAACAGCTACAACGTCCGACTCGGTCCCACCCTGATCACCTACACCGACGAGGTACTGGACGCCCACCGCCCCAATCCCACCCGCGAGATCACCATCGGCCCGGACGGGCACGTCCTCCAACCCGACGAGCTCTACCTCGGCCACACCCTCGAAGAGGTCGGCTCAGACACCTTCGTCCCCCTGCTCTTCGGCCGCTCCTCCGTCGGCCGACTCGGCCTGTTCGTCGAGATCACCGCGCCCATCGGTGACATCGGCTTCCACGGCCAGTGGACCCTCATGCTCACTCCGACTCGACCGCTGCGGGTGTACTCGGGCATGAAGATCGGACAGGTCATGTTCTTCGTCTCCAGCGGCCCCATCGACCTCTACCGGGGTAAGTACCAGGCCGCCATCGGGCCTCAGCCGTCGGCCTACTGGCGCGACGTTACAAAACTTCGGGCGGTGGCTTCGTGATCCTCACCGGACCCGGCATCGCCGCCGCCGTCCAGGCCGGCGAGATCACCATCGATCCGTACGATCCCTCCCGTCTCTCCCCGAACGCCTACGACTGGCGGCTCGGCAACAGGATCCGCATCTGCGACGGTGACCTCGATGCCGCTACTCCCACCGCCTTCATGGAGCGACCTATCCCCGCGACCGGCCTGGTATTACAGCCACGGACGCTCTACCTCGGCGTCACGTTGGAGAGGACCGGCTCGGAGGCGTACGCCCAGTTACTGAACGGCGACCGCACCACTGGTGCCCTCGGTATCTGGGTTCACGTATCGGCCCCACTCGGCCACCAGGGCCACGCCATCCGCTGGACCTTGGAAATCCGCGCCGCCAGATCCGTGCGTGTCTATCCAGGGATGACCTTCGGCAAGCTCGTGTTCCTCAGCGCCTTCGGCGCCCCGGCCAGCTACCAGCAGCAACCCGCCAAGTACGCGGCGACGGACGGCATCGACATCTCCCGCCTCTACGAAGAGATCCATGGAGGAGTCCTGTGAACCCCCGAGAGGCCGCCGGACCGCTGGCAGCCACTTTTCTTGACCTGCCCGTTGGAAGCCCCGGCGGCAGCGTCGAACTCTTCCTCGACCTCTACACCGGCGAGAAGCCCTTCATCCCCGCGAGGGCCTTCATGCTCGCCCCGGCCGGGTCCCGTCCCCAGACGCCGGACGGCCTCGACCTGCTCAGCGCTGGCGGCAAGTGCCTGGAGGGGTCGGCCTTCAACCGGTACGTCGCCCACCTGCGCAGAGCCCTGACGACCGCGCTCAAGCCCTCTGAGATCGGTGTCCTCCACCTGCACCACCTCGCCTTCGGCGCCACCCCCGCCCTGATGAGGGCCCTGCCAGCGCACCCCCGCATCGCCCTGGTCCACGGCACCGACCTGATCTTCGCCGAAGCCCACCGCGACCAGCTCCAGGTCCTGCGGGCGACCGCCCGAGCCGCCGACGCCATCGTCGTCCCCACTGGCGCCATGGCCGACCACCTCCTCAAGCTCGCCCCGCAGACCGACCGCCGCAAGATCACCCACATTCCCTGGGGCATCCCCGACCGCCTACTCGTCCACCCGCCCACCTGCACCGCCCACACGTCCAACAGTCATCTCCGCCTGCTGTACGCGGGCCGGCTCACCGCAGAGAAGGGCGTCGAAGCCCTGATCCGGAGCGTGGCCACGCTCCAAGGCGTCGAGCTGTCGATCGCTGCCCCGAGCGCCGAGTTCCGCGCGCTGGCCCCACGGCTGAAACGGGCCGGAGTGAGGGCCCGCTATCTCGGCTGGCTGCGCCGTTCCCGGCTGTGGACAGCGTTCGCCGAGCATGACGTGCTCGTCATGCCCTCCACGACCCTGGAGGCCATGGGCCTGGTCGCCCTGGAAGCCCAAGCCTGCGGCCTTCCCGTGCTTTACCAGCCCGTCCCCGGCCTCAGCGAATCCCTCGCCCGCTCCGGCATGGCCACCGACTTCACGCACCCCTCCACGCTCACCCAGGACCTGGGCCGTCTGCGAACCGAACCCGGCCTCCTTGCCGCCCTCAGGCAGGCCGGATTCGCCAACGCTGCCCGGTACCCACTATCGAAGACCGCCCGAGAACTGTCCGACCTCGGCCGCCATCTCGTCTAAGAACCAGCCGGGCCGGGCAATGCCCCCGCGACCACCGGCACGCCGGTGCCCGGCCCGCCCGGCCCACGTCACTACGCTGGCGGCTGGGATGCCCGCACGAAGAGGGAGACCATGCCGTACCGCATCGAGCGCATCGAGAATCTGCTGAGCGAAGGCGTCCGTGACAAGGTCTATCCGGGCGCAGTGTGGGCTGTCGGCGACTCCGGCGGAGTCCGGGCAACGGGCACGACCGGGGTCCTGGACCCCGACGAACCTGATGTGAGGATGCGGCCGGACACCGTCTTCGACGCCGCCAGCCTCACCAAGATCCTTGCAGTGTGGGCCTCCATCGGAGCCCTATGGGAGGACAGCGTCCTAGACCTGGATGCCCCACTAGGTACTTTCTGGGGCGAGGTCACCGGCCACCCCCTCGGTGCTGTGACCGCCCGCCAGCTCCTGGCCCACACCGCCGGCCTCCCCCTCCGGGCCCAGCTGAAGAACCTCTACGGCACCGGCCCCGCCAGCATCCGCCGCGGGGTCCTGCACGAAGCCCTCAACCGGTCGCCCGGCGAAGCAGTCGAGTACACCGACCGGGCCGCCCTCATCCTCGGCTACCTTGCCGAACACCTGTCCGGCCGACCTCTCGACCAGCTCTGCGAGACGAGGACCTGGCGCCCGCTGGGCATGGACTCCACCCGCTTCGGTCCACTGCCCGCCGACATTGCGCACCGATGCGCCCCCACCGAACTGGACCAGGACACCGGCACCCACCTCAAGGGCACCGCCCACGACTTCTCCGCCCGACTCCTCGGCGGAGTCTGCGGCATCGCCGGCACCTTCACCGTCCTCAAGGACCTGACCGTGTTCCTGCGCTACATGCTTGACCACACCACAGCCCCCGTCGAGGCTGGCTTCGGCGCCGAGTGGTGCACCCACTCCCTCACCGTGCAGACCGGTGGGCTCCAGCCCGAGCGCGGCCTGTTCTGGCACCCTGCCGCCGACACCACCGACGAGGAGGACGTCTGGGTCCATTACGGCTTCACCGGCACCGGGATGTGGGTCTCCCCCACCCAGGACCGGTGGGCAGTACTGCTGACCAACAAGCTCTACTACACCCGCGATCGCCAGCCGCTGACCGACATCCGCAACGCCTTCCGCCAGGAAGCGTTCGCCTGACCTCTCCATGCGGCCCAGAGCGAAACGCCGATGCCATTGACCACGAACGGCTTCAAGGACGAGGACCCGTGGCCCTGCTCGACACGCCTGGCGCAAAGGAGGCGTCGACGCCTCCTGCCGAATATGCAGACGTCGAGGCCCTGTTCCCACATGCTTCGCCCGCGCCTATTCTCGCGATTAAGCGGCGAGGGGGAGGGCGCGTGGCAGGCGAAGCGACAAGCTGGCAGAAGGAACAGATCAGTCGCGCGTACGTACACGCTCTCGCTTCCCAAGGCGGTTACACCGTGGGCGAGTGGAACGTCGACAAGGACGGTGTGGACGTCACGCTCCGGGATCGCGGTTTGATGGTCGACTTCCAGCTCAAGTGCACCCAGAGCCCTCGGGTCATCCGAGGCGGGTACAGCTTCGATCTGGATATCGAGACCTACGACAAGTTGCGCAGCACGGAGCGCTCAGCGCCTGGGCACTTGGTGCTCTTGGTGGTTCCGCCCAACCTCGAACTCTGGGTCACCCAGCACTCCGATTCCGTCGTGCTCGCCTGCCACGGATATTGGGCCTGCTTGCACGGCCGCGACTCGGTGGCCAGTCGTGCCACGACCGCGATCAGTCTCCCGGAGGAGCAACAACTCTCCGTGAAATCCATGCGCGGCATGTTCGACATGGCACGCAGCATTCTCCTGTCCGGCAGCGCGGGGGTGCACTGACATGGCTACTGACACGCTTCCCTTCGGGCCCGACGAGATCCGGAGCTATCTCAAGGTCACAGGCTGGTCCACCGTGTCCGGCAGCGATGTGGCCGAGCTCTGGCGTCTGCCGGGACCGACCGAGGAAGTCGTGCTCGTCCCTATGAAGCAAGGAGCACCGGACTTCGGCAAGCGCGCACGTATGCTCGTCGAAGATTTGGCGCGTGTCAGCGCGGAGGACACACGGACAGTGCAGGCCGCCATCGCGTCCGTGTTCCACGACGTCACGGACCTCAGGGCCTCCCACCCCACCATCCGCGACGGATCAATTCCCCTGGACGCCGGATTCGAGCTGTTCCAGTCCGCCAAGCGCCTCCGCGTGGCATCGGCGGCAGCCACCATCCGCCGCCAGGGACACTTTCGGAATTTCCCCACCCGTGCTCGGGAGCAGGCCCGCGATGTCCGCCTCGGGCAGACCCGCAAAGGCTCCTACATCGTGCCCATCATCAGCCAGGCTCGGTCGCCGCTGGACGTGTACGAGCGGGGACAGGAACAGATCGACGTCGAGGTCGAGGAGACGCTCTTCGATCGACGCGTCACCGCGACCATGTCACGTGCTCTGGGCGTGTTGGGGGAAATGGCCGGTGCCGAGCGGGTCCCTACTCCCAGCGAAATCACGGATTCCATCGGAGAGGGCGTCTCGTACGAGCTGTGCCAAGCCCTGTCCAAGGTCGTGAACAGCGACGCGGTAGACACCCTGGACGTCACCTTCAACTGGTCCCGCGTGGCTGCAGCTCCACCCGGCACACCACGCGAGGTGGAGTTCAACCACGATGCCATCGCCATCGTGGAGCGAGTGTCAAACCAGCTGAAAACGAGTGTCTACAGCCGCGAGAACGTGCTTTTCGGCCTGGTCACTCACCTGAACCGGCATCCTGGTGACGAGACAGGCAGGGTGGGCGTCCAAGCCCTCATCCAGCGACGCAGCCGCACGGTGTGGATGGACCTCCACGACGCCGACTACCACGAAGCAGTCCGCTGCCATGACTCCGGCATCCCCGTGCGCGTCCGCGGGGTGCTCAACAGCCCGCCCGGAGCATCAGCCACCATGCAGGTTGCCGACTTCGGACCGGATCCGTCCCTGGGGCGGTAGCCGCTCGCCCCTGCTGACGCGAGGCGCGCCCGGTCAGTGCCCTCCCGGTCGACCTCTTCATGACGACAGGCACACCGGGCATTGGCCTGGCGGCAAGCTCTAGACACGTAGGCTGTTTGCCGGACCTCACGGGAAGAGGACGATGCAGTACTGCGAACGCCACGAAATGCACAACTGTGCGGACTGCGCTCCATTCACACCACGCAGCGGCGTGCCCGCCAGCGAATGGGGCGAGTGGCCGGCGACTGCGATCATCATTCACGCCAGTGGCAAGGCCCACCTCCCCGGCTGCGGGCACATCGATCCGGCCGACATTCGACCACCCCTCTACGGATGGGTGCTCACTCCCTCACCGGGAGCATGGCGCCGTCTCGCACCTTCCAACCCGCTACATGCCACGCAGGGCAACACCGAGCGAGCGGCCGTGAGCCGCTGCATGACCTGCGACGCAACGCAGTAGGGAAGACCGAGAGCACTGTACGCATGACCTACCAGCCGGACCCGACCTGCGGACGCCCTACCCGTTCCGGCGACCTCTCCCGCATGTCCCTGGAGTAGTTGTGACCGACTCCGGTAGCCATCCGCTGGCAGTGCCCTTCTCGTCGGGGCCGTCGATATTGTCGACCCTCTGTGCAAGAAATGCTGCGGGAAAGGGAGGAGCTGCCCAAGGCGGTAGCGATGCCCTAGGCATTTCTCGGGTGGACGTGCAGAACGACTTCTGCGAGGGCGGCAGTGTCGCTGTGGCAGGTGGACCCGAAATCGCCGTAAAGGTGCGCGACCTGGTCGGACGCGCCGCGGAGGCCGGGTACCAGCACGTCGTCGTGTCCACCCGCGACCACCACATCGACCCCGGGGACCCTTTCTCCGAGACTCCCGACCGCAAGACCTCCTGGCCAAGGCACTGCGTTGACCGGCACGCGGCTCCGACTTCCACCGAGAGTTCCTCCCCGGAGTCATCATCGGCGCCGTCCTCGCCCAGGAGCCGCCGCTGAACAGGTACGTTCAGGAAGAGGACCAGCCGGTTCTGACGCCTTGACGGAGACCGTCATTTACGTCTGGAGGCCCTCGTTCTGACGGGCTGTGGACGGATTCCGGAGGAAGTTCGGTGCGGCCGCGTCGCTCGGGCACAATGTGGCGCATGCCCGACCACCTCGAAGTCGAACTCGCCGGTGCCGCGATCCGCGTGGAACTCGCCGGTGTCGGAGAACCGGTCTCCGCACTCGCGCCCGCCGCCCCCTCCGCAGACACCGCCGACCTGCCGGAAGGCTTCGGTGCCGTCATCCCGGTCGCCCGCGGTCGACGGGTCACCGTGCTCGCCCAGGACGTGCTCCAGTCCGCTCTGCGGCCGCTCGGCCCGCTGCTCGAAGAGGTCCACACCGCGGTATCCGCCACCGCGCACCCACCCCAGGAGCTGACGGTCGAGTTCGGTATCCAGATCGGCCAAGACCTCAAGCTCGGGATCGTCGGCGCCAACGGCCAGGCGACCATGACCGTCAGCGCCACCTGGCAGAACCAGGGCACCGACGACGCCTCCCCGACGTAGCCGATGGGCTGGTTCAGCCGACCGGCAGCGCCGGTCTCCTACGCCGCACTGCTGCGAGAGAGCGACAAAAAGGCGGCCGGAGCAGCCGCTCTGCTTTCGCCGAACCACCTGCTGACCTGCGCACACGTCGTCAACGACGCGGTGGGGCGGGATCTGCTCTGCGCCGAACGCCCCACCGGCGAGGAGTATTTGAGAATTGCCTTCCACGGCTCCGGCAGGACCTCTCGGTACAGCTGGGCCCGGCTGTCGGTCTGGGTGGCGCCCGAGCCACGGTCGGGCGACGTCGTGTGGGACGGCGATCTGGCGGTGCTCGAGCTGGAGGAGACGGCCCCCGAGTGGGCCACCCCCGTGGTCTGGCGAGACATGACCGAGGGGCTGGAACTCCGCGCCTGGCACGGCGGCGGTGTCGGCATCACCTACGCCGACACCGTGGCCGGCTTCCGGGACGGCCCCGGTTGCTACCTCGACGGCTCCCTGACCGGCGCCGCCATCGGACCCGGCTACAGCGGCGGCCCCCTGAGGGTAAAGTCCGACCGCACCGTCGCCGGACTCGTCATCGCCCAGGTGGTTCCCGGCCAGGACCCCTTGCGAGCGCAGGAGACCGTCCGGCGCAGCTGGGCCATGCCCTGGCAGACGGTACGGGAGCGCCTGACCCGCGCGGGCGCACACGACATCCTCGCCGGATGCGAGGTCGTCGCACCGGATCACCTCGCCTGTACGGGACCGGCCGAGGACTCCGTACGCCAGATGGTCCCGCTGCTGCGGGCCCTGCTGGACGACACGGCGCGCCGTGCCGACCACTGCAGGCACCTCGCCGCCGGCCTCGGCTTGGAGGCACCCTCGGCTGGCGAGCAGTCAGCGCCCACCCTGGATGAGCTGGCCACGCTGCTGCTCACTGAGGAACGGGCACTGGCCACCCTGACGGAGTCGCTGACTCCCGTGGTCGGCGGCCACGAAGACGACCGCACAACGCTGAACGGCCTGCTGGCGCTCGGCCGCGTCGAGCCCGCCGTCAGGCTGCTCTCTGTCACCGAACACGAGCAGCTGCACACCGCCCTGCTCAAGGTCGCCTTGGACGAGCCGGAGCTGATCCCGCGCGCGGCGCATGAGGCCCTGCGGCTCCTGGAGCTCCCGGAAGCGCTGACGCGCTCTCCCCGCTTGGAGGAGAAGGCCGTCGACGCCGTCGTACGGGCGCTGGAGGAGTACCCGGACGGGCGCGGCGCCACGACCGGCTCCCTGCCCGTCCCCGCGCTGCTCCGGCTAGCGGAGTTCGTGGCTGCCGCCGTCGCCGACCCAGACCGACGGTGGTGGCTGCGCGCCTGGTGCGAACGTGTCACCGGACGCCTGGGCATCAGCGTCGCCGCGCTCGCGGAACGCCGCGCGGACGCCGAAGCATGGGCCGCCCGCGTCCCCGCGCCCGTCACGCAGGTCATCGTACGGCTCCACCGGGCGGGAGCCGCCGATCCGGACCGCTTCCTGTGCGAGATCTGGCTCAGTCACAAGGACGGCGGGCGCACGACGGTGGCCACCCCGGAAGACCCCGTGGAGCCCGGGGAGATCGGGCGGCTGATACGCCAGACGGTGGACGGCAACGAGGCGGCGAACGGTCACGCTCCGACGCGCGTCGACGTAGTGGTGAAGGCCGACGGACTGGACATCCCCGTCGACGAGTGGGACGCGGGCAGTGTACTGGGGGACCTCTTCCCCGACCTCGCCGAACTGAGCACGCCGCTGGGCGGCCGCTATCAGGTCACGCTGCGCTGCCCCGACTTGACCGGCAGCGTCCCCACGGCGGCGAGCGAGATGCGCAGACGCTGGGCGGTCGGGGGCGACGGGACACTCGTCGTCGACGAGTCGTGCCACGACATCATGAGCCTGCATAAACTCCTGGACGAACCCCACCGCGACACCGCGCGGGTCGTCCTCCACGGGCCGCCGGAGCGACGACAGCAGCTCCTCCACGTGTGTCTGGCCATGGGGGTACCCGTCGTGCTGTGGGACCGAGACGCCGACTCGCACGAGGACGCGCCCCGAATGGACGCCCTCGACCCCACCGGCCCCCTCGACAAGCTCCCTCGACGACTTCAGGAGTTCCGAAAGTCGCAGTACGCCGCCTCGGCCTCGGACGGGGTGGCGCGACCGGCCCTCATCTGGGAGGAAGGCGAACTGGCGCTGCCAGGACCGCTGCAGCTGGCCGACCCGTCATGACGCACCACACCCACCGGACCCCCGCACCATGGAGAAGGACGGACACTCGATGACGGCCCACGAACCCCACGGGCAGCAGGACACGGCCGACGACGGGCAGGACGCCGACTGGCGGCTGTTCAAGGGCGACGGCCGCGCCAAGACCATCACCTTCCCCGAGGCACCGCCCTGGCGGCGGTTCGGCGGCGACACGGACGGGGAGACGGACACCTCCCACCGAAACCGGCCCTATCTGATCGGCCCTCAGGAAGCGGACGTTGTCAACGCCGCACTGCTGCTCCGCCGACCGCTTCTTGTCACCGGACACCCCGGGACGGGCAAGTCGTCCCTGGCGTACGCCGTGGCCCACGAGTTGTCCCTCGGTCCCGTCCTGCACTGGCCGGTCAACAGCCGCACCACACTCCAGGACGCGCTGTACCGCTACGACGCCATCGGCAGGCTACGCGAGACCAACATGAGCCGTGAACCCCACGGCGGTGACGGCTCCACGCCGCTGGACCCGGGCATCGGCTCGTACTTGCGGCTCGGCCCGCTCGGCACCGCTCTGGTGGCATCGGAGTCGCCGCGCGTGCTCCTCGTTGACGAACTCGACAAGGGCGACGTCGACCTGCCGAACGACCTCCTGAACGTCTTCGAGGAAGGCGAGTTTGAGATTCCCGAGCTCGCCCGTCTCCCAGAGGAACAGTCCTCGGTACGCGTGATGACCGCCGACACCGGCAAGTGGACCGAGGTCGTCCGTGGCCGCGTCCGCTGCTCCGAGTTCCCCGTCGTCATCATCACCAGCAACGGCGAACGGGACTTTCCGCCGGCCTTCCTGCGCCGCTGCGTCCGCCTCGACCTCCCAGAACCGGACGAAAACCGACTGCGCGCCATCATCTCCGCCCACCTTGACCCGAAAGACGGCTCCGGAGCCCACGGCACGCTCGAGATCGACGACCTGATGCGTGCATTCCTCGCCCGTAGAGCGCGCGGTGAGCTCGCGACGGACCAGCTCCTCAACGCCGTGTTCCTCCGGCGTGGCGGCGTCGAACTCGACGCGGACGGACTGCTGGACGCCGTCCTACACCGGCTCGCGCGTACCCTGTGACCAGGGCCATGCTGCACCGGGTGCGCGACGCCCTGTCCGGCGACGGCGAACTCCTCGACGCCGAGGAGCTCCGCGACGCGCTGTGGCTCGCGGCACGGTTGCCCCCGGCGGCGGCCACGACACTGGCACGGCTGGCCCAGGCCGCGGAGCCCGCCGCTAAGGCAGCGTCCCCGGCCCCGGCCGAGCCCGCCACCGAGCCGCCCTTCGAGGGCCGGGACGAGCATCGAGACGGAACGACGGCCTTCGGCACCCCGCCGACCGGCGGAGCGCGCCCCTCGCAAGAGGACGGACTGCACGCAGCCCCCGTGCCGCCGAGTCAGGCCGTCTCCTCCGACCGGTCCGCGATGGCCGTACGCGCCCAGGGAATGAAGGCGCTCGACGGTACGGAGCTCCGAATCGGTCGCGCCCTGCGCCCCCTGCGACAGCTCCGTCCCGACCCGCTGCGCAACGAACTCGACGTCGACGCGACAGTCTCCGCCATGGCCGAGACCGGTCTCCCCGACGCCGTGCTCCGCCCCACACGGACCCGCTGGCTCGACCTGGTGGTTCTCGTCGACGACGGCGTTTCGATGCTCCTGTGGCAGCGACTTGCGGGCGAGGTCCGTGCTCTGATGGAGCGGTGCGGAGCCTTCCGGGACGTCCGCCTCCACGGCCTCGACAGCCGCACTCCCGGCGGTCCCCGGCTGACCGGCCGCCCATACGGGGGGCGCGACCGGGCGCGACCGATGTCCACGGTCCTCGACCCCTCCGGCAACACCCTGCTTCTCGTCGTGAGCGATGGCGTCGGACGGGCCTGGCGGGACGGGACGATGCACCGAGAGCTCGACCGCGCCGCATCGACGGGGCCAGTGGCCCTCCTCCACGCGCTCCCGCCACGGCTCTGGGCGGGCTCGGGCATCGACGCGCGGCCCTGGCGCGTGACGACCCGCCGCCGGGGAGCGGCCAACCGGTCCTGGCACGTCGAGGACCCCGTCCTGCCGCCGGAAATGGCCCCCTACAACGGCGTCCCGGTCCCGGTGCTCTCCGCGGAGCGAAGCGACATCGGCACCTGGGCACAGCTCATCGGCTCCCCCGGAGAGACCGCGGTGCTTCCGCTCCTGACGGGTCCAGACACGCCTGTTCCCGCCGTCGGCGCACGAGTGTTCACCCGGCCCGCCGGGTCCGTAGCGGCGGAGGAGACCGTGCTGCGGTTCAAAACTTCGGCGTCCTCGGAGGCGTACCGCCTGGCGGCGCACCTGGCGGCCGTGGCACCACTCCCCGTCCCGGTGATGCGGCTCGTCCAGCATGCCCTGCAGCCGTCCGTCGACACGGCCCACCTGGCGGAGGTCTTCCTCGGCGGCCTCATGCACGGTGTCGAGGGCTCCGCCGACCTCCCGCACCAGAGGACCTTCGACTTCACCGAGGACATCCGCACGGTTCTGCTGGGCACGGTGCCGCCCTCCGAACTGGTCCGGACGGCTCGGGAGGTCACGGCCCACCTCAGCGGACTCCCGAACGCGTCGACGGGATTCCCTGCCTGGCTTCCCCACTCCGAGGGCCCGGAGAGGGTCAGGTCGGGCAACCATAGGCCCTTCGGCTGGGTCGACGAGACCCTCCGGCGCAGGCTCGGTATCACCCCGCCGGAACCGGAATTCTCACCCGAACCGCTCAGCCCGCACATCGAGCTGCGGGAGCTCCCGGATGGGTTCGTCCTCGACGAGCAGCTGACAGGATGGTGCCGGCTGTCCGTCGCCGACCGTCGCTTCGAGGGCCCAGACGGCCTGCCATACGAGGTGTTCGCCGAGCACGAGGGAGGCTGGGCGGATATCGGACTGCTCCTGGCCCACGACGGCGAGGGCCGCGTGCTCGTCATCCGCACACCCGAGGTGCACAACCCCCGGCACGCCACCGATCTCGTGACGACCGAGGTGACGGCGCTGAAGCGGCTGGACGGCTTCCTCGCGCCGCGCCTCCTGGCCTGGGACGCCCACCGCCTTCGGCCCTGGCTCGCCGTCGAATGCGCACTGGACGGCGCCTCGGAACCGGCACCGAACCTGCATGATTTTGTAGGGCACGAGGGCGCTCTGCACCGGGCCGGCCTGCTGGAGGTCGCCCGCCAGCTCGCGGCGAGCCTCGCCAACGCCCACGAGAACGGCCTGGTCCACGGCTCGCTCACCCCCCGTTGCGTACTGGTGGCGGGGCGGAAAATGCAGATCACCGGGTGGATGACCGCTTCCGTGGACGGCAGGGCCAGCCCACACTTGGACGCGTACGCGCCACGCCCTCGGTACCGTGCCCCGGAGCAGGAAACGCCCGGCGGCGAACCGACCCGCGAGTCCGACGTGTACGCGCTCGGTGCCATCCTCATGGATGCGGCGACGGGCGAGGGACATGGGGAGTCTCTCTCCGAAGCCCCATTGGCGCTGCCCGCCGGTCTGCTCTCCCCCGACTGGACGGCGATTCTGGAGGCATGCACGCGGAGGAACCCCGCCCACCGGCCGTCTGCGGCCAGGCTGCGGCGCGCTCTCGACTCCCTCGCGCTTCAGAGACCCGGGGGCAGCCAGCCCATGCAGGTCTCCCTCGGGCTGGATGCCGGTCTAGATCCGGTGGAACTGGACCTGGAGAGCGAACACCGCGGTGGCCAAGGCCCCCACCTCCTACTCCGCGGGCTTCCGGCCGCAATCCGCAGGAGCGTCCTGCGCCGCGTGCTGGACCAGCTAACGCAACAGAACCCGACAGGTCTCGAACTGGTTCGCGCTGACTACAACGGACGCAGCGGGCTCGCCCGCTTCGAAGACGTCGTGCGCGGTGCCTCGTTCCTTAACCTGAGCGCCCACCAAGCGCACGTCCTCTCGTTCTGCGAGAAGCTCCGACAGGAAGTCACAAAGCGCGGGAACATACTGGGCAGGAGCATCGACGACTCAGACTTCGGGTCGCTCACATACAACGGGGCCGACTACGACATCCCGCACCGTATGCGGCGCCTCATGGTCGTTGTGGACGACTTCCAGAAGGTGCTGCTGCTGGCGCCGGAAGTGGTCACGGCGCTGAGACAGGTTGCGATGGAAGGGCCACGATTCGGCATACATCTCATCGTCAGCACCGACGACACGAACGAAGCCACGATCGCGCGGGTATTCAAGGGGCGGAAGCCGGCGCGCATCGATCTGCGGGGCCAGGGGTGGCGGGACGACGACCCGACCGCACCCCTAACGGCGGAGGCGACCCTGCAGGTTCCGTCGGTGGACGGCCATGTGTCCTTCCCCGCGGGAGTGGAAGACACCTTCAAACCGCTGCCAGGGAACTGATGCCGAACACAAGCTGATCGATCAACGCGATACTCCGGAGGTTCCGCATGCGGCAGTGGCAGCTGGGGCACCGGTACTGCGGTCTGCGCACCTCTCGCAGCCGACGGCCGTGACATCGTGGGGTACCGCTCGCATGACGCGGCCGCCGAGAAGGCCGCCACCGCTGTCCTCGCCGCCGGGCGCAGGTACCTGACCGTCCGTGTCGACACCGTGGACGAGACGGTGTCGACCAGCCGTCCGACGTGGCCGGACAGAAGCTCGGTTCCGCTACGGGCCTGGCCAACAATGCCGGGCATCGCCCCAACGAGCTGCTGATCGAAGCAGACGTCGAATGGACGATGCCGAGGCTCTGTGCGAAATCCTTTCAATCCAGTAGGCGCCCTAGAGGGCACATCCAGGGCACATGAGCCCGGGAAACGGCGTTGACCCGTGAGAACTACCGGAAGCAGTTTCCGCAGGTCACCGCACGCTTCGCCGAGAGGTACCAGGTCAGTGCCCCGCCTCGTTCAATCGCTGCACGAGTGGCAGGACTTCAGCCACCGGCTGCACGAGGCGGGGCATCAGCCGTACTGCCTGGTGTGGCCCTGAACGGAACGCCGTAGGGGTCGGTCACGGCCCGACCGGCGCCCTGAGAGGTCACCGGCCGGCCTTCGCGCCCGTGGTGCAGCAGGTGCAGCCCGGACGGCAGCCGCACGCGTCCTCCTCGGCGTCGGCCGCGACGGTCCCCGCCGCGACCGGAGGGGTGGGCGCGCAGCAGCCCTCGCCGCGCCAGGCGTCACGTCCTTCCCTGACCGCGATGCCGGCGATGGCCAGCGCGGTGATCGGGTCGGCCCAGGACCAGCCGAGGGTGGCGTTGAGGACGAGGCCCGCCAACAACACCGCCGAGAGGTACGTGCACAGCAACGTCTGCTTGGAGTCCGCCACTGCCGAGGCGGAGCCGAGCTCGTGCCCGGCCCGGCGCTGAGCGGCGGACAGGAACGGCATGATCGCGAGAGAGAGCGCGGCGAGCACGATGCCGGGGACGGAACGCTCGGCCTCGCCGGTTCCGGTCAGCACCCGGACCGCGTCGACCGTGACGTACGCGGCGAGCGCGAAGAACGACACCGCGATGATCCTCAGCGCCGTCCTCTCCCGGGCCTCCCGCACCGCGTGATCGGCTGCGCGGAACTGCCAGGCGACCGCGGCCGCGGAGGACACCTCGACGACGGAGTCCAGGCCGAAGCCGATCAGTGCGGTGGACGAGGCGACCGTGCCGGCGGTGATGGCGACGACCGCCTCGACGACGTTGTAGGTGATCGTCGCGGCGACCAGCAGTCGTATCCGCGTCGCCAGCACTTCTCGGCGGGCCGGGGAAGGGCCGCGGGTTGTGGGGATCTCAGCGCTCACAGTCAGCAGCACCCCTTGTCGTCGGCTTCGGCGCACGTGCGGTCGCTCTCCACGGCCACCACCGCGGTGCGCAGGTCGTCCAGCGCGTGGCCGAGTCGCTCGTCGGCCAACTCATAGCGGGTGCGGCGGCCGTCGGGGACCGTGACGACCAGGCCGCAGTCACGCAGGCACGCCAGGTGGTTCGACAACCGGGTCCGGGAGACGCCGAGCGCGTCGGCGAGGTCGGCCGGATAGGCGGGGGCCTCGCGCAGGGCGAGCAGGATGCGGCAGCGGATCGGGTCGGCCAGCGCGCGGCCGAACCGGACCAGCACCTCGATCTCGGGGGCAACAGTCAGCACACGATGACGGTACAGGGAATCATGAATTCAGGAAACCGTGTACCGAAAGGTGGATCGCGGGCAAGAGCCGCGGGTGATGCCCCGGCTCACGGTCCGTGCCGGGCAGGGGGCAGGCGGGGCGGCGCGGGCCGCGACCGGTCCCCTGCTCCGGTCGCGGCCCCGCTGTCGCGGGTGTTGAGGCCGGTCACGAGCCGCAGCAGCCGCCCGCCGGAGCGTCCTCGGCGGCGGCGCCCACTGCCGTGGGCGGGACGAGCTGCACGACCTGCGGTTCCGGTGCGGCGCAGCAGCCGCCGGCGTCGGCCGACTGGGCGTCGGGGGTGTCGAACAGGCCCGCGCCGCCGCAGACTCCGGTCTCGGGAAGGGTGAGTTCGACGCGGTCGGCGGCGTCGAGGTCGCCTGCGATGGCGGCGGCGACGGAGCGGACCTGCTCGTAGCCGGTCATGGCCAGGAAGGTGGGGGCGCGGCCGTAGGACTTCATGCCGACCAGGTAGACGCCCTGCTCGGGGTGGGAGAGCTCGCGGTGACCGTGCGGGTAGACGGTGCCGCAGGAGTGCTGGTTCGGGTCGATCAGCGGGGCCAGGACGACCGGCGCCTGGAGGCGTTCGTCCAGGCCCAGGCGCAGCTCGTCCAGGAAGGACAGGTCGGGGCGGAAGCCGGTCAGCACGATCACCTCGTCCACGGGCTCCAGGCGTCGGCCGTCCTCGCCCACCAGGACCAGACGTCCGTCGGCGTCGCGTTCGAACGCCTCGGTGCGGAAGCCGGTGACCGCGTCGGCGTGCCCCTTGTCGACGGCGGCCTTCGCCGCGAGGCCGAGGGCGCCGCGGGCGGGGAGCTGGTCGGCGGTGCCCCCGCCGAAGGTGGACGCGGAGATCCCCCGGCGCAGGATCCACATGCCCCTCGTCCCCGCGCCGTCGGCGGACTCCGCCAGCTCGGCGAGGTACGCGAGCGCGGTGAAGGCGGAGGCACCCGAACCGATGACGGCCGTGCGCCTGCCCGCGTAACGGGCGCGTACGGCCGGGTCGTTCAGGTCCGGTACGCGGTAGGTGATCCGGTCGGCCGCCGCCCTCTCACCGAGGGCGGGCAGGCCGCTGCCGCCGGCCGGAGAGGGCGTGGTCCAGGTGCCGGAGGCGTCGATCACGGCGCGGGCGAGGACACGCTCCTCACGGCCGTCGGCGTACTCGACGTGCACGACGAACGGCTGCTGCTCCCGGTCGGCGTCGACGATCCGGTCGCGGCCGGCGCGAGAGACACCGGTGACGGCGGCCCCGGTGCGGACCTTGTCGCCGAGGGCGTCCGCGAGCGGCCGCAGGTACTGCTCGGCCCACTCTCCGCCGGAGGGATACGTCGCCGGGTCGGGCCGGGTCCAGCCGGTGGAGGCCAGGAGCTTCTCGGCGGCCGGGTCGACGACCTCGCCCCAGGTGGAGAACAGCCGCACGTGGCTCCACTCACGCACGGCCGCGCCGGCCTCGTCGCCCGCCTCCAGCACGAGGGGCTCGATGCCGCGCTCGACGAGGTGGGCGGCTGCGGCCAGTCCGGCGGGGCCCGCACCGACGACGATGACGGGGAGCTGCTGGGTGCTCATGATGCTCGGTCTCCTCTGGGGGTGAAGGGGGTCAGCGCGCGTGGGTGAAGGCGGTCGTCTGGGCGTGCCGCCGGCGTTCGGCCGCTCGGGAGGCGCTGTCACCGACCTGGGCGCAGCTGTCGCAGAAGCTGACGCCGGCCAGGTGGCGGGTGGTGCGGCGGACCCGGGCCGCGGTGAGAACGGCACGGAGGTTGGTGGTCACGACGGCTCCTTGCTTCGATATCTGTCGATGTCTCTCCACAACCCGGAGCTTGCCACTCGTATCGACGAGTGTCAACATAGACACATGTCGAATTCAGAGGTCGCGGAACTGCCCGTCCTGCGGGACGGCGACGTCGTGCCGTGCTGCCCGCCGATCACCGCCGGGGAGCTGTCCCGGGCGGACGCGGAGAAGATGGCCGCCATGTTCAAGGCGCTCTCGGACCCGGTGCGCCTGCGGCTGTTCTCCAAGGTCGCCTCCCACCCGGGCGGCGAGGCGTGCGTGTGCGACATCGCCGACGTCGGCGTCTCCCAGCCGACCGTCTCCCACCACCTCAAGAAGCTGCGCGAGGCCGGCCTGCTGACCTCCGAGCGGCGCGGCACCTGGGTCTACTACCGGGTCGCCCCGTCCGTGGTGGCGGCCATGGCGGCCATGCTCGACCTGCGCGCCTGACCGGCGCCATGAGCCGGCTCCGCGGTGACCTGGTGGCGGGGCGGATTCACCACTGTTCCGCTGACTGCGGCCGCGGGCCCAGCGGCCGGTCCCGGGCAGCCGCACGGGCCGGGTCGCGAGTTCAGAGGTCCAGTCGGCGCGCGATCTGACGGGCGGCCTCGCGGGCAGGGCGGCCCACGCCGATCAGAGTGGCGGAGGCGGGGCCGGTCCAGTCGCCGTAACCGAGCAGGTGCAGGCGGGGTTCGCCGACGGCTCGGGTACCGGCGGTCTCGATGCGGCCGCGCGGGCCGCGCAGTCCGAGCGGGGCGAGGTGGGCCAGGGCGGGCCGGAAGCCGGTGCACCAGATGATCGCGTCCGCCTCCGACCGACTGCCGTCGTCCCACTGGACGCCGGTGGCGGTGAGCCGGCGGAACATCGGGCGGGCCCGCAGGAGTCCGGCGTCACGGGCGGCACGGACGGGCGGGACGGCGACGACGTCCCCGAGCGAGGCGACCCCGCCCGTGTCGGTACGGCCGGCGTCGAGAGCGCGGCGGCGGGCGGTGGCGACGTCGAACAGGACGCGGCCGTCGACGTCGTCGGGCAGGAGGCGGGGTGGACGCCGGGTGACCCACGTCGTCTCGACGCGGGCGTCCAGGGCGAGGTCGGCCGCGATCTGGGCACCGGAGTTTCCTCCGCCGACCACGAGAACGTGCTGCCCGGCGAAGTCGCCCGGGCGGCGGTAGTCCACGGTGTGCACCTGCCGGCCGGTGAAGTCGCCGCGGCCGGGGACGGTGGGGACGAAGGGCCGCGACCAGGTGCCGGTGGCGCTGATGACTGCCCGGGCCCGCCAGGGACCGGAGTCGGCCTCCACCAGGAGCCGGTCGCCGTCGCGGTGCACGGCGTCCACTCGGGTGCCGTGCTGGACGGGCAGGCCGTAGCGCTTCTCGTAGTCGGTCAGGTAGTCCACCACGTGACCGGCGTCGGGGTAGGTCTCGCCGGGCTGTGCGGGCATGAGCCGGCCGGGCAGGGAGGAGTGGTCGGCCGGGGAGAACAGGTGCAGCGAGTCCCACATGTGCTGCCAGGCCCCGCCCGGCGCCGGTCCGGCGTCGAGGACGGTGAAGTCGACACCCAGACGACGCAGGTGACAGCCGGCGGCGAGCCCTGCTTGGCCACCGCCGGCCACCACCACGTCCACGTGCCGCGTCACGGGGCCGTGGTCACCGCGTCGGCGGCGAACTTCCTGCGCCAGGCGAGCGCGACGTAGACGAGGCCGATCAGCACCGGGACTTCGATGAGCGGTCCGACGACGCCGGACAGGGCCTGACCCGAGGTGACGCCGAAGGTGGCGATGGCGACCGCGATGGCCAGCTCGAAGTTGTTGCCCGCCGCGGTGAACGCCAGGGTCGTGGTCCGGTCGTAGGCCAGGCCGAGACCCTTGCCGAGAACGAAGCTGCCGAAGAACATGACCGCGAAGTAGACCAGCAGCGGCAGCGCGATCCGGGCGACGTCCAGGGGCTGGGAGGTGATGGTCCTGCCCTGCAGGGCGAAGAGGATCACGATCGTGAACAGCAGCCCGTACAGCGCCCAGGGGCCGATCTTCGGCAGGAAGCGGGACTCGTAGCTCTCGCGGCCCATCCTCTTCTCGCCGATCCGGCGGGTCAGGAAGCCGGCCAGCAGTGGGACGCCCAGGAAGACGACCACGTTGAAGGCGATCTCCCACATCGAGATGTCCAGGTGCTCCCCGCCGCCCAGGCCCAGCCATCCGGGCAGCAGGTCGAGGTAGAACCAGCCCAGCAGGCCGAACGCCAGGACCTGGAAGACCGAGTTCAGCGCGACGAGCACGGCCGCGGCCTCGCGGTCGCCGCAGGCGAGGTCGTTCCAGATGATGACCATGGCGATGCAGCGGGCCAGGCCGACGATGATCAGACCGGTGCGGTACTCGGGCAGGTCCGGCAGGAAGATCCACGCCAGGGCGAACATGACCGCGGGTCCGAGGACCCAGTTGATGACCAGGGAGGAGATCATCAGCTTGCGGTCACCGGTGACCGCGTCCAGCCTGTCGTAGCGGACCTTGGCCAGGACCGGATACATCATGATCAGCAGGCCCAGGGCGATCGGCAGGGAGATCCCGCCGACCTCCACCTTCGCCAGCGCGTCGTTCAGTCCGGGGATCACTCGCCCGAGCCCCAGGCCGACGGCCATGGCGATGAGGATCCACACCGCGAGGTAGCGGTCGAGGGTGGAAAGCTTCTTGACGATCGAGTCGTCCCCGACTCCGGCCGGAGCGGAGGTGGTGGGCTCGGTGGAGGTCACGGGCAGGCCCTCTTGTTCTCGGCGGCGGTGCGGGCGGCGGCGGCGAGTTCGGCGAACTGCCCGGACAGGCCGGCCAGGACCTCGGACTTGAGCCGGTAGTAGGTGTAGCGGCCGCAGGGCTCGGTCTCCACGATCCCGGCCTCGCGCAGCACCTTCATGTGGTTGGAGAGGTTGGTCTGCTTGGCTCCGGTCTCCTCGACCAGGTGCGTCGTGCAGAGCGTCTCGCGCGCCAGGAGGGTCACGATCCTCAGGCGCAGCGGATCACCGAGCGCCCGGATCACATCAGGGTCGACTGAAGTCAGCATGCACTGATACTCTCACATCACCACTTGCTGATATCAGCGGTAGCTGAAGTCATCGGTGGCCGGGTACCACCGCGCGACGAGAAAGAACGATCACCATGGCCGACAAGCCGTCCGTCCTGTTCGTCTGCGTCCACAACGCCGGCCGCTCCCAGATGGCCGCCGCGTGGCTGGCCCACCTGGCCGGCGACCGCGTCGAGGTCCGCTCCGCCGGCTCCGCCCCCGGCGACCGGGTCAACCCGGCGGCCGTCGAGGCCATGGCCGAGGTCGGCATCGACATCTCCGAGGAGACGCCGAAGATCCTCACCGTCGACGCGGTCCGCGAGTCGGACGTCTGCATCACCATGGGCTGCGGCGACACCTGCCCGGTCTTCCCCGGCAAGCGGTACCTCGACTGGAAGCTCGACGACCCGGCCGGCCAGGGCGTCCAGGCCGTGCGCCCGATCCGCGACGAGATCAAGACCCTGGTCGAGGGACTGATCGCCGAGATCGCCCCGGAGAAGCCGGAGGCGACGGCGTGAGCGGGAACGCCCGGGCTCTCGCGACGCTGTGTGGCCCCGAGCCGGGGCCGGCAGGGCCACGGGCGTCGGCAGCGACCGGGCGCGGCGGGCCGGGTCGCTGCCGTACGGGTCGCTTGCGGTGAGGGTGCCACCGCGCTGACCGCCGGGGTGCGGAGCATCCGGCGCGCGGTGCCCAGTGCGGCGCCCAGGGTCGCTGCCGCCGCGACGGCGACGAGGGCGAGCAGGAGCCAGAGCGGGACGTCGGGCAGCCGGCGGTGTTCAAGGCTTCTGGTCACCCAGGAGCCGATCACCCCCGCCTACATCGATCGCATCCTCGAAGCGGTCTTCGCGGGCACGGGCCCCGTGGTGTGAACACCGGGGACCGACCGTGGCCGGGGGTCCACCAGTCGGTGGACCCCAAGTTCAACCGGTCGCCGCTGTCGGCGGCACGCCCCCGGCGAAGAGCATCGATGCCATGAGAAACCTTCCTGTACGCATGGCACGTTGGAGCGCCGCCCGTCCGTGGCGGGGCATCGTCGGCTGGTTCGTGTTCGTCGTCCTGTGCCTCGGTGTCGGCATCTCCGTCGGTACCAACGAGGCGACCACCGAGGACTTCCGTATCGGAGAGGCGGGACGCGGCGAAGCGATCGCCGCGGAGGGCGGGTTGCAGCAGCGCCCCGTCGAACACGTCCTGATCACCGCCCAACCGGGCACCGGAAAGCTCGACATCGCCGCCGCGGACTCGGCCGCCGCCGACGTCGCCGCCCGGATGGCCGAGCTGCCCGAGGTGCTCTCCGTCGAGGACCCGGTACGCGCCGCGGGCGACACGGCGGTGCGGGTCACGGTCACCATGAAGGCCCCGGAGCGGGAGGGCAAGGAGCACGTCGACGCGCTGCTCGAGCAGACCGCGGCCGTACAGGAGGCCAACCCCTCGCTGCGCGTCGAGGAGACCGGATCGCCGTCCATCAGCAAGGGCGTCGACAAGCTGCGCGGCGACGACCTCGCGCGCACCGAGATGATCGCCCTGCCGGTCACCCTCGTCACCCTGCTGGTGGTCTTCAGCTCCGTGGCCATGGCCCTCGTGCCGCTGCTGCTCGCCCTGTCCTCGATCGCCGCGGCCGTCGGGCTGTCGATGGTGGCCTCGCACGTCTTCCCCGACAACGGCATCGGTATCAACATCATCCTGCTCATCGGCCTCGCCGTCGGCGTCGACTACACGCTCTTCTACCTCAAGCGCGAGCGCGAGGACGGGCCCGCGCGGGCGGCAGGCTGAGCCCGCGGGCCGCCGTCGAACTCGCCGCCGCCACGTCCGGACGGGCCGTCGTCGTCTCAGGTCTCGCCGTCGCCGTCTCCAGCGCCACCCTCTACCTCGCCGACGACGTCATCTTCTCGTCCATCGCCACCGGCGCGATCGTCGTCACCCTCGTCGCCGTCGTCAGCTCCCTGACCGCGCTGCCCGCCCTGCTCGCCACGCTGGGCATGCGGGCCGAGCGCCGCGCCGAGCGCCGGGCGGCCCGGGGGCTCGCTCCCCGGAAGAAGGGGAAGCGGACGGGCGTGGCCGGCCCCGGCCGCCTGACCGCCGCCGCGCTGCGTCCCGTCGCCCGACGCCCCCTCGCCACGCTCGTCGTCGCCGTCCTCGCACTGGTCGCCCTCGCCGCCCCGGTCCTCGGCATCAACCTCACCGACATGGGCCGCGAGACGCACTCCCGCTCCATCGCCGCCATGCAGGTCTACGACCGGGCGAACGCCGCCTTCCCGGAGCTGAAGTCCATGCACCAGGTCGTCGTCCGCGCCGACGCCGACCGTGCGCCCGAGGTGACCGCCGCCCTGCGCGAACTCGCCGCCGACGTCGAGGACGACCCGCGACTGAGCGGCACCTCCCGGGTGACCTCGTCGCCCGACCGGCGGATCAGCATGCTGCAACTGCAGGTCCCGCACTACGTCAGCAGCGACGAGGCGCAGTCCTCGCTCCAGGACATCCGCGACACGTACGTCCCGCGGACCGTCGGCCGGGTGAAGGGTGCCGAGACCGCGGTGACCGGTGACGTCGCCCGCTACGCCGACTATCCGGTCCACCAGGAGCAGAAGCTGCCGCTCATCCTCGGGGCACTGCTCCTGGTGACCTTCGCCATGACCGTGTGGGCGTTCCGCTCCGTGGTCCTCGGCCTGATCGGCATCGTCCTCAACCTCCTCTCCGCCGCCGCCGCGCTCGGCGTCCTCGTCATGGTCTTCCAGCACACCTGGGCCGAGGACCTGGTCGACTTCACCTCCACCGGTTCGATCGGTGCCCGCGTTCCGCTGTTCCTCTTCGTGATCCTGTTCGGCCTGTCGATGGACTACCAGGTCTTCGTCATCAGCCGGATCCGGGAGGCCGCCCTGCGCGGAGTCCCGACCCGGCAGGCCGTGATCGAGGGCATCGGCAGCTCGGCGAGCGTGGTGACCAGCGCCGCGGTGGTCATGGTCACGGTCTTCGCCAGCTTCGCGGCCCTGCACATCATCGAGATGAAGCAGATCGGCTTCAGCCTCGCGGTCGCCGTCCTCCTGGACGCCTTCGTCATCCGGCTGCTGGTCCTGCCGTCCGTGATGCTCCTGCTGGGCGAGGCCAACTGGTGGCCCTCCCGCGCGGTGCGCCGAGCTCTCCAGGGCACCGAACCGGCCCCGCGGCCCCTGGAATCGGTAAGCTGATCGACTCGACCGTCGGCCCCGCAACTCCCGTACGCGCGAGGGGAATCACCGTGACTGAGCGGCAGCGGCAGCCGGGCGACCGGCTCGTGCCGGAGCGTGTCCTGCGGTGGAACGCGGCGGGCTGGACCCTGTTCGGCCTGCTGCCCCCGGCCGTCGCCGTGCTCGACGCGTCACCGGCCCGAAGGCACTGGATGCTCGCCCTGCTCGCCGCGGTCGCGCTGTGCCACACCGCCGTTCTCGTCCGGCCGGACAACCGTGTCCTGCGACCCCATGCCTACCTCGTCGTCCTCGCCCTCGTCCTCGGCGCGGCGTCCTGGCTCCTGAACGGCGGGGCCGCCTTCTACGCGGTGTCCCTGCCGCAGTTCTGGCTCCTCGCCCGCGCCCCGCGGGACGCGGTCGCGCTCAGCGGGGCCGCCGCGGCCCTCACCGTGCTCGGCAGCACGCTCGGCCAGGGCTGGAGCCCCCAGTTCCTCACCGGCAACGTGGTGTTCACCGCCGCCGCCTACGGCGCGGGGACGGGGCTGGGGCTGTGGGTGCACCGCTTCGTCGGCCGGAGCAACGAGCGTCAGCAACAGCTGACGAACGAACTCAGCACCGCACAGGAGGAGTTGATGGTCGCCTACCAGGAGCGGGGCGCGGCCGAGGAGCGTGAGCGCATCGCCCGGGAGATCCACGACACCCTCGCCCAGGGCTTCGCCTCCATCGTGGTGCTCGCGGAGGCCGCCCGCGCCGCCGCCGTCAGTGACCCCGGGCGCTGCGCCGAGCAGCTCACCTCCATCGAGCAGACCGCGCGTGAGAACCTGGCCGAAGCCCGGGTGCTCGTCGGCTCCGCCCCCGAGAGCGGCGTCGCACCCGGATCGCCGGCCACCACCCTGCGCAGGACCCTGGACCGTTTCGTCCAGGACACCGGCCTCACCGTCACCGCCGAACTGGCCGACGTCGAGCTGGACCAGCGCACCCGCGTCGCCCTGTTGCGCTGCACGCAGGAATCCCTCGCCAACGTGCGCAAGCACGCGGACGCTTCCACCGTCGGCGTCGTCCTCACCGAACACGCGGGCGTCGTCGAGCTGGAGATCACCGACGACGGCCACGGCTTCGTCGTCGAGGAGTCCCGCGGTTTCGGCCTCGACGGCATGCGTCGACGGCTGGCCGAACTCGGTGGCGATCTTGCCGTCACCAGCTCCCTCGGAGACGGCACCCGCGTCTTCGCCAGACTTCCCACGCACAGTCAGGACTGACCATGACCGACACCGTTCCCGGCCGGATCCGGGTGGTCGTGGTCGACGACCACGCCGTGATGCGCGCCGGAGTCGTCGCCCTGCTGGCCGACGAGCCCACCATCGAGATCGTCGGCGAGGCGAGCGACGGCCGCGAGGGTGTCGGCCTCGTGGAGCGGCTCGTCCCCGACGTGGCCCTGGTCGATCTGCGCATGCCGGTGCTCGACGGCGTGGCCGCCACCACCGAGATCGTCGCCCTGCCGGTGGCCACCCGGGTGCTGATCCTCACCACCTACGACACGGACGCCGAGATCGAACGAGCCGTGGAAGCCGGCGCCGTCGGCTACCTCCTCAAGGACACCACCCGCGAGCAGCTCGCCGGCGCCGTCCACTCGGCGGCGCGCGGCGAGACGGTGCTCGCGCCCAAGGTCGCGGAGCGCCTCGTGGCCCGGATGCGCCGCCCGGAGCCGGTCGCGCTCACCGCCCGCGAACGGGACGTGCTGCGCGCCGTCGCGGACGGTCTGTCCAATGCCGAGATCGGCCGTCGGCTGGTCATCGGCGAGGCCACGGTGAAGACGCATCTCCTGCGGGTCTTCGCGAAACTCGACGTCAGCGACCGCACACGCGCCGTCGTCGTCGCCCTGGAACGCGGACTCCTCGCACACTCCTGAGCGACCCGGGGCGCCCCGGAGCCCCGGGCGCCCGGCAGCAACGCGGCACCCACCTGAACCCGGTCACGGCACGGCGCCCCGGACGACGCGTCACGCCGCCGTGCCGAACCACGTCCGGCGTACGCCGGGTGGTCCCGTCCGACCGCCGGGGCCACAGTGGCAGCGGCCGGGTGGTGTCGTCGTCGGCCCGGCACGTCGTTGGCGAGGGAGCGTCGATGTCACGGAACACGGGTTCGCGACGTGCGCGGCGCTCCGTGGGCCGACGGCGGGGCGCGGCCGCGTGAGTCACCCGGGAACCCTCGTCCTGATCATGGCCGCCGCGGTCCTGGCGCCGCTGCTCGTCCACGCCACCGGGCGCCGGCTCCGCATCCCCCTGGTCGTCTTCGAGATCGTCCTCGGCATCCTGCTGGGTCCCGACGTGCTCGGCTGGGCCCGTCCCGGTGACGTCGTCGACACGCTGGCCGACCTCGGTCTGTCCATGCTGATCTTCCTGGCCGGCTACGAGATCGACTTCGCCGCCGCCCGCGGCGACACCCTGCGCCGCGCCCTGTGGTCCTGGCCGATCGCCCTCGTCGCGGGCATCGCGGTGGCACTGCTCGTCAGCGGCGGGGACGTGTTCGAGGCGTTCGTCGTCGGTACCGCGCTCACCAGCACCACGCTCGGCACCGTACTGCCGATGCTGCGGGACCGCGGAGAGCTGCGCGGCCGGTTCGGCACGGTGATCTCGGCGTTCGGCGCGGTCGGCGAGTTCGGGCCCGTGATCGCCGTGGCACTGCTGCTCAGCGGACGCCGGCCGGCCGAGTCGGCGGCGCTGCTGGCGGCGTTCGGGGCGATCACGGCCGCCGCGGTGTTCTGGGCGCTGCGCCCGAGGCCGCCCTGGTTCGCCCGGCTGACCGAGCTGACCCTGCACGGCAGCGGCCAGTTCGCGGTCCGGTTCGTGATGCTGCTGCTCGCCTGCATGCTGGGCCTCGCCGAGGTCTTCGGCCTCGACGTGCTGCTGGGCGCGTTCGCCGCCGGTGTCCTGGCCCGGCTCGTCCTGCACCGGGCCGCGCCCGCGAGCAGCGGGGAGGTGCTCGGGAAGGTGGAGGCCATGGGCTTCGGCTTCCTCGTGCCCCTCTTCTACGTGGTCACCGGCATCGAGTTCGATCTGGACGCGCTGCTGCACGACCCGGTCGCCCTGCTGCTGGTGCCGGGGTTCCTGCTGCTCTTCCTGCTGGTGCACGGCCTCCCCGTGTACCTCCTCGCGCCCCGGGACCTCGGCCGCGGGGACCGGGTGGCGCTCGCGCTGTTCACCTCGACGTGCCTGCCGCTGGTCGTCGCCATCACGACCATCGGGATCGACCAGAAGCTCGTCGACGCGGGCCTGGCGGCGTCACTGGTCGGCGCCGCGATGGTCTCCGTGCTCGTCTTCCCGCTGCTCGCCGCGCGGGTACGGGCGTCGGCCCCGTCGGCCCCGGCGACGGAAGGAGCCGGCGGGGCCGCCGGGGCCGGCGGGGCCGCGGACTCGGAAGCGTGGTGACGTCGCGCCAGACCCCTTCCGACTGATACCCCCTGGGGGTATACTCCGGCTCATGGACCACAGCACGCACCACTCCGGAACCGCGCACGGACACGGCGCCACCTGGACGACCGCGATGCGGGCGACGCTGCACTGCCTCACCGGGTGCGCCATCGGCGAGATCCTCGGCATGGTCATCGGCACCGCACTGATGTGGGGCAACGCGCCGACCATGGTGCTGGCCATCGCCCTGGCCTTCGTCTTCGGCTACTCCTTCACCCTCTTCGCGGTCGTGCGCGCCGGGGTGTCCATGAAGGCCGCGGTCAGGGTGGCACTGGCCGCCGACACCGTCTCCATCGCCGTGATGGAGCTGATCGACAACGGCATCATCGCCCTCGTCCCCGGCGCGATGGACGCGCACCTGTCCGACGGGCTGTTCTGGTACGCCCTGCTCGGCGGCTTCGCCGTCGCGTTCGTGATCACCACGCCGGTCAACAAGTGGATGATCGGCCGCGGCAAGGGCCACGCCGTCGTCCACGCCTACCACTGAGCGACCGCGACACGCTGCTGCCCGCCGGTCTCAGCCCAGGCCGGCGAGCAGTTCGCCGCACGCCTGCTCGCAGCTGCGGCACGCCTCGGCGCAGACCCGGCAGTGCTCGTGCATGTCGGCGTGCCGGGCGCACTCGTCGCCGCACGCCGCGCAGACGGCCGCGCAGGCCTGGAGCACGGCCCGGGTGACGTTGGCGTCGTAGCCCGTGTGCCGGGACAGGACCGCGGCCGTGGCGGTGCAGACGTCGGCGCAGTCCATGTCGGTGCGGATGCACTTGGTCAGATCGGCGACCGTGGGCTCCGACAGGCAGGCGTCGGCGCACGCGGTGCACGCCTGGGCGCACCTGAGGCACTCCTCGATGCACCGGGCCATGGCATCCCGGTCCACGCCGCCCAGGTCGGCCGGGTAGGTACGGAGCAGGTCGCTCACGGTGGTCGTCATGGTGACCGTTCCCCTTTCTCTTCCCCGTGCTTCGTACGTCGTCGGTGTCTGCCGGGTTTCACCGTGCGGCACACCACAAACCGCCGCCGGCGCCCTGTCGGTAAGCTCCCCGCCGTGGCCGTCAGCCGACCGAGAGCAGCGAGAAGAGCACCGTGACCCCGTACGACTCACAGAACGAGTACGAGTACGACTACGAGAAGGACGGCGCGGCCATCTACCGCCAGTCCTTCGCGACCATCCGCGCGGAGGCCGACCTCTCCGGGCTGCCCGCGGACGTCGGCCGGGTCGCGGTCCGGATGATCCACGCCTGCGGGATGGTCGACCTCGTCCGGGACCTGTCCTGGACGCCCGGCGTCGTCTCCCGCGCCCGCGAGGCCCTGCGGGCCGGTGCGCCCGTCCTGTGCGACGTGCGGATGGTGGCCAGCGGCGTGACGCGCAAGCGGCTGCCCGCGGACAACGACGTGCTGTGCACCCTGTCCGACCCGGCCGTCCCCGAGCTGGCGGCCAGGCTCGGCACCACGCGCAGCGCCGCCGCGCTGGAGCTGTGGCGCGACCGGCTGGAGGGCGCCGTCGTCGCCGTCGGCAACGCGCCCACCGCGCTCTTCCGGCTCCTGGAGATGATCGACGCGGGGGCGCCCCGCCCGGCCGCCGTCATCGGTGTCCCCGTCGGCTTCGTCGGTGCCGCCGAGTCCAAGGACGCGCTGGCCGCCCACCCCTCGGGCGTGGAGCACCTCGTCGTGCGGGGACGTCGCGGGGGCAGCGCCATGGCCGCCGCCGCGATCAACGCCCTCGCCAGCGAGGAGGAGTGAGGGGGCGGGACCGCGGTCCGTACGTGAGCGGCCGGACCGTGCGCCTGGACGTGAGCGGCGGGACCGCGGTCCGTACGTGAGCGGCCGGACCGTGCGCCTGGACGTGAGCGGCGGGACCGCCGTCCTTACGTGAGCGGCCGGACCGTGCGCCTGGACGTGAGCGGCGGCACCGCGGCAGGGACGTGAGCGGCGGCACCGCGGCTGGGACGGTCAGCGGCCGGATCATGCGCTCGGACGCGAGAAGCGGCACCGCGGCTCGGACGCGAGAAGCGGCACCGCGGCTCGGACGCGAGAAGCGGCACCGCGGCTCGGACGTGAGCGGCCGGGTCCTGCGCCCAGGTCCGAGCGGCCGGACCCTGCGACCAGGCGTGGTCTAGCGGTGCGGCCGGCCCCCCGCCGGTGTCTCCGTGACCCACCGCGCCGCCGCTTCGGGCTCGGTCACGACCGGCACTCCCCCGGGCACCGGCGGCCTGCGCACCACGATCACGGGCAGCCCCGCCTCCCGTGCGGCCGTCAGTTTCGGAGCGGTGGCCGCTCCCCCGCTGTCCTTGGTGACCAGGACGTCGATGCGGTGCCGGCGCAGCAGTTCGCGCTCCCCGGCGAGGGTGAAGGGGCCGCGGTCCAGCAGCACCTCCATGCGGGGCGGGGCCGGTTCCCCGGGCGCGTCGACGGACCGGACCAGGAACCACGGGTCGGTCAGCGGGGCGAAGGCGGCCAGGCCCATGCGGCCGGTGGTCAGGAAGACCCGCCGGGCGGCCAGGGCGGGCAGCAGCGCGGCGGCTTCCGCCAGCGAACCGGCGTCGTGCCAGAGGTCCCCCTCGGCCCGCCGCCAGCCGGGGCGGCGCACCACGAGGAGGGGGACCCCGGCGGTGGCGGCGGCGTGGGCCGCGTTGCCGGTGATGGTGCCGGCGAAGGGGTGCGTGGCGTCGACGAGGAGGTCCACCGTGTGCTCGCGGAGCCAGGCGGCGAGTCCTCCGGCGCCGCCGAAGCCGCCGACGCGCACCTCACCGGGCGGTGTCCTGGGGGCGGAGACCCGCCCCGCCAGGGAGGTCGTCACACGCGGTACCGGAAGCGGTCCGGCCGCCAGCAGTTCGGCGAGACGGCGGGCCTCCGTGGTCCCGCCGAGGATCAGCACGTGCACGACGCGCACCCTCCCTTCACGCGCTCTCCGCGGTCGTCCGGGCGCTCTCTGCCCTCCGCCCCAGACTCAAGCACACCCGTCGGCCGAGTTGCCGCGCGGAGCCGATGCGAGAAGGTGAGGGGGAAGACCGGGCCGCGAAGGGAGCGAGTGGTGACCGGCGATCCCATCGGCGACACCGCGGTGCTCAACGCGCTGTTCGCCAACTCGCCCCAGGGGCTGTTCGTCTTCGACTCCGAGCAGCGGATCGCCCGCTACAACCCGGCCGGGCGGGGAGTCCGGGGGCTGTCCGCCGAGGACGTCGTCGGCCGGCGCGTCGAGGAGCTCGCCCCCGGCTTCGAGGCGGGCGAACTCCAGCGCCTGATCGACGAGGTACTGGCGACCGGCGAGCCGTTGCGGGGCCGCCTGGTCCGCGGCAGGTCCCCGTCCGACCCGCACCGCACGCTCGCCGTGGAGGTGTCCCTCTTCCCGCTGCACGACCTCGGCGACGGCAGACCCGGCCTCGTGGGCGTGGCCGAGGACGTGACCGAGCGGCAGGCCGCCGCGGACCGGCTCGCCGTACTCAGCGAGGTGCACGCGGCCGTCGGCTCCACACTGGACGCGCGGACGACGGCCGGCGAGCTGGTACGGGCCCTGGTGCCGGCCTTCGCCGACGCGGCCACCGTCGACCTGCTGGACGACGGTGTCGCCGCCGCCGAACGCCCGGCCGGTCCCCCGCCGACGGAGGTTCCGCTGCGCCGGGTGTCCTTCGCCCCGCCGACCACGGAGGTGAGCCGACGGGAGGGCGACAGCCGCCCGATGCCCTTCCCCACGCCGTACACGCAGGTCCTCAACGACCTGCGGGCCCGTCTGGTCCGGGTCTCCTCCGACGACCCGTGGCTGTCCACCGACCCGGAGGGCTTCGCACCGCTGGTCAGGGCGGGCGTGCACGCCATGATCGTCGTCCCGTTGACGGCCCGGAACACCGTGCTCGGGCTGCTGACCCGAGCCCAGTCCAACGCTCCGGTGATGCGGTCACCGTCTACAACCGTTCCTGGAGACCGAGCAGAAGTGAGCCTGCTCAGCCGCACACTCCAAACGGTCTTGAGTGCACTGGTCCCCGGCGTACTCAACCCCTGGGCGGCGACACGCATCGCGTGCGTGATCCGATCCAGGGAGGCCAGCTCCCTCACGACCTGGCCAAGTGGGTACGGACAGAGGGCGACGGAGAGGCCCCAAACCTTCTCTCCGGAGGAGAGGGGGCTCCGCACGCTGGCTCCGTTCCCGGCGATCCAGATCGCACGATCACGGTAACCCGATCAGCCCAGAGCAACGCAAGCCGGCACCCGGACCATCACACGATCGAGCTAACTCGACCTCGTACACACTCCCCGGTGAGCAGCCGCCCACCCCGTCTCCCGGCACTGCACCATGGTCCGCGCGGGGCACCCCGCACCCGTCGTCATCGACCCCGACGGCGCCCCCCGCGCCGTGGAGGTCCCGCAGGGGCCGCCCCTCGGGACCGGCGGCGGCCACGTCTTCACCCCGGCGGTGCTCGAACTGGCGCCGGGCACCCTGCTGGCCCTCCACACCAACGGCCTCACCCGGGGCAACGGCGAGGAGGGGGACGCCGCCCGGCGACGTCTCGAGCACATCCTGGCCTCCACCACGCGGCCGCTCCAGGAGCTGTGCGACACCGCCGTCTACCACATGGCGCCCTCCCGCCACGACGATGCCGTCCTGCTGCTCGCGCGCACCCGCGCCCTGCCCCCGGAGCACGTCGCGGACTGGACGCTGCCCGCCGACGCGTCCGTGGTGGGCACCGCGCGGCGGCTCGTCGACCGGCAGCTCGCCGCCTGGGACCTCGACGACGCGGCGTACACCACCGGACTCGTCGTCAGCGAACTCGTCACCAACGCCATCCGCTACGGCAAGGGCCCGGTGCGGCTGCGGCTCATCCGCGACCGGGGACGGCTGCTGACCGAGGTCACGGACGCCAGCAGCGCCAGCCCCCACCTGCGCCGCGCGCGGGAGAGCGACGAGGGCGGCCGCGGGCTGTTCATCGTGATGCGGCTCAGCACGCACTGGGGTGTCCGGCACAGCCGCCACGACAAGACCATCTGGTCCGAGCAGCGGCTCGACGCGGGGTCGGCACCGGACGCGGCGGACCTGATGGACGCCTTCGACGTGCCGGACACCGGGGAGCTGTGAGGCCCCCGGCGCCTCACCGCTCCGTTGCGTCGGCGGCGTGCCGGGCGTGCGGGTTGGCCAGGAGGTGGCGGGGGTCGGCGGCGCGGGTGATGGCGGACTCGACGGCGGCGACCCGGTCCGCGAGGAGGCCCAGGGCGGCGACGGCACGCACCACGGGGTCGTCGTCGGGGCCGCCGAGGGTGCGGGCGCGGACGTGGGCGGTGCGCACCTCGGCCCAGCGGGCGGCCTCCTCCGGGGTGAGCGTGCCGCGCAGCTCGGCGAGCTTGAGGAGGTTGGCCTCCGCCCCGTGGGTGAGGGTCTGCGCCTCCGCCGTGTAGTGGTCGTCGAGGACGGCGGCGCGCTCGGCGTCGTTCATGGCGGGGCGGATGCGCTGGGCGATCTTGTTCATGTTGCGGTAGGAGCCCTGGAGCCGGAACGCGGGCTCCGTCCGGGCGTCGTCCGACTGGGCGGCGGAGGCGATGTAGGCGGTGTTGACGGCCAGGACCGTCTCGCGGGCGGCCACCAGGTGGCGCAGGACGGACAGGACGCGCTCCAGCTCGGCCGGCGGGTAGGCGTGGGTGAGCCGGTCGGCGCGGGCGGTGGGGTCCCCGGCGGCGAGGCGGACGAGCAGCTCCAGGTCGGCCCGGTCGCGGCCGGCGAGCGGGGCGAGGACCGGGTTCGCGGTGAGCGCGTTCTCCAGGAAGCTCAGCGCGAAGGCCTCCTCCTTGCCGGTCAGGACGTCGCCCAGGTTCCAGACGTCGGCCCGGTTGGCGAGCATGTCGGGGACCTGGAAGCGGGCGCCGGACTCGGTGTAGGGGTTGCCTGCCATGCAGACGGCGAAGCGCTTGCCGCGCAGGTCGTAGGTGCGGGGGCGGCCGTCCCGCACGCCGTCCACGCGGCGGGTGGCGTCGCACAGCGGGATGAACCTCTGGAGCAGCTCGGGCGACGTGTGCTGGATGTCGTCCAGGTAGAGCAGCGTGTTGTTCGCGGACGCCAGCGCGAAGTTGATCTTCTCGATCTCCTGGCGCGCGGTGGCGTTGGGCGCGTCGGCCGGGTCGAGCGAGGTGACGGAGTGGCCGAGCGCGGGGCCGCTGATCTTCACCAGCATCAGGCCGAGGCGCTCGGCGACGTACTCGACCAGGGTGGTCTTGCCGTAGCCGGGCGGGGAGAGCAGCAGCAGGAGCCCGCCGGTGTCGGTGCGCTTGCCGTCGCCGGTGGTGCCGAGCTGCTTGGCCAGGCTGTCCCCGACGAGCGGGAGGTACACCTCGTCCACGAGCCGGTTGCGGACGAAGGCGGACATGACGCGCGGGCGGTGGTCGTCCAGGCGCAGGCGCTCGCGCTCGGCGCCCACCAGGGCGGTGCGGCGGCGCTGGTAGGCGCGGAACGCGGGGACGTCCTCGGCCGCGAAGCGCGCGGTGCGGGCGAGGAACTCGTCCAGGCGCAGCGGCAGCCGGCCGCCCGTGACGCGCGGGTGGGTGCCCAGCAGGCCCTCCGCGGTGGCCGTCGGCGGGGTGTCGCCGTCGTAGCGGGTCAGGTCGGGGCAGAGCTCGGCGGCGACCGCCTCGGCCAGGTCGCCGGGGGTGAGGTCGGTGCCGGTGGCGGCGGCGTACGACGTGATCCACGCCTCGGCGAGCTGCCCGCGGGCGGCCAGGTCGCCGAGCGCGGCCAGGTCCTCGTCGTAGGCCGGATTGCCCACCGTGCGGCGGAACTTCTCCAGGAGCGTGCGCGTGCCCGCGCCGAGGACGAAGCCGTCGGGGGTGGTGGTCAGTTCGTGGAAGAGGTAGGAGGCGGCGGCGCGGGCGGTGTCCGCACCGGTTTCGCGGGCGGTGTCCCCACCGGTCTCCCCGCCCGTCCCCGGCCACGCGGCGACGGCCCCCGCCAGTTCCTCCTCCAGGTCGCCGATCGCACCCGAGAGGCCGAAGGTGTCCCGGGCGCGGGCCAGGGAGCGGGCGCGCCGGGTCCACGTGCCGCGGGCCTCCGGTGTGGTGCCGTGGGCCCAGAAGAGCTGGGCGGCGGCACGGGCGGCCGGCTCGTGGACGAGGGTCCCGGCCCGCTCGTACAGGGGCAGCAGCGCCGTCAGGACGACCGTCGCGTCGTGGTCGTGCACGCCCCGCTCGTAGCCCTCGTCGTACGCCTCCCGCGCGGCCTCGCGGACGAGGGCGGGCAGGTCGTCGGCCTCGGCGAGGGCGCTCGCGCCGTGCTCCCGGAGCAGACGGGCGGCGAGGTGTTCGGCGCGGTAGACGCCGGGGGACTCCGAGGGGAGGGTGCGGTCCCAGTGGGCGCGGGTGGCCGCGAAGTCCGGGTCGGTGACCGGTGAGCGGTAGTCGGTGCCGGTGAGGGCGAAGGCGAGTCCGTCGCCGTCGGGGACGAGGGTGAGGTCCAGGGGCTGGGTGTTGACGGCGAAGCGGTGGGCGCCCAGGCGCAGGGTGCGGCCGTCGTCGGCGTACAGGTCGGTGCGGTCGCGCAGGGCGCGGGCGGCCTCCTGGCGGGCCGACTTGAGGCGCCCGTCCAGTTCCTCCGCGCGGACGCTGTCGCCGAGGGCGCGCAGTTCGTCGGCGGTGCGGCGGACCTTGGCCGGCATCGGGTCGGAGGCGAAGTACGTGCTGACCGCGTCGGCGTCGGCGAGGGTCGCGCACCGCCGGGTGATCGTCTCCAGGATGCGGGCGGCGGACGCGGCGAGCTGTTCGGCGCGGCGGGCGCGGGTGTCGGAGAGGGACTGCTTGCGGGCGGCGAGCGCGTCGTAGATCTCGGTGCGCTTGTCGGCGAGTTCGGTCAGGAAGCCGTCGAACTCCGCGAAGCGGGACTCCAGGTCCTCCAGGCGGGCCAGCAGCCGCGCGAGCTGGTCGTCGCAGTGCTCGGGGGTGTCGGCGGCGGCGAGCGCGGCGGTGACGGCCTGGCCGAGCAGGGCCGTCTCGGCGGTGAACTCGGCGCGGCCCTCGCGGTCGGCCAGGGCGCGGCGGCGGGCGTCCAGGGTGGCGCGGGCGCGGTTGACGCCGCCCAGGACACCGGCGACGCGCTCCAGCAGGGCGGTGCGGACGGTGGCGTCGCCCATGTCGAGTTCGGCGACGACGTCGGTGACCGTGCGCAGCCCGTCGGCGAGTTCGTCGAGCCGGGCCGCGACCGGACCGGCCTCGGCGACGGTGGCGACGGCCTCCGCGTCGGCGACGAGCGCCTCGACGTCCGCGCGCTGGGCGTCGAAGGCGTCCTCGCGGGCGAGGAAGGCCACGGCCCGCCGACCGAGTTCGGCGAGGGACGCCTCGGCCTCCGCGGCCAGGGCGTCGATGCCGGGGACGTCGGCGTACCGCATCTCCTTGACGTTCAGCAGGTGCCCGTGGGCGTGCCGCAGTTCGGTCAGGCCGCGCACCCAGGCGGCGGCCTCCTTGGGCGCCTCGCCGCGCAGCCGCCGCACCACCGCCGCGATCCGCTCGGCGGCCTCGTCCCGGGCGTCGGCCGCCCGCCGGGTCAGGTCCCGTACGGTCTCGAACTCGGCCAGCACCTGCTCGGCCGTCTCCCGTACGGCGGCCAGCGCGCCCGCCAGGTCGCCCAGTTCCTCCTCGTCGAGCCAGTGGTGGCCGTCGGCCGCGCGCACGCAGGACGCGGCGAGCGCCCGGTAGCCCTCGGCGGTGGTGATGCCCTCGCCGACGGCCCCGGCGACGGACAGGCAGGCGGAGATGCCGCGCACGAGGTCGGCGTTGCCCACGCGGGCCAGCGGTCCGCTCCCGGCGGGCGCGGCGGCGGCGTGGGTGTCGGAGACGTACGGCGAGTGCCACAGCTGCACGGGGTGCACCTGGGCGGGTTCGTCGCCGTCCGCGCGCAGCACGGTGAAGGTGCCGTCCTCCGCCAGGGCCCAGCCCCGGCAGGGCAGCGGGTTGGCGACCTCCTTGCGGATGGTGTTGTACGACAGCAGCAGGCGCCGGCTCGCACCGCGCGCGTGGAAGGCGTACAGCACGTCCTCGCCGTTGGGCGACCGCACCTCCCGCTCGAACTCCAGGCTGTCCGCGTCGAGTTCGTACGCCTTGTGGGCGCCCGTGGCCAGGCAGTAGCCGCCGGGGAAGACGATGCCCTGGTCGTCGGGGAGGCGGCGGCAGGCGAGCCCGATGCCGTCCAGGCGGACCACCGACTTGGTGAGGGTGTTGAACACCAGGTGGCGGTCGGTGTCCTCCTTGTAGGGCCGTACGCGCAGCAGGATCAGGGCGCCGACCCGGGCGTGCGCGATGTCGGCGTCGGCCAGGGACTGGAGGGGCTCGTCGACGGGCTCGGAGTGAATGCCCTCGGCGGTCTCGGTGTCGTCCTCCAGCTTGACGGTGAGGGCGCCGCCGACCGCGCTGACGTGGAACGCGCCGCGCACGGACACGTGCGGGTGGCGGCCCAGGACGTGGTCCTCGCGGGTGGCCTCGGTCCACTCGAAGTCGTACGGCGCGGGGAACACGTCGTCGCGTTCGCCCCGCGCGTCCAGGAAGGCGGCCCGCCCGTCCTCGGTCAGCTCCCAGCGCAGTACGCGGATGTCGTCGGCCTTCTCGCCGGTGCGGAAGACGGCCAGCAGCCTGCCGTCGACGGGGCGCAGCCGCAGCAGCCGGGCCTGCCGGTAGTAGCGGTGCAGGTCGGCGAACTCCCGCACGAAGGCCGGGTCGTCGAGCAGGCCGGGCACGGCCGACTCGGGCAGCGGGTTCAGGTCGCGGTCGTACAGGGTGAAGACGTCGGCCACGGTGGTCCGGTCGCGGTGGCCGGGGCGGCCGGTGGAGCCGAGCAGCAGGGCGTCGCCGACGACGGCGACGTCGCGGGGCACGACCGGGTGCTCCGTGCGCAGCCGCTCCGTGGAGGCCAGTTCGAGCCGGGCCGACCCGAACTCCTCGATACGGCGGGTGTTGAGGAGTCCGGCGCGGTGGGCGAGGTCGGCACTCTGCGCGGCGAGGCGGTCGCGCAGCACCTCGTAGGCGCCGGCGTCCACCCGCGTGGTGGCAGTCGTGGCCGTGGTGGCCGTGGCTTCCGACCCGCCCGTCGCGTCCGTCGCGCCCGTCGTGTCCGTCGTAGCCGTCTCCGGAGCGGTGGCCATGAGCGGTTGGTCCCTTCCAGGAAGCGAGGGGTGCCGAAGCCGCCGACCCCCGTACGGCGGCCTCGGCACCCGGTCTGTGGTGGCCGGTCGTGGTGGCCGGTCAGACCCTGGTCTTGCCGTTCAGCGCGGTGAGCGGCGTGTCGGCGAGGCCCAGTTCACCGGCGCGGTCCAGGAGGCGCTGCATCTGCCCCGCGTCCGTGCCGCCCGACTTCATCAGCTTCATCAGCAGCGCGGACACCGTCAGGTTCTGCACGTCGCCCGTGGAGAACGAGCCCAGCACCCGGGTCAGGTCGTCGGTGAAGTTCGACGAGCCGTCCAGCCAGGGCCCGGCGAGGGCCTGCGCCGTCTCGGAGTGCTTGACGAACCCGTCGACTCCCTTGCCGAGCGAGACCGAGGACACCAGGCGGTCGAAGAAGACCGAGTCGCCGCCCACGATGTCGATGTCCGCGTTCTCCAGACCGGTGGCGAGCACCGTGGCCTGGGCCTCGGCGACCTGCCGCTGCACGTCGAGCCCGGCCAGCCGGATGTCCTTCTCCGCCTCCAGGCGCAGCCGGTACTCCTCGTGGCCGCGCGAGGCGTCGTCCAGGGCGGCCATCGCCGCGGCCTTCTCGGTGAGTCCGGCGGCCTCGGCCTTCAGCTTGCCGCCGATGGCCTCGGCCTCGGCGAGCGCCTTGGCCCGCGCGCCCTCGGCCTCGGCACGCATCCGGGCCTCGGTCGCCTCGGCCTCCGCGCGGCCGGCCTTCTCGATGACCTCGGCCTCCTTGTCGCGGACCTGGACCGCCGCGAGGCCCGCCGCGGCCGCCTCGGCCTGGATGCCCTCGGCCATCCGCAGCTTGGCCTGCGCCTCCAGGTCGGCGCTCTTCAACCGGGCCTCGGCCATGGTGAGTTCCTCGGCGGCGCGGTGGGCGGCCGCCGCCTCCGCGGCCTCGGCGGCCTTGATGTCCTTGACCAGCCGCTCCTGCGCCTGGGCCTCGGCGGCGATGATCACGGTCTGCCGGTCCCGCTCCGCCTCCTCCACGGCGCGCAGCTTCTTGATGGACTCCTCCTGCTCGGCGACCGTACGGTCCACGGCGACCCGCTCGCGGATGACCTCGGCGATGTCCCGCTTCTCGGCCTCGACCTCCTTCTCGGCGGCGATCCGGGTCAGTTCGGTCTCCCGCTCGCGGCCGATGGCCTCGAGCATGCGGTCCTTCTCGATGCGCTCGTTCTCGACGGCGATGACCCGCTCGCGGTTCTTCGCGGCGACCGCGACCTCACGGGCCTGGTTCTCGCGCTGCACGCCGAGCTGCTCCTCGGTGCGCAGGAAGGCCGTCTGCGCGCGCAGCCGCTCCTCCTCCACCACTCGCGCCGTCTCGGCCTCCTCGCGGGCCCGGGTGGTGTCGATCTCGCGCTTCTGCTTGATCTCGGCGTCCGCCTGCCGGCGCTCCAGCTCCAGTACGGCCTCGCGCGCGTCGACGTTCTGCCGGGTGATCTCCTTCTCCTCCGTGCGCCGCGCCTCGTTCGTGCGCACGTGCTCCACGGCCGTCAGCTCGGTGATCTTCCGGATGCCCTGGGCGTCGAGGACGTTCGCCGGGTCCAGCTGGGTCAGCGGCGTCTGCTCCAGGAAGTCGATCGCCGCGTCCTCGAGGTGGTACCCGCTGAGGTCGACGCCGATGACCTCGATGATCCGGTACCGCAGCTCCTCGCGCTTGGTGTAGAGGTCGGTGAAGTCCATCTGCTTGCCGACGGTCTTGAGCGCCTCGGAGAACTTCGCGTGGAACAGCTCCTGCAGCGTGTCCCGGTCGCTGGCACGGGCGGTGCCGACCGCCTGGGCGACCTTGACGACGTCCTCGATGGTCTTGTTGACCTTGACGAAGAACGTGATGCGGATGTCCGCGCGGATGTTGTCCCGGCAGATCAGGCCTTCCTTGCCGGCCCTGGTGATCTCGATCGTCTTCACCGAGATGTCCATCACCTCGGCCTTGTGCAGCACCGGCAGCACCACCTGACCCGTGAAGGTCACGTCCACCTTGCGCATCTTGGAGACGATCAGCGCCTTGCCCTGCTCGACCTTCCGGAAGAGCCGCGAGACGCCGAACAACACGATGACGACCAGGAGCACGCCGACGACGGCGAGGACACCGATGACTTCCATGGGACACGTCCTTACGGCAAGAGACGGCTGTCACGGCGGCCGGCCGCTGCGACTGTTGGTGTGGTGACGCCCGTGCGGACAGGCGCGGTTCCGGGCGGCGGCAGTCCTTCGACGCGCCTGCGCCGGGCCCCGGCAGGGGGCGAAGAGGCAGATGTCAGACGGCGCGGCGGTGCGGTGCCGCGGCACCGGTGCCGCGGGAGGCGGCGCCGGGTTCGTCGGGTCGAAGGCGGTGCAGCGGGTGGAGCGGACGGACGTAGGGACTGTTCGTCGTCACCGTTGTCGTCATCGTCCGCCCCCTTCCGCAGTGCTCCCCGTTGCGCTCATGATGCGTGAGCGTGCCACCTATGCGCATTGCCGGTTTCCGGAAGCGTTCGCGGGGGCTTGAATGCCGGTGAGCCGCCGACGGGTTGGGGGAAACCCGGTCGGCGGCTCAGGGGGCGGTGCGGCGGATACGGCGGTGCGGCGGTGCGGCGGTCCCGTGCTCAGGGGGCCGGGCTCGGCCCCGGAACGCTCAGCGCGGCGAGCCGCTGCTCGAAGGGCGTGACCTCCTCGAAGGAGTCCCGCCGGGGCGGCCGGCGGACCGTGGAGGACCCCGACAGCCCCGCCATGAGCGCGGCCAGCTCGGTCCCGGCGCGCCCGATCCGGGCGTCGAGCCCCTCCGCGCCCCAGTCCTCGGAGGCGGCGTACACCCCGGTGGGGACGACGACCGCCTTCAGGTAGGCGAAGAGCGGCCGGTGGGGGTCCCCCCGCGCGAGCGCGTTCGAGCGTGGGGGAGCGTGGTCGAGCACCAGGGAGTGCCGGCCGGTGCCGCCGGTCGCGGCGATCAGCACCGGCTTCCCGGTGAGGGCGTACTCGTCGGTGACGCTCAGCGCGTCGAAGAACGACTTGAACAGCCCGCTGTACGACGCCGAGAACACCGGCGTGACGACGATCAGCCCGTCGGCCGCCGCGACCTCGGCGAACGCGTCCGCGAGCGCCGGTGCCGGGAACCCGTTGGTGAAGGTGTGCGCGATCTGCACGGCGAGGTCGCGCAGCTCGATCACCTGGACGTCGGCCGGGGCGGGCTCGGGCGCGGTGGCGGCCGGGGCGGCGACCGCGGCCAGCCGGTCGCCGAGCAGCCGGGTGGACGACGGGACGCTCAGCCCCGCGGAGACGACGACGAGCTTCATGCGCGCGCTCCTTCCTCTTCCTCGGCCTGCTGGACCGGGGCGTCCTTCCGGGCGGCCAGCAGGGACGCGTGGGTCGGCGCGTCCGGCACGTTCGCCGGACGGTTCTTGGCGAACTCCTCGCGCAGCACCGGGACGACCTCCTCGCCGAGCAGGTCGAGCTGCTCCAGGACGGTCTTCAGGGGCAGCCCGGCGTGGTCCATCAGGAACAGCTGGCGCTGGTAGTCACCGGCGTAGTCGCGGAAGGCGAGCGTCTTCTCGATCACCTGCTGCGGCGAGCCGACGGTGAGCGGCGTCTGCGCGGTGAAGTCCTCCAGCGACGGCCCGTGCCCGTAGACCGGCGCCTCGTCGAAGTACGGCCGGAACTCGCGGACCGCGTCCTGGCTGTTCCTCCGCATGAACACCTGGCCGCCGAGGCCGACGATCGCCTGCTCGGGCGTGCCGTGCCCGTAGTGGGCGTAGCGGGCCCGGTACAGCTCGATCATGCGCTTGGTGTGGTCGGCGGGCCAGAAGATGTTGTTGTGGAAGAAGCCGTCGCCGTAGTAGGCCGCCTGCTCGGCGATCTCCGGCGAGCGGATCGACCCGTGCCACACGAAGGGCGCGACCCCGTCCAGCGGACGCGGGGTGGACGTGAAGCCCTGGAGCGGCGTGCGGAACTTGCCCTCCCAGTTCACCACGTCCTCGCGCCACAGGCGGTGCAGCAGGTTGTAGTTCTCGACGGCGAGGTTGATGCCCTCGCGGATGTCCTTGCCGAACCAGGGGTAGACCGGGCCGGTGTTGCCGCGCCCCATCATCAGGTCCACCCGGCCGTCGGCCAGGTGCTGGAGCATCGCGAAGTCCTCGGCGATCTTCACCGGGTCGTTCGTGGTGATCAGGGTGGTGGAGGTGGACAGGATCAGCCGCTCGGTGCGGGCCGCGACGTAGCCGAGCATGGTCGTCGGCGACGAGGGCACGAAGGGCGGGTTGTGGTGCTCGCCGGTGGCGAAGACGTCGAGCCCGACCTCCTCGGCCTTGAGCGCGATGGCGACCATGGCCTTGATGCGCTCACGCTCGGTCGGCGTACGGCCCGTGGTCGGGTCGGGCGTGACGTCGCCGACGGTGAAGATGCCGAACTGCATGATCGCTCAACCTCCAGGTTGTTGACGCTTCAACTATACCCGTGGAACGGAGCGCTCCCGGCCGTTATTCCGCAGGTCCGCCGCCCGGCACAGGGGCGGTGCGTGCGAAGCTGCCCGCATGCTCGTGCTCCGCTCCGCCGCCCTCTTCGTCGTCGCCGCCCTGTTCGAGATCGGCGGCGCCTGGCTGGTGTGGCAGGGGGTGCGCGAGCAGCGCGGCTGGTTGTGGGCCGCGGGCGGGGTCCTGGCCCTCGGCGCCTACGGCTTCGTCGCCACCTTCCAGCCCGACGCCCACTTCGGCCGCATCCTCGCCGCGTACGGCGGGATCTTCGTGGCCGGCTCGATCCTGTGGGGCGTGGTCGCCGACGGCTACCGCCCCGACCGCTGGGACATCGCGGGGGCGCTGGTCTGCCTCGCCGGAATGGCCCTGATCATGTGGGCACCGCGCAACGGCGGCTGACCACGGGGCCGGCCACGGCGCTGACTACCCTGGACGGCGACCGTCGCACCGCCCTCGTACGCACCAGGAGCAGCCCATGGCCACCGCAGCCGCACCGCCCGCGCCCTCCCGCATCGCCGTCGTCACCGGTGCGAGCAGCGGAATCGGCGCCGCCACGGCCCGGCAGCTGGCCGCGGCCGGTTACCGCGTGGTCCTCACCGCCCGCCGCAAGGACCGCATCGAGGCGCTGGCCGAGGAGATCGAGGCGGCCGGCCACAAGGCGACGGCGTACCCCCTGGACGTCACCGACCGCGAGGCGGTCGACGAGTTCGCGACCGCGTTCAGGACCATCGGCGTCCTGGTCAACAACGCGGGCGGCGCGCTCGGCGCCGACCCGGTGGCCACCGGCGACCCGGACGACTGGCGCCGCATGTACGAGACGAACGTCATCGGCACCCTCAACCTCACCCAGGCCCTGCTCCCCAAGCTGGAGGCGAGCGGCGACGGCACGGTCGTGGTCGTCTCCTCCACCGCGGGCCTGTCCACCTACGAGGGCGGCGCGGGCTACGTCGCCGCCAAGCACGGCGAGCACGTCCTCGCCGAGACCCTGCGCCTGGAGATCGTCGGCCGCCCGGTCCGCGTCGTCGAAGTCGCGCCGGGCATGGTCAAGACCGACGAGTTCGCCCTGACCCGCTTCGCCGGCGACCAGGACAGGGCGGCCAAGGTCTACCAGGGCGTCGCCGCCCCCCTCACCGCCGACGACGTCGCCGACACCATCACCTGGGCGGTCACCCGCCCCGCCCACGTCAACATCGACCTCCTGGTCGTCCGCCCCCGCGCCCAGGCGTCGAACACGAAGGTGCACCGGGAGGGCTGACGCCAGTGGGTAACTCACAGGAGTGAAGCGAATCCGATTACCGGAACGGCTGTTGAACTGACGATCTAGGCTCGCGCCACAACATCCAACGTGACGGCCCTCGGCCGGGATGCCGGTCCCGACCGAGAGCCTGACCAACACGGAAGTGGAGCTTCCCTGTGGCTGAACGCGAGCCTAGCGGTCATCAGTTCATGGACCTGGCGATCCCCGAGTATGCGTACATGTTCGGCTTCTTGCAGGCGGACGGACACCTGTATCAAGGAACAGGGCAGAAGGGCCGCCTGACCGTCGAGCTCAGCGTCCGCGACGTTGACCTGCTCTACCGGTTCAAGAACCTGACGCCGTACAACAGCAGCGTCGTCGAGCGAACGCGATCCACGAACTTCGTCGAGAACCACCATTCAGCTGTCTGGACACTGTGTTCCCTTGAGGCGAGGACCAAGCTGAACAGCCTGGGTCTGCCTTACGGCCGCAAGTCACGAGACATCCGCCCACCGAGCGTCGAATTTTCCTGTCGCGACTACCTTCGGGGCCTCATCGATGCCGACGGGTCGGTCGGCCATGCTGCCCAGGGGCTCCCCTTCGTGGCCCTGACCACGTCCAGCACTGCCGTCGCCCTCTTCCTACGCTCGTACGCGATGCGCATCACAGAGGTCGAGCGTGCGACTAACCGAAACGCACGCGACGGTGTCTACAACATCACGTACGAAAAGGAAGCCGCCCAGATGCTGGTAGCAGACCTGTACTACCCGGGCTGCTTGTCACTCGGGCGGAAACAAGTCAAAGCAGACGCAATTGCCTCCTGGACTCGCCCACTCGACATGCGTGTGGTGCGCTCAAGGCGCCCCTGGACAGCACAGGAAGACCAACTACTGCTCCAGGAAGACGAGATCACAGCCGCGGCCGCGGCGTTGGGGCGCAGCGAGCAGAGTTGCCTCATGCGCCGATGGCGGCTCAGCAAAGGCCGGATTCTGACACCGGCCAAGCAATAATTCACTGAGTGAGGCCCCCGACTCAACCGGGGGCTTCCTCTGTCACCCCTTGACGCAAACAAACTGCTTCAGCTTGGCCACGACCTCGACCAGGTCACGCTGCTGCCCCATCACCTGATCGATGTTCTTGTATGCCCCGGGGATCTCATCCAGCACACCGGAGTCCTTGCGGCACTCCACACCGCTGGTCTGCGCTTCCAGATCCCGCACGGTGAACCGTCGCTTCGCGGCATTCCGGCTCATGCGCCGCCCCGCCCCGTGCGAGGCAGAGTTGAAGGCCTTCTTGTTACCGAGCCCCTTCACGATGTACGAGCTGGTCCCCATGGAGCCTGGGATGATCCCGTACTCACCCGAGCCCGCCCGAATGGCGCCCTTACGGGTTACCAGGAGGTCCACCCCTTCGTACCGCTCCTCCGCCACGTAGTTGTGGTGACAGGAGATCTCCGGCTCGAAAACCGGCTTGGCCTTCCTGAACTCCTTGCGGACCACGTCCTTGAGGAGCGCCATCATGAGCGTGCGGTTGTACTTCGCGTACTCCTGCGCCCAGAACAGGTCGTTGCGGTACGCCGCCATCTGCGGGGTGTCCGCGACGAACACCGCGAGGTCGCGGTCGACCAGGCCCTGGTTGTGCGGGAGCTTCTGTGCCACGCCGATGTGGTACTCGGCCAGTTCCTTGCCGATGTTTCGGGATCCGGAGTGCAGCGTGATCCACACAGCTCCCCCATCATCGAACAACAGTTCGAGATAGTGGTTGCCCCCACCAAGTGTCCCCATCTGCTTCCCGGCCCGCTCCAGCCGGAACTTGACCGCTTCGGCCACCCCGTCGAACCGCCCCCAGAAGTCGTCCCACCCGGCCGTGGCCAGCCCGTGGAAGCGCCCCGGCTCGACGGGACTGTCGTGCATCCCCCGCCCCACCGGAATCGCCTCCTCGATCTTCGAGCGCAGCCGGGACAGGTCGCCCGGGAGGTCGTTCGCCGTCAGGGACGTCTTCACCGCCGACATGCCGCAGCCGATGTCGACGCCCACCGCCGCCGGACACACCGCGCCGCGCATCGCGATCACGGAGCCGACCGTCGCCCCCTTGCCGTAGTGGACGTCCGGCATGACCGCGAGGCCCTTGATCCACGGCAGGGTCGCGACGTTGCGCAGCTGCTGGAGCGCGCCCTCCTCGACCGTCGCCGGGTCGGTCCACATCCGGATCGGCACCCTCGCGCCCGGCATCTCCACGTACGACATATCGCCCTCATTCCCCCGGAAAACATACAGAAGTATCGAAGCGCAGAACCGGCGCCAAGGTCGGCTAAAAGGACGATCGACCGGCGTTCACGGCAGCGCGTGCGATACACATTGTCTCCAGGGAGCGCCCCCGTGCGGCAACCGAATAACCGGCGGGGACACTGGAGTCCCGTACCCTCCCGAAACCACAAGCCACCCCGGCGAGAGGAGCCGCACCGTGCAGCGGAAGGCCTACGTACCCGGCGTCGCCGCCCTCCTGGCGGCGTTGCTGGCCGGCTGCACCGGCGGCTCGGAGGGCGGTGCGACGGCGGACGACTCGAACCCCGGGCAGCCCGGCGTGGCCACCGAGACGGTCGAGCCCGGCAAGTACCGCACCCTTCCGGAGCCGTGCGGCGCGGTCGGCGACAAGATGCTCGACGCGCTCCTGCCCGGCATCGAGGAGATCGCCGACGAGGAGCAGCGCGAGAAGGCGTACGCGGGTGAGCCGACGCTCGCGTACGACACCGACCGCAAGGTGGGCTGCCGCTGGAAGGTGGAGTCCGCCGAGGCCACCGACCACCTCTTCGTCGACTTCGAGCGGGTGGTGTCCTACGACGGCGCCGTGAGCGACGACAGCGAGGCCGAGCGGCTGTTCGCGCGGCAGGTGGAGGCGGCCGACCTGCCCGAGCCGGTCGTCTCGGGCTCCGGGTCCGCCGCCTCGGACTCCCCGTCCGGGAGCTCTTCCCTGTCCGCGGGGGAAGCCGGTGAATCCGCGGACGCCGGACCGTCCGGGGAGCCGCCCACCGGCGCGGGCGGCACGCCCTCCTCCTCGGCCTCCGCCTCGTCCTCGACCGGCGCGTCCCCCGACGCGACGCCCGCCGAGGTCCAGCCCCGGCTCCTGGACGACCTGGGCGACGAGGCGTTCGTGGACGACGAGCCCGGCAACTCCGGCCCGACGGCGACGCGACGCACCGTGACTGTGGCGTTCCGCACGTCGAACGTCATGGTGACCATCGAGTACGCGGAGCAGTCGGCGACGCTCGGAGTCGTGCCGGACAGCGAGGAAATGCAGGACAAGGCGCGGAAACTGGCGTCCCAGCTGGCGGATTCGCTGAGCGGCTGAGCCCGCCCCGGGCCTCTCCGGTCCCCCGCGCGGGGGACCGGAACCGGGACCGCACGATTTCTTCACCGCGTACCGTGGCCCCTCGGACCCGTTCCGAACGCAGGAACCACGAGTGCCATGAGTGAAGGAACCATGCAGCTACGAGCCCAGCGTGACCAGCGAGACCCGCAAGCGAAGCGAGCGAAGCGACTCACCCGCGTCCTTGTCGGCGCGGCCGCCGTACCCGTGATGCTGGTGGCGGCCGGCTGCTCCTCGGACTCCGGCTCGGGCGACGGCAAGGACAAGGCCGCGGAGGAGTCCGCCGCGTCCAAGTCCGCGAGCCCGTCCCCGACGGTGCAGGCGGCGGCGTTCCGCAAGCTTCCCGAGGCCTGCTCGGTGGTGACGAAGAAGACGCTGGACGACCTGGTGCCCAAGGGCGACTCCGGCAAGGAGGGTTCGTCCAACGACACGGCGCTGCGGGCCAGTTGCTCCTGGGACAGCCTCGACGACAACGGCGTGAAGGGCTCTCAGTTCCGCTGGCTGAGCGTGTCGATGCTGCGCTTCGAGTCGGACGTGGCGCGCGGCGAGGGCGACAAGCTGGCGCGTGACTACTACCAGAAGCAGCTCAAGGACGCGCAGGGTGTCGAGGGCGCGAAGAGCGTCAAGACGGCGCCGGTGAGCGGGACGGGCGACGAGGCGTCGGTGGTGCGCTACGACCTGAAGAAGAAGGAAGGCACCTTCAAGCAGCAGACGGTCGTGGCGCGGGTCGAGAACGTCGTCGTCACCGTCGACTACAACGGCGCGGGCCTGGCGGGCGACAAGACCCCGGACGCCGACGACCTGGTGAAGGACGCGCAGAAGGCGGCCAAGGAGGCGGTGGCCGCGGTGACGAAGGCCAACGGCGGCACGGGCTCCGAGAAGCCGGGCGACAAGCCGGGTGGCAAGTCGAGCGGTTCGCCGTCGGCTTCGAAGACCCCCTCCGACGCGGCGTCCCAGTCGGCCTCGGCGTCGCCCGCGAAGTCGGGCTGACGGTCTCTTCGGCCTACCGGCCACCCGTTCCCCGTACACATGTGCCACTCTGTTGCGCGCAACAACAGGCACTGGGAGGGGAGTACGGGTGGCCGCGCCACTTCAGCTGACACGGACGCATCGCGTTCTCATCGGCCTGGTCGTCTTCGGCGCCGTCATCATCGCCGGGATCGGCTTCGCGGGTTCCTATGCGGCGGTGCGGGAGCTGGCCCTGCAGAAGGGCTTCGGGAACTTCAGCTACGTCTTCCCGATCGGCATCGACGCCGGCATCTGCGTGCTGCTGGCGCTGGACCTGCTGCTGACCTGGATCCGCATCCCGTTCCCGCTGCTGCGGCAGACGGCGTGGCTGCTGACGGCGGCGACGATCGCGTTCAACGGCGCGGCGGCGTGGCCGGACCCGCTGGGCGTGGGCATGCACGGCGTGATCCCGATCCTGTTCGTGGTGTCGGTGGAGGCCGCCCGGCACGCGATCGGCCGGATCGCCGACATCACCGCCGACAAGCACATGGAGGGCGTCCGCCTCACCCGCTGGCTGCTCTCGCCGGTGCCGACGTTCCTGCTGTGGCGCCGTATGAAGCTGTGGGAGCTGCGCTCCTACGAGCAGGTGATCAAGCTGGAGCAGGAGCGGCTGGTCTACCAGGCCCGGCTGCGGTCCCGCTTCGGCCGCTCCTGGCGGCGCAAGGCGCCCGTCGAGTCCCTGATGCCGCTGCGGCTGGCCCGCTACGGCGTCCCGCTGGCGCAGACCGCCCCGTCGGGCCTGGCGGCGGCGGGCATCGAACCGGCCCTGCTGCCGCCGGCGCCCGAAGCGGACCTGGTCAAGGACGGTCGTGCCGCCGGAGCGGCGGCGCAGGTGGGCGCCGGGGCACCTCCCGCCGAGCAGCGCCCGGAGCTCGAAGCCCGGCAGCAGAAGGCCGGGCAGCGGCCCGTCGAAGAGCGGCCCGTCGAGGAGCAGCCCGCCCCGGACGGCCCCGAGCAGAGCCCCTGGTTCAACACCCGCCAGGTCGCCTACCAGGGCGGTTACGACCCCGCCTACGACCCGGCCGAGCAGTACGCCCAGTGGTACGAGGAGCAGCAGCAGGCCGACCAGTACCGGGACCAGTACGAGGAGGAGCCCCCGCTGCAGGAGCCCTCGCCGGAGGAGACGGGCAGCTTCCCGATCCCGGTCGCCCCGGGCCGCACCCGCGAGCTGGGCGAGGGCGGCGGCACGGACGAGCCGGCCCCGACGGAGGAGGACTACTACACGGTGTTCCGTAAGTCGATCGACGGCAGCTACCCCACGGTCGCCCAGTTCCGGGGCGACGTGGAGGCGACCTTCGGGGTGCCGCTGGCGGCGCGTGAGGCCGATCGCATGGTGAAGGCGTTCAGCGAGCGCCACATGCGGGAGCTCCAGGAGGAGCACATCGCGTAGGGGCGGTCAACGGCGGAATCAACGACGAAGGGGGCGCCCGGCGGACACCGGGCGCCCCCTTCGCGTACCGCTACTCCCCGAGCAGGGCCCGCACCCGGTCCTGTCCCACCGCGAGCAGCAGCGTGGGCAGGCGCGGGCCGGTGTCGCGGCCGACGAGCAGGTGGTACAGCAGCGCGAAGAACGTCCGCTGGGCGGTCTTGATCTCCGGCGGCAGTTCCTTGGGCGTGGCGTCGGCGGGGAAGCCCGCCTGGACCTTGGGGACGCCGTAGACGTGGTGGGTGAGCCCGTCCAGGGACCAGTGGTCGGCCAGCCCGTCGAGCAGCAGCCGCAGGGACTGGCGGCTCGGCTCGTCGAGGGACTTCAGCAGCTCGGCGTCGGGCTCCTGGCGGACGATGGTGCGCTGGTCGGCGGGGACGTGGGTGTTGATCCACGCCTCGGCCTTGTCGTAGCGCGGCCGGGCCTCGTCCAGCGACGCGATCGGGTTGGCCGGGTCCAGCTCGCCCAGGATCCGCAGCGCCTGGTCCTCGTGCCCGGCGGTGATGTCGGCCACGGAGGCCAGCGTGCGGTACGGCAGCGGCCTGGGCGTGCGCGGCAGCTCACCGGCGGCCGTGCCGACGGCGCGCGCGTGGGCGGCCGCGTCGGCCGGGAGGGCCGAACCGTCGGCGACCTTGGCGTCGAGGCGGTCCCACTCGTCGTACAGCCGCTGGATCTCCTGGTCGAAGGCGATCTTGAAGGACTGGTTGGGGCGGCGGCGGGCGTAGAGCCAGCGCAGCAGCTGCGGCTCCATGATCCGGAGCGCGTCGGCCGGGGTGGGCACGCCGCCCTTGGACGACGACATCTTGGCCATGCCGCTGATGCCGACGAAGGCGTACATCGGGCCGATCGGCTGCTTGCCGCCGAAGATCCCGACGATCTGCCCGCCGACCTGGAACGACGACCCGGGCGAGGAGTGGTCGACGCCGCTGGGCTCGAAGACCACGCCCTCGTAGGCCCAGCGCATCGGCCAGTCGACCTTCCAGACCAGCTTGCCGCGGTTGAACTCGCTCAGCCGCACGGTCTCGGAGAAGCCGCAGGCCGTGCAGGCGTAGGTCAGCTCGGTCGAGTCGTCGTCGTAGGCGGTGACCGTGGTCAGGTCCTTCTCGCAGTTGCCGCAGTACGGCTTGTACGGGAAGTACCCGGCGGAGCCGGAGCTGCCGTCGTCCTCGGCGGCGGCGCCGGAGCCCTCGGCGGCCTCCAGCTCGGCCTCGTCGACGGGCTTCTGCGACTTCTTCGCGGGCGCCTTCTTCGTCCGGTACTGGTCGAGGATCGCGTCGATGTCGCGCCGGTGCCTCATGGCGTGCAGGATCTGCTCGCGGTAGACGCCGGAGGTGTACTGCGCGGTCTGGCTGATGCCGTCGAACTCGACGCCCATCTCGGCGAGCGAGGCGGTCATCGCGGCCTTGAAGTGCTCCGCCCAGTTCGGGTGCGGGGAGCCCTTCGGGGCCGGGACGGAGGTCAGGGGCTTGCCGATGTGCTCGGCCCAGGTCTCGTCCACGCCGGGGACGCCGGCCGGGACCTTGCGGTAGCGGTCGTAGTCGTCCCAGGAGATCAGGTGCCGTACCTGGTGGCCGCGCCGGCGGACCTCGTCGGCCACCAGGTGGGGGGTCATGACCTCGCGGAGGTTGCCCAGGTGGATCGGGCCGGAGGGCGACAGCCCGGACGCGACGACCACACCCGGACCGGTGGCGGGTGACGTTTTCGCGCCCGGGGCACGACGCTCCGACTCGGCGATGACCTCGTCCGCGAAACGGGAGACCCAGTCGGTGGTCTCTGTGCTCTGAGCCACGATCGGCACGTCCTTCTTTCTGCTCGGGCAGCCGGTACGGTCGCACGGCTGACCGGTCCATTCTCCCAGCCCGCCCCGCATCCGCGAAAACCGCTTTTCACCGCATGGGATACTCGGTTTCCGTACTACTTCCACGAACCCGAGCAGAACGGCAGCCACTCCATGGCCTCGGTCACGTCCCTCACCGACTCCGTCCAGCAGCAGCTCGCGTCCGCCCTCACGGCCACCCGGCCGGAGGCCGCCGGCGCCGACCCGCTGCTGCGACGCAGTGACCGGGCGGACTACCAGGCCAACGGCATCCTGGCCCTGGCCAAGAAGGCGAAGGCCAACCCGCGGGAGCTGGCGGCCGAGGTCGTCGCGCACATCACCACCGGCGACGAGCTGATCAAGGACGTCGAGGTCTCCGGCCCCGGCTTCCTGAACATCACCGTGGCCGACCGGGCGATCACCGCGAACCTCGCCGCGCGCCTCGCGGACGGCGAGCGTCTCGGCGTGCCCCCGAAGACGGACGCGGGCGTCACGGTCGTCGACTACGCCCAGCCGAACGTGGCGAAGGAGATGCACGTCGGCCACCTGCGCTCCGCGGTCATCGGCGACGCCCTGCGCGGCATGCTCGACTTCACCGGCGAGAAGACGATCGGCCGGCACCACATCGGCGACTGGGGCACCCAGTTCGGCATGCTCATCCAATACCTGTTCGAGCACCCCGGCGAGCTGGCCCCGGCCGAGGACGTCGACGGCGAGCAGGCCATGTCGAACCTGAACCGGGTGTACAAGGCGTCGCGGGCGGTCTTCGACGCGGACGAGGAGTTCAAGGAGCGGGCCCGCAAGCGGGTCGTCGCCCTCCAGTCCGGCGACAAGGAGACGCTCGAGCTGTGGCAGCAGTTCGTCGACGAGTCGAAGGTCTACTTCTACTCCGTCTTCGAGAAGCTCGACATGGAGATCCGCGACGACGAGATCGTCGGCGAGTCCGCGTACAACGAGGGCATGCCGGAGACCGCCCGCCTCCTGGAGGAGATGGGCGTAGCGGTGCGCTCCGAGGGAGCTCTCGTCGTCTTCTTCGACGAGATCCGCGGCAAGGACGACCAGCCCGTCCCGCTGATCGTGCAGAAGGCCGACGGCGGCTTCGGCTACGCGGCCTCCGACCTGACCGCGATCCGCAACCGCGTCCAGGACCTGCACGCCTCCACGCTGCTGTACGTCGTGGACGTGCGCCAGTCGCTGCACTTCAGGATGGTCTTCGAGACCGCCCGCCGGGCCGGCTGGCTCGGTGACGAGGTCACCGCGCACAACATGGCCTACGGCACGGTGCTCGGCGCGGACGGCAAGCCCTTCAAGACGCGTGCGGGCGAAACCGTGCGGCTCGAGGACCTGCTGGACGAGGCCGTGCAGCGGGCCGCGGAGGTCGTGCGGGAGAAGGCGCGGGACCTCACCGAGGACGAGATCCAGGAGCGGGCCGCGCAGGTCGGCATCGGGGCCGTGAAGTACGCGGACCTGTCGACCTCGCCGAGCCGCGACTACAAGTTCGACCTGGACCAGATGGTCTCGCTCAACGGCGACACCAGCGTGTACCTCCAGTACGCCTACGCCCGGATCCGGTCCATCCTCCGCAAGGCCGGCGAGGTCCGCCCCGCCGCCCACCCGGAGCTGGCGCTGCACGAGGCGGAGCGCGCGCTGGGCCTGCACCTGGACGCGTTCGGGGACACGGTCTTCGAGGCGGCCGCGGAGTACGCCCCGCACAAGCTCGCCGCGTACCTGTACCAGCTGGCGTCGCTGTACACGACGTTCTACGACAAGTGCCCGGTGATCAAGCCGCAGCCGCCGCAGGACATCGCGGAGAACCGCCTGTTCCTGTGCGACCTCACGGCCCGCACCCTGCACCGGGGCATGGCCCTGCTGGGCATCCGGACGCCCGAGCGCCTCTGAGCACCCTCACCGCAGCAGCGTCAGCCCCTCGGGGGCGTCGATGCCGAACTCCTCCGCCAGTGCCCGGCGGGCCTCCGTCTCGCCGGGCAGCTTCCGTTCGGTGACCGTGCCGTCGTCGGTGCGGGTGACGGTGAGGCGGTCGCCGTCGAGGAGCAGGTGCGCGTCCGGGGTGAGGCGCTGGACGTAGGGGCGCCGGGCGAACGGGGAACGCGGGTTCGTGGCGACGTGCCAGTTGATCACCTCGTAGTCGGACGGCTCGAACGGCTCCACGGTGAAGGCGTACTGCGCCTGCCAGTCACCCGCGCGGTGCGCCTGGAGCACCCAGGTCTCCAGCGGCCCCCGGCCCGGCGCGTGCACCAGCCGGTGCCGGCGTCCGGCATCGTGGAACTCGGTGTCCGCGATCAGCGGCACCGGTTCGAGGAGCGAGCCGAGAGCCCCGAAGCCGACGTCGGCCAGGTACGGCCGCGGGTCGCCGGGCAGCTCGGCGAGCAGGGCCATGTGGGTGCGCGGCCGGTCCGCGAAGCGGTCGGCGCCGAGGACGACCCGCGCGGTCAGCAGGGTCACCCGGACGCCGAGCGCCTCCAGGGCCGCGGCGAACAGGGTGTTGTGCTCGTAGCAGTACCCGCCACGCCGGCGGCCGTGGACCAGCTTGGCCATCAAGTCGGCGAGGTCGAGGGAGGGGGCCCGGCCGCCGAGCGCGTCCAGGTTCTCGAAGGGGATGGCGCGCAGGTGGGCGAGTTGCACGCCCCGGAGGGTGGCCGCGTCGGGCCGCCGCCCGCCCGCCCAGCCGATGCGCCCGAAGTAGGCGTCGAGGTCGAACCGAGGTGCCGATGCGCTGTCAGACATGACCACACCGTACGGGCGCCCGCCCGCAGACGGCCCGGTATTTGGGCGCCGGGGTGGGGACAACCCCCGCAGGCCGCTGTCCCTGGCAGGGTGTCACGCGTCGTTGTCTGCTCGATGATATGAAGCGGTGGCCTCGTGGATCGCGTCGATACGGTGGCCGAGCAGTTGCGGGAGGTCGTCCGGCGTGTTCGCGTGCCGGGTTTCCATGTCGTGGAGGCCGTGGACGAGAATTGATTTCACGGAACGCAGATAGGTGAGATCGCGTTCCGTCACTTCGCGCCATTCCTCTTCCAAGAGCTTCAGTTGCATCTCGTCCGCCGATTCCAGGGCGTCGTAGAGCTGTGTGACGGCCGAGACAAGGTGGTCCGCCCGGTACAGCGGAAGGGCGGAGCTTTCGATCCCCCCGCGGAGTTCCTCGGTGATCGTCGTCGCGATGTCGAGACGGGTGCGGGCCACGAACCTCTCGTGCACCTCCACCGCGAACTGCAGGGTGTAGCGCGTCAATTCGCCCCGTTCGGTCGCCGCGCTCGTGCGGGCGTCTCGGATGGAGAGGTCGGCGGCCAAGGCGTTCGAGCGCTGGGTCAGTTCCGCTGCCCAGCCGAGCCAGGTTTCGTATGTGCAGGCCAGGGGAGTGGAACGGGTCTTGTCCGTGAGGAGGAGTGCGGGGCGCCTGGCGACGCCGATCCGCATTCTGCGCAGACTTGCCGTCACGCCGTCGTCCCGGTCGTGACCGATGTGCTCGAATATTTCGGTGACGTCGGTACCCAGGTAATTTGTCAGAGGGGTCGCCCCGCCCGGGTGCCGGCGCAGAAATCTGGTGACGTCGTACACCTGGTTTTCGAAGCAGATCCATTGGCGGGAGGCGCGGTGGTCGTGCCGGAGGAGTTCGGAGGGGAAGATGATTCTTTGCTCGGGTTCGGGGGCGGGCTGGATGGCGGGAAGGGGTGATTTTTCCTCCGTGCCGGTGCCGGAATGGCGTTCCGCGCGGGACGCGGCCAGTTCGTTGCCGACCCGGACCGCCGCCGGGAATCCGGATATCGTCACGTCCCGGCCCACCCGGTAAGAGGTGTTCAGATAGCCGGACACCTTGAGCCGGTGCCGGGAGAGCAGGCCGCCCTCTCCGGAATACGCCTTCCTGAGGCCCGCCAGCGCGGCTTCGAGTTCGGGATGGCCGCCGGTCGCGACGTAATCGGGCAGGGAACGGCAACCCACGGACTGGATAAAGGACCGCCAGGCAACGGGAAAGTTCTCGCGCAGGCGGGACGCCTCGTTGCCGATGAAGGAGCGGTAACCGGCCCGGCCGATCACCGAATCCAGCAGATGGAACATGGGGGAGGCGGTACCGCTCGGCCCGAGACCGTGCTCGACCAGCGGCACGGCGAGCGGCGCCACGGTTTTGGCCCAGACGACGGGGTCGACGTGGAATGCGCGACCCGCGCGCGGGTCGATCTTCGGCAGGCCGTATCGGGTGATGTCCGCGACGCAGTCCGCCATCGCGGTCATTTCCGCCGCCAGGGAAGGGGCGTCGTCGAACTCCACGGCCGCGCACGCGCGTATCGAGGAGCCCACCAGCGGGCTGCCCCGGTGCAGCATTTCCAACTGGGTCAGATAGAAGAACTGCTCCTCGTCGGTTCCCACGGTCGGGACCAGGAGCCGCAGGTTCTCCACCGTGCGCGGCCCCGTGCCTGCCGGGTCCCGGAACCGCCAGTTGCACACGATGAGGTCCAGATAGGACAGGAAGGGGGTCTCCCTGCCCAGCCGGGCGCACACCTCGTGCCACGGCACGAGGATCGCGTCCGGGGTCGGGGTGTCGTGCCGGGGGGAGACCCGATGGTAGGCGTGCACGAGGATGCCGAGGACGGTCGCCGCACGCTGGAGGTAGCGGTCCGGGAGCGCCGACTCGGACGCGTCGAACGGCTCCGCCCGCTCCAGTCGGCGGCGCAGTTCGAGGCTCGCGTACAGCTCGGGCAGGTCGCGTGCGAGTTCGTCCCAGGCAGCGTGGGAGGAGGGGAGGGCGGCCAGCGGGTCCGGTCCGGGGGTGAATCCGTGGGTCAATGACAGCGGGCCGAAATTTTCGTGCCCCCGTTCCCTGTTCAGGATTTCCGCGGACCGAAGGATTTCCCCGGGGCTGTTCTCCCCGGTAAACACTCCTTGTGTTCCGTCAAACTGTCCAGGCATGGTGAGCTCCTCCACTCGTCGGGCCGGCCTTCAACTCTTGGCCGACCCGATGGAGGGGTTCAATGCTGAACTGTCTGGTTCTGGTTAACGTTCGTCTGCGGAATAGTTCCGGGCGGCGCCTGGTCGAGTCGCTGCGCACGGTACTCCCCTGGCGTCATGCCGAACTCCTTGCGGAACGCCAGATGGAACCCCACATGACTCCCGTACCCGATGATCCGGTGGATTTCCTGCTGCGGAATCGACGGATCGGCCAGCATCCTGCGGGCCTCCTGGAGCCTGCGGAACAGCAGGTGCCGGGCCGGCGGTTCACCGACGAGTTCGCGGAACATCCGGGAGAATACGGCACGTGACATTCCCGCCTCCCTGGCCAGGGATTCGACCGTCCAGGGACTGGCGTACGAGGCGTAGATGGCCGTCAGCGCCCGACTGACCCCCTCGTGGCGCAGCGCCTTGAGCGCGGGAGACGCCTCGGTCAGCCGCTCCATCGCCGTACGCAGCGCCAGGACGAAGACCATCTCGAAGGCGCGCAACGAGACCAACTGGGCCCCCGGCGCCATCCGGGTGCTTTCCCGGGTCAGGCATTCGAGCGTGTAGTGCAGCAGCGGCTCGTCGCGGAGCAGGTCCCGGCGCAGCACGATGATGCGGGGCAGCGCCCGATACAGCGCGGGTTCCGTCACTGGGTCGTAATGCAGGCTGGCGCAGAGTATTTCGGTGTCCGGTGCGGCATTTCCGACGAAGACTGAAGCGGAACCCCCGGGGGAGAGGTCCGGAAGGACGGAATGCAACGGAGTCGTCGCCCGCCGGGTATCGGAGGAGAAGGAATGGGCCGACCCGTGCGGAAACACCGCGAGGTCGCCCTCGTGCAGCCGTATCGGCTCTTCGTCGCCGAAGGATATGTAGCACCCGTTGCGCACCATGTAATGGAGTATCGCGTGGCTGTCGTCCTCTCCGACGATTCCCCAGCTCCCGCCGGCCAGCCACTTGCTGTAGTAGGTGTCAGCCAGCCGTAAAGGCTTGAGCAGCTCACTGAGAACGTCGACCTGCGGCATGGACAATCCTTAAACGGTTTGAGTCTCCGGTTAATTGATTTTACCTCCTGGCCTGAGAACTCTAGAGGGAGAGGGGCTGGCCAACGGGGGGCATCCCCTGTGATTGAGCCACGGGGGGAACAGGAGATGAACATCCTGATCGCAGGGGCCGGCATCGGTGGGCTGACCGCTGCGCTGAGCCTGCATGCCGCAGGGTGTGAGGACGTATGCGTGGTCGAGGCCGCGCCGGAGATCCGCCCGTTGGGAGCCGGCATCAACCTCCTGCCGAACGCCGTGCGCGAACTCGCGGCGCTCGGCCTGTACGAGGAACTGCTGCGCCGGTCCGTCCCGTTGGAGCGGCTCGGCTACTTCAACCACCATGGTCAGACCGTGTGGAGCGAGCGGCGCGGCCACGGCGCCGGACACCGCTGGCCCCAACTGGCCGTGTTTCGCGGCTCCTTGCAGGAGCTCCTCGCCGACCGGGTCGCCGAACGGCTGGGCCCCGACGCCGTCCGCACCGACGCGCGGCTCACCGGATTCACCGTGGCCGACTCCGGTCGCGTCCAAGTGGACCTGGGCCACCGGTCCCGGGGCGGCACGGCGAGCACCGTCGAGACCGACGTCCTGGTCGGCGCGGACGGCATCCGCTCCGCGGTGCGCGGCACCCTTTACCCGCAGGAGGGATCGCCCCGCTCCCAGGGCGTGGTGGTGTGGCGCGGTGTGACCCGCAGCCGCCCGTTCATGGGCGGGCGGTCCATGGTCGTGATGGGCGACGGCCACTGGAAGGTCGTCGTCTACCCGCTCGCCGACATCCCCGACGCCTCGGGCGACGTGCCGGTCAACTGGGCGGCCTCGTACACGGGCGACCTCGACGTCCGGCCCGCCGAGGTCCGCGACAGGTTCCTGCCCCGGTTCGCCGACTGGCGCTGCGAGGACCTCGTAGTGCGCGACGTCCTGGGCGGCGCGGAACCCGCGCAGGAGTTCCCCATGATGGACCGCGACCCCTTGCCACGCTGGTCCTTCGGCCCGGTCACCCTGCTCGGAGACGCCGCCCACGCCATGGCGCCCATGGGCTCCAACGCCACCACCCAGGCGGTGGTCGACGCCCGCGCCCTGGCCCACGCGGTGTCCCTGCACGCGGACCCGGTGCACGCACTGCGCGAGTACGACCGCGAGCGGCGGCCCGCCATGAACCGGCTGCAGCTGATGAACCGGGCGAAAGGCCCGGAAGTCGTCATCGACCTCGCCTGCGCGCGGGCGCCCGAGGGATTCACCGGCACCGGCACCGGCGACGCCGACGACGTGCTGCCGCACCGCGAACTGGCGGCGATCGCGCACGCCTACGCGACGGCTGCCGGCACCGACCCGGACTCCTCCAACTTCCCCTCCCCGTACGGGAGCCCGGAGGGCCCTGCGCACCCGGCCCGGGCCGGGGCGGCCCGCTGACCCGGCCCGCACCCGCGGACACCCGCAGCTTCTTCCTGCACCCCACCACCCTCACCCACCGTGATTCAGGAGAGAAATGCCCCGCACCGGCCAGGACTACCTCGCCTCCTTGCGTGACGGCCGTGCCGTCTGGCTCGACGGAGAGCTGGTCAAGGACATCACCGAGCACCACGCGTTCCGCAACACCGCCCGCTCCATCGCGGACCTCTACGACCTCGCCGCCGACGGACCGGCCCGCGACGTGCTCACCGTGCAGCCGGAGGGCACTGAACAGCGGATCCTGCGCGCCTATCACGTGCCGCGCACCCACTCGGAACTGGTGGAGCGCCGGGCGGCGTTCAAGACCTGGTCCGAGGCCAGCTACGGCTTCCTCGGCCGCTCGCCCGACTACATGGCCACCGGCATCGCAGGGTTCGTGTCCGCCCCCGAGGTGTTCGCGGGCGCCGAGTTCGACGGGCGGGACAACCTGGCCGCCTACCACCGGCGGATGACGGAGGGCAGCCTGTACCAGGCGTTCACCATCACCAATCCGCAGATCGACCGCACGAAGTCCGCCTCCGAGCAGGAGGAGGACGACCTGTACGTGCGCGTCGTCAAGGAGCGTGACGACGGCATCGTGGTGCGCGGCGCCAAGATGATCGGCACCGCGGCGGTCTTCGGCGACGAGATCATCGTCGGCACCATCGAACCGCTCGCCCCGCAGGACGTCGACTACGCCCTGTGCTTCTCCGTGCCCATCGACACCCCGGGCCTGAAGTTCATCTCCCGCACCTCCTACGAGGCCGGGGCGCGCAGCGTGTTCGACAACCCGCTCTCCTCGCGCTTCGACGAGAACGACGCGCTGCTGGTGTGCGACGACGTGTTCGTGCCGTGGGAGAACGTCCTCACCTACCGCAACGTGGACGCCACCTTCCAGATGTGGTGGGGCACCCCCGCGTACACCAACTTCGTCCACCAGGCGTCCGTCCGCTACTGGACCAAGCTGGAATTCCTCACCGGGCTCGCGATCCTGCTGGCCAAGTCGAACAACACCTACCACCTGCCGCCGGTCCAGATGCAGCTCGGACGGCTGATCGGCTGGCTCAACATCGCCAAGTCGATGGTGCTCGCGGCCGAGACCGAGTACGAACAGATCGGCGGGGCGGGCGGCCCCGTCCACATCAGCCGGGAGATCGCCTCCGCGCACCGGGCCATGGCCGGCGACCTCTACCCCAAGGTCCTCGCCGAGCTGAAGATGCTGGCCGGCGGCGGCCTGATCCAGCTCCCGGCCTCCGGCTACGACCTCGACCACCCGGAACTGGGCCGCCTGGTCGCCAAGTACGTCCGCTCCCCCGGCACCCCTGCCGAGCAGCGGATCAAGCTCCTCAAGCTCGCCTGGGACGCGCTCGGTTCGGAGTTCGCCAGCCGCCACGAGCAGTACGAGCGCTTCTATCACGGCGCCCCGCACGTCTATCTTCCCGGCATCCTCCGGGACGGCCGCCCGGACCTCCTGGAGGCGTTCACCCAGTCCTGCCTCGACGGGTACGAGCTGGGCGAGGGCCCGGGGACCGGGGCGGGTTCCCATGGCGGCCGCTAAGAGCGGCTGGGCGCTCGCACTGCTCGCGGGCACCCAGTTCGTACTGATCCTGGACACCTCGGTGATCAACGTCGCGGCCCCCTCCATGGGCCGGGAGCTCGACATCTCACCGGCGGCCCTGTCCTGGGTGGCCAACGCCTACCTGGTCTCCTTCGGCGGGCTGCTGCTGCTCAGCGGGCGGGCGGCCGACCTCCTCGGGCGGCGCAGGGTGTTCGTGTCGGGCCTCGCGGTCCTGATCCTCGCCTCCCTCTTCGGCACCTTCGCCAACAGCGCCGCCCTGCTCATCGCGGCGCGCACGCTGCAGGGCGTGGGAGCGGCGATGGCGGCGGCCTCCGCACTGGCCCTGCTGCTGATGCTGTTCGAGGACGGGCCGGGACGGCACCGGGCCCTCGGCGTCTTCGCGGCGATGGCCGGCGCCGGAGGCGCTGCGGGCACCGTCCTGGGCGGCGTGCTGACCAGCTGGTTCGGCTGGGAGTCCACCTTCGCCATGAACGTCGTCGCCGGACTGGTCCTGATGGTCCCGGCGTTCAGGCTGCTGCCCGAGGGACGCGCCGAACGCGACGGGCGCGGCATCGACCTGCCCGGCGCGGTGACGGTCACCACGGGGCTCGCGCTGCTCGCCTACGCCGTCGTCAGCGCAGGGGAAGCCGGCTGGGACGCGCCGCAGACCCTCGGCACGGCCGCCGGGGCCGTGCTGCTGCTGACCGCCTTCGTCCTGATCGAGCGCAGGGCGGCAGCACCCCTGGTGCCGCTGGACGTCTTCAAGCGCCACACGCTGCGCTCGGCGAACATCCTGGCCGCGATGTGGCAGATGTCGCTGTTCCCGATGTTCTTCCTGGTGAGCCTCTACCTCCAGAACGTCCTGGGGTACGACGCGGTGGGCGGCGGCCTCGGACTGCTGCCGCTGTCCATCACCGTGGTCCTGGTCGCGGGCTCCGCGGACCGGCTGATCGGCCGGTTCGGGCTGCGCACCGTGATGTGCGCCGGGTTCGTGCTGATCGCCGTCGGCATGGCGTGGATGTCGCGGCTCTCGGCGGACGGCTCGTTCGTCAGCGAGGTGCTCTTCCCCAGCCTGGTGCTGGGTGTCGCGCTGCCGCTGGCGTCCATCACCACCCAGGTGGCCGCCACCGCGGGCACCGGCGACGAGGAGTCCGGGCTCGCCTCGGGACTGGTCAACACCAGCCTGCAGTTCGGCTCCGTGATCGGCCTCGCGGCCCTCTCCGGGATCGCGGCCGCCCGCACGGGCGCGGCCGGGAAGGAGAGCGCCGCGGCCCTCACCGAAGGCATCGGCGCGGCGTTCCTCGCCGGTGCGGTGATCGCCGTGATCGCGGCACTGGTCGCGGCCCGGCTCCGTACCCCCGCACCTCCCGCGGAGACCGGCAGCACCCGTGCGGACACCGCCCCGGCCACCCACTGAGCCCCCCGTGCCACCGAGCACTCGTACAACCGAAAGGGAAAACCGCATGACCGACAACACCGTCCGGCGCTACCTGGTGACCGGAGCCACCGGCTTCCAGGGCGGGGCGATCGCCCGGCACCTCGCCTCCCGGGGATTCGAGGTGCGCGGACTGGTCCGCAACCCCGCGAAGGCCGACCGCCCCGTGCCCGCGGGAGTGACCCTGGTGGGCGCCGACCTGGGCAACGCCGAGGAGGTCCGCAAGGCCTTCGACGGCGTCACCCACGCCGTGGTGACGATCCCGCTGGAGTACGACACGGACACCGTGCTCTCCTACGCGCGCAACGTCGCCGACGCGGCCCGCGCCGTCGGTGTGCAGCGCCTCGTGTTCAACACGAACACCGCGCTGCCCCAGGAGACGACCCGGTACGCCGCCTTCGAGACCCGGCGGGCCGCCGAGGGCGTCGTCTCGGCCAGTGGCGTGCCGACGGTGATCGTGCGTCCGCCGGTCTACCTCGACAACCTCTTCAGCCCGTGGAACGGGCCCGCCCTCGTCAACGACGGCGTGCTCGCCTACCCGCTCCCCGCCGACCAGCGGGTCGCCTGGATCTCGCACGACGACCTCGCGCACATCGTGGCCGCAGCTCTGGAGAACGACGCGGTGGTGGGCCGGGTGCTGGACGTCGGCGGCGCGGACGTGTTCACCGGACCCGAGCTGGCGCGGGTGTTCGCCGAGGGGCTGGGCCGGGACGTGAGCTACCTGCCGCTGGACGTCCAGCAGTTCGAGGACGGGCTCGCGCACGCCGTGGGTGCGTCGGCCGCCGCGGGCGTCGCCGGGATCTACCACCACGTGAGCACCGGCGAGGCCCCGGGTCTGCTGGCCGCCGACCCGGCGCAGACCGAGCGGGAGCTGGGCGTCAAGCTCACCCCGGCCGTCGAGTGGGTCAAGGCGCAGCCCTGGGACCACTGGGCCAAGGCAGCCGGCTGACGGGCCGTCGGGGAGCCGCTCCGGGGAGGGCGGCTTCCCGGCGTACGCACCGCACGCATGCAGAAGACGGGGGAGACAAGTGGAAGACATCCGGGACGGAGACGGTAGGGCCCGTCACAGATCGGTGATGCCGATCGCCGTGGTGGGCATCGGGTGCAGGCTTCCGGGAGCAAGGGGGCCCGAGGAACTCTGGGACCTGCTGACCGGCGGCATCGACGTCACGACGGCGCTGCCCGAGGATCGCGGGGGCGATGCCACGACCGCGCTCACGAAGGATCGCGCCGGGAATGCGCAGACACGGGGAGGATTCCTCGAAGGACTCCAGGACCCCGACGCGTTCGACGCCGGCTTCTTCGGGGTCCGCCGCGAGGACGTACCGGCGACGGACCCCCAGCAGCGACTGGCACTCACCGTCGCCTGGGAGGCCCTGGAGGACGCCGGTCTCCTTCCGGCCGCCCTCTCCGGCACCCGGACGAGCGTCTTCCTGGGCCAGAGCCACGCCGACCACTGGGAGGTGCTGCGCGCCGCGCAGCCCGGCCCGCAGGCGTCCGGCGCACTGGCCCGCCTGGCCGGTACCGAGCAGCGTGCACTGCTCTCGGGACGGCTCTCGCACTTCTTCGGCTGGCACGGCACCAGCCTGACCGTGGACACCGGACAGGCCTCCTCGCTCGCGGCGGTCCACCTGGCCTGCGCGAGCCTGCGCAGCGGCGAGGCGACGCTGGCCCTGGCGGGCGGCGTCAACGCCGCGCTCTCCCCGGCCGTCACCGGTCTGTTCGCGCAGGCAGGCGTGCTGTCGCCGGACGGGGCCTGCCGGTTCGGCGACGCCCGGGCGAACGGCTTCGTACGCTCCGACGGCGCGGGCATCGTCGTACTGAAACCGCTGGAGCGGGCACTGGCCGACGGCGACCGCATCCGGGCCGTCCTGCGCGGCAGCGCCCTCAGCAATGACGGGGCCACCAAGGAACAGGTGACCGACCCGTCGGCGACCGGCCAGCGGCTGGCCATGCGCTGGGCTCACGAGGACGCGGGCACCTCCCCGCACGACGTCGACTACGTGGAGGCCCACGGCACCGGCACCCGTATCGACGCGGTGGAACTGGCGGCCCTCAACGACGTGTACGGAGAGGGGCGTTCTGCGGGACGCCGCCTGCTCGTCGGTTCGGTCAAGACGAACATCGGGCACTGCGAGGCGGCCGCCGGAGTGGCCGGACTCATCAAGGCCGTCCTGTGCCTGGAGCACCGCACGGTGCCACCGAGCCTGCACATCGAGACGCCTTCCCCCAAGGTCCACTGGGAGCGCATCCCCCTGGTCGTCCCCACCGCGAACGAACCGCTCCCCGCGTACGGGCGGCCCGCCGTCGTCGCGGTCAACGGCCAGAGCATCTCCGGGGCCAACGCCCACGTGATCCTCGCCGAGGCCCCGCCCGCGGCCTCCGGCGCTCCCGCCGACGACGGCCCCTGGCCCCTGCACCTGTCCGCACCCACGGCACGCGGACTCGCCACCCTCCTCGGCGCGTACGTCGACCACCTCGCCCCGGACGGCCCGGGACGCGCCCATGCGGCACGGGACATGTGCTGGACCTCCTGGGCGCGGCGCACCGCGCACGCCCACCGGCTCATCGTGCACGGCAGCACCCACGACGAACTCCACCGCGCAATGACGGCGACCCTCGCCGGTGGCGCGGGTACGGAAGCGGCGCACCCCGCCGACGGCGCCGGCACGGATCCGGCGCCCCTCGACGGCGCGTGTCCCGGCGCACCCGCCGACACGGACCGATGCTTCCCGGCGGGCCCCGGCACGGTGGCCCCGCTTCCCCGGCACCCCTGGGACGCGGGGGCGGCCCGCCCTCTCTGACCGAAGGAGCGCCGCCCCGTTCCCGACGCGGCCCCGCCGCTGAACGACGTGCCTTTCCCCCGGACCGCCAGGCGCGCGTCCGACCTGCCCTCTTCTTCCCTCCAGCCCTGCCACGGGCTGCACTTCCTCCTGGAGCGACCGATGAAGTCACCGACCGACCTCGACCTCGGCAACCCGATACGTACGGCGGCCATCCGGGAACTCGACCCGTTGGCCGCCGACCTCGCCTGCTTCACGCTGCGCCGGCAGAACGCGGACGTGGACCTGCCCGCCATGACCGGCGCCCTGCGCGCCCTCACCCCGACGGTGGAGCGCGTCGACACGTTCTCCACGGAGGAGTGCGTGGCGGCGATGCGCGACCTCGGGATGTTCCTCGGATCGATCAGGCGGCACGGGGCGGAACCCCTGGAACTCGTCCCCGCCGCGACTCCCGTGCTCCACGAACTCGGCCGCCGCACCGACATGGTGCCCCGCGACACCGTGCATCACTACTGCACCTGGAACCCGGTCGGCGACCGCCAGCGCATGTACACCGGCGACGTCCAGGAGGCGTACCTCCAGGAATCCGTCCGGATGGTCTTCCCGCACCTGCGCGAGGGGCTCGAACTGGCCTCCCGGCTCAGCGACCTGGCGCTGGAGGACGCCAAGTTCGCGCAGCTCACCGACGAGCTGACCGGGCACACCGAGACGATGGTGCAGTCCATCGACATGGTGGTCAGCCATGTGAGCCCGGAGTTCTTCGCCCGGACGCTGCGCCCCTACTTCGAGGAGATCACCGTCGACGGGCGCGTGCTCCTCGGCCCCGCCGCGGCGCAGGTCCCGCTCTGGCTGATCGACCAGGCGATCTGGGCCTCGGACCGCAGCGAACCGGAGTACTCCGAATTCCTGCGGGACTCCATCCCCTACAGCCTGCGCCGCTGGCGGGAGCTGTACGCGCACTGGGACAGGATCCCCTCCGTGGTCTCCCGGCTCGTCGACTCCTTCGGCGCCGACGCCGAGGAAGCCGTCCGCAGGGCTCCGGCGCTGCGCGCCAGCGCGGAGGCGCTGGCCCGGCTGCTGCGGGTGATCGTGGTCTTCCGCGGCCGCCACCTCGGCATCGCCAAGAAGGCGTACGACGCAGACCTGCGGCTCTACCCGCTGGGCAGCGGCGGCGCCAGCGTCGAACTGCTCAAGCAGATCGTCGACCTCACCCGGGCCACCTCCCAGCTCACCCGACCGGGTGCGCGCGGCCATGGACACGGCGCCGCCCACGGCGGCGAGCGGAGGTCCGCGTGAGCATCGTCGTCGCCGGAGCGGGCATCGGCGGACTCACCACCGCTCTGAGCCTGCACGCCGCCGGGGTCACGGACGTGACGGTCCTCGAAGCGGCCGCCGCCTTCCGGCCGCTGGGGGTCGGCCTGAACATCCTGCCCAACGCCGTACGGGAGCTGGACGAGATCGGTCTCCTCGACGAGCTGTCGAAGGCGTCCGTGCCGACCGGCAGCCTGGGCTACTACAACCGGCACGGTCAGCTGATCTGGCACGAGCCGCGCGGACGCGCCGCCGGATACCGCTGGCCCCAGCTCTCCATCCACCGGGGCCGGCTCCAGGCGGTCCTGGCCGATGCCGTGCGCGAACGGCTCGGCCCGGACACGATCGTGGCCGACTCCCGGGTGGCGGGCTTCGAGGAGCTTCCCGACGGGCGGGTACGGGTGCAGGTGCGCCACACCGCCGCAGGGGGCGCCTCCCACACCGACGCGGATGCGCTGATCGGGGCGGACGGCATCCGCTCCGCAGTGCGGGCCGCCCTCCACCCGGCCGAGGGGCCGCCGCCGTGGAACGGGCTGGTCGTCTGGCGCGGCACGACCTGGGCGCCGCCGTTCCTGGACGGCCACACCATGATCATCGCCGGGGACGACCGGCGCCGGGCCGTGGTCTACCCCATGTCCGACCCGCGGCCCGAGGACGGCGCGGTCCTGCTCAACTGGGCGGTGGCCCGGGCCGCGCGGCCCGGCGAGACCATCGAGGCCGCCGACTGGAACCGGTCCGTGCAACCCGACGAGTTCCTCGGCGACTTCGCGGACCTGGACTTCGACTGGCTGGACGTCCCCGCACTGATCAGGACCTCCGACGAGGCCTTCATCTACCCGATGGTCGACCGCGACCCGCTGCCCCGCTGGACGCACGGCCCGGTCACCCTGCTCGGCGACGCGGCACACGCCATGTACCCGATGGGCTCCAACGGCGCCACCCAGTCGATCATGGACGCCCGTGTCCTGGCCCGCGAACTGGCCCTGGGGTCCGACCCGAGGGCCGCGCTGGCCGGCTACGAGGCGGCCCGGCTGACCCCGCTGACGGAGCTCCACAAGAGCACCCGCCGCCGCGGTCCCGAGGTCGTGATCGACCTGGCCCACCAGCGGGCCCCGGAGGGCTTCCGCACGGTTCAGGAGGTGTTCCCCGGCACCGAGCTCCGGGACATCTCCGAGGACTTCGCGCGTTTGGGCGGCTTCGACCCGGACCTGGTCAACCACCGTGCGTCCCTCGGCGTCCCCGCCGGAGCCCGGACGGAGGCCCTGGCATGAGGGTCGACGTCTGGTCCGACGTGAACTGTCCCTGGTGCTACATCACCAAGCGGACCTTCGAGCAGGCACTGGAGCGCTCCGGGCGCACGGACGTCGAGGTCGTCCTGCACCCGTTCCAGATCGACGGCGAGCAGCCCGAGCACGCCACCCCGCTGCTCGAATGGCTCGCCGGCAAGTACGGCGCAGACCGCGCCCGCTTCATGGACGAGCAGGTCACCGCGGCCGGCCCCCGCCACGGCATCGCTTTCCGCAACGCCGCCGGGTTCAACGCGAACACCCTCAACGCCCACCGGCTGCTGGGGCAAGCGCACCGGGTCCACGGCCGACCGGTCCAGAGCCGGCTGGAGGAGCTGGTCTTCGCCGCCATGTTCACCGAGCACGAGGACATCTCCGACGTCGGCGTGCTCGCCGACCGGGCGGAGCGCTCCGGAATGGACCGCGAGGCCGCCGAGGCGTACCTGCGCTCCACGGACGGCTACGAGGACGTGCGCGCCGAGGTCCGCGCGGCCCGCGCCGCCGGCATCACCACCGTTCCCCGCTTCGCCTTCGACCACGGTCAGGTCGTCGAAGGGGCGCAGGAGGACCCGGCGGTCTTCCTGGCCGCACTGGCCGGCCCCCCGGCCGTACGCGATGAGCCCGACGTACGCCATGAGCCCGACCCACACCCCTTGCCCGAGGAGACCCTCCGATGACCCGCACCACACGACGACGCGCCTTCCTCGGCGCCACCGCCGCCACCGGCGCGGCCGTGGCGGCGACCGGTCTCACGGCGCCCTCGGCCCAGGCGCTCGGGCGCACCGCGGCCGACGCCGCGAGCGAGGTCCTGCCGGGCGGCCCCCAGTACGGCGACCTCGTGCGCGGCGTCAACCAGCGCTGGATCGGCACCCCGGACCGCGTCGTCGTCCCGCACACCACCGAGCAGGTCGTCACCGCCCTGCGCCGGGCCCTCGACGCGGGGGAGCGGCTCGCGGTGCGCGGCGGCGGGCACTGCTTCGAGGACTTCAGCGCGCACCGTGACGTACGACGGCTGATCGATCTGTCGGCCATGGACGACATCAGGTACGACGCCGAGCGGCGCGCGATCCGCATCGGTGCGGGCGCCACGCTCGGCGAGGTCAACGAGCAGCTCTTCAAGCGCTGGGGCATAGCGCTCCCCGGCGGTTCCTGCCCCACCGTCGGCCTCGGCGGACATGTGACCGGCGGCGGGTACGGGCCGCTCAACCGCACCCTCGGGCTGATCGTCGACCACCTGTACGCGGTCGAGGTCGTCGTCGCCGACGAGGCGGGCCGCCCCCGCGCGGTGGTGGCCGCACGCGACTCCGCCGACCCCCGCAGGCGCGATCTGTGGTGGGCGCACACCGGCGGAGGCGGCGGCAACTTCGGCATCGTCACGCGCTACTGGTTCCGTTCGCGCGGCCTGACCGGCCGCACCCCCCAGGAGACCCTGCCCACGCCGCCGAGGGAGGTCCTGGTCGGCACCGTGCTGTGGCAGTGGGCGGACCTGGACGAGCGGTCCTTCACCCGGCTCCTGAAGAACTACGCCGCCTGGCACGTCGCCCACAACGCGCCGGGCGACGCGCAGGCCGACCTCTACAGCCACCTGGCCGCCTTCCACCGGTCCGGTGGAGCGGTGGCGCTCAACATCCAGCTCTCCGCGGCCCGTTCCGCAGCAGGGGGGCCTTCCCCGGAGGAGCGGCTGGACGCCTTCGTCGCGGCCGTCGGAGCCGGAGTGGGCGCGCGCGGCACGACGGTGGCGCGCAGCAGGCTGCCCTGGCTGCTGTCCACCCAGTGGTCCGGGTTCGCCGACCGCCCGTCCGGCAAGCGCATCAAGGGCAAGTCGGCCTACCACAAGGAGCCGTTCGACGACGCGCAGGCCGAGGCCCTCTACCGCGGGCTGACCCGCGCCGACTACCGCCACCCCGGCAGCGGCGTCCTCATCGCCCCCTACGGCGGGCAGGTCAACAGCGTCCGCAGCGCCGCGACCGCGCTGCCGCACCGGGACAGCGCGCTGATGCTGATGTACGTCAGCGAGTGGACCGACCAGGCGGAGGACGACCTCCACGTCGGCTTCCTGCGCGAGCTGTACGAGAGCACGTACGCGAGGAACGGCGGCGTGCCCGAGGCCGGCGCGTACATCAACTACCCGGACGCCGACGTGCGCGACGCGCGGCGCAACCGCAGCGGCGTCCCCTGGTACGAGCTGTACTACGGCCCCAACTACCCCGAACTCCAGCGGATCAAGAAGGCGTGGGACCCCCGGAACGTCTTCCGTCACCGGCTGTCGATCGAACTCCCGTCGGCCGCGAGGGCCACCCGATGAGCGTGCTGGACGGGATCGTCGCAGGAGCCAGGGAGGACCTGGAGGCCCGGCGTGCCGTCGTGCCCGAGGACCGGCTGTGGGAGAGGGCACGGGAGTACGGACAGCGGGCCCCCGCCGCCGCCGAGGTGATCGACGGTCTGCGCGGCACCGACGGGCTCCGGGTCATCGCCGAGATCAAGCGCACCAGTCCGGCGCGCGGGCCGCTCGCCGACATCGCGGACCCGGCCGCGCTCGCCGCCCGGTACGCGGCGGGCGGGGCGGCCGCGATCAGCGTGCTCACCGAACCGCGCCGGTTTCACGGTTCGCTGGAGGACCTGGAGACCGTACGTTCCGAGGTCCGGCTGCCGTTGCTGCGCAAGGACTTCGTCGTGGACGCCTACCAGGTCGTCGAAGCGCGCGCCCACGGTGCGGATCTGGTTCTGCTCATCGTCGCGGCGCTCGGCCGGCGGGAACTCGCCGACCTGATCGCGCTGGCCAGGAAGCTCGGCCTCGTCCCGCTGGTGGAGGTGCACGACGAGCAGGAGGCCGCACGGGCCGTCGACGCGGGCGCCGAGGTCATCGGGGTCAACGCCCGCGACCTGCGAACTCTGAACGTCGACCCGGACACCTTCGCCCGGGTCGCCGACCGGATCCCCGCAGGCCTGGTACGTATCGCCGAATCGGGGGTGCGGGATCCCGAGGACGCGGCCCGGTACGCCCGGCTGGGCGCCGACGCCGTCCTGGTCGGGTCCTCGCTCGTCACCGGGGACGACCCCGCGGGTGCGGTCGCCGCCCTGGTGGCCGCGGGGCGCCCGGCCTGACGCCGGGTGTCACAGGCTCCCGGACCGCTTGCCCGTGGCTGCCGCCCAGTGCTCCAGGACCGCTGCCGCCGCCCCCGAATCGAGGGCGGCGGCGGCCCGGTCCACGGCCGCGCCCAGCCGCTGGGCGACGGGTGCGTCCGAGGGGTCCAGGGCGGCGAGTCCGGCCGCCGCGGACAGCAGCACCGCGTCCCGCACCCCCCGGTGCACCGGGGCGCCGTCCAGCAGGTCGTGGGCGATGCGGGCGTTGTGCGCGCGGTCGCCGCCGAGCAGGTCGGCGGGGGAGGCCAGAGGGATGCCGATGCTCCTGGGGTCGAAGGTCTCCTCGCGCACCTCCCCGTTCTGTATCGACCAGACGGTGGACGTGGTGGTGACGGTCAGTTCGTCCATCCCGTCGTCACCGCGGAAGACCAGGGCCGAGACGCCTTGGCGGGCAAGGACGCCCGCCATCGGCGCGGCCGCACGGGCGTCGGCGACGCCGACCGCCGAAGCGGAGGGACGGGCGGGATTGGTGAGCGGGCCGAGCAGGTTGAAGACCGTACGGATGCCGAGTTCGCGCCGGGTCGGCGCGGCGTGCCGCAGCGAGGGGTGGAACAGCGGGGCGAAACAGAAGGTGATCCCCACCTCCTGTGCCACCTCCGCGAGTTCGGCGGACGGCAGGTCCAGTACGACGCCCAACTCCTCCAGCACGTCCGCGGAACCGCACCGCGAGGAGGCCGACCGGTTGCCGTGCTTGACCACCCGGGCTCCGGCGCCCGCGGCGACGACGGCGGACATCGTGGAGATGTTGACGCTGTCGGAACCGTCACCGCCGGTACCGACGATGTCGACGGCCGGCCCCTCCACCCGCAGCGGAACGGCGTGCCGGCGCATGGCCCGGGTCAGCCCCTCGATCTCGTCGGTCGTCTCGCCCTTCGCCCGCAGCGCGACCAGGAGCGCGGCGAGCCGCGAGGGCGCGGCACGGCCGCACATCACCTCCTCCATGACCCAGTCGGTCTCGTCGGCGGAGAGATGCCGTGCCTCCAGCAAGGAGTTCAGCAGGCCGGACCAGAGCCGGTCGGCGGGTACGGGCACATCGACATTCCGGGTCATCACGGTTTCCCCTCGCAGAAGTTCGCAGTGCGGTGCATCGATTGTTCGGAAAGCGGGCGGACCGGCACCAGACCATTTCCCGGTGAGAGTTGCAGTCCACCTTGTGAGAACACCCCATTGGGAGGGAGAAGCCCCGTGCCTCTGCACATGTCTGTTTCCGTTTCCCGTACATCCGGTGAATCTCTGACTTCGCAGATCCAGAAGTTCATCCGGGAGGAGATAGAGACGGGGATTCTGCGCCCCGGAACACGCCTGCCCGCCTCCCGCAGGCTCGCCGAGGACCTTTCGGTCGCCCGCAGCGTGGTGGTCGACGCGTACGGTCAGCTCACCGCCGAGGGCTACCTGGAGTCCCGGCAGGGCGCCGGAACCCGCGTGGTGCACCACCTGCCTCAGCAGTCCGTCGTGCCGGTGCTGCTCGACAACGGCCGGGAACCCGCGGTGCGCTGGGACCTGCGCACCGGCGGCGCCAACACACTGCCCTTCCCGCACACCGTCTGGCTCACCGCCTACCAGCGCGCGCTGCAGGACTCCGGCCGGGGCCACGACTACCCGCCACTGGCCGGCGAGGCGGTGCTGCGGGGCGAACTCGCGAGACTCCTCGGCCGGTGGCACGGGGTACGCGCCGCGCCGGGGAGGATCGTGGTCGTGGGCGGGTTCGCCCAAGGGCTCGGCCTGCTGTGCACCGCACTGCGGGAGGCCGGTCTGGAGGAGGTGGCCGTGGAGGACCCGGGCCATCCGGGGCAGCGCCGGTTCATCACGGACAGCGGCATGCGCACGGTCGCGGTGCCGGTGGACGAGGAGGGGCTGGACGTCGGCGCGCTGGCGGCGACCTCCGCGCGCGTCGTCCTGGTCACGCCCGCCCACCAGTTCCCCCTCGGTGTCACCCTGTCGGAGCGGCGCAGGCAGGAACTGGTCGAGTGGGCCCGCGACACGGACTCGTGGATCGTCGAGGACGACTACGACGGAGGGCTCTGGTACGCACGGACCCCGCGCCCGCTGGCCCTCCAGCGGCTGGCCCCCGAGCGGGTGGTTTACGCGGGAACGGCCAGCAAACTCCTGGGCCCCGGACTGCGGCTGGGCTGGCTGGCCGCCCCCGACGAACTCCTCGACGGGATCCTGCACGCCAAGGTCCGCCAGGACCTCGGCACCGAGTCCTTCACCCAGCTCGCCTTCGCGGAACTGCTCCGCAGCGGGCTGTTCGACCGGCATGTACGGCGCCTGGCGAAGACGGCGAGCAGCCGCCGCGAGGTCCTGGAGGACGCGGTGCGCCGCCACCTCCCGGGGGCCGAGGTCCTCGGAGCCGCCGCAGGACTGCACGCCTACGTGCGGCTGCCCCGCAAGGTCGACGAGGCGGCCGTCGTGGCGGGAGCCCTGCGCCGCTCGGTGCTCGTGCGCGGCGGCGCCGGCTTCCACTCCGGGCCGACCCGGGACGCCCCCGCCCTGGTGGTGGGGCACGCGCATCTGCCCCGCGTCGGGGTCGCCCAGGCGACCGAGGAGATCGCCGCCGCGGTCACCGCACGCTGAGCTGCCCGGCCCGCTCGTCGTGGACTGCACCGTCCTCGCGACTACCACCCAGGGCAAGGAAGTTCCGCATGATCTCCAGACCCCCGGGGGTCATGATGCTCTCCGGGTGGAACTGCACCCCTTCGACGGGCAGCGTACGGTGGCGCAGCCCCATCACGTACGCGTGGTCGGTGGAGACCGCGGTCGTCACCAGCTCCACCGGCAGCGGCTCCGCGACGACGAGCGAGTGGTACCGGGTGGCCTCCAGGGTGTTGCCGAGCCCCTGGAACACCCCGGCGCCGTCGTGCCGCACCGTGCTGGTGCGGCCGTGCATCACCTGGTCCGCCACCTCGATCCGACCTCCGTACGCCAGCCCGATCGCCTGGTGCCCCAGGCAGACGCCGAGCAGCGGCACCTCCCCGGCGAACCGGTGCACCAGCTCCACGTGCCCCGAGTCCGCCGGGTGGCCGGGGCCCGGACCCAGCACCACCGCGTCCGGCTCCAGCCCCGCCAGCCGGTCCGGGCTGCGCGTGCCGGACCGTACGACCTCGGTGTGCGCCCCCAGCGTGCGCAGGTACTGGTCGATGATGTGCACGAAGCTGTCGTACGCGTCGATCAGCAGGACCCTCTTCGGACGCGTCACCACAGCTCCTTGCCGGTCAGCGCCCAGTAGGACGCGCCCATCTTCGTCAGGGTCTCCTGCCACTCCGCCTCGGGGTCCGACTGTGCGACCATCCCGGCCGAGGTCTGCGTGGAGTAGGTGCTTCCGTCGTAGGTGACGGTACGGATGCACAGCGCGAGCTCGCTCCAGGCGCCGCGCGCGTCCACGAGGCCGACGGCGCCCGCGTAGCTGCCCCGGGGCTCGGCCTCCAGCTCGTTGATGATCTCCATGGCGCGGATCTTGGGCGCGCCGGTCATCGTCCCGGCGGGGAAGGCCGCCCGCACCGCGTCCCACACCCCGACGCCCTCCGCGAGCCGCCCGCAGACGGTCGACACCAGGTGGAAGACGTGCGAGAACGCCTGGACCGACATCAGGTCGTCCACCGGCCGGGTGCTCGGCAGGCTGACCCGGCCGATGTCGTTGCGGCACAGGTCGACGAGCATGATGTGCTCGGCGCGCTCCTTGGTGCTCGCCGTCATCTCCTTGATGCGGCGCTCGTTCTCCTCCTCGTCCGGCCCGCGGCGGGTGGTGCCCGCGATGGGCCGCATCATGATCTCCCCGTCGGAGATCTTCAGGAACAGCTCGGGGCTCGCACCGATCAGGAGGCTCCCGGCGCGCGGAGCCAGGTACATGTGCGGCGAGGGGTTGCGCCGACGCAGCCGGCGGTAGACGTCGCCGGGGGTGAGCAAGGTACGGACGTCGACCCGGTGCCCGATCTGGATCTGGTAGATGTCACCGACCCTGATGTGCTCCAGGCAGCGCTCCGCCCACCCCAGGAAGGTCGCCTTGTCGACGCTGTCCTTCACGGACAGCGGGGCGGGGGCCTCCGGCACGGGCTGCGCGCCGACCGCGCCGACCGCGGCTGCCGCGCGCGCCGCCGCCAGGGGGTCGGGCCCCTGCGCCGCCGGGAAGGCCTCGCTCTCGGCGCGCAGACGGCGGACGGTGCCGGCCGGGCCGTCGTACCAGACGGTCTCGCGGAACAGGGTGAGCACCACGTCCGGGCCCTCGGGGTGACCGGGGCGCGGCGGCAGGTCCTCCATCAGCCAGGTCGACTCGTACGACAGCGACGTCAGGAAGCCGAAGGCGAAGGCGGACAGCGGAACCTGCGTCTCCACCGCGAAGAGCCGCTGGGCGGCCTCCAGCAGGTCCCACATCTGCCGGGCTGCGGAGAAGGTGAAGCCCCCGGCCGTCTCCTGCCGTACGAGGCCCACGCGTACGGCTTCCCCGGCCAGCGCCTCGGCGAGGAGCGGGGTGCCCTCGATCTCGACGCGCCCCGGGGCACCGCCCTCCACGCTTTTGCCGCCCGTGCTGCCTCCCGTGCTCCCGAAGACGCGGATCTCGCAGAGCCGGCCGCTGCCGACGACGGCGGACGTCCGGTGCTCCTGGGAACCGTCGTAGCCCTCCAGCAGGAAGGCGTCCTGGGTGTCGGCCGATTCCTGGAGGTGCGTGAGGAGCCCGAGCGGGTCGTGCGCGGGGAGGTCGTCGACCGTCACCCGCACGGGTATCGGTCGCGTTCCCGATGGCTTTCCTGGCATGGATGATCTCTCTGTGATCGTTGAACGGGCACTGGACTTTCCCGTCGGACGTGATGCGGCGCGCTTCCGCCGCCTTCTCGAGCGGTTTCGGCCCGGCAATAGAACCAACTGCCGTCCACGGACAACCAGTCCATTTCCCGGCCCGCCGTGCGGACCAATTGCGGTTTGCTTGACCGGCCCCCGCGCCGTGAATTGGGGTGAAGCCGGAAACCGAACGAGGAGGGGGCACGCAATGGTCGGCGTCATGGGCGGTATCGGTACGGAAGCGGGGCAGCGGGCGGCCCAGCAGCCCGACTGGCCCGAACCGCAGGAACTGCGCGCGGTGACAGGACGGCTCGCGAAGGCGCCGCCCCTGGTACACGCCGAGGCGTGCGACCGGCTGCGCGGGAGGCTCGCGGCGGTGGCGCGCGGCGAGGCGCTGCTCCTCCAGGGCGGCGACTGCGCGGAGACCTTCGCGGGCGTCACCCCGCAGGCGGTGCACGGCAAGCTGGAGCTGCTGCGGGGCATGGCCGGCGTGCTGGGCCGGGGGGCCGCCCTGCCGGTGGTGCGGGTCGGCCGGATGGCGGGCCAGTTCGCGAAGCCGCGGTCCAGCGCCGTCGAGCACCGGGATGGGAGCGCCCTGCCCTCCTACCGGGGGGACGCGGTCAACAGCCTGGAGTTCACCGCGGCGGGACGCCGTCCCGACCCGCAGCGCATGGAGCGCATGTACGAGGCGTCCGCGACCACCCTGGACCTGCTGCGTACGTACGCGCACGGGGCGCCGGAGGGGCAGGCGGGCGCGGACATACCCGGGGCGGTGGACGGCCCCCCGGAGTTCTTCGTCAGCCACGAGGCCCTGCTCCTCGACTACGAGCACGCCCTGACCCGCACCGACGACACGACCGGAGCCCGGTACGGGACCAGCGGCCACCTCCTGTGGGTCGGCGAGCGCACCCGCGCCCCCGAGGGCGCGCACCTCGACTTCCTGGCGGGGATCCGCAACCCGGTCGCCGTCAAGCTCGGCCCGACGACGGAGACCGACGAGGTCCTGCGCTACATCGAACGCCTCGACCCCGACCGGGAGGCCGGCCGCCTCACCTTCGTCGTACGTGCCGGAGCCGACCGGATCAGGGACGTCCTGCCCGCACTGGTCGAGAAGGCCCTCGCCGAGGGCGCCGCGGTCGGCTGGGTCACCGACCCCATGCACGGCAACACCTTCACCGCCCCCAGCGGCCACAAGACGCGCGGTTTCGACGTGATCCTGGACGAGATCCGCGGCTTCGTCGAGGTGCACCGCGCGCTGGGCACCCACCCGGGAGGCATCCACCTGGAACTCACCGGCGAGGACGTCACGGAATGCGTCGGCGGGGCCGACCCGGTGCACACCGACGACCTCCCGCAGCGCTACACCACCGCCTGCGACCCCCGGCTGAACCGGCGCCAGGCACTCGACCTCGCCTCCCGCGTGGCCGAGCTGTACCGGGGCGCCTGACCGCCGGGCAAACCTCGGTGGGCGGGGATGTCCCCTGCCCACCTGGCTGTCGGAGGCCGCTTCAGGGAAAGCCAGCGGCAGGGCCGGACCGTGGCCGAGGCGACGCGCGTCCATGGCAGCCTCGATCAGCGCCCGCGCTCCGACCTCCGCGGTGCGACAACGCTCCAGTGGGGCCGGAGCCCCGACCAGGTACTGGGTGACAGCACCACTTTCGGCATGGTCGGCGCGCAGGCCAGGAGACGATCGGAGGCGGGACTCGCCGGGGCCGGTCTCCTCACCCTCGTCGCGACCGCCCTGCCCGGCCGGGTGGCGCTGCGGGTCCGGGCGGTGACGGTCGCGACGGCCAGGGAGTGACCCGGCCGGAGTGACCCGGCCGGTGTCGGTCTAGCGCGCGGTCCGCAGCCCGTCCCCGAGCCGCCGCAGCCCCTCCGCGATCTCGTCCGGCGTCTGCGTCACGAAGCAGAGCCGCAGCGTGGCGCGGTCGGGCTCACCGGCGTGGAAGGGGGCGCCGGGGACGTACGCCACGTCGTGCCGGACCACTTCGGGGAGCAGGGCGGTGGTGTCGTACCCGTCCGGCAACCGGGCCCACAGGAACATGCCGCCCTCGGGACGGGTCCACGCCGACCCGGCCGGGAGGGCGTCCGCCAGGCCCGCGAGCATGGCGTCCCGGCGTGCGCCGTAGGCGGCGGCGACGCGGGCGACGTGGGCGTCCAGGTCCCGGTCGGCGAGGTAGCGGGCGGCGGCGAGCTGGTTGACGGTGGGGGTGTGCAGGTCGGCGGCCTGCTTGGCGACCGCGCAGGCCCGGCGCAGCCCGTCGGGCGCCCGCAGCCAGCCCAGGCGCAGGCCGGGCGCCATGACCTTGGAGAAGGAGCCCAGCAGCACCGTCCGGTCGCGGGCGCCCTCGTAGGAGGCGATCCACGGCACCCGCTCACCCTCGAAGCGCAGTTCGCCGTACGGGTCGTCCTCGACGATCCACAGGCCGCACCGTCCGGCGACCTCGGCGACGGCGGCGCGGCGGGCGGCGGGCAGGGTGCGGCCGGTGGGGTTGGAGAAGGTGGGGACCGTGTAGAGCAGTTTGGGGCGCTCGCGCACCACCAGCTCCTCCAGTGCCCCGGGGTCCATCCCGTCCTCGTCCCCGGGCACGGCCACCACCCGGGCGCCCGCGAGGCCGAAGGCCTGGAGCGCGGCCAGGTAGCAGGGGCGCTCGACGAGGACGGTGTCGCCGGGTTCGAGCAGCGCGGTGGCGAGCAGCGACAGCGCCTGCTGGGAGCCGGTGGTGACGAGGAGGTCGTCGGCGCCGGTGGCCAGTCCGCGTGCCGAGGTGCGGGCGGCGAGCGCGGCCCGCAGCGTGGGCTCGCCCTCGGTCGTGGAGTACTGGAGGGCCCGTGCGGGCGTCTCGGCGAGGACGTCCCGGTAGGCGGCGGCGATGCCGTCGGCGTCGAACAGTTCGGGGGCCGGCAGCCCGCCCGCGAAGTTGATCACCTCGGGGCGGGCGGTGACGGCGAGGATGTCCCGTACGGGCGAACCCCCGATCGAGCGGGCCCGCGCGGCCAGCGGCGGCGGTGAAGCGGTCACGGTGGCGGTTGCGGCGGGCGCGTTCTCGGTCACGGTCATGCGCGCAGCGTAAAGAAGTACGTGCCGTCTACAGGCGCCTTTCCGCGATCCGGACACCCGTGCGACTCGCGTGACGCGGCCGCCGGGTGTCAGCCCTTGGCGCCCAGCCCGCCGTACACGTTGATGTCGGCGTCCGTGACGTCGTTGATGTCCTTGTACCGGACCTTCTCGATGTCGTCGAGGCCGGCGAGGTACGACTCCTCCGGCTGCTCCGGCACCGGCGCCGCGTGGTCCGGACGCCAGTGGTGCGCCGGCACGACCCCCGGCCCGGCGAGCTCGAGACCGGACTCGGTGAAGAAGCGCCCGACGTCGTCGCGGGAGCGCAGCACGAAGGTGAAGCCCCGCTCGGTGTACGTCCGCTGGACCGCGCGGATGCTCTCCGGGTTGAGGTCCTCCGTGAGGTGGCTGAGCACGAGCCTGCTCCCGGCGGGCAGCGCGTCGACCAGTTCGCGGACGATCGGGTAGGCCTCCCCGTCCTCCACGAAGTGCAGGACGGCGACGAGGCAGAGCGCCACGGGCCGGTCGAAGTCGAGGGTCCGCGCGGCCTGTTCGAGGATCCGCGCCGGACTCTTGAGATCGGCGTCGATGTAGTCCGTACGTCCCTCGGGGCTGCTGGTGAGCAGGGCGCGGGCGTGGGCGAGGACGACCGGGTCGTTGTCGACGTAGACGACCCGCGACTCGGGGGCGATGCGCTGGGCGATCTGGTGCACGTTCTCGGCGGTCGGCAGCCCGGTCCCGATGTCGAGGAACTGCCGGATGCCGTCCTCGCGGGCGAGCGCGGTCACCGCGCGCCGCAGGAAGTCGCGGTTGTGCCGTACGTCGAGGTACCCGCGCGGGTTGGCGGCGAGCCCGGCGGCCGCCGCGTCGAGGTCGGCGGGGTAGTGGTCCTTGCCGCCGAGGAAGACGTCGTAGACGCGCGCCGGATGCGCCTTGCTGCTGTCGATCCTCCGCCGCAGCTCCGCGGGGTCCTGGCTGAGGGCGTCACCGGACACGGGCGTCCCACCTTTCGATTGTCACCTGACGAAGCGAACCAGAAGCTCAAACTACGTCCAACAACCCGGCCGACGCGCCGACTTGGCACCAGTCCGGCGCACCCTCTCCCCCTCAGCCGCCCTCGACCGCCTCCCAGCCCTTACCGCCGAGCGGGTAGGCGTAGGGGGAGGCGTCCCGGGAGGCGCTGGTGCGGAACGGCTTGCCGTGGTCGTCGACGCGCGTGATGCCGTGCCGTCCGCCGCTGGACCACTCCAGTTCCAGGTACCAGCTGACGTCGTGCTCGCTGGTGTGCGCGGTGACGTGGAAGACCTCCGCGTCGGACTCGCTGACGCTGTACGGGAAGTCCCGCTGTCCCCCGATGGGCGTCGCCGTCGGGGTGCCCAGGTCGAGCGAGACGTCGAAGGACGTGGTGTCCACCTGGCCGCCGCAGCCGTTGCCCATCACGTACTGGTTCCAGTCCAGCGCCGGCCCGCTGCTCACCACCCGGACGTGCAGGTCCTCCAGGATCACCGTCTCGGGGCCGGTGCCCTGCACGGTGAGGACGGCCTCCTGGTGGTTCGCGGAGACCGCCTTGAGGGGGACGGCCCAGCCGACGGCGCCCTGCTGCGGCGGCGGCTTCGGCACGTTCTCCGGGCTGCGGTCGACCAGGAAGGCGTGGTCGCAGGGCAGGTACCAGTAGTAGGGGTTGGTCGACACGGTGAACGGGGTCCCGGTGGGCGGCGCCTGACGGTCCGGCGCGGCGGCACCCGGCCGCGACGGTGACGCGGACGGCGGCCCGGACGGGGAGGCGGAGACCGAGACGGACGGGGAGGACGACACGGACGCGCTCGTACGCGGGGACGCCGATGCGGTGGCGGACGCGGACAGCGACACGGAGGACGGCGCGACGGCCCCGGCGGGACCGCGGCTCCCGGCGGTGGAGTCCGGGGACGACACGAGGTTCGCCACGAGCGCCACGGCGGCACTGACGGCGACGACGCCGGCCGCGGCGTAGAGCGCGGCGCGCGGGACGCGGCGGCGGGACGGGGCGGGCGCGTCGCGGACGGGCTCGGCGTCCGACACGATCCGGGCCTCGGGCGCGGGCGCGGACGGGGCGGGGGACACCGCGGAAACCGGCGGGGCGGCCGGGGCGTTGTCCGGGGCCGCCGGACTCTCGGCGCCGTCGGACTCATCGGCGCCGTTGGACTCATCGGCGCCCTCGGCACCCTGGGAGCCCTCCGCGCCGTCCGCACTCCTGACGTCCTCGGCGCCGCTGACGCCCTCGGCGCCCTTCGCGCCCTCCGCACCCCCGACGTCCTCGGGAGCCTCACCGCCGCCCTCGGTCTCCTCCTTCTTCACGCCGCGCAGCGCGTCCGCGCGGATCCAGCGGCGATGGAGTTCGAGCAGTTCCGCGGGCGTCGCCCGGCACACGCGGGCGAAGCGTTCGACGGGCGCGAACTCGACCGGCACCACCTCCCCGCTGACGTACCGGTGCAGGGTCGAGCCGCTCATGTGCAGCCGCTTGCCGAGTGCCCCGTAGCTGAGTCCGGACCGCTCCTTCAGCTCCCGAAGCAGTCCCGCGAAGTCGTCCCCCGCCACCGTTCCTCCCACTTCTCGCATCCCCGTACCGCATCCCAGAAGGACATTGTTCCCGCAGGTCAGAGCGTTCCCGGCGTCCCAGCGTCCCGCATGTTCCCCCGGTGCTGGCGGCCGGGACGAGCACGGCCGCAAGCTGTGGTCATCAAAGCAGCCGCTCCCGGTGAACGGTCGAGCGGCTCGCCCCGACTCCCACTTCCGAAGGAGAACTTCCATGTCCGCACGCCGCATCACCCGTACCCGCCTCTTCGCCGCCACCACGGTCGCGCTGGCCGCGCTCTCCCTGACGGCCTGCGAGGGCGACGAGCTCACGGGCTCCCCGGCACCCGACCCCTCCGCCTCCGCCTCCGCCCCCGCCTCCGCGTCGGCGGACGGCAACGACACCGGGCCGGCGGGCGGCACGAAGGGCGACAAGGCCTCGACAGGTTCGACGGGCTCCACGGGCTCGACGGGCTCGACGGGCTCCGCCGGAAACGACAACGCGTCCGGCTCGGGCTCCGGTTCCGGTTCCGGTTCCGACTCGGACCTCCCCGGGAAGTGCTCCGCCTCCGACGTACGGATCACCGCGGCGAACGCGCCCCGCCCGATCAACCACCTGCTGCTGACCGCCACCAACACCGGCTCGAAGACCTGCGCGCTGCCGCCGTACCCGGCGGCGCGGTTCGGCGAGGCCCAGGCGGTGCCGCCGGTCGCGGAGTCCAGCAAGCCGCAGTCGCTGACGACGCTGGCCCCCGGCGAGTCCGGCTACGCCGGCGTCCGCCTGTCGTCAGGTGACGGCAGCGGCGAGAACGGCTACGAGACGACCACCCTCACCGTCCCCTTCCAGGACGGCTCCATCGCCCGGGTCAAGCTGCCCTCCGGCGGCGTGTACGTCGACACCGCGCTCACGGTCACCTACTGGCAGACGAGCGCGTCGAACGCCCTCGAGTACTGAAGGGGTGAGCGCACCCGCACGTCCTGCCGGAAGGGCCGGCACAGGTCGCTCAGCGCAGCGTGCGGGCGACCTCGGTCGCCCAGTACGTCAGGATGTTGCGCGCACCCGCCCGCTTGATCCCGGTGAGGCTCTCCAGGATGGCCCGGTCGCGGTCGATCCAGCCCTTCTCGGCGGCGGCCTCGATCATCGAGTACTCGCCGGAGATCTGGTAGGCGGCGACGGGCACGTCCGAGGCCTCGGCGACCTTGGCGAGGATGTCGAGGTAGGGACCGGCCGGCTTGACCATCACCATGTCGGCGCCCTCCTCCAGGTCCAGCGCCAGCTCGCGCATCGCGTCCCGCGCGTTGGCGGCGTCCTGCTGGTAGGTCTTGCGGTCGCCCTTGAGCGAGGAGCCGACGGCCTCGCGGAAGGGCCCGTAGAAGGCGGAGGCGTACTTGGCGGTGTACGCCAGGATCGCGACGTCCTCCCGCCCGATCTGGTCGAGGGCATCGCGGATGACCCCGATCTGCCCGTCCATCATTCCGCTGGGCCCGACGACGTGGGCGCCCGCGTCGGCCTGGACCTGCGCCATCTCGGCGTACCGCTCGAGGGTGGCGTCGTTGTCGACCCGCCCCTGGTCGTCGAGGACCCCGCAGTGCCCGTGATCGGTGAACTCGTCGAGACAGAGGTCGGACATGACGAGCAGCTCGTCCCCCACCTCGGCCCGTACGTCCCGCAGCGCGACCTGGAGGATCCCGTCGGGATCCGTCCCCGCCGTCCCCGCGGCGTCCTTCTTCCCGTCCTCCGGCACCCCGAAGAGCATGATCCCGGAGACCCCGGCCTCGACCGCCTCGGCGGCCGCCTTCCTGAGCGTGTCCCGCGTGTGCTGCACGACCCCGGGCATCGCCGCGATCGGCACCGGCTCGCTCACGCCCTCGCGGACGAAGGCGGGGAGGATGAAGTCGGCGGGGTGCAGCCGGGTCTCGGCGACCATCCGACGCATCACGGGGGTGGTCCGCAGCCGCCGGGGCCGGGCGCCGGGAAAGGATCCGTACGTCGTCATACCACCCACGCTACGCCCGTCCCACCCGTGCCTTTGCCGACGGGGAGTCGGCCCGGTCCGGCCCGGGCAACGTTTGACCTCAACCAAACTTCAGCTTCTACGTTCGACGCCATGGACTACTCACACACCGACACGGAACTCGTCCGCCAGCCCATCGGTTACTGGACCTGGGCGGCGTACAAGGCCGTCGTCACCCGCACCCGGGCGGCCCTCGCCGAACTCGGCACGACCCAGCCCCAGTGGTGGGTCCTCGCCCAGGTGGCCCGCGCGGACACCCCGAAGACCCGCGCCGAGGTCTCCGAGCTCCTGCGGAACTACCTCGACACGGGCCCGGAGGCGATGGAGTCGGAGATCGACGCGACGGTCACGGCGGGCTGGATCGTGCAGGACGCGGAGACCTCGGACGGCCGCCTCTCCCTGACCCCGGAGGGCCGGGCGTTCTTCGAGAAGGCCGCCGCCCTCCAGGACGACCTGTGGACGGAACGCCACGCCGGAATCTCCGACGAGGAGTACCTGACCACGATGAAGGTGCTCCAGCGCGTCATCCACAACACGGGCGGCCGCGCCTGGCACCACTAGGGGGCGCCGGGCGGACACGCGATGTCCGATTCGTTCAAGAGAGCGGCGACGGCGCCCCGCTACCGTCGCTGCCATGAACAGCACCGGCACGGAGTCCCGCCACCTCGGCATCCACATCGACCGCACCGCGACCGACGTCTACGCCTACGCCTCGGACCCGGCCAACCTGCCCGCGTGGGCCCACGGCCTCGGCGGAACCATCGAGAAGGTCGCGGGCGAATGGATCGCGGACTCCTCCCCCCTGGGCCGGGTCAAGGTCGCCTTCACCCCGCGCAACGACCTGGGCGTACTCGACCACCACGTCACGCTCCCCTCCGGGGAGACCGTCTGCAACCCGGTCCGCGTCATCGCCGACGACACCGGGAGCGAGGTCGTGTTCACCCTCCGCCGGCAGCCCGGGACGACCGACGCCGACTTCGAGCGTGACGCCGCCATGGTCACCGCCGACCTGGCCCGGCTCAAGGAACTGCTGGAGTCCGCCTAAGGCGTGGCCGCCGGCCCGGTCGCCCCGGCCGGGGGCCACGGCACGTCGGCCAGCAGCGGCAGCAACACCTCCTCCTCGTAGTCGAGATGCGCGTTGAGCTGCGCGGACATCTCGTCCAACTCGGCCCGGAAACACGCCGGATCGGCGATGGCGAGACCGTCCAGCAGGGCGGCCAGCTCCCCCTGGACGCGGGCGACCGTGCGGTGCTCGTCGGCGAGCCGGTCGAAGACGTCGGTCAGATGGGGGTGGTGCCGGGCGATCCCCGGAAACAGGTGCCCGTCCTCGCTCACATGGTGGAACTCCAGTGCCTGGCAGAACGCCAGGCACCGCTGCCGGATCTGCAACCCGAGGCTCGGCGGCGCTCCGTCCGCCCCCGGCGCAGCGAAGTACGCCTCGGTCTCGGCCCGCACCTGCCGCACCTGCCCCCGCAGCCAGGTGTGCACCTCCAGCACCTTGTCGGCGAGGGTACGCACTTCCCGGGGCCGCCCTTCCCACTCCTCGGGCTCGGCCCGCTCCAGCACCACGACCGGCAGCAGCCGAGCGGTACGGGCCTGGTAGTCGCCGTAGCCGGGCGAGGCCCGCACCACGTGCGCGAACAGTTCCTCGCGCCGGGCACCCTCGGCAGGCACCGCCAGCGCCTCGAAGCTCTCGGTGCCCACCTCCACCCGGACCACGGGGTGGGCGAGCAGGTTGTGGTACCAGCCGGGATGCCGGGGGCCGCCGAGATTGGACCCGACGACGAGAAGGCGGTCGTGGTGGCGGACGTACCCGAGCGGAGTGGTCCGCGAGGCGCCCGATCTGGCGCCGGTGGTGGTCAGCAGCAGCAGGTCACCGCCTGCGAAGGGACCGCCGACCTTCCCCCCGTTGGCGCGGAACTCGTCGATGACGGACTGGTGGAACGATGTGGGCATACGTTTCTGTTTCTCCGGAACGGCAGGCCACGGCGACGGCGACGACACGTGCCGCGGCGTGCGGGGAACGAGGGACGAGCACGAGAGCCGACGCGCGGAAACGCCGCGTCGGGCGACTCGGAATCAGGGCGCGGAGTATGAACGCATCACGGACCCCTTGCATGAAGGGCGCTCGCCCGGTCGCCGGCCGGCCCACTGCTCTTTGACCGGCGCCACGCGGCACCACCGTCATTACACGCACCGGCCCGCCGGACTGTCAACGCACGGCACCCGCGCCGCTCTGCCGGCGGCAGAACACCGGCCGGACCGGGATCCATGATCGCTACGGTCCAGTCTCATGACGACGACCACGACGCGTACGGTCGAGTACCCGGCCGACGGTTTGACGATGATCGGGCACCTCGCGCTCCCGGCCGGTGCCGGCCGCCGGCCCGCGGTGCTGCTCGGACCGGAGGGCATGGGGCTCAGCGACGTCGAACGCCGCCGGGCCGATGCTCTCGCCGAGCTGGGATACGTAGCGCTGGCCTTCGACCTTCACGGCGGGCGCTATCTGGGTGATCCCGAGGAGATGCTGGCCCGTTGCATGCCGCTGCTCGCTGATGCCGACCGGATGCGGGGCATCGGCCGTGCGGCGCTCGACGTGCTGTGCGCCGAACCGCGGACCGACCCCGACCGGATCGCCGCTGTCGGTTACGGCACCGGGGGCGCCATCGCGCTGGAACTCGGGCGTGAGGGCGTCGGCCTGCGCGCGATCGGGACGGTCAACGCACTGACCACGGGCCGGCCGGGCGAGGCGGCGCGCATCCGCTGCCCGGTGTGGGCCGGGGTCGGGTCCGAAGACCCGATCATGCCGCCCGCGCAACGGGACGCGTTCACCGCCGAGATGCAGGCCGCGGGCGTCGACTGGCGCCTCACGGTCTACGGCGGCGCCTTGCACGCCTTCCACCACCCGCCGGTCGACCATCCCACGGTCCCCGGCGTCGGCCACCACCCACGACACGCGCAGCGCGCCTGGCGCGACGTCGTCGACCTGCTCGGCGAGTGCCTGCCCGTGACGGAGGATCCGGGGGCATGACCCGGGTGGGCGTGCCGGCACCAGCCCCCTATGCGACCCGCACGACGTGCTTGCCCCGCACGCCACCGGCCGCCAGGGCGCGTTGGGCGTCGGCGACCCCGTCGAGCGGATGGACGGTGTCGACGACGGGGACGATGTCACCGCGCTCGGCGAGCCGGGCGGCCTCGGCGAGCAGTGCGCCGTCGGGGTTGCCGCTGAAGAAGCGGATGCGCCCCTTGCCGTGGACGGCGGAACCGAGCACGGTACCCAGCCACGCGAGCGGCCGGTCGAGGTCGGCGGCGACGGCGACCATGCGCCCGCCCGGCGCCAGCAACCGCCGTACCCGGGCCTGCTCGGTGCCGACGGTGTCGAGGACGACGTCGAAGCGGCCGAGCGCGGACAGCGCGGTCGTCCGGTGGTCCAGCGCCTCCTCGGCGCCCAGCCCCCGCACGAAGTCGAGGTTCCGCCCGCCCGCGAGCGCGACGACACGCGCCCCGAGCACCTTTCCCACCTGCACGGCGACACTGCCCACGCCGCCGCTCCCGCCCCGCACGAGCAGCCGCTCACCGGGCTGGAGGGCGGCCTTGTCGCGCAGCGCGGTCACCGCCGTGGTCGCGCCCGCGAGCAGCGAGACGGCCTCCTCCGGCGTGAGGTTCTCCGGTGCGGGCGCGATCCGCCGCGGGCTGACGGCGACGTACTCGGCCATGCTGCCGGTCCGGCGCCCCAGCAGCCCCCACACCCGCTGGCCCTCCCGGACCCCGCGCACCGAGGCCCCGACCTCGGCCACCTCCCCCGCGAAGTCGAGGCCGCACCCCTTGGGAAAGGTCCGCCCGGTCACCAGGCGCACCTTCCCCGTCCGGTCGTGCAGGTCGCCCCCGTTGACCGCGGCGGCACGCACACGCACCAGCACCTCGTCGGGCCCGATGGCCGGCACCGGCCGCCGCCCGACGTAGAGCACCTCCGGAGGCCCGAAACGGTCGAAGAGGACCGCCTTCATCTCACCCATGACCCAACATCCACTTCGCGTTCGGAAAGCACGGAGACGAGGCCCGCCTCCGCTGCTAATCTCACGCTAGACCCATAAGTGGACGACCCCCTCCACTTACCTCGGAAGTGAGAAACATGCCTGCCCAGCCCTCTCACAACCCCCCGGAGCACACCCCCGGAACCCCACCGCCGGACGCTCTGCGCGCCGACGCCCGCCGCAACCGCGAACGGGTCCTGGAGGCCGCGCGCGAGGTCTTCGCCGCCCAAGGCGTGGACGCCCCGATGAGCGCGGTCGCCCGCCGGGCCGGCGTCGGCGTGGCCACCCTCTACCGCCGCTTCCCCACCCGGTCCGCCCTCGTCACCGCCGCCTTCGACGACCAGCTCGCCGTGTGCGCGACCGCGTTCGAGGAGGCCCTGGCCGACCCCGACCCGGGACACGGCCTGTACACGCTCCTGCGCAAGGTGTGCACCACGCTGGTCACCGACCGCGGCTTCGAGACGGTGTTCATGGCCGGTTTCCCGGCGTCCCTGGACTACGACCGGGAGCGCGCCTGCGCCGAGGAGCGCCTGACCCACCTGGTCCGGCGCGCCCGCGACGCCGGCCGGCTCCGCGAGGACTTCTCCCCCGCCGACATCCCCCTGCTCCTGCTGGCCGTGAGCGGCCTGGCCTCCCAGCCCCCCGAAACCGCCGTCCCCGCCGCCCACCGCCTCCTGACCTACCTCTTCCAGTCCTTCCAGGCCGACCCGCCGCCCCGTCCGGCCCCCCTGCCACCCGCCCCGGCACTGGACCTGAGCGGGCTGCACCGGCCGTTGTCGGCGCAGCCGTCTACTGTGCGCCCATGAGCGAGACACCCGGTGACGACTGCCGCCTTCCCCCCGCCCTGGCCGACGTGGCCCGTTTCGAGTTCGACTACGCCGACGGCGACGGCATCGACTTCGAGCCCTACGCGGCCTTCGACTCCGCCGAGGAGACCACGCACTGGCTGCGCCAGTGGACGGGAAACCCCGAAGCCGACGGCTCCGCCTACCGCGTGTTCGGCCAGGACGGCAGCGGCGGCCTCGCGGCCCTCTGGCACGGACGCCCCGGCCGCCCTCTCACCGAGCAGCCCGTGGTGTTCGTGGGGTCGGAGGGCGAATGCGACGTGGTCGCCGGGAACCTGTCCGACTTCCTGTGGTTGCTGGCCGACGGCACCGGCCCGGCAGAGGCGGTCCTCTTCGGCCCCGTGTCACGCCCCGACCCGGCACTCACCGCCCTCGCCGAACGCCACGCCACCACCCCACGCCGCCCGGCCGCGGACATCGTCAAGGAGGCCCGCGCCGCCTTCCCGGCCTTCGCAGAGGAGCTCTGGGGCCGCTGCCGGTGAGCGGCGTCCCGGGCGCGGCCGTCCAACCAGCGGTTCAGGCCGCCCGCCCGGCTTCGCCGACACCCGTCCGCGGCTCCGACAACCCCACCGGCCCCCGGCTGTCCCTCACCCCCGCCGCCTGGACGGCGTCCCTGGGAACGACAACGGGGCGCCCCTGAAACCAGGGACGCCCCGCATACACCTCAGGTCGAGGACCGCCGTCTCCGCGACCCCGGCCGCCGTTCGCTCGGCCGGGTCACCGGATCCCCGGCCTCCAGGGCCGCCGCCCGGCGCCGCAGGCCGAAGTCGGCCAGGGCCTCCGCCAGCTTGGTGACGGACGGCTCGGGGGACATGACGTCGACGCGCAGGCCGTGTTCCTCCGCCGTCTTGGCCGTCGCCGGGCCGATGCAGGCGATCACCGTGACGTTGTGCGGCTTGCCCGCGATGCCGACCAGGTTGCGGACCGTGGACGACGAGGTGAAGAGCACCGCGTCGAAGCCGCCGCCCTTGATGGCCTCCCGGGTCGTGGCCGGGGGCGGCGAGGCGCGCACCGTGCGGTACGCGGTGACGTCGTCGACCTCCCAGCCCAACTCGATCAGACCGGCGACCAGGGTCTCCGTGGCGATGTCGGCGCGAGGGAGGAAGACGCGGTCGATCGGGTCGAAGACCGGGTCGTAGGGCGGCCAGTCCTCCAGGAGACCGGCGGCCGACTGCTCGCCGCTCGGCACCAGGTCCGGCTTCACGCCGAAGGCGATGAGGGCGTTGGCCGTCTGCTCGCCGACCGCCGCGACCTTGATGCCGGCGAAGGCGCGGGCGTCCAGGCCGTACTCCTCGAACTTCTCGCGGACCGCCTTCACCGCGTTGACCGACGTGAACGCGATCCACTCGTAGCGGCCCGTGACCAGGCCCTTGACCGCCCGCTCCATCTGCTGCGGGGTGCGCGGCGGTTCGACGGCGATGGTCGGCACCTCGTGCGGGACCGCGCCGTAGGACCGAAGCTGGTCGGAGAGCGACGCCGCCTGCTCCTTCGTGCGCGGGACGAGGACCTTCCAGCCGAACAGCGGCTTGGACTCGAACCACGAGAGCTGGTCGCGCCGGGCGGATGCGCTGCGCTCGCCGACCACGGCTATCACCGGGCGGCCGCCGTCCGGGGACGGCAGCACCTTCGCCTGCTTCAGGGTCTGGGCGACCGTGCCGAGCGTCGCCGTCCAGGTGCGCTGCCGCGTCGTCGTACCGGCGATCGTCACCGTCAGCGGGGTGTCCGGCTTGCGGCCCGCCGACACCAGCTCGCCGGCCGCCGCGGCGACCGAGTCGAGCGTCGTCGACACGACCACCGTGCCGTCGGAGGCGCCCACCTCGGTCCAGCAGCGGTCCGACGCCGTACGGGCGTCCAGGAAGCGCACGTCCGCGCCCTCCGCGTCCCGCAGCGGCACACCGGCGTACGCGGGTACGCCGACGGCGTTCGCGATGCCGGGGACGACCTCGAAGGGCACCCCGGCCGCGGCGCAGGCCAGCATCTCCTCGGCGGCGTACGCGTCGAGCCCGGGGTCACCGGTCACCGCACGCACGACCCGCCTGCCGCCCCGCGCGGCCTCCATGACAAGATGTGCGGCATCCCGCACAGCGGGGACACCGACGGCCGTTGACGCACCGTCAACAACCGTCAGCTGTGGCGTGCCTGTGCCCGGATCCGACGGATCGGCATCCGTGTGCACCTCCGACACACCCTGCCTCGCGTGCGTCCGTACGACGTCGAGCACCTCGTGCTCGGCGACGAGGACGTCCGCGTGGGTCAGCGCCTCCACGGCGCGCAGAGTCAGCAGTCCCGGATCTCCGGGTCCGGCACCGAGGAAGGTGACGTGCCCGTGTTCCGGACCGGCGGGAAAGGCGGTGGGGCTCAATGTGCTCGCTCCCCCATCAGACCGGCCGCGCCCTGGGCGAGCATCTCGGTGGCCATGTCGCGACCGAGTGCCATCGCCGCCTCGTGCGTCTGGGGCACGGGACCGGTGGTGGACAGCTGCACCAGCGTCGAGCCGTCGGTCGTGCCGACGACGCCGCGCAGGCGCATTTCCTTGACAGTCTGCCCGTCGGCCAGAAGGTCGGCCAGCGCCCCGACGGGTGCGCTGCAGCCGGCCTCCAGGGCGGCGAGCAGTGACCGCTCGGCCGTTACGGCGACCCGCGTGAACGGGTCGTCGAGCTCGGCGAGCGCGGCGATCAGGTCCGCGTTGTCCGCGGGACATTCGACCGCCAGTGCCCCCTGGCCGGGGGCCGGCAAAACCGTGTCGACCGACAGGAAGTCGGTCACCTCGTCGATGCGTCCCACCCGGTTCAGCCCGGCGGCGGCCAGCACGACCGCGTCCAGCTCACCGCTGCGGACGTATCCGATGCGCGTGTCGACGTTGCCCCGGATCGGGACCGTCTCGATCTCCATGCCGTGGGTGCGGGCGTACGCGTTCAGCTGCGCCATGCGGCGCGGCGCCCCCGTACCGATGCGCGCACCGCGCGGCAGGTCGGTCAGCTTGCGCGCGTCCCGGGCGACGACCACGTCCCGCGGGTCCTCACGCACCGGCACGGCGGCCACGACCAGGCCCTCGTGCTGCGCGGTGGGGAGGTCCTTGAGCGAGTGAACCGCGAAGTCCACCTCACCCCGCAGCAGTGCGTCGCGCAGCGCGGCGACGAACACGCCCGTGCCGCCGATCTGCGCCAGGTGCTCGCGCGACGTGTCGCCGTACGTGGTGATCTCGACCAGCTCAACGGGCCGACCGGTCACCTGGCTCACGGCGTCCGCCACCTGCCCGGACTGCGCCATGGCGAGCTTGCTGCGCCTGGTCCCCAGCCTCAGTGCCTTCTCAGTCATGCCGGCCCTCGGTTCTTCTCAGTGGTGCTGTTCTCGGCGCGGGAGACGGAGGCCACCGTCTCCTGGTCGAGGTCGAACAAGGTGCGCAGCGCGTCCGCGTACCCGGCGCCGCCGGGTTCCGCGGCGAGCTGCTTGACCCGCACCGTCGGCGCGTGCAGCAGCTTGTCGACCACACGCTTGACGGTCTGGGTGATCTCGGCGCGGTGCTTGTCGTCGAGCCCCGGCAGCCGCCCTTCCAGGCGGGCGATCTCGCCGGCCACGACGTCCGCGGCCATGCTGCGCAGCGCGACCACGGTGGGCGTGATGTGCGCGGCGCGCTGGGCGGCGCCGAAGGCCGCGACCTCGTCGGCGACGATCCGGCGGACCATGTCGACGTCGGCGGCCATCGGCGCGTCGGCGGAGGCGTCCGCGAGCGACTCGATGTCCACCAGGCGTACGCCCGCCAGCCGGTGCACGGCGGCGTCGACGTCGCGCGGCATCGCCAGGTCGAGGAGGAAGAGCACGGGCTCCGGGCGCGGCACCTCGGCGACCGGCTCCGGGCGGCGGCGCTCGGGGATGCGGCCGACGCGCGTCGCGGTCGCGGCGAGCGCGCCGATCAGCTCGGCGTCCGCCTCCGGTCCCGGCCGGCCCGTCTCGCGGGGCCGGTCCACCGCGGTACCGCCCGCGGCCCAGGCCCCGTGCTGCTCCAGCGTCGCCGCGTCCATGCCGGCCACGGCGGCCTCGCCCATGACGGAGAAGCCGGAGGGGACGGAGGACAGGTCCAGCGGGCAGTTGTCGTCGGCGCCGGCACCGGCGTTCGGCAGTGGCGTTTCCGCGGCCCGCCGCTCGTCCGCCTCCCGTACGCCGACGGAGGTGGCCCCGGCGGGAGCGCCGGTACGGCCCTCCACCGCCGCCGCCACCGCGTCCGCCGTGAGGACCAGGCCGGTCGCGCCCGTGCAGGAGACGGCCACGTCGGCACGTGTCAGCTCGCCCGGCACCGCGTCCATCGGTACCGCGCGGGCCACCACGTCCGTGTCGTCGCCCTCGGAGAGGATCTGCGCGAGGCGCTCGGCGCGCTCGAAGGTGCGGTTGGCGACCACGATCTCGGCGACCCCGGACCGCGCCAGCGTCGCGGCGGCCAGCGAGGACATCGAACCGGCGCCGATCACCAGGGCCTTCTTGCCCCGCGCCCACTTCTGGACGTCGGCCCCGGCGGACAGCTGCTCCAGGCCGAAGGTGACCAGGGACTGTCCGGCGCGGTCGATGCCGGTCTCGTGGTGGGCGCGCTTGCCGACCCGCAGCGCCTGCTGGAACAGGTCGTTCAGCAGCCGTCCGGCGCTGTGCAGGTCCTGGGCGCGGGCCAGGGAGTCCTTTATCTGGCCGAGGATCTGGCCCTCGCCCACCACCATCGAGTCGAGTCCGCAGGCCACCGAGAACAGGTGGTGGACGGCCCGGTCCTCGTAGTGCACGTAGAGGTGGGGAGTGAGCTCCTCCAGGCCGACGCCGCTGTGCTGGGCGAGCAGCGTGGACAGCTCGGCGACACCGGCGTGGAACTTGTCCACGTCGGCGTACAGCTCGATGCGGTTGCAGGTGGCCAGGACCGCGGCCTCGGCGGCCGGTTCGGCGGCGACCGTGTCCTGGAGCAGCTTGAGCTGCGCGTCCGCGTTCAGGGACGCCCGCTCCAGCACGCTGACCGGCGCGCTGCGGTGGCTCAGCCCGACGACGAGGAGGCTCATGCCGGCATCACGGCGGGTACGTCCCCGTCGGGTCCCTGGTCGGCGGAGCCGGTGGAGTGCTGCTGCTTGCGGGCGGCGACGGGCGGTACGACGCCGGCGTCGCCCGCGGCGTCCTCGCCCGCCTTGCGCTGCTCGTGGAAGGCGAGGATCTGCAGCTCGATGGAGAGGTCGACCTTGCGCACGTCGACGCCCTCGGGGACGTTCAGCACGGTCGGCGCGAAGTTGAGGATGGAGGTGACACCGGCGGCCACGAGACGGTCGCAGACCTGCTGGGCGGCACCGGCGGGGGTCGCGATCACACCGATCGAGACACCGTCGTCCTGGATGATCTTCTCCAGCTCGTCGGTGTGCTGCACCGGAATGCCTGCCACGGGCTTTCCGGCCATCCCCGGATCGGCGTCGATGAGCGCGGCGACCCGGAAACCGCGGGAGGCGAACCCGCCGTAGTTGGCGAGGGCGGCGCCGAGGTTGCCGATTCCTACGATCACAACCGGCCAGTCCTGGGTGAGGCCGAGTTCGCGCGAGATCTGGTAGACGAGATACTCGACGTCGTAGCCGACACCGCGCGTCCCGTAGGAGCCCAGGTAGGAGAAGTCCTTGCGCAGCTTCGCGGAGTTGACCCCCGCGGCGGCCGCCAGCTCCTCGGACGAGACCGTGGGCACCGAGCGCTCGGAGAGCGCCGTCAGTGCGCGGAGGTACAGCGGAAGCCTGGCGACGGTGGCCTCGGGAATCCCTCGGCTGCGGGTCGCCGGTCGGTGTGCTCGGCCAGTTGCCACGGTGCTCCTGCGGGTAGAGCGGGGCTGTAGGCGGTCATACGTCCCTACATGACCGCCCCGTCGAATGCAGGCTATGTCTTTGTGAACGCGTGCACAAAGATGGTGTCCGATTTGCCCGGCCAACGTGACCGGGGTCACGCGCCCCAGGCGCACGGTACGGGAACCGGCGCGTACAGACCCTCGTCCCTCACTCATCGGGGGCAAAGCCGCACACACTCCTCACGATCAACGCCCCCGAGACCTGGTCGCCATCGATCCTAAGCGACCATACGGACTACTTGTACTGATCGGTCAGTGCCTTGCGCAGCCGTTCCTCGTTCACACGCCAGAAGGTGTGCTGCCGTCCGTCGACCAGCACGACCGGAATCTGCTCCCAGTACTGGTCGTGGAGTTGGCGGTCCTCGGTGATGTCCTTCCCCTCCCAGGGGACACCGAGTTCGGCGCAGACCTTCTCGACGACGAGCTGTGCGTCATCACACAGATGACAGCCGGGTTTGCGGATGAGGGTGACGAGATGGTTCTCGGAGTGCTCAGAGGGCTGGGGAGCCTGGGAAGGCTGGGGCTGCGCGGGCTTCCGGCGGAAGAGGGGGCTCATGCCGGCCATTCTCGCGCGCACGGGCACCCCCGCGCCGGGCGGCCGTCCGGCGGCGAGGTCGCCCGGAGTTCACGGTCCGCAAACCTCTCGGCTCCGAAGCATCCGAACAAACTGGCTATGCTCACGGGCATGGCCGCTCTTCGATGGCTCACTCCCCGTAGGCGCTCCGCCACGGCGCGGAGCGTGTTGGCAGGCGAGGCCTCGGCGGAGGCGGCGCGCAAGTCCGCGGAGGCCGCCGAGACCCCTCAGGACACCGGCTCCGGCACCGCGGAGCCGGAGTTCCCGGTGCACGGCGACGACCGGGCCGCCGCCTTCTTCGACCTCGACAACACCGTCATGCAGGGCGCCGCGATCTTCCACTTCGGCCGGGGCCTGTACAAGCGGAAGTTCTTCGAGACCCGCGACCTCGCCCGCTTCGCCTGGCAGCAGGCGTGGTTCCGGCTGGCCGGGTTCGAGGACCCCGAGCACATGCAGGACGCCCGCGACTCCGCGCTCTCCATCGTCAAGGGCCACCGCGTCTCCGAGCTGGAGACGATCGGCGAGGAGATCTACGACGAGTACATGGCCGAGCGGATCTGGCCCGGCACCCGCGCCCTCGCCCAGGCCCACCTGGACGCCGGGCAGAAGGTCTGGCTGGTCACGGCGGCCCCGGTGGAGATCGCCCAGGTGATCGCCCGCCGCCTGGGCCTGACCGGTGCGCTCGGCACGGTCGCCGAGTCGATCGGCGGCGTCTACACGGGCAAGCTGGTCGGCGAACCGCTGCACGGCCCCGCGAAGGCCGAGGCGGTCCGGGCGCTGGCCGCGGCCGAGGCCCTGGACCTGTCCCGCTGCGCCGCCTACAGCGACTCCCACAACGACATCCCGATGCTGTCGCTGGTCGGGCACCCGTACGCGATCAACCCCGACTCCAAGCTGCGCAAGCACGCCCGCGAGCTGGAGTGGCGGCTGCGCGACTACCGCACCGGCCGCAAGGCGGCCAAGGTCGGCATCCCGGCGGCCGCGGGCGTCGGCGCCGTGGCGGGCGGCACCGCGGCGGCCATCGCGCTGCACCGCCGTCGCCGTTGACGCGCCGTCGCCCCTGCCGTCCCGTGCCGTCGGCCCAATCGGGATGACGTACCCGCGGGACGGGCTCTCCAGTCCCCCTTGCGCACATCGACCACAACACGCTCTGTAGTCACACGGATTTCGAACCGTTTCGGTCAATTACCGATCACTCTGCGGCAGCCGACCGGGCGTCAATCGGGCACGGAAGCGACGTAATCGATGATTTGAGCAACTGGGCGTAGCAGTGCCTGCACGAAGCGTTATTCTCCTCAGACGCATTCCGGTACCCCACCTTCGCTACGACGGGTGAATGGTTCCGTACTGCACGTGATGGAAGTCCTGCCTCTGGGAGTCCCGTGTACCCACACGTCGGGGTTGACGCCTCGGGCCTGGCTACGCTGCGCGCAACGGTCAAATCAGCCCAAGACCTGTTGCGCGGCTTCGTCCCCACCGCGTATGCCGTCCCCGCCCTCGCCGCGGCCGCCGTGCCCGCCGGTCCGTGCTACGCACTGGCCGAAGGAAGCGCCGCCGTCGGCAGACGAGCGCGGTCGTCCTCGTCCGGGGCCGCCGCCACCACCCACCGCCGCCCCGCCGCGGACAGCGACAGCGCCCGCATGATGGAGCTGGTCGAGCGGGCCCAGGCCGGCGAGGCCGACGCCTTCGGCCGGCTCTACGACCAGTACAGCGACACCGTGTACCGCTACATCTACTACCGCGTGGGCGGCAAGGCCACCGCCGAGGACCTCACCAGCGAGACCTTCCTGCGGGCCCTGCGGCGCATCGGCACCTTCACCTGGCAGGGCCGCGACTTCGGCGCCTGGCTCGTGACCATCGCCCGCAACCTGGTCGCCGACCACTTCAAGTCCAGCCGCTTCCGCCTCGAGGTCACCACCGGCGAGATGCTCGACGCCAACGAGGTCGAGCGCTCCCCCGAGGACTCCGTCCTCGAATCGCTCTCGAACGCCGCCCTGCTGGAGGCGGTACGGCGGCTCAACCCCCAGCAGCAGGAGTGCGTGACCCTGCGCTTCCTCCAGGGCCTCTCGGTCGCCGAGACCGCCCGCGTCATGGGCAAGAACGAGGGCGCCATCAAGACGCTCCAGTACCGGGCCGTGCGCACCCTCGCCCGGCTGCTCCCGGACGACGCCCGCTGAGGCGCCCACTATCCGTATCTGCCAAGTCACCATCGGTGAGAGCGTGTTGAGTCCGCGGTCCGATCATCCGCCGTCCGTAACCCAAGTGCCGCGCCGCTCGTTGTGCGGGATGCAGGCTCCCTGTGGTCACTCCCTGGCCGACTCCGATCACCCGATCGGATGGTTTCGATCAGGGCGTGCAACCCTCAGGACCCCCTGGGGAGTCGACCGTGATGACGAGAGGAGGTGCCGCCAGTGATCGCGAACGTATCGGCACACCGGCGGGCGAACGCCTTCGCCCAGGCTCTGGAGGAGCAGTCCGATCCCGGGGCGGCGGCCGAGCAGTCCGGAGGACCGGCGACCGCCGGGGCCACCGCGGAACCGACCGAGCAGGGCCGTCTGACGGCCCTCGCGCGCGGTCTGGCGACGCTGCCCCGGCCCGAGCTGGATCCCGAGGTCAAGGTCGTCCAGCGGGCCCAGCTCGTGGCCGCCTTCGAGGCCATGCTGCAAGAGGGCACCGCGGGCGGCGGGGCGGCGGACACATCGGTACCGGAGCAGCGCCGGGCGCGCGGCACCCATCGCGCGGCCCCGCTGAGCAGGTTCCGGCCCCGCTCGCGGCTGGCCAAGGGCCTCACCGCCGGCGGACTGAGCGTGAGCGTGGCCGCGGGGGCCTTCGGCGGAGTCGCCGCCGCCAGTTCGGACGCCCTGCCCGGCGACTCGCTCTACGGCCTCAAGCGCGGCATAGAGGACTTCCGCCTCGGCCTCGCCGACGGCAACGACGAGCGGGGCCGCGCCTACCTGGACCTCGCCTCGACCCGGCTGAGCGAGGCACGCCGGCTGATGGAGCGCGGCCGCAGCGGTCCCCTCGACCACGAGTCCCTCGGCGAGGTCCGGCGCGCCCTGTCCGGCATGCGGCACGACGCCTCCGAGGGCCACCGCCTGCTCAGCGCGGCCTACGCCCACGACCCCGACTCGCTCGCCCCCATGCAGGCCCTCTCGGCCTTCTCCCAGTCCCACCGGGAGACCTGGGGAGCATTGCGCGAGCGACTGCCCGTGCAGCTCGGGGACGTCAGTGAGCAGGTGTCGTCGGTGTTCGCCGCCATAGACGACGACGTGGCCCCGCTGGAGTCCATGCTGCCGCCGTCGCAGACCCAGGACGACGGCGGGAGCGGCGGCCGGCCGGGCGGTTCCGGCTCGACGACCACCGACACCCCCGGCTCCGGTCACTCGTCGGCACCGCGCACCGGTGACGACGGCACGTCCGAGCGCGGGCGTTCCCAGTCCGGCCGGCCCAGCGAGTCCGCCGACTCCGGCGACGAGAACGACGGGCTGCTCGGCGGCGGCACCGGTGGGCTGCTCGACCCGCCCAAGGACGACAGCGGCACCGCTTCCCCGCCCGCGGGCGGAAACACCCCGCCCGCCGAGCCGGAGGTCACCCTCCCGCCCCTGCTCCCGGGCCTCCTGCCCGGCCTGGGCATCGAGGCGGAGGACGCGGACTGATCACGGTGGGGCGCCCCGTCACCAGGGGCGCCCCGTCCCGGCCTCAGAAGAACACCGACCTCCGCTGCACCAGCAGTTTGTAGAGCGTGTGCTGAATCTGCTCTCTCACCTGGTCGGTCAGGTTGAACATCAGGACCGGGTCCTCGGCCGCCTCCGGCGCGTAGCCGTCCGTCGGGATCGGCTCGCCGAACTGGATGGTCCACTTCGTCGGCAACGGCACGGCGCCCAGCGGCCCCAGCCACGGGAAGGTCGGCGTGAGCGGGAAGTACGGGAAGCCCAGCAGCCGCGCCAGCGTCTTGGAGTTGCCGATCATCGGGTAGATCTCCTCGGCCCCGACGATCGAGCACGGAACGATCGGCGCCCCCTGCCGCAGAGCCGTGGACACGAAGCCGCCCCGCCCGAACCGCTGGAGCTTGTAGCGCTCCCCGAACGGCTTCCCGATGCCCTTGAAGCCCTCCGGCATCACCCCGACCAGCTCGCCCTGGGCGAGCAGCCGTTCGGCGTCCTCGGCGCAGGCCAGCGTGTGCCCGAGCTTGCGCGCCAGCTCGTTGACCACCGGCAGCACGAACACCAGGTCCGCCGCCAGCAGCCGCAGATGCCGGTCGGCCGGATGGTGGTCGTGTACGGCGACCTGCATCATCAGCCCGTCCAGCGGCAGCGTCCCGGAGTGGTTGGCGACGATCAGCGCGCCGCCCTCGGCGGGAATGTTCTCCACGCCCTTCACCTCGACCCGGAAGTACTTCTCGTACACCGGGCGCAGCAGGGACATCAGCACCTGGTCGGTCAGCTCGGCGTCGAAGCCGAAGTCGTCGACCTCGTAGTCCCCGGTGAGGCGGCGGCGCAGGAAGGACAGACCGGCCGCGACACGCCGCTCCAGGCTGCCGTCCCCGGCACCGTCCTCACCGCCGCCGTCGTCCCCCGCCAACGAGCGCACCGGCGCCTGCCCTCCGGACGCCGCGGGCGGCGTCACGGGGTCGTCCCCGCTGTCGTCCTCGCGCGCGGCGGCCCCCCGCAGCGGCAGCGGCTGCACCTCGCCCGCCGGCGCCGACTCCGCCTTCGCCCTGCGCCGGTTCCCCCGCGAACGGTCGTCGTCGAACGGAATGACCTTGGCGTCCGCCATCGTTGCTGCGCTCCTCAGTTGGCGCTCTGCGTCGGGAGGTGGCCGCTGCCCCGCCGGGACAGCTCCGCGATCCGGTCGACGGCCCCCGCGAGGGCCTCGGGCGGCAGCAGACCGGCACCCCGGCCGCGCGCGAAGTCCGCGAACGCCCCGGCCGTCGAGTACGCCGGCCGGAAGCCCAGCGTCTCCCGCATCTGCGTGGTGTCCACCACCCGACCGTGGGTGAGCAGCCGGATCTGCTCGGGGGAGAAGTCCGTCATCCCCAGCGTACGCACGAGCGACCCCGCCCAGGTGACCGCGGGCAGCATCAACGGCACCGTGGGTCGGCCGAGCCGCCGCGAGCACTGGGAGAGCAGCAGCACCCCGTCACCGGCGATGTTGAAGGTCCCGCTGTTCAGCGTGCCCCGCCGCGGCTCGTGCGAGCAGACCCGCAGCACCTCGATCACGTCGTCCTCGTGCACGAACTGCAGCCGCGGGTCGTAGCCGAACACCGTCGGCAGCACCGGCAGTCCGAGGTAGGAGGCGAGCGGCGTGTCCGCGGCCGGACCGAGGATGTTGGCGAACCGCAGCACGGTCACCGACACGTCCGGCCGGCGGCGCGCGAAGCCCCGCACGTACCCCTCGACCTCGACCGCGTCCTTGGCGAAGCCGCCGCTGGGCAGGGACTTGGGCGCGGTGGTCTCGGTGCAGACGGCCGGATCGCGCGGCGCCGAGCCGTAGACGTTCGTGCTGGACTTCACCACCAGCCGCCGCACCGTCGGCGACTTCTGGCACGCGCCGAGCAGCTGCATCGTGCCGATGACGTTGGTCTCCTTCACCGACGTGCGGCTGCCGCTGCCCAGCGGCGTCCCCGTCACGTCGAGGTGGACGACCGTGTCCGCCCGCGTCTCGGCGAGCACCCGGCCGATGGCCGACTGCCGGATGTCCGCCTGGACGAAGTCCGCGCCGCCCAGATGGTGCTCGGGCGCGACGGCGTCCACACCGACGACCCGCTCCACGTCGGGATCACGCTGGACGCGCCGGACGAACCGGCCGCCCAGTTGCCGGGCCACTCCGGTCACGAGCACGACCTTGCCCAAGATCAGCGCCTTCCTTCCGCCTGCTCCAGCCTGTGCCAGCCCTGCTCCGGCCAACTTAGCCGGTAGGTGTTGCGCGGTGATGACCGACGGACACGGCGGATGACGAAAAAGGGACGGCCGGCGGAGACGGCCGAACCGGCGACCGTACGACTGTGGCCCCCCACCGGATGCGGTGGGGGGCCACAGACCACGCCGACGGCGCGGCGTCGCCTACTTCTTGTTGCGACGCTGAACGCGCGTGCGCTTCAGCAGCTTGCGGTGCTTCTTCTTGGCCATCCGCTTGCGCCGCTTCTTGATAACAGAGCCCACGACTATCCTCGCTCACTTCTCATCACTCGGTTGGTGAGCGCCATGGGCCCACACGACCTACGAGGGGCCAGCCTACCGGTCCGAGCGCTGAGGTCGTAATCGAGGTCCGTCAGGCCGTTTCCACCCCCACGTAGCTCTCGCGGAGGTACTCGTGAACCGCTTGCTCCGGGACGCGGAACGACCGTCCCACCCGGATCGCGGGCAGATGACCGCTGTGCACCAACCGGTACACGGTCATCTTGGACACGCGCATCACCGCGGCGACCTCCGCCACGGTAAGGAACTGAACCTCGTTCAGAGGCCTTTCGCCAGCTGCAGCCATGACACACCTGCACCTTCCGCACTCGACGGCCACCGGCTTCCCCTTCCGGTGACTCTTCGTCGCTGCGTGCTCACTCCCCAATGTAGGGGCGGGTGATGCGAGTGGGGAAGAGGTGCACCCCTCACATCCCTAACGTGACAGACACGCCCGATTGAGTACGTAGCGGGTAAGCGGTCGGTAGTACTCGGACCGCACAGCGTCATCAAGTGGAACGGCGACGGACACGGCCCCCTCGGCCTCCCCCACGAAGAGCGCGGGATCGTCCGTGTCCGCCGGGCCGATCGCCTCGAACCCCAGCTGACCTGCCCCGCAGACCCACCCGTGATCCCCGATCACCAACTCGGGCAGCGGCCCGCCGGCCTCGGCAGCGGCCGCCAGCGCCGTACGAACCGGCAGCGGCGAGTGGGTGTGTGCGCCGGGCTCACCACCGGCGCGCCCGGCGGCGGGCTCCCGCACCAACGCGACTCCGCGAACGTAGTCGAGGTTGTACGTGCGTAGACCGAACCGGGTCGTTATGTCGACAGAGCGACCCTGCGCAGGGGTGAGGACAGCACATCCCGCCGCCGACAGCGCCTCGGCCAAGGCGACGTAGAAACCGAGCAGTCGATGCGGGTGCCCGGTGCCGAACAGCACCGGGGCCCGCCGTTCGGCGGCCGCCGCGAGCCGGCCGGCGAAGGCGTCCAGGGCCGCGAGGGTCCGGTCGGGGTCGATCACGTCCTGACCGGAGGTGTCACGCGGATCGGCCGAAACCCCGCACCTCTCCGCCATCAGCCCGATCAGCTCCCGCTGCCGCCACTCCCCTGCCGGGTCGATCCCGATCAGCACCCGGGGATCCCGCGCGGCGAACAACCGGTAACTCCGCAGACTCACCTCCCGAGAGGTCGCCACCACCCCGGCCAGCCGGACATCAAGAAGATGAGCCCGAAGAGCTCCACGGGTCAGCACCCGTCCGATGCTGCCGGGTCTCCCCGCGAGACGAAGAGGAAACGGGGGAATCTACGCACGGTCGGCCTAACCGGCGCCGCACCTGCGGGCAGTCACCAGCCGCCGCCGCTGCGGGCAGTCGCCGGCCGCCGTCACTGCGGGCAATCGTGCCGCTGGGGCGGCACGGGTGGGCGCAGCGGCACCCCGCAACGCCGGGCCGCGCACCGACCCCCGCCCAGCAGCAGCACCGGGCAACTGGAAAGCCACCCCTACGGCAACAACCCCCGCAACGGAAACACCGCCCGCCGAGCCGCCCGCACCGCCTGATCCACCCGGTCCGCAGGGTCGTACCCCGCCTCCCACGAGGCCCACGACACCGGCCACCGCCCATCGGTCATCCGCATCGGCCCCAGCTGCCGCGTCCGCGCGTACACCTCCTGCCGCCACCCCTCCGGAATCACCGTCTCCGGCTCCACCGGCCGCCCCGCCGCGATCCCCACCAGATGCGCCCACGACCTCGGCACCACCTCCACCACCGCGTAGCCGCCACCCCCGAGAGCCACCCACCGCCCCCCGGCGTACTCGTGCGCGAAGTCATGACACGCCACCTGCACCGCCCGCTGCGCGTCCAGCGACACCGCCAGGTGCGCCAGCGGATCCTCGAAGTGCGTGTCGGCACCGTGCTGCGTCACCAGCACCTGCGGCCGGAACTCCGCGAGCAGCTCCGGCACCACCGCGTGGAACGCCCGCACCCACCCCGCGTCCCCCGTCCCGGCCGGCAGCGCGACGTTCACCGCCGCCCCCTCGGCACAGTCCGCGCCCGTCTCCTCCGGCCACCCGGTCTGCGGGAACAGCGTCCGCGGATGCTCGTGCAGCGACACCGTCAGCACCCGCGGGTCCTCCCAGAACGCCGCCTGCACCCCGTCACCGTGATGCACGTCGACGTCCACGTACGCGACCCGCTCGGCCCCCAGCTCCAGCAACCGCGCGATCGCCAGCGCCGCGTCGTTGTACACGCAGAACCCGGACGCCGCACCCGGCATCGCGTGGTGCAGCCCGCCCGCGAAGTTCACCGCGTGCAGCGCGTCCCCGCGCCAGACCGCCTCCGCCGCCCCCACCGACTGCCCGGCGATCAGCGCGGACACCTCGTGCATCCCCGCGAAGGCCGGATCGTCCACCGTCCCGAGCCCGTACGACCCGTCGGCCGCGCCCGGCTCCGCCGACGCCGCCTTCACCGCGTCGATGTAGTCCTCCCGGTGGACGAGCCGCAGCGTCGACTCCCCGGCCGGCCGCGCCGCGACGGTCTCCACCTCCCGGTCGAGCCCGAGGGCCCCGACCAGGCTCCGCGTCAGGGCGAGCCGGACCGGGTCCATCGGATGCTCGGGACCGAAGTCATAGCCCGTTACTGCCTCGTCCCACATCAGCTGTGCGCGGCCGCTCATGCCCGCCACCGTATCGGTCCGGCCGATCCCCGAACGACCTGGCGTAGACGACCGTCACCAGCACCAACACCATCGGTACGAGCATCGCCCCGCGGTAGCTCCAGGCGTCCCCGAGCGCACCCACCAGCGGCGAACCGATCAGGAAACCGACGTAGTTGAACACGTTGAGCCGCGCCACCGCCGCGTCGGACGCACCCGGACGGCCGTCCCGCTCCGCCGCCAGCCGCCCCGCCGCCGCGAACGTCTGCGGCACCAGCACACACAGCCCGAGCCCCAGCAGCGTGAACCCGAGCATCCCCACCCAGGCCCCCGGCGCCGACGCCACCACGGCGAACCCGCCCGCCGCGACGACCGCCCCGCCCCGCACCACCGCCACGGCACCGAACCGCCGCACCCCGAGGTCCCCGAGGGCCCGGCCCACCAGCGTGGTCACCATGTAGACGTTGTACGGAACGGTGGCCAGCTGCTCCGAACTCCCCAGCACGTCTTGGAGGTACTTCGCGCTCCAGTTGGAGACGGTCGAGTCCCCGATGTACGCGAACGTCATCACCAGGCACAGCGGCAACAGCACCTTGAAGCCGACCCCGGCCCCGCCCGACCCCTTCTGCACCGCCGCCTCAGCCGGACCACCGCCGTCCCCGTCGACGTACCACCGGCTCCCGACCAGCGCGGCCGGCAACAGCACGACGACCACGGGCAGATACGACACCCACAGCGCCAGGTCCCAGTGCGCCCCCACCCACGCCAGCGAGGCCCCCAGAATCCCGCCGAGGCTGTACGTCGCGTGGAACCCGAGCATGATGCTGCGCCCGTACGCCCGTTGCAGACTCACCCCGAGCATGTTCATCGACGCGTCCAGCGCACCGACGGACAGTCCGAAGACGGCCAGCGCGACGGCCAGCACCGCCACCCGGTCCCCGGCTCCCACGCCGAGCAGCGCCAGGAGCACCACCGGCTGGGACCAGCGCAGCAGCCGGCTGGGCCGCATCCGCCGCACCAGACGCTCGCTCACCACACTCCCGACCCCGGCCAGAATCGGCACGGCGGCGAGGAAGACGGGCAGCAGTGCGTCGGAGACGCCGTACCGGTCCTGGATGGCCGGGATCCGCGTCACCAGCAGCGCGAAGGCGACCCCCTGGGCGAAGAAGCCGAACGCGAGCGAGGCCCTGCCGCGCCGCAGCACATCAGTCATGGCGGCGAGCGTAGGGCTCCGGCCTACCCGTGGGTAGATCCCGCCAAAGATGAATTCTGCTCAGCTTCCAGCGCCGGGACGACCGGGACGACGGTCGTCAGCCCGAGAGCAGGTCGGCCAGCTCTCCCATGTCCGCGAAGAGCCGGGTGGCCCCGGCCAGCTTCGCGGCCGGCGTCATCGCGGTGAACCCGTACACGTCCATCCCGGCGGCCACCGCGGCCTGTACGCCGAGCGGGCTGTCCTCGATCACGGCACACCGCTCCGGCGCCACACCCATCCGTCCGGCCGCGTGCAGGAACAGGTCCGGTGCGGGCTTGCCCCGCCCCACGTCCTGGGAACTGAAGATTCGCCGGTCGTCGAACCACCGGTCGAGCCCGGCCTTACGGTGCCCCACCCGGATCCGCTCGTGGCTCCCGGAGGACGCCACGCAGTACGCCACCCCGTCCGCGGTGAGCTTCTCCAGCACACCGACGGCGCCCGGAACGGGCTCCAGCTCCCGCTCGAAGGCGGCGAACACCCGCCCGTGGAAGACGTCGTCGAAGTCCTCGGGCAGCCGCCGCCCCGTCCGCTCCAGTACGAGGTCGTGCACGCGGTGCATGGCACCACCCATGTAGTCTCGCAGCGAGTCCTCGTAGGACGTCGGGTGCCCCAGCTCTGTGAGATAGCCGGCGAGCAGGCGGTTGGAGATCGGCTCGCTGTCGACGAGAACACCGTCGTTGTCGAAGATAACCAGGTCGTAGCGCATACACCGACCCTAAA
>NZ_BEWB01000018.1 GCF_003112555.1 Streptomyces coelicoflavus | reverse complement strand
GAGTCCGACTTTATCAGAGATTCTGAGTCGGTATTTCCACCCTCCGGGGCGGCTCCGAACCACGAAGTGATCGGGTGCCCGTCCGAGCGGAGATGTAAACGTACTGGAGCGGGGCGCCCCGATGCAAATCGGGGCGCCCCGCTCCAGGTTGGCGCTGTCGGTGGTCCGACGGCCCGTCAGACCTCCACGACGACAGGCAGGATCATCGGCCGGCGCCGGTAGGTGTCCGAGACCCACTTGCCGAGGGTCCTGCGGATCAGTTGCTGCATCTGGTGCGGCTCGACGACACCGTCCTGGGCCGAGCGCTCCAGCGCTTCGGTGACCTTGGGGAGCACCGCGGCGAAGGCCGAGTCCTCGATGCCCGACCCGCGGGCCTGGACGTGCGGCCCACCGGTGATCTTGCCGGTGGAGGAGTCCATCACCACGAAGACCGAGATGATGCCCTCGTCGCCGAGGATCTTGCGGTCCTTGAGGGCCGGCTCGCCGACGTCGCCGACCGAGAGCCCGTCGACGTAGACGTACCCCGCCTGGACCTTGCCGGTGATCTTCGCCTTGCCCTCGACCAGGTCGACGACCACGCCGTCCTCGGCGATGACGATGCGGTCGTGCGGCACGCCGGTCAGGGCGCCCAGCTCGGCGTTGGCGCGCAGGTGGCGCCATTCGCCGTGGACCGGCATCAGGTTCTTCGGGCGGCAGATGTTGTAGAAGTACAGCAGCTCGCCGGCCGAGGCGTGGCCCGAGACGTGGACCTTGGCGTTGCCCTTGTGGACGACGTTGGCGCCCCAGCGGGTCAGGCCGTTGATCACGCGGTACACCGCGTTCTCGTTGCCCGGGATGAGGGACGAGGCCAGGATCACCGTGTCGCCGTTGACGATGCGGATCTGGTGGTCGCGGTTGGCCATGCGCGACAGGGCGGCCATCGGTTCGCCCTGGGAGCCCGTGCAGACCAGGACGACCTCGCTGTCGGGCAGGTCGTCGAGCGTCTTGACGTCGACCACCAGGCCCGGCGGGACCTTCAGGTAGCCGAGGTCTCTGGCGATGCCCATGTTGCGGACCATGGAGCGGCCGACGAAGGCGACCCGGCGGCCGTACTCGTGGGCGGCGTCCAGGATCTGCTGGATGCGGTGGACGTGGCTGGCGAAGCTCGCCACGATGATGCGCTTGCGGGCGCTGGCGAAGACCTGGCGCAGGACGTTCGAGATGTCCCGCTCGGGCGGGACGAAGCCCGGCACCTCGGCGTTGGTCGAGTCGGCGAGGAGCAGGTCGATGCCCTCCTCGCTGAGGCGCGCGAACGCGTGCAGGTCGGTGAGGCGGCCGTCCAGCGGAAGCTGGTCCATCTTGAAGTCGCCGGTGTGGACGACCATGCCCGCCGGGGTGCGGATGGCGACGGCCAGCGCGTCCGGGATGGAGTGGTTGACCGCGACGAACTCGCAGTCGAAGGGACCGACGCGTTCCCGGTGCCCCTCCGCCACCTCGAGGGTGTACGGCCGGATGCGGTGCTCCTGGAGCTTGGCCTCGATGAGCGCGAGGGTCAGCTTGGAGCCGATCAGCGGGATGTCCGGCTTCTCGCGGAGGAGGAAGGGGACGCCGCCGATGTGGTCCTCGTGGCCGTGGGTCAGGACGATGCCCTCGATGTCGTCGAGGCGGTCCCGGATGGACGTGAAGTCCGGCAGGATCAGGTCGATGCCGGGCTGCTCCTCCTCGGGGAAGAGCACGCCGCAGTCGACGATCAGCAGACGGCCGCCGTATTCGAAGACCGTCATGTTGCGGCCGATTTCGCCGAGGCCGCCCAGGGGGGTGACCCGCAGGCCGCCCTTCGGGAGCACCGGGGGCCGGCCCAGTTCAGGATGCGGATGACTCAAAAGACTCTCCTCACCACACGCGCCACGTACCGGTGGGCACGTGGCGCGCATGACGTTCGTGCAGAAGCAGTTGTCGTATGGGGTGCGGGCACCGGTGGCCCGCCTATTCAGTTGTGAAGTCCGTGCAGTCGTGCGGTGGTGCGAAGTCTGATGTCAGAGCTGTACCCCGCCGGCGGCAAGATCGATCTTGAGCTGCTCGGTTTCCTCGGGCGTGAGGCCGACCATGGGGGCGCGCAGCGGTCCCGCGGGCAGTCCCTGGAGGGCGAGCGCGCCCTTGGTGGTCATGACGCCCTGGGTGCGGAACATGCCGGTGAAGACGGGGAGCAGCTTCTGGTGGATCTCCAGTGCCTTCTGTACGTCACCGGCGACGTGCGCGTCCACCATGGCGCGCAGTTCCGGGGTGACGACGTGGCCGACGACGGAGACGAAGCCGACCGCGCCCACGGCGAGCAGCGGGAGGTTCAGCATGTCGTCGCCGGAGTACCAGGCGAGGCCGGAGTGCGCGATGGCCCAGCTGGCGCGGCCGAGGTCGCCCTTGGCGTCCTTGTTGGCGACGATCCGCGGGTGCTCCGCGAGACGGACCAGGGTCTCGGTGTTGATCGGGACGCCGCTGCGGCCGGGGATGTCGTAGAGCATGACGGGCAGCTCCGCGGCATCGGCGATGGCCGTGAAGTGCTGGTACAGGCCCTCTTGCGGGGGCTTGTTGTAGTACGGCGTGACGAGCAGCAGGCCGTGGGCGCCGACGCGCTCGGCGGCGCGGGCCAGCTCGATGCTGTGCTGGGTGTTGTTCGTGCCCACTCCGGCGACGACGTGTGCCCGGTCGCCGACGGCCTCCAGTACGGCTCGTACGAGGTCCGCTTTCTCCGCGTCGCTGGTGGTGGGGGACTCGCCGGTGGTGCCGTTGATGATCAGGCCGTCGTTGCCTGCGTCCACCAGGTGGGCGGCGAGCCGCTGGGCGCCGTCGAGGTCGAGTGCGCCGTCCGCCGTGAACGGCGTGACCATGGCGGTGAGGACCCGCCCGAAGGGGGTCTGCGGAGTGGAGGTCGGAGCCATGGGTTACACGCTACTCGTTGCTCAGGGCGGGGTCTGCCCTCGGGGGAGGCGGCCGGTCGGAACGGAAGTGGAGCCCGGCACTGCCTGCTCGGGGGTTCAAGCAGTGCCGGGTCCCTTTGATCAGGCTAGATGAACTTCTCCAAACGCCGCAATCCGGACACTTCGCATGGTTGATGCGTACATCTGTGCCCGGCCGGGCCGGCCAGGGGGCCGGACGCCTTACGGCGCCACGCGGCCGTTGGTGTTGAAGGCGGCGTGGGTGAGCGGCATGAGGCGGGCCCACTCCTCTTCCATCTTCTCGCCGACCATCTCGATCTCCCGCTGCGGGAACGAGGGCACCTTCGCCAGCTCGTGCTGGGTGCGCAGGCCCAGGAAGTGCATCAGCGAGCGGGCGTTGCAGGTGGCGTACATCGACGAGTACAGGCCGACGGGGAGCACCGCGCGGGCCACCTCGCGGGCGACGCCGGCGGCGAGCATCCTCTGGTACGTCGCGTAGGCCTGGCGGTAGGAGTCCTCCATCGCGCCGCCGACCAGCTCGTGCTGCTCCGGGGTGCCCTCGACGAAGACGTACTTGCCGGGGCGGCCCTGCTGGACCAGCTTGCGGGAGGCGTCCGGCACGTAGAAGACGGGCTGGAGCTCCCGGTAGCGGCCCGACTCCTCGTTGTAGGACCAGCCGACGCGGTGCCGCATGAACTCGCGGAAGACGAAGATCGGGGCGCTGACGAAGAAGGTCATCGAGTTGTGCTCGAACGGGCTGCCGTGCCGGTCCCGCATGAGGTAGTTGATCAGGCCCTTGGAACGCTCGGGGTCCTTCTTCAGTTCGTCCAGGGACTGCTCCCCGGCGGTCGAGACGCGGGCCGCGAACAGTACGTCGGAGTCGGTCGCGGCGCTCTTGACCAGCTCCACGGTGATGTCGCTGCGGAGGTCGATCTTGAAATCGTCGGCGGGGGTGTCGGTCACGGGTGGAGGGCCTTCCCATCTCGTCGCTTGGCGCCCATCGCGTCGCCTGGCGAGGCCACTCTACGGGCCGCCAAGTGGCGCCGAATCGGGCGTTCGATGCCGTGCCGCAATGAAGTCGGCGAAACAGGGCACCTGGAGGGGCATTCGTTCGTCTGTATGAGTAACAGCACTTCATTCCAGTCCCCGAAGGGAGACGCAGTCCCTATGATCCGCCGGCGTGAACCCGTGCCGTTCGCCTTCGTCGCCGAGGCCGACAGGTTCCGCAGCAATGTCACACCCCCGCCGCCCGAGCGGGCGTCCTTCGGCCAGCTGGCCGGACGCTGGCTCCTCGGCGTCACCGTCGTCGCCGGTCTGGTGGGCTCCCTGGTGATCGGGATGCCCGCTCTGTCGGCCGACCAGCCCTCCCCGCACAAGCAGCCGTCACAGGCGTCCGAGGGACGCTAGGAGCGCACGGGACGGCCGGTCGGACTCCGTCCGGACCCCCGAGGGTGGTGACGGCAGACACAGGTCGGTAGCCTCACCGGGCACAACACTTGCCATGGAACGAGTGAGGACCAGCCGTGCCCCTGCCCTTCCTGACGGCCGACCGCGCCTTTGACACGGCCGACGACGTCGCGCTGCCGTACGACGACCGCGACCTCTGGCGCCGGCCCTACCGGCCGGGGCCGTGGCGCGTGGGGACGGCGGCGCTGATGCTGCTGCTCGCCTCGTTCGTCCTGTTCGCGGCGGTCATCATCGCGGCGACCGGCGGGGTGTCCTCCGCCGGGGTGGTCTTCGGCGTCGCGGTCGTCGTCATCCTCTGCGCCCTGCGGATGCTGCGCATGGGCGCGTGGGTGAGCGCGCACGGGGTGCGTCAGGTGGGCTTCCTCACCACGCGCACGGTGGCCTGGCAGCAGGTGGCCAGTGTGCGCACGGTGCAGCAGCCGGTGCGCTGGCTCGGACTGCCGCGCACGGTGCAGGGGCAGGCTCTGCTGCTCGTCCGCAACGGCCGGTCCGCCGAGCCCATGGCCCCGCTGCTGACCACGCACAACTCCGACTTCCTCGCGCGCGACGGCGCCTTCAACCGGGCGGCCGACGCGGTGGAGGCGTGGGCCGCCGAGTACCGACGGGACTGACGCACCCGACAGTCGGGACGCCGGGGCCCGGACCGCACAGCTGCGGTCCGGGCCCCGGCGTCTGGCGTGCGGTCCGCTCAGGCGGCCTCGACGTGCTTGCCGTCGTGGAGGGCGATCGCCCGCTGCATCGCCTTGCGGGCGCGCGGGGTGTCGCGGGCGTCGTGGTAGGCGACGGCGAGGCGGAACCAGCTGCGCCAGTCGCCGGGGGCGTCCTCGGTCTCGGCCCTGCGCAGGGCGAAGACCGCGTCGGCCGACTCCCGGTCGACCCGGCCGCTGGGGGTGCGCTTCAGCTCGTCGACGGGCAGTCCGCCCTCGGCGTCCAGCTCGGCGGCGAGCTGGTTGGCCCTGCGGACGAACTGGGTGTTCTTCCACAGGAACCACAGGCCGATCACCGGCAGGATCAGCACCGCGACGCCGAAGGTGACGGTGAGCAGGGTGCCGGTCTTGATGAGCAGCACGCCGCGGCTGCCGACCAGGAGGAAGTAGAAGACCAGGACGGCGGCCGTGACGAGGTAGGTGATCTTCGCGCGCATCAGGGTGAGGGCCTCAGTTCAGGTCCAGGAAGTGTTCCAGGCCGAAGGTGAGGCCCGGGGTGGTGACCACCCGGCGGGCGCCCAGCAGGATGCCCGGCATGAAGCTGCTGTGGTGCAGGGAGTCGTGCCGGACGGTGAGGGTCTCGCCCTCGCCGCCCAGCAGGACCTCCTGGTGGGCGAGCAGTCCGCGCAGCCGGATCGCGTGGACCGGGACCCCGTCCACGTCCGCGCCGCGGGCGCCGTCCAGGGCGGTGGCAGTGGCGTCGGGCGCCGGTGCGGAGCCTGCCTTCTGCCGGGCCGCAGCGATCAGCTGGGCGGTGCGGGTGGCGGTGCCGCTGGGGGCGTCCACCTTGTTCGGGTGGTGCAGCTCGACGACCTCGACGGACTCGAAGTACGGGGCGGCGATCTGCGCGAACCTCATGGTCAGCACGGCGCCGATGGAGAAGTTCGGCGCGATGAGCACGCCGGTCTCCGGGGAGGCGTCGAGCCACGCGTTGAGCTGCGCGAGGCGCTCGTCGGTCCAGCCGGTGGTGCCGACGACGGCGTGGATGCCGTGGCGCAGGCAGTAGTCGAGGTTGTCCATCACCGAGGCGGGGGTGGTCAGCTCGACGGCGACCTGGGCGCCGTTCTCGGCCAGCGCCTCCAGACTGTCGCCCCGGCCGAGGGCGGCGACCAGCTCCATGTCCTCGGCGGCCTCGACCGCCCGGACCGCCTCGGAGCCGATCCGGCCCTTGGCACCGAGGACGGCCACGCGCAGCTTGCTCATGTCACATGCTTCCTTCTCGAACGTTTCGCGACGGAACCGTCAGGCGACGGCGTCGTGCAGCCGGGCCGCCTGCTTGTCCTTGAGCGGGCCGATGACCGACAGGGACGGCCGGCGGCCCAGGACGTCGCGGGCGACGGCACGGACGTCGTCCGGCGTGACCGAGGCTATCCGGGCCAGCATGTCGTCGACCGACATCTGCTCGCCCCAGCACAGCTCGCTCTTGCCGATACGGTTCATCAGCGCGCCCGTGTCCTCGAGGCCGAGGACCGTGGAGCCCTGGAGCTGGCCGACGGCGCGGCCGATCTCGTCGTCCGTGAGGCCGTGCTCGGCGACGTGGTCCAGCTCGTCGCGGCAGATCTTGAGCACGTCGTGCACCTGGGAGGGCCGGCAGCCCGCGTACACGCCGAACAGGCCGCAGTCGGCGAACCCGGACGTGTACGAGTACACGCTGTACGCCAGCCCGCGCTTCTCCCGGACCTCCTGGAACAGGCGCGAGGACATGCCGCCGCCGAGGGCGGTGTTGAGCACGCCCATCGCCCAACGGCGCTCGTCGGTGCGGGCCAGGCCCGGCATGCCGAGGATGACGTGCGCCTGCTCGGTCTTGCGGCCGATGAGCTCGACGCGGCCGGCGGCACGGACGGTGCGCCGTCCCTCGCGCGGGGCGAGCGGTTCGGCCCCCGGGTTCCTGAAGGCGCCGGCCTTCTCGAAGGCGGCGCGGACCTGGCGTACGACCTTGTTGTGGTCGACGTTGCCGGCCGCGGCGACCACGAGGTGGGTGGGGTCGTAGTGCTTCTTGTAGAAGCGGCGGATGCGGTCGGCGGTGAGGGCGTTGACCGTGTCGACGGTGCCGAGGACGGGGCGGCCCAGCGCGTTGTCGCCGAACATGGTGTGCGCGAAGAGATCGTGCACGCAGTCGCCGGGGTCGTCCTCGGTCATCGCGATCTCCTCGAGGATCGCGCCGCGCTCGACGTCGACGTCCTCCTCCTGGATCAGCGAGCCGGTCAGCATGTCGCAGACGACGTCGATGGCGAGCGGCAGGTCGGTGTCGAGCACGCGCGCGTAGTAGCACGTGTACTCCTTCGCCGTGAAGGCGTTCATCTCGCCGCCGACCGCGTCGATGGCGGCGGAGATGTCCAGGGCACTGCGCTTGCGGGTGCCCTTGAAGAGCAGGTGCTCCAGGTAGTGGGTGGCGCCGTTCAGGGCCGGGGTCTCGTCGCGGGAGCCGACGTGCGCCCAGATGCCGAAGGTCGCCGAGCGGACCGAGGGGAGCGTCTCGGTGACGATGCGCAGGCCGCCGGGGAGGGTGGTCTTGCGGACCGTGCCGATGCCGTTCTCCCCCTTGATCAGGGTTTGGGTACGGGCGACGGCCCGCGCCTCCGAGGAGGTGCGGGCCGTCGCCTTGGCGCTACGGGACGTCACTTGTCGGCGTCGTCCTTCTTGTCGTCGCCCTCTTCGCCCTCGATGACGGGGATGAGGGAGAGCTTGCCGCGGGAGTCGATCTCGGCGATCTCGACCTGGACCTTCTGGCCCACACCGAGGACGTCCTCGACGTTCTCCACGCGCTTGCCGCCGGCCAGCTTGCGGATCTGCGAGATGTGCAGCAGACCGTCCTTGCCGGGCAGCAGCGAGACGAACGCGCCGAAGGTGGTCGTCTTGACGACCGTGCCCAGGTAGCGCTCGCCGACCTCGGGCATGGTCGGGTTGGCGATGCCGTTGATCGTGGCGCGGGCGGCCTCGGCCTGCGAGCCCTGGGCGGCACCGATGTAGATGGTGCCGTCGTCCTCGATCGTGATGTCGGCGCCCGTGTCCTCCTGGATCTGGTTGATCATCTTGCCCTTGGGGCCGATGACCTCACCGATCTTGTCGACGGGGATCTTCACGGTGATGATCCGCGGCGCGTTCGGGGACATCTCGTCCGGCGTGTCGATCGCTTCCATCATCACGTCGAGGATGTGGAGGCGGGCGTCACGGGCCTGCTTGAGGGCGGCGGCCAGGACGGAGGCGGGGATGCCGTCCAGCTTGGTGTCGAGCTGGAGGGCGGTCACGAACTCCTTGGTGCCGGCGACCTTGAAGTCCATGTCGCCGAAGGCGTCCTCCGCACCGAGGATGTCGGTGAGGGCGACGTAGTGCGTCTCGCCGTTGCTCTCCTGGGAGATCAGGCCCATGGCGATACCGGCGACGGGGGCCTTGAGCGGCACACCGGCGTTCAGCAGCGACATGGTGGAGGCGCAGACCGAGCCCATGGACGTCGAGCCGTTGGAGCCGAGGGCCTCGGACACCTGGCGGATCGCGTAGGGGAACTCCTCGCGCGTCGGCAGCACCGGCACGATGGCGCGCTCGGCGAGGGCGCCGTGGCCGATCTCGCGGCGCTTCGGGGAGCCGACGCGGCCGGTCTCGCCGACGGAGTAGGGCGGGAAGTTGTAGTTGTGCATGTAGCGCTTGCGGGTCACCGGGGAGAGGGTGTCCAGCTGCTGCTCCATGCGGAGCATGTTCAGGGTGGTGACGCCCAGGATCTGGGTCTCACCGCGCTCGAACAGCGCCGAGCCGTGCACGCGCGGGATGGCCTCGACCTCGGCGGCCAGGGTGCGGATGTCGGTGACACCGCGGCCGTCGATGCGCTTCTTCTCCTTGATGACGCGCTCGCGGACCAGGGACTTGGTCAGCGCGCGGTACGCGGCGGAGATCTCCTTCTCGCGGCCCTCGAACTCCGGCAGGAGCTTCTCGGCGGCGATGCCCTTGACGCGGTCCAGCTCGGCCTCGCGCTCCTGCTTGCCGGCGATGGTGAGCGCCTGCGCCAGCTCGGGGCGGACGGCGCCGGTCAGCGCCTCCAGGACGTCGTCCTGGTAGTCGAGGAAGATCGGGAACTCGCCGGTCGGCTTGGCGGCCTTGGCGGCGAGGTCGGCCTGGGCGCGGCAGAGCACCTTGATGAAGGGCTTCGCGGCCTCGAGACCGGCGGCGACGACCTCCTCGGTCGGCGCCTCGGCGCCGCCCTCGACCAGCTTGACGGTCTTCTCGGTGGCCTCGGCCTCGACCATCATGATCGCGACGTCGCCGTCCTCCAGGGCGCGGCCCGCGACGACCATGTCGAAGACGGCGTCCTCGAGCTCGGTGTGCGTCGGGAAGGCCACCCACTGGCCGCTGATCAGCGCGACGCGGACGCCGCCGATCGGGCCGGAGAAGGGCAGGCCGGCCAGCTGCGTGGACGCGGAGGCGGCGTTGATCGCCACGACGTCGTACAGGTGGTCGGGGTTGAGGGCCATGATCGTCGCGACGACCTGGATCTCGTTGCGCAGGCCCTTCTTGAAGGAGGGGCGCAGCGGGCGGTCGATCAGGCGGCAGGTGAGGATCGCGTCCTCGGAGGGCCGGCCCTCACGGCGGAAGAAGCTGCCGGGGATCTTGCCGGCGGCGTACATCCGCTCCTCGACGTCCACCGTGAGCGGGAAGAAGTCGAGCTGGTCCTTCGGGTTCTTCGAGGCGCTGGTGGCCGACAGCACCATGGTGTCGTCGTCCAGGTACGCCACGGCGGAACCGGCGGCCTGACGGGCCAGACGGCCCGTCTCGAAGCGGATGGTGCGGGTGCCGAACGCGCCGTTGTCGATCACGGCTTCGGCGTAGTGGGTCTCGTTCTCCACTAGTGATTTCTCCGATACTTGTCGTCTTTTGTCCCGCCCCGCCCGTGTGGCGGGGGGAACGGTGCCGGAGAAGCGTTCCGTGCAATGCGGGCCGGTCTTCGATCGAAGCACCCGGGGATCTGCCCCCGGGGGCCACTACCGAGGACCGGCGGCGGCGTGAGGTCCGCTTCTCCTTGGTTCGTTCGTCTCGTTCGTACTCGTTCGCACGCGTTCGTGCGTCGTACCGACGCGTCGTGCTGGTGCGTCGTGCGTCCTGTGTTCTGTGTTCTGTGTTCTGTTACCACACTACAAAGAGGCGGCGACAGTGCGCACGTACAGCAAAGGGAGCGGCCCCCGAACGATGGGAACCGCTCCCTTCACGGCGTCCTAGCGGGCGCCCGCCGCACCGCGGCGGATGCCGAGGCGCTCGACCAGCGCACGGAAGCGCTGGATGTCCTTCTTGGCGAGGTACTGCAGCAGGCGGCGACGCTGGCCGACCAGGATGAGCAGACCACGACGGGAGTGGTGGTCGTGCTTGTGGGTCTTGAGGTGCTCGGTCAGGTCGGAGATCCGACGGGACAGCAGAGCGACCTGGACCTCGGGGGAGCCAGTGTCGCCCTCCTTGGTACCGAACTCGGTGATGATCTGCTTCTTCACTGCGGCGTCGAGCGACACGCGTACTCCTCTGGGTCTGTGACTGGCCACCGAGTGCCCCCGGTCTACGTCTCGGGGGATCTTCCGTAACTCGGAAGGCGGGGATCCGCCGGGCGCGACCTCCAGGGCTCGGGGCTCCGGGGGCGCGTACACAAGCGGCCGTCACACAGGGTACCAGTCGGGAGACGCGCCACTTACCCGGCGCTTTCGATGCCCACTGCGACCTGGTCGGTCCCACCGACCTCGCCCTCGTTGTACGGGCCCACGACGGTGCGCGCGGCGAAGAATACGCGCCCGTGCTCGTACACGATGTCGTTGTGCGCCGGATCGTCCAGTGCGCTGACCTCCGCTCCCCCGGCGAACAGGAGCAACAGGGTCTCCTCGCCGGACTCGGGGTCCAGGGCGACGATCGCGTCGGGGCGGCCCAGGCCCCGGCCCGGGCGGTAGGCGATCAGATGGTCCCCGCTCATCTTCAGGGGGTGCATCTCGCCGCCGGCGGGAGCGTCGAACTTCTCGTCGCTCCGGCCGGTGGCCAGGTCGTAGGAGACGATGTGGTCCTCCTCCGAGAGATACAACTGCCTGTCGCCGACGACGATCGCGTCGCAGCTCTCGACCACGGCGCTGAAGGTCCGGTCGCAGTCGAGGACCTGGTGGTCGCGGTTCAGGCGGATGGTCGCGCGGCGCTTGCCCCGCTCGTCGAGGGAGATCAGGTCGGTGACGACGACGTCGCCCGCAGCCACGGCGACGACGGCCGGTGAGCTGGAGACCAGGTAGACGCCTTGGACGCCCCGGGCGACCCGGTACGTCCACTCGGCGTCGCCCGTGCGCGGGTCGATCTTCTGCACGCGGTAGGCGGGATCGGCCGAGTCGCCGCAGGAGAGGAGGGCGAGAAGGTCGCGGCCACCGGCGAAGCCCTCGTCGGTGCACGCCGACGGATCGGTGTCCGCCCACAGCCTCTTTCCACCGGTCAGCTCGTACGCCGCCGAGCCCTGGCCCCAGGCGGTGACGACGGTGCCGTCCGTCATCGTCACGTTGACGGCCAGGGAGGAGCCGGCGCCGGCCAGCTTCGTGTCCCACATCTTCTTGCCGGTGTCGATGTCGAACACCGCGAGCCGGTCGCAGACGCGGGTGAGCGGGTCGGAGTCCGGCCCGCCGCCCGAGTCTTCGCCTTCCCCTTCGCCTTCGCCTTCGTCTTCGCCGTCGCCGGCGCCGGCGTAAGCGATGGCGGTACGGCCGTCCACGCTGACGTGCCGGGTCACCGCGCAGAGCGGGCCGGGGAGGGTGAGATGCCAGGCGGTCTCCGACGCTTCGGAGCCGCCGAGCCGGAAGCCCTTGATCTCGTTGCCGAAGCTCTTGGCGAAGACCTTGTCCGTGGCCCAGGTGCCCATCGCCGAGACGTTCCGTCCGACGGTACGGAGGGTCTCCTCGTACGACACGGCCGCGGTGCCCTCCACGGACGGCGGCCGGGTCTCCACGGTCTCCCTGATGTCGTCCGGGGCCTGATGGGCGGCCACCGGACGTCCGTCGGGCGCGGAGTCCCCGTCGGCCCCTCCCGTACCGAATGCCCACAGCCCGGCCGCCAGGGCCACGAGCGCGACCGCCGCGACCGCACCGACGGCCGCCCTCCGGCGCCCGGAGCGCGGCGGTGGACCGGGGCGGGTGTCCTGCGCGGGCGCGTTGTAGGGGGTGGGCGGGGGCCCGAAGCTCACAGTGGACGCCTTCCGAACAAGAGAGTCGATGTCTCGAGGAGTCGAGATGTCAAGAAGTCGACGGCATCGTCACTCCCTGCCTGGTGAGACGTGCGCGAACCGCGAGGCACGAAGGTGGGCAGCAAGTAGGGTAGCCGCACAGTTCGTTGGCACAGCAGGGAGGACCGGAGCCACGATGGCCGATGCCGAGGACAAGGAACTCCGAGCACGCAAGGACCGGGAGCGGGACGAGCTCTACGCCCTCGACATCTCCGGCGTCGAATGGCACAGCGCGCCCGGCACCGAGGCTCATGAGGAGCGGGTCGAGATCGCCTACCTCCCGGAAGGCGCCGTCGCCATGCGGTCGTCCCTCGACCCGGACACCGTGCTGCGGTACACGGAGGCTGAGTGGCGGGCCTTCGTACTCGGCGCGCGGGACGGGGAGTTCGACCTGGAGCCGGCGCCCCAGGACAGCGGGAACGACACCGAGTGACACTTTGGTCGGGCGGCAAGCCGATGCCGCCCGTTCGTCGTACCGTCTCGCCGGGCGCCCCAGGGGGTGTCCGGCTTTTCTGGCTCCTTGCTCCTCGGCCCACTCGTCCCTGACCCCGGCCTGTCCCTCCGGTCCCCACGCGTGGCGCCGCGCGGGCGCCGTCCTCAGTCGCTCGTCATCGACCGTGCCGAGGCGTAGACGTCGAAGACCGCGAGGGCCAGGGGAATCAAGGTGAGGAGAACGAAGACCTCGGCGATCTCCATGAAGCGCCCCCAGAAGGGCGTCACACCGCGACGAGGAGTGATCAGACCGATCGCGGTGACCAGAGCCACGGCCACCCCCACCGCCGCGACCAGCCACACGCTGCGCATGTCGAGGGCCGCGGTGTCACCCTTGAGAGCGTCGTGCCAGTACTCCGTCGGCGGGTTCATGGCCAGTCCCAGGCCGAGGGCGACCAGGCACATGAGGCCGGCGGCCAGCGTGGCGGCGACCTGGGTGGTGTAGCGGAACAACTGCGCCCGCATCGCCATCGCGATGCCCGTGGCGAGCGTCAGCAGTTGCGCCGACACGTTGCCCGTGAAGCCGAGGACGATCGACGCGCCCACGGAGACCAGCGAGCAGCCGCCGACCAGCCCCGCGAGAAGCTCGTGTCCGCGACGGGCCTGGGCCGCCACGCGTTCGGCGTCCACGGGCTCCGGCACACCGGCCTCGTCCGGCGCGTAGGAGCCGCGCGGTTGATTGGGCGGTTCGTAGCCGAGGGGGAGCCTCGCGAAGCGCACGGACAGACCCGGCAGGAACGCCAGCGCGCACACCGAGAGGACCGCGCAGACCGCGGCTGTCTCCATCGGCTGCAGGTGCGTCAGCATCGCCACGAACGTCGCGAGCAGACCGATCGCGGAGGAGAAGACGAACGCGACGAAGGCGCTGTCGCCACTCGGTGACACCAGGGTGAGCACGACGGAGGCGACCAGGACCGCCGCGCACGCCAGGAGGAACTGGAGCCTCCCGATGCCGTGCCCCTCGGCGAGCGGGACCAGTCCGGAGCCGGCCACAGCCACGTTCGCGAGTCCACCCAGGCCGAGGGCCAGAGCGGAACCTCGGTCCCGGTAGATGCGCGCTCGGACGCAGGCGAAGATGACGAGCAGGACTCCGGCAACGGCGGCGAGGATGCCCTGGAGACCGTGCATGTCATGGCGGACCTGGGAACTCCAGGCCACGAACGCCAGCAGCACCGGGAAGACTCCCGCCGCGGCCAGACACGCCGCGCGGGTGAGCGCGCCGTCCCACAGCGTGCGGTCGTGGACGACGGCCGACGCGACCGCCTCCGACACGTCGTCGAACACGGCCGGGGGCAGCGAGTCGGCGAACGGACGCAGAGTGAGCAGCTCGCCGTCCAGGATGCGCTGCGCCGCGAAGGAGCGGGCGCTGTCGAGGACGGTGCCGTCACGGCGTACGAGGTGATACCCGACGGGCGCGCCCTCGGCGGGGCTCTGCCGGGAGAACCGCAGGATCTCGGGGTAGAGGTCGGCGACCGGCACGTCGTCGGGCAGGGCCACGTCGATACGGCTGTCGGGGGCCACGATCGTGACTCGGCAGAAGCCGAGTCCCGAGCCCGCTGCGGCAGCGCTTCCGGCACCGGTGCGTGTTCCGCCCGTCGCACCGGTCGGCGCGGAGGCCGTCATGCTCACCCGTTGTCCCCCTCATAGGTGATGTCGGCAAGGTGCGGCGCCGACGCCCCGCCTCTTGGCAACGATCCTGCTCGGTTGTTCCGTCGCCCCCTTCACCGCTGCGGGGCTCGGGGGCCGCTCGTACGCGGCGTTGCTCTCCCTGCGGGATTCACTTCTCTCCGGGCAGGTTCGCAACTGCTCACGCGTCGCACAGGCACCCTACCGCCCACTGTTGTCCGTGTGTGTCAGTAGGATCGCTCTTCGCGATCGACGTGCACCGGTAGACGGACGGTGGACGGAACAGTTCGGGCCGGCAAGGGAATTGGTGCGGAGTGAGCCACATCGTCGTCAAGCGTCCGCCTCGGGCGCTGCCGAAGAACGTGCCCACGGAGGAGGTCCACCTTCAGTCGCCGCCGGAGCTGCCGCGCGGACAGCAGGAGGGCGCGTGGATGCAACTCCTGCCCATGCTCGGCATGGGGGGGTCCGTGGTGTTCTTCTTCAACCCCTCGGCCCAGCCCATCATGAAGATCATGGGCATGGTGATGATCGCGTCCACGATCGCCATGGGCATCGCGATGCTGGTGCGTTACCGTCGCGGCAACCAGGGCCAGATGGCCGACACGCGCAGGGACTATCTCCGGTATCTGTCGCAGACCAGACGCACCGCCCACGAGACGGCGAAGGCCCAGCGTGACGCGCAGTACTACCTGCATCCTTCGCCGGACCAGCTGTGGGCGCTGGTCGCCGAGGGCAGCCGGCTCTGGGAGCGGCGCACGGGCGACGAGGACTTCGCCCAGGTGCGCGTGGGTCTCGGCCCGCAGGCCCTGGCTACTCCCCTGGTACCCCCGGAGACCGCTCCGGTGGACGAGCTGGAACCGCTGACCGCCGGTGCCATGCACCGCTTCCTCGCCACACACAGCACCCTCGAGCACCTCCCGATGGCGGTCTCCCTGCGGGCGTTCTACCACCTGACGATCAGCGGCGAGCCGGTCACCGTGCGCGGCACGGCGCGGGCCGTCACTGCTTCACTCGCCGCGCTGCACTCCCCCGAGGACCTGGTGATCGCGGTCGCCACGGGGCGGGAGGCGGCGGCGGAATGGGAGTGGGCCAAGTGGCTCCCGCACGCTCAGGCGGGGGGCGAGGCGGACGGTGCGGGCTCCCGGCGTCTGATGACGGCCGATCCGGCCGCGCTGGAAGAGCTGCTCGGCGCGCGTCTCGAAGGCCGCCCCCGATTCCATCCACAGAGCCGCCCGGTGCCCGACCAGCCTCACCTGGTCATCGTCCTCGACGGGGTCTCCCTGCCACCGACGTCGCTGCTGGCGAGCCCCGAGGGCCTGCAGGGGGTGACAGTCCTCGAGCTGGTCCCCGGCACCCTCACCACCGGACGCGGAGACCTCTCGGTCGTCGTGCAGCCGGACGAACTCCGCCTGGAGGCCGTCCACGGAGCGGTCTACGAGGGCACCCCCGACATCCTGTCCCAGGAGAGCGCGGAGGCCCTGGCGAGGCAGCTCGCGCCGTTGCGCGCGGGCACGGGCGGTGACGACGACGAGCCGTTGCTCGCCAACCTGGAGTTCACCGACCTCCTCAACCTCGGCGACGCCGCATCCGTCGATCCGCGTCGGACCTGGCGGCCCCGCTCCCAGTCCGAACGGCTCAGGGTGCCGATCGGCGTCGGCGAGGACGGCCGGCCCGTGATGCTCGACCTCAAAGAAGCGGCGCAGGAGGGCATGGGTCCGCACGGCCTGTGCGTGGGCGCGACCGGTTCCGGCAAGTCGGAGCTGCTGCGCACCCTCGTCCTCGGCCTGGCGGTGACCCACTCCTCCGAGACCCTCAACTTCGTACTCGCCGACTTCAAGGGCGGCGCGACCTTCGCCGGCATGGCGCAACTGCCGCACGTGGCAGCCGTGATCACCAACCTCGCCGACGACCTGACCCTGGTCGACCGGATGGGCGACTCGATCCGCGGCGAGCTCAACCGCCGTCAGGAGATGCTCCGGGACGCGGGCAACTACGCCAACATCCACGACTACGAGAAGGCCCGAGCGGCCGGCGCCGCGCTGCAGCCCATCCCCTCCCTCGTCCTCGTCATCGACGAGTTCAGCGAGCTGCTCACGGCGAAGCCGGACTTCATCGAGATGTTCGTCCAGATCGGCCGTATCGGCCGGTCCTTGGGTGTCCACCTGCTGCTCGCTTCGCAGCGCCTGGAGGAAGGCCGCCTGCGCGGCCTGGAGACCTACCTGTCGTACCGCATCGGTCTGCGCACCTTCTCCGCGGCGGAGTCCCGGTCCGCTCTCGGTGTCCCGGACGCCTACGAACTGCCGAACGTCCCCGGTTCCGGCTTCCTGAAGTTCGGTACGGACGAAATGGTGCGCTTCAAGGCCGCCTACGTCTCGGGCGTGTACCGCACGACTGCTCAGCAGGCGGCGGCACCCGGCGGTCCCCGACCGGTCGACCGGCGTCCCGTCCTGTTCACCGCCGCCGAGGTCCCGGTGCGTTACCTGGCGGTGCCGCCGCAGCGTGAGGAGACTCCGGACGAGACGGGCGACGCCCTCGCCGACACCGTGCTCGACGTCGTCGTCCGGCGCCTGGAGGCGCAGGGTCCGGCGGCCCACCAGGTGTGGCTGCCCCCGCTGGACAGCCCGCCGTCGCTCGACACCCTGCTGCCCGGCCTCGCCCAGGTGGCGGGGCGCGGGCTGACCCAGCCCGGGTACGAGGGCGCGGGGCAGCTCGTCGTGCCCGCCGGCATCGTCGACAAGCCGTACGAGCAGCGCCGGGACCCGCTCTGGTTGAACTTCGGCGGCGCGGCCGGTCACATGCAGATCCTGGGCGGCCCGCAGTCCGGCAAGTCGACACTGCTGCGCACGATCGTCGCGTCCTTCGCGCTCACGCACACTCCGCACGAAGTGCAGTTCTACGGATTGGACTTCGGTGGTGGCGGTCTGTCGGCGGTGGCCGGTCTGCCCCACGTCGGAGGCGTGGCCTCACGTCTCGACCCCGAGAAGGTACGGCGTACGACGGCCGAGGTCTACGGCGTGCTGACCCGACGCGAGGAGTACTTCCGCACGGCCGGCATCTCCTCGATCGCGGAGTTCCGCGCCCGCCGTGCGCGAGGGGACATCTCGGTGACCGACCAGCCGTGGGGCGACGTTTTCCTCGTCATCGACGGCTGGGGCAACTTCCGCACGGACTACGACGGACTGGAGCCGCTGGTCCTGGACATCGCGGCACGCGGCCTCGGCTATGGCATCCACGTGATCCTCACCGCGTCCCGCTCCATGGAGGTTCGCAGCAACCTCAAGGACCACCTGATGAACCGCCTCGAACTGCGGCTCGGGGACACCATGGACTCGGAGTTCGACCGCAAGGTCGCGGCGAACGTGCCGACGGGCGTGCCCGGTCGCGGCCAGACGCCGCAGAAGCAGCACTTCATGGCGGCGGTCCCGCGCATCGACGGGCTCTCCTCCGACACGGACCTCGCCGAGGCCACACAGGCACTCGGAAGCGAGGTCACCCGGCACTGGCAGCAGCCCGGTGCGCCAGCGGTGCGGCTGCTGCCGCGCGAGTTCCCGGCGCACCAGCTCCCCCCGGGGGACCGGTTCCCGCGACGGGGGGTGTCCTTCGCACTCGACGAGGACAACCTGGAACCGGTGTTCGTCGACTTCGAGCAGGACCCGTTCTTCCTCATCTTCGGCGAGAGCGAGTCCGGCAAGTCGAACCTGCTGAAGCTCCTCATCCGGCGGCTCTCCGAGCGCTACGACGGCGACTCCTGCAAGCTGTTCGTCATCGACAACCGCCGTACGCTGCTGGGCGTCACCCCGCCGTCGCACCTGGCCGAGTACGTGCCCATGTCGAACCAGATGCAACATCACATGGACGCGCTGGCCGAGCTGATGCAGCGCCGCACGCCGACCGCCGACGTCACGCCGGAGCAGTTGCGCGACCGCAGTTGGTGGCAGGGGCCGACGGTGTACATCATCATCGACGACTTCGACCTGGTCGCCACGTCCAGCGGCAACCCGCTGGCCCACCTCACCGAGCTCCTGCCCTTCGCCCGCGACGTCGGCGTGCGCTTCATCATCGCCCGCTCGACCGCGGGCGCGGGCCGCGCCGGCTACGAGGCCTTCACGCAGCGCCTCAAGGAACTCGGCGCCCAGGGCGTCGTTCTCGGCGGCGACCCGGCCGAGGGCGACCTGCTGGGCGGGGTGCGGCCGCGTCCGATGCCGCCGGGCCGGGGCGTGTTCGTGTCGCGGCGGCGGGGGAAGCCGTTGGTGCAGGTGGGGTTGGTGGAGGACGGGCACCAGACGTGAGAGTACTCCGGAAAGCCGGGCTCTTCGGTGTCCTCCCCCTGGTGCTCGCCCTCACGGCCGCGTACGTCTGGTATCAGGTGAGCGACACCGGCAGAGGCTGGCGGTACGAGGACAAGCTCGCGACGTATTGCGGCGGACTGATCCCGTACGACGAGTCGGCTGTCTTCACCGGCCTCAACACCGAGGTCGGCCTCTCGCATGACGCGGAACACGGGTTCGGCGAGGACCGTTTCCGCTCCTGCCGCGTCGCGGACCTGGCGGTGAGTGTCGGACTGATCCGTGCCGACGCGACCCGCTCGGACGTCGTAGCCGACATGCTGAGCACTCTGGACCGAGAGGCGTCGGACCACCTGCCCGTGGGCCTGGGCGGCGGTTGGCGCGGCTTCACGGACGGGCGGACCACGGCTGTCGTACTGCCCTGTACCAACAAGGACGCGTCCCTGGTGGTGAACATCGCGGGCGATGAATCCCACGGGAACGGCGACGAAAGCCGAGCCGTGGGGGAGCTGGCCACCGCTGTCGCGCGCAAGGCGGCCGACCAAGAGTCGTGCGAGGCGTCCTTCGGCGGACACATACCGGAACTCTCGCTCTCGAACGAGCAATACGCCGCGGCCGGTGCTTCGGGCACCTGCGAGGGCCTCGAGATACCGGAGACCCAGTGGGTCAACTGGGTCCAGGGAAGCGTGGCTTCGGACAGCTCACCGCTGGAACTCTGTCTGCTGGGCGAGACGAAGGCGCGGGACGAAATCCTGTACTCCATGGAGGCATCGTTCGGCCCCTACGCACAGCGTCTCCGGCCGGCCGACCACGACGAGCAGTGGCCAGAACCAGGCCTCACGCACGACAGCGCGACGGCGACGGCGTCCTGCCCCGGCAGCACCGTTCCAGCCGTCTTCCGCATCCATGCGACGGTCTACGCCGCTCCGACGGAGCAGTTCCTCCGCTCGGCCCTGCGCACCTTCGCCGAGCGGTCGGCGGCCCGGCACGGCTGTACGGACCTCGAGCTGCCCGACTGACGGCGGCCTCGAACACCGCGAGGGTGGGCGTCTCCCGCGCACGCCCACCCTCGTTGCTTGTCCTTGCGCCTACTGCAGGTACTTGGACGCCGCCAGGTCGCCCTCCATGTACGTACCGCCGGAGGTGCCGACGACATGTCCGATGCCCATGAGGGCCTCGTGAATGGCGGTGGTCTCCGTGCGCCAGGCCGCCAGCTTGACGTTGAAGGCGCCGTGGGCCTTGCCCTCCCAGTACTGCTGGCAGTCTTGCACCAGCTTGGTGAGATGCTGAATGTCCTCGTCGAGGAGCTTCGCCTCGTTGGCGAGGTTCGTCGCCGCGAAGTCGAGTCCGTCGTACGTTACCGCCAGACCGTCGGCGTTACGCCCCATCTCTGCCTACCTCGTTTCGTTCCGGAGATGCTCCGGCTGTAGCTGATGTCTGCATCCCGAATGGTGCCCAAACAGTTCTTCGGCGCCCTAGTGGCCGTTCCTCTCAGAACGAGCTGAGGGGCGACGACCGAAGCGAGGCAGCACCTTCGTAGACGTCGATCTTGTTCACGGCGGCAAGGACTTCGTCTTCCTTGCTGTCCTTGATCTTGCGCGTCGCGGTGATCCCGTCCACGACGTCCGCGAGGATGCGGCCCATGTTCTGCAGCGACTGGTTGATCTCGAGCTGCTTCTTGTCGAACGCGGCACGGCCGACGCCCTGCCACTGACCACCAGTCTCGAGAGTGTCGATCACGCCCTGCAGATTGTGCACCCGCTTGCGGATGTTCTCGAACTTCTCGTAAATGTCCTTCTGCAGCTTGTCTACGGCTAGGTCTTCGAGCTTCTGGTCGGCCATGATCCGCCCCTGCCCTCCCTGTTCCTTTTCTCGTTACGACACCGACGACGCCGGTGTCAGTTCGCGCGCTTCGCCCGCAGCACGGCGAAGGCGCCGCCTCCGAGCACGACCACGGCTGCGGCGGCGCCGAGCGCGATCCACAGCGTGCTGCCGCTGTCGTTCGACGCGTCCGACGCCACGGTCTTCGCGTCATCCGATCCTGCAGCCGCCTGCTCGTCCTTGGGCGCCCCTTCCGCACCTTGTGACGCGGCTGTTGTCCCCGCGGACGGCTTGGCGGAGGCGGACGCCGGCGGAATCTCCGTGACCAGCTTCTCCCCCTCCTGCGTGTTCTCCTTCCGGAGCGGGTCGGAGTACGGCTCGCCGGGGTCGTAGTCCGGGTTCGCCAGCACCGACCGAGGCCGGATGGTTCCGTAGCCGGCGGTCGAGGTCGGCTTGTCCTTGGGCCACTTGCGACCGGCCGTGTCGATCAGGGAGCGGGTGACCTGGTTCGCCGTCCAGTCCGGGTGCGCGGACCAGATGAGGGCGGCTGCGGCCGAGGTGATGGCGGTGCTGAAACTGGTGCCGTTGAGGTTGTGGCAGTACTCGTGGAAGTTCCCATTGCAATAAGCGGGCAGGCCTTCACCCGGCGCCACCAAGTCGACCTGGCCACCCGACTGACCGAAGTCCGAGATGCGACTTTTCTCGTCGATCGACGACACACCAATAACGTATTCGTACGCCGCTGGATATTCGATGTAGCCACTGTCCTGGCCACTGTTGCCGACGCTCGCGATCAGGACTTTTCCCTTGGATGCGGCATACCTTACCGCTGCTGCTTCTCCTGCCCCGTAGAACTCGTTTCCGACGGACATGCTGATGATGCGCACGTCGGTGTCCGCAGCGGCCCTGATTGCTTCCTGCAAAGTGGGCGCCAATTCATCATCCTTGGCGCTGGGCGAGTCTCCCAATGCCGCTTTGTACGGCACAATTTGCGCATCAGGCGCCAGGCCCTGGAGTCGCCCGTCCGCGCCGCTACCAGCGATCAACTCTGCCATGGTCGTCCCATGGCCAACATCATCGTCCGTGGCACCGTACGCAACTTGCTTCGGCACTTCGTCGGCCAGGACCCGGCCTCTGAGGGAAGGCGTGTCGGGGTTCACGCCAGTGTCGATCACGGCGACCTTGATACCCTCCCCCGTGCTGGTCTTCCACATCTTCTCGGCCTGCATCGGCCCCAGGTACCACTGCTCCGACTGCACGTCGGCCGCAGTGGCACCAGGAGCAAAGCTCACGCCGACGACGATCAGGGCGCTCGCGACAGAGCCCCCTACGCGCACTCGCAGCCCTCGGCGTGTTGCTGACTTCATGATGGGATGAGTCCTCGCTCGCGCTCAGTTGACAACCGGCGGCACATCGCGCCGCGGATTCGTAGGCAGGTGTGTCTCTTCGTCCTCGACCAGGTAGTCGGGGCGCTCCGCGCCTTCCTCCCTGCGTTCGTCACGACCGCGCCCACGTCCGCCGGGACCTCGTACGAGCCCCGCACCACCACGGGTCATGCCGTTCCGTTCGGCGCGGGCGGCAGACCTCGACCCCGCGGGCGCACCGGTGATACCGGGCTTCGCCGCGGAGCGGCCCTTTCCCGACTGCGACCCGGCGTCGGCCCCGACGACCGTGCCACGGGGCAGCTTCGGACCACTTCGTCCCGCTACGCCTGTAGTGCTCGCTGGCCGACCGCCAACCACACCACCGGTCCGGCCGGCTCCAGTGACCGGGCCACTCGCCGGTCTCGGCGCCATCGTGGGATTGGGACGTGGTGTACCGCCGCTCACCCCGTGCCCCACGGGGGAGGGCTTGGCTCCTGACGTGATCCCCTTAGCCCCCGGCTGCTGCCCAGCAGGCGTCGGACGTCCCACCTGATTGAAGGGACCCTGGTTGCCCGGACGTCCCGGACCCGGGCCCCCACCCGAACTGGGAGGAGTCACACGCCCCTGAGCGGAAAACGGTGCCTTGGTACGGCCGGTTCCACCATCGGTCCGGCCAGGGCCGCCACGGGGCAGCGGACTGCCGAAACCTGGACCGAACGGCCCAGTAGGCCCACCACCGTCGCCCTGGGGCAGCGTGGTCGGCAACGTGTGACCGGGAGCGGGAGACGTGGGAAGCGTCGGCGTGCCGACACTGTCGATGTTCGTCCCGACAGGAACATCAGTGTAAACATTCTGCCGTGTGATGCCCGCAGGTGAAACGACTGAACCGTCCGCTGCATGCGGCTGAGTCCGGCCCTCCATGACCGAAGTCGAATGACCGTCTGAGAAGTTCCCGCTCTCGCTTCCCTGGGTGCGACGCGGCTGAGGATCGGTCGGCACGCCGACGCGGCGCGCGACTCGAGGCTTCGGAACTCCCACATCCGGCATAGCCTTGAACGTCGGCGGTTCCAGCCCCGCCAGCATCTCCTCCGACACAGCGTAGTAGGACGACAACCGGTTCATCTGGTTGATCGCCTCTTGGCGATTCTTCTCGACACGGACCGCTGCTGCGTACTCGCTGTTGCCATCGACCTGCATAGGCGTCGGAATCTGCTCGGGGCGCAGCGCCTTGCTCGTCGGCCTCGTATCACGTTCCGGCATGGCCGTGCGCACATTCGCCAAGCCCACAGCGGCAGCGGTGATCTGGTCTCCTGCCCCGCCGGCAAAGGTACTCAGGGCGTGTGTGCTGGTGACGAGAGAGCGCCCCCACTTGCGAAACGCTTCGCCCGCCTCGCCGACCCAGTGGACGTTACCGATGTGACCGTCCAGCTCCTTGGCGGCCTCCTTGATGGCGTCCCGTGCATCCCACAGTGCTTTGCCAGAGCTCTCCAGATCTTCCGGATTCGTCTGTTCCACGAGCTCGAGCATCTCGTTGAGGTCGTGGTTCTCGAAGTTTGTTCGGCCCTTCATGGCCGAGCCCAGCGGCGTCGATTCGACAGCCGACTTCAGCATGCCGCCGAAAAGCCTGAACGAGGGGCGCTCTTCCAGGCCTCGGGTCAGATCCGCAGCGGCGTTCTGCTGAGAAACTCGGTCGTAGTCCGCCTCATGGTGCTTGTCGGACATCGTTTAGAGACTCCCGCTGGTAGCCGCCTGATTGCTGTGCAGAGCTTCGCCCTTGGCGCCCTCGATCTTCCTGATCTCCGTCTGGATCTGCGCGAAGCGGCGGCGCTGTTCCTCTTCGAGGTTGTCGAAGCCCACGTGCGCGCCCCTGACAGCGATGCCGATGGCCTCGATCTGAAGATGCAGTGTCTTCGAGAGGCTGGTGAGCTCTTCGTGGACCCGGTTGTACTGCAGGTATAACGCGTGGGCCTCAGGGAAGGCGGCCGTGCTGCCGCTGTTGAGTGAAGAGGGCTTGATCCTCTGTGCGCCGATGCGCGTCGGATCGCCCGCCGACCCTTCAAGATTGCGAAGCGCGCTGTCCACCCGCTTCACGAACGTCGACAGCGCCTCGCCAGTGACCTCCAGGTTGGCCGCCCTGGCGGCGGACACCCCTCCCACCATGTCAGCTGGAAGCATGCTGCTACCTCCCCCGCTTCCCCGTACACCCATCGGCCGAGCCAGACTGAACGGCTCGCGCCCGCAACTGATCGTAACCTCAAGGCTTCGTCACTGTAGTCGCCGGGCAGTTCCTGCCCAACTGCCATTTACGCCAGGCCCGTTACAACCCCACACTGGTTTCGTGTTCAATCACTACGGCAGCCGGGGCCTCGCGCTCGTCCTCGCCAAGCCTGCCTCATTTCGTCACGCCTCCACCATGAGTACTCGTACTCATACGTCGCGGCGGGCACGTCGCACACTGGCCCCTGACAGCCGGGGACGAACGCCAGGAACGTCAGGCTTCCGCGCCGTACATCACGAAGGCTCCCCATGCCTGACTGCCCACGGCGAAAGTGGGACCCTCGGCGTTCTTCGAATCGCGGACGTGGACGGCGCTGGGAGCATGCGCGATCTCGACGCAGGTTTCACCGTCGGGGCCGCTGCTGTGGCTGCTCTTGAACCACGCCAGTGCGACTGCATCCCCGGCGGTGGATTCGTAGATCGTGTCTCTCCCAGTAATTGCTCGATGAAGGCCCTTGAGTCGCCCGGTGGAAGCGCCTGGGCACGGATGGTGCCGTAGCGCAGTTCAAGGATGCGCAGTTGCCTCGGTTCGTGAATGGGCCGACCGTTGAAGACGCCGTCCGAGCGGCCCACCGCCGTCCCGTCCGCGAACTTCAGCACCTCGATCCTGCCGCCGATGCCAGCGTGAGGTCCGCTGTTCATCGGCATCACCTGAAGGGTGACGTTAGCCAATAGCCCTACCTCCAGGAGGCGTTCGACCTGTTGTCGTCGCACCCGTGTGCCTCCGACGCGACGGCGAAGCGTCGCCCCCTCCAGGACGAAGCAGAGTGCCGGCGCCGGACACCGGTCATAGACCGCCCTGCGTGCGATGCGCGCCGCCACCAGGCGTTCCGGGTCCTCCGGGGAGTAGGCGGGCTGCCGGCACTCCAGCAGGGCCCGGGCATGCTCGGGTGTCTGCAGCAGGCCCGGGATGCTGTTGCATTCGTACGCTCCGATCTCCGCCGCCTTGGCTTCCAGCCGAGTCAGCTCGCGCACCTTCTTCGGATACCGAACCTTCGCCACGTCCTCCTTCATGGCGGCGAGCAGCCCGCCAGCACCCAGCAGTTCGTCAGCCGTGTCGAGGTACTCGGGGCGGGGAATCCGCCTCCCGCCCTCGATTTTGTAGATCAGGTCCTCGCCGTACCCGGTCGCCTACGCGAAGTCCGGGACTGTCATCCCCACCACCTCACGCCGCAGCCTCAGCTGCCGCCCCACGGTCTCGATGACCGCGACACCCCACTCGTCGTCGGGATCGACCTCCCGCCCCGGCTCGTCCGATTCACTTCTGAGCAACCCCGCGTCGCCATCAATCGCCACCATGCCCGTGCCCCTTCGTCGTGGCGCATCGGCTCAACGTCGCCCTACCGCACCGCGTTTCCCGGTAGGCCCGGACATGACTGGACAAGACCTGGACGGTGACGATATGTAGCAGGATTGTCACGATTCACGATAGGTGCAGGCCAGCGCGGCGCGCGGCGCGAACAGCGAGATCGCTGGCCTCGGGCCAATCCGGCGGCTCAGCCTCTACGGTCACCAGGACTACGTCATCGCCCTCCGCCGCCATGCCGGCGACACGGACCGCCCCATCAGCCTCTTCCCGACCACGTGACCGGCGGCTTCGTCGGGGCCCTGTACCGGCGTTCCACCCGGTTGCGGCGTCGTCACACGCGCTCCTTGGCGCTCCATCTCACCGCCTCAAAAGGACTCCGGCGACCGACCGTTGTCGAAGACGACCCCGTGCTCGCCCACGCTCACCGGGACATCGACCCATCGGGCCTCGCCGTCGACGGTCGAGACGTACTGACAGTGGTGGCCGGTGTCCTGGTCGTACGCGACGCCTTCGACGTCCGGCACCTTGTCGCAGCGCAGATGCTTGCTTACGCCGTTGTACTCCCTCCAGAGTTGGCCGTAAACGGACTTCGCCGTCAGCACGGCCTGGCCGGCGTTGGTGATGTCGTAGGAGTTCAGGTCGTCGGTCAACTTCTCGAACTCGATCGACCAGGTGACCTCTTGGCCCTCGTAGGTGACGGTGCACCCCGTGGTGGCACCCGGCTCCTCGCTCACCTTGCCGCCCTCGCACGTGGCGCTGGTCTTCCCGGGCGTCCCGGCCATGGCCACGGTCTTCTTGCGCAACTCCCACAGCGTCCGCTCGGTGAACGGGGCGTCGTCGGCGGGCTCCGGCGGCAGGGCGCCGCTCAGTGTCGTCACCGTCAGGAGTGCTGGCTCGGCCGAGGTGATCGCGACGGACAGTTGCTTGCCGTTCTTCGGCGGTGCGGTGCCCGCGGGGCGGGAAGCGCTGTCGTCGGCCGATCCCGACCCACTGCAGCCTGCGGCGACGAGCGTGATCAGGGCCACGCCCGCGAGCTTTCCACCGATACGCATGAGGCCTCACGCTAATCCATGGGCGAGGCCCGGGTACCGTTCGCCGAACGCCCCGTCGGCGGGTGATGGTATAAGCGACAGGTGATCAGGTCGGTGGCCGGGCGAGCGCGGTGCAGTGGCCTGCCCGAATGGAAATGGGGGAATTCATGACGTTCGAGCAAGAATGGGCTCACCTGCACACGGCGGCGGCCGAGCGGACCGGCATGCAGATCGACAGCCTGTCGGCCGAGGGCGGCGGAGGCGGAGGCGGCGGCAAGGACCTGGTGGTCCACCGGGACGACCTCGGCGCCATCGGCAATGACGCCTACGACCTGCTGGGGCGGCTGACGAAGGACGGTGACCACGCCCGGGTCGCCACGTTCGACGCGGCGACGGCACTGACGAACGGGAACTTCGCGAGCGGTTCGGGGCTGCTGAAGGTGCACGACAACTGGCAGACCCATCTCCGGACATTGCTGGACGCCTGCGGACAGATATCGAATCACCTCGATTACAGCAAGGCCCGGCACGCCAAGGACGAGGCAAAGGTCGAAGGGGATCTGACTCGGATCTCCGTACTCACGAAATACATGCAGTAGGGCTCGGGGGAGCGTGCAGCGTGCTGAAGTACGAGGACATCATCGACGCCCCGCTGGGCAAGCTGAAGACCGCCGTCGACGACTGGTCGGACATGGTGGGAAAGCTGGACACCCTCGCCACCGACGCCGGCGACGGAATGAAGGCCAAGGCGGACAAGGCGGCCTGGGAGGGCGTCAACGCCGGCGTCACCAAGACGTTCATCACCAAGACCGTCAAGGAGTTCGCGGACGCCGTGGTCGAGGCCAAGGGCGTGCACCGGATCCTTCACGAGGGCTACACGGCCATCAAGAAGGCCATGGACGACCTGGTCAACATCAGGGACCACGAGGGCCCCGCGGCCGGTGTCCGCGTCGACGGCAAGGGCAAGGTCACGGCGAAGCAGCCGCTGTCCGAGATTCCCGCGGCACGCCACGACCCCGACTACAGCAAGCTCCTGCACGAGGAGCGGAAGAACATCGAGTCGTGGCAGAAGAAGATCGACGATATCGTCGACAACTGCAACGACACCGACGTCTCCCTGAACAACACCCTCGCCGCCAACGCCACCGGCCGCAAGGACTTCGGCGCCCCCAAGTACACCAAGCTGGACCAGGAGGAGGCCGACCGTGCCGCGGCCCTGGCGGCCAAGGGCCGGGACATCTCGCACGAGGACCTGGAGAAGCTCAACGAGCTGCTGAAGGACAACAGTTCGTCGGCGGAGTTCTCCACGCACTTCTACAACAAGCTCGGCCCCGAGAAGTCCCTCGCGTTCTTCGGGCAGCTCGCCACGGACACGTACGACTACAGCAAGGTCGACCCGGAGCGCCTCAAGGACGTCCAGGAGCTCCAGAAGAACCTCGGCCTCAACCTTGCCACCGCCTCCCACGACAATGCGTTCACCGACAAGTGGGGCCCGGAGCTGCGCAAGCTGGGCACCGAGCACATCCCGCTGTCCAAGCACGATGCGGGCGGGCCCTTCGGGTATCAGCTGCTCGGCGGGATCATGCGGTACGGCAACTACGACGCGAAGTTCCTCAACCCGATCGCCGAACACGTGGCGCAGCTGCACGCCAAGGACCCCGGCCTGTTCGCCGAGACCAAGATGGTGAACAGCTGGCTCAAGAACCCGTTCAACCCCTCGGGAGTGAACGGCGCCGGCTACGAGCCGACCACCGCCATGCTGGAGGCGCTCGGCAACAGCCCGGAAGCGGCGAAGAAGTTCTTCACCGATCCGCCGACCGCGTACAACGAGGACGGCACGGTCAACCACGGCGCGACGGCCGACCTCGGCAAGGACAAGGACGGCCAGGCGTTCGACAACTACCTCGACTTCTTCACCAACGAGAAGTGGGAGTCCTTCGGCGACGTCAACTCGCTCGACCCGAAGGAGCTCGAGGCCTCGCTCGGCTACATGCCCGACGCCCTCGGCCACGCCCTGGAGTCGGCGACCCTCGGCTACCCGGCCGGGCACCCGGACGCCGACGTGGTGCGCGACGAGGCCAACGTCGCGGTCATGCAGCAGGTCATGGAGAAGTACTCCGAGGACCCGGGTCTCCTCAAGGAGCACCACGAGGCGATGGCCGACAGCCTGGGGGTCATGGGCGCCGGCTACATCGACGACATCAACTGGGCGTTGGCCAAGAACGATCAGGAGAGCGTCTTCGCGCCGAGCAAGAACCCGGAAGGGCACCTCGACTTCTCGGACACTGTGGACGGGAACGGGCGGAGCGTCGTCCGGGGCTTCCTCAGTACTCTGGGGCAGCATCCAGACGCCTACGCGACACTTTCAACCGCGGAGCAGGTCTACACCCGTAGCGTGCTGGAGGGGACCGTCGGCCCGGACGGAATCATTGAGGGTGCTGCCAGGGCGACCGTGCGTGTGGGCGCCGAGGTGCAAGGCATGCTTGACCAGTCCCGAGCCGACCAGGTGGAGGCGACGAACCTCAAGACCCACGAGGACTACGAGAAGGCGGTCGCCAAGCGGGCGGGCTGGGTCGAGTTCGGAGCCACAGCTGGCATCGCTGCGGGCGTCGCCTTTCTGCCCGCGACTGCGGCCGTGGGCACGGCTGCGGTGCTCATCCCGTTGGCCACCGACACTGCCAGCGGGGCTGCGGAACAGCTCATCAGTCAGATGGTCGGCGACGTGTCCGACAACTCGGTGGATGAGCACAAGGAGAAGATCGAGGACCTCACCGAGAAGGAGAAGGAGAAGATCTACTCTGCCGGTGAGAGTATGGCTGAGGCTCCGATGGAGGAGTTCCTGGCATACAACGGCGTGGACGAGAACAGCGACTTCAATCAAGACCTGCACGAATCAATGCTGATCGGTTACGGGGTCGGTAACGACCGGGAGAATCAGCAGGGCAACGGTCCGGAGACCGGCTGATACCGGCGGACGAAGGGCCGAAGACACTTAAGGATGGGGACAGTGATCAGTCGTGGACCGGTACGCGGGAGGCTCCTCTCCATTGCCGTGGCCGGTGCCTTGCTCGTAGCGGCCACCGGTTGTGGAGACGACGGGGACGAGGACGGGGTTCCAGACGACTACAAGGTCGTTGCGGGAACAGAGCTTTGTGGTGGCAGCGCCATCTCCTCCGACGCGGCCAAGTCACTCAAGGTGATCACGGGCTCGTCGCGCTTCGAAGCGTCGGCGGAGGAGTACACGGTCAAGCAAGCAACAGCAGACCTTGCCGACGCGTACCCGCGCGCCACCGGGAACAACGACATCTGCCGTATCTACACGCCCCGCGGCACCCCGGACTTCGACCTCAGAATCACCTGGGACCTGGCGGACGGCCCTCCGACAGGTGACTCGGCCCCGGAGTTCACCGAACTGAAGATGGGAGAACTGGCCGTGACGGCCGCGGACAAGGCCTATGTCTTTTTCGCATGCCAGAGCGACAAGCTGGGCTTCCCGCCAGACGTTCACGTCGTCATCGGGGTGCGGCACTGGGCCACGCCGACAACGCCCGAAGGTGACATCCAGGCGCTGAAGGACGCCTATGCGACCGTGGCCCACTCCGTCTCACTGGCCATGGCCAAGGAACTGGGCTGCAAGGACAACGGCGGGCTTCCCGCAAAGCCCGTGCTGGATCCCGCGTAGCCGCCGGTGAGGCGCCACGGGGACTATGGCACCGTCACTCCTGGCTCCGCCCTCCACCACCCCGCCGCCGCGAATCCCGTACCGCCACCGCTGTACCGCCCAGGCCGGCTGCCAGGACCAGGGCGCCGACGGCCACGTAGGTGCCCAGGCGGGTGTTGCGTTCCTCTGCGGTTTCGCCGAGGTGGAGAGGTGGGACGTCGGGGGCTATGGCGTGGACGTCTGGTTGTTCGGCTGCGGGGGACTCCACCGGGTGGGCGGGGTCCACGGCGGTCAGGGCCCTGACCGGGTCGATCACGCCCCAGCCGACGAGGCGGTCGTGGCCGGGGATGGAGCGTTCGGCCGTCTGCTCGATCTGGGCGACGATCTGCTCGGCGGTCCACTTGGGGTAGGCCGACTTCAGCAGGGCCGCCACCCCGGCCACGTAGGGCGCGGAGAAACTGGTGCCGTTGTCCGAGCAGTGGCCGCCGCCGGGGACGGTGGAGATCATGTCGACGCCGGGGGCCGCCACGCCGACGAACTCGCCGGCCTGGGAGAAGGGCGCTCGTTCGTTGTTGCGGTCGGAGGATGCGACGGCGAGGACGCCTTCGTACGAAGCCGGGTAGGTCGTCTTGTCCTTGCCGCCGAGGCCGTCGTTGCCCGCCGAGGCGACGACCACGACCTCCTTGCCCAGGGCGTAGTCGACGGCCGACTCCAGGGTCGAGTCGGGTTTGATCGCCTTGGCCGTGTCCTGGGAGATGTTGATGACGTCGGCGCCGGCGTCCACGGCGTAACGGATCGACGTGGCCAGGGTGCCGGCCGTGCCGTTGCCCTCCGCGTCGTTCTGCTTGATGGGGATGATCGTGGACTCCGGGGCCAGGCCGACGAATCCGGTGCCCTCGGCGGGGCGGGCCGCGATGATGCCGGCCACGCGTGTGCCGTGGCCGACGGTGTCGGTGGTCCCGTGGGCGTTGCCCCGTTCGATCTTCTCGCCCTTGTCGTTCTTCTCGGGCAGGTAGTTCTTGCCCTTCGACGCGTCGACGGCGTCGGTGAGTTGGGGGTTCTTCACGTCCACGCCCGTGTCGATCACCGCGACCTGGACACCCTTGCCCTTCGACTGCGCCCACAGCTCGTCCAGGTTGACGCGCTGGAGGGACCAGGGCCTGCCCTCGTAGTTCTTGGAGGGGAAGGTGCACTCGGCCGCACGCGCCACGGGGGCGGCCGGGAGGAGAGTGAGTACGGTCGGTGCGGCCAGCACGGTGGCGGTGAGCATGGCCGTCCTCATGCTCCGTGTGCGGGTGCGGGGGCTGGTCCGCTGCTTCTGCATGTTTTCCGTCTTCCGGGGAGCCACTTCGTCACGAGCCCTGCGGCTGGCGTGCTGCCGCCTCGGACAGGCGTGGGCCGGTGGGCAGGAACGTGGACCACTGGGCCGGGACGGGTGAGGGTTCCACGCTCTCGTAGCCGAGCCGCGTCTGGGCGATGCGGGACTCGCTCAGCTGCTTCTCGCGCTTCTTCTCGGAGGTGCCGATCCCCTTGTCGTCATCGGCGCTGTCGCTGTTGGACTGCAGGGCGTAGCGCAGTCCGGTGTCGGTGACGAGGAAGACCCCGCCCGCCTTCGTCTCGCTGCCCTGGAACTGGCGGTACAGCTGGCCGGATCCCGGTGTCACGTAGGCGCTGGAGGAGCCGGTGGGCAGTTGGGCGGGGAAGTCGGTGCTCGCCCAGGTGGACAGGGTCGTGGTGCCGTTCTTGGTGTTCACCGAGCGCAGGACGTTGCAGACGGTGTTGCGGCCGGAGTTCGCGGAGGTGCCGTCGTTGACGGTCTTCGGGCGGTACGACGGCCAGTTCCGTTGCCCCTCGAACTCGACGCTGTCGACGACCGCGCCCGGGCTGACCTGCTGGGCCTCGCCTGCCTGCCCGACATCGACGAGGGCGCCGCTGTTGAGGAGCAGGGTGGCCGTGAACTCCGAGACGCGGGCCACGGCGCCGCTCTGCACGACGTAGTACTGCATGCGTCGGCCGTCGTACGCCTTGATGACCATGCCGACCTTGTTGTACTCCCCGAGCGTGTCGGAGGCTCCCGCGTCCGCGCCGGGCGTGCCCTTGATCTCCGGGATCTCGATCGGGTCGCCCTTGTGGAGGGTGTCCAGCCACTCCTGGGAGACGCGCTGCGGAGCCCGGCCCTGGGTGTCCAGGGCCTTGAGGAGTTCCTTGTCGGCAGGGTCGGCCAGAGGGTAGGCGGAGCCGCGGGAGTCGACCACGTAGGGCGACGTGCCGTCCGGTCCGACGACGTACATCAAGTCGCCCCCGGCGAGTTTGTTCTTGCCCTCCGTCCTGGGCCATTCCTTCTCGGCGAATACGAACGCCGCCTTCTGGATGGCCCGGCCGCCGGGGCCGGGGCGTTCGCAGACCGCCCAGCGCTTGGCCTTCTCGGCCTCGTCGGGGCCGGGCAGGCGGTCGGGGGCGTAGGGGATGCCGATCGTGGCGCCGTGCGGTGGCTCGCCGCTGTCGAGGACGCCCTCGTCGACCGTGATGACGCCGTCCTTGTCGGGGTCGAGGAGGAGCTTGGCGGAGGCCATGTTGAGGACCGGGTGCAACTGCTTCCTGCCGTCGGTCTTCAGGACGACGTACCGCGTCGTGGAGTCGCTGGCCACGATCACGTGCCCTCCGACGTCGTCCCAGCCCTTCGGTGCGGTCGGGCTGAACAGTCCGACCGCACCGAACACGGCGAGGACGACGACGCCGACGACCGCGCCGGGCACGATCGCCCGCAGCGGCCGGGGGGCGCCTTCCTCCGAGCCGGAGGGTGAAGGCTGCAGAAAGGACGCGAGTGTGCGGCGCTTCGCGAAGGTGTAGGCGTTCAGTTCATCGCGCCGTGATGCCATGTGTGTTCGTCGTCTCCCCGTACGCGGGCTTGGCGGAGCGGGGGCGCAGCGGACGCCACTGAATTCCCTCTCCCGCTCCGGTTGCCTCCGGAACCTCGGCTGTCGGACCCGGCACCTACTATGCCTGTTGCCGAACGGTGCGGGAGCCACGGGTAGGCTTCCCGGGCCTGCCGTGTGCTGAGCACGATGTCTTCGGTGAGAGTTCGGGGGATTTGGAGTGATGGCTTCCGCATCGCGGACCCGGTCACGCACGCATTCGGCGCCCCGTCGGGCCGACGCTCCGCCGGACGCCGGTCGCACGGCGTCGGCTGTCCGAGCCTCTGTCACACCGCAGTTGCGGGCGCGGCCGGCCCGCGGTGGTTCCTCCGTTCTGCAGCGGTTGGTACTGCTCGAGTTGGCCGCCGCGCTGGCGGTGTGCGGCTGGCTCGTCGGGCCGGTGGCGATGGTGCCGTCGGCCGCCGTCGCCGTGGTGCTGGTGCTGCTGGCGGTGGTACGTCGACGTCGGCGCTCACTTCCCGAGTGGCTGGCCAGCCATCTTGCCCTGCGCGCCCGTCGGCGCGCGGCACCGCAGACTCCGGTGCCGCAGGACATCGACCCCAGCCTGGTCCCGGCGGTGGAGTGCGAGCCGAACCTGCGCACGTACAGCTTCGTTCACCGGGACGAGCGCGATCGTCGGCCGGTCGGCATGGTGGGTGACGGCGGCTTCCTCACCGCCGTGCTCCAGGTGGAGGCCGACGCCGGGGCGCTGCGCGCCGAGCGCGGCCGCAGACCACTCCCGCTGGCCCTGGTTCGGGACGCGCTCGACGTGGACGGCATTCGTCTGGAGTCGGCGCAGATCGTGTTGCACACGCAGACCGCGCCCGCGCCCCATCTGCCGCGGCAGTCGGTGGTGGTGGCCAACTACGCGCAGTTGCAGTCCGAGATCGCCGCCCCCGCCGTCCGCATCATGTGGATCGCGTTGAAGCTCGATCCCGAACTGTGCCCCGACGCGGTGGCCGCGCGCGGCGGCGGACTGCCGGGCGCGCAGAAGTGCCTGGTGCGGTCGGCCGAGCACCTCTCCAGCCGGCTGACCGGTGCCGGTTTCCGGGTGAACCTGCTCACCGAGGAAGAGGTGTCGTCCGCCCTCGCCACCTCGATGTGCGCCAACCCGATGGTGACCGTCCAGTCGGGTCAGGGCGACACGCCCCTGCGGCGGACCGAGGAGTCGAGCCGCAGCTGGCGCTGTGACAACCGGCGGCACACCACGTACTGGGTGCGCCGCTGGCCGCAGTTGGGCGGTCAGGGTGTCGGTCTGCCCCAGTTGGTGGCCCAGTTGACCGCGGTGCCCGCGTTGGCGACCTCGTTCAGCCTCACCCTGGCGCGGAGCGGGCACCAGGACGTGGCGATCACCGGGCACGTGCGGGTGACCGGTCGCAGCAGCCAGGAGCTGGCCGACGCACGCCGGGGTCTGGAGAACCTCGCACGCCAGGCGCGGACCGGACTCGTGCGTCTGGACCGTGAACAGCTGCCCGGCCTGCTCGCCACCCTGCCCCTCGGAGGTGCCCGCTGATGGCTGCTACGCCGTCCACCGCTCCCACTCCCCCGGCGGCCATCCCGGGGCAGCCGGTCGCGACGCTCCGGGAGCGTCTGCGGGCCGGGTTCGGGCTCCTGGGCCCACGTCATCCGCGGCACACTCTCTCCATGGCGCAGGTCGACACGCTCGGTCTGCCCGTCGGGGACGACGGTGTCGTGGTGGGGGTCAACGGCGAGGGTCAGCCCGCCGTGCTCGGGGTGAACCGCCCGACGCCCTTCGACATCCTGCTGATCGGCGGACTCTGGACCACGCAGGTCCTGGCGCTGCGTGTGGCGGCGACCGGGGCCCGGGTGGCGGTGGAGACCGGTCGCCCGGCGCACTGGGCTCAGGTGGTGCAGGCGGTCGGCGGCGGTCAGTCCGGCATGACCGTGCACGAGGTGGGCCGGGTCCCGCCCCAGGGCGCGTCGGCGACGGCTCCGGTCCTCGTCATCCGGGACTGCGGCATGCGCCCACCCCGCGGGCGGGTGGTTTCCGCGCCCTGGCAGTCCGTGCTGACACTGCTGCCCTACCTGAGTCCCCTCGCACCGCGGTTGATGCGCCAGGCGCGCCTGGTGGGCGTGCAGCGCGTCTCACCGGACGAGGCGGCGGAGATCGGCCGGGTGACCGGCCTGCCCCGCTCCGAGTACGAGGCGTTGCCGACCCTCGCCGACGGGGTCACCCTGTGGTGTACGGAGCGGGACCGGCAGTACGTGATGACGCAGCCGACCGATGTGGAGACCGGGCTGCTGGGCACGGCGCGCCGGATGGACTGATCACCGGGTGCCTCACCCCATCGGTCCGGGCGGTCCGTCAGGACTTCTGCGGTGCGCTGCCTTCGATGCCCAGTACGAGGTACATCCACTGCTTGGTCTTGGCATCGGTGGGGACTTGCGCGGACTTGACGCCGAAGAAGAGGCGGCCGTTCTGGACGATGATGTCGTTGTGCTCCATCATCGTCATCAGTCGCGCCTCGTACGGCAGCCCGAAGTAGAGGTACGGCACCTCCTCGTCCGTGCCCGGTTCCAGGGCGACGAGCGAGTTCGGGGCGATGTTGTCCTCGCTCACCCGTAGGGCCAGGAGCTGGTCACCGCTCATGCGTACCGGGTAGAGCAGTGCGCCCCGACCGGAGTCGAACTTCTTGGTGGTCTTCCCGGTGGCGAGGTCGAAGCCGATGATCCAGTTCCACGTCGGTACCTCGGGCTGGTCCTTGCTCCGGATGAAGACCTGGTCCTTGCCCACCGTGATGGTCGGGCAGTCGTCGATCAGGAGATAGTCGGTGAGGAGGCACTCGGCGACGTAGGCGCCGTTGCGGAGACTGATGGTGGCGCGGTTGTGGCCCTGGTCGTCGAGGGAGATGAGGTCGGTGACCTCGCTGTCACCGGCGGACACGGCTATGACCGCCGGGTCGACGGATGGTACCTGAACGTCGCGGACGCCCTGGTCCAGGGAATAGGTCCACAAGGCCTTGCCCGTGGCCGGGTCCAGCTTGCGCAGCTTGTACGTGATGGACCGCCAGACTCCCACGGAGAGCGGGTCCTCGCCGCTCACGCACTGTTCCCGGACGATCAGTCCGCGGCCGCCCGCGACGCCCATGTCCTGGCAGGGCGCGGTGGTTGTCGTGGACCAGCGGGTGTCACCGTTCTTCATGTCGTAGCCGAGGGTTCCACCGCCCCAGGTGACGGCCACAGTGCCGTGGGCGACGGCCACGCCGGGGCGGTCCTTGTCGGTGCCCGGGGCGTCGGCCGACTCGGATCCGGCCTGGGAGACGGGGAATCGGGCTTCCCAGACCAAGCGGCCGTCGTCGAGGTCGACGAAGGCGACCTGGTTGCACAGGGCTTCGTCCGCCCGGTCGTTCGCCCGGAAGAGGACGGCGGTGCGGTTGTCGCCGGTGACGTGGCGTGTGTAGCCGCAGATCGGGCCGTCGAGTGCGAGCCGCCACTTCTCGTCGCCCGGCGCGGCGTCGGTGCCGATGCTCATGCCGACGAGTGTCTTGTTGATGCCCTTGGCGAGGATGCGGTCCGTGGCCCACATCCCGGGCATCTCCACATGCTCCCCGGGCTTCATGTCGTCCACTGTGAACCGGAAGGCCATCTTGCCGTTGATGCTCGCGGGCGGTCTCTCGACCGTCTCACGGACGTCGAGCGGTCCCTGTGCGACCGGATCCTGCGACTTGCCCGATGCGTCGGATCCTCCGCCGCCGCGTCCCCACAGCAACCAGCCGCCGGTGCCCAGCGTCCCGGCGAGGACCAGTGCGAGCAGCGCGATCAGCAGCTTCCGGGGGCCCTTCCGTCCTGTGCCGTTGCCGCTGCCGTGGGGGCCGTGCCGGCTCTCCGTGGGCACAACGGCGGTCGGTGGGCCTGAAGGCATGGACGGGGGCGGGCCGAAGCTCACTCGGGGTCTCTTCCTCTTTCTGGGAATTCCGGTGGTTCTGTCATGGAATTCGTGCGACGGGATGACGGAGATCGTCCCCAACTATGCCGTGCTCACGATCACTCGTTGGAACCGGGTGGTGACGGACGTGGCCATCCTCCTTACGGGGGTGGGCAGATGAGACGGTGTGACGCTTCCGAAACGCCTGTGACGCGATGGGCAGGACTTCGAGGGAGGGCGGGGGCTGCCGGGGCGGGGCTCGTGATGATTAGGCTGGTGTCGGGCGCGACACCAGAACCCGTCAGCGGGCGTCGGCGTCTCAGGGGGAGAACCGGTGGATCGGACGACCTCGGACAACTTCGAATGACGAGCAAGGGTCGCCCCAGCACGGCTTGAGGGTGCTCGACCACACCAGGAGGAACTGTGAGCAGCGACCGGGACGGGATCCGCGGGGGCTGGGCCACACCCGGCGATGACCAACCCGAAGCGGAGTCCTCCATCGAGACGACCGGCGAGTTCACCATCGACTACGCGCCGCCCGCCTGGTACACGCAGAACGCGTCCGGCGACAGCGGGCACGGGGAGGGTGAGAGTGAGGGGGCCGGGGCGGCTTCCGATTCATCCGCTTCGTCCGCCGACACCTCCGGTTCGGCCGTCTCCTCCTCTCCGTCCGGTCCGGGCGTTCCGCCTGGGCCGTCCGTTCCGCCTGCTCCTCGCGGTCCCGTTCCGCCGTTGCCGGGACTGACTCCGCCGCCGCACGCGACGTCCAACGGGGCTCCCTTCGCTCCGGCTCCCGCGCCGGGGGCGCCGTTCACGCCGCCACCGGCTCCCGCTCCGGGTACCGCGTTCACGCCGCCTCCGCCTCCGGGGCCCGGTGCGCCGTTCACGCCGCCGGCGCCGCCGAGCGGGGGGCCGGCCGGGGTGCCCAGGCTGCCGGTCGGGAGCGGGTTCGAGCCGCAGCCGTCGGCGCCTGAGGGGCCCGAGCCCGGGCCGGAGGCCGACCCGGCGCCTGCCGCGGGGCTCGCGTCTCCCACCGCCCTGCCGGCGTTTCCGGCCGGCGGGTTCCAGCTCCAGGCCCCCGCTCCGCCGCCCCCGGCCGAGGAGCCCGCGGCGGTCACCGAGCCCGTGGCAGCCGCTGAACCCGAGTCCGACATCGGGGATCTCGACAACGGCGATCTCGACAGCGGCGCCACCATGCGCTTCTCCTCGGTCGCCCTCAAGCGTGAGATCGCCGAACGGGCCGCCGCGGAGGAGGCCGCCGAGGCGGAGCCTGCCGCCGGTTCCGACGAGGCCGAGGACACTCCGGACGAGGTGTCCGTGCTTGCCGACGGGACCGCGGAGCCCGAGGGCGGCGTCGGCGGTTCGGAGTCCACCGGGCGGGACGACGCCGACCCCGACTCCCATTCCCACTCCGACTCCGACTCCACTGCCGACATGGCTTCCGACGACGCGTCCGACGCGGTCGCCAGTGCCGGGGACGGCGACGTGGAGGACGACCCCCGCCTCGGCGGGCCGGTCCAGGACGCCGAGCCGGAGCCGGCCGCCCCGGCCGTCGTACCCGACCCGGAGCCCGTGTCCGAGGACGCGCCGGGCGACGAGCCCGCGGACGCGGTGCCCGCCGATGCCGCCTCACCCGCCGACGCCGCGCTCCCCGCCGACAGCGCGCCCCAGGACGCCGTTCCGCAGGACGCCACGCCCCCGGCACCCGGCGGAATGCCGCCGCTGCCTCCTTCGTACCCGCCGGTCGCGCCCGCGCCGGCCCAGCAGTGGCCCGCACAGCCGCAGCCCGCTCCCGCCGCCCCCGTTACTCCCGCTGCTCCCGAGCAGCCGGCGGTTCCGGCTCAGCAGCCTCCGTTCCAGCCGCAGGCCCCGCAGCCGGCGCCCGCCGGGTGGCACCAGCCGGCCGCCGCGCCGGTCCCGCCCGACCAGCCGGCCGCTCCGCCTGCCGCTCCGCCGACCGGATACGGCTTCCCCCAGCCCGGTGTCCAGGCTCAGCAGCCCGCGCCTCCGGCTCAGCCGCACTCCCCCGCCCAGCCCGGCGGTTACGGCTTCCCGCAGGCGCCGCACGGGCCGTCGCCGCAGCAGCCGTACCCCGGCGTGCCGCAACAGACACCGCACGCACAGCAGCCCCCGCAGGCACAGCAGATGCCACCTGCCCAGCCGGGGCAGGGCCCCAACGCGCCCCAGGCGAATCCCCAGGCACCTCAGACGCCCCAGGCGCCCCAGGCAATGCCTCAGCCAGGGCAGCAGCCGGAGTACCAGCCCCAGCCGCACCAGCCCCACCAGCCTCAGCCGCCGGCACCGCAGCCGCATCAAGCACAGCAGCCCTCCGACCCCCGGCTCGGTGCCGCCTGGCCGCAGCCCATGCAGCACGACCAGCGGCAGGCCACCAACCCGGGGGCCGCGCCGCTCGGTTACACCGCGGCCGTGGAGCTGTCGTCCGACCGGCTGGTGAACAACAAGCGGCAGAAGGCGAAGAGCAGCCGCCCGGCGGCCGGCGGTTCGCGGTTCAAGCTGGGCGGGAAGAAGGAGGAGGCGGAGCGGCAGCGGAAGCTGGACCTGATCCGCACCCCGGTGCTGTCCTGCTACCGCATCGCCGTGATCAGCCTCAAGGGCGGTGTCGGCAAGACGACCACCACCACCGCGCTGGGCTCCACGCTCGCCACCGAGCGGCAGGACAAGATCCTCGCGATCGACGCCAACCCGGACGCCGGTACGCTCGGCCGCCGGGTGCGCCGGGAGACCGGGGCCACCATCCGTGACCTCGTCCAGGCGATCCCGCACCTCAACTCGTACATGGACATCCGGCGGTTCACCTCGCAGGCCTCGTCCGGGCTCGAGATCATCGCCAACGACGTCGACCCCGCCGTGTCCACGACCTTCAACGACGAGGACTACCGGCGCGCGATCGACGTGCTCGGCCAGCAGTATCCGATCATCCTCACCGACTCGGGCACCGGCCTGCTCTACAGCGCCATGCGTGGCGTGCTCGACCTCGCGGACCAGCTCATCATCATCTCGACGCCCTCCGTGGACGGCGCGAGCAGCGCCAGTACGACGCTGGACTGGCTGTCCGCGCACGGGTACGCCGACCTCGTCTCCCGTTCCATCACGGTGATCTCCGGAGTCCGTGAGACCGGCAAGATGATCAAGGTCGACGACATCGTCGGGCACTTCCAGACCCGGTGTCGGGGTGTCGTCGTGGTCCCGTTCGACGAGCACCTGTCCGCGGGCGCCGAGGTCGACCTCGACATGATGCGGCCGAAGGTGCGGGAGGCGTACTTCAACCTCTCGGCGATGGTCGCCGAGGACTTCGTCCGCCACCAGCAGTCGCACGGACTGTGGACGTCCGACGGCAACCCGCCGCCGGTCGCCGCCCCGCCCATGCCGGGCCAGTCGACGCCCGGCCAGCCGTACCCGCCCCAACCGCAGCCGGGACAACCGGTGCCGGGCCAGCCGTACCCGCCGCAGCCGGGACAGCCGTACCCGCCGCAGCCCGGGCCCGGAGCCGGACAGCAGCCGTATCCGCAGCCCGGCTACGGACAGCAGCAGCCCTACGCCCAGCCGGGGTACGGGTACCCGCAGCAGGGGCAGCCGGGACAACAGGGACAGCAGGCGCACCCTGGACAGCCGGGACAGCCGGGACAGCCGGGGCAGCCCGGGCAGGCGCCCCCTCCGCCGCCGCAGCAGTAGCTTCCAGCCCCCTCCGAAGGCCCGCGCCGTTCCCACGGCGCGGGCCTTCTCGCGTGTGCGATCGGTAACGCCCGCCCCAGGCGTCACCCTCTCACCAGGCAGGCACCAGTGGTCTGCACCAATGAGGGTTACACGTTGGTCAACCAGCCGTTTCCGCAGGCCACATGGGGTTTGCCAGACCGTTGACGCGCGCAGAATGCCGCTGGTAGACACACTCCATTCCGCGTTCACCACCGTTCGAGCCCGCCCCACGCGAGGATGCCCGGCGTCTGCGCGTGCGATGACGCGAGGTCAGGTAGTCATGAACAGACACGATCAGCACGGCAGCGGACGTACCTCCCACCGGCGGCGGAAAACCCGCCTCCTCGCGGCAGCAGGCGCCGGCGCGCTGCTCCTCGCCTCGGGCGCGTTCGCCCCCTCGGCCTCGGCGAAGGAGGGCGGCGACGGAGGTGACGGGGGCGACCAGGTGCTCACCGTCGCCGTGGCGCAGAGCGTGGACTCGCTCAGCCCCTTCCTGGCGGTCCGGCTGCTCAGCACGAGCATCCACCGGCTGACGTACGAGTACCTGACCAACTACGACCCCAAGGACAACCACGTCATACCCGGGCTCGCCACCGAGTGGAAGTCCTCGCCGGACAAGCTGACCTGGACGTACACGATCCGCTCCGACTCCAAGTGGTCGGACGGGGAGCAGGCCACCGCCGAGGACGCGGCCTGGACGTTCAACAAGATGATGACCGACCCGGGCGCCGCCACCGCCAACGGCAGCTTCGTCGGCAACTTCGCGAAGGTCACCGCGCCCAGCCCGACCCAGCTGGTGATCCGGCTGAAGAAGCCGCAGGCCACGATGACCGCGCTGGACGTGCCGATCGTGCCCAAGCACGTCTGGGAGAAGGTCGACGACTTCTCGAAGTTCAACAACGACAAGGACTTCCCCGTCGTCGGCAACGGGCCGTTCGTGCTCACCGACTACAAGCCGGACAGTTATGTGCGGCTGAAGGCCAACAAGGACTTCTGGCGCGGCGCACCGAAGTTCGACGAGCTGGTCTTCCGGTACTACAAGGACCAGGACGCCGCCGTCGCCGCCCTGCGCAAGGGAGAGGTGTCGTTCGTCGCCGGTTCGCCGTCGCTGACGCCGGCCCAGGCGGACTCGCTCAAGGACGAGGAGAACATCCACGTCAACGACGCCCCCGGGCGCCGCTTCTACGCCCTCGCCACCAATCCGGGCGCGCGGGCGAAGGACGGGACGAGGTTCGGTGACGGCGATCCGTCGCTGCTGGACCAGCGGGTGCGCAACGCGCTGTTCATGGCGGTGGACCGCAAGGCGATCGTCGACAAGGTCTTCCAGGGGCACGCGGTCGAGGGGGCGGGCTACATTCCGCCGCGCTTCTCCTCGTACTTCTTCGAGCCGTCGGCCGACCAGAAGCTCGCCTACGACCCGGAGGCGGCCGCCGAGCTGCTCGACGAGGCTGGCTACCGGACGAACGCCGACGGCAAGCGCCTCGGCAAGGACGGCAAGCCGCTGAACTACCGCGTCCTGTGCCACGCGACCGACCCCAACGACAAGGCGGTCGGCAAGTACCTCCAGGAGTGGTGGGGCGAGCTGGGCATCTCGATCACCCTCGACTGCCTGGACAACGTGACCGACCCGTGGCTGGCCGGCGAGTACGACCTCGCCTTCGACGGCTGGTCCGTCAACCCGGACCCGGACTTCGTGCTCTCCATCCACACCTGCGACGCGCTCCCGGCGACGCCGAAGGACACCGGCGCCACCGACAACTTCATCTGCGACGAGAAGTACGACGCGCTGTACGCCCAGCAGTTGGGCGAGTACGACGCCGGCAAGCGCGCGGAGATCGTCAAGCGGATGGAGTCCCGGCTGTACGACACCGGGTACATGAACGTCATGGCGTACCCGAACGCCGTCGAGGCCTACCGCACGGACCAGATCGAGTCGATCACGACGATGCCGTCCGACGCGGGCAACATCTACGGGCAGGACGGCTACTGGAGCTGGTGGTCGGCGGTGCCCGCCGGCTCCGGGGACTCCGGCGGCAGTTCGTCGTCGACCGGGACCGTGATCGGGATCGCCGCGGGCGTCGTCGTCCTCGTCGGTCTCGGGGTGCTCTTCGCCGTCCGCCGCCGGGCGTCGGCCGACGACCGTGAGTAGCGCCACCGGCCGGGTCGTCGGGAAGCGTGCGGAGGACGGGGAGCGGGCGTCCGCGGCGCCGCGAGGGCAGCGCACCCGCAGCGGGTATCCGCGGTACGTGGCGGGCAAGTTGGCGGGCGCGGTCGTCTCCCTGTTCGCCGTCCTCGTCACCAGTTTCTTCCTCTTCCGGCTGATCCCCGGCGACCCGGTGAAGTTCATGACCGGCGGCCGTCCGGTCTCGGCCGAGCAGCTCGCCGTGTACAAGGAGGAGTTCGGGCTCGACCTGCCGTTGTGGGAGCAGTTCACGGACTACTGCGTCAAGGCGCTGACGGGGGACCTCGGGACGTCGTACCAGTTCCACGCGCCCGTCGTCGACAAGATCACCGAGGCACTGCCGAACACCTTGCTGCTTACCGGCACGGCCTTCGTGCTGTACACCGCGCTGGGTGCCTTCCTGGGCACCCGCTCGGCGTGGCGGCACGGCGGGCCCGGCGACCGGCTCAACACCGGTCTGGCGCTGACGCTCTACTCCATTCCGTCCTTCTGGCTGGGGCTGCTGCTCATCATCGTGCTGTCGGTTGGGGTGGATCCGATCCCGGGGCTGTTCCCGACCGGGGGGATGGAGTCGGGTCGTGAGGAGGGCTTCGCCCATGTGCTCGACGTGGCGCACCATCTGGTGCTGCCGGTGGTGACGCTGGTCGCCGTGGAGTACGGGCAGACGCTGCTGGTGACCCGGTCGGCGCTGCTGGACGAGATGGGCAGCGACTATCTGACGACCGCGCGGGCCAAGGGGCTCAGGGACGACCTGGTCCGGCGCCGGCACGCGGTGCCCAACGCGCTGCTGCCGACCGTGACGCTGGTCTTCGTCAATCTGGGGCGGACCGTGGCGGGGGTCATCCTCGTGGAGACGGTCTTCTCCTGGCCGGGTCTCGGCGGACTGTTCTACCAGGCGCTGAGCGTGCCCGATCTCCCGCTGGTGCAGGGGTTGTTCTTCGTCTTCGCCGCCGCGGTGATCCTGATGAACACGCTGGCCGACCTGTTGTATCCGATGCTCGATCCGAGGGTGGGCCGATGAGCGCCGAGACCACCGAACCGCCGGTGAAGCCGGGTGAACCGGGTGCGCGTGCCCTCGCCCGACGGCGTCGCCGTGCCTCCGTCGCCCGCTTCTGGAGGGAGTATCGGAGGCACCGCGCGGGGGTGTTCGGACTGGCGGCGCTGGTGCTGTTCGTGCTCGTGGCACTGACCGCGCCGCTGACCGTCGGGTCGGACGTCGACAGCGTGACCGACGCGCCGGGGAAGCCGCTGGAGAGCCCGAGCGGACGGTTCCCGCTAGGCACCGACCAGTTCGGGCGGAGCCTGCTGGGGCTGCTCGTCTGGGGCTCGCGGGTCTCGCTCCTGGTCGGGCTGCTAGCGGCGGCGCTGTCGGTGCTGATCGGCGCGCTCATCGGGATCACGGCCGGGCACTTCCGCGGCTGGTACGCCACGGTGATGATGCGGATCACGGACTGGTTCCTGGTGATGCCGACGCTGGTGCTCGCGATCGTGCTGGCGACGGTGCTGTCCCGGTCGCTCGGCACGATCGTGCTCGCGATCGGCGTGACCACCTGGCCGACCACGGCGCGTCTGGTGCGGGCGCAGACGCTGGCGGTGGAGTCCCGGCCGTACATCGAGCGGGCGAAGGCGCTCGGGGGCGGGCACTGGCACATCATGTCTCGGCACGTGCTGCCCAACGTCATGCCGCTGATCCTCGCGCAGACCACCCTGATTATCTCCTCCGCGATCCTGGCCGAGGCGACGCTGGCCTTCCTCGGGCTCGGGGATCCGATGGTGGTGTCCTGGGGCGGGCTGCTTCAGGACGCGCGGGAGGCGGGGTCGGTGAGTTCCGGCGACTGGTGGTACCTGGTGCCGCCGGGCATCGGGATCGCCGCCGTGGCGCTGGCGTTCACGCTGTGCGGGCGTGCGGTGGAGGCCGTTCTCAATCCCAGGCTGGGGGTGTCCCGTTGAGTCTGCTCGAGGTCCGGGACCTGAAGGTGACGTATCCCGGCGGTGCGGCCGCCGTGCGCGGGGTCGACCTGTCCCTGGAGGCGGGCGGGAAGCTCGGCATCGCGGGCGAGTCCGGCTGCGGCAAGTCCACGCTGGCACTGGCGCTGCTGCGGCTGCTGCCGCCGGGTGCGCGGGTCGGCGGGGAGATCCTGCTGGACGGCGAGGACGTGCTCACGATGAAGTGGGGCCGGCTGCGGGCGGTGCGGTGGGCGGGGGCGTCGATCGTCTTCCAGGGCGCGATGCACTCCCTGAACGCCGTCCACCGCATCGGCGACCAGATCGCCGAGCCGGTCGTGCTGCACCGCAGGGCCACCGCGGCCGGTGCGCGCAGGAGGGCCGGTGAGCTGCTGGAGCAGGTGGGGCTGCCGGCCGCGCGGGCGAGTGCCTACCCGCACGAGCTGTCCGGCGGCCAGCGGCAGCGGGTGATGATCGCGATGGCGCTGGCCTGCGACCCGCGTCTGATCGTCGCCGACGAGCCGACCACGGCGCTCGACGTGATGATCCAGGCGCAGATCCTGCGGCTGATCGAGGGCCTGGTGGGCGCGCAGGACGTCGGCCTGGTCATGATCAGCCACGATCTCGCCGTGCTGGCCGACACCTGCGACCGGCTCGCGGTGATGTACGCGGGCCGTGTGGTCGAGGAGGGCCCGGCCCGGCAGGTCTACGACGACGCGCGGCATCCCTACGGCCGGGCCCTGTCGGGGGCGTTCCCCAGGATCGGCGACCCGGCCTCGCGGTTCGCGCCGCGCGGGCTGCCGGGCGATCCGCCCGACCCGGCGGCCGTGCCGTCCGGGTGTGCCTTCCATCCGAGGTGCCCGGTCGTGCTGGACCTCTGTGCCACCGAGGACCAGGCACTGCGGGCGGCGGGCCCGCGGCGCCGGGCGGCGTGCGTGCACGTGGGGTCGGACGGCAGGGGCGCGTCGGGCGGCGGCGAGGCCGCCGGCGACGGCGGGCGGGCCGCCGGGCGCGGGCCTGCCGCTGCCGAACGCGGCGTGCGCGCCGAGAACACAACCGCCGGTGACGGCAGAACACCTCCCGGAGCCGGAGAGCCCGCCGGCACCGCGACACCCGGCGAGGGCCGGGCCACCGCCGAGCCCGCCGAGCCCTGCGAGCACATGGAATCCGACGGGCACGCGGAGCCGGCCGGGCACGCGGAGCCCGCCGAACGCACGGAATCCGCCGAACGCACGGAGCCCGCCGGCAACGGCGCCACCACCGACAGCTCACCATCCACCGGCGTCACGAGGCCACCCGGGAGCGGCGGCGCGAGCGGTGCCGTCGCCGGTGACGGCCCTGGTGGCGGCCCTGGTGGCGGCCCTGGTGGCGGCCCTGGTGGGACCGGGGCGGCGGAGGACGACGGAGTGAGGAGCAGTGCCCCATGAGCAGCACCAGCAGCACCACGTCCGGCGACGCGCCCGGCCGCACCCCCACCGGTGCCGCCGCGCCCCCGCTGCTGAGCGTCCAGGGACTGCACGTCACCTTCTCCGGCCGGCGCGGAGCAGCCGCCGCGCGAGCCGTGGACGGCGTCGACCTCGACATCCGGCGGGGTGAGATCGTCGCGCTGGTCGGCGAGTCGGGCTGCGGCAAGACCACTCTCGCCCGTTCGCTGCTGGGCCTGGTCAGGCCGACCGGGGGACGCGTCACTTTCGACGGTGCCCCTCTCGGGTACTCCGCCCGGGCACTCAAGGCGTACCGCGGGCGGGCGCAGCTGGTCCTCCAGGATCCGAACGGCTCACTGAACCCGCGGCACACGGTGTACGACATCGTCGCGGAGGGCCTGCGCATCCACGGTCACGCCGGGGACGAGAGGACGGCGGTCGCCGAGGCGCTGGCGCGGGCCGGGCTGCGGCCTCCTGAGCGCTTCTTCCTGCGTTACCCGCACGAGCTGTCCGGCGGCCAGCGTCAGCGGGTCGTCATCGCGGGCGCGCTGGTCCTGCGGCCCGAACTCCTCGTCGCCGACGAACCGGTGGCGTCCCTCGACGCCTCGGTGCGCGGCGAGATCCTGGCGCTGCTGCTGCGGCTGCGCACCGAGCTGGGCCTGGCCGCCCTGGTGGTGACCCACGACCTGGGGCTGGCCTGGAACATCGCCGACCGGGTCGCGGTGATGTACCTCGGCCGGATCGTCGAGACGGGCGCGGTGGAGCAGGTGCTGACGGCCCCGCGGCACCCGTACACCCAGGCGCTGCTGTCCGTGCTTCCGGAGGCGCCCGGCGCCCCGGTGGTGCTCACGGGCGAGCCGCCGGACCCGTCGTACATCCCCGGCGGCTGTCGCTTCCACGTCCGCTGCCCGGTCCTGGCGGGCGGTGAGGCCGAGCGGGCCGGCGTCGCGGACGCCTGCCGGGACGGGGAGCTGGAGATCCTGCGCGGCGGCGACGAGTCCCAGGTCGCCTGCCACTGGGCCCGTGCGGAGCGGCCCGCCGCCGAACAGGCGGGCTGACTCCGGAGAGGGGAGGGCGTCCTCAGGGCCTGGGGGCGTCCGCCGCGGTGATCTCGCGGCACCTGTCCACGTCCGCGGCCATCTGCACGAGCAGCGCGTCCAGCGTCTCGAACTTCGCCTGCCCGCGTACGAAGGCCACGAAGTCCACGGCGACGTGCAGGCCGTACAGCTCGAGGTCGACGCGGTCGATGGCGTACGCCTCGACCGTGCGCTCGGTGCCCTCGAACTGCGGGTTGGTGCCGACGGAGATCGCGGCCGGCATCGCCTCGCCCTGGGCGTGCAGCCAGCCGGCGTAGACGCCGTCGGCGGGGATCGCGGTGTGCGGGAGGGTCTCGACGTTGGCCGTCGGGAAGCCCATCTCACGGCCGCGCTGGGCGCCCCGGACGACCACGCCCTCGACGCGGTGCGGGCGGCCCAGGATCTCGGCGGCGCCTGCCACGTCGCCCTCGGCGACCAGGCGGCGGGTCAGGGTGGAGGAGAACGGCTCGCCGCCGCCCGCCTCGCCGGTGACGTACAGGTCGACGACCTCGACCTCGAAGTCGTAGACCTTGCCCTGCTCGATGAGGAAGTCGACGTTCCCGGCGGCCTTGTGGCCGAAGCGGAAGTTGGGGCCCTCGACGACCGCCTTGGCGCGCAGCCGGTCGACCAGGACCTTGACCACGAAGTCGGCCGCGGAGAGCTTCGAGAACTCCTTGGTGAAGGGGAGGATCAGCACCGCGTCCACGCCCAGGTCGGCCATCAGTTCGGCCCGGCGGTGGTGCGGGGCGAGCAGCGGAGGGTGGCTGCCGGGGCGGACGACCTCGCTGGGGTGCGGGTCGAAGGTGACGACGACGGCCGGGACGCCCAGCTCGCGGGCGCGGTCCACGGCGTGCCTGATGATCAGCTGGTGCCCGCGGTGGACACCGTCGTAGGAGCCGATGGTGACGACGCTGCGTCCCCAGTCCTCGGGGATGTCCTCCAAGCCACGCCAGCGCTGCACTGTGTCCGCTCCTTGGTGCTTCCGTGGTTTCCATGGTTTCCGTGGTGACCCTTGCGCAGGACTAAGGGTGCCATGCCGTCCGGCTCCCGCCCGCATCGGCATCGGCGCTGTGACCGGGTGCACGCCGTACGGGCCCGGCGAGGGCCGTGGCGGGGGCGCGGCCGGTCAGGCGGGGACGCGGACGCCCGCCAGGCGCTCGATCGTGCGCCGGGTGCTCGGACCCACCAGCGCGGCCCAGTCCTGGGGCGCGTCGGTGAGCCAGCCGGTCAGCCGGGTCGCGAACCCGGGGAGGTGGCGGGCCAGGTCGACCAGGGCGCGGTCGAAGCGGGTCGCGCCGTCCGGGCTGCGGACCAGGAGCAGCCCGGTGCGGTGGACCAGGTCCCGCAGCTCCTCCCCCGCCCACCGGGCGGCGGCGTGCAGCAGCGCGTCCAGGACGGCGGGTTCGTGCTCGTGGGCGAACAGGTGCTCCCGCAGTTCACGGCGGAGCGGGGCGCCCGCCGCGGCGCCGTCGGCGGCGAGGACGGTGGCGAGCGCGGCCCGCACCGGCTCGGGACCGTCGTCCAGGAGGCGGGTGACCAGCGGGAGGAGTACGGCGCCGGGTGCGGGGTCCCGGTCGAGGCGGCGGTCGACGTACGCGGCCAGGTGTCCGGCGGTCTCGGGGCGCTCCGCGACGGCCCGCCCGACGAGGTCGGCCACCCGGTGGGCCAGCGCGGGCGTGGTGGCGTCGGCGAGCGTGCGCAGCGCCTCGCCGGCGTCCGGGCCGAGCAGGCGGGCCCGGAAGGCCTCGAGGACGGGCCCGGGGTGGGTCGGCAGGGCGGTGGCCACCGCGCTCGGCGGGAGGTACGGGTCGCGGGCGGCGAAGTGGTCGAGGGCTCTGGGCAGGTGGCGGTCGCGGCAGCCCGGGTCCTGGACGAGCAGGGCGAGCGCGCCGCCGCGCAGGGGGCTGCCGGAGGGGCCGGCGAGCAGCATCAGGGCGGCGTGGCGGAGCAGGGTGCGGTCGGCGCCGGTGCGTGCGTGCGGGGCGGTGCGCAGGCCATGGGTGACCGCCGCGGTCTGCCGTTCCATGCGCTCGTCGCGCGCCCACCGCTCCACCGCGCGGCAGAGCGCCGACGGCTCCTCCTCGGCCAGGACGCCGAGCAGTTCGTCGGCGCGTCGGTGCGCGCTGTCGACGAGCACCTCGGTGAGGCCGTCCAGGCCGCGGTGCCGGTGGGTGTGCAGCAGCGCCTGTGCGGCCGTGGCGACGGTGGCGTGCGGCGTGGCGGGCAGCGGCCGGTCGTCGTCGAACCAGCGGACGAGCAGCGGTTGTACGGCCGCGGGGTCGGCGGTGAGCAGTCCGGCCACGGTGTCGAGGTGGCGGGGGCCGGGCGCGTGCGGGGGGCCGTCGGCCAGGACGAGGCGGCGCAGCAGGTCGAGACGGGTGGCCCCGGGTAGGCGCAGGGACGTCCAGAATCCGGGGCCGAAGTCTCGAGGCGTCGGCCGGCCTTCTCCGCCCCGTTCCGCGATGCCGTCGGCGAGCAGTCGCAGCACCTCCGTGTACGGCGTCGCGTCGGGTACGCGGGTCAGCACTTCGGCGAGCAGCCGGGCGGCCCACCAGGAGTGCGGGTCGAGGTCGAGGGCGTGCACCAGCTCTTCGAGGGTCAGGGCGAGTTGGGGGACGCCGTGCTGCCGGGCGAGGAGCAGGACCGCCTCGACGACGGAGCCGATGCGGTGGTGGGGGACGGGGAGGGTGTGCGTGCCGTGCGGGGTGCCACGGCGGTGGACGAGGGCGCGCAGGGCCTCGTCCAGGTCGAGGTGGGTGCCCTGGATCCAGTCGGCGACTTCCTCGTGGGCGAAGCGGTAGCCGCTGCCCGCGGGGACGAACAGGCCCTCGGCGAGCACGGCGGGCGCCCAGCCGGTGCCGCCGCCCAGCCGGGCGGGGGCCGGCCCCCACGGGAACAGCGCCTCGAAGGACTCCCGGTCGAGGGCGCCCTGCCCGGGCCCGAGGCTGCGGCGGGCGGCTTCGTGGACCTGCCCGGAGACCTTCGCCGCGAGCCGGCGCACGGCGGTGCCGTGCAGGCCGTTCTCCCCGGCCAGGCGGTGGGCGACACGCAGGCACATCAGGTCGAGGTACGCCTCGAAGACCGCGTCGCGGGTGACCGGTACCGGGGCCGGGGTGCCGGGGAGTGCGGCGTGGACCTCCGAGAGCAGGCGGAGGGTGAGGGGGTGCCCGGCGTCCGCTTCCGCGAGGACGCCTTCCGGTACGCGGTGGCGTGCGCGCGCCTGGCGGGCCTCGTCGCCGCACAGGTCGCCGAGACGGACGCAGGGCGGGAGTCCGGCTGGTGCGGCGGACGCCGGTTCCGGTCCCGGCCCACCGGCGGCGACGGGGGGCGGCCACGGCGCGTCGGGGGTCACCCCGGGTGCCGGCGCGGGCCCACGGGTCGCCTCCGGTGGCGATGCGACTCCACGGGTCGCCTCCGGTGCCGGTGCGGCTCCGCGGTTCGCCTTCGGTGCCGGTGCGGCTCCGCGGGTCGCCTTCGGTGCCGGTGCGGCGGACGCCGGTTCCGGTCCCGGCCCACCGGCGGCGACGGGGGGCGGCCACGGCGCGTCGGGGGCCGCCCCGGGTGCCGGCGCGGGCCCACGGGTCGCCTCCGGTGGCGATGCGACTCCACGGTTCGTCTCCGGTGCCGGTGCCGGTGCGGCTCCGCGGTGCGTCCCGGGTGCCGGCGCGGGCCCGCGAGGCGTCCCCGGTGCCGACACGGCACCACGGATCGCCCCAGGTGCCGGCGCGGCTTCGGCCGGTCCCGGCGACGGTGCCCTGTCGGCCGCGCCGCGCGGCGGCACGGCGCGGTCCGCGTCGGACGCCGGCTTCCGGGGCCCCCGGAGCTCCGGAAGCCCCCGCGCGCCCCCGGCCGACCCGGACAGCCACCCCTCCCCCGCCGCCCCCGCCACTCGTCGGTCGGCACCGGCACCGGCACCGGCACCGGCACCGGCCGCGACGAATCCCGCTCGCCCGGTGTCCGGCCCGTACAGCAGCTCCCTGGGGAACTCCGCCCCCGCGTGCTCCCAGTACTCGGCGCGGCAGGCCACCACGAGCCGTGCTCCCGTCTCCCGCAGCCAGCCGGCCGTGCCCTCGGTCCACTCGGGGAGGCGGTGGGCCAGGACGGGCGGCATCTCCTCGGGGCCGTCGAGGAGGACTAGGAGGGGCCGTCCGGCGGTGCGGGCCAGGTGGGCGAGACGTTCCGGGGTGATGTCGCCGAGGCCGGCGGGGCGGGAGGGGGCCGAGGCGGCCACGATGCGGGCCGCCCTGGCCAGCGTCCGGCGGGCCGCGTCGGCCAGCGACATGTCGTCGTCGTGCAGATCGGCCCCTCGCAGCCACAGCGTGGGCGCCGCTTCCCGGCCCCGGGAACGGCGGGCGGCGAGGGCCGCCAGCTCGGTCGTACGGCCGCTGCCCGGCGCGCCGACCAGGCCGAGGACGCGGGCGGGGCTCGCGGCGAAGGCGGCGAACGCGGCGGCCGTCGCCGCGCGTCGCACCGGTTGCGCCGCGTCCGCTCCGCCGACCGGGCCGGCGGCGGGGTTCCCCTCCGTGACCGATGTCGCCGTGAGGGCGAGCACCCCGGCCAGGTTGAGGTCGGCGCCGTACGCCGGGACCGTCGCCGCGTTCTCGGCGAGGAGGGCGGCGAGCGGGCCGGTGGCCGCGCGGCGCAGCGGTACGGCGAAGCCGACGTCGCTGTGGCCGGAGCTGAGGGCGGTGCCGACGACGCCGAGCACGGCGCCGGTCGTCACGTCGAGGACGGGTCCGCCGGCCGCGCCGCCGCCGAGGCGCAGGGCGTCCCGCCCGGACGTGCCGACGGCCAGCTCCAGGGCGTCGCCGAGGAGGTGGAAGCGGTCGGTGGCCGTGTAGGTGACGTCGGTGGAGCCCAGGACCCGGGCCTCGCGCCAGCCGCCCGCGGCGATGCGGACGTAGGTCCCGGCCTCGACGCGGTCCCGCGCGGTCAGGGGCAGCGGGTCGACGCCGAGGCCCTCGGTGCGGACGAGGGCCAGGCCGAGGGCGGGCAGCGGGGTCACGTCGGCGGCGGCCACCACGCGGCGGCGGTCCCCGGCGGTGCTCAGGACCAGCCGGGACAGGCCGTCGACGGCTTCGTGGCTGGTGAGCACCGTGCCGTGGTGGTCGGCGACGAATCCGGTGCCCCGGGGGCGGCCGGCGAGGTCGTGGACGCGGATCAGGGCGGCATCGGGCGGCTGTCCCGTTGCGTCGGCCTCCCGGACGGCCGGCAAGCCGCCTCGCGCCTCCCGGGAGCCGTCCCCGGGCCGCTCCCCCGCCGTGCCGCCCGTCGCCTCCCGGGACCGGTTCCGCGACGCCATCGTCGAACCTCCCCGCCGTACACCCCTGCTGTGTGCTCGACGGTAGGCGCGTGATGATCAGCGGGACAGATCCCCTGACGAACGCGCCCCCTTCCACTCCCCCGGTTCACTCCGAGCGCCTGCCCGGACGGGTGAACAGAAGGGGTGGGCTGGATAGACCCTAGAGGGTGGGGGAACCGAGGGGGGACCGTGGAGCGGCGGCAGTGGTAGTCCCCGTGATCGCCGCTCCACGGGCGGACCTGACTGTCCGTCGGTTCAGCCGAAGACGGCCAGGCTCTTCGCCTTGCCCTTGTGCTCCTCCACGAGCGCGAGGAGGCGCCCGTCGGGATCGAAGACGGCGACGGCACCGGCGCCCGCGTACTGCTCGGGCATCTCCAGCCGTACGCCGTTGGTGAGCAGCCGGGCCCGCTTGGTGTCGACGTCCCAGCGGGGGAAGGCCGCACCGGCCGCGTCCGCGACGGGCATGACGGTGAGGTCCTGCTGGAGCTGGTCCAGCGTCCGGGCGCTGTCCAGCTTGTACGGGCCGACGCGGGTGCGGCGCAGCGCCGTGAGGTGCCCGCCGACGCCGAGACCGGCGCCCAGGTCGCGGGCGAGGGCCCGGATGTAGGTGCCGGAGGAGCAGGTCACCGAGACCACCAGGTCGAGCACCGGGGTGCCGTCGTCGGCGACGGCGTCCCGGACGTCGTACACCGCGAAGGAGGAGACGGTGACGGGGCGGGCGGGGATCTCGAACTCCTCGCCCTCGCGCGCCCGCTTGTAGGAGCGCACGCCCTTGATCTTGATGGCGCTGACCTTGGACGGCACCTGCATGATGGCGCCGCTCAGCTCGGCGACGCCGGCGTCGATCGCCTCCCGGGTGACCTTCGAGGCGTCTCGCGACCCCGTGATCTCGCCCTCGGCGTCGTCGGTGAGCGTCGTCTGCCCGAGCCTGATGGTGCCCAGGTACTCCTTCTCGGTGAGGGCGAGGTGCCCGAGGAGCTTGGTCGCCCGCTCCACCCCGAGGACCAGGACGCCCGTCGCCATCGGGTCGAGCGTGCCGGCGTGCCCGACGCGCCGGGTGCGGGCGATGCCCCGCATCTTGGCGACGACGTCGTGCGAAGTGAAGCCCGACGGCTTGTCGACGATGACAAGGCCGTCGGGCGTGGTGTGCTTCTCGCTCATTTAGCGGTGTCGTCCGTCTCGTCGGCCTCGGTGTCGTCCTCGCCCGGCTTGCGGTACGGGTCCGCCTCGCCCGCGTACGCGGCGCCCGCGGACGCCTCGCGCACCTTCTCGTCGGACTGCCGCGCCCGGTCGAGGAGGTCCTCGATGTTGCGGGCGGTGTCCGGCAGGGCGTCCATGACGAAGGTCAGGGTCGGCGTGAACTTCACGCCCGCGGCCTTGCCGACCTCGGAGCGCAGGATGCCCTTGGCGCTCTCCAGGCCGGCGGAGGCGGCCTTGCGCTCCTCCTCGTCCCCGTAGACCGTGTAGAAGACGGTCGCCTCCCGCAGGTCACCGGTGACCCGCGTGTCCGTGATGGTGACGTGCGAGCCGAGCCGCGGGTCCTTGATCCCGCGCTGCAGCTTCTGGGCCACCACCTCTCGGATGAGGTCCGCCAGCCTTTTCGCCCGCGCGTTGTCGGCCACTGGTCCGTCTCCCGTTCTTTCTTCTCTTGCCCGATCCGGCTTCTCTTGCCCGATCCGGTCGATCCGGTCTTCTGCCCGGTCTGGTCAGTCGTCGTCGCCGTGGAAGCGCCGCCTCACCGACAGCAGTTCCACCTCGGGGCGGCCGGCCACCAGCCGTTCGCACCGGTCGAGCACGTCGCTGAGGTGGCCCGCGTCGCCGGACACCAGGGCCAGGCCGACGACGGCCCGGCGATGGAGGTTCATGTGCTCCACCTCCGCCGCGCTCACCGCGTACTTCCGCTGGAGTTCGGCGACGATCGGGCGGACGACGGAGCGCTTCTCCTTCAGCGAATGTACGTCGCCGAGGAGGAGGTCGAAGGACAGCGTCCCCACATACATGTGAAACCGGTTCACCCGCCGGTCCGGGATCGATGGCCCCGCCGCGAACGGGCGGGATCATCTGAACCGTACAACGAACGGCCGGGGCCGATCGACGGATATTGTGCTCCGCCGACCGGCCCCGGACCGGTCACTCCCGGAAGTCGCGGTACTTACACCCGCGGCTTCTCGCGCATCTCGTACGTCGCGATGACGTCGTCGACCTTGATGTCGTTGAAGTTTCCGAGGTTGATACCGCCCTCGAAGCCTTCGCGGATCTCGGTGACGTCGTCCTTGAAGCGACGCAGGCCCACGATGTTGAGGCTCTCCGCGATGACCTTGCCATCGCGCAGCAGACGCGCCTTGGTGTTGCGCTTGACCTCGCCGGAGCGGATGAGGACACCCGCGATGTTGCCCAGCTTGGAGGAGCGGAAGATCTCGCGGATCTCCGCCGTGCCCAGCTCGACCTCTTCGTACTCCGGCTTGAGCATGCCCTTGAGGGCCGCCTCGATCTCCTCGATCGCCTGGTAGATGACCGAGTAGTACCGGACGTCCACGCCTTCGCGCTCGGCCATCTGCGCGGCACGCCCTGCGGCGCGCACGTTGAAGCCGATCACGATGGCGTCGGAGCCCATCGCCAGGTCGATGTCGGACTCCGTGACCGCACCGACACCGCGGTGCAGGACGCGGATGTCGACCTCTTCGCCGACGTCCAGCTGGAGCAGGGAGGATTCCAGCGCCTCGACCGATCCGGACGCGTCGCCCTTGATGATCAGGTTCAGCTGCTGGACCTCGCCGGCCTTCAGCACCTTGTCCAGGTCCTCCAGGGACACGCGGCGCGTGCGCTTGGCGAACGCGGCGTTCCGCTCGCGGGCGGCACGCTTCTCCGCGATCTGGCGGGCCGTACGGTCCTCGTCGACCACGATGAAGTTGTCACCGGCGCCCGGGACGTTGGTCAGACCCAGCACCTGGACCGGCGTGGACGGACCCGCCTCGGCGACGTTGTTGCCGTTGTCGTCGAGCATGGCGCGGACGCGGCCGTAGGCGTCGCCCACCACCATCGTGTCGCCGACCCGCAGGGTGCCTCGCTGCACGAGGACCGTCGCCACGGCACCGCGGCCGCGGTCGAGACGGGACTCGATGGAGATGCCCTGCGCGTCCTGGTCCGGGTTGGCCCGCAGGTCGAGCGAGGCGTCGGCCGTGAGGATCACGGCCTCCAGCAGCGAGTCGATGTTCTGACCCTGCTTGGCGGAGATGTCGACGAACATGGTGTCGCCGCCGAACTCCTCGGCCACCAGGCCGTACTCGGTCAGCTGACCGCGCACCTTGGTCGGGTCGGCACCCTCGACGTCGATCTTGTTGACCGCGACGACGATCGGGACGTCGGCCGCCTGGGCGTGGTTGAGCGCCTCGACCGTCTGCGGCATGACGCCGTCGTTGGCCGCGACGACCAGGATCGCGATGTCGGTCGACCGCGCACCACGGGCACGCATGGCGGTGAACGCCTCGTGACCCGGGGTGTCGATGAAGGTGATCTTGCGATCCTCTTCGTTGACCTCGGTCGCTACCTGGTAGGCACCGATGTGCTGGGTGATGCCGCCGGCCTCGCCCGCGATGACGTTCGTCTTGCGGATGGCGTCGAGCAGTCGGGTCTTTCCGTGGTCGACGTGGCCCATGACGGTCACAACCGGCGGACGGACGACCAGGTCCTCGTCGGAGCCCTCGTCCTCGCCGAACTCCAGGTCGAAGGACTCGAGCAGCTCGCGGTCCTCCTCCTCCGGGCTGACGATCTGAACCGTGTAGTTCATCTCGCCGGCGAGGAGCTGGAGCGTCTCGTCGGAGACGGACTGGGTCGCGGTGACCATCTCGCCGAGGTTCATCATGACCGCGACGAGCGACGCCGGGTTGGCGTTGATCTTCTCCGCGAAGTCGGTGAGCGACGCACCGCGCGACAGGCGAATGGTCTCGCCGTTGCCGCGAGGCAGCATCACGCCGCCGACCGACGGGGCCTGCATGGCCTCGTACTCCTGGCGCCTCTGCCGCTTCGACTTGCGACCGCGACGCGCGGGACCACCGGGACGGCCGAAGGCGCCCTGCGTGCCACCACGGCCACCGGGACCGCCGGGACGACCGCCGAAGCCGGGACGGCCACCGCCGCCACCGAAGCCACCGCCGGGACGACCGGCGAAACCGCCGCCGCCACCCGGACGACCGCCACCGCCGCCACCGGGACGACCGGCGAAACCGCCGCCGCCACCGGGACGACCGCCGCCGCCGGGACGACCGGCACCGCCGGGACCGCGACCGCCGCCACCGGGGCCGGGACGCGGGCCGGCAGCGGGACGCTGCGGCATCATGCCGGGGTTCGGACGCGGGCCGCCGCCGGGACGGGGACCTGCGCCGCCGCCCTGCGGACGGGGCATCGAGCCCGGGCTCGGACGGTTGCCGCCCGGAGCCTGGGGACGGGGACCGCCGCCCTGGCCGCCGGGACCCTGCGGACGGGGACCGCCGCCGGGAGCACCACCGGGACCGCCCGGGCGGGGGCCGCCCTGCGGACGGGGCGCCTGCGGGCGCGCCATGCCGGCGTTGCCGCCGGAGGTGAAGGGGTTGTTGCCCGGACGCGGACCGCCGGGACGGCCGCCGGGACGCTGGCCCGGAGCGCCGGGACGCTGGCCACCGGGACGGCCCTGGCCGCCCTGCTGACCGCGGTCCTGACCCGGACCGGACGGACGGGCACCGCCGGGCTTGGGGGCACCGGGACGCGCGCCACCGGGCTTCGGACCGGCCGGAGCCTGGGACGAAGCGGCCGGGGCGGCCGGAGCGGCCGGCGGAGCGGTGAACTCCGGGGCGGCCGGGGCCGGACGCGGCGCGGGCTTGGGGCCCGGCGTCGGGCGCGGACCCTGGGACGGCGCCGGCGCGGGGGCCGACGGAGCCGCGGGCTCCTCGGCGGCCGGAGGCTTGGGAGCCGCCGGAGCCGCGGGACCCGGACGGGGCGCAGCCGGACGGGCCGCCTGCGCCGGGGAGGGCGCCGACGGCCTGGGGGCAGCCTTCTTCGGGGCCGCGGGACGACCGGCGGACCGGCCGTTTCCGCCACCCTGCTGGAAGGCGTCTGTCAGCTTGCGTACTACGGGCGCTTCGATCGTCGAAGACGCCGAACGGACGAATTCACCGAGTTCCTGGAGCTTGGCCATGACGACCTTGCTCTCGACGCCGAACTCCTTGGCGAGTTCGTAGACCCGGACCTTAGCCACTTCGCTCCTCTGAGGTCCGGGTTGCGTCCGGACCGTCGCTAGTTCATGGGCGTACTCATCGCGTACTCATCGAGTGCTCATCGCAATCTCGACCTGCTTTCGACTCGCGAGGTACCAAGCCGCGCGGGGTCTCGCGCGGCATGTCTTCCTTACCATGTTGCTCACACGCTGCTGTCAGCAGCCTTGTCGCAACCTTGTGCCTGCTCGACGTAGTGGCGCAACGCCTTTACGTCGAGCGGACCCGGGACGCGGAGCGCCCGCGGGAACGCCTTGCGGCGCACTGCCTGGTCGACACAGACCGGGACGGGATGTACGTACGCACCCCGGCCGGGCAGCGTACCGCGTGGATCAGGGGTGCAATGACCCTCGTCCGCGACGGTGCGCAGCAGCTCGCTCTTGACCGCTCGCTCCCGGCACCCCACGCAGGTGCGCTCGGGGCATGTTCGGGTACGTGTCCGGCCAGACACTGCTAAGTCTACCTCCCCGGACCGACCTCACCCCTTCGGGGCAAGAATCGAACACGTGCCGCACGCAAAGCTGTCGTGATCTCAGCGGCGTGCGGCTTGGATCTATTCCCCGGCTAGTCGGACGGCCGGTCGTCACGCCGGTCGTCACGCTGGTCGTCCGGCTGCTCGGTGTCCGGGCGGATGTCGATCCGCCAGCCGGTCAGCCGGGCCGCGAGCCGGGCGTTCTGGCCCTCCTTGCCGATGGCCAGCGACAGCTGGTAGTCGGGCACGATCACGCGCGCGGAGCGGGCCGCGAGGTCCACGACCTCCACCTTGGAGACGCGGGCCGGGGAGAGCGCGTTCGCCACCATCTCGGCCGGGTCGTCCGACCAGTCGACGATGTCGATCTTCTCGCCGTTCAGCTCGCCCATCACGTTGCGCACCCGGCCGCCCATGGGGCCGATGCAGGCACCCTTGGCGTTCAGGCCCGAGCGGGTGGAGCGTACGGCGATCTTGGTGCGGTGGCCGGCCTCGCGGGCGATCGCGGAGATCTCGACGGACCCGTCGGCGATCTCCGGCACCTCGAGGGCGAACAGCTTCTTCACCAGGTTGGGGTGCGTGCGGGACAGCGTCACGGACGGGCCGCGCACGCCCTTGGCCACGCGGACGACGTACGACCGCAGCCGCGTGCCGTGCGGGTAGGTCTCGCCGGGCACCTGCTCCTGCACCGGCAGGATGGCCTCCAGCTTGCCGATGTCGACCAGCACGTTCTTCGGGTCGCGGCCCTGCTGGACCACGCCGGTGACGATGTCGCCCTCACGTCCGGCGTACTCGCCGAGCGTCGCGTCGTCCTCGGCGTCGCGCAGCCGCTGCAGGATGACCTGCTTGGCGGTGGTGGCGGCGATACGGCCGAAGTCGGACGGGGTGTCGTCGAACTCGCGGGCCGCCTGGCCCTCCTCGAGGTCGTCGGGGTCCTCCTTCGCCCACACGGTCACGTGTCCGGTGTTCCGGTCGAGCTCCACGCGCGCGTGCCGGCGGCTTCCCTCGGTGCGGTGGTAGGCGATGAGGAGGGCCGACTCGATCGCTTCGACCAGCAGGTCGAAGGAGATCTCCTTCTCCCGTACCAAGCCCCGCAGGGCGCTCATGTCGATGTCCACGGCTACGCCTCCTCCTCTTCCGTCTTGTTGTCGGTGTTGTCGGTGTGCTCGGTGTTCTCGGTGCTCTTGGTGTCCTTGCGGTTGAACTCGACCTGGACGCGTGCCTTGTCGATGTCGCCGAAGGGCAGTCTGCGGGTGGTGGGCCTGCGGCCCTTCACTCCTGGTACTTCGAGGTCGAGTCCGTCCTCGTCCACGGCGAGGATGCGGGCGACCAGCTCGCCGCCCTCGTGCAGCTGGAACCGGACCAGGCGGTCCGTGGCGCGCACGTAGTGGCGGTGCTGGGTGAGCGAGCGCTCCGCGCCCGGGGTGCCGACCTCGAGGGTGTACTCGCCCTCGCCCATCGCGTCGGTCTCGTCGAGCTTCGCCGAGAGCACGCGGCTCACATCGGCGATGCGGTCCAGGTCCGCTCCGGTTTCGGAGTCGACGACCACGCTCAGTACACGCCTGCGGCCGACCGAGTCCACCGCGATCTCTTCGAGGTCCAGTCCCTGGGAGGCGACGAGCGGCTCCAGCAGCTCTCGCAGCCTCTCGCTCTGGGTGGTGCTCATCCGGGTGACTCCTCGGCCGCGTGTGCTGTTGTGGGACGGTGCGCGTGTCTGGTCAAAGGGTATCCGGTCGCGGGGGGTGTTGCCGTCCACCCCGTCCGGTGGGCCGGATCGGAGGGCGGGTCGAGTTCGCGGGTCGGGTTCGGGGGGTCGGGTTCGGGGGCGTGGTGCTGCCGATGAGTGGTGCCCGGGCGGGGCACGGGTACCGTGATCACGGGCGGGCCGCAGGCCGCACCGCGGGTTCCCGACGCGTCGCCCGCCGCTCTGCCGTCGCTTTGCCTCCGCTTCCGTACGAGCCTGTCGAGGACGTCTGCCGTGTCGCTTCCCCCATCGCCGCGCCCGCTCCGGGGGCCGCGCAGAAGGAGCCTGCTCGCGTCGGCCGCCGGGGCCGCCCTTCTCGTCGGTTGTACCGGGGGGTCGGACTCCGACGCCTCCGGGACCGGCCCGTCGGCCGCCGACCGGGCACGCGCGCGTGCGGCCCGGGACAGCGAGGCCCTGGCCGGGCGGTACGCGGCGGTGATCGCGGCCCATCCGGGGCTGGCGGAGCGGCTGGGGCCGCTGCGGGAGGAGGTCGTACGGCACGCGGAGGCGTTCGGTGGTGAGCGGGTGGCCTCGCCCGGGGCGTCGTCTGCCGCGTCGTCGGCAGCGTCGCCGGCCGCGTCTGCTTCGGTCTCGCCCTCGGTCTCCGCTCGGGCCGCCGGTCCGGCGGCCCGTGACGCCGGTGCCGTGCCCGCGGACGAGAAGGGCGCCCTGGGCATGCTCGCCGACGCCGAGCGGAAGCTGGCCGACCGGCGGGCCGGGGCGCTGCTCGACGTGCCGGGTGAGACGGCGCGGCTGCTGGCCTCGGTCGCGGCGGCCGGGGCGGCCCACGTGTTTCTGCTGACGGAGGGTGACGGGTGAGCAAGGCGGAGGACGGGCGGCTGGACGCGGTCCAGGCGGCGCTGGCGGCGGAGCACGCGGCGGTGTACGGCTACGGGGTCGTCGGCGGGCGGATCGGTGAGGAACGGCGCACCGAGGCACGGGCGGCGTACGACGCGCACCGGGCGCGGCGGGACGCGCTGGCGCGTGACGTCCGGGGCCTGGGCGGTGAGCCGGTCGCCGCGGCGGCCGGGTACGCGCTGCCGTTCTCGGTGCCGGACTCGGCGGCGGCGGTACGGCTGGCGGCCCGGCTGGAGGACCGGGTGGCCGGGGTCTACTCCGACCTGGTGCGGGCGGCCGAGGGCGACCTGCGGGCCACGGCGGCCGGTGCGCTGCGGGAGGCCGCGGTCCGCGCGGCGCGCTGGCGGGGCGGGAGCGTAGCCTTCCCTGGGCTCGCCGAGCGGGCCGGCACGCCGACCGGGCGGGGTCCCGCTCCGGATGCCTCCGACACGGCGACGGGGCCGGCGGCCCCGTCGGCGACGGCTTCACCGACTGCGTAACGCGTACGGCTTTCCGTACGGGAAGGGAACGGCTCGCGCATGGCATTCGAACCGCCGCGGCGTTTGATCAGGGCGCTCGGCGAGACGGCGCCGGACGGTGACAGCTGGTTGGCGAAGCTGCCCGAAGCGGCGGAGCGGGCCGTGGCGGTGCGGGGGCTGACCGTTGAGCGGGTGCAGGTGCCCGGCGGGCGCAGCAGCCTGGTGGTGCTGGTGCGCGGGGCCGAGGGGGCGCCTGCGGTGCTGAAGCTCGCCCCTCCCCGGGCGCGTCCGGAGAGTGAGCGGGCCGCGCTCGCGCACTGGGGCGGGCTGGGCGCCGTGCAGGTGCGCGAGGCGGCCGACGAGGAGGGCGTGCTGCTGCTCGAGCGGCTGCATCCGGACGTGTCGGTGCGGTCGTTGCCGGAGGCGAAGGCGTTGCTGGAGGCGGCGGGGACGTTGCGGCGGCTGTGGGTGGAGCCGCCCGCCTCTCATTCCTTCGAGACCGTGGCCCAGCGGACCGGGCGCCAGGCGGCGGCCATGCGGGCGGGCGCGGCGGCCGACGCGGAGGTTGCGCCGCTGGTCGACGCGGCGCTCGCGGCTCGCGAGGAGTTGCTGGCCGAGCCGCCGGAGGAGCGGCTGCTGCACGGCACGTTCCGGCAGAGCAAGGTGCTCGCCGGGGACCGGATGCCGTGGCTGGCGGTGGGGCCCGATCCGGTGGTCGGGGAGAGCGCGTTCGATCTGGCGCGGCTGGTGCGGGACCGGGTGGAGGATCTGATCGCCCAGCCGTCGGGGGCGTCGACCACGCGGCGGCGGATCAAGCGGCTCGCGGAGTCGCTGGAGGTCGATCAGGAGCGGCTGCGCGGCTGGACGCTGTTCCGGGCGGTGGAGTCGGGGGTGCGGGCCCGGCGGGTGGGGCGAGAGCAGGACGCGGAGCTGTTGCTGGAGTTCGCGGGCTGGTTGTGACGGGGCCTCCGACGGTGGCGCGAGATGTCTCCGACGGTGGCGCGAGATGTCTCCGACGGTGGCGCGGGATGCCTGCGGCGGCCTGCGCGGGTGCCTGCGGCGGTGGGGCCGGTGCCTGCGGCGGTGGCGCGGGTGCCTGCGGCGGTGGCGCGGGTGCCTGCGGCGCCTGCGCGGGTTGTGGGGGTGCGCGTAGCGCGGTGCGTTGTCCGGGGGTCGGGCCGCGCCGGGGGGTGTCCGTCCTCGGAACGGCGCGGAATCGGTTGCTTGAAGAGGCGCGGGGCGTTGACGCGCCATCCGCTGCGGGCGGACACCCCCCGACACGTCCCTGCTCGCCGTACGCGCCTGCCGGCCGCCTCACCTGGGTGCCCCGCCCCGCCGTGTGCGGCTCTCTCGCCCTCGCCGGTGCGCGTGCAGTCGCCACGCTGCCCCGCCGCTGCGGGCAGTCGTGGGTGGGCGCGGCGGCACCCCGCCGGGCCGCGTCACCCCGGGCCCGCGCCCGGGGGAACGCGGTGCCGGTCAGTTGGTGAGGCGGGTGATGGCCTCCTCGACCGTCACTTCCTCGCGTTCGCCCGTGCGGCGGTCCTTCAGTTCGACGACGCCCTCTGCGGAGCGGCGGCCGGCCACCAGGATCTGGGGGACGCCGATGAGTTCCGCGTCGGTGAACTTCACGCCGGGAGAGACCCCCGCGCGGTCGTCCACCAGGACGCGGACGCCGGCCGCGGCCAGCTTGTCGGAGACCTCCAGGGCCAGCTCGGTCTGCAGCGCCTTGCCCGCGGCGACGACGTGGACGTCGGCCGGGGCGACCTCCTTGGACCAGACGAGGCCCTTGTCGTCGGCGTGCTGCTCGGCGAGCGCCGCCACCGCGCGGGAGACGCCGATGCCGTAGGAGCCCATGGTGACGCGGGCCGGCTTGCCGTTCTGGCCGAGGACGTCGAGCTTGAGGGCGTCCGCGTACTTGCGCCCCAGCTGGAAGATGTGGCCGATCTCGATGGCGCGGTCCAGCTTCAGGCCCGTGCCGCACTTCGGGCAGGGGTCGCCCTCGCGGACCACGACCACGTCGACGTAGGCGTCGACCTCGAAGTCGCGGCCCGCCACGACGTTCTTGGCGTGGGTGTCGGCCTTGTTGGCGCCCGTGATCCACGCGGTGCCCGGCGCGACGCGGGGGTCGGCGATGTACGTGACCTTCTCGCCCAGTCCCTGCGGGCCGACGTAGCCGCGGACCAGGTCGGGGCGGCCGACGAAGTCCTCGGCGGTGACCAGCTCGACGGCGGCCGGGGCGAAGTGCGCCTCGACCTTGTCCGTGTCGACCTCGCGGTCGCCGGGGACGCCCACGGCGACGATCTCGCCGTCCACCTTGACGAGGAGGTTCTTGAGGGTGGCCGAGGCCGGTACGCCGAGAGAGGCGGCCAGGGTCTCGATCGTGGGGGTGTCGGGGGTGGGGATGTCCTCGGCGGCCGGGACGCCGGTCGCGTCCACCGGGGTGAGGGCGTGGGTGATCGCCTCGGTGTTGGCGGCGTAGTCGCAGTTCGGGCAGTCCGCGAAGGTGTCCTCGCCGGCCTCCGCGGGGGCCAGGAACTCCTCCGACTTGGAGCCGCCCATGGCGCCGGCGGTGGCCGCGACGATGCGGTAGTCGAGGCCCAGGCGCTCGAAGATGCGCTGGTAGGCGGCGCGGTGCAGGGCGTAGGACTCGGCGAGGCCCTCGTCGGCGACGTCGAAGGAGTAGGAGTCCTTCATGAGGAACTCGCGGCCGCGCAGGATGCCGGCCCGGGGGCGGGCCTCGTCGCGGTACTTGTTCTGGATCTGGTAGAGGATGACCGGCAGGTCCTTGTAGGAGGACGCCTGGTCCTTGACGAGGAGGGTGAAGATCTCCTCGTGGGTGGGGCCGAGGAGGTAGTCGCCGCCCTTGCGGTCCTGAAGGCGGAAGAGTTCGGGGCCGTACTCGTCCCAGCGGCCCGTCGCCTCGTACGGCTCGCGCGGCAGCAGGGCGGGGAGCTGGACCTCCTGGGCGCCGATGGCGTCCATCTCCTCGCGGACGATGCGCTCGATGTTGCCGAGGACCTTCTTGCCCAGCGGCAGCCAGCTCCACAGGCCGGCGGCGGTGCGGCGCACGTAGCCGGCGCGGACCAGCAGCTTGTGGCTGAGGACCTCGGCGTCCGCCGGGTCGTCGCGCAGCGTCTTCGCCATCAACTTCGACATGCGCTGGACCGGTGCGTTGGCCATGGTTCTCGTGTCTCCTGCTGCGTAAGGGTGGTGCTAGGAGGTTAGCCGGGTGGTCCGGTGCGGTGGAAATCGGTTATCGACCGGCCGGTGACCGCCTGCGCAGCGGGAGCGTGGCGCCCATCACCGCGTACGGCTTGGGGGCGCTCGGGAAGAGGACCTGACGGGCGAGGTCCTGGTAGCCGAGGGAGTGGTAGAGGCCGCGGGCGGGGCTGTCCCGGTCGATCGCGGAGAGGATGGAGCGGGGCTGGGCGGCGGCGTCGGTGATCGTGGTGATCAGGGCGCGGCCCGCGCCGCGGTTCTGGTGCGCCGGGTGGACGTGGAGCTCCGTGATGACGAAGGAGTCGTCCAGCCAGGCGTCGGTGCCCCGGTCTCGGAGGTAGGGCTCGACGACCGTGGACCACCAGTGGGCGCGGTCGTTGGGCATGCCGTAGACGAAGCCGACGAGGCGGCCCTCGACGGTGGCGCCGAGGGCCCTGGCGCCCGCGTAGGTCATGTGGCGCAGGACGATCTGGCGGCGGACGGCCACCTCGTCGGGGCCGAGGCCGAACGCGGCGGCTTGGACGGCCAGCGCCTCGTCCACGTGCGCGGAGAGGTCCAGTGGGCCGATCACGAGGTCCATGGCGGGGAGCCTACAGGGGCGTTCCGGTTGTCGTCGGGGAGCGGGCCGCCGTCTGGGCCGGGTTCAGAACAGGACGCTCATGAAGGCGCCGACCTCCTGGAACCCCACCCGGAGGTACGTCCGTCGGGCCGCCGTGTTGAAGTCGTTGACGTAGAGGCTCGCCACCGGGGCGGTGTCCGCGAGGGCGTAGCGCAGGACCGCCGCCATGCCGGGGGCCGCCAGGCCCTTGCCGCGGTACTCGGGGTGCACCCACACGCCCTGGATCTGGCAGGCGCGGTCGGTGGCGGCGCCGATCTCGGCCTTGAAGACGACCTTGCCGTCGGCGTCGAAGCGGGCGAAGGAGCGGCCGGAGCCGACGAGTTCGGCGACCCGGGCCTGGTAGAGCAGGCCGCCGTCGCCGGCCATCGGGGAGATGCCGACCTCCTCGGTGAACATCGCCACACAGGCCGGCATGATCCGCTCCATCTCGTCCTTGCGGACGCGGCGGACGTAGGGGTCCGGGGCGATGTCGTCGGGGAGCCGGTCGGTGACCATGAGGGGCTGGCGGGTGCGGACCTCGCGGGCCGGGCCCCAGCCGGGTTCCAGCAGCCGCCACAGCTGGGCGGTCGGGCCGGCGGGGCCGACGATCGAGGAGCAGCGGCGGCCGGCCCGGCGGGCGCGGTCGGCGAAGGCGCGGACGGCGCGGGGGGTGGCGCAGATGGGGACGAGGTTGGCGCCCGCGTAGCACAGCGAGGTCAGCATGCCGTGCTCGTACCAGCCCCACATCTCGCCGCCCAGGCGCCACGGGTCGAGACCGGCGACCTGCACGCGTGCGGTCACGAAGGCGTTGGCGACCGGCTCGCGGTCCAGGACGGCGAGCGCGGCCTCCAGGTCGCTCGGTTCGAGCACGCGGGAGGTGGTCTGCGTCAACACGTGCGGCGGCCTCACCCTGAGATCAGCTGGTCTCCGCACTGTACCTGTCGTGCATATGCCGCGCCGCCCCCAGGGCGACGCGGCAGGATCGGGCGGATCAGCCCGCGACGGAGACCGAGGGCTCGCCGGAGATCACGCCGTCCTTCTCCATCTGCTCGGCGATCTTCATGGCCTCGTCGATGAGGGTCTCCACGATCTTGGACTCGGGGACGGTCTTGATGACCTCGCCCTTGACGAAGATCTGGCCCTTGCCGTTGCCGGAGGCGACGCCGAGGTCGGCCTCGCGGGCCTCGCCGGGACCGTTGACGACGCAGCCCATGACGGCGACGCGGAGGGGGACCTCCATGCCCTCCAGGCCGGCGGTGACCTCCTCGGCCAGCTTGTACACGTCGACCTGGGCGCGGCCGCAGGACGGGCAGGAGACGATCTCCAGGCCGCGCTGGCGCAGGTTCAGCGACTCCAGGATCTGGATGCCGACCTTGATCTCCTCGACCGGCGGGGCGGAGAGGGAGACCCGGATGGTGTCGCCGATGCCCTGGGAGAGCAGTGCGCCGAAGGCGACCGCCGACTTGATGGTGCCCTGGAAGGCCGGGCCCGCCTCGGTGACGCCGAGGTGCAGCGGGTAGTCGCACTGGGCGGCGAGCTGGCGGTAGGCCTCGACCATGACGACCGGGTCGTTGTGCTTGACCGAGATCTTGATGTCGCGGAAGTCGTGCTCCTCGAAGAGCGAGGCTTCCCACAGGGCGGACTCGGCCAGGGCCTCGGGGGTCGCCTTGCCGTACTTCTGGAGCAGGCGGCGGTCGAGGGAGCCCGCGTTCACGCCGATGCGGATGGGCGTGCCGTGGTCCTTGGCCGCCTTGGCGATCTCCTTGACCTTGTCGTCGAACTGCTTGATGTTGCCCGGGTTCACCCGGACCGCGGCGCAGCCGGCCTCGATCGCGGCGAAGACGTACTTGGGCTGGAAGTGGATGTCCGCGATCACCGGGATCTGCGACTTCTTCGCGATGACGGGCAGCGCGTCGGCGTCGTCCTGGGTGGGGCAGGCCACGCGGACGATCTGGCAGCCGGACGCCGTCAGCTCGGCGATCTGCTGGAGGGTGGCGCCGATGTCGGAGGTGCGGGTCGTGGTCATGGACTGGACCGACACGGGGGCGTCGCCGCCCACCGCCACGGGCCCGACCTGGATCTGCCGGCTCTTGCGGCGCTCCGCGAGCCTGGTCGGAACGTCCGGCATGCCGAGAGAAATCGCAGTCATCTGCTGTGCAACCCCAAGTCGTGGATCAAGGTCCGGTCCCGTTCAGCGGCGGGCTCCGGCCTTCGAGATTACGGCACCGACATGAACGCCGGGCACGCGGCGTACGGGAGATGCACCCTTTGGCGTCCATCTGCCGGGTGAGGCGACTGAAGCCCGGCCCGGAGGGACATGCTCTCCGGATCGGGCTTCTCGTCGGATCGTCGGACGGTCACCGCATCGGGTGATCGGTCCCGCGCGCGGTGGCCGTCCGGGCGTCAGGTGATGCGCACCGGGTTGACGACGTCCGCCACCAGCACGAGCAGCGTGAAGCAGACGAAGACGCCCGCCACCACGTAGGCCACCGGCATCAGCTTCGCCACGTCGAAGGGCCCAGGGTCGGGCCTGCGCAGCACCTTCGCTGCGCCGCGGCGCAGCGACTCCCACAGGGCGCCCGCGATGTGGCCGCCGTCGAGCGGCAGCAGCGGGAGCATGTTGAAGAGGAACAGGGAGAGGTTGAAGCCGGCCACCAGCATCACGAACATGGCGAGCTGCTGGGTGGGCGGGATGTCGAGGGTGGCGATCTCGCCGCCGACGCGGGCCGCGCCGACGACGCCCATCGGGGAGTCGGCCTCGCGGGGCCCGTCGCCGAAGGCCGCGTCCCACAGGGCGGGGATCTTGGCGGGCAGGGCGGCGAGGTTGTCGACGGCGTCGCCGATCCGGTCGCCCATCCAGGTCACGGACTGGCCGAAGTCCTGTTTCACCACGCCGGTGGCGGAGCTGAAGCCGAGGAAGCCCGCGGTGACGTACTCGCCCTGGACGATCTGACCGTTGGAGTCCTTCTTGGCGACCTTGTTGGTGGCGATGGTCGCGTGGAGGGTGATCTCCTCGCCCTTGCGCTCGACGACGACCGGTACGTCCTCGCCGGGGTTGGCGCGGATCAGGTCGGACAGCCTGTCCCAGTCGTCGGTCCGTACGCCGTCGAAGGCGAGGATCTTGTCGCCGGCCCTGAGGCCCGCCGCCGCGGCCGGGGAGGCCGGGTCGGCCTTGGTGCAGTCGTCGCGGTTCTCGCTCTGCGAGATGACGCACTGGGAGACCGAGCTGACGGTGGTGGTCTGCTGCGAGATGCCGAAGCCCATCAGCACCGTGAGGAAGAGCACCACGGCGAGGATCAGGTTCATGAACGGGCCGGCGAACATGACGATGACGCGCTTCCACGGCTTGCGCGTGTAGAAGAGGCGCTTCTCGTCACCGGGCTGCAGTTCCTCGAAGGCGGCCGACCGGGCGTCCTCTATCATCCCGCGCCAGGGCGAGGTGGAGCGTGCCTCCATGCGGCCGTCGGGGCCGGGCGGGAACATGCCGATCATGCGGATGTAGCCGCCGAACGGGATGGCCTTGACCCCGTACTCGGTGTCGCCCTTCTTCCTGGAGAAGAGCGTCGGTCCGAAGCCCACCATGTACTGCGGCACCCGGATGCCGAACATCTTGGCCGTGGACAGGTGGCCCAGCTCGTGCCAGGCGATGGAGAAGAGCAGGCCGACGGCGAAGAGGACTATGCCGAGGATGAACATCAGGGTCGTCATGCACGGGCCTCCGCCGTCTGTGCCGCCAGTTGCCGGGCCCGGGCGCGTGCCCAGGTCTCCGCTTCGAGGACGTCCGCGACGGTGAGCGAGGTTCCCGTACGGGGGGTGCCGTGCTCCTCGACCACCCGCGTGACGGTCTCCATGATCCCGAGAAACGGCAGTGCGCCGGAGCGGAACGCCTCGACACACTCCTCGTTGGCGGCATTGAACACCGCCGGGGCCGTGCCCGCGAGCTGTCCGACGTGCCGGGCCAGGTCGACGGAGGGGAAGGCCTCGTTGTCGAGCGGGAAGAACTCCCAGGTCGAGGCCTTGCTCCAGTCGAAGGCGGGCGCGGCGTCGGGGACGCGTTCGGGCCAGCCGAGGCCCACGGCGATGGGCCCGCCCATGTCGGGGGGCGTGGCGTGGGCCAGGGTCGATCCGTCCGTGTACTCAACCATCGAGTGGACATACGACTGCGGGTGCACGACCACCTCAATGCGGTCGAAGGGAATGTCGTAGAGCAGGTGGGCCTCGATCACCTCCAGGCCCTTGTTGACCAGGGTCGCGGAGTTGATCGTGATCACCGGGCCCATGGCCCAGGTGGGGTGGGCGAGCGCGTCCTCGACGGTGACGGCCGCCAGCTGGTCCCTGGTACGGCCCCGGAACGGGCCGCCGGAGGCAGTGACGACCAGCTTGCGCACGTCGGCGCGGGTGCCGGCGGCCAGCGCCTGGAAGAGGGCGGCGTGCTCGGAGTCGACCGGGATGATCTGGCCCGGCTTGGCCAGCGCCTTGACCAGCGGGCCGCCGACGATGAGCGACTCCTTGTTGGCCAGCGCGAGGGTGCGGCCCGCCTCCAGGGCGGCGAGGGTCGGCGCGAGTCCGATGGAGCCGGTGATGCCGTTGAGCACGGTGTGGCAGTCGGAGGCGGCGAGCTGGGTGGCCGCGTCCGGTCCGGCGAGGATCTCGGGGAGCGGCTCGCCCGTCCCGTACTGGGCGGTGAGCGCCTCCCGCAGCGCCGGTACGACGTCCTCGCGGGCGACGGCGACGGTCCGCGCCCTCAGCCGGTACGCCTGCTCGGCGAGGAGGGCGACCCGGCTGCCGTTGGCGGACAGGGCGGTGACCCGGAAGCGGTCCGGGTTGCGCAGCACGAGGTCGATGGCCTGGGTCCCGATCGACCCGGTGGACCCGAGGACCACCACGTCCTTCGGGCCGTCGCCCGCCACCGGGTCGTAGACGAGGTGGGGGTCGGCGAGTGGGGCTGGACTGTCGCTCATCCCCCCATTGTGTCCGCAACGGCCCTCCGGGAGGACAGCGCGTCCCTCGGCCGGGTGTCGCGGGCCGTACGAGGGGTGGCCGGGCCGGTCGGCCGCGCCCCTCCCGCCGGGACGGTCCGGTGCGGCAGGCGCCCGACGCGAGTCGCCGGGGGCCTGCTCCGGTCCTGCCTTCGGGGCGGGGCCCCGGGTCAGCCGATGGCGCGGCGGACGTTCTCCCGGCCGGACGGGCCCGGGGCCGCCTCCGCGATCCACGGCCCGTCGCCCGACGGGTCGACGACGCCCTGTTCCAGCCACTCGTACGCGCCGCCCAGCACGCCCTTGACGACCTTGCGGTCGAGGTCGTCGGTGTTGCTCCACAGGCGGCCGAAGAGTTCCTCGACGCGGATGCGGGACTGGCGGCAGAAGGCGTCGGCGAGCTGGTAGGCCTCGCGGCCGTGCTCGCCCTTGGTGCGCAGGTGCTCGGCGCGGACGCAGGCGGCGCTCATCGCGAACAGCTCCGCGCCGATGTCGACGATCCGGCCCAGGAAGCCCTGCTTGGTCTCCATCCGGCCCTGCCAGCGCGACATGGCGTAGAAGGTGGAGCGGGCTAGCTTGCGGGCGGTGCGTTCGACGTAACGCAGGTGACCGGAGAGGTCGGGGTGACCGGAGGGGTGGAAGTCGGCGTACGAGCGCGGGAGTTGGCCGGGACCCGCGACGAGTTTCGGCAGCCACTTGGCGTAGAAGACGCCGGCCTGCGCGCCCGCCCGCGCCTTGTCGGAGAGGGTCTTGTCGGGGTCGATCAGGTCGCCGGCGACCGAGAGGTGGGCGTCGACCGCCTCGCGCGCGATCAGCAGGTGCATGATCTCGGTGGAACCCTCGAAGATGCGGTTGATGCGCAGGTCCCGCAGGAGTTGCTCGGCGGGGACCGCGCGCTCGCCGCGGGCTTCGAGTGAGGCCGCGGTCTCGAAGCCCCGGCCGCCGCGGATCTGGACCAGTTCGTCGGCCATCAGGCAGGCCATCTCGGAGCCGTAGAGCTTGGCGAGGGCGGCCTCGATGCGGATGTCGTTGCGGTCCTCGTCGGCCATCTGGGAGGAGAGGTCCAGGACGGCTTCGAGGGCGAAGGTGGTCGCCGCGATGAAGGAGATCTTGGAGCCGACCGCCTCGTGCAGCGCGACCGGCTTGCCCCACTGCTCGCGCACCGCCGACCACTCGCGGGCGATCTTCAGGCACCACTTGCCGGCCCCGACGCACATCGCGGGGAGGGAGAGGCGGCCGGTGTTGAGGGTGGTCAGGGCGATCTTCAGGCCCGCACCCTCGGGGCCGATGCGGTTCGCCGCCGGGACGCGGACCCGGTGGAAGCGGGTGACGCCGTTCTCCAGGCCGCGCAGGCCCATGAAGGCGTTGCGGTTCTCCACCGTGACGCCCTCGGAGGCGGCCTCGACCACGAACGCGGTGATGCCCCCCTTGCCGCCCGCCGCGTCCTTGCCGCCCTCGGGCTTCGGGACGCGGGCCATGACCACGAGCAGGTCGGCGACGACGCCGTTGGTGGTCCACAGCTTCACACCGTCGAGGACGTAGTCGTCGCCGTCCCGGACGGCGGTGGTGGCCAGCCGGGCCGGGTCGGAGCCGACGTCCGGCTCGGTCAGCAGGAAGGCCGAGATGTCGGTGCGGGCGCAGCGCGGCAGGAACGTGGCCTTCTGCTCCTGGGTGCCGAACATCTTCAGCGGCTGCGGCACGCCGATCGACTGGTGGGCGGAGAGCAGTGCGCCGATCGCGGGGTTCGCGGAGCCGACCAGGGCGAGGGACTTGTTGTAGTAGACCTGGGTCAGGCCGAGGCCGCCGTACTTGGTGTCGATCTTCATGCCGAAGGCGCCCAGCTCCTTCAGCCCGGTGATCACGTCGTCGGGGATCCGCGCGTCGCGCTCGATCACCGCGCCGTCGATCTTCGTCTCGCAGAAGTCGCGCAGTTTGGTGAGGAACTCCTCGCCCCGCTGGACGTCCTCTTCGGCCGGGACCGGGTGGGGGTGGAGGAGGTCGAGGCGGAAGCGGCCGAGGAAGAGTTCCTTGGCGAAACTGGGCTTGCGCCAGTCCTGTTCCCGGGCCGCCTCCGCGACCTGTCGGGCTTCACGTTCGGTGACGGTGGGTCGGGAGGAGGGGGTGGGTGGTGCGGACATGGGGCTCACCTCGCCGCGATTCGTCCTGCGCGAACTTGCGGACGTACGTTACTAGTCGGTGCTACCCGTTCGTATGTACCCGATCCCGGGCGACCCGGCCACCCTTCGTGCGGCCGTTCGGCCGATACTGCGTGGGGAGAGCGGGAGAGAGGAACGCGGCTGAGGAAGCGGTGGAGAAGGCGGTCGGCCATCGCGGCGAACAAAGCCGTCGAAGCGCTTCGACAGCCTATGGACACCCATCCTCACTGCGGCTACTGTCGAACCACCCTCGCCCACCCCTATCTGTCCCGCGCGCTGTCGAAGCGCTTCACACAATTTGGAGAGCTGGATGGTCACCCTCGCCGAGGTCGCCCAGCACGCCGGAGTCTCGGCCAGCACGGTGAGCTATGTCCTCAGCGGCAAGCGGTCCATCTCCACCACCACCCGGCAGCGGGTCGAGGAGAGCATCCGGAAGCTCGGCTACCACCCGAACGCCGGCGCCCGCGCACTGGCCAGCAGCAGGTCGAACATCATCGCCCTCATGATCCCGCTGCGCACCGACATGTACGTGCCGGTGATGATGGAGATCGCCATCGCGGTCGCGGCCGGCGCGCGCACCCACGGGTACGACATCCTGCTGCTCACCGGCGAGGAGGGCCCCGACGCGGTGCGCCGCGTCACCGGCAGCGGACTCGCCGACGCGATGATCCTCATGGACGTCGAACTCGACGACGAGCGGCTCCCCCTCCTCCGCGACACCCACCAGCCGTCCGTACTGATCGGACTCCCCGCCAGCACCGAAGGCCTCACCTGCGTCGACTTGGACTTCCGGGCGACCGGCGCGCTGTGCGTGGAGCATCTGGCGCAGCTGGGGCACCGGGACATCGCCGTCATCGGTGAGGCCGCCGCCGTGTACGAACGGCACACCGGTTTCGCCGAGCGCACCCTCGACGGCCTGCGCACCCGCGCGCGCGAGCTGGGACTGCGGCTGCTGCACCGGCCCTGCGAGGGCGGGTACGACGCGATGGCCGCGACGCTGGCCCGCGTCTTCGACGAGCGCCCCGACACCACGGGGTTCGTCGTCCAGAACGAGTCGGCGGTGGAACCGCTGCTCGCCCTGCTGCGCCAGCAGGGGCGGGCGGTGCCGGAGGACGTGTCGGTGGTCGCGGTCTGCCCCGAGCAGGTCGCCACCCAGGCCTCGGTGCGGCTCACCTCGGTGGCGCTGCCCGCGCAGGAGATGGGCCGGCGGGCCGTGGAGCAGCTGGTGGCCAAGCTCGACGGGCGCGGTAGCGACGAGGTCGTGCTGCTCGCACCGGAGCTGACCGTCCGGGCCAGTTCGGGTCCGGCGCCCGTCCGGTCGTAGGGTCGCCCGGCTCCCGCCCTGGCGCGTCACGCCTTCGTGGATGCCGACGCCGAGCGGGGGCGGAGCGTGCGCCGGTACTACCGTGCCTCGACCGTGATGACGCGGTCCTGACCGGCGACGAGGTCGAGCGGTTCGGCTCCGGAGGGGGTCCGGAGTTCGATGCGGTGGGTGCGGTCCGGGCGCAGGACGGCCGTCGCGGTGCCGTCCGGTGTCCAGGCGAGGTCGACCGAGGCGCCGAACCGGGTGCGTATGCCCCTGAGTTGGCCCTGGCGGCAGGAGGCGGGGAGGGCGGGCAGCAGGACCAGCCGGCCGGGGGTGGACTGCACGAGCATCTCGATGAGCACGGCGGGCAGGGTGTGGGCGGCGTCCGCGTTGTAGACGTCGCGGTGGGGGTAGTGCGCGCTCATCAGGGAGGCGTGGAAGTAGTCGCCGTCGAGGACCCGGCCGAGCGCGTGGGCGACCCGGTCGCCGTCACGGAGCCTGGCCGCGACGAGGGCGTGGTGGAGGTGGCCGTGGGCGGAGTCGTTCTCGGCGCCGCGCAGTTCGAGGGCGCGGTGGGCGGCCTCGGCCTGCTCGGGGGTGTCGTACGGGTTGATCTCCTCCAGCGGCCAGACCCCGTAGAGGTGGCTGAGGTGGCGGTGGTCGTAGGTGTCCGCCAGCCCGGGCCACGCCCACTCCGCGAGGGCGCCGTCGGCGTTGATCCGGTGCGCGGGGAGGCGGCCGGCGAGGGCGCGCAGGCGGTCGGCGCGGTCGGGGTGGCGGTCGGCGGCGATGAGCAGGGCGTGCCGGGCGGCGGAGAGGTCCATGGCCGCGTCGAGGGTGCCCCAGCTCGCGTTCGCGGGGCGGTTCTCGGGTGAGTAGGACGGGACGACGACCAGGTGTCCGTCGTCGTCGGTGCGGGTGAGGAAGTCCTCGTAGAAGGCGGCGACTTCGGAGAGTGCGAGGGTGGTGCGGGGGTCGCGCGTGCCGTAGGTCTCGTCGTGGTCGACGAGCGGCTTGAGCAGCCAGTCGGCGCCCGCGGTCCACAGGTGCAGGGGGTACTCGCGGCTGAAGTGGTACGTGTGGCCGCTCTCGCCGTCGGTGTGCGAGGGCGCGACCGCGCCCCGGGTGCCGAAGATCGCGCGGGCGTTGTCCCGCCAGTCGGGCAGTTGCCGGTGGACCAGCGCGGCGTGGGCCTCGGTGACCTCGGGCAGGGCGGCGGCCGCGGCGGAGGCGGTCTGGAGGTTGAGGTTGGCGTTGGTGGTGAAGGCCCCGGACCAGGCGGTGTTCCAGTCGCCGGTCCACAGGCCGGTGAGGCGGGGCGGGAGCAGGCCGCTCGCCGACAGCAGGTGGTAGCGGCCGGCGGCGAAGAGCCGTTCGAGGAGGGCCGCGCTGTGCGGCCTGGTGAGCAGGTCGGAGCCCGGCAGGGCGCGTTCGGCGGGGTCGGCGGCGAGGTCGAGGGTGACGCGTTCGTAGGCGGTGCGGTGGTGGGTCAGGTGCCGGGCGAGGAGGGCGTCGTAGGAGGCCAGGTGCGGCGCCGCGTACCGGGCTTCGCGCAGCAGGTCGCGCAGGGCGCGGCTCTCGGCGACCGTGTCCAGCTCGCCGGTGTGGCGGTGCACCCGGGTCAGCAGCAGCACCTCGGTGGCGCCCTCGACGAGGACGCCGGGCGGCGTGAGCCTCGTGGTGCCGCCGGTGACGGCGACGAGGGTGACGCCGGTGTACGCGAGGTCGCTGCCGGGGTAGCGGGCGCGCAGGGTGAGCAGGGCGCCCTCGGGGGTGAGGACGGCGCCGTGGCCGATGCCGAGTCCGGCGGGGGCGCCGGGGAGGCGGGGGTCGAGGGACAGGTCGAGGGTGAGGTGCGGGTCGCTGACGTGCTGGACGATCACGTCGTCGGCGCGGGAGACGAAGACGCGGCTGGCCCAGCCGGCGCGGGTGGCGGTCGTCTCGCCGGTGGTGAAGTCGACGGCGCGGCGGTAGGGGGCGTCCGTACCGTCGGGGGTCGGTCTGTTCAGGCGGAGCTGGAAGGCCGGGTGGAAGGGGCGTACCCATTGCAGCGGGCGGCCGTCGGTGAAGTCCTCGGCTGCCGTCGGGTCTCCGGCCAGCAGGCGGTCCTGGAGGGCGGGGAGTTCGGCGGCGAGGTTGGGCGGGCGGCGGTGGGCGTCGTCTCCGTCCGGACGGACGAGGGTGTGGTGGGTGACGATCACCCGGTCGGCGTGCGGGTCGCCGTGCACGAGGGCGCCGTGGTGGCCGTTGCCGCTGAGGAAGGCGTCCTCCCAGCGGGCGGCGGGCGCGGGCTCCCAGGTGCCGTGGACGGGCGTGGCGCTCATGGCTTCAGCACCGCCACGGCGTAGCGGCCGAGGGTGATCCGGTCGGTCGCCGTCGTCTCCGTCAGCAGGTCGTGGTGGGTGCCGGGGAGGTCGACGGTGACCGGTTCGCGGCCGTGGTTGAGCAGGAACAACAGGTCTCCTCGCCGGACCGCCTCGACGCCGTCCGGAAGCCCGTCGAGCACCGGACGGACGTCCGCGCCGGCGGCGACGCGGGCCAGCAGGGCGCGCAGCGCGTCCGGCTCGGGGAGCGTGGAGACGTACCAGGCGCGGCCCTTGCGCAGTACGGCCGGCAGTCCGTCGAGTTCGCCGCCCTTGTACGGCACGGTCTCGTCGGCGGAGCCGTCGGGCTCCAGTTCCTCGGACCACAGGGTGCCGCGCAGGCCGCCCTCGCACTCGGCGCTGCCGCCCGGCTCCAGCGGCCACCACTCGTGGAGGGTGCGGATGCCGAACAGGCCGCGCAGCCGGGCGTCCATGGCGCCGGGCCGTACCCGGTCGTCCTGGTCGGCGACGCCGGTCAGGAAGCCGCAGACGAGGGTGCCGCCGCCGCGCACGTACGCGAGGAGGTTGTCGACGGCGGCGTCGGTGAGGAGGTAGAGCTGCGGGACGACGACGAGCCGGTAGCGGGTCAGGTCGTGGCCGGGGTGGGCGAAGTCGGTGGTGATTCCGGCCCGCCAGAGCGCGCGGTGCCAGGCGCCGAGGACGTCCGGGTAGTCGGCCTCGCGGGAGGGCCGGGCCTCCTGGTCGCCGGCCCACCAGGAGTGCCAGTCGTGCAGGACGGCGACGTCGGCGGTGACCGCGGCGCCGGTGACGTGCGGGGCGATCCGGGCCAGGTCGGCGCCGAGCCGCCGCACCTCCTGGTACGTGCGTCCCTGCTCGCCGGCGTGGGAGACCATCCCGGAGTGGAACTTCTCGGCGCCCTGCCGGGACTGCCGCCACTGGAAGTGGCAGACGGCGTCGGCGCCGCGGGCCACGGCCTGGAGCGACCAGAGGCGGTGGAGACCGCGCGGCTTGGGGTGGTTCACTCCGCGCCAGTTGACGGGTCCGGCCGCCTGTTCCATGAGCATCCACGGGCCGCGTGCCTGGGAGCGGGTCATGTCCTGGACGAGGGCGCCGTGCTGGGCGCCGGACGGGTCGCGCGGGTCGGGGTAGAGGTCGACGGAGACGACGTCCTCCTCCTCGGCCCAGCGCCAGGCGTCCTGTCCCGCCCACAGCGGCATGAAGTTGGTGGTGACCGGGAGGTGGGGGCTGTGGCGGCGGACGATGTCGCGCTCGGCGGTGTAGCACTCCAGGAGCATGTCGGAGGTGAAGCGCCGGAAGTCGAGGACCTGCGCCGGGTTCTTGAGGTAGTGGGTGCGGCGGGCCGGCAGGATCTCCGCCCAGTCGCCGTAGCCCTGGCTCCAGAAGGCGGTGCCCCAGGCGGTGTTGAGGGCGTCGAGGGTGCCGTAGCGGTCCTCGAGCCAGCGGCGGAAGCGGGCGGCGGCCTCGTCGCCGTGGTCGTAGGTGCAGTACTCGTTGTTGATGTGCCACATGGTGAGGGCGGGGTGCTGCCCGTAGCGCGCGGCCAGGGCCTCGGTGATGGCGGCGGCGTGGCGGCGGTAGACGGTGCTGGAGTGCGAGAAGTGCTGCCGGCCGCCCCACCACTCGGTGCGGCCGTCCTCGTCGCGGGGCAGCGTGTCGGGGTGCAGGTGCCCCAGCCAGGGCGGGGGTGAGGCGGTGGGGGTGGCGAGGACGACGCCGATGCCGTGGGTGTGCATCAGGTCCATGAGCCGGTCGAGCCAGGCGAAGTCGTGGACGTCGGGGCGCGGTTCGAGCTTCGACCAGGAGAAGACGCCGAGGGTGACGGAGTTGACGCCGGCGGCCTTCATCAGGCGGACGTCCTCGGGCCAGGTCTCCTCGGGCCACTGCTCGGGGTTGTAGTCGCCGCCGTAGAGGATGCGGCCCAGGGTGGCGTCGGACAGGTGCGGCATCAGCCCTTCACCGCCCCGGTGAGCATGCCCTTCTTGAAGTGGCGCTGGACGAAGGGCGACAGGACGGCGACCGGCAGCAGGGCCATGACCATCACGGCCATCTGCACGGCTAGGCCGGAGAGTTCACCGGTCTTGATCGCCTGGCCGAGGCCGACCGGCGCCTCCTGCTTCTGCACCAGCTGGATCATGACGTTCTGGAGCGGCAGCATGTCCTGGTCGTTCAGGTAGAGGGAGGCGTTGAACCAGGCACTCCAGTAGCCGACGGCGTAGAACAGCGTGATCACCGCGACCACCGCGCGGGACAGCGGCAGCACGATCTGCCACAGGATGCGCAGGTCGCCGGCGCCGTCGATGCGGGCGCTGTCGATCAGTTCCTGGGAGATGCCCATGAAGAAGCCGCGCAGCACCAGGATGTTGAAGACGCTGATGGCGCTCGGCAGGATCAGCGCGAGGTAGCTGTCGGTGAGGCCCAGGGACTGCACCAGCAGGTAGGTGGGGATGAGACCGGCGCTGAAGAACATGGTGGCGAGCAGCACCATGAGGATCCAGCGGTGGGCGAGGGAGCCGCTGCGGGAGAGCCCGTAGGCGCACAGCACGGACACCGCCATGGAGAACAGGGTGCCGACGAGGGTGATGCCCACGCTGACGAGCGCGGCGCGGGTGACCTGGCCGCCGCTGAGCAGTTCCTGGTAGGCGACGAAGGTGATGTCCTTGGGGATCATCACCAGGCCGCCGGCCTCGTCGATGGACTTGCGGGTGGACAGGCTGGTGACGATCACGATCCACAGCGGGAACAGGATGCCCAGGCAGGCCAGGAGCAGGACGAGCCCCTTGCCGGCGAGTCCGGCGCGGCTGGGCCTCTCCTCCCACACGGGGCGGGGCGGGGCCGCCCACCGGCGGGGTGGGCGCGCCGGCCGGTCGCCCGCGGAGGTCGTCGCCTCTCGGACGGAGGTCGCTTCGGGTACGGCGGTCACTTCTTGTACACCCCCTGCTCGCCCATGAGGTGGGCCACCTTGTTGGCCGCGAGGACGAGGCCGAGACTGATGACGCCCTTGACGAGGCCGGCGGCGGCCGCGTAGCCGAAGTCCTGGTTGCGTACGCCGTTCCACCACACGAAGGTGTCCAGGACCTCCGCGGCGCCCGGCCCCACGGCGCCGCGTTGCAGGAGGATCTGTTCGAATCCGACGGTGAGGGCGTCGCCGACGCGGAGCACCAGGAGCAGGGCGACGACCGGGCGCAGTGCGGGCAGGGTGACGTGCCACATGCGGCGCCAGCGGTTCGCGCCGTCCATCGCGGCCGCCTCGTACAGGTCGGGGCTGACCGAGGCGAGGGCGGCGAGGAAGACGATGATCCCCCAGCCGGCGTCCTTCCACACGCTCTGCGCGGTGATCAGGAACTTGAAGGTGTCGGGGTCGGTCATGATGTCGAGCCCGTCGTACCCGTGCTGCCGCAGCAGCTGGGAGAGGAGCCCGGCGCCGCCGAGGAGCTGCTGGAAGACGGCGACGACCAGCACCCACGAGAAGAAGTGCGGCAGGTAGAGGATGGCCTGCGAGATCGCCCGGACCCGGGGCCTGACCACGCTGTTGATGAGCAGCGCGAGCAGGATCGGGATGGGGAAGTACAGCAGGAGCTGGAGGACGAAGAGGACGAGGGTGTTCCGGACCGCGTTCCAGAAGGCGGAGTCCTCGAAGATCCGCTGGAAGTTCTCCAGGCCCACCCACGGGCTGTGCAGGATGGAGACGACGCCGTTGTCGCTGAGGTAGGGGTCGTACTCCTGGAAGGCGACGACGTTGCCGAGGATCGGCACGTAGTTGAAGACCAGGAGCAGCACGACGGCCGGCAGCGTCATCAGCAGCAGGACGCGGTCGCGCCGGAACCTCAGCCGCAGGCTCAGCTTCCCGGTGGCCGGTTTGTCCGGGGCCCCCTTGTCGCCGCCGTGCGCCTCCGGGAGCTTCTTCTTGACTTCTTCGGCCTCGGTGTCGGTCCGAGGCACCGTGCTGTGCGACACGGCGGTTCTCCTTGCCTCGTACCTGGTCAGCCGGCCGCGGAACCGTTCTCGTCGAGGATCTTCCGGTACCAGTCGCGGAGCTTGTCCCCGCCCTTGCTCTTCCAGTCGGAGACGGCCTGCTGCATGTCGGCGATCTTCTTGCGGCCGCGGACGATGTCGTCCTCAAGCTGCTCGAAGTCGTTGGAGAGGTTGGTGTAGCGGGCCGGCTCGGTGATCTGCATGCCGTAGAACGAGGGCTTCTTGGTGACGGCGCCCATGCGCTGCTGCCACTCGACCTGCCCCTTGGCCACCTCGGGGAAGTCGGGGTGGGCGATGGTCGCGGCGGGGCTCGCCACCATCACGTAGGCGTTCATCACGTCGATGTTGCCCTGGTCCGTCTTGGTGGGCACGCCGTCCTTGACGGTGTAGTGGGTGCCTTCCACGCCGTAGTTGGTGGCCATGTACTCCTTGGTCCCGTACGGCGCGGCGGTGACGTTGGCGACGGCCAGCACGTCTCGGATCACGGCCTCGGACGCCTTCTTGTTGACGAAGGCGAAGATGCTCGCCGGGTTCTGCGCCCACAGGGTCGGGGCGCCGCCGTCGTGACCGAAGAGGTCCATGCCCCAGATACGGAACTCCGGGTTCTGCGTGGCCTGTTCGGCGGTGCGGCTCCACCACTGCGACATGTCCTGGTTGTAGATCAGGAACTCACCGGCGGCGAACTTGGGGCCGGGGTCGGCGGCGTTGGACTTGCCGAGCTTGGCGTCGGGGTGGACGACGCCGGCGGCGAACAGCTTGCGCGTCCACTCCAGTGCCTCGAGGTACTCCTCGGTCTCGATGCGGTAGATCAGCTTGCCGTCGGTCTCGTTCCAGCCGAGCGACTTCTCGTTGCCGGAGAGCACACCGAAGGCGTTGAAGGCGGTCCACTTCATGTCCAGGCAGGCCCAGCGCTTGGCCCTGGCGTTGGTGGCGTCCTTGGCCAGCGCCATGAACTCGTCGCACGAGCGGGGGATTTCGTAGCCCTCCTTCTCGAAGACGTCCTGGCGGTAGAACGGGACGATGCCGGTGACGTACGAGGACGGCATGGGCAGGCCGCGCAGCTTGCCGCCGAAGATGGACCGCTGCCAGGCGTCGGTGGGGATCGCGGCGAGGTTCGGGTACTCCTTGACCGCGTCGCCGGAGAGGTAGGGGCCCAGGTCGGCGAACTTGCCGATGATGGCGCTCGGGATCTTTCCGGTCATGTTCCAGCCGGGCACGACCACCACGTCGGGCACCTCGCTGGAGGCGAGGACGGCGCCGAGCTTCTGGTCGTAGGTGTTGCCGTCCTGGTTCTGCCAGACCACGTCGACGCCGATGAGGTCGTTCATCGACGTGTAGTAGGCGTTGTCCTCCTTGGGCGGGGACCCCCAGAACGGCGACATGACGGTGACCTCGCCGCCCTTGCCGAGCTTCTTCGGCACCGAGGACTTCAGGCCCGCCAGGTCGAGCTTGCCGGTGAAGCCGACCGCCGAACCGTTCTTGCTGGGGATGTCGGGGGTGACCACGTTGCTCGCCACGTACGCCGGGAGGATCTTCTTGGCGTCCTTCTTCGACGTGGTGCCGTCGCGCGAGCCTCCGTCGGATCCGCCGCAGGCGGAGAGCAGCGGCACTCCTCCCGCCACCGCTGCGGTGGCGACCGCGGTGGAGGCGAGGAAACTTCTCCGGCTGGGACCGGAGGCGGCGTTCGGCGTCATTTGCGTCAACCCTTCGTGCCTTCGTGGCGCACCGGGACACCCGACGGGGGCCGTCGGGTCGGTGTCTTGAGAGAACTGGGACCAGTTCGCGTCGAAGCGCTTCGATGTTGCAGCGAGGTTAAGTTAACCCCTCGGGGGGCACAAGAGCCGTCCCAAGATTCCTGACCGGCACTGCCCGCAGGGGACTTGACGGAACTCCTCCTCTCCACGTTGCAATGCCGGGCGGGCTCGGTCGCGATCCGTCGCGGTCTCTTGACACCCACCCTGGGCTGCACAGAGCATCGAAGCGCTTCGACGTCCTACCCGCTCCATCGCAAGGGGACCTCCACGTGACCGCACCCACGCCGCCGTTCCGTGATCCGCACCTGCCGTTCGCGAAGCGCGTCGACGATCTGATGTCGCGGCTCACGCTCGACGAGAAGACCGCCTTCCTGCACCAGTTCGCGCCCGCGGTCGAACGTCTCGGCATCGCCGCCTTCCGCACCGGCCAGGAGGCGCTGCACGGTGTCGCCTGGATGGGGCCGGCGACCGTGTTCCCGCAGGCCGTGGGGCTGGGCGCCACCTGGAACGAGGACCTCGTGCGCCGGGTCGGCGAAGCGGTGTCCAAGGAGGCCCGGGTGATGCGCGCACGGGACGGACGCGTCGGCCTCAACGTCTGGTCCCCCACCGTGAACCTGCTGCGCCACCCCCTGTGGGGCCGCAACGAGGAGGGCTACTCCGAGGACCCCAAGCTGACGTCCGCCGTCGCCACCGCCTACACCCGGGGACTGCGCGGCGACCACCCGGCGTACTGGCGCACCGCGCCCGTCCTCAAGCACTGGCTCGCGCACAACAACGAGACCGCCCGGGACACCTCCTCGTCCTCCGTCCGGCCGCGCGTCCTGAACGAGTACGACCTGCGGGCCTTCCGCGAAACGGTCGAGGCGGGCGCGGTGGCCGGGGTGATGCCGGCCTACAACCTGGTCAACGGCCGTCCCAACCACCTCTCCCCCCACCTCGGCGGGCACCTGCGCACCTGGACGGAGGAGGACCTCCTGGTCTGCTCGGACGCGGGCGCGCCCTCCAACCTGGTCGACTCGGAGCACTACTTCGACACCCACGAGGAGGCGACCGCCGCCGCACTGCGGGCCGGGGTGGACAGCTTCACCGACCACGGCACGGACTCCTCGAGGATCGTCGCGCGGGTCCGGGGCGCGCTGGAGCAGGGCCTGCTGACGGAGGCGGACGTGGACGCGGCCGTGCGGCGGCAGCTGTCGGTCCGTTTCCGGCTCGGCGAGTTCGACGCCGAGCACGACCCGTACGCCGTGACGGCGGACAGCGAACGGGACTTCGACTCGCCGGAACACCGGGCGCTCGCCCGGGAGGCGGCCGAGCAGGCGGTGGTCCTGCTCAAGAACGACGGCGTCCTGCCCCTGACCCCCGGCACGCGCGTCGCCGTCGTCGGACTGCTCGCGGACGAGTGCAAGCTCGACTGGTACAGCGGTACGCTCCTCCACCGCTCGACCCCGCTCGAGGGCCTGTACGAGCGGTTCGGCGCCGACCGCGTGAGCTTCGCCGAGGGCGTGGACCGGGTCGTGCTGCGCACGGCCGACGGCAGGTTCCTGCACGTCCCGCCGTCGGACGAGGCCCCCGCCGAGGCGCGTGGCACGGAGGGCGCCCTCGACCCGGCCCTGCTCGCCGGCCGCACCGACCTGCCGCCCCTGACCACCGACGCCACCGGCACCGAACTGGCGCTCGTCGACTGGGGCGAGGGCGTGCTCACCCTGCGCGCGCCCGACGGACGCTACCTGTCCGTCGCCGAGGACGGCTTCGTCCGCGCCTCCGCCGACCAGCCCGGGGGCTGGGTCGTGCAGGAGACCTTCCGGCTGGAACCGCACGCGAACGGTCACCTCCTGAGGCACACGGGAACGGGTCGTCCCGTCCAGGTCGCCGCCGACGGGGTGAAGGTTGCCGCTGACGACGCGGACGCCGAGGTCTTCGGGCTGACGGTCGCCGAGCGAGGCGAGGACGCGGTGGCGCGGGCGGCGGCCGGGGCGGACGTGGTCGTGGTGGTCGCGGGCAACGACCCGCACATCAACGGCCGCGAGACCGAGGACCGTACGACGCTGCGCCTCCCCGGCCACCAGGAACGGCTGCTGCGCGCGGCCCGCGCCGCCAACCCGGCGACGGTGCTCGCGCTGGTGTCCGCCTACCCGTACGCGGTCGACGCCGAGACGCTCCCGGCGGTGCTGTGGACGGCGCACGGCGGCCAGGCGGCCGGCACCGCGCTGGCCCGGGTCCTCGCCGGGGACGTCTCCCCGGCGGGCCGGCTCCCGCAGACCTGGTACGCGGCCGACGCCGACCTGCCCGGTCTGCTCGACTACGACGTGATCGGCGGCCGCCAGACCTACCTGTACTTCGAGGGGACGCCCCTGTTCCCCTTCGGGCACGGCCTGTCCTACGCGTCCTTCGGGTACGCGGACCTGGCGGCGGGGATCGAGAACGGGTCAGTGTCGGTGTCCTTCACGGTCACCAACACCGGGGAGGTGGCCGCCGACGAGGTGGCCCAGCTCTACGTCCGTGCCGCCGAGCCGTCGGTGCCGCGCCCGCGCCGCGAACTGCTGGCCCACCGCCGGTTCGCCCTGGCCCCGGGCGCGTCGACCCGGGTGTCCTTCGAGGTCCCGCTGTCCGCCCTGGCGTTCTGGGACGTGGCGCACGGCCGGTGGCGGGTGGAGCCGGGCCCGTACGACCTGCTGGTGGGCGCCTCCAGCGAGGACGTGCGCCTGTCCGCGACCGTCGCCGTCGACGGCGAACCCGCCGCACCGCGCCCGGTCCGTGAACGCGGTCTGGAGGCGGCCGACTTCGACGAGCAGAGCGGCACGGAGCTCGTCGACCGGACGAAGGTCACCGGCGACGCGGTGACGCCGGCGGCCGGAGGATCGGGCGAACTGCTCTACCGAGCCTGTGACTTCGGCACCGGCGTGACGCGGGTGACCGTGTCGGTCGCGGGCGGCGGCACGGTCGAGGCGGCCCTGGACGGGGGCCCGTGGACGACGGCGCTGTCCCCGGCCGCGCCGACCGCGGGGCCGTACGACTACGTGGAGCTGGACGGCCCCCTCGTCGCCGAGGGCGTCCACGACCTCCGCATCAGGCTGCGCGGCTCACTGCGGCTCGCGCACGTCGGCTTCTCCGGTTGAGGGTCCGGGGAGGTCCGGCACGGGGACGGGGTCCGGTACCGGTGGCCAAGGGCTACCGGTACCGGACCCCCGACTCGCGACCCGCTCTGACCAGGCCCAGTTCGTAGGCGACGATCACCGCCTGGGCCCGGTCGCGCAGTTCCAGCTTGGCGAAGAGCCGGTTGATGTGGGTCTTCACGGTGTGGTCGGTGATGGTGAGCCGCTCCGCGATCTCCGTGTTGGACAGGCCCCGCGCGATCAGGGTCAGCACCTCCGTCTCCCGGGCCGTGAGGTCACCGGCCGCGGGGACGGGCAGCCGTGAGCCGCGCGCGTGCACGAACTCGGCGATCAGCCGCTTGGTGATCTCGGGCGACAGCAGGGCGTTGCCGCTCGCCACCACCCGTACCGCGTGCAGCAGTTCGGGGAAGGTGGCGTCCTTGAGCAGGAAGCCGCCCGCTCCGGCCGCGAGCGCGTCGTACACGTACTCGTCGAGCCCGAAGGTGGTCAGCATCAGGACCTTGGTCGCACCCCCGGACGCGGCCAGGATCTCGCGGGCCGCCTCGATCCCGTTCTTGTGCGGCATCCGGATGTCGAGGAGCGCGAGGTCGGGCCGGGTCTCCCGGGCCGCCAGCACCGCCCGCACCCCGTCCTCCGCCTCGGCGACGACCTCGATGTCCTCCTGGGTGGCGAGGAGGTTCACGAACCCGGTGCGGACGACCGCCTGGTCGTCGGCGACCAGTGCCCTGATCACGTGCGGCTTCCCCGCTCGCTCCCCGGCGCTCATCCGCTCCCCCCTGCTCATCCGCTCCCCCAAGGCAGCTCCGCCTCCACCAGGAAGCCGCCGTCCGGGCCCGCCCCCGCCGTGAGCCGCCCCCCGACCAGGGCGGCCCGCTCCCGCATGCCGGTCAGCCCGTGCCCCGTACCGGCGACGGAGTCCGGACCGGAACCGGGATCCGAGCCGGGACCGGTGCCCGGACCGTCGTCGCGGACGCGGAGGGTGAGCAGCCGGCCGGCGCCGTAGTCGACCTCGACCACGGTACGGGCGCCGGGGGCGTGCTTGCGGGCGTTGGTCAGCGCCTCCTGGGCGATCCGGTAGGCGGACAGCTCCCACGCGGCGGGCAGCGCCACCCGCTCCCCGGTGATCCGCAGCTCGGCCGGGCCGCCCACGGCCCGGTGCTGCTCGACCAGTTCGGCCAGATGGTCCAGGGTCGGCTGCGGCGCGGTGAGAGCGGCCGGGCCGGTGTCGCCCGGGGGCGTGCGCAGGACGCCGAGCAGGCGGCGCAGTTCGGCCATCGAGGAGCGGGCGGTGCCGGCGATCTGCTGGAAGCCGTCACGCGCCTCCGGCGTGAGTCCGGGCGTGGTGTACGTGGCGCTCTCGGCCTGTACGGCGATCATCGACACCGAGTGGGAGACGATGTCGTGCAGTTCGCGGGCGATCGCGGCGCGTTCCGCCTCGGCGGCCTGCTGCCGCTCCATGGCGATCAACTTGGCCTGCGCCAGGCTCCGTTCGGTGCGTGTCTCCTCCCGGGAGCGGACCGCGTCACCCATCATCACCGCTCCGAAGACGACCACGGTCAGCAGGAACGACTCGGCGAACAGGCTGAGCGATCCCTTCTCCCACAGCGCGGGCACCGGCAGGTCCATCCGCGACCAGGTGTTGATGTGCACCAGGTTGACGCACACCGCGCCGAGCGCGCCGCCCGCGACGGTGAGGGCCGGGTGCAGCACCCGGTTGCGGCCCAGCGAGTAGCAGCCGGTCAGCCCGCTCACCATGATCGACACGTACAGGTTGACGTCCCCGGCGAAGGCGATCAGCCCCGCCGCGACGGTGAGCATCGCGACGGGCGGGAAGGAGCGCCGCCACATCAGCGAGGCCGCGGACACCAGCACTCCGACCGTGGTCGTGACGCCGCCCGGAACGGCGATCAGCTCCACGACCGCGCCCACCGTCACGGCACCGCCGGTGATCCAGGGGTAGGCGGGCGCCGCGATCCAGTCGCGCAGGCGCTGTTGGGGCGACGTACTCATTCCTCCATGATCCCGGCCGGGGCAGGGGCGCGCGTCACCGCCCGGGTGGAGTCCGGGACCGGATGTCGTACCACGGGTTGACTTCCGGCTGCGGAGCCTCGGTTGACGCCCTGGGACCTGCGGATTCCTAGCGTCGACGGACATGGGGAAGACCTTTGGGGAACGGGTCGCCGGGTACGCCGGGCGGCACGTCGAACGGTACGCGTGGGCCGGGTGCGCGGTGGCGGCGACGGGCTTCGCGCTGGTCTCGGGCCCGGTGCCGCACCGGATGTGGGGATGGTCGGCCGGGGCGGGGTACGCGCTCGCGGCGTTCCTGTCCTCGGGCTCCGCTGCGCGCCGGGCGGCTCGCGCTGTCGCGGTGGCGGGGGCCGTCGTGGTCCCGCTCGTCGTCCTGGTGGCGGCGGGGCTCGGGCAGTCGGAGGTCGCCGTGGTCGAGCGGTCGGGGCGGCTGCTGCTCGCCGGTGGAAGCCCGTACCTCACGGCTCCCTCGGCCGTGGCCGACTTCAATCCCTATCTGCCGGGGATGGCGCTCTTCGGCGTCCTGCCGGGAGATCCCCGCTGGTGGCTGGGCGGCACGTTCGTCGTGTCCCTCGCCGCGGCCCGGCCGTGCCGCGTCGGTCCGCTGCTCGCCTGCCCGCTGGTCGCGCTGCCCCTCGCGGTGGGCGGCGTGGACCTGCCGGTGGCCGGCCTGATGTGCCTCGGCCTCGCACTGGCGGGGCGGGGCCGGCCGGGTGGGGCCGGTCTCGCGCTCGGTGCCGCAGCGGCCCTCAAGTGGACCGCCTGGCCCGCGCTGCCGGTGGCCCTGGCCCTGATCGCCGTACGGCAGGGCGGCCGTTGCGCGGCGCGGTGCGCGGGCGTGGGCCTGGGCACGGGGGCGGCGGTGGTCCTGCCCTTCGCACTCACCGATCCCACCGGCTTCTTCCGCAACGTCGTCGCCTTCCCGTTCGGGCTCACGGCCACCGCCTCGCCCGCCGGCAGCCCGCTGCCCGGTCACCTGCTCGCGGCACACGTCCCCGGCGGCACGGTGATCGCTCTCGCGCTCCTCACGGCCGGCGCACTGCTGATCGGTGTCTCGCTCGCGGTGCGCCCTCCGCGGACGCTGCGGGCGGCGGCCGGACGGCTCGCGCTCGGCCTGGGCCTGGCGACGGTCCTGATGCCGGCGACGCGCTTCGGCTACCTGGTCTGCCCGCTGGTCCTGGCCGCACTGGCACACCGTCCGCCGCACCGCGCCCCCTTGGCCACCGACCGTTCCCTCGAGAGGACCCCCGCATGACGAGCGCCGCCCGCACGCTGATCGTCACCAACGACTTCCCGCCCCGGCAGGGCGGGATCGAGACCTTCGTCCGGGAACTGGCCGACCGCTTCCCGCCCGACGGGGTGGTCGTCCTCACCGGCTCCCCCACCCCCGCGGCCCAGCCCGGCGAGCCCGTCCCGTACCCGGTGGTCCGGCACCCGGCCCGCACCCTCCTGCCGACGCCCCGCGCCACCGCCCACGCCGCGGCGGTGGCCCGCCGGTACGGCTGCGACCGGGTGTGGTTCGGCGCGGCGGCGCCCCTCGCGCTGATGGCGGGACGGCTGCGCCGCACGGCGGGGATCCGCACAGCCGTCGCCACCACCCACGGCCACGAGGTGGGATGGGCCCGCACCCCGGGCGCCCGGTGCCTGCTGCGGCGCGTCGGCACCGAGGTGGACACGCTGACCTGGCTGGGCGACAGCACCCGGGGCCCGATCGAGGCGGCCCTCGCCCCCGGTGCCCGGACCGCCCGCCTGGTCCCCGGCGTGGACACCGGGGCCTTCCACCCGGCCGTCGACGGCGCCCCGGTCAGGACGAGGTGGGGTCTGGGCCACCGCCCCGTGATCCTGTGCGCGGCCAGACTGGTCCCGCGCAAGGGCCAGGACACTCTGGTCAGGGCGCTGCCCTGGGTGCGCAGGGCGGTCCCGGACGCCGTACTGCTGCTGGCCGGCGACGGCCCCTACCTGTCCGGGCTGCGGCAACTGGCCCTGCGCGAGGGCGTCATGGACTCGGTCTTCTTCGCCGGCGGCCATCCCCACCACGCGCTGCCGTCCTTCTACGCGGCGGCCGACGTCTTCGCGATGCCCTGCCGCACCCGCAGGGCCGGTCTGGAGGTGGAGGGCCTGGGGATCGTGTACCTCGAGGCCGCCGCGTCCGGGCTGCCGGTCGTCGCGGGCGACTCGGGCGGCGCCCCGGACACGGTGCGCGAGGGCGAGACGGGGTACGTCGTCGACGGCCGTTCGGTCGCGGCGACGGCGGACCGGCTGATCAGGCTCCTGCGCGACCCCAGGCTCGCCCGCGCCATGGGCGACGGCGGCCGCCAATGGGTGCGGACCGCGTGGTCGTGGGACCGGTCGTACGCGACGCTGCGGGACCTGCTGTCGGGTCGGACGGCGGGCTGCCGCACAGTGGGGGCGGACGAAACCGCCCGCACCGCGGGACCGGACTGAACGGCCGCACCGCGGGACCGGCAGAGACCCCCCGCGCCGCGGGGCGGTCGAACCGGCCCGCGGCGCGGCCGACCGCCCCCGGCGCCTGCGCGCCGTCCCCGGGGCCGGGCGTCAGAGCGCGAGGCCGGTGAGGACCAGTACGCGCTCGTAGGTGTAGTCGTCCATCGCGTACCGCACACCCTCGCGGCCCACGCCGGACTGCTTGGCGCCGCCGTACGGCATCTGGTCGGCGCGGTAGGAGGGGACGTCGCCGACGACGACGCCGCCGACCTCGAGGGCGCGGTGGGCGCGGAAGGCGGCCTGGAGGTCGTGGGTGAACACGCCTGCCTGGAGGCCGTACTTGGAGTCGTTGACGGCGGCGAACGCCTCGGCCTCGCCGGTCACCTTCTGCACGCTCAGGACGGGGCCGAAGACCTCCTCGTGGGCGAGGGTGGTGTCGGCGGGCAGGTCGGTGAGGACGGTCGGGGCGTAGGAGGCACCATCGCGCTTGCCGCCGGTGAGGAGCTTCGCGCCCGCGGTGACGGCCTCCTCGACCCAGGACTCCACGCGCTCCGCGGCGGCCTCGCTGACCAGCGGGCCGACGTCCGTGGCGTCGTCGTTCGGGTCGCCCGTGACCTGGGCCTCGACGGCGGCGACGATGCGGGGCAGCAGGCGGTCGTAGACGGCGGCGTCGGCGATCACGCGCTGCACGGAGATGCAGGACTGGCCGCCCTGGTAGTTGGAGAAGGTCGCGATGCGCGCCGCGGCCCGGTCCAGGTCCTCGTCGCTCGCCCAGTCGGCGAGGACGACGGCCGCGCCGTTGCCGCCCAGTTCGAGGGTGCAGTGCTTGCGGGGGACCGAGTCCATGATCGCGTAGCCGACGGTCTCCGAGCCGGTGAAGGAGATGACCGGGAGGCGCTCGTCCTGGACGAGGGCGGGCATGCGGTCGTTGGGGACCGGGAGGATGCTCCAGGAGCCCGCGGGCAGGTCGGTCTCGGCGAGGAGTTCGCCGAGGATCAGGCCGGAGAGGGGGGTGGCGGGGGCCGGCTTCAGGATGAGGGGGGCGCCGGCGGCGATCGCAGGGGCGATCTTGTGGGCGCAGAGGTTGAGCGGGAAGTTGAACGGCGCGATGCCGAGCACGACGCCCTTCGGGAAGCGGCGGGTGAGGGCGAGGCGGCCCTGACCGCCGGCGTCGGTGTCGAGGCGCTGGGCCTCGCCGCCGTTGAAGCGGCGGGCTTCCTCCGCGGCGAAGCGGAACACCGAGACGGCGCGGCCGACCTCGCCGCGGGCCCACTTGACCGGCTTGCCGTTCTCGGCGGAGATCAGGCGGGCGATCTCCTCGGTGCGCTCGGCCAGACGGCGGCTGACGTGGTCGAGGGCGGCGGCGCGGATGTGGGCGGGGGTGGCGGCGAACTCGTCCCGTACGGCGTACGCGGCGGCCACGGCCTCCTCGACCTGGGCGTCGGTGGGGAGGCTCACCGTGCCGACGGTGGTGCCGTCCCAGGGGGACGTGACGTCGAAGTCGGACTCGCCGGTGGCCTGGCGGCCGGCGAGCCAGAAGGCGTGGGTGGAAGTCATGTCGGGTCCCGGCCCTTCCGCGTTGGGGGTGGTGGTGTGTGCGCCGTGCGGGGTCCACGGTAGGGCGGGGCGGGGCGGTTGCCGTTTGTCCGGGGTGTAGTGGTGGGGGTGAGGTGTTCGACGTGGTGGCCAGGTGGGACCTCAGTCGGTGGCCGTGGCCTTCAGGGCCAGCCAGAGCTCCATGCGTACGTCCGGGTCGTCCAGGGAGCGGCCGAGGATCTCCTCCACCCGGCGCATGCGGTAGCGCAGGGTGTGGCGGTGGACGCCAAGGTCGGCGGCGGCCGCGTCCCACTGGCCGTGGCGGGAGAGCCAGGCGCGCAGGGAGGCCACCAGGTCGCCCCGGCCGGTGGCGTCGTGGTCGCGCAGCGCCCGCAGGAGGCCGTCGGCGAAGGCGCGGACCGCGTCGTCGGCGAGGAGCGGCAGCACGGAGCCGGCCGCGAGGTGTTCGTGCTCCACGCAGACCCGGCCGCGCCGGCGGGCCACCGACAGGGCCTGTTCGGCCTGTTTGTAGGCGGCGGACGCGGCGATCGGCCCGGACGGTGCCGAGAGGCCGACGACCAGGCTCTCGTCGTCGCCGCCCGAGCGGGACTCGGACGCCGGGCGGGCGGCCTCGAGTGCCGACGCGTACTCGACGCAGGCGGCGACGGCCGCGCCCCCGTCGGTGGCCAGCACCACCAGGCGTTCGCCCTCGGGGACGGCCAGCACCGCCTCGCCGGAGCGGGCCGCCGCGGACTCCACGATCTCCGTGAGGGTGCCGAGGGGGTCGCCGCCGGTGTCGCCGCCCGTGTCTCCGGCGGCCTGGGCGGTGCCGGCGGCCCTGGACCTCGCCGCGGCCGACTCGGCGACGACGATCCGGAACGGCGCGTCCAGCAGGCCGCCGTACAGGCTCCCGGCGACTGTGCGAGCGTGGTCGGGCTCGCCGGCCAGCAGCATGCGCAGTACGGCCGCGTCGATGCGGAGCCCCGCCTCGTGCAGGGAGCGGGAGCGTTCCGTGGTGAGGGTCAGCAGGGCGATGGCGGAGTGGACGGCGTACCGCTCGGCGGTGCCGAGGGCGGCGGCCGTGCCGACGGCGAGCGCGGAGCGGGGGCGGCGGGAGGTACCCAGGGAGTGCAGCTCGACGCGGTCGGCGTTCTCGGGGTGCTCGGAGTTCCCGGTCCCGCCGACCACCGACGAGGCCGGCGCGGGGCGCTCGCGCAGCCGCTGCACGTCCGCGGTGAGCCGAGCCGCCCTGCGGCCCGCCCACTCCGGCGCGGTGGCGACGACGGCGCCGGAGGCGTCGTACAGCGCCGCCCAGCCGTCGACCTGGGCGGCGAGCGCGGCCAGCAGGCCCTCCGGGCCGTCGGCCAGGGTCCGCCGGGTCAGCTCGCGCTGGGCGGCGAATCCGGCGGTGACCGCGCGGTACTGGTCGGCGGCGATGGCGGCGGAGACGGCCTTGCTGATGGCGAGGAAGGGGGTGCGGCGCGGCACCTCCAGGAGCGGGAGTCCTTCCTCCCGGGCCGCTTCCACCAGGGCCGGGGGGATGTCGTCGTAGTTGACCCCGACGGCGAACCCGAGGCCCACCACGCCCGCACCCGCCAGCCGCTTCACGTACCGGCGCATCACCTCGGGGTCCTCGGCGTCGAGCTTGAGGGCGGTGATCAGCAGCAGCTCCCCGCCCTCCATGTAGGGCACGGGGTCGGCGAGTTCGCTGACGTGGGCCCAGCGCACCGGCACGTCGAGGCGGTCCTCGCCGGCGCGCACGGTCAGCTTGAGCGCCGAGTGGTGGACGAGCGAGGCGAGCGTCGGGGGCATGGGTGCCTTGGCCTTCGGGTCTGCGTCAGGGGCGCGAGGCTGGTCGCGGGGGCGGGTCCGGTCGCGGGGTCGGGTGTGGAGCCTCTGTGATCCTTTGGCCGCCGCGTATGAACGGCCTGTGTCGATTCTGCCTCACTGTACGGTCCCCGGGCCCCGTACACCTCACCCGCGCAGGTCCACCAGCAGCGGCGGCGCGTACTCCCCCTCGACGCTGGTCAGCGACAGCACGGCGTGCCCGGCCGGCACGGCGTGCGCCAGCTCGGAGGCCGACCAGCGTTCCCGCTCGACCTGCCGGACGGTCACCGCGTCCGTGGTCACCGCCCTGCCTGTCACCAGCTTGCGCACCGCGTGGATGAAGCGCGTCATCGGCTGGTCGGCGAAGACCGTGTGCTTGGCGACCTCCGTCGTCTCCACCCACTCGGTGCCCCAGGCCTGCGCGAACCGGCCGCCGTCCCAGGTGGAGACGCCGCAGAAGGCCATGCGGCAGCCCACGGCACCGTACAGCGGGCCGTGCAGCGCCTCCGGGACGTCGCCGACGGTCCGCAGGGCGAGCAGCACGCCCGCGTTCTGCGAGCGCAGTCGCTGGATGCGGCGCACGGACTCCGGGGTGACCGCGCCCGTCGCGTCGTCCAGGACCAGGCAGGCGAAGTGCTCGCGCCGGCCCTGCCTGACGACGGCGTGGAACTGCGCGAGGACCAGCCGGGTGATCACCCGCGCGGCCTCGTCGTGTCCTCGCTCGGGGACGTCGATCCGGACCCGCAGCGGGTGGTGGGCGACCGCGCGCAGGGAGAACGGCCGGGCCGGGCCGCGGCCGCCGAAGAAGTCGGCGAACGCCGGCCGGTTCAGCAGGGCCAGCCGGTCGGCCAGGGCCCGGCCCGCGTCGCCCGGCGCGCCGGTCTGCCGGACACGCGCGTCGAGCTCACGGCGCATGACGTCGTTCCCGCTCGCCGCGAGCGCCTCCCCCAGCCGGGCCAGCGCCGTCTCCTCGCCGGCCAGCAGCGCGTGCAGCTCGGGCAGGGAGGGGAACCGCCCGTGGACCGCCCGGAACGGGCCAAGGAGCTGCGCCAGCGCGGTGACGGCGCCCTGCGCTCCGACCGTGTCGAGGTCGCCCACCAGGGCTTCGGCGAGGATCGCGGCCGCGTCGTCCGGGTCGTCCGACTCGGCGTAGGGGTCCAGGTCGTGCACCGAGGCGGGGTCGCCGATCCGGACGATCACGTCGAAGGCGTCGTCCTCGCACACCGGGGTCCCGGGGGCGGACACCGCCACGACGGCGCAGGCCCCGGTGAGCGCCTGCAGCGCGAGTGCCTCGGTCACCGGCTCGACGAGGGCGCGGGTCTTGCCGGACCCGGGAGGTCCGACCGCCAGCAGCGAGGTGCCGAGCACCTCCGGGCCGAGTGCCGCCCCGGCGTCCCGGTACGGCAGCGGGGTCTGCTGGGCGGCCGTCCAGCGGCCGATCCGCACCTGTCCGGCCAGCAGGTCGTGCCGGGCGGTCCGGCGTAGCAGGTCCCGGGCACCGGACGAGTGGGCCCAGGCCGCGCCGCCCAGACGCAGCACGGTGTCGCGGAACGCGTCCAGCGTGGCGCCGCGCCGAGCGGCGGAGAAGGCGTTCTCGACGCGGGCGCAGTCGACGTCGTTCACGCCGCCGCGGGCGACCTCGCCGGTGAGCAGGTCGGCGGCCTCGTGCTGGCCGACGTCGCGCAGGGCGGGCCACTGGGAGCGGGGGCGTGCGGCCGGGACGCCGGGGGCGGGGGCGGCCCGGCGGGCGGCGAGCAGTGTCCGCGCGTACGGCAGCCAGCCGCCCAGGCGGGCGAACGGCCACACCACGAGGAGGGTGACGACCGCGTACAGCGTGTCGGTGTACAGGCGGGACGCCATCAGGCCGTAGCCGTCGGAGACCAGCACGGTGAGGGAGAGCAGCGGGTCAACAACCGGCACCGGGGACCATCCGACGGCCGGGAAGGCGTCGGGGAAGACGAGGCTGAGGACGGCGAGGGCGAGCAGGGCCGCGATCAGGGCGCGGGCGGGCTGGGGCCTGCGGGTCACGTAGTGGCTGACGACGGCGCGCCAGCTGCCGAGCACGGCCACCAGGGCGACGAGCGCGGCGAAGGCGAGGCCCTCGTAGATCACCAGGGCTTCCGCGCCCGGGGAGGCCACCTCCTGCCCCTCGAAGACCTTGGGCGACGCGAGCGTGCCGCCCCACCACCAGTCGTCCGGGGTGAACAGGCGCAGGAGGGCGTACTGGTACGAGGTGACACCGCGCTGCCACAGCGACCACACGAGCATCGCCAGGAGGAGGGGGACCAGCATGCCGACGACCGTCACCGGGGCGACCCGCTCCGGGGTCTCCTCGGGCGGCCGGTAGCCGAACCGCCAGATCCCGGGGCGGGCGGGCGGCCTCTCCTCGTCGAGCCAGGCGGCGACGGCGGACACGGGCCGGGGGGCCTGCTCGGGCACGGGGGGCGCGTGCGGCGCCGTCGCCGGTCGTGGCGGCACCGCGGGTGCCTCCGCGGGTACCCGGGGCGGCCCGGCGAACGCCCCCGGCGGCCCCGGTGGCGTCTCGGGCGGCCCCGCCGGGCGCGGCACCGGATTCGCGTGCGTGCCCCGTGCGTCCCGCGTCCCGTCGCCGTCCATCGCCCTTGCCCCCTGACCTGCCGCTCCGTCCACCATCAGCGAGCCAATCTAACGCCCTCCCAAGGGGAGTTCACCGCTTACGCGGCCGGGCCCGCGCGGACGTGTCCATATGTCGCCGTTCCTGCCACCTGTCCATGTCGGACAACCGGCCGTACGGACAACGCCCACATGGAGCATGCCCACCCCACAGCACCGGTCCTAGCCTGCGAGAAAAGAAGTCAAGCGATTGCCCGCACGACCCCAGGAGCCCCCCATGACCGCAGTTCCGCAGGAGCGCCGCGTCGTCACCGCCATCCCCGGCCCGAAGTCGCAGGAGCTTCAGGCCCGCCGTACGGCCGTGGTGGCGCAGGGTGTGGGCTCCACGCTGCCCGTCTTCGTCGCCCGCGCCGGCGGCGGTGTCATCGAGGACGTCGACGGCAACCGCCTGATCGACTTCGGTTCCGGCATCGCGGTGACCTCCGTCGGCGCCTCCGCCGAGGCCGTCGTGCGCAAGGCGTCCGCGCAGCTCGCCGACTTCACCCACACCTGTTTCATGGTCACGCCGTACGAGGGTTACGTCGCCGTCGCCGAGGCGCTGGCCGAGCTCACGCCGGGCGACCACGCCAAGAAGTCGGCGCTGTTCAACAGCGGTGCCGAGGCCGTCGAGAACGCCGTCAAGATCGCCCGTGCGTACACCAAGCGGCAGGCCGTGGTGGTCTTCGACCACGGGTACCACGGCCGGACCAACCTGACGATGGCGCTGACGGCGAAGAACATGCCGTACAAGCACGGCTTCGGCCCGTTCGCGCCCGAGGTGTACCGCGTGCCGGTCGCCTACGGCTACCGCTGGCCCACCGGTGCCGAGAACGCCGGTCCGGAGGCCGCGGCCCAGGCGATCGACCAGATCACCAAGCAGGTCGGCGCCGAGAACGTGGCCGCGATCATCATCGAGCCGGTGCTCGGTGAGGGCGGCTTCATCGAGCCGGCCAAGGGCTTCCTGCCGGCGATCCGCGAGTTCGCCTCGGACAACGGCATCGTCTTCGTCGCGGACGAGATCCAGTCCGGCTTCTGCCGCACCGGCCAGTGGTTCGCCTGCGAGGACGAGGGCATCGTCCCGGACCTGATCACGACGGCGAAGGGCATCGCGGGCGGTCTGCCGCTGTCCGCCGTCACCGGCCGCGCCGAGATCATGGACGCCGCGCACTCCGGCGGCCTGGGCGGCACCTACGGCGGCAACCCGGTGGCGTGTGCCGGCGCGCTCGGGGCCATCGAGACGATGAAGGAGCTGGACCTCAACGCCCGGGCGAAGCACATCGAGGCGGTCATGAAGTCCCGCCTGTCCGCCATGGCGGAGAAGTTCGACGTCATCGGCGACGTCCGGGGCCGCGGCGCGATGATCGCGATCGAGCTGGTCGGGGACCGCGGCACCAAGGAGCCGAACCCGGCGGCGACCGCCGCGCTCGCCAAGGCCTGCCACGCCGAGGGCCTGCTGGTCCTGACCTGCGGCACCTACGGCAACGTGCTGCGCTTCCTGCCCCCGCTGGTGATCGGCGACGACCTGCTGAACGAGGGCCTCGACATCATCGAGCAGGCCTTCGCCGGCCTCTGAGCGAGGCCGTTCGGGCGGTTGCGCACGAGCACGTGCGCGAGCGCCCGAACGCGCATCTGAGCTGCGCTTCGCACGCCTGGCGCAACGACCGGCAGAGCGTGTGAAGAACGTGTGCGAGGTGGATGGCAGGACGCCGAGGGCCCTGTCCTGAGCGCACCCCCTGCCGTAGGTTCTACGCAGATGAGAGATACACCCGCCCACAGGGGACTGTGGGCGGATCATCAGGACGGGGCTTCCCCGGCTTCGACCTGGTTCGTGCCTCGCGCACACAACCGGAGCCCACGGGTTCCGGCTTCCTCACCGATCGGACGGTCGCCCGCCCCAAACCCCCCGGGGCGCGCGGCGTTCCGGTCAGGACGGCCGCCTCGGCACTCGGGACGGTGGTTCGCCGAAGGGCCGACACACTCCCCCCCTTGTGCCGGCCCTTCGGTGTTCACTCCCCCGGACCCCTCTTCTCCCCCGTGTTCTCCCCCGTGACGCGGGCCAGCAGGTCCCGGGCCTCAGGGATGCGCGGGTGGTCCGGGTGCAGCTCCCGTTCGCAGTCGGCCAGCGCACGGCGTGCGCTCGTCGCCGCCTCTTCGCGGCGTCCCAGGCCGTTCAGGGCCTCGGCGGTGACCAGGTCCAGGTAGCCGGCGGCGTAGCGGGGCGGCTGCGGAACTCCGTCCTGGCGTACCTCGGCCAGCGCCTCCTCGTGGCGGCCCTGTCCGTTCAGGGCGCGTGCCAGCGTGGTGTGCTGGACGGCGACGGCGGACCCGTTCGCCCGGGTCAGGTTGCCGCGCGCGACGGCCTCCGCCTCCTCGTGGCGGTCCAGCCCGTTCAGCACGGCGGACAGGTGTCCGAGGGTGTTGATCTCCAGCGCCGAGACCGGGGCGCGGTGGGCGATCTGGTTCAGCTCGCGCAGGATGCCGTTCGCCTCGGTCTCCGCCTCCGCGTATCGCCGCAGGCCGGACAGGGCGGCCACGCGGCTGCTGCGGGCGATCAGCAGCAGCATCCGCGAGTTGAGGCCGACCGGCTCCAGTTCCGCGATCAGCGTGTCCAGCTCGTCCAGCGCCTCGGCCACCCGGCCGTGCATGACGGCCGTTCCGGTGGCCAGCACCCTCGCCTCCCAGTGCGGCGGACGCCTGCGCCAGGGTCGTCTCGGGAGCGCGGCCAGGGCCCTCGCCTCGGCCTCGACCTCTTCGTACCGGCCCTCCCTGACCATCGCCTTCAGCCGGGCGAAGGTTTCTCCCCACCGGCCGTCCCGTGCCGTTCGTATGCTCGTCACGGGCGGTGAGCCTACGCGAGGCCGGGCCTGCGAAGCTGGGCGTCATGCCGGACTCCGCCCCTCCTCGCGCACTGCCCGCCCTCGTCGGGCTTGCCCTGCTCCTCTTCGCGCTGATCACCTGGCAGGTCCTCGCCGACGGCCCGCTGGTCGGGGTGGACGAGCGGCTGAGCGGGGCGCTCGTCCACCCCGACCGGTTCTCCGAGCTGCTGTCCGACCTGGGCAACGTGCCGGTGGCCGTGCCCGTTCTCGTCGTGGCGCTGGCGTACACGGCGTGGCGGGGGCGGGCCGAGGGTGCGGACCGCTGGTGGCTGCCGCCCCTCGCGGGGGCGGTGGCGATGATGCTGGTGCCCGCGCTGGTCGCGCCGCTGAAGGAGTGGACCGACCGCCCGGGCACCCCGGCGGTGCCGCCGGCGGTCGGTTACTACCCCTCCGGCCACACCGCCACGGCCCTCGTCGCGTACGGCGCGGCGACGCTGCTGCTGCTCGGGCGGCTGCGCACGCCGGCCGTGCGCCGGGGGCTGGTCGTGCTGTGCGCCGTGCTGGTGCTCGGCACCTCCTACGGGCTGGTGCGCAGGGGCTACCACTGGCCGCTGGACGTGGTGGCCAGCTGGTGCCTGGGGGTGGTGCTGCTGGCCGGGGTCCGGCTGGTGGTCCGCCGGACCACGCCCGGCGGCCGGACCCCGCCCGGCGTCAGCCGAAGTAGGCGTCGAAGTTCTTCTGGAACTCCCAGTTCGCGTAGCGGTCCCAGTTGATCGACCACGTCATCAGGCCGCGCAGGTCCGGCCAGGTGCCGTGGGTGGCGTACGAGCCGCAGTCGGTCTTCCTGGTCAGGCAGTTGAGCGCCTTGTTGACCTCGGCCGAGGAGACGTGGCCGTTGCCCGCCTGGGTGGAGGCGGGCATACCGATCGCGACCTGGTCCGGGCGCAGCGGCGGGAAGACGTTGTTCGCGTCGCCCGCGACCGGGAAGCCGGTGAGCAGCATGTCGGTCATGGCGATGTGGAAGTCGGCGCCGCCCATGGAGTGGTACTGGTTGTCGAGGCCCATGATGGGGCCCGAGTTGTAGTCCTGGACGTGCAGCAGGGTCAGGTCGTCGCGCAGGGCGTGGATGACCGGCAGGTAGGCCCCGGCCCGCGGGTCCTGGCCGCCCCACTTGCCGGTGCCGTAGTACTGGTAGCCGAGCTGGACGAAGAAGGTCTCGGGCGCCATGGTCAGCACGAAGCCGTCACCGTACTTGGCCTTGAGGGTCTTCACGGCCGAGATGAGGTTGACGATGACGGGGGTCTTCGGGTTCTTGAAGTCCGTGTCGTCGGCGTTCAGGGACAGGGAGTGGCCCTCGAAGTCGATGTCGAGACCGTCCAGGCCGTACTCGTCGATGATCGCGGAGACGGAGGAGACGAACTTGTCGCGGGCGGCGGTGGTGGTGAGCTGCACCTGGCCGTTCTGGCCGCCGATGGAGATGAGCACCTTCTTGCCGGCCGCCTGCTTGGCCTTGATCGCGGCCTTGAACTCGGCGTCGCTCTCCACGTTCGGGCACTCGGCGACCGGGCAGCGCTCGAAGCGGATGTCGCCGGAGGTGACCGAGGTGGGCTCGCCGAAGGCCAGGTCGATGACGTCCCAGCTGTCGGGCACGTCGGCCATGCGGGTGTAGCCGGAGCCGTTGGCGAAGCTGGCGTGGAGGTAGCCGACCAGGGCGTGGGCCGGGAGGTCGGAGGAGCCGCCGCCGTCGTCCGGGCGCTGGGCGGTGGTCGCGGTGACCGTGGCGGAGCGCGCCGACTCGCCCGCGTCGTTGACCGCGGCGACCTGGAACGAGTACGCCGTCGAGGGGCTCAGGCCGGACACCGTGGTGGAGGTGCCGGTGACCGTGCCGGCCCTGGCGCCGTCGCGGTAGACGGCGTAGCCCGTCGCGCCCGGCACCGGTGACCAGGACAGGGCGACGCTGGAGGAGGTCACGGAGCCGGTCTTCAGGCCGCCCGGGACCGCCGGGGGCTGCTGCGTCCCGCCGCCGGGTCCGATGAGGGAGATGTCGTCGGCGTGGTAGGCGCCGGTGCCGTACCAGCCATGGGTGTAGATCGTGACCTTGCTGGTGGACGGGCCGGTGCGGAACGTGGTGGTCAGCTGCTGCCAGTCGGGGGCGGACTGGGCCCAGGTGGAGACGTCGGTGGTGCCGGTGCCGCTCGCGCCGAGGTAGACGTAGGTGCCCCGGACGTATCCCGAGAGCGTGTACTGGGAGTCCGGTTCGACGGACACCGTCTGCGAGCAGCGGGCGTTGTCGGCGCCCGCCGGGGTGGCTTTCAGGGCCGCCGTGCCGCTGTGCACGGGCGAGGTCACGGTCGTGCCCGCGGTGCAGGTCCAGCCGTCGAGCGCGGACTCGAAGCCGCCGTTGCGGGCGAGGTCCGCGTCGGCCGCACGGGCGGCCGACGTGAGCGCGGTCAGGCCGGACGCGGCGAGGGCCGCGGCCGTGAGCAGGGTGACGAGGGGGCGACGGGCGAGGGGTCTGGCGTGTTCCGCACGTGCGCGTTCCACAAGTGCCTCCGGACATGGGGGAGATGGGGAGGGTGGAGCGCGCCCAATTTGGTCCAGACCAATTACGTTGTCAACCCCTCGCGCAACTCACCCCCCGCCGCCCCCGCTCTCCTCCACCGCGAGGGCCGCCGCCGCCTCGTGCATCGCCAGCTCCAGCAGCGAGGGGTCGGTGAGGGTGCCGGTCCCGTCCGGCGGGATCAGCCAGCGGGTGCCCCCGGAGGACAGCCGGCCGGGGTACGGCACCACGATCCAGGTGCCGAGCCCGGCGGTCCTGATGCCGGTGCCGACCCAGCGGGCGGCCGTGCCGGCCGGGACGAAGAAGCCCGTGCGCGCGTCGCCGAAGTCGGCGAGCACCGGTCCCGGCTGGTCCAGGACACGGGAGAGCACGTCCAGGGTGGGATAGCCGAGTCTGCTCGGCAGGATGAGCACGTCCCAGGCCTTGCCGGCGGGCAGCAGCGCGACGCCCGAGGGGTCGCGCTCCCAGTCCCGGCGGCAGGACCCGGGATCCGGTGCGACGGATGCCAGCCACGCGACCGCCGTCTTCGCACCAGGCATGTGAAACCTCCCTTTCACTCGTCGACGCGGGGTGCGTCGTCACGAGGGAGAGGGAGGTCTCCCGGCCGCATTACGCGGGTTGCCGCAGCTCGTTGGGGTGAACCGGGTCACACCGCTCGCCGGCCGGCGCGGCTCAGCTGTCGAAGCCGAGTCCCAGGCGGTCCATCGTGCGCAGCCACAGGTTGCGCCGGCCGTCCCGGTCGTCCGCGCGGGCCAGCGACCACTTGGTGAGGGCGATGCCGGTCCAGGCGAAGGGCTCGGGCGGGAACGGCATCGGCTTCCTGCGCACCATCTCCAGTGCGGTCCGCTCGGTGCGCTCCCCCGCCAGCAGGTCGAGCATCACCTCGGCGCCGAACCGGGTCGCGCCCACACCGAGGCCGGTGTACCCGGCCGCGTACGCCACCTTGCCCTGGTGCGCGGTGCCGAAGAACGCGGAGAAGCGGGAGCAGGTGTCGATGGCGCCGCCCCAGGCGTGGGTGAAGCGGACGCCCTCCAGTTGCGGGAAGCAGGTGAAGAAGTGCCCGGCGAGCTTGGCGTAGGTCTCGGGGCGGTCGTCGTACTCGGCGCGCACCCGGCCGCCGTAGGGGTAGACGGCGTCGTATCCGCCCCACAGGACGCGGTTGTCGGACGACAGGCGGAAGTAGTGGAACTGGTTGGCGCTGTCGCCGAGTCCCTGCCGGTTCTTCCACCCGATCGAGGCCAGTTGTTCCGCGCCGAGCGGCTCGGTCATCAGGGCGTAGTCGTAGACCGGGACGGTGTACGAGCGCACCCGGCGGACCAGGTTCGGGAACACGTTGGTGCCGAGTGCGACCGTGCGGGCACGGACCCCGCCGTAGGGGGTGCGTACGGCCATGCCGGCGCCGTGCGGTCTGAGGGTGAGCGCGGGGGTGCGCTCGTAGACGCGTACGCCGAGTTCGAGGCAGGCGCGCTTGAGGCCCCAGACCAGCTTGGCGGGGTTGACCATCGCGACGCCCCGCCGGTCCCACAGGCCGGCCCGGAAGGTCGGTGAGTCGACCTGCTCCCGTACGGCCTCGGCGTCCAGGTACTCGATGCCCTCGGCTAGGCCCTTGGCGCGGATCTCCTCGTACCAGTCCGCCAGTTCCCGGGCCTGGTAGGGCTCGGTGGCGACGTCGATCTCGCCGGTGCGTTCGAAGTCGCAGTCGAGGCCGTGGCGGGCGACCGCCTCCTCGATGGCGTCGAGGTTGCGGGCGCCCAGCTCCTCCAGCTTGTGGATCTCGTCCGGCCAGCGGGTGAGGCCGTTGGACAGTCCGTGGGTGAGGGAGGCGGCGCAGAAACCGCCGTTGCGGCCGGAGGCGGCCCAGCCCACCTCGCGGCCCTCCAGCAGCACCACGTCCCGCTCCGGGTCGCGCTCCTTGGCGATCAGCGCGGTCCACAGTCCGCTGTAGCCGCCGCCGACGACCAGCAGGTCGCAGGTCTCGACGCCGGTGAGGGCGGCCTCGGGGCGGGGGCGGCCGGGGTCGTCCAGCCAGTACGGGACCGGCTGGGCGTCGGAAAGGGATTTCGTCCAGTCGTTGCTGCGGCTCATGGCACCAGGGGCCATGATTTCAACTCCCTACGAATGCAATGGTGCGCTTGCGCTGTTGTGCTTCACGCCTTGCGGCGATTTCGGCGATTGCCGACGACCATGGAGGCCAGGACGAACAGTACGGCGACGACGAACATGGCCGTACCGATGACGTTGATCTGAACGGGCGTTCCGCGCTGGGCCGATCCCCACACGAACATGGGGAAGGTGACGGTCGAACCGGCGTTGAAATTGGTGATGATGAAATCGTCGAAGGACAGCGCGAAGGCGAGCAGCGCGCCGGCCGCGATACCGGGGGCGGCGATCGGCAGCGTGACCCGGAGGAAGGTCTGGAAGGGGCCGGCGTACAGGTCCTGGGCCGCCTGCTCCAGCCTCGGGTCCATCGACATCACGCGCGCCTTGACGGCCGTCACGACGAAGCTGAGGCAGAACATGATGTGGGCGATCAGAATCGTCCAGAAGCCCAGCTGAGCACCCATGTTGAGGAAAAGGGTGAGCAGCGAGGCGGCCATCACGACCTCGGGCATCGCCATCGGCAGGAAGATCAGCGAGTTGATCGCGCCCCGGGCGCGGAAGCGGTAGCGGACCAGCGCGAAGGCGATCGCGGTGCCGAGCGCGGTGGCGCCCAGCGTCGCCCAGAGGGCGATCTGGAGGCTGAGCGAGAGGGAACCGCACAGCCCGGCGACCCCGCACGGGTCCTTCCAGGCGTCCGTGGAGAACTGCTGCCATTCGTAATTGAAGCGCCCGTTCGGCTTGTTGAACGAGAACACCGTGACGACGACGTTGGGCAGCAGCAGATACGCCAGCGTCAGCAGCCCGGCGATCACGACCATACGGCGCTTGAACCAGTTGACGAAGGCCATTTAAACCAGATCCTCCGTCCCCGACCTGCGGATGTAGAAGGTGACCATGGCCAGAATCGCGGCCATGAGGATGAACGAGAGCGCGGCCGCCGTCGGATAGTCCAGCACCCTGAGGAACTGGGACTGGATCACGTTGCCGATCATTCCGGTGTCCGCCGAGCCCAGCAGCGAGGCGTTGACGTAGTCGCCGGTGGCCGGGATGAAGGTCAGCAGGGTGCCGGAGACGACGCCGGGCATCGAGAGCGGGAAGGTGACCTTGCGGAAGACGGTGGAGGGCCTGGCGTACAGGTCGCCCGCCGCCTCGTGCAGCCGGCCGTCGATGCGCTCCAGGGACGTGTAGAGCGGCAGGATCATGAAGGGCAGGAAGTTGTACGTCAGACCGCAGACCACCGCCAGCGGGGTGGCCAGCACGCGGTCGCCCGCGGTCCAGCCGAGCCAGCTGGTCACGTCCAGGACGTGCAGCGTGTTCAGGACGCCGACCACCGGGCCGCCGTCGGCGAGGATGGTCTTCCAGGCCAGGGTGCGGATCAGGAAGCTGGTGAAGAACGGCGCGATCACCAGGATCATGATCAGGTTGCGCCAGCGTCCCGCGCGGAAGGCGATGAGGTACGCGAGGGGGTAGCCGAGCAGCAGGCACAGCACGGTCGCGGAGGCCGCGTAGGCGACCGAGCGCAGGAACTGCGGCCAGTACTCGGTCAGCGCGTCCCAGTAGGTGGCGAAGTGCCAGGTGACCTTGTAGCCCTCCTCCAGCGAGCCCGTCTGCACGGACGTGGAGGCCTGGTAGATCATCGGCGCCGCGAAGAACACGACCAGCCACAGGATGCCGGGCAGCAGCAGCCAGTACGGCGTCCAGCGGCCGCGTTTGCGCGGGGGCTTCTGCTCCGGCGCGGTCGGGGTGAGCGGCGGTGGCGCCTCGGTGAGGGTGGACATCAGGCGGCCTCGCCCTCGGCGACACCGGCGTCGATGTCCTGGGCCGCGTCGAGGCCGAAAGTGTGCGCCGGGTTCCAGTGCAGGACGACCTCGGCGCCGGGCGCGAGGCGGGCGTCGCGGTCGATGTTCTGGGCGTAGACCTCGAACTCGGGGCAGGCCGCGCAGTCCACGACGTACTGGGTGGAGACGCCGATGAAACTGGTGTTGCTGATCCTGCCGGTGATGCGGTTGCGGCCCTCGGGGATGGCGCCCGCGTCGTTCGCGTGGGTGAGGCTGATCTTCTCGGGGCGGACCCCGACCAGGACCTTGCCGCCCGCCTTCGCCGGGGCGGAACACCGGGCGCCCGGCAGGACGAGCTTGTCACCGGCCGCCTTCACGACGACGTCGTCGCCGCTGCGGGTGTCGACCTCGGCCTCGATGAGGTTGGAGGTGCCGAGGAAGTTGGCGACGAAGGTGGTGCGCGGGTTCTCGTACAGGTCGGCGGGGGCGCCCAGTTGCTCGACGCGGCCCGCGTTCATCACGGCGACCCGGTCGGCCATCGTCATGGCCTCCTCCTGGTCGTGGGTGACGTGCACGAAGGTGATGCCGACCTCGGTCTGGATGCGCTTGAGCTCCAGCTGCATCTGGCGGCGCAGCTTGAGGTCGAGGGCGCCGAGGGGTTCGTCGAGGAGCAGCACCCGGGGGTGGTTGATCAGGGCGCGGGCGACCGCGACGCGCTGCTGCTGGCCGCCGGAGAGCTGGTGCGGCTTCTTGCGCGCCTGCTCGCCGAGCTGGACCAGGTCGAGCATCTCGCCGACCTGCTTCTTCACGCTCTTGATGCCGCGCCGGCGCAGGCCGAAGGCGACGTTCTCGTAGATGTCCAGGTGCGGGAAGAGGGCGTAGGACTGGAAGACGGTGTTGACCGGCCGTTTGTAGGGCGGCAGCGCGGTCACGTCCTGGTCGCCGAGGTGGACGGTGCCGCCGCTCGGCTCCTCCAGTCCGGCGATCATGCGCAGGGTGGTGGTCTTGCCGCAGCCGGAGGCGCCGAGCAGGGCGAAGAAGGAGCCCTGGGGCACGGTCAGGTCGAGCGGGTGCACGGCGGTGAAGGAGCCGTAGGTCTTGCTGATGCCGGCGAGGCGGACGTCGCCGCCGCCGTCCTTCGCGGCCGTCTGGTTCTTCGTCGTCTGGTTCTTCGTCTGGTTGGTCGTCATCGTCGTCACGCCCCGGTGAGCTTCGCGAACTTCTCTTCGTATGCGGTCTCTTCCTTCGAACTCAGGGAGCGGAAGGAGTGCGACTTGGCCTGCATGGCCTGGTCGGGAATGATCAGCGGGTTGTTCGCCGCGTCCTCGTCGATCTTGGCCAGGTCGTCCTTGACGCCGTCGACGGGGCAGACGAAGTTGATGTAGGCGGCGAGTTCCGCGGCCGGGCCCGGCTCGTAGTAGTAGTCGATGAGCCGTTCGGCGTTGGTTTTGTGCCGTGCCTTGTTGGGGATCAGCATGTTGTCGCTGGACGTGACGTAGCCGCTGTCCGGGATGACGAAGTCGATGTCGGGGTTGTCGGCCTTGAGCTGGACGACGTCACCGGCCCAGGCCAGACAGGCCGCGAAGTCGCCCTTGCTGAGGTCGGACGTGTAGTCGTTGCCGGTGAAGCGGCGTATCTGGCCGCGGTCGACGCCCTTCTGGAGCCGGGCGATCCCCGCGTCGTAGTCGTCGTCGGTGAAGCGCGCCGGGTCCTTGCCCATGTCCAGGAGCGTCATGCCCATGGTGTCGCGCATCTCGGTGAGGAAGCCGACCCGACCCTTGAGCTTCGGGTTGTCGAGCAGGTCGGAAACCGTCCCGACCTCGATGCCGTCCAGCGCCTTCTTGTTGTAGGCGATGACGGTCGAGATGCCCTGCCAGGGGTAGGAGTAGGCGCGGCCCGGGTCCCAGTCGGGGTTGCGGAACTGGGGCGACAGGTTGGTGAAGGCGTGCGGCAGGTTGGCCGGGTCCAGCTTCTGGACCCAGCCGAGGCGGATCAGGCGGGCGGCCAGCCAGTCGGTGAGGACGATGATGTCGCGGCCGGTCTCCTGGCCGGCGGCGAGCTGCGGCTGGATCTTGCCGAAGAACTCGCTGTTGTCGTTGATGTCCTCGGTGTACGTGACCTTGACGCCGGTGCGTTTGGTGAACGCCTCCAGCGTGGGGTGCCGGCGGCCGCTCTCGTCGACGTCCATGTACTCGGTCCAGTTGGAGAAGCGGACCTGCTTCTCCTCCTTGGAGTGGTCCTCGGCGGAGACGCCGCCCTCGGTCTTGCCTGCCGCCGGGATGCCGCAGCCGCTCAGCAGGCCGAGTCCGCCGGCCGCGAGCGCGCCGCCCGTGGAGGCGCGCAGCAGCGACCGGCGGGTGAGGGCGGCCCTGCCGCTCCTGAGAGAGCGCCGCACGGCGGCCACTTGGGCCGGGGACAGGCGGTCTGGCTCGTACTGCTCCATGCGCGTGGTTGCCCTTTCGGGTGGGTCGGCCGTGGTCGGCGGCCTCTCGTCGTGACTACCGGTCCCCGAAGACGGTGCGGTGCCAGTCCTTGGCCGCCACCGCGGTGTTGTCGAACATGACGTGCTTGATCTGCGTGTACTCCTCGAAGGAGTAGGCGGACATGTCCTTGCCGAAGCCGGACGCCTTGTACCCGCCGTGCGGCATCTCGCTGATGATCGGGATGTGGTCGTTGATCCACACGCAGCCCGCCTTGATCTCGCGGGTGGCGCGGTTCGCGCGGTACACGTCCCGGCTCCAGGCGGAGGCGGCGAGACCGTACGGCGTGTCGTTGGCCAGCCGGATGCCCTCGTCGTCGGTGTCGAAGGGCAGCACGACCAGGACGGGGCCGAAGATCTCCGACTGGACGACCTCGCTGTCCTGGGTGGCGTCGGCGATCAGGGTGGGCCGGTAGTAGGCGCCGTCCTCGAGGTCGCCCTGCGGTGCCTCGCCGCCGGTCACCACGCGCGCGTAGGCGCGGGCCCGGTCGACGAACGCGGCGACGCGGTCGCGCTGCACGTGGCTGACCAGCGGGCCGAGGTCGGTGCCGGGGGCGAAGGGGTCGCCGACGCGGACGGTGTCCATGAGGGCGGCGGTCTTCTCGACGAACGCCTCGTAGAGGGGGCGCTGCACGTACGCGCGCGTGGCGGCCGTGCAGTCCTGGCCGGTGTTGATGAGCGCGCCCGCGACCGCGCCGTGGACGGCGGCGTCCAGATCGGCGTCGTCGAAGACGAGGAAGGGGGCCTTGCCGCCCAGCTCCAGGTGGAGGCGCTTGACGGTCGAGGTGGCGACCTCGGCGACGCGCTTGCCGACGGCGGTGGACCCGGTGAAGGAGGTCATGGCGACGTCGGGGTGGGCGACGAGGTGCTCGCCGGCCTCCCGTCCGGTGCCGCTGACGATGTTGATCACGCCGTCGGGGATGCCGGCCTCGGTCGCGGCCTGGGCGAACATCAGGGAGGTCAGCGGGGTGATCTCGGCGGGCTTCAGCACGATGGTGTTGCCCGCGGCGATCGCCGGGAGGATCTTCCAGGCGGCCATCTGGAGCGGGTAGTTCCAGGGCGCGATCGACCCGACGACGCCGATCGGCTCGCGGCGGACGTACGAGGTGTGGTCGCCGGAGTACTCCCCGGCCGACTGCCCCTGGAGCTGCCGGGCGGCTCCGGCGAAGAAGGCCGCGTTGTCGACCGTGCCCGGCACGTCGAACTCACGGGACAGCTTCAGCGGCTTGCCGCACTGCAGGGACTCCGCGCGGGCGAAGTCCTCGGCGCGCTCGGCGAGGACGGCGGCGAACCGGTGCAGGGCGTCGGAGCGCTCGCCGGGGGTGGCACCGGACCAGCCGGGGAACGCCGCCCGTGCGGCGGCGACGGCCGCGTCGACGTCGTCGGGGCCGGCCAGTTCGTAGGTCAGGACGTCCTCGCCGGTCGCCGGGTCGACGACGGTGTGCGTCCGTCCGGAGGTGCCCTTCGTGAGACGGCCCGCGATGTACTGGGCCCCGTCCGCGAAGCGGTCCTGGGCCGGGAATCGGTCCGGGGTGGCGTTGCCCGGGTTGTGCATGTCGGCTCTCCTCGGTCTCCCCGTGGCGGGGGCCGGCGTGGCTCAGGCTCGATGTGAGTGCCGATCCTGACAGAGCACTAGGCCTCCAACAAGTGATTCCGTTGTTGCCATTTGGTTACGCGACGGAATCTGTCGACCAGGTGTCGAGTCGCCACGGAAAAGGGCGGACGGAGTGTCAGTGGCGCGTGCCACACTCGCGTGCATGGAGAAGATCACGGGGGCGGAGCGGATTCCGGAGGCGGGCAGGAGCGCGGAGGCGGCCACGGCAGGCGTCGACGGGCTAGACGACCTGCTCACGCGGGTCCGGGCGGGCGAGCGGATCGAGTACCTGTGCTTCTGGGGGCACCGGCCGCTCCCGGACGGCAGGCTCGGGCCGAGCTGTCTGAGCCAGTGGTGGCCGTCGCCGTTCACGGTGGCCGGGGTGGAGTACGCGACGGCCGAGCACTGGATGATGGCGGGCAAGGCCCGGCTCTTCGGGGACGAGGAGGCCGAGCGGCGGGTGCTGGCGGCCGTTCATCCCGCCGGGGCGAAGAAGGCGGGCCGTCTCGTGCGCGGTTTCGACGAGGCGGTGTGGGAGCGGGAGCGCTTCCGGATCGTGGTGGAGGGCAGCGTCCACAAGTTCGCGTCCGACCCGGCGCTGCGGGCGTTCCTGCTGCACACCGGCGACAGGGTGCTGGTGGAGGCGAGCCCGGTGGACCGGGTGTGGGGCATCGGTCTGGCCGCGGACGACGAGGCGGCGACCGATCCGGAGCGCTGGCGGGGGCCGAATCTGCTGGGCTTCGCGCTGATGGCGGCCCGGAAGCGGCTGAGAGAGACGCCCGGCGGGTAACGGAGCAGGAACAGGACCGGACCCGCCCGGCCCCCGTCACGACGTGAGGGGCACCGGGCGGGTCCGGACTCGGGCTCGGGCTCGGGCGACGCTCAGGCGACGCTCATCAGGCTCGCGAAGGCGAGGAAGCCGAGCAGCGGCAGGACCACGGTGGCGGTGATGCCGAGCACGAGACCGGCGGTCGCGGCCCCCTTGTTGGTGGCCTCGCCCCTGGTGGCCTTCCCCCGGCCGATCGCGCCGAAGATGATCCCGAGGATGCCGAGGATCACGCCGAAGAACCAGAGGAAGAAGGTCAGGCTGCACACCACGCCGATGATGCCGAGGACCAGTCCGGTGGTCCCCATGCCGTTGCTCGGCTGCATCGGCATGCCGTAGCCGGGACCCTGCGGGTAGCCCACGGGCGGGGCGGCCGGGTAGGACGCGCCCTGGTTCGGGTAGCCGTACCCGGGCGCGGACTGCGGGTAGGCGTAGCCCCCGGCGGGCGGCTGACCCGGCTGCTGCGGCGGCCCGTATCCCCCGGGTCCGGGGTTGGAGTACGACATGAACTGCTCTCCCCTCGTTGGCGCTTGACATCGTAGAGGCAATGCCGCGGGGAGGAGATCAGCTTTCCGCGGTCACCGAGACCGGCGCGGGGCGCGAGGAGCCGTAGTAGGGGTCGTCGTCGTACGAGTCGTCGTTGATCGCGGCGGTGATGCCGACGGCGATCAGCACGATCACGGCGATGCCGAGGACGACGCCGATAATGCCCATGACGAACCCGGCCTGCGCCTGCCCGTGGTTGCTGGCCAGGCCGAGCTCCGCCTTCCGGCGGCCCTTGACCCCGAAGACGATGGCGAGGACGCCGAGCACCAGGGAGACCACGCCGTACATGCAGAACAGGGCGCAGGCCAGGATGCCCAGCACCATCGACGCGGTGCCCATGCCGTTCTGCGGGGCCATCGGCATTCCGGGCCAGCCGTAGCCCTGGCCGTACCCGGGGTAGCCGTAGCCGACCGGGGCGCCGGCGCCGTCGGGCGCGACCGGCGGGGGCGGCACGGCGGAGTCGGGGGTGGCGTAACCGGCGCCCGGCATCGACGTGACCGTGGCCTGGTCGTGCACGCCCGGCGGCGGCTGCCAGGGCGGCGGTGCGTCGGAGGCGGGCGGCCGGGGCGGCTCCTGCGCCGGCCCGGGCCCGGCGCCCTTCTCGAGGGAGGGCCCGCTCTCCGGGGGCGCCCAGGGGTCGCGGCCACCGGCCGAGTCCCCGTCGGGTCGTATCTCGTCGCTCATGCCTCGTCCCCCCAGGTCGTTCGTGCCCGCCATGCTACGGTCCCGGGCCGCCGGGCGTGCGACCGGCCTACGATGATCCCCGAACGACCGATCAGCCGATCGCCCGCGTCCCACCGCCGCCGCGCGGCCCGGGACGCCGCCCCGGGGAGGAACCCATGACCGAGCACCTCGTCGACCCCGACGTACCGCGCGACCTGCACGCCTTCATCGCCGGACTGCCGAAGGCCGAACTGCACGTCCACCACGTCGGCTCCGCCTCCCCGCGCATCGTCTCCGAACTGGCCGCGCGCCACGCCGACTCGAAGGTCCCCACCGACCCCGAGGCCCTGGTCGACTACTTCACCTTCACGGACTTCGCGCACTTCATCGACGTGTACCTGTCCGTGGTCGACCTCATCCGCACCCCGGAGGACGTCCGGCTGCTCACCTTCGAGGTGGCCCGGGACATGGCCCGGCAGCAGGTGCGGTACGCCGAGCTGACCATCACGCCGTTCTCCTCCACCCGGCGCGGCATCGACGAGGCCGCCTTCATGGACGCGATCGAGGACGCCCGCAAGGCGGCCGAGGCGGAGTTCGGGACCGTGCTGCGCTGGTGCTTCGACATCCCGGGCGAGGCCGGCCTGGAGTCCGCCGAGGAGACGGCCCGGCTCGCCACCGACGACCGGCTGCGCCCCGAGGGCCTGGTCTCCTTCGGACTCGGCGGACCCGAGATCGGAGTGGCCCGCCCGCAGTTCAAGCCGTACTTCGACCGCGCGATCGCCGCCGGCCTGCACTCGGTGCCGCACGCGGGCGAGACCACCGGCCCGCAGACGGTGTGGGACGCCCTCACCCACCTGAACGCCGAGCGCATCGGGCACGGCACCAGTTCCGCCCGGGACCCGAAGCTCCTCGCCCACCTCGCCGAGCGGCGCATTCCGCTGGAGGTGTGCCCGACCTCGAACATCGCCACCCGCGCGGTGCGCACCCTGGACGAGCACCCGATCAAGGAGTTCGTGCGCGCCGGCGTCCTGGTGACGGTCAACTCCGACGACCCGCCGATGTTCGGCACCGACCTCAACAACGAGTACGCCGTCGCCGCCCGGCTCCTCGGCCTCGACGAGCGCGGCCTCGCCGACCTCGCGAAGAACGGGGTCGAGGCCTCCTTCCTCGACGCGCCGGGCAAGGCCCGCATCGCCGACGAGATCGACACGTACACCGCCGCCTGGCTCGCCTCCTGAGAACCGCGCCCACCGAGAGTTGCCCCCACCATGGACACCCCGCGTGCCCTGACCGCCGTCGCCCACCGCGGCGACCCCTACCGGCATCGCGAGAACACCGTCGCCTCGCTGCGGTCCGCCCTGGACCGGGGCGCGGACGCGGTGGAGACCGACGTCCGCCTCACCCGGGACGGCGTGCCGGTGCTGTTGCACGACGAGACGCTGAAGCGCCTGTGGCAGCTGGACCGGCCGCTGCGCTCCCTGTCGGCCGAGGAGGTGCGCGGGCTGACGGCGGGCGGGGTGCCGACGCTGGCCGAGGCGCTGGCCGCGACCGGGGACAGCCGGCTGATGCTGGACCTGCCGGGCGGGCCGGGCGAGCGGGCGGTACGGCGCATCGTGGACGTGGTCCGCGAGTGCGGGGCCCAGGACCGGGTGTACTACACGGCGGGCGCCGCCGCCATGCTCGCGGTGCGGGCCGCCGACCCCGCCGCCGAGATCGCCCTGACCTGGACGACGGCCGCCCCGCCCCGGCCCGCGCTGCTCGCGGCGGTCCGGCCTCGATGGCTCAACTACCGGTTCGGGCTGGTGAACCGGGACCTGGCCGAGCGGGTCCACGCCGACGGCCTCCTGCTGTCCGCCTGGACCCCGGACACCGGGCGCACCATGCGCCGGCTGCGCGCCCTGGGCGTCGACTCCCTCACGACCAACCGCATCGACGTGCTGTGCGCGCTGCGGGACGCCGACACGGCCGGCACCGAGGTCCCGTAGGGGGTTGCCCCCTACGGCTCTCGCTCCCGCTGGGGGCGTTCCCCGAGCCCGGCTCCGGGGCGGGCACCCTACTCGGCGACGATCCGGCACGGGGCGCGGCGCACAAGGATGATCAACGATCCTTCCGCCGCAACCGCCTTCACCCCGGGAGCAGTCGATGCGTGCCCGTACCCACTCCGTTCTCGCCGCCTCGGTCGTCCTCGCCCTGGCCGCCGGCCCGTTGGCGGCCCCGGCCTTCGCCGCGCCGCCCGCCACGGCCGCCCACTCCGCCGATCAAGGAGATCAAGGAGATCAAGGAGATCAGGGGGACGAGGGGGATCAGGGCGATCAGGGCGGGCCGAACGAGAAAGCGCTGCGCGCCGCCCTCGACGGGCTGCCGAACCGGTACGCCACCGCCGCCCTCGTGCGGGTCGGCACGTCCGGCGGCGACTGGCACGGCAGCGCGGGGGTGCGCGACCTGGCCAGTGGCCGGCCGGCACACCCCGATGCCCGCTTCCGAGCCGGCTCGATCACGAAGGTGGTCACCGCTGCCACCGTCCTGCGTCTCGCCGCGCGGGACGAGATCGACCTGGACGCGCCGGTCCAGGGTTACCTTCCCGACCTGTTCACGCCGGAGTTCAGGCAGCCCATCAGCGTGCGCCACCTGCTGAACCACACCAGCGGCATCAAGCCGGGCGTCAGCTTCGGCGACGCCTTCACGGACGTGTACCCGCACCGGTACGACACCCTCACCCCGCAGCAGGTCGCGGCGTCGGCGATCGCCGAGGGACCGGAGGAGTTCGCCCCGGGGACACGCCAGCAGTACCTGAACATCAACTACACGATCCTCGGCCTGCTGATCGAGAAGGTCACGGGACGCTCCTACGCCTCGGTGGCCACGCGTCTCGTCCTGCGCCCGGCCGGCATGCACCACACCTCCTTCCCGGGCACCGATCCCCGCATCCGGGGCCCGCACAACCGGGGCTACCAGAAGGTGGAGCGGCCGGACGGCACGACGACGTTCGTCGACGTGACCGAATGGAACCAGGCCGACCGCTGGGCGGCGGGCGACATGATCTCCACCACCGCCGACCTGGAGAAGCTGCTCACGAAGCTGTTCCGGGGGAGGATCGTGCCGCAGCCCGAGCTGGAGGAGATGTTCACGACTCCGGCGGGCGTCACGGGCGCGACCCTGAGCGCCGGCCTGGAGTACCAGGAGGTCGACGGCCAGGTCTTCTGGACCAAGTCCGGGTCGCGCTACGGCTACGGCACGTTCATCGGCGGCACCCGTGATCTGAGGCGCACGCTGGTCTACTCGGTCAACTCCACGGACGCCAAGGGGGAGGGGCACAAGCCGGTCGGCGAAGCGATCGTCGCGGCCGCTGTGCGGTAGGCCCCGCGCACCGCCCCGGCCCCGTCAGCCTCCGCACCGCCCCGGCCCCGTCAGCCGCCGCGCCACCGCGTGCGCGCCGACCGTCGCCGCCCCCGCGAAGCCGAGCCCCACGGCGAGGTCGCGCGGGCGGGTGGTGCGCAGGACGCCGGCGCGGCGCAGGCGCCGGCGGGCCCAGAGGGTGAACGGGACCACGATCAGCGGCGAGGTCGCCGCCCCGGGTGTGTAGCCGCGCACCAGCCCCGCCTGGGCGAGGTGGACCAGGCCGTGCAGGCCGAAGGCGTTGAGCGCGGTCTGGTAGGTGGCCGAGCGGCCGCCGGTCAGCCGGCCCGCGACGGACGCGGAGGCCACCACGGCGGCCATCGCGCCGACCGCCACCGCGAACTCGCGCCCGTCGACCGAGCCGGCCCGCCGCCACACGGTCTCCGGCACGGCCGGGTACCGCTCGCGCAGGGCGGGGAGGTTGCGCCGCCACCAGCCGGGCAGGGTCGCCAGTTCCTCGAGGTCGTGCAGGGCCCAGGCGGCCAGGAGCCCCAGCGTGACCGCGCCCTCGACGGCGCCTTCGGCCGCCCCGACGACTGCCCTCTCATCACCCGATGAATTTTTCACATGATCAGTCTGCTACACACCGACGATCCCGTTCCACCGCTTCGCGAATTCCGCCCGCTCCCCCGCCGAGATGTCCCGTGCGATGGCGAGCCGCCCGCGCATCGCCGCGTCCGGGAAGATCAGCGGGTCCTCGGCCAGGGCGGCGGTCTCCTCGTCGCCGGAGGACGCCAGGACGTCCTGGGCGGCGGGGACCGGGCAGACGTAGTTGACCCAGGCGGCCAGTTCGGCGGCGACCTCGGGCCGGTAGTAGTGGTCGATCAGCCGCTCGGCGTTGGCCTTGTGGCGGGCCAGGTTGGGGATCATGAGGGACTCGGCCCACAGTTCGGCACCCTCCTCCGGGACGACGAACTCGATGTCCGGGTCGTCCGCCTGGAGCTGGATCACGTCACCGGAGTAGGCCTGGCAGGCGAGCACGTCGCCGCTGGAGAGGTCCTTGATGTAGTCGTTGCCGGTGAAGCGGCGGATCTGCCCCTTGGCGACCTGCTTCTCCACCTGGTCGCAGATCAGGTGGAAGTCGTCCGTCTCCCAGTCGGTGATGTCCACGCCGTTTCCCTGCATCAGCAGCGCGAACGCCTCGTCCATGCCGGACAGCAGGGTGACGCGACCCCTGAGGTCGGCCGCCCACAGGTCGGAGACGTGCCGGATCTCCCGGCCGAGCCTGCGCCGGTTGTAGGCGATGCCGGTGATGCCGGACTGCCAGGGCACGGTGAACTTCCGGCCGGGGTCGAAGGCGGGCGAACGCAGCAGCGGGTCCAGGTACTTGGTGACGTTCGGCTGCCGGGAGCGGTCCATCTCCTGCACCCAGCCCAGCCGCACGAACCGCCCGCACATCCAGTCGCTGATGACGATCAGGTCGTGGTCGGTGGGCTGGTGGTTCATCAGGGACGGGCTGATCTTGCCGAAGAACTCGTCGTTGTCGTTGATCTCCTCGACGTAGTCGACGGAGATGCCCGTCTCCTTCTCGAACGCCTCCAGCGTGGGCCGCCGGTTCGGACGCTTGTCGTCGGTGTCGATGTACAGCGGCCAGTTGGCCCAGGTCAGCCGCCGCTCGGTGGCGGACCGGTCGGTCGCGGCGCGGTCGCCCGGGGCCACGTACGCCGCGGGGACACCGCAGCCGGCCAGGGCGCCGAGCGCACCGAGCGCGGCGGAACCGCCCAGGCCGCGCAGCAGGGTACGACGGGAGAGCGGAGGCGTCTTCGGGAGCAGGGGCATGGCACGAGCATCCCGTCCCCCGCCCACCGGGACAATCGACGCTGCGTCGAGCGGGCCCGGCCAGGCCCGACACCCTGTCGAGCGCGGGGAGTTCACCCCTGGCACACACGCGCCGCGGCCCCGGACGGAGACCGGGAAGGTCCGTCCGGGGCCGCGCGCACACCGCGTGGGGTCACATGTCCAGCGACGTCATCACGTGCTTGATCCGCGTGTAGTCGTCGAAGCCGTACCCCGACAGGTCCTTGCCGTAGCCGGACTTCTTGAAGCCGCCGTGCGGCATCTCGGCGACCAGCGGGATGTGGGTGTTGATCCACACGCAGCCGAAGTCCAGCCGCTTGGACATCCGCATCGCGCGCCCGTGGTCCTTGGTCCACACCGAGGAGGCCAGCGCGTACTCGACGCCGTTGGCCCACTCGACGGCCTGGTCCTCGTCGCGGAAGGACTGGACGGTGATGACCGGGCCGAAGACCTCCTGCTGGATGATCTCGTCGTCCTGCTTGAGGCCGGAGACGACGGTCGGGGCGTAGAAGTAGCCCTTGTCGCCGACCCGGTGGCCGCCCGCCTCGACCTTGGCGTGCGCGGGCAGCCGCTCGATGAACCCGGAGACCTGCTTGAGCTGGTTCGGGTTGTTGAGCGGGCCGTACAGCACGTCCTCGTCGTCCGGCTGCCCGGTCTTGATCTCGGACGCGGCCTTGGCGAGCGCGCTCACGAACTCGTCGTGGACCGACTCGTGGACCAGCACGCGGGTGGCCGCCGTGCAGTCCTGGCCGGCGTTGAAGTAGCCCGCCTCCGAGATGCCCTCGACGGCCTTGGGGATGTCGGTGTCCTCGAAGACCACGACCGGGGCCTTGCCGCCCAGCTCCAGGTGGACCCGCTTGAGGTCCTTGGAGGCCGACTCGGCGACCGACATGCCGGCCCGCACCGAACCGGTGATGGAGGCCATCGCCGGGGTCTCGTGCTCGACCATCAGGCGGCCGGTGTCGCGGTCGCCGCACACGACGTTGAAGACGCCCTTGGGCACGATCGAGCCGATGATGTCGGCCATCAGGGCCGTGGAGGCGGGGGTGGTGTCCGAGGGCTTGAGGACGACCGTGTTGCCCGCGGCGAGCGCCGGGGCGAACTTCCACACGGCCATCATCATCGGGTAGTTCCACGGCGCGACCTGCGCGCAGACCCCGATGGGCTCGCGGCGCACGAAGGAGGTCAGACCCTCCATGTACTCGCCGGCGCCGCGGCCCTCCAGCATCCGCGCCGCGCCCGCGAAGAAGCGGATCTGGTCGACCATCGGCGGGATCTCCTCGGAGCGGGTCAGCCCGATCGGCTTGCCCGTGTTCTCCACCTCGGCCGCGATCAGCTCCTCGGCCCGCTCCTCGAACGCGTCCGCGATCTTCAGCAGGGCCTTCTGCCGCTCGGCCGGGACCAGGTCCCGCCACGCCGGGAAGGCCGCCGCGGCGGCCGCCATCGCGGCGTCCACGTCCGCCTGCCCGGACAGGGGGGCGGTCGCGTACGCCTCGCCCGTGGCGGGGTTGACCACTTCCGTGGTCCGTCCGTCGGCGGCGTCCCGGAACTCACCGTCGATGTAATTGCGCAGACGACGCAGCTCGGTGCTCACTGCCGGCCCTCCAAGTTCGGGTGTCCATTGACTGAGACACCCACCCTAGACGGAGTGCCGACGTTTTCAACACCCCCACTCCCCTCAGGGTTGCGATATCCGCAGTCTGAAGCGATCGAAACAACGAATTTCATCGATCCGGCCTTGCGAAACTGTCGATACGTCGTGCACAGTGAAGCCGTGGCCAGTCGAAGCGCAGACCAGAAGGACTCCCGCGAGTCCAGGAACGGCGGTCCCCAGTTGGACGCCGTCTCCCTCGCCATCATCGAGCAGCTCCAGGAGGACGGCCGCCGGCCCTACGCCGCCATCGGCAAGGCCGTGGGCCTGTCGGAGGCGGCCGTGCGCCAGCGCGTCCAGAAGCTGCTCGACCAGGGCGTCATGCAGATCGTCGCCGTCACGGACCCGCTCACGGTGGGCTTCCGGCGCCAGGCGATGGTCGGCGTCAACGTCGAGGGCGACGTGGAGTCGGTGGCCGAGGCGCTGTCGGCCATGTCCGAGTGCGAGTACGTGGTGATGACCGCGGGCTCCTTCGACCTGATGGTGGAGGTCGTCTGCGAGGACGACGACCACCTCCTGGAGGTCATCAACCGACGCATCCGGGCCGTGCCCGGCGTGCGCTCCACCGAGAGCTTCGTCTACCTGAAGCTCAAGAAGCAGACCTATATGTGGGGAACCCGATAATCGTGAGCACCGACAGCCCCAAGGACCTCAGCAAGACCGCGTACGACCACCTGTGGATGCACTTCACCCGCATGTCGTCGTACGAGAACGCCCCCGTCCCCACTATCGTCCGCGGTGAGGGCACCCACATCTACGACGACAAGGGCAAGCGCTACCTCGACGGTCTCGCCGGCCTGTTCGTGGTCCAGGCCGGACACGGCCGCACGGAGCTGGCCGAAGCGGCCGCGAAGCAGGCGCAGGAGCTGGCCTTCTTCCCGGTGTGGTCCTACGCCCACCCCAAGGCCGTCGAGCTGGCCGAGCGCCTAGCGAACGAGGCCCCCGGCGACCTCAACAAGGTCTTCTTCACCACCGGCGGCGGCGAGGCGGTGGAGACCGCCTGGAAGCTCGCCAAGCAGTACTTCAAGCTGACCGGCAAGCCCACCAAGTACAAGGTGATCTCCCGCGCGGTGGCCTACCACGGCACCCCGCAGGGGGCCCTGTCCATCACCGGCCTGCCCGCGCTCAAGGCCCCCTTCGAGCCGCTGGTCCCCGGCGCGCACAAGGTGCCGAACACCAACATCTACCGCGCCCCGATCCACGGCGACGACCCCGAGGCCTACGGCCGCTGGGCCGCCGACCAGATCGAGCAGCAGATCCTGTTCGAGGGCCCGGAGACCGTCGCGGCGGTCTTCCTGGAGCCCGTGCAGAACGCGGGCGGCTGCTTCCCGCCCCCGCCCGGCTACTTCCAGCGGGTGCGCGAGATCTGCGACCAGTACGACGTGCTGCTCGTCTCGGACGAGGTCATCTGCGCCTTCGGGCGCCTCGGCACGACCTTCGCCTGCGACAAGTTCGGCTACGTCCCGGACATGATCACCTGCGCCAAGGGCATGACCTCGGGCTACTCCCCGATCGGCGCCTGCGTCATCTCCGACCGCCTCGCCGAGCCGTTCTACAAGGGCGACAACACCTTCCTGCACGGCTACACCTTCGGCGGCCACCCGGTCTCCGCCGCGGTCGGCATCGCCAACCTCGACCTGTTCGAGCGCGAGGGCCTCAACCAGCACGTGCTGGACAACGAGGGCGCCTTCCGCGCCACCCTGGAGAAGCTGCACGACCTGCCGATCGTCGGCGACGTCCGCGGCAACGGCTTCTTCTACGGCATCGAGCTGGTCAAGGACAAGACGACCAAGGAGTCCTTCAACGAGGAGGAGACCGAGCGGGTCCTGTACGGCTTCCTCTCCAAGAAGCTCTTCGAGAACGGCCTGTACTGCCGTGCCGACGACCGCGGCGACCCGGTCATCCAGCTCGCCCCGCCGCTGATCTCCAACCAGGAGACCTTCGACGAGATCGAGCAGATCCTGCGCGCCACGCTGACGGAGGCGTGGACGAAGCTCTGATCATCCTCCGATCATCCTTTGGGACGATCATCACCGGCCCCGGCGCCGCCCGTTCGAGTGAGACACGGCGGCCCGGGGCCTCGTGCTGTCCGGCCCCCGCGCGGGGACTGCCTAGCGTGCCCAGTGACCGATCGGCCCCGTCTTCGTTCCCCCGGAAGGGGGACGACACGACCGGGGAAATACGGATCAGAACCGAGGTGTACGCCCATGGAGGCCCCGCCGGACAACGATGTGCTCTGGGCCCGCGCCCTGCACTTCCAGCACCACGACGGCTCCCCCGCGTTGCAGGGCGTGTCGCTCGGTGTGCGCGAGGGCGAGATCCTCGCCGTGAGCGGACCGCGCGGCAGTGGCAAGACCACGCTGCTGCGGTGCCTGTCCGGCCTGGTCAAGCCGCAGGACGGCGAGGTGTGGTTCAACAGCGTGCCGGTGCACACCATGGGTCCGCTGAGCCGGGAACGCCTGCGCCGCGACCGCTTCGGCTGGATCGACCCCGCCCCGGCGCTCGTCCCGGAGCTGAACGCGTGGGAGAACGCCGCGCTCCCCCTCATGCTGCGCGGCACCGGCCGGCGCCGGGCAAAGACCGCCGCCCTGGACTGGCTGGACCGCCTCGACGTCGGCGGCAAGGCGCGCAGGCGCCCGCACGAACTCCAGCAGGCCGAGCGGCAGCGCGTCTGCATCGCCCGCGCCCTCGCCGTCGCCCCGGCGGTCCTCTTCGCCGACGAGCCGACGGCACCCCTGCACCGCGCCGACCGTGCCCAGGTGCTGCGGACGCTCACCACGGCGGCCCGCTCGCACGGCATCACCGTCCTGCTCGCCACCCACGACGCGCAGACCGCCGCCCTGGCGGACCGCGCGGTGGCGCTCCTCGACGGACGCCGGGTACGGACCGTGCACCTCCCCCCGCTCGCCGAGACCGCGGTGGCCACGGGTGCCGCCGGGACTCCCGGAACGGAAGGCCGGGCGGCGTGCTCGCTCTCCGCCTGACCCGCACCGCCCACCTCGCCGTCCACCTGCGCCGCCTGCTGGTCGCGGTGGCTTCGGCGGGCACGGGCTTCCTGTTGCTGTCCGCCCTCGGCTACGCCCTGAGCCACCCGGACACACCCGGCGCCGCCGCGCTCCGTCTCGCCTGGTGCGCGGCGCCGCTGGCCGCCGCGGTGCACCTCGCGGTGACCGTGGCCCGCACCGACCCCGGGACCCGGCCCCGCTCGGGGCTGTCGGCGATCGGCCTGGGCCCGGGCCGGCTGATGGCCGTCTCGGCGACGACGACGGCCTTGGCCGCCGCGCTCGGTTCGGTGGCGGCCCTGTTCCTCTACCTCCAGCTGCGCGGCGACCTGACGGGCGGCCCGCCCTCGGGCCGCGTGGCGGCCGACGCCCTGGCCGTCGGCCAGTCCCTGCCCGCCCCGGCCGTCCTGACCCTGCTCGTCCTCGTACCGGCCCTCGCGTCGGCCGCGGTGGCCCACACGCTGCGCCCCCGCGACCCCCGGCCCACCACCACGGCACCGCGCGGCTACGGCCGCTTCGGCGCGTACGGCTGGGGCAAGACCCGAGAAACCTTCGGCGCCTACGGCCGCTTCGGCTCCCGAACCACCGCCGTGACTGCGGGCAGTCGTGCCGACGTGGCTGCGGGCAGTCGCGCCGACGTGGCGGCACAGGTGGGCGCAGGCGGCGGCCTGCGCACGCAGGTGAGTGACCCCCGGCCCCCAGCCCCGACGGACGGCGCAGCGGAGACGCCGGTCACCACACAGACGCTGGACCCGCAGCCCGAGCCCGCCCCAGAGCCGGCCCCCCGCCCCCAGAGCACCACCGCCCTCCCCTGGGGCATCGCCGTACTCGCCGCGGGCCTCACCGTCGAGACCTACACCGGCAACGCCTCCACCGCCCCCACCCCCGGCACGGCCCCCTCCGCCGGTGTCCTGATCGGCTGGGCCCTCGCCGCCCTGGGCCTCGCCCTGGCCGGCCCGGGCCTCACCCATCTGTGCGGCCGCCTGCTCCAGGCCGCCCGCCCCGGCGCCCTGCGCCTCCTGGCCGGCCGCGTCCTCATGGAGGAGTCCCACCGCATCGGCCGCCCCCTCGGTGTCGTGGCCGCCGTGGCCGCCGCGGCCTACGTGGCGGCCACGGTGTACGACGGCGACGGCCCGGCCTTCGGCCCGCTGGCCACGCTGGGCGCCCTCCTCGTGGCCGGCTGCACGGTCGCCACCCTCCTCACTGCCGCCGTCGCCGCCAAGCACGCCCGCGCCGACACCACGGACGCCCTGCTGCGCCTCGGCGCACCCCCGGCGACCCTGCGCGGCGCCGCCGCCGTACGCACCGCCGCCCTGCTCGCCCTGTTCGGTCCGCTGACCCTGGTCGTCGCGGTGCTGGCGGCACTGCCGCTGGACCACTGAGCCTCGGCCGAGCCGCAGCCGAGCGGCAAGAATCCTTTTCGAGAAAGTCCCCGGACCGGCGATGAGTTCCGGGGCCGCCTCCCGTCTACCTCTTCGAACGGCACGGCACACGAACCGCACGACAGCGGCGGCACATCAACGGGAGAGGCCCCCCATGTACCAGCAGATGATCTTCCTGAACCTGGCCACCAACGACCTCGACACCTCCAAGAAGTTCTTCACCGGGCTGGGGTGGGAGCTCAACGCGCAGTTCAGCGACGACAACACCGCCTCGTTCCCGGTGAGCGACACCATCGTCGTGATGGTGCACACGCCGCAGAAGTACCGCGAGTTCACGAAGAAGGAGATCGCGGACTCGACGAAGTCCAGCGAGGTGCTGATCGCGCTGAGCGCCGAGAGCCGCGAGAAGGTCGACGAGCTGGTGGACAAGGCGGTCGCGGCCGGCGGCTCGGTCTCCGGCGAGACGCAGGACCACGGCTTCATGTACGGCCGGGCCTTCGACGACGTCGACGGCCACACCTTCGAGGTCGTGTGGATGGACCCGGCGGCGGTCGAGGGCTGATCCGGGCGCGTGCCTAGCATGGGCGGGTGGATCCGACATCCGATCAGACACCCGCCCAGCGCAAGGCCCGGTCACCGCACGGGTCACCGTCACTGTCACAGTTCCAGTCCCACCACGCCTCCCACGACCGGGAGATCGAGAGCCTCGACGAGTTCGACCGCGTCGTCGCGGCCCCCGGCTCCCTCGCCCACCACCGCGTCCAGGCCGTCGACCTGACGGACCGTACGGACGCCCTGCTCGCCGCCGACGCCACGGGCGCCGTCTTCCTCGGATGCCCGATGGCCCCGGCGGCGGCCGCCCGGGTGCGCTCCGCCGGCGCCCTGGTCTTCCCGCCCATACCGGGCCTCCCCTTCGACCCGTACCGGGGACGCGTCTACTCCCCCGACGAGTTGTACGCCCACCTCGCCGAGGGCTACGAGGCGACACCGGACGCCCTCGCGTACGCATGGTTCCAGCAGACCAAGGCCGACGGCGACGTGTTCGCCTCGATGCTGCGCGCCGTCCACGACGACGCCGTCTCGGACGCCCTGGACGAACTCGTCGCCGGCGCCCGGGTGGTGGGTGTCATGGGCGGCCACGCCATGGCCCGCGGCACCGCGGAGTACGCGGGCGCCGCCCGCCTGGGCCGCGAACTGGCCCGCGCCGGGCTCCTGGTGGCCACGGGCGGCGGCCCGGGCGCGATGGAGGCGGCCAACCTCGGCGCGTACGCCGCCCCGTTCGAGGACGGGATGCTGGACGACGCCCTGGCGCTGCTCGCCAAGGTCCCGTCGTTCGCGCCGTCGATCGGCGACTGGGCGCGGTCCGCGTTCGAGGTGCGGGAGCGCTGGCCGGACGGCGGCGCCTCGATCGGCATCCCGACCTGGTTCTACGGCCACGAGCCGCCCAACGCCTTCGCCGCGCACATCGCCAAGTACTTCGCCAACGCCACCCGCGAGGACGGCCTGCTGGCCCGCTCCACGGCGGGCGTCGTGTTCCTGCCGGGTGCGGCCGGCACCTTGCAGGAGATCTTCGACAACGCGACGCCGAACTACTACGAGTCGCGCGGCGAGCCCACCCCCATGGTGCTCGTGGACCGGGAGCACTGGACCGGGACCCTGCCGGCGTGGCCGCTGCTGCGGTCGCTCGCGAAGGGCCGGGCGATGGAGTCTCGAATCGCACTGGTTGGCCGGATCGACGAGGCTCCCGAGGCGCTGAAACGTCTCGGCGGTTAATAAGACGGCAAAGTCAACGCCCCTGTCCGGCATATGCGTTGACACTTCTTACGCCCCGCTTATAGACCAGTGAGGCTCATGGGTGTGCTGATGCCGCGTCATCGAGTGTCGGCACACTCACCACCCCCCGCATCCGCGCTCCCGTAAAGGACAAACGTGGCAGTCCTGTCCATAATCAGCCGTACGGCATCCCGCCGTGGTGTCCGCGCCCTCGGCGTCGTCGCCGCCTCCGCGGCCCTGGCGCTCAGCGCCTCCGGCTCCGCCCTCGCCTGCGACATCAGCGAGTTCTCCGCCGAAGCCCAGTGCGACGGCGACAACGGTGTCATCACCGTCACCGACGTGGACCCGGCCGGCATCCCGGCCACCGTCACCGTCACCCTGAAGAGCACTGGCGAACAGGTCGGCCAGGAGACGGTCAAGGGCTCCAAGGAGGGCACCACCGTCTCCTTCGCCGTGGACTGGAAGCCGAACACGGATTACCGCGTCCACATCAAGGCCGACCGGTACGTCGACGAGTTCATCAAGCCGGACGTCACCACCCCGTCGACGCCTTGCAAGACCGAGGACACGCCGACCCCGACCCCGACCCCGTCGGAGAGCTCCTCGACCCCGTCCGACGAGACGGAGTCCCCGGCGCCGGAGCCCTCCACGTCGGCCCCCGCGCCGTCGCAGCCGGAGAGCAGTGCGCCGGCGGCCGCGCCGAGCGACAACGCCCCGTCCCCGGCGGCCGGTGAGTCCAACCTCGCCGAGACCGGTGCCAACTCCAACACCGGCATGATCGCCGGTATCGCGGCGGCCTTGGTCGTCGTCGGTGGCGGTGCCGTCTTCTTCGGCCTGCGCCGTCGCGGAGCCAACAGCAACCGCTGACGCCCGCACACCGGTTCACGTACACCGGTTCACACAGCGGTGGCCCGTCCCGTCCAGGGGCGGGCCACCGTCGTGTCAGCCGAACGTCGCCTTTTCCAGCCAGAGTTCGAGCAGCTTGCGGTCACCGAGCACCTCGAGTCCCGGGGCGTCCAGCGGCAGCCGGCCGTAGAAGGACATCAGTACGTCCGTGAGCGGGCCGCGCAGCGCCACGGTCGCCTTCTCGTGGCCGCGGCGCCAGGTGATGCCCTCGTCGGGCAGCTCGATCAGCCACTCGGCGTTCAGCTCGGCCGGGGTGTCGGTGGCGTGCAGGTGGATGCTGCTGCCCGGGGAGCGCAGCTCCTTCGCCGCCGTGCCGGGGAGCACCCGCTGCACGAACCGCACGATGTCCAGCCACTCGTCGACCGCGTCGGCCGCCACGTCGGCCGCGACCGGCTGAAGGGGCAGACCGGCCGCCAGTACCGCGTCCGCCCCGTGGACGACGATCTCGTGGGTCATCCGCCGCGCCCAGAATCCCGCGGTGTCGACGCCGGCCCAGGACCACGCGCGCGCATCCGGCCCGGCCTCCCGCAGCGCACCGACGACCACCTCGCCGGACTCCGTCAGCCACGCCTCCAGCGCCGCCGCGTCCCCGGTCGTCGCGGGCCCCTCGTTGCCCGGCACCCGGTCCATCGGGACTTCCTCCTCGGCGCGGGTGCCGACGATCAGGCCGGTCCAGCGCAGGGCCCGGCCGACGTGCCGTACCAGCTCCTCCAGGGTCCAGTCGGGGCAGGTCGGCACGGTGGCGGACAGATCCGCACCGGACGTGACCACGGCCCCCAGCCGGCCCACCTGGTGGACGATTTCGTCGCAGTACCGTTCGTGCGCGAGGAGTGTCATGCGCTCACCCTACGAACGGAACGATCACCCGAGCACCACCGTTTCGGCCACATCGAACTCCACGCCGACCGCGTCCCCGACCTCGGGCGCGTCCCGCAGCGCGCAGGCCGCCTCCAGGCGGGGCGCGTCCTGCGGCTGGAGGTGGACGGCGACGTGCGTACCGCGGAAGGTGCGGGCCGTGACCGTGCAGCGCAGGCCCTCGTCGGCGGGGACGATACGGACTCCGGCCGGCCGCACGAGCACCGTGCGCGAGCCCTGCGGGGCGCCCTCGGGGACCGGCACCTTGCCCCAGGGGGTGTCGGCGGCCTGCCCGGCGACGGACGCGTCGGTCACGTTGTCGAAGCCGAGGAAACGGGCCACGAAGGCGTCCGCCGGACGCTGCCAAACCTCCAACGGCGTCCCTGACTGGGCGATCCGCCCGTCCCGCATCACCACGACCCGGTCGGCCAGCGCGAACGCCTCGCCCTGGTCGTGCGTCACGGCCAGCACCGTGGTGCCCAGCCGGCCGAACAGCTCCCGCAGTTCCACCACGAGGCGTTCCCGCAGCGAGCGGTCGAGCTGGCCGAGCGGCTCGTCCAGCATCAGCAGCCGGGGCCGGGGCGCGAGGGCGCGGGCCAGGGCCACCCGCTGCTGCTCACCGCCGGAGAGCGCGGCGACGGACCGGCGGGCGGCACCCGGCAGCCCGACCAGCTCCAGCAGCTCCCCCACCCGGGCCTGCTGCTCCGTCCGGGACGCGCCGCGCATCCGCGGCCCGAAGGCGATGTTTCCGGCCACGTCCCGCTGCGGGAACAGCTGGTGGTCCTGGAACATCAGCCCGACCTCGCGCCGGTGCGCGGGCACCCCGGTCTGGTCCCGTCCGTCGAGCGTCACCCGGCCGGCGTCCAGCGGCTGGAGCCCGGCGACCGCCCGCAGCAGCGTCGACTTGCCGCTGCCGCTGGGCCCGAGCACGCACACCACCTCGTGCTCGGCGACCCCCAGGTCGACGTCGTCGAGCACGGGCCGCCCGCCGAAGCGGACGGTCGCGCCTTCCAGGCTCAACAGGCTGGCCGGCATGTCTAGAACTCCCCGCTCCGGTCGGTCCGCAGCCGCTCCAGCACCACCAGGGCCACCGCGCACACCAGCATCAGAATCGTCGAAAGGGCCATCGCCTGGCCGTAGTTCATGTCCCCGGGCCGGCCAAGGAGCCGCGCCACGGCGACCGGCAGCGTCGGGTTGTCGGGCCGCGCGATGAACACGGTGGCCCCGAACTCCCCGAGCGACACCGCGAAGGCGAAGCCGGCCGCCACCAGCAGCGCTCGCCGCACCATCGGCAGGTCCACCTCGCGCCACACCCGCCACGGCGACGCGCCCAGCACCGCCGCCGCCTCCCGCAGCCGCCCGTCCACCGCCCGCAGCACCGGCAGCATGGTCCGTACGACGAACGGGACGCCCACCAGCGCCTGCGCGAGCGGCACCAGGATCCAGGACGACCTGAGGTCCAGCGGGGGTTCGTCCAGCGCGATCAGGAAGCCGAAGCCGACCGTCACGGCCGACACTCCGAGCGGCAGCATCAGCAGCGCGTCGAACCCGCGCACGAAGCGGCCCGCGTCGCGCCGGGTGAGGGCGGTCGCGGCCAGCGCGCCGATCACCACGGCGATGGCGGTGGCGGCGACGGCGTACTGGAGGGAGTTGCCGATCGCCTCGATCGGCGGGACGAGGAAGGCGCCGCCGTCCTCGCGGGCCAGCGCCCGGTAGTAGCCGAAGCCGGACGCGCCGAGCGACCGCTGGGCCAGCACCGCGAGCGGCAGGACCAGCAGGACGACGATCACGCCCAGGACACCGGCGAGCAGCGTCCACTGTCCTGCCCCGCGCGGCCGGCGCGCGGTCGTGGCCGCGTCCACGAGCCGCAGGGCGCTCTCGCGCCGGCGTACCGTCCACGCGTGCACGGCGAGGACGGCGGCGACGGCCGCGAACTGGACCAGCGTCAGCACGGCCGCCGTGGACAGGTCGAAGACCTGCGAGGTCTGGCGGTAGATCTCCACCTCGAGGGTGGAGAAGGTGGGTCCGCCGAGGATCTGGACGACGCCGAATGAGGTGAAGGTGAACAGGAAGACCATCAGCGCGGCGGCGGCCACGGCGGGCGCCAGCGCGGGCAGCGTCACCTGCCGCCAGGCCCGCAGGCGCGAGGCGCCCAGCATCCGCGCGGCCTCCTCCTGGCGCGGATCGAGCTGCGCCCAGAGGCCGCCGACGGTGCGGACGACGACGGCGTAGTTGAAGAAGACGTGCGCGAGCAGGATCGCCCACACCGTGGTGTCCAGGCGCAGGCCCCACAGCTCGTCCAGCAGCCCGCCGCGCCCGACCAGGGCCAGGAACGCCGTGCCGACGACGACCGTCGGCAGCACGAACGGCACGGTCACCACGGCCCGCAGGACCTGCTTGCCGGGGAAGTCGAAGCGGGCGAAGACGTAGGCGCCGGGCAGGGCGATCAGCAGGGTGAGCGCGGTGGACGCCAGCGCCTGCCAGGTGGTGAACCACAGGACGTGCCGGACGTCGGACTGCGCCAGCACGTCCCCGACCCGGCCGAGCTGCCAGACTCCGTCCACCTTCAGGCCGCGCGCGACGATGGCGGCGACGGGGTAGGCGAAGAACACCGCGAAGAACGCGACGGGCACGGCCATGAGGCCGAGCCGGGCCGCACTCCCGCGCGCGGTGCCCGTCGGCGTCACCGCTGATTTCACCGCCGATTTCACCGTCCGCTCGCCTTCTCGGCTCACTTCAGTACGAGCGAGGTCCACGACTTGACCCACTGGTCACGGTTGCCGGCGATCTTCGCCGGGTCCAGGGTCTGCGGGTCCTTCGCCTGCGGCCCGAACTTGGTGAACGCCTCGGGGATCCGCGCGCCCTCCCGCACCGGGTAGACGAACATGTTCAGCGGCATGTCCTCCTGGAACCTCTTGCTCAGCAGGAAGTCGAGGAGCGCCTTGCCGCCCGCGGGGTTCTCGGCGTTGCTGAGCAGGCCCGCGTACTCGACCTGCCGGAAGCAGGTGCCGTCGGCGACGCCCGTGGGGGCGGTGTCCGGCTGCGGGTCGGCGTAGATGACCTCGGCCGGCGGGGAGGAGGCGTAGGAGACGACGAGCGGACGGTCGCCTCCCGCCTTCTTGCCGCCGGACGAGCCGGAGAACTCCTCGTTGTAGGCCTGCTCCCAGCTGTCGACGACCTTGACGCCGTTCGCCTTGAGCTTCTTCCAGTAGCCCTCCCAGCCCTCGTCGCCGTACTGGGCGGCGGTGCCGAGCAGGAACCCGAGCCCCGGCGAGGAGCTGCCCGCGTTCTCGGTGACGAGCAGGTCCTTGTACGCGGGCTCGGCCAGGTCGTCGAGGGACTTCGGCGGAGCGAGGTCGTGCTTCTCGAAGTACGCCTTGTCGTAGTTGACGCAGATGTCGCCGGTGTCGACCGGAGTGACCCGGTGCTTGTCCTGGTCGGCCCGGTACGCGGGCAGGACCTGGTCGGAGCCCTTCGCCTCGTACGGCTGGAACAGGCCGTTGTCGAGCGCGCGGGACAGCAGGGTGTTGTCGACGCCGAAGAAGACGTCGCCCTGCGGGTTGTCCTTGGTGAGGATGGCCTTGTTGACGGCCTGCCCGGCGTCGCCGTCCTCCAGGACCTTGACCTTGTAGCCGGACTCCTTCTCGAAGGCGGCGACGACGTCCTTGGACGCGGCCCACGAGTCGTGGCTGACCAGGGTCACGGTCTTGGAGTCGCCGGAGCCGCTGCCGGCGTCGTCGGACGACGATCCGCAGGCGGCCAGGGTGCCGACCATGCCGAGGCCGACGGCCAGGACGCTGACCTTCTTGGTGATGCTCACTGAATTCCTCCTGGGTGACCAGGAGAAGACGCGGCCCCGCCCGGAACCCCTGGCGAGGGTCCCGGGCAGGGCGCAACAGCTCGAGTGGTGACCGATCTCCCTACCCAGAATGACCTGGGCCAGGTTCGGAGGGTCTGCGGCCGGTGCCGCACTCTCAGCGCTGTGGCGCTCCCCTGTCGGAATATGAAGATGTGACTGTGCTGACGTACTTCCGCCGGTCAGGTTACCGCTCGCTCGCGGCGAGCTGACCACACGCCCCGTCGATCTCCTGCCCCCGGGTGTCCCGGATCGTCACCGGCACACCGTGCGCCGCGATCGCCTCCACGAACGCCTTCTCGTCCTCGGGCCGGGACGCGGTCCACTTGGAGCCGGGCGTGGGGTTGAGCGGGATCAGGTTCACGTGCACGGGCCTGCCCTTGAGCAGCCGCCCGAGACGGTCACCGCGCCAGGCCTGGTCGTTGATGTCGCGGATCAGGGCGTACTCGATGGACAGCCGGCGCCCGGACTTCGCCGCGTACTCGAACCCGGCGTCCAGCACCTCCCGCACCTGCCACCGCGTGTTGACGGGGACGAGGGTGTCGCGCAGCTCGTCGTCGGGGGCGTGCAGGGAGATGGCGAGGCGGCACTTGAAGCCCTCGCCGGTGAAGCGGTGGATCGCGGGGACGAGACCGACCGTGGAGACGGTGATGCCGCGCTGGGAGAGCCCAAGACCGTCCGGCTCGGGGTCGGTGAGCCGGCGGATGGAGCCCACGACCCGGTTGTAGTTGGCGAGGGGCTCGCCCATGCCCATGAACACGATGTTGCTGAGCCGCGCGGGGCCTCCGGGGACCTCGCCGTCCCTGAGCGCCCGCATGCCGTCCACGATCTGGTGCACGATCTCGGCGGTCGACAGGTTGCGGTCGAGACCGGCCTGGCCGGTGGCGCAGAACGGGCAGTTCATCCCGCAGCCGGCCTGGGAGCTGATGCACATGGTCACCCGGTCCGGGTAGCGCATGAGGACGGACTCGACCAGCGTCCCGTCGAACAGCTTCCACAGCGTCTTGCGCGTGGTCCCCTGGTCGGTCGACAGGTGCCGTACGACCGTCATCAGCTCGGGCAGCAGGGCCTCCCGCAGCCCCTCGCGCGAACCGGCGGGGATGTCGGTCCACTGCTCGGGGTCGTGCGCGTACCGCGCGAAGTAGTGCTGGGAGAGCTGCTTCGCGCGGAACGGCTTCTCACCGATCGCGGCGACGGCCTCCTTGCGCTCGGCGGGCGTGAGGTCGGCAAGGTGCCGCGGCGGCCGCTTCGCTCCGCGGGGTGCGGCGAAGGTGAGCTCACCGGGGGCTGGACGGGCCACGGTCGGACAACTCCTCATGACGGCGGGCCTGTGGCAACCCCCCGCGTCTGCGGGGACAACGGCAGGGCCATGCCGAAGCCAGGAGACCTCACTGGAACATCCCCGCATCGGCGGGGATACACGGAAAGGCCCGCAGCAGATGCCGCAGGCCCTTCCCATGCTACCGGATGGCTGTCAACCCGACCCGACGAAGATCACCAGCAGCAACCACACCACCGGCGCCGTCGGCAGCAGGCTGTCCAGGCGGTCCATGATGCCGCCGTGACCCGGCAGGAGGGTGCCCATGTCCTTGATGCCGAGGTCGCGCTTGATCATGGACTCGCCGAGGTCGCCCAGGGTGGCGCTGACCGCGACCGCGAGGCCGAGCAGCAGGCCCTGCCACCAGGTGCCGTCCTCGATCAGGAACTGCACGCACAGCGCGCCCGCCGCCATCGCGAACGCCACCGCTCCCAGCAGACCCTCACGCGTCTTGCCGGGGCTGATGCGCGGGGCGAGCTTCTTCCTGCCGAAGCGCCAGCCGACGGCGTAGGCCCCGGTGTCGCTGACGACCGTCAGCATCAGGAAGACCAGGACGCGCCAGGCGCCGTCGTCCGCCGCCAGCATCATGGTGACGAACGTGGCCAGGAACGGCACGTAGAAGGCTGCGAACAGGCCCGCGGTGACGTCCTTGAGGTAGCCCTCGGGCGGCTCCGTCATCCGCCAGACGAGGACCGCGAGGGCCGTGAGGGCCATGGCGATCCACGCCCCCTCGGCGCCGCGCGCGTAGCCGGCGACCACCATCGCCGCACCGCCGATGGCGAGCGGCACGAGGGGCGCCTTGATGCCCTTGCGCTCCTCCAGACGCTTGGTCAGCTCCCACAGGCCCACCACGACGGCGATCACCACCACGCCGACGAAGACGGCCTTGACGACGAACAGCGACGCGATGATCACCACGCCGAGGCCGACACCGACCCCTATCGCGGCCCCCAGGTCGCGCCCCGCGCTCTTCTTCTGCGGCGGCTGGGGCTGCGCCGGCTGCGGGGCGTCGGGCATGGGCTCCGGATTCTGCGGCACCGCCGCATACGGCTGCGCCGACGGATTCTGGTCGCGGTACGGCTCGTCGCGACCGGGCTGGTCGTGGAACGGCTCGTCCCGGAACAGGGGACCGCCCGGCCGAGCGGTCCCCTGGTCGTCGTCCTGGTCTCCGCCGTGTTCGGGTACGTCGGGCACGATGGGCATGGGGCGAGTCTGCTGCGCGTAGTGCGCATCGTACGCGGGACCCGCCGGGGCGGCGCCCTGGACGGGTCCCTGGTCGGACGGCCCCCAGTACCCGGCTTGTGGCGGCGCTCCCCAGGAAGAGTCGTTCATCAGACTTCGAGCAGCTCAGCTTCCTTGTGCTTCAGGAGCTCGTCCACCTGTGCGACGTACTTGGCGGTGGTGTCGTCGAGCTCCTTCTCCGCACGGCGGCCCTCGTCCTCGCCGACCTCGCCGTCCTTGACCATCTTGTCGATGCCGTCCTTGGCCTTGCGGCGCACGGAGCGGATCGAGACCTTGGCGTCCTCGCCCTTGGCCTTGGCGACCTTGATGTAGTCGCGGCGGCGCTCCTCGGTGAGCTCGGGGAACACCACCCGGATGATGTTGCCGTCGTTGCTGGGGTTGACGCCCAGGTCGGAGTCGCGGATCGCCTGTTCGATGTTGCGCAGGGCGCTCTTGTCGAAGGGGGTCACCACGGCCATGCGCGGCTCGGGCACGGAGAACGAGGCCAGCTGGTTGATCGGCGTCAGCGCGCCGTAGTAGTCGGCCACGATCTTGTTGAACATCGCCGGGTGCGCACGGCCGGTGCGGATCGCGGCGAAGTCCTCCTTGGCGACCACGACGGCCTTCTCCATCTTCTCCTCGGCCTCGAGGAGGGTCTCTTCGATCACCACTTGCTCCTGCGTGTCTTGAGTAGGCCCGGCTGCGGTTGCCCTTGCGGGGCGGCGGCCGGCTGCGTCGCGTTCTTCCTGCACGGTTCCCGACCGGCGGGACATTGTCCATCCCCCGGCCCGGTCCCGCCCCGTCCGTCCCCCGGACAGGTGGCGTCCGCGGACGGGGGGTGTTCTCCGGTCAGTCCCGGCTGCCCTGGTCCCCCACGAGCGTGCCGATCTTCTCACCCTTGACGGCGCGGGCGATATTGCCCTCCTTCAGTAGCTCGAAGACCACGATCGGGAGGCTGTTGTCGCGGCAGAGCGTGACGGCCGTGGCGTCGGCGACCTTCAGATCGCGGGTGATGACCTCGCCGTAGCCGAGCGCGTCGAACTTCACGGCGTCCGGGTTGGTCTTGGGGTCGGAGTCGTAGACCCCGTCCACGCCGTTCTTGCCCATGAGCAGGGCCTCGGCGTCGATCTCGAGGGCGCGCTGCGCGGCGGTGGTGTCGGTGGAGAAGTAGGGCATGCCCATACCGGCGCCGAAGATGACCACGCGCCCCTTCTCCAGGTGGCGCACGGCGCGCAGCGGGATGTAGGGCTCGGCGACCTGGCCCATGGTGATGGCGGTCTGCACGCGGCAGTCGACGCCCTCCTTCTCCAGGAAGTCCTGGAGCGCCAGGCAGTTCATCACGGTGCCGAGCATGCCCATGTAGTCGGAGCGGGCGCGGTCCATGCCGCGCACCTGCAGCTCGGCGCCGCGGAAGAAGTTGCCGCCGCCGATGACGATCGCGATCTGCGCGCCGTCCCGGACGACGGCCGCGATCTCGCGGGCGATGGCGTGCACCACGTCGGGGTCGACGCCCAGGCCCCCACCGCCGGAGAAGGCCTCTCCGGACAGCTTCAGCATGAAGCGGCCGCGTACTTTGCCGTCGTCGCTCTTCTCGGCCTTGGTGGTCATGGAGATCTCGCCTCTTTTACGTGGGTCACACACACGAAGAAGGCCACTGCCGGCGGGGGCGGGTTTCGCATCCCATACGCGGCAATGGCCTCCTCGTCAGATCTGCTGTCGTCCGCCGCCACGCGCGTGTACGCAACGGCATACGCGAACGGCGCCGACGACTGCTGTCGACCCTACCGGGGTCGTACGTCCGTCGCGGTACGGACTCAGATGCCGACCTTGATGCGCGAGAAGCGCTTCAGGCTGACACCGGCCTCTTCCAGCACCTTCTGGACGGACTTCTTGTTGTCCAGGGCGTAGGGCTGGCCCAGCAGGGTGGCGTCCTTGAAGAAGCCGTTGAGGCGACCCTCGACGATCTTCGGCAGGGCGGCCTCGGGCTTGCCCTCGGCGCGGGTGGTCTCCTCGGCGACGCGGCGCTCGGTCTCGACGACCTCGGCCGGGACGTCCTCCTTGGAGAGGTACTTCGGCGCGAAGGCGGCGATGTGCTGGGCGACACCCTTGGCGATCTCGGCGTTGGGCTTGTCCAGCTCGACGAGGACACCGATCTGCGGGGGCAGGTCGGGCATCGTGCGGTGCATGTACGCGGTCACGAAGCCGCCGGAGAACTGCGCGAAGCGGTCCAGGACGATCTTCTCGCCGAGGTTGGCGTTGGCCTCGTCCACGTACGCCTGGACGGTCTTGCCGGCCTCGATCTCGGAGGCGAGCAGGGCCTCGAGGTCGGCCGGGGCGGCCTTGGCGACGTGCTCGGCGATGGCCGTGGCGACGTTCTGGAACTTCTCGCCCTTGGCGACGAAGTCCGTCTCGCACTTCAGCTCGACGAGGACACCCGAGGTGTTGTCGTCGGCGATGATCGAGACGACGGCGCCGTTCTCGGCAGAGCGGCCCTCGCGCTTGGCGACGCCCTTCTGGCCCTTGATGCGGAGCGCCTCGACGGCCTTCTCGACGTTGCCCTCGGCCTCGTCCAGCGCCTTCTTGCAGTCCATCATGCCGGCGCCGGTGAGCTCGCGGAGCTTCTTGACGTCGGCGGCGGTGTAGTTCGCCATGATTCCGGAATCTCTCTCGAAGTCTGAAGATCTACGGGCCGGACGGCGGGGGCTTCGTGGGCCCCCGCCGTCCAGAACCCGAAGGTGGTGAGGGGTCAGGCCTGCTCGGCGTCCGCGGCCGGGGCCTCGGTGGCGGCAGCCTCGGCGGCAGGAGCCTCGGCGGCGGGGGCCTCGGTGGCCTCGGCAGCCGGGGCGGCCTCGGCGGCAGGAGCCTCGGCGGGCTTCTCGGCGGCCTCGGCGTCGTCCTTCTTCTCGGCCTTCTCGCCCTCGAGCAGGTCGCGCTCCCACGCGGCGAGCGGCTCACCGGCGGCCTTGTCGCCCTTGGCGCCACCGGCGGCACCGGAACGGGCGATGAGGCCCTCGGCGACGGCGTCGGCGATCACGCGGGTGAGCAGGGTGACGGAGCGGATCGCGTCGTCGTTGCCCGGGATCTTGTAGTCGACCTCGTCGGGGTCGCAGTTGGTGTCGAGGATGGCGACGACCGGGATGTTGAGCTTCCGGGCCTCGCCGACCGCGATGTGCTCCTTCTTGGTGTCCACGATCCAGACGGCGCTGGGCACCTTGGACATCTCGCGGATACCGCCGAGGGTCTTCTCCAGCTTGGCCTTCTCGCGGGAGAGGACCAGCAGCTCCTTCTTGGTGAGGCCGGAGGCGGCCACGTCCTCGAAGTCGATCTGCTCGAGCTCCTTCAGGCGCTGCAGGCGCTTGTAGACGGTCGAGAAGTTGGTGAGCATGCCGCCCAGCCAGCGCTGGTTGACGTAGGGCATGCCGACGCGGGTGGCCTGCTCGGCGATGGCCTCCTGCGCCTGCTTCTTCGTGCCGACGAACATGACCGTGCCGCCGTGGGCGACGGTCTCCTTGACGAACTCGTAGGCGCGGTCGATGTACGACAGCGACTGGAGCAGGTCGATGATGTAGATGCCGTTGCGCTCCGTGAAGATGAAGCGCTTCATCTTCGGGTTCCAACGGCGGGTCTGGTGACCGAAGTGGACGCCGCTTTCCAGCAGCTCCCGCATCGTGACGACGGCCATGGCCGTATCTCCTTGATTTTCTCGGTTGTGCCGCGCGAGCCGGACGGCTCCCGCGCCTGACGCCCGGATGCGCCTGCCCTGAGGGACCGAGGGGCGCTGACACGGACCTGTGCGGGCCTCGTGTCGGGGCGTGCGAAGTCGACCCGGTGACCCGGATCGCCACCAGAAGTGTACGGGACCCGCGGGGTACCGGGTGACGCGGCTGTCCACAACCGGGGCGCGGTCCACAGGGCCGGGCGTCGATCGGCCGGGCGCGGGACGGTGTCCGCATGCGAACGAGGCGATGGGTGAGTGCGTGGACCCGACCGGTACTGCTGCCGGTCGTCCTGTCCGTTCTGACCGTGCCGGCGGTGCTGGCCGTCCTGGCGGTGCTGGTCGTGGAGCCGCCGCGACCGGCGGCGGGGGCGGCCGCGGTGACGGTCGCGGCGGCGGGCCGGGCGGTGCCGGCGGCCGGGGTGCCGGACGCCTCGCGGAGGTCGCCGGGCCCGATGGCGCCGGACCCGGTGGTGCCGGCTCTGGCCCGTCACTGGCCGGTCGGGGACCGGCCAGCGGTTCTGCGGGGCTGGGAGCCTCCGGCGACCCCGTACGGCCCCGGCCACCGCGGGGTGGACCTCGCCGCGGCGGGCGGGGCGCCGGTACGGGCGGTGGCCGCGGGGCGGGTGTCGTTCGCGGGGCCGGTCGCCGGCCGGGGCGTGGTCTCGCTGGAGCTGGCCGGTACGGGTGACCCGCCCCTGCGGACCACGTACGCGCCCGTCGAGGCGACAGTGGAGGAGGGCGACGAGGTCGCGGCCGGCGAGGTGCTCGGCACGGTGCAGCCGACGGGCTCGCACTGCACCGGCTGCCTGCACTGGGGTCTGCTGCGCGGCGACGTCTATCTGAACCCGCTGTCCCTGCTCCCGCCGTGGCTGCTGGACGCGGGTCCGTCGAGGCTGCTGCCGGTGCTGGGGGTGCCGGTGCCCGGCCGGGCGGGGGTCAGCCCCGAACGCCCCGCAGCACCATGGAGACCGCCGCCTCCGTGATCTCCGCGGGCTCCTCCGCCGCGCCCAGCTCGATGCGCCGTACGGCCGCGTCCACGACGCCCTGGAGGAGCATCGCCGCCAGCCTCGGCTGGTCGTGCCCCAGGTCGCCGAGCGCCTCGACGATCATCGCGACCAGCCCGCCGTGCGCGGCGCGGATCTTCTCCCGCGCGCCGGCGTCCAGCTCGCTCGCGGAGATGGCCACGACGGCCCGGTGCCGCCGGTCCCCGACCAGGTCGAGCTGGGTGCGCACATACGCCTCGATCTTGGCCCCGGGAGCCGTCTCGCGCTCCATCGCCGCCTCGACCTCCGCCGCCCAGACGGGGAAGTCGACGGCACACAGCTCCTCGACCACGGCCGCCCGCGACCGGAAGTACTCGTACACGGACGACCGCGCGAGGCCCGTCCGTTCGGCGAGGGCGGGGAAGGTCAGCGCCTCCGTTCCGCCGTCGGACAACAGGGAGCGTGCCGCGTCCAGCAGGGCGGCACGCTGCATCGACCGGTGCTCGGCCACAGAGGCCGCTCGAATCCTTGGCACGTCACCACTTTACGGACGCGGCACCCCGGACGGGAGTCACTCACCGGCCGGACGACCACCGGCCGCCGCGCCGACGCCGACGCGCACCGCGCCGAAACCCCAGGTCAGCGGCCGAAACCGGCCAGCTTGGCGCGGAGCTGCAACACCGACTTGGTGTGAATCTGGCTGACTCTGCTCTCGGTCACGCCCAGCACGTTCCCGATCTCGGCGAGGGTGAGGCCCTCGTAGTAGTACAGCGTGACGACGGTCTTCTCCCGCTCCGGCAGGGTGTTGATCGCCCGGGCCAGGAGCCGTCGCAGCTCGCGGTCCTCGGCGACCTCCACCGGATTGTCGGCGGCGGTGTCCTCCAGCGTGTCCATCAGACTCAGCCGGTCGCCGCCCTCGCCGCCCGCGTGCAGCAGTTCCTCCAGGGCCACCACGTTGGCCAGCGACAGCTGGCTGAAGACCGCGTGGAGGTCCTCCACGGCGATCCCCATCTCCACGGCGACCTCGCTCTCCGACGGGGTGCGGCGCAGCCGCGCCTCCAGCGTCGCGTACGCGCGCTCCACGTTGCGTGCCTTCTGCCGCACCGAGCGCGGGATCCAGTCCAGCGCACGCAGTTCGTCGATCATCGCGCCCCGGATCCGGGTGATCGCGTACGTCTCGAACTTGATCTCGCGGTCGACGTCGAACTTCTCGATGGCGTCGATCAGCCCGAACACTCCGGAGGAGACGAAGTCGGCCTGCTCGACATTGGACGGCAGTCCCACACTGACCCGGCCGGCCACGTACTTCACGAGGGGCGAGTAGTGCAGGATCAGCTGTTCCCGCAGCCGCTCGTCGCCGGTCGCCTTGTACGACCGCCACAGCTCGTCGAGTGTCGAGGGGGCGGACGGTCGCACGCTGCCACCGTCGCGGGCGGCTGGGGGGATCGCCGCCCGGTCGGACCCGGAGGTGTGCTGGGGCATTCGTCGCCTAGTGCCGTTTCTGCCGTGATGTCGTGTGCCTGAGGCCGCCGGTCTGCTTTCTGGTTGTCGCCTGTCGTCGGCCGTCTGCGTGGGGGTCATCGTGAGCGTAGCGTGACTGGGCCGTCGCGGTGTGCGAAGGAGTGGGCGGGGACCCTACGCAGATACGTTCCGCCGAACGCTCTACAGGGGGGACGATGATCGCTCTGGGTGATCATTCGAATACCCCAACTGCCGGAATCCCCAGGGGCGTCGGGCTTCCCCCGGACGGCCGAACACGGTGCGTCAGCGCGGGCTGCGACCGCCGCGAATCGAGATCATCGCCTGGCGTGTCAACTTCCAGCCGTCGCCGTGTCGTTCGACGTAACCAAGCGCTCGAAGCTCGTACAGTCTCGCGGTCGCGTCGTCGCCGGTGGTCTGGGCACGGCGTGCCACCTCCGCCGCCGTCGCCGTCCCCCGGCCGGGGAGCCCGGCCAGCACCTGTCGGGTCCGGGGCTCCAGCAGATCGGTGGGGAGAACCGGCCCGCGCCGCTCCGGAGGCAGCTCCCCCATGTCGCCGACCAGTTCGACCACTTCTGCGGCGTCGCCGACGAGCACCGCGTCGCCGCGCAGCAGTTCGTGCACCCCCGTGGAGAGCGCGCTGGTCGCCGGTCCGGGCACGCCCATCACGTGGCGCCCCAGACGCCGGGCCGCGCGGGCGGTGACCAGCGAACCGCTGCGGTAGGCGGCCTCGACCACCACGGTGCCCCGGGTGAGCGCGGCGATGACCCGGTTGCGTAGGACGAATCTGCTCGGCGTCGGGTGATCGCCGGGCGGCAGCTCTCCGACGACCAGCCCCTGCTCGGCGATCCTGGTGATCAGCGCGGTGTGCCCGGGCGGGTAGGGACGGTCGACCCCGCAGGCCAGCACCGCCGCCGTGACGCCGCCGGCGCCCAGGGCACCCCGGTGTGCGGCGCCGTCGACGCCGTAGGCACCGCCGGACACCACCACCCAGCCCCGCTCGGCCAGGCCGGCGGCGAGGGTGGCGGCCATGTGGGCGCCGTACTCGGTGCAGGCGCGGGCGCCGACGACGGCGACCGACCGCAGCGCCCACATGCGCAGACTGGGCGTGCCCCGCACCCACAGCCCGAGCGGCCGGGCATCACCGAGGTCGTCGAGCTGCCCCGGCCACTCGGCGGTCCCGGGGACCACGAACCGCGCCCCCGCGGACCGGGCGACGGCCAGGTCACGACACGGGTCGGCCAGACCCGCCCGGGCACACAGGCCGGCCCAGCGCTTCGCGCTCACCCCCGGCAGGGCGCGTCCGCCCTCGCGCAGGCGCCGCACCACTTCCAGGACGCCGCGCTCACGCACCCACCGGCCGCCGGTCTCGTCGCCGGGTTCGAGAACCCGGGCGAGGAAGACCCGGCCCAGCAACTCGCCCTCGGCCGCCGTGTCGCCCGGCGCCGTGCTCCTGCCGCCGCGGACGTCGGTGCGGACGCCCGCGATCCCACCTCCTCCACCGGCCCCCACATCCGCGTCCGCGCTTGCGTCTGCCTGCCCACCGACGCTGCGGAACCCGACGACGGCACCTCCGACGGCCACGCCGTCCGTCCCCGCCGCGCCGGATCTCGCCCCCGTGCCGGGCATCCCGGCCCCAGGGGTCGGCCCGGCCGGCAGGTCGTCACCCCCTGCGCCGCCGATCTCTGTCCCGTCCCCCTCCGTCTGGTCCGCCCTCCTCTCCCGACCGTCGTCCCGGGGCACAGCACGCGTCACCGCGTCACCCTCGCCGGGATCACCTCCCCCTGAGGAGTCGCCCTCGACCTGACCACCGCCGCCGCAGAACAGGGCGTCGGCGCGGAAGAGGGCGTCTTTCCCCGGCTGCGCCGCGTCCCTGTTCATGGCGCCGTCCCCCGTCGGCCCGGCTCCCCCGCTCACGTCAGTGCTCCCAGAGCCATCGGAACGCCCCGCGGCACACCGGTGCGCAACTGCAGCGCCAGGGCGACGTCCCCCGCTACGGGGCGGTCGTGGCCGACGAGGTCGGCGACGGTCCAGGCCACGCGCAGGACCCGGTCGAGTCCGCGGGCGGTGAGCACGCCGCGTTCCAGGCTGCGCTCCGCCTCCTCCAGCGCCCCGGGCGCGGCACGCCAGCGGCTGCGCAGCTCACGGCCGGGCACCTCGCTGTTCGACCGCCACGGCGTGCCCGCGAGGCGCGCGGCAGCCCGCTCCCGGGCCGCGCGCACCCGGTCGGCGACGGCGGCGGTGGAGTCGCCCCGGGGTCCGTCCCCCGCCAGCTGGCTGCGTGTGACCCGGTCCACCTCGACGCGCAGGTCGACCCGGTCGAGCAGCGGCCCGGACAGCCTGGCCTGGTAGCGGCGGATCGCCGCCGGCGAGCACTCGCACAGCTCGTCGGTCCGCGAGAACCGCCCGCAGGGGCAGGGATTGGCGGCGAGCACCATCAGGAACCGCGCCGGGAAGCGCACCACGCCCGCGCTGCGCGCGATGACGACGTGCCCGGCCTCCAGCGGCTGGCGCAGAGCGTCCAGCGCGTGACTGCTGAATTCCGGTGTTTCGTCCAGGAACAGGACGCCCCGATGGGCCAGCGACACCGCTCCCGGCCGCGCGATGCCGGGGCCGCCGCCGACGAGGGCCTGCATCGTGGCGGAGTGGTGGGGAGCGCAGTAGGGGGCCACGTCGATCAGTGGCCTGCCCGGCGGCAGCAGCCCCGCCACCGAGTGCACGGCGGTGACCTCGAGGGACTCGGCACGGACGAGCCGGGGCAGGATCGCGGGCAGCCGTTCGGCGAGCATGGTCTTGCCGGCGCCGGGCGGGCCTTCCAGGAACAGGTGGTGGCGGCCGGCCGCGGCGACCTCCACGGCCGTGCGGGCCGACTCCTGTCCGACGACGTCGGCGAGGTCGTGGCCGTGCTCGTGACCATGGTCGTGCTGGGCCGCTCCGATGCTGTGCATTCCGGTGGCCGCGCCGGTGCCGGGCATCCGCAGGCCGGCCATGAGCGGGTCGGGGCGGCCCTGAAGGTCCTGTTCCTCCTCCGGCACGGGTTCGTCGGCGAGGACGGCGATCAGCTGGCGCAGGCTGCGCACCCCGAGCACCGACACTCCCGGCACCAGCGACGCCTCGGCGGCGGCGCACTCCGGTACGACCACCTGTTCGTAGCCGGCCTCGGCCGCGGCGAGTACCGCCGGCAGGATGCCGCGCACCGGCCGCACCCGGCCGTCCAGGCCCAGCTCGCCGATCATCACGATGTCGGCGAGCACCCGCGGGTCGATCCGTTCCGCGGCGCCCAGGACGCTCGCGGCGACGGCGAGGTCGAAGCCGCTGCCGCTCTTGGGCACCGAGGCCGGGCTGAGTCCCACCGTCAGCTTCTTCTGGGGCCACTCGGCGCCCGAGTTCACCACGGCCGCCCGTACCCGGTCCCGGCTCTCGGTGAGGCTCTTGTCCGGCAGCCCCACCAGCGTGAACGCCGCCACTCCCGGTTCCAGGTCGGCCTGGACCTCGACCACCACGCCCTCGACGCCGACGAGCGCCACCGAGCACGTACGCGCGAACGCCATCACGCCACCCCCCGGGCGTGTTCGACCACGGGGGCGCCGCGCCGCGGGAGGAGCACGCCGACCAGGTCGATGCGGACCCCGCCGGGCGGGGCTCCTCCGTGGGTCTGGATCCAGCGGCCGGCGAGCCGCCGCAGCCGCTCCGCCTTGTCCGGGGTCACGGCGGCCATCGGGTGCTCGAAGGAGCCGCCCCTGCGCGTCTTGACCTCGCAGACGACCAGGACGTCGCCGTCGCGGGCCACGATGTCGATCTCGCCGGTCCTGCCGCAGCGCCAGTTCCGCTCCAGGACGGTCATTCCGGCTCCGGCCAGCCGGCGGGCGGCGAGCGTCTCGCCGTACTTGCCCAGCGCACCTCGTGCGTTCATGTCGGCACCACCTCCGGCACCAACGATCACGCAGAAGTTACGAGCCCATCACTCACGGTGAGCTACTCACCGGTTGTGGACAACTCCGTCACCCGCCCGGGAGCTCCAGGTCGCTCTTGTTCAGCTCCTCGATGTTCACGTCCCTGAACGTCAACACCCTCACCTGCTTGACGAACCGGGCCGGCCGGTACATGTCCCACACCCAGGCATCAGCCATGGAGACCTCGAAGAACACCTCGCCCTGGACCGAGTGCACCTGCATCTCGTAGTCGTTGGTGAGGTAGAAACGCCGCTCGGTCTCGATCACGTATTTGAACAGACCGACGACGTCGCGGTACTCCCGGTAGAGCTTGAGCTCCATCTCGGTCTCGTACTTCTCGAGGTCCTCGGCGCTCATGGCATGTTCCCCTTCAGCCGTGCGGTCACCCCATTGTGCGCCAGTCCCGCGTGCCCCTAGACGATTTCGGTGTCCAGGGTCACCGGACCGGCCGGGGGACCTTCGTCGAGCAGCGTGCGCAGCAGCCCGGCGAGTCTGGTCGGATACACCGTCTCACGTGCCCGGGTCAGTTCCTCACACGTCCACCAGCGCGCTCCGGCGACGCTGCGCCGCTCCAGTTCGGTGAGGCCGGGGCCGACCGCCTCGGTGGCGGTCCGGGCGGTGCGGGCCAGGTAGTACCACTCGTCCTGGTCCCAACGGCGGCCCGCGAAGGGGAAGGAGCACCTGCGCCGCCACAGCACCGGGCCGAGTTCGACGTCGGTGATGCCGGTCTCCTCCAGGAGTTCGCGCCGGGCGGCCTCCTCACGGGTCTCGTCGCCCTCCACACCGCCACCGGGGGTGAACCACCAGTCGTCGGCCGGGTCGTCCGGTTCGTGCCCGTGCAGCAGCAGGATGCGGTCCTCCGGGTCGAGCAGCACGACCCGGGCGACCCGGCGCAGGCCGCCCTCATAGGTGTCCTGCCCCGCCGGCGTCACCTCAGCGCCCACCGGCCGGCTCCGCTCCCTTGCGGGCCCGGGAGGCCCCCGCGCGCTGGGCGAGCGGGCCGTAGGCCGCGCCGCCCAGGATCAGCACGGCCCCGGCGATCACCAGGACGACGACGGTCCGCAGCGGACCGGGCGAGGACAGGTCGCCCAGCGTCTCGAAGCCGGTCGGCCGCTCCAGCATGCCGTTCATCGGCCAGGCCACGGCGTCCACGCGGGCGTCCACGGCGCCGCGCGACACGGTGCCGCCGGCCGCGTCGGTGAGGTGGGCGGTGGAGTCGACGGAGTTGTCGCGCTCGTCGCCGAGCAGGAACAGGCGGCCCTCCGGGACGGTCACCGTCTGGAAGTCGCTGATCTCGGCCGGGGTGCCGGCGGGCAGGTACGGCTCGTCGATCACCTTGCCGTTGACCTTCAGCTTGCCCTTCTGGCAGCACGAGACGGTGTCCCCGCCGACGGCGACGACCCGCTTGACCATCGGGGCGTTGGCCCAGGTCGCGTCCTTGAACACGACGACGTCACCGCGGCGGACGTCGGCGCCGTCGATGCGCTGCGCCAGGACCCGGTCACCGGCGTCGATCGTCGGCGTCATCGAGCTGGTCGGCACGGTGTAGGGGCGGTAGACCACCGCACCCCAGGCGAAACCGCCGAGGAACAGCACCAGACCCAGCGCCACCGCGATGCCGGACAGCCGCTGCCCGGTCCGGCCGCCCACCGCGCCCTTGTTCGCTCCGCCACCGCGCGGGGCCGTACGTGTCGTGCTCTCGCCACCCATGGAGCCGCACCTTACCCGGCGGTACGCCAACGGGGCAGCCCCCTCCCGGGGACCGGAAGGGGGCTCTTGGAACCGCGGCGGGATGCGGCGGGCTCAGCGCGTCTCGGCCGGGGCGGTGCGGCGACGGCGCCACCAGACGAACGGGACCACGCCGGCCACGGCCAGGCCCTGAGGTGCGACCGTGAGCGCGGCGGCCGGCGACTGGGCCTGTGACTGGAGGCCGTCCTGGTCGAAGGTGTCCGGGACCGGCAGGGTGCTCCAGCGGTCCATCGGCCAGGCGACCACGATGGCGCGGCCCACGACCTCGTCCACCGGGACCATGCCGCCGTTCTTGTCCGCCTGGTTGTAGCGCGAGTCACGGGAGTTCTGCCGGTGGTCGCCCATGACCCAGATTTTGCCCTCGGGCACGGTGACCTTGAACCGGCCGCCCTGGTCGTCGTCCGAGCACGGGGTGTTGCCCGGGTAGACGTACGGCTCGTTCAGCGCCTTGCCGTTGACCTTCAGCGGGCCGGTCTTGTTGCACTCGACCGTGTCGCCGCCGACGCCGATGACGCGCTTGATCAGGTCCTTCTCGTCGGCGGACGGCATCAGGCCGATCCAGCTGAGGACGGTCTGCAGCGCGTTCGGGTCGGGCGTCGGCTCGCCCGCAAGCCAGTCGTCCGGGTCGTGGAAGACGACCACCTCGCCGCGCTCGGGCTCGGAGCCGAACCAGGGGGTCAGCTTGTCGACGAGGACCCGGTCACCGATCTGAAGGGTGTTCTCCATCGAGGACGACGGGATCGAGAACGCCTGTACCAGGAACGTCTTGATCAGCAGGGCCAGCACCAGCGCGATGCCGATCAGGATCGGCAGCTCCTTCCAGAAGGAGCGCTGCTTCTTGGCCGCCGGAGGTGCCGCGGGCGGTGTTCCGCCGACCCCCTCGTCCTCCGTCCCGCCGTTGTGCCCGTTCTGGCCGCTCTGTCCGTTCGTCACCCTGCCGTCCTCGGTTCCGGAGCCGTACCGGGAGTCCGGGGCGCCGACCGCCGCCGGGTCGGCCGTCTCCTCGGGGCGTCCGCGGTTCTCCTCGCCGTCGTGTCCGGACCGTGCGCCGACCGCCACATCCCCCACGCCAACTCCTCACTCTCTGCCACCGCCTGCCCCGGATGCGACGCAGGCCCACCACTCCCATAACGAGCGGGAGTTCCGCAGGGGTCGGGAGTTCAATCATCGCGTTCGGATCGTAGGGGGCAACCCTATGCGACAGCCCGGGAGCGGCGGTCGAACCGGAGGCCGAGTCGGACACGGACGCGTACGTCTCGGGTTCGTCCAGGGTGGTCCAGTGACCGAACGGCCACGCGATCACCATGGCCCGCCCCACCACCTCGTCCTCGGAGACGGTGCCGAAGTCGGTGTTCTGGTGGGCGCGGGAGTCGGCCGAATTGGACCGGTGGTCGCCCATCACCCACAACCGCCCCTCGGGGACGGTGACGTCGAAGGGCGTGCGGGACGGCACGTCCCCGGGGTACAGGTAGTCCTCGTTCAGGGGAACGCCGTTGACGGTGACGCGGCCCTGTTTGTCGCAGCACTTGACGTGGTCGCCGCCCACGCCGACGACCCGCTTGATGAGGTCCTTCTCGTCGTCGGACGGCAGCAGTCCGATGAAGGCGAGGCCTTCCTTGACCTGTTTGACGACGACGGGATCGTCCTTCTTGGTGGTCTGTTCGCCCCGGAGCCAGCCGCCGGGGTCCCGGAAGACGACCACGTCCCCGCGCTGCGGCTCGGAACCGAACCAGGGGGTCAGCTTGTCCACCAGGACCCGGTCGCCGATCCGGATGGTCTGCTCCATGGAGCCCGACGGGATCACGAAGGCCTGGACGAGGAAGGTCTTCAGCACCAGCGCTATGAGGACCGCGACGCCGATGAGGAGGGGGATCTCCTTGACGGCGCCGCGTCTGCGCCGCCGTTTCACCTTGCGCTGGAGCTTGCGGCGCTCGGCGCGCGAGCGGCCGCCGGAGGGCGCGGCGGTGCGCCTCGAGCCGGTGGGCAGCAGGTTCTCCGTGGGGCTGCTGGGCGCCCCCCGCGGCTTCCCCCGGCTACCCATCGGCGTCCCCGGCCCGCCCGGCCCCGGTCCCGGACCGCGTCGCCGGCGCCGCCCCGGCCCCGGCGGGCGTCGGCTCGGCCCCGCTCTCCCCCGCCCCGGCCCCGGTCTCCCCAGCCTCTGCCCCGGTCTCCCCCGCCCCGGCCCCGCTCTCCCCCGCCTCGGCCCCGCTCTCCGCGTCCGGCACGCGCGCGTAGGCGTCGGGGCGGTCCAGGTGGGTGGCGTGGCCGAAGGGCCAGACGATCCAGTCGGCGCGGCCGATCACCTCGTCCAGCGGCACCATCCCGCCGCCCGGGGAGCCCAGGTGGTCGCGGGAGTCGCTGGAGTCGGCACGGTGGTCGCCGAGGACGAAGAGGGTCCCGTCGGGGACGACGACGTCGAAGGGGACCGTGGACGGGCGGTCGCCGGGGTAAAGGAACGCCGACTCGTCGACCGACTGGCCGTTCACCCGGACCCTCCCCTCCTCGTCGCAGCACACCACGTGGTCCCCGCCCACACCGACAACGCGTTTGATGTAGTCACCGTCCCCGAAGAGCCCGGTGCCGTCGAAGACGACGATGTCGCCCCGCTGCGGCCGACCGTCGAAACGGTACGCCAACTTGTTTACGAGAACGCGGTCACCGATCCTCAATCCGCGCTCCATCGATCCGCTCGGGATCTGGAACGGCCGCAGCACGAAGGTGCTGAGCAGCAGCAGGAACAGCAGGAGGACCAGCAGGGTCACGGTGATCCGGCCGCCCGGCACCCAGTCGGTGATCCGCCCCGTGAACGCGGAACGCGACCGCTCCTCCGGACCGTCCGGATCCGAGGGCTGCTCGGAGTCGGAGGGGCGGGAGGAGCGGTCGCGCTCCGTGTGCTGTGCTTCGGTGTCCATCGGGGCCAGATGCTATCCGGCCCCGGCACGGACCTCGGAGGGCGCTCAGCTCTCGCGCTTCTCCTTGATCTTCGCGGCCTTGCCGCGCAGCTCGCGCAGGTAGTACAGCTTGGCGCGGCGGACGTCACCCTTGGTGACGAGCTCGATCTTCTCCACGATCGGGGTGTGCACCGGGAAGGTGCGCTCGACGCCGACGGAGAAGGAGACCTTGCGGACCGTGAAGGTCTCGCGCACGCCGGCGCCCTGACGGCGGATGACGACGCCCTTGAACTGCTGCACACGGGAGCGGTTGCCCTCGATGACGCGCACGTGGACGTTGACGGTGTCGCCGGGGCGGAAGGCCGGGACGTCGCTGCGCAGCGACGCGGCGTCGACGGAGTCGAGCAGGTGAGACATTTCGTCTGCTTTCCTCGCTGATGCCACAGGTCATCAACGGAAACTAGGTGTTTCGGAGTCAGTGTCGCGCGGGTCGGGACGGGCGTCGTTTCCCCCTGTGGCAGGGGCACGCTCCGGACGGACGCACAACAGCCGCCTATTCTTCCATGCCCGGGGTCCTGCGCCAAAATCGGCCGTACGGTTCCCCGTCCGGGTCGGGCTGCCAGCCCAGGATGGAGAGCATCTCGCGGTCCTTCTTGTCGAAGGCGGCGGGATCGCACCGTTCGATCAGGTCGGGCCGGTTGGCCGTGGTGCGGCGCAGCGCCTCGTCGCGGCGCCAGCGGGCGATCTTCCCGTGGTGGCCGCTGAGCAGCACGTCCGGGATGCCGCGCCCGCGCCACTGCGGCGGCTTGGTGTGGACGGGGCCCTCCAGCAGGTTGGCCATGGCACCGGGAGCGAAGGAGTCGTCCCGGTGGGACTCGGCGTTGCCCAGCACGCCGGGCAGCAGCCGGGCCACGGCCTCGGTGACGACGAGTACCGCGGCCTCGCCGCCCGCCAGGACGTAGTCGCCGATGGACACCTCGTACACGGGCATCCGGGTCGCGTACTCGTCGACGACGCGGCGGTCGATGCCCTCGTAGCGGGCGGGGGTGAAGATCAGCCAGGGCCGCTCGGAGAGGTGGACGGCGAGTTCCTGGGTGAAGGGGCGGCCACTGGGCGTGGGCACGATGAGGGCGGGCTCACGGGCCCCCGTCTCGTAGCCGTCGGCCAGCACGGTGTCCAGGGCGTCGCCCCACGGCTCGGTCTTCATGACCATGCCGGGGCCGCCGCCGTAGGGGGTGTCGTCGACCGTGTTGTGGCGGTCGTACGTCCACTCGCGGAGGTCGTGCACGTGGACGCCGAGCTGCCCACGCGCGCGTGCCTTGCCGACGAGGGAGACGTTCAGCGGTTCCAGGTACTCGGGGAAGATCGTGACGACGTCGAGCCGCATTACGCCTCGTCCCCGGCGTCCTCGGCATCGGCGTCGCCCTCGGTATCGGCGTCCCGTGCCGAGGCGATCTCGGCCCGGTCGTCGATCAGGCCGGGCGGCGGATCGATGACCGCGCGCTGCTCGTCGAGGTCGATCTCCGTGACGATCTCGGAGACGAACGGCACGTAGACCTCGGTGCCGTCGGGGCGCTCCACGACGAAGAGGTCCTGCGTGGGCAGGTGGGAGATCTCGGTGATCCGGCCGACCTCGGTGCCGTCCTCGGTCACCACGTCGAGGTCGATCAGCTGGTGGTCGTAGTACTCGTCCTCGTCCTCGGGCCGCTCGGCCGGGTCCACGTCGGCGATCAGGAGGGTGTTGCGCAGCGCCTCGGCGCCGGTGCGGTCGTGGACGCCGGCGAAGCGCAGCAGGAGGCGGCCGCTGTGCACCCGGCCGGTCTCGATGGTGAGCGGTCCGGCGGAGGCGGGGTCGGTGGCCAGCACGGCTCCGGGCCCGAGCCTCAGCTCCGGCTCGTCCGTGCGGACCTCGACGGTCACCTCGCCCTTGATCCCGTGGGCGCGGCCGATGCGCGCGACTACCAGCTGCACTGTGCTTGATCTCCTGTCGGAACTGCGGACGAGCCGTCGGACTCGAACGGCCCTCGGGGCACGGACGGCCACGGGGCACATACTGCCTCGGGGCTCCTGCTGCCCGGGGCACACACGACTACGGGCCGGGGACGGCCCTGTGGCCTTCCCCGGCCCGAGCCGGTACTGCGATGCGCGTCAGCGGACGTGGTCCACGTCGACGAGGTCGACACGGACACCGCGGCCGCCGATGGCGCCCACGACGGTGCGCAGGGCGCGTGCGGTGCGGCCGTTGCGGCCGATCACCTTGCCGAGGTCGTCGGGGTGGACCCGAACCTCGAGCACCCGTCCGCGGCGCAGGTTGCGCGAGGCGACCTGCACATCGTCGGGATTGTCGACGATGCCCTTCACGAGGTGCTCGAGAGCCTCCTCGAGCATGCTCAGGCCTCGGACGCGGAGGACTCGGCGGCGGCCTCGTCCTTCTTGTCGGCCTTCTTCTTCTGGGTGATCGCCTCACCCTTGCCCTCGTCCTCGCCACCGATCGCCTCGAAGGACGGGCGGGCCGCCTTCTCGGCCGGCTGGAGCAGCGGAGCCGGGGCGGGCTCGCCCTTGAACTTCTGCCAGTCGCCGGTCTTCTTCAGGATGGCGAGCACGGGCTCGGTCGGCTGCGCGCCGACACCGAGCCAGTACGCGACACGCTCGGCGTCGACCTCCATCACCGACGGGTTGTACGTCGGGTGGTACTTGCCGATCTCCTCGATGGCCCGGCCGTCACGGCGGGTACGGGAGTCGGCGACGACGATGCGGTAGTGAGGCGAACGGATCTTGCCCAGACGCTTCAGCTTGATCTTGACTGCCACGGGAGTGGGTTCTCCTGGTTTTGACGTGGGTGGGCACGGCGAGAGAGCCGCGTGGGGTTGCGGTACCCGAGTGCCCGATGGACGCGTCAGCCGGAGGAGAGAGGGGTCCTGTGCGACTGTCGAGTACAGCTAGCCATTGTGCCACACGCGCGCAGGCCCGTCGGACCGAGGGCACCGGGTCCGCCCCCGCGGGCGGACCACTCGGCCCCGGACGACGGACCCCGGCCCGGTCCGGCTGCCACGAGCAGCCGGACCGTCAGCCCACTCCCGCGCCGACCACCTCCGGGATGCGGAACGGCTTGCCGCAGCCGCCGCACATGATCGGCGCCTGGGCCAGCACCGACGGGACGACGCGCACATTGCGTCCGCAGTCGCAGACCGCCTTCACGCGCACCCCTCCCCCGGAGGAGCCGTGCCGGGCGGCCGGACCGCGGAAGCTGCGGGCCGTGTCCGTCGCGGTGGCGGCGGTGTGGGCCTTCAGCGCGCGCTGGAGGCGTTCGATCGTCGGTCGGTAGCGGCGCTTCGCCTCGGGGGTGAGCGTGACCAGCGAGAAGCCACTGCTGGGATGTGGCTCCTCGGGGTGGTCCAGGCCCAGCTCCTCGGCGATCGCGAGGAATCGGCGGTTGTGGTAGCGCCCCGCGCGGGATGTGTCGCGTACTCCGCGCGCGGCGGCGATGCCGTGGACTGCCTCGTGAAGCAGTCGCTCGAAGGAGAGCTCGTGCCCGCAGGCGGACGACGACTCTCCGATCAGGGACTCGGGCGCGGCAAGATCGGGCAGCTCGGTGTGGTGCCGCTGAATGTCGGCCCACGCCTGCGCCAGCTCTGCGGCGAGAACAGGTGGTGTCGTGCTCACGTAATGACAACGAGCCGGGGGGCCGCTGTGTTCCTATTCCGGGGCATCCCAAATAATTTGCACGTACCCGTCAGTTGCCGCTGATGCGTCCCGACGAGGGCGGGTGCGCTGATCTGCGGAGAAGCCGCACAGCTCGTACCAAGCTGGTGCGTAGTCTGACGTACGCGCCGGCGCGTAGCCGACGTCCACGCGCCGGAGTGCGTGCGACCCGCGCGGGCGCAAGTGGCGTTTCGGTCGCTGTCGCGACGGAGGGGCGCCGTCCGGGTGAGCGCGTCGACGGATGCGACGTTACCGCGTGCGCCTCCGGCGTGCGGCACCGCCCCGCCCCGCGGCACGCCGGGGCACCGTGCGGTGGCCGCCGCACCGGTCGACCTTGGCCGGAACCGTCCCATCCGCGCCGCGGCCACCCACGGTCATCGCCCAGCGACGGGATCCGGCCAACCGGCCGAGGGCACGGGACGGGGCTACCCGGGGTACCACGCGGCCAGGCCCATGTTGCCGGGAAGTGAAATCTCGCCAGGGTGCCGGGGATCGGGCAAACCGGGTCCCTCCACCACTGGACGCCACGGCGAGCCCGGAGTTTCCTGGCATACGGGGGGAGTGCGAGCGCACTGCACGGGGGCCATGGAATCGGGCACGGCGGCAACACTCGGCGATTGGGGCGCTTTCCTATGACACCTACGCTCGTGCGGCAGCACTCGTCGTCTCACGCGGGGGCGCCACCTCACGTGGACTTGCGAGCACGCGCGCGTGACTGGTCCGAGATACAGGAGCGGATGCTCGTACCGCTCTACGAGGCCGTCTTCGAGCGACTGGACGTGGGCGGCGACACCCGGATGCTGGGCCTGGGCTGCGGATCCGGTCTCGCGCTGCTGATGGCCGCCTCGCGCGGCGCCGCGGTGACCGGGGTCGACTCCCGCTCCCCGGAACTCCTGGCCCTCGCCCGCCGGCGCCTGCTTCCCGGGGCGCCCGGGGAAACGGGCGCGGCCGAGGGGCAGTGGCCCTCCGAGACGGGCGGCACGCGCGCGCGGGCCGGCACGCCGAGGCTCGTCGAGGGCGCACCCGAGGCCGCGGCGGACCCGACGGCGCCGGCGTTCAACCTGGTGACCGCCTTCGAGCCCACCGGGTGCCTCGCGGACGACTCGGAGCGGCTCGGTGAACTGCTCGCCCGGGCGACGCCGCTCGCCGCGCGGGGAGCGGCCGTCGTACTGGCCGGCTGGGGCCCGCCCGAGCGCTGCGCCACGACGTCGGTGCTGCGGGTGGCCGGCAAACTCTCCGACCCGCTGCGCGGCGCCGGCTGGCGCCCCGCCCTGCGCGACGACCTGGAGGAGGTCGCCCAGCGGGCCGGGCTGAGGCCGGACGGCTCGGGGCGGGTGGCCTGCCCGTTCGGCTACGCCGACCCGGGCAGCGCGGTGCGCGGACTGCTGTCGACCGGGCTCTTCGACGCGGCGGTCGCGGCGACCGACCGGGAACAGGTCGACAAGGAGCTGACGGAGGCCCTGCATCCCCATCAGCGGCCGGACGGAACCGTGTGGATGCCGAACGTGTTCCGCTACCTGATCGCCCGGGTGCGTTGACGAGCCCTTCCGGCCGGATACGCGCGACCGGCGACGGGACACGGCTCCCGCGGCTCCCCCTGCTGGATCCGAGACTGGTGCATCAGAGACCGCTGGACCAGAGAACGGTGGATCAGAGACCTCTGCCCTGATCCACCGTTCGGGGGAACGGGACGGGCGTCAGCCCATGAACTTCTTGAACTCGTCCGGCAGCTCGAAGTCCTGACCGCCCTGCTGCGGCAGCCCCAGGGCGCCCCCGCCCTGCGCGGCGGCGGCACGGCGGGCGGCCTCCTCCTGCTCCTGCTGCTTGCGCTTCATCGGGTTGCCGGAGCGCTGCTTGCCCTTGGCCTTCTTCTGCTGCTTCTTCTGCCGGCCGGGCCCGCCGCCCATGCCGGGCATCCCCGGCATCCCGGGCATGCCGCCCCCCTGGGCCATGCGGGACATCATCTTGCGGGCCTCGAAGAAGCGCTCCACGAGTGACTTGACGGCGCTGACCTCGACGCCGGAGCCCTTGGCGATACGGGCGCGGCGCGAGCCGTTGATGAGCGTCGGCTCCTGGCGCTCGGCCGGGGTCATCGACTTGATGATGGCGGCCGTGCGGTCGACGTCGCGCTCGTCGAGGTTGTTGATCTGGTCCTTCATCTGGCCCATGCCGGGCAGCATGCCGAGCAGCTTGCTGATGCTGCCCATCTTCCGGACCTGCTCCATCTGGGCCAGGAAGTCGTCCAGGGTGAAGTCCTGGCCCTTCTTGGACGCCAGCTTGGAGGCCATCTTCTCGGCCTCTTCCTGGCTGAACGTCTTCTCCGCCTGCTCGATCAGGGTGAGCAGGTCACCCATGTCGAGGATGCGGGAGGCCATCCGGTCCGGGTGGAAGGCGTCGAAGTCCTCGAGCTTCTCGCCGTTCGAGGCGAACATGATCGGCTTGCCGGTCACCGAGGCGATCGACAGGGCCGCACCACCGCGGGCGTCGCCGTCCAGCTTGGACAGCACCACGCCGTCGAAGCCGACGCCGTCGCGGAAGGCCTCCGCGGTGTTGACCGCGTCCTGACCGATCATCGCGTCGACGACGAAGAGGATCTCGTCGGGGCTGACCGCGTCGCGGATGTCCGCGGCCTGCTGCATCAGCTCCTGGTCGATGCCCAGGCGGCCGGCGGTGTCGACGATGACCAGGTCGTGGACCTTGGCCTTGGCGAACTCGATGGAGTCCTTGGCGACCTTGACCGGGTCGCCCACGCCGTTGCCCGGCTCGGGGGCGTAGACCGCGACACCGGCTCGCTCGGCGACGACGCTCAGCTGGTTGACGGCGTTGGGGCGCTGGAGGTCACAGGCGACCAGGAGCGGCGAGTGGCCCTGCTCCTTGAGCCAGCGGCCCAGCTTGCCCGCGAGCGTGGTCTTACCGGCACCCTGGAGACCGGCGAGCATGATCACGGTCGGCGGCTGCTTGGCGAAGCGCAGGCGGCGGGTCTCGCCGCCGAGGATGCCGACCAGTTCCTCGTTGACGATCTTGAGGACCTGCTGGGCGGGGTTGAGCGCCTTGGAGACCTCGGCACCGAGGGAGCGCTCCTTGACCTTCTTGATGAAGGCGCGCACGACGGGGAGCGCCACGTCGGCCTCGAGCAGCGCGATGCGGATCTCGCGGGCCGTGGCGTCGATGTCCGCCTCGGTCAGCCGTCCTTTGCCCCGGAGGGATTTGAAGGTGGCTGACAGGCGGTCGGAGAGAGTATCGAACACGGCGGCGTAGGTCCTCGCGTCGGCGTTGGTGTGGGTCGCCCTCCAGGGTATCCGTCCCGGCAAGCAAATCGTCCCTGCCCGCTGCGGAGGGCGGGCAGGGAACGGACAGGGACCGGAAGCCCCGCGTGCGCGAGGGCCGCACCGTACGGTCACGCCCGCAGCGAATCCTCCAGCTCCCGGGCCACCGACGCCGCCTCCTCCCCCGGCAACGGCACCCCGTCGCCCCGCGTCACGTAGAACGCGTCCACCGCGTTCGCCCCCAGCGTCGACACGTGCGCGCTCCGCACCCGCACCCCCGCCGCCTCCAGGGCCCGCCCGAGCCGGAACAGCAGCCCCGGTGCGTCCTGCGCCCGGACCTCGATCACCGTGGCCAGCCGGGACGCGGCCGGGGCGACGGTCACGCGGGGCGGGGGCGGCTCCACGCCCCGGCGCCGGGGGTGGGCGGCGTCCCGTTCGGCGAGGCGACCTGCGGTGTCCAGGGTGCCGTCCAGGGCCCTGACCAGGTCGGCACGGAGCCGGGCGGCCTGGGGCAGGGAACCGTACTGGGCGGCGACCCGCCAGTCGAGGAGCAGGACGGAACCGTCGACGCCGTCCGGCAGCGGAAGGGACCGCAGTTCGGCGGTGCGGACGGTCAGCCGGTGCAGGGCCAGCACCCCGGCCACGGCGGGGAGCACCCCGGCCTGGTCGGGCACGGCGATCAGCAGCTCGACGCCGAGCGGATCGGGACCGGCGTCCGCGCCCGCACCGGGCTCCGCGGAACCGGCCAGCGGCTCGGTCCGCGCCCGCAGCGCCAGGACCGGGCCGCCCGTGCGGAAGGCCTCGACCGCGAGCCGCTCCTGCTCGGCGGTGGGCGCGGCGGCCTCGGCCTCGGCCGGTGGCTCCCCGGCCAGCACCGCGGCGACCCGCTTCACCAAGTCGGCGACGAGGGAGCCGCGCCAGGACGACCAGGCGGCCGGCCCGGTGGCCAGCGCGTCCGCCTCGGTCAGGGCGTGCAGCAGCTCCAGCGTGCGCTCCGTACCCACCGCCTCCGCGACCGCGCGCACGGTGGCCGGGTCGTCCAGGTCGCGCCGGGTGGCGGTCTCCACGAGCAGGAGGTGATGGCGTACGAGAGTGGCGAGGACGGCCGCGTCCGCGCCGTCGAAGCCGATGCGGGCGGCGACGTCCCGGGCGATGGTCTCCCCGGCCACGGAGTGGTCGCCGGGCCAGCCCTTGCCGATGTCGTGCAGCAGCGCGGCGACCAGCAGCAGGTCGGGGCGGTGCACCCGGCGGGCGAACCCGGCGGCGCGGACGGCGGTCTCGATCAGGTGCCGGTCGACGGTCCACAGGTGCACGGCGTTGCGCTGCGGGCGGCAGCGGACCCGCTCCCAGTCGGGCAGCAGCCGGGTGACCAGGCCCTCGGCCTCCAGTGCCTCCCAGACCTGCACCGTGGGCCGGCCCGAGCCGAGCAGGGTCACCAGTTGCTCGCGCGCCTCGGCGGGCCAGGGCGTGGGCAGGGGGCGCGCGGTTGCCGCCAGGCGCCGTACGGCGTGCAGGGAGAGCGGGAGTCCGGCCTGCGCGGCGGCGGCCGCGGCGCGCAGCGGCAGTACGGGATCGCGTTCGGGGCGCGCGGTGCGGGCGAGCACCACCTCGCCGTCCTGCTCCACCACGCCCTCGGCGAGCGGGGAGCGCTCGGCGGCCGGTTTTCCACCGTTCCGCCCGCTCATCATGGCGCGCAGCCGCGGGCGTACGGAACGCGCGCGCAGGACGCGCCCCACTTCGCGCCAGGTGACGTCGCCCGCGTAGGAGATGACGCGGGCCGCCTCGTACACCTGCCGCAGCAGGGCGTCGGCGTCCAGCAGGCCCAGCTCGGCCGCCACCTGGTCCTGTTCCTGCAAGGCCAGCCGGTCGGTCGCGCGGCCCGTCGCCAGGTGGAGGGCGTCGCGTACGTCGAGCAGCCGGCGCCGGGCGTCGGCGAGCCCCTCGCGCGGGGCGTCGGCGAGCCAGGAGGCGGCGACGGCACGCAGGGCGGTGGCGTCGCGCAGGCCGCCCCGGGCCTCCTTGAGGTCGGGTTCCAGCAGGAACCGCAGCTCGCCCTGGCGTTCGGCGCGCTCGGCGCACAGGTCGCGGAGTTCGGGGAGGCGCTTGGGGGCCTGGTTGCGCCAGTCGGCGAGGACGGCGGTACGCAGGGAGGCGGTCAGGCCGAGGTCTCCGGCGAGGTGGCGGGCGTCCAGGAGACCGAGGTGGACTTTCAGATCCTCGCCGGCGGTCTTGCGGGCCTGCTGCGGGGTGCGGACGGAGTGGTCGAGGTCGAGGCCGAGGTCCCAGACCGGGTACCAGAGGCGGTCGGCGAGGGCGGCGACGGCCTTGTCGTCCCGGCCGTCGTGCAGGAGGAGCAGGTCCAGGTCGCTGCGCGGGGACAACTCGCCGCGCCCGTAGCCGCCGACCGCGACGAGCGAGACGCCCGCCTGTCCCCCGGTGCCCGCGTCGAAGAGGCCCGCCAGCCAGTCGTCGGTCAGCCCGGCCAGCGCCCTGCGGCGCGGCGGCCCGGACCGCGCCCCCTCGGTGAGGAGGCGCAGCCTGGCCGCCGCGTAGCCGCCGGGTCCCGAGCCCTCTGCTTCTTCCGTCACGTCCGTACTGGTCACCCGGCGACTCCCGTTCGTCCGTCCGTCGTGTCAGAGCGCGTCGGGTCCGCGCTCGCCGGTCCTGACCCGTACGGCCGTGTCGACCGGGACCGCCCAGACCTTGCCGTCGCCGATCTTGCCGGTGCGGGCCGCCTTGACCACGACGTCGATCAGCTGCTCGGCGTCGTCGTCCTCGGCCAGGACCTCGATGCGGATCTTGGGCACCAGGTCGACGGTGTACTCGGCACCCCGGTAGACCTCGGTGTGTCCGCGCTGGCGGCCGTAGCCGCTGGCCTCGGTGACGGTCAGGCCGTGGACCCCGAAGGCCTGGAGGGCCTCCTTGATCTCGTCCAGCCGGTGCGGCTTGACGACGGCGGTGATGAGCTTCATGCGTCCACCTTCCTGCTCGGGGCCGACGCGGCCGCGGAGGCGGCCGGCGTGGCGGTCGTCCGGGCGGCACCGCCGCCGGCGCCGCTGAAGTCGTATGCGGTCTCGGCGTGCTCGGCCTGGTCGATGCCGGCCACCTCGACGTCCTCCGACACCCGCATGCCGATCGTCTTGTCCAGCAGGAGGGCGAGGACCGCGGAGACGACCAGGGAGTAGGCGAGGACGCCGAAGACGCCCGCGCACTGCTTCCAGAACTGGTCGAGGCCGCCGCCGTAGAAGAGGCCCTCGACGTCGGACTGGCCCTTGCCGCTGGCGAAGAGGCCGACGAGCAGCGAGCCGAGGATGCCGCCGACGAGGTGGACGCCGACCACGTCGAGGGAGTCGTCGTAGCCGAACCTGTACTTGAGGCCGACGGCCATGGCGCACACGACGCCGGCGATGAGGCCGACCGCGATCGCGCCGAGCGGGGAGACGGCGCCGCCGGCCGGGGTGATGGCGACCAGGCCGGAGACGGCGCCGGAGGCCGCGCCCAGGGTGGTGAAGGCGCCGTGCCGGATCTTCTCGTAGGCGAGCCAGCCGAGGATCGCGGCGCCGGTGGCGACCTGGGTGTTGACGAACATCAGCGCGCCGACGCCGTCGTCGTTGCCGAGCCAGGAACCGGCGTTGAAGCCGAACCAGCCGAACCAGAGCAGTCCGGCGCCGAGCATGACCAGCGGGAGGTTGTGCGGGCGCATCGGGTCCTTCTTGAAGCCGACCCGCTTGCCGATGACGAGGATCACGCCGAGCGCGGCGGCACCGGCGTTGATGTGCACGGCCGTGCCGCCCGCGAAGTCGATCACACCCAGCTCGAAGGCCCAGCCGCCGGCGCCCCACACCCAGTGGGCGACGGGGAAGTAGACGATCGTGGCCCACAAGGCAATGAACAGCGCCCAGGCCGTGAACTTCACGCGGTCCGCGAGGGCGCCGCTGATCAGGGCAGGGGTGAGGACGGCGAACATCAGCTGGAAGACCAGGAAGACGAAGACGGGGACGGTGTAGCCGTCCCACAGCTCGGTCAGGCCGATGTTGCTCAGGCCCACCCAGTCGGAGTTCCAGCCGACGACGCTGCCGGAGTCGGTGCCGAACGCCATGGAGAAGCCGTAGAGCACCCACAGGACGGTGACGATGCCGAGGCTGATGAAGCTCATCATCAGCATGTTCAGGGTGCTCTTGACGCGGACCATGCCTCCGTAGAAGAAGGCCAGGGCCGGCGTCATGAGCATCACCAGGGCGGAGCAGATGAGCATGAAGCCCGTGTTGGCGGCAGAGAGCTCCGTCTCTGCGGCGAGCGTGACGGCTGGAGCCATCGGCGTCTCCTCGTCGTTGGTACGGCCCCATGCGGGCGAAGCCTGGGCGGGCGGGGTGAGGGGTGGGCCGGTTATGCGCCATGAGATTGGCGCAGCGCGGTTTCGGTGGAAGCCCCTCGTTGTTTCGCCGCCGTGACGAAGGCGCGGTGCGTGTTACGCGTGGGTGAACGGCCGGGGTGGTCGTCGTCGGGACCGAGCCGTCCGGTCCGGGACGCAGACCGGCCGCGGCGGCCTCCGAATGACCTGGCATGGGGGAGCCGAGTCGGGCAGTTCGGGAGGGCCGGCCGCGGCCGGGGCTGGTGGGGGTTCAGACCGCTTCGGCGGTCTCCGGCAGCTCGACGGCGAGCCGTTCGGTGAGGTCGACGACCTCACCGAGGTCGCCGAAATCGCGTACGGCCGTGTCGACGGTCTTGCGGATGCGGGTGTTGACGCGTTCGGAGCGGACCTTCTTGGCGATGCCCATGGCCTCCATGGCCAGGACGGTGCTCTCCGCGGGTTCGCGGCGCAGCAGGTGCACGGTGGCCATGCCGATCAGGTTGAGCGCGTAGGAGCGCTGGTGTTCCTCGTCCTTGGCGAACAGCTCCACGGCCCGGCGCATCAGGGGGTCGGCGAGGGAGGCGTAGGCGGGGCTGCGGCCGGCCACGTAGGCGAGGTCGCGGAAGGAGTGGCTGTTCTCGCCGTACAGCTCGGCCTCGGAGAAGAAGCGGATCCAGTCGGGGTCCGGCTCGTCCCACTCGTCGGCCTCGGCGAAGATGTCCTCCGCCATGCGCACCGCGCGCTTGGTGCGGCCGGGCTGCCCCATGTTGGCGTAGGCGCGGGCCTCCATCGCGTACAGCATCGACTGGGTGCGGGGGCTGGCGCAGTCCCGGCTGCCGTACTGCGCGAGGTGGATCAGCTCCAGGGCGTCGTCGGGCCGGCCGAGGTGGATCATCTGGCGGCTCATGCTGGAGAGGATGTACGAGCCGAGCGGCCGGTCCCCGGCCTCCTTGGCGGCGTGCAGGGCGAGCACGAAGTACTTCTGGGCAGTGGGCTGGAGCCCCACGTCGTACGACATCCAGCCGGCCAGCTCGGCCAGCTCGGCGGCGACCTTGAAGAGCTTGGCCCGGGTGGTCTCCGTCTGGGGTTCCTGGAGCAGGTCGGTGACCTCGTGCAGCTGGCCGACCACGGCCTTGCGGCGCAGCCCGCCACCGCACTGGGCGTCCCAGCGGCGGAACATCACGGCGGTGGACTCCAGCAGGTCGAGCTCCGGCCTGGACAGGCGACCCCGCGCGCGGGAGGCGGGCGCCGCGGGCCCCTGTGCCGCCGACGGGCCGGCGGAGGGCGTGGGGACGAGCCAGCGCTGCATGGGTTCGATGAGGGACGGGCCCGCGGAGAGGGCCAGCGAGCTCCCGAGGAAGCCGCGCCGCGCCAGCATCAGGTCGCTGCGCGAGAACTCGCTGAGCAGGGCCACGGTCTGCGGGCCCGTCCAGGGGAGGTCGACGCCGGTCGCGGAGGGCGTGGGCCGGGTGGAACGCAGGCCCAGGTCCTCGACGGAGACGACGACGCCGAAACGCTCGGAGAACAGCTCGGACAGGATCCGCGGGATCGGCTCGCGCGGGTTCTCCCCGTCGAGCCAGCGGCGCACGCGTGAGGTGTCGGTGGAGATGTGGTTGGCGCCCAGCTGGCGGGCCCGGCGGTTGACCTGGCGGGCCAGCTCGCCCTTGGACCACCCGCTGCGGGCGAACCAGGAGGTGAGCAGCTCGTTCGGGCGCTTGTCAGCGTGCGACGCGCTTCCCGCGCTCGTACCGCTTCCGCCGTTGCCACTCACTGGAACGCCCCCATCCCTGATGCCACCTGTCGCCGAGTGCGCCAAGCCCTATCAGAATGCCGGTGGTTGCGGCCCCCCGTCCGGTGGTTGACACCCTTCGAACGGAGGACCGGGTTGCCTCCGGCATACCCACAAGTGCATGTGCCCCAAGGCTCCATGCACACAAAGTAGTCCCGCGATCACTCGTTCAGCCATGGCGATTGCGGAATCGCCACCATTCGCCACCCCTTCGAATGAACTCACGGTGGCCGGGACGCGATTCACTTGACATAGGCCAGCCAGAAGCAGGTGCAACGGTGCACACCGGGGCGCGCGTGTCCGGACGCACCACCCGGAGCGCTTCCGGACGCTGCCTGAACCGCTCCGGACTGGGGAGTTGGAAGCAGAGAGTCACGTTTCACGTCCGCTGCGTAACCGCCGCTGCGTCGGACCCGTTGGAGGGGGCATGGGCTTCACGATCGGCATCGGCAGCAGTCGGGGCATGCGCGAGATCAGGTCCGGCGCGCGCCGCCGCGGCCGCGCCTCGGAGTGCACCGTCGTGGCCGAGTTCACCGGGTTGTGGGGCTGGGACGTGGTCCCCGGCGCCCGGACCGCCGCGGGCGCCTGCTCGTGCGGCCTGCCCGACTGTCCGGCGCCTGGCGCGCACCCCCTGGACTTCGCGCCGGAGGTTCCGGCCGGGGCGCGGCTCGCCGAGGCGAGCGAGGCGTGGGGACGGTTTCCGGGCGCCGCGGTGATGCTGGCGGTGGGGCGGACCTTCGACGTGATCGAGGTGGCCGAGCCCGCCGGCCTGCGGGCGCTGGCCCGGCTCGAGCGCATGGGCCTCCCGCTCGGTCCGGTCGCGGCGACGCCGCAGGGCCGCGCCCAGTTCTTCGTGGCGCCGGGCGCCGCCGCCGAGCTGCCCCGGCTGCTGTACCGCACGGGCTGGGACGACCCGTCCGCCCTCGACCTGCGCGGCCTCGGCCGGGGCACGTACATCACGGCCCCGCCCTCCGACCGCGGCGGCCGGGGTCCGGTGCGCTGGCTGCGGCCCCCGGCCCTCGACTCGGCCACGAGGCCGCCGGCGGCCCGGCTGCTTCTAGGGACACTCGCGTACGTGGCCCACCGGTCCCGGGCGTAGCCACCGCCACCGGCAGACGGGCACACCGGCAGGGACGCGCTCCTGCCCGTCTGCCCGTCTGCCCGTTCCCGTCGGCCGCCCGCCCGTCCTGGGACGACTCTCGGGAACACCCGCGGCCGACTCTCAGGACGCAACGACTGATCCTCGGGCCACCGCGGCGGATCCTGGGCGTTCCCGGGACAGCCACCCGCGCCGCCTGGGCCCGCCCACGTCACCCGAGCGGCCGGGACCGCCCCGCCCCCCGGCGTCCCGCACGCGAGAAGCGCCCGTCTCCCGGTCCGGGAGGCGGGCGCTTCTCGCGTGCGTGCGTGCGCGGGGCGCCGCAGGCTGCGTCACTCGCCGATGAGGGCGTCCACGAAGGCCTCGGGCTCGAACGGCGCCAGGTCGTCCGCGCCCTCGCCCAGACCGATCAGCTTGACCGGCACGCCCAGCTCGCGCTGCACGGCGACCACGATGCCGCCCTTGGCCGTGCCGTCCAGCTTGGTGAGCACGATGCCGGTGATGTCCACCACCTCGGCGAAGACCCGGGCCTGGATCAGACCGTTCTGACCGGTGGTGGCGTCCAGCACGAGCAGCACCTCGTCCAGCGGCGCGTGCTTCTCCACGACGCGCTTGACCTTGCCCAGCTCGTCCATGAGGCCGGTCTTGGTGTGCAGGCGCCCGGCGGTGTCGATGAGCACGACGTCCGAGCCCATCTCCTTGCCCTCCTTGACCGCGTCGAAGGCCACGGACGCCGGGTCGCCGGCCTCCGGCCCGCGCACGGTGTGGGCGCCGACCCGCTCGCCCCAGGTCTGCAACTGGTCGGCGGCGGCGGCACGGAAGGTGTCGGCGGCACCGAGGACGACGCTGCGGCCGTCGGCCACCAGGACGCGGGCGAGCTTGCCGGTGGTGGTGGTCTTGCCGGTGCCGTTGACCCCGACGACCATCACGATGCCGGGCTTGCCGGTGGCGGGCTCGGTCTTGAGCTCGCGGTCCATGTCGGGGCCGACGAGGTTGACCAGCTCCTCGCGGAGCAGGCCGCGCAGTTCCCCGGGGGTGCGGGTGCCGAGCACCTTCACCCGCTCGCGCAGCCGCTCGACCAGCTCCTGGGTGGGCTGCACGCCGACGTCGGCGGTGAGCAGCGTGTCCTCGATCTCCTCCCAGGTGTCGTCGTCGAGGTGCTCCCGGGACAGCAGGGTCAGCAGGCCCTTGCCGAGGGCGTTCTGCGAGCGGGAGAGGCGGGCACGGAGCCGGACCAGTCGGCCGGCGGTGGGCTCGGGAACCTCGATCTGCGGGATCTCGAGCTCTTCGACGACGGGCGGCTCTTCGACGGTGGCGGTGCCGCCGTCCGGGAGGTCGACCTCCTCTATCGTCCGGCGCGTTTCGTCGCGCGGCGTCTCGGCCTCGTCGCCGACGTGCGGCTCGGCCGGAGGGGCGGTGATGTCGGGAGTGGCCGGGGGTGGCGGAGGCAGCTGCTTCTTGCGGCGGGAGCCCACGACCAGCCCGCCGAGCGCGCCGATCACGACCACGGCGATGACTACAGCAAGGATGACGATTTCCATAACGCGTCCAGTATGCGTGACCCCCGGCACGGGGCATCGCTGTCGGCTCCTCGTGGTTTCGTCTGCCGGCTCCTCGTGGTTTCGTCCGAAGGACAAAGGACCCTGGGAGGCACGAGTCGGAGCAAAGTACGATGGAGGAGGACGCGTCAACGCGCGTAGAGTCCCGACCGGCCCCTCTTCCCCACGATCGAGGCACGGACCCCCCACATGAGCAAGACCGCCGAGAACGAAGGCGCCCTGGAAACCCGTGGCATCGAGCAGGTGCCCGACCACGAGCGCACCGCCCGGACCCGCGAGCTGTTCCCGACCTGGGTCGGCGCCAACATCAGCGTGCTGCTGCTCACGATGGGCGCGAGCCTCGTCGTGGCGTACCACCTCAACTTCTGGCAGGCCCTGGTCGTCGCGGCCGCGGCGCCCGTCGTGTCGTACGGGCTGGTGGGTCTGATCGGCATCGCCGGCAAGCGGGGCGGGGCGCCCGGCATGGCGCTGTCGCGGGCCGTGTTCGGGCAGCGGGGCAATCTGCTGCCCGGCTCGCTCATCTGGGTCGCCCGCTGGGGCTGGGAGACGATCAACGCGGTGACCGGCGCCTATGCCGTGCTCACCGTGCTGGACATCGTGTTCGGCATCCGCGCGAACAGCGTGCTGGACATGGTGACGCTGCTCGCCTTCGTCGTGGCGACGTTCGCGATCTCCGGGCTGGGCATCAACGCCGTGCAGAAGTGCAACAAGTACGCGACGTACCTCTTCGGTGCCTTCTCGGTGCTGGTCCTCGGCTATCTGGTCGTCGACACGGACTGGTCCGCGGTGTTCGACCGGTCCGCCGGTTCGGTGGCCGCCATGATCACGGGCGTGGGCCTGATCGCGGCCGGTGGCGTCAGCTGGATCCCGTCCGCTCCGGACTTCACCCGGTACCTGCCGCGTACGGCCTCCTCGAAGGGGATCGTGGGCGTCACGGTCGGCGGCGCCGGCATCGTCGTCCTGCCCATGGTCCTGATGGGCATGATCATGGCCGTCTCCACACCGGACCTGGCCTCGGCGGCCGACCCGGTCTCCTTCCTGGGCGAGATCCTGCCCACCTGGATCGCGGTGCCGTACCTGCTGATCGCGCTGATCGGCATGCTGCTGATCAACTCGATGTCGATGTACTCGGCCGGCTTCACCGCGCAGACCCTGGGATTCAAGGTCCCCCGGCACTGGGCGGTCTCGGTGAACGCCGTGATCTCGCTGGTCTTCGGCGGCGTGCTGATGCTGGTGGCGACCAGCTTCATGGGGTCCTTCATCGCCTTCCTGTCGCTGCTCGCGGTCGCCTTCTCCGCCTGGGTCGGCGTGTTCGGCGCGGACATGCTGCGCGGCCGGGAGTACGACGGCGCGGCCCTGGCCGACACCGGCCGCACCAGCGCCTACTGGTACCGCGGCGGCTTCGCTCCCGCCGCCGTCGTCGCCTGGGCGGTGGGCCTGGCCGCCGGTCTGATGTTCACCACGTCCGACTGGTTCACCGGTCCCCTCGCCACGAACAACTTCGTCGGCGAGTACGGGCTGGGCTGGGTGGCCACGGTCGTGATCTCCGCCCTGCTGTACGCGGTGCTGCCGAAGCCGGCGCTGATCGTCCCGGAAGCGCGCGCGGAGCGGGCCGACCAGCCCGAGACCGAGGCCAGGACCGAGACCGTGACCGTCTGACGTACGCCCAACACCGGACGACGTCCCCTCTCCCGTGTGCTCGGGAGCGGGGGCGTCGTTTTCGTCCCCGCCCCCTCCCGGCCACGGCGAACTACCGTTGCCCGCCCGGCCGCGCGGTGCTCGTCTGCGCGCATGAGTCTCAGCGTGGACCTGATCGCCGCCGCGGCGGGGTGCACCCGAGCGGGCTCGACGACCGCCTGGACAACATCGAGGCGGCGGCCCTGCGCGCCCGGTGCATCGGCGCAATGTGCTCATCTCGTAGAGGGTCCCGGCACACCTCCGCCCCGCCCGGAGAACGACCGGGCGGGGCGGCGGACGGTACGGGGAGAGGGGCAGCGGGGACTTGGCCCTTCTCCCCGAGTTCGGGGCGCGGGCGGGTCAGCCCATCTCTTCCAGGGCCTTGCCCTTCGTCTCCTTCACGAACTTGAGCACGAAGGGGATGGAGAGGGCGGCGAAGATCGTGTAGATCACGTAGGTGCCGGAGAGGTTCCAGTCGGCCAGGGACGGGAAGCTCGCGGTGATGGCCCAGTTGGCGATCCACTGGGCGGAGGCGGCCACGCCCAGGGCGGCGGCGCGGATGCGGTTGGGGAACATCTCGCCGAGGAAGACCCAGACGACCACACCCCACGAGAGGGCGAAGAAGAGGACGAAGACGTGGGCGGCGATCAGGGCGACCCAGCCCTGGGTGGCCGGGAGCTTGCCGTCGACCAGGTCGAAGGAGAAGGCCCACGCCTCCAGCGCCAGACCGATCACCATGCCGACCGAGCCGATCAGGGCGAGCGGCTTGCGGCCGACGCGGTCCACGAAGATCATCGCGATCACGGTGCCGACGATGTTGATGATCGACGTCGTGAACGAGTAGAAGAACGACTGCGTCGGGTCGACGCCGACCGACTGCCACAGCGTCGAGGAGTAGTAGAACGCGACGTTGATGCCGACGAACTGCTGGAAGACCGACAGGCCGATGCCGATCCAGACGATCGGCTTGAAGAAGAAGCTGCCGCCGAGCAGGTCCTTGAAGGAGGACTTCTCCTCGCGGTGCATCGCGTGCTCGATCTCGGCGACGCGGGCGTCGAAGTCGGTGTCCTTGCCCTCGACCTCCTCGAGGATCTCCCTGGCTCGTTCGTGCTTGCCGACGGAGATCAGGAAGCGGGGGGACTCGGGGATGGCGAAGGACAGCAGGCCGTACAGGATGGCCGGGATCACCATGACGCCGAGCATGACCTGCCAGGCCTCCAGGCCCATCAGCTCACCGCGCTGGTCACCGCCCGCGGCGTTCAGCAGACCCCAGTTGACCAGCTGCGACACGGCGATGCCGATGACGATCGCGGCCTGCTGGAAGGAGCCGAGCCGGCCGCGGTAGGCGGGCGGGGACACCTCGGCGATGTAGGCGGGGCCGATCACCGAGGCCATGCCGATGGCGAAGCCGCCGATGATCCGCCACATGGCGAGGTCCCACAGCGCGAAGGGCAGGGCGGAGCCGACGGCGCTGATGGTGAAGAGGACCGCCGCGATCTGCATGCAGCGGATGCGGCCGATGCGGTCGGCGATGCGGCCGGCGGTCGCGGCGCCGATGGCGCAGCCGATGAGTGCGACGGCGATGACCTGGGCCAGCACCGCGGAGCCGACGTCGTAGCGGTCCCGGATGGCCTCGACGGCGCCGTTGATCACGGAACTGTCGTAGCCGAACAGGAAACCGCCCATCGCGGCCGCCGCCGCGATGAAGATGACGTGCCCGAGATGATCGGGGTGAGCCGTCCTGGCTCCTGGACTGGGCGCCTGCGATGTGCTGGCCACGTGTACTCCTCGGGCTACCGGCAACGCTGCCGGGGCGGTTCGCCCTTCGAGGTGCCACTGAAGGGACCTGAAGGTAAAAGCAACGTTGCAGAGACTATGCCTTCAAGTTTCGAAGTCAATAGGGCAAGAGTTGTGAGTTTGAGGATGCCGAACGCGGTTACTCGTTCAAGAGTTGAAGTTAACTGTGGTCAGACCGTGGAACTGAGCGCTCGGAGTGCTAGCGCAGCCGCTGGCTGATGACCTTCGACACACCGTCGCCCTGCATGGACACGCCGTAGAGCGCGTCGGCGACCTCCATCGTGCGCTTCTGGTGCGTGATGACGATCAGCTGCGAGGCCTCCTGGAGCTCCTGCATGATCCGGATCAGCCGCTGCAGGTTGGTGTCGTCGAGCGCCGCCTCGACCTCGTCCATCACGTAGAACGGGCTCGGCCGGGCCTTGAAGATCGACACCAGCATGGCCACCGCGGTCAGCGAGCGCTCCCCGCCGGAGAGCAGCGACAGCCGCTTGACCTTCTTGCCGGGGGGCCGGGCCTCGACGTCCACGCCCGTGGTGAGCATGTTGTCGGGGTCGGTGAGGATCAGCCGCCCCTCACCTCCCGGGAACAGCCTGCTGAAGACGCCCTCGAACTCCCGGGCGGTGTCCCGGAAGGCCTCCGTGAAGACCTGCTCGACGCGCTCGTCGACCTCCTTGACGACCTGGAGCAGGTCGGCGCGGGTCTTCTTCAGGTCCTCCAGCTGCTCGCTGAGGAACTGGTGCCGTTCCTCGAGCGCCGCGAACTCCTCCAGCGCCAGCGGGTTGACCTTCCCGAGCTGCTGGTAGGCGCGCTCGGCGGCCTTCAGCCGCTTCTCCTGCTCGGCGCGGACGAAGGGGCGCGGGCGGTTGCGCGGGTGCTCCGGGTCGGCGGGGAGCTCCTCGCCGTCGGCGGGGGGCGAGGGCGGCACCTCTTGATGGGGGCCGTACTCGGCCGCGAGCCCCGCCGGTTCCACACCGAGTTCCTCCAGCGCCTTGGTCTCCAGCTGCTCGATGCGCAGCCGCTTCTCGGCGCCGAGTACCTCGCCCCGGTGAACTGAATCCGTCAACTTGTCCAGCTCCGCCTTGAGGTCGCGTCCGGCGGTGCGCGCGGCGGTCAGTTCCTGCTCGCGCCGCGCCTTGGCGGCCTCGGCGAGGGTGCGCTCCTCGTCGGCGCGGGTCAGCGAGACCTCGACGTGGGCGAGCAGCTGCCGGGCGCCGGCGGCGACCGCCTCGGCGACGGCCGCCTCGTGCCGCAGCCTGGCCCGCCGCTGCTCGGCACGCGCGCGTGCCTCGCGTTCGGCGCGGGCGGCGCGGTCCAGGGAGTCGGCCCGCCCGGCGAGTCCCTTGACCCGCTCCTCGTGGGTACGGACCTGGAGGCGGGCCTCCATCTCGGTCTGGCGTGCGTTGGCGCCGTCGGCGGCGAGCCGGTCGCGGGCGGCGGTGTCGGGCTCCTCCTCCCCTCTTTCCCCGAAGGGGGCACTCTCCTCCGCGACGGCCAGCCGCTCGGCCAGTTCCTCGACCTCCATGAGCGCCTTGTCCAGCGCCTCCTGAGCCCGCTCGGCCGCGGCGGCGGACCGTTCCGCCTCCCCGGCGGCGCCGCGTGCCTGGCCCGCGAGCCGGCCCAGCTGCTGGGCGACGGACGACTTCTCCCGGTCGGCCGTCCGGCGCCGCTCCCCCAGCTCCTCGACGAGCGCGGCGCACTCCCGCCGTTGCCCGACGGCTGCTTCCTGCTCCCCCGCCAGCTCCTCGCACCGCACGCCCAGCTCCGCCAGCTCGGCGGCGGCCTGGTCCACGGACGCCTGCACCTCCAGCAGGCTCGGCGCTCCCGCGGACCCGCCCTGCGCGAAGTGGGCGCCCAGCAGGTCCCCCTCGGAGGTGACGGCAGTCAGCCCGGGGCGGGCGTAGACCAGGTCCTCGGCGTCCTCCAGGGTGGCGACGACGACGATCCCCCGCAGCAGCCGCCGTACGGCGGGCATCAGGTCGGCGGGGCCCTGGACCAGGTCGGCGGCGTACGGCGGTCCGTCGCCGCGCGGCTCGTGCGGTACGTCGTCGGGGGCGCCGGCGAGCAGCAGGGCGGCGCGGCCGGCGTCCTGCTTGCGCAGCAGGCGGATGGCGTCGGCGGCGGCCGCCGGGGAGGTCACGGCGAGGGCGTCGGCGGCGGCACCGAAGGCGGTGGCGAGGGCCGCCTCGTGGCCGGGCGTCACGGTGAGGAGTCCGGCGGCCGGGCCGAGCAGGCCGGTGAGCCGGTCCTTGGCGGCCAGCAGCGCCCCGGTGCCGTCCTTGCGGCGCAGTCCGAGGGCGAGGGCGTCGTGCCGGGCCCGGGTGGCGGCGCGCTCGCGTTCCGCGGCGGTGGCGGCCTCGCGGGCGGCGCCCAGTGCGGCCTCCGCCTCGGTCAGCCGCCGCTTGGCGGTGTCGTGCCGCTCGGCGAGTTCCTGGTCGTCGGCGTCGAGTCCGTCGACCTCGGCCTGGAGGGTCTCGTACTCCTCCTGGGCGGCGGCGGCCCGCTCCCTCGACGCGTCGCGGGCTTCGGCCAGCCGCTCGATCTCGGCCTGGGCGGAGGCGGCGCGGGACCGGGCGGCGCCGACCTGCCCGCTGAGCCGGGCGAGTCCCTCGCGGCGGTCGGCGATGGCGCGGGCGGCGTCCTTGAGGCGGCGCTCCTCCTGGGCCAGTTCGCGTTCGAGGTCCGCGCGGTGGGCGACCGTGTCCTCCAGGGCGTGCTCGGCCGCCTCCAGGGCCGCCTCGAGTTCGGCCTCCTGCTCGCGGACGCGGGCGGCCTCGCGCTCCAGTTCCTCGGGGTCGCGGCCCCGGCGCTCCTCGGGCGGCGCCGAGGTCGCGCTCTTCACGCGGGCGTCGGCCAGCGAGATCGTGCCGCGCACGCGTTCGGCGAGCTGGGACAGCTCGTACCAGGTCTGCTGGGCTCGCTGGAGGCGCGGGGTGAGCCGGCGCACCTCGTCCTCGAGGTCCGCCTCGCGGCGCAGTGCCTTGCCCAGCTCCCGCTCGGCGGCCTCCTTGCGTTCCTTGAGGGCGGCCTCGTCGGCGATCTCGGCCTGGAGCGCCTCGCGCATCCGTACGAGGTCGTCGGCGAGGAGCCGGAGCCGGGCGTCCCGGAGGTCGGCCTGGATGACGGCGGCCCTGCGGGCGACGGCGGCCTGGCGTCCCAGGGGCTTGAGCTGGCGCCGCAGCTCGTCGGTGAGGTCCTGCACACGCGCGAGGTTGGCCTGCATCGCGTCCAGTTTCCGGAGCGCCTTCTCCTTGCGCTTGCGGTGCTTGAGGACACCGGCGGCCTCCTCGATGAAGGCGCGGCGGCCCATCGGGTCGGCGTGCAGGACGGAGTCGAGCTGGCCCTGGCCGACGATGACGTGCATCTCGCGGCCGATGCCGGAGTCGGAGAGCAGTTCCTGGATGTCGAGGAGGCGGCAGGTGTCGCCGTTGATCTGGTACTCGCTGCCGCCGTTGCGGAACATGATCCGCGTGATGGTGACCTCGGCGTACTCGATGGGCAGCGCCCCGTCGGAGTTGTCGATGGTCAGCGACACCTCGGCCCGGCCGAGCGGCGGGCGGCCGGTGGTGCCGGCGAAGATGACGTCCTCCATCTTGCCGCCGCGCAGCGACTTGGCGCCCTGTTCGCCCATGACCCAGCTGAGCGCGTCGACGACGTTGGACTTGCCCGAGCCGTTCGGGCCGACGACGCAGGTGATGCCCGGCTCGAACCGGAGCGTGGTCGCCGAGGCGAACGACTTGAATCCGCGGAGGGTCAGGGCCTTCAGGTGCACGCCGTCGGACTCTACCTTTCGGGTGTGTCTCACTCCATGAACCGGTGAACCGCCGCGGTTTCACCGGTGAACGTGCAGGGCACATCAGACGTTGAAGAGGGTGAAAGGTTGCGCGGGGCAGGGACCGGCCGGGACGGGGCGCGGGACGAGACGAGGGGCGGGAAAAGAAAGAAGGGACGCCGAAGCGTCCCTTGCAGACTCTGACACCTGAGCGGTGGTACGGGCGGGCCCGACCACTGCCGTGCCGTGGTGGAGCGATGCAGTGATCAGGTGAGCGCAGGCTCCGCCTGGTGTGCGTCAACGCTCTCCATGCTCTCCATGATCCTGTCGTGAGAAGCGGCAGCCGCCAGCGCGTCGTTCTCCGCCTGGATTCGTCCGAGCTCGGATTCCAGGTCCTGGACGCGCTGCTGGAGCCGTCGCATCTCGGCGAGGAGTCGAGGGTCGGAGCCGCCGACGTAACCGAGAAGCGCCTTTGCCATGATGGATGGTCCTCCACAATGAGTGACCGACCGAAGCGGTGTGGGTCGTGAGGGAATCGCACCCGCGGTGCTTGGCACTTTGGAGTTTTTGCTGCCGTTCAACCATGCCAAACAGCTAAGGTGCGCGGGGCTTTCAGCGTCTCACCAAAAAGTTTGACGGTCAACACGATCACGCCCCGTATCCGCGGGCGCCCGGGGGCACGCGGCCGGGAAACGGCGGCGCTGCGACTCCTGCGGGCCCCTCGGGGCATGGCGATCATTCTGCGTGCGGAGCCTCCCACGAGCGGCTGTCCTTGGCAACCACCTGCCCGTTTTCACCCCGGCCACCCCTCCGGCGAGGGTCGCTCCCGGCGCTCGCGGAGCTTCACGCGGCCGGACGTCACCGGATGGCGAAGCCGTCGTAGCCCCCGCGGGGTGTGTCCCAGATCTCCGTCACTCCGTCCACGCGTCCGGGCGTGTCGTCACCGCGCAGCCAGTCGAGCAGCCCCTCGCAGCGCTCGCGCGGGCCCTCCGCGACGACCTGGACGCGGCCGTCGCCCAGATTGAGAGCAAAACCACTCATCCCGCCGAGTTCCAGCGCCCTGGCCCGCGTGAACCAGCGGAATCCCACGCCCTGAACCTGTCCGCGCACCCACGCGACCAGCCGTACATCCTCGCTCATGACTGCAACCTAACCAGTCAATGTCTCGCGGGACACTTCACCCCCTGGCGCCATGCGGTACCGTCCCGACCCAATGAATCCCACATGAAACTCACTCGATCGTGTGAGTTCCGTGTTGATCGTGAGCACAGTCGACCGCGAGGGCACGCCCCACGCGCGGACGAGGACGAGGAAGGCCAGGACATGGGACGCCACCGACGCTCCGCCGCCGGCCGCGCCGCCGCGGGCCGCTCCCCGGGGGGCCATGAGACGGACGGCACGACGACGGGCCGGGCCCGTGACCCGCTGGCGCCGGACGCGGGCGAGGCTCCCACGATGGGGATCGCCCCCTACCTGAACCCCGAGGCGTACGCCGAGGTCCGCGCCAGGAGCGACGCCTACCTGTTCGCGGACGACCCGGACGGCGCGGGCCCGCAGGCCGGCCGTACCGTCGCCTTCCCCGCCGGCGGCTACACGCCCGACGGCGGTTCGCAGCCCGGCGGGGGGCGCCGTCGCCGGCGCAAGAAGTCGGCCGCCGGTGTCCGCACCGGTCTGCTCGGAGTGTCCGCCGCGGTCGCCATCGGCACGGTGGCGGTGGCCACGGGCGCGGTGCCCGGCCTCGACAACTACCGGATCGGCGGCGACAGCAGCACCGGTGACCCGGTGCGGGCCCAGGACGCCCCGACGAACAGCCCGTCCCAGCAGGGCGGCACCTCGGGCAGCGCCGGCACCGGCCGTGGCGACGACGCCGCCACGAGCCGCGGCGACCGCTCGGCCTCGCCGTCCCGGTCCTCCTCGTCCCCGTCCTCGTCTCCGTCGGAGGAGAAGTCCGCCAAGGACTCCCCGTCCGCGTCGCCGTCCTCGGCCTCTCCGTCCACCTCGGCACCGTCCTCCAAGCCCGCGGCCCCGGCCGGGACACCGTCGAAGACGAAGAAGCCGAAGACGACGCCGAGCGCCGAGCCGAAGCGGCCCGCACCCTCCCGCCCGGCCACCAAGGAGCCCGCCGCACCCAGCACGCCCGCCGCCGCGTCGGAGCAGGCCGTCGCGCAGGCGCAGGTGGTCAAGCTGGTCAACGACGAACGGGCCAAGGTGGGCTGCCGCCCGGTGGCCGCGAACAGCGCCCTGCGCGAACTGGCCGAGGACTTCAGCGAGGCCATGGCCACCCAGGGCTTCTTCGACCACACCGACCCCAGCGGCGCGACCCCCTGGGACCGGGCCGCGGCAGCGGGCATAAGCGGTCTCGGCGGCGAGAACATAGCCCGCGGCCAGGCCGGCGCCCAGGCCGTGATGGACGCCTGGATGGCCAGCCCCGGCCACCGGGCCAACATCCTGAACTGCGACTTCACGACCCTGGGGGTCGGAGTCCACTTCGGCTCGGGCGGCCCGTGGTGGACGCAGGACTTCGGCTACTGAGATAACCGCAGGTCAGAGGGCTAGGCGCCCTCGTGGGCCGTCTCCGGGCCGTCAGCGGCAGGCTCCTCGTCAGAGAAGACGCGATCCACGGCGGCCCGGGTGCGGGTCCCGCTCGACGGCATCAGGTGCGTGTAGGTCCGCAGCGTGAAGCCGGGGTCGTGGTGGCCCAAGTACTCGCTGAGAGCCTTGATGCTCTCCCCCGCGTCCAGGAGCACCGAGGCGTAGAAGTGCCGCAAGGCGTGCATGCCGTTGTCCCGACCGGTCTCAACATTCGCGGCCCGAAGTGCCGGCCGCCATACGCGATCGTTGAAGCGGTTCCGGTCGAGCGGCAGCCCGGCAGGGCCGGTGAAGATGAGCGATGCCGTGACCGGCGGACCGTCGAGGTTCTTCCACGGAAGCGTGATCCGCGTCGCGGGGTGGCTCTTGAGGTGGGCGGCCAGGGCGAAGGCGACGGACTGAGGCAGAGGAACGTCACGCTCCTTGCCACCCTTCGGCGGAGCGAACACCGGCCGGTGCAGACGCAGTAGCTTGACCTGCCGGACGACGTGGACCACTCCCCCGAGGAAGTCGACGTCTTCCACGGCCAGGCCGAAGACCTCTCCTTGGCGCAGGCCGCACCCGGCAGCGACGTTGACGAGCGCCTGGTAGCGGTCCGGCAGGGCCGAGCGCACATCCATGATCCGCTCAGCAGGCCACGGCTTGACCTTGCGAGGCTCCAGACGCGGCGCACGCACGGACCGAGCGCTACACGGGTTGGCGCGGATGATCCGGTCTTCCACGGCGGAGGTGAACACTGTCGACACGTGGGCGAAGATGCCGCGTCGGTACCCGGCGGAGAGCCCGCGGTCCTCCAGCGTCCGCAGCCAGACCCGCAGATGCGACGGTGTGAAGGAGGCCAGAGGCCGAGAGCCCAGGTACGGAATCGCGTGCAGGCGGAGACGGCTCTCCACCGACTCACGGGTCAGCGGGTCAGTGATCTGCGAGGCCATCCACTCAGTGGCGTACTGCTCGAACGTGACCTTGCCAGCCACGGGGTCCACGTAGTCGCCGCGAGACATGTCGGCCTCGATGTTGGCCAACCACTGTTCAGCCTTGCGCTTCTGCTTGTCAGGGAAGCTCTTGGACTTCTCGGAGCCGTCGGGGCCGACGTAGCGGGCGCGGTAGCGCAGGCCGATGCCGAAGCGGTCGGTCTTGACCTTGACGGTCTTGCCGTCGGTGCCGGTCTCGACCTTGTACCAGCGGTCTTGTACGTGTCCGGCCATCAGGCGGCCCTCTCCATCTGGGACTCGACCCAGACGCGAACGTCTTCGGGGTCGAAGCGAAGGTGCCGGCCGACGCGGAAGCCGCGCGGTCCGGTCTGCTTGCGGCGCCACTGATAGACGGTCTCGACCGGGACGCCGAGGAGGTCAGCCAGGTCGACCGGGGTCAGGTAGCGGTCGGGCAACGAGCGCTTCACGCCCACACCTCCATGTCGTCCATGTCGTGCAGGTCGGCGAGTGCTTCGCGTGCTGTCTCGCGGTTCAGGTGCAGCTCACGGGCGATCGATGCAGCCAGCCAGGATTCACCGGGGGTGTGGCCCTGTCCGGCGTAGGTCCAGTGGGCGAGCACGAGCGTGGAGCCCTCCGTGTCGTCGAGGTCTTCGGAGAGCCCGCGTTCGCGGCGTTCCTGGCGTGCGCGGTAGTCGGCGCGGACCTGGCGGAGGGCGCCGAGGGTGGTGGAGTACTGGCGGCTCTTGGTCGAGAAGTGCCCGCGGAAGCCGAGCATGTGAGCCCAGCGCGCCAGCATCCGGGCCGGGTAGGCGTCGTCCAGGTCCCAGCACGCTTCGATGAGCCGTCGTGTGTGCGCGGGCAGGGGCAGCTTGTCCAGCTCGGACAGCTCCCCGATCCGGCGGTCAACGGTGCCCGTGGTCTCGGCCGCCTTGGTGGCGTACTTGGCGACGTAGGAGGCCACGGCCTGTTCCGTCAGCTCCTCGTGTCCGAGGGCGCCGATGGGCTGTACGTCGACCTGCTCACCCCACCGCAGCGTGCGGGCGGGAAAGTCGCCGGATGCGGGGACCGGTACGGAGACGCGGGCGGCGGCGGCACGGATCGAGGCATCCAGGAGAGCGACCGTGGCCCATGCCGGCGGGGCGGTGTCGGGTCCGTCGGGGCCGTCGAGGCGCACCACGGCGTGGAAGTGGACGGAGCCGCGTTTCTGGAACTCGGCGACCTTGCCGAAGGAGACCCGGCACACCTCCTTCATGGCCGTCTGGGTCAGGCCCGCGTGGGCGGCGATCTCGCGGCGCAGGTAGATGGTGAAGCGGCGCCACAGGTCGGAGGCGAAGTTGTTCCACAGCACCGCGCACGCGTAGTCGTACCGCTCCGGAGCGAGCGCCGTACCCAGCTCCGGCGCATCCTCGGCATGCGTGTGCCCGCAGCGGCAGCGTCCGGAGTCGGGCCGGTTATGCACGGCCCCGAAGGAGGGGGCGGTCAGGGTGGCGAAGACGCGGGGGTGATCCCGCACGGTGGCGGGCACGTCCTTGCGTTCGTCGCCCGTGATCCCGGAGCGGATCAGGTGGTAGGTGTCCCCGGCGTACGTCCAGGCGCAGGCCGGGCAGCGGGAGGCACGGCGGTTTCCGCAGGCGACCCGGAGGGCGCCGCCCGGCTCATGCTCGGTGCTGTAGGAGTAGAGCACGTCACCGGTCGCGCGGTCGCGGGTGACGGTCTGGCCCATCAGACGGATGGGATGCGAGCAGCCGCCTGTACGGCGAATCTGCTCCTGCCAGCGGTCGAAGCCAGGCGAGTTCGCCACGCGCAACAGGTCAGCAAGGGTCACGGGGTCGGTGCCCATGGAGGCCGCAGCACCAGCCACGGCCTCAGGGGAAACGGGGAAGTCCGTCACGCGTACACCCGCCCCGGGGTCGGCATGAGCCCCTTGGGGTTGTGGCCAGGGCACGCCACCAGAGCCGAATCCGTCGGCTCATCCGGGTCGAAGCAGAACTCGGACCAGCCGGTACCGCCACAGAGGCAGGCCCCCTCGACCTGGACACGGTTGTTCCGCTGCACGGCCGTGTCGCTCACCTCGATCATGAGGAGGGTGAGGGAGGCCAGGCTCTCGGCGCGGTTCAGCCGGGCCGTCTGCGGAAAGCGTGCGCGGTGGGCGTTCTTCTGCTCGCTGGTCGCGACGTGGGACAGCATCCGGTAGCCGCGCAGGAACTCGGCCGACTGGTAGAGGTCTTCCAGTCCCATGCGGAGGGCGCCCTGAACGATCCACGCCTCGACCTGGGCCTCGTCGCCACGCTTGTAGGCGTACTTGGTGGGCTTGTCCGACGCGTACAGCGCCACCGCCCGTTCCGCGTTCGATAAGTCCCTAACGCATACGGCGGGAGTGGTCGGGGCAACGTGCTCAGCAACCAGAGTTGCGGGCATGATGGGACTTCCCTTCCAGGGAGCCAGGGGCGGCGGTTCTTCTTGGCGGTTGAGCGCCGCCCCTGGGCAAGGCTTAGTGGTGCCGGGATGGTCCGTACAGCAGGTACATCCCTAAGGTTCCCTAGGGCACCTTAGGGTGTCAAGGGGTACGCTAGGGATGTAGCCAACTGAGACGAGGAGATGACCCCCATGGCAGACCAGGCCGACAATCGAGCGCCCTATGCGCAGATTGCCGCCCACTTCGCGGAACTGATCACATCCGGTGAACTCCAGCCGGGCACGCTTCTGCCGAGCATTAAGAACCTGTCGCAGGAGTGGAGCGTCAGCACTGCGACTGCCGAGAAGGCTCTGCGGAAGCTGCGCAACGAGGGCCTTGTCAGGGGTATCCATGGCATCGGGACCGAGGTCTTGGACCGTCCCGCTCCTATGTCCTCCGGGTCTCAGCGCCAGGACCGAGGTCGCCGCACCGGGTCCAGTTGGGGAACCGGCGAACGGTCCGACTCGCATCAGGCTTCGGTGGTGCCGGCGCCCGCAGAAGTAGCCCAAGCACTGGACCTCAAGCCCGGCTCGAACGTGATCCGACGCAGCCGGGTCTACCGCGACCGACATGGCATCGTCGCGCACTCCACGTCATGGATTCCCGCCCGGTACGGAGAGCTGATCCCCCAGCTCACGAGCAGCGAGCGACTTACCGGAGGAACCTCCCTGCAACTCATCGCGCAGGCAACCGGCCGCCCGATCACGCACCGGTTCGACACCGCGTCGGCTCGACTGCTCACTCCGGATGACGCGAAGCTGCTGGAGCTGGACCCCAAGAAGGCCCCGCGGGACCCGGCAGTTGTCATGACTGCGAGGTTCGTCGACAGCGAAGGCGCAGTCGTTGAGTACGGCGTCGACCTCGGCGGCCCTGGGCGCACCTGGCAGACGGAATCGGAAGTCACTCAGTGAACCGCGCTCGCCAACCGTTCTGTGTCCTCATGGTCGGACTTCCCGGCTCAGGGAAGACGACTCTGGCCCGTGCTCTGACAGCACGGGGGTTCGTCAGACTCTGCCCGGACGAGGAGATGTTCCGTCGCCATGGGGTGTACGGGGTCGACTTTCCCCGAGGTACGTTCCCGACCCTTGAGCGGCCGATCCTCGAAGAGACTGCCGTGCAGCTCCGCGAGGAACTCCAGGCCGGTCACGACGTGGTGATCGACCACGGCTTCTGGACGCCGGAAGACCGGGCCCACTGGCGATCGATCGCTACCGAAGCTGGCGCGATTTCGGTGGTCGTCTACCTGGAGGCCAGCCACGAAGAGCTGTGGTCGCGCGTCAGCAAGCGCAACGCGCGGCACGAGGATGATCCGAACTCGATCTACTTCGCCGAAAGCGACCTGCTCCGCTACCGCAAGCGATTCGTTGCCCCGGAGCCCGGTGAACCGCACATCGTCTACAGCGGCGATCCTGAGTCCGTTCTCAAGACCCTGCAATCAGAGCAGACCAGCCCATAGCCCGAGACCGCCGGCACCCAGCCGACACAGG
>NZ_BEWB01000017.1 GCF_003112555.1 Streptomyces coelicoflavus | reverse complement strand
GGTTCCGACTTTATCAGAAGTCTCGGGCCGGTCTGACCGGCCGTTCGTTTCCGAATCATCGGGAGAGTGCTTCGTCGAATTCGTTGATTCGGAGAAGCTGATAGATGTTCACTGTCGCCCTCTGGGGTGAACCCATCTACAGGCAACTGTTCGAATCTACCTCCCCGCTCGCTCCGTGTCAACGGCTCTTGCGGGAACGAAGAGGACACTAGCAGCTCGCCGGGGTGGGATGCACATCAGGCGGCCGTCGGCACAGTGGCGCTGCGTTCGGCCGCCTCGACATCGCCCGTGTCGCCCGCGCGCACGGCTCGGCCGCCGAGGACGTAGACGTAGGCGAGGAAGGCCAGTTCGGCGACGACACCGATGGTGATGCGGGCCCAGGTGGGCAGGCCGGACGGGGTGACGAAGCCTTCGATGGCGCCGGACACGAAGAGGACGAGCGCGAGACCGATCGCCATGCCGATGGCGGCGCGGCCCTCTTCCGCCAAGGCGATGCGCCGGGTGCGGGGCCCCGGGTCGATGAGGGTCCACCCCAGACGCAGACCGGTGCCCGCGGCGACGAACACCGCTGTCAGCTCGAGCAGACCGTGGGGCAGGACCAGGCCGAGGAAGGTGTCGAGGCGGCCGGCCGACGACATCAGGCCGAAGCCCACGCCGAGGTTGAGCATGTTCTGGAAGAGGATCCAGATCACGGGCAGTCCCAGGAAGACCCCCAGGATGAGGCAGAGCGCGGCGGCCCAGGCGTTGTTCGTCCACACCTGTGCCGCGAACGAGGCCGCCGGGTTGCTCGAGTAGTACGTCTCGTACTGGCCGCCGGGGCGGGTGAGCTCCCGTAGTTCGCTGGGGGCGGCGATGGTGGACTGCACCTCCGGGTGGGTGCCGATCCACCAGCCCAGGAGGGCCGCGACGGCGGTCGACAGGAGGGCCGTGGGGACCCACCAGTGACGGGCGCGGTAGACGGCCGCCGGGAACTGCTGGGTCAGGAACCGCGTGACGTCGCGCCAGGATGCGCGTCGGGTGCCGGTCACGACACTGCGCGCGCGGGCCACCAGTTGGCTGAGCCGTCCGGTCAGCTGGGGGTCGGGCGCGCTGGACTGGATCAGCGAGAGGTGGGTGGCCGTGCGCTGGTAGAGGGCGACGAGTTCGTCGGTCTCGGCACCGGTCAGCCGACGCCGGCGCCGGACAAGGGCGTCGAGGCGGTCCCACTCCGCGCGGTGGGCGGAGACGAAGACGTCGAGGTCCATCGGTGTGCCTGCTCCTCGGCTATCGTCGGCGGCTCGTCGTGGATCAGCTTGTCGTACCGCGGCGCGGTGCGTCCTCAGCTTGGCAGACTGGCGGGGACGGGGGCAGTCAGGTGAAGGGCGGCGGGCGTGAGTGAGCTGGTGACGGGCGAGGCGGTGGCGCTGGAGCTGCGTCCCGCGAGGCTGCCCAGCAGGGCGCTGGCCGTCCTGCTCGATCTTGCCGTGGCCGTGGCCGTGTACGTGGCGGTGACCATCGCGCTGGTGGCGTCCACCTCGTCCCTGGACGGGGCGGCACAGACCGCGCTGACGATCGCGACCTTCGTCCTCGTGCTGGTGGGCGGGCCGATCGCGGTGGAGACGCTCAGCCATGGGCGGTCGCTCGGGAAGATGGCGTGCGGGCTGCGGGTGGTGCGGGACGACGGCGGGCCGATCCGGTTCCGGCACTCGCTGGTCCGGGGCTTGATCGGGGTGATCGAGATCCTCATGACGTTCGGGGTGATCGCCTGCATCGCCTCGCTGGTGTCGGCGCGGGGGCGGCGGCTCGGTGACGTGTTCGCGGGCACGCTGGTCGTACGGGAGAGGGTGCCGTTCTCGTCGGGGGGCTTCATGCCGCCGCCTCCGCCGTGGCTGGCGGGGCGGTTCTCGGGGCTCGACCTGTCCGCGGTACCCGACGACCTGTGGCTCGCCGTCCGTCAGTACCTGACCCGGGCGGGGCAGCTGGATTCGCGCGTCGGCTGGGCCATGGCCGAGCGGCTGGCCGCCGATGTGGCGGCCCGTACGGGTGCTCCGGTGCCGCGGGAGGTTCCACCGCCCGCGTATCTGGCGGCGGTGCTGCAGGAACGACAGGCGCGGGAGACCCGGCGGGCGTTCGGCGGCGCCTCGACGGGTGAGGGCGCTGCCCCGGTTGAGCCGACGGCACCGGTGGTGCCGGTGGTGCCGGTGGCTCCCGCATCGACTGCCCCACCGCCTGTGCCGCCCGGCTCCCCGTCCGTCCCGCCGTCCGTCCCGTCGTCGCAGGACCGCCCCGAGGTGTCGCGGCACGTACCGCCGGGCGGCCGATCCGGAACCGGGTTCGTGCCGCCCGCGTAGGCACGGCAGGCGGCGGCGCGACGTCCCTCACGGGAACACGGACGGTGGTGTCTCCAGGTCCTCCAGCTCGATGCCGGGGGCCGCGAGGACGACGTCTCCGGTGATGTGCACGGAGTGCCGCTCGCCCGTGTCCAGGGCTGTGACCTGGTATTCGTCCACGGTGAGGGGGCCGTTGTCAGTGGCGTGTGCTTCTCTGTTCAGCAAGGCCCAGGACTGGTCCACGGTGCGGGGGGCGAGGACCGGGTCGGTGAGGGCGACGAGGCGTACGCGGGTGGCAGAAGCGGAGGGGGTGAGGCGCAGGAGGCGGGTCACGGCGACGAGGAAGGCCGGGGACGTGCCGGTGAAGGCGTGGGCGCGCACATTGCCTTCGGTGGCGTGGATTCCGGTGGGGTCGGTACGGACCCAGCTGACTCCGTCGATGGCGGCGCCGCGTACCTGCCAGTCGGCGGCGTGGAGTTCGAGGCGGATGGGGCGGCCGAGTTCGTCGAGGGCGAGGTCGACGGAGCCGCGGTGCTCCCCGGTGGGCGTGGTCAGCCGGGAGACGTAGCGCCAGCCGGAGGGGCCGGGGGCGCATTGGAAGTGCTCTTCTGCGAGGGGGGTGTGATCGTGCGGATCGTGGAGCGAATAACGGCCGCGGGGCATGGGTGTCCTGGGTGGTGACGGGCTGGTCCGGCCGCTGATGCGGCTGCGGCGCCAATGGGGCAGGCCCCCGGCACGGGGGTGCGGGGGCCTGCCTCGGAGGAACCGGTGACTCAGTAGCGGTAGTGGTCCGCCTTGTAGGGGCCCTCGACCTTGACGCCGATGTAGTCGGCCTGCTCCGGGCGGAGCGTGGTCAGCTTGACGCCGAGGGAGTCGAGGTGGAGCCGGGCGACCTTCTCGTCCAGGTGCTTGGGCAGCACGTAGACGTCGGTCGGGTACTCGTCGGGCTTGGTGAACAGCTCGATCTGGGCCAGGGTCTGGTCCGCGAAGGAGTTGGACATCACGAACGACGGGTGACCGGTGGCGTTGCCCAGGTTCAGCAGGCGGCCCTCGGACAGGACGATGAGGACCTTGCCGTCGGGGTACGTCCAGGTGTGGACCTGCGGCTTGACCTCGTCCTTGACGATGCCGGGGGTCTGGGCGAGGCCGGCCATGTCGATCTCGTTGTCGAAGTGGCCGATGTTGCCGACGATGGCCTGGTGCTTCATCCGGGCCATGTCCTTGGCCATGATGATGTCCTTGTTGCCGGTCGTGGTGACGAAGATGTCGGCCTTGTCGACGACCTCGTCCAGCGTGGTGACCTGGAAGCCGTCCATCGCCGCCTGGAGGGCGCAGATCGGGTCGATCTCGGTGATGATCACGCGGGCGCCCTGGCCGCGCAGGGACTCCGCGCAGCCCTTGCCCACGTCGCCGTAGCCGCAGACGACGGCGGTCTTGCCGCCGATCAGGACGTCGGTGGCGCGGTTGATGCCGTCGACCAGGGAGTGGCGGCAGCCGTACTTGTTGTCGAACTTCGACTTGGTGACCGCGTCGTTGACGTTGATCGCCGGGAACAGGAGGGTGCCGTCGCGGTGCATCTCGTACAGGCGGTGGACGCCGGTCGTGGTCTCCTCGGTCACGCCGCGGATCTCGGACGCCAGCTGGGTCCACTTCTGCGGGCTCTCGCCGACCGTGCGGGTGAGGAGTTCGAGGATGACGCGGTGCTCGTCGGACTCGGCGGTGTCGACCGAGGGGACCTTGCCGTCCTTCTCGTACTCGACGCCCTTGTGGACGAGGAGGGTGGCGTCACCGCCGTCGTCCAGGATCATGTTCGGGCCGCCGGTCGGGGTGTTCGGCCAGGTCAGCGCCTGCTCCGTGCACCACCAGTACTCTTCGAGGCTCTCGCCCTTCCAGGCGAAGACCGGGACGCCCTGCGGGTTGTCGGGCGTGCCGTTCGGGCCGACGGCGATGGCGGCGGCCGCGTGGTCCTGGGTGGAGAAGATGTTGCAGGAGGCCCAGCGGACCTCGGCGCCGAGGGCGACCAGGGTCTCGATGAGCACGGCGGTCTGCACGGTCATGTGCAGGGAGCCGGTGACGCGGGCGCCGGCGAGGGGCTGGGCGTCGGCGTACTCCTTGCGGATCGCCATCAGGCCCGGCATCTCGTGCTCGGCGAGGGTGATCTCCTTGCGGCCGAACGCGGCCAGGGAGAGGTCGGCGACCTTGAAGTCCTGCCGGTTGTCGACAGTCGTCATTACGGGCTGCTCCTCGGGTTGGGTCGAGGTGGGTACGGCTGACCTGCGCGGCGACGGACACAGGGGTGCCCCGAAGAGGACACAGGCATGCCCGCGTACGCGCAGCGCAGTCCGTCGGAGGCCCTCTCTCCCTCGGCCGGTCCGTCCTGGACCGCCCGACCGCCATCAGCAGCGACGTCTGGCTCCGTCCCAAGCTACACCGCGGGCGCCCGCCGTCCCCAGTCCGCCTCCGAAGACTTCCGGACGTTCACGCAGGGTGATGGCCGGCGCCTGCCGGGCGGTCAGTGGGCGGCGGGCGGTGCGGTGGGCCCGCCGGGGGTCGCCTCGGGGTCGGCGCCCTTGGCGGCCTCGGACTCGCTGTAGATGTCCGGTTCCAGGTAGATGACGCGGGCGATCGGGACCGCCTCGCGGATCCGGGATTCGGCGGCGTCGATCGCGGAGGCGATCTCGGTGGCCGTTCCGTCGTGGCGGACGGCGATCTTGGCGGCGACGAGGAGTTCCTCGGGGCCGAGGTGGAGGGTGCGCATGTGGATGATGCCGGTGACGGTGTCCCCGGCGACGGCCGCGGCCTCGATCTGCCGGACCGCGTCGGCGCCCGCGGACTCACCGAGCAGCAGGGACTTGGTCTCGACGGCGAGGACCAGCGCGATCAGGATGAGCAGGATGCCGATGCACAGGGTGCCGATGCCGTCCCAGACACCGTCGCCGGTGAGCAGGGCGAGGCCGACGCCGCCGAGGGCGAGGATCAGGCCGACGAGGGCGCCGAGGTCCTCCAGGAGGACGACGGGCAGCTCCGGGGCCTTGGCGTGGCGGATGAACTCCTTCCAGGACTTCTTGCCGCGCAGGGGGTTGGACTCCTTGATGGCGGTCCGGAAGGAGAAGCTCTCGGCGATGATCGCGAAGACCAGGACGCCCACCGGCCAGTACCAGTGCTCCAGTTCGTGCGGGTGCTTGATCTTCTCGTAGCCCTCGTAGAGGGCGAACATGCCGCCGACGGAGAAGAGCACGATGGAGACGAGGAAGGCGTAGATGTAGCGCTCGCGGCCGAAGCCGAAGGGGTGTTGCGGGGTGGCCTCGCGCTGGGCGCGCTTGCCGCCCAGGAGCAGCAGGCCCTGGTTGCCCGAGTCTGCGAGGGAGTGCACGGACTCGGCGAGCATCGACGACGATCCGCTGAAGAGGAACGCCACGAATTTCGCCACCGCGATCGAGAGATTGGCGAGCAGTGCCGCCACGATCGCCTTGGTACCGCCTGACGCGCTCATGTGTCGCGTTGTCCCTTCGCCTTCGACTGTGGCCGGCTTTGCCCCGCCTTTGCGGTGCGCCATTGTTGCAGCCCGGGCGGGCCCCGACGTGCCGGATGCCCCGTCGGGCGAGGGTCAGACGCGCACGGTGGCCCGGAAGAGTGTGCCGGTTCCGGAGACTTCGGCCTTTTCGTGCGCCGGGACGAAGACGGAGTGGCCGGGCGTCAGTTCGTGTTCGCCGGCCCGGACCGTGCCCGCCGTGCAGAGCAGGATCTGCGGGGTGGGCAGGGTGAGGTCGTGGGCGCCGGCGCCCTCGGGCAGGACGTAGCGGGACAGGCGGAACTCGTCGGTCGGGGTGTCGTAGACCTCTTCGCCGTCGGGGGACGCCTCCGGGCGCAGGATGCCGGCGTCGCCCGCCTCGAAGCGGACGATGCGCAGCAGTTCGGGGACGTCGACGTGCTTGGGGGTCAGGCCGCAGCGCAGGACGTTGTCGGAGTTGGCCATGATCTCGACGCCGAGGCCGTTGAGGTAGGCGTGCGGGATGCCCGCGCCGAGGTAGAGGGCCTCGCCGGGCTGGAGCCGGACGTGGTTGAGGAGCATGGCGGCGAGGACGCCGGGGTCGCCCGGGTAGTGGTGGGCGATGCCGGCGTACGGCCGGTAGGCGCCGCCGAGGCGGTCGCAGGCGGCCGCGGTCTCGGTGACCGTCCGGGACATCTCCTCGGGGTCGGCGGTGAGGATCGCGGTGAGGACCTCGCGCAGGGCGGCGTCCTCGGGGTGGGCGCGCAGCAGGTCGACGTACGGCTTGAGGGAGGCGACGCCGAGTCCGTCGAGCAGGTCGGCGGTCTCGGCCGGGGCGCGGAAGCCGCACAGGCCGTCGAACTCGGTGAGGGCGCAGACCAGTTCGGGCTTGTGGTTGGCGTCCTTGTAGTTGCGGTGCGGGGCGTCCAGGGGGACGCCGCGGCGTTCCTCGTCCTCGTACCCCTGCTCGGCCTGCGCGAGGTCGGGGTGGACCTGGAGGGAGAGCGGGGCGCCGGCGGCGAGGAGTTTGAGGAGGAAGGGCAGCCGGGGGCCGAACCTGGCGACGGACGCGGCGCCCAGTTCCTTCTCGGGGTCGGTGTCCACGACCTCGGCGAGGGTGCCGCGGTCGGTGCGGGAGGGGGCACCGGGGTGGGCGCCCATCCACATCTCCGCCTGCGGTTCGCCGGTCGGCTCGGTCCCGAGCAGGGTCGGGATCGCGGTGGTGGAACCCCAGGCGTAGGGGCGGACGGTGTTGTCGAGGCGGTCCATGGGCTCTCTCTGCCGGTGCGTGCGGGTGCGTGGGCGATGGTGCGCCGGGGTCAGGCTCCCGAGGCGAGCGCCAGGTAAACGGCGGCGAAATCCGTGATGGCGATCAGTTCGGCGAGGGTCTCCAGCTCGCCGCCCTCTTCCGGTTCCAGCTCGCTGATCGGCGTGTCGTGGCCGAGGGCCAGCTCACGGGCGTTGGGGGCGGCGGTGAGGCCACCGGTGGGCCGGTCGCGCAGGAGCACTACGCGCGCGTGCAGGGCGGCCGGTTCCTCGACGCGGTCGCGGAAGAAGTCGTCGGGGTCGGCGCCGGCGGCGAGTTGCCCGGCGAGCAGGGCGCTGTGCGCGGCGAGGGCCTCGGGCAGGTCGGCGACGACCGCGGGGGTGCCGGAGAGTTCGGCGAGTGCGGCGGCGAAGCGGCGCCCCGCGGGTCCGGCGGAGTTGCCCTCGGTCCAGACGACGGGGAGGGAGTCGGCCAGTTCGGCCGCGAGGGTCTTGGCGGGGTTGCTGTAGGTGACGATCGCGGGCCCGCAGCGTTCGGCGACGCGGTCGAGGCGGTCGGCGACCTTGTCGATGGCCTCGGGCGACGCCTCGAGCAGCCCGGTGCGGCCCAGCAGCGCGAGGAGCGGGGTGAGCAGCGCCCACAGGACGCCGGGTGCGGCACCGGCGAGGGGTTCGTCGTGGTCGTACGGGGCGGTCGCCATCGGGATGAACAGGCCGCGCGAGGCGCTCACCGAGTCGTTGAGCGGGGAGCGGGCGGGGGCGACGGCGACGACCGTGCAGCCCCGGCGGTAGGCCTGCTCGGCGAGCAGGGAAAGGCCGGGCTCGGTGCCGTCGGGGGTGGCGATCAGCAGGAGGTCCACGGAGCCGGCCCAGCCGGGCAGTTCCCAGCGCAGGGCGCCCGCGGCGGGGGCGACGCCGGTGGGGGCGAGGCGGGTGACGGGGCTGCCGGCGCCGGCGAGGGTGCCGAGGAGGTCGGCGGCGTGGGTGGCGGCGGCGCCCGGTCCGGCGATCAGTACGGCGCGGGGGCGGCCGTCCGGCTTGAGGTTGCCGACGCCTGCCTCGGCGGCGTGCCGGGCGGCGGTGCGGACGCGCGCACCGGCCTCGGCGGCGCCGCGGAGCAGGCCGCGGCGGTCGGCCTCGGTGAGGCGCTCCGGGGCGTCGAGGAGCGATTCGTCGAGCATGGCGGCAGGTCTCCGATCGCCGGGGCGTTCGTTCGATTGCGCGGGTGCGCGGGGTCGTCGCCGGGTTGCCGGTCGCCTGGGCGGCGGTTACTCGGGGCGGCGGGCCTCGTCGACGAGGAGGACGGGGATGCCGTCGCGCACCGGGTAGGCCAGGCCGCAGTCCTGGCCGGTGCAGATCAGCTCCGCGTCCTGCTCCTTGAGGGGGGCGTGGCAGGCCGGGCAGGCGAGGATCTCCAGGAGGCCGGCTTCGAGCGGCATGGGGGTTCCCTTCGGGGGCGGTGGGGCTTGTGTGGATGTGCTGGTCAGGGTACCGCCGGTGCGGGCCGGGTGTAGGGGCCCCGCCTCTGCACCCCGCCAGGGGGCAGAGCCCCCTGGCCCCCGGCCTGGGCCCACTCACCACCCGACTCGGCGGGATGAGGAGTCGAGCCGACCGCTCAAGCCCGGATGATCGCCAAGGCCTCGTCCCGGACCTTCGTCATCGTCGCCTCGTCGCGGGCCTCCGCGTTCAGGCGGAGCAGGGGCTCGGTGTTGGACGGGCGGACGTTGAACCACCAGTCGGGGGCCTGGACGGTGAGGCCGTCGAGGTCGTCCACGGTGACGTCGTCGCGGCCCTCGTACGCGGCCCGGATCGCGGCGAGGCGGGCCTGCTGGTCGGCGACGGTGGAGTTGATCTCGCCGGAGCCGGCATAGCGGTCGTACGCGGCGACCAGGGCGGACAGCGGGCCGTCCTCCTCGCCGAGGGCGGCGAGGACGTGGAGGGCGGCGAGCATGCCGGTGTCGGCGTTCCAGAAGTCGCGGAAGTAGTAGTGCGCGGAGTGCTCACCGCCGAAGATGGCGCCGGTCCTGGCCATCTCGGCCTTGATGAAGGAGTGGCCCACGCGCGTGCGCTCCGGGGTGCCGCCGTTCTCCCGTACGACCTCCGGGACGGACCAGGAGGTGATCAGGTTGTGGATGACGGTGCCCTTGCCGCCGTTGCGCTCCAGCTCGCGGGCGGCCACGAGGGCGGTCACGGCGGACGGGGAGACCGGGTCGCCGTTCTGGTCGACGACGAAGCAGCGGTCGGCGTCGCCGTCGAAGGCGAGACCGAGGTCGGCGCCCTCCTCGCGGACGCGCTGCTGGAGGTCGACCAGGTTGGCCGGGTCGAGGGGGTTGGCCTCGTGGTTGGGGAAGGTGCCGTCCAGTTCGAAGTACATCGGCACCAGGTCGAGGGGCAGGCCGGTGAAGACGGAGGGGACGGTGTGGCCGCCCATGCCGTTGCCCGCGTCGACGACGACCTTGAGGGGGCGGATGCCGGTGAGGTCGACGAGGGAACGCAGGTGGGCGGCGTAGTCGTCGAGGACGTCGCGCCGGGTGACGGTGCCGGGGCGGGCGGTCGGCTCCGGGGCGCCCACCTCGCTCCAGCGCTCCACCAGGGCGCGGATCTCGGCGAGGCCGGTGTCCTGTCCGACCGGGGCGGCGCCCGCGCGGCACAGCTTGATGCCGTTGTACCGGGCGGGGTTGTGCGAGGCCGTGAACATGGCGCCCGGCAGGTTCAGCGCGCCGGAGGCGTAGTACAGCTGGTCGGTGGAGCACAGGCCGATCCCGGTCACGTCGGCGCCGTGGGCCGCCGCGCCGCGCGCGAAGGCGTCGGACAGGCCCGGGGACGAGGGCCGCATGTCGTGGCCGACGACGATGGCGTCCGCGCCGGTCAGTTCGACGAAGGCCGCGCCGAACAGCTCGGCCAGCGACTCGTCCCACTGGTCGGGGACGACACCGCGCACGTCGTACGCCTTCACGATCTGCGACAGATCAGCAGCCACGGCCAACCTTCCTGAAAGTCCTGTCGGAGCCCACAAACTACCCGTAGGGACCGGCGGGCCGCCCGGAAGGTTCCCTGAGGTCAGGGCAGCATCCAGCCGAGGACCACCGTGGACTGCCCGACCACGATCAGGCACATGACCAGCAACAGGCCGAGGCTCCAGGGCAGTACCTTGCGCAGCAGGTCCCCTTCGCGGCCCGCGAGGCCGACGGCGGCGCAGGCGATGGTGAGGTTCTGCGGGGAGATCATCTTGCCGAGGACGCCGCCGGAGCTGTTGGCGGCGGCCAGCAGTTCCGGCGAGAGGCCGGACTCCCGCGCGGCGGTCACCTGGAGGGCGCCGAAGAGGGCGTTGGCCGAGGTGTCGGAGCCGGAGACGGCGACGCCGAACCAGCCGAGCACCGGGGAGAGGAAGGCGAGCCCGGCACCGGCCGCGGCGACGAAGTGGCCGATGGTGGCGGCCTGCCCGGAGAGGTTCATGACATAGGCGAGGGCGAGCACCGAGGTGACGGTGAGGATCGCGAAGCGCAGTTCGTGCACGGTCGCGAGCCACTCCCTGACCGCCACGCGCGCGTGCACGCCGAGGACGACGGCCGTGGCCAGCCCGGCGAACAGCACGAGCGTGCCGCCGGTGGAGACGATCGGCCAGGAGAACACGTTGCCGCCGACCGGGTTGCCCTCGGGGTCGGCCACGTCGAGGAACGGCCAGTCGTAGGACTGCGTGGCCTTCGCCAGCCAGTCCTTGACCGCCGGGATCTGCGCCACGGAGAAGACGGCGACGATCAGCGCGTACGGCGCGTACGCCCGCACGACCTCACGGGCGGAGTCCTGCTCGTCCAGTTCCTCGCTGCGCGCGCCGGTCAGTACGGACGCACGTACGGGCTCGGCGGCGGGCCTGCGGGAGTGCGGTACGGCGACCAGGGCGCCGGCGCCGATCAGGGCGGCGGCGATGTCGGCGAGCTGGGCGGAGACGTAGTTGGAGGCGACGAACTGGGCGACGGCGAAGGCGACTCCGCAGGCCAGTGCGGGCACCCAGGTCTCGCGGAGCCCGCGCAGCCCGTCGACCAGGGCGACGAGGAGCAGCGGTACGACGAGGGCGAGCAGGGGTGTCTGGCGGCCGACCACGGAGGCGACGTCGTCCAGGGGCAGCCCGGTGACCTGGGCCAGCGTCACGACCGGGGTGCCCATCGCGCCGAAGGCGACCGGGGCGGTGTTGGCGACCAGGGAGACGACGGCGGCGCGGACGGGGTCGAAGCCGAGGGCGACGAGCATGACCGAGCAGATCGCGACGGGCGCCCCGAATCCGGCGAGGGCCTCCAGGAGGGCGCCGAAGCAGAAGGCGACGACGAGGGCCTGGATGCGGGGGTCGTCGGACAGCCGGCCGAAGGAGCGGCGCAGGATGTCGAAGTGCCGGGTGCGGACGGTCATCCGGTAGACCCACAGGGCGTTCACGACGATCCACAGGATGGGGAAGAGGCCGAAAACCGCTCCCTGGACGGCGCTGGAGGCCGTCTGGTCCAGCGGCATGCCGTACGCGAGCCAGGCGACCAGTACGGCGGCCAGGAGGCCGATGAGGCCCGCCAGGTGCGCCTTCATGCGGACGCCGCCCAGCAGGACGAGGACGATCACCAGTGGCAGGGCCGCCACCAGGGCGGACAGGCCGAGCGAACCGGCGACGGGTTCCAGTTCCTGCACGTACACGGACGCCTCCCCGGATTCCGCCATGCGAAAGCGATTTCTCGCGACTCCCGGAATGGTCGTGTCCGCGACAACGAGGCGTCAATGGGTGTGCAGCAACGGATGTGACCGAGGCCACTACGAGTGAAAGGTGCGGGTCCCCTGAACGGGGTGAACGGGGCTCAGTTGTCCGGCGAACGCAGCACGCGCAGGTGGCCGCGGCGCGCGACCTCCATCGGGTCGGCCGTCCGGGCGCCGCCGCCCGCTTCGGCCGCCCGCTCCTGGGGCCGGGCCGCCTCGCGCACCGCGTTGGCGAGTGCCTCCAGGTCGTCGCCGCTGGGGCGGGCCGGGGCCGACCCGTCGAGCAGCCGGACGACCTCCCAGCCGCGCGGGGCGGTGAGGCGCTCGGAGTGCTCGGCGCACAGGTCGTAGCAGTGGGGTTCGGCGTAGGTGGCGAGCGGGCCGAGGACCGCGGTCGAGTCGGCGTAGACGTACGTCAGCGTCGCGACGGCGGGACGGCCGCAGGCGGTGCGCGAACAGCGACGTACAGGGCTCACGATGTTGGACGGTACCGCACTCTTGAGCGGGCCGCGACGACTCGCCACCGGGTCACACCCCCGTGTCGTGGCGTGAAACGACCTACGGCCCCTCCCACGCACCCCCGTTCGACCTGCGCGGACGCCGATCGCGCGAGGCCCGTACGGCTCGGGAAGCGGTCACGACCCGATACAAACAACGACATTTGCCTTGAGTTCCGCGGTCACGGAGAGATACGAAATCGAGCCCAACCTTGGCTGGAATGGTCATCCGGGAACAGGCCGAGTGACCTGCCGCCACGCCGCCCCCCGTGGGCCCGCGGGCCGGGCAGGCCGGCCCGGCGGGGACTACCCTTCACCAGTGATGGACAACCCCGTGACGCCCCGTGATGCCGGCCGCCCAGGACCCCGCCGTCGTGATCGCCACGGCCGGGGCATGCGCGGCCCGGTGGCACCCCCGCAGGTGCCGCTCGCCGCGAGCCGCGGCGAGGCCTTCGCCGACCTGGTGCAGGACTCGGTGGAGCGCCTGGAGCGGCGGTGGCCGCAGCTCGCCGACATCGACTTCCTCGTCCTCGACGTGCCGCGGCCGGCCGCGGCCGGGGAGGCGTGGAACGACGAGGCCGTACCGCTCGGGGGCACGGTGCCCTCACGGGACGGGCGGCGGGGACGGGTGGTCGTCTACCGGCGGCCGGTGGAGATCCGGACCAAGGGCCGCGAGGAGCGGGCACTGCTGGTGCACGAGGTCGTCGTCGAACAGGTCGCGGAGCTGCTGGGGCTGACTCCGGAGACGGTGGATCCCCGGTACGGGGAGGACTGAGCGGCGGGGGCCCGGTCGCCCCCGGCCACTACTTCTGCAGTACCGACAGGTCCTCGTCCGCGTTCGGCACCGAGACCGTGCCCCGGTCGTCGGGGAGGGTCTGGACGGTGAAGGACGCCACGTCGTCGTCCGAGCCCGTCAGGGTGCGCGACGCGTGGACCGGGCCGCCCGACACCGTCTCGACGGTCAGCGCGTAGGAGCCCTTGAGCCCTGCCGGTACCGGTGCGTCGACGTTCTGGGTGGTGCCGGCCTTGAGCGTGTACGTCTTGGTCGCCGGTGTGCCGCCCTCGGTGCCCGCCGACGCCGTGACCCTGACCTTCGCGGCCCCGTCGGGGGCGGACAGGGCCAGGGTGGTGTGCTTGGCGCGGTTGTCCGCGGCCGTCGCGCGGGCGCCGACCGGCTCGGAGGCCGGAATGAACGCGGACTCCTGCTCGTCGCCCTTGCCCCGCACGACCCGGACCGCCGCCACGACCGGCACGGACCGGTCCGTCGGCGTCAGGACCAGCGAACCCGCCTCGCCGCGCGTGACCTCGCCGAGGTCGACGCCGGTCGTCATACCGGCCTTGACGTGCACCGTCTCGTGACCGGCGGGCGTGATCAGCCCGGACGGCGAGGCGAGGCGCACCTTCAGGTCGGCGTCGGTGCCGCCGGGCGTGAACAGCACCAGGCGTACGGCGGTGGCGTCCTTCGGGATGCCCGGCATGACGAGGTCGCTCGCCGGGTCCGCGGCCGCGGTCAGCCAGTCGCCGCCGGTCTTGTCGTCCAGGGCCTGCACCGCGGCGCCCAGCCGCCCGCTGCGCACGCCGACGTGCACGGTCAGGTCGGTCTGCTTCACGTCGCTGAGCGTGGACAGCAGCAGGGACTCACTGCCGTGCGGCGGCACCGTGACGCCCTCCCCCACCGTGGACTTGAGGGCTCCGTCCTTGCCGTACAGCTCGATGTCGACGACGGCCGCCGAGTCGTCGGGGTTGGTCAGGTGCACGTAGTCGGTGCGGCCGGTCGCGGTGCTGGCGCCCGGGAACCAGAACTCCGTGTCCGGGGCGGTGCAGTTGACGCCCTGCAGTCCCCGGCCCGTCCCGGCGGCGACCTCCGTGGTCTGCTGGACGGTCCAGCCCGGCGCGCTCTTCCCCTCGGCGGTGCCGATCAGTGCGGGGGCGTCGGCGCCGGTGGTCTTCCCGCCGACCGGTGTGCCGGGCGCCTTCGGCTGGACGACCGGCTTCTCGTCCTTCCCGTCCTCCTCGTCCTTCCCGTCCTTGCCGTCGTCGGTGGCGCCGGCCGGCTCCGCCGCCACGAGCGCGGCGCTGCCCTTCTCGTCGGCGCCCTTGGTGACGGGCGTGAAGGACGTGTACGCGGTCTCGGCGAGGTCGGAGGTGCTGGGCGCCGGGCACAGGAGGCTGGTGCGCTCCACGGGCAGCCGGGCGGCGGGCGCCGCGGTGTCCGGGCCGGAGTCGCCCGGGGCGGACACCGCCGCGAACCCGGTGACGGCGGCGAGCGCGGTCGCGCAGGCGATCAGGGACAGGGTCGTGCGCTTCACTGCTGGCTCCCGTCGGGACGCTCACTGCCCGTGCCGTGGGGCTGCCGGGGCTGGGAGGGGTCGTACGGCGTGTCGTAGCCGCCCTGGCCGTACGCCTGGTCGAACGCGGGGTCGTACCCGGCCTCCTGACCCTGCGCCGGGTCGCCGTACGCGTACGGGTCGTACTGGCCGCCCGTCCCGTACTGCGCGGCCTGGCCGCCGGGACCGCCCTGGTAGGCGTCCTGCTGGTACGGGTCGGCCTGGTACGGCTGCTGCGCGTACGCGCCGGGGTCGTACTGCTGGGCGCCCTGGTACTGCTCGCCGCCGTAGCCGCCGTCGTAGGAGCCGTACTCGGCGCCGGGGTACCCGGTCGTCGTGTCCCATGTGCCGTACGCCTGCTGCTGCGGAACCGGCACGGGCGGCGCCGCGGGCGGCTCGGGGACCTCGGGTGCCCCGGCCGGGTCGCCCATCGGGTCGCCCGCCGGCTCGGGACCCGGGTCCACGCCCGCTCCCGCTCCGGCTTCCGCCGCCTCCGCCTCGGCCTGGGCGCGCAGGCGCCGTGCCCGGCGTCCCTCGCCGTCGGCGGCCTGGGCGGGGACGAGTTGCTCGTCGGGCAGGTCGTCGTCGACGTCGCGGCGCCTGCCGGGCAGGGCGAGGACGACGAGGACGAGACCGAGGAGTCCCTGGACCCACAGCCAGGCCGTGTGCGTGAACGGGGCCTCGTAGGTGACGTCCAGCCGACCGCCGGAGGCCGGGAGTTCGAAGCCCTGGGCCCAGCCGTCGACCGTGGTGCGGGTGAGCGGCTTGCCGTCCAGGGTCGCCGTCCAGCCCTCGGCGGCGGTGTCGGCGAGGCGCAGCACCCGGCCGTCGGGGCCCGACTCGATGTCGGTGTGGATCTCGACGGGCCCGGCCGCCACTGGCACGGGTTCGCCGGACTTGGACTTCCCGGCGTCGGACTTCTCGCCGGCCACGACGGTCGCGCGCGCGACCTCCTGGTTCACCCGCCACAGTCCGCTGCCGTCCTGCTGGCTGAGCCTGCTCAGTCCGGGTGTGGCGTCCAGGACGCGGGTGACCTCGCGGGGCGCGCCCTTGTGCACGAGCACGTAGCGCACGGCGAACCCGCCGAGCTGGTCGGCCTGGTCGGCGCCGGAGCCGGCCACGAGGTTGGCGACGATCTTGTCGAGGGTGCTGTTGCCGCCGTCGCCGGAGGCCAGTTCGCCGTCGCCGAGGCGGGCGCCGGAGCCGCGGACCAGCATGTAGCGCACGTGTGCGGCGGAGTCGCTGTCGAGGACGAGGGTGCGGGCCTGGTCGCGGGTGTGGCTCTCCTCGGCGACGAACGCGGGCACCTGCACGGGGTCGCGCCGTTCCACGGGGCCGTCGGCGCCGCCGATCATCCAGCCGACGGCGGCGATCAGCGGGCCGAGGGCCGAGGCGAGGGCGATCAGGGCGGCGACGGGCTGGCGCCAGCCGAAGCTCTGCTCGGCCACCCGGAAGCGCGCCCCGTCGGCGCCGAGGGCCGCGGCGGACAGCAGCGCGATGCCGTAGACGAGGGTGGCGGGTCCGGCCCAGGCGGAGCGGTTGGACAGGACCGCGAAGACGAGGGCGACGAGGGCGACGGCCCAGGCCGTCCGGACGGCCGGCTGCCGCTCGGAGCGCAGCAGCGCCGCCAGCGCGGCCAGCACGATGCCGAAGAGGAACAGCCCGCCGACCGTGCCGGGACCGCCGGGGCTGGCACCGAGCAGGTCGAGCGCCGAGGCGGCCGAGGAGCCGTACTCGAGGCCGGCCTCGTCGAAGAAGCCGAACGGCAGCAGCGACAGCGACCAGGGGGCGAGCAGCAGCAGCGGCGTGCCGAGTTGGGCGAGGAAGCGCGGTCCGTAGGCCGTGATCTCGGCGCGGCGCAGGGCGAGGACCCCGATGCCGAGGACCAGCGCGACGGGCCACACGACGGGGGTGAAGGCGGTGGTGACGGTCAGCAGCAGGGCGTACGCCCAGGTGGCGCGCCAGCTGCCGCGGACGCCGGAGGAGTTGGCCAGGCCGGAGGCGGCGACGCCCGCGCGTGCGACGAGCGGCAGCAGTACGGCGAGGACGGCGGTGCCGATGCGGCCGCCGGCGAGCGCGCCGGTGGCGGCGGGCAGGAAGGCGTAGGCGACGGCGGCCCAGGCACGCAGCAGCCGGGACGGGACCAGTGGGCGGGAGGCGAAGTACGCGGTGGCGCCCGCCAGGGGGACCGAGCAGACCAGCAGCAGGGTGACGGCCAGTCCGGTGGAGCCGAGCAGGACGGAGGCGAACGTGGCGAGGATCGCGAGGTAGGGCGGCGCGGAGGCGGTGCCGCCGGTGCCGACCGTGTGCCAGGCGTCCACGTACCGCGACCACAGCTCGCCGGCGCCGGCCGGTGCGGGCAGCAGCGCGCCGCCCGCCAGGGCGCCGCCGCCGAGGAGCGCGCGGCAGGCGGCCAGGGAGACGAGCAGCAGCACCAGGAAGAGCACCGGTCCTGGCTTGCGGGCGATGCGCTTGAGGCGGGCGAACTGCTCGATCTCCAGGAAGTCGGCGTCGTCGCCGCCGGGTCCGGACTCGATGCCCCCGCCGTGCCGTCCGGCTCCCGCGGCGGCCTCGGCGTCGGAGCTGCCGAAGAGGTCGCCCGCGACCTGCTCGACGGTGGCGCGGACGGTGGCTCCGGGGGGCGGGAACAGGGGCCGCAGTTCGTCCTTCTCGACCTGCGGGCGGCCGCGTTCGCGCCGGCCGGCGATGATGCGCTCGGGGCGCAGCAGGACGCTCAGCAGGCCCCGGATCTCGTCGAGTGCCTGGCCGGGGACCTTGCCGACGAGGTAGGCGACGGTCCGCAGCAGGGTGCCGAGGACGATGCGCAGCAGCACCCAGGGCAGGGCGGCGGTGCGGACGTTGACGAGGAGGGTGTGGACGGCGCCGGCCTTGTCCACCTTGTGCGGTGAGGCGGTGGTGCGGCCCGCGCAGTCGACGGCGCGGCGTTCGCGCGAGGCCGCCTCGGCGTGGCGGACGACCGCCTCCGGGGCGACGAGGACGCGCAGTCCTTCGGCGTGCGCGCGCCAGCACAGGTCCACGTCGTCGCGCATCAGGGGCAGTCGGCGGTCGAACCCGCCGAGCCGTTCGAAGACGTCGCGCCGGATCAGCATGCCGGCGGTGGACACCGACAGCACGGTGCGGACGTGGTCGTGCTGGCCCTGGTCCTGTTCGCGGCGGTCCAGACCGGTCCAGCGGCGGCCGGAGTTGGCGATGGAGACGCCGACCTCGAGCAGCTGGCGGCGGTCGTACCAGCCGCGGAGTTTGGGGCCCACGACGGCGACGTCGTCGCGGCCGAGCTCGTACTCGGTGTCCACGACGCGCAGCAGCTGGGCGAGGGCGTCGGGTTCGGGGGCGCAGTCGTCGTGCAGCAGCCACAGCCACTGGACCGGCTCTCCGTGCGGCAGCTCCGGCATGTCGTAGGCGTCGTCGCGCCAGCTGCGCGTGACGGGGTCCCAGCCGCTGGGCCGCCTCAGGTACGGCAGCTCCTCGGGGGTGAGGACGGGGGCGGTGCGGGTGGCCTCCTCGACGGCCTGGCCGAAGCCGGTGCGCCGGGCGAGGTGGAGCACGCGCTCGTCGCCGAGGGCGTCGGCGACCAGCCGGGAGGACTCGTCGGCGCTGCCGGTGTCGGCGGCCACGGCGTACTGGACGGGGCGCTCCTGGCCGAGCAGCCCGGCGAGCGCGTCGGGCAGCCAGCGGGCTCCGTCGTGGGCGACGAGGACCGCGGTCACCACGTGACGCGGGAACTCAGGTGTGGCAGCGAGGTCTTGCTGGGCTGCCGTGTGACTCTGCACGGACATCGAGGTACGGGCCCCGGTTCGGTGGACTGCGGTGGACGCCCGTGCCCGTGGGGAGCGGCGGGGCGTCTCGGACGAGCGCCCACACTATCGGCTGGACACAGGGGCGGCCCGCCGCCTGTGGACAACCCACCGGCGACGGGCCGTTCCCGCTGCTCGGACCGTGTGCCCGGACCGTCCGCCCAGGCCGTTTCTGCCGCCGCGTCAGGCTTCGACGCTCGGGCGTCGGTGCTCAGACCCCGACGCTCAGACCGCGGCCTTCTTCAGGCGGCGGCGCTCTCTCTCGGACAGGCCGCCCCAGATGCCGAAGCGCTCGTCGTTGGCAAGGGCGTACTCGAGGCACTCGGAGCGGACCTCACAGGCGAGGCAGACCTTCTTGGCCTCGCGGGTGGACCCGCCCTTCTCGGGGAAGAAGGACTCGGGATCGGTCTGGGCGCACAGTGCGCGCTCCTGCCAGCCGAGTTCCTCGTCCGCGTCGTCGACCAGCAGTTGCTGCACCAGCTCGGTCATGTGCGCCCCTCGTCTGTCTTTCGCGTCCCCGTGATCCAGCCGTTATCGATTCCGGCTGAACGACACGAGTGAAATTACAAGTGTGCTGCTCCGGGCGAGTCAAGCCGAGATCTGCTATTGGGCCCCTTATTCACTCTGCGGAACCAAGGCAATGCAGTAAGTGTTCAAATCGCCATAAACCTTGACATAGCGATGAGAGCCGCCGGAAGGCCCGTCCCGTTCAACACCTGCACCAGGAAGGACGCCCCGGCGATCGATCCCGTTCCGATACACGCGCCGAAGCGAACCTGATCACATTCGGATCACGGGATCGCAACGGGGGTTGTGCGCCCGGCTTGTGCGCCATGTGTCCCGGAAGTCGTCTGAGCAAACCTTTCGGCAACACGATCAACCGGATGAGGTGAAACATGTCCCACATAACGGGCATCGAGTTGACAGTGCTGGTGTGAACCGCTGTTCTTGGGGGCATGCTCGCGAACTTGGCGCTCGCCTCGACCCGCACCGCCGGGTCCCACGGTGCTGCCCGCGCTCGCTGTAGCTGTTGCCGCTGTTCCAGCTGTTGAGCCGACCGCGCTCCGGCTGTCCCCGAGTCCACGCGACTCGACTGCTCCACTCCCGCCCCACCAGGGCGTTCTTCGTCATTCGCTCCGCTCCGCCGCACTCTTCCGCCGAGGAACCACGCACCCATGAACAGCGACAGCGACCTCCAGATCGCCGGCGACATCCTCGAAGTCCCCCACCTCCTTCAGCCCCCGCGCGAGCACCCGGCCACCGTCGCCGAGTTCGCCGGTCTGCTCCGCACCGTCGCCGCCGACCGCTCCGAGTGGGAGCACCTCGTCCGCTACGACGCCACGACCCGTTGGTACCACCGGCTGCGCACCGGCCCCGGGTACGAGGTCTGGCTGCTGTCCTGGCTGCCGGGACAGGGCAGCGGACGCCACGACCACGGCCCTTCCTCCGGCGTGTGGACGGTCCTGGAGGGCACCCTCACCGAGCGCACGGCACGCGGCACGCGCGCGTGGGAGGCCGGTACGCAGCACGTGTTCGCGCCGGGGCACGTGCACGAGGTGGTCAACGACGCGCTGGAGCCGGCGGTCAGCCTGCACCTCTACTACCCGGGCCTGACCGAGATGCCGATGCACTCCCCGCAGTGCTCGGCCGCCGCCCTGCCGACCGGCTGACACGCTGCCGACCGGCAGCCGCCCTGCCGACCGGCTGACACGGTGACGACTGGCTGACGCACTGTCGTACCCGCCTGCGAGACTGGGCCCATGCGCATTGTGGTTCTGGCAGGCGGCATCGGCGGTGCCCGGTTCCTGCGTGGTCTGAGGCAGGCCGCGCCGGACGCGGACATCACGGTCATCGGCAACACCGGCGACGACATCCACCTCTTCGGGCTGAAGGTCTGCCCGGACCTCGACACGGTGATGTACACGCTCGGCGGCGGCATCAACGAGGAGCAGGGCTGGGGGCGGGCCGACGAGACCTTCCACCTCAAGGAGGAGCTCGCGGCCTACGGCGTCGGACCCGAGTGGTTCGGCCTCGGCGACCGCGACTTCGCCACGCACATCGTGCGGACGCAGATGATCACCGCGGGCTTCCCGCTCAGTGCGGTGACCGAGGCGCTGTGCGACCGCTGGAAGCCCGGCGTACGGCTCATCCCGATGACCGACGACCGTGTGGAGACGCACGTGGCGGTCGAGCTGGACGGCGAGCGCAAGGCGGTCCACTTCCAGGAGTACTGGGTGCGCCTGCGCGCCTCCGTCCCCGCCGAGGCCGTCGTGCCGGTCGGCGCCGAGCAGGCCAAGCCCGCGCCCGGCGTCCTGGAGGCCATCGCGGAGGCGGACGTCATCCTCTTCCCGCCCTCCAACCCGGTCGTCTCCATCGGCACGATCCTCGCCGTGCCCGGCATCCGGGAGGCGATCGCCGACGCGGGAGTGCCGGTGGTGGGCCTCTCCCCCATCGTCGGCGACGCGCCCGTGCGCGGGATGGCCGACAAGGTGCTCGCCGCGGTCGGGGTGGAGTCCACGGCCGCCGCCGTCGCCGAGCACTACGGCTCGGGACTGCTCGACGGCTGGCTGGTCGACACGGTCGACGCGGACGCCGTCACCCGCGTGAAGGCCGCCGGGATCCTCTGCCGTGCCGTACCGCTGATGATGTCCGGCCTCGACGCGACGGCGCAGATGGCCCGCGAGGCGCTGACGCTGGCGGAGGAGGTGCGGGTGGCGTGAGCGAGCCGACACGGGACGAGGAGGCCGCCCGCCGGGACGGCTACCGGGTGTGGGCCCTGCCCGGCCTGCCCGAGGTGCGGCCCGGCGACGACCTGGCCAAGCTGATCGCGGCGGCCGAGCCCGCACTGGCCGACGGGGACGTGCTGCTCGTCACGTCCAAGATCGTGTCCAAGGCCGAGGGCCGGGTCGTCGAGGCCGCCGACCGGGAGGCCGCCATCGACGCCGAGACCGTGCGGGTGGTGGCCCGGCGCGGCTCGCTGCGCATCGTCGAGAACCGCCAGGGTCTGGTCATGGCGGCGGCCGGCGTCGACGCGTCGAACACGCCGGCCGGGACCGTACTGCTGCTCCCCGAGGACCCCGACGCCTCCGCGCGCGGCATCCGCGAGGGACTGCGCGACACGCTCGGCGTGGACGTCGGCGTCATCGTCACCGACACCTTCGGGCGCCCCTGGCGGTCCGGGCTCACGGACGTGGCGATCGGCGCCGCGGGCGTCCGCGTCCTCGACGACCTGCGCGGCGGCACGGACGCGCACGGCAATCCGCTCGGCGCCACCGTCGTCGCCACCGCCGACGAGCTGGCCGCCGCCGGGGACCTGGTCAAGGGCAAGGCCGCCGGCCTGCCCGTCGCCGTCGTGCGCGGGCTGCCGCAGGTGGTCGTCGCCGGGGACGACGGCGAGGGCGCGCGGGCGATGGTGCGCGGCGCGCGCGACGACATGTTCCGCCTCGGCACCTCGGAGGCGGTACGGCAGGCGGTCACCCAGCGGCGTACGGTACGGGCCTTCACGGACGAGCCGGTCGACCCCGGTGCCGTGCGCCGGGCGGTGGCCGCGGCCGTGACCGCACCGGCGCCGCACCACACGACACCGTGGCGGTTCGTGCTCCTGGAGTCGGAGGACTCCCGCACCCGGCTGCTCGACGCGATGCGGGACGCCTGGATCGCGGACCTGCGGCGCGACGGCAAGAGCGAGGAGTCCGTCGCCAAGCGCGTGCGGCGCGGCGACGTCCTGCGCAACGCGCCCTACCTCGTCGTGCCCTGCCTGGTCATGGACGGCTCGCACACCTACGGGGACGCGCGCCGCGACGGGGCCGAGCGGGAGATGTTCGTGGTCGCCACCGGCGCGGGCGTGCAGAACCTGCTCGTCGCGCTCGCCGGGGAGCGGCTGGGCTCCGCGTGGGTGTCCTCGACGATGTTCTGCCGGGACGTCGTGCGTGAGGTGCTGGGGCTGCCGGGCGACTGGGACCCGATGGGGGCGGTGGCGGTCGGGCATCCGGCCGAGGAGCCGAAGGCGCGGCCCGAGCGGGACGCGGGAGCCTTCATCGAGGTGCGGTGAGCCGTCTTCCCGAGCCTCTACCCTCGTAGAGGCTCACCCCCTCCTCCCAAGGACCTCTCTCGTGGCAGGACGCTTCGCTCCCCGCCCCTCGCGCGCCACGGTGCGCGGCGGGGAGACCGTCGTGCCCCCGGCCGCCGTACCCCCGACCGCCGTACCCCGGCAGGCCGCCGCGCCGGGTGCGGTACGGGTGTGGGTGCCGGACGGGCCGCTGGACCTGGGGCTGGTGCTCGGGCCGCTGCGGCGCGGGCCGGGCGATCCGACGTTCCGGACGATGCCGGACGGGTCGGTGTGGCGGGCCAGCCGCACGCCCGCCGGGCCGGGCACGCTGCGGGTCACCGCGCGCGGCGGCGAGGTGCGGGGCGAGGCGTGGGGGCCGGGGGCGGAGTGGCTGCTGGAGCAGCTGCCGCGGATGCTGGGCGCCGAGGACGACCCGTCGGCGTTCGTGCCGCGGCACCGGCTGCTGGCGGTCACGGCGCATCGGCGGCCGGGGCTGCGGCTGGTGCGGGCGGGGCTGGTGCTGGAGTCGTTGATCCCCTCGGTCCTGGAGCAGAAGGTCACGACGCTGGAGGCGTACCAGGCGTGGCGGCTGCTGGTGCGGAAGTTCGGGGAGCCGGCGCCGGGGCCCGCGCCCGGGCGGATGTGTGTGATGCCGGCGGCGCGGACGTGGGCGCTGATCCCGTCCTGGGAGTGGCACCTGGCCGGGGTGGACGACAAGCGCGCGGCGACGGTCCTGCGGGCGGTGCGGGTCGCCGCGCGGCTGGAGGAGGCGGCGCGGATGGAGCCGGCGGCGGCGCGGGAGCGGCTGGAGGTTCTGCCGGGGGTCGGGCCGTGGACGTCGGCGGAGACCGTGCAGCGCAGTCACGGGGCGGCGGACGCGGTGACGGTGGGGGACCTGCATCTGCCGGGGATCGTGGGGTTCGCGCTGGGCGGGGACCGGTATGCGGACGACGCGGAGATGCTGCGGTTGCTGGAGCCGTATGCGGGGCAGCGGCATCGGGCGGCTCGGTTGGTGCTGTTGAGTGGGCGGGTGCCGGAGAGGCGGGCGCCGCGGATGGCTCCGCGGGGGATTGAGCGGCTCTGACGTTGCTCCGCCGGCCCGGTGTATGCCGGTTGCCCGGCGTGAGTGCGAGGCGGGGATGGATTACGCGGACCGGCGCCGGCCGGGTGCCGCCTGCGCCCACCCGTGCCGCCCTGGGGGTCCCTCCCAGGCCGTTCAGGCACTGGGGGAGGCACGACTGCCCGCAGTTACCGGGCGGGGGGGCGGCACGACTTGCTCGCAGCTACGAGGCGTCGGACGAGAAGCGCAAGGATGCCGGGGGGATGTGGGCGTCGCACCAGATGCGGGCGCCGGAGCGGAGTTCGTTGTCGGCGCCGATGATCGCGCCGTCGCCGATGACCGTGTCGGCCAGCACCGAGCGGGTGCCGACGCGGGCGCCGGTCCCGATGAGGGAGTCGGTGATGACGGCACCCGGCTCGATGACGGCACCCGGCAGGATCGTGCTGCCGAAGACGCGCGCCCCCTCCGCCACGAAGGCGCCCTCGCCGACCACCGTGCCGCCGGCCAGCTTGGCGTCGGGCGCCACCTGAGCCGTGGGCAGGACCAGGCGGTCGCCGCAGCGGCCCGGTATCGCCGGTGACGGGGCGCGGCCCAGGACCAGGTCGGCCGAGCCGCGTACGAAGGCCGCCGGGGTGCCCAGGTCCAGCCAGTAGGTGGAGTCGACCATGCCCTGGAGGTGGGCCCCGGTGGCGAGCAGCTCGGGGAAGGTCTCGCGTTCGACGGAGACGGGGCGCCCCGCCGGGATCGTGTCGATGACCGAACGACGGAAGACGTACGCCCCCGCGTTGATCTGGTCGGTGACGATCTCCTCGGGGGTCTGCGGCTTCTCCAGGAAGGCGAGCACCCGGCCCGCGTCGTCCGTGGGGACCAGGCCGTAGGCCCTCGGGTCCGTGACCTTGGTGAGGTGCAGGGAGACGTCCGCGCCCGTCGTCTCGTGGGTGCGGACCAGTGCGCCGATGTCCAGGCCCGTCAGGATGTCGCCGTTGAAGATGAGCACCGGCTCCTCGGGGCCGGAGTGCAGCCGGGAGGCCACGTTGCGGATGGCGCCGCCCGTGCCGAGCGGCTCCTCCTCCGTGACGTACTCCAGGTGCAGGCCGAGCGCCGAGCCGTCGCCGAAGTACGGCTCGAAGACCTCGGCCAGATAGCTGGTCGCGAGCACGATGTGCTCGACGCCGGCCGCCTTGGCCCGCGCCAGCTGATGCGTGAGGAACGGCACTCCGGCCGCCCGGACCATGGGCTTGGGCGTGTTCACCGTGAGCGGGCGAAGCCGCGTGCCCTTGCCGCCGACCAGGAGGATCGCTTCTGTCACCTGTCGTCTCTGCTTCCTGCCGGGACCGGCCGAACTGTCTTTCGGCGGGCCAGTGTATGCAGACCGTTCCGTGGCACCCTCGACGACCGTGCGGTGGTGTGTCCTCAGCGGTCGCTCGCGGTCCTCAGCGGCCCTCAGCGGTCTTCCACGATCCTCCGCGGTCCTCAGCGTCCCTGGTACGCCGCCGCCTTCGCGCGGGCCGTGCCGAGCTTGGCGTAGAGCTTCTTTCCGGGGCAGTTCGTGGCGAAGCCGTCGCGGTGACCGGAGATGACGTTCAGTCGTACCTTCTCGCCCTTTGGGTAGAGGTTGCCACCCCCGGACTTCAGGTATGTCTTTCCCCGCGGATTCATGCCGTAGAGCCCGACCTTCCACGCGGTGAGCCGGGCGATCGCCTTCAGCGCCGCCGACGACGGCTTCTTCGAGCTGTACGTGCCGAGCACGGCGATGCCCACGCTGTCGGAGTTGAACCCCAGGGTGTGGGCGCCCAGTACGGGCTTGGACACGCCGCCGGCCCGGCCCTCGTAGATGTTTCCGCACTTGTCGACGAGGAAGTTGTAGCCGAGGTCGCGCCAGCCCATGCTGTTGACGTGGTACCGGTAGATGCCGCGGATGACCGACGGCGCCTGTGAGCAGCGGTAGTTGTTGCCGGTGTCCGAGTGGTGCACGAAGGCCGCCTTGATCTTCTTCGTGTAGACGAACCCCTTCTCGCGCAGCTTCTCGTCGGCGCCCCAGCCGCGGCGGGTGGTGATGCGCGGGCGGGGGCCGGCGTGCGGCTTGGTCTTCTGCCGGGCGCTACGGGCGGGGAGTACGGCGGGTTGGGCGGCCTCGGCGGGTTCGGCGGCCTCGGTCCGCGCGCGGTGCGCCGGCGGCGGGGCGGCCTTGCCGGGGTCGACGAGTTCGAGGCGCAGGCCGCCGGGGAGCCGGGAGCGGGCCGGGGCGGTCCGGGCAGTCTCGGGGGTGGTCTCCGCGCGTACCCGCACCTCCACGCCGTCGGCCTCGCCCACCCACAGGGGTGCGGTTGCGCCGCGGACACGGCCCGAGGTGCTCTCGGGGGTGCCCGGGTCGGCGGCGTGGTCGGCGTTGTGGGTCTCCAGCTCCCGCCAGCCGGACCAGGCGCCGGTCGCGGTGGCCCGGGTACGGACCTCGACGCGGCCGTGGAGTTCGGTGGCGGGGTTGTCCCAGACGACGCCGACCAGGGAGAAGGGCCGTACGTCCCGGCGGACCAGGCCCTGTTCGGCCGCGCCGGGTGCCCGGTCCCCGCTCCGGGAGGCGAGGGGCAGGGACTGGGTGCCGCCGGCGGCGTACGCCTCGGGTCCTGCCGCCGCACGCGTCACGGGTGGGGTCGGGGAGGTGGTCGCTGCCGCGGGCGGGGCGAGCGGGAGGGCCAGGGCCGCCGCGCACGTGACACCGGTCGAGGAAGCTAGGAATCCACGCATGCCCCTGATTTTGTACATCGTCAGACAAATATGTCCATTTGGGATCTGACGGAGCGTCGGGTCCTCTCGTCCGATCCGGTGGTGGCGCGGTCCGTCGGCCGCTGGGTGCGCCGCGCCGGGCCCGCGTACGCTTGCGCGGGTGAACGCGACCGACCGCACCCCTGCCGACCTGCTGAGTTCCGCGCTCGCCGCGGACCCGGGACGCCCCCTGGTGACCTTCTACGACGACGCCACGGGCGAACGCGTCGAACTGTCCGTGGCCACCTTCGCCAATTGGGTGGCCAAGACCGCCAACCTCCTCCAGGACGAACTGTCCGTCGAACCCGGCGACCGGGTCGCGCTGCTGCTGCCCGCGCACTGGCAGACGGCGGTGTGGCTGCTGGCCTGCGCGTCGGTGGGCGTCGTCGCCGACGTGGCGGGCGACCCGAAGGCCGCGGACGTGGTCGTGAGCGGGCCGGAGCCGGAGTCGCTGGAGGCGGCGCGGGCGTGCTCCGGTCCGCGGATCGCGCTGGCGCTGCGGCCGCTCGGGGGGCGGTTCGCGCCGGCGGCGCCGGAGGGCTTCGCCGACTACGCGGTGGAGGTGCCGGGGCAGGGTGACCGGTTCGCGCCGTACGCGCCGGTGGATCCGGAGGCACCGGCACTGATCGTGGCCGGCCGGGAGTTCAGCGGGGCGGAGGTCGTGGAGCGGGCTCGGGCGGAGGCGTCCGGGCTGGGACTGACGGGGCCGGGGGCGCGGATCCTGTCGGGGTTGCCGTACGACACGTGGGAGGGGTTGAGCGCGGGGTTGTACGGGCCGCTGGCGAGCGGGGGGTCGGTGGTGTTGTGCCGGCATCTGGAGCTGGCGGGGGCGGGTGTCGTGGATCAGCGGATCGAGGCGGAGCGGGTGTCGGTGACGGCGCGGTGAGGTTCCGCGGGGTGCTGGCGGGCCGGGGGTGAGGTGACGCCGGCGGGGCGGTGAGCCGGTGCGTGCCGGTGCCCGACGGGGGTGTCGGTGCCCGGCGGAGGTGTCGGTGCCCGGCAGAGGTGCCGGTGCCCGGCGGGGAGGTGCCGGTGCCCGGCAGAGGTGCCGGTGCCCGGCGGGGAGGTGCCGGTGCCCGGCAGAGGTGCCGGTGCCCGGCGGAGGTGCTGGTGCCCGGGTGGGGTGCGCGGCCCGGCGCTGACGGGGTGCCGCCTGCGCCCGCCCGAGCCGAACCGGCGGCACGACCGCCCGCAGCTCGAGTGGTGAAGGGCGTGCCCCGTTCGGGCTAGGTCCGTTCTGTCTTTCGTGCTCCCCCGGGGCATGGTCGTACCAGCGCGCTGGTGTGGACGGAGGCAGGCGTGGGCGATGACGCGGGTACGGCGGCCTCCGGTGGGGAGGCGGGGCACGGGGCGTCCGCGAGCGGGGGCGGGCTGAAGCGGCGGCGGCGCAGGCGGCGGCTGGGGATCGCCGGGATCGTGGTCGTCGTGCTGGCCGGGGGTGCGGCGGGCGTCGGGTGGGCGGTGTACGCCAAGCTGAGCGGCAACATCACGTCGGACGAGGCGGCCGCCGCCGAACTCGCCCGGTACGAGAAGGAGCGGCCCACCTCACTGGTGCGCGGCGCGCAGAACGTGCTCCTGATCGGGTCGGACTCGCGGTCGGGGGACGGCAACTCCCGCTACGGCCGGGACTCCGGGACCGAACGGTCGGACACCACGATCCTGCTGCACCTGGCCGCGGGCCGGGACAGCGCCACCGCCGTCTCCCTCCCCCGCGACCTCATGGTGAACGTCCCCGGCTGCCACCGCCCCGACGGGTCACTCACCGAACCGGCGTTCACGCAGTTCAACTACGCCTTCGCGGCGGGCGGTTCGGCGTGCTCGATCCGTACGGTGGAGAAGCTGACCGGCATCCGGATCGACCACCACGTGGTCGTCGACTTCGAGGGCTTCAAGGAGATGGTCGACGCGCTCGACGGCGTCGAGGTGTGCCTGCGCAAGCCGGTCGACGACGAGGACGCCAAGCTGAAACTGCCCGCGGGCAGGGTGACCCTCGACGGGGAGCAGGCGCTCGGATACGTCCGCGCCCGGAAGTCGCTCGGCGACGGCAGCGACACCGACCGGATGGACCGGCAGCAGCGCTTTCTGGGGGCGCTCGTGAACAAGGTGCAGAGCAATGGCGTTCTGCTGAATCCGGTGAAGCTGTACCCCGTTCTGGACGCGGCCACGTCGTCACTCACGACAGACCCGAATCTGGCGAGTCTGCGGGGTTTGTACGACCTTGTGCGCGGCCTGCGCGGGATTCCCACCGAACGCGTGCAGTTCCTGACCGTCCCCCGGGAGTCGTACGCGGGCGACGCCAATCGGGACCAGCTCGTGCAGCCCGACGCCGAGAGGCTGTTCACCCGGCTGCGGACGGACGAGCCCGTGACGATCGCCGCTGACCGGCGGGACGAGACCGGCGGTACCGGGAATTCCGGTACCGCCGGTGACGCCGACTCCCCCGCGCCGACGTTCAGCGGGAACACCGCCGACGAGGACGTCTGCGAGTAAAGCGCATTCCAAAAAGGGGCAACTCCGAGTGCAAAGCGACATGCGCGAGCGGACAATTGTCCGAGAAATGCGCCGTATTGCCCACTTGTAAGGCTCGTGGAATACGTCACTGCCGTCGCCCCGCACCGGGTGTGCCGGTTAGTGTGAGCGATCCGGTGTGCCCGGCCGCGGAGTTCCCCGGCCACGCACTGAGTTGACGTGAGCGAGACCGGGCGCCCGGAGGGGAGGGCGCCGCGTGGCCCCGACGGAGGATTCGGACAACCGTGGACGCGCAAGGCCGTGGGCAGGCGGAGGACATCGACCCCGCAGACCAGTGGGTACTCAATCCGGACACCGGTGACTACGAACTGCGACTGCCTTCTTCCGCACCGCAATCACCGGTTCCGGGCCCCCGCCGGGCCACGCCGGCACCGGAGCGTGAGGTTCCCGCGCCGCGCAGGCGCCGTGCGACGCCCGAGGAGCCGCCGCCGGGACGGCGCGACCGCCGGCGGCCGGCGAAGAAGAAGGCCAAGAAGAAGTCGAGGGGCAAGAAGATACTGCTGTGGACGGGCGGCACGATGGCGTTCGTCATCCTCGCCGTCGGCACGGCCGGTTATCTGTATCTCCAGCACCTCAACGACAACATCGAGTCCCTCCCCGACGACGGCGCGAGCACCGGCGGGTTCCAGAAGGACCAGGCGATCAACATCCTGCTGATCGGCACCGACAAGCGCACCGGCTCCGGCAACGACGGCTACGGCGACAAGGGCAGCGCGGGCCACGCCGACACCACGCTCCTGCTGCACGTCTCCAAGGACCGGTCCAACGCGACCGCGCTCAGCATCCCCCGCGACCTGATCGTCGACATCCCCGACTGCCCGACCACGCAGGAGGACGGGAGCACGAAGGTCATCCCCGGATCCTCCGGCGTCCGCTTCAACCAGAGCCTCGGTCAGAGCGGCCGTACGCCCAGCTGCACCATGCGGACGGTCACCGAGCTGACGGGGGTCAAGCCCGACAACTTCATGGTGGCCGACTTCAACGCGGTCAAGACCCTGTCCTCCGCGGTCGGCGGCGTCGAGGTCTGCCTGGCGAAGGACATCAACGACCCCGACTCGCACCTGAACCTGTCGAAGGGCGAGCACACCATCGAGGGCGAGGAGGCGCTCGCCTTCGTCCGCACCCGGCACTCCGTCGGCTTCGGCGGCGACCTGAGCCGTATCGAGCTCCAGCAGCAGTTCCTCAGCTCGCTGATGCGCAAACTGAAGTCCAACGACACGCTCACCAGTCCGACGAAGATGGTGAAGCTGGCCGAGGCGGCCACCGAGGCGCTGACCGTCGACTCCAAGCTGGACAACATCGGCAAGCTGAAGGACCTCGGTCTCGAGCTGGGCAAGCTCGACACCAAGAACCTGACCTTCGCCACCGTGCCGGTGAAGGACAACCCGGCCGAGAAGACGCCGGTGACGGTCGTCCTCAAGGAGGGCCCCGCCCAGCAGGTCTTCGACATGGTCAAGAACGACGTCTCCTTCACCGAGGTCAAGAAGAAGGAGAAGGAGAAGAAGAAGAAGGAGGACGCCGCCGTCGCCGCGCGTCTGGAGGGCGCGAAGTCCGAGCCCTCCGAGATCCGCGTCCGCGTCCTCAACGGCGGCGCTTCGGCCGGCAGCGCGGGGCGTGAGCTGACCTACCTCCAGAACGAGGCCGGCGTCACCAAGTCCGAGAACGCGGGCAACGCCCCCGCCGAGCTCGCCAGGACCACCCTGGAGTACGCCCCCGACCAGGCCGACCAGGCCCGCGCCCTCGCCGAGATCCTCGGCCTCTCCGGCGCCGCCATGAAACCCGGCGAGAGCGTCACCAACTCCCAGGGCCTGCCCACCATGACCCTCACCCTCGGCAAGGACTTCAAGGGCGCCGGAGTCAAACTCGACGCCACCTCCGCGAAGGCACCGGAGGACCTCCAGAAGTCCACGGCGGACAAGGTCGAGTGCGCGAAGTGACCTGAGGGGCTCCACGCGCGTCTGACAGTACGACAGTCCATCGGCCGGCCGGGTCCATCGGCCGGTCGGTCGGTCAAGCGGTCCTTCGTCCTGGCGGTCCGTCGGCCGCTCGGTCGACCGGTCGGTCCCCGGTGAACAATCCACCGGTCGCCGTACAGCCAACGAGGGGCTTCGTACGTCCAACTGTGCGAACAGGTCGCGTGCGGGACCACGTCCGCGGGCCCGAGGGTGGGAGAGGACATGACGCAGAGCAGTGTGCGCGGGGAGGGAACGCGACCGGACACCGTCCGGCACGCCCGCGGCCGGCGGGCCGGTCGCCGCGGCCGGGACGAGGGCGCCACGGGCCTCGCCGGGCCGGAGGGCCCGAAAGGACCGGACGGGCCGCAGGGCCACGGGGGCAGGAACGGCAGGCGCTCCGGGCGACGGCGCTCCGGGCGCCGGCACCGCGCGCTGAGATGGTCCGCGACCACGCTCGCGGTGCTGATACTCGGCACGGCCGGCGCCGGATACCTCTACTACCGGCACCTGAACGGCAACATCGACAAGGGCGAGCGCAGCAGCGGCGACTCCAAGGCGCACAAGACCGAGCCGAACGCGGCCGGACAGACGCCCCTGAACATTCTGCTGCTCGGCTCCGACAGCCGGGCCTCCGACGCCAACGTGGCGCTGGGCGGCGGCAAGAACCACCGCGACAACCCGCCGCTGGCCGACGTGCAGATGCTGATCCACCTGGCCGCGGACCGCAAGAGTGCCGCGGTGGTGAGCATCCCCCGGGACACCCGGGTCGACATCCCCGCGTGCAAGGACCCCGACTCCGGGGAGAGGTTCCCGGCGACCAACGCCATCATCAACACGTCACTGGCCCGCGGCGGCGCCGGCTGCACCCTGGCCACCTGGGAGAACCTCACCGGGGTCTACATCGACCACTGGATGACGATCGACTTCGCGGGCGTCGTCTCGATGGCGGACGCGGTCGGCGGCGTCGAGGTCTGCGTCAACCAGAACGTGCACGACCGCCCGCTGCCCGGCGTGCCCGGCGGCTCGGGCCTGAAGATGACGAAGGGCTCGCACAAGGTCAAGGGCGAGGAGGCCCTCAAGTGGCTGCGCACCCGGCACGCCTGGGGCAGTGACCCGCTGCGGGCCCGGGCCCAGCACATGTACATGAACTCGATGATCCGCACCCTCAAGAGCCAGAACGTCTTCACCGACGCGGGCAGGCTGATGGGCCTGGCCGAGGCCGCCACGAAGTCGCTGACGGTCTCCGAGGAGATCGGCACCGTCAAGAAGCTGTACGACCTCGGCATGCAGCTCAAGACGGTGCCCACGGACCGCATCACCATGACGACGATCCCCACGGTCGAGGACCCCGAGGACGGCAACCACCTGCTCCCGGCACCCGACGCCGACAAGATGTGGGCGATGCTCCGCGACGACGTGTCCTTCGACGACAAGGGCGAGAAGGGCAAGAAGGACACCGCCGAGAACACCGGCAAGGGCGACGGCAACGGCGACGGCAAGGACGCCACCGGCCGGCCCTCCGACGAGCCCGCCGCCGACTCCGAGATCGGCGTCCTCGTCCAGAACGCCACCCGGTCGGCCACCCTCGGCCCGGTGACCGGCCGGGCCGGCGCGGTCGCCGGGACGCTGGTGGAGAAGGGCTTCGCGAAGGCGACGAAGGACACCTCGGCGGCGCTCTCCGAGGAGCGGACCGTCGTCCGTTACCCGAGCGACGAGTTGGCGGGCGACGCACGCCGCGTCGCCGATGCGCTGGGGATCCCCGCGAACGCGGTGCGCAAGTCCACGGACGTGTCCGGGATCACTCTCGTCGTGGGAGCTGACTGGCGCGACGGCGCGTCCTATCCGAAGCAGGAGACACCCGAGGCCGGGGACCTTCCGACGAACAGCGACGCCATCAACGGCTCGGACACCAGCAAGTGCATGGACGTCTACAAGCCCTACCGATGGTAGGAGTTCGCGAAAATAGGAGGGAATGCCCTGTTGTAGGGGTGACGAGCGTGACACCAGGGTCGTTCGATGCCGAACCGGGCGGATAGTGTGAGCGCTCCAATGGCTCCAGTGCCCCCCGCCGCGAGGTCCGCCCTGGCGTCGTGCACTTGTTGACTCTTTACCGGGTGCCTTCGAAGGAAGGCGCCGCGTGGCCCCCGACGAAGGATTGGGAAACCGTGGACGCGCAAGGACGTGGGCGGGCAGACGACGTCGATCCCGCAGACCAGTGGGTGCTGAATCCACGTACCGGTGAATACGAACTGCGACTGTCCCCTTCCGCACCGCAGTCGTCCGTTCCCAAGCCCCGCACGGAGGGGCGCCGCACGGCTGCTCCGGGCCGCGAGGTGCCGCCCCAGCGGCGGCGCCGCCCGGAGCCCGAGGAGCCGGTGCCCGGCCGGCGTGGACGCCGGCCGGAGAAGAAGAAGTCCAAGGGCAAGAAGGTTTTGCTGTGGACCGGCGGCAGCATGGCCTTCGTCGTCCTCGTGACCGGCGTCGGCGGCTACCTCTACCTCAAGCACCTCGAGGGCAACGTCTCGACGACGGACGTCGGCAACGCCGGAAGCAGCAGCTTCAGCAAGGACGAGGCCTTCAACATCCTCATCATCGGCACCGACAAGCGCACCGGTGAGGGCAACGAGGGCTACGGCGACAAGGGCAGCGCCGGACACGCGGACACCAACATCCTGCTGCACGTCGCCGAGGACCGCTCCAACGCGACCGCGCTCAGCATCCCGCGCGACCTCATCGTCGACATCCCCGACTGCGAGACGACTCAGGAGGACGGGACGAAGAAGGTCATCCCCGGTACCTCCGGCGTCCGTTTCAACCAGAGCCTGGGCGACCTCGGCCGGGACGCGGGCTGCACGATGCGCACGGTGACGGAGACGACCGGCATCAAGCCGGACCACTTCATGATGGCCGACTTCAACGCGGTCAAGACGCTGACCTCGGCGGTCGGCGGCGTCGACGTGTGCGTGGAGCACGCCGTGGACGACCCGAAGTCCCATCTCCAGCTCCCCAAGGGCGAGTCCACCGTCGAGGGCGAGCAGGCCCTCGCCTTCGTCCGCACCCGGCACGCCTTCGGCAACGAGGGCGACCTGGACCGCATCAAGGTGCAGCAGCAGTTCCTGGGCTCGCTCATGCGCAAGATGTCCTCCAGCGACACCCTCACCAGCCCCACCAAGCTGGTGAAGCTCGCCGAGGCCGCGACCAAGGCCCTCACCGTGGACAGCGCCATCGGCAACGTGGGCACGCTCAAGGACATCGCCCTGGAGCTGAAGAAGGTGCCGCCGAAGAACATCACGTTCGCCACCGTGCCGGTGCTCGACAACCCGGCCGAGAAGGTCAAGGCGACGGTGGTCGTGAACGAGGCGAAGGCCCCCCAGGTCTTCGACATGATCAAGAACGACGTCTCCTTCACCGAGGTCGAGCAGAAGAAGAAGGACAAGAAGAAGAAGGAGGACGCCGCCGTCGCCGCGCGTCTGGAGGGCGCGAAGTCCGAGCCCTCCGAGGTCCGCGTCCGGGTCCTCAACGGCGGCGCCCCCACCGGCAGCGCGGGACAGGAGCTGACCTACCTCCAGAACCAGGCCGGCGTCACCAAGTCGGAGAACGCGGGCAACGCACCCGCCGACATCGCCAGGACCACCCTGGAGTACGCCCCCGACCAGGCCGACCAGGCCCGCGCCCTCGCCGAGATCCTCGGCCTGTCCGGCGCCGCCATGAAGCCCGGCGAGAGCGTCACCAACTCCCAGGGCCTGCCCGCCATGACCCTCACCCTCGGCAAGGACTTCAAGGGCGCCGGAGTCAAACTCGACGCCGCATCCGTCGAGAAGCCGGAGCTGGACAACGCGTCCACGGCCGACCAGAAGTTGTGCGCCAGTTGACCTGACGGGCCTGTCGTACGTCTCACAGGACGGCGACGGGCCCGTGCGGTGGCGCGGGGGTGGGGAGAGGGGCGCGGACATGACGCGGAGCGGTGTGCAGGGGGAGGACACGCAGGAGGAGGCGGCAGCCGCCTCCGAGCGTGCGGAGGCCGTCCGGGGGGACGGCGACAACGGTGTCGAGGAGGCGAAGGACCCCCGTCCGCGCCGGCGCCGCCGCGCCCTGCGCTGGACCGCGGTGCTGATCGCCGTGGTCCTGGCCGGCTCGGCGGGGGCCGGCTACCTCTACTACGAGCACCTCAACGACAACATCAAGCAGGACGCCCTGAACCTGGGCGACAACAAGGTCGCCGCGCCGACGCCGAACGCGGCCGGGCAGACCCCGCTGAACATCCTCGTCATCGGCTCGGACGCCCGGGACAGCGAGGAGAACCAGCAACTCGGCGGCGCCCGCGAGACGTTCGGCTCCACGCCGCTGGCGGACGTGCAGATGCTGGTGCACCTGTCCGCCGACCGCAGCAACATGTCGGTGGTCAGCATGCCGCGCGACACCCTGCTGGAGATACCCAGGTGCACCGACCCGGACGACGGGACGGTGTACCCGGCGAGCGAGGGCCGGGTGATGACCAACCAGAGCCTCGGCCACGGCGGTCCGGGCTGCACGGTGGCCACCTGGCAGGAGCTGACCGGCATCCACATCGACCACTTCGTGATGGTCGACTTCGCGGGCGTGGTCTCGATGGCGGACGCCGTCGGCGGCGTCCCCGTCTGTGTGGACGCCAACATCCACTCGCGCGACGGCCAGGGCCACGGTTCCGGTCTGAAGCTGGCGAAGGGCACCCACCCCGTCAAGGGCGAGCAGGCCCTGCAATGGCTGCGCACCCGGTACGGCTTCGAGGACGGCAGCGACCTCGCGCGGGCCAAGGCCCAGCACATGTACCTGAACTCGATGGTGCGCGTCCTGCGCGAGAACGCGACCCTCAGCAGCCCGAACAGGCTGCGCAGGCTCGCCGAGGAGGCCACCGAGGCACTCACCGTCGACCCGGGCCTGGACTCCGTCAAGAAGCTGTACGACCTCAGCAACGAGCTGCGCACGGTGAAGCCCGAGCGCATCACCATGACCACGATGCCCAACCGGTATGTGGGCGCCCGCGTCGAGCCGACCGAGGACGCGGAGCAGCTGTTCCGGCTGGTGCGCGAGGACATCGCCCTGGACGGCAAGGACGCGGAGAAGAAGCCCGACGCCGAACCGGAGCCTCCGGCCGACCCGGCCGCACCCGACGACGAGCTGGCGGTCCAGGTCCGCAACGGCACCCGCACGGACGAGCTGGGCACCGCCCCGGGGCGCGCGAACGCGATCGCCGGGCTCCTGGTGGAACGGGGCTTCACGAAGGCCGTCGCGGACCCGTCGGTGCTGCCGAGCGAGGACCGTACGGTGATCCGCTACCCGAGCGCCGACCTGGAGGGCGACGCACGGCGCGTCGCCAAGTCCCTGGGTGTTCCGGCGAGTTCGGTGAAGCGGTCGACGGCCGTGTCCGGCGTCACCCTCGTCGTGGGCGCCGACTGGCGCGAGGGCACGGCGTACCGGGCGCCCGGGAGCGACGACAGCACCCCCGAGTCCGCCGAGGCCCTCAACGGCGCCGACGAGAGCGCCTGCATGCAGGTGAACCCGGCGTTCACCTGGTCCTGAGGGGAACGGGCCGGGTCAGCGCGCCCCGGCGGCGTCCGTGGCCCCCGGATCCGGCTGGACCGCCGGGCGCCGTGAGGCGATGACCTTCCTGGCCAGCGACTTCGGGCTGGTCAGGAAGCCCCAGCCCCACGACATGTGCATGGTCGCCAGCGCCACCGGGATCTGCGCCCGCGCCTTCAGCCCGAGCCCCTTGCCGGCGGGCAGCGAGCCCGCGACGATCGCCGCGAGGTAGCCGCCGGGGACGACGAAGCCCCACGGGGTCAGCGCGGCGCCCACCACGACACCGGCCGCGATGGCGCACACGGCGGTCGGCGGGGCGAGGTAGCGCAGGTTGATGGAGCCGGAGTGGTAGCGGGCGACGACGTGCCGCCAGCGGCCGTAGTCCTTGTACTGCTTGGCCAGCGCCCGCATGCTCGGCCTCGGGCGGTAGGACACCCGCAGCTCCGGCGAGAACCAGATCAGGCCGCCGGCCTCGCGGATGCGGAAGTTCAGCTCCCAGTCCTGGGCGCGGACGAACTCCTCGTTGTAGCCGCCCTGCCGCTCCAGCGCCTCGCGGCGGAACACGCCGAGGTAGACGGTCTCGGCCGGAGCCGCCTGACCGCCGGTGTGGAAGGCCGCGTTGCCCACGCCGATCTTCGACGTCATCGCGGCGGCGACGGCGTCCTCCCAGGCGTTCTCGCCCTCGGCGTGCATGATGCCGCCCACGTTCTGCGCGCCGGTCTCCTCCAGGAGCCGTACGGCCGTGGAGATGTAGTTCGGCGACAGCATGCCGTGGCCGTCGACGCGGACGACCACCGGATGGCGGGAGGCCTTGATCGCGGCGTTCAGCGCGGCGGGCGTACGGCCGGTGGGATTCGGCACGGTGTGCACGCGCGGATCCTCGGCGACGAGCTCGGCGGCGATCTCCTCCGTACGGTCCGAGGACGGACCGACGGCGATGACGACCTCCATCTCGCCGGCGTACTCCTGGGCGAGGATGGCGCGGACGGCGCCGCGCAGGTGCCGCTCCTCGTTGAGGACGGGCATGATCACGGAAACGGCGGGCAGCCGCACGTCGGACTTGGCGTTCATCGGTGCTCACGTTACCGCGAACGGGGGACACGGGTGCGCGCCGCGGGGGTCACAGCGCCGGGCAGCAGATCGTATGGGCCTACGGTGCTCACGAATCCCACGTCCGGCCTCACGCTCCACGCCCAGGGGCCCGTCCCCGCGGAGGTGTCCCCTTGCCCACGCCGCCCCGCTCGTCCCGGGTCCCGGCCTCGACCGGCCGGGGCGGGCCCGCGTCGCAGCACGGCGGCTCCCGGCCGTCCCGGCGCCCGCCGAGGCCCCCCGTACGGCGGAAGAGGCCGCGCTGGGCCATGCGGGCGGTGACCGCGCTGTCGGTGGTGGTGCTCGGCTCCGCCGGGATCGGGCACGCCGTGCTCACCGGCCTGGAATCGGACATCTCGCGGGTCGACGCGTTCAAGGACATGAAGAACCGGCCCAGGGCGGGCGACGGCATGAACGTCCTGATGGTCGGCACCGACGGCCGGGACGAGATCACCGAGGAGGAGCGGCGCAAGTACAAGCTGGGCGGCGCCCCCTGCCACTGCACCGACACCATCATGATCGTGCACATCTCGGAGGACCGGGACCGCGCGAGCGTGGTCAGCCTGCCGCGCGACTCGTACGCCGAGACGCCCGGCCACACCGACCGCACCACGGGCGAGCACCACGAGGGGCATCCGCTCAAGCTGAACGCGGCCTATGCCGAGGGCGGCCCGCAGCTGACCATCCGCACGGTCGAGAACATGACCCGCGTGAAGATCGACCACTATCTGGAGGTCGACTTCACCAGCTTCATGAAGACCGTGGACGTGCTCGGCGGGGTGAAGATCTGCACCGTCCAGCCGCTCAAGGACAGCTACACCGGACTCGACCTCGCCCCCGGCACCCACACGCTGATGGGCGGGCAGGCGCTCCAGTACGTGCGCTCACGCCACCTCGACGGCGCCTCCGACCTGAGCCGGATGAAGCGCCAGCAGCGCTTCATGGCCGCCCTGATCGACCGGGCGACCTCCTCGGGCATCCTGCTGAACCCGCTGAAGTTCCGTGACGTCACCCGGGCCGTCCTCGGCTCGGTCCGCGCCGACCAGGGCTTCGGCACCGACGAGCTGCTGACGCTCGGGCGGGCGATGCGGAACTTCTCGCCGTCGTCCTCCGAGTTCACCACCGTGCCGATCGGGCAGATGGGCTACGCCGTCAAGGGCGTCGGATCGACCCTGAAGTGGGACCCGGTGAAGTCGGAGCGGATCTTCGACGCCCTGCGCGAGGACAAGCCGCTGGCCGCGCCGAAGCCGAAGCCCAAGGGGCCGAAGCCGGTGCGGGTCCCGGTGGACCCGAAGCAGATCCGCGTCCAGGTGGAGAACGGCACCCGCACCCCGGGGCTCGGCAAGCGGGTGGACGAGGCGCTGGCGGCGACCGGGTTCCGTACCACCAAGGCGCCGCGCAACGCCGCCGACCGGGCGGTCGAGCGGACCGTCGTCGCCTACGACCCGCGCTGGGACCAGTCGGCGAAGTCGCTGGCCGCCGCCCTGCCCGGCAGCGAGCTGAAGCCCGTCAAGGGGCAGGGGGCGACGCTGAAGGTGATCGCGGGCGCCGACTTCGAGAAGGTGGCGAAGGTGCGGCCGGCCGACCCGCCGCAGGAGTCGGGCACGGTGGTGCGGGGCGACGAGGTGGTCTGCGGCGAGGAGTGAGCGCGCCGGGGAGACCGGCGCGCACCTGCTCAGTTGCCGGAGACGGTCACCTTCTCGTCGTTCTTCAGCTCCTCGACGAGCTTCTTCACCTTGGCGTCGTCCCACTTGAGGTTGCCGCCGACGCTGCCCGAGATGGGCATGTTCATCGAGGTGCCCTCGCCGCCGCTGACGCTCTTCATCGCCCAGAACATGCTCGCCAGGTCGAACAGGCCCATGTCCTTGTCGACGATGAGGGAGTCCAGGCCGGCGCCCATGGTCGGGTACAGCTTGAACGGGTTGAGGACCGTCGACGGGGTGGCCACCTGGCCCGCCAGCGCCGACAGGAACTTCTGCTGGTTCTTGGTGCGGTCCAGGTCGGAGCCGGCCAGCGCGTACCGGGTACGGACGAAGGCGAGGGCCTCCTCGCCGTTCAGGGTCTGCTTGCCCTTCTTGAAGTCGGCGCCGGACTTCTTGTCCTTGATGTCCTGCGGGATGTCCATCTCGACGCCGCCGACCGCGTCCACGATGTTCGCGAAGCCGGCGAAGCCGATCTCCACGTAGTGGTCCAGGCGCAGCCCGGTGTTGTGCTCGATGGTGCGCACCAGCAGCTCGGGGCCGTCCTCGGCGTAGGCGGCGTTGAGCTTGGTGTGCCGGCCGGTGCCCGGGTACTTCTTGCCGGACTCGGAGCCGACGAAGCTCGGGATCTCCACGTCCGAGTCGCGGGGCAGGGAGATCAGCGTCGACCCGTTGTCCCCGGTGTGCAGGATCATCATCGAGTCGGTGCGCTTGCCCTCGGCGGATCCGGTGTGCAGGTCCTTCTTCTGCTCGTCGGTCATGCCCTCGCGACTGTCGGACCCGACGATCAGGTAGTTCGTGCCCTCGCCGGCCTCGGGCCGCTCGATGACCTTGGACAGGTCGACCTCGCGGTTGAGCTTGGAGTCGGCCCAGAAGTAGGTGCCGACGGTGGTGACGACCAGCACGGTCACCACCGTGATCGCGGTCCACTTGATCCGGCGGCGCCAGTCCGGCGCGGGCCGGCCCTGCGCCTGGCGGCCGGGGCCCTGGCCGCCGCCGCTGCCGCCGTAGACCTGGCCGGTGTTGTAGCCGCTGTCGTAGCCGTCGCCGCCGTGCCCCTGGCCGTCGGTGTACGACGGCTGCTGGGGCACCCCGGCGCCGTACGGCGGGGCCGACGGGCCCGGGCCGGGCGGCGTCGCGCCGCGGCGGACCTGACGCATCACGCGGGCGCTCTCGGGCCGTGCACTCGCGCTGCCGCGTCCGTATCCGCGGCCGCGGTTGTCACCGGACCATCCCTCGGGCCAATCATTCATGGGCCCAGTGTGCCGGGCTGCCCTGTGGGCGTTACAAGGTATGTCGGAAAATCAGGGCAGTGCTGTTGCGAACCCGACACAAAATCACGCCGGTGCAGCTCCGGCATAAGGTGGAGCGCATGACAGACCAGGCAGAACAGGCCTCGGCCGCGCAGCAGGCGCTCCCGGAGATCCCGGGCAAGCCGACCTCGGCCTCCCGCACCACCCTCAGCCACATCATGACGCACAGCGACACCAACCTTCTGGGCACGGTGCACGGCGGTGTGATCATGAAGCTCGTCGACGACGCGGCGGGCGCCGTGGCCGGACGGCACTCCGGCGGACCCGCCGTCACCGCGTCCATGGACGAGATGGCGTTCCTCGAGCCGGTCCGCGTCGGCGACCTCGTCCATGTGAAGGCGCAGGTCAACTGGACCGGCCGCAGTTCCATGGAGGTGGGCGTCCGGGTCATGGCCGAGCGCTGGAACGAGTCCACGCCGGCCACCCAGGTCGGCTCGGCCTACCTGGTCTTCGCCGCCGTGGACGCCGACGGCAAGCCCCGCACGGTGCCGCCGGTGCTGCCCGAGACCGAGAAGGACAAGCGCCGCTACCAGGAGGCCCAGATCCGCCGCACCCACCGCCTGGCCCGCCGCCGCGCGATCATGGAGCTGCGGGAGCGCCGGGTGGCGGAGGGCTACGAGGACTGACGGGACGACTGACGGGACCGGCCTCCGCCCGGAGCGCGACGCTCGGCGTCGGGGGCGGCAGGGGCCTCAGAGCATGAGCAGGAGGCGGGTGTTCGGGACCAGCTTCCGGTTCACGCTCGTGCTCTGCACGAAGATCGTGAAGTCGTCGTTGTGGTCCGGCTTGATGCGGACCTCGATGTCCGGCAGGCCGAGCAGGGCGCGGGCCTCGGGCCCCGTGTACACCCGGTCCGTCTTCTTCTCCAGCACCGATATCTGCTTCTTCGGCTGGACCTTCTCCGACTTGCTCAGCTGGTAGAACGCGCCGCCGGTGCGGTAGGTGTGCCCGCACTCGACGACCCAGTCGCGGATCGCCACGTCGCGGGTCACGTCGACCAGCCGGTACTTCGACGACTCCACCGGGGCGAGCCCGGCCGCCTTGATGGTGTCCTTGTTGACCGTGTCCGCGCCGGTGGAGAAGACGGCCCGCGAGCCCCGGATGCCCTTGGTGCGGCCCACCATGAACTTCTCGGTGGCCTCCTGGATCACCTGTCCGGCCTCTTCCAGGCCCTGGGTGCTGGTGGCGTCCCAAATGGCGACGTTGTCCTTCGGGAAGCCGTACTGCATGGCCTCGCGCTTGCCCATCTGGTCGGGCACGAGGACGGCCAGCGTCCAGTTGTCCTCCTGCGTCTCGATCATCTTGGACACGGCCTGGACCAGGGCGCGCGGGTCCTTGGCGGGTGCGTCCGGGCAGCGGTGGCTCACGTTCTCCTGGCCGTCGGTGAGGACGAAGGTGAGGAAGCTGTGGTCCCCGTAGAGCTGGGCCGTCTGTGCCAGCTCGTGCTGGGACTTGAGCGTGGCCGCCAGCAGCGCCGTCATGCCGCCGACCCGGTACATCTGCTTCAGGGACGGCATCCGCAGCACGTCCTTGTCGTAGATGACGCACTGCACGCGGTCGGCGAAGACGTACACCGTGACGCGGGTCTCCTGGTCCAGCTCCTGCGAGCGGCGGGCCAGGTAGGCGATCTGCTGGTCGGCGACCTCGACCACCTTGCGGCTCAGGCGGGACATGGACGAACTGGCGTCCAGCACGAGAGCGACGTGGTTGATGTAGTTCTGGCGTCCGGACATGGCGGATCCCCCTCTTACCGACTGCCGATCAGCGGCTTCCCGACTCGATGGATCCACCGTCTCACCCACCACTGACAATCGGTCACGACGAACGAGGGGCGCCCGTCGCCGGACGCCCCTCGCCGCACAACTCCCCTGCCGCTACGGCAGGTTGCGCGCCATGACGATGCGCTGGACCTGGTTGGTGCCCTCGTAGATCTGGGTGATCTTGGCGTCGCGCATCATGCGCTCCACCGGGTAGTCACGGGTGTAGCCGTAGCCGCCGAGCAGCTGGACGGCGTCCGTGGTGACCTCCATGGCCACGTCGGAGGCGAAGCACTTGGCGGCGGCGCCCTGGAAGGTGAGGTCGCCTTCTCCACCTCCGGCGGCCACGCGCTGCGACTTCGCGGCGGCCGCGTAGGTGAGCTGGCGGGCGGCCTCGATCTTCATGGCCATGTCGGCGAGCATGAACTGGATGCCCTGGAAGTCGGCGATCGGCTTGCCGAACTGCTTGCGCTCCTTGACGTAGCCCTTGGCGTAGTCGAGGGCGCCCTGGGCGATGCCGAGGGCCTGGGCGGCGATGGTGATGCGGGTGTGGTCCAGCGTCTGCATCGCGGTGGCGAAGCCGGTGCCCTCCGCGCCGATCATGCGGTCGGCGGGGATGCGGACGTTGTCGAGGTAGACCTCGCGGGTCGGGGAGCCCTTGATGCCGAGCTTCTTCTCCGGGGCGCCGAAGGAGACGCCCTCGTCGGACTTCTCGACGACGAAGGCGGAGATGCCCTTGGAGCGCTTGCTCGGGTCGGTGACGGCCATCACCGTGTAGTACTCGCTGACGCCGGCGTTGGTGATCCAGCGCTTGACGCCGTTGAGCACCCAGAAGTCGCCGTCGCGGACGGCCTTGGTCTTCATGCCTGCCGCGTCGGAGCCCGCGTCGGGCTCGGAGAGGCAGTAGGAGAACATGCCGTCGCCCTTGGCGAGCGGGGTCATGTACTTCTTCTTCAGCTCCTCGGAGCCGGAGAGGATCACCGGCAGCGAGCCGAGCTTGTTCACGGCCGGGATCAGGGACGAGGAGGCGCAGACGCGGGCCACCTCCTCGATCACGATGACCGTGGCGAGCGCGTCGGCGCCCGCGCCGCCGTACTCCTCGGGGACGTGCACCGCGTGCAGGTCGTTCGCGGTGAGGGCGTCCAGGGCCTCCTGCGGGAAGCGGGCCTCCTCGTCCACCGCGGCGGCGTACGGCGCGATCTTCGCCTCGGCCAGCGAGCGGACTGCGTCGCGGAGCATGTCGTGCTCCTCCGACGGGCGGTACAGGTCGAAGTCAGCCGATCCGGCCAAGGTGTCTCACGCTCCAAAACGCGGTGATGCTGGGCACGCTAACTACCGTTAAGTAACCCAAATTTTAGAGCCCGCCCGCGTTCGTGGATAGGTGAGCTTGACGACAGCCGGCCGAAGGGCTTTTCCCGCGCCCCCGATATGCTCGGGCGCGCACCCATGCCGTACACCTCTGGAGCACCCATGGCCCTGAAGATCACCGTGATCGGTACCGGTTATCTCGGCGCGACGCACGCGGCGGCCATGGCCGAGCTCGGTTTCGAGGTGCTGGGTCTCGACGTGGTGCCCGAGAAGATCGAGATGCTCCAGCGGGGCCAGGTCCCGATGTACGAGCCGGGCCTGGAGGAGCTGCTGGCCAAGCACGTCGCCGGGATCGAGGGTTCCAGCGGGCGGCTGCGCTTCACCACCGACTTCGCCGAGGTCGCGGCCTTCGGCGACGTGCACTTCCTGTGTGTGAACACCCCGCAGAAGCACGGCGAGTACGCCTGCGACATGTCGTACGTCGACTCCGCGCTGGCCTCGCTCGCGCCGCACCTGACCGGCCCCGCGCTGGTCGTCGGCAAGTCGACGGTGCCGGTGGGCTCCGCCGCCCGGCTGGCCGCCTACCTGGCCGAGCACGCGCCGGCCGGCCACGAGGCCGAGCTGGCCTGGAACCCGGAGTTCCTGCGCGAGGGCTTCGCCGTCGAGGACACGCTGCACCCCGACCGGCTCGTGGTCGGCGTGCGCAGCGAGCGGGCCGAGAAGCTGCTGCGCGAGGTGTACGCCACGCCGATCGCGGAGGGCTCGCCGTTCGTCGTCACGGACTTCCCGACCGCCGAGCTGGTGAAGACCTCGGCGAACTCCTTCCTCGCCACCAAGATCTCGTTCATCAACGCGATGGCGGAGGTGTGCGAGGCCGCCGACGGCGACGTGGCCAAGCTGGCGGAGGCCATCGGGTACGACGACCGGATCGGCCGGAAGTTCCTGCGGGCCGGGATCGGCTTCGGCGGCGGCTGCCTGCCCAAGGACATCCGCGCCTTCATGGCGCGCGCGGGTGAGCTGGGCGCCGACCAGGCACTGACCTTCCTGCGCGAGATCGACTCGATCAACATGCGCCAGCGCGGCCAGATGGTGGAGCTGACCCGGCAGGCGCTGGGCGGCGGCCCGTTCCTCGGCAAGCGGATCGCCGTGCTGGGCGCCACCTTCAAGCCCGACTCGGACGACGTACGGGACTCCCCCGCCCTGAACGTCGCCGGGCAGGTCCACCTCCAGGGCGCCCAGGTCACGGTGTACGACCCCAAGGGCATGGACAACGCCCGGCGGCTCTTCCCGACCCTCGGGTACGCCGGCTCTGCGCTGGAGGCGGTGCGGGGCGCGGACGTCGTCCTGCACCTCACCGAGTGGCGGGAGTTCCGCGAGCTGGACCCGGAGGTGCTGGGCGAGGCGGCGGCGGCCCGGGTGATCCTGGACGGGCGCAACGCGCTGGACCCGACGCTGTGGCGGAAGGCCGGCTGGACGTACCGGGCGATGGGCCGCCCGACCGCCTAGTCCGCCAGGACGGGCGCGGACGGACGCCGGTTCGGCCGAGGCTCAGTCGGCCGAACCGGCGTCCGTCCGCATTCTGCCGCAGGGCGCGGCCGGGCGGCCGGTGAAACGGACGGTGTTTACGAGTCCTTGGCCCGGTACCGGCGCATCTTGGCGCGGGCGCCGCACACCTGCATGGAGCACCAGCGGCCGCGTCCGGCCGGGCTGCGGTCGTAGTACGCCCAGTGGCAGTCGGGGGCCTCGCAGGCCTTGAAGCGGCTCCAGGTGCCGTCCACCAGCGCCTGGGCGACGGCGGCGGCGACGCGGGCGGTCAGGGAGCCCTCCCCGCCCGGGGCGGAGCAGGCCGGGGCGAGGCCGGCCGCGCCGTCGGCCGCGTCGACGGTGACGACGAGCGGGGCGGCGGCCAGCAGCTCGCCCAGCGGGGTCACCGCGCGGTGCGGCGGATGACCGGCGTGGGCGAGCAGGGTGGCGCGCAGGGACTCGCGCAGCTCGCGGGCCGCGGGCAGGTCGTCCTCCGTCAGGCCGAAGCGCGCCCGGTTCTCCGGAGTGTCCAGCGAGTCGGCGCCCGTCTCGATGTCCAGCAGCGTGTTCACCAGGGCCTCGACCAGTTCCAGGCCGCCCGGCGCGGGCGATCGCTCACTCATGCTTGCGACGTTACCGCCAATACGGCAGCATGCAGTAACCGTTACCGGTTACCCGTCCTTACAGGTAACCGACAACAACTGACCGCACGTTTGACCGCACGCTTCAAGGAGGAAGTCATGGCTGTCGCCGAACTGGGTCCCGTGGTTCTGGACTGTCCCGAGCCCCGCGCACTGGCCCGCTTCTACGCCGACGTGCTCGGCGGCACCGTCGAGGGGGAGGGCGACTGGGTCGACCTGAAGCTGCCGGGCGGACGAGAGCTGGCGTTCCAGGCCGCCCCCGGCTTCGTACCGCCGAAGTGGCCCGCGCCCGACGACTCGCAGCAGTTCCACCTCGACCTCACCGTCACGGACCTGGACGCGGCCGAGAAGGCCGTCCTCGAGGCGGGTGCCCGCCCGCTGGACGCGGAGGACCGCACCCGGACCTTCCGGGTCTACGCCGACCCGGCGGGACACCCGTTCTGCCTCTGCGCCTGCTGAGCCGCCGCGCCCGGGGAGCGCCGCCCGCTCAGCCGTCCAGGTCGGCGATGGTCGCCGTGGACGGCTCGCGGCGCAGCTGGGCCGCCTTCGCCGTGAAGGCCGCCGCACGCAGGACGCGCTGGACGTTGCCCCAGGTCAGCAGGGCGACGTCCGCCTCGTCCCAGCCGCGGCGGAGCAGTTCGGCGACGAGCCGGGGGTAGCAGGAGGGGTCGCCCAGCTCCAGCGGGTGGGCGGTGCCGGTGTCGTAGGTGCCGGACAGGCCGACGCTCTGCGGGCCGGCCACCGTGCGGACGTGGTCGAGGTGGTCGGCGACGTCCCGGACGGTCGGGCCGGTCTGCTCGGCGGTCAGCGGCACCATGCACAGGCCGCCGGCCGCGCCCAGCTCCACCAGCAGGTCGTCGGGGATGTTGGCGGGGTGCGGGCGCAGGGCGCGGGCGGCGGAGCGGGTGCACAGCGCGGGCGCCTTGGACACCGCGAAGGTACGGCGGACGGTCTCGGCACTGGCGCCGGAGAGGTCGGCGACCACACCGAGGCGGTTCATCTCGCGGACGACCTCCTCGCCGAACCGGGTCAGCCCCGCCTCGCCCGCCCAGCTCACCCCGGACAGGGTCAGCGCGCGCAGGCCGAGGGCGTGCAGGGAGCGCAGGATGCCCAGGCGGTCGCCGAGGGCGGCGGCGCCGGCGGGACCGGGCAGCACGGCGACCCGGCCGCAGTTGCGGGCGTCGATGGCCTGCCCCGCGTCGTACGCCAGGCGCAGGCCCTCGGGGTGGGCCCGCACGACCGTCTTGACCAGGTCCAGCTGCTCCAGCGTGGCGCCGACCGCACGGTCCCCGTCGACGGACTCGGGCAGGTGCAACGACCACAGCAGCGCCCCCACGTGCCCCTCGCGCAGCCGCGGCACGTCGGTGTCGACGGCGCTCTCACCCAGCTCCAGGTCGTACCAGGGCAGGTGCCTGAGCGCCCAGGGCAGCCCGTTGCAGCCGTCGGCGACGGGGTGGGCGGCCAGCACGGCGTGCGCCCGGGTCAGCGGCTCGTCGTCGGGGTCGGACACGGGCGCGTAGGGCTCCGGCGGAAAGGACTCCGCGGCGAGCGGCACGGGCAGGTCGTCGAGCCCACCGGCCTCGGTACCGGTGTGCAGGTCGTCCTGGAGATCTGCCATGGCGGTGCTCCGTACGGTCGTCGTGAGATACGGCCACCGTGGCACGGAGCGGTAAGGGCTTCCTGGTGGGTGGGGCGTTCGGGGGTACGGGCGCCGCGTCCCGGCCGCTCGGCGGCGGCTCGGTGCGGAGCACGTGCCTTGGCTATCCTCTGCTCCGTCTTGATCGACAAAAGGGGGAGCGCATGAAGCACGCAGTGGCCGCACGGGGTGCCGTCGCGGTGGTGGTGGCGGCACTCGCGCTGTGCGGATGCGGGGCATCGGGCGGCGACGGGGACGGGGACGGCGGCTCTGCGGGCAAGGGGGACGCCGGACCGACCGCCGCACCTGCCGACGGGATACGGGCTGTCAAGGCGCCGAAACGGTTCTCGACGGACCGGGCCGTCGTCCTTCCCGACTCGGCAGGCGAGGGCAACGTCGCCATCGCGGGGGTGCAGCACCCGCTGCCCATCGCACTGCACAAGGGGGTGGCGTACATCGCGCGGCCCGACGGCCTGGAGATCGCCAGCGGATACGTCGACAGCGACCCGGTCCTGATCACGCCCCGGCGCGAGCCGCTGTCCCGGCTCGACGACCTCGGGCCGATGGTGGGCGGCAACACGGCCCGCAAGCCGCTCGTCACGGAGCACGGCGGCACGACGCTGGTGCTGTCCGCCCTGGTCGGGAGGGTTCCGGGCGAGGGCACGACCAAGGGGCACGACGCGCTGGAGCTGATGGCCACGGACACCTCGCAGGGCACCAAGGCGTGGTCGGCGGAGGTCCCGCTCGCCGAGCGCCACTACTCCGTCGAGGAAGGCCAGAGCGAGGTCGTCGGGCGCAGCGGCGGCACCGTCGTCGTCATGGGCCACGGGCAGCTCTTCGGCATCGACCTCGACAGCCGCCGCAAGGTCTGGTCGGCGCCGGGCACCTTCCAGGAGGGCGCGGTCCTGGCGGGTGACACCGTCGTGGGGCTGCGGCTGGACGAGGACGGAACCGACCGGCGGGTGGTGGGCCTCGACCCGGCCACCGGCAAGGAGCGGTGGTCCGAACCCCGCCTGGCCGCCGAACGGCTCTCCGCCGCGGGCCCGGAAACGGTCGTCGCGAGCGGGTACGTGACCGACGACCGGGACGACGGGGCGCTCCTGCTGAACGCCGCTTCCGGCGACGAGGTGCGGCAGTTCCCGGAGGACACGGCGCCGGACGGCGAGTGCAGCTACGACGGGGTCTCCGTCACCGTCTGCACGTACACCGACCAGGTGGCCGCCTACGACGCGGCGACCGGCGAGCAGCGGTGGGCGCTGCCCGACGAGGCCGGGACCCGCGCCGCCCCGAAGGTGACCCTGGTGCGCGAGGGGCTGGTCTACGGCACCACCGCCGAGAACGGCCCGGTCGTGGTGGACGCGGCCACCGGTGAGGACGTCGAGACCCGGCCGGGCATCGCCCCCTACGTCAGCGACGGTTACGTCGGCGTCGCCCTCGCGGAGGAGAGCCACGCGGTCACCGCCTACCGGACCCGAAGCTGAGACGGCGTTCCGTGCGGGTGCGGGGATTCCTCCGCACCCGCACGCGCGCTCAGCCGTCCAGCTGGTCGATGGTGGCGTTGGACGGCCCCCGCGTCCCCTGAAGCCCCCGGGCCACGTCCTCCGCGGCGTCCAGCACCCGGACCGCGTTCTTCCAGGTGAGCTTGGCCAGGTCGGCCTGGGACCAGCCGCGGTCCAGCAGCTCGGCGATCAGGTTCGGGTAGCCGGAGACGTCGTCGAGGCCGTCCGGGGTGAAGGGCGTGCCGTCGTAGTCGCCGCCGATGCCGAGGTGGTCGACGCCGGCGACCTCGCGCATGTGGTCGAGGTGGTCGGCGACCGTGGAGACGGTGGCGACGGGACGCGGGACGCGCTCCTCGAAGGCGGCGTGGACCTTCATCGCCCCGGGGCTGGAATCGAGGTGGTGGAAGCCGTGCGCGCGCATGTTCTCGTCGGCCTCGGCGGTCCAGTCCACGGCCGCCTGGAGCACGAACTTCGGCACGAACGTCACCATCGCCATGCCGCCGTTGGCGGGCAGCCGCTCCAGGACGTCGTCCGGGATGTTGCGCGGGTGGTCGCAGACCGCGCGGGAGGACGAGTGGGAGAAGATCACCGGCGCGGTGGAGGTGTCCAGCGCGTCACGCATCGTCGTCGCCGCGACGTGCGAGAGGTCGACCAGCATGCCCTCGCGGTTCATCTCCCGCACGACCTCGCGGCCGAAGGCCGACAGGCCGCCGACGCCGGGCTCGTCGGTCGCCGAGTCCGCCCACGCGACGTTGTCGTTGTGGGTGAGCGTCATGTAGCGCACGCCGAGCGCGTACAGGGCGCGCAGGGTGGCCAGCGAGTTGTCGATGGAGTGGCCGCCCTCGGCGCCCATGAGGGAGGCGATACGGCCTTCGGCGCGGGCCGCCTCCATGTCGGCGGCGGTCAGCGCGGCGCGCAGCTCGCCGGGGTGTCGGTCGATGAGCCGCCGTACGCAGTCGATCTGCTCCAGCGTCGCCGTCACCGCGCCGGGCAGGTCGGAGCGGACGTACACCGACCAGTACTGCGCGCCGACGCCGCCGGAGCGCAGCCGGGCCAGGTCGGTGTGCAGGTGGGCGGACTGGTCGGCGGCGATGTCGCGGGCGTCGAGGTCGTAGCGGACCTGCTCGCGCAGCGCCCAGGGCAGGTCGTTGTGCCCGTCGACGACGGGGAACTCGCGCAGCAGATCGCGGGCCCGGTCCAGGGAGGTCATCCGGCTCACTTCCCGAAGCCGAAGCCGGCCGTCGAGCCCGCGACCTTGTTGCGCAGCCGCTTGCCCTTCTCGGTGGCCTGGTCGTTGAGTTCCTGCTGGAACTCGCGCATCCGGCCGAGCAGCTCCTCGTCGTGGGCGGCGAGGATGCGGGCGGCCAGCAGCCCGGCGTTGCGGGCACCGCCGACGGAGACGGTGGCGACGGGGACGCCGGCCGGCATCTGCACGATGGACAGCAGGCTGTCCATGCCGTCCAGGTACTTCAGCGGCACCGGGACGCCGATGACCGGCAGCGGGGTGACGGAGGCGAGCATGCCGGGCAGGTGGGCGGCGCCGCCCGCGCCCGCGACGATGGCCTTCAGTCCGCGTCCGGCGGCCTGCTCGCCGTACGCGATCATCTCGTGCGGCATGCGGTGCGCGGAGACGACGTCGACCTCGTAGGGGATCTCGAACTCGTCGAGTGCCTTGGCGGCGGCCTCCATGACGGGCCAGTCGGAGTCCGACCCCATGACGATGCCTACGACCGGGCTCGCCGGGCTGGCCTGGCTCATTCGGTGATCGTCCCTCTCAGGTATCCGGCAGCGTGACGGGCGCGCTCCAGCACGTCGTCCAGGTCGTCGCCGTAGGTGTTGACGTGTCCGACCTTGCGGCCGGGCTTCACGTCCTTGCCGTACATGTGGATCTTGAGCTGCGGGTCGCGGGCCATGCAGTGCAGGTACGCGGAGTACATGTCCGGGTAGTCGCCGCCCAGGACGTTGACCATGACCGTCCACCTGGCGCGCGGGCGCGGGTCGCCGAGGGGGAGGTCGAGGACCGCGCGGACGTGGTTGGCGAACTGCGAGGTGATCGCGCCGTCCATGGTCCAGTGACCGGAGTTGTGCGGGCGCATCGCCAGTTCGTTGACGAGGACGCGGCCGTCGCGGGTCTGGAACAGCTCGACGGCGAGGTGGCCGACGACGCCCAGCTCCTTGGCGATGCCGAGCGCCATCTCCTCGGCGCGCAGGGCCAGCTCCTCGTCGAGGTCGGGCGCCGGGGCGATCACCGTGTCGCAGACGCCGTTGACCTGCTGGGACTCGACGACGGGGTAGGCCACCGCCTGGCCGTGCGGGGAGCGGACCACGTTGGCGGCCAGCTCGCGGACGAAGTCGACCTTCTCCTCCGCCAGCACGGGCACACCCGCGCGGAAGGGCTCGGCGGCCTCCTCCACGGAGTCCACGACCCACACGCCCTTGCCGTCGTACCCGCCGCGGACCGTCTTGAGCACGACGGGGAAACCGTCGCCGCCCTCCGCGGCGCCCTCCGCCGCGAAGGCGGCCACGTCGGCCGGATCGCTCACGATCCGGTGCCGCGGGCAGGGCACACCGATCGCGTCGAGCTTCGCGCGCATCACGCCCTTGTCCTGGGCATGCACGAGCGCCTCCGGGCCGGGGCGGACGGGGATGCCGTCCGCCTCCAGGGCCTTGAGGTGCTCGGTCGGCACGTGCTCGTGATCGAAGGTGATCACGTCACAGCCGCGCGCGAACTCGCGCAACGTGTCCAGATCGCGATAGTCGCCGACGACGACTTCGTTCACGACCTGCGCCGCGGAGTCCTGAGGAGTGTCACTGAGAAGCCTGAACCTGATGCCCAACGGGATGCCCGCCTCGTGTGTCATACGAGCGAGCTGGCCACCGCCGACCATGCCGACTACGGGGAACGTCACACCCCTAGCGTATCGGCCGCGCGGAGCCCACCTGTTTACCGGCCGTTTCCCGCCGTTCCCCGCGCCCGTTCCGGACCCCGTGCGTCCGTCCGCAGGAAGATCGCGCGTCCGGGTGGTTAGCATGAACGGATTGACGCCAATCGATGGACGGGGGCCTGCACGGCCATGGGACATGGTTCCTCGGGTGCTCACACGGCTCCCTCCGCGCCCGACGCGCCCGACGCGCCCCGCGACGGAATGCGGGGGCGGATCGACCGGCTCGTGCGCGAGGTCGTGAAGTTCGGCGCCGTGGGCGGCGCGGGAGTGCTGGTCAACCTCCTCGTCTTCAACTTCGTCCGGCACACGACCGACCTCCAGGTGGTGCGGGCCAGCATCATCGCCACGATCGTCGCGATCGCCTTCAACTACGTGGGCTTCCGGTACTTCACCTACCGCGACCGCGACAAGAGCGGCCGGACCCGCGAGATGTCGCTGTTCCTGCTGTTCAGCGCGGTCGGGCTGGTGATCGAGAACGGTGTGCTCTACACGGCGACGTACGGGTTCGGCTGGGACAGCCCGCTCCAGAGCAACATCTTCAAGTTCCTCGGCATCGGGATCGGCACCCTGTTCCGCTTCTGGTCGTACCGCAGCTGGGTCTTCCGGGCGCTGCCCGCCCGTGAACCGGCGCCGACGCGGGCCGAGACCTTCCTGGAGCACGAGCACCCCACCGCGCTCCCCCGCACGGACGGCGCCCCCGCCGGTCAGCGCTGACCCGCTCTCCGCGCGCCCTCAGCGCACCGTCTGACCGCCCTCCCCCGAGGGCTTCTTCGGTGGCGGCGTACGGGACAGGAACAGTCCGAAGACCGGCGGACGCCCCTGGAGCAGCTCCAGCCGTCCGCCGTCCGCCTCGGCCAGGTCGCGGGCGACGGCGAGGCCGATGCCCGTGGAGTTGCGCCCGCTGATCGCCCGCTCGAAGATCCGCGCCCCCAGGTCGCCCGGGACGCCGGGACCCTCGTCGGTGACCTCGACCACGGCCTGGTTGCCGGTCACCCGGGTCCGCAGGGCCACGGTGCCGCCGCCGTGCATCAGGGAGTTCTCGATCAGCGCGGCCAGCACCTGCGCCACGGCGCCCGGGGTGCCCACGGCCGTCAGATGGCGTTTGCCCGAGCTGACGATGGCCCGCCCCTCGCTGCGGTAGGCGGGGCGCCACTCGGCGATCTGCTGCTGGATGACGTCGTCCAGCTCGAAGGTGACGGCGGAGCCGCTGCGCGGGTCGCGGGAGTTGGTCAGCAGCCGGTCCACGACGTCCGTCAGCCGCTCCACCTGCGACAGCGCGATCGTCGCCTCCTCCTTCACCGTCTCCGGTTCGTCGGTGAGGGTGATCTCCTCCAGCCGCATCGACAGCGCGGTCAGCGGCGTACGCAGCTGGTGGGAGGCGTCGGCCGCCAGCCGGCGCTCGGCGGTGAGCATCCGGGCGATGCGCTCGGCGGAGGAGTCCAGCACGTCGGCGACGCGGTCCAGCTCGGGGACGCCGTACCGCTTGTGCCGCGGGCGCGGATCGCCGGAGCCGAGGCGTTCGGCGGTCTCGGCGAGGTCGGTGAGCGGGGAGGAGAGGCGGTTGGCCTGCCGGATCGCCAGCAGTACGGCGGCGATCACCGCGAGCAGCGCCACCAGGCCGATGATCAGCAGGGTCCGGCCGACCTCCCGGGTCACCGAGGAGCTGGGCTCCTCGACGAGGACGGTCTCGCCCTCCTCGCCGGTGGCCTTGCCCCGCAGGACGTCACCGGACGGCTTGCTGCCGACCTCGATGACCGGCTCGCCGGGGATGCGGATCACGGCGTACCGGGCGTCGCGGATCTGCTCCCGCAGGAACCGCTCGTCGACGGAGCCGGTGCCGATGAGCCGGCTGTCGACGATGCTGGCCAGCCGCACCGCCTCCAGGTCGACCCGCTCCTGGGCGGTGCTGCTGATGGTCCGGGTCTCGACGATGACGAGGGAGACGCCGAAGACGGCGATCACGACGAGCACCACGGCGAGCGTGGACTGGATCAGTCGACGGCGCATGTCCTCTTACCCGGGTCGCCCGCGCGGGCCCTCGCGGGCTCGCCCAGTTCTTCTCGACTCAGTTCTTCTCGGCTCAGTTCTTCTCGGCTCAGTTCTTCTCGAAACGGAAGCCCACGCCGCGCACGGTGGCGATGTAGCGCGGGTTGGCCGCGTCGTCGCCGAGCTTCTTGCGCAGCCAGGAGATGTGCATGTCGAGGGTCTTGGTCGACGACCACCAGGTGGTGTCCCAGACCTCGCGCATCAGCTGGTCGCGGGTGACGACCCGGCCCGCGTCGCGCACCAGGACCCGCAGCAGGTCGAACTCCTTCGCGGTGAGCTGGAGTTCCTCCTCGCCCATCCAGGCCCGGTGCGACTCGACGTCGATGCGCACGCCGTGGGTGGCGGGCGGCTGCGGGGGCTCGACCGCGCCGCGCCGGAGCAGGGCCCGGACCCGGGCGAGCAGCTCGGCCAGGCGGAAGGGCTTGGTGACGTAGTCGTCGGCGCCCGCGTCGAGACCGACGACGGTGTCCACCTCGTCGGCGCGCGCCGTCAGGATCAGGATCGGCACGGCATGGCCCTCGGACCGCAGCCGGCGGGCGACCTCGAGGCCGTCCATGTCCGGCAGGCCGAGGTCCAGCACGACCAGGTCGATGCCGCCCTGAAGCCCCGCGTCGAGTGCGGCGGGTCCGTCCTCACGCACCTCGACCTCGTACCCTTCCCTGCGCAGTGCGCGGGCCAGCGGCTCCGAGATGGACGCGTCGTCCTCGGCGAGCAGTACACGGGTCATGACCTGATGGTAGACCGCTCGGAGCAACGCCCGGGGCAAGATCGCCCCAGGGCATTCCCGCCCGCGCACCACCTGTGCGTCACCTGTGGACTACTCGGGGACAAGCCGGGCATGTGCCGGATGTGCGCCGCGCGGCCCGTCCCCGGCCACCCGCATCCGCACCTGCGGCTGTGGGGTGTCATCCTGTAGGAAACCTTCGAAAGATCGTTCGTGGTTCCACAGTCACCTGTGATTCACGTCTCAAGTCCTTCCATACCGGGCGGTGTCCTGCCGTATGGTGAATCAGCGCCTGTAGCACCCAGAGGACCTTTGGCGACAGTTCGACGCTGAAGGTCTCTTTTGTGTGCGGGCCGGCCCCCACGGCCGGCCTTGAAAGGAATGACCTGTGGCCGGGCCTCACCGCGTGCAGTGACGCGCACGGAGGCGTGGATCCCGGTGGCCGCCGCCCACCGCTTCGCAATCCGGAGCGGAATCCCCCAGGCGTGGGACGGGCGGGGAAGGCCGCCGGTGCCGGCCGCCCCCCACCGGGCGCGCATCGCCTCATGAGCGCGTCCCGACCAGCAAGGATCGACCATGGCGTCCAGCCTGACGAAGGACTCGGTCACCCCGGGCACCCCCGGCTCCGAGAAGACCTTCTTCGGCCACCCCCGCGGACTGGCCACACTCTTCATGACCGAGATGTGGGAGAGGTTCTCCTACTACGGCATGAGGGCCCTGCTCCCGCTGTACCTCGTCGCCCCGGGTGGTCTCGGCCTCAGCGCCGGCACCGCGACCGCGATCTACTCGGTGTACCTCTCGCTGGTGTACCTGCTCACGATGCCGGGCGGCTGGTTCGGCGACCGCGTCTGGGGCCCCCGCAAGACCGTCGCCATCGCCGGCGGTGTGATCATGCTCGGGCACCTCACGCTGGCGCTGCCGTCCTCCGGCACGTTCTACGCGGGCCTCGGCCTGGTCGCCATCGGCTCGGGTCTGCTGAAGGCCAACATCTCCACGATGGTCGGCCAGCTCTACAGCGGCCCCGACGACCCGCGTCGCGACGGTGGCTTCACCGTCTTCTACATGGGCATCAACCTGGGTGCCTTCGCGGCGCCGCTGACCATCGGCACCATCGGCGAGAACGTCAACTGGCACCTAGGCTTCGCGCTCGCCGCGGTCGGCATGGGCCTGGGCGTGATCCAGTTCCTGATCGGCAGCCGCCACCTGGCCCCGCACTCCAGCACGGTGCCGAAGCCGCTGTCCCTCGAGGAGAAGACCTCGACGCTGCGCAAGGCCGCGTTCTGGGCCGCGCTGGCCGTCGTCTTCTACGCGATCGTCGGCTTCTCCGGCCACTACACCCTGAACTGGATCCTGGTCCCGCTGACCCTGCTCGGCGTGATCGTCCCGGTGCTGGTGCTGACCAACATCAAGCGCGACAAGTCCCTGGACCGCGCGGAGCAGTCCAAGATGTCGGCGTACATCTGGTTCTTCGTCGCCGCGGCCGTGTTCTGGATGATCTACGACCAGGGCGGCTCGACCCTGTCGCTGTTCGCCGACTCCTCGACGGACACCAGTGTCTTCGGCTGGGAGTTCCCGGTCTCCTGGTTCCAGTCGGTCAACCCGGTCATCATCATGGCCCTGGCCCCGGTCTTCGCCACGGTGTGGCTGGCGCTCAACCGCCGCGGCAAGGAGCCGAGCACGGTCGTCAAGTTCTCCTTCGGCCTGGTCCTGGTCGGCGCGTCCTTCTTCCTCTTCCTGGCCCCGCTGGGCATCGCGGAGGGCGGCCACAAGGCGGCGGCCCTGTGGCTGGTGGCGATCTACTTCGTCCAGACCTGCGGTGAGCTGATGCTCTCCCCGGTCGGCCTGTCGGTGACGACGAAGATGGCGCCGGTGAAGTACGCCTCGCAGATGATGGGCGTCTGGTTCCTGGCCGTCACCGCCGGTGACGCCACGACCGGCCTGCTCTCCATCGCCGGCGTCGACCTCAACAGGACGGGCATCGTCGCCGCGGAGGCCACCCTCGCGGTGGTCGCGGGCGTCGCGATCTGGATGTACCGCAAGCGCGTCAAGGAACTCATGGGCGACGTGCGCTGAGCCCCTGCGGGCACGCCCGCTTCTTCTCGGAGGGTCACCTCGTCCGACGGATGGGGTGGCCCTCCGGGCGTTGGAACGGCGCCGAGCAACCCGAGAACGTGAGTGCTCCGAGCGCCACTCGCAACGACGTCTTCTCAGCAGCGGCCGCCGGTCAGCACTGCCACAGGAACGAGCCCTCCTCGCACGGCGCGCACGCGAAGGCGTATCCGCAGCCGCCTCCACCGAAGTTCATCGCCGTCCGGTGGTCGCGTCCCTCCTCGAGCTGGGCCATGAAGCTCATCGGCCGCGCACACGACGGACAGGCGGGCGTCTCGTCGTGCTGCAGCCACGACGGAGTACCGCCCAGCTGGCCGAGGACGTCCCGCACGGGACGGCCGTGAGCCTCCGCCCACTTATCGCGCGCCTCGCCGTAGGGAGCCGCGTCCCGCGCCGTGCAGTCGATGCCGCAGGTCTCTGCCAGCAGGGTCTCGTCTCCCGCCGGCACCTGGGCGGGCGTGAGTCCGGCACGGGGGAACAGCAGCGCCCGGTTGCCACCCGCGACCGGGTCCCACTCGTCGCACAGCCCGGGGTCGTTCTGGCACATGAAGACCGACAGGACGTGCTCGGCAACCGCGGCCGCCTCGACGTCCTGGGCGCCGGGGACTGTCACCGGCAACTGCGCGAGGAACTGCATAGGTCCCGAGCACTCCGCGCACTGCGGCCAGGTGAACCCGGCCGGCACCAGCGGAACGCCGCCGGTGCGTGTCACCGGCGCCAGGTCGTCGACCGGGCCGGCGTACGTCATCAGAGTGGTCGTCACGGTCGAGAACCCCAGTTCCGTCCGTGGGCGTCCGCGGCGGTGTGTGCGGCGAAGCGCGTCCACGTGGCGGGACGGAGGGCGAGGCGGGGCCCGTTCGGGGTCTTGGAATCCCGGACGAGGATCGTCGCCGGGGTGGTGGCTATCTCGAGGCAGTTCGAACCGTCGGGACTGTAGGTGGACTTGCGCCAGGTGAGGGGCTGCACGTTGCTGCCTTTCAGAGGTTCTGTGCGAGGTGTGCGATGAATGTGCGGGAGGCGGCGACGTCGAGCGCGCAGGCCTCCATGCGGTCCAAGAGGGTCCGGTACTTCGAGAGCTGGGCCTCCGCGTCCAGGAACTCGCAACCGCCGTGGTGGGTGTCCAGCTGGACGGTGTCGAGTTGCGGGACCGGACCGGCCGCGTAGTCGAAGGGCTGGCCGTTGCCCGGAAAGTGGAGCGAGGCGTACGGGATGACCCGTACGGTCACGTTGGCCTGTTCGCTCGCTTCGAGGATGTGCAGCAGTTGGGCGCGGGTGACGTCCGGCCCTCCGTACTGCATCCGTAGCGCCGCCTCGTGCACCAGTGCCGTGTAGGGAAGGCCGTCGACGCGATGGAGTACCTCCTGACGCTTGATGCGGTACGAGAGGCGGTGCTCGAGTTCGTACGGCCGGAAGGGCGGGACGGCTTCCCTGAACATGGCCCGAGCGTGGTCGGCGGTCTGCAACAACGCGGGGATGTGAAGTGGGAGAGCCACACGCAGCGCGGTCGCGTGATGTTCCAGCTCGGCCAGATCGATCAGGCCGACCGGGAGGTAGTCCCGGTACTCGTCCCACCAGCCACGGGTACGGCCGCCCGTCATGGCGACCAGTGCCTCCACCAGTGCTTCTTCCGAGGAGCTGTACGCACGCGCGAGGGTGCGCACCCGGTCCGCGCCCACGGCGTAGCGGCCCGATTCGATGCTGCTGATCTGCGCCTGCTTGAGGCCGAGGAGCGCGGCAGCGGCAGTCGACGTCAGCCCCGACTGCTCGCGGAGCTTGCGGAGTTCGGCGCCGAGGCGCTGCTGGCGCAAGGTGGGCGGGGTGCTGGGCGGCACGGTCCTTCTCTCGTCACGGCGCGCTCCCTCGCATCACTCACACGAGGGAAATGTAAATCTTCCACTCTGTTCGATGTTAAGTATCACATCGAACCCTCTATGGTGAGTCTCGCTCCACCACCCAACTCCCCGCCCCCGTAAGCCGAAAGCGCACCCCCTGGGCACAGCCACCGCCCGGCGCGGCCGTTGGGCAGCCGAACCCCTCCCTCCCGAAAGGCTGCTTCATGGGCACCGTATCCCCGTCCGACACCTGGGCTTACGCCCTCCGCCTCCCTCACGACCCCAGAGCCGCACGCGTCGCACGGGTGACCGTACGGGCCGTCCTCGGCGGACACGGGCGGCACGAAGTACTGGACAGCGTCGAACTGCTGACGTCGGAGCTGGTCACCAACGCCTACCGGCACACCCGCGGCCCGTGCTCGCTGCGGCTCACCGCGCTGAGTGACGGGCGGCTGCGGGTCGGGGTGTGGGACAGCAGCCCGCACGTCCCTTCCCCCTTCGCGGAACCGCCGGGAGGACACCGTGCGGCCCCCACCCCGCCGGGCGACGCGGAGGGCGGGCGCGGGTTGCAGCTCGTGCGGGCGTGTGCCGACTCGTGGGGCGGGTGGTCGCTGGGTGACGACGTGCTTCCGCGCGGTGCCGGGAAGCTGCTGTGGTTCGAGGTGCGGGGATAGCGCGGGGCGCGCGGTCCGGGGCGGAGCCCCAGGCACGGCAACCCCTTACGCGGGAGCGCCCAGCTCCGCCCACACCCGCTTGCCCGCGACACCCGGCGTCCGCACGACGCCCCAGTCCAGGCACAGTCGCTGCACGATGAACATCCCGTGGCCGCCGGGGCGTCCCGCGCGGTGCGGGGTCCGCGGCGCCGGCTGGCCCGTGCCGCGGTCGGAGACCTCCAGCCGGATCACCTTCTTCTCGCAGGTGATGCGCAGCTCGTCCGGGCCCTCCGCGTGGAGACACGCGTTGGTGACCAGCTCGGACACCACGAGCAGGACGTCCTCCGCGGCGGCACGCTGATCCGCGGTGGCGGAGGGCAGCCAGCCCCAGGCGTACAGCGCCTCGCGGGTGAAGTCACGGGCCAGCGGGACGACCCCGCTCGCGTCCTCGAAGCTCAGCCTGCGGGCCTGCCGCCCGCCACTCTCCCCGGGCACGGCGGCGGGCGCGGACGGCGGCGCCCCGGAAGCGCCGCCGGGCTCCGGACCGCGGTCGCCCGGCGAGTAGGGCCGGGTGGTGCTCATCAGCGCTTCACCTCACCGATTCACCAGTTCACGTTTCAAAGTCGTAGTCAGCGATGTCGTACACAGCCGGTTCAGGGTCTCTCCTGCCCGACCGGACCGTACGAACACCCCTGTATTCGGCACTGAACCCGGCGCGGCGCGAAAACGCCCGCCCCGGGAAGCACACGCACCCCTCCGTCGGCCGGACAAGGACGGCTCAGTCGGACTCGTCGGCCAGGGCGGCCGCAAGCGTGTCATGCAGGGTGAAGACCGCTTCGGCCCCCGTGATCTCGAACACGCGGGCGACCACCGGCTGCATGGCCACCAGATGCACTCCGCCCCCCGCCGCCTCCGCCTTCAACCGCGCGCCCAGCAGGACGTTGAGCCCCGTGGAGTCGCAGAACTCCAGCCGCGAGCAGTCCACGACGAGCCGGTTGAATCCCTTGGCGAGACAGTCCTCCAGCGGCTCGCGCAACAGATCGGCGGTGTGGTGATCCAGCTCACCCGCCGGGGTCACGACGGCACTGGGGCCCTCTTCCCGTACCTCGACCAGAAGCCGGCCCGACTGGGCACTGCCGACCGTCCCGCGGTCCATGCCGTTTCTCTCTCCCGAGGTCGTGACTGCTTGCTGACGCACTCGAACACTACGCCTTCCCACCGCACTCCGACACCCGAACAACCGCACACAAACGGACATACCCGCACAGAACACACTTGCGGTCGGCTCGGTAAACCCGGTAGGGCTAGTAAGACACGTAAACCGACACGGCCGGCTTTGGAGGCGCCGCACACCGCAGTGCACGAATTTGGCTTCGGCAGCCGTATGCCGAGAACGATGGAGGACATCATGTCACCCCGGCTCGACGGATCGCGTACCCAGGAAGCGACGTCGACACTCCCTCCGGAACATCTGGATCCCATCGAGCACCACGACGCGGTCGTCGACCACGACGGCGCACTCGCCGGGCTTCCGGACATCCCCGCGTACGACGAGGTCGCTCCGGCGGACGCCAGGGCCCTGTCCAAGACCCTCTTCGAGCGGCTCGAGTCGCTGGAGGAAGGCACCCACGAGTACGCGTACGTACGCAACACGCTCGTCGAGCTGAACCTCGCGCTGGTCAAGTTCGCCGCCTCCCGCTTCCGCTCGCGCAGCGAGCCGATGGAGGACATCATCCAGGTCGGCACCATCGGCCTGATCAAGGCGATCGACCGCTTCGAGATGTCGCGCGGTGTGGAGTTCCCCACGTTCGCGATGCCGACCATCATCGGCGAGATCAAGCGCTTCTTCCGCGACACCTCGTGGTCCGTGCGCGTTCCCCGCCGCCTCCAGGAGCTGCGGCTGGACCTGGCGAAGGCCGGCGACGAGCTGGCCCAGCGCCTCGACCGCGCCCCCACCGTCTCCGAGCTGGCCGAGCACCTCGGCCTGTCCAAGGACGAGGTCGTCGAGGGCATGGCGGCGTCCAACGCCTACACCGCCTCCTCGCTGGACGCCCAGCCGGAGGAGGACGACGCGGAGGGCGCGCTCGCCGACCGCATCGGCTACGAGGACCACGGGCTCGAGGGCATCGAGTACGTCGAGTCGCTGAAGCCGCTGATCGCCGAGCTGCCCTCGCGGGACCGGAAGATCCTCTCCCTCCGTTTCGTCGCGGGAATGACCCAGTCGGAGATCGGCGAGGAGCTGGGCATCTCCCAGATGCACGTCTCGCGGCTGCTGTCGCGCACACTCGTACGGCTGCGCAAGGGGCTCACGGTCGAGGAGTAGTCCTCAGTCCCGACCGTGTGACGCTTGCCCTCCAGGGGGGTGGTCCGACATCGGGCCGCCCCCCTTCGGGTTGCCGCGCCCTGCACAGGGAGCCTTTACAGGGAGCCTTCAGAGGGAGTTGGCGATCAGCACGGCCGTCGGCAGGAACGGCACCAGGACGCACAGCAGCCAGAACGAGTGCGGGGCGAGGGCGGTCCTGCGCCGCAGGGGTTCATTGGCCAGCCACCAGATGAGCCCGAACAGCGCGACCACCGGGACGACGATCACCAGCCAGAGCGCCATCCCGTCGTTCTCCGTCGGGTTGCGCATGGGACCGCCGTACTCGGCCAGCGGCCCGTTCGCCAGCACGTACCAGACGAGCCAGATCGGCACCACCGCCGGCACGCCGAGCAGCAGGTTCACCAGGAATGGCGCTCCCCACGCCCGCCAGTGCCTCGCCATCCGCCCCGTCCCCCCGCTCCCCGGTTCACGCGCAGGTCACAGCTTACGCACACCCTTCCGCCACACCCCCGCGACCAGCGGCACCCCGGGCCGGTAGGCGAGGTGGACATGGCTCGGGGCGTCGAGGAGCGTCAGGTCGGCGTACGCGCCCGGGACGAGGCGGCCGACGTCGTCGCGGCGCAGGGCCGCGGCGCCGCCCGCGGTGGCCGACCAGACCGCCTCGTCCGGCGTCATCCCCATGTCCCGCACCGCGAGCGCGATGCAGAAGGGCACGGAGGACGTGAAGGAGGAGCCGGGGTTGCAGTCGGTGGAGAGGGCCACCGTGGCACCCGCGTCGATGAGGCGCCGGGCGTCCGGCCACTGGGCGCGGGTGGAGAACTCCGCGCCGGGCAGCAGGGTCGCGACCGTACGGCTGCCCGCGAGGGCGTCCACGTCGGCGTCGGTGAGGTGGGTGCAGTGGTCGGCGCTGGCGGCGTCGAGTTCGACGGCGAGTTGGACGCCGGGGCCGTAGGAGAGCTGGTTGGCGTGGATGCGGGGGTGCAGTCCCTTGGCCTTGCCCGCGGTGAGGATCGCGCGGGCCTGGTCCCCGTCGAAGGCGCCCTTCTCGCAGAACACGTCGATCCAGCGGGCGTGCGGGGCGCAGGCGTCGAGCATCTCGCCGGTGACCAGGTCGACGTAGGCGGCGGGGTCGTCGGCGAGTTCGGGGGCGACGATGTGGGCGCCGAGGAAGGTGACCTCGTCGGTGTGGCGGGCGGCGACGCGCAGGGCGCGGGACTCGTCGGCGGTGGTCAGGCCGTAGCCGGACTTGGTCTCGAAGGTCGTGGTGCCCTGGCGCAGGGCCTCGGCGAGGTAGCGGGTGAGGGACGCCTCCAGTTCCGCGTCGCTCGCGGCGCGGGTGGCGGCGACGGTGGTGCGGATGCCGCCCGCGCTGTAGGGGCGGCCGGACATGCGGGCGTTGAACTCCTCGGTGCGGTCGCCCGCGAAGAGCAGGTGGGAGTGGGAGTCCACGAAGCCGGGGAGGACCGCCCGGCCCTCGGCGTCGACCCGGTTGTCAGTGGCGGGTGCTTTGCTTGATTCACCGGTCCACACGACGCGGTCGCCCTCGATGACGACGGCCGCGTCCCGGACCAGACCGAGCGGGGAGTGGTCGCCGAGGGAGGGGTCGTTGGTGACGAGTGCGGCGATGTTGGTGATGACGGTGCTGCTGCTCATGGGGTCCCTGATGTCCTCGTGGGGGCGGGGGCTGGGGTGTGGGCCCGTCCGTGGGCGGGGGCCGGCGGTCAGGCGCGCAGGGCTTCGACGGCCCGCGCCAGGGCCTGCGGCACGTCCGGTACGAGGGCGTGCGCCCCGTCGCGTACGACGTGCCGCCCTCCCACGACCGTGTGCCGTACGTCCGCTGCCGTCGCGGCGAATACGGCCGTCTCGGCGCCGAGCCTGGGCAGCGGCCCCGCGGTCCTGACCGAGTCCAGCGCGACGGTCGCGAGGTCGGCCCGGGCGCCGGCCTCGATGCGCCCGGTGTCGTCCCAGCCGAGGGCGGCGTGGCCGTCGGCGGTGGCGGCGCGCAGCAGCGCGGCGGCGGTCCAGTGGCCGCGGCTGCGGGTGCGCAGGCGCTCGTTCAGCTCCATCGCGCGGGCCTCTTCCAGCAGGTCGACGACGGCGTGGCTGTCCGAGCCGAGGGAGAGCGGGGAGCCGGCCCGCTGGAGCGCGGCGGCGGGACCGATGCCGTCGGCCAGGTCCCGTTCCGTGGTGGGGCACATGCAGGTGCCGGTGCGGCTGCCGCCGAGCAGCGCGACGTCCTCGTCGGTGAGGTGGGTGTTGTGGACGCCGGTGGTGCGGGCGCCCAGCACTCCGTGGTCGGCGAGGAGCCGGGTGGGGGTGCAGCCGTGGGCCTGTCGGCAGGCGTCGTTCTCGGCGGTCTGCTCGGACAGGTGCACATGCAGCGGGGCCCGCCGTGCCTCGGCCCACTGCGCCACGGTCGCCAGCTGGTCCGCGGGCACGGCCCGTACGGAGTGGATCGCGGCCCCGATCCGTGCGTGATCCCGTTCCTTGAGAACTGAACAGCGTTCGGCCCAGGCGTCCGCCGTGCCGTCGGAGAAGCGGCGCTGGTGGCTGTTCGGGGGCTCGCCGAAGCCGGAGGACAGGTAGCAGGTGTCGAGGAGGGTGATGCGGACACCGGCTTCGGCCGCGGCCTCGATCAGCGCGTCACCCATCGCGTTGGGGTCGGCGTACGGGGTGCCTCCGGGGGCGTGGTGGACGTAGTGGAACTCGCCGACCGTGGTGATGCCGGCCAGCGCCATCTCGGCGTACACGGCGCGGGCGAGGGCGTGGTAGGTGTCCGGGGTCAGCCGGTCGGCGACGGAGTACATCACCTCGCGCCAGGTCCAGAAGGTTCCGGAGCCGACCTGGACGGTGCCGCGCAGGGCGCGGTGGAAGGCGTGCGAGTGCGCGTTCGCCAGTCCCGGCAGGGTCAGTCCGCGCAGGATCTCGGCGCCGGGCGGCGGGGTGGCGACGCCTTGGTGGACGGCGGTGATGCGGCCGTCGCCCACGTCGACGGCGACGTCCGGCTCGACGTGGGTGCCGAGCCACGCGTGCTCCAGCCAGTACGTCCGGGTCCGCTCGGTGGAGGTCACGTGCAGGCCAGCCCTTCCAGTACGTCGGCGAGTGCGTTCACCCCGGCCACGCAGTCGTCCTCGGCCGCGTACTCGGCCGGGGAGTGCGAGACGCCGGTGGGGTTGCGCACGAACAGCATGGCGGTCGGGATGCGGTCGGAGAGGATTCCGGCGTCGTGTCCGGCACCGGTGCCGAGGACGGGGACCCGCAGTTCCGTCTCCTTGCCCAGGATGCGCCCGAGTTCGTCGCGCAGGGCGTGGTCGAAGTCGACGACGGGCGTGAAGGACTCGCGCACGACGTCGAGGTCCACGCCGTGGGCGGCGGCGTACTCGCGGGCGGCCTTCTCCACGCCTGTGACCACGGTGTCCAGGCTCGCCTGGTCGGCGGCGCGGGAGTCGAGCCAGCCGCGCACCAGGGAGGGGATGGCGTTGACGCCGTTGGGCTCCACGCCGATCTTGCCGAAGGTGGCGACGGCACCGGCGAGTTCGGCCTCGCGGCGGGCGGCGAGGACGGTCTCGGCGTACGGCAGCATCGGGTCGTGCCGGTCGGCGAGGCGGGTGGTGCCGGCGTGGTTGGCCTCGCCCCGGAAGTCGAACCGCCAGCGTCCGTGCGGCCAGATGGCGGAGGCGATGCCGATGCGGTCGCCGGACAGGTCCAGGGCGCGGCCCTGCTCGACGTGGAGTTCCACGAAGGCGCCGATGCGGGCCAGCCGTTCGGGGTCGGGGCCCAGGGTGCCCGGGTCGTACCCGGCGGACTCCATGGCCTGCGGAAGCGTGACGCCGTCGCCGTCGGTGAGGCGGTGGGCCTGCTCGACGGTGAGCGCTCCCGAGGTGAGCCGGGAGCCGACGCAGGCGAGGCCGAAGCGGGCGCCCTCCTCGTCGCCGAAGTTGACGATGCCGAGCGGTTTGGTGAACCGCGCTCCCCGCCCGCGCAGTTCGTCCAGGGCGGCGAAGGCGGAGACCACGCCGAGGGGGCCGTCGAAGGCGCCGCCGTCGGGCACGGAGTCCAGGTGGGACCCGGTGACGACGGCGTTCCCGGCGGCGGGGTCGCCGAGCCAGGCCCACTGGTTGCCGTTGCGGTCGGTCTCGTAGGTCAGGCCGCGGGCCTCGGCCTGCTCCTGGAACCAGGTCCGGCAGTCGGCGTCGGCGCCGGTCCAGGCGTGCCGGCGGTAGCCGCCGGAGGCGGAGCTGCGGCCGACCGGCAGCAGCTCCGCCCACATGCTGTGGAAGCTCACGCGCCGTCACCCTCGCGCGTCGCACCGCTCCCGTGCGCCTCGTCGCCCGCGCGCCCCTCGTCGCCCGCGCGCCCCTCGTCGCCCTCGCGCATGGGCACCCGCACGTCCCGCTCCGCGGCGACCGACTCGGCGATGTCGTACCCGGCGTCGACGTGCCGGATGACGCCCATGCCGGGGTCGTTGGTGAGCACCCGGCGGATCTTCTCCCCGGCGAGCGGGGTGCCGTCGGCGACGGTGACCTGCCCGGCGTGGATGGAGCGGCCCATGCCGACGCCGCCGCCGTGGTGGAGGGAGACCCAGGAGGCGCCGGAGGCCACGTTGACCATGGCGTTGAGCAACGGCCAGTCGGCGATGGCGTCGGAGCCGTCGAGCATCGCCTCGGTCTCGCGGTACGGGGAGGCGACGGAGCCGCAGTCGAGGTGGTCGCGGCCGATGACGATGGGGGCGGCCAGCTCGCCGCTCGCGACCATGTCGTTGAAACGCTCACCTGCCTTGTCGCGCTCGCCGTAGCCGAGCCAGCAGATCCGGGCGGGCAGGCCCTGGAAGTGGACGCGCTCCCCCGCCATCTTGATCCAGCGGGCCAGGGACTCGTTCTCGGGGAAGAGGTCGAGGATCGCCTTGTCGGTCCTGGCGATGTCCGCGGGGTCGCCGGACAGGGCGGCCCAGCGGAAGGGCCCCTTGCCCTCGCAGAACAGCGGGCGGATGTACGCCGGTACGAAGCCCGGGAAGGCGAACGCCCGGTCGTACCCGGCGAGCTGGGCCTCGCCGCGGATGGAGTTGCCGTAGTCGAAGACCTCGGCACCGGCGTCCTGGAAGCCGACCATGGCCTCGACGTGCCGGGCCATGGACTCGCGGGCCCGGGTGGTGAAGCCGGCCGGGTCCTTGGCGGCGGCGTCGGCCATGTCCTCGAAGGCGATGCCGGTGGGGAGGTAGGCCAGCGGGTCGTGGGCCGAGGTCTGGTCGGTGACGATGTCGATCGGGGCGCCCATGGCGAGGAGCTGCGGGACCAGCTCGGCGGCGTTGCCGAGGACGCCGATGGACAGCGGCTTGCGCCGGTCGCGAGCCTCGGTGGCCAGCTGGAGGGCGTGGTCGAGGGAGTCGGCCTTCACGTCGAGGTAGCGGTGCTCGATGCGGCGGTCGATGGCGCGCGGGTCGCAGTCGACGCAGATCACGACGCCGTCGTTCATGGTGACGGCCAGCGGCTGGGCGCCGCCCATGCCGCCGAGGCCGGCGGTGAGGGTGATGGTCCCGGCCAGGGTGCCGCCGAACTTCTTCGCGGCGACGGCGGCGAAGGTCTCGTAGGTGCCCTGGAGGATGCCCTGGGTGCCGATGTAGATCCATGAGCCGGCGGTCATCTGCCCGTACATGGTCAGGCCGAGGGCCTCCAGGCGGCGGAACTCCTCCCAGTTGGCCCAGTCGCCGACCAGGTTGGAGTTGGCGATGAGGACGCGCGGGGCCCACTCGTGGGTCTGCATGACACCGACGGGGCGGCCGGACTGGACGAGCATCGTCTCGTCCTGCTTCAGGGTCCGCAGGGTGCGGACCATGGCGTCGAAGGAGCGCCAGTCACGCGCCGCCTTGCCGGTGCCGCCGTAGACGACGAGCTTGTCGGGGTGCTCGGCGACCTCGGGGTCGAGGTTGTTCTGCAGCATCCGCAGGGCGGCCTCCTGCTGCCAGCCCAGGGCGCTCGGCGTGGTGCCGCGTGGCGCGCGGACGGGGCGGGGTCCGGACATGTTCTGCCTCCTGGTGGCTTGCTCCCGGCGGATTTTTTACTGCGGATATTCACATACTCACCTCGTGAATAGAACTAGTCAATACGTCCGTGTCCCGGCGCGGGCGCGTCGCGGATGTTTGGCTGGAACTGCGGACGGTTCACAGGCAGGCGAGGGACGGAGGAACGCGTGAGCGACGGCACGGAGACGGGCGCGGACGTCGGCGGCGCCGGCGCCGGGCGGGCGGTGCGGCGGGACCGGGCCGTGCGGGCGGCCGTGGAGCAGGGGCTCCTGGGACCCGGCACACCGATCGTCGGTCTGCTGGACGTCACCGGGATACGGGAGTCGGCCGCGGCCCTGCGGTCGGCGTTCGAGGCGGTGACGGCGCCGGGGACGCCCGTGCTGCACGCCTTCGCGGTGAAGGCGTCCCCGCTGGTCCCGGTGCTGCGGCTGCTGCACGAGGCGGGCATCGGCGCGGAGGTCGCGAGCCCGGGCGAGCTGGCCCTGGCACGGGCGGCCGGGGTGCCGGCCGGGCGGACGGTGCTGGACTCGCCCGCCAAGACGCCGGACGAGCTGCGCGAGGCCCTGTCACTGGGCATCGCCCTGAACGCGGACAACCCGCAGGAGCTGGAGCGCCTCGACGCCCTGGTGACCGGGGGGACCAGCGCCTCCCCGCTCGGCATCCGGGTGAATCCGCAGGTCGGCGGCGGCTCCATCGAGGCGCTGTCAACGGCGACGGCGACCTCGAAGTTCGGGGTGGCCCTGCGCGACGAGGGGGCGCGCGAGTGGGTGGTGCGGGCGTATCTGGACCGCCCGTGGCTGACCCGGCTGCACGCGCACTCCGGCTCCCAGGGCGTCCCGCTGGCTCTGATGGCCGAGGGCGTGCGGGAGACGTACACGCTCGCCGAGGAGATCAACGAGCGGGCGGGCCGCAGACAGGTCGACACGCTCGACATCGGCGGCGGTCTCCCGGTGAATTTCGCGTCGGAGGAGACGGCACCGACGTACGCCGAGTACGCGCGCGTGCTGAGCGAGGCGGTGCCGGGGCTGTTCGACGGGCGGTACGGGCTGGTCACCGAGTTCGGGCGGTCGCTGCTGGCCAAGCACGGCACGGTCGTGGCCCGCGTGGAGTACGCCAAGAGCGCCGGGGGGCGGCCGGTCGCGGTGACGCACGCGGGCGTGCAGGTCGCGACGCGGACGGTGTACGCGCCGGGGGCGTGGCCGCTGCGGATCGCCGCGTACGACGGCAAGGGTCTGCCGAAGGCGGGGCCCGACGTGGTGCAGGACGTGGCCGGTCCGGCGTGCTTCGCGGGCGACCTGCTGGCCGTGGGCCGGGCGATGCCGCTGCTCGAACAGGGGGACTACGCGGCGGCGCTGGACACCGGGGCGTACTACTTCGCGCACCACTACGCGTACAACTCGCTGGCGCGGCCCGCGGTGTACGGGTTCGCCGGGGACAGGGACGGGGATGTCGCCTTCGCCCCGGTGCGCAGGGAGCAGACGGTTGAGGAGATCGTGGCCGAGGCGGGCGGGGAGTACGGCGACTCTCTGATCGGGGATCTTCGCCCTGAGGGTGCGGCCGGTTCGTGACGCGCGCGTGCGTCGTGGCCGGGCGCGCCCACGCGACGGAGCCGCACCAGGTCACCGCCCCGCGGCCCTGGTGGGCGGGGCGCTGCGCGCCGCCCACCACGCCTGGTCAGACCACGCCTGGTCACACCACGCCTGGTCAGACCACCCCCGATCAGACCACGGCCGCCGTCTTCCGCCTCGCCCCGCCCGGTGCCGCGTCGCCCGCCGCGATGCCCGTGCTGCGGTAGCCCTTGACGGCCTTGCCCGCGGGGCGGCCGGTGTTGCCGCCGAGCCAGTCCACGCGGACCCACAGCAGGGCCGCGCCGGACTGTTCGCGGCGGCCGATCCAGGCGGACTTGAGCCACAGCCCGGCGCCGCATCCCGCCAGCAGCAGCCCGCCCGCGGCGGGGACGGCGAAGGCGCTGCCGAGCGCGGCGAGGAAGGCGAGGAGCAGCCACCAGCGGTGCCCCCGACGCCAGTTGCGCACGGTCACGCCGCGGTCCTGGAGCACGTCGTGCTTGCCCGCGCGGGCGGCAGAGCCGGCCAGGGCGGTGTAGCGCCGCCGTCGGACCCACGCCACGACCGCCGTGGCGACGATGAAGAGCGCGGCCCCCACCATGACCCCGATCCGGCGTCCGGTGAGTCCCGGCACCAGCACCCCGATGCCGGCCGCGAAAACGCCCAGCCACCACAGTGGTGCGGCGCCCGCCCGTACGACGACGGCGACCCGAGCCAGCCCCACCTGTCCTCCGCGCGCCACGTCCTGCCTCCTGTCCCGTTCCTGCCCGTGCGTTGCGTCTGAAGGGTGTGTCAGGCGCCGCACTGTAGCGGGGCAAGCTGAGACGAATCTGAGAACCCGTCCGCCGTACGGGTCACTCCACGCGGGTCACTCCGCGCCGGGTCACTCCACGCCGAGTCGGGCCCCGCCGGGGCGGGCCCACACGGCGTCAGTCCACGAAGAGTCCCCGTGCCGCGGCCTTGGCGTCGAACTCCTCCAGCCGGGCCTGCGCGTCCGGCAGGTCGTCGCACATCGCCTCGAGCAGCACCCGGCCGAGCAGCATCGGCGCGCAGGCGGTGTCGAAGGCGAGGCCGGTGCCGACAGCGGCGGGCAGCAGCAGGTCGGACACCTTGGCGACCGGGGCGAAGGCGGAGTCGGCGACGGTCACCACCGTGAGTCCGGCCTCCTTGGCGTGGGCGAGCGCCTCGACGACCTCGCGCGGGTGCCGGGGCAGCGCGAAGCAGAGCAGCGTGCGCGCCCCGGCCCGGACGGCCGCGTCGATGCGGTCGTGGAGCATCGTGCCGCCCTCGCCGAGCAGCCGGACGTCCGGGTGGACCTTGGCGGCGAAGTAGGCGAAGCCGTGTGCCTGGGCGGCGGCGGCCCGCAGCCCGAGCACCGGCAGCGGCCGGCTCCCGGCGAGCAGCCGTCCCGCCTCCCGCACCGGCGCCGGGTCGGCCAGCACTTCCGCGAGGTGCCGCAGGTTCTCGATCTCGGCGGCCACGGCCTGCTGGTACTCGTTGACCGCGCCGGTGTCCGCGACCGGTTCCGCGGGGGCGACCTCGCGCAGATGTCGGCGCAGCGCCGGGTAACCGTCGAAGCCGAGGGCGACGGCGAAGCGGGTCACGGATGGCTGGCTGACCCCCGCCAGCTCGGCCAGCTCCACGCTCGAGAGGAACGGCACGTCCGAGGCGCGGCGCACCATGCTGTGCGCGATGCGCCGCTGGGTCGGTGTCAGCCGGTGCCCCTCGAACAGCGCCTGCAGCCGCGCGGCCGGGCTGTCGGTCCCGCTCGTCCCGCCGGTCCCGTTCGTCATGTGGCCCCCTCGACCTATTCACGCACCCCGAATCCTGCATACCGTTATACAGCGGGGTGGCGCGGTTCCGCCGACCCGTACCGGCCGGCCCCCTCCGGAAACGGGGGTTGTCCCCAGTGCCGAAGCCGCCCGGGCTGCCTACCGTGGGGTCCATGACGGGAATGGACGCACGCGACGCCGACCTCAAGAAGGATCTCGACGCCACCCTGCGGACCCGCAGGGAGCTCGGCGAGGAGTACGAGTCCGCGCTGGTCGACTCGTTCCTGGAGAAGGTCGACCAGCGCATCGACGGGGCGGTGGAGCGCCGGGTGCGCCGGCAGCTCGCCGAGCAGCAGATGACGACGGCCCGGGACAGCCGGTCGCCGAAGCCCACGGACACCTTCGGCGAGCGCTTCGGTTTCGGCATCGTCTCGCTGGTGCTGGCGATCCCGCTGTCCGCGATCGGCGGCGGTGTGGCGCACCTGCCGGGAATGCTGGTCGCCTGGGCCGGCATCGTCGGGGTCAACGTCGTCCAGGTCGCCCGCACCAACCCGGACCTGTTCGGGCGCCGCCGCAGGGACAGGAACGACGCCTGGGAGGACTGAGCCCCCGGGGAAAGAACCGCGCGGGGACCGCCGCACCCCCAGCGCTGGGGGGCGGGACGACGGCGGTCCCCGCGGGGGACGCGCGGTGCCGGGCCTCACGGCCGGGGCGGCGCGTCCGTGGCGTCCTTGGAGGTCCGGGAGCCGCTCCGGAAGGTCCGTGACGCCGTTCGGCGCCGGCGCGACCGGGGAGCCTCCCCCCGTGCTGAACGCCTGGGAGGTTTCCCCGCCGGTTCCCGCCGACACCCCGTACTCTGCCGGTCCCGTGTTAAGCGACTGCTGCGCCCACGTGACATGCGCGTACCACTTCCGCGAAGTCCGCGAAGATCACCGCGCCGGCCGCCGTTCCCCGCCCGCCCTGCTCGCGCTCCTGCCCTGCGTGCCCTACGGGCCCTACTTGCCCTGTTTGCCTACTTGCCCTTGGCGAGGAAGGACAGCAGGTCCTGCCGGCTCACCACGCCGGTCGGCTTGCCCTCGACGAGGACGATCGCCGCGTCGGCGCCGCCGAGCACCGACATCAGGTCCGCGACCGGCTCGCCGGAGCCGACCTGGGGCAGCGGGGCGGACATGTGCTTCTCCAGCGGGTCCTCCAGCGAGGCGCGCTTGGCGAACAGCGCGTCCAGCAGTTCGCGCTCCACCACCGAGCCGACGACCTCGGCGGCCATCACGTCCGGGTGGCCGGCGCCGGGCTTGACGATCGGCATCTGCGAGACGCCGTACTCGCGCAGCACCTCGATGGCCTCGCCGACGGTCTCGTCCGGGTGCATGTGGACGAGGGAGGGGATGTGGCCGCCCTCCTTGTGGTTCAGGACCTCGGCGACGCGGGCGCTGGGACCGGCGTCCTCGAGGAAGCCGTAGTCGGCCATCCACTCGTCGTTGAAGATCTTGCTGAGGTAGCCGCGTCCGCTGTCCGGCAGCAGGACCACCACCACGTCGTCCTCGCCGAGCCGCGCCGCCACCTCGAGGGCCGCGACGACCGCCATGCCGCAGGAGCCGCCCACCAGCAGGCCCTCCTCCTTGGCGAGGCGGCGGGTCATCTGGAAGGAGTCCTTGTCGGAGACGGCGACGATCCCGTCGGCGACCTCGCGGTCGTAGGCCGTCGGCCAGAAGTCCTCGCCGACGCCCTCGACCAGGTACGGACGCCCGGAGCCGCCGGAGTACACGGAGCCCTCGGGGTCGGCGCCGATGACCTTCACCGCGCCGTCACTGGCGTCCTTCAGGTACCTGCCGGTGCCGGAGATGGTGCCGCCGGTGCCGACGCCGGCCACGAAGTGGGTGATCTTCCCCTCGGTCTGCTCCCACAGCTCGGGGCCCGTGGAGTGGTAGTGGGAGAGGGGGTTGTTCGGGTTGGAGTACTGGTCCGGCTTCCAGGCGCCCGGCGTCTCGCGGACCAGCCGGTCGGAGACGTTGTAGTAGGAGTCGGGGTGCTCGGGGTCGACCGCGGTCGGGCAGACGACGACCTCGGCGCCGTACGCGCGCAGCACGTTGATCTTGTCGGTGGACACCTTGTCGGGGCAGACGAAGATGCACTTGTAGCCCTTCTGCTGGGCCACGATGGCGAGGCCCACGCCCGTGTTGCCGCTGGTCGGCTCGACGATCGTGCCGCCCGGCTGCAACTCTCCGCTCTTCTCCGCGGCCTCGATCATGCGCAGGGCGATGCGGTCCTTCACCGAGCCGCCGGGATTGAAGTACTCCACCTTGGCCAGGACGGTCGCCCTGATCCCCTTGGTCACGCTGTTGAGCCGCACCAGCGGGGTGTTGCCGACGAGGCTGATCATCGAGTCGTGGAATTGCACCGTGGTCTCCGGATGCCGCAAATGAGGGGTCGATATCGGTTCCGCCAGCCTATGGCCTGCCGGCCCGGGCATGCCCCGTGACGGTCGTTCACCCTGCGTTGAGATTGGGCGACCGTCCGTACGGGGCAAGGAGTGGGTGTACGGGTTTCGGGAGGTGGCGGCGACGTATGACGAGTATGTCGAGGGCGAGGGTGGCCCGGCGGATCGCGGCCGGCGCCGCGTACGGCGGCGGCGGCATCGGGCTGGCCGGTGCGGCGGCGGTCGGCCTGGTGGTCGCGGAGGTGCAGCTGGCCAGGCGCCGGGTGGGCGTGGGCCCGCCGGCCCGGGTGCCGAACGCGCAGGGACTGTACGGCGGCACCCTGCCCACGGCCGGTGAGCCGCCGCTGCGGCTGATGATGCTGGGCGACTCCACGGCCGCCGGGCAGGGCGTCCACCGGGCCGGGCAGACGCCGGGCGCGCTGCTGGCGTCGGGGCTCGCGGCGGTGGCGGAACGTCCGGTACGGCTGGGGTCGGTCGCGCTGCCGGGGGCGTGCTCGGACGACCTGGACCGGCAGGTGACGCTGGCGCTCGCGGATCCGGACCGGATCCCGGACATCTGCGTGATCATGATCGGCGCCAACGACGTCACCCACCGCATGCCGGCGACCCGCTCGGTGCGGCACCTGTCCGGGGCGGTGCGGCGGCTGCGCACGGCCGGTGCGGAGGTGGTGGTCGGCACCTGTCCGGACCTGGGCACGATCGAGCGGGTGCGGCAGCCGCTGCGCTGGCTGGCCCGGCGGGCGTCGCGGCAGCTGGCGGCGGCGCAGACCATCGGCGCGGTCGAGCAGGGCGGGCGCACGGTGTCGCTGGGCGACCTGCTGGGCCCGGAGTTCGCGCAGAACCCGCGGGAGCTGTTCGGGCCGGACAACTACCACCCCTCCGCGGAGGGGTACGCCACGGCGGCGATGGCGGTACTGCCGTCGGTGTGCGCCGCGCTCGGCCTGTGGCCGGCCGAGGAGGAGCACCCGGACGCGCTGCGCCGCGAGGGCTTCCTGCCGGTGGCGCGTGCGGCGGCGGAGGCGGCGTCGGAGGCGGGTACGGAGGTCGCTGCCGCCATGCCGACGGGGCCGCGGGGGGCTTGGGCGCTGCTGAAGCGCCGACGGAGGCGGAGGGTGTCGGAGGCTGAGCCTTCCAGCCCGTCCGGCGTTTGAGGACGAGGCCGTCCAGGCCGATGGGGGTCTGGGGGCGCAGCCCCCGGGTACGCCCGCCACAGCACCCGGCACGGGAACGCCGCCCGCCCAACCGCCGGAGGCAAAAGCAAGCGCTTAGACAGTTGCGGTCCATGTCACATGCCCATAGCCGTGACCCGGGCCATACGGCCGGGTAACTTCCCAACCAGCCCTGCCCGTGCCCACACCGCCTCGCCACTGGAGCCGTGATGCCCGAAGCCGTGATCGTCTCTGCCGCCCGTTCCCCCATCGGCCGCGCCTTCAAGGGCTCCCTGAAGGACCTGCGTCCCGACGACCTGGCCGCCACGATCATCCAGGCGGCCCTCGCGAAGGTCCCCGAGCTGGACCCGCGGGACATCGACGACCTGATGCTCGGCTGCGGTCTGCCCGGCGGCGAGCAGGGCAACAACCTCGGCCGGATCGTCGCCGTCGAGATGGGCATGGACCACCTGCCGGGCTGCACGATCACCCGGTACTGCTCCTCGTCCCTGCAGACCTCCCGCATGGCCCTGCACGCCATCAAGGCCGGTGAGGGCGACGTCTTCATCTCGGCCGGCGTCGAGATGGTCTCCCGGTTCGCCAAGGGCAACTCCGACAGCCTCCCGGACACCCGCAACCCGCTGTTCGCGGAGGCCGAGGCCCGCACCGCCGAGGTCGCCCAGCAGGAGGGCACCACCTGGCACGACCCGCGCGAGGACGGCCTCGTCCCCGACCCGTACATCGCGATGGGCCAGACCGCGGAGAACCTCGCCCGCGCCAAGGGCGTCACTCGGCAGGAGATGGACGAGTTCGGCGTCCGGTCGCAGAACCTCGCCGAGGAGGCCATCAAGAACGGCTTCTGGGAGCGCGAGATCACCCCGGTGACGCTGCCCGACGGCACGGTCGTCAGCAAGGACGACGGCCCCCGCGCCGGCGTCACCCTGGAGGGCGTCCAGGGTCTCAAGCCCGTCTTCCGCCCCGACGGCCTGGTCACCGCCGGCAACTGCTGCCCGCTCAACGACGGCGCCGCCGCCCTCGTGATCATGAGCGACACCAAGGCCCGCGAGCTGGGCCTGACCCCGCTCGCCCGGATCGTCTCCACCGGCGTCTCCGGCCTCTCCCCCGAGATCATGGGCCTCGGTCCGGTCGAGGCGAGCAAGCAGGCGCTGTCCCGCGCCGGGCTGGGCATCGGCGACATCGACCTGGTCGAGATCAACGAGGCGTTCGCGGCGCAGGTCATCCCCTCCTACCGCGACCTCGGCATCCCGCTGGAGAAGCTGAACGTCAACGGCGGCGCCATCGCCGTCGGCCACCCCTTCGGCATGACCGGCGCCCGCATCACCGGCACGCTGATCAACTCCCTCCAGACGCACGACAAGCAGTTCGGCCTGGAGACCATGTGCGTCGGCGGCGGCCAGGGCATGGCCATGGTCGTCGAGCGCCTGAGCTGACCCCGCCGGGGCCGTCACCGAAAGGCGCTGAGGGACCGTCAGTAGCGCCTGGTGGACCGTGCGTGACAGCCCGGTCCGGAGCCCTGCCGACCGCAGGGCTCCGGGCCGTTTTGTGACCCAAACTCCCCCAGGATGTGACCTACCTCTCCCACCCCCTTGATTTACGCAGGTCAGACCAGCACCACCCCCACCGTCCGGGCCCAAAGTCCTGTCCGTTTCGTGACGTTACGCACTGACAGACGGTTAGTCCTCCCTTCAAGCTGATGTAGGAAGTCGGGGGTCGACTTTGAACCGGGAGTACGTCAGTGAGCGCCATGCCGATCGCCCTGCTGCTCACCACGGCCGCCACCGGCGCCGTGGGCGTCGCCGTCCTGCGCAGCATCCTGGTGCTGCGCCGCCAGGTGACCGCCTTGCGCACCGAGCTGGCCGAGAGCCGGGCCACCGCCGCGCGGGGCCGGGTGCCCGCCGCCCGCACCACCGCCGACGCCGAGGAGATACGCGCCGCCGTCGCGGAGGCGCTCGCCGAGGAGCGCGAGCGTGAACTCGCCGAGGCGCGGGCCTTCTGGGCCGCCCAGGAGACCAGGGACGCCTCCGACGCGCCCCTGCTGCTCGGCCTGTCCGACAGTGAGCTGTTCCTGCCCCGCCAGGCCGACCTCGTGGGCCTGGAGCCCGTGACCGAGCCGGCCGCGGACACCGACGAGCCGTCCGGCCAGGACGCGGGCCACTCGGGTTCGAGGGAGTCCGCCGAGCTGGCCGCCGCCCGCCGCAGGCACCCCTCGCACCCGGACTTCGTACCGAACCCGTCGCCGGCCGTGAACGACCACGACCGCACCGTGGCGACCCTGGAGGAGCTGGCCGAGTCGAGCGTCGCGCTGGCGGACGTCCGCCCGGGGCCGCTGGGCACCCTCGACGTGTACGTCTTCGCCGACGGCACCACCCTGTGCATGACCCCGGGCCACCGCGAGACCGCGGAGCGCCTGGCCGCCGCGCTCGGCACGGGCCAGACCCCGTACCTCCTCGGCGGCTCCGGGATCTCCGGCGCCTACACGCTGACCTTCGCCTGCGGCGAGGAGAACGTGTACATCCTGGCGGACCGCGTCATAGCGTCCCTGTAGTCACACCGGTCACACCGGTCTCGCCGGGCGTGCCGGTCGCCTCAGACCCCGGCCCGTTTGCGGGCCTCCTCCACCAGCGCCGCCGCCTCCTCCACCTGGCCCTCGTGCTCCAGTACGAGGGCCAAGTCGTGTGCGGCCACGGCGATCTGGTCGGCGGCGGCGAACATGCCCGCGTCCGGCATCTCGCGGGGCTCGGTCCCGGGTTCCTCCACGAGCTGGGCGCGCCGGGCCAACTCCCTGGCCAGCTCCAGCGCCTCGGCGGCGGCGCCGCGCTGAAGCCTGCTCTGCGGGGCGGCCCGCAGCCGGTCGGCGAAGTCGTCCACGGCACGGGTCAAAGGCGTCGTATCAACCACGGCGCGAGCGTACGCGGCCGTGCGGGACTGTTGCCAACGGGCGAACGCTCAGGCACGGTGACCTGAAGGACCGGCTTACTACCCCTTTCGCCCGGAGGCGCCGATGTCCCAAGTCTTCTCCGAGGAGACCCATCGCAATCTGCTCGCCCGCATTCCCCAGTGCACCGGCCGTGACATCTCCGACTGGCTGCGCGCCGTCGACGACGGCCCCGCCCTCTTCCGCTTCGAGGAGAAGGTCAGCTGGCTCCGCCACGAGCACAACCTCGCGTACGGCCACGCGAAGGCGATCGTCCACGAGTACGACCTGAGAAGGGCCGCGCGCAAACTGCTGTGACCGCGGGTCCTGTCCGACGCCAGACGTCCTCGCTCACTTCGCCCCGCCGGGGGTTGTCGTCCCGGCGGGGCGAAGTCGTGCGCGGGGGCCGCTCACCGGGCGGCTCCCGCCACCGCTGTCATGCGATGTTGTTGAACTCGGCGCCCTCGCCCGGGTACAACGACGTCGCCCGGCGGACGAACGTGGCGGTGACGGAGCCCGTCGAGTGGTAGAGGTACGTGCCGCCCGCGCCGTACGCGATCAGGTCCGGGCGCCCGTCGTTGTCGACGTCGCCGGCGCCGACGAGGTGTGTGTACACGTTCCAGCCTCCACCGACCCGCACGCGGCTGAGGAAGTTGCCCTTGCCGTTGCCCTGGTAGAGCCACAGGACGCCGCTCCTGTCGCGCGCGACGAGGTCTCCGGCAGCCGTGCCGGCAATGTCGCCGACGGCGGTGAGCCGGTCGTAGACGCCCCAGCCGCCGCCGACCCGGGCGCGCGCGGCGAAGGGAGCGGCGGCCGAGCCCGTGCCCTTGTAGAACCACAGCACTCCGGAGGTGTCCGCGGCGAGGAGGTCGGTGCGGCCGTCGCCGTCGAGGTCCGAGCCGCCGGTGAGCCTGGTGTAGACGTTCCAGCCGCCGCCGACCCGGGTGCGGGTCGCGAAGGTGCCGTCCCCCTTGCCGAGGTAGTGCCACAGCACGCCGGAACCGTCGAGGGCCACCAGGTCACCGGCCCGGGAACCCGCGAGGTCGCCGACGGCCTCGATCTGCTTGTACGTGTTCCAGCCGCCGCCGACCCGGGCCCGCTGGGCGGGCTGGACCCGGCCGTCCAGCGGCCGGTCCCGCAGGTCGTCGCGCCACAGCACACCGGACGCGTCGCGGGCGAGCAGGTCGGTGGAACCGTTGTCGGTGTAGTCGTGGGGGTTGGCCGTCCGGTCCACGGTCATGGCGAAGCTCTGCCCGGCGATCTCGCCGAGGCCGTCGAGCGACCTCGCCGTGACGTCCACCGTGTACGCGCCGTTCGGTGCGTCCACCCCGGCGATGGTGCCGTCCCAGGTGTACGTGAAGTCGGTTCCGGTGGCCGGGGCGGTGACGCGCGTCCGGAGCTGCCTGCCCGTGGCGTCGTGCGTGAGGGTGAGGTCCAGACGGGCGTCGGGGCGGGACAGCGTCCAGCCCAGCGTCACCTTGCCGCCCGTCCGGTCGAGGTGGGCCACCTCGGGGACGTCGGCCCCCTGGATCTCGACACCGACCGCCGGCTCCGCCGCGTCCGCCACCTTGGTGACCGTCGGAGTGCCGTCCTGCGCGGCCGCTATGCGGAACAGCCCGTCGCCGTCGGCGGCCCTCGTGCCCCGCACCACCGCGCTGCCGTCCCCGGCGCCCGCCGAGCCGGACCCGCTCTCCGCCAGGACGCGGGTTTCTCCGCCGGCCAGGGAGACGGCCCGGACGGGCGCCGACGCGTTGCCGTACACCAGCCAGTCGCCCACGAGTTCGGTGTACCACTCACTGTCCCGGGCGCCCAGGACGGTCTGTGTCCGCTCACCCGTCGCACGGTCGACGGACGTGACGAACATGCCGGTGCCGGACTTCCAGTCGAGCCAGGCCACCTGGGAGCCGGAGAACATGAGGTGCGTGAAGTCGTACCCGGAATCGGCGGAGGCGTACGTCTCCGACACCGTCGCGTCCGCCAGGTCGACCAGCGCCCGGCCGCCCCTGCGGGCGTCGGCCGGGCCCGTCTCGTACCCGACGAGGACGGCGCCGTCCCGCACGGCGGAACCGGTGAAGTCGGTGGCGTCCGCCGGGAGCCCCGAGACCTTGCGGCTGGTCGTGCCGGCACCGTCCTTGCTCACGATGTGCAGTTCCGCGGTGCCGTCGTCCGTCGTCACCTGGGCGAGCACGCTCGCCGGGCCCAGCACGGCGACGTAGTTGCCACCGAGCGCGCCCAGGTCGATGTCGACACCGGGGGCGGTGGGGTCGGCCATGTTCCGCAGGGTGAGGGAGCGCATCTGGACGGTCCAGTTGTCGTCGCCGAGGGCGACCACGTCGCCGCCCGAGGAGGCCCAGCCTCCGTTCTCGGGAGGGTCGAGCGGGGTCGGGGCCCCGCCCCCGTAGGGCCACCAGCGCAGTTTCCGCTCCCCGTCCGGGGTGAAGGAGTAGCCGAAGAAGCCGTCGGCGCTCGTGCCCGTGATCTCGACGTCCTTCGGAAACGCGGTGAGCGCGGCCGACGGGGCGACCGACGCCGTTCCCGGGGCGGCGCCGGACGTGGCGGCGAGGGCGGCCGGGGCGGAGGACAGCGTGCCTGCGCCGAGGGCGGTGACGGCGAGGACCGCGAGGATCGCCGTCGAGAGGCGGGTGCCACGGGAACGGAACGGCAAGAGAGACTCCCACGAGAAGGATCGGACACGGAAGCACTGCGCCCGGATCAGACTCGCGATCTATTCGTATGGTTGTACGACTTGGTCACGCACAACACGAAGGGCCCCGGGCACGAAGCCCGGGGCCCTTCACCTGCGCAGTCGTAGCAGCCGTACCAGCCGTTGCCAGTCGTTGCTAGTCGTTGCTGTTCAGGATCGCGATGAGACGCAGGAACTCCAGGTAGATCCAGACCAGCGTCAGCGTGAGGCCGAAGGCGGCGAACCAGGCCTCCTCGCGCGGGGCGCCGTAGGCCAGCCCGTCCTCGACCTGCTTGAAGTCGAGGGCCAGGAAGCAGGCGCCGAGGATGATGCCGACGATGCCGAAGACGACACCGAGCGCGCCGCTGCGGAAGCCGAGGCCGTCGCCGCCGCCGAAGACGGCGAACAGCAGGTTCACCATCATCAGGAAGACGAAGCCGAGCGCGGCGGCCATCACGAAGCCGTAGAAGCGCCGGTTGACCCGGATCCAGCCCGCCTTGTAGGCGATCAGCACACCGGCGAACACCGCCATCGTGCCGATCACGGCCTGCATGGCCGCGCCGTCCGCGATGCGGTTGTCGACGACGCTGGAGACGACGCCGAGGAAGACACCCTCGAACGCCGCGTAGGACAGGATCAGCGCCGGCGTCGGCTTGCGCTTGAAGGACTGGACGAGCGCCAGGACCATGCCGATCACGGCGGCGCCGATGCCGATGCCGTAAGAGCGGCTGATGTTGGCGTCGTCCACCGGCAGCAGCGCCCACGCGAGCGCGGCCGTCACCACGAGCACGCCGAGCGTGCTCGCCGTACGGATGACGACGTCGTCCATCGTCATCCGGCCGGCGGTGGCGGGCGCCTGCGGCGGCGCGCCGAACTGCTGGTCCGGCTGGGCGTACGGGTTCTGCGCGTACGGGTTGCCGGCGGGCGGCTGGGCGTACGGGTTGCCCTGGGTGCCCTGCGCGTACGGGTTGGCCTGCGTGGCGACGGCGGGTCCCCCGGCCTGCGGCGCGGCGTTGAAGCCCGCGTAGCCGTTGTCGCGGCTGAACCCCCGTCGCGAGAAGACCGGGTTTCTGCTCCTCATTTCACTCCTCCATGGCCACACGGCGCAGCCTTGGCTCAAGAGTAATAGAACGGCAAAGGAATGACCCTACTGCTTGGGGAGGATCTTTCCCTCGCCTTGCGACTCAACACGCTACGCCGATCAGTGATTCCCCTCACGGCCGGGGGTGCCCGGACTGCCGGGCACCGCTCACCCGATCGGGAACCCGGTGTAGGCCTCGGCGAGGTCGGTCTCGGCGGCGCGGGAGGAGGCGATCCGGTCGAGGCGGGCCAGCTGGAGCCGGTCCTCGAAGGGCGTGGCGTCCGGGGCGGTGTGCAGCAGGGTCGTCATGTCGTACGAGAACCGCTCGGCCTGCCAGACGCGGCGCAGACAGGTCGCGGAGTAGGCGTCGAGCAGGTCGTCGGAGCCGGTCGCGGTGCGGTGGGCCAGCGCCCGCGCGAAGGTCACCACGTCGCCGACGGCGAGGTTGAGGCCCTTGGCTCCGGTGGGCGGCACGATGTGCGCGGCGTCGCCGGCCAGGAAGAGGCGGCCGTGCCGCATGGGCTCGTGGACGTAGGAGCGCATCGGGGTGACCGACTTCTGGGTGACCGGCCCCCGGCGCAGGGTCCAGTCGTCGTCGGTCTCGAAGCGGCGCTCCAGCTCGTCCCAGATCCGCTCGTCGCTCCAGTCGTCGGCGTCCGTGTCCGCGGGGACCTGGAGGTAGAGGCGGGAGACGGACGGGGAGCGCATGGACAGCAGGGCGAAGCCGCGGTCGTGCCGGGCGTAGACCAGTTCGTCGTGCGAAGGGGCGACGTCGGCGAGGATGCCGAGCCAGGAGAAGGGGTACGTCCGCTCGAAGGTGCGCCCGTCCGGGACCGCGCTCCGGGCCACTCCCCAGAAGCCGTCGCAGCCGACGACGTAGTCGCACTCCAGCACGTCCTCGACGCCCTCGCGGCGGAAGCGGACGCGCGGCCGGTCCGTGTCGGCACCCTCCACCGCCAGCGCCTCGGTCTCGAACAGCAGCGGGCCGCCCTCCTCGATCCGGAGGGCGATGAGGTCCTTGCAGACCTCGGTCTGGGCGTAGACCATGACGGACCTGCCGCCGGTGAGCGCGGGGAAGTCGACGCGGTGACGGCGGCGGTCGAACCGCAGCTCGATGCCGTCGTGGCGGAGCCCCTCCCGGTCCATCCGTTCCCCGGCCCCGGCCTCGCGCAGCACGTCCACCGTGCCCTGCTCCAGGATCCCGGCGCGCTGCCTGCGCTCGACGTAGGCACGGTCGCGGCTCTCCAGGACGACCGAGTCGATCCCGGCGTTGTGCAGCAGCCGGGCCAGCAGGAGCCCGGCGGGGCCTGCCCCGATGATGCCGACGGTGGTGCGCATCGGTCGTTCCCTTCGATCGGCGTCGTTGCCATGGACAGACGCTGTTCGCGTAGTGAAATTTCCTTCACTATCTGGGGATGAGTTTCCGGTCGACTGCACACCTCTGTCAACGGTCTCGGGAACCAAGAGGGCCGCGGCGGTTCCGCGCACCGGCGCGACGGTGATGGTGCCCGGAGCCGGACTTGAACCGGCACGCCCTCGAAGGGGCAGCGAGGTTTAAGCTCGCCGTGTCTGCATTCCACCATCCGGGCAGGCCGTGGGCTCCGCGTCGCGTGCCTTGAGCCTATCGGGAGGCACCTCCCGCCCTTCGGCGGGAGGCCCGATGTTGTCTTATTTTATTGGCGCCTGAGGGAGCATCAGATACCAGGGGCAGGCCATCAGCACATGCCAACAGCCTTGCGTGTGACGGCTCGCCGTGTATGCGGAATGACGGGATTTCACCGTCTCGACCAGGGCGCCCGCCCCGTTCTCACCCGCCCCGCCGTCGGGGTCGCCCGTCATCCGCAGGTATGACACGGGCCGGTGCCGTCCGACCGGAGTCGCCCCCGTAAACCGGAACAGCGGCTGACTACACGGCGCCGTACGGCAGGAACGATGGAGGACGTCCCCAGCACTCGCCGTACCGACAGGAGCGCCCTTCCCGTGACCACCGCACCCATCGCCGACCGGTCCACCCTCGTGGCCGCGCGCGCCACGGAGCTTTCCAAGATCTACGGCCAGGGCGAGACCCAGGTGGTCGCCCTGGACCGGGTCTCCATCGAGTTCCGGCAGGCCGAGCTCACCGCGATCATGGGCCCCTCCGGCTCCGGCAAGTCCACCCTGATGCACTGCGTCGCGGGCCTGGACACCTTCTCGTCCGGCTCGGTGCGCATCGGCGAGACCGAGCTGGGCTCGCTCAAGGACAAGCAGCTCACCAAGTTGCGCCGGGACAAGATCGGCTTCATCTTCCAGGCGTTCAACCTGCTGCCGACGCTGACGGCGCTGGAGAACATCACCCTTCCGATGGACATCGCGGGCCGCAAGCCCGACAAGCAGTGGGTGGACTCCGTGATCCAGATGGTCGGGCTGTCCGGACGCCTCGGGCACCGGCCCGCCCAGCTCTCCGGCGGGCAGCAGCAGCGGGTCGCCGTGGCGCGGGCGCTGGCCTCGCGGCCGGAGATCATCTTCGGTGACGAGCCGACCGGAAACCTCGACTCCCGTTCCGGCGCCGAGGTCCTCGGCTTCCTGCGCAACTCGGTGCGGGAACTGGGCCAGACCGTGGTGATGGTGACCCACGACCCGGTGGCCGCCGCCTACGCGGACCGGGTGGTCTTCCTCGCGGACGGACGCATCGTCGACGAGCTGTACGGGCCGACGGCCGACTCGGTGCTGGACCGCATGAAGCGGTTCGACGCCAAGGGCCGCACCAGCTGACCCGTCCCCGTCCCCGCCCCTGAATCGGCACCGGCCGACCCGCCCCGCCCCTGATTCGCACGTACCTCCGGACAGAGAAGACCCATGTTCCGTACCGCCTTGCGCAACGTCTTCGCGCACAAGGCCAGGCTGTTGATGACCGTGCTCGCCGTGATGCTCGGCGTGGCGTTCGTCTCCGGCACCCTGGTCTTCGCCGACACCCTCTCCCACGCCTTCCGCAACCAGTCGGCGAAGAGCTACGACGACGTCGCCGTCGCCGTCACCTCGTACGCCGACCCGGACAACCCCAAGGAGGAGCCCGGCCTCTCCGGCGAGGTCCTCGACCGGATCTCCGCCGTGGACGGCGTCGCCGGGGTGTACGGCCGCGTCGAGGGCTTCGCCGGCGTCGCCGACCCCGACGGGAAGCTGATCGGCGTCGGCTGGTCCAACAAGGGCTCCAACTTCGCGCCCGGCAAGGACGGCAAGGACACCGCGTACACGTTCACCGACGGCTCGGGCCCGGTGAAGGACGACCAGATCGCCCTGGACGAGGAGTCCGCCGGCAAGGGCGAGTACGAGGTCGGCGACCGGGTGCGCGTCGCGACCAACGGCCCGGTGAAGGAGTACACCCTCAGCGGTGTGTTCACCACCGAGGACGGCGCCGTCAACGCGGGCGGCAGCCTCGTCCTCTTCGACACCGCCGTCGCGCAGAAGCAGTACCTCCGGCCCGGCTACTTCGAGGAGGTCACCGTCACCGCCGCCCCCGGCGCCGACGACGCGCGGATCCTGAAGGCGGTCGAGCCGCTGCTGCCGGACAGCGCCGAGGCCCGGACCGGGCAGGCGCTCGCGGACGAGCAGGCCGACCAGATCGAACAGGGTCTGGGCAACCTCAAGCAGGTCCTGCTCGGCTTCGCGGGCATCGCGCTCTTCGTCGGGATCTTCCTGATCTCCAACACCTTCACGATGCTGGTCGCGCAGCGCACCAAGGAGATCGCCCTGATGCGCGCCGTCGGCGCGTCCCGCAGGCAGATCACCCGCTCGGTGCTCGCCGAGGCCGCGCTGGTGGGCCTGGTGGCCTCGGCCGTCGGCTTCGCCCTCGGTGTCGGTCTGGCCGTCGGACTGCGCTCCGGCATGGCCGCGTTCGACATGAAGATGCCGGCCGGTCCGCTGGTCCTGTCCGCCACGCCGGTGGTCGCGGCGTTCGCGGTGGGCGTGCTGATCACGGTGTTCGCCGCCTGGCTGCCCGGCCGCCGGGCCGCGAAGATCCCGCCGGTGGCGGCCATGAACAGCGTCCACGCGGTGGCCACCACCAAGTCGCTGGTGGTGCGCAACTCCATCGGCGCGGCCGTCACCGCCCTCGGTGCGGCGGGGATCGTCGCGGGCGCCTCGGCCGGCGGCGACGACGGCCGGATGTACATCGGCGGGGGCGCGTTCTTCGCACTGATCGGCGTGATCGTCCTCATCCCGCTGCTGTCCCGGCCCGTGATCGCGCTCGTCCGTCCGCTGCTCGTCGGGCCCTTCGGGGTGGCGGGCAAGCTGGCCGGCCAGAACGCGGTCCGCAACCCGCGCCGTACCGGCGCGACCGCCTCGGCGCTGGCGATCGGACTGACGCTGGTGACCGGCCTGTCGGTGCTCGGCGTCACGGTCGGCGCGGCCATCGACAAGATGACCACGGACAACATCAGGGCCGACTACATGGTCTCGATGGCCAACGGGGGCGACCTCGACCGGTCCGCGCTGACGGCCCTGGAGAAGGCCGACGGCGTGTCCGCGGTGTCGCCGCAGCAGGACGCCTACTTCCGGGTCGACGGCGAGTACGTGTCGGCCTCCGCCGTCACCCCCGGCGACATCGAGAAGGTCCTCACCGTCGACGTCGTCAGCGGCGACGCCGGCTCGCTGGCCCGGGGCCGGATCGCGGTCGCCGAGAAGACGGCCGAGAACAGGGGCTGGAAGCCCGGCGACACCGTCCCCGTCACCTTCGACGACGACGAGAAGGCCACGCTGACGGTCGGCGCCGTCTACAAGGACAGCGAGTTCCTCTCCCCCGTCCTCGTCGACCGGAAGATCGTGGACGGGCACGAGGCGCAGCCGTCCATCCGGCAGATCTTCGTGAAGGTCGACGGCGGCCAGTCGTCGGCGAACGAGAAGGTCCTCGTCGACGCGCTCGGCGACAACCCCGCGATCACCGTGATGGACCGGCAGGACATCCGCGACGAGTTCGGCGGCGCCATCAACACCCTGCTGAACGTCATGTACGGCCTGCTGGCGATGGCACTGATCATCGCGGTGCTCGGTGTCGTCAACACCCTCGCGATGTCCGTCTTCGAACGGCAGCAGGAGATCGGCATGCTGCGCGCGATCGGCCTGGACCGGCGCCGGGTGAAGCGGATGGTGCGGCTGGAGGCCGTCGTGATCTCGGTGTTCGGCGCGGTGGTCGGCATCGGTCTCGGCACGTTCCTCGGCTGGGCGATCGGCGAGACCGTCGCCGAGGAGATCCCCGGGTACGCGCTGGTCCTGCCCTGGGACCGGATCGGGATCTTCGTGGTGCTGGCCGGTCTGGTGGGCGTCCTGGCCGCCCTGTGGCCGGCCCGCAACGCCGCCCGGCTGAACATGCTGAACGCGATCAAGACCGAGTGACCTCGCCGCGACACCGCACGACCCGAAGGGCCGGGCTCCCCGCACGGGGCCCGGCCCTTCGGGTCGTGCGTGGATCAGGTTTGGCCGGGGGCGCCCCACACGCGGGCGCGCAGCGGCAGGCCGGAGGCGCCCGAGCCGGGCGTCTTCACGGCGAGGACCTGGTTGACGCCGATGCGGTTGCGTTCGAAGGCGAGCGCGGAGGCGGCCATGTACAGCTGCCAGACCCGGGCGCGGCCGGGGCTGACGAGCCGGACGGCGGTCGCCCAGTCGGACTCCAGGTTGGCGACCCAGCGGCGCAGGGTGAGCGCGTAGTGCTCGCGGATCGACTCCACGTCGCGGACCTCGAACCCGGCACGCTCCAGCTGGGTGACGGTGGTGCCGACCGGGGCCAGTTCGCCGTCGGGGAACACGTAGGCGTCGATGAAGTCGTCGACGCGGTAGGTGGCTTCGTCCCTCTGGGGGCGGCGGGCGATCTGGTGGTTCAGCAGCCGTCCGCCGGGCTTGAGCAGCTTGTGCAGGTCGGTGGCGTACTCCAGGTAGCGCTCGGCGCCGACGTGTTCGGCCATGCCGATGGAGGAGATGGCGTCGTACGGCCCGTCCGCGACGTCCCGGTAGTCCTGGACGCGGATCTCCACCCGGTCGGTGAGCCCCTCGTCGGCGACGCGTTTGCGCGCGTACGCGGCCTGCTCCTGGGAGAGGGTGACGCCGACGACGCTCACGCCGTGCTCGCGGGCCGCGTGGATCGCCATGGAGCCCCAGCCGCAGCCGACGTCGAGGAGACGCTGACCGGGGCTCAGGCCCAGCTTGCGGCTGACCAGTTCGAGCTTGTCGCGCTGGGCGTCCTCCAGCGTGCCGCCCTCGGCGGGCGGCGCGGGCCAGTAGGCGCAGGAGTACACCATGGAGGGGCCGAGGACGAGTTCGTAGAAGTCGTTGCCGACGTCGTAGTGGTGGCTGATGGCCCGCCGGTCGGTGCGCTTGGTGTGCAGGTGGCCGCGGGAGCGGCGGACCTCCTCCGGCGGCGGGGCCGGGGGCAGCGGCGGCCCGGCGAGCCTCACCAGACCGCGTACGGCGGCCCGGGCCTCCGGGTCGCGCAGCGCCTCGACCAGGCCGCGGGCGTCCTCACCGCGCTCCCAGATCAGGCCGGCCATCAGACCGAGGGCGGTGTAGAGGTCGCCCTCGATGTCGAGGTCGCCGGCCACCCAGGCGCGGGCCAGGCCCAGTTCACCGGGTTTGAACAGCAGGCGGCGCAGCGCCCTGCGGTTGCGGACGACGAGGGTCGGTGCGCCCGGCGGACCCGCCTGCGAACCGTCCCAGGCGCGGATGCGCACCGGGAGTGGTGCTCCCAGCAACTGTTCGAAGAGGTTCTGCAGCCGCAGCGCGGCGTCAGCCATGGCGTACCTCCGTGACGAGCGATCCCGGAATGTCCAACACCACGTAAACACCTGGGAGCCCGCCGTACAGTCCCCGGCGCGCGTTACGACTCGGCAAAATAGCTGTACACACCAACGGCTTTGTCGCCCGGGCGGCGCGCCCACGCGAAGGGGCCGCCCGCACCACGGATGGCGGACGGCCCCTTCGAGGGACTGCTACTGCTGCGCGTACTGCCGGGAGCGACCGGGGGTCAGGAGGCCTTGGCCTCGGTCTTCTCCGCCGTCTTCTCGGCCGGCTTGTCGTCGGCGGCCTTCGCCGCGGCCGGCTTCGGGGCCGGCTTGGCTGCCTCGTAGAACTCCTCGCGCGGCGTCTCCATCGCGCCGAGGGAGACGACCTCGCGCTTGAGGAACATGCCGAGCGTCCAGTCCGCGAAGACGCGGATCTTGCGGTTGAAGGTCGGCATCGCCATGCCGTGGTAGCCGCGGTGCATGTACCAGGCGAGGCGGCCCTTGAGCTTGATCTTCATCTTGCCCATGACGATCATCGCGACGCCCTTGTGCAGGCCGAGGCCCGCCACCGCGCCCTTGTTGGCGTGGCTGTACTCCTTCTGCGGGAAGCCCCGCATGCCGGAGATCACGTTGTCGCCGAGGACCTTGGCCTGGCGCAGCGCGTGCTGGGCGTTGGGCGGGCACCAGGCGTTCTCGTTGCCCGCCTTGCGGCCGACGAGGTCCGGCACCTGGGCGTTGTCGCCCGCGGCCCAGATGTAGTCGGTGCCCTGGACCTGGAGGGTGGCCTGGGTGTCGACGTGGCCGCGGGGGCCGAGCGGCAGGCCGAAGCGGGCCAGCGCCGGGTTGGGCTTGACGCCGGCCGTCCACACGATGGTGTTGGAGTCGACCTCGAGCCCGTTCTTCAGCACCACGTGACCGTCGACGCAGGAGTCCATGGAGGTGGACAGGTAGACCTCGACGCCGCGGCCCTCGAGGTGCTCCTTGCCGTACTGGCCGAGCTTGGGGCCGACCTCGGGGAGGATCTTGTCGGCGGCGTCCACGAGGATGAAGCGCATGTCCTCGCGGGAGACGTTGTTGTAGTACTTGGCCGCGTCCCGGGCCATGTCCTCGACCTCACCGATGGTCTCCGCACCGGCGAAACCGCCGCCGACGAAGACGAAGGTGAGCGCCTTGCGGCGGATCTCCTCGTCGGTGGTGGAGTCGGCCTTGTCGAGCTGCTCCAGGACGTGGTTGCGCAGACCGATGGACTCCTCGATGCCCTTCATACCGATGCCCTGCTCGGCGAGGCCGGGGATCGGGAAGGTGCGGGAGACCGCGCCCATCGCGATGACCAGGTAGTCGAAGGGCAGCTCGTACGCCTCGCCGACCAGCGGCGCGACGGTGGCGACCTTGCGGTCCTGGTCGATGGTGGTGACCCGGCCGGTGAGGACCTCCGCCTTCGGAAGCACGCGCCGCAGGGGGACGACGACGTGCCGCGGGGAGATGCTGCCGGCGGCGGCTTCGGGGAGGAAGGGCTGGTAGGTCATGTACGACCGCGGGTCGACGACGGTGACGGTCGCCTCGCCGTAACGCATCTTCTTCTGGATGCGTCGAGCTGCGTACAGGCCTACGTACCCACCGCCTACTACGAGGATCCTGGGACGCTCCGTGGTGCTCATGCCATCGAGTATCCACCCGACCGAGGGGGGTGGTTCGTGCGCCCCTTCACAAGGTTCGGTGGAGGCTGTGCTACCATCCGCCGCCGAAGTGACGGAGATCATGGCGAGCGAAGGAACCAGCGTGTAGGGCGCCCCGTTGTCAATGCCGCGTGAGCTGCACCTCCGCACCGCCGGGACGGTGAACCACCCGCCCCCGACGGTTCCGCGCGACCCTCTCGCGACACCGTCCTGAACACGTTCAAAGGGCAGTTGAAACCCCAAAAGGGTCAACGAGCGCACTTTCGTCGTCCGACGGGGCCCATTTCCTTGTGAAGAACTTCACGAACTTTCCCGACGGGATGTCACCGAGGGCCCCCGGAAGGCCCCCGATCCCCGCTCAATCGTCGTCCGCCCTGCTCAGACCACTACCGCACGGCCGCCGCGCACACCCCCTGGCCGATGCGCCACGCGATGCCGTCGAGGATCGCTCCTCAGCGCGCCTCGGAGGCGCAACTCCAAGCGATCCCGTCGAGGATGTCGTGCTCGCTCACGACGACCTCCTCCGCGCCCGTCCGCTCCATGATCGTCAGGAGTACCAGGGAACCGGCCGCGATCACGTCGACCCGGCCCGGGTGCATGGAGGGGACCGCCGCGCGTTCGGCGTGGGTGGAGCGCAGCAGCCAGTCGGTGATCTCACGGACGCGGCCGACGGAGACGCGGGAGTGGTGGATGGCGGCCGAGTCGTACTCCGGCAGCTCCTGGGCGATCGCGGAGACGGTCGTCACCGAACCGGCCAGCCCCACCAGCGTGCGCGCCTCGCGCAGCGGCACCGTCCGACCGGCGAGGTCGAGGGCGGCCTCGATGTCCGCCCGCATCGCCGCGACCTGCGCCTCGGTGGGCGGGTCGGTGACCGCGCCGTCGCGCACCAGGTGCCGCTCGGTCATCCGGACGCAGCCGACGTCCACGGAGCGCGCGGCGCGCACGTGGTCGTCGCCGACGACGAACTCCGTGGAGCCGCCGCCGATGTCGACGACCAGGTAGGGCCTGGCGAGGTCCGTGCGGCCGGTCAGTTCCTTCGTGGCGCCGGTGAAGGAGAACTCGGCCTCCTGGTCGCCGGTGATGACCTCCGGCTCCACGCCCAGGATGTCCAGCACCCCGCGCACGAAGTCGTCCCGGTTCTCCGCGTCGCGGGAGGCGGAGGTGGCCACGAAGCGCAGCCGCTCGGCGCCGTGCGTCTTGACGACCTCGGCGTACTCCCGGCAGGCGGCGAAGGTCCGCTCCAGCGCCTCGGGGGCCAGCCGCCCGGTGCGGTCGACGCCCTGGCCGAGCCGCACGATGGTCATGCGGCGGTCCAGGTCGGTCAGCTCGCCGGTCGAGGGGTCGGCGTCGGCGACCAGCAGGCGGATGGAGTTCGTACCGCAGTCGATGGCGGCGACACGGGTCACTGGGCGTCCTCCCCGTCGGTCTCGGCAACCGTCACGCACGGCCCCTTGCGCCACCACTCGGGCAGCATCGCGATCGCCTCGTCGCCCAGCGGGTTGACGCCGGGGCCGGCCGCCAGCGAGTGGGCGACCAGCACGTGCAGGCACTTCACCCGGTCCGGCATGCCGCCCGCGCTCGGGAAGCCGGTCAGCTCCTCGATCTCGTCGCGGCGCCGGATGTAGTCCTCGTGCGCGGCGCGGTAGGCGGCGGCCAGCTCCGGGTCGGCGGCCAGGCGCTCGGTCATCTCCTTCATCACGCCGTTCGCCTCCAGCGTGCCGATGGCGGAGGCCGCCTTCGGGCACGTCAGGTAGTACAGCGTGGGGAAGGGCGTGCCGTCGGGAAGGCGCGGTGCCGTCTCCACGACGTCCGGCTGTCCGCAGGGGCAGCGGTGCGCGATGGCGCGCAGGCCGCGCGGGGGCCGTCCGAGCTGCTGCTTGAAGGCCGCCACGTCCGCGTCGGTCGGCTCGGTGCGCGGGGTGGTCGGCGGGGGAGTCTGCATGACTGTCTTCTGCTGGTCTTCCTGTTGAGTCACTGCCGGAGCGGTCGGAGCGGTCGGAGCGGTCCGCGCCGTCGGCGTGGTCGGCACTTGTCGGCGTGGTCGGTTCACTGCCGGCGGGCGGCGGCGTCTGCCTTGTCGACCCCGTCCCAGACGTTCCGGTACCAAGCCCGGTCGGCGGCGCCGGCCTCGGCGCGGGTCCGGTCGGCCGCTTCGGGATCGACCACGATGAACCCCGTCTCCCCCGGCATCACGTAGTGCAGCCGCAGCCGCACCTGCTGCTCGGCGTAGGCGTCGTCCTGCCAGCGTGCCTTGAGGTCGCGCAGGTCCTCGACCCGCTGCCGGGTCTCCCGCTGCTCCTGCTGGAGATCGGCGATCTCGGCGCGCTGGGCGACATACTGCCGGATCGGGTAGGCGAGGGCGACCACGAGGGAGCAGAGCACCATCGCGAGCAGCGCGGCCCGGCCGGTCAGCCGGGAGCGGCGGGCCTGGCGCTTGGTCTGCGAGCGGTAGACCCGGGCCGCGGTCTGCTCCCCGATGATCCGGATCCTGGTCGCGGTGGAGAAACGGTCCCGGTCCTTCACCGCCATGTGCCGCCTCCGCCTTCGCGCGTCGTCCTGCCTGCGTCGTCCGCATACGTGCGTACGTCCCCGCACACGGTACGGGACCGGGTACGGGGACGTACGTACGACGCTGCCTCTTACGGGGCCTTACCGGGTGGCGCTCAGCCCTTGAAGCGGGGGAACGCGCTGCGGCCGGCGTACACCGCGGCGTCGTCGAGGATCTCCTCGATGCGCAGCAGCTGGTTGTACTTGGCGACGCGCTCCGAGCGGGCCGGGGCGCCGGTCTTGATCTGGCCGCAGTTGGTGGCGACGGCCAGGTCGGCGATGGTGACGTCCTCGGTCTCGCCGGAGCGGTGGGACATCATGCACTTGAAGCCGTTGCGCTGGGCCAGCTCGACGGCGTCCAGGGTCTCGGTCAGCGAACCGATCTGGTTGACCTTGACCAGCAGGGCGTTGGCCGAGTTCTCCTCGATGCCGCGGGCCAGGCGCTCCGGGTTGGTGACGAACAGGTCGTCGCCGACGAGCTGGACCTTGTCGCCGAGCTTGGCGGTGATGGTCTTCCAGCCGTCCCAGTCGTCCTCGAACAGCGGGTCCTCGATGGAGACCAGCGGGTACGCCTCGACCAGCTCGGCGTAGTACTCGGTCATCTCGGCGGCGGTACGGTCCTTGCCCTCGAAGGAGTAGGAGCCGTCCTTGTAGAACTCGGACGCGGCGACGTCGAGCGCCAGGGCGATCTGCTCGCCGGGGGTGTAGCCGGCCTCCTTGATCGCCTCGAGGATGAGGTCGAGTGCCTCGCGGTTGGAGCCGAGGTTCGGGGCGAAGCCGCCCTCGTCGCCGAGTCCGGTGGCCAGGCCCTTGTTCTTCAGGACCTTCTTGAGGGTGTGGTAGACCTCGGCGCCCCAGCGCAGGGCCTCGGAGAAGGACTCCGCGCCGATCGGAGCGATCATGAACTCCTGGATGTCCACGTTGGAGTCGGCGTGCGAGCCGCCGTTCAGGATGTTCATCATCGGCACCGGCAGCAGGTGCGCGTTCGGGCCGCCCAGGTAGCGGAACAGCGGCAGGTCGCTGGCCTCGGAGGCGGCGTGGGCGACGGCGAGGGAGACGCCGAGGATGGCGTTGGCGCCGAGCGAGCCCTTGTTGTCGGTGGCGTCCAGGTCGAACATGGCCTGGTCGATCAGCCGCTGCTCGGTGGCGTCGTAGCCGACCAGCTCCGGGCCGATCTGCTCGATGACGGCCAGCACGGCCTTCTCGACGCCCTTGCCGAGGTAACGGCTCTGGTCGCCGTCACGGAGTTCGATGGCCTCGAAGGCACCGGTGGAGGCGCCGGACGGAACGGCGGCACGACCCGTGCTGCCGTCGTCGAGGCCGACCTCGACCTCGACCGTGGGGTTGCCTCGGGAGTCCAGGATTTCCCGGGCTACGACGACGTCGATGGACGGCACGAGCATCTCCTTCTTCAATGTGACGCTTCGGTGTGACGCGCGGGTCCCGCGGGACCGCGGCGGCTCTGCGGGACCGAGCCTAACCGGCCCGGGGCGATCGGCCAGCCGATCGCCCACCCGCTGGACAGAACCGAGAGTAAATTGTTTCCGAACGGAACAAAGACGTTTCCGGAAACCGGGCGGGCACCCCGCGGGACCGGGGCACGAAAAATCCCGCCCCGGTGCGTACGGGGGAACACGCACCGGGGCGGGAGTCTCGGGAGCCGCCGCCCCTTACTTCAGGTGCAGCTGCTGGCCCGGGTAGATCAGGTCGGCGTCGTCGACGATGTCGTCGTTCAGCTTGAACAGCTTCGCCCAGCCGCCCTTGACGTCGTGCTCCTCGGCGATCGAGCTGAGGGTGTCGCCCTTGACGACCTTGTACTCGCCGTCGCCCTTCTCGACCTTCTTGCCGGTCGGGGTGGTGACGGTCTTCTTGGCGGGCTCCTCGGCCTTCGGCTCGGCGGCCGGGCGCTCGGAGGAGCGGGAGGCCTTCTGCTCGGTGGAGCGCTTGGCGGTGGAGCCGCCGCTCTGGCTCTGCGAGCTCTCGGAGCTGGAGGAACCGCTGTCCTCGGAGCCGCCACCGGTGTACGCGGCGCCCGACAGGCCGGTGCCGCAGACCGGCCAGGCACCCTTGCCCTGGCCCGCGAGCACCTTCTCGGCGATCTCGATCTGCTGGGACTTGCTCGCCTGGTCGGCGGAGGAGGCGTACTGCGTACCGCCGTAGGCGGCCCAGGTGGAGGCGGAGAACTGCAGACCGCCGTAGTAACCGTTGCCGGTGTTGATGGACCAGTTGCCGCCGGACTCGCACTGGGCGACGGCGTCCCACTCGGACGCGGTGGCGGCGGAGGCGTTGCCGGCCGCCATCAGCGGGGCGGCGACGGCGGCACCGGTGACGCCGGCGACGGCGATGACACGGGTGGCCTTGGACGGGCGACGGTGCTTGCCCTTGCCGGAAAACAGCATGGTTGATCCCCTCACCGACGCCTGCGAGGTGAGCTGTCGGGTTCGGGCCGGTTGAGTTGCCCGGCCGGGTTCCTCGCGGAACTCGGCTTCACCCCTAGCCGCTCCGGCTCAACTGCCCGGTGCGGCACTTACCTTGGGTCCCCCGCTCCTGCCTGCGGCGCTTGACGCGACGACTGTTCCCGTACGGCCGCTGGCAGGATTCGGCGTTGCGGCTGTCGGGGCCCGCGGTGGCGAGCGGTCATGACCGTAGACACGCGCTCCGCGGATTTTCAAAGACGATCACGGCTTCTGAGACCTATCTCTCACGAGATCCAAAAGGGACATACGGTCTCTAACCGTGACGCGAACTCCCCCTACTTTTCGCCCGATTCGCCCGTGACCGTGAGCGTCTGACCGGGGAGGATGTGGTCCGGGTCGGCGCCGACGACCGCCTTGTTGCCGGCGTACAGCGCGCGCCACCCGCCGTCGACCTCAAGGGAGTCGGCGATGGCCCAGAGGTTGTCGCCGGAACGGACCGTGTACGAGCCGTCCTCGACCTCTCGCGGCTCGCCGTCCCGCGAGGCGTGCCGCCCCGTCGCATCGTCGGTACGGCTCCTGTCCGCCGCACCCTCGTCCGCGCTGTCGCCGCGGTGGCGGCCGGAGCCGGACGAGCCCTCGGCGTCCCGCTGTTCCGCGCCGGCACCGAGGTCGGATTCGGTGGGTGTGTCCGACTTCGTGGAGGAGGCCGCGTCGTCGGGCGAGGCCTCGGAGGGAGTGCCGGACGACGGCGGAGAAGTGGGCGAAGGGGACGAAGAGGGCGCTCCGGACGTCGACTCGGAGGCGTCGGCCGAGTCGGTCGTGCCGGACGGCTGGGAGGGCTCGGACGACTCGGGCGACTGTGACGACTCGGGCTTTTCGGTGTTCGTGGGCGATTCGGACGCGCCGGAGCCGTCCGTCTCCCCCGACGCGTCCGTGCCCTCCGACGCACCGTCACCGGACGCGTCCGAGCCGCCGCTCGAGACCCCCGGGCCGTTGCCCAGCCCGGCCAGCAGTCCGCAGGTCGGCCAGGCGGCGATGCCCTGGTCCGCGTGTATCTTCTCGGCGATTCTTATCTGCTGGGAGCGACTGGCCTGGTCGGCGCTGGGCGCGTAGTCCAGACCGCCGTACTGCTCCCAGACCTCCTGCGACAGTTGCAGGCCGCCGTAGTACCCGTTGCCGCTGTTCTGGCTCCAGGCGCCGCCGGTCTCGCACTCGGCGACGCGGTCCCAGTTCGCTCCGTCGGCCGCGTGGGCACCGGTGGCGCCGAGCAGGGGGATCGCGATGGCGGAGCCGGTCACTCCGGCTGCGACGACCAGAGCGGGTGCCTGGCGGGGGCGGCGGTGACGACCGTTCCCGGAGAGCATGCGACGACCTTTCACAAGACGACGGGGACCACGCGGCGGATGACGCTCGACACCACGTTGATCCGTGAACGTATAGGGAGATCATCGCTTGTCACAAGTTCATGCCGCGCAGATCACGTGAAGATCACAGAGTTGAGCGCGTGTCACTTTTGCGTAGGCGACGGACCGTTGTCGCCCGATGACACGGGCGGGGTGAACGACACCGGCAAAGTGCGCAGACCGCGCATGATGAGGCCGCCGCGCCACCGGAGTTCGGCCGGGTCGGCGGCGAGGCGGAGGTCCGGCAGCCGGGTGAGGAGCGTGGCCAGCGCCGTCTGTCCCTCGAGCCGGGCCAGCGGGGCGCCGAGGCAGTAGTGGATGCCGTGTCCGTACCCGAGGTGCTGGCTGTCGCGTCGGGCGAGGTCCAGGGTGTCCGGGTCGGTGAACCGCTCCGGGTCCCGGTCGGCGGCGGCCAGGACGACGAGAACGGGATCGCCGGCCGCGACCTCCTGCCCGCCGATGGTCAGCGGCCGGGTGGCGAACCGCCAGGTCGCCAGCTCCACCGGGCCGTCGTAGCGCAGGAGTTCCTCGACGCCGGTCTCCAGCAGGCCGCGCTCCCCGGCGGCCAGCGAGGTCTGCAGCCGCTCACGCTGCTCGGGGTGGGTGAGCAGCGCGTACGTGCCGTTGCCGATCAGGTTGACGGTGGTTTCGAATCCTGCGAAGAGCAGGATGAAGGCCATGGCCGCGGCCTCGTTCTCGGTGAGGTGCTCGCCGTGGTCGGAGGCGCGGATCAGGGCGGAGATGAGGTCTTCGCCGGGTGCGGGTTCGAGCGGCAGTGCGGCGCGCTTGCGGTGGATGAGGTCGGCGAGGTAGCCGCGCATCTTCTTCACCGAGCGTGCGACGCCGCCCCGCGGGCCTCCGCCGTGACGGATCATCATGCCCGCCCAGTCCCGGAAGTCGTCCTGGTCCTCGCGGGGGACGCCGAGCAGGTCGCAGATGGCGTAGATGGGCAGCGGGAAGGCGAACTCGTGGATGAGGTCGGCGGAGCCGGTGGCGGCGAAGCGGTCGATGAGGCCGTCGGCCAGTTCCTGCACCCGGGGCGCGAACTCGGCCACCCGGCGGGGTGTGAAGGCCTTGCTGACCAGCCGTCGCAGCCTGGTGTGGTCGGGCGGGTCGATGTTCAGCAGATGGGTCATCAGCTCGGCCTTCCGCTCCCCCGGAATGCCGGTCTTGCCCTTGGCGTGCGCGGGCTCGTCGTGGTGCGCCGGGTTCTTGGACAGCCGCGGGTCGGCGAGCGCCTGCTTCGCGTCGGCGTACCGGGTGACCAGCCAGGCCTCCACTCCGCTGGGCAGCCGGGTGCGGTGCACGGGGGCGTGTTCGCGCAACCAGGCGTAGGCGGGGTAGGGGTCGCTCGCGAACTCCCAGGTGAACAGCTCGGGGACGGGTCCGGAGGCAGGCCCGGGGGCGGGGCCGGAAGCAGAACCGGCTACGGGGCCGGAAGCAGAACCGGCTACGGGGCCGGAAGCAGAACCGGGTACGGGCGGGTTGCCGGTCATCCCTCGACCGCCCTGATCGCGTCCCGGTAGGTCCGGGCCGCCGCTCTCAGGGCCGCCTCGGGGTCGGTGCCCCCGGCCTCGGCGCGGGCGGCGAGGGCGAGCAGGTCGTAGCCGATGCCCTCGCCGGTGGGCAGCGGGACGTCGAGGCCCGCGGTGCGGACGCGGGAGTGGAGCTTGGCGGCGAGGGCGAGGCCGGGCTGGCCGAGGGGGACGCCCTCGGTGACCGAGGTGCGCTGCTTCTCGGCGGCCTTGGTGCGCAGCCAGTGCTCGCGGACCTCCTCGGGGGTGTCGGCCGTCTCGTCGCCGAAGACGTGCGGGTGGCGGTGGACGAGCTTGTCGACGATGGTGCCGGCCACGTCGTCCACGGAGAACGGCGCGTCGGGGTCCTCCTCGGCGATGCGGCCGTGGAAGACGACCTGGAGGAGGACGTCGCCCAGCTCCTCGCGCAGTTCGTCGCGGTCGCCGTCCTCGATGGCCTCGACGAGTTCGTACGCCTCCTCGATGGCGTACTTGGCCAGGCCCTTGTGGGTGCGCTGCGAGGACCAGGGGCATTCGAGGCGGATGCGGTCCATGACCTGGACGAGGTCGAGGAGGCGGGCGCCGGGGAGGTCGTAGGAGGCGGGGAGCAGTTCGAGCTCGGGCATGTGGACGCGGCCGGAGCCGGCGAGGCGGGCGAGTCCGTCGGTGAGCGCGGGGTCGCCCTCGCCGGTGGCGACGACCACGGCCGTGCGGCCGCCGGCGCAGGCGTCCACCAGTTCCTCCGCGGTCGGGGACGCCTCGTCGACCCGTATGCCCGCCTCGCGCAGATAGGGCAGCTGGGGGTGGGCGCCGTCGGCGCACAGGACGCGGTCGGCGGTCCGCAGGGCCTGCCAGGCGGGCCAGGACAGCAGGCCGGGGGCGACCCGGTGGCTGGTGGTGAGCAGGACGATGCGGCCCTGGTCGGGGGCGGTCGGGCCGGCGCTGGTTGCGTTCACTCTCCGAACCTAACGCACACCCCCGACGGCCCCGCGAGTTGTCCACAGGGCACCGTATCGGTGCAGCTCAGTGGCGCTATGCCGGCTGCTGCCCGCCGGCCGCCGCGACCTCCCGCACCCACGGCGTCGGCGTGTCGACGCGGCTGCTCTTCTGGACGTCCCAGGCGCCGTAGCGCGGGTTGAGGTCGACGTCGAGCTTCTTGGAGGCCTCGGACAGGGCCTGCCAGAACTCGGGCCGGCTGGTGTCGGTGCCGAGGCTCTGGGCGAGCTTCTGCGCCTCCAGCTGGACGCGGAGGTTGTCGTCGAGGCGCTCGGGGGCGACGCCGTACTGCTGGAGCCATACCGTCTCCAGCTGCTCGGGGCCGCCGGCCTGCGTCTCCAGATCGCCGCGCATCCCCTGCACCTCCTTGCGGCTGACGGTCACACCGGCGTCCTGGGCGGCCCGGTGCAGGACCCGGTCGAGGACCATGCCGTGCAGGGTGTCCCGGGTGAGGGTGCCGGTCCTGGCGACGACCTGCTGGTACTGGGCGTCGTCCGGGACGGCGGCGCGCTGGGCCTCGCGCACCTCGTCGACGCGGTTCTCCAGCTGGGCGACGGTGATCCGCTGGTCGCCGACGACGGCCGCGGCGCCCGGGTGCGCGTCGCTGCCGCAGGCGGTGAGCAGGGGTGCCGCTGCGGCGATCGCGGCGGTGAGGAGAAGCGCGGGGCGACGGCGGCTGCGGCGGTGCAAGGGAACCTCCCGTTTGGAGATTGTGCGACGGTGCACAAAGTCTTGCGATGATCGATGTTAGGCAGTGGCCCGGCTCTGGCCAACCCATTGGACCAACGATTCATCAGGACTTCGGGCACCGCCTCGCCCCCGGCCCGCGTGGCGGCGGGGGCCGGCCGGTGGTCCACCGGTGACCGGGCGGTGGTCAGCCGCGCATCTGGCCGAGCCACTGCAACGTGCGCCGGATCTCGGCCGCGAGCGGATGGCCGGGGCCGTGGACGCGCTCCACGTCGTGCAGCAGCCGGGCCAGTGTGTCGTGGGCGGCGGCGCGGTCGCCGAGGGCGAGGAGCAGGTGGCCGATGCGGCGGCGCACGTCGTGCGCGAGGTCGGGGTCTCCGGCGACGTACCGGTTCTCGTAGTACGGCAGCAGCGCGCGGTACTCGGTGAGTGCGGCGGCCGGTTCGCCGAGCTGTTCCAGGCACTGGGCGGCGTCGTAGCGGTGGCGCAGGGACTGCGGGTCGGCCTGGCCGGCCTCGGCGGCGCGTTCGTCGGCGAGGCGGCGCAGTTCGGGCAGGGCGCGCCGGTACTGGCCGTCGTCCATGAGGGTCGCCGCGTACTGCTTGCGCAGGGTGCGCACGACCGGGGAGCGTTCGCCGTGCTGTTCGGCGGCGGCGGGCAGGATCGCGCCGAGGATGTCGACGGCCTGGGTGATGCGGCCCTCGCCGAGCAGCCGCTTGACGTCGTCGACGGCACGGGCGACGTCCGGCTTGCCCGCCTCGGCGACGGGCGGGGCGGGGGCCGGCTGCGGCGCGGGGGTGCGGGCGAGGTCGGGCCAGGGGGCGTGCGGGCGCACGAAGGGGCGGGTGGGGTCCAGGGGGCCGCCGGTGGGTACGCCGCGTGCGGGCAGCAGGAGCGCCAGGTGCTCGTAGACCTCCTGGGCGGAGTCGGGGCGGTGCTGCGGGTCCTTGGCGAGCAGGCGCAGCACCAGGGCCTCGAGCGCCTCCGGGACCTCGGGACGGATGCCGCGCACGGGCAGCGGGGGCTCGTACAGGTGCCGGTGCAGCACGCCGAGCGCCGTCGAGCCGGAGAACGGGACGTCGCCGCTGAGCAGTTCGTGCAGCAGCACACCGAGCGCGTACAGGTCGGTGTACGGGCCGACGGCGCCGCCCATGGCCTGCTCGGGTGCCATGTAGGCGGGGGAGCCGATGGGCGTGCCGGTGTGGGTGAGGCGGGTGGTGTCGGCGTCCATGACGGAGGCGACGCCGAGGTCGAGGACGGTGACGGTGCCGTCCTGCTTGACCATGACGTTGCGCGGCTTGAGGTCGCGGTGGACGATCGGCACGGCGTGCACGGCGCTCAGTACGGCGCACAGCTGGGCGGCGACCGCGACCGCCCACTGCCACGGGTAGGGCTCGTGCTCGGCGAGGTGGTCGGAGAGGTCGGCGCCGTCGACGTACTGCATGACGAGGAACAGCTCCTCGCCCTCGCTGCCCGCGTCGTGCACCGTGACCAGGCCGGGGTGGTCGACCTGTGCGGTGATCCGGCACTCGCGCACGAACCGGCGGCGCAGTTCGTCGGCCTCCGCCCCGGCGACCTTGTCGGGGCGCAGCAGCTTCACCGCCACGCGCCGGTCCAGACGCCGGTCGTACGCCGTCCAGACCTGTCCCATGCCGCCCTGGCCGATGAGCGTGGACAGCTCGTACCGGCCGGCGACGACGCGTCCCGTCGCCACGGTCACCTTCCGCCCTGGTCGTGGCCGCGGCCGTCGTGGCCGCCGCCGTCGTGGTGGCGCAGGTAGTCGCTGAGCTCGTCGAGTTCGGCGCGGACCTGGTCGATGCGGGCGGGGGCGGGCTGGTGCTGCGGCGGTGGGGCCTGGTACGGCGGTGCGGGCGTCTGCGCGGCGGCGGGTGCCGGGGCGTAGGGGTATCCGGGCTGCGGGTGCCCGGGCTGCGGGTGTCCGGGCTGCGGGTGTCCGTAGCCGGGCGCCCCGGGCAGTGGCATCGGGGGTATGTGGCCAGGGCGGGGCGGCCGACGGTGGTGGGTGATGTCCGCGTACAGGAAGTACCCGGCGCAGGCGCAGGCGTTGAGCAGCAGGATGATCATGCCGGCGGTGCCGGCCGGGGTGCTGAAGTCGTCGGTGTCGTCGGTGGCCATGAAGCAGAAGCTGACCACCAGGAGGACGACCGAGACCGCGAAGGCCCACCAGTGACGCGGTCGGCGGGTCACGACGGCCGCGTACAGGGTCGGGATCCAGGCGAGGAATCCGAGGCTCAGCAGGGCCAGGGCCACGAAGAAGACGCGCAGCAGGACCAGCACCGCGGTGGCGGGCCGGCGCGGCGGCGGTGGCGGCGCGTAGCCGTGGCCGTGCATGACTTCTCCCGGGGACCTGAAGAGACGGACGCGCACCGGGTGTCGTCCGGTGCGGAGTCGAGCGTATAGGGCGACACGGACAAGCGGCCCGGGGTTGTACCGAGCCGTTGCCGTCCCGGTCGCCCGGCCCGTGCGGACCGCTCAGTCGGGAGCCACCGTGCCGTCCGTGAGCCCGTCGTACATGCCCCGCACCAGCTGCTCCCCCAGGCGGCCCGCGAGGCGCAGCGCGCGTTCGAACTCGTCGAGGGCGCGGAAGCGGTCGCCGTAGCCGCGCTGGGCCTCGAGGGGGAGGCGGGGCAGTTGGAGGCGGCGTACGTCGAGGCGGGTGGCGGTGGAGGCGTAGCTGCTGGCCTGCCGGTGGTTGGCGGTGCCGCGCAGGAACCCGGCGAGGAACCAGGGGTCGAGGGCGGCGGGGTCGGGGCGCAGGAGCACGAGGCTGCGCCCCAGGGCGGCGCCGGCGGTCGCGTCGTCGATCACGCGGGCGACCGTGCCGCCGCCGAGGACGGGCACGACGACGTCGCCGGGTTCGGTCAGCACGGGTTCCTCGTCGCTCTCCGGGAGGGTGCCGGAGGGGCCGGTGCCGGTGAGGACGTCGTGGTCGGTGAGGACGGGCACGCGCGCGTGGCCGCCGTTGGTGCCGGTGCGCAGGGTCAGGGCGCCCGCGCGGGCGAGTTCGCCGACGGTGGTGAGCGGGCGGCGGGGCGCGGCGCGTCCGGTGCCGGGGGCCGCGGGGGTCAGTTCCGCGGTCAGGCGCAGGGTCTCGTCCAGGCGTTCGCGCACGTCCGTGAGCCGTCCGGTGCCGCCGGTGGCGGTGGGGGGCGGCAGGTGGCGGGCGGGGGCCAGGTCGACGTCGTCGTCGAGGAGTTCGATGACGGGCAGGCACCGGGCGAGGCCCGGCCGGTCGTCGAGCCGGCCGGTGCGGTCGTAGGTCCCCCAGGCGTCGAGCACGGCGTCCCGCACGGACCGCCAGTCCGGTCCGCCGCGGCCCTCCCCGGCGAACTGCCCCGCGTCGGCGAGCAGCACCTCGGGCTGCGCGGGCGCCCGCTCGGGCCGGCGCAGCACCCACAGGTGCAGGGGGATGTTGTACGGGGGTGCCGCGCCGACCGGCAGGGCGATCACGGCGCGCAGGGCGCCCCGGCGCAGCAGGTCGGCGCGGACACGGCGGCCGGAGCGGCGGGAGGCGGCGGCGGGAGGCATGAGGACGACGACGGTGCCGCCGTCCCTGACACGGGCCAGGGCGTGCTGCACCCAGGCCAGTTCGGACTCGGTGCGGGCCGGGAAGCCGTACTCCCAGCGGGCGTCGTAGGCGAGTTCGTCGTGGCCCCAGTTGCGCTCGTTGAACGGGGGGTGGCACAGGGCGGCGTCGGCGCGCAGGGCGGTGCGGGCGTCGGCGCGCAGGCTGTCCCCGGCGGCGACCCGCACGGTGGCGTCCGTGCTCAGGGCGAGGCGCAGCGCGGTGAGGGCGGCCGGCGCGGGGTCGCTGTCCTGGCCGTACAGCTCCTGTCCGGGGCGGGTGGCGGTGGCGGTGCCGGCGGCGGCCCGGAGCAGGGTGCCGGTGCCGCAGGCGGGGTCGAGAACCGTGCGGGCGGGGCCGGCGAGTTCGGCCATCAGCTCGGCCAGAGGTTCCGGGGTGAGCGTGTACTGCCGCGGGTTGGCGTCGAGATGCCGGCCGAGCAGGAACTCGTACGCCTTGCGGGCGCCCGGTCCGGCGGCGAGTTCGGCGGCGCCGCGCAGGAGCGGTGCGGAGGGGAGCAGCCGGGGGCCGATCGGGGTGGCGACGGTGCGCTCGGGGCCGGGGCCGAAGCGGGCGTCGAGCACCTGGTCGAGGGCGGCGGGCAGCATGGCGGCGAGGCGTTCGTCGGAGCCGGCGCTCGCGTCCAGCCACAGGTTCGGGCGCTCGTGGACGAGCAGGAGGACGCAGCCGGCGTGCGTGAGGGCGGTGACCGGTCCCTCGGGGTGGCCGACGAGTTGCTGCCAGACGCGTTCGCGCGGGGGGACCTCGGCGAGTTTGCCCTGGGCGCGCAGCCATGCCTCGATGTCGGCGAGGGCGAAGGACGGGCTGGTCTCGGTGCCGCCGACGGGTCTGGGGAAGTCCGCGTGCCGGCGGCGCCAGTTGCTGACGGCGGCCCGGCCGACGCCGGCGAGCCGCGCGATACCGGCGGCGGTCACCTCTGTCCCGTTGTCCTGCACGCTCGGGCCCCCTCGTCCTGGTCGTGTGACGCCGATCCTACCGATGAACATGGGCGGACCCCGATTCACGTCGTGTACTGCCACACCCTTGTGAACCATGTTGACTCGGTTCACAAGCTCTGCTCTTATTGACGCACCGAACCGCGGACCGGCCCGGCAAACGGGTTCCGGTTCACGGTCGACAACCGATCTGTCTCTGGGGAGAGGACCGACATCATGGGGATGAAGACCAAGATCGCGCTGGGTGCCGTCGTGGGGATCGCCGTCATCGGCGCGATGTCGGCGAACTCGGGTGACGGGGAGGGCGACGGCAAGAGCGACAGCCGGACCTCGGCGAGCGCGGGCGAGAACGCGGACGGCGGTGCCAAGGACAAGGGTGGCTCCGAGAAGGGCGACGAGAAGGGCGGCGAGAAGCCGGGCGGCGCCGCCGACGCGAAGCCCGCCGAGGACAAGGCCGTCGAGAAGGCGTCCCAGGCCGAGCAGTTCAAGGCGTTCGTGCAGAAGAACGGCTCACCCAACGAGAAGGACGCCGTCTCCCACGTCACCAAGGTGCAGGGCGCCGACGAGCAGAACGACATCCTCGACGCCGCCGACGTCTACACCGACTTCACCGGCGGCTTCATGGGTGAGGGCTCGGGCCCGGCCAAGCTCATCGCCTCCGCGTTCGCCGACTGGAAGGACAGCGAGAACGGCCTCGTCACCGTCTACGACGCCGACGGCGAGCTGCTCGGCAACGGCCAGTTCTGACGCCCGGCCGGCCGCGCCCCGGGGGAAAGGGGGGCGCTCCCGCGCCCCGGCCCGCCGTCAGCCCGGGCACTGCTCCGTCAGCTCCGGCACTGCTCCGTCAGCCCCGGCACTGCTCGGACATCATCGCCTTGTCCGCCTTCGTCACCGCCAGCTCGTACTTGACGGCGACCTGCGCGAACCGCACCGCGTACGCGCAGCGGACCGCCTTGCTGGGCGGCAGCCAGGAGGCCGGGCCGGAGTCGCTCTTGGCGGAGTTGGCACGGCCCTCGACGGGGAGCAGGTTCAGCGGGTCGTTGGCCAGTTGCTCGCGTTTGTTCTCCGGCCATCGCGAGGAGCCCATCTGCCAGCTGTACGACAGCGGCACGACGTGATCGATCTGCACCTCGCTCGCCTTCTGCTTGCGCCACTCGATGCTCGACCCGGTGTACGGGTCGTCCAGCGTCATCGCGATGACCACGCAGTCGGAGCCGGACCGGAAGCGCACCTTCTGGCCGTCGCGCTTCAGCAGGTCGTTCCGCGTGTCGCAGCCGTTCCTCGCCAGCGGCACTCCGTCCGCCGTGTCCATCCACGCGTAGCCGAACTCGTCGCGGTCGTACCCCGTCCTGGGGCCGCGCCCCTTGGTCGTGAGGCCGTCGATCAGCTTGCGGGCCTCGGCCCGCGGACCGTCGCCCGTCACCGGGGCGAGTCCCGGTTCGGTCCCGTCCGGATTCTTCAGCGGGCTGACGGCACGGCCCGCGGCGGGGGCCGCGGCGCCGCCGCCCGAGGCGGGGGTATCGCCGTCCGCCTCCAGGCCTTCGCAGCCGGTCACCAGAGCCAGGGCGAGGACCGCTCCGGCGGCCCATCCGGTACGGATCCCGCTGTGCCGCCTCATACGCGCCCTCCCCTTGCCGTCCGCGACCACAACCGTAGCGAGGGAGTGGTCCGGGGCGCAGGAGGCCTTAGAAGGACGTTAATGGGCACACGGGACATATCTGTCGTACGGTCGACAGTGAGTCACGTCTCGGAAGGAGCTCTGCATGGGCATCCTCGACAAGATGAAGAGCATGGCCGGCAAGGACAAGGACAAGTCCAGGAAGATGTCCGACGCCGCCGAACGCCAGGTCAACCAGCGGACCGGCGGCAAGTACGAGAAGCAGGTCGACGCCGCGCAGCAGCAGGCCGAGGGCAAGCTCGGCTTCGGACGCGACCAGGGCGGCGGCCGGGAGCAGTAGCACCGCTTCCCGTAACCCGGATACGTCGAAGCCGTCCACGGCGACTCTCCCGTGGACGGCTTCGTCAACGGTCGCGACGGACCTGCGCGGCCGCTACGACCCCAGGATCGAGGTCAGGAACTCGCCCACCCAGCCCAGCAGCTCCCGCCCGACCAGCGGCTTGCCGCCCACCTTCGCGGTCTTCGGGCGCGGTACGAGCACCTGGTGGGTGCCCGCCTTGATGACGCTGCCGGGGTAGAGCCGCTTGAGCCTCAGCTCCTGGGACTCGCGCAACTCCACCGGCGCGAAGCGGATGTTGTTGCCCTGGAGCACGATCTCGCCGACGGCGCACGCCCGCGCGAGCATCCGCAGGCCCGCGACCAGCAGCAGGTTCTCCACCGGCTCCGGCAACTTGCCGTAGCGGTCGACGAGTTCCTCCCGTACGGCCTTGATGTCCTCCTCGCTGTTGGCGGAGGCGATGGACCGGTACGCCTGGAGGCGCAGCCGCTCGCCGGGGGCGTAGTCGTGCGGGACGTGCGCGTCGACGGGCAGCTCGATCTTGACCTCGAGCGGCGGCTCCTCCTCGACCCCGCCCTCCAGGGAGGCCCGGTAGTCGGCGACGGCCTCGCCGACCATCCGCACGTACAGGTCGAAGCCGACACCGGCGATGTGGCCGGACTGCTCGCCGCCGAGCAGGTTGCCCGCGCCGCGGATCTCCAGGTCCTTCATCGCCACGTACATGCCCGCGCCCATCTCGGTGTGCTGGGCGATGGTGGCGAGCCGCTCGTGCGCGGTCTCCGTCAGCGGCTTCTCCGGCGGGTAGAGGAAGTAGGCGTAACCGCGCTCGCGGCCGCGGCCGACGCGGCCGCGCAGCTGGTGGAGCTGGCTGAGGCCGAAGTTGTCGCCGCGCTCGACGATGAGGGTGTTGGCGTTGGAGATGTCGATGCCGGACTCGACGATGGTCGTGGAGACCAGCACGTCGAACTTCTTCTCCCAGAAGTCGACGACGACCTGCTCCAGGGCCTGCTCCGACATCTGGCCGTGGGCGGTGGCGATGCGCGCCTCGGGGACGATCTCGCGGAGCTTGGCCGCCGCCCGGTCGATGGACTCGACGCGGTTGTGGATGTAGAAGACCTGGCCCTCGCGCAGCAGCTCGCGGCGGATGGCGGCGCCGATCTGCTTGTGCTCGTAGGGGCCGACGAAGGTCAGCACCGGGTGGCGCTCCTCCGGCGGGGTGGTGATCGTGGACATCTCGCGGATGCCGGTGACCGCCATCTCCAGGGTGCGCGGGATGGGGGTGGCGGACATGGTCAGCACGTCGACGTTGGCGCGCAGCTTCTTCAGCTGCTCCTTGTGCTCGACGCCGAAGCGCTGCTCCTCGTCGACGATGACCAGGCCCAGGTCCTTGAACTTGGTCTCCGAGGAGAACAGGCGGTGGGTGCCGATGACGATGTCCACGGAGCCCTCGCGCAGGCCCTCCAGGGTCGCCTTGGACTCGGTGTCCGTCTGGAAGCGGGAGAGCGCCTTCACGTTCACCGGGAACTGGGCGTAGCGCTCGCCGAACGTGCCGAAGTGCTGCTGCACCAGGAGTGTCGTGGGCACGAGGACGGCGACCTGCTTGCCGTCCTGGACGGCCTTGAAGGCGGCGCGGACCGCGATCTCGGTCTTGCCGTAGCCGACGTCGCCGCAGATCAGGCGGTCCATGGGGACCGTCTTCTCCATGTCGTCCTTGACCTCGGCGATGGTGGTGAGCTGGTCCGGCGTCTCCGCGTAGGGGAAGGCGTCCTCCAGCTCGCGCTGCCACGGGGTGTCCGCGCCGAACGCGTGACCGGGCGCCGCCATCCGCGCGCTGTAGAGCTTGATCAGGTCGGCGGCGATCTCCTTGACCGCCTTCTTCGCGCGGGCCTTGGTCTTGGTCCAGTCGGCGCCGCCGAGCCGGTGCAGGGTGGGGGCCTCGCCGCCCACGTACTTGGTGATCTGCTCCAACTGGTCGGTGGGGATGTACAGCCGGTCGCCGGGCTGGCCGCGCTTGGCGGGGGCGTACTCCACGACCAGGTACTCGCGGGTGGCGCCCTGGACGGTGCGCTGCACCATCTCGATGTAGCGGCCCACGCCGTGCTGCTCGTGGACGATGTAGTCGCCCGCCTCCAGGGTGAGCGGGTCGATGGTCTTGCGGCGCCGGGCGGGCATCCGGGCGCCCTCGCGTCCTGCGGCCTTCTGCCCGGTCAGGTCGGTCTCGGTGAGCACGGCGAGCTTGAGGGCCTGGTCGACGAAGCCGTGGTCGAGCGAACTGCAGGAGACGTGCACGACCGAGGGGCTGAGCGTGCCGAGGTCCTGGTCGAGGCGGGCGGCGATGCCCTCGCCGCCGAGGACCTCGACGGTGCGGGACGCGGGGCCGTGGCCCTCGGTGAGGTAGACCGCGCGCCAGCCGTCGGCGAGCCAGCCCTTGGTGTCGGCCAGTGCCCTGGCGGTGTCGCCGCGGTAGGTGTCGGGGGCGTGCATGCCGAGCTTGAGGGTGTCCGGGTCGCCCTCCGCGCCGGCGTCGGACGTCAGCGTCTCGTCGGCGGCGAAGGGGGAGACCGACCACCACATCATGTCCAGCTCGCGGGCCCGCTCCCGGACGTCCGCGATGGACCACAGGGAGGCCGCGTTCACGTCGATCGGCGCCTCGCCGCCGCCGGCGGTGGCGGCCCAGGACGCCTGGAGGAACTCCTGCGACGTCGCCACCAGGTCGGCGGCCCGGGTCCGCACCCGCTCCGGGTCGCAGACCACGGACATCGAGCCCTTGGGCAGCACGTCCAGGAGCAGCTCCATATCGTCGACGAGGACGGGGGCCAGCGACTCCATGCCCTCCACCGCGATGCCCTCGGCGATCTTCCCGAGCAGTTCGCCCAGCTCCGGGTGGTCCTCGGCGAGGGCGGCGGCCCGCTCGCGCACGTCCGGCGTCAGCAGCAGCTCACGGCAGGGCGGCGCCCACACGCCGTGCTCGGCGACCTCGAGGGAGCGCTGGTCGGCGACCTTGAAATAACGGATCTCCTCGACGTCGTCGCCCCAGAACTCGACCCGGAGCGGGTGCTCCTCGGTCGGCGGGAACACGTCCAGGATGCCGCCGCGCACGGCGAACTCGCCGCGCTTCTCCACCAGCTCGACGCGCGCGTACGCCGCTGCCGCCAGGGCCTCGACGATCTCCCCCAGGTCGGCGCTCTGCCCGGTGCGCAGGGCCACCGGCTCCAGGTCGCCCAGGCCCTTGACCTGCGGCTGGAGCACGGAACGTACGGGTGCGACGACGACGGAGACCGGGCCGGTCTCGGGGTCGTCGGGGCGGGGGTGGGCCAGGCGCCGCAGGACGGCGAGGCGGCGGCCCACGGTGTCGCTGCGGGGGCTGAGCCGCTCGTGCGGGAGGGTCTCCCAGGAGGGGTACTCGACGACGCCCTCGGGCGGGAGCAGGGAGCGCAGGGCCGCGGCCAGGTCCTCCGCCTCGCGTCCCGTCGCCGTCACCGCCAGCACCGGGCGGCCCGTCTCGCGGGCCAGGGCCGCGATCGCGAAGGGGCGGGCCGCGGGCGGGCCGACCAGGTCGACGTGCATGCGGTTGCCGTCTGCGGCCGCCGCGATCGCTTCCGCGAGGGCGGTGTCCTTGACTACGGCGTCGAGCAGACCGTGCAGGCTCATTCGGGGCGCTTTCCGTGCGGGGGGTGTACAACACGACGGGCCCGACACGCGCCGCGGGCCGGGGTGCCTCCAGCGTACGTCTCCGCATGCGCGGGCGTCGGGGGCTGTGGACGGCGCCGGGTGCGTGGCCGGGTGCGCGGTGGCCGGCGCCACGGTGGCCGTACCAGGGGGCTCCGCCCCCTGGACCCCCGGGCCTGTGCCCACCCCACCACCCGACTCGGTGGGCTGAAACGCGAACGCCCGGGGTGACGGACGACCCGGGGACGCGGCGCGCCCCGGCCCCCGGCCCCCTCCTCCGGACGGCTCGGCGCCGGCAGGCGGCAGCGCCCCGGCCCCTGGCCCCCCGGCGCCGAAAGGCGCAGCGCCCCCGGGAGTGACGGGCACCCCGGGTCGGGACGCCGGCGGTGCCCCGGGCGGCGGCGCAAAAGGCCCGGCGCCTTCGTCCCTCTGGGACGTCGGCGCCGGGCCCTCCCCCGCAACCCCCGTGTGCGGTGGCGGTCGGGACGGGAGCTACTCCGTCGCGATGGCGTTCAGGACGTTCATGCGGCCTGCCCGGAAGGCCGGGACCAGGGCGGCGAACAGGCCCACGAAGGCCGAGCCGATGAAGACGCCGATGATCGTCGGCCAGGGGATGTCCAGGACGTTCAGGCCCTCCAGGGCGAGCAGCTTCTGGGCCGTGGCGCCCCAGCCCATGCCCAGACCGAGGCCGAGCAGGGCACCGAAGAGGGCGATGACCACGGACTCCATGCGGATCATGCGGCGCAGCTGGCGGCGGGAGAGGCCGATGGCCCGCATCAGGCCGATCTCCCGGGTCCGCTCGACCACCGACAGCGCCAGGGTGTTCACCACACCGAGGACGGCGACGATGATCGCGAGGGCGAGCAGACCGTAGACCATGTTCAGGAGCTGGCCGATCTGGTCCTTCAGCTCCTGCTTGTAGTCGGTCTGGTCGGCCACCTGGTACTGCGGGTAGGCGTCCAGCGACTTCTTCAGCGCGTCGTACGCCCGGTCGGCCTGGCCGTCCTTCGCCTTGGCGAACATGATCATGTTCGGCGGGACGTTCTCGGCCGGCAGGTACTTCTCCATCGTCTCGATGCTGATGTACCGGGCGCCCTGGTCGATGGCCACGTCGTCGCTGGTGATCGCGGCGACCTTGAGCTTCGCGGTCTCGCCGCCCTTGAAGGCGACGGAGACGGTGTCGCCGACGTGCACGCCGTGCTTCTCGGCGTAGTCCGAGCCGACCGACATGGCGTCGGTGCCGTAGGCGGCGGAGAGCTTGCCCTCGGTCGTGGCGCGGCGCACGTCCTCGGCGTAGGTGGGGTCGGCGGCCGTGACGCCGTCGTCGTCCGTCTTGCCGTCGGGCGAGGTCAGCGTGGCGTCGAGCACCTTGTAGCGGGTGACGTGCTCCAGGCCGGGGGTGTTGGTCATGGCCTTCTCGGCCTGCGGCACGATCCGCTGGTTGCCCTGGACGATGAAGTCCGCGCCGACCGTCTTGTCCAGCTCGCTGGTGGCCGAGGCGACCATGGAGGAGCCGACGACGGACAGGCAGGCGACCAGCGCGAGGCCGATCATCAGGGCGGCGCCGGTGGCGCCGGTGCGGCGCGGGTTGCGCAGGGCGTTGCGCTCGGCGAGGCGGCCCACGGGACCGAAGGCCCGCAGCAGCACCGCGCTGATCACCCGCACCACGAACCCGGCCAGCAGCGGGCCGATGACGACGAAGCCGATGAGGGAGAGCACGATGCCCGCGCCGAGCATCATCGAACCGTCGCTCGCCTTGTCGGCGGAGGCGGCCGTGAGCAGGGCGGCGGCACCGGCGCCGGTGAGCACCAGGCCGATCAGGCCGCGTAGCCGGCCGGCCTTGGCGTCGGCCGGGGTCCCGGCGTCGCGCAGGGCTGCCATCGGGGAGATCTTCCCGGCCCGGCGGGCGGGCAGGTAGGCGGCCAGGACGGTGACGACGACGCCGAGGATCAGGCCGGTCACGGGGGTCGCCGTCTTGATGGTGAGGTCGTCGGTGGACAGGTTCATGCCCGCCGCCGACATCAGCTTCATCAGGCCGATGGCGATACCGACACCGGCCGCTACGCCGAGGACCGAGCCGACGACGCCGAGGAGGAGCGCCTCGACCAGCACCGAGCGGTTGACCTGCCGGCGGGAGGAGCCGATGGCCCGCATCAGTCCGATCTCGCGGGTGCGCTGGGCGACCAGCATGGAGAAGGTGTTGATGATCAGGAAGATGCCGACCAGGAACGCGATCCCGGCGAAGCCGAGCATGGCGTACTTGATGACGTCCATGAACTCGCCGACGTCCGCGCGGCCTTCGTCGGACGCCTCCTTGGCCGTCTGGATCTTGAACGTGCCGTCGCCCAGGGCCCCGGAGACGTTGCGCTTGAGCTGCGTGTCGGTGACGCCGGAGGCCGCGGTGACGTTGAACTGGCTGAACCGGTCGGGGCCGCCGAGCAGTTCACGCTGTGCGGTGGGGGTGTCGAAGTAGACGACCGCGGCACCGGGGTTGGTGACGGTGAAGGAGGCGATACCGACGATCTTCGCCTTGAAGTCGCCGGTCTGCGCGATGGTGCGCAGCTCGTCGCCGATCTTCAGGTCGTGCTTGTCGGCGGTGTCGGAGTCGACCATCGTCTCGGTCGGACCGCGCGGCGCGTGGCCCGAGGTGATCTCCATGGACCGCAGGTCGTTCCTGGTCCAGTTCCCGGCGAGGGTCGGGGCGCCGCTGGTGGCCCCCACGTTGTCGTTGTCGGAGTTGACGACGGTCACGTTCATCGAGACGACCGCGCCCTCGACGGACTCGACGCCGTCGGCCGAACGGATCTTCTCCAGCGTGGACGCCGGCAGCGACTCGGGCACCCCGTTCTGCGGGGTGTCCTCGGCCTCGGCGTCCTTCGGGGCGACCGTCACGTCCGACGAGGTGACGGCGAAGAGCTTGTCGAAGGTGGTGTTCATCGTGTCGGTGAACACCAGGGTGCCGCACACGAACGCCACCGACAGCAGCACCGCCACCGCCGAGAGCGCCATGCGGCCCTTGTGCGCGAGGAAGTTGCGCATCGAGGTCTTCACGACGGTCATGACGTGCGCCCCCGGGCGTCGAAGTCCTTCATCCGGTCGAGGACGGCCTCGGCGGTGGGCTGGTACATCTCGTCGACGATCCGGCCGTCGGCCAGGTAGAGCACGCGGTCCGCGTAGCTGGCGGCGACCGGGTCGTGGGTGACCATGACGATGGTCTGGCCCAGCTCGGTGACCGAGCGGCGCAGGAAGCCGAGGACTTCGGCGCCGGCGCGCGAGTCGAGGTTTCCGGTCGGCTCGTCACCGAAGATGATCTCGGGCTGGGCGGCCAGGGCCCGCGCCACCGCCACCCGCTGCTGCTGGCCGCCGGAGAGCTGGGTGGGCCGGTGCTTGAGCCGCCCGGCGAGGCCCACGGTCTCCACGACGCGGTCCAGCCACGCGCGGTCGTACTTGCGGCCGGCGATGTCCATGGGCAGCGTGATGTTCTCGATCGCGTTGAGCGTCGGGAGCAGGTTGAACGCCTGGAAGATGAAGCCGATCCGGTCCCGGCGCAGCTGCGTGAGCTTCTTGTCCTTCAGGCCGGTTATCTCGGTCTCGTCGAGGTAGATCTGCCCGCCGGTGACCGTGTCCAGGCCGGCCAGGCAGTGCATCAGCGTGGACTTGCCGGAACCCGAAGGGCCCATGATCGCGGTGAACTGCCCGCGGGCGATGTCCACGTCCACGTGGTCGAGGGCGACCACCCGGGTCTCGCCCGACCCGTATGCCTTCACGACCTGCCGCGCTCGCGCGGCAACGGCCGTACGCCCTCCAGTGCTCCCGTGTGCGGGAATACTTACGGCCGATGTCATGTCAAGTCTCCTATGTCGGTCATCGAGTGAGCCGCCGGTGCCCGGCGCGACGTCCGTGCCGCCGCGCATGCGCCTTGTGGCCGTCCCGGTTGCTGTCTCGAAGAGTCTGGCCGGAACCGGGGGTCGACCGCGCTGGTGTTCAGCGCAGTCTTCTACTGAGGAAAACCCCACCCCCGCGGCTCCGGTTCACCGCCCCCCAGCGGCGTAAAGCCAGACTAAGGACGCCACCGCCCCCGCCTCGTCCTCCGTCGGTACGAACCCTCCCCGACCCCTAGTACGGAGGTACCCCTAGGGGCAGTCCACCCTCCGGCGGAGCGGACCTCAGGGTCGCCCTCCCCCTTCAGACGCACCGAGCCTCCACCCTGACGCGACGTCAGGGTCAAGCCGGCCCCGCCCGGACCGTCAGACCGTCACTCCACCGCGCGGCCGGTCAGCGAACTGAGGCTGCTGCGCACGGAGTCCATCTGGGCCTGCAACTCGTCCCACCGCTCCCCGTGCTCGCGCAGCACCCGTTCCGTGTCGCGGGCGACGCGCTCCTGACACAGCCGGGCCTCGGCGACCACCTCGGCCGCCCGCTCCCGGGCCTCCTCCTGACGCCGCACGGCCGCCTCCCGGGCGTCGGCCAGCTCCCGCTCCGCCTCGCGCACCTCCTGCTCGGCCCGCGCCGTCAACTCCGCGTGACGGTCGTCCAGGGCCCGCGCCCGCTCCTCCTCGGCCCGCTCGGCGGCGGCCCACCGCCCGGCCAGCTCCCCGCTCTGCTCGGCCGCCGCCCCCGTGGCACGCCTGCGCGTCTCGCGCAGCGCGGACAGCGCCTCCGCGCGCTCCGCCTTCACCTCGCGCCGCGCCGCGATCCGCGCCTCGTCGGCCTCCGCGCGCGCCGCGAGCAGCAACTGCCGCGCCCGTTCGTCGGCCTCGGCGCGTACGGCGTCGGCATGCGCCCGGGCCGCCTCCCGCACCCCGGCCGCGTGCGCCCGCGCGTCCTCCATCAGCCCCTCCGCGGCACCGCGCGCCCGCTCGCGCACCGCCTCGGCCTCCGCCTCGACCAGCCGGAACAGATCCCGCGCCTGCTCCCCCAGCACCTCGTAGTCCTGCGCGGTGAGCTGCTCGACCACCTCCTCCAGGTCCCCCAGGTCCTCCTCCATCTCCCGGGCCAGCACGGTGAGACGGGCGGCCCGCTCCCAGGCCGCGTCCCGCTCCTCGGACAGGGCGGCGGCGTACGCCTCCACCTGCTCGGGACGGTAGCCGCGGCCGCGGCCGCGCACGGTCACGAAGCCGTGGGGAGACGCCGATGCACCACTCATGCCCATCACCCCTGCATCACCCTGTGCTCACCTCGCGGTGAACCTGCCGCATCACATGGACCCGACCGACTTTATGGACCGGATGTAAGCCCACATAATCCGACACACCGCACACAAAAGGGCGGGGCCCGGCCGACCCACAGGTCGACCGGGCCCCGCCCGTCGGGCACCTCAGCGGCGCGAGCGCCTCACAGCAACCCGTCCCACATCTGCTCGAGCAGCACCGACCACCAGCTCTCCGGCGACCCGAGCGCCGCCGGGTCCAGCGCGGCCAACTGCGCCTGGAAGTCGACGGTCCAGCGGCCCGCCTGCTCCTGGTTCAGACCGAACCTGAGCCGCCACATCCGGCCCAGCAGCGCCAGGGAACGCGCGAACTCCGGCAGCCCCGAGTTCACGAACTGCGGCGGCACGGGCGCACCGCCCGGACCCGCCTCCACCGGCACCGCCACGATGGCCGCCGTGCCGTACTGCACACAGATCGCCCGGCCGAAGTCACTGCCCACGACGAGGTACGACCCCGCGTCCGAGGCCGGCTGCACCCCGCGCTCCGCCGCCAGCTCCGCCAGCGTCGGCACCGGCCGCCCCGGCTGGGCCTGCGCCCAGAAGAACGGCCCCATGTCCATCGGCAGGCCCGCGGCCACCAGCGTGTGCGCCACCACCGGCGGCACCCCCTGCCGGGACACCGCGGCCTGCTCGAACCGGAACACACCCGGCCCGAAGGCCCCGGCCAACTCCTGCCCGACGGCCTCCGGCGGAACCGGCGGCACCGGCTGCACCTGCGGCAGCGGAGCGCGCACCGGCGCCGGACGCGCCGGCCCGTCGGCCACCTGATGCAGCTCGCCCTGGTGCGCCAGCAGCTGCCGCATGCCCTGCTGCCGGCTCGCGTGGTCCAGCCCGTACGGCGCGATCGACGTGATCCGCGCCTGCGGCCACTGCTCCCGGATCATCCGCGCGCAGTACGCGCCCGGCAGCTCGCACGACTCCAGCTCGGTGTGCAGCTCGAGAACCTGGTCCGGCGGCACGTTCATGGAGCGCAGCTCGTGGAACATCTGCCACTCCGGGTGCGGCGTGCCCGGCGCGGAACGCCGGATCAGCTGCTGCTCGGAACCGTCCTGCGCGCGGTAGCGCAGCACGGCCTGGTAGCCGGGGCCGACGGTCGGCTGACCGGTGGGCTGCGGCGGGTAGCCGTACGCCGGGGGCTGACCCGGCACGGGCTGCCCCGGCGGCGGCGGTACGGCACCGGGGGCGCCCGGAGCACCCGGAGCGCCCGGAGCGCCGGGAGGCGGCGGGGGCGGCGGCGCACCGACGCCGCCGGGACCGCCCACGGAGGGCGACGCCAGCATGGTCTCCGCGTGGTGCACGGCACCGCCCGCGCCCCCTGCGGAACCGGGCGGCGGCGGCACGGCACCCGGAGCGCCGGGAACGGACGGGGGAGGCGGCGGCGCGCCCGCACCGGCAGGGGCGCCGGGCGCCCCCGGAGCGGCGGGAGCACCAGGAGCCCCGGGAGGACCGGGAGGCGGCGGGGCGCCGCCGCCCGTCCGGCCCGGGTCGGCCAGCATCGTCGCGGCGTGGTGCACAGCGCCCGGCGGCGTCCCACCCGGCGCGTTCGGCGCACTCGGCGGAGGCGGCGTACCCGGCGCGCCCGGACCGGCCGGAGGCTGCGGGGCGTTGGGCGGGGGCGGAGTACCGGGGGCGTTGGGCGGGGGAGGCGTACCCGGGCCGCCAGGACCACCCGGACCACCCGGACCACCCGGACCACCCGGACCTCCCGGACCGGCCGGGCCCTCGGGGCCGAGCGACGACACCAGCTGCGTCGGCACGTAGCCACCCGCCGGCGTACCCGGTGCCGGAGTCCCCGACGGCGCGGGCGTGCTCCCCGGACGCGCGCCCGGCACACCCGGCGCGCTCGGCGGAGGCGGCGTCGACGCGCCACCGCCACGGCGCGGCGGGGGCCCCGCCTTGCTCGTCGCGGCGTCGGCGATGTCCCCGGCGGACGGCTGCCCGGCGGGCGGCGTCGGCGGCGCGGGCGGCGGCGTGTCCGCCCCGGCAGGCACGCCCGGGGCGTTCGGACCACCCGGCGCGCCCGGCCCGCCCGGCGCGTTCGGGTCGCCGATCGCCGGCGAGAGCGCCGTCGGCGGAAGCTGGCTGCCGCCCGACATCAGCGCCGTCTTGGCGTCCGGCGTCGCGGAGGGCGGCGGCGTGTCGTCGTCGGCACCGCTCAACGGCGGTGCGAACACGGTCTGGGGCAGCGGTACGGAACGGTCCTCACCGGCGTCCGCGTTGGTGTCCGTCCCCGCCCAGGGCGTCGCCCCGGCAGGCGCACCCGGCGCACCCGGACCACTCGGCACACCGGACGCACCCGCGCCCGCCCCCGAGTCACCCGCGCCCGCGGCCGGCCACCCCGCACCGCTCCCGGACGAGGCGTCCGCCGGCGCCGCCGGAGCCGACGGCACCCCGGCCTGCGTCTCGGGCAGCCCGCCACCGGCACCGGACCCGGACCCGGCACCGGCGACAGCCCCGGCTCCCCCGGTGCCACCGCCCTCCGGCCCGTCCTGCCCCTCCTGATCCCCACCCCGGCGATCCGGAATGCCGATCCGGTCCGCCGCCTCCTGCAACCACTCCGGCGGACTCAGCAGGAACGACGTCTGGTTCAGGTCCACCCGCGCCGCGGGCGCCGGAGCCGACACCTCCGCCTCGTCCGGACGGCCGTACTCCTCCTCGTACCGGCGGATCACCTCACCCACCGGCAACGAGGGCCACAGCGTCGCCTCGCCACTGTCCCGGGCGATCACCAGCCGCTGCGCACCCCCGTCCGAACGGGGCCCGTCCGCACGGTCCTCGGCCCACACCACGAACCCGAGGTCGAACTCCCGCACCCGCACCTCACGGTGCTGGTACGCCGGCAGCTCGCCGTTGACCCACTCCTCCGCGCGCTCCTGCGCCTGCGCGAACGTCACCATCGTCAGCTCACTCCCCTACCGGCGCAGACGCGGGCACCGCACGCGCGAACCCGCCGTCCACCATCAGGTTCGCCACCGTCTCCAGCTCCGGCGGCGAGCCCGCCAGGCGCGACAGGAACGCGTCGAAGTCCTCACCGCACGGCAGCAGCAGCCGCTCCACGCGGTCCGCCGGCGGCCACGACGGGTCCACGTCCCGCACGTCGTCGTAGGCGCAGAACCACACCGAACCGATCCGCTCGCCCTTCACCTTCACCGCGAGCAGACCGCCCTGGACGAACGCGACGCCCAGATAGTCCTTCGTCAGATGGTCCCGCAGACACTTGTTGACATAGACCAGGTCGTTGACCGCCGCCTCCTCACGCACCGTGAAGAACGGCTGGTCCACCAGCAGCCCCAGCTCCGCGTCGAGCGCCGTACCCACCGGCGCGCAGCCGCCCGCCGCCTTCAGGAACGACCGGTAGGCACCCGGGAGCCGGTACCCGAGGTCCTCCTCGACCCCCTGCACCTGCTGCTCCGTGACGGCCACACCCGACTTCGGCAGACCGAAGTGCACCGGACGCGTCTCCTGCAACGGCCGCGTCCCGCGCTTGCCCTGGTCCACCACCGCCGTCGAGATCCCGCCGTGGTGCCGCAGCAGCGCCTTCACCTCGACCGGGACCAGCTCCATGCGCCGCGAACCCACCACGTGGTGCCACGTCCAGCCGTGCGGCGTCGCCACCGCCGGCACCGTGTCCCACAGCTCGTGCCCCGACGCCGACAGGGCCGCGTTCGCCGACACGTAGTCCGTCAGCCGCAGCTCGTCGACCCCGAACCCCTCCGGCGGATCCGCGATCTCCGCGACCGCACGCGCGTACGGCGAGAAAACGGGGTAACCACCCGCATCCACCCGTACCCCTCTCGGGTGACGGGCCGCACGCACCGGATCCGGGAAATGCACGACCTGCCCGGCATAGGCCGCGTTCGGCGGCGCGGCTGCTTGCCCGAGCCGACCTGTCGTCATGGCGGTTGCCCCCTGCGGCGTCTGTCTGCTGCCAGATCCGTCTGATCTGCCTGCACTGTCTGATGGCACCGCGTCCGATCGCGGTGCCGACAGCCTATGCGGTACGGCCAGAGGGGTCACCGGCGCCGGACCCCGCACCCGGCGGCCGCCACCCCGCTTCCGTGACCAGCCGTCACCCTCCCGTGACACACCGCCCATACCCGGGCGTGTCGCCACGCCCCAGCTTCCGCAGCAGCCACGGGATTTGGCACCCTGTGACCTTCGGGGGGATGCTCAGGAGGGGAAACGATCATGAGTGCGACACAGACGGGACCCGACACCGGGCGGTCCGACGACCCCCGCGGCGGCGACCCACGCGGCGGCGACCCCCGCATCGGCTGGAGCAGCACCGACGCCGCCCAGGCCCCCACCCTCCGGCACCGCCGCGACGGCATACTCCCCACCGTCGCCGCCGCCCTCTCCGTACGCGGCACCACCCTCACCGGCACCGCGACACGCGCCGACGCACCGCCCGCCCTGCACCACCTCGTCCAGGACTTCCTCGACACCCTCACCAGCGGCCAACGAGACCGTTACACCGGACGCTGCGCCGAGACCATCCTCATCTCACGGCACCTCGCCACCGCCGACGCCGCACGCAGCAAACGCGCCGCACGCAAACCCATGACCAACGGCGAAGCCCGCAAAGCACTCAAACACGCCAAACTCACCACCCGCCGCATCCGCGAGGACGGCGACCCCCTCCACGGCGCCTTCGCCACCCCCTGCCGCGCCTGCACCGCCCTCACCGCCCACTTCGGCGTCCGCGTCGTCGACCCCACGACGGACAAGGGCTGACAGCACAGACCGGGCCGAACCAGCCGACCGAGACGAACCAAGGGCCGATGCAAGCCGACCGCACCTCCACCACCCGCTTCCCCGTCCCCGTCGACGCCGCACTCCGCGACGCCGGCTGGCAACCCGGACGCTGGGACATCAAACAGGCCGAGATCTGGGCCGACACCCTGCGCGAGCACACCTCACCCGCAGGACACCGCCACACCGTCTTCCCCGCCGCCGTCGAGGCCTGGGCCGAATTCGGCGGCCTCCACATCGCCCCCACCGGACCCGGCCGCCAGCTCGCCCCCGCGACCCTCCACCTCGACCCCCTGCACGGCCTCCACATGGCCCGCACCCTCGGCGACCTCGGCCGCGCCCTCGACACCCACGCCTGCCCCCTCGGCACCGAGACCGACAGCCAGGCCCTCGTCGCCATCGACACCGAAGGCCGCGTCTACGCCCTCGACCACACCGGCGACTGGTACCTCGGCCCCACCATCGACACCGCCCTCGCCACCCTCGTCGCCGGCACCCAGCCGACCCGCCTCACCGCCACCGGCTGACGCAGGGCGCGGCCACAAGGCCTACGATGCCTACGAGACCTGCGCCGCCGCCAAGACCTACGACGCCTACGACGCCGGAATCACCGCCGACACCCGGAAACCCCCCGCATCCGTCGGCCCCGACACGAACACACCCCCCAGAGCGGCCACCCGCTCCTTCATCCCCACCAGCCCGTTGCCCCCCGACGGCAACCGCGCCGACGCCTCACCCGACAGCTCCGGCGGCGGCTCGTTCTCCACCTGCATCGCGATCTCCGACACCCGGTGCGCCAGCCGCACATACGTCTTCGCACCCGCCGCATGCTTGTGCACGTTCGTCAACGCCTCCTGCACCACCCGGAACGCCGTCGACTCCACCTCCGCCGCATACACCCGCACCTCCCCCTCCACGGACAGATCCACGGCCATCCCGGCCGCCTCCGACTGCCCGACCAACTCGTCCAGCTCCGACAGACACGGCCCCTCCGACGACGACTCCCCGCCCTCCGCCGCCCGCGAAGCCGCAGCCGCAGCCGCCACCCCCACCGCCGCCAACGGCACCGACGCCCGCTCCGCACGCGCACCGTCCCCACCGCTGCGCAGCACCCCGAGCATCTCCCGCAACTCCGTCAGCGCCTGCCGCCCCATGTCCCCCACCAGGGCCGCGTTCTTCACCGCCTTCTCCGGATCCTTCCGGGCCACCGCCTGCAACGCCGCCGCATGCACCACCATCAGACTCACCCGGTGCGCCACCACGTCGTGCATCTCCCGCGCGATCCGCGTCCGCTCCTCGCCACGCGCCCACTCCGCGCGCTCCTCCGCCCGCTCCGCGAGCAACTGCAACTCACGCTCGAGACTGTCCGCCCGCTCCCGCAGACTCTCCATCAGCCGACGCCGCTGCCCCACGTACAGGCCGAGCAGCAACGGCGGCGCGGTCATCCCCAGCGACGTCGCGATCGACGCGAACGGAAGGAACCAGTCCCCCAGCTCCAGACCGTCCCGCGCCATGTCCTGCCCCAGCCGCACGAACGTCACGACCAGCGTCCCCAGGAACGTCATCCCCGCCAGGGCCCCGATGATCCGCCGCGGCAACTCCGACGCCGCCAGCGTGTACAGGCCGACGACGCCCATCAGGAAGCCCATCTCGGCCGGCGTGATGGCCAGCGCCACCAGCACCACCGCGATCGGCCACTTCCGCCGCACCACCAGCACCGAACCGGCCAGCAGCCCGAACAGCACCCCCGTCGCCGCCGGAATCCCGGCGTCCCGCGCGAACGGAACCCCCTCCGCCGCGCACTCCAGCGCGGACACGACACCGAGGCTCACATCGAGCACTGCACCGCGCCGCCTGTCCCACCACCAAGGCCCTCCCCGGGCCGGTGCGTGGTCTTCCCCCGTCGTGGTCATGCCTCCAGCCTACGGGCGCGGGGCGCCCCTTTTCCGGTGACTTTCGACAAACGATAGGACGCGATATCCCTCGAACTGGTGAACCCTGGACCGTTCACCTCCGGAGCCGAAGATTCCGGCCGGACGGTATGCCCATGGCACGTTCACAGAACAAGTACGCGGACTTCGAAGGGCTGCGGGAGCGGGCGGTGGCGCTGCGGCGGGCCGGCTACAGCCTTCGGCAGATCCGCGACGAGTTGAAGGTCTTCAACAACGACATCCTCAACCGACTGGTGAAGGGGGAACCACCGCCGGAGTGGACCAAGCGCCCTCGAGCGAAGGACGACCTGCGCGCGAAGGCCAGGGAGCTACGCCTCCAAGGCTGGACGTACGACCAGATCGAGGCGGAGCTGGGGTGCAGCAAGAGCTCGATCTCGCTGTGGGTGCGGGACTTGCCGAAGCCGGAACGTCGCGACCCGACGGAGCAGGCGAAGCTCGCCGCACGCAAGCGCTGGGAGCACGAGCTGGCGGTGCGGGAGGAGCAGCGACGGCGGACCAAGGAGGTCGCAGCAGCGGAAATCGGTGCTTTGTCCGATCGCGACCTGTTTTTGGTGGGCGTAGCCCTCTACTGGGCCGAGGGCACGAAGGACAAACCACATGCGCGACGAGAACGAGTCACTTTCGTCAACAGCGACGCCGACATGATCCGCCTCTTCCTCTCATGGCTCGACCTGCTCGACGTCGAGCGCCGGCACATCACCTACCGCGTGATGATCCACGAGACTGCCGACATCGAGTCCGCGGAGGCCTACTGGGCAGACGTCGTCCGGGCGGACCGCAACTCCTTCGGCAAGACGACGCTCAAGCGGCACAATCCGAAGACGGTACGCAAGAACACTGGCAACGACTACCACGGTTGCCTCGTACTCACCGTGCGACAAAGTGCCGTGCTGTACCGCCGCATCGAAGGCTGGTGGACGGGAATCGTCGCTGACGCCGTCACACGACTCCGGTAAGGTCTGACGCACGTTCCCCCGTGGTGTAACCGGCAGCACACTAGATTTTGGATCTAGCAGGACAAGGTTCGAATCCTTGCGGGGGAGCCATTGCGCAAGGCCTTGTTGCGGGCTCTGGCCATCCAGTCAGGGCCCGCACTCATGTCCCCCTCAAACCACCCCGGTATCCTGCGGATGTCCCCACCTCCTCAACAGCCGAAGGGCATCCCGTGAGCGCCATTCGCCCGGCAGCCGTCGTCGTTCTCGCAGCGGGTGAGGGCACCCGTATGAAGTCGGCCACTCCCAAGGTCCTGCACGAGCTGTGCGGCCGGTCCCTCGTCGGGCACGTGCTCGCCGCGGCCGGTGAGCTGGACCCCGAGAACCTGGTCGCCGTCGTCGGGCACGCCCGCGAGAAGGTCACCGCGCACCTCGCCGAGGTCGCCCCCGACGTGCGCACCGCCGTCCAGGAGCAGCAGAACGGCACCGGGCACGCCGTCCGGATCGGTCTGGAGGTGCTGGGCGGTGCCGTGGACGGGACCGTGGTGGTGGTCTGCGGGGACACTCCCCTCCTCACCGGCGAGACGCTCAGGGCGCTCGCCGCCACGCACTCCGCCGACGGGAACGCGGTCACCGTGCTGACGGCCGAGGTGCCGGATGCCACGGGGTACGGGCGGATCGTGCGGGACGGGGCGTCGGGTGCGGTCACGGCGATCGTGGAGCACAAGGACGCCTCGGAGTCGCAGCGGGCGATCCGGGAGATCAACTCGGGTGTGTTCGCCTTCGACGGGCAGTTGCTCGCGGACGCGCTGGGCAAGGTGCGTACGGACAACAGTCAGGGTGAGGAGTACCTCACGGACGTGCTGGGGATCCTGCGCGAGGCGGGGCACCGGGTCGGTGCGTCGGTGGCCGGGGATCACCGGGAGATCGCGGGGATCAACAACCGGGTGCAGCTGGCGGAGGCGCGCCGGATTCTCAACGACCGGTTGCTGACCGGGGCGATGCTGGCCGGCGTGACGGTGGTGGACCCGGCGACGACGTGGGTGGACGTGACGGTGACGTTCGAGCAGGACGCGATCGTCCACCCGGGTACGCAGTTGCACGGGTCCACGCATCTCGGTGAGGGCTGCGAGGTCGGGCCGAATTCGCGGCTGACGGACACCCGGGTGGACGCGGGGGCGCGGGTGGACAACACGGTCGCCGTGAGTGCGCACGTGGGTCCGCAGGCGTCCGTCGGTCCGTACGCGTATCTGCGGCCGGGGACGCGGCTGGGTCTGAAGTCGAAGATCGGTACGTTCGTGGAGGCGAAGAACGCGTCGATCGGTGAGGGGACGAAGGTTCCGCACCTCTCCTACATGGGTGACGCGACGATCGGTGATTTCTCGAACATCGGTGCGGCGAGTGTGTTCGTGAACTACGACGGGCAGGACAAGCACCACACGACGATCGGCTCGCACTGCCGTACGGGTTCGGACAACATGTTTGTGGCTCCTGTCACGGTCGGGGACGGTGCCTACACCGCTGCCGGCTCGGTGATCACGAAGGATGTGCCGCCCGGTTCGCTGGCCGTGGCCCGGGGCCAGCAGCGGAATATCGAGGGTTGGGTGGCCCGGAAGCGTCCGGGGAGCGCGGCGGCGAAGGCGGCCGAGGCGGTGTCCCGCGAGGCGGGCGGCGAAGACTGACCGGAAACCGGCGCGTCGAACACGGCGTACCGTGATAAGTGCACATCCGCACCCCACCAGCTGAGACGCCCCCGCGGCCAGTCGGGTGAGCGCCCATGTCGCTCAGCTGCGAACCTCTGAGGAGAAAGTGCTGTGACCGGGATCAAGACGACCGGCGAGAAGAAGATGATGCTCTTCTCCGGCCGCGCACACCCCGAGCTTGCCGAGGAGGTCGCCCACCAGCTGGGTGTCGGGGTCGTCCCGACGAAGGCCTTCGACTTCGCCAACGGTGAGATCTATGTGCGTTATCAGGAGTCGGCGCGCGGTGCGGACTGCTTCCTGATCCAGAGCCACACGGCTCCGATCAACAAGTGGATCATGGAGCAGCTGATCATGATCGACGCGCTGAAGCGCGCGTCGGCCCGCTCCATCACCGTCATCGTGCCGTTCTACGGTTACGCGCGGCAGGACAAGAAGCACCGTGGGCGTGAACCGATCTCGGCGCGTCTGGTGGCGGACCTGATGAAGACGGCGGGTGCGGATCGGATTCTGACGGTGGACCTGCACACGGACCAGATCCAGGGTTTCTTCGACGGCCCGGTGGACCACCTGTTCGCGCTGCCGCTGCTCGCGGACTACGTGGGTGCGAAGGTGGACCGTTCGAAGCTGACGGTGGTGTCGCCGGACGCGGGCCGGGTGCGGGTGGCGGACCGCTGGTGCGACCGTCTGGGTGCGCCGCTGGCGATCGTGCACAAGCGGCGTGACAAGGACGTGGCGAACCAGGTCACGGTGCACGAGGTCGTGGGTGACGTGAAGGGGCGTATCTGCGTCCTGGTGGACGACATGATCGACACGGGCGGCACGATCTGTGCGGCGGCGGACGCGCTGTTCGCGCACGGTGCGGAGGACGTCATCGTGACGGCGACGCACGGTGTGCTGTCGGGTCCGGCGGCGGACCGGCTGAAGAACTCGAAGGTGAGCGAGTTCGTGTTCACGGACACGCTGCCGACGCCGAACGAGCTGGAGCTGGACAAGATCACGGTGCTGTCGATCGCGCCGACGATCGCGCGTGCGGTGCGTGAGGTGTTCGAGGACGGTTCGGTGACGAGCCTGTTCGACGAGCAGTGAGCGTTGTGCAGTAACCGTTCTGCAGGTGCCGTTCCCCGTCCGGGTCCCGCCTGTTGATCGTTTTGGGTACGGCCTTCCTCTCCGAGTAGACTGTTGAAGTTGCTCGGCGAGGGAGGCCGTACTCGTGTTCGCGGGTGTGGCTCTCCGTTATCGACGCGCTCTTCGTAGCAGGCCGTTCGTGGCCGGGTGACCACGTCCGTTCCTGTTTTCCACGAGGAGTGACCATGCCTGAGGTCAAGATCGCAGTCGAGACGCGTACCGAGTTCGGCAAGGGTGCCGCGCGCCGTATCCGTCGTGACAACAAGGTTCCCGGTGTGGTGTACGAGCACGGTCTCGAGCCGCTGCACGTGACGCTGCCGGGTCACGACCTGCTGATGGCGCTGCGTACGCCGAACGTTCTGATCAACCTGCTCATCGACGGCAAGGGCACCCAGCTGGTGATCCCGAAGTCGGTGCAGCGCGACCCGATCAAGGGTTTCCTCGAGCACGTGGACCTGCTGATGGTCAAGAGCGGCGAGACCGTGACCGTCGACATCCCGGTGCAGGCCGAGGGCGAGCTGGCCCCGGGCGGCTTCCTGCTGGAGTACGTCCTGGACGCGCTGCCGGTCGAGGCCGAGGCCACGCACATCCCGCAGCAGGTCACCGTGTCGGTGGCGGGCCTGGAGGCGCCGGCCTCGGTCCTCGCCAAGGACATCGAGCTGCCGTCCGGCGTGAAGCTGGCCGTCGAGCCGGAGACCGTGGTGCTCCAGGTTCTGTCGGCGCAGGCCGAGGAGGCCCCGGCCGAGGGTGACGACGAGGCCGCGGAGGCCTGATCCTTCCTCTCGGTCATCGTGTGGTCGGCCGCTGTTCCCGTGCGGGGCAGCGGCCGACGCGTATGTGTGGACGGGTACGGACTCGTACGAGGGATACGAAGGAGACATGGACGTGACGACGGACGCGGGCGCTCCCTGGCTGGTGGCCGGCCTCGGCAATCCGGGCGGCGAGTACGCCGCGAACCGGCACAACGTCGGTTTCATGGTGGCGGATCTGCTGGCGGAGCGGATGGGGGCGCGTTTCAAGCGGCACGGCAAGGCGCAGGCGCAGGTGGTGGAGGGGCGGATCGGTCCGCCGGGGCCGGCCAACCGGCGGGTGATCCTGGCGAAGCCGATGTCGTTCATGAACGTGTCGGGCGGTCCGGTGACGGTGCTGCGGGACTTCTACAAGGTGCCGGTCGGCAACATCGTGGCGGTGCACGACGAGCTGGACATCGACTACGGCGTGCTGCGGCTGAAGCTGGGCGGCGGGGACAACGGGCACAACGGGCTGAAGTCGATCACGAAGTCGCTTGGTGCGGACTACCACCGGGTGCGGTTCGGGATCGGGCGGCCGCCGGGGCGGATGCCGGTGGCGGACTTCGTGCTGCGGGACTTCTCGTCGGCGGAGCGCAAGGAGCTGGACTACTTCGTCGACCGGGCGGCGGACGCGGTGGAGGCTCTGGTGATCGAGGGGCTCGAGCGGGCGCAGAGCGCGTACAACTCCTGACTTGTCCGTCGATGGTTCACGGGTGAGTTGACCGGGCGCGCAGGTATGGCCAATGATCCCGGCCATGCCTGCCTCTGCCGCCGCCGCTCGTGCCCGTCAGGCGTCGTCCGCCTCCTCTGTTCTGCTGCGGTTCGGCCGGGTCGCGGCGATGGGGACGGTGGCCGCGCTGATCCTGATCGCGGGGGTGTGGGCGTCGTGGGGTACGGCGCAGCACGTGCTGCTGACCAAGGGGCGGGAGCAGGGCACGGTCGAGGTGACGCGGTGCGGTGACGGGGTGTGCAGTGGGCCGTACGTGCCGGTGTCGGCGGGGTCGCAGGCGCGGGAGCGGGTGCTCATCGAGGACTCGGTCGCGGTGGCGAAGGGGCGGACGTACAGCGTGGTGTTGAAGCCCGGGAGCGGCGACGCGGTGCGGTCGGGGCCGGCGGGGATGCTGTACGCGTGGGTGCCGTTGGGTGGGGCGTTGCTGCTGGCGTCGGTGGTGGTGGCCGGGGGGCTGCGGCGGACTCGGGTGGCGTGGGGGATGGCGGGGGTGGGGGTTGCGCTGCTGACGGCGGCGTTCTTCGCGGTGTGAGGTTTCGGCGTACGACGTGGGGGTGCCCCCGGGCTCTGGTACGAGCTCCGGGGGCACCGGTGTTTTCACGTGCGGCTGCGTCGGGGTGGGCGCGGGGCGGGTCGCGCTGCCCGGCGCTGGCGGGGTGCCGCCTGCGCCCACCCGTGCCGCCCCAGCGGCACGACTGCCCGCAGCTGGGGGGCGGGTTGCGTCAGCCCGTGTTGCGGAGGCCCGCTGCCACGCCGTTGACCGTGAGGAGGAGGGCCCGGGAGAGCAGCGGGTCCGGTTCCTCGTTGGCGGCGACGGCCTCGCGCTGGCGGCCGAGGAGGGCGACCTGGAGGTAGGAGATGGGGTCGAGGTAGGCGTCGCGGATGGTGAAGGTCTGCTTGAGGACCGGGTCGGCGTCCAGCAGTTCGCTCTCGCCGGTGACGCGCAGGACCTCGGCGACGGTGAGCTCGTGTTCGGCCTTGATGGTGTCGAAGACGTGCTTGAGCTCGTCCGGGACGAGGGTGTCGACGTAGTGCTGAGCGATGCGCAGGTCGGTCTTGGCGAGGGTCATCTCGACGTTGGAGATGAAGTTGCGGAAGAAGTGCCACTGCTGGTGCATCTCGTCCAGGACGGTGTCCAGGCCGGCCTCGCGCAGGGCCTTGAGGCCGGAGCCGACGCCGTACCAGCCGGGGACGATCTGCCGTGACTGGGTCCAGCCGAACACCCACGGGATGGCGCGCAGTCCGTCGAGCGAGACGCCGGAGCCGGGGCGGCGGGAGGGCCGCGAGCCCAGGTGCAGGTCGGCGAGCTGGTCGACCGGGGTGGAGGCCAGGAAGTAGGTCGGCAGGTCGGGGTCCTCGACCAGGTGCCGGTAGGCGGTGTGGGCGGCGTCGGAGACGACGTCCATCGCGGCGTCCCAGCGGGCCAGGGCCTCGTCGGACTGGCGGGGCGCGGTGTGCAGGGCGGAGGCCTGGAGGGTGGCCGCGACGGTCAGCTCCAGGTTCTCCCGGGCGAGGGCCGGGATGAGGTACTTGTCGGAGATGACCTCGCCCTGCTCGGTGACCTTGATCTCGCCCTCCAGGGTGCCCCAGGGCTGGGCGAGGATCGCGTCGTGGGTGGGGCCGCCGCCGCGGCCGACGGTGCCGCCGCGGCCGTGGAAGAGGCGCAGCCGTACGCCGTAGCGGTGGGCGACGTCGCGCAGGCGGCGCTGGGCGCGGTGGATCTCCCACTGGCTGGTGGTGATGCCGCCGAACTTGGAGGAGTCGGAGTAGCCGAGCATGACCTCCTGGACGTCGCCGCGCAGGGCTACCAGGCGCCGGTAGGAGGGGTCGGCGAGCAGGTCCTCGAGGATGGTGTCGGCGGCCTTGAGCTCGTCGGTGGTCTCCAGGAGCGGCACGATGCCGATCTTGGCCCAGCCGGCGTGCAGGTCGATCAGTCCGGCCTCGCGGGCCAGCACCGCCGCGGCGAAGACGTCGTCGGCGCCCTGGCACATGGAGATGATGTAGGACTCGATGACCTCGGGCCCGAAGACCTCCAGGGCGCGGCGGACGGTCTGGAAGACGCCGAGGGTCTTCTCGCCGGGCGCGTCGACGGGGGCCGGGCTGGGGGCGAGCGGCCTGCGGGAGCGCAGCTCCTTGGCGAGGAGCTTGGTGCGGTAGTCGCGGGGCATGTCGGCGTAGCGCCAGGACTCCTCGCCGAGCCGGTCGAAGAGCTGGCCGAGGGCGTGGTGGTGGGCGTCGGCGTGTTCGCGGACGTCCATGGTGGCGAGCTGGAGGCCGAAGGCGGCCAGGGTGCGGATGGTGCGGGCGAGGCGGCCGTCGGCGAAGAGGCCGCCGCGGTGCTCGCGCAGCGAGGTCTGGACGATGCGCAGGTCGTCGATGAGCTGGGCGGTGCCGAGGTAGTCGCGGCCGTCCTCGTGGGGGATGCCCTTGGCGAGCCGCTGCTTGGTGTTCTCCAGCTTCTGGCGGATGCAGGTGGCCTTGAGCCGGTAGGGCTCCTCGGCGTTGAGGCGCTTGTAGCGGGGGCTGATCTCCGGGAGCCGTTCCAGGTCGGTCTGGAGGGAGGACAGCAGTTCCTCGGTCGCACCGGCGTAGCGAATGGAGTTGGAGAGGAAGCCGCGCAGTTCGTCGATCATCTCCAGGGCGTCGTTGATGCCGTGTTCGTGCTGGAGGATGAGGACGTCCCAGGTCACCTGGGGGGTGACGTTGGGGTTGCCGTCGCGGTCGCCGCCGATCCAGGTGCCGAAGGTGAGGGGGCGGGTGTCGTCGGGGAGCTTGACTCCGGCGCGCTCCAGCTCGGCGGTCAGGTCCTCCAGGACGTCGCCGACGGCGCCGGCGTGGAGTTCGTCGAGGTAGTAGATGGCGTTGCGGGCCTCGTCGGCGGGCTCGGGACGGACCACGCGCAGTTCGTCGGTCTGCCACACCAGGTCGATGTTCTCGGCGAGGCGGGTGTCGAGGCGGCGCCGGTCGGACTCGTTGACCGGGGTGTCCAGGAGGGCGGCGATGCGGCGCAGCTTGTTGAGGACGGAGCGGCGGGCGGCCTCGGTGGGGTGCGCGGTGAAGACGGGGCGCACGTTGAGGTGGCGGACGGTCTCGCGCAGGTGCTCGGGGTCGGCGTCCTTCAGCCGGTCGGCCGTACGGGCGAGGAGTCCGCCCTCGGCGGCGCGCTTGGCGCCCAGCTCGCGGCCGCGGTGGACCTGTTCGGTGACGTTGGCGAGGTGGAAGTAGGTGGAGAAGGCGCGGACGAGCTTGGCGGCGGTCTCCAGTTCGGTGCCGCGCAGCAGTTCGGCGGCGGCCTCGCCGTCCTCGCGGGTGAGTCGGCGTACCTTCTCGACGAGTTCCAGCAGCTCGGGGCCCTCCTGCCGGACCAGCGTCTCTCCGAGGAGATCACCCAGTCGGCGGATGTCGGCGCGCAGCTCGCTGCTGGTCGTCGTGGTGGTCTGGTCGTCGGCACTGCTCACAGGTGCGGCTCCTTGCAGTGTTGAAGCTGGTCTGGAGGGAACCCGGACGGCCGTCTCGCGCGGCGGGCGCCGCTTACCGGGCCGGACGTCCGGGAAGTAATCAGAGCGGACCGCGCTGTCCGACCGGCTTCCAGGATAGGTGTCGGCCAGGACGCGCAGGCTCTGGGGCTCTTGCCGCGCGGCCACGCACTGCCATACTTACGTCGCCGTAGGTTACGGAACCGTAGGAAACCCGTGCATGGTTCCCGGAGCCGGCACCGGCGACACACCCCGACCCCACCCTCGACCCCATAGGGGACGCGCATGACCTCGAGTTCCGATGTGATCCCAGACGCTCCGCAGCCGGCCGACGGCGGCGGGGCGTACTCCGCCACGCTGGGCGGTGAACAGAAGCGCTCGATCGAGCAGATCACGCTGCTGCTGTTCATCACCCTTCCGTTCCTGGCGCTGGTGGCGGCGGTGCCGCTGGCGTGGGGGTGGGGGGTGAGCTGGCTGGACCTGGGGCTGCTGGTCTTCTTCTACTTCCTGGGCTGTCACGGCATCACGATCGGCTTCCACCGCCACTTCACCCATGGTTCGTTCAAGGCGAAGCGGCCGTTGAAGATCGCGCTGGCGATCGCGGGGTCGATGGCGGTCGAGGGGCCGCTGGTGCGCTGGGTGGCGGACCACCGCAAGCACCACAAGTTCTCCGACGACGAGGGCGACCCGCATTCGCCGTGGCGGTACGGCGAGACGGTGCCGGCCCTGATGAAGGGCCTGTGGTGGGCGCACATCGCATGGATGTTCGACGAGGAGCAGACGCCGCAGGACAAGTACGCCCCGGACCTGATCAAGGACCCGGCGCTGCGGGCGATCTCCCGCCAGTTCATCCTGTGGACGGTGGTGTCCCTGGCGCTGCCGGCGCTGATCGGCGGGCTGGTCACGATGTCCTGGTGGGGGGCGTTCACCGGGTTCTTCTGGGGTTCACTCGTGCGGGTGGCGTTGTTGCACCATGTGACCTGGTCGATCAACTCGATCTGCCACGCCGTGGGCAAGCGCCCCTTCAAGTCCCGGGACCGTTCGGGCAACGTGTGGTGGCTGGCGGTGCTGTCCTGCGGTGAGTCCTGGCACAACCTGCACCACGCGGACCCGACCTCCGCGCGGCACGGCGTGATGCGCGGGCAGCTGGACTCCTCCGCCCGGCTGATCCGCTGGTTCGAGCAGCTGGGGTGGGCGTACGACGTGCGCTGGCCGTCACGCTCGCGTATCGATTCGCGCCGCAACACGGATCAAGACGGCGCCCGCCGCCGGAAGGAGACGGCGAAGGCGGCATGATTGACGCCGTGGCGACCGACTCCAGCAGCACCCCGAGCAACGAGAAGCCGCGGCGGGCACGTCGCACCCGGATGACCGGTGCCGAGCGCCGCCAGCAGCTGCTGGAGATCGGCCGCACCCTCTTCGCGGCGAAGGGTTTCGAGGGCACGTCGGTGGAGGAGATCGCGGCGAAGGCCGGGGTGTCCAAGCCGGTGGTGTACGAGCACTTCGGCGGCAAGGAGGGGCTGTACGCGGTCGTCGTGGACCGCGAGATGCGGCGGCTGCTCGACATGGTGACCGGCTCGCTGACCGCGGGCCATCCGCGGGAGCTGTGCGAGCAGGCCGCCTTCGCGCTGCTGGACTACATCGAGGAGTACACGGACGGCTTCCGCATCCTGGTCCGCGACTCCCCCATCCCGCAGTCGACGGGTTCGTTCGCGTCCCTCATCTCGGACATCGCCACCCAGGTGGAGGACATCCTGGGCCGGGAGTTCAAGAGCCGCGGCTTCGACGCCAAGCTGGCCCCGCTGTACGCGCAGGCACTGGTGGGCATGGTGGCGCTGACCGGCCAGTGGTGGCTGGACGTGCGCCGCCCGAAGAAGGCGGAGGTGGCGGCGCACCTGGTGAACCTGGCGTGGCACGGCCTGGACGGCCTGGAACCGAAGCCGCGGCTGATAGGGCACCGGAAGAGCTGAAGGCCGAGAGCCGAGGGCCGAGAGCTGCTGAGGGCCGAGAGCTGAAGGCCGAGAGCTGAGAGCTGAGAGCTGAGGGCATGCAACCGCTGCGCGGAGTCACCGTCGTCTCGCTGGAGCAGGCGATCGCCGCTCCCTACGCCAGCCGTCAGCTCGCCGACCTCGGCGCGCGGGTGATCAAGGTGGAGCGCCCGGGGACGGGGGACTTCGCCCGGGCGTACGACACCCGGGTGCGGGGTCTGAGCTCGCACTTCGTCTGGGCCAACCGCAACAAGGAGTCCCTCACCCTGGACTTCAAGGACCCGCGGGGCCTGGAGCTGCTGCGCCGGCTGATCGCGGACGCCGACGTCTTCCTGCAGAACCTGGCGCCGGGCGCCGCGGCCCGGGCCGGGCTGGGCGCCGAGGAGCTGCGGGCGGCGCATCCGGCGCTGATCGTGTGCGACATCTCCGGCTACGGCGCACCTGGTCCCTACGCGGACCGCAAGGCGTACGACCTGCTGGTGCAGTCCGAGGCGGGGCTGCTGTCGGTCACGGGTACGCCGGACGGCATGGCGAAGGCGGGCATCCCGGTGTCGGACATCGCCGCCGGGATGTACGCGTACAGCTCGGTCCTCGGCGCCCTGCTCGAACGCGGCCGGACGGGACGGGGCACGCACCTGGACGTGTCGATGCTGGAGGCCACCGTGGAGTGGCTGGGCTTCCCGCTGTACTACTCCTTCGGAGGGGCCGAGCCGCCGCCGCGGGCTGGGGCGGCGCACGCGACGATCTACCCGTACGGCCCGTTCACGGCGGGCGACGGGAAGGTCGTGATGACGGCGGTGCAGAACGAGCGCGAGTGGCACGGCTTCTGCGCGCGCTTCCTGGGCCGTCCGGAGCTGGCCGATCACCCGGACTACGCCACCAACGCGGACCGCGACACCCACAGGAACACGCTGGGCGAGCTGATCGCGGCGCGGTTCGCGGAGCTGACCGCGGCCGAGGCGATCGAGTTGCTGGACGCGGTGCCGGTGGCCAACGCCCGCGTGAACACGCTCGCCGAGGTGTGGGACCACCCTCAGCTGGCCGCGCGCGGACGCCTGCACGAGGTGCCCACACCGGCCGGCCCCGTCCCGGCGACGGCGCCGCCCGGCCCGACCGGCGAGGCACCCCGCATGGAGGCGGTCCCGGCGCTGGGCGAGCACACCCGCGCCGTCCTCGGCGGTCTCGGACTGTCGGAGGAGGCCGTCGACGCACTCGTCGCGGACGGCGTGGTGTGAGCCGGGGCGGGGGTCGGAGGGGCCGGGGCCGGGCGGGGCTCACGGCCGGGCGTGGCCGTCCGGCTCCAGGAACTCCAGGCGGTTGCCGACCGGATCGGCGCAGTGGAAGCGACGGTGGCCGGGCAGGTCGTCGTCCCAGGTGACGGGCGTGCCGTGGGCCTCCAGGCGGGTGGCGTACGCGTCGATCCCGGTGACCCGCAGCCCGGGGTGGGCCTTGCGGGCGGGGCGGAAGCCGGTCGTCTCGACTCCGAGGTGGAGCCGGATGGTGCCCGCCTCGAACCAGCAGCCGCCGCGGGCGGCGAGCGCGGGCGGCTTGGGAGTCTCGGTCATACCGAGGACCCCGGCGTAGAAGGCGCGCAGCCGCCCCTCGGCGCCGGGTGGTGCGGCGAGCTGCACGTGGTCGAGGCCGGTGATCATCGCCTGTCTCCCCCGGGTTCCTTCCGTGCGACGGCGAAGACGCGGCGGAAGGGGAACGGGGTGCCGTGCGCCTGGGCGGGGTAGGCGGCGCGCAGGACGGCCCGGTATTCGTCGACGAACGCGTCGCGGGCCGCCGGGTCGTCGGCGAGGGCGTCCAGTACGGGCCGCAGTCCCGTCCCCTTGACCCAGTCGAGGACGGCGTCGTCGCCGGGCAGCAGGTGGACGTACGTGGTCTCCCACACGTCGGCGGTGCAGCCGGTGGCGGTGAGGCGGGCGAGGTAGGCCTCGGGGGTGAGGACGGCGTCGTCGTGGCGCAGGACGCCGGTGAGCCGGTCCCGCCAGCGCCGGGAGCCGGCGAGTTCGCGCATCAGGCGGTGGCTGGGGGCGTCGAAGTTGCCGGGCACCTGGAGGGCGAGGGTGCCGCCGGGGGCGAGGCGGTCGATCCAGTCGCCGAAGCGGTCGGCGTGGCCGGGGACCCACTGGAGGGTGGCGTTGCTGACGAGGAGGTCGCAGGGCTCGTCGGGGGTCCAGGTGCGGGCGTCGGCGGGAGCGAAGTCGAGGTGGCCGCCGCCGGGGGTGGGGCCGGCGTACTCGCGGGCGCGTTCGAGCATGCGGGGTGAGTTGTCGTAGCCGGTGATGCGGGCGGTGGGCCAGCGGTCGGCGAGGAGGACGGTGGCGTTGCCGGGGCCGCAGCCGAGGTCGGCGATGCGGGGCGGGTCGGCGGGGAGGTCGGGTATCCGGGCGAGGAGGTCGGTGAAGGGGCGGGCGCGGTGGCCGGCGTGGCGCAGGTACTGGGCGGGGTCCCAGGTGGGGGCGGTGGCGGGCATGGAGCCTCCAGAGGGTGTCCGTGCGGGACGGGTACCCAGCGTCACCACCATTGTATCTCGATGCCAAGACAGTTGACATCAAGAGACTTCACGTCGACACAACCACTACACTGATCGTCATGGAGGACGAGGTCGATCGGCTGGTCGCAGCGTGGCGCCGGGAGCGCCCGGACCTCGACGTGGAACCGCTCGAGGTGCTGAGCCGCGTCAGCAGGCTGGCCCGGCACCTGGACCGCGCACGGCGGCTGGCGTTCTCCGAACACCAACTGGAGCCGTGGGAGTTCGACGTGCTCACCGCGCTGCGCCGCGCGGGCACCCCGTACCAGCTCTCCCCGGGCCAGCTCCTCACCCAGACCCTGGTCACCTCCGGCACGATGACCAACCGCATCGACCGCCTCGCGAAGAAGGGCCTGGTGGAGCGCCTGCCCGACCCCAGCGACCGGCGCGGGGTCCTGGTCCGCCTCACGGACGAGGGACGGGACCGCGCCGACCAGTCACTGGCGGGCCTGCTGGCCCAGGAGCGGGCGATCCTGGGCGAGCTGTCCCGCGCCCAGCGCAGCGAACTGGCGGCCCTGCTACGCCAGCTGACCGCCCCGTTCGACAACATCCCCGGCTGAGGGCCGGTCCAGATCGGCCGGCCCCACCCCGGCCCTGCGGGCCAGCGCGACCGCGGCCAGGGTGGAGTGGACGCCCAGCTTGCCCAACACGTTCTGCATGTGGGTGCGCACCGTGTGCGGGGACAGATACAGCCGCTCCGCGACCGCCTTGCGCCCCAGCCCGGCGACCATGCAGCGCAGCACCTCGCGCTCGCGCGGGGTCAGCGACTCCACCAGCATCTCGCTCTCGGTGCGGTGCTTGCGGGCGGCGGTCAGCTCGCGCAGGACGCCCGTGAGCAGCGCGGGCGGCAGATGCGTCTCGTCCCGCAGCACACCCCGGATCACACTGAGCAGCCGCGACAGCGAACAGTCCTTCGCCACCCACCCCGAGGCTCCGGCCCCCAGCGCGAGGGCGGCCCGCCGGGGATCGTCCTTCTCGGCGAGGACGACGATCCGTACGCCCGGCTGCCCCGACCGCACCCCGGCGACCAACGAGATCCCGTCGACCAGCCCGTCCTCGTTGCCGTCCCGCACGGGCACGGCGGGCCGGGTGCCGGGCACGTGGCCGCCCAGATCGGCGTCGACGAGCAGCACGTCGAACCGCCGCCCCTCGGACGCGGCCCGTTCCAGGCAGCGCAGTGCGGCCGGACCACTGCCGGCCGCGGAGACGTCGACGTCCGGCTCGGCGGCCAGTGCGGCGGCGAGCGACTCGGCGAAGATGCGATGGTCGTCGACGACCAGGACTCGGATACGAACCACGAAACCCCCTCCCCCGAGCTCCGCACGGAGCAGGGGATACCCATCGTCTGTCCGTCCTCGGATGACGGCACCGGCACGGGTACGACGCCCAGGGCCCCGCATCCAGCTGTGCTGTTGTGCTCGGTACTCCGGGACGGGTCGCCGCAGCCGCACGGCCGCCGCCGTGCAGTAACCGCTACCCCCGCCCCGGGCGTCGTACCCGGCTGTCTCGCCCCCTGAACGGCACCGGCCCCCACCGGTGCTGCTCATCAGAGTACGGGCGGGCGCCGGGAGCGGAAGGCTATTTGCAGAACTGACTCCCCGGCGCGTTTATGGTGAGCCGCATGTTTCGTCTTGTGACAGAAGTCGACAAGGAACGGCGCAATCTGCTGCGCACCCGCCTGCGGGAGACGAACACAGCGGCCTCCTCCGTCCTGCGCTCCCTGCGCGGAACCCCTCACGAACGCGAATTCCCGCTGCACGTGTGGGTGCTGGACGACACCGGCGCTCTGGCGGGCGGCCTGGTCGGTCACACCTGGGCGGCCTGGCTCCACGTGACCTACCTGTGGGTGGACGGCCGGCACAGGGGCGCGGGCCTGGGCTCGGCCCTTCTCGACGAGGCGGAACGCACCGCCCGCACCGAACGCGGCTGCGCCGCCGCCCGCGTGGAGACCTGGGACTTCCAGGCACCGGACTTCTACACGGGGCGCGGCTACGACGTGGTGTGCGTGATCCCCGACTACCCGCCGGGGATCACGGAGTACACGCTGGTGAAGCGGCTGGGGTGAGCCGGTCGAGTGCAGCGGCTCACAGCCGTTGGGCCGACCGCGAATCTGCCGCGCATAAAGCACACGGCCAGGATGCCCGGTACGGAAGGACGGACGTCGGGCCCATGCCCCTCCCGGAACGCGCTACCCCCTTTGGGTTCCGTCCGCTTCGCGCGGTTGACGAATAGGGCTCGACGTAAACCTCACTGCCGTCACTCCAGGCCCATCGCTAGCGTTGGCACGCTAAAAGCGCCTCGCCCCTCCGGGAGACACCCGTGAATCGCCACCCCGCACCGCCGGCAGCCGCCGCACCGACCGCAGTCGCGGCCCCGGCACCGTCCGCCCGCGGCGGCGACCGGTCCAAGGCAACTCGTCCGTCGACCCCCTGATCAAACGGAGGTGCCTGTGGGGCAGCACGACCGCCTGGTAGCCGACTACATGCTTCTGGAATCTTCGAAGAAGAATCTGAACAGCATCAAGAAGGCCCTCGACGGAATCGAAGAACATCGCGCCGACATCCATGACATCTGGGGGCACGACACCATCGCCGGCAAGATGGACGATTTCGTCAACAACTGGGACAACTATCGGCGCGAACTCCTGGAGAAAGTCAAGACCTTGGGTGAACAGGTCGAGACCGCGCACAGGACATTCGAGAAGCTGGACCTCGATCTCAAGAACGCGAACGAGAAAAAGCGCGCAAAAAGCGGGAGCAAATAACCGATGGGTACAGGCAAGGGACGGCGCCGCCCGGTCGACTGGCACCCGCTGACCGAGAAGGACCCGGTCCCCGGCGACCCGGCGGACATCCGCGACGAGGTCACCCGGATGAAGAACCTCGCCTCGACCCTGCGCGACCAGGCCGCCATCCTGCGCAAGGCCTCCGACGGCGACGCGCTACAGGGAAAGTACGCCGACAAGATCCGGGAAGATTCCGGCGACCTCGAGAAGCACTTCCGCGAGACGGCGGCCCGCTACGAACGCGTGGTCGGCGACCTCGGCAAATGGGCCAACGAGCTGGAGGACTTCCAGGAGCGGGCCGACGGCGTCCTCCGGGCCGCGAAGCGGGCCGACGAAGAACACGCTGCCGAGGTGAGGAAGACGGAAGCCGAGGCCAAGAGGGACGGCGACAAGGAGGCTCCGGAGGAATCCGACCCCAGCAGCCACCTGGTGCCGTACCAGAAACAGCTGAACGAGGTCGTCTCCGAGCGCGACTCCCGCGCCCGGCATCATGCGGAGAATATCGGCCGCGACATCTCCGACATCATCAAGGACAGCCGATGGGAGAACTTCAAGGATTGGGTCCACGAGCACGCGGACACGATCAAGAGCGTCGTTGAGATCCTGAGCTGGGCGGCGACCGTCATCGGGGGCATCGCTCTCCTCTTCACGCCCGTCGGATGGCTGGCGACCCTCATTACGGTGACCACCATCAGCCTCACGGCGCTCGTCGGCGTGGGACACACCATGCTTGCCCTGTCCGGCGACGGGAACTGGGCGGACGTCGCCATGGACGCCTTCGCGCTGGCGACGCTGGGATTCGGCAGCGTCGCGATGAAGGGGGTGAAGGCCGCAGCGGCAACCCTCAAGTCCGCGAGCAGGGCGGGGCGGTTCCAGCGGTACGCGAATCTGCGCAAGCTGCTCGACAGGAACATCATGCGCTACGGCACGGACTCGGCCCGCGGGGCGAAGGCCGTGCGCGCGAAGAATGCGCTGCGCCGGGCCGGGTCGAGGGAGACACGGCCCGGGACGACTCGACTGGACCGCCTGCTGGGCGGCGACAGGGAGGTCGTGAGCGCGAGCAAGTTCGCCAAGGCCATGCGCGCCGAGTTCGGTTCGGACCCCAATGTGGTGAGGGCGGCCGACGAGATGAAGAAGGCCGCAATGCAGTTCAAGCTGAACTATGCGGCTGCTACCTTGGTCGACGTGGGCGACAAACTTGGGGAAAAGGGACCTTACGGGGAACAGTACGGCAACGCCAAAGATGTCCTGACCCGTGAAGTCGGGAGCCGCTGGTGACCACTGCTGGACCCAATTTCACCAACGTTCAGAGAGCAATTTCAGGGAGTTAAGCCAGTGGCAACAATTCCAGCAAACAGCCCACAAGAATCACGGGCCATGAAGTTCCTTGCCGCATACACACTGGCACCGATTCTCTGTTTCGCCTTCCAGGATATCGGCAGCGAGTACGGCGGAATGACCTGGCTCACCTACGGCTACGTGGCATGGCCGATGATGATCGCACCCGTACTGATGCTGGTCCTGTTTTTCAGGTACCGAGAACTCATCCGTAACCCGCGCTTGGGTGCCAACTTCTCCCAGACGATCAAGCTGGTTGCCGTGCTCTACCTGGTCTGGAACGTCATCGGAGCCCTCGGATACAGCCTGCTGGCCGTGATTCCGTTGCTCTCCTGCCTGACGATCCTCGTGGCCGACTGGCAGCTCAAGAAGCAGGCTCGCGCGTGAGTACAGCCGGCCCGGACCAGTCCACACCGCCCGTCGGAGCGGCCGTTCCCGGCCGCTATGAGCTCGTCCTGCCGCCCGGCTGGGTCCGCATCCCCCTGCGCGAGGGCACGAAGGAGGCGCTGGAGCAGGTCCTCTTCTCTCACATGGGGCGGGTCCCGGAGGGAATTCCCCGGGACGACGCGATGCGCTTCCGGCTGGACATGCGGCGCCAGTTGGAGAAGCAGGCCCGTGCGGCCAGAAGAAACGGAGGCCTCGACCTCTACCTTCCGGTGCTCCCGCGCGGAGGAATCTTCCTCATGGCCTCTTTCATCGTCGCCGAGATGCCGATCCGCCGGGACCACACGGTTCCGCCCGAAGCAGTGATCGCTCAGCTGGCCGATGACGACGTCCCCGGCGGAACGGCGGGAACAGTCGACGTGGCAGGGGCACCCGCACTCCGCCGGGCCTACCGCTGTGCCCTTGACGAAGAGAAGCAGCAGGGCGCCCTGCCGACTCGGCGGATCGACTATGTGATCCCTGTGCCGGACGATCCCGGTCGCTGGATCAGCATCAACTTCTCCACGCCGGGTGACGGTGATGTCGACAGTGAATTCACCGACGTCCTGGTGGAGTTGTTCGACGCGGTGGTCGGCACGTTCAGATGGAGTGACGAATGAGCTGGCTCAACGTCAAGCACGCCATGGACCTGTCCCCTTGGATCCGCATCCCGCTCATGTGGCCGGAACCGGGACTTGAGGGCGTCGAGGAGGCACGAACACCTGAGGCATGGGCCCGCTACTTCGCCGAGGGGATCTGGGAGGACTTCGCGTCGGAGAAGCCGGCTCCCGGCGAGGTCGACCTGCTGACCAGCATGCTCCTGATGTTCGCCGTCAGGGCCCCTGCGGCCTATCCGGGCTTCGAGGTCTTCCTCCATCTCCCGCACCCGAGGGAGATTCCCCTCCCGGCGTACGTCGACCTGGTGGAGATCGAGGAGGGCGAGAACAGGGAAACGGCGCTGCGTGAGCTGACCCATGCCGATGCGAGCTACACCGTCGAGCGGCCCGTCGTGGAGGACTTCGACTCCCCGTACCTGGGGACCGGCCTGCGCGTACTGCGCTACTACCAGGACGAAGACAGCAACGAGGTGCATGTCGGCCTCCGCTACGCCTGGCGCTACGAAAAGGGTACGGAAGCCGCCGACGTCCTGATCATCCTGGCCGACCCCGACGCCGGCCGGATCCTCCGAGCCCTCGACGACATCGACGCCTTCGCCCGCACCGTCCGGATCAGCCCGGACGACGAAGCGGATGACTGGAAGGCCGGCGGCTGAGGGAAACTCCTGGAACCCGACGGCCCCCGATCGTCACCGCGCCGTGGACACCTGCCCCTGGCTCACCCCACCCGCCGTGCCCCCGCCGAAGGCACCGCCTCGAACACTCGCGGGGCCTTGAGGGCGGACGCCGCGAAGGCGTCCTCGACGGCCTTGGTGACGGGGTCCACGTCGGCGGCCTCCACCAGGACGATCGCCGAGCCGCCGAAGCCGCCGCCGGTCATGCGGGCGCCGAGGGCGCCGGAGGCGAGGGCCGTGTCGACGACCAGGTCCAGCTCGGGGCAGGAGATGCGGAAGTCGTCGCGCAGCGAGGCGTGGCCCTCGACGAGGACGGGGCCGATGGCCCGGGTGTCGCCGGACTCCAGGAGCGACACCACCCGTTCGACGCGCTCGTCCTCGGTCACGACGTGCCGGACGAGGCGGCGGATCTCCTCCTCGTCGCCGAGGCGTTCCAGCGCGGCGTCCAGGCCGGCGTAGGGCACGTCGCGCAGGGCGTCGACGCCCAGGAGCGCGGCGCCCTTCTCGCAGCCGGCCCGGCGTTTGCCGTACTCGCCCTCGCTGTGGGAGTGCTTGACGCGGGTGTCGACGACCAGCAGGCGCATGCCCTCGGCGGCGAGGTCGAAGGGGATCTGGCGCTGGGAGAGGTCACGGGTGTCGAGGAAGAGGGCGTGGCCCTCCTCGCAGCAGGCCGAGGCCGTCTGGTCCATGATGCCGACGGGGGCGCCCACGTAGACGTTCTCCGCGCGCTGGCACAGGCGGGCCAGCTGCCAGCCGCGCAGGCCGAGGGAGTAGAGGTCGTTCAGCGCCAGGGCGACGACGACCTCCAGGGCCGCGGAGGAGGACAGGCCCGCGCCCGAGGGGACCGTGGAGGCCAGGTGGACATCGGCGCCGGTCAGTTCGTGGCCCGCCTCGCGCAGCGCCCAGACGACGCCCGAGGGGTACGCGGTCCAGGACTTGTCCGAGCCGGGGGTGAGGTCGGCGACGCGCAGTTCGACCGGGTCGGCCGCGATGTCCGCCGAGTGCAGGCGCAGGATGCCGTCCTCGCGCCGGGAGACGGCCGCGACGGCCTGGTGAGGCAGGGCGAACGGCATGACGAAGCCGTCGTTGTAGTCGGTGTGTTCCCCGATGAGGTTCACCCGGCCCGGCGCCGCCCACACTCCTTCCGCATCCGCCCCGTACAGCTCCCGGAACCGCTCGCCGACGGTCCTCGCGACAGCCTCGCCCATGCCTCTGACCCCTCGCCCTTTTCGGTAAGTCCGTGAGTGCCGTGCGTCCTAGCCCGCGCGTCGCTGCGCGAACTCCCACGCGTCCGACACGATGCCCGCGAGGTCCGCGCGGGACGGGTTCCAGCCCAGTTTCTCGCGGGCGGTGTCCGCCGACGCCACCAGGACCGCCGGGTCGCCGCCCCGGCGCGGGGCCACGACCTCGGGGATCGGGTGGCCCGTCACCCTCCGCACCGTCTCGACGACCTCGCGGACGGAGAAGCCGTTGCCGTTGCCCAGGTTGCAGATGAGGTGCTCGCCCGGGGTGGCCGCCGCCACGGCCAGCAGGTGGGCCTCGGCCAGGTCGGCGACGTGGATGTAGTCGCGTACGCAGGTGCCGTCCGGCGTCGGGTAGTCGTCGCCGAAGACGGAGATGGCCTCGCGGCGGCCCTGCGCGACCTGGAGGACCAGCGGGATGAGGTGCGACTCGGGGTCGTGGCGCTCGCCGTACGCGCCGTACGCGCCCGCGACGTTGAAGTAGCGCAGGGAGACCGCGCCCAGGCCGTGGGCGGCCGCCTCGCCGGTGATCATGTGGTCGACGGCGAGCTTGGAGGCGCCGTACGGGTTCGTGGGCCGCGTCGGCGCGGTCTCGACGATCGGGACCTGCTCCGGCTCGCCGTAGGTGGCGGCGGTGGAGGAGAAGACGAGGCGGCGGACGCCCGCGTCCCGCATGGCCGCGAGGAGGGCCATGGTGCCGCCGACGTTGTTGTCCCAGTACTTCTCGGGCTTCACGACCGACTCGCCGACCTGGGAGAAGGCGGCGAAGTGCAGCACGCCGTCGAAGGAGGGGTCCAGCCACTTGGCGGCATCGCGGATGTCGCCCTCGATGAACGTGGCGCCCGCCGGCACGCCCTCGCGGAATCCCGTCGAGAGGTTGTCGAGGACGACGACCTCGTGGCCGCCCTCCAGCAGATGCTGGGCGACGACGCTGCCGACGTAACCCGCACCACCTGTCACCAGGTACTTCCCGCTCATGAACTCGCTACCTCTCGCAGTCGCTCGGCCGCGCGCTCCGGGGGCACGTCGTTGATGAACACGTTCATGCCGGACTCGGAGCCCGCGAGGAACTTCAGCTTGCCCGAAGTGCGGCGAATGGTGAAAAGCTCCAGGTGCAGCGCGAAGTCGTCCCGCGTCACGCCCTCGAACTCGTCCAGCTGCCCGAACGGCGCCTGGTGCCAGGCCGCGATGTAGGGCGTCGGAGGCTCTCCCTCGCCGAAGATCCGGTCGAAGCGCCTCAAGAGTTCCAGATAGACCTGGGGGAACTCTGTGCGCGCCGCCTCGTCGAGGCCGAGCAGGTCCGGCACCCGGCGCTTCGGGTAGAGGTGCACCTCGTACGGCCAGTGCGCGGCGTACGGCACGAAGGCGGCCCAGTGCTCGCCCTCCAGGACGACGCGGTCGCCGGACAGCTCCTCCGCCAGGACGGAGTCGAACAAATTCTCCCCGCCGGTCGCGTCCTTGTGGGCGGCGAGTGAACGCAGCATCAGGGCGGTGCGCGGGGTGGTGAACGGGTAGGCGTAGATCTGCCCGTGCGGGTGACCCAGCGTCACGCCGATCTCGGCGCCCCGGTTCTCGAAGCAGAACACCTGGTCGACGGAGGGCAGATGGGACAGCTCGGAGGTGCGGTCCGTCCAGGCGTCGAGCACGAGCCGGGCCTGTTCCTCGCTCAGGTCGGCGAACGAGGCGTCGTGGTCGGAGGTGAAGCAGACGACCTCGCAGCGGCCGGAGTCGCCGGCCAGCGAGGGGAAGCGGTTCTCGAAGACCACGACGTCGTACGACGAGTCCGGGATCTCGCTCAGGCGGTCGCCGCGCGAGGGGCACAGCGGGCACTGGTCGGCCGGCGGGTGGTAGGTGCGGCCCTGGCGGTGCGAGGCGACGGCGACCGAGTCGCCGAGCAGCGGGTCGCGGCGGATCTCGGAGGTGGTGACGGTCCGCTCCAGCGGACGGCGGTCCGCGGCGTCGCGCACGGTGTCGTCCCGCAGGTCGTAGTAGACCAGCTCACGGCCGTCGGCCAGCCGGGTCGAGGTCTTCTTCACTGCCGCTCTCCTCTGCACCGACCCATGACGGTCGCCAAGGACACCCATCAATCACCGAACACAATCAAACATAACACGCCACAACCCACCATGACCGCCTCCGTGGCGCCGGTTCATCACAATCAAACAAAGTTCATCACCAGAAGTGTTCAATTACTGAACGCGGAGGCGTAGGTTCCGCTCCGGATCAGTTCGCGAACGAAGCGAGTGCTTAATGCAAACCCCCACAAGCTCCACCTATCTAGCCGCAGAGCTTCGACTCCCCACCAACTGGCTCGACTACACGATCCTCGGGATCTACTTCCTGGTCGTCCTGGGCATCGGCTTCGCCGCCCGCCGGTCGGTCAAGACGAGCCTGGACTTCTTCCTGTCCGGCCGTTCCCTGCCCGCCTGGGTCACCGGCCTCGCCTTCGTCGCCGCCAACCTGGGTGCCACCGAGATCCTCGGCATGGCCGCCAACAGCGCCCAGTACGGCGTCTACACGACCCACTGGTACTGGATCGGCGCCATCCCGGCGATGGTCTTCCTCGGCCTGGTGATGATGCCGTTCTACTACGGCTCGAAGGTCCGCTCGGTCCCGGAGTTCCTGCTGCTCCGCTTCGACAAGGCCTCCCACCTGCTCAGTTCGGCTCTGTTCGCCGTCGCGGCCATCCTGATCGCCGGCGTGAACCTCTACGCCCTCGCGATCGTCGTGGAGGCGCTGCTGGGCTGGCCGGAGTGGGTGGCCATCGTGGTGGCCGGCTTCTTCGTCCTGGCGTACATCACCCTGGGCGGCCTCTCCTCGGCCATCTACAACGAGGTCCTCCAGTTCTTCGTGATCCTGGCCGGCCTCATCCCGATCACCGTGCTGGGCCTGAAGAAGGTCGGCGGCTGGGACGGCCTGTCCGACTCCCTCTCCAAGTCCCACGGCTCCGACTTCATGACGGCCTGGGGCGGCACGGGCATCGGCAGCGAGAACCCGCTGGGTGCCAACTGGCTGACCATCGTGCTCGGTCTCGGCTTCGTGCTTTCCTTCGGCTACTGGACGACGAACTTCGCCGAGGTGCAGCGCGCCCTGTCGGCGAAGAACCTCTCGGCCGCCCAGCGCACACCGCTGATCGCGGCGTTCCCGAAGATCTTCATCGTGTTCGTCGTGATGATCCCGGGCCTGGTCGCCGCGGTCCTGGTCCCGAAGATCGGCACGCCCGGCTCGGACCTCCAGTACAACGACGCGATCCCGTACCTCATGCAGCAACTGCTGCCCAACGGCGTCCTCGGCATCGCGGTGACCGGTCTGCTGGCGGCCTTCATGGCCGGCATGGCGGCCAACATCTCGTCCTTCAACACCGTCTTCACGACCGACATCTGGCAGAAGTACGTGGTGAAGGACCGCGAGGACGGCTACTACGTCCGCTTCGGGCGCCTGATCACGGTGATCGGCGTGCTGGCCTCGATCGGCACGGCGTTCCTGGCCTCGTCGTTCTCGAACATCATGAGCTACCTCCAGACGCTCTTCTCCTTCTTCAACGTGCCGATGTTCGTGGTCTTCATCATCGGCATGTTCTGGAAGCGGGCGTCGATGAAGTCCGGCTTCTGGGGGCTGATCGCGGGTACCACCGCGGCGATGGTGAACTACTTCGTCATTTACAAGCAGGGCATCATCGACATCCCCTCCGACCAGGGCGCCAACTTCGTCTCCGCGATCGCGGGATTCGTCGCCGGTGCGGTGGTCATGGTCGCGGTGTCCCTGTTCACCGCGCCGAAGCCCGCCACCGAACTCCAGGGTCTGGTCTACGGCACGACCTCTCCCGGCATGGCGGAGCCACCCGCCAAGGGGGACGACGCGTGGTACCGCAAGCCGGCGCTGCTGGGCTGGGGGGCGGTCGTCCTGGCCGCCGCCTGCTACATCCCGTTCTCGTTCTGATCGCGGGAGGATTGAGAGAACATGTCTGATTCCTACTCCGACAAGAACCTTCAGGACGAGGTCTCCGAGCTGGAGACCAAGTCCGTCACCGCCGCGCGGCTCTTCGACATCCGGCGGATCATCGGCGGGCTGTTCGTGATCTACGGCGTCATCGTGACGATCGCGGGGTTCGCGGCGTCCGACGACGAGATCGACAAGGCGCAGGGGGTGAACATCAATCTGTGGACCGGGGTGGGGATGCTGGTCCTGGGGATCTTCTTCCTGGTCTGGCTGAAGCTGCGGCCCACGGCTCCGCCTGTGCCGCCGTTGGAAGAGGGCGGCGGGGAGGAGTGACGGCCGGGTTCTGACGCCGGGCGGGTGGTCCGGCGTTCTCCGGTTGCCCGGCGTGGGGGTGGGCGCGGGGCGGGGTGCGCGGCCCGGCGCTGCCGGGGTGCCTCCCCCAGTGCCTGGACGGCCTGGGAGGTACCCCCAGCGCCCACCCGTGCCGCCCCGGCGGCACGACTGCCCGCGGCTCAGGCGGCACGACTGCCCGCAGCGGGCGGCGGGCGGTTACGGGATCGAGGCGCCCGCCCGGTCCAGCAGGCCCGTTCGGGCGGCCAGGGCTGCTGCCTCCAGGCGGGAGCCGACGCCCAGTTTCATCAGGACGCGCTGGACGTGGGTGCGGGCAGTGGACGGGGCGATGCCCATGCCGGCCGCGATCAGGCGGGTGTCCTCGCCGTCGGCCACCCGTACCAGCACCTCCACCTCCCTCGGCGTCAGCATCTGCAACAGCCGCTGTCCCTCGTCGTCGGGCTGGGCCGCCGGGTTCAGCAGCTCGCCGAAGGCCCCCTGCAACAACGCCGGCGCCACCGCCGCCTCCCCGGCCCGCGCCTTCATGATCGCCCGCTCGACGCCCTCTATGCGCTCGTCGTGCCGTACGTACCCCGACGCCCCCGCGGCGAACGCCGCCGCGATGCCGCGCGGGCTCGGCACCGGTCCCAGCACCAGTACGGCCACCTGCGGACGCTCCCGCTTGACCCGCGCCACCGGGTCGAAGATCCCCGGCTCGGCCGGTGCCGCCGTCCCCAGCAGGCAGACCTCGGGTGCCCTGCTGATCACCAGCTCCGCCGCGCCCGCGGCCGGTGCCGCCGCGGCCAGCACCCGGTGCCCCCGCAGCTTCAGCGCCGAGGCCAGCGCCTCGGCGTGCAAACGGTGATCGTCGACCACCATGAGCCTTACTCCCATGGAGCAACCCCCCAGTCACTCTGTCCCACCCCGGCATGCCCCCGGCATGTCCCCGGAAGCTACACGCTGGGCCGCCCGCGCGCTGCCCCTACCGGCGAGAACCGCCCCGGAGCACCGAAATCCCCCGCGGCACCCTCCCGCGACGCGGCCGGCCCCGCCCCCTGTGACAGGGACGGGGCCGGAACGGTCACCCGGGCGACGACGTCTGCGTCGGCGTCGGCGTCGGCGTCGGCGTCGGCGTCGGCGTCAGCCGCTGGTGCCGAACCCGATCGCCAGGTACTCCTTCTCGTCCGTGCTGCTCCGCTCGCTGGCGTACACCTCGGACATGTACAGGTGCCCTTGCGCGTAGATCACCTCGGAGTAGTCCGGCGACATGCTGGACTCCACGTCCCGCACCGCCTCCGTCGCCGGGTTCTCCAGCAGCGTCGTCTGCTTGAACGTGGCGCCGTCGATGCTCACGATCTGGCCACCCTTGTCGTAGGGCGGGCGCTTGTAGGCGATCACGTTGCCGCCGTCCATGCGCAGCGGGATGATCGTGTAGTCGTCGCCGGAGTCGGCGCGCTGGCCGGTCTGCTTGCCGGTGGCCAGGTCGAAGGCGACGACCTCGTTGGCCCGGCTGTACGACTCGCCGCCGCCCTCGTGCTCCTCGGTGGCGATGTAGAGCTTGCCGTTGCCGGCCGCCAGCCCCTTGCAGCTCTCGGGCTTGGTGATGCTGTCGCAGCGGGCGGCAAACTGGTCGCCGGGCGCCGAGATGCGGGTGAGCAGCTTGCCGGTCTTGTTGTCGATGGAGAAGAAGTCCGAGATGCCGCTGCCGTCACCGGCGGAGTCGCCGACGTCGGCGGCCACGACCAGCGGGTTGGTCGACACGACGGCCGCGTAGTCGATGCCCTTGGCCATCTTGTACTCGGAGAGCACCTTCCCGCTCTTGGGGTCGATGGTCTGGATGTTCAGCTGCCGCGCGTCGTACGTGCCGCACTTGCGGACGGCGACCAGCTTCTCACCGCCGCCGTAGCCCGCGTCGTAGCAGGTGTCGGCCGGCTTCGGGGACCAGAGGATGTCTCCCTTGGCGATGTCGAAGGCGACACCACCGTCGGTGCTGCCCGCGGCGACGGTGTCACCGCTGATCGTGACGTTGTCGAAGTTGATGGGCCCTTCGCCGGCGGTCTTCGTCCAGACCTTCTTCCCGGCGTCCAGGTCGAGGACGGCGACCTGGCTGCAACCGTGGGCGGGCTCCGCCTTGGTCGGCATCTCGGGCTCGTAGACGATCACCGTCTTGTTGTCGTCCGTGACGCGCGGGGTGACGGCGCAGACGGGGCCTTCCAGCTTGATCGTCCACTTCTTGCTGCCCTTGTCGGGGTCGTAGCCGACGACCTCGGCGATACCGCTCTTGGCGTACACCTTGTCGGTGAGCCAGGAACCGGAGACGTCAGCGGTGCCGTCCTCCTTGCTCACCGCGGGCATGGGGACCTGGAAGAGCACCTTCGCGGCGGGGTCGGAGGGCGCCTTCTCCACGGCACCCGAGGACTTGTCGCCGTCGCCGCCCTTCTGGTCCGTGCCGCCGTCGCCGCCCTTGCCGCCACTGGTGCCGGCGGTGTCCTTCTTGCCGTCGTCCTTGCCGGAGGAACCGGCGTACCAGACCCCGCCGCCGATGATCAGCGCGATCGCGACGACGGCCGCGACGATGATCGCGACCTGAGCGTTGATCTTCCGGCCGCCACCGCCCGGGCCGCCCGCGGCCTGGGGCTGCATGGGCATCGTCTGGGGCTGGTAGCCGTAGCCGGGCTGTCCCGGCTGGACGGGCTGCCCCGGCTGGCCGTAGGGCGGCGTCGGCTGCCCGTACGGCCCCGGCTGACCCGGCTGACCGGGCTGTCCCGGCTGCTGACCGGGGTAGCCGTACCCCGGCTGGGGCTGGGGCGGGGTCTGCGGGTAGCCGTAGCCCGGCTGCTGGGGCGGCGGTCCCGCGGGCGGGGTCGGCGGGGCCGGGGGTGTCTGCGGGTAGCCGTAGCCCGGCTGCTGGGGAGCCTTGCCCAGGTCGGGCCCGGAGGGCGGCGTGGGCGGCTGCTGCGGCTGGTTCTGCGGCGGGCCGAAGCCGCCCCCCTGCGGGGGCTGGTGGGGCGGCGGGGGCGGCGGCTGGGTCATGACGTGAGCACCTCGGTGAGCGGAGACGACGGGGACGGAACGGGCCGCGTGAGCGCGCCCGGAGCGGCGGCCGGGGAACCGGCCAGGGAATCGGCCGGAGAATCGGCCGGAGAAGAGGTCACTTGCCGTAGGCGAGCATCAACTTCTCCTTCGACTCGTCGTTTCCGTTCAGACGGGTGGTGGAGATGAAGAACCGCCCGTCGACCCAGTCGATGTCCTTGGAGTAGAAGCCGTTCTCGATGTCCGCGACGCCCTGCGGGTTCTGGAGGAGCTTGGACGGCTTGTGGTCGCTGCCGCCGGTCGGGATGGACACGATCTGGCCGCCGGCGTCGTAGGACGGCTGGACGTACGCGATGAGCTGGTCGCCCTCGATCTTGACCGGCGTCATCGACTCGTCCGCCGGGGACTTGGTGCGCCACTTCTCCTTGCCGCTGGCGAGGTCGATCGCGACGATCTCGTTGGCGCCGCTGGTCGCCTTGGTCGGCAGGTAGAGGGTGTTCCCGGCGACGGCCACGCCCGAGCAGCCCTGGAGGTCGCGTTCGAGGATGGCCCAGCCGCACTCGGGGGCGAAGTCCTCGTCGACTCCGACCTGCTCCTGGACCTTGCCCTTCGCGGTGAACGAGGAGATGTTCCAGACCTTCTTGTCCTCGTTGGTGGCGTAGACGACGAGCGGGTCGACGGAGTAGGCGCGGGCGATCCGCCAGCCCTTCTCGTACTTGTAGGTCCACAGGACCTTGCCGGTCTTCGGGTCGAGCCCCTGGAGCTCGTCGTGCGCGTTGTTGCCGCCGGCGCCGCAGGAGGCGACCTGGACGAGCTTCTTCGCGCTGCCCGCGAACCCGGCCGGGAAGCAGGCGTCGCCGTACTTCTTCTTCTCGTACAGCTTCTTGCCGCTGCGGACGTCGTAGGCGGTGCCGGACTGGGAGCGGCCGACCATCATGACGTCGCCGCTGAGCGAGAGTTCGAGGGAGAGGGTGGAGTCGAAGAGGTCACCGTCGGCGACCTTCTCCGACCAGCCCTTCTCGCCGGTGGCGAGGTCGATCTCCTGGAGCTGGTTGCACTTGGCGCGGTCGCTGGAGCCGCTCATGTACGCGACGACGATCTTGTCGGCGGCCGTCTTCTCCGGGGTGACCGAGCAGATCTTCTCCGGGAAGGTGACCGGGTCCCAGGTGGGCTTGCCGTCCCCGACGTTGTAGGCGAAGACCTGCTTGTAGGCCGCCTTCACCGCGGCCTTGTCGGTGATCCACATGCCGTCGGCGTCGGCGCCTGAACCGGGGGCGTCGGGTGCTTCCTTGTACCAGAGCACCTTGGACTCGCCGGCCTGGCGGCCCTCGTTGAGGTTCTCGGGGTCCTCGCCGCCGTCGCCGCCGCCGTCACCGGGGTTGACCGGGGCGCCGCTCTTGGAGCCGGTGGGCTTGGGGTCGTCGCTCTTGCCCGCGACGGGCTTCTTGTCCTTGTCGTCGCCGCCGCTCGCGGTGACGGCCCACACGCTGCCGCCGATGACGAGCAGGGCCGCGACGGCGGCACCGATCACGAGGGCGGGCTTGCCCTTGAAGGGGTTGCGCGACCCCGGGCCGCCGGGCGGCGGGGTACCGGGGGCGCCGGGGTACTGCTGCTGCGGGTAGCCGTAGCCGGGCTGCTGGCCGTACGGCCCCGGCTGCTGCGGCTGGGCGTACGGGCCGGAGTTGTACGGTCCGGGCTGCTGGCCGTACTGGCCCGGCTGGCCCGGCTGCTGCGGATAGCCGTAGCCCGGCTGCTGCGGCGGCGGGCCGGGCGGCGGGCCCTGCGGGGGCGGCGGGGTCGGTGCCCCGAAGCCGCCCGGAGGCGGGTTCTGCGGCGCTCCGAAACCTCCCGGAGGCGGGTCCTGCGGTGCTCCGAAGCCTCCCGGCTGCGGCGGCTGATTCGGCGGCTGGCTCATCAGCGCGTTCCCCCTTATTGCTCACTCACTGATTTTTAGCCACGCCCCGGGTCACGCGCTGGCCCCGGAGTCGTCGAAGGCGATGGTTCACACTGCCTCGGACCGTGCTCGGACAGTCCTCGGACGGCCTTTCTATCACCCGCGGCCAACCCCCCACCGGGCCGCGTCCACCCCTGTTCCCAAGGGAGGACCGGCCCGTGATGCCTCCGTTACGCGCCTTCACGCCGCCTTTACACCACCCGCGCCCCTCGCCCGCAGGAACCTCAGGCGTCCTCGGCCAGTTCCAGCCAGCGCATCTCCAGCTCGTCGCGCTGCCCGGACAGCTCGCGCAGCTCGGCGTCCAGTTCGGCCACCTTGGCGAAGTCCGTGGCGTTCTCGGCGATCTGCGCGTGCAGCTTGGTCTCCTTCTCGGAGACCTTGTCCAGCTGGCGCTCGATCTTCTGGAGCTCCTTCTTGGCGGCGCGCACGTCGGCGGCGCTCTTCTCGGGCACGTCGGCGGCGGGCTTGGCCGCCACGGCCGGGGCGCTGGACGCGGCGGCCTCCTCCATGCGCCGGCGCCGCTCCAGGTACTCGTCGATGCCGCGCGGCAGCATGCGCAGCGCGCCGTCGCCGAGGAGGGCGAAGACGCGGTCGGTGGTCCGCTCGACGAAGAACCGGTCGTGGGAGATGACGATCATCGAGCCGGGCCAGCCGTCGAGGACGTCCTCCAGCTGGGTCAGGGTCTCGATGTCGAGGTCGTTGGTGGGCTCGTCGAGGAAGAGGACGTTGGGCTCGTCCATGAGGAGCCGCAGCAGCTGGAGCCGCCGCCGCTCACCGCCGGACAGGTCACCGACCGGCGTCCACTGCTTCTCCTTGCCGAAGCCGAAGGTCTCGCAGAGCTGTCCGGCGGTCATCTCGCGGCCCTTGCCGAGGTCGACGCGCTCGCGGACGCGCTGCACGGCCTCCAGCACCCGCCAGGTGGGGTCCAGCTCGGCGACCTCCTGCGACAGGTAGGCCAGCTTGACGGTCCTGCCGACCTTCACCTGCCCGCCCGCCGGCTGGCGCTCGCCCTCGCTGCGGGCGGCCTCGGCCATGGCGCGCAGCAGGGAGGTCTTGCCGGCGCCGTTGACGCCGACCAGGCCGATGCGGTCGCCGGGGCCGAGCTGCCAGGTGACGTGCTTGAGCAGCACCTTGGGGCCGGCCTGGACGGTGACGTCCTCCAGGTCGAAGACGGTCTTGCCGAGCCGTGAGGAGGCGAACTTCATCAGCTCGCTGCTGTCGCGGGGCGGCGGCACGTCGGCGATCAGCTCGTTGGCGGCCTCGACGCGGAAGCGGGGCTTGGACGTGCGGGCGGGTGCCCCGCGCCGCAGCCAGGCCAGCTCCTTGCGGACCAGGTTCTGGCGCTTGGTCTCCTCGGTGGCGGCGATGCGCTCGCGCTCGGCGCGGGCGAAGACGTAGTCGGAGTAGCCGCCCTCGTACTCGTAGACGTCGCCGCGCTGCACGTCCCACATGCGGGTGCAGACCTGGTCGAGGAACCATCGGTCGTGGGTGACGCACACGAGTGCGGAGCGCCGCTCGCGCAGGTGCTTGGCGAGCCAGGCGATGCCCTCGACGTCGAGGTGGTTGGTGGGCTCGTCGAGGACGACGAGATCCTGCTCCTCGATGAGCAGCTTGGCCAGCGCGATCCGGCGCCGCTCGCCGCCGGAGAGCGGCCCGATGACGGTGTCGAGGCCCTGCGGGAACCCCGGCATGTCGAGCCCGCCGAACAGCCCGGTCAGCACGTCCCGGACCTTGGCGTTGCCCGCCCACTCGTGGTCGGCCATGTCGCCGATGACCTCGTGCCGGACGGTGGCGGCGAGGTCGAGGGAGTCGTGCTGCGTGAGCACGCCGAGCCGCAGCCCGCCGGAGTGGGTGACCCGCCCGGTGTCGGGCTCCTCCAGCCTGGCCAGCATCCGGATCATGGTCGTCTTGCCGTCGCCGTTGCGCCCGACGACACCGATGCGGTCCCCCTCGGAGACGCCGAGGGAGACGCCGTCGAGGAGTGCACGGGTGCCGTACACCTTGCTGACGTTCTCGACATTGACCAGATTGACGGCCATTTCTCTCCTGCCTGGGGGATCACTCGACCCTCCAGGGTAGTCCGGCCGCCGTGGGCCTCAGTCCAGGACGGTCGCCCCCGGCACCGCTCCGGATGCCGTGCGCACGTCGCGGCAGGTCCCCGACGCCCGCAGCACCCCGGCGATGTCGGAGGCGGACTTGGCGTCGGTCGCGAGGAAGGCCGCGGTCGGGCCCGAGCCCGAGACCAGGGCCGCCAGTGCTCCGGCCGCCCGGCCCGCGGCGAGGGTGTCGGACAGCTCGGGGAAGAGGGAGAGCGCGGCGGGCTGGAGGTCGTTGGAAACGGCCACGGCGAGCGCGGCCGGGTCACCCTTGGCGAGGGCGTCGAGCACCGCCTGGTCGGCGACCGGCTCGGGAATGTCCAGGCCCTCGCCCAGCCGGTCGAACTCGCGGAAGACGGCCGGCGTCGACAGTCCCCGCGCGGCCAGCGCGAACACCCAGTGGAAGTCGCCCCCCACCTCCAGCTCCGCCAGCCGTTCCCCCCGCCCGGTGCCCAGCGCGGCCCCGCCGACCAGGCTGAACGGCACGTCGCTGCCCAGCTCGGCGCAGATCTCGAGCAGCTCCTCGCGGGAGGCGCCGGTGCCCCACAGGGCGTCGCAGGCGAGCAGCGCGCCCGCGCCGTCGGCACTGCCGCCCGCCATGCCGCCGGCGACGGGGATGTCCTTGGCGATGTGGAGGTGGACGTCGGGTGCGCGGCCGTACCGCGCGGCCAGCGCCTCGGCCGCGCGGGCGGCGAGGTTGGTGCGGTCCAGCGGGACCTGGCCGGCGTCGGGCCCCTCGCAGGTGACGCGGAGCCCGTCGGCGGCCGGGGTCGCGGTGATCTCGTCGTACAGGGAGACGGCGAGGAAGACGTTGGCGAGGTCGTGGAAGCCGTCGGGGCGAGCGGCGCCGACCGCGAGCTGCACGTTGACCTTGGCGGGGACGCGGACCGTCACGCTCACTTGCTCGTCACTCCCTGACTGCCTGCTGCTTGTGCTCGGCGATACGCGCGAACTCTTCCACGGTCAGCGCCTCTCCGCGCGCCTGCGGCGACACGCCCGCGCCGACGAGGGCGGCCTCGGCGGCGGCGGCCGACCCCGCCCATCCGGCGAGCGCGGCCCGCAGGGTCTTGCGGCGCTGGGCGAAAGCGGCGTCGACGACGGCGAAGACCTCGGCCTTGGACGCGGTGGTCTTCAGCGGCTCGGTCCGCCGGACGAGTGACACGAGCCCGCTGTCGACGTTCGGTGCGGGCCAGAAGACGTTGCGGCCGATGGAACCGGCCCGCTTCACCTCCGCATACCAGTTCGCCTTCACGGACGGCACGCCGTACACCTTCGAGCCGGGCCCGGCGGCGAGCCGGTCGGCGACCTCCTTCTGCACCATGACGAGGGTCCGCTCGATGCCCGGGAAGGTGTCGAGCATGTGGAGGAGGACGGGCACGGCGACGTTGTACGGGAGGTTCGCGACCAGCGCGGTCGGGGCGGGGCCCGGCAGCTCGGTGACGTGCATCGCGTCGGAGTGCACGAGGGCGAACCGGTCGGCGCGCTCCGGCATGCGGGCGGCGACGGTGGCGGGCAGGGCGCCGGCGAGTACGTCGTCGATCTCGACGGCGGTGACCCGGTCGGCGGCCTCCAGCAGGGCCAGGGTGAGCGAGCCGAGACCCGGCCCCACCTCGACCACCACGTCGTCGGGGCGTACCTCGGCGGTGCGGACGATACGGCGGACCGTGTTCGCGTCGATGACGAAGTTCTGACCGCGCTGCTTGGTGGGTCGTACGCCGAGGGCCGCCGCGAGTTCACGGACGTCGGCGGGACCCAGGAGGGCGTCGGGGGCGGGGCTGCTCACCCGGCAAGGGTAGCCGGGGGCGCGTGGGGCTCCTGCCCGCAGCCGGGCCCTGCGGGCGGGAACAGCCGCGCGGCCGGGCGCCGGGGCGGCTTCAGCCGGCCGTCGGGCGCCGCGGAGGGCTCCGTGCCCGCACCCGGCACGGACGGCCTCGTGGCCACGCCCAGGACGAGCGCCCTCGTCCCCGTAGGCGGCCCCGTGGGCAGCCTCGTCCGCGTGGCCGGGCCGCGGGCGGACTCAGCCGCGCAGTCGGGCGCCGCAGTGTGGCCAGGCGCTCGTGCCGCTGCGGACGTACAGCTTCTGCGCCCGGTACGTCTGCTCCGCGGCCGACGCGTCCTGGGGACGGCCCTCGCCGCCGAGGGCGTGCCAGGTGCCGGTGTCGAACTGGTAGAGCCCGCCGTACGTCCCCGAGGGGTCGACGGCGTCCGGGCGGCCGCCGGACTCGCAGGCGGCCAGGGCCTGCCAGTTCAGGCTGTCGGCGCCGTGGACGGAGGCCGGCCGGGGCCGGGTGCCGACCCGCACGACGCGCGGACTGGGCTCGCGCACCACCTCGGTGCCGAGGCGGCGCGGTTTCTGCCGGACGCCGTTGACGGTGCGCAGGGCGTACGTGGTGCGGCGCAGTCCGGGCCGGCCCGCCTGCTCGACGACCTCGGCGCCCCGGTAGAGGGTGGCGTCCTCGTCCCGTCGCTCGTCGAAGGGGATCGGGTCCTCGCGGACCTCCCGGGTCCCGGTGATCCGCAGCACCGTGACGGTCTGCCCGTCGCGCGGGTAGGCGCTCGCGGCGACGGACGTGGTGTCCTCCCCGCGCAGGGTGACCCCGGCCTCCTCGACCACCTCCCCGACGGTCGCGGCGTTGGTGCGGACGGTGCGGGTCCGGCCGTCCGCCATGACGGTCACCACCCGCTCGGTGCGCACCACCAGGGCGAGGCCCTCGCGGCCGATGCGCCGGGAGGGCTCGGTGGACAGGTACGCGCCCTGAGTCCGTACGCCGAGCCGCCGCAGCGCCCCCTCCACCGTCTCCGCGGTCGTCCACACCTGGCGCCGGTGGCCGTCGAGGGTGAGGAGCACGGGCCGTCCGTGGCGGACGGTGACGTCCTCGCCGCTGGTCAGCGGGGTGCCGGGGGCGGGTTCGATCACGTCGTGGGCGCCCACCTCGACGCCTTCCTCGGCGAGCAGTTCGGTCACGTCGTCGGCGAAGGTGTGCAGCGTGCGCGGGGTGCCGTCGACGGTCAGCTCGACGGCCTTGTCCTTGGCGACGAAGGCGGTGGTGCCGCCCGCGAGGAACACCACGACCAGCGCCCGCGGGAGCAGCCGGCGCAGGGAGGAGCCCTCCGCGCGCCCCGCGCACCGCGCCCGGCGCCGGCGCTCGGCGCGCCCGTCGCTCTGCCGGGGCAGCGCGGGCGCGGTCGGCTCGTGGGCGTCGTGGACCGGCGGCGCGGGCCGGTACGAGTCGCCGTACCCGTACGGCAGGGTCGGCGCGCTGTGCACGTCGTACGGCGCGAGGTCCTCGTACGCCCCGCACACCTCGTACGCCTCGTAGTACGCCTCGTACGCCTCTGCCGGCTCGAACTGCGTTCTGCTCACGCCCACACGCTCCAGGGGTCCCGATCGGGCCCCCAGAACCTAGCGGAGGGCCGGTCACTCTCCCAAGCGACGCGACTACTCAGCGTGTCAGTAGCCGAAGGCGCGGGCCGTGTTCGCGGCGAGGGCGGTCGCCAGCGTGTCCTCGTCGACGCCCCGTACGTCCGCCATGGCCCGCACCGTGACCGGCACCAGATAGGGCGCGTTCGGCCGCCCCCGGTAGGGCACCGGCGTCAGGAACGGCGCGTCGGTCTCCACCAGGACCAGCTCCGCCGGGGCCACGGCGAGGGCGTCGCGCAGGTTCTGGGCGTTCTTGAAGGTGACGTTGCCGGCGAAGGACATGTAGTACCCGGCGCGCGCGCAGACCTCGGCCATCTCCGCGTCGCCGGAGTAGCAGTGGAAGACGGTGCGCTCCGGAGCGCCCGCCTCCTTGAGGACGCGCAGCACGTCGGCGTGGGCGTCGCGGTCGTGAATGACGAGGGTCTTGCCGTGCCGCTTGGCGATCTCGATGTGGGCGCGGAAGGACCGCTCCTGGGCCTCCTTGCCCTCGGGACCGGTGCGGAAGTAGTCGAGACCCGTCTCTCCGACACCCCTGACCTGCGGAAGTGCCGCGAGCCGGTCGATCTCGGCGAGGGCGTCGTCGAGCGCCGCGTCCCCGCCGGCCTGCCGCGCCCCCTGCCGTGACCAGCCGTCGGGGTCGCCGTGGACGATGCGCGGCGCCTCGTTGGGGTGCAGGGCGACGGTGGCGTGGACGGCGTCGTGGGCGGCGGCGGTCTCGGCGGCCCAGCGGGACCCGGCGAGGTCGCAGCCGACCTGGACGACGGTCGTGACACCGACGGAGGCGGCCTTGGCGAGCGCCTCGTCCACCGTGCCGGACTGCATGTCGAGGTGGGTGTGCGAGTCGGCGACCGGTACCCGCAGGGGCTCGGGGAGCGGGGGCGCGGCGTCCTTGTCGGATCGGCCCGAGGCGTTCGAAGGCATGCCCCGATCCTACGAAAGGCTCCGCGCGCCCCCGAGGGGTCGGCTAGCCGGCCTTGCGGTGGAGGTGGAGGGCGTGCAGCAGGTCGGTCAGGTGCCACGGCCGGTGCCCGGCACCGAGCCCTGGCGCCCCCGGTCCGGGCGCCTCGGGCACCTGCGACGGCCGCGGCACCAGGGGCACCTCGAGCGGTCCGGCGGGCGGCACGCGGCGGGCACTGTGGGTGGTGCCGCGCACCGAGGCGACCCGGCCCGGGCGCATGATCCGTACGACGTGGCTGTCGCAGGTGGCGCAGGTCGGCCGGGTCAGCGGAGAAGGCACGACGCGACCGTCCACCACATAGAGCACGAACTCGTGGCCGTCGGCGTCCGTGTGGTGCTCGATCTCGAACGACTGCTCCCAGCCGTGCCCGCACCGCATGCAGGCGAAGGAGTACGACTCGTGGACGACGGCGGTGGCACCGGCACGCACTCCGGTCCGCACGGCGCTCTCACTCATGCTCATCCCGGCTCCTTCGGTTCGTTCCGTTCCTTTCTCCAGTGGACTCCTCCACCGACCGGAAAGCACCAGGTACTGCCGAGTATTTGGGCCGATTTGGGCTGCGCTTGGCGGGAGTCCCCGCAAGGTCAGCGGCGGGTCAAGAGCACGGCACCCAGGGTCAAGCGAAGCCCTTCGGATTCCCCCGTTCTTCCCAGGCGGCCTTTCTCAGGCATCAGTCTCAGACGTTCTTCTCCGCGTTCTTCGCGGCCACCACCGCGTCGAACACCTCCCGCTTGGGCACGCCCACCTGGGCCGCCACCGCCGCGATCGCCTCCTTGCGCCGCTCCCCCGCCTCCTCGCGCACCCGCACCCGGCGCACCAGCTCCCCGGCGTCGACCTCCTCGGCCCCCTTGTCCGGTGCCCCCTCGACGACGACGGTGATCTCGCCCCGCACCCCTTCACCGGCCCACGCGGCCAGCTCCCCCAGCCCTCCGCGCCTGACCTCCTCGTACGTCTTGGTCAGCTCCCGGCAGACGGCGGCCCGCCGGTCGGTGCCGAAGACCTCGGCCATGGCGGCGAGGGTGTCGTCGAGGCGGTGCGGGGCCTCGAAGTAGACGAGGGTCCGGCGCTCCTCGGCGACCTCGCGCAGCCGGGTCAGCCGCTCGCCGGCCTTGCGGGGCAGGAAGCCCTCGAAGCAGAACCGGTCGACCGGCAGCCCGGACAGGGCGAGCGCGGTCAGCACGGCCGACGGCCCGGGTACGGCGGTGACGCGGACCCCCCGCTCGACGGCGGCGGCGACCAGGCGGTACCCGGGGTCGGACACCGACGGCATCCCGGCGTCGGTGACCAGCAGCACCCGCGCTCCCCCGACCAGCTCCTCCACCAGCTCGGGCGTACGGGCGGACTCGTTGCCCTCGAAGTACGACACGACACGCCCCGCGGGCGCGACGCCGAGCGCCTGGGTGAGCCGGCGCAGCCGCCGGGTGTCCTCGGCGGCGACGACGTCCGCACCGGCCAGTTCGGCGGCGAGCCGGGGCGGGGCGTCCTGGACGTCGCCGATGGGGGTGCCCGCGAGTACAAGGGTTCCAGTCACGTCACCATCCTCCCAGGCCGCCATGGAGGGGGACGTATCCGCACCGGGAGGCCCATGCGCGGGACGTGCACAGCGCGGTTCCCTACGATGGCGCGGTGACCAGTACCGCGTCCTCCACGGACACCCGGCAGGGCCAGGCCCCGCTCGACGAGCGGCCCGCCTGGCAGCAGCGGCTGCGCCGCTTCGGCTACACGGGCGGGCCCGCGGCCGACGACGTCCGCGACCGGCTGGTGCCGCCGTACACGAGCCCGAGTCCGCGGCTGTGGGCCTTCCTGGGCCTGTCGAAGCCGCTCACCGACCGGATCGTGCGCTGGTCGGCGTGGGGCGGGCCACTGCTGGTGGCGCTGCTCGCGGGCGTGCTGCGGTTCTGGAACCTGGGCAGCCCGAAGGCGGTGATATTCGACGAGACGTACTACGCCAAGGACGCGTGGGCGCTGATCCACCGCGGTTTCGAGGTCAACTGGGACAAGAACGCCAACGACCTGATCCTGAACTCGGGCGGCGACGTCCCGATCCCGGCCGACGCGGCGTACGTCGTGCACCCGCCGGTCGGCAAGTACGTCATCGGCCTCGGGGAGCTGCTGTTCGGCTTCGACCCGTTCGGCTGGCGCTTCATGACGGCGCTGCTGGGCACCCTGTCGGTGCTGCTGCTGTGCCGGATCGGCCGCCGCCTGTTCCGCTCCACGTTCCTGGGGTGCCTGGCGGGCGGCCTGATGGCGCTGGACGGCCTGCACTTCGTGATGAGCCGCACCGCGCTGCTGGACAGCGTGCTGATGTTCTTCGTGCTGGCCGCCTTCGGCTGCCTGGTCGTCGACCGCGACAGAGCCCGTGCCCGACTCGCCGCCGCGCTCCCGGTGGACGAGGACGGCCGCGTCCGCCCCGACGCGCACGTGGCGCAGACCCTGCGCCTCGGGTGGCGCCCGTGGCGCCTGGCGGCGGGCCTGATGCTGGGCCTGGCTGCGGCCACCAAGTGGAACGGCCTCTACATCATGGCGGCCTTCTGCGTGATGGCCGTCCTGTGGGACGTCGGCTCCCGCCGCGTCGCGGGCGCCCACCACCCGTACCGTGCGGTGCTCCGCCACGACCTGGGCTGGGCCTTCCTCTCCACGGTTCCGGTGGCCCTGGCGACGTACCTCCTCTCCTGGCTCGGCTGGATCCTCTCCCCCTCCGACGGCACGGGCGGCTACTACCGCGACTGGGCGACGAAGGACGGTGCGAACAGCTCCTGGTCGTGGCTCTTCCCCGACTGGTGGCGCAGCCTGTGGCACTACGAGACCCAGGTGCTGGAGTTCCACACCCACCTCACGTCGCCGCACACGTACCAGTCGAACCCGTGGAGCTGGATCGTCCTGGGCCGCCCGGTCTCCTACTTCTACGAGTCCCCGTCGGCGGGCTCGGACGGCTGCCCGGTCGACGCGGGCGAGAAGTGCGCCCGCGAGGTACTGGCGCTGGGCACGCCCCTCCTGTGGTGGGTGGGCTGCTTCGCCCTGCTGTACGTCCTGTGGCGCTGGTTCTTCCGCCGCGACTGGCGCGCGGGCGCCATCGCCTGCGGCATCGCGGCCGGCTACCTCCCCTGGTTCCTGTACCAGGAGCGCACGATCTTCGTCTTCTACGCCGTCGTCTTCGTCCCGTTCCTCTGCCTCGCGGTGGCGATGCTCCTGGGGGCGATCATCGGCCGCCCGGGCTGCACGGACACCCGCCGCGTCGCGGGCGCGACGGGAGCGGGCGTCCTGGTGCTGCTCATCGCGTGGAACTTCATCTACTTCTGGCCCCTGTACACGGGCACGGCGATCCCGATGGAGGAGTGGAGATCCCGGATGTGGCTGGACACGTGGGTCTAGCCGGGCACGCGCACCGTGGCGGCGCCGCCCGGTCGGATCCCGCCCACGGCGTCGCCTACCGGTGCCGCTTCGCGTACGACCAGGTCACCGCGGTCATCAGCGCGGGGACGGCGAACAGAGGGGCGAAGGCGAGTCCCCAGACGGTCTGCGCCGTGCCGCTCGACAGGTACGTCTGGCTCTCGGCGGTGAGGGCGACCACGAGTTGCCACAGCGCCACCAGGACCATGACGACCGAGGCGGTCCACGCCAGCGGGGCGAGGACCCCGGGGCGCAGCGGCCGCCACCGGTCGCTGACGAGCAGCAGCGGGAAGAGCGCGGCCAGTTCGGCGAGGACGGAGAGACCGACGACGTAGGCGATGCCCCATCCCGGGATGTCGTAGACGTCGCGCAGCACCTGGTCGCTGTAGCCCACGTGGACCCCGGCCGCCATGGCGATGCGCCACAGGCCGGACGGGACGGCGCACAGCGCGACGGCGTGGGCGGCGCGGCGAGCCCAGACGGGCACGAGGGCGGGGAGAGGGGCGGTCGCTGTCGTCATGGCGTCCATGCTGGGCCTGGACATGCCGGCCGCGCTTCGTCCGCTGCGGCGGACCGTGTCCGCCGCGCGGGTGAGGCGGCACCCGCTGAAGGAGTACCCGGGCAGGAGCCACCGGACGACGGGGAGACCACCGGCGCACCGTCCCACCCAGCTGATCACTCGTCCGTGGCGAGGGACAGCAATCGCACCGGGCGCCCTTGGTCCGGCCCGCGCCAAGGAAGCCCCGGTCTCCTTTAGGCCACCAATCGGAAACACTCGTACCGCCTGTCACCCCCGGCGCATAGAGTGCACGGACAACTACTTCTGAACGCGTTCAAGAAGGCGGGCGGAAGGTCTGACGGGGAGGGGACTGCCGATGGGCAGGGGGGTGAAGGTCGCCGTCATAGGCGGGGTGTTCGCCGTGATGGTGGGCGGTGCCGGGTACGGCGCCTACAACGTGGTGTCGGCGCTGGACGGGGGCGGCGGGTCGTCCGGGTCGGAGGCCAAGAGCGGGCCGCCGGACAAGGACGAGGTCGCGGAGACCAGCGAGAAGTTCTTCACGGCCTGGGAGAAGGGCGACGCGACGACCGCCGCGGGGTACACGAACAACGCCGCGGTCGCCACGACGCTGCTGACCGCCTACGGCGAGGACGCGCACATCACCGGCGTCGAGATCACGCCGGGCACGGCAACCGGTACCTCCGTGCCGTTCACGGTGAAGGCGAAGGTGTCGTACGAGGGGACGACCAAGCCGCTCGGCTACAAGAGCACGCTGACCGTGGTCCGCGGGGAGACCAGCGGGCGCGCGCTGGTGGACTGGGCGCCGTCCGTCGTCCACCCGGATCTGAAGGACGGCGACACCCTGGTCACCGCGGAGTCGGCGACGCCGCAGATCCAGGCCGTCGGGCGGGACGGCGCCGTGCTGAGCAAGGAGAAGTACCCCTCGCTCGGGCCGATCCTCGCCAAACTCCGGGAGAAGTACGGCGACCAGGCCGGCGGTACCCCCGGTATCGAGCTCGCGGTCCGGCACACGGCCGCGAACGCGCCGGACACCCCGCTGCTGACGCTGACCGAGGGCGAGCCCGGGAAGCTGAAGACCACGCTCAGCGCCGGCGTGCAGGCCGCGGCCGAGAAGGCGGTGAAGCGGTACGGCGAGTCCTCCGTGGTCGCCGTGAAGCCCAGCACCGGTGAAGTGCTGGCCGTGGCGAACAACCGTCAGGACGGGTTCAACGCCGCGTTCCAGGGCAGGGTCGCGCCCGGCTCCACCATGAAGATCATCACCGCCGCCATGCTCATCGACAACGGCGTGACCTCGATGAACGGCCCTGCGCCCTGTACCGAGAGCGCCGTCTGGCAGAGCCAGACGTTCCACAACCTCACCGGCATGAAGCCCAACGAGAGCGCCACCCTCGCCAACACCTTCATGCGCTCCTGCAACACCGGCTTCATCAAGCTCATCGACGAGGTCACCGACTCCTCGCTCACCCAGGAGGCCCAGGAGCGCTTCGGGCTCGGGCAGAACAACTGGCAGACCGGCATCGTCTCCTTCGACGGCAGCGTCCCCGCCTCCCCGGGACCGGACCGCGCGGCCAACGCGATCGGGCAGGGCCAGGTCCAGATGAACCCGCTGAACATGGCCTCGGTCACCGCGACCGCCATCACCGGCGATTTCCACCAGCCCTACCTGGTGCCGTTCGACCTGGACGACCGGAAGCCGGCCACCGCCAAGGGGCTGCCGAAGAGCACCGCGTCCCAGCTCAAGCAGATGATGCGGCTCACCGCCACCGCCGCCCAGGGCACCGCCGTGAACGCCATGTCCGGGATCCGGGGCGACATCGGCGCCAAGACCGGGTCGGCCGAGGTCGACGGGAACGAGGTCTCGGACTCCTGGTTCACCGGCTTCCGCGACGACGTCGCGGCGGCGGCCATGGTCGAGGGAGGCGGCCACGGCGGCGACGCGGCCGGGCCGATCGTCGCAGACGTGCTACGAGCCGGCGGCTGACGCGGACCGGTGGCCATGGGTGGCCCTACTGTGGTCGCCGTCGCCCTTCACCGTCGCCGTCGCCGTCGCCGTCGCCGTCGCCGGAATGCAACCGGCACCAGGGGCACGCGCGTCTCTGAAGGCACCGCAGATACCGCAGATACCGCAGATACCGCAAGCATCACAGGCATCGCACGCATCACACACGCATCGCACGCACCGAGGAACGGGACACCGTGGGCAGCAGAAGGGCCGCCGCCGGGCGGCGCAGGACGAAACCCGCCGTGATCGGCAGCGTGGCCGCGGTGGTCGTGGCCGGTGCCGGGTTCGGCGCCTACGCGATGTACGGCGGCGGGGCCGACGGCGACGACTCCGCGCGGACCAAGTCCGCGGCGGCCGGGGTGAAGTCGGGCCCGTTGACGGCGGCCGAGGTCACCTCGACGGCCCAGCGGTTCCTCACCGCCTGGCAGAAGGGCGACGTGGCCGGCGCGGCCGCCGCGACCGACGACGCCGGGGCCGCGAAGGCGCTGCTCACCGGCTACGCCAAGGACGCCCGCATCAAGAACGCCACCTTCACCGCGGGCACCCCGGCCGGGGAGAAGGTCCCGTTCTCCGTGAAGGCCACCGTCGCCTACGAGAAGGCGTCCGAGCCGCTGGCGTACGACAGCGCGCTGACCGTCGTACGCCGGGCGGGCGACGGCGAACCCCGCGTCGACTGGCACGCCGCCGTCGTGCACCCGGAGCTGCGGGACGGGGACACGCTGGTCACCGGGAAGGCCGGGGATCCGCCGGTGAAGGCGCTGGACCGGGACGGCGGGGAGATCACCGCCGCCAAGTACCCGTCCCTCGGGACGGTCCTGGACGGGCTGCGCGACAAGTACGGCAAGAAGTCCGGCGGCACCCCGGGCGTCGAGCTGCGCGTGGTGCGCGGCGGAGCGGAGGGGGACGGCAAGGGGTCCAAGGAAGCCAAGGGCTCCGGGGCCGACGACGTCGCCGACAAGACGCTGCTGGAGTTGAGCAAGGGCACGCCCGGCACCCTGAAGACAACGCTCGACCCCGCCCTCCAGGCCGCCGCCGAGAAGCAGGTCGACGGCAGGAAGGGGGCGTCGGTGGTGCTGCTGCGCGCCTCCACCGGCGAGGTCCTCGCGGTCGCCAACGGCGGGCACGGCTTCAACACCGCCTTCCTCGGCTCGCTCGCCCCCGGCTCCACCATGAAGGTCGTCACGGCCTCGATGCTGCTGGAGAAGGACCTGGCGTCCGTGAACGAGAAGCACCCGTGCCCCAAGTACTTCAGCTACGGCGGCTGGAAGTTCCAGAACGACGACAAGTTCGAGATCAAGGACGGCACCTTCAAGGCGAGCTTCGCCCGCTCCTGCAACACCGCCTTCATCAGCCAGGCCCCCGAGCTGGAGGACGACGACCTGACCAGGCAGGCCAAGGAGGTCTTCGGCCTGTCCATGAACAACTGGTCGGTCGGCGTGTCCACCTTCGACGGCAGGGTGCCGGTGCAGAGCAAGGCCCAGATGGCGGCCTCCCTCATCGGCCAGGGCGGGGTGCGGATGAACCCGCTGAACATGGCGTCGGTGTCGGCGACCGTGAAGTCGGGCTCCTTCCACCAGCCGTACCTGGTCGCCCCGTCGGTCGACGGGCGGGCGCTCGCCACCGCCTCGCGCACGATGTCGGGCGGCACCCTCGCCGCGCTGCGCGAGCTGATGTCCTACACGGCGGCGTCCGGCACCGCGGCCGAGGCGATGGCCGGGGTGAGCGGTGACGTCGGAGCGAAGACCGGGTCGGCGGAGGTCGACGGACAGGAGAAGCCCAACGGCTGGTTCACGGCGTACCGGGGCGATCTGGCCGCGGCCGGTGTGGTGCAGCAGGGCGGACACGGCGGCGACACGGCGGGGCCGATCGTCGCGGCGCTGCTCAAGGCGGGCGGCTGACGCACCCCGGGCCGACACCCCCGGGCCAACGCACGCGCCCCACGCCCAGTGGGCCACGCGCGCGCCCGCGCTCAGTGGGCCACGGGCTGGGCGGCGGCGGCCGCCTGGTACGTACGGCGCAGGAAGCGGATGAGCGCCTTGTTCTCGAACTGGACCACCGAACAGCCCTGCGGGGAGTGGAATTCGACCACGGCCTGCACCCGCCCGCACGGCCACACCCGCACCTCGCCGCTCCCGGCGGGCGCGCGCAGGCCCTGTTCCAGCAGGGCGCGGGAGAAGGTCCACTCGCGGGAGCGGGACACCATGCCGCCCCGCCCGGGCAGGGCGACGCACACCTTCGAGGGGTCGAGCTCGGGGTCGTAGCGCAGCACGACGGGTATCGCTCCGCCGTCGTCCTGGTCGGGGAGGTCCGCGTCCGTCAGGATGTGGGCTCGTGCGTACTGTTCGACTACGGACATGGGGTCGCCCCTTACGCTCTGCCACCTTTGTTGAAGCTGTGGTTCCACCCCCACTCCAATGTCCCATATTTTCCGGCTCACGCCCTGCGAGCCGAATATCACATGTGAGATCACGCTTACTTGGTACACAGCAGCCTTTACCTCGCTCTTGCGAACGAGTTGCAACTGTTCCCTATCATCGAACCGTGCATGTACCTGACGGATTCATCAACGCCCCGACCTCCGCCGTGACCGGAGTCGTCGCCGCGGGCGCCATCGCGGTCAGCCTGCGCGGCGCGCGCCGTGAGCTGGACGAGCGGACGGCGCCACTGGCCGGGCTGGTCGCGGCGTTCATCTTCGCGGTGCAGATGCTGAACTTCCCGGTCGCGGCCGGGACCAGCGGGCATCTCCTCGGCGGCGCCCTCGCCGCCATCCTCGTCGGGCCCTACACCGGCGTGCTGTGCGTCTCCGTCGTCCTGCTCATGCAGGGCATCCTCTTCGCCGACGGCGGCCTGACCGCGCTCGGCGTGAACATCACCGACATGGCGATCGTCACCACGGTCGTCGCCTACGCCCTCTTCCGGGGGCTGGTGAAGGTCCTGCCGCGCACCCGCCGCTCGGTCACCGTGGCCTCCTTCGTCGCCGCGCTCGTCTCCGTCCCGGCCGCCGCGCTCGCCTTCACGTTCCTGTACTGGATCGGCGGCACCACCGACGTCTCCATCGGCAAGGTCGCCACCGCGATGATCGGCGTGCACCTGCTGATCGGCATCGGCGAGGCCGTGATCACCGCGCTGACCGTCGGCGCCGTCATCGCCGTGCGCCCGGACCTGGTGTACGGGGCGCGCGGGCTCCAGCAGCGGCTGAAGCTGCGGGTGAACGGCGAGCTGGTCGACGCCCCCGGCGCCCCGGGCCCGGAGCCCGCCCCCGCGCCCGTCGCCGCCCGCTCGCACCGCAAGGTGTGGATCACCGGCCTCGTCGCCTCCCTGGTCCTCGCCGGCTTCGTCAGCTTCTACGCCTCCGCCAGCCCCGACGGCCTGGAGAAGGTCGCCGCCGACAAGGGCATCGACGAGAAGGCCGAGGAGCACGCCAACGCCGACTCGCCGCTCGCCGACTACGGCGTCGAGAGCATCACCGACGCCCGGATCTCCGGGGGCCTCGCGGGCGTCATCGGCGTCGGCGTCACCGTCGTCGCGGGCAGCGCCGTGTTCTGGTCGGTGCGCAGGCGCCGCAGCGACGACACGTCCCCGGCCGACACGGAAACGAACGTCTGACGTGGGGGCGGGACACGCGCACCGGCTGTACCGGCACGGGCACTCCCCCGTGCACGGGCTGCCGCCGCACACCAAGCTCGCCGCGGTCTTCGCCTTCGTGGTCGTCGTGGTGTCGACGCCGCGCGAGGCGATGTGGGCCTTCGGGGTGTACGCGCTGCTGCTCGCGGCGGTGGCGTACGCGGCCCGGGTCCCGGCGGCCTTCCTGCTCAAGCGGCTGCTGATCGAGGTGCCGTTCGTGGCGTTCGCGGTGCTCATGCCGTTCGTGGCGGAGGGCGAGCGGGTCGACGTCCTGGGCCTGTCCCTGAGCGTCAACGGCCTGTGGGGCGCCTGGAACGTGCTCGCCAAGGGCACCCTGGGCGTCGCCGCCTCCGTGATCCTCGCCGCCACGACCGAGCTGCGGGAGCTCCTCCTCGGTCTCCAGCGGCTGCGGCTGCCCCCGCTGCTGGTGCAGATCGCGTCGTTCATGATCCGCTACGGCGACGTGATCGCGGACGAGATGCGGCGGATGCGGATCGCCCGGGAGTCGCGCGGGTTCGAGGCGAGGGGCGTCCGGCACTGGGGCGTGCTCGCCAAGTCCGCGGGGGCGCTGTTCATCCGCTCCTACGAGCGCGGCGAACGCGTCCACCTGGCCATGGTCAGCCGCGGGTACGCCGGTTCGATGCCGGTGATCGACGAGGTGACCGCGGACCGGGCGCAGTGGTCGTACGCGCTGGCCCTCCCGTGTGCGGCACTCGTCGTGTGTCTGCTGGGATGGACGCTATGACAGCCACCCCGGCCTCGCTCGCCGTCTCCGGCCTCGCCTTCGCCTACCCCGACGGGCACCAGGCCCTCTTCGGCGTGGACTTCTCCGTCGCCCGCGGCGAGCGGGTCGCGCTGCTCGGGCCGAACGGCGCGGGCAAGACCACCCTCGTCCTGCACCTCAACGGCATCCTGACCGGCGGCACCGGCACGGTCACGGTCGCCGGGCTGCCGGTGGACAGGCGGAACATGGCGGAGATCCGGCGCCGGGTCGGCATCGTCTTCCAGGACCCCGACGACCAGCTGTTCATGCCGACCGTGCGCGAGGACGTGGCGTTCGGACCGGCGGCGGCCGGGGTGAAGGGGGCGGAGCTGGAGGCCTGTGTGGACCGGGCGCTCACGCTGGTCGGCATGGCGGAGTTCAAGGACCGGCCCCCGCACCACCTCTCCTTCGGCCAGCGGCGCCGGGTGGCGGTGGCGACGGTGCTCGCCATGGAGCCGGAGATCCTGGTCCTGGACGAGCCGTCCTCCAACCTCGACCCGGCCTCCCGCCGCGAACTCGCCGACATCCTGCGCTCCCTGGACGTCACGGTGCTGATGGTCACCCACGACCTGCCCTACGCCATGGAGCTGTGCCCCCGCGCCCTGGTCCTCAGCGACGGCGTGATCGCCGCCGACGGTCCGACGGTGGAGCTGCTGTCGGACCACGAGCTGATGCGCGCCCACCGCCTGGAGCTGCCCTTCGGCTTCGACCCGCGGTCGGTGCCGGCGGGCGGCTGACGCGTCACCGAGGAATCGCGGCGGGTCCGTGGCGGTTGCACCCACTGTCACGGACGATCGGAAGGGGCATGGAGAAGTGGACACGGACGTGGACGTGCACGGCACGGTGGCCGAGGGCTTCGAGCCGGTGAGGGACGCGTTCGTACGGAACTTCACCGTGCTCGGCGAGCGGGGTGCGGCCGTCGCCGTCTACCGGGACGGACGCAAGGTCGTCGACCTGTGGGGCGGCTCCAGGGACGTCGACGGCACGGCCGGTACGGCGCCGTGGCGCCGGGGCACCGCCCAGGTGGTCCGCTCGGCGACCAAGGGCGTCGCCGCCGCCGTACCGCTGCTGCTGCACCGGCGCGGGGAACTGGACCTGGACGCGCCGGTGGGCGAGTACTGGCCCGAGTTCAAGGCGCACGGCAAGGAGCGGGTGCTGGTCCGGCACGTGCTGAACCACCGGGCCGGGCTGCCGGTCCTGGACCGCCCCCTCACCCCCGAGGACGCCCTCGACCCGCTGCGCGGCCCCGCGGCCGTCGCCGCCCAGACCCCCGCCTGGGAACCGGGCACCGACCACGGCTACCACGCGCTGACGTACGGCTGGCTGCTCGACGAGCTGGTCCGCCGGGTGACGGGCGGGCGGGGCGCCGGGCAGTGGATCGCGGACGAGATCGCCCGCCCGCTGGGCCTGGACCTGTGGGTGGGCCTGCCGGAGGCGGAGGAGGCGGCGGGCCGGGCTGGCCGCGTCGGGCGCCTCGACGAACCCGAGCCGTCGGGGCCCGGGAGCGGCCCGCGGCTGCGCCCGAAGCGCGCGGTCACCGAGGCCTACACCGACCCCGGCTCCCTCACCCGCCGTGCCTTCGCCGCGATCACCCCGTTCCCCGACCAGAACGACCCCGTGTACCGCGCCGCCGCCCTCCCGGCCGCCAACGGCATCGCGACGGCCGACGGTCTCGCCCGGTTCTACGCGGCGCTGATCGGCGAGGTCGACGGCGTGACGCGCGGCGTGCGGCTCTTCGACCCGGCGACCATGGAGCTGGCCCGCGCCGAGGAGTCCGCCGGCCCCGACCGGATCCTGGTCGTGGGCACCCGGTTCGGCCTCGGCTACATGCTGCACGGCAGCGCGTCCCCGTTCCTGTCCCCCGGCTCCTTCGGCCACCCGGGCCGCGGCGGCTCCCTCGGCTTCGCCGACCCGGAGGCCGGTGTCGCCCTGGGCTATGTCACCAACGGCTTCCGCAAGACCGTGACGGCGGACCCGCGGGCGCAGGCACTGGTACGGGCGGTACGCGCGTCGCTCGCCTAGCCGGACCTGCTCGGACGCGCCGGACGCGCCGGACGCGCCGGACGTGTGAGATGTACCGGACGCGTCAGACGTGTCGGGCGGGTCAGACGTGGATCGGGTGCGAGGTCCTGCCCGATGCCGAGTCGATCTCCTCGTGGGCCTTGGTGAGCAGCCGCATCGCCAGCTCGTTCAACGCGCGTGCGCCCGCGACCTCCTCACCGACCCGTGGCTGCTGGGAGTCGACCCGGTGGCGGCTCGCGTGGCCGTGCGCGCGGACCTCGGTGCCGTCGGGGAGCCGCACCATCGCGACCGCCCGCGTGTGCTGGTCGTCCTCCATGAACTCCATGTCGACGTGCCATCCCACTGTGGTGTGCATCATGACGATCACCTCCGGAACATCTCCTTCCAGGGTGCGCCTCCCCGCGCCGGTGCGCACCACCCGGTCTACCCGGTGCGCAGCATCAGCCCGATCCCGACGACCAGGAGGCCCGCCGCCGCGATCCGGGGCGCGCCGAACCGCTCCTTGAAGAAGACGGCCCCTATCGCGGCGCCGACCAGGATGGATGTCATACCCGGCTCATACAGTGATTGACATGACCCGACCCAAGTTAACGAGGGCCGCCATCACGCCGGACGAGCCCGCAGCGATCTACTGCCGCATCTCCCACACCAGGGACGAGGACCAGACCGGTGTCGATCGGCAGGAACGGATCTGCCGGGACATCGCCGAGCGCCTCCAGCTCCGCATCGAGCCCACGCACGTCTACATCGACAACAACCGCTCGGCATGGCAGCGCGACCGGAAGCGCCCCGGTTGGGAAGCGATGCTGAGGGCGATGGAAGCCGGGGAGATCCGGCACGTCATCGTCTACCACCCCGACCGCCTCATGCGGCAGCCCAAGGACCTCGAAGAGCTACTCTCCATCGCCGACGACAAGCGCGTCCTGCTCCACGGCGAGGCAAACCGCCGCGACCTCTCGGACCCCGATGACCGCTTCATCCTCCGCATCGAGGTCGCCCACGCGTGCCGTTCTTCCGACGACTCGTCGCGCCGCCTCAAGGACGCCCTGAAGGACCATGCCCGCGAAGGCCGGCCACACGTGGGCAACCGACCGTACGGCTACACCCGCGACGGCCGCGCAATAGTCGAGGAAGAGGCAGAGATCGTCCGTGAGGTCTACCGCCGCTACCTGGACGGAGAATCACCGCTGGGCATCGCTCAAGATCTCGTAGCACGGGGCATCCCCACTTCGAAGGGCAAAGAGTGGAACCCCGAGAACGTGCGGCATCTGTTGTCGTCCCACTTCGTGGCCGGACTGCGTTTCCACCTGGGCGAGGAAGTGGCCGTCGGGACGTGGCCCACCATCATCGACCGCGGGCAGTGGGACGAGGTGCAGCGGCTCAGGGAGTACCGCGCCCAGCAGCACCAGGACACGAAGAAGCGCCCGGTTCGCAACTACCTCCTGCGCGGAGTCGCCACGTGCACGTGCGGCGCCCGCATGGGCGGCACGAACAGCGGCAGGTACGCCTACTACCGGTGCACCCGCTCCGACAACACCGACCAGCAGAAGTGCAACCGCTCCATCTCGGCGGGGCCGCTCGAAGACTTCGTTCGGGATGTGGCAATCAGCGTCCTGACCAAGCTGGACACCTCCGGCTACGAGCCCGCCACGACCACGCGCCCCGAGGCAGACGTCATCGCTGACGAGAAGGACCGGGAGAAGCTGCGGGAGCTGAAGGAGCTGTGGCTCAACGACGACGACTTCACGACCGCCGACTTCCAGTCGATGCGCGCGCCGATCGTCAAGCGGATGAAGGATCGGCAACGCAAGACCGTGAAGCGCCCCGTCGCAGTCCTGCAGGGCATCGCCGGCCCGGATGCTGAAGTCAACTGGGAGCGGCTGGAGAAGGCCGAGGACTACGCGCGCATGAACGCGATCTACCGCTTCCTGTTCGCCGCCGTGCTCGTTCGCCCCCCGACGAAGAGGGGCCGGGGGTTCGACACAGACCGAGTGGACATCAAGCCGAACCCGCTGGACTGACATGAACAATGCCAGTCCCAAGGATGCCCGGACGCATTGAGTACCTGAGCGCTAAGATGTGCCACACTTCACGCGAGAATGGGGGAACTATGTTGACACTATATCTAGCTAGCTCGCCGATCTCAGACTTTCAACAGAAAGTCATTGTTGGCGTCGTTAGTGCCATTCTAGCCTTCCTCAGCACCCTATTTTTTGAACGCCGAAAGACTCGTCTCGAACCACGCAAAGAGCTCACTTGGGTGGCTCACACTCAAGCAGGCCTTGTAACAATTGACCCGAAATTCCAGGAACGCGTAGCCTTAAGTTACGATAACAACCCTGTCGACAACATCAACTCAGTCGACTTCAAAGTTCAAAACACAGGAAACGAGGTCATCAAGAATCACTCAATTCGCTTTACCTTCCCGCCCGAATGTCGAGTTCTTGAATCTCGACTCTCCCCTGAACCTGAACGAGAACTCAAAGTTCGGCGCGACGAGCCATCGGAAGAGGGCTCGAATGAAGTCGTCTACAGGATCGGCCATCTGGAAGCCGGACAAGACGTCGGGCTCCAGATCGTGGCAAGCGGCACATCAGCCAAAGACTGGGAACCGCACTCCCACAATGAGGAGGGGAACGTGCGGTTCGAGGAGCGATCCCAAGCCCGCGCGAAGGACGATTCGGAACACGTGACTCCGTTCCTGGTACTCACCTTCGCCCTCCTGGCGATTCCCCCCTTTCTCGAATTCACGCCCACACTTGGCGAATTTCTATCTTTCGCATTTCGGGGGACAATGCTGATTTTGCTCGCTCCCCACATCGCACCCACATCGCGCCTGATTAAGCAAATCGCCACTCAGCGACGGGAAAACGATAAATTCAACATCACTATGTACGACGCCGCGGCTCTGCAAATCGCCCGAACAGGTAGCGTGAACCGCATGAGTGTTCCACGGCAGCGTCCTACAGACCCAACGGGGGAACCTGAAGGCGATAATTCCCACAACTCGACTGTCTAATGGTTCTTGCACGCAGGGCCGAGGAGCCGAGCGATTCGCGCAGCGCTCTTCGGCCCCACGCGCGTCGGAAACTTGGCTGCCTGGCGTTCAACTGCCCGAGCCCACTGCTCGTTACGACGTCTCGTCACCGCAGAACGTCACGCTCCTCAAATGCGATACGGCGGTTTGCGGCGATGTCTTGAGCAACGCCAGCGGCGATGAGCGCGGCGCCGGGGGTGTGGCCGGAGCCGATGTAGCGCCAGTGCGCGTCTGTGATCGCGTCGGGGGTGTCGGTGTGGCCGATGTGGTGGGCGCGTTCGGCCCGTAGTGCGGCGTAGGTCGTGGAGTAGGCGCGGGATTTGGTGAGGATGTGGCCCCGGTAGCCGAGGGTGTGGGTCCAGGTACGCAGGCGCAGGGGTGCATATTCGGGGAGGCCTCCGAGGCGCCAGCAGGTGTGCATGAGGGTGCGGACGTGTCGGCTGACGGGGGCCGCGTCGATGTCGTCCATGGTGGTGACCTTGTGGTCGGTGCCGGCACCGGTCTCGACAGTGCCTTTGGTGACGTACTTCGCGACGTACGCGGCCACGGCGTCGTCATCGGGGCCGTCAGCGTCGGCGTGCAGGGCACGGACGTCGGTCTGCGCACCCCAGGTCAGATCCAGTTCGCCGATGGCCGGGCTGTAGGGAGTGCGGACGGTCACCCGCTGGGCGGACGCGTGCACGGCGCGGGTGAGTTGGTCCGGGGTGCCCCAGGGCGGGGGTTCGTCGGTGGGACCGTCAGGGCCGTCGAGGCGGATCACGGCGTGCACGTGGACGGCCGCGCGCTTCTGGTACTCGGCGATACGGGCGAAGGACAGTCGGGCGTGGTGGGCGAAGCGCGACTGCACGATGCCGGCCGAGGAGGCGAGGCGGCGGCGGACGTCGATGACGAACCGGTCCCACAGCTTGGAAGCGTGGGCGTGCCAGAGCACGTGGCCGGTGTAGTCGTAGCAGTCCGGGCAGACAGGTTGGCCGACCAGCGGGTCGGCCGGGGCGTGGACGGTGTGGCAGCCGACGGGACGGCCGTGCTCGCAGGCACCGCCGTTACGGCGGGGGCGGCATGTGGGCCCCAAGCGGTGTACCGGTCCGAAGGAGGGGGCAGTCAGGGTGGCGAAGAGGCGAGGCCGCGTGCGCACAGTGGCGGGGACGTTCTTGCCGCCGGTCAGTCCCGCGCGGACGAGGTGGAAGGTGTCTCCGGCGTGGAGGCGGGAGCAGGCGGGGCAGATGGTGGCGCGGCGGTTGCGGCAGCGGACGAGGAGGCGTTCGCCGGGTTCGTTGCGGGTGTCGTAGTGGTGGAGGATTTCGCCGGTCGCGTTGTCCAGGGTGGTGGTGTGGCCGGAGAGGTGGACGGGGTGGGCGCAGCCGCCGGTGGCGGTGATCTGTTGCAGCCAGCGGGGGAAGTCAGGGTCTTGGGCGATGCGGAGGGCGTCTCGGTCTGCTTCGGGGAGGTGGCGCAGGCGCGCCGCGTGGTCGAGGACGGCGCGCCGGTCAGCCGGGGTGGTGGGGTGCGGGGTGATGGTGGTGACCTTCCGGGGTGGGCCGCCGCAGCGGCCGGGATGGTGGGTGGTGGCGCGTCGTCGTTCATGGGGATCACTCCTGGTCGGGTCGGTCGGGGTGGTGGGGTTAGCGGATGGTGCCGGTGCCCCGGCAGACGCGGCAGCGGCGCAGTCGTCCGGTCCAGGTTTTGCGGGCTCCGTCGCCCTTGCAGTGGGGGCACCTCACGCGGCGCATGGTCATGCGATGGGGTCCTTGTCTCTCAGGTGTGGGAGAAGCCGCTGATGACCCAGGTGACGAGGCCGTGGATGGTGAAGAGGACGGGGGTCTGTCCGAGGTAGAGGCCGAAGAGGCCGACGCAGACCGCTTCCCAGCCGCGTACGTCGCGGGAGCGGACGAGGAGGACGGTGATGATCCCGAAGACCACCGCGAAGCCGAATGCCGTACCTTCGCTGATCACTTGACGTCCCCTTCCAGCGCCACCAGGGCGCGGTTAAGGGCGGGGAGTTCGGGGGTCATGCCGGAGTGCTTCCGGGCCGTGGCCACGGCCTCATCGGTCGGGGTGAGGTGGGAGCGGGCCCGGGCCCAGCCGCCGTCGGGTCCGGTGCAGACAGCCACGCCGCGTTCCTGGGCCGTGATGGCTTGCGCGACGGTTACGGCGTCCTTGTTGAGGTCGCCGAGGGTCATTTCTGCGGTGCCGGGGTCGTTGACGCGGTGGCAGATCCGGCCGCCGAGCTGGGCGCGCAGTGCGGTGACACCGGGGCCGAGGTCGGAGCCGACGCGTTGGCCGGCCACGACCAGGTGCAGGCCGAGTGCGGCGCCGAGCTGCGCCAGCCGCAGCAGGAGCGTGGAGCACTGCTCTGCCTCTGCCTTGCTCTGGCGGGTGCCGTCGGACAGGTACAGTTCCGCGATCTCGTCGACCAGGACCACGACGGGCACCGGGCGGAGCTTGTCCGGCAGCTCCCAGATCGAACGAACTCCAGCGGTGCGGCAGGCGTTCATGCGGTCCTGCATGTCGACGACGAGGGCGGTCAGTACGGCGACGGCTTCGCGCCTGCATGTGGCGAGTGCACTGAGCCGTTGGGTGAAGAGGCCGAGTTCCATGCCGCCTTTGCAGTCGATGCCGACGAGGGCGACGGGTTGGGGCGCGAGTTGGGTGATGAGCCGGGCGAGGAGGGTGGACTTGCCGGAGCGGGTGGCCCCGGCGATGAGCCAGTGCGGGACCAGGCGCAGGTTCATCACCCACGCCCCGCCCGTCTCCAACGCCCCGATCAGCGCCGAGAGCAGTTCCGCCGGGGCGCTGGCTAACCCGGGCCTCAGGAGCGGGTCTGTGGCGGTGGCGGTCAGCAGCACGAGGCCGCGTTCGGGCGAGGTCACCCGCACTGCGTGGACTTTCCACGCGTGGACCAGGGCGTCAGCCGCCTGCATGTACGTGGCCGGGGTCTGGCCCGCGTGCAGCCGCACCACCACGCTCAGACCCATGCGGGTGGCGCGCGGGAAGGAGACTCGCGGAGCCACCGGCCGCACCGGGTCACCCTTGACCAGCAGATGCCCGACCAACGTGCGGGCCGGGAGCCGGGACACGGCGAGGTCGTTGAGCAGGGCGACCCGCCGCCAGGTGAACACCACCCGCCAGGCCGCCGCCGGGTATCCGGTGAGGTACCAGTGCCAGGCCGGACGATGCCGGCGCACCAGGTCACCGACGACCAGCAGCCAGGCCACCACGGCGAGGACGAAGGCGAGAAGGATGGGTCCCATCAGGCGTCACCGCCCTTGCCCTGAGTCGTCGCCGTACCGGAGATGGGGGTGATGGCGTCAGCGCGGAAGCTGATGCCGTGACGGTCGCCCATCGCCCAGGCGAACGCGGTCAGGCCGGTGACCTTGACGATCTGGCCCTCTTGGATGCTCTTGGGCTCGCCGCTGACGGCGATCTCGATGACGGAGATCCGCCGCCGGTCCTGCCGCACGGTCACGGCGACGGTGTAGACCGGGTTGCCGTCCCGGTCCTTCTTCACCTCCTGTGTCTCGGGGTTGCTGAGCTTTGCTTCCGGCGCGATGGCGCAGCGCAGTACGCCGAGCCGCGTCGTGTCCACGGGAATGGACTGCATTTCTGTGGCCTCCTGGCCAGTCAGGACGTCCGATCTATACGGACGTCACTTGTCCTTACGAGTTATCACTATGGAGTTCTGTACGGCGAGAGTGCAACTACTTATGCTGACGAGTGATGTCGCGCGTGCGACGTGCCTACGACACCAGACCGGAGATGTTGAGATGACGGAGATCCAGCGCCCCGGAGCCCTCTACCAACAGGTGGCCGCCGCCATCCGGGAAGCGATCCTGTCGGGCGAGTTCGCCCCCGAGTCCCTGCTGCCGTCCGAAGCCCAGCTCATGGCCCGCTACCAGGTCTCCCGCCCCACCGTCCGCAACGCCATCGCAGCCCTGCGGGCAGAGGGGCTGATCGATGTCCGGCACGGCAAGGGCAGCTTCGTACGCTCCGAGGGACACCCCACACTCACGCTTGACCGCCGCATCCAGCACGCCCCTGACGGAAGGTTCGTGATGCCCGGGGGCGACGTCTGGGACGAGGCGGAGGAACCGAGCGTGCACCGCACCCGCACGACGAAGGCGACCGGGCGACTCCTCGGTCTGGGCGAGGAAGAGGAGCTGTTCGGCTGTGACCGTCTCCTCAGCGACAGCACCACCGGCACCCGGGCGATGCACCGGACGCTGATCCCCTTCGAGGTCGCCGAGAACGTGCCGGCACTCGCCCAGGAGCCTGGTCAACAGCCGACAGCTCTCTACGCGGCGCTCGCCAAGGCTAGGCACAAGTTGTGGTGGTCGGAGACGGTACGCGCCCGCATGCCGGTGCCGGACGAGCGCGCCACGCTCCAACTCCCGGACGCGACGCCGATCCTGCACCTGTCCCGCATCACGCACGGCACCGACGACCGCCCGCTGATCCTCGAAGAACTCCGCATCGGAGCCGACCGCGCCGAAGCCGCCTACCGGATCACCGCCGACAAGCAGCCCACCCGACGCCGCCAGACCTGACCAGCAACGAC
>NZ_BEWB01000016.1 GCF_003112555.1 Streptomyces coelicoflavus | reverse complement strand
TAAGGGCTGTCCCGTAAATGCGTCCGGATCATGTTGGATACGGTCTCCCTTGCCTGGCATCGTCCGCCTATCCGGCGAGGGCGACGTTGTGCAGGCGCGCGATGCCAGGCACTGCGTGGTGGACGCCGTCTCCTTTGAGTCGGCAGTCGCGCAGGATCTTCCACCCCTTCATCCGGGCGAAGGAATGCTCGACCCGGGCGCGGGCCTGTTTGTGGGACTTGTTGTGCTCCTGCTTCCAGTCGGGCAGCTCTTCGCCCTGGCGTCGGCGATGAGGCGTGACGAGTCCAGTACCGGGATAGCCGCCGTCGGCGATCGTGGTGGTCTTGCCAACGGCGGCCTTGGCGCCGGATTCCTCCCACGCCCTGCTTGTGCGCCAGTAGGCCGCCACGAGCAGGACACGGTCCTCCAGCGGCAGGCTCCAAGGCCGGCCCTTACGGACTGCGTCCGCGCCCTCGCGCCGCAGGGCGGTCACCAACTTGGTGAAGCATCGCGGGCTCAGCCCGGTGAAGGGTCCTGGCCAGGACGGCTCCGACGCCGAGATCACACCAGCCATCGCAAAATCGTCTCACCCTCGAGCAAGGGTTGCGGTTCAGCCGTCAGGTGTGCAGGAGGCGCACGGCGAGCAGCATCTGCCAGGTCCAGCCGATAGTGAGCGAGATGCGCTGGATCAGTCCGCCGAGGTCGACCCAGCGTTGGTGCTGGTCGAACGCGGCACTGGCTAGCGCCATCGTCGTCGCGAAGAGCACACCGCTGACGATCGAGTAGATGGTCCACCAAAGAGAGTTGGACAGGGCGAATACGAAGCAGGCCATAGCAAGGGCGAGGAATCCGATGAGAGACAACAGGTCATGCAGAGCACCTGCACGGGTGTGACGCTGCAGTTGATCAGGCGTGCCGGGAGGATAACCGCTCACCGGATCTGTCCGGAAGGCACCTGCGCCCAGCAGACCGACCGCCCACGCACCGATCAGCAGGGCACCCCAGCGGGAAGGCCCAACGCGCCACAGGCCCACGGCGAAGACCAGCGACAACAAGCCCGCCAAGAGGAAGTTGACGGTCTGTAGCCCACACGGCTGGCGCCTTGCAGCAGATACGCGACGGTGAAAAGAGGCCCAGCAGCCATCCCGCAGGCAAGCAGCACTTGATTCCCCATCTCGTCAACATAGGTTAACAAGGTGAGTTGCGTCAACCCTGGTTGACGCGAAGGCAAGCCCCCCGACAGTCGACGTCAAGTGATCGTTTACGGTAAAACTCTTAGGGATACCTTGTGCAGCTCGAAATGCTGCTGGAAGTCGTGCCACTCCTGCTCGGTGGGTTCCCGGTATTCCTCGACGGACCGCTCGGATCGGCGACGGTCAGGGAAGCCTCGGTAGGTCCGGATCAGGTCGTCCTGGAAGACGGCCAATGGTGTATTCGGGTATTGGAACTGCCTGAATACCCCCGTCTCAAGCGTCTGTGGCGCTGACCCCGGCGGCGTCAGTCGTCAGCTGCGACGAGGAGAGTGAGTGTCGCTGCCGGGCGGTCGATGAGGGCGAGTTCGTGGTAGTCGATGTGGATCGGTCCGTAGTCGTGGAACGCGTCCTCGGGGAGCTGTCCTAGTAGGTATCTGCTGGTTGCCTTCCGGATCGGGGTGTAGATCTCCTCACGCAGACGCGATGCGAGCGATTCCGGGACGTCTCCATGCTGGTTGGCCCAGGAAAGGACGACATCGACCGCCGTCTCGGCATCGACGGTGTCGTAGACGTCAGGGAGGATGCGGTCAAGCCACCATTGGCCGTGCCGCGGCCAGTCTTGAACGCCAGCTCCGTCGTAGGTGTCCCGAAACTGAGGATGCGCGATCAAAGCAGCCAGCACTTCTCGGTCGTCCAGCGGCTCGGACGATAGCTGGAAACGCTTCGCGTCGATCCAGCGGTAGCCGTGAGAGCCCTCACCGAAGTCGAAGTCTCGGAAGTTGATGAAAGGGCTGTCCAGGTGGATGAGGGCGGGCACGGGTTCCATGGTGGTCATCGTAGATCTTGACGCTACTCAACCGCGTCGGTGATATGCGGCCTGACCAGTGGCTATTCCTCCTGGCGCCCGGTCCGGGCCCAGTACTTCCGTTCGGATGCACTGCTTGCGAGGTCGCGCGTCTGCTGGCTTAGGCTGCGTAGACGCCCCAGTCACCAGCGCCGGCCCGTTGCCATTTGACGGCGACAGGTGATGTCGGTGCCGAGGGTCCGGGCGAGGACCGCGGCGGGTAGCTCGGTAGCGAGCTGGAACAGGGCAGTGGAGCGGGGCTCTACGAGCCGGATGCCGAGTTTGCGGAGACTTCGCCCATGGCCCAGACACTAATCGGGCGGCCGGGCTGACCTCCGGGGAAGAGCCAGGGGGATCCGTCCGGGCGAGAGTGGCAAGGCTGCGGCGGGCCGCGACCTGTTGGAGGGCCGGTTCGGCGACGGGTGCAGGCAGCTCGACCGGGACGGCGCCGAGGCGGAGGCGGACTGCTCCGTCGGTCTCCTTGATGTGGTCGACGGTGAGTCGGGAGATCGCCGCGGGCCACTGGGCATAGAGGTGCAACAGCGGGCCGACGAGGCGGTCTTCGGACTTGAGCGTGTCGTCGTGCAGCAGACGGCGGCCGGTGGCCCAGCGGGCTCGTCGTCCATCGCCTGAGATGGGCCGTTCGGGCCGTTCCATCGGACGGCCGGGAGGCTGAGAGCGCGTGCGATCTTCTGGGCGAGAGCCCAGCGCACGACGTGCCCTGCCTCCTTGCGGTGACGGACGTCGTCGCCGGGCGTCCAGCGTTCCAGGTCGGCCTGACAGCAGGTCGCAAGTGTCGTTCCCTGGTCCTCGAGCCAGTTGAGGAGATGGACGGCTGCCCGCAGGTGCTGGCGGACGACGGTGAGCTGGGTGTGCGTGGCGTCGCTGTCGCGGCTGCGTCGGCGGAGCCGTCGCAGGAGGTGCCAGGTCGCGTACCGGTGCAGGTCATTCCGTAGCGTGCCGGTGGCCACGAGCACGCTGCGGATGTGCTCGACGACCTTGCCCGCCGGGAGTTCGTCCAGGGCCTCGTGTGTCAGGGGCCGACGGCTGGAGTTGGGGACGTTCGTCCGTACGCAACTGGGGAGAGAAGTCCGTACGCCGACACGGGGTCCGTCACCCGCGCGATGTCGGGGCCTCGGAGCATCTGACCCCGATCATCTGGCGCCGCAAGGACGGCTACCTGTTCTCGGAAGAGCCGGCCGACTGGATCGAATACGAGAAGAAGCAGTTCCGTCTCGTTCGGGGCCGCCTGACCCGGTTGATCACGGGGTCGCTCGACCCACACCTGATGCGCCACCTGACGATGAATGGGCTCAGCTCGCATCGGCCCAGCTCACCGGGGTTCACGCCATCCTCGCCCAGCTCTCTGAATAGCTCCCGGACCTTCCCATGCCCGCTTCCACCGGCCGGCGGCGCCGCTATCCGTCCCCCACCACGATCGCGGAATGGGCGCTGATCGAACCGCTGCTTCCCCTGCCGGCCTGCCAGACCAAAGCGGGCGGCAGGCCGGAGAAGTGGCATCGCCGGACATCGTCGACGCCATCCGTTACCTCGTCGACAACGGCGTCAAATGGCGGGCCCTGGCCGTGGTCTATCCGCCCTGGCAGACCGCCTACTACCAAGTCGCCGCCTGGCACCGCCGTGGCGCCATTGGCTTCCTCCGTGATCAACTCCGCCGTCAGATCCGCACGGGCCAGGGACGATGCCCCTGACCCGTGACATTGATCGTCGATTCGCAGTCGGTCAAGGGAGCCGAGACCGTTTCCAAGGCCACCCGCGGCTTCGACGCCGGCAAGAAGATCAACGGACGCAAGAGACACACGCCGTCGACGCCCTCGGGCTCCCCGTGATAATCACGGTGACACCCGCCGGCACCACCGACCGCGACGCCGCCCTCTTCACACTCATGACCGAGCAATTGCCAATACCTGTGGATCAGTTGAGCTGGGGTGTGTTGATCGCGACGAGCTCGACCTCGAAGCCGTCGGTGTTCTCCAGGTAGGCCGCGTAGTGCTGCTTGCCGCCGGCGTGTGGGTGCAGCTCGGCGAACATCAGGCTCCAGCCGTGCTGGGTCGCACCGACGGTCAACATCTCGACGGTAGTGGCGTCCTCAACGTGGAAGGCCAGGTGGTTCAGCCCGGGTCGGCGGCGGTCGTGCCGGTCGGTGGTGAGGGCCGGGGACTGTTCGAGAACGAGGTAGGTCGGCCCCAGCAGCCAGCTGCGGCCGGTGTCCCAGCTCTGCGAGACGGTGTAGCCCAGCGTCTGAAGCAGCCAGCCGAGTGAGGCGAGGGCGCGGTCGAGGTCGGGAACCCAGATCTCGACGTGGTGCAGTTCCCCGTGGGCGGGCCGGTTCACGCGGCCACCGCCTCCTCGCGCTCGACCAGGACACCATTCTCGAACCTGGCGCGGGAGCGGACCAGGGCGACGAGGTGGGGTGCGGTGATCGCGCGCCGGCGGTCCTGGGCGGACTCGACCAGTTTGAACACCATCGTGAGGGCGGCGGCCGGGCTGCTGGCCCCGCGGGTGACCTTGGTCCGCAGGTGGATGCAGTGCTCGGCCGGGAAGTCGTAGAACGCCAGTGGATCCTCGGCGTCGTTGGTGATCTTCGTGACGGCCTTGGGCCACTTCGCGCCGTAGGTCTTCGCGAACACCTCGATCGCCTTCTCCGCGTGGGAGCGGTCCTCGGCGGTGTAGATCTCCCGCATGGCCCTCGTCGCCCCTGGCTGTGCGGACTTCGGCAGAGCGTTCGTGACATTGCGAGCCTTGTGGACCCAACACCACTGGTGCCGGGTGGTGGGGAACACCTCGGCCAGGGCCTTCCACAGTCCCATCGCGCCGTCGCCCACGACGAGTTCGGGGTCGCGCATGCCCCGCCGGGGGCATGCGCGCAGCAGGTCGGCCCACGACTCGGTGGACTCGCGCAGTCCTTCGGTCAGAGCGATCAGTTCCTTGGTGCCGTCCAAGCGCACTCCGAGCAACACCAGCACGCAGCAGTAGGCCTGCCCGAGCCGGACCTTCGGGTGCACACCGTCCGCCCACACGTGGACGAAGTCGCGGTCTGTCAGGTCGCGCTGCTGGAAGGTGGCGTGGTCGTCGCTCCACTGCCTGGTCAGCCGGGTCGGCGCAGCCGGCGACAGGCCGGCCGTCGAGCCGAGGAACTGCTCCAGCGCGGGCACGAAGTCCCCCGGAGGACAGTCCGTGCAGGCAGTGCAGCGGCAGGACCTCGGAGATCTTCGGGGACCTGCGGCACCACGGGGCCAGGACCTTGGAGGAGAACCGCTTGCGCTCGCCGGTGGCCGCCTCGTCACTTCGGGAGGCACCGACACCGCGCTGTGTTCGATGGTCAAGAGGGATGACAGTGTCCGGTCCGCGGCGCTTCAGTCCTTCCGGCGGGTGGCGACGGCGTCATCACCGAAGGATGCGGTGAGTGCCCGTGCGATCAAGTCGGGCAGTTTGGTGTGTCCGTCGTCCTCGACCCAGCGCGTCAGCGCCGTGTGCATCGCGGCGATGCAGGCGCTGGTCGCCGCCTGAGCGCGGAACGCGGCGTCGGGGCCGGTCGCGTCATACCCGAGGGCATCGACGATGGCCTGTTGCAGCGCGTACTGGCTGTCCAGGTGCCGGGCCCGTAGCGCAGGCGTCGACACCATGAGCCGGAGGCAATCCAGCAGGAACCGTTCGTTCGCCGCCTGTTCGTCTCCATTGCCGCCGGTCCAGTTCGTGGCCGCGTCGATGAGCGCGCTGCCGACGCGGCGCACCAGGGGTTGCGCTGCGGACGACGCCGCAACGCGCTCGGCGATGAGCTGGGCGGGCTGGTCGATGAGGACGAGGTCCTCCTTGGTGGGGAAGTGCCGGTACACGGTCATTGCGGAGACGCCGGCGGCCTCGGCGACGTCGGCCACCGTTACCGCGTCATAGCCGTGGTCGGTGAACAGACGCACCGCGTGCGCCTGGACCAGGCGCCGCGTCTCGGAACGCCGTCGTTCCCGGAGGTTTGGTTGCCGCTCACTCATATGCTAGACACTACCATCATGTTAGTAACTAACACTTGGGTGGGTGAAGACGTGGGCGATCTGATGGGCAGAACGGCTCTGGTGACGGGCGCGTCGCGCGGCATCGGGCAGGCAATCGCGACACGGCTGGCGGCCGAAGGAGCCACGGTCATCGTGCACTTCGGCACGGACGAGGGCGGGGCTGCAGCCACGCTCGACGCGATGGAACACGCCGGCGGAACCGGCTTTGCCGTCCGAGCCGAACTGGGCGTGGACGGCGACGTCGAGACACTCTTCGCCGGCGTGGAGGCCGGCTTGGGCGGTCGACCGCTCGACATCGTCGTCAACAACGCGGCGGCCGCACCAGCCGGCGCGCTCGGCGTCACGACGCGGGCGGAGTTCGACCACTTGTTCGCGGTGAACGTGCGGGCACCGTACTTCATCATCGAGCGTGCACTGCCTCTGTTGCGCGAGGGCGCCCGGATCATCTCGATCTCGTCGGTGGCAACCCGGATGGCCAACGCGTCCCAGACGTCCTTCGCCATGACGAAGGGCGCGATCGAGACGATGACCAAGACCCTCGCCGGCCAGCTCGGTCCTCAGGGGATAACGGTGAACGCGGTCGCTCCTGGGGCTACCAGGACAGCGAGCAACGAAGCTGTCTTCGACGTGCCGGGCCTCACCGAACAGATCTCCGGCATGACGGCACTCAGCAGGCTGGGCGCGCCTGAAGACGTAGCCGACGTGGTCGCCTTCCTCGCCTCCGATGCCGCCCGCTGGGTCACCGGGCAGATCCTCGACGCGAGCGGTGGCCTGTTCCTCGGTCCACGCATCTGACCAACGAAGATTTGGTGAGGGCAGCGCATCGCGTAGCAGCACACAGCGTTCCGGCTCCGCGGCATCCGGGCCACGGAGCCCGCGCAGGCAGTCGGTTCTCGTGAACAAGGCCACGCGTCGGTTGCGCAATCGCCTCGGCAGGGTCTCCGTCTGGTGCATCTCTGCCCTGGAGAGGTAGAGGACGGGACGGGCGCCGGCCTGGATAACGTTTCTGACGGTCGAGCACCACGCCCCAGGGGTCGTACGGTTCGCGGCCGCCCACTCCGTCGCGGAGCATGCGCGGCGGGCGGTCTCGGTGGCCTCGCTGAAGCAGAGCACCGGGGCGTCGGCCCAATAGTCCGGCGGCTCCTCCCCCTGCCTGCGGGGCCGACCAGTGATGTGGACCAGTGTGTCGGGCAGATCGGGGCGCGTGCTCACGGATGGATTCCGTGAAGGCTGAAGCCACGTCGTCCGCATCCGCGACGTCGGCCTCGGGGAGGCTGGCCGACGTGTGGGGGCCCAAGCTCGCCGAGGCGACCGACGGCAAGGTCGCCGTGTGCAACGACGTGGGCGACCAGGCGTGCGCGGAGCAGCGGCACGCTGAAGCCGACGTCCTCCTCCCCGCCGATGCGGGGGTGCTCCGGCCGACGCCATACAGCGCTGGCGCAGCTGGCAGTTGGTTCTGCTCCCGAGAATCGACAGCAGATGTTCACCAGTTTCGACAGCACCCCGGCATGCTTCTTGTTCGATGGAGGCCAGGCCGGAGCCTCCACATGTGGCCGCAGTGGCAGCCGACGCCGTGCGGTGGCGCCGGGCGACCGGGTCAGGACGTCCAGCAGGTGTAGGTGAACCAGGTCTGGACCTCGTCGGCGGACAGCACACGAGTCAGCTCCGCCGTCCCCGGCAGCATCGGGAAGAACCGGTCGGCGTTCCAACTCCGCTGGTACATCGGCTCGTCCAGCACGAGTAGGCGGTGTCCCTCCACAACAGGGATGTCGTCGGGCAGCCCCTCGTTCCAGATCCGTTCCCCGTCCGGGGCGAGGAGTTCGAAGACCCCGGTCGCGACGGTCCCGGTGCGCCCCTGGGCGGGCTCGGGGGACATGGCCAGACGGACGCTCTCCGCCGACGGTGCGGTGCCGGGCACATGGCCACCGCCGACGAGCACGTGGGCGAGCAGCGTGTGCAACTGGAAGTTGTCCCCGATGCCGCCGATGCGCACCTCGAACCCGGTCCCGGTGGGCCGGTGCAACACCACCAGCGGCTCGTCGTCCAGGATCGCCAGCGCGTAGGCCAGGCACTTGAGGTCGTGCTGCTCCAGGGCCGCCAGGTCGCGGCAGGCGGGGAGGAGCGCGGATGCGTGCCGACGGCGCACCTCGGTGCTGCGGCACAGCACGGCCAGCGCGGGGGGCTGCCACTGCTCGATCGAGCACCACGCCAGCGCCAGCCGCAACGCCTCGTGCGCCTCGCCACCCAGCCGGGCCATCAGCGCGTCGTCGATGATCTTCTCGTCGGCCTCCGGCAGTTCGTCCCCGGCACCGCTGCCGGCGGACCAGCGGCGGGCGAACTCCAGGGCATCGAGCAGGTCCCGGTGAGTACCGTCGAGGATCGGCTCCGCACAGGCCGCCGGATCGGCACCACGCTCCACACAGAAGCCTGCCATCGTCGCCAGCATCGGGCGTGGACCGGTGGGCGGAAAGGAGGGGAGCAGCGCGGTCAACCGGGGGCCCGCCAGCATGTATTCGGTGCTCGTCGCCGACTGCAGACCACTCATTGCCTCGCCGAACGCACGCTCGGTGCGGACACCGTCGCGAGTTGCCACTGCCTGCTCCAGCTCTGACACGACGGCGGCCAGGTCTGCGGACTTCTGCTTCCTTCTGAAGATCACCGGCACACCCTAGGCCCGAGGTCTGACAGGTGTCATCAGGCCACCGTTGTTCCAAAATTCCGGAACGCTTCGTGCTGTCGAAACTGGTGAACGTCTGCTGTCGGTTCTCGTGCACCGAGCCATGGCAGTGCTCCCCCGCCGACGCGGGGGTGTTCCGCCGGGCTCTTTGGTGCGGTTGCGCGCAGCCGGGCGATGTTGACGGCGACGGCGGTGCAGGGGACGGGGGCCTCCGATGACGACGGACAGGGCGGTGTCGGGGTGGCGGCCGCTGGAGTGCAGCACGATCGCCAGGACGGCGGCGCCGTAGGCTTCCTCGGCTCGTTGGGCAGCGGCTGTAGCAGTAGGTAGGCGTTCGACGGCGAAGTACTAGAACGTCTCCAGCCCGCACGAGGCGAATCGGGTCCGGACTACGGTGTCCGATCAGCAGCCCGTCGGCGTCGGCTGCAGCCTGGGCCTGCCTGCTGCAGCAGCCGATCTCACGCGCCGTCGGCTCGCACCGGCCCGGACGCCCGCGCACCACGCCGGACGGGGTCCGTGCCGACAAAACCTGCGGATCCCGCGCGCGCACGGCTCCTACCTGCGCAGACGCAGGATCGGATGCACCATCCCGGAGAAGGCCGACCAGGTACGCAACCGCAAGAAGCCCGGCCGTCGAGGCGGCCGGCGACCGGCCTTCGTGAAGGACGACTACAAGGAACGCCACACCGTGGAGTGCGGGATCAACCGGCTGGAACGAACCGCGCCGTGGCCTCGGGATACGACAAACTCGCCGTTCGGTACGAGGCGACCGTGCTGGTCGCAGCCCTCAACGGGTGGCTGTGACCGGGGCTTTCGAGGCCGACCCTAGATGTGGAACGTGGTCGTTGCCTCCAGGTCCGCCCGGCCGGCCGCGACCCGGTTCACCGGCGCATTCTCGTCGGCGTAGCCGAAGGAGACACCCACGAGCAGCTTCCCCTCGTCCACTCCGAGGTGTTCGCGGACGGTGTCGGCGTAGAAGCTGAGCAGGCCCTGCGGGCAACTGGCCACGCCGTAGCCGGTCATGGCCAGCAGCAGCGTCTGCAGGTAGGCGCCGGCGTCGGCGGCCAGTCGCGGTCCGCCGTCGCCGGTGACGAACAGGAACGCGGCATGGGGCGCCCCGTAGAAGCCCAGACTTTCCGCGTCGTAGGCCGCGCGAGCCGGGTGGTCGTCGGGGCCGATGCCCAGCGCTCCGTACAGACTGGCACCGAAGGCGGCCCGCCGTTCCTGGTGGACGGGGGCGTACATGTCCTCGGAGTACGGGTAGTCGGCCGTGACGCGTCGCTCGGCGTGGGCCGTTCGCAGGGCGTCGGCCAGACGGTCTCGCCGTGCGCCGCCGACCACCTCGACCCGCCACGGCTGCGCGTTGGAATTGGACGGCGCGGCGCCGGCCAGGGAGAAGACCTCGCGCAGAGTGTCCTCGGGTACCGGGTCGGGACGGAATGCGCGGGTCGCGCGGCGCCCGCGGATCAGCTGCTCGGCGTACTTCGACGTTCGCGCCGCGCCCGGGTGCGTCCCGCTGGTGGGCGCCTCGCCGGTGCGTGTCCGGGTGAAGACCGGTCCGCTCATGGAACTCTCCTCAGGATCGTCAAAGTAAACTTGATCGTTTACTTGAAGCGGCACTATAGCCAGCCATCCCCTCCGAAGTAAACGAGAACGTATACTTACGTCATGACCACCACGGCGACGGCGTCTCGACGGCCGGGGCGCGGAGGGCGGGAGCGCATCCTGGCCGCCGCGGCCGGACTGTTCGCGGCCCAGGGGATCAACGCGACCGGCATGGAACAGATCGCGGAGCGGGCGCCGGTGTCCAAGCGCACCCTCTACGCGCACTTCAGGACCAAGGACGAGCTGGTCCTCGCCCATCTCAAGGACCTCTCCTCGACGGGACGCACTCTGGAGGGTGTGCTGGCCCGCGAGGACATCCCCGCCAGGGAGCGAATCCTCGCACTGTTCGACCCGCCCCCGACCGGCACGGATCCCGTGCGCGGGTGCCCGTTCATCGACGCCGCCGCGGAGTTCCCCGACCCCCGGAACGCGGTCCACTCCTACGCCCGCGAACAGAAACTGCTGATGGTGCGACTGGTGACCGACCTGGTGGCGGAACTGGGCTGCCGCGAGCCCGCCGTCCTCGCCGAACAACTCGTGACCCTCGCGGACGGCGCCGCCAGCCGCGCCATGGTGCTGGGCGAGTCGAACTACGGCCGGCACGCGCGGACAGCGGCGGAGATCCTCCTGGAGAGCGCGCTGCCGGCCACCACCTGACAGACCCCACCGGACTGCCCGAACCGCCCAGCGCCCAGCGCCCAGCGCCTGTTTGGCGGATCATGCTCGGTCGGGTCGATAGGTTGGCCGCATGTCTTCTGCACTTGTTGTCGGTTACGACCCGCAAGCGATACCCGGTGTCGACGGGGAGGCTCTTCGCGCAGCTCTCGATGCGGAGCTGGCCCGATTCGGCGAGCACGGCATCGACGCGGCCATGACGCTGGTCGTGTTCGACGAATCGGCCGAGTCCGCCCTCGTCGCATCGCTGACCCGGCACCCGTGGGATGTCGTGGTCGTAGGCGCCGGGATCCGCAAGACCGAGCAGCTGCTTCCGCTGCTCGAGCGCATCGTGAACCTGATCCGCCGCCATGCGCCCCAGGCCGCCGTCGCGTTCAACACCGGTGGCGGGGACAGCGTTGAGGCGGCACAGCGATGGCTGTGAGCTCCGACCGTCCGGCTACCGGGGGCGAGCCGGCCGGCCACGTCATGGGTCGATCGCGCGTGGCTGCTGCCTGACGACCAGGATGCGACACGCCGTGCACGGCAATGGCCGCCCGCCTGCACGTCGTGGCCGCCTCTGGCCAAGTCCACGACGTGCAGGTCCTGCCTCTCCTGCTGGGCGACACCCAAGGCCGCGACCTGACCCCGGGAGGAAGGGCCGCAGCGGCGGACGGCCTCGGACTCTGTGGAGCGGGGCACGCGTGCGTCTGCCCGCACGCCCGCCGACGGGCTGGCGGGCGGGCAGGCGCACGGCGGGCCGACGCAGTGGCGGGACCGGCCCGGGGGCCGTCTCCACGCCGGTCGGCGCTGCCCGGCGGTCAGAGCGGGCTGTCCGCTCCGGTGCGCAGCCGGGCCATGTCGACCACGTGGTCCGCCGCGTCCACCACGACCGGGTCGTGCGTGGCGACCACGGTCACGCAGCCGTGGCGGCGGGTCGTCGCGGCGAGCAGGTCCACGAGGCCGGCCGCCCGTTCCCGGTCGACCGCGGCCGTCGGCTCGTCGACCAGCAGGACGTCCGGTTCGAGCAGCAGTGCGCGTGCGAGGGCGATGCGCTGCCGTTCCCCGCCGGACATCTGGTCCGCCCGGTGCCGCAGCCGGTGTCCCAGACCGACCTCGGACAGCAGCTCGGTGGCGCGGGCGCGTACCGCTCGCGGTGAGCGGCCGGCGACGGACGCCGCGGCCAGCAGTTGTTCGAGCGCGGTGAGGCCGCTGAGGAGGTTGCCGCTCTGGAAGACGTAGCCGATCCGCTCCCGGCGCAGCCGGGCCTGCTCGGCCGGGGACAGTCCCGCGATGTCCTCGCCCCCGAGCAACACCCGGCCCGCGTCCGGCCGCAGCAAGGCGCCCGCGACGGCCAGCAGGGTGGACTTGCCCGACCCGGAGGGGCCGACCAGCGCGGTCAGGGCGGCGGGCGCGAAGCTCACGGTCAGCTCGCTCAGCGCGGTGACGCGGGACTCGCCGCGGCCCAGTCGTACGGTGACGTCGAGAAGTTCGAGGCTCATCGGCCGGCTCCCAGCATGGTCATCGGGTCAACGGTGGTCACCTTGCGCAGCGTGACGGCGGTGCCGGCGAGGCCGACCAGGACGACCGTCGCCATGGTGTCGACGAGTGCTCCGGCGGGAAGGCTGAAGGGGACCTCGGAGCCGACCACCAGGCCCAGCACCGCGGCCAGCGCCGCTCCGAGCACCGCACCCGCCGTCACCACGATCGCGGCCTGCGCGAGGGTATGCCCCAGCAGCCGCGCCCGCGAGGCTCCCATCGCCCGCAGCAGGGCGAGTTCGGGGCGGCGCTGGACGGTCCACACCGCGAAGAAGGCGCCCACGACGAGCGGCGCGATGGCGTAGAGGAACGCCTGGATCGACGTCATCGTCAGACGCTCTCCGGTGTAGCCCGGAGCGGCGGCGTACGCGTCCTCGACGGTCACGGTCCGGGTGGTCAGGGCCCGGTCCGCCGCGGTGAGGTCCGCTCCGGCTCCGGCCTTGAGGGCGACCGCGCTGTACTGGTGCGGCGGCTCGACGTCGGCGGCCCGCGTGCCGGGTGTGGCGAAGCGGATGCGCTGCCAGGTCTCGACGGGCAGGTAGGCGACGGGGACGTGACCGTACGAGGAGCGCCCGGTCGTGCCGGTCACCTCGAGTTCGAGACCCAGGCGGTCGACGGTCAGGGTGTCGCCGACGCGTACGCCGTCCTTCACGAGCTGCTGCGAGACGACGACGCCGGACGGCCCGCCGGCGGACAGGGCCGTGCCGGAGGCGGCGCCGGGGTCGAGGAAGGAGCCGGGCTCGACACCGAAGGCGGCGAAGTCCACCTCCACCTTCCGGTCCGTGGTGCCACGGGCGATGGAGACGCCGAGCGGGGTGGCCTCGACGCCGTCGCGCTCGCGCCAGCCGTCCAGTTCCGCCCCGCCCACCAGGCTGCGGGCGAACTGGTCGGAGTCGGCCCCGCGGTCGAAGGCTAGGTGGGTCGCGGGGAGTCTGCGCAGCGCGGAGATGGTGTCGTCGCCGAGTCCGGTGGTGAAACCGCTGACGATGCCGACGAGCGCGGCGACGAGGACCACGACGCTACCCATCAGGAGAAAGCGGCCACGGGCCGCCTTCAGTTCGAGCAGAGCCAAGTACACGGGAAGGCCTTCCCAGGAAGAATGTTAGGGACACTGTGTCCCCAACATAGAAGATGGCGACACCGCGTCCCCAAGCGGGGGTCCGTCCGCCCGGAGCCGACCGCCTCCTACACTGACGACGTGCCCAAGATCCGTGCAGCCTCCGTCGCCGACCACCGGGCCCAGCAGCGTGCCGCGCTGGTCGCCGCGGCGCGCGAGATCCTGGAGGAGGGCGACGCCTCGGCCGTCACCTTCGCCGCGGTGGCCGCCCGCACCGGACTGGCCCGCAACAGCGTCTACAAGTACTTCGCCGACCGCGGACAGCTGCTGGCCGAGGTCGTGCGCGAGGCCGCGCCCCGCTGGACCTCCCGGATCCGCGCCGAAATGGCGGACGCCCAAACCCCCGAGGAAGCCGTGGCCGCCTACGTACGGGCGCAGCTGATCCTGGTGCGGGACGGGGAGCACCGCATCGCCCAGGCGCTGGCCGGCGACCGGGACGCGGCCGTGCTCAGAGAGGGCGCGGCACAGGCGCACGCGCAGATCCTGGAACCCCTGATCGCCGCGCTCACCGACCTCGGTGACGACGCCCCGCACCGCACGGCGCGCCTGCTCCAGGGCTTCGTCAACGCGGCCACCACGGCGGTGGAGTCCGGCGACGACTTCGACGCCGTGACCCGGCGGGCGGTCCGCCTGGCCACGGGAGCGGTGACCTCGCTCGCGGGACCGCCGTGACCCGGCCGGCGGCCCCACCGACGGCCGTTATCGACGCGGTCTGACGCGCCGGAGGTCCTGGCCGACGACGACCCTGCCGTCGTAGCCGCGCTGCGCCCACCGCTTCCACTTGCGCGGGTCGATCGGATTCGCGGCGACCTCGGAGATGTGCGAGAGCACGAGCGTGCCGACTTCGGCGCGCTGGGCGATCGGGCCGACCTTCTGGACCTCCACGTGGGACTGGAGGAGGTGGTCGACGAAGACCTCGGGTGCTTGCAGGCCCTCGACGCTGATCGCCTCGTGCACGAGGATGTCCGACCCCCTGGCCAGGGTGATCACGTTGTCGCTGTACGTGGTGTCGCCGGAGAAGGTGACCGAGCCGTGGTCGGTGTCGAAGCGGTAGGCGAACGAGGGGAACACCGGTCCGTGCGGCACCAGGATCGCGGAGACCCTGACGCGGTCGTCCTCCATCACCACGAACGGCTTCATCGGCGGTGCGGTGTTCGTGTGGTCGGCTCCGACCCCGGGCAGCTCGATCTCGTGGACGTCGGCGAGCCCCCGGACGTCCTGGATGCCCATGTCGCGCAGGAACACGTTGGTGCTGTACGCGTACGCGGCGTGGCACCGGTCGGTCAGCGCGGCCAGGCCCGGCGTCGGGTCGTCGGGTGCCACCGTCGGGGCGTCCCCGCCGCCGAACTTCGGCGGGAGCCCGCCGGCCGGGCCGGGGCCGTGGACGGGGACCGGACCGGTGAGCCGGTCGCCCTCCTGGTTGGGGACGCTTCCGCCGAGCAGGAAGAAGTTGTAGTAGTCGGCGACGTGGTCGGCATGCAGGTGGGTGATGAAGATGCCGCTGAGGGACGCCAGCGTGAGACCGGCCCGTATGTACTGGGTGACGGCCGAGCGTCCGCAGTCGACGACGTACGTGGCGCCGTCGACGACGAGCGCGCTGGAGATCCCGGCCCTCAGCGGGTCCACGGGCGGTCCCGCCTTGGTACCGAGCAGCACGAGCTCCAGGGGGCCCCACGGGGTCCCACCGGGGTGTCCGGAAGCTCCGGACCGGGTGTCCGCCGCCGCCGGGCCCGCACCGGCCAGCCCGAGAACCACCGGGGTGACGCCGAGAGCGGTCAGCACGGAGCGTCTGCCGACGTCGTGTCCGCCCTCGACGGGAGCTTCGGAACCGCACAGATCACACATGGTCATCCGCCTTGCCGGGTGAAGGGGTTGAAAGGTGAGAGACGAAAGGGCGCGCCGAATCGCCGGGAAGACTTGCACGGGCATTCGGGTCCGGCAATGGGGCCGAGAAATCCACCGGGCGGAATGTGGTGCAGGTCACGCCGGATTGAGGTCACTTCCGGGGAATCGCGCCCAGGCGGCTCGGACATCCCAGACACGTTCCCTTGGAGGGGTCCATGGTTTCCTGTATGGCGGCGGGCGTGGTCGGGTCCGTTGACAATTCCTGAGGGGCGTGAAATGCACACGGGCATGGACTTTCGTCAGCTGGAGTACTTCAGAGCCGTCGTCGGGGCGGGTTCCGTTTCGCAGGCCGCCAAGAATCTCGGGATGACGCAGCCGCCGGTGAGTCACGCCATCGCCAAACTGGAACGCGAGTTGGGGGTGCGCCTGCTGGAACGTACGGCGAAAGGAGTCCACCCCACCCAGGCCGGACTCCACCTCCTGGCCACCGGCGAGCGTCTGATCGCCGACCGCAACCGGGTCGTCGAGACGCTGCGCCTGATGGGCGAGGGCGCGGTCGGCGACCTCCATCTCGGTGTGGAGCCCATGGTCATCAACGAACTCATCGCCGACGTACTGGCGGAGTTCCTGGAGCAGGCGCCCGGCGCGCGCGTCAGCCTGGCCGACGTGACGCCCGACGTCATCGTCCAGCGGATCCTCGCCGGCGAGCTCGACATGGGGTGCATCCCCTTCGGCCCGCACCAGTTCGCCGGGTTCGTCGCGGACGGCTGCGACTGGCGGCCGATCCTGGACATCCCGATCAAGCTCGCGGTCCCCAGGTACCGCGCGGCGGAGTCGCATCCCGGCGGCAGGGGCTGGGGGCGCTGGATCCTGCCCGCCCGGATCCCCGCCTTCTCCGGCATGCCGGACGCCGCCGAGAAGGCCCTGGCCGGGGATCCCTCGTTCGGGGTCCTCGAAGTCTCCACGCCCCAGACCGCCCTCGCCTTCGTCGCCGCGGGCCTCGGCGTGGCCCCGGTGACCGAACGCATCGCCGGCCGCAGCGACTCCGTCGCCCTCCTCGACCCGCCGAGCTGGCTGCCGCCCATGCAGGCCACCCTCCTGTGGAAGCGCGGCTCGGAGGTGACCCCGCTGATGAGGCGGTGGATCGAGGCGACCCGCACCATCGCGGAGCACCGCCGGGCCATCGCCCCGTGACCCGGGCCATCGCCCCTTGACCCGGGCCATACAGGGAACCGCACAGCCCCCCTTCGCGCCCCGTATGGAAAGGCGAGGGGAATGCGAGCGAAAAGCCTGGGGAAATCCTTGAGTTGCGAGTGACGCGCGTCACATGAGGTCGGGCGTTCCGCGCACCGCCCGCCCGCCTGACACTGGATGAACCTGCTGGTCAGAGAGGTGTGACGGGGCAGTATCGAGTCGGCGCCCAACGCCCCGGACGCCCGCACCGGCCCCTCGGCACCCTTCACGGAAACCCTTGCCGCCTTCCGTACGACCGTGCCAGTCTCCTCGGCAATTCGACGGCGCAGGCGGCTTCGGATCGGTACGGGAAATGGCCCGGCACCGGATCGCTGCCCGCGTATTGGTTGCGCGAACCGACGGCTCGGCCCGGTTCCGTGAACGAAAAGAAGGGGTCGGTCAGTGATGGCGGAAAACATGAACGAGTCGGCGAACACCCCGGCGGGCCGCGAGCACATTCCCTTTACCGGGGCCGAATACCTGGAAAGCCTGAATGACGGCCGCGAGGTGTGGATCTACGGCGAGCGGGTGGAGAACATCGCCGAACACCCGGCCTTCCGCAACAGCGCCCGCATGGTCGCCCGCATGTACGACGCCCTGCACGACCCCGCGCGCAAGGACGTCCTCACCACGCCCACCGAGTGGGGCGGTTTCACCCACCGCTTCTACCGGGCGCCCGGCACCGTGGAAGAGCAGGTCGCCTCCCGCGACGCCATCGCCGAGTGGCAGAAGATCGCCTGGGGCTGGATGGGCCGCTCGCCCGACTACAAGGGCTGCTTCCTCGGCACCCTGGGCGCCAACGCCGAGTTCTACCGCGGCTTCGAGGACAACGCCCGCGCCTGGTACCGCAAGGCGCAGGAGAAGACCTGGTACATCAACCACGCCATCATGAACCCGCCGGTCGACCGCGGGCTCGGTGCCGACGCCGGCAAGGACGTCTTCATCCGGGTCACCAGGGAGACCGACGCCGGGTTCTACGTCAAGGGCGCCAAGGTGGTGGCCACGGGCTCGGCCCTCACCCACCACACCTTCGTCGGCCACGTCGGCCAGGTCGCCGTACAGGACCCGGCCTTCTCGCCCGTCTTCATCACGCCCACCAACGCCCCCGGCGTGAAGCTGCTCTGCCGTACCTCCAACGAGTACCGGGCGGCGGCGCTGGGCAGCCCGTTCGACTACCCGCTCTCCAGCCGGCTGGACGAGAACGACGCGATCCTGGTCCTGGACGACGTCTTCGTCCCCTGGGAGAACGCCTTCATTTACAACGACCTGGAGCAGGCCAACAAGTACAACATCCACTCCGGCTACCTGGAGCGCGCCTCGCTGCACGGCTGCACCCGGTTCGCCGTCAAGATGGACTTCCTGGTCGGCATGCTGGCCCGGGCGCTCGACGTCACCGGGGCCGGTCAGTTCCACGGCGTCATGTCCCAGCTCGGCGAGGTCATCGCCTGGCGCAACACCTTCTGGGCGCTGTCCGACGCGATGGCGAAGAGCGCGGTGCCGTGGAAGGGCGGCATGATCCAGCCCGACCCGCAGTTCGCCGGCGCGTACCGCGTGATGAACCAGCTCGCCATGCCGAAGATCAAGAACATCATCGAGCAGGTCGTCGCCAGCGGGCTGATCTACCTCAACTCCCACGCCAAGGACTTCGCCACCCCCGAGATCCGCGGTTACCTCGACACCTACCTGCGCGGCACCGGCGGCATCGACGCCGAGGAACGCGTCAAGGTCATGAAGATGCTCTGGGACTCCATCGGCACGGAGTTCGGCGCACGCCACGAGCTGTACGAGATCAACTACATCGGCAGCAACGACGTGACGCGCCAGACCAACCTGTTCGGCGCGCGCGGCAGCGGCCTCCTCGACCGTCTCAAGGACTTCGCGCAGAGCGCCATGGACGAGTACGACCTCGACGGCTGGACCGTGCCCGACCTCGTCGGCCCCGACGACGTCAGCATCCTCAAGCGCTGACCCCGCGCCGCTCCCGCTCCCACCCACCACAGGAGGCACCGTGGCCACGGCAATCGACGCCGCCCAAGTCACCTACGAGGCACCAGACCTCGCCCTGATGGAGAAGTTCCTGACCGCCTTCGGCATGACCAGGGTCGAGGGCAGCGACGACCGGACCCTGTACATGCGGGGCACCGGCACCCAGCACCACATCCATGTCACCCGCAAGGCCCCGGAACAGCGATTCGTCGGCGCCTCCATCGAGGTCGCCGGCCCCGACGACCTGGCCGAACTCGCCGCCCTGCCGGGGTCCTCCCCGGTCCGCGCGTCCACCGAGCCCGGCGGCGGTCACGAAGTCGTGATGACCATGCCCGACGGCATCGAGATCCGCGCGGTCTGCGGCCGGGCGAAGGCGGAACCCCTCCCCGAGCGCGCGCCGTTCGCCATGAACAACATCCGCGACAAGAACCGCCTGCACACCTCCGTCCGGCAGTCCGTCGCCCCCTGCACCGTCGCGCGCCTGGGCCACTTCGTGCTGCACGTCAAGGACCACGACGCGTCCATGGCCTGGCTGAACGAACGGTTCAACTTCCTGCCCTCCGACCACTTCGTGCCGCCCGGCGAGGACGGACCGATCGTGGGCACGTTCGTCCGGCTGGACCTCGGCGAGCAGCTCGTCGACCACCACTTCATGCTGCTGCTGGAGTCGGACTGGGTGGGCGTCCACCACAGTGCCTTCGAGGTGACCGACATGGACGCGGTGATGTCGTCGCACGACTACCTCGTGCAGGAGGGGTTCAGCCTCGACGTCGGGGTCGGCCGCCACCTCCTCGGCAGCCAGATCTTCGACTACTGGAAGGACCCCTTCGGCTTCCGCATCGAGCACTACACCGACGGCGACGTCGTGGACGCGAGTCACCGCCCGACCCGGTTCAACGGCACCGCCTCCGAGACCACCCAGTGGGGCAACCGCCCGCCCCTGGAGTTCTTCCGGTGACCGGCACCGCGCACAAGGACCCGGCCGAAGCGCTGACCGGGACGGTACGGGACCGGCTGGCGCGCGCCGGCTCGGCCACGGTCGCCAACATGCTGCTCCGGCGCGGCCTGCGCAACGTCCTCATGACCGGCGTACGGCCCCTCACCGCGGGGCAGCGGCCACTGGTCGGCCCGGCCTACACCCTGCGCTTCATCCCCGCCCGGGAAGACCTCGACACCCTCGCCGGCTACGCGAGCAGCGACCACCTGCACCGGCGGGCCGTCGAGGAGTGCCCGCCCGGCGCGGTGCTGGTGATCGACGCCCTCGGCTCCACGGCCGCCGCCTCCATGGGCGACATGATGGCGGCGCGCCTCAAGCGCCGCGGCGTGTCGGGCGCGGTGACCGACGGCGGCTACCGGGACTCCGCCGCCGTCGCCCGGACCGGCCTGCCCTGCTTCCACCGGGACAACGCCCCGCGGGCCACACCCGTCGCCCTGCACCCGGTCGCCCTGGACGAGCCCGTGGGCTGTGGCGGCGTCGCCATCTACCCGGGCGACGTCCTGCTGGGCGACGCCGACGGCGTTGTGGTCGTCCCCCGCCACCTGGTGGCGGAGGTGGCCGCCGAGGGCGCCGACGCCGCCGCCTACGAGGAGTTCGCCGCCCTGCAGATCGAAAGGGGACGGTCCCTCTTCGGGCTCTTCCCCGGCACGTCCGAGAGCCGTCAGGAATACGACACGTGGGTGGCAGCGGGCCGCCCCGGTTTGGAGTGAAGAAGTGGACATCAACGCCGAGACGATGAAGTCCCTGGAGGTCCTGATCCACGCTGCGGACCTCGACGAGGACAACTGGATCGACTACCCCGACTACGGCTTCCGCCAGTACTTCCTGTTCAAGAACGCCGAGACCGGCGCCAGCATCGCCCTCCTCGACTACGACCGGGGCGGCACCATCCCCACCAGGCACACGCACGCCTCGAACCAGTTCATGTACTGCCTCGAAGGCGACTACGAGTACACCGACTCGGGCCTCAGGCTGCGCCCCGGCTCCTTCTACATGAACCCCAAGGACCACCCGCACGGCCCGACCCTGGCGCACGAGCGCAGCAGGCTGATCGAGATCTACGACGGCCCGCACTACTACGAGAAGCCCGAGTACCACACCGACGAGACGATCGGCGACTTCCTTGCCAGGGACTGAATCGCCGGCCCGTACCCGACTCCCCTTCGAATTCGAAATCCGCGACGTTGATGAGGCGATGATGAGCGAGACGAACAGCACCGTGTTCGACACCGGGAAGGTGCTGGCCGAGTTCGGCCTGGACCACGTGCACTCCGGGACCTACGCCGACTCGCTCGGCTGGGGGCCCGTCGAGGACCGGCCGGTCATCGAGGCGCAGTGCCCGGCCGACGGCGAGACCGTCGGCCGGATCGCGGCCTCGGACGCGCGGGACTACGAGGCCCTGGTGAGTGCCGCGGTCGAGACCCAGAAGAAGTGGCGCATGGTGCCGCCGCCCCGGCGCGGTGAATTCGTGCGCCGCATCGGGCAGTTGATCGAGCAGCACCTCGACAGCCTGGCCGGGATCGTGTCGCTCGACACCGGCAAGTCGACGATGGAGGCCAAGGGCGAACTGCGCGAGGCCGTCGACATGTCCACCCTGGCGGCCGGCCAGGCGCGGATGCTGTACGGCTTCACCCAGCAGTCCCAGCGTGCCGAGCACCGCATGTACGACCAGTGGCTGCCGCTGGGAGTCGTCGGCCTGATCAGCGCGTACAACTTCCCGGCCGCCGTCTGGGCGCAGAACGGCTTCCTGTCCGCGATCGCCGGCAACACGGTGATCTGGAAGCCGAGCCCGAAGGTGCCGCTGACGGCGATCGCGGTGCAGAAGCTGGTCAACCGGGCGGCGGCGGAGCTGGGCTGCGAGGGTGTCTTCTCGCTCTTCCTCCCCGAGGACGACGCGGTCGCCGAGCGGCTCGTCGCGGACACCCGTGTCGCGATGATCTCGTTCACCGGCTCCACCGGTGTGGGCCGCAAGGTCGCCGACACGGTCGGTTCGACCCTCGGCCGCAGGTACCAGCTGGAGTGCTCGGGCAACAACGGCTGCATCGTCGACGAGAGTGCCGACCTGGAACTCGCCGCCAGGGCCCTCACGTTCGGCGTGGTCGGCACGACCGGGCAGCGCTGCACCAGCACCCGCCGCGTGATCGCCCACGAGAGCATCGCCGGCGAGCTGGTCGAGCTGATGAAGAAGGCCTTCGACCAGATCACCGTCGGCGACCCGCGCGAACGGGACACCGTCGTCGGCCCCCTGATCGACCGGCGCGCGGTGCGGGACTACCAGGACGTCCTCGCCGGCGCCGAGCGCGAGGGCGCCACGGTGGCGTACGGCGGCCGGGTGATCGACCGCCCCGGCCTGTACGTCGAGCCGGCCATCGTCACCGGGGTGCGTCCGCACTTCGCCATCGCCCGGTCGGAGACCTTCGCGCCGATCGTCTCGGTCCTCACCTACCGGGACCTCGACGAGGCCATCGAGATCCACAACGGCGTGGCCCAGGGCCTGGCCTCGGGCATGCACAGCACCAACCTCACCCACATCGAGACGTTCCTGTCCGCCCGGGGCAGCGACTGCGGGATCGTCCGCATCAACATGGGCACCACCGGCGCCGACGTCGGTTCCGCCTTCGGCGGCGAGAAGGAGACCGGCGGCGGCCGGACGGCCGGCTCGGACGCCTGGAAGGGCTTCATGCGGCGCCAGAGCGTCTGCGTGAACTGGGGCGGCACCTCCGCCTGGGACAACCGGATCGACCTCTGAGAACCACCACCCCTGGAACCCCCGCACCCCCTGGAACTCCGAGAGACCCGAGGATCACCACCATGAAGAAGGAACGTTTCTGCTCCGACGCGGTGCGCGAGCCCGCGGACGGCATGTGGTCGAACTGCCTGCGGGTGGACGACCTGATCATGATCTCCGGCATGACGGCGCGCGGCCGCGACGGGGAGACCCTTGTGGGCGACACCGCCTACACCCAGGCCAGGACCGTCTTCCAGAAGATCAAGAACCTGGTCGAAGCGGCCGGAGCGGCCATGGACGACATCGTCAAGATGACGATCTTCGTCACCGACATGAAGGACAACGCCGAGGTCTGGAAGGCCCGCCGGGAGTTCTTCACCGGCGACTTCCCGGCCTGCTCCCTGGTCCAGGTCGCGGCACTCGCCAAGCCCGGGATCCTCCTGGAGATCGAAGCCGTCGCCGTCGCGGGCTGCAGCGCGGACTGACCGCGCGTGGTCACTTTCTTGGAGGGGTAGGAACTGTGTCCTCACACACCGGAATTCCCAGATCCACCGAGTCGGCCCTGGCGGCAGCGGCGGAGGATCACGCTCTGGTCAGCGTGCCCGCGGCGGACCGGAAGAGCGGCTACCAACTCGCCCTCAGTCCGGTCAGCGTCGCGACCGCGCTCGTCGTGTTCGCCATCGCCGGCTTCACCGTCGTCCTGGCCGGCTTCGCCGTCGGTCTCACCGTCGGCGTGCTCGTCGCCGCCTTCGCGGTCCTCCTCGGCAGGTCCCTCGGCCGGATGGCGTTCGAGACCGGCATGTCCTCCACCCTCACCTCCCGGTTCTTCGGGTTCGGCTTCGTGGGGTCGGCGCTCGGTTCGATCGTCTTCGCGTTCATGATCCTCGGCTTCCTCGCCGTGGAGGCCGCCCTGCTCTACCAGGGCACCCTGCTCATGTTCGACCTGCCCGACTCGTGGCCGAACCGCATCCTCATCTACGGCCTGATGACGCTGGCGTGGATCACGCTCGCCGTCTTCGGCCTGAAGTTCGCCCTGCGCGCGTCCGGTGTGCTGACGGCCGTCACCCTGCTCGTCACGGTCTACATGATCGTGCACATCTACGTGATCCAGGGCGCCGACCCGACGGAGGTGTTCGGCTACGGGGGCGTGGTGCCCGGCGGTGTGTGGCCGCGCTTCGAGGCCGCCGTGGGGGTCATGGGCGCGACCGCCGGCACGATCGCACTGGTCACGACGGACTTCGCCCGCTACTGCCGCACGCGCCGCGACGTCACGATCCTCGCGGCCGCCGGCCCCCTCACCCAGAACGTCCTGATGACCGTCCTCGGGTCGCTCGTCGTGATCGGCGGCATGCCCGAGGTCGTCGACCACCTCATGGCCCACAACACCGACCTGGGCCGGGAGGCCGCCGCCGCGGCGGGCAGCACCTACGTCATGCAGAACACGGGTGCCTTCTTCGTCGTCTTCGCGGGCTGGGCGGGGTTCATCACCATCTACGCCGCCCAGGCCAAGGCGCAGGCCATCAACGCCTACTCCGGCTCGCTCTCCCTGGTGAACCTCGTCGACTCGCTCACCGGCCGCAAACCGGGCCGCGCGGTCATGGTGGTGGCCGGCAACATCGTCGCCCTGGTGATGATCGCCGCCGGAATCCTGGAGAAGTTCACCGACTACCTGGCCTACCTCGGTTCCATGACACTCGGCATTTGCGGCGTGATGATCGCCGACTACTACCTCGTACGACGCGCCCGTTACGACCGGAGCACGCACCGGGTGGAGCGGTGGAACTGGGCCGGAGTGATCACCCTGGTGCTGTCCGCCGCCGTCGGCATCGCCCTGATGGCCACCGACGTGTTCTCCCTCGGGTTCCTGGTCTCCTTCGCGCTGACGCTCGTCGTCTACCCGGTGCTGCGGCGCGTGCTGCCCGAGGGCACCGGCACCTCCTTCGTCTCCGACCAGGAGGCCGCGGAGGAAGCCGTCTGAAGCCGGCCGGCGGGTGCGAGGGGACGCCCGCACCCGCCGGTCCACCCGAGCCCGTCACTTCCACCGGCCCCGCACGCGGCCGGACCCATGAGTCAAGGAGGTCGAGATGACCGACATCATGTGGGACTCCGAGATCTACGAGAAAGCGGCCGACGCCGGCACCCCCGGGTCGGGCCCCGCGGCCCCGTCGCTCGCCGATCCCCGTCAACTGCGCAACGCCCTCGGCAACTTCGCCACCGGCGTCGTCGTCCTCACCTACGAGTCCGGCGGCGAGTACTACGGCATCACCGTGAACTCCTTCACCTCCGTCTCGCTCGACCCGCCCCTGGTGCTGGTCTCCATGCAGCGGACCTCACGGTCGCTCACGTACCTGCTGGAACGCCCCTTCGCGGTCAACGTCCTGGGGGACGACCAGCTCGACACCGCCCTGCACTTCGCGGGAAAGCCGCAGTCGCGGCCCGTCGCCTGGGTCGAGGACGGGGCCGCCGCACCGAGGATCGGCGGCTCACCCGCCTACTTCCAGTGCACGCCGTGGGCCGGGTACGACGGCGGGGACCACGTCCTGGTCCTCGGCCGGGTCGTGTCCCACGGCCAGCGGGACGGCACCAGCCCGCTCCTCTTCTACCGGGGCCAGTGGAGCGCGCTGGCCCAGGAATCCGACGACCCCGAGGGGAGGCGGCCATGACGGTCCGCGCGGAACAGGACGGTGCCGTCGGCGAGTTGCTGACGGTCCTCGACGACATCTACCCGCTGCTCCAGCGCGAGGCCGCGGACAGCGAACGCCTGCGGCGTCCGACACCGGCCGTGCAGGAGGCGCTGCGCGCGAGCGGCGTCTTCGGTCTGATGGCGCCGGCCGCACTCGGCGGCATGGAGGCGACCCCGCTCCAGATCATGCGGGTCATGGAGAAGCTGTCCCACGCCGACGCCTCGCTCGGCTGGCTCGTGCGCGCCGTGGCGAGCGAGACGGCGACCGCCGCCACCTACCTGGGTGACGAGGCGGTGGCCGCCCTCTTCGCCGAGGGCACCTTCCCCCTGGTGGCGGGCCAGTCCACCGCTTTCGCCGGCCGTGCGGTGCGCGTCGGGAGCGGCTACCGGGTGAACGGCACCTGGCAGTTCGCCCCCGGGGTGTCCATGGCCACCCACCTCAACCTCGCGGTGACCGTCGAGGGAACGGGACAACGGCTGGTCTGCCTGGTGCCCCGGCCGGCCCTGCGCATCAGCGACAACTGGGACATGCTCGGCCTGCGCGCGACCTCCAGCCTCGACTACCGGGCCGAGGAGCTGCTGGTCGACGACAGGTACGTGTTCGCCGTGGGCCCGCGTTCTCCGCGCGGCCGCGCCGCGAACGGGCCGAGCCCCGCCCTGATGGCGGGCCTGCACCAGGCGGCCTGGTCCCAGGGCGTCGGCCGGCGCATGCTCGACGAACTGCGCGAGCTGACCCGTCGCAAGGACCCCGCCGAGGGGTCCCCGGTCACCAGCGACGAGTTCTTCGCCGAGTTCGCCCGCCACTACTCGCACGTCCGGGGCACCCGGGCCCTGCTGCGGGACACCTGGCGCGACAACGAGGCCGCCCTCGCGACCGGCGCGCAGCTGAACGACGAGCAGGAGACCATGTCGCGCCTCGCATGCAGCCTCGCCACCCGGACCGCACTGGAGATCAGCCAGCTCGTGCACCGCTTCGCGGGCGCGCAGGTCATGCGGGACGGCGTCCTTCAGCGCTTCTTCCGCGACAGCCACGCCGGAAGCCAGCACCGGGGCTCCTCGCACATCGTGACGCAGAAGTGCGGCCGCATGCTGTCGGGCACCCTGCCCACTGGTTCGCACTGGGGATTCTTCGACCTCGTCGTCCCCGGGACCACCGCCGCAGGCGCCTGAGGAAGGAAACACGGATGAGACTGGCAACGATCCGCACGCGCACGGGAACGAGCGCCGCCCGACTCGACGGTGAGGTGTTCACGGAGATACCCGGCCACGCCGACGTCGGCTCCCTGCTGGCCGACGAGGACTGGCGGCAGGTCGCACGGACGGCCACCGGCGGCCAACGGCACCGCCGGGACGAGGCCGAGCTGCACACCCTGGTTCCGCATCCCTCCCACGTGGTGTGCGCGGGACTCAACTACAAGGCGCACATCAAGGAGATGGGCCGCGAGCTGCCGGCCCACCCCACGCTCTTCGCGAAGTTCGCCGACACCCTGACCGGTCCCGCCGATCCGGTGGCGACCGTGCCGGAGGACCCGGAGATGGACTGGGAGGGGGAGCTGGCCGTCGTCGTGGGGCGCCCCGCCTACCGGGTGCGGGAGGAGGAGGCGGGCCGGTACATCGCCGGATTCACGGTGGCCAACGACATCTCGATGCGCGGATGGCAGAACCGCACCACCGAGTGGCTCCAGGGCAAGATCTGGGCCCGTACCACCCCCGTGGGGCCCGTCCTGGTCACCCCCGACGCATTCGACCCGGCGGGTGCGACACTGCGCACCACCGTCAACGGCGTCCCGGTCCAGGAAGACCCGGTCGCGGACCTGCTGTTCGGCCCGGAGTACCTGGTCGCGTACGTGTCGACCATGATCCCGCTCCGCCCCGGCGACCTGATCCTCACCGGCACCCCCGGCGGAGTGGGCCGGGCCCGGACCCCGAGCTGGTATCTGAGGGCGGGAGACCGGGTCGAGGTGAGCGTCGACGGCATCGGCACCGTCTCCACACCGATCACCTGACCGGCGCGGGCGACCGTGGCCCGCCGCGGCGCTAGAGGCCGAACTCGAGGTGCTCGATGTCCGTGAACCGGACCTCCTCCAGGCTTCCGGCGCGACGGCCGCTGTCCTGGAAGTACACCTCCTTGAGTGCCTCGGCGGCGATCTGCTGGAGCTGCTGGTCGCCGGCGCCCTGCTCCCGGGCGTCGAAGAGACGGGCGGCGTACGGGGGCGGCAGGGCGACGGTCAGGTGCCGGAGGCGGCCCTCGTCCGTCGTGCCGACCGGCGCGGTGTAGCCGATCCTGGCGCGGGTGTCGATGACGATGCCGCCGGTGGTCGCCGCAGTCCGCCGCGCCCTGGCACGGACCTGCGGCTGCCAGCGCTTCTTCACCTCGCCCTCCAGGCGGGCGGCGAGGTCCGGACGGGGCTTCTTGATCTGGTCCTTCACATACCGCTCGACGGTGCGCTGGGAGACGCGCAGCAGCTGGGCGACCGCGCGGGTGCCCTTCATCTGCCGGACCAGGTACCGCATCTGCGCGGGCGCGCCCTTGGGCGCCGGGCGGGTGAACGCCTTGTGCACCGCGGCGTCCAGGCTGTCCCCGAACATGCTCATCGCGCTCTACCTACTCCCCGGTGTCCCGGTCGGTGACCGTGCCGTCCTTGATGTACCGGGCGAGGTTGAGGTCCGGGGCGTCGAACTGCTCACGCACGCCCTCGCCCCACAGCACGCTCTGGGTGCCCTCGTGCTTGACCAGGCCCGGGTTGACGCCGAGTCTGAAGCCGCCCGGCAGCGGTTTGCCGTCGCGGTAGGGCAGGAAGTCCAGCGGCGACGGTCCGTCGGAGGCGTAGACGGCGCAGTCGGAGAGGACCGCCACCGGGTACTGACCGGTGAAGGCGGCATGCTTGACGATCTTGCGGTGCATGTTGATCCGGGTCCGGGAGATGACGGCGGCGCGGATGTCCGGACGCCAGGTCGGCCGGGCGAGGGCCCGCCACGGCTGACCCGGCCGCCAGCCCTCGCCCCGGGGGCGCTCACGCAGCTTGCCGATGCCGCCCTTCACGGTCGCCTTGACCGCGGACACCACGATCGCCAGCTCCGGGTCACGCTGCCGGTAGCCGTCCATCGCCCTCAGAAACTCCTCCGGCGACAGCTCCGCGCCCACACCGAGATCGGCCATCGTCGCGAGGTAGGCGTCGCGCAGCCGGTTGTACCAGCCGTCCAGGTAACGCCCGTTGTCGTGGCGCACCCATGCCTCGGCCGGGCGCACGTCGTAGCCGAGTTCCACCGCGTACGCCACGGTCGGCGTGGCGTACCAGGCCGGGCCCGTGGGGCGCTCGCCCTTCGGTGTGAACGGGCTGGGCAGCAGCTCCCCGTCCAGGTCCACCCATGTGTCCTTGCCGGCCTTCACCCGGGACAGGTCGACGTGGGACAGGTCGACCAGCCACGAGCCGGGCAGCTTCGGGTCGAACACCGGCTTCCTGACGTGGGTGGGCGCACCGAGACCGACGGCCAGGCCGTTGGCGCCGGCGGCGAAGGCCATGTTCACGTCGATGCCCACCAGGTGGCGGCGCAGGCATTCGGCGTCGGTGAGCGGGCGCGCCCAGTCGTACGCCTCCTCCGCCAGGACCTCGGCCGGGGTGCGCTGGTGGAAGCGCGGCAGATCGGCGAGGAGCGGGTGCCCGTCGGGGGCCTCGCAGGGTGCGCAGTCCACCGGATCCCTGCCCAGCGAGCCGGGGTTGTGCTCGCAGTGCCGCTTCCCCGTCGCGTCGGGTTCGGAGGCGCGGGTCGGCGGGTGCAGCGCGGTCATCAGCTCCAGACCCGTGACGGCGGTGGAGCCGCGCGGTGTCATCACCCGGGTCGCATACGTGCCCAGCAGGCGGGCCAGATCCGCCGGCGGCAACTGCCCCGCGTGCGCCCAGTGCCGGGTGTCCAGGGCGTCCCACGACGGGATGCACACCTGCACGCACGCCCGCTCCGAACCCTGCGCGGGGCGGTAGATCCTCGCCCACGGCCCGAAACCACGCTTGGTCAGCTGCCAGTCGGCACGCGACAGCTGCTTGACGACCTTGTGGCCCTGCGGGATCCGGCCGGCCAGCCGCTCCTCCCTGGAGAGCGAGACGGGCAGGCCGTAGCGCTCGCACGCGGCCTCGCTCAGCACGATCAGCGGGTCGGCGTCCTTGCCCGACCCGGACAACCTCGGCTGACCGAGCCGCCCTTCACGCAGCGTCCACTCCACCAGGGCGGGCAGCGACTTCGCCGGCACGTCCAGGACCAGCCCACCGACGCAGTACGCCGACACCCGGCCGTCCGCATCGACGTCGACGACCGCCAACGGCCCGTTCTCGAACCGCGCGTCGGCGTCACCCGCAGGTGCGTTCGCGGCGACGGCCTTCCTCGTGGCCGGACGCCGCGATGCGGGCCGGGTCGTGGCCGCCGGGCGCGGGGCGGGGGCGGCGCGGCGCGTGTTCGCGGGCTCCGCGGCCGGGCGTGCGGGTGCGGTGCGGGCTTGTGCCGGTTCGACTGCGGGTGGCGCGGGGGTGGCCGGTACGGCAGGCGTCTCGGGGACGGCCGGTACGGCAGGGGCCGCGGCGGGCTCGGGGGGTTCCTGAGCGGTGGCGGGGTAGAGCTGGGCGAGGTGCTTGAGCATGCGGGCGTACGCGTCGCGCTCCGGCGGCCGCGGCTCGGTCTTGCCGGCCTCCCAGCCGCTGACCGTCGCGCGCCGCACCTGAAGTGCAGCGGCCACCTCGTCCAGTGTCAGGCCGTGCGCCTGGCGCAGTCGCCTGCGTTCCGCCGGAGGCGGCAACGGGGAGCGGGACGCGACGAGCGCGTCGATCCGGTCGAACAGCTCGGACATGCGAACCTCCTGCCCCGACCTTAGCAAGAAGCGCACATTTCACGCTCACTTCGCGTACGAAACGCGTACGGATCGCGTAAAGGGGGGCGGGCAGGTCTTACTGCGCGGGAGGTTCGGTGGCGAGGATGCCGCTCAGGAGGGTGTCGACGCTCCAGCGGCGACGCTCGGCGGGGGCGCCGGCGACGAGGTTGTCGGCCTGGGCCCGGACGTGGGGCAGGGTTTCGGGCGAGGCGTTGACCAGGGCGTGGCGCAGCTGGATCCAGTCGCGTTCGGCGTTGGAGTCCTCGCGCTGGGTCGAGTGTTCGGCGGCGGAGGCGGTGGAGAGCTGGAGCATGAGGTCGACGCCCCAGGCGGCCTGGCGGTCGGGGACGCCGCCCTCCGCGAGCAGGGAGAGCAGTGACTCCAGCAGGGCGAGGTAGTTCTCGCCCGCGGCTCTGGCGGTCAGGGCCGCACGGGCGAGCGCCGGGTGGGCGAAGAGGACCTGCTCGTAGCTGGCCAGCACGGTGTCCAGGCGCTCACGCCAGTCGCCGCCGGAGTCGGGGTTCAGGTCGACGCGGCCCAGCAGGCGGTCCAGGATCGCGGCGTGCAGTTCAGCGGTGTTGGCGACGTACACGTACAGCGAGGCCGGGCCCGTGTCGAGGGCCTGGGCGAGGCGGCGCATGGTGACGCGCTGCAGACCGTCCTGCTCCATGAGCAGGACGGCGGCGTCGATGATGCCCTCACGGGTCAGGGCAGGTTTGGCGGGCCGCTCGCGGCGGCTCTGCGGAGTCGGCATGCCAGGGATCCTACGTCGAAACAGGTTCGCACCGAACATGTTCGCAGGCCGCACAGCGCTACGAACTTGTTCGTAGCGAACATGTTCGCTACCGTGGATGCCGTATTACCCAGACGATCCAGACGATCCCCGGCCCTTCGGAGTCCCATGAGTACGAGCCACTCCCCCGTCGCGATCATCGGCGGTGGTCTCGGCGGTCTGACGGCCGCTCGCGTCCTGCACGTCAACGGCATCGAATCCGCGGTCTTCGAACTGGAGGCATCACCCGCCGCCCGCACTCAGGGCGGGATGCTCGACATCCATGCCGCGAACGGCCAGAAGGCCCTGCACGCCGCCGGACTCCACGACGACTTCCTCAAGATCGTTCACGTGGGCGGCGAGTCGATGCGACTGCTCGGGCCCGACGGCACGGTGCACATGGCCGAGGAGGACGACGGTTCCGGCGAGCGGCCGGAGGTGGACCGCGGAGACCTGCGCGACCTCCTGCTGAACTCCCTGCCCGAGGGCACGGTCCGATGGGGCCGCAAGGTCACCGGGACCCGGGCCCTGGACGGCGGCCGGCACGAGGTGACGTTCGCCGACGGCTCGGTCGTCACGACCGACCTCCTGATCGGCGCCGACGGCGCCTGGTCGCGGGTGCGGCCGCTGGTCTCGGACGCGAAGCCCGCCTACACCGGCATCTCGTTCGTCGAGACGGACCTGCTCGAGGCCGACACACGGCATCCGCGCGGTGCCGCACTCGTCGGCGACGGCTTCTTCATCTGCCTCGGGGACGAGCGCGGCATCCTCGCCCACCGGGAGACCGACGGCAGCCTGCACGTGTACACCGCGCTCAGGACCGACGAAGGCTGGCTCGACACCGTCGACTTCACCGACCACGCCGCCGCCAAGGCCGCGGTGCTGTCCCGCTTCGAGGGCTGGGACGACGGGCTGCGCGCCCTGGTGGCCGACGCGGAGACGATCACCCCGCGGCGCATCCACGCCCTGCCGACGGGACACCGCTGGGAGCGGGTGCCGGGAGTGACCCTGCTGGGTGACGCCGCGCACCTCATGTCGCCCTTCGCGGGCGAGGGAGCCAACCTGGCCATGCTCGACGGCGCCGAACTCGCCCTGGCCGTCGCCGCACACCCGGGCGACACCGAGGCCGCCCTGGCCGCCTACGAGCAGGCGCTCTTCCCGCGCAGCGAGGCGTCCGCCGCCGAATCCGCCGCCAGCCTGGAGACGATGTTCGGGCCACGGGCCCTGGAGCGGATGGTCGAGTTCTTCGCAGCCGCCCCCGACGACGCCGGCACCGGCGACGGGGCAGGGGAAGCGCGGTGACCCCGCTCCGCCGGCAGACCGTGCGGATACGGCCCCATCTGGACCTCGACGTACGTGTGGGCGGGGAGGGCAGCCCCGTTCTCGTCCTGCACGGCGCCCCCGGTCCCGCCGCCCTCACCGCCCTGGCCGAGCACCTGGCACGGAGCCACTACGTGGTGGCCCCCACGTACCCGGGCTGGGAGGGGACCGCACGGCCCGACGACCTTGACTCGGTCCCGGCCCTCGCGGCCGTCTGCCTGGAGCTGCTCGACCGCCTGGGACTGAGCCGGGTGACGGTGGTCGGCACCTCCTTCGGCGGCTGGGTCGCCACCCAGGTCGCCCTCGACGGCCGCGAGGGCCAGGTCTCGCGGCTCGTCCTCATGGACGCCATCGGCCCGGTGATCCCCGGCCACCGGATCACCGTGCCCAGCGGTCCCCCGACGCCGCGGCCTTCCGATCCGGCAGCCCGCCCGCCTGCCCGGGGCGGACCCCCGGCGCGGACGACGGCCGCGCTGCGCGCCTACGCCGGACCCGACATGGAGGATCCCGGACTGCTGCCACGTCTGGGCAGGCTCGCCCTGCCGGTGCTGGTGATCTGGGGCGGGGACGACACCGTCGTCACCCCCGCCTACGGCCGGGCCTACGCGGACGCGTTCCCGCAGTCGCGCTTCGCGCTCGTCCCCGGTGCCGGCCATCAGCCCCTGCGTGAGGAGCCCGAGGCCGTCCTCGCCCTCCTCGACGACTTCCTCGGCCCGCAGGACCGGACCGGACGTCCCTGACGTGCCTGACGTGCCTGACGCCTCCGACGTGCCCTGGAGCTCCTGAAGCCCCGGTAGCCCCGAAGCTCCTGACACCCGTCGCCGACACTCCGTCTCCGCCACTCGTATCCCAGGAGCATCATGACCAAGATCGCGATCATCACCGCAAGCACCCGCCCTGCGAGGGCCGGCGCACACGTCGCCCAGTGGGTCCTCGAGCAGGCGCGGAAGCGGGGTGACGCCGTCTACGAACCGATCGATCTGGCCGAGGTCGACCTGCCCCCGATCGACGAACCGTTCCCGCCCGCCACAGGCCGGTACACCCAGTCCCACACCCAGCGCTGGGCCGACACTGTCGCCTCCTACGACGGCTACGTGATCGTCACCCCCGAGTACAACCACTCCTTCCCCGGCACCCTGAAGAACGCCCTCGACCGCGTCTACGCGGAATGGAACAACAAGGCCGCCGGCCTGGTCTCCTACGGTGTCGACGGCGGCGTACGCGCAGTCGAAGCCCTGCGCCCCGTACTCGGCGCCCTGCAACTCGCCGACGTCTCCGCCCAGGTGACCTTGAACCTGCGCACCGACTTCGCGGACTTCGGCGCGTCCTTCACCCCCGGAGAACACCAAGGTCCCGCCCTGACGACGCTGCTCGACCAGCTCGTCTCCTGGAGCAGCGCCCTCGCCCGAACCCGCGGCAATCCGTCCTGAGCCCGTGGCCCGGGGGGGCTGCCCTGGCCCTGAGGGGGCGGGCCACGGCCACGTCGTCCGCAGTATGAGACGTCCTTCCCGGCGGCAGCCGGCCTCTGCCACCATGCCCCCATGCAGCAGCAGCTGATTATCAGCGGCGGCGTGCCGGCACCGAGCCCGCGGGAGTAACCCTCCCCGCTTCACCGCCCGCACGCAGACCTCTCGCGCATCGCGAGGGGTCTTTCTGTTTTCCGGCCCCCCATCGGGGCCCCACGGAAGGGACACCCATGGAACACGCCCGGCTGACCGTCACACTCCGGCCCGGCCACGGAACGCTCGCACGCCTTGCCGCCATCCTCAACAACCACCACGTGCTCGACCTGGCGTACACCACCTCGTCACGGGACTCGGCCGCGGCCGTCGTACGCGTACCGCGGTCCGACGCCAAGCGCGCTCAGCACAAGCTGCGCAGACTCGTCGACGTGATCGACGTGTGCCTCGATCCCGCCCCGGCCGGCACCGCCGCGGAGACAGATCTCTGCCCACCCACGGCGGCTTCACGCTGACCCCGGGCCCTCGCGGCGGAGCGGCGGGAACGGATCCCGGTTCGCCCGTGGATCAGGCGTGCGCGGGCGGACCACCGCCGATGTTCGGCACACTGCACGCCGGAACCTGCGTCACCAACCGGGAGGACACCGACCGGATCGCGGTGTCCTCTCGCGTTCCCACCACGATGAGAAGCGTCTCGCCCTCGTGGATCAGAGCCGGGTCGAAGTGGACGGTGCCCAGGCCCTCCGCGTCCGGACATGCCGTCGGTGTCGCGGAGCTCCAGGGTCAGCGAGCCGTCGTCCTGCTCGGTCACGGCATGGGCGGGCGAACTGCCCGAGCCGCTCACCGCCGGTACGACCACCCCTGCGGCGGCGGCCGCCGCCGTGACCGCCGCGACCATGAACCGGGTGTGTGGGCGGTGGGTTGGGGTGTGGGTGGGGTGAGGCCGTCGATGGCGACGAGGTCGAGGATCTCGCGCAGCGGTTCGCTCAGTCCGCTGTGCCGTTCGGCTAGTTCGCGCGCGGCGCGTTCCGCGTCGATCCGCGCCTCCAGCGCCGCGATGTCTTCCTCGTCCAGCAGTCGGTGCCCGCTCAGCCGGGCGACCGCGTGCTGTTCGAGGACGCTGCCGCGGTAGTGGAGGCCAGGATGTTCCGGGCGCTGCGGTACAGCCAAGCGGCGGGCGCCCCGCGCCTGGGGTCGTACTGGCGGGCGGCCTGGAGTGCGGCGACGAAGATGTCGGCGGTGAGGTCCGCGGCCACGTGAGGGCAGGGCGTACGCCTGGTCACAAAGCCGAGGACGGCGTCGAAGTTCGCCTCGTAGAAGACGGCGAATCCGGCGGCTTCGGGCCGTGGCGACGCAGCCCGGCTCGCACGTCGTTCGGGCTCTTCGGCCCGGTCGGGTATCAGGGGAACCCGTTCCTCCTGGAGGTCGGTGATCCCTTTCACCCGGTACTTGGTGCAGCGGCGCCCGGCTGTTTCATCAGCGCGCGGTCCGGTCCGGCCGTCCCGGGGCACCAGGTGCGGCGTAGCTACCTCGCGTCCGGCCCGTGGGCGTCACTCCGACGTGTCGCGGGGCAGCAGGATGCGGAAGTTCGCACCGGCGCCGGGCGCCGTCCGGAGGTCCACGCGGCCGTTGTGGGCGCGTACCAGCGAGTCGACGATGGACAGCCCCAGGCCGGCGCCGCCCTCACCGGGGCGGGCGCGTGCCCGGTCGGCCCGGTAGAAGCGGCTGAAGGCCCGCTCGGCCTGCTCGGCCGTCATCCCGGGGCCCTCGTCCTCGAACTCGAGCACGGCGTACCCGTCCTCGGTGCCGACGCCGATACGGACCGGTGTGCCGGGCGGGGTGTGGGCGACGGCGTTGCCGACGAGGTTGGAGGTGACCCGGCGGAGCCGGGCCTCGTCGCCGAGGACGGGGGCGGCACCGGGCCGTCCGCCACCGAGGCCGGTGAGGGCGACGGGCCGCCCCGGGTCGAGAGCGCGCAGGTCGTGCAGCGCGTCGACGGCCAGCGTGCGCAGGTCCATCGGCGTGAGGTCCAGTGGGAGGGCGGCGGCGGTGCCGTGCTCGTCGAGCCGGGCGAGGAGCAGGAGTTCCTCCACCATGTCGACCAGGCGGGCGGCCTCGCGCTCGATCCGGACCATCGAGGCGTCGACGTCGGCCCGCTCGGGCATGCCGCCCATGCGGTACAGCTCGGTGAACCCCTTGATGCCGGCGAGGGGGGTACGCAGCTCGTGGCTCGCGTCGGCGATGAACCGGCGCATGCGCTGCTCGGAGTCGGCGCGGGCGGCGTCGCCCGCCTCGATCCGGTCGAGCATGCCGTTGAGCGCCGTGGACAGCCGGTCCAGCTCGGTGCGCGGGGCGGCCAGCTGCGGCACCCGGCGGGAGAGGTCCCCGGACGCGATCGCGGCCGCGGTGGTCTCGATGCGGCGCAACGGTCGCAGACCGGCGCGTACCGCGAACCACCCGGCGAGCCCCAGGAACACCAGGACGAGCATGTCGAGCACCAGGACCCGGCCGGCGAGGTGCCGCAGGGAGTCGTCGACCTCACCGAGCGAGCCGGCCGCGACCACGCTGCCGCTCCGGTCACCGGTGCCGGTGCCGGTGCCGGTGGCGCGCGGTACGGCGATCACCCGCCAGTCGGCCGCGTCGCCTTCACTCTCCACGGTGAACGGGTCGCCCGAACGGTCGCCGACCGCCGAGCTGTCGAGGCGGGGCAGTGCGGGCGGCTGCCGAATCGCGGGCCGGACCACACGCTCGACGCGACCGTCGGGGGTCAGGTAGGCGACGTACACGTCCCGCGCCCACCGCAGTTCCACCGCCTCGCGCACCTGGGAGGCGTCGTCCTCGCCGACCGCCCGGGGCAGGGCGGGAAGCCGCGCGGTCACCTCGGCGACACCGCGGACCCGCTCGTCCAGTTGCGCCACGAGGCCGCGTTGGAGCTGGTCGACGGCGAGTCCGGTGCTGCCGAACAGCGCGGCCGTCAGCAGCAACAGGGTGATCACGAGCAGCCGGCCGCGCAGCGAGAGCCCACGGACCCGGCGTACCGCCACGCCCTTCAGCCTCCTCATGGCGTTCACCGCGCGGGCCTGCGCAGCACGTAGCCGGTGCCGCGCACGGTGTGGATCAGCTTGGGTTCGCCGGTGTCCACCTTGCGCCGCAGGTAGCTGATGTACGAGGCGACGATGCTGTCGTCGCCGCCGAAGTCGTAGTGCCATACGGCGTCCAGCAGTTGACGTCTCGTCAGCACCTGGCCGACGTGTTCCATCAGCACCCGGAGCAGGCTGAACTCGGTGGGGGACAGCAGGACCGGCACCCCGCCGCGGGTCACGTGATGACCCTCGGGGTCGAGAACGAGGTCGGCGACGACCAGGTGGGCGTCCGACGGCCGGCCGGCGGTGCGGCGGAGGATGGCCCGGATGCGCAGGATCAGCTCCTCCAGGTTGAACGGTTTGGTGACGTAGTCGTCGCCGCCCGCGCTCAGCCCGCTGATCCGGTCCTCGGCGGCGTCCCGGGCGGTCAGGAAGAGCACGGGCGGGGGGCCGGCCGGCGCCGGCGCCCCGCTTCTGCCTCCGCTCAGGCGGCGAACGACCTCGAAGCCGTCGAAGTCCGGCAGCATGACGTCGAGGACGACGAGGTCGGGCGGGTCGTGCAGCACCGCCTCCATCGCCTCGGTGCCGGTCGTGACCGCCCGTACCTCGAAGCCGGCCAGCCGCAGGCTCGCCGAGAGGAGCTCGCGCAGCGTGGTGTCGTCCTCGACCACCAGGAGTCGTTCCGCCATGCCCGTTCCGTTCTGCTCGTGCGTGCCGACCGCCGCACCGCCCGTTCGTCGCGATCGTCGTCGGGCACCGATCCTGCTACGCGTCCCGTCGGCGGAAGGTGAGGAACGCCGCGGTCAGCAGAACCACCACGCATCCTCCCATCACGGTGAAGCCCGGCCACGGGTTCAGCAGATCGGGGTCCCGGTATCCGGTCACGATCTGCCCGCCCGCGGAAGGCGGCCAGAACTTCGTCGTCCAGTTCGCCAGCGTCCCGGGGAAGGACGGTGCGAGGGCGGGCACGATCAGTGTCGTGGCGAAGAGGGTCGTCACCGTGGCGGTGGTACTGCGGATCATGATGCCGGCGGCGAGCCCGAGGACCGCGGCGAGCGTCAGGAACAGCCCGCCGCCGAGGACGGCCCGCCACGCTCCCGGGTCACCGAGCGCCACGTAGGGGGCGCCCGAGGACTCGAGCACGGACTGGCCGGCCAGGAACCCGCCGAGGGTCGTCAGCATTCCGGTCGGCAGCGCGATCGCCGTGAGCACGACGGCCTTGGCGACGACTACCCGGCCCCGGCGGGGGACCGCGGTCAGGGTGCTGACGATCGTGCGGCTGCCGTATTCGGAGGTGATGGCCAGACCGCCCAGCAGCGCCAGGGTGAGCTGCGCCAGGATGACGCCCTTGAGGCTGGTGGCCAGCGGGTCGAACATGAGCCTGTCGGCGGCCGACATGGCCGCGTACTCGTCCCCGGCCGACGATCCGTTGAGCGTGGCGAGACCCGCCCCGGCGACGAGCGTGGCCACGACCACGTACAGGGTGGCGCGCATGGTGCGCAGTCTGATCCACTCGGCACGCAGGCTGTGGACGAACGTCGCCCGGCCGGCCGCCCCGGCCGGCGGAACGGTGCGCAGGCTGCCCCGCCGGGGTTTCGCAGGCCGTTTCGCCGGCCGCTTCAGTCGTGTCCTGCGGCTGTCCACAGTGCCCTGGCTCATCACGCGGCCTCCGCCTCGGTGGTGTACTCGACGCTGTCCCGGGTCAGTTCCATGAACGCCTCTTCCAACGACGTCTGACGCGGGGCGAGTTCGTGCAGCTCGACTCCCGTGGCCGCGGCCAGCGCGCCGATCCTCGCGGCCTCCAGTCCGGTCACGACCAGCCCGGTCCCGTCGTCGTTCCCGTCCCCGGCGGTCGTGCGCACGGCGGCGCCGACCGCGGCCAGCCGGCCTGCGAACGGGACCGCCTGGGGCGTGCGGACGACGACCTCCTGACTCGCGACCGAGGCGATGAACTCCGCCATGCCGGTGTCCGCGATCAGCCGGCCCCGGCCGACGACGACCAAGCGGTCGACGGTGAGTTCGACCTCGCTCATCAGGTGGCTGGACATCATCACGGCCCGCCCTTCCGCCGCCATGCGCCGCATCAGCCTGCGGATCCAGACGATTCCCTCGGGGTCGAGCCCGTTGAGGGGCTCGTCGAGCACGAGGACCGGAGGGTCGCCGAGCAGGGCGCCCGCGATGCCGAGCCGCTGCCGCATGCCGAGCGAGTACGTTCCGGCCGCCCGGCGTGCCACATTCGACAGCCCCACTTCCTCCAGCACGGTGTCGACCCGGCTGCGCGGGAGCCCGTTGCTCGCCGCCAGGGCCAGCAGATGGTGGTACGCGCTCCTGCTGGACAGCACGGCACTCGCGTCCAGCAGTGCCCCTACGGCCTTCAGCGGCACCGGGTGCTCGGCCACGGGGCGGCCGCCGACGGTGGCGGTGCCGGAGGTGGGCGCGTCCAGGCCCAGGATCATCCGCATGGTGGTGGACTTCCCGGCGCCGTTCGGACCGAGGAATCCGGTCACCTCGCCGGGACGCACGCTGAAGTTCAGATCGTTGACGGCCAGGACCTCGCCGTAACGCTTGGTGAGCCCGTGAACCTCGATCATCAGCTCTCCTGACTCGCTCCTTGACAAGCCGCACCGGCACGGTGCGACGAGATCCAGACTTGCCGGAGCCGATGGGAGCGGGATGAGCGTTCGTGTGAGCCGGATGGGAGAAGCGGGCCACATCGCGACCGAAATGAGTGTGATGTACTGATTCCAGGGGCGCGAGGCCGGTGGTCGGCGAGGAGACTCCCAGACCATTGCCATGGGACCGCGACCGTGGTCCGGGAGGACGTGCCCGGCCGCCGGGCCATGGCCGGGTGCGCCGAGCCGGGCCGGGGTCCGCTACTGCGCGTCCACATGCCGCGCCAGCCCGCCTGTGATGAGGGCCAGCCCTGCCTCGAACGCCGACTCGTGATCGATCTCCGTTACGCCGGGCGGGAGTTCCGCCGTGTCACCCGCGCCGGTCTCCGCCTGTTCCTCGAGGACGCAGCCGACGGTGAAGCGGCCGGATGCGAGCATCGCCATCTGGGCCGGGCGCTCGGGCACACCGGACGCGACGAGGAAGTCCATCTTGCGGCGGATCCGGTCGAGGTCGGCGGTGGGTCTGCTGCCGGCGTGGAGCCGTGCACCGTCACGGCGGGCGAGCAGAGTGCGCCGGAAACTGCGCGTGTTCTCCAGGAACCAGGTGTGCCAGTCCTCGCCGGGCTCCGGCAGCGGTTCGGCCGCGTGCGGGGCCATCGCGGCCTGCGCCATGGCCGCCAGGAGATCCCTCTTCGTGCGGAAGTACCAGTACAGCGACGGCTGCTCGACGCCCAGGCGCTTCGCCAGCCGCCGGGTGCTGACGCCGTCCAGTCCGACCTCGTCGAGCAGGTCGAGCGCCTCGGTGATCACCGTCTCCCGGTTCATCTTGGTCATGTTGACAACCTATCGCCGATAGATGACTCTAAAAAACAATCATTCACCGATAGATTCTGGGTGAGAGCAATGGCGAAGCGGTCAGGAACGACCTCCCTGCGGGTTCTCGTGGCCGGCGGCGGCATCGCCGGCCACGCCCTGGCGTACTGGCTGGCCAGAGCGGGTCACCGGGTGACCGTGCGGGAGCGGTACCCGGACCTGCGGGCCACCGGCGCCCAGATCGATCTCCGGGGCCAGGGCATCGAAGCCGTCCGGCGCATGGGGCTGCTCGACACCGTCCGCGGCAAGCTCGTCGACGAGGCGGGCGTCGCCTTCCTCGACGTCCGCGGCAGGCCGAGGGCGACCCTCATGGCCAACACCTCCGGCCGGGGCCGGCAGAGCCTGACGTCCGAGTACGAGATCATGCGCGGCGACCTGGTGCGCATCCTCCACGAGGCGACCGGAGACGACGTGGAGTACGTCTACGGCACCAGCGTGGACGGCTTCGACCAGGACGAGCACGAGGTCGTCGCCCACTGCTCCGACGGGTCGTCCGAGACCTACGACCTCCTGGTCGGCGCGGACGGGCAGGGCTCACGCCTGCGGCGGGCGCTCCTCCCGGACGGCACCGACCCGTACTGGCGGGTCGGCATCCACATGGCCTACTGGTTCGTCCCGCGCATCGCCTCCGACAGCAACGTCCGCGACACCTGCATGGTCCCGGGCGGCCGCCAGATCATGCGCCGCAGCCACAACCCGACCGAGACTCAGGTGTACTTCGTCCTGCGCGAGGACTCCGCGCAGGCATCCGCGATCCACCGCGAACCCGTGGAGAAGCAGCGGGAGTTCTGGGCGAGCAGGTTCCGCGACGCCGGGTGGCAGACCGAGCGCTTCGTCGACGGCATGAGGACGAGCCCGTTCTTCTACTCCCAGGAGATCGTCCAGGTGCGCACCGCCACCTGGTCCAGGGGCCGCGTGGTCCTCGCCGGAGACGCCGCGCACTGCGCCTCCCCATACAGCGGCATGGGAACCTCCGGCGGCCTGGTCGGCGCCCACGTCCTGGCCGGCGAGATCAACCGGCGCCCGGACGATCTCCCGGCCGCGCTGGCGCGGTACGAGGCGATCCTGCGGCCCTTCACCGACGAGATCCAGGGCGAGGTCAACCCGCGCCTCCTGAAGCTCGCCATGCCCATGACCCAGCGGGCGATCGACGCCTTCCTCACCGTCACCGGCATGGCCACCAGGCTCCGAGTGCCCGACCTGGCTGCACGCTTCTCGAAGGAGGACCGGGGCGGCGCCTGGCGGCTCCCGCACTACCCCGAACCCCGGGCCGCCTGACCGCGACGCGTCCCACGACGGCACTACGACCGCGCCGAGGGCGCCCGAGGTGCCACCGGGATCACGTCCGGACGGCGCGCAGTCCGTCCAGGAGCAGCCGCAGACCGAACTCGAAGTGTGCCGTGAAGTCCGTACTGGTGAGCACCGGCAGGGTCGCGGCGAGGTGGGGATAGGTCCCTGCCGTCACCGCCTCGCGCAGGGTCGCCCCTTCGACGGAGCCGGTCTCCCCCGGCGCGAGGGCGGCCTGTTCCTCCAGTGTGTGGCCGACGGTGAAGTTGGCCACGGAGTACAGCGCCCGTGCCGCGTCGCCGTCGCCGAAGCCCGCCTCGCGCAGCACACCAACGAGGCTGTCGGCGAAGCCCAGGGTGTTCGGACCGGTCGCGTGCGTGCCGGCGAAGACCCGTGCGCCGTCGCGATGGGCGAGCAGAGCCGTCCGCAGTGCGCGGGCGAGGCGCGCCGTCCTCTCGCTCCAGTCACCCTCCCCCGTCGGTCCGGCGGCGTCGGCGATGCCGTCGACCATGTGCTCGGCCATCGCGGTGAGCAGGTCCTGCTTGGCCGCGAAGTAGCGGTACAGCGCACCGGCCTGGACGTCCATCGCCTGAGCGAGCCGGCGCATGGTCAGCGCGTCGAGGCCGGACTCGTTCAGCAGGTCGAGGGCGGTCTGGACGGTGCGGGCCCGGTCGAGTCGGGCGGGCCGACCTCTGGTCCGGCTTGACGGGAGGCTCATGGACCTCACTATAGTGAACACCATTCACGTGAACACTGTTCATTAATGAGAGGGCATCTCCGATGAGCATCGATGTGATCGTCGTGGGAGCGGGCCCGACCGGGCTGATGCTCGCCTGCGAGCTGGCACTGGCGGGCGTACGGACCCGGGTCCTGGAGCGCCGCACCGAACCGCAGCGCGACTCGCGGGCGCTGAGCCTGCACCCGCGCAGCGTGGAACTGATGGACCAGCGGGGGCTGCTCGACCGGTTCCTCCCGCTCGGCCGGGCCGTGCCGGGCTGGCACTTCGCGGGCCTGCGCACTCAACTGGACTTCAGCGCCCTCGACACCCGGCACGGCTACACCCTCTTCCTGGCCCAGGCGCGCACCGAGGCGATCCTCGAACAGCGGGCACTGGAGCTGGGGGTGGAGATCAGCCGGGGCCACGAGGTCCTCGGCGTGCGCCAGGACGGCGACGGGGTCGAGGTGGAGGTACGCACTCCCGGCGGCGGCACCGAGACCGCGCGCAGCCTCTACACGGTCGGCTGCGACGGCGGGCGCAGCATCGTGCGGCGGGCCGCGGGGATCGGCTTCCCCGGCACCGACGAGACCCTGACCGGCGTACTCGGGGACTTCAGGATTGTCGCCCCGCGGCCCGGTGCCCTCGATGCCGCACGGGCCCGTGACGTGATCGTCGTGCCGCTGGAGGAGGGAGTCACCCGGTTCGTTTACCTGGATCCGGAGCGGATGCGGGTGCCGACCCGTGAGCCGGTGAGCCTGGAGGAGTTCCGTACGTCGCTCACCCGGATCACCGGCTCCGACTGCGGCGTCGCCGAGCCCGTCTGGCTGTCGCGCTTCGGCAACGCCACCCGGCTCGCGGAAAGCTACCGCTCGGGGCGCATCCTGCTGGCGGGCGACGCCGCCCACATTCACTTCCCCGCGGCGGGGCAGGGACTCAACACCGGGCTCCAGGACGCCGTGAACCTGGGGTGGAAGCTGGCCGCCGTGGTGGGCGGCTGGGCCCCTCCCGGGCTGCTGGACGGCTACGACGGTGAGCGCCGCCCGGTCGGCCGGTCGGTGACCGAAAACACCGAGGTCCAGACCCTGCTGGCGGAGCTGACGCTGGTCGCGCGGTACCGGCGCCCGGCCGCGGCCCTGCGCGATCTCCTCGACCGGTTGCTGGGCATGGCGGAGGTCAACCGCCGGTTCGCCGACCAGATCTCCGCGCTCGGCACCAGCTATCCGTCACCGGACCCGGGCGCCGATCCGCTGGTGGGGCGGCGCATGCCCGACGTCGGGCTGACGACCGTCGGTGCGCAGGAGACGCGGGTGTACGAACTGCTCTGCGGGGGTCGCTTCGTACTGCTCTCCCTGGCCGGGGACCCGGCCCTGCGGGAGTCCGTCGACGCGGGCTGGGGCCCGCGGGTCACGGTTGTCGCAGTCGACAAGTACGACGAGCACGCGGACCTCGACGGGGTGACCGAGGTCCTCGTACGCCCCGACGGCCACGTTGCCTGGGCCACCCGCGCCACCGACGGCGACGCACGCGGCGACGCGCGTGTCCGGGCGCTGACCGCGTGGGCGGGTACGCCCTCCTGAAAGGCGCTGCCGGCCGCGCCGTCGGCGCCGGGTGCGGGCCAGGGCTGATGCGTTCTCAGTCGGCGAGATGAGCTGATCGCCTGCGCCATCTCCCCCTGTTGGGTCGGCGTGTTGAAGTGGGCCGAACAGGGGGCGACGTCTGCCGGGCTCTCTCCCGCGGCTTCGGTAGGCGTCTTCAGCGCGTCAGGAGGTCGATGGCGACCTCCAGTCGTGCGAGGTAGAACTCCCGTGATGCGGCCTGGTGCTTGAGGCCGGTCGATGCGCTGATCATCGTCTGGGCGACTCGGCGGGCCGCCACTTGTCCTGCCTCGACGGCGATCGCGTCTGTGATCAGTTGCTCGAACCGTTGCGGCGCGGTCTCGATGATCTCACCCAGGAGGCCGGGGTTGTCCTCGATGACCACCGCCACATCGCGCGTCAGCGGGCCGATATAGCGGCCCGCCCACTGGTCGAAGGCATCGAGGAGGCGCTCCGCAAGGGGGCGGCCGGTGTCGGCCAGGACGTGTCCGACCGCTGTGATGTCGCGCTCCAATGCCTGGGTGACGGCGGCGCGGAACAGGCTCTCCTTCGAGGAGAAGAGGAAGTACAGCCCGGGCCGGGAGATGCCCGCCGCCCGCGCCACCTCCTCCATCGAGGTCTTCCGGTAACCGAATCGCGCGAACGTGACCATGGCGGAGTCCAGAACCATGGTCCGACGGCCGGCGCCGGCGACTGTCGACGGCGGGTGGCCGGCATCGGGACTGTTCATAGGACCGAGCATACGAGCGAGAGTCGTACTATACAAATCAAGACTAGTATGTAAAGTCGCTGCCATGACTACTCGCGGACGCATCTGCACGCCCTTCACCGCCTCCAGCACCGCGGACGAGGTACTGCGGGGCGTCGATCTCACCGGCGTCCGCGCGATCGTGACGGGAGCTTCCTCGGGAATCGGGATCGAGACGGCGCGCGCGTTGACCGCTGCCGGGGCGGAGGTGACGCTCGCTGTCCGGAACACGGCGGCGGGGGACGCCGTCGCTGAGACGATTGAGAAGTCGGCCAGAGGTATACGGCCCCGCGTCGTCCGGCTCGACCTTGCCGACAGGACCACCGTCACGCGGTTCGTCGACGCGTGGGGCGGTCCGCTGCACCTGCTGATCAACAACGCGGGCGTGGTCACTGGCGGCCTCGAACGCACACGTGAGGGCTGGGAGCTGCAATTCGCGACGAACCATCTTGGCCACTTCGCCCTGGCCACCGGTCTTCATGGCGCCCTGGCCCTGGGAGCGGCCGACCGCGACGGCGCACGGATCGTCTCGGTCAGTTCGACGGCACACATGCGTGCCGGCATCGGCTTCGACGACCTCCACTTCGAGCGTCGCAGTTACGATCCGCAGATTGCCTACGCCCAGTCGAAGACGGCGAACTCCCTATTCGCCGTCGAGGCAAGTCACCGCTGGGCGTCCGACGGCATCACTGCCAATGCGGTGAACCCCGGTGGTGTCGCGACGGGACTGCAGCGGAACTTCACAACCCAACAGAAGGAGTCGCTCGACGCGGCCGAAGCCGCCGGAGTCTTCACATACAAAACGGTCGAGCAGGGGGCTGCCACCAGCATCGTCGCGGCCGTCGCCCCGGAGTTCGCGCACTCCGGAGGCCACTACCTCGACGATTCACAAGAGGCCTACACCGTGACGAACGACGCTGACCTCGCGCAGCACCCGCACGGTGTCAAGGAATGGGCGCTGGATCCCGCCACCGCCAAGCGCCTCTGGGCGGTCTCGACCAGCCTGCTCCACGCCTGACCTTCCGACGGCGCAGCCGTCCACCTGCTCGCCGCCGCGCTCCACGCCTGCCAGTCCGTGATTGCCCCGGCGCCAGGTCGCCGCGAAGAGCAACGAAATCCCTGCCCTCGCCCCACTGCTGGACCGGATCGACCTGCGCGCCGTCGTCGTCACGGCCATGCACACCCAGCGCGCCCATGCCGAGCACGACATCGCTGCCGCAGCCGATCACTACCGGTTACGACCCCATCACGCCACCGCCATGCTCCGACTCACAGCCTGGGAACGCATCGCCCCTGGGTGCGGGCGCTGTCGGGGGCGCTGATGCAACAGGTGGGCGGCGCCGGACCAAGTACCGGGTGAAGGGGATCACCGACCGCTGCGCCGCCTGGCGCCCACCGCATGATCGACCGTGTCCCCGTCCTGCGGGTGCGGGTGTCCACACCGGAAGGGCGGGGGAGGTCAGTTCTGGGCGGTGGGCCGGACGACGATGTCGTTCACGTCGACCGCGGCGGGCTGTTCGATCGCGAATGCGATGGCCCGGGCGATGGCGTCGGGCGGGATCGCGATGTCGTCCCGCATTTTCGTGATCGCTGCTCTGACCTGGGTGTTGGTTGACGCCTCGGCGAAGTCGGTCGCAGTCGCACCAGGTGAGACGGTGGTCACCCGCAGGAAGTCGCCGGCTTCCTGGCGGAGTCCTTCGCAGATGGCCCGGACCGCGAACTTGGTGGCGGCGTAGACAGCCATGGTCGGCGCGACGCGAAACGCGGCCGTGGAGGCGGTGGTGATGAAGTGGCCCGTTCCCTGCGCCCGGAAGACCGGCAGCGCGGCGCCGATCCCGTACAGCACTCCCTTCACGTTGACGTCGACCATGTGGTCCCACTCCTCGACGCGCAGATCGTCGAGAGGCGAGATGGTGCCGACTCCGGCATTGCTGACGAGTACGTCGAGTCGGCCGAAGTGCTCACTGGCCAGCGCGACCAGGGCCCGCAGGTCGTCCCGTCGGGTCACGTCGGTGCGGATCTGCACGGCCGTGCCGCCTGCCTTCTCGATCCGGGCCACCAGTTCCGCCAGGCGTTCGGACCGGCGTGCACCGAGGACGAGTCGGGCGCCGCGTTCGGCGAGCAGCAGTGCCGTCGCCTCGCCGATGCCACTGCTCGTTCCCGTGATCGCCACCACTTTGCCCTTGATTCCGGACATGAGTTGCCCTCTCCCTCGTCGGCACCGGGGCCGGGTGCCGAACGGCAGCGGGCCTTGAGGAGCGTCCGGAAGCCGTTGCGGACCCGACGGCCGGGTGCCGGTGTGACCGTGTGAGGCCGTCGGTCATGCCGCGGCCCCTGTTCGCACACCAGTCTCCGGCGGGCATAGCCTGGTATCCAGACCGTGTTTATTCTGGAACTGAAGGTGCCATCATGCCCACGCAGCCGGACCAACGCCGTCAGCTGAGCGAATTCCTGCGCAGCCGGAGAGAGCGCCTGACCCCTGACGAGGTGGGCCTGCCCCGGACCGGCCGCCGTCGGACTCCGGGACTTCGCCGAGAGGAGCTGGCACTGCTGGCCGGGATCAGCGCCACCTGGTACACGTACCTGGAACAGGGGCGAAGGATCCGCGCCTCCGAACAGGTGCTCAACGCCCTCGCCGTGGCGTTGCGGCTCGACCGGCACGAGCGCGATCATCTTCTCCAGCTCGCCGGTCACGCGCCCGCGGCCGGACCCGAGGGACCCGAGCCGCTGACGGCCGAGGCGGGTGCCGTCCCCCTGTTGCTCCAGCCGAACCCGGCGTACATCATCGGCGGCAACTACGACGTCCTCAGTCACAACCAGGCAGCCCACGAGTTGTTCCCGAGGCTCATCACTGAGGCGGACCGGCCCGCCAACTTCGCCCGCTGGGTGTTCCTCGAACCGGTGGCCCGGGACGTCCTGGTCGACTGGGAACCCGAAGCACGCGGCCTGCTCGGCCGGCTTCGGACGCTGGCGGCACGCCATTCCGGCGACCCGCGGTACACCCGACTGATCGAGGACCTGAACGAGGGCAGCCCACAGGTGCGGGACTGGTGGCCGCAGTACGAAGTGCAGGCCCGGCACAGCGGTCGGAAGCGGCTACGACACCCTCAACGGGGAGCGACCGATTACGCGTACACCGCTTTTCACCTGGCCGAACAACCGGAACAGACGCTGGTCGTCTATGTCGACAGCAGCGCCCCCGCGACCGAAGCGCAGCCGTGACCGGCGAATCGCATCAGCTCTGCCGTGGGCAGGCTTCGCCCGCGGCCGTCGGGCCGGGAGCGAAAGTCGTGTGCGGTGGCCCGCAACCCCGGCGGCTCACGGACGTCTGTCAGGGCGAAGGGCCCGGGGCTCTGCCTCGGGATCGTCTTCGCCGACAGATTCGAGGATGACGTTGTCCGACCGAACGCGCCGGGTCCTGCCACCCCGGCCCCCACCCGACCGGCCCGTGGCCGAGACCGACTCCGTGTCCGGGAACCCGGTGCCGCCCCGACCCGCCCCGAGCACCGCCGGTCGCTGAATGTCCGCGACACCTCTCCTCGTTCCCGTACACCCTGTCCAGGGCATACGCAGGCTGCTGCGGCGCGTCGCCGACGGCCGGGCGGGCGCCGTGCCCGTGCCCGTGCCACCTGCCCTGGACGTCGGCTCCGGCTGCGAGGACATCGACACGCTCTACCACCACCGGCGACTCGAACTCGTGCGGCTCGCCGTCCTCCTCGTGGACGACGTGCCCACCGCCGAGGACGTGGTGCAGGACGCCTTCACCGCCCTGTACCGGCGCCACGGGCCCCGACTGGCGGGGCTGGACAACCCCGAGGGGTACCTGCGCCGCTGCGTGGTCAACGCGGCCCGCTCGGTACTGCGCCGCCGGCGGACCGTACGGTCGTACGTGCCTCCCCGCACGACGCCCGCGCCACCACCGGAGGAGGAGGTGCTGCTGCGGGAGGAGCACCGGGAAGTGCTGGACGCGCTGCGCCGGCTCACGCACCGTCAGCGCCAGGTGATCGTTCTCCGGTACTGGTCCAACCTGTCCGAGGTGGAGATCGCGGACACCCTCGGCCTGTCCCGCGGCACGGTGAAGTCCACCGCGAGCCGGGGACTCGCCGCCCTTGCGCGGAGGCTGGAGGAAGCTCCATGACCGGGCCTGAGCAGCGACTGCGTGAGGCACTGGAGGCCCGAGCGGCCTCGGTGACGTACGGAGACCTGCGTCCTCCGCTGCCGCCGTCGGCCAGTGGGCCGCTCATCAGGATGCTGCGCAGGGGCGTGAAGGCGGCGGGTCTGCTCGGTCTCGCGGCGGCGCTGGCAGCGGTGATGCTGATGCTGTCGGACGCACCCGAGCACTCACCCGCCCAGGTGCCCGCCCCGTCCCGGACGCCGGCCCCGGCGCCGCACCGGCCCTCGGCGACACCCGCGACGAGCGCCGCCCCGACTCCGTCACCGGACGTGCCGAGGCCCGAGGGGCCTGAGCCGAGCGCGGGCTGAACCGCGCCGCCCCCACCGATCTCGTTTCACCCGATCTCGTTCCACCCGCAACCCGCGGACGTCCGGCACGTCTGTGGAAGTGCGGCCCGCCCGGCCCCGGCGGCACGGGACCGGCCGCCCGCCTCGCACCGTCCACGACACGGCAGGAGAAGCACTGTGCCCGTTGGAACGACCTCCCGGAGGAGTCCGGAACCGTCCCCGTCCCCCCGCCGAGCAGGGGCGAGGCTGCGCCGCGGGGCGCTGCCGCTGCTGGCCGCCGCCACACTGCTCGGGGTGCTGCCGCTCGCCGGAACGGCCTCCGCCGGGCCACGCCCCGCGCAACGGCCGGAAGGCACGTACGCCACGGCCTCGGCGACGCGGCAGGGCGCCGTCGCCCGGGAGTCCCGTTACGACCTGGGGGACCAGGCCTTCGCCCCGCCCCCCGAGTTGGGGTACGAGGGCCGCTCGGAAGTCGCCGCGACGGTGTACCGTCCGGCCGACCTCGGCCGCCGGGCCCTTCCCCTGGTCGTCATGCAGCACGGTTCGTGGGAGACGTGTGCCGACGCGGACGCCGCGGCGGAGCGTGCGCGGGCCGTCCGGGCCCGCGACCGGGCCGAGGCGGCCGGGGACGAGGCGGAGGCCGAGCGGCAGAAAGCCGTCATCGAGCGCGCGGCCGGCAAGCTGTGGGCGTGGCCGTGCGCCACGGGCACGCGGCCGATCCCGAGCAGTACCGGCTACGACTACCTGGGGCGCGCACTGGCGGCGCGGGGGTTCGTCGTGGTGTCCGTCGGGGTCAACGGCCTCAACTCGACGGAGGGCGGTCAGGCGCCCACCGCCTACCGCGCCCGGGCGCTGCTCGTCGAGCACCATCTGAAGCTGTGGCAGCGCCTGGCGACGCGCGGGGACGGGCCACTGGCGCACGCGTTGACCGACACGGCCACCGGCCGGCCGGACCCGGTGAACTTCCGGGGGCATCTCGACCTGGAGCACGTCGGGTTGCTGGGGCACTCGATGGGCGGCGGCGGCGTCATGCAGGAGGTGTCCGACGACAACCCGCGCGCCCTGCCCGACGGGGTGCGCATCGCCGCCGCGTTCACGCTGGCGCCCACGGCCACCTGGGACTTCGAAGCGGTGACCGGGGTCCCCTTCGCCGTCATGTGGGGCACCTGCGACGCCGTGAACACCGGGTCGTACTTCGAGCACAACCGCGACACCACCCGGTTCCCGGCGTTCAAGTACACGCTGACCGGCGGCAACCACGACTTCTACAACCGGCAGTGGTCGCCGGACAGCGGCCAGGTGGCCTCCCGGAACGACGCCGTGCCGGGCAGTGCTCCCGGTACCTGCCTGTCGCAGTACGAGGACCGGGACCGGCCTCGGGTCGACCAGCCTCGTATGACGGCGGCGTACCAGCGGCTCGTGACGACCCACCGGGTGTCGGCCTTCTTCCAGAGGTTCCTGCGCGGCCGGGACGACCTGACGCCCTACCTCACGGGAGACCGCACGTTCCCCGGTGAGGGACGGCCGGGGCGGGTGTCCGTCGACCATGTGCCCGGCACGGGCTCAGGGAAGGACGCCGGTTCCGCGGCCCGGGTGCGGTGGCAGATGAACGGCTTCAACCGCTCGCCGGGCGCCACCGTCCGGCCCATGACGGCCCGCAACCTCATGGGCCAGGTCGACGGCACCCGCAACCCCCGGCCGGACGAGAAGGACTTCGAGCAGAAGGTCTTCGTCCCCTCCGACGGCGGGCCCGGCTGGATGGCGAACGGCTCGTACGCCGTCGTACGCCGGATCCGCATGCTCCTGGACGACTGGGAGAAGCTCTCCCCCGGCGACCAGGAGAGGGTCATCGGGCGGCGCAAGGCGGACGGGGCGCCGCTGAGCGGCGGCGGCGAGACCGGCGACATGGACCTGGAGAACACCGACGCGCAGGGCGTACGGACCTTCCTGCGCGCCTACCGCCCCGCGTAAGGGAGCGCCGGCCAGGTCGCCGCGGATCATTCACGCGGATCGTCCGCGCGGCTCGAGCCACTCCTGGAGTTCGACGAGGTTGCCCGCCGGGTCCTTGAGGTGGGCGACGCGCAGGTGGTCCGTCATGGGGGCGGGACCGTTGACGAGCACGGCGCCCCGCGCGGTGATCTCCTCGCAGTAGCGGTCCAGTTCGTCGACGCGCAGGACGACGAGGGACCGGTATCCGGTCGGCTCGGCGGCCAGCTCACCCAGCATCCCGCTCATCTGGACCCGGTCCTGGAGGGCGATGCCCGCGGCGCCGCCGTCGGCGGTGAACTTCGCGTACGGACCGTCCTCCGCCTCGAACTGGGGCTTCAGCGCCAGGACGTCCCGGTAGAAGCGGTAGCAGCGGGGGAAGTCCGCGACCAGCAGCCGGATTTGGGCAAGGTTCATGACCGCACCCTACGGGAACGCACAGACCATTCTGGCGTGCCAAATCCTCCTGACACTGTTAAGTAAAATTCATACTGCTAAATCTTCCTCTCCTTGACTACCGTCGCTCACGGCGATGAGGAAGCGCGACAACTCCTCATTCACGACCGGCAGGTGCAAACAGAGGAGATGTCATGTTCGAACGCGTGGCCGAGCTGGCGATTCGCCGGTCCCGGCTGGTACTCGTCATCGCCGCCCTGGCGGTGGCCGTCATGGGCTTCGTGGGCGGCGGCGCGTTCACCAAGCTGCTGCCGGGCGGCTTCGACGACCCGAACTCGCAGTCCAGCCGGGCCGTCGAGGTCATCGACGACAAGTTCGGCGGCGAGACGAACCTGGTCCTGCTGGTCGACACCCCCGACGGCGGTGTCGACACCCCGGCCGCCAAGAGCGCCGGACAGGCGCTGGTCTCCGAGCTCAAGGGTGAGAAGAACCTGGCGAACGTGTACTCCTACTGGGACACGAACCTCGCCGCCCTCCGCTCCGAGGACGGGGAGCAGGCCCTGATCCTCGCCCATGTGAAGGGCGAGGAGACGGAGTTGCAGGACAACGCCCAGAGCCTCATCGACGCCTACTCCGGGACCTACGGGGACACTCTCGAGGTCAGGGCCGGCGGCGGCACCGCCGTGAGCGCCGACATCTCGACGCAGGTGGTCTCGGACCTGGTGCTGGCGGAGGCCATCGCCATACCTCTGACCCTGGTGCTGCTGCTTTTCGTCTTCGGAAGCGTCGTCTCCGCCCTGCTGCCGCTGGCCATCGCGGTCATCGCCATCGCGGGAGCCTTCGCCCAGCTGTCCATTCTCGGCGGCATCACCGAGGTCTCCAACACCGCGACCAACCTGGTCACCGCGCTGGGCCTCGGACTGGGCATCGACTACGCCCTGCTGATGACCAGCCGCTTCCGTGAGCAGCTCGCGTCCGGCGCCTCCGTGGACGACGCCGTCCGCCGCACGGTGAGCACGGCGGGCCGCACGGTCGCGTTCTCCGCCGCCACGGTGGCCGCGGCACTCGCCTCGCTGCTGGTCTTCCCCCAGTACTTCCTGCGCTCCTTCGGCTACGCCGGCGTCGGAGTCGTCGCCGTCGCGGCCATCAGCACCCTGTTCGTGATGCCCGCCCTGTTCGTCGTCCTGGGACACCGGGTCAACAAGGGCCGGATGCCGTGGGCCAAGGACCGGCAGCCCAGCGTCCAGGGTTCCGTCTGGGGCCGCATGGCCCGGACGGTGATGCGGCGACCCGCGCTGACCGCGCTGCCGGTGCTCGCCGTCCTGCTGGTGGCCGCCGCCCCGCTGCTCGGCATCACCTTCGGCACCCCCGACGAGCGAGTACTGCCGGAGAACGCCGAGAGCCGCCAGGTCACCGCGATGCTCGGCGAGAACTTCAACGGCAACGACGCGGCCGCCCTCCACGTGGTCATCGACCGAGCCGTGGCCAAGGATGGGCTGACCTCGTACGCGGGTGAACTGGCCGCCCTCGACGGCGTACTGCGGGTCGAGACGAGCGCGGGTACCTACACCGGCGGCCAGTCCGCTCCGGCCGGTCCCGGCAACCCGGCACTCGGGCGCCCCGACGCCCAGCGGATCAACGTGGTGAGCGAACTGACCCCGAAGTCGGACGAGGCCGAGGCCCTGGTCGCGGACGTACGTGCGGTGACGGCGCCCGAGGGAACCGAGCCCCTGGTGGGCGGCACCGACGCCGAGCTGGTCGACGCGAAGGACTCCATCAGCGGCCAGCTGCCGCTCGCGATCGCCCTGGTCGTCCTCACCACCTTCGTCCTCCTCTTCCTGTTCACCGGCAGCATCGTGCAGCCGCTGCGTGCGCTGGTCCTCAACGTGGTCAGCCTGGGCGCCACCCTCGGCGTCATGACCTGGATCTTCCAGGACGGCAACCTCTCCTCCCTGCTCGGCTTCACCGCCCAGCCGATGGAGGTGTCGATGACGGTCCTGATGTTCTGCATCGCCTTCGGTCTGTCGATGGACTACGAGGTGTTCGTCACCAGCCGGATCAAGGAGCTCCACGACCAGGGCGAGGACAACGAGTCCGCCGTGGCCAACGGCCTCGGCCACACCGGTCGCATCGTCTCGGCGGCGGCCCTCCTGCTGGCCGTGAGCTTCTTCGCCTTCGGCACGGCCAAGATCACCTTCATGCAGATGTTCGGCCTCGGCAGCGGCCTGGCCATCCTGATCGACGCCATCGCCGTACGCGGTGTACTCGTCCCCGCCGCGATGCGCCTGCTCGGTGGCTCGGCCTGGTACGCACCGCCGTTCCTGAAGAAGCTGCACGGCCGGATCGGCCTGAGCGAGGGCGGCCCGGGGCCGGCGCCGGCGTCCACGACGGAGCCCTCCTGGGCCAAGGACACGACGAAGGTCTGACCACCGGTACAACGGCGCCCCCGGGCGGGCTCGCGGCACGTATCTGCCGCGGGCCCGCCTGAGGCGTTGTCGTCACAGGCGATGTCAGTGCCATTGTCTATCTTCTGATCCGGATCAGGAGTACCGAATCTTCGAGGAGTTGTGACGATGGTGGAGTTGTCCGGGCTGTCGGAGCGCAGCGAGTTCTCACCTGTGATCATCAGGACCGACTTCACGGACGAGGCCGCATGGCAGGAGACGACGGCGGAGCTGGAGAGCTCCTCACCCCACGACGGCGACCCCGCGCAGTCCTACGACGTGGTCGAGGCGCCGGAGCTGGACGGCGCGGACACGGACGCGGTCCTGGCGGCGATATCGGCCGACGAGGAGCTGTGGGAACAGCTCAGTGTCGTGTTCGTCGCCGACGGCACGACGATGCGGGCCGGCCACCACGCCCTGCTCGCGGTCACCACCCTGACCCGGGAGGACTTCGACGACGACGAGGACTACGAGGCCGCGGTCGAGTTCGGACGTGAGTTCCGCACGGTGCCCAGCGGTGTGCACTCGATCCATGTCAACCTCGAACTGGTCAACATGGACTTCGAGGAATTCTCGTCGAGCGCGCACGAGGACTCGGAGGGGGTCTTCCGCTCCTTCGCCGAGCGGTAGGACCGTCGGGGCTCGCTACCCAGCCCGGGCGCGGACCCTGTACTGACCGGCCGCCCCGACACGACGCGGCGGCCGGTGACATGTTGTCACCGGCCGCCGCGTCGAGGCCGTCACACGGCTGCGGGCTCCTCCGTGCCGATCCTCCCGCCCGTCTGCTCCTGGGCGCCCGTGGAGCGCTTGCGGCTGCGGGCGAGGGGCTTGAGCGTGCGCTGGACGATGAACCGTTCGGCGACGCCGGCGCTGATGAGGATCGAGCCCCACACGGACGTCGTGTAGACGTCCTCGAAGGACAGCCAGTCGAACTGCGACCGGAGGGCGAGTCCGATCAGGAGGAACACGCGGAGCACGACGGCGGCGAACGAGAGCGCGTAGTTCCTGATCATCCAGATGCGGTGGAGCTGGAGCTGGCCCTTCCTGATCGTCCGGTAGGCCTGGACCATGGAGTACAGCCAGGCCGCCGTGAGGATGTAGAAGCCGACCTGTGCGGGGAAACCGTCCTCGGAGAACGTCGCCGCGAAGAGGGCGGCCACGGACGCGACGACCATGCTGACCATGTAGACGCGTCCCAGGACCCGGTGCATCTTGCGGTACTTGTTCCGCCAGGCCGGGACGAACTGGATCGGTCCGAGCGCCAGCAACAGCCCCCGTCCTAACAGTGTCAGGTTGATTTACCACTCTTCGACCATCTTGTCGTCGTGAGGCGTCCGTCGTACGGTCTGAGTCATGAACGGAGACGAACCAGCCGGTGCCCCACTGTCCCTGCGTGAGCGGCGGTGGGCCGTCGCCGTCCAGGAGATCCTGGCCGCCGCCGAGGACCAGATCGCCGAGAACGGACCGGCCGCGCTGTCTCTGCGGGCGGTCGCCCGGAGCCTCGGGATGACCGTGCAGGCGCTCTACCACTACTTCCCGAGCCGGGACGACCTCATCACCGCGCTCGTCACCAAGGCGTACGGGGATCTGGCCGACGCGGTGCAGGAGGCGGTCGACACGGCGCCGGAGGACTCCGATCCGCCCCGGATGGTGATCGCCGCCGAGAGGTACCGCCAGTGGGGGGTCGACCATCCCGAGCGGTTCCAGCTCATCTACGGGGCACCCCTGCGCCACTACGCGGCGCCGGCGGAGGGCTCCAGCACCCAGGCGGTCCGCCGGATGAGCAGGACCTTCCAGAACGAGCTGTTCAGAGGATTCACCATGGAGCAGCTCGCCGCCGCGGACACCACCGCACTCTCCCCCGCCCTCGAGCGGCACCTGAAGGAGTTCCTGTCCCCGAACGCACTCGGCGGACTGCCGTCCCCCGCGGTGCCCATCCTGATCAGCGCCTGGGGACAGATGCACGGCCTGGTCGTGCTCGAGGTGTTCGGGCACACGTCCTTCGTCGGCCCCCATCAGGCCGAGATGTTCCGCCTGGCGATGCTGGCCATGCTCCAGGACGTCCGCCGCCGTATTCCGGCCGACGTCGCCACGCGGTGAGGGAGGCCCACCGGTTTGGCGGTGGCCGCACCGTTGAAGATGTGAGAAGGCTGTCGTCACAACAGCCGGTTCCTTTACCCCCGTTGCGAGCCGGCTGTCCGACTGCGCCCTCTCCCCCTTTCGCACAGGGGGCGCAGTCACCAGGTGGCGCAAGCTGTACCTCTGATTGACCCGACGGCTTCATCGCGGCCGTTGCGTCCCGTTCCTATGTTGGTGATCACGCCGGTCGAGTCGGCGGCATCCATCAGCAGAAGGAGGGTCCGGGGGCATGGTGATCACGACGAGGCCCCGGTCACGGCGTCACGAGAGCGCGGTTGGACCGCGCGCGGACGTCCTTTCAACGTAACCTCGCCGCGTTGCGTAGACCTTGTGTGAGCGGTCGTACGTACGAGCTACCCATGTCGCCCGAAGTCCCGGCCGGTCAGCGGCCGGGGTACCGGGCGCGAGACATCATTGTCGGGTCGCGGGCGACGCCCGGCGTGCGCACGACGCCGCTCCTCTTACCACTCCTGCCTTCCCACAAGTCGCTACAGGGGTGTTGATGACACACCACTTGTTGTCCCGGGATTCGGCCCCCGGGCACGACACTCACCCGGGCCCGTTCCGCACGGTGCCAGCGGGAAGTGAGCTGACCCGGTGAACGCGATAGACGACCACGCCATGTGGTACGGCATGCTGGGCCCCGTCGTGGTCCGGCACGGCCGTACGTCCCTCGATCTGGGACCGCGACAACGCCGGCTCCTGCTCACCCGCCTCCTCATCGAGGACGGCCGGCCCGTCTCCCTCACCGAGCTCTGCCACTCCCTCTGGGGGGACGAGCAGCCCACCGCGGCGGTGTCGTCCATCCGCGCCTACATCAGCCGGCTGCGGTCGGTCCTGGACCCGGACCGCAAGAGCAGGTCGTCCGTACTGATCAGCGGCGCCGCCGGCTACACGCTGGCCGTACCGAGGGAAGCGCGGAACGCCACCACCTTCGAGGCGCACGTGCTCCGGGCCCATGCCGCCTTCGCACGGGAGCAACTTCCCCTGGCCCGCGCCGAGATCGACACGGCCCTCGGCCTGTGGCGCGGGCCCGCCCTCGGCGAAGCCGCCGAGGAACCCTTCGCGCTGCGCGAAGGCGCACGCCTCAACGCGGCCCGCCAGGACGCCGGAGAGCTGCTGGCGGCGATCCTCATCGCACAGGGCGATCTCGTGCCCGCCGTGAGCGTCGCCGAGCAGCTCACGGTCGGCGCTCCGCTGCGCGAGGTCTCCTGGTCCCTGCTCATGCGTGCCCTCTACGCCGCCGGACGGCCCGTGGAGGCGCTGCGCCAGTACGACCGCTTTCGCACGACGCTGGCCCGGGAACTGGGCCTGGACCCGAGCCCCGGCCTGCGCGATCTGCACATGGCCGTTCTGCGACACGACACCGCCGCCCTCGGGATCCCCCGGTCACCACGGACGCCCACGACACTGGCCGGCATCCCGCCCGTGGCCAGGACACCGCTCGTGGGCCGGTCGCAGGAGACGGCTCGGCTCCAGACCCTGCTGGGTGAGGCGACGGCCGGGCAGTCCCGGTGGGCCGTGGTCTCGGGTGAACCCGGGTCGGGCAAGACCAGACTGCTGGACGAGTTCGCCGCACAGGCCGGCAAGGCCGGATTCGCCGTCACCCGGGCGAGCGGAGGACACACTCTAGGCCGCGGCAGAACCGTGGCCCTGCGCTGCGCGGTCACCCGGCTCGCCGACGGGCTGCGTGGGTCCGGCGAGGACGGCGGTGCCCAGGACGGGCCCGGCGAGGACGTCCTCACCACCCTCGTCCGGCAGATCGCACGTGTGCCCACCCTCTGTGTGGTGGACGACCTGGACTGGGCGACCCCGGACGTCCATCACCAGGTGTGCCGGCTAGCCGTCGACGCCTTCGAGACTGCGGTGTCGCAGGCCCGTGCCGCGGGCCTGCGGCCCGAGGTGCTGCACCTGGCCAACTCGGCCGCCGCACTGGCCGCTCCCGCCACCCACTACGACCTGGTCCGCGCGGGGCTCGGCCTGTACGGGTGGACGCGGCACTCGGATCGGCTCGTTCCTGGGACACGAAGGTGCTGGTGGAGGAGGCGATACACGGTCGGGAGATCGACATCGCGGTACTCGAGCATCCGGACGGCCGCCTGGAGACCGGACCGCCCCTGGAGATCGCGGTCCACGACGAACGGCCGTTCTTCGACTACGAGGCCAAGTACGTGGACGCGGAGACCAGTTACACCATCCCGGCACAGCTCGACGACGACGTCGCGAAGCAACTTCAGCGCATGGCCGTGGACGCCTTCGAAGCTTTGAACTGCTCCGGCCTCATCCGCGTCGACTTCTTCCTGCGCGACGGCGTACGACCGGTGGTGAACGAGGTCAACACCTTCCCCGGCTTCACCGCGGCCTCCCAGTTCCCACGCATCTGGGCGGCGGCCGGCCTGTCGTACGAACGGCTCCTGGACACCCTGATCACCACCGCCATCACCCGGACCGGCAGTCCCGCGGCGGGCCTCGCTGCCCGGTGACTCCGCCCCTCGAAAGGAGGCACGGATGGTGAAGCCGACCGCCCACACTCCGGAAGCCCTGGTCATCGCCCCGATCACGAACGCCACCCGGAACGCCGCTTTCGAGTTCCACCGCTCCACTCTCGGCGAGTTCATGCTGCCCGTGCCCCCGACCACGTTCCAACAGATGGTCGAGGCACGCCAGATGGTCGTGGTCTCGCGTGAGGGGCAGATCGCGGGGCTCTGCTACGTCAAACCGGACGGCAAGGGGCTCGACGCCGTCCCGCGGTGGGAGTTCGGCGGTCTCCATCTCGTCCCCGGCCTTCGCGGGCGCGGCCTCGGCACCCTGCTGAGCGCCGTCGCGATCACGGCCGTCACTCGCGCCGACCCCAAGCCGGTGATGGGCTACGTCCATCGGGACAACCCCGCCGGGATGGGACTGCTCGTCCACGGCCTCGGGTTCGTCGTGACCGACCAGAAGGTGCGCCTCGGTCCCGATGACGCGCCGGGACACCTGCGCCGCGACGAAGCGGGCTTCGCGACCGCCCACGTCCTGCGGCTCCCCGACGCCGCGCGGGCACACCTCTCCGACGGCCTGGAGCACATCGGCCTGGACGTGGACAGCCCCTCCGTGCCGGTCCCCCTTCGGTCCCAGTGAGGCGGCGGTCGTGCCGATGCCGGGCGGGCCGTGGAGCAGCGCGACCCGGGGCCGGCCGTCGGCGGGGCGGGTCGCCTCCCGCGCCAGTCGCCGCAGTTTCCGGTGCCGGTTGGTGAAGTGGATTGGCGCGGGCGGTAGTCCGCCGCCGCGGGCCAGGGCCGGTGTCCCCGGGCGCCCGTGGGTCCGCAGGACCAGCGCCCACTCGTCCGCCAGCCGCGCGTCCCGCCCGAGGCGGGCGTGCACCAGGCCGGCCAGTTCCGTCCGTTCCTCCGGGCTCCCCGGCAGCGGCGTATGCCGTCCGGTGGTCCTTCGTACCAAAGCGCCCGTCGACAGCTGGGGTTGCTTGCCCATTTCCCCCGCGGCGCCATTGCCCACGGACATGAGAAACGCGGTCGGTGCGCTGAGCGCCACGACCTCCAGCACCTCGGCCCCCTCCTGCTCCCCGCTCCGGCCCTGGGCCTGGGCCTGGGCCGGCGGGTATCCCCACCTCGACATTCCAAGGAATCATTCCGGTCTGTTTCGACGGGCGCCCGATCTCCGTTCGCCATCTCGAAGACACCCGGGCCAGGCCCTCCCCGCCTAACGTCGTTCGCGATCAAAGCACCCCTCGGGAAGGGCTTCAGCATGTGCGTTCACGGAGAGACGGCGTCTCACGAACCGACCGGTCAGGGGCGGCGGGGCTTCCTGCGCAACGCGGCGCTGGCGGGCGCCGGGGCGGTGGCGGTCGGTGCCGGTTCGTCCGCGCTCGGCGCGGCACCCGCGCACGCCGCCGACGCATCCGGGCACGGACACGGCCACGGGCATGTGGGGCGGTGGAATCCGGACCCCGACGCGCTCCGGTTCACCTTCGCCGTCATGCCGGACACGCAGTACCTCTACTGGGGCAGTCAGGACAGCGTCAACCGCGCCCCGCAGGAGGAGTCTTTCCGCTACATCGTCAGGAACAGCGGTGTCGCCGACCAGAACATCGTGTTCATGTCGCATCTCGGTGACCTGTCGCAGGACGCCGACGCCTCGTCCTTCGACCAGATCGACAAGGCTTTCGACACCCTGGACGCGAAGGGCGCCGCGTACAGCGTGGTGGCCGGCAACCACGACGTGAGCGGGGACGACACCCGTGGGGACACGCCGTACCTGCGGACCCTTGGCCCCCGGCGGTTCAGACACGCGAAGTCCTTCGTCGGGTCCGACGCCACGGGCTACAACACCGCGCACGTCTTCCGGGCCGCGGGCCGGTCGTGGCTCGTGCTGGCGCTGGACTGGCGGACCACCGAGCAGGGCTTCGCGTGGGCCGAGAAGACCATCAAGGCCCACCCCCGGATGCCGGTGATCCTCACGGCGCACGACATCGTCCACCCCGACTACGATGACAACGTTTTCCCTTACGAGTCCGGCGACCCGGAGAACAACGCCTCGCTCTCCGAGTACGGTCAGGCCCTCTGGGACCGGCTGATCGCGGACAACGACCAGATCTTCCTGACCCTCAACGGCCACTACTGGCCGTCCGGCCGCACGACCAGGAAGAACGCCCACGGCAACGACGTGCACCTGCACATCGCCAACTACCAGAACCGCTTCTTCGGCGGCGGCGGCATGATCCGGCTGTACCACTTCGACCTGGCCCGGGACACGATCGACGTCGAGACGGTCAATCCGTGGATCCTGGCCCAGGAACCGGAGTCGCGCAGCGCTCTGGCCGCCGAGCACGCCCGCCTCACGAGCCCGGTCGACGACTTCTCGATCCCGGTCGACTTCGAGAAGCGCTTCTCCGGCTTCGCCCCCGTCCCGGCCCGTCCCTCCCGCCCGGCCGACCGGATGCTGGTCAGGGGTACGGTCGCGTACTGGCGCTTCGACGGGCAGGGAGCGCCGGGCACCGCGCTCACGCGGGGGCAGACCGTCCGGGACCTCTCCGGCAGGGGCAACGACCTGACGGTGGTGACCACGCCCGGCACCCCCGCCGACGCGCTGACCTGGTCCGACGACCACCACCCCGACCAGCCCGGGCACGCCAGCCTGAAGTTCACCGGGGGCAGGAACCCGGTCAACGGCTCGTACCTCACCACGACGGACGCGGCTCCCCTGAACACCGAGACGTTCAGGGGCGGGTACACGATCGAGACCTTCGTGCGCATACCCCTGGACTGGGACGCCGGCCGGAACGGCAACGCGTCGGTCCTCAGCCGCCGGGGCGCCGCCCGCGCCGCCGGGAAGCACGGCAGGAACACCGACCCCAACGAGCCCCTGGCCCAGTTGGCCATCACCAACAACGGCCGTGAGGTGCAGTTCAACCACTACCCGCTCAACACCACCTACCCGACGACGAACTGGAGCCACGGCCTGGCGGAGCTGCGGTGGTGGCACATCGCCGTCGTCAACGACGGCCGCCGCACCAGGCTGTACGTCGAGAGCTCCCCGGTCGCCGACGATCCGCGGCGCGTGTCACTCGGACTCACCTCGCTCGGACTGCCGTGGCTGGTGGGGGGCCACGAATACGCCGGCGCGATCGACGTCGTCTTCCACGGCGCCGTCGGCGACATCCGCGTCGTGAACCGCCCACTGGAGCACGGGGAGTTCCTGACCGCGAAGTGAGGGGCCGGGCGTGCCGGTGCGGGCGAAGGTGGTCCACGCGGCACGCACCGCTCTGCCCAGGGTGTCCACCTCGGTCCACGGCTCCCGGCCCAGCATCGGTGATGCCCGCCATGCCTCCCGGGTGCCCAGGAGCAGCGGCAGTTCCAGGCAGTGGGTGGCGCCGAACGGGGAGCCGGCCGGGCGCCAGTCGAGGCGGTACGCGTGGACCCGGGCCCCGGCCCGCGCCAGGGCCGTCCCGTAGCGTGCCAGCGGCTCCTCGTACACGCGGCGGGTCAGCTCCGCAACGTCGTCGCCCTCCCCCGGGAAGGCGCTCATGTCGTCCGCGTTCCAGCCGTACATGACGTCCAGACCGCGGACGGCCGGGGCGGGCTCCTCGTCGTCCTCCGCGACGGGGGACCCGAGGACCGGGAGGAAGGGGGGTTCCAGAGTGCTTCCGGAGCGTCGCAGGTTGATGCCCGCGGTCTCCCGTTGCGCCGCCAGGATCGCGGGAAGACCGGCGGTGCGCGGGTCCTCGCCCAGCAGGTCGGCGAAGACGCGGCCGAGGTTCTCGGAGTCCGTGCGGGAGCGGGCCGTGATGGACAGGGGCGGGCTCTGGAGGATCGCCCGGTGCAGGAGCCCCCGCGCCTGACGCATCTCCAGCAGCAGCCGGATGGAGAGGGCGCCCGCGGACTGGCCGAAGACCGTGACGTTGCCGGGGTCTCCCCCGTAGGCGGCGATGTGCTCGCCCACCCAGCGCAGGGCCTCGAGCTGGTCGTACAGGCCGAGGTTGCCCTCGCTGATGCCGTCCAGGCAGAGGTATCCGAGGGCTCCGAGGCGGTAGTTGACGCCGACGACGACCACGTCGCCCTCGGCGGCGAGTGCTCCGCCGTCGTACCAGTCCATGAGGCCCGCGCCGCTGCTGAAGCCGCCGCCGTGGAACCAGACGAGGACCGGACGGGCGCCGTCGTCGCGGGCCGGGGTGGTGACGGTCAGGTGGAGGCAGTCCTCGCCCTGGGGACGGGGGTCGAGCGGGGCTCCCATCACCGCGTCGAGGCGGGAGGGGAGCTGGGGGCAGATCTCGCCGCTCGGAGGGCGGGTGTCGCCGGTGTCCACCGGGCGGGGCGGGGAGAAGCGCGCGGCGGTGGCGTAACGGACGGGGCCGGAGCGCACCACCGCGCCAGTGGGATCGGGCATGTTCGGCCTCCGTGGGGGTCAGGTGCGGGCGACGGCCTGCGCCGGGGGTTCGGCCGCCGGTTCCGGTCCCTTCTCCGGGACCAGGCGGAACAGTGCGACCGCCCCGGCGAGGCTGAGGGCGCACACCCCCACCAGATACCACGTCACGCCGGTCGACGAGCCGCCGGCGTCCAGCAGCGCGGTGGAGATCAGCGGGGCGAGTCCGCCGCCCAGGATGGCGCCGAGCTGGAGGATGAGGGAGGAACCCGAGTACCGGACGTGGATGGGGAAGGTGTCGGCGATGATGGCGCCCTGTACGCAGTGCGTCACCGGGATGATGACGCCCATGCCGACCAGGGCCAGCAGGGCGAGCAGCGACCTGTTCGTGTTGAGCAGCGGGAAGAACGCCACGCACCAGGCCAGGATGGCGACGGAGCCGCCGACGAACATGGTTCTGCGGCCGTAGCGGTCGGCGACCTTCGTCCAGAACGGGATGGTGGCGAACCAGATCACGGACGCGGCGGTCACGCCGAGGATGAGGAACTTCTTCTTGTAGTCCAGTTCCTTGGTTCCGTACGACAGGGTGAACACCAGGAACACGTAGGCCACGGCGGAGTTCGCGACCACCGCGAGCAGCGTGAGGCCGAGGCGGCGGTATCCGACCTTGAGCGCCTCCGCCAGCGGGAACCTGACCACCTCGTCCTGCTCGACGGCGCGGTTGAAGGAGGGCGACTCGGTGACCCTCAGCCTGACCAGGAGTCCCACCGCGACGAGGACGAAGCTCAGCAGGAAGGGGATGCGCCAGGCCCACGAGGTGAAGGTGGCGTCTCCGGCCACGGAGTTGGTGGTGAGGAAGACGACGTTGGCCAGGACCAGTCCGGCGGGGGTGCCCATCTGCGGGAAGCCGGCGTACAGGTTCCGTTTGCCCGCGGGGGCGTGCTCCATCGACATCAGGGTGGCGCCGGCGCCCTCGCCGCCGAGCCCGATGCCCTGGACGACGCGGAGCAGGACGAGCAGCACCGGGGCCCAGAAGCCGATCGCGTCGTAGTTCGGGACGGCGCCGATGAGCGTGGAGCCGACGCCCATCAGCAGGAGCGAGACCACGAGGGTCGCCTTGCGTCCGATGCGGTCGCCGAAGTGCCCGAAGACCAGGCCCCCGAGCGGCCGGGCGACGAACCCGACGGCGAACGTGCTGAAGGCGGCCAGGGTGCCCGCGCCGGGGCTCAGCGAGGGGAAGAACTGCTTGTCGAAGATGAGCGCGGCCGCGGTGCCGTAGAGGAAGAAGTCGTACCACTCGAGCGTGGTGCCGGCCAGGGTCGCGACGGCCGTTCTGCCCGCCGCGGTGCGGCCGGTGCCCGTGCCGTCTGCTGGGGGTGAGTTGCTCATGGGAGGACCTCTCACTCGGGTGGGTTGCGGTGGATCCTGGCCCTCCGAGGCATGACGCACAAATGCCGAACACGCGACCAGCCATAGCCATCTGGGTATAGCGGCATTTCAGCCACCCCTCAGCCGTCCCCCAACCACCCCTCGACGCCGAGGTATACCCAAGTGGGCATGCGAATGGACGAGAAGTTAATTTGTCGGGCATGGCCGCGCCTTCCACAGTGAGAGGCATGACGGCAGAAACTGGGCGGTGGATCCGCAACTTCGTCGACGGCCGGTTCGTCGACCCCGACGACGGCGACGGCGACGGTGGCGGTGGCGGTGGCGTCCGGGCCGGCCATCGCGGCTTCGACGCGACCGATCCGGCCACCGGCCTCGTGCACGCCCGCGTCCACGAGGCGGACGAGGTTCTGGTGGACCGGGCCGTGGCGGCGGCCCGGCGCGCGCTGCGCGAGGGGTGGGCGGACACGGCGGTCCGGGAGCGGACCGAGTTGCTGCGCCGTGCGGCCGACCGCATCGAGGAGCGGTTCGAGGAGTTCGTCGCCGCGGAGATCGCCGACACCGGCAAACCCGTCACGCAGGCGCGGGAGCTGGACGTCGCCCGCGCCGTCGCGAACTTCCGCGCCTTCGCCGACGTGGTCGCCGCGGCGGGCCAGGAGTCGTTCCTGACCGATCTGGCGGGCGGGAGGCGGGCCCTCAACTACGCGGTCCGCAAACCGCTGGGCGTGGTCGCGGTCGTCGTGCCGTGGAACCTGCCGCTCCTGCTGCTGACCTGGAAGGTCGCCCCCGCCCTGGCCTGCGGCAACGCCGTGGTCGTCAAGCCGAGCGAGGAGACGCCCGGCACCGCCGCGCTCCTCGCCGAGGTGCTGGCCGAGGTGGGTCTGCCGGCCGGCGTGTACAACGTCGTCCACGGCTTCGGCGGCGGCTCCGCCGGCGGATACCTGACGGCGCACCCCGGCATCGACGGGGTGACCTTCACCGGGTCGTCCGCGACCGGCGCGCAGGTCATGCGGACCGTCGCCCCGCGCGTACGGCCGGTCTCCTTCGAACTCGGCGGCAAGAACGCCGCGGTCGTCTTCGACGACGTCGACGTCGACGAGGCGGTGACCGGGCTGAGCAGGTCGGTGTTCGCCAACACCGGCCAGGTGTGCCTGTGCACCGAGCGGGTCTACGTACAGCGGTCCGTCTTCGACGACATCGCGGGCGGACTCGTGGAGCGCGCCGGACGCCTGCGCCTGGGCGACCCGCTGTCCGAGGAGACCACCACCGGTCCGCTGATCTCCCACGCCCACCGCGACAAGGTGCTGGGCTACTTCGACCTGGCCGAACAGGCCGGCGCGACGGTCCTCACCGGCGGCCAGGTCCCCCGGCTCGGTGCGGACCTCGACGGCGGTTCGTGGATCGAGCCCACCCTGTGGACCGGGCTGACCAACGCCGACCGGGTGGTCCGCGAGGAGATCTTCGGCCCCGTGGCCGCCCTCATCCCCTTCGACACCGAGGAAGAGGCGATCGGTCTCGCCAACGACACCGACTACGGTCTCGCCGCCTCGGTATGGACCAACGACCTGCGCCGCGGGCACCGGGTGGCGCAGGCGATGAACGTAGGCATGGCCTGGGTCAACACCTGGTTCCTGCGCGACCTGCGCTCCCCCTTCGGCGGCGTCGGGCTCTCCGGCCTCGGCCGCGAGGGCGGCGAGTCGTCCCTGCACTTCTACACCGAGCCGACGAATGTGTGCGTACAACTGTGAACGACCTGACGAACCGGGCGGACCCCTCCCCTCTCCACGCTGCCGGTGCCGGGTCCGAGCGGCCGGTCGAGGCCGCCGTCGCGGCCCTCACGCACGCGGCCGCCACGCGCACCCCCTGCGCCCCGGTCCGCCAGTACCTCGGTACGAGCGACATCGACGCCGCCTACGAGGTGCAGCGCCGCCTCGCCCAGGCCCGCGGCACGGCCGGCGCGCGCCGGGCGGGCGCCAAGATCGGGCTGACCGCCCCCGTCGTGCAGCGGCAGTTCGGCGTCTTCCAGCCGGACTTCGGCGTGCTCCACGACGACATGCTGTACGCGCACACCGAGCCGCTGCCGCTCGGCCGGTTCCTCCAGCCGCGCGCGGAGGGCGAGATCGCGTTCGTGCTCGGGCGGGACCTGGACCGGCCCGGCCCGTCCGTCGCGGACGTGCTGCGGGCCACCGAGTTCGTGCTGCCCGCCATCGAGATCGTCGACTCCCGCATCGCCGGCTGGGACCTGGCCATCACCGACACCGTGGCCGACAACGCGTCCAGCGGCGCGGTCGTCCTCGGCACCACCCCGTACCCGGTCGCGGGCCTGGATCTGGCCCGGGTCGGCATGACACTGCGCCGGGAGGGCGAGGCGGTCTCCCACGGCGCGGGGCACGCCTGCCTCGGCTCGCCGGTCGTCGCGGTGGCCTGGCTGGCCCGCGAACTGGTCCGGCGCGAACAGCCGTTGCGCGCCGGGGACGTGGTGATGTCCGGCGCGCTGGGCCCGATGGTGCCCGTCGGGGGACCGGGACGGTTCCGGCTGGAGCTGGACGGGCTGGGAGAAGTGGAAGCAGTCCTCGAGGAGGAAACCAAGTGAGTCCAGCAACCACCGGACCGAACGGCACGGTCCCGGCCACGGACGGCACACCCCCGACCGCGGCCGACACGCCCCCGACCGCGGCCGGCACGGTCCCCGTCGCGGTCATCGGCTCCGGCAACATCGGCACCGACCTGATGATCAAGGTGATGCGGCTGTCCAGGACCCTGCGCATGGGCGCCATGGCCGGCATCGACCCGGCGTCCGACGGTCTCGCGCGAGCCGCACGCCTCAAGGTCGCCACCACCGCCGGCGGCATCGACGGCCTCGTGGAGATGGACGAGTTCGCCGGCGTCAAGGTCGTCTTCGACGCCACCTCCGCGAAGGCCCACGTCCGCAACGCCGAGGTCGCCCGGCGCCACGGCAAGCTGATGGTCGACCTGACCCCGGCCGCGCTCGGCCCCTTCGTCGTTCCGCCGGTCAACCTGGAGGAGCACCTGGACGCGCCGGACGTCAACATGGTGACCTGCGGCGGCCAGGCGACCATCCCCGTCGTCGCCGCGGTCTCCCGGATCGCCCCGGTGGCGTACGGCGAGATCGTCGCGTCCATCGCGTCGCGGTCGGCCGGTCCCGGCACCCGGGCGAACATCGACGAGTTCACCGAGACCACCGGCGAGGCCATCCGCGCCGTCGGCGGCGCCGCGGTGGGCAAGGCGATCATCGTCCTCAACCCGGCCGAACCGCCCCTCGTCATGCGCGACACCGTGTACTGCCTCGTCGAGGGCGCGGTCGACGCGGGGACGCGGGAGCGCATCGCCGCCTCCGTGCGGGACATGGCCGCCGGCGTCCGGGAGTACGTCCCCGGCTACCGGCTCAAGCAGGACGTCCAGTTCGACCCCGTCGAGGACGTCGTGGTCCCGGCGCTGGGCCGCAGGTTCACCGGAGTGCGGGTGTCGGTGTTCCTGGAGGTGCTGGGCGCCGGCCACTACCTGCCCGACTACGCCGGGAACCTGGACATCATGACCTCCGCCGCGGTCAGGACCGCCGAGCGGATCGCCGTACTCCGAGGATGGGTGAGCACGTGAACCTCTACGTACAGGACGTGACCCTGCGGGACGGCATGCACGCCATGGGGCACATGTACACCCTCGACCAGGTGCGCCGGATCGTCTCCGCGCTCGACAGGGCGGGCGTCGCGGCCGTCGAGGTCGCGCACGGCGACGGGCTCGGCGGATCGAGCGCCAACTACGGCTTCGGCGCCCACAGCGACGAGGAGTGGATCGAGGCCGCCGCGGAGGTGCTGGAGCACGCGAAGCTGACCACCCTGCTGCTTCCCGGCATCGGCACCATCGAGCACCTGCGCCGCGCCCACGCCCTCGGGGTGCGCAGCGTCCGCGTCGCCACCCATTGCACCGAGGCCGACGTGAGCGCACAGCACATCGCCTGGGCCCGGGAGCACGGCATGGACGTGTCGGGCTTCCTGATGATGAGCCACCTCAACTCCCCCGCACGCCTGGCCGAGCAGGCGGCCCTGATGGAGTCCTACGGCGCGCACTGCGTGTACGTCACCGACTCCGGCGGGCGGCTGACGACGCGCGACGTCACGGAGCGGATCGACGCCTACCGCCAGGTGCTGGACGACCGTACCCAGATCGGCATCCACGCCCACGAGAACCTCTCGCTCTCGGTCGCCAACAGTGTGGCCGCCGTCGAGCACGGCGCGTACCGCGTCGACGTGGCCCTGGCCGGTCAGGGCGCCGGGGCGGGCAACTGCCCGGCGGAACCGTTCGTCGCGGTCGCGGACCTGCTGGGCTGGGAGCACGGCTGCGACCTGTTCGCCCTCCAGGACGCCGCCGACGACATCGTCCGCCCGTTGCGCAACCGGCCCGTACGCGTGGACCGGGAGACGCTGACCCTCGGCTACGCCGGGGTGTACTCCAGCTTCCTGCTGCACGCCGAACGGGCGTCCCGGCGCTACGGGATCGACACCCGGCGGATCCTGATGGAGGTCGGACGCCGCCAACTGGTCGGCGGCCAGGAGGACATGATCGTCGACATCGCACTGGACCTGGCCTCGCAGGACGGGGCCGGCACGGAAGGGAGCGCCGCATGAGCACGGCAAGCACCGTGGAGGCCCTCGCGGAGCGGCTCGACACCGCCCAGACGACGCGCACCGACACGCCGAGTCTCGCCGACACGCACGACTTCGACATCGCGGAGGCGTACGCGGTCCAGGCGGCGCTGGTGGCCCGCCGGGAGGCGCGCGGCGAGCGGGTCACCGGGGTCAAGCTGGGCTTCACCAGCAAGGCCAAGATGGCCCAGATGGGGGTGTCCGACGTGATCGTCGGGCGGCTCACCGACGCGATGCGGGTCGCGAACGGCGGCGACCTCGACCTCGGGCGGTTCATCCACCCGAAGGTGGAGCCCGAGGTGGCGTACCGGATCCGCCGCGACGTGGACCTGGACGACCCCACGACGGACATCGAGTCCTGTGTGGACGCGCTCGCCCCCGCCATGGAGGTCATCGACTCCCGCTACCGGGACTTCCGGTTCACCTACGAGGACGTCGTCGCGGACAACACCTCGGCCTCCGCCTACGTGATCGGTTCCTGGCGGCCCCTGGAGAGTGTGCCCAACCGGGCGGTGCGGCTGGTGAGCGGCGGGACGGAGACGGTCGGCTCGACCGCCGCGATCCTCGGCGACCCGGTGCGCGCCCTGCACGCGCTGCTGGACATGTGCCGGCGCCGGTCCATCCCGCTGCGGGCCGGGCAGGTGGTGCTCGCCGGTGCGGCCACCGCGGCGGTGCCGCTGACCGCCGGGGTCACCACCTGCGAGGTCGCGGGGCTCGGCACGGTGGAAGTGAGGGTCATCGGATGAGCGACGCACGCGTTCTCGGGGGACGGGCCGCCCCGCGCGGCCGCTTCCCCCACCTGAAGGTCGTCGGCGACCTGGTCTTCGTGTCCGGCACGAGTTCGCGCCGGCCCGACAACACGTTCGTGGGCGCCGAGGCCGACGCCATGGGCACCACGAACCTCGACATCCGCGCGCAGACCCGCGCGGTGATCGAGAACATCCGGGACATGCTCGCCGAGGTGGGCGCCGAACTCCACGACATCGCCCAGGTCACCTCGTACCTGGTGTCGATGAACGACTTCGGCGGATACAACGAGGTCTACGGCGAGTTCTTCGACGAGCGGGGCCCGGCCCGTACGACGGTCGCGGTGCACCAGTTGCCGCACCCGCACCTGCTGATCGAGATCCAGGCCGTCGCCCACCTGCCCGGGGCCTCCCGGGCTCCCCGAACCCCCGGTACATCCGCATCGCACAGCACGGAGGTGGTCTCATGACCGACATCCCCGAGGTCATCGACTTCCAGGGTTGGATCGACGAGCACGCGCACCTGCTCAAGCCGCCGGTGAACAACCGGACCATGTTTCTCGGCGACGACTTCATCGTCCAGATCGTGGGCGGCCCCAACCAGCGCACGGACTTCCACCAGGAGCCGTACGAGGAGTGGTTCTACCAGGTCAAGGGCGACATGCACGTCAACCTCATGACCGGGGACGGGCCGCGGACCGTGCACATCAAGGAGGGTCAGGCCTGGCTGCTGCCCGGCAACGTCCCGCACTCCCCGCAGCGCCCCGACCCCGAGTCGATCGGCCTGGTCATCGAGCGGGTCCGGGAGGAGGGCACCCTGGAGCGCTTCCAGTGGTACTGCCTGAACTGCTCCGCCCTGATCCACGGGATCGAACTCCAGGTCAGGGACATCGTGGAGGACCTGCCGCCGGTCTTCACCGCGTTCTACGAGGACGAGCGGGCCCGGGTCTGCCGCGAGTGCGGCGCGCTCCACCCGGGGAAGGGCTGACCGGTGGACCGAGTGATCGACATCCACACCCACTACGTGCCCCGGGGCTGGCCCGACCTGAGAGGCGACGGCGGGCCGGACGCACCGTGGCTCCGGCTCGAGACCGAGTCGGACGCGGTGATCATGATGGGGACCAGGGAGTTCCGGCGGATCCGCTCGGACTGCTGGGACGCCGAGGTCCGGCTGCGCGACATGGACACGGACGGGGTGCGCACCCAGGTCGTCTCCCCGACCCCTGCCTTCTTCAACTACGGGCGAAGCGGCCGGGAGGCGGCGAGGATCGCGCGGATCTTCAACGATCTGGCGCTGGAGATCGTCGAGCCCGCGCCGGACCGGCTGATCCCGTTCTGCCAGGTGCCGTTGCAGGACCCGGACGCGGCCTGCCGCGAGCTGGAGCGCTGCGTCGCGGCCGGGCACCGGGGGGTCGAGATCGGCAACCACGTCGGCGACCAGGACCTGGACAGCGAAGGGGTCGTCACCTTCCTCCAGCACTGCGCGGCACTGGACGTACCGGTGTTCGTGCACCCGTGGGACATGGCCTCCTCTCCCCGGCTCGACCGCTGGATGGCCCAGTGGCTGACGGCGATGCCCGCCGAGACGCACCTGTCGATCCTGGCCATGATCCTGGGCGGGGTCTTCGACCGCGTCGACGACCGTCTGAAGATCTGCTTCGCGCACGGCGGCGGTTCGTTCGCGTTCTGGCTGGGCCGCATGGAGAACGCCTGGCACGGACGCAACGACGTCATCGGCACCTCGCGGTTCCCGCCGTCCCACTACCTCGGCCGGTTCCACGTGGACTCGGTCGTCTTCGACGAGCGCGCCCTGCGGCTGCTGGTGGACACGGTGGGCGCGGACCGGGTGATGGTGGGCAGCGACTACCCGTACCCGCTGGGCGAGCGTCCGGTCGGCCAGGTGGTCCGCAAGAGCCAGTTCCTCGACGACACCGAACGCCGGCAGATCGGCCACGAGAACGCCGAACGGTTCCTCGGCCTGTCCTCTTCCTAGACCACGTCGTCGGATCCCCGTCTGCTCGCCGACGGTGCGGCCATGTCACCGGCGACGGCCTCCAGGCTCCGGATGAGGGCCTCGGCGGAGGGGCTCAGCGTCCGGGCGGCCGATCTGGTCAGCCCGACGCTGTGCCCGATCTGGGCCAGCGGGACCGACAGCCGCACCATGCGGCTGTCGTCCCGGACGATCAGGCTGGGCAGCACCGCGACGACGTCGGTCTCCAGCAGAAGCTGACGGATGGTCAGGAACGACGTGGTCTCCACCCGGTTCAGCGGCAGGGCGAACCCGTGGCGGCCGAACAGTTCCTCGATCTCCCGGCGCAGCACGGTCTCCGCGCCAGGCAGGATCCACGGGTGGTCGACCAGCTCCGCCAGCTCCACCCCTTCCCGGCCGGCGAGCGGGTGCGTGGCCCGGACCACGGGCTCCACCGACTCGTCGTAGAGCTTGCGGCGTTCCATCCGCTCGTCGGAGGGCGCCGTCAGCCTGCCCACGACGAGGTCGACGCGCCCCGCCTCCAGCTCCAGCAGCAGCGCCTCCGGCGACCCCTCCCGCACGATCACGGTCAGGTAGGGGCGCTCCCTCTTGAGCGCGGCGATGGCGCGCGGCAGCAGGACATTGGAGCCCGCCAGGTGGGTGCCGACGACCACGGTGCCGCGGTCGGCGTCGGCGAGCTCCACCACATGCCGCCCCGCCTGCGTCAACTGCGCCAGCACCGCCCGTGCGTGCCGGGTGAACGCCTCGCCGAACACGGTGGGGGTGACGCCCCGGGGGCCGCGCTCGAACAGCGGCACGCCGAGGATGTCCTCCAGTTCGTGCAGGCTCCGGGTCGCCGCGGGCTGCGTCACATGGAGTTCGCCGGCGGCGCCGACGACGCTCCCCTGGCGCGAGAGGGCGTCGATCAGGACCAGGTGCCGGAACTTGAGCCGGCCGTCGAGCAGGCGGGGCATCTCCACCCCGTGACTCTATCCACCACCTGCCGCTCCCACGGCCGGCGGCCACGCGCTCCCCGGCCGATACGCGGCTGATACACGGCCGAGCCGTGCCGGATGCCCCGGGGCCGCACGCGACAGGCAGAATGCGGACGGTACGAGGTCAGGGCCGCCGTGCGGGATTCACCCGGTGGGCGGCGGGAAGAAGGGTCGGGTCCAGTGAGCGAGGAGGACGCCCCGGCGCCCGTGACGATCCTGCTGGTCGAGGACGACGAGGTCATCCGCAGGTCCGTTACGCTCGCGCTGGAACGCTACGGTTACCGGGTCGTGTCGGCCGGTGACGGTCTGACCGGACTGGAGCTGTTCCGGGAGGGCCGCCACGACCTGCTGCTCCTGGACGTGATGCTGCCCGGCCTCGACGGCATCGGACTGTGCCGGCGGATCAGGGAGACCAGCATGGACCCGGTGCTGATGATGTCCGCGCGCGGTGACGCCCTGGACGTGGTCTCCGGTCTGGAGGCGGGCGCCGACGACTACGTCGTCAAGCCCGTCGACACCGCGGTGCTGGTGGCCCGTATCCGCTCGCTGCTGCGGCGCGCGGTCTACACCCCCGCCGCCCCGCCCGCCACGGGCGGGGGACGGCCGGAGCGGTCCGGTGCCGACGGTCGTGACCTGCTGGTCTTCGGCGACCTGAGCATCGACACCGCGGGCCTCGTCGTGTCGCTGGCCGGCCGGCCCGTCGCGCTGGCCCCGACCGAACTGCGGCTGCTGCTGGAGTTCGCCGCGCATCCCGGCACGGTGCTCGACCGGCAGACCCTGCTGCGCAACGTGTGGGACTACGGCTGGGACGGCGACAGCCGCGTGGTCGATCTGTGCGTGCAGCGGCTGCGGAAGAAGATCGGGGCCGACCGGGTCGAGACCGTCCGCGGGTTCGGCTACAAGTTGCGGCGCTGACGTGGACGCCGTACGTGACCTGCTCAACTGGCGTTCACTGCGTTGGAAGACCTGTCTGCTCGTCACCGTGTGCTGCTGTGCCGTCGCGCTGACCATCGGGACCCTGGTGCACTCCAGCACCCGGGCCCGGTCGATGAACGACGGGGCCGCCAAGGCCACCGCGACACTCCTCAGGGACGTGGAGGCCTACGAGCGGGACGGTTTCCCACCTCCCGGGCTCCGTCTGGTGCCGGGGGAGCTCCCAGACGAGTTGCTGCGCCGGCTGGACGACCGGCGGGAACCGGAGCCGCACCACGACGCGGTCACCTGGTACGAGGGTCCGGGCGCCGGGGACCACCCCTCGATGTGGGCGGCACGCATCTACCGCGGCAAGCCCGTCGCCACCGAGATCGACATGACGTCCGACCTGCTCACGCGCCGTGCCCTGGACCGGCACATGTGGAAGTACTCCCTTCTCGCCCTGGCCGTCGTCGTCCCCCTGTCGGCGCTCGCCGCCGAACTGCCGTACCGCCGGCTGCGCAGGGTGGCGCGCACCACCCGCCGGATCACGGACGGCGATCTGACCGCCAGGACCGGAGCCGGGCGCGGCAACGACGAGATCACCGCCATCTCGGCCACGGTCGACTCGATGGCCGACAGCCTGCACCAGCGGCTGCTGACCGAGCAGCGTTTCACCGCGGACGTCGCCCACGAACTGCGGACCCCGCTGATGGGCCTGGTCACCGCGAGCGAACTGCTCCCCGAGGGGGAGGCGACCGGCCTGGTCCAGGACCGGGTGCGGGTGATGCGGGCCCTGGTCGAGAACCTGCTGGAGATCTCCCGCCTCGACGCGGGCGCCGAGTGTGCCGAGCCGAGAAGGGTGCCGCTGGCCGAGGCGGTCTCCGAGTCCGTGGAACGCACCGGACTGCACACACGGTTCACCGCGCGGGACGCCCTGACCGCCGAGACCGACCCGCGCCGGCTCGACCGGATCGTCACCAACCTCGTCGTCAACGCCCACCGGCACGGTCGAGCGCCCGTCGAGGTCACGGTCTCCGGCACCACGGTGACCGTACGGGACCACGGCCCCGGCTTTCCGGCCGCGTTGCTGACCGGGGGACCCCAGCGGTTCCGCACCGGCGCACCGGAACGCGGCCGCGGTCACGGCCTGGGGCTCACCATCGCGCTCGGCCAGGCCGAGGTCCTCGGTGCGTCGCTGTCGTTCGCCAACGCGCCCGACGGCGGGGCCGTCGCCACCCTCCGGCTGCCCGCGGCCGCGAAACGGCCGATACACAACGGATGACCGGCGGAGCGGGAGCCGCGACCCGGTCACGGCCGTGCGGACATCCCCCTCGCCGAGAGTGACCGGGATGCGCGAACGACGCGCACCGCGTCCCCCGGAGGTACTCCCATGCGCCCAGTCCCCGAACGCGGCGAGCAGGACGGATCCCCCGCGCCGCCGTCCGCTTCCCGGCTGCCGCACCGCCTGCGGCGACGCCCGGCGCTCCTCGCCGCCGGCGCGACCGCCCTGGTCACCCTGGTCACCCTCGGGAGCGTTCTCTCGGTCCGTGGGTCCGCGGACGACGCCCCGTCCGGCGCGGGCGTCGACGGCGGGCGGCCGGGCACATCCCTCACCGGGTCGCTGCCCTGGCCGGACGAGGGTCAGGCGGCCGTCCTGGTCGAGGGGTTCGGGCCGCGCGGTGCCCCGGGCGGCCACGGACCGGGGCGGCCGGTGCCGATCGCGAGCGTCACCAAGGTGATGACGGCCTATGTGATCCTGCGTGACCACCCGCTGCGCGGCGACGCGTCCGGCCCCCTGATCACCGTGGACGACGAGGCCGCCAACGAGTCCTTCTCCGGCGCCGAGTCCACCGTCGAGGTCCGGCCGGGCCAGCGGCTGAGCCAACGACGCCTGCTGGAACTGATGCTCGTCCCTTCCGGCAACAACATCGCCCGGCTGCTGGCCCGTTGGGACGCCGGGTCGCAGGAGTCGTTCGTCGCCAGGATGAACCGCGCCGCCGACGACCTCGGCATGGACGACACCACGTACACGGGAGCCAGCGGTATCGAGTCCACCACCACGAGTACCGCCGCGGACCAGCTGAAGCTGGCGCGGCAGGTCATGCGCGACGACGTCTTCAGGTCCGTCGCCGCCCTGCCGCGCACCGCCGCGGCAGTGGGCTCCGGGACGATTCCCAACAGCAACGAACTGCTGAACACACCGGGTGTGATCGGGATCAAGACCGGTTCCAGTACCCCTGCGGGGGGCGCGCTGATGTGGGCGGTCGACGTTGCGGACCGGAGCGGCCGACGGCATCTCGCCCTCGGCGTGGTGCTGCACCAACGCGCCGGCACCAGCCCGCAGGAGGGCCTGCGCGCCGTCTTCGACGCCAGCCGTGCGCTCGTGGAGGCGGTACGGCACCGCGTGGCCGCGACCGGCCCCGCGACGGCCTCCACCACCGACGCCCCGTCCGGAACCCGGTGAGACGACCTTGACCGCTGTCCTCGGCACCTCCTCCGCCGCGCCGGAAACCGCCGGGTCCCGGCCGCCGCGTCGCCGCCTCTTCCCCGGCGGGCGTGACGGACTGGCCGCCGCGATCGTCGCGCTGCTGACCACGCTCCTGATGCTGGGCCACTCCCTGATCCCCGACCGGCCCGGACATCTCGGCAGTCTCACCGAGACCTTCCTGCCCTGGACGGGCCTCGTCGTGCCGCTGCTCCTGGTGTGCGCCGCGATCCGCCGTTCCGCGACCGCCGCCGCTGCCATACTGCTGCCCGCCCTCGTCTGGGGCACGCTCTACGGCGGGGCGCTGACCGACAAACGGACGAGCGGCGGCGACCTGACCGTGGTGACGCACAACGTCAACGAGCACAATCCGCGCCCCGCGCACACCGCCCGGGCGCTGGCCGACTCCGGCGCCGACGTGGTGGCCCTGGAGGAGCTGGGCGACCCGTCCGTGTACGAGGAGGAGTTGGCCGCCCACTACCCGTACCACTCGGTGCGGGACACGGTGGGCCTGTGGAGCCGCTATCCGCTCACCGACGCCCGCACGGTCGACATCGCCCCCTGGCCGCGTGCCCTGCGTGCCACGGTCCGCACTCCCGAGGGGCCGGTCGCCGTGTACGTCGCCCATCTGCTCTCCGTCCGGTTCAGCCCCGCGTCGGGCTTCGGCACGGACGCCCGCGACCGCGCGGCGGGCCGTCTGGCGGCGGCCCTGCGCGCCGAACCGCTGCCCCGCGCCCTGCTCGTGGGCGACCTCAACGGCACCACGGACGACGGCGCCCTCTCCGCCCTCACCTCCCCGATGCACTCGGCCCAGGAAACGGCCGGAGCCGGATTCGGCCTGACCTGGCCGGCCGCGTTCCCGCTGGCCCGGATCGACCACATCCTCCTGCGCGGCATGGAGGCGCGATCGGCCTGGACCCTCCCGGCCACCGACAGCGACCACCTGCCGGTGGCGGCGTCCTTGCGGCTGTAGGCGCTTTCCGGAGTTGCCCGTCCGCCGCGCGGGCGACGACGGGCAACTCCGGACGGGACCCAGCCGCGGTGCAGGTACGCCCTCGTCACGGTCTGGCGGACCTCGTTGCCGTCACCGTCCCGGGCGGTGACGCGCAGCGTCACGAAGGCGTCGCCCCGCACCTTCGGCGGCTTGGTGACGGTGACGGCTAACCTGCCGTCACCGCGGGACCTGGTGGGCGCCGCCGTCGCACTCCCTGATCCTCAGCGGCGTCCCGTCCGCGGCGACCCCGCCCGGCACTTCGAGGCACTTGCCCAGCGCCTCGACCGCCCCTCGGGAGCCGACGTACCACTGCTGCACACCCGTGTCGTTCAGGGTCGGCCCGGTGTCCTTCCGGCCGACGGGAACGGGCCCGGTGCCGACGACGTCGTCGGTACCGGGCCCGTCACGCGCACCCCACCCCGTCCCCACAGGTGGGTGCGAGCCGCCGCATGCCGCCTACATGTGGACGGTGGGGGCGGCGTCCGGGTCCGCCGTCGCGATCCCGCGCCGGAAGAGCAGCGCCGTGATCAGCGCGCCCGCGGCGAAGAGCAGGGCCGACCACATGAAGGCGGTGGTGTAGGAGTCCATCGCGGCCTGGGCCTGGACGAGCTTGTCGGCCGGATTCCTGCCGACGAGGTAGGACGTGGCGGCGCTCGCGGCGAGGGTGTTGAGCAGCGGGGTGCCGATGGAGCCGCCGATCTGCTGCATCGTGTTGAGGGAGGCACTCGCGACACCGGCGTCCTCGGTGGCCACACCACTGGTGCCGACGCTCATGGACGGGGCCATGACCAGGCCGATGCCGAGGCCGGTGACCAGGAGGGGCGGCAGGACGTTGGCGGCGTACGAGCTGTCCAGTCCCAGGGTGGTCAGCCAGAACAGGCCGACGGCGCCGAGCGCCATACCGAGGGGCACCACGATCTTCGGCCCGACGAACGAGAGCAGGAAGGTGGTGGACATCGTGGCCGACACCATCAGGGTGGCGACCATGGGCAGGAACGCCAGACCGGTCTGGATCGCGGAGAGGCCCAGGGTCAGCTGGAGGTAGTAGGTGAGGAACAGGAACACGCCGAACATTCCGGCGCTGGCGACCAGCAGTGCCGCGAAGGCGGCGCCACGGTTGCGGTCCAGGAGCACGCGCAGCGGCAGCAGGGGATGCGCGGCCCTGGTCTGCCACCACGCGAACACGGCCAGCAGCGCGGCGCCGGCGGCCAGGAAGCCCCAGGACAGCGGCGAACTCCAGTCGTGCGACTCGGCGTTGGAGAATCCGTAGACGATGCCGAAGGCCTTCGCCCGTTCCTTGGCGTCGGTGAACGTGGTGGTCAGCAGCGAGAGGGCGGCCGGCGCGAGGAGCGCGCCGAACAGGCCTTGCAGCGCGCGGCCGGTGACGAGCACCTCGAAGTTACGTCCTGCCCCGGCCGAACCCAGACGCCCGGATCCTCCCCAACGGTGTGACAGCGGCCACATGGCGGCGATGTGGCGGATTCCGGAGAGCGAGCCGTGCGTCCCGCCGGTTCCTCCGAGGTCACCGCGCCGGTCAACACCGCAGGCAGCGGCCCTGTCGGAGGCGCCACGCCCGTGCTCCGCCCCGCGCGCCACGGCGCGTCGACCGGGCGGCGGCGACGGGGCCCCGCCTGTCCGGACCGTGCGAGAAGCAAGGTGGAAGCAATCCTCGCGCGGAGCCGGTCATGTCATACCTCGCCCTCCGGCGCCCGGTAGACGCGGCGGATGCTGGTGCCCAGGCGGGTGATGTCGGCACCGTAGACGTGCAGGGAGATCGCCTTGCCCGTGCCGCCGTTCCAGACCCGGTGGATGTCGCCCGGTGGCGCGAAGCCGCACACCTGGCCCTGTTCGTTGACCACGTCCCGGGTGGCGACCAGTCGCCCGGCGGGGTCGCCGGGGACCAGCTCGTACCGGCGCTCGTGCTCACGGCCCTGGTGCACACCGGTGACACACCAGGAGACGTGGTCGTGGATGCCGGTGCGCTGGCCGGGCAGCCACACGAGGGAGACGATCGAGAAGCCGCCGTCCTCCTCCGCGTGCAGGACGTGCTGCCGGTACCGGTCGGCGTCGCCCTCGCACTGACGGTACGTCAGCAGATCGGCGGCGCCGAGGTGGGGTGCCAGACGGTCTCCGACCAGACCGGCCGTGCGGTCGGGCGGCAGGCCCCGGTGGACGACGGCCCGGATCTCGTGCACGAGGTGGTCGAGACGGCCCTGACGGCCGGGGTGGTCCTGGAGGTCGGAGCGGTCCTGGGGGCCGGGGTGGTCCTGGGAGCCGGGGCGCGTGGGCACCCCTGTACGGGTGGTGGTGCTCCGGGAAGAGGTCATGGCGCCCAGCGTCCGGCTCGCCTCCGACCGCGTCCAACGACGGTTTCTTCGCTCCCGCCCAACGAGCTCTTATGGATCGGTGTACGGCGGACACCTGCTCCCTCCTTCCGGAGCCGGGCGCCGGGCGCCGGGTCAGCAGCCCACCCTCCGCTCGGCGACCTCCCGGACCGTGTCGACCACCAGGGCAGTGGCCGGAATCCGCAGGTGCTCGCGCAGCACGTACGCCGAGATCCGGCGGCGCAGGGCCGGCTGGAGGGCCCGGCCAGCGACGCGGTCGAGCCGGAGGAAGGACAGCACGAGGCTCGGCACCACGGCGACCCCCAGCCCCTCGGCGACCAGCGACTGCGTGACCAGACCGTCGTCGGTGGTGAAGGCGATGTCGGGGGCGAAGCCCGACTCGGCGCACTCGTGCAGGAAGTTGGTACGGCAGCGTGCGCAGCCGACGATCCAGCGCTCCCCCGCGAAGTCGGCGAGCCGCACGGCGCGCCGCCGGGCCTGCGGATGGCCGACCGGCATCAGGACCGTGAGCTGGTCCTCCAGCAACGGGATCTCCACCACGTCGTCGGGCACCGTCTCGGCCGGCCGCGGATAGGTGAAGGCGAGCGTGACGTCGCACTCGCCGCGGGCCAGACGCGTGAGGGAGTCGGGGGGTTCGTCGTCGAGCAGGTCGACGCGTATCCCGGGGTGACCGGCGGCCAGTTCCGCCAGGGTCTCGGGGACGAGGGTGGCGTTGGCGCTGGGGAAGCCGCAGAGCCTGACCGTGCCGCTGCGCAGCCGGGCGATCGCCGTGACCTGCTCCTCGGCCACGGACAGGCTTTCCAGGATGCTCTCGGCGTGCCGGGCCAGGGTCTCGCCGGCCTCGGTCAGCCGCATCCGCCGCCCCACCCGGACGAACAGCGGGCTGCCCAGCGACCGCTCCAGTGCCTTCATCTGCTGGGTGACCGCGGGCTGGGTGTAACCGAGCAGTGCGGCCGCCCCGGAGTACGTGCCGACGTCCACCACCGCGTGGAAGGTTCTGATGTGCCGGGAATCGAACACGCATCCCATCATAAGCGGAAGTTGGGGTGTCCCGGGGGTGACGGACCGCCCCGCGAACGCCCTTGACAGGATGCGGGACATGAGAGGCACGACGCCCAACGCCCGAGCCGTACTGGCCATGTCCCTGTCCGCGGCACTCGCCCTCCTCACCGCCGGCTGTGCCGGTCCCGGGGACGACGCCCGGCCCTCCGGGGCCACCGCGTCCGCCGGGCAGACCCCCGGCATCGCCTCCGCCCCCGGCAGTGTCGCCGTACGCGTCGCCGGCATCGACTTGGCCGTGACCGACGCGGTGGCGCACCTCGGCCCGTCCGGCGGCACGCTGAGCATGACCGTGCGGAACAACGGCACGGTGCCCGAACACCTCGGCATGGTCGGCACGTCCGCGGGTGGCCGGGGCGAACTGGTCGGCGCCGAGGGCACGGAGGGCAGCGGAGCCCTGACCACCGCGGGCATTCTGCTCCGGCCCGGCACCACCGTCGCCTTCGGCGGGGGCGGCGGGCCGAGTGTGAAGCTGCCCCGGACCGCCCGCGACACCGGCGGGCAGCGCACGCTCCCCGTCACGCTCCAGTTCGGGGTGGCCGGGCTGGTCCACCTCGACGCACGTGTCTCCGACGGCTGAACGGCGCCCCTCCCCGGCAGCGCGTCAGGCGTGGTCGTACGGTGCCCCGCGGCCGAAGGCCCTGCGGTACGCGGTGGGCGTGGTGTCGAGTGCGCGCCGGAAGTGCAGCCGGAGGTTGGTGGCCGAGCCGAGGCCGCAGTCACGGGCCACCACGTCGATCGGGCGGTCGGTGGTCTCCAGCAGTTCGCGCGCCAGCCCGAGCCGCGCGCCCACCAGCCACCGCAGGGGCGTCGTGCCCGTCTCCCCGGCGAACCTGCGCATGAAGGTGCGCTCGGACATGCCGGCGTGCCGGGCCAGCCGGGGCACGGTGAGCGTCTCCCCCAGGTGTTCCAGCGCCCAGGCCCGGGTCCCGGCCAGCGCGGTGTCGCCGCGGTCCGCGACGGGCGCGGGCACGAACTGCGCCTGGCCGCCCTCGCGGTGAGGAGCGGCGACGATCCCCCTGGCGATCCCGTTGGCCACGGCGGCGCCCAGGTCGCCGCGGACGATGTGCAGGCACAGGTCGATGCCGCAGCACATGCCGGCCGAGGTCAGGACGGATCCCTCGTCGACGTAGAGCACGTCGCGGTCGACGTGGACGGTCGGGTACTCCCGTTCCAGCCGGTCGGTGTACTGCCAGTGCGTGGTGGCGTGCAGCCCGTCGAGCAGGCCGGCCTCGGCCAGCACGAAGGCTCCGGTGCAGATGGACACCACACGCCTGCCCCGGGCGTGGGCCGTGACCAGCGCGTCGAGCACCTCCCGGGGGAACGGCGTCGGCGGTGGCCCGGGCGCGAACCCCGGCACGATCAGCGTGTCGGCCGTATCGAGACCCTCCAGGCCGCTCGTCACGGCCATCGCGAAGCCGTTCGCCGTGGGCACGGGACCGTCGGGCCCGCACACGCGGATCTCGTACGGGGTCTCCGGACGCGGGGCGAAGATCTGCAAGGGGATGGCCAGGTCGAGCGGAGCCATTCCCGCCAGCGCCAGTACGGCCACTCGGTGCACGGACATGGCAGCATCCTAGCGAGAGGGGGCATTTCTGCCACTCGTGGCGGCCGTGCGGTCCGGCAACCCTTGTGCCATGAACGGATCCGCTGCTTCCCGGCGCGCCGACCCCGGTGGCCTGTTCCTGCTGGGCTCGATCGTCGTGTCCCTGCTGGCCGCCTCCAGCGCGCCCACGCCCCTGTACGCGACGTACGCGGACGCCTGGCACTTCTCACCGATCACCACGACCGTCGTCTTCGGTGTCTACGCGATCGCCGTACTCGTGTCCCTGCTCGTGTTCGGGCGGGTGTCCGACCACCTCGGCCGACGGCCCGTGCTGCTGACCGCGCTCGCCCTCCAGGCCGTCGCGCTGGCCGTGCTCGCCACCGCGCAGGGCGTGGACGCGCTGCTGCTCGGACGGGTGCTCCAGGGCGTCTCCACCGGGGGTGCCGTCGGCGCGCTGGGCGCGGCGATGCTGGACGTCGACCGGCACCGCGGTGCCGTCACCAACGCGGCCGCACCGGGCATCGGCACGGGCAGCGGCGCCCTGCTGTCCGGGGTGCTGGTGCAGTACGCGCCGGCCCCCACGCACCTGGTGTACCTGCTGCTCGCCGGTGTCTTCGCCGTCCAGGGCGCGGCCGTGCTCCGGATGCCGGAAACCGTCCGCCGTACACCGGGTGCGCGCGCCGCACTGGTCCCCAGGATGGCCGTGCCGTCCGGACTGTGGGGCACCGTGCTGGCGGCGGCGCCGATCCTCTTCGCCACCTGGGCGCTGGCCGGCTTCTATGGCTCTCTCGGCCCCGCGCTCGCGCGGCAGTTGTCCGGTTCCGACTCGTCGGTGGTGGCGGGACTCGGGCTCTTCCTGCTGACGGTGGCGGCCACCGTGTCGGCCGCCGTGCTCGGCCGCGTCTCACCGCGCGGGGCGATGGTGCTCGGCATCGCCGTGCTCATGGCGGCGACACTCGCCGCGCTGGCCGCGGTCGGGGCCAGGTCGGCGCCGGGGTTCTTCGGCAGCACGGTCGTCGCCGGCATCGGCTTCGGCGCCGGGTTCCAGGGCGGCCTGCGCACCGTCGTCTCCCGCGCGGAGCCCCGCGAGCGGGCCGGTCTGATGTCCGTCCTCTACGTCGTGAGCTACCTCGGCATGGGAGTGCCCTCGGTCGTCGCCGGCGTCCTGGTCGTCCACGGCGGAGGGCTCGTCCCCACCGCCCGCCTGTACATGTGGGCCGTCCTCGCGCTGTCGGCCGCGGCCCTCCTCGGCCTGCTGCTGACCAGCCGGTCACCACGGTCCGCCGGCACGTCGCCCACCGCCGGACGGGGCGGGCGAGCCTCCGCTCCCGGCGACGCCGCCCACCGGGACGCGGCCGCCGTGTCCTCGGGGTGCCGTTGACCGGCGCTGCCGGACGACGTCCGGTTGAAGCTGTTCGCCGTGACGCTGGACCTGCGCCGCCGAGGACCCCTTCGCCCGGCTCCTCTCCCCCTTCGGGAGAGGAGCGAAGGCTCCCGGGCACCCGTGATCAGGCCCCGGTCGCGTCGCGGAAGGCCTCGATCTCGGGCAACCCGTTGGCGGCGGCCTCGGCAGCGCGGGGGAACATGGCCTCCTCGTACTCGGTCAGGGCCCGCTCGAGGTCACCGGGGTGCGCGGCGAGGGCCGCACCGAGTTCGGCGCCGTCGAGCATGGCCAGGTTGGCCCCCTCGCCGTTGGGCGCCGCGAGGTGGGCGGCGTCGCCGAGCAGGGTCACCCCCGGCACCCGGTCCCACCGGTGTCCGGCCGGCAGGGCGAACAGGGGGCGCAGGACCGGTGCTTCGTCGCTGTCGGTGATCAGTGCCGTGAGTTCCGGCGCCCAGCCGTCGAACTCCCGCGCGATGCGTGCCGTGGCCGCGGCACGGTCGGTGAAATCGACGGCGGCGAACCAGTCCTGCGGCTCGGCCAGCCCCACGTAGGCGTGCAGGGTGTCGTCCTTCTCGCGGTGGGCGAAGATCTCCCTGCCCGGTGCGGTGGCGACCAGCATCCCCGCGCCGACCGTCTTCGCCGCGGCCGGGTGCCGTACGGCGGCGTCGTACAGGCAGGTCTCCACGACCGACTTGCCGAGGTACTCGGGAGTGGCGGCGGACAGCAGGGGCCGTACCCGGGACCACGCGCCGTCCGCGCCGACCAGCAGGTCGGTGACCAGGGTGTCGCCGTCGGAGAAGGCCACTTCGTGGCGGCCTCCGCCGAGGGGGCGGACGCGGTCGGCCTTGCGGCCCCACCGGACGGTGCCCGCCGGGAGGGAGTCGAGCAGGATCCGCCGCAGGTCACCGCGGTCCACCTCGGGGCGTTCGCCGGTGCCGTCGTCGGCCTGGTCCAGCACCACGGTCCCGTCCGGCGCGAGGATCCGCATCGCCTGGCGGCCCTCCAGGACGGCGGCGCGGACCGCGTCCGTCAGATCGGCCGCCCCGAGGGCGAGCTGCCCGGTGCCCTCGTGGATGTCGAGCAGTCCGCCCTGCGAGCGCGCCGTCGGGGAGGACTCCGCCTCGTGGACCGTGACCGGGATGCCGTGGACGTGCAGGACACGGGCCAGGGTGAGCCCGCCGAGTCCGGCGCCGATGATCGTGACGGGGGTGTGCATGATGGCTCCTTCGGGAGGGGCCGCCGGGTGGACTCCGGGGCCGTGATCCGGACGATGCCGGGGCGCACCGACATCCGGTCGACCGCACCGACAGATCACCGACAGATCACCGACGCCGTACCGGGACCGTCCTTCAGCGCGCCGGACGCTCGGCGGCTTCGATCGCCGCGGGGCGGAGCTGGGCCGCGCGGATGCGCCGGGTCTCGAACTTCTCCGACCGGTCGAAGGCGTAGACGCCGGTCTGTTCCTGGAAGACGTCGGTCAACTGCGTGTAGCAGTACCCGAACATGTCCGGGTGACCGAGCAGTACTCCGACGAGTCCCTCGAAGCGGGTGTGGAACTCCTCGACGTCGCGCACCCGGTTGCCGTACCCCCAAGAGGTGGCCTCCGACTGGGGCCGGTCCGCCTCAGCCGGGTTCCACCAGATGCCGCTGAACTCGCTGACGAAGAAGGGCTGGCCGCGGTAGCCGACGGACCAGGACTCGCCGGTGCCGTCCGCCCGGTTCACGTAGGGCTCGCCGGCGCCGAGCGCGGCGTGGTTGGCCGCGAACGTGTCCGGGTCCTGTTCGTAGTCGTGGCTGTCGAAGACGTCCGACTCGGTGATCCGGTGCGCGTACCCGGAGGTGTCGACCCCGGACCAGGTCGGCGTCGCTGGGCGCGGTCATCAGCCCGTCCGGGTACGCGGTCGGGGACGTGGCCCGCTGGCACCACCCCCTGTTCGGCGCGTCGATGCGCGTCGAGCACCGCACCAACGCCGCCGAGCAGGCCCTGACCGTCGCGCACAACCTCCTCCACCCCGACCGGCCCCGGCCCTTCGCACCGGTCCCCTACTTCTGGACCGACCAGTACGACGTCAGGCTCCAGGCCTACGGACACCCGCGCGGCCACGACCAGCACGTCCTCGTCGAAGGGGACCTGGCGCGGGGCCGCTTCCTCGTCGCCTACCGAACCGGCGACCGGCTGTCCGCCGTCCTGGCCGCCGGCCTGCCCCCGCGCACGCTGCGCCCCTGGCGGGAAGCCCTCGCCACCGACACCCCGTGGACGGCGACCGCGGCCGCGACGGCCTCCGCGAGGTCCGTCGCGCCGCACACCGCCGTCCCGGCCACCCACATGGAGGATGCCTGACCACGCGGGGCCCATGGTCCGTGCTCGCGTGCCCAGGCAGAGGCGTGGGCGGGCGTGGGCACGGACCATGACGTCCCGTCAGGCCACGGCCGGTGCGTACCGGGGTGTGGTGTCGGGTTCGTCGGCCATCATTTCCGCCAGGTTCAGCCTGGCCCGCGCGACGCGGGAGCGGATGGTGCCGACCGGGCACCGGGCCACCTGCGCGGCGTCCGCGTACGACAGGCCGTACACCTGCGTCAGCAGGAAGGCCTCGCGCCGGTCCCGGGGCAGGGCCTCGACCAGGTGCATCAGGGCGACTCCGTCGTCGAAGCCCGGCAGACCGGCCGGCCGGGCGCGCTCGACCGCGTCCTCCCAGTCGGCGGTGGTGTCCGTCCTCGGCCGGCGGGCGGCCCCTCTGATGTTGTCGGCGACCGCCCGGCGGGCGATGGACAGCAGCCACACGCGGGCCGAGGAGCGGCCCTCGAAGCGGTGCAGCGCGGTCAGCGCCCGCAGGAACGTGTCCTGGGCGAGGTCGTCGGCGGCCTGGGTGTCGTCGGCGAGGTACGCCACATAGCGCAGTACGTCACGTTGGAGGGCGCGCACGAAGCGGTCGACCGCTTCGCTGTCGCCGCCGGCGGCGGCGAGCGCCCATGCCGTGACCGTCTCGTCGGTCACGGCGGGCAGGGCAGGGATCATGGTCCCGTGGTCCTTCCTCGGCAGGATTCCGTACGGCGGCGCCGAGGTGGGCCCGGGGGCCATGGGCCCGCCGCACGGGTGGGAGACCCGTGCGCGCACGCGCGCACGGGGACCGCCGGGCGCATCGGGTGCGACGGCGGTGCACCGACTGTCAGACGACAGCGGTCCCCCGGGGAGGGCCGCGGGTGGCGAGGGTGTGCACGAGCAGGAGCCGCCGCAGCCGCCTACGGGTCCGCCGGACGGGCCGGAAGGCGGGCGGTCCCGCGGGCGGCACGAGGACGACGAGCACCAGCCGCAGCGGCACGAAGGCGCGGTCGGCGCAGGCGCGTACGAGGGCGAAGGCCGCGCGCTCTCCCTGCGCCAGCCACAGTCCGCACAGGACGGCGGCGGTCAGGTGGGCGGCGAGCATGCCCCAGGACGCGGTGCCGGTCATGTGTCCCAGGTGGAGCAGGGCGGCCGGCCCCGACATGTCCGTGGTGCCCGTCGTGGGCACGGCCCCCGTGGTGTGACCGGGCCCGTGGTGCAGGTGCTCGGTCAGACCGGCCCGCTGCGCGATGTCGTAGGCCCGCGCCGCCTGGGCCGGGGTCGGGTCGGCGCCGCAGAGCAGGTACCGCGCCCACTCCTGGACGCTCTGCGTGCCACCGGCCGCCGCCGTGGACGGCCGGGCGGGGGACTGCGCGAGGGTGAAGCAGACGTGCAGGGCCGCCTGCACGGCCACGGTCAGTGCGGCCACCGCGGCGCCGCGCCGCTCCCGGCCGCCGAAGGACCAGCCCACGGCGCCGACCGCCGCGAGGCCGGACAGCAGGACCCACCAGGGCAGCCCGTGACCGGACATCAGCACGTGGCCCAGACCGGCGAGCACCACGCAGACGGCCGCGAACACCGCGGCCCGCAACGCGCAACGCCCCGTCGGCAGCCATGGCAACTCATCCTGGCACCCACCGGAAGAAGCCGGACACCCGGGTGCCTTGCCCAGCGGACACCCGGCTGCCTTCCCCGCCGGACTCCACCGGAGTGCGGCCGCCGTACCGCGGCCCCGGGTCAGGCCAGTACCAGTGCCGTGACCTGGTACCCCGCCTCCTCGATCGCCGCCCGCAGCGACGCGTCGTCCAGGCCGGTGCCGTCGACGGCGACCGATCCCGCGCTCACGTCGACGTGGACGTCGGTGACGCCGGGCACCTGGGACACCTCCTCGGTGACACTCGCGGCGCAGTGCTCACAGGTCATGCCGGTGACGAGGTATCCGATACGTGCCATGGTGCGTCTCCTGACGGTCTCCGAGGTGCGGGTGCGCCCCGGGAGGTGTGCGCCGGCTCCCTCGTTCACGTGGAGCCGTCCCCCAGTGGGTCGCCGTGCGCCCGGGTGGAGTTCCCCGGTGTCGTGCGGGTCACCCGCGCGGGGCCGGCACGTCGGCGGCGAGCGGCTGGGCGGCGTAGGTGATGCGGATGACGCCGTCGTCGTGCCGGCGGGTGCTCGCCCGTACGCCGAAGACCTCCCCGAGGACCTGCGGCGTCAGCACCTCCAGGACCGTGCCCGCGGCCACCACCACGCCCTCGTGCAGGACGACGAGGTGGTCGCAGAGCCGGGCGGCGAGGTCGAGGTCGTGCAGGACCGCCAGGGTGGTGGTCCCGGTGGCGCGGACCAGTTCCAGCAGCTCGAAGCGGGCCCGGATGTCGAGGTGGTTGGTGAGTTCGTCCAGCACCAGCAGGCGCGGGTCCTGCGCCAGTGCCCGCGCCAGCAGGACGCGTTGGCGTTCCCCGCCGGACAGGGAGGCGTAGTCGCGTTCCGCGTAGGGCCGTACGCCGCAGTGGTCGATGGCCTCCTCGACGGCCCGGTGGTCCTCGGCGCCGTCGCGTCCGAGCAGGCCGTGGTGCGGAGCGCGGCCCAGGGCGACGATCTCGGTGACGGTCAGGCCGGTGGTGTTGCCGCCGGAGTCCTGGAGCACCGCCGCGGTGCGCCGGGCGGCGGCGCGGGCGGAGAGCCGCCACACGTCGTCGTCGCCGACCCGCACGACGCCGTCCGCCGGGCGCAGCGAGCGGTAGACGGTGCGCAGCAGGGTCGACTTGCCGCTGCCGTTGGGCCCGACGAGTCCCACGATGTCGCCCGTGCGTGCCTCCAGGTTCACGTCACGCAGGATCGGGTTGCCGTCCAGGGCGATGTGGAGCCGTTCGACGGTGAGGTGCATGCGTCAGTCCATGGCCTTGTTGCGGCGCAGCAGCCAGAGGAAGAAGGGTGCGCCGAGGAGTGCGGTGAGGATGCCCAGGGGCAGCTCGTTGGGGCGGTCGAGGGTGCGGGAGAGCAGGTCGACGAGGACCAGGTAGACCGCGCCGAGCAGGGCGGTCAGGGGCAGCAGGCGGCGGTGGTCGGCGCCGGTGCTCAGCCGGACCAGGTGCGGGATCATCAGGCCGACGAAGCCGATGCCGCCGGCGACCGCGATGACCGTGCCGGTCAGCAGGGCGCTGAGCACCAGCAGTACGAGGCGGAGCCGGTTGACGTCGACGCCGAGCGCGGTGGCGGACTCGTCGCCGGCCAGCAGGACGTTGAGCCGGCGTCCGAAGAGGGTCAGCAGGACGGTCGTGGCGATCACCACGACGGCGACCGTGGGGAGCTGGTCCCACTGGGCGCCCGCGACGCTGCCCAGCGTCCAGAACAGCACCGTGCGCAGTTCGTTCGGGGAGGCGTGGAGCTGCACGAAGCTGGTCGCCGACAGGAAAACGTAGCCGACGGCCACCCCGGCCAGCACGAGTCGGGTCGGGGCCATGCGTCCGCGTCGCTGTCCCAGCACGAAGACCAGGGCTCCCGCCACCATCGCCCCCAGGAAGGCCGCCGTCGAGACGCCGAGGCCGGCGGCGGCCACCGAGCCGCCCAGGGTGATGGCCAGGACGGCGCCGAGGGTGGCGCCGTACGAGAAGCCCAGCACGGTGGGATCGGCCAGAGGGTTGGAGACGGCGCTCTGCAACACGGCACCGGACACGGCCAGGCCCGCGCCCGCCAGGGCCGCCAGGACCACACGGGGAGCACGGAAGTTCCACACGATCTGGTCGAGGGCGGGATCCGCGGGTGCCGTACCGGATCCGGTGACGTGGTGGACGACGATGTGCCACACGTCCCCGACGGGCACGTTGACCGCGCCGACGCCGATCGCCACGATCATGGTGATGGCCAGAGCGACGGGCAGGAGGACGAACGCCAGGGGCAGCGTGAGCCGGCTCAGCCGGCGTCCGGGTGCAGCACCCCGGCGATCTTCTTCACGGCCAGGTCGTTGCTGGGGCCGAGGTACATCGAGTCGGACAGTGTCACGTACGTGCTGGTCCTGGCGGCCGGCCACTGGGGGAACTCCTTGAGCAGTTGCTTGGCGTATGCCGCCGCGTCGGTGCCGCTGGCGTCGATCACGACGAGGGCGTCGACGTCGGTGGTGGCCGCCTTCTCCTTGCTCACGTTGGCGAAGAGCGTCTCGGAGGAGTCCTCGAAGGCGTTGACGCAACCGGCCCCGGCGAGGATGTCGTTGACGATGCCCTTGGCGAAGACCAGGCTGAAGTCGGTTTTGCCCGTCGGGCTGGCGAAGAGCACCATGACCTTCGGGGGCTGGTCCGTCCCGGTCTTCCCGCTGACGGCCGCGATCTTCTTCTCGGACGCGGCGATCAGTTTCTCGGCCCGGTCACCGACGTGGAAGATCTTCCCCATGTCGCGCAGCAGTCGGTAGCTGTCGGCGACGGTCATCTTCGACGGGTCGTCGTCGCAGCCCTGCGGGGAGATGTAGCTGTTGGCGCCCACCTGCTGGAGCTGCTCGCGGGTGGCGAAGCCGTTCTTCTGCTCGTAGCCGTACGAGGTGACGGACAGGACGAGGTCGGGGCGCAGTCCGAGCATGGCCTCGCGGGGGATGTCACCGGCGCCGTTGAGCGTGATGCCGCCGGTGGACAGCTTCTTGATCGCGTCGGCCCGACCGGGCACCTCGGACCTGCCGTAGCCCTGCTGGTTCGCGACGATCTTGTCCTCGAGGCCGAGGGCGAGCAGTGTGGAGACCTCGGCGACGGACGCGCCGTTCATCACGACGACCCGTTCGGGAGCCTTCTCGAACGTCAGCTTCCGGCCGCAGTTGTCGAGCGTGACCGGGTAGCCGGACGCCTGTCCGACGGCCTTGCCGGCGGTGTCCTCCGCCGTGCCGGACGAGGAGCCGCACGCCGCCGCGAGCAGACAGAAGGCCGCGGCCAGGGCGGCGGCGGCCGGCCGTTTCATCGACATGGAACTCCTAGTGGTGCGCACCGTACTCGCTCACGGGCCGAGTGGTTCGGGCCGTGTGCCTCATGGGCCCGAGCGGCTCGGCCGAGTGGTTCGGGCCGAGCGGTTCGGGCCGAGCGGTTCGGGCCGAGTGGTTTCGGTGCAGTAGTCGCCGCGGGACCGCCGTGAGTTCCCGGGGCCGGCCATTTCGTCGGTGTCGTACTCGTCACCGGGCCGCGGCAGCTCCGGCGGCCCGGAATCGCATTAGCTTGTTCGCCCGCCCCGCACGCTTCCGAGAAAGGTCGGTCCGTCATGCCCGACACCGTTCCGTACCGAGTCACCGTGCTGTTGTTCGAGGGCGTGGAGGAGCTGGACGCCTTCGGCCCGTGGGAGACCCTCCGCTTCTGGCAGGAGCTGACCGACCGGGACGTGGTCGTCCGCACCGCGAGCCTCGACGGGGGCCCCGTGCGGTGCAGCCTGGGGCTGGCCGTCACCCCCGACGGTGCCGTCGACGACGGCCCGAGGCCCGACCTCCTCATCCATCCCGGCGGTTCGGGGATCGACCACCTCCGAAACGACCAGACGCATCTGGCACGGATGCGGTCCTTCGCGGACGCGGGCACCCTCCTGGCGTCCGTCTGCAACGGCGCCCTGGTCCTCGCGGCGGCCGGGCTCCTCGCCGGGCTGCCCGCGACCAGCCACTGGAGCGTGCTGGACGACCTCGCCTCGTTCCCGGACGTCGAGGTGCGCACCAAGCAGCGGTGGGTCGACGCGGGGCACATCGTGACCAGCGCGGGCATCTCGGCCGGCATCGACATGGCACTGCACCTCGTCGCCCGCGTCGAGGGGGCGGAAAGGGCCCGGGAGGTGGCACACGTGCTGGAGTACGCGTGGGCCGACGACACCAACCCCCCGGAGTAGGCCGGGGGGTTGGTGCGGCAGCCGGGTCAGCGGGTGCAGAGCGCGGTGTCGAGGGCGGCCTCGATGTGCTCGGCGGCGGGGAGGGTCGTGGGCAGCGCGGTGACGGCGATGGTGGCCGCCCGGCCGTCCTCGGTCACGGCGTTGCGGGTGGTGTAGCCGGGGGCGTTGCCGCCGTGGGTCCAGGCGTAGCCGCCGCAGCTGAGCTTAAAGGTGGCCAGGCCGAGGCCGTAGTGGCCGTCACCGACGGTGTCGAGGTCGGGGGCGTCGACGGTGGTCTTCATCTCCTTGAGCTGCTCCGGCTCGAGGAGCCTGCCGTCGAGGAGCGCGGTGAGGAACCGGTTGAGGTCGCTGGGAGTGCCGATGAGCCCTCCCGCGGCCCACGCGGCGGACGGGTCCTGCTCGGTGACGTCGGTGTAGGGGGTGTCGGGCGCGGTGGCGAAGTAGCCGTGGGGGTGGTGGCCCTTGATGGTCTGGTCGCCGACGCCGGGCCAGTAGGTGTGGCGCAGGCCCAGCGGCTCGATGATGCGGTGGGTGATCTCCTCGCCGATGGGGCGGCCGGTGACCTTCTGCACGAGCAGGCCGGCCAGGACGTAGTTGGTGTTGCTGTAGCTCCAGCCGGTGCCGGGGGCGAACAGCGCCTTCTTGCCGAGCCCGAACTCGACGAGCTCGCGGGGTTCGAAATAGCGGTGCTGCTGCTTGGTCAGGTAGTCCTTCACGACCTCCTCGTCGTAGTCGGCCAGTCCGCTGGTGTGCTGGAGCAGCTGCCGCACGGTGATGTCGTGGCCGTCGATGCCGTCGCCGCGCACCAGACCCGGCAGGTACGTCTCGATCGGCGCGTCGAGGTCGATCCTGCCCTCGCCGACCAGTTGCAGGACCACGGTCGCGGTGAACATCTTGGTGTTGCTGGCGATGCGCACCTGGCCGTCGGTGGGCACCTTGGACCCGGTCTTGAGGTCGCCCACGCCGGCCGTGTAGTTGCGGACGCGGCCGCCCGGGTCGCTGAGGGAGGCGAGCGCGCCGGGGAAGCCGTCCTCCTTCACCAGTGCCTTGAGGCTCTTGCGGACGGCGGCGTCGGTCCGGCCCCTGAAGGCGTCCTGACTGTGCGCGGCCGGGGTGGCGGTCGTCGTGCCGCTCGTCGTGCCGCTCGTCAGCGCGCCCGCCGCGGGCACGGACAGGGCGAGGGCCGCGGCGACCCCGCTCAGGGCGGTCAGGGTGCGGCGGAGGCTGGGCTTGGACATGACGGACATGACGGTCTCCTTGCGGAACGCGGAAGTGGTCTGCGGGGTGAGCGGGGTCGGGGCCAGCGGGGTTGGGGTCAGCGCGTGCACAGGGCGGTGTCGAGGGCCTTGTTGACGGCTTCGGCGCCCTCCAGGGTGGAGGGCAGCGCCGTCACGGCGACGGTGGCTGCCCGGCCCCGGTCCGTGACGCCGTTGCGGTTCTCGTAGCCGTCGAAGTCGCCGCCGTGGCCCCAGGCGACGCCGCCGCAGCTCAGCGGCATCTCGACGATGCCCAGGCCGTAGCGCCAGCCGTCGTGCAGGCCCTTGGCCTCGACCGTGGTCCGCATCTCCTCGAGCTGCGCGGGCTCGAGGAGCCTGCCGTCCATCAGCGCGGTCAGGAAACGGTTGACGTCGCTGGGGCGGGCGACGAGCTGCCCGGCCGCGCCGCCCCAGGAGGGGTCGACCTCGGTGGCGTCCATGAGGGGGCCGCCGGGCTCGTCGGACGCGTAGCCGTGCGGGTGGCGTTCACGGATGGTCTGCTCGCCCTCCCGGGGCCAGTAGGTGTGGCGCAGGTGGAGGGGCTCGATGATCCGGTCGGTGATCTCCTCGCCGATGGGACGGCCGGTGACCTTCTGCACGATCAGACCCGCGAGGGTGTAGTTGGTGTTGCTGTACTCCCAGCCCTTGCCCGGGGCGAAGGACGCCTTCTCCTTGAAGGCCATGTCGAGCAGGTCGTAGTCGTCGACGAAGGTGTGCCGCCACTCGGAGAACTTCGGCATCGTCTCCGTGTAGTTGGGCAGTCCGCTGGTGTGCTGGAGCAGCTGCCTTACGGTGATGTTCCGGCCGTCGATGCCGTGCCCGCGCACCAGGCCCGGCAGGTAGGTCTCCACCGTGGTGTCCAGACCGACCTTGCCCTCGCCCACAAGCTGGAGGACCACGGTCGCCGTGTACAGCTTGGTGGTGCTCGCGATCCGGACCTGTCCGTCGGCCGGGACGCGGGAGCGCTTCTTCCGACGGTCACCCACCCCGGCGGTGTAGTTGCGGGTGTGCCCCTTCTCGTCGCGCACCGAGGCGAGCGCGGCCGGGAAGCCGTGGTCGCGCGTCAGGCCGTCCAGGCTCCGCTGCACCTTCGTCGCGTTCGGACGGGCGGCGGGCTGGTCGGCGCTCGCCGAGGGCAGCCACACCGCCACGGCGCCGCCCAGGACCGCGAGGGCGGAGACCGCGACGGCGGACCGCCGGCGCAGGCGGGACTTCGAGGCACGGTGCTGAGACACGGGGGGACTCCCTGCTGGACGGTCGGGCGGCTGAACGCTCCTGCTGACATGGATCAGCCTCCTCCGGAGCCCGCCACGTCTCGATCCCGTCCACTGCCGAGCCCCGGTAGCGCAGGCACCACCCCGCCGGGTGGGGTGTTCCGGAGGGCCGCCGGGCCGGCGACGGCGTCCCGAATTGATCCACTTCTCCTTCAACACCACGTGGCGCAGCGGCGTACCCCTTATGACAACGGTTGCAGAGCCGACGGAGCACGCGAACCGGTCCCTCGAGGAGCATCCGGCGCCACAAGCGCCCGGAGACCGGTCGTGCGCGGCGGGGGGACACTCAAATCAAGGAGACAGCCCAGGTGAAACGCCTCAGGACCACGCGCCGGACGATGATCGCCACCACCGCGCTCGCCGCGCTCGCCCTGTCCGGTGCGGCGGTGACCACGGCCAGCGCGGACGCGCCGGAGAAGAAGTCGTCGTCGAAGGGGTTCACCACCACCGTGGTGGACTTCGGCGCCTACACCAGCAAGGTCGAGGTCGCGGATCCCAAGGAGCCCGAGGACCGCGACCCCACCGTCAACGCCACCAACAACACGCTCGCGGTCAGCCCGAACGAGAAGTTCGCCGTGGCGACGAACTCCTACTCGAACCATCTGGTAGTGATTGACGTACCCAGCGGCAAAAAGGTCGCGGAGATCAAGGGGTACGTCAGCCCGCGCAACATCCTGTTCGCCCCGGACAGCAAGAGCTTCACCGTGTCCGACAGCGCGCGCGGAGTCGTGGACCGCATCTCCGTGTTCGGCTTCCGTGTCACGCAGCGTCTGCCGCTCGGGGCCGGTGTGTTCGGCACCGCGCAGAGCGCGGACGGCAAGTGGCTGTACGCCAACAACGCGGCGGCGGACACCGTCACCATCGTCGATCTCGCCCACAACAGGCCGACGGACGTTCTCACCGGCTTCCACGAGCCGCGGCAGGGGACCAAGCTCTCGCACTCGGGTGACACGCTGTTCGTCACCAACTACGGCACGGGCGAGGTCTCGGTCGTCGACCTCGAGAACAAGGACGCCGATCCGGAGACGATCGGCGGATTCAAGGGCCTGCGTGCGGTGTCCGTCAACCGCGCGGGCGACCGGCTGTACGCGGCCAACAGCGAGTCCGACGAGATCTCCGTCGTCAACCTGGTCTCCGGCAAGAGGACCAGCGTCCACGTGGGCGACAAGCCCTACGGTGCGGCGCTGTCCCCCGACGGTTCGGTCCTGCTGTCCGGGAACATGGCGGACGACACCCTGACCGCCGTGAACACTGCGGACAACTCGGTGATCGGCACCGTCGAGAGCGGCCCGAAGGGCGGGCTGAAGGGCCCCCGCCAGGCGATCAGCTTCAGCGCCGACTCGAAGACGGCATGGGTGCTCAACGACGACCTCACCATCGCCGAAGTCGACGTGGAGAACCTCAAGGTGACCGACATCCTGGGCGACTGACAGACCCGCACGCCCCACGCACCGAAGCGGTCCGCCGGCCCGGCCGGCGGACCGCTTCCGCGTTGCCCCGTGCCGAAGCGACGCAACGTCGGCGTCGACGGCCTGGCCGACCTCTTCGTCGACCAGCGCGCGGACGGCTCCGTCGTCGAAGCCCTGCGCGACGCCGACGTCTTCGTCACGCCCTGCCTGGCCGTCAGTTTCTCGCTCATGGGCCGCACCGCGGCTCACCTCGCCGACGACCCCCCGCGTGGCCGGCCGTCTGTCGCAGCCGTGGCTCGACACACTGCGCGGCTCGTTCAACTCCTATCCCCAGGGCACGTTCCAGCACGTCCTGGACAGCGTCGCCGCCCTGCACGCGGCGGGCGTCGACCTGCTCGCCGGCACCGACGCCTACCTCCCCGTGCCCAGCCACGGCGGGGTCACACACGGCACCAGCGTCCACGACGAACTCGCCCTGCTCGTCCGGGCCGGGCTGTCCCGAAGGGCTCCGACGGGTCCGCGCCTTCCTCCGGCCCTGGTGACCCGGGCCGGAGGGAGGCGCGACCGGTGCGGAGGAGAGCCGAAGGTCAGGGGCCGCCCCTCCGCACCGCCACCGGCTCCTGCCGGGAAGTCCGCCACAGTGCCATCCGGCCGAGGAGCCCGTCCCGCAGCACCAGGACATGGACCAGAATGGCCAGCATGTGCAGGGTGAAGAGGATGAACAGCGCGTAACCGAGCACCAGATGAGTCTCGTGCAGGGCGGAATAGATCCCGGGGCCGGCCGGCGCGATGGGCGGTACCCGCACGCCGAGCACGGTGAACGGTGTGTCGGACGCCGACACCATGGCCCACCCCACCAGCGGCTGGGACACCATCAGCCCGTACATCAGACACTCGGACGCCAGCGCCGCCCTGCGTTCGCCCGTGCCCATCGCCCTCGGGTGCGGGGGCGCCCGGTGGAGGAACCTGTTCACCAGCCGGACCACCGCGAGCAGGAGAACGGCCATGCCCAGGGGTTTGTGTACCGACACCAGCAGACGGTAGTCGGCCAGGGAGGCCACCATGGCCGCGCCGATGAAGATCATGGCCACCACGAGGGCCGCCATCACCCAGTGCAGCCAGCGGGAGAAGAGCGTGAACCGGTCCGGAACGTCCGTGCCCGGACCCTGCGGGTCCGGGGGGCTTTCGGCGACCGGCGCCCCCGCCCCGGCCCCGGCCCCGGCCCCGGCATCAGTCATCGTGCTTCCCCGTCACCTTCACGGTCCCCTTCGTGTCCGGCTCCCCGGTGCGCCGCGCGAAGGACCGCGCGTACACCGACGAACGGGCGCTCAGCAGTGGGTCGTCGGACACGGCGATGCCACGTGGCAGCACCGTGGGGTCGAAGTTGACGTCCCGCGCGTTGCCCGACGCCTCGGTGTGCACCGAGGTGAGCGTCAGGACACCGGCGTCCAGTGTGCGGCGGCTGTCGGGCCACGGGAGCGTGGCGTCGTCGAGCGGGTCCTCGGGCCCGCCGATGGTGAGCACCAGCCGCCACCGCAGCGGACCGCCGTCGAACGTGTCGATCAGCGTCTCGAACAACTCGTTCCGGCCGATCGGCCCCTTGGCCGCCGCACGCACCGGCTGGAGCGGGACCATCGACCAGCGCACCGGCACGCTGCCGCCCGAACTGTTGGTGAAGTGGAAGGCGTTGAGACCGTTGAACGTGCTGTCGGCGAAGCCCGAGGTGGGCGGGTGCTTCTTGGCCAGTTCCATCGCGCGCACTGTCTCGGGGTGCTCGGCCAGGAACGCGGCCTTCTTCTCGGGGTCCGGCTGCCCGGTGTCCGGCAGTGCCTTGAAGGCGAGCATCCGGTCGTAGAAGCCCTGGGGGGTGCGGTCCTGGAACACGGGCAGGTTGACCATCGCGGTGCGCCACTGCTCGCCGTCGGGGAGGTCGAAACGCAGCGCGAGTCCCCGCACCGTCTTGGTGGCGTCGGCGACGTCCGGGACTCCCCCGGACAGCGAGAACCTTCCGGTCACCGGAGTCCGCCGGCCGTCCTCGAACACCGTGGCCTCGGAGACCGCGGTTCCGGCCCCGCTCGCGACGAACTCCCCGGCGACACTGACCCCCTTGGCGTGGTTGCGTCTGAACCCCGGATGCTTGCCGAACACGGTCTCGAACCCGTCCGCCAGCCGTCCCGGCGTCAGTCTGTCCGGCGTCGCCCGTCCGCTCACGTACGCGAACGCCCCGACGTCCACCGCCCCGACGCAGGCCACCGCCCCGATGCCGAGCAGCGCGCTCCTGCGGCGCAGCTCACGAGCGGGTGCCGCCGGCGGCTTTAAATCCTCATGCTCCAAGATGACTCCTTCAACGTTCCGTAAGGCGGCGCGTGGGGGCGCCGGACAATGGCGTCGTCAGGGGATACGCCGCCGGGCGCGCCGGTGTTGAAGGATTCTCGGCTGTCCCTCTGGACAATTCAGGACTGAGGCGATTTACCATGCTTTGACTACGGTCCGGGCCTGGAAGCCGTTCACAATCGTCTGAGGAATGGCCACATCTCAACGCCGGCCGTCACCGGCACTTCTCCGGTTCGCCGGCCCTTGTCCGGAGGCGTCGGCACTCCGCCCACGGTCCGTTCAACACCGTGCCGCCCACGTGCGTATACCAGGCATGAGCGACTCTCCTTCCAAGGTGCCGTCCCCACTCCCGGGCCCCAAGGGCGACCCCGGCGGTGCGCCGGTGGGCCGGCGTGTGCTGCTGGGCATGCTCGGGCTGGGCGCCCTCGGCGTCGCGGCCGGGGGCCCGATTCAGGATGTGGTCGCCAAGGGCGTCGACACCGTGGCACAGAACGATCCGACGGGTCTGTCGGACCTCCTGCCGGGCAACCGGTTCCGGTACTACACGGTCACCTCCAACACCCCCGAGATGGACGAGACGACCTACCGTCTCCGCGTCGACGGCATGGTGGACAGGGAGAAGACCTACCGGCTGTCCGACCTGGCGGCGCTGCCCCAGACCCGGCTGGTGCAGGACGTGCAGTGCGTGACCGGCTGGCGGGTGCCAAAGACCCCGTTCGCCGGAGTGCGCCTGTCCGCACTCCTCGATGCCGCGGGCGTGTCGCCCGAGGCCAAGGCCATCCGGTTCCGCTGTTTCGACGGCGCCTACACCGAGAGCCTCACCCTCGAACAGGCCCGCCGACCCGACGTGCTGGTCGCCACCAGCATGGAGGACAAGCCGGTCACCCACGCGCACGGCGGCCCGGTCCGGCTCTACGTGGCGCCGATGTACTTCTACAAGTCCGCGAAGTGGCTGTCCGGCATCACCGTCACCGACGAGGTGGTCCCCGGCTACTGGGAACAACGGGGCTACGACGTGGACGCGTGGGTGGGACGCTCGAACGGACGTGACGATGCCCCCACGGTCTGACTCCGCCAAAGACGCGCCCCTGTCCCGGACCGGCCGGCTGCTGCGCTTCACCGCCTCGGCACGCTGGGCCCATCACGCCACCGCGCTCCTGGCGGGGGTGTGCATCTTCACGGCCGCGTGCCTGTACATCTCGCCCCTCTCCCAACTCGTCGGCCGCCGACCGCTGGTGACCGTCGTGCACGAGTGGACCGGCCTCGCGCTTCCCGTGCCGGTGCTGGTGGGCATGGTGTCCCGGGCACTGCGCTCGGACCTGCGGCTGCTCGGCCGTTTCGCGCCCCACGACCGCCGCTGGCTGCGGGCGGCACTCCGCCGCACCGGCACCTCGAACATCCCTTCCGGCAAGTTCAACGCCGGCCAGAAGCTCTACGCCTCCTGGACGGCGGGCGCGGGCCTGGTCATGGTGGGGACGGGACTGCTGCTCTGGTTCCCCGAACTGGCCTCCCTGTCCGTGCGCATGGGCGCGACCTTCGTGCACGACTGGCTCGCCCTGACGATCGCGGTGGTGCTGGCCGGTCACATCTGGAAGGCGGCGGGTGACCCCGGGGCCCGGGAGGGCATGTGGCGGGGCACGGTCTCGCGGACCTGGGCCAACCGGGAACACCGCCTGTGGCGGCAGGAGATGGACGGCCACAACGACCGGGATCCACTGTCGGACACGCTCACGGATCTGCGCACGGACGCGTCGCGCACCGAGACGGGCAGGAATCCCCGCGACCCGGCCGGCGCACCACCCTCTTGACCTCGGCCCGGCGACGTCGCACTGCGGACGGTCCCCGGAGAGGGGCGCGACCGCCGGGCAACGCCCAGGACGTCCGCCCGCTCTTAGCCGGCATGAGAACTTCCCTCCGATCCTTGTTCCGACTGCTGACAGGGCTGTTACTCCTCACCGGCATCCTGACGACAGGGGCTCAGGCCTCCGCCACCGCGCAGGAGAACCGGGATCCGGTCGCCGTCGCCGTCGCCGAGTACGACTTGGGCGACACGGCCTTCCGGGACCCGCAGACCGGCACGGTGAGCGAGGTGCGCGCGGTGGTGCACTACCCGCGGCACCTCACCGGCCGGGCCCCGCTGATCGTCATGGCGCACGGTTCGTGGTGGGCCTGCGACCGCATGGACGCCGCCACCTGGCCCTGTCCGTCCGGCTCCCGCCCGTTCCCGAGCCACCGCGGGTACGACTACCTCGGCGCGGCGCTGGCCGCCCGCGGCTTCGTGGTCGCGTCGATCAGTGTCGACGGCATCAACCAGACGTCCTTCGACTACGGCGACCGTGCCCGGCTCGTCAACGAACACCTGCGTCTGTGGCAGCGGTTGGCCGCGGGCCGGGGCGGACCCCTGGCCGACCGGCTCGTCGACCGGGCGGGGCACCCGGTCGCACCGCGCTTCGCCGGACACGTCGACATGACCCGCGTGGGCACCTTGGGCCACTCGCGCGGCGGCAAGGGCGTGATGTGGCAGGCGTCCGACAAGCACCGCGGCGAATGGCCCGCGGGGGTGCGTGTGCGTGCCGTCCTGGCACTCGCGCCGGTCAAGTTCGACGACCCCGAGGGCGACAACAGCGACACACTCGTCACCCGGCTCCCGTTCGCCGTGGTCACCAGTGGCTGCGACGGAGCGGTCCGCGAGGCCGGCCAGGAGTACCTGGACGACGTCACGGGGCGGAACCGGGCGACCGACTACTCCGTGTCGCTCCACGACGCGAACCACAACTTCTTCAACACGACGTGGACGCCGCCCTTCCTGTTCGGCGAGGACGACAGCACCTGCCCGGACCGGCAGGTGACTCCCGCCCGGCAGCAGGGCGCGCTCACCGCCTACGCGACCGCCTTCTTCGGCAGCCAACTCCAGGGCGACCGGCAGGGGCTGGCGGTCCTCACCGGCGTACAGCCGCTGCCGGGCGGACCGTCGACGACTCGGGTGGTACCGGCCGTGCGGTGACTCGCCCACGGGCGATGCGGTGGTGTGCGGGCCCCCGCACACCACCGCATCATCAGGCTAGGCGAACCGACGACGCGTCACGATGACGCCTGCGTGACGTTTCCCGGTACAGCCTGTGCCACCACGAGCGGCCGTCGCACGCCGGCCGCCGCACGCCGGCCGACGGGCGAATCGGCCCTGGCTACGGCGGTGGTGCGGCCACAGTGGCCGTGTGGTCGAAGGCGATCAGCGGGTCGCCGGTCAGGGGATGTCCGATCACCGCCGCCCGCACTCCGAAGACGTCCGCGATCAGTGTGGGGGTAAGTACCTCCAGCGGGGTGCCGGAGGCGACGACCTCACCGGCGCGCAGCACATGGAGCCGGTCGCAGACCGAGGCGGCCGCGTTCAGGTCGTGCAGGGACACCAGCGTCGTGCGGTGCTGCGCGCGCAGCAGGGCCAGCAGTTCCACCTGGTGGCGTACGTCGAGGTGGTTGGTGGGCTCGTCCAGGACGAGCACGTCCGGGTCCTGGGCCAGGGTGCGGGCCAGCAGCACCCGTTGCCGTTCCCCGCCCGACAGGGCCGAGAACGCGCGGGTGCCGTACCGCGCCATGCCCACCCGGTCCAGGGCGTCGGCGACGATCGCCCGGTCCCCGTCGTCCTCACCGGCGAAGGCCCGCTTGTACGGGGTACGGCCCATCGCCACCACCTCGTGCACGGTCAACTCGAAGTCGCCGCCCCGCTCCTGGGGCAGCGCGGCGACATGGCGGGCGGACCGTGCCGGGGACAGCGTCGCCAGGTCGGTGCCGTCGAGCAGGACCCGCCCGGAGGCGGGACGCAGATGGCGGTAGACCGTGCGCAGCACACTCGACTTGCCGCTGCCGTTCGGGCCGATCAGCCCGGTGATCTCCCCGGGTGCGGCGAACAGATCCACCCCGCACACCACCGTACGGCCGTCGTAGGCGACCCGCAGGCCCTCCACCTCGATCCTCATCGGGCGCGCTCCAGTCGGCGGTCCAGCAGGAACAGCAGCACGGGAGCACCGACGAAGGCGGTGACCACGCCCACCGGCAGCTCCGTCGACGGCAGTGCCGTACGGCAGACGATGTCGACGACGACCAGCAGGACGGCACCGGTCAGCGCGGAGACGGGCAGCAGCCTGCGGTGGTCGCCGCCGACGACGAGCCGGCACAGGTGCGGCACCATCAGCCCCACGAAGCCGACGGCACCGGACACCGACACCAGGACGCCCGTCAGGACACTGGTCACGACGAACAGTTCCCGGCGCAGCGCGGCCACGTCCACGCCCAGGCCCGCGGCGGTCTCGTCGCCCAGCAGCAGGGCGTTCAGGGCCCTGGCCCGTGCCTGGAGGGCGAGCAGTCCGAGGAGCACGGCGGCGGCCGGCAGGGCGAGGGTGCTCCACTGGGCCCCGCCGAGGCTGCCCAGCAGCCAGAACAGCACGCCCTGGGTCTGCTGTTCGTCGCCCACCCGCAGGACGAGGTAGCTGGTGAACCCGGACAGGAACTGGCCGATCGCCACCCCGGCCAGCACGAGTCTCAGCGGGGAGAACGCGCCGCCGCGCCGGGCCACTGCCCAGACCAGGGCGAAGGAGAGCAGGGCGCCGAGGAAGGCGGCGCCGGAGACTCCGAGCCCGAGCAGGCCCCCGGTGCCGGCGCCGAGCACGATGGCGGCGACGGCTCCCAGTGAGGCCCCGTTGGAGATGCCCAGCAGGTAGGGGTCGGCCAGCGGATTGCGCACCAGGGCCTGGACGGCGGTGCCGACGACGCCGAGTCCGGCCCCGACGACGGCGGCGAGCAGCGCGCGGGGCACCCGCAGCTGCCAGACGATCAGGTCCTGGGTACCCGGCCGCGGCTGCCCGCCGGTCAGCCGGTGCAGCACCGTGGACCACACGTCGGTGAACGGGACGCCGGAGGAGCCCCAGGACACGGCCGCGGTGAGCGCCAGCAGCAGCGTCACGGCGAGGCCGGAGAGCAGCAGGCCGACGGGGACGGTCCTGGCGTCCCGGTCGCCGGACTCCGCCGCCCTTGGTGCTTTCCCGCGTGCCTCGTCGACGTCCGCCGACGGAGCCGTCCGCATCTACCGCACGTCCTGGAACTCGTCCGGGTACAGGGTGCGGGCGATCCGCTCGACCGTTTCCGCGTTGGCGACGGACGGGGTCGTCATCCGTTCCGACCGGATCCGCAGGAACCGTTCCTTCTTGACGGCGGTCAGCCCTCGGGTGGCGGGGAAGGTGGTGAGGAACCGCTCGGCCTCGTCGAAGGCCTTCTCGTCCGCTTCGGCGCTGCCCCGGTTGCGTACGGTCAGCTGGATCCAGTCGGGGTTCTTGGCGACGACGTCCTCCCAGCCGGTCTTCTCGAAGGTGCCGTCGCAGTCGCGGAAGACGTTGCGGGCCCCGGCGAGGGTGATCACCGCGTTGGCCACCTGCCCGCCGCACACCGCGCTGGGCTGTCTGGTACCCGCGTCGAAGTCGAAGACGAAGTACGTGGGCCGTTCCGCCTCCGGCACGGCCGCCACCCGCTCCCCCACCGCGTCCACCTTCGCGCGCATCCCGGCCACGATCTCGTCGGCCCGCCCGGACGTCCCGGTGAGGGTTCCGAGCCGCTCGATGTCGCCCATGACCGCGGACAGGTCCTTCTGGGGTCCGGGGTGTTCGGCGGCACAGGCGGTCGAGAGCAGCTCCACCACCTTGATACCGGCCGCGTCGAACTCCTCGGGGCGGGGGCCGGTGGAGGTGCCGTTCGCAGGCCGGAACGTCTGCACGTAGACGTCCGCGCCCGAACCGAGCAGCTTCTCCTTGGGGATGACCGTCCGGCCGAGAACCGGCACGTCGGCGGCCTGACCGGCGAGCTCGTCGGGCAACGCCCCCTTGCCCGGCGGGAATCCGGTGCCGATCACCTTGGGGCCCGCCCCGAGCCGCAGCAGCATTTCCAGTGCCGACGCGTTGCTCGTGACGATCCTGCCGGGGGGCGAGTCGAAGGTGGCCTTCTCGCCGTCGCAGTTCTCCACCGACACCCGGGGGCCGGCGCCCTGCGCGGCCGGTGACGCGCTTCCGCCGCCGCCCCCGCCGCAGGCGGTGGTGAGCAGCCCCGCGGCGAGCACGGCACCACTGACCGGGCGCCACATTCCGGACACGTTCAACCTCCATGGTCGGGTGCGATCGAGAAGCCCTGCCAGCCGGCTCCGCACAAGGGGTCGTGGTGGCGGGGCGCCGGGTTCCCGGCCGTTCGGGATTTCTGACACCCGTGGGGGCCCGGCACTCAGGCACCGGCGAGCGCCGACGCCCCCGACTCCGACTCCGCCTCCGCCTCCGCCTCCCCGACCAGTCCGGCCAGCGCGGTCCGGGCCCGCGCGACGCGGGAGCGGACCGTGCCGACGCGACAGCCGAGGATGGTGGCGGCCTCGGCGTAGGGGAAGCCGAGGAGCTGGGTGACGACGAAGGCGTCGCGTCCGTCCGCGCGGATGGTCGCCAGCAACTCCCGGAGCGCGACGCCCTCCTCGAAGCCGGGCAGGTCACGGGGCTGGGCCTCCTCGGCCGCACGGCACCAGTCCTCCCGGTCGGCGCGCCGGGGCCGGGCCGCGGCGTACCGGAAGCTGTCCACCACGGTGCGCCGGGCGATGGTCAGCAGCCAGACGCGGGCGGCCGACCGTCCCTCGAACCGGGGAAGGCCGACCAGGGCCCGTACGAAGACCTCCTGGGTGAGGTCGTCGACCTCCTGCGGGTCGGGGCTGAGGTGGGCCACGAAGGTGCGCACGTCGTGGTGGAGCGCCCGGACGAACAGGTCGGCCGTGCGGGCGTCGCCGTCCCTGGCGGCCAGCGCGAGCCGGGTCGCCTCCGCGTCGGAGGCCGCCGAGTGCCGCCTCCCGGAGCGGCCGACGGCGGAACACCGGCCTGGGTGGGGCCGTTCAGGGGTCATCGCCACCAGCTCCTCGCACCGGGCACCTGCTGTCTGCGGGGGTCTCCTCCCGCCCGGGAGCGCGGCCCCGGGTGTCGTTCGGGTTTACGCGCCCTTGCGGCGAAACGTTGAAGCGGACCGGCGTGCGTGACGCCCGTACGCCGCCCCTGTGACGCGCGCCACGCGCCCGCCCAGGAACTCACGCCGCGAGCTCCCCGACTCCTCAGGAAACGCGGCTCGATCCCTTCGACGCCGCGCACCACGAGCGACCTGGAGAACCCGTGACGGCCGAATCCCGACCCAAGTCCCCGGAGGCGGGCACGTCGGCCCGAGCGCTCGCTCCGCCCCCGGTGCTGTACGGCTTCCTCCTGCTGCTGGCGCTGATGTTCGCGGTGTCGTACGCCGTCGGGTCGGTCGCCGGCCCGGTCGCACCCGGGATGTCGGGCTCGTCGGACACCGGCGTCGAGGCTCCCGGCAACGGCGGCGCGGGCGGGGACGGCGGCGGCAGCGGGGGTCAGGACATGGACATGGGCGGAATGAGCTGAGGAGGCACCGATGGACACCGAACCCACTGCCACCGGCCCGCTCACGGTGACGACCGACCTGACCGTCGGCGGCATGACCTGCGCGGCCTGTGTGAACCGCGTCGAGAAGAAGCTCGGCAAGCTGGAAGGGGTCACGGCCAGCGTCAACCTGGCGACCGGCCGGGCCCGCGTGGAACACCCCGCGGACATCGGCGCCGAGGAACTCGTCGCGGCCGTGGAGCGGGCCGGTTACACCGCCGCCGTCCCCGAGCCGCCCGGCGGGGCGCGGCCCGCGGACGACGCGGGCGAGACCGCAGGACCGGGCGGCGGGAGCGAGGGCGGGGCCGACCGGGAAGAACGCCACCGGCTCGTGGTCACCGCCCTGCTCTCGCTGCCCGTGCTCGCCGTGTCCATGGTGCCCGCGCTGCAGTTCGTGAACTGGCAGTGGCTGTGCTTCACCCTCACCGCCCCCGTCGTCTTCTGGAGCGCGTGGCCGTTCCACGTGCGGGCCCTGCGCGGACTGCGGCACTCGGCCGCGACCATGGACACCCTGGTGTCCCTGGGTGTGGTCGCCTCCTTCGCGTGGTCCACGTACGCGCTGTTCCTGGGCGGTGCGGGCGAACCGGGCATGGAGATGGCCTTCTCGCTGCTGCCCGGCGCGGCCACCGACGCCCCGGCGATCTACCTCGAGGCGACCGTCAGCGTCCCGCTGTTCGTGCTCGCGGGCCGCTACCTGGAGGCTCGGGCCAGGCGCGGGACCGGGGAGGCACTGCGCTCGCTGGCACGGCTGACGGCCAAGGAAGTGGCGGTCCGCGAGAACGGCACCGAACGGCTCGTCCCCGTGGAGGAACTGACCGTCGGACAGGTCTTCGTGGTCCGCCCCGGTGAACGGGCGGCCACCGACGGCCAGGTCGTGAAGGGCAGTTCCGCCGTGGACCTGTCCCTGGTCACCGGCGAGAGCGAGCCGGTCGAGGTGGGCCCGGGCTCGGCCGTGGTCGGCGGAGCGGTCAACGCCGGCGGGCTGCTGCTCGTGCGAGCGACCGCCGTCGGCGCCGACACCCAACTCGCCCGGATCGCGCAGCTGGTGACCGACGCCCAGGCCGGCAAGGCGAAGGCGCAGCGGCTGGCGGACCGGGTCGCCGGGTTCTTCGTTCCGGTGGTGCTGGCGCTGGCCGTGACCACGCTGGGCTTCTGGCTGGGCGCGGGAGCCGACGCGCAGCCGGCCGTCACCGCGTGCGTCGCCGTCCTGGTCGTCGCCTGCCCCTGCGCCCTCGGTCTGGCCACGCCCACCGCGCTCATGGCCGCCACCGGCCGCGGCGCCCAGATCGGCGTGCTCGTGAAGGGGCCGCAGTCCCTGGAGGGCCTCCAGCACCTCGACGCGGTCGTCCTGGACAAGACCGGCACCCTCACCTCCGGGCACATGAGCGTCGCCCGGGTGACGGCGGTCCCCGGCGGGCTGGACGAGGACGCCGTACTGCGGCTGGCCGGTGCGGTGGAGCAGGGCTCGGAGCATCCGCTGGGCCGCGCCGTCGCCGCGCACGCGCGCCGGGAACTGCCCGGCGAGGACCTGCCCGAGGTCCACGACTTCCGGGCGCTGACCGGGCGCGGGGTGTCCGGGCGGGTGGAGGACCGGCGGGTGGAGGTCCTGGCACCCGGGGACGACCTGTCCGGCCCGCTCGCCGAGGCGCTGGCGGCGGCCGAGAAGGCCGCGCACACCCCGGTCCTGGTGTGCGTGGACGGGGTGGAGCAGGCCCTGATCGAGGTCGGTGACGTCGTACGGCCCGGCAGCTACCGGGCCGTGGAACGGCTGCGGCGGCTGGGAGTGCGCCCGGTGCTCGCCACCGGGGACCGCGAGGCGCCCGCACAGGCCGTCGCCGACGCTCTCGGTGTCACCGACGTGTACGCGCGCCGCAGCCCCGAGGACAAGGCGGACCTGGTGCGGGAGCTGCGGGAGCAGGGTTACCGGGTCGCGGTCGTCGGCGACGGTGTGAACGACGCCGCCGCACTCGTCGGCGCCGACCTCGGCATCGCCATGGGCAGCGGCACGGACGTGGCCATCGGCGCCGCCGACGTGACCCTGTCCCGCGGCAGCATCGACGCCCTGGCCGACGCGGTGCAACTCGCGCGGCGCACCCTGCGCACCATCCGGACCAACCTGGTGTGGGCCTTCGGCTACAACGTGGTGACCGTGCCGCTGGCCATGGTCGGCCTGCTGAACCCCATGCTGGCCGCCGCGGCGATGTCGCTCAGCTCCCTGCTGGTGGTCGGCAACAGTCTGCGGCTGCGCGCCTGGCAGCCCGCGCCCGCACGCAGGAGGATCCGATGACCGTCCCGATGAACACACTCCTGCGGCGCCTGTCCCGGCGCCGGCTGACCGACACCGCGCTGGCCGCCCTCGCCCCCGTCGTAGCGTGCGGCGTCGCCCTCGGCGGCCTGACCGCCTGGGCCGGCGCGGGCGGGGCGGGCCGTCCCACCGTGCGGATCGACGTCGCCTACGGCCGGGTCTTCCTGCCGTTCGGCGAGACGACGGAGACGTCCGCGTACTTCGACGTCACCAACACCGGTGACACCGACGACCGGCTGGTCGCGGTGACCTACTCCGGCCGGGAGGCCGGCCTCAGCCGGCACTTCATGACGCCCAGTGGCGCCGCGTCCAAGGAGTCCCTGGATTCCGTCGGCGTCCCGGCCGGCGACCGGCTGTCCATGTCCCCGCACGGTGTGGACGTGACCCTGACGGCACGGCCCGGCTGGCGCACCGGCGACCTCGTGCGCTTCACCCTGCGCTTCGAACGCCGCGGCAAGGTCGACGCCCTCGCGGTGGTCACGCCGCCGGGAGCCTCACCGGCATGAACCGCCGTCAGCCACAGGTGTGTTCCGACCCCTCAGCGTCCGCCGCGCAGCCGACGCACCGCCAGCACGGTGGCGCACACCGCGGTCACGACACCCGCGACCAGGTGCACCCAGGTGCCGGCCCCGGCGTAGGAGGCCACCGTGTTGCCCCCGACGCTGACCACGAGGACCACCCAGAGCACGGTGCGGGCCACTCCCCCGTCGGCGCCCTCCTGCGGTGTCCCGCCACGGACGGAGACCGGCGGAAGCTGTGCGGGGTCCGGGTAGGTCATGGCTGCTCCGTGAGGGGTGAGGAGAAACAGTGCGAGGTCTTCGACGCTACGGACCGTCACATCCCGTGCCGATCCCTCAGGCCGCCGGATCGGTGGTACAGCAGGCTGTACCTTTTCCCGCCGCCCCTCCGCACAGGCCATGACGGCACATAGGGTGACGGCGTACTTGGAGGGCCGGTGAAAGGCGAAACGTGACCGCCCGGCATACACACGAACCGGCGGCCCCGAGCGGGACCGGCCCGGATCAGTCCTGGAAGTCGGCCGTCCTCGGCAGTCTGTCCGCCGCGCTCGCCGCGCTCAGGCAGCTCGTGGGCGGCTTCGGCACGGCCGTCCTCGCCCTGGCGCTCCTCGGCCTGCTCGCGCTGACGGCCGTCGCCTCTCTGGCGGGCGTCGGGCTGCTGCTCGCGCCCGCCCTGCTGCGTGCCGTGCACGCGCTCGCCCGCCGCGAACGCGGGCGCCTGTCCCGCCACGGCGTCGAGATCGTCGCCCCGGATCCGGCGCCCGTGCGGCTGCGGCTCGCCCTGGCCGACGACACCACCCGGCGTGAGCTGCGCTGGCTGGCGGTCCACGCCACGTTCGGTCTGCTCGCCGGTCTGCTCGGGCTGCTGCTGCCGGTCTTCGCCGTCCGCGACACCCTCTTCCCGCTGGTGTGGCCGCTCGCCCCGTCGGGTGCCACGAGCACGTCGCTGGGGTTCGGCACCGCCGACTCGTGGGCGCAGGCCAGTGTGGTGTCCCTGCTGGGTGTGGGGTGGATCGCCATCATCCTGGGGCTGGGCCCCGGGCTGGCCCGGCTTCAGGCCCGGCCCGCGGTGCGCCTCCTGGCGGCCGGTCCGGGCACCGACCTCTCCCTGCGGATCGCCGAGCTGACCGCGACCCGGGCCGCCGCGCTGGACGCCCACGCCGTCGAACTGCGCCGGATCGAGCGGTCCCTGCACGACGGCACGCAGAACCGCCTGGTCAGCGTCACCGTGCTGCTCGGAGCGGCCCGCCGCATGGTGGCCCGCGACGCGGCGGGCGCGGAGGAGCTCCTCGAACGCGCCCAGTCGGCCGCCGAACAGGCACTGTCCGAGCTGCGGGCCGTCGCACGCGGCATCCTGCCGCCCGTCCTCGCCGACCGGGGCCTGGCCGGAGCGCTCTCCGGTCTCGCGGCGAACAGCGGGGTGCCCTGCCGCACCGACGTCGACCTCCCGGAGCGGTGCCCCGCCTCGGTCGAGGCCAGCGCCTACTTCGTGGTGGCCGAGGCCCTCACCAACGTCGCCAAGCACAGTGGCGCCACCGACGTCGCCGTCACCGTGCGCAGCCGGGGCGGACGGCTCCTGCTGCGCGTCGAGGACGACGGCCACGGCGGCGCCGACGAGGCGGGCGGGTCCGGGCTGACCGGCATCCGGCGCCGTATCGCGGCACACGACGGTGTGCTGCGCCTGACCAGTCCGCGCGGCGGACCGACTGTTCTCGAGGTGGATTTCCCATGCGGATCGTGATGGCGGAGGACGACCCCCTGCTGCGGGAGGGGCTGGCGCTGCTGCTGCGCGCGGAGTCGCTGGACGTGGTCGCCAAGGTGGGCTCGGCCGACGAGGTGCTGGACGCCATCGACGCCCACCGGCCCGACGTCGCGATCCTCGACGTGCGGATGCCGCCCACCCACACCGACGAGGGCATCCGGGCGGCCGTCGAGGCGCGCCGCCGTCACCCGGGGCTCGCCGTGCTCGTCCTGTCCGCGTACGTGGAGCAGAGCTTCGCCACCGATCTGCTCACCGACGGCGTCGGCGGCATCGGCTATCTCCTCAAGGAGCGGGTCGGGCGGGTGGAGGAGTTCCTCGACGCGCTGCACCGGGTGGCCGCCGGCGGTACCGCCATCGACCCCGAGGTCGTCTCGCAGCTGTTCACCCGCTCGCGTCAGGACGTGCGTCTGGAGCGTCTGACGCCGCGTGAGCGGGACGTGCTGGCGCTGATGGCGGAGGGGCTCGGCAACATCGCCATCGCGCAGCGCCTCGTCGTCACGGACGGGGCCGTGCACAAGCACATCCGCAACATCTTCGCCAAGCTGGACCTGGCGCCCAACCAGCAGGTCGACCGGCGGGTCGCCGCGATCCTGCACTACCTGGAGAACGCCCGCCGCCCCTGACCCGTCCGCCGCCCTCGGGGCGTCATCCGGCCGGACCCGGGCCGCCGACACCGATCACGGCGCTCACCCGTCGTCCCCAGGGATGCCGGACCGTCTCGGTCCGGTCGGCCAGGCAGCCGACGATGTCCAGGCCGCGCCCGCATTCGCCGGGCGCGGGCGGCCGGGGCGGCGCGGACGGCGCGCCGTGGTCGGTGACGTCGATGCGCAGGGTGTCCCCGGCCAGGGCGAGTGCGACCGTCAGGTCGGACCGGCCGTGGCGCACCGCGTTGGTGGCGAGTTCGCTCACGATGAGCACGGCCGCCTCGCCGTGCTCCCCGTGCACTCCCCAGCGGGCCAGGACGGCCGCGGTGAAGCGGCGGGCGGCGCGGACGCCCTGCTCGCGTGCCCGCATGTCCACCACGGCCCGCCCGGGGACCGGGGTGGACGGCGGGTCGGCGTCGCCGCTCTTCGGTAACAGTGCCGGGTGGGACATCGGGTCGCCTTCTCGGAGTCGGGGCAAGACCGTGGCCGAGTGTCCTGGTGGCCGGACGGGGTGTTACGCGTGCGAGCCGTCCCGCGCGCCGCGCCGTCGCAGTACAGCGACGGCGAGCCCGGCGGCCACGGCGACTCCCGCTGCGATCACCGCGATCAGCGGGCCGGACGAGCCGGAGTCGGACTCCTCGGCGGCGGCCGGTGCGGGTGTCGCCGCGTCGACGGAAGGAGCACCGACGGAGGGAGCCGGGACGGATGCGGAGGTGCCCGGCTGCTGGGCGCCGTCGGCGGAGCCGGGCGGCGGGCTGGCCTCGGGGTCCACGACAAGGACCGGTGCGGGGAACTCCGGTTCCTCGTCGCCGGTCTTGGGCTGGTTCCACGCGACGGAGGTGCCGTTGGAGTAGGTCTGTTCGGTGTTGAAGGTCAGGGAGTACCGGTCCGGAACGGGGCCGACGTTCGCCCGGAAGGTCTCGCTCTGGGCGGGCTGGATCTCGTGCCCCTGCTCCGCCGTCCAGACCAGCTGCGTGCCCTTGCCGCCCGTCCCCGGGAGCGTCTCCTGGTTCCAGCCGTCGAGCTTCGGCACCGAGGTGATCATCAGGTCCGTGGGGACCTCGACCGTGATGCGGACGGTGGTGGCTTCGGCGAGTTCGCTGGGCACGCGGAACTGAAGGGTGGCGGGCTTGCCGGGGATGACGTCGCCGATGACCCGGACGTGGGCCGTGGCGGCGCCGGCCGAGAGCAGGACCGCGCCCGCCGCCCCGGCGACAGTGATCAGTGGGGTGATGCGCCGTCGAGTGCGGCGGGACATGGCAACGTCCTCTCAGGTCGGTGTCGGTGTCGGGAGCGGGGTCAGCAGCAGTCGCAGTACAGGAGGTCGGCGGTCTTCACGCCGTGGCTGTGGCCGCTGGCCTGGGAGGCGAAGGCCGCCTTCTGGACGGGGCTCACCGCGCCCTTGACCTCCACGGCGATGCTCTCGCCGTTGAAGCTGCCGAAGGACAGCGCCATGGGCGTCTTGCCCTCCTTGTCGGTGGGGAACGTCCGCAGGAGGGTCTTCTTGCCGTCGGCGGCCACGGAGTAGGCCTGGTAGACGGTGTCCGCCTTGAGCCCGCGCGCCTGGAGCTGGATCATGTCCAGTCCGGCCACGGGGCGGACGGTGGCCTCCAGGACACGTCCCTTGACCGGGTCCAGGGTGTCGCCGCGCTTGCCGTCGGGCAGGGTGGTCGGCACGTTGTGGGCCTGCTGGCCCAGTCCCTGCCGGCCGAGGTTGGGAGCGCTGCCGGCCCGGTTGGTGGCCCGGGGGGCGTAGACGATGGCCTGCGGTTCCTGGCCGGACGCGATGGTGTCGACCACCTTGTTGGTGACCGTGTCGATGACGTCCACCGCGTCGGACTTCTCCAGGCCGACGTAGAGGCGGGAGCCGTCACCGCTGGCCCAGGCGCCGTGCGGGGCATGCCCGCCATTCTTGATCTTGGTGATGAGCTGCGGGGCGCCGTGGGTCCGCTTGTAGACCCAGGTCTCGTCGAGCCCGCCCATCGTCAGGTAGACGAACTTCCCCTTGCGGTTGTCGACGAACTGCGGGTGGTTGGTGTCGGGGCCGGTGTTGAGCACCGTGACGACCTCGTTGCGCTCGAGGTCGAGCACGGTGATCTTGCCGTCACGCTTGTGCGACACCCAGATCCGCTTGCCGTCGGGGGAGATGGCCTGGTCCGAGGAGAAGGTGGCGCCGAGCCCGGTGATGCGCTTGGTGATCTTGCGGGAGCGCACGTCGATCACGTCGACTTCGGCCTTGCTGGTGAAGTTGACGTACGCGTACTGGCCGTCGGGGCTCATGAGCACCTTCGAGGGGCCGTCGCCGACGCGGACGGTGCCGGTGACGCCGCCGTGCCTGGTGTCGACGATGGAGACCGTGTCGCGGCCGCGGTTGGCGACCCAGAACTCCTTGCCGTCGGCGGTGAAGCTGCCCTCGTGCGCGGCGCGGCCCACGTCGGTGGTGTTGAGGACCTTGTTGGTCCGGGTGTCGACCATGTGGACGGTGTTGCTCGTGACGCTCACCACGGCCAGCAGCCGGCGGTCCGGCGAGTAGGCCAGGCCGTGCACGCCGGAGTCACCGCTGTACTGCGGGCTGAAGGTGCTGCCGACGCGCTGGTCGCCCAGGGCGATGGTGCCCAGCGTCTTGTTGGTCGAGGGGTCGATCACCGTCACCGTGTTGGACGACTGGTCGGCGGTGTAGAGCCGGTCCCGGCCCGAGACCGGGATCGGGCGGTGCTTGTCCGTGGCACCGGCCTTGGCCATCGTCTGCTCGGGGCTTGCCTGCGCCATGGAGGCGGCCGCGACACCGCCGCCGCCCACTCCCAGCGTGGCGATGAGCATCCATGTTGCGCGACGCGCAGTAGACATCTGTGGTCTCCGTTGTCTGTCGACTGTTGATTTCGGGCAGGGCGAACCGCCGGGGGCTCCGGGTACGACGAGTCGCCCGAGCGCCCGGTGAACGCGGCGTCAGTTGGTCTGTGGGTGCGGTCCCGGCCGGGTGGTCAGGCCTGCCGGGAGGCGGACGGGGAGGGGTCGGGCGGCGACACGCGGACGTGGGTCACCACGCGCCCCGACTCGTCCTCGACCAGCAGCGCGGTGATGGTGTCCCGGCGCATGGCCGTCATCATGCGGGTGGACACCTCGTCGTCGGAATCGGCTCGTACGCTGCCGCCCGGCATGCGCGTGCCCTCGGCGTTGACGGTCACCATCCGGTAGGTCTCGCCCTTCTTGAGCCCGGACAGCACCACCGGCACCTCGGTGCCTCCGGGGCGCTCGACCATCCCTCCGTCACGGACGAGCTCCACGGACGCCGTCGTCGCGGGCGGCGGCTGGTCCTGGTCCAGCGTGAGCGGGACGACCGCCGCGGCCGCCGTGACGAAGGCGGCGGACACACCGAGGGCGATACGGCGCCGGTAGCGGGGCCTGGGGGCGGGCTCCGGCTCGGCCACGATCCGGCGGATACGGTCACCCAGGTCGCTGGAGGGCCCGGTGCGCGCCCCCGGTGTCCGCGCCCCCGTCCAGTCGGCGAAGGGGTCGACCCGCCGCATCGTGCGGACCACGTCCTCGGCCTCGGCGGCCTCGCGGGCGCAGTCGGGACACTGGTCGACGTGCCGGGACAGTTCCTCCGGCAGAGGCGTCCCGAGCAGCAGGTGTTCGGTCAGGAGCGGCCGGAAGGGTACGCATTCCTTGTTCATGGTGCCAGCCACCCGTTCTCCTCGAGGATGAGCCGCAACGACCGCACGCCGTAGTACAGCCGGCTGCGCATGGTGGACGCCGGGACTCCCAGCTCCTCCCCCAGTTCGGCGCAGGTACGACCGCCGAAGTACACCTCCACCACCGCCTCCCTGTGCTGCGGGCTCAGCCGCTCCAGCGCCTCCCCCAGCTGGATCCGCTCCAGGAGCTGATCGACGGGGTCGAACGCCGAGGACGACTCGGACACGGCGTCCCACGAGGAGAAGCCGGTCCCTTCGCGGACCTTGCGCCGCCGGATGGCGTCCACCACCGCGTTCCGGGCGATGGCGAACAGCCAGGTACGCATGGATCCCTGACTCGGGTCGTAGCCGCGGGGCGACTTCCAGGCGCGGACGAAGGTCTCCTGGACGACGTCCTCGGCGAGCTGCCGGTCGTCCAGTGCCTTGAACGCGAACCCTAAGAGTTCACCGCCGTAGAGATCGTAGGCGGCCTGCACCTCACGGTCGGTGCGCAGTGCGGTCGGCTCCGTGTCCTTCGACGCGAACCGTCCGCGCAGCCATTTCACGGGGCTACCGCTCACCGACACGGCCGTCCGCGTCCGATCCGTGCCAGGGGGCCATGATGCCGTCCATTTCCGCAGACGATGTGGTCACCAGGGGATACGCGGCCTTCGACATCCGTGTTGAAAGAGCTTGAAAATTTGTTGGTACGGCGGAAAACACGCAGGTCACATCCTTGCATTCGCTGATCCCGGGTGCACCGGGACACGTGAGAGGCCCGAGCACCGCGGGAAGCGGTGGCACGGGCCCGGTCACAGTCACAGGGGTGCGGCGGCGCCGACGCCACGGTCACGGGGGCGTCAAGGGCGCCGACGAGAGTCGTCGGCCGCGGTCAGACCTCCACCTTCTCGGCGGCGGGGTCGGCGGCCTTGGTCCGGTCCGTGAACCGGCCCTCCGACTTCGCGATCACGAGAGCGGCGAGCGAGTTGCCGGTGACGTTCAGACCGGTCCGTGCCATGTCGACCACGAAGTCGACGGCCAGCAGGATGGCGATCCCCTCGGCGGGCAGCCCGATGGTCGCGCCGGCGGAGAAGAGCACGACGATCGAGGCCGAGGGAACGCCCGCGATTCCCTTGGTCAGCAGCATCAGCACCAGCAGGGTGGTGATCAGACGCGGCACCGTCAGCTCCACGCCGTAGGCGTGGGCGAGGAAGACCACCGCGAGGCCCTCGTACATCGTGGCGCCGTCGGCGTTGAAGGAATAGCCGAGGGGCAGGGTGAACGAGGACACCTTCCGGTCCACGCCGAACTTGTCGAGGCGCTCGATCAGCGGCGCGAGGACCACCTCGGAGCTGCGCGTCACGAACGACAGGAACAGCAGGTCCCCGACCGCGCGCAGCATCCGGACGTACGGCACCCGGAACACGACGGCGATGAGCGGGAACAGCACGACGAGGACCACGAGGACGGCGGCGTAGAAGACGAGGACGAACACCGCCAGCTTCACCACCAGGTCCCAGCCGTAGTGAGCGGTGTTGTACGCGACGAACGCGACGACGGCCAGCGGGGTCAGCTTGATGATCCACGTGATCATCTGGAACATCGCGTCGGCGACGGCGTCGAAGACCGCGACCACGGGCTTGGCCTTGTCGCCGATCTTGGTCAGTGCCATCCCGAGGAAGACCGCGAAGAAGAGGATCGACAGCAGTTCCCCCTCGCCCGCCGACGCGAAAACGTTCTCGGGAATGATGTGCAGGAACAGGTTCTTCAGATCGACGCTCCGGCCTATTCCCTCGGTGTCGGCAGGGTCGACCGATCCCAGATTCGCACCCTTTCCAATTCCGGAGACAAAGGCGGCGAACAATGTGAACGCCAGAATCACCGTCGTGACGATCTCGAAGTAGAGCAGCGCCTTGGTGGCCATGCGCCCCACGGTCTTCGCCGACTCCATGCGCGCCACGGACACGACGATGAGCGGGAAGATCAGCGGAACGATGGTCATCTTGATCAGCCGGATGAAGCCGTCTCCCACGATCTTCAGCTCGTCGGAGAAGGCCGGCGCGGCCACGCCCAGCAGGGCGCCGACCACGAGCGCGATCAGGACCTGCACGCCGAGGGGCGGCAGCGTGATCCGTCGTCGGCGGCTCTCGGCGGGCGGAGCATTCTCCGCGACGACCGTTCCTGAATTCGACATGAGCAACAGGTCCTTTCCCTTGCCGGTGAGGAGACATTTGGCGGGACCGAACCCCTCAGGTCAAGAAGAAGGAACGTGTCATGCGTTCTGCGCATGACCGGTGCCGAAACAGACATTGGACAGCGGTTCACCCGGCGGCTTAACTGTTGGCACATTCGCCCGAGGTCACCTGTAGAGGAGCATTCCATGGTCCAGACGGCACGTTTCGCGCGGTTTCCTCTGGGACAGTTCCCGACCGCCCTCGAACCGATGGAGCGGCTGACCGACCATCTGCGGCAGAGCCATGCCTCGGTGCCCAACCTGTGGATCAAGCGCGACGACTGCACGGGGCTCGCCACCGGCGGCAACAAGACGCGGAAGCTGGAGTTCCTGGTCGGTGAGGCCATCCAGCAGGGCGCCGACGTCCTCATCACCCAGGGCGCCACCCAGTCCAACCACGCCCGGCAGACCGCCGCGGCGGCCGTCCGCGCCGGCATGGAGTGCAAGCTGTTCCTCGAGAAGCGCCAGTCACGCGACGAGGAGTACGAACTCTCCGGCAACGTGCTCCTGGACGAACTGCTCGGGGCGGAGGTCGTCGACCGCGTACCGGCCGGGACCGACATGCAGGAGGCCATGGAGATGCTGGCCGACGAACTGCGCGCGGCGGGCAGGCGCCCGTACGTGATTCCCGGCGGCGGTTCCAACCCGCTGGGCGCGGTGGGCTACGTCCTGTGCGCCCAGGAACTGGAGGCCGCCCCCGTGCCCGTCGACTGGATCGTGCACGGCACCGGGAGCACGGGCACCCAGGCCGGCCTCGTCGCCGGGCTGCGGGCGATGCACAGCCCGGCGAAGGTGCTCGGCGTCAGTGTGCGGCAGCCGGAGGAGAAGCAGATCTCCGCCGTCCTGGGTCTGGCGGAACGCACCGCGGCCCTGATCGGGGCCGAGGGCGTGGTCACGCGGGACGACGTCCTGGTCGACGACCGCTGGGTCGGCGGCGGCTACGGCGTGCCGACGGACTCCATGATCGAGGCGGTCCGCCTCGTCGCCTCCACCGAGGGTGTCCTGCTCGACCCGGTCTACTCGGGCAAGGGCTTCGCCGGTCTGCTGGGCAACATAGCCGAGGGCCGCTTCGCCACCGACGACAACGTCGTCTTCCTGCACACCGGCGGGAGCGCGGCGCTGTTCGGCTACCGGTCCACGTTCCAGACGCCGTGAGCGGGCCCGAGCACCTGGTCGGCATCCTCGGCGGCATGGGACCGGCCGCCACCGCCGAGTTCTACGCCAAGCTGATCCGGCGCACACCGGTCACCCGCGACCAGGACCACCTCCGGGTCGCGATCTGGGCCGACCCGACCGTCCCCGACCGGGTCGGGGCCGTACTGGGCGGCACCACCGACCCCTACCCGGCCATGCTGGAAGGCGCGCGGCGGCTGCGCGACGTCGGTGCGACCGTCGCCGTGATGCCGTGCCACACCGCGCACGTCTTCCTGCCGGCCCTCGTCGGGGACTCGGGGCTGCGGTTCCTGGACATGGTCGGCGAGACGGTGGCCGAACTGGAGCGGCGGGACGGCGCGGCGGGCGGTATCGGCCTGCTCGGCACGCGCGCCACGCTGGCCTCGGGTCTCTACCAGAACCGGTTGCGCGCGGAACGCTTCGACGTCGTGCTGCCGCAGGAGACGACGCAGTGGCAGGTCGACCTCGCGATCAAGAAGGTCAAGCAGGGCAACCCCAGGGCAGCCGGCCAGCACCTCGACAACGCGGTACGCGCGATGGCCCGCACCGACGCGAGCACGATCGTCCTGGCCTGCACCGAACTCCCCCTGGCGGCACGCCACCTGACCCCGGCGGGCGGCCCGGAACTCCTCGACCCCACCGATCTGCTGGCCGACGCGGTGATCCGGGAGTGCCGAGGCACGCCGCCCGCGACGGGCGGGTACAGGGCCGGCTAGGGACGCCGGGGTCCCGGCCGGGGCGGGGGACCGGCCGGGAGGGGCCGGGAGGGGCCGGCCCGGGTGCCGTCCGGCGACCTGACACGCAGGACGGCACCCGGGCCGGTCGAGGACCTGCCCCGGTCAGGAATCGGTCATCGCGAGTTCGGCGGCCCGGTGCCAGATGGCCGCCGCACGCGAGGGCACCTTGTCGCTCGGCACCCGGTACAGCCGGATCTCCAGTCGCGCCGTCAGCGACGCGTCACCGGTCTGCCGCAGTGTCCCCGCGGCCAGTTCGGCGCTCACCAGCCGGGCGGGCAGCCAGCCCACGCCCAGCCCCGCGCCGATCAGCGCCGCCAGCCCGGAGGTGAAGTCGCTCTGCGCGACGGGTGCGAGGTGCAGATCCCGGTCCGCCAGAACCCGCTCGGTCACCCGGCCGAGGAAGGCACCCTGGCTGTGCGTGACCACGGGGACCGGACGGGCCGCGGTGCCGGGCAGCGCGAAGCCGGGCTGCCCGTCCCGCACCGAGGTGTACGGGGCGAGCACGTCGTCCGCCAGCACCATCCACTCGACGTCGGCGACCGGGATGCTCAGCGGCAGGGACGGATCCGCGTAGGCGAGCAGCAGGTCGCAGCCACCGTGGAACAGCGCGTCGTAGGCGTCGAGCGTGTTGGACGGCAGCAGGACGCAGGGCACGGGCCCCTGTTCGCCGCAGCGCGCCCACCACTGGGCGAAGAACGTCGTCGCCAGCGTGTGGGTGACCGCGACCCGCACGGCACCCCGCGGTGCCCGTTGCCGGCCGCGGATCTCGTCGCGGACCGCGCCGATGGCGGCCACGGTCTCGATCGCGCCGGCGCGGACCTTGACGCCCGCCGGAGTCAGGCTCACGGGGTAGGTCGAGCGGTCCACCAGCGGTTCGCCGAACCAGATCTCCAGCGCGCGGATCCGGCGGCTGAAGGCGGGCTGGCTCACGTGCTGCGCCTCCGCGGCGCGCGTGAAGCTGCCGTGCTCGACGAGTGCGAGGAAGCTTTCCAGCCAGCCGATGTCCACGAACGGAGTCTAGCGAGACCGTGTGCGGACAGCCGCAGGCAAGCGAACGACAACGTCCGGCCAAGGGCGTGCGAAGAGTATGGGTTCCAATCTCCCGGTCCGGGACGGGAGTGACCCCCACACGACCGGCGGCACAAGATTGGGTACCACCCATGCACGGGATCACGGAGGCGGGCATCCGCCCCGCCCGACCCCGGCGTCCCACCCCGGACGCCGACCGCGACGGCTTCGTCCGGGGCGTCTACGACGAGTACGGCCCCTCGCTCCTGCGCTACGCGGCACGGCTGCTGGGAGGGGACTCGCACAAGGCGGAGGACGTCCTCCAGGAGGCCGCGGCCCGCGCCTGGACGCACGCGGACGTCTTTCGCGGTCATGACCAGCACCTGCGGCGGTGGCTGTTCACCGTGGTCAGGAACCTGGTCACCGATCATCACCGGGCCGCGGGACTCAGGCCCCTGAAACTGGTGCCCGCCGAGGAGCTCGACGCCGTCTGGGAGCGTCCGGACCACGAGCTCACCCTCCACGTGGTGCACAACGCGGTGCTGGACCTCAATGAACAGCAGCGCACCGTGATCGGGCTCGTGTACTACCTGGAGTACACGGTGGACCAGGCCGCGGAGTACCTCGGCATCCCGTCCGGCACGGTCAAGAGCCGCGCCTTCTACGCCATACGGGCGCTGCGCAAGGCGCTGGAGGACCAGGGGGTACTCGACGTCTGACGCGGCGCCCGGCACGGACCGAGATTTCCGTCCCGTCCGGTGAACCGAACCACTGACCAGCCCGTTGTGCGGGGTGTGGGAAGCCGGATGTCGCTCTCGCCTGTGGGGGGCGGCGCTTTCGGCGGTGACGCCGCGCACGGTTCCCCGGCCGCGCGTGGCACGGCTCTGGCGGATTCCTTGCCGCATCCGCCAGGGCCGGGGGCCGGCTGAGCCGGCCGGTGGGAGCACCGACGGAGTGGGTGTTCCGGGCCGGCTCAGCCAACACACCTTCCCGGCGTGCCGGAACGCCTGTCGGTACGTCCCGTCGGCTCAGCCGACGCCGGTCAGCGGCAGTGCCACGGCGACGCACAGCATGACCGCGGCCGTCACGGCGGGCGCCCACAGACGAAGCCCCCGGTCCTCCTGGCCGTCGTGGTAGAGGAAGGCAGCCGCGAGCAGGAAGAGCCCCGCGGCGGCGACGGCCCCGGCCACCATCACGTAACCGGCCGTCAGCAGCCCTGCACCCCCCAGCAGTTCGAGAGCACCGATGCCCTGGCACGCCGCCGGCGAGCTGCCCCGTGCCGCTGACCACGAACACCCCTCCGTACAGCACGGTCACGGCCGTCAACGCGATATGCACTTGTCCGGTCTCCCTCTCGCGGCGATGACGGCCCGGGCAGCGGTGCAGTACCGCCCGGACCGTCATCGCCTCAACGGTGGGAACCGTCCCTCGGTACACACGGTTTGAGGGACCGGCGCATCACAAGGAGGAGGTCAGGTACTGGAGGGCAAGACTGGTGACCGAGACCACGACCCACAGACAGGCTCCCAGCAGCAGGGGTCTGGGACCGGCCCGGCGCAGTCCCCGCAGGTCGGTCGTCAGGCCGATCGCCGAGAGCGCCACCGTGATCATGAAGACGCACAGGGTGGTCAGGCCGGGGTGGGCCCGGTCCGGGATGAGTCCGAGGGTGTTGACCAGCGCGGTCAGCAGGAACCCGACGAGGAACCAGGGGACCAGCTTCAGGACGTTCAGACGCGGTCCGGCGCCCGGCCCACCGGCACCTGGCCCACCGGCACCCGGGTCACCGGCACCCGGACCGCCGGTGCCCGCGGCGAGGGCCCGGCGCTTGGTCAGCGCGGCCAGCCACAGGCAGATCGGGATGATCAGGAGGGTCCGCGTGAGCTTGACGACGACCGCGTACTGCCCGGCCTCGTCGCCGTAGGTCGCGGCGGCGGCGACGACCGAGGACGTGTCGTTGACTGCGGTTCCGGCGAAGAGCCCGAAGGCCTGCTGGCTCATGTCCAGCAGATGCCCCAGGACCGGGAAGACGAGCACCGCGGCGATGTTGAACAGGAAGATCGTCGACACCGCGTAGGCGACCTCGGCGCTCGCGGCGCCGATGACCGGAGTGACCGCCGCGATGGCGGAGGCACCGCAGATGCTGGTGCCGACGCCGATCAGGGTGCGCAGGTCGCGTCCGATGCCCAGCCTGCGGCCGACGAAGTACGCGGCCGCCAGACAGGCCACCAGGGACCCCAGCATGACCGGAAGCGAACTGCCCCCGACCCGCACGACCTGGGTGAGCGAGAGCTGGCACCCGAGCAGGACGACCGACAGCTGAAGGACGAACTTGCTCGCGGTGGTGATGCCCGGCTTGAGCCGCTCCGCCGGACGCCGCACGGCCGCCAGGGCGACGCCGATGACGATGCCCGCGACCGGGCCCCCGACCAGGGGGAACCAGCCGCCCACCACGGTGGCCACCGAAGCGACGGCCACCGCGACGGCCAGGCCCGGCAGCCGGTCCACGAGGCGCCGCGACCACGGGCCTGCGGGGGCCGCCGCGACCGGTGCACCCATGGTCCGTTCCGTCGCCCTCCCGCTCCGGCCGGGGTTCGCACTGCCGCTGTCATCACTCATGGCGACACTGTGGGCAGCCCTCTGACCAGGCCGGTAGCCCTCTCATGGTGGGGAGGTCATAAACAAGGGGAATGAGTGCACGGGCTGACTCGCCGGTCAGCCGTTCCTACGCTTGCGGCATGAGTGGTCTGCCGGATGTGGAAGCGCTGCGGCTGCTGGTGCTCGTCGGAGAACTGGGCAGCCTGGGCAAGGCCGCCGCCGAGCTCGGCATCGCCCAGCCGTCGGCGAGCAAGCGGGTGGCGACCCTGGAACGCAGGCTGGGTCTGGCGCTCATCGAACGCACCCGGCGCGGCTCCACCCTGACGACGGACGGTCAGGCGGTGGCCGGCCGGGCGCAGCGCGTTCTGGACGAACTCGCGGCGCTCATGGCGGACGTGGAGGCCCAGCGCGGCCGGCTCAACGGCACCCTGCGGGTGGCGGCCAGCATGACGGTCGCGGAGTACCTGGTGCCGCCCTGGATCGGCGAGCTGTGCCAGGAGCACCCGCATCTGCACGTCGGCCTTCAGGTCACCAACAGCGAGCACGTCCCGGAACTGCTGCGCAGCGGCGCGGTGGAGATCGGGTTCATCGAGTCGCCGCACGTGCCCCGCGACCTGACCTGCAAGACGGTGGCCACCGACCGGCTGATCGTCGTCGTGGCACCCGCCCACCCGTGGGCCCGGCGCCGCAGACCCCTGCTGGCGGCCGAGCTCGCCGCCACTCCCCTGGTCGTCCGCGAACGCGGCTCGGGCACCCGGGTCGCCCTGGAGCGGGCCCTGCGCCGCGCCGGGGCGGAGGAGACCCGCCCGCTGCTGGAACTTGGTTCGGCGGCGGCCGTGCGGGGGGCCGTGATCGCGGGCACCGCGCCGGCGGTGATCAGCGAACTCGCGGTGGGCACCGATCTCACCGACGGCCGGCTCGTCCGGGTGGACGTCGACGGGGTCGAACTGCGGCGTGTGCTGAGGGCCGTGTGGCCCTCGGGCCGGTCTCTGATAGGCCCTGCCGCCGACCTGCTCGCCGTCGCGGCACGGCGGCGGGCGTGAGCGGTGCGCGTGACCGGGTACGGCCCGTCCGGTCGGGACGAACCGTACCCGGGCGGCACAGCCCCCTGGGGGGAGTAGGGGCGTGCCACTGCGGGCAAACGCGACACCCACGCAGAGGGATACGCACCTGCCCCGCCGTGTGTTGAAGGCGATCGCCTCACAACGGCAGGGTTATGCCCAGCTCCCTCATCGCGATCGACGGGGGCCCGCCCTCCGAACGCTCGGTCTTGTATCCCCTGACCCGGGCGTCGAGGGTACGGGGGTCGACGGCTTCGGCCGGTGCGCCCTTGGTGTAAAGGCCCTCGTAGGGGCGGGCCATGAGGAATCCGGGCGGAGCGGCGTCGGCGTAGTCGCCGAGGAGCTTCATCAGGACGTCCAGCAGAACGCTCTTGCCGTTCTTGCCGTAGCCGAAGAGGAACGGCAGGATCTGGCCGCCGACGTCTCCGGTGATGGAGTAGCCGAGCAGCAGTTGCAGGTAGGCGATCACTTCCCGGCCCTCGGCGTCGTCGCCGAAGGTGTCGGTGAGGAAGCGCACCCAGCGCGGCGCGGGGCCGTGGTCGGGTCGGGCTGCTTGATCAGGCCGGTACGCAGGCCACGTGCATGGCTCCCTGCTGGTGGTATGCCTCGGCTGCCCCGGGCGTTCCTGCCGTGGGCGGGTGGCGGCAGCGGTCCCGCACGGCTATGCGGCATCCGTTTCACGAGCAGCGGTCGCGGCATAGTCGGTCGGGGTCCGGCCGTAGTGCCCGCGGAAGGCGCGCGCGAAGTGGCCGCTGTCGGCGAACTGCCAGCGGGCGGCTATCTCCGTGACGGTCATGCGTCGGTGCGGAGCGACGAGCGCGCGGCATGCCTCCTCGAGGCGGCGGCGCCGGATGTAGGTGCTCAGCGGTTGGCCTTCCCTGGCGAAGGCCCGTTGGAGGGTGCGCGGGGAGACGTTCAGCTCCCGGGCGACAGCCGCGGCGGACAGGGCGGGGTCGGTGAGCCGGCGGTCGGCCAGGTCTCGCGCGGCTTGGGCCAGGGCCGGCGACAACAGGGGCTCCACGTCGTCCAGGCCGCCCCCCGCGGCGGCCCGGGCCAACTCGGCCAGGGTGCTGCGGGCGGCGTCGACCCCGGCCGGCCCGAGACGGTCCAAGGTCCGGCCCACCATGGCGGCGTGCGCCGTCAGCAGCCGCACCTCGGCGGTGCCGGCCGGACCGGAAGCCGGCCGGCCCCGTTGGGGCCGCACCTCTGCGGCGGGCAGCACGAGTACCTGCACGACGGTGTGTGGCGCCGCGGAGAAGTGGGACAGCCTTCCCGTCTGTACCAGCAGGCGGCCGGCCGGTGCCGTGTGCTCGGCTCCTCCCTGTTCGCCGAACCGCCAGGCCCCTCGGTGCACGATCCACAGGCGTACGTGATCGTCGGCCCCGACCCGTCGGCCCGCCGTCCGCAGGGCGGCCGCGGTCTCGAAGCGGTTGAACATCATGTCCCGCACCCGGAACCCGCGGGACCGCACCGAGAAGCCGGACACGGTCGTCCGGCGGAACGGAGCCAGCGCGAAGGGCTCGCCCATCCGGCTCCGCCACTCGTGTGCGAAGACGCTGAAGGCGTTCGCGCCGCTCACGTCTGCCGAGAAAGTGCCGCTCATCGTTGTCGCAAATCTCCCGTTCGGGCTGACGCACCGGTCCGAGGTACCGAGACCGCACGCTTCCTACCGTTGTTCCGGCATACGACGAAGATCCGACATCCGTGGTCCGGAATGTCGATACGAGGGTAACGAGGTGGCGAATTGAGCACGCTCGCGATCGTGGGCGCAGGCCCGCAACTGGGGCGCGCGATCGGCCGGCGGTTCGCCGCCGAGGGGGTCGACGTGGCGCTGATCGCCCGCAGCCGCACGACGCTGCAGGCAGTGGCCGACGAGTTGTCCGACACGGGCGTGCGGGCCGAGGCGTTCCCCGCCGACGTGACCGACCGTCCCGCTCTGCACGCCGCGCTCACCGCAGCCGAGGAGCGGCTGGGACCGATCGACATACTCGAGTACTCGCCCGCGCCGTCCCCGGCCGATCTGCGCCGGGCGCCGCTGGTCGAGGCCACGAAGGTCACCGTCGACTCGGTTCTGGCCCAGCTGGACCTCTATCTGCTCGGGGGCGTGGCGGCGGTGCAGCACGTCCTGCCAGGCATGCTGGAGCGCGGCACGGGGACGATCCTGGTCAGCAGCGGGGCGGGATCGGGGCCGGTGATCGCCCCGCACGTGGCGAACGTCCAGATCGCCACCGGCGGGATGCGCAACTGGATCCTCAACCTGCACGCGGCGCTCTCGGGTACCGGCGTCTACGCCGCGCACGTGGCGATCGCCGCCTACATCGGCCAAGGGGGCCACGACTCCCAGCCGCAGACGATCGCCCACGCCTACTGGCGGCTGCACACCGGGCGCACCGAAGCCGAGCTGGTCGTCCAGGATCTGCCGGACGACTACCTGGACCGGGGGCTGGCCGACAAGTTCGTCGAGTCGTGAGTCGCCGGCGGCTGCGCGGCCGAAGCAGACGGAGGCCGCTGTGCCGTTCCGGCCGTCCACGGTGGTGGTGCCGTGGACGGCCGAAACACTGTCGGGGACGTGGTGCTCTTCGGAGAGCCCGCTCCAGAAGCGTTTCGCCGCACAACGGCCTGCCCGAGCACAAGACTTGTACGTGTGTTCCGCTTCATTGGAAGCGTCGGTGCGCGTCGGCGGCCCCAGTTCGGCTGATCACCGGCGCCGGGCCGCGGGAAGCGCCGTCCGCCCGTACGAACGGGCAGCACAGACCGAGGAGACCACAATGGTGACCAGTCCCGCGCTGCGCGACGTCCACGTCCCGCACGCCTACCCCGAAGAGCAGGTCGATCTCGGCGAGATCACCATGAACTACGCCGAGGCCGGTGACCCGGACCGGCCCGCCGTACTGCTGATCCCCGAGCAGACGGGATCCTGGTGGTCGTACGAGGAGGCGATGGGCCTCCTCTCGGAGCACTTCCACGTCTACGCCGTCGACCTGCGGGGCCAGGGGCGCAGCAGTTGGACCCCGAAGCGGTACAGCCTCGACAACTTCGGCAACGACCTGGTCCGGTTCATCGCCCTGGTGGTGAAGCGGCCCGTCGTCGTCGCGGGCAATTCCTCCGGCGGCGTCCTCGCGGCGTGGCTGTCGGCGTACTCCATGCCCGGTCAGCTTCGCGGCGTTCTGTGCGAGGACCCGCCGTTCTTCGCGTCCGAACTCGTCCCCGCACACGGTCACTCGGTCCGGCAGGGAGCGGGCCCGGTGTTCGAGCTGTTCCGCACGTATCTCGGCGACCAGTGGAGCGTGGGTGACTGGGAGGGGTTCTGCCGCGCGGCCGGCGCCTCGGCGTCGCCGATGGCGCGGTCCTTCGTGGCGGACGGGATCCCGCAGCACCTGAAGGAGTACGACCCGGAATGGGCCCGGGCCTTCTACGAGGGGACCGTCGGGCTGAGCTGCCCGCACGAACGCATGCTGGGCCAGGTCAAAACGCCGGTGCTCCTCACGCACCACATGCGCGGCATCGACCCGGAGACCGGGAACCTGCTCGGGGCGCTGTCCGACGAACAGGCCGCGCGCGCCAGGCGGTTGATGGATTCGGCGGGGGTGACGGTCGACTACGAATCGGTGCCGGACGCGTCACACATGATGCACCAGTCCGCCCCGGCGCGGTACGTCGAGATCTTCACGCGGTGGGCGGCCGCACTGGCCCCGTGACCGGGCGCCGCGCGGGCGGGCGCGGTCGGGCCCGAGCCCCTGAGCTCCACGGCCGACCGGCCGGTGGGCGGGTGCGCGTGATCGAGCGGGCCGCCGCTCTGCCTGGGTCTCAGGCCCGCAGCCATGAGGGGACGGGTTTCGTCACCAGCCCGCAGGTGAACTCCGCCGTCTCCAGGAGCCGACGTGTCAGCCGGACCCCGGTGACGTGGTGCGCCAGGGCGAACTTGGCCGGGGTGAGGCTCTTCACCTCGCCCTCGTCCGCGTCCGGATCTTCCATCGGCCCGAATCCCACCCTGCGCATGACGTCGAGCAGCTCGTCCGGGTGGCTGCCTCCACGGCAGTAGGGGTCCTCGCCGTACGACATCCGGACGGACCCGTCCACGTACCAGCAGAAGAGCCCCACGGGGGAGACGTTGGCCATGTGGGAGACCGCGGTCCGCCCTTGTGTCACGGGAAGCATGACCTCCGGCTCGGTGCCCATGAAGCCGTTGTACTCGACCATGAGCGTCCAGTCACCGACCGGAACCACTCCCACCGGCTGGACCTCCTCGAAGGCGTGGTCCTTCAGGCGGTACAGCTCGATCGTCCACTCGCGCAGCGCGCTCAGCCCAGTCACCGCCGTCCCGGTGGCGACCCGCGAAGCCCTCAGCTCCTCCAGGAGTGCCTCCGGGGGGACAGCCTGCACGTAGGTGAAACAGTGCGACTCCTCGAAGTCGTCGTCAGTGCCGAAGACGTCGGTGTAATCGGCTTCCGTGGTGAATTCCTTCATGAGCACGTCCCCTTGTGGCTGCGAGCGAGGCAGTACGGAGGACGAGGAAAGTGCTTGAGTCGGTTCGTCCCGGGCCGGAAACGCCCGCTGTCGCCGTCGTGATTCACCTCCTGCCGGCCGGCACCGGCGGTCGGGGGAAGGAAGGGCCTGCCTCGCGGCAGCGCCTCCTCAGAGCGTGCCCTCCTCCAAGGCCCTCTCCAAGTCGACGTCGGTGCAGGAGAGCCGTACCTTCGCCGACACCGTCACCTGCTCCGCGGCCGCCTCGACCCGCGCCCGGAACTCCGGCTCCCAACGTGAGACGCCCGAGATGACGACCGGGAAGCTTCCCGTCCGCCCCAACACCATGAATCTCCCGTCACGTTCCGACGTCGAGACCGTTACCTCGTGCTGAAGGCCGTCGTCGTCGATGACGTCCTGCACTGCTCGCCTCGCCTCGTCGGCCTGCTCGCGAGAGGAAAGGCCGCTGACGTCCAACTCGATGCGTATGTTCACAGACATGGCGCTCACTCTAAGAGGTCCTGACAAGGGCGTTGGACGTGGCGCGGTGGGTGGTCAGGCCTTCGGCGAGGCCGAGGAATGCTTCCGTGGATGTCGTCGCGTCGCTCCCAGCGGCTGCGCAGGCCGCGGAAGCCGTGGCGCCAGGCGATCGTGCGCTCGACGACGCGGTGGAAGATGCCCAGAACGGTGCCGTGTGGCTCGCCTCGCTTCGCGACCACGGGGCGGAGGCCTCGCTGTTGAAGCAGGCGGCGGTACCTGTCGTGGTCGTAGCCGCGGTCGGCCAGCAGCGCGTCGGGGAGTCGACGGGGCCTGGTGACCTCGCCCACGATCTCCGCCGGTCAGCGACACCGCGAGCCGGATGCCCGAGCCGAAGCCGAGTTCCCGGGGAAAGGTGCTCCCACTGGATGCGTGTGCAGGACGAAGAGGATCGCGCACAGGGCCTGGCGGTCCGGCGCCTACGGTCTGCCCCGGGTCCTCTTCCGACCCGGGTTCGGCAGCAACGGCTTGATCGGCGACCACAGTTCGTCCGACTCGATCCACGGCCGCGATTGACGGTTTCCCTTACCCAGGCCATCTACGAGCAGAGTTCGGGAGGCGGTGAATCAGCGGCTGGAGGACTCCTCCGAGTCGGGCGACCCGCCGGCCTGCCCCGCGACCTGAGGCCGACCCGCTCTCGTCCCCGGGTGGGACCCGCGAAGGGCGTAGTACTGCGGATTCAGTACCGCGCAGTGTCGGCAGCGGGACGACGACAGGACACCGCCCTCTTCAGGAGTCTGGAGGCACCTTCGAGACCCGGATGTGGAGACCTCCCCGTGGCTGCTTTTCTGTATCGAATAGGCCGCTTGGCCTTCAGGCGACGCTGGACCGTCGCCCTTGTCTGGGCCGCCGTGCTCACCGCCGTAGGACTTGCCGGCATGACCGCGCCGGAGGCGGAGGAGGAACCCTTCTCCATGCCGGGGATCGAGTCGCAGGAAGCCTTCGACCTGATGGAGGAGCGGTTCCCCGGCGCCGCCGCCGACGGCGCCACCGCCCGCGTCGTCTTCGTCTCGCCGAACGGCGAGAAGGTCACCGCCTCCGAGAACAAGGAGGCCGTCGAGGCCGCGATAGCCGAACTCGGGGACGGCACCCAGGTCGCGAGCACCGTCGATCCGTACGAGTCCGGCGCGGTCAGCGAGGACGGCTCCACCGCGTACACGACCGTGACCTACAAGGTCGACGCCGCCGGCCTCACCGACGCCAGCCGCAGCCATCTGGACGAGTCGCTCGAGCACGCCCGCGACTCCGGGCTCACCGTCGAGGCAGGCGGCGACGCCATGGAGGACATGGGCGGACCCAGCGGCACCGCCGAGGCGATCGGCGTCTCCGTCGCCGCCGTCGTCCTGCTGATCACCTTCGGTTCACTGGCCGCCGCCGGGCTCCCGCTGCTCACCGCGCTCATCGGCGTCGGCATCAGTCTGTTCGCCATCACGGCCCTGGCCGGTCCGCTGGGCCTGGCCGACAGCACCAGCACCGTGGCGATCATGCTGGGCCTGGCCGTCGGCATCGACTACGCCCTGTTCATCGTCTCCCGCTACCGCGAGGAGCGCGCCAAGGGGCGGACCGCCCAGGAGGCCGTCGCCCTCGCCACCGGCACCGCGGGCTCCGCCGTGGTCTTCGCCGGGCTCACCGTCGTCATCGCGCTCGCCGGTCTCTCCGTCGTCGGTATCCCGATGCTGACGGAGATGGGTCTGGGCGCGGCGGGCGCGGTCGTCATCGGCGTGCTCATCGCGCTGACCCTGGTGCCGGCCCTCCTCGGTTTCTGGCCCAACGCCATCCTGACCCGCAAGGACCGCAAGGCCCGCCGAGCGGGCGGTGCGCCGCGGGAGACGCGCAAGGTCAACGGCGGCACCCGCTGGGCGAGCTTCGTGCTGCGCCGCCCGCTGCCCGTGCTGCTCGCGGCCGTCGCGGGCCTCGGCGCCCTGGCGTTGCCGATGACCGACCTTCAGCTCGGGATGCCCGGCGACGAGGCCATGTCCACGGAGACCACCCAGCGGCGGGCCTACGACGCGCTCGCCGAGGGCTTCGGGCCCGGCTTCAACGGACCGTTGACCGTGGTCGTGGACGCCAGGGACGCCGACGACCCGAAGGCCGCGGCCGAGACCGTCTCCGGGCGGATCGGCGGCACCGAGGGCGTGGTGTCGGTGTCCCCGGCGCAGTTCAACGAATCCGGCGACACGGCCGTCTTCTCCGTCGTCCCCACCACCGCGCCGACCGGCCAGGAGACCAAGGACCTGGTCAACACCATCCGCGGCGACCGGCCCGGCATCGAGTCCGAGGCCGGGGCGACCTTCGAGGTCACCGGCACTACCGCGATGAACATCGACGTCTCCGAGAAGGTGCAGTCCGCGCTGGTGCCGTACCTGCTCGTGGTGGTCGGGCTCGCCGTGATCCTGCTGCTGGTGGTCTTCCGCTCGATCCTGGTCCCGCTGAAGGCGGCCGCCGGCTTCCTGCTCTCGGTGCTCGCCGCGCTCGGCGCGGTGGTCGTGGTCTTCCAGCAGGGCCACGGCGCCGATCTGCTGGGCGTGGAGACCACCGGTCCCATCATGAGCCTGATGCCGATCTTCCTGGTCGGCATCGTCTTCGGCCTCGCCATGGACTACGAGGTCTTCCTGGTCTCGCGGATGCGCGAGGCGTACGTCCACGGCGAGCGGCCCGCCCAGGCCGTGACCTCCGGGTTCCAGCACAGCGCCCGGGTCGTCGTGGCCGCCGCGCTGATCATGATCGCGGTGTTCTCCGGGTTCATCGGGGACAGCGACGCCATGATCAAGATGATCGGCTTCGGCCTCGCCTCGGCCGTCCTGCTCGACGCCTTCGTGGTCCGGATGGCGATCGTCCCGGCCGTCCTCGCCCTGCTCGGCGAGCGGGCCTGGTGGCTGCCGAAGTGGCTGGACCGGATCCTGCCCCGGGTCGACGTGGAGGGCGAGGCCCTGACCCGCCCGGCCGGTCCCGAGGCGGAACCGGCCGAAAAGGACCTCGCCCGCACCTGACCCGGGTGCGCAGGAGCCGCCCGGCGTCGTCCCAGCGATCCGGGCGGCTTCGCATCGTCCACCATGGATGCCAGCCCCTCACCGAGAGAGCCCACCATGAACAGCAGCCTGGAGCGCTACACCGAGCGCGTGGAACAGTACGCGTCGCGCTTCCCGCGCTTTCCCCGCTTCGTGGACGTGACGATGGTGCTGGCCCTCATCGGCTGCGCCTTCTTCGGCACGCAGCTCAGCCTCCCCGGCGACAACCGCCCGGACACGGGGAAGTCGCTGGAGGTCCTGCTCGGCCTGTCCTGCTTCGTCCTGCTGAAGTACCGCACGCACACCCGCACGGTCGTGGTCGTGGTCGCCGGGGTCACCATCGCCGCGATCGCGCGCGGCTACCTGCTCACCCCGATGCTGCTGGCCCCGCTGCTCGCCGCGATGTACTGGCTGGCCGTCCTGTGCGACCGCCGGACCGTCCGCCTGTACGCGCTCGTCGCCACGGTGGCCCTGCTGACCGTGAACCTGTTCTCCGACGGCATGCGCGACCTCTCCCCCGTCCTGACCGTGGTCGGCCCGGTGTTCTGGATGGCCCTGCCGCTCGTCGGCGGCAGCCTGACCCGGCTGCGCGGCGACTATCTGGAAGCGGTCAAGTCCCGCGCCGAGCACGCCGAACGCACCCGGGAGGAGGAGGCCCGGCTGCGGGTCACCGAGGAACGCATGCGCATCGCCCGCGAGTTGCACGACGTCGTGGCCCACCACCTGGCCCTCGCCAACGCCCAGGCCGGCACCGCCGCCCACCTCTCGCGCAGCAACCCCGAGCAGAGCCGGAAGATCCTCGACGACCTCACCGGCACCACCTCCGCGGCGTTGCGCGAGCTCAAGGCCACCCTGGGCCTGCTGCGCCAGGACGACCGGCCCGAGGGCGAGGGCCTGGAACCGGCGCCGGGGCTCGCCCGCCTTCCCGAGCTGATCGACTCCTACCGCTCGGCGGGTCTGGAAGTCGTCGTCCACCAGCAGGGCGTGCGCCGCCCGCTGACACCGGGTGTGGACCTGACCGCGTACCGGATCGTGCAGGAAGCCCTCACCAACGTCGCCAAACACGCCCCCGAACGCGCCACCCGTGTCGGCTTCACCTACGCCGACTCCCGGCTGCTCATCACCGTCAGCAATGACGGCCCGGCCACGGCCGGCGCCACCGCCGACAGCGGGACGTCCGGCGGTTTCGGGTTGCGCGGCATGCGGGAGCGCGCCCAGTCCATCGGCGGCGACCTGTGCGCGGGCCCCCGCCCCGAGGGCGGCTTCGAGGTCACCACCGCGCTGCCGCTGCAGGCGTCCGCCGCCGTCGAAGGAGAGTCTCCATGACCGTGAAGGTGCTGCTCGCGGACGACCAGGCCCTGCTGCGGGCCACGTTCCGCATCCTGATCGACTCCTGCCCGGACCTGGAGGTCGTCGGGGAGGCGTCCGACGGGGCGGAGGCGCTGGAGTTGGCCCGTACCCACCACCCGGACGTCGTGCTCATGGACATCCGTATGCCCGGGACGGACGGCCTGTCCGGCACTGCGGGGATCTGCGCCGATCCGGAACTGGCGAGCACCCGGGTGCTGATCCTGACCACCTTCGAGACCGAGGACTACGTCGCTCAGGCGCTGCGGGCCGGGGCCAGCGGCTTCCTCGGCAAGGACGTCACCGCGGACGCCCTGCTGGCCGGCATCCGCACGGTGGCCTCCGGGGAGGCGCTGCTCTCCCCCGGCGCCACCCGCACCCTGATCACCCGCTTCCTCACCTCCCCGGCGCCCGGCACCCATCTGGTGCCCCCGGAACGGCTCGCCGACCTCACCGGAAGGGAACGGGAAGTGATGGCGCTGGCGGCCGAGGGCGGGTCCAACGCGGAGATCGCCGAGTTGCTGGTGGTCAGCCCGCTGACGGTACGGACGCACATCCACCGCGCGATGACGAAACTCAACGCCCGCGACCGGGCGCAGCTCGTGGTCATCGCGTACCAGACGGGGCTGGTGAGGGCGGGAGGGGACAACGGGGCCCCGCCGAGGCACAGGGGCTCCCATACACCTGATGGGATTCCCGGCTGACGGAACGTCGGCACCGGAACTGCTGCGGTTCAGAAGCCCGTTGACGGCGGTGGTGCGGGTCCGCAATGTCGCCACCCGCCAGGAGAGCCAGAAGGCTTCCGCTGCGGTCAGCGCTCGTGCAGCACAGAGGTCGTATCGACGTCCACAGGCTTGCCGTGCGCGTCGGTAGGACGGAGCTCGGGGAGCGGGAGACCGCTTTCGTCAACGAGAACCGAGTGGGCTTCGGACGGTGCGAAGGCGTGCCGCTCGCCCCACTGGCGCGCAGCCACGATGACGGTGAAGAGGTCTCGGCCCGCCTCTGTGAGGACGTAGTGCTGTCGCCGCCCCGTCGGGGCGGTCTGCCGCTCGAGGATTCCGCGTTCGACCAAGCGGCGCAGGCGGTCGGTGAGGATGTTCCGCGCGATTCCGGTGCGGTGCTGGAAGTCGGTGAACGCTCGCGCACCGTCCATCGCGTCGCGAACGACCAGCAGGCTCCAGCGGTCTCCTACCAGGTCGAGCGTGCGCGCGACGGGGCAGGAGGCGTCGGTCCAGATCCCTTCGGCACCGGGCGCGGTGCGAGCCATGACTCCTCCTGAAGAGTTGCTGATCGAGACCATTCTGCCGTACCTTCATTTTGGTTGCACTTTGCTACTCATTGGGGGTGGGTCGGTGGGTCTCACGTCTGGCCGGAGGACGCTGTTCGCCGTGATCTGCGCGGTCGCGGTCGCGACGATCTATGTGGCACAGCCCGTACTGGCCCAGATCGGCGGTGACCTGGGCCTGTCGGAAGCCGACCTGGGATGGATCGTCACCACGGGGCAGCTCGGCTACCTGATCGGCTTGGCCCTTCTCGTCCCTCTGGGGGACATGTTCGACCGGCGCAAGCTCATTGCCGGACACCTTCTCCTCGCCGCGGTCGGCATGGCTCTGGCGGCAGTCGCCGCCCAGGCATGGCTCCTGCTTGCCGGGGTGGCTCTCGCCGGGCTGTTCTCGGTCGTCGTTCAGACCACGGTCGCCTTCGCCGCCGACCTGTCCATGGCGGGGGAACGCGGCCGCACACTCGGCGCCGTGACCTCCGGTGTCGTCATCGGCATTCTCGGAGCGCGCCTGCTCGCCGGCGGTCTCGCTGCCCTCTGGGGCTGGCGAAGCATCTACGTGGTACTTGCCGTGCTCCTCCTCGCGCTCTCCGGCTGCGTGCTGAGGCTCCTGCCGTTCGACCCGCGCGACGGCCAGACCACGTATGTCGCGGTGCTGATCTCGCTGAGGCGCCTGTTCCGTGAGCGCCTGTTCGTTTCGCGCGGACTGATCACGTTCTTCCTGTTCGCTTCCTTCGGCACGCTGTGGAGCGGCCTGGCCCTGCCACTCGCGGCCGAACCATGGCATCTGAACACGGCTCAGATCGGTCTCTTCGGGATCGCGGGACTCGCCGGTGCGCTGGGCGCCTTCCGAGCCGGACAGGGGGCCGACGCCGGCCGCGCCAACGCCATCACCGGCGGTGCACTCGCCCTCCTGGCCGCCTCATGGCTGGCGACGGGACAAGCATCGTGGTCACTCTGGCCGGTCGTCGTCGGCGTGATCGTTCTCGACTTCGCGGTTCAGGCAGTACACGTCAGCAACCAACACCTGCTCACGGCCGCATACTCACACCGGACCAGCAGTGTCATCGGCGGCTACATGATTTTCTACTCCTTCGGCTCTGCCGTCGGAGCAACCAGCACCACCGCGGTGTACTCGGCCGCGGGGTGGGCCGGATCCAGCCTTCTCGGCGCCGCCTTCGCCCTCTGCGCACTCCTTGCCTGGGCCGTCAACCGGCACGCAGCCGCCGACACGCGACGAGACGCGCTCGTGTGACTGCCTCCGTCTGTCCCGCGCCGTGGGTGCCCTCGCCGAGCCGTCATCGGCCTTATACGGCGGAGCATCCGTCTACGCGCGTGCGGGGGTGGAGAAGGCGGCGAACGCGGCGTCCAGCAGCTCGCCGAGGTCTTCTCGGCCGCCGTTCGCGCTCCACTGCCCGAGGACGATCCACAGGCATTCGAGTGCTGCCGCGGCGCGCACGTCGGCGATGACCGGTGAACCGTCGGCCGGGGAGGCGGTCCCCCGCAGCCGGGCGACGATCTTGGGTCGCCATTCGGTCTGCTTCTCGCGGAGCCGTGCGCACAGGGCCGGGGTCTGGTCGACGAGGCCGAGGATCGTCACGAGGTGCTGGACATCGCGTACGAGGAAGTCCGCGGCTGATTCCAGGGCGTTGCGCAGCCTGCTCCAGTCGTCCTCGTTGCCCCGGTCCGCGTCGAGCGCGTCGGCGATGACGTCACCGACGGGGTCGAAGACGAACAGGACCACGTCCTCCTTGGTGCCGAAGTAGCGCAGGAAGGTGCTCCGCGACACTCCGGCCGCCTCGGCGAGGTCGGCGAAGGTGACCTGGTCGAAACCGGTGAGGCAGAACCGGTTGAACGCCACGCGGGCCAGCTCTGCTCGTACCGCGTGACGGCCGATCTCACGGGTACCGACGGGTGCTGCACTCATGGCGCCAAGTGTACTCGGCAACACCCGTTTGCTTTTGTGCGACTTGATTCGTAACTTGATACTCAGTGTCAGCCGTGATGCTAAGAGTCGCAACTCCTACCCGGTGGCGGCACAGTCACGGCACCAGGCCCTCATACGAAGTGGAGCCACCCATGAGCTACGACGACCTCTCCGCCCTGACGATCGACGTCTCGGGCGGTGTCGCGACGGTGACTATCGATCACCCGCCGCTCAATCTGATGGACGCGGTTCTGCTGCCGTCCCTGCGGGCGTTCGTCGCGCGGGTGCGTGACGACGCCGACGTCCGCGTCATCGTCTTCGAAAGCGCCGACCCGGAGTTCTTCATCGCGCACGGTGACATGGCCTACCTCACCGACCCGGACGCGCTGCCCGCAGCCACCCGCGCCGCGATCGCGGCCGCACCGGACGCACCCCTGCCCGAGGGCCTGAACATCCTCCAGGCGCTGAGCGAGGAGGTCCGCTCGCTGCCCCAGCTCACCATCGGCAAGCTCGCGGGTTTCGCGCGCGGCGCGGGCAACGAGTTCTTCATGTACCTGGACATGCGCTTCGCGGCGATCGGCAAGTCGGGGCAGGGACAGCCGGAGTCCTTGCTGGGGATACTCCCCGGAGGCGGCGGCACGGTGAACATGACCCGCCTGACGGGCCGAGCCCGGGCACTGGAGCTCATCCTCGGCGCCGAACTCGTGGGCGCGGAACTCGCGGAACGCTACGGCCTGATCAACCGTGCGCTGCCCGCCGAGGAACTCGACGCGTTCGTGAGCGCCCTGGCCCGGCGGATCGCCGGCCTGCGACCGGAGGTCCTCTCCATCACCAAGGCCGCGGTCGACGCGATCGCTCCTCCGATCCCCCGCACGGCTTACGCCGTGGAGAACGAGGGCCTGTACGCCGCGTTCGGCGACGATGTCACCGAACGCGCCCACAAGTTGCTCGCCGCCGGCATCCAGACCCGCGAGGGGGAACGGAACCACGAGAGCATCGCCAACAGCATCTGAATACCCGAGCTGTCGTCGTCGGTGCGCAGGGGCTTCTGGGAAGAGTTCCTCGGCCATGGCCGACACGTGCGAGTGTCGAGTGGTCAGGTCCTAGTGGCGGCCGGAACAGTTCGGCGGTTCCGACACCGACCGGCAGACGGAAGCCCTGCCGATCCCGCAGTCGACGACGGTTGTGGGCCCCGCCCCGTAGACGGGGCGGGGCCCACAACCCGCTGTCCACCGGACAGAGGTCAACCGCTGACCGTGATGTTCGAGCTGCCACTGCTCTGATAGCCCTCGGTGGCCATGATCATGTAGTACTTGAACTGGCCCATGTTCATGCCCGCGCGTGCCCAGGCGTCGAAGTGGTTGCCGGTGGTGATGGTGCCGGAGCCGCTGGTCACCTTCGACTGCCGGACGCTCCAGTACTGCTGGAACGTCTTGGTGCCTTCCACGGAGGGGGCGTTGTACCGGGTCGTCTGGTAGATGTCATAGGTGCCGCCGTCGCTGGAGACGGTGCCCTTGTACGTACCGGTGGGCCGGTAGCTGCCCCAGTTGTCGACGATGTAGTACTCCACCAGCGGGTTCGAGGTCCAGCCGTAGAGGCAGCCGTAGCCGTTGCCCGACGGGTTGAAGTAGCCGTTGTAGCGGACCGTCCTGCGTCCGCCGGTGCTCCAGCCCTTGCCGGCGACGAAGTTGCCGCAGTTGGTCCACTGGGTGCTGTAGCTGCCGCCACCGTTGAGCGTCATGGAGACGGAGCCGCCGCCGTCGGTCCAGAACGAGTAGTACATGCCGTCGGTGCCGGTCTGGTTGGTGGTGATGGTGGTGGCGGCGTGGGCGGTGCCGGGCAGCAGCAGCCCGGACGCGGTTGCGAGCGCGAGGGTGCCGGCGCCACCGAGGAAGCCTCGTCGGCTCACTCCGTTGAGGGGGGCGGGATTCTGCTTGGTCCGGTCCTGCTGAGTGCCGTCCTGCTGCATGCGTTCTCCCGATGAAGGCGGGTGGGGGGCGAGCGACTTCTGCCGCCCGCTGCCTTGCACGAACCACTACGGGGCCTCCCGGTCGTCACGCCGTGACAACCGGTCGCCGTGCCCGGCCACATGACGCGAACGGGCCGACGGCCGCCCTGTCGTTCAGTGGCCACAGCTTTCGCGAGTTGCCATGGCACTGTCAATAGTTTCGACCTACTTTCGGAAACTTCCCCTTCACGGATAGAAGCCCTCGCGAACACTAACTCCCAGCTCACACCACCTCGTTTCCGAAACGTCGCGAGAGAGGAGAGGAGAGACGAGAGGGATAGCGCGCAATCGCGTGCACGCCGTGCGAAACTTTCGATGACCTGAGAGTCGGCTCGGCAGCGGAGATCAACGGGCAACGGAGCGCAGCAGCACTGTCGCCCTCTCATGCAGCGTGGGCCCCTCACGTACAACGCGGACGCCCCTCAACACCGCGGCCTGACCAACCGCTGACAGCACAGCCCCCGAACGCCGCCCGGCACGTCCAAGAGAAGGACAGCGACAGAAGGACGGCTCAGGAGGTGGACGGCTCGATCTCCCCAGCGAAGACGATGACCTGGTCGATGAGGCTCCGTCGCAGATGGACGACGTCCGTTCCCGCGAGGCGGGGGCCTCCGTCAGGTGTGGTGAAGACCCACTGGTACCGAGCCCATTCGTCGGGCATGTCCACCGCCGAGCAGCGCACCATGGTGCCGGTCCCCGCCGGGTGGCGCCGGATGTCCAGCACGAATCGCTCGACCTCCGCGATTCCTTCGCTGCGACCCAACGGTCCCCAGAAGACCACGTCCGAGGTGAGCGCCTGGGAGAGCAGGACGGTCACATAGTTGTCGTCCGAGGCGTTGAACGCGGAGATGAACGTGTCGATCGCGGAGCGTGCAATCTCTTCATGCATGCCCCAGTAATACCAGCCGTTTCGCGCGCATCGTCCTACGAGGCCCCCTCCGGTCACGGTCAACCGTCCCGGGTCTTGGAGCGGCTTGGGGCAGTGGGCATACAAGCTTGTCTCCCAAGATCGGCAGCGGTCGATGGGCAAGTACTGGTAGTAATCGGCTGTGGCAGGAGACCTGTGGACCCCAGTGATTTCGATAGCCGGTGTGGCTGTAGGTGGTGTGCTGACGTATCTGACCCAGCGCACGACGCAGCGGGCAGCCGACCGGGCTGACGGACAAAGGCGGGCTGCGGCACGGGTGGAGGAGCGACGTGCCGAGCAGATCAGGACCGTGCTGGAGTTCATCCGGTGTGCACTGGAGGCTGAGGGCGTGGCGCATGCGAGGCCGCCTCGATGGGAGGTCGGCGATGACTGGTATGCGACGGCCAGACCGGCGATGGACGGTCTTCGAATAGCCGAGAAGAGCATCGAGTTGCTGTGTGCCCCTGACCTTCACTCACCGACGACCGCCTACGCCCACGCCCTGAATCAAGCGGTCTGGCAGGAGCGTGACGGGGGGAACCTGGTTGAGCGCCTGGAGCCGTTCAAGGCGGAGTTTCTCGCCCTGGCACGCCGCAGCCTGACCTGACGCCGTCAGGTCACAGCCACTCGTTGATCGCAGCCACCAGTACGGTCGCCTCGTAGCGCACAGCCGGCTTGTCGTACCTCGTGGCCACGGCCCGGTGCCTCTTGGGGCGATTGATGCCGCATTCGACAGCGTGATGCTCACGGTAGTCGGCCGGGTGCAGGTCGCTCTGATTCCTGGCCCCGGCCGCATGCCGATGGGCGCGGCACACCGCCCGTCCGGCCCCGGCCGTCCCGCATTCATCCCCTGTGGCAACAACTGAACAACTGCCCCAACATCGCCCACTGTTCGTCCGTGAGGTCTCCCCGCGCCATGAACCGCGATCATTCATCGCTCAAGATCCACTTTCGATACACGGCCTGGTTAGACTCTCGGCACCCGGGCGGCTCGAAGGGAAGACACTTCCGTGCATATGTACGACAATCCGGTGATCAGTGGGTTTCATCCTGATCCGAGCGTGTGCCGGGTCGGTGACGACTACTACCTGGTGTGTTCCAGCTTCGAGTACTTTCCCGGGCTGCCGCTCTTCCACAGCAAGGACCTCGTGCACTGGGAGCAGATCGGCAACGTCCTCGACCGTCCCGGGCAACTGCCGCTGCCTCTCCCCGGCGCCAAGGCGTCCGGAGGCCTTTACGCCCCGACCATCCGTCACCACGACGGCCGCTACTGGGTCATCAACACCAACATCGACGGTGGCGGCAACTTCGTCGTCTCGGCCGAGCGGCCGGAAGGGCCCTGGAGCGACCCCGTGTGGATCGACCTGACCGGAATCGATCCCGACCTGGCGTGGGAGGAGGACGGCACCTGCTGGTGTGCCTTCTCCGGCCCCGAAGGGGGCGTCAACATGGCCAGGATCGACCCGGTCAAGGGCGAGGTGCTGGAGGAGCCCTTCGCCACGTGGTCGGGCAGCGGCCTCAAGTACCCCGAGGCGCCGCACCTCTACCGCATCGGCGACTGGTGGTACCTGCTGGTCGCGGAAGGCGGCACGGAACGCGGGCACAGCGTGTCCGTGGCCCGCAGCCGCTCGCCGCGCGGCCCCTGGGAAGGCGCGCCCGCCAACCCCGTGCTGTCCCACAGCGGTACCGCGCGCCCCATCCAGAACACGGGCCACGCCGACCTGGTGGAGGCTCCCGACGGCAGCTGGTGGATGGTACTGCTCGGTGTCCGCCCCCGCGGCTTCACGCCCGACGTGCACGTGCTCGGTCGCGAGACGTTCCTGACACCCGTGGAGTGGGACCGGGACGGATGGCCCGTCGTCGCGCCCGTTCCCGTGAGCCATGCGGCCCCGGGCGGTGCCTGGCACCCCCTTCCGGCCCCGCCCGCCCGGGACGACTTCGACGGGTCCTCCCTCGCACCGCACTGGATCTCGCCGTTCGCCCGCCGGGAAGGCTCCTGGTCGCTCGCCGAGCGGCCGGGCTGGCTGCTCCTCAGCGCCACCGGCCCCGCGCTCGACCGCCCCGGGTACACCTTTGTCGGGCGGCGCCAGCAGCATCACGACTGCCGCGTCACCGCCCTGATCGACCCGGGTACGGGACGCGGCGGTCTCTGCGTACGTCTCGACGAGGCCCACCACTACGAGGTGGAGGCCGGGGGCGGGGAGGTCCGTGTCGTCGCCCGGATCGGGCCGCTGCGCCAGACCGTGGCCCGCCGACCGGTCCCGGCCGGGCCGCTGTATCTCACCGTCACGATCCGGACCTCAGACCTCGTCCCCGCGTCCCCCGAACTCACCGACGGCGGGACCACGGGGCCCGACACCATCGCCTTCGGGTTCGGCGATCCCGACGCTCCGGACACCCGGCAGCTCGCCGAACTGGACGGGCGCTATCTGTCCACCGAGGTCGCCTGTGGCTTCACCGGCCGTGTGATCGGCATGTACGCCACCGAGGGCACGGTCGCCTTCGACTGGTACGAGTACGCCCCGGCATCGTCCGCGTGACGCCCGTGAGCGGCCGTCAATCCGTCCCGACGTGTCCTGGGTACCACGCAGGCCGGGAAGCGCGCAGCCGGCCGAGCCCGAGGAACTGTTCCTCACGAGGACTACGTCGACGCCTCGCACCGTCCGGCGCTTCGTACGGCACCGACTTCCGTCGCCTGTTCAGCGACGCCAACCGTGTCGACGGCAAGGCTCCACCGTCCCGGCAGACGATCAGGAGCGCCGGGGAGATGGCCGGAGGGGCGATCCTGACGGCGGGTGTCAGTCACCGGCTCACCCGGCGGCAGCGGGTGCGGACGGGACTGCGGCATCTCCGGCCGGTCGCTGGGCGCGCCGTCCTGAACCCCGGTCTCGCTCCGCGACCTACAGGAACCGTCTGACGGGGACGACCGCGGCCTCCCGAAGCCGTTGAACGGCCGCCCGCCGTCTCCAGCGGCCCGGATCGATGGTGACACTGCGTTCCAGGTCCGCGTCGTAGTCCCGGTCGAGCACGGCGGTGAACGTTTCGTCCAGCACGGCGAGCATGATCTCTTCGTCGTGGTCCATGGAACGGCGGTTGAAGTTGGTCGAGCCGATCAGCGACGCCACCCCGTCCACGGTCATGATCTTCGCGTGCATCATGGTGGGCTGGTACTGGCGGATGGCCACACCCGCCTCGAGCAGACGGGCGTAGTGGTGCTGGCCCGCGAGCTGGCAGGCACGCTGGTCGGTGTGGGGGCCGGGCAGCAGTATCTCCACGGTGACCCCGCGGCGGGCGGTCGCGCACAGCAGGTCGATGAAGTAGCGGTCCGGGGCGAAGTAGGCCGTGGCCAGCCGGAAGCGCACCTCGGCGGAGGTGAGCATGACGCGGATGAGGGTCTGCATGTCCTGCCAGCCGAAGCTGGCCGAACCTCGCACGACCTGCACGGTCGAGGTCCCGACCTGGTCGTGTCCGGTGAAGCGGTCACGGTCGTCGAAGAGTTCGTCGTGGCATTCGGCCCAGTTCTGTGCGAAGGCTGCGGCGATCCCGTCCACGGCCGGGCCCCGGACCTGCACATGGGTGTCGCGCCACTCACCGGGGTTGCGGGCGTCACCGCACCACTCCTCGGCGATGCCTACGCCGCCGGTGAAAGCGGTGTGCTCGTCGATGACGAGGGCCTTGCGGTGGCAACGGTGGTTCTGCTTGAACGGCGACAGCCTCAGCGGTTTGCGGAACCAGGCCACCTGGACGCCGGCGTCCTCCATGGCATCGAGCAGCTCCTGCTCGATCTCCTTGGCGCCGAACCCGTCGAGCAGCAGCCGTACCCGCACCCCCGCCCGGGCCCGGTCGGCGAGTGCGGCGGCGAAGTCCCGGGCGATCTGACCTCGCCAGTACACGAAGGTCATCATGTCGATGGTGCGCTCGGCGGCGCGCACCGCGTCGAGCATGGCCGGGAAGATCGCATCACCGTTACGCAGGGGTATGAGCTCGTTGCCTTCGGTGGCCGCAATGCCGATCAGGCGCTCCAGCCGCCGGCGCAGCCGCTGTTTACGGGCCCGCGCATCGGCCTCCCCCGCATCGGCCTCCCGCGCATCGCCGGAGTCCTCGGCGGGTTCGGCGTTCTCCAGGATGCTCATACGGCGCCTTCCGACAACTGAGGGCGGGCGAGCACCTCGCCCGCCCGTGAACAGACGACCAGCAGGGTATCGACGTCCGTCACTCGCAGAGGACAGAGGACACTGGAGCGGTCGGCAACCGGCATCGGCGCACCTCGTCCGAGTGCCTGCGGACGCGTCGGTCTACGCCCTGTGCCGGCGCCGGCACACTCGTCAGTCGTCGAGCGCCTCCAGGACGTCGGCGAGGTCGACGAACTTGAAGCCCGTGGCTTCACGGTCGCCGTCCTCAGGAGCCATGTGCCCGTCCTGGACGACGAGCAGGCCGTTCGGGTACCTGCTGCCGAGCGGTTCGGCGAGCACGTCCGCGCCGTCGCACTCCTCGGAACCGTCCAGCGACTCGGACGCGGCACTCACCCGGAAGCCGCCCTCGTACTCGTAGTCGTCGGACCTTTCACGGTCGTAGGCGACGAAGGTGTCGTCGCCCTGGCTGGAGGTGAGCAGGTAGCCGTCCCCGTCGTCCTGCTTCAGCAGGGTCAGGCCCTCGACGTCCGCCGACACCCTGACACCCCCGAAGCCGGGGTCGTCGCCCGCCACGCACTCGTCGGACGCCTCGTCGTACGTGGCCGGCACGCCGTACTCGCGGACCTTGTCCTGCAGGACGGGGGCGCCCTTGAGGTCGGCCCGCAGCCGCCAGATGCCCACGTCTTCCTGCCCGGCGAAGAGTATGCCCGTCTCCGGGTCGACGACCATGCCCTCGACCTGCGGGCCTTCGCCGGGGTCGCCGCAGGGGGACCACTTCGTGCCGTCGGGCATCGTGAAGGCGGCGGGCAGGTCCAGGGTGCGGACCTTCCGGTAGGACACCTTGCCGTCGCGCGTCGTGATCAGCTCCAGCAGCGCGATGCGGGTGGTCGCGTTCTGGCTGACGAGCGCGTAGGACCTGCCGGTCGCAGAGTCGGTGTACGTCGCCAGGCCGTAGGCGGTGCTCTCCTCGTTGACCTCCTCCTGGGAGCCGGAGAAGATCCACGGGGCCGAGGCGTCCGTCACATCGGTGAGCGGGGCGTCCGGCCGGTCACCCTCCACGCGGTAGATGCGCAGCTTGTCGCTGCCGCGGTCGCTGACGACCGCCAGGTCCGTGGCGCCGGAGACCGAGGACGTCCGGTGCACCAGGTCGACGTTGTTGAAGCGGCCGGGAGCGTCGTCCGCTCCCGGCGCCGCGGGTGCGGGGACCGACTGCACCTGCCGGGCGTCGAGGTCGTAGACCCGCAGGCCACCCTCCTTGGCCGTGGCGATGACGAGACTGGCGTCCGGGTCGGCGGAGTTGCGCCAGATCGCCGGGTCGTCGGCGTTCGCGTTCCCGCCCTGGTCGTCGTCGAACAGCGCGGCGGTCTCCGCCCGGGGAACGACCCCGGGTGGCACGGCGGGCGCAGAGGCCTGCGCCGAGGGTACGGCCGCGACGGCGGCGGTGAACATCAGGGTCGCCACTGCCGCGACGACACGGGAACGGCGTCTTGTGAACGCGTGCACGGACTCTCTCCTTCGTCAGGGAGCGGGCGAGGCCGACGCGCATCCGACGCCGGGACCGCGACCGCACCCGCCACTGGGACGACGTCACATGATCGAGAACTCGGGCGGAGACCACGCGTCGCCCCGGCGACCCGCCCGCGACGGTTGCATGGCCGAGCGGTGAATGAGCCCGCCTTGCCCGCCACTTGGCCCGGGAGCGACACCGCAGACGGACGAGGTGCTCGCGGCGGCGGCCTCGCGCGGCTTCACGAGCACGAACTCACCGTGCTCGTCCCGGCGGCCTCGGCGCGCCGAGGGGTTGCCTCCGCCGACCGGGGGCGGGGCCGCGGCCGCGGCCGGCCGACTTGACGCGGGGGCTGTCGTGGTGGCCGGCACTTCACGAACGCCGGGGAGGTGACCGCGGGTCGAGCGACGAGCCGTTCCGGATGCGGGGTGAACCGGTCCTCGGTACCTGCGGCGGTCACAACCGGGTGGCCGTGCGGATCAGCCCGGCGAGGGCGAGGGAGCGGCTGTGCGCGGGCCAGGCGATGTGGGTGACGACGGGAGGTGCATCGGTCAGGGGAACCGCGGCGTGCTCGGCCCACAGCCAGGCGCGGGCCGAGTCGGGGAAGACGGCCACGGTGCGTCCGAGGGCGATCAGCTGGGCCAGCTGCGTCTGGTCGTGGATCTCGGGGCCCGGGCCCGGTGGGTACGTGCCGTGGCGGGACCACCGGGCGAGGGGAAGGTCGGGGATGTCACTGACGTCGGACAGGGACAAGGTCTTCTGCGCGGCGAGCGGGTGCCCGGCGGGCAGGACGGCGATCTGCCCCTCGGTCATCAGTTCCTCGCTGTCGAACCCGGCGAGGGAGTTGAACGGCGCGTGCATGAGCGCCACGTCGGCTCGGCCGTCGCGCAGCATCCCTTCCTGCTCGCACGTGCCGCTCGGCAGCACCTCGACCTCGGCGGCTCCGGGCTCGGCAGCGTAGGCGTCGAGGAGCTTGTGCAGCAGTTCGTGGGACGCACCTGCTTTCACGGCCAGTACCAGGCGGTTGCGGGAGCCGTCCGGACGGTCGGCGCCACCGGCGCGACGGGTGCGGCGAGCGGCGGCGGTGGTCGCGTCGAGTGCTGCGCGGCCCTCGTGCAGCAGCATTTCTCCGGCGCCGGTCAGGGCGACTCCGCGGCGGTTGCGCATCAGCAGACGTACGCCGAGGCGCCGCTCCAGCTGCTGGATCGCCCGGGACAGCGGTGGCTGGGCCATGCCGAGGCGCTCGGCGGCACGACCGAAGTGGAGTTCCTCCGCGACGGCCACGAAGTACCTCAGCTCACGGGTCTCCAAGGTGTCCATGCCACAGCGTACCCCGGTGATACCCACCGGGTATGACAGAGCACCGCATCGGTATTGGCTGGGCAGGTCGTCCGCGGGCGAGCATCGACGGCATGAGCGAAACCCTGAACACACCATCCGCGTCACTCGCCGGCGGCACCTGGGACCTGGGCGATCTGACCGTCACCCGCTTCGGGTACGGCGCCATGCAGCTCGCCGGCCCCGGGGTCATGGGCCCGCCCGCCGACCACGACGGCGCGCTCGCCGTCCTGCGCGAGGCCGCCGCCCTCGGGATCACCCACATCGACACCTCCGGTGCCTACGGGCCGCGCGTCACCAACCGGCTGATCCGTGAAGCGCTGCACCCCTACGCCGCGTCGTTGCACATCGTGACCAAGGTCGGTGCGGTCCGCGATCAGCAGGGCGGCTGGCCCCCTGCCCGGCGGCCCGAGGACCTGCGCCGTGCCGTCCGCGAGGACCTCGAGGATCTCGGCCTCGAATCGCTCGACGTGGTCAACCTCCGGCTCGGCGACGCCCGGGGGCCCCGGCCCGGCTCGCTCGCCGAGCCCTTCGAAACCCTCGTCGAGCTCCAGCGGCAGGGCCTGATCCGGCACCTCGGAGTGAGCAACGCGACCGCGGAGCAGGTCGCCGAGGCGCAGGCGATCGCGCCGATCGTGTGCGTGCAGAACATGTACAACCTCGCCTACCGTCAGGACGACGAGCTGATCGACGAACTCGCCGGCAAGGGCATCGCCTACGTGCCCTTCTTCCCGCTCGGCGGCTTCACCCCGCTGCAGTCCACGGCGCTCTCCGCCGTGGCCACGCGGCTGGCCGCGACGCCGATGTCAGTGGCCCTGGCCTGGCTGCTGCGGCGGTCGCCGAACATCCTGCTCATTCCCGGCACATCGTCGGTGGCGCACCTGCGCGAGAACGTCACCGGCGCGGGGCTCTCGCTCTCCGGCGAGGATCTCGCCGAGTTGGACAAGATCGGCCGCGGGGGCGCGCCCGCGGAATAGTCACCCGGCTTGCCGAACCGTGCGGCGACGGTGCGGAACCGGTCGAAGGACGCACCACGGGCCTCATGCCTCCCCCGCCGGCCGCGCCGCACGGTCCCGGGTGCGTCCTCCGGACGGGCCGAGTACGGTCACAGGGCTCCGGCGTCCCGGGCCGTCCAGACGCTCGGATAGATCGGCCGGTAGCCGAGTTCCCGGCGGATCCGCTGGCTGGACATGATGCCGAACCAGGGGTCGGGGTCCGTGAGCTCGTACAGCTCGCCGGGCACCTCGGCACCGTTGAGCTGATACAGCTCCACCGTCGTGACAGGAGCGTCATCGGCGATGTTGTAGATCCGGCCGGCGATGCCCGGTGCGTACAGCAGACGCATCAGGCCCTGGGCGACGTCCGCGTGGTGGGCCATCTGCAGGCGCTGGTGCGGCGCCCAACCGGACGCCCAGGGCATCACGTTGGCGAGGTGCGGGTCGCCCTCGCCGTAGACGAAGGGAAGCCGCCCGATGCGTACGTCCAGACCCCTGAGCGCGAGCAGTTCGCGCTCGGCCTCGGCCTTGGACTCGGGATAGGCGCCCCACAACGCGCCGCCCGGCCGGCTCGCGTCGTCCTCGGTCAGCGGGCGGCCACGTCCGAGGCCGTACACATTGTTCGTGCTGACCTGCACGAACCGCTCCACGCCCGAGACCTGCGCGGCGCGGCCCAGGGCCACCGCCGCGTCCCGGTTGACGGCCCAGGCCTCCTCGTCCGGCACCCCGCGGAAGGAGGCGGCAACGTTCACTACGGCGTCCACGCCGACGAGCGCCTTACGGAGTGTCTCATCGTCGCGCATGTCTCCCACGGCGACCTGGGCGCCCAGCTCCGTGAACCGCTCGCCGCGGGCCGCATCCCGCACCAGGACTCGCACCTGCTCGTCCGGCCGGCGCTGGGCCAGCAGCCGCGGCACGAAACGACGTCCGATCTGTCCCGTCGTACCGGTCACCAAAGTCAGCATGACGTGCTCCTCACGCTCCGTCTCACCTGTCGTTGAGGACCAGCCTGGGCCGGTGCGGGGCGAGGGGGGAGAGACTTCTTCATCAGGGGATCGCGAGTCCCTGGATAAGCCGGCCGGCCTGCCGCACCCTGGAAAGGTGAATCGCGCCGAAATCGCCGACTTCCTGCGCCGTGCCCGCGCCCGCCTCAACCCCTCCGACGTGGGGCTCACGGCCGGAGCACGCCGTCGCACACCAGGGCTGCGCCGCGAGGAGGTCGCCCAGCTGGCCGGCATGTCCGTGGACTACTACACGCGGCTGGAACAGTCACGGGGTCCGCGCCCGTCCCGCCAGATGCTCACCGCGCTGGCCCGCGCCCTGCGCCTGACGGAGGTCGAACGCGACCACCTCTTCCACCTCACCGGTGAGGAACCGCCGCGCAGTGAGGCGACCAGCACGCATGTGCGCCCGGGCTTGCTCCTGGTACTGGACCGGCTGCACGACACCCCGGCGATGGTGGCGACCGACTGCGGTGAGGTCCTGGCCCAGAACGCGTTGTCGCGGGCGCTGAGCGGAGACCTCCTCTCCCGCCCGCCTCGAGGGCGCAACATGATCCGCCGCTTCTTTCTGGATCCGACGGCCCAGGAGCTGTTCCCGCCCGAGGACCGCCCGCAGCGCGCCCGCGAGCAGGTGGCCTGCCTGCGAGCGGTGGCCGCGTCCCGCCCCGCGGACCCCGAGCCCGCCGCCCTCGCCGCCGAGCTACGCGCCGCGAGCACGGAATTCGCTCATCTCTGGGACGAACACGACGTCGCTGTACGTCGCGCTTCCACGAAACGCTTCCGGCACCCTGCGATCGGCACCCTCGAACTCGACTGCGAGGTCCTGGTCAACTCCGACCACAATCAGCAGCTCGTCATCCACACGGCCCGCCCGGGCACGGAGTCGTACGAGCGCTTGCGGTTGCTGCGTGTGGTGGGCCTGCAGAACCTGGCGCCTACGGACACGTAACCGTGTGGCTCAGGCGCCGTCGGCCGGGCGTGAGTCCGGCAGGAGGGCAGGCAGCGTCAGGTCCCACCAGTCGGCGACGCGAACGCTGACGGCGTGGGGACCTTCCAGGGCCTCGGTGAGGGTGCAGAAGCCGAAGAAGGCACGCACCAGGGTCCGTGCCGTGGCGGCCGGCCGTACGTGGGCGGCCAGGTGCCCCGTGATCCGGGCCTGGGCCAGCAGACGTGTCACCGCGGTCGTCCAGAGAACGAACGGGTCGGGGAGATGCAGGTTGATCGTGTCGCGCTCCGCCCACAGACGGGCGCCGGCTCGGGTCAGGGGATCTTCGGAGAGGGCGCGGGCGACCTCGTGGCTCAGTACGACGAGGCGTTTCAGCGGCGGCACGGTGTGGTCGACGTAGCAGGCCGCGAGGCCGGGCCAGGTGGCGAAGCCGCCCTGGACGACGGCCAGCGCGATGCCCTCCTTGCTGGTGTAGTGGAAGTAGACGGACCCGCTGGTGCGTCCGGACCGGGCGCTTATGTCATTGACGCTGGTCCCCGCGTATCCGTGCTGGGCGAAGAGGCAGGCGGCCGCCTCGAGAAGTGATCTGCGGGTTGCTCTGGCCCGTTCCTGCAAGGTTCCGTGCTTTCCGCTCGTCATGGAATGAATGACGGAAATGTAGTGCGCCCGCGTACGCCTGGAGCAATCGAGCGTCAACCGTGCGCGGTTGTTCCACATTCCTTTCGAATATGCACGCGTGCGGGTGGACCCCGACCTCACCGGGCGCGATTCCTGGCCAACGCGCCGCACCGTCACCGCGTCCCGGCAGTCGATGTCCGGTGCGTCCGGGATGCAGCAAGTCACCCGGGTTGTCCCGCCCATGACTACCAGTCAGCTATTCGAGCGATTCCCGCGTCTGCGCAGCGCATACACCACGAACGCCTTGCGGGCGAGCACTCGAAATGGTGATTGCGTCTCGTTTCGGGTGAGAAATAACGTAGCCGTCGCAATGTTTTCCTTTTGCGGTTGATGCCCGTAAATGCGCACCCCCTGGCCGGATCCCGGGCGGGAACGCCGACGGTCCTGACCGTTCGCCGTGCCATGCGGCATCACCACGAATCGCGGTCCTGCCACGCGCGGGACCGCCCACCCGAGGAGACACCGTGGCGCCGATCTCACGCACCCTGGCCGACTGGTCACCCGAGGCCATCGTCTTTGACTGCGACGGAACCCTGATGGACACCGAACGGCATTGGCAGGACGCCCGCACACGGGCCTTCCGCGAGTTCGGACTGCCGACTCCGCCGGGATTCGCCGAGCGGGCCAAGGGAGTGCACTACCTCGACTGCGGCCGCCTGATGGCACAGGAGACGAACAAGCCCGACCTGGCCGCCGACCTCTCCGCCGCCCTGCTCCGGCACTTCCTCTCGCTCGTCACGGAAGACCCGCTGACCATGCCGGGCGCTCCCGAGTTCGTACGGCTGTGCTCGCGCCGGCTTCCCTTGGCCGTCGCCAGCAACTGCCCGCTGGAGGTCGTGGACGAGAGCCTCCTCCGCGCCGGACTGCGACGCTACTTCCGGCACGTCGTCGTGCCCACGGTGCAGCCGGAGCACTCCCGCGGGCCGAGCCCGGCGGCGGAGGGGGAGGACGGGGCGGAGCCGGCTGTACGGCCCAAACCGTGGCCCGACGTGTACAGCACGGCGGCCCGCCTGTGCGGGGTTCCGCCACGGGCGACTCTCGCCGTCGAGGACTCCCTCACGGGAGTCGAGTCGGCGGCACGCGCGGGCCTGCGAGTGCTGGGCGTGGGACCGCTGCCCCACGGCGGCGACCGCGGCCGGGCCGACGAATGGGTTCCGGGGCTGGACTGCGATGAGGCGCGGGCCTGGGTACGCAGCGGGTGACCGCGTGTGACGGGACGCAACCGTCGAGGGCAGGGGCGAGGGATGAGGTCGGGAGGGCTACGGTGTCAGCGCGAAAGTGCTGCGGCTCGTGTGACGAGGGAGCCGCGGAGGCCGTCGTGTCCGAGGCCCGGGCCCGTCGGCACGTGTCCGTCACGAGAGAGGCGAGGACGGTCCACCATGACCATGCAACCCTGGTTCACCGAAGCCAAGCTCGGCATTTTCGTGCACTACGGCATCTACTCGGTCGAGGGCGTGCCCGAGTCCTGGGCACTGTTCGACCACGTCATGCCGCACGAACGGTACATGCGCCAACTCGACGGCTTCACCGCGTCCCGCTTCGACGCCGCCGCCTGGGCCCGGCTCTTCGCCCGCGCCGGGGCCGGTTACGCCGTCCTGACGGCACGGCACCACGACGGAGTGGCCCTGTGGGACACGCGGTTGAGCGACCTGAGCGTGGTCCGTCGCACCCCGGCCGGCCGTGACCTGGTCGCCGAGTACGTGGCGGCGATGCGTGACGAGGGCCTGAGAGCCGGTCTGTACTACTCGCTCTCCGACTGGAACCACCCGGACTACGCATCGGTACGGCATCCGCGGCCGCCGCACCCCGAGCTGGTCGACAGCACCTACGTCTCTCCCGCGCCGGGCGCCGAGGACACGCGCGCCTGGGACCGCTACCTCGACTACCGGGACGGTCAGGTGGGCGAGTTGCTCACCCGGTTCGGGCCGGATCTGCTCTGGTTCGACGGTGAGTGGGAACGCTCCGCGGACCAGTGGCGGATGCCGGAACTGGCGCGGACCATCCGCGACCTGGCGCCGGACGCGGTGTGCAACTCCCGGCTGCTCGGCCACGGTGACTACGCCACGCCGGAACAGGGGCTGCCGGTCTCGGCGCCGCAGGCGCCCTGGGAGTTGTGCCTCACCGTCAACGACTCCTGGGGGTTCCGGCCGCACGACGTGAACCACAAGACCGTGGGCCAACTCGTGCGCTACTTCGCGCAGACCATCGGCATGGGCGGTAACCTCCTGCTCGGTGTGGGCCCGCGCGCCGACGGCACCGTCGTGGCGGAACAGGCGGAACGGCTCGAAGGACTGGGCGAGTGGATACGACGCCACTCCCCTGCCGTGCACGGCAGCGTCGCGGGTCTGCCGCCGGGGCACCACTACGGACCGAGCACGCTGTCCGCCGACCGCCGAACGCTGTACCTGGTCTGCTTCGACCCTCCGAGTGAAACGGTCTGCGTCCGGGGCCTGCGCAACGCGGTACGCCGGATCAGCGTCCTCGGGACCGGGACGGAACTCGCCCACCGGCGCACCGGAGGTCTGCACGACGTCCCGGGGGACCTGTGGATCGACGCGCCCGCGACGGAGGACCTCGCTGCGCACGGCACCGTCCTCGCCCTCGAACTCGACGGAGAACTGGAGTTGTACACCGGTCAGGGCCGCGACTGAGCGCAGCGCGCGGCCACGCCCGAGCACAGGGCGCGCCGTCGATCCCGCGGCTCCTCGCACCGCGCCCACCGCTCGCATCCCGGAGTCCGAGCCGACGCGCGTACAACCTTCGCCGAAGCGCGGATGTCTACTCGGTGAACGCAGCAAGGTCCGTGCCCTCACCGCACCGCCCGACTGCGGGAGACGCACACGGTCGTACGCCCTTCACGTGCTGGAAGCGACGACGAGGAACCGGTGCCGTACGGCAACGCCCCGGTCCCCGCCCCGGCGCGCGGGGTAGCGGCACACCTTCGCCCGCACCCGCCGCGGCCGGCATGGAGCCGCGGGCGGTCCCGGAGACCAGGGAGGTCTTCCTGTGCGTCACCTCGGACGAGCGGCCGTCACGGCCGCCGTGCTCCTCACCCTCGGCGGCGGCGCGGTCGTCGCGGCCCCCTCGGCCGCCCCGGCCCCGGCCCCTGTGCCCTTCCCGTCCATCGGGTGGCAGCAGCGCAACTGCGACTACGACGGCAACGGTTACGACGACGTGCTGACCGGTGCCCCCGGCGCCACGGTGGGCGGCGCCTCCGGCGCCGGCTACGTCACCGTCCAGTACAGCTCCTCGGGTGGTCTGAGCACGGCGCGGAAGAGCGTGCTCCACCAGAACGTCTCCGGGGTACCCGGCGGCGCCGAGGCCGGCGACCGATTCGGCGGGGCCGTCGCCTCCGGTGACCTGGACAACGACGGGTACGACGACGCCGTCGTCGGAATCCCGGGTGAGGACCTCGTCGGTCTGCCCGACACGGGCGGCGCCGTCGTGTTCTGGGGGTCACCCACCGGACTGCACGGATCCGACAGCACCTGGCTGGAGAACGACGCCCCGCGGGCCGGTGCCCGCTTCGGACGGGCCGTCGAGGCCGCTCGGTACTTCGCCCCCGATCCGGCGGACCCGGACGCCGACCCGCGTGATTCCCTCGCCGTCCTGGAGAACGACACCCTGCTGTTCTTCACCCTCCCGCCCGGTTCGACGGCACGGCAGCCGGCCCTGGCGGAGCAGCGTGTGCGGGCGGGCGACCTCGCGCCGTCGGACGCCGGTTTCGAATTCCGCAACCTCTCCCACGGCAACTACAACGAGGACTCCTGGGCCGACCTGGCCGTCTCCGGCGTCACCGGCGGCGAGCAGCCGGGCGTCGGCACGGTGCGTGTCCTGCACGGCGCACCCGACGCCGGCGCTCTCGGCGACGGGGGCACCTTCCCGGGTGGTCCGGCCGTGGTCTCCGGCGACTGGGACGGCACGGGACAGGACGACCTCGTCATCGGCGACACCGGGGCCGGCGCACCGACGGGAGGCGGCATCACGCTGTACCTCGGCCGGGGCGACCTCTCCGGGCTCGAGCCCGAGCCGGCGCAGTACTGGACCCAGGACTCCCCCGGTGTGCCCGGGACCTCGGAGGCCGGCGACCAGTGGGGCGCCGAACTGTCGGCCGGGGACACCGACGGCGACGGCCACCCCGACCTCGCCGTCGGGGCACCCGGCGAGGACATCGGCAGCGTGCCCGACGCGGGCGCCGTGTGGGTGCTGCGCGGCGACCGGACCGGCTTCAGCGGCACCGGAGTGAGGAGCTTCGACCAGCAGCTCGCCGCCATCCCCGGAACGGCGGAGAGGTCCGACCGCTGGGGCGGTCAGGTCCGGCTGATCGACGCCAACAAGGACGGTCTCTTCGGACTCCTGGCGGCGGCACCGGGTGAGAACACCGATGACGGCTTCATCTGGGTGGTGCCCGCGTCGCCGTCGGGCCTGGTCGGCCCCGGCACCTGGACCTACGACGGCACACGCCTCGGAGCGCCGGCGACCGACGCACGGTTCGGCGCGGCCGTCGACGAGTGACAGGCGCCGGGCCGGAGGCCGCCGTCCTGCGGGACGGCGGCCTCGCCGTGTCCCTCCCCTCGGTCAGGCGGTGGGGCGCGCGCCGGGGGTGTGGCCGAAGGTGCGGCGGAAGACGTCGATGAAGGTGCTGGGGGACGACCAGCCGCAGCGGTGAGCGACAGCGGTGACAGGGGTGTCGTCGGCCAGGAGGATCAGGGAGTGGTGGAGCCTGATCTGGGTGCGCCACTGGGGGTAGGTGAGGCCGAGATCGTCACGGAGGCGGCGGGAGAGGGTGCGGGCGCCGGCGCCGATCTGCCGTCCGAGGTCGTCGAGGGAACGGTTGTCGGACGGATCGGCGCGCAGGATGTCGTGCAGTTCCCGGAGCAGAGGGTCGGTGGGGGCCGGCAGGTGCAGCGGCTGCTCGGGGGAGAGCTTGAGCCGGTCGAGCATGACGGCGCGCAGACGCAGGTGGGGTGGGCTGTCGTCCTCGGGATCGCGGGTGTAGGCGACGATGAGTTCGCGCAGCAGGGGACTGACGGCAAGGACGGCCGGTTCACCGAGGCCTAGGGGGTTCTCCGTGGCGGGCAGGCCGACGAGATGGAGGTCGAGTTCGCCGTGGGCCTGGTGCTGGTGGACGGTGCCGGCCGGAATCCAGATCGCGCGGGTGGCGGGAGCGACCCAGGAGCCGGCGCCGGTGGTCACCGCGATGGTGCCCTTGCTGGCGTAGGCGATCTGGTGGTCGTCGTGGCGGTGCGCGTCGATCTCGCCGCCGGACGCCAGACGCTGGGTCCGGGTCGGCGCGACAGGCGTGTGGCGGATTTTCTGCATTGCTTGTCAATCTACCGAAAGCGCGACACCAGGCGCTTCTCCCAGCATGGGAGGGTGCGAAGGAAAACATCGATCCTGCTGCTGGCCGTGGGCCACGCCTGCGTCGACATCTACCAAGGCGCCGTCGCGGCGCTGATCCCGTTCTTCGTGGCCGAACGCGACTACACCTACGCGGTAGCCTCCGGCATCGTGCTGGCCGCGTCCTTGCTGTCCTCGGTGGCCCAGCCTGTGTTCGGCGCGCTCACCGACCGGTGGGCGATGCCCTGGCTGCTGCCGGTCAGCACCCTGCTGGGCGGCGTGGGCATCGCGCTCAGCGGCCTCAGCGGCTCCTACGGACTCACCCTGTTCTTCGTCGCCGTCTCCGGCATCGGGGTGGCCGCCTACCACCCGGAATCCGCCCGCGTGGCCCGGCTGGCCAGCGGAGGCAGCCACAGCGCGATGAGCTGGTTCTCCCTCGGCGGCAACATCGGCTTCGCACTCGCCCCGCTCGTGGTGTCGGCCGCGATCGGACACGGCTCCCTGCGCTGGACACCCGTCCTCGTACTGCCCGCGCTCGCCGGCGCCGCCCTGTGCGTACCCGTACTCCGGATGCTCGCCCGTCCCCAGTCCGGCACGGCCGGGACGCAGGCGCCCCGCAGCGCGGACGACGTGGCCTCGTTCGTGAAGCTGTCGCTGGCGGTCGTCTTCCGCTCCATCGTCTTCACCGGCCTGAGCACCTTCATCTCCCTCTACGCCCAGCAACGCATGCAGGGCAGCACCACCGCGGGCACCGCCGCCCTGTTCGTGCTCTTCCTGGGCGGCGCCGTCGGCTCGGTCCTGGGCGGATCCCTGGCAGGCCGCTACGACCGCGTCCGCGTCTCCCGCTGGTCCTACCTGCTCTCCGCCGCCGCCGTCACCGGTGTGATCTACGCGCCCGGCGCGGTCATGTTCCTCTTCATCGCGCTCACCTCCGCCGGCCTGTACGTCCCCTTCTCCCTCCAGGTCACCCTCGGCCAGGACTATCTCCCCTCTCGCATCGGCACCGCCAGCGGCATCACCCTCGGCCTCACCGTCAGCATCGGTGGCCTCATCAGCCCCCTGCTGGGACACCTCGCCGACACGACGACCCTCCGGACCGCCCTCACCCCCCTGATCGCCATGCCCGCCCTGAGCTGGCTCCTCTTGCGCACCCTGCCCGAACCCGTCGCCCCCGGCACCCGGACCGCGATGCCCTCATCCGCATCCGCGTCCGCATCCGCATCCGCAACCGCAACCGCACGACAAGACGCGTAGTCCCGCACCACCCAGGGAGCACGCGGACGCCCCTCCGGACGGGCGGGTGGCGCCGTCGGCGGTGCGCCCGGTCAGGGGTGTGCGCCGCGTGCCGTCTCGTCGACGCCCAGGGTGAAGACGTCCGGGCGGGCGTAATGGCCGACGGGGTCGAAGTCGAAGCGTGAGCGTGCGAGTTCACCGAGGTCGAGTTCGACGGTGAGGATGCCCTCGGCGTCCCGCAACGGGCCCGCCAGAACCTCCCCGAGCGGGGAGACGATGGTGGATCCGCCGCCGATGAGCACGGTGTCCGGGTCGTCGCCCTGGACCGGGTGGACGTCGGCGGGCAGCGCGGAGCGCAGCAGGTACTGGTTGGCGCTCAGTACGAAGCAGCGGCCTTCCAGCGCGATGTGCCTCATGGTCGCCTGCCAGCTCTCGCGGTCGTCGACCGTGGGCGCGCACCAGACGTCCACGCCCTTGCCGTACAACGCGGTGCGGAACAGGGGCATGTAGTTCTCCCAGCAGATCGCCGCCGTGAAGGCCGCCCGCCCGGCGCGCAGCACGGGCATGGTCGAGCCGTCGCCGCTCCCCCAGATGATCCGCTCCGCCGCGGTCGGCATCAGTTTGCGGTGCTTGCCGAGGTATCCCTGCGGGCCGAAGTAGAGGGCCACGCAGTACAGGGTCGCGCCCGCTCGCTCGACGGCGCCGACCACGGCGTGCACGCCGAGTTCCCGGGTGACGCCCGCCAGGTGCCGCACCTCGGGACCGGACACCTCGACGGCCGACTCGAAGTAGCGGCGGAAGAGTTCGCGGCCTTCAGGGGTGCGGCTGCCGACGGTCACGCCGAAGTCCAGGCCTTTGGGGTAGCCGCCGAGGTACGCCTCGGGCAGCACGATCAGCTGGGCGCCCCGGCCGGCCGCGTCCCGGATCCACTGCTCCGCCGCGGCGAGTCCTGCGGGGGTGTCGAAAAGGTGCGCACCGGCCTGGACCACGGCGGCGACGAGCGTGCTGGAAGACGTGGGGGCGGGCTCGGCCCCGGCCGTGCGGAACACCGTTCCTCCTGGGGAGCAGATGGTCGTCGTGTGCGCCGTCCGTCGACGGTAGCGGACGTGGGCGCCGTGCCCGACCGACCGTCCCGATGCCGTCCAGCGCCGGTACGCCGACTGCCACGAGGGCCTCGTGGGACGCGAGGCTTCCGGTCTCCTCGTCGCCGTTGCGCGCCGCCACGACTGTTTCAGCCGAGGAGCGCGGTCGCTTCGACCTCGACGAGGACGTCCGGCTCGAAGAGGTAGTCGACGCCGATGAGGGAGGCCGGAGGCAGGGGAAGGGGGAGCCCGATCTCGTCGGCGACGGACTCGACCCCTGCCATGAATTCGCCGATCTTCTCCGGGCTCCAGCGGGTCACGTAGAACGTCAGGCGCAGTACGTCCTCGAACGACGCACCCGCACCCGTCAGACCGATGGACGTGTTGCGCAGCGCCTGGGCGACCTGGCCGGCCAGATCACCGGGTGCGACCGGAGTTCCGTCGGCTCGTCGTGCGATCTGACCACTGACGTGGACGTGCTTCGTTCCCGTACCCACGGCGACGTGGTGGTACGGGGTCGGCTGCAGCATGCCGTCCGGGGTGAAACGCTGAACTGCCATGGCTGTTCTCTCCTCACATCAGGTATCTGTACGCTACCTAGTTGAAGAAGGACACTTCAACGAGACCAGGTTTCGCCATGGATACCGCCGCCGAACTCCGCATCGACGCCCCGCACCGCGAACTGCTCGACCAGATTCTCGACAAGTGGTCGCTCAGCGTCCTGAACGAACTGTGCGAACGCCCGTGCCGCTTCAACGAACTGCGCCGGGCCGTCCCACAGGTCACGCAGAAGTCGCTGACCTCCACGCTTCGACGGCTCGAACGCAACGGCGTGATCGAGCGCGAGGTCGTCTCCACCCGCCCCGTGGCGGTCAGGTATCGGATCACGCCCCTCGGCAAGACCCTTCGCCACCCCATCGACGTACTGCTGGCATGGGCCACGCAGAACATGTCCGCCATCGCCGCCGCGCGCGAAGCCTTCGACGTACGGGAAGAAGCCGGCCGCTGACGCTTCCCTCCACGCGTCCCCGCCCGTCCCTCGTCCGCCCGCCCGGGTTCGAGGCCCCGCCGCTCCGGTTGGAGGACGACGGCACCCTCTACCCGCTGCCCGGCATCACCTCGCTCACCGACCTGCTCTCCGAGGCCGGCGGGCTGCCCGGACTGCTCGCCGCCGGCCGGGCCGCCCTGGACGTCCCGCCCGGCCCCCACGTCTCCCGCGTACGGCTGCTGCCCCCGCTGCGGCCCACGTCGGTACGGGACTTCGCCACCTTCGAGGAGCACGTCGAGGGCGTACGCCGCTCGGTCGACGGCGTCGCCGGGGTCCCCGAGCAGTGGTACGCGGCGCCGGCCTTCTACTTCACCAACCCTCACGCGATCCACGGCCTGCGCCTGGCCCTCACCGCCGAGGTCAACGGGGAGAAGGTCGGCGAGGATTTGCTGTCCAACATGAGCTGGACCTTCGAGGAGATGACCGCCTACGCCTCGCGCGGCACCCGCGTCGTACCGGGTGACGTTCTGGGGTCGGGCACCTGCGGCAACGGCGGCTGCCTGGCCGAACTGTGGGGCCGGCGCGGCGAGCAGACCCCGCCGCCGCTGAAGCCCGGTGACACCGTCACCCTCACCGTCGAGGGCATCGGCACCCTCACGAACACGGTTGTACCAGGCACGGAGCCCGTGTGCCTGCCGTCCGCCCGGCGACGCGGCCGGGAACGGCCGTGAGCGGCGCCGAGGGCGCGGTGGTCGTCGTCGGCGACCTGCCGCACGAGGGCCGAGGAGTTCGTGGAACGCGAGCCCTCCGGGCTTCTAGACCTGTTCGAAGTGGAAGGATTTGATGAAGCAGTCGCGGGGCTGGGCGACGGCGAAGAGGATGCACTCGACGAGCGAGTGCGCGGAGAGGACGTCCTCGGCCTCGCGCGAGGTGGTCGCCCACTCTCCGGAGAGCGGGTCGGCGTTGTCGAAGTCGGGCGGGTAGAGCGAGATCACCCTGACGCCTTGAGGACGCAGGCGCTTGGAGAGGATCTCGGCGAACCCCGCCTGGGCGCTCTTGGCCGCATAGAAGGCGTCGTGCGCGTCGGAGCGGTGATGGCCCGGAGTTCCGCAGGCGGAGACCATCGTCACGACATCGGGTACCTCCGAGTTGAGCAGGAGAGGGAGGAAGCTCTTCGTGGTCAGGACCGTGCCGGTGGCACCGGAGGCGATGGTGTCGACGACGTCGGCGTCGGTTGCGGACAGCAGGTCCGGCCCGGCGAGGTAGCGAGAACCGTTGTTGACGAGCACGTCGACGCGGTCCGTGTGTTCCGCGACGCCGGAAGCGAAGTCGCGGATCGAGGCGGGACTGGTCAGGTCGCAGGCGAAGGCGTGCACCCGCTGATGGCCTCGGTGGCGAATCTCGTCGCGGACTCGCTGGGCGGCGGTGAGTTCGCGTGCCGAGAGGAAGATCTCGGCACCGAGGTCCGCGAGGGTGATGGCCAGGGTTCGCCCGAAGTCACGGCCGGCGGCCGTGATGACGACGCGGCGATTGTCCCATCTCATGGTGTCGCTCCTGGTACTGGTGAGTGGCGTCGGCCGGGCGCCGGCAGGCACCCGCCGCTCCGGTCGCCAGGCGTGGCCGCGCGCCATGACCGGCGGTTTCCCGACGGGATCGGGGTCGGCTGCGGGTACGGGTCGCGGAGCTGGGCCGGGCTGGTGAGGGCGTCCGCCGGAGGGACGCGAAGAGCGAGCCGGTGACTCTCCCCGTGCCGGTCGCCCTGCTGACAACCCTAGAGGACGCCCCGGGCCGTTTCGTTCGGAGACTCCCGCGGCAGCGGTCCAGGCCGGAGTGTCCGTCATCCAGGTCGACGGTGTGGTCCGCGGGCTGCCGACGGTCACGCTCGCGTGGGGCAGGCGGCGGACGCAGTCCGGGTAGGCGTCGGTGACGCGGACCTGTCCGGCATCGACGGTGTCGCGCACGGACGAGACTGCCGGGGCCTTGGGGAGCGGCGGGCCTCCCCCTCCCTTCATCGACGGTCACCCCGGCCGCATGCCTCCTTCCGCGGTCCCCCTACCATCGCACTGCGTTCTTCGGCGGACACTGACACCGGTTCGGCCGTGCCCGCCGCCCCTCCTGACCCGACGACGTCCACCGACGGGGCGACGAAGCCGGCCATCGAGAAGGGGAAGACTCATGCGCGCCCGGAGCATCGGCACTGCGACCGCAGCGGCACTGGCCCTGGTGGCCGCCCGCGACCTCCTCCAGAAGAAGCACGCACTGCTGAGGAACTTCCCGCTGGTCGGGCACGCCCGGTACCTCCTGGAGACCATCGGGCCGGAGTTGCGGCAGTACATCGTGACGTCCAACGAGGAGGAGCGGCCCTTCAGCCGTGATCAGCGGACGTGGATCTACGCGTCGGCGAAGGAGGAGAACAACTACTTCGGATTCGGCACCGACGTCGACGTCGAGCACGTGCAGGGACGCGCGTACGTGAAGCAGCGCACGTTCGCCGACAGCCTGCCCGAGTCGCACGGCCGGCCGGACCTCCCCGATGCCGTGCCGTCCGCCAAGGTGCTGGGGGGACCGCGCGGCCGGGCCAAGGCGTTCCGCCCGAACAGCGTCGTGAACATCTCGGCGATGAGCTTCGGATCGCTCTCCGGCGCCGCGGTCACGGCCCTCAACAAGGGGGCTGCGCTGGCCGGGACGATGCACAACACGGGCGAGGGCGGCCTGTCTCCCTACCATCGCAACGGCGCCGACCTCGTCCTCCAGATCGGTACGGCGTACTTCGGCTGCCGCAACGAGGACGGCAGCTTCAACCTCGCCAGGCTCAAGGAAGTGGTCGCGGGCGCCCCGGTCAGGGCGATAGAGATCAAGCTGTCCCAGGGTGCCAAGCCCGGGCTGGGCGGGATGCTGCCCGGTGCGAAGGTGACGCCGGAGATCGCAGAGATCCGCGGCATCCCCCAGGGCAAGGACTGCGCCTCGCCGTCCCGCCACACCGCGTTCGGCGACGTCGACTCGATGCTGGACTTCGTCGAACTGATCGCCGCCGAGACCGGGGTGCCGGTCGGCATCAAGAGCGCGGTGGGTGAGATGGACTTCTGGGACGAGCTGGCCACGCTGATGGCGCGTGGCGACCGCGGGGTCGACTTCGTGACCGTCGACGGTGGCGAGGGCGGCACCGGGGCGGCACCGCTCACCTTCACGGACTCCGTGTCGCTGCCCTTCCGGATGGGCTTCTCCCGGGTCTACGGCACCTTCGCCGAGCGGGGTCTGACCGACGAACTGACGTTCATCGGCTCCGGCAAGCTCGGTCTGCCCGACAACGCCGCGGTCGCCTTCGCCCTCGGCGCCGACATGGTCAACGTGGGCCGGGAGGCGATGCTGTCCATCGGCTGCATCCAGTCGCAGAAGTGCCACACGGACAAGTGCCCCACGGGTGTCGCCACCCAGAACCCGTGGCTGGCCCGCGGCCTCGACCCGGAGTCGAAGGCCACCCGGGCCGCCGTGTACCTGCGCACCCTGCGCAAGGAGCTGACGAAGCTCTCGGCGGCCGTCGGCGTGGCCCACCCGGGGCTCATCACGGCCACGGACATCGAGATACTCAACGGTGACTACGACGCCCGTACCCTGGCCGCCGCCTACGGCTACAAGGACGGCTGGGGCGAACTCGGCCCGCGTCTCGCCCACGAGATCACCGCGCTGCTCGCGGCCGAGCCGGGCACGGCCCGGGACACTCTGCAGGCCTGACAGGCCCTCCCGTCGGTGGTGGTGCCCAAAGCGCTCCGCCGCGAACGCGCGCTTGCCGACCGCGGTCCCCCATCGGGGCCGTTGGGGCGCCGGTGGAGTGGGGACCTGTGTCGGTGCGGCGTGCCCCGGGTTCCCACGAAATCCGGTGGCGTCTCAGCGGCCCGAAGTGGTTGGGTCCTGCTCAATGCTTCGCTGACACGGCCCAACACAGTGCGAGGCGCACGGTCCGTGTCGCAGGCGCGGTCGAGCGCGCGTGTCGTCGAGTGACGGAGGTTGTCGCGGTGGCTGGTTACGGGGCGCTTTCCGAGGTGTACGAGTGGCTGATCGGGGACGACAGGTTGACCCCCGCCAAGGCGGCTGCGGTGTACTACAGCGATGTCGTGGGCTCTCTGCCGCCCAACGCGCACGTCCTCGACTGCGCGTGTGGAACCGGCCAGCTCGCCGTCGGTCTCGCGAGTCTCGGCCTTGACGTGGTCGCCGCAGACGCCAGCAGTGGCATGGTTCGCCGGACCGAGAAGGCCGCCGACGAGCAGGGTGTCCCGCTTCGAACCCTCCGCGCGAGCTGGGACGAACTGCCCGACCACCTGGAGGACTCCACGTTCGATCTGGTGTTCTGCGTCGGCAACTCGCTCGGGCACGCTGAGGGCGCAACCGGGCGCCTGACCGCGCTGGAAGCGATGTCGCGGCTGCTGAATCCGGGCGGACGCCTTGTGCTCCATTCACGCAACTGGGAGCTCGTGCGCTCCGCCGGCTCACGGGTAGACGTCCGCGATCGCCTCATCCGCCGCTACGGCCGCGATGCGGTCGTCAGCTACTACTGGCAGATCGAGCAGCGCTGGGAGCAGGAACACTTCCTCGAGATCGTGGTCGCCCAGATCGGGCCGGATGGGGCAGTGCGAGCCTGCTCGGAGCGGTTGTCCATCTGGCCCTACCGGTACGAGGATCTCGTGGCGCAGTTGCGCAGTGTCGGGCTCACGGTGCAGTCCACCACCTTCGACCCTGAGAGCGATGGATACCTGGTCGTCGCCGGCCGCGACCAGGCGGAAGGCACGTCTGAGCCGGCGCGCTGATCTGTACCGGATCCAGCGGGCCGTCCAGCTACCTCGGCCGTATTTTCATCATTGCGGTCATCCTTCGATGAACTGGTAGTCGCTGACGATGCGGCCGTCGGGGCCGAGCGTGAGGATCTCCAACCCGACGCCGGCGCCCTCACTGCCGTCCCGGGGCGCCATCTCCCAGTTGAACTTGACGACGTCGTGGAGCCTGTCGGCGTTGCCGCGCGACCGGAAGACGAAGGTGCCCGGCGCCACGAACTCCTCGTGGGCGCGCGTCACCCGGAACTCCAACGCCCGGTGCCCGCGCGCCTCCAGAACGAGACGATCGAATCCCAGCCCTTCGGCGGACTGCCGGAGCTCCTGCGGAGGCTGCAGCACATGGACCGCATCGGCGGACCACAGCTCGCGAATCGCGGCGCGGCGTCGGTCCGCATCGGGTTCGTTCCACACGGCAACGTAGCGGTCGGTGAGGTTGTGGATGTCAAGGTCGGCCATGGCTGTTCCCCTCGCTTGCGAATGGTCGGCGTGCGGCAACGACGGTGCCGTCCCCGGCCGTCGCGCGGCAATTCCTCGCGGGGAATCGCGGATCAGCAGCCAAACGGGTTACACATGGGGGGTGTTCACCGAATCGACCAGAGGCGGGCTCGCCGGCGCGTTGCGTGAGTGGCGCACTCGGCGGCGCGTCAGCCAGCTCGAACTGGCCATGCGTGCCGGAACCACGCAGCGGCACATCAGCTTCGTCGAGAGCGGACGGTCGGCCCCCGGCCGATCAATGATCATCCGGCTGGCCGAATCCCTGGAGGTGCCGATCCGCGAACGCAATGAACTGCTCCTTCAGGCCGGATTCGCACCGGTCTACCCGCAGACCCGCCTGGACGACCCCCAGCTCGAACCGATACGCACCGCCCTCGAACGGATTCTGCACGGCCACCTGCCGTACCCGGCGGTGGTCGTCGACCGGCACGGTGACCTCGTCTCGGCCAACGTCGCCTTCCACTCGCTCACCGCCGGTGTGGCCCCACATCTGCTCGCACCGCCGGTGAGCGTTCCCTGGGTGCTGCTGCATCCGCAGGGCCTCGCGCCACGCATCGTCAACCTCGACGAGTGGGCGTGGCACATCATCGACCGCATCAGGGCCGAGAGCGTGCGCAACCCGGACGACCGACTCCAACGCCTGGCTTCCGAACTCACCGACCTGGCACCGCCACGTCCACGCGAGTCTCCGCATCACCTTGGCTTCGCCGTACCGCTGCGCCTGCGCACACCCGATCCGGCCGACGGCAGGGAGCTGACGCTCATCACCACGCTCACCCATTTCGGCACCGCTGTCGACGTCACCATCGCCGAACTACGACTTGAGGCGTTCCTACCGGCCGACCAGGCAACCAGTGCCATGCTGGCCGAACTCCTCGAGAGGTGACCGGCCGCCCGGCACAGCTCCGCGCAGCGACCAGACCGCCAACCCGGCCACGGGTATTCTCTCGCGATGCAGAATCAGTCAATTGCGGCGAGTGTCGATCTCGCCGGTGTGATGGCGCACTGCGGCGGAAGCCCGGTGGGCGCCGTGGAGCTCCTGGTGGGGGCCATAGCCTCGGCACCTGCGGCTCCGGAACCCTATGCGGCCCTCGCCTCGTTGTGGACGGATCGACGCTCTGACGTGGAGGGAAGCCTCGCAGAGGACCGTTCCTTGAACGCCGTGCTGGCGCAGGCTTACTTCTTGTTCCTCGATGGGGACATGGACGACGCGGTGATGGCTCTTGGTTCGGTCACGGGTGTGCGGCCGGACGTGGCATGGGGCTCCGCTCCCTGGTTCGGCGATGCGCGCTTTCTCGGCACCGTGAGTGCCGCGGCGCTGGCTGAGGCTTGTCTGCGGGTACTGGACCACGGTCACGACCTCAACACCGGCGATATGCGGGAGCGGTTCGAACCCTGGTTCCGTGCCCTCGATGTGGTGTCCGAACGGGATCCCGTCCCGGAGTCGCTGGCCGCCATGGCGCGGCTGCCCCGGGCCTGCGGCCGGTACGAACTGTCCTTCGCTCTGTGCGACCGGGCCGATTCGGTCGACCGGGTCATGTGGACCGCCGTCGCTCGAGCGGTCACCTGGCGAGTGATGGGCGACCTGGATCAGGCCGCCGCCGCATTCGAGCGCGCCCTGCTCCTGGACCCCGCCAACTGGTCCCTCTACCTCGATCTGGCGGACGTGCGTGCCGAGCAGGGCGACTTCGCCGCCGCCGTGATTCTCGTCGAGCAGGGACTGGAACACGAACCTCGCGAAGTCACCCTGCGCGCGGCGGGCGCCGCCTACCGCGCACGGCTCACCGGATCGTCCGACGAGCTGAGAGCCCTGATCGCCCTTGCGCCGGAACTCGCGAACACCAGCTACCGGAACCTCCTGATCGACTACGCGTGTGCAGGTCCGGAGTTGCCCCGGAGGCTCGTTGCCAAGGCCCGCCGCGTCCGCAGGAACTGAGAGGGCCGGCGCGGGTCCCGCAGCGGCGACACGCACGTCGGTGCGGTGCGGGAAGGCCGCGACGTTCCGGTGGACGATGTCGATCGCGAGGCACGTGCTTCGCCTTCAGCTCCCTGGAGGGCGGAGTAGTCGCCCGTTGTCAGTACGACACCCCGGCTTCCGAAGTACCGCGTGCCGTTCACCGCCGCACCGGCCGGGGCGTTCGTCCTGGCCGCCGTCTCCATGGCTCTGGCATCCACTCAGCTCTTCGCCGTCCGCTGCGCGACGTGCCGGGCCTGGAGAGTCCCATGCCTCCGTCCCGTTGCGCGCATTGGCATTTTATGGCCTCTTGTCGAGGTCAGTACGGTCTGCTTCATGGAGTGGAGCCTTCAGCCTGCGGAAGACCTCGTGGCCGCGTTGCGTGCCGGTGAAGTGACGTCGGTGCAGCTGACCGACGAGGCAATCGCTCGTATCGAGCGGGACGACAAGGTGATCAACGCGATCTGCGTGCCGGACTTCGACCGGGCGCGGGCCGCCGCACGCGATGCGGACCGGGCTCGCGCCCGCGGCGAGGAGCGGCCGCTGCTCGGTGTTCCGGTGACGGTCAAGGAGTCCTACGACGTCGCCGGGCTGCCCACGACCTGGGGCATGCCGCAGTACCGGGAGTATGTGCCCGCCGAGGATGCGGTACAGGTGTCACGGCTCCGGGCCGCCGGCGCGGTGGTGCTCGGTAAGACCAATGTGCCCCTGGGGCTCCAGGATCTTCAGAGCTTCAACGAGATCTACGGCACCACCAACAACCCGTGGGACCGCGCTCGCACGTCGGGCGGATCGTCCGGTGGGTCGGCGGCGGCCCTTGTCTCCGGATTCGGCGCGCTGTCCATCGGCTCCGACATCGGCGGTTCGTTGCGCACCCCCGCGCACTTCTGCGGCGTCTACGCGCACAAGCCGACGCTTGGGCTGGTGGCGAACCGCGGCATGGTCCCACCGTCCGCGCCGGCCTTGCCGGTGGACCTCGACCTCGCCGTCGTCGGTCCGATGGCACGCACCGCCCGCGACCTCACGCTCCTGCTCGATGTCATGGCCGGACCGGACCCGTTGACGCTCGGCGTGGCGCACGACCTGACGCTGCCTCCCGCACGCCACCAGCGGCTGAGTGACTTCCGGGTCCTGGTCCTCGACGAACATCCCTTCATTGCGACCGGGTCCGCTGTGCGGGCCGGTGTGGGCCGGGTGGCCGAGGCACTTGCCGACGGTGGCGCCCACATCGAACGGCACACTGCGCTGCTGCCCGACCTGGCCGAAGCCGCGACGCTCTACATGCAGTTGCTGTTCTCGGGCTCCGCGGCGCGCTTTCCCGTCGAGGTGTACGAGCAGTTCCGGGCCCGCGCCGCCGCACTGAGCGCGGACGACCGGAGTCTTGACGCGGCGCGACTGCGCGGGATGGTGTTCAGTCACCGCGACTGGATCGAGGCGAACGACCGTCGCGAGCTCCACCGTCACGGCTGGCGGCGACTGTTCGCCGAGTTCGACGCCGTGGTGTGTCCGATCACGCCGACTCCCGCGTTCCCGCACGACCACAGCCCTGATCTGCTGGCACGCCGGATCGACGTCGACGGCGTCGAGTACCCGTACTTGGACCAGCTCGTGTGGGCCGGTCTGGCCACCATGCCCGGCCTGCCGGCCACCGCCGTACCTGCGGGCCTGTCCCCCGACGGCCTGCCGGTGGGAGTGCAACTCATCGGCCCGATGTTCGAGGACCGCACCCCGCTGCGGTTGGCCGAACTGCTCGAGCGGAGGATCGGCTGAGCCGCGCCGGCACCCTCGGTCCGCTGCCCGGCGGGCACGCCCGGGTCAGTCGACGAAGAAGTTCCAGAACGCACCGACCTCCGTGTCCGAGGCCGCCAGGACGCCGAAATCCGTGATGAGACCGTCCCGCTGGGCGTCGACCCCCGCGAAGCACGAGAGGGAGAAGCCGTCGCGGTACCAGTGAGGGTCCGTGCCACCGCTGAGGTCCTCGGCGTTGGTGGCGTAGTCCGCGTCCGGGCCGAACCGCGCCAGCAGGGTGCCGGCCGCCGACCACAGCCGGCGCCGTCGCACCGGGTCGCACGCGCCGGGCGGTTCGGCACCGCCGTAGGGCGTGGCGGTCCAGTGCAGCGCGGTCAGTTCCACCGCGGCCTCGTGGGTCAGCAGTTCCAGATGATGGTCGAGGTGATGCGGGTCCAGCCGGTCGAAGGGGTAGTACGGGGAGTGCCTGGTGCGCTCGGGCCATTCGGTGTGGGCGTCGGGCAGCCAGCCGCGCGGATCGCGGGTGCGGAACTGGAGCACCGCAGCGGCGTCCACCAGCCAGTCCTCGTGCCGCCGGGGCCCCACAGCGGCCAACTGGCAGCCCAGGGTGACCAGCGCCTGCCGCCATTCCCGCCGCCCGGCGGCAAGCGACGCCCCGGGAGGGTACGGAAGCATGTCGGCACCCTAACAACCTGTCCGATGGGCCGCTTCGGCCGAGCGGCGCCGCACCCGGGGCATCGAGGTCGGCGTACGGCAGTTCGCCCGTCAGTCCGCGCACCGCCGCGACGAGGAGGACCGGGCCCGTCGAGGTGATGAAGACAAGGGCGGGCAGCGCGAACACCCGGCCGGCTTCGCGCACCCCGCGCAGGTTCTCGTATCCCAGCAGCACGATCACCCACCACGGACACCGGCAACTGGAGATGGTCCGGTCCCGTCCAGCCGTGGCCGGCCAAGGTGGGCGAGTGAGATCAGCGCGTTGGTGCCGGCCGACACCCGGACGGCCGCCGTGACGCCGTGGCCGACGAGCAGCGCCACGGCGGCGACCTGGGCGTCGCGTACGTCGTCATCGGCCCTCCGGGACCTACGATCCGTACCCTGGGAGATGTAATGGCCGCTCGGGCTCCTCGTTTTCGTCTGTCCGGCAACAAGCGTGCGGTCTCTCGTCCCTGCGGGAGGCGGCGGGTGGACGGACGCGGGCTGTCCCCTTCCCCCTGGGGTGTCGCCTTGGTTTCCCAGCCGACGGCGCGAATGCAACGCTCACTTCTGCGTGCGGGCCATCTGGCCACCTTCGAACAGATGCCCCTCCTGGTAGCCCGGCACGCCGAGACCGTCGGCCTGCACCGAGCGAGGATCTTCGTGAGCGATCTCCAGGGAGACGTGCTGCGGGAGGTCACCGGGAACGGTCCCGACGCGGGCCGGGAGGGACAGCAGCTGCGGATCATGGCCACCGTGGCCGGGAGCGCGTACACCGAGTCCCGGCCGATCACGGTCCGTGCCGTGGAGCAGGGGCGTCTCCGGCACTGGCTCCCCCTGCTGGACGGCGCCGAGCGCCTGGGAGTGCTGCGCGTGGACACCGACCACGACGACGACGCGGTCCTCGACGCGGCCTTGGACCTGGCCTCACTGGTGGCGCTGCTCCTGGCGAGCAAGCGCACCAACAGCGACGCCTTCGCCCGGCTGATCCGGACCACGCGGATGACCGTGTCCGCGGAGATGCAGTGGCCCGTCATGCCGCCCCGGACCTTCTCCAACGACCGGGTCACCCTCGCCGCGGCCATGGAACCCGCCTACGCCGCCGCAGGGGACGCCTTCGACTACGGCGTCGCCGGCGATGTCACCTACCTGGCGATCCTGGACGCCATGGGCCACGACACCGGCGCCGGCCTGACGGCCAACCTGGCCATGGCCGCCTTCCGCAACCAACGGCGCCAGGACGCCGCCCTGCCCGAAATCTGCGCGGTCATCGAGCGGTTGCTCATCACTCACTACGCCCACACCCGCTACGCCACCGCGATCCTGGCCGAACTCGACATGACCACGGGGGTACTGACCTGGGTCAACTGCGGCCACCACCCGCCGGTCCTGGTCCGCGGCGGCCGCTGGACGTCGGACCTGCCGTGTTCGCCCTCGCACCCCCTGGGCACCGACCTCGGTCTCCCGGCCAGCGTGTGCGACGTCCAGCTGGAACCGGGTGACCGGGTTCTGCTGTACACCGACGGCATCACGGAGGCACGCGACGCCGACGGCCAGGAGTTCGGACGGGAACGCTTCGTCGACTTCGTCATCCGCCACCAGAGCGACGGCCTGCCCGTGCCCGAGACGCTGCGCCGGCTCATCCGCGCTGTCCTGGACTACCACGACGGCAAGCTCGACGACGACGCCACCGTCCTGCTCTGCCAGTGGCACGGCAACATCGACCACCTTCCCGACCCCACGTACCCGCCCGCCTGACCACGCGGCCCGCTCGCGGTGCCACGGAGTCGTCCGTACTGGTCGCGGTCCCCGGGTGGGCGCTCAGGCAGCCTGGTCCGGTGTCCGGTGCTCTTCCGCGGGTGCGAGATGGGCCAGGCACAGGGACGGCTCGACGAAGGGGTCGAGGCGTTCGACGCGGAGCGGGGCGCGTACTTCCTTCAGGGCGCCGCGCATGAGGCCCAGGTGCAGCGAACACACCGTGTCGCGGTGCTCTTCGGCGACCTCCCGGAACGGGCAGTGGCGCAGCGGGACGACCGGGTTCGGAAGGTCCTGGACGGGGTCGGGGGCGAAGCCGACGTCCGTGAGGACCCGGGTCAGCCGGCGGACGGCCTCCTCGGTGTCGATGCGCCGGGCGGGCGAGGGGGTGTCGACGAGGTAGCGGCCCCACGCCTCCCCCGCGCCGACGGCGGCCCGGGCCGGCTGTGCCAGGGCCTCGGTGACGAGGCCGGTGAGCATCCGGGCGAGCAGCTGGTAGCTGCGGTGGCCTTCCCGTACCGGGGAGCAGGCGACGGCGCGGTAGACGACGCGGGGCCTGCCGGGGCGGCCGCTCCCCTCGGTGGCGCGCTCGGCGAACCCGTCCTTGACGAGAGTGTCGAGGTGGAAACGGACCGTGTTGGAGTGCAGGCCGGTCTGCTCGGCGATCTCCCGTACACCGACCGCGTCGGGTGCGGCACGCAGCACGTCGAGTACATGGGCGCGGCTCTCCCCCACGACGGGAGGGCCGGTCGGATCGTGCAGCGTCCGTTCGCTCATTTCGCCGATTTTACCCAGCGCGGACCGTAGCAACGAGGAGAAACCTGCCGCCTACCCCACCCGTGTGATGCGCACCTGCCACCGCTCGGGCCCGGACTCGACGTACTCCCAGGTGAAACGGCCGGGGTGGGTGGCCTCGAATTCGCGGCGCAGCGGCTTGGGATCGTGATTGTTGACCAGGACGAAGCTCTCTTCGGCCGCCAGGCGGGCGAAGCGGGTGAAGATGCGCGGGTGGCGTTGGCCGTGCGGGATCTCGCGGACGTCGACGATCTCCGGATCCTCCAGCCGGCCGCCCTCCAGGACGGTGGTGAAGTCGCCGACGAGTGCGGACAGGTCCACTCCGGGCAGTGCCGCCAGGGCGGGCAGCAGCACGGCACGCTCCATGCCGACATGGACCGTGAGCATCCCTTCGAGGACGCGGACCGTGCCAGCGTGTTCACCCCCGTCAGTCGCGGCGGTCAGGGAGTCGGCGTGCCGGCCGATCGTGTCGGCCGCGGCACGGAGCGCCCGGACCAGCAGCCGGGTCTCGGCGGCACCGGACGCGGCGGCGTACAGGGTCTGGTCGGTGGCGGTCAGGAGGTCGCGCAGCTGTACGGCGAACCCGGTGCCGGTCTCGGCAGCGGGCTCGGACCCGGTCAGCGCGGCCAGCGCTTCCAGAACCTTCCGGTGGGCTTCCTCGACGACCGCCTGGGCCTGGATGTCCGGGTCGGTGTCGGTCGCCTGGATGTACACGTCTGCGGCGGGTGCCATGTGTGATCCCTCTTCGTCCCGGCCGGGGCCGTCTGCCACGGCGGCTGCCGTCGCCGATTATTACATGTGGATTCGTAACAATGACTCCGCGTGAAGCACCGATGCTGCCATGGTGACGACGGATCCGGAGCGGACCCGTGCGCGGCTCGGGCGGTGTGGCGTCCGGGCCGCGCACGGGACGCCAGGGTCAGCGCTTCATCAGGGCGAAGACTCCCCAGCCGAGATACTCACGCGTGCCGCGCGCGTAGCGGACGGGCTCGGTGTCGAGGGCCTTCCGTACCTCGTCGGCCAGTTCGTCGTCCGGATTCCGGTCGAGCCATCGGCGCATGGTGAGCCACTGGGCCGCGGCATAGCGGTCCCAGCTCTCCTGGTCGGCCAGCGTCATTTCCACGACGTCGTAGCCGAGGCCCTGGAACTGCCCGATCAGGTCCGGAAGTTCCAGGAAGTCGGCGACGGAGGTGGCGTGGCAGGCGGTGGCGGTCTCCTCGTCCAGTGGGGTCCGCCGCCAGTAGGGCTCGCCGATCACCATCAGGCCACCGGGGCGGAGACTGCGATCGAGCAGTTCGGCCGTTCCGGCGACGCCGTTCCCGATCCAGGTGGCGCCCACACAGGCGGCCAGGTCGACGGGCTGGTCCGCCACATGGCTCGAGGCGTCTCCGTGGATGAACCGGACCCGGTCGGCGACACCGAGTTCGTCGGCACGGGCCCGGGCCCGCTCGGTGAAGACCGTGCTGATGTCCACCCCGCTGCCCGTGACTCCGTGGTCGCGGGCCCAGGTGCACAGCATCTCGCCGGATCCGCTGGCCAGATCGAGCACCCGGGTCCCGGGGGCGAGGTGGAGCGACTCTCCCAGCGCGGCGAGTTTCGCCGGGGTCAGCGGGTTGTGGATGCGGTGGCCGCTCTCGCGGATGGTGAAGATGCGGGGAAGGTCCATGACCGGGTTCCTTTCCGTCAGGCCGCGGTCGGCCGGAGTCGGAACGTGTGCGGGAGAGGTGAGAGCGGGTGGGTGTGGCTCGGGTTGACGGGACAACGTGGAGACCCTTGGATCGGGGCCCCGTCGGACGACAGGCGTGCCGAATCCGCTCCTACGCGGGAGGGAGGCAGGCAGAGGTCAGGACGAGGCCTGGGAGGTGAGGACGACTCGGGCGCCGCGCGCAGCGGGCGTTTCCACGACAGTCATCAACACACCTCCTCGGATCTCCGTAAGCCGAATGATCATCACACCGCTGCGCAGCCTAGCATCCGACTGCACGACCGGTGCACCGGATAGCTTGCCTCCTGGCCACGTGAGACGCTGGAGGGCGTATCGAATTCGAGATGCCGAGCCCTGCGCATCTCGTCGGACGAAGCGGAACGGAGAGACTTCACATGGCGGGCGACTTTTCCGTGGGAGACCACGTGCGCTGGAACTCCGAGGCCGGACACGTCGAAGGCGTCATCGTCAAGAAGCACACCCGTGATGTGGAATTCAAGGGCCGTACGCGCCACTGCTCGGCGGACGACCCGCAATACGAAATCAAGAGCGACAAGACCGACCATGTCGCCATGCACAAGGGTGGAGCACTGAAGAAGGCGTAGGGGCGCTGTGAGCCTGGTCCACACGCTCGGGCATTCGACGCGTGGATTCGACGAGGTGCTGGAGATGCTGCGCGGCCATGACATCACCTGCCTGGTGGATGTGCGCTCCTACCCCTCGTCGAGAAAACATCCCCAATGGAACCGGTCCGCTGTCGTGGAGCATTTGCCGTCCGACATCGAGTACCGCTGGATCGCTCGGCTCGGCGGCCGGCGGCACACCCCCAAGGGGGTCCCCAGCGAGAACGGCGCGTGGCGGGTGAAGGCGTTCCGCGACTACGCCGATTACATGGCGGGAGACGAATTCGCGGAAGGCCTGGACCAGTTGATCGGACTGGCGCGCCAAGAGCGGCCTGCGATCATGTGCAGCGAGGCGGTGCCGTGGCGGTGCCACCGTCGGCTGATCACCGACGCGTTGCTGGTCGCCGGCGTGGAGGTCGTGCACATCATGTCGCGGACGGCCACGAGGCCGGCGGTCCTGAACGAGCACGCACGGGTCCGCGACGGCCACCTCGTCTACCCCGCCCCGGACTCGGACTCGGAGGAGCCGTGACTTTCGTCGACGACGTCCGGGAAGCGGTGCGCTCGATCCCCGCGGGTGCGGTGGCCTCCTACGGGGACGTCGGCGAACGGGTCGGTGTGGGTGCGCGCCAAGTGGGGCGGGCCATGAGTCTGCTCGACGAGAACGTGCCGTGGTGGCGTGTCGTGTACGCGGACGGGACGCCGCCCTCCTGCCACGGCGGGCGGGCGCCGGTCCTTCTGCGGGACGAGGGAACGCCGATGCGCGGAACGCGAGTGGACATGACCCGCGCTCGCCATCGCTGGACGCCGTGACCCTGGCGGGGCCTCGACGTCGAACAGCGCCGCTCGAGGCGAGCGGCCCGCGACGCGGATCCTCCAGCGGGCGCCGCCGCCGCGTGACGTCTCGCTGACCGCGCAGTCGTGCCGGCCCGACCGGTCCAAGGACGGCCGCGGGCTCGGGCCGACCGCGACGGTTACCCTTGCGCCATGTACATGCGGGGGTGGGCCCACAGGGCCGTAGTGGCAGCCATGGTGATCGTGCCCGTATTGAGCGGGTGTTCCCTCGGCCAGGACAAGGCCGGGTGCGACCGAAACGGCGATGCCGCAAGCAATTGCAGCGCCTCCGGCGAGGACGACCGTTCGTCGGCGACGAGGGCGGGCGGCAGCGGCACCGACGACTCGCGGCCTGCCCACGACGCCAGTCCCACAGCCACCGCAGCGTCTCCCTCCCGCTCCAGCGCCCCGCCGATGAAGGATGGCACCGCCGTACTCACGCGCTGCGCGACCATGGACGACCCCTTCGTGACTCTCCAGGTGCACAACCCCAACGCACGCGACGGCGTCTTCTCCGTCACCGTCAGCCTCCAGGACTCGGCCGGCCGCACCGTGGCCGAGGCCGGTGCACAGGAGCCCGTCACGGCGAAGGACACAGCCACCGTCCGCCTCGGCGTCGCCGGTACCGGACACGTGGACAAGACCACTCACTGCACCGTCGAGCCGCAGGCCACCTTCGACTGGTGAGCCCCGCCAGCCGGGGCACGACTCCCCCAGTGGCCGGCCCAGGCGTACGAACGCGGCGTGCTCCGCCCCGAAGGCTGGCCCGGCCCGGCCGACGCCCCTGTTCGGCGACCAGGGGCGTTTCGCGGGCGGCCGGGGTCAACGAGTGTTGGTCAGCCCACCGGTGACGGCGATGACCTCTCCGATGGTGTAGCTCGAGTCGGCGTCGGAAGCCAGGTAGACGTACACCGGGGCGATCTCCTCGGGCTGAGCGACCCGGCCCGCGGGGCCCTCGCTGCCGAGCTGGGCGAGGCCCTCTTGGGGCATGTTCGGGTCGGCTACGTTGAGTACCGTCCAGGTCGGGCCGGGCGCGACTACGTTGGCCCGGATGCCGTCCTTGGCCAGGTGGGCGGCGATCGACTTCGTGAAATTGACCAGTGCTGCCTTGGCCGCCGCGTAGTCGATCATCGTATCGCTGCCCTTGAGGGCTTCTTCCGAGGCGGTGGCGATGATCGCGTCACCGGCTTTGAGGTGCGGACGCGCGGCCTGTACCAGGTGGTAGTACGCATACACGTTGACTTTGAAGGACCGGTCCCAGTCCTCGTACGACAGCTCCGACAGGTCCAGCTGACTGTTCAGGTGGGCGGCGTTGTTCACCAGGATGTTCAGCCCGCCGAGCTCACGCACGGTCTGCTCGACGACCTCCCGGCAGAACGGCGCCTCGGCCAGGTCACCGGCGAGGAGCAGGCACCGCCGGCCCTCCGCCGTCACCGCGCGCCGCGTCTCTTCCGCGTCCGCCTGCTCCTCCGGCAGGTGTACGACTGCGACATCGGCACCCTCGCGGGCATACAGGACGGCCACCGCGCGACCGATGCCCGAGTCCCCGCCGGTGATCAGGGCGACCTTGCCGCGGAGCTTGTCGGCCGCCCGGTAGCGCGTGGCCCGGTAGCGCGGCTCCGGGTCCATGTCCCGCTCCAGCCCCGGGGGCTGCTGGCTCTGATGGGGATAGGGCGGCGTCGGCTCCGAGACGACCTGCGGGTTCGTATCACGGGTGTTGCCGCTGTCGCGCATGGCGAGATCCTCCTGCACTCGTGGGAAGCCATTGGCTCGGTGTCGCGCGTGAACGCGTAACCGGCAATGCACTGAGCAAACAGGTGCACGCGCAACTGGCGGCGATGCGGCAGCTCCGTCACCCGTTCAGTAGTCCTGCGAACCGTCGGGGGGCGCGGCGGGAGAGTGGGGCTCCGGGGCGCGGGAGTGAACGCGTTGCAGATGCAGGTGGCGGGTGAGGCGGATGGCCGGCCGGATGAGCAGCTCGATGCTGCCGATCAGGAAGCACCAGGTGCCGGTCGTGGTCCACTGCTCGGAGAAGAACATGATGCTGCCGGCGATGAACCACAACGCGATGAGCACGTCGTTGGCGATACTGGCGGCCTCGTAGCGCCGCCCGATGACGAGCTCCTCCCCACCCAGGTGGATGACCAGGGACGTGCTTTTCGCAGTGTTCCTCATCCCTCCACGTTACGGACGCCGCGGGCCGGGACGCGAAGGCGACGCAGTCACCGGCCGCGGGGAGTGTCTCCGTCTCCTATTGCCTGCGCATGAAGTACAGGTCCTCGCCCCATGCGTCGAGTACGTCGCCATGTCCGGCCTCGCGGGCCGCCGCCTGGCGTTGCGGAATGCCTCTTGAGGACGAGGCCTACCACGGCTGAGTCGGCGGCTGCGAGTTCGGCGAATGCGTCGTAGGACAACAATGCCCGCGCCGCGGCCGGCTCGCCGCGGGGCGGACGCGGCGGGGGTGTCAGGCGTCGGCGACCGTCGTGGTCACCGGTGTCCCGACCTCGACGGTCCTGCTCACGGTGCAGAGGCGGTCGTGGGACGTCCTGACCGCGCGGGGCAGGATGGCGCGGGCTCGCTCCGCTCCCTCGCCGTCCGGGAAGGTCACGGTGAACACGACCTCGAGGTTCGTCATGCGGTTGCCGAGGTCGTCGCTGACCTTGTCCCCCGCGACCGTCACGGAGAAGCGGGTGGGCTCAGCGTGCCGGCCGGTGGCGATGTCCACGTCCACGGCCGTGCAGCCGCCGATCGCGGCCAGGAACAACTCGACGGGGGTGAACCCGGTGTCCTGATCGCCGTCCGCCGTACCGAAACTGATCGATCCGCCACGGGTGTTGGTCGCCACAAACTGGCCGCTGCCGGTGCGTTCGACGACGACGGAACGCTTCGAGTGTTCGCTCATGCCGTTCACAGTAGTCACATCGCCGCAGCGACCCACGGCGCCGGTCCGGCTCACTTCGAGAAAGGGCGTCCGGGCTTCCCCGGTGCTGCTCCTCCACCCCTCAGCGGAACGAACGACCTGCGACGGGTCCGCAGAGGTAGTTGCCCGGTTCGGCAGGGTCGTCGCTGATCCAGAACTGGGTCCACAGCACGGTGAATTCGGGTCGGCTGAGGTGACCGTCGGCATCCTGGTCGAGCCGGTCGAACACGTCCCCAGTCGTGACCCCTCGCCCGTGCCACAGGTCGATCAGCTGCTGGTGCTCGCCCCGGGAGATGCGGCCGTCGCCATTCGCGTCCACCGCGTCGAAGACCGTGTCGGCGGTGGCGGCGACGGTCTCCCGCATGGAGGGCAAGCGGTCGACCATGGCGAGGAGGTCGTTCATGTCGATCCTGCCGTCGTTGTCCGAGTCGACAGCCGACGAGAGGTGCTGCCACCACCCCAGGAGCACGTCCTCGACCCGCGCCGCCAGCTCCGCGTCCGCTCTCACTCGCGGCAGACGGCTCCACCGGCTCGCGAGGGCGGCGAAGTCCTCCTCCAGGCAGCCGTCGCCGTTCACGTCGAACGCGTTGAACATGTCCTGCAGCTTGGTCCGCTGAAACTCACTGGCCATCACAAACCCCTTCGCACGCGGCACTGAGTGGATGTTGTCCGCGCACGTCGGCCGCCCAACAGCGGGTAAGAGCACGAGGGGTCGCCGCCACACCACCGAGCGCCGCACCAACGCGCCGTGCGCCTGTTTGAAGGCATCCGGCACAGCCAGGGCACCGTGCGGGAAATCGCCGCTTGCGAGGCGCCGCACGACGTTCTCACCGCCCCGGCGTGCCTTGTTTCCTCCTCCTGCCCGACACACGGGGAACCGGCGGAGATCAACTGATCGGCGCAGCAACGAATCGTTTCGCCGGGTGATCGGTGCGGCAGTTGACCGAAGCGGCCTCCCCGGGGCTGTGAATCTGGGCGTCGCATCGACAACGGATCGGCGGGCACGGGCACTCCGAGCCGGCGATCCCCTACTTTCTGGAGCTCTCCTTGTCCCTCCGTCGCATCGTGACCAGCGCCCTCGCGTCCTTCGCCCTGGCCCTGGCCTCCGCCGGCGCCGTCACCCTGAGCGCCGGTCCGGCCGCAGCGAACCCGTGCGGCTTCTACGAGACCGCCTCCGACGCCTACTACAACCACTGCACCTCGGACGGCTCGCACATCGTCATCGAGATCGACGACTGGGGGCCCAACAGCGAACGGTGTGTGGTGCCCGGCGTGACCTGGATCGGCTCCAGCTCCGACATCGACGGCGCCTGGTACACCGGCCGCACCTGCTGATCCGCACGGTCCGCCCCGGGGTGCCGTCGTCCCGGGGCGGGCCGTCCGCGCTGCTCACGGTCGGCGTCCCAAGCATGCGATCAGTCGGGCGAGGAGGGCGACGCAGCCGACAGGATCGCAGGCTCCGGTAGCCACGGGCGGCAGAACGACGCCGAGGACGGTCAGGGCAGAATGGTCAGTCGCTCGACACTGGGAGGGGACGGACATCATCGTTCGGCAGCGACTGAGACGCTCGGCCCTGGGGTGCATCGTCATCGGGACACTGATGTCCGGGGCAGCCTGTGCCCCTCCGGACCTCGGCCCACTCCCCCCGCGCTTTTCCGGCCCGGCTCTGTCGGCGGACACGGCGGTGTCCGAGATCAGGGCGGCGCTGGCGGCGGAGGGCGTCGAGGTCGACAGGGAACCTTCGAACTCCCTGGGCAGCTGCTCCGAACGGCTCTCCGGACAACACGCGCCGCAGACGGTGGAGTCCGCGTTGAAGAAGGCCTTCGCCCGGGCCCGTGCCGAGTACGGCTGGCAGCGAGGGCCTGACACGGGGACCGGAGCGCTGGCCCTCACGAAGGGCAACTGGACGGTGCTCGCGGGCCTCCCCGTCCAGCCTCCCCAGCACGGTCAGGCATTCGTCCTCGTATCGATGACATGCCTGGAGGACGGTGGCGCTTCCCCCTCCCCCGGGGATTCCGGTGGGTCTGCCACATCCGGGAGACCGTCCGATGACAGCGGCCGCGCGGCCGGCGGCGAACACTGAGGTTCAGGTACTCCTGTCCAGTGCGGGACACCGGGGTGAGGAGGCGGTCATCGGCCGCCGGCGGCGGCGGAGGAGGAAGACCCGAGGATTCCGTCCAGGACATACCTGGTGCGGCGGTCGTAGTCGTCCCGGGGAGGCCGCTTGCCGTGCTTCAGGGCGAGGGCGTTGTCGACGACGAGGGCGTGGAGGTCGCCCGCCGTGAACTCCGGCCGCAGTGCGCCGCGGGCCCGCGCCGCCGTGACGATCTCTTCGTTGGCCTCGGTCCCGACCCGGCATATCCTCATGAGCTGCTCCGAGTCCGCATAGGTCTGCAACAGGACGTCGTTGAAGGCTGGCTGGCGGTACTGGAGGTCGCGGATCGCGGTGAGGTAGTACGCGATCCGCTCGCCGGCGTCGTCGATGGTCCGAGCGTGGTCGATGACGGCGAACAGCGCGCTCGCGACGACCTCTTCGATGACGGCCTCGATGAGGCCGATCCGCCCGCCGAACCGGTTGAAGATCGTGGCCTTGCTCACCCCCGCCGCCTTGGCGACCTCCTCCAGCGGCACCGTCAGGCCCTGCCCCTGAAAGGCGCCGACGGCGGCGGAGCGGATCTGCTCGGAATTGCGCCGGGCGTCGGCACGCAGCCGGGACTCCGAAGGCACCGCACCGGCCACGACCCTCACCGTCTCTTCCTGATACTCAGCGACCTAATTTGACCCGCCAGGTCAGGTTACCTACAGTCGAGGCAGACGAGAAATTGACCAGCATGGTCAACTTACGGTTGCGCCCGCCACCAGGACGGACGTCCTGGGCGGTCGGGAAGGGTCAGGAAGGTCGGAATCATGATCGTTGTCACCGGAGCCACCGGCGGGCTGGGCGGCGCCACCGTCGAGCACCTGCTCGAGCGCATACCCGCCGACCGGATCGGGGTCAGTGTCCGCGACGCGGCCAAGGCACAGCACCTTGCCGATCGCGGCGTGCGGGTGCGGCAGGGCTCCTACGAGGACCCGGCCGCGCTGCGCGACTCGTTCGACGGTGCCGAGCAGGTGCTTCTGGTGTCCGGCAACGACCCGGCCGCCGACATGGTCGGCCTGCACCGCAATGCCGTCGAAGCCGCGGTCGCGGCCGGCGCCCGGCGGATCCTCTACACGAGCCAGCACGGCGCCGTCCCCGGCAACCCGTACCGCCCGTCGGACATCCACATCGCCACCGAGGCGATCCTCGGCGACGCCGGGGTCCCCTGGACCGCACTGCGCAACGGCGCCTACGGGCCGCTCGACCAGGTCCTCGGCCCGTGGCAGCGGACCGGCGTGATCGCCCAGCCGGAAGACGGGCCGGTGCCGTACACCGACCGTGCCGATGTGGCCGAGGCCACGGCGGTCGTCCTCGCCGGCGACCGCTCCTTCGACGGCCCCGTCACCCTCACCGCGCCGTCCGCCGTCACCTTCGACGACCTCAGCAGGATCGCCTCCGGCCTCACCGGTCGCTCGGTCAAGCGCGTGGTCCCGGACGACGAACAGTGGGTCGCCGACCAGATCACGACCGGTGTGCCGGAGCCGATGGCCCGGCTCATGCTCACCTGGTACCAGGCGGCACGCGCGGGCTGGTTCGCCGAAACCGGCCCCCTGCTCGCCGAACTTCTCGGCCGCGAGCCCCGCACCGTCGCCGACCGCCTCGCGGCCCGCATCTCCGCCTGACGCCGGGAGGCGTGGCACGGCTCGGAGAGTTCAGCCCCCGATGCCGCTCAGGTCCAGCAGCTCGTCGTCGTCCGGCGCCTCCACCTTCAGGGGCTTCTCGAAGGCGCTGAACGTGGTGGTGGTGCGGAAGTCGGTGCCCTTGTAGTCGACCTTGAGCAGGTAGGGCCTGCCCTCTGTGGCGACGTGGAACGTGTAGGTGCCGCCCTGGTCCTCTTAGTCGGTCACCACCAGCGCGACGGCCTGGCGGCCGTCGACCTCCGCCGGTTCGCCCTTCTCCGCCTTGCCGAACGCGGCGAACGGCCAGGTGCAGTCGGAAAGCCCGTCGCCGGGCGCAGAATCGCTGGACGGCATCTTGACCCAGCGGTCCTGCTCCGCCGCACTCGGTGCCTCGAGACCTGCCCACTGATCGAGGTAGGCGCGGTTCGGCCGGATGTAGTCCGTCTCTTCGATCCGTATCTGTTCGAGCGTGGCTCCCGACTCCGAGGACGACCTGAACGTGCAGGTGCTCTTGAGGTCGGTCACCAGCACGCTGGTGGAGCGTTCCTTGCCGGCGCCCGTGGTCTTCGCATCGATGGTCACCGAGGTGAGCGACTTCATGGTCTCGTACGCGTCCTCGAGCAGCTGATCGGCGGAGCGCTCGTCCGACGCCTCGTCGTTCGAACAGCCGGTCGCCGTGACGCCGAGCGTCAGACAGGCCGCCATGGCCGTGGCGACGGCCACGATCCTTCCCATGGACCCCCCAAGGTCATGACCATGATCCAATGCAGACGGAGAGCATAGCGTGCCGACGGCCACCACCAGGTGTGGCCGTCGGCCCTTCGGGACGGGGTGCCCGGCCCCCTGACGTCAGGTCAGTTGGCGTTCACCAGGTCGTGCGGCGGCACGGTCACGGTCCGTGCGTCCGGCTTGCCGCCGAGCACGATCTTCCGGAGTGCGCTGTTGTTGCCGAGGTTGGTCTCCTTGAGCCGCTTCTCGGGGTTGGCCAGTACCTGGATGTAGTACGTGCCGTTGGGTACGTCCGTGATGTCGAAGGACTGGCCGGGCAGGTCCTGGGAGTACGTGTCGCCGGAGCCGACGTCGAGCACCTCGCGGACGGAGATGGAGTTCTCCTCCCCGCAGGCGGTGGACAGATCGGTGTTGAACGGGTGCCAGTTGGCGTTCTTGACCGTGTAGTCGATCGCGTCGGTGTTGGCCAGGCAGAAGGCCTCCTTGCCGCTGCGCACGGCCTCCTTCTTGTCCGCCTTCAGCAGCCGGTAGCTGGCGAAGTCCGTGAAGTGCCAGTGCACGTGCCCCGGGCGGGGGTCCCATTCCATGGTGCCGGTCGGGGTGTAGCCGACCTGCTTGCCCTTGGAGTCGTAGAAGTACTGGTAGGCGTCCATCTTGGCCTTGCCGGGCGACCGGAAGCCGTCCACCACCAGTTGCGCCGGACCGGCGTTCCACACGTTGGCGCTGAAGGCCAGGTAGTCCTTGCCGGGGACGTCCTGCTCCCCGTCGCTGACGACGATGCCGTAGGCCGGCAGCGAGCGCAGGTCGGGTTTGGGGACGTCCGGGACGGAGGGCTTGCCGGCCGGGCGCTTCGCCAGGGGCTGGAGCGCCAGGGCCTTGCGCGATCCGTCGGTCTGGCCTCCCTTGTCGCCGAGCGGCAGGGAACGCAGGGCCTGCTTCTTCTTCAGCGCCCATGGCAGGGCGGGGGGCGCCGCCCTGAGCGGACCGTGGCCCACGTTGTACGAGGGTCCCGCCCCGCTCGTGACCGGCGCGGCGGCCTGCGCGGGTGTCGGGGCGTGCCCCGGCCCGTGGCCCGCGTGCGCGTCCGGGGCCTGGTGGCCGGCCCCGTGGCCGGCGTGCTCGCCTGCCGCCGCGGACCGGGACGCGGACAGCCCGGCGGCACCCTGGTCGTCGTCGTAACTGCGCTCCACCACGGTGATCTTGACGGTTGCGGGCTTGTTCGCGATGCCGAACAGGTCGCGGTACTTCTTGGCGACCCCGACCTTGGCGGTGTAGGTCCCGGCCGCCAGGGCGACGGGCTCGGTGTAGGAACCCGCGTAGGTGTTGGCCGCCCAGCCCTTCTCGACACCCCAGACCGAACCGAGGGTGAACGGGTTGGTCGGGCAGCTCTCCGGATACTTGGAGGTGGCCGGCGCGTCGGGGCGTACGCGGCCGCTGGCGTTGTTCGGGCAGAAGTCCTCGGTCCGGCTCAGGACCTTCCTGCCCGTCTTGTCGGTGATCGTGATCTCCGCGAAGCCGGGAAGCCCCGAGAAGTCCTTCACCGTGCCCTTGGGCAGCGTCTTGGCCTTGGCCTTGCCGCCCTCGTACACGGTCTGGGTGATGGTCACCGGGTCCTTGTAGGACTTCCGGGTCACCTTCAGCTCCAGCGGCCTGCCGTCCGCGGTGAGGTAGGTGCCGAGGTCGAGGTAGACGCCCGGGTCCTCCTTCCAGGAGGTGAGCGTGAGCGAGTCGGTCGCGGCGATGAGGCTCAGCCTGGGCGCTGTCGCCGCCTTCGCCGGTTCCGCGGTGGCGGCCACGAGTGAGGCGGTCACGGCCATGGCCGCGACGGCCGTGGTGCCTGCGAGCAGTGGACGCCGCAATCGGCTCGTGCGCGTTCTGTTCATCTGTCCCTCGTCCTTCAGGTGCTGGGGGGTGCGGTGGGAAGGAAACAGGCGGGCACGTTGCTGTGCCCGCGCTGTGAGAGGGAGCGACCGGATGCCCGGTTGTTCAGCGGGCGGGAATCCGGGGGAGCTTGGCCGAATCGCTGTGCAGTGGATGAAATCAGGCTGAAGTCACGCGTACGGGCCGCTCGGTGCCGGATCGTTTGGTAGACGGCGTGGCGGCCGCAGGTGCCGTAGGCCGGGCCGGCGACCCAGCGACAGCTCGGCGAGACGCCGCCAGCCGGTGCGGGTGAGGGCGACCACCTGCAGGGCGTCGACCTCCGTGGTGATCGGCAGGGTGGCGGCGGTTCGGCGCGCGATGTCGGCTGCCGCCCCCGGGGTCGCCTCCAGAGCCACGGTGACGTGCACGGGCGGCCGGGGGCCGAAACGGCCGCCGTAGGGGACCTGCGCCGGAAACGCGCTGCGCACGGCATTCGCCACGAGGTCCAGTTCGGGCACCGGGACGCCGACGAATCCGTCGGTTCGTTCGACCGCGGCCAGCCTGATGGGAACCGGGCCGACCGGTAGGGCCGCCCGCAGTCGGCGCAGTGCCGGCTCGTCGACCTCGTGGGAGGGCAGCCAGGGAAAGAGCAGCGTGGCGTGTGCCGGCACGCCGGGTCGCACCGCCGACGCCTCCACGGCGGCGGCCGGCCGCAACAGCGGCTCGGCGTCCGGCAACAGCGCCAGCACGGCTGTCGTTCCGGTCCGGGGCACCCGGCACTTCCTCTCCTCGGGCTTCGCCGTCCTATAAACCGTATCCAACCGATTGTCACTGCTTCGAGGTAAGTGTCCCGTCTCCCTGGTGGATGCGGCCGGCCCAGCCG
>NZ_BEWB01000015.1 GCF_003112555.1 Streptomyces coelicoflavus | reverse complement strand
CGAGGTCACCGGCGAACTCCACGGACAGACCAGGCTGGAGACCCCCACACTGCCGCTCGTCTACGACAGGCTGCGCGACCCCACGGACGCCATGGCCGCGGAACTGCGTGTGCGCGACGGCGAGGTGCAGCGGGCGCGCGAACAGATGGAGTCCATCCGCTCCGCCCTCGGCGCCATGGTCAACGGCCACGTCGCCGGACTCTTCGACGACCGGACCAGCATCGGCCTGGACTGGGACGCCCCGATCCAGAGCGTCGACGTCTCCGCCCTCGAGCAGTACGGCGACGAGACCGTGGCCATGGTGCTCACCTGCGTCTCTTCCTGGGCACAGGCGGCCATCGACCGGCCCGGCAACCGACCGTGGATCGTCGTGCGCGACGAGCTGTGGCGGCAGATGCGCTCCGGCGGGGCCTCCCAGATCAGAAAGATCGACGCCGACCTGCGCCTGTCCCGTGCAACCGGCACGATCCAGCTCCTCGCCACCCACCGCCTCAGCGACTTCGAAGGTGTCGGCGCAGCTGGCTCCGAGGCCGTCAACATCGCCAAGGACCTCATCAGCTCGTGCGAGACCCGGGTCCAGCTCGCCCAGGACACCCGCCCGCTGGCCATCACCCGCGAGGCGATCGGCCTGACCGACGCCGAGTGCGACCTGATCGGCTCCTGGGGCGCCGGACAGCGCGGGCGGGCCCTGTGGAAGGTCGGACGCGGCGGCGGCTCGCACGCCGTGCAGCTGATGCTCTCCCACACCGAGGAACAGCTCTTCGAGACCGACGAGAGGATGGTGATGTAGCCGTGGCTGCAGCCGGCAGGCCCGCGGGCGGCGGGCTCGACGACGGCACACTCCTCGCCGTGTATGGCGCGGGACTCGCCGCCGCTCTCGGTGGTGCGGTGCTGCTGGCCGGACCGCTGGCCGCGCTGCTGACCGGACGCGGCTGGGCGCACCCCACCGCGAGCCTGCCGGAAACCGTGCTGCGCGCGATGGTCGACGGGCCCGGCTCGGTCTTCGCCCCGGCCCCGCCCGGCCGACTGTTCTACCCCCTGGTCGCCGTACTACTGCTGGCCTTCTTCCTGCTCCTGCTCAAGGCCGTCACCAAGCTGAGCTTCGGCACGCACACCGGCGGCGCGCAGTGGGGCGGTGCGAAGGTCGAACGCAGGCTCAGGGCCCCCCAGGACCCGGCCCGGCGCGTCAACCGTGTCACCGCCGGACGCGGCACACACACGGGCCGGATCGTGGCCGCGCAGCACAACATCTCGGCGACCGTGTTCGGCGTACCGGGGAGCAGCAAGACCACGGGCCTGGTCCTGCCCAACGCCGCCGAATGGCAGGGCCCCTTGGTGGTGACCACCACCAAGGCCGCCGACCTCGACATCATCTACGCCCGGCGCCGCGCCCTCGGCCCCGTCTGGGTGATCGCCCCCGCCGGCGTCCCCGGCCGCCGGACGGACAGGTGGTCCCCGGTCGAGTACTGCACCGACGCCAAGGCCGCCGACCGCATGGCCGCCTGGATGGCAGAGTCGTCGGCTTCGGGGGACAGCAAGCGGGCGGCGCCCTGGATCGACCAGGCCAAAAACGTCCTCAAGGGGGTGCTGCTCGCCGCCAACCTCTCAGGCGGCGGCATCAACGCCATGCGCCGTTGGCTCTCCCTGGGCAAGGATGCCGTCGACCACGTCCGCTCCGTACTCCAGCAGCACGGCTACACCGAGGTCGCCGACGACTACGCCTCCCCGTGGCTGCGCCTGCACGAGGACGGCATCGGCTCCATCCAGTTCAGCCTCAACGTTCTGGCCCGCGTCTACGCCGACGAGGAGGTCCGCGAGACCTGCGCCGGCACCGACTTCACCGTCGAGGACCTGCTGAAGAGGAACGGCACCGTGTGCCTGATCGCCTCCGAGGCCGACGCCGAACGCTTCGCCCCGCTACTGACCTCGATCATCGCGTCGATCATCCACGGCGCCGAGGTCGCCTACAACACCACCGGCAAGCCCCTCGACCCCGGCCTGGGCGTGCTGGTCGACGAGGCGGGCAACATGCTGCGCTACCCCCGCCTGCCCAACATCCTCACCACCGGCCGCGGCATGGGCATCACAGTGTTGACGGTGTGGCACGACCTGTCCCAGCTGCGCGACCGGCTCGGCGTACAGAAGGCCAACACCGTGCTGTCCGCGAGCGGTCTGCGCATGCTGCTGCCCGGCTGCGGCGACCTGGAGACCCTGCGCTACTTCTCCGGCCTGTACGGCCGCACCGAGACTCTGCGCACCTCGTACGGGCGTTCCCGCGGCGAGTTCTCCACCAACACGTCGCCCACCGAAACCGACCTCGCACCCGTCCACTCCCTGCAGCAGCTGAAGGAGTTCACGGCGATCGCCCAGTACTCCAACCAGCCACCGATCAAGGTGAGAATGCGGCTGACCTTCCGCGACCGCGACCTCAAACGGCTGCTGGCCGCGCCCCGGCCGGATGAGGCGGCGCTGGAGGAGACGGTAGTGGAGGAGGTGGTGGTGGACCGTGGCTGACTTCCTGGACGACCCGGCGTCCCTGTGGCCCACCGTGCCGCCGGCACCGGCCGAAGAACCACCGCCACGCCGCTGGGTGTGGTCGGCAATGCCCCCGCCCGAACGCCAGGACCGGCTGCGCGAACTGCGCATCTGGGTGCAGTGGCTGCGCCACACCGCCGAACTGCACAACGACATCCCGCCCTGCTGGTACCGGCACCGCTGGGCACGGGAGATGCTCACCGCCCTCTACCTGGGCTGGCTGCGCACCTACGAGGGCGACAAAACGCCCGGGCGCGAGCTCGCCGAGGCGGACTGGATCAACACACTGCTCGCCTTCAAACCGCACATGAAGCTCCCCGCCTGCGTCGGCGGCCACCAGGAGCCACCCCTGCCCTCGCCGCCGGACCCGGGAGCCGACGAGGAGTGGGAGCTGTACCTGGCCACCTCCGCCGACACCACCGCGACAGCGACGCATCCGGCCGAGAGGGAGCTGAGACGGATGACGGCCGAGCTGGACCCACCTCTGTAAGGGGGCGCGTGGCGGGCGGCCGGTGACCGGACGGTCATCAGGGGCCCTCTCCGAACGTCGTCAGTACGCCCCGATCGACCAGAAGACCCCTACCTCGTCATCGGTCACCGCGAGCAGACCCAGGTCTTCGAAGAGGTCCAGGCCGTTGAGGTACTCGGAGGTGAGGAAGCCGTGGGATTCGGTGCCCTGGAGGCCCGCTGCAAGGAAGTCCGGGGCCGGGTCGGAGGCGGCAGCCGTCGCGTTGGTCCAGTAGCGCGCGGTCGGGCCGTACCGGCCGAGCAGGGTGCGGGCGTCCGCCAGCACGACGTCCCGGTCCTGGCGGTAGCGGACGGGAGCGGATTCCGACTGCCACTCCTCGGCCATGACGGCGAGCGCGGCGACCGCGGCCTCCGCCTCGAGGGGGTACAGACGGCTGGGCAGCACCGACGCGTCCGGCGGGTCGAAGGGGTACGCAGGCACCGTGTGACGAGCGGTGTTGGTGCGGTCCCAGTCCAGCCGGATCCAGCCTCGGGGGTCAGGGACCGTCCGGTGCAACACGGCGAGGACGTCCTGCGCCCAGCTCTCGTACCGCCGAGGACCGGTGGCGACGAAGGTGTACGTGTCGTCGAGCAGCCGTAGCGCTGCCGCGTTCCAGGGGCACCGACGGGAGCGAAACTCCGCCAGCAGGTCACCAACCTGACGGACGAAGGAGCCATTCGGCTCGCGGGGGAGGCCTTGAAGCTGGGCGAGGGCCCAGCGGGCGAGCTCACCTTCTCCGCCTGCTGCGAGGCGGATCGGTCCCTGCGGGAACGGGAGGTCCGTTCCGCCCCAAAGAGCCTCCAAATGCGCATCGAGCAGGTCCAGGGCGGCCCGGTCGGCAGGAAGAGGCATCTCGCCACCCTATGCCGTCTTCCTCAAACCACTCCGATCGAGGTGATCAGATGATCGGTTGTGCTGCCCGTGGACGGCCCGGAGCCGCGCCCCCGTCCGCGTGGATTTGCGATCCGTTGGTCATCCACAGCACACGGCCGTCGTTGGATCAAAGCGGGACCCTTGTGCGAAGCCGCAGCCGCCGCCCCGGCGGTGTGCGGCGAGGCCAACAGGAGGAACACAGCGATGACGCAGCCGACCATCAACGACCTCGCCGCCGCTCTGGATGACGCCGACCGGGTCGACGTCGTGCTCGGCGCCGCCTGGGACGCGTTCGACGTCGTGGGCCGCCTGGCGGACGCACTCGCCCTCGACGAGGGCAGCGACGAGGTGCAGGCCATGCTCGTCGGCATCAAGTGCGCCGACGGCCGTCGCTTGCTGCCGCCGCCCGAGCACGGCCACCCGTTGGAGACGGGGACCCTGGGCCCAGGCAAAGCCGGACTCGAGCCGTACGGGGCGCTGCTGCGTCATGTCGAGGCGGCACTGCGCCGACTGGTCTCCGTACCGGAATGCGCGGACGACGCCGAGCAGCTCGTCCTCGTGGCCGACCACGCGGCAGCCGCCGCGGAGCTCCTCATGACCGTGCGGCAGGACGGCGGTCGGGCCTCATGACCGTCACGCTCGGCGAGCTCTACGACGTCGTCCACGACCGCCTCGAACGGGCAACGTCCGTGACTCCGCCAGGAGACGACCCGTTCGCACACGCCCTCGCGCTCGCTCAGGTCGGCACCCTGGTCGGGCACGTGCACTTCCTGCTCGGCCGACCGGGAGATCCGGTCGACTCCTCCGCCAACGACACCCTCCGCCACCTCCAACATGCTCGGCGGGCGCTCGACGGCGCCGCCCGCTGGCTGCCGTCGGTCGACCCGGAGAGCGCTGCGAACGGCGGCACCCTCGGCTCGGCGGTGGAGGCCAGCGGGGCGGTCCTCGACCTGATCCGTGGTCACCGCGACGACACCGGCGCTCCCATCACCCCGTACGCGCTCGCCTTCAGCACACGCTCCGCACGGGCGTACCACCTGCGCCACGCCTCCAGCACCCTCCATTCCGTGAGCCGGATCGTGCACACGGTTAGCGACACGCTCGGCCACCGGAACGCCTCGCTCAGGCTTCGGACCGCCCACGCCTCCCTGCAGTACGCGTCAGTTCAGGCCCGCTACACCGGCGCCGGCGCAGATCCGGCACTTGCGGCCTTCCCTCAGGCACTCTCGCTCACCCCCGTGCCCGCCCTGCCCACCGATCCGCTCGCCCAGGACGCCGGACGGATCCGGGATGACTGCGAGCGCCTTTCCCGCGCCGCCTACGAGACCCTGCACGGCCGCTGTGCCCAGCCCCTCAGCGGGTCCGACCTACAGATGATCACCCGGTGGCGCTCTCTGGGAACCATGCTCGCCGGGCGGCTTCTGGTGCAGGCCGCCGGCGAAGCACCGAACGAGGAGGCGGGAACCTTGCTCAGAAACTGCGCGGACCTCTTCCGGAATTCGGCCCGCGCGTGGAGAGACGTCCAGGAGCGTTGGCACCGCGTCGTCGACGTGGACGACCCGCAGATCCGTCCCCGGCTCCCGAAACCGAGTTACGAGATGGTGCGCCGAGGCCAGATCGCCCGTATGCCGCGAGGGACGGACCCACATCCCGCCGTGGAGATCGCACGCACATCGACCCTACGCGCGGGGCGGCTGCTGTTCGGTGGTGACTGGGATCCCGACTCCGGAAGCCGCCCACCCGGGACAAGGCCGGCATCGGACATCGTGGCCGATGCCGGGGGTGTCGCCGCCCTGGTCCAAACCGCTTACCGGCTCACCGTTGCCGACTGGCGGATCGCGGTGGCAGCGCCGCAGGCCGTGACGGCCATCGAACACCGCCTGCTCACCGACGCCCCGGAACACTGTCCGGCCGACCATCCGTACCGCTTCTACAAGCTCCACGGCCACCAGGCGGAGCGCCTGCGCAACTCCTTCCAGCAGGTCCGCGCCGCTCAACAGGCCGCAGCACAGAGCCTGCTGGCCTCCGCCCCCGCAATCGGTATGGACACCAGTCGTGCCGTCCTCGACGCGGCGGCCCACCGGAACATCACCGCCCGGACCTGGGCCCCGGTCCGCCCCGCAGTCGTCGCGACGCCGGGTGCGATCGCGCGAGGCCCCGCCGTGCCTCCGCCGACCGCCCCGAGCAGAGGGGCGCGCCTGTGAGCTCCGCGAACCCCGCGGGCGGGCATCCGCACAGCTCCATTCCGGGGATCGACGGTTCTGCCGCACTCCAGTTCGGCTCTGGGGTGCCCGCCCGTGCTGAACGGCAAGGTGAGGCGTTCCCACCGGCCGGACCAGTCGGCGTGTCTGCGGAGCACGCGCGGCAGCGGAGCACGGCGACCGTCGAGGAGCCAGGCACGGAGGGGGCGGACGCGGAGCGGGTGGGCGCCGGGCGGGTCGCGGCGCCGACGGAAACCAGCGAGGAAGCCCGGCAACTCGCCGCGACCGTCGCCGAGGCTGCGTTGCAGTCCTCGCACGAAGAGGTGGTCGCCAACCGCGTCGCCACCGATGGAGCACGTCTGCTTGCCGTCGCCGAGGCCTCCGTGCTCAGGGCACAGCGGGAGAACGGCAGCCGGGACCGACCCGACGCCCGACCGAAACCGCCGCCCCGAGCGGAACGGGGCGACCTGCTGCAGACTCGCGCACTGGCACGGGCCGCTGCGGCGCCCTCACAGGAACAACGTGACCTGCCCCTGTGGGCCGGCAGAGACCTGCCGACCGGTGTGTGGCGGCAGGAGCACGGAGTTCTTCATGACGCCTACGGCGTCCCCCAGTGGCGGCTGCGAAGGGAATCTGAGAAACGGTCACTCATGGAAACGCCCGCGGGCGCGGCCGGCCCGGCCGCTCCTGAGACCAACGCGTACGAACCCGTAGGTCTCAGGCAGGCCTTCATCTCCACCGTCGCGAAAGCATGGGCCGACGTCGTCCCGCCCGAACACGGCACGGTCGCAGATCTCCTCGAGGCCGTCGATGAACCGCTGCGCGAGCTGGAGAAGCAGTGGTGGCGGAACGTGCCCTTCGGTGGGTCGGACAGCGAACAGCACGCGACGCCCACCCGTACCCGCCCCGTACCGTCCCGGCGCGATCCGGAGCCGGTCGACGCCGCCCTGCGGCAGACCGACGCCCACGCTGCTGCGCTGCAGGACTTCCCGGAATGGCAGCGACTGCAGACCGTCCGCGGCGCAACCGCCCACCTGTGGAGCGTGCTTCACGAGCGGGCGGGCGCATACTTCAGCCGACTGCGCACCGACCTCCGCGTACAGGGTTTCTGGCGCACGGTTTCCCTCCGCTCCGTCAAGATGATCGGCCATTGCGCACAGGTTCTCGCCAACCGACTGCGCAGTGGCCTCCACGCCGACCCGCCCACGGCCGAAGAAGCCCTGCTCAGCCTCGGCGATGCAGCACTCGCCTACAGCACTCCCGGCATCCCCCGTCCCGCCCACCCAGTCCGGGTCGCCGCGGACGCGGCCGTCAACAACCGCGTCGACGTGGTACGGCGACCGAGCGCCGCCCTGGGGACCGGCGCCCCGGTTCCGTATGGGGCGCGTGAGGAGGCCGTGCACGCCTCTCGTGAAATTGCCGAGGCCTTTCAGACGTGGCGGCAGACCCTCATGGGCCATGCATTGACTACCTCGGTGGAGCACCCCCGGGTGGTCGCCTTCCGGCAGGCATGGCAGCGGCTGCCCACCGCAGACCTGCCCGACGGCCCTGGAACGGCGGCAGGCCCCTACGGTGACGTCGGTCGCAGCGCCTTGGCCCTGGTGGAACGGGCCGAGGCCACGAACGCCCAGCGGGCCCGAGCCGGACAGCCTGCCCGTTTCGCCGCCGTCGACGTGGACGCCCTGCGGGCCATCGCCACGATGGCCGAGCACCACAGCGGACGACTTGCGGTCACCCTGCCGCCCGGCCTCACCCGACCCGCGTTCCGCCGGACCCCGGCATTGCAGGCGGCCACATCATCCCTCAAAGCCGTCGCGCCGACGACGTCATCAGGCATCCGGGTCGCGCCGACAACACGTTCAGCGCCCACGTTTCGAGGCCTGCCGTGACTATGGGCAGGGAAGCAGTCTCTGGGTGAGACCCCTAATACGCCTGCGCCGGGGCGGTGCCGAGCCGCAGCAGCAGAACCACAGGCCCGATACAGCGCTGACTTCGTGTTGGAGTGGAGGACACTGAAGCACGCCATGAGATGGGCGGACGTGATCATGTCTTCGGGGGGAGTATCAGGGGTATGACGGGGCGAATGCGTGCGTGTTGGTGGGGGCTTGCGGGGCTGGGGGCCTGTGCTGCGGTCGGGCTGGTGGTGTGGGTGACGGCCGCGCACCCGGCAGGGGCCGGCCAAGCCTGGGGCGCGGTCGGAGCGGTGGCCGGAGTCGCTGCGGTGGGGGTTTCATTGTGGCAGCTGCGCGCGGCGCCTGCCCCGACTTCGCCGCCCACGCCTGTTGCGGCGCCCGCGCCGGTGGAGCAGGTGACGGGTGAGCGGGGGGCGATCGTGGCGCGAGGGAACGTTACCGGTTCCTCGACCCGGTCCATCGGCACGCCCCCCGCACCGCCCGCAGCTTCGACACCGCCCAGTGGTCCGGAAGGACTGACAGGCCGGGATGGCGCGATCGTCGCCGGCGAGGACGTCACCGACTCGCACACGGACTACCGCTCATGATCCGCAAACCAGACACCCCGCCCGGGCAGCCGACGGCGCCCGACGGGCTGCGCGGGAGCGACGGTGCGATCGTCGCGGGCGGGGACGTGAACAACTCTTCGACCCAGTACGTCCAGGCGCAGCAGGCGTTCGTGCTCCCAGCGCAGGCCTATGCGCCGATCCCCGACGATGCAGCGGTACCCGGGGTATCGAACATCGAACAGGCCGGGCTGTTCGTCGGCCGGACCGAGGAACTCGGTGCGCTGGATGCGGCCTTCGCCGATCCTGGGGAGGTCGTCGTGCACGCGGTGCACGGGTTGGGCGGAGTCGGGAAGTCGGCGCTGGCGGCACGGTGGGCGGCGGCGCGGGGCGAAGCGGTGCGGTGGTGGGTCACCGCGGACACCCAGGCCGCGGTCGACGCCGACATCGCGGCACTGGCGCGTGCCCTACAGCCCGGCCTGACCGGCCTGCCGACCGAGTTGCAGGCCGAACGCGCGTTGCGGTGGCTTGCCGACCACCGCAGCCAGTGGCTGATGGTACTGGACAACGTCGAGGACCCCGCCGACATCCGACCACTCCTGGACCGGGTCTCAGGCGGTCGGGTGCTGGTCACCACCCGCCTGGCCAGTGGCTGGCATCGCCACGCCACCACCATCCGCCTCGGCGTCCTCGACCCGGCCGACGCGGTCGGACTATTCACCCAGGTCCTCACTCAGCACGGACCACGCAATACCGATGGCGTTGACGTGGTCTGCGCCGAACTCGGGCACCTCGCCCTGGCCATCGACCAGGCCGCCGCCTACTGCGCCGAAACCGGCACCAGCCCCCCCAAGTACCTCGACATGCTTGACCGCTGGCCCGCCGATATGTTCGACGCCGCCGCCCAAGGCGGAGACTCCGCCCGCACCATCGCCCGGATCTGGCGCCTCACCCTCGACCGCCTCACCGACACCCCGCTCGCCGGAGACCTGCTGCGACTGCTGGCCTGGTACGCGCCGGACCGCATCCCCCGTGACCTCCTCAACGGTGTGGCGGCCCCGCCCGGGCTCACGGCCGCGATCGGCCGGCTCACCGCCTACAACATGATCACTAACAACCACGACGGCACTCTGTCCGTGCACCGCCTCGTCCAGGCCCTCGCCCGCACCCCCGACCCTCACGATCCCCACCGCCGCACCGACGACATCGGCCGCGCCCGCGACCATGCCGCCGAACTCCTCGCTGCCGCCTTCCCCGACGACAGCCACAACCCTGCGAACTGGCCCCGATACCAGGCGCTCCTTCCCCACACCGACGCCCTCACCACCCACCACAGCCCCGATCACGACACCACCCACACCGCCGCAGCCTTGAGCCAAGCTGGCGCCTTCCGACAAGGGCAAGGCGCACTCTCCGCCGCCCTTCACGCCCACCAACGCGCCCTCACCACCTATGAGCGGCTGCTGGGCGCGGACCATTCCAACACTCTGGCCTCGCGCAACAACCTCGCGGGCGCATACGAGTCGGCGGGGGACCTGGGCCGGGCGATCCCGCTGTTCGAGCAGACCCTCACCGACGCCGAGCGGGTGCTGGACTCAGGCCATCCGGTCACGCTGTCGTCGCGTAACAACCTCGCGGGCGCGTACGAGTCGGCGGGGGATCTGGGCCGGGCGATCCCGCTGTTCGAGCAGACCCTCACCGACCGGCAGCGGGTGCTGGGTGCGGACCACCCGGGCACGCTGGGCTCGCGCAACAACCTCGCGTACGCGTACGAGTCGGCGGGGGATCTGGGCCGGGCGATCCCGCTGTTCGAGCAGACCCTCACCGACCGGCAGCGGGTGTTGGGCGCGGACCACCCGGACACGCTGACCTCCCGCAACAACCTCGCGGGCGCATACGAGTCGGCGGGGGATCTGGGCCGGGCGATCCCGCTGTTCGAGCAGACCCTCACCGACCGGCAGCGGGTGCTGGGTGCGGACCACCCGGACACGCTGGCCTCGCGCAACAACCTCGCGTACGCGTACCGGTCGGCGGGGGACCTGGACCGGGCAACGCCGTTGTACGAGCAGAACCTCACAGACACCGAGCGGGTGTTGGGCGCGGACCATCCAGACACGCTGGCCTCGCGCAACAACCTCGCGGGCGCATACCAGTCGGCGGGGGACCTGGGCCGGGCGATCCCGCTGCTCGAGCAGACCCTCACCGACCGGCAGCGGGTGCTGGGTGCGGACCACCCGGACACGCTAACCTCCCGCAACAACCTCGCGGGCACGTACCAGTCGGCGGGGGACCTGGGCCGGGCGATCCCGCTGCTCGAGCAGACCCTCACCGACCGGCAGCGGGTGCTGGGTGCGGACCACCCGGACACGCTAACCTCCCGCAACAATCTCGCGTACGCGTACGAGTCGGCGGGGGACCTGGGCCGGGCGATCCCGCTGTTCGAGCAGACCCTCACCGACCGGCAGCGGGTGCTGGGTGCGGACCACCCGGACACGCTGACCTCCCGCAACAACCTCGCGGGCGCGTACAGGGCGGCGGGGGACCTGAGCCGGGCAACCCCGCTGTACCAGCAGACCCTCACCGACGCCCAGCGGGTGCTGGGCTCAGGCCATCCGATGGTTGCGGTGCTGCGCGCGAATATGGAAGGGGCTCGGTCAGCCAGCGATTCGAACGCTGGTTGACGCGGCTGTGACGTCACATGAGCGGTCGCTCGTGAAACTTCGCCGCGCCACCACCGCAATCGGAAGTCTGCACACCCGCGTCCGGGGCCACTGAACCCGTACCTGGGTTCAACTTCCTGAACGTTGATGGGTGGTCGGTGCAGGGTGGCAGGCTGTCGCAGGTGACGGAGCGGTTGAAGAAGGTCCGCCGCGAGCCGCGTGTGTTGGCGCGGATGCGGCGTGCCGCGTGGCGGGTGGAGCAGGCCGAGCGGGACTGGGCCCTGGCTGCCGCCCGGCACGAAAGGGTGTTTGTTCGGAAGATCGCTGATGCGGCGGGGGTATCGCCGACCCGAGTGCACCAGCTCACCAAGGACGCCGATCTCGACGCCCTGAACGCCGCGCTCGGGCCGCTGCGTGCCGCTGGTTGACCGGCCGCATCTCGCGCTCAACCTGGACCACACCCTGGGTATCGAGAATCCAGGAGCCTCCGACCTCCGCGCGAGATGCGAGGACGGCGGCATACACGTCGGCCCTCCCGATCAGCGAACCGTACGGATCATCACGGTGAGGACCGGCGACGCCGGCGATGGCTGGCTCTGCCCGATGTCTTCGTACTCCCACGACCTGTAGAGGGCGTGAACCTTGCCGTCCCCGGCCGCCGGATTGACCATGAGGGTGACGAAGGGCTCGTCGCGGGTGGCGAGGAGGGCGTCGTGAATACGTCGGGAGGTGCCGGTCTTGCGCCACGCCGGCCGGACGCCGATCTCCTTCAGGGCCAAGGCCGGGCGCTCCGTGTACGTGTCCGCCGGCGTCGGGCTGGTGCGCTGCCAGTAGCGGTCGCCGCGCTCGATGGAGTTGCCGTAGGCGTAGCCCACCGGGCTCCCGGCCGCGTAGGCGAGGACAGCGGTGAATCCCGGTTCGTCGCCGTGCCGGTCCAGGCGTTCGCCGAACGCGGTGACCGCGTAGTTGGGCAGGTGGAGGAGAGGGGCGCGCACATCTGCGTAGACATCGAGCAGGTCGCCGCGGACGGTGTCGAGGGTGGTGAAGGTCCGCAGTTCGATCGTGGGCGCCGTGGTCATGCGGCCATCCTCCAGGAGGCGGTGTGCTCGGTCCAGTTCTGCACGGTGGAGCTGCGCGGTGCGGTGGCGCGCAGCGCCGCCCCGAACTCCTGCAGCATGCGTGTCACCCGGGCGTGCCGGGTGGCGGCGTCGGCGGGAACCTTCATCGCTGTGGTCGTGGCGGCGTCGGCAGCACCCTGTGCGAGCTGAGCGTGCGCGAGACGGGTCGTGGTGATGGCCCGGGAGCGGATCATGTGCGGCCGTAGCGCGGAAAGGCAGCGGTGGGCGTGGTACTCGGCGGTCTGATGGTCGCCGAGCGCCAGGTAGGCGGACAGGGCCAGGGAGTGCAGTTCGGCCTGGTCGTAGAAGGCAAGCAGCCACACGGGCCGGTAGTCGCCCGGGGCGGCGCGCAGCATGGCTTCCTGTGCCTGGTCGAACGCACGGCGGGTGCCGGTGCGGTCATGCGCCGCGCCGTGGATCGCCGCCTGCCGGGCCATGCCGAGGGAAGCGAACATCGGGTCACGGCGCGTGATGTGCAGGTTGCGGGCGACGTCGTTCGCGGCGAACGCGTCGGAGGGCCGGCCCATGTGGCGGTACATGGTGCCCGTATGGCTCCAGATGCGGAACTTGATGGCCTGGTCGCCGGACATCTCGGCGAGGGCTTGGGCCTCACGCATGTGCGCTTTGGCGACGTCGTAGCGGCGGCCGTCGATGGCGGCCCACATGGCCGACGAACGGAACGCCGCCGCTGAGGCGTACAGGCTGCTGCGTACGCGCTGGGTGGCGCTCCCGGCGTTCTGGAGGTTGAGCGCCTCGTCTGCGAGCGCGGCTGCCCGCTGTTCGATGCCGACCTGTCCACCGTGGCGGTGGTCGCTGGCGATGATCGTGGCGAAGCGCCTGTTCAGACGGTCCACGTCGCTCATGCCGATGCGGCGGGTTCCTGCGGCACCGGGCGCGGCCGCTGCCACGGCGGCAGCCGCAGCGATGCCGCCGACGAGGGTACGGCGCTTCATCTCGGGGTCCTCCTGCTGCGGTGGGACTGGGGTGGACGAGGGCCGGCCCCGTGGCACGAACCCCAGAGCGACGGCGGGTAGGCCGCTGACGTCCTCGAGTGCCTTGCGGGTGGCTGACTTGGGCCACATGACACGACCCGCCTTCCAGGCTCGGACCGAGGAGCCGTCGAGGCCGCCGGTCCGGCCGGTCAGTCGCTCAAGAGCCCGGTTCACGGCGTCGGCGAGGCTGTTGGAGCTGTAGCCGTGCTCGGCCATCCACGCCTCGAGAACGATGTTGCGCGTGGTGTCCATGTCCGCACGGTAGCTCTGACGCCCCCTCACCCACCAGGTAAAGAGAACGTCAAATCACCCTAGGTATTTCCTCGCAACGGACGGCGGATCGCCCTAACCACTCGGCTGCAGAGGGGAGTTGTGTGGTTGTCGGCCGCTCGCCCCTCCTCCGGAGCGCGCGCGGCCGGTGACGGTCCGGTCTCCTCCTGGCGCCTTCTCAGGGGTGGATCGGGCACCGAGACGACGCGAGGGCACAACCCCGATGACGACTCTGATCACTTTCATGCAACCCGCTGCCACCGGACATCCCGCCTACAGTCAGACCTTCCCCTGTGAGCCGTCTACAGCCGGGGTCGGCCGGACGCTCGTTCGTGAGGCCCTTGGTGTCTGGCACCTCGACAACCTCGTCGACGTCACCGCGCTGATCATGTCCGAGCTGATCGCGAACGCCGTCACGCACACGTCGGGCCGGTCGATCCGCCTGATCGTCGGTCGGCCGAGCGCGACACGGGTCCGGGTCGGGGTGGTGGATCGGGCGCCTTCACGCCTGCCGGTCCTCGGCCTGGCCGGCGGCGACGACGAGTCGGGGCGGGGCCTGCCCTTGATCGACGGCATCGCCGACCGCTGGGGCTACGACCTGCGGGGCCCGCAGCAGCGCCCGTGGGGCAAAGAGGTATGGGCCGAACTCCTGATGAGGGATGGGCGGTGAGTACGCCTGTGACTGCCCCGGCCTTCCTGGACATCGCCTGGATCCGCGCGACCTCTCGGGGGCGGCGGCCGCAGCTGTCGCCGCCCCACCAAACTCCCGTCTCCGACCCCTCCGATCAGGGAGCGCCGTGTCGTACGGCCGGGGACGGGCGGCACCGCACAGCAATTTTTCAACCACCGAAGGAGTCGAAATGACCCGAAACACGGTAGTACCGAGCAGCACTCAGGCGAGTAGCCAGCAGGCCCAGGGGACGACGGACGGCTTCGACCTGGACGTCTCCCTCGTCGAGGTGGCCGACCCGGCGGGTCTGGTCAACCTGACCGACGACAACTGCGGCTCCACCTGCGGCGCCTGCACCACGAACGTCGCCTGAGCATCCCGAGGCTTCGTGTCTTCGCTGGCCGGTGCTGGCGCGTCTGACGGCGTGGTGGCACCGGCAGCCCTCTCGCTCCCAAGGAGGTAGTGGTGGCTGATCGGTCCCCTGTGTTCCGCTCCGGCACGACCGCACTCGTCCGAGCCGTTGCCCGGCCGACGCCGCAGTACCCTCAGCTGCCCGATCTCGATGATCGCTCCGCCGACGGAGTCGCTGCCTGCACCGCGTGGCTGCGTGCAGTCATGGCCGACGCTGATTTCGCCGAAGCCCTGGAACACGCCAGCCCGGTTCTGGCCGCGCGGATACGGAGCATGCGTACGTCTCCTGCACCTTCCCCGCGGGACGTGCGGCGGGCGGCACTGTCGGTGGCCCGCTATCTGCTGCGTTCCCTGCACAGGGCGACGCCGTTCGGGCTCTTCGCCGGTGTGACGGTCGCCGGATTTGGCCCGCAGGCTCGCACGAGTTGGGGCGGGGAACACGTGGCCGTCGGCCGTGCAGGCGCGGAATGGCTGGCCGCTGTGGTCGAACGGATGGAGACCTGTCCGGACCTCCTTGAACGACTGCCCGTCGTCGTCAACAACACCCTGATGAGCCGCGGTGACCGGCTCGTCGTGCCGTTCCAGTCCGCCGCCCGAGGCCATCGGTTCCGCGCGGTCGAGGCGTCCCTGGCCCTGACCGAGCCCGTGCGCGCGGTCCTCACCGCTGCGCGGGAGCCGGTCGGGGGTGGTGAGCTCGCTGACAAGCTCGAGGCAGAGTTCCCCAAGGCCGGACCGGAGAAGGTGCGCAAGCTGCTGGCGGAGCTGATCCGACGGCGTGTGCTGATCACGGGCCTGCACGCGCCGAGCACCGAGAGCGACGCCCTCGGACATCTGCTCGACCAGCTCCGCATGGCCGACGCCGAGACCCTCCCCGCTCTCGCCGAGCCCGTGCGTGAACTGGGGGAGATCCGGACCGCGCTGACGAAGTGCGCTTCGCGCGGTGAGCGCGACAGAGCCGCAGCGCAGATGAGGGCCCTGGTGCCGGGCCTGCGCCGCCATCCCGTCGCGCTCGACCTGCGCCTGGACGCGCGGCTCGTCCTGCCTGACGCGATCGCCCGCGAGACCGAGCGCGCTGCGCTGCTCCTGGCCCGGGTCAGTGCACGTCCGTACGGCGCCGCGGCATGGGGCGCGTACCACCAGCGGTTCTACGAGAGGTACGGCATCGGCACGATGGTGCCGCTTCAGGAAGCCGTCGCCGACAGCGGCATTGGCTACCTCGAGGGCTACCCAGGTTCCTCGCCCGGTGCCCGCCGACCTCGCCTTTCCACCCGGGATGATGCGCTCGTACGGCTGGCGCAGTCCGCCGCGCTCGACGGCCGTGACGAGGTGGTCCTCACCGACGAGCTGATCGACGCCTTGGACGTGGGGCCCGATGAGCCCCGCCTGCCGCCGCACCTGGAGGTGGGGGTGCGGATCCATGCAGCAGGCGTGGACGAGTTACGGCGAGGGCAGTTCCGGCTGGAGATTGTGAGTGTGTCCCGCGGCGCCGGCGTGACCACCGGCCGCTTCCTCGGCATCCTGGCCCCGGCCGATCGATCGGCGCTGGCCACCGAACTGTCCGACCTCCCGACCGCCGACGACGACACCGTGCCCGCGCAGCTCTCCTTTCCGCCACTCCTGCCGGAGAGCGCCCATGTCACGCGGGCCCCGCAAGTCCTGCCGACCGCGATCAGCCTTCAGGAACACCGAGTCCCGGCCGACGACGTCCTCGTGCCCGCGGACCTGGCAGTCGGGTGCGACGGCCGTCGCATGTACCTGGCCGATCCGGAGCGCGGCCGACGCATCGAGGCCGTCGCGATGCACGCGCTGAATCTCCGCACGCACACTCCGCCGCTCGTGCGGTTCCTCACCGAGCTGCCCCGCGCCCAGTACGCGCAGGTCACCGTGTTCGACTGGGGCGCCGCGCAGGCGATGCCGTTCCTGCCGCGTCTGCGCTACGGACGCACCGTGCTCGTCCCCGCCCGCTGGCGGGTCGAGGCGCTCGAGCTGCCCGGTCGCGCACGCCCCCGGACAGAATGGGACACCGCCCTCACCGAATGGCGGGCCCGGCGGCGGCTGCCTCGGCGGGTCCACCTCATGGAAGGCGACCGGCGTCTCTTCCTCGACCTCGACGACGCCGGTCACCGGACGCTGCTGCGCCATCACCTCGACCGAACGCGTCAGGCCGTGCTCGTCGAGGCGGCGGAACCGGGGGCGTTCGGCTGGTGCGAGGGCCGCGCGCACGAGGTGGTGGTGCCACTCAGGGCGACCCGGCCGTCGCCGTGGCCCAAGCTGCCCGCCCCCACCCCAGCACGGGCCCTCTCCACGGCCCAAACGCAGACGCCCGCCGCTTCGCCGGTGTTGCTGGCCGCGTTGTACGGCGACGCCCGCCGCCAAGACGTGCTGCTCTCCCGTCACCTGCCGGACCTGCTCGAACGGCTTGGTGGCCCACAGTGGTGGTTCATCCGCTTCCGCGACCCCGAGCAGCACCTGCGTCTGCGCATCGCGCTCCCCACGCCGGAGGCGTTCGCCGAGACGGCCCGGACAGTGAGCGCGTGGGCCGACGAGTTGCGCGACGTCGGCCTGCTGGCGGACCTGCGGTACCTCACCTCCTACCGGGAAGCGGGGCGCTGGGGCTCCGGCGCCGCGTGGGACGCGGCCGAAGACGTGTTCCGTGCAGATTCGCGGGCGGTCGTGACCCAGCTCGCTCAACCGCGGCGCCCGCAGAAGCGCACGCTGGTGGCCGCGCACGCCGTCTCCATCGCCTCCGCTTTCCTCGGCAGTCCGGATGCCGGGTCGCGCTGGCTGATCGACCACATCCCGCCCACGGCGCCCGGACCCGTACCACGCTCGCAGTTCACCGACGCCGTACATCTGGCCGACCCCGGCGACGACTGGGCCGCCCTGCGCACCACCCCTGGAGGAGCGGCTGTCGTGTCCGCGTGGGCGGACCGTGATGCGGCGCTCGCCGCCTACCGGCGGCATCTGCCCGGACCCCACACGCAGGGCATCGACCTCGACGACGTCCTGACCTCGCTGCTGCACGTCCATTTCGTGCGGCACGTCGCGGTGAACTTCCCCGAGGAAGAGGTCTGCCTCCACCTCGCCCGCGCCGCCGCCCTGGCCTGGACCGCCCGCACCACCGGGAGGACACCATGACCGCACAGACAGCGCAGGCCGCACTCGACCTGGCCGGTGCCGTCGCCGATCAACTCGCCGACCCGGGCAGGGTGTCCCTGCCCGAGGCACACCGGCAGCACCTTGCCCACGGCCTCCCCGGCATCGCGCTCCTGCACCTCGAGCGGGCCGCGGCCGGCCTCGGCCCGTGGCAGCGCGCCCACGACTGGCTCGCCGCTGCCTCCCGTGAGGCGCTCACGGGAGGCCCCGACAGCCACCCGTTCTACGGGGCGCCCGCCTTCGCGCACGCGCTGACCTGCGCCGCCGATTGCCTGCCCGGTGCCTACCAGCGCGCTCTCGACACTCTGGACCGCCAGATGGCGGCCGATGCGAGTCGCCGCGTCGACGCCGCTCACCGTCGCATCGACACCGGGCGCCTCCCGGCGCTGGCCGAGTTCGACGCCATCCGCGGCTTGACCGGGTACGGTGCCCACCTTCTGCGCCGCGACCCCGACTCCTGCGCCCTGCGGGCAGTCTTGGACTACTGCGTACGTCTCACCCAGCCGATCACCCAGGATGGAGAAACCCTGCCGGGCTGGTGGACGCCAACAGGCCCTTCGGGACGCATGGACGAACGGTTACCCGGCGGACACGCCAACAGCGGTATGGCACACGGCGTCGGCGGCGTGCTCGCGTTGCTGGCGCTCGCCGCCCGGCACGGCACCATCGTCGCCGGCCACGACGAAGCGGTGGGCCGGATCCTGTCCTGGCTGGACCACTGGCAGGAGGACACCGGCCGTGGCCCGGCATGGCCGTACTGGGTCACCCGGACCGAACTGCGCACCGGCCGCCGGGTCCCGTCCGCGCCGCGGCGGCCGTCATGGTGCTATGGCACTGCCGGTCTCGCCCGCGCCCGGCAACTCGCCGCACTCGCCTTCGGCGATACCCGCCGCCGGCTGGACGCCGAGCACGCACTCGTGGCCGCCCTCACCAACCCCGCTCAGCTCGAGGCCACGACGGACAACGGCCTGTGCCACGGATTCGCCGGCCTCGCACACATCGCTGCCCGTGCCGCCGAGGACGCCCATCCCTCGACCGCCGGACGGCTCCGCGACGTGATCCCGGTGCTCCTGGCCGCCGTCCATCCGCCGGGCGCCGACCCCGTGCACACCGCCACGGCACTTATCCAGGACGAAGAGCGCGGCCCTGGCCTCCTCGACGGCGCAGCAGGTATCGCTCTGGCCCTCCTCGCGTTCAGTGCCGCCGAACCGCCCCTGTCAGCCTGGGACTCCTGCCTGCTCGTCGCCTGACCCCATCGACCTAAGGACATCCGCATGCCCCCGGACCGCTGGCAGCAGCACAACATCACCTTCGCCGACCGTGAGAGCGCCCAGCGAGCCGTCGCCGAACGCATCGCCCCCGTCCTCCTCACCGCAGAAGCGGACGAGCAGCTCACGGGCTGGTGGTTCATGAACAAGCAGCCCTGGCCTTTGCGATACCGCGCGGACGAGCCTTCACCTGCAGTCGAGGCGATGTTGAGCGACCTCGTCCAGGACGGCAAGGTCGTGTCGTGGCTGCCCGGCGTCTACGAACCCGAGACCGAAGCCTTCGGCGGAACTGCGGCCATGGAAGCCGCTCACGAGCTGTTCCACCAGGACAGCCGCCACCTGCTCACCCATCGGCCCGGCTCGGAAAGCCTCGGGCGCCGGGAGACCGCCGTGCTGTTGACGAGCGCGATGATGCGAGCGGCCGGCCTGGACTGGTTCGAGCAGGGGGACGTATGGGCGAAGGTCGCCGCCTTCCGGCCGACAACTGGCCGTCCGCCTGACGAGCGGGCCGCCGAACTCGAGCGGGCAATGCGCAAGCTGATGACCCTGGACGCGCACGGTCTGTGCCGCTCAGGCGGTCCGCTCGCCGGGCGCGGCGGATGGGTGGCCGCATTCGAGCGGGCGGGTGCCGAGCTTGCTGCCCTCGCCGACCGTGGTGCCCTCACACGCGGTCTCCGAGCCGTCGTCGCCCACCACACGATCTTCCACTCCAACCGCGCCGGCCTCCTCAGGAGTGACCAGAGCGCCATGTCCGACATCGCACGAGAGGTAGTCATGGGAACGAACGACAACGCCGCAGGGTCAGGCGGAGCGGCGATCGGCACGGAAGGCGTCCGCGGAGTGAGCGCCACGATCGCCACCCCCACGGCGGCAGACGCCGAGCGCCTCCGCAACGCCCTGGTCGACGCGTTGCGCGCCCAGGGACACGCCCGTAGGCCTGCCGTCGAGCACGCCCTGCGGACCGTGCCGCGCCACCTGTTCGTGCCCGACGCGTCGCTCGATGACGCCTACGCCGACGCACCGGTGCACATCAAGTACGACAGCGACGGCACGTCGATCTCGTGCGCCTCCCAGCCGGGCGTCGTGGCCCTCATGCTGGACCAGCTCGATGTCCGGCCCGGCGAGCGCATTCTCGAACTCGGCGCCGGTACCGGCTACAACGCCGCTCTGCTCGCCCACCTGGTCGGAGAGAACGGACACGTAACCACCCTTGACGTCGACGACGACCTGGTCGAGGGCGCCCGCGCGCACCTCGCCGCCGCCGGAATCGACAACGTCACGGCGATGACCCATGACGGGGCACTCGGCCACGCCGAGGGCGCACCGTACGACCGGATCGTCGCCACCGTCGGCGCGCACGGAGTGCCGCACGCCTGGCTGCAGCAGCTCGCGCCCGGTGGCCGGCTCCTCGTCCCCCAGCGGCTCAAGGGCACAGTGTCCCGCTCCATCGCCTACGAGCAGCGCGACGGCCGATGGATGTCCCTCGGCAGCGAGATGAACACCTTCATGCCGCTGCGGCAGGGCATCGCCGACGACGCTCGCCGCGTCATCCCGCTCAGTACGGACGGCACCGTACGCCTGCAGGCCCCGGCCGGGCAGAACATCGACGCCGTCGCCGTCGCCGGCGTCCTGTACCAGCCGCGCACCGAGGAGTGGACCGGCACGACGGTCCGCGCCATGGAATCGCCCGAGTGGATGGAACTGTTCCTGACCTGCTCTCTCCCCTCGGGCCTGATCCGGATGCTGTTCCCTCACAGTGCCAAGGGCACCCTGCTCACGGAGGACCCCTACCCCTCGTCGTCGGCGGTGGTCGGCAAGGGTGCCATCGCCTACCTTGCGCGGCGTTTGTCGGAGCAGACGACACCGGAGGGCGGCAAACTCTGGGAGTTCGGCGTCATCGGCCACGGGCCCGGCAGCGAAGAGCTGGCCGTGCAGGTCGCCGATGCTGTCCGCACCTGGGACCGGGAGTACCGCGGTCGTGAGGCAGTGTTCGAGATCCAGTCCCTCGACGCCCCCGCGATCGAGCAGCGCCCCGGCCTCTTCGCGCTCGATACCCCCTTGAACCGCATCGTCGTCGACTGGCGCTGACGCGGTCTCATGCAACAGACGGTGCCTGCCAGCCGTACGCCCGCTGGCAGGCACCGTCGGCCCAGCAACAGCTCCCACTCATGCCGGGGGACCCATGGACCCGCACGGACTCACAGCCCAACGCTTCCCGCTCGTTGCCCGATGGCGCCCTCCTTGTCTCCCTCTCCCCGAACGCGTACGCAGCCTCGTCGAACTCGCCGGCACCGCGGTCGAGAGAAGCGATCAAGGGCTCGCATCGGCCGCTTGCAACCAGGCCGCGCTCATCGCCTCCGACGTCGGCCTCCCCGACCTCGCCCGCGAGCTGTGTCGCCGACACGCCGCCGCCTACCTCCACGCCTGCCCACTGCCCGGGATGAGCGCGATCCGAGCTCTCGAACCGGTCGTCAATCTCGCACGTCTCCAGATCCGTACCGGACGCGCGGACGAAGGCCGTCGACGGCTGCTCGACCTGTATGCGGCGGTCGAGGCGGGTGCGGCCACCCGGTTCGACCGCGTCGCCGTACCTTCGGGCCTCACAGCGACCGACGAGGACCGCCGCGAGGTCCGCGCGTGGCTTTGGCGCGTACTCCTCGCCGATGGCACCCGCACCCTCACTGCCACCGGACGGTGGTCCGAGGCCGAAGCCCACATCGAAGCCCATTGCGGCGTCGGCAGCCGGATGCTCGACGGGCGCCAGACCGCTGTCCTCGCCGCGCTCGCCGTCGGCGACTCCGTCCGGGCGGATGTGCTCCTCGCCGAGACGGCGCCCGGCGATCCGTGGGAACAGGCCGTCGCGGCCTGCCTGACCGTCCTGTGCCGTCGCGTTGCCAGGCAGCCGGTCGACCGCCACGTGGCGGACCTGGTGACGACGTACACCGGACGGGAGACCGAACCGGGCATGACCGTCTTCGACATCCGCCTCGGCCTCACGGTCCTCGACGCGATCGGATCCGCCAAAACACCTGCCGCACGCCGCATCGTCGACGACCTTCACCGTAGGACGACGAACGCCCGGGACGGCTACGCGGCCCGCGAGACCTTGGCGCACCCGCTGTTCACCGCGATCGCCTCAGGCCGGCAAGTACAGGACTGCCGCGACCTGATGCGTGCCTGCGCCCTCGGGGCGAGAGGCATGCCGAACGAGTTGAAAGAAGGGCTCGTTGCGGCCCTGAGCACCAGCGACAGGGTGATCCGGGCGAGTCTCACGCGCCCGGTTGGCCTCGGATGCACGCTACCTGTGGAGAGGGCCTGAGAAGATCAGCCCGAAGAGTCCGCAGAAGGCAGCCCAGGAGCCCGCCGATCTTGAAGATCTTCACGCTCTGGACCCGCAAAGTCACACGGTGCAGTGAATTCAGTCCGCAGCGAGAGGCCATCGTGGCGCTCGCACGTCTCTCCGGGCAGCCGTAACGGGGAGGGAAGGGCGTGGGACGTCCCGCGAACATGGCCCGGCAGGTCGGCGACGCGCTGGGAATCGACGTCAGCGTGCGGTCCAAGCTGAAGTCTCGACCATCACCATGATGTTCTTCGCATCGGCAGTGGCGCTCGCGGCGCTCGGGCTCGCCACCCAATCCCGAACCCGAAGAGCGCCGTCGGACGACTTGCTCAGCACCTGCGTGATGGCCTAGCCCGCCGAGGTCTGGGCTACCGGGAGTTGGCCGACCTGACTCAGTATCACCCCACCACTCTTCAGCGTGCTGCTGATGGCAAGCGCGTCTCATCCTGGGAAGTGGTTGAGGAATTCGCGAGGGCCTGCGGCCTAGGCATCCCCAAGGCCCGGACGTTGTGGCTGGCCGCCCGCAGCGAGCGCGTTGGCCGCCGTGGCCCCCGGGATGCCCCGGGAGTCGAGCAGATCTACAACTACGCCGATTTGGGGCCTTCCTGGCCGATCTGCGCGAAAGGAAGGGGAGCCCTCCATACCGGCTCATGGAACGGCGAGCCGAATCGACCATGGAACAGTTCGGTCGCTTACCGCACTCGACTGCCCAGCGAATTGCTGCCCGCAGGACACGGCCCTCCCTGCCTCAGATGCAAGCCTTCCTGATCGGTTGCGGGATTCCTGTAGAGCGCCACGGCCAGCTGGTGCGGGCCTGGCAGCGGGCGGCCGCCCGGCTCCAGGAAGACCTGGCGGGGCAGGCGGGCGGGAGGAACCCCGGGGGGGGAGTACGTCCGACTGCAGGCCGACCTAGCGATGTCTGCACGGGTTCACGAGTGGGGAGCGATCCAGCTGGTTCGGGACCTGGGGTACGCGCCCGCTGAGGTCTTCCGGGGATACACCCGCCCGTGGTTCGTGCACTGCCGCTCGTGTGGGCGTGCGCGCCGAAGTCGTGCGGCACCAGCAGACCGACGTCGCACACCCGCGGGCCTGCCTCATGCTCTCCCACGACGACCGCGTACAACTACAGAGTGAATCGGACCAAGGCAGGCGCTTCTGTCCTGCCTGGGGGAGGAAACCGGCATGGGGAAGAAAAACGAGACGGCGCCAAGCCTCTTGAACATCGGGGAATCACACAGCTTCGACTGCGGGTTGAAGCTGTGCTTCACCGGTGTGCAAGCACCCGATCTCGATGAGAAGACCCTCAAGAAGATGGTCAGAGACGAAGGGATGCGAGGGACGACGGATACCCTCAACTTCTTCCAAGTCGATGCCATCGTGGAGAACGTCGGGTCCCAACTGCTCAAGTTCGACCTGCACTACCAGTACCACTATGCGCGCGTTGGCAACCCGGCGCGTAAGGCAGCAGGGTTGGACGTCATGGACGGGGCTCTGTTCGACGTAGTACTTCATCCAGGACGCCGCCTGGCCGCGTACTTCGTATTCGCTGCGCAGCGGGGATGGGGAGACCGTGTTGAAGTTGATTCGAAGATTTACCTTGAACCCAGCCTCACTACGTTGTCGAGTGTATGGGTGGGCCGTCTGGGGGGAACCCCCAGCAGGACCGCTCCAGCAGCTGTGGCCAAGGAAATGGCTGTGTCACATTCGGAGAGTGCTTCTGCCGTAACGGTTGCCGCAGTCGAGGCGGAGATGCGCAAACGAGATGAGGGCAAACGGATCGCACTGGAGAACCCTCGCCTCGCTCTTGAGCTCGGGATCGGCGATCCTGGTCGAAACGCCGATTTCGACGACGGCGGTCTCATCGACATCAACGGTGTGGATGCGGAGACCTTGAGACGGACTTTCCGTCTTTCGGCCGACGCAGCGTCCAGGATCGTTGGGGCTCGAGCACGTTTGGGTGGGACCTTCACCAATGTCGAGGAAATGGTCTTGTATGCCGAGCTCAGCCCGCGCGAGGAACAACTGGTGCACGAGCGGGCGGTTGTCCTTCCCTGGTGACTGCGGGAAAGCCGCGACATCTAGTCACGCGGTTGTCGACTGCCCCCCGAGGGTCCAGCGCGGGCCTCAGTCGGCAATGAGCCGTAGGAACGTCGGGCATTCGACAGCGTGCCATTCGCGGACGAGGATCTCTCCTTCCGCAAGGGCGACCTCCGCGTACCAGGGGTAGCAGTCGAGGCAGGCTTGGATCTCGTACGGGGTTCCGTCGTCGTCGAAGGCTTGAAGGTCAACGGACCCTACCGGGGCAGAGCGTGTGACGTCTGGCTTGCGCTCAGGGGTGTCGGTCATCCGTTCAGTATCTGACTCGACTGAGGGGGCGCCCGAGGTGGCGTCGGATAACTCCGCAGTTATCCGACGCGGTCGGTGGTGGCTCCCTGGACCTGGCGAAGGTCAGCTGGGCGGCTCCTCCCCTTCGATCGTGCTGGGAGGCGTCCGGCACGCCTGCTGCCGAGTGCGGATGCGCTGCCATCCGGTGGTGCCGGCCAGCAGCACCAGCCCGGCGATGACATTGCCGACTACGTCGTGGAGGACGAAGTCGTACAGCGCGGCCAGGACTGCGGTCTTGGTCACGACCAGGAGCCGCCCGCACGGCCCGACGGCTCAGGAGCACGGCGAGCCCACCGCCGACGTCCAGGCCGTAGGGGTCGGGTTTGTCGACGTCATCAAGAGTCGGCAAGGGAACGACCCTCTCCGGAGGAATGACGCCCTCCCCTCCAAGCTCGTCAGTTCTAACGTGGATAGACCGTTGACTAAAGAGGTTGCCCGCCCTACCGTCACTCTCGTAAGAACGGCATCTATCCACGTTCGATCAAACCGGGAGTGCGCCATCAAGATCACCGTCACGGTCGACCAGCCGACCCAGGAGTTTCAGGAACGCCTGCTGGAACTCCTGGCGGAACACGCCGCCCACGTCGAGGTCGACACCACCTGGGACCGTGAGCGCGCCCGGCGGTACTACCTCGCCTTGCCGGCCCGCGCCCAGCGCATCCTGAAGGAAGCCGCGAGCCGGGATGGCTACGTCAGCGCTGACGACCTGCGGGAGGGCGAGGACAGCAGCCTGCGCGGCCACAGCGCGGCCCTGAAGCGCATCCTCGACCGCGGCATCCGGGAGGGCTGGTGGCCCGACGGCATGGAGGCGCCGATCCAGGCCCAGGGCCCCGGCTTCGGGAAGGTGGTCGGCTACCGAATGCCCGACCACCTCACCAGCGTGTTCCGCATGGCCATCAACAACACCTCCCGCGACTGGTAGTAGCCGACAGGCCCAGCCACAGCGGGCGCCTGCAGAGACAACACAGCGGCGCCCCCGACCAGGATCAGTGGCCGGGGGCGCCGTCATGCACGCTACCGCCCGGCGAGAACCGGACAACCCGAGAAGCCGCAGGCTAGAGGTACCTGGCAGTACCTTGCAGATACTCGCGGCTACTTGCAGGAACTTGCCGAGTTCCCATCGATTCCCTTGACTGCCCGGCCGTGACCTGCGGTGACGCCGGAACGGTCCTCGAGCGGCGCGAATTGCAGACCCCCCGCACGCGCAACCCTCGATCTGTCCTACGGTGCTCTCACTGCCGTCACCCGCACCTAAAGGAGGAGGCCGCGACGTTGGGCGATCGGACCACTCGCGTACGTGATCCCCGCCACATCTGGCGGGTGCTGGTTCACACGTTCGTGTGGTGTTTCGCCGCGTCCCGTGGTGTTCCGTGGTGTCCCGTGGCGGCGGGTTCATCCGGATGGACGAGGAGGCCAACCGTCATTGTGATCTAGGGGTTTCAACCCCCGCAGCCCCCCTTAGACTTCCAGCAACGCAGAAGGGAGCCCCTGCCGACGTCAGGCCTAGGAACCTGTCGACAGGACTCCCCTGCGAGGACACGAACCACGCGACATACGTAAGAGGTGACCTATGAAGGAGCGTAGCAACAACCCCACCCCAGGGCATCCATGGATGCCCTGGCTGCGGAAATGGGCCGCACGTCACGGTCGTACCGTGCAGGATCAGATGATCCGAGGCGTGTCGTACGGCGTCGGGAGCGGCGCCGTGAGCCTCCTCGTCGTCTGGTGGCAGAGCCGCCACTGACCGCGAACAGATCCACGATGGCCCCCGCTACGGCGGGGGCCATCCTCGTTCCAGGAGATCCCCGGCGGCCAGGGCGGCACGGGCATCACTGCGGTTCCTGCCGGTCCGGGATCTCCGTGCGGTGGAAGTTCTGCCAGGACCGGGAGGCGGTCGGCCCGCGCTACCCCTGATAGCGGGAGCCGCGCGCCGCGCTGCCGTATGGATGCTCCGGCGCTCCGCCCGCTCCCGGTATGTTCTCCGCCGCTCCCGGCTTCACCGTCGCCTCCACTGCCCTTTCCCTCCCTCTACTTGGCGCACCGCCACGTGGTCCGTGGTGGCCCTGGAGGCAGGCTGACCGGCGAAGCGGACACCAGCGGCAACAGATGTTGTCCACCACCTGGCGGAGGACGCGGCGGTGCAGCAGGGCGGCGAACACCAGTCGGTGCCGCAAGTCTTGTGGGGCGGCGGGTTTCCTCGGGCTCCACCAACGGCAGCAACGGGGGAGGCGAAGGGGAGGGGCAGAGCGTGCATGACGACTTACTGGTGGTGGGGTTCGACCTGGAGACCTGTCGGGAGGTGCACGTCTCGGAGCGGGCGCCGGAGCACTGGAAGCGGGTCGGGTACGGCGGGACGGGTCAGTTGGTGTGCTTCTACTGCTTCCACGGGTTCGAGGCCCCGGCGGGCTCCCGGGTGCCGCTGGTGACGCGGGGGCGGTTGGGCGGGAAGGTCCGTCGGCACTTCGCGCACCCGCCCGGGCAGGCCCCGGTTGGAGGCCACAGCCCGGAGACGGTCTGGCACATCACGACCAAGCACCTGCTGGCGGCCTGGGCATGGTCAAGGCCCGGGGTCGACCGGGTTCGTCTGGAGCAGTGGACGGAGGATCACGACCGGCGGGCCGACGTCGAGGTGCTGCTGCGGGATGGCACGAAGATCGCGCTGGAGGCGCAGCGCAAGCTCATGACGGACGACGGGTGGCGGGCCCGCCACCGGGACTACGCGCGCCAGGGCGTGGTCGACGTCTGGTTCTGGCGGCCAGGGGTGCATTTCCCGCACGTCGTGCTCGACGAGGGCCTGCCGGTGTGGTTCTACTCCGTCTCGAAGCGGGAGGCGGCGACGTCGCTGGGGCGGCCGCACGCGCAGGTCCACCAGTGGTGGCAGGCGCCGGACCTGTCGGTGTTCGGGCTGCACCATCCGCCCTGTGCGCTGGACGAGCTGGAACGGGTGACGATGCCGCTCGGCACGCTGGGGCTGGGGGCGGGCGGCGCGGTGCTGCCGAAGGATCTGCAGCAGCGGTTAGCCGAGTCCCAGCGGGAGGCGCGGGAGGAAGCGAAGCGGCGCAAGGACAGTGAGGCCCGGTACGCCCGTGCCGTCCGTGAGTCCCGGGAACGGGTGGCGCGGGCACCGGCTCCCATGCCTCTGCCGCCGGTGCCGGCGGGCGGGCTGCGGTGCGAGGTGTGCCGCCGTCCGCTGGACCCGCTACTGGCGAAGAACCGGCGGCACATCCTGTGCTGACCGGCCCCCCCCCGGCGCCGCCGGGGGCTTCTTCGTTGCGGCTCAGTAGCCGTTGGCCCCATTGGGTCCAACAGGTCTATGAGGGTCCTGGTACCGGCGCGGAGTGACGATATCTTGGTCCCTGCTCAGCGCTTCTGTCCTCGCCTCTGCTGCTGGTTGGGGTGAACGGCGGGCGCGGCGGCCTAGTGCTGGACCTGGCGGTTCTGCTTTGCCTGGTCGGCTCGGTAGCGCGCCTCCTCGTCGTGCCGGTCGGGACTGAGCTCCCGGATCGTCCTGCGGTACGCCTGCTCCTGGCGGACGGCGTCGATGTAGCCGCGGAACTCGGCGGCCTTCCGGGTCGAGGACTGGATGCGGCCGTGCGCGTCGTTGCGGCGGCGCAGGTCGCCGGTGTCGATCGCCTGTGCCCGATCCGGCAGGGCGGTGCGCAGCTCCTGCAGCTTGGTGGCGAGGTCCTCGACGGTGGCCGGACGGTAGCCGGTGGCCCCGAGCGTCCGGGCGTCCGGGGCCTCGGTCAGCGTGTCCCACGCCTGAGCGCGGGCGTCCGCGGCGGCCCGCTTGGCGCGCATCTCCTCGGCTTCGGCCTCCATGCGCTGCTCCACCAGCTTGTCGGTCGCCTTCTTCACGGCCTTCTTGGTGGTGAAGGTGAGCGCGAGCGTGACGCGGCCGACCCTGCGGGCGGTCTCCGTCTTGTCGTACTGGCTGCGGAGCTCCTTCGCCTTCTGCGCCGCCTCGGCGGCGGCGTCCGTCTCCTCACGGGCGCGGGTCAGCAGGGCCTCGGCGGCGGTGAGGACGACGTCGGCCCGGGTGGCGAACTCGCGGCCGCGGGTGGTGATGGCCTCGGCGTCGCGCTCCAGGGCCTCGTGCCGCTGCCGGTACTCCTCGCGGGCCTCGGCGGCCAGAGCCTCAGCCGTTTCGGCCGCCTCCAGGTAGAGGCCCATCCGGGTGCGCAGTTCCTTGTCGGACAGGTCGCCGTACGGCCGCTTGGCTGCGGACGGGATGGCCCGCAGCTCCTGCACGCGGAGGTCCTCGTCGAGCCGCGCCTGGTGCTCCTCGGACCACTGCGGACCGTCCGCGCCGGTCTCCCCGGTGTCGTACGCGGGCAGCTCGACGTCGTCCTGGCGGCGCTCCTGCTCGGCGCTGGCGAGCTCGGCGCGGCGGGCGGCGCATCTGGGAGCGGGCCTCGTCGGCGGTGGCCGCCGGGTGCACGCGCTCGGCGGCCGCAAGCACTTCCAGGGCCTTGCGGTGGTCGCCGGTACGCCAGATGTCGAGCGCGGCCCGCTCGGCGTCGTCGCGCTGGCGGCGGTTCTCGTCGAGGGTCAGGCCGCCGACGAGGCGGTGCACCTCCGCGAACCAGCCGCCGATGCCGACGGCCTGGAGCTGCTTGGGGTCGCCGATCGCGAGGACCTGCGTGCCGGTGCGGGCCGCCTCGGTCAGCAGCTTCGCCGCGGAACGGTCGTCGGTCATCACCGCCTCGTCGACGACCAGGACGTCGATCCCGGTCAGGCCCTCGCCGGACTCGATCCGCTTCAGCCAGGAGGCCGCGGTCCGCGAGGGGATGGCGGAGGCGTCCTGCAGTCCCTGCGCGCCGACCGCTGACAGGCACGCACCCGCGTACATGGTGCCGGTGGCGTCCCACGCGATCCGGCACGCGTCCATGAGCGTGGACTTGCCCGCGCCGGCCACACCGACGACGGCGTCGATGCCGTTCCCGGCGGTCAGCAGCCGGGTAACGACCTCGCGCTGCTGCTCGGACAACTCGAAACCGGCCGCCACGGCGAACACCGACATGGCGGCGTCGGCCTTCTCCGGGGTCAGGCGGACGGTGTTGTCGCCGACCCGCGCCCGGGCCTGGTGACGGCGACCTCCTCGGCGGCCAGGACGTCGCGGGTGGTGTACGGTCGGTGCTCGACATCACCGTGGAGCCGAGGTGCCGCAGCGGCACGGCGTATCCCTCGACGCGCAGGACGTCGTCGACCAGGTGCTGCAGCTCGGTGAGTTCCGCGCCGCCGAACCCGTACGGCAGCGCGTTGACGACGGCCGCCATCAGCTCGGCACGGGTGAACGCCTTCTTCGTCGCCGTGACGCCGGTGCCGGGATCGAACACCACGGCGGCGATGTCGCTGGGCGGCGGGATGCGCGGGCCGCCGGGCCCGTCGACAGATGCTCCACCGTCCGGGCCGGGCGCGGCCGCGGCGAGCATCGCGTCCACGTCAATGCCGAGGGCCTCGGCGCGCTCCCGCCAGCTGGCCCGCTTCCCGTTCGCGCCCGCCGCGTGCTTGGCGCGGCGCGTCTTCGCGGAGACCCGCATCTTGTCCTCCAGCGAGGCATCCTCGCCGGCGACGGGCGGGCCGCCCTCGCCCCACTCCACGGCGTACACCAAGGCAGGGCAGCCGTCGCGGAGGCGGACCCGGGTAACCGTGCGGGTCCGCCGTGCCGGGCGGCCAGGAGGGCGTCCAGCCATCCCTTGACCGCACCCGGCCGTGAGGATCAATCCCGCAGCCATTAACGGTAGTGATGATTCCGCTTATTGGTGGGGCGGACAGCGATGCAAGACGCCTTCAAATTTCAGGTAGGGCGCAGAAGCCGCCTACGCCGAGAGCCTGGAAAGATACCGATCGTCATACCGCGACCTGGCCACACCCACTGCGGCCAGCCACGCCAGGGAGAAGGGCTCGCATGGCACGCAAGCGCGCACATACGCGTAAAAACCGGATCGCTTCCCCCATCCAGAAGATCCGCGGTGCCAGGTTCGCTAGCCCGGACCCGGACTCGGAGGCCATTAGGGAGTTGGACGAAACGCACTTCCCGTCATGGCGCCAACAGACCAAGAAGCTCGTCGCTTTCTCCGCAGGCACTCCGGGCGCCTCGATTCCAGGCGCCCCGAAAAAGGCGACGTGCAAGGGATGCGGGCGTGTCAGGCCTTCATCGAAAACGTACTGCCCGGCCTGCGTGGAGAAGATCCGCACAGGCAAGCTCAAGCCTTGACCTTCGGGGGTGGGGACCCCCCGACCGGACGCGACCGCCCCTGTCTCTTGGACCTCCGCGAGGACGATGCCGCTCGCCTGGTCACGGTGGGCGGGGCGGTACAGCGACCAGTCCCCTCCCTCGGGCCTGAGCCAGCCGCCGGACCAACCAGTCCAGTACGTGCACAGGACGCGTCCGGCGAGAGACCCGCCTGCGAATCGCACGATCACGGTGCACTCCATTCCAAGACAGGCACGCCCTGCCTCACCTCTTGAGGCAGGCTCGGGGTCAGGAGCACAGGAAGCCGCAGCGAGATAGTGCGAACCGCAGAACGTTCATCCTGTCCAAGGGCGCCTGCCTCTGCCCGGGAGAGCAGCCTCGAGACCGCCCCGGCCGGCGGTCTGCGGCAGGACCGTGCTGCGCCCGATGAGATGCAATTACGCTCGTTTCAGACACGTGGCGGGCACCTGGCCGCCACGGACGATCCTCCAGACGTGCCCTTCCCGACCGCATTTGCGGTAGGCCGGGCCGCTCCATGTGCGAGCGATCGCCTCGATGCACGAGGTCACCACGTCCCCCCGGTGCAGGTAGCGCACGACCGGAGAGTCCGGTGACGCCACGGGCTTGTTGTCCTCCGGCATCCGTACCGCGACCTTCTTGCCGGTGACTTCCCACTTCTTCGCGCACGCTTTCACGCTCGGTGTGGAGACTGCAGACGGTGCCGCCATCGTCGGAGCGGCCGCAACCGGGGACACCGTGAGGGCCGCCACCACGGCGGCCAGCATCAGCTTCTTCATGACCCGCCCAACTGATGCACTTGCCGTTCCGGGACGCCGCGTCCACCATGATCACCCACGCGGCCGAACCCGTTCTGCCCTTCACTCCTTGATTTACTTCTTTAAGAGGCGCATCGGCGTTGCGGCGTCCCGGCCAGGTGATCATCGATCAAGGAGCGTGTCTGTTGGCCGTGCCCACAGTTGGGCGTGGCGTGAGACGACTGATGATCGCTGCCGCCGCGGCAGCCACTTTCACCGCTGCCATCCTCTTCGCCGGTCCCGGGCCCGCCACGGCGGCCGGATGCGGGTACACGGCCACGACCACGGTTCACTTCCGCTCCGGTCCCGGCAGCGGCTACGTGTCGCTCGGTCTTCTGCGGGAGGGGGACCGGCTGGGTACGCCGAAGGAGAAGCGGAGTGGGTGGTGGAAGACCTTCACCATGGACCGCACCGCGTCCGGCATCAAGGCCGGGAAGACGGGGTGGGTCAAGGCGTCCTACCTCAGTAAGTCGGTGTGTATGCAGCTGGACTGAACCGGTGGTCAGGCAGGTCGTGGCGCGGAGCAATCTCGGGTTCAGCACCCGGGCGGGTGCGCAGGTACTGCTGACTGAGCTCGGAGCACTTAGCAGAGCGGCCCCTTCTCCCGTTCGGCTGGCCGGGTACACCTCCCTTGTGATGGACGAATGGGGCAGGGCCGCCGCACCGGGCATCCTTCGAGCCGTCGGTGCGAGCCGAGCCACCGGCCACCGGCCCGCCCCCGGCTTCGGGCGTACCGCGTGCGGCATTCGAGGCAGGCTCGAGTGGATCTCGAGGGCTGTGTGCGGGGCGGGTGTTGTACTGGGAGTGTGACCGGGCTCGCGAGACGTACCGGGTCGGGCGAGCAGACCCACGGGCTACGGGAGGGACCATGAGCAGCACCGAGAACAGCACGTACGAAGGCTTCTCGGCCGAGGAACGTGCCGCGATGAAGGACCACGCCAAGGAGCAGAAGGCGGCGGCGCGGCGCGGCTCGCGTGCGGACAAGGCGGCGTTGGCGGCGCAGGACGTGCTCGACAAGATCGCGGAGATGCAGGACTCGGACCGGGTCATGGCCGAGCGGGTGCACGCGGTCGTGACGGAGACCGCGCCGGACATCGCGCCGAAGCTCTGGTACGGCATGCCCGCCTATGCCCTGGACGGGAAGATGATCTGCTTCTTCCAGAGCGCGGCGAAGTTCAAGGCGCGTTACGCGACGCTCGGTTTCAGCGATCAGGCGAAGCTGGACGACGGCGACATGTGGGCGGCCGGTTTCGCCCTGGCCAAGGTGACGCCTGCGGTGGAGAAGCAGATCGCCGAGCTGGTGAAGCAGGCCGTGAGCCAGGGCTGATCCCTGCGCAGCCGTCAGGGCCTCGCCGTTCTCGCGGCGGGGCCCTCTTGCTTGCCTCCGCCTTGCCTCCGTCTTGCCGCTGTATCGCATGGTCACGGACGCCTTCGCCGCATGTGCGTCGGGTCAATCAAGGCGTCCCTGGGAGCGCTCTTCATTGACGTCAGGGCAATGAGCAGCGCTCCCCGGGGGACGGGTCACGTCGCGCGGCGCAGTGGGACGACGACGTTCTCGCCGAGGGCCTTGGGGCTGAGGCGGTAGTAGCGGATGTGGGCGAGCCGGTCCGACTCCTCGAGCCAGCCGGACTCGATGACCTGCTTGCGGGTGCGGGAGAAGACGGGGGCGGACATGCCCACCAGGGCGGCCAGGTTGGCCGCGGTCTCCGTGACCGCGCCCGCGCGGTCCGTGGGGTGCAGGGCGTAGAGCATGACGACGAGGCGCTGGTTGGCGGTCATGCCGGCGGTGGCCTGCAGCAGTTCCAGGTTCCTCTGCTTGTCGTCGCTGGTCACTGCGCCTCCCACCGTGCAGGGGTCATTTCGTTGAAGCCGGGGATGTCCGGTGGCTTGCACGTCCTCACCGCTTCACGTTGCTCGAGACCAGTCCCGTGAAACGCGATGTAGGGGCTGATCCTGTAGAGGTTGTAGTTGCCGATGCGGCCCCGCACGATCAGGATGCGGTGCTTGACCAGCTTACGGTTGATCTTCCCGACGGCATCCGTGGACATTCCCACCCGTCGGGCGATGTCCGCCCCCGTCGACCTCAGTGGGTCCATGCCTTCGGGGGAGACGCCGATCCACCACAGGACCAGGAACTTCTGGCTCGGGGTGAACGCCTTGGACTCCGTGATCGCCTCGACGCGGGCCTTGTCCACCTGGGTGTGCCGGCCCGAGAAGGCGTACGGCGCGTAGGGGACCACCTCGCCCGTGTCGGCGTCGACCAGTCTGCGTACTGCTCCCAACGGACCCTCCGTGGACGGGGGTGGTGGATGTGTTCGTGCGACGGCCGGGCACTGACTCGATGAACCTAACGGACATGAGCAGGAAGTCAATCAACTCGGCTTCACGGGCCGTGTCGCTTGCCGTGCCGCTTGCTCTGCGGACGCGGCCCGAACGGCAATCTACCGGGGCAGCTCATTGACGTGAGAGCAATCCAGGGCGTTCCTGGGATCGTGGTACCCGGTTCCTGTGGACGTGGTGGCAGTCCGCAGGAACCGGGTACTCAGTTCTCAGGAACGTCCTCCCAGATCCTGCGAACTGCCCGGCAGTTCGCAGGATCTGGGTCCTGAACAGTGTTTTCGCAGGCCGGACGCGGTTCGGAGGCGGCGCCCTCTTCAGCTTTCAAACGACGGTCGCAGGGGGACCCGGTGCCGCGCGGTGCTGCGTCGGTGGTCCGCTCCCGGGCGGTCGTCGCGAGGTGCGTCGAGGCACCTCCCGTACGGGCTCTTTGGACACGGCCTCGAGCACCCCTGCACGCCGTCTGGACCTGTACCACCGAAAGCCCGCCACGACGCGCCCGCGCTCGACTTCCCAGGCGCGCGTGTGTCTCGGACGACCCCCACCGGGGCCGGCCATGTCATGTCGGCAGGAAGGTGGTTGGGGGCGGGTGTGGGGCGGGAGGGGGCGTGCGGCCGCAGGTCAGAGCCCGGAATCCCGGCGGCCGGATCGTGGCCCGTTCCCTCCTCTTGAAAAGAACCGTCCATTCGGTTTATTTTGTGGCCTCGCGCCGCCCCGCTCGACGGAGGCGGGCGGTACGCCCCTGCGGCAACGCCCTAGAGACCAAGGGGAGGTCCTACGGTGAGAAATCGTCTGCACGCGCAGGTCGTGGTGGTGGGAGGAGGCCCCGTCGGCATGCTGCTCGCGGCCGAACTGGGGGAACGCGGAGTCGACACCGTGGTGCTGGAGACGAAGGCCTCGGTCTCGGAACGTCCCAAGGCGAGGGTGCTGCACGCACGGGCCCTCCAGGGGCTGGCCAGGCGGGGGTACTTCCCCGAACTCGTCGGCGGTACGGCGCCGGCGGGGGAGAAGGCCGAGGCTCCGTTCCGGTTCGCCGGGATACCGGGCCTGTGCATCACCGCGCCCGCCTCGGAGCCGGGCCCCGTCCTGAAGTGCCCCCAGGCCGAACTGGAGCGGCTGTTCGAGCAGCGGGCACGGGCGGTCGGGGTGCGGGTCCTGCGCGGGCGCCGCGTGACCGGGGTGGTCCAGGAGGAGCGGGGCGTCCGGGTCACGGTCCAGGGGCCCGCGGGGTGCGTCGAGTACGCCGCCCGGTACCTCGTGGGCGCGGACGGCGGCCGCAGCACCGTACGGGAGTTGGCGGGGGTGCCGTCGGAGAGCTTCCGGGCCACGACGTCCGGGCTGGCGGCGCTGGTCACGCTGGAGGACGCCCGGGAGCTGCCGCCGGGCTGGCACCGCACCCCGCGCGGCTGGATCGTCGCGCACGACATCCCGGGCGCCGGCACCCACGTCAGGACCCTCGACTGCTCCGGTCCCCATCCCGACCGTCACCTGCCGCCCAGCACGGGGGAGTTGCGGGACGAGCTGGCCCGGATCGCGGGGCGGGAGATCGCGTTCCGGGAGCCGCGCTGGCTCAGCCGGTTCAGCGACTTCGCGCGGCTCGCCCGCTCCTACCGCCTGGGCCGGGTCTTCCTCGCCGGGGACGCGGCGCACCTGCACTTCCCGGTCGGCGCCCAGGGGCTGAGCACCGGCGTCCAGGACGCCCTCAACCTGGGCTGGAAACTCGCGCTCGCCGTGCGCGGGCACGCGGGCGGTGACCTGCTCGACACCTACGACCAGGAACGCCGTCCGGCCGCCCGGCGGGTCATCGACAACACGGTGGCCCAGCTCGCCCTGATGCGCTCGGAGCCCGGCGCCGACTCGCTGCGCGCCCTGTTCTGCGGGCTCGTGGCGGCCGACCGGGAGAGCCACCACCTCAGCGACCTGATCAGCGGTCAGGACACGGTGCTTCCCGGGCGTACGCGGCGGCCCTCCGCATGGACGGGAAGGTTCCTGCAGAACCTGGGGCTGAGGACGGGCGCGGGCCGGACGGACGTGATCGGGCTGTTGCGGCCCGGCAGGCCGGTGCTGCTGCTGTTCGGATGGGCGGGCGGGCGGCACGCCGAGCGGGCGCGCGGGTGGGAGGACGTGGTGCGGACGGTCCACGTGGCGCCCACGCCCGACGTGCCGTGCGAGGCCCTGCTGGTGCTGCCCGACGGTTACGTCGCCTGGGCCGCCGCCCCGGACGGGGACCGTCTGGAGGACGCGCTGTCGCTGTACTTCGGCGAGCGGTCGCCCCGGTCCGGGGAGCGGGCGGTCATGACGGGCGCCGGGGTGCTCAGCTGACGGCGGCCGCCGGCTGCTGCTCGAAGCGGCTCCGGATCTCGTCGTAGACGACTTCGCCCCGCGACTCGGACAGGTCCAGCGAGGCCAGTACGGAGGGCACGGCGATGCTGGGGAAGAGATGACGCAGCAGTGCGGAGGACCGGCTCTGGAGGTCCTGGTAGCCGCTGACGGTCTGGGACATGGACTGCACGCCCGCGAACGTGCCCACCACGACGTCGGCGGTCACGGACGGCACGACCTGGGGCAGCAGCTCGCCCTGGCTGCGGGCCGTGTCCAGCAGTTCCCGGACGACGACGCTCCAGCGCAGGAAGGGGCCGCTGCGGTCGAGGCCCTCCGCGTGCTGGTCCATGGTCAGCCGCACGCCCGCGCGCACCATCGGGTCGGTCTGCAGGCGGTAGGCGTGCAGCAGGACGACGTCGGCGAGTTCCTGGATCTTGCAGGGGCGGCCGGGGATGACGAACCGCTGGTCCTGTTCGTGCAGGACGCCCTGGGCCAGCTGTTCCTTCGACTCGAAGTGGAAGTACAGAGCTCCCTTGGTCACGCCTGCGGCGTTGAGCACCTCGGCGATGGTGGCGGCCTGGTATCCGCGCTCCTCGAAGATCTTGGCCGCCGCTTCGAGGATGTTCTTGCGCGTACGGACGGCACGGTCCTGCTTCACCACTTGCGGTCCTCCCTCTTCCTGACGATCGCTTCGGCGGACGGAGGCTTCGGCGACCCCGCAAAAAAACCGCACAGTATGTATCTTACAGCCGGTGCAGTGGTTGACCTCAAGACGAGGCGAAGACCGCTTCCGGCCCTTTCGGCGAAGGGGGAAGATCGGTGATTCTCGTGACGGGCGCCACCGGGACCGTCGGACGGGAGGTCCTGCGCATGCTCCCCGCCGGACTCGCGGTGCGCGTCCTGGCCCGGGAACCCTCGCGGGTGGCGCCGCGGGACCGCGCGACGGAGGTCGTGGCCGGCGACTACGCCGACACGGGTTCGCTGGAGCGCGCCCTCGCGGGGGTGGACCGCGCGCTGGTCGTCACCTGCCGGGTCGGCGGCGACGACGACGCGCGCTTCGTCCGTGCGGCGCGCGCGGCGGGGGTGGGGCACCTGGTCAAGGTGTCCGCGGCCGCCGTGGCCGACCGCGGGGCGGACGACCTCGTCACCCGCTGGCAGCGCGCGAACGAGGACCTGCTGCGCGACTCCGGCCTGCGCTGGACCCTGCTGCGCCCGCGCTCCTTCATGTCCAACACGCTCTCCTGGGCGGCGTCCATCGCCGCCGAACGGGTCGTACGGGGGTTGTACGGCACCTCGGTCAACGCGTGCGTCGACCCGCGCGACGTCGCCGCCGCGGCCGTGTGCGCGCTGACCGGGGACGGGCACGAGGGGCGGGTGCACACCCTGACCGGACCGGAGCCGATCAGCGCGGCCGAGCAGACGGCGCAGCTCGGCCGGCTGCTGGGCCGTCCGCTGCGCTTCGAGGAGCTGTCACCCCGCCGGGCGCGTGCCGTGCTGCGCCGGCGGCATCCCGAGGCCGTGGCGGAGGCGCTGCTGGCCAGTGCGGAACGGCAGCACGCCGGGGCCAAGGCGGGCGTCGAGGACACGGTCCTGCGGCTGACCGGCCGCGCGGCCCGGCCCTACCGGACGTGGGCCGAGGACCACCTCGAGGCGTTCGGCGCCGTGCCGTTGTCCGCCGGGGAGCGGTAGGGGGCGGACTTCTTCCGGCGGGCTGTTCCGGGGTCTTTTCCAGGGGCCTTCTCCTGGGGGCCTTCTCCCGGCGGGCTTTCCGGGGCCCTCGCCGGGGGTGACGAGGGGGGCGGGCGGACCGGGGCCTTGCCGCGACCGGTTCCGGTTCCGGTCCGTTGTTTGGTCCGGTTCCGATAGCCGTGTGCGTCGTTTGGTCCGGCGCCGATAGCCGTGTGCGTTGCTCGGTCCGGCGCCGGGTCCGCGTGGATCGCCTGGTCCAGTTCCGATAGCCGCGTGCATCGCTTGGTCCGGTGCCGGGCCCGGCCCGTTGCTCGGTCCGGTCCCGGGACCATCACCCAGCCCCAACCCCAGCTCGGGTCCCACTCCCGGGTCCCAGTCAGGGCCCCAGTCTGGGTCCCAGTCCCACTCCCGGCCCTGGTCCCGCCTCCAGCACCAGGGCTGTCGCCCGGCCCCGGCCCCGGCCCCGGCCCCGGCCTCGGCCCCGGCCTCGGTCCAGGGCCCGGTCCAGGGCCCGGCCCCGGCCCCGGTCCAGGACCCGACGCCCGCTGACAACCGCTCTGCCCGCACCGGTGGTTCTCCGACCGGGGGGGGCGCCCGCGCTCATGCCTGAGGCCCGTCCGGGTCCGCCCGGGAAGGGGCGACGCGGGCGGGCCTCAGGGGACTCGGGGACGTGTGGTTGTCAGGCCTCCGGTGCGGCCGTCACGGTGGTGCTGAAGACGGGCCGGCCGTCCTGTCGGCCGGTGACCAGGACCGACTCCGGGGCGTCGGGGCCGGACGCGGGAAGGCGTACCGCGTCGATCAGGCAGGGCTGGTCCAGCTCCGCGTACTTGGTGAACTCGCACTCGAGGCCGACCGGCAGGATCGAGGGTCTGGCCAGGACCGCGGTCGCCGCCTGGCGGGCGGCCTCGAGCAGGACCATGCCGGGAACGTGGTCGACCCGGTGGTCGAAGAGGACCGGGTGCCGGGTGTCCACGCGCAGTTGCCAGCGCCCCGGGTCTCCCGTGGGGGAGAGCACCACGTCGGAGGGGGACAGGCGCCCCACGCTCTGCGGCGCCACCGGAGCCGTCAGCGGGATCGGCCGGTGCCCGGCGTCGAACACGTGCGGGGGACGCAGCCGCCGGTACACGGCCGGGGCGAGGGTGGTGAAGGAGATCCGACCCCACCCGGCGGGCCGCCCCTCGCGCAGGACCGTCGTCTCGTACGTCAGGCCGGACAGCCGGCAGCCGCGCCTGCGGACCTCCGTACAGGTGACGTCGAGGTCCAGCGCGGCCGGTGTCCAGTCGATCCGCGTCTCCTCGGGACGCATCGTGAGCGTGAGGTTCTCCATCAGGAACTGGTTGCCGAAGGGGACGCCGAACTCGGCGTGGGCGAGCAGGGCGCCGACCTGACGGATCGTTTCAGCGGCGATCAGCGGGTCGTGGTGCACCCCCACGGGGGTGAAGAAGCTGTGGCTCCGCGGCCACTGCGCGGCCATCGCGAAGTGCGTGTCGTCCAGTCGCTGCCAGTCGGTGAGCATGACCTCGGCGACGGCCGCGCGGTGCACCAGCTCCCTGGGGACGGTGGTGGACACGGGGCCCTGCCGCAGTGCCGCCCGGGAGGGTTGAGTCATGGCTTCCGCCGCCTGCTCGATCGACGGACCTTCCATCCGAAACGTGCTCGCGGTCATCGCTCCCCCAGAGTGAGATCGGATGTGGTGCGGAGGCCCATAAAGTAAAGACCAACCGGTTTGATTTCCAGAGGAATTGCAGCCTCCGCCCAGGAACGTTCCGAGTCGCCCTGTGGGGACGTACGGGTGGGTTCCGGCGGGGTCGACCCTGCTCCGGTGTTTCTCCAGCTCATGCCTCACGGAGCGCCGGCGCGCGGCCCCGCCGCCGTGCGGCCGCCGCCCCAGCGTTCCTCAAGCGGTGCTGAGGCCCTCCTGTAGCGGTGTGCCGCACGGTGGCCGGGGTGGAAAGGAGCCGACATGGGTGAATCCGGCGCCATGGCGCCCGCGTTGCGCATCGAACGCGGTCGGGCCGACGCGGACGAGCTGGCCGCGCTGGCCGTGGTGCTGTGCTCCGTACTGGCCGGGCGGGCGGCGGCGGACGAGGCTCCGGAGCCCTCCGGTCATCCGTCGTGGCGGCGGGCGGACCGGTCCGGCGCGGCCTACCGCTCGCCCCACTGCTGGCGATAGGGCCCACCGGACCCACCGGGCACCGGCCCGGCAGCACTTACCAGGGCTTATTCATGCGCGTGCCACACGCCCCCCTTATAAACCGCATAGACGGTTTGTTAACCTGAGGGGCCCTGTCGGCCGCGCTCATGAGGGAGGAGGCATCGTGACAGTCCTCAACGACATTCCTCAGGTGTCCGCGCACCTGTCGGGCGGCCGCGGATGCGTGGCCGAGCTGCACGGGATCCGTGCGCAGGCGCTGGCCGGGCCGAGCGAGAAGGCGACGGCGGCGCAGCACGCCAAGGGCAAGCTGACGGCACGTGAGCGCATCGAGCTGCTCCTGGACCCGGACTCCTTCCGCGAGGTCGAGCAGCTGCGCCGGCACCGGGCGAGCGGGTTCGGTCTGGAGGCGAAGAAGCCGTACACCGACGGCGTCATCACCGGCTGGGGCACGGTGGAGGGCCGTACGGTCTTCGTCTACGCGCACGACTTCCGGATCTTCGGCGGTGCGCTGGGCGAGGCGCACGCGACGAAGATCCACAAGATCATGGACATGGCCATCGCGGCCGGTGCCCCGCTGGTCTCGCTGAACGACGGTGCCGGTGCCCGGATCCAGGAGGGCGTCTCCGCGCTCGCCGGCTATGGCGGCATCTTCCAGCGCAACACGAGGGCGTCCGGGGTCATCCCGCAGATCAGCGTGATGCTCGGCCCGTGCGCGGGCGGCGCGGCCTACAGCCCCGCCCTGACCGACTTCGTGTTCATGGTCCGCGACACCTCGCAGATGTTCATCACCGGCCCGGACGTCGTCAAGGCCGTCACCGGCGAGGAGATCACCCAGAACGGCCTGGGCGGCGCCGACGTCCACGCCGAGACCTCCGGCGTGAGCCACTTCGCCTACGACGACGAGGAGACCTGCCTCGCCGAGGTCCGCTACCTCCTCTCCCTCCTCCCGCAGAACAACCGGGAGTTCCCGCCCCGCGTCCCGTGCGCCGATCCGCAGACCCGGCGCTCCGAGGTGCTCCTCGACCTGGTCCCGGCGGACGGCAACCGTCCCTACGACATGGCCAGGGTGATCGAGGAGCTGGTCGACGACGGCGAGTACCTCGAGGTCCACGAGCGCTGGGCCCGCAACATCGTCTGCGCCCTGGCCCGCCTCGACGGCCAGGTCGTCGGCATCGTCGCCAACCAGCCGCAGGTGCTCGCCGGCGTCCTGGACATCGAGGCCAGCGAGAAGGCCGCCCGGTTTGTCCAGATGTGCGACGCCTTCAGCATTCCGATCGTGACGCTCCTGGACGTACCGGGGTTCTTGCCGGGTGTGGACCAGGAGCACGGCGGCATCATCCGCCACGGAGCCAAACTGCTGTACGCCTACTGCAACGCGACCGTGCCGCGCATCTCGCTCATCCTGCGCAAGGCGTACGGCGGCGCCTACATCGTCATGGACAGCCAGTCCATCGGCGCCGACCTCACCTACGCCTGGCCGACCAACGAGATCGCCGTCATGGGCGCCGAGGGTGCCGCGGGCGTCATCTTCCGCCGGCAGATCGCGGAGGCCGAGGACCCGGAGGCCATGCGGGCGCGCATGGTCAAGGAGTACAGGTCCGAGCTGATGCACCCCTACTACGCGGCCGAACGCGGCCTGGTCGACGACGTCATCGACCCCGCGGAGACCCGCGAGGTGCTCATCCGCTCCCTCGCGATGCTCCGCACCAAGCACGCCGACCTGCCCTCCCGCAAGCACGGCAACCCGCCGCAATAATGGAGCACTTTGAATGGTCAAACAGGAGCGAGCGCTGCGCACCCGCGAGGCGCTGATCAAATCGGCCGCCACGGTCTTCGACCGGGACGGCTTCAGCGTGGCCTCCCTCACGGCGATCAGCTCGCTGGCCGGAGTGAGCAACGGGGCGCTCCACTTCCACTTCGCCAGCAAGGCGGCCCTGGCCGACTCGGTGGAGGAGGCCGCGGCGGAGCGGCTGGCGCACATCGTCACGGTCCATGAGGAGGAGGCCGCCAACGCCCTCCAGCTGCTGGTGAACACCTCGCACGAACTGGCCCGCCGGCTCACCGCGGACGTGGTGCTGCGGGCCGGGTTCGAGCTGAGCCGGGACCAGGTCCGCGAGGGCGGGCCGGGGCTGTACCAGCAGTGGCACCGGTGGGTCGAGGGGGCGCTGAAGCGCGCCGCCGGCGAAGGCGTGCTCAACCAGGTCAAGCCCGAGGACGCGGCGACGTCCGTGGTGGCCGCGACCACCGGATTCGAGGTGCTGGGCCCGCAGGACCCGGAATGGCTCTCCCATCGCACGATCACCAGGTTCTGGCGGCTGCTGCTGCCCCGGCTGGCCGATCCCTCCGTCCTCGGCGACCTGGTGGCGGCCGGGAGCCGGCCCCACGTACGACCATAACAGACCGCGTGGTTTGTTAAGGCTGCTAATTATCCCTTTTGTCTTCAGGTGGACCATCGGGGCGGGTGCCGTGACGGCACCCGCCGTGCAGCCTGCTCGGCCTCGCCGATGATCCAAACTGCCCTTGAATCGGGGCTGTTGGCCCTCCAGGGCGACCAAAAAACCCAGGAAGAAGCGACTCGTGCGGGTCGACACGCGTCCTTCCCATTGACAAACCGACTGTGCTGTTTTTTTAATCGTGTTCTAGCCGGAGTCGTCGAGCGCCGTCCCGGCGCACCAGCGGCGGCCCTCACGGCCTGGATCCGTATGCAACCCGGCATGGACACAAGGGGGAAAAGACAGTGGACATCGAAGTTCTGGGCGCGCTGTCAGTCCGCGAGCACGGCATCTCGATCACGCCGACGGCTCCGAAGCCGCGGCAGGTGCTGGCCCTGCTCGCTCTGCACGCCGACCGAGTGGTCCAGGTCTCTTCCCTGATCGAGGAGCTGTGGGACGACGAGCCGCCGCGCAGCGCACGCACCACCCTTCAGACGTACGTGCTCCAGCTGCGAGAGCTGATCGGCGAGGCGCTGGCCAAGGCGGGGGAGGAGGGCGTCACCGCCAAGGACCTCCTGGTCACCCTCCCCGGGGGTTACCGCCTGGACACCCGCGGCGGCCGGATCGACTTCCGTGAGTTCGAGCAGCAGGCCGGGGCGGGCTACCGGGCCATGGACGCCGAGGACTTCACCGGCGCCGCCCGGCGGCTGCGGGAGGCGCTGACGCTGTGGACGGGCTCCGCGCTCGCCGACGTGACCGCGGGCAGCCGTATCGGCCTCGAGGTCAAGCGCCTGGAGGAGGCGCGGCTGTGCGCGCTGGACCAGCGCATCGAGGCCGATCTGCGGCTCGGCCGCCACCGCGAGCTGCTGTCCGAGCTGACCGTGCTCGTCAACCGGCACCAGATGCACGAGAGCCTGCACGGCCAGTTCATGGTGGCCCTGCACCGATCCGGCCGGCGGGGCGAGGCCCTCAGCGTCTACCAGCGGCTGCGCACCACCCTCGTACGCGAGCTGGGCCTGGAGCCCTCGGCGATGATCAGCCGGCTTCAGCGCTCCATCCTGACGGCCGCCCCGGAGGCCGTCGCGGCCCGCGGCGGGGACGCCACCGGCCGGGCCGTGGCCGCCCCGGTGGGCTGACGCGCCGTACCTCCCGCACCGGCGCGCGTACCCGCACTCGCGCCAGAACCCGCACTCGCGCCCGTACCCGCGTGGACCACGGCCGTGGCGCGCGCGAGTACGGCTCCAGCGTTCCTCCCGGACGCCCGGAGCCGTTCCACAGGGGCCCTTGCCGTTCTTTCGGGCGCAAGGGGACCACCCCGAAAGGCGATCGACGGAATTCCTCCGCGACGGTCGGTCGCACAGTCGGTCGCACGGTCAGTCGCACGTCAGGGACGCGCCGGGAAAACCCGGCGCGACGACGCAACACGACGGCTCGAAGACCCCTCGACGATTTCCGAGGGCGGTGTCGTGGCCGGATCCGGTGCGCCTCGTGCATACGTCGTGCGGCGAGGACATCGGCCCCCGAGTGGCGCAATATCGACGAACCTCGGGTGCCGATTCGCACACCGGCTCGGAAACCGGGTTCAGCCGTCGTGGTACGGGGAGGGAAACCATGAAGATTCGTGTTCTGGGTCCACTGAGTGCCGACGTCAACGGCATGTCGATTGTTCCGACGGCCGGCAAACCACGCCAGATCCTCGCGCTGCTCGCCCTCTACCCGGGCCGGGTCATGCCCGTGCCCACGCTGATGGAGGAGATCTGGGGCACCGATCTGCCGCAGAGCGCCCTCACCACGCTGCAGACCTACATACTCCAGCTGCGGCGCCGGCTCGGCACCGCCATGGGGCCCGGGGCCCCCGGCACCGCCAAGGACGTGCTCGCCACCCGGCACGGCGGCTACCTGCTCCAGATACCGGCCGACGCGGTCGACGTCCACGAGTACGAACGCCTCGTCCTCGAGGGCCAGCAGGCGTTCGAGCACGGCGAGGACGAACGGGCCGCCCGCACCTACCGCGACGCGCTGAACCTGTGGCAGGGGCCCGCGCTGGTCGACGTACCCGTCGGCCCGGTTCTGGAGATAGAGGCGATGCGGCTGGAGGAGAGCCGGCTGGTCACGCGGGAGCGCCGCATCGACGCCGACCTCAGGATCGGCCGGCACGCGGAGGTCACCGCCGAGCTGATGGACCTGACCGCCCGGCACCCCGAGCACGAGGGGCTGCACTCGCAGGCCATGGTGGCGCTGTACCGCTCCGGCCGGCAGGCGGGGGCGCTCGACGTCTACCACCGGCTGCGCCGCCGCCTGGTGGACGAGCTGGGCGTGGAGCCCTCACCGCAGTTGCAGCGGCTGCACCAGGCGATCCTCGCCGTCGACCCCCAGCTGGACCTGGCGGCCGGGCCCCGGCGCAGCTCCACCTTCGACCTGTACGCGGCCTGAACCCCCGGCGCACGCGCTGCGGCGTCCGCCCGCGCGGCGCACGCGCTGCGGCGCTCGTCCCGCGGCCGTCAGCCCACCCGGCCCATGTCTCTCAGCAGGGCGCGCTCCAGTGCCGTCAACGGCAGGTCGGGGCGCAGCCGTTCGGGATGGCCGGGCGGCGGCACGTCCACCGGGTGGGCGCCGGAGCGGGCCGTCTCGCCCGCGAGCTGGGTGGCGCCGACGGCGACCAGGCACTGCCAGACGTCGGTCATCAGGGCACGGGCCAGCCGCCGCACACGCCGGGCGAACACCATCACGCCTCCTTCGGGCCGAGGATTGTCGACACCGCCCGGTCAGGCTGGGTCGGCCCGCTCGAGAACCGGCCGACGTGCGCTCGAGACCGGGTGGAGCGGGGCCTCTACGTGAAGGGGCCTTACGTGAAGGGGCTTTACGCGAAGGGGCCTTACGTGAAGGGGCTTTACGCGAAGGGGCCCTACGCGGACGGGCCCTACGCGGAGGGGCTCTCCGCGGCCGGAGCCGGAGCGGGCGCCTCCGTCGCGGGGGCGGGAACCTCCCCGACGGCGACGGGTGTCTGCCGCCACGGCAGGAGCAGCGCGCTCGCCAGGCACAGCAGCCCGGCGACGAGCAGGGCGCCGCGCACCCCCGCCGCCGCGGCGACGACTCCACCGGCGATCATGAAGGCGGCCTGGCACGTCTTCTGGCCGACGGACCAGGAGGTGGCGACCCGGGCCATGAACGCGTCCGGCGTGGCCGCCATGCGGTAGGTCGTGAACGACGGGTTGAAGACCCCGGCCGAGAAGAGCAGGCCGAAGTCGACGGCCACGATGACGCACACGCCGAGGGCGCCGGACGGCGTCAGGGGCAGCAGCACCGTCCACAGCGAGCGTGCCACGCCGGACAGCAGCAGGACGCGGCGCGGCCCCCACCGCCGGGTGAGCGGCGGGGTCAGACGCGACCCCAGCACCCCGCCCAGGCACGGCAGTCCCAGCGCGAGCCCGTACTGCCACGGTGCCAGTCCCAGGTCGTCCAGCATGAGGACGGCCATCAGCGGGGAGGTCATCATGACGGCTCCGCCGAAGAGCAGCGAGTTGAAGAACAGCGGCCGCAGCCCCGGGTGCCGCAGGAGGTACCGCCAGCCGGCGGCGATGCCGCGGCCCGGCCGGGAGCCGGGGGCGCGGGCCGGCGGCGCGGGTTCGGGCTGCCGGATACGGCGGATGCACAGGGCCGACCCGAGGAAGGACAGCGCGTCGGCCACCAGCGTGGCGGCCGCGCCCAGGGCCCCGATCAGGAGACCGCCGGCGGGCGGTCCCGCGCTGACGCTGACCCATCTGGTCGTCTCGAACAGGCTGTTGGCGTGCAGCCGGTGCTCGGACGGGACCAGTGTCTTCAGGTGCGCCCCGCTCGCCGCGTCGAACGCGACGGACGCCGCCGTCTGGAGGATGCCGACGGCACACAGGTGGGCGAAGGTGAGCGCGCCGAAGGCCATGGCGACGGGAACGCTCGCCAGCACCGCACCGCGGGCCAGATCGGCGGTGACCATGACCGGCCGCTTGTACCGGTGCTCGATGTGCACACCGAGCGGCAGGGCGATCACCCCGCTGGCCACCGCGGACAGCGCGGCGAGCAGGGAGACCTGGAACGCCGAGCAGTCCAGCACCAGGAGGGCGACCAGCGGCAGCGCCCCCATGCCGACGGCGCTGCCCGCCGCGCTGACCGTGTAGGCGCCCCACAACCACCGGAAGCCCTGCCCGGGCACGCTCCGCCGTACCGACAACCGATCCTCCCGCGGGTGTGAAGCCGCTCAGAGTAGTCATCGTTCGGCGGACCGCCCAAACGGCCGCGCAGCGCCGGGACCGCCGGGCAGCGCCCCGACTGCCGCGCAGCGCCGCGACGGCCGTGGACCGTTGTTGCCGCCTCGGGACAGGGCCCGGTCGGGTGCGGATCGAGCCGGAGTCGGGCCCGGCCGTCGGCGGTGCGGGGGCGCCGTCCCGCGCTGCGGGTTCGAGCGGGGTTCGAGGAACGGGCGAGCCGTCCTCCACCGGATCAGGACACAGTCCATGGCGAGCCTGTACGGGCCGGCGGGTCGCGGCGTCCCATGGCCGTCCGCCCGGCCCCGGGACGTCCGAGACGAGAGGGGTGTGACGGATGTATCTCGCGCCCGTGCACCGTATGGCCCAGCACACGGAGGTGGACGCACCGGCCGGCGTGCTCTACGGCCTGATCGCCGACGCCCTGCGCTGGCCGGTCTTCCTGCCGCCCACCGTCCACGTCGAACAGCTCGAGTTCGACGGGGAGTCGGAACGGCTGAGGATGTGGGTCACCGCCAACGACGAGATCAGGTCCTGGACGACGCGACGCGTCCTCGACCCCGTGGCCCACCGCGTCGACTTCCGCCAGGAGGTGCTGCCCCGGCCGGTGACCTCCATGGGAGGCAGCTGGTCCGTCGAGCCGCGGGGCCCCGAGCGGTCCCTCGTCACGCTGCGCAACGACTTCTCCGTGGACGGCAACGCGCGCGCCGACGTCGACTGGGTCAGGCGGGCCACCACCGCCAACAGCCGTGCCGCCCTCGCCAATCTGCGCGGGCTCGCCGAGCGCTGGCGCCGCCTCGACGACCTCGTCCTGTCCTTCGAGGACACGACCCGCGTCGACGCGCCGGTCGAGCCGGTGTACGACTTCCTGCACCGCTTCGGCGACCGGCCGGACGCGGTGCCCGGCGCCACCGGCATCGACATCGCCGAGCAGGCACCCGGGGTGCAGTTGATGACCGTGCGCCTGAACGGTGCCGACGGCACCGCGCGGACGACCGAATCGGTCCGGATCGGCTTCCCGCACGCCGGGCGCATCGTCTACAAGGACGTCCGGGACAGCGAGCAGCCCGCGCTGCTGGCCGCGCACGCGGGGGAGTGGTCGGTCGAACCCGAGCCCTGGGGAACGGGCGTCACCGTCGTCGCGCGGCACCACGCCGTGCTCGACGAGGACGGCGTGCGCGAGCGGTACGGCGACGGCGCGGACGCGGTGCGTCTCGCGCGGGAGGCGCTGCGCGCACGGCTCGCCCGGGAGAGCGCCGCCGCGCTGCGGCTGGCCAAGGAGCACGCCGAGGGGGCACTGGCCGCCCACGGAGCCTGAGCCCGCGCCCGCGGGCGCCGCCGCCCGGAGGCGAGACCCCGTACCCCCTCACCTCCGTACCCCCATACCTCCGTATCCCCGTACTCCGTGCTCCCGGGCACCGGGTCGGCCCTCGCGGCCCCCGTGTTCTCGTGCCGAACGCGCCCGTCCGCACCCGCCGGACGGGCTGAAGCTGGAGGTCCCAGTGAACGACAGCCTGACCGCGGGTGCCGGCACGTCCCTGACCGAGGGGCCGCCCGCCGGCCCCCGTGCCCTCCGGGTGCCCGGTGACGGGCCGGCCCGGGCCCGGTACGTCGAGGACCTGCTCGGCGACCCCTTCGACGCAGGCAACCCGCACGGCCAGCAGGCGCTGCTCGCCGCCGACGAACGGCGCGAGGTCCCCTCGGCCACCGAGGAACTGCTCCACCGCTTCGGCCTCGCCGCCGAGTTCGTGCCGCGGGACCTGGGCGGACGGCTCACCGGTGTCGAGGGGCTCGCCCAGGTGCTGCGGCCGGTCTTCCGGCGCGACGTCGCGCTCGGCTTCGGTGCCGGGATGACCGCCCTGTTCGCCGCGTCCGTGGTGTGGACCGCCGGTGACGAGCGGCAGCGCCGCGACACCGCGCTGCGCCTGCTCGGCGGCGGCCGGTTCACCATCCTGCACCGCGAGTTCGCCCACGCCAACGCGATCCTGCGCGGCGAGTACACCGCGCGCGGGGTGCCCGGCGGCGGCTACGTGGTGGACGGCCGCAAGGAGGTCGTCATCAACGCCGACCGCGCCGACGTCTTCGTCTCCTACGTCCGTACCGCGCCCGGCGACGGCCCGGACAGCCACTCCGTGTTCCTGCTCGACACCGGCCGGCTCCCGGCCCGCGCCGTACGCCGGCTGCCCCGCGCCCGCACCCACGGCATGCGCGGCGCCCACTACGCCGGACTCGAGCTCACGCACTGCCCCGTGCCCGCCGACGCCCTCGTCGGACGGCAGGGCGAGGGGGTCTCGCTGGCCCTGCGCACCTTCCAGGTCAGCCGGGCCCTGGTCTCCGGCGGCGCCCTGGTCGGCGGGATGGACAGCGCGCTGCGCTACGCCGTCCGGGCGGCCGGCGAGTCCCGCCGCGGCCTGGTGCTGCACGGCCGTCGCGGCCGGGTGCTCGCCGGGGTCTTCGCCGACCTGCTGGCCTGCGACAGCCTCGCCGTCGCGGGGCTGCGGCTGCTCGACCTGGCGCCCGAGCACGCGCTCGTCCCCTCCGCGGCGGTCAAGTACGCCGTGTCCGCGCTGCTCCACGAGGACCTCGACGAACTCGCCGCGGTGCTCGGTGCCCGGGGCTACGACCGGGGCCCCACCTACGGCGGCTTCCAGAAGCTCGTGCGCGACCTGCCGGTGGCCGGACTCGGACACGCCGGCACCGCCGACACGCAGGCCGTGCTCGTCCCCCACCTGCGCACCCTCGCCCACACCGCCCGGAGCGGCGAGCCGGGGCACGAGGCGCCCGCGGCGCTGTTCACGCCCGGCGCCGAGGAGGCCGCACTCGACTTCCGGCGGCTCGACGCCGAGCCCCGCGACCCGCACAACGGCTGCGACGGGCTGCTCGCCGCGCTGCTCGGCGCCGCCGCCCGGCTCGACGGCGAGCGCGGGCGCGGCCCCCGGTGGGCGGCGCTCGCCGACCTCGCCCGCGTCTTCGCCACCGAGGTGCGCCACCTCGGCGAGCGGTGCGCCGCGCTGCTGGGACGCCCGGACACCGGGGGCCTCGCCCCGGCCGCGTACGTCCTCGTCGACCGGTACTGCCTGCTGATCGCCGCCGCCTCCTGCCTCGCCGTCCGCGAGAACGCCGACCCCGCGGCCGGGGACGGGGGCCTGCTCGCCGAACCCGACTGGGCGCTGCTCGCCCTGACCCGGTTCGGCCGCCGCCTCGGCCTGGAGGTGCCCGACCTGCCGGACGGCGTCGCCCGCGACCTCGCGGCCCGCCTCGTGGACCGCTACCGCGACGGACGCAGCTTCGACCTCTACGGAATGCGGCTCACGTGAGCCCCGACCTCGACAGAAACGATTCGGCTCCGCCGGTGCGGGGCGGGAGTGCCGGCGTCACGGACGACATCGATGCCCGGGACGCCGGTGGTGTGCTCGGTACCCTGCGGCGGCTGGGCGACCTCGGTGTCGTCGTCACCGCGCACGGCCGTGCCGTCGCGCCGCCCGTGCACGTGCCGCGTCCGGACAGCTCGTGGCTGCGGCTGCGGGAGGACCTGCTGGACCGCGGGGTCACGGTGGCGTACGCGACCTGGACCGAGTGGTTCCCCGCGGTGCTCACCACGCCCCGGCTGCGGCCCCTGCTCGGCCGGGACTGGAACCGCTACACGGCGACCCGCGACCCGGCGGTCCGCTGCCGGTTCGCCGCGTCCCGGCTGCTCATCAAGTACACCGCGGCGGCCGCGCTCGGCATCGGGCCGGAGGACATCGACATCGCCTACCGGCTCGGCGGCCGTCCCTACCTGCGCGGCCTCGACCAGATCGAGGTGGCCCTGACGCACACCGGTGAGCTGATGGCCGTGGGGATCAGCCGGGTGGGCCGGATCGGTCTGGACGCCGAGTGCGCCGACCGGCGCTTCGACCTGGACCTGATGCGCGGCCGGATGTGCACCCCGTCCGAGGCCGCCGAGCTGTCCGTGCTGGCGCGGGACGAGCAGGCGGCGTGCCTGCTGCGGCTGTGGACGCTGAAGGAGGCGTACACCAAGGCGCTCGGGCAGGGCATGCGGCTGGCCTTCACCGAGTTCGGCTTCGGACTCGGCGAGGGCGGCCTGCGCACCCCCGGCGGCGCCGCGGCCACCGGCGAGGAGTGGGCGTTCGCCACCCACCCGGTGCTCGGCCGCTACCTGGTCAGCACGGCGTGCCACGACGCCGGGCTCGACCCGGACGGCGACACCTCGGTCGGCACCATGCTGGACCGGCGGCTGCTCACCGCGATGACCCCGCCGGGGGAGCAGGGCCCGGGCGGCGACCAGGGCCCGCCCGGGGAGCGGGGCCCCGTCGCGGACTTCTGAGCGCGGCCGGTCAGTCCCGCGCCGGGGGCCGGCCCTCGGTGAACTGGACCGTGAACGACAGCTCGTCCAGCCGCCACCCGGCAGCCGTCCTGCGCGCCCCGCCGCGCACCAGCGTGCCCGCGCGGAACAGCGGCGGCCGGTCGCCGCCGGGGTGGTGGACGTGGGTGGTCAGCACGTTGGCGCGCAGCACGGCCCGGTCGCCGCTGACGGTGACCACCGCCGGCGAGCCCAGGTGCTGGGTGCGCGCGAACGCCGCGAGCGAGGCGCGGTGCCACTCGGCGAGCCCGGCGCGCCCCTCGTGGCGGCTCATCGGGAAGGTGACGACCGCGTCCTCGGTGAACAGGCCGCGGGCCCACGCGTCGTCGGGCTCCTCGTCGTCGAGTGTGACCAGGTAGCGGCCCAGGAGCTCCGCGACCAGGGCGGCGTCGGTGGATTCGGCGACCGTGGCCGAAACGGCGGGCGAATGGTTGGAAGTCACCGCCCGAGCATGGCGCCGACCGTGCCCGCCGGACCAGATTCCTGCCAGAGATCTGACATTGCCGACAGAGTTCTGTAGTGGATTGCGCAAAGCCTGTACCGCACTCGCTTTACCGTTTCTCCGTGGTCCGGCGATACTCATCAAACACCAGTCGGAAGAGGGCAGATGGACACCTTTGACGCGGACGTGATCATAGTCGGAGCAGGTCCCACCGGACTCATGCTCGCGGGCGAGTTGAGTCTCAACGGAGTCTCCGCCCTGGTCCTGGACCGGCTTTCCGAACCCATCAGGGAATCCCGCGCCCTCGGCTTTTCCGCGCGCACGATCGAGGAATTCGCACAACGCGGACTCATTTCCCGCCTCGGTGACGTCGATGTCATTCCCTTCGGTCATTTCGGCGGCGTGCCGCTCGACTTCCGGGTCCTTCCGAACGGCTCGTACGGCGCCCGCGGCATCCCCCAGTCGCGGACCGAGGCGATGCTCGCCGGCGTGCTCGCCGAGCGCGGCGTCGAGGTGCGCCGCGGCGTCGAGGTCACCGGCGTCGAGCAGGACGACGACGGCGTCGACGTCCACACGGCCACCCCGGACGGCACCGGCACGCTCCGCGCCCGCCACGTCGTCGGCTGCGACGGCGCCCGCAGCGTCGTGCGCACCGCCGCCGGCATCGACTTCCCCGGCACCGAGCCCACCGTCGAACTGCGCTTCGCCGACATCACCGGCGTGAAGCTGCGCCCGCGCTTCAGCGGCGAACCGGTGCCCGGCGGCATGGTCATGGTGCTGCCGCTCGGCCCGGACCGCAGCCGCGTCATCTACTACGACCGCGCCCAGCCGATGCGCACCACCCCGGGCCCGATCACCTTCGAGGAGGTCGCCGAGGCATTCCAGCGCCTGTCCGGCGAGGACATCGGCGGCGCCACGCCGCTGTGGGTCTCCTCCACCACCGACGTCAGCCGCCAGGCCGCCGAGTACCGCAGGGGCCGCGTCTTCGTGGCCGGCGACGCCGCCCACATCCACCTGCCGATCGGCGCCCAGGGCATGAGCGCCGGCATCCAGGACGCCGTCAACCTCGGCTGGAAGCTCGCCCTCGACATCAAGGGCCTGGCCCCCGAGGGACTGCTCGACACCTACCACGCCGAACGCCACCCGGTCGGCGCCCGCATCCTCGCCAACACCCTCGCCCAGCGCACCCTCTACCTGGGCGGCGAGGAAGCCGGGCCGCTGCGCCAGGTGTTCACCGAGCTGGCGCGGCACGAGGAGGTGCAGCGCCACCTGGTCGGCATGGTCACCGGCCTCGACATCCGGCACGACGTCGGCTGCGAGGGCCACCCGCTGCTCGGCCGCCGCCTGGAGGACAAGGAGATCACCCGCGACGGCGTGAAGCAGAGCGTCTTCGCCCTCCTGGAGCCGGGGCGCGGCCTGCTGCTCGACCTCGCCGGCGGCGCCGCACTGCGCGCCGCGGCCGAGGGCTGGTCGGACCGGGTCGACACCGTCACCGTGTCGGGCCCCGACGGAGACTGCGGCCTCGACGGCATCCTCGTCCGCCCCGACGGCTACGTCGCCTGGGTGGGCGGCGCCGGGGACGGTCCCGCCGCCGGCGCCACGAGCACGCCGCTCGCCGACGCGCTCGCCCGCTGGTTCGGCCCGGCCGCCTGACCGGCCCCGCCCGACCCGCACCCACGTCGCGACTCCGTCAGGAGTCCGTCCCGAGTCCCGAGGAAGCGAAGGAAGCGAAGGACCATGCCGATCATCTCCACCGAGGACAACTACCTGACCGTCCTCAACCTGTTCACCACCGACACCCCCGAGCACCAGGAGCAGTTGCTCACCGAGATGGGGAAGATCGTCGACGCGGCCGCCTACGAGGGGTGGATCTCCTCCACCGTGCACGCCGGGCAGGACACCCCCGGGACCGCCAACCTGATCCAGTGGCGCAGCGGCGAGGACCTGGAGAAGCGGTACGCCGGCGAGGAGTTCAAGCACCGGACGCTGCCCGTCTTCCGCGAGATCACCACGGCCATCCGGCTGCTCCAGAACGAGATCGTCTTCTCCCAGACCCGCCCCGGCCTCGGGGACGCCGTCGAGGTCTCCCCGGACCGCGACGACTACACGGTCATCGAGGTCCACCGGGTCGGCGAGGCCGACCAGGCCGAGCTGGTCAAGCTGCTCGGCGAGGGCCAGGACTGGCTCGTGAACGTCCCCGGCTACCGCTCGCACAGCGTGTTCAAGGGCCTGCGCGCCATGTTCGTCGAGGGCGCCTTCGCCGTCGTCTACGCGCAGTGGGACAGCAGGGAGAGCTACGAGGCCTTCCGCGACCTGCCGCACGAGCGCAAGCCCCGGCCCCGCCGCACCAACGACGAGCGCGTCGCCGAGCTGACCGTCGAGTCCGACACGAACACCTACCGCGTCGTGCACACGCGCGCCGCCGGCGAGTAGCGCGCCTCCCCGCCGGCCGATATGGCGCCTCCCCGCCGGGAGCCGGCCCACCGGACCTTGCCAAGGAGCGAAGACCTATGCACAGCACGCTGATCGTGGCCCGCATGGCGCCCGGTTCGAGCGCGGACGTCGCCCAGCTGTTCGGCGACTTCGACGCGACGGACATGCCGCACCGCATGGGCACCCGGCGGCGCCAGCTGTTCGCCTTCAACGGCCTGTACTTCCACCTGCAGGACTTCGACGAGGACAACGGCGGCGAGCTGATCCAGGGCGCCAAGGACGACCCGCGCTTCGTGCGGATCAGCGACGACCTCAAACCGTTCATCGACCCCTACGACCCGGCGACCTGGCGTTCCCCGGCCGACGCCATGGCACAGCGCTTCTACCGGTGGGAGGCCTCCGCCTGAACGGCGGTGAGCCGCCCGGACCACCAGTGACGATCAGCCGGGGCCCGAGCGCCGGCGAGAACCGAAGGAAGTACCCCATGGCCAGTATCCAGTTCACCCTCGACGACCTGAGGCGGATCCTCATCGAGGCCGCGGGCGCGGACGAGAACGTCGACCTCGCCGGAGACATCCTGGACACCACGTTCGAGGTGCTCGGCTACGAGTCCATCGCACTGCTGGAGACCGGCGGCCGCATCGAGCGCGAGTACGACATCGTCCTGGACGACGACGACCTCGGCGACGACGTCACGCCGCGCGACCTGATCGACGTCGTCAACGCCCAGCTGTCCCTGTCCGGGGCACAGGCCGCCTGAGAGGAGCACCCCATGTCCGACACCGACCGGAGGGTCGCCCTCGTCACCGGCGCGACCAGCGGCATCGGCCTGGAGTCCGCCCGCCTGCTGGCACGCCAGGGCCACCGGGTCTTCATCGGCGCCCGCGACGCGGACAACGTCGCGCACACCGCCAAGGCACTGCGAGAGGAGGGCCTGGACGTCGACGGCCGGCAGCTCGACGTCCGCGACGCCGACTCCGTCAGGGAGTTCGTGCGCGCCGCCGTCGCCGCCTTCGGCACCGTCGACGTGCTCGTCAACAACGCCGGACGCTCGGGCGGCGGTCCCACCGCGGACATCACCGACGAGCTGTGGGACGACGTCATCGACACCAACCTCAACAGCGTCTTCCGGATGACCCGGGAGGTCCTCACCACCGGTGGCATGCGCACCAAGGACCGCGGCCGGATCATCAGCATCGCCTCCACGGCCGGCAAGCAGGGTGTCGTCCTCGGCGCCCCGTACTCGGCCTCCAAGCACGGCGTCGTCGGCTTCACCAAGGCCCTCGGCAACGAGCTCGCGCCGACCGGCATCACCGTCAACGCGGTCTGCCCCGGCTACGTCGAGACCCCGATGGCGCAGCGGGTGCGGCAGGGCTACGCCGCGGCGTACGACACCAGCGAGGACGAGATCCTCAAGAAGTTCCAGGCCAAGATCCCGCTCGGCCGCTACTCCACACCCCAGGAGGTCGCGGGGCTGGTCGGCTACCTCGCGTCCGACACCGCCGCCTCCATCACCTCCCAGGCCCTCAACGTCTGCGGCGGCCTCGGCAACTTTTAGGGGGTGTCGTTTGGATCTTGCCGGGGTCGCGGGGCCTGGCACGCACATCTGCGGCGTTGTCGTCGGTTGTCAACTCCCCCACGCTCGACTGCGCTCGCGCGGGGGGACCCCCATCGCGTTGCCGCCCTCCTCCGCCTTGCAGCTGCACGCACCAGACCCCGCTCGGGCCAGCCACAAGACACCGTTGCCTGGAGCCGCCCTGATCCAAACGACACCCCCTAAGCCGCCCGCCCCGGGGGAGGGGCCACCACCTCTCGCCCGCCCCGGTGGGGCCGGCAAGGGCCGGCCCCCCTTCCCGCCGTCCGCCCCGCCCGTACCACCGAAGCCGGTACCACCTAGGAGCAGCCGTCATGACGACTCGTGAGGTCGAGCACGGGATCACCATCAACGCGCCCGCCGCCGCGGTCCACCGCCTCCTCGCCGAGGTGACCAACTGGCCGCGGATCTTCCCGCCCACCATCCACGTCGAGCGCGAGGAGCACGACGGCGACCGGGAGCGCATCCGCATCTGGGCCACCGCCAACGGCGAGCCCAAGACCTGGACCTCGCGCCGCACCCTCGACGCCGAGGCCCTGCGCATCACCTTCCGCCAGGAGGTGCCGGCGCCGCCGGTCGCGGCCATGGGCGGGACCTGGATCGTCGACCCGCTCGACGAGGGCACCTCGCGCGTCAGGCTCCTGCACGACTACCGGGCCGTCGACGACGACCCGCACGACCTGCTGTGGATCGAACGGGCCGTAGACCGCAACAGCACCAGCGAACTCGCCGCCCTCAAGGAGAACGTCGAGCGCGTGCACGCCGCCGAGGCGCAGGAGCTGACCTTCTCCTTCACCGACACCGTGACGATCGACGGATCGGCCAAGGACGCCTTCGACTTCGTCAACGAGGCCGGGCACTGGCCCGAGCGGCTCCCGCACGTGGCCCGCGTCCGCTTCACCGAGGACACCCCCGGCCTCCAGGAACTGGAGATGGACACCCGCGCCAAGGACGGCTCGACGCACACCACCAAGTCCTACCGGGTCGTCGTCGGCCACCACCGCATCGCCTACAAGCAGGTCACCCTGCCGGCCCTGATGACCCTGCACACCGGCGTGTGGACCTTCGAGGAGACCGACGACGGCGGCGCGACCGCCTCCTCCCAGCACACCGTCACCCTCAACACCGACAACATCGCCAAGATCCTCGGCCCCGAGGCCACCGTCGCCGACGCCCGCGCCTACGTGCACGGCGCGCTGAGCACCAACAGCCTCGCCACCCTCGGCCACGCCAAGGATCACGCGGAGCGGAACCGCTGACATGGCCGGCGCCCCGCATCCGGACGGCCCCGCGCCGCGCACCGGGCCCGCCGAGACGGTCGACACCCAGGTGATCGTCGTCGGTGCGGGCCCGGTCGGTCTGCTCCTCGCCGGTGAACTGGCCCTGCGCGGCATCCGGGTCACCCTCGTCGAGCGCCGGCACGGTCCCACCACCGAGTCCCGCGCCTCGACGCTGCACGCCCGCACCATGGAGCTGCTCGACAGCCGCGGCCTGCTCGCCGACCTCGGCAGCCCGCCCCGCGAGCCGCGCGGCCACTTCGGCGGCATCCCCCTCGACCTGACGCTGCCCGGCCCCTACCCCGGGCAGTGGAAGGTCCCGCAGGCCAGGACCGAGTCCGTGCTGGAGGAGTGGGCCCTCGGCCTCGGCGCCGACCTCAGGTGCGGCCACACCCTGCACGCCGTCGACGACCGCGGCACCCACGTCGAGGCCGCCGCCACCGGCCGCCACGGCGACCCCCTCACCCTGCGCGCCCCCTACCTCGTCGCCTGCGACGGCCAGGACTCCACCGTGCGCCGCCTGACCGGCGCCGGCTTCCCCGGCACCCCGGCCGCCCGGGAACTGCTGCGCGCCGACGTCGAGGGCGTCGACATCCCGAACCGGCGCTTCGAACGGCTCCCCGGCGGCTTCGCCGTTGCCGCCCGCAACCCGGCGGGCGTGACCCGGGTCATGGTGCACGAGTTCGGCGCCCAGGTCCGCGAACGCGCCGGCGACCCGCACTTCGACGAGGTCACCGCCGCCTGGAAACGCGTCACCGGCGAGGACATCACCGGCGGCACCCCGCTGTGGGTCAACCGCTTCGACGACGAGAACCGGCTCCTCGCCCGCTACCGGCACGGCCGCGTCCTGTTCGCCGGGGACGCCGCCCACCGCCAGATGCCCATCGGCGGCCAGGCCCTCAACCTCGGTCTCCAGGACGCCCACAACCTCGGCTGGAAGCTCGCCGCCGCCGTCGACGGCACCGCACCCGACGGCCTCCTCGACAGCTACGACACCGAACGCTCCGCCGTCGGCGCCGCCGTCCTCGGCAACATCCGCGCCCAGGCCATGCTGCTGCTGGGCGGCCCCGAGGTCGAGCCGCTGCGCACGGTCCTCGCCGAACTCCTCGCGCACGACACCGTGCGCACCCGCCTCGCCGCGATGATCAGCGGACTCGACATCCGCTACGACGTCGGCGGCCCGGCCCACCCGCTGTCCGGCGCCCGCCTGCCGCACCTCAGGCTGCGCACCGGCGAGATGATCTGCTCCGCGGCCGAACTGCTCCGCTCCGGACGCGGACTGCTCCTGGGCCTGGGCGCACCGCCGCCGCCGATCGCCGCCGGACTGGCCGACCGCGTCGACACCGTCACCGCGCACGCCGCCGCCGACGAGCCGCTCGAGGGCGCGCCCGCCGCCGTCCTGGTCCGGCCCGACGGCCACGTCGCCTGGGCGGGCGGCGCGGACGGGGACGGGGACGGGCTCGGCCGGGCGGTCGCACGATGGTTCGGTTCACCGTGAGGTCCCCTGAGGCCCCCTGAGATCCCGCTCCGGCATGCCGTGCGGGCCCACCCGTCTTCGCCACCCCCCCCCGCCCGTGCCGCGCACGGACCACTGCCGACCGAGAGGGAATCCACGACCATGCAGGACACCACGATGGACGCCGACGTCATCGTCGTAGGCGCAGGCCCGACCGGACTGATGCTCGCGGGCGAACTGCGCCTGGGCGGGGCGGACGTGATCGTGCTCGACAAGCTGGCCGAACCCACCGGCCAGTCCCGCGGCCTGGGCTTCACCGCCCGTGCCATGGAGATCTTCGACCAGCGCGGGCTGCTGCCCCGCTTCGGGCAGGGGGAGACCCTGGAGATCAGCCCCGTCGGCCACTTCGGCGGGGTCCAGTTCGACTTCACCGCCCTGGAGGGCGCCCACTTCGGCGCCCGCGGCATCCCGCAGAGCCAGACCGAGGCGGTCCTCGCCGCCTGGGCGGCGGAGCTGGGCGCCGACATCCGGCACGGCTGCGAGGTCCTCGCGCTCGCCGACGGCTTCGAGGACGGCGACCTCGCCGAGGTCACCGTGGGGACCGCGGAGGGCGTACGCCGGCTGCGCGCCCGCTACCTGGTGGGCTGCGACGGCGGCAAGAGCACGGTGCGCAAGCTCGCCGGCATCGGCTTCCCCGGCACCGAGGCGACCCGCGCGATGTTCCTCGCCGACGTGACCGGGCTCGACCTCAAGCCCCGCTACCTCGGCGAGACCCTCCCCAACGGCATGGTGATGGCCGCCCCCCTCAAGGAGGGCGTGCACCGCATCATCGTCTGCCCGCACGGCGCCGCCGCCCGCAGCGCCGACGAGCAGGTCACCTTCGAGGAGGTCGCCAAGGCCTGGGAGCACATCACCGGCGAGGACATCAGCTCCGGCGGCGCCGAATGGGTCAGCTTCTTCAGCGACGCCACCCGCCAGGCCGCCGAGTACCGGCGGGGCCGCGTGCTGCTCGCCGGGGACGCCGCCCACATCCACCTGCCCGCCGGCGGCCAGGGTCTGAGCACCGGCGTGCAGGACGCCGCCAACCTCGGCTGGAAGCTCGCCGCCGTCGTCACCGGCCGGGCCGGCGAGGACCTGCTGGCCACCTACCACGCCGAGCGCCACCTGGTGGGCCGCCGCCTGCTGATGAACACCCGCGCCCAGGGCATGGTCTTCCTCGGCGGCGACCCGGCCGAGCCGCTGCGCCGCATCCTCACCGAACTCACCGGCTACGACGTGGTCCGCCGCCACCTCGCCGGCGTCGTCTCCCACCTCGACATCCGCTACGACGTCACCGACGGCGCCGGGGACGGGGAGAACGGGGAGGACGCGGCGGGGGCCCACCCGCTGCTCGGACGCCGCCTCGGCAAGGTCCCGCTGACCGGCCCCGGCGGCGAGAGCGACACCTTCCGGCTGCTGCACGCCGGGCGCGGCGTCCTGCTCGACCTCGCCGGCGACCGAGCGGTGCGCGAGGCCGCCGCCGGGTGGGCCGGCCGGGTCGACGTCGTGACGGCCACCGCCTCCGCGGCCGACCGCGGCGCCGTGTTCGCGGGCGCCGGGGCGGTCCTGGTCCGCCCCGACGGGCACGTCGCCTGGACCGGCACCGGCGCCGACGACGGCCTCGGCGCCGCCCTCGCCCGCTGGTTCGGCGCGCCCGCCGGCGACTGACCGGCGTACGCGACGCGAGGCGACGCGACGCGACGCACGCACCGAGGGGTGCCGCCCGGCGACCGGGCGGCACCCCTCGGTGCTGTGCGGGCCGGGACGACTACCGCACACTCGCCTCCACGACCGAGATCGCCCCCGGCGTCTGCACGACCCGCTCCAGCCGGAAACCCGCCTCGGTGAGGAGCTTCCCGTACTGCGCGGACGTCCGCTCCATGCCGCCCACGAGCAGCATCAGCCACAGGTCGACCAGCTTCGAGGAGTGCGCGGCGTTCGGCTTGTCCGGCACGACCATCTCCATCAGCAGCAGCCGGCCGCCCGGCCGCATCGCGGCCCGCACGTTGCGCAGGATCCGCAGGGCCTGCTCCTCGGGCCAGTCGTGCACGATGTGCTTGAGCACGTAGGCGTCCCCGCCCTCGGGCACCGGCCCGAACAGGTCGGCCGTCACCACCTCGCAGCGGTCGGCGAGCCCCCGCTCGGCCAGGAGCTCCGCCGCGCCGTTCTCCGCCACCCGGGGGTCGGCGAGGATCCCCCGCACACCCGGCGACTTCTCCAGGATCCCGGTGAGCAGGTCGCCGCGGCCCGCGCAGAAGTCGACGACCGTGCCGAACCGCGAGAAGTCGTACGCCGCAAGGAGCGGTTCGGTCTCGGTGGCGGACATGGCGCCCATGCCCTTCATGAACACCTCGCCGTACTCCGGCTTGGCCTCCATGAACTCGAAGGCCGTCATGCCGCGCAGCTTCGGCAGGCTCGGCTCGCCGGTGCGCACCGCGTCGACGAAGTGCGACCAGTCCTCCCAGTGGATCGGGTGGCCCATGAGCACCGCGATGCCCCGCATCGACATCGGCGCGTCCTCGAGCAGGGCCGCCCCCATCGGGTTCAGCGCGAAGGCGCCGTCCTTGCGCTCGGCGAAGACGCCGTTCGAGGCGAGCAGCCGCATCAGCCGCTGGAGCGTCTGCGGGTGGGCGCCGACCCGCTCGGCGAGCCGCTCGGCGGACAGCGGGCCGTCCCGCAGCGCCTCGGCGACGCGCAGTTCGGCGGCCGCGTACAGGGCCTGGCTGAGCATGGCGCCCTGGACCATCTCCAGCAGTGAGAACGGTGCGGGGGCCAGCTTCCGGGCCAGCCGCTGCAAACCGGTGCGCACGCCTTCGACGGCCCGTACGACGCGGGCGGGCGGCAGGGGCATGGGTTCCTCCGTGGTGGACGGCGGGCGGCCGGACGGCGTGCCCGCGGGCGGGCAGGTCGGCGCGTACCCGGCTCACGGACCGGAGCGCGCCCCCGGCACCCACGGTCCGGTGTCCCGGACGGGCCGCGCTCGCGACCGGCTCGAGCGGCCGGCGCGGGGCTCCAGCCGGTTCCCACCCGCGCTCCGGAGGCAGTCGAGGGGGGACGGTGACGATCGGGACCGTCCGTCTCGGCCGTGGCCGAGAAGAGTCCCGGAGGGGGCCGATCCCGTGAAGAAGCTTGCCTCGCCCGCAGCGCTGTCGGAACGCGCCGATCGCATCGCCCGGCGCTCCCGCGCCGGCAACTGGAAGAAGCCCCCGCGGCGCATCGAGACGTCCGAGTGCATCACCTGCGACAGCTGCCTGCGCGGCTGTCCCGCGGAGTTCGGCGCCGTCTTCGACCTGGGCCTCGACGTGGTGATCGTCCCCGAGCTGTGCTCGGGCTGCCCGGCCTGCGTGCTCGAGTGCCCGGTCGACTGCATCTACGTCGACGAGGACTGGTCCCCGACCGACGACGCGATGTGGAACCACATCGAACTCACCGCCGAGAGCGCCGCATGAAGGAGCCCGTGGGACGCCAGGAATCCCGCCGCGCCGCCAACGCGAGAAAGCGGATGAGCCGCCGTCCCAGCAGGCTCGGCACCCCCGCCGGCAGCACGGCCAAGCCGGACCGGGTCGCCGACCCCGACGCCGGGTTCCCCGGGCTGCTGCGGCAGGTGTGGCGCCGCGCGGAGCGGACCGAGGACCTGCGCGCCGCGCTCGACGTCCTGCTCACCCTCGACGGCCACGTCCCCGCCGACATCCAGCTGCGGGCCCTCAACTCCGCCCAGGAGGCCGCCCTGACCGCCCTGCGCGGCCCGGCGACCGTACGGGCGGACTCGGGGCCGACCGGGGACGCGGGTGCCGCCGGCGGGGCCGGTGTGTCCGGCAGTGGTGGTGCCGTCCGGCGCTCGGCGGAGGCCGGTGTCGCGGGTGCGGTGGCGTCCGGGCCGGCGGCCTCGGAGCCGTCCGCGCCGGAGGCTGCCGTACGGGCGGACTCCAGGGCGTCGGGGTCTGCCGCCTTCGCCGGCGGGGCCGGTGCGTCCGGCAGCGGTGCCGCCCGGCGCGGCGCGGACGACGCGGGCGGCGCGGACACCCCGGGTGACGGGGGCGCGGACGTCGTCTTCGTCGGTGAGGTCGGGCTCGCCGCCAACGGCCGGATCGCGCTGCGGGTTCCGGGGGGCCGCCCCCTCGACCCCCGCGACCTGGTCGGCGGTGTGCGCCGGGTGCCCTACGACCGGGCCGCCCTCGACGCCTACCGGCGCGAACTCGGGCGGGTCCGGGAACGCAACGCCGCCCGCGCCGCCGACTGCCGTGCCTGGCTCGCCGGGCAGGGGACCGAGGGCCGCCGGGCGCTGCTCGACCAGGCCCTGGAGGCGGCCGTGCGCACCGCCCCGTTCGTCCTCTACCAGGAGGACACGCAGTACACGAACTTCCGGGAGCGCAACACCCTGACCGGCAAGACCCTGTGGCCCGGCCACCCGGACTGCGCCCTGGGCGCGCTGCGGGACCTGCCCCTGGACCTGTGGACCGACCAGGACACCCAGCTGGTCGTCTGCCTCACCCTGCTCATCCGCTCGGCCGGCTTCGGCCGCGTCGAGGAGGCCAACGGCACCCAGCTGACCGTCGACCACGTCGCGTACACGCTGGAGCGGGTGCGCCGCGCCTACGCCGCCGTACCCGGCGTCGCACCCGTGCCCGCCGCCGCCTCGCACCGCGTCGCCGACCTCGACCGGCTCGCCGTCGCCCTGCGCGAGCGCCGCCTCGAGGTGAGCGGCCACGCGCAGCTGTACCGCGAGATCCACGGGGCGCTGATGCACAAGGTGGAGCGGGTGGCCGCCGCCCCCGGACCCGTCGCCCGGGCCCGCGAGGACGCCGTCGCCGCCCACCTGCGCGCGAGGCTGCCGCTGAGCGGACGTACGCTCGCCGACCTCGGCCGCGACCTCGCCGCCGCGCCCGACTGGCTCGCCGCACCGCACGGCGCCTTCGGCACCGGCCTGGAGTCCCTGGTGCACGAGACCGTCACCGCGAGCGCCGACGCCTTCGGCGCCGACTTCGCGATGAGCCGCGGCATGCGCTCGCTGCCCGACCTGGTCCGCGCACTGCGCGGCGAGAACTGGGCGGCGATCTGCGACTGGGACATCACGCACTTCTTCTGCTGCGTGGTGCCCCGGCCCGAGGCCGCCGCCCACTTCGGCGGCTCCCGGGCCGCCCTCGCCGACGCCGCCTGGGCGATGTCCTCGCGCATGAGCTACAACTCCTGGCACTTCGTCGCCGGCAACCTGCCCCGCGAGCCCGAGGTGGTGGCCCGCGACCACTTCGTGCCGCCCGTCATCCCGGACGTCGCGTACTTCTCCGACCAGCACCACCACGGGCACGTCAACAACAACGTGCGCTTCTCGGTGCGTTCCCCGCAGCCCGTCGAGGTCGACGGGCGCCGCTTCGACGGCTTCATGGACCTGCGGCTGCTGCGCTGCGCCGGCGAACCGTTCGGCGAGCAGGACGTGCTCGCCGCCCACCGGGTGTCCGGGTTCGTCGCCCGCGCCACCTCGCTCGCCGCCGCCCTCGTCGCCGCCGGGACCGGCCTCGAGGTCACCGCGTTCGACTCCGACTGGCACTGGACGGCCGTCACCGGCGCCGGCCCCGCGGCGCCCGGCGCGCTGGCCGGCCCGGACCGCCGGGCGTCGTGAACGCAAGAGAAGAGAGAAGCGAAGAGGGAAGGGAAGGGGGGAGACAGATGACCGCCCGCGGTGTCGGCGACACCCGACGACTGCTGCGACGGGGCGAGCTGTCCGCCGTCGAACACACCACCGCCGTCCTGGAGGCCGTCCGCGAGCGGGACACCCTCGACGCGTACGTCGCCGTCGCGGGCGAGGAGGCGCTGCGCGCCGCCGGGCGCGCGGACGCCCGGATCCGCGAACTGGGCGCCGACGCCTGGCACACCCTGCCGCTGCTCGGCGTCACCGTCTCCGTGAAGGACCTGCTGCAGACCCGCGACCTGCCCACCGGCCGCGGCTCGCTGCTGCCCAACGACCGGCCCCGCGAGGACACCCCTGCCGTGGCCCGGCTGCGCGCCGCCGGCGCCGTCGTCGTCGGCAAGACCGCCACCTCCGAGTACGGCTGGAGCGCCTCCACGGTCAGCCGGGTCGCCCCGCCCACCCGCAACCCCTACGACCCCCGCCTGACCGCGGGCGGCTCCAGCGGCGGCGCCGCGGCCGCGGTGGCCACCGGCCTGTGCGACGGCGCCCTGGGCACCGACGGCTCCGGGTCCATCCGCATCCCGGCGGCGTTCTGCGGCGTCGTCGGCTACAAACCCTCCCTCGGCCGCATCCCGTACGTCCCCAACAGCGCCGACCGGCTCGCCCACCAGGGCCCGCTCGCCCGCACCGTCGCCGACGCCGCGCTGCTCGGGAGGGTCATGGCGGGCCCGCACCCCGGCGACCCCGACTCCGGGCTCGGCTCCCTGGACGCACCCCGCACCGGGCGGGTCCTGAGGATCGGCTGGATCGAGTACGAGGGCACCACCGACGAGGTCCGGCGCGTCACCGAGCAGGCCCGCCTCGCCCTGCGCGCCCAGGGTCACCTGGTCGAGGACGTCGAGGTGCGCTGCGCCCGGCTGTACCCCGCGCTCGTCGACCTCCTCGCCGCCTCCGAGGCCGCCGGGGCCCGCCCCGAGGACGACGAGTGGGCCGACCCCGGCCGCCTGGAGGTCGTACGGCACGGGCGCACCCTCGGCGGCGCCGACGTGATCCGGGCCGAGGAGGTCCGCCAGGGCCTGCGCGCCACCCTGCGCACCGTCATGGACCGCTACGACGTCCTCGCCATGGCCACCGTGCCCGTCGAACCCTTCGCCGCCGACGCCGTCGGCCCGCCCTGGGCGGCGGACCCGCGGGACCTGCGGTGGCTGGCCTGGGCGCCCGCCTCGTACCCCTTCAACATGACCGGCCAGCCCGCCCTGTCGCTGCCCGCCGGACTCACCCGCTCCGGCCTGCCGGTGGGCCTCCAGCTGGTCGGCCCCGTCGGCGGCGACGACCTGGTCCTCGGCCTGGCCGGCCGCCTCGAGTCGGACCTCGGCACGCCCGTGCCGCACTCCGCGCGGGTCCTGGAGCCCGCGGCCGCCCGGTGACCCACGCCCTTGGAAAGCCCTTGGAAAGCCCGAGGAAAGCCCGTGGAAAGGACGTTCCCATGTACGTCAGGTCCTGGTCCTCGCCCGCAGCGGAGGGCAGCGTCGGGCAGCCCTCGTTCGTGGCCCGGCACGGGCTGTGGGACGAGGCCCGCCTCGCCGCCGCCGAACGGGTCGAGGCGAGCCTCGCCGACGTCGACCTCGTCCGCCTCGTCTTCGGCGACCCGCACGGTCTGGCCCGCTCCAAGACCCTCACCGCCGAGGCGTTCCGCGGCGTACTGCGCAACGGCATGAACTACAGCCCCGGCCCGTTCGTCTTCGACACCGGGCACGCCGTCGCCGTCGACTTCCTCGGCGACCACGGCATCGGCGTCGACGAGATCGCCGGCGCCGGCAACTTCGTCCTGGTCCCGGACCCCCTCACCTTCCAGCCGCTGCCCGGCGGCGACGCCCGCACCGCCTGGGTGATCGGCGACGAGTACCTGCGCGACGGCAGCCCGCACCCGCTCTCCTCGCGGGCCGTGCTGCGCCGCGTCGTCGACCGGTACACCGGGCAGGGCCTCGCGCCCGTCCTCGGCCTCGAGGTCGAGTGGTACCTCACCCGCCGCCTCGACGACGACCCGGGCAACACCGGCAACGGCTTCGGACTCCAGGGCCGGGCACCGCGCGTGGCCGCGCTGAACGCCGGCTACCAGTTCAACCTCGACGGCCACTACGACAGCGTCGCCCACCTCACCGACCCCCTCGCCCTGCACCTGCTCGCCCTCGGCCTGCCGCTGAGGTCGATGGAGCACGAGTCGGGGCCCGGCCAGGTCGAGACGACGTTCAGCCCGATGTCCGCGCTGGACACCGCCGACGCGATGCTGCTCTTCCGCACGGTCGCCAAGAGCTGGTGCGCCCGGCGCGGGCACCACGCCTCGTTCATGTCGCAGCCGCTCCTCGACGCCGCCGACCCCAGCGGCTGGCACCTCAACCAGTCGGTCACCGACCTCGCCTCGGGTCTCAACCTGTTCGGCGCCGAGGGCCCTTCGGGCGGCCTGTCCCCGCACGGCAAGGCGTACGCGGAGGGGCTGCTGGACTGGGCCCGGGAGCTGTGCCTGCTCTCGGTGCCCACCGTCAACGGCTACCGGCGGCTCGCCGCCGAGCACACCCTCGCGCCCACCCGGCCCGGCTGGAGCGAGGAGGACCGCAGCGCCATGGTGCGCGTCGTCGGCCACGGCGCCGGGGCGCACCTGGAGAACCGGATCGGCGAGCCCTGCGCCAACCCCTACCTCGCCGTCGCCGCCCAGCTCTTCGCGGGCCTCGAGGGCCTCACCGCCCGGCCCGAGCCCCAGGACGCCGCCACCGCCGCCGCCCCCGCGCCCGGCGGCGCCCCCGGCCTCGTACCGCAGCACCTGCGCGAGGCCCTCGACGCCTTCCGCGCCGGCCGCGCCGCCCGGCTGCTCGGCGAGCCGCTCGCCGCCTGCCTGGCCAAGCTCAAGGAGAGCGAACTGCGCCGCTACGAGGCCTGGTGCCTCCAGGCCCCGCCCACACCCGGACGGGTCAGCGACTGGGAGCAGCGCGAGTACTTCGGCGCCTACTGACCTCGGCGCCCACCGACCCGGCCGAGGCCCCCGCCCCGCCCCCTCCCACCGAGGAAGGCCCTGCATGATCCCCCGGTACACGCTGCCCGAGATGGGCGCGCTCTTCACCGACCGGCACCGCTACGCCACCTGGGTACGGGTGGAGATCCTCGCCTCCGAGGCGCAGGCCGCCCTCGGCCACGTACCGCACGAGGCGGTCGAGGACATGCGCCGCGCCCGCGTCCCGGACCCGGAGCGGGTCGCCGAGATCGAACGGGAACGCGACCACGAGGTGCTCTCGTTCCTCGCCGCCTACTGCGAGGACATCCCCGAGTCCTCCGCACGCTGGGTGCACCACGGCATGACCAGCTACGACCTCGTCGACACCGCGCTCGGCCACACCCTGGCCGGCGCCGCCGACCTGCTCACCGGTGCCGCGCGGCGGCTGCGCCGGGTCCTGACCGAACGGGCCCTGGAACACTGGGACACCGTGACGGTGGGCCGCACCCACGGTGTGCACGCCGAGCCCACCACCTTCGGCCACAAGCTCGCCGGGCACGCCTTCGCCGTCGACCGCTCGCTGGCCCGGCTCGCCGCCGCCCGCGAGGCCGTCGCCGTCGGCACCGTCTCCGGCTCCGTCGGCACCTACGCGCTGATCGACCCGCGGGTCGAGGAGCACGTCCTCTCCGCCCTGGGGCTGGCCGCCGAGCCCGCGCCCAGCCAGGTCGTCGCCCGCGACCGGCACGCCCAGCTCCTCCAGGCGGTGGCCGTGCTGGGCGCCTGCGTGGAACAACTCGCCCTGGAAATGCGGCTGTTGCAGCGCACCGAGGTCCGCGAGGTCGAGGAGCGGCGCACCGGCGCCTACCAGGGCTCCAGCGCCATGCCGCACAAGCGCAACCCCACCACCAGCGAACGCCTGTGCGGACTGGCCCGGCTGCTGCGCGGCTACGCCGACACCGCCCTGGAGAACGTGGCGCTCTGGCACGAACGCGACCTCGCCCACCAGTCCGTGGAGCGGGTGATCCTGCCCGACAGCCTCTGCGCGGGCCACTTCCAGGTGACCCGGGCGGCCGACCTGGTGGCCTCGCTCCGCGTCGACGCCGACCGGATGCGCGCCCACGTCGACCAGACCGACGGGCTCGTGCACAGTTCCGCGGTCCTGGCCGACCTCCTCGGCGGCGGCATGGAACGCGAACGCGCCTACCGCGGCGTGCAGGCCGCGGCCAACCGTACGCTGGCGACGGGCGAGCACTTCGGCGCGTCCCTGGCCAAGGAGGGCATCGCCCCCGCCCGCCTCGGCCCCGAGCGCTTCCTGGTCCACCACGACGTGATCCGCACCCGATTGGAGAAGCTCCGTGAGCTGGAAGACTGAGCGCGTCGAGGGCGCCGCTCTCGACCTGGACGAGGTCCTCGGCGTCTACCACGCCTCCGGCCTCGGCGAACGCCGCCCGGTCGAGGACCGGGACAGGTTCGCGGCCATGGTCGCGAACGCCAACCTCGTCCTCGTCGCCCGCGACGACGACGGCACCCTGCTGGGCATCGTCCGCGCCGTCTCCGACTTCTCCTACGTCACCTACGTCTCCGACATCGCCGTCGTCCGCGAGCACCAGCGCTCGGGCATCGGCCGCGCCCTCCTCGACGCCACCCACGACCAGGCCCCGGCCGCCAAACTCGTCCTCCTCTCGGCCCCGGCGGCCGTCGACTACTACCCCCACATCGGCTTCACCCGCCACGAGTCGGCCTGGGTCCGCAACCCGTAGCCACCGGCCCCGCCGGGTCAGCACGGCTGTACCGGGGCTCGACCGTGCTTGCCTAGATTCACTGTCGGGGCGGGCTCCGGGCCCGCGCCGAGGACCGGACCACGGGGGAGGGCATGACCCACACATCGGCACAGGCGCTGCTCGACGTCCGCCCGCCCGCCGGGTCCGCCCCGGCCGTCCCGCGGCCCGCGGGGGAGCGCGAGCCGGCCGTCACCGGTCACGGCGCGGCCGTGCCGATGCCCTCCGGCCGGCGGGTCCTGGTCGTCGACGCCGACACCGCCTGTGCCGACTCCCTGGTCACCCAGTTGCGCCGGCACGGCCACGAGGCCCTCGGCGTCCGGCGCGGCCAGGACGTGCTGCGTGTCCACGAGGACGCCGACCTGGTCCTCCTCGACCTCGAACTGCCCGACCTGGACGGCCTGGAGGTCTGCCGCGCCCTGCGCGCCGTCAGCCGGGTCCCCGTCATCATCGTCACCGCCCGCGCCTCCGAACTGGACTGCGTCCTCGGCCTCCAGGCGGGCGCCGACGACTACGTCGCCAAGCCGTACGGCCTGCGCGAGCTGATGGCCCGTATCGAGGCCGTGATGCGCCGGGCCGCGTGGCAGCCGGCCGCCGCCCGCGAGATCCGGCACGGCCGCCTGCACATCGACGTGGGTTCCCGCGAGGTCCTGGTCGGCGGCGAGGAGGTCGCCCTGACCCGCAAGGAGTTCGACCTGCTGTGCGTGCTCGCCTCGCACCCGGACACGGTCGTCCCCCGCAAGCGGCTGCTCCAGCAGGTCTGGGGCGACTCCTGGTCCCGCCGCACCGTCGACACCCACGTCAGCAGCCTGCGCGGCAAGCTCGGCGACAGCGGGTGGGTCGTGACCGTGCGGGGCGTGGGTTTCATGCTGGGCAATCCGTAAGAGCGTGCTTTTGAAGACGCAGATTGCGGGGGCCCCTGCCGAGGGGTGACGGTGCGGGGTGAGACGGTCCTGAATCCGAGCAGCCGCTCGGCACAGGGCCTGTGGGTTGCCGGCGAACGGCCCCCCATCTCCGATACACGCTGCGGCAGACGCCCCCATCAGCGCGAGGAGCGCGAGGTTTGGTCCCGGTCACCGAGCGATGAGTTCCCGTGTTGCCGGGAGTCCCACGGGGGCGAACTGTGGGTGTGTGAAGGAGAAGCCAATGAACAACGATGTCTGGCCGATGGTGCATGCGGAGCGTGCGGCGCTGATTGACGACCTCGCGCACCTCGATGACGAGCGCTGGGGGCAGCCGTCGCTTTGTGAGGGGTGGACCGTGCATGACGTGGCCGCCCATCTGGTCGGCTCGGCTCGGACGACACGCCTCGGTTTCGTGGTCGGCCTGGTCCGGGAGCGGCTCGACTTCGACCGTCAGAACGCACGCGTTGTGGAACGTGAGCGTGGTGCCTCACCGCAGGAGACGTTGCAGCGGCTTCGTCAGGTGGCGTCGCGGAGGTCGACCCCTCCGGCGCCCCTGGACAGCCGGCTCGTCGAGGAGGTCGTCCACGGTGAGGACATCCGCAGGCCGTTGGGACTCACCCGCTCCTACCCGCCTGAGGCTGTCGCCCGATCGCTGCGCCTGCAGGCTCGTACTCCTGCGTTTTTCGGCGGCGCCAAGGAGCTGACAGCCCGTGTCCGGCTCACGGCAGTGGACACCGACCTGTCCATCGGAGACGGTCCGGAAGTCAGGGGACCCGCGCTTTCCCTGCTGCTGGCCGTCTCCGGGCGACGGGTGGCGCTGGAGGATCTTGACGGGCCGGGAATCGCCACGCTCGCGCCGGCGTGCCGGTGACGCTGCAAGGGCGGGTTCAGCTTGCGGGCTGGAACTGATGAGTGACTGTGGTGCCCCCTCAGCCGGTGAGGGCGAGGTTGGCCGTCTGAGCAGCGAAGCGGGCGCGTCGCTGTTCGGTGAAGCGTCCGGGGTCGGCGGCCTTGATCTCCGGGACGTGTGCGACGGGGGAGGAGATCGCGCCGCCGGTCAGAAGCGGGTGGAGCTGGTAGAGACCATCCTCCAGACTCCAGGCGAGTCCGCACGCGCGGAGCTCCTTGAAGCCGCGGTTGACGGTCGGCTTGCTCGCGCCCAGCTCGGCGCACATCTCGTTCTGGCTGATTCCGGCCGTACCGGTCTCCGGGTCACTCAGGTACAGCAGTTGGTCCAGAACGCGTCGGCCGGCGGTGGTGATGTCGACCAGGGACAGGAGGCGCAGGGCGTCACGAGCGATCGTGAGGGGCGCCTCTGTGGGAGGGCTGGGTGCGTAGGAGCTGCTCACGAGGCGTCACCGCTTCCGGTCGGGTCGACGCTGCGTCTTGAGGATATGCGGCGCGGAGTCATGCGCTCAGCTTGCGCAGGGGCCACCGCTGTCGGAGCGTAACAACCTTCTCCTTGCGGCGAGCGGACTCTGCGGCCTTCTTCTCCGTCACGCGTGCCCGGCGCCACTCGGTGGGGTAGTCGGCGTGCGGGATGATGCAGGCAGGGCCCTTCGCGCTGTTCCACAGCGCCTGCCACTTCTCCTGCTCGCCGGAGGTGCCGGCCACCGTGAGCCACGGGTTCAGCTGGAGGACGCCGCGTTTGGCGGTGCGCATCCAGCCGATGTGTGCGAAGAACCGCGACGCCTCGTTCACGGAGGCCGCCGACAGCTTGCAGCGTTCCTGGAGGTCACGCTGGCTGGTCTTCACGAAGCCGCGAGCGGCGGTCCGGAACTGGTCGTCGGCGCGGTTGGCGTTCTGCAGCGCCACGAGCTTGCACCATACCTGGAACCACGAGCCGGGCATCTTGAGGCCACCGAGGACGTCCATCAGCAGCCGGGCATCCAGCACGTAGCCGCTGCACTCCGCGCTCGCGGCGAACTCGCGGCCCCTGACCTTCTCCACACCCAGGACCAGGCCGCCTCTGCCGTCCGATCGTGCCACAACGCACTCGCCGGGGCGGACGATCGGCAGCTGCTCCATCGGCACGGTCCTCCTCCGGAGACGATCAACGTTTTCGAGGGGACGGTAGCACCAGGTGAACCGATTTGTTCTGGGAGAGCAGAACAAACGCTGTTTCACAGGTACCTGACGACCCGTCAGCTTTAAGGGGCGTTTGTTCTAGATATCTAGAACACTCAGGACGCGTTTGTTCTAGATATCTAGAACAAACGGGTTTGCATCGGCCCAGGTCAGAGGCGGTTTTAGCGCGGGGCCCTCTTATATATAAGGAGAGGCCCGGCTCCCCCCCCCCGAACCCTCCCGGCCTGCGGTGCTGTGCGCAGCACAAGCAGCTGGCAGCAGTGAGCCTGGCGACTCGAAAAATCATCCGAACGAGGGAACCGATACCCGTGGTTGAGCTCGCTTCGCGTGCGGCGCCGTGGTCCGGTGCCGGTCGTGGACAGCAGCAGCGGCTCTGAGTCTCGGGCGGTTTCGGCCGTGACGATCAAAAGCAGGGAAGCGTGGCTGGTGTCGGTGGGTGGTTCCGCCGCCCGGCCCGGGGGGCCGTGCAGCTCCGGTGCCTCCGCACGTCGAGTTTCGGCGCTCCCGTGTCGGGGCTTCCGTTCTGTGGCTGGTGCCAACACCGGGCGTCCAGGTGGCCCAAGCTCGGGTGTCAGTCCGGGCGGCGGTGACGGGCCCGACCGCGTGTCCGCAGGGTCTCAAGCGGTTCTCGAGCCGGTCTCATGCGTTCCGGTCGACTCTGGGTGAGGCGTGATCATCTGAACGCGCCGTTCCGCATACCGCACCCATTGGGGAGACGAACATGCAGATCCGCTCGCGCCTGACCAAGTCCGGCCTGCTGGGCGCCGCCGCCGCTGCCGCCCTCGCCTTCTCGGCGGTCCCGGCCTCCGCGGCCCCGGCCCTGGCGGTCTCGCCCGGCAGCGGCCTGTCCGACGGCCAGTCCGTGACCGTGACCGGCACCGGCTTCCCGGCGGGCACCGAGGTCGCCGTGTCGCAGTGCCGGGAGAACACCACGTGCACCGACACGCTGGTGACGGCCACCGTCGGCGCCGACGGTGGCTTCAGCGCCGCCTACACCGTGCGCCGGGAGTTCACCGCCACCGACTGGAGCACCGGCACCGGCACCCCCGTGACCGTGGACTGCGCCACGCAGCAGTGCCAGCTGGTCGCCTACCAGGACGGCACCGGCCCGGTCGGCGCCGGTATCTCCTTCGGCTGAGGCGTCCTGCGTCCAGCGCTCAGCGTCCAGCGCCCAGCGCACGGAGACACGGACGAGCCCACCGCGCGGTGCCCGCGACCGGCACCGCTCGGTGGGCTCGTCCGTGTTCTGCCGCCCCCGGCTTTCAGGCGGAGGGCGACGTCACCGTCGCGGGCTCCCACGCGAACCCGTCCGGGTCGGTGAAGGCCCCGGAGGTGCCGCCGAGCACGACCCGGTGCGAGCCGTCGCCCTCCTCGGGCACCCCGACGTCCTTGGCCAGCCCCCGGCGCTTGTACAGCGCCAGCTTGACGGGGCCCGACTCGTCGGAGGCGAACTCGACGTACTTGCCGCCGAAGCTCTTGGCCACGGTCAGGCCCCGCTCGACGTAGAACTGCTTGCTCGCCTTGACGTCCTCGGCCCCCAGCAGGAGCACGAGGTCGTCGATCTTCCGGGTGGCGGGGCCGGTGTTCTTCTTCGCTGAGGTCGCCAGCTTCCAGATGGTGCCGTCCGGGGCCTGTACGACGCCGCCGTAGCCCCACAGGGACTTCGCGGCCGGCTTCAGCGTCGTGGCGCCGGCCTCGAGGGCGGAGCCGATGAAGCTGTCGACGTCGGCCGGCTGGGACACCGTGATCGACATCGTGAACCCGCGGAAGCCTTTCGTCGCCGTGTCGCAGGCCCGCAGCCGTACCTGCGGGCCCAGGGAGAACGCGGCGGTGTAGAAGCGGTCGGCGGCCGCGAGGTCGTCCACTTCGAGGGTGACGGATGTGAGGGAAGTCATGACATTCACGCTAGCCCCGCGGTGCTCGCCGGGGCTTCTCCGATCCTGCTCGGTGCTGAACGCCGCCGCGGCGGCAGCGGCCACCACGGCAGCCCGGAGGCTTCGGCGGCCGCGCGGCGCCGGTACTCCGCGGGCGGCATGCCGGCCGACTCCGTGAAGCGGGCGACGAACACGGCCGTCGACGGGCAGCCGACCGCGCGGCCCAGCTCGGCCGGGCCGTGGTCGCCGTGCCGCAGCAGCGCCATCGCGTGCTCGATCCGGCGCTCGGTCACGAAGGCGTACGGCGACTGGCCGTAGGCGTCGAGAAAGCGCCGGGCGAGCTGCCCGGGCGGCATGCCCGCGTCGCGCGCGAGCGCCTCGACGTCCAGCGGCCGCGCGTACTCCCGGTCGATCCGGTCGCGCACGCGGCGCAGGCGTGCGAAGTCCAGCAGGCGCTGCTCGGCGATCAGCGCCTGCCGCCATGCGGGGTGACACACGGGTCCAGCCCCTCTCAGCCGGCGTCGGCGCGCAGTTCCCGGACGCGGACCAGGTTGCCCGCGGGATCGCGGAACGCGCAGTCGCGCACCCCGTGCGGTTGCCGGACCGGCTCCTGGACGACCTCGGCGTCCGCCGCCTGCACCCGGTCGAAGACGGTGTCGAGGTCCGGGGTGGCGAGTACGACCCGGCCGTAGGTGCCCTTGGCCATCATCCCGAGGACGGTGTCGCGTTCCGCGTCGGTGAGCGCGGGGTCGGCGGCCACCGGGGCCAGGAGCAGCGCCGTGTCCGGCCGTCCGGCCGGGCCGACCGTGATCCAGCGTGTCCTGCCCCGTCCCACGTCGCCGCGGACTTCGAAGCCGAGGACGTCGCGGTAGAAGGCGAGGGCGGCGTCCGGATCGTCGTGCGGCAGGGAACTCGTACGAAGGGTGAGGTCCATGGATTCACGCTAGACGCGGGCCCGGGACGTGGGCTTCTCCGATCCTGACGCCTTGGGGGCGTGGCCCCCTGCCGGTGCCGGTGCGGGGTCCGGGTGCGGCTCGAGCCGGGTTCGAGCGGGGTTCGAGCAGGGTCCGAGCGGATCGCGACGGACGCGAGCCATCCTGTTGAGTGCATCGACATGTGTGAGGTGGCGCCGTGGACGCGGCAGTGGAAAAAGCGGTCGAGTACATGCGCGCGCGTTTCGGCGATCCACTGACCGTCGCGGACGTCGCGGAAACGGTCCGGATCCACGACACCTTCGCCTTCTCGCGCGCGTTCAGGGAGGAGACCGGGGTGAGTCCCGGGAAATTCCTCGCCGCCGTCCGCATTCACGAGGCGAAGCGGCTCATCGGTGATTCCGATACGGATCTCGCCGATATCCGCGACGCGGTCGGATGGGGCGGCGGTGCGGAATCGTTCGCCGATTCCTTCACGGATGCCGTGGGACTGTCTCCCGGCCGGTTCCGTCGGCTGTGCCTCGAGGCGGGGGAGGTGCCGCCGGGGCCCCGGCCGCAGCCGGGCGTGGAACGCGGTGCGGTCGCGGGCACGATCAGGCTGCCGCCGGGGCACGGCAACGCGCGCGTGTACCTGGGCGCGTTCGCCACCCCCGTCGTCCGGTACCCGGCCGTCGCCGCGGCCCTCGTCGACGTGCCCAGCGACCGTCCCTCCTGCTACCGCCTGGGCGACGTGCCCGAGGGGGACTGGCACCTGCTCGCGGTGGCGGTGGCGGTGGCGGTGGCCGCCGCCGGCGGTGGCGACCCGCGGGCCGGGCGGAGCACGCTCGTCGGGGGCCACGGCGGCACGGGCGCGACCGTCGCCGTGACCGCCGGCACCGTCACCGGCGCGGCGGTACGACTGCGCCCGCCGAGTCCCGTTGACCCGCCGGTCCTGCTCGCCCTGCCCGAACTCCGGCCTCCGCGCACCGTCGTACCGCAGCCCGGATGCGCCGCGGCGCCGGGGGCGCAGGCCGGTGCGCCGGTGTTGCCCGGGGCTTGAGGGCCGAGGCGCGGTTTCTGCCCCGGCGGGCCGTACGGCGGCCGGGTGTGCTGCCGTGCCGGGTGTGCTGCCGTGCCGGGCGCGCAGGCCGGTGGGCGGCTCGGGGCGGTGCTGTCGTCTCGGGGCGCGGTTCCGGCTTCTCCGGGGCCGTCGTCGTACCGGGGGCGGCCGGGTGGGCCGGGCGTGACGGGGGCGCGGGCCGGTGGTGGCGTCGTCGCCGTCGGCGGTGTCAGGGGCCCGACGGTGACGGGTTGCGGCACAGTTCCTGGCGGGCCTTCAGGCGTTCGGCGAGCTGGCACCACTGGCTGCCGATGTGCTCGGCGATCGGGCCGACGACGCCGAGCCAGTGCGGCGGTACGGCGTCGACCAGCCGCCGCCAGTCCTCGCCGGGCTCGGTGGCGTGCGCCTGCATCCAGCGCAGGAGTTCGCGGCCGTCCGCGGTGTAGCGCACGGCGGGGTCGGCGGCCATCTTGGCCACCACCTCTCCCCAGGTGGGCGGGGTGTCGGTGTGGTTCCTGCGCTGCGGCGGCGCGGCGTCGGGGGCGGCGGCCACCCGCAGCGCCGCCCGGTGGGTGCCGTCGGCGGCCTGCTCGGCCGGTGCGGCCGGCTCGCCGGGCGGCGGTACGGAACGCACCGCCCGCACGTGCTGCGGGCGCGCGGCCTGCGTCTGGCGCCCGCCCCGTTCGGGACCCTCGCCCCGCCTGAGCCGCGCGCTGACGTCGTGCACCGTGCCCAGCGACACGTCGGTGGCCCGGGCGACCTGGCGCAGCGGCGCGTTCGGGTGGGCGGCGATGTACTCGGCGGCACGCCGCCTGCCCTCGCCCGCGTCCACCGGGCGCCGCCTGCCGTCCTGCCCCACGCGCTTGCCGCCCAGCGGCGTGGCGATCGCCGACCGCTCGCGCAGCGACGCGATGGTCTTCGCGCTCAGCCCGGTGACACCGGCGATGGCGCGGTCCGACCAGTCCGGGTGGGAGCCGAGGACCCGCTGGGCCCCGGCGACGCGGTCGGTCTTCGACAGCGGCAGGCCGTGCGCGCCGTTCGCCCGCATGGCGATGACGAGCGCCTCGGAGTTGGAGCAGTCGAGGAACCGCGCCCGGATGCTGTCGTCGCCCATGAGCCGGGCGGCCTCGAGCCGGTGCAGTCCGTCGATGACGCGGCAGCCGTCCAGCTGGACGAGAATGGGAGGGAGTTCCGCCGATTCCGCCGCGTCGACGAGAAGGCGGACGTGAGCGGCGTCCGTTCCGCCCTGGCGCAGGAAAACCCCGCCACTCAGCGCGGTGACGGGGACTTCACGTGCCGGAAGTTGCTCGAAATTCCTCGGGTCGAATTCACTGTGCGCCGACGTTTCGACGCTCTCCACCCGGACGGGACTGAATGCGCTCGTTATCGAGACGGCTTGCGCGTTGCTCTGAGCCATTCCTGTAACTCCCTCTCTGCGGCCGCTGCGGAAGAGCGTCGCAGGAGGGTCTCCAGCCCCGGTGGAGAGCAGGTCGACGTTGCCTGGAAAGCAGACCGTCCGGTGCAGGCGCCGCCTAGGCGTCCCGGCGCCGCAACTGCACCGCCGCGACGGCCATCAGGGCGGCCGTCCACAGCGCGAGCACCCCCAGGCCCTCCCAGGGGCCGAGCAGGTCGCCCGCGCGGGCGTGCTGCTGGGTGATCATGAAGCCCGCCTCCGTCGGGAGCCAGGCGTGGATGTGCTCGCCGACGCTGCCCGGCAGCATCCCCGCCATCGGGGTGATCACCAGGACGAAGCCGACGACGGTGGTGATGGCCGCCGCCGTGTGCCGGACGATCGCGCCGACGGCGAGGGCGAACAGACCGAGCAGGGCGAGGTAGAGACCGCAGCCGACGACGGCCCGCACGACGCCCGCGTCGCCGAGCGCGACCGGCGCCTTGCCGTCGAGGATCGGCGCGCCGACGAAGAAGGAGCCGAACGCGGTCACCTCGCCCACCACCAGGACCAGCAGCCCGAACACCGCGCTCTTGGCGGCCAGCACGGGCACCCGCCGGGGCACCGCGAGCAGGCTGGCACGGATCATGCCGGTGGAGTACTCGGAGGCGATCGCCATCACGCCCAGGACGCACACCGCCAGCTGGCTCAGCAGGATGCCGCTGCCCAGGATGGTGCCCGTCGGGTCCGTCCTCATCTCCGCCCGCTGGGCGGCGTTGGTCTCGTCCCAGTTCGCGATGCCCATCTTCATGAAGAGCCCGGTGAACACCAGGGTGAGCACGACCAGGACGGCGAGCGACCAGACGGTGGAGCGGACGGAACGGATCTTGGTCCACTCCGAGAGCATCAGACCCGCGAAGCCCGCCGGGCGCTCCTGGGCGGCCGACGCCGCCTGCGGTACGGGCACGGTCGTGGTGGTCACTTCACACCTCCGGCGGTGGGCACGCCGGCGTCGTACTCGACGGCGTCCTTGGTCAGTTCCATGAAGGCGTCCTCGAGGGAGCCGCGGCGGGTCGAGATCTCGTGCAGGACCAGGCCCTCGGCGGCGGCGAGTTCGGCGATGCGCGAGGCCTCCAGCCCGGTCACGTCCAGGTCCCCGTCGCCGGTGGTGGTGACGGTGGCCCCCTTGCCCTTCAGCAGCTCGGCGAGTCGCGTCCCGTCGGGCGTGCGGACCAGGACGGACTGCTCCGTGCTCCGCTCGATGAACTCCTCGGTGGAGCAGTCGGCGACCAGCCGGCCGCGGCCGATGACGACGAGGTGGTCGGCGGTGACGGCCATCTCGTTCATCAGGTGGCTGGAGACGAGGACGGCACGGCCCTCGGCCGCGAGCGACTTCATCAGGTTCCGGATCCACAGGATGCCCTCGGGGTCGAGGCCGTTGACCGGCTCGTCCAGGACCAGCGCCGCGGGGTCGCCGAGCAGCGCGGCGGCGATGCCGAGCCGCTGGCCCATGCCGAGCGAGAAGCCGCCCGCCCGCTTGCGGGCCACCGACCCGAGCCCGACCTGCTCGACGACCTCGCCGACCCGGCGCCGCCCGATGCCCTGGGTCTGGGCGAGGCACAGCAGGTGGTCGTAGGCGCTGCGGCCGGTGTGCACGGCGCGTGCCTCCAGCAGCGCCCCGACCACCCGCAGGGGTCGCGCCAGTTCGCGGTAGGGCACGCCGTTGACGGTGGCCTCGCCGGCGTCGGGCCGGTCGAGCCCCAGCAGCAGTCGCATCGTGGTGGACTTGCCTGCGCCGTTGGGACCCAGGAAGCCGGTGACCCGGCCGGGCTCGACCGTGAACGACAGGTCGTTCACGGCGGTCTTGTCGCCGTAGCGTTTGGTGAGGTTCTTCGCCTCGATCATGGTCACCTCGGTTGAATGGCCTGCGAGAGTTTCGCCGGGGCGGAAAACTCCCCGGGCACCTGGATAGCAGGATCGCTATCTGTTCAGTAGTCGCAGCCTGGAGCGGGCCGTGAACGCATGGCCCGCGCATCGGGGCCCGGATATTTTGACGGTTCGGACGGTCCAGGGAAGTCCGTGTTTCATCTGCCGACTTTCCTCGGTTGAACCCGTTGACGGTTGAACCCGCAGACCCACGAGGGTGGTCATGAATTCAGTCACGAACCGTCCGGCGTCCACCGGCCGGCGTCCGGTCGTCGGAATCTGCGCGCGGACGGCCCCCGTCACCCTCCAGGGCAGCGACCTGGTCGTCTCCCTGGCGCTCCAGTCGCACGCGGCGTTCCTGTCCGAGGCGGGCTGCACGCCCCTGCTGCTCCCGCTGCTGCCCGGGGCCGAGGACCTGGCCGGCCGGCTCGACGGACTGCTGGTCCCGGGCGGCCCCGACCTGGACCCGGCGCTGTACGGCCAGGACGCCCACCCGGCGACCCGGGCGATGACCCCGGACGCCGACCGCGTCGAACTGGCCCTGGTCGCGGGGGCGCTCGAGGCGGGGATCCCGGTCCTGGCGATCTGCCGAGGCATGCAGCTGCTCAACGTGCTGCACGGCGGCACCCTCCACCAGCAGCTGCCGGACGTCACCGGCCACGACGGGCACCGCCCCCGCACGCCCTCCTTCACCCTCGGCCGCCGTCCGCTCAAGCTGCTGCCCGGCAGCCGGATCGCCGGCGTCCTCGACGAGGACGAGCCCGAGACGGCCTGCCACCACCACCAGGCGGTGGACCGGCTCGGCGCGGGCCTGGCGGCCACCGGCTGGGCCGAGGACGGAACCGTGGAGGCGGTGGAGGCGACGGACCACCCCTTTGTGCTCGGTGTGCAATGGGAATCCGGGCAGACGGCCGACCGCCGGCTTCACCAGGCCCTCGCGAAAGCGGCCGCACGCGCTTGAGAACACGTGGAACCGCACTTTCTCTGTTTCGTGTCGATTGAGAAAAGGCGGCCGCCCTGAGCAAACTGTTTTCCGAATTCCCCATGCGAAGGAGAATCATGTCGCCGCGGATGCCCAACCCCTCGTTGGTGGTGCCCGACGTTCTTCCGCCCATGCGCGCCCTGGTCAAGGCCGTCAACAGCGTCGACGTGCCGCTGCAGACGCTCGTGCTCGTCCACCTGAGGGTGAGCCAGATCAACGGCCGCACCGTGGAACTGCCGAAGAAGCAGCGGGAGTTCGAGGAGGCGGGGGAGGAGGATCACCGCCTGCCGCTGGTGGAGAGGTGGCGGGAGCAGACCTGCTTCACCGACGCCGAGCGTTCCGTGCTGGCGCTGGCCGAGGCCGCCACGCGCATCGACGGCCGCGAGGACCCGGTGTCGGACGAGGTCTGGGAAGAGGCCGCGAAGCACTGGACCGAGGTGCAGCTGGCCGCCGTGGTCCTGCACATAGGCCTGGTCAACCTCTGGAACCGGGTCAACGTCGTCACCAAGCAGGAGCCGGTGGACTGGCGGATCAACCCCAAGAAGTGGACCCCGATGACCAGCCGGCTCCCCGCCGCGCAGCAGGCGCAGTAGGCGCAGTAGCGCAGCAGGGGGCACAGCAGCCGGGTCTCCCACGGGCCCTGTCCGGCAGCGAGTTGCCGGACAGGGCCCGTGGCGTTTCCCGGTGCGGGGGCTCAGCGGCCCGCGGTGACCGTGCCGAGGATCGCGAGCAGCGTCCTGGCCTGCACGTTGACGTAGCGGCTGTGCCCGGCGAGCCAGTTCAGCTGGCCCGGCGTGACCCAGTGGTACCCCGGCGGCGGCTGGGTGGGCGTGGTGGCCTCGTCGGTCTCCACGACCAGGTAGCGGCTCTCGGCGTCGAGGAACCGGCCGCCCTCCTCGGAGTGGACCGTCGAGTAGCGCACGCGCTCGGGGGCGGCGTTCAGCAGCGCGTCGAGGAACGGCGGGCGCTCACCGGCCGGCAGCGGGGCGTAGTTCGAGGGAGCGCACTGCACGGTCGGCGCGAGCTCGACGGTGTCGAGGAAGCCGCCCTCGACGCGGGCGTGCGCCAGGACGTGCGGGACACCGCCGAACTCCCGGTAGGCGAATCCGACGACCCCCCGCTCCACGGGCTCGAGGATCGGCTGGGTCCAGCCGGCCACCTCACGGCCGGCGCCCTCGACCGACACCGCCACCACGCGGAAGAACCTGCCGTCGGCCCGGTCCAGGGAGTACGCGTCCCGCCGCCAGCCGGAGACCTCGCCGAGCGGCATGCGGCGGGCGTGGACGTCGTGCCGGGCGCGCTCGCCGGTGAACCAGGTCATCAGGCCGGCGTCGGACGACAGGGCTCGGGTGCCGGCCGGGACGGACGGCGCGCTCGCCAGCACGGTGCGCGCGTCCATGTTCACGACGTTGTCCAGCCGCAGCAGCTCGTGGATCTGACCGAGGGTGAGCCAGCGGAACGCGTCGTCGTGGGGCACGTCGCCGTCCACCTCGACGATCATGTTGCGGTTGCGCTTGCGGTAGAACCAGGCGCCGTGCTCGGACTGGAGGACGTCCGTGAGCACGCTCTCCCGCCGGGGGTCGAGGAAGTGCTCCAGGTACTTCACCGCCGTGCCGCCGTGGGCCTTGGTGTAGTTGCTGCGGGTGGCCTGCACGGTGGGGGAGAGCTGCACCAGGTTGGGGTTGCCGGGCTCCATCTTGGCCTGCATGAGGAAGTGGAGGACCCCGTCGAACTCCTTGGCGAGGATGCCGAGGATGCCGATCTCCGGCTGCACGATGATCGGCTGCTGCCACTGGGCACCGGGCCGCCGCACGTCGAGGCCCTCGACGGTGAAGAACCGTCCGCTGCTGTGCCGCAGGTTGCCGGTGTCCGCGGCGAACGACCAGTGGGCCAGCTCGGCGAACGGGATCCGCCGGACCACCGTCCCGCCCGAGCGGCGGTGCTCCTCGAGCCAGGCCGGTACCCCGGCCGTGGGGACGTGCGCCCCCGCGGTCGTCGCGGCCGACAGTGCCAGGCGCTCCGCGGTCGGTGCCCAGGAGCGCTCCATGGGGCGGGCCGGCGCGCTCACGGCCTGCCGCCGCTGTCCTTGACCGGCTTCCACCAGCGGGGGTTGTCCCGGTACCAGGCCACGGTGTCGGCCAGCCCCGCGTCGAAGGCGGTCAGCGGCCGGTGGCCGAGCTCCCGCTCGATCTTCGACTGGTCCAGGGCGTAGCGCCGGTCGTGGCCCTTGCGGTCGGTGATGTGCCGGATCATGTCCGGCCCGGCCCCGCACAGTTCGGCGAGCCGGTGGGCCAGGTCCAGGTTCGGTACGGCCGTGCCGGCCCCGATGTTGTAGACCTCGCCCGCCCCGCCCCGGGTGAGCACCCGGTGCACCGCGCGGCAGTGGTCGTCCACGTGCAGCCACTCGCGGACCTGGCCGCCGTCCCCGTAGACGGGGATGGGACGTCCCTCGAGCAGGTTGGTGACGGCGAGCGGGATGAACTTCTCGGGGTGCTGGTAGGGGCCGTAGTTGTTGGAGCAGCGGGTGACCGAGAGGTTCAGCCGGTGGGTGCGGACGTACGCCAGGGCGACCAGGTCGGAGGCCGCCTTGGACGCGGCGTAGGGCGAGTTGGGAAGGAGCGGGGACTCCTCGGTCCACTCGCCCTCCTCGATGGAGCCGTACACCTCGTCCGTCGACACGTGCACCACCCGGCCGACACCGGCGGCCAGACAGGCCTCGAGCAGCGCCTGGGTGCCCTCCACGTTGGTGCGGACGAACACCGCGCCGCCCGCGATCGAGCGGTCGACGTGGCTCTCGGCCGCGAAGTGGACCACCGCGTCCTGGCCCTCGACGAGGGTGCGCAGCAGGTCCCGGTCGAGGATGTTCCCGTGCACGAAGCTCAGCCGCGGGTGCGCGGCGGGGAGGTTGTCGCGGTTTCCCGCGTAGGTCAGCGCGTCCAGGACCGTGACGTGCGCGTCCTCGAATTCCGGATATCCGCCGTCGAGCATGGTCCGTACGTAGTGCGAGCCGATGAATCCGGCGCCGCCGGTGACGAGGATTTTCATGAGACCACATCGCAGTCGGAATGCCACGCTCGAAGCATGCCCTTTTCCCTTTTCGACGAGGGGAGGAGGATGGTGTACCGCGCTTCGAACAGTGGACGGCCGCCCTCGACGCCCTCTCGAGACGGACTCGAAGGGCTTCGGGGGCGGCCGGGGCCGAGGAGTGTCTCAGCCGTCCTGGAGCAGGCCGAGGACGTTGCCGTCGAGGTCGGTGAAGGTGGCCACGCGGCGGCCGCCGCCGACCTCCTTGGCGGGGCTGGTCACCGTGGCGCCCGCGGCGGTGACCTCGGCCAGCTTGCCCTCGATGTCGGCCACGTGCCAGTAGGCGACCTGCGCGTCCTGCGCCCCGGCCGGCACCAGCCCGATGTGCTGGCCGGCCACGTCGAAGCCGACGTAGTACTCCGAGTCGGTCTGCGGCTCGATGCCGAACAGGGCGGTGTACAGCTTCTTGGCCGCTGCCACGTCCGCCACCGGGTGCAGCACGGTCCTGATTCCCTGGATGGCCTCGTCAGCCATTCTCACTCCCGGGGGTTGGGGGTTTCCTCGCCCCCTCATGCTAAGGAAGTCCCCGCATTCCCCGCGTCATCACGCGCCCTGCCTCCACCGGACTTCCAGGCGTTCTTGAGCCGAAGCCGACAAGCCGGTGCCACGCTGCCAGCGCGCTGAATTCAGGAGGGGAATTACGTGAGAAAGCTTGCGTTGGTCACAACGGTGGTCGCGGCCGCCCTGATGGGCTCGGCCGTCGTCCCGGTGGCGGCGGCCGAGGAGACGGCCCGCCCGGCCGCCGGCACCGTCGACTGGGTGCCCTGCGAGGGCGGCGACCCGGTCCTCGGCGACATGCTCGTGGGCCTGGAGTGCGGCTCGGTGCAGGTGCCGCTCGACTACGACGCCCCGGGAGGCAGGAAGATCAGCCTGGCACTGACCCGCGCCAAGCACACCGCTCCCGACAGCGAGTACAAGGGCGTCGTCGTGCTCAACCGCGGCCAGTGGCCCGGCGGCATCGGCCGCGACCTGCCCACCCGGTACGCCCAGGGCACCACCGGTCTCGCCAAGGACGTCGGCGACGCCTACGACTGGATCGGCTTCGACCCGCGCGGCGTCGGGGCCAGCGAGCCGTCCGTCGTCTGCGACAGCGACTACCTCGACCCCGGGCACGCCCAGCCGGACCCGGTGCCGTCCACGCCCGCCGCCGAGCGGGAGTGGAAGGAGCGGGCCCGCGCCTACGCCGACAGCTGCGGCGACAAGTACGGCGACGTGCTCGAGCACCTGACGACCGAGGACGCGGCCCGCGACCTGGACCGGATGCGCATCGCGCTCGGCCAGGAGAAGATCACCTACTTCGGCACCGACTGGGGCACCTACCTCGGCTCGGTGTACGCCTCGCTGTTCCCGCGCCGGGTGGACCGGATGGTGCTGGACAGCGTGGTGCGCCCCAGCGGCGTGGGATACCGCGACGCCCTGCGCAAGAACGTGCTCTCCGAGCGCAACGCCGGGATCTTCTTCGACTGGATCGCCAAGTACGACGACGTCTACCACCTGGGCACGACCCAGGCCGAGGTCGAGGCGAACTACTACGAGGGACAGGACGCGCTCCGCGCGGCGCCCGTCGACGGGCGGATCGGCCCGTCCGAGTGGGCGGACGTCTTCGAACCGGTCGTCTACCGCAGCTGGACCTGGCTGTCCCGCGCGAAGATCCTCTCCGACTGGGTGGTGAAGAAGGACCCGGCGTCACTGCGGGCCAACTACTCGCCGCCGGGCTTCCCGCACCAGAACCGGCACGCGATGACCAACGCGGTCAACTGCACCGACGGCCCCTGGCCGACCGACTGGAAGCGGTGGCACCGTGATTACACCCGCCAGTACAACGCCGGCAACCGCTTCCTGACCTGGACCAACGCCTGGTACAACGCCCCGTGCGCCTTCTGGCCCGAGCCCGCGCGGAGCGAGCCGGTCGACGTCGGCAACCGCAAGGTGGACGTCCTGCTGGTGCAGCCCCAGTTCGACACCGCGCACGGTGTGGCCGGCGCCGTCGAGACGCACCGGCTGTTCCCGAACTCCCGGCTCGTCCTGGAGAAGGGCGGCCACAACGTCGGCGCGGCCCTGTCGGCGAACGGCAACACCTGCCTCAACGAGTACGTCGGCGACTTCCTCAGGGACGGCACCCGGCCGCACTCCCGCCGGGGCGTCGACGCCGTCTGCCAGGCGGCACCGGACCCGGTGCCCACGTCCTGACCCGCACACCGGACGGGCCCCGCACGATCGCCGTGCGGGGCCCGTCCGGTGTCCCGGTGCGCCGGCGTCCTCAGCGCACGGCGGGTGCCCGTCCGGCCCGGTGGGCGGCGACCACGTCTTCCAGGGTGTGCGCCAGGTCGTTGGGGGAGGGCATGGCCCGCGTCTCCTCGCCCAGGCGCCGGGCGTTCGCGCGCAGGTCCCGGTCCGTCAGGAGGCGCAGCAGCGCGGAGCGGACCGCGGGCCCGTCCGCCTGGTCCGGCGTCATGGCCGTGCCCGCGCCGGCGCGTTCGAGGCAGCCGAACTTCAGCGGGGCGTCGAACGCCCGGCCGACGAGCAGCTGCGGAACGCCGTGGCGCAGGGCGCACCCGAACGACCAGGTGCCGCCGTGGTGCACCACGGCCGAGCAGGTCGGCAGCACCTCGGACAGCGGAACGGACTCGACCACACGGGTGTGGGCGGGCACCTCGCGCAGCTCCCGCCGGGCCTGCGGCGGCAGGGCCAGCACCAGTTCCATCTCCAGGTCGGCCACCGCGTCGAGGATCTCCCGCACGCGCGCGACCGGCAGCAGCCGCAGCGGCCCGTCGTCGACCGAGTCGCCGAAGGTCATCAGCACCCGCGGCGCCCGCGGCGGCCCGGTGAGCCAGCCGGGCACGACGGCCGGGCCGTTGTAGGGGACGTACTGCACGGGGAGCGTGGCCGGCCGCGGGTCGGGCCGGAACGCCTCGGGGAACGGGGCGACGGTGAACTGCCCGTCCACCAGCTCCTCGGAGAACTCCACGCCGTACCGGCCCGCCCAGCCCGCCAGCCAGTCGCGCAGCGCGTCGGGGCGCCGCCCGGGCGGCTGAAGGGCCTGGGCGTGCAGGAAGTCCTCCCGCAGCCGCGCGTAGACGTCCACGGAGTACAGCACCCGGGCGTGGGCCGCGCCCACCGCGGCGGCGGCCACCGCCCCCGCGAACGCCTTGGCGCCCCAGAGCACCAGGTCAGGACGCCAGGAGCGGGCCAGGGCGACCAGGTCCTCCATCATCGGGTCGTTGGACCGCCGGGCCTGCGGCAGCACCAGGTCGTCGAAGACCCGGGACACCTGCTCCCAGCCCAGCCGCTCGCGGTCCGGCCGGAGGTCGAACAGCGGGCCGAGCCCCTGCTGCGGGGCCCGCTTCGCGGCGGCGGCGCGCTCCGAGGTCTGGCGCCGGTCCCGGCGGCCGCGGACCTCGGGCGTCTCGCCGGGGCCGACGGCCAGCCCCGGCAGGCCGGCGCCGGTGACGGCGTCCATGAGGTCGGGCCAGCCGGCCACGCGCACCTCGTGCCCGGCCGTCCGCAGCGACCACGCCAGCGGCACCAGGTTGTACAGGTGAGTCTTCCAGGGAAACGGCACGACGAGAACGCGCACGACGCACCCCTTTCGAATCGTGGGGGATGGGATCAACGCGTCCAGGAAAGGGGGTCGCGAACCCGGTGTTCAACCGCGCGGCCGCCGCGGTTGAACAAGTGGAAGGCCCGTTCGGCAACGCCGGTGAATGCGGGAACTTGACAGGGCCGAGCGCACAAAGGGACCGTCGGTGCACTCGGTTGCCGAGTCATCCTCAGGAGGTGAAACAGATGAAGACGCTTCGTCAGTGGAACGCTCTGCGCTCGCAGCGCAAGGGCGGTGTCCGCCCGGCCGGTTCGCACTTCAAGTGGGCCGCCTGACCAGGGCAGATCTCATAGTCCGTGGAGGGCCGTGCGGCCCTCCACGGACTGGGCTGTGGGCCTGATGAATATCCGAGAAACCGGCAGTCGAGGTGAAACCAGTGCACCGATGGAGTTACGAGCGCTTTGCCGTTGAACAGAAAACCTTGAACGGGCTGGTGGATCGTTTCCTGGCCCACGAACCGTGGCAGAAATCGCGCGATCCGCTGACCGACGCGGAACGCGCCGAACTGCGTGCGGAGATCGCCGATTTCCGGCACCCCAGGATCATTGAGGAAATCTGCGCGATGGCGGCCACCCACCCGCGCGCGGACGTCCGCCTGACGGTGCTCGAGGGCGTCGAGCCGTTCCTGGCCACCCACCCCGCGGCGCGGGAGTTCCTGGTTTGGCTGCTCGGCGACGACGAGGACTTCGTCGTGTTCACCGCCGCGACGATCGCCGGCCGGCACCGCGTCGGAGAGGCCTACGAGGAACTGGTCCACATCACCGGGCCGGCCGAGGCCGGTCTGTTCCGCAGCACCAAGCCGGTGGGCATCGGCGCCGCCGTGGTGGCCAAGGCGATGGACCGGATCCTGGGCGCCGAGGACCGCGCGGCCCGCCTCGGGATCGAGCGGGAGCACGCCGAGACCGGTCAGCTGCCGCCGGGAACCGCGCTGGACGAGCACTGGGACTACGACCCGGAGAACCTGCCCGGCGCCGTCCCCGACGGCATGGTGCGCGTCCCGGCCTCCGACTTCGTCACCGGCATCGGCATGGACGACGTCGTCCACCCGCTGTACGACGTGGACGACGCGGTCCCCCGGCAGGTCCGCCACCTGCCCGACTTCCTCATCGACCGCCACCCGGTGACCAACCGGGAGTACGACGCGTGGGCGGACGGCCCGCAGGCCGCCGAGCACGCGCTGTGCCACCCCGACGAGCCCGAGGGCAAGGACCACCGCCGCGGGATCGCCGGCGACGCCCGGTTCGGCCCCGACCACCCCGCCACGGGCGTCGACTGGTTCGACGCCTACGCCTACCTCGCCCACCTCGGCAAGCGGCTGCCGACCGAGCTGGAGTGGGAGAAGGCCGCACGGGGCGAGCAGGGGGCCCGCTACCCGTGGGGCGACGAGTTCGACCCGGACGCCCTGCGCTGGTTCGGCGCGTCCTTCGGACCGGCCCGGAGCCTGGAGCACTGGCGCGACGTCCTGAGCACCTTCGACGCGACGACCCCCGCCGTCACCACCGTCCCGGTCGGCTCCCACCCCCGCAACGTCAGCCCCTACGGCGTCGTGGACATGGTCGGCAACTGCTGGGAGTGGACGGACACCAACTTCTTCACCCGCGACCGGATGAAACCGATGATCTCCGGCCGGCCCCGCACCGAGTGGGCCACGGCCGAGGAGACCTCGGTGGTCATCCGGGGCGGCGCGTGGACCTCCATGCTGGAGCAGGTCACCACGTACTTCCGCGGCAAGGACCTCTTCACGGACCGGCACAACGAGATCGGCTTCCGGGGAGTGATCCGGTGAGCGCCCCGCAGCGCGTCCCGCGCTTCCACTACGACGGCACGGTCACCGCGGAACAACGCGCCTTCTACGAGCAGTACGGCTTCGTGATCTACCGCGGCGTGTTCGACGCCGAGGACGTGGAGGTCGTCCGCCGCGACGCCCGGCGCCTGGAGCGCGACACCCTCGACGGGAAGGTGCCCGCCGAGCACCGCGACCAGGTGATCAAGCCGTCCTACGACGAGGACGGCCGGGCCACCCTGCACCGGCTGCCCTACTTCACCCTGCACTGCGCCGACACCCGGGAACTGATCGGGCGCCGGAACCTGGACGCGCTCGGCCCCGGCCTGCTCGGCGGGCCGACCTGGCGGTTCGAGGACGCCATCGACGGCGCCGTGTGGCAGATGAAGCGGGGCAGGCGCAGCTCGTACAGTGCGCTGGACTGGCACCTCGACTTCCCGCACGACCTCCCGGTGACACCGCTGGTGAACGTGGGCATCTACCTGGACGCCGCCACCGTCCGCAACGGCTGCCTGGTCCTCGTGCCCGGCTCCCACCGGTATCCGCCCCGGCGGCTGGAGTCCGAGGGCCTCGCGCTGGAGGCCGAGGCGGGCGACGTCATCTGCCACACCTACAACATCCTCCACCACTCCGGCCCGGTGCTGGACGACACCAGCCGGGCGACGCTGTACGTGTACTACTCGGCGGGGGAGAAGCCCACCGCGGGCACGGCGTACAGCCACCGGGCGGGCGAGGATTTCGCAAGCATGATCACCGGAGCGGAGGCCGGCACGCGATGACCGTCACCGAGCAGTTCTCACCGGAGACCTCCACCGCACGAACGCCCCACGAGGTCCTGCGGATCGCCGGCTGGACCGAGGGCCCGGCGGCGGAACGCGACGCGCTGCTCGGCGGCTACCTGGGCGCGCTGGAACGGCTCACCGGCGACCCGGAACTCCTCGGGGAGTGCCTGGCCGTCGGCCTGCTGCACGACGCGCCGGAGGTCCGCCGGCAGGCGCTCGCGGCCTGCGTACGGCTCTGTCCGGACCTGGCGGCCGAGGCCGTCGGGTGGGCGCTGGCCGACCCGGACGAGACCGTGCGCACCCCCGCCCTCGCCTCGCTGGCCCGGACCCCCGCCCTGCGCTCCGCGGGCGGCCCGTCGGCGCTGCACGCCCTGCTGGCCGTGCTCGGCCGCTCGCCGGACCAGATCGCCGCGGGCGCCGGCAGCTTCGTCACGGTGGCGGACGCGCACGCGCTCGCCTCGGCGCGGACGCTGCTCGCCGACCCGGCGGTGGCCGGGGCGGTCCTGGACGACCTGCCCGTCCCGCTGTCCGCCGACCGGCTGCCCAGCAGGCTCTCGCTCGACGGGATGCGGCACGTCCCGGCCGGCCGGCTGCGGCGCGGCCCGCGCCCCGGCGGGGAGAGCTCCTGGGGCGACCCGGGCGGCTCCTCGGTGGAGGAGGCCGACGTGGCGGGCTTCTACCTGGACACCCTGCCGGTCACCAACGACGCCTACGACGCGTTCGTCGCCGACGTCGCCGCCCACGGCCACCTGTGGTGCCACCCGGACGAGCCGCGCGGCACCGACCACACCCGCTCCACCGCCGACGACCCCCGCTTCGCCGGCGACCACCCGGTGACCGGCGTCAGCTGGTACGACGCGGTCGCCTACGCCGACTGGTGCGGCAAGCGGCTGCCCACCGAGGACGAGTGGGAGCGGGCCGCGCGGGGCGACGACCACCGCCGCCACCCGTGGGGCGAGGAGTTCCGGCCCGCCCTGGTGCGCGGCCTGCACACGGTCGCCCCGGACGGCGAACAGGCCCCGGACCGCGCCACGTGGCTGCGCCGGCTGGCGGACCTGCGCGGCACCGAGCCGTCGGCGTCGACCGGCCCGGCCGGCGCGCTGCCGGGCGACGAGTCCCCGTTCGGGATCCGCGACCTGTGCGGCAACGTGTGGGAATGGACGTCCACCCGCTACCTGGACGGCCTCCCGCTCGAGCCGCGCTTCGGCACGATGGACCCCGGCGACCTGTGGGGCGAGTGGTCGGCCGAGGTCAGCGTGCGCGGCGGCGCGTGGAGTTCGCCCCCCGCGCTGCTGACGGCCGTGAGCCGGGCCGGGAAGGTCCTGACGGCCAGAAGCCCGGAGATCGGCTTCCGCTGCGCGGTGAGCGAAGCCGAGGCGCAGCGGTGACGACCGGAACACGGTGGGCGCGGCGGGTGCTGCCCGAGGGGTACGCCCGCTGCCTCGCCAACCCCGACTTCCGCCGGCTCCAGCCCGGCTTCCTGGTCTCCTTCCTCGGCGACGGCATGAGCTTCGTCGGCGTGGCCTGGCTGGCCGTCGAACTGGCCGCGCCGGCCGACCGGTCCACCGTGGTGGGCCTGGCCGTCGCCGCCTACAGCCTGCCCGCCGCGATCGGCTCGCTCACGCTGGGACGCTGGCTGAGCGGGCGCAACGCCAGAAGCCTGATCCTGCTGAACTCCGTGCTGCGCGCGGCCGTGTTCGCGCTGATCCCGGCCCTGTACTGGCTGGACCTGCTGGACGTCACGACGTACATCGCGCTGCTCGCGGCCTCCTCGGTGCTGCACGCCTGGGGCATCGCCGGCCGGCAGACGTTCGTCGCCGAGACCCTGCCGGCCGACGACCGGCTGGCCGGGCACGCGCTGGTGGGCAGCCAGGAGCAGCTGTCGTTCATCATCGGGCCGCCGCTGGCCGGTCTGGTGACGGCCGCGCTCGGACCGGCCGCGGTGCTGGCCGGCGACGCGCTCAGCTACGTGTACCTCGCCGCCGTGTCGGCCCGGGTGCGCGGCGAGGGCAAGGTCGCCCGCCGTCCGGCGGTCCCGTTGCGGCGCAGCGGCCAGACCCTCGCCCGGCATCCGGAGCTGATGGGCCTGCTGGCGCTGACCTTCGTGTTCTACCTGCTGTACGGGCCGATCGAGGTGGCGGTCCCGGTCTTCGTCGCCGAGCGGATGGGCGGCGACCCCACCGCGCTGGGCTGGATCTGGGGCACCTTCGGCGTCGGCGCGGTCGTCGGCGCGCTGGTCGCCGGCACCCTGCGGCGGCTGCCGCTGTGGCCGACCGCGCTGGCCATCGTGGCCGGCTGGGGGCTGGCGATCCTGCCGTTCGCGCACTTCGGCACGCTCGCCGCGGGCGTCGTGGGCTTCGGCCTCGGCGGGCTGATCTACGCGCCCTACGGGCCGGTGACGATCACGCTGCTCCAGAAGAAGGCGCCCCTGGAGGAACTGGTGAGCCTCAGCGCCTTCCGCAGCGCGATCCTGGTGATCGCGACACCGCTGGGCGCGGCGCTCGGCGGACCCCTGGTCGGGGCGTTCGGGCCGGCGGGCACGATCAAGCTGTCCGGCCTGACCACGGTCGGCCTCGCCGTCCTGGGCGCGGTCCTGATCCTGCTGGTACGGCTGCGCCGGCAGCGCGGCGGGCCACGTCCGGTGACCGACCGGCAACGGGAGCACGCGGACCGCACCTAGACCGCACACAGGCCGACCGCACCTGGGCCGCACACAGCCGACCGGATCTGGGCCGCACACAGCCGACCGGATCTGGGCCGCACACAGCCGACCGGATCTGGGCCGCACACAGCCGACCGGATCTGAACGCGCCCCCGAACGGGCCGCGCGCACCGGCGCCGAGACCTCGGCGCCGGTCTTCTCGGCGCCGGGACCACCCGCGCCAAGGGACAAGGAGGGGTGGAGATGAAACTCGGGCAGGACGAGATGCGGAGCCGGTTCGAGCGGGAGCGGTCCGTCCGGATGGGCACGGTCGACGCGCGCGGCGGAGCCCACCTGGTGCCCGTCATCTTCGTCGTCGACGGCGACGTCCTCTACTCGCCGACCGACCGGCCGAAGAACGGGAACCCGCGGCCCAAGCGGCTGCGCAACCTGGACCACGACCAGCGGGTCACGGTGCTGGCCGACCTCTACGACGACGACTGGCTGAAGGCGTGGTGGGTGCGGTTGCGCGGCACCGGCCGGGTGGTCGGCGAGAGCCCGGAGCGCACGCACGCGCTCGGCCTGATCGACCGCAAGTACGCGCAGTTCGACGGCGCCCGCTACCTCAGGGACGGCGGGCCGGTGCTGGCGGTGGACATCAAGGACTGGCTCGGCTGGGCCTTCAGCGACCTGCCCGCCGAGCCCGACCGGCCGCGGCGCGAGCGGTGGTGGCGGCGCGCCCGCTGACCTCCGAGCAGCCCCCGAGCAGCTTCTCGAGCGGCGCGGTCCACCCGTCCTTGACCCGGGGTGGAGACGCCCTTGCCATGCTGCGAGCACTACCAAGCCCGGCACGTACGGCAGTCCCCGTTCCCCCGAGACGCAACGCCGGCGCGGGTCTGTCTGTCACCTTCCGAAAGGACGAACATGGGATCAGTCGAGGTTCCGGTTCTGATCGTGGGCGGTGGCGGATGCGGTCTGTCCGCCTCCGTCTTCCTGTCCGACCAGGGCGTCGACCATCTGCTGGTGGAGCGGCACCCGGACACGTCGCGGGTGCCGAAGGCGCACTACCTCAACCAGCGCACGATGGAGATCTACCGACAGCACTCGGTCGCCGACGACGTGCTCGCCGAGGCGGCGCCGCTGGAGAAGTTCGGCAAGGTGCGCTGGCAGACCACGCTGGCCGGCGACGGACCGCTGGACCGGCGCCTGATCCACGAGATGGACGCCTTCGGCGGCGGTGAACTGACCGCGGCCTACGCGGCGGCCGGGCCGGTCCTGCCCGCCAAGCTGCCGCAGATGTGGCTGGAGCCGATCCTGCGCCGGCACGCGGAGGACCGCAATCCCGGCCGGATCCTCTTCCACCACGAGCTGCTCTCCTTCTCCGACGAGGGCGACCACGTCGTCGCCGAGGTGCGCGACCTCGACACCGGCGAGACCACCACGGTCACGTCGAAGTACCTCATCGGGGCCGACGGCGGCCGCATGGTCGGGGCCGAGGTCGGCATCGAGATGCAGGGCCCGCCCGGACTGGTCAACACCACGACCGCGTACTTCTCCGCCGACCTGTCGCAGTGGTGGGAGGAGGGCACGCTCATCACGCACTTCCTCAGCCCGGAGGACCCCGACCTGTCCAGCAACCTCATAGAGATGGGGCCGAGCTGGGGCAAGGACTGCGAGCAGTGGGGCCTGCACTTCGCCCCGGGCCCGCCCGGACGCTGGGACAACGAGACGGTCGTCCCCCGGATCCGCGAGCTGCTGCGCCTGCCGGACCTGGAGGTGACGGTGCACAAGGTGACGGACTGGATCGTGCACGCGCACCTCGCCGACCGCTACCGGGTCGGCCGGGTGCTCATCGCCGGCGACGCCGCGCACCGCCAGCCGCCCGCCGTCGGTCTCGGCCTCAACACCGGCATCCAGGATGCGCACAACCTCGCCTGGAAGCTGGCCGCGGTGCTCGACGGCCGGGCCACCGACGCCCTGATCGACACCTACGAGGCCGAACGCCGGCCCGTGGGCCGGGAGAACGTGGACTGGGCGGTGTCCGCCGCCGTCCACCACCAGGCGGTCATCGACGCCGTGGGCGCCGGCCACAACATCCCGGCGGGGCGCCGCAGGCAGCGCCTCGAGGCGTACTTCGACCCCTCGCCGCTCGGCGACACCGTGCGGGCCCGCGCCCTGGAGATCTTCCACACCCACCGCGGGGGCTGCCAGTCCCTCGACATGGAGGTCGGCTTCCACTACGAGGACGGGGCACTCGTCCCGGACGGCAGTGAGGCACCGGCCCGCGTCCCGATGCGCAACGAGCACGTGCCGACGTCCCGCCCCGGGCACCGGCTGCCGCACGCCTGGATCACCCGCGACGGCCGCCGCCTGTCCACCCTCGACACCACCGGCGGTACCGACTTCACGCTGATCACCAGCGGGCGGGGCACGGTGTGGGCCGAGGCCGCCGCGCGGGTGGCGGAGAAGTTCTCGGTCCGCCTCGCCGTGGTGCGCATCGGCGCCGGCGGCGAGTACGCCGACGTGGACGGCGGCTGGGAGGCGGTGCGGGGCATCACCGACGACGGCGCGCTCCTGGTCCGTCCCGACCAGCACGTCGCCTGGCGCGGCACGGACGCCTGCGAGGACCCGGAGCAGGCACTGACCCAGGCGTTCGCCGCGGTGCTGGAGCGCTGAGGCCTCGCCGAGAAGCACGACACGTGGAAGGGGCCGTGCCCGGGAACTCCGGGCACGGCCCCTTCCACGTGGTACCGGGACGGCTCAGGCGCCGGCCGCGACCGCGTCGCGCTGCTTGATCCCGGCCAGCACCTGCTCGACGGCCCGGCGCGCGGAGGCCATGCACACCCCGACGCCCACACCGTCGTACAGGGCGCCGCACACCGCGAGTCCGGGCTGGGCGGCCACCGTCTCCCGGATCCGGCGCACCCGCTCGAAGTGGCCGACGGTGTACTGCGGCAGGGCGTCCTGCCAGCGGCTGACCCGGGTCGCCACCGGGACGCCCGTCACGCCGGTGGCCTCGGCCAGTTCGGCGGCCGCCAGCGCCACCAGGTCGCCGTCGTCGCGCTGGAGCAGGCCCTCCTCGCCGAACCGCCCCATCGAGCAGCGGACGATCTCCACCTCGCCGGCCAGGTGCGGCCACTTCACCGTGGTGAACGTGACCTCCTTGACCGCCCTGCCCTCCACCGCGGGCACCCGGTAGCCGGCGTATCCGCGGTCCCGCAGCCCGCCGGGGAACGCCGCGCGCGGGTAGGCGAGCGTCACCATCGCCACACTCGAGTACGGCACCTCCTCGAACGCTGCGACCGCCGCGGAGGCCCCGGGGACACCCGCGAGCAGCCGGGCCGAGGGGCCGGCCGGGGTGGCGACGACGACGGCGTCGGCGTCGATGTGCTCCGGCGCGGCGGCCGGACCGACGGTGACCCGCCAGCCGTCGGCGCGGCGGGCCAGCTCCCGCACGGGGGCGTCGGTGCGGATGGACGCGTCGGGCGAGGACGCCAGCACCTGGCGCACCAGCACGGGCGGCAGCGAACCGAACCCGCCGTCCAGGGTGGCCACCCGTACCGGCGGCGGCTTCTGCCCCTCGGCGAGCACCGGCACCAGCGAGCCCGCCGCGTCCGCGAGCGAGACGTGCGCGCGGGACGCCTTGGCCAGCGGCGTCAGCGTGGCCTCGAACGACAGGTCCGCGGCGCGGCCGGAGAACACCCCGGCGAGGAACGGCTCGACGAGGCGGTCCACGACCTCCTGGCCGAAGCGCCCGCCGACGTGGTCCGCCACCGAGACGTCGCCCTCCCGGTCGAAGGACGGCAGTACGAGGTCCTGCCGGGCCCGGTCGACCCCCTCGGCGGAGACGACACCGGACCGGGCGAGGTCGTCCATGTCGCAGGGCACGCCCATGAACTGACGGTCCGGCTGCCGCCGGATCCCGCCCCGGGTCCAGATCGCCGACGCGGTCTCGCCCGCCGACCTGATCGTCCCGCCGAGCCCGGCGTCCTCGATCAGGCCGGTGGTCCTGCGCCGGTTGGCGTACAGGGACTCGGCACCCTCGTCGACCGCGACCCCCGCCACCTCGGAGACCGAGAGCTTCCCGCCGAGCCGGGACGACGCCTCCAGGACGGTCACCCGGACCGGCTCGTCACGGAGCAGGAACGCCGCCGCCAGTCCCGCGATACCACCCCCGATGACGACCACATGGGGCTTTCCACTCACCTGATCCTGTTCGGTGCCAGCCATTCCACCAGATCCTTCGCGGTTAGTGTCGTAGAGGCCGTCCCGGCTCCGGCGCCCGGCGCCGGGACAGGTGCCTGGCAGTCTGACCGGGGGGACCGGCCCCCCGGTCGAGGGCGCCTAGAGGGCCGTGCGGGCGGGACCGAACCAGCGGTCGAGGGCCTGGCCGAGGTCGTCGGCGGTGCCGGGTGCGGTCCAGGCGACGTAGCCGTCGGGGCGGACGAGGACGGCGTCGAGCGTGGCGTCGAGGGCGTCGGGTGCGGTGCCGGGGGTGTCGGTCCAGGTGCCGGTGACGGTGTCGACGCGGTCGGCGTAGTCGTCGTGGTGGCGTGCGGTGATGTCGTGGATGGTGTCGCCGGTGGTGATGAGCAGGCCGCGGCCGGTGCGCAGGAGGTCGGCGACGCGGGTGCGGGTGCCGTCGGGGAGGGTGAGGGTGCGGTCCGGGGGCAGGCGCCGGCCGAGCAACGGGTGGTCGCCCTTGGCCAGGTCGTAGCGGACGCCGAGGTTGCTCAGCATGCCGGCCGCGTACTCGGCGGCGTCGCGGTGGGTCAGCAGTTCGCCCACGATCTCGCGGACCGGGTCCATGTCCTCGCCGGTGAGCCGCAGTTCGATCGCCGCCCGGGCGTTGCGGGCCAGCTGCTCGCCGACGGGGTGGCGTTCGGCGTGGTAGGTGTCGAGCAGGCCCTCGGGGGCCCGGCCGCCGATCACCGCCGCCAGCTTCCAGCCGAGGTTCACCGCGTCCTGGACGCCCACGCTCAGCCCCTGCGCCATCGCCGGGGGCTGCACGTGCGCCGCGTCGCCCGCCAGGAAGACCCGCCCGCGCCGGTACTCGGCGGCGGCCCGCGAGGCGTCGGTGAAGCAGCTGATCCAGCGGCACCGCCCGTGGTGGATGGACTCGCCGGTGAGCCGCTGCCAGGCGTCGGCGAGGTCGGCGAAGGACAGCGCGTCGCGGTCGCGCGGCGGCGGGGTGCCGGCCTCGTGGACGACGACCCGGGTGACGCCGTTCTCCAGGTCCATGGCCATCACCATGCTGCCGCCCGGCAGGTCCTCGCCGATGCGCCGCTTGCGGGTGTCGATCCCGGTGACGTCGGCGGTGAGGAAGCCGCGCCGGCCGTCGGTGCCGGGGAAGCCGATCCCGGCGAGCTTGCGGACGGTGCTGCGCCCGCCGTCGCAGCCCACCAGGTGGGCGGCGCGCACCGCGGCCGGCCCGTGGGGTCCCTCGACGTCCACCACGACGCCGTCCGCGTCCTGCCGCAGCCCGGTCACCTCCCGGCCGCGCAGCACCGGTACGCCGAGTTCGCCCACCCACTCCTCCAGCATCCGCTCGGTGCGGAACTGGGAGACGCCCCGGTGCCCGTAGTGGTCCTGCGTCAGCATGCCGAGGTCGATGGGGACCCCGCCGAAGTGGCTGTCGGCGGGCTCGGTGGCGCCGAGACGGCCGAGCAGGCCCCGCTGGTCGAAGCACTCGGCGGTGCGCCTGGTGAAGCTCGCGCCGCGCGACTGCCGCGTCGGGGCGGGCAGCCGCTCGAGGACCACGACGTCCACGCCGCGGAGTCCGAGTTCGCCCGCCGTCATCAGCCCGACCGGGCCGGCCCCGACGACGATGACATCCCTGGCCATGTGCTCACTCCTCTTCGAAGGGTGCCGCCGGGCGCTCACCGGCCGCCGAACCAGCGGTCGAGGGCCTGGCCGAGGTCGTCGGTGGTGCCGGGTGCGGTCCAGGCGACGTAGCCGTCGGGGCGGACGAGGACGGCGTCGAGGGCGTCGGGGGCATCGGGGGCGGTGTCGGTCCAGGTGCCGGTGACGGTGTCGACGCGATCGGCGTAGGCGGTGTGGTCGGTGTGCTGGGGTGCGGGGGTGTCGCCGGTGGTGATGAGCAGGCCGCGGCCGGTGCGCAGGAGGTCGGCGACGCGGGTGCGGGTGCCGTCGGGGAGGGTGAGGGTGCGGTCGGGGGGCAGGCGCCGGCCGAGCAGGGGGTGGTCGCCCTTGGCCAGGTCGTAGCGGATGCCGAGACCGCTCACGATCCCGGCGATCCGCTCGGCGGCGTCCTTGTGGGCCAGCAGTTCGCCCACGACCTCGCGGACCGGGTCCATGGCCTCGTCGCCGAGGTAGAGCTTCGACGCCGCGCCGGAGTCGCGGACCAACTGCTCGCCGACGGGGTGGCGTTCGGCGTGGTAGGTGTCGAGCAGGCCCTCGGGGGCCCGGCCGCGGACCACCGCCGCCAGCTTCCAGCCGAGGTTCACCGCGTCCTGCAACCCGGCGCTCAGCCCCCACGCGGCCAGCGGCGGGATCTCGTGCGCCGCGTCGCCCACCAGCAGGACCCGCCCGCGCCGGTACTCGGCGGCCAGCGCCGCGGAGTTGCCGCACGCCCACAGCCACTGGCAGTCCGCGCCGTCGATGGACTCGCCGGTCAGCCGCCGCCACGCGTCGGCGACCTGGGCGAAGGTCAGCGCGCCCGGCTCCGGGCGGGCGGGCAGGTCCGGGTCGTGGACGACCACGCGGAACCGGCCGCCGCCCAGCGGGGTGCACACCACCATGCGTCCGCCGGGCAGCCGTTCGCCGATCGGCCGGGGACGCGGCGAGACGCCGCTGATCTCCGCGGTGAACATGCCCCGGGTCGGTTCCCGGTCCCGGGTGGGGATGCCGGCCAGCGCGCGCACCGCACTGCCCGCCCCGTCGCAGCCGGCCACGTACCCGGCGCTCACCTCGCCGGGCCCGTCGGGGCCGGTGAAGGACACGACGACACCCTCGGGCGTCTGCCGCAGCCCGGTCACCTCGTGGCCGCGGCGCACCGGCACGCCGAGCTCGGCCAGCCGGCCGCCCAGCGCCTCCTCGGTCCTGGCCTGGGACAGGCCCAGCACACCGCTGTGGTCCTCGTCGAGCATGCCGAGGTCGAAACGGACCCCGCCGAAGTGGCCCATCGGGCCCCACCGGACCTCTCCCAGCCGCTCCAGCAGTCCGCGCTGCGCCAGCGACTCGGCCGCCCGCCGGTTGAAGCCGAGGGCCCGGGACTCCCCGTGCGGGGCGGGCAGCCGGTCCAGGACGGTCACGTCCGCTCCGCCCAGCCGGAGCTCCCCGGCCAGCATCAGGCCGGCCGGCCCCGCACCGACCACTATGACGTCAGTTCTCTTCATTTCATGAGGCCCTTTGCGCTGTGGCAATGGTTGGCCTTGTGAAGCTACTCAGGGCGAAGTGCGGCCGCAACGATTCCGGAATTCGCCGGTGCACCCCGCGCCGTGTTCGACCGCGGACCGGTGCCTTTTGAACGTGCCGGTGAACGCTTGAACGGGAGGAGTGCGCCGCAGCAATATCGGCGGTGGGAATTGTGCGCGTTTTCGGCCGCAGAAAGGAAGCTGACGTGACCCTCGAGAAGGTCGCCCTGGTCACGGGCGCCAACAAGGGCATCGGTTTCGCCGCCGCGCGGCAACTCGGTGAGCGGGGCATCGCCGTCCTCGTCGGCGCGCGGGACGAGGCCCTCGGCAAGCGGGCCGCCGACGCGCTGGCCGCCGACGGCATCGCCGCGACACCGATCGGGCTCGACGTGACGGACCCGGCCCGGGTGGCCGAGGCGGCCGGCGAGATCGAGCGGCGGTACGGGCGCCTGGACATCCTGGTGAACAACGCGGGCACCGCCGGCGGCTTCACCGGCGCGCCGAGCGAGGCGGGCGCGGCCGACCTGCGGGAGGTCTACGAGACCAACGTCTTCGGCGTGGTCACCGTGACCGGCGCGATGCTGCCGCTGCTGCTGCGCTCCCCGGCCGGACGCGTCGTCAACCTGTCCAGCCACGTGGGGTCGCTGACTCTGCAGTCGGACCCGGGCTCCCCGCTGGCGGGCGTCAACATGATCGCCTACCAGTCCTCGAAGACCGCGCTGAACGCGGTCACGGTCGCCTACGCGAAGGAGCTGCGGGGGACCCCGGTCAAGGTCAACACCGCCCTGCCCGGGGTGGTGGCCACCGACATCAACCACCACCGCGGGCGCCGCACACCCGCCGAGGGGGCCGCGATCGTGGTCCGGCTCGCCCTGCTGGACGAGGACGGCCCGTCGGGCGCGTGCCTGGCGGACGAGGGACCCGTGCCCTGGTAGCGCGCCCTCCGACGCACGGCGGCCGCGGTGCGGCCGCCGCATCCGACCGCACCGCCGGACCTGCGCCGGCGGGCACGAGACTTGGAGAAGACAGTGGCGCTTGACCAGACGATCCTGGTGCTGGGCGGGACCGGCCGGCAGGGCGGGGCCGTGGCCCGCGAACTGCTGCGGCGCGGACACACCGTGCACGCCCTGGTCCGCGACCCCGCGGCGGAGCGGGCGGCCGAACTGCGGGAGGCGGGCGCGGTCCTGGTCCGCGGCGACATGGACGACGAGGCGTCGCTGACGGCGGCCATGGACGGCGTCCACGGCGTGTTCAGCGTCCAGACCTTCCGGGGACCCGGCGGCGTCGAGGCCGAGGAACGCCAGGCCAGGGCGGTGGCCGACGCCGCGGTACGGGCCGGGGTGCGGCACTTCGTCTACAGCTCGGTCGGCGGCGCGGACCGCGACACCCGCGTCCCGCACTTCGAGAGCAAGCACCGCACCGAGCAGTACCTGCGCACCCTCGACCTGCCGACGACCGTGCTGCGGCCGGTCATGTTCCACGACATCCTGCTCGACATCGCCCCGCGCCCCGTCGAGGGCGAGCTCGTGCTCTCCATGTGGCTGGACCCCGCCACCCCGGTGCAGCTCATCGCGACCGCCGACATCGGCGTGTTCGCGGCGGACGCCTTCGAGGACCCGGACGCGTGGCTGGGCCGGGTGGTCGAGATCGCCGGGGACTGCCTGACCGGACCGCAGATGGCCGCGGCGTTCGAGGCGGTCGCCGGCGTACCGGTCAGCTACCGGCGGCTGCCGATCGAGCCGCTGCGCTCGGCCCGCCCCGACCTCGCCAACATGTTCGACTGGTTCGAGCGGGACGGCTACCGCGCCGACCTCGGGGAACTGCGCCGCGGCCGGCCCGGCCTCGTCTCCCTGGAGACCTGGCTGGCCGCCAACTGGACGGCCCCCGCGGCTCCCGCGGCCCCCGCTGCCCCCGTGGCCGCCGCGGGCCGCTGAGGGCGCGGCCCCGGCCTCAGGTGAGGACCGGCTTCCCGGTGCGGGTGCGCTTGAGCTCGAAGAACCCGTCGGTCGCGGCCACGGCGAGCACGCCGTCCCACAGTCGGGTCGCCGCCTCACCGCGCGGGGCCGGGGACACCACCGGCCCGAAGAACGCGACGTCCCCCACCGCCACCACGGGCGTGCCGACGTCGGTGCCGACCCGGTCCACGGCGTCCTGGTGCGAGGCCCGCACCGCGGCGTCGTGGGCGCCGGAGCCGGCCGCGTCGGCGAGACGGGGATCGAGGCCCGCGGCGGTGAGGGCGGCCGCGTAGGTGGCGTGCTCCTTGGGCGCCCCCTCCAGGTGGAACCGGGTGCCCAGCTCGGTGTAGAGCCCGCCCAGCACCCCGGGGCCGTACGCCTCCTCGGCGGCGGCGCAGACCCGCACCGCCTCCATCCGTACGGACAGGTCCCGGTGCCAGCGTTCGGGCAGGTCGGTGCGCCCCTCGTTGAGCACCGTCAGGCTCATCAGGTGCCAGCGGATCTCCAGGGGCCGCAGGCGGGCGACCTCGAGGACCCAGCGGGAGGTCAGCCACGCCCAGGGGCAGGTCGGGTCGAACCAGAAATCCACCGTGGTCGGGTTGTCGTGCCGCAGGTGCCGCAACGGGGGCCTCCTCGATATAGCCGGGCCGGAACAATTTGACAAGCGGGGCCGGAATGCCGCTGGAGCGGTACTGGATCCGTCCTGTTCAACCGCTCAAATTCCCCGGTTGAACGTCCTTCCGGTCATTGCGTGAATACCTTGGTTGCGGTTTTGAGAAGGCCCCGCCTATCGTCTGGAATCCGCGAGAAGAGGCGCTGGGAAAGGAATGGCATGTCCGTGCTGCCCGAGGTTCGTGACCAGTCCGAATCGTATGCACTGCTGCACCTCGTCCAGGGTGCGGTGATCACCCAGGCGATTTCCGTCGCGGCCCGGCTCGGCATCGCGGACGTGCTGGCCGACGGCCCGCTGTCCGCCCCGGACATCGCGGCGCGGGTCGGTTCCGACGCCAGGGCCACCCACCGCGTCCTGCGGGCGCTCACCGGCCACGGCGTGTTCGCCGTCCGCCCGGACGGCCGGTACGAGCAGACGCCGCTGTCCGACAAGCTCCGCGAGGACGCGACGGACTCGATGCGCGGCTTCGCCCTGCTGATGAACCACCCCACGCTGTGGGAGGAGTGGGGCCACCTGTACGACACCGTGGAGAGCGGCGAGGCCAACCTGCCCAAGCTGCGCGGCATGGGCGCGCTGGACTTCTTCCACGCCAACCCCGGCTACGCGAAGGTGTTCTTCGAGGCGTTCGGCGAGCTGTCGGCCTCGGAGACCGACCCGATCCTGGCCGCCTACGACTTCTCCGGCTTCGGCACCGTCGTCGACGTCATCGCCGGCCGCGGCAACCTCCTGGCGGGCATCCTCGGCCAGGCGCCCGACACCAAGGGCGTGCTGTACGACTCCGAGGTCGCCACCGTGGACTCGCCGGCGCTCTTCGAGGCGGCCGGAGTGGCGGACCGGCTCACCATCGAGCACGGCGGCTACCTCGGCAAGCTGCCCGCCGGCGCCGACGCCTACCTCTTCAAGCACATCATCCACGACTTCTCCGAGGCCGACGCCGTCACGGCCCTGCGCAACGCGCGCGAGGCGATCGCCCCCGGCGGCAGGCTGCTCGTCCTCGAGTACGTGCTCCCGGAGCACAACGAGAAGCACATCGGCCACACCGTCGACCTCTGGCTGATGCTCATGCTGGGCGCCCAGGAGCGCACCCGCGCCGAGTACGCCGCGCTGTTCGCCGAGGCCGGCTTCGAGCTCACCAGGGTGGTCCCCACCGGCTCGCCGATCTCGATCGTCGAGGGCATCCCGGTCTGAGACCCCGCCGCGAGCAACCGACCCGTCCACGCATACCGCACAGGAGAAGACCCGATGACCCCACGGATGGAAAATCCCTCCCTGGTCGTTCCCGGCGCACTGCAGCCCCTGCTCGACCTGACCGAGGTCATCGGCAAGGTGGGCGTACCGCAGAGCACCCTCGACCTGGTCCGGCTGCGCGTCAGCGAGATCAACGGCCGCGAGTACACGTTCCCGGACGGCCCCGGGCAGCCGGCGGACGAGCGGCTGCCGCGGGTGGCCGGCTGGCGCACCGAGTCCTGCTTCGACGACGCCGAGCGCGCCGCGCTGGAGATGGCCGAGGCCGTCACGCTGATGACCGACCCGCAGGACATGGCGTCGGACGACATCTGGGAGAAGTCCTCCGGGCACTACACCGACGAGCAGCTCGGCGCCCTGGTCATGCACATCGGCCTGGTCAACTTCTGGAACCGGGTGAACGTCGCCACCCGCCAGGAAGCCGCGGCCTGGCGCTGAGGAAGGGACACACCGTGCTGAAGATCGTCAACGCCGGCCTCGGCAGGACCGGCACGACCTCGCTCAAGGCGGCCCTGGACCGGCTCGGCCTCGGCCCCTCCTTCCACATGTTCGACATCGTCGGCGACGCGGAACGGCTCCGGCAGTGGGAGCGGGTCGTCTGCGACGGCGAGAGCCCCGACTGGCAGGCCCTCTTCGCCGGCTACCGCTCCGCCGTGGACGGCCCCTGCGCCGTGTACTACCGGCAGATCAGCGAGGCGTTCGAGGACGCCAAGGTGATCCTGACGGTGCGCGACGCCGAGAGCTGGTACCGCAGCACCCACGACACGCTGTACCAGTTCGCCCTGCGCAGCGCCGCGCACCCGCCGGAGCCCGGCAGCCCGCAGGCCGCGCTGTTCCGCGTCACCACCACCATGGTCTGGGACGGCCTGTTCGGCGGCCGCTTCTCCGACAAGGACCACGCCATCGAGGTCTACCACCGGCACAACGAGGAGGTCGTGCGCGCCCTGGGCGCGGACAACGTCCTCGTGTACGACGTGCGCGACGGCTGGGAGCCGCTGTGCGACTTCCTCGGCGTCGACGCCCCGCGGGAGGAGTTCCCGCGGACCAACGACACCGCCTCCATGCGGCAGCGGGTCGCGGCGGCGGCCGGGGCCGCCGCGGCGGCCACCGGCTGAACCGCGAGGAGCCCCAGGTGCTGACAACGGAAATGACGGTCCCCGGCGCGTACCGCGTCGAACCCGAGCCCCTGCACGACCGGCGGGGCCACTTCTTCGAGTCCGTGCGGGCCAGCGCCCTGCTGGCCGGCGCCGGCTGGGAGTTCACGGTCCGCCAGGTCAACTACTCGGTGTCCCGGCGGGGCACCCTGCGCGGCATCCACGGCACGAAGGTCCCGCCGGGCCAGGCGAAGTTCGTCACGTGCGTGCGGGGCGCCGCCCTGGACATCGCCGTCGACCTGAGGGTGGGGTCGCCGACGTTCGGCCACTACGACGTCACCCACCAGAGCCCCGAGACGGGGACGGCCGTGTACCTGCCCGACGGGGTGGGGCACGCCTTCCTCGCCCTCACCGACGACACGTGCATGAGCTACCTGTGCTCCCAGGAGTACGAGCCCGGCACGATGATCGACGTCGACGCGCTCGACCCCGCGCTCGCCCTGCCCTGGGACCTGACGGAGCCGCCGATCCGCTCGGACAAGGACGCCGCGGCACCCACCCTCGCCGAGGCCGCGGCGGCGGGACTGCTGCCCACCTGGGAGCAGTGCCCCCCGCGCCCGCTCGGCGCGGCACGGGCCGGAGCCGGAGCCGGAGCCGGACGGTAGCGCACGCGGAACGGCGGTCGGCACCCAGCCAGGTGCCGACCGCCGTTCCGCGTTGTTCTCGTCCGTTCGTTGTTCTCACCGGGGCCGCGCGCCGAGGGCGTGCGCGCGGACGCCGGCCATCAGTCCCGCCTGCCGCACCAGGTCGCGGTGGTGCACCGCCCGTGCCGCCGGATCGCGCACGGCGTCGTGGAACGTGCGGAACACGCCGAGGAACTGGTCGAAGGCCGGGGCGAGGATCCGCGTCTCGCGGTCCCTCTGCTCCAGGCGCAGCACCGGACGGGCACTGTGCGAGGGCGTGAACGCCCACTCCAGGACCAGCCGCCCCTCGCTGCCCCACAGGTCGTACGTCGACCGGTAGCCGTGGGACAGGCCGAAGGCGCAGTGGGCGGTGACGCCCTCGTCGTCGCCCAGCAGCGCCACCCCGGAGACGTCCACACCCAGCTCCGGATCGGACTTCAGGCCCGCGCCCAGGACCCGGGCCGACTCGCCGAGGTACTCCTGGGCGGCGCGCACCGGGTAGCAGCCGACCTCCCACAGGGCCCCGCCGCCGAGGTCCGCCTGGTACTTGATCTGTCCCGGGTCGGTCGGCGGAATGCCGAACGCCCCGTTGTAGGAGCGCAGTTCACCGATCGCCCCGTCGGCCACCAGGGCCCGCGCCTGCTCGTGCTGGGGGTGGCGCAGGAACGCGAAGTTCTCCATCACGGCCAGGGAGCGCTCCTCGGCGAGCGCGACGAGTTCCCGGGCACTGTCCCCGTCGGGCACCGCGGGCTTCTCCAGCAGGACGTGCTTGCCCGCCTCCAGCGCCAGCCGGGCCCACTTGGCGTGCTCACTGTTCGGCAGCGGGACGTAGACCGCGTCGACGCCGGGGGTCTCGAGGAGGCGCTCGTACCCCTCGACGGCCGTACAGCCGGCCCCGGCCGCGACGTCCTCGGCCTTCCCGCGGGAACGGCTCGCGACCGCCGCCAGCCGGAAGGGCGAGCGGAGAATCGCGGGGATGGCCCGCCGTACGGCGATGTCGGCGCACCCGATGATGCCGATACCGGCGCTCTGCCCGGATTCGAGAACGGGCGTCAGATCTTCGATTTCCACAGGTCCACCTAAACGAAGACAGTAAATGCGCATGCCTGAACCGGGTACGCCGCAAGCCTGAGTAAGCAGGCCCGAGTCTGTCAACAGGAACGCTATTCGTACGGCCCCCGGGAAAACTTTCGGGCGGGCGCCGGCCACCGATAAAGTGCGGGCACGCCTGACGGGCACGAAGTCACTGAGGAGGCGCCACGGTGAAGGGCATCATCCTGGCCGGCGGCAATGGCACGAGACTCCATCCGATCACCCTCGGAGTCTCGAAGCAAATGCTCCCGGTCTACGACAAGCCGATGATTTACTACCCCCTGTCGGCGCTGATGCTGGCGGGGATCACCGAAATCGAGATCATCACGACGCCCGAGGACTCGGACATGTTCCGGCGGCTCCTCGGCGACGGGTCCTGGCTGGGCCTCACCCTGACCTACGCGGAACAGGACAAGCCCCGGGGGCTCGCCGACGCGTTCCTGGTCTCCGAGGACCACATCGGGGACGACTCCGTCGCCCTGGTGCTGGGCGACAACATCTTCCACGGGTACGAGTTCGGGCCCATGCTCCAGAGGGCCGCCCGGGACATCAAGGGCTGCGTCCTGTTCGGCTACCCGGTGCGCGACCCCGAGCGCTACGGCGTGGGCACCCTCGACGAGCGGGGCAGACTCGTCGCCCTCGAGGAGAAGCCCGCGAACCCGCAGACCAACATGGCCATCACCGGGCTGTACCTCTACGACAACCAGGTCGTGGACATCGCCCGGCGGCTGCGGCCCTCGGAGCGCGGCGAGCTGGAGATCACCGACCTCAACCGGGTCTACCTGGAGCGCGGCGAGGCCACGCTGGTCCCGCTGGGCCGCGGATTCGTCTGGCTGGACACCGGAACCCACGACGCGCTCATGGAGGCCGGGGACTACGTCCAGGTCCTGGAACACCGCCAGGGCGTGCGCATCGCCTGCCTCGAGGAGATCGCCTGGCGCATGGGCTACATCGACCAGGAGTCCTGCTACCGGCTCGGCAGCCGCCTCGCGCACTCCTCCTACGGCCGGTACGTCATGGAGATGGCCCAGGCCGGCTGATCCGACGCCGCCCCGACATCCCCAACGCCCCTCCCGCGCCGCCTCCCGGGCGCCCCCGCATCCGTCAACGGAAGAAGCGCACAGCCATGAAAATACTGTTCACCGTCGGGGGCAGCCAGGCGGCCGTCTTCGGCGTCGCACCCCTGGCCTCGGCCGCCCGCAGCGCCGGGCACGAGATCCTGCTGGCCGCCGACGAACCGCTGATGGCGGCCGCGCAGTCCGTCGGCCTCCCCGCGGTCTGCATCACCCCCGAGCGCATGCGCTACGGCCAGGACGCCATGACCGCCGCCGTCCGCATCGACGCCCTCCTGGAACTGACCCGGCAGTGGACCCCCGACCTGGTCGTCGGCGGCCTCTCCCACGTTCCCCGGGTGCTCGCCGCGGCCCTCAAGGTCCCCTTCGTCCGACACATCTGGCACATCGCCCCGATGGCACGCCGGGACCGCACGGCGGTGGCGGAGCTCCAGCCGCAGCTGGAACGCCTCGGCCTGGCCGAACTGCCGCCGCCCGACCTCTTCGTCGACCTGTGCCCGCCGCCCCTGCGCCCGCCCGGCGCGCCGGACGGCCGGGCGATGCGCTGGGTGCCCCGGGTGAGCCAGCGCCGGATCGAGCCGTGGATGTACACCCGGCCCGAGGGCCGCCGCCGGGCGCTGATCACCGCGGGCACCCGCAACCTGATGCTCGACACCCCCGGCAGTTCGCTGCGCCGGCTGGTGGACGGGCTGGCCGGCGCGGGAGCGGAGGTGCTGATCGCCGCGCTGCCGGAGGCCGCCGAGCGGTACGGGGCGGAACTGGGCCACGTACGCATCGGCTGGATCCCCCTGGACGTCGTCGCCCCCACCCTGGACCTGGCGGTCCACCACGGCGGCGCCACCACGGCCATGACGCTGATCAACGCGGGCGTGCCCCAGGTGATCGTCCCCGACAACGGCTACGGCAAGGCCGTCGCCGAGGCTGTCAGCGGCTACGGCGCGGCCGTCCTGGTGGACCCGCACCGGCCCGGTGCCGGGCAGGACCCGGACGAGGTGACCGTCGCGGCCTGCCGGGAGATCCTCGCCGACCCGGGGTATGCTGAGCGCACCCGCACCCTCGCCGCGGCGGCCGCCGCACTGCCCACCCCGGACCAGGTGCTGCGCGACATCGAGGCCCTCGCCGCCCGCTGATCCGCACCCGCGCACACGAGGCCGCCCCGGGACTCCCGGTCCCGGGGCGGCCTCGTGCGCGGTGCCGGCGGTCAGACCAGCGCCTCCAGCCGGGGCACGATCTCGGCGGGGGTGGGGAGCGTCGCGATCTCCTTGGCGAGGTGCTGCGTCCGCTCGGTGTAGCTGGGGTTCTCCAGCAGTTCCCGGCAGGCCGCGGCGATCACCTCGCCGGGGGCCTTGTCGGGCTCCTGCGCCTGCGGCCACAGCGTCTTGCCGGCACCGAAGTCGGTGATGGCCTTGGCGATGGCCTCCCGGTGGTAGTTCGGCGGGAACTCCGGCGGGTTCTCCGGGATGACCAGCTGCGGCACGCCGTTGGCCATGAGCGTCGTGGCGGTGGTCGCGCCGCCGTGGTGGACCGCCAGGTCGCAGGTGGCGGCGGTGACGTCGATCGGGATCCAGCCGACGCGCGCGTCGCCCAGCTGGTCGCCGAACCGCTCGACGGCGCCGGGGTTCGACGCGATCAGCGCCTCGGCCCCCAGCTTCTCCAGCTCCTTGACCAGCAGCGGCATGGACCAGCCCGGGTCGCGGAACATCAGGCTGCGGAAACCGGAGGTGATGACCACCCGGCGGCGCCCCTCGGGGCGGGTGTACATCCAGCGCTCCAGGCGGCGCTGCGGGTTGCTCGGGATCCAGCGCATCGACTGCGCGGCCGGGTCGTGGGCCGGGCGCAGCGACGGCGGGGTCGAGTCCAGCAGCAGGTCGGGCTTGAGCAGCCCGTCCACGCCGAGGCGCTCCATCTCGGGCCGCAGCTCCGCCTCGGCGCCCGGGTCGATGCCGGTGAGCGGAATGCCCAGGTACTCGACATGGCGCACGTAGGGGACCTTCAGGTGGGCGGCGAGCAGCATCGCGGCGTAGCTCTGCGAGCTGCCCACGACCACGTCCGGGGTCCAGTCCTTCGACAGCTCCAGCAGGGACTCGACGCCGGCCAGGCCCATCTTCGCGAAGCCGCGGCCCTGCCCGGTCATCTCCTCGTCGCCCAGCTCCCGGGGGAAGCGCAGGCCCTTGCCCGGGTTGGTGATCCGCATGAAGTGCCGGATCGGGTCGACGGTGAAGCAGAAGGTGGGGAGGCCGATGGCCTCCGCGGTCTCCACCCACGGTTCGTGGGCGGCCAGCATGACTTGGTGGCCCGCGTTGCGCGCGGCCGTCGCCAGCGGGGCAGCGGCGTAGTAGGTGGCCTGACTGCCCGTGGTGATGAACAGGATTTTCATGGCACTCCGGATGCTTTTCGTGGGACGCGGCCAACAGCATGGGCGGACGGTACCGATGGTCCTCAGCGCGGCCTTTTTCTGTCAAACAAAAGCAATTGACAAGCCCGTTCAATCGCGGATTTCCCGCAGTTGAACGGAGTATTCTCCGGGTCTCATTGCGCAGCTCTCCGCCGCTGACCATCATGAGGTCGGTACGTGTGGTCAGGAAGCCTTCAGAAAACAGATACCGAAAGTCGGTGGCACGCATGAACAACCTGATCTACAAGGCCCGGATGGCTCTCCGTGACGTCATGGAAGTGAACATCTACAGCCAGGGAAACGACAAGGTCTATCTGACCGTTTTCCCGGAGCTGGTCTGGGAGGGCACCGAGAAGACGCAGCCGGAGAAGGTCGTCCGGAACGTCATCGGCCGGCTCCACGACATGGACCTGGACGTCGACGGCGGGGAGACGGCCGTGAAGACCCTGCTGGACGCCGGTGCCGTGGAGATCGTCCGCAAGGCCGCCTGACCGCACCGCCCGACCGGTCCCCGAGTGCCCGCGCCGACCACCGCCGCGGGCACTCGTCGTGTCCGCGGCCTGGCCGTGTCAGGGTCAGTGGTGACTGCCCGCGTGCCGGTGGGCCGCCGGGGAGACGACCAGGGGGCGCACCATGTGCTGCTCGTGCTCCAGCATGTGGCAGTGGTGGACACCCCTGCCCACGACCGGGAAACGGACCAGCACGGTGACCAGTTCGCCCGGCGTGCCGTTCGGGCCGGGGACGATCTGACCGGCCGTACCCACCCTGATCGTGTCCTTGTCCCCGAGCTCGTGCGGTTCCAGCTCCGCCGCCCCCATGTGGGTGGCCGGCCGGGCGGTGCCGCGGACGGTCCGGTCGAAGCCGGTCACGTCGTAGTTCTCGCGGGACAGCACCCGGAAGTGGGCCAGGTGGATGTGCATGGGGTGCGGAGAGGCCGCGAGGTTGAGGTACTTCCAGACCTCCACGCCGCCGTGCGCCGCGGTGAACGCGTTGCCGTCGTCGTAGCGCAGGGCGGTCCGGCGCAGCGTCGTCACCGTCCCCGCGGCGTCCTCGACCTGGACGATCCCGGGGGACGGGAGCGTGATCCCGCCGGCCTCGGCGGGCTCCACCTCCTCCATCTCCCACAGTTCGGGCACGTCGGCCGTTCCCGGTCCGACCAGCACCACCCAGCGGGGGCGCTCGCCGTGCGGCAGGTCGTGGTGGGTGGGCCGCTCGAAGGCGGGCGAGAGCGTCCTGGGCGGGGTGTACCGGCCGCCGGAGCCGCGGCCGGCGACGCGGAACTGCATCACGTCCGGTTCCAGCAGGTCGTGCCGGACGCTGGAGTCGCCGGGCACGACGCCCTCCATCGTGTTGACCAGCTTCACGGACCGGCCGCGGAACGCGCCGAAGTCGACCAGCACGTCGGCGCGTTCGCCGGAGGACAGGTTCAGCGCCCCCTCGACCGGACGCGGCCGGTCCAGCAGTCCCTGGTCGGTGCCGATGACCTGGAGGGCCCCGGGCACGGGCCGGCCGTCGGCCAGCAGCATCAGCCGGTAGATCCGCGCGTTGGCCGTGTTGACGATCCGGAACCGGTACCAGCGCGGCTGGACCTCGAGGTAGGGCCAGACCACCCCGTTGACCAGGGTGTAGGGGGCCGCGTGGACCCGCATGAGCTTCGCGTTGACCATCTCCACCTTGTGCACCAGACGCCCGGTCAGGGCGCCCGAGTCGTCCAGCGCGAAGTTGCGGTCGCTGAGGACCAGCGGCACCTCGTACCTGCCGCGGGGCAGGTCCGGCGCCCGTTCCCCGGGATCGCGCAGGACGTACAGGCCCGCGAGACCGGCGTACACGCTGAAGCGGCTCACGTGGTGGGTGTGGTCGTGGTACCAGAGCGTGGTGGCGGCCTGGTCGTCCGGGTACGCCGACAGCTGGGCCTCGCCCGGGGCGACGAGGTTCTCCATCCAGCCGTCGTTGCCGCCGCCGGTCAGCATGCCGTGCAGGTGCACCGCCGCCCACGGTTCGAGGTCCGCCACCCCGGGCACCTCCCGGCAGCCCTCGGTGCCCGGGTAGTTGGTCAGCGGGTCGGCCATGGGGCCGCCGGGCCGGCCGAACTCGACGGCGGTGACCGGGATGTTCCCCGTCAGCCGGTTCTCCCAGGCCACCCGCAGCCGGCGGCCGCGGACCGCCTCGATCGTCGGCCCCGGGTAGCTGCCCTCGTACGTCCACATCCGCACCGGCGCCAGCTCCGAGTGCACGGTGACGTCGGCGGTGCGCAGCCGCACGGTCAGCTCGTCGTGGTCGCCGCGCCCGCGCGGGCGCAGCACCGGCGGGGTGCGCAGCGGGTCCCTGAACTTGGTCAGCAGCAGCCCGTCCGCCGACGGCTCGGGGCCGCCGGGGGCCGCCGCACGGGGCGCGGCGAAGGCGGAGGACGACGACACGAGCGCGCCCAGCGAGGCGACGGCGCCGCCCCGCAGCAGGGTGCGCCGGTCGAGCCCGGACGGGGCCGGTATTGCGCCAGACGAGGTCTCCATGCGCCGGAGCGTAGGCAACGACCCCTCCAGATCCGCTCGAAGCCCGCTGCCCCGTGCAGCGTCCTTCGAGCGGACTTGAAGGGTCCGCGCGGCCCGGCCCTCCGGCCGCCCCGCACGACTGCCTACACGACCGCCTACACGACCGCCATCTCGGTGTCCCGGCGCACCAGGGTGGCGTAGTGGCCGTCGAGGGCGAGCAGTTCGTCGTGGGTGCCGCGCTCGGCGATGCGCCCCCGGTCCAGGACGAGGATCTCGTCGGCGTTGCGGACGGTCGACAGCCGGTGCGCGACCGTGATCGTGGTGCGCCCCGCGCTCGCCGCGTCGACGGCCTGCTGCACGGACAGCTCGGTGCGCGTGTCCAGCGCGCTGGTGGCCTCGTCCAGCACCAGGACGGGCGGGTCGCGCAGGATGGCGCGGGCGATGGCCAGCCGCTGCTTCTCGCCGCCGGAGAACCGGTAGCCGCGCTCGCCGACCACCGTGTCGTAGCCGTCGGGCAGGGACATCAGGTAGTCGTGGATGTGCGCCACCCGCGCCGCCGCGACCAGCTCCTCGTCGCTCGCGCCGGGTTTGGCGAACCTCAGGTTCTCCGCGACCGTCGCGTGGAAGAGGTACGTCTCCTGGGAGACGACGCCGACGGCGGCGGCGAGCGTGTCGAACGACAGGTCCCGCACGTCGACGCCGTCGATCGTCACGGTGCCGGACGTCGCGTCGTACAGCCGCGGTATCAGGTAGCTCAGCGTGGTCTTGCCCGAGCCGGTCTCCCCGACGACGGCGAGACTGTGCCCGGCGGGCACCGTCACGTCCACGCCCTCCAGCGTCGGCCGCTCGGCACCCGCGTAGCGGAAACCGACGCCGCGCAGCCGCACCTCCCCCCGCAGGGCGGCCGGCACCACCGGCCGCTCGGGCTCGGCGACGTCGACGGGCAGGTCGAGGTACTCGAAGATGCGTCCGAACAACTCCAGCGAACTCTGGATGTCCAGACCGATGGTCAGCAGCCGCTGCGCCGGACGGAACAGGATCTGCTGAAGGGTGGCGAACGCGACCAGCGCGCCGATGGAGATGGACATCCGGCCGCCGCTGGAGGCCAGCCCCGCCACCCAGTAGATCACCGCGGGCATGGCCGCCATGACGATCCAGATCGTCGACTGGTACCACAGGCCGGCCGTGCTCGCGCGGACCTCGATGTCGGTGAGCTTGCGGGACTGCCCGGCGAACGCGTCGCTCAGCGAGCGGGAACGGCCCATGGTGTGACCGAGCATGATGCCGCTGACCGACAGCGACTCCTGCACGTTCGACGACAGGTCGGCGAACTGGCGCTGCCGCGCCCGGGTGAGGACGCGCAGCTCGTCCCCGACGTGCCGGCTCACCCAGACGAAGCCCGGCAGGACGACCAGCGACGCCAGCGTGAGACGCCAGTCGAGCAGGGCCATGGCGGTGACCGTGGTGATGACGGTGGTCACGTCCGACACCAGCGCCGTCGCGGTGGTCGTCACGGTCACCTGCATCCCGCCGATGTCGTTGGCGATGCGCGACTGGACCTCACCGGTGCGGGTCCGGGTGAAGAAGGCCAGCGACATGCGCTGGAGGTGGGAGTAGACGGCGGTGCGCAGGTCGTGCATGACGAGCTGGCCGACCTTGGCGGACAGATAGGTCTGCCACACGTTGAACGAGCTGTTCGCGACCGCCACGACGACCATGCCCAGGGCGAGCGCGGACAGCAGCCCGGTCCTGCCCTGGGGCAGCGCCACGTCGATGATCTCGCGGATCAGGAAGGGGTTGACGAGGGAGACCAGGGAGGACGCCACGACCAGGAACGCGACGAACAGCAGGCTCCGGCGGTACGGGAGGAACAGCTTGAGTATGCGCCGCTTGGGCACGGGAACACGCGCAGTGGCCGACCCGGTGGTGGTCACCCTGTTCTCCTTGTCCTCGGTCCTTACAGGGGCGTGGACGGGGCCGTCCACCGGGCGAACTCCCGCTCCGACTGCGGGGGCAGGCACGGCGGCTCGGCGGGCGGCATCGCGTACCCGCTCCAGGGGTGCGGCGGCTGCGTGCCGTACCAGCCGAACCCCATCCACATCAGGCCCTCGCCGAGGCTCCTGCCGACGGCGCTCATGGCGGACGCGCGCGGTGTGCGCATGACGGTCTCCGTTTCGCCGGCCAACCCGTTGACCGCCACCCTGGTGGACCCGGCTCAAGGACCGGCGGGCGATGCGTCGAGCCCGGCTGGAGGCCGAACCGAGCGGGGGCCGGACCGAGGTGCCGGACCGCACGTCTACCGGCGCAGGGCCGCTTCGGGAGCCGTACGCGGCCGTCGTCGGGTGCGGGGCGCGGCCGGAGGGGAGGCGAGCGCCTCCCACACCGCGCCGGCGACCTCGGCGGCCTGCGTCCGGATCTCCGGTACGGCGGTGGTCTCCAGGAGGTTGCCGCGCCGGGCGGCCCCGAGCGTCCACAGCCGCGCGGCCGGGACCCCGGCCGCGGGCACCAACCGCCCGTCGTCGCCGGTGTCGAGGCCGAGGCCGGCCGGGCCGGTGCGGGCCCAGCCGCGCTCCAGCAGGCAGCGCACCAGCGGATCGTCCGTGCGGCGCGGGTCCGTACGCGCTCCGGTGCAGGCGACGACCGCGCCGACCCGCAGCCTCCTGCCGTCGCTCAGTGCCACGGTCACCGCGTCCTCGCCGGGCACGGCCCCCACCACCTCACCGGCGGCCACCCGCAGCCGGCCGGCGGCCCGCAGCGCGCGCAGCGCGGCCGCCGTCGCGGGCGCGACGCGGTGGCGGTGCACCTCCCAGGTCCGCAGGTCCTCCTCGAGGAAGCGCAGGCGGTCGGCCGGGGACAACTGCCGCCACAGGGCCGCCGTCACCGGACGCAGCCCGTCCATCGCGGGCCGCCAGTCCCCGCGCGCACGACGGCAGGCGGCCAGGTGCCGCCGCACGCCGCGGCGCAGCGCGTCCAGACCGTGGGCGGCGTCCAGCTCCGGAGGCTCGGCCGGCGCGCCCGCGACGGGCAGGTGCTCCCGGGGCAGCAGCCCGTGCCGGGACACGGCGTGCAGGACCCGGCCGGGGCGGGCCAGGGTGACGGCCAGGTCGACCATGGTCAGACCGGTGCCGACGAGCAGGACGTCCCCTTCCGTGGCCGGACCGCCGAGGGCCCCGGGCGCCCAGGGGTCGCCGACGAAACGCCCGGACGCCCGGAGCGCGGGCCCCGCCCAGGCGTGCTCGGGACCCAGGCCGCCCAGCGCCAGTACGGCGCCGTCCACCCGCAGTTCACCCCCGCCCAGGAGGCGCAGCACCGGCCCGCCGGAACAGTCCCGGACGGCCACGACCCGCTCCCGCACCCGGTGCAGACGGGCGTACCGGCACTGCCGCGCGGTCTCCTCGACGAGGTCGCCCAGGTAGCGCCCGTACTCCCGGCGGGGGACGAAGTCACCGGGCGCGACGTGCGGGTACCGGCCGGCGACCGTGCGCAGGAAATGCCCGGGATCGTCGGGGAAGGCGCTCATACGGGCGGCGGGCACGTTGAGCAGATGGCGGGGGTCCGAGGTGCCGTAGGCGACCCCGCGGCCCGTGTGCGGGGCCGGGTCGATCAGCCAGATCCGGGTGTCGCGTCCGGCGCGTTCGGCCCGCCGCATCAGCTGGACCGCCGTCAGCGCCCCCGCCGCACCGGCGCCCACCACCGCGACGCGGCGCGTCACGTCCGCCTCCTGTGCCGTATCCGCATGTCGGTCTCCGTTTCGCCGGCCGGCCGGTCACCGTCACCCTGCTGGGCACCGCTCGAGAACCGGCAGCCGACGCGTCGAGCACGGCTGGAGGCGGCGCGGACACGCCGTGTCTCAGCCCTTCACCAGCAGGCCGCGGCTGCGCAGGACCCAGCGTTCGAGCGGGCTGAAGATGAGCAGGTCGATGGCGATGCCGACGGTGAGGATGAGGAGGATGGCTTCGAAGACCATGGCCATGTCGCTGGCGTTGCGGCCGTTCTCGAGGAGTTGTCCGAGGCCGACGCCGAGGTCGGGGAAGGAGGCGATGATCTCGGCGGCCATCAGGGAGCGCCAGGAGAAGGCCCAGCCCTGTTTGAGGCCGGCGACGTAGCCGGGCAGTGCGGCGGGCAGCACGATGTGCCAGGTGCCCTTGAGTCCGGTGGCGCCGAGGGTGCGGCCGGCGCGGAGGAAGATCGGGGAGACCTGGTCGACGCCGGAGACGAGGCCGTTGGCGATGGAGGGCACGGCGCCGAGGAGGATGACGGCGTACATCATCGTGTTGTTCAGGCCCAGCCAGATCACGGCGGGCGGTACCCAGGCCACCGACGGCAGGGACTGGAGGCCGGAGAGGATGGGGCCGATGGCCGCGCGGACGAACTTCACGCGGGCGACGAGGAGTCCCAGCGGGGTGCCGATGAGGAGGGCGAAGCAGAAGCCGAGCAGGCCGCGGGAGACGCTGGTCCAGATGTAGCCGAGCAACTCGCCCTGGAGCCAGGCCTGGTGGACCATGTCCCACACGTCGGAGGGGGCGGGCAGCTTGGTCGGATCGTCGACGATCTTGAAAGAGACCAGGCCCTGCCACACCGCCAGCACGAGGAGCACGGCGACGCTGGGCGGCAGGACCTTCTCCACCAGGGTCTGCCGGAACGGGGTACGGATCCGCTGCCGGGTCTCCAGGGCGTCGAGGCCCGCCTCCAGCCCCGCCAGGTCGGCGCGCTCCTCGATGCGGGGCTCAGTGCTGGCCATGGCGGCGGATCTCCCCACGCAGTTCCTCGGTGATCTCGACGGACAGCTCGGCCACGGCGGTGTCCTCGATGCGGCGCGGCTGCGGGATGCCGACCGTCCACTCGCGCGCCACGCGTCCGGGGCGGGAGGACAGCAGGACGACCCGTTCGGCCAGGCGTACGGCCTCGCGGACGTTGTGGGTGACGAAGAGGACGGACAGCTGCGTCTCGCGCCATATGCGGGTCAGCTCGTCGTGCAGGACGTCGCGGGTGATGGCGTCGAGCGCGGCGAAGGGCTCGTCCATCAGCAGCAGCTTGCTCTCCTGGGCGAGCGCGCGGGCCATCGCGACGCGCTGGCGCATACCGCCGGACAGCTCGTGCACCCGCTTGCCGTACGCGCCCTTGAGGCGGACGAGTTCGAGCAGTTCCTCGGCCTTGTCGCGGCGGTCCGCCTTGGGCACGCCGCGCAGTTTCAGGGCGAGTTCGATGTTCTTGCCCGCGGTCAGCCAGGGGAACAGGGCGTGCTCCTGGAACATGAGGGCGGGGCATCCGTCCGTGGTGATGTCGCCGGTGGTGGGTCTGTCGAGGCCCGCGACGAGGTTGAGCAGGGTGGACTTGCCGCAGCCGGATGCGCCCAGGAGGGTGACGAACTCGCCGGGGGCGACATCGAGGGTGATGTCGTCCAGGACGAGCTGCTGCCCGGCGGGGCCCGCGAAGGACTTCGAGACGTGCTCGATCCGGGCGGCGCAGGCGGCCGTCGCCACCCCGCTCCTCTGGGCCGGGGCCGCCCCGGAGGGCCCGCGGTCGAGTGTGGACCGGGTTCCTTCGGCGATGGGCGCGGTCGTGGTCGTGGCCATGGTCGTCACCTCCTGGGTGGTCGGGTTCCGGGTGGGTGCTCTACTCGACGCCGAGTCCGGCGTCGTCGACCGGGGGCTTGCCCTTGGCCTTGAGGACCTTGTTGAGCAGGGTGAGGTCGTAGATGCCGTTGAGGTCGGGCTGCTCGAGGAGGCCGGCCTTCACGGCGTGGTCCGCCTCGGCGTCGAGGGTGGCGGCCAGCGGGTCGTCGGTGACCCTGATCGATTCCCACGCCGGGTCCAGGACGTCGGCGGGCAGGGCCTTGCCGGAGTCCTTCTCCAGCTGGGCGTTGGCCGCGGCCTTCGCCTCGTCCGGGTTGGCCGTGATCCAGGCGTTGGTGTCGACCGACGCCTGGAGGACTGCCTGGACGGCCTTGGGGTGCTCCTTGAGGAACTTCTGCGACACGATGATGTTCGTGATCACGAACTCCTCGTCCGGCCACAGTGCCGACTCGTCGAGCAGGACCTTGCCGCCCTCGGCGACCAGCCGGGACGCGGTCGGCTCGGGCACCCAGGCGCCGTCGACGGAACCGGACCTGTAGGCGTTCGGGGTGACCTTGTTGTCGCTGCGGACGACGGTGACGTCGCCCTTGCCGCTCTGCGCGTCGACCTTCCAGCCCTGTTCGGCGGCCCAGTTCAGGAACGCGACGTCCTGGGTGTTGCCGAGCTGCGGGGTGGCGATGCGCTTGCCCTTGACGTCGTCGAGGGTCTTGATCTTGTCTGGGTTGACCACCAGCTTCACGCCGCCGGAGGCGGAGCCGCCGATGATGCGCAGGTTCCTGCCGCCGGACTTGGTGTAGCCGTTGATCGCCGGGGACGGGCCGATCCAGCCGATGTCGATGGAACCGGAGTTCAGCGCCTCGATCTCGGACGGGCCCGCGTTGAAGACCGCGTACTTGGCCTCGGTGCCGCCCAGCGCTTTTTGGAAGAAGCCCTTCTGGTTCGCGACCAGCGGGGTGGCGTGCGTGATGTTGCCGAAGTACCCGATCCGCACGGAGTCGAGACCGTCGGTCTTCTCGGCACCGGCCGCGATCTTCGCCGCACCCGAGTCCCTCGCCTGGGACCCGTAGCCGCAGGCCGTCAGGGACAGCAGCGGAAGGGCCAGCAGGGCCGCCAGGGCACGGAGGAGGGCGAAGGAGGCGGACACGGACGGATTCCTCCCGTCGGCCCGCCGGCGCCCGGTGGTCACGGTCGGCCGATCCGGTTGGCGCCGGCCATGCCTGCGGTGAGGGTGGTGCCGTCGGCGGGGTCGATGAGGATGAAGGAGCCGGTGCGTCGGGAGTCGGCGTAGGAGTCGGCGGGCAGCGGCTCGGCGGTGCGGATCTTCACCCGGCCGATGTCGTTGGCGACGAGCTGTCCGGGGTGCGGGTGCAGGGACAGGTCGTCCAGGGTGAGCCGGGCGGGGATGTCCTTGACGATGGCCTTGACCGTGCGGGTGCCGTGCTTGAGGAGGACTCGGTGGCCGACGGTGAGGGGTGCGTCGGCGACGTGGCAGACGGTGGCCTCGACGTCCTGGCTGGTGGCCGGGGCGTCCTCGCGGGGCACGATCAGGTCGCCGCGGGAGATGTCGATGTCGTCCTCGAGCAGCAGCGTCACCGACTGCGGTGTCCAGGCGGCCTCGACGGGGGTGCCGAGGAGGTCGATGCCGGACACGGTCGAGGTGCGGCCGGAGGGCAGCACGGTGACCTCGTCGCCGACGCGGAAGGTGCCGGCGGCGATCTGGCCGGCGTAGCCGCGGTAGTCGGGGTGCTCGGCGGTGCGCGGCCGGATCACGTACTGCACCGGCAGCCGGGCGTGGCAGTGCGCCAGGTCGTGGCTGACCGGCACGGTCTCCAGGTGTTCGAGGACGGTGGGGCCGCCGTACCAGTCCATGACGGACGACGCCTCCACCACGTTGTCCCCGGCGAGGGCCGAGATGGGGATCGCGGTGACCTCGGGCACGCCCAGTTCGGTGGCATACGCCGTGAACTCCTCGGCGATCGCCGCGAACACGGACTCCTGGTAGTCCACCAGGTCCATCTTGTTGACGGCGAGGACGACGTGCGGGACGCGCAGCAGGGCGGCGATCGCGGCGTGGCGGCGGGTCTGCTCGACGACGCCGTTGCGGGCGTCCACCAGGATCACCGTGAGTTCGGCGGTGGAGGCGCCGGTGACCATGTTCCGCGTGTACTGCACGTGCCCCGGCGTGTCCGCCAGGATGAAGCGGCGGCGGGGGGTGGCGAAGTAGCGGTAGGCCACATCGATGGTGATGCCCTGCTCACGCTCGGCCCGCAGACCGTCGGTGAGCAGCGCCAGGTCCGGGGCGCCCTGGCCGCGGCTGGCGGAGGCCCGCTCGACCGCCTCGAGCTGGTCGGTGAGGACCGACTTGGAGTCGTGCAGCAGCCGGCCGACCAGCGTGGACTTGCCGTCGTCGACCGACCCGGCGGTCGCGAACCGCAACAGCGTCGACTCCGACAACTGCCACACCGACACCGGCTCGACGGGCTCTTGGGTGCTGGTCATGGTTAGAAGTACCCCTCGCGCTTGCGGTCTTCCATCGCGGCCTCGGACATCTTGTCGTCGGCCCGCGTCGCACCGCGCTCGGTGAGCCGGGTGACGGCGATCTCCGCGATGACCTTCTCGATGGTGTCGGCGCCGGAGTCGACGGCACCGGTGCAGGACATGTCACCGACCGTGCGGTAACGCACCCGCCGCTTCTCGATCGTCTCGCCGTCCTTCGGCCCGCCCCACTCACCGGCCGTCAGCCACATGCCGGAGCGGGCGAAGACCTCGCGCTCGTGGGCGTAGTAGATCTGCGGCAGCTCGATGCCCTCGCGGGCGATGTACTGCCACACGTCCAGCTCGGTCCAGTTCGACAGCGGGAAGACCCGGACGTGCTCGCCCGGCGCGTGCCGGCCGTTGTAGAGGTTCCACAGCTCGGGACGCTGGCGGCGCGGGTCCCACTGGGAGAACTCGTCCCGCAGCGAGAACACCCGCTCCTTGGCCCGCGCCTTCTCCTCGTCCCTGCGCCCGCCGCCGAAGACCGCGTCGAACTTCTCCGCCTGGATCCGCTCCGTCAGCGGCAGCGTCTGCAACGGATTACGGGTCCCGTCGGGGCGCTCGCGCAGCACACCGCGGTCGATGTAGTCCTGCACGGAGGCGACGTGCAGCCGCAGCCCGTGCCGCTCGACCGTGCGGTCGCGATACTCCAGGACCTCGGGGAAGTTGTGCCCGGTGTCCACGTGCAGCAGCGAGAACGGCACCGCCGCCGGCGCGAACGCCTTCAGCGCCAGGTGCAGCATCAGGATCGAGTCCTTGCCGCCGGAGAACAGGATCACCGGCCGCTCGAACTCACCCGCCACCTCCCGGAAGATGTGCACCGCCTCCGATTCGAGGGCGTCCAGGTGCGGGACTGCCGCGGTGTCCTCGGCCACCGTGATCAGGGGTTGCGCCGCAACCGTCATGCCAGGCCCCTCTCGGTCAGAAAGGTGTGCAGTACGGCGGCGGTGTCGGCCACCGACCTGCCCTGTGTCCGGATCCGCAGCTCCGGTGTCTCGGGAACCTCGTAGGGGTCGTCGACCCCGGTGAGGCCGGTCAGCTCGCCCGCGGCCTGCTTGGCGTACAGGCCCTTCACGTCGCGCACCGAACACACCTCCACGGGCGTGGCCACGTGCACCTCGACGTACGCCGTGCCGTTCGCCTCGTGACGCCCGCGCACGGCCTCCCGGCTGTCCGCGTACGGCGCGATCACCGGGACCAACGCCGTCACACCGTTGCGGGCGAGCAGTTCGGCGACGAAACCGATGCGCTGCACGTTGGTGTGCCGGTCCGCGCGGCCGAAGCCGAGGCCCGCCGACAGGAACGCGCGGATCTCGTCACCGTCGAGCACCTCGACCCGGCGGCCGGCGACGCGCAGCCGTTGCGCGACGGCACGGGCGAGCGTGGACTTGCCCGCGCTCGGCAACCCGGTCAGCCACACGGTGGCCCCGGTGGCCGGGTCGTGAGCTGTGGTCACGATGGTGCCCTCCTGGACGTGGGACGACGTGGGACGTGGGACGGCGCGACGGAGTGTGCGACGGGCGTGCGGTCCGCGGTCCGCGCGGTGTTCAGGCGGTCGCGAACTCGGCCAGGGTCCGGCCGAGCACGTCCATGTCGATCCGGTGCCAGGAACCGGGCAGCTCCAGCGAGCGCCCCTCCGGCAGGGCCGCCGCGGTCGCCCGCGCCGCCGCCCGCAGCCACTCGCTGGTGCCGGAGCTGTTGAGGACGAGGGTCTGCGTCGTGTACCCGGCGAGCCGCTCGGCCGGGACGGTGCAGTCGCCGCAGATCGCCAGGTCGTAGGCGAGGGTGTGGGCGTTCGCCTCGTTCACGGCCCAGATGGGGCCCTGCCGCCACTGCGCGACCGTGTCCGGCGTGAGGCCCAGGAAGCTGCCGAGGTAGTACTCGACCGCCTCCTCGCGCCGGTCCTCCTCCATGAGGACACGCAGCGTCTTGGCCACGTTCCACGGCGGCTTGGGGAACCCGTCGACCCGGTAGAACGGCTCGTGCAGCGCCAGCTTCGAGATCGGGGCGCCGGCGAGCGCCGCCTCGACCGCCAGGTTGGCTCCCGACGACCCGGCGAACACCACCGCCGATCCGCCGGCCTCCTGGATCACCGCCTCGAGGTCCTCGATCTCGCGCCCGACGGCGTACTCCGGGCTGTCGCCGCTCTGGCCGCGCCCGCGGCGGTCGTAGACGTACGTGGTGCAGTGCGGCGCCAGTTCCGGCACGAGCGCGTCGAAGATGGTGTGGTCGCGGAACGAGCCGTTCAGGAGCACGATCGGCGGGCCGTCGCCCGTCTTCTCGTAAGCGATCGTCGTGCCGTCCCGGGAAACGACCTTGCGCATCACGCACTCCTCACGCCGAACGGAGGTGCTCTCACCTCCCCGTCTTGCGGCATCCTCGAGTGCTTCGCTGGACCAACGGTCGAGGACCGGTCGTGAGTCCACCGGATCCTGGTCGTTCGCCCGTCCCGGTGTGCGCGACCGCCCCGGACCACGCGCTTTGCCGTTCCCCGGCGGCCTTCGCCGCCCTTTCACCCTCCCCGGCCCTCCCGTCCTCCGGCCGTTTCGGCCTCTCTGGCCCGCGGACCCGACCCGTCCGCGAGCCGGGCCACAGCCGGACTCGACCCGCGCACGGTGTCATGGGTGCGACGACGTGAGGCGTGGGGGCAGCCGTCAGCGGCGCGTCGGTCATCCGACCGCACCGGCGGCGACAGTGGTCCGGGCCCGTCCCGTCCCGTCCTGCCGTCGAACACCGGGAGACCGACATGAGCGACCGGGTCGCACTCGGCCGGGTGCACGCCGCACTCGTGTCGCTGCCCGGTGTGCGGGACGCGGCCGTCCACGTGACCCGCGACGCCTCGGGCGGCCGGCGGATCGTCGCGCACATGGTGACGCACGCCCCGCTCGCCGAGCTGCGTGCCGCCCTGGAGTCGAGCCTGCCCGCCCACCTGGTTCCGGCCCGTCTCCACCGGGTGCCGCACATCCCCCTGCTGCCCGACGGCAGCACCGACCGGCAGGCACTGGCGGCACTGACGGCACTGACGGCACGGCCCGTCCCGGAGCCGGGTGACGCCGCTTCGGAGCCCGGCACCGCCGCCCCCGAGCCGGGCACCGCCGCCCCCGAGCCGGGCACCGCCGCCCCCGAGCCGGGCACCGCGATCCCCGCGCCGCCGCCGGAGACCGTGCCGCTCACCCCGCAGCAGCACACCCTGCTCCTGGACGCGCTGGCCCACCGCGGTACCGGCCGCCACGTGGAGCAGCTCGACTGGCGCTGGCGCGGACCGCTGGACACCGACCGCTTCACCGCGGCCTGGCAGTCCGTGTTCGACCGGGAGACCGTCCTGCGCGCCGCCTTCGACTGGGGGAGCGGACCGCGTCTGGTGCTGCACGAGCACGCCGGCGTCGAGGTCGTCCGGCACCCGCCCGGCTCCGTGGACTTCGACCGGCTGAGGGAACGCGACCGGCTGCGCGGCTTCGACCTGCGCCGTCCGGGCCTGCTGCGGCTGAACCTCGTCGACGAACCGCACCCGGCCGGCGGCGGCCCCGCGGGCGCACGCGTCCTGCTCACCTTCCACCACGTCATGCTGGACGGCTGGAGCGTGTCGGTCCTGCTCCAGGAGTTCTACCGCGCCTACCTCGCCGGCGGCCGGCTGCCGGGCGGCGAACGGCGCCCCGACATCCGCGACTACGCCCGCTGGCTCGCCCGCCAGGACACCGCGCCCGCCCGCGACTTCTGGTCCTCGGCCATCCCGGCCACCACCGCCCTGGTCCTGCCCGCGGTGCCCGGCCCGGACACCGGACTGCGCGGGACCGGCCGGGCCGAGGCCCGGCTCGAGGCCGGGCCGGCCGACCGGCTGCGCGCCTGGGCGGCGTCCTGTGCGGCCACCGAGGCCGGCGCACTACAGGTGGCGTGGGCGCTGCTGCTGTACCGGGCGGCCGTCACACGTGATCCCGCCCTGGTGGGTTTCGGCGTCACCGTCCCCGGCCGGGGCATCGCCCTCGACTCCGTCGAGCGGCTTCCGGGACCGCTGATGAACTCGCTGCCCATGACCGTCCGCGTCGACCCCGCCACGGCCGTGCCCCGGCTGCTGGCCGAACTGTGCGACCGCGCCCTGGACCTGGCCTCCTACGAGTGGGTGTCGCTCGGCCAGATCCACGAGTGGAGCGGGCGGCGCGCGCAGGACTCGCTCGCCGAGAGCCTCATCGTCTTCGAGAACCGGCGCCGCCGCTTCGACGACCTGTACTCCGCGCTCGCCGCGCAGGGCGTCGGCGTCGAGCCGCCCCGCACCACCGGTGTCCACAGCCTGTTCCCCGTCTCCCTGTTCGCCCACCGCGACCCCGACGGCGGCCTCGCCCTCGCCGCCGTCCACGACCGCGCCCGGCTCACCGACGACGACGCGACACGCCTGGTCGGCCAGTGTGTCCGGCTGCTGCGCGAACTGCCCCGGCTGAAGGGCGGTTCGGCGACCGTCGCCGACGCGCTGGCCACCCTCGCCGACGAGCCGCGGATACGGATGGCCCGGGCCCCCGCGCCCGCCGCCCGCGACTCACCTGCCTGAGCCGCCCGCCCGGAAGGTTCGCGCACGTGGCCGATTCGAGTCGTGCTCCAGGTACGTCGGCGAGGCTCGAAGGCAGCCGATGCGCTCCCACCCACGGCGGCCGAGGAGGTGCGACACACCATGCGGGACGGTCCACCGTGCACGCTCTACTGCTTCGCACACGCCGGCGCGGGCGTGTCCGGGTTCCGGCACTGGCGCACCGGCACCGGACCCGGCGTGACAACCGTGCCCGTACTGCTGCCCGGACGGGGCGGCAGGCGCCGCGAGCCCCGCGCGACCTCGCGCGACGAGCTGCTCGCCGCACTCCTCGGCCCGCTGGCCGACCAGGTCGCCGACGGTCACCCGTACGCGCTGTACGGCCACAGCCTGGGCGGCGTCGTCGCCCACACCCTGGCCCGGGCGCTCGTCGACCGCGGGCTGCCCGCCCCCGCCCTGCTCGCCGTCGGCGCGAGCCCCCCGCCCCACTTCCCGACCGTCCCCGGCGTGTGCGAGGCACCCCCGGCCGCGCCGAGCCGCGACGACATCACCGACGAACGGCTGCTGCGGTTCGCGGCCGACCTCGGTGCGGCACCCGGCGACACGCTCGCCGCCCCCGGCAGCCTCTGGCACCGCACCGTGCTGCCCGTACTGCGGGACGACCTCCTGCTCGCCGGCGCCCTGCGCACCGCCGCGCTCGCCGAGGAGGCGCGCGGCACCCCGTTCCCGGTACCCGTCCTGGCCGTCGACGGCCGGGACGACCCCCTCGTCGGCGCGGCGGCCCTGGACGGCTGGGCGCGCTGGACCGACGGACGGTTCGTCCGGCGCACCGTCCCCGGTGACCACTTCTTCGTCCGCGGCCCGCACGCACCCCGACTGATCGGGCGCGCCTGCCGCGTGGTGCGGCGCACCCGGCGCGTACCTGGGCTCATATCTGGAGGACAACTGTGAGGGACAACCGATGAGGCGGGTCGTCATCACCGGCATCGGGGTCGTGGCCCCGGGTGGTGTGGGCACCCGCGCGTTCTGGAACACGCTGACCGCGGGCCGCACCGCCACACGCGGCATCACACTGTTCGACGCGAGCGCGTTCCGGTCGCGGATCGCCGCCGAGGCGGACTTCGACCCCGTGGCGCACGGATTCGATCCCGCCGAGGCCGCCCGCCTCGACCGCGCCGCCCAGTTCGCCCTGGTCAGCGCCAGGGAGGCGGTCGAGGACAGCGGACTGACCGGCGCCCTGGACGCCGTACGCACGGGCGTCACCCTGGGCAGCGCCGTCGGCTGCACCACCGGCCTCGACAACGAGTACGGGGTGGTCAGCGAGAACGGCAGCGTCTGGGAGGTCGACCACACGCGGGCCGTCGCCCACCTCTTCGACTACTTCGTACCCAGCTCCATGGCCGCCGAGGTGGCCGGTGCCGTCGGCGCCCAGGGGCCGGTGTCGCTGGTCTCCACCGGCTGCACCTCCGGCATCGACTCCGTCTGCCACGCCGTCGACCTGATCCGCGAGGGCAGCGCCGACGTGATGGTGACCGGCGCGACCGAGGCGCCGATCTCGCCGATCACCGTGGCCTGCTTCGACGCCATCAAGGCGACCAGCCCGCGCAACGACGAGCCGGAGACCGCCTCGCGCCCCTTCGACCGCTCCCGCAACGGCTTCGTCCTCGGCGAGGGCTCGGCCGTCCTGGTCCTCGAGGAGTTCGAGCACGCCCGGCGGCGCGGCGCCCACGTGTACGCCGAGGTCGCGGGGTTCGCCGGCCGCAGCAACGCGTACCACATGACCGGGCTGAAGTCCGACGGCGCGGAGATGGCCGAGGCGATCCGCGCGGCGCTCGACGAGGCCCGCCTGGACCCGACCGCCGTCGACTACGTCAACGCCCACGGCTCCGGCACCAAGCAGAACGACCGGCACGAGACCGCCGCGTTCAAGCGCAGCCTGGGCGAGCACGCGCACCGGGTGCCGGTCAGCTCCATCAAGTCGATGATCGGCCACTCGCTCGGCGCGATCGGCTCGCTGGAGGTGGCCGCCAGCGCCCTGGCCATCGAGCACAACACCGTCCCGCCGACGGCCAACCTGCACGAGGCCGACCCGGCCTGCGACCTCGACTACACCCCTTTGACCGCGCGCGAGCAGCGCACGGACACCGTACTCAGCGTCGGCAGCGGTTTCGGCGGCTTCCAGAGCGCCATCGTCCTGACCCGGCCGCGACTTCAGGAGGCGGCATGACCACGGCCACACTGGACCGCCCCGCCCTGCGGCGGAACGCCCGGCCCACCACCGGCTCCGTCGTCACCGGCATCGGCGTCACCGCCCCCAACGGGCTGGGCACCGAGGCCTGGTGGGCGGCGACCCTGCGCGGCGAGAGCGGCATCCGGCCGGTGACCCGCTTCGACGCCGCGCGCTACCCGGTGCGCCTGGCCGGCGAGGTGCCCGGCTTCGTCGACGAGGACCACCTGCCGGGCCGGCTGCTGCCGCAGACCGACCGGGTCACCCGGCTCTCGCTCACCGCGGCCAAGGAGGCCCTCGACGACTTCGGCGGCGACCCGGCGGCTCTGCCCGAGTACGGCGCCGGCGTGGTCACCGCCTCCTCCGCGGGCGGTTTCGAGTTCGGGCAGCGCGAGCTCCAGGCCCTGTGGTCCAAGGGCGGCCAGCACGTCAGCGCCTACCAGTCCTTCGCCTGGTTCTACGCCGTGAACACCGGCCAGATCTCCATCCGGCACGGCCTGCGCGGCTCCAGCGGCGTCGTCGTCGCCGAGCAGGCGGGCGGCCTGGACGCCCTCGCCCACGCACGGCGCCAGATCCGCAAGGGTGCCGGGCTGATGGTGACCGGCGGAGTCGACTCGGCGCTGTGTCCGTGGGGCTGGGCCGCCCACCTCGCGGCCGGCGAACTGAGCCCCGTCGCCGATCCCGGCCGCGCCTACCTCCCCTTCGACCCGGAGGCGTGCGGGCACGTGGTCGGCGAGGGCGGCGCCCTGTTCGTCCTGGAGAACGCCTCGGCCGCCCGCGAGCGCGACGCCCGCGTGTACGGCGCCTTCACCGGGTACGCGGCCACCTTCGACGGCCCCGGCACCCCGCGCCTGGGCGACGCCGCCCGGCTGGCCCTCGCCGACGCCGGGGTGCGCCCCGACGAGATCGACGTGGTTTTCGCCGACGCGGCCGGCCGGCGTGCCGCGGACCGCGCCGAGGCGGAGGCGCTCGCCGCCCTGTTCGGCCCGCGGGGCGTGCCGGTCACCGCCCCCAAGTCGATGACCGGACGGCTGCTGGCCGGCGGCGCCCCGCTCGACGTGGCCGCCGCCCTGCTGACCCTGCGCGACCAGGTGATCCCGCCGACCACCGGTACCACCGAGCCCGCCCCCGACTGTCCCGTAGACCTCGTCACCACCGCCCGGGAGACCGGCGTCCGCCACGCCCTCGTCCTGGCCCGCGGCCGCGGTGGCTTCAACTCGGCAGCCGTCCTCAGCACGCTCTGATCACGGCCTGACCGAACCGGCCGCCGGAACGACATCCCCCGCGTTCCGGCGGCCCGGGCCGCATCGGTATTCGCGACAGAATACTTCTGTACACTCTCCGTGTGGACACGACGATCAAGATCGATGCGGAGACCCGCGACAAACTGGCGGCCCTGGCCGAGGCCAGGAACATGTCGATGCGGGCGTTGATCGAGGAGTTCGCCGCGACCGCGCTCACTCCCGCGCAGCTGCGTGAGCGGGCCGAGCGCACGGACGCGTTCCTGGCCGCGGAGTTCGGACACCGGGTCGGCGAGGGCGAAGCCGACGCCCTGCGCGACCGGATGCGCCAGGCCCAGAACGCGAGCCGTGGCACGGCGGCATGATCCTCGAGCACTACGTCCTGGACAGCCCCACGCTCCTCGCCCTGGGCGGCAACAAGCAGGTCTCCGGGCTCATCCACATCGCCGCGGGAGATCCCACGGTGCGTTTGTGGGTCCCCGTCGTCTGCGTGCTGGAGGCCGAGCGGGAACGGTCCGGGATCGTCGACTACCTGGGCATCCTCGACGTCCTGCACGTCCTGGACGCCGACTACGCAACGGCGCACACGGTCGCCGAACTGCACCGACGCAACGTCCCCTTCGGCGTGGGAGCCGCCGTGCACGCCGCCCGCCCCACCCTGGACCGCCCCGACGGCGCACTCGTCGCCACGGTGACCCCCACCGACTACGACGGTCTCGGCGCCCCGGTTCTGGACCTCAACCGGTAGGCGGCCGGGCTCTCCACAGCGCCGGAGAGTGGTCGTGCGACAGCGATCTCAGCGGACGGTCTCCTCCCGCTGAGATCGCCCCCAGAGGGGAACGGCGTCGAGCGGGTCGTGCTTGCTGGTGTCGATGGTGCCGTCGGGGCGGTTGTAGACGTCGTCGGCGAGGGTGGAGGCCGCCGACCAGTCGCCGGCCGTGTTGCGCTCGGCGAGCGGGACGAGGGCCTCGGTCATGTCGGTGTTCGGTCCCGCGCGCAGGCTGTGGGAGGTGACCTTGAGGCCGTTGACGAGGGCGACACCGGCGGCGGCCGCGCGCGCCTTGACCATCTCGTTGACCGCCCGTCCGGTGAGGAAGAGCCCTCGCACGGTGGCATTCTGACGGCGTTTCAGATTTCCGGTCGTGGTGAGGGCCCGGAACAGCGGCTTGGCCGGCAGGTACGCGGGTTCCCCGTCCACCGGGTTCTGATCCTGCGCGACGGGCTCGCGCAGCTCCCGCAGATCGGCGAGCCAGGCCCGTACCCGGGCGACGGTCCGCAGATCGGCGCGGTCGCGGACGAACCGCCAACGGCCCCTGCCCGTGCGCCGCGTCTTGCTCATCGCGGTCCACACCCACACCCCGTCGGCGTCCACGCGGACGTGCTTGACCAGCAGGTTCGCGACCTCGACGGAGCGGTAGAGCATCCCGTACTGAAGGACGAGCACGGCCGCGTCGCGGCGCCCGATCCGGGTGGTCTCGTCGATCCCGGCGAGCACCCGGACCAGGTACTTCAGGGTGAGTCCGGCCGACCGCTCCGTCTCCCCTCCGGCCGGGATGAACTCCTCCAGCCGGTAGTCCTCGATCATCTCGCGCACGAGGGACGCGTCCGGCCGTTCGCCCTTCGGGTACCAGGAGACGATCCGGGAGCAGTAGGCGAGCAGACTGTCCGGGCTGTACCTGCCGCCGCCGTCCGGCTTGCCCCTCTCCATGAGGTGGCCGAAGTAGGCGGCGACGTTCGCCGTGGTGGTCGTGGGCCGGGCGACCCGTCCTTCTTCCCGGCACCACTGCTCGAACCTCGTACGCGTGGAGTCGCGGTTGACCCGGGTGTTGCGCGCGCCGCGCTCGGCGATCCGCTTCTTCACCCGGTCGGGGACGGTGAAGTCCGTTGCGGTGAAGGCGGGTTGGCCGTCGGAGCGCGGCGGCAGCTCGCCCTCGGCGAGGACCGTGTGGCGGGTGACGTGATAGGGGGCCGGGGCCGGGGGAGTGGCCGGGGCGGCGTCGTCGACCGGGACGGCGGGCAGGAGCCGTTCGTCCTCGCCGACGATCTCGGCGTCGTGAATCTCGGCGTCACGGATCTCGCCGTCCGTCGCGGTCGCTTCCGCAGCCGTTCCTTCCGCCGCTTCCGACGTCGCCACTGCCGACACGCGCGCCCTCCGTCCAGCCCGACTGGCTGACTGCCTTTCACTACCTCGTATTCTACGGGGAATAGGAGGTAAGGGTCACCTAACACGCCCACGGTCGCCGGACAAGGCCGAAGCCGAGGACGACCGAGGCGGTACGCGCTACCGTGGGCCGCTCCACGTCTGACCGACCTCTATCCATGTCTGATGCAACGGAAGCCCTCTTGAAGATCACCGTCACCGTCGAGGAACCGACCGACGCGTTCCGGACCGAGCTGCTGGAACTGCTCGCCCGGCACGCGGCCGCCGTCGAGGTCGACACCGACTGGACGCCCGTACGGGCCGAGCGCTACTACCGCGCGCTCCCGCCCCGCGCCGCCCGCATCGTCCGCGAGGCCGTGCGGCGCGGCGGCTACGTGCCGGCCGACGCCCTCCGCGAGGACGGCAAGGGCCTGCGCGGACACTCCGGCCCCCTGACGACCACGCTCCTCAAAGGCGTGACGGAGGGCTGGCTGCCCCAGGGCATCGAGCAGCCCTTGATCTACCACGGCCCCGGCTACGGCCCGGTCGTCGGCTACCAACTCCGCGACGACGTTAGGGACTTGTTCGTTTTCGCCGTTGCCAAGGCCCAGCCCTCCGAGAACCCCTGACCACGACCCGCGCGCTCCAAGCCGGCTCGGCCACCGAGGCCGGAAGCCCGCGCGTTCACGCGGATCCGCCTCGGACGAGGGCGGTGACCAGGAGCGTGAAGGCGGCGACGATGACGGCGACGCGGACGTAGTGGTAGCGGTCCCAGCGGTTCATCTGCTCCTTCCAGTCCGCGGGCCGGTTCTCGGGGGTCCACGTCTTGCCCCGGTTGTTGATCGGGACGAGCAGCAGGATCGACATGATCACGCTGACCATCAGCAGCGCCGCGGCGACGACGACGAGCCGGGCGCCGGGGTGGCCCCATTCCGCGACGGCCCAGACCGCGCCGAGGGCGAGCGAGCCGATGTACCAGAACGGCATCAGGGCGCCGAGCATCCGGCCCCCGTGGGCGCGGGCGAGCTGGCCACTGTCCTCGGGAAGGGCGCTGAAGATCCGGTTCATGACGAAGGCGACCGAGAACTCCACCCCCACCATCAGGCCGACGGTCACGGTGGTGAACACCTCGAGTGCGGTGAGCATGACGACCCCTCCGGGAAGCTAGCGTCGCTAGATGACGAGTCAACGCTAGTACTGCTGCCGCTCGCTTGTCTAGCGATGCTAGGGTCGAGTCATGTCGGTACAGGAACGCAAGCAGCGCGAACGGGCGGAGCGCGAGCGCCTCATCGTGGCGACCGCCCGTGAACTCGCCGAGCAGCAGGGCTGGGACGCGGTCACCACCCGCCGGCTCGCCGAGCGCATCGAGTACAGCCAGCCCGTCCTCTACAGCCACTTCCGCGGCAAGCGGGAGATCATCGGCGCCGTCGCCCTGGAGGGCGCCGCCGAGATGGCCGCGGCGGTGCGTGCCGCGACCTCCGCCGCGGACGGCCCCCGCGGGCGGGTCGTCGCGCTCGCCCGTATCTACCTCGACTTCGCCGCACGCAACCCGGCGGTCTACGACGCCCTGTTCCAGCTCGACGGCGGCCTGCCGTACGCGCGGGAGGACACCCCGGAGCCGCTCAAGGACGCCTTCGCCGCGCTCCTCGAGAGCCTGGGCGAGGTCGCCGGGGACGGTGTTCACCCGGCGCTGTTCACCGAGGTGTTCTGGGCGTCCCTGCACGGCCTCGCGACCCTGACCCGGGCGGGACGGCTGCTGCCGGAGGACGCCGCGCGGAGGGTGGAACTGCTGGTGGACCGGCTCGCCGTGGTCTGACACGCCGCCCCGGCGGGCCCGCGGCCGGCCGGGGGCGGGCGGCGAGGTCCTGAAGGGCCTCAGCCGCCGCGTCGCATCTCCTCCTCGAGGAGGGCCCGGAAGGCGCGCGGGGGCCGGCCGGTGAGGCGTTGGACGGTGTCGGTGACGCGGTCCTCCGCCCCTGAGGCGATGGCACGGTCCAGGTCGGCCAGCATGGCGGCGAACTCCACCGGCACCTGCGTCGCGAGGCGGTCGCGTATCCGCTCGTGGGGCAGCCGGCGATGGATCACGGCCCGGCCGGTGACCTCGGTGATCATCGCGGCGATGTCGTCGTGGCTCAGTGCCTCGGGTCCGGTGAGGACGAGATCGGTGTTGGGGGCCTGCCCGTCGGTCAGGGCGCGGACGGCGACGGCCGCGATGTCCTCGGCATCGACGAAACCGACGCGTCCGCCTTCGGCGGCGGTCCGGATGACGCCCTCCTCGCGGATGCTCCGGGCATGGGCGTGCGTGCCGGTGAAGTTCTGCATGAACCACGAGGGCCGCAGTACCGCCCACTGTTCGAACAGACCGGGCAGGGCCTGGTGCACCGCTCCCACCGCCGGGCCTCCCTCGGGGATGGCCGAGGAGCTCAGCAGCACCGCGCGGTGCACGCCGGCCGTGCGGGCCTGCCGGAGGAACGGCAGCATGGCCGCCGCGGGGTCGGAGTCGCCCACGGGCGGTACGAGGTAGACGCGGTCGACGCCGTCGAGGGCGGCCGCGTGGGTGGCGGGGACGTGCCAGTCGAAGGGGACCGGCTCGGCGCCGGCGACCGGGGTGGCCCGGCGGCCGGCGGCTCTGACACGGTGGCCCGCGGCCGTCAGCCGTGCGGCGGTGCGGCTTCCGGTGGTGCCGGTGGCGCCGATGACCAGCGTGGTGCCGGTGGTGGTCATCGGCTGCTCCCGGTGAAGTCGGCGCCGGGCTGCTGGACGGCGAGGGGGTTCCAGTAGTCGCGGTAGGAGGTGATGTGTCCGTCCCGAACGGTCACGACGGCGATGTAGGTCATGTCGTAGGGGGCGTCGCTCTCCACCAGGCGGCCGACGCCGCGCATCTCGGCCACGATGGTCTGCGGATCGGTGGTCCGGTGGATCCGCAGGTCGGGGAAGTCGTGCAGGTCGATGTGGTCGGGGTAGTGGCGCATGTAGGCGGCGACGGCCTCCCTGCCCTCCAGGCGCCTGGGCCAGCCCTCGGGGGCGAAGGGGAACTCCATGAGGCCGTCCTCGGCCCACAGGGCGACCCACGCGGAGATGTCCTTGTCGAGCAGCAGCCGCAGGCTGTGGCGGTACAGATCCGCCGGGGAAGTCGGTGCGGACATGGGTATCCTCCAGTCAAAGAATCCGGACCCAGGGTCCGTTTCGACGATACGGACCGCCGGTCCGTTTTACAAACGGAAGGAGCGGCGTGCCCGAACGCCAGTCGTCCCGCAAGGACGCCATCCGCAACCGGAAGGCCGTGCTCGCGGCCGCCGACGCCCTCTTCACCCGCCGGGAGAGCCCCGAGGACGTCACCATGGCCGACGTCGCGGCCGCGGCCGGCGTCGGCAAGGGCACGCTCTTCCGGGCCTTCGGCGATCGCGCCGGGCTGCTCCGCGCGCTGTACGAGTCACGGCTCGAACCGGTCGGGCAGGCCATCGAGACCGGCCCGCCGCCCCTGGGGCCCGCGACCCCGCCGCGGGAGCGCGTACCCGCCCTGCTCGACGCCGTCCTGTGCTTCAAGCTCGACAACCGGCGCCTGGCGCTGGCCCTGGAGGAGGACGGGAGCGGCAGCCCGTACCGGGCGGAGCACTACGAGCGGTGGCACGGCCTGCTCCGCGCCGTACTGGAGCAGATCCCCGGCCTGACCGACAGCGGCTTCACCGCCCACGCCCTGCTGGCGGCCACACGAGCCGACCTCGTCGAACACCTGGTTCGGGAAGAGCACCTGGCGCGGGAAAGCATGCGGCAGCAGCTGGCGCACTTCGTCACCAAAGTCCTGGCCTCCGGCCCGCCCCCGCAAGGCCCGGCCGACGAGGAGTGACCAATGAGGAGTGACCGAGGAGCAGTGACCGAGGAGCAGTGACCGAGGACTGGGCGAATCCCCGACCGGCGTGGCCGCGCCGCCCATGTCGGACCGGGCACTCCCGTTCCGTTCTACCGGCGGTAGAATCGACGCCATGAGCAAGCCGACGAGCATCAAGACCAGCGAGGACGTGCGCGACCGGCTGCGGGTCCTCGCCGAGGAGCGGGGTACGACCATCACCGAGCTGCTGGAAGAGCTCGCCTCCCGCGAGCTCACCCGGGCGGAACGGGACGAGCGCGCCGCCGAGGCGGCCCGTGAGCTGGGAGTGGAGTACAGCGACCAGGTCCAGCAGGCCGGCCGGGCCGCCTGGGCGAGGATCCGCGCCCACCAGGGCGGCGCCGCCGCGTGAACCTGACGGCCGTCCTGGACCACACCGCCCTGGCCGCCCTGTACCGGGCGGATCCCTTCTTCACCGGCCTCTACATCGAGGCCTCACGCGGCACGGGCCGCGTCATCGTCCCGTCCCTGGCCGTCGTGGCCGCCGAGCGGCGCGTCGCCGGGGCCGGCACCCACGCGGCCTCCCTGCGGTACGCGGAGAGCGCCCCGTTCACCGCCGCGCACGCCACCGACGCGATGAGCTGGCCCGACGTCGACTGGCCCGTCGCCCACACGGCGGCGATCGCCTGGAACGCCGTCAAGGCGGGCGACCCCCTCACCGTCCTGTCCCTCGAGCCCGACCTGTACACGGGCACCGGGATCACCCCGCTGAACCCCACCTGAGCGCAGCGGCCACGCTCTCCGGCGACGACCCTCACCCGGCGCCCTCCGCAGCACCGTAGGAGAACCTGTACCCGGCGAAGTCGTCGACGTGGACGTACCCCAGGCGCCGGTAGAGGGCGTTGCTGGTGGGGTTGTCCGGGTCGGTGAACAGGACCACGTCCGTCGCCCCCGCGGCCTGCGCGGCCCTGCTCGCCTCGAACGTCACGGCTCCCGCGTACCCGCGCCCCCGATGGCGGGCCGGGGTGTAGACGGGGTCCACCCGGACCATGCCGCCGACGACCGTGGTCGAGGCGGCCATCGACACGGGGGTGCCGTCCGGGGTCTCCCAGAACGTGAAGTGCCGGTCGCCGAAGCGCGAGTCCTCGAAGGAACCGGCGTCGATCAGGCCGAGGGAGTGCCGCTCCCCGACGTCGACGCAGAACTCACGGCACCAGCGGACGACTTGCTCGCGGTCCTCTCCGGTGGTGAGGCGGCCCCGGCCCCCGGGGCGCGGCCGCGGCGGGGTGAGCGTGCCGAGGCGATAGAGATGCGTCCGCCAGAACGGCACCGACGGCACCCCCGTGTGCCGCTGCCACGACGTCGCGAACGCGCCGGCGGTGGCGTGGTCCGCGATGACGTGGGCGGGGGCGTGCCCGAGGGAGGCCAGGCGGGCGGCGAGGGTCCCGGTCTCCTTGGCGGACAGGGGTGTCAGGCCCAGGCGCCCCGGGGGAGTGAGGTAGAAGACGGCGCGGACCCCGCCCTCCGACTCCAGCAGGCCGAAGACGGCGGTGCCGGCGTGCCGACCGGCCGCCCCGCTGCTCGTCCGCAGCTTCTCGAGGTCCGTCAGCGGCGTGTTGTGCAGGGCGGCGCGCGAGCGGAGGAAGTCCCCGGCCCGGGCGAGGAAGTCGTCGACGTCGTGGGTGAGGTGCCAGTCGTCCGGAAGCATCCTTCATGATCCCGGACGGGTCGAGGCCCGGGGGCCGCTTCCGGTGCAGGAGCAGGAGCAGGAGCGGGTGCAGGGCGAAGGTTTGGCCGTATCTCGTCTGCCGTCCCAGATCCCGCACAGGCTTAATGATGCTCCTGCGCCACGTGCACTGCGCGCGCCCCGCAGGTGGTTGTGACGACAGCACGTTGTGGCGACAGCACGGGGGGACCATGGACCACACAGGCGGCAATGGCGTACCACCTCCCGGGCCTCCGCCGCCGCTTCCGCCGCCCCGGCCCCCGTCTCAGCCGCCGCAGCAGCCTCCTCCTCAGACACCGCAGATACCGCCGATGCCGCTGCCTCCCCGCAGGGGAAAGCCGCTGGAACTCCGGGTCCAGCGGCAGATCCTGTGGGTGGGTTCGGCGGCGGTTCCGGTGCGCAACGTCAGCTGGGTCGAAGTGTTCAGGCTGAAACCCGCCTGGGGCAAGGCCGGCGTCTACTTCCTGCTGCTGGCGCTCATCGTCTTCCTGGTCTCCGCCAGGGGCGACCCCACGGACGGGGACGGCACCGCGATCCCGGGCATCTGGGCGGTGCTCGCCCTGGCCGTTGTCTGCGCCGTGCTGTTCCGGTCGAGGAAGCCGGTCCTCGTCGTCGAGCTGAACAGCGGTTCCAGGGTGGTCCTGACCCTGCCGACCATGGATGAACTGCGGGCGATCGCCGGGCAGATCGTGTACGCGATGGACCACCCCGAATTCGAGTTCTCCGCGGTCCTCGAGCAGTACAACACCACGAACAACTTCGGTTCCGTCGTCAACATGAACGGCGGCAGGGGAAACACGGGGATCAAGCTGTGAGCGACACATCGAACTACTACGGAGACGTCGTCAATGTGAACGGCGGCGAGAAGGTCATCGGCATCAACCACGGCACCGTCCTCCACAACGACGGCACCGCTCAGGACGCCGAACTCCAGGCCGCCGTCACGGACCTCACCCGCCTCCTCGAGGACCTGCGCCCGGAGCTCTCCCCGGACCAGGCCCGGACGGTGGCGGACGCGCTGCCCGAGCTCACCCCCGACCGGGCCGCCCTGCGTGAGCGCGGCATGGTCCTCGCCTCCGTCTCACAGATCGCGGCGACCGTGGGCGAGGTGGGCAGGCCCGTCATGGAGGCGCTGGGACGGCTGCTCGCACTGCTGGGCTGACGGACCTGCCCCGGCCGTCCGCCGGCCCCGGCGGCCGGGTGCGGTTACCGGTGCGTGGCCAGGAACGGCAGGAGGACGTCGGCCATCTCGTCGGGCACTTCCTCCGCGAGGTCGTGGCCGGCGTCGAAGACGTGCCCGGTGACGTCGTGAGCCATGAGCCGCATCTGGGCCTCGTTGCGGTCGCCGATGAACGCGGATCCGCCCAGCGCCAGGACCGGGATGTCCAGCTTCTTCTCTGCGGTCCGCCGGTTCTGTTCGGCGTCGACGAGCATGGCCCGGTAGACGGAGAGCATCGCGCGGATGCCACCGGGCATGGAGTAGCAGCGCACGTATTCGTCGACCGCGTCGGGGGTGGCGCTGTCGGGCCGGCCGCGCTCGTACTTGATCATGTAGGTGATCAGCTCGCGCTCGTGTCCGGCGATCAGCATCTCGGGTACGTCGGGCTGGAAGTAGAAGCCCAGATGCCACAGGTGCATGCCGCTGGAGACGTTCTCGGGGGTGAGGGCCGTGTGGTCCTCGAAGCCGAATCCGGGGAACAGCGCCTCGGCGAACACGAGAGCGGTGACGCGGTCGCGGTGGCGGGCGGCGAGCTGGTAGCCGATCACCGCTCCCCAGTCCTCGCCCGCCACGGCGTACGTCCGGTGTCCGAGGTGGTTCATCAGCTCGGCGATGTCGTCGCTCATGGTCGCGGAGTCGTAGCCGTCCGACGGCCGGGCGGAGTCGCCCAGACCGCGGAGGTCCGGCACGACGACGGTGTAGTGGGGCGTCAGTTCGGGAACGAGGTGGCGCCAGTGGTAGCCGGTCTTGGGTACGCCGTGCAGGAGCACCACCGCGGGGCCGGACCCGGCTGTGCGGTAGTGCAGGCTCGTTCCGTTCACGGCGGCCCGGCCCGTGCGGACGGGCGTTCCTTCGTGGTCGAACATCATGTTCGTCAACCTTCTCGGTGTGCGTCGCGATGCGGGTGGCAGTGGGGTGTCAGGGCGGGGTGATTTTCTGGATCGTCTGTTACAGATTCCGGGCATGAAAAAGTCAGTCGAGGGCGGCCAGCGCGACCTCCACGAGGGGCTCGAGGGTGCGGACGTCCGGCGTGATCTTCGCGGAGACCAGCAGTCCGTTGAGGAAGGTGACGAGGAAAGCGGCGAGGGCGTACGGGTCGTGCCGCTCCGCGATCTCGCCCCGCTCCGCCGCGACCCGCAGCACTTCGGCGAGCGCCTCCCGGCCGGCGTCCTGCATGTCGCGCACGGTGCGCCGGGTCGCCGCGTCCTCCGGCAGGCGCTCGCAGGCGGCGTTGACCACCAGGCAGCCCCGGCCGTCGTCCGCCACGGCGATCCGGACCCGCTCGACCAGCATCGCGCGGATCGCCGACCGGGCGTCCGCACCCTCCTCCAGACTGCGCAGGGCGGCCGCCGCGAGGGTGGTGCGGTAGTGCTCCAGTGCCGCCCGGTACAGGCCGTCCTTGTCGCCGAACGCGGCATACAGGGACCCCTGTCCGATCCCCAGGTGTCCGGTCAGGTCGCGCACCGAGGTGGCCTCGTAGCCGCGCGTCCAGAACAGCTCCATCGCGCGGCTCACCGCCGCTTCCGTGTCGAACTCCCGGGTCCTCGCCATGGCCTCACCGTAACGTATCTGGATCGAACGCTCAAGAAAAGGGATCTGTGGCCGCCCGGCCGTTCGCCGGCCTGGACGGCGGGGCATGCCGGCCGCTCAGCGGTGCCGACCGACCCTGGTGATGAGTTCTCGCGACCGCAGCCGTCACATGTATGACCGGACAGGGTGAGACGGAAGACGGAAGACGGAAGGATGACGCGATGAGCGCGGGCACCATGCTGGAGGAGCCGGGTATGAGCGGGCCGGGTACGAGCGGGCCGGATGCGCGCGGTCTGGGCGGGACCGACGAGTCGGGGTTCTCGGGGCTGGCCGAGCGGCACCGGCGGGAGCTGCACGTGCACTGCTACCGGATGCTCGGGTCGTTCGAGGACGCCGAGGACACCGTGCAGGAGACGTTCCTGCGTGCCTGGCGGCGGCGGGAGACCTTCCAGGGGCGGTCGACGTTCCGGGCCTGGCTGTACCGGATCGCCACCAACGCCTGCCTGGACCTGCTCGCCAAGCGCCGCCCCGAGCCCGCGACCGGCGGCGAGGCGCGGTGGCTGCAGCCGTACCCGGACCGGCTGCTCGACGAACTGCCCGCGGGCGGCGCGGACGAGCCGGAGGCCCTCGCCGTCGCGCGGGAGACGATCGAGCTGGCGTACCTGGTCGCGGTCCAGCACCTCGCGCCGCGCCCGCGGGCCGTACTGATCCTGCGGGACGTGCTCGGCTGGCCGGCGAAGGACGTCGCGGAACTCCTCGGCGACTCCGTCAACTCCGTGAACAGCGCGTTGCAACGCGCCCGGGCCGGGATGCGCGAACACCTGCCCGCGGAGCGGCAGGACTGGACCGGCGGAGAGGAGGACGCCACCATGCGCGAGCTGGTGCACCGCTACACCGAGGCCAGCGTGGCCACGGACGTCAAGGCGCTCGCCTCGATGCTGCGGGACGACGTCCGCTTCTCGATGCCGCCCACGCCCGGCCTGTACGTCGGCCGCGACGCGGTGGTGGACTTCCTGGTCGAGAGCGGCTTCGAGGGCATGACCGGCCTGCGCGCCGTTCCCACCTCGGTGAACCGGCAGCCCGCCCTGGCCTTCTACCTCTGGCAGCGGTCCGAGGGCGCGTACCTGCCGCTGACGATCGACGTCCTGCGCGTTACCGGCGGGGCGATCACCGAGATCACCACCTTCCACGCCGACCGGTTCCCGCGGCTCGGACTGCCGGAGCGCCTGCCGGCCGATGGCACCGAGTAACCCGGTGCCGGCGCTCGCGCTGCGCGCCGGCGCACGCATCGCCGTGATCGCGGAAGACGGGAGAACGGCACCTCACGGCCCTCACTGTCCTCGCTCATCTCCGGTGCGGTGGTGACGCCGGAGAACGGGTTGCCGAGGAAGACGTTGATCACGGCTCCCAGGCCGATCCCGGCGGTTCCGAGCACGGCAGCGCACCCGGCCACCACCGCGCTGCCTGCCAGCGCCGTCAGGGCGTAGGCCCCGGCCTCCGCCCACCAGGTGCCGCCGAGGACGCCGAGCCAGCTGTCCGTGATCGCGGCGCCGACGAGGCCGATGCCGGATGCCGCACCGGCGAGGGCGACGACGGCACGCGAACCGCGCAGTCCCAGCAGGGTGACGCCGGCGCCGGCGATCACACCGGCCAGGGCCAGCGGCAGCTCGCTGGACCCGAACGCCGAGCCGCGCGGGTCCTCCTCCGGCGCCGCGACCACGTCATCGACGACGGGCTTCGCACCGGAGGGGGGACCTGGCCGTGCAGCTCGGCATCGAGGACCCGTCGGTGGTCAAGCGGTACCTACCGCCGGCAGATGAACCGGCAGCTCACCGTGCAGGAGTCCCGCCACAAGCTGGCCCGGGAGGTGTGCCATGGCAAGCGCGGCACCATCCACCAGGCGTAGCGCGACGGCATGGAGGACCAGCTCGGCGCGTTCGGCCTGGTCCTCAACGCCATCGTGCCCGCTGCGCGACCCTGACCCACCCGAGCTGGCGAGGACGACGACGAGGGAGAGCCGGACTAGCCGTCGTGGTTCTGCGGCCCGGCGGAGAGCGCGGCCCTGCGGGCGGCTGAGTCGAGCCAGGGCCCGATGGAGCCGTCGTTGGTGAGGTCGGCGCGGTAGGCCACCGCCACCCTCAGGTAGCGGTTTTCTCTCCAGCTGTACCGCCGTCGGTGGCTGCGGTGGACCTCGTCGGGACTGGGGGTGAGGCCGCCCCCGTCGCGGGCGCTCCAGAGGGTGAGGCGCCAGACCCCGCCCCCGTCGCCCAGGTACCCGTGCGCGTCCCGGGCCATCGCCCAGTCGGGGAACGCGAAGACCTGGACGCAGACGTAGACAGGGTTCCCGGGCGTGGCGTGGGGACCGGGCTGCTCCACGTAGACGCCGACGACCAATCCGGAACAGTCACGGCGCGCGAGTTCCCCGACCAGGTCGCTGGGGCCCGCTTCACGGGAGAGGCGGGTGTCCGCGGCGATCCGGGCGAACTCGATGTTCATGTCGTTGGTGAACCGCCGCGGCAACAGGGCGTCCGCAGTGAACGGTGTCTCGTCGGTGGAGGCGCGGTTCCAGGAGTCGGGAGAGGGCGACCGGGGCGCGCGCTGCGTGTCGTCCATCAGACGGGTACGCGGGGTCGGGGGCATCGTCGCGGTGGGAGCTTCCGCTGCCGCGCACGAGGCCAGGAGCGCCTGAAGCCGCTGTTGGACCTGCTGTGCCGACTGGGGGCGCCGGTCGGGGTCGCGCTCCAGTAGTTCGGCGACGAGCGCGGTGAGCTCCGGCGGCAGGCCGGGGCGGAACGCGTCGAGGGGCGGGGCCTCCTCGTCGAGCTTGCGCCGCACGACCGCGAGGCTGTTGTGCCCGGTGAAGGGCGGCCGGCCGGCGAGCATCGCAAAGAGCGTCCCACCGAGTGCGTACAGGTCGGAGCGTTCGTCGCCGCGTTCCGTGAGGAACTGCTCCGGTGCGCCGAACTCCGGCGTTCCGGCCGGGGTCAGCTGGGTGGAGCGCGCCACGGTGAACGCGGCCTGGACGAACCCGGCGATCCCGAAGTCGATGACCTTCACCAGTCCGTCGCCGGTGAGGATGACGTTGTGAGGCTTGATGTCGTAGTGGATGACCTGGGCCCGGTGGGCGGCTTCCAGCGCGGCGCAGATGCCGCTGGCGATGGCCACGGCACGCGTCAGGGGTAAGGGATTCTCAGCCTGGAGACGCGCTGTGAGTGTCTGGCCGTCGACCTTCTCCATGACCAGGAACAACACGTCGTCGTGGATGCCCCGGTCGTACAGGGCGGCGACGTTGGGGTGGATGATCTGGGCGGCGGCGACCGCCTCGCGCTCGAACCGCCGGGGCAGGTCGGCCTGGGCGATCCCGTCGGGATCCAGCAGCTTGAGTGCGACCTCACGGTGGAGCACGCGGTCCCGCGCGGTCCACACCTCGCCCATGCCGCCTCGGCCCAGACGGTCAATCAGCTCGTAACGGTCCGCGAACAACTTCCCCCGCTCCACGGGGTCAGCATACGAGACGCCTCCACACCTGCGAAGACGGCGGGTGCGGCGAAGCTGGAGGAGGTCGAGAACCAGGGGTGACCGAGAGCCCGCTCCCACGAGTACGCGGGAGCGGGCGCCGTCTGTCCGCTCGTTACACGAGCTCACCAGTGTCAGGGGCTGGCATGCTGACGGGCCAGGGCCAGGGCCAGGGCCAGGGCCAGGGATCATGGCCGTTCGGCACCCGGGGAGAGACACAATGAGACACCCAGACATGTCGCGTGCTGCGCGCCTGAAAGCCCACGCGGCCGTCTCCGCCTCCCTCGCCTCGTACAGCGACCACGCCCTGCACGAGCTCCTGGGCAGGGCCGCACCGGTCGGTTCCGGTATCGGCGGCACGTCGGTCCTGGTGGACGTCGCCGGCACGCCGGTCTTCGTGAAGCGGGTGCCTCTCACCGACCTGGAGCGTCGCCCCGAACACGTCCGGTCCACGGCGAACCTGTTCGATCTGCCGCTCTTCTGCCACTACGGCGTCGGTGCCCTCGGTGGGCCGGGCTTCGGAGCCTGGCGCGAACTGGCGGCGCACATCATGACGACGGACTGGGTGCTCGCGGCGGAACACGAGGGCTTCCCGCTGATGTACCACTGGCGTGTGCTGCCGGACTCGACGCCGCTGCCCGCAGAACTGGCCGACGTCGAACGGGCCGTCGCCTACTGGGGCGGCGCGCCGCAGGTGCGCGGGCGGATCCACGCCCTTCGGCGGGCCTCGGCGAGCGTCGCGCTCTTCCTGGAGTACATCCCGCAGAACCTGCACCAGTGGCTCGGCGCCCGGGTCGAGGCAGGAGGCGAGAGCACCGACCGGGCGTCCGTCATGGTGGAGTCGGCGCTGGAGGACGGCACCGCGTTCATGAACGGCCGCGGGCTGCTGCACTTCGACGCCCACTTCGAGAACATCCTGACCGATGGCCGGCGCCTCTACTTCGCGGACTTCGGCCTCGCCGTGTCGTCCGGCTTCGACCTGTCACCGGAGGAGACCGACTTCTTCGGCCGGCATCGGAGCTACGACCGCTCGTACACCGCCATGTACCTGGTCAACTGGCTCGTCACCGCTCTGCACGGCTGTCCGGTGCAGGACCGGGAGGGCCGTTACGCCCTGGTGCGGGCCTACGCCGATGGCCGGCGCCCCGCACGTCCCGCACACCCCGCGGGCCTGCCGGAAGCGACGGCGGAGGTCATCGCCCGCAACGCTCCCGTCGCTGCTGTGATGTCCGACTTCGTCAACCGGTTCCGGGGGAGCAGCAGGCGGACTCCGTACCCGTGTTGAGCGGGTCGGGAGGGGGGCGGGGTCAGGGGCGGGGCAGGAGTGCGTAGGGGCGCAGGGGTACGCCGACGACCTGGAGGACGAGGGTGCGGTGTGCGGCGTGGAGGGTGCGTACGGCGGCGCGGGTCAGGCCGGGTTTGGGGGGTTGGACGCCGGCGCGTTCGCGGCCGGGTTTGGTGGGGATCCACAGGTAGCCGGGGTCGCTGCCTTCGAGGGCCGCGGTGATGCGGGCGCGGGCGTCGAGCCAGCGGCGCAGGATGTCGGCGGTGTGTTTGTCGAGGGGGTGGTCGGTGCCGGCGACGGTCACGACGGGGACGGGGCGGCGCTCCAGGTCGACGTCGGTGACGTCGAGTCTGTGGAGTTGGGGTACGGAGTGGCCGGTGGCGGCGACGAGGGCGGCGACTGCGGCGGTGCGGAGGGCGGTGGCGGCGTTGGCTCCGGTGGGGCGCCGTACGGCGAGGGTGTGCAGCAGTGTGTGGGCCTGGTGGGGTTCGAGGCGGTCGCCGTGGCCGGGGGCCGGGCAGGGGCGCTGGAGGCCGGGCAGGCCGAGGTGGCCGACGAAGGTGTTGTACGTCTGGATGCGGGCGCGCTGGGAGTCGTGGGCGGCGGGGGCGTCGGGTCCGGCGAGGGTGTTGCGGCGGCGGGTCTCGCCGGCGTCGGCGGCGTCGAGCCAGGAGTCCGCGCGCTCGGGCCGCACCAGTTCTTCGGCGGTGAGGGAGGTGGTCTCCTCCTCGCCGAGGACGTGTTCCAGGTACTCGACGAGGAGGGTGCCGCGCAGGCGCACGGTCGGGCCGGCGTATCCGGCGTCCTGCTGGGCCTGGACGAAGGTGCCGATGGCGGTGCGGGCGTCGGCGGTGCGCGGCGGGGTCGGCATGTCCGACAGCGTACGGAAGCCGGCGGGAACAGTCTTCCTGACATTCGAAATAACAGCAAGAAGCGAACACGCCGCCTCACCTGTCCGACTGCGGGTCCCGTCCCGGTCCGTGTCGGACCAAAACGGTCCGTGCAGGCCCGGTACGGTCCTTGTACGACCCCCGTGCGACCCGGGAACCGGGGCCTGCGGCCCCGGGCGGGTCCCTCTAGCTTCTTGCTGTTATTGCCGATACCGCCTCTCGGCGGTGGTGTCCGTCTGCCGGGTCGGTCCGTCGGACGACCTCCTTCTCCTCGGTGACCATCACGGCCACCGAGTCCATGTCGATGAAGCGTGCTTCGTCGGGGTTGACCAGCGTCCGGTAGTTCTCGGAGGTGAAGAAGGCATCGTGGTCCTCCCAGTCCTCGAACCAGATCTCCGTCAGGCCGTCGTAGGCCCGGGGCGGGTAGTTCTCGGCGGGGACCGGGTGGGAGACGGTGTACCTGCGCACGTAGCTTCCCGCCTCCGGGATGGAGGTGAACAGCGGCGCGTGCCGGTCCCGGTGGTACTCGACGAAACGCTCGTACGACATTCCCTCGACGCGGTTGATCATGAAGATGAGCTTCAGCATGGAGTTAACCTAAAAGCTCACATCAATGTGAGGGGCAAGTCGTCAAGAGCATGGGGGGAGTTCGGCATGCGGATCGGTGACCTGTCCGCCCGGACGGGAGCCAGCCGTCGGTCGCTGCGCTACTACGAGGAGCAGGGACTGCTCGTCAGCTCCCGTTCGCCCAGCGGACAGCGCCACTACGAGGACGAGCACGTCCGGCGGGTGCGCCTCGTGCAGGCGTTTCTGGCGGCGGGCATGTCCAGCGGCACCATCGCCGAGATGGTGCCCTGCATGGCCGAGCCGAACGAGGGCCGGGCGCGGCAGGCTCTGGAGATCATGGACCGCGAGCGGGCCCGGCTGTCCCAGGCCATCGACGGCCTCGCCGCCGCCAGGGACGCGCTGGACGGCCTCATCGAGGACAACCGGGCGTACCTGGAACGGTCGGCGGAGGACGATGCGTGACCCGGAGACCTTCGAATCGGCGTGCGGGCTGAACCGGCCGGTCCACACCGATCCACCTTGGAGAACAACCAGAAGTTGTGAGTGACCGGCACGTCAGTTGTTTGACCTGCTGTTGTCCCGCCCGCTTGTCTCTCATTGGTCAACGCCGGTTTGTTTGGGTGAGCCAAGGGAGTGCGCCGGGCATGGTGGGCAGGAGACGGCTGGGCCGGCAGTTCGGCTGGCTGTGGGCGTCCTACGCGGTGAGCGCCTACGGGTCCGGGCTCGGGTTCGGGGCGTTGCCACTGATCGCCGTGCTGGTGCTGCACGCCGGACCCGCCGAGGTGTCCGTGCTGTCCGCGACAGGGCCTGCGGTGGGTGCGCTGATCGCGGTGCCGCTCGCGCCGTGGATGGAGTTCCGGCGCAAGCGCCCGGTCATGATCATGATGGACCTGGTCCGGTTCGCGGCCATGGCGACCATCCCCGTCGCCTACGCCTTCGGACGGCTCGGCTTCGTCCAACTGCTGGTCGTCTCGGCCGTGGTCGCCGCGGCCAAGATCGCCTTCAACGCGGCCAGCGGCGCCTACCTCAAGGCCCTCGTCCGACCGGACGACCTGCTCGTCGCCAACGCGCGGTTCGAGTCCACGAACTGGAGCTCCATCGCAGTGGGACCACCGCTGGGCGGGGCCGCGATCGGCCTGCTCGGGCCGGTCACCACCGTGGTGGCCGACGCGCTCAGCTACCTCCTCTCCGCCCTGGGCATCACCGCGATCCGCCGCCAGGAAGAAGCACCGCGAACGACCGGCAAGAGCCCGGTCCGGGCGGGCGCACTGCTCGACGGCTGGCGACACATCATGGCCCACCCCGGCCTGCGGCCTCTCTACCTCAACCAGATACTCGTCGCCGGTCTGATCATGGCCACCGAACCGCTGCTGGCCGTGCTCCTGCTGCGCCAACTCGGATTCCCACCCTGGCAGTACGCCCTCGCCTTCGCCGCCCCCTGCCTCGGCGGACTCATCGGCTCCCGGCTGGCCCGCCGCGTCGTGGCCCGCTTCGGCCGGCACCGGGTCTTCCGGACCGTCGGCACCCTGCGCGCCATCTGGCTGATCGGCCTGGTCTTCGTCCGTCCCGGCGTCGTCGGCCTCGTCACCGTGATCGCCGTCGAGCTGGCGATCATCGTCAACATGAGCCTGTACAGCCCGGTGCTCGCCACCTACCGGCTCGAACACACCCCCCAGCATCTCGTCGCCCGCACCCTGACGGCCTGGTCGATCGGCCAGCAGGCGTCCATCGCCGTCCTCACCGCACTCGCCGGACTGCTCGCCGACGCCACCAGCCCACGCACCGCGCTCACCGTCGCGGGACTGCTCGTCCTGACCACCCCGCTCCTGCTTCCCCGGCAGGACCAGACGTCGCGGCACGAGCCGGAACTGTCCCGCAGCCACTCATGAGACGCCGCGACGCACCGCTGAAGTCCGCAGCCCTCAGCCGTGTCCACCGGTGCGCGTCCGCGTCGACGGGCACACCGCCAGCAAGGAGAACACTCGCGTGAGCACCGCCCCCGCACTCGACCCCACCCGCACCGCTCTTCTCGTCCTGGACCACCAGCCCGCGATCCTGGCCTTCGTGCCCGAAGGCGAGGCCCGAAACGCCCTGCTCGGCCGCGTGGAAGGAGCCATCGCCGACGTCCGCGCACACGGCGGCACCATCGCCTACGTACGCGTCGCCTTCACCGACGCCGACTGGGACGCGGTCCCGGCCTCCAATAAGTCCTTCGCCCCGCTGGCCCGACACCGCGTCATGCACCACGAGGACCCTGCCACTGCCGTCCACGAGCGCCTGGCCCCCCGGGACGGCGACATCGTCGTACGCAAGGTCCGCTACGGCGGTATGTCCACCACCGACCTCGACCAGCGGCTACGCGAGCGCGGTATCACCACTCTGGTCGTCTCCGGCGTCAGCACCAGCGGCGCCGTCCTGTCCACCGTCACCGACGCGGCCGACCGCGACTACCTGCTCTACGTCCTGTCCGACGGCGTGGCCGACCCGGACACCGAAGTCCACAACGTCCTGCTCCACCAGGTCTTTCCCTCACGGGCCCACCTGATCGACACCACCGAACTGCACACCCTGCTCCGCGCCGACTGACCCGAACCGGGAGCCGAGGCCGTTCACTCGCCGCGCAGCCCGGCCCTGGCCTGCTGCAACTGCTCGACGGAGACCGCGCCGGAGTCCGGCAGGCCTGCCTCGGCCCAGGCGGCCTGTGCGCGGGGGACGGCTCCGTCGGCGTCGTCGAGCAGGATCTTCTTCGCCAGGTTCACGGCGATGGCGCCGTCGCCCAGATCCATGAGGTGGGCGAGCATGCGCACGCTCCTGGTCGCGGAAGCCTTCTCGTTGTACCGGAAGACCAGCACCCATCGCCCCCGCAGGCCGCGGGCCCGCTCGATGAGGTCGCGGCCCCGGTCGGTCTCCTGCTGCTCGGTCCGGATGTGCTCGGTCTCCCCGGCCGGAGAGCGCAGGGTGAGCAGGCCCCGGCGGCTGGACTCCTCGATCCCGACGTCCTCCAGGAACGCCACGAACCGCGAGGCGCTCTCCAACCGGTCGATGTCCTGCGCCGCCTGCTGGGCGATCAGATGCAGGTCGACGGTCAGGGCGTGCACGCGACGGCCCCAGGACGGTTCTTCTCCGACCGGACAAGGGCCGGCCGCCTGAGCGGCTGCGATGACGAGGCTGTAGTCCACACGTCCATCATGGCGGCTGCCACCGACGCCGCTCCCCCTCGACTCTTGCCTGAGGCGCGCACGCGCGGCGGGAGTACAGGTGACCTCGCCCAGCCTTTCTGGGGGCTCTGCCGGTCCGGCAAGGATCCCCAGGTCCAGCGGCGGTGTCAGTGGACGGGTGTCCAGTACGGCAACGCTTCGTCCAGCAACGGCACTTCAGGCCAATCCCATATCAAGCACCCCCACACCACGCCCGGCACGCCCGGGCCCATCGCATCGGCCGGACCGTCGGTCAGCGTGCGATGGACCGCATCCAAGTAGGCGGCGATCGACGGGTACGCGGCCTTCCGCCCGACGTCGATCAAGCTGTCCAAGCTCCACCGGCCCACGCCGTTGTCGCCCACCCAGTGCCCGGATTCGGGCCCTGCCTCGTCGCCGGTCAGCCATGGCACCACCGGGGCGCCGCCCCACCAGTCGGGGTCGGCACGGTCGGGCAACCGGGGCCTCAGCGCGTCCAGCGGGGACATGATCACCCCGCCGGGAAGAAACGCCCCCGAGCCGACTTCGCCCTCCTCGTCGTCCTCGAGCTCCTGGTGCTCTACGCCACCACATATCCGCCACAGCGCGGCCAGCTCGGCAGGAAGTGAGAAACCCAGATGTTGCCTCAGTGCTGCGTCGGCCGACACAACGGCCACTTCCGGGGCGCCAGGTAGCAGCGATGCGTAGGAGACCGGCGCGTTCGCCTTCAGCCAGGCAGTGAGTCGCATCCAGGCCGCTTCCAGGTTCCGTTGATCGCTCATCCCTCCAAGTTAGAGCCGAGTGGGAGGAGTCATTGGCCCTGCACCCGACCTTGAGCACGTCCCTGCCGTGTTCCGGTGTCCGCTGTCGTTGATGGCCCGGCCCGGAAGCCCATGAAGACCCCAGCCACAAACCAGTCCGCCACGACGGCGCGGGCGCCGACCGAGCAGGTGCGCGTATGCCACCTGGACCACAGACTCGACCAGCCACCCTTTCCAGTTGCCAGGTCAGCTGAGCCCCGGTCAACCCGCAGGGCACTGACGGCTGATACCCGACACGCCCGAGGACCGACGCCTGCGTCGGCCCGCAGGGCCTCCCCAGGGATGCGGAACCTTGGGCACCTTCATGCATTAAGAGGGCGTAACCCCGAAGACGCCTCTGACCTGCGGAAACGCAGTAGACGACCCGACTCCAGGATCGGGTATGCCGATCCTGGAGTCGGGTTACCCGATTCCAGAGTCGGATCAACCCGACTCCAGGATCGGATTGATCCGACGCTAGAGTCGGATCAGTTAGCTATGTGCACACTTCTGCCTCCTGCGCACATAGCCCAGCGATCCGACTGTGCAGCGGGATCGCTTAGCAATGTGGTAATGCTCTTCCTGGTAAGTGATCCGTTCCCCGAGTCCGATCACTTGCCACCCCCAAACCGACTTGCAGGGACGGCCCTCACATGGCAGAGCAGGCGCGAAAGATCCTCGCCCTGGTCGATCAGGACACAGGAGAGTTCGAGGAGGTACCCCGCGCCAACTATGCGTTCGACGGCGCTCACATCAACGTGGGCATCCGCAAGGGCCGGGAGCTCGCCTCGGCCGCATCCGGTCTGACCGACCGGGAGTTTCGCGTCCTCGTCTGGTACTGGTTCGCCACGGAGACGAGCGAGGAGGCCGTCATGCGTACGGGCTCCGCCATCGCAGAGGAGCTGGGCATGAGCGCGGATGCTCTGTCCAGGGCAGTGAAAGTACTCAAGCAGGCTCGGCTGCTTGTTGAGGCGGGCGGGCTGGGGCGGACCACCTTCTACAGGTGCACGCCCTACCTTGCATTCATCGGTACCGGCTTCGCCCACCGCGAAGCCGTGAAGGACTGGAACCCTCCGGAGACCAAGGTGCGCGAGCCCCGTAATCGTCGGCGTGGGAAGAAGGGCGAGGCCTGATGAGGATTCACGACGCGGCAGACGTGCAGTACTTGCTGAAGAAGACCGGGCGCGTCCTCAGCCCGAACCAGCGCATCGTCGTCATGCTCTACGCATCCTCGGAACAGCGTCCCGACGGAACGGTGATGATCAAGGCCAGCACGCTGGCCGCCACGGCGGGGATGACCCCGCCGGTGCTGTCCCGGACGCGGAAGGAACTGCTCGAGGCGGGTTGGCTGGAGGTGACCGGCAGTGTGGGAAGCGTCAAGCACTACCGGCTGGCCCCGGCCCTTTTCGAGGACCGGGGCCAGGCCGGACGTCACCTGCGGGCCGTCGGCGGCTGAAGGGGCCGGTGCTGTGAGGCGATTCGACTCCGGAGTCGGATCGCCTCTCCACGAGTCCAGCAGCGGAGGCTTCCTGGACCTGCTGCGGCGGGCAATTATCACGGCGTGATAATCCGGCGCCACAGCGCCCGTCCGACCCAGGTACCTCGGTCACCGGAAGCCCGAGGCAGACGCTCGCCGACGCTCCAAGCCAGTCCTGAGTGACAGCAGGACGGCCGGTGCCGGTGCGGAACTCCAAGCGCGACGGCTGCTTGCCGCGCTGGTGCACGTACCAGGAGTCTCGCTCGCTGTCGGTGCGCGCTGTTATCGTCCGAGCTGATCATCGCGTGCGGCGACACGGGGGTGGGGGCCAACGGTCGTCGCGCGCGTCGCCGCGCGCACACGTCCTTGCCGCGGTTCTTACCGGGGAGGGAATGTACGTTGCACCGTTCTCATGTCTTGGGGCTGCGGCTCACCGCTGCCATCGGCACTGTCCTCGCGGTGGTCCTGGTCGGCGGCCATGCCGTGGCGGCGCCCGTGTCGGAGCCCTCGTCCATGCCGGTCACAGCCGCGAAAGCCGCCGAGGTTCAGGTTCCCTATCCGAGCGTGAGCGGGAGCCGGCTGAACAGTGTCGGGTCGAGTGGGTTCCTGGTACACGAGAATGGCAAGCCCCTGTGGACCAGCTTCGCCGACGGCTCGACGAGCGTGGTGAAGGCGAAATCCTGGGCCGGCGGGTACGTGGATGCCTCCGTTTCCCCCACGCTGGCGTCGGACGTGGTCGAGATCGTGCACTGGGAGAGCAGCGCGAAGATCACCGAGCTGCGTGACATGAGCACGCAACGATCGGTGTCGATCTCTCCCCACCTCTACGTTCCGGGCGGCATCCTGGCCGGGTGCGTCGGCTTCAAGTACTTCGTGCGGAGCGCGAACGCCGCCGGCGATCAGGATGTGCGGCTGCTCGAGACGGCCGACGACGGCAAGGTGACGAAGCGCCTGGTGACCGGCCTGCCCGTTGACGCCAAGGAGGCGACTCTGGCCGCGGCCACTCCCGAGCACGCGGTGTTGGTCTACCAGACGTCGCGCACCTGGCAGTGGGCCCTGGTCGACCTGGCCACCGCCACCGTGGTCCAGCGCCACGACATGCGGTCCGCCTCCGACTCCGTCGCCGTGTCCGACACGCACGTGGCCTGGCACGAGACGGACGATGACGGCACGGACCGCGTAGTCGTCACCGCCCGCGGCACGAACCCCGGTCCCGACCGGAGCACGGTACTCGGCAAGGTGCGCGGCGACGTGGCGGTCGGGCTGGTGGGCAACTGGGTCACCTACGGCGTGAACAGCGACCTGGCCTGGGAAGACAATCCGAACCCGCTGTACGCCCTCACGGCTCGCAACCTCACCACGGACGCCACTCGCAAGCTCCTCGACCACACGGGCGAAGTGGCCACGGCCCCCGACGGCACCCTGTACGCGAGCGGCGGCACGGTCAGCGGCGGTGAGGGCCTGTACCGGGTCTCCATGGGATCTGCGGGAGCCCCGGTCGCCACCCGGGCGGCGAGCAGTGGGGAGTCGGTGGGAGTCACCTTCCTTGGGGACTCGGTCCCCGAGGTGATCGACCTCGACGCTACCGGCCCTGCCCGGTTCGCATGGCGACTGTCCCGGCTCAACGTGCTGGTGGACGTCACCCTGCGCAACACATACACCGGCGAGACGAAGCAGACATCGCTGCACCCGTACGCGAGCGTCGACGACCCGCACGGTTTCTCCTTCGACTGGGACGGTGAACTCGCGTGGCACAACGACCCGGACTTCTACACACCGGCCTCGGCGGGCACCTACACGTGGCGCATCGACGTCAGGCCGCGCAACGGCATCGGCCCCGACCTGTCCGCCTCCGGATCGTTCACGGTCAAACGCAAGTCCGGCACGCACGACTACGACAGTGACGGCCAGCCCGACATCCTCGAGCGGGACACAGCCGGACGGCTGTGGCTCTCCGACACCACCTACGAGTCCTACGACGAGCTCTACCAGAACCCTCAGACGATCGTCGGAGGGGGTTGGAACGTCTACGACCGCATCGAGGCGTCCGGCAACCTCGGCGGGGCCCCCGTGGACGATGTGGTGGCCCGCGACCGCAACGGAGTGCTCTGGCTCTACCTGGGCACGGGCGACAGCAAGTCCCCCTTCGCATCTCGCATCAGAATCGGCGGCGGCTGGAACACGTATGTCCAGCTGACCGGCGGCAGCGATCTGAACGGCGACGGCCGGGCCGACCTCGTCGCCGCCGACAAGTCCGGTGCTCTGTGGCTGTACCGCGGCACCGGCAACTACAAAGCCCCCTTCGAGAAGCGGGTGAAGATCGGCACCGGCGGATGGGGCACGTACAACCAGATCCTCGCAGTCGGTGACGTCGCCGGCGCCCCCGCAGGAGACCTCGTCGCCCGCGACCGCTCCGGCGTCCTCTGGCTCTACCTCGGATACGGCGACGGCCACTTCGCCCCGCGAAGCCGTATCGGAGGCGGCTGGAACGCCTACACCCACCTCGTCAACATCGGCGACGCCAACCTCGACGACCGGCCCGATCTGTACGGGATCAATCGGAACGAGCCGACCTCCCCCTTCCTCCACCGGGCTACAGGGGCCTGGCGTACGCCGTTCGCCGTCCGTTCCAACGTGCCGACCGTCTTCTACGGGAACCACACGTACGACCTCTTCGCCTGACGGCGATTGCCGCCCCCCACCCCTGGCCTTGTACTTCACTCCCGAGGGCCAGGTGTTGGGGGGCATGCGGGATCCATCCCACTTCAAGGCCCGCTCGAGCTCGACAAGCAGCCGCCGATTATCACGGCGTGATAATCCAAGCCGGACGTTCGTGGGTGTGCCCCGCCCCAAGGCGAGTGAAGACGCCGCCCCTCCGGACGCGCATCCAGTGGGAGCAGCTCCCCTCCCCCTCCGTACGGCAAGTCGTGCTTCCCAGCGCTGCAGCGAATCAAGATGTGAAGCGATCCGACTCTGGAGTCGGATCGTTTCTCCGCCGGCGAATCAGCCTGAGCATCACGGATCTGCTGGGCAGGCAATTATCACGGCGTGATAATCCCTCCCGCTGGAGGCGGCTCGGTGGCTGCCCCCGTGCGCGAACGCCCAAGCCACGCCCCTCGCGACGTGCTCAGAAGAGGCCGGTGCGCACGTGCGTCGGCAGGTTCTCAAGGACCTTGTGCAGCCACGGATCACAGGCGCCCGGCAGCCGCAGCAGGGTGTGCTGGAAGACTCCCGCGTCGATTCGGAACAGGTGCCCGGGCCGAGGCGAGGGCGGGTCGTCCCGGAGGAGTTCGCGGGGCAGGGCCTGCGGCGGAGGGTCTGCGGGCAGGTGAGGCTCGGGGAAGGCCAGCCACAGCCACACACCGAGCGGCAGCGGGACCAGGTACGCCGAGGTACCTCCGGCCGGGGCCCATGGCTCCCCCGTCTGTGGATGCTCCGGTACGAGCAGGAGGCCGGCGTCTGTGTCGGGAGAGGGCAGGTTCGGACCGGCCAGGGCGGCGTGCAAGGTCGGGCCGTCCGTGGAAAGCAGTGCATTCAGGGCGCGTTGGAAGACCTCCGCGGTCAGACCGTGCGGGACGGACACGGGTTGGCCTCCAGAGGCCGTGAGCAGGTGGGCGAGCGCCTGGCCGGCTGCCGCCTCCCACTGCGGGCTCCATGACCACCAGTGGTACAGCCCGAGCTGTCGTCCTCCCCACGAGGTGATCGGCTCGTACGGAGGCGTGCCCACCGCCGCGGCTGTCACGTCTGCCCAGGGAAGCGGTGCGGGGGTGGCATCGCTGACGGCGTGCCGGTGCACGGCGTTCGAGGCGAGCCACACCGCCTGCCAGAGCGAGCAGTCGTCGATCCTGCTCGCCACCGGCAGGCCGCACACCTCGCAGGCCATGTTGGGACCGTCGGCTCCGTCGAGGCCGCAGCAGTAGCCACTGCTCTTCTCCGGGATCAGCACGGTGCCGCGAGTGTCTCCCGGGGCGACGACGAACGAGTCGGTCACGTTGCCGGACAGCAGCCCGTCAGCGGACGCGTGGATACCGAGGACGGCCGCCGCATCCGGGGCGCCCTTCTCCCGGCTGGGCCATGACGGCCCCCAGGACTCCGACTCCACGGCGAACGTGCCGGGCTCCATGAGCACGGGGAGCTGGACTCCGTCCCCATAGTTCTGATGAGTGTGAGCGGGCAGGGCGACTTGGGACAGAGGCGCGGTCAATTCGGCGCCGCACTCCGCACATACGAAGACGATCACACGTCCTCCGGGCTGGGAACGAGGGCATCGTCGCAGTTCGGCGACGGAGGAGCCAACGGGTTTCCGTCATCCTGGGCAGGGCAGGGCAGGGACGGGGCCCCGGTCAGCAGGAGAAGCAATGTCCGCACAGGGCAACTGCATTGCCGAGCGGACACGTCCGGGACCGGAGCCCGACATGCCGGGAGTGGAGGCGGGCGGCGCGTGGGGCGTCAGTCGTGGCGATTATCACGGCGTGATAATTCACGCCGGAGGTCTCTCCTGCCTCTCCGGCGTGGGCTACAGCGGTGAGCCGGCCTGGGTGGCTCGGATGCCGGACGTCACGACTGCTCTCCGGTGAGGAAGTGTCGAACGTCGGCTGCAAGGGACGTCATCTGCTCGCCGGCCTCCAGCCAGGTGGTCACTGAGGCGCCCCAGCGGCCGGCGGCCTGCGGCCACGGCTGCAGGGACCAGGTCAGACCGACATGGCCCCTGGACCGGAAGACCGCCGACACCGTCAGGTCACGGTCGTTGGTCTGCCAGCTCCGTTCGCCGTCCCACCCTCGGTACTCGGCAGCGAGTTCCTCCAGGAACGTCGTGAGATCGCTGTCCCAGATCCAGGCGACGACCTCGTCGACCCGAGCGGTCAGCCCCGGGGCTCGCAGCTCGACGGCATAGCGCACGGAGTCCGTGTCGAAGCTGAACCGGTCGCAGAACGTCACGTCCACAGAGGGGTTCTCCTGACAGCGGACGGTTACGCCGGGCCTGTCATCGAGGCGGGCGCCTGGGGATGCCATGCGCGGAACGCTAGGTCATGCGGGTCGAGTTGGGCCAATGCCAAGACTGTCGTCCCTACGATTCCCGGTGGCTGCTGCCTTGATGGTGTCCGCGATGACGACCCGGACAGACCGAGACTGGCACACCTTCGGCGAGACAGGCCGGGCGCCCATCGGGTGAAACTCCGTCAGAACATGCAAAGCGGTTGTCATCGCGCCAACTGGAGTCAGTATGCTGACGTCATGGCATCTCCTTACCCCGACGGAGACCGGGAAAAGGTAGCGTCCAAGCTGCCCTCGGCGCTCCAGCAAGCACTCAAGGTTCGCGCCGCCGAGCTCAGCCTGGACATCCAGGACGCCGTCGAGGCGGCCATCAACGACTGGCGGGAGAGCGCGGGCGGTAGTGCCGACGTGGACACCGCCGGTGCGAGGTCGTTCTCCACGTGGCTTCCGCCAGGGCTGTACGAGCAGTTCAAGGAGACCTGCACCGACCGTGGCGTCTCCTACACCCAGGGACTCGCCCAGTCGATCCGCGGCTGGCTCGACGCCAACCCCTCCCCTCGGCACGGTGCCCGCGGCACCGACCCCGAGCGCAAGATCGTCGGCAACCAGAAGGGCGGCGTCGGCAAGACCGCCATCTCCGCCGGTATCGGCGAGGCCTACGCCGAGGCGGGCAAGCGCGTCCTCGTCGTCGACTTCGACCCGCAGGGACACCTCAGCGAACAGCTCGGAGTCCCCCAGATCGAGCCGGACCACGACAGCCTCGTCTCCCACATGTGCGGCGAAGGCAGCGGAGACCTGCGCGACCTCGTCGTCGAGATAAGGGACCCGCGGTTCGAGAAGCGCCTGCACGTCCTGCCCGCCTGCTTCGACGGCTTCCTCCTCGACGCGAAGATCGCCGTCGTGGCGACGCAGAAGCGCGGGTTCCAGAAGGAGGCCGCGCTCGAGCTGGCGCTGCGGCCCCTGGAGGCCGACTACGACGTCATCATCGTCGACTGCCCGCCCAGCCTCGGCATCGCCATGGACGCCGCCCTCTACTACGGGCGCCGGCGCCGGGGCGAGGCCGCCGGTGGCTCCGGGGTCGTCATCCCCGTACTCGCCGAGGACTCCTCCGCCACCGCCTACGGGATGCTCGCCCAGCAGATCGAGGACCTCTGCGACGACCTGTCCCTCGAGATCGACTACCTCGGCCTGGTCGTCAACCTCTACGACTCACGCCGCGGTTACGTCGCCACGTCGTCCCTGGACAACTGGAAGTCGCTCGGCGACCCGAAGGTCCTCGCCGTCATCGGCGACCTGAAGGAGCAGCGGGAAGCGGTCCGCAAGCGGATGCCGCTGCTCTCCTACGCGCCCCAGAGTGATCAGGCGGAAGCCATGCGGCAAGTAGCGAGGGGAGCCACCCGGTGAGCAAGGCCGACACCCTGGGATCGGCACCCGCGTTCGGTGCAGCACGTGGAGCGCGGTCCTCCCGACGCAATCTCATCGACCAGACTATCGGGGGCGAGGAGTCGACCGCGGCGGCCATCACCGAGCTGCCGGTCACCCTCATCAGCGAGAACCCCGACAACCCGCGCAACCACCTGCGCAACCTCGACGAGACGGTGCAGAGCGTCCGCGAGGTCGGCCTCATCATCCCGATCGCCGTGGCCACGGTCGACGCCTACCTGCGCAACCGGTCGGACCGCGCCGGCGACCTCGACGACGGGGCGCAGTACATCGTCGTCGACGGCCACCGGCGCCTCGAGGCCGCTCGTCGCGTCGGTCTGGCCACCATCCCCGTCCGCGTCGACAACGGACGGGTCGCCACCGACGAAGCCCTGCTCGAGGCCGCGTTCGTCGCGAACTACCACCGCGACGACATGACGGACCTGGAGGAGGCCCACGCCCTGAAGTCCCTGGTCGACTACTACGGTTCCCAGACCAAGGCGGCCAAGCGGCTGGGCATTCCGCAGAACACCATCTCCAGCAAGCTGTCCCTTCTGAAGCTCGCTCCCGAGCTTCAGAAGGACCTGGTCACCGGGGCGCGGAAGGTGGAACACGTCCGCAACCTCGGCAAGCTGTCCGCCGAGGAGCAGCGAGCCAAAGCGGACGAACGGGCGGAAGCGGCCCGGGCGAGGACGGAGGCCCAGAGCCGGGAAGTGGTCGAGCGCTCGGCCGGCCCTGCCAATTATCACGGCGTGATAATCCCGGAGACGCCAGGCGGTCAGGTCGCCGACCAGCCCGCCACTGCACCCGCTGCTGCGTCGGCCCTGACACAGGCCGCAGCGCCTCGGCCCACCACACTTGCACCGCCCGCCGAGCGCGAGCAGGCTGCTCCCGAGTCCATCCCGGAACCGCGCGCCGGCGCGGAGGAGACCGACCCGGCCAACGCGGAGGCGGCGCAGCCGAAACAGCCTAAGCGACTTCCCTACGACGACGCCTTCTACTGCGTTCACCACCTGCACCAGAAGATGACAGCCGAGACGTTCGTCCAAGGCGCCCGAGTGTGGATGGACATCCTGCGGGAGCAGCACCCGGACGAGTACACGGCGCTGCTGACCGAGCTGGCAGCCCGTTAGCAGCGCAGCCCCTTGCCTGGTCCCGGCCGGCCCCCCTTCGCCTTCCTCTGTGTCGGCGAACGGGGGCTGCGTCGTCTTCAGAGAGGCTGAACTCGCGGCATCGTGCTGATCCCGGAAAAGTACAGAAGCTAGCCGCACGCCTCCGTACGCCGCCCGCCGCCCAGCGTCATGCCCTCGAAGTCCCTGCTGCTGCCGAATGGTCACCTACGCCGACATCACGCGACGTCGTCCCCGGCCGGCCTCGTGAACTTGTGGGCGCTCACCGAGCCGACACATTGACGCACCCCATGTCGCCGATGACATCTGACGTCGCTACCCATTGCGTTCCGACGTCTGTCGGGCGACACGAGAGTGTCAGTGCCCGGCGACATGTGGTGTGTCAGTGGCGGAGGCTTCGACTTGGTCAGTGCGGCGACAGGATGGTGCAGATGCCGTTCTCGCCGCACGCGGCGGAGTCGGTCTGGGCTGCCCGCTGAGCGAGATCGCGCAGTGCGGTGCGGGTCTTGCGGAGTTCGGCCAAGCGTTCTTCGATGTCGCCGAGGTGCTGGCTGATCAGGCCGGTGACGTGTTCGCAGGGGGATTCGCCGCTGTCTCGCAGAGCGAGGACGGAGCGGATTTCGGCGAGGGTGAGGCCGGCGCCCTGGGCGTCGCGGATGAACGCGAGCCGGTTGGCCGTCTCATCGGCGTAGTCGCGGTACCCGGACGCTGTACGGGGTGGTGCGGGCAGCAGTCCGGCCTGCTCGTAGAAGCGGATGGTCTTGGTGGTCAGTCCGCTGGCGGTGGCGAGGTCCCCGATGCGCATGCGTCCAGGCTACGCCTTGACCTTCCAGTGCGGTGGAAGGTCTAGCGTCGGACGCACAGACCATGAGCTGGAAGGCCACGAAAATGCGCATCACCGTTTTGACAGTTCCCGACTGCCCGAACGCGCCGGTTGCCCAGGAGAGGATCGCTGCCGCGCTGGACGGCCGGGCGGCGGAAGTGCAGCTTGTCGAGGTGCGGGAGGAAGCCGATGCAGCGCACTGGGGCATGACCGGCTCGCCCACGGTGCTGATCGACGGCGTCGACCCGTTCGCGGTCGCGGGTTCGGCGCCCAGTGTGTCGTGCCGCCTGTACCGGGACGCGGACGGCCGCACCGACGGGGCACCGAGCGTGGAGCTCCTGCGACAGGCTCTCGCGGGCCTGAGCATCGGCTCGTCCGCGGTCACGGGCGAGGACTGCTGCGACCCGGACATCCTGGACCCGATCGGGCGCGGCGGCCGGGGGCGTCGTGCCCCGGTTGAGGGTGGGCTGCGGGCGGTGCACCAGGCGGTGCTGCGGCACTTCGCCTCGACCGGGAGCGCCCCGGCACCGGCCGAGTTGGAGGCGCCAGCCGCCACCGCCGGGCGCACGGCCACCCAGGTACTCGCCGAGCTGGACCGCGAGGACTTCCTGACCCTTGATAAGAACGGACAGATCCTGGCCGCGTATCCGTTCTCCACCGTGGCGACCCGGCACCGGGTCAGTTTCGCCGACGGGGTCCAGGTGTGGTCGATGTGCGCGATCGACGCGCTCGGCATCGCGGCCATGCTCGACCAGGACGTGGTGATCTCTTCATCGGACCCGGTCACCGCCGAGCCGGTCACCATCACCATGACGGGCGGCACCACGGTATGGGAACCGGCGGGGACGGTCGTGTTCGTCGGCCACCGCGGGTATGCGGGACCGGCCGCCGCAGTGTGCTGCGACGCGCTGAACTTCTTCACCGGCGACGCCTCCGCCCGCACATGGGCCGAGGGACACCCGCAGGTGAAGGGTGCCGTCGTCAGCCAGACGCGGGCAGAGGAGCTTGGCCGCGAGACCTTCGGCCCCCTGCTGCGCGACGCCTGAACTCCGGCGGGCGCGTGGGGCGTCAGCGCCCGGCGTCGCGCGGTGCGTCGGTGGTCGCGGCGGCTTCGTCATACGCGGCCAGGGTGCGGTAGAGGGTGGAGCGGCCGACGCCGAGGTGCCGGGCGATCGAGGTGACGGGTTCCTTGGCGTCGCGGCGCCGCAGGGCGACGGCAAGCTGATCGCCGTCGATTGCGGGCGGGCGGCCGCCGTGGTTGCCGTTCGCCGCAGCGGTGTCCAGGCCGATCAGGGTCCGCTCGTGGATGAACTCCCGCTCGACCTCAGCCATGGCAGCGAACACCACGAAGAGGACCTTGCCCGCACCCTGCGGGTCGTAGATGCCGGACAGAGGGCCGCCGAGGATCTCCAGGCGGTGGTCGCGTTCGGCGAGGTCCTGTGCGGAGGTGATGAGCTCGATCATGTTGCGGCCGAGGCGGTCGAGCATGGTGACGGTGAGGGTGTCGGCCGGGCGGAGGTCGGCGAGCGCCGCGTTGTACTCGGGGCGGATCTTCTCGCGGGTGCCGATCTTCTCGACGTAGATGCGGATGCAGTCGGCCTTCTTCAGGAGGCGGACCTGTCCGGCGAGGTCCTGGCCCTTGCTGGAGACGCGGGCATACCCGATGCGGTCGCCGGCCCGCGTGAGGACTGCGGGGTCGAGGTTGGGTTCGGGGCCGGGCTGCCAGGTGCGGCCGGGGCCGCGTGCGGCGGGGATACGGATCGCGGGGCCGGACTTGAGTGCGGGGATCTTGCCGTAGCGGCCGGTGTGGTAGTCGACGGCGACGACGCCGGAGTTCGCCCGGCACACCGACCCGGGCGGCGCCCCGCACCGCGGGCACGGCTCGCGCTCGATCAGCTCGGCGCGGGCGATCTCGTCCACCTCGTTCACGCGTTCCCCTCCCGCTTGGCCCGCCGAAGCGGCTCGTCCCGAATACCCGTCCCGCTTCTCCGCCGCGCCCATCGGTTTCGGGACGCCTTTCGGGACGCCTCTCGTGCTCCGGCCGCCCTGCGGGCGACCGTCCCGGAATCGGTCGTTTCCGGGACGGCGGACACCGGTGTCCGGAGTAGCGGCTGGACGGGCCTCGCCGCAAGCGGTTCGGGGAGGGTTCACCGGTTCGAGCGGTGCCGATGTCGCGGGCCTGTCGCCGCGGCGACAGGCCACTGACACTTCGGGACGTGGCGATGATCGCGGCGGAAGTTCGACAGACGGCGGTGGCACGGCTGGAGGAGCTGCGCGCCGACGGGGCGCTGACGGCCGGACACGTGCGGATCGTCGCGCGGAGCTGCGGGGTGAGCGAGCGCACCGTGTGGCGGTGGATGTCCCCGCCGGCCGACCGCACCGTCCGGCAGCCACGGCCGCACTACGTCCTGAGCGAGACCGACCGTGAGGCGTTCGCCTTCTACCGGGGCAACATCGCAGCCCTGCACCGCGCCCGGCAGGCGGTGGTCGCCGGGGACGGCACCACGGCCGGGGCGCCGGTGCCCACCTTCCTGGCTGAAGGGTGGACAGGGACGCGGTCGGTGACCCTGCGGACCTTGCAGCGCGCGTTCGCCGGGGAGTTGACCCCGGCCGAGCGGGCGGCGTGGCAGAGCGGGGAGTCTGGCCGACGCGCGGCCTCGGTGTACCTGAGCCGACCGTCGGCGCTGCGGGGCCGGTGCTGGGAGATGGACCACAAGCAGATCCCGCTGCTGGTCCTGCCGCCGAAGGGCAAAGCGCTCTGCCCGTGGATGACGACCGTCGTCGACGACGGCACCCGCGCCCTGCTCGGCTGGGCCGTAGCCCTGACCCCGACGTCGGGGACGGTGTTCACCGCGATGCGGATGGCCATGCTGCACGACCCGGACGTCTCGCCGTTCGGCGCGGTGCCCGAACGCGTGCGCATCGACCGTGGCCTGGAGTTCGCGGCTGACGCCGTCGAGGCGGCGCTCGGCACCCTGGCCGTCGTCATGCACCGACTTCCCGCTTTTCAGCCGCATCGAAAGGGCAAGGTAGAGCGCCTGAACTTGACCATCGAGCAGATGCTGATCTCCCAGCTCCCCGGCTTCACCGGCGGGCCGCGCGACGCCGGCGGCAAGCTGTACGGGCCTATCAAGGACTCGGTGGCCGCCAAGCAGGCAGCCGAAGGCCAAGCGGGCGGGCCGATGCGCATCGAGCGGTTCGTCGACCGGTTCGCCGCCTGGGCCCGCTGGTACAACACCGAGCGCCCGCACCGGATGCTCGGCGGCCGTACCCCCCTCCAGGCATGGACGGACGATCCCGCGCCCCTGCGGCGTATCCCCGCCGACGAGCTGCGGCACCTCATGCTCGCCGACGTCGAGCGCACGATCCGCAAGGACGGGATCAGCTTCAACTCCCTGTCCTACGTCGCCCCCGAGCTCCAGGGCCGCGGCGGACAGGTCGTCCAGATCCGCTACATGCCGCACGACGACCGGCAGATCGAGGTCTACCTCGCGGGCAAGCATCTGTGCACCGCGCACCCCACCGGTCTACTCACCGCCGAGCAGACCGACGCCTTCCGCATCCACGCGGCCGCCGAGGCCAAACGCCTTGGCCAGGAGCGCCGCCGCGCTTCCCACCGGGCCCGGCGCACCCTCGCCCCGATGACCGGCGACGGAGCCCCGGCCGCCGAATCCCGGCTCGTCGACCAGAAGACCGGCCGCGGCGCCTCCCGCCAGGCCCTGGACGCCGCCCTGCGGGCCCGCTCCTCCACCTCCCTGCTCGGCATCACCCCGCTCACCACGCCCGACAAGAAGGAGAGCTGAATGCCCCGGCACTTCGCCGACCTCACCGGCGCCGCGACGCTGCCGACCGGCACCTTCCAGCTCGCCCACCGCGTTGTCGACGACCTCGTGAAGAACAACGCCACCGGCGTCATCCACGGCCCGGCCGGCACCGGCAAGACGTACGCGGTCGAGTCCGCCCTGGAGGAACAGGCAGTCCGCGGCGGCCCGGCCGTGTGCACGCTGTCCTTCACCGCGCGGCCCACCATGCGCCTGGTCGCCGACCAGCTCCTGGCCGCACTGACCGGCACCACCGCCTCCAACAGCCGCAACCGGTTCCACATCACCAACAAGCTCCTGGACCTGCTCGCCCACCCCCGCCGCCTGCTCGTCGTCGACGAGGCGCAGCGCCTCAACAGCGACTGCATCGAGCTGCTGCGCCACCTCCACGACGAGCCGAAGACGAAGTTCGCCCTCCTCTACGTCGGCGGTGACGGCTGCTGGGAAGTCCTCTCCCGCGAGCCGATGCTCCGCTCCCGGGTCTTTCGCCGTCTGCCCTTCCGCCCGCTGGCCGCCGACGAAGTCCCCGACCTGATGCGCGGCTACCACCCCATCTACGCGGAAGCCGACGCCGCACTGCTGCGGCAGATCGACGAACTGTACGGACAGGGCACCATGCGCGACTGGGCCGCCTTCACCCACACCGCCGCCGGCCTCTGCCAGGACGCCGGACGCTCCCGCATCGACACCGAGGTCATCGACAACGCCCTCACCCTCCTCGGCGGCGGCGTCCATGTCTGAGACCACCGTTGCGGAGACGGTCCCCAACTGCGAGCGGCGCCCCGGGCCCCGGCTCGTCCTGGTCCGCAACGCGGGCGACGACCACCGCATCGTGCGCCGCCTGGCCGCCGTCGAAGGCCCCGGCCGCCTCGTCGTGCGCCCCACCCCCGGCGGCCGGACCAGCGACCTCGTCCTCGACATCCTCACCGCCACCGGCCGCAGCCCCTCCACCCTCCTCGCCGACCGGGCCCCCGCCGATGACGCCTGGCGCCAGGCCGCCGCCCAACTGTCCGCCGACCAGACTCGCCACCTCGTCATCGACCGCGCCCACCGCCTGCCCGGCGAAGCCCTGGAACTCCTCGCCCAGCTCGGGCGCCGCGCCCTGTGCACCGTCTGGCTGATCTGGCCGACCACCGAGGACAACGCGTACGTCCCTGCCCCGCTGCGGGCCTTCCGCGAGGACGGATACCGGTTCAGCGCGATCGACTTCCCCGCGTTCATGCGTGAGCTCCCGCCGCCCTCCCGGGTCCTCACAGGCGGGCTGCAAGCCGACGCGAAGACCTCCTGGGCCGAAGGCACCGGCCCCGCCCTGCCTATGCAGGACTTCCCCGTCTTCCTCGCCCACTGCCGCGCGAAGCTGCCCGGCAACACCTTCACCGCCGTACGCGCCGTCTACGACCGCGAGGTCCACCTCGCCGACCAGTGGCTGACCCGCCGCGGCCTGGCCGGCCACACCCGGATTCCCGGCAGCCCCGGCCACACCCGCGCCCTGTCCGCCCGCCTCACCTTCTACCTCCGCGACCACCGCATCGGCCCGGCCCCCGACCAGGCCCACGCCCTCACCCGGCTCCGAGGCATCCAGACCGCCCTCTTCTTCCGCGGCTACCTGCTGCGCTGGCAGATGGAGACCCTCGGCGCCCGCCCCACCACCCGCCTCCTCAGCCAGCTCGACTCCCGCACCTGCGACAAGATCCGGGCCGCAGCCACGATCGAGGACGCCGCCGCCACCGCCCTGTCCATCCACCTCTCCCACGAACCCACCGGACTCGGCCTGATCACCTGCGGCAACACCGCCCCCGACGGCAGCAGCATCCGCCTCCCCGTCACCGGCAGCCCGTACGAGACCGAAGAGACCCGCTACCTGCGCGTCCCCTGGCGATGGAGGACCCACCGCCACGCCAGCATCGAGCTCACCGCGCTCCAGGTCCTCCACCTCGAATCCGAGGACCCCGTCACCTTGCCCGAGCACGCCGCCCCGCTCCTCGCCGCCCACCTCGCCTACCGCCGCCAGCAAGGCGCCGCCGACGCCGACCCGCTGTTCATCCACCCCGACAGCCCCGGCAGCAAAAGCCCCGAGCCCGGTCTGCGCGAAGCCGTCATGCGGACCTGCTACCGCATCCACTTCAACCCGGCCTGGCTCCACCGCTCCCACTGCCGCCACGGCGACGAGGACCACCACGACGCCCGACAGGCCGGATGGATGCACCACCGCGGACTCGACCTCACCGCCCTCAGCGACGACATCCGCAGCCGCCTGTGATCAGCAATGACGCCAGCTTCGGCCCCCGCCCCGGCCGCCAAGGTCCCCGCGCCCGCCGCAAGTACGCCACCGTTCAGAAGTCCCACGTCCTCAAGCGGCGCCTGCTCGCCGCCGGCATGACCGCCTGGCAGCTCGCAGACCTCCTCGGCGTCCACGAGCACCAGCTCGACCTCGACGAGCTTCCCGACCTGCCCGTCCGCGTCCTGCTCGACCTCGCCCGCCGCCTGGACCTCCACCCGGCCGACCTGCTCGCCGGAGCGGACGAACTCTTCGCGCTTCCCCGCCAGCGAGAAGTCCTCGACCGCCGACGGCCCGGTGCCGCCCGCGACGCGCTGACCCTGATCACCGCACTCGCGCACGCCGAGAAGCCCCTGACGGCCGACGGCATCGCGCTCGCCCTGTCCTGGTCCGGGCCCCGCCTCGACCTCGCGCTCGACCACGCGCGCACCCACCCCGACACCGGCGGCGCTCTCGTCCTGCGGCACGTTCCGCCCGACGGGTACACGGCCGCCCCGCGCCTGAATGTCCTGCGGCCCGATCAGGTGGAAGCCATCGCCGGGAGGAAGAACCCCCGCCCGGACATCCGCGGCCCCATCCAGCCCGTGGAGGCCGAGGTCCTCCTGCGCGTGTGGGTCGACGGCGGCATCGACACCGCCGACGCCGCCCAGCGCCAGGCCCTCGAAGACCTCGCCGCCGCCGACATGGTCGCTCGCGGCGACATCGTCGACGCCCTGCCCGACAACGTCGCGTACAGCCTGCGGATGCTCTCCGAGCCGTCACCGCCTACTGACACACCTCATGTCGCCGTCCGCTGACATTTCGTGTCGCCAGCCACTGACGTTCTGACGTCGTCCGACAACGTCGTCCGACCGCGGGCACCAGATGCCTGATCTTCGCCTCGGCAGATGCAAGGATCATAAGCGGCATAAAGATCAAAAACGACATGAGGACAAAGGGGGTTCCCCTCGCGGGGGACCCCGGCACGCGGGGAAGCACAAGCGCACGTGGGGAACAGAGGGACAACCGTGGCCTGGCTGACGAAGATCGTGGCGGATGAGCAGGTCGAGTACCGGCTCAAGGAGCACGCCGGGTGCGCGGTGGTGGAGACCGGTGGAGGCGAGACGGTGGTCCTGGACGACGCCGGGATCCCGGCTGTCGACTACCGGCTGCGACCGGAGGGCGGGGCCTCGCTGGTCTGGATGGGCAGCGGCCTGGAGGCCTTAGAGCTGGTCGAGGGTGCCGCTCTGGACGAGGAGGGCAAGGCGGCCGCCCGGCGGATCATGGCGGGCTGCCACCCGGCGACCGGGGCCCGGTTGGTTACCTCACGTACGTCGGTCCGCGCTCACGAGAAGGCACAGCTCACCACCGCCCGGCTGGTCGAGGCGATCGAGCAGGCGGCCGAGGAGCAAGGCGTGAAGACTGCCGAGCTGTTCGACGGCAGGCCCAAGCAGTTTCGTGTTTTCCAAGCGCAGCAGCGCAACGTCAACAGGTTCGGCGAGGCTCACCGGATGCAGGTTGCCACCCTGCACAGGCTCGCGCGCGCCGCAGGCCTCCGCCTCGCCGACGTGTACGACGAAGAGGAGCTGGCCACCGCGTGGGAGCACAAAGACCTGCGCGTGGACGATCGGGTGCGTGGCTGGGACCTGGTCCTCGACCTCCCTAAGAGCGACAGCGTCCTGCAAGGGCTCATGGACGCGCTCGGCGGGCAGGAGCTGCGCGACCTGGTGCACGAGGCCAAGCGCGACACCTTCCGCCAGTTGGAGAGGTGGGCCGGGTACGCGGTCGGCAGTAGGGACGGGGAACCGGTGCGGGTGGGCACCGGTGGGCTGCTTGCATGGTCGGTCGAGCACCAGAGCGCCCGACCGATCCAGGTCGGAGAGGCCGGCGACCCCCACCTGCACCTGCACGCGACAATCGCCAACATGGCGCTCTGCTCGGACGGCGAGTGGCGCTCGATCGCCAACTCGGGGCACGACCTGCACCGGCACGCGTCGGCCGCCGACGCCTATTTCAAGGCCCGCGTCCGCTCCCTGACCTACAGCCGGTTCGGGGTACGGCGCGAACGGGTCGAGCGGACCGGCGCCTGGGAGATCCACGGGGTGCCCGCCGAACTGCGCGACGCGTTCAGCCGCCGGGCCGCGCTCGTGGACGAGAAGGCCGGCACCGACGCCTCCCGCACCGAGAAGCAAGCCGCCTCGATGGCGACCAAGCGCGACAAGGTCGACGTCGACGCCACGACGATGCGCGACAGCTGGCGCGAGCGTGCCGAGGCCGTTGTCGGCGACGTCGACGCGATGGTGGCCGCATCCGCCCCCGGCCCGCCCGGCCCGGACGGCGGCGCCGGCGTCGACAGTCCAGGCGGCGGACCGCACATCCCGCCGCCCGCTGACCTCGCGGCCGCCGTGTTCGACCCGAAGACGGGACTGACCGCGAGCGAGAAGACGTTCACCCGCGCGCAGCTCCTCGCGGCCGTGGCGAACGCGCTGGAGTACGGCCTCGACGCCGACCCGGACAGCCTGGAGCGGCTGTGCGACGACGTCCTGGAGGTCACTGGTTACGCGGTGCGCGTGCCCACCCTCGGTTCCACCGTCATGTCCTCGACCGCCCGCTACACCACCCAGGACATCCTCGACGCGGAGAAGTCCGTGCGCGTCCAGGCACTGGAACGCTTCGACACCGGCACGGCGCAGCTCACCGAGGGCCAGGCCGCCGCCGCCATCGATGTCTTCCAGGTCGCCGCCGGGTTCGAGCTGTCTGCCGAGCAGCAGGCCGCGGTGACCCGGGTGCTCACCGCCGGGCACGGCGTCGATGCCCTGGTGGGTGTCGCGGGGGCGGGCAAGTCCACGCTGATGGAGGCGTGCAGGATCGGCTGGGACGCGACCGGTGCGACGTACGCCGGCGCGACCCTCGCCGCGGTCGCCGCCCAGCAGCTGCACGACGCCTCCGGTATCCCCGCCAGGACCGTGGCGGCCTGGCTCGGCGAGATCGAGAACGGCAACGGTCTTCGCGGCGTCGATGTCCTGGTCGTGGACGAGGCGACGATGGTCGACGACCGCACCGCGGCCCTGCTGATGGGCGAGGCCGCCCGGACCGGCACGAAGGTCGTCTGCGTCGGCGACCACCTCCAGCTTCAGGCGATCGGGCCGGGCGGCTGGTTCAAGGGGACCCACCGCTTGGTGCACGGGCTCACCCTCACCGAGAACCGCCGCCAGGAAGACGCCGCCGAACGGGCCGCGCTGGACGTGTGGCGCACCGGCAACCACGAGCTGGCGCTGCGGATGCTCGCCGAGGGCGGGCGCATCCACCCTGCCGAGAGCGCCGACGAGGCCCGCTCTCAGATCCTCATGGCCTGGGACGAGCTGCGTCTGCAGGAGTGGGCCGACCCGCACGACCTCATCGCCCACATGGTGGTGCTCGCCGCCCGCAACAGCGACGTCGACGCCCTCAACCTCGGCGCGCAGGTGATCCGCCGCGAGGCCGGCGAACTCGGCGCCGAGCACACCTACACCCTGCCCGGTGGCGATACCCTCACCCTCGCCGTGGGCGATGTCGTCCGCGTCAGGGAGAACGACTACCGCTCCCGCCGCGGCGAAGGCCCCGACATGCTCAACGGCTACCGCGCCGTCATCACCGACCTGGACGACCGCCACCGCGTCGAGATCACCTGGCGCGTGACGGACGTCAAGGCCCCCGGCGGCTACCGCGAGGAGTCCGCCTGGGTGTCGACCCGGAAGGTCACCGGTGGAGCCCTGTCCCTGGGCTATGCCATGACGATCGCCGCGAGCCAGGGCCTCACGTGCAACACGTCCCTGACGTACGGCCACGGCGCGAACGCCTTCGCCACCTACCCCGGCATCACCCGGGCGCGGCGCCAGAACCACCTGTGGCTCCCGCTGGCCGTCCTCGAGGACGAGCGGACCCAGGCCCGGCTCGGAGAGGCCCGCAGCGAGAAGGAACGACTGGAGCGCGCCATCGACGCGTTCGCCCGTTTCCTGGGCCAGTCCCGGCCGGACAGCATGGTCTCCGACCTCCTGCGTGAACCGCCAACGCCCGCACCGCTGCCCCGGCAGCGCGAGCTGTCCGCCGAGCAGGCCCGCGCCGAGTCCGAACGCAGGCTCCGCCAGACGACCACGACCACGACCACGAGCACGGCCAAGGCCGCCCGCGCGAAGTCGGTGAGCCTGTCCCACCGCCGGGCCAAGGACGAAGCCCAGCGCCAGGAACAGGCCCGGCTCGACGAGGAGAAGGCCGAGCAGCTCCTCGCCCGTCTGAACGCCGGCGCCGAGGAACGCGCGGTGCCGTCGTGGCGGACCCGCGTCTACGGCACGCTCTCCCCGCAGGCGCTGAACCACCGCATCGCCGAGGGCGACCGGCTTGCCGCCGACGCCGAGACCGAAGCCGCCAAGGCCGAGGCCACGGCCCGCGAACTCGCCGACCGCCTCGACCAGGAGCGGGCCACCGGCCAGCCAACCCGGGGGCAGCGGTTCGCCGCCGAGGCCGGACAAATCCTCGACCAGGCGGAGACCCACCTCACCACCGCACGGGAGCACGAGAGGACCGCCTACACCGCGGCCAGCCAAGCCGAGAAACACACCAGCCAGCTCGGCAAGCTCGCCGAAAGGGAGGGCAAGAGCCGCCTCGCGCTGCGCCTGGCGGGCACGTCGCTGAAGGAACACCGCGAGCTGACCCAGCGCCTGACCGCAGACCGCGCCGCGTACTGGAACGCGGCAGCCGACTCCCGGCGCGACGCCCGACAGGCGCTGGAGAAGACGTGGGAGACCGTCCGGGACAGCCTGATCGCCCAACCCCTCGGTGCAGCGGGTCAGCCCGTGCCCGACCGCGCGGACAAGGCCACCGAGCGGCTCCTGGAAATGCGCTCCACCGCCGCCCGGCACGGCCACAACATGGACAAAAGCGACCGCGACGACGTCAGTCGCGCCACCCGCCAGGCCGGGGAGTTGCGAAAGCTCGCCGCTAGCCACCGTGCCCAAGTCGCCAACGCTCGCGCCGAGAAGGCCCTGCGCACCACGATCGCCGAGAAGCTCCCGGACCTGCACGCCAGGGAGACAACGGGACGCCGCACCGTGCAGCAGGAACAGGCGAAGCGGACCGTACAGCACCAGCAGGCCGCCGTCGTACACCTGCAACCGAAGCAATCCAATGGGCAGAGCAGGAGGTAGGGCGAGCACTGAGCTTCGAGGCCACCTGTCACGTGCAGGTGCGTTGCCTACCAGCAACCGATGGACGTCATTCGGAACTGATTACGACGGAAGCAGACGTAACGAGCGCGCCAGAGATGCAAATGCAACACCACCCACTCCGTCAGCTGCACCCGCATGGAAGGAGGAGCAACCCCCCGCCAACGTCGGCGCGGATGCACAACCTGGGGCAGTGGGCCGATCAGCACGGAGCAACCCCCGCGGGTGCGGGGACAACCACAGCACGGGGTAGGCGTCGGCGGCGCCCTTGGAGCAGCCGTGCGGGCGCGAGGACGACGTCAGCCTCGTCTGGAACGGCACGGAGTCGAAGAAGCAAACCCGGCGGGAGCGGGGACGACCTCGTCGTCCAGGCCGAACGGCAGGGGCCGGCTGAGTAACCCCGCAGGTGCGGGGAGACGGCAGCCATCACCGCCCCTTGATCTGGTAGTGGGAGCACCCCCCCCGCGGGTGTGGGGACGACCGAGGTGGCCACAGCCGATCACGGATACGCGCAGAGCAACCCCCGCAGGTGCGGGGACGCCGCGACGGCCTGGCGGGCGTCGGCCTCGCTCATCGAGCAACCCCCGCAGGTGCGGGGACGACGGGTCCGTGACGTCCTCGGGCTGCAGCTGCGCCGAGCAACCCCCGCGGGTGCGGGGACGACCCGAGCGCGCCGGCATTCCCCGGCCGCGACAAGGAGCAACCCCCGCAGGTGCGGGGACGACATGCCGTACTGGGTTTCGGCCCACTGCTGCCGGGAGCAACCCCCGCGGGTGCGGGGACGACCCGAGGTGCCGGCCACGTAGGAGCAACCCCCGCGGGTGCGGGACGACGGGTGGTGGTCCCTACCGAAGGTAGGGGTGGACGAGCAACCCCCGCGGGTGCGGGGACGACGTCGTGACACCGCCCTGGCCAGGTACGGGATGGAGCAACCCCCGCGGGTGCGGGGACGACAAGGTGGGCAAGATGGACGACACAGACCGTCAGGAGCAACCCCCGCGGGTGCGGGGACGACGCGTACAACGGCACGGGCCGGCCGGAGCCGGTGGAGCAACCCCCGCGGGTGCGGGGACGACGAACACGAGATGAGGTGGCCGGGGCGTTAGGAGGAGCAACCCCCGCGGGTGCGGGGACGACTACATGGACCGGCTCACCGAGGAGCAGCAGGAGGAGCAACCCCCGCGGGTGCGGGGACGACATGGCACCGAGCCCCCTGAGCTGGGTGCCATGAGAGCAACCCCCGCGGGTGCGGGGACGACTCGCCCTCCCGGGCGCCCTCGATGAGGTATGCCGAGCAACCCCCGCGGGTGCGGGGACGACCGTTCTCCACGGCGTCCTCGGGGAGGTACCAGGGAGCAACCCCCGCGGGTGCGGGGACGACGCGCTCAGCACGTCCGGCGAGTCCCGCGTCGTGGAGCAACCCCCGCGGGTGCGGGGACGACGCGTGATTTCAGAGACCGACTTCACGTCCCCCAGAGCAACCCCCGCGGGTGCGGGGACGACGCTGCGGCCGCCACGGCACAGGCTTCACCAGGGGAGCAACCCCCGCGGGTGCGGGGACGACGACAGGTACGGCGCGGACGCTGAGACCGACGGCGAGCAACCCCCGCGGGTGCGGGGACGACAAGATCGAATCCGGCCGCCAGAACCCGACCCTCGAGCAACCCCCGCGGGTGCGGGGACGACTCCGGGATCGCCGAGTACCAGCGCCGCGCCAAGGAGCAACCCCCGCGGGTGCGGGGACGACCGCGCGGCCTCGTCCTCGGTCAGCCCGAGCTGGGAGCAACCCCCGCGGGTGCGGGGACGACCTCTCGGCAACGTCACGTGGCTTTCCTCCGTCGGAGCAACCCCCGCGGGTGCGGGGACGACTGGGAGGTGAGGTCGGGCAGGGACCGGAGGAGGGAGCAACCCCCGCGGGTGCGGGGACGACACTTTACGACCTGCGGTGTTGTCAGGTGATCATGCCGTTTTCCTTTACCTCGCTCGCAGCACGCCAAGGTTGTCCGTTCTGGCGCTGACGGGCTATGAGGGTCAGGCCGTCGAAGTCGACGGGGGTCCAGCGGTCGCGGCCTGCGGTGCGGGCGGACCAGCCCTGTTCTGTGGTCGCCGGTTCGATCATGACGGCTTGGCCGTCGTGGATGCGTTCGGCGAGGACGGTCCAGAGGCGGTCGCGGATGCGAGCGTTGGGGTTGCCGACGAAGACGCCGGCGGCTATTTCGACGAACCAGCGGGTGAGGTGTCCCCTGAGCCCGGGAGGAGCCGCGATGAGCACGACGACAGTCGTCCCGGCGCTCACGGGGCCGGCTCCGCGGGGGTGGGGTCGGTGAGTTCAGGGATGATGTCGAGGTGGTGTGTGGCGCTCCAGTTGCGGCCGCCGCTGACGACGTTGTTGCCGTCGTCCCAGAGGGCGCCGAGGTCCTCGTCTGGGAGGTCGCTGCCGTCGGGTACGAGGAGCTGCTTGATGTCGGCGACGACGCGGGGCAGGAGCTTCCCCTGCACGACGGCATCCCGCAGGGCGGTACGCGCGTCACGCTCCGAGGTGAGGCCTTGTGCAGCGAGGTCGAAGGCGAGAGGGATGGTGAACTCGGCTTTGTAGAGATCGGCGATGTCCAGGACGAAGGACAGGGCGTTGCCGGTGTGAACGAAGCCGAGAGCCGGGCTGGCTCCCAGTCCGGTGATCGCGGCGTGGCAGATGCCGTACAGGGCCGAGTTGGCGGCGGAGAGGAGTCGGTTGACGTCGTCGCCGGCGGCGAAGGCATCGCCCGGTTTGTAGTCGCGTTTGGTCCAGGGCACCCCGGTGCGTTCGGCGTGCTGGGCGTAGAGCTTGCGGATGCGAGTGCCTTCGCGGCCGCGGAGTTGCTGGAGGGTGAGGCCGGTGGTGTTCTCGCCGGGGAAGCGCATGTCGTACATGCGGCGGGCGACGGAGACGCGCTCCTTCGGACGGGTGACCAGCCATGCCTGGCGAAGCTGGAGCTGGGAGCCGCGCGCCGTGCTGGTGCCGGTGGCGTAGAGGCGGACGCCCTGCTCGCCGACCCAGCACACGGCGGTGCCGGAGTCGGCGAGCAGGGTGACGGCGGGGTGGGTGACACGGCTGCCGGGGCCGATGAGAAGCACGGCGAGCCAAGCGGCCGGGACATGTACGGTACGTACCTTGTTGACCAGGACGATGGCGTTGTCGTCCCGGTCTATGTGACAGCGCTCGGCGTAGAGGCTGGAGATGCGGTCTTCAAGTCGGTGCAGGTCCTGTGGGCCGGTACGCCACCAGGGGTCAGCCATGGTTCGCCTCGGCGGTGCGGAGCGGCGCGAGGGTGAGCAGGCCCTGTCCGTATCCCTTTGCGGGGCCGATGCCGCCCAGGAGGGAGGCGCGCAGCGCGTCGGGGTCGCTCACGTGAAGGCGGCCTTCGAAGGTGGCGGTGGACAGAGTGACGCGCGGACCGTCGGCGCCCTTGCGGAAGCGGAGGATGTCGCGGGCGACGACGGTCGCCGCCGGCCCGGCGGACAGGTCCTGGCCTTCGCTCTGCAGTCCGAGGGCAGGGGGAGCGACGGTGGCGTCGGGGATGGTGAAACCGTGGCGCTCACACCGCTTGAGGAGCCATTCGAGCTGCTGGGCGGCGGTGCGGTGGGCGACCCGCGCGCCACGAGGCCGACCGCCGTTGTCGGCCACCTCCTTCAGACGGGCGGCCTGCTGTTCGCTCGGTTTGCTGGGCTGGATCGTGTTCCGGACCGGGTTGGCGGTGAGACGGAAGCCGAACTCGCGGCCCCGGACCAGACGTTCCAGCAGCGGTGTGTAGTCGGCGATGAGCGGGGTGCCTCCGTCGGCGCCCGGCCAGCCGGCTTCGTCGACGAGATGGGCCCAGGAAGGGCGGCTCTCGGTCAGGACGAGGACGTCCGCCCGGTGCGGAGTACTGCCGTCCAGGCGCCACAGGACGCGTTCGGTGACGGGCTGCACGGCCAGTCCGGACAGGACGGCGGCGTGCAGGCGGTGTGGACTGGAGAGGAGGGCCGCAGCGGCGCGACGGCGCGGGTTGAGAGCGATCTTCGACAGGTAGGGCATGCGGTCACCAGCCCAGGAGGGCGAACGGGTCGTGGTCGGGCTGTCCGGCGGGGGCCGATTCTGTCGCGGGCCGGTCGTTGCCGCTGGGTAGGGTGACCCAGAGGTGACGTACGGTGCGCCGGTCGAACCGCGTTCCGGTCTTGAGGTCGTAGGTGTCGGGTACGTCGACGGTGAGCTGGTCGCCGGCCGGGTCCTCGATGGTGGCCTCCAGGGCCACGGTGGCGCCCTGGGCCTGTCGGCGGCGATGGGCACTCGCCTGCCACGGCACACCCTCGAGGGCCTCCTTCAGCCCGGCGTCGGCGCAGAGTCCGAGGCTGACAGGTCCGGTGGGCGGGCAGGAACGGCGGCCGAGAGAGAGCGGGAAGACGGGGTTGCGGACAGCTTCGTCCAGGCTCTGCAGCAGGGCTTTGGGGCCGCGTAGAACTGCGACGAAGACGGCGTCCTGGAGGTAGAAGCGTTGGGTGACGCCGGTGTATTTGGCTGGTGCGGTCCTGGTCTGCTGTCCCTTGGCGTTGGTCTTGGCCGACAGCAGCGGCACTCCGCGGTAGTCACTGGACGTGTGGTAGTCCCGCAGCAGGGTGCCGGGCTGGTCCACCCGGACACCGAGGTGCAGGCCGAGCAGATCGGTGAGGGAGGTTCCGCGGGTGCGTCCCTCGGCGGCGGCCAGGAGGCCGAGGACGCCGGACTTGGTGGGCTGGGAGCGCGTTTCGCGACGGTTGTAGCGCGAGGGGCCGCCCCAGGACTGGAGAGGGGCGGCTAGCCGCAGGATGAGGACGGCGTGGTCGGTGCCGGTCATCGGGTGCCGGCCTTCGCCGCCCCGGCGTTGGCGATCTCTCCGTCGGCGAGCCATTCTCCGACTAGCGTGCCGACGGAGTCGAGCAGAGCAGGGAAGGGGAGGGATGGACCGAACACCTCGGTGATCTTGTCCCCTTCGGTCGTGTAGGTGGCCAGAGTCCGCAGCGGCTCGTTGCCCCACGTCCCGCCGACCGCCTTGAGCTCGTCGGCGAGACGAACGACGGATTCCGAGGCCAGGCCGGTGACACCGGTGACGGGCTCCTCGTAGGCGGAGACCAGGTTCACCGGCTGGTCGGTTCGGAGAGTCAGCAGTACCAGGTGGGGGAGGGTGCGGTGGGCGAAGGCGTTCTGGTGCCCGGTCGGCATGGACCGGGCGAACGCGTCGACGAACCGGACTGCTGCGCTGCGGGTCTCCTCGGCGTCGGTGAGATTGTCACGCAGCTGGTGGACGCCGAGAACGGCGTACCGGTACAGCGTGGAGGAGTTGAACTCGACGGTGCCGATCATGCCGGCGCCATGGTCATCGGTGTTTTCGTCGTCGACCGCGGTGTAGTAGTCGAACTCGGTGCGCACAGCATGGGTGGACAGCGCGTGAGCGACCTGGACGGAGGCATCCACGTTCAGGGTGGGCAGGTCTGCGACCATGCGCCCGAAGAGGGCGACCTCGGCCGGGTGCCCGGTGGACAGAGCCTCGACGACGGAGAGCTTCTTCACTTCGTTCTTGAGGTCGTCGTCGGGCAGAGCGGCAACCTCGGCCGCTCGGCCGTCGAGCAGCTCGACCAGGGAGTCGAGCTGCTTCTTTCCGAAGAACAGCAGGTAGGCGGACTGGTCGTCCTTCTTGGCGGACTTGGCGATGCCGAGCGGCTCCAGCAGAGCGGTGGCCAGACGGTCGGCCTGCTCACCGGTGAGACCGGCACCGCCCGTGTCGACGGGACGGGCGAGGCGCTGGGCGAGCAGGGCGACGATCCGCTTGGTGCGGGTGGCCCGGTCGGCCTCCGGCATGTGCTTGGCGTACTCGGTGCGGGTGGCCCGCTTCCACGCCTGGGAGGAGACGCGGGCACGACGGGCACCGCCGTAGAGGGCCTGCTTGGGGGTGCCCGAATCATCGCGGTTCACGTTGGACGGCGGCAGGCTCTGCAGGATGTGAACCTCGACGAAAAGAGTGGGTCGGCTCATGGCTTGACTCCTTGAAAACAGGGGGCGCGCCGCTCGAGCAGGGCACGCAACGAAGAGGAGGTACTGGTCGGGCACGCTGGGGCAGGACCCGCTCCTGGGTCCGTCCGCACTGTGGTGTCAGGCAGAGGCGGCGAAGTGGAAGTCGCGGTCCCACCGCTGCCGAAAGTCGGTGGCGGTGTCCGGACAGCGGGGGTCATCCCAGGTCCGCAGAGCGGTTCGAAGCAGGTTGTAGTCGAGCCCGATGCCGGCCCGGTTGAGCAGCGAAACGAAGGACCGTAGATGCATGGCGAGTTCGTCGGCGTCGGCGGAGGTGAGGAGCACGCCGAAGCGCCGTTCGAGCGCTGCCGTGGAGGCCTTGCTCTCGTTGCTAACGGTCTCCTTGCGCGCGAGCTGACCGGCGGCTGTGCCCGGGCTGTTGCCCGCAACGTGCATGGGGGCGCCGTGTGTCTGTTGATGGCGGGCGAACAGGGTGAGCGCAGTGTGTTCTGCCACCAGGTCCCGGGTGAGGGCGCCCTTGTTGCGCCACTCGGACGCCATGTAGGTGCGGTGGAACGGCCACATGGCGGCGACCGTTCCCGGCTCACGGCCGGTGCCCGAGCGCAGCGCGGCCAGCTCCGCTGCGGCGTTCGGGCTGCCGGAGTCGAACGTCACCCAGTACGGCGCGTGCGCCTGACCGGTACTCCGCGCGTCTGCTTGTCCTGGTGCGCCCGGATCGGTGTACTGCAGGCCCCACGACCGCAGCACTCGGTCCCTCCCGGCCCCGTCCCACCGGGTCAGCTCGTGGAACAGGCGCGTGTAGTCCAGGCCGACGCCCGCCTGGCGCAGGAGCGGCACGATCCGCCGCAGGTGTTGCACCAGCTCGTGAAGATCCTGGGCGGTCGCGGCTGCGATCAGTCGCCGCTCGACGGCGCTCTCCGTCAGCGCTTCGCCGCGGCGCAACATCAGACAGGCGGTTCCCAGGCCGATATCCGGCTGATGGACGGGTTCGGACGCGGTGTGCTGGTGCAGTCCGAACAAGGCGAGTGTGTGGTGCTCTGCGACGTAGCGCTCCGGGAGGCGATCGGAGCCGTCGCCCTGCAGGGGGACGCGGTGGAGGGACCGCATGGACGGCACGGTGCCCGCCTCCCGGCCGACTCCCTCGCGCAAGGCTCGCAGGCTTCGCGTGGTGTACTCGGAGAATTCGGGACGCTGCCCAGCCTTGCGCGCGGACTGCCAGCCTTCGACCGCTTCTTCCCAGAAGAACAGACGGTTCCGGTTCGCAGTGGGGCGAGAGCTGCAGGATTTGCCGGTGGTCGTCATACTGCGGCGGTCTCCTCGCGCTTGGCGCGGTGTTCCTCAGCGGCCCGCGGCAGGATGTCGGCGAGCCTGGTCCGGTAGATACCGATGGCTTTGCCGCTGCGGTAGACAAACTCCTTGTCACCGTTGCGCACCGTGCGTCCCACCACTGCCCTCGGCGGGGCTGCCGCGAGCAGAAGATTCGCCTCCCGGTCGGCGTTGATCTGCACGGACTGTTCCCACGCGAGCTGGGCTCGCTCCAGGAGCTCCTCGTCGTCCGCGTCGACGGTTCGCAACCCGGTGAGCAGACGGCGCATGGTCCCGTCGAGGGTATGCAGGAACTGCATGGACGGACGGCTGCCCTTGTCGCGGGGCAGCGGATCGCCACCGGCGGCACGTCGCAGGTCATTGTTGAGACCGTCCAGGGCACGGGCGACCTGGTCTGCCTGCGCCACGCACTCCAGCAGAGCCACACGGAGCCAGTCGTCCTGGGCGAGTAGAGCCATGACCGGCAGGGGCAGTTCATCGCCGATGGCGTTCTCCACCACGGCGGACTGCGTGCCGTACTCGAGGCCCGAGGTCTCGACACCGAGTGGATACTGCTCGGACAGCACCCTGCCGACCTGCAAGTCTCCGATCTGGCGCAGCAACAGCGAGGTGTAGGGGCCGTCGCTCTGCTCAGGCAGCGCCATCGCCAGGAGCGTTCCCAGTCCCTGCCAGGCGGCGCGGCCCGAGGCATGCCGGCGGGGCCGCCGGTGAGACTGCCCCTTCTTCGGCTTGGCGGTGTACTGCCACGCCGTGTGCGGCTCCACCTCGGACGTCTGCGTCAACCGGTCGCCGGCCGAGACGATCGCCCGGTGCACCCGCAACCCCTGTTCCGTCTCACAGGTGATCAGACGGATCCGGCGGGCCTGAAAGGTCAGCAGATCCAGCAGACCGGTCACCGGACGCTGGGACCAGGCGACCTCGGACGGCGACTTGCAGCCCAAACCGGCCGGGCGCTCGTCCCAAGCCCATTGCGGCCTGTCTCCCGGCTCCAGTCCGTCAGGCCAGATCGGCGTGTTCAGTAGCAGCGTCTCGTACAGGGTCTGTCCGGTGGGTACGACCACTCCCATCTGACCGAGGGGCCCGGTCGGATTGCCGGTCGTCTTTCCCTTGTTCGCCTGCGGGTCGCCCACCGCACCCGTCTTGATCGACGCCGTGTCCCAGCAGTGTGTGTGCAGCAGCCACAGCGCGGCGTCCCCCGGCGCCAGCAGCAGCTCGTCGGCCTCGCTGAGCGTGCTGAACAGGGGCACGTTGTTGCCGGACGCCACGGACGGCACCAGCTGAGCAGCCGTCTTCGTCTCTCCGCTCAACGCCTCGAGGCCAGCGACCTGTGCGAACGGGCGCTCCGCGTCGAACAGACGGAACCGGTCTCCGTATCGGGGACCCAGGTAGTGCGCGAGGCGCTCCCGTTCGTCACTTGTGAAGTGGCCTCGATGGAACCGCTCGCTCCACTCCTGCCGAGTGCGAGGCAGCCCAAGCGCATCGATCACCACGGGTAGTAAGAGCTGCCTGAGAACCACTGGCAGCATCGTGTGCACCGGCAGTTCGAGACGCCGGATGGTGTCCGCTTCGGACAATGTGAGCAACAGCCCGACGGGGCGCTGTGCGCCATCCCGACCGACGGCGCCGAGCCATCCGTCGTTAACGAGGTCCCCCTCGTCGGCCATGATTCTTCCCCCTCCATGTACTGAGCGCCCCCGCGTCCCCCCGGACGCGCTGACCGATGGGTCAACGCCACGGCTACGTTGCGAAGTTGACTCCTGCTCGGTCCCCGACAGCGTGGCACGCAACGCTTAATGTTTTCAAGCGAAACGGACGAATGTGGCACCATGGGTCGGCCAGGACGCCGTAGCTCCGGCGACGAGCAGGTACCCTGCGCACGGTCGTGGAGCCGGAGCCCTCCCCGGAAGCGGGGGTGTTCCCGCTTAGTGTTTCGGTCAGCATGAGAAGCCGTCCCCGCATGTGCGGGGTAAGGCGGTTCTGGCCCGGCTCCACGGCCGATTCATCTCGCCTCCCGCTTGACGACCAGCCCGAGCACGTCGTCGTAGGACACTCGGTTCGCACCCAGCAGCCTGCTCTGGCCCTCATCCAGTACGAGCGCTCTGCGGTAACGGAGCCAGGGCCGGTCGGCCCACCCCGAAAGTGGGGTCAGCTCGGTCTGAGCGGCATCCGTCAGAGTTGGGGGCAGGCGGACGAGACCACCCAGCAGACGGTCGGTCGCCTCGTCGTCGTCAACCTCACCGTGCACACCAAGCCAGGTTCCGTCGACGGCCCGATAGCCCCCGGAGGCCCGCCGGATGACGACCACTTCGACCGACGGGTCACCGTCACGGACGACGGCGTCCAGCTGCTCCTCGGAGGCGGCCCGACTGCCTGCGTAGTGAAGTCCTTCCAAGGTGGTGAAGGCCCACTCCCGCCGCCGGCACAGCAAGTACTGCTCGGCGTTGTTCTCCCGCTGCCGTTCCTTCGCCTGACACCGCTCCCACGCGCCGGCCTCGTGCCAGCCTGCCGGGCAGAGCCCGGTGTCCCCGTAGGCTCGCGCCACCAGACCTGGCACGTCATCAGGAATACTCCACCCGGCCGCTTCCCCCTTGCCCGCATCCGCGGCGGCAAAAGTGCCCGCAGCCTCCGACACCAAGGCCACTGCTCGCAGTAGCGACCACTCGCCGTAGATGTGCTTGGAGGCAGGCAGAAACTGCGGTGCCCCGTCCGGTCCCTGTGCCACGCCGGTGACCAGCACCTTTGGTGCTTGGTGTGCAGTCGGACGCCGGGTACCGCTGTGCCGGTGCAGCCGACCGATGCGCTGCAGGAGGAGGTCGGTGGGGGCCAAGTCGGTGATCAGCACGTCGGCGTCCACGTCGAAGGACTGCTCGGCCAGCTGAGTGGCGATCACCACCATGCGCTCGGGCCGTTCCTCACCTGCCTCCGGCCCCATCAGGTGCAGGCACTCCGCCGTCCGAACCGCTCGGTGGGCAGCACACAGCCGGGCGTGCAGCAGGTGGAGAGCACCGTCGAATCCTCCGTCTCGCAGATCGCGGTAGATCGCCTGGGCCCGGTCGACCTGGTTGACCACCACAAGAACAACCCCTCCACCAACGGTGGCGTCCCGTACGGCCGCGGCGACCCGCGCCCCGCCGGGGTCTGTGTCCGGCAGCCAGCCCAGCCGTACGGGCACCGACTCCCGCCAGGACTTCACTGCCTCTGCGGACGTCTCGGTGACAGCCCGGCCGTTGACGCCGAAGGCCACCGTGACGCACGGGTACCCGGCCGGCGCCGGCACGGGCTTGCGCACGTCCGCCGTGCCGAGCGCGCCGGAGAGATAGGCGTCGACGAACCGCTGCCGCTGAGCGGGCGGCAGCGTCGCGGACAGCAACACCACGGGTGTCCCCGCCTGCCCCAGCCAGCGCAACGCCTCGACAAGGAACTGCCGCATGTAGACATCTGCGGCGTGCACCTCGTCCACCACGACGACCTTCCCGGCCAGCCCGGCAAACCGGAGCATGACGTGCTTGGTGCGGGTGGCCGCGTGCAGAAGATGGTCGACCGTGCCGACCGCGAACGCGGTGAGCAGGCCACGCTTGTCTCCCAGGAACCAGTACGCCGGACCGTCCGTCGCGGGGTCGACGGCTCGCTCCGTCGCAGGCTGAGCGGGTGCCATGTCGTAATCGGCATCCTCGTCGATCGCACCGAAGTCGTCGTCGGCCATGCCTGCAGCCCTGTGGTGGTCGCCGTCCCCACAGCCGTCATCGTCCGGGCGCGGGTTCCCATCCCAGATGGCCCGCCACCAGGCGTTGAACCGACGGCGGCCATGCAGTAGCGCGACCTGCGGTTCGAGTTCCGGGTCGAAGGTGCGCACCCACCTCAGCACTTGCTCGTACATCGGGTCACTCGTCGCCTGGGTCGGCATCGCGACGAACACGCCGTCCAGACCGAATCTCGCCGCAAGGACCTCGGCGGCCGCGAGGGCAGCCTTCGTCTTGCCCTCGCCCATCGGGGCCTCGACCACCAACAGTCCGGGAGACGGCATCGACCACGCCCGCTCCACCAGTTCGCGCTGCGACGCCCGCGGCTGCACGCCCAGCCTGTGGGTCAGTGGGGCCAGGGGGTCCTCCGGCAGTGGGAGATCCCGCCAGCCGCCGCGGAGACGCAGCCGTTCCCAGGCCGCCTCCGCACGGTGTCGTGCACCGGCGAAGGAGATCTGGTCGGCGTCCGCCAGGCCCGGGAACTGGCTGCTGTCGCTTGCGATCCAGTCCGCCATCACGATCAGACCCGACAACGCCAGTTGCTCCGCCTTCCGCAGGGACTGCACCGGCCGGACATCCGCAAGATCCTCGAACCCGACCGCGCGCGTGAAGACGTCCACGACGCCCCGCTGGACCTCTTCCCACGCGGCTCCCTCCCCCTGGGCACCCCGTGGCGGCCTGAGCGCAGCGATCGAGGGGAAGGCCCCGTGGTGCCCGGCGACCAGCGGCCAAACCCACCCGGCAGCCTCCTCACCGCCCCATTCGGCAACAAGCCGCGGCATGAGCAACACGGCTCCAGCGACGTCATGACGCCACCGCTTCTGCCGGCCCCCCGGCAACCGCCCCAACGACAGCCCCGCCGCCAGCACCGGCGCGGCCTCGGCCGCGTCCATGGCCTGGAATGCCGGGCACGCCTTGCCACAGTCGTGGATCCCACACACCCACATGAACCACACCCGGCCCCGGCCACCGCTGACCTCGTCCAACCGCCGTCGGAACGCGGCCGACACGTACCAGTCCCACATGACTCCGGCCACAGCGGCTGTGTCCAGCAGATGTCCCAGCAGCAGGTGTGTTCGGCCGTCGTTGCGTGCAGCCGACTTCCCCCACAGCCGCGACACGCGCGCAACGTCCTCGTCTGCCAGGCCCATCGACCGCATCAACTCGACGACCGACCGCTCATCCTCCACACCCGCCCCCTGAAGACTCGGCTGCTCGCAGCCAGTTGGTGCCGGCACTGTAAGCGGAGCCACTGACAATGCTCTCCGAAGCCCAAACGATGTGAAGGAAAACAGGTACCCTCGCCCACATCTCCGCAGCTCACAAAGTGTCGTCCCCGCACCCGCGGGGGTAGCTCCGCGTTCCGCGGGTGAGACCGGTTTCCCGGACAGTCGTCCCCGCACCCGCGGGGGTAGCTCCCCGGAGCCGCCGGAGCTGACGTACGGCACTTTGTCGTCCCCGCACCCGCGGGGGTAGCTCGGCGGCATGGTCACCGCCGGCGTCGGAGGCCCAGTCGTCCCCGCACCCGCGGGGGTAGCTCTGGCGGGGTATGTAGCAGACCGCTGGCACAAGAGTCGTCCCCGCACCCGCGGGGGTAGCTCGCTGGACGCGGGCGAGTACGACGGCGGCGGCATGTCGTCCCCGCACCCGCGGGGGTAGCTCGCCTCCCGGACCGCCGTACCCCCGCCGTCGCGCGTCGTCCCCGCACCCGCGGGGGTAGCTCCAGATCCCCCACACCTATGCATCACGACCAACCGTCGTCCCCGCACCCGCGGGGGTAGCTCCCAGGGCACGGTCCGACACCTGGACCAGGTGCCGTCGTCCCCGCACCCGCGGGGGTAGCTCCTGCCGAGGAGCATGCCGCCCGACCCGGTTCCGGTCGTCCCCGCACCCGCGGGGGTAGCTCCTTCACCGACGACCTTGCCCGTCCGGCCGGATAGTCGTCCCCGCACCCGCGGGGGTAGCTCCGGGGTGTTTCGAAGTGATCCGAGAGCAATCCGGTCGTCCCCGCACCCGCGGGGGTAGCTCGGCCGGACGCCCGGGCCGGCCGCCGATCGACTGGTCGTCCCCGCACCCGCGGGGGTAGCTCGGCTTTTCCCATGGCCTCGACGACCTCGGCGACGTCGTCCCCGCACCCGCGGGGGTAGCTCGCTCACGAAGCTACTGGAAACCTACTGGACGCAGTCGTCCCCGCACCCGCGGGGGTAGCTCCGGGGCCGCCTGCGCCGTGACCGGTCACGGGCCGTCGTCCCCGCACCCGCGGGGGTAGCTCCCGGCAGCCCGCGTTGTCGTGCTGGTGGATGTGGTCGTCCCCGCACCCGCGGGGGTAGCTCGAGATCTCGAGTGCGCCGGACACCATGGCGCCCGTCGTCCCCGCACCCGCGGGGGTAGCTCCGGTCTCGACACCGGCGTGTACGTGGAGGACTAGTCGTCCCCGCACCCGCGGGGGTAGCTCCGCGGCCGTGGTCCGCACGCAGGAGTACGACGCGTCGTCCCCGCACCCGCGGGGGTAGCTCGCAGCAGGTCGTCGCGGCCCGCCCGTTCGTCACGTCGTCCCCGCACCCGCGGGGGTAGCTCGCGTCGACGGAGGGCGGATGGATGGCCGAGCGAGTCGTCCCCGCACCCGCGGGGGTAGCTCCCAGCGCATGTCGACCTTCGGCGGTCTCCTGCGGTCGTCCCCGCACCCGCGGGGGTAGCTCTTGCAGGACCGGGTTGCCGGTGGCGTCGACCAGGTCGTCCCCGCACCCGCGGGGGTAGCTCGGCCACCTGGATGTCCGCCGCGGTCGTCTCGGGGTCGTCCCCGCACCCGCGGGGGTAGCTCCAACGGGCCGCTCCCGGCACTGGGGAAGATCGCGTCGTCCCCGCACCCGCGGGGGTAGCTCCCTGATCTTCGGGCCGGGCGCGCACGGCGACGGGTCGTCCCCGCACCCGCGGGGGTAGCTCCGCGCTGTCCAAGCAGATGGCCGGCGCCCTGACGTTGTCCCCGCACCCGCGGGGGTAGCTCCTGCACCCCGGCCCGCCCGTTCGACGTGGCCTTGTCGTCCCCGCACCCGCGGGGGTAGCTCCCGCGAGTCGTCCAACCTGGGCGGCTTCGTCGAGTCGTCCCCGCACCCGCGGGGGTAGCTCCAGGATCACCGCGTCGCCCACGAACGACGCGAGGTCGTCCCCGCACCCGCGGGGGTAGCTCGAGGAGTTGGCCAAGGTCCTGGAGGTGCACCGCGTCGTCCCCGCACCCGCGGGGTAGCTCGTCGGGGAGGCGGTAGACCGGGGCGGTGTAGGTCGTCGTCCCCGCACACGCCGGGGAAAGCTCCCCGTTCTTCGCCGGGGGCTGGGCGGCGCGGTTGTCGTCCCCGCACCCGCAGGGGTAGTCCCGGCCTACAGCTCCGGATTTCTGCACCCCCTAGATTGATCACGATCTCAGCACCTTACTTTCACAAATCCCCCACATGGGCGCATGATTCTCCCTACACGCCAGCCACAGGGGGACCAGTGACCGACAGCCTGCCGCCGATGCCCGACCATCAGCCCCAACCCACAACCCTGGCCCTGGACAGTCCGACGTCGACCAGAAGACCCCGGAACTGGGTGGTCATTGGCGCGGCAGCGGCTGTCATCGCCGCAATCATCGGCACGGGCATCGTCGTCGTCCAAGCCGTAAACAACGACGACAGCAACAAGCCCGCCGCGGCCGCCACCGAATCCAGCGCCCCCGCCGACCCGGCCACAACCGTCGACGACGTACCAGTACCCGACCCCGAGCCCGTCTTCGCGGAACCCGCCGTCGGTGACTTCACCATCGAGCTCCGCACCACCAGTCGGCAGTGCTTCGGATCGGCGGGGTGCAGCGTCACCGTGGAACCCGAACTGTCCTACGTGGGCATAAGTGATGACCTGGACCCGGACGCCGTGTACGAGATCACCTACGAGATCAAGGGTGACGAGTCCGGGCCCATCCTTGAGACGGCCGAACTCTCGGACCAGACGACTCTGAACTACACGGAGACGAGCCTCTCCACGAAGTCGGCGGGCACGAAGGTCTCCGTGAAAATCACCGACATTGTGACGACGGGCCTGTAGGAGAGAGGCAGGGTACGGCCAGCCTGGCCCCCATCCTGCTTCGGTTCTTGGCCCCGGGGGCTCGTGGTGTCCTCGAGGCGGATTACACGTTGTGCAACTGCCCAGGTGGGGTTGCGGCGGACGAAGGAAGAGGCGCCGCAAGGTGGTACAGCTGACCCCGGATGTGATGAACCAGCGGGGAGTCGGGACCGTGGATGTCGGTGGCGACGGTCAGCAGGGCGGCGCTCAGGCGCTGTCGGTCCGTCTCGGTCGGCACGGCCCGCCACAGGCTGTAGGCGCGGCGGGTGGCTGCCTGGACGTCGGGGTGTCCCGGACCCTGGACAGTGACGCGCAGCTGTGCGGCGTGCAGGTACCAGGACAGGCCCGACGTGTGGTCGCCGGCGAGGGCGGCGAGGTAGCCGCGTACTTCGCGGACCTGGACCGTGTGCAGGTGGAGTTCGCCGTACTCGGAGGTGGTGTCCCGGTCGAGCCGGGCGGCAAGAGCGGCGGCGTCCGGCAGGTGACCGGTCCCGGCGGTCTCGGCGATCACGGTGAGTCGGGCACGCAGGGTCTCGGCGGCGAGACCGGACGGGACCGCGGCGGTGCCGGGCTCGGGCGTGCGCCAGAACTCCGGCGTCACCGTTCCCCAGGGATGATAGAGGGGCTCGGGCATGGTCGGACTCTCCTGCTGTGGTTCGGCATTCACCAGTCCACCACTCGGCGGACCTCGGTGATGCGGGTCAGATGACTGGTGCTGTTGCGCCAGCTTTCGTACGTGACGATGCGGGTCCTCAGCCCGGTACGCGGCGCTTCGACGATCAGGCCCTGGCCGATGTACATGCCGACGTGTCCGGGACGGGCGTCCGAACCGGCGGACCCCGGGTTGAACACCAGATCGCCCGGCTTGGGCGTGTCGATTCCGACCCTGGTGCCGACGGCGACCTGGTCGTATGTGGCCCGCGGGATGTTCACCCCGGCCGCCCGGTAGGCCTGATGCACCAAGGAGGAGCAGTCGCACCAGCGGGCCGGGTTGTCGCCCAGTGCGTCGGTGCAGTCGCCGCCCAATCGGTACCGGCCCCCTCGCTGCTTCAGCGCCCACGAAACGGCCACGCGCACCCTTTTCGGTGTTCCCTCGGACAGTTCGTACCCGGTGGGCAGAGTGCCGTCCTTGCTCGGCGTCGGCGCGGCGAAGTCGGCCGACATCCGCATGATGTTCTGTACGTAGTGATAGGTCTGGCCGCCGGCGAACGAGGGCGGCGGTACCCCCTGGTACTGGTCGACCCGACCCCAGCCGGCGTTGTATCCGGCGAGGGCGAGTTCGATCGGGGAGCCGTTGTAGCGAGGGTGTGCCTTGCCCTTCTTCAGCAGGGAGCACATCATCCGGCCCTGGGCCGGGATGGCGTCCTCCGGGTCCCAGATGTCCTTGTGGCCGTCCCCGTTGCCGTCCACGCCCCAGGTGATCCAGGTGCCGGGCATGAACTGCGCGATGCCCTTCGCGCCGGCCGTGCTGGGGCCCGCCTCGGGATCGAAGCCCGATTCCTGCTTGATCTGGGCGGCCAGTACCGCAGGGGACAGGCCTGCGGCGCAGTCGGCGGCTGCTTGGAGGATGAGCGGCGCGTACTGGGCGGGCACCCAGCCCCTGCCGATCCGCAGCCCCCAGAGCGGGTTGCCGACCCTGCCGTCGCCTTCCTCATCAAAGGTGGAGATCAGCAGAACCACGCCCAAACCGAGCGCGAGTGGGGTCATGACGAGTCCCAGGCCGAGGGCCAACAGGCCCCGCCCGACCGCATTGCCCCTCACTCGAGCACCTCTTGACTGGCTCGCAGATTTGCTCACTCAAATTCGAAATACTGGCTCCGGGACGGAGGTCAACGGCGGAATCGTAGCGTGACGGCCCATAACGTTGCGCAATCTCGCCACATGAAGGTGATGCTTTGATCTGCCTTTCTGGGAGGGGCCGTTGTCCGTGTAAGGTTCGCTTCTCGGCTGATGGTTGGAGCGGTCGCGTGGGCTATTAGCTAACGCAACTCTCGTTGGAGAGGGTGGGGGATGCTGCGCAAACGGACCGACGCCGTCCCGGAGCTGCCCATGGGCGCGCGATTGACGGTGCCGGTGATGGCCGCCACCGGGGGCAGCGGACGTACCACGGTCGCGAGGCTCCTCGGCGCCGGGCTGGCCTCGAGCGGCTCTACGGTGGTGCTGGATCTCGGGCCTCGACTGTCTTCCCCCTGGCCCGCTCTGCTCGACGAGCAGAAGACCGGCGGGCTGGCCGCGCTGCCGCCGGACCAGCCTCTCACCCGGTCCGCCGTTCAACAGGCGTGCGTCGTTCAGCACGGCCGCGCCGTCGGTGGCTCGAACGCGGGCGGTGCCACATGGCACCTCCTGTCCGACGGACAGGAGTGGCACACACGGCCCTTGAACCTGCCCGAGGATCCCGCTGCCTGGTACCAACTGGCGGCGATCGGTGGCTGGCAGGCCGTGGTCGCGGACACCGTCCATCCGCTCGCCCACGACCTCCTGGCCGCTCGCTGCGCCGGGAAGATTGGCCGGACGCGCGGCTGGTACGACCTGCCGTTCGCCGTGCCAGTTCTGTGCGCGGCCGCCACTGCCCAGGGCATGCGATGCCTGCAGCAGGCGGTTATGGTCCTGCATGCCGAGGGCCTGCCGCTCCGGCGTACCGTCGTCGCCCTGGTCGCGACCGGCGACGGTCGCCTGCCGGTGGCCGTGCGGGCCGGGGCGACCATGCTCGCGTCCCGTACTGCCGCGGTGGTGCAGGTGCCTCACGATCCGCACGTCCACGCCCACTCCCTGGCCGCCACCCGCCTGCGCTCGTGCACCCGGCAGGCCGGCGCACAGCTCGCTGGGGCCGTCCTGACCGCGGCGCATACGGCCTGGGGCCGTCCGCTGCCGGGCGCTCCACACCCTGCCCCTGTCGCTCCCGTCCGACTGCCCGCTCCCGCTGTGGCCATTGCCGCTGCCCTTGAGGCCCCTGCCCCACTGCGGGCTCCGGCACCGTGACGGCCCCGTCACGCCCGCAGTCACCACTCCTTGACGAGGTATCGGATATGAGTCAGCTCCTGGCCACTGTGCACACCATGGCCGCCGACCCGCATGTGCGTCTCCTCGCCGACGCCGTCCCCGACGTCACCCCGCAGATGCCCAAGGACGTCGACAAGCCGGTCCAGTCCCTCCTGAACTGGACCGCCGGGCTGGGCCTTGCCGCAGCCGTCCTCGGTGGCCTGCTCGGCTGGGCCGCGGTCGCTGTCGGACACAACAGCGAGCGGGCCGCCCTAGCCGCGCGCGGCAAGCAGGCCATCCTGTGGAGCCTGTTCGGGGCCGGCGGTATCGGCGTGACCGCCGCGCTGGTGACCACCTTCTACAACATGGGCAAGTGAGGGCCGGCCGGTGAGCGATCGCAAAACCCGCAAGGCCCGGATCACGCTCGCTGGGCTCGGCCTCCTGGTCTTCGGAGTGCTGGCCGGGGGAGGCGTGACCGCCGTTACCGTGCTTGGAAGGAGCGACGACTCACGTCCCGGCACGGCTTCGCCCTCGGCTTCGGCCGCGGCCGGACCGTCGTCGACCGCTCACAGCCGACAGGCGGAGATGACTCCGGACCAGGCCCGCAAACTCGTACTCGAGAAGCCGACCGGCCAGGTGGACGGGCTGTCCACCGGCTTCTCCGACGGGCCGGTCGGAGCGATCTCCACCGCCGTGCACTTCTGGGAGGAGTACGCCTTCCTCGACGACAGGAAGGCTCGTCAGCAGCTCGAGGCGATCGTCTCACCGGACACCGCGGGATACGTCGACGAGCAAGTCTCCGAGGTACGCAAGCTGCGCGGGAACGCCGGCCTTCCACCGTCCGGTGGCACGCCGGCCGGGATCACCTTCAGTACCACGGTCAACGCCGTCCGGGCCACCTCCCTGACCGGTACCGAGGGCAAGGTCGTGCAGGTCTGGATGAACTACGACCGGTACGCCACACAGGCCGACGGCAGTCCGGACGACGAACCGCTCAAGGGCGAGGCCACCGACCTGCTGCTGAAGTGGCAGGGCGGCGCCTGGAAGATCACGAACGAGCCCGAGTACCGGGAGAAGCGCTCCTTTCCCCGCGCTTACTTTCCCGACTCCCACGTCTCCTGGGCAGACGGCTGGCAGCAGGTGAGGCATGCGGATTGAGCGGCTCGCCCGTCTCGTCGTTCGTCCCATTCTCCTGCTGGCCGTCCTGCTGACCTGCTTCGGTACAGGCACAGGTGCAGGGATCGATGGTCCGGGCACCGGCGGAAGCGTGCGTACTGCTCCGGTGGCCCTGGCTGCGGACGACCCGAAGTACCACCTCGACTTCGGCCCCGACAGTGGCAAGCAGTGCCCCGTCGAATGGAGCGGCGGCGCACCCTGCGGCATCGACAAGCAGGGCGACTACTGCCTCTACGACCAGATCAACGACGACCGCCTCTGCCGCCTGCCGGAGACCGGCGATCTGCCGGGTGCCGTCGGACTGTGCGAGGGCGCCGGCGGCGAGAAGTCCCCGGAGTGCAGCGACGGAGAATGGAAGGCGATCGAGAAGAAGAAGCTGGAGGAGTGGCGCCGGACCAACCTCGGCCTTGTGCAGAAGGGCGAACTCGACCAGTCCGATTTCGACAAGAGGTTCACGCTCCTCGAGAAGTGCGTCGAGAAGGGGTCGTCGCTCGTCTTCTGCAAGGAGACGGCCTACAAGAAGTACGGGCCTCCGGGCGGGCAGGGCCTCGGCGACTGGGTCGGCGAGAAGGTCTCCGAGATGGCCCGGGACGCTCTGGAAGAGGCGGCGCAGTACATCGGCAACGCGGTGGTGTGGCTGCTCGAGCAGTTCGCGGACGTCTTCAACGACGCCTCTGGCGTGGACCTCGACGACACCGGCGTCAAGGAACCGATGGGCGTCGCCACATCGCTGTCCGCGGCCCTGGCCGTGTTCCTCCTACTGCTGCAGTTCGGGAAGATGTCCGTCAGCCACCGCGGGGAACACGCGGCGACGGCTGTCTTCGGCCTGGCGAAGTGGGCGCTGATCACCGCGGCGTACTGGACGGTCACCACGACAGCGCTGGAGCTGTCCGACGCGATCTCCACCTGGATCATCGACTACTCGTTCGACGGCGGTGGGGGCGCCGGCGCGGACGAGGCCATGAAGGCACAGTTCGGCAAGTTGTTCGGCGGCCTGATCACCGGGGGCGGAGGCACCGCCACTGCGGGTGGGGCGCTGGTCACCGGTCAGGGCGTCACTGCGGCTGCCGTCGCCGTGGTCATCGTCATCGGCATCGTGTGCATCCTGGCCATCGGCGCGCTGTGGATCGAGGTGATCCTGCGGCAGGCCGGAATCATGATCCTGGTCGCCACCATGCCGATCGTGCTGGTCGGGCAGATGTCTGACGCCACCAAGGACTGGTGGCCCAAGGCCCGGGACGCGCTGCTGGCGCTCATCCTCATGAAGCCGATGATCGTGTTCTGTTTCTCGATCGGTTTCTTCGCCATCGCCGAGGGCGAGGGCATGCAGAACGTCGTCGTGGGCCTGGTCATCTTCCTGATGGCCTGCTTCTGCTGGCCCGTCCTGGCGAAGTTCATGACCTTCTCGACCCTCGGCTCCGGAGCAGCGGCGGCGGGCGGGCTGATCAGTTCGCTGGGTTCGTCGGCGGCGTCGACGGGCGGCGGCTACCGACCCGAACTCGGCGGCGCGGGTGCCGTCGGCGGGGGCCCCGCTTATACCCGTGCCCTGGAGCGCGACAACACCTGGACCCAGGCTAGTGGCTCCAATGCCCAGGGTGGTGGGGGGTTTTGGACCAACGAGTCGCTCAAGGCCCGTATGAAGGGGCCCGGGGGCCGCCTCGGTGCCCGGGTGGCCGGACCGCTTGGCCTGGGGCTTCAGGTGCTTTCCGTGGGCAAGGACACCCTCGAGTCCGGGATGGCCAACACCGCCGCGCACGCCGGGCTCGACTCCGCGTCCCCCGGCGGCCGTCACGTGGTCGTTCCGCCGCGCGGTCCGGACGCGGCGAACCTTCCCCCGGCCGCTCAGCCACCCCAGGAACATGCGCAGCGGCCGGACACCGCACCGGTGATCACCGGCCCGCCCAACACCGACGTCCCGTCACCGAGGAAGGCGTAGCCGATGCCCGGCTCTGGTTCCCGTACCGGCTTCGGATCCGGTGCGCTCCCCGTCACCTACGGAGGCTGGCAGTCCGAGCGCAGCGGCTTCATGGGACGGCTCTCCGGAGCCGGCTTCGCGCTGGTCGTGGGCGGGTGTGTGCTGATACTCACCCCAATCAATCTGGGAAGTTGGACGGCTGCGTTCGTGTGCCTGCCACCTGCCGCCGTGCTGTTCGTACTCGCCTTCGGGAGAGTGCTGGGGTTGAGCGCGGAGGAATGGATCGGTCTCGCAGTAAGGCATCAGATCAACGTGGCCACCAGGCGCAACATCTTCCAGTCCGGGGCATTCGCCCCCCGCTCGAGGGCGACAGGGCGGCAACCGACCGACCTGCCGGGTGTGCTGTCCCGGCTCCGTTTCCTGGAGGCCCCTGACGGTCTCGGCGGCGACCTGGGCGTTTCCCACGACCCGGTGGCGAACACCTACACGGCTGTGGCCCGCATTACCTTTCCAGGCCTGGCCCTCGTCGATAGCGACCGGCAGACCACCCGGGTCGCGGCCTGGGCGGGTTTCCTGCGCGGCTTCTGTACCGAGGACTCGCCGATCGTCCGGATCGCGGTGCACCAGCGGTGCCTGCCCGACGACGGTGCGGCCCTGCGCTCCTGGACCGGCCGGCATCTGGCGGCGGACGCACCCGAGGAGGCCGTCGCCGCGCTCACGGAGTTGATGGAGGGAGCAGGCCCGGCTGCCACGACCCGCGAGACCTATCTGTCGGTCACCCTGTCCGCTGCCAGGGCCCGAACGGCCGTCAAGGGCGCCGGCGGCGGGCAGGCCGGGGCGGCCGCGGTCCTGGTGCGCGAGCTGCACGCGATGTACGGCTCCCTGTCGTCGGCGAGCCTGCAGATCGTCGAGTGGCTCGCCCCGCGCGCACTGGCCCAGGTAGTGCGTACTGCGTACGACCCGGAGGCGCAGTTGATGCTTGCCACCCGCAACGCCGCCGCCCAGGCGCCCGACTGGCAGGGTCTGGAGCCGGGGGTGATCCCCGAACTGGCGGGCCCGGCGTACGCCGAGACCGACTGGGGCACCTACCGTCACGACGGTGCGTGGACCGTCTCGTACCAGATCCGCACCTGGCCGCAGTCGGACGTGTACGCCACCTTCCTGCAGCCGTTGCTCAGGCCCCGGCAGAACGCCCGCCGCAGCCTGAGCATCGTCTACGAACCGATCGGGCCGCGCCGGGCCCGGCAGGACCTCGCCCGTGAGAAGGCCAAACGGGAGTCCGCCCGCAAACTGCGTGCCAAGACCGGCCGCGACGAGTCCGCCGACGAGCTGCTCGAGGCCCAGAAGGCCAGGGCCCAGGACGTCGCACGCGCCGCGGGCCAGGGCGTGGTGCGGCTGATCGCGGTGCTCGCCGTCACCGTCACCGACCCGGGCGAACTGGAAACCGCCTGCGCCGAACTCCAGGCGGACGCAGCCGCCTCCGGACTGGAGCTGCGCCGCATGTGGGGCGCCCAGGACGCCGGCTTCGCGGCTGCTGCGCTGCCGTTGGGACAGGGGCTGCCGGACCGGAGGATCGGATTCTGATGCCATTGCCCTCGTTGCTGTCCTCTTTGTCCGGGTCCTTCAAGCGCCGCGAAGCCGGCGACACCTTGCTGAAAGAGTCCGCGTTCGGCGAGGGCACGGGTCTTGACCGGCGTCCTGCACAGGCGCCGCCGGCCGAGCCGAGCGTCCGTGACCAACGGCGCGCGAGGCTGCTGGAGGACCCCGGCACGGCCATGCGGGTCGCGCCCAGGAAGGGCTGGGCGCAGCCGTACGCGGGGCGTGCCGCCTCGCTGCCCCGCGTCGAGGCAGTCCGGGCCGATACCGCCAACGCAGCCGGTGCCTACCCCTTCCTGCACGCCGCCTCCCTGCCGCCCGTCGGTGCGTACATCGGGCAGAACACCCTGACCACTGAGGCTTTCAGCGCACACCCCGCGGTGTGGGTGAAGGAAGGGCTGTGCACCAACCCGAACGTGATGATCACCGGTATCCCGGGCAGCGGGAAAAGCGCGCACGTCAAGGCGCTGTGCTTCCGGCTGATGGCGTTCGGCCACCGGACTCTGATCGCGGGCGATGTGAAGGGCGAATATGCCGCCCTGTGCCGTCACCTCGGGGTGGAACCGGTCCGGCTCGGCCCTGGCCTGCACGGCCGCGTCAACCCGCTCGACGCCGGGCCGCTCGGCCAGGGTCTAGACGCGATCAGGGACCCGGGCGAGCTGAACAACCGGCTCAGGGAGATCCACCGCAGACGGCTGACCCTGCTCAAGGCCCTGCTGGAACTGCAGTCGCGCCGCACTCTGCTGCCGCAGGAAGAG
>NZ_BEWB01000014.1 GCF_003112555.1 Streptomyces coelicoflavus | reverse complement strand
ACTAGCTTCTGCGAGTGGACGGATTGCCGTGATCCGTCCCCTTCGTTGCCCACTCCTCCCCTTCTCCCGGTCGGCGCGGCCGTGTGCGCCGGACGACTCGTCGTGCAAGGAGAACGCCACTCAATGTCCGTCGACAGCATCCCGGAAACCCAGCCCACGCCCGTGGCGCCTCAGCAGTCGCTGAGCACCGCCGCGGCCCGCAACCTCGCCACCACCACCAAGTCCGCCCCGCAGATGCAGGAGATCACCTCCCGCTGGCTGCTGCGCATGCTGCCCTGGGTCGAGGCGGAGGGGGGTTCCTACCGGGTCAACCGGCGGCTGCGCCACACCCTCGGCGACGGGCGCGTCGAGTTCGTCCAGGAGGGCGCCGCGGTCCGGGTGATCCCGAGCGAGCTCGCCGAACTCTCTGTCCTGCGCGGATTCGACGACACGGAGGTCCTGACCGCGCTCGCCGGCCGCTGCGCGCAACGCGACTTCGCGGCGGGCGAGGTCGTGGCCGAACGCGGAGCGCCTTCCGACGCGGTTCACCTGATCGCCCACGGCCGGGTGAGCAAGACGTCCGAGGGCAAGTACGGCGGCCGGATCACCGTCGCGGTACTGGCGGACGGCGACCACTTCGGTGCGGACGCGCTGGTGGACTCCGGGGCCCGGCACGACTGCACGGTCACCGCCGAGACCGCCGGCACCCTCCTCACCCTCTCCCGCGCCGACTTCGCGGCGGTGCTCGCCTCCGCCCCGCGTCTCCAGGACCACCTCGACGCGTTCCGCTCCCGCGCACGGCTGGGGCAGAACAAGCATGGTGAGGCGGAGATCGCCATGTCGGCCGGCCATGTCGGCGAGGCCGGGCTGCCCAGTACCTTCGTCGACTACGAACTGGCGCCGCGCGAGTACGAACTCTCCGTGGCACAGACCGTTCTGCGGATCCACACCCGGGTCGCCGACCTCTACAACGGCCCGATGGACCAGAGCGAGGAGCAACTCAGGCTCACCGTCGAAGCCCTGCGCGAGCGCCAGGAACACGAGCTGATCAACAACCGCGCGTTCGGGCTGCTGCCCAATGCCGACTTCAAGCAGCGCATCCAGCCCAGGTCGGGTCTCCCGACCCCGGACGACATGGACGATCTGCTCTGTCGTCGCCGCGGCACCAAACTCTTCCTCGCGCACCCCCGTACCATCGCCGCCGTCGGGCGCGGCTTCAGCGCCGACGGGCTCTACCCGGAACACGTCGACCTCGGTGGGCAGTCGGTTCCCGCCTGGCGCGGGGTCCCCATCCTGCCCTGCAACAAGATCCCGATCAGCAGGGAACAGACCAGTTCCATCATCGCGATGCGTACCGGCGAGAAGAACCAGGGCGTCATCGGCCTGCGGCAGACGGGTCTGGTGGACGAGTACGAGCCGGGGCTCTCCGTGCGGTTCATGGGTGTCAACGAACAGGCGGTCATTTCCTACCTCGTCAGCGCCTACTACTCCGCCGCGGTGCTCCTGCCGGACGCTCTCGGCGTGATGGAGAACGTGCAGGTCGCTCCCCACCCGAGCTGAACGCCGCGCACCGCCGGTCCCTGCGACGGCACGTCATGCACTCAACGGTGCCACCACCCCACCGCGACAAGGAGCCGCCCATGCCCGACTCGGGCTTCCTGGCAGCGCTGCACCCGCCGGTCACGACCCCCGGCCCGGCGCCGAGCGCCGCACCCGTCTCCCCCGACGGGAAGCCGGACCACACGCCCGCGGACGGCTCCGCGCTCCAGCGGATCCTGCGCGGCCCGACCGGGCCGGGCACGGCCTCGGTCGCCCTGCCCGGCGGACTCAGACCCGCACCTCCGGACACCGGCGCGCCGGCCTCCGCCGCGCCCGCCGAGGGCCGTGCGGTGCCCGGTCTGTACTACCACCCGGTCCCGGAACCCGACCCCGTGCGCGTCGAGGAGGTGAGCCGCCGGATCAAGCTCTGGGCCGAGGAAGAGGTCCAGCTCTACCCCGAGGAATGGGAGGGTCAGTTCGACGGCTTCTCCGTCGGCCGCTACATGGTGGGCTGCCACCCCGACGCCCCCACCGTCGACCACCTGATGCTCGCGACGCGGCTGATGGTCGCCGAGAACGCGGTGGACGACTGCTACTGCGAGGACCACGGCGGGTCACCCGTCGGCCTCGGCGGTCGTCTCCTGCTCGCACACACCGCGATCGACCCCTTCCACACCACCGCGGAGTACGCGCCACCGTGGCGGGAATCGCTGGCTTCGGACGCCCCGCGACGGGCGTACCGCAGCGCGATGGACTACTTCGTCCGCGCGGCCGGCCCCTCCCAGACCGACCGCTACCGGCACGACATGGCACGGCTGCACATGGGCTACCTGGCCGAGGCCGCCTGGGCGCAGACCGGTCACGTCCCGGAGGTGTGGGAGTACCTGGCGATGCGGCAGTTCAACAACTTCCGCCCCTGCCCCACGATCACGGACACCGTCGGCGGCTACGAACTGCCCGCGGACCTGCACGCCCGGCCGGACATGCAACGGGTCATCGCACTGGCCGGCAACGCGACCACCATCGTCAACGACCTGTACTCGTACACCAAGGAGCTCAAGAGCCCGGGCCGGCATCTCAACCTGCCCGTGGTGATCGCGGAACGCGAGCAGCTCTCCGATCGCGACGCGTACCTCAAGGCCATCGAGATCCACAACGAACTCCAGCACGCGTTCGAGGCCGCCGCGGCAGAACTCGCGGAGGCCTGCCCCCTGCCCCCGGTACTGCGCTTCCTCAAGGGCGTGGCCACGTGGGTCGACGGCAACCACGACTGGCACCGCACCAACACCTACCGATACGGCCTGCCCGACTTCTGGTAAGGAACGGACATCTCTGTGACGACTGAAACGACGCCCATCGCCACCGCGAAGATCCCGGCCCCGGCGACGCCGTACCAGGAGGACATCGCCCGGTACTGGAACAGCGAGGCCCGGCCGGTGAACCTGCGCCTCGGCGACGTCGACGGGCTGTACCACCACCACTACGGCATCGGCGCCGTGGACCGCGCCGCGCTCGGCGACCCGGCACACGGCGAGTACGAGACGAGGCTCGTCGCGGAGTTGCACCGGCTGGAGTCGGCGCAGGCGGAATTCCTCCTGGACCACCTCGGTCCCATCCGTCCCGACGACACCCTCGTCGACGCGGGCTGCGGGCGCGGCGGTTCCATGGTCATGGCCCACCGCCGGTTCGGCTGCCGGGTGGAGGGCATCACCCTGTCCTCCACCCAGGCCGACTTCGGCAACACGCGTGCGCGGGAGCTGCGCATCGAGGACCGCGTGCGCTCCCGAGTGTGCAACATGCTCGACACGCCCTTCGACAAGGGCAGTGTCGCGGCCTCCTGGAACAACGAGTCGACCATGTACGTCGACCTGCACGACCTGTTCGCCGAGCACTCCCGCTTCCTGAGGGTGGGTGGCAGGTATGTGACGATCACCGGTTGCTGGAACCCCCGTTACGGCCAGCCGTCGAAGTGGGTCTCCCAGATCAACGCCCACTTCGAGTGCAACATCCACAGCCGGCGCGAGTACCTGCGGGCCATGGCCGACAACCGGCTGGTGCCGCACACCATCGTCGACCTCACCCCCGAGACACTGCCCTACTGGGAGCTGCGGGCCGAGTCCTCGCTGGTCACCGGCATCGAGGACGCGTTCATCGAGTCCTATCGTGACGGCTCCTTCCAGTACATCCTGATCGCGGCGGACCGGGTGTAGAACGCGTCGTGCGGGACCGGGCCGCTCAGCGACGGTCCCGCACCTGCCCGCCGACCGCCCCGGCTCCTCGGGGCGCTGGCCCGTTCGAGTGCAAGGAGTACGGATCGGCCCGCGTGTCATTTGCCTTCGGCGTCGCGACGCGCTTCGCGAGACGAGAATGCCCCCCGTAATCACCGCAGAGTATCGGGAGGAATGCGCGCTGTGACGACCGTCGAGGGGCCTCACAGGCCGGCAGCCGGCGACCATTACGCGGACGAACTGCCTCTTCTGCGCCAGACGCCCGGCAACGCAGTGATCAAGTGGCTCACGACCACGGACCACAAGACGATCGGCACGCTGTATCTGGTGACGTCGTTCGCGTTCTTCCTCGTCGGCGGCGTGATGGCACTGGTCATGCGCGCCGAACTGGCCCGGCCCGGCCTGCAGATCGTGTCGAACGAGCAGTTCAACCAGGCGTTCACGATGCACGGCACGATCATGCTGCTGATGTTCGCGACGCCGCTGTTCGCGGGTTTCACGAACTGGATCATGCCGCTGCAGATCGGCGCGCCGGACGTCGCCTTCCCGCGCCTCAACATGTTCGCCTACTGGCTGTACCTGTTCGGCTCGATCATCGCGGTGGGCGGGTTCCTGACGCCGCAGGGCGCGGCCGACTTCGGCTGGTTCGCCTACTCGCCGCTGTCCAACGCGGAGCACTCGCCGGGTATCGGCGGCGACCTGTGGATCATGGGGCTGGCCTTCTCCGGCTTCGGCACCATCCTCGGATCGGTCAACTTCATCACCACGATCGTCTGCATGCGCGCGCCCGGCATGACCATGTTCCGCATGCCGATCTTCACCTGGAACGTGCTGCTGACCGCCGTACTGGTCCTGTTCGCGTTCCCGGTGCTGGCCGCGGCCCTGTTCGCGCTGGAGGCCGACCGCAAGTTCGGGGCCCACATCTTCGACTCGTCCAACGGCGGGGCGTTGCTGTGGCAGCACCTGTTCTGGTTCTTCGGGCATCCGGAGGTGTACATCATCGCGCTGCCGTTCTTCGGCATCGTCACAGAGATCATCCCGGTCTTCTCCCGCAAGCCGATCTTCGGCTACATGGGCCTGGTGGGCGCGACGATCGCGATCGCGGGTCTGTCGGTGACGGTGTGGGCCCACCACATGTTCGTGACCGGGGGCGTGCTGCTCCCGTTCTTCTCGTTCATGTCGTTCCTGATCGCGGTCCCGACCGGTGTGAAGTTCTTCAACTGGGCCGGGACGATGCTGAAGGGGTCGCTCAGCTTCGAGACACCGATGCTGTGGGCCACCGGCTTCCTCGTCACCTTCCTCTTCGGTGGCCTGACCGGGGTGCTGCTGGCTTCACCGCCGCTGGACTTCCACGTCTCGGACTCGTACTTCGTGGTGGCGCACTTCCACTACGTGGTGTTCGGCACCGTGGTGTTCGCGATGTTCGCCGGCTTCCACTTCTGGTGGCCGAAGTTCACCGGCAAGATGCTGGACGAGCGTCTGGGCAAGATGACGTTCTGGACGCTGTTCGTGGGCTTCCACGGCACCTTCCTCGTCCAGCACTGGCTGGGCGCCGAGGGCATGCCGCGCCGCTACGCCGACTACCTCGCGTCGGACGGCTTCACCGCCCTGAACACGATCTCGTCGATCAGCTCGTTCCTGCTCGGCATGTCCATGCTGCCGTTCCTCTACAACGTGTGGAGGACGGCCAAGTACGGCAAAACCGTCGACGTGGACGACCCGTGGGGCTACGGCCGTTCGCTGGAGTGGGCGACCTCCTGCCCGCCGCCGCGGCACAACTTCTGCACCCTGCCCCGTATCCGCTCGGAGTCGCCCGCCTTCGACCTGCACCACTTCGACCTCACCTCCTTGGACCAGAAGCAGAACACCGGCCGGCGCGACGCCATCGACGCGGCGGGCCACGAAGGCGAACGGTCATGACCGGCAGTCGGCGCCCGCCCCTCGGCGACGCCTCGGCCGTCGCCACGCAGGCGGAGGGCTATCTGCGGGCTCGGGCCCACTACGACGAAGCCTGCGGCGAAGCGCGGGCCCTGTGCGACCGGATGCCCTGGATGACCACGGCCCAGGCCGAGGACTTCACGCGGCACTACGTCGACCATCGGCTGACCCTGACGCGCGCCATGCTCGGCGCGACCGTGGCACGCGCCGGAGAGCTGCGCCAGGAGTACGAAGGACGCTATCTCCAGCTGCGCCGCGTCCTGCTCAGACGGCACGCGAGTTGGCTGTCGGTCGTACTGGCGGCTGCTGCGGGCCTGCACGCGACAGTCTGGATCTGGCTGCGGTAGCCGCGCCGTGACCGGCCCGGGTGACGAACCGGCCCCGGTCCACGGGCGTGGCACCGACGCCGGTCCGCGAGTCGACACCGCCCCAGGGGGTACACGCGACTGCAGGGGACGGGAATCCGGATCACGGAAGGTGCGTGCAGGTGGACGAGTCGTCGGTCAGGGCTGTGGGTTGGGCGCGGTCCCTTCCGATGAGCGGGGACGTGAAGGCGGCGAGGGACTGGTCCCGCGAGCGGCTGAGGGCGCTCGGCTGGACGGACAGCGCCCCCGAGACGGTCGACGCGGTACTCCTGACGGTGTCGGAACTGGTCACCAACGCCCATGTCCACGCCCACAGCAACGCCCAGCTCGTGATGACCTGGGACACGCGCTGCCTGCACGTCGCGGTCCACGATGCCTCCACCGACCTCCCCACCACCCGCACGCCGAGCGCCGAACGCCTCGGCGGGCGGGGCATCCTCCTCGTCGATGCCCTGGCCGACAGCTGGGAAGCGCGTCCTTGCCCCTACGGCAAGACAGTCGTCGCCTGCTTCCATCCGCCTGCCGCCACCGCGCCGGACGACCCGCGCACATAGTCGGCCGCCGCGTCGGGCGGTGCCGTCTCCCGCGCGGGAATTCGGATGCGGCCTCGGCGGGGCCGCCCCTACGCTGCGTGCATGGGGCGCGCGCGTGTGCCGCCGCATGGGCCTTGCGTGGACCGGAGACGTTCCGGATCACGCACGTCATGGATCGAGGGTGCGCGGCCTATGAGCAGTCGACTCTCCGCAATCTGCTTCAACACCGCCATGCCGGCGGGAATGGCCCGCTTCTGGTCCGGGGTACTGGGCTGGGAGCCCGCCGCCGGTCCGGACGACGGCATCGCGGTTCTGCCCCCGGACGGCGCCGGGTACCGTATTCGCTTCCTGCCGGGCGCGGTACCGAAGACCGCCCAGAGCCGGGCTCACTTCGACCTCACGAGCGTGTCCCCGGAGGGTCAGCGGCGGACGGTGGCCAGGGCCCTGGAACTGGGCGCCAGCCACATCGACGTGGGCCAGCTTCCCGAGGAGGGACACGTGGTGCTCGCCGACCCGGACGGGAACGAGTTCTGCGTCATCCCGGCCGGCAACGCCTTCCTCGCCGGTACGGGAGCCGTCGGAGCACTGGCTTGCGACGGCACGCAGGAGGTCGGCTACTTCTGGAGTGAGGCGCTGCGGTGGCCGCTGGTCTGGGACCATGACCAGGAGACCGCGATCCAGTCCCCCGCCGGCGGCACGAAGATCACCTGGGGCGGCCCCCCGGTGGCACCGAAGTCCGGCACCAACCGGATCCATCTCGAGCTCGCGCTCGACGCCGGGGCCGACTTCGCCGCGGAGACCGACCGCCTGCTCGCCCTCGGCGCGTCCCACGCCGCCGGTGAGGAGACCCACGGCCGGGCGTTCATGTTCGACCCGGACGGCAACGAGTTCACGTTGAAACACCTCGGCTGAAGCGCCCGGGCCTCCCTCGCATCGCAGGAAGTCGCCGCGGAGCCCGGTGCGGCTTCCGGATGTCATGTCGGTAGGGTGCGTCGATGCCGACGATCAGGAAGTTCCAAATCACCTTCGACTGCGCGGAACCCGAGCGCCTGGCCCGCTTCTGGTGCGAGGTCCTGGGGTATGTCGTGCCACCGCCTCCGGAAGGATTCGGCACCTGGGACGACTACTGGAGTGCGCAGCCGCCCGAGCGGCGCGGTGCGTGGTTCGCGTGCGCCGACCCCACGGGCGTCGGCCCGCGACTGTTCTTCCAGCGGGTCCCCGAGGGAAAGGCCGCCAAGAACCGGGTGCATCTCGACGTGCGGGTGGGCACCGGCCTCGTGGGCGCCGAGCGCCTGGCCGCACTCGACGCCGAACGGGCCCGGCTGGTTCCGCTCGGCGCGGTACACGTGCGAACCCTGTACGACGGCAACGACGCGTGCATTCCGATGCTGGACATCGAGGGCAACGAGTTCTGCATCGACTGAGCGAGCGCCCCCGCCTCCGCTGTGGGCGGGGGGGATACGGCGGTGACGTCGACTCGGACGCATGAACCAAGGGTGACGACTTCCCAGATCCGCCTGCCGGGGCACGTGCCGCTGCCAAGATCCCGGTAGGGAACGCGCCGGTGGGGGCGTGGGCGAGGCGGGGTGGGGCGTGAACGAGTACGGCGCTACCGGACGTACGGCTCCGGGTGGGGTGGCACCGGACACGGTGGACCGCGACGGGCGGAGCGACGGGCCGGCCGGTCGAGGCACCGGGGCCGGCACGCGCGCGGTGCCCAGGCACGTGGCCTGCGTGATGGACGGGAACGGCCGCTGGGCGCAGCGGCGTTCTCTGCCGCGCACGGCGGGTCACCGCGCCGCCGAGGCCACCGTCATCGAGATCATCGAGACGGCCCGGTCCGCGGGTGTCGAGTGGCTCACCCTGTACGCCTTCTCCACCGAGAACTGGAACCGGCCCGGCGCGGAAGTCGACTACCTCATGCGCCTCGTCCGACGGGTGGTGCGCAAGCACGCGCCGCTCCTGCTGGCACGCGGCATCCGCTGCCGATTCCTCGGGGCGACCGATCCGCGCATCCCCCGCGAACTGGCCCGCGACTTCGACGACCTGACGACGTTGACCGACGGCAATCGGGGCATGACGCTGACCGTGGCCTTCGACCACGGCGGGCGCAGGGACATCGTCGAGGCCGCCCGGTCACTCATCCGGAACGGAACGCCCGCGGGCGAGGTGACCGAGCACCTCTTCGCCCAGCACCTGCCCTTTCCCGACACCCCGGACGTGGACCTGGCCATCCGCACTTCGGGCGAGCAGCGCATCTCCAACTTCATGCTCTGGAAGGTCGCTTACGCCGAGTGGACGTTCCCCGAAGTGCTCTGGCCGGACTTCCGAGCCCCCGACTTCCTGGCCTGCCTGCGCACCTACCGGTGCCGCGACCGCCGCTTCGGCAGCCTGCCGACCCGGACCAACGGAGACCCACGATGACGACCGACACGAGCCGTACGGACACCGAGCGTCCCGACGACGAACCGCCCCTGTTCGGGCCGGGTTCACAGTTCCACGCCTTCTTCGACGACCCGCGCTGGGCCCTCGCCATCATCCGCGCGACCGTGCTGGAGGCCGCCCACCCGCAGATCGGTGCGGCCCTCGCCGACAACTCCACCTTCGTCGCCCACCCCTGGCGCCGGCTGCGCAACACCCTCCTCAGCATGCGGCGCATGTACAGCGGAGACCCCGCGGTACGCGAGCGTGAGGCCGCCCGGCTCAATCGGCTGCACGCGCGCATGAGCGGCACGGACTCCCGCGGCCGGCCCTACGACGCGATGGACCGCGCCACTCGCGCCTGGGTGGTCGCCACCCTGTTCGAGAGCGCCGTCACGATGTGCCGGCTCAGCGGGCAGCCTCTCGAGCAGGACACGATGGAACGGATGTACGCCGAGTACCGCGCGTACCTCGCCGCCCTCGACGGTGACGCCGGGGAACTCCCCCGGCGCCTCCAGGACTTCTGGGGCTACTTCGACCGAGTCGTCGAGGACGAGCTGGAGAACACCGAGGCGGCCCGCATCATCCTGTACCGGCTCTTCGACCACTTGCCGGCCCCGGCACTGCTCGACGGTGCGCCGACCGTGTGGGCGGCGGGCCGGGCCGTCGCCGGACCTCTCTTCGGCGCGATCACCGTCGCCTCCCTCCCGGAGGCGTATCGACGCCGGGCCGGCCTGCCGGAGATGCCCGGTGCCCAGACCGTCATGCGGGGCGCCTACCTTGCCGCCGGGCTGGCTCGCTTCCTGCCCGAGGGCTGGCTCGACGCGGAGAACCTCATCGAACTGCTGACGCGCTCTCCCGCGGCCGACGACCCCGCCGCCGGGACCATGACCGCCCTGCGCGGCCGCATGAAACGGGCCTCGGCCCTGCTGCGCCTGATCACCCCGCCGGGCGGCACCCCCGGTCCGGACCCGGAGCCCGGAAGCGATCACGAGGGGCGGCGCCCGGCGCGGGAGTTCTTCCGCCAGGTTCTCGACCAGACCGGCGACGGCCACCTCGACTGGCCGGACCTCGCGGCCATGGCCCGGGAGCTGTCCACGCGCCTGGATCTGGAAGAGCCCGAGGAGACCCGGCTCTACGACGCCTTCGCCGCCTGGTGGCGCGAACTCCAGGAGGCCCTCGACACAGACGGCGACGGCCGCGTCAGCGCCGACGAGTACGCCGCCGCCGTGCCCTCCCTCGCCGGGCCCGCGCTGATCCGCGTCGCCGAGGTCCTGTTCGACGCGGCCGACGCGGACGGCAACGGCACCATCGACGCGGACGAGTACCGGGCCCTCTTCCGCACCGCCTTCCACCGCGACCTCGACACCGGCGACGGGACCTACGGCAGGAGCGCCTTCGTGGGCGACTTCGTCTCCTTCATGTCGGCCCGCCGTACGAGCACTCCTTACGACCCGCTGTTCACAGACGCCTGAGTGGCGTGGTGGTGCCGGGTTCCGTTCACTCGCCCGGTTGCGCCGCGCAGGCGAGGTCCCGCGCGGGTCGTTCCCCGGTGGTGAGGAACCCGGTCGCCGCATCGTTGGCGCACGTGTTGCGGCCGTACGGATAGACGCCGTGGCCGCCCTGGTCGGCCGTCACCATCGTGGCCCTCCCGCCGAAGGCCCGGCGCAGCTCCCGTGCGCCGGCCAGCGGCGTGCCCGGGTCGCGCTCGTTCTGAAGCATCAGCACGTTCGACGGGCCCCGGCCGGTGATGCGCACCGGTGGCTCGGTCCGCTCCCGGGGCCAGAACGCGCAGGGGTTGATGCTCGCCGTGGAGCCGCCGAGCATCGGGTATGCGCGCCGGTCCACGGCGACGTTGCGCTGGTACTCACGGACCGTCCCCGGCCAGCGCGAGTCACCGCAGACCACGGCGAAACGCGCGGCCAGGAGGTTCTCCAGGTTCGCGGGCAGCTCCGGCAGCGGCAGCGCACCGCCCGTGTCGACCGCCTGCCAGAACTCGGCGAGCTCGGGCATCAGGGCGTCGGCGTAGAGACGTTCGAAGGTATAGCCGCGGAACGCGGCCCCGTCGACGTTCTGGACCGGATGCGCGTCCAGCCGCTCGGCGAGCTCGAAGAACTTGGCGGTGACCTGCTTCGGCGTGCGGCCCAGACCGTATTCGGGATGCGCCGCGGCGAAGGCGGCGAAGTCCGGGAAGCGGTCTTCCATCCCTCGGGCGAACAGCCGCATGGCCGTGATGTCGTAGCCGCCGGGCCCCATGTTGCTGTCGAGCACGATCCGGTCACCGCGCCGCGGGAAGAGTGTCGCGTAGACCGCGCCCAGGTAACTGCCGTAGGAGGCTCCGAGATACGACACCTTCGGCTCGCCCAGCGCCGTCCGGATGCGGTCCATGTCGCGTGCCGTGTTGGCGGTGGTCGTGTGCGGCAGCATCCACGCGGTCCGCGAACTGGCGCACTGCTCGGCGATCTTCCGCGCGGGCCGGGCCTCCCGGGCGACGTCGGCCGCGGTGTGCGCGTACGGCGGGAAGTTGCCGCGCCACTGCTGCTCCCGCGTCAGGTCGCAGGTCACCGGCGTGCTGCGGCCGACACCGCGCGGGTCGAAGCCGATGATGTCGTAGGAGTCCAGCACCTTCCGCGGCAGCCCCGAAGCGGCGAGGACGGCCGGATAGGCAAGGCCCGGGCCGCCGGGGCCGCCCGGGTTGGTCAGCAGGACGCCGCGCCGCTGCGACGGCTTCTCACTCGCCAGCCGGGAGACGGCGATCTCTATCTTGCGGCCGTCCGGATCGCGGTAGTCCAGCGGGACTTCGAGGGTCGAGCACCGCAGGCGCGGCGCCGAGGCACCTTCGGGGCACGGCCCCCACTGGAGGGTGCCCCCCGGCGGCTGCGTCGTGGCCGCCGACGGCGCCGCCGAGGCCGGCAGTGCGGTCACCGTCAACGCGACGGCGGTGAGGGCGAGGGACAGGCTTCTGCGCATGGGGGTCCTCCAGTGGGGGCTTGCTCTGGCACGTGACCAAGTCTGTTCACCAGGGGCGGCCGCCACATCCGACCGGCGGACCGGCTCCGCCTACGACCCGGGGAGAGGCACCGGTTGGACCTGGGTCCAAGGCGTATCCGTCCTCGGTCTGATCCGCCGGTCGCACGGGGTGGCGACAATGGCCCGGTGAACACGGACGTTGTGCCGCGGCTCGGAGCGCGGCAGCACGCATGGCGGCTGGTGGTGGCCGCGGTGGTGAGCCTGCCTGTCTGGCTCTCGACCCTCGCGCTGCTGCGGAGCCGGTCCGGCGACCCGGGCCCCTGGGTCCTCGTCGGCGATCCCCTGGTGGCTGTGGGCTGCCTGACGGTGCTCCGGTGGCGACGGCGGTGGCCCCTCGCGGTCGCCCTGACGGTCACCGTCGCCTCGACCGTGTCGGCGCTCGCCACGGGCGCCGCGCTGCTGGCGCTGTGCTCGGTCGCCACCCGCCGCCGTCCGGCGGAGCTCGGGGCCGTCGTCCTGGCCTACGTGACGGCGTCGCAGCTCGCCGTCTGGATCTACCCGGTGCCGAGTTCGCCCGACGCGTTGTGGTGGGTCCAGATCGCGGTGCCGGCGCTGACCGCGGGGATCGCGGTGGCCGCCGGCATGGCGGTCGGGGCACGGCGGGCCGAGGTACGGTCCCTGCGCGAACGGGCGGAGAGCGCGGAACGGGAGCAGAGCGCGCGGGCTGCGCAGGCCCGGGCCCTGGAACGCAACCGTATCGCCCGCGAGATGCACGACGTGCTCGCGCACCGCATCTCCCTGGTCGCCATGCAGGCCGGGGTCCTCGACCACCGCGGCGACCTGGCGGCCGAGGAGAACCGCGTCCTGGTCCGCGGCATCGCCGAGGGGGCCCACCAGGCACTGGAGGAGCTGCGGGAGGTCCTCGGCGTGCTCCGCGCCGATCCCGGCCGGCCGGAACCTCCGCAGCCCTCCCTGGACCGTGTTCCCGACCTGGTGGCCGACGCCCGCGCCTCGGGTCTCGACGTCAGCCTCACCAGCACCGTGACCGCGGCCCCGCCCGACGGCGTCGGACGGACCTGCTACCGGATCGTCCAGGAGGCCCTGACGAACGCCGCCAAGCACGCCCCCGGCGCTGCCGTGCGGGTCACCCTCGGGGGTGCCGCGGGCGGGAACCTCGACATCGGCGTCCACAACGGGCCGGCGCCCGTACGTACCGCTCGGCCCCCGGCCTCCGGCTTCGGGCTGCTGGGCCTCGGCGAACGGGTCACCGTCGCCGGCGGTGAGCTCGGCCACCGCCCCACCCCCGACGGCGGGTACCTGCTCACCGCGCGACTGCCCTGGCGGGACGGTCCCGCCCACCGCCACGAAAGGGGCGCATGAATGGAAGGCCGACGGGATCCCGTACGGATCGTCATCGTCGACGACGAGCAACTGGTGCGCATGGCGCTGCGGCTGGTCATCGACGGTGAACCGGACCTGACCGTCGTGGCGGAGGCGGCCGACGGGAACGCCGCCGTCGGGGTGGTGGAGGAGCAGCGGCCCGACGTGGTGCTGATGGACGTACGGATGCCGGGCCGGGACGGTCTGGACACGACCCGGGAACTGCTCACCCGTCCGGCACCGCCACGGGTGCTGATGCTGACCACCTTCGACTCCGACGACCTGGTGCTCGGGGCGCTGCGCGCAGGGGCGCTCGGTTTCGTCCTCAAGGACACCCCGCCCTCACGCATCCTCGACGCGGTGCGGACCGTCGCGGACGGAAACCCGGTGCTGTCGCCGACGGCCACGGCACGAGTGATCGCCGCCGCCACGGGACCGGAATCCGCGCACCTGCGCGACCGGTCCCGCGAGGCCGCGCGCGAGCGGCTGTCCCGGCTGACCGAGCGGGAGCGGGAGACCGCCCGGGCCGTCGCGGACGGACTCAACAACCAGCAGATCGCCGAGCGGCTGCGCATCACCGTCGCGACGGTCAAGGCACACACGGGCAGCCTGTTCGCCAAGCTGGCCCTCGAGAACCGGGTCCAGATCGCTCTCCTGGTCCGCGACGCGGGGGATCACGATGCCGGCCACGCCCGGGCCGAGTGCCCCGGAACCCTGTGAAGCGGTGGGGCTTCCGCCACCTCCTGTTCAGTGGGTGCAGCAACCGACTCGGCGAAGAGCACGCCCCGGGCCGGCGGCAGGCGACCCGAGCCGGGCACCTGTCGGTGCCCCCGTTCCCGAAGGGGCGGTCTCCGGCAGTTCCAGACGCCGTCCCTGGAACCGCTTCCGCAGTGCGCGATCGTGTGTGACCAGAACGATCGCTCCCGCGTATCCGGTCAGCGCCTCCTCCAACTCCTCGACCAACGCGGGAGACAGATGGTTCGTCGGCTCGTCCAGCAGCAGAAGGTCGGCGGGCTCCGAGACCAGTCGAGCCAGGTCCAACCGGCGGCGCTGGCCGTACGACAGCTCGCCCATACGCCGGCGCAGCTCCGCCGGACGGAAGAGGCCGAGGGCGAGCAGGGCATCGGCGTGTTCGTCGGCCGAGCCCACGCGGCCGAGCCCGAAGGCCTCGGTCACCGTCAGGTCCGGTGGCCACTGCGTCTCGTCCTGGCGCAGATGCCCCACCCGGCCCGGTACCCGCACCGAGCCCTCGTCCGGCCGCAGTTCACCGGCGAGCAGCTTGAGCAGCGTCGTCTTGCCGGCGCCGTTGGGGCCTGTGACGAGCAGCCGGCCGCGGCGGGCGAGGGCGAGGGAGCCCAGGCGGAGGCGGTCGTCCACCCGCACGTCCGACAGCTGCACGGCGGGCAGCTCCTCCGAAACGGCCGGCAGCGCATCGGAAGCGCTCCCGGTGCCCGTCGCGTCGTCCCCCGAAGTTTCCGTGCGCGCCGTGAAGACGAGCGGGTCCGGGGGCGGTGCCACCGGGTTCCCGGTGAGCCGGTCGACCCGCTCGCGGGCGTTGCGGATGCGGGCCATCGCGCCGTGCGCCCGGCCCCGGGCCCGGAAGCCGCCGTGTCCGAAGTTGGCCAGCGACGCCTTGCGCGGGATGGCGCCGAGGCGGGCCGCGTGCCCGGTGGCCAGCCGCTCGTTGCGAGCGAGCTCGCAGCGCCACTCCTCGTACTCCCGCAGCCTGCGGCTGCGCTCCGCCGCCTTCGCCGTGCGGTAGCCGGTGTATCCGTCGCCGTAGCGGGTGACCCGTCCCGCCTCGACCTCGAGGACCGTGCTGGTCAGGCGCTCCAGGAAAACGCGGTCGTGGGTGACCGCGAGCACCGTGCCGCGGTGCGCCCGCAGTTGTGCCTCCAGCCATTCCACGGCCTGGTCGTCCAGGTCGTTCGTCGGCTCGTCGAGCAGCAGGACCTCCGGGCGGCCGGCGAGGACGCCGGCCAGGGCGAGACGGGAGCGTTCGCCTCCGGAGAGGGTGCCGAGTGGGCGTTCACGGCCGAGCCCGGGCAGGCCGAGGTGGTACAGCGCGATGTCCACCCGGTGGTCGGCGTCGTAGCCGCCCCGGGCCTCGTAGCGAGCGAGGAGGGCGGCGTACGCGGCGAGCACCGCCGGGTCCTCTCCGTCACCGAGCGTCTGCTCGGCACGGCGCAGCTCCGCCTCCAGAGCACGCAGGTCCGCGAGGGCCAGGTCGACGGCGTCCTGGACGGTGGCGGTCGGGGGCAGGGGGATGGTCTGCGGCAGGCAGCCGATACCGCCGGCGGCGGTCACGGTCGCCTCACCGCTGTCGGGGCGCTCCTGACCGGCGACGATCCTGAGGAGCGTGGACTTGCCGGCGCCGTTGTCACCGATCAGCCCGGCCTTCTCGCCCGGCTTCAGCGTGAAGCAGACCTGGTCCAGGACGGTGCGGCCGGCGTAGTGCTTGGTGACGTGGTCGAGGGTGAGTTGTGAGGTGTGCAAGGTCGACTACCTCCTGGCCGGTGTGTTTCGTCCCGGCCGGATCAGGGGTGGATGGCTGCACGGCGAGGCGCGGCGACGGCGGAGCGGTGCTCTACGCCGTCGGCGCCGGTGATCTCACAGGGAACCCATGTGGAGGACGGTACGCCACGGCGACCGCGTTGGCAAGACGATACGTCTCGCCTTGCTGGGGCAGAGCAGACTCGAACGAAAACACTCTCGGACTCCCAATAATCAGCACCTCTTTGCGACTTGATCGCGCATGAACCATCACCTGTTCGCCGGCGGCACCGGCTCCCCTCACACCCGCACACGCCGGCGTCGGGTCGCGGCTCGCGCGGAGCGACGCGTGCGCGAGGTCTGGACAGTCGCCGGGGAGCGTGTTGTCATTCGCCTTGTCGCGGGATTTCCAACGTTGGAAGAGGTGCTTCTTTCGGAGTGTCGGGAGTTCTACTGCCCTTTGGGCGGCAGCAGTTCGCCCGACGTCCTCCTCCAGCGGTCCCGGTCCAGTCCCCCTGTGCGAGAAGGTTCGATGACAAGACAACGCACCCTCCCCCAGACCAGAGTGTGGGCACTGCTGACGGCGGCGGCCCTCGTTCTGCCCTCCAGTGCCCTGACATCCGTCGCGTCGGCCGCGGAACCGGCCGCGAGGACACCCTCCGCCTCGTCCAGCGACCGGGCCGCCGTCGAGGTGCACGGCCTGAAGGGCGAGTACTACAGCATGTCGGCCCCGGGCGCGCGGGACTTCGCCGAGCTCGGCGGCACCCTGCTCGACCCGCAGATCAACTTCTCCGGGCTGACCAGCACGTTCCAGGAGCTCACCGGGAGGACGGAGCACACCACCGCGCGCTGGACGGGCAGTATCGAGGCTCCCGCCACCGGCGACTACACGTTCTACGCCTCCGGCGACAACGGTTTCCGGCTCTTCATCGACGGCGAAGCGGTCATCGACCACTGGGAGGGGGACTGGGACAACGAGCAGACGAGCGCGCCGGTCCGTCTGACCGCGGGCGAGCAGCACGACTTCCGCCTGGAGATGTTCCAGGACACCGGCGGCGCCAACATGTTCCTGCGCTGGTCGACACCCACGCTGGCCAAGCAGGTCGTGCCCCAGTCGGCGTTCACCCCGCCGGACGGCTTCGAGGTCTACCCGGTGGAGCCCTCCGTCACCAAGGACGGGCGGCAGGTGCGGGCCCGCTTCGAGGGCAGGGTCGGCGGTGACCTGAAGGCACTGGCCAAGCACCTCGTCGTCGAGTCCGACACGACGCCGATGCCGGTCAAGTCGGTCTCCACCGCCCGCGGCGACCGCAACTCCCTGCTGATCACGCTGTCGGAGCCGATCCAGAAGAACCAGCAGGTCAAACTCACCTACGACGGGGCCGGCAACCTGACCTCCGGCGGCGAGACCGTCCCGAAGATCGTCCGCTGGGCACAGAACGACTCCCAGCACCGCCTCACCACCAAGTGGGGCGACAGACTGGACGAGAAGCACCCGCTGCCGGAGTACCCGCGCCCGCAGCAGGTCCGCTCCCGGTGGAAGAACCTCAACGGCCCCTGGCAGTTCAGCGGTGCCGACGCGGGCGAGCAGCCCGTCTTCGGCAAGAACCTCGACGAGAAGATCATCGTGCCGTTCCCGGTGGAGTCGCAGCTCTCCGGTCTGGAGCGCCACGAGGACCACATGTTCTACCGCAAACTCATCGACGTTCCCAAGAGCTGGAAGGTCGGCAAGAGTGGGCGCGACAACCGGCTGAAGCTCAACTTCGGCGCCGTCGACTACCAGGCCACGGTGTGGGTGAACGGCCAGAAGGTCGCCGAACACACCGGCGGCTACAACGCGTTCAGCGCCGACATCACGGACGCCCTGAAGAGCAAGGGCCGGCAGGAGGTCGTGGTCGCGGTCACCGACACCGGTGGCGCGAACCAGCCGATGGGCAAGCAGTCCACCAACCCGGGCGGCATCTTCTACACCCAGAGCTCGGGCATCTGGCAGACGGTGTGGATGGAGCCCGTCGCCGAGGCGGCCATCGACAACGTCGTCACCACGCCCGACATCGACTCCGGCACCCTCGCGGTGAACGTCCGGTCTGGCAAGGCGTCCGCGGGGGCACGCGTCGAGGCCGTCGCCCGCGACGAGCACGGCAGGGTCGTCGGCAGGGTCAGCGGGCCGGCCAACGAGGAGTTGCGTCTGCCGGTGGCGAAACAGCACCTGTGGAGCCCGGACGACCCCTACCTGTACGACCTGGACGTCAAGCTCACGGACGGGCGGTCCACGGACCGCATCGGCAGCTACTTCGGCATGCGCGAGATCGGCGTCGAGAACGTCGGGGGCTACCAGAAGCTCGTGCTCAACGGTGAGCCGATCTTCTCGCTGGCCACCCTCGACCAGGGCTTCTGGCCCGACGGTCTGTACACCGCGCCGAGCGACGAGGCCCTCGCCTTCGACCTGAAGGCACACAAGGAGCTGGGCTTCAACGCCGTGCGCAAGCACATCAAGGTGGAGTCCCCGCGCTGGTTCTACCACGCGGACCGGCTCGGCCTGCTGGTCTGGCAGGACTTCGTGTCCGGCAACATCACCAACACCTCCGGTCAGCGTGCCTTCGTCGACCAGGGCAGGGAGATGATGCGCCAGCACCACAACTCCCCCTCGGTGATCGGCTGGATCGTCTTCAACGAGGGCTGGGGCGAGTGGAACCGTGAGGAGACCGGCCGGATCGCCGAGTCGGTGAAGGCCGCCGACCCGTCCCGGATCGTCAACGCCCACAGCGGTGTGAACTGCTGCAACTCGAAGGGCGACTCCGGCAAGGGCGACATCGTCGACCACCACGACTACAACAACACCGACCCGGCCTGGCCGGACGAGCAGCGGGCCGCGATGGACGGTGAGCACGGCGGCTTCACGCTGCGCACCCCCGGGCACATGTGGCCGGGCGCGCCGACCGTGATCTACAGCGGTGTCGCCGACAAGGCGGCGCTGACCCGCAAGTACGTCGAGAACACCGAGAAGTACTACCTCGACCAGGCCGGCGCCGAACTGTCCGGATCGGTGTACACGCAGATCACCGACCTGGAGAACGAGCTCAACGGCCTCTACACGTACGACCGTCGGGAGATCAAGGTCGATCCGGCCCCCGTCCGTGAGATCAACCGCAAGGTCATCGCGGCCGGTGCCGCGGCCGGCCGGGAGGGCGACCTGAAGGGCGGCGGCTCCTGGTCCCTCGACGAGGGCGCCGGCACCACCGCGAAGGACTCGGGCCCGAACGCGAAGCCCCTGACGCTCACCGGCGGCACCACCTGGACCGGCGGCGTCAGCGGCAGCGCGCTGAAGTTCGACGGCCGGGACCAGGCCGCCGAGACCGACGGACCGGTGCTCGACACCACCGGCAGCTACTCGGTCTCCGCGTGGGTGACGCTCGACGCGCTGCCCGGCAACTACGCGACCGCGGTCAGTCAGGACACCCGGCGCCAGGCCAGCCCGTTCTACCTCCAGTACGGCCAGGGCGCCTTCGCCTTCAGCACCCCCGGTGAGCAGCGTGCCCGGCTGGAGACCACCCCCGAGACGGGCCGCTGGTACCACCTGGTCGGAGTGAAGGACGCCGCGAGCAACGAGATCCGCCTCTACGTCGACGGCGACCTGGCGGCGACCGCCACCGCCGGCCCGGCCTACCAGAGCACCGGGGGCCTGACCGTGGGCCGCGCCCAGTGGGGCGGCTCGGCCACCGACTTCTGGAACGGTTCCGTCGACGAGGTCCACGCCTACGACAAGGCCCTCACCGGCGAGGAGGTGAGCGCCCTGCACGAGGCCGAGAAGCCGTAACCGGCGACACGGCACCGAGGGCACCGGCAGCACCGGGCGGCCCCGGGCGGCCCCGGCGGGAGGCGAGGAGCCTTCCGCCGGGGCCGCTCCGCGTGCCCGCGGGCCGGGCCGGGTCGGCCCGGCGGGATGCCGAGGCTCGCGGCGCCGACGCCGTCCCGGTCGCCGTGCGGGCCGAAGAGGGGCACGGCACGAGAGGCGGTCCCGGTGACGCGGTGCAACGGCCCGGGGCCGAGGACGGTGGGCGCGGTCCAGCAGCAAGGACGGTCGCGCGGTCCGCCACCGAGGACGGTCACGCGGTCCCGCACCAAGGACGGTCACGAGGGCCCGCACCAAGGACGGTTCCGGGGCCGTGGACCAGGTCGGCTGCGGGGGTGGCGATCCGCACTGCGGCGGCGTACGCAAAGACGCGGCAGCCGGCCTGCGAGAGGCACGGCTGCCGCGTCCGGGGACCGTCACACGAGTTGGCGTCTGCGTCCCAGCCAGGTCTGGGCGATCACGACGAGGGCCAGGAAGGCGCCGCTGACGACGAGTTGGTAGGAGGAGTCGAGGGATCCGATCTGGTTGATGATGTTCTGGATGACCTTGAGGAGCAGGACACCGACCAGGGAACCGCTGACGTAGCCGAGGCCGCCGGTGAGCAGCGTGCCGCCGATGACGACGGCGGAGATGGCGTCCAGTTCCATGCCGTTGCCGAGGATCGTCACCCCGGAGGCGAGCCAGGCGGCGTTGAGGGCGCCGGCCAGGCCCGCCAGCGCCCCGGACAGGGTGTAGACGGCGATCTTGGTGCGGGCGACCGGCACGCCCATCAGAGCGGCGGCGTCCTCGTTGCCGCCGACCGCGTACACGTGCTGCCCGAAGCGGGTCCGGCGCAGCACCACGGCCCCGGCCACGAACAGCGCCAGCGTGATCCACACGGGGTTGCCCAGGCCGAGCGTGGTGCCCTGACCGAGTTCGGCGAGGAACGAACCCTTGCCGATCAGGTATGTGTTGGCACCCTCGTCGGTGATGGCGAGCATCAGTCCGCGCGCGCCCAGCATGGCGGCCAGCGTGACGATGAAAGGAGCCAGCCGGGAGCGGGCCACCAGCAGGCCGTTGACGACGCCGATCAGGCCGCAGACGACGAGGGGCAGCAGCAGCGCCACCAGGGTGCCGTGCCGTGAGCCCCAGGCCGCCAGCACACCGCCGAGGGCGAACAGGGACCCCACGGACAGGTCGATGCCGCCGGTGACGATGACGAAGGTCATGCCGAGGGCGACGATCGCGAGGAAGGCCGAACCGGTCGCCATGTTCGAGACGTTGTCGCCGGTGGCGAACGAGTCGAAGCTGAAGGAGGCGACGATCGAGACCAGCACCAGCACCGCCAGCGCGCCGTGCTGCTGGACGAGGGCGCTCAGCCGCTCGGAGCGGGCGGAGCCCACCGGTGCGGTGGCGTCCGCCGGTTCGTCGCTCGCGGTGGTCACGGGTGCGTCCGTCTTGGTGGCGGTCATCGCTTCCCCCGTCCCCGTGCCGCGTAGACCGCGCACACGATCACTATGGCCTGGGCGATCTGGGTCCACGAGGGCGGCAGATCGTGCTTGATCAGCGTGGCGGTGAGCAGCTGGATGAGCACCGCTCCGGCCACGGTGCCGGCGATGTTGACGCGGCCCCCGGTCAGCGGGGTGCCGCCGACGACGACGGCGGTGATGGCGGACAGCTCCATCAGGTTGCCGAGCGAGGTCGGGTCGCTGGCCTGGAGGCGTGCGGTGGCCAGCACGCCCGCCACCGCGGCCAGCAGCGCGCAGGCGACGTACACGATGATCAGTACGCGCCGTACCGGGAGCCCGGCGAGCTGGGCGGCGGGGCGGCTGTCGCCGATGGCCAGGAGCTGGCGGCCGAAGGTGGTGCGGCGGACCACGAAGGCGACCAGCAGCGCCAGCGCGGCGGCGATCAGGATCAGGTACGGAATGCCGGCGACGCCACCGGAGCCGAGGGAGGCGAGCGCCGGGTTGCGCAGGTCCTCCAACTGCGGGAGCAGGACGAGGGCCAGCCCCCGGCCACCGACCATGAGGGCCAGCGTCGCCACGATGGGCTGGACGCCGATGAACGCGACCAGCGCCCCGTTGGCCAGCCCCACACCGGCGGCGAACAGGGCCACCACCAGCAGGGCGGGCAGCAGACCGTAGCCGAGGTAGAGGGCCGTCACCGAGGCCGCCAGGGCCATCACCGCGCCGACCGACAGGTCCACGCCCTCGGTGCCGATGACCAGGGCCATGCCGAGCGCGACGATGATGACGGGCGCGACCTGGACGGCCTGGGTGCGGAAGTTCTCCGCGGACATGAAGTGCGGGGTGATGACGATGTTGACGACCAGGAGCAGCGCCACGCCGGCGTACACGCCGTAGGTCTGCAACCACTGCAGGACGCGGGCCCGGTCCAGTGGCGGGGTGCGGAGGGTTGCCTCAGCCATCGGTGGCCGCCTCCTTCGCCGCGTCGTGCGCCGGGTCGCCGCCGCCGGCGATGGTGCGCATCAGCTTGTCCTCGGTGACGTCGTCGCCGGTCAGTTCGCCGACGACCGCACCGTCCTTCAGTACGACCACGCGGTCGGACCCTTCGATCAGTTCCTCCAGGTCGGAGGAGATGAGCAGGACGCCCAGGCCGTCGGCGGCCAGTTCGTCGACGAGTTTCTGGACCTCGGCCTTGGCGCCGACGTCGATGCCGCGGGTGGGCTCGTCCAGGAGCAGCACCTTGGGGTTCATGGCCAGCCAGCGGGCGAGGAGCACCTTCTGCTGGTTGCCGCCGGACAGTTCGCCGACCTTCTGGTGCGGGGAGGACGCCTTGATGCGCAGCCGTTCGACGAAGGTGTCGACGATGCTGTCGACGCGGGCCTCGGAGACCAGGCCGAAGCGGGAGAGGCGGGGCAGCGCCGCGAGCGCGATGTTCTCCCGGACCGACAGGCCCGGGACGATGCCCTCGCTCTTGCGGTCCTCGGGCAGGAGGCTGATCCCCGCGCGGATGGCCGCCGGGGTGGAACCGCCGCGCAGCGGCACGCCGGCCACCGTGATCCGGCCCGAACTCCTCGCGAGGGCACCGGAGACGGCCTTCGCCGTTTCGGTGCGTCCCGAGCCCAGCAGGCCGCCCAGGCCGACGACCTCCCCCGGGCGGATGCTCAGGGAGACGTCGTGCAGCTTGTGCGGGACCGTGAGGCCCTCGGCCTGGAGGACGGGCCGGGTGTCGGCGGCCTGGTGGTCGCCGGAGAACTTCGTCGCCCCCTCCTCGCGGACGTCGCCGAGGTCCCGGCCCAGCATGGTGGACACCAGCGCGAGGCGGTCCAGGTCGGCCAGGGGGCCGTGGTGGACGCGGCGCCCGTCGCGCAGCACGGTGACGGTGCTGCACATGGCGTAGAGCTCGTCCAGGCGGTGACTGACGTACACGACGGCGATGCCCGCGTCGCGCAGGCGCCGGATCACCGAGAACAGGGTCTCCACCTCGCGCGGTTCGAGCGAGGAGGTCGGCTCGTCCATGACGACGATCCGGGCGTCCGTCGCCACGGCGCGGGCGAGGGCGACCATCTGCTGGGCGCCGACGCCGAGGGTGCGCAGGGGCTGCCGCACGTCCACCCGGACGCCGTACGTGCCGAGCACCTCCTCGGCCTCGCGGTTCATGCGGGTCACGTCCAGCATGCCGAAGCGGTTGCGCGGCTCGCGGCCCAGGAAGAGGTTGCGGGCCACGCTCAGCAGCGGGATGAGGTTGACCTCTTGGTAGATGGTCGAGATGCCGGCCTTCTGCGCCTCCAGCGGAGTGGCGAAGGAGACCTTGCGGCCCTGGAAGGTGATGTCACCCGCGTCGGGCCGGTAGACGCCGGTGAGGAGCTTGATGAGGGTCGACTTGCCGGCGCCGTTCTCGCCGATGAGGGCGTGCACCTCGCCGGGGTGCAGGGTGAGGTCCACGTCGTCCAGGGCCCGGACGCCGGGGAAGGTCTTGCTGAGTCCGCGGACGGCGAGGACTTCGGCGGGGGGTGCCACCTGTGCCTCCAGAAAGAAGTGGTGAAAGGGGGCCGGGGCCCGGATGTCCGGGCCCCGGAGGAGGGTCAGTAGGCCTTGCCGATGTCCTGCTTGGCGTTGTCCGCGTTGTAGGCGCCGTCCTGGATGATGATGTCCTGCGGGACTTCCTCGCCCTTGGTGAAGGTGTCCAGCGTCTGGAACGCCAGCGGTCCGAACCGCGGGTTGGACTCGATGACCCCGCTGATCCAGCCGTCCACGACGCCCTGTACGGCGTTGCGGGTGCCGTCCACCGTGACGATCTTGACGTCGCCGGCCTTCTTGCCCGCGCCCTTGAGGGCGGTCACCGCGCCGAGGCCCATCTCGTCGTTCTCGGCGTAGATGCCCTTGATGCCCGGCTTGGACTGGATGAGCTGCTCGGTGACCTGCTGGCCCTTCTCGCGGGAGAAGTCACCGGTCTGTTCGAAGACCACCTTCAGGTCGGGGGCCTTCTCGGCGATCCGCTCCTTGAATCCCTTGGTCCGCTCGGTGGTGACGTTGTTTCCGGCCGAGCCGAGCAGGATCGCGACCTCGCCCTTGCCGCCCGTCGCCTCGATCATCTGGTCGGCGGCGCGCCTGCCCTGCTCGACGAAGTCGGAGGCGATGAAGGAGACGTAGTCCTTGCAGGGCTCGGCGTTGATCTTGCGGTCGATCGTGATGATCGGCACCTTCTTGGCGGCGGCCGCCTGCAGCACCGGGTCCCAGCCGTCGGAGTTGAGCGGCGCGATCACCAGGAGGTCGGCGCCCTTGGCCAGCAGGTTCTGTACGTCGCTGATCTGCTTGGAGAACTGCGACTGGGCATTGGCCGTCAGCAGCTTGACGCCCCGCTTCTTCGCCTCGTCCTTGATCGACTGGGTCTCGGCGATGCGGAACGGGTTGGCCTCCTTCTCCGACTGTGAGAAGCCGACGGTGGCGTTCTTCAGGTCGATCTTCTCGGCGCCGTAGGCGTCGATGGTGCAGGTCTCGCCGCCGGCCTTCGGGGTGGCGACCTTCTGCTCGGCGCCGGCGGCCGTCTCGGACTGCTTGTTGTCCGCGGTGTCGTCCTCCGTCTTGGCGCAGGCGGTCGCGGTCAGAGCCACCGCGGCGGCGAGGGCCACGACCACGGGACGGGCGAGGAGAGGACGACGGGAAGTGGTGCGCTGCATGGTGGTGACCCCGATCCGGGCGAACGCTGAAAGGGAACTGGGGGAACCGAGCGACGACCAGAACCGACCGACCCCCCTCGGCGCAGGCAGTGTGTCCGGTGCGCCGCAAGAGCGTTTTACATCGTTGCAAGGACTCTGTAAACCCCTCGCGCAGGAGACGCGGCGGCGCCCCTGACACCGTCGACTCCCAAGCACCGCACACCTCTTGACGCAGGCCCCGCACTGCCGGAAAACTGAGGCGTCTGCGGTCTGACAACGCTGTCATTGCGCGCGCCGAGCCGCTTCGCTCCCGAGAACCAGCGGGGCCGGTGTCCCCCGTCTCCTGCCTCTGGCCTCGCGTCTCCTGCTCGTGCTCCTGCCGCCGGGACGACGGTCCCGTCCGTCAGCCCTTCGGGCTCCGGTCCGCGGCACGGCGCCCCAGCGTGCTCTCCCGCTCGACCAGGCGGTAGGGCGCCCGGACGCGCTGGGGTTCGGGAGCGGCGCCCCCCAGCCGGGCGAGGACCGACGCCACCGCGAGCCGGCCGATGGCTCCCTTGTCCGGCGACACCGAGGTGAGCGTCACGGCCCCGAACCGCCCCTCGACCACGTCGTCGAACCCCACCACCGCGATGTCCTCGGGTACCCGGAGTCCCCGCGTGTGGAGCACCCGCATCGCGCCGATGGCCATGGGGTCGTTGTAGGCGAAGACCGCGTCGGGACGCCTCCCGGCGTCGAGGATGCGGGTCATGGCCTCCGCACCGTCCGCGTGCCCCCAGCCGTCGGTGGCGGCGACGAGCCCCTCGTCGACCGGGAGTCCGGCGGCGGTCAGTTCCTCGCGCCAGCCGCGCACCCGGAGCTGGGCCGGCTCGTTGCGCCCGCGCCGGGCGCCGATGAACGCCACCTCCCGGCGCCCCAGGGCGACCAGGTGCGCGACGGCGGCGCGGGCGGCGGCGACGTTGTCGATGGCGATGTGGTCGTACGGCAGGTCGTAGTCCCGCTCGCCGAGCAGCACCAGGGGCACCTCCCCGGCGCGGTCGCGCAGGTCCTCGGTCTCCAGCTCGATGGGGCTGAGGATCAGTCCGTCGATGACCCGTGCCCGGAAGCCCTGACTGACCAGCAGCTCCTGCTCGCGTCGTCCGCCGGTGTGGTCGAGGAGGACGGTGTAGTCGTGCTCGGCCGCGGTGTCGATGACGGCCGCGGCCAGTTCGGCGAAGTAGGGGTTGCCGAGTTCGGGCAGGGCGAGCGCGATGATGCCCGTACGCCCCGCCCGCAGGTGACGGGCCGTCAGGTTGGGGCGGTAGCCGAGTTCGTCGATGGAGCGCTGGACGCGTTCGCGCATGGCCGGTGTGACGTGCTGGAAATTGTTCACCACGTTGGAGACGGTCTTGATGGAGACTCCCGCGTGCGCGGCGACGTCCTTGAGGCTGACCCGCACGGCGTTCCCTTCCCTGAGCGGCCCGACTCGGGTGGTCGGTGCGGGTCCGGTGTCGTCACCTTGAGCCGTGTGCCGAGCCTGTGCGCTGGTTTTGCAACGTTATACATCCGTTGTCGTCGCGCTGACAAGGCGTGGCCGAAAGCGGTCTCTCCGCTCCACCGAAGTTCCTCCGGGCGAACGGAGCGCCAGGGGCGGGAAGGCGTCCAGGCCTGTTCTCCCGCCCTGTTTACATCGATGTACATTCGCCTCTACCCTGGCGCGGATTTCCTCCTCGCAGGAAGGAAGACCGTCGTGATCCTCCGCCTGTTCCACTTCCTCGGACGCGCCCGCGCTCGTGTCGCGCTGTGCGGTCTGACCGGCGTCCTCGGCCTGGCACTGGCCGTTCCGGCAGCCGCCGGCGTTCCCTCGCTCCCCTTCTCCTCGACGCCCGTCGCGGCGGACACCACCGCCGCGGCGGCCACCAGGACTCCGTTGCGTGACGGCACGGGTCTCTACCCCCGTGCCGTCCGGCTCGCCCACAACGGCGCGGCCAACGGGCGTGTCCTGGCGAGCGTCGTCACGTTCGACGGAAACAACGGCGTCGGCGCCATCCACGAGAGCACCGACGCGGGCGCGAGCTTCCGCGAGGTCGGCCGCGTCGTCGATCCCGAGTCCGCCGCGGGGCAGGGCCTGTGCTGCGCCACGCTGTTCGAACTTCCCCGGCAGGTGGGCGGGCTGCGGGCCGGCACACTGCTGTGGGCGTCGTCCGCCGGCCAGGACGAACCCGACCGCCGGATGGCGCTGCGGATCTGGCGGAGCGACGACGTGGGGCGCAGCTGGTCCTACCTGTCCTCGTGCGCCGTCGCCGGCGGCACCGGCGGGCTGTGGGAACCGGAGTTCTCCGTGGCCGCCGACGGCGCGCTGGTCTGCCACTACTCCGACGAGACCGACCCCGGGCACAGCCAGAAGCTGGTCGCCGCACGCAGCTACGACGGCATCCACTGGCAGGACCACCACGACACGGTGGCGAGCGGCTGGTCGGAGGACCGGCCCGGGATGCCGGTGGTCCGGAAACTGCCGAACGGCGACTACTTCATGAGCTACGAGATCTGCAACCCGGGCGGCCAGTACCAGTGCGTGGTGCACTTCCGGACGTCCGCGGACGGCTGGAACTGGGGAGACCCCGCCTTCCTCGGGTACCGGCCGCAGACCGTGGACGGCAAGTACTTCCGCGCGGCCCCGACCGTCGCCTGGGCACCGTCACCGGACGGCGCTCCGAACGGGCGGCTGCTGCTGATCGGCCAGCGGCTCCTCAACAGCGACGGCACGCCCGCCGCCGAGAGCGGCCGCACGATCCTCGCCAACACGGAGAACGGCAGCGGGCCGTGGTACGAGATCGAGGCGCCGGTCGCCGTAGCGGCGCCGGAGGTGAACTACTGCCAGAACTACAGCTCGCCCCTGCTGCCGTCCGAGGACGGTCGCCGCGTGCTGGAGATCGCCACCGACTGGGACGGCTCGGTGTGCAAGCCGTACTTCGCCACCGGAAGCGTCACCGGCACCGGTGACGCGGCCGGCGTCGTCGACGGCGCCCTCTACCGGCTGGTCAACGCGGGCAGCGGGCACTGTCTCGACGTCGCGGCCGACGCGCGCGAGCCCGGGGGCAACGTCCAGCAGTGGACGTGCAACGGGCTCGGTCCGCAGGACTGGACGGTGCGCGCCCACGGCGGCGGCCACTTCACGCTCACCGGGCGAAACAGCGGCCACTGTCTGGACGTGGAGAACGGTTCACCCACGCCGGGTGCGAACGTCCGGCAGTGGTACTGCAACGGGCTGGCCGCGCAGGACTGGCGGCTCGAGAACGCGGGCCGCGGCTACTACCGGCTGGTCGCCCGCTCCAGTGGCCAGTGCCTGGACGTCTCCCAGGGTTCGCGGGAACCGGGCGCCAACGTCCAGCAGTGGACGTGCAACGGCCTGCAACCGCAGCTGTGGCGGCTGGAGCGCGCCTGATTCCAGCGGCTCCCGGCGGGGGCCGCCGGGAGCAACGCGGGTGGCGGCTAAGGCCGTTCACGGGCCCGGTCCCCCGCGGTCGTCGTCGAGCCTTCGCTCCAACCGGTCGAACCGCTCGTGCAGCGCCCGGGTCGCCTGCGCGTACGCCTCCTGGGCCGCCTCCTCGGTGTGCCGCACGAGGTGTCCCCGGCGTTCCTGTTCCCTTCCGACGAACCAGGTGGCCAGCGCGGCGGTGACCAGACCGAAGGAGGTGATCCCGGCGACCATCACCACCACGGCCACGATCCGCCCCCAGAAGGTCACCGGATACAGGTCGCCGTAGCCGACGGTCGTCGCGGTCTCCACGGACCACCACAGGGCCCGCGGATAGGTGACCAACTGCGCCCCGGGGGTGCCGCGCTCGGCGAGAACGGCGAGGTACGAACCCACGAGGACCACGATCACCAGGAGGACCGTCGCGGCACCCGCGGCCTTGAGGTGCAGCGACCTGCCGTGGCGTCCGAGCAGCAGTGTGGCCAGCCTGGCCAGGAGACCGGACAGCATGCGTGGCATGCTCCGCCACCGGCCGGGACTCCGGCGCGACAACGCGCCGGAGTGAACCGAACCCACCCGAACGGGGCCCCCGCTCCACCCGTTGGACGGCGCCGACCGGTTCCCGGCCGGGGACTCCTGCCGGCGTCGCTCCGCCGCCCGGGTCCGGCGCCGACCGCGGACCGTCCTTCGCCGCCACGTCGCGGGCGTCCCCATGGGCATCCGCCGTGTGTAACGTGGAGTGCATGAAGCCTGTCACCGTGTCGATCGGCGTGCCCCAGACACCCGAGCAGGTCTACGACTTCCTCGATGTCATGGCTCACCACGAGCGATTCACGGATCACTACCTGACCCACTGGCGCTACGACGGCCCCGCCCGCGGCATCGGCTCGCGCGCCGCGGTCACCGCCTCACTGGGCGGCGCGAAGACCGACGTCGTCATCGAGGTGGTCGAGGCCGACGCGCCGCGACGCATCGTCGAACGCAACGTCAGCGCGGGCGGCCGGCGGCTGGCCCACGGGACCTACACCGTCGAACCGCTGCGCTCCGGCGGGACCGCCGTCTCGTTCACGTACGCCTGGGTGCGCACTCCGCTCGCCGACCGTCTGCTGGCACCCTTCGTGCGCGGCACGATGCGGCGGGCCAACCGCACGGTCATGCGCCGGCTGGCCGCCGAGCTGGACCGCCACGCGTCCGCCACCGGCGCCTGACAACGGCAAGGACCGGCCACCGCACCGCGGTGGGGAACAGTCGGGCGGTTCCACATCTGTCGCGCACCGCCTCGCAGGTGTACGGTCTCGGGCCGACGGCCTTTGGGAGCGCTCCCATCGACGTCCTGTCCTGTCATGCGCACGCCAGAGAAGGAGAATCGCGTTGAAACGCCTTTTGGCCCTACTCGCGACCGGCGCATCGGTCGTCGGTCTCACAGCGCTGGCCGGCCCCCCGGCGCAGGCCGCTGCCGGCTGCTCGGTCGAATACACCGTCACCAGCCAATGGTCGGGCGGCTTCCAGGCCGGCGTGAAGGTCACGAACCTGGGTGACCCGGTCACCGGGTGGACGCTCGGGTTCACGATGCCGGACGCCGGACAGAAGGTCGTCCAGGGGTGGAACGCGACCTGGTCCCAGTCCGGTTCCGCGGTCACCGCCGACGGCGTCGACTGGAACCGCACCCTGTCCACCGGCGCGTCGGCCGACCTGGGATTCGTGGGGTCCTTCACCGGCTCCAACCCGGCGCCCGCCTCCTTCGCGCTCAACGGCGTGACCTGTACGGGGTCCGTCACCGATCCACCGACGGACCCCCCGACCGACCCGCCCGCGACCGGCACCCCGGTCGCCGTCAACGGGCAGCTCCACGTCTGCGGCGTGCATCTGTGCAACCAGTACGACCGTCCCGTACAGCTCCGCGGCATGAGCACGCACGGCATCCAGTGGTTCGGCCAGTGCTACGGCGACGAGGCCCTGGACGCCCTGGCCGACGACTGGAAGTCGGACCTGCTCCGCATCGCCATGTACGTGCAGGAGGACGGCTACGAGACCGACCCGGCAGGGTTCACCGGTCGGGTGAACGCCCTGGTCGACGAGGCCGAGGCACGCGGCATGTACGCGGTGATCGACTTCCATACGCTGACGCCGGGCGACCCGAACTACAACCTCGACCGCGCCAAGACGTTCTTCGCCTCCGTCGCCGCCCGCAACGCGGACAAGAACAACGTGATCTACGAGATCGCCAACGAGCCCAACGGCGTGAGCTGGGCGGCCGTCAAGAACTACGCCGAGCAGGTCATCCCGGTGATCCGGGCCGCCGACCCGGACGCCGTCGTCATCGTCGGCACCCGCGGCTGGTCCTCGCTGGGCGTCTCGGACGGCTCCAACGAGAGCGAGGTGGTCGACAACCCCGTGAACGCGACCAACATCATGTACGCGTTCCACTTCTACGCCGCGAGCCACAAGGACGCCTACCGGTCCACGGTGAGCCGGGCGGCGGCGAAACTGCCTCTGTTCGTCTCCGAGTTCGGCACGGTGAGCGCCACCGGCGGAGGCGCCGTGGACCGGGCGAGCAGCACCGCGTGGCTGGACCTGCTCGACCAGTTGAAGATCGGCTACGCGAACTGGACGTACTCCGACGCCGACGAGGGCAGCGCCGCGTTCAGGCCGGGCACCTGCAACGGTACCGACTACAGCGGCAGCGGCGTGCTGACCGAGTCCGGGGCTCTGATCAAGAGCCGTATCAGCACCCCCGACAACTTCCCGACGAGTTGACCCGCGGCGGGGATCCGGAGCCCGCCGGATCCCCGTCCCCGTGGGCCGGGTCAGCGGTGCCGGTCGACGACGGCGCCGACGACGGCGGCCACGTCCCCGCGCTCCGTGGGCCGCAGGTCGACCGAGTTGTGGATGGAGAATCCCTCGATCAGGGCGTCGAGGGCCCGTGCCGTGAGCGGGTCGAAGTGTCTGGCCAGCGAGTCCCTGCTGGCTCCCATCCAGGACCGCATGACGGCGCGTACCTCGGGATGGCGGGTGGCGAAGGCGTAGAGCTCGTAGCTGAGCAGGAGGTTGCGGTCGGTTCCCCAGACCTTGCCGCAGATGATCTCGACGACCGCCTCCTCGGCCTCCTGCCGGGTCCGCGCGGCCTCCAGAAGGGCGCCGTAGCGCGTGGAGACGGTCTCGGCGAGCCGGGTGAAGGCCTCGGTCAGCAGGTGCTGCATGTCGTCGAAGTAGTAGGTCAGTGACCCGAGCGGCACCCCCGCCGCCTCGGCGATCTTGCGGAAGGTCACTTTGATGGCGCCGTGCTCGGCGATGACGTCGAGCGCGGCGTCGAGGATCCGTTCACGGCGCAGGGGGTCGTTGGGGCCACGGGTGCTGCCTGTCATCGCCGTTGTCCGCCTTGTCTTCTCGGTCGCCGTCCCGATGTGTACATTTGTTCATACTCGGTGGGTGACGCGGGTTCGTCGCCTGCCCGTCCTTCATTGTCTCCAACACCGGCGGAGCCCTTCCTTGACAGACCGTGCCGTGCGCCGACGCCGCCGGGCGCTGTACCTCTTCTTCTTCCTCAACGGCATCGCCATGTCCTCATGGATCACGCGCACCCCGGACGTCCGGGACCGTCTGGGCGTGTCCACGGGGCAGATGGGGCTGGTGCTGTTCGGTCTGTCCGTCGGGTCGATGGCCGGCATCCTGTGTTCCGGCCGTTTCGTGTCGCAGTTCGGAACCAGACCCGTGACGGCGTTCGGCACACTGTTCGTCGTCGCGAGCGTGGTCGTCGTGGGCGCGGGCAGCGCCCTCGGCTCCGCGCCCCTGGTCACCGCGGGGCTGTGCTTGTTCGGCGTGGGGGTCGGATCGGGCGAGGTGGCAATCAATGTGGACGGTGCCGACGTGGAAAGGATCACCGGCAGGGCGGTTCTGCCCACGCTGCACGGGTGTTTCAGCCTGGGCACCGTCATCGGCGGCCTGGCCGGCATGGCGGCCACCGCTGCGGCGTTCCCCGCCCACTGGCACCTCCTGGCGGTGGCGGCGGTGACGGCCGCGATCTTCGGGTACGCCATCGGTGCCGTCCCGGCCGGGACCGGGGTCCGTGCCGCGGCGCCCGCTTCGAACTCCACGCGGCCCGCGGGCCCGCAGGTGTGGAAGGACCGGCGGCTCCTGATGATCGGGGCCATCGTCCTGGCCATGGCACTCGCCGAGGGCGCCGCCAACGACTGGCTGCCACTGCTCATGGTCGACGGCCACGGCCTCGACGCCGCCGTCGGCTCGCTCGTCTTCGTGGGGTTCGCCGCGGCGATGACCCTGGGACGCTTCGGCGGCGCGTTCTTCCTCAGTCGTCACAGCCGGGCGACCGTCGTGCGGGCCAGCGCGGTCTCCGGGGCCATCGGTCTGTGCCTGGTCATCTTCTCCGACAACGCCGTCGTGGCCGCGGCCGCCGTCCTGTTCTGGGGACTGGGCGCGTCCCTGGGCTTTCCGGTGGCCCTGTCGGCGGCGGGCGACTCGGGGCCCGACGAGACCGCCCGCGTCAGCCTCGTGGCGACGATCGGCTACATCGCCTTCCTCGTGGGGCCGCCCACCCTCGGCTTCCTCGGCGACCACTACGGCCTGCGTCCGGCGATGCTCGTGGTCCTGGCCTTCGTCGCCACGGCCGTCCTCGCGGCCCCGGCCGCCGGTACCCGTGTGACCGCCCGGGGGACAAGCGGTACCGGCCGGGGCACCGACGCCGCGGGAGCCGACGTACCGGATCCACCAGCGCTTCGGTCATGAACCCTCGCACCGTGCGGCTCGCCCCGACCGGACGACGGGCTAGGGTCGTGACTGATCAGTGTCAACGGGAGGGGCGTCAAGGATGAGCAGCACGGTCACGGCGGTCAGCAGCAACGGCACGTACTCGTTCACCAAGCCGAACCGGGACAGCATCACGCTCCTGGCCGGACTGGGCGTGGAGGGCGACGTACACGCCGGTGTGACGGTCAAGCACCGTTCGAGGGTCGCTCAGGACCCCACCCAGCCAAACCTGCGCCAGGTCCACCTCATCCATGAGGAACTCTTCGCCGAGGTCGGCGCGGACGGATTCGCGGTGGCGCCCGGTGAGCTCGGCGAGAACATCACCACCCGCGGCATGGACCTGCTGGGTCTGCCGGTCGGCACGCTGTTGCGCGTCGGCGACGACGCCGTGCTGGAGGTGACCGGGCTCCGCAATCCCTGCCTGCAGATCGACGCGTTCCAGGACGGCCTCCTGAAGCGGGTCGTCGGCCGTGACGAGGCCGGGAACGTCGTGCGCAAGGCCGGAATCATGAGCGTCGTGAAGCGCGGCGGCACGGTGCGGCCCGGTGACACGATCACAGCGGAACTTCCCAGCGAGCCGCACCGGCCCCTCGACCGCGTCTGACCCCACTCCCCCGGCTGTGGGCCCGGGGCGTCGCCTCTCGGAGTGAGCCCGGTCCGGACGGTCAGACGACCGGTGGGCGGCCCAGACGCGTCATCCGGGCCACGGTCGCCCACCGCATCGGCCGACGCGGACCACCGGGCGCACGCACCCCTTCGGCGAACCCGGCCGCCCAGGCCCGCAGACCGCCCCACGACCGGGCCCGCGCCAGGGTCAGCAGGGTCCAGGACGCGAGGTAGGCCGGGACGAGCGGCACGGGCAGGTGCCGTTTGGCCAGCCACACCCGGTTGCGGGCCGTCATCCGGTAGTACACGGCGTGCCGGGCCGGTGACGTCCAGGGGTGCTGGAGCAGCAGCGACGGTTCGTACACCACCCGCCATCCGTCGTCGAGCGCCCGCCACGCGAGGTCGGTCTCCTCGTGTGTGAAGAAGAAGGCGTCCGGCCAGCTGCCGATCCGGTCCAGCATCCGCATCGCCAGCGCGTGCCCGCCGCCCAGGAACGTGGTCACCTCACCGCCGCGCAACGGGTCCCCCGACCGCAGCCGAGGGACGTGCCGGCGCTGGGTGCGGCCGCGCTCGTCGGCGATCCGGAACGACACGATCCCGAGCCGCCGATCGGCCTCGTACATCGAGGCCAGCTTCTCGAACACGTCCGTGTCGACGAGCAGTCCGTCGTCGTCGAGGTCGACGACGACGTCCACGTCCCCGCATGCCCGCAGGTGCTCGACGGCCGCGTTCCGGCCGCCGGAGACGCCCAGGTTCTCCTCCAGTACCACCCCGGCCACCCCCGCGGGCAGCTCCGGCAGCGGGCTTCCGTTGCCGATCACCACGACGCGTGTGGCCGGGAGTGTCTGTCCGGCCACCGAGTCCAGCAGCGCCCGCAACTCGGCGGGCCGGTTGCCCATGGTCAGGATGGCGATTCCCAGACGAGGGTGGCTCACGGGCGAACTCCGATCGACGTCGCGGCCGACGCAGCCTATCGGCCCGTCCCCCCGCGGCGCGTCCGGCGGCAGGGCCGCCACGTCAGTTCTTGACCGCGACTCCGCAGACGGACACCTCGGCCGTCGGCTCCTCGGACCGGTCGGCGTCCGGGCGCCAGGTGGCGGTGGACACGACGCCCGGCTCCACCAGGGTCAGTCCGGCGAAGTAGGCCGCGATCTCCTGCGGGGACCGCAGGTGGTAGGTGTTGGCCGACTGCCCGTTGTACGCCTCGACCGCCCTGTTGAGCGCCTCGTTGCCGTTGGTGCCGTCGCTCAGGGCCAGGTAGCTGCCCGCGGGCAGCCCCGAGAGCAGCGTGCTCACCAGCTCGGCGGGACGCTCGGCGTCGGAGATCTGCCCGATGATCCCCAGCATGGTCAGCGCGACCGGACGGCTGAGGTCGAGGGTCTTGGCGGCTTCGGCCAGGATCCGTTCCGGGTCCCGGACGTCGGCGTCGATGTAGGAGCAGGCGCCCTCCGGGCTGCTGGTGAGCAGGGCCTCGGCGTGGGTGAGGACGAGGGGGTCGTTGTCCACGTAGACGATGCGGCTCTCCGGCGCGATGCGCTGGGCCACCTCGTGCGTGTTGTCCGCGGTGGGCAGTCCCGTGCCGATGTCGAGGAACTGGCGGACACCGGCCTCACCCGCGAGGAAGCGCACCGCGCGGGACAGGAAGCGTCGTTGCACCCGGGCGACGGCGGCGAACTCCGGAAACGTCGTCAGGATGACGTCCCCGGCCGCGCTGTCGACGGGGTAGTTGTCCTTGCCTCCCAGCAGGTAGTTCCAGACACGGGCGGAGTGCGGACGATCGGTCTGCAGTCTGGCCCTGACTTCTTCACTCGGATGACTCATGGGCAAAGCTTCACACAGAGATGCGCGGTTTTGGGCCAAGTGCCGCGTGCCCTGGCGGCATTGGGTCAGGCGGGCGGTGCGGCCGGGGGCCGCAGGCCGAGCCACTGCTCGGCGTCCCAGGCCCGAAACCGCTCGACCTCGGTGAACCCCAGCTTCGCGGCGAGGCGCATCGAGCGGACGTTGGCGGTCTGGGTGGTGAGGACCACCGGCTCGCCGGGAAGGACACCGTCGAGCCAGTCGAGTGCCGCCACGCACGCCTCGGCGGCATACCCGAGTCCCCACACCCGCGGCAGGAACAGGTAGCCGAGATCCACCAGCCCCACGGCAGCGGGGCGTTGGTGCTCCGTCGGCCTCCTGAGCAGGACCTCGCCGACCATCGCCCCGTCGGCCTCGACGACGAAGCACCCGGGCCACCTCCCCGGCAGCCCGGGCATCTCACGCTCGAGTTCGGCACGCGGGCGGGGGCCGCCGAGGTAGGTGTGCACCTGCGGCGACGCCAGCAGCTCGACGAACACCGCTCGGTCCCGGGCCTCGGACTCGCGGAGCACGAGTCTCCCGGTCCTGATCGGCTCGGGCGGCCAGGCGACGGGTCCCAGGTCCGACATGCGGGCAGGCTAGCAGTCCCGGAACACCGTCGGCCGGGGATCAGCGCAGTCCGGCGAAGAGGTCGTTCTCCGGCAGGGCCGCGCCGGTGGTGTCCCGGACGCGTACGAAGGTCTCCATGCCCATCAGCTCGCCGAACCTCTCCTTGCCCATCCTCAGGAAGAAGATGTTCTCGCCCTGGCTCGCGTGCGCGGCCAGCGCGTCGAACTTCTGACCGCTGAACGCGGTGGTGTCGACCCAAGTGGTGATCTCGTCGTCGGGCAGCCCGATCTCGGCCATGGCGGCGGCCTCGGCGGGGTCCGGCTCCGGCAGGTCCTCGTTGAACTCGCGCATGATCTCGCCGAAACGCCCCATCATCGAGCGGGGCGCCGTCGTCCAGTACACCTTCGGCGTCAGCTCGGTCATGTCCAGTGCCGCCATCGTGATGCGGTGGGCCTGGATGTGGTCGGGATGGCCGTAGAAGCCGTTCTCGTCGTAGGTGACGACCACGTCGGGCCGGTAGTGCAGCATGAGTTCCGCCAGTCGTGCGGCGCCCTTCTCCACCGGGGTCCGCCAGAAGGAGCCGGGGGCGTCGTTGCTGGGCCAGCCCGCCATTCCGGAGTCGGCGTAGTCCAGCATCTCGAGGTCGCTGATCTTCAGGACGTCACAGCTCGCCCGGAGCTCCTGTCGGCGCATCACGGCGACGGCCGCCGGATCGTGTCCCGGGTCGCCCGGTTTGACTCCCCCCGGCCCGTCGCCGCACCCGCCGTCGGTACACGTCACGAGCACCGTACGGACGCCCTCCGCCGCGTAACGCGCCAGGACACCGCCCGTTCCGGTGGCCTCGTCGTCGGGATGGGCGTGCACGGCCATGAGCGTCAAAGGTCGGTCCGTCATAAGAATGTTCCTCCTGCAGACATACGTCTCGATCCAAGTACGGCGGTCGTTCGCCTGTGCAACAGCGCGGCCGGGCCCCGCTGTTCCCGACGGTGGCGAGCGTGTGTCAGGGGGTGGGCATGGCGGAGCCGGTGGGGTCGTCCGGGCCGGGTGTGTGGGGCAGGGGGCCCAGGGAGCTGCCCTCCCAGAGCAGTGCCCGCCAGCCCCGGCCGGGCGAACCGGTGAGGATGACGATGCCCGTGTTCGCCAGGGGGTGCTGCGCGGCGTAGGTGATGTCCACGTTGTCCGCCCGCGCCGCGACCCACATGCGGATCGCGGCACCGTGGCTGACCACCGCCGCCGTCCGGGCGCCGTCCCCGTGGGCCTCGGCGACGACGGCGTCGAACCGGGCCAGTGCCTCCGCCCCGTTCTCGCCTCCGGGCATACGGAGCCCCACGTCCCCCGCCGACCAGGCGAAGGCGGTGTGCATGTACAGGCGTGCCGCCTCGTCGTCGCCGCGCATCTCCAGGTCACCGGCGGTCAGTTCCCGGACACCGGCCCGGACCCGGACCTCCAGTCCGGTCGCGGCGGCCAGGGGGGCGGCGGTCAGCTGCGTGCGTACGAGCGTCGACGCGTACAGCGCGTCGATCTCCTCCGAGGCCAGTGCCTCGGGCAGCGCCGCGGCCTGTTCCTGGCCGAGGGAGGTCAGCCCCGGGCCGGGCTCCGCGGTGTCCAGGAGGTGTTTGAGGTTGGACGGGGTCTGGCCGTGCCTGATGAGCAGGAGACGCATGCGACGGGGGCTTTCCGGGGGACGACGGGACGTCCCCACTCTGCCACGCCCGCCGGGGGCCCGCGGCGCTCCGGGGCCCGGCCCGGGCGCCGCCGCGCCCGCCCGGGCCCGTGCCTCACCAGTCGTGGACGGTACCGTCGCGGAGCCGGTTGACGGGCAGGTAGGCGGGCTCGTAGGGGAAGCGGGACGCGGCCGCGTCGTCGAGTTCGACCCCGAGGCCGGGGGCGTCGCCGGGGTGCAGGAGGCCGTCCTCGAAACGGTAGGAGGTCCGGAACACCTCGAGGGTCTCCGGGGCGTGGCGCATGTACTCCTGGATGCCGAAGTTGTGCACGGCGAGGTCGAGGTGGAGGGCGGCCGCCATGCCCACGGGTGAGATGTCGGTCGGACCGTGCATGCCGGACTTGGCGCCGTACACGGCGGCCAGGTCGAGGAGTTTGCGTACGGCGGTGATGCCGCCGGTGTGGGTCACCGCGGAGCGGACGTAGTCGATCAGCCGCTCCTGGAGCAGCGTGGTGTAGTCGTGGACGGAGTTGAAGACCTCCCCGATGGCCAGCGGGGTGGTGGTGTGCTCCCGGATCAGCCGCAGTGCCCTCTGGTCCTCGCCGGGTGTCGCGTCCTCCAGCCAGAAGAGGTCGTAGGGCTCGAGGTCCTTGCCGAGCCGCGCGGCCTGGATGAGCGTCATGCGGTGGTGTCCGTCGTGCAGCAGCGGCAGCTCGGGGCCGAAGGTGTGCCGTACGGCTTCGAACACCGTGGGCATGTGGCGCAGGTAGGCGCGGGTGTCCCAGGTCTCCTCGGTGGGCCGGGGGTGAGCGGTGCGGGTACGCCGGGCGGGCTCGTAGTCGTAGCGCTCGCCCTCTCCGGCGGCGGAGGCGGCGACACCGTACACGGAGTCGAGGCCGGGGATGCCGCTCTGGATCCGGACGGCGCGGAACCCGTCGGCCAGGTGCGCGCGCACCGAGTCGAGCAGTTCGGGTATGTCCCGGCCGGAGGCGTGGCCGTAGGCCAGCGCGCCCGTGCGGCAGGCACCGCCGAGGAGCTGGTACACCGGCAGGCCGGCGGCCTTGCCCTTGATGTCCCACAGGGCGGTGTCCACGGCCGCCACGGCCGCCATCGTGACCGGGCCCCGGCGCCAGTACGCGCCCCGGTACAGGTACTGCCAGGTGTCCTCGACGGCGTGGGCATCCCGTCCGAGCAGCAGCGGGGCCACGTGTTCGCGCAGGTAGGCCTCGACGGCCAGTTCACGCCCGTTGAGGGTGGCGTCCCCGAGGCCGGTGAGCCCGTCCTCGGTGGTGATGCGCAGGGTGACGAAGTTGCGGCCCGGGCTGGTGACGACGACGTCGGCTGCGGTGATCTTCACGGTGGGTGCGTCCTCGGGTCTCGGAATCGGCGGTCGGGCGGCGGGGCGCCGGCCACGCCCACCCTTTTACGTGTCGCCGGCGTCGTCAACGACGCGGCCCGGGCCGGGGCGGTCTGTCCGGTCGCGTGAGGGCAGTTCGTAGTGGGCGTGGCTTTCCCGCCCGAACAGGGTGACGTCTCCGTCGAATCCCTGTTTACGCAGGCCGGCGGCGGCCGACGCACCGGCCAGGCCGGCGCCGACGATCAGGATCCGCCGGGGCGGACGCGGTGATGTGGTCATGAGGGACTCCGAGACGATGGGGTGCGGGTGCGGGTGCGGGTGCCGCCCTGCTACCGCTGGACGCCGGTGAGCGCGAGGAACTCGTGCCGGGACGCCGCATCGTCGCGCAGGACCCCGAGCATGGTGGAGGTGACGGTTCTCGATCCGGTGGCCTGCACGCCGCGCAGGGTCATGCAGGTGTGTTCGGCCTCGACGACGACTCCCACGCCCCGGGGCTGGAGCTGTTCGGCCAGCCAGTCCGCGGTCTGCTTGGTCAGCCGTTCCTGCACCTGGGGCCGGCAGGCGAAGTGCTCCACCACCCGGGCCAGCTTCGACAGTCCGAGGATGCGTGTGCCGGGCAGGTAGCCGACGTGCGCCTTTCCCACGAAGGGCAGCATGTGGTGCTGGCAGACCGAGCGCACGGGAATGTCGCGCGCGAGGACGAGTTCGTCGTACCCCTCGTCGTTGGGGAACGTGGTCATTTGGAAGGGCCGCGCGGTGAGGAGTTCGGCGTAGCCGCGGGCCATCCGTGCCGGGGTTTCCCTGGTCCCCTCGCTGTCCACCATGATCCCGAGTGCCGCCAGGAATTCCCGCGCAGCGCGCTCTGCGGCTTCCAGATCGGGTTCGGTGACGTCCTCGACCACCTGTAGTGGGACTGTGGCAGTCATCCCCTCGTCCTCCTCGTGAGCGGGTCGGAGCGGGGCGGCCGGCGGGATTCCGTGCGGGCCCCGCCGTGGTGGCCGGCCCCGGGCGGGGCCGGCGGACGGGTGTCGTCAGCGCGTACGGGCGCCCCTGCCGCCGGGGCGGATGGACCGGGCGGGGTCGTAGGTGGCGGCGAGCCGAGCCAGGGCGAGCGCGCCCAGGAGCAGTCCGAAGTCGCGCAGCGCGACGTCGTAGAACCCGGAGTAGGTCAGCAGGTTGACGATGATGCCGGTGAGCCAGAGAGCGACGACGTAGGCGGCGTACCGGGGCTTGATGGCCACCGCGACACCGGCGACGATCTCGATCGCGCCGACGACGTACATCGCGGTCTGCGCGGAGAACGGCAGCACGTCGACGATCCACGGCGCGAGATAGGACGGCCAGTCGGTGAGGGCGTTGACGAACTTGTCGATGCCCATCCAGATCGGCAGCACGACGTACCCGGCGCGCAGCAGCCAGTACGCGCCGTAGGCGGGTTCGTCCAGGGCGCGCCGCCGCCCCGTTGCGAGGGACGGGGTGTGCGCGGGGACGTGAGCAGGAGCAGCCATGACAGCCTCCTTGTATCAACAAGGTTTGTTGTTTTTACAGGCTGGCCACGTCCGGCGACGTTTGTCAAATCTCATTGGTGTTACATTGACGGTGTGGGTACGAACGAGAACCGTGACAGGGACGCCATCAGCGACCTGAGCAGCCTGGACGACGCGGTGCGGCGTCGGCTGTACGACTACGTGCGGACCCGCGACGAGCCCGTGGGCCGCGAGGAGGCCGCGGGGGCGGCCGGGATCAGCCGCACCCTGGCGGCCTATCACCTGGACAAACTGGCCGACGCGGGCCTGCTGACGACCAGCTACGCGCGTGCCGCCGGACGCGGCGGACCCGGCGCGGGCCGCCCGGCGAAGCGCTACGCACGCACCGACGAGGAGTTGTCCGTCAGCGTGCCGCCCCGCGACTACGGTCTGCTGGCCGGGGTGCTGGCCGAGGCCGTCGCCGCCGACGACTCCGGGACGGTACGGGAGGCGGTGGCCGCGGCCGCGCACGCGGCGGGCCGGTCGGCCGGCGGCGAGGATCTCACGTCGGCCCTGCGGGGTTGCGGCTACGAACCGGCGACGACCGCCGAAGGGGGCGTCGACCTGCGCAACTGCCCCTTCCACCGGCTCGCCCGGGAACACACCGAGCTGGTGTGCTGGCTGAATCTGCATCTGGTGCGGGGCCTGCTCGAGGCAGGCGGACAACCGGCCGGGCGCGCGGTGCTGGCACCCCGCCCCGGCCACTGCTGCGTGGTCGTCGACCCACCCGGGCCGGCCGGCGGGGCTCCCGGCTCGGGTGGGCTGCGCGCCGGGAGCGGGAAGCCCGCCGAAGAAAACTGAGCGTCGCGCTCGTGGACCCGGCCCGTCAGTGGGTCGTGCGCGCCCGGTGGGCTTCACCGGATCCGTCGGCCCGGTCCCGCCCGGGGTGCGAGCCGGTCCCACTCCCCTGTCTCGTCAGGGCGCGCTCGACGACGCTGTGCCCTGCCCCTGTGGTCCGACTGGCTCCGAGTGCGGTGGCACGACCCGCACGATCGTCCTGCCGCGCCTGCCGCGGCCGGGCGCGAACGCCGCGGGCGCTTCGGCGAGCGGGCGCACCTCCCCGACGGCCGGCCTGAGCCGCCCGTCCCTGACCCGCCGCATCAGGGCGGTGAGGCCGTCCCGGTCGGGTTCGACCACGAAGAAGACCGCCCGGCCGTTCTCCGGCTTGGCCTCGGGCGGCTCGGCGATGGTGACGAGGGTGCCGCCGTCCCGTACGAGCGCGGTCGAGCGACGGAGGACCTCACCGCCGATCACGTCGAAGACGACGTCGGCCTGTCCCACGGCCTCCAGCCGCTCGGACTCGAGATCCAGGAAGACCTCGGCCCCGAGACCGAGACAGGTGTCCCGGTCGGCGGAACGGCCGGTGGCGATCACCCGCGCGCCCGCCTCGCGTGCGAGTTGCACCGCGACCGACCCGACGCTTCCCGCGGCGCCGTGGATCACGACGGTCTGTCCCGTGGTGAGCCGCCCGTGCTCGAACAGGCCCTGCCACGCGGTCAGCCCGGAGACGGGCAACGCGGCGGCCACGACGTGGTCGACGTCCGCGGGGAGGGGTGCCAGGTTGCGGGCCTCCACGGCGGTGTACTCGGCGAGCGATCCGTTGCGCGTCCAGTCGGCCATGCCGAACACCCGCTGGCCGACGGTGAGGCCGGTGGTGCCGTACCCCAGTTCCTCGACCACCCCCGACAGTTCGTGGCCGGGGACGCTCGGCGTCCGGTCGCGGCCGGCCCGGTCCGTCCACGTACCGGGCCAGGTGAGTTCACCGCGGGTGAAACCGGCGGCGTGCACACGCACGACGACGTCGTTCTCGGCTGCGTGGGGATGAGGCAGCTCCGTGAGGGACAGCCCGTCGGCGCCCGCGTCACGGTCATGGACGGTGATGGCTTGCATGTGGGTCCTCGAAGGATGCGGTGGTCGTCGGACGTACGGTGCCCTCGGGCGGACCGGTGGGCACGCCGCGCCCCGTGAATTCGACCGTACGCGCGTGACGCTCCCCCTGTGTGGGCCACTTCCGCGGCGACGGGACGAGCCAATCGCGGACGGTGCGCCGGGAGCGCGGACGACATCTCCCGGGGTGCGGGATGACGCTGGAACCTGTGCAGGTGAACTTCAAGGCGCGGGACGACGCGGCGCTCGGCCGGTTCTGGGCACAGGCGCTCGGCCGGCGTGTGCCGAGCGAGGGCCCGGCGTCACCGACCTGGAACCCGTGGGCTTCGACTGGCGTCACCCGTCCGCCGTCTGCGTCGATCCCGTCGGCGCCCCCGACCCCGGCCCCGGGACGGTGAGGTACCGGGTGCACCTCGAGCTCGGCGTCTCGGCGCGACGCGGACCGACGTGGGTGAGGGTGACGTGCCCGGGGTGGTCCTGGCCGACCCCGTGGGCAACGAGTTCTGCGCCCTCGGACGGGGCTGACGCGGCACCCCCATGCGCCGCGAGAGGCCTGCGAATTGACTGATTGACAGCGCCTTCCGGCGGGCAGGGGAGGCACGGTGGAGCGGGCCGCGGGTGGAAGCCGTGAAGAGTTCGGGCACGCTCCCCCCGCCGCGCCCGCGGCGGCGGAAGACTCGAAGCACTCGCTCGGCGCTTCCGACTGGCGGGGCGCCGACCATCCCGTTGGGAGACCATCAGCCATGTTCACTCCGGTTCGCAGAAGGGTGCGGACGGCTGCGCTCGCGCTCTCGGCCGCCGCGGCCCTCGTCCTCGGTTCCACCGCCGCGAGCGGCGCGTCAGCGACCCCCTCACCCGCTCCGGCCCCGGCCCCGGCCCCGGTGAAGCAGGGGCCGACCTCGGTGGCCTACGTCGAGGTGAACAACAACAGCATGCTCAACGTCGGCAAGTACACCCTGGCGGACGGGGGCGGCAACGCCTTCGACGTAGCCGTGATCTTCGCGGCGAACATCAACTACGACACCGGCACGAAGACGGCCTACCTGCACTTCAACGAGAATGTGCAGCGCGTCCTTGACAACGCTGTCACGCAGATACGGCCGTTGCAGCAACAGGGCATCAAGGTCCTCCTCTCGGTGCTCGGCAACCACCAGGGCGCCGGGTTCGCCAACTTCCCCTCACAGCAGGCGGCTTCGGCGTTCGCGAAGCAGCTCTCGGACGCCGTGGCGAAGTACGGCCTCGACGGCGTCGACTTCGACGACGAATACGCCGAGTACGGCAACAACGGCACCGCGCAGCCCAACGACAGTTCGTTCGTGCACCTGGTGACGGCACTGCGCGCGAACATGCCCGACAAGATCATCAGCCTCTACAACATCGGCCCGTCCGCGTCCCGCCTGTCGTACGGCGGTGTCGACGTCTCCGACAAGTTCGACTACGCCTGGAATCCCTACTACGGCACCTGGCAGGTCCCCGGCATCGCCCTGCCCAAGGCGCAGCTGTCGCCGGCGGCCGTCGAGATCGGCCGGACGTCACGGAGCACCGTCGCCGACCTCGCCCGTCGCACCGTCGACGAGGGGTACGGCGTGTATCTGACGTACAACCTCGACGGCGGCGATCGCACCGCCGACGTCTCCGCGTTCACCAGGGAGCTGTACGGCAGCGAGGCGGTCCGCACGCCGTAGGGGCGTCGGGGCCTGCCGTCAGTCCAGTACGAAGGTGCCGCCGGCGGTGGTCGCCAGGCCGTGCCCGAAAGCGGCCGCCGGCGTCCAGGATCCCGGTCGGCCGGCGCCACGGACCAGCAGGCCGGTGACCGTGGCGGTGACGTCGGTCGTGAAGGCCATGCCCTCGCCGGCCCGGAGCCACCCCTCGCGCCGGGTGCCGTCGGACCACTCCACGACGGCGTGCCCCCAGGAGTGCTCGCGCGGCCGGGGCGCGGCCTTGACCGTGACCCGGCCGAGCCGGTCGACGGCGAGGCGTCGCAGCGCCGGGACGGACAGCAGACGGCCCAGCAGCGGGAGCACCGCCCGCAGGAACGGAGAGGCCGGCGCGAGGCTGGAGGCGGCGGTGACGAACGGTGCGCCGCTGGCCGCCCGCGCCGCGAGGAGCTCGCCGGAAGCGACGCCCGCCGACGTGGCCGACGTCCCGTCCGGGAAGACGAGTCGCCGTGGGTCGGCGCCCAGGCGCGAGGCCACCAGCCGCCCGTTGGCGTAGCGCCGCCCGCCGGAGGTGAGCGTGTCCACGATGCCGGTCGCGAGAGCGACGCCGAGCGCACCCGCCTCGACGGCCACCGAGGCCACGGAGTCGACCCTCACCCGGTGCGGCGCGGGCCGCTCCTCGCACAGCTTCGCCACCACCGCCTCCGTCGCCAGCACGCCGAAGCCGGCGCCGGTGACCAGGGTGCTGCCCGCCCGCGCGGCTTCGTCGTGCAGGGCGAGCAGCCCCTGCACGGCGGCCACGTCGTTGGCCTGGTCGACGTAGTGGCCGCCGACCGACACGCAGGCACGGGCGATCACCGGTGCCGTGGCGGCGTAGGCGCCCATCGTGTTCACCACCACGCGCGGACGCTCCCGGACGACCTCGTCCGCGATCCGCTCCGCCGAGTCGGCGACGACCGTCCTGACATCCGGGGGCAGCCCGGCCTCGGCACCGGCCGCCCTCATCCGCTCCCTGCTGCGGCCGACCGGGACCACCCTCAGCCCCTGCGCGGCCAGCCGCGCCGCCACGCCCCGGCCCACACGGCCGGTCGCCCCGACGATCCACACCTCGCCGTCCGGACTGTCCCCGTCCGCCGTCCCGTCGGCCCTGCCGGTCCTGCTGGTCTCGCTCATGTCGTATCCCTGCCTGCTCCGTGCCGCACCGGGCGGAACCCCAGTGATAACACTCTGTGTCATGACTACAGGCTAGCACTGACGACACAGCGAGACATCACCTGTTAGGGTCGTCCCCATGGCAAGGTGGGATCCGGGTGCGGAGCAGCGCCTGAAGCGGGCGGCTCTCGAGCTCTACCTGGAGCGCGGCTACGACAACGTGACCGTGACCGACATCGCCGAGCGGGCCGGACTCACCCGGCGCTCCTACTTCCGCTACTTCCCCGACAAGCGCGAGGTCCTGTTCGGCGGCTCGGAGCACCTGCCCCCGGCACTGGCGGACGCCGTCCTGGCGGCAGACCCCGACGCGGCGCCGCTGACCGCGGCCCTCGACGCGCTCGCCCTGGTCGGCACCCGGCTCGTCGAGCAGGTGCAGGGTGCGGCGGAGCGCCGGGCGGTCATCGACGCCAGTCCGGAACTGCAGGAGCGCGAACGGACCAAGGGAGCCGCGGTCACCCGGGCGATCCGCGACGCCCTGGTCCAGAGGCGGGTGGAGGCCGAGACGGCCGAACTCGTCGCGCAGCTCGCCACCGTGGCCTTCGGCACCGCCCTCCGGCGCTGGATCGACGCCGAGGGTCGTGTCGGTTTCGCCGAGTGCCTGGACACGGTGACCGACCAGCTGCGGGCCGCCCTCACCGCGACGTGAGCGGCCCGGAGCGCCGTCGGCCTAGGGCCGTCCCTCCAGGACCGTGGGGACGTACTCCAGCAGCTGGAGCCGGCCGTCGAAGGTGCGGCTCTCGACCAGGTCGAGGGTGACGTCCGGGTACTCGTCGAAGATCCTTTCCTTGCCGGTCGCGCCGGTGATGACCGGGAAGACCACCACGCGGAAGCGGTCGACCAGACCGGCACGGAGCAGCGACCGGCACAGGGTGAGACTGCCGAGGGTGCGCAGAGGCCGCGTCCCCCGGCGTTTCATGTCCCGCACGGCCGAGACCGGGTCACCGTTCACCAGTTCCGTGTTGCCCCAGGTCAACGGCGCCCGAAGGGTCGAGGAGAACACCACCTTGGGCATCGCGGTCAGCTCGGCGAAGCCGGGCTCACCGGGCATCTCGGCGGCGAACCCGGACATCAGCCGGTAGGTCGTGGCCCCCATGAGGCTGGTGTGCCGCTTCTCGGCGTCCCCGTCGAGCCAGGCGAGATATTCGGGTCCCTCCATGCCCCAGAAACCGGGCCAGCCGTCCGCGGCCGCGTACCCGTCGAGCGAGATGATGAAGTCGACCATGAGTCCTGCCATCGGTCCGTACCTCCTTCGGTGGGCGCGCCTGCGTGTTTCCCACTGGATACGACCGGTGCCGGGCCCGGAAGTCATCGGCCCCGGCGAAGGGAGGGCATCCGGTCGTCGTGGTCGTCGCGGCCATCGCCGTCGTCGCCGTCGTCACGGCCCTCGCGGTCGTCGCGGTCGTGCCGCGGAAAAGGAGTGGACGCGGTGACATGCGCGCTTGTAGCTTTCAGCGGACCGTGACACCGCCCGAGGAGGTGAGACCCATGAACGCTGTATCGACGTGGGTGCTCCCCCTTCCCGTCATGGCCGGCGACTGACACAGGTGTCGCCGGGAGCGCCTCGACACCAAGGCACTCCCGAAAGGCAACACCCATGAACTCTGGGCAGTTCACCGCCGAGCCGTCGTCCGACGGAACGGCCCTGCACGACTTCGACGTGATCATCGCCGGGTGCGGACCGACCGGCGCGACCCTGGCCGCCGAGCTGCGGCTGCACGATGTGCGGGTACTCGTTCTGGAGCGGGACACCGAGCCCGCGTCGTACGTCCGCATCGTCGCTCTGCACATGCGCAGCATCGAGCTGATGGCCATGCGCGGGCTCCTCGACCGTCTGCTCCGGCACGGCAGGCGGCGCCCGCTCGGTGGGCTCTTCGCCGCCCTCCCGGGGCCGGAGCCCGAGGGTCTGGACTCCGAGTACGCCTATCTGCTGGGCATTCCGCAGCCGGTCGTGGTCCGGCTCCTGGAAGAGCACGCGGTCGCCCTGGGCGCGCGGGTGCGGCACGGTGCTGCGGTAGCCGGTTTCGAGCAGGACGACGCGGGTGTGACCGTGGAGCTGGCCGGCGGGGAACGGCTGCGTTCGCGCTACCTCGTCGGCTGTGACGGCGGGCGCAGCACCGTGCGCAAACTGCTGGGCGTCGGCTTTCCCGGCGAGCCCTCGCGCAACGAGACGCTGATGGGCGAGATGGAAGTGGGCATGCCGCCGAAGGAGGTCGCCGCCAGGGTGGCCCGGGTCGGCGGGGCCCGGCACCGGTTCTGGCTGCGGCCCTTCGGTACGGAGGTGTACAGCGTCGTGGTCCCCGCCGCCGGGGTCGGCGACCGTACGGCGGCGCCCACGCTGGACGACTTCAGGGAACAGCTGCGCGCCGTCGCCGGAACCGACTTCGGCGTGCACTCCCCGCGCTGGTTGTCCCGCTTCGGGGACGCCACCCGGCTGGCCGAGCGCTACCGGACCGGGCGGGTACTGCTGGCCGGCGACGCGGCGCACATCCATCCGCCCACCGGCGGACAGGGCCTCAACCTGGGTGTCCAGGACGCCTTCAACCTCGGCTGGAAACTCGCCGCGCGGATCCGCGGCTGGGCGCCGGACACCCTGCTGGACACCTACGAGACCGAACGCCGGCCGGTCGCCGAGGACGTCCTGGACAACACCCGGGCCCAGATGGAACTGCACTCCACCGAACCCGGCCCGCGGGCCGTGCGCAGGCTCCTCACCGAACTGATGGACATCGGCGAGGTGAACCGCCGCCTCACCGAGAAGATCACCGCCACCGGCATCCGCTACGACTTCGGTCCGGGCCACCAACTGCTCGGCCGCCGCCTGCGGGACGTCGACCTGGCTCAGGGCGGTCTCTACGCCCGGTTGCACCGGGGTCGCGGTCTGCTGCTGGACCGCACCGGACGCCTGACCGCGGGCGGCTGGTCGGACCGGGTCGATCACCTCGCCGACCCGACGGCCGCGCTGGACGTTCCGTGCGTCCTGCTGCGCCCCGACGGCCATGTCGCCTGGGTGGGCGACGACCAGCGGGACCTGGACGCCCACCTGTCCCGCTGGTTCGGCGCCGGCTGACGGGACCGGGTGAGCGGCGCGGGCCGCTGCTCACCCGGAGGGCTGGACCTGGTCGAAGAGGGCGAGGGCCTCCGCGGGGTCCGGGCTCACGAGGCGGTCCAGCCCTGCCGTCGTGAACCTCGCCCACCTGCCGGCCCGTGCCCACATCCGCTCCTCGAAGGCGCGGACGGTCTCGTCCAGGTCGTCGGTGCCGGCGGCGACGGCCTCGGCGAGTTCGGCGCCCTCCAGCAGGGCGAGGTTCGCGCCCGCCCCCAGCGGCGGCATCAGATGGGCGGCGTCGCCCAGGAGCGTCACGCCGGGGACGTGGGTCCAGGTGTGCGACACGGGCAGGGCGTAGAGGGGTCGGCGGACGAAAGCCGTGCCGTGGCGGAGGAGGTCGAGGACGGGAGCGGCCCAGCCGTCGAACAGGGCCAGCAGACTCGACCGCACGGCCCCGGCGTCGGCGCCGTCCAGTTCCGCGTGCCGGTCGAGCGGCGCACGGAACTGGGCGTACACCTTGACGTGGCCCCCGCTGCCGCGCTGGGCGACGAGCGCCCGGTTCGCCCCGTACACGGCCACGGAGCCGTCGCCGGTCAGCCGGGCGAGGCCGGGATGGCGGGTGTCGACGTCGTCCAGGGAGGTCTCGACCGCGGTGACGCCCGTGTAGTGCGGCGTCACGGCCGAGACCGCCGGGCGGGTCCGCGACCAGGCGCCGTCCGCACCGACCACGAGGTCGAACGACTCCTGCCGTCCGTCCGCGAAGTGGACCCGCACTCCGCCCCGCGGTACCGGCTCCACCCTCGTCACGTCCTCGCCCCAGCGGACGTCCAGCGGGCCGAGCAGCAGGTCGCGGAGCTGGCCGCGGTCGATCTCGGGGTTGGCCCGGTCGTCCGGACCCGGCCGCCAGTCGCGCAGGACGGTCCCGTCGGTGTCCAGGATGCGCATGGCCTGGCCCTCCGGACGGGACAGTGCCTGGAACTCCGCCAGCAGCCCCGCCTTGGCCAGCGCGAGCTGGCCGAGCCCTTCGTGCAGGTCCAGCGAGCCGCCCGGCGGTCGGGCGTCGGGGGCAGGATCGCGTTCGAGGACGGTGACGGGGTGGCCGTGCCGGTGCAGGACGCGGGCGAAGGCCAGCCCGGCGGGGCCGCCGCCGACCACGGCGATACGATGTCTCATGTCGATACACTGTATTTCCACCGTACGACGCATCGCAACGGTTCGGCGCGGTCAGTACGGTGTGATCATGACTGTGTGGGACCGGCCCGAGCCGCCGAATCGCCCCGTTCCGCTCGACCGGGAGCGGATCGTCGCCGCCGCCGTCGCGCTCGCCGACGAGGGCGGCCTGACCGCGGTCTCCCTGCGCAAGGTCGCCGCCCGGCTGGACGCCGGTCCGATGCGGCTGTACGGATACATCTCGACCAAGGACGAACTGTTCGACCTCATGGTGGACGCGGTCTACGCCGAGATCCTCCCCGGGGAACAGCCCGCCGACTGGCGGGAGGCGCTGCGCGTCCTCGCCCACCGCACCAGGCGGTCGGCGCTCCGCCACGAATGGCTGGCCGACCTGCTCGGCGGCCGCCCCGCGCTCGGCCCGAACGGCCTGGCCGTGTCCGAGTCCACGCTGGCCGCCCTCGACGGACTCGCCGACATCGACACCGTCATGCGCGCCGTGGAAACGGTCAGCGCCTACTTCACCGGCGCGATCAGGCGCGAGGTCACGGATCTGCGGGCCGAGCGCGCCACCGGCCTGTCCAAGAGCGAGTGGCAGCGGGCGCGCGGTCCGCACGTGACGCGCATGCTGGCCACGGGCCGCTTTCCGGCGCTGGCGAAGGCCGTGTACGACGGCACGCACGTGGACGCCGAGGAGTCCTTCGCGACCGGACTGGAGTGGGTCCTCGACGCCGTGGCCGCCAGACTCGCCTGAGGCGTTTCCGGTGCCCGCCGCTCTCGTCTGGGTACGGAACCGGGCAACAACGCCTCGACGAGAGACTGGACATGACTGGACACCAAGCCGCTCACCAACCACCGCAACGCGTCGGCGTCGTCGCCGAGTCCCTGCCCGGGGAGACCCGCGTCGCCGCGACGCCCTCGACGGTGCGCCTGCTGCTCGGCCTCGGTTACGAGGTCGTCGTCGAGCCGGGGGCCGGCGCCGCCTCCGGCTTCGGCGACGAGGCCTACTCCGAGGCGGGGGCGAGCGTCGGCGGGGCCTGGGCAGCGGATGTCGTACTGAAGGTCAACGCGCCGACCGACGAGGAGATCGCCGAACTGCGCGCCGGGACGACGCTGGTGGCGCTCGTCGCGCCCGCGCAGCGGCCCGAGTTGCTGGAGGCGCTGGCCGCACGTGGCGTCACCGTGCTCGCCCTGGACGCGGTGCCGCGGATCTCGCGGGCCCAGTCGATGGACGTGCTCAGCTCCATGGCGAACATCGCCGGGTACCGGGCGGTGATCGAGGCCGCGCACGCCTTCGGACGCTTCTTCACCGGGCAGGTCACCGCGGCGGGCAAGGTGCCGCCGGCGAAGGTACTCGTCGCCGGGGCCGGTGTCGCCGGGCTCGCCGCCATCGGGGCCGCGTCCAGTCTGGGCGCGATCGTCCGCGCCACCGACCCCCGCCCCGAAGTCGCCGACCAGGTGCGGTCGCTGGGCGGTGAGTACCTCGCGGTGAACGTGGTCCAGGAGGAGAGCGCCGACGGCTACGCCAGGGCGACGTCGGCCGACTACGACCGGGCCGCGGCCGCGCTCTACCACGAGCAGGCCCGCGACGTGGACGTCGTCGTCACCACCGCGCTGATACCCGGGCGTCCGGCACCGCGGCTGCTGACCGCCGACGACGTGGCGGCGATGCGGCCCGGCAGTGTCGTCGTCGACATGGCCGCCGCCCAGGGCGGCAACGTCGAGGGGACCGTCGCGGGCCGGAGCGTGGTGACCGACAACGGTGTGACCCTCATCGGCTACACGGACCTGGCGTCCCGGCTGCCCGCCCAGGCGTCGCAGCTCTTCGGCACCAATCTGGTCAACCTGCTCCGGCTCCTCACCCCCGGCGAGGACGGCCGGATCCTCATCGACTTCGACGACGTGGTGCAGCGGACCGTGACCGTGGTCCGGGCGGGCACGGTCACCTGGCCTCCCCCACCGGTTCCCGTGTCGGCGGCCCCGCCCGCCACCGCACCGGCGGCGCCCCCCGCCGCCGGGGTGAGCGCGAAGCCCCGGCTCACCCCGGCGGGACGTTCCGTACTGATCGGCCTCGGCATGGCGGCGGTCTTCCTGCTGGTCGCCTTCGCCCCGGCCCAGTTGGCGGAGAACTTCACGGTGTTCGCGCTGGCGGTGGTCATCGGCTACTACGTCATCGGCAAGGTCCACCACTCCCTGCACACCCCGCTGATGTCGGTGACCAACGCCATCTCGGGGATCGTGGTGATCGGTGCGCTCCTTCAGATCGGGCACGAGAACGCGCTCGTCACCGCGCTGTCCTTCGTGGCGATCCTGCTGACGAGCGTGAACATCTTCGGAGGGTTCGCCGTCACCCGCCGCATGCTGTCCATGTTCTCGAGAGGCGGGTCCCGATGACGTCCATGACCGCCTCCCGCGCCGCCGACCTGGTCGCGGCCCTGCTGTTCGTCCTCAGCCTGGCCGGTCTGTCCCGGCACCGCACGTCACGCGCCGGCGTCGTCTACGGCATCGCCGGCATGGCACTCGCCCTGGCCGCCACCGTCGTGGTCGCGGCGCGGAGCGTCTCCGCCGGTCCGGTCGCGTTGATCCTGCTCGCCACGGTGATCGGCGCCGCGTTGGGACTGTGGCGGGCGCGGCGCGTGGAGATGACGCAGATGCCCGAGCTGATCGCGGTGCTGCACAGCTTCGTCGGTCTCGCGGCCGTCCTGGTCGGCTGGAACAGCTACCTCGAGGTCGAGGCCCACGGCTCGACGGGCCGGATCGCCGCCGACCTCGTCGGCATCCACCACGCCGAGGTGTTCATCGGCGTCTTCATCGGCGCGGTCACCTTCACCGGTTCCGTGGTCGCGTATCTGAAGCTGTCCGCGCGGATCAGGTCCCGGCCCCTGATGCTGCCCGGGAAGAACGCCCTCAACCTGGGGGCGCTGGGCGTGTTCGCGGTGCTGACGGTCTGGTTCACGCTCAGTCCGAACCTCCCGCTGATGGTGGCGGTCACGGTCCTGGCGCTCGCCCTGGGCTGGCACCTGGTGGCCTCCATCGGCGGCGGCGACATGCCCGTCGTCGTCTCGATGCTCAACAGCTACTCCGGCTGGGCCGCGGCGGCCGCCGGGTTCCTGCTGGACAACAACCTGCTCATCGTCACCGGGGCGCTGGTCGGGTCCTCCGGTGCGTATCTGAGCTACATCATGTGCCAGGCCATGAACCGTTCCTTCCTCTCCGTCATCGCCGGCGGCTTCGGCATCGAGGCCCCGCCGGGCGGCGACGAGGAGCAGGGCGAGCACCGCGAGGTACGGGCGCACGAGGCGGCCGAACTGCTCGCGCGGGCCCGGTCCGTGGTGATCACCCCCGGCTACGGCATGGCCGTGGCGCAGGCACAGCACCCGGTCGCGGAGCTGACGCGACGGCTGCGCGAGCGCGGGACCGAGGTGCGCTTCGGCGTCCACCCGGTCGCCGGGCGGCTGCCCGGGCACATGAACGTGCTCCTCGCCGAGGCGAAGGTGCCGTACGACATCGTGCTGGAGATGGACGAGATCAACGACGACTTCGCCGGCACGTCGGTCGTGCTGGTCATCGGTGCGAACGACACGGTCAATCCCTCGGCGACCGAGGACCCCGCCAGTCCGATCGCGGGCATGCCCGTGCTGCGGGTGTGGGAGGCGGAGCAGGTCGTCGTCTTCAAGCGCTCGATGGCCTCCGGCTACGCGGGCGTGCAGAATCCGTTGTTCTTCCGGGAGAACAGCAGCATGCTCTTCGGCGACGCCAGGCAGAGCGTCGAGGGGATCCTCCAGGCGCTCGACGCGATGACCGGGCCGGGGGCGGCGGAGGCCGCGCAGGGGGCGACAGCGGTGCGGTGAGATCACCCGTCCTGGGGGCCGGCGCCCGGCGGGGCGATGGCCTCGCGGGCGGGTGGGCGCGGGCTCCCGTCAGGCCCCGTCCAGCCACTCGGCCAGGGCGGCGGCCCCGCTGTGGTCCACGTCCTTGGTCGCCGTCAGCAGGGTGACCTTGGCGTGCGCCGACAGGTCCCGCAGCCGCCGCAGGGGGTCCTGGTGGTCGGAGTCCTCCAGTTCGGCGTGGTAGCGGCGCCGGAACTCCTCGTAGCGCTGGGGGTCGTGGTGGTACCAGCGGCGCAGATCGGCCGACGGGGCGACGTCGCGCAGCCACTCGTCCAGACCGGCCTTCTCCTTGCTCACGCCGCGGGGCCACAGGCGGTCGACGAGCACCCGCTTGCCGTCCTGCGGTGTGGGATCGTCGTAGATCCTCCGGTACGCGACCCGTACAGCCATGACCCGCCTTTCCGCAGCGACCGGGGACTCCGGGAGACCGGGCGGCTTCCGGCGTCCGGCCGACGTGCTTCCGGTTCAAGTGAACCGCCTCGGCGGGTCGCAAACACGGGCGGGGTGCCGGCCGCGTCAGCCTCGCACGGCGGGCCAGTCGGCGAGCCCCTCCGCACGGGGCGGCCGCGCGACCGCCTGCTCCACGGAGTCGTGGAAGGAGTAGACCGCCCCCAGGCCGCCGAGGGTGAAGACGTTCAGGAGCCGGTGGTCGGAACAGGCGATCCGCAGCGACCCGTGATGGCCCCGGATGCGCTTGGTCACGGCCACGATCATGCCGAGGCCCATGGAGTCGATGAAGGGCGCGTCGCACAGGTCGAGCACGAAGTGCCGGTGGCCCTCGGCGAGGCGCCGGCCCACCTCGGCCCGGACCAGGGGCGCGAAGGCGATGTCGATCTCCTGGTCCGCCCTGACGACGGTCCAGCCGTTGGCCACGTGGCACCCGACCCGCGTGTCCGGTCCCGCGACGCCCTGCTCGCTCACTTCTCGCTCCCCTGCAACCCTGTCCGATTTGCCCGCCTCATCCAGGAAACGCGGTACGGCCCCCGTGCCGCAAGAGCCCGGTTTTCAGATGGTGAGCGACAGGCCCCGGGACACCCGTTCCGCGGTGTCGAGCAGCGTCTCCACCGCGCCGTCGAGGCAGGTCGTGCGGTTGACGTCCACGGAGATGCCGAGCGATCCGATGGTGTCGCCCCGGCGGACGGGCACCGCGACACAGGCGGTGCCCAGACGGTACTCCTCGATGTCGGTGACGGCCGTGCCCGGCGGGGAGGCGTCGAGACGCCGCAGCAGCTCGGCGCGGTAGGTGACGGTGCGCGGGGTGAGGTCGTTCAGCGCGTGGCGGGAGAGGTAGTCGGCGCGGGCGTCGGCGTCCAGCTCGCGCAGGACGCTCTTGCCGAGCGCCGTGGCGTGTCCCGCTTCCTCGAAGCCGACCCACAGATCGACACGGGGTGCTTTGGGGCCGTCCACGATCTCGGCGACCCGGATCTCGCCGTCCTCGTACAGGGTCAGGTAGGCCGCGGCCGACAGGCCGTCCCGCAGTTCCGTGAGCGTGGGGCGGACCCTGCTGAGCGCCGTCTGGTCGCGGCTCCCCGCGTGCAGTGCGCCCAGCCGCTCCCCGAGGACGAACGTGCCGTCCTCGAGTTTGCGCACGTAGCCGTCGTGCACCATGGTGCGCAGCAGGTGGTAGGTGGTGCCCAGGGCCAGCCCCGTCTCGCGCGCCAGCTGCTTGGCCGGTACGCCGCTCTCGTGGGCGCCCACGGCTTCCATCAGCCGAAAGGCTCGCTGCACCGAGGAGATGAGCGTGGGGCCCTCCTGACCGCTCATTCCTCCACCCTGCGCCACGGCGGAACGGTCCGGCAAGTGCGGCCGCGCGGCGGCACGCGCCCGGCGGGGAACCGCGTCAATGAGTACGGGCTGAGTGTCCGCGCTCATGTCACGGAACGTGGCGGGGGCCACACTCCGAGGCATGACGAACCTTCCGCCCCCGGCCGAGGAGCTGCGGCTGCTGGACGCCGAGCTGCGGCAACTCGACCTGCGCCGCGCGGTCCTGCTGCGACGCCGTGAGTGGCTGATCCACACCTTGCGGGCGGCCGCCGCTCCGCCGTCCGCCCAGGGCGTCGGCACCACGCCGGTCGGTGGCCGGCCGGGCACCGGCGTGAGCGGCGCCGCCCGGCGGCCTGAGGCCACCGCGCCGGGCGTGCAGAACGTACTGCTGGTGCTCGGGGGTGTGCTGCTGACGGTCGCGGCGATCGCCTTCACCCTGGTCAGCTGGGGCCACATGGGGATCGCGGGGCGTGCGCTGGTACTCGGCGCGCTGACCGTCGCCGCGCTGGGCGCTCCCGTGGTGCTGCTGAGGCGCGGGCTGCGGTCGACTGCCGAGGCCGTGGCCGCCCTGGGGACGATCCTGACCGTGCTGGACGCCTACGCGCTGCACGAGGTGGCGTTCTCCGGCACGGGCGGTCTGGGGTACACGGCGGCCGGGTCCGCCGTCCTGGCCGCGGTGTGGGCCGTGTACGGGGTGGTGGCGGGCGCTGCGGTGCCCCCGCCCGCCCCGGCGGCGGAGCGCGGCCCGGCGGCCGGGAGCCTGCGCGCCGGGCTCCGGCATCCCGTCCCGCTCGCCGTGGCCACCGCGCACCTGCCCCTGCTGCTGTGGGCGCTCGCCGTCGGCGCGGGTCCGCTCACGGTCACGGCCGTGCTGCTGGCGACCGCCGCCGGCGGCACCGCTGTCGCCCTGCGGGCGACCTCGGTGCCGGTGCGTGTGGTCGCCGTGGTCGGTGCGCTGGGCATGGGCATCGTCGGTGTCCTGTCGGCCGGATGGCTCTGCTGGAGCGCGTCCGACGCGGGCACGGCGGCCCGGGCGGCGGCGCTCCTGGTCGTGGCGGCGGTGGTCGCCCTGGTCGCCGGGCGATCGGTCCGCGACCCGGAGGCCGGGACGGGCGCCGCCCTGGCCGCGGGCCTGTGTCTGGTCGCCGGGGCCGGCGGGGTGCTGCGGGCTGCGCTGCCGGGCGAGTGGACCGTGCCGGGGTGTGTGGCCTGCGCGCTCGCCCTGCTGGCGGCGGACCGGACGCCGCTGTCCCGGCCGCTGCGTCGGGGACTGGTGCGTGCTTCGGCGGCTGTCCAGTGCTGCGCCGTGCTGTGGTCGGTTCCGCTGGTCGCCGGGACCGTGCTTGGCCCGATGACGCAGGGCGCGCGGCCGTGGTCCGGCGCCCCGGGAGACATCCGGGACGCCGTGTTCACGGACGTGCCCTGGCCTCCGTACGCGAGCACCGGGCCGCTCGTCCTCGCCGCCGTTGCAGCCGTGGTGCTGGTCGCCGGACGGAACACGGCCCGCGGCGCCACCGCCCGGGTGGTGGCGCTCGTCCTCGGCTGGGCGGCCGTCATCACCGTCCCGGTGGTGCTGCAACTGCCGTACCCGGCCGGTCTGGTGGGGCAGGGAGTCGTGGTCGTGGCGGTGCTGGGCGTGGCGGAGTGGTCCGGCCGGGGCGAGAACCGGCCGTCGCCCCTGACCCTCACGGCCCTTTTGCTGGCCCTCGTCACCTCGGTCGACCTGGCCTTCCTCGCGCTGGCCTCCCAGTCCGCGACGATCGGTGTTCTCGTGTCCCTGACGGTCCTGTTCGGTGCCGCCTGCCGCGGCCGGGTGGCCGCCCCCTTCGCCGCGCCCGCCGCACTCGGCCATGCCACGGCGCTGGCCTGCGCGATCGGGGCGTCCGCCGGCTGGCGGCCGCACGTCACGGCGCTGCTGGTTCTCGTCGTCCCCGCCGTCGCCGCCCTGGTCGCCTCGCGTACGAGCGGCTCGCGCGCGACGGTGCCGGTCGAGGTGGCGGGCGCGGCCGCGGGACTGCTCGCCCTCGCGCTCGCCGTGACGGATCCGCCGATGCTGGCCGTGGTGCTCTCCCTCTGCGGTGCCCTCACGGCCGGCACCGCGCTGCGTCCGGAGCGGCGGGCGGCCGGATACGCGGCCGCCGCCCTGTTCCTGCTGGCCACCTGGGTGCGCCTGACCGCCTGGGACGTCACCACGCCGGAGGCCTACACCCTGCCGGTGACCGGACCCGCGCTGATCGTCGGGGCGCTGCGCCGACGCCGCGACACGGCCGTCTCCTCCTGGACGGCGTACGGCGCGGGGCTGGCCGTCACCCTGGTGCCGAGTCTGCTCGCGGCCTGGGACGACCGGCACTGGCTGCGGCCCCTGCTGCTCGGCGTCGCCGCGCTCGCGGTGACCCTGGCGGGCGCCCGGCACCGGCTCCAGGCGCCGCTGGTCGTCGGAGGGGGTGTGCTCGCGCTGGTCACGCTGCACGAACTCGCCCCGTACCTCGTCCAGGTCGTCGGCGCGCTCCCCCGTTGGGCGCCTCCGGCCCTCGCCGGTCTGGTGCTGCTGGCGCTGGGGGCCACCTACGAGCAGCGGCTGCGGGACGCGCGGCGACTGCGGGAAGCACTGGGGCGGCTGCGTTGAGCCCGCCACGTGCACAAACGAGGGGCCCGGTGTCGAACCGGTGCAGCTTTGCGGCCGGGGTCATGGAACCCGGACGAGGCCGCACATCTTGCCGTGGGCCGCTGATCGGCTTCGTGATAACACGAAGTGATCAACTCGAAAGGCCTACGATCATGGGTATCTTCAGCCGTCGCCAGACCGCCACCGACGAGCCGACAACGGCTGCCGGCCAGGACCGGCCCGCCGTGCGGTCCGCGACAGCGGGGGCCGGGCCCGATCCGGCCCTCCGCGCGCTGACCGGGCACTGGACCATCGACCGCCCCCACAGCCGGATCGGGTTCTCCGTGCGGCACGCCATGGTCACCACGGTCCGCGGGGCCTTCACCGACTACGACAGCAGGCTCTACTTCGACGGGGCCGACCCCTCCGGTTCCCGGGCCGAGATCGTCATGCGCGTCGCCAGTGTCGACACGGGCGTGGAGCAACGGGACGCCCACCTCGTCGGCAAGGACTTCTTCGACGTGCGCCGCTACCCGGAGATGACCTTCCGCAGCACGCGGGCCGTCCAGGAGTCGGCGGAGACCTTCCGTATGACGGGAGACCTCACCATCCGGGACACGACGCGCCCCGTCGAACTGCAACTGGACTACCTCGGTTCGGTCGTGGACCCGTTCGGCTACGAGCGGGCCGGCTTCGACGGGACCACCACCATCGACCGCAGGGACTGGGGCCTGGTCTACAACCAGCGGCTCGAGGCGGGCGGCAGCATGGTGAGCGAGAAGGTCCGCCTCCAGTTCGACATCTCCGCGATCCGCTCCTCCTGAGTCCGCGCTCCCGAACTCCTGGTGGACTCCACGGTGGTGGACCGCAGGGTGGTGGACCGCACGGTCAATAGACTGCTCGCCGAGGCAGCGAGAAGGGACCGCATGTGAGTCACGAGGACCGGACAACGATGTCGGAACTGCGCGTCGGCGTGATCGGGGTGGGCCAGCGCGCGCCCATGGCCGCGTTGGCCAACCGTCCCGGTGTCGCCCGGGTCGTCTCCTGCGCCGATCCGGACCCGCGGGGCCGGGACGACGCCAGGAGCCTGTTCGGTCCCGAGGTGGTGCTGCACGAGCGGTACGAGGAGATGGCCGACGACGGCCTGGACGCCGTGTTCGTGCTCACCCCGGACCACGTGCACACGCGGCCCGCGCTGTTCTTCCTGGCCGCCGGGGTCCCGGTGTTCGTGGAGAAGCCCCTGGCGATCACCGTCGAGGACTGCGACGCCCTGCTCCGGGCCGCGTACGACTCCCGCAGCCGCCTGTACGTGGGCCACAACCTGCGTCATCTGCCGGTGCTGCGGCGGATGCGCGCGCTGATCGACGACGGTGCGATAGGCCGGGTGCGCGCGGTGTGGTGCCGCCACTTCGTCGGGCACGGCGGGGACTTCTACTTCAAGGACTGGCACGCGGAGCGGGCCAACACCACGGGGCTGCTCCTGCAGAAGGGCGCCCATGACCTCGACGTGATCCACTGGCTCGCCGGGGGCTGGTCCAGGAGTGTCGTGGCGCAGGGCGCCCTGTCGGTGTACGGCGACAATCCGCGCCGCGGGGCCGGCGATCCGGCACCGGCGGGCGGGCGCATGCCCGACTGGTTCGACGCCGGGGTCTGGCCGCCGTCCGCGTTGCGGGACCTGAACCCCGTCGTCGACGTCGAGGACATCAGCATGATGCTGACGCGGCTGGACAACGGCGTGCTCGCCAGCTACCAGCAGTGCCACTTCACGCCGGACTACTGGCGCAACTACACCGTCGTCGGGGACGAGGGGCGGCTGGAGAACTTCGGCGACGGCATCGACGGCGACGACGCGACGATCCAGGTGTGGAACCGGCGCCGCTCCGGCTACCGGCGCGACGGCGACCTCACCGTCCCCGTCGCCACCCCCTCCGAGGGCGATCACGGCGGCGCGGACCGGGCGCTGGTCGACGAGTTCCTCCGCTTCGCCGCCGCAGGGGGGCCGACGGAGACGTCTCCGGTGGCGGCCCGCGAGGCGGTCGCCGCCGCGGTCGCCGCGACGGCCTCCCTCCGTTCGGGCGGCACGCCGGTCGACGTGCCCGCACCGCCCGCGGAGGTCGTCGACTACTTCCGGCGGCACCAGCCCGCGCGCCGGCCGGTGTGACACGGCGTCCCCGGCGGTCGTCGCGCCCGCCACGGGCCACCCCGACGCGGCCTCAGGGACCCGCCACGAGACGGTCAAGCGCCGGTGCCAGGACCGGGGTGAGGGCCTCGGCGTACGCCTCCGAGAGGTGGCTGTCGTCACGGTGCACGGCGGTGTCGGCGACGACCACGGGGCACAGGCCGGTGCGCGGGGAGCAGACCCAGGGGGCGGGGTCGACGACCGCGGCGCCCGTGGCGGACGCGGCGGCGCGGACGGCACGGTGGCGCGTCGCGTCCCGGGTCGCCTCCGGCAAGTGGTGTGCGCAGGCGTGCAGTTGCAGCGAGTTCCCGGCGGCGCAGTCGATCGGGTCGGCCTTGGGCCACGGGGTGTCGAGCAGGGCGGCGACCCGGGCGCCGGAGGCCCCGAGGGCGCGGAAGGTGTGCGCGAAGCCGGTGGTCCACTGGCGTGCCCGGTCGGCGGCGGGGTGGGCCGGATCGCCGGCGTCGGAGGAGGAGACGACCACGAGGGCGGGCCGCAGGGCGCCGATCGTCCGGACGGCGCGGGAGCGCCAGGTGTCGCAGGCGGTGTACGGCTTGTGGCCGTGGACGACGGTCACGTCGGCGACCTTGCAGGAGGCCTTGGTCAGGGAGACCAGCCGCCAGCCGCGCTCGCCCGCGAGCCTTCGCAACGCCGGGAACCACTGGGCCGCGTGGGAGTCGCCGAAGAGGACGACCGTACGGGAGGAGGTGCGGTCTCCGTAGACGCAGAGCCGCGGTCGGGTGGCCGCGTAGTCGGCGTGGCAGCCGTCCCGGTATACGGCGGAGCGGGAGGACTTGACCTCCGTCAGGGGCGGCGCGAGGTTGCCCGGCAGCGCGGTCGGGGACGACGTCAGGAGTTCGGCGAGGCGGCCCGACGGGTCGGGGGCGTCGGTCAGGGCCCGCGCCAGGGAGGGTGCGGGGCCGCCCACCTCGATCGTCGGCGGGACCGCCGTCGCCGTCAGGGACAGTGCCGAGACGCTCGCGGTCAGCGCGGCCCCGAGGGCCAGGGCCCGGCGGGGGCGTCCGTGGAAGGCCCGGTGGAAGCGGACCGGGTTCTCGACGAGGAGCAGGGTGAGCCGGGCCAGGCCCAGCGCCACCGCCGACAGCCCGAGCGCCAGGGGCACTTCGGCCGTGCCGTCGGTGCTGCCCAGCGCCGGCGGCACGATGACCAGCAGCGGCCAGTGCCACAGGTACCAGCCGTACGACAGTCCGCCGAGCCGGACCAGCGGCCGGCGCTCCAGCAGCCGTCCCGCGCCGAACCGGGTGGGCACGCAGCCGCCCGCCAGGACCAGTACGGTGCCCGCCACCGGCAGGAGGGCGTGATGGCCCGGGAAGGGCGTCCGGTCGTCGTACCAGAACGCCGCCGACGTGACACAGGCCAGTCCGAGCCAGGACAGCGGGGCGGCGAGGCGGGCGGGCAGTCGTCGCAGCCGGGCGTCGGCCAGGGCCAGGAGGGCGCCGGCACCCAGTTCCCAGGCTCGGGTGGGGGTGGCGAAGTACGCCCAGGGCGCCGAGGCGTTCGTCACGAGGACGCCCGCCGTGAACGAGATCAGGCACAGCGCGGCGAGCGGTACCGCGACGACCGCGCGCCGCCCGCGGGCGATCCGCCACGTGAGGAGCAGGAGCACCGGCCACACCAGGTAGAACTGCTCCTCCACGGCGAGCGACCACACGTGCTGGAACGGCGACGGCGGGCTGTTCCGGGCGAGGTAGTCCGTACCGGCCGCGGCCAGCCGGAAGTTGACCGTGTACAGCGCGCCGGCGAGGGCGTCGCCCGCGTACTCGGCGAGCCGGGCCTTCGACAGGAACAGCCACGCCCCTCCGAGCGTGACGGCGATGACCAGGGACGAGGCGGGGAGCAGCCGCAGTGCCCGGCGGGCGTAGAAGGAACGGAGCGACACCCGGCCGGTGGTGGCGAGTTCACGCAGGAGCAGCGACGTGATGAGGAAGCCGGAGATCACGAAGAAGACGTCGACACCGATGTAGCCGCCGGCCAGGAGGGGCACACCGGCGTGGGAGAGCACCACCAGCCCGACGGCGACCGCGCGCAGCCCCTGGATGTCCGCCCGGAGGGCGCGGCCCGCGGAGGGCGCGGATCTTCGGGGCGCCGGGACGGCGGTCCGTGTCGTGGCGGGCGTGGTGCTGGTCATCGGGGACGGCTCCTCCGGGCGGCTGGCACTCTGCGCCCGGCAAGATCGGTGTGCCGATGTCCCCGGTTCCGTCGCCGGCGGCGAACCCGGCCCCGGCCGCCAAGGTTCAACGGCGCGAAACCGGCGGTTCAGTCCCCTGCGGCCCTGGCGTCCGGAAGCCGCCTTCACCCCGCCCGGGGAGGGGAGCCGGGCGGGGGCCGGTCCGTCACGGCGGCCGTGAACCGCGCCGCGAGGTCGGCGGCCGCGGCACGCAGTTCCGCTCCGCCCTCGACGCGGAAGGCGAACGGCACCCTGGCGAGCCATTCCTGCGCGTACATGTCCGGGTTGCGGGTGCTGCCGACGAGGACGCAGCCGTCTCCCAGGGGTTCGAGCCGTCCCATGGGCGGGCGGATCCAGGGGGCGACCTCGGCCGGGGGAGCGTCGAACACCACCCGGGTGGCGAACTGCCATCCGCTGCCCAGGTTCTCCTCCAGGACCGTCACCGGGTCGAAGGCCACCGGTGGCTCGAACCCGTGCCCGGTGGTTCCGACCCGGCAGACCCGGTCGACCCGGTAGGTGCGGACCGCGTCCGCGCGGTGGGAGTGGCAGAGCAGGTACCAGCGCCCGTGCCGGACGACGAGGGACCAGGGGTCCGCCTGCTCCTCCCATTCCCGGCCGGCCTCGCTGCGGTAGGTGAGCAACACACGGCGCCGGTGGGCGACGGCCTCGACGAGGGAGCTGGTGACGGCCGGGTCGGGGTGCGCCGCGTACGGGTCGGGAGCGGCGGAGGCGTACTCCCGCAGCAGTGCCGCCTGCCGTCCGACGCTCTCCGGCAGTGCCTTGACGACCTTGCCCAGGGCGGTGCCGACGAGGTCGTCGGCGTCGGTCACGGCCGGTCGGCCGCTCAGCGCCGCCATGACGAGGCCGAGGGCCTCCGCCTGGGTGAAGTGCACGGGCGGCAGCCGCGTCCCGCGTCCCAGCCGGTAACCGCCGTGCGGTCCGCGGGACGACTCCACGGGGATGCCCGCCTCTCTGAGGATCCCGACGTAGCGGCGCGCCGCTCGTTCCGTCACGCCCAGCCGCGCGGCGAGTTCGTCGGCCGTCGTGGCCGGGCGGGTCCGCAGGATCTCCAGGGCGCGCAGCGCTCGCGCGGTGGGGCTGACGTCGTTCGGCACGGGGCCAGGCTAGTGCGCGCCCCGGAGACGGATGAGGGACCCGGAAGAAGATCCGGCAGCAGATCGTCCGGATCTCCTCCTACGGTGGGGCGAACGGAGAAAGGGAAACGCTCATGGACATTCTGCTCATCGGCGGCCTGTGGCTGAACGGAACCGTGTGGGACCGTGTCGCGTCCACGCTGGAGTCGCTCGGGCATCGGCCCGTGCCGCTCACCCTCCCGGGGCAGGGGGACGGCGCGGCGACCGCGACGCTCGACGATCAGGTGGCAACGGTGCTGGCCGCGGTGGACGCGGCGCCCGGCAGGCCCATGGTGGTGGGGCATTCCGCGGCCTGCTCACTGGCCTGGCTGGCCGCCGACCGGCGACCGGAGCGACTGGCGAAGGTCGCGCTCGTCGGCGGTGCCCCGACCTCCGACGGGCAGCCGTACGCGGACTTCTTCGAGATCACGGACGGTGCCATGCCGTTCCCGGGCTGGGAGCCCTTCCAGGGGCCGGACGCCGCCGACCTCGACGAGGAGGCGAGGCGTGCACTGGCGGCGGCCGCGGTCCCGGTGCCCGAAGCCGTGGCCCGCGGCGTGGTGCGGCTGGGCGACGAGCGCCGGTTCGACGTGCCGGTCGCGCTGGTGTGCCCGGAGTTCACGCCCGCGCAGGCGCGCAAGTGGATCGACGCGGGCGACGTTCCGGAACTCGCCCGGGCGAGGCGTGTCGACTTCGAGGACATCGACTCGGGCCACTGGCCGATGATCACCAAGCCTGCCGAGCTGGCCCGCATCCTGGCCACGGCGGCGGAGGCGGCCTGACGGGTGCCGTCCGGCCGGCGACGGCGCCGGCCGGCGGGTTCAGTGCGCGCAGAGGCAGAACGGGTGTCCGGCCGGGTCGGCGTAGACCCTCCAGTTGGCTTCCGGGCGGAGTTGGTCCGTCCGTTCCAGCACGGTCGCGCCGAGTGCGAGTGCCCGCTTCTCCTCGCCTTCGAGGTCGTCGACGTCGAAGTCCAGGTGCAGTTGCTGGGGGCGGTCCTGGCCGGGCCATTCGGGCGGCCGGTAGCCGTCCACCCGCTGGCAGGCCAGCGGTGTCCCCTCGAAACCGTGCACCTCGACCCACTCCGGTTCGTCCGGGTCCGCGACCACCCGCCCGCCGAGCAGTTCCGCGTAGAACTCGGCGAGCCGGGCCGGGTCGGCGCAGTCCAGCGCGACCGCCTGCAGCTTTCGAATCACGTCCGCCACTCCTCGCTCTTCGGGCGCTTGCACCACCCCCGCACCAGGGTCCTACCCGGGGCGGGAGCGCGCATGCGGACCCCGACCGCTTCTCCCGGGGTGCCGCCGGCCGGTGGGACCGTCGGCCAGGGGCGCCGGCGCGTCAGCCGGTGCGCAGGACGCGGAAGCGAGCGGCGTCCGCGGGGTCCCGGTCGACGATCTGGACCGGCGCACCGGACCATTGCCACACGCCGGTGCCGGGCGCGCGGGAGAACCGGATCCGCCCCCGGGTGCCTTCGACCGAGACACGGGCCCAGGTCTCGGCGGCCGGCGCCCGGTCGACGCCGTGCGCGCGCAGCACGTCGGCGAGGACCGTCACCGTGTCGTAGCCCTCGAAGGCGACGAAGGAGGGCGCTTCGGCCAGCCGCTCCCTCAGGGCCGTCCGCACGCGCGCACCGAGTGGGCCGAGGCGCTCGGGCAGGTAGCGCAGGAACGGGACGGCGGCGCCGTCCGCGCCCAGCGACGTCGCCCACTCGGTGAACTCCGGCTGGCCGGCCGGAGCACCGATCAGGATCCCGGCCAGGCGCGGGTCGCGGCGGACGGACCTGACGATCGACACGGCCGGCTCGGGGTGACCCACCAGGAGCAGCAGGGCGCTCGCGTCCTGCTCGACGAGCGCGTCGCACACGGACGCGGGGGCCGGCTCGCCGAGGCCGAGATCGACGAGGGTGCCGCCTCGCTCAGCGAGGCGGTCCCGCAGGATGCGGGCACCGGACGCCCAGTAGAGACTCGGCTGGGCCGCTACGGCGACACGGCGGTGGCCCGCGGCGAGGAGGAAGTCCGCGTAGATCCGCCAGCCGTGGGACTGTGCCGGCGGGAGGCGTGCGATCCACCGCGCCCGCTGCTCGGTGAGGGCGTCGAGCACGGCCGACGAGCACAGGAACGGCAGACCGAGGGCGTCGGCCCTGGACGCGACGGCGCGGGCGACGACGCTGTGGTACTCCCCCGCCAGGGCGGCCGCACCCAGCCGGGCCAGTTCGTCCACGGCCGCCGCCGCCCTGTCCGGATCGGCCGCCGTGTCCCGGACGACCAGCTCGAGGGCTCGGCCCGCGATGCCGCCGGCGTCGTTGACCTCGCGCACGGCCAGTTCCATTCCGGCGAGCAGGTGCCGGCCCGCCTCGCTCCAGCCGGGGCGGGAAAGCGGCACGAGGGCGCCGATCCGGACGTGCGTGTCGGTGTCGTCCCGCCCCGGCGGGCGCGCCTCGGTGACCATGCCGGACATTGCACCCGCGGCCGGGGCCGGCCGGCAACCGATTATGCGGTTCCGGGCCTCAGGTCACGTCCAGGTCGGTGTACAGCATGTCGTGGTCCGAGTGCGTGGTGGCGGCCACCCGGTGGTCGACCGGGGCGATGCCGCGCAGGAAGACGTAGTCGAACTTGCTGCGCCAGTCCGTGGTCGTGTCGCAGGCGCCGACGGGTGCGGGACGGCACTGCGGGTCGGTGTCCATGGCCAGTGCCCACAGGGGGTCGAGTTCGGGGGCGTCGGGCACGGCGTTGAAGTCGCCGAGGACCACGGCGCGGTCGTGCCGGGCGACTTCCCCGGCGAGGACGCGGACCTGGCCCTCGCGGAACTCCTCCTGACGCCGCTGGGCCAGGTGCGTGTTGAAGACCCGGACGGACCGGCCGCCCACCTCGGTGGTGACGGCGAGGTAGCCGCGGTCCTCGGATCCGCCCTCGGGGTACTCGACGTTGACCCGGTCGGTCATCGGTGCCGCCGAGAGGATGGCCTGGCCGAAGCCGCCCGGGTTCCACGGTGCTCCCCCGCAGCGGCTCCAGTTCTCCAGGACCGTCCCGTACTCGACGTGGTAGACCAGCCCGTGGAAGACCTCCAGGTAGTCCCGGATCCTGTCGACGTCACGTGCGCACGCCTCCTGCATGCCAACGACCTGGGGCGCGTGCCTGGCTATCTCCGCGGCCCGGTCGAGGTTGCTCGCGTCGCAGGGGTTGCACAGGTTCCACGTCATGACCCGGTTGGGTACGACGTCCTTGACCGCCTTCACGGGCAGTGGCGCGCCGGACAGCGCGCCGCCCGGGGCGCTGGGGCCCACCAGCGCCAGGCAGGCCAGCGCCACGGCGCAGACGAGCAATCGCGAGCCGCCCCTGTTGAGCACCGCCGCCTCCTCGGTGTGGACACACATGGCAACCGACGTTTCCACGCACGAGGTTATGGCACGGCGGGACGGGCCCCGGCGCCGCGGTGCGGCCCCGCGCCCGTGGGGCGCGCCTATGCTCGCCCCCATGGATACCGAGGCGGTGCGGTCGTTCGTCCGCGCGGCGGAGCTGGGACAGCTGCGGCACGCGGCCGACGAGCTCGGCGTGACGCAGCAGGCGGTCTCGAAGCGGATCGCGGCCCTCGAGCGCGCACTCGACGTCCGGTTGTTCAGCCGTACTGCCCGAGGGGTCGAGCCGACCCTCGACGGACAGGCCTTCCTGCCGCACGCGCGGAACATCGTCGCGGACGTCGATCGCGCCGTCGCCGCGATCCGGCGGGGTTCGCGGGCGCTGCGGATCGACGTTCTCGGTCTGCGGAGCGCGCAGGCCGTCATCCTGCACGACTACTGGCGCTCACATCCCGGAACCGAGCTCGACGTGGTGACGCTCAGGGTCGACGACCCGCGGCTGGCGGTGGCCGCCGTGCAGGCGGGCGACGTCGACGCCTCCTTCCGTTCGGTCACCGACCCGGCCGCGCTGCCGCCCGAGGTGCGGATGATCCACGCGTTCCACTCCCCGCTGGAACTCGTCGTCGGCCCGCGGCATCCGCTCGCCCCGGCCCGCACCGTGACGCCGGCCCGGCTGCGCGGGCACCGGATCTGGGTGCCCGGTATCGCGCCGGGCAGCGAATGGGCGGACTTCTACGATCAGCTCGCCACCGCCTTCGACCTGCGCGTGGACGCCGCGGGCCCGAACTTCGGCAACGAGGTGCTCCTCGACATCCTCGCCGACTCGGACGACGTGGCCACCCTCGTGGGCTCGCGCGACCGGTACATCTGGCCGCCGGGCCACGACCTGCGCCGCATCCCGATCGCGGGTCCGACACTCGCCTACCCGCTCTCGCTGCTCCTCCCCCGGGAGAACCCGCACCCGGGGCTCCGGGCCGTCGTCGGCCACTTCGCGAGCCTGGCCCCGCTGCCCGAGGACACCTGGCTCCCCTCCTGGGCCACGGCACCGCCGGACGACGACGGCCACGGCACCTGACGCGCCCCGCGCTGACGGTGCCCAGCGGCGGCAGCGGCCGGGTCAGTCGCGCGGGACCACCCGTACCCGGGTCGGCGCGGTGGTGTCCGGGGCCGCCTGCACGGCCGTGCCGTCGGCCCCGTCCGCCGCGAGCACCAACTGGGAGACCGCGTTCGTGAGCGTCAGCGCGCCCCCGCGCGGCGTCAGTTGCCAGCGCTGGGTGCGCTTGTCCGCGTCGCACGTCTCCTGGGTGAGCACCGCGCCGGGCTCCAGCGGGGCGCCCAGGTAGCGCTTGCCGCGGTTGGCATCCAGGCACAGACCCGTCCGTGCCGAACGGAGCGTGTAGTAGCCGTCGGGGGTGGCGGTGGTCTCCCAGGCCGAGGTGTCACCGGACGTGAAGGCGACCGTGGCGCCGGGCGCGTCGGCCGTGGGTCCCAGGTGCCGGTCGCCGGCGACCAGGGAGTAGGTGCCGTCGGGCAGGGGTGTGCGGTCGGTGTCCGACCGGCTGGGGGCGTGTCCGATGCTCCGTGCCAGGCGCTCGAACCCTTCGTAGGAGGTGCTGGGGCGCGGTCCGCCCCAGGTGGCCTGTGCGATGAACCGCAGGGGCATGAACGCCTTGGCCTCCACCTCGTTCTCCGTCTCGGCGGCACCGTTGTCCGGCCACAGGGAGATCTTGGCCCCGGTGAGGTTGGCGGGCCGGGTGGTGAGTGTCTCGCCCTCGAAACGCAGCGGCGTCCAGCCGGAGTCGTACAGCTGCCGCGTGTTCATGGTGAAGCCGCCGCGCACGAGGTAGAGGGCGTACGCGGAGTTCATCACCGGGCGGCCCTCGGCGAGGAGGGCGGACGGCTTCTGCGTGCTGCCGCCGCCCAGCCAGTGCTCGACGGCGATGTCCCGGTCGAGCGGGACGACCGCGTTGCGGCCCAGCAGCCCGTCGTTCCAGACGCGGAGCGTGCGGCCGTCCGCGCGGACGTGCTCGCCCACCCGGTTCACGAAGTCGGCGAACGCGTCGTCCGGGGTGGCCCCGGCGCCGAACTTCTCGGTGGCGTAGTCCTGGAGCTGCGGGAAGTCGGGGTAGGCGGAGCCGATCATGTACTCGTCGGCGCCCATGTGCCAGGCCTTGGTGTCCCAGGCCTCGAGCGCCTCGTCCACGAGTGAGGTGTAGTACGTGAACGCCTCCGGCCGGGTGATGTCGAGCCGTGACGGGGAGGCCTTGCCGTTCTTGTCCCTCAGTTGCAGCTCGGGGTGGTTCTCCAGGTACGGGTCCATGTGGCCGGGCGAGTTGATCTCGGGGATCAGCTCGATGTGGTGGCGTTCGGCCATCGCGACCAGGCGGCGGACCTCGTCCTTGGTGTAGTAGCCCCAGAACGCGGACTCCGGGTCGACGTCGCTCTTGACCTTGGCCTCGATCCAGAGCTGGTTGAGCTTGTGGTGCGCCATGTCGCGCATGAGCCGCTCGAACCAGTCCAGGGAGATGTGGATGTAGCAGGCGCAGACGCCGACGCCGCGCTCGCGGTACTCCGGCACGTCGCGGGTCGCGCCGGCGGGAGCGGTGCCGTCGGCGCGCAGGAGCTGGAGGACGGTGCGGGTGCCGTAGAAGACGCCGGTGGAGGTGGCGCCGGTGACGGTCAGCCGGTCGCCGGAGCGCAGCCGGTAGCCCTCGTCGCCCAAATCCCCCTCGGCGGTGGCGTCCTGGCGCAGCACGATGTCGCCCGGTCTGCCGGTCCGAGCCGTCACCACCGCGAGGTTGCGCCCGGTGACCTCGCGCAGCTCTCCCGCGAACCTGCGCGCGTCGGCGGCGGTCGTGGCGTCGGCGTGGCCGAGCACGATCCTGGCGCCCGGCGCGAGCCCGAACCGCCCCGGCTCGGCCCGCCATTCGCGCGGCGTGGGGAGCACCTGCGGGACCTCGGCCGTCACCCCGGTCATGGCCGCGCCCGGTTCCGGTACTCCGGCGGTCGTGGCCGGTTCCGGCACTCCGGCGGCGGTCGTGGCCGGTTCCGGTACTCCGGCGGCGGTCGTGGCCGGGAGCAGCGCGACCGCGAGGGCCGTCACCGCGCAGACCGCTCCCGCGACACCGCGTCGTCGTCGGACTTTCATGGCCACCCCTCCATGAGCCTCAGCCCACTGCATGATCCGGGCATGCCAAATCGGCACCCGGGGAACGATGTTGGCCAGAGTAAAGCCGAGGACCCAAGAGGTCTAGACCCCATACGTCTTACGTCTCGTGCCGACCGTGTCGCATCATCCCTGGGTGAAAGGCTGATCAGCTGGTCCAGACAAAGCCTGGAGAACTCATGGGAAGACGCACGAAGACCCTCACTACGCTCGGCGTCACCTTTGCACTGGCAAGCACCTTGGCGATCGAGACGCTTCCGGCCGCCGCCGACGACGCGCATCCCGTCGCGGCGTCCGCGGTCCCACCGGTCTCGCCGAACCCCCAGTCCCTCAGCCGCGCAGGTGACGACGTTCCGGTGACCGACCGGGTACTCGTCGTGGCGGACCGCGACACGGACGCCGCCGCCCGGGCCCGTCTCGTGCGGGAGTTGAAGACCCACGGCGCGGACCGGGTGGACATCGTCGCCCCCGGAAACGTCCCCCGGGCATCCGGGGGCCTGCTCACCGTGCGGCTCGGCCCGGCCACGCGGCCGGACATCGCCCGGGCACTCGGCGACACGGCGGTGCCGGACCACGCGGAGGGCTACGCCCTGCGCGTCTCCGGCGCGGAACGGGCGAAGCGGATCACCCTCGGCGGCACGGACGCCGCCGGCCAGTTCTACGCCGTGCAGACCCTGCGCCAGCTCTTCGTCCGGGCGGGCAGCGACCACTGGAAGGTGGCGGGCGTCCGGGCGAGCGACTACCCGTCGATGCCGCTGCGCGGCACCATCGAGGGCTTCTACGGACAGCCGTGGACACACGCGGAGCGCCTCGACCAGATGGACTTCTACGGGGACGTCAAGGCCAACACCTACGTCTACGCCCCGAAGGACGACCCCTACCACCGGGGCAAGTGGCGCGAGCCCTACCCCGCGGACAAGCTGGCGGAGCTGGGTGAACTGGTGAACCGGGCCACGGCGAACCACGTGCGCTTCACCTTCGCCGTCTCCCCCGGCGAGTCGATCTGCTACTCCGACCCCGCCGACCGCGCGGCGCTGAAGGCCAAGCTCCAGGCCCTGTACGACCTGGGGACGCGCGCCTTCTCCATCCCGCTGGACGACATCAGCTACACCCGCTGGAACTGCGAGGGCGACGAGGCCGCGTACGGCGCACCCGGCCGCGCCGCTGCCGCCAGGGCGCAGGTCGACCTGCTCAACGACGTGCAGCGGAACTTCGTCGCCGGCCACGAGGGCGTCCAGCCGCTCCAGATGGTGCCCACCGAGTACGGAGACCTCACCGACACCGCGTACAAGCAGACGATGCGCGAGACGCTGGACCCGGCGGTCGTGGTGATGTGGACCGGCACGGCCGTCGTCCCGCCGAAGATCACCAACGACGAGGCCGACCGGGTCTCGAAGCTCTTCGGCCGCAAGGTCTTCGTCTGGGACAACTACCCGGTCAACGACTTCGGCAACACCAGCGGGCGGCTGCTGCTCGCCCCGTACGACAAGCGCGAGTCCGGCCTGTCCGAGCACCTCTCCGGCATCGTCGCCAACCCCATGAACCAGCCGTACGCCAGCAAGGTCGCCGTCTTCGGCACCGCGGACTTCACCTGGAACGACCGGGCGTACGACGCGGACACCAACTGGCCGCGTGCCATGGCCTACCTGGCGGGCGGCGACCGCGAGGCCACCGACGCGCTGCTGGTCTTCGGCGACCTGGAGCACATGGCCCCGACCTTCGGCGCCACGCCCTGGCAGCCGCAGGCGCCCGAACTCGCCCGGCGCGTGGAGCGGTTCTGGGCGGAGTGGGACGAGGGGAAGCGCGCCGAGGCCGTCGAGGCGCTGCGTGCCTACGCGACCGCGGTCGAGGGGGCGCCGGCCACGATCCGCGGCGGCGCGGTGGACGAGGGGTTCACCGTCGACGCGGCGCCCTGGCTGGACGCCACCGAGCTGTGGGGCGGGTCGATGAGGACCGTGCTCGACGCGCTCGCGGCACGGCAGCGGGGCGACAGGGCGACGTCCGACCGGCTGCTCGCCGAGTCGAACGGCCTCCAGGAGCGGGCCCGGGCGGTGCGGGTCGATCCGCCGCGCAACTCGTGGGGGAAGGTTCAGCCCAAGGTCGGGGACGGCGTGCTCGACGCCTTCCTGGTGCAGGCGGAGCTGCGGCTGCGGCTGTGGGACTCGGCGGGCGGCGGGGAGAACCTGGCGCTGAAGGGTACGGCCTCCGCGTCCAGCGTGGAGCAGGACCTCGACCGGCTGGCGGCCCGCTACGTCAACGACGGGCAGCTGGGTACCCGTTGGGCCTCCGGCTACTCCGACGACGCGTGGGTGCAGGTGGAGCTGGCGGCCCCGGCGAAGGTCGCGGCGGTGACCCTGGCCTGGGAGGGGGCCTGCGCGACGGAGTACGCCGTCCAGACCTCCCCCGACGGCGTGACCTGGCGGACCGTGTCCACCCAGCGGCCGGACGCCTGCGGCAACGACGTCGTCCGGGTCGACTCCGACGAGGCCGTGCGGTACGTCCGCATGCAGGGTGTGGAGCGAAGGACGGACTGGGGCTACTCGCTGTACGAGATGGGCGTCTACGGCACGCCCGCCTCCTGACCGGTCGAGGCGCGGTGCGGTGACGCCGCGCCGCCGCGTCACCGCCGGCCCCCGGTGCCTACGCCGGGGGCCTCTGCCGGTGCCTACGCCGGGGGCCTCCGCCGGTGCCTACGCCGGGGGCCTCTTCGCGAGCATCCTCCGCTGCACCCTTCTGCCCTGCGCGACCGCCAGCGGGATGCCGCGCAGTCCGAGCGAGGGAAGGGCGTCGGCCAGGCGGGCCTGCACACCCCGCCAGCCCGGCACCGCTGTGACCGGGCGGGGGCGGTCGAGCACCTTGCCGACGGCCGCGACGACCTCCTCGGGCCTGAGCAGTTTGCCGGAGAACGACAGCGCCGAGGCGGGGTCGTCGAGCTTGTCGTGGAGCATCGGGGTCCAGATGCCGTCGGGGCAGACGCAGGAGATGTCCACGTTCTTGATTCCGGCCAGGCGCAGGTCGGCGAGTGTGCTGAGGCTGAAGCCGATCGCGGCGTGCTTGGAGGCGGCGTACACCGCCTCGCCCGGTACGGCGGTCAGCCCGGCGAGGGACACCACGTTGAGGATGTGCCCGCCCGTGTGCCGCATGGCCCCGATCGCGGCGACGGTGCCGTTGACGGTGCCGAGCGCGTTGACCTCCAGCATCAGGCGCCGTACGTCGGGCGGCTGTTCCCAGGCCGGGCCGGTGACGAGCACGCCGGCGTTGTTGACCCACACCTCGAGGCGGCCGGTCTCCGCGACGACGCGGTCCCGGGCCCGGGCCACCTGCGCCTCGTCGCGCACGTCGACGGCCGCCCACGACGCGTCGGGCCCCAGCCCGGCCGCCGCGGCGCGGGCCGCGTCCTCGGACACGTCGGTGACGAGGACGTGGTGGCCGCGTTCGACCAGCAGTGCGGCGATCAGCCGGCCGAGGCCGCGGCCGGCCCCGGTGACCACGGCACCGGTGCGCGGGCGGCTCACCGCCGGCCGCCCTTGATCTCGCCGTACGCGATGCCGCCGTGGACATAGGTGGGCACCACCGGCCAGAACCGCTTCCACGGGGCGAGTTCGGTGGAGGGCAGGATCTGGAGCCAGCGCGGGTCGGCCTTGCAGGGGTCGGCGAGGATCTTCTCCTTGACCATGGAGTCGTACTGGTCCAGGGAGTCCTCGAGGGTGTTGGCGTTGGGGCAGATCTCGCGGCCGAACTCCTCGCGGTAGCGCCGGACGCCGGGGATCCGGGAGAGTTCGGGCTGCCAGTTGTCCAGTGAGATGCCGTTCTCCGAGGACACCCACACCCCGTCGGGGGTGTTCAGCACCAGCGAGTGGTTGCCGTCGGTGTGCCCGGGTGTCCACAGCAGGGCGACGCCGGGGCCGAGTTCGACGTCGCCGTCGAAGGTGACGAACTTCTCCGGGTCGACGCCGCCCAGTCCGCCGTCGACGTACCAGGCCCACTGCATCGGGTGCAGGGACCGCAGGGTCGCCAGTTCGCGCTCGTGCACGAGCATCCTGGCGCCGCCGAACAACGGGCCGCGCGGGGCCTGTTCCCCCTCGATGACCTCGGTGGAGCCGAGGATCATCCGCGGGTCCTGGACGTGCAGGTGGTCGAAGGTGCAGAAGTCGACGTCGTCGGCGGCCAGACCGAGGCGGCGCAGGACGTCGCCGGGCTCCGCGTAGTACCGCAGGACCGCGCGTTCGAGCAGCTTCCCGCCGGGGACCTTGTCGATCAGCTTCCGCAGGTTGCGGTAGAACGGGGCCTCCGCGGAGCCGTCCGGCACCGTCGGCTCGAAGACCAGGGTGCGGGCCCTGCCGTCGAAGTCGTCGTACTGCACGACGATCATGCGGTTGATCATCGAGATGAGCGGAAGGGTGGGCACCGAGACGGCGTCGTGGAAGGCGTACTTCACCGGGTACGGCGCCGCGGCGATGTCGACCGACTTCACGGCGCGCACCCTGCCCTGGGCCTTGAAGCGCTCCTTGTAGGCCGCGGCCGCCGCACGGACCGCCCGCAGCCGGTCACCGCGCGGCCAGACCTCGTGGACGCCGTCGAACTCGGGGATCGTGCGCGCACCGATGCCGGTGAGGTGGTTGGTGCCGGCCGTTGCCATGGGACACTCCTCGCTCTCGTCGTCGGGGCAGCAGCATGCCCTCGCCCGCCGGGCGGGATTTGTTTCCGCGCGACAATCTCAGCCGATGCCGCGCACCCGGCGGCGCACCTCGCTCGGACTGGCGCCCTCCCACCGCCGCACCGCGTGGCTGAGCCCGGACTGGTCGGCGAAGCCCGCCATCGCGGCCACCTGCCCCAGCGGCAGGTCGGTGGTGGTGAGGTAGCGCAGCGCGAGGTCCCGCCGTACGTCCTCGAGGATCTCGGCGAAGCCGGTGGATTCCGCGGCGAGCCGCCGTTGCAGGGTGCGGGGGTGCAGGGCGAGGAGGCGCGCCACCTGGCCGACGGTGACGGGGGCGGTGCCGACGGCCTGGGTCAGGGCCCGCCGGACGTGTGTGGCGGTCAGGCCCTCGGGATCGGTGTGCAGGGCGGCCAGGCGGTCGACGGCGAGCCGGCGGACCGCCGCGTCCGTGCCGCGCAACTCCTTCTCCAGCAGTCGCCTCTCCACTCTCAGCGCGGCGGCCGGGCAGCCGAACTTCACGTCCGCGCCGAAGAACTCGGTGTACCGCGACACCGGCGACAGGGGCGGGTGGGGCAGTTCCACCGAGCGGAGCCCGACCGCGCTGCCCACCAGCGTCACCGCCACCCGGTGGAAGAGGCCGAGTCCGAGTTCGGTCGCCTGCGGGGAGTACGGGGACTCGCGCAGGTCCTTGCGGTAGGTCAGGGCCACGACCTCGCGACGGCCCCGCGGGTCGGGTTCCACTCCGACGCTGAGCGCCGGGCTGTGCACGAACATGAACCGTGCGGCGCACTCCAGTGCCTGCCGCACCGTGGACGAGGCCTGAACGGCCGGGGCGAGCAGGCCGAGGATGCCGAGGTCCTGGCCGTGGGCGAGGCGGAGGCCGAAGTCCGGGCAGCCGAGATCGCGGGCGGCGGCGTCGAGCATCAGGTCGTGGCTGGTGATCGGGACGAGCCCGGCCTCGGAGGCGAGCGCCTGCGGAGGGATCGAGAACCGTGCCGTGAACTCCCCCGGGACGCCGCCGAGCTCCTCGACGAGGCGCGCGAAGCCGCGCAGGCTGGCTCCCCGGATCATCGCACCCATCGTGTGATGCTACTGGCCGACGAGCGCCTCGACGATGCGCAGCAGCCGCTCCCCCGTCCGGTCGATACTTCCGTTCTGCGTGCTGACCTGGGCGCCTTCGAGCAGGAAGGTGATCTGGGCCGCGACCTGCTCGGGGTCGGGCAGCCCGGCCTCGGTGCACATGCCGACCAGTCGGCGGGTCTGACGGGCCTTGTGCTCCTCGATCACCTGCCGCGCGGGGTGGGAGCGGTCGGGCAGTTCGGCGAGGGAGTTGACGAACGGGCAGCCCCGGTACGAGAGCACCGGCAGCCCGTCGGCGATGAAGCGGGCCAGGCCCAGGATCTGCTCCCGGGGCCGGCCGGGGTGCTCGGCCTCGACGCGGTCGAAGGCCGCCTGGTACTCGGCGGCCAGGATGCGCAGCCACTCGGCGACCAGTGCGTCCTTGGTCTCGAAGTGCCGGTAGATCGCCATCTTGGTCGTCTCGGCCTTCTCGGCGATGGCCTGGACGCCCACACGCTGGATGCCCTCGCCCCGGAAGAGCTCTTCGGCCGCGTCGAGGATGCGCTCGCGGGGCGGCAGCTTCGCCACTCTGCCCGGCCTGCCGGCGGTCGTTGTCATGCCTGCTCCGTGACGTGCGGTCGATGGGGCCCCTGCGGGTGCTGCTACGGTACCAGTCCGTCCCATGCGATACCACTCGGTATCGCATGGGACTCATGGGTACCATTCTGTCGATCCGAGGAGTGACGGTGAGAGTTTCCGAGTACGTGCGCCACGACGCGGTGGGCCTCGCGGAGCTGATGGCCAGGGGCGAGGTGTCGCCGGCCGAGGTGGAAGCGGCCGCGCGCGAGGCGGTACGGGCGGTGAACCCGGCGCTCGACGCCGTCGTGGAGACCTGGCCGGCCGACGACCGGCCCGCCCCCGGCAGCACACCGCTGGCCGGCGTGCCTTTCCTGATCAAGGACTTCGGCATATCCATGGCGGGCCGGCGCACCGAGATGGGCAGCCGGCTCACGGCCGGGCACGTCGCCCGCTCCGACTCCTTCCTGATGCGGCGCCTGCGGCGCGCCGGCCTGGTGACCGTCGGGCGTACCGCGACACCGGAGCTGGCCTACAGCATCACCACGGAACCGGTGCTGTACGGCCCCACCCGCAACCCGTGGGACCCCGAGCGCGGCGCCGGCGGATCCAGCGGCGGCGCGGGTGCGGCCGTGGCGGCCGGGGCGGTTCCCGTCGCCCACGCCACCGACGCGGCGGGCTCGCTGCGCATCCCGGCCGCCTGCAACGGCCTCTTCGGGCTGAAGCCGACCCGCGGCCGGGTCTCCCTGGGCCCCGCCCTCGACGAGGGGTTCAACGGGCTCGCCGTCCAGGGCGGCGTCAGCCGCTCCGTGCGGGACAGCGCGGCACTCCTCGACCTGATCCGCGGTCCGGAACCGGGTGACCCCTACTTCGCCGAGCAGCCGTCCCGCCCGTACGCGCAGGAGGTCACCCGCCCGCCGGGCCCGCTGCGGATCGGGGTCCTCCCCCAGGCGTGGGGCGGGCGCCGGACCACCGCCCCGGTGGCCGGCGCGCTGGACCGTACGATGCGGCTGCTCGAATCCCTCGGCCACCGGACGGAGGAGGTCACGGTCGCGCTCGGTGTCGGCTGGGAGGAGTTCGTGCTGGCCAACGCCCGTCTGTCGACGGCGAACGTCGCGGCCTCGGTCGACTCCCTGGCCGCCGCCCTCGGCCGGCCCGTCGACTCCTCGACCCTCGAGCCGTCCACGCTGGCCGCCCACCGCTACGGACGGCGGGTCAGCGGCCCCGAGTTCGTCACCGCCCTCACCGTCCGCAACCGCGTCGCCCGCGGCCTGGCCCGGTACTTCGACACCCACGACCTGCTGCTCACCCCCACCCTGCCGGAGCTTCCCCCACTGCTGGGCACCTACGGCGAGGGCGCCGAGGCGCTCGACGGCCTCGGCTGGATCGAGCGGCTCAACGACCACTCGCCGTTCACCATGGCGTTCAACGTGGCGGGCACCCCCGCCATGTCCGTGCCGGTGACGGCCGACACCGGCACGGGCCTCCCCATCGGCATGCAGTTCGCCGCCGGCTACGGGCGCGAGGACCTCCTCTTCCGCCTCGCCGGACAGCTCGAAGGGGCACAACCGTGGTCGGGCCGGACCCCGGGCGTGTGGGCGGGCGGACGTTCCTAGGCGGCAGAATCCGGGTGCCTCCGGACGCGGGGGACGCTATCTTCGGGGCATGAACGTCATCGGCACCAGCACCTTCGCGACCGCGCGAGCGACCAGCTCGCCGGTTGCCGCCGTCTGACCTTCCCCCTTTTTCCACCGGCGACCGGAAACGGCCCGTCGGTGGTTCCCGTGGCGCTCAGCCGCCTTCGCCTCGGTGCGAGGACCGCACGGTTTCCGTTCTCCGGTGCCTCTTCCGCCCCGAAGCGAAGGAGCCGTCCCATGGACACCGAGCAGATCGTCCGCACGTTCACCGACTACTACCGGGAACACGGACACCGCCGCATCACCGGCTCGACACTGCTGCCCGACCCCGGCGACCCCGTGCTGTTCACCAGCGCCGGCATGCATCCGCTCACCCCGTACCTGGAGGGCCGCCCCCATCCGCTGGGCCGGCGGCTGGTCAACGTACAGCGCTGTCTGCGCACGACGGACCTCGAGGAGGTCGGCGACAGCAGGCATCTGACGGTGTTCCAGATGCTCGGCACCTGGTCGCTGGGCGACTACGAGGGCTCACGGAGCCTGGACTGGGCCCACCGGCTGCTCACCGAGGGCCTCGGCGTCGACCCGGGCCTGCTGCACGCCACCGTGTACGGGGGCGGCGAGCAGGTCGGGCCGGACACCGAGTCCCTGCGGCTGTGGCAGGAGCGCGGCGTTCCCGTGGAGCTGACGGTGGACGACAACTGGTGGTCCAACGGGCCGGTGGGTCCCTGCGGACCCGACTCGGAGATCTTCCTGTGGAGCGGTGACACGCCGCCCCGGTCCACGCCCACGGGCGACGACCGCTGGGTGGAGGTGTGGAACCACGTGATGATGCGTCACCGACGGCTCAACGACGGCCGTCTCGTGCCGCTTCCGCAGCGCAACGTCGACACCGGCCTGGGCCTGGAGCGTCTGGCCTCACTCCTGCAGGGCAGGTCGTCGGTGTTCGAGTGCGACGTCTTCGAGCCGTGGCGGCGGACGCTGCCGTCCCTGTGGCCGCTGGACGAACCGTCCTTCCGGGTGGTCTGCGACCATCTCCGGTCGGCCGTCGTGGTCGTCGGCGACGGAATCCGCCCGTCCAACACGGGCCGGGGCTACGTGCTGCGCCGCCTGGTGCGGCGGCTGCTCACGGTGCTGTGGCGGGAGGACTCCTCGCGCGGGGTCGGGGACCTGCCGGTGGAACTGATCACGCACACCTCGGACCATTTCCGGCAGGACGTGGACCCGGGGCTCGTGCGCGGACTTCTGGTGGAGGAGGAACGCCGGTTCCGGCGGCTCCTGGAACGCGGCCGGAACGTACTCGCCCGGCCCCGCTTCCGGGGGCCCCTGGGCGAGGAGGACCTCGCCTACCTGCACGACACCCACGGCCTGCCGCGCGACCTGGTGACGAGTCTGCGCGGCGAGGGGGACCTCGGAACGGACGGCGGTGGCGCCGTACGGCCGTGAGGCGTCCTCACCCGGTGCGGCGCCCGGGGCGCAGGCGGCGCTGGACGGCTCCGTAGGTCTCTTCGAGGGCGGTGGTCGACGCCTCGTAGGAGCGCTGGGCGACGCCGACGAAGAGGCAGTCGATGACGGCCAGTTGGGCGATGCGGCTGACAGTCGCGCCGGAGCGGAAGGGAGTTTCCCTGGCGCAGGTCGTCAGCACCAGGTCGGCGCCGGTGGCGAGCGTGGAGCGCGGGTCGTTGGTCAGGGCGATGGTGGTGGCTCCGCGCTCGGCCGCGGCCTGGAGCGGCTCGGTGGTGTCCTCGGTCTCGCCGGAGTGGGAGACGGCCAGGGCCACGTCGCCGGGCCCCAGCAGGGCCGTGGCGGTGAGCGCCGCGTGCCGGTCGCTCCAGATGAAGGCCATACGGCCTATGCGGTGGAGTTTCTGGTGCAGGTCCTGGCCGACGAAGGCGCTGGCCCCCACGCCGAAGATGTCGATCCTGCGGGCCCCGGCCACCGCGTCGACCGCCCGGCCCAGTGCGTCGACGTCGAGTTCCGCGCCGGAGTCCTCCAGGGCCCGGACCTCGTTGTAGATGATCTTGCTGACTATCCGGTCCAGCGAATCCGTCGGGCTGATGTCGGTGCCGCCGTGCGTGGCCCGCTCGCCGCCCAGCGCGTACTCCCGCGCCGCCGCGGCGGCCAGCGCCAGGCGCAGCTGGGGGTAGTTGCCCGTGCCGACGGTGCGGCAGAAGCGCATCACGGTCGCCGCCGAGGTGCTGGCCCGCTCCCCCAGCGCGTGGATGGACAGCTCCGCGACCTGTCCCGGGTCGGCGAGGACGGCGTCGGCCACCCGCCGCTCCGAGGGGGCCAGGGAGGGCCGCGCGGCGCGGACGCGCGTGAGGATGTCGGCGGGCGGGGCGTCCTGGGCGGACGGCTCCGGCACGCGGGACGAGGACTGGCGGACCATGGCCCCTCCTGGATGTGGTGGGCACAGCGTAATGGGGCCCGCCGAGGGGGTCAAAAAGTTACGCGTTGAACGACGGGACGTTACTTGTTGACATCCGGAGGGCGGCGTTCCCATACTCGGACGGCGATCCGCACCGGTCACCGGCGACCCGGTGGCTCTCGACGTGCCGGGTCATTCGGACAGAGGGCGAGCCGTATGACTTCCGTAGTGGCGGTGGATCTGGGGAAGACCGGTTGCCGCGCCGTGCTGTGGCACGGTCCCGGCTCCTCACCGTCCGTCAGTTCCGTGGCCGGTGCCCCAGGTCTGGCCGCGCCCGACGGTGTGACGGCGGCCCGTGCGGCCGTGCGCGCCGCCGTCGGGCCGCTGCTGCGGGAACCGGGCGGCGTTCCGCCGGAGTCGGTCCTGGTGGGCGCCGCGGGAGCGGCCTCGGCCCCCGCGGCGGCCCGTGCCCTGGCGGACGTCCTCCTGGAGGACCTGCCCGTCCAGGACGCCGCCGTCACCAGTGACGCCGTGACCGCCCACGCCGGTGCGCTCGGCGGCCGCGCCGGTGTGGTGCTGGCGATCGGCACCGGGTCGGTCGCGGTCGGCATCGGCGCCGACGGTACGTACGCGCGCGTCGACGGGTGGGGCCCCCTGCTCGGCGACGACGGAAGCGGCGCCCGGATCGGCACGGCCGGACTGCGCGCGGCCCTGAGGGCCCACGACGGGCGGGGCCCGGCCACCTCGTTGCTGAACGCTGCGGCCGGCCTCTTCGGCGACCTGGAACGGCTGCCGGCGAGAGTCGGACGGGACGGCAACCCGGCCCGTACGGCCGCCTCGTTCGCCCCCGAGGTGGCGCGCGCCGCCGACGCCGGGGACGTCGTGGCCTCGGCCATCGTCCGGGACGCGGCCGCCGACCTGGCCGAGACCGTCCTCGCGGCGGCAGGCCGGATCACCCCGGACGGCGGCCCGCTGCCCCTGGCCGTCACCGGTGGGCTGACGGGACTCGGACCGGCCCTGATGGTGCCGCTGACCGACGCGATCTCCGGTGCCGGATCCCGCGTGCGGCTCATGTCCCCGCTCGGCGACCCCCTCGACGGGGCCCGCCTGCTGGCCCTGGACCGCGCGACCCCCCATGCCCGCCTCGTCGTCCGCGTCCGCCGGACGTCCCCCCACCCCCCTCCCCCCACGCCGGCGACCCCACCGGCCCGTGCCTAGGAGCAAGCGTGCGCCAGCTCGACCTCGTGGTGATCGTGGTCTATCTGATCGGGATCGCCTGGATCGGCCTGCGGAAGGCCGGCCGGCAGAAGTCGGCGAAGGACTACTTCGTCGGTGAGAGCCACATGCCGTGGTGGACGGTCTCCTTCTCCGTCGTCGCCACCGAGACCAGTGTGCTGACGGTGATCAGCGTCCCGGGCGGCGCGTACAGCGGCCAGGGGTTCGGCAACGTCGAACTCGCCCTGGGCTACGTCGTGGGACGCGTCGTCGTGGCCACCGTGCTGATCCCCCTCTACAAGCGCGGCGGCTTCGTCAGCGCCTACCAGTACCTGGGCGACCGGTTCGGGCTGAAGTTGCAGGGGCTCGCCTCGGTGACCTTCGTGTTCACCCGGCTCCTGGCCGAGGGCGTGCGGCTGTTCGCCTCCGCCATCCCGATCAAGCTGCTGCTCGACGAGTTCGGGGTGCACGCGAGCTACCGCGTGATCATCGTCGTGATCACGCTGGTCACCGTCGTCTACACCTACCTGGGCGGCATCAAGGCGGTCATCTGGACCGACGCCATCCAGATGGTCCTCTACCTCGGCGGCGCGGTGCTCGCCGTCGCGGTGCTCTCCGCCCACGTCGGCGGTGACGGCTACGCGCGGGCCCTGGATGCCGGGAAGTTCACGCTCTTCGACACCGACTTCGACCTCGCCCACATCCTGACCAGCCCGTTCGCCCTGCCCACGGCCATCGTCGGCGGCGCGATCTTCGCCATGGCCTCGCACGGCTCCGACCAGCTGATCGTGCAGCGGGTGCTGGCGACGAAGACCCTGCGCGAGGGCCAGAAGGCCATGATCGCCTCGGGTGTCTTCGTCACCGTCCAGTTCGCCGCGTTCTCCCTCGTCGGCGCGCTGCTGTGGTCGTACAACGAGGGCCGGTCCTTCTCGGAGCTGGGGCTGTCCAGCTCGGACAACCTCTACCCCGAGTTCATCCTGCACGGGCTGCCCGTGGTCGTCTCCGGCCTGCTCGTGGCCGGCATCCTGGGCGCCGCGATGGGCTCGCTGTCGTCGGCGCTGAACTCCATGTCGAACTCGACGGTCGCCGACATCATCCACAGCTTCTTCCGCACCACACCGTCCGAGGAGGCGCTGCTCAGGCTCGCCCGCTGGATGACGCTGGTGTGGGCGACGCTGATGGCCGTCTTCGCCTGCGCGTTCAGCGCGAGCACGGGCAACGTGTACCTGACCGGTCTGACCATCGCGGGTTACACCTACGGCGCGCTGCTCGGGGCGTTCCTCCTGGGGCGGCTCGTCAGGCGGGCCAACGAGGCCGACTCCGTCGTGGCCTTCCTGGTCACCATCGGGGTGATGACGTACATCGTGCGGGTGGTGAAGATCGACGTCACCACGGACGGGACCACGGTGTCCCAGGCGATCGCGGCCCAGTGGCTGGTGCCCATCGGCGTGCTGATCACCCTGGTGGTCGGCGGTGCGCTGAGTCTGTTCCACCGGGCACCGGAGTCCGGACGGGGCGCGGCGGCCGACGAGGAGCCGGGCGCCGGACCCGACCGGCTGACCACGACGGCCGACCGGAACTGATCGCGTCCGGACGGGCCCCGGGCCCGTCCGGCTCGCCCAACCTCTCGCAGGAGTGCATCGTGCGTGTGATCGGCCTGATGTCGGGCACGTCCTACGACGCCGTCGAGGCGGCCGCCGCGGATCTCGAACTCCGGGGCGAGGTCCTGGAGATGCGCCCGCTCGGCCATCTCTCGGCCCCCTACCCGGACGAGCTGCGCGACCTGATCGCGAGCAGCCTGCCGCCGGCGGCGACGACGGCCGGCGGTGTCACCCGGCTCGACACCGGGATCGGACAGGCCTTCGCCGGCGTGGCCGTAAGGGCGGTGCGCGAGCTGTGCGGCGGCGGCGCCGATCTGGTGGTCTCGCACGGGCAGACCCTGTACCACTGGGTCGAGGACGGTGCCGTGCGCGGCACCCTCCAGCTCGGTCAGCCCGCCTGGATCGCCGAGGCGACCGGTCTGCCCGTCGTCTCCGACCTGCGCAGCAGGGACGTCGCGGCGGGTGGCCAGGGGGCGCCGCTGGTGGCCATGACCGACGTCCTCGCCATGGCGGCGCTGCCCGGTGTCCCCGCGGCCCTCAACCTCGGCGGGATCGCCAACGTCACCGTCGTCGCCCCCGGCGCGGCGCCGCTGGCCTTCGACACCGGGCCCGCGAACGCGTTGATGGACGCCGCCGTGCGGCACTTCACCGGCGGCGCGGCCGAGTACGACGAGGACGGCCGCCGGGCCGGGGCCGGCCGGGTCGATCCGGCGCTGCTGCGAGTGCTCCTCGACGACCCCTACTACGGCAGGCCCGCTCCGAAGAGCACCGGCAAGGAACGGTTCCACCTGCCGTATCTGCTGCGGGCGCTCGGGGCGGCGCCCGTCGCGGAACCCAACGACGTCCTGGCGACCCTGGCCGGGCTCACCGCCGTCACGGTCGCCGACGCCTGCCGTGCGCACGGCGTCACCCGGCTCGTCGTGTCCGGCGGCGGCGCGCGCAATCCCGTGCTGATGGGAATGATCGCCGAGGAACTGCCGGACGTGACCCTCGGCTCCAGCGACGCGCTCGGGCTGCCGTCGGACGCCAAGGAGGCCTTGGCCTTCGCCGTGCTGGGCTTCCTGACCGTCAACGGCCTGCCCGGCGCGCTCCCCTCGGGGACGGGCGCGCGCCGGGCGTCGCTGCTGGGCACCGTCACGCCGGGCCGGGGTCCGCTGCGGCTGCCCGAGCCGGCCGACGGGCCGCCCCGGGTGCTCCGCGTCACCGGCGGGGCCTCGTCCTGACCGGCCCCTCCACGCGCCCGGCGGCTCAGCCGAGGTCGCCGGTGCGGGCCTGCCGCCACAGGTCGACGTCGCCGTCGACGACCGCGTGCCGGTCGATCTCGGCGAGCTCGTCGTCGCCGAAGGAGAGGTTGCCCAGGGCGGCCACGTTCTCCTCCAGCTGCTCGGGGCGGGAGGCGCCGATGACCAGCGAGGTGACGCGCGGGTCGCGCAGGGCCCAGGCGAGCGCCATCTGCGCCAGGCTCTGGCCCCGGCGGGCGGCGATGTCGTTGAGGGCGCGCAGCCGCCGGACGGTGTCCTCGGTGAGCCAGCCGGCCGCGAAGGACTTGCCCTGGGTGGCGCGGGATCCCTCGGGCACGCCGTCGAGGTAGCGGCCGGTGAGCAGTCCCTGGGCGAGCGCGGTGAACCCGATGACGCCGAAGCCCTCGTCGGCCGCCGCGTCGAGCAGGCCCTCGGTCTCGATCCACCGGTTGAGCATGTTGTAGGACGGCTGGTGGATGAGCAGCGGTGTGCCCAGGTCGCGCAGGATCGCGGCGGCCTGCCGGGAGCGTTCGGCATCGTAGGAGGAGATGCCCACGTAGAGCGCCTTGCCCTGCCTGACCGCCGTGTCCAGTGCCGTCATGGTCTCCTCCAGCGGGGTGGAGGCGTCCAGCCGGTGGGAGTAGAAGATGTCGACGTAGTCGAGGCCCATGCGCTCGAGGGACTGGTCGAGGGAGGCGAGCACGTACTTGCGGGAGCCGCCGCCCTGGCCGTACGGGCCGGGCCACATGTCCCATCCGGCCTTGGTGGAGATCACCAGCTCGTCGCGGTACGGCGCGAGGTCCTGCCGCATGATCCGGCCGAAGTTGATCTCGGCGGAACCGTAGGGCGGGCCGTAGTTGTTGGCGAGGTCGTGGTGGGTGATGCCCAGGTCGAAGGCGCGCAGGGCGATCCGCCGCTGGGTCTCGAAGGGCTTGTCGTCACCGAAGTTGTGCCAGTAGCCCAGGGACAGCGCGGGCAGGTCGAGGCCGGAGCGTCCGGTGCGGCGGTAGTGCATGGTGCCGTCGTAGCGGTGGGGGTCGGCGACGTGGTTCATGTGGATCTCCGGTGGGGAACGGGGGCGGGCGGCCCCTGACGGGGAGAAGTTTCTCACCGCCGCCGACGACGTGTTCCACCCGGTCCGTCCGGTCCGGTCCGTGTCGTGGCGGAGGCGCCGGCGGTGTCGGCGCCGGGGGTGTCGTGCCGGTCGTCGTGCGACCCGAACGGCCGACCCGAACGGCCTCCGGGAGGTGGACCTCGGCCGGGGACAGGACGGCGAGCGTGCCGCTCCCCGGGAGTGCCGGTCCGCGTCACCGGCGCCGCGCACTCCGCTTGCGGGGCCGGGACGGCGGCGGAGACTGATACGGACGACGGCACTCCGGAGGGTCCTGCCCCGGGCGTCAACCACTCCACGACGAAAGGCAGTCTCATGACGGGCACTCCGCCTGCCACCACCTCGGATTCCGGCGCACCGGTTCAGAGCGACGAGCACTCGCTCACGGCAGGTCCGGCCGGCCCGATCCTCCTCCAGGACGCCTACCTCATCGAACAGATGGCCCAGTTCAACCGGGAGCGCATTCCCGAGCGCCAGCCGCACGCGAAGGGCAGCGGTGCCTTCGGCCACTTCGAGGTGACGCACGACGTGAGCGCCTACACCAGGGCGGCCGTCTTCCAGCCGGGCACCCGCACCGAACTGGTCACCCGCTTCTCGACCGTCGCGGGCGAGCGCGGCAGCCCCGACACCTGGCGCGACCCCCGTGGCTTCGCGGTGAAGTTCTACACCAGCGAGGGCAACTACGACGTGGTCGGCAACAACACGCCGGTGTTCTTCGTCAAGGACCCGATGAAGTTCCAGCACTTCATCCGGTCGCAGAAGCGCCGGGCGGACAACAACCTGCGCGACCACGACATGCAGTGGGACTTCTGGACCCTCTCGCCGGAGTCGGCGCACCAGGTCACCTGGCTCATGGGCGACCGCGGCATCCCGCGGACCTGGCGCCACATGAACGGCTACACCTCGCACACCTACATGTGGATCAACGCCTCGGGCGAGCGGTTCTGGGTCAAGTACCACTTCAAGACCGATCAGGGCGTCGAGTGCTTCACGCAGCACGAGGGCGACCAGATGGCGGCGGCCGACACCGACTACCACACGCGGGACCTCTTCGAGCACATCCGTGACGGCGACTTCCCCAGCTGGACGCTGCACGTGCAGGTCATGCCGTACGAGGACGCCGCGGGCTACCGGTTCAACCCGTTCGACCTGACGAAGGTGTGGCCGCACGCCGACTACCCCCTCATGCCGGTGGGCCGTATGACGCTCGACCGCAACCCGACGGACAACCACGCCGAGATCGAGCAGGCGGCCTTCTCGCCCGGCAACCTGGTCCCCGGCGTCGGTCCGAGCCCGGACCGCATGCTGCTGGCCCGGCTGTTCTCGTACTCCGACGCCCAGCGCTACCGGATCGGCGCGAACTACCAGCAGCTCCCCGTGAACGCCCCGGTCGTCGACGTCCACAGCTATTCCAAGGACGGCCAGATGGCCTACCGGAAGAAGACCGACCCGGTCTACGCGCCGAACTCCAAGGGCGGTCCCGCCGCCGACACCGAGCGGTTCGGCGACCCGCCCAGCTGGGAGACCGACGGGGCGATCACCCGCTCGGCCTACGTCGACCACGCCGAGGACGACAACTGGAGCCAGCCGGGCACCCTGGTGCGCGACGTCATGGACGACGCCGCCCGTGACCGGCTCGTCGACAACGTGGTCGACCACCTGCTCAACGAGGTGACCGAGCCCGTGCTGAAGCGGGCCTTCGAGTACTGGTCCAGTATCGACAAGACCACCGGTGAGCGCATCGAGCGCGGGGTGCGGGCGAAGGCGGGCGAGAAGGACTTCAAGGCCGCCGAACAGCGCAACCCGGCCAGGCAGTCCATGCAGGACAAGGCCTGATCCCTCTCGCGGTTCTCCGCTCCCGCGGGGCGTGCGCCGGCCGGCGCGCGCCCCGTTCCCGGTCGCCGACGGGTTTTCCGTGGCTGGTGATTCTGCCGATGGCGCCGGTGCCCCGCACCAGGACTCTGATCGGGTCAGGTACCCGAATCCTCTCCTGGAGGGCTCCATGCGTCGTCGTTCCCCACGCCGGCTTCTCGGCGTTCTCGCGGCCGCCGCGGTCGTGTTCGGCCTCTTCTCCTCCGCGCCGACGGCCGGTGCGGCCACCCCCACGGGCACCGCGGCCGCCACGGCCGCCCGCCCGCTGTCCACGAGTACGCCGGTCGTCTTCGTCCACGGCTACACCGGCAGCGCGTCCAACTGGGTCACCGCCATGAGCGTCTTCCGGCTGAACGGCTGGTCCGGCTCCGACCTCTTCGCCTACGAGTACGACTCCTACGGCGACAACGTCACCAACGCCCGGGGCCTCGCCTCCTTCGTCGACGACGTGAAGGCGCGGACCGGCGCGAGCCAGGTGGCGATCGTCAACCACTCGATGGGCGGGCTCGTCAGCCAGTACTACCTGAAGGTGCTGGGCGGGCACTCCAGTGTCAGCCACCTCGCGTCGATCGCCGGAGCGAACCACGGGACGACGTACGCGGGCGCGTGCCTGATCTACACGACCTGCCGGCAGATGTACCCGGGCTCGTCCTTCATCGATCAGATCACGTCAGGCGACGAGACACCGGGCAGTACCCGGTACGCCACCTGGTACTCGGCCTGCGACGGCATCATCCTCCCCTACACCAGCACGCGGCTGAGCGGCGCGGACAACAACAACGTGCTCTGCCAGACGCACATCGGCTACCTGGCGGACACGGTGGTGCTGGGACGGATAGCCCGCTTCGTGGCGTCCTGACCCACGCCGCCCGGACGATCCTCCAGCGATGACAGTCGCTGACATCGCGTGTTACCGTCGATGACAGCGACTGTCATCGACGGTTCCGGCGCCCTGCGCCCGCCGCTCGCGTCCGCACCCGGCGGACCCGCGGTCGCCACGTACGGACACATCTGGAGGATTCTCATGCGCGTCTTCGTCACCGGCGCCTCCGGCTGGATCGGCTCAGCCGTCGTTCCCGAGCTCGTCGGGGAGGGGCACCAGGTCGTGGGACTCGCCCGTTCGGACGCCTCGGCCGCGGCGCTCACCGCGGCCGGGGCCGAAGTGGTCCGGGGCACCCTGGACGACCTCGGCGTCCTGCGGGACGCCGCCGCCGGCTCGGACGGGGTCGTGCACCTGGCCTTCAAGCACGACATCGCGTTCTCGGGGGACTTCAAGGGCGCGGGCGAGGCCGACCGGCGGGCCGTGGAGGTGATCGGCGAGGCGCTCGCCGGGTCCGGCCGGCCGTTCACGATCGCGTCCGGGACGCCCTCGATCCCCGGCCACGTGGCGACCGAACGCGACGGCCACGACCCGGACCCGGCCGCGGCCGCCCGGGGCGACGCCCAGCACGTGCGGGCCGTCACCGCCGAGCTGGCGCTCTCCCTCGCGGCCAGCGGCGTCCGCTCCTCCGTGGTGCGGCTGGCCCCGACCAATCACGGCGAGGGGGACAACGGCTTCGTCCCGGCCCTCATCGGGACCGCCCGCGACAAGGGCGTCTCCGGCTACGTCGGGGACGGCGCCAACCGCTGGTCGGCGGCGCACCGTCTCGACTCCGCGCACCTGTTCCGCCTGGCGCTGGAGAAGGCCCCCGCGGGCTCGACGCTGCACGCCGTCGCGGAGGAGGGCCTGCCCGTGCGGGACCTCGCCGAGGTGATCGGCCGCCGGCTGGGCCTGCCGGTGGTGTCGGTCCCGGCCGCGGACGCGGGCGCCCACTTCGGCTGGCTGGCGGGCCCCCTCGCGGCCAACCGCGCGGCCTCCAGCGTGCTGACCCGCGAGCTGCTGGGGTGGGAGCCCGCCCAGGTCGGGCTGGTCGAGGACCTGGAGCAGGGCCACTACTTCGCGTAGCCCCGCTCTGCTCCGGTCCCGGCCTCAGACCAGTTCGGGCTGCGGTTCCGCGGGGCGCGGTGGCTCCGGCTGCCGCACCGCCCCGGCTGCGGAGTCCCACCGCCCGGTGGTCCGCACGTACCCGAGGATCACGGAGGCCAGGGCGAGGACGAGCAGTGGCCCGGCGGCCCAGGGGTGCTCGGCCATCTCCACCGGCAGGTACCGGTACGACACCAGCAGCACGGCGAACACCGTCGTGCCGTAGGCGACCAGCCGGACGGCCGCGCGGTCCCAGCCCCGCGCGAAGGCGCGCATCGCGGCCTCGACGGTGAGCGCGAAGACCACGCCGGCGACGAGGTCGGCGCCGTAGTGGTAGCCGAAGCCGAGCGTCGCGGTGAGGGTGGCGACGAGCCAGAACGTGCCCGCGTACCGCATGGGCCGGGAACCCTTGCGGGAGTGGATGAACAGCGTCGTCGCCCACGCCGTGTGCAGGCTGGGCATGCAGTTGCGCGGGGTGACGTCGTCGAACGGGATCGCGTGCGGCGCCCCGGTCGGCGGCGGCGTGCCCGGCCACAGGTTGGCCACCGCCCACTGACCGCCCTCGGCGCCGTAGGCGAAGACCGGTCCGACGACCGGGAAGATCATGTAGACGGCGGGCCCGAGCAGGCCGATGACGAGGAAGGTGCGCACGAGGTGGTGGCTCGGGAAGCGGCGCTCGGCCGCCACGTGGCGCAGCTGGTACAGCCCGACGAGGGCGGCGGCCAGGGGCAGCTGGCCGTAGACGAGATGGAGTACGTGGCCGCCGACCGGCTCGGTGGCCTCGACGAACCGGCCGACCAGCCACGAGGGGTTGCCCAGTGCCTGGTCGGCGGTGGCCACGTACGGGTCGAGCACCGTCTTGCGGGTCTCCGAGGTGATGAGCAGCCAGGTGTCGCCCGTCTTGTGCCCGGCCACCAGCAGCAGACCCAGCCCGGTCCCCTTGAGCAGCAGGGTCCGTTCGCCGCCCGTGCGGCGCGTCACGGCGAGGACCGCGCAGCCCAGGACCACCCACAGCGCGCCGTTGCCGAAGTTGGGGTCGGCGCCGACCACCCAGCGCACCAGCAGGAAGACGACGTCGACGCCGATGGCCGCGCCGGCCGCGACGAGGCGCTGGCGCCAGGTGAGCACCACCATCGTCAGGGCGAGACCGGCGTACAGCAGGGGCCCCGAGCGCGGGGCGAAGAGCACCTCCCGCGCCTGGTTGCTGATCGGGCCCCGCACGCCGTAGTGGCGCGCGGCGATTTCCAGCGCGACGAGGAAACCGAGGGTCACCACACCGGCCGCGGTCCACAGCACGGCCCGCGGCCGGCGCCACGCGGCGAACAGGGTGCCGAGGTCTCTTCGCGAGGATATTCGTGTCGGTGTGGTCTTCACTTGTTGGCCCGTTTGCTAGGGGTCGGACAAATCGGTAGCTCGTACGGATCGTCACGAGCTCGAACATGCTAACGGCACCGCTTCGCCGACCCCGGGCCCGCCGTCAGGCCGTGTGCTGGTACGCCGGGTAGGTCAGGTAGCCCGCGTCACCGCCCTGGTAGTACGTGGCCTCGTCCACCGGTGCGAGGGGGAGTCCTGCGCGCAGGCGCTCCACCAGGTCGGGGTTGGCGACGAAGCCGCGGCCGAAGCTGATGAGGTCCGCCCCGAGCCCGAGCCAGTGGTCGGCGTCCTCGCGGCCGGTCTGCTTGGGACCCATCGGGAGCACCGGGTTCATGACGAGCGCGCCCGGCCAGGCGCGGCGCAGAGCCACCAGCACCTCCTCGTCGGCGGTGGCCTCGAGGTGGACGTAGGCGATCCGGAGCCGCGACAGCTCGGTCAGCAGTTCGGTGTAGAGGTCGAGGACGCCGGTCTCCTCGACTCCCCAGAAGGTCCCCGCCGGGGAGAGGCGGATGCCCGTCCGGTCGGCACCGACGGCCTCGACGGTCGCGGACACGGCCTCGACGGCGAAGCGGATCCGGTTGGCCACCGAGCCGCCGTAGCGGTCGGTGCGGAGGTTGGCGTTCGAGGAGAGGAACTGCGAGATGAGGTAGCCGTTGGCACCGTGCAGTTCGACGCCGTCGAAGCCGGCGTCCACGGCCCGGCGGGCGGCCCCGGCGTAGGACTCGGCCTGCTCCGGCACTTCGGCACTCTCCAGGGCGCGCGGCGTCGGCACGGGCTGCGGTCCGGTCGGTGTGAACACCTCTCCGACGGCCGGGACGGCCGAGGGCCCGACCGGCCGCATGCCCGTGGTGTCGGGGTGCGAGACGCGGCCGCCGTGCATGATCTGGGCGAAGATCCGTCCTCCGTTGGCGTGCACGGCGGCGGTGACGGGGCGCCAGGCGGCGACCTGCTCGTCGGTGTGCAGGCCGGGCGTCCCCGGGTTGGACTGCCCGACCGGGCTGGGCTGCACGCCCTCGGAGACGATCAGCCCGGCCGTGGCCCGCTGGGCGTAGTACGTGGCCATCGACGGTGTGGCCAGTCCGCCCGCGGCGGCACGGACGCGGGTCATCGGGGCCATCACCATGCGGTTGGGCAGCGTCAGTGCGCCGAGCCGGTACGTGTCGAAAAGGGACGTCATGTCAGGGCTCCTCAGCCGTTCGGCCCCGGATCTCGGGACCGACGGCTACGCTAGAACCTGACACTGACGTCAGAGGCAAGGAATTGTGCCGCAGATCACAGTCGGGAGGACGGCTTTGCGCATCGGGGAGCTCGCGTCACGGGCCGGGGTCAGCGTCCGGTCCGTGCGCTACTACGAGGACCAGGGCCTGCTGGTCAGCACGCGCAGCGCCGGGGGCCAGCGCCAGTACACGGAGGAGGGGGTCGAGCGGGTCAGGTTCCTCCAGCGGCTGTACACGGCCGGCCTGTCCAGCCGGACCATCGCGGAGCTGCTCCCGTGCGTCGACGCACCGAGCGAGGACCACTCCGACACCGCCCTGGAGCGCATGGCGCAGGAGCGCGACCGGATCTCCGAGCAGATCGAGGAGCTGATGCGCACCAGGGACGCCCTCAACTCCCTGATCGACACGGCACGCGAGTACCGGGACACCCAGTTTGCCCAATCTCGTTAGGCAGGCTCATAATCTTCCACCGCTGCCGGTGCGACAGGGAGGACGGGTGTGGCTCGGGTAGGACTGACGACCGAGACCCTGATCAGGGCCGGGGCCGAGACGGCCGACGAGATCGGCTTCGAGCGCACCACTCCGACGGAGCTGGCCAGGCGGTTCGGCGTCAAGACCGCGAGTCTGTACGCGCATGTGAGGAACGCCCACGACCTCAAGACCGGGATCGCACTGTTCGCCCTGGAGGAACTGGCCGACCTGGCCTCCGAGGCGGTGGCCGGCCGGGCCGGCAAGGACGCGCTGATCGCGTTCGCGAACGTCTACCGCGACTACGCCCTCGAGCACCCGGGCCGCTTCGCCGCCACGCAGTTCCCCCTCGACGCGGAGGCGGCGGCCGCCGGCGCCGGTGTGCGGCACGCCAGGATGTCGCGGGCGATCCTGCGCGGATACCACCTGGCGGAACCGCACCAGACGCATGCCGTGCGGCTGCTGGGCAGCGTCTTCAGCGGTTACGTCGGTCTGGAGAGCGCGGGGGGATTCAGCCACAGTGCCCCCGACTCCCAGGAGAGCTGGACGGAGATCCTCAACGCGCTGGACGCCCTGCTGCGGACCTGGCCGACCAGTTCCTGACGGTGCCGCCCGGGTGCCGACGGGGCCGTGCCCGGGGGTCAGGACCGCGCGGCGGTGAGGGACAGGGCGTACAGGGCCGTCGAGGTGAAGTCGTCCGCCGGTTCCACCGTCTGCCAGGCCCGCACGTCGTCGACGTAGCCGGCGCCGCGGCCGTCGAACTCCGACCAGGGCCTGCCGTCCGGGGCGAAGGAGCAGGGCCGGCCGCCCTCGATGGTGCCGCGTTCCTTCAGCAGGCCCGCGTCGTTCGGGCCGTTGACGACGGCCCCGCGCAGGATGTCGCCGCGGCCGGTGCGGCTCATGGCCAGGTTGGCGACCTGGTGCTGGAGGCAGTGCGGGTAGAGGTCGCCCGCGCCCACGACGAAGCTGGTGCCCCAGGCGTTGGCCCCGAACACCCACGCCAGTTGCCGCGCGGCGAACTCGTCGTAGCGGTGGTCACCGGTGACGCGGGCGTACAGTTCGGCGGTCGCGAGCAGGCCGAAGGTGTTCGGCACCGCGTCGAAGTCGCTCGGGACGACTCCCGACCTGAAGGGGTCCCCGGCCGCCCGCTTCCTGCCGGTCTCCACCTGCCGCCTCAGCTCCGCCTTCAGTGCGCCCGCGAGGCCCGGGTCGGGGTCCGCCGAGGTGAGCAGGCCGGCGTGGGCGAGCGCGCTGACGTCGGCGGGTCCCAGGGTGGCGGCACGCTCCTCCGTCAGGGCCGCACGGGCCCAGTCGGCCGCCTCGTCGCGCCACCGCGAGCGGCGGGCGTCGCCCAGCGCGTCCGCGCCGCGGAAGAGTTCGACGGCCGCCCACTCCATGTCGTCGCGCCAGGAGTGCTCCTGGTAGTAGTCCGCGGGCACCGTGGTGACCAGGGCTCCCCGGTCCGGCCGGGTGTCCGCCCGCGCGTAGACGGCGGCCGCCTTGTCCAGCCACTCACGGGCCTGCGCCGGGTCCTCGGCGGCCTCGGTCTGCGCGGCGAGGGCGAAGGCCGCGCTCACCCGTCCCGCGAGGTTGGGGCTGAGCGGCCCGCCCGGTTCGCCGGCCCGGAAGACGGGCCGGTACTTGATCAGGTAGTCGGCGTCCCCCGGCTCCACGGTGAGCCGGTCGTCCTCTTCGGGCAGCCGCCACACGTCGTGGTCGCCGCGCACTTCCTTGCCGCCGGATCCGAGGCCCACCTGCGCGTAGAGCGTGCCCGTCGTCCCGTCCCACATCCGGTCCAGCCACCGCAGACCGTGCCGCGCCTCCTCCCGCAGCCCGGGCACCGAGGGGGTGTCGCGGACGGTGGTCAGCATCTGCCCGACCACGTAGGACGCCGTGTGCGTGAACTTGAGGAAGTCCCCGGCGTCGAACCAGCCGCCCGAGACGTCCACCGGTCCGCCGCTCCCGGCCGGCTCCGGACCGGCCGCCGCATCGGCGCGCGGCGGTTCGTAGACGCGGGCCTCCCGGTCGGTCAGGTGCGAGGGCTCCCGCCCGGTCGCGTCGGTCAGTACGTCCGCGCCGTCCCGCTGGGTGCCGAAGAAGTGCACGGTGTCCGCGCGCAGCGGGTCGAGCAGTTGCCGGGCCGGTGCCACGCGGAAGCGGGTCTCCGGGCCGGCGTCCGCGCCGACCAGCCGCAGCCGGTAGGTGCCGGTGCGGTCGAACGACGAGAGGTCGACGGTGCGCACGGCGGTGTACGTGCTGTTCCAGCCGCCGAGCGAGGGGCCGAGACCGCCGTGGCCGGCCGTGTTCCCCCGTTCGTCCAGGACCTCGTACTCGACGTCGGCCAACTGCTCCCGGTCGCCCATGACGTAGGCGAACTTCTTCTCGCCGGTCACGTACCCGACCTGGTTCACGCGGACGGCCACCGACGCGCCGGTGCGGCCCCCGGAGCACGCGGTGAGGCAGCAGGCCGCCAGTACGGAGGCGACCACGGCCGACACGGTGCGGGCCGGCCGCGAGAGGAAGTGGTTCATGGCGGACAGTCTGGTCGACGACACCACCGCGGTGCGGGCCGAGGTGCCGGTCGGCGGTGCGGAGGCGACGGGAACCGGCGTTCGTGCGGGATAGGCTCTGATCCGCCAGCCCACCCGGACCGTCACAGGAGGAGTCGGCCATGGGCCCACAGGACCCGCAGGAGGTGCCGGCCGCGCGGGACACGGCCGAGCGGCTCCGGGCGATCGGCGGCGAGCTGTCGGACCGCTTCTACGAGCGTGCCGACGTGGTGCGGACGCTGCTGGTGGCGCTGCTGGCCGGTCAGCACTCGCTGGTGCTCGGCCCGCCCGGAACGGCGAAGTCCGAGTTGGCCCGGGAACTCACGGGCCGGATCGTGGGAGCGTCCTACTGGGAGATCCTGCTGTCCAAGTTCACCGCGCCGACGAGGATGTTCGGGCCCGTCGACGTCGCCGCGCTGGCGCGCGGCGAGTACCGCCAGGTCTACGAAGGGCGCGCCACCACCGCGCACGTGGCGTTCATCGACGAGATCTTCAAGTGTTCCACGGCGGCGCTGAACGAGACGCTGGGCTACCTCAACGAGCGGATCTACCACCCCGAGAGCGGGGGCGAGCCCGTCCGCTGCCCGCTCATCGCGGCCATCACGGCGAGCAACGAGCTGCCGGAGGGTGCGGACTCGGCCGCGATCTACGACCGGCTGCTGGTACGGATCGAGGTCACGTACCTGGAGGACCCCTCGAACTTCGCCGCCCTGGTGCGCTCCGCGGTCAGGCGCCCGGCGGCACCGAAGCGGACCACCGTCGAACTGGCCGCGCTGCGGCACGCCGTCGACGAGGCCGTCCCGGCCGTGGAGGTGCCGGACGGGATCGTGGACGCGGTGTGCACCCTGCGGGCCGCCCTGCGCCGCAGGGAACTGATCGCCTCCGACCGCCGCTGGCGACAGGCGGTGGGCCTGCTCCAGGCGTCCGCGTACCTCGACGGCCGTCCCGCGGTCGCCGAGAGCGACCTGTCCGTGCTGACCCATGTCCTGTGGGACTCCCCCGCCCAACGCCCCACGGTCGAGCGCGAGGTGCTCCAACTGGTGAACCCGGACGCCAAGGAGGCACTCGACCTCGCCGACACCATCGAGGAGCTGGAGACCCAGCTCGACGCGATGGCCGGGCAGTCCCGCGAGGCGCTGAGCGAGTGGGTCATCAAGAAGGCGCACAACCAGCTCGCCACCGCGGGCAAGCGACTGGAGCGGCTGCGCGAGGAAGCGGTGGGCGCCGGCCGCTCCACCACCGCCATCGACCGGGTCACCGGCCGTCAGCGCGCCGTGCGCGCCCGTGTGCTCACCGAGGCGCTCGGCGTGGACGCGAGCACGGTGCGGGCCCAGCTCTGAGCACGGGAGCGGACGGCACCATGGACGACGACGCCCGGACGCACCCGGACGCGGCCGCGGAGGGGACGGCCAGCCGGCCCGACGAGCCGGCGGGCCGGGCCGGGACGTGGCCGGCCCCGTCGGCCGCCGCTCCGGCCGGGCACACCGGGGCCGTGGTCGCCGACCGTTACGACCGCGTCGTCTGGCACGACACCTACGGGCAGTCCGCCGCGCTGCGGGAGCTGGCCGGCGAACTGGGCGAGCGCCACGCGTACACCGCCGACCTCCTCACCGACGCCTTCCTGGCCGCCTACAAGGCCGCCCCGCGGCTGCGCGGGGCCGCCGAGATGGAGCACTCCCGGCTGGTCAACCACCGTGTCGTCGCCGCGTTGCTGGATTCGCCGGGCTTCGCCGAGTTGCACCGGGAGACGGTCGGCGACCCGTACGCCGCCGCCATGGCCGTGCTCGCCCAGGCCGGCGCGCTGCGCCGGATGCTGGACGACGCGCGGCCCGTCCGGGACCGCGACGAGCGAGTGGACCGGGCGCGGCAGGGCGCCGGGGACGCGGTCACCGTCGGGGCCGAGGCGCCGCGGCAGACGGGCGACGAGGCCGACGGGGGCGGCGGGGGCGACGAGGACGGCACCGCGCCGGGGCCGGCCGCCGACGCCGTACGACAGACGGCCGGCGACGCCGGGGACGCCGCGCGACGGGCTGCCGCGGACGCCGGCCAGGCCCTCGCGGCGGCGGTCCCCGGCGTCCCCGGCGCCGCGCGGGGCGCGGTCGCGAGATCGGCGGCCGGCGCCCGCAAGGAGGCCGCGCTGATGCGGGCCTGGGGCGTCGGTGCCGGCGAGCAGGAGCGGATGTCCTTCGACGAACGCGCCCGGCTGGCCGAGCGGCTGCGCACCAGCCGGCTCGCCGAGTGGGCCGAACTGATCGGCCGGTTCCGGCAGATGGCCGACGGTGAGCGCGCCCGCAAGGTGGAGAACGCCACCGGAGAGCTGATCGGGGTCACGCTCGGCGACGACCTCTCCCGGGTCGTCCCGTCCGAGCTGGCCAGTCTCGGACTGCCCGAACTGCGGGCGGTGTTCGCCGCGCGCTATGCCGCCGGGGAGCTGATGCTCTACGACAGCCGGGGCGAGCAGGCCACCGGCCGGGGCGCCGTCATCGCGTGCGTGGACACCTCGCACTCCATGTACGAGGCGGGGCCCGGCGGCATCACCCGGGAGGCGTGGGCGAAGGCGTGCGCGCTGTCACTGCTCGACCAGGCCCGGCACGGGGGACGCGACTTCGTCGGCATCGTGTTCTCCGCCGCCGACAAGCTCCGCGTCTTCCGCTTCCCGGCCGGCCGGCCCGCGGGCCCCGACCGCGTCCTCGACTTCGCGGAGACGTTCCTCGGCGGCGGCACCAGTTACCAGCGGCCCCTGACCGCGGCGTGCGAGCTCCTCGAGGAGGAGTTCAACGACAGCGCCCGCAGGCGCGGGGACATCGTGATGCTCACCGACGACGACTGCGGTGTCACCGAGGAGTGGATGCGCGGCTGGAACGAGGCCAAGCGCCGCCTGGGCTTCCGGGTGTTCGGCGTGGGCATCGGCGCGCCGCGCGTCGCGGCGGCCGGCTCGGTCCTCGAGGCCCTGTGCGACAACCTCCGTTCCGTCGAGGACTTCACCGACGTCCACGCCGCGGCCGACCTGTTCCGCGTGATCTGATCCCCTGCGGCTGCGACCGCTGCGCACCGCGACCGCTACGCACCCCGACCGCCCCGGTCCGGGACCGTCAGGGCTTGCGGGCCACCGCTCCGTACATCGCGATGTCCTCGTCCCGGATGCCCTGCTCCCCCGTGCCGTCGGGATGCCACTTGTGCACCTGGACGATGCCGGGTTCGGCCAGCTCCAGGCCCTCGAAGAACTCGTGGGCCTCCTCGATGGTCCGCAGCCGCATCGGCATGTCGCGGGCCGCGTACTCGCGTGCGACCCGGCCCACTTCCTCGGGGGCGAACTCGGCGGTGCCGATGGTCATGGCCAGGTGGCTCCCCGCGGGCAGGGGCTCCAGGAGGCGGCGGACGATGCCGACCGCGTCGTCCTCGTCCAGGACGAAGTGGACGATCGCGATCACGGTGAGTGCGACGGGCTTGGTCAGGTCCAGTGTCCTGCTGAACTCTTCGGACCCGAGGACCGCTTCCGGGTGCTGGAAGTCCGCCTCGATGTACGTCGTGCGGCCCTCGGGGGTACTGGACAGCAGTCCCTGGGACAGGGTGAGGACGATCGGGTCGTTGTCCACGTAGACCACCCGCGAGTCGGGGGCCACCGACTGCGCTATCTCGTGCAGGTTGGGCGAGGTGGGGATGCCGGTGCCGATGTCGAGGAACTGGCGGATCCCCGCCTCCTCGGCCAGCCATCGCACCGCGCGGTTCATCCAGTCCCGGTTCGCGCGCATGTGGACGGGCAGTGCGGGCCATTCCCGGGCCATCGCGTCGCCCGCCTCGCGGTCGGCGGGGTAGTAGTCCTTCCCGCCCAGGATGTAGTCGTAGATGCGAGCCGAGTGCGCGTGCTCGGTGTCGATTCGGTCGGCCGGCCATCCGTTGTCGGACAACGTCCGCCCCTCTCCGTCGGGTCGTTCGGTACGAGTGGACTCTCGGTCGTGCCCCCGTCGTGCTCCCGCGGTCACAGCTCCTTGCGGAGCGCGCCGAGGAGTTCCTCGGTGCCTCGGGCCGGCACCGCCTGGGCGCCGAGGCGGTCCAGGGCCTCGCGGTAGACCACCACGTCGTCGCCCTTGTCCAGGTAGACGGCGCCCACGAGCCCACCGAGGTAGACGATGTCGGGGAGTTCGGGGGCCCGGAATCTGAACAGGTCGAACGCGCCGGCGCGCATGGCCGGGTGGGGGCCGCCCGCGAAGGGCATGATCTGGAGTGTCACGTTGGGCATCCTGCCCACCTCGATCAGATGGTCCACCTGCTGCCGCATCACCTCGGTGCCGCCGACCGGCCAGCGCAGGACCGTTTCGTCCATGACGACCCACAGACGGGGCGGGGTGGGACGGGTGAGGATCTCCTGGCGCCGCATGCGCAGGGCCACCCGCCGCTCGGTGGCCGCGGAGGAGGCGTGCGGGTTGCCCGCGTTCAGCAGGGCCCGCGCGTAGGCCGGGGTCTGCAGCAGGCCGTGCACGAACCCGGACTCGTAGGCGCGGATGTGCAGGGCCGCCTGCTCGAGGCTCAGGTAGGCCGCGAACCAGTCCGGCATGACGTCGCGGTAGGTGTGCCACCAGCCCCGCTTGTTCGCCTCCCGCGCCGACTTCAGGAAGGTGTCGATCTCCTGCTGGTCGCGCACGCCGTAGATCTGGAGCAGTTTCTCCACGTCCGGAAGGCGCAGCCGGGCCACCTTCGCCGCCTCGAGCCGGCGGATCGTGGAGTGGCTCACCCCGATCGCCTCACCGGCCTGCTCGAACGTGAGACCGGCGCGGGTACGCAACTCCTCCAGCTGTCTGCCGAGGATCATCCGCAGCACGGAGGGTGCGCCGCCCCAGTCGGTCTCCGCGGTCACACCGTCTCCCTTTCACCGTCCCGCGCGCGGGAGCGGACACACCAGTCTGTCACGGGCGTCCTCCCGCCGCAGGAGCATGCCTCCAGAGGCCTGCAATTTTCAACTTGGCGGTTGCGCATGGTTGTTGACGGGTGACACAGTGGCTTCACCGCCCCCTGCACTTCTCGACCGATGACCAGGACCGCCCCGTTGCGGACACCTCCCCGCCTCCCGGGCCCCTCGCGCATGACAACGTTCTCCTGCCGTCCGTCGCGGCCAAAGGACACACCCCCCATGGACCCGCAGTACACCCGCGATCCACGTCCGTCCGCGGCCGCCGTCCGCGACCGCTCCCGCCTCTCCGGCGCCGCCCGCCGGCCCGGTCCCGGCCCCGGCCCGCTCCGTCTTCCCCCCGGACTGCGCGCCGGGCTGGGGCACGACGCCGTAGGCACCTCCGTGTCCCACGGGGAGCGCATCCTGGCCCGCCTGCCCCGCGCCGGCTGCGTGTTCGCCGACGGGGCCCGTTGGTGGTGGATCGTCCCGTCCGGCTCCGACATCGGGGTGGCGTGGCCGTCCGGCACCCCCTACGTCGTCGGCGACCCTTCCTGGACACGGGCGCGGCCCTCGGACCGGCCGGCCGGTGCCCGCCTGGTCCACGGCCCCGACGGCGACTCGCCCTACACCGCGCCCATCCCCCTGTACTTCCTGGTCTGCGGGCTCGCCGGGGTGCCGCCGCGCTGGTCCCTGGCTCCCTGACGGGGCGCGTGCCCGGCCGGTGCGCTACTCGAAGAACTTGAGGCTCCAGCCGGTGTCACTGGTGGGGCCGGGCACGTTGGCGCGACTGTAGGTGGTCCCGCCCCACCAGCAGAAGGTGCCGGTGTACCAGTAGCGGTTCTCCCACGCGTACGGCGTCCCCTTCGCGACCGCGTGGAACATCAGGGGGAACCTGGGGCCGGCGGGCGGGCTGGTGGCGATGTCGCCGTCCAGCAGGACGAAGCTGTGGTGGCCGGGACCGTCGACGTGCAGGGTGGGGTCCCAGCCGGCCATCATCGTGGCGCGGTGCGAGCCGAACAGGCAGCCGTTGGACTTGTACCAGTCCCACACGTACGTCGGGTCGCCGCCGGCCCGCAGTCTCAGGTCGGCCAGGCAGTACTGGTCGCTCCAACTGCCGTTGGCGGAGTACGCGATGTGCAGTTGCCCGTTCGGGTCCCTGATCGGCTCGGGGCCCTCGTTGATGAACGGGTTGCCGACCACCCTTTCCCAGCTCTCGCGGGGCTGCGAAATGACGTACCGCGCGCCGGTCGGCGTGGTCGGGCTGCTCATCCGCGCGATGTAGAGGTTCTGTTCGACGTTGGTGTCGCCGGCCCAGCCCGACCAGACGAACCACCGCTGCCCCTCGAAGGTGAACAGGGTGCCGTCGATGGCCCACTTGTCGCCGGGCAGCGCCAGCTTCGTCTCGGCCGTGTACCCGCTGTCCGCGGTGGCGGAGCCGATGACGTACATCCGGTGGGCCGCCCCGCGACCGGCCGAGAAGTAGATGTAGTAGCGGCCGCCGTCCCGCACGATCTCGGGGGCCCACACCTCGCCGTAGCCGCGGGTGTCCGTCCAGACCTGCCGGGCGGGCGCCGACGCCAGCGCGGCCGGGGAGGAGGCCCGGCGCACGGCGATGCCGCCCCCGGTGGACTGCACCGAGACGTAGGTGCCGCCGACCCGGATCACGCTCGGGTCGGCGGCCCGCATGCCGGTCCGGTCCGCCTGCGCGGGACCGGCGGAGGACACCAGGAGCAGGAGGGCGGTCAGCGCGCCGGACAGCAGGGCGGCGACGGCGCCACGCAGGCGGCGGGAGAACTTCCCGGTGCCGTTCGGCGCGCTTGCAGGCAGGGTCGGCATGTCCCTCCGCTTCCACGGGGCGTGACGGGGCGTGGTGTACATCGATGGAAGGAGACAGGTCCCCAGGATCGTAATTGACAGCGGACATGTCAATGAGCGCACCGCGACGCCCCACTTACACACGGCACACGGAAACGCGGGATACCCCTCCACTTCACCTTCCGAACCTGGAGGGCCTTCTTCCGATTGATCTCGTTCAACTAGTTGACATGTCCAGGGAAGGACTACAACGCTGCAAGTCCCCCACACCAAGGAGGACCGTGTGCTTTCCCCACGCAAGCTGACGGCGTCCCTGGCCGTCGCGGCGTCGATCGGCGCCATCGCCGTCGTCGGCGGCCCGGCCGAACCGGCTTCGGCGGTACCGGACACCATCCCGCTCACCCTGAAGAACGACTCGGGCAACGCCGAGCAGGTCTACGTCTACGTGATCGGCACCGAACTCGCTTCCGGGAAGCAGGGGTACGCCGACGAGAGCGGAACCTTCCACGCCTGGCCGGCCGGTGGCGCTCCGCCGGTCCCCGCCCCCGACGCCTCGTTCGCGGGGCCCGCAAACGGCGGGTCAAAGACCGTTCAGCTTCCGAAGTTCTCGGGCCGGGTCTACTTCTCGTACGGCAAGAAGCTCGACTTCCGGCTCGCCGAGGGCGGCCTCGTGCAGCCCGCCGTCCAGAACGCCGCCGACCCCAACCACGACACGCTGTTCAACTGGACCGAGTACACGCTCAACGACTCCGGTCTGTGGATCAACTCCACCCAGGTGGACATGTTCTCGGCGCCCTACTCCGTCGGCCTGACGGCGGGTGACGGGTCCACGAAGCAGACGGGTTCCCTGAAGCCCGGCGGGTACAAGGCGGTCGCCGACGGTCTCACACAGCAGGGCGGCGGCTGGGAGGGGCTGGTCCAGACGCGCGGCGACGGCTCGCCGCTGCGCGTCCTGGCGCCCGGGCACGGCATCGGCTCGGGCGACCTGCCCGCCGGCGTGATGGACGACTACATCGACCGTGTCTGGAGCAAGTACGCCACGGACACGCTGACGGTGACGCCGTTCAAGGACCAGCCCGACACCAAGTTCCACGGCAGGGTCAACGGCGACAGGATGGACTTCACCGACGGCAGCGGTGCGGTGGTGACCTCCTTCGAGAAGCCGGACTCCGACTCGGTCTTCGGCTGCTACAACAAGCTGGACGCCCCCAACGACCAGGTGCGCGGCCCCATCTCGCGGACCCTGTGCGCCGCGTACAACCGGTCCACGCTGCTCACCAATTCCGAGCAGCCCGACGCCGACGCCTCCGGCTTCTACCAGGACGACGTCACCAACCACTACGCCCGCCTCGTCCACGCGCAGATGCGGGACGGCCAGGCGTACGCCTTCGCCTTCGACGACGTCGGCAACCACGAGTCGCTGGTGCACGACGGCGACCCCAAGGACGCGGCGATCACGCTGGAGTCCTTCGACTGACCGGCCCCGGCCGGCCCCACCCGGCCCGGACCGCACACCCTCCCCCCACCCCGGCGTCCGCTCCCCCTCTCGTGGGAGCGGGCCCACGAAACGGAGAGACATGGCCTCCCCACGACTGCTCCGCGGTTGCCTGCTCGCCGCCCTGTCCGCCACCCTCGTCGCGGCCGCCGCGGTCACCCCCGCGCAGGCGGAACTCCGGCCGGCGGCCGCGCAGGCGGTGACGTTCTCGGACACCTTCGACGGACCCGCCGGATCCGGCGTCGACGCCGCGAAGTGGCAGCTCGAGACCGGCGACAACGTCAACAACCACGAGCGGCAGTACTACACGCCCGGCACGGACAACGCGAAGCTCGACGGCCGGGGCAACCTGGTGATCGAGGCCCGCCGCGAGAACCCGGGCAACTACCAGTGCTGGTACGGCACGTGCGAGTACACCTCCGCGCGGCTGAACACCTCCGGAAAGTTCACCGCGACCTACGGGCACGTCGAGGCCCGGATGAAGATCCCGCGCGGGCAGGGCATCTGGCCCGCGTTCTGGATGCTCGGCCAGGACATCGGCGAGGTCGGCTGGCCCAATTCGGGCGAGATCGACGTGATGGAGAACGTCGGCTTCGAACCGTCGACGGTCCACGGCACCATCCACGGCCCCGGCTACTCCGGCTCGGGCGGCATCGGCGCGGGTTACACGCTGCCGAACGGCGAGGCGTTCGCCGACGCCTTCCACACCTTCGCGGTGGACTGGGCGCCGGACAGCATCACCTGGTCGGTCGACGGCAACGTCTACCAGACCCGCACGCCGGCCGACCTGGGCGGCAAGGAGTGGGTCTTCGACAAGCCGTTCTTCCTCATCCTGAACCTCGCGGTGGGCGGCTACTGGCCGGGCGACCCCGACGGTTCGACCACCTTCCCGCAGCAGCTGGTGGTCGACGAGGTGAAGGTCACCACGAGCGACGGCTGACGGACCCCGCGCCGGGCACGGCCCCCCTCCCGTCTCAGAGGGGGGTCGTACGGGCGGTGTCGGCGCCCGGAGCATCCTCGTCCGGGGACGCCGGGCCCGCCGGGGGCGGAAAGATCAGGTCTTCGAGCGCGTCGGCGCCGAAGAGGAAGGCCATCATCACGACGGGCAGGAGCAGCGCGAGCAGAATCACAGGACCTCCCGATGGGTCGGTCTGTGGGCTTCGTGGCCCGGCTTCAAGGATGGACCCGAATGGCGGAACTCGCACGGCGGAGGACCCGGCACCCACCGAAGACCACTCGGCACGCCCCCTACCTCCGGTGACCCTTTGGCCAGCCATGCGCGCATATGCAGAACGCATGTGCGGCGCCATCTCCGCCCAGGACATGCCGGTACGTGCGGAACCTCCCCTCGGGATCGGCCACGGCCCACGTCCTCCGGCCCGCCGGCGATGGCCGAAGACCCACCTGTGCACGGCGAGGCGCCCTTGACCGGCTGCCCGCCCGCCCCCATATTCACGAGCACCCCGTCAACAACTTCGCAGAGGTGACCGTGAGAAGCCTCAGACCCTGGGCTGCCATCTGCGCGGCCGTCGCCTTCGCTCTTCTCACCACCACGCTCACCCCCGCCCCCTCCCCCGCGGCGGATTCCGCGCCGCGCGGACCGGGCTTCTCGACGCACTCCGCCAGAGCGGCGCTCACCCGGCTGCTGCCCCGGCACGTCACTCAGTTCACGCTGGTTCCGGTGCGCCGCCCCGCCTCCGGCGACTGGTTCGGCGTCTCCGGCCGCGCCGGCCACGTGCGGGTGCGGGGGACCAGTCCCGCCGCGATCCTCAGCGGGGTCAACTGGTACCTCAAGTACACGGCCAAGGTGGACCTCGGCTGGCCGGGACGCAGCACGGCGAAGCTGCCGCGCGTCCTGCCCGCACCCGAGGGCACCGTTCGCCGGCACGCCTCCGTGCCCCACCGCTTCGCGCTCAACGACACCGACGACGGCTACTCCGGCGCCTACCGCGACTGGGCCTCCTACGAGAAACAGATCGATCTCCTCGCCCTGCACGGGGTGAACGAGGTCTTCGTCCAGATGGGCGCCGACGCCGTCTACTACGAAACGCTCCAGGAGTTCGGCTACTCGAAGAAGGAACTCCGGTCCTGGATCCCCGGTCCGGCGCACCAGCCGTGGTGGCTGATGCAGAACATGTCCGGCTTCGCCGGCCCCGTCTCCGAGCGGCTGATCGAGCAGCGGGCGGCACTCGGCCGCAGGATCGCGAACCGGCTGCGCGAGCTCGGCATGACGCCCGTACTGCCCGGCTACTACGGCACCGTGCCCCCGGACTTCACGGCACGCAACCCCGAGGGAACGGTGGTCCCGCAGGGTCAGTGGGTCGGCTTCGAGCGGCCCGACTGGCTGGACCCGCGCACCGGGGTGTTCTCCAGGGTCGCCGCCTCGTTCTACCGCCATCAGCGTGAGCTGTTCGGCGACTCCACGATGTACAAGATGGACCTGCTGCACGAGGGCGGCCGACCGGGGAACGTCCCCGTCGGGGACGCCGCCCGGGCTGTGATGAACGCCCTCCAGACCGCCCGCCCCGGCGCCGTGTGGACCCTGATCGGCTGGCAGAACAACCCCTCGACGCAGATCATCGACGCCGTCGACAAGAGCAGGCTGCTCATCGTCGACGGTCTGTCCGACCGCTACGACGGCCTCGACCGCGAGACCGCCTGGCACGGCGCGCCCTACGCGTTCGGCACGATCCCCAACTTCGGCGGTCACACCACCGTCGGCGCCAACACCGCGGTGTGGGCGGAGCGTTTCGACCGGTGGCGCACCGAGCCCGGCAGCGCGCTCGCGGGCATCGCGTACCTGCCGGAGGGCACGGGCGGCAATCCGGTCGCCTACGAGTTGTTCACCGAACTCGCCTGGCGCACGGAACCGGTGGACCACTCCGGCTGGTTCGCCGCGTACGCGGAACGCCGCTACGGCCGGCCGGACCCGCACGCGGCCCGGGCCTGGGAACTGCTGCGCACCGGCCCGTACAGCATGCCGTCCGGCACCTGGAGCGAGGCGCAGGACAGCCTCTTCACCGCCCGCCCCCGGCTGACGGCCACCTCGGCGGCCAGCTGGAGTCCCGGAGCCATGCGCTACGACCCGGACACGGTGCGCGCGGCGCTGGCCGAGCTGCTGAAGGTCGCACCGGCGCTGCGGACCACCGACGCCTACCGCTTCGACCTGGTCGACGTCGCCCGGCAGGCACTGGCGAACCGCAGCCGCTCCCTGCTGCCGGAGATCAAGGCCGCCTACGACGCCGGGGATCTGTCCCGGTTCCGTGCGGGGGCCGCCGAGTGGAAGGACGACCTGGACCTGCTCGACCGGCTGCTCGCCACCGACTCCCGTTTCCTGCTCGGCCCGTGGCTGGCGGACGCCAGGTCCTGGGGCCGCACCGCGGCGGAGAAGGACGCCGCCGAGTTCGACGCCCGTTCCCTCCTGACCACCTGGGGCCACCGTTCCGGCAGCGACGCGGGCGGCCTGCGGGACTACGCCAACCGGGAGTGGTCCGGGCTGGTCTCCGACTTCTACGCGATGCGCTGGACGACGTACCTCGACTCCCTCGACACCGCACTGGTCACCGGACGGCCGCCGGCCGCCATCGACTGGTTCTCGCTCGAGAACGCCTGGAACCAGCGACATGACGACTATCCCGTCGAGCCCTCGGGCGACCCCGTGGCACGGGCCGCCGCGGTGCTCGACGCCCTGCCCGCGCCGGCGCCGCCGGCACCGGCCGCGTCCGGGACGCGGGGGTGAGGCGCGTGAGCGGCAGAGCCGCCGGTGTCGTGGTGGCGTTGCTGAGTGGGCTGGCGTTGGCGATGACGTCGACGTCCGCGCGGGCCGCGACCGACGGACCCGACGCCATCGCCCACCGCGGCTCCTCCGGCATGGCACCCGAGAACACCGCCGCCGCCATCGACCTCGCCGTCCACCAACGCGCCGACTACGTCGAAATCGACGTCCAACGCACCAAGGACGGCAAACTCGTCAACTTCCACGACTGCACCATGGAACGCACCACCAACATCGAAGACCTCTACCCCGACCGCCCCCGCTACCGCGTCTCCGACTTCACCTGGAACGAACTGCGCCGCCTCGACGCCGGAACCTGGTTCCACGACGACTACGCAGACGAACGCATCATCACCATCGACGACGTCATCCGCCACATCCAGCACACCCGCACCGGACTCCTCGCCGAAATCAGCCCCTGCAGCCAGTACGGCACCACCATCGCCACCGACCTCGCCGACGCCCTGCGCGCCAAACCCCGCTACCTCCACAAAGCCCTCACCCGGAACCGACTGGCCGTCCAGTCCTTCCAGACCGACGACGCCCACACCTTCCACACCGCCCAGCCCCACATCCCCATCGGCATCCTCGACGCCGACCGCCCCACCGACACCGAACTGACCGAACTCAGCCAATGGGCCGACCAGATCAACCCCCAGCACACCGTCACCGACCAGACCCTCGTCGACCGCATCCACCAACTCGGCATGGACATCAACGTCTGGACCGTCGACGAACCCGGCGCCATCCGCAAAATGACCAACCTCGGCGTCGACGGCATCATCACCGACTACCCCCAGACACTCACCCAGCGGGAGTGACCCGGATCAGGGGCGGGTGGCCCGGTCGCCGGCGAAGGCGCAGCATCCGGCGTCGTCCGGGACGACGGGCTCGATCCCGGGGTTCGTCTTCAGCCCGCGCGGAGGGGCCCGGGGGTCGCGGTCGAGGACGACCCGCGGCGCCGGCCGGCCGGCGCTCCCCGCACGCTCACCGAGGCGCGCAGCGTGTCGCCGTCCACGCCCGGTGACCGCCGGACTCGTGCCCGCGCTGGCTTCCGGGCGCCGTCGCGGTGTGGAATGACCCGATGAGCGATTCCGCACCGCGCGCCGAGCGCCCCGAACGTGTCCGTCCCGCCGCGCAGAGCCTCACCGGTGTCGGCCTCGCCGTCCTCGACCCCGACGGACGGGTGCTGCTGGGGCTCGGTCACGACGGACGCTGGGAGCTGCCCGGCGGCAAGGTCGACGCGGGCGAGGACTTCGAGACGGCCGCCGTCCGGGAGCTGGCGGAGGAGACCGGGCTCGTGGCGGCCCCCGGTGACGTGCGGGTGCTGGCGGTGCTCGTCGACGGCGTGGGCGGGCTGACCCGGGTGACCGCCGCGGCCGTCACCGAGCGGGCGGCCGGTACGCCCCGGGTGACCGAGCCCGACAAGATCGAGCGCTGGGCGTGGTTCGCCCGCGAGACCGTCCCGTCGGCGCTGTTCCCGCCGTCCGCCTCGGTCCTGGACTGCCTGTGGCCCGGGTCGGAGCGGCGGGGCGCCGCGGAGGTCCGACACTACGCGGTGGCCGGGCCGGCGGTGAACGGCAGCACGAGCCGGGACGGGTGCGCCGCGTCGCGGTAGACCGTGCGGGTTACGGGGCGGCCCACCGGCAGGCGGAAGGCGTCCGGCGGGAGCAGCGCGTTGTGCTCGTCGGCGAGCGGCCCGTCAGCGGCCTCGGCACCGCGTTCCTGGTCCGCGGGGTGGCGGCCGTGCCGGCGCCGGGAGGCGACCGCAAGCCCGAGTCGGCCCCCGTTCCGTAGGCGGCCCGGTCCCCGAAGCACACGGCCCGGTACCGCACAGTGGGGGCGCCGGTCGCGACGACCGGCGCCCCGCTCGCGGTACACCCGGGTGGGCGGCGGAACCTTGTGGCTGCACTCCTCATTGACATGGACGCGCCCCGGCGCAACGCTGAGAGCGCTCTCAGAATCGGTACGGACCAATTCCCCCACACCCGCACGGAGGTGGAGAGTGCTCTCCAGACTCAGACACCGTCTGCTCGCCGTGGCCGCGGCCGCAGGCCTGACCGGCGCCCTGCTCACGCTCGGTGCCGCACCGCCCGCGGACGCCGCGGTGCCCGCCACCATCCCCCTGAAGATCACCAACAACTCCGCCCGCGGCGACGCCGTACACATCTACAACCTGGGCACCTCGCTGACGACCGGTCAGCAGGGCTGGGCGGACGAGAACGGCACCTTCCACGCCTGGCCCGCCGGCGGCAATCCCCCCACTCCCGCACCGGACGCGTCCATCCCCGGACCGGCCGCGGGACAGACCAAGACCATCCGGATACCGAAGCTGTCCGGACGCATCTACTTCTCCTACGGCCAGAAGCTCGACTTCCGGCTGACCACCGGCGGCCTGGTGCAGCCCGCTGTGCAGAACCCGAGCGACCCCAACCGCGACATCCTCTTCAACTGGTCCGAGTACACGCTCAACGACGGCGGCCTGTGGCTGAACAGCACCCAGGTCGACATGTTCTCCGCGCCCTACACGGTCGGCGTGCAGCGCGCCGACGGCGGCGTGACCAGCGCCGGACAGCTCGAGGCCGGTGGCTACCGCGGGGTGTTCGACGCGCTGCGGGCGCAGCCGGGCTGGGGCGGGCTGATCCAGACCCGGCCGGACGGCACCGTGCTGCGGGCGCTCGCGCCGCTGTACGGAGTGGAGACCGGGGCGCTGCCCGCGTCGGTCATGGACGACTACATCAACCGTGTGTGGCAGAAGTACACGACCACCACGCTCACGGTCACGCCCTTCGGGGACCGCCCGGACACGAAGTACTTCGGGCGGGTCTCGGGCAACGTCATGAACTTCACCAACACCTCCGGCGCGGTCGTCACCAGCTTCCAGAAGCCCGACGCCTCCAGTGTCTTCGGCTGCCACCGGCTCCTGGACGCGCCCAACGACCAGGTGCGCGGCCCGATCTCGCGCACGCTGTGCGCCGGCTTCAACCGCTCGACGCTGCTGAGCAACCCCAACCAGCCGGACCCCTCGGCGGCGGACTTCTACCGGGACCCGGTGACCAACCACTACGCCCGGATCATCCACGAGCGCATGGCGGACGGGAAGGCGTACGCGTTCGCCTTCGACGACGTCGGCAACCACGAGTCGCTGGTGCACGACGGCAACCCGGCCGAGGCCCGGCTCACCCTCGCCCCGTTCGACTGACCTGCGGCGGACACGGGTCCGCCCCCGCTCGCCGCTTGCGCGGAGGGCGGGGGCGGACCCAAGGTGCGGCACGCCTCGCGGGGCGGCTTTCGCGCGCCGCACCGACCCGGTCAGGCGCCGGGCAGTACGCCGGTGCGGGCGACCTCGGAGTACCAGCGGGCGCTCGCCTTGGGGATGCGCGTGCCGGTCGGGTAGTCGACGTAGACCGCGCCGAAGCGCTTGCTGTAGCCGTGGGCCCACTCGAAGTTGTCCAGCAGCGACCACAGGAAGTAGCCGCGCACGTCCGAGCCGTCGACGATGGCCTGGTGGACGGCGGCCAGGTGACCGCGGACGTAGGCGATCCGGCCCGGGTCGTTGACCTGGCCCTCGGGGTCGGCGTAGTCGTCGAAGGCGGCACCGTTCTCGGTGATGACCAGCGGCATCCTCGGGAAGTCCGCGGACAGCCGGCGCAGCAGGTCGTACAGGCCGCTCGGGTCGACGGCCCAGCCCATGGCGGTGGTGTCGCCGGGCGGCTGGTGGAAGGCGACCCGGTCGGCGCCCGGCCACGGGCTGTGGGAGCTGTTGCCGTGCCCGTCGGACGTGTGGGCGCCACTGCCGTCGGTCTCGGAGACGACGGTGGGCGTGTAGTAGTTGACGCCGAGGAAGTCCAGCGGCTGGTGGGCCTGGCGCAGGTCGCCGTCCTGGACGAAGGACCAGTCGGTCAGCTCGGCGGTGTCCTTGAGGAGGTCCTCCGGGTAGGCGCCGTTCAGCATGGGGCCGGTGAAGACCCGGTTGGCGAGCGCGTCGATCCGGCGGGCCGAGTCGACGTCGCCCTCACTGTCGGTGAGCGGGCGGACGTGGTGGATGTTGAGGGTGACGGAGACCTGGGCGTCGGCGCGGACGCGGTCCCGCAGCGCCTGGACGGCGAGGCCGTGCGCCAGGTTGAGGTGGTGGGCGGCGCGCAGCGCGGCGACCGGGTCGGTACGGCCGGGGGCGTGCACACCGGAGCCGTACCCGAGGAAGGAACTGCACCAGGGCTCGTTGAGGGTGGTCCAGGTCTTCACCCGGTCGCCGAGGGCGTCGGCGGCGAGGGCCGCGTACTCGGCGAACCGCTCGGCCGTGGCACGCTCGGGCCAGCCGCCGGCGTCCTCCAGCTCCTGGGGCAGGTCCCAGTGGTAGAGGGTGGCGACGGGCTGGATGCCCTTCTCCAGCAGCTCGTCCACCAGCCGCCGGTAGAAGTCCAGGCCCTTCTGCACGGCGGGACCGCGGCCGGTGGGCTGGATCCGGGGCCAGGCGAGGGAGAAGCGGTAGGCGCCCAGGCCGAGTTCGGCCATGAGGGCGACGTCCTCGCGCCGGCGGTGGTAGTGGTCGGTGGCGACGTCACCGGTGTCGCCGTTGCGGACCCGGCCGGGGGTGCGGGCGTAGGTGTCCCAGATCGACGGAGTGCGGCCGTCCTCCGCGGCGGCTCCCTCGATCTGGTAGGAGGCGGTCGCGGAGCCCCAGAGGAAGTTCTTGGGGAAGGTGCGGGCGGCGTCCGGGGCGGACGCGGTCTGCTGTGCTGCGGTGACCACGTAAGTCCTTTCAGTGGTGGGTGTGTGCGCGGGGCGCGCACCCGAGGGGGTGGCGTGCGGCCCGGACGGCGCGGGGCCGGGCCGCACGGCGGCGGATCAGCCCTTGACGGCGCCGGCCATGATGCCGCTGACGATCTGGCGGCCGAAGACGATGAACATCGCCAGCAGCGGCAGGGTGCCGAGCAGCGCGCCGGCCATGATCAGCGACTGGTCGCGGACGTAGCCCGCGCTGAGCTGGGTGAGCGCGACGGGGACCGTCGGATTGGTCATGTCGAGCACCACGAACGGCCAGAAGAAGTCGTTCCACGCGTGCACGAACGTGATCATGAACAGGACGGCCATCGCGGGCCGCGCGATGGGCAGCACGATGCTGAAGAAGATCCTGAGCGAGTGGGCCCCGTCCACGCGGCCGGCCTCGACCAGTTCGTCGGGCAGCGCCTCCGTCAGGTACTGCCGCATGAAGAACACGCCGACCGCGCTCACCAGCGTCGGGAAGATCACGGCGGGCAGCTGCTGCGACCAGCCGAGGTCGGCCATCATCATGAACAGCGGTACGACGGCGAGCTGCGGCGGCACCATCATGGTACCGATCACCAGCATGAGCAGGGCGTTGCGCCCCTTGAACCGCAGCTTGGCGAAGGCGAACCCGGCGAGGGTCGCGAACAGCACCGTGGACAGGGCGATCACCCCGGCGACGATGAGACTGTTGATCATGGCCTTGCCCATCGCCGCCTCGTCCCAGGCCCGGGCGAGGTTGCTGAACAGGTTCGGGCCGGGCAGGAACGGGGGCGGCGTCTGGCTGACCCGGGTGTTGTCGGTGGACGCGGCCACCATCGTCCAGTACAGCGGGAAGATCGACAGGATCGCCATGACGGCGAGCAGTACGTAGGCGAGGGGTCCGGCGTGGTGCTGGCGGCCCGCGCGCTGGCGCAGCAGCCGGCGGCCGCCGCGGCCGCTCGCCCTCACGGCGGGGGTCCGGTCCGGGGCTTCGGTCCGGGCCGGGAGACTTTGGGTGGTCATGACGGCTCCAGGTCAGGACGTACGGGAGCGCAGGCGCTTGACGACGCGCTGCACGACGAAGACGAGGACCAGCAGCATGAACATCGCCCAGGCGACGGTCGCGGAGCGGCCCATCTGGTAGTTCTTCCAGCCCTCCTCGTACAGCAGCAGGCCCAGCGTCTGGTACTGGTTGTCCGCGCCGCCGGTGACGCCGTTGGGCCCCTGGCCGAAGATCAGCGGCTCGCCGAAGAGCTGGGTGGCGCCGATCGTGGAGAGCACGATGGTGAAGACGATGGTGGAGCGGATCCCGGGCACGGTGACGTGGATGAACTGCTGCCACCGGGAGGCACCGTCCAGGGAGGCCGCCTCGTACCGGTCGGCGGGGATGGCCTGCATCGCGGCCAGGTAGAGCAGCGCGTTGTAGCCGGTCCAGCGCCAGATGACGATGGTGGAGATCGCGATCTGGGCGGGCCACTTGTCGGACTCCCAGTTCACCGGGTCGATGCCGACCGAGCCGAGCGCCCAGTTGATCATGCCGAAGTCGCGCTCGAAGATCATGGTGAAGACGAGGGCGGCCGCGGCGACCGAGGTGGCGTAGGGGACCAGGGAGGCGACCCGGAAGAACAGCGAGGCGCGCATCCGGTAGTTGAGCAGGTGCGCCATGCCGAGCGCCATCATCAGCTGCGGCACCGTGGAGATGACGCCGATGGTGATCGTGTTCTGCAGCGCGTTCCAGAACCTCGAATCGCCCCACAGCTCCACGTAGTTGTCGAACGCCACCCACTCCATGACATCGAGGGTGGCCAGCTCCACGTCGTGCAGGGAGATCCACGAGGTGTAGATCAGGGGGTAGAAGCTGAACGCGGCGAAGATGATGAAGAACGGCGCGACGAACGCGTACGGGGCGCCCTTGATGTCGAGCCGGTGCCAGAGCGCGCCGCGCCGCCGGGGGGTGTCCCCGCCGCCGCTGCGGGGGGACGGACGCGGAGGCTCGCCCCCGGCCAGGGCCTTGGTGGTGGAGGTGGCCACCGGACTTCCTTCCTCAGAGCGGATGTGTGAGCCGGGCGCCGGGCCCGCCGGCCAGGACCTGTTCCTGGACGCGGGCGGGCCCGGCCGGCCTCGGGAGCGGAGAGTCAGCCGACGGCCTTCTCGATGCGCTCCCCGGTGGTCTTCCACGCCTCTTCACGCGTGGCGTCGCCCTGCTCGATCAGAGCCAGACCCTGGGAGAAGGTGTCCTTGATCGTGCCGTCCTTGCGGCCGAGGACCTGCTTGTCCGGGATCTCCTGGGCGGCCGCTCCGAAGATCTGCCCGATCGGTGCGCCGCTGAAGTACTCGGACTTGGCGTTCTTCACCTCGGGGCTGTCCAGCGCCGTGCGGGAGGAGGGGATGTTGCCGATCTCCTTGAAGATGTGGGCCTGCTGCTCGGGCGCGGTCAGCCAGGCGACGAGCTTCTTGGCCTCCTCCTTCACCGGGCTCTGCTCGACCACGCCGAGGAAGGAACCGCCCCAGTTGGCGCCCTTGGGGGCCTTGGCGACGTCCCACTTGCCCTTGTTGGCGTCGCCGGCCTTCTCACTGATGTGGCTGAGCATCCACGCCGGGCACACCGCGGTGGCGAAGGTGCCGTTGGCCAGGCCCGGGTCCCAGCCCGGCTGGAACTGGCGGAGCTTGGCCGTCAGGCCTTCCTCGGCCGCGTCGGCGGAGAGGTTCCAGGCCTCCTTGACGGCCGGGTTGGTTTCGTAGATCAACTCGCCGTTCTCGTCGTAGTACTGCTCGGGGTAGCCGTAGACCATGGCGTTGAACAGGCCGCTGGCCGCGTCCATGTAGGCCACGTCGCCGTCCTTGAAGCCCTTCTTGAAGGTGCGGCCGACCTCGACGTACTTGTTCCAGTCGCCCGCCCACAGCTTGGCGACCTCTTCGCGGTCGGTGGGCAGGCCCGCCTTCTCGAAGTAGTCCTTGCGGTAGCAGACGGCCATCGGGCCGATGTCGGTGCCCAGGCCCAGCACCTTGCCGTCCTTGGTGCTGATCTGGGACTCCTTCCACGGCAGGAAGTGGTCGGTGCCCTCGACCTTGGAAAAGTCCGCGAACTTGTCCGCCTGGGTCTCGGTGATCTCCTTGGCCCGGCCGATCTCGATGCCCTGGATGTCCTTCAGGCCCTTGCCCGCGGCGAGCCTGGTCTGCAGCGCCGTGTAGTACGTCTGCTCGTCGCCGGCTATCTCGGCCTTGATGTCGACGTTGGGGTTCTCCTTCTCGTACTGCTCGAGAAGGCCGGTCTCCTTGATCCCCATCACCCCGTACATGCCCATGGTGATGGTCACCTTGCCGTCCTTCTTGCCACCGCCGGTGGCCGAGTCGTCGCTGCCGCCGCAGCCGACGACGAGCGCCAGCGCGCCGACGGCCGCGGCCGTCGCCACCGCCCTTCTGCGCAACGAACCGAGAGTGCCCATGGATCTCCTCCTAGCGACGGCGCTGACACATCGGAGTGACGAGTTCTGCGATGACTACTGCGATGGCTACAGCGATGAAAGACAGCGGTTCGAACACGGTGTGGGAACGTGCCCAATTTTGGTGGGCACGTTCCCACCAGCGCAACGAAGACTCGTGGCAACGGGCCGATCTGTCAATGACTTGAACGCAAGTTCGCGCGGCGACCCGCCCGCCGCGTTCGCCTCACAGGGCCCTGGGGGTGCTCCGCCGGGCTCCGTGTCTGCAAGAATTGCCGCAGGTCACCTCCGCGGCAGGCATCGCAGCCGCGGCCGCCGAGGGGGGAGTTCATGACCGGCAACCGCCGTCCAACGATCAAAACGGTCGCCGCCCGCGCCGGCGTGGGCCGCACCACGGTCTCCCGGGTCGTCAACGGCTCGGAGCTGGTCAGTGCCGATGCCCGGGAGAGGGTGCTTGCGGCGATCAAGGAACTGAACTACGTTCCCAACTCGGTCGCCCGCGGCCTGGTGACCAACCGCACCAACGCCGTGGCCCTGGTGATTCCCGAGTCGGAGAGCCGGCTCGGCTCGGAGCCGTTCTTCGCCGCGCTCATCCGCGGTGTCAGCGGCGCCCTCGCCGAGAGCCGCACCCAGTTGCAGCTCATGCTGGTCCGCGACCAGGCCGAGCGGGACCAGCTGACCGAGTCGGTCGCGACCCGTCGCGTGGACGGCGTGCTGCTGGTCTCGGTGCACGCCGAGGACCGGCTGCCCGGCATGCTGGAGGAGATGGGCCTGCCCACCGTGCTCGCCGGCCGCCGCGACGCGGGCGAACGGCTGAGCTACGTCAACTCCGACAACGCGGGCGGGGCCGCCGCCGCGGTACGGCATCTGCTGGGCAGCGGACGGCGGCGGGTCGCCACGATCACCGGCCCGCTGGACATGGACGTCGGCCGCAGCAGGCTCGCCGGCTGGCGCGCCGCGCACGAGGAGGCGGGCGTCCCGGCTCGGGAACTCCTCGCCGAGGCGGGTGACTTCACCGAGGAGGGCGGCGCGAGCGCCATGCGTTCGCTTCTTGAACGTGTGCCGGACCTGGACGCCGTTTTCGCCGCGTCCGACCTCATGGCGGTGGGTGCCCTGGCCGAACTGCGCCGGTGGAAGCGGCAGGTACCGGGGGACGTCGCCGTGGTCGGCTTCGAGGACTCCATCCTGGCCCGCCACACCAACCCGCCGCTGACGACGGTGCGTCAGCCGGTGGAGGAACTGGGCCGGACCATGGCCCGCATCCTCACCGACATCACGCAGCACGGTGCGCCCCGGCAGCAGATGACGCTGCCGACGGAGCTGGTGGTGCGCGAGTCGTCGTAGGCCCCCACACACAAACGACCGACCGTGGCCGGGCGCTCATCCGGCGTCGGGCAACGCCTCCGGGCGGTCCGTGCCGTCCGTCCGCCGCAGCGCCCGCCGGGCGTTCTCCTCGCGCACCGCGTCCAGCCACCGCCACGGTCTGATCTCGTCCAGGGACAGGCCGGGGCAGGTGAGCTGGTGGGGGACGCGGCAGGTGGCGCCGGGCAGGGGCTCGTCCAGGCCGCCGTTCCAGGCCTGCCCGCCCGGGTCGACATGCCAGCGGTGTCCGCCGGGGACGAGGTGGGCGGGCACGGTGAGCAGGGGTTCGAGCAGGACGTGCTGGCCGGTGTAGGTGGGGCGGCGTTCTCCGGGCAGGCCGCAGTGCGGGCAGACGGGGCGGGCCGGCGGCTCCGGTCCAGTGGCGCCGTCGCGGACGGCCTGCCGCCGGTCCATGCTCTCCCAGGGCCGGGGTGCGTCAGGGGCCGGCTGCCGGTGTCCGTCCGGGCCCGGCACCGGGAAGAGGTTCGCTTCGTGGGTGTCCCCCATGCCTGTGAGTGTGTAGGACCGCGCGCGGGCCGGGCAGGGCGCAGGGCGGGCGCACCGGCTGCACGGTGGGATCATGGGGCTCGGTGGGGACACGTACGGGACCGGGGATGCGGCGGGTGGTCATGGGAGACGGCGGCCGGGAGTGGGACGAGACGCTGTTCTCCGGTACCGCGCCCTTCTACCGGCGCGGGCGGCTCCCGTACGCGCCCGGTCTGGCCCACGTACTCGCCCAGGTGCTGGCGCTGGACGGCCGGGGCCGGCTCATCGACCTGGGGTGCGGGCCGGGGACGGTGGCGCTGCGTCTGGCGGGGCTCTTCGACGAGGTGGTCGGGGTCGATCCGGACGCGGCGATGCTCGCGGAGGCGGCGCGCGGGGCCGCCGAGCTGGAGGTGACGGAGAAGGTGCGGTGGGTGCGGGCGCGGGCCGAGGAACTGCCCGCGGGGCTCGGCGACTTCACCGTCGCGACCCTCGCCCAGTCGTTCCACTGGATGGACCGCGAGCGGGTGGCGGCGACCGTACGGCGCATGCTCAGGCCCGGTGGGGCGCTGGTGCACATCTCCGACCTCAAGGGTGAGAGCCGGACCGTCGACGAGCTGCCTCATCCCCCGGTCCCGCGTGCGGCGATCGACGCGCTCGTCAGACGGTATCTGGGACCGGTCCGCCGGGCCGGCCGGGGGCTGCTGCCGTGCGGCACGCCCGCCGGTGAGCACGCGATCCTGGCCGGGGCGGGGTTCGCCGGCCCGTACCGCCATGTCGTGCCCGGTGGGCAGGCGATGGTGCGCACCTGCGACGACGTCGTCGCGGGCGTGTTCTCGATGTCGTTCTCGGCTCCGCACCTGTTCGGCGACCGGCTCCCCGCCTTCGAGGCGGACCTGCGCCGGCTGCTGAGGGAGGTTTCGCCGTCGGTCCGCTTCTCCGAACGCCGGCCCGGTACCGAGGTGTTCGTCTGGCCGCGCGGGGCGGAGTGAGCGGGCTTCTCCCGGGGTGCCGTGTTGGGGGTGCGGGGTGCCATGTTCGGGATGCGGGGTGCGGGGTGCGGGGTGAACCCGACTGGTCCAGTCGGCCCACAGTTGGCGTTTCCCCGACGCCCTCCCTTCGTTGGGACGGACATGATCAAGAAGCTCGCCTGTGTCTCCGTCATGGCCACCGCTCTGCTGGTCTCCGCCCCCGTCGCCGAGGCGGCTCCCGTGCCCAACCCGTCCGCCGGCGTTCCCGGTGGCCGGCTCCTCGACGGTCTCCTCGGATCGCTGGAGGTGGGGCATCCGGCCACCTCCCCGCAGTCGCTCCTGCCCCAGGGCATCGTCGGCAGGTGAAAGGCGGGGCGGGAGGGGCTGATTGCGCGCAATCGGCCCCTCCTCCTCCGATGACCGGTTCGACGCTCCGCTCTACCGGCCCATCCCGGCCCCGCCAGTCCGTGGCAGGGTTCCCGTAACCGCGGTCCGGGAGCCTCCAGGGAGTCGTTCGAGCACGGGAGGCTCAAGTGAAGCTTGCGAGCAAGAGGCGCACCGGTGTCGTGGTGGCGTTGCTGAGTGGGCTGGCGTTGGCGATGACGTCGACGTCCGCGCGGGCCGCGACCGACGGACCCGACGCCATCGCCCACCGCGGCTCCTCCGGCATGGCACCCGAAAACACCGCCGCCGCCATCGACCTCGCCGTCCACCAACGCGCCGACTACGTCGAAATCGACGTCCAACGCACCAAGGACGGCAAACTCGTCAACTTCCACGACTGCACCATGGAACGCACCACCAACATCGAAGACCTCTACCCCGACCGCCCCCGCTACCGCGTCTCCGACTTCACCTGGAACGAACTGCGCCGCCTCGACGCCGGAACCTGGTTCCACGACGACTACGCAGACGAACGCATCATCACCGTCGACGACGTCATCCGCCACATCCAGCACACCCGCACCGGACTCCTCGCCGAAATCAGCCCCTGCAGCCAGTACGGCACCACCATCGCCACCGACCTCGCCGACGCCCTGCGCGCCAAACCCCACTACCTCCACAAAGCCCTCACCCGGAACCGACTGGCCGTCCAGTCCTTCCAGACCGACGACGCCCACACCTTCCACACCGCCCAGCCCGACATCCCCATCGGCATCCTCGACGCCGACCGCCCCACCGACACCGAACTCGTCGAACTCAGCCAATGGGCCGACCAGATCAACCCCCAGCACACCGTCACCGACCAGACCCTCGTCGACCGCATCCACCAACTCGGCATGACCACCAACGTCTGGACCGTCGACGAACCCGGCGCCATCCGCAAAATGACCAACCTCGGCGTCGACGGCATCATCACCGACTACCCCCAGACACTCACCCAGCGCTGAGGTCGGCGTCCTCCTCGTCGTTGGCGCAGCGGAAGCCGAGGTTGCCGGACGAGGAGTCCGGGGTGTTGGAGGAGCGGGCGGCGACCCGGTAGCGGTTGCAGTAGGAGTCGTGGCACAGGTAGGAGCCGCCGCGCAGGACCCGGGTGGTCCCGGTCGCGGGGCCGCGCGGGTCCGTGGTCGGCGAGTCGGCGTAGTAGGTGGGTGAGAACCAGTCGGCGCACCATTCCCACACGTTGCCCGCGGTGTTCCACAGCCCGTGGCCGTTGGGGCGGTAGGACTTGACCGGTGCGGTGGTGAGGTGGCCGTCCTCGGCCGTGTTGACGTGGGGGAAGCGGCCCTGCCAGATGTTGCAGCGCCACCGGCCGCCGGGGGTCAGTTCGTCGCCCCAGGCGTAGCGGCGGCCGGCCAGTCCCCCGCGGGCCGCGTACTCCCACTCGGCCTCGGTGGGCAGGCGCTTGCCGGCCCACCGGGCGTAGGCGGTGGCGTCGTTCCAGGAGACGTGGACGACGGGGTGGTTCTGCCGGCCGGTGATGTCGGAACGGGCGCCCTCGGGACGACGCCAGTGGGCGCCCCGGACGTTGATCCACCAGGGGGCACCGGCGGCGTTGCCGAGGACGTCGGCGCCGGGGGCGGCGACCACGAGGTGGAATACCGCCGAGGAGCCGAAGCGTTCGGCGTCGGTCACGTGGCCCGTCGCTTTGACGAAGGCGGCGAACCGGGCGTTGGTGACGGCCGTCTCGTCGATGTGGAAGGGTTTCAGACGCACCGCGTGCACGGGGGTCTCGCCGTCGGCCGGATATCCCTCGCCGAAGGCGTCCCCCATCGCGAACCCACCGCCCGGCAGGCGCACTTGACCACGGGTGGAGCGCGGCCCGGTGGCGGACCCCGGTGCCGGAAGGTGCGTGGTGTCTACGGTGGCGGGTGCTGCCGCGGGGGTGCAGCACGGACGGTGGGCGCGGGTCATGGTTCCTCGATCGGGCTGCGGACTTGCCGGTGTCAGGCCTTGTACGTGGACTCGTCGAGCCCGCTCAGGGTCGGGTCGTGGCCCACCTCGCCGACGTCGTACATCGATGTCATCCAGTGGTAGAAGTTGTCGCCGCGCTCGCGCAGTACGTCGTACAGCCGGCGCATCATGCGGCCGCGGACCTCCGCCTGCTCGGGGTGGGCGTACACGTTCTGGAGTTCGTCCGGGTCGGTGTGCAGGTCGTACAGCTCGTTGACGGAGTCGGGGTTGACGACGAGTTTGTACCGGTCCTCGCGCAGCATGCGTTGCGGGTAGGGGAAGTGGTGGCCGTGGAACTCGCAGACGATGTCCTCGTCCCACTCGACCTGCTCGCCCCGCACCAGCGGCAGCAGGCTGCGTGAGTCGACGGCGGGTTTCGGGTCGAGGCCCGCCAGTTCGAGGATGGTCGCGGTGCAGTCGAGGAGGCTGACGAACTCGTCGCGCACCTGGCCTCCGGGCGCGCCGGGGACGCGTAGCAGCCCGGGTGTGCGGTAGATGTCCTCGTACATCGCGGGGCCTTTGTCGTGCAGCCGGTGGGAGCCGGTGAACTCTCCGTGGTCGCAGGTGAAGAACACCGCGGTGTCGTCCACGAGGCCGAGGCGTTCCATGGCGTCCATGACCCGGCCGATCTGCTTGTCGATGAGGGCCACGTAGCCCCAGTAGACGGCGATGAGCTTGCGGGTCGTCTCGATGGGCATGGTGTCGAAGGTCCAGTGCGCGCTGTAGTTGCGCTGCACGGGGGGTTTGCCCTCGAAGGTCTCGGACACCGATCTCGGCAGCTGGACGTCGGCCGGGTCGACCAGGTCGAAGTACTCGTCCGGGAGGATGTACGGCAGGTGCGGTCCGAAGAAGTGCAGGGCCAGGAAGAAGGGCTGGTCGCGCTCGTGGACGTCGGCGGCGTACCGCTCCAGCTGCTCGATGGCGCGGGTGGCCAGGTAGTGCTCGAAGGTGGCCTCGACGGGCTGGTGGAGCCGTGCGGCGAGCAGATTCCCGGGGCCGCCGTTGGGCAGGGTGCCGCGGACGCGGTCGCTGATCTCGTACGGGGGCAGTCCGCGCTCGTCGAGGTAGGCGAGGTAGTCGGGGTGGTCGACGGGGTTGTGCCAGCCGGGCAGGTCGGGGCCGTCGAAGCCGTAGTCGGCCGCGTTGCGCCGGTTGCCGGTGTGCCATTTGCCGAACAGGCCGCAGTTGTAGCCGTGTTCGCGCAGTGCGCGGGAGAAGGCGAACTGGTCCTCGGCCAGGTCCTCGAGGTAGCCGACGTTGCGTTCGTGGTTGGCGAGGAGCTTGTGCCGGAAGGGTGCCTGCCCGGTCAGGAGACTGGCGCGGGCCGGGGTGCAGATCGCGGTGGGGGTGTACCAGCGGTCGAAACGGGTTCCCGTGGCGGCCAGTTCGTCGAGTGCGGGGGTGTGGGCCAGCGGGTTGCCGTAGGCGCCGAGCGTGTCCGTGCGGTGCTGGTCGGTCATGAGGAAGAGGATGTTCTTCCCGGGCGTGCCGGGCCGGGTGGTGCCGGGACCGGCGCCGGGCTGGTTCGCTTGGGTCACTTGCCCGCTCCCGTGAAGAGGTCACCGGTGTAGTAGGTCTTCGGGTCGACGGGCTTCTCCAGCTTGCCGGCGTCGACGAAGTAGTCGTTCATGCCCTTCAGCCACTTGACGACGGTGCCGTCCTCGGTCAGCTTGTCCAGTTCCTCGACGCCGAGCACCTTGTTGTTGGCGGCGTCCGCCTTCACCTGGTCGACGGGGATCTTCAGCTTGGCGGCGGTGAGTTCGATCGCCTCGTCGGTGTGCTCGGAGCGGAACGTCATGGCCTCGCGCAGCACGGCGAGGACCTTCTTGGTCTTCTCCGGCTGGTCGGCCACCACCTTGTTGCCCGCCACGAACGCGGTGGGGAAGGAGACGTCCTGCTCGAAGTCGGTGTTCTTGGCGAGCTCGACCAGGTCGGGAACCTGCTTCTTGATCGTCGCCGCGGCCGGGTACCAGAAGCCGGCGCCGTCGACCTGCCCGGACGAGAAGGCGGAGACGATGGTGGAGGGGTCCATGGGGACGACCTTCAGGTCGTCCTTGGTCATCCCGGCCTTCTCCAGGGCGAGGGTGAGGATCATGTCGCCGGAGGTGCCCTCGGGCACGGCGACGGTCTTGCCCTTGAGCTGCTGCATCGAGGTGATGCCCGGCTGGGCGAGGACCCGGTCGGAGTTGCCGAGGGTGTTGACGGCGACGACCTTCGCCTGGCCGGAGGCGGGGAGCCACATGGCGCCGGGGCCTATGTAGCCGAAGTCGAGGTTGTTGGTGCCGAGGGCCTGGATCTGGAGCGGCCCGTTGGTGAAGACCTTGGCGTCCGCCGACAGCCCGTGCTTCTTCCACAGGCCCTTGGCCTCGGCGATGGCGATGAGGCTGGCGCCGTTGAAGTCGTTGATGTAGCCGAAGCGGACCTTGTCCGAGGATCCACCGGAGGACGAGCCGCCGCCGCACGCGGCGAGGAGCGCCATGGCGGCCGTGCCGGCGAGGGCGGTGGTGAGGGTTCTGCGGGTGAGGGAGGGTGTCATGGCGGTGGGTCCCTTCCGGGTCATGACGGGGAGGAGTGGGAACCGGAAAGGGCGGCGGTGCGGCCTTCCTGGTGGTAGACGGAGTGCCACACGCGGTTGCGCAGTGCGGCGAACTCGGGGCTGAGCCGGAAGGCCTCGTCGCGCACGATGGCCGGGTCGACGTCGATGACGTCGTAGACGCGTCCGGGGCGGGCGGCCATCACGACGACCCGGTTGGCCAGGAACACGGCCTCGTCGACGTCGTGGGTGATGAACAGGACCGTGCGCTTGTCCTGGCTCCAGGTCTTGAGCAGCTGCTCCTGGAGTTTGACCCGGGTGAGCGCGTCGAGGGCGCCGAAGGGTTCGTCCATCAGCAGGATCGAGGGGTCGACGGCGTAGGCGCGGGCGATGGCGCAGCGCTGGCGCATGCCGCCGGAGAGGGTCTTGGGGAGCGCGTCGGCGAAGCGTTCCAGGCCGACGAGTTCGATGAAGTGCTCGGCCCTGGCGCGGCGTTCCGCCTTGGGCACGCCGGTGGTGCGCAGGCCGAACTCGACGTTCTGCCGCACGGTCAGCCAGGGGAAGAGGGCGTACTGCTGGAAGATCACGCCGCGCTCGGGGCCGGGGCCGGAGACGGGGGCGCCGTCCACCAGGGCGCGGCCGGCCGTGGGCGTCTCGAGCCCGGCGAGGATGTTCATCAGGGTGCTCTTGCCGCACCCGGAGGGGCCGACGACGGTGACGAACTCGTGGTTCGCGATGTCGAGGGACACGTCGTCGAGGGCGGTGAAGGTCTCCCGGCCCAGCGAGAAGGTCTTGGTGACGTGCTGGACGGAGATCTTGGCTTCTGTGCTGGTCATCGGCGTTCCTGCCATCGGGTGAGCCGGCGTTCGGCGAGGAGGAGGACGCGGTCCATGAGGAGACCGAGGATTCCGATCGAGATCAGCCCGACGAAGATGGTCGGGAGGTCGTAGTAGAGCTGCGCGTTCTGCATGCGGTAGCCGAGGCCCTCCTGGGCGGCGATCAGCTCGGCGGCGACCAGGGTCGCCCAGGCCGAGCCGAGGCCGACCCGCATGCCGACGAGGATGAAGGGGGTGGAGGCCGGCACCACCACGCGGGCGAAGATCGTGGCGTCGCCCGCGCCGAGGACCCGGGCGGCGTTGATCAGGGTGCGGTCGACGTTCACCACGCCCTGGAAGGTGGAGATCACGCAGGCCAGGAACGCGGCGAGGAAGATGACGAAGATCTTCGGTGTCTCGTCGATGCCCATGGCGACCACGGCGAGCGGGATGATCGCCAGCGGCGGGATGGTGCGGAAGAACTGGATCCAGGGTTCGATCAGTCCGCGCAGGATGCCGTACCAGCCCATCAGGAAGCCCACCGGGACGGCCACGGCCGTGCCCAGCGCGAAGCCGATGAGGACCCGGGTCAGGCTGGCCAGCGCGTCGTCGGCGAGCGTCCCGTCGCTGATCAGCGTGCCGGCCCGGGAGACGACCTCGGGCGGGGTCGGCAGCTTGAACCCTGCGGACGCGAGGGCCCACCAGAGGGCGATGCCGAGCGCGACGGACACGGCGTTGAGGGCGAGCGGAAGCCCGCGCCGGCCGGAACGGGAGGGCTCCCGCGCGGACTTGGTGTCGCCCGCGGTGGTGTCGCCCGCTTCGGACCCGGGCAGGGCCCCGGGCTCCTTCTCGGGCCGCGAGTGCCGCTGGTCGGCGCTCCGCTTGTCAAGGACGGACATGGGCGGCTCCTTCGGTGGCGGAGTCGGGCGCGTCGGAACGGCCCTTCACCTCGGCGGTTTCGGGGTACCTCGCCAGGAGGGGTGAGCTGTGGAAGACGGCGGCGAGCGCGCCGATGGCGCCGTCGTCGTCGGAGAGCCGGGCCGCGGCGACGACGGGCCCGGCCGAGGCGGTCGGGAAGATCTCGGCGGCGAGGGTGGCCGCGACCTGCTCCACGAGGACGGGCGCCAGCCGGGTGATCTCGCCGCCGATGACCACCTTCGCCGGGTTCAGCATCATGGTCGCGGCGCCGACCACCCGCCCCAGTGCCCCCGCGGCCTCCCGCAGGACCCGGTCCGCGACGGGGTGGGCGCGGCGCACGGCGGCGGCGAGGTCGTCGAGGTTCTCCAGGCGCAGTCCGAACTCCCAGCAGGCGGCGAGGATGCCGGGCACGGAGGCCACGGTCTCCAGACAGCCCCGCTTGCCGCACCGGCAGGGCCGGCCCGCCGGTTCGACGGTCACGTGGCCCAGCTCGCCGGCCAGTCCGGACGAGCCGGTCACCAGCTGGCCGCCGACGACGAGGCCGCCGCCGACGCCGTCCGACAGCCGTACGTACACCAGGTCGGCGACGCTGTCGGCGCCGCTGATCGCCTCGGCCAGGGCGGCCAGGCGGGTGTTGTTGTCAACGATCACCGGTGCGTCGAAGCGCTCGGCGAAGGCCACGTCGACGCCTTCGGGTGCCGGGCGGAGCACGGTGGTGCCCGCCGTGGCGCGGGGCCAGGCGGCTCCCTCCGGTGCCGGGTAGGGGCCGGGCACACCGATGCCGATGCCCTGGAGCGCCCCGTAGTGGACTCCGGCCTCGCTGCTCAGCCGGTCGACCAGTTCCAGGGCCAGTTCGGTGCGGGTCTTCCAGGTCGCGGTGTCCTCGTAGCGGACGGAGCCCGAGACCATGATCTCGTGCGAGGCGTCCGCGACGACGACGTGCACCCGCCGGTGTCCGAAGTCGACGCCCATGAACTGCGCGGAGGCCGGGTCGAGGGCCAGCCGTTCGGCCGGCCGGCCGCTGCCCTCACGCCGGGAGGCGTCGGTGTCCACGACGACGATGGCGCCTCGTTGCAGGAGGTTGCCGGTGATCTCGGACAGGGTGGTGCGCGACAGGCCCACGACCCGGGCGATCTCGCCGCGGCTCATGGCGCCGTTCTCCTGAAGCGCACGCATCACGCGCTCTTCGTGGGTCCGCCTGACCAGTGCGTGCACTCCGCTGGGCATCTGCATGCCGGTCAAGGTAGGGAGGCTCGATTATTCCGTCAACACTCCGGCGGAAAGATGCAACGAAGCGTTCACAATGCCTGGTGGCCGGGGCCACGGCAGCAAGGTTCCTACGGCTTTATTCGTCCGGCCTGTTGACGTAAATGCGCGGGGTTCGCATGCTGTGCGCCGTACCCCCGTCGTGCGGCTCGTGTGCCGCCCCCCGGTTCCCGGACGGGGACGACCAAGGAGAACCCGACTGATGACCGATGCCGAGTACGGACTCCACCGACGCTCCCTGCTGGCCGGCGCCGCCGGTGTGGGGGCGGCGTTCGCCCTGCCGGCGAGCACCGCGCAGGCGGCTCCCGCCGGCGCGCCCGCCGCTTCCCCGGCGGCCGGGACGTCCCGGCACCGCGCGCGGAACTGGCCCGACCCCGAGCAGTACGGCGTGGCGGACACGCGGACGGACCTGTGGCCGCGCGAGGACAACTCGTTCGTCCTCCCGCTGGAGCTGCGCCCCCGTGACGAGGAGCGCGGCACGGTGTGGATGCGCGACACCTACGTGAACTGCTTCGTCGTCGACGGCCGCCCGCTGTACGTCGCCACGGGCACCTCCCGGGTGCCCGGACTCGAGGCCGCCGGTCCCTGGAACGACGGGATCTTCGTGTGGCTGGCCCCCTCCCTCGAGGGGCCGTGGCGGCTGGCCGACACCACCGGCATCCGGCCCGGGGCCGAGCGGGGCAAAGTGTGGTCGCCCGAGTTCGCCGGGGAGAACCGGCCCGGCCGCACGGTCGTCGCGCCCTGGCAGGAGTACTGGCACGACGAGCGGTTCGGCAAGCGCGGTCAGGCCTGGGCGCCGGAGCTGCACTACTTCCGGGGCACCTGGTACCTCGTGGCGTGCATGGGCGACCACTCCCGCAAGGTCGGCTCGTTCATGCTGGTGAGCGAGGGCGGGGTCGAGGGCCCGTACCGGCTGATCGAGGGGAACCTGGACAAGCCCTTCGGCGACTCGTTCATCGGCGGTCCGAAGTTCATCGAGCCCGGCGCCTACCACCACATCGACGGCGGCCTCTTCACCGAGGGCGACGACGCGTGGCTCGTGCTCCACAACGACCTGTACGCGAGGTTCCGGGACGACATGGAGGACATCGTCACGACGACGGACCTGCCCCGGTTCCGGCAGACCCCCTACTCCCCGGAGCCGTACCTCGAGGGCGCGTACGTGTTCAAGCACAAGGGCAAGTACCACCTCGTCCACGCCGCCTGGGACCGGACGTCGGTCAACACCGACGGCACCGTCCGCCAGGCCTACGACGAGCCCGCGACCGGCCGGGTGCAGTACCAGTACGACGCGGTCGTCGCCGTGGCCGACCGGTTCGAGGGACCGTACTCGAAGCGGTACACCGCGGGGGTCGGGGCCGGTCACAACAACTTCTTCGCCGACCACAGGGGCGGCCTGTGGGCGACGTACTTCCTCAACCCCGCCGCCGGCTACTGGTCCGACGCGTCCCGCGTCGCCGAGTCGGCCGTACCCGGTGTCGTACGGCTGGAGTGGACCGGACCGGCGGACGGCCGCCTGTACGTGAAGCGCAGGTCGCCGGGGCACGGCGACCGGGACTGAGCGGCGTCCCCCGTCCTCGCGTGCCGTCGCGGCGGGACGGGCGTAGTGTCCAGATATGGGTGATGTTCGGTGTGGCCGGCGTCGGGCAGCCCTGTCGGCGCGGACACGGGTGGACGGCTGATGGACTCCGCGATGGCCGCGGTGGTGCGGGCGAGCGGTGCGTACGGAGGGATCCTGTACGCACTGCCGCCGGGCGAGGACGCCGCGTGGCAGGTTCTGATCACGGGGGTCCCGCAGGAGATGGCCGCCCCGTGGCGGCGGGTCGGACTCAAGGACCCCATGCCCGTCGCGGACGCCATCCGGGAACGCCGTCTGGTGTGGGCCGCCGGCCGGGAGAACATGGCACGCCAGTACCCGCGGCTGGCGCTCGTCCTGCCGTACGAGTTCGGCCTCGCGGCCGCGCCGGTGACCTCGGGCGCCGCCGTCCGGGGCGGGCTGGTGCTGCTGTGGGCCGGGGACCACCCGACCCGGCTGAACGGCGGCGAACAGGACGCCGTCCGGGCGGGCTGCCGCCGGCTGGGTGACAGCATGGAGCGGACGCTGGCCCGTGGCGAGCCACTGGTGCCGGACCGCCCCCGGACCGTGCCGCCGGCGGCCCCGCGCCCGTCCTCCCCCGGCGAGGCGGCCGCGCTGTCCGCGTTCGTGGACCGCCTGCCCGGCGGTTCGTGCGCGCTGGACCTGCAGGGACGCCTCACCTACGTCACTCCGGGGGCCGCGGGACTGCTCGGTGTCGACCGGTCCCTGCTGATGGGCGCGCTGCCGTGGGAGGCGCTGCCCTGGATGGACGTGCCGCACGTGGAGGACCGCTACCGGGCCGCGCTGGTCAGCCGCAGACCACAGGCCTTCACGGTGCTGCGCCCGCCGAAGACGTGGCTGACCTTCGAGCTGTACCCGGACGCCACCGGCCTGAGTGTCCGCATCGTCCCCGGCAGCCCGGACGCGGACGCACCTTCACCCCCGTCGGGACGGAGCACGGGACCCAGCCGTGCCACGGTGCTCTACCACCTGATGCACCTGGCCTCCACCCTGACCGAGGCCGTCAGCGTGCCGGACGTGGTCGAGCAGACCGCCGACCAGCTGATGCCCGCACTGGGTGCGCAGGGCATGGTGGTGATGATCCCGGAGGACGGCCGTCTGAGGATCGTCGGACAGCGCGGCTACCAACCGGAGCTCCTGAAGCATTTCAACGGGCTCCCCCTGTCCTCGGCCGTCCCCGGCGCCGACGTCATGGCCACGGGCGTCCCCGGTTTCTGGCCGACGTTCGAGGAACTCCACGAGGCCTATCCCGCGATGACGCACGAAGACGGGATGGCCGCCTGGGCCGTGCTGCCGCTGATCGCCTCCGGCCGCCCCATCGGCTCCCTTCTGCTCTCCTACCAGCGGCCCCACGTCTTCCCGCCCGGGGAACGGGCCGCCCTCACGTCGCTGGCCGGCCTGGTCGGGCAGGCCCTGGACCGGGCCCGGCTCTACGACGCCAAGCACCACCTCGCCCACCGCCTCCAGTCCGCCCTGCTGCCCCACTCCCTCCCCCACGTGCCCGGTCTGAACGTCGCCGCCTGCTACCTCCCGGCGGCCCGGGGGCTGGGCATCGGCGGCGACTTCTACGACGTCATCCGCCTCGACGAGCACACGGCCGCCGTCACCATCGGCGACGTACAGGGACACAACGTGGACGCGGCGGCCCTCATGGGGCAGGTCCGCACCGCCGTGCACGCGCACGCGACCGTGGGTGCGCCGCCCGGCGACGTCCTGGCCCGCACCAACCGCCTGCTCACCGACCTGGACCCCGGCCTGTTCACCAGCTGTGCCTACGTCCACCTCGACCTCGCCACCCACCGTGCCTGCGTGGCACTCGCCGGGCACCCTCCTCCCCTGCTGCGCCACGCCGACGGGCGCGTCGAGCCGCTGCGGGTCCCACCCGGTCTGCTCCTCGGCATCGAGCCGGACACCGTGTACCCCTCGCTGGAGTTCCCGCTGCCGCCCGGCTGTGTGCTCGCCCTCTACACCGACGGCCTGGTCGAGGCGCCCGGAGTCGACCTCGACGACGCGATCGCGGCTCTCGCGGGGCTTCTGGAACACGGTGACCCCGGCGACCTCGACGCCATGGCCGAGAGCCTCATCCGGCACGCCCCCACCCCGGGTGACGACATCGCACTGCTCCTCGTCAGTCCCCGCGCGGTGGTGGGGCACTCCGAAGGCCGATCGATCGTTTTCACGGACGAGAAGGACGAACGCCGGTCCGCGGGGGCCGGCAGCGGAGGGGAAGACGCTCGATGAAACACCAGACGGTGCGCGACCTGATGAGTGACGCCGTGGTGCGCGTGCAGCGCGGCACACCGTTCAAGGAGATCGCCCACCTGCTGCTGGAGTACGACATCACGGCGGTGCCGGTGGTCGACGGGGAGAACCGTCCCGTGGGCGTGGTGTCGGAGGCGGACCTTCTGCAGAAGATGTGGGGCGGGGAGCCCGACGGTTCGCCCGAGCACGCCGAGTGGTCCCGGGCGGCGGCGGCCGGCAAGGCGGACGCCACGGACGCGGACGGGCTGATGACCTCTCCCCCGCTGTGCGCCCGCGAGAGCTGGAGCGTGGTGGAAGCCGCCCGGGTGATGGCCCGGCACCGCATCAAACGGCTGCTGGTCGTCGACGAGGAGGGGCGGCTGGCCGGGGTCGTCAGCAGGAGCGACCTGCTGCGGGTCTTCCTGCGCACGGACCGCGCGATCCGCACCGAGATCATCGAAGAGGCCCTGGTGAAGGCGCTCGGCCTGGCGCCGTCGTCGGTGCAGGTGGACGTGGCGCACGGCCATGTCGTGCTCAGTGGCCGGCTCCCGGCCGACGTGTCCGCCCCGCTCCTGGAGGAGCACTGCCGGAGCGTGGACGGCGTCGTCGCCGTCGAGTTCAGACCGGCCGGCGAGGCCGGTGCCGAGGGTCCCGCGGCCGTCGGCTCCTGACCTCCCGCCCGGGTGGCGGTCCGGCCGTCGGGCCGTCGGGCCACGTCATGCCCGACGAACTCCACCGCCGGAGTCCCCCCGTCGGGAGTGGGAGCCGTCAGGGGTGGGATCCCTCGTCACCGCGCTCGCGGGCCGGGTCCGGGGCGGCCAGGGCCTCGATCTCCGGGTGGTCGCGCAGGGCGGCGATGACCGCGTTCACCGCCGCGCGCCGGGGCGTGCCGCGCCGCACCACGACGGCGACGTTGCGGTGCACCGGTGGGCTCAGCCGCCGGGTGACGACGGCGTGGTCGGCCGTGACGGCGAGGGCGGGCAGCAGACCGATCGACCCCGTCGTCTCGACGTGCCGCAGCAGCATGAGGTAGTTGCTGAACCGGCAGGCCACCCGGGGCTCGAACCCGGCCTCGCGGCAAAGCCGCACGGTCAGGTCCGCCATGTACGACTGCGGACGGTCGCAGGCCCAGGTCTCCTCCTTGCACGCCGCCAGGTTCACCGCGGTGCGGGAGGCCAGCGGATGGCCGAGCGGCAGCACCAGCACGACCGGGTCACTGCCCAGCGTCATGACCTCGATGTCCGCGCCCCAGGTCAGGCCGGTGTAGTCGGTGGTGGTGACGATGACGTCCGCGTCGCCCGAGCGCAGGGCGGGACCGCTCTCGTGCGGCTCCATCTCGACGAGTTCCAGGTGCAGGTGGGGGTGGGTCGTGGCCAGCCGGTTCGCCGCGGGGACGGCGAGACTGTAGATCGCGCTCTGGAACACACCGAGCCGGACGGTGCCGATGGGTTCGTCGTTCAGGGCACGCAGTTCGGCCTCGACGTCGGCCATCCGGTCGAGGATCTCCCGGCCCCTGCGGGCCAGCAGAAGCCCGGCCGGGGTCAGCCGCACCCGCCGCCCGGTCCGTTCGACGAGCCGGCACCGGGTCTCGGTCTCCAGCACCGCCAGCTGCTGGGAGACCGTCGAAGCGCTCAGGTGCAGCGTTTCGGCGACCGCACGGACGGTGCCGAGCGTGTCGAGCTGACTGAGCAGGTGCAGGCGTCCGGAGTTGAGCACGCGGAGATGGTACGGCGTACCGGGCCGGTCTGTACGGTTCTGACGTACAGATGCATCGAAACTGTGCGATGGACACGCGCAGTGGCCCGTCCCTAACGTCGGTCGCATGCCTTCCGAGACTTCCGGCGCCGACGCGGGGCGTCACCTGATCCGCTACTCCGGCCACGCGCCCTTCTCGCCCGAGGTGGTCGTGCGCGCCGCGGGCACCTCCGTGTTCACGGAGAACGGCCGTGAACTGCTGGACTTCACCTCCGGTCAGATGAGTGCCATCCTCGGTCACTCCCATCCGGCGATCGTGTCCACGGTGCGCGAGCAGGTCGCGCACCTCGACCACCTGCACAGCGGCATGCTCAGCCGCCCGGTCGTCGAGCTGGCCCGCCGGCTGGCCGGCACCCTGCCCGAGCCGCTGGACAAGGCGCTGCTGCTGACCACCGGGGCGGAGGCGAACGAGGCCGCGGTACGGATGGCGAAGCTCGTCACCGGCCGCCACGAGATCGTCTCCTTCGCCCGGTCCTGGCACGGCATGACCCAGGCCGCGGCGAACGCCACCTACAGCGCGGGGCGCAAGGGCTACGGCCCCGCGGCCCCGGGCAACTTCGCGTTGCCGGTGCCCGACCGCTACCGCCCCTCGGTCGTCGGCGCGGACGGCGAGCTGGACTGGCGCCGCCAGCTGGACCTGGGCTTCGAGATGATCGACGCGCAGTCGGTCGGCAGTCTGGCCGCGTGCCTGGTGGAACCGATCCTCTCCTCCGGCGGCGTCGTCGAGCTTCCGCCGGGCTATCTCGCCGCGCTGAAGGACAAGTGCCGCGAGCGGGGCATGCTGCTGATCCTGGACGAGGCCCAGACGGGACTGTGCCGGACCGGCGACTGGTACGCCTTCGAGCACGAGGGCGTCGTCCCGGACATCCTCACCCTGTCCAAGACGCTGGGCGCGGGACTGCCGCTGGCCGCCGTACTGACCAGCCCGGAGATCGAGCAGCGGGCCCACGAGCGCGGGTTCCTGTTCTTCACCACGCACGTCAACGACCCGTTGCCGGCCGCCGTGGGCAACACCGTCCTCGACGTCCTGGTCCGCGACCGGCTGGACGAGCGGGCACGCACCCTCGGCACGGCGCTGCGGGAGGGCCTCGACAAGCTGGCCGCCCGCCACCGGGTCGTGGGCGACGTCCGGGGCCGGGGGCTGCTGCTGGGCATGGAACTGGTCGGCGACGAGGTGCTGGGTGACGGCGGGGCGGACCGGCTCGGCGCCGCCGTCACCCGGCGCTGCTTCGAGCTGGGGCTGCACATGAACATCGTCCAGCTCCCGGGAATGGGCGGCATCTTCCGCATCGCGCCGCCCCTGACCGCGAGCGACGACGAGATCGCCCGGGGCGTCGCCGTCCTCGACGAGGCGCTCACGGACGCCGCCGGGGACCTGTGACACAGGGCCCCCGGTGACCTGGGCTTCCAGGTCACCGGGGGCCGCCGTGCACGCGGGTGTCAGACTCCGGCCGTCTCCGGCTCCCGGGCGGGCTCCGGGGGCGTGGCGGTGTCGCCGAGTTCGCGGTGCAGCTTCTCACCCTCGACGTCGACGTTGGGCAGGACGCGGTCCAGCCACTTGGGCAGCCACCACGCCTTGGTGCCGAGCAGGGCGAGCACGGCCGGAACGATGGCCATGCGGACCACGAAGGCGTCGAAGAGGACCGCGATCGCGAGGCCGAAGCCCATCATCTTGATCATGGCGTCGTTCTCCAGGATGAAGCCGGAGAAGACACTGATCATGATGATCGCGGCCGCCGCGACGACCCGGCCGCCGTGGGTGAAGCCCGTGGTGACGGACTCGGCGGGGGACTCCCCGTGGACGTACGCCTCCCGCATGCGGGTGACGAGGAAGACCTCGTAGTCCATGGCCAGGCCGAAGACCACGCCGATCATGAAGATGGGCATCATCGACATGATCGGACCCGGCTGGTCCACGCCGAACACGTCGGCGAGCCAGCCCCACTGGAAGACCGCGACCACCGCGCCGAGCGCCGCGGCCACCGAGAGCAGGAAGCCCAGGGCCGCCTTCAGCGGCACGAGGACCGAGCGGAACACCAGCATCAGGAGCAGGAAGGCGAGCCCGACGACCAGCGCCAGGTAGGGGATGAGCGCGTCGTCCAGGGTCTGCGAGAAGTCGATCGTCATCGCGGTCGCGCCGGTGACCAGCATGGTCGCGCCGGTGTCGGCCTCGATGTCGCCGGACAGCGAGCGGATGTCGTGCACCAGCGACTCGGTGGCGACGTCGCTCGGCCCGGTCTGGGGCACCACGGTGAGGACGGCCGTGTCGCCCTTCTCGTTGAAGCTGGCCGGGGTGACCGCCGCGGCCTTCCCCAGTCCGGTGATCTTCTCGCTCACCGTGTCGGCGGCGGCCTTCGGGTCGTCGGCGTCGCGCGCGTCGACGGCGATCATGAACGGGCCGTTGAACCCGGCCCCGAAGGACTCGGACAGCATGTCGTAGGCCTTGCGCTGGGTGGTGTCGGGGGCCGAGCTGCCCTCGTCGGGCAGGCCCAGCTCCATGCCGGCGGCCGGTACGGCGATCACGCCGAGGCCGAGGACCGCGGTCAGCAGCACGGTGACCGGGCGCCGCTGCACGAAACGGGCCCAGCGGGTGCCGAGCTTCGGCTTGCCGGAGGCGGCCCGCGCCCCGGCGGGTGCCTTGCGGTCCTTGCGGCTGAGGGCCTTCTTGCCCGCGAAGCCGAGCAGGGCCGGGGTGAGGGTCAGGGCGATCAGCACGGCGATGCCGACGGTGCCCGCCGCGGCCAGGCCCATCTTGGTGAGGATCGGGATGTTGACGATGGCGAGCCCGGCGAGGGCCACGACGACGGTGAGTCCGGCGAAGACGACCGCGGAGCCCGCGGTGCCGACCGCGCGTCCGGCCGCCTCCTCGGGGGCGCGGCCCTCGGCTATCTCGGCCCGGTAGCGGGAGACGATGAACAGGGCGTAGTCGATGGCGACCGCGAGGCCGATCATCATGGCCAGCGTGGAGGTGGTGGCGGACAGCTCCAGGGTGCTGCCCAGCGCCCCGATGGCGGAGATGCCGATGCCGACACCGATGATCGCCGAGAGCAGCGGCATACCGGCCGCGACCAGTGAGCCGAAGGTCAGCAGGAGCACGATCGCGGCGACGCCGATGCCGATCAGCTCGGCGGTGCCGCCCATCTCCTGCTCGGCCACGACCGCGTCGCCGCCGGTCTCGACGGTGTACCCGCCCGCGCGGGCGGTGTCGGTGGCGGCGGTGAGCGAGTCCCGGGCCTCGTCGGTCAGCTCCATCGCGTTGACCTTGTAGGTCACGGAGGCGTAGGCGGTGGTGCCGTCCTTGCTGACGGCGTTCGCCTTGAAGGGGTCGTCCACCGAGGCGACCTGCGGTCCGGCCTTCAGGTCGGCGACCAGGTCCTGGACCCGGTCCTTGCCGGCTCCGTCGGATATCTTCGCGCCCTCGGGAGCACGGATCACGACGCGGGCCGTGGCGCCCTCGGCGCTGGCGGCCGGGAACTGCTCGTCGAGCAGGTCGAACGCCTTCTGGGACTCGGTGCCCGGCATGGAGAAGGAGTCTTCGGGCGGGGCCGGCGCGGCGGACGAGGCCACGCCGGCGCCCACGAGCAGGGCCACCCACAGCAGGGCGACGAGGCCGCGGCGCCGGAACGCCCTCCGGCCGAGTCGATAGAGAAACGTAGCCACCTTGTGGACCAATCCGTCGGGTTGCGGGCAGGACGAAGACCCGGCACATGGGGGGAAGGCGGAGGCGCGGACCGGGGTACACATCCATGCTCGCCCGGGGTTCCCGGCGTTTGATCCGACCCTGGGTCTGGACCGGCGTACTGCGTCGGGTGTAGTGCGTTCCCGTGCTCCTCTCCCCCGGGTGTAGATCACGAACATGGGTGTACGCCGCATTTCGTTGCCACGGGCAGCCGACCGCGGCCACGTCGTGGTGTGGTTGACCTTCACCTTGGGGCAGGCCGCAGCATCGGTGTCACCGGGCGACGCGCCCGGTACGAGGAGGGGTGGGCATGGGGTTGCTGACCATCGGGGCGTTCGCGAAGGCGTCCCGGCTGTCGCCGAAGGCGCTGCGGCTCTACGACGAACTGGGTCTGCTGCCGCCCGCCCGCGTCGACCCGGTCACCGGCTACCGCCTCTACGCGCCGGACCAGTTGGAGCGGGCCCGGCTCGTCGCCTGGCTGCGGCGGCTGGGGATGCCGCTGGTCCGCATCCGGCACGTGTGCTCGCTGGACGCGGGGGCCGCCGCCCGGGAGATCCGCGCCTTCTGGGCGCGGACCGAGGCCGACTTCGCCGCACGGCGCGATCTGGTCGCCTTCCTCGTCGGTCATCTGGAACGGGAGGACCCCGACATGACAGCCGCAATGAGTCCACTGAGCATCCGTTACGCCGCCGGTTCCGACGCCGGACTGGTCCGCGAGACCAACCAGGACACCGCCTATGCCGGGTCCCGACTGCTCGCCGTCGCCGACGGGTTCGGTGCCGGCGGCGCCCCCGCGAGCGCGGCCGCCGTCGACGCGCTCAAGCACCTGGAGACGGACGGCGTCCCGGCGGGCGGTCTCCTCGACGTCCTGGCGGACGCCGTCGAGCAGGCCGAACGGGCGGTGCACGGCGCCGTCCGGACCGGCTCCGCCGAGGAAGCCGGAACGACGCTCACCGCCATGTTCTGGACCGGCTCGCAACTGGCCCTCGCCCACATCGGCGACTGCCGCGTCTACCTGCTGCGCGACGGCGAACTGTTCCGGATCACGCACGACCACACCGTGGTGCAGGCGATGCTCGACGAAGGGCGCATCGGCCCGGAGGAGGCCGCCTCCCACCCCCAGCGGTCCATGCTGGTGCGGGCCCTGGGCAGCGGCGCCGACGGCACCCCCGACATGCGTCTGCACGACGCCCGGCCCGGGGACCGCTACCTGCTCTGCTCCGACGGGCTGCCGACGGTGGCGTCGGACGGAGAGATCCACCGGGTGCTGGCCGGCGCCGGGGAGCCCGAGCGTGCCGTCCGGGAGCTGGTCGCCCTCGCCAACGGCGCCGGCGGCCCCGACAACGTCAGCTGTGTGGTCGCCGACGTCGTGGCGAGCGCCTGACGCTGCCGGGGCGGGGCGTTCCGGGTCACCCCTCGCTCAGGACGGTGCCGCGCGGAACCTGACCCGGTCGACGGCGCCGTCTGAGAGGAAGGAGGCCAGTGCCCGCCCCTCCTCGGCGACCTCGGTGCGCTCGGGCCGGGTGAGCCGGCGCAGCGGGGTGACGGTCACCGTGCCGTCCTCGACGGTCCAGGTCGCGGAGACCCGGCCGTCGACGAGGACGAAACGGGCGCCGGTGACCGACAGGCCGCGGTGCGCGTCGTCGATGACGCGGCCGCGGTCCCGGTAGCCGAGGACCGCGTTGTCGAACGCCGGCAGGAACCTCGCCGGGGCCGGGGTGTCCGGGTCGGGTCGCGGTGCGTCCGGGAGGTCGAGCAGTTCCCGGCCTCGCTCGTCGCGGAAGACGACCAGTTCCCCGCGTACCGCGGCGACCGCCGCGGGCAGCCCCGCGAGGCCGCACCAGGCGCGCAGGTCCGCCGAGGCGGCCGGTCCGAACGCGGCGAGGTAGCGCCGTACCAGCGCCGCACCGACCGGATCGGTGCCCGGCGGGGCCGGCGGGTCGACCTCGCGGCCCAGCCAGGCCCCGACCGGGGCGTTGCGCACCCCGGCCCTGGTGCGCCACAGCCCGCGCGGCGGCAGCTGCACCATCGGGATCAGCGCGGCGACCAGCATCTCTCCGAGCGGTCGCGGTGCGACGTCCGGCCACTGCTCCGCCACGGCCCGGGCGAGTCCGGTCATCGAGCGGGGCTCGCCGTCGGCCAGGACCGCCCGCCCGGCCGCCGCGAGTGCGCCGAGGTCGACCCCTTCCAGCTCGCGGCGGTAGGTGCCGAGGACGCGTCCGCACAGCATGGCGTCGTGGCGGGAGCGCCAGGCCAGGAGGTCCTCGGCGGTGACGAGGTGGACGGTGCGGCGCATCAGATGGGTGCGCACCACCCGGCGCCCGGTCAGCAGGTCGTCGAGCGCCCCGGGCGCGAAGTCGCGCAACCGCGACCACAGTCCGACGAACGGCTCCTGCGGCTCCTGCGCCTGCATGCCGCCGAGGTGCGCGACGGTGTCGAGGACCGGGAGGTCCGCGCGGTCGAGCAGCAGCTGCCGGGCGAGTGCCGCCCGGTTCAGCGACCGGGCGCCGAGCACGCTCACGCGTTGTACTCGCTCACGACGTCGAGGACCCAGGTGACGCCGAACCGGTCCCGCAGCATGCCGTACAGGGGCGCCCACTGCGCGGCGCCCAGGGGGCGCAGTACGGTCGCGCCGTCGGTCAGCTTCTCCCAGTACGCGGTGATCTCCTCGGTGCTCTCGCCGCGGACCGACACGAAGAAGGCGTTCTCGCCCTGGTTCCACGGCAGGGCGGACGGCACGTCGTAGGCCATCACGCACAGGCCGTCGGCGGTGGCCACCTGACCGAACATCACCTGGTCGGCCTCGGCGGGCTCCTGGACGCCGCCGGCGTCCTTGTACGTCACCAGGGTCACGTCCCCGCCGAAGGCGGCCTGGTAGAAGGTGAGTGCCTCGCGGGCGTCACCACGGAAGTTCAGGTGGGTCACGGCTTTGGCGGTCATGTCGGGCTCCTTGCCTCGGAGAACGTACGGGAAGCGGTGGGACGGCCCGTGGGTTCGGGCCGTCCGTGGGGCCGGTTCGGCCCCGCTGCGCCCACTCTGGTCGAGGTAGCGGTCAGGTTGTGGCCGCTATGTGCGCGAGCATGGGGGTCATGCAGAAGACCTCGGCACGGCTGCTGTCCCTGCTCTCGCTGCTCCAGGCCCGCCGGGACTGGCCGGGTGCGGTGCTGGCCGAGCGGCTGGACGTCAGTCCGCGCACGCTGCGCCGCGACGTCGACCGGCTGCGCGAGCTGGGCTATCCCGTGCTGGCGGTGAAGGGCCCCGACGGCGGCTACCGGCTGGACGCCGGTATGCGGCTGCCGCCGCTGCTCTTCGACGACGAGCAGGCGGTCGCCCTCGCCGTCGCGCTGCGGACCGCGGCGGCCACCGGTGCCGGGATCGAGGACGGCGCGGCACGGGCCCTGGCCACCGTGCGCCAGGTGATGCCCGCGCGGCTGCGGCACCGGATCGACGCGCTCCCCGTCGTCTCCGTCGTCTCCGTCGCGGGGTCCGCGCCGCGGCCGCGGCCCCAGGTGGACACCGGCGTCCTGACGGCGCTCAGTGCCGCCGTCCACGCCCGCGAGGTGATGCGCTTCGACCACTTCCCGGCCCGCCCGGAGGACGGCGCGCCCGGCGCCGTGCCGTCCCCGCGCCGTGTGGAGCCGCACCATCTCGTCGCCCGGGGCGGGCGCTGGTACCTGGTCGCCTGGGACCTGGACCGCGAGGACTGGCGCGTCTTCCGCGCCGACCGGATCACCCCGCGCACGCCCACCGGTCCCCGCTTCGGCCCCCGTGACCTGCCCGGCGAGGACGTGGCCGCCTTCCTGACCGGCCGGTTCCGCGGCTCGGACGACGGTGCCACCGACTGGCCCTGCCGTGGTGAGGCCGTGCTCCACCTGCCCGCCTCGGCGGTGTCCCCGCACGCCGGGGACGGAACCGTCGAGGCACTTGGCCCGGACCGCTGCCGGCTCACGCTGGGCTCCTGGTCGTGGCCCTCGCTGGCCGCCGCGTTCTGTCTCTTCGGCTCGGACGTCGAGGTCGTCGGCCCGCCGGCACTCAGGGAGGCGTTCGCCGGGCTGGCCGACCGCTGCGCCAGGGCCGCCGCCGGACCCACGGCCCCTTGACGCGGCGCCGTGGCCGGATGTGTGCCGGGGCGCGAAAGAAGAAGGGGGCGGGGCGACCGGATTCGAACCGGCGTCCTCCGAGATGCTGTCGCGGCGCACTACCTCTGTGCTACGACCCCGCCCTTGCCGATGATCATATGCGATGCCTGTTCGAACACCCAGTGAGTATCCCGGGCTCGACCGGCGTCACACCCGCTGGGCCCGGTCCGCGCCCGCGGGTTCGGCGGCCATGCCGCCCATCACGACGCGCGACCGGCCGTGCAGCCGCAGGGAGACGGCGACGAAGGCGATCGCGACCAGGGTCATCGCCCCGCCCGCCCAGGCGGTGGCCGCGTACCCGAGGCCCGCGTCGATCACCGTGCCGCCGAGCCAGGGCCCGCCGGTGTTGCCCAGGTTGAACGCCGCGGTCGTCGTCGCACCGGCGAGGGTGGGCGCGGCACCGGCGACGTTGAACATGCGCGCGTTCAGCGCGGGCGCCGTGTAGAACGCGGAGACGCCGAGCAGCAGCGAGAGGACGATCACCGCGGCGGGGCTGGAGGCGAACAGCGCGAGCGCGGCCAGCAGGACCGTCGAGGCGGTGATGCCGGAGAGCAGTACGCCGAACAGGTGCGCGTCGGCGACCCGGCCGCCGATCGTCGTACCGATCAGCGCACCGACCCCGAACAGCGCCAGCACGGTCGGGACCCAGCCGTCCGCGAGTCCGGCCACGTCGGTGAGGAGCGGGGCGAGGTAGGAGAAGGCGCAGAACACGCCGCCGGCGGCGAGGGCGGTCACGACGATGGAGAGCCAGACCTGGCGGTCCCGGTAGATCGCCAGCTCGCCCCGCAGCCTGGGCCGCCGCTCGGGCAGCGGGATGCGGGGGATCAGGGTCACCACGCCGACGAGCGCGACGGCGGACGCGCCGCCCACGGCCCAGAACGCGGACCTCCAGCCCAGGTGCTCGCCGAGGAAGGCGCCCGCCGGGACGCCGAGGACGTTGGCGATGGACAGTCCGCCGATCATCACGGCCATCGCGCGGGCCCGCGCGGTCACCGGCACCATGGCGATGGCCACGGCGGCGCCCACGGCCCAGAAGCCGGCGCAGGCGAGCGCGCTCACCACCCGCGAGACGAACAGCACCTCGTAGCTCGTCGCGAGCGCGCCCGCGACCTGGCCGAGGCCGAACACGGAGATCAGGGCGACCAGTGTGGTCTTGCGCGGCAGCCGCAGGGTGGCGACGGCGAGCAGCGGCGCGCCGACCACCATGCCGATCGCGAAGGCGGATATCAGCAGCCCGGCTTGCGGGATCGACACGTCCATGTCGTCGGCGATGGGCGGCAGAAGTCCGGAGAGCATGAACTCGCTGGTGCCGAGCGCGAAGACGGACAGGCCGAGGATGTAGACGGCGAGCGGCATGCGGCCGGCCGCGGGCCGTGGGGAAGAGTCGGGCATGACAGGTGTCAACGGAGCCCCGCTTCCCGCCATTCCCGCGGCGGGGCCCGTCTCACGATGCGACTACGGTGTCACGCGCTCCAGCCGGACGACGATGCCCTTGGAGGTGGGCTGGTTGCTGATGTCGGCGACGCTGTCCAGCGGGACCAGGACCTGGGTCTCCGGGTAGTACGCGGCCGCCGACCCGCGGGCGGTGGGGTACGGGACCACCTCGAAGCCCTCGGCGCGGCGCTCGGTGTCGTCGTGCCAGACGCCGACGACGTCGACGCGGTCGCCCTCGGCCAGGGACAGGGCGCTCAGGTCGACCGGGTTGACCATGACCACCCGGCGGCTGCCGTGGATGCCCCGGTAGCGGTCGTTCAGGGTGTAGGGAATGGTGTTCCACTGGTCGTGGGAGCGCAGGGTCTGGAGCAGCAGGTGGCCTTCGGGGACGTCGGGCGCCTGCCAGGTGTTGCGGCTGAACACGGCCTTGCCGGTGGCGGTGCGGTAGACGCCCTCGTTGACGGGGTTGGGCAGACGGATGCCGCCGGGGCGTGCCACGCGCCGGTTGAAGTCGTGCAGGCCCGGCACGATGCGGGAGATCCGGTCGCGGATGGTGTGGTAGTCGGCTTCGAACTCGTCCCAGTGGATGTTCCCCGGGCCCTGGCCGAGGGTGCGGCGGGCCAGCCGGCACAGGATGGCGACCTCGCTGAGCAGCAGGGAGGAGGCGGGCTTGAGCCGTCCCCGGGAGGTGTGCACCTCGCTCATCGAGTTCTCCACCGTGACGAACTGTTCGCCGCCCGTCTGGTGGTCGCGTTCGGTGCGGCCGAGGGTGGGCAGGATGAGCGCGGTCCGTCCGCAGACGGTGTGGGACCGGTTCAGCTTGGTGGAGACGTGGGCGGTCAGCCGGCAGCCGCGCATGGCCTCCTCGGTGACCGCGCTGTCGGGGGCGGCCCGGACGAAGTTGCCCGCGACGCCGAGGAAGACCTTGATCCGGCCCTGCCGCATCGCCCGGATCGAGTCGACCGAGTCGAGTCCGTGGGCGCGTGGCGGGTCGAAGCCGAACTCCTCGCGCAGGGCGTCCAGGAAGGAGTCGGGCATCTGCTCCCAGATGCCCATGGTGCGGTCGCCCTGGACGTTGCTGTGGCCGCGCACCGGGCAGGCGCCGGTTCCCGCCCTGCCGAGGTTGCCGCGCAGCAGCAGGAAGTTGACGATCTCCCGGATGGTGGGGACGCCGTGCTTGTGCTGGGTGATGCCCATCGCCCAGCAGACGACGACCCGGCTGCTGTTCAGGACCTCGTCGCGGACCTGCTCGATCTCCTCGCGGGTGAGGCCGGTGGCTTCGAGTACGTCGTCCCAGGAGGTCTGCCGGACGAGCGCGGCGAACTCCTCGAAGCCGCTGGTGCTGTCGCGGATGAACGCGTGGTCCAGCACGTGGCCGGGCCGGGCGTCCTCGGCTTCCAGCAGCAGCCGGTTGAGGGCCTGGAACAGGGCGAGGTCGCCGCCGGGCCGGATGTGCAGGAACCGGTCGGCGATGCGGACACCCTGTCCGATCACCCCGCGTACCTTCTGCGGGTTCTTGAACCGCAGCAGTCCCGCCTCCGGCAGCGGGTTGACGGCGACGACGCGGGCGCCGTTCCGTTTGGCCTGCTCGAGCGCGGACAGCTGCCGGGGGTGGTTGGTGCCGGGGTTCTGGCCCACCAGGAAGATCAGGTCGGCGTGGTGGAGGTCCTGGAGACCGACCGTGCCCTTGCCGGTGCCGAGCGTCTCGTGCAGGGCGAAGCCGCTCGACTCGTGGCACATGTTGCTGCAGTCGGGCAGGTTGTTGGTGCCGAAGGCGCGGGCGAACAGCTGGAGGACGAAGGCGGCTTCGTTGCTGACCCGGCCCGAGGTGTAGAAGACCGCCTCGTCGGGGCTGTCCAGCGCCCTGAGTTCCCCGGCGAGCAGGTCCAGGGCCTCGCGCCAGCTGACGGGCTCGTAGTGGTCGGAGCCGGGCCGCTTGACCATCGGCTCGGTGAGGCGCCCCTGCTGGTTCAGCCACAGGTCGGAGCGGCCCGCCAGGTCGGAGACCGGGTGCGCGCGGAAGAAGTCGGCGGTGATCCGCCGGGTCGTCGCCTCGTCGTTGATGTGCTTGGCGCCGTTCTCGCAGTACTCGTTGCGGTGCCGGTGGCCGGGCGCGGGGTCCGCCCAGGCGCAGCCCGGGCAGTCGATCCCGCCGACCTGGTTCATGGTCAGCAGGTCCACCGCGGTTTCCTTGGGGGCCGTCTGCTCCAGGGAGTACTCGAGCGCGTGCACCACCGCGGGCACTCCCGCGGCCCAGGTCTTGGGCGGCGTGACGGACAGGTCGTCCCGGGGTTCGTCCCTGGGCGGCTTCTTCATCGGTGGATCGCCTCTCGTTCGCTGTGTGCCCGCACGTGGCTCATCCGACGGGCCAGGCCGGCACCCGGCTGCGCGGCGGTTCCGGCTCCGTGGGCCGTACCTGCCCGTCCCGCACGGTCCCGCGCCAGGCCCCGCTCGCTTCCCCGTGGCCTTCGACGTACGTCTTGAAGTTCGCGAGCTCGCGCCGCAGGACGCGGCCGGTCGCGGCCGGGAGTGCGGTGAGCACGCCGGTGAGTCCGCGCGGCTCGGCCGACATCCGCACGGTCAGCGCCGTGCCGCCCGCCCCGGTGGGCCGGAACGTCACCTCGCCCCGGTGGCCGTGGCGCTGTCCGAGGCTGCGCCAGGTGAGGTGCGAGTCGGGCACCTGGTCGACGACCTCGGTGGCGAACTCGCGGCGGACGGGGCCGAGGCCGAGGACCCACAGCGTCACGGTGGGCCTGATCTGTTCGACCCGCTTCACGGTGGTCATGAAACGCGGGAAGCACGCGACCTGGGTCCACTGGTCGTACGCGGTGCGCACCGGTACGGCGATCTCGATCGTCTCCTCGACGGTGTTCATGTCCGGCTCGCCTCCGTGGTCGGCATCGGCATGGCGGTTCCAAGGGCGGTGGGGAGTCGCTTCCACCGAAACCCCGTGGCGGCGGCCGCGCAAGCGGAGCGGCCGCCGTGCGGGCGCGAGGGCCGTTGTCAGTGGTGGGCGGCATGATTCCGTCCATGACTACTCCTGCTGCGGTGATCGTCGATGCCACCACCTACGCCCAGGCGGTCGAGGACGCCGCACGCGCGGCCGCCGCCTACTACGCGGGCGGCTCCTCGCCGCTCGACGACGACGCCTACGACCGGCTGGCGAGAGGGATCGCCGCGTGGGAGGCCGAGCACCCGGGCGAGGTGCTGCCCGACTCCCCCACCGGGAAGGTCGCCGGCGGTGCGGCCGAGGGCGACGTGCCGCACACGGTGCCGATGCTCAGCCTGGACAACGTGTTCTCGCCGGAGGAGTTCACCGCCTGGACGGCGTCCCTGGCCCGGCGCGTCGACCGCGAGGTCACCCGGTTCAGCGTGGGCCCCAAGCTGGACGGCCTCGCGGTCGCCGCCCGCTACCGGGAGGGCCGCCTGACCCGGCTGATCACCCGGGGCGACGGCACCGCCGGGGAGGACGTCTCGCACGCCATGGGCACCGTGGAGGGGCTGCCCGAGCGGCTGGCCGAGCCGGTGACCGTCGAGGTCCGCGGCGAGATCCTCATGACGACGGCCCAGTTCGAGCACGCCAACGAGGTGCGCATACGGCACGGCGGGCAGCCCTTCGCCAACCCGCGCAACGCCGCGGCGGGCACCCTGCGGGCCAAGGAGCGCGCCTACACGGTGCCGATGACGTTCTTCGGGTACGGCCTGCTGGCCCTGCCCGGCACCGATGCCGCGCTGGCCGCGCGCCTGGAGGAGTCGGCGTACGGCGACCTGATGGCGACGGCGGCCGGGCTCGGCGTGCACACCAGCGCCGGCACCGCCGTACCGGACGTGGTCGTCGAGACGCCCGAGCAGGTCGTGGCCCGGGTCCAGGAGATCGCCGCGCTCCGTGCCGAGCTGCCCTTCGGCATCGACGGGATCGTCGTCAAGGCCGACCTCGCCGCGGATCAGCGGGCCGCCGGGTCCGGCTCGCGGGCGCCGCGGTGGGCGATCGCGTACAAGCTGCCGGCCGTCGAGAAGATCACCCGGCTCCTGGACGTGGAGTGGAACGTCGGCCGCACCGGCATCGTCGCCCCGCGCGGTGTCCTGGAACCGGTGGTCATCGAGGGCTCCACGATCACCTACGCCACGCTGCACAACCCGGCCGACATCACCCGCCGGGGCCTGCGCCTCGGCGACCACGTCATGGTCCACCGCGCCGGCGACGTCATCCCCCGCATCGAGGCCCCCGTCGCGCATCTGCGGACGGGCGAGGAGCAGCCGATCGTGTTCCCCGAGGCGTGTCCGCGCTGCGGGTCGGAGATCGACACGAGTGAGGAACGCTGGCGGTGCGCACAGGGCCGCAACTGCCACCTGGTGGCCTCGCTCGCCTACGCGGCCGGCCGCGACCAGCTCGACATCGAGGGTCTGGGAACCACCCGCGTCGTCCAGCTCGTCGAGGCCGGGCTCGTGGCCGACCTGGCCGACCTGTTCACGCTGCGGCGCGAGCAGCTGCTCGCCCTGGAGCGGATGGGCGAGACCAGCACCGACAACCTGCTGGCCGCGCTCGCCGCGGCCAGGGAGCAGCCACTGTCCCGGGTGCTGTGCGCGCTGGGGGTCCGGGGCACCGGCCGGTCCATGTCCCGTCGTATCGCCCGGTACTTCGCCACCATGGACCTCATACGCGCCGCCGACGCGGAGGCCATGCAGCGGGTCGACGGCATCGGGGTGGAGAAGGCGCCCTCCATCGTCGCGGAGATCGCCGAGCTAGCCCCGCTCATCGACAAGCTCGCCGCCGCCGGCGTCAACATGACGGAGCCCGGCGCGACCCCGCCCCCGGCCGCCGACGCGGACGGCGGGGACGGGAGCGCGTCCGCCGCGCCGGCCGGGGGCGGGCCGCTGGCGGGGATGAAGGTGGTCGTCACCGGCGCGATGACCGGAAGCCTCGAGCGGCTCAGCCGCAACGAGATGAACGAACTCGTCGAGCGGGCCGGCGGACGCTCCTCGTCCAGCGTCTCCAAGAACACGACGCTCGTCGTCGCGGGCGAGGGCGCGGGCTCGAAGCGGGCCAAGGCGGAGCAGCTCGGCGTCCGTCTGGCCACTCCCGAGGAGTTCGCCGCCCTGGTGGCCGACCTGATCGGCTGAGGCGCCGCACACGCAGCCGGGAGTGTACGTTCGTACGCCCCGGCGGTAGGCTCCGGCGCATGACTGTGGACGTACTGCGCCGGCCCGCCCCGGCCGATCGGCGGGCTCGCGTGGCCGTCGCCGTGCTGTTCTTCACCAACGGGGCCCTGTTCGCCAACCTGTTGCCGAGGTATCCGCAGATCAAGGCGGACCTCGGCATCGGGAACGCCGCCTACGGACTGGCCGTGGCGGCGTTCCCGGCGGGCGCCATCACGGCCGGGCTCGCGGCCGGGATACTGGTGCGCCGGTTCGGCTCGGCGCGGGTGGCGGTCGGCGGCACGCTGCTGACCGGGGCGGGCATCCTCGCCGCCGGGCTCGCGGACTCGGTGGCGGTGTTCGCGGGCGCGCTGTTCCTGGCCGGTGCGATGGACGCGTTCACCGACGTCGCGCAGAACGCCCACGGGCTGCGGGTGCAGCGCCGTTACGGACGGTCCATCATCAACTCCTTCCACGCCATCTGGTCCATCGGCGCGGTCACCGGCGGTTCCATGGCCGCCGCCGCGATCGCGCTCGGCGTCCCGCGGGGCCCGCACCTGCTGTTCTCCGCCGTGGTGTTCGCGGTCGCGGCCTGCGTCGCCCTGCGGTACTGCCTGCCGGGGCCCGAGACCGACACCGGAGCGGCCGGGGAGGCCGGGGAGGCAGACGCCGGGGACGGCGCGGCGTCGCCCAAGCGTGCCCCGGCGACGGGCCTGCGGACCGGCTGGGTGCTGGCCGCGCTCGTCCTCATCGCCACGGCCGGGACCCTGGTCGAGGACGCGGGCATGTCCTGGGCCACCCTCTACCTCTCGGACTCCCTGCACGCGACCGCTGCACTGGCAGCGTCCGGGTATGTCGCCCTGGTCGGCGCGCAGTTCGTCGGCCGGATCGTCGGCGACCGGCTCGTGGACCGCTTCGGCCAGCGCACGGTGGCCCGCTCCGGCGCCCTGATCGCCGCGGTCGGCATGGGCCTGGCGCTTGCCGTGCCGACGGTGCCCGGCACGGTCCTCGGCTTCGCCGCGGCCGGGTTCGGGGTGGCGACCCTGGTTCCGGCGGCCATGCACGAGGCCGACGAACTGCCGGGCCTCAAGCCCGGGTCGGGACTGACCCTCGTCTCCTGGCTGATGCGGCTGGGCTTCCTGCTCTCCCCGCCGGCGGTGGGGCTGGTCGCCGACGCGACGAGCCTGCGGATGGGGCTGCTGGTGGTGCCGTTCGCGGGGCTGATCGTCCTCGTGTGCGGCGGAGTGCTCCGGTCCCGGCGAGGCTGAGCCGGACGCCGGCAGCCTGGACGCCTGCCGACTGGCGACTGGCGCCTGGCGACACGGCAGTGACAGGAGTGTACGTTCGTACGCTTCCGGGGTACGATCGGGTGCATGCCGACGGACCACTTCGCGGGCGACTCCCGCACCAACCTCGAACGCATGCTGGCGGGCGATCTCTACATCGCCGACGACCCGGAGATCGCCCGCAGGCAGCAGCAGGCCGTGCGGCTGGCCGCCCGCTACCAGGCGGCGTACACGGAGGACCCGGAGGCCGCGCGGCCGCTCCTCGCCGAACTGCTCGGCTCCCTGGGCACCGAGGCCCACGTACGGCCGCCCCTGTACGTCGACTACGGCAGCAACATCGCCATCGGGGCGCGCACCTTCGTCAACTACAACCTGACGGCGCTGGACGTCGCGGCGATCACCATCGGCGCGGACTGCCAGATCGGGCCGAACGTCCAGCTGCTCACCCCCACGCACCCCCTGGAGCCCGGGCCCCGGCGGGACAAGCTGGAGGCCGCCCGCCCCATCGTCATCGGCGACAACGTCTGGCTGGGCGGGGGCGCGATCGTGCTGCCGGGCGTGACCATCGGGGACAACTCCGTGATCGGCGCGGGCGCGGTCGTCACGAAGGACGTACCGGCGAACGTCGTGGCCGTCGGCAACCCTGCCCGGCCGGTGCGGAACGTGTAAGTCTGCTCCCATGGCAACCGGACACACGGATCCGCAGCGGCGTGAGCGCATCCTCGCGGCCACCCTCGACCTGATCGCCGAGGAGGGCATCGCACGCGTCTCCCACCGGAGGATCGCGACGCGCGCGGGGGTACCCCTCGGCTCGATGACGTACCACTTCAGCGGCATGGACCAGCTGCTGCGGGAGGCGTTCGGCCGGTTCACCGACCACATCGTCGCCGTGTTCGACGAGCACCTCGGTGCCGCCGCCGACCGCGACCAGGCCCGCGAGGCGGTGGCCGACCTCGTGCACGAGCTGTCCGAGGACAGCCAGCGGGACCTGGTGCTCACCCAGGAGCTGTACACGCTCGCCGCGCGCCAGCCCGCCTACCGGGAGCTCACCCACGAGTGGATGCGCCGCAGCCGCGTCCACCTGGAGAAGCACTTCGACCCGGACACGGCCCGCCAGCTCGACGCCCTCATCGAGGGCCTGACGCTGCACCGCGCCCTGGCCCGTGAGCCGCACGGCCGAGCCCTCACCCTGGAGGCCATCGCCCGGGTCACCGCCACGGAGCGGCGCGCACCGCGGGGAAGCGGCACTCCCTAGCGGCGCCCTCAGCGGCGCCCTCAGCCGCCCGTGCGGCGCAGGCCTGACCCCTGTGCCGCACGGGCATCCCCCGTCAGCAGACGCCGTCGCCCGGCTTCGGGTTGCCCAGACCGAACAGGGGCCGCAGTTTCAGGCCCACCCAGGTGCCGGCCAGTGCGAAGGCGCCCCACAGCCAGCCGCTGAGGCTGCCCGAGGCGATGCCCGCCAGGTAGGCGCCGATGTTGCAGCCGCCGGCCAGCCGGGCGCCGACGCCCATCAGCACACCGCCGAGCACCGCGGCGAGCGCGGTGCGCCAGGGGATGCCCCGGTGCAGCGCCCAGGTGCCGCCGAGCGAGGCGGCGACGGCCGCACCGATCATGATGCCGATGTCTGTGAGACTGGTCTTGTCGGCGAGCACCGGACCGGCCAGCATCTCGGCGTTGCCGGGCCGCTGCCACCAGGTCCAGTGCTCCGGGTGGCCGCCGAGCGCGCCGACCAGTTCCGAGCCCCACAGGCTGAAGGCGCTGGTGACGCCCCAGGCGCCGCCGGAGACCAGCAGGACGCCCGCGCCGAGCACGGCCAGCGCCAGGGCGCCGACGGCCAGCGGCCAGGAGCCGCGGAGGGCCCGGACGGCGGCCCGGCGCGCCGAGGGGACGGCGCCCAGCGGCGGCGGGTTGCGGCGGGCCTGGATCCGTCGGCTGACCAGCACCACGAGGAGCAGCGCGGCGATGGTCACGCCCCAGGAGCCGAACCAGCCGATGTGCTCGGACAGCACGACGGGCTCCCAGGCCGGGAGGTCCTTCCACAGGTCGAACTGCCAGGCGGCCAGCGTGGCGCCGGCGACGAACCCGCCCAGCGTCAGCACGATCGACGTCTGCCCCGAGCCGACCGCGAAGAGGGTGCCCGAGGCGCAGGCCCCGCCGAGCTGCATGCCGACGGCGAAGAGCGCCGAACCGGCGAACAGGCCGACGCCGATCGGTCCGGCGGACGGCGCGGGCTGGGCGCCGAAGAGCCCGGTCTCCGTGCCGATGACCAGCGCGAACAGGGTGGCCGTGGTGCCGAGGAGAAGGGCGTGCGCCCGCAGCCCGGTCCCGTTGCCGACGGCGACCAGCTGCCGCCAGGCGGAGGTGAAGCCGAACCGGGAGTGGAAGAGGGCGACGCCCAGGCCGAGGCCGAGCAGGAGCAGCACGCCGGGTTCGGCACCGTGCGCGGACCACACGTACGCGGTCAGCGCGGCGGCGAGCAGCCCGGACACGAGGAGCGGCGTCCGCCGCACCGGGGGCAGGGGCGGTGCCTCGGGACGTTCCGAGGAGGTGGGCGAGGGAGCGAACAGCGGGGCGGACGCGCGCGGCGGCGCGGCCGGGGACGACCCGGCCGGGGGTGCGGTGGTCACGGAAGGAATCTCCGGGGTGGTGTGCACGGGGACGGCGGACGCGGGCGGACCGGCGGCGCGGGGACCGCGCGGCCGGTCCGGGGACTCAGCGTCGACAGAGGCCGTCGTCGACGCACCACGCCGAGCACGCGAAGAGCGCGAGGCACAGCGGCGGAGCGGATGCATACATGCGTACGAAGATACGGAGGAGTGTGCTCCGCACGCCACGCCGTCTCGCCATGCGGATGGCGGACGGCGTGGAGTGCGGGTCCTTCCGGCCGGTTACAGCGTGCGCTCCAGGCGGTCCGCCATCAGCTGCACGAACCGGGCGGGCTCCTTGGGCCGGCCGCCCTCGGCGAGCACCGCGAGGGTGTGCAGCAGTTCGGCGGTCTCGGTGAGTTCCGCGCGGTCCCGCCGGTCGGTCCAGGCCCGGTTCAGGGTCTTCACCAGCTGGTGCTCCGGATTGAGTTCGAGGATCCGCTTGGCGCCGGGCACCTCCTGGCCCATCGCCCGGTACATGTTCTCCAGGGCGGGCGTCAGCTCGCCCGCGTCGGAGACGACGCAGGCCGGCGAGACGGTGAGGCGGGAGGAGAGGCGGACCTCCTTGACGTCGTCACCCAGGTGCTCGGTCATCCAGCCGAGCAGCCCCGCGTACTCCTCGCCCTGCTTCTCCTTCTCGGCGTCGCTCTTCTCCTCCTCGGCGCCCAGGAGGTCGATCTCGCCCTTGGCCACCGAGCGCAGCGTCTTGCCCTCGTACTCCCCCACCGCGTCGACCCAGACCTCGTCGACGGCGTCGGTGAGCAGGAGGACCTCGACGCCCTTGGCCCGGAACGCCTCCATGTGCGGGGAGTTCTCGATGGCCTGACGGGACTCGCCCGTCATGTAGTAGATGTCGTCCTGTCCGTCCTTCATCCGCTCCACGTAGCCCTGCAGCGAGGTGGGCTCGCCGGCGTCGTGCGTGGACGGGAACGAACAGGCGGCGAGGATCGCGTCCCGGTTCTCCGAGTCGGTCACCAGGCCTTCCTTGAGCACCGCGCCGAACTCCCGCCAGAACGTGGCGTAGCGGTCCGGCGCGGAGGTCCTGAGGCCCTTGACCGTCGAGAGGACCTTCTTGGTCAGGCGCCGCTGGATCATGCGGATGTGGCGGTCCTGCTGGAGGATCTCGCGGGAGACGTTGAGCGAGAGGTCCTGCGCGTCGACGACGCCCTTGACGAAACGGAGGTAGGGCGGCAGCAGTTCCTCGCAGTCGTCCATGATGAAGACGCGCTTGACGTAGAGCTGGACGCCGCGCTGGTAGCCCTGGGTGAACAGGTCGTGCGGGGCGTGCGAGGGCACGAAGAGCAGGGCCTGGTACTCGAAGGTGCCCTCCGCCTGGAGCCGGATCGTCTCCAGCGGGTCGCGCCAGTCGTGGCCGATGTGCTTGTACAGCTCGTGGTACTCGTCGTCGGAGACCTCGTCGCGCGGGCGTGCCCACAGGGCCTTCATCGAGTTGAGCGTCTCGGCCTCGCGGGTCTCGGCACCGTCGCCGCCGTCGCCGTCGCCGCCCGGCTCGGGCAGCAGGCGCACCGGCCAGGTGATGAAGTCCGAGTACCGCTTGACGATCTCCTTGATCTTCCACGCGAAGGTGTAGTCGTGGAGCTGGTTCTCGGCGTCGGCGGGCTTGAGATGCAGGGTGACCGCGGTGCCCTGCGGGGCCTCGCCGACCCGCTCCAGGGTGTAGGTGCCCTCGCCCTTCGAGGTCCAGCGGGTGCCCTCGGTCTCACCGGCGTGCCGGGTGACCAGGGTGACCTCGTCCGCGACCATGAAGCCCGAGTAGAAGCCGACGCCGAACTGTCCGATGAGCCCGTCGGCCCCGGCTCCGTCCTTGGCCTCGCGCAGCTCTTCGAGGAACTTGGCGGTGCCCGAGTTGGCGATGGTGCCGATCAGCCGGGTGACCTCGTCGTACGACATGCCGATGCCGTTGTCCCGCACGGTCAGGGTGCGGGCGTCCTTGTCGACCTCCAACTCGATGCGCGGATCGCTCACGTCGGCGTCGGGGGCGTCGCCGCGCAGGGCGGCGAGGCGCAGCTTGTCCAGCGCGTCGGAGGCGTTGGAGACGAGCTCGCGCAGGAAGACATCCTTGTTCGAGTAGACGGAGTGAATCATCAGCTGAAGCAGCTGACGCGCCTCTACCTGGAACTCAAACGTTTCGGTCGTCATGGCTGGTGAGTACCTCACAGATCCGTCGTGCGACTGGCGGAAGTCACTCTAAATCAGCCCCGGGCCACCCAGGGGCGTCGTTCGGTCAGACCTCCTGGGGCTCGGCCGCCTCGGCCTGCCAGTCCGCCAGGGCCGCGGGCGGGTTCAGTCGCTGCGCCCGCTCCTCGTTGCCCGGCTCGGACGGCACCTCGACCGTGACCACGACCGCGTCACGGTCGTCTCCCCTGCCGAACAGGCCCTCGGCGTCCAGCCGGGCCACGGCCGTCTCCATCGCCCGCAGGCGCAGCTCGAACTCCGCGTCCGCCTCGTCGTCCGGCAGGTCGAAGAGGTCTCCCCGGGCCTCGAAGAGGGGCCGGACCGGTGCCAGGTGCTCTTCGCCGTAGCAGCAGAACGGGGAATCCGCGTACGACCACTTGAGGTCGAGGGGCGCGCAGCCCTGCTGCTCCGACTCCGCGGCCAGGGCCTCGTGGGACCAGGCGGACAGCGCGGGCCCGTAGGCCTCGCCGGAGGTCACGAGGGTGACGTAGTAGAACCGGTGGCCGGGGTGGTCCCGGAACAGGCCGAGGAGGGCGTCGCGGGTCGCGCGGTGGACGGCGTCGGCCAGTTCGGACTCGGTCGGCGGCATGGCTGCGGCTCCGGGGGCGAAGGGTCGGACGGGTCCGGCGAGCATAGCGACGGGCGCCGACAGCGCGGCGCGGCACCGGACCGCATCCCGCCCACCTGCGGCGCGACGTCTGCGAGAAGTTCCGTCAACAACGTTGACTTCCAGTCAACAGCACTGCACATTACTTAAAAGTAGAACCGTCCAGTAACCCCGCTGCCGCCCTCCCGAAGAAGAGAGAACGCATGCCGAAGCACGCCCTTCGCCGTGTCATGACCGCGACAGCAGCCGCCGTCGGCACCCTGGCCCTCGGCCTCACGGACGCCACCGCCCACGCCGCGCCCGCCACCCTCGACTACGTGGCCCTCGGCGACAGTTACAGCGCCGGGTCCGGTGTCCTGCCCGTCGACCTCACCAACCTGCTCTGCCTGCGTTCGACGGCCAACTACCCCCGCGTCATCGCCGCCGCGACGGGCGCGCACCTGAAGGACGTCACCTGCGGCGCCGCCCAGACCTCCGACTTCACCGAGTCCCAGTACCCGGGCGTCGCCCCCCAGTTGGACGCGCTCGACGCCGGCACGGACCTGGTCACGCTCACCATCGGCGGCAACGACAACAACACGTTCATCAACGCCATCACGGCCTGCGGGACGGCCGGCGTCCTCAGCGGCGGCAAGGGCAGCCCCTGCGAGGACAAGCACGGCACGTCCTTCGACGACGAGATCGAGACCAACACCTACCCCGCGCTCAAGGCGGCCCTGAGCGCCGTGCGCGCCGAGGCGCCGGGCGCGCGGGTGGCTGCCCTCGGCTACCCCTGGATCACCCCGGCCACCGCCGACCCGTCCTGCTTCGCCAAACTGCCGGTGGCCGCCGGTGACGTGCCCTACCTGCGGGCCATCCAGGCACACCTCAACGACGCGGTCCGGCGTGCGGCCGAGGAGACCGGCGCGACCTACGTGGACTTCTCCGCGGTCTCCGACGGCCACGACGCCTGCGCGGACCGCGGCACCCGCTGGATCGAACCGCTGCTGTTCGGGACCAGCCTCGTACCCGTCCACCCCAACGCCCTCGGCGAGCGGCGCATGGCCGAGCACACGATGAGCGTCCTCGGCCTGAGCTGATCCGCCCGCTCCCCCGCGTACGCTTCTGCCGTGCCGTCCTCCCGCCTGCGCCGCGTCGCCGTCCTGGTGCTCGAAGGCGCGAAACCGCTCGACGTCGGCATCCCGGCGCAGGTCTTCACGACGCGCGCGAGCATGCCGTACGAGGTGCGGGTGTGCGGCGCGGCGCCCGGCCTGGTGACCGGCGGTGACGGCCTGTCGTACCACGTCGCCCACGGCCTCGAGGCCCTGGCCTGGGCCGACGTGGTCTTCCTGCCCGGTTACCGGTCCCCCGACGTGGACGACCCGCCGCGGACCGTCGTCGACGCGCTGACGGCGGCCCACGACCGGGGCGCCCGGCTCGCCGCCATCTCCACCGGCGCGTTCGCGCTCGCCGCCACGGGCCTGCTCGACGGCAGGCGGGCCACCACGCACTGGCACTACACGCGGGCCCTGGCGGCCAGGCATCCGCGCGTGCGGGTCGACGAGAACGTGCTGTTCGTGGACGAGGGCAGCGTCCTGACGTCGGCGGGTGCCGCCTCCGGCATCGACCTGTGCCTGCACATCCTGCGCGGCGACCTCGGGGTGGCCGCGTCGAACCACGCGGCCCGGCGTCTGGTGGCGGCCCCCTACCGCAGCGGCGGTCAGGCCCAGTACGTGCCGCGCAGCGTGCCCGAGCCGCTGGGCGAGCGGTTCGCCGCCACCCGCGAGTGGGCACTGCGCCGGCTCGGTGAGCCGCTCACCCTGGAGGCACTGGCCCGGCACGCGGCGGTGTCGGCGCGCACCCTCTCCCGGCGGTTCGTCGAGGACACCGGGTACACCCCGATGCAGTGGATCATGCGCGCCCGGATCGACATGGCCCGTGAGCTGCTCGAACGCTCGGAACGCGGTGTCGAGCAGATCGCCGCCGACGTCGGGCTCGGCACCGGCGCGAATCTGCGACTGCACTTCCAGCGCATCCTCGGCACCACCCCCAGCGAGTACCGGCGCACCTTCGCCCAGGGCGAGTGACCGCCTTCCGCCGCCCCGCCTCGGCCTGGCGTGATCCTTGCGAACCATGGCTCTCGCGCCGCTGCCGCATCCGGACGGCCTGCGCGAGCCTGAGGGGGAAGGACACGGTGGCGAACGAAGGGACTCACACCACTCATGACTCGCATCGGCATCAACGGATTCGGCCGCATCGGGCGCAACGTGCTGCGTGCGCTGCTGGAGCGCGACACGAAGCTCGAGGTCGTCGCCGTCAACGACCTCACGGAGCCCGCCACCCTGGCCCGTCTGCTCGCCTTCGACTCGACGGCCGGCCGGCTCGGCCGCCCGGTGACGGTCGACGGGGACACCCTGGTCGTCGACGGGCACCGCATCAAGGTACTCGCCGAGCGCGAGCCGGCCCGGCTGCCCTGGGCCGAGCTGGGCGTCGACATCGTGCTGGAGTCGACCGGCCGCTTCACCTCGGCCGACGCCGCCCGCGGCCACCTCACCGCGGGTGCGCGGAAGGTCCTGGTCAGCGCCCCGTCGAGCGGTGCCGACGTGACGCTCGCCTACGGGGTGAACACGGACGCCTACGACCCGGCCGCGCACACGATCGTCTCCAACGCGTCCTGCACCACCAACGCCCTCGCGCCGCTCGCCGCGGTGCTCGACGAGCTGGCCGGCATCGAGCACGGCTTCATGACGACGGTGCACGCCTACACGCAGGAGCAGAACCTCCAGGACGGCCCGCACCGCGACGCGCGCCGCGCCCGCGCCGCCGGGGTGAACATCGTGCCGACCACGACCGGCGCCGCGAAGGCGATCGGTCTGGTGCTGCCGGGCCTGGACGGCAAGCTGTCGGGCGACTCGATCCGCGTGCCGGTCCCGGTGGGTTCGATCGTCGAGCTGAACACGGTCGTCGCCCGCGACGTGACCCGCGAGGACGTGCTGGCCGCCTACCGCACGGCCGCCGACGGTCCGCTCGCCGGTGTGCTGGAGTACTCCGAGGACCCGCTGGTCTCCTCCGACATCACGGGCAACCCGGCCTCGTCGATCTTCGACTCGGCGCTGACCCGCGTGGACGGACGCCACGTCAAGGTGGTCGCCTGGTACGACAACGAATGGGGCTTTTCGAACCGTGTGATCGACACCCTCGGACTGCTCGCCACACGCTGAACGGGCAGCCGGTTCGGCATCACCGGGGGTCACACGTCACAATGGTGCGATGAGCAATTCCAAGGTTTACTTCGACATCGACATCGACGGCCAGGATGCGGGCCGCATCGTCTTCGAGCTCTTCGAGGACATCACCCCCAAGACGGCCCGGAACTTCCTGGAGCTGTCCACCGGCGAGCACGGCTTCGGCTACGCCGGTTCCCCGTTCCACCGCGTGATCCCGCAGTTCATGCTCCAGGGCGGTGACTTCACCAACGGCAACGGCACCGGGGGCAAGAGCATCTACGGCGAGAAGTTCGCGGACGAGAACTTCCAGCTGAAGCACACCGAGCCGTACCTCCTGTCCATGGCGAACGCGGGTGCGAACACCAACGGCTCGCAGTTCTTCGTCACCACCGTCCCCACCCCGTGGCTGGACGGCAAGCACGTCGTCTTCGGCAAGGTCGTCGAGGGCACGGACGTGGTCGACAAGATCGAGGGCTACGGCTCCTCGCCGGCGGGCAAGACGTCCAAGAAGATCACGGTGCGCGCGTCCGGCAAGCTGTAAGGCCTGATCAGTCCTACGGGACCCGGAACCGACGGGGGTCCACCGCACACGCTGCGGTGGACCCCCGTTCCCGTCCCGTCTGGTGGGGTGCGCCGGGTGGTGCGACGCTGGGGTGGAGGAGCGTCCGCGGAAGGCAACCCCGGGAGGACCGATGGGACGGGACGTCCCGGCGCTGGTCTTCACCCGCGAGGACCGCCGCCGGTACCGGATCAAGATGCAGGAGTGCCTCGAGGCCTTCGCGCAGATGCTGCGCGAGTCCCGGTTCGAGACCGAGCGGCCCCAGGTCGGCCTGGAGATCGAGCTGAACCTGGTCGACGACCGGGGCGAACCGGCGATGCGCAACAGCGACGCCCTCGAGGCGATCGCGGACCCCGCCTGGTCCACCGAGCTGGGCCGGTTCAACCTGGAGATCAACATTCCGCCCCGGCAGCTGACGGCGGGCGGCCCCGATGCCTGGGAGACCGAGATCCGCGCCGCGCTGAACCACGCCGAGGACCGCGCCGCGTCGGTCGGCGCCCATCTGATCATGGTCGGCACGCTGCCCACGCTGCGCCAGTCGGACGTGGGCGAGGCGGCTCTGTCGGAGAACCCGCGCTACCGGCTCCTCAACGACCAGGTGTTCGCCGCCCGGGGCGAGGACCTGCACATCGAGGTGGACGGCGTCGACCGCCTGCGGACCTACGCGGACACCATCACGCCCGAGGCCGCCTGCACCAGCACGCAGTTCCACCTCCAGGTCGCGCCGGAGGAGTTTCCCGACTACTGGAACGCGGCCCAGGCCGTAGCCGGTGTCCAGGTCGCCCTCGCGGCCAACTCGCCCTTCCTGCTCGGCAAGGAACTGTGGCACGAGAGCCGCATCCCCCTGTTCGAGCAGGCCACCGACACCCGCCCGCAGGAGATCAAGGCGCAGGGGGTCAGGCCCCGGGTGTGGTTCGGGGAGCGCTGGATCAACAGCGTCTTCGACCTGTTCGAGGAGAACCTCCGCTACTTCCCCGCGCTGCTGCCGCTGTGCGACGAGCAGGATCCCGCGGAGACCCTCGATCGCGGCGACATCCCCGAGCTGGGCGAACTCACCCTGCACAACGGCACCATCTACCGGTGGAACCGGCCCGTCTACGCCGTCGCCCACGACAGGCCGCACGTCCGCGTGGAGAACCGCGTCCTGCCGGCCGGCCCGACCGTCGCCGACACCCTGGCCAACGGCGCCTTCTACTACGGGCTCACCCGCGCCCTGGTGGAGGAGGAGCGGCCGGTGTGGTCGCGGATGTCCTTCTCGGTCGCCGAGGACAACCTGCACACCGCCGCCCGGCACGGCATCGAGGCACATCTGTACTGGCCGGGAGTGGGCGAGGTGACCGTGCCCGAACTGGTCCTGCGCCGGCTGCTGCCGCTGGCCCACCGGGGCCTGGAGCTGTCGGGCATGGACTCCGCCTGGCGGGAGCCGCTGCTCGGCATCATCGAGCAGCGGTGCGTCACCGGCCGCAACGGCGCGGTCTGGCAGAAGGAGATGTTCCACCACATCGACGCCACCGCCCGGGCCGACCGCCACGAGGCGCTGCGCCGGATGACCCAGCAGTACATGGACTACATGCACCTCAACGCCCCGGTCCACACCTGGCCGGTCGACTGACGTCCGGGGCGCCGCAGGCCGCTAGGGAGGCGACGGAGCGATGTGCCGATGGCTCGCCTACTCGGGGACACCCGTACTCCTGGAGTCCCTGCTGTACCAGCCCGAGCACTCGCTCATCGACCAGAGCCTGCACGCCCGTATGGGGGTGGAGACGACGAACGGGGACGGGTTCGGGGTCGGCTGGTTCGGGCCGGAGATGGCGACGCCCGCGATCGTCAGGGAGATCGGGCCGGCCTGGAGCAACCGCAACCTGCGGGAGATCGCGAGCCATGTCCGCTCCCCCTTGTTCTTCGCGCACATCCGGGCCTCGACGGGCAGCGCCGTGCAGCAGACCAATTGCCACCCCTTCCGCCACGGCCGCTGGATGTGGATGCACAACGGCGCGATCGCCGAGTTCCACCGGCTGCGCCGCGACCTCGCCCTGGCCGTCGATCCGCGGCTCTTCCTCGACATCGAGGGGTCGACGGACTCGGAGATGATGTTCTACCTGGCGCTCACGCTCGGTCTGGAGGACGACCCTCCGGCGGCCGTGGCCCGGATGGCCGGCCTGGTGGAGGAGATCGGCCACGAGCACGGCGTGGAGTTCCCGATGCAGATGACGGTCGCCGTCACCGACGGACGACGGCTGTGGGCCTTCCGCTACTCCAGCCAGGGTCAGTCACGGTCGCTCTACTACAGCAGCCGGGTGGAGAGCCTGCGTGCGCTGCACCCCGGGCTGCCCTTCCTCAAGGAGGCGTCCGACAACAGCCGCCTCATCGTGTCGGAACCGCTGGGCGACCTGCCCGGCGTGTGGAACAAGGTGCCCGAGAGCAGCTACGGGGTCGTCCAGCCGGAGGGCGACGACCTGCGCCCCTTCGTTCCTCTCGCTCCGTGACCCCATTGACACGGGCGAGGAAAGATCACACAATCGGTGCCATGACCACATACCGGTTCGGCACCGCGGCGGAGTGTTGCCGTGTGCCCGAGCGAACCGGCTGTGAGCGTTCCGGCCTTTAACGGCCTTCCCCGCACCGACCGTCCGACGCCCGTCGCGTCGTAGCCCGTCGGCCTCCTCTCCGGCCCACAGCCCGGAGCACCCGCAGCACCTCGTTCACCCCGGCCGTTCGCCGGTGGCCTCGCCACCCCCTGGCCGGATTCCACGCGTCCCGTCACACACGTCCTGTCACACACGTCCCGTCACACAAGGGGAGGACTCCCATGTCCGTCACGGCCGTCGGCCCGAACACCGTCCTGCGTGAAGCACGCATCCCGGCGGACGGAATGTACGAGGGCCGGCGCACGCTGCGCCGGCTGCCCGAGGGTTGGGAGGAACGGCCCTACGAAGCCTTCGAGATCGTCCCGCAGGCGCGCACCATCGGCGCGGAGATCCGGGGCGCCGACCTCTCCCGTCCGCTCACTCCCGCCCTGCGCGAGGAGCTGAACCGGGCCCTGCTGGAGTGGAAGGTCCTGTTCTTCCGGGCTCAGCACCTCACCTCCGGGCAGCAGCGCGACTTCGCCCGCAACTGGGGTGAGTTGGAGACCAACCCCCTGCTCGCCGCCGGTGCCGGCGACGACATCGTCCGGTTCGACAAGGGCGCCGGGTCCACCCCGACGTACGAGAACGTGTGGCACACCGACGTCACCTTCCGGGAGCGGCCCGCGCTCGGTGCGGTGCTCCAGTTGCGCGAGGTGCCGCCGTTCGGCGGGGACACGATGTGGGCGGACATGGCCGCGGCCTACGACAACCTGCCCCGGGAGGTGAAGGAGCGCGTCGACGGCGCCCGCGCCGTGCACGACTTCATCCCGGGCTTCGCACGGTTCTACGGGCCCGAGCGACTGCTGCCGCACCAGGACCTGTTCCCGCCCGTGGAGCACCCGGTCGTGCGCACGCACCCGGAGACGGGCCGGCGCATGCTGTTCGTCAACACGTCCTTCACCACCCACATCACCGGCATGGAGCGCGACGAGAGCGACCGCCTGCTGCGCTTCCTCTTCCAGCAGGCGCATGTGCCCGAGTACCAGGTGCGCTGGCGCTGGCAGCCCGGCGACGTCGCCTTCTGGGACAACCGCGCCACGCAGCACTACGCCGTAGGCGACTACGGCACCGAACGGCGGGTCGCCGAACGCGTCGCCGTCGAGGGCGACCGCCCCTTCTGATCCGCGCCGGCGGGGGCCGGAGGACCGGCGGATGCGCCGCCTCCGGCCCCGCGCCCGCTAGCCCTCCGGTTCCTCGATGGCCGCCGGGCGCAGTTGGGCGGCCCGGACGCGGGCGACGTCGAGCTTCTCGCCCCGGTCGAAACGGTAGATGCCGTTCTGCTCCTGGAAGACGTCGGTCAGCTGGGTGTAGCAGTAGCCGAACATGTTGCGGTCCTCCAGCAGCACTTCGGTGAGGCCGCTGAACCGCTCGTGGAACTCGTCCTCGTTGCGGACGCGTTCCCCGTAGCCCCAGGAGACGGTGCGGTCCTCGCCGGACTGCGCGGCGGCCGCCTCCGGGTCCCACCAGATGCCGCCGAACTCGCTGACGAAGTACGGCTGGCCCCGGTAGGGCTGGGAGTAGGGGGCGCCGCTCTCGTGGGCGTTGACGAACGGCGCGTCCTTGGCGAGGCCGGACATCAACTCCCGGAAGGCGGCGGGGTCCTGCTCGTAGTTGTGGGAGTCGTAGATGTCGGTCTCGGCGACCCGGTGGGCGTAGCCGGACGCGTCGACGACCGGGCGGGTGGTGTCCATGGCCTTGGTGGCCAGGAACATCGCGCGGGTCACGTCGTCGAGCTGGGTGACGCGGTCGTGGAGCTTCTGGTAGGTCTCGTTGAGCGGGCACCAGCCGATGATCGAGGGGTGCGAGTAGTCGCGCTCGAGCGCCTCGAGCCACTGGGCGACGTAGGAGGCGTCGGGCTTCTGGTTGTCGCCCGAGGAACCGCCCGTCTCGCAGCCCCAGTCGCCGAACTCGCCCCAGACCAGGTAGCCCAGGCGGTCGGCGTGGTGGAGGAAGCGCTCCTCGAAGACCTTCTGGTGCAGCCGGGCCCCGTTGAAGCCTGCCGCCATGGCCAGCTCGATGTCCTTGACCAGGGCCTCGTCGGTCGGGGCGGTCATCAGCCCGTCCGGGTACCAGCCCTGGTCGAGGACGAGGCGCTGGAAGACGGGGCGCCCGTTGAGCAGGACGGCCTTGCCGCGCAGTCCCACGGCGCGCAGTCCGGCGTAGCTCTCGGCGCTGTCGACCACCTGTCCCGCGGCGTCGAGGAGTTCGAGGCGCAGGTCGTACAGGTGGGGGTCCTCGGGTCCCCACTCGCGCCGCCGGTCCTGCGGCACCGGCAGGTGCAGGCGCGGTGCGAGGTCGAGGTCGGCGCGGGCCTCGGCGCGGCTCACCTCGCCGTCGGCGTCGCCGAGGACGGCACGCACCCGGTGTCCCGGGCGGTTGCCGGACAGCGGCAGTTCGAGGTGGAAGGCGGAGCCGGCCAGGTCGGGGGTGATGCGGGGGCGGCGCAGGTGTGTCTCGGGGACGGGCTCCAGCCAGACGGTCTGCCAGATGCCGGTGACCCGGGTGTAGTTGCAGTCGTGGTTGGCGTACTTGATCGCCTGCTTGCCGCGGGCCTGCGGCCCGGACTTGGGGTCGCGGGCCCGTACGGTGATCACGACCTCCTCCCCCGCCCCGGCGATGTCGCCGAGGTCGGCGGTGAAGGGGGTGAAGCCGCCGCGGTGCCGGGCGACCTCCCTGCCGTCGGCCCACACGGTGGTGTCGTGGTCGACGGCGCCGAAGTGCAGCAGTACGCGGCGTCCGGCCCAGGCGGCCGGCAGGGTGACGGCCCGCCGGTACCAGACGGCCTCGAGGAAGTCGGTGTCGCCGATGCCGGACAGCTCGGACTCGGGCGGGAAGGGGACGAGGATCTCCTCGCGCAGCTCGCGGTCGAGCAGACCGCGTTCGAGGCCGCTGTCCCCCCGGTCGGTCTCGAACTGCCAGGCGCCGTTCAGGTTGAGCCAGTCGCGGCGCGTGAACTGCGGTCGCGGGTACTCCGGGCGCGGTACGGAGTGAGTGGGCACACATGCTCCAGTCGATCGGTGGGCCGGGCGCGCGAGCGCCGAGCCCGTGGGTACAGCTGTGGGGGTTCAGGAACCGCCGAGGCCGGTGGTGGCCACGGAGTTGACGATGCGGCGCTGGAAGAGGAGGAAGACCACGATCAGCGGCAGCGCGGCCAGCAGGGCGGAGGCCATGGACTGCGCGTACTGGATGCCGTAGGCGTCCTTGACGGTGGCCAGGCCCACCGGGAGGGTCATCAGGTCGGGGTCGTTGGTGACGATGAACGGCCACATGAAGTTGTTCCAGGCACCGATGAAGACGAAGATCGCCACCGCGGCCACGATCGGCCGCGAGAGCGGCAGGACGACCGACCGGAAGACCCGGAACTCGGAGGCGCCGTCGATCCGGGCCGCCTCCTCCAGCTCCTTGGGGATGCCGTCGAAGAACCGCTTCAGGATGAACACCATCATCGGTGCGACGACCTGGGGCAGGATGACCGCCGCGTAGGTGTCGACCATGTTGAACAGGGTCATCTGGTCGAACAGCGGCACGACGAGCAGCTGCGGCGGGACCATGATGGCGGCCACGGTGACCCCGAGCAGCGCCCGGCGGCCGCGGAAGGTGCCGCGGGAGAAGCCGTACGCGGCGAGGGTGGAGACCGCGACGGTGATCAGCGTGACCAGGGCCGAGATCAGGAAGCTGTTGAAGGCCCAGACGGTGACGTTCCCGCGTTCGAGTATCTGCTGGTAGGCGTCCAGGGTGAAGGCGCCCTTGAACGGGGACAGCCCGGTGGTGTTGATGTCCTCCTCGCTCTGCACCGAGGTGATGACGGCCCACACGAACGGCAGCAGCCACAGGACGGCGAGGACGACGAGCGCGGTTCCGGCCAGGGCGCGGGGCAGCCTTCCGTGGCCGAGGAGCAGGGGCGAGCCGGCCGCTTCGCGGGGTGGACGGCGCCGGGTTCGGAGGGTGGTGGCGGTTGCGGACACGGTCAGTCCTCCCGGCGGAAGAGGCGGAGCTGCACGAGCGAGACGACGACGATCAGGGCGAAGAACAGGTACGAGACGGCGGAGGCGTAGCCGAGGCGGTAGCCGGTGAAGCCCACGTCGTAGACGTACTCGAGGACGGGCCGGGTGGAGCCGTTGGGGCCGCCCTTGGTGAGGATGTAGATCTGGTCGAAGACCTTCAGGGAGGCCAGCACTTGGAGCATGGCCACCAGTCCCGTGGTCCTGCGCAGTTGCGGCAGGGTGATGGACCACAGGCGGCGCCAGGCGCCGGCCCCGTCGAGTGCCGCCGCCTCGTCGAAGGTGGTGGGCAGGGACTGGAGCGCCGCGAGGTACAGCAGGAAGTTGAAGCCGACCGTCCACCAGACGGTGAGGGCGGCGACCGACCACATGGCGACGGACTCGTCGGACAGCCAGCCGACCGGTTCCATGCCGAGGGCGTCGAGGAGCTGGTTGGCCATGCCCAGTTCCGGCTGGTACAGCCAGGTCCAGATCATGGTCACGACGGTCACGGGCAGCAGGTAGGGGGCGAAGAACGACAGGCGCCACGCCCACTGACCGGCGAGTCCGCTGTGCACCAGCAGCGCCATCGCGAGCGCGATCAGCACCAGCGGCACGCTCGAGACGGCGGTGAAGAAGACGGTGTTGCCGAGGCTGCTCCACACGTCGGCGTCGCCGAACGCCTCGGTGTAGTTGTCGAAGCCGACGAAGGTCGTGTCGCGCAGGGCGAGCGAGCTGTCGGTGAAGCTCATCCAGAGGCCCTGGACGATCGGCCACACCATGAAGAGGCCGAACACGAGCAGGAACGGCAGGACGAAGACGAGCCCGTTGCCGGTGCGTACACGGCTCAGGGCGGTGCGGCGGCCGTCCGCCGGAGCAGCGGGCGGGCCGGTCTGCTCCTCGGTGCCGAGGGGTGCGGTGGTGGTCACGTCGGTCACTCCTTTCGCTGGTCAGGCCACCGGGTTGGGCTGCCGCAGCAGCGTGTCCGCCTCGCGGACCATCTGCCGCACCGCCTTTTCGGGGGTGGTGTTGCCCAGCAGCGCCGACTGGAGCGGCTGGCACATCCGGTTCTGGAAGTTGGAACCGGCGCCGGCGAACCAGTTGGGCGGGTCGAGCACCGCGACCTTGGCGGCGTCGGCGTAGGAGGACTGCGGGTCGAGGGCGGCGTACTCGGGCTCCGCGAGGACGGGCTGGTACGCGGGGATGTGGCCGGCGCTCGCCCAGGTGAGGCTCTGCTTGAGTATCTGGGCGACGTAGCGGTGGGCCTCGCGGCGCCGGGCCGGGTCGGGGCTGTTCTGGTGCGGGAGGACGAAGCTGTGGCTGTCGGTGTAGACGGCGGGCTTCTCGAAGACCTGCGGGAAGGGCGCGGCGCCCAGCTCCATGCCGGACTTCTTGAGCGTCGGCAGCTCCCACTCGCCGAGCATCGCCATGCCGCCGCGGCCGCTGGAGAAGGCGGCCAGCGCTCCGTTGTAGTCCAGGTTGTTGGGGTTGGTCTTCCCGTCGAAGAGCCGCGTCATGAGGGTGACGGCGCGTACGGCGGCGTCGACGTCGATCTTCGGGGGGCCGCCGTCGGGCAGGTCGAACTCGGCGCCGGTCTGCGCGTAGAGGCCGGCGAACAGGCGCCAGTTCTGGGCCGTGTCGGTGACGTGGCCGAACAGGATGCCCGCCTCCCCGGTCGCCTCGGCGAGGGCCCGGCCGGCGTCCAGCAGGGCCTCGGGGGATCCCATGGGTGCCAGCTCGCCCGAAGTGTCCAGGAGCCCGGCCTTCTCGGCCGCCTTCTTGTCGTAGAACACGATGAAGGGGTGGACGTCCAGCGGGATCGCGTAGACGGTCCCCTCGTGCCGGGTGCGGGACCACACGGCCGGGGTGAAGTCCTTCTCCGTGACACCGTACTCGGCGAGCAGGTCCAGGTCGAAGGCGTCCACCAGGCCGCCGGGCGCGTAGCCCGCGAGCCGGGAGAGGTGCATGGCGGCCACGTCGGAGGCCCGTCCGCCGGCCGCGGACATGGCGAGCTTGGTGTAGTACGACGGGCCCCAGTCCAGGATCGTCCGGTCGACCTCGAAGCCCTCGGCACCCCCGGCCCCCTTGGACACGGCCTCGATCATGTCGTCCATGAGCATGCCGTCGCCGCCCTGGAAGAGGTCCCAGACGCTCAGGGCGGACGCCCCGGAGGCCGAGGCCGGTGAGGCGCAGCCGGACAGCGGGCCCGCGGCGATCAGGGCTCCCGCCCCGGCCATGGCGTGACGCAGCAGCCGGCGGCGGCTGGGGCGGCGGACCGGGTCGGACACGGCCGGCACCCCCTGGGCAGGCAAACGGGAACTCATCGCGGACCTTTCGACGGCCGGAGCTCATGCGGTGGCTAGTTTTTACATCGATGTACATTGGCTGTAAAGAGCTGGGCGGAAGTGGACCTGCGCCGAAGCCCTCCGCGCACCGGGACATACACTCGGGCAGCGCGGAAGAGGCAGGGAGGTCTCGGTGGCACGGCCCAGGATCAAGGACGTCGCACGTCACGCGGGCGTGTCGGAGAAGACGGTGTCGAATGTCATCAATGACTACGCCCATGTCTCCGACCGCACCAGGCAGGTGGTGCGCGAGGCCATCGAACACCTCGGCTACCGCGTGAACCTGGCCGGCCGTCACCTGCGCAAGGGCAGAACCGGCATCATCGCACTCGTCGTCCCTGAGCTGGACATACCGTACTTCGCGGAGCTGGCCCGGCATGTCGTCCGCGAGGCGGAGGAATGCTCCCTGACCGTCCTCATCCATCAGTCCGGGGCGGATCGCGCCCACGAACTGGCGGCACTGGCCGGATTCGGCTCCACCTTCGTGGACGGCATCATCCTCAGCCCGCTCGCCCTGACCGCCGACGACCTGCGGGACCGCACGGGTCTCCCGCCCACGGTGCTGCTCGGCGAGCTGCTGGAGGAGGGCGCCGACCATGTGGCCATCGACAACGAGCGCGCCGCCCTTGAGGCGACCCGCCATCTGATCGCACTCGGGCGCCGCACCGTCCTCGCCCTCGGCGGGCGCGACGACGCCGGCCTGGGGACGGCCCAGGCCCGCACCCGGGGTTATCGGGCCGCCCTGGCGGAGGCGGGCATCGCCTACGATCCGGCCGCCGTGCTGCCGGTCGACTCCTTCCGGATGCCCGACGGCGCGCGGGCCGTGACCCGGGCCCTCTCGGAGGGCGCGCGGCCCGACGCGCTGCTCTGCCTCAACGACCAGCTCGCGCTGGGTGCGCTGCGCGCCCTGCACGAGCACGGGGTCCGGGTGCCCGAGGACGTCGCCGTCATCGGCTTCGACGACGTGGAGGGCGGCCGGTTCAGCGTCCCGACGCTGAGCACGGTGGCCCCGGACAAGGCGGCGGTGGCCAAGGTCGCCGTCCAGCTGCTCCGGCACCGCATCGAGGAGGCGACGGCTCCGGACGGCGCCGGGTCGCAGGCCCAGGCGCCCCGGGACCTCGTCGTGGACCACCGGCTCGTCCTGCGGGAGAGCACGGAGGGCAGCGCGCGGCGCTGAGTCCGGACCGCCGGCCGGGCCGCCGCACCGCCGGACCGCCGCACCGCCGGACCGCCGGAGAGAGGCACGCGGCGGCATGCCGCTGAACCGCATCCGTCGACGGCTCAAAAAATGGTATTCCATTTGCCGCAGACCCCTTGACGGTGCGGTTTGGCGAAAACTACGTTCTGGGCACCGGAAAGCCGCTTCCGCCTTGTGAAAGCCTCCAACTCCCCGCACCTGATCCCAGGAGTCCCGTATGACTGCCCTGGAAGACCGCCGCCCGTCCACCCGGACCGGCGACACCGCGACCAGCTCCGGCCTCTACACGTACGACCTGGCCCCGACGAAGCGGGAAGGGCGCCGCTGGGGCGCCTACAACGTCTTCACGCTGTGGGCCAACGACGTGCACAGCCTGGGCAATTACGCCTTCGCCATCGGGCTGTTCGCCCTCGGGCTGAACGTGTGGGGCATCCTCGCCGCCTTCGCGCTCGCCTCGGTCCTGCTCTTCCTCCTGCTCACCCTGTCCGGATTCATGGGCCACAAGACGGGCGTGCCGTTCCCCGTCATGAGCCGCATCGCGTTCGGCATCAAGGGGGCGAAGATTCCGGCCACCGTCCGCGGTGCGGTGGCGATCGCCTGGTTTGGTATACAGACTTATCTGGCCTCGGCCGTGCTGAGCGCCCTCCTGGTGGCCATGTTCCCGTCCCTGGCCTCCCTGGACACCAACTCCCTGCTCGGCCAGTCGACGCTCGGCTGGATCACCTTCCTGGCGCTGTGGGCCCTCCAGGTGCTCATCGTCAGCTACGGGATGCAGATGATCCGCCGGTACATGGCCTTCGCGGCGCCCACCACGCTGCTCACCATGTGCGCCCTCGCGGTGTGGATGTTCGTCCGGGCCGACGGCTCGGTCTCCGTGTCGATCGGCGATCCGCTCACCGGCGGCGCGATGTGGCTCCAGGTGCTCCAGGCCGCGGCCCTGTGGGTGGTGATCTACGGGACGTTCGTGCTGAACTTCTGCGACTTCACCCGGTCCGCGCGCAGTCGCGGCTCCATCGTCCGGGGCAACGTGATCGGCATCCCGGTGAACATGCTCTTCTTCGCCGTCATCGTGGCGGTCCTCAGCGGAGCCCAGTTCACCCTCGACGGGCACGTGATCACCAGCCCGACGGACATCGTGCGGACCATCCCCAACATGTTCCTGCTGGCCGTCGCCTCGCTCTGTCTCATCGCCCTCACGGTGGCGGTGAACCTGCTGGCCAACTTCGTCGCGCCGATCTACGCCCTGGTCAACCTCTTCCCGCACCGGCTCGACTTCCGCCGCGCGGGTCTGGTGAGCGCGGTCCTGGGCCTGGTGATCACACCCTGGAACCTCTACGACAGCCCCGTCGTCGTGAACTACTTCCTCGGCGGGCTCGGCGCGCTGCTCGGCCCCCTGTTCGGCGTGATCATGGCGGACTACTGGCTGCTGCGGAAGTCCCGTGTGAACGTGCCGGCCCTCTACACCGAGGACGCGGGCGCGGAATACCACTACCGGCGCGGCTACAACCCGCGCGCCGTCGCCGCCTTCGTCCCCAGCGCCACGATCGCCGTCGTCGTCGCCCTCGTCCCCTTCTTCCACGCCGCGGCCGGGTTCTCCTGGTTCGTCGGCGCGGTCCTCGGCGCGGGGCTGTACGCGCTGATCGCCGACCGTGCCTCCCCGTTCCGTGACGTGGACGGCGAGGCGATCGCCGTCGCGGCGGAATAGCCCGGCACGCTCTCTCCTCCGGCACGCTCCTCCCCCTGCGCGTGCCTCCCCGACCCGCCCCGTCGTGGAACCACCCCGTCCGAGCAGAAGGCCCAGGCCCCCATGCGCATCCTCGTGGTCAACGTCAACACCACGCAGTCCATCACCGACGCGATCGGCAAGCAGGCCGCCGGCGCCGCTTCCCCCGGCACCGAGATCGTGCCGCTGACGCCGGCCTTCGGCGCGGAGTCCGTCGAGGGCAACTACGAGAGCTACCTCGCCGCGGTCGCGGTGATGGAGGCCGTCCGTGCCCATCCGGAGCCGTTCGACGCGGTGATCCAGGCCGGCTACGGCGAACACGGGCGGGAAGGGCTCCAGGAACTGCTCGACGTCCCCGTCGTCGACATCACGGAGGCGGCGGCGAGCACCGCGCAGTACCTGGGCCGCCGCTACTCCGTCGTCACCACCCTCGACCGTACGGTCCCCCTCATCGAGGAGCGGCTGGAGGTGGCCGGACTGAGCGCCAGGTGCGCCTCGGTGCGGGCCAGCGGGCTCGCCGTACTCGAACTGGAAGAGGACGAACAGGGCGCCGTGGACGCCATCACCGAGCAGGCCGCCCGAGCGGTCGAGGACGACCGGGCCGAGGTGATCTGCCTGGGCTGCGGGGGCATGGCGGGTCTCGCCGAGCGTGTGGTGGAGCGCACCGGTGTCCCCGTGGTCGACGGGGTGACCGCCGCCGTGACGGTCGCGGAGTCGCTGGTCCGGCTCGGTCTGTCCACGTCCAAGGTGCGCACCTACGCCCGCCCGCGTCCCAAGCGGATCGTCAACTGGCCCCCGCAGGCGGGCTGACCCGTCGTCGCGCCGTCCCGCCCCGGCCGCCCGCGGCCCCCGGGGTATCCTGACGGGCCGCCCGACCGCCGCCCCGCACGGCGCGGTCGGCGTGCCGGGGAACGGGAAACAGACGAGGGACGGCGATGGCTGCGTCAGAGGGCTTCACGCCCGAGTCCGAGCGGGTCACGCGGCGGTTGCGCGACGAGATCGTCGACGGGGTGCGGAGTCCGGGCAGCCGCCTGGTCGAAAGGGACTTGGCCGAGTCCCTCGGCGTGAGCCGGCTCCCGGTCCGCGAGGCCCTCAAGACCCTGGTGTCGGAGGGTCTGGTGACACCGAGGCCACGGAGCTGGGCGGTGGTGCGGGAGTTCACCACGAGCGACATCGCCGACCTGGACGAGGTCCGCTCGGGCCTGGAGACCCTGGGGTTCCGGCTCGCCGCCCAGCGGCACACACGGGAGGGACTGGAACGGCTGCGCGCGACGGTGGACGCCGAACTCGACGCGGCCCGCGCGAACGACGCGGTGCGGGCCCGCCGTGCCGCCGCCGACTTCCACGAGACCGTCGTCTCCCTGGCCGCCAACGAGCTGCTCAACGAACTGGAGCGGGTCCTGCGCAGCCGGCTGCGCTGGCTGCTGGGCCAGCACGACGACCTGCTCGCCGTCGCCCTGGAGCACGACGCCCTCTACCGGGCCATCGCGGCGCGCGACGTGGACCGCGTCCAGGAACTGGTGCTCCATCACCTGGCGACGAGCCGCAGCGCGGCCCTGGGCCACCACGCGCAGGAGCGGTCCTGACTGCGTGGCGGGGCCGCCCCTGACGGTCCCGCGCACGACGGGCCGCACCCTGCGGTGCCCGGCGCGGTGCCTCAGACGAGCACGGCCTCCCAGGTGTCGACCGCGAAGTGGACCGTCATGCCGTTGCGGTGGTACAGCCGCGGGGCGCCCGTCGCGTTGGCGGTGTCGACGCCGAGGCCCACCGTGTCCCGGCCCCGCGCGGCGAAGTGCGCGAAGGCGTGGCGCAGGAGGAAGCCGCCCAGGCCGCGGCCACGGGCCTCGTCCAGCACGCCGATGCCGCGGATCCAGCCCATGGCCTCGCGGTCGTCCCGGGCGATCAGGAATCCGGCGTCGCCCAGGTCGTCGGTGCCGGCGATCCAGACCAGGGACCAGTCCAGCCCGGCGGCGTCGATGTCGTCGAGCCACAGCCGGTAGGGGCGCGGCTGGAAGTCGAAGTGGTGTGCGAACGACCGCTGGTACAGCTCGTGCACCTTGACGCGGTCCGACTCCGTGGCGCACGCCCGCACCCGCACGCCCGCCGGGGCCTCGGGCGGGAGGTCGGCCGCCGGGTCCAGCGTGCGGCGCAGTACGTGGTGGGTGCGCACGACGCTCCAGCCGCGCTCGGTGAGGAGCGTGGTGTCGGTGGTGGGCCGGGCGTTGAGGTGCAGGTGGACGACGGCGCGCTCCGCGCCGTTCGCCCGTGCCCTGGCCAGGGCGCGGGCCTCCATGGCCACCAGCATGCGCAGCCCGCACCGCTGGTGGTCGGGCAGCACGTAGTGGTCGATGTCGACGCGTTCCCCGCCGGAGTCGTCCCACAGCAGCCCGTACGCCACCGGGCGGCCGTCTTCGAGGGCGAGCCACGAGTCCTGGGCCAGGTCCGTGCGCGGGTGCTTCAGGTCCGCTTCGACGGTGTGCTGGTCGGTCTCGGGGCGGCCGATCTCGATCCGGTCTATCTCGTTGAGGAGTTCGGTGATGGCGGGGGCGTCGGCGAGCGTGGCCGGTCGCAGGTCGGCAGGGGACATGAGAAGCAGAGTCGGGGACCGCGGTCACGGGCCGCAACGGAATTTCGGCCGGGCACCCGTAGGACGGCGAACCGGGGGCATACGGATGGCCCGAGGCCTTCTCCCCCGCCGACCCACGGGAGTTCCCTGTGACGCCGAGCCTGCGCACCGCCCGTGCGTGCCGTGCCGCCGCCGTGCTCCTTCTCGCCGCCGCCGGATACGCCGCCACCCGTCACCCCTTGCTCGCCCTGCCCGGTCTGTACGCCGCCGCCGTGTTCGCCTGGTGCGCGGCACGTGAGGGCGCGCTGCACCGGCGCGGTGTCGCCCTGGCCGTGCGGGCCGAGTACCTGGCCCGCCCCGGCGTGCGGCAGCCGCTCGGGTCGGGTCTCGAACCGTGCTGCGCGTTCTGGCGGCACGCCGACGGCGTCGTGCACGGCCCGGAGTGCACGGGCCCCGGCGCCCGCTCCCCGGTCCACGACGACTGCTGCGAGCGGTGGTGGACCTCTCTGGGCACGCGGCACGACGCGTCCTGCCGTCGGCACACCGGCGCCCCGGACCAGGACCGCGCCCACCCTGCGCCCCAGTAGGGACGGCTCGAGCAGGGACAGTTCAAGCGGGGACAGTTCAGCGGGGACAGCCGAAAGTCGCTTTGCCTTCCCTTTGCTTTTGGGGAACCCTGTGGTTCCCGGGCGCGTTCATCGTGGTGACCGCGGGAAATCGCGGCCGAGGAAGACCGATACACAGCGACAGAAGCCGAGGTGGCACGAGTGGCGATGTGGGACAAGATCAAGGACCAGGCCAAGACCTTCCAGCAGTCCCAGGGCGCTCGGGGAGCGGGCGGGTCCGGGCAGGGGTCGCACGGGCCCCTGGGAGGCGGCAGGTCCGGCTCGTCCTCCGGCTCCTCCGGCGGTTCCAAGGCCCAGGTGATCGGGATGTTCAAGGCCCAGCTCGCCTCGGCCAAGAACGAGCTCAAGAGCGGGGCCTACCGGGACGCCAGCATGGCCATGTGCGCGCTGGTCGCCGCCGCGGACGGACGGGTGGAGCCGTCGGAGCGGCAGCGCGTGGAGGAGCTGATCGTCTCCAACGAGGTGCTTCAGAACTTCCCGGCGGACCAGCTCCGCCAGCGGTTCAACCAGCACGTGGACCGGCTCCTCGCCAACTTCGAGCAGGGCAGGGCCGAGGCGCTCCAGGTGATCGCCAAGGCCGCCAAGAAGCCCGCGGAGGCTCGTGCGGTGGTCCAGACCGGCATGGTCGTCGCCGGGGCCGACGGCACCTTCGAGCAGTCCGAGCAGTACGCGATCCGCGAGGCGTGCACCGCGCTCGGCATCCCGCCCACGGAGTTCGGCGTCTGAGACCCCGTCAGCCCCCGTCAGCCCCGGCGCCGGTGCGCCGCGACCCGCTCCCTCGTCGCACAGCGGCGTGAGCAGTAGCGGCGCTCCGGACCGCTGCCCTGCCGGATGAAGACGTTGCGGCAGGCACCGGACGCGCAGACCCTGCCGGGTGGGCGCTGGCGGTCCCAGACCAGGACGGCCAGCGCCATGCAGGACGAGGCCAGGAACCATTCCGGCCAGGGCGCGTCGTCGCCGCGGTCGAGGTGGGGGTGCCAGGGCGTGACGCCCTGGTGGGACGTCAGCCGGAGTGCTCCCGTGTGCGCCCCGAGGAGGCGGTTGAGGGCGTGCGCGGCGGCGTCGGCGGAGTCCGCGGCGAAGACCTCCCGCAGCAGGACGGCCCCCGCGCGCATCCCTTCGACGTCACGGGAGGTGAGGTCGGAGGGATCGATCTCGCCGTGGGCGCGCAGGACTTCGGCGACCGCGTCGGGCGCGGGGTGGGGACCGGTGCCGCTGCCGGGGCCGGGAGGGCCGCCCGAGAGCACGTTGACCAGGGCGGCGGTGCGCCGCGCCGTGGACAGCACGGAGTGCCTGGTGGACCAGTCGGCTTCGGAGGGATCGGAAGGCGTGGACACCGGCCGAATGTAACGCATGTTGCGGAGTTTTGAGTTACGTCCGTACCGTCGGCCGGATGCCGAAGGGATACTCCGTACGCTCCTACCTGGCCGGGGCGACGGCCGCGCGCGTCGGTGACGAGATGTCCGGACCGGCGCTGCTGCTGGCCGGACTCGCCGTCACCGGATCGGCGACGGGCGCGTCGTCGCTGCTCGCGGGCATCACGGTCGCCGCCGCGGTCGGTGGACCGGTGCTCGGGGCGCTCCTGGACCGGGCGGTGCGGCCGGGCCGGCTCCTGGCCTGCGCGCTCGCGCTGTACGCGGCGGGACTGGCGGCGATCCTCGCGGGGCTCGGCCGCCTCCCGACGGCCTGGACCGTCCTGCTCGCGGTGCTCACGGGGCTGCTGGGTCCGGCGCTGTCGGGCGGCTGGACCGCGCAGCTCCCGCGGGTGGCGGCGGCCCCACGGCTGCCCAGGGCCAACGCGCTGGACGCGATGACCTTCGGCGCGGCAGCCCTGGCCGGTCCGGCCCTCGCCGGTGCGGCGGCCGAGGTGCTCGGAGCCTCCGCGGCGGTCGTGGTCGCCGCAGCACTGGTCGCCGTCGCCGCGCCCGTGGCGTGGCGGTTGCCGGCGCGCACCGCCACGGCCCTTCGGGCGCGACCCGCCCCGGTGACCGCGGCCCTCGCCGCCGGGTTCCGTGTCGTCGTCCGGTCTCCGCCGCTGGCCCGGGCGACCCTCGTCTCGGTCGTCTGCTGTGCCGCCCAGGGCATGCTGACGGCCTGTGTCCCGCTGCTGGGCGCACGGGTTCTCGGCGGGGCCGGGCGCGGAGCCCTGCTGTTCTCCTGCGCGGCGGTCTCCGCCCTGGCGGCCAACGCCGTACTCGCGCGCCACCCGCGCGCCGTCGCCCCGGACACGGTCGTCCGGCTCTCGGCCCTGGTGCAGGCCGCGGCGCTGGCGCTGGCGGCGACGGGGCGGCCGGTCGCCCTGCTCGTGGCCGCACTCGTCCTCGGCGTCGGCGAAGGGCCGCAGCTCACCTCGCTCTTCGCGGTGCGCCACCGGGAGGCCCCCGAGCATCTGCGCGGCCAGATCTTCACCACCGGGGCGAGCCTCAAGGTCACCGCCTTCGCCCTGGGGGTGGCCGTCGCGGGCCCACTGGCCACGTGGTCGCTGCCCGGCGCCCTGTTGACGGCCGCGGGCACGGCGGCGGGCGCGGCGTTCGTCGGTCAGTCGGTGGGCCGTCGGGCCGGCCGGGAAAGCATTTGACGGCCGTTCGCGTCGAAGGGTCGGATGACGTCCATGAGTTCAGGGCAGACACACCGGGACCCGTACGCCCTCGACGACCGTCTGGTACGGCGGCTGGTCGAAGGCCGGTTCCCGCAGTGGGCGGGGCTGCCCGTCCGGCGCCACCCCTCCGGCGGCACGGTCAACGCGATGTACCGGCTGGGCGAGGACATGGTCGTACGGCTGCCGCTGGTCAGGGGCGGCGTGGCGGACGTGGTGACGGAGCGGGAGTGGCTGCCCCGGCTGTCGCCGCTGCTGCCCACCGCCGTGCCCGAGGTGCTCGGGGAAGGCGCGCCGGCCGAGGGCTACCCGTGGCCCTGGTCGGTCTACCGGTGGCTGCCCGGGGAGATCCCCGAGGCCGGAGGGCTGACGGATCCGGTGTCGCTGGCGCGGGATCTGGCCGGGTTCGTGACGGCGATGCGGAGCGTCACCCTGCCGGACGCGCTGCCGGACGCGCCGGCGGCGTACCGCGGCGGGCCGCTCGCCACGCTCGACGCGTCGACGCGGGCCGCGCTCGACGAACTGCGCGGCCTGCCCGAGGAGGACGTCGACTGCGACGCGCTGACCGAGGTCTGGCAGGACGCGCTGCACGCCCCGGCCTGGGACGGACCGCCCCGCTGGCTGCACGCGGACCTCATGCCGGGCAACCTGCTGGTGACCGGCGGCAGGCTGTCCGGGGTGATCGACTTCGGGTGCATGGGCGTGGGCGATCCGGCCTGCGACCTCTTCCCGGCGTGGAACCTGCTGCCGTCCGGCGCGAGGGAGGTCTTCCGCCAGGCACTCGGCGTGGACGCGGCGACCTGGCGGCGCGGCCGGGGCCGCACCCTCTCCCAGGCACTGATCGCCCTGCCGTACCACCGCGGGACCAACCCCGCGATGGCCGGCAACGCACGCCACGTGATCCGGGCGGTACTGGAAGAGCGGAGTTAGGGCGCGATCCCGATGCCCTCGATCCTGCTCCACGCCCTTTCCTGCGCGGCCGTCATGGCGGGCCAGGCGAGGCCACCCGGCCGGGGCCGCACCCGAGAGGCGTACGGCGCGGGGTGGAAGCCGGGGTCGTAGAAGCAGCCGTCGCCGTAGGCCGCGTCGAAGGCGGCGCAGCCGGCGGCGATCGAACGCGGGCTCGGCCTGTGCCCGGTGCGGACCCAGGCGTCCAGCGCCGAGAGGGAGTTGGCGTACTCGGAGTCGCTCAGCGAGCTGTGCTCGTGCTCGCTCGTGAACGTCTGGACGAGGTTCTCGTCCCGGCCCGCCCCCCGGAGCGTGGCGCGGTAGGCCGCCTCGTGCTCGACGAACGCCGTGGGGTCGTCGATGGCGTGCAGCGTGAGGACGGGTACGGACACCCTGCCGGTGAGATCGCTGTCCCAGGACAGGTCCCGGCGTGCGGTGGGGTCGGCGGAGAAGCGCTCGACACCGGCGTTGAGCGCCTTGTCGTCGTGCGAGCCGGTGTAGCGCACCCCCCGGTTGCTCCACGGGTTCCGCCCGTCGAGCCGGTTGGTCACGATGTCCCGGAACGTGAAGGTGGCGAACCGGAGATGGGACTCCAGGGTGCGCTCGGGAATGCCGGTGACGGCGAGGATGTCGTCGAGGTTGCGCTGCTGCGACGCGGTCCGGTCCGCCCGGTCGGAGGCGTAGCCCGTGCACTCCTGGAGGCGGGCGCGCAGGCCGGCGGTCGTCATGGTGGAGCCGGGGCGCAGACCCTGCCACAGCGGGTACTGCGGCTCGGTGGGGCGCGGGTGGTTGTGGCAGTAGTACTGGTAGACCACCCGCAGGTCCACGCGGTAGTCGTAGCCGCGCGAACCGCCGCCGAGGACGCCGTTGGTCAGCAGCACCCCGTCGTAGGCCCCGGGGCGCCGGCCGTAGGTCTCGGCGGCCTTGGCGGCGACGTTGCCGCCCCAGGACTGGCCGTGGAGGTAGGTGTGTCCGGGCCGGCCGAACCGGTCGGTGAACAGGCGGCGTACGTTCTCGGTGTCGGCGGCCGCCATGCGGGCCCCGTAGCCGCCGCGCCGGTAGGAGGAGCCGGCCCAGGCGTATCCCTGGTCGACCATCACCGCCCAGCGTTCGAGGTCCTCGGTGCTGCGGGCCGGGTCGGAGGCGTCGCCGAGGCCGGGGCCGCCGTGCGCGTGCACGACGAGGGAGCCGTTCCAGCGGTGCGGCACGGCCATAGCGTAGTGGGCCCCGTTGGCGTCCTGGCCGGTGTAGCAGGTGGCCTTGTCCGCAAGGTTGGGCGGGCAGTCGGCGGCCACCGGCTGCGCGCCCGCGGGCTGATCGGCGGCCCGCGCGGGGGCGGCGGTCACGTTGCCGAGGGTGCCGAGGAGGACGGCGGCGAGCGCGGCGGCCACCACCGCGGGGCGGCCTCTGCGGCGGGCGGGCCCGGTGTCGTGCGCGGGAGCGTGGAGTGTGGGCAAGGTGCGGCTCCTGTACGTGCTCTGCTGCTGCGGTCCGGCGCGAAGTTGCGCTGCGAGCAGGGATGTTAGGAACGCGGCGGAGCCGGAGCCACCCCTTCCGCCGTTGCGTTCATAGTGTTCGCGCGCCTTCGCGGGCCCGGACCTCTCCGCATTCCTCGCGTGGCCCCTTGACGCCCCATTGGTCTCTACCTATCGTCACGGCGCAGTCGAACGTTCAGGAAGGCATTCAGCGTTCACATACACGAACGGATGGACCCCCCACATGTCCTCTGCTCCCACGCGCCGTCACCGCAGATCCCGTGCCGCACTTCTCACGACCCTCACCGCCGCCCTCGTCGGCGCCCTGCTGGCCGGCCCCGGCCCGGCCGCTCCCCGTGCGGACGCCGCACCGGCCGCGTTCACGCACCCCGGAGTCACCGTCTCCCAGGGGCAACTCGACTTCGTCCGCGCCAAGGTCGCCGCGGGGGCCCAGCCCTGGAAGGGCGCCTTCGACCAGATGACGGCCAGCAGGTACGCCGACCCGAACCGCACCCCGAAGCCCCGCGCGGTGGTGGAGTGCGGCTCCTACTCCAACCCGAACCACGGCTGCACCGACGAGCGCGAGGACGCCATCGCGGCCTACACCAACGCGCTGGCCTGGTACCTCACCCGTGACGAGCGGTACGCCCGCAAGTCCATCGAGCTGATGGACGCCTGGTCCGCCGTGCTCCGGGACCACACCAACAGCAACGCGCCGCTGCAGACCGGGTGGGCCGGATCCTCCTGGGCCAAGGCCGCCGAGATCATCAAGTACACGTACGGCGGAAACTGGGCCAACTCCGGCCGCTTCGCCACCATGCTCCGGGACGTCTACCTGCCCGAGATCATCAACGGGTCGAACTCCAACGGCAACTGGGAGCTGACGATGACGGAGGCCGCCGTCGGCATCTCCGTCTTCCTGGAGGACCGGGACTCCTACGACAGGGCCATGGCCAGGTTCCGCACCCGCACGGCCGCGTACGTGTACCTGGAGTCCGACGGGGCCCTGCCGAAGACCGTGCCGAGCCAGCACCTCGACACCCGGGACGAGATCGTCAGGTACTGGCAGGGCCAGTCCACCTTCGTCACCGGCCTCACCCAGGAGACCTGCCGGGACCTCACCCACACCGGATACGGCATCGCGTCCATCTCGCACGTCGCCGAGACCAGCCGGATCCAGGGCCGGGACCTGTACGGGACCGACGTCGGCGAGCGCCTGCGGCACGCGCTCGGCTTCCAGGCGAAGTACGAGCAGGGCGCGGCCGCGCCGGACTGGCTGTGCGGCGGGGAAATCGACCTCGGGCTGGGCCCGGTCACCGAGGTCGGCTACAACGCGATGCACAACCGCCTCGGCTTCGCCATGACCAACACCCAGGCCCTGACCGAGCGCACCCGCCCCTCCGGCACGAACAACCTCTTCGTCGCCTGGGAGACCCTCACCCACGGCGACAACCCGGCCTGAGCGGGGCCGGACCGTCCCGGGGTCAGCTGTCGTAGTCCACGGTCAGCTCCTCGGACACCGGGTACGACTGGCAGGTGAGGACGTAACCCGCGTCGACCTCGGCCACCTCGAGGGCGTAGTTGCGGCGCATGTCGACACTGCCGTCGGTGACCAGGGCCCGGCAGGTTCCGCAGACCCCGCCCTTGCAGGCGAAGGGCAGGTCGGGGCGGGTCTGCTGGGCCCCGTCGAGGACCGGCCGCTCGCGGGAGAGCGGGGCGGTCGTGGAGCGGCCGTCCAGGACGACGGTGACCTCGCTGACGGGGCCCTGCGGACCGCTCTCCTCGTGACGGACCTCCCGCACGGGCTCGTCGTCGGCGTAGAACAGTTCCCGGTGGACACGCTCCGCCGGGACGCCGAGGCCGGCCAGGACCTGCTGGGCGTCGGCGACCATGCCCTGGGGCCCGCACAGCCACCAGTGGTCCGCGCTCTCCACGTCCAGCAGGGAGCCGATGAGTGCCGAGAGCCGCTCCGCGTCCAGCCGGCCGGAGAGCACCTCGGCCTCGCGGGGCTCGCGGGAGAGCACGTGGGCGAGGTGGAAGCGGGTGGGGTGGAGGTCCTTCAGGTCGGCCAGCTCGTCGGCGAACATCACCGTGCCGGTACGGCGGTTGCCGTAGAAGAGGGTGACGGTGGACCGGTCGTCGGCGGCGAGCACCGACTCGGCGATGGACACCATCGGTGTGATGCCCGAGCCGGCCGCGATCAGCACGTGGTGGCCGGGGGTGGCCAGGTCGGGGGTGAAGAGGCCGGTGGGGGCCATCACCTGCACGGTGTCGCCCGGCCGCACGTCCTCGACCAGCCACGCCGAGAACAGCCCGCCCGGCACCACCCGCACCCCGATGCGCGGCGCCGAACCGGCCGGCGCGCAGATCGAGTAGGAGCGGCGCTCGTCCCGGCCGTCCACCTCGCGCCGCAGGGTGAGCGACTGTCCGGGCGCGAAGGCGAACTCCCCGGCCAGCTTGTCGGGGATCTCGAAGCTCACGGCCGCGGCGTCCGCGCACAGCCGCTCCACGGCGGCGACGCGCAGGGTGTGGAAGGCGGGCCGGCGGCGGGTGCGCACGGGGGCCGCCGGGACGGGGGCGGTCGGGGCCATCAGATCTCCTTGACGTACTCGAACGGCTCGCGGCAGGCCCGGCAGCGCCACAGCGCCTTGCAGGACGTGGCGGCGAAGCGGGAGGTCTCCTCGGTGTCCGCGGAGCCGCAGCGGGGGCAGGGCACCGCGGGCCGGGTGGGCGACAGGACCAGGGAGACGGGACCGCGGGGCGCGGCCCCCGGCGGGGCGATGCCGTGCTCGGCGAGCTTCAGGCGGCCCGACTCGGTGATCCAGTCGCTGGTCCAGGGCGGATCCAGGACGGTGCGGATCTCCACGCGCGGGTACCCCGCGTCCCGCAGCCGCGCGGCGACGTCCGCCCGCATCTCGGCCATGGCCGGGCAGCCCGAGTAGGTGGGGGTCAGGCTCGCCACGACCGTGCCGTCCACGGTCACCTCGACGTCGCGCAGGACGCCGAGGTCGGCGAGGGTCAGCATGGGCAGCTCGGGGTCGGGCACCTGCTCGGCGACGTGCCGGGCGCGGTGGGCGTCCAGGAGTGCGGGGCCGCCGGTCACCATGTCGCCCCCGGGTGGGCGCGGGCGACGCCCTGGAGCTCGGTGAGGAGCGGCGCCAGGTGCTCGGTGTGCTCGCCGGCGCGGCCCGATCCGGGCAGCGGGCGGTGGACCGGCAGGGTCAGCCCGGCGGCCTCGGTGACCTGGCGCAGGTCCTCGGCAACCTCGTCCCGCACGTCGTACGCCGTGTGCAGCTCGCCCAGGTACGGGGCGGCCTCGTCCAGTGCGGCGCGCATCCGGCGGTGCGACTCGTCGGTGCCGTCGCCCAGGCGCACGCACCACTCGGCGGCGTACTGCCGGTGGTAGGTCAGCTCCTTGACGCCCTTGGCGGCGACCGCCGCGAGCACCGGGTCGGGGTGCGCCTCGAGGCGCCGGAAGTGGGCCAGCCGCCAGCTGGAGAGCACCAGCAGCCGTACGACCGCGAACGCGAAGTCGCCGCCGGGGAGTTCGGCCAGCCGCACGTTGCGGAAGTCCTCGGCGTCCCGGAAGTAGGCGTAGGCGTCCTCGTCGCGGCCGGTGCCGTCGGCCTGGCCCGCGCGGGAGTAGAGCAGGCGGGCCTGGCCGAGCAGGTCGAGGCCGATGTTGGCCAGCGCCACCTCCTCCTCCAGCTCCGGGGCGCGCGTGACCCACTCGGCGAGCCGCTGTGCGCTCACCAGGGCGTCGTCGGCGAGCGCCACGCACTCGGCGGCCAGCGCTTCGGCGTCGACGCCCTCGGGGACGGTGGTGTCGACGCCGTGCAGCGGGTCCTCGAAGCCGGTGCCGTAGGCCCAGCGGGTGTCGTCCTCGTGTCCCTCGGCCAGGGTGAGGTAGACGTGGTCGTCACTCATGCCCTGCTCCTAGATGTGGGGGACGTCGTCGGGGATGTCGTAGAAGGTCGGGTGGCGGTAGACCTTGTCGGCGCTGGGGGCGAAGAAGGGGTCCTTCTCGTCGCGGGTGGAGGCGGCGATGTGCTCGGAGCGCACCACCCAGATGCTCACGCCCTCGTTGCGCCGGGTGTAGAGGTCGCGGGCGTGGGTGAGGGCCATGGCGTCGTCGGCGGCGTGCAGCGAGCCGACGTGGACGTGGTTGAGTCCGCGCTTGCCGCGCACGAAGACCTCGTACAGCGGCCAGCCCTGCTTCTCGTGGTGCTGGGGCTTGTCGGCGCTCATGCCGCCGCTCCCTTCTCCGTGCGGGCGGCCTGCTTGGCGGCGTGGGCGGTGGCCGCCTCGCGCACCCAGGCGCCCTCCTCGTGGGCGGTGCGCCGCCGCTCCATCCGCCGGTCGTTGCAGGGGCCGTCGCCCTTGATGACGCGCATCAGCTCGTCCCAGTCGGGGGTGCCGAAGTCGTGGTGCCCGCTCTCCTCGTTCCAGCGCAGCTCCGGGTCGGGCAGGGTGACGCCGAGCTTCTCGGCCTGCGGGACGGTCATGTCGACGAAGCGGCGGCGCAGTTCGTCGTTGCTGTGCCGCTTGATCTTCCAGGCCATGGAGCGCGCCGAGTTGGGCGAGGCGTCGTCGGGCGGGCCGAACATCATCAGGGACGGCCACCACCAGCGGTTCACCGCGTCCTGGACCATCTCGCGCTGGGCGTCGGTGCCGCGCATCATCGTCATCAGCAGCTCGTAGCCCTGCCGCTGGTGGAAGGACTCCTCCTTGCAGATGCGCACCATCGCGCGCGCGTAGGGCCCGTACGAGCTGCGGCACAGCGGCACCTGGTTGCAGATCGCGGCGCCGTCCACGAACCAGCCGATCACACCGACGTCCGCGAAGCTCAGGGTCGGGTAGTTGAAGATCGACGAGTACTTCTGGCGGCCCTCGATCAGCCGCCGGGTGAGGTCCTCGCGGTCCGCGCCGAGGGTCTCGGCCGCCGAGTACAGGTACAGGCCGTGGCCGGCCTCGTCCTGGACCTTGGCGAAGAGGATCGCCTTGCGCCGCAGCGACGGTGCCCGGGTGATCCACTCGCCCTCGGGCTGCATGCCGATGATCTCCGAGTGCGCGTGCTGGGCGATCTGCCGGACCAGTGTCCTGCGGTAGCCGTCGGGCATCCAGTCCCGCGGCTCGACCCGCTGGTCGCGCGCGATCGTCGCGTCGAAGTGCTCCTGGAGCCCGTCCGGCGCGTCCGGGGGCGGCGCCTCGGCGGCGTGTGTCGTGGTCATCGTCACCAGCTTCCCAACCGACCATTCGTTCGGTACCAGTGTGACGTGTTTCCGTCCGCCGGGCAAGAGCCGGACGCACGCCGGTCACACTCTTGACAGCGCCGCCGCACGGCTGGATTACTTGACCTTGCCGCGAGCTAACCGAATGGTCGGTCGGGAGAATGGGTGGTGGGTACGGTGTCGCAGACCACTGAGCGGACGCCCACGGAGGTGATGTTCGCCGCGGACGAGGCGTCACGGGGACTGGGCATCGAACTGGTCGAGCACGGCGCGGGAACCGCTGTCGTCAGGATGACCGTGACCCCGGCGATGGTCAACGGACACCGGATCGCCCACGGCGGCTTCCTCTTCCTGCTCGCCGACACCGCGTTCGCCTGCGCCTGCAACAGCCACGGACCGGTCACGGTCGCGGCCGGCGCCGACATCGTCTTCGTCGCCCCGGCCCGCGAGGGCGACGTGCTGGTCGCCCGCGCCGAGGAGCGTGCCCGGTTCGGACGCAGCGGCATCTACGACGTGAGCGTGCGGCGCGGCGACGAGCTGATCGCGGAGTTCCGCGGCCGCAGCCGCAGCGCCCGGGAGGACACGGCGCGCGAGACGCCGGGCACGACGACGAAGGAGTCGCGATGAGCAGCGAGCCGACGACCGGGGCGGCCCCGGCACCCCGACCGGGCGAGCCCCTCCCCCACGACCTGCTCGACGACGCCGAGCGGCTCTCCCGCGAGCAGCTCCGCGAACTCCAGCTCGACCGCCTGCGCGCGACCCTGCGGCACGCCTACGACAACGTGGAGCTGTACCGCAAGAAGTTCGACGCCGCCGGGGTGACGCCCGAGGACTGCCGCAGCCTGGCGGACCTGTCCAGGTTCCCCTTCACCACCAAGGCGGACCTGCGGGACACCTACCCCTTCGGCATGTTCGCGGTCCCGATGTCCGACGTGCGGCGCGTGCACGCCTCCAGCGGCACCACCGGCCGTGCCACCGTGGTCGGTTACACCGAGAACGACCTGTCCATGTGGGCGGACGTCACAGCCCGTTCGATCCGCGCCGCCGGCGGCCGCCCGGGCCACAAGGTGCACATCTCCTACGGCTACGGCCTGTTCACCGGCGGACTCGGCGCCCACTACGGCGCGGAGCGCGCCGGCTGCACGGTGATCCCGGCGTCCGGCGGCATGACGGCACGTCAGGTCCAGATCATCCAGGACTTCCGCCCCGAGATCATCATGGTCACCCCCTCCTACATGCTCACGCTGCTCGACGAGTTCGAGCGCCAGGGCATCGATCCGCGCGGCAGTTCCCTCAGGGTCGGCATCTTCGGCGCGGAGCCGTGGACCGAGGAGATGCGGCGCGAGATCGAGGAGCGCATGGACATCCACGCCGTCGACATCTACGGCCTGTCCGAGGTGATCGGCCCCGGCGTGGCGCAGGAGTGCGTCGAGACCAAGGACGGACTGCACATCTGGGAGGACCACTTCTACCCCGAGGTGGTGGACCCGCTCACGGACGCGGTGCTGCCCGAGGGCGAGGAGGGCGAGGTCGTCTTCACCTCCCTCACCAAGGAGGCGCTCCCGGTGATCCGGTACCGCACGCGCGACCTGACCCGGTTGCTGCCCGGCACCGCGCGTCCCGCCTTCCGGCGGATGCGGAAGGTCACCGGCCGCTGCGACGACATGATCATCCTGCGCGGGGTGAACGTCTTCCCGACCCAGGTCGAGGAGATCGTGCTGCGCACACCCGGCGTCGCCCCGCACTTCCAGATCCGGCTCACCGAACGCGGCCGCATGGACCACATGACCGTACGGGTCGAGGCCCGCCCCGACGCCGGTCCCGAGCGGCGCGAGGCCGCCGCACGGGCGATCGCCCAGGGCGTCAAGGACGGTGTGGGGGTCACCGTCGAGGTGGAGGTCGTCGAGCCGGAGACGCTGGAGCGCTCGCTCGGCAAGATCCGCCGGGTGCGGGACCTGCGGGGCGCGTGAAACGTGACCACCGACACGCCCGTTCCCCGGTCGTTCTGGTGTGCGTGGAGATACGGATGGGCAGTAAGTGCATGATCGGGGGAGGTTGAGTACATCCTGGGGGGACGTCCCGTGCGTGTGTGTGTGATCGGTGCAGGCCTGTCGGGCCTGGCGATGGGCCATGCCCTGAAGGAGCGCGGCATCTCCTTCGTCTGCCTGGAGAAGGCACCCGACGTCGGCGGGATCTGGCGTCAGCCGGGGGCCGGCGAGCGCGGTCCGGGCTACCGGACCCTGCACCTGAACACCGCCAAGCAGCTGACCGGATACGCGGACTTCCCGATGCCGGAGTCGTACCCGCTCTACCCCCGGCACAGCCAGGTCGCCGCCTACCTGCGGTCCTTCGCCGAGTGGGCGGGCCTGCTCGGCCACGTCGAGCTGCGGACCGAGGTGCTCTCCGTCCGTCAGGACGCCGACGGCCTGTGGACCGTCGTCAGCCGGGGCGCGGACGGCGCGCAGACCTCGCGCCGGTTCGAGCAGGTGGTCGTCGCCTCGGGGCACCACACCGATCCGGCCCTGCCCGACCCCCTGCCGGCCGGTGCCGACTCCTTCGCCGGAACGATTCTTCACTCCCTGGACTACCGCGACGGCGGCGACTTCGCCGGCCGGCGCGTCGTCGTGGTGGGCCTCGGCGCCTCCGCGGTGGACATCGCGGCGGACCTCTCCCGGCACGCGGAGCGGACCCTGCTGTCGGTGCGCCGGGGGCTGCACATCGTGCCCAAGCAGCTGTTCGGGATGTCGGTCGACGAGATCGCCGAGGCTCCCTGGTGGAACGAGATGTCCTTCGCGGAACGGCGCAAGTGGGTCGAGCAGGCCCTGCTGGTGGCGCGCGGCAGGCTGTCGGACTACGGCCTTCCCGAGCCCGACCACCCGGTCTTCTCCTCCGCGACGACCCTCTCGGACGAGATCCTCAGCCGGATCCGGCACGGCGCGGTGACGCCGAAGCCCGCGATCGCCTCGTTCGACGGCGACCGGGTCGTGTTCACGGACGGCAGTTCCGAGCCCGCCGACGCGGTCGTCTACTGCACCGGCTTCCACATGACCTTCCCGTTCCTGCCGGCCGGCTGCCCGGTGGCGGCGGACGGCTCGGTCGAGCTGTACCGGCGGGTCGTCCCGGCGGACCGGCCCGGTCTGTACTTCGTCGGGCTGGTGCGCCCCGTGGGCGCGATCACCCGTCTCGTGGAGGCCCAAGCGGAGTGGGTGGCCCGCCTGATCGACGGCGCCGCGGCACTGCCGGCGGCCGAGGAGATGCGCGAGGAGGTCGGCACGTACCTCACCGGCATCGTCCAGCGCTACGGCCGGACCGAAGGGGCCTCGATCCAGGTCGACGTGGGCCCGTACCTGGCCGGGTTCCGGGAGTCGCTGCCCGTGTGAGTGCCCCGCCCGGCGTCGCCGCGCACGTCCGCGACGGCGCCCGGCCGGGTCCACGACGTGGGCTCCCGGCGGATCGCACCGGGAGCCCCGTCGGGTGCGGACGGTCCGGTCAGGACACCGGCACCGCTCGGCGGACGGTCTCCACGACCGGCGGCCGGACCGCGTACGCCTCCGAGGAGAGGTACGCCGTGACCCGCGGGGCCTGGTCCCGCTGGTGTGCCAGGGCCAGGTAGGCGATCAGGCCCACCCCGTCCTCGGGCCGCCGCTCGGTGAGGGCCGCCAGGGCGCGGTCGAGCACGGAGGCGTCCATGCCGTGGTGGCGCAGGACTTTCGACGCCCGGGCCAGGGCCTCCCCGTCGTGCCGGACGTAGTCCCTGACCGGGATGTGCAGGGTGAATCCGCTCGGCCGTGCGGTACTGGTGTCGGTGAAGGAGTGGCAGGACAGGCCGGGCCTCCCGCCGAGCCCCGTCGCGTCGGGGCCGAGACCCGCGGCCGTGCGGAAGAACCCCTCGACCGCCGCGGGCCCGGGACCCGAGTCCATCCGGGACAGGCGCCCGGCCTGGCCGGCCGAGAGGTTCTCGTGCCGCACGTACACCTTCACCCGGGGTTCCGCCCAGTCCCCGAGGTCCAGGGCGAGGAACGGATGCCCGGCGCCCCGGGGCAGACCGTCGTACGCCTGCCGGAACCCGAGCCGGCGCAGAGCCTCGCGCACCGTCGCGGCGGAACGTTCCTCCCCACCTGCCGCCGGGTTCAGATAGACCTTGACCTTGGGTACCCCACCGGGCCTCAGCTCCAGCGCGCACCACAGGGCGAGGGGGCCCTGCGGAGCGGCCGGCAGGAACAGGTCCCGGAGTTCGTCGAGGACGTCGGTGGCGAAGTGCCAGCGCCGCGCCATGGCCCGGATCGCCTCGATTCCGACACGGCCGTTGTGAGCCAGGCTGTCTGCGCCGCAGCCGGGTTCGACGAGGACCCGCACGGAGGGTGCCGCGTCCGGTCGGAAGGAGAGGGAGAACTCCACGGGGGTGTGGTCGTCGGACAGGAAGGTGCGGGTGGGCGGCGGCAGGCTCAGCGGCCGCTCGGCCGCCGGGCCCAGTGACTCGGTCAGGACCTGTGCGTAGGTCTCGACGTCGGCTCGGCACAGGCCCGCGACCGCCCCGAGTCTTCGCAGCTGACCGCCCGTGTGGGAACCGAGCGTCGGTGTGCGCCGCGGGTCCGTGCCCGTCGGGGCGCCGGTCACCGGCCCGTCTCCGGTCGGAGCCGCACAAAGTGATACCCGCCTCGGGGGGCGGGTATCAGGGGGTCCGGCGCCGGGAAAGCGGCGTTCGTGGATATGTGGTCCACGACACCTCCTTTGACTCGTAAGCAACTTGAGTACCGCGTTGCTCACTACCCGTGCCGTTCGATCTTCATGCGAATGGGGCGGGTTGTGGAGGTGTTGCGCAGATCACCGTGTGAGCCAGTTGAGGAACTGGCTCCACATGCCCTTGTGTTCGGCCGGGCGGGCCGTGTTCGCCGGCTGCTCCCGCTCGGCCGCCGCGGCCTGCCCCGGTTCGGCACGCCGTGCGGAGCGCACGGGGGTGAACCGGGCCGGCAGCGTGGCCAGTGCCCGGTTGAAGGGCCCCGGACGCCACGTCAGGCTGTCCTCGGGCACCGCGAGTTCGACGTCGGGCAGCTCGTTGAGCAGGTGCTCGACGGCCGTGACCGTGATGTGCCGGGCCGGTTCCTTGGACGGGCAGGCGTGCGGGCCCGCGCTCCAGGCGAGGTGCGCGCGGTTGCTGCCCGCCTGGCGGGACGCCGACAGGGCCGGGCCGGTGTTGGCCGCGGCGAAGCTGACCAGGACGAGGTCGCCCGCCCGCAGCTGCTGTCCGGCCAGTTCGGTGTCGGCGGCCGGGTAGTGCGGGGCGTAGTTGGCCATGGGCGGGTTCTCCCACAGCGTGTCGTCGAGCGCCTCGTCGATCAGACCGCCCTCACGGGCGTACCGCTCGTGGGTGAGCAGCCGGTGCAGGGTGTTGCCGAGGAGGTTGCGCAGGGGCTCGGCGCCCGCACCGAGGAGCAGGGCGAGCTGGTGGACCATCTCCTCGTCGTCGAGACCGGCCTCGTGCCGCATCAGCCAGGAGGTGACGTCGTCGCCGGGCTTGCGCCGCTTGAGGGCGACCAGCTCCCCCACCGCCTGGAAGAGGACCGCGGTGGCCTTCTCGGCGTTGACGCCGTCGAACATGCCGGAGATGCCGAACAGCACGCGGTCGCCGATGTCGGCGGGGCAGCCGAAGAGCTCGTTGAACACGAACAGCGGCAGCTGCTTGGCGTAGTCCCCGAGCAGGTCGGCCGAACCGCGGGTGGCGAACTGGGAGATGAGGTAGCCCGAGATCTGCTCGGTGCTGCGGCTCAGGCGCCGGGTGTCCACCCGCGCCATGCTGTCGGTGACCGCCTGGCGCAGCCTGAGGTGGTCGGCCCCGTCGGCGAACATGCAGTTGGGCCGGTAGGCCAGCAGGGGCGCGACGGGGCTGTCCGGGCTGATCCTGCCCTCGTTGAAGGCCCGCCAGCGGCGCGCGTCCTTGCGGAAGGTTCCGGAGTCCTGCAGCAGTTGGAGCGCCGCCGCGTAGTCCGTGACCAGCGTCGCCTCGACCCCCGGGGCGAGTTCGACGGGGGCCGCGGCCCCGTAGTGACGCAGGTGCTCGTAGTACGCCTGCGGGTCGGCGGCGAACTCCGGCCCGTGCAGCGGCACCCGGGCGCCGGAGCCGTGGGCCGGGCAGCCGGGTGGCGGCACCGGGGCGGTGTCGTGGGCGTTCATGTCTGCTCCCAGCTCCTAGCGGGTGCGGTCCAGCAAGTAGCGGACGAGGGTGGTCAGTGCGGCGGCCGAGGACTTCTCGTCGCGGGCGTCGCAGGTGACGACGGGGGTGTCGTCGAGCAGGTCGAGCGCCTCGCGCAGCGCCCGCTCGTCGCGCAACGGCGTGCCGTCGAAGTGGTTGACGGCGATGGCGTAGTCGAGGCCGTAGTGCTCGATGAGGTCGATCACCGGGAAGGAGTCCGCCAGCCGCTCCGGATCGACCAGGACCAGCGCGCCGAGCGCGCCGCGGGCCATGTCCTCCCACATCTGCACGAAGCGCTGCTGGCCGGGGGTGCCGAAGAGGTAGAGCACGACGCGGTCGCTGATGGTCAGGCGGCCGAAGTCCATGGCGACCGTGGTGGTGGTCTTGCCCTGGACACCCTTGAGGTCGTCGACCGGCTCGGCGGCCTGCGTCATCGTCTCCTCGGTGGACAGCGGCTCGATCTCGGAGATGGAGCCGATGAGGGTGGTCTTGCCCACCGCGAAGTGCCCGACGACGAGGATCTTGACCGCGGTCTGGGTCGCTCCCTCGCGTACGTAGTCCCGCTCATCCAAACTTGGCGCGGAGCCCATTGAGCACCTCCTCCAGGATCTCCCGGTCCGCGAGGCGGGCGCGGGCCACCGGCGGGCGGGTCGTGAGGTGGCCGCCCTCCATCAGGGAGGCCAGCAGGATCCGCACGACGCCCAGCGGGAAGTGGGTGTGTCCGGCGATCTCGGCGACCGAGAGGTAGCCGGCGGCGCAGAGGTCGAGCAGGCTCTGCTCCTCGGGAGACAGCCGGGCCGGCCGCTGCTGCTGCCCGTCGGAGGCGGTGACCAGCGTGATGAGGGAGAGGTCGTCCTCGTCGGGCAGGCCGCGCCCCTTGGTGATGACGTACGGCCGTACTAATTCCGGCGCCTCGGGCTGCCAGCCGTCGTGGCCGGTCATGAGCGGGCGCCGAGGTTCTCGCGCGGCGGTGTCGTCAGCCGCTTGCCGAGCTGGGCGACGAGTTGCTGCATCCGGAAGGTGATGTCCGCCATGTCGACCTCCGGGGAGGCGGACACCCCGAGGTAGGCGCCCTCGCCGGCGGAGATCAGGAAGACCCAGCCGCCGTCGAACTCGACCAGGGTCTGCCGCCAGGACTGGCCGGCGTCCTCACAGAAGAAGGCGAGGGTGCGGCTGAGCGACTGCACGCCGCTCATCGCCGCGGCCACCCGGTCGGCGTCGTCCTTGTCGAAGTCCTGCGTCCGGGCCATCAGCAGGCCGTCGGCGGATATCAGGACCGCGTGCAGGGCGCCTGGAATCTCCAGGGCGCTGTCGAGCATCCATGACAGATCGTCGTTCACGAGACCTCATGTCCTTCGCTGCTTGCACCAGGTGTGTCGCTCGTCCGGCCGGCGTTGTCCGGACGGTCCGTGCGCTCCGCGCGGTCCGGCTCGGTGACCCGGCCGGACTGCGTTCCGCGCTGGAAGGCGCCCATGACCTGTGCCTGTTCGGAGTCCGAGCGGCCGGCCGCGCGGGGGGTGGACGCGCTGCCGGGCACGATGGCCATCGGCCGCTTGCGCCGGCGCCGGGGCAGACCGTCGCCGGTCTGGGAGGAGGTGAGCGCGGCCTCGGGGCCGCCGTCCGGGACCGGCCGGGCGGTGCCGCGTGCGGCCGGGGCGGCGGCGGGGGCCTTCTTCTCCGGCATCGCGGTGAGCAGTTCGTGCGGCAGCAGGACCACCGCCCGTACACCTCCGTAGGGGGAGGAGGAGTCCACCGACACCTCGAAGCCGAATCGTTCGCACAGCAGGCCGATGACGGCGAAGCCGAACTGCGGCGGGTTGCCGAGCCCCGCCACGCCCGAGGCGCGCTCGGTGGCGAGCAGCTTGTCGGCGCGGGCCCGCTCCTCGTCGCTCATGCCGACACCGGCGTCGTCGACCACGACGCAGATGCCCTTGGGCACGGTCCGGATGTTGATCTCGACGACGGTGTCGGGGCTGGAGTAGCTGGTGGCGTTGTCGAGCAGCTCGGCGAGGGCAAGGGCGACGGGCTCGACGGCCCGGCTGGTGATGCCGAAGTCGACCTGGGAGAGGATGTCCACCCGGCGGAAGTGCCGGATGCGTCCCTGGGCGCTGCGCACCACGTCGTAGACCGAGGCGGTGTCGCGCCGGCCGCCGAGCCAGCCGTCGCACAGCACGGCGATGGACTGGGCCCGCCGGCCGAACTGCGAGTTGGTGTGGTCGATCTCCAGCAGGTCCTGGAGGAGGGCGGAGTCGCCGTACTTGGTCTGCAGCCGGGAGAGCACCAGCTGCTGTTCGGCGGCGAGGCCCTGAAGGGTCCGCATGGCGGATTTCAGCACCGTCTTCGTCTCGTCCTCGGCCCGCTCCTGGGCGGCCTGCACGGACTTCCCGTAATCGCTCTCCAGCTCGGTGTAGTGATCCCTGAGCCCCTGGACCTGCTGCCGCAACGCCCGTGCCGCCTTGCGCTGGCGGCTGATGAGCACGGCGGCGGCGACGAGGGCGACGAGGGCGACCCAGAGCAAGGGGTTCCCTGTGTATTCCGTCATAAGACTCTCTTCAGGCGACTGACAGCCGGCTTGCTGAATTCCCGTCCGCGCGGGCGGTCCGGTGGACTGCCCGCACCGGGGGTAGCTGCCCGGGCTGCCCTTTACGTCGGGGATGCCGTCTTTCACCCATCCGCCCGCTCCGCAAACGCGGTGATCGTATCACCGCATGATCAGGTGAATTGACGTCAAGAAGTGCCCGAACACGAGCGGTTGAGACCGGCAAACACAGGGATCGGAGCGGTGGGTACAGTCGGCCCCGTGAAAGATGCACAAGACACCTTCCGGCCGGGCAGGGGCGCGGGGCGAGGCGGCACGGGGTGACACCGGAGGCCATGGCCGCGGTGTTCACGGCCGGCGTCGGGGCAGGCGCCATCAACAGCGTCGTCGGCTCCGGCACGCTGATCACCTTTCCCGTGCTGCTGGCCACGGGGCTGCCGCCGGTCACCGCCACCGTCTCCAACGCGCTCGGCCTGATCCCCGGCTCGATCAGCGGGGCCATCGGCTACCGCAAGGAGCTGCGCGGCCAGCGCCGGCGCGTCCTGAAGTTCGGCGCCGGAGCGCTGCTGGGCGGCCTCGGGGGCGCCACCCTCCTGCTGATGCTGCCCGCCGACGCCTTCGAGACGATCGTGCCGGTCCTGGTGGGACTCGCCCTGCTGCTGGTGGCCTTCCAGCCGCAGATCGGCAGGCTGGTCCAGCGCCGCCGCGCCCGCACCGGCGCCTCGCCCCGCCGGGACGGCGGTCCGCTGCTCCAGACCGGCCTGACCCTGGCCAGCGTCTACGGCGGCTACTTCACCGCCGCCCAGGGGATCATCTACCTGTCCCTGATGGGCATGCTCCTGGACGAACCCCTGCAGCGTCTCAACGGCGTCAAGAACGTCCTCTCCGCCGTCGTCAACACCGTGGCCGCGCTCTTCTTCCTCTTCGCCGCCGACTTCGAGTGGACCGCCGTCGGGCTCCTCGCGGTCGGCTCGGGCTTCGGCGGCTGGGCCGGCGCCAAGGTGGGCCGCCGCTTCAGCCCCACGGTCCTGCGGATACTGGTCGTGACGGTCGGCACGGTCGCCCTCGTGCAACTGCTGCTCCGCTAGGGGTGCCGTTCGGATCCTGCCGGGGAAGGCACCGTCGCCCGGAGCCGGCCTGATCCAAACGACACCCCCCAGGCCCTGTCCGGCCCTCGAACGCCGTTCCCCTCCCCGGCCCTCCCCGGCCCTCCGCAGCCCTCCCCGGCCCTCCCGGGGCGTCCCGGGCCGTCAGGCATAACACGGCGTTATGCGAAGCCGGGATTGTTCGGCCGGTGGCGGGCCCGACATGCTGTGGGCGCCCCCACACATCAGCACGCGCCCAGGCGCGTGTCGTCGGAATCGAGGAGCCTTGCGAACAACGAGACTCGTCCCCACCCTGCTGGCCGCGCTCGTGGCCGCGCTGCTGTCCGCCCTCACCCTCGCCCCGAGCGCCTCGGCGGTGGAGCCCCGGCCCGGTGACGGCGGCCCCCAGCCGATCATCGGCGGCGGCTACGCGCAGAACGCGCCCTGGGCGGCACGGCTGTTCTCCAACGGCCAGCAGACCTGCACCTCGACCATCATCTCCCCCACCTGGATCCTCACCGCCAAGCACTGCGTCAGCGGCGGCAACCTCGCCTTCCGCATCGGCAGCCTCGACCAGGGCTCCGGCGGCACGGTGGCCAACGGCGTCCAGACCGTCACCAGCCCCTCGGCGGACCTCGCGCTGGTCCGCCTCGACCGCTCCGTCTCCGCCACCTACGCCCGCCTCGGTCAGCCGGGCACGGTGCGGGTCGGCCAGACCGTGCAGGTCTACGGCTGGGGCGCGACCTCCCGCTGCGGCTCGGAGATCAACTGCCAGTCCCAGTACCTCAAGGTCGCCAACCTGAGCGTGACGCGCGGGTGCTACGACGCCTACTACGGCCAGGCGATATGCGCCCGGCCCGGCGACGGCATCACCGCGGGCGGCGACTCCGGCGGTCCGATGATGGCCGGCGGCGTCCAGGTGGGTGTCGCCTCGACCAGCGACCGGCAGACCACCACGGCGTACACCAACGTGACCGCCTACCGCTCCTGGATCCAGTCGGTGGCGGGCGTCTGACGCCTCCGCAGCGCGGCACCGGCCCTGCGCCCGTCTCCGTCACCGCGGAGGCAGGCGCAGGACTCCGTGTTCGTCCCGGATGTCCGTGAGGATCCGGACGACCTCGGCGTCGCGGCCCTCCGGGTCTGAGCTCACCAGGGCCGCCAGGTCCCCGGAGCACTGCTTGCCGTCGGCGGGCGGCCGCTCGCAGAACAGCACGTACCCGCGCACGCGACGCACGGTCCCCTGCTCCAGTCGCCAGACCCCCATTCCCGCCCCACCGGCCGTCACGGCGTCCGGGTACGTCTCGCGCAGCGCGGGCAGGACCGACGCGTCGACCCGCCGGGAGAAGGCCTGCCGCTCCTTGAAGGGCGACACGATCCGCAGGTCGGCCGCCGCGGCGTCGACCGTGCGGTCCGCGTCCCGGCCGACCGGGTAGGCGGCCACGTAGTACGAATCGTGTGCCAGGGCGGCGAGCCGGGGGCCATGGGTGAACCGCACGACCGTGGGCAACGTGCTCTTCGCCTCCGGGAGGTCGCCCGCCGCGCCCGGGGCCGCGAGGTTGACGGTGACCCACTCCGGCGCCGCACCGGGATCCCGCTCCGCGCGAGCGGTGACCCAGCGCTGCACACAGGCGCCGACCCGGGCGAGGACGTCGTCCACCGTCCGATCGGTCACCCGTGCCCCGATCCAGGGGGCCGTCAGCTTCTCGTCCGTGCCGAGGAGCGGATGCCCGCAGCCGTCGAAGGCGTCGCGCATCGCGCGCAGGTGTCCGGCTTCCCGCCGCGCCCGGTCCACCGCCTCGCGGAGCGCCTCCGTGCAGTTCGGGCCGCCGTCGCAGCGGTCCTTGGCCGCGTCGATCCGGAACCTGACGGCCGCGTCCGGGTCGTCGGCGATCGCCAGGGTGACCTCCGAGCCGCTGGACTCCGGGAACAGGATCCGGGCGTCGACGACCTCGAGCTCCCCGGGGTACGACTCCTCGGCCAGCTCCCGGGCCCGCCGCACGTCGTCGTCGGTGTCGAACGCCGCGCAGCCGGTGCCGAGCAGTCCCACCAGCAGGACCGCGAGGCCGCCACCGACGCGCCCCGCCCGCCATCGCCCGCTCCCCCGTACCGCGCCCCGACTCCCCATGGCTCCCCCTCCGTGTCCCACCGACGGCGTCACCCTAGGAGCCGGGCCCGGTGCCGCGGATGAGTACGGGGGCTCATCCGTGCCTGAGTGCCCCCGCTGCCGCCCGCCCGCCGTCCAGGAAGCGGACGGACCGACAGGCGTGTGGTGAGTACATCTACTGTGCACGGTGACCGAACGAGGGGTTCACCGCGCGCGAAGGAGCCACGGCATGACCGGCCAGACAGCCAACTCCCGGACGAACGAGCCGGAGGCGGACGTGCTCCGGCTCCAGGACGTGAGCGTGCGCCGCTTCACCACCGACCAGCTGATCCTCGACGGCGTCGACTGGACGGTCCGGCCGGGCGAGCACTGGGCGCTGCTGGGGGCCAACGGCGCGGGGAAGACCACCCTGCTGCGGCTCCTCGGCGCGCTCATGCACCCCACCACGGGCACCGTCGAGGTCCTCGGCAGCCGGCTCGGCCGGGTGGACGTCCGTGAACTGCGGGCACGCATCGGTCACGTCAGCCCGTCCCAGCGGGTGCCGCAGGACCTCACCGCCCACGCGGTCGTGCTCACCGGCCACAGCGGCACCGTCCAGCCCCTGTGGCGGACGTACGACGACGAGGTCCGCGTCCGGGCGCGCGACCTGCTCATCGAGCTGGGCGTCAAGGAGCTGGCCGACCGGCCGTACGGGGTCTGCTCGGGCGGGCAGCGGGCGCGGATCCTGATCGCCAGGGCGCTGATGGCCGATCCGGTGCTGCTGCTCCTGGACGAGCCGTTCAACGCCCTGGACCTGCCCTCCCGCGAGGACCTCGTCGAGGCGATGCACCAGCTGGCCGAGGGCAGGCCGCAGCTGGCCACCGTGACGGTCACCCACCATCTGGAGGAGCTGTTCCAGGCCGTCAGCCACGCCCTATTGCTGCGCGAGGGGCGGATCCTGTCCCGGGGCCCGGTGGACGAGGTCCTGACCGACTCCCTGCTGACCGGATGCTTCGGCCGGGACATCACGGTGGCCCGGCGGGACGGCCGCTGGTCGGCCTTTTCGGGGCGGCGCGTTTCGGGGACATGACACGGCAACGAAGGTGTCGCTGCGGTCCGGGCGGAGCGGACCGGTGGGCCTCGACCGCCTTTCACCCTCTGGTTGGCGTCCACGGCATGCGGTGATTCCGGCGGTTCACGAAGCGGCGCGCCATCGATCCGATGCGCGCCGCGACCGCGGTGTGCAGGCGGGGGCGAGGCGGCGGCCCCGGGCGTATCGGCGTGGGCGACGTCCGGGGCCGCCACTCGGCTCCCCCGCCGGTGGCACTGCCCGTCCGTCGCCCGGGGGAAACGGGAGGGGCGGTGATCGGCCGCACGTGCACGCCCACGGGTTACCCCGGTCAACGCTGAGCGGACGGCGGTGGACCTCAGGCGCAGCCCCAGGCGCCCATTCCCTGGATCCGCGCCAGGCGTTCCGCCACGGCGATCTGCTCGGCGCGGGTGGCGAGGTCCGCGCGCGGGGCGTACTCGAGGCCGCCGGCCGCGATCCAGCTGGACCGCGCGAACTGAAGGCCGCCGTAGTAGCCGTTGCCGGTGTTCGCCTGCCAGTTGCCGCTGGACTCGCAGGCGGCGATGGCGTCCCAGTCGGTGCGCGCGGGCGCCGACGGCGCGGCCACCGCCTGGCCGGTCGCGCCGAGTGCGGTGGCGGCGACCAGGGTCACCGCGGCGGTGCGGATCCTGCGGCCACGCGAGCCGCGCACGTCGCTCTGACGATCATTTCGTCTACAGATCATAAGATGACTGTTACACCACGTGATCGGCCGTCGCCGCCCAAGACCGCCCCGTCCTGGGCCAGTCGGAGCACCGGCTCACTCCCGCCCGCGGCACGGGCCGGCCGTCGGGCACCCCTCGTTCGTGTGAAGAAACGCGAGAGTGTCGTCCAGTCGGGTGACGGCCGGGCGGGTGCGTCCCCGCGCGCGCTTACGGTTTCGCGGTGACTTCGATCTCCACTGACCCGCGCCCCTTGCGCACCGCCGACCTCGGCACGCTCGTCATCATGTCCTGGCACCGTGAGACGCCCGAAGGCGACGTGCCCTTCCTCCTCGCCTGCTCCCTCGGCGACGGGGAGGGCGGCCCGGAGGCGGTCCCGGCCGCCGTCGAGGGGCTGCTGAGCCGTTCCGGCATCGCGGTGGGCGGCGACAGCGTCCTCGACGGCACCGTGCTGCCCGACCTGCCGGTCGGCCTGCTCGTCGTACCCGGCGCGGCGGCCCTCACCATGCCGGGCGTCAACGCCCAGTTCGTCCCCACCCCGCGGTGGCGGGCGGCGGCGGACAAGCGGGGGTACGCCTGTCTCGTCTTCGCCACCCGTCCCTGGTCCGGGGGCGAGCCCGGCGACAGTGCGGCGGTCGCCGCGTTCGCCAACCACGAGGACACGCTCTCCACGGCGGCGCAGGTCGTCCTGCCCGTGCGCAGCCTGCGGACCTGACGACGGGCGCCCGTCCCGTCCGCGGCGGGGCGACGGCCCGGCTCACGTCCACAACTCGCCGCTGTCGCACACCCGGGCGCCCATGTTCCGCTCCATCATGCGGAGCGCCGCGTCCGCCAGATCGGCGTGGATGTGGGCGACCGCGTCACGCGGAACGATGACCTTCAGATGGCGGATGTGCGCGTCCAGCGCCGAGTAGAGCACGCACTGCTCGGTGACCTGCCCGCACAGCACGAGCCGGTCGACGCCCTGCTGGTGGAGCAGATAGGTCAGCGGGGTCTCGAAGAAGACCGAATGGCGCGCCTTGACGACGAAGAGGGAGGAGTCGTCGGGCTTCAGCGGCTCGACGAGCCGGGAGTGCGGCCCGGAGAGGGCCTTGTCGAGGATCTCGCCGTGGTGCGAGCGCCACTCCCCGAAGTTGTCGTTGACGTAGATCACCGGTACGCCCTGCCGCCGGGCCCGCTCCAGCAGGCCGGTCACCCTGGGCAGTACGGACTCCACGGCGGGGATCAGGGACTCGGCGTCCTGGTGATCGTACGTATTGATCATGTCGATGACGATCAGTGCGGTCTTGCCCATGCCGTTCAGGTTGCCACCGTGCGGCGCGGAAACCCCGCTCCCCCCGCCGACCGGGGGCGGGTGGGCCGCCCGGCTCACCACGACGCCCGGCCGGACGGATCCGTCCCGTCCTGCCCGGGTCCGGGCAGTTCCCAGGGCGCCGGTCCGCCCGCGCACCAGTCGCGCAACCGCTCTCCGTTCACGCAGACTATTCCGCACCGCTCGGCGTAGTCGGCGGCCGGTGCGGTGAAGTCGGTGCTGGCGACGAGGACCGCCAGGTCGGCCGCGTGCACGGTGAAGCAGGTGCCGCCGAAGCGCTGGAGGTCCTGGGAGCCGACCTTGTTGTCCTCGCTGTAGCGCTTGCACTGGACGACGACCCGCCGGCCGTCGGGCGCCACGGCCAGCACGTCGGCGCCCAGGTCGCCGGCCCCTCCCACGACCTCGACCCGGGCGCAGCCGTCCCGTCGGCACAGGTCCGCTATCGCCTCCTCGAACTCGTCGGGATCCAGCTCCTCGTGCTCGGCGGGGAGGACCGCGGTGGTCTCCTCGCCGCGGGCGTTCTCCACCCGTTCCGCCTCGCGTCCCTCCTCCAGTTCGTCCAGTGCCGTCGCCGTGGCCGCCGCCAGGACGTCCGTGGTGCGCGGCGCCGCCCCCGCCCCGGTGGTCCGGCTCCGCGCGCGCCGGCGCAGGAGGACGGCCGTGAGCGCCCCGAGCACCAGGACGCACACCCAGACCGGACGGCGCTGCGCCACGTCGTACGCCATGCGCACGATCCACCCCGTCAGCACCAGGGCGATGGCGGCGAGGCCGAACGTCACGCTGGTCGCCCGCAGGTCGAAGCGGCGCCCGGCGCGCCTGGCGCGGACACGGCGTTCGGGCACGGTCACGGTGGTTCCTCCCCGGGTGGCCGACATGAAGATCACGTACGCCTTCTGCCCGGCAACCGGCGGTTCAGCGCCCGTTCGTGACACGCCGTCGGATGGCTCATCCGAGCCGTCGGGGAATATTTCAGGCATACCTTTCGGAATATGAAGAAATGCCATGTCGTGTACCTCGTGTGCACCGCAGCGATGATCGGAACGGGGCTCGGTGCGGCCCCGGCGTCCTCCGTCCCCCTGACCCACGTGGTCCACCCCGGGGAATCGATCCAGAAGGCGGTGGACGCCGCCGACTCGGGCGACACCGTGCTCGTCACTCCCGGCGTCTACCACGAGAGCGTCAAGGTGAGCACTCCCGGGCTCACCCTGCGCGGCACGGGCCGCAGTACGGTCATCATGCCCAGCACGAAGAAGGCCGCCGACAACACCTGCGCCGAGGGCGGCAACGGCATCTGCGTGATCGGCACGAAGGACGAGAACGTCAAGGGCATCACGGTCTCCGACCTCACGGTGACCGGGTTCACCCGTACCGGCGTGTTCTCCATGGCCACCGACGGGCTGACGGTCCGGAACGTGAACGCGGTGAAGAACGGCGTCTGGGGCATCGCCCAGGAGCGGTCGGTGCACGGCATCTTCCGCGGCAACACCGCCCGCGACAACGGCGACGCGGGCATCTTCCTCGCCAACAACATCAAGGCCGAGGAAGGCGCCGCCGACACCGAGGGCACGCTCGTCGCGCACAACCGGCTCGAGGGCAACCGCATCGGAGTCACCGTCCGGCGCCTGCGCAACCTCGCCGTCGCGGACAACCACATCGCCGGGAACTGCGCGGGCGTGTTCGTCGTCGGCGACGAGAACACCCCCAAGGCCGGCGACCTGGTCGTGCGCGACAACCACGTCGTGCGCAACAACAAGTCCTGCCCGAAGACCGACCGGCTGGAGGCCCTCCAGGGCTCCGGCATCGTGCTGACCGGTGTCGAGAAGGTCCTGGTCGCCGACAACACGGTCGAGGGCAACGCGGGCAAGTCCTCGATGTCGGGCGGCATCGTCCTGGCCGCGAGCATGGTGGGCACCGCCAACGCGAAGAACGAGATCAACGGCAACCGGCTGAGCGAGAACTCCCCCGCCGACCTGGTCAACGCCGGGACCGGTGACACCGCCAAGAGCAACACCTTCAGCGGCAACACCTGCGGCGCCTCCAAGCCCGCGGGTCTGTGCTGAGCCGGCCGTAACCACCCGTGGACCGAAGAAGGCCCATGGACCGAAGAAGGAAGGAAAGCGGCACATGACGACCGCACAGACTGCCCCGCCCCCGCCCATGCGGCTGAGGGAGCTCGTGTTCGGGGCGGCATGTGCCGCCGCCCTCCGCGCGGCCGCACGGCTCGGTGTCGCCGACGCACTCGGCGACAGCCCCATGGCCGTGGAGGACCTCGCGGCCGCGGTGAAGACCGAACCCAAGCCGCTGCGCCGGCTGCTGCGCGCCCTGACCTGCTACGGCGTCTTCACCGAACACAAGAACGGGACGTTCGCCCACACCGACATGTCCCGCCTGCTGCGCGAGGACGACCCGCACAGCCTGCGCAACATCACCCTGTGGTGCACCGAGCCGTGGACCTGGGACGCCTGGCCCCTGCTCGACGAGGCGGTGCGCACCGGCTCGAACGTCGTCGAGGGCCTGTACGGCAAGGAGTTCTTCACCTACCTCAACGAGGACGCGCCCCAGTCCGCCGAGGTCTTCAACCGCGCCATGACGACGTCCAGCCGGCAGTCGGCCCAGGACGTCGCCGCCCTCCTCGACCTGTCGGCGAGCACCTCGGTCGCCGACATCGGCGGCGGCCAGGGACACGTCGTGGCGAGCCTGCTGGAGAAATACCCGGCCATGCAGGGCACCCTGCTCGACCTGCCGCGCGTCGTGGAGAACGCCGACCCCCGGCTGCGCGAGGGCGGTGCGCTCGCGGACCGCGTCCGCATCGTGCCGGGCGACTGCCGCGAGGCCATCCCGGTGCGGGCCGACGTGTACGTCATCAAGAACATCCTGGAGTGGGACGACGACAGCACCGCCCGCGCCCTGCGCAACGTCATGGCGGCCGGCGGTCCGGGCGCCCGGGTCGTCGTCATCGAGAACCTCGTCGACGACACCCCGTCGATGCGGTTCAGCACCGCCATGGACCTGCTGCTGCTCCTCAACGTCGGCGGTGCCAAGCACACCACCGACAGCATGGTCGGCAGGCTGACCGACGCGGGCCTCGTCATCGACGACATCCGTCCGGTCAACCCGTACCTGCACGCCTTCGACTGCACCGTGCCGAAGTGAGCTGACCCGCGGGCGCACACGCGTCGGCCGCCGGACCGCTGTGCCGCGGTCCGGCGGCCGACGCGTGGGTGCGGGCCGTTCAGGCGTCCGGGGCGCGCCGGTCGGTGACCAGTTCCATCCGGGCACCCTCGAGAGCGCGGACGAGTCCGCCGCCGGTCGGGGAACCGGCGTCCGTGAAGCCGTCCAGGAGGGTCGTCAGTTCGGACACCCGGGCCGCGTCCGGCAGGCCGAGGGTCGCCGCGGGATCGCCCTCGTGGAGGTCCCCGCGTACGTCGACCAGCCGCACCACGACGTCGTCGCGCTGGAAGATGGTGCTGCACAGGACGGTGCTGGCCGGGTCCTTGGCCGCCGCCTCGTCCCGCTCGGCGAGCAGCTGGGCCAGCCGCATGCCGCAGCCGGGCCGGGCCGGGTACGACAGCGCGTGCCGCTGCGCCGCACCGTTCTCCTCCCCCGCGGTCACGTGGTGGACGGCGGGCAGTGCCGCCCGCGTGTAGAACACCCGGGCGGACTCCGGGTCGGCGAGGTCCCGGTCCTGCTCCAGGTACGGGTTGATGGCCTCCTCGACGGCCCGCACCTCGGGCTGCTCCGCCACGTGCCGCAGGGCCGCGAGCAGGTCGCCGCGCACCTCGATGGCCCGCACCACGCGGTTGCCGTGCAGGAACAGGGACGTACGGCACAGCCGGGTGGTGTCGTCGACCCGCGGCTCGGGCGAGGCGTAGTCGGCGAGGATCCTGCCGACCGCCTCCTCGCTGCCGGGCTTCACCGTGAAGGTGAGCGCGTGCCGGATGACGCCGTCTCCGATGCGGGGCGCGGCCTGCAGTCCACCCCGGGCCGACTCGGCCCCGGCCGCGGCACGGCCGGTCTCGCGGACCACGTGGAAGCGGAGCGACCTGGTGTCCCGCACGCAGCTGTGCAGCGGCTTGACCATCCGCACGTGTTCCTCGCTGCTCACCCAGTTCAGGAACGGCGGTGCGCTCTCCCACTCGCTGGTGATGAGCCACTGGGAGGGGTTCTCGATGGACTGGCACAGCTGCTCGCCGATGTGCCCGGGGACGGACTCGACGTGGCTGCGCAGGTTCTCGTACGTCTCGAGGAACTGCTGCTGGGCCCCGTCGTAGACCTCCACCAGCAGGACGACCCGCAGGCGGGAGCCGTCGAACACGGACTGGGAGACCTGGTGCGACAGCTGTCGCGTCAGCTCTTCGGAGGCAAGCGGTTCGGCAGCGGGCGTGGGCGTGGTGGTCATCCTGCGCACATCTCCTTCGCGGGGGCGGTTTCGAACGTCGGCCGCGGTGATGCGACGCCGGCTGCCTCGATCCTGTGGGCGGCTCCGACGGCGCGCGACTCGTGTGCGGTGCGCGGGTGACCGGCACCGCGGGCGGCCGGTGGGACGGGGCCCGGCACGAGGTGCCCCGGACGAGCCGCCTCAGGCGAGGTGTGCGAAGACCACCAGGTTGTCGGTGTAGTCCTTGACCTTGGGGTCGTAGTCGCCCGCGCAGGTGATGAGCCGCACCTCGGGCCGGTCGGCGTCGCCGTAGACGCGTTCACTGGGGAACTCGTCCTTGGCGAAGGTCTCCAGGCTGTCGACCACGAAGGTGGCCTTGCCGCCGTCCGCGCGCTCGACCTGGAACTTGTCGCCCTTGTCGAGCTGGTCGAGGCGGGCGAAGACGGCGGCCGACGTCTTCGTGTCCACGTGCCCGGCGATGATGGAGGTTCCCTTCTCGCCGGGAGTGGCCCCCTTGGCGTACCAGCCGACGAGGTTGGTGTTGCCGGCCGGCGGCGGCTGGAGCTGTCCCTTGTCGCCGATGGCGAGGTCGGTGAAGGGGGCGTCGACGGAGATCTCCGGGATCAGCAGGCGCACGGGTTTCGACCGGGGCAGGGCGGAATCGGCGGCGCCGGTCGCGGGTGCGGCGGAGGAGGCGGTCGTGCCGGGCTGGGCGGGCAGCGGGGGGCGGGAGGAGTCGGCGGACGTGTCGTTGCCGCCGACCAGGCTCACGGCCAGGACCAGCAGGGCCACGGCGCACAGCACCATCCAGCCGGAGCGGGCACCCTGACCGGTCGTCGTCTCGTCGTCGGCGGGGGCGGGGGCGGAAGGGGGGACTGGCATCTGGGACGACCTCACTGGGGCACGGCGGCAGGGCGGACAGGTGGGCGCGGGCGAGCCGGGCCGCCCCGTGGTTCGTGGGTGGCGGCCCGGCTGCTATCGCGCCCGGCACGGCTTACGCCACTCCGTGAGCCGACTTCTTGCGTCGGACGGCGTACAGGCCGGTCGCGGCGACGGCCAGGACGGCCAGCCCGCCCGCGGTCGTGGTCGGCGTGGCCAGCCCGCCGCCGCCGGTGTGCATCCCGCCGCGCGGCTTCTCGTGCTCGCCGCCGCCCCGGGAGCTCTCGCCCTCGTCCTGCTGGTAGGTCTGCGAGCCGCCTTCCTTGGACTCGCGGCCGCCGCCGTCCCAGTCGCCCTCGCTCACCGCGGCCAGCGCACCGCCACCGGTGTGCATCCCGCCGCGCGGCTCCTCGTGCTTGCTTCCCTTGTCGCGCTCCTCGCCGGAGTCGTCGTGGTTCCAGTCGCCCTCGCTCACCGCGGCCAGCGCACCGCCACCGGTGTGCATCCCGCCGCGCGGCTCGTCGTGCTTGCTTCCGTTGTCGTGCTCCTTGCTGTACGAAGAGTCGTCGTGGTTCCAGTCGCCACCGGCCGCGGCGTAGGCGCCGGGAGCGCCGAGGACGAAGACGGCCGAGGCCGCCGCCGTGGTCAGGAGCATGCGAGCAGAACGCATCTGAGATTCCTTCCGTCACGACCGGGCAGCTGGTGCTTCGTCAGCTGAGGTGACCCGGCCCCGACGTGAATCACCGTCAGCCTGTCGTCCGTCTCGCACCACTCAAGCCGCTCAGCCGGGTGAACACCCCGCCCGTCCGGGTGCCGGGACCGCTTCCCCGGGCGGCGTGAACGGGTCCCGGCCGCGGGGCGGTTGGGCCGGCGCCGCTTTTCGACGAGCCGCTAGTCCTCCGGGTCCGTGTGGGTCGGGTCCTCCACCTCGGGCTCCTGGCGGCGGGAGCCGGGAGCGGCACGGTCGGGGGTGGCCTCACTGTGCCCGGACTGGGGCGGCGGGGGCGGTTCGGTGTCGCCGGGGGCGCCCATGCCGGCGGCGGGCAGGCGCAGGGCGAGCAGGGCGACGTCGTCGCCGCGGGGCGCGATGCGCGCGAGCAGCTCGTCGCAGAAGTCGTCGGGGCTCCACCGGTCCAGCCGCCGGGCCAGGACGCCGGCGTGGTGGCGGAGCTTGTCCATGCCCGCGTCGATGGGACGGTCGCGGCTCTCCACGAGTCCGTCGGTGTAGAGCAGGAGGATGCTCTCGGGCGGGAGGTCCTCTCGGGTGTCGGGCCAGTCCAGGCCGAGGCGCAGGGTGGCGCTCATGCCGATGAGCGGTCCGTGGCCGCCCTCCAGGAAGCGGGTCCCGCCGTCCTTGGTGATCAGCAGGGGCGGAGGGTGACCGGCGTTGACCCAGTGCAGCCGCCAGGGGCCGCCCTCGGCGCCTTCGACACGGGCGAAGACGAGGGTGGCCATCGGCGCGTCGCTGGTGTTGGTCACGGCTTCGTCCAGGCGCCGCATGATCACGCTGGGCGGTTCCTGGTGATCCCAGGCGAGGGCGCGCAGCATGTTGCGGACCTCGGCCATGTGGGCGGCGGCCTGCAGGTCGTGCCCGACGACGTCCCCGATGACCAGGGCCATGACGCCGTCGCCCAGGAGGAAGGCGTCGTACCAGTCGCCGCCGACCTCCATGGCGCTCTCGGCGGGCCAGTACCGGGCGGCCATCCGGAGGTGGTCGACCTGCGGAAGGGGAGTCAGGAGCTGGCGCTGCATGGTCTCGGCGACGTTCTGCTGCTCGTGGTAGAAGCGGGCGTTGTCCAGGACGAGTCCGACGCGGCGGCCGATGTCGGCGAGGAGGGCGACCTCGGCCTCGGTGTGCGCGGGGCGCTCCCCGGCGCGGGCCACGGTCAGGATTCCGTAGGACCGCTGCCGGGTGCGCAGCGGGATGGCGACGGCCGAGTGGCCGCCGAGCCGTTCGAACAGCACCCGGTGGGTGGCGGCGAGCGGGTGTTCCGGGTCCCGGCACAGTTCCGCGGCTCCCAGCGGGACGGGCCGGTCGCCCTTGATCAACAGGGTCAGCGCGGCGCGTGCCTGGTCCGGCAGCGAGGTCATCGGTCCGCGCAGGGTTCTGGCCCGCTCCGGTTGGGTGCTGCTGCGCACGGCCACCCGTTCCAGTACGTCCGACTGGCCCTGGTACACGTCGACCGCCGCCCACTGGCCCAGTTCCGGCACCAGCAGCCGTACGAGACGGCGCAGGGTGGTGGAGGTGCGCTCGGTGGGGACCAGCACGGTGGAGATCTCGGCGACCAGGTGCAGCTGGGCGGTGAGGGCCTCCAGGGCGGTGGTCCGCGCCGCGGTCTCCTCGGCGGCACTGCGGTGGAGGCTGAAGTCGTGGAAGACGAGGACCAGCCCTTCCCGCCGTCCCGCGCGGACCAGGGGGGTGGTCGCCCAGATGATGGGGACCGTGGTGCCGTCGGCCCGCTGGAAGTACTCGTCGCTGCCCTCCTCGGCGGGCACTCCGTGCAGGGGGCTGCGCAGGGCGCACCGCTCGCGGGGTACGGGGCTGCCGTCGGCGTGCCGGTGCAGGAGGTCGTGCGCGTCGTGCCCGAGCATCTCCTGTTCCGACCGTCCCAGCAGCTGCTCGGCCCAGGGGTTCACCGAGGTGATCCGGGCGGTGGGACCGAGGGTGAGCACGCCGGCGCCGAGGGCGCGCAGGACGGCGGCGGGGAAGTCGGGCTCCGCGGGCTCCGGTGTGCCGTCCGCCTCGCCCCGCTCCGGTTCCTCGCCGTCCCGTTGGCCCGCCCTGCGTGCCGTCACGACCCTCCCGGCCTTCCGTTTCGGTCCATCCCGCCAGGTTCCCCCGGCGAGCGCGGATGAACCGCTCCACACGCCCGAAGGGAGGAGAACCGCATCGCGAAAACGGGTCGCCCCGTCCGGCCGCTCCCCCGTACGTTCAGGTGGTGTCCGAACTTCGAACAGACCGTCTCGTGCTCCGCGGCTGGCGGGCGTCCGACCTGGCCCCGTGGGCGGCGATGAACGCCGACCCGGTGGTCCGCGCGTACTTCCCGGAGGTGCTGACACGGGCGCAGAGCGAGGCGTCCGTGGCCCGCTTCCAGGCCGACCTGGACCGGCGGGGCTGGGGGTGGTGGGCGGTGGAGCTCGCCGCCACCGGCGAGTTCGTCGGGTTCGCCGGGCTGGATCCCGTGGAGGACGGCATGCCGTTCACCGGTGTGGAGGCGGGCTGGCGGCTGGCCCGTCCGGCCTGGGGCCACGGCTACGCCACCGAGGCCGCGCGAGCGGTGGTGTCGTACGGCTTCGAGAGGCTGGGCCTGGCGGAGGTGCTCGCGGTGACCGCGGCCGGCAATCTGCGCTCCCGGGCGGTGATGGACCGCCTCGGCATGAGCCACGACCCGGCCGACGACTTCGACGACCCGGAGGTCCCCGAGGGCCCGCTGCGCCGCTCCGTCGTGTACCGGATCCGGGCCGGGGACCGGCGGGCGACCGACGGGTAGGGCGGTGGGTGCGGCACCCGGCCGGGCGGCGGTCGGAGGCGGCCGGTCCGCGGCGGGTGCGGTGCGGGGTGATGTGCCGCCGGGCGCGACTTCGACGAGGACGACCGTTCGGCGGGGCGGCGGCGACGCGCCGGTGGGCGGCGCGGGGCGGCGGCGTGTCTCCACGGACACGGGGGTGGCGCGCGGTCGCGTGTCCGAGGGGCGTGCCGACCGACGCGGCCCCGGGCGCAGGTCGCCGTGAACCCGACGGCGTACCGGTACGGACTTCGGAGGCGTGCCGGCGCGAACCGCGGCGTACCGTCGCGAAACCCGGGAGGTGCGGCGCCGGGGCCGCGTGGCGCCTCGCCGCGGACGGGTCAGGCCGAGCGGCCGAGGGTGGTCGCGCTCCGTGGGGCAGGGGCGTCGGCGAGCCGCACCGCGGCGCGCATGCGCTTGCCGGACGGTTCCCTGTACACCTCGAAGCTCTGGCAGACGGCCATGACGATCTCCAGCCCGTGCCGCCCGACGCGGTCCGGGTCCGCGGGGTGCGGCACGGGCAGCACCGGCTCGCTGTCCCACACCGTGACCTCCACCCGGTCGTCGGCCAGCTCGAGGTCGACCGTCGAGGGGCCGGGCGCGTACTTGCAGGCGTTCGTCAGCAGCTCGCTGACCACCAGTTGCACCACTTCCACCGCCCGGTCGGACACCCTGGCCCCGCGCGCCGTCCGCACGCGTGCCAGGAACAGCCGGGCCAGCTCCCGGCCCCGGGCGATGTCGCCGGGAATGCCCTCGTACTCTGCCGAAATTCTGACCGGCTCGCTTCTCAGCCGGTCCCCGATGCGGGCAGCCCCGTCCATCCGATCCGCCCTCTTCCTGAGCCTTGACCGTTTACGCCAGCCGTCTACCCCCGAATCCGGCAACATCACCCGCCCCGGCACGGGCCCTCCGTGTCAGTGGCGTCGGGCCGCCGACTCGGCCGTATCCGGGCTGGTCGGCGTCGGGCGGGGTGGCCGATGCTGTTGACCACGTCGTCGAGCCGGGCGGCCACCGGGGCCGCGCGGCCGGAGTGGGGGTGGGCACGTGGTGCAGGACGGACGGGTCTCCGCACGGAAGGCCGACCGGGGCCGGGCCGGGCCGGTGTGCCCGGTCGGCCGGGCGGCGGACGGGACCTGGCAGGTGCACGATTTCGCCGTCGCGCGGGCGCTGCTGCGCGGCCCGGGCACGGTGCAGGCCGGTCTCGGCGTCGAGACGGTGGAGAAGCTCCCGCCGCGCGTCCGCCGGCCCGTGCTCTACCGGGACGGCCCCGAGCACCGGGAACACCGCAGGCAGACCGCCCGGTACTTCACACCCCGCCGGGTGGACGAGCACTACCGGGAGCCGATGGTCCGGATCGCGGAGGGGCAGCTGGCCGCCCTGCGCTCGGCGGGCGAGGCCCCGCTGTCCGATCTCGCCTTCGGTCTGGCCATCGGCGTGGTGAGCGAGGTCGTCGGGCTGCGCCACAGCCGGCCCGGCATCCGGCGCAGGCTGGAGCGGTTCTTCCCCGAGGAGTTCGGCGAGCCCGGGCTGACCAGTGCGCGGGGCCTGTACTGGCTGGTGCGGCAGAACGCCAACTGGCTCCGCATCCACCTGGCCGACGTGCGCCCCGCGATCCGCGCGCACCGGCGCCGTGAGCACGACGACCTGATCTCCCACCTGCTCGCGGAGGGCTGCTCGGACGTCGAGATCCTCGGTGAGTGCCTGACCTTCGCGGCGGCCGGCATGGTCACCACGCGCGAGTTCGTGTGCCTGGCCGCCTGGCACCTGTTCTCGGACGCCGAGCTGCTCGGCCACTACCGGTCGGCGGACGAGGCGGGGCGCCTGGCGGTCCTCCAGGAGCTGCTGCGGCTGGAGCCGGTCATCGGGCGGCTGCGCAGACGGGCCACCGAGCCCGTGGAACTGCCCTGTCCGGGCGGGCCGGTGACGGTGTGTCCCGGCGAGGAGGTCGAGGTCCACCTGGACGACGCCAACAGCGACCCGAAGGCCGTGGGCGCCGATCCGCTGGCCGTACGCCCGGAGCGCGCCGAGACGGTCGGTGCGGGGCTCTCCTTCGGCGACGGGCCGCACCGGTGTCCCGGCGCGCACATCGCGCTGCTGGAGACCGACGTCTTCCTCAGCCGTCTGTTCGCGCTCGACGGCGTCCGGATGAGCGCGGCGCCGCGGGTCACCTTCCAGGAGGCCATCGACGGCTACGAGATCCGGGGTCTGACCGTGGCACTCCCCCGGGCCGGCCATGGCTGACCGGCCCGGGACCGCGGTACGGCGTCCGCGGCAGCGCGTCCGGTACGGCGTCAGCCGCCCAGGGCGCCGAGGACGACGGACTTGGCCTCGTCCTGCACCTGACGGAGGTGGTCCGCGCCGCGGAACGACTCGCCGTAGATCTTGTAGACGTCCTCGGTGCCGGAGGGGCGGGCCGCGAACCAGGCGTTCTCGGTGGTCACCTTGATGCCGCCGATGGGGGCGCCGTTGCCCGGTGCCTCGGTGAGGACGGCGGTGACCGGCTCCCCGGCGAGGGTGTCGGCGGTGACCTGGGCGGGGGACAGCTTGGCCAGGCGGGCCTTCTCCTCCCGGGTGGCGGGGGCGTCGATGCGGGCGTAGGCGGGCTCGCCGAAGCGGGCGGTGAGCCCGGCGTAGTGCTCGGAGGGGGTCCTGCCGGTGACGGCGGTGATCTCGGAGGCGAGCAGGGCGAGGATGATGCCGTCCTTGTCGGTGGTCCACACGGAGCCGTCCCGGCGCAGGAACGACGCCCCGGCGGACTCCTCGCCGCCGAAGCCGAGGGAGCCGTCGACCAGTCCGTCCACGAACCACTTGAAGCCCACGGGGACTTCGACCAGGCGGCGGCCGAGGTCGGCGGCGACGCGGTCGATCATCCCGGAGGACACCAGTGTCTTGCCGACGCCCGCGCCGGCCGGCCAGTCGGTGCGGTGGGCGTACAGGTGGGCGATGGCGGTGGCGAGGTAGTGGTTGGGGTTCATCAGGCCGCCGTCGGGGGTGACGATGCCGTGGCGGTCGGCGTCGGCGTCGTTGCCCGTGGCGATGGTGAAGCGGTCGCGCTGTTCGATGAGGGAGGCCATGGCGTGCGGCGACGAGCAGTCCATGCGGATCTTCCCGTCCCAGTCCAGCGTCATGAACCGCCAGGTCGGGTCGGCGAGCGGATTGACCACCGTCAGGTCGAGGCGGTGCTGCTCGGCGATCCGTCCCCAGTACGCGACGGAGGCGCCGCCGAGCGGGTCCGCGCCGATGCGCACGCCGGCCGAGCGGATCGCGTCGAGGTCGAGGACGCTCGGCAGGTCGCGGACGTAGGCGTCGAGGAAGTCGTAGCGGCCGGTCCCGGGCGCGGCGAGCGCCCGCGCCCAGGGGACGCGGCGTACGTCCTTCAGCCCCGCCGTGATGATCTCGTTGGCCCGGTCCTGGATCCAGGAGGTGGCGTCGGAGCCGGCGGGGCCGCCGTGCGGCGGGTTGTACTTGAAGCCGCCGTCGGCGGGCGGGTTGTGCGAGGGGGTGACGACCACGCCGTCGGCCAGGCCCGAGGCGCGGTCCCGGTTGTGGGTGAGGATGGCGTGGGAGACCGCCGGGGTGGGGGTGTAGCCGTCCGCGCTGTCGATGAGGACGGTCACGTCGTTGGCGGCGAACACCTCCAGTGCGGTGACCCTCGCGGGCTCGGACAGGGCGTGGGTGTCGGCGCCCAGGAAGAGCGGGCCGTCGGTGCCCTGTGCGGAGCGGTACTCGCAGATGGCCTGGCTGGTGGCGGCGATGTGGTCGTCGTTGAACGCCGCCGCGAGGGACGAACCCCGGTGCCCGGACGTGCCGAAGGCCACCCGCTGGGCGGGCTCGGCCGGGTCCGGGTGCAGGGCGTAGTACGCCGTCACCAGCCGGGCCACGTCGATCAGGTCCTCGGGGCCGGCCGGCTTTCCGGCTCGGTCGTGCTGCATGCGCCCACTCCTCCGCGTCGGTCGGGACTTCGCTCGCGGGTCCCATCTTCCCCTGTCCGGGCAGTGGCGGTGGCAGTGGCGCGGTGCGTTCCGGCCGGTGTCAGATCCGGCCGCCGGTGAGTCGGGTGAGGGGCCCGTGCGTGTGCCGTCCGGCACGGCGGCCGACGGCGTACGACGCGGCGCTCACGGCGGTGAGGCCGGCGCCGACGCCCGCGGCGACGAGCTTGCGGTGGGTGACGACCGTCCACGCCGTCTTCGCCGTGGCCGCGACCTGGCCCGAGGCGCCGACGACGGCCTGCCGGCCGGCCGCGACGCCCTTGGCCGCCGACCGGACGGCACCGTTCGCGGCGTCGGCGGAGCGCTGGGCACCGGCCTTGGCCGCCGACGCGGCGTCACCTGCCCTGCCCGCGGCGGCCTGTTCCGCCCGTGCGGCGGGCGCGGTCGCCTTCTCCGCGGTGCCGCGTGCCTTGGACTCGGCGGTCCGCGTACCGGTGGTCTTCTTGTTCGTGTCCTTGTTCGGATCGCTCATGGACACCGCCTTGCCCCTCACCGCGTCGGCAAACGCGGATGTCCCACAGGGGTGGACGACGACCGGTGGGGGCGTCAACGGGCCTTTCGGCGTGGGCGCCTTGACGCTCCGGTGTCTTGACGCGCCGGGGCCGCGCGGGCCGTCAGCGGCGCGGGGCGGGCAGCTCCCGTGGCTCGAGCCGCTCCTCCACCGCCGTGCCGCCGTCCGGTACGACCACGTAGGCGCCCTTGCCGCGGGCCTCCGTGACCGCCTCGACCAGTTCGGTGCCGCGGTAGACGAGGCCGACGCCGTCGTCCGTGCAGTGGGCCGTGGGCAGGGTGCCGTCGGCGACGAGGCGGTGGATCAGCGGACGGCGGCCCGGGTCCACGTCGTAGTGGACACCGTTGCCGTAGGGCAGCAGCCCCAGGGCGTTGGTGACCGGGCGCAGTTCGGGACCGAAGGAGTCGGTGGCGCCGCCCTTGAACCAGCACAGGGAGCCGGCGCTCACGCCGCTGAGCACGACACCCGCCTCCCACGCCCGGCGCATGACGCGGTCCACGCCGTGCACGCGCCACACCGCCAGCAGGTTGGCCACCGAGCCGCCCATGACCCAGACGACGTCCTGGGCGAGCACGGTCTCCTCGATGTCCTCCACGTTGGGCATGGGGAACAGATGCAGCGGTGTCAGGTCGAACCCGGCGACCCGGGCGGCCTCGGTCATGCGGGCGGTGAAGTGCTCGGCGTCCCCGATGGCGGTCCCGACGTACAGGACGCGGGGGCGCCGGCCGTGCGCGCCGGAGAGTTCCACCGCGTGGTGCACCAGGGCGTCGAAGGCCACCATGGTCCGGCCGCCCGCGCGGTGCCCGCCGGAGGTGGCGAGGATGGTGGGCTCGGGTGCGGTCATGACAGTGATCCTAAACGGCCCGCCCGGATGTCCTCCCGCCGCCCGCGGCGGCCGGTGCCCGCACCCTCGACGGAGTCTTCGCTTCCCCCAACTCCTGCCGCTACGTTTGGCCTTGAGTGATCGACACCGCAACCGGAGGACTTCACCATGGCCGAGTCGCCCGCCGTGAACGACGCGCGAGGCAGGATCAGGACGGACCAGCCGCACACCGCCCGGATCTGGAACTACTGGCTGGGGGGCAAGGACAACTATCCGGTCGACCAGCAGGCCGGCGACCGGATACGCCAACTGCACCCGGGCATAGGGGAGTACGCCCTCGCCGACCGCCGGTTCCTGGGCCGTGCGGTGCGCCGGCTCGTCGGTGAGTACGGCATCCGGCAGTTCCTCGACATCGGCACCGGCCTGCCCTCCGCGGACAACACCCACGAGGTGGCCCAGCGCATCGCGCCCGAGTCCCGCATCGTCTACGTCGACAACGACCCGATCGTCCTGGCCCACGCCGAGGCGCTGCTCGTCGGCACGCCCGAGGGCCGCACCGACTACCTCGACGAGGACCTGCGCAACGTCGACACCATCCTGGAGCAGGCCTCGCGCACGCTGGACCTCGGTGAGCCGGTCGCGCTGATGCTGCTCGGCGTCGTCATCTTCGTCGAGGAGGACGAGGAGGCGTACGGGCTCGTGCGGCGACTGGTCGACGCACTGCCGGCCGGCAGCCACCTCGTCCTGTCGCACACCGTCACCCGGCCGGACATGCCCGACGTCGACGCGGCGGTGGCCTTCTGGAACGAGAACGGCACGCCGAAGCTGACCCAGCGCACCCCGGAAGCGGTCACCCGGTTCTTCGACGGCCTCGAGCTGCTGCCGCCCGGCGTGGTCTCCTGCAACCGCTGGCACCCGGAGACCGGCGACGGCGAACTGCCCCCCGAGGTGGCCATGTTCGGCGGGGTGGGCCGCAAGGTGTGACACCGGCCGGCGGCTCTCACGTCGCCGCCGCGCTCGGCGGCAGCTGGGCCGGGCTCACCTGCTCGCCCAGCACCTCGGCCATGAACTGCACGAGCCAGCGCTGCGCCGGGCTGCGCGAGGACTCGTGCCGCGCGTACAGGGCGATCTCGATGGGCTCGGTCTCGAACGGCAGGCGCACCAGCCGCACCCGGTGGGAGGCGGTGAAGACCTCGCCGACGTACTCGGGGACGATGGCCACCAGGTCGGTCTGTTCCAGCAGGTAGGGCAGCATCGAGAAGCGGGTGGCGTCCACGGCCACCCGCTCGAGCAGCCCGTGGGCGCCCAGCAGGGCCCTGGGCGTGACGTGTCCGCTCGGCCCGAACACCGTCGCGTGGTGCTCGGCCGCGAGGTCCTCCGCCGTGACCGCGTCGCCCCGGACCCGCGGATGGTCGGCGGCGACCATCAGGACGTAGCGCTCGCGGAAGAGCGGGATGCGCACGGTCAGGTGCGAGGTGATCACCGGGGTGGCCACGAACGCGTCGAGGTCACCGCGGCGCAGCTGGCCCTCGGCGTCCTCCACGTCGAAGGGGCGGACGGTGAACGAGACCCCGGGCGCCCGCTCGCGCGCCGCCGCCACGAGCCTCGGCAGCAGCGTCGCCTCGCCGAGGTCGGACAGGGCGATGGTGAAGCGGCCCGACATGGTCCCGGCGTCGAAGAGGTCGCCCTGGCGGACCGTCCCGTCGATCTCGGCCAGCGCGCGCTGGAGCGGCAGGTACAGCCGCCGGGCGCCGGCGGTCGGGGTCAGTCCGCGTCCGTTGCGGCGGAACAGCTCGTCGTCGAAGTGCCGTCGCAGCTTGCCCAGGCTGTAGCTGACGGTGGGCTGCGTGACGTGGAGCGTCTCGGCGGTGGCCGTGACACTGCCGGTCTCGTAGAGCAGCACGAACACGCGGGCCAGGTTGAGATCGAAGGAGCCCATATCGAAGAACTCTATATCGAAGTGGCGAAACATCTATTGGTGCCCATGTCGCGGGGTGCCTAGCGTGTGCCGCGTCACTTCGAAAGGAATGTCCGTGCCATCCGTGCGTCGTGTCTCCCACGATTTCCTGGAGCGCCAGGGGCTCACCACCGTCTTCGGCAATCCGGGCTCCAACGAGCTGCCCTTCCTCGCCGACCTGCCCGACGGCTTCCGCTACGTCCTCGGTCTGCACGAGGGCGCCGTCGTCGGCATGGCCGACGGGTACGCCCAGGCGACCGGCCGCCCGGTGCTGGTCAACCTGCACGCCGCCTCCGGTTCCGGCAACGCGATGGGCGCCCTGACGAACGCCGTCGCCTCCCGTACGCCGCTGGTCGTGGTCGCCGGGCAGCAGGTGCGCCCGGCCATCGGCCCCGAGGCCAACCTGGCCAGCGTCGACGCGCCGGCCCTGATGAAGCCGCTGGTCGGCTGGGCGGCGGAGCCCGCGTGTGCCGGGGACGTGCCGCGCGCGCTCGCCCAGGCCGTCTTCGAGGCGCGGCTCCAGCGCCGCCCGACGTACCTGTCGGTGCCGTACGACGACTGGTCGGCCGAGGTCGACGACAACGCCCTGGCCGTGCTCGACCGGCGGGTGCTGCGCGCCTCGGCGCCCGGCGAGGAGCAGCGCCGGTGGCTCCTGGAGCAGGTCGCCTCGGCCAGGCGCCCGGCGCTGGTACTGGGCGGCGACATCGACTCCGCCGGCCGCTTCGACGACGCCGTGCGGCTGGCCGAGCGGCTCGGCGGGCCGGTGTGGGCGGCGCCCTCGCAGTTCCGGCTGCCGTTCCCGAACCGGCATCCGCAGTTCCGGGGCGTGCTGCCCGCCGGGATCGCGCCGGTCTCCGAGGCCTTCGAGGGCCACGACCTGGTGCTCGTGCTGGGTGCGCCGGTCTTCCGCTACCACGAGCACCTGCCCGGCCGGTACCTGCCCGAGGGCACCCGGCTGATCCAGGTGACCGAGGACGCCTCCGCCGCGGCGCGGGCGCCGATGGGCGAGGCGCTGGTCGCGGACCCGGGCGCGGTCATCGACGTGCTCCTGGAGTCGCTCGACGCGGCCGGTACGCCTGCGGACCCCTACCGTCCCGTGCCCGAGCCGGTGACCGCCGAGGGGCCGGGACTGCACCCCGAGCAGGTCTTCGCCGCGCTGCGCGACGAGATGCCCGGGGACACCGCGTACGTCGTCGAGTCGACCTCGACCAACGCGGCGTGGTGGCGCCAGATGGACCTGCGCCGGCCGGGGTCCTACTACTTCCCGGCGGCCGGCGGGCTCGGTTTCGGTCTGCCCGGCGCGGTCGGCGTGGCGATGGCGCAACCCGACCGCCCGGTGGTCGGCGTGATCGGGGACGGCTCGGCCAACTACGGCATCACCGCCCTGTGGACGGCCGCGCAGCAGCGGGTTCCGCTGACCGTCGTCCTGCTGCGCAACGGCACGTACGGGGCGCTGCGCTGGTTCGGCGGCCTGCTCGGCGTGCCGGACGCGCCCGGCCTCGACATCCCGGGGCTCGACTTCACCCGCATCGCGGAGGGCTACGGCGTCCGCGCCCAGCACGTCGGCGGGGCCGCGGAACTGCGTGCCGCGCTCGCCGAGGCCCCGGACCACCCCCGCCTGATCCAGGTGGACACGGCGCTGACCACGCCCTCCTGAACCGGCTGATACCCAAACGACGATCCCGACGAGAGGGAAGAAGATGACACTCCTGGACAGCGAGGTCTGGGGCGGAAAGTTCTTCAGCGACGGCTGGCGGGACTCCCCCGCCGAGCAGCCGGTGACCGAGCCCGCCACCGGCGACCGGCTCGGCACGGTGGGCCTGGCCACCGCCGAGGACGTGAACCGCGCCGCCGCCCGGGCCGCCGAGGCCCAGCGCGGATGGGCGGCGACCTCGCCGCAGCGGCGCGCGGCCGTGCTGCGGCGCGCGGGTGAGCTGTTCACCGAGCACGCCGCCGGGATCGAGGACTGGCTGGTGCGCGAGGCCGGCTCGGTGCGGTCCAAGGCGGGCTTCGAGGCTGGGCTGGCGATCGGCGAGTGCTTCGAGTGCGCCGGGCTGCCGACCCATCCGCAGGGCGAGGTGCTCACCTCGGAGGACGCGCGCTGGTCGCTCGCCCGGCGCCGTCCCGCCGGTGTCGTCAGTGTGATCGCGCCGTTCAACTTCCCGCTCATCCTCGGTCTGCGTTCCGTGGCTCCCGCGCTGGCGCTCGGCAACGCCGTGCTCCTCAAGCCCGATCCGCGCACCGCGGTCAGCGGCGGCGTCGTCATCGCCCGGATCTTCGAGGAGGCCGGGCTCCCGGCCGGTGTCCTGCACCTGCTGCCGGGCGACGGCGAGGTCGGCCGGGCGGTCGTGGAGGCGCCGGAGGTGCGGGTGATCTCCTTCACCGGTTCCACGCCGGTCGGGCGGGCGATCGGCGAGCAGGCGGGGCGGCTGCTGAAGCGGGCGCACCTGGAGCTGGGCGGCAACAACGCGCTGGTCGTGCTGCCCGGCGCGGACGTGGCGAAGGCGGCGTCGGCGGGGGCGTTCGGCTCGTATCTGCACCAGGGGCAGATCTGCATGACGACCGGCCGGCACATCGTGCACGAGTCGCTGGTGGAGGAGTACACCGCCGCGCTCGCCGCGAAGGCCGAGGCGCTTGCGGTGGGCGACCCGGCGCGGGAGGACGTGGCGCTGGGTCCGATCATCGACCGGCGGCAGCTGGAGCGGGTGCACGGCATCGTCACCGACAGCGTCGCGGCGGGCGCGAAGGTCGCCGCGGGCGGCGAGATCGACGGCGCCGGCTACCGCGCCACCGTCCTGACCGGCCTGACGACGGAGATGCCGGCCTGGCGCGAGGAGATCTTCGGCCCGGTCGCGCCCGTCATCTCCTTCTCCACCACGGAGGAGGCCGCGCGCATCGTCAACGACTGCGAGTACGGGCTGTCGGTGGGCATCCTCGGCGACGTCGGTACGGCGATGAAGCTCGCCGACCGGATCGACTCCGGCAAGGTGCACATCAACGAGCAGACGGTCAACGACGAGCCCAACGCGCCCTTCGGCGGGGTCAAGGCCTCCGGCACCGGCTCCCGGTTCGGCGGCGCGGCGGCCAACGTCGAGGCGTTCACCGAGACCCAGTGGCTCACGGTCCGCCCGGACATCGCGGACTACCCGTTCTGATCCCTCCGGTCACCCGTACCGGTCCCACCCGGCCGCCCCGGCCGGTCCGGCTCCGCTCACTCACACCCGTCCCCCGGGGGGAGAGTCATCATGGCTTCCACCACCACGTCCGGCGCGCCCGCGCAGACCGGCCGCGCCGGCAGCGGCACCTGGACGGTGATCCTGTGCTGGATCACCGTCCTGCTCGAGGGCTACGACCTGGTCGTCCTCGGCGCCATCATCCCCACCCTGCTCAAGACCCACCATCTCGGCATGACCGCGGGCGACGCGACCACCATCGCGACGCTCTCGCTGGTGGGCGTCGCGATCGGCGCGGTCTGCGTCGGTCCGCTGGCCGACCGGCTGGGCCGGCGCCGCCTGCTCATCGGCTCGGTCGTGCTCTTCTCGGTCCTCACGATCGTGGTGCCGCTGGCGAACTCCGTCGCGATGTTCGCCGCGCTGCGTCTCCTCGCCGGTCTGGGTCTGGGCGCCTGCATGCCGGTCTCGCTCACGATGATGGCCGAGCACATGCCGGCCAGCCGCCGGGCGCGGGCCAGCACGCTGACGATGACCGGCTACCACACCGGTGCGGTGATCACCTCGCTGCTGGCCCTCCAGGTGACCGACAACTGGGAGATCCTCTTCTACCTGCTCGGCGTCGTCGGCCTGGTGATCGCCGCGATCCAGTGGTTCAAGCTGCCGGAGTCGCAGGCCTTCGTGCAGGCAAAGCAGGACGGGGCGCAGCGGGTGCCGTTCACCGAGCTGCTCAAGCCGGCGTACCTGCGCGCGGGCATCGGCATCTGGGTCGCCTCCTTCATGGGCCTGCTGCTGGTGTACGGCCTCAACACCTGGCTGCCGAAGCTGATGAACGACGCCGGCTACCCCGTGCCGACGGCCGTGACCCAGCTCCTCGTGCTCAACATCGGCGGCGTCGTGGGCCTGGTCCTCGGCGGGTTCGTCGCCGACCGGCGGGGCATCAAGGGCACCACCATGGTCTGGTTCGCGGTCTCGGTGCTCATGCTGGGGTGTCTGAGCATCAGGATGGAGAGCGACCTGCTGCTGAACGTGGTCGTCTTCTTCACCGGCGTGTTCGTCTTCTCGGCCATGGTGCTCGTCTACGCCTACGTGACGCACTACTACCCGGCGTCCGTGCGGAGCACCGCGCTCGGCTCGGCGTCCGGGATCGGCCGGATCGGCTCGATCGTCGGCCCGTCGATCACCGGTGCGCTGGTCGCCTCGGGGGTCGGTCACCCGTGGGGCTTCTACTTCTTCGCCGCGGTGGCCGTCCTCGGTTTCCTGGCCGTACTGACGCTGCCGCGCGGCGGGAGCGAGCCGGCCGAGGCCGGTGCGGTGCCCGCCGCGCCCGCCGCACCGGCCGGGTGACGCCCTGACGGCAAGAGGAACGGGAGCAGTGGGCCGCGCGGCCCGCTGCTCCCGTCGGTGTCAGGGGGTGGGTCTCAGTCCTTGTCGACCTTCTGGCCCAGTACCTTGCCGTTGGCCGCGTCGACTTCGACGGAGGTCTTGTTCCAGTTCTTCTTGTCGACCACGTCGACGTCCCAGACGACCTGCTGGTTGTCGTTGTCACCGAGTTCGACGTGGGTGACGGTGCCCTTGGCCTTCTCGGTGGCCGCCTTGACCGCCTGCTCCGGGGTCTGCTTGGCCTTGTCCAGCCACTCGGTGATCTGGGTCTTGTCGTCGGGGTCCTGGTCCGGGTCGACCATGGTGCGGAAGACCTTGCCGTTCGCCGCGTCGATGTCGATGCGGTGCAGGGTGCCGTCGGGCTGGGCGACCTTGGCCTCCCACTCCGGTGCGCCCTCGCTGGGGGCCGGGTTCGGCATGCTGGGGCTCGCCGACCCGGTCGGCGAGCCGCTCGGCGACGCGGTGGCGTCGGCGTCGGTGCGCTTGAGTTCGAGGTCCACGAGCTTGCCCTCGGGGACCTCCTTGACGGCGGTGTCGGCAGCCTTGTCCCAGGTGACCTTCGCCGCGGAGACGAGGTCCTTGCGCTCGGTCTTGTCCTCGTTCATCGAGGCCGACGCGGAGCCGGTGGGGGACGGGGACTGGGTATCGGTGGCGGTCGCGGAGGGGGACTCGGTCTGAGCCGCCTCCGCGACGCTGGAACGGTTCGTATCGGCGTTGCTGCAGGCCGTCAGAAGCAGGGCGGAGGCGCCCAGGGCACCCGCCACGGCCAGCGAACGCACGGGGGGAAGTCGTCGTGCAGAGCTCATGATGCTGTCCGTAACCGTTCCGTCACGCAGACACACCGGACCGGTGTGAAAATCACCCTATTGGCCGGAGGGTGCTGCGCCCTCGCGGGCCGCGGTGCCGGCGGAGCCTTCAGCGGGCCCGCACGAACTCCACCCGGCCGCCTCCCGTGGCGGCCACCGGACACCGGGGCAGCGTCCGGACCCCGCCGACTTCGAGCCACTCCCGGTACGCGGTGGACTGGCGGGCGACCTCCCAGTACGCGTCCTCCAGCGCCGGGAAGACGGCGTCCAGCTCGGCCCGGGTGCGGGCCGCCAGCAGCAGACGTACGCCGAGGGGGTCGCCGTACAGGCGCCGTACCGCCACGTCGGGCCGGGACTGGGAGCTGGGCTGGCAGACGGTGACGACCTCGCCGGTGGCGACGAGGGAGGCGGCGGTGTGGTAATCGCCGTGCAGTACACGGGGGTTGAGGCCGACGGCGCGCAACATGCGGTGCACGCCGTCCCATTCGCCGTCGACGGTGGGGTCGACCATCCACCGGTCCTCGGCGAGATCGGCGAGCCGGACGACGGGCCGGACGGCCGCGGGGTGGTCGGCCGGCAGCATGACGAACTGCGGTTCGCGCTCGACCAGGACCCGCACTCGCAGGCCCTCGGGGATGTGCAGGGAACTGCCCTCGACCTCGTGCACGAAGGCGACGTCGAGCTGGCCGTCGGTGACCCGGCGCAGCAGCGCGTTGGCGGAGACGTCCATCTGCAGCGTCGGTTCCAGGCCCGGCCGTCTGAGCCGGCGCAGCCAGCCGGCCAGGGCGCGGCTGGCCGTGGAGCCGACCCGCAGCCTGCTGTCGCCGCCGGCCGCGGCGGCCCGTGCCTCGCAGACCAGGGTGCTCATGTCGGCCAGCAGCGGACGGGCCCGGCCGAGCACGGTGCGGCCGAGCGGGGTGGGGCGGCAGCCGGTGCGTTCCCGGACGAACAGGGGGCCGCCCAGGGCCTGTTCGATGCGGGCCAGCTGGGTGCTCAACGTGGGCTGGGCGACGCCCAGTTGGCGTGCCGCCCGGTGCAGGCTGCCTGCGTCGGCGATGGCGCACAGCGCGCGTAGGTGCCTCACCTCGAGCTCCATGCAGGGAGCGTAAGGCGGAACAGTTGGTTGCGCCAGGTGAACAAAAGGCGGCGGATCAGGGCGAGTTCTGCACTCTGGTCAAAGCCGCAACGAATGGCCGGACGAGGGGGATAGCCCGGCCCTATCACCTGTTGCCATCATCACAGCGGGCGCACGGGCGCTCCACACTCACCGGTGACGACTTCTCCCCACTCCCCCACTCAAGGAGTCATCGATGCGTATCAGCCTGCCCCTGCTGTCCACCGCGGTCGGTCTCGGCCTGACGGCCGCCGTGCTCGGCACCGGCCCCGCCGCGACGGCCGCGGCGCCCCAGGAGCCGGTCCGGGCCGCCCAGGCCTCCCAGGCCGGCTACCTGCCCTCGGCCGGCTCGGGCGAGGACGCGGCCGCCAACCGGGCGTTCTTCGAGGCGGTCGTCAAGTCCGTCGCCAAGAAGCGCGCCGCCGACGCGTCGCCGTCGGCCGCCGCGTCCGTCACCGTCTACTACAGCGCCGCCAACGCGCCGAGCTTCCGTACGCAGATATCGCGCTCCGCCCAGATCTGGAACAGCTCGGTGTCCAACGTGCGGCTCGCGGAGTCGAGTTCCGGCGCGGACTTCGCGTACTACGAGGGCAACGACTCGCGCGGCTCGTACGCCTCCACGGACGGGCACGGCAGAGGCTACATCTTCCTCGACTACCGGCAGAACCAGCAGTACGACTCGACCCGGGTGACCGCTCACGAGACCGGCCACGTGCTCGGTCTGCCCGACCACTACTCCGGACCGTGCAGCGAGCTGATGTCGGGTGGCGGCCCCGGCCCGTCCTGCACCAACCCCTACCCCAACTCCAACGAGCGCAGCCGGGTGAACCAGCTGTGGGCCTACGGCTTCCAGGCCGCCCTCGACAAGGCGCTGGAGAAGACCTCCCAGCGCTGACGTCGCGGAGGACAACCGTGGGGGCGGCCCGGCCGGGCGGCCCCCACGTGCGTGTGCCCGCGGCCTGCGCACTCGTACCGCGACGGCAGGGGCGCGGCGTTCACGTGCGGACGGGAGCGGGAAGCGCCGCGCCGACGGCCCGGTGGACGGCGCGGGCGAGTCGGGCGCCCCACTCGGAGCGGGGGCCCGCGAAGGCGTGCACCTCGGCGCCGTCGGCCGGGGTCCTGGCGGCGACGCACACCGCGTCGGTCGGGGTGCCGGAGCAGTCGAGACCGGCGTCGAGCAGTGCCTGGACCTTGGCCTCGGTCGCAGTCATCACCGCGTTGACGAGGGCGGCGTCGCTCAGCGCGACGGGCAGCGCGGCGACGATGTTGATCGTTCCGGGGGGTGCGGCCCCGGCGACGCCCTCGTCGGGCGCCGCCGCCCAGCCGCGCACCGAGACGCCGGCGGTCGCCACGGCCTCCGCCCCGCCGTCCCGCGCGCGTCCGTGGGCGGACACGTCGGCGGCCGTCATCAGGCCCACGCCGGGTCCGCGGGCACCGGCGGCCCGGGCCAGGCCGGCGAGGTGCCGTGCCGGGTCGGTGCGCCGGTAGCCGTGGGCGACCTGGGCGTTGAGCACCCACGCGGGCTCGGCGAGTCCGCCGCCCAGTACGGCGCTGCTGACCGTGCGCCAGCCCGGCCCCGGGCGCCACAGCAGGGCGTGCAGCCGTTCGCCGTCCTCCACCCGGGTCAGGTGTTCCAGGTCCATCGGGCAGGTGGTCCCGGCGCGGGGCGGAGGCAGGAGGGCGGGCACGGGTCGGGGGCTCCCAGCGGCGATCGGAGGAGGTCGGAGACGGACCGGACGATGGTACTCAGCGCCGGTGCCCCGGCGTCCGGCCACCCGGTCGGGCGCGGGGCGCATTGCGGACCCCGGTCGGGGCACCTTCACTGAACACAACTTCGCCACGAGGCGACGGATCGGAGGCCGCGATGCTGTCCCACACCCTGGAGCATGGGGTCCTGGTCATCACGGTGGACCAGGACCCGGGAATCGACGGGCGGGCCGCACTGACCACGCACATCACCAACCTGGTCGACGCCCATCGGCCGGCCCCCGTCGTCATCGTCCTGACCGAGCGGGCCGCCGGCCACGCCGCGGTCAGCGCGGTGCTCCGGGCCCATCAGTGGTGCGGGCGGCTCGACGTCCTGATGTCCGTCGTGACCCACAGCGCGCCGGCCCGGCGGCTGCTGGAGAACAACGCCGACACCTCGGGTCCGCGCCTGGTGGTGCACGCCCGCGTCGACACCGCGATCAGCACCGCGTTCACCGCTGCGGCCTAACGCCCGTACGGGAGTTCCGCGGCGGCCGGGCGTCAGCGGCCGGCCGCCGTCGAACCACCGCTGCTACTGCTGCCCGAGCCAGAGGTCGGGGCCGAACACCTCGTAGTGGACGGCCTCGGCGGGCACCCCGCGGCGCAGCAGGTCGCCGCGGACCGCGCGCATGAAGGGCACCGGGCCGCACAGGTAGACCGTGAGGTTCTCGGGCAGATCGATGCCGCTGAGGTCGGCGCGGCCGGTGGACGCCTCGGTCGCCCGGTCGCCGGGCTCCTCGTACCACAGGTGGAGCCGGGCGTCGGGCAGCGCGCGGACCAGGTCGAACTGCTCCTGCCGGTGGGCGTGGTCGTCGGGGGTGCGGTCGGCGTGCACCACGGTCACCGGGCGGGTGGCGCCCGCGGCGGCCAGGTGGTCGAGCATCGCCAGCATGGGCGTGACGCCGATGCCGGCGGAGGCCAGCAGCAGCGGGCCGTCGTGCTCCACCAGGCCCAGGTCGCCGAAGGGCGCGGACGTGGTCAGTACGTCGCCCTTGCGGGCGTTCGCGTGCAGCCAGGAGGAGACCTCGCCGTCGGGCAGGCCGCCGCCCCGGACGCGCTTGACGGTGATGCGCAGGTCGGGCCGGCCGGGGGCGGCGGACAGGCTGTACTGGCGGATCTGGCGGGCGCCGTCGGGCAGTTCGACCTGGACGCCGATGTACTGGCCGGGACGGAAGGGAGCCGGGGCACGGTCGTCGGCCGGCCGCAGGACGAGGGAGACCGCGTCGGCGCTCTCCTCGACCCGGTCGACGATCTCCATCGGCCGCCAGACGTCTCCGGCCTCGACACCGGTCTCCGCGTAGAGCCGGGCCTCCAGGGCTATGAGCGCGTTGGCCATCAGCCAGTACACCTCGTCCCAGGCGCGCGCGACCTCGGGAGTGACGGCGTCGCCGAGCACGTCGACGATGGCGGCCATGATGTTCTCGTGGACGATCGTGTACTGGTCGGGGGTGATGCCGAGCGAGGCGTGCTTGTGCGAGATGCGCGAGAGCATCACGTCGGCGCGCTCGTCCGGGTGCTCGAGCAGCATGCCGGCGAACGCGGCGATGGAGCCCGCCAGGGCCCGCTGCTGCTCGCCGTTGGCCTGGTTCCCGCGGTTGAACAGGTTCCGCAGCAGGTCGGGATGGGCGTCGAACAGCTTGCGGTAGAACACGTCGGCGATGTCACCGATGGCCGCCCCGACGGCGGGAAGGGTGGCTCGGACCACGGGAACGGACTGCTCGGAGAGCACAGCGACTCCTTAATTGGTAGATCAGATGCGTGTTTTTGGCCACAGCTCGGCGACCGCCGGGAGCAGCACCCCTCAGCCCGGGGGGCGCTCCGTCAGGCCGATCAGAACCGGGCCGGTCGGTGAGGCCACCAGGTCGGTCACGGTGAGCGGGTCGAGTGCGGCGTAGAACGCCTCCTGGGCGTCCCGGAGGGCGCCGCGCAGCCGGCAGGCCCCGCGCAGCGGGCAGGGACTCTCCCCGTCGCAGTCGACCACCTCGGCCTCCCCCTCCAGCTCCCGGACCAGCCAGCCCACCGAGGCGTGCCGCCCCAGGGCGGTCAGCGTCAGCCCGCCGCCGCGACCGCGCCGCGCCTCCACCACGCCCAGGTGCTGCAAGCGGGTGATGGCCTTCGCCGCGTGCGTGTACGGCACACCGACGACCTCGGCCACCTCTCGGGTGGCCATCGGTTCGTCACCGTCTCTCACGACCGCCAGGCGCATGACCGAACGCAGCGCCAGGTCGGTGAACTTCGTCAGCCGCACACCGGGAAGCTATCAAATGCACATGCTAGATTCGCCTTTACCGGGGGTACGGGCCCTGTGCAGTGCGTCACTGGACCGGCCGCACCCGGAGCGCGCCGCACAAGTGGGCGGCGTCCAGGCACGGTTGGGCACACGGATCGGCGGCATCTGATGGCAGTGGAAGACAGCGGCTCCTCCGGTACGGGGGTGGACGCCGATACAGGCACGGACGCCGGTACGGGCGCGGACGCCCCCCTCCCCCGGCTGCTGTGCGACACGGCGGAACTCGTGTCCCTGGGGAGCGACGCGCCGCCCGGCGCCCTGTGGAAGCTGGCGGAACCCGGACGGCAGCTCGACGCCAACGTCGTCCGTCTTCCCGCCGGGGGCCGGGTGGACACGCACACCGAGCCCGACCTCGACGTCCTGCTCCTCGTCCTCGCCGGTGAGGCCCGCCTCGACTCCGCCGACGGCGGGCATGCCCTGCGCGCGGGCACCCTGACCTGGTTGCCGCACGGTTCGACCCGGGCCGTGGTGGCCGGACCGGACGGGGTGACGTACCTGACCGCGCACCGCCGGCGGCCCGGCATGCGCATCCAGCCGCCGGAGGCCGCCGACCGGCTGAGGAGGCCGCTGGAGGGCGGCGACGGCGTCTGACCGGCGGCGGGGTCGGGCAGCGGCGGGCTTCTCAGCGTGTCTCGGCGCGCAGCTCCGTCAGCGACCGCACCGTCAGGGGGCGCGGTTCCTCGTCGGGGTCGACGAGGACGACGGTGCAGGTGGCGGCGTGGGTGAGGGCGGTGGTGAAGCTGCCGTCGGCGAACTGGGTCAGCGGGCCGCGCGGGGAGCGGCCGACCGCGATGGTGCGGGCGCCCGCCTCGGCGGCGTGCCGGGCAAGGGCACGGCCCGCGGCGGCGTGGTCGCCGACGCCGGTGAGGATCTGGCCGGTGGCCGCGACACCGAGGCCGCCGAGCCGGTCGAGGTGCGCGGTGACGGCGGCCTCCGCCTCCGCGTCGGTCTCGGTGTCGGCGGCCTGTTCCTCGACGACGGCGGTCTGCCGTACGTGGACGACCTCGAGCGGGCTCGAGGTGTCGCGGGCGAGCCGTGCGGCGGCGTCCACGACGGCGGCCGCCTCGTGGTGGGACCCGACGGCCACGACCACGGGCGACGCGCCGGTCGCGGCCGGGGCACCCACCGGGGTCAGCGTCGGGCTCACGGGCGCTCCCTCGCCGGGGTCCGTCTCGGCCCGGCCGAGCAGCCGGTGGCCGCTGGCCAGGACCGGGACGGCGAGCAGGAAGGTGGCGGCGCCGAGGTAGAAGGGGACGCTCAGGTCGGTGGCGTCGGCGAGCTTCCCGGCGACGTAGGGGGCCAGACCACCGCCGATGAAGCGCAGGAAGCCGTACGCCGAGGAGGCCACGGGGCGCTCTACCGGCGAGACGAGCATGACGGCCTGGGTGGTGAGGGTGTTGTTGACGCCGATGAAGGCGCCGCTGACGACGACCGCGACGATCACGGTGGTGGGGTCGGTGACCCCGGCGGCTATGACGGCCATGACGACGGCGAGGCCGAGCAGGTTGGCGTAGAGGACGGGCGCGGTGCCGTAGCGGGCCTGGAGGCGAGGGGCGAAGAAGACGCTGAAGGCGGCGACCAGCAGGCCCCAGCCGGTGAAGACCAGGCCGAGTTCGTGGGCGTCCAGCTCCATCGGGTACGGGGCGTAGCCGAGCATGGTGAAGAAGCCCCAGTTGTACAGCAGGGCCATGATGCCCATGGTCAGCAGGCCGCGGTGGCGCAGCGCCTTCAGCGGGGCCAGGGGTGAGGTGACCCGCTTGGGCCTGGGCAGGTCGGGGACGAGGGCGAGGGTGGCGATCAGGGCGACGGCCATCAGCGCGGCGACGCCGAAGAAGGGTCCGCGCCAGCTGATGCCGCCCAGTTCGCCGCCGAGCAGCGGGCCGACGGCGATGCCGAGGCCCAGGGCGGTCTCGTAGAGGATGATCGCGCCGCTGAAGCCGCCGCTGGCGGAAGCCACGATGACCGCGAGCGAGGTGGCGATGAACAGGGCGTTGCCCAGTCCCCAGCCGGCGCGGAAGCCGACGATGCCGTTGATGGAGCCGGTGGCGCCCGCCAGGGCGGCGAAGACGACGATGACGGCGAGGCCGGTGACCAGGGTGCGCTTGGCGCCGATGCGGCTGGAGACCCAGCCGACGAAGAGCATGGCGACGGCGGTGACGATCAGGTAGCTGCTGAACAGCAGGGAGACCTGGCTGGGGGTGGCGTCCAGGCTCTCGGCCAGCGCCGGCAGGATCGGGTCGACCAGGCCGATGCCCATGAACGAGATGACACAGGCGAAGGCGACGGCCCAGACCGCCTTGGGCTGCCGGAAGGGACTGGCGGCCCGTCCACGTGGTGCACTCATGCGCGGTCTTCCTCCGAGGTGTCCTGACGGTTGTCGATGACCCGGGCCAGGGCCAGGAGCGCGGTGGTGGTGGCCTGCTGTTCCGGCCCGGTCATGTCCTCCATGAGCTGCCTGAGGGCCACGGAACGTTCGGCGCGCCGCCGGGCCAGGATCTCGAGGCCGGCGGGCGTCACCGCCACGAGCACGCCGCGGCCGTCGCTCGCGTCGGCGGTGCGCCGGGCCAGTCCCGCGCGCTCCAGGCGCGTGACGAGCTGGGTCATGTTCGGCTGGGAGACGCCCTCGGCCCTGGCCAGCTCGGTCAACCGCTGCGGCCCCTCACGGCTCAGCCGGGCCAGCGTCGAGGCGGCGGCAGTGCTCAGACCGCCGGTCCGGGCGCTCTGCCGCACGTACCGGATCATCTGCTCCACGGCGATGATCAGCTCGTCCGGGCCCTGCGGCGACGTGTTCATAAGCGCATTATGCATTTAGATGTAGCGTGAAACAAGATGTTCGCCCCGGCGTCGCCCTGTTGCCCACGGCCGTCTCGGGGCACTCCTTCAGAGAGCGAGGGAGGAATCGGCATGGACGACTGGCGCGGGTTCGCCCAGCAGATGGCCTCGTTGGCCCGTGACCTGCTGGCCCAGGAATCGCTGAACGACACGCTCGAGAGGATCACCGCTTCGGCCACGGAACTGGTGGAGGACTGCGACGCCGCCGGCATCCTCATTCTGCGCGCCGATCACGTGCAGTCACTGGCCCCCACCGAGCAGGTGGTCGTCGAAAGCGACGCGTTGCAGGGGCGCCTCGGAGAGGGTCCGTGCTTCGACGCCGCCCGCAGCGACACGGGCGAGCGGCATTTCCGGATCGTCGACTTCACCGACGAGGCCCGGCGCTGGCCCAAGTACGTCCCCGAGGCGCGCAAGCTGAACCTCGGCAGCATGATGGGCTTCCTGCTGTTCACCGAGGACGAGAACCTCGGTGCGCTGAACATGTACTCCTACAAGCCCGGCGCGTTCACCGAGGCCGACGAGACGGCCGGCTGGCTGCTGGCCTCCCACGCGGCGGTCGCCTTCGCCAGCGCGCGTACGCACGCCCAGTTGCAGGAGGCCATCGGCACCCGGCACACCATCGGGGAGGCCATGGGCATCCTCATGGGCAGGCACCGCCTCACCGAGGACCAGGCCTTCGCGGCCCTGCGCCGGTACTCGCAGGACAACAACGTCAAACTGCGGGACGTGGCGGCCCGGGTCTGCGAGCAGGGTGGCCTGCCGTGAGGGGACTGGCAACTTGAGAGAACGAACAAGAAGTTGAACAAGTTTCTCTCTTTGGGATCACGAACACTCGTATAGTGATCGCCAGTTGAGTGCCGTGTGACAGCCCTCTGCTCGCATGCGCCCCGTTGGACGACACGAGGGCCGCTACGGCGGCCTGGCGAGGACCCGATTGATGACCGCGCCCGCCCGCACCGGCGACCGCCCCTCCCCCCGCGCCCTCGCAGCAGTGGCCCTGCCGTGTGCCGTCGTGGCGGCGCTGGTCGTCGGCGGCGCCGTGGCCGCGGCGCCCTCCTCGGTACGCCTTCCGCTCGGGCTGGGCGCGGGCGCCGCGGCGATCCTGCTCACCGCGGCACTGACGGCGGCCGTGCACGCCGTCCGCGCGGAGCGGGCCACACGGCGGCTGCTGGCCGCCGCCCGGGCGGACGCGGATGCCGGGCGGGCCCGTGCCGCGGCCGAGGCCGATCGTGAACGCGACGCTCTCACCGCGGAGTTCGTGCGCGAACGGGAGCGACTCACGGAGGATTTCGAGCAGGAACGCGCGCGACTCGCCGGGCAGCGGGCCGCGGAGACGGCCCGCCACGCCGAGGAGAGCGCCCGCCTCGGCGCGCGGCTCAAGCACGCCGCCGCCGAGCGTGCCGCCGCCGTCTCCGCGACCGCGAACGCGGCCGGCCGGATGCAGGCGCTGGCCACCGGGATGCTCGCCGACCTGCGCGCCATGGAGGAGCGGCACAGCGACGAGGAGGTCCTCGCCGACCTGCTCCACCTCGACCACCGCACCGCGCAGGCGGGCCGGATCGCCGACTCCGTGGCCGTCCTCACCGGGGCGCGCTCCGGCCGGCGTTGGGCGCGGCCGATCGGCATGGAGTCGATCCTGCGGGGCGCCATGGGCCGTATCGCCGGCTACCAGCGGGTGCGCGTGCACTCCACCAGCGACTCCGCGGTCGCCGGGCACGCCGCCGAGGGCGTCATGCACGCGCTGGCCGAACTGCTGGACAACGCGGCGAACTTCTCCCCGCCGACGGCGGAGGTCCACGTGTACGTGGAGGAGGTGCCGGCCGGGGTCATCGTGTCCGTGGAGGACAGCGGGCTGGTGATGGGCGAGGTGCAGCTGCGCCGGGCCCAGCAGGCGGTGGCCGGTGAGACGACGGGGCTCGGTGGCCTGACGGGCACCCGGCTCGGGCTCGCCGTGGTGGGGCGGCTGTCGGCCAAGTACGGGCTGAAGGTGTCCTTCCGGCCGTCCGCACGCGGAGGCACGGGCGTGCTGATGCTCGTCCCCCAGGACATCCTGAGCGGCCCCGCCGTCTCCGACGCGCCGGGGACGGCGCCGGCGGTCCCGACCGCACCGACGGTCCGGGCGGGCGGGGGACCGGCCCCCGCGCCGTCCACCCCCGAGGCCGGCGCCGAGCCCCCTCTCGCGGAGGTGGATCGCGAGCCGCCGCCCGTCCACCACCACGCGGACCGGGAACAGGACGGAAACCGGGACCGCGACGGGGACCGGAAGCGGAACCGCGACGGGGAGCGGGAAGCGGTTCAAGGCCGGGACGTGCTCCAGGCCCCGGGCCGGGATCAAGGCCAGGACCGGGATCAGAAACAGGACCGGCACCAGGACCAGGACCCGCATCAGAACCCGAACCGGGATCAGAACCAGGACGGGCATCAGAACCCGGACCCGCATCAGAACCCGGCGGCGCAGGACCGGGCCGCCGTGGAGCTGCCCAAGCGGCGCCGCGGCCGTACCCTCGCCGCCGCCGAACGCGCCCGGGCCGCAGCCCGGGCCGCCGAGCCGCGCCCCGCCCCCTCCGCCGAGGACGCCAAGGCGCGCGCGGCCCGCTTCAGCAGCTTCCGCCAGGCCGTACGGAACACCACCGGCGCCGCACCCGAACCGGCCGAGACGGCCCCCGACCACCCGTCCCACTCACCCGCGCACCCGGAAGGCGACACCACTCCATGACCGGCTCGACCACCGCCGACGAGAAGCTCACCTGGCTCATCGAGGGCCTCCTGGAGCGCACTCCGGGCGCGCGGCACGCGCTCGTCCTCTCCCGTGACGGACTCAAGCTGTGCCGCACCCCGGAGCTCTCCGTCGACCAGGCCGACCAACTGGCCGCCATCGCCGCCGGGATCCAGTCGCTGTCCCACGGCGCCTCCGTGGAGTTCGGCGACGGCAGCGGCGGGGTGCGCTCGGCGATGGCCGAGTTCTACGGCGGGGTCCTGTTCATCGTGGAGGCCGGTGAGGGCGCGCACCTCGCCGTCGTCACCTCGGAGGACGCGGACGCGGGGCTCGTCGGGCACAACATGAGCGAACTCGTCGAGCAGCTCGGCGAGCACCTCACCGCGCTGCCGCGCACCTCATGAGCCGCCCCGGCAGGGACGACGCGCCCGACCGCCTGTACACCGTCACCCAGGGACGCAGCAGCTCGGGTCGCGACAACCCCTTCGACCTGGTCACCCTCGTGGTCGCCGAGTGCGAGCCGAGGCCCGGCATGCAGTCGGAGCACACGGCGATCCTGAGGCTGACCGAGGCCCCCACGGCCGTGGTGGAGATCGCCGCCGAACTGCGGCTCCCGGTGAGCATCACCAAGATCCTGCTCGCCGACCTGCACGCCGCCGGCCGGGTGAGCGCACGCCACCCGTACACGGCAGCCGTCCCCGATCCCGACATCCTGGAGCAGGTGCTCGTTGGACTCCGCAATCTCTGACGCCCGTACCCCGGCGAGCGCCCCGGACCGCACCCCGCTGGGCGCGGCCGCCGACAACGGTCTGAAGATCGTGGTCGTGGGCGGCTTCGGTGTCGGCAAGACGACCATGGTCCGCTCGGTCAGCGAGATACGTCCCCTCAACACCGAGGAGACGATGACGCAGGCCGGCGAGGCGGTCGACGACATCAGCGAGGTGCGCGGCAAGTCCGCGACGACCGTCGCCTTCGACTTCGGCCGGATCAGCCTCGACGCGCGCAACGTGCTGTACCTGTTCGGCGCGCCCGGCCAGGAGCGGTTCTGGTTCCTGTGGGACCGGCTGTTCTCGGGCACGCTCGGCGCGGTGGTCCTCGTCGACACCCGGCGCATCGACGACTCCTGGTACGCCATCGACCGCCTGGAGCACCACGGCACGCCGTTCATCGTGGCCTGCAACGACTTCGGCGGCCCGGAGCACTCGCCCGAGGCGGTCCGCGAGGCCCTCGACCTGGACCCGCGGGTGCCGCTGGTCTCCTGCGACGCCAGGTCCCGGGAGTCCAGCAAGCAGGTGCTGATCACGCTGGTCGAGCACCTGCGGGCCCGCTACGGCGGCCACGCCGCCCCACCCCGACAGGAGTTCGTGTGAGCACCGACGCCCACGGCGTCCCGGGCGCCGTACCGCTCGGCGGCCCCCGCTTCCAGACCGATCCCGCCCTGCTGTACCGGCGGATGCGGCGCGAGCACGGCGCCGTCACACCGGTGGTGCTGGACGGCGACGTACCGGCCTGGCTGGTGCTCGGCTACCGCGAGCTGCACCAGGTCACCGGCGACCCGGTGCTGTTCAGCCGGGACTCGGACCTGTGGAACCAGTGGGAGAACATCCCGGAGGACTGGCCGCTGCTGCCGATGATCGGACGCAAGCAGCCGTCGATCCTGTACACGGTCGGTGAGCGGCACCGCGAACGCGCCGCCATGATCAGCGACGCGCTGGAGGCCGTCGACCCGCACACCCTGCGCGGCCACGCCGAACGCTTCGCCGACGAACTCGTCGACCGGCTCTGCGCCAAGGGCGAGGCCGACCTCGTCGGCGACTACGCCATGCTGCTGCCGGTGCGCGTGCTGGCCCGCCTGTACGGCTTCTCCGACGAGCAGGGCCCGGCGCTCGTCACCGCGCTGAACGACATGATCGACGGCAGGGAGCGGGCCCTGGCGGGCCAGACGCACCTCGCCACGTCGATGGCGGCGCTGCTGGCCGACCGGAAGGCGGCGCCCGCCGACGACGTCGCCTCCCGGATGCTGGCGGACGACAGCGGCTTCAGCGAGGAGGAGGTCGCCCAGGACCTGATGGTGATGATGGCCGCGGGCCACCAGCCGACGGCGGACTGGATCGGCAACTCGCTGCGCCTGATGCTCACCGACGACCGCTTCGCCGCGTCGCTCTTCGGCGGCCGCAACAGCGTCGCCGAGGCCATGAACGAGGTGCTGTGGGAGGACACGCCCACGCAGAACGTGGCCGGCCGCTGGGCGTCCCGGGACACGCAGCTCGGCGGGCGCCGCGTCCGGGCCGGCGACCTGGTGCTGCTCGGCCTCCAGGGCGCCAACTCCGACCCGCAGGTCCGCACCGACGGCTCCGCGCTCACCGGCGGCAACAACGCGCACTTCTCCTTCGGCCACGGCGAGCACCGCTGCCCGTTCCCCGCGCAGGAGGTCGCCGAGGTGATCGCGCGCACCGGCATCGAGGTCGTGCTCGACCGGCTGCCGGACATCGACCTGGCGGTGCCCGCCGGGTCCCTCACCCGTCGCCCCTCGCCCTGGCTGCGGGGGCTGACCGAGTTGCCCGTGCGGTTCACCCCGACCACTGCCCTGGGAGGCACGTCAGCATGACGACCGGCACCGAAGAAGCCCGGATCCCGCTGGACCCGTTCGTCACCGACCTGGACGGCGAGAGTGCCCGGCTGCGCGCGGCCGGACCGCTCGCGGCCGTGGAGCTGCCGGGCGGCGTGCCCGTCTGGGCGGTCACGCACCACGCGGAGGCCAAGTCCCTCCTGACGGACCCCCGTCTGGTCAAGGACATCGAGGTGTGGGGTGCCTGGCAGCGCGGCGAGATCCCCGCGGACTGGCCGCTGATCGGGCTGGCGAACCCCGGCCGTTCGATGCTCACGGTGGACGGCGCCGAGCACCGCAGGCTGCGCACGCTCGTGGCGCAGGCGCTCACGGTGCGCCGGGTGGAGCACATGCGGGAGCGGATCACCGAGCTGACCGACCGGCTGCTCGACGAGCTGCCGGCGGACGGCGGCGTCGTCGACCTCAAGGCCGCCTTCGCCTATCCGCTGCCGATGTACGTCATCGCCGACCTGATGGGCATCGAGGAGGCGCGGCTGCCGCGCCTGAAGGTGCTGTTCGAGAAGTTCTTCTCGACGCAGACCCCGCCCGAGGAGGTCGTGGCGACCCTCACCGAGCTGGCGTCGATCATGGGCGACACAGTGGCCGCGAAGCGCGCCGACCCCGGGGACGACCTGACCAGCGCGCTGATCCAGGCGTCCGAGAACGGTGACCACCTCACCGACGCGGAGATCGTCTCGACCCTCCAGCTGATGGTGGCCGCGGGGCACGAGACGACGATCTCCCTCATCGTCAACGCCGTCGTCAACCTGTCCGCCCACCCCGAGCAGCGGGACCTGGTGCTGGCCGGCAAGGCCGAGTGGTCCGCGGTGGTCGAGGAGACGCTGCGGTACTCGACGCCGACCTCGCACGTGCTGATCCGGTTCGCGACCGAGGACGTGCCCGTGGGCGACAAGGTGATACCCGCCGGGGACGCGCTCATCGTGTCGTACGGCGCGCTGGGCCGCGACGAGCGGGCGCACGGTCCGACGGCGGACGGTTTCGACATCACCCGTACGTCCGAGAACCGGCACATCTCCTTCGGACACGGGCCGCACGTGTGTCCGGGCGCGGCCCTGTCCCGGATGGAGGCCGGCGTGGCGCTCCCGGCCCTGTACGACCGCTTCCCGCGCCTGGACCTGGCGGTGCCGGCCGCGGACCTGCGCAACAAGCCGGTGGTGACGCAGAACGACCTGTTCGAGCTGCCGGTCAGGCTGGCCTGACCGCGTCCGGCCGCGGCCGGGCACCTCACCCGCGGGGCGTTTGCTTCCCGCCCCGCGGGTAACTCCGGCATTCCGGACACCGATCCCCGGGAGTCGCCATGTGGAAGCGCAAGGGCAGGAAGGGCCGTCGGACCGCCAGGCCGGTCCCCATGGAGCTGTGCGACCTGTGCGCCAAGGTCTTCCCCGAGGACGAGTCGGTGACGGGCTACGTGCCCGACTCCTCCGCGGTACACGCCACCAACGAGTGGTTCGACGGACTGCGACTCATCACCACGTGCTCGGACGACCACTTCGACCTGATCAAGGCGGGCTACGCCGACCGGCCCTTCGTGGACGAGGAGCTGTGGGCGGCGAAGCTGACCCGGGCCCTGACCACCGGCCCGCCGGCCCTCAGCATGGACCAGCTCGGCTGCCGTACGGGCCTCCAGGAACCGCAGATCCGCGCCGCCATCCTCTGGCACAACGAGCGCATGCGGGAGGCCCAGCAGCGCACCGATCCCTGAGGCGGCGCACCGCGGCCGGGCCCGTCCGTCCGGGTGCACCGACGTTTGCCCGGGCCCCGGCCGGGTCACTCAGTTCCCCGTCGCGAGCCATCGAAAGGACGCCCGAGGAGCACCCGTGAACCGGTTGTGGCGGCCGTTCCACCGTGCGTGGGACTGGTTGGCCGCGTCCGCGCTGGTCCGGCGCGGCCGGGACCTGGAGCTGATGCACCGGGCCATGGGCTTCGCCACGCTCGCGCTCGTCACGCTGGCTCCGCTGCTGATCGTGGTGGCCGCGGCCGATCCGCTGGGGCGCGGGGGCTTCGCCTCCTGGCTGGCCGACGGGATGGGGCTGTCCGGTCGGTCGGCCCGCGTGCTGACCGACATCATCAGCCCGCCGACCAAGATCGTCGGCACCACGAGCGTGTGGGGCGGAATCCTGCTCGGCGTGTTCGGTGTGTCCTTCGCGGCGAGCGTCCAGAACGGTTACGAGCGCGTCTGGGAGCTGCCCTCCGGCCCGTGGCACCGCATCTGGCGCCAGATGACCTGGGTGGTCCTGCTGACCGCCTACCTCTACCAGGAGGTGCAGACACGGACCGCACTGCACGGTTCGGCGCGGATCGCCCTGTCCACCGCGAGCGGCATCCTGTTCTTCTGGTGGGGCCAGCACTTCCTGCTGGGCGGCCAGGTCCGCTGGCGCGACCTGCTGCCGGGAGCCCTCGCCACGATGGTGGGGCTGATCGGGCTGCGAGGCTTCTCGTACCTCGTCTTCACCCCGCTCATCCTCGACAACGCGTTCAGCTACGGCGCGGTCGGCATCGTGCTGGTGGTGGAGTCCTGGCTGATCGGCGTCGGGTTCGTCGTCTTCGGCGGCTCGATGGTCGGGCACTGGTTCTGCGAGCACCACTGGTGGGCACGGAACATCGACCGCAGACCGGACTGACCACGCGGCGGTCGGCCGCCGCGTGGTCGGCGGGCGTGGTCGGCGGGCGTGGTCAGCAGCCGGTGCGCCGCCGCAAACCCCCCGCGAGTGCCCCGGCGGCCGCCCCGGTCACCGCGGCGGCCAGCGCAAGCGGCCCGCGGTGGCGGGAGATCCAGAACTGGAGGCTGCGCGGATGGGCCTCGTCGTCGAAGACACCGTGTGCGCCGTAGTCGTCCGGGGCGGTGTCGTCCGCCGGCTTCCACAGGTTGGCCGGCCGTGACGGGTCGACGGGCCGGCCGGTCTGCTGCCCCTCGTAGCCGGTGCGGGCCAGATAGCGGTCCAGGAGCCCCGGGGCGAGCTTCTGGCCCAGCAGGGTGGCGACGGTGGAGCCGCCGACCCAGTACATGCGCCGCTGCGGATGGTCGGTTGCGTACAGCACGGCCCGGGCGGCCACCTCGGGCTGGTAGACGGGGGCCACCGGGCGCGGATGGCGGGGCAGGCGGGTGAGGACCCAGCTGAACTGGGGCGTGTTGAGCCCGGGCATCTGGACCATGGTCACCCGTACCCCGCTGCGGTCGTGCAGCAGCTCGCAGCGCAGCGACTCGGTGAATCCCTGGATGGCGTGCTTGGCCCCGCAGTACACGGCCTGGAGCGGGACGCTGCGTTCGGCCAGGGCCGATCCGACCTGGACGATGGTCCCGCGGTCGCGCGGCGTCATGCGCCTGAGGGCGGCCTGGGTGCCGTGCACGAAGCCGAAGTAGGTCACCTCGGTGGCCCGCCTCAGCTCCTCGGGCCGGATCTCCGCCACGGGGGCGAACACGGTCGAGAACGCGGCGTTCACCCATACGTCGATGGGTCCGAGTTCCTCCTCGATCCGGCCGGCCGCCGCGTCCACGGCCTCCGCGTCGGCGACGTCCACGACCAGGGGCAGGGCCTGCCCGCCGGCCTGGCGGATCTCCTCGGCCGCCCGTTCCAGGGCGAACTCGCCCCGGGCCAGCAGGGCGACCCTGTCCCCACGGGCGCCGAAGGCCCGGGCGGCGGCCCGGCCGACGCCGCCGGTCGCTCCGGTGACGACGACGACCTGCCCGCGGCGTCGGGCGCCGCTCACTTCTTGCCCCGGCCGGGGAGGTGCTCCGCGTACTCGGTGAGCTTCTGGCGTACGCCCTTGGTGGCGATCCCGGTGGCCTCCGGGTCGTGCAGCGCGGCCTTGACGGCCTTCTTGCCCTGCTCCTTCATGATGTGCGGCGGGATCGGCGCGATCTCCGCGTCCACCTTGAACTCCAGCACCACGGGCCGGCCGGCGGCGAGCGCCTCGTCCCAGGCGGCGCCGACCTTCTTCGGGTTGTCGCAGACGATGCCCTTGAGTCCGAGGAGTTCGGCGTAGGCGGCGTAGGGCACGTCGGGGATGTCCTGCGAGCCCGGGTACTTGGGGTCGCCGGCCATGGCGCGCTGCTCCCAGGTGACCTGGTTGAGGTCCTGGTTGTTGAAGACGCAGAAGATGAAGGGCGCGGGCCCGGACAGGCGGTCCAGGTAGCGCTTGACGGTGATCATCTCGTTCATGCCGTTCATCTGGAACGCGCCGTCCCCGACGAAGGCGATCACCGGCCGGTCCGGGTAGGCGAACCGCGCCGCGATGGCGTACGGCGTGCCAGGACCCATCGTGGCGAGCGTGCCGGACAGCGAGGCCCGCATGCCGTCGCGGAGCTTGAGGTGGCGGGCCCACCAGTTGGTGCCGGAGCCGGAGTCGGCCGACAGGATGGCGCCGTCCGGCAGCCTGGACGAGAGTTCGGCGGCGACCGACTGGGGGTTGATCGTCTTGCCGAAGTGCTCACCGGCCCAGCGGTCGCACAGGTCGTTCCACTCCCGGACGTCCTTCTCGATCTTCTTCCGCCAGCCGCGGTCCTTCTTGCGTTCGAGCAGCGGGATCAGCGCCCTCAGCGTCTCCTTGGAGTCGCCGACGACGTGGGCGTCCATCGGGTAGCGGATGCCGATCATGCGGCCGTCGATGTCGATCTCGACGCCCTTGGCCTGGCCTTCCTCCGGCAGCCACTCGGAGTAGGGGAAGCTGCTGCCGATCATGAGCAGGGTGTCGCAGCCCCGGATCATGTTGTCGCTGGCCTTGCTGCCGAGCAGACCGATCGGACCGGTGACGAACGGCAGGTCGTCCGGCAGCACCTCACGGCCCAGCAGGGCCTTGGCGACGCCCGCGCCGAGCAGTTCGGCGACCTCGATCACCTCGGCCTCCGCCTTCGCGGCGCCCTGACCGACCAGCATGGCGACCTTGCCGCCCGCGTTCAGGACACCGGCGGCCTTGCGCAGCTCGTCGGGGTCGGGCAGGACCCGGGGCCGGCTCCAGCCCACGCTGGAGAAGACGGAGCCGTGCTCCCTCGGCGGGGACGGCTGGGCCTCCTCCTCCTGGATGTCGTTGGGGATGATGACGGTGGCGACGCCCCGGGTGGTCAGCGCGGTCTTGAAGGCGCGGTCGATGACGTGCCGGGTCTGGCCGGGATGGACGACCATCTGGCAGAACTCGGACACGTCCGCGAAGAGCTGGTCGAGGGCGATCTCCTGCTGGTAATGGGTGCCCAGCGACAGCCGCTTCTGCTGGCCCACCACCGCCACCACGGGCTGGTGGTCGAGCTTCGCGTCGTAGAGGCCGTTGAGCAGGTGCACGGCTCCCGGTCCCGACGTGGCGACGCAACAGCCCACCTCGCCGGTGAACTTGGCGTGCGCGCAGGCCATGAACGCGGCCATCTCCTCGTGCCGGGCCTGGATGAACTCCGGGTCCCCGTCCGCCCGGTCGAACGCGCCGAGCAGACCGTTGATGCCGTCACCCGGATAGCCGTACACCCGCTGGACGCCCCACTCGGACAGGCGCTGGAGCACGTAGTCGGCGACTTGGGTCATGGAGCTCTCCCGGGCGTGTAGGACATGGGCCGGCTTGTGGGGTTACCCTCCCCGCCGCCCCTAAACCGGTGGTCCGCCGCCTTCGGCCGCCCCGCGCGCTCTACGCCGGCGGCGGCGCCGTGCTCGCCCGGGTCACCAGCCGGGTCGGCACCAGGGTCGTGCCCCGCTCCGGGCCGGCCTCGCGCATCTTGCGCAGCACCGCCTGTACGCACAGCCGCCCGACCTCGGCGAAGTCCTGGTGCACGGTGGTCAGCGGGGGCAGGAAGGAACCGGCCTCGGCGATGTCGTCGAAGCCGATGACGCTGACGTCCTCGGGCACCCGCCGGCCGCGTTCGTGCAGGGCGCGCAGCAGGCCGAGGGCCATCTGGTCGTTGGCCGCGAAGACGGCGGTGCACTCCTCGCGGGCGGCGAGTTCGAGGCCGGCCCGGTAACCGGACTCGGCCGACCAGTCGCCCCGGACCGGCGGCGGCGGGGTCCGCCCGGCCTCGGTGAGGGTGTGCCGCCAGGCGTCGGTGCGGCGCTGGGCGGCGAAGGAGCCCTCGGGACCGGCCAGGTGCCACACCGTGTCGTGCCCGAGGTCCAGCAGATGGCGCACGGCGGCGCGGGAGCCGCCGGCCTGGTCGGTGTCGACGACCGTGTAGTGGTCGCCGGCGTCGGAGTCGACCACCACGACCTGGACGTGGGGCGGCAGGGTGAGGGAGCCGGCGTCGAGGAGGTGGACCTCCATGATGACGATGACCGCGTCGACGGCCAGTTCCTCCAGCCGCGAGAACGCGCCGCGCACCTCGTCCTGGGTGGGGACGGCGACCGGCAGCAGCGTCACCGCGTACCCCTCGCTCGCCGCGGAGACGGCGATGGCCTCCAGGGTGCGCACGTTGCCCGTGGTGGCCAGCGAGAAGGTGATGACGCCGATGGTGCGGAACTCACCGCGCTTGAGGGCACGGGCCGCGCTGTTGGGCCGGTAGCCCAGTTCCTTCATGGCCGCCAGCACCTGCTGCCGGGTCTCCTCCGTCACGCCCGCGTAGCCGTTGGAGACACGGGACACGGTCTGCGAGGAGACGCCGGCCAGCCGGGCGACGTCCGCCATGGAGGCCGTGCGTTCCCGTCCGCGCCGGGGTCGCGCCGGTGCGCTCGTCGGGACTTCCTCAGCCGTGCTCACGTGCCGTCAGCCGCCTATCTGTCGCTGTCGGGTCCGGGTGCGAAAGGACCCTTGACCGTCGTCATCGGGGCAGTGTAGACATGCCGCCATCAGATGTTTACGTAAACATATCAGTCCGGCGTCCTTCCGCGGTGCGTGATGTTTACGCAAACATCGAGGTGAGGTTCAGGACGTGGACGAGCGAGGACGACATGACGACGCTGCAACCGCCGGCCGCCGCCGAGCCGCGGCCGGCCCCACCCCCGGTGCGGCGGGACCGCCGTTCCTGGACCGGGTGGGGCTTCCTCGGTCCCTTCGTGGCCGTGTTCGCCCTGGTGTTCCTCGCGCCGATCGCGTACTCGGTCTACCTCAGCCTCTTCCGCGACCAGCTCATCGGCGGGACCACCTTCGTCGGCCTCGACAACTACGCCGAGGCGCTCAAGGACGAGCAGTTCTGGGCCTCGCTGGGCCGGGTCTCGCTCTTCCTCGCCGTACAGGTGCCGATCATGCTCGGCATCGCGCTCCTGGTGGCCCTGGCGCTGGACAGCGGGCGCCTCTACGGCCGGGACTTCTTCCGCATCTCCGTCTTCCTGCCGTACGCCGTGCCCGCCGTGGTGGCCACCCTCATGTGGGGCTTCATGTACGGCACCCGCTTCGGCCTGGTCGGTGACATCAACAGCGCGCTGGGCGTCTCGCTGCCCGACCCGCTCTCCCCCGACCTGGTCCTTGCCTCCATCGGCAACATCGTGACCTGGGAGTTCGTCGGCTACAACATGCTGATCTTCTACTCGGCGCTGCGCGTCGTCCCGCACTCGCTGTACGAGGCGGCCCAGATCGACGGCGCCGGCCAGATCCGCGTGATCACCGCCATCAAGCTCCCGGCCATCCGCGGGGCCCTGGTGATCGCCACGGTCTTCTCGATCATCGGCAGCTTCCAGCTCTTCAACGAGCCCAGCATCCTGCAACCGCTGGCACGCAACGCCATCACCACCGACTACACGCCGAACTACTACACGTACGCGCTGTCCTTCAACGGCCAGCAGCACAACTACTCCGCGACGGTCGCCATCGTCATGGGGCTGATCACCATGGTCATCGCCTACGTCGTGCAGCTGCGCGGCATGCGCAAGGGAGTGTGAGGCAGCGATGACCAGTCCCGTCGCCACCGTCCCCGGCCGTTCCGCGGCCGACCCGTCGGGCACCCCGGGCCCCGTGCCCCGGCTGCGTACGCCCCGGCACCGGCACTCCGCCGACAAGCCCCGGCGCAGTGTGCTGCTGACCGCGCTCACCTCGCTCGTGCTGCTCTACAGCCTGGTGCCGCTGGTCTGGCTCGCCATCAGCGCCACCAAGACGCAGGAGGGGCTGTCCCGTTCCGCCGGTCTCTGGTTCGACGGCGACTTCGCGCTGTGGGACAACATCGCCGAGACGTTCACCTACGACGACGGCGTCTTCACCCGCTGGCTGCTCAACACCCTGCTGTACGTGGGGCTCGGCGCGGGCGGCGCCACCTTCCTCGCCGTGCTCGGCGGCTACGCACTCGCCAAGTTCGACTTCCCCGGCCGGCGTGCCGTCTTCGCCGTCGTCATCGGCGCGGTGGCGGTGCCGGGGACGGCGCTGGCGGTGCCGACCTTCCTGATGTTCAGCGAGATGGGACTCACCAACACCCCCTGGGCGGTGATCGTCCCGTCCCTGATCTCGCCGTTCGGCCTCTATCTGATGTGGGTGTTCGCCACCGAGGCCATCCCCACCGAGCTGATGGAGGCCGCCCGCATCGACGGGGCGGGCGAGGTGCGCACCTTCTTCCGGGTCGCCCTGCCGCTGCTGGCGCCCGGCATCGTCACCGTCCTGCTGTTCACCATGGTCGCGACCTGGAACAACTACTTCCTGCCGCTGGTCATGCTCAAGGACCCCGACTGGTATCCGCTGACGCTCGGCCTCAACAGCTGGAACCAGCAGGCCGCGACGGCGGGCGGCGAGCCCGTGTTCAACCTGGTCGTCACCGGGTCGCTCCTCACCATCCTGCCGCTGATCGCCGCGTTCCTGCTGCTCCAGAGGTACTGGCAGTCCGGCCTCGCCGCCGGAAGCGTCAAGGAGTAGTCCTCCCCTCCCCCGTTCCCTCCCCTCCCCGACAGCCCCGACAGCCCTCGACCGGTGCCGGTTCCGGCCACGAAGAAGTGGAAGCACACCCATGCCCACACACCTGCCCCAGCACGCGCGCCGCCTCCTGCGCGGCACGGCCCTCGTCTGCGCCCTCGCCCTGGGAGCGACCGCCTGCGGCGGCTCCGACGACGGGGGCTCGAGCGGGAAGGCCGTCTCCGAGGCGGACGTCCAGGCGGCCCTGAAGGAGGGCGGCACCATAACGGTCTGGGCCTGGGAGCCCACGCTCAAGCAGGTCGCCACCGACTTCGAGAAGGCACACCCGGGCGTCAAGGTGAACCTCGTCAACGCCGGGACCAACAAGGACCAGTACACGGCGCTGCAGAACGCGATCTCGGCGAAGAAGGGCGTCCCGGACGTCGCCCAGGTCGAGTACTACGCGATGGGCCAGTTCGCCCTGACCGAGCAGCTCGCCGACCTCAAGTCCTTCGGCGCCGACAAGCTCTCCGCGAAGTTCTCCCCCGGTCCGTGGAACGGGGTGAAGGCCGGGTCGGACGGCATCTACGCGCTGCCGATGGACTCCGGTCCGATGGCGCTGTTCTACAACAAGAAGGTCTTCGACAAGTACGGCATCGAGGTGCCCACCACCTGGGCCGAGTACCTGGACGCCGCCCGCGACCTGCACAAGGCCGACCCGAAGGCCTACATCACCGCCGACAACGGCGACGCCGGGTTCGCCACCAGCATGCTGTGGCAGGCCGGTTCGCGCCCCTACACGGTGAACGGCACCAAGGTGAAGATCGACTTCTCCGACCAGGGCGCCAAGACCTTCACGGACACCTGGCAGAAGCTCATCGACGAGAAGCTGCTCGCCACCGTCCCCGCCTGGACCGACGAGTGGTACAAGGGCCTCGGCGACGGCAGCATCGCGACGCTGGCGACCGGCGCCTGGATGCCCGCCAACCTGGAGTCCGGCGCGAAGGCGGCCTCCGGCGACTGGCGCGTCGCCCCGATGCCGCAGTGGACCGCGGGCGGCAAGGTCAGCGCCGAGAACGGCGGCAGCGCGCTCGCGCTCCCGGAGCTCGGCAAGAACGAGGCACTGGCGTACGCCTTCGTCGAGTACGCGAACGCCGGGGACGGCGTGCAGACCCGGCTGGAGAACGGCGCCTTCCCGGCGACCACCGCGGATCTTCAGTCCACGAAGTTCCAGGACACCGCGTTCCCGTACTTCGGCGGCCAGAAGGCCAACAAGATCTTCGCCGAGTCGGCCGCGAACGTCCCCGACGACTGGTCCTACCTCCCCTACCAGGTGTACGCGAACTCGGTCTTCAACGACACCGTCGGCAAGGCCTACGTCTCCGGCACCACGCTCGCCGAGGGCTTCCAGTCCTGGCAGGAGGCCTCGGTCGAGTACGGCGAGGAGCAGGGCTTCACCGTCGAGAAGTAGCGCACACCCCCACACCGGAAGGACCGCCATGATCTCCACCCTCCACTCCCGCAGCCACCGCGGGGCGGACGGTGCCCCCGCCCCCCGTCTCGCCTACGGCGCCGACTACAACCCCGAGCAGTGGCCCCGGGAGGTGTGGGAGGAGGACGTACGGCTGATGCGCGAGGCCGGCGTGAACATCGTGTCGCTCGGCATCTTCTCCTGGGCCCGCATCCAACCCGGCCCCGACACCTGGGACTTCGCCTGGCTCGACGAGGTGATGGACCTGCTGCACGAGCACGCCGTCGGCGTCGACCTGGCGACCGCCACCGCCTCCCCGCCGCCCTGGCTGACGAGGGCGCACCCGGAGATCCTGCCGGTCACCGAACGGGGCGAGACGCTGTCGCCGGGAGCGCGCCAGCACTGGCGCCCGACCTCGCCCGTCTTCCGCGAGCACGCCCTGCGCCTGGTGCGGAAGCTGGCGACACGCTACGCGGAGCACCCTGCCCTGGTCGCCTGGCACGTCAACAACGAGCTGGGCTGCCACAACGTGTACGACTACTCGGACGACGCGGCCCGTGCCTTCCGGGACTGGCTGCGCGCGCGGTACGGCACGACGGACGCCCTCAACCACGCCTGGGGCACGGCGTTCTGGTCGCAGCGCTACGGAGACTGGGAGGAGATCCTGCCGCCCCGGCTGGCGGCCTCGCACCCGAACCCGACCCAGCAGCTGGACTTCAAGCGGTTCTCCTCGGACGCGCTCAAGGACCACCTGCGCGCCGAGCGGGACCTCCTGCGGGAGCTGACCCCCGGCGTGCCCGTCACCACCAACTTCATGGTGATGCCCGGCACCAAGGGCATGAACTACGCGGACTGGGCCGGCGAGGTGGACTTCGTCGCCAACGACCACTACGTCGTCCCGCACCCGCAGGCCCGCGACGAGCTGTCGTTCTCGGCGAACCTCACCAGCGGCATCGCGGGCGGCCGCCCCTGGTTCCTGATGGAGCACTCCACCAGCGCCGTCAACTGGCAGCCCGTGAACCTGGCCAAGCAGCCGGGCGACATGGCCCGGGACTCGCTGACCCACGTGGCGCACGGCGCCGACGCGGTGTGCTTCTTCCAGTGGCGCCAGTCGGCGGCCGGCGCCGAGAAGTACCACTCGGCGATGGTCCCGCACGCCGGTGCGGACAGCGACCTGTTCCGTGCGGTCACCGCGCTCGGTGACACGCTGAAGGCGCTCGCGCCGGTCGCCGGGAGCGAGCGGGAGCCCGCCGAGGTCGGCATCCTCTTCGACTGGGAGTCGCGGTGGGCCAGTGAGCAGGACTCGCACCCCACCTCGCTGCTCGACTACCACCAGGAGGCGCTCGACTGGTACTCCGCGCTGCTCTCCCTGGGCATCCGTGCCGACGTCGTCACCACCGGCGCCGACCTGAGCCGCCACCGGGTGCTGATCGCGCCGGTGCTGCACCTGGTCCCGGCCGGGCTGGCCAAGGACCTCACGCGCTACGCCGAGCAGGGCGGGCACCTGGTCACCACGTACTTCTCCGGCATCGTGGACGAGAACGACCATGTCTGGCTGGGCGGTTACCCGGGCGCCCTGCGGGACCTGCTCGGCATCCGCGTCGAGGAGTTCGGCCCGCTGCCCGCCGGGCAGCGAGTGGAACTGGACGACGGCGCCACGGGCGGCCTGTGGACCGACCACGTCACCGTCACCGCCCCCGAGACCGAGGTCCTCGTCCGCTACCGCACCGGTGCCCAGGCGGGCCGCCCCGCGGTCACCCGGCGTGGCACGGGCGGCGGTTCGGCCGCCTACGTCTCCACCGGGCTCGGCGCCGACGGGCTCGCCGCGCTGCTGCCGAGGCTGCTCGAGCCGGCCGGGGTGACGAGCGAACTGACCGCCGAGGCACGGGGGCGGGTCGAGGCCACCGTGCGCCGCGGCCCCGGCGGACGCTTCCTGTTCCTGGTCAACCGGACCGACGAGACCGTGACCGTCCCCGGGCTCACCGGGGAGGTCCTGGTGGGCGCCGCCGGAGACGAGGGCACCGTCGTCCTGGCGGGCCGGGGGGTCGCGGTCCTGCGCACGCCCGCCGGCTGATCCCACGCCCACGACTCCCCGGAGCGGCACGCGCCCGCTCCGGGGCCGTCCCCTCCTGCCCCGGACCGGGCGGAGGGGGCCACCACCGCAGCGACCACACCTTTCCGTTGGGAGCACACGATGGCACGCCGTACCCGCAGCAGACGCCTCCTCGGGGCCGCTGTTCTCACCTCCCTGGCCACCGGGGCCGCCCTGCTCGGCGTTCCCGCCCAGGCCGCACCGGCCGCGGCCGCCGCCTCCGTCACGGTGCGGCCGGACCCGTCGTACCAGCAGGAGGAGTTCGAGGGCTGGGGCACCAGCCTGGTCTGGTTCGCCAACGCCACCGGGGACTACCCGCCCGAGATCCGCGAGAAGCTGGCCCGGCTGCTGTTCGGCGACGACGGGCTGGGCCTGAACATCGCCCGGTACAACATCGGCGGCGGCAACGCGCCGGACGTCGAGGACTACCTGCGGGCCGGCGGGGCGGTCGAGGGCTGGTGGCAGGCGCCCGCGGGCACCACGCGCGAAAACACCAACTAGTGGAACGCCGACGACCCGGCCGACTGGAACGAGGACGCCGACGCCACCCAGCGCTGGTGGGTCGAGCGCATCAAGGACGACATCGACCACTGGGAGACGTTCAGCAACTCCCCGCCCTGGTTCATGACCGTCAGCGGCTACGTCTCCGGCGGCTTCGACTCCTCCGCCGATCAGCTCAAGCCCGGGTCGGTCGACGACTTCGCCGCCTATCTCGCGGGCGCGACCAGGCGGCTGGAGAAGGCCGAGGGCATCAAGGTCGACACGGTCGACCCGTTCAACGAACCCAACACCCCGTACTGGGGTACGCAGCTCGGCGCGGACGGCGAACCCGTCGGCGGCCGGCAGGAAGGGGCCCACATGGGTCCCGGGCTGCAGCGCGAGGTGCTCCGGGCCCTCGCCCCGGCGCTGAGGAGGGCGAAAGTCGAGGCGGACGTCTCGGCGATGGACGAGACCAACCCGGGGACCTTCGCGAAGAACTGGAGCGCCTACTCCGAGGCCGACCGCGCCCTGGTCGGACAGATGAACGTCCACACCTACGGAACCGGGCAGCGCACCACCGTGCGGGACCTCGCCAAGGCCGCGGACAAACCGTTGTGGATGAGCGAGGTGGGCGGCGACTGGGGCGACGGCCAGGACTTCGAGGACATGCGGCCGGGCCTCGGCCTCGCCCAGCAGATCGTCGACGACCTGCGTGAACTGGAGCCCCGCGCCTGGGTGTTCTGGCAGCCCGTCGAGGACTACGACAACATGAAGCCGGGCGGCGAGTCCGCGAAGGGCGGCAACTGGGGCAGCATCCAGCTCCCCTTCGACTGCACCGCCGGGGACACCCTGGAGACCTGCCCGATCCGGACCAACACCAAGTTCGACACCGCCCGCAACTTCACCCACTTCATCAAGCCCGGCGACCGGCTGATCAAGACGGACGACACCTCCAGCGCCGCCGCCGTCACCCGCGACGGCAAGGGCGCCTCGCTCGTCCACGTCAACCGCACCGCCGAGGCCCGCACGGTCACCATCGACCTGTCGAAGTTCCGTGACGTGAGCCGCCGGGCCACCGTCACCCCGGTCGTGACCAGCGCCGACGGCAAGCTGGAGCGGCAGGCGCCGATCCGGGTGAGCGACCGCACGGCCACCTTCACCGTGCCCGCACAGTCCGTCACCTCCTTCTCGATCGAAGGGGTCTCGGGTGTCGCGAAGGACGCCGCCGAGCTGCGCAAGGGCCACACCTACACGCTGACCGGCGTGCAGAGCGGCAAGGCCGTCACCGTGGCCGGGGACGGCACGAACCTGGTCCTCGGCACCGGCGCCGACGCGAGCGCCGAGCAGTGGCGGCTGAGCGCGGTGCGCCGGGACGGCGGCGTCCGCGACCGCTACGTCTTCACCCGGCCCGGGGACGGAACACGACTGGCCGTACGGGACGACGTCCCGGTGGCGGAGCCCGACACGGGCGGGCGCGACCTGGCCGCCGAGTGGATCGCGTCGAGCACCGGCGACGGCACCTGGACCCTGGTCAACGCGGCCACCGGGCGCCTGCTCGAAGTGGGGGGCCAGGCGACCCACGCGGGCGCGGCCGTCACGACCTGGCCGCCCAACTCCGGCGCCAACCAGCGCTGGACGCTGACGGACGTGTCCGTCGGCTGACCTCCCCCTGACGGCGGCCCCGTCCGCGCGGCCACACGCGGGCGCGGACGGGGCCGCGGTCCATCGGCACGGAACGAGGAGACCGTATGACCACCGACCCCCGTGAGCGCGAGGTCCGCCGCAGGATGGCGGCCCGGGAGCTCTACTCGGACGGCGCGCCGGGGCTGGAGGGCCTGACGGAGGAGCGGCTGCGCGGCAAGGAGCTGGCCGACGCCTACAACCGGACCGCCGCCCGGGACGAGGAGGGCCGCCGGGCGGTCCTGGAGGAGCTGCTCGGCGCCCTGGGCACGGGCGTGTGGATCGAGCCGCCGCTGCACGTGGCCTACGGCAGCCGGACCCACCTGGGCGACGACGTGTACGCCAACTTCGGCCTCACCCTCGTCGACGACGTCGAGGTCCTCGTCGGGAACCGGGTGATGTTCGCCCCGCACGTGACGGTCAGCACGACCGGCCATCCCGTCCACCCGGAGCTGCGCAGGGACGGCACGCAGTTCTCCGCGCCGGTGCGCATCGAGGACGACGTGTGGATCGGGGCCGGTGCGCTGATCATGCCCGGGGTGACCGTGGGCCGGGGTTCGGTGGTCGGCGCGGGCAGCGTGGTGACGGCCCACGTGCCGCCGATGACGGTCGTCGCCGGCACCCCGGCCCGGGTGCTGCGCGAGATCACCGACGCCGACCGCGCGTGGACCCACCGTCCGCCGCGCACGCTGGGCCGGGACGGCCGGTGAGCCGTGGGCGAACGGCAACTTCCGGCGTCCGCCCGGCACATGACACGGCGACACGGCAGTACGATGATCGAAAACTGCGGCGCAGCGTCACCTCCCGGACCACGGAGCCTGCCATGACGACGGACCACACCCAGCCTCCCCACATCGACACCGGCCGGGCCCACCCCGCGCGTGTCTACGACTGGCTGCTGGGCGGCAAGGACAACTACCCGGTCGACGAGGCGGTGGGCGAGACGCTGCCGCCGGAGGCCCGGGACGCGGCGCGGCAGAACCGCGCCTTCATGAACCGCGCGGTGGCGCACCTCGCCGGGCGGGGCATCGACCAGTTCCTGGACATCGGCACGGGCATCCCGACCGAGCCCAACCTGCACCAGATCGTCCAGCGGACGGTGCCGAGGGCCAGGGTCGTCTACGCGGACAACGACCCGATCGTGCTGCGGCACGCGGAGGCGCTGCTGGTCAGCAGCCCGGAGGGGGCCACGGACTACATCCAGGCCGACGTCCGCGAGCCGGACGAGATCGTGCGGCACGCCCGCGGGATCCTCGACTTCGACCGGCCGATCGCGCTGTCGCTGATCGCCCTGATGCACTTCGTCCCGGACGACCAGGACGCCCACGGCATCGTCCGGGGGCTGGTGGAGACCCTGCCGTCCGGGAGCCACCTGGTGCTGTCGCACGCCGCGATCGACCTCTTCCCCGAGCTGGCGGAGCAGGTGATCGCCCAGTACGCCAAGGGCGGCATCCGCCTCGGCTTCCGCACCCGGGCGGAGGTCGCCCGGTTCTTCGACGGCCTGGACCTGGTGCCGCCGGGCCTGGTGACGGCCACCGAGTGGTCCGGCGAGGGCCTGGAGCGGCCCGCGCCGGAGGAGAGCGGCATCTACGCGGGCGTGGCGCGCATTCCCTGACCGGGTGACCGGGCGACCGGGGTGCGGTCGGTGAGCGGCCTCAGCGGCGGCGTCCGCGCGTCGCCCGGCCGCCGCCGATCCCGGCTGCGTGCAGGGCCAGCAGGGCGAGGCCGACGAGCATGACGTTGGTGGAGGTGAAGACGTCGTTGGTCGACACCTCCGCCGCGTTGATCAGCCAGGCGAGGAGGAACAGAACAGCCGCGACGATGGCGAGCACGGTGCACATCCCTTCGGATCGGCGGCACCGGGGCGGTGCCGTGTCTCGCGTATGCCCCCGAAGGGCCGCGCGACACGACGGAAGGTGCCGTGCGCTTCGTACAGTGGAGGGACCCGACCGCGGCCGGGCCGCCCGGTCACCCCTCACCTCGTCCCGGAGCCCTCATGCACGACCCGTCCCCCGCGTCGGACGACGGCTCCGACGCCCTGTTCGGTCTCGACGCCCTGCCAGCCGGTCCGCCGGCCGCCGCTCCCGCCGCCGGACCGCTCTTCCGGGACTCCGCCGCCGCCCGCCGGCTGCTGCCGGTACGGGAGATTTACGCCGAGCCGACGGCGGCCGCCTCCCCCCGGGGCCGGCAGGTCCTCGCCCGGTTCCCCGACGCCCGCGTCGTCGAGGTGGACTCCCACTGGGGCATCCCCGGCCTCCACGGCAACGAGGGCAACGTCGAGCGCTGGGTGCGCGTCAAGGGCGAGACGCTCGTCCTGGGCGAGCGCAAGACGCTGACCACCCGCCCCAACGGCCGCTCCGCGGACTGGATCGCGCCGGGCGGCTCCAACGGCTGCGCGATGGCCTGCGCCTACTGCTACGTACCGCGCCGCAAGGGCTACGCCAATCCCGTCACGGTCTTCACCAACGTCGACCGGATCATCGCCCACCTCGGCCGGCACATCGCCCGGCAGGGGCCCAAGAGCGAGCCGAACCAGTGCGACCCCGAGGCGTGGGTCTACGACGTCGGGGAGAACGGCGACTGCTCGGTGGACGCCCTGATCTGCGACAACACCGCGGACCTGGTGCACGCCTTCCGGCAGTGGCCGACGGCGAAGGCGTCCTTCGCGACCAAGTTCGTCAACCCCGACCTGCTGGCCCTGGACCCGCGCGGCCGGACCCGGATCCGCTTCTCCCTGATGCCGCCGGAGGACTCCCGGCTGCTGGACGTGCGCACCTCCCCCGTCGCCGAGCGGATCACCGCGGCCGCCGACTTCCTGGACGCGGGCTACGAGGTGCACTTCAACCTCTCCCCCGTGGTGGTGCGGCCGGGCTGGGAGGCGGCCTGGGCGGAGTTGCTGCGGCATCTCGACGACGTCCTGCCGGAGCGGGTCAAGGAGCAGGCCGCCGCCGAGGTGATCATGCTGACGCACAACCGGGACCTGCACGAGGTCAACCTGGGCTGGCATCCGCGGGCCGAGGAGGTGCTGTGGCGGCCGGAGGTCCAGGAGACCAAACGCTCCGAGAACGGCGCGCTGAACGTGCGCTACCGCGTGGGCGCCAAGGCAGAGGCGGTCGCCCGGCTCCGTGCGCTGGTCGCCGCGCACGCGCCCTGGCTGCGGATCCGGTACGCCTTCTGAGAGCGGTTCTCCCGGGTTTCCGAGGGCGGCGCCCGATGTGAGGTAAGGCGTACCTAAGATCAGAGCATGTTTAGTGTGCAACAACCACCGGAAGCCGACACCGCCCCCGGCGCCATGAGCGAAGAGGGCTGGGTCGAACTCGGCTCCGCCGCGCAACTGCGCGAACTGCTGGGCGAGCCCTGGCCGGTCGTCATCGACAAGGTGCACGACCGGCTCACCGACGACGACCGGGACATCCTGGCCCGCTCCCCCTTCTGCCTCCTGGCGACCTCCGACACGGGCGGCAACTGCGACGTGTCGCCACGCGGAGACACTCCCGGCTTCACCCACGTCCTCGACTCCCGGACCCTCGCGCTGCCCGACCGGCCGGGCAACCGGCGCGGGGACAGCTTCCACAACATCCTCGGCAATCCGCACGCCGGGCTGCTCTACCTGATCCCCGGCGGCAAGGACGTGCTGCGCGTCAACGGCCGGGCCCGCATCCTCACCGACGCGCCGTTCTTCGATGCGATGGCACGGGACGGACGGCGCCCGGACCTCGCGCTGGTCCTGGAGATCGACGAGATCTACCTCCACTGCCCGATGTCCCTCAACCGGGCAGGGCTGTGGAACCCCCGCTCCCCGCAAGCGAGTTGAGCAATCCCGCGCCACCCTGCAGCGAGACTCGCACCAGCCGCCGCGAAACCTGTGTGAGCCCCGTCTCTACCAGCGCTTTTTAGGTTAGGCTAACCTTCACTTCGTGAGATCAGCTGAAGACGCAGCCGGTACCCCGCGCCTGCGCGGTCATGAGTTGTCGGCGACGGGCGTGACCGTCGCGTACGACGGCGTGGACGTCGTGCACGACGCGGGGGTCAGGCTCAGGCCCGGCGAAGTGACCGTCCTGGTGGGACCCAACGGCAGTGGGAAGTCGACACTGCTGCGGACCGTCGCCCGGCTCCAGCGGGCCCGCACCGCCACGATCGGCATCGACGGCACGACCGACGCGCTGGCGCTGACGTCCCGTGAGTTCTCGCGGCACGTCGCCCTGCTGACGCAGGGACGGCCGACGCCGGGCGGGCTGACCGTGCGGGACGTCGTCGAGTTCGGCCGCTATCCGTACCGTGGCCGCTGGGGGCGGCCCGACCCGGACGGCCCGGCCGCCGTCGACCGGGCGCTCGCGCTCACCGGCGTCGACGAGCTCGCCGACCGGGGGGCCGACCACCTCTCCGGCGGGCAGTTGCAGCGGGTGTGGCTCGCGAGCTGTCTCGCCCAGGAGACCGGCGTACTGCTCCTGGACGAACCCACGACCTACCTCGACCTGCGCTACCAGGTCGAACTGCTCGACCTCGTCCGCGACCTGGCGGACGACCACGGCATCGCCGTCGGAGTCGTCCTGCACGACCTCGACCAGGCGGCCGCCGTCGCCGACCGGATCACCCTCCTCGAGGCGGGCCGGATCGTCGCCGACGGCCCGCCCGAGGACGTACTGACACCGGAGCGCCTGACCGCCGTGTACGGCATCCGGATCGACGTCGACACCGACCCCATGACCGGCCGGCTGCGCACCCGCCCGATCGGCCGCCACCACATACGAACCCCCGAAAGGCTCGGCACCACCTCATGAGACGCCTCCTGCTCACCGCGGCCGCCACCACCGCCGCGGCGCTGACCCTCGCCGCCTGCGGCACGACCGAACCCGCTGCCGACAAGACGGAGAAGAAGGCCTCCGAGGCGATCACGCTCAAGGACGGCAAGGGCACCGAGGTGAAGCTCGACGGGCCGGCCACCAAGGTCGTCGCCACCGAGTGGAACGTCGTCGAGAGCCTCGTCTCGCTCGGCGTCGACCCGGTCGGTGTCGCGGACGTCAAGGGATACAAGACCTGGAACAGCGCCGTTCCGCTGAAGAACGAGCCCAAGGACATCGGCACCCGCGGCGAGCCCAGCATGGACACCGTCGCCTCCCTCGCCCCCGACCTCATCGTCGCCACCACGGACCTCACCCCGGCCGCCGTGAAGCAGCTGCGCGAGGTCGCCCCGGTGATCGAGGTGACCTCCGCCGACGGCACCGGTCAGATCGACCAGATGCTGGAGAACGTCGACCTCATCGCCAAGGCCACCGGCACCACGGACAGGGCGAAGTCGCTGCGCGAGGACTTCGAGGCGAAGGTCGCCGAGGGCAAGAAGGCCCTGGCCGACGCGGGGATGGCCGGCAAGGACTTCGCCTTCGCCGACGGCTACGTCGCCTCGAACCAGGTCTCGATCCGCCCCTACACGGCCACCTCGCTCATCGGTGAGGTCAACGAGGCCATCGGTCTGAAGAACGCCTGGACGGTCAAGGGCGACGAGGCCTACGGTCTCGGCGCCACCGACGTCGAGGGTCTGACCAAGCTGCCGAAGGACACCCAGTTCGCCTACATCGGCAACGACGACGACCCGAGCGCCACCCCGTTCACCGGTGAGCTGGCCAAGAACTCGGTCTGGAAGTCCCTGCCGTTCGTGAAGGCCGGCGACGTGCACCGGCTCGACGACGGCATCTGGATGTTCGGCGGTCCCGGGTCGATGCAGGCGTACATCGACGCCGTCGTCGGCGCCCTGACGAAGTAGCGGGGTCATGGCCGTCACCGCAACCGAACCCGCCACCGAGCCCACCGAGGCCCGTCCGTCGACGGTCCCGTCGTCCCGGTCGGGCGCGGCCGCGGTGACGGCCGGGATCGTCCTGCTGGTCGCCGTCCTCGCCGTCGTCGACCTCACCCAGGGCACCGCCGCCGTCGGTCCGTCCGAGGTCCTCAAGGCCCTGACCGGGCGGGCCGATCCGGACGACGCGTCCGTCGTCGTCGCCTCCCGGCTGCCCCGCATGACCGCGGGGCTCCTGATCGGCGCGGTCCTGGGCATGGCCGGCGCCGTGCTCCAGGCGGTCAGCCGCAACGTGCTCGCCTCCCCCGACACCCTCGCGGTGAACGCCGGTTCCTACCTGGCGCTGGGGCTGGCCGCCGCCACGGGTGTCTCGCTGCCGGTGCTCGCCTCGTCCGGTGTCGCCTTCGTGGGCGGACTCGCCGCGGCGGCCGTCGTGCTCGGTCTGTCCGGCCTCGGCACGGGCACCGTCCGGCTGGTGCTGGCGGGCACCGCGCTGATGCTGGGCCTGAACTCCATGACCGAGGGCCTACTGCTGCTCTTCCCTGAGCAGACGAAGGGCCTCTACGAGTGGAACCAGGGCAGCATCGCCCAGAACGGCTTCGACGGCGTCGTGCAGATGCTGCCGATCGCCCTGGTGGGGCTGGTCGGGCTGATGCTGACGGCCCGCCGGGTGGACGCGCTGGCGCTCGGCGACGACGTGGCGCGCGGTCTCGGCGTCCCGGTGCGGGCCACCCGGGTCACGGTCGTCGTGCTGGCGGCACTGCTGTCCGCCGCCGCCGTCACGCTCGCCGGCCCGATCGGCTTCGTCGGCCTGTGCGCGCCCGCCCTGGTGCGTCCGCTCGTCCGCCGGTTCCGCGGCTTCAGCCGCTCCCGTACGGCGATGCCCGCGGCGGCGCTCACCGGCGCGGCCCTGGTGCTCGGTTCGGACGTGCTGCTGCGGGCCCTGATCGCGGACGACCGCGCGGTGTCCGTGCCCACGGGTGTGGTCACCAGCCTGGTCGGCGCCGTGTTCCTGGTCGCCATGGCACTGCGGGTGCGGGACACCGCCGGGGCCGGGGCGCCGGACCGGCTGCGCACTCCCGGGCGGGGAGTGTTCCTGGCCACGGTCGCGGTCCTCGTCGTGGTCCTGGTCGGCCTCGTGATCGCCGCCGTGCTGGTGGGCGACACCAAGCTGCTGCTCGGTGACGTCGCCAACTGGGCCCAGGGACGGGCCGGGCGCGCCGTCTCCTTCGTCCTGGACACGCGGGTGCCGCGGGTGCTCGCCGCGCTGGGCGCGGGCGCGGCGCTCGCGCTGGCCGGCACGCTCGTGCAGGCCGTCACCCGCAACCCGCTCGCCGAACCGAACGTCCTCGGCGTGACCGGTGGCGGTGCGCTGGGTGCGGTGATCCTGGTGACCACGGTCCCGGCCGCCGGGACGTGGGGCGTGGCGGGGGCCGCGTTCGCGGGGTCCGCCGTCACCGCCGTCCTCGTCTTCGGGCTCGCCGCCCGGGGCGGTTTCCGGCAGAACCGGCTGGTGCTCGTCGGCATCGGCGTGGCCTCCGGAACGGCGGCGCTGATCAGTCTGCTGATCGTGCTCACCGACCCGTTCAACGCCACCAAGGCGCTGACCTGGCTGTCGGGTTCGACCTACGGACGGACCATGCCCGACGTCGTACCGGTCGCGCTGGCGCTGCTCGTCGGCATCGGTGTCGCGGTCGCCCGGCGCACCGAACTGGACCTGATCTCGCTGGACGAGGACACCCCGCGGCTGCTCGGCCTGCGGCTGGCCCGGGGCCGCCTCGGCTTCCTGGTGCTGAGCGTCGTCCTCAGCGCGACCGCGGTGGCCTGCGCGGGCACCATCGGGTTCGTCGGGCTGGTGGCTCCGCACGCGGCACGCGCCCTCGTGGGCCGGCGCCACGTACGGGTCGTGCCGGTCGCGCTCCTCCTCGGCGCGATCCTCGTGGGCGCCGCCGACCTCCTCGGCCGCACGGTGATCGCCCCGGCCCAGCTCGGCGCGGGGCTCATGACGGCGGTGATCGGAACGCCGTACTTCCTGTATCTGCTGGTACGGAGCCGTCGCTAGGCGACCCCGGGACGACCTCGACGCCCGGGAACGGGTGGCCCGGCACCGGATCCCGGTGCGGCCGGCCCGCTCCCGGGTCCGCGCGTTCCGCACGGAGCGGACCGCGGGTCCTGGGGGCGCCCGGCCGGGCTCTTGTTAGACGTGGCGTCAAGTTACTGAACCGTAATGAGTCAGGTGCTACCCCTGGTAACCCCTGTCCGGTTACGGTCCCGTAACCCCACAGGAGCAGCGCGACCACGGCCCTGGCCCCACGGGACCGCGGACGACCGGATCCGGCCTTTCCCCAGGAGGTTCGCCATGCCCCCACGTCCCCACATGCTCGTAGCGGCGATCGCCGCCGCGCTCGCCCTCGGCGCGCAGGCCGTCCCGGCGGTCGCGGCCGACGGCGCGGCTACCGACCCGGCCCCCACGACGTCGCGCGGCGTCGAGATACCCGCCTTCTACACCCCGCCGTCCGAACTCCCGCGCGCCGACGGCACGGTGATCCGCAGCGAGCCGCTCCCCCTGGCGCTGAGCCTGCCCGGGATCGACGGCCCGCTTCCCGGCCGGGCGACCCGGCTGATGTACAAGTCCACCGACGCGAACGGCGAGGCGGTCGCCGTCACCGGCGCCTACGTCGAACCGGCCGCGAAGTGGCGCGGCGAGGGGCCGCGCCCCCTGGTCGCCGTCGCGCCCGGCACCATGGGGCAGGGCGACCAGTGCGCCGCCTCGATGGCCCTGGAGCACCCGCTGCGGCTCAACGGGCAGACGGTCTCCGTCGGTTACGAGGACCTGTCGGTCTACCGGCTGCTGCTGCGCGGCGTCGCCGTCGTCGTCACCGACTACGTCGGCCTGGGCACCACCGACCGGCTGCACACCTACGTCAACCGCGTCGACGGGGCGCACGCCGTGCTGGACGCCGTACGCGCCGCGCGCTCCCTCGACTCGTCGTCCGTCACCTCCGACTCCCGGGTCGGCCTGTTCGGGTACAGCCAGGGCGGCGGTGCCACGGCGGCCGCGGCCGAGCTCCAGCCCTCCTACGCCCCGGACGTCGAGCTGTCCGGCACCTACGCCGGGGCTCCGCCCGCCGACCTGACGGAGGTGACGAAGGCGATCGACGGCGGCGACCTGGCGGGCGCGCTGGGCTGGTCGCTCAACGGCTTCCTTCAGACCGAACCCGCCCTGCGGCCCATCGCCGACCGGTACATCAACGCGGCGGGCGAGGAGGCGCTGAAGGACCTGTCGACCATGTGCGTGGGTGACGCGCTCTTCGGCTACGGCGGCGAGAGCAGCACGGACTGGACGAAGACCGGGCAGTCCCTCAGCGACATCATCCGGGCCGAGCCGGCGCTCCAGGACTTCCTCGCCGAGCAGCGCATCGGCGCGCTGAAGCCCGGCAGCCCCGTCCGCGTGGCGACGGGCGTCAGCGACGACCTGGTCCCCCACGGTCAGGCCCGCCGGCTGGCCGTCGACTGGTGCGACAAGGGCGGCAAGGTCACCTACGTCCCCGTGCTGCTGCCGGGCGTGGGCAGCGGACTGCTCAACCACTTCGGCCCGCTGCTCGCCGATCAGGGCAACGCCGTCTCCTGGCTCACCGACCGGCTGTCCGGCGAGCCGGCCGGCTCCAACTGCTGGAGCATGCCGGTACAGCCCTGAGCCGTACCGCACCGCCGCTGCCCGGGGCATCCGCGCCGCCCCGGGCAGCGGCTCCGGCATGCGCCCCTCCCGACCTGCGGCACAGAATTCGCTCAGGCGAACCGTGGCGGAACGACAGGAAGGCAGCGGCGTGGACGACGCGAAGTCCGACGGCGGGTCCGGACCCCGGAGCGGGGCGAAGATGCCGGGTACGGTCGCGCGCCTGCCGCGGCAGGTGCGCGAGGAACTGACCCGCCGGCTGAGCCGCACCAAGCGGGGGTTTCGCGAGGAGGACGTCCAGGTCGTCGAGAAGCCCCTGCTCAAGCGCGCGGTCGGGGCCTCGGCGCTCGGCAACTGCATGGAGTGGTTCGACTTCGGCGTCTACAGCTATCTGGCCGCCACCATCGGCAAGGTGTTCTTCCCCGGCGCCTCACCCGCCGCCCAGGTCATCTCCTCCTTCGCCACCTTCGCCGCGGCCTTCGTCGTACGCCCGCTCGGCGGCCTGTTCTTCGGCCCGCTCGGGGACCGCATCGGGCGGCAGAAGGTACTCGCCACCACCATGATCATGATGGCCCTCGGCACCTTCTCCATCGGCCTCATCCCCAGCTACGCCGGCATCGGCATCGCCGCCCCGGTCCTGCTGCTGTTCGCCCGGATGGTCCAGGGCTTCTCCACCGGCGGCGAGTACGGCGGCGCCACCACCTTCGTCGCCGAGTACTCACCCGACCGGCGGCGCGGCTTCCTCTCCAGCTGGCTCGACTTCGGCACCTTCGTCGGCTACGCGCTGGGCTCGGCGCTGGTCACCGTCCTGAACCTGGCGCTGACCGACGCCCAGATGCTGCACTGGGGCTGGCGGCTGCCGTTCCTGATCGCCGGGCCGCTCGGCATCATCGGCCTGTACATGCGGCTCAAGCTGGAGGAGTCCCCCGCCTTCCAGCAGCAGCTCGACGAGCACGAGAAGGGCCTGGCCCAGGAGTCGGCGGGCAGCGAGTTCAGGACGATCGTGCGCGAGCACTGGCGCCCGCTGCTCGTCTGCATGGGCCTGGTGCTGCTCTACAACGTCACCAACTACATGGTCACCGGCTATCTGCCGACCTACCAGACGGAGACCCTGGACCGCTCCAGCGGCTTCGCGGACGTGCTGGTGCTGATCGGCATGGTGTGGATCGTGCTGCTGATCACCTTCCTCGGACGGCTCAGCGACCACGTCGGCCGCCGCCCGCTGTACGCCGTCGGCGCCGCGTCGATGATCGTCCTCGCGATCCCGGCGTTCCTGCTGCTGAAGGCGGACGGCATCTGGGCGCCGGTCCTGGGGGTGCTGCTGCTGTCCACCCTGCTGGCCTGCTTCGCCGCGCCCAGCGCGGCCACCCTGCCCGCGCTGTTCCCGACCGCCGTGCGCTACGCCGCGATGGCCATCGGCTTCAACTTCGCCGTCGCGGCCTTCGGCGGCACCACGCCGCTGGTCGCCGAGGCCCTGGTGAGCATCACCGGCGACGAGCTGATGCCCGCCTACTACCTGATGGTCGCGGGCGCCATCGGCCTGGTGACCGTGAGGTTCCTGCCCGAGAGCGCCCAGGTGCCGCTGCACGGCTCGCAGCCCATGGTGGGCTCCCGGCAGGAACAGCGTGAGCTGATCACGACCTCGAAGGACCTCTACAGCTTCTCCAGGGACCGCTCGGAGGCCCTCTGACGCCCCGCCGCGGGCCGTCGCCGGCGCCCGGCGGGCAGTGCGCCCGACCCCACGGCGACCCCGGCGAAGACCAGGGCGCTGCCCACGGCCTGGGCCGCGCCGTAGGAACCCGTACCGACGAGGGGGGCCGTGCAGGCGGCGGCGACCGGGATCAGCCCGGAGAACAGGGTGGCGCGCTCGGCCCCGATCCGCTGCATGCCCATGTACCAGCACACGAACCCGACGACGGTGACCACCACCGCCTGCCACAGCAGCGCGCCCGTCTCCACCGCGTCCGGCCGGCGCAGCCACCCGCCGCCGTCGGCCAGGACGCCCACCAGGGCCGACTCGGCCGCCGCGACACCGCACACCACGGTGGACAGCAGCCGCGGGCCGAGCGGCCGCAGTACGGGCACGGCCAGCACGGCGAACCCGACCTCGCCCACCAGCGCGCACACCGAGAAGGCGAGACCCGCGCCGTCGGTACGGCCCCAGCCCTGGACCGTGAAGGCCCCGAGGGCCACGAACAACGCCCCGTACAGGACGACCCGTTGCGGTCTGCGCCCCTCCAGGAGGGGAACGACGACGGCGACGACCACGGGCGCGCAGCCCACGAAGACTCCGGGCACCGCGGGCTCGGCCGTACGTTCCGCGGCGAGGACGGCGAGGTTGAAGCCGACCATGCCCACGGCCGCGAGCAGCGCGAGGCGCACCCACCGGCCGGCGCCGAGCGCCCGCAGCCGGGTCGTCGCGCCGGGACCGGCGAGCGGCAGGAGCAGCAGGAAGGCCAGGCCGTAGCGCAGGAACTGGCCGCCCGCGTACGGGTAGTCGCCGAGCAGGCTGTTGGCGGTGAAGGATCCTCCGACGAGGAGACAAGCGAGCGCGGCGAGCAGGGCCCCGCGTGTGGTGGTGGCGTTCATGGCCACGACGCTAGGGAGCCCGGCGGCCCGCCACGGGGTCCACTTCGGGTGCGCTGTCGGGGACCAATCGGGACGAGGGCCGCTCACACGACCGTCACCGCTTCTCCCTCGTGTGCATGCCACGGGGATCCGGGGTAGTCGGAAGGTCCCGATGCCAACACATCGGGACAGCAAGGGATTTGACGGTAATGAACAGACATGGGAAGGAACTGCCAGTGCGTACGGGAAAAGTGGCAACCGCCGTGGCGACCGCGAGCGTCTCCGTCGCCCTCCTGGCCGGCTGTGGCGGCGATTCGGCTGACGAGGACAAGCCGTTCGAGGGGCAGAGCGCCGACGACATCGCCGCGAAGGCCGTCGAGGCGACCCGGCAGGCGAAGTCCATGCACGTGAAGGGCGACACCCGGTTGGAGGACGGCAGCACCGTCACCATCGACGTCTCGGTCGACCAGGAGAAGAACTGCCAGGGCACCGTCGGCGCCGGCGGGACCGAGGCGGACGTGCGGCACACCGAGGCGACCCTCTACCTGCGGGGCGACGAGCAGTACTGGGAGAACGCCCTGAAGCAGCAGCCCGACGCGGCACAGAAGATGGCGCCCAAGCTCCAGGACAAGTGGGTGAAGATGCCGGCGAACGACGCCACGACCGCCGGGGTCTGCGACAAGCAGGGGCTCGTCGCCGCCATGGACGAGGACGAGTCCGAGCGCCGGGGCATGAAGCGCGGCTCGACGACGGACGTGGACGGCGAGCAGGCCCTGCAGCTGACCAAGGACGCCTCCGGCGGCGAGAAGCTCACCCTCTACGTCGCGACGGAGGGCGAGCCGTACATCCTGAAGACCACGACCGAGGGCGGCAAGAACCCCGGCAGCGTCACGTTCAGCGAGTACGGCGAGAAGGTGAACCCCGAGCAGCCCCCGGCCGACGAGACGGTCGACATGAAGGACCTCGCGGGCAGGCAGCAGACCTGACCGTCCCGGGCGTCACCGCTCCCCGCGCTCCCGGTCCGAAGCCGGCCACACATAGGGCAGGTCGTCCGGGACTCCCGGGAACAGTTCGGCGTACACCTCCGGCTCCTTGCGCACCAGGGCCGAGCGGTGGCTGCGGTGGAAGGCCTCGTCGCCGAGCCAGGGCGGCAGTTCCCCGGCGGCTGCCAGTGCCGGCTGGTCGCGCACCGGTTCACCGGGGCGGCTCTCGGCGAGCCCGGCGACGAGCGAGGCCGCGCAGCTGTCCTGGTGGCCCTGCTCGCGCCAGACCCGGCAGACGTCGAGACCGTAGCGGACGAGCGCCTCCTCGTAGCCCGTCCACATCCGCACGGCGGGGTGCCTGCGCCAGCCGTAGCCGGGGACGGTGAGTCCGCGCAGCACCTGGAGCGCCTCCACGCGCTGTTTGCCGAGGCGGCGCCGGTCCAGGGCCAGCGCGGAGTCCCGGAAGTCCGGGTGGGGAAGGAAGGTCTGCATGCGGTGCCGCTCCGTTCAGCCGGGGAACTGGCCGCGGGCGCGCAGGTGTGCGCGGCGTTCGGCGTAGGCGAGGTCGTCGCGCCACAGGCGGCCCGCGGCGGCCCGCATCAGCGGCCGCAGGGCCGGTGCCAGGCGCCGGGCGAGGGGGAAGCCGGGCCGGTCCGAGGTGGCGAGCACCGCCTCGACCACCGCGGTGCGCGGCCGGCCGTTGGGGTCCGGGCCGAGCGGCGTGGCGTGGCTCTCCACGACGGAGCCGGTGCCCTCGCCCTCGGTGATGCGCATGACGACGGTGCGGGGCCCGGGCGCGGTGAACTCGGCCCGTACGGGGACGACCAGACGGCCGGTCAGCCGGAAGGACACGTCCACGAGGAAACGGTCGCCGTCCCCGTCGGGGTGCGCGCTCTCCCCGGGCGCCTCGACGACGGTGAGGTCCACGAAGGAGTACGGGTGGAACCAGGCTCCGTGCCACGGGTCGAGCCGGTTGGCGACCACGTCCTCGGGCTCGCAGGTCCCCACGCCGCGCCACACCGACGTCAGGGCCGTCGGCCGGGGCGGCCGGCCGGGCACGAGGGGCTCCGGGGTGGGTGGCTCCTCCCCCACCGCATCCAGCCGTGCCCACACCAGTACGCCGTCGTCGTGGACCGGCAGGGGTTCCCATCCGGCGAACGGGGCGCCGTCCAGGGCGAGTCCGTGCCAGTGGCACACGAGCGTGCCGCACCGCACGGGGCTGTCGGCCAGCGGGGCACCGAGGTGGGGGCAGGCGCCCGGGCCGCCCACCAGCCGCCCGCGCGCGTCCCGCCAGACGACGACCTCGACGCCCTCGACGGTGCCGGACAGCGGGCGCGCGGGACGTACGTCGGTGCTCGCGCCGAGGACGTACCAGTTGCCCGAGGGACGGGCCCCGGCGCGCTCGAGTGCGGCGGCGACGAGGGCGGGGCGGGCCTCGCGCCACGTCGGCCGCTGCCGCTCCCAAGGGATCGCGCGGCACCGCAGCCGCAGGGGCAGGCGTCCTCGACGGGGGCGGGGTTGGGTACTCATCGGGGCTCCTTCACGTCCACGTCGCACGGCACCGGTGCCGGCACGGCGGTGCGGCGTGCGCGCAGCCGGGCGGCGAGGACGCGTACGAGCCCGTCGGCCGCGACGGCCGCGCGCCGCCGGCGGGGCACCACCGCGCGCCGGTGCAGTACCGCGTACCCGCCGTCCGCGATGGTGTCGAGGATGTTCCGGTAGAGCAGGAACGCGGTGCGGATGCAGGGCCGCGCGACGGGGTCGAGCATGGCGAGTCCGGGCTCCGCCTCGCGGTAGACACCCCGAGTGAGGTCGTCGGCGGCCCGCAGCGCGGCGGTGACGCGCCGGTCGTGGCGGCCGGTGGCCCTGCTCCAGAGCAGCAGGTCCCGGTGGACGCCGTGCGCGGCGAGCAGGTCGGCGGGGAGGTAGACCCGGCCGCGGTCCAGGTCCTCGCCGACGTCCCGCAGGAAGTTGGTCAGCTGGAAGGCGACGCCCAGCGCGGCGGCGTGCGGGGCGGCCAGGGCGCGGGCGGTCACGGTGCCGAGCACGGGGAGCATCTGGAGGCCGATGACGGCGGCCGAACCGTGCATGTAGGTGCGCAGGTCGGCGTAGGTGGCGTAGTCGGTGACCGTGAGGTCGGCGCGCATCGAGGCCATGAAGTCGGTGAAGTGCGCCGGTTCGATGGCGTACCGGGCGGCGGTGTCGGCCAGCGCGAGCACCACGGGTTCGGTGCTCGGCCGTCCGCCGGTGAGTGCCCGTCGCAGCAGCCGGTCGAGGCGGGTGAGGGCGGCGGCGCGCTCGGCGGGGGTGGCGTCGGCCCCCGTGTCGTCGACGATGTCGTCCGCCCGGCGCGCGAACCCGTACAGGGCGTGCACGGCGGGCCTGCGGTCGGTGGGCAGGAGGCGGGTGGCCAGGAAGTAGGTGCGTCCGTGGCGGGCGTTGAGGAGCCGGCACCGGGTGTAAGCGGCCCGCAGTTCCGGGTCGGTGATGCCGGCGGCGTCGAGTTCGCGGGCGGTCATCGCAGCCCTCCCCTCGCCGACCCGGCGCGGGCCGGTGTGCCGGTGATCCGGGCGGCGGCCAGTTTCCCGGAGACCAGCACGGTCGGCACGCCGACGCCCGGGGTGGTCCCGCAGCCGGCGAGGACCGCGTTGTCGGTGCCGCGCACCAGGTTGCGGGGCCGGAAGGGCCCGGTCTGGGCGAAGGTGTGGGCGACGGAGAACGGGGTGCCCGCGGCGTGCCCCTGCGCGGTCCAGTCGGCGGGGGTCACCAGGCACTCCTCCTCCACGGCAGCGGCGATGCCGGTCAGTCCCCGGCGTTCCAGGGTGGCGAGCAGCCGGTCGCGGTAGCGGGGGGCGAGGTCGCTCCAGGCGTGGGCGCCGGGGCCGATGTCGGTGTTGGGGCAGGGCGCGAGGACGTAGTGGAGGTGGCGGCCCTCGGGGGCGAGGGAGGGGTCGTGGGCGGTGGGCCGGGTGATCAGCAGGGACGGGTCGGTCATGAGGGTGCCGGTCCTGGTGAGTTCGTCGAAGGTCCGCCGCCACGCGGCGCCGAAGGAGAGCGTGTGGTGGGCGAGGTGCGGCCACGTGCGGGTGGTGCCGGCGTGCAGGACCACGGCCGAGGGCGCGTGCCGCAGGGCGACGGGGCGGCGCGGGCGGCGGCCGAGGAGCCGGCGGGCGACGGGCAGGTCGGGGGTGAGGACGACGGCGTCGCACGGGATGCGCTCGTGGTCGGTGACGACCGCGGTGACCCGGGTGCCGGACCGTTCCAGGCGGGTGACGTTCCGTCCGAGGCGCAGGTCGGCCCCGGCGTCGGCGGCGGCCGCGGCCATGGCGCGGGGCAGGGCGTGCAGGCCGCCGCGCGGGAAGTACACGCCGGCGACGGTGTCCATGTAGGCGATGACGGCGTAGGCGGCCAGCGCCCGGGAGGGTGCGACTCCGGCGTACAGGGCCTGGAAGGAGAAGATCCGCTGGAGCCGCTCGTCGGTCAGGAACCGTCCGATACGGGCGTCCAGCCGTCCGAATCCGCCGAGGGCGGCGAGCCGGGCCAGGTCGGGGGTGAGCAGGCCGAGCGGCGAGTCGAAGTTGGCGTCGATGAACCGGCGCATCTGCACCGCGTACAGCCGCCCGAGCCAGTCGCGCAGCCGCCGGTACCCGGCCGCCTCCCGGGCCCCGGCGAACCGTTCGACCTCGGCGGCCATCGCGTCGGCGTCGGTGTGGACGTCGAGGGTGGTGCCGTCGGCGAAGCAGGCCCGGTAGGCGGGGTGCAGGGGCAGGAGTTCGACGCGGTCGCGCAGCCGTTCGCCGACGGCCGCGAAGGCCTCGTCGGCGAGGTCGGGCATGGTCAGCACGGTCGGGCCGGTGTCGAGGTGGTAGCCGCCGAGTGCGCGGCGTCCGGCCCGGCCGCCGGGCAGCGGGTCGCGTTCCACGACCGTCACCCGGCGGCCCGCGCCCAGCAGGTGCAGGGTGGCGGCCAGCCCGGCGAGACCGGCCCCGACGACCACGACGTGGTCGGTGCGGCCGGGCACCGTCCGCGTCATCGCGCGCCCCGTCCCGCGAGCGGTGGGTGCGGCCGGTGGTCGCCGTGGTCGGCCGTGCTGCGGCGCATCGGGGGTCCTCTCGTACGGGTCGGCGTCAGCCTTCCCCCTTCACCCCCGGGGGCGACCCCCCACGGGCCGGTTGCCGTCCGGCAGTCACCCGCCCGGCGGTATCGCGTCCCCGGGCGGGTACCCGTGTCGCGCCGTCCAGCGCGCCGGACGTTCCGCGGACCGCGGCGGGCGGAATACTCCGCCGGACCGGACCGGACCGGGGCGGGGCGGGGCGGGGCGGACCGCACTGGACCGGGACGGACCGGACCGGAGCGGGCCGGCGGGTGGACACCGACGCGAAGGAGGCGGGCGTGCTCGACGCGGAGATCGTGGTCGTCGGTGCGGGGGCGGCCGGGCTGTCCCTGGCCCACCGGCTCCCGGCCGCGGCGCCGCACGGTGCGGCGTCCTCCGTCGTCCTGGTCGATCCGCCGCCCGGACCGCTGCGGCCCCCGCGTCGCACCTGGTGCTTCTGGGAGGCCGGGTGCGGCCGCTTCGACCGGGCGGCGACGGCGACGTGGGAGTGGCTGCGGGTGCACGGCCGGGACGGCACGGCCGTCCGGCGGCACATCGCGCCGGCCCGCTACAAGATGATCCGCTCGGACGACTTCGAGGCGCTGGTGGAGCGGGACCTGAAGGACCGTCCGGGGCTGCGGCGCGTCGAGGCCACCGTCGGGGCGGTGACCGTCCTGCCGGACGCCACCGTGCGGGTGGCGGCCACGGACGCCTCGGGCTCGCCGGTCGGCCTGCGCGCCCGCTGGGTCTTCGACTCCCGTCCGCCGGACCGGCTGCCGGCCGCCCGCACCCGGCTGCTCCAGCACTTCCGCGGCTGGTTCGTGCGCACCGAGCGGCCGGCCTTCGACCCGGGGGTGGTCGACCTGATGGACTTCCGCACCGCGCAGCCGCGCCGGGGCCTGTCGTTCGGCTACGTGCTGCCGACCGGACGGCACACCGCGCTGGTCGAGTACACCGAATTCGGCCCGGCGCCCCTGACGACCGAGGCGTACGACGGTGCGCTGGAGGACTACACGCGCCGCGTGCTGCGCACCGGCGCCATGGAGGTCCTGTCGACCGAGCAGGGGGTCATCCCCATGACCGACGCCGTCTTCGACCGGCGGGCCGGGGGCTGCGACCGGGTCTTCCGGATCGGCGTCGCGGGCGGGGCGACGCGGGCGTCCACCGGCTACACGTTCGCCGCCGTGCAGCGGCAGTCCGAGGCCGTCGCCCGTGCGGTGCGCGCGGGCCGCCGCCCGGTGCCGCCGCCGGCGCATCCGGCGCGGGCCCGGTGGATGGACGCGGTGCTGCTGCGCGCGCTGGACACCGGCCGGGTCGACGGCCCCGACCTCTTCTTCCGGCTGTTCGACCGCGTACCCGCCGCGCGGCTGCTGAGGTTTCTCGACGGCGGGTCGCGGCTGTCCGAGGACCTCGCGGTCGGGGTGCGCGTCCCCGTCCTGCCGATGCTGCGCACGGCGGCCGAACTGCCGTGGCTGCCGCGCCGTCACCTGCCCGTCCGCTGAACGCCGTCCGCCGAACCTCGACCCGCCCGGGAGCCCCGATGCCCTTGCTGCGCGACGCCGCGCTGACCGCCGCCTTCGACCGCGGGGCCGGCCGCTACGACCGTCTCGTCGCGCTCAACCCCGGCTACCACGCCCAGTTGCGCCGCTCGGCCCGCCGGCTGGGCCTCGCGGACGGCGGTGCCGGGGGCCGGGTGCTGGACCTGGGCTGCGGCACGGGGGCCTCGACCGCCGCCCTGGCCGCGGCCTTCCCGGCGGCCGCGATCGTCGGGGTGGACGCCTCGGCCGGCATGCTGGAGCGGGCCCGGGCCAAGCGGTGGCCCTCGCGGGTGCGCTTCGTGCACGCGGCGGCCGAGGACCTGGATCTGGAGGACTCGGACCGGGAGGACTTGGACCGGGAGGACTCGGACCGGGAGGGCTTGGACCGGGAGGGCTTGGACCGGGCCGAGGTCCGCGGCCCCTTCGACGCGGTCTTCGCCGCCTACCTGTTCCGCAACGTGTCCGACCCCGACGCCGCCCTGCGGACGGTGCGGCGGCTGCTGGTCCCCGGGGGCCGGCTGGCGGTGCACGAGTACGCGCTCGGCGGGCGGCGCACCGACCGGCTGGTGTGGGACGCGGTGTGCCGCACCGTCATCCTGCCGCTGGGGACGGCGACGGGCGACCGGGAGCTGTACCGGCACCTGTGGCGCAGCGTCGCGGCCTTCGACACGGCCCCGGCGTTCGGCGCGCGGCTGGGGCGTGCCGGGTTCGCGGGGGTCCGTGTCCTGCCGCTGCCCGGCTGGCAGACGGGCATCACCCACACCTTCGTCGGCCACCTCTCCCACGGGGAACCGGGTGGTACGGCGCGCGAGACGGGCAAGGTGAGGACCGGCGGCAACGGCCCCCGGCCCGACGGCGCCGGGAGCAGCGGTGTCCGCACGGGCGGCGCGGGGAACGACGTCACACCGACACCCGGCACCCGGACCGACGGCACCGCCGGCGACGGCCCCCGGCCCGACGGCGGCGGAACCAGGGACGCGCCGACCACCGACCCGCGTCACGCAGCCGTCCGGGGCCCCGGCACCGGGTCCGGCGGCACGCGTGCCCGTCGCGCGCGCCGCGGAGGGGACCGGTGATCCGGCGGGGTGCCGGCGGCCGGGGCCGTGCGGTGCGGCCGCCCGGGCGGGACCGGCGGGCGCGGATGCTGTCTCCCGGGCCGGGGCGGGAGCGGGTCGAGGGCGGCGCGCCGTCGGTGGCGGTGATCGGCGGCGGCATCGCGGGCCTGGCGGCGGCCACCGTCCTGGCGGAGCGCGGGGTGCGCGTCGTGGTGTACGAACGCGAGCCCGTGCTCGGCGGCCGGGTCTCGGGCCGGACGTTCGCCCTGCCGGACGGCACGCCCGCCACGATGAGCCGGGGGTTCCACGCCTTCTTCCGCCAGTACTACAACCTGCGGGGCCTGTTGCGCCGCTGCGATCCCGGCCTCGCCATGCTGACCGGCCTGCCCGACTACCCCCTGCGGCACAGCAGCGGGCTGCACGACGGCTTCCGACGGATTCCCCGCACTCCCCCGTTCAGCGCCCTCGCCTTCGTCGCCCTGAGTCCCAGCTTCGGGCTGCGGGACCTGACGGCCCTGCGGCCCTCGGCCGCGCTGCCGCTCCTCGACGTCCGCACCCGCCGCGTCCACGAGCACCTGGACGACGTCAGCGCCCACGACTTCCTCGACTCCCTGCGTTTTCCCCCGGCGGCGCGGCACCTGGCCTTCGAGGTGTTCTCCCGCAGCTTCTTCGCGGATCCGCGCGAGCTGTCGGCCGCGGAGATGGCGCTGATGTTCCACATCTACTTCCTGGGCTCCAGCGAGGGGCTGCTGTTCGACGTGCCGCGTGAGCCGTTCCCGCAGGCGCTGTGGGATCCCCTCGCCGCACATCTGGCGCGGCACGGGGTCGAGGTGCGCACGGACACCGCCGTCGAGGCGGTCCGGCCCGGTGGGTCCGGCAGGCGGCTCGTGGTCGACGCCGCCGGGGCCCGGCCCTACGACGCCGTGGTGCTCGCGATGGACGTCGGCGGACTGCGGGACCTGGTGTCCCGCTCGCCGCACCTGGGGGACGCCGCCTGGCGGACGCGGGTGGCAGGGCTGCGGAACGCTCCGCCGTTCCTGGTCTCCCGGCTGTGGCTGGACCGCCCGGTCGCGCCCGGCCGGCCCGGGTTCCTCGGCACGAGCGGTTACGGCGCGCTGGACAACGTCAGCGTGCTGTCCCACTGGGAGAGTGAGGCGGCCCGCTGGGCGGCGCGCACCGGGGGCTGCGTCGTCGAACTCCACGCCTACGCCGTGCCGTCGACGGCCGTCCGGGAGGTCGAGGAGAAGCGCCTCGTCGACGCGTTGCACCGGGTGTACCCGGAGACCCGCCGGGCCCGCGTGGTCGCCGCACGGCACGAGTGGCGGGCGGACTGCCCGCTGTTCACCGTCGGGGGCTACCGCGACCGCCCCACGGTGCGCACGCCCGATCCGGCCGTCGTGGTCGCCGGGGACCTGGTCCGTACGGATCTGCCGGTGGCGCTGATGGAGCGTGCCGCCACCTCCGGGTTCCTCGCCGCGGGCGCCCTGCTGGAGCGGTGGGGGGTCCGGGGCGAAACGCTGTGGACGGTGCCGGACCGGGGCCGGTCGGCGCCGCTGCGGGCCCTGGCCCGGCGGTTCGGGGCGTACTGACACGGGCCGTCGCCGCCCCGCCGGCGGCTACTGCCGCGGGTCCGCCGCGCGGTCGGCCAGCCCGCCCGCGCCCAGCGGTCCGGTGTGGCCCAGGGACTCCTCGGCCTCCATCCGGGGCAGTTCGTGGCGGGACAGCCGTACGACCGCGGGTGGCAGGGTCACGCGCCCCAGCTGGACCAGGCGCAGCCAGCCCGGCACGTACACGGCGGTACGGCGGCGTTCCACGGCGCGCACCAGCCGGGCGGCGACGTCCTCCGGCGGAAAGGTGCGGCGGGCCGGGGGCGGCATGTGGGCGCGCAGTTCGCGCAGCACCGGGTAGCGGTCGGCGTCGCGGATCATGTCGGTGTCGATCCAGTTGAGGTAGGCGATGCCCACGGCGACGCCGCGGTGGGCCACCTCGGCGCGCAGCGAGTGGGTGAAGGCCTCCACTCCGGCCTTGGAGGCGCAGTAGGCGCTCATCAGGGGTGCGGCGCCGAGCGAGGCCAGCGAGGCGATCTGGAGGTGGTAGCCCGCGGTGTCGAGCAGGTCCGGCAGGAAGGCGCGGGCCGTGTGGGCGCTGCCGGTCAGGTTGACGTCGACGACGCGGCGCCACTCGGCGGGGTCGGACGTGGCGAACGGTCCGCCGTGCGCGACTCCGGCGTTCGACACCACGACCGACGGCTTGCCCAGGCGCCTGCGGGTCTCGTCGGCCGCGTCGGCCAGTGCGGCCGGGTCGGTGACGTCGGTCTCGACGGCGAGTGCCGGGGTCGGCAGGTCCGCCGCCAGGGCGTCGAGGCACGGCTTCTCGAGGCCGAGCAGTGCGAGCCGGGCGCCGCGGCGGGCGCAGGCGCGGGCCACGGCGGCGCCGAGTCCGCGTGCGGCGCCGGTCACGACGACGGTGCGGTTCTGGAGGGGGCTGTCTGTCACGGGGGCCCTTCCCTCTTCGTCGGACGGCTCGGGGGCTTGTTCTGACGGTCACCGGCGTCCGGCGACGATCACCGGCATCCGGCGACGGTCACCGGCGTTCAGCAGCGGTCGCCCGCCCGGTCGCGTCGGGTCAGGGCCCGCTGCACCCGGGCGAGTCCCGCGAACCGGTGCTGACGCAGCGCGGCGCGCGCGGCGTTGGCGCCGGGTGCTCCGTGCACCCCGCCTCCCGGGTGGGCGCCCGCGGAGGCGAGGAAGAGACCGGCCACCGGTGTCTCCGGCCGCCCGGTGCCGGGCACGGGGCGGAAGACGAGTTGCTGGTGCATGGCGGTGGTGCCGCCGTTGATGGCGCCGCCCTCCAGGTTGGCGTCCATGGCCTGGAGCGCCGGCGGGGCGAGCACGCGGCGGGCCCGGACCAGCGCACGGAATCCGGGGGCGAACCGTTCCACGTGGCGTTCGACCCGGTCGGCCATCAGTTCCCGCTCCCGGGTGTCCCAGCTGCCGGTGATGCCCTCGTCGCCCGCGTCGGCTCGGATGTCGTGGGGGACGTGGGTGTAGGCCCAGGCGGACTCGGTGCCGCTCGGTGAGCGGGTCGGGTCGGTGGTCGTCATCTGCCCGAACAGCGAGAAGGGACGGTCGGGGACCTGCCGCATGGCGATCTGGGCGGCGAACCGGGTCAACTCGTCGAGGCCGTCGGCGAGGTGCACGGTGCCGGCCCGCGCCGCCGCCTCGCACCGCCAGGGCACGGGACCGTCCAGCGCCCAGTCCACTTTGAAGGTGGCGAAGTCCCACTGGAAGCGCCGCAGGTCGGCGAGGACCTGGTCCGGCAGGTCCGCCGGAGGGACGAGCCCGCCGTAGAGGGCGGGGACGGAGACGTCCGCGAGGACGGCGCGGCGGGCGGTCACCGTCTCCCCGTCGGCGGTGCGTACGCCGACGGCGCGCCGGTCGCGGACCAGGACCCGTTCGACGCGCCGCCCGCAGTGCAGGGTGCCGCCCCGGGCGCGCAGCCGGTGGACCAGGGCCCCGGTGAGGGCGCCGGCGCCGCCGACGGGCACGGGGAAGCCGTAGGTCTGTCCGAGCATCGACATCAGCCAGCCGAAGCCGCCGCTCCCGGCCGCCTCGGGCGCGAGGTCGGCGTGCAGGGCGTTGCCGGCCAGCAGGAGCTTGCCGCCCTCGCCCCGGAACTCCTCCTCGCCCATGCGGCGCACCGGCAGCACCAGGGTGCGGGCGAGCCTCAGCCCGCCCGCGCCGCGCAGCCGCAGGGCCAGCCTGGCGCCGGCGCGCACCGGTGGGAAGGGGGTGAACAGGGCGTCCACGATGTCGGCCCGGTACCGGTCCCACACCGTGTGCAGCCGCTCCCAGGCGGCGCCGTCCCCGGGTGCGAAGACGTCGAGCGAGGCGGCGGTGGTGGCGACGTCGCGGTCGAGGACGGCGCAGGTGCCGTCGGTCAGGGGGTGCGCCAGTACATGGGGCGCGTGGGCCCAGCGCAGTCCGTGGTCCTCCAGCCGCAGGCCGCCGAGGATCGGGGAGGCGGCGGCGAGCGGGTAGAAGGAGCTGAACAGGTCGTTGACGAAGCCCGGGGCGACCTCGCCGTCGTGGCGCACCGCGCCGCCCGGCTCGGGCTGCTCCTCCAGGACCGTCACGCTCCAGCCGGCGTCGGCCAGCAGGTTCGCCGCCACCAGGCCGTTGGGCCCGGCTCCGATCACGACGGCGTCGACGGCGTCCGGGGCGTCAGGCACGGCCGGTTCCCGGCCGGTGGCCCACGGGACCGAGCACGTCGGGCGGGTCGGGACGGCAGCGGTCGCCGGCCTCGGACTCGCACAGTTTCGCGAGCCTGGCGAGCATGGCGCGGTGCCGCACCTGGATCAGCGCCTCGACGCCGACGTTGTGCACCAGGCCGCCGGGTCCGCGCAGTGGGTGCTCGTCCACGATCACCAGGCACTGCTCGCCCCACGGGCGCAGTTCCACGGCGATCCGGGCCGTGCCGAGCCGGCCCGCCTTGGCCTCCAGCTCCAGTTCGGAGCCCTCCACGCAGCGCCTGACCACCGACTCGTTGTGCAGCCGCAGCGGACCGAGCCGCACCTCGTACGCGATCGTCGCGCCGACCTGCGGCCACTGCCCGGACCTGGGGGTGACCTCCGAGGGGCCCACCACCCATTCCACGTACAGGTTTCCGTCCGCGAGGACGTCCCAGACGGCCTCCGGGGTCGCCTGGATCAGCCTGTGCCGAACCGCCACGTGTACCTCCCACGTCCAGGGGCCGCCATGGGGCCGCCACAGCGAGGACGGAGTCTGAGTGCCCCGTCGGCGACCGGCCAACCGGACCGAACGGGCCGGGTCGCCGGGTCGCCGGGTCGCCGGGGCAACGGGGCACCGGGTCGCGGAACAGTGGCACGGAAAGCCGGTGCATTGGCATGGACCTGATGACAAGGGCTGGCTAAGCTCGGAACAACCCGATGAGAGCGCTCTCAAACCGCGGTTGTTCCATGCCGGCTGTTCCACCCCCACCTTGCTGGAACGACGAAGGGCAACTCCCGTGAGACGCAGCAGACTCAGGCACCTCGGCCTGGCCGGCCTCCTCGTGCTCGGCGGCCTCACCGCGGCCGGCACACTGCCGGCCTCGGCGGCCGACGCCTCCTCCACCTCATCCTCCGCCTCCTCCGACCGGGAGCCGGCCTCCGCCGGCCTCCTCGACGCCATGCAGCGGGACTTCGGCCTCAGCCGCGCCGAGGCCGAGGACCGGCTGGCGGCCGAACGCGACGCCACCGGCCTCGAGCCCGTGGCACGCCGGGCCGCCGGAACGGCCTTCGGCGGCTCCTGGTTCGACGCCGACGCCGGAGAGCTGACCGTGGCCCTCACCTCGGACGCGGCACCCTCGACCGTGCAAGCGGTCCGCGCCACCGGCGCGCAGGTGCGCACCGTCGAGCACAGCGCGCGGCAGCTGGACGCGGCCAAGGCACGCGTCGACCGCCTCGACGCCCCCGCCGGCGTCAGCAGCTGGCGCGTCGACCACAGCGCCAACACGGTGGTCGTCGACGTGGTCAAGAGCGAGCGCGCCGACAACGATGTCCAGAACTTCCTGGAGCGGGCGCGCGAGGCCGGACCGGTCACGGTGCGCTCGGTGCCGTCGGCTCCGCGGACCTTCGCCGCGGGCACGGTCGGCGGTGACCCGTACTACACCGGCAACGTCCGCTGCTCCATCGGCTTCTCCGTGCACGGCGGGTTCGTCACCGCCGGGCACTGCGGCCGGGCCGGCGCGGGGGTCAGCGGCTGGGACCGCTCCTACATCGGCACGTTCCAGGGCTCGTCGTTCCCCGACAACGACTACGCGTGGGTCAGCGTGGGCAGCGGCTGGTGGACGGTGCCGGTCGTGCTGGGCTGGGGCACGGTCTCCGACCAGCTCGTGCGCGGCTCGAACGTGGCGCCGGTGGGTGCCTCGATCTGCCGCTCCGGCTCCACCACGCACTGGCACTGCGGCACCGTGCTCGCCCACAACGAGACGGTCAACTACAGCGACGGCTCGGTGGTGCACCAGCTGACCAAGACCAGTGTGTGCGCCGAGCCCGGCGACTCCGGCGGCTCCTTCATCAGCGGTGACCAGGCGCAGGGCGTCACCTCGGGCGGCTGGGGCAACTGCTCCAGCGGCGGGGAGACCTGGTTCCAGCCGGTCAACGAGATCCTGAACCGCTACGGCCTGACCCTGCACACGGCCTGATCCGGCGGCGGTGGGGAGGGGCGGCCGGGGCCGGTCTCCGGTCCGCCCCTCCCGCACCGCCGGCGTCGGGGCCGCACCACGCCGCGCCCCTGTGCTCGTCGGCTCGGACGTCGTCCCGGCCCTGTGCCCGAGGGTTCGGACGTCGTCGCGGCCCTGTGCCCGGGGGCTCGGACGTCGTCGCGGCCCCGTGCCCGGGCGGCTCAGACGTCGCCGGGACCGGTTCCCGGCTCCGGCGCGTCGAGGCCCGTCGCCGTGGTGAGCCGGCGGTAGGCGGCCCGCGCGTGGACCACGCGGGCCAGCGCCGTGCCGACGAGGGCCGCGCCGAGCAGGCAGGCCAGCCAGAACGCGTCCCGCCGGCCGGCCCACGTGAGGGTGCCGGCCGGCGGTATGGCGAAGCCGTTGAGGGACAGCCAGCACAGGACGGCCGTCCCCGGCGCCGCCGTGAACCGGGCGCAGAGCCCGAGCAGGGCCGCCAGCAGGGAGAGCGCGACCAGGGCGAAGCCGGGACGTCCCGAACCCACGGTGCCGTTGAGGAGCGCGACCAGGAGAAGGGCGCCGCCGAAGGCTCCCGCCCACACCAGGGGAGCCGAGACCGGCCGGGGCACGGGTCTGGCACCGCTGCCCAGGGGCACCCACTCGATCATGCTGACGGCTCCTTCCGGTCCGGACGCGTCCGCCCACGGCGTCGGACGACACCGGGTCAGATTGTCCCACCGGGAGTCGCGGCGCCCTTCCGCCGACGGCGACGACCGGCCACCCACACGGCTCGCCCGGACGTCTGCTCCGGCTCTACCGCTCCGCCTCGGCGCGTTCCGGGGAAGAGGGCGAGGAACCCGGCGAGGAGGAGACCTCGGCCGGCACCGGCAGGCTGTCCGCCTCCGTCCCCCCGCCGTTCCCACTACCCGGGACGGGGTCCGGGACCGGTGCCGTCGCTCCGGGCAGCAGCCGGCCGGCGGCCCGCAGCGCGGCGGCGAGTACGTGGGCGCGTCCCGCGACGACGGGACCGAGGACGGCGAGAACGAGCACGTACCCGGCGATGAAGGGGGCGAGCCGTGCGTCCAGTCCGGCGCCCGCGGCCATGGCGGCCAGGATCAGCGCGAACTCCCCCCGGGCAACGAGGGTGGTCGCGATCTCCGCGGCCGGTTCGCTGCCGTAGTGGTACACCCGGGCGACGCACAGCCCGGCGACGACGTTCATGACCACGGTCAGTGCCGCCGCGGCGGCGACCGGACCCGCGACGGAGGCGAGGTCACCGGGGTCGATGGCGAGCCCGAAGGCGAAGAAGAAGATCGCCGCGAAGGCGTCGCGCAGCGGGTGCACCAGTTCGCGGATCCGCGGCCCGGAGGGAGTACCGGCGAGGATCAGACCGACCATGAAGGCGCCGATCGCGTCGGCGACGCCGAGGAGTTCGGAGACCCCGGCGACGAGCACCGCGGCGCCGAGGAAGCTGATGACGAGCAGCTCGTTGTCCCGCGTGTCGATCAGGCGGCCCACGAGCCGGGTGCCGTAGCGGGCCGCGGCGGCCAGCACCAGCAGGAAGCCGAAGGCCTTGCCGGCCTGGAGGACCGTGTCGGCCATGCCGTGCGCGCCCGCGATGACCGGCTGAAGTGCGGCCAGGTACAGCGCGAGGAAGATGTCCTCGACGATGATGACACCGAGGATCAGCCGTGTTTCGGGGCGGCCGATCCGGCCCAGGTCGATGAGGATCTTGGTGACGATCGCGGACGAGGAGATGCCGAGCACCCCCGCCAGCACCAGCGCCTCGCGTGCACCCCACCCGAGGACGAGGCCGAAGCCGAGCCCGGCGCCGACGTTGAGGAGCAGATAGACGCCCCCGGCCGTCAGCAGCCGTTTGCCGCCGCTCCTGAGGTCGTCGAGGTGGAACTCCAGCCCCAGGTAGAAGAGCAGCAGCACCAGTCCGAGCGCGGAGAGCATCTCGAAGTCGTGCGCGTCCTCCACCAGGACGAAACCCGGTGTGTGAGGACCGAGCAGGATGCCGGCAAGCATGAACAGGGGGATCGTCGGGAGTCCTATCCGCCCGCCGAGACGGGCGAAGAACGCGGCGGCCACGAAGGCACCGCCCATGGCGAGCAGGGTGTCAGCGTGTCCCACGGGTCACCGCCTCCGGCCACGCGCGGGGTCGGGAGGGCTTCACTTGACGGGGATGGATGCGCATTCTCCTTCTCGGTCGTGCTTCGTCGGTCGTACTTGGTCTGTCGTGCTCGTCGGTCGTACTTGGTCTGTGGTGCTTCGTCGGTCGTACTTGGTCTGTCGTGCTCGTCGGTCGTGCCTCGTCGGTCGTGGACCGCCCGGAACGCCGTGGCATGACACCGCCCGGGGGCGGAAGGGGGAAACCCGCGGGCCGGCCACGCGCCCGGACGACGGGCGCACGCATCCGCGGCGCGGCCGCGGCGGTGAACCGGCATGGCCATCGGCCGCCCCGCGCCCGGGGTGCGCACCGCACACCCGCACCGAACCGTGCGGCAACGTGCGGCAACGCCCAACCAACGGGCGGGGCGGAGCCTCCCTGACACGTCCCCCCGGCCCCGAAGGGACCCCTGGGGCGCGGCGTCGGTACACGGTCACATGGCGGGCCACGGCGCGACCATCGGGGACGACACCCAAATGGTCCGGCGGACGACACCCATCGCCCGCCGGAGCGGGGGAGCCGCTGGGCGGCCCTGGGAGGAGGCGCCGCGGCCGACTCGGGGATACCGGCCGCGGCGCGTCCTGTTGCCCCGGGCGCGGGAGGACGGCGCGCTGCGGGGCACGAACGGCGAATTCCCCGGCGGTCCGTCCTGACACTGCACCAACCGAGTGGTCGTCAGATGCGGGCCCTGTTCCGGTTCCCAAAGACGCCGTCCGCCCCGCCGCGCGGGGCGACGGGGCGGACGGGTTGCGGACGGTCCGTCAGCACGGTGTGGTTGCCATCAACTTCTCGAAGGAAGCCATGCAGTCCGGGCAGTGTCGCGCCCGTTCACCGTCGGATGCTTCTCTGCGTTCGCGGAGCTGCTGTCCGCAGAGTGTGGCCGCGGCCTGTTTGGCCAACACGTGCCACACCAACGCTCCGCCCGCCTTCTCCGGGCCCACGCACATTTCGTACATGATCGGCCTCCCAGCCTGGACGCCGCTGACACCCTCCAGGAGACACCGGTTCGGCCGTGACCAGTAGCGCGCGGGGTCCATTCGGGTGACGGCCGCTTCGGCCGCCCGGGACGGCCGCACACCCGGACGGCTGCAAACGATCAGCCAACCGGGCCTGCACGGGTGCGCGTGACCCGGCGTCAGGGTGCGCGTACGCCGGTGACGACGAAGCCGCTGCGGGGGCGGGTCGGCACGCGGCGCAGCGGGATGCGCAGGTCCTGTGCGGGGACCGTGCACTCCAGGCGCGCCAACCGCACCGCCAGCGCCTCCAGCAGCCCGACGGTGACGCGTTCGCCGGGGCAGCGGTGGCCCGCGGCGGGGTCGCCGCCGCCCTGCGGGATCAGCTCGTCGGGGCCGGGTGGCCGGTCGAGGAACCGTTCGGGCCGGAAGGTGTACGGGTCGCCCCACAGCTCCTCGTCGTGGTGCTGCCCGTAGACGTCGAGCAGCAGGATGCCGCCGGCCGGGACGGACTCGCCGTGCCAGGTGAGCTCGGTGACGGTCCGGCCCCCGAGGAACGGGGCGAACGGGTAGAAGCGGCGCACCTCGTGCGCGAAGGCCGTGGCGAAGGCGGCGTCGCCCGCGCGCAGCCGCTCCCGGTGGGCCGGCCACCGGTGCAGGGCGTGGGCGGCGAAGGCCACGAACCAGCTCACGGCGACGGTGGGGCGCAGGACGTTCAGCAGTTCCACCGCCGCCGTCCGGGGGTCCAGCGGGCCTTGCCCCGTGTCGCGATGCCGGGCGACCCGCTCGAGGACCGAATCCTCGAGGGCGGCGACCTCGCCCGACCTGACCTCCTCGATCAGGCCCGCCATCCGGGTCTCCTGCCGGGTGCGGGCACGGCGGGCCCGCAGATGGCGCGGGCCCGGGGTGGCGAAGCCGTCGACCATCGCGACGAGGTCCCGTGCCAGGGTCTGCGGGTCGACGGCCCGGGGCGGGACGCCCGCCCACTCGCAGACCCCACGGGTGAGCACGACGGCCGCCTCGTCGAACAGCATGACGCGCTCGCGCCCGCTCCAGGAACGCACGGCCTCGTCCCAGGCCTCTGTGACGTGTTCGGTCAGGCGGGCGACACGGCCGGCTTCGAGCAGCGGTAGGAAGAGTTCCTTGCGCGTGCGGTGGGCGACGCCGTCGAGGGTGTGGACCGCGCCCTGTCCGAACAGCGTGTCCAGGACCGGTGCGGGGATCGCGCCGTGGCGGTGGACGTGTGACTCGTCGTAGAAGAAGCGGACGGCGTCCGGTCCCCGTACGGCGAGTGCGGGCCTGCCGAGCAGTCGGGTGCGCAGCACGGAACGGGTGCTGTCGCGCATGCGGTCGGGCAGCCAGGCGTAGCCCTCGACGAGCAGTGCCGGGGTGCGGTCCATCAGCGGGCGGCGGTGAGCGTCCATGGCGCGTGGGTGCCCCGGGGTCGCACGCGGACACCCCGGACCGGCGAGGGCGGCGGCCGGACCGCCACCCTCCGGCTCCGTTCGTCAGCCGGCCGCGTTGTCGGTGCGCATCCTCACCTGCTCCTCCAGGCGTCGCAGGCTGCCGTCGAGTGCCTCGGCCACCGTCCGCTGCCCCGGGTCGTGGCCCTCGTCGAAGAACGACAGGTGCACCGTGACCTCGCTGGCTCCGCTGTCGAGCCCGGCGACCTGAAGCCAGCCGGCGTAGCTGCCCTGCTCGCGGGTGCCCCACTCGAGTCGCATCTGCTCGGGCCGGGCGCTCAGCAGGGCCGAGGTGTCGTGGCCGGTGCGGTCCTCGTGCACCGTGACGGCGGGCGGGTCCTCCGGCTCCACGTGCAGGTCCCGGGGCAGCCAGGTCTCCAGCTGGCCGACGTTCGCGGCCTGGTCGAAGACCTGCTCGGGCTGGGCGGGCATGGTGCGGGAACGCTCGTACTCGGTCATGCTGCACCACTCCTCGGCGTTCGGGGTCGTCCGTGGTGACGCGTGCCCCTTCTGCCGGGACCGAAGCGCCGCACGGACGACCGGCCCGAGGGGCGGGGCGGGACGAGCGGTGCCAGACTGCGGGACATCGTCCCCCGCCGCGGCGGGCTCCCGACGAGAGGAGGCGAGGTGTCCACGCCGGACCCGGACGACGCGGCGCTGCGGCGATTGCTCGCCGATCCGGCCCACCTCACCCTGGACCTGCGCGACGCCACGGCCCGTTCCACCAAGGCCCTGGGGCTGCGGCACGCCGTCGTCTACCTCGTCGACATCCAGCAGCGCCGCCTCGTCCCCCAGACGGCCGTGGCACCGGCGCTCCCGGTGGACGGCTCCCTGGCGGGATGGGCGTACCGCACACAGTCGCTCCGGGTGGAGGAGTCCCGGACGGGAGGCGGCATCACCGCCTGGTTCCCGCTCCTCGACGGCGCCGAGCGGCTCGGCGTCCTGGCCGTCGACGAGTGCGCCCTCACCGCGTCCTCGCTGACCCGCGGCCGGGCGCTCGCCTCGCTGCTCGCCATGGTGATCACGTCCAAGCGGGCGTACGAGGACTCCTTCGTCCTGCGTACCCGTACCGAGCGGATGCAGCTTCCGGCCGAGATGCTCCGCGCCCTGCTGCCGCCGCGCACCATCGGCGACGGCAACGTCGTGTCGACGGCCGTGCTCGAACCGGCCTACGAGATCGGTGGCGACGCCTTCGACCACTCGCTCACCGACACCACGCTCCACGTGGCCGTCCTGGACGCCATGGGGCACGACCTGGCCTCCGGACTCACCACCACCGTCTCGCTCGCGGCCTGCCGCAATGCCCGGCGTATCGGCCTGCGCCTGCCCGAACTCGTACGGAGTGTGGACGAGGCCCTGTCCAGCTGGCTCCCGGACAAGTTCTGCACGGGTGTCATCGCGCAGCTGGACCTCGTCACCGGGCTGCTGCACTGGGTCAACTGCGGTCACCCGGCGCCCATTCTGATCCGCGACAAGCGGTTGATCATCGACGCCATGGAGCATGACGCGGACCCGCCCATGGGCATGCCCTCCCTGCTCACCTCCCAGCCGCGCCGGACGCACGAGATCGCGCTTGAGCCCGGGGACCGGGTGCTGATGTACACCGACGGCGTCGTGGAGGCCCGGACCCGGGAGGCCAAACTGCTGGGCCTCGAACGCTTCGCCGACTACGTCATCCGGGCCACGGCCGGCGGCGAACTGGCGCCGGAGTCGTTGCGCCGTCTGATCCACTCGATCCTGGACGCGCAGGAGGGCCGGCTGCGGGACGACGCGACGCTGCTGATGTTCGAGTGGCGGCCGCCCCCGAAGGGCGGGCGGCGGTTCCCGCGCCCACTGCCCGACTGACGGCGGCGGGTGGGCAGACGAGCGGGCGGGCGGGAGCAGGCCCCGGCCGGCCCGCGCCGGTGTCCGCCTCACACGGAATGTCCCCGTGCGCGCAGCCAGGCGTGCACGGTCTCCTTGTCCGACGGTGTGATCCGGACGGGTCCCGGAACGTAGGGACCCTCGTCCTCGCCGAAGCCGGTGTCCGTCACCCTGGCGGTGACCCAGGTGGCCAGGTCCTGCGCGGCCCGTTCGGACAGCGCGCCCCGTTCCCATCCGTCCCGGGCCTCGCCCGCGGCCTCGGAGTCGTGCCGTTCGGTCTCCTCGAGCCACGCCGCCACCAGCCGTTCCACGGTCGGGTGGCCGCCGGGGCCCGTCCCCTGTCGTACGTGCTCGTCGCTCATTGCGGCCGAGTGCCCGCGATCCCCGCGGGACCCACCCGGCGACGGGCCTCGGTGTCGGCGGTACGGCGCCGGGTACCCGCGTGCACAGGGGTGGACCGGTCCGTGGGGTGGGCCGGTCGTTCCGCCCCGCGACGGCGACGGCCCGGAACCCGGAAAGAGGACGACGATGAGGCAGCCCGCCGACGACCACGCCCCCGGCAGCCGCGCCGGCGTCTCCGAGCTGCGTCCGGCCGCCGGTGAGGCGGTGTCCGGCCCCCGGCACGGGGCACCGCACGAGGATCTCCCGCTCGACCGCAACCAGGCGATCCTCCAGGCCGCCAAGCAGGTGGGGTCGATCCTCAAGAAGGCGGAGCAGCCGTTCGCGCTGGCCGGGAGCGTCGCCGTCTACGCCCACGGCGGGACCCAGAACCTCCAGCACGACGTCGACTTCTGCATCCGGCCCGAGGACGCGGACGCCGTCGCCGCGACGCTGCGGGAGGCGGGGCTGGCGGTCTACACGCCGCCGGAGGACTGGCTACTCAAGGCGGACTGCCTGGGGCAGCAGGTCGACCTCATCTTCGAGCTGGCGCACGAGCCCGTGACGACGGGGCTGCTGGCCCGGGCCGGGGAACTGTCGGTCGACTCGGTGCTGATGCCGGTCCTGGCGCCGACGGATCTGCTGCGCGGTCTGCTGGCGGCCTTCTCCGAGCACCACTGCGACTTCGGCGCGGTACTGCCGATCGCCCGCACGCTGCGCGAGAAGATCGACTGGGAGGCGCTGCGGCGGGACTGCGGCGACGCTCCGATGCCCGCCGCGTTCTTCTTCATCCTCGAACGGCTGGAGATCATCGCCCCGGCCGGTTCCGCGGCCACCGCCCCGAAGGAGGAGCAGCCATGAGCGATCCCGTCGGACACCAGGGCCCCGCGGCGAGCGGCCCCGCCTCCGCGGGCGGGAGCCCCGAGGCCCCCGAGAACGCCGAATACCGTGTGGCCCATCTCCAGGAGCGGCTCGCCGCGGAGGAGTTGGGCGAGCTAGGCGTACGGGCCGAGTTCCGCGCCGGGGCGGTCGCGGTCACGGGCACCGTGCCCTCGGCGCGGTGCCGGGAGACGGTGCTGCGCCTCGCCCGCGAGGAGCTGGCCGGGCTGACGGTGCACACGGACGTCGTGGTGGCGGAGACCGACCGCCCCGACCATGCGGAGGAGCTGTGGTGATCCGCGTCGCCGCCGTCGGGGACATCCACATGGGACCCGACAGCCAGGGCCTGCTGCGCCCCGCCTTCGAGACCCTGCCCGACTGTGCCGACCTGCTGCTCCTGGCCGGGGACCTCACCCGGCACGGCACACCGGAGGAGGCACGGGTGGTCGCCCGGGAGGTGCGCGGCCTGCCGGTGCCGGTGGTCGCGGTCCTCGGCAACCACGACCACCACGACGAGCGGCCCGAGACGGTCACCTCCATCCTCCGGGAGGCCGGGGTGAGGGTCCTGGAGGGCGAGGGCACGGTCGTGGAGTGCGCGGGGGGCAAGGTGGGCATCGCCGGGACCAAGGGCTTCGGCGGCGGGTTCGTCGGGCGCAGCGCGGGCGAGTTCGGCGAGCCGGTGATGAAGGAGTTCGTGCGCACCACACGCCGCTCGGCGGACAGTCTGCACGCCGCGCTGAAGGGTCTGGACGAGGAGGGCTGCGCGGCGCGGGTGGCACTGACCCACTTCTCCCCCGTCGCCGACACCCTCGCCGGGGAGCCGCCGGAGATCCACCCGTTCCTCGGGAGCTATCTGCTGGCCGAGGCCATCGACACGGCCGGCGCCGACCTGGCCGTCCACGGCCACGCCCACATGGGTGCGGAGCACGGGATGACGGCGGGCGGAGTCCGGGTGCGCAACGTGGCGCAGCCGGTCATCCGCCGGGCCTTCAACGTCTACCGGCTGGGCGCGGCCTGACCGCCCCCGGGCCGTCAGATCGGTGCCGCTCGTCGGGTCGGTGCCGCTCGTCAGATCGGTACCGCTCGTCAGGTCGGTGCCGGGTCCCGCCCGTCAGGTCCGTGCCGTCTCCCGCGTCGTACGCCCGAGGCAGGTCACGTCGGCGGGGTCGAGGCCCGCGGCGGCGATCTCGTGGAAGCCGAGCCGGTCGTAGAAGGCCCTGGCCGGTGTGTTGGCCGTCGCCATGACCAGGTGGACGGCCGGGACGCCGCGGTCCCGCAGGGCACTCCAGAAGGTCCGCATCAGCGCCCGGCCGTGGCCCTGTCCCTGCCAGTCGGGGAGCAGGTCGATGTGCAGGTGGGCCGGGTAGGCGGCCAGCTCGGGGACGACCATGCGCTCCGGGTCGTGCAGCAGCCCGGCCATGACCTCGTCCGGGGTACGGGCGGCGGGCGGGGCCTGCGGTGCCGGGTAGCGGCCGGCGACCCGCGGCAGCCACTTGGTCCGGAACTCCTCGGCGAAGCGCGCGGTGTCCGCCGTGCCGAGGATGTAGCCGACCGCACGGCCCTCTCCGTCGTCCAGGACGAAGGCCAGGTCCGGGTCGAGGTGGACGTAGGGCGCGGCGAAGACGGCGGGCAGCACGGCGGGGTCGGCGTACACGGGCCGGCTGTCGCGGCCGTTGTGCGCGGTCCGGATGCAGATGTCGTCGAGGGCCGGGGCGTCGGCGGGGCGATAGGGGCGTACGGAGGCAGTCGCTGTCACCGCAGCATCCTGCCCGGCTGGGAGCGCTCCCACAAGTGGTGCGCTTCGATCTCCCGCGCCCGGGTACCCGGCGGCCCGCAGTGCGGCGGAACGACGGAACGCGGACGGCAGTGGGCAGGAGACCGGCGATGGAGGACGTGACGGACCGGATCGCTCGACCGTGGGGCGCCAGGGCGCCCTTCGGGCGGCACGAGACGTGGCCGGCCCGGGTGGACACGTTCCTCGCGGACGGAGTGGACCCCGAGTCGGTGCAGCGCTGGGTGCAGTCCGCGTCCATCCTGCACTCGGACGGCGACGCCATGGACATCGCGGTGGCCGACGGCCGCATGGTGGGCGTGCGGGGCCGGGAGGTGGACCGGGTCAACCGGGGACGGCTCGGCCCGAAGGACCTCTTCGGCTGGCAGGCGAACGCCTCCCGGGACCGGTTGACCCGCCCGCTGGTACGGCGGAGCGGACGGCTGGTGGAGACCGACTGGGACACGGCGATGGACCTGGTGGCCGCCCGCTCCCGCGAACTGCTGGACGAGCGCGGGCCGGGCTCGATCGGCTTCTACACCAGCGGCCAGCTGTTCCTGGAGGAGTACTACACGCTCGCGGTCCTGGCCCGCGCCGGCATCGGCACCAACCACCTCGACGGCAACACCCGGCTGTGCACGTCCACGGCCGCGGAGGCGCTGAAGGAGACCTTCGGCTGCGACGGGCAGCCCGGCAGCTACGACGACTTCGACCACGCCGACGTGATCGCGCTGTTCGGCCACAACATCGCCGAGACCCAGCCCGTGCAGTGGATGCGTCTCCTGGACCGCTTCGAGGGGGCCGACCCGCCGCGCCTGCTGTGCGTGGACCCGCGCCCCACCCGCGTCGCCGAACACGCCGCCGTCCACCTCGCGCCGCGCGGCGGCACCAACGTCGCCCTGCTCAACGCGCTGCTGCACGAGACGATCCGGCACGAGCGGATCGACCGCGACTACATCGCGGCGCACACCGTCGGCTTCGACGAACTGGCCGCCCGGGTGGCCGACTGCACGCCCAGGTGGGCGGCGGAGATCTGCGACGTGCCCGCCGCCCGGATCGAGGAGGCGGCCGAACTCGTCGGCACCACCGACGCGTTGGTCTCGACCGTGCTCCAGGGCGTCTACCAGTCCCACCAGGCCACCGCCGCCGCCGTCCAAGTCAACAACCTGCACCTGATCCGCGGCATGCTGGGCCGCCCCGGCGCCGGCCTGCTCCAGATGAACGGCCAGCCCACCGCCCAGAACACCCGCGAGTGCGGCGCCAACGGCGACCTGCCGGGCTTTCGCAACTGGCAGAACGACGCCCATGTCGCCGACCTCGCACGGGTGTGGAACGTCGAGCCCGAGACCATCCCGCACTTCGCGCCGCCGACCCACGCGATGCAGATCTTCCGCTACGCCGAGCAGGGCTCGCTGCGGATGCTGTGGATCAGCGGCACCAACCCCGCCGTCTCGATGCCCGAGCTGTCGCGCATCCGCTCGATCCTGTCGCAGCGGCGGCTGTTCACGATCGTCCAGGACCTGTACCTGACGGAGACGGCGCAGTTGGCCGACGTGGTACTGCCCGCCGCCACCTGGGGCGAGAAGACCGGCGCGCTCACCAACGCGGACCGCACGGTGCACCTGTCCCGCAAGGCGGTGGAGCCGCCCGGCGAGGCCAGGCCCGACCTGGACATCTTCCTGGACTACGCACGGCGCATGGACTTCCGGGACAAGGACGGCGGCCCGCTGGTCACCTGGGACGACCCCGAGTCGGCGTTCGAGGCGTGGAAGCGGTGCAGCGCGGGCCGCCCCTGCGACTACACGGGCCTGTCCTACGCCCTGCTGCGCGACACCAGCGGCATCCAGTGGCCCTGCGACGAGCGGAATCCGGAGGGCACCGCGCGCCTCTACACGGACGGCATCTCCTGGGCCCACCCCGACGTGTGCGAGAGCTACGGCAAGGACCTGGAGACCGGCGCGTCGCAGGAGGCCGTGGAGTACCGCTCCCTCAACCCGGACGGCAGGGCGATGCTGAAGGCGGCCGCCTTCTGGCCGCCGCACGAGGAGCCGGACGAGGAGTATCCGTTCCGGCTCACGACGGGCCGGACGATCTACCACTTCCACACCCGTACCAAGACCGGACGCGCTCCCCAGCTCAACGACGCCGCTCCCGACGTGTGGGTGGAGATCTCGACGGGCGACGCGGAGCGGCTCGGCCTCGGCGAGGGCGACCTGGTGGAGGTCTCCGGCAGGCGCGGCGCCCTGCGCGGGCGGCTGCGGGTGACCGGCATCCGGGCGGGGCTGCTGTTCGTGCCGTTCCACTACGGCTACTGGGACACCGCCGGCGGGTCGGGACCGGGCCCGGACGCTCCCGGGCGGGCCGCGAACGAGACGACCGTCACCGACTGGGACCCCGTCTCCAAGCAGCCCCTGTTCAAGACGGCCACGGCCGCGCTCACCCTCGTGGAACGCGGGGACGGCCGGCCCTCCCCGGCGCCCACCACGACCGCGTCGGCACCGGCCGCCACCGGCGTCGCCCCGCCCACCTCGGGCGGACCGGCGGCGCGCACGACGGAGCGGGAACCCACCGAGTTCCCGCACGCCCACGAGGAGGGCGCCCGGTGAACGGCATTACCCTGACCCTGCGCACCCTGCACCGCGGCGAACGGCACCTGGCCCACGACCTGGTGACCGTCGCCGAGCGGCACCGCACCGAGCACGAGATCCACCACGTCGCCACCGACCTCGCCCGCTGGTCCCGCGAGCACGTACGGCGGCTCGCCGAGGTCGCCGCGGAGCACGGCACGAAGCTGGGCGACCCGCCGGACCACCGCGCGGACGGCGTCTTCGCGACGCTGCGCGAGAAGGCGTCCGAGGCCGTCGCGCACCGGCCGGAGCCCGGGCTGCTGCTCCTGCGCGACCTGCGGGAGCTGCACCTCGCCGCGGCGGAGAACTCACTGCACTGGGAGATGCTGGCCCAGGCCGCCCAGGCGTCGAAGGACAGCGGACTGCTGACCCTCGCCTCCTCCTGCCATCCGCGGACACTGCGCCAGATGCGCTGGACCAACACCATGATCAAGAACTTGTCGCCCCAGCTCCTCACCAGCCTGTGACCTGCGGGTTCCCCCGCCCGGGCGGTACCGGAGAGTACCGGCTCCGCCCCGGACGCCGAATGGCGCGGGCCTTCGGGAGCACCTGATGATCCCCGTGGGGCACGCCCCGCCGATGACCCCGTTGACACCCCCTCCGAGAGAGCGAGACAGCGTCATGAGTCTTCTGCGTCTGGCCGGCCGGCCGATGCTCGCCTCCATGTTCGTCGCGGGCGGCCTGCAGTCGCTGCGCAGGCCGCAGGACGTGGCCCCGGCGGCCGAGCCGGTCGTGCGGCCGGTGGCCGACCGCGTACCGGTGCTGCCGGACAGCACCGAGCAACTCGTACGGCTCAACGGCGCCGTCCACGTGGTCGGCGGCATCATGTTCGGGCTCGGCCGCTGTCCGCGGCTGGCCGCCCTTGCCCTCGCGGTGACGCTGGTCCCCACCACGCTGGCGGCGCACCGGTACTGGGAGGCGGCGGACCCGTCCGACCGCGCCCAGCAGCGCATTCACTTCCTCAAGAACCTGTCCATGATGGGCGGGCTGCTGATCGCGGCCGACGACACGGGCAGCGCGCCCTCACTGCTGTGGCGCGGCCGGCACGCCGCCCACGACCTCCGGCACGACGCCCACCTGGTGCACCGTTCGGTCCGGACCGCCGCCGGGCCCGCGGCACGGGCGGGCGGCCTCCGGGCCAAGCTGGGTGCCTGAAACGGGCGTTAGCCCGCCCCGCGCCCGGGGACCCGGTCGTCCGTACGCCCGTGGCGGGCCGGTCCCCGGGCCGCCACGACCTTCTGGAGGTGGAGCATGGGACACGGAGGAAACGTCATCGACGAGCTGACGACCGATCACCGCGAGGTCGAGGAGCTCTTCGGCAGGATCGAGGCACTGCCGCCCGGCCACAAGGACCGCAAGCGGTACGCCGACCAGGCCACCGTCGAGCTGGTCCGGCACTCGGTGGCGGAGGAGGCCTATCTGTACCCGGCCGTCCGCGAGCACGTGCCGGGCGGCGCCGCCCTCGCGGACAAGGAGCTCGAGGACCACGCCGGGGCCGAGCAGATCATGAAGGACCTCGAGGGCCGCGCGGCGGACGACGCCGAGTTCGACCGGTTGATCGGCAAGCTGATGAGCGAGATCCGTGAGCACGTCGCCGACGAGGAGGGCAACCTGTTCCCCAGGCTCCGCGAGGCGTGCCCCGCGGACGCCCTGGACCAGTTGGGCGACAAGGTCAGGCAGGCGAAGAAGACGGCGCCGACCCGGCCGCACCCGTCCGCCCCGGACAAGCCCCCGATGAACAAGCTGCTCGCCCCCGGCGCGGGCATGGTCGACCGGGTGCGCGACGCGCTGTCGGGGCGCGGCAAGTCCGGCTGAACGGCCACGCCACCGCCGGTACCCGTGCGAGGGCCCGTCGCCAGGGCGGCGGGCCCTCGCACGCGCTCGCACGCGCCCCGGCGGGCTACGCGCGCACGCTCACGCCCACCACTCCCCCGCCCGCCCCTCCGCCGTCTCCCCGGTCGCCGTCGGGACCGGATCGGGCCGCCCGCGGAGGGCGGCGACGGTGCGTTCCAGGCCGTCCTGCCAGGTCACGCTCGGCAGCCAGCCGAAGATCTCACGGGCGAAGCCGGTGACCGGCCGGGGCTGGACGTGCCCGGCCCCGGTGTCCTCGACGAACGCCAGCGGCGAGCCGGAGCCGGTCAGCTCGATCACCAGCCTGGCGATCTCCGCGGCGGTGGGCTCCTCGTCGCCGCCGATGTCCACGGGCCGCACCGAACGGCCGGCCGCGACCAGCAGGACGCCGTCGACCATGTCGTCGACGTAGCACAGGGGGTGCCTCCGGCTGCCGTCCCCGGGGACGGTGACCGGCCGCCCGGCCAGGGCCTGCTCGATGGCGGCGGCCGGCGTCTCCGCCCCGTCCGTCCGCATGCCGGGTCCGTAGCCGGTGAACAGCCGGACGATCCCGGCGTTCGCCCCGTGGACGCCCGCGTGGGCGGCGACCAGGGCCTCGGCGAACCGGACGGCCTCGGCGCAGGCACTGTGGGGCCGGACGGGGTCGGCGTCGTCCGGCACGTCGCCGCCGCGTGCGTCGGGGCACACCGGCGGCGAGGACGCGAGCAGGAACCGGGCACCGTCCCGGCCGGCGACGGCCAGCGCGGTACGGGTGCCGACGCTCCCGGCGTCGAGGACGTCCACGGGCCGCTCCGCCCGGGCGGCCGGGGACGCGGGGCCCGCCAGGTGCAGGACCAGGTCGTAGGGTCCAGGGAGCGCATCCGCACAGCCGGGTTCCGAGACGTCCCGTTCCAGGAAGCGGAAGCCGGGGCGGCCCGACAGGTGGGCCACCTTCTCGGCGCGCCCGGTGGACAGGTTGTCCAGGCAGTCGACCTCGGCGCCCGCGTCGAGCAGCCGGGTGCACAGGTGGGAGCCGAGGAATCCGGCACCGCCGGTCACCAGGACGCGGTCCCAGGGCGCGCGGGACTCCCCCCGCGGGCTGAACGCCGCCATCGGCATCATGGGGACGACCTTTCTCCCTCGGCGGGGCGCTGACGGAGCGCCGGAGTGCGCTCACGGAGCGCTCACGGGACGCTCGCGGAGCGCTGAAGAGCGTGCCCCGGGTGCCCCGCCCGGGCGTGCGCATGCTCCGCCGTCCGTCGCCCGGATCACGCTCCGTGACCGCGGTCACGGCCGACGGGTCCCGCACCCTGGGCGTCCGGTGCTGTGATCAAGCACACTCGGCTCACCAAATCCGCCCCGGGCAGCGGTGATTGGTGCTTCCGGGCGGCGGGCGGGGACACGGTCCGGCGACGACTCGCCGGTCCGTTCTGTCACGATGGTCGGCGCCGTCTCCGGCTCAGTGGAACGGCCGCGCAGCGCAGCCGGCCCCTCGTTCCCGTCCGTATCCCCTCCGGGTCCCGTGACCCGCCTGCGAGTGGCGCCCTGTGTCTTCTTCCCCCGTCTCCGCCCCGCCGCCTCCTCCCGCCCCCGTGCCGTCCGGGCGTGCGTCCACGTCGCCGTGGCGCTCCCTGAGGTACCGCAGCATGCGCTGGTGGTCGGTCGCGAACTTCGTGTCCAACGCCGGTACGTGGATGCAGCTGACCGTGCAGAACCTGCTGGTCCTGCAGATCACCGGGTCCGCCGCCGCGACGGGTCTGTCCATGTCGGTCCAGGCCGCGCCGGCCCTGCTGATCAGCGTGTTCGGCGGTGCGGCCGTCGACCGCTGGCCACGCAGGCTGACGGCCGCGGTCAGCCAGGCGCTGCTCGGCACGGTCGCCTTCGTCACCGCGCTCATGGTGGCGCTGGACCGCCTCGACGTGACCTCCCTGATGGTGCTGGCCGCCGTCACCGGCGTCATCGCCACCGTCGACGGCCCGGCGTGTTCCCTCCTGGGCAACGACCTCGTCCCGCGCGAGGACATCCCGTCCGCGATCGGGGTGGGCGCGCTGGTGCACCAGGCGGGCCGGCTCACCGGCGCCGCGCTCGCCGGCGTGACGGTCGGCTTCCTCGGCACGGCCGCGGCGTACGCCGCCAACGGGCTGTCGTTCCTGTTCGTGGCCTCGGTGATCCCGTTCCTGCGACCGGCGCGCGGTGCGGTGAAGCACGTGGCGGCGGCCCGGGACGGCGGTACGAAGGACACCATGAGCGTGCGCGAGGGCCTGGCCTTCTTCGCTCGCCGGCCCCGGCTGCTGGCGCTGGCCGGTGTCACCGGGGTCAGCGCGGTCTTCGGCCGGAACTACCAGCTGACCCTGGCCGTGCTGGTCACCGGACCGCTCGCGGGCGGCGCGGGATCCTTCGGCACGGTCTCCACGGTGCTGGCGGTCGGCGGCATCGTGGGTGCCGTCCTCGGTGCCCGGCTGCGCCGCCCCTCCGTGCGGGTGGTGGGCGCGCTGGCGGCGGCGGGCGGGCTGCTCCAGGTGGTGGCGGGCATGTCGCCGTCGCTGGCCGTGCTGCTGGTGATGGTGCTGCCGATGGCCGTCGTGGAGTCCGTCTCCGACACCGCCGGCACGGCGGTGCTGCAGACCGACCCGCCCGCGCACATGCGGGGCCGGGTGCTCGGCGTGTGGGGCAGCATCGGCACGGTGTGGGGCCTGGGCGGGCCGCCCGCGCTGGGTCTCCTGATGGAGCTGGCCGGCGCCCGCGGCGCCCTGATCGCGGGCGGGCTGATCATCGCCGGCACGATCGGTGCGAGCCATCTGCTGCGCGAACGGCGGACCGCGGTGCCGCGGGTGTCCCCGGTGGCGAGCCTGGAGACGGCTGCCTGAGGCACGCCGGTGTCCGGGCGGGGTCCCGCCCGGCGCGGATCAGGCGACGAGGGCCTGGCCCGGATCCAGCCGGGCCACGAGCTGGGCGTGGTGCAGGTGGGCGACGGGGGCGACGAGGTCCGGGTGACGCAGCAGGGCGGCGGCCCGGCGGTCGGCCTCGTCGGGCGCGAGCAGGCGGCGGAACTCCGCGGGCGTCCCGGCCGAGGGACCGCTCTCGGCCAGCGCGGCCACGGCCGTCCCGGCCAGCGCCTGGTCGGTGAGCAGACAGGCCGCCCAGCTGGCGACGACCTCGTCCACCCAGGTCCGCCAGGCGTCCGCGTCCGGGTCGGCGGGCGTCGCGCCGTCGGCGCCGGTGATCCAGTCGAGCCGGGCGGCGCCGCCGGGTCCCGCGACGCCCAGCAGCGCCACGTCCATCGGAGTGGGGTAGCGCAGCCGGGCCGCGACCGTCACGGCCTGCCGGGCCTGCACCTCGCACAGGGCTCCGGCCAGCGCGCCGCCGGACGCCGGGTAGGCGCGCAGGAGCCACTGCGCGGTCGCCGCGATGACGGGGGAGAGATCTGTGTGCACTGCCGGGCCGTCCGAACTGCTCGTCGTGGGGAACGCGGGTCCGTGAGAACGGTAGCCCGCGGCGCCCCGCGCGGGACATGGCCCGGCTCTCGCCCGCGGCGTGGCCTCGGCCACACGGCCTCGGCCGCACCACGTCCCGCGGGGGTCGTCCCCTCTCGGGGTGCGACCCTGTATGCCGTTCGCCGATCACCGGGTTCCCACCCGGCTCACTCACCCGGTGCGGAGGAGAAGCCCTGAGTACCGCCGTCCTCTTCGAGGCCGTCCCCGTCGTCCTGCTGCTGGGCGTCCTGGCCTTCGCCGTGCTGCGCCCCCGGGGGCTGCCGGAGGCGGTGGCCGCCGTGCCCGCCGCGGTGCTGGTGGTGGCGCTCGGCGCGGTCACGCCGCGCGAGGCGTGGGAGCAGACCCGCACGCTGCTGCCGGTGGTCGTCTTCCTCGCGCTGGTGCTGACGCTGGCGTACCTGTGCGCGAAGGAGGGCCTGTTCGAGGCCGTCGGCGCGGCCGTGGCCCGCCGGTGCGGGGGAAGCCCGAACCGGCTGCTGACCGGGGTGTTCGCCGTGGCCTGCGCGGTGACGGCCGTACTGAGTCTGGACGCCACCGCCGTCCTGCTCACCCCGGTGGTCCTCGCCACCGCGTCGCGGGCCGGCGCCCGGGCCCGCCCGCACGTGTACGCGACGGCGCACCTGGCGAACTCCGCCTCGCTGCTCCTGCCGGTCTCCAACCTGACCAACCTGCTGGCGTTCACGGCCAGTGGGCTGACCTTCACCCGGTTCGCCGCGCTGATGGCGCTGCCCTGGCTGGCCGCGATCGCCGTCGAGTACGCCGTCTTCCGCCGCTTCTTCCGCGCCGACCTGGCCGAACCGGTGTCCCCCGCGCCCGCGCCGGCCACGCCGCCCGCGCCGAGGGTGCCCCGTTTCACCGTGGTCGTCGTGGCCCTCACCCTGGCCGGGTTCGCCGTGGCCTCGCCGGCCGGGGTGGACCCCGCCTGGGCGGCGCTGGGCGGCGTGCTGGTGCTCGGGGCGCGGGCGCTGGCCCGGCGCCATGTCACGCCCCGGGAGATGGCGGGCGCCGCCGCGCCGCTGTTCTGCCTGTTCGTACTGGCCCTCGGCATCGTGGTGCGGGCGGTGGTGGCGGACGGCCCGGCCGGGGAGCTGGGCCGGCTGCTGCCGGACGGGGACTCGCTGCCGGCGCTGCTCGGAGTGGCGGCGGTCGCCGCGCTGCTGGCCAACCTCGTCAACAACCTGCCGGCCGTGCTCGCCCTGCTCCCCCTGGCCGCGCCCGCCGGCCCCGCCCAGGTCCTCTCCGTGCTGATCGGCGTGAACCTGGGCCCCAACCTGACCTACGTCGGTTCGCTGGCGACCCTGCTGTGGCGGCGCATCCTGCACCGGCACGGCATCGAGGCGGAGCTGGGCCGCTTCACCCTGCTGGGGCTGCTCACCGTGCCGGCCACGGTCGCCGCCTCGACGGTGGCCCTGTGGGGGGCGCTGCGTCTCGTCGGCGTCTGACGCCCGCGCCCGCCGCCTCCGGCCGGCGCCCGGTCACTGGGTCGCTTCGACGAGGCAGCGCCGCAGCTCCGCCACGGCCTCGGGAGCACCCTCGACACTCACGCCGTCGTCCCCGCCGTCGCCCGCCCGGTTCCACAGCGACCTCAGCACGCCCTGCGGGGGGCCGCTCAGCGTCACGTCGGCCGTGCCGTCGCCCGCGCCGTCCGTGACGGTGAACTCGCCGGGACCGGTCCGCACCCGCCACGCCGCGTCGTCGCCGGCCCGCACCAGGAACGTACGCCCCGGCGACCCGTCCAGGATCTCGGTGAAGTAGTCGCCCCACTCGGCCACGGAGTACGCGGCGAACACCTTGAGCAGTTCGTCGACGCCGTCCACCGCGAGGTCGTCCGGTACGGCGGAGACGGGTCGCCCGGTGGCGAGTTCGGCGTCGATGCGGTGGACGACGGTCTCCTGCGCCATCCGCCGGATCCAGAAGCCGACGCTCTGGTCGGGGCCGTACCAGCTTCCTGCCGGGTCCTCGGGGGCGCGGGTGGCGAACTCGGCGCGCAGCTCGGTGTAGCCCCGGTCGAGCAGCGCCGTCGGCGCCTCGTCGGCGAACTCCTTCGGCGGCCAGGGCTCGGGCTCGGCCCCGTCGCGCATGGCGGCGGCCTTGTGCAGGTAGACCTCGCCGACGTGGCGGGTGAGATCGGCGACGGTCCAGCCGGGGCAGGTCGGCACCGGGGCGTCGGCGTGGGTCTCGACCAGGGCCCGCAGCCGGTCGTGGTCGGCCGCGAGGCAGTCGAGGAATCGGGAGTACTCCATGGCGCCGAGCCAAACACACGTGCGGTCCCGGAGCACGGGGTTTTCCGCACGTGATGCTGCACGGCCCGCGCGGTCTTCCCCGCGCGGGCCGTGCTCACCAGGCCGGGCTGGGGACGGCGGGGCGGCGGACCGCCTCGGCCGCGTCCCGCAGGTGCAGCGCGACGGTGATCAGGGCGCGCAGCGCGGAGGGCCGCAGGCTCTGGGCGCTCTCGGCGGCCAGCACCAGCAGACAGCCAGCCGCCTGCTCGACGACCGGGACGGAGAACGCGAAGTCGTCACCGTCGGCGCCGCGGAAGGCGCGCCACGGCGTGGCGGCGCCGTCGATGGCCTTGTGCACCGCCTGCTCCAGGTGCTGTGCGGCCTGACGGCACACGGGGGCGGGCAGAATGATCGTGCGATGAAACGCTGAACTGGTCATACTCCCATTGCTCCCCCGCGTCCGGGGTCTCCGATCGGCACACGCGACGCTTTTCACCGGGTCGGCGGCAGCCGGCCCCGTTCACCGGTCGGGCGGTGACCGCCGAGCGCCCGCGCGGCCGCACGGGGACCTGTGGACTGTCGAGGTGCTCTCGGCCAGGATCCGGGTGACCTGGCGGAGCAGCACAATGATCTCGGACGCCTCGTCCGTGCGTCCTCGGACCGCCCGCGGAGATCGTCTACGCCGTCATGCGGGGTTCGCCCATTCCTCGCGGAGCATCCCGAACAGCACGCTGTCGTAGCGCTTCCCGTCCAGCAGCACGGCCGACCGGCGGCGACCCTCCTCACGGAAACCCAACCCGGTGAAGGCGCGCACGGCGCGCTCGTTGCCGCTCCAGGTGTCCAGCTCCAGCCGGCTCAGGCCGTACGCGCCGAACAGATGGTCCACGAGCAGCCGCAGCGCGTCACTGCCGTGGCCACGGCCCCAGAACTCCCGCTCGCCGACAGTCACTCCCAGCGTGGCCACCCCGACGTACGGGTCCAAGTCCCGGTAGTCGGCCATGCCGATCACGGTTCCGCCCACCAGGTCCTCGACCGTGAACACGGCCGACTCCCTCGGATTCAGACGCAGCATGGTCTCGAAGCCGAGACCGACCGCCTCCGCCGTAACCGGGCCGAAGCACGGATCGCCGGCCGTGGCCCAGCGCACCACTTCCGGATCGTTGCGCCACCGAAGATGGTGCTCCGCATCTTCGGAACGCAGCGCACGCAGCCTCACCAACCTGCCTTCGATCATTGCGCCACTGTAATCGTCCGCAGAACCGCTGCAGCCAGCGAAGTCGGCGGCGGCTTCCGTCACTCCTCGCAGGCGGTCGCCTCGGCGCGCGCTGCGCCTGTGGCACGCGGGGGGAGCCGCGCCGTACGACGATCGGGCCGGGCGTCTGGTGTCCCAGCGGGTGATGTGTCTCAACGGGTCATGTGTCCCATTGGGACATTTCTAGGTGTACGGTCGGAGGTATGACGGCAACGAAGCCCTCCCGGACCGCCGAGGACCCCACCGAGGACCGGCGACAGCGCAAGGCGCGGCAGACCCGTGACGCGCTGGCCACCGCCGCCTGCGACCTGATCCTGGAGCGCGGGCCGGCGGCGACCACGGTGGAGGCGATCGCCGAGCGCGCGGACGTCACGCGGCGGACGTTCAGCCGGCACTTCGCCGGCAAGGAGGACGCGGCGCTCGACTTCGTCCGCCGGGACGGCGACCGGATCAACGCGCTGCTGCGGTCCCGCCCCGCCGGCGAGCCGCCCCTGCTCGCCTACCGCAGGGCCGTGCGGGACTGGCTGGCCGACCGGGAGGACCCGGCCTGGCACGTGCGTCCCCGGATGCGCCGCCTGCTGGCCCTGGCGGACACCGAGCCCGAGCTGTTCGCCGCCTACCAGCGCATCCGGGTCGACGCCCAGGAGGAGTCGATCCGCATCGTCGCCGGCCGGCTCGGCAGCGACGACGCCCGGGACGTGCGCCCGGCCGCCGTCGTCGACGCAGCCGCCGGAGTCCTGATCGCCGCCCTGCGCCTGTGGGCGCGCGGCGACGAGGGGGACTCGGGAGCCGCAGACCTCGCCGCCCTCGTGGAGCGGGCCTACGACGCCCTGACCTCGGAGGCCGCGGCCGCGACCCCCGACAGCACCACCGAAGAGTGAGAACAGCACCATGAGCACCACCGGAAACACCCCCGCCACCACCGAGTACGCCGCCGAGTTCGCCGGCCGTACCGCCCTCGTCACCGGCGCCGCCTCCGGCATCGGCCTGGCCACCGCCCGCCGGCTCGGTGCCGGCGGCGCGAACGTCGTCGTCGCCGACTTCAACGCCGAGGGCGCCGAGAAGGCCGCCGCCGAGCTCACTGCGCAGGGCGTGCGCGCCGCCGCCGTCGAGCTGGACGTGACCCGCCCGGAGTCCGTCGAGGCGGCCGTCCGGTTCACCGTCGACACGTACGGCGGCCTGGACCTCGCCGTGAACAACGCCGGCATCGGCGGCCCCAGCGCACCGACCGGCGAGTACGACGTCGACGCCTACCAGCGCGTCGTGCACACCAACCTCGACGGCGTCTTCTACTCGATGCGCTACGAGCTGCCCGCCATGCTGGCCGGCGGCCGGGGCGGCTCGATCGTCAACGTCGCCTCCATCCTCGGCTCGGTCGGCTTCGCCGGCTCCCCCGCCTACGTCGCCGCCAAGCACGGCGTGGTCGGACTGACCAAGGCTGCCGCGGCCGAGTACGCCGCCCAGGGCGTCCGGATCAACGCGGTCGGTCCGGGCTTCATCGACACGCCGCTGCTGAAGACCATGGACGAGGCCGCCTACAAGGGCCTGGTCGCCCTGCACCCGGCCGGCCGGCTCGGGCGTTCCGAGGAGGTCGCCGAGCTGATCGCCTTCCTGCTGTCGGACCGCGCGTCCTTCGTCGCCGGCAGCTACCACCTGGTCGACGGCGCCTACACCGCCGTCTGACCACCGGTCACCCGTCCCGGGGGGAGAGAGAACAAAGGAGTTCGGTCATGAAGGCACTGCAGTACCGCACCATCGGGGCCCCGCCCGAGGTCGTCACCGTCCCCGATCCGGAACCCGGCCCCGGCCAGGTGCTGCTGAAGGTGACCGCCGCCGGCGTCTGCCACTCCGACATCGCGGTGATGGGCTGGCCCGCCGAGGGCTTCCCGTACGAGCTGCCGCTCACGCTCGGCCACGAGGGCGTCGGCACCGTGGCCGCGCTCGGCGCCGGGGTGACCGGTGTCGCCGAGGGCGACGCGGTCGCCGTGTACGGGCCCTGGGGCTGCGGCACCTGCGCCAAGTGCGCCGAGGGCAAGGAGAACTACTGCCTGCGCGCCGACGAGCTGGGCATCCGCCCGCCGGGGCTCGGCCGGCCGGGCTCGATGGCGGAGTACCTGCTGATCGACGACCCCCGGCACCTGGTCCCGCTGGACGGGCTCGACCCGGTGGCGGCGGTGCCGCTGACCGACGCCGGGCTGACGCCGTACCACGCGATCAAGCGGTCGCTGCCCAAGCTGGTCCCCGGTTCGACGGCGGTGGTCATCGGCACGGGCGGTCTCGGCCACGTCGCGATCCAGCTGCTGCGCGCCCTGACGTCCGCCCGGGTCGTCGCCCTGGACGTCAGCGAGGAGAAGCTGTGCCTGGCCCGCGCGGTGGGCGCGCACGAGGCGGTGCTGTCGGACGCGAAGGCCGCGGACGCGGTGCGCGAGCTCACCGGCGGTCTCGGCGCCGAGGCGGTGTTCGACTTCGTGGGCGCCGCTCCCACCGTGCGGACCGCCGGGGCCGTCGCGGCCGTCGAGGGCGATGTCACGCTGGTCGGCATCGGTGGCGGCTCGCTGCCCGTCGGCTTCGGCGTGCTGCCGTTCGAGGTGTCGGTCAACGCGCCGTACTGGGGCAGCCGCAGCGAGCTGATCGAGGTGCTGAACCTGGCCCGCTCCGGTGCCGTCTCGGTGCACACCGAGACGTACTCCCTCGACGACGCCCCGCTCGCCTACGAGCGGCTCCACGAGGGCAGGGTCAACGGGCGCGCGGTGATCCTGCCCCACGGCTGACACCGGCCCCAGGGGGCGCGACCGGTCCCCCGTTCCGGTCGTGCCCCCTGCCCGTCGAACCTACGTGGACGGCTCCGCCGTTGTGAATCGTGCCGATGCCCGCTGCCGGGCCCGAAGGACTCAGTCGTGCACAGGTGAGTCCGGATGGCCCGGTTTCGTCCCGTGCAGGAGCGGCTGGTCGAGGTCACCGGTCGCCAGGTGGGCCAGCACGACCTCGTACAGGTCGCTGCCGGCGGCGAGCAGCTCGCGTTCGAGGACGGGCTCGGCGCTGCGGACGTGCTCGCGGACGGTCTGCGCGTGCATGCCGAGTTTCTGCGCGGCGCGCTCGGCGTTGCCGCCGGCGGCGATCCAGGTGCGCAGGGTGCGCCGCAGGTCCCGGCCGTCCGGGTCTAGCCGGCCGAGCAGATCGACGGCCCAGGTGCGCAGCGCGGGCCCGGACAGCAGGCCGGTGAGCCGGGCGGCTCCGGTTCGTGCGCCGGCGCCGGGCGGGGGTTCGGCGAGCCCCACCTGTGAGTTCAGGGCGAGGTGGACGGCGGCCCGGACGGTCAGGTCGGCGAAGTCCGTGCGCAGCAGCGACTCGACCCGGTCCATGCGGGCGCGGACCGTGTTGCGGCTGACGCCGAGCACCTTCGCCGTGTTGACGGCGGTGAACTCCAGGCCGAGCCGGGTGGTGGCCAGCAGCTCGGCACGCGTGTGGTGCGGCAGGGTGTCGAGCGGGCTCAGCACGCCGGCCGTCCAGTCGTGCAGCTCCGCCGGGTCCATCAGCCGCTCGGGCCGGGTCCGCTCGGCGTACAGGGCCGCCTTCTGCGGATGGAACCGGGCCACGGCGAGGGCGCTGACGGCCTGGCCGTAGGCGGCCGCGGTACGGGCGAGGCCCTGCGGGGCGCTGCCGCCGAGGAAGACGCCGGGACGGTGGCCGACGAGCGAGCGCAGTTCCTCCCCGGCCGTGTCGTGCGGGGCGAGGACGATCACGTGCCCGTCCACCGCCGGGCACCGTACGACCAGGGCCTGTTCCTCCGTCGCCGACACGCACTCCTCGGCCAGGCGGTCCCGTTCGGCGGGGCTGCTCTCCACGACGTACACGCAGGCCGTGTCGGTGTCGAGGAGGCCCGGCCAGAGTCCGGCGGCGACGCGCCGGGCGGAGACCGTGTCCTCCACCATCAGCAGTTGCAGGATGGCCAGGCGCAGGTCGGCGGTGGCCCGCCGCAGCCGGTTCCCGGCCGCGGTCGACTCGTGGCCGGCCAGCAGCAGCTCCATCACCTGGGCGGTGTGCGCGACGATGTCGGCAACGCGCCGGTCGAACGGTGTGGCGCGTGCCACCGCGAGGACGGCGGCCCGCGCCGGGTGGGACCTCGCCACGGGGACGAGCCGCAGATGGCGGCCCCGGTCCTCCAGCGCGGCCGACGCGATCCGGCCGGAGGTGACGTCGGCGACCAGGCCCTTGTCCAGCGGCAGGCGTGTGCCGGCCAGCAGCCGGCCGGTGCCGTCCTGCAACGAGACCGTCGCGTGCGCGGTGCCGGCGAGCCAGGCCACGACCCGGTGCAGGTCGCGTCCGGCCGGCCGCAGGTGCTCGAGCAGTTCCCGTGCCCATCCCGCATGCTCGCCGGCCCCGGATGTCCGCTGTCGTTCCTCGTCCTCTCGGCCCGCCACGTCGGCCTTCTCCTCGTCTCGCCTCGTCCCCGGCCCAGGTCGGGGACGTTACCCCATGGCTCTGTGCCCGGGCCTGTCGCGGAGCCGGCGGCGGGATCCGCCGGGCCTGTCGGGCGGGGCGGCCGGACGGGCATAAGCTCGGTGAATGGCGAAGTACTTCGACGTGCACCCCGACAACCCCCAGCCGCGCAGCATCGCCCAGGTCGCCGACAGCGTCCGCTCCGGCGCGCTGATCGCGTACCCGACGGACTCCTGCTACGCGCTGGGCTGCCGGCTGGGCAGCCGCGACGGGGTCGACCGCATCCGGTCGATCCGCAACCTGGACAGCCGGCACCACTTCACGCTGGTCTGCCAGGACTTCGCGCAGCTGGGCCAGTTCGTGCAGATCGACAACGACGTGTTCCGGGCGATCAAGGCGTCGACCCCCGGCAGTTACACCTTCATCCTGCCGGCGACGAGGGAGGTGCCGCGCATGCTCCAGCACCCCAAGAAGAAGACCGTGGGCGTGCGCATCCCCGACCACGTCGTCACCCAGGCCCTGCTCGCCGAACTCGGTGAACCGCTGCTGTCCAGCACGCTGTTGCTGCCGGACGAGGAGGAGCCGATGACGCAGGGCTGGGAGATCAAGGACCGGCTCGACCACGTGCTGGACGCCGTCGTCGACTCCGGGGACTGCGGCACCGAGCCGACCACCGTCGTCGACTTCTCCGACGGCGAGGCGGAGATCGTGCGGCGCGGCGCGGGTGACACGTCCCGGTTCGAGTAGCGGGCCGTCCGCGGGACGACCGGGCAACCGAGAGACCGACAGACCGAGATACCGAGAGACCGAGAGACCGAGGGAAGGGCGCAACTCCGGATGACCGCAGTAGAGGGAACCGACGTCGACATCCCCACCGGCGACGGCACCGCCGACGCCTATCTGACGCACCCGGCCGACGGGGCACCGCACCCCGCGGTGCTGCTGTACATGGACGGCTTCGGGCTGCGACCGTCCCTGCGCGCCATGGCCGACCGGCTGGCCGGGGCCGGGTACACCGTGGCGGTGCCCAACGTCCTGTACCGGGAGGGCCGGGCACCGGTCGTGGAACTGCCCGAGTTCATCGACCAGGCCTCCCGGCCGAGGATCTTCGAGCGCCTCGGCCCGATGATGCGGGCGCTCACGCCCGATCAGGTGGAACGGGACGCCGACGCGTATTTGCGGTGGCTGGCCGGACGTCCGGAGGCGGCCGGCGGACCGGTCGCGGTGGCCGGTTACTGCATGGGCGCCGCCCTCGCCCTGCGTACCGCCGGCGCGTATCCCGACCGGGTCGCGGCGACGGCCGGCTTCCACGGCGGGAACCTGGCGACCGAGGCGCCGGACAGCCCGCACCTGGTGGCCGGCCGCCTCACCGGGGAGGTGTACTTCGCCCATGCCGACGACGACCCGGGCATGCCCGCCGAGCAGCAGGAGCGTCTGGAGGCAGCGCTGACCGGGGCGGGCGTGACCCACCGCTGCGAGGTCTACCCGGGAGCGCACCACGGCTACACCCAGGCCGACACCTCCGCGTACGACGAGAAGGCGGCGGAACGCCACTGGGACGCCCTGCTCGGCCTCCTGAAGCGGACCTTCTGACCCGGACGTACGCGAAACGGCCCGTGTGGAGCCGGACTTGGGCGGCCCGCCCCCGTCCGGCCCCCGGGCCGGGCGTTGTTACCGTGCCGGGGTGTCCAACTCCTCACGTGATTCCGCCGAAGGCGCCGGCTGGGGCTCCGCCGAGCCCGGCGCCTACCGGGCGCTCATGCCGCAGCGCACCGAGAAACTGTCCTGGCTGAGCCCGGCAACACTGTGGGCCGCTCGCAACGGCGTGCTGGCCTCCTGGTTCGGGGACCCCACGGGCCGCACCCGCTCCCGCTGGGTGGCGCAGCGGGCGGCGGCCGGGGCGCCGGCCGGCAAGGTGATCCGGCGGGACGACCCCGACCGGTTCTCCTTCCTCGTCATCGGCGACACGGGAGAGGGCGACGATCCCCAGTACGCCGTCGTGCCCGGGCTGTTGCGGGCGGGCGGGGACACCCGGTTCGCGGTCCTCGCGAGCGATGTGATCTACCCGGTGGGCAGCGCCGACGACTACGGCACGAAGTTCTTCCGCCCCTACGCCGACTACCAGGCCCCCATATACGCGATACCGGGCAACCACGACTGGTACGAGGACCTCGGCGGTTTCATGCGCGTCTTCTGCGACGACGCCCCGCCCCTGCCGCCGGAACCCGCGCCTCGCCCGTTCACGCCCGCGTGGCTGCGGTCCCTGCTGTGGCACCGGCCGCACCCGGACGACGGCCGGCACCTGGACGAGGCCCGCAAGCTGCGCCCGGCCCCCGCCCAGCAGGCCGTCCAGCCGGGCCCGTACTGGGCCGTCGACGCCGGTCCGGTGCGGATCGTCGGCATCGACACGGGGCTGCTCGGCACGGTCGACACCGAGCAGGGCGCCTGGCTGCGCGAGGTGTCGCGGGGCGACCGGCCGAAGATCCTGGTCACCGGCTCGCCCCTGTACGTGGACGGCGAGCACCACCCGTGCCCGATCGAGGGCGGCGGCACGGTCGACGACATCGTGCGCGACCCCGCCCACCACTACGTCGCGGCGATCGGCGGCGACATCCACAACTACCAGCGCTATCCGGTCGACGTGGGCGGCCGCACCGTGCAGTACGTCGTGGCGGGCGGCGGCGGCGCGTTCATGCACGCCACGCACACCATCCCGCGCGTCTCGGTGGCCGGCGTCTCCGAGGACGACTTCCGTTCCTACCCGCTGCGCGGCGACTCGCTCGCCTTCTACAGCGCCCTGTACGGCCGCCGGCTCCGGCTGCGCCGCTTCTTCACCCTCACGGAGGCCGAGGCGACGGCCGTGATCGCCGAACGCCTCGGCATCCGCACCGGCCGTGCCCCGGGCGACGCCGCGCGGGTCACCCGGCGCACCCGGATCGTGGCCGGACTGCTGGGCACGGCCCGGCGGCCCGAGCGCCGGAAGCGGTTCCGGCTGCCCGTGCGCAAGATCTACACGTCGCTGTTCTCGCCGGGCTCGGCGACGTACAGCCCGCCCTTCTTCAAGTGCTTCCTGCGTCTGGACGTGACGCCGGAGGCGGTCCGGCTGCGCTGCTTCGCCGCCACGGGCAACCAGGCGCAAGAGGTGGATCCGCCGGTCGAGGACGAGGTGACGATCCCGCTGGGGTGACGCGGCGCGGGCGGGCCGCCGGCCTCACCAGCGGCCCGCCTCGCTGCCCGTGACCGGCTCGGACGGGGTGCCGTCGACACCCACCGGAATCTCGCCGGTGAGCATCACCCGGTGCATGGTGCGGGGGTGGTCGAAGTGGGCGTGGTCGCCGGGGGCGAGGTGGATGGTGGCGCGGTTGTCCCAGAAGGCGACGGTGCCCGGCTCCCAGCGGAGACGGACGGTGTACTCGGGGCGGGTGGCCTGCTCGACGAGGAGTTCCAGGATCGCCGCGCTCTCGGGGCGGGAGAGCCCGGCGATCTGTTCGACGTAGTAGCCGTTGACGAACAGCACCCGCTCCCCCGTCTCCGGGTGCACGCGGACCAGCGGGTGCACGGTCGCGGTCTGGTGGCCGAGGAGGTGCCGGAGGTAGGCGTCGTCGCCGGGCCGGGGCTGGTAGCCGACGCCCAGGCGGTGTTCGGCGCGCAGGGTGTCGGCGAAGGCGCGCAGGGGCGCGGACAGTCCGGCGTAGGCGGCGGCGAGGTTGGCCCAGGTGGTGTCGCCGCCGTACGGGGGGACGGTCTCGGCGCGCAGGATCGTGAAGGCCGGCGGGTCGACGCGGGCTCCGTGGTCGCAGTGCCAGCCGCGCAGCAGGGTGTGGCGCCGGCGCCGCAGCCACTCGTCGTGCTCCATCCCGAACCGCCCGCCCAGCTCAAGCCGGTCGGCGGTCGTCTCGACCTCCGGGAAGCCGGCCGGGGAGGCCTTGCCGCGCCGGGGCAGGACCACGGGTTCGCCGAAGAGGCGGGCGAACGCGACGTGGCCGGCGTGGTCGAGGCGCTGGTCGCGGAAGAACACCACCTTCCAGCGCAGTACGGCCGCCCGCACCGCCGCGACCTGTGCGGCGTCGAGGCCCGCGGCCAGGTCGACGCCGCGGATCTCCGCGCCGATGTGCCCGGCGGCCGGCCGCACCTCGATCTCCGCGGTCCCGGTGGCCGCCGTACGGGTGTCCTTCGTCGTGTCCGTCGTCGTGCCTGTTGCCCTGTCCGCTGCCCTGTCCGTTGCCCTGTCGGTCGTCATGCGCCGATCGTGGCAGACGGCGTTCCACGCCGTGCGGTTGATCACGGGTCCCGGCGTGGGCGAGGGTGGAGGGGGCGGCACACCGCCGCGCAGAGTCGAGGGAAGGTCCCACGGTGATCAGCATCCCGGCGTACACGCTCAACGACGGAACCACGCTCCCCGCCCTGGGTCTGGGCACGTGGCCGATGAAGGACGACGAGGCGGAGCGGGCGGTGCGCGAGGCCCTCGGGGCGGGGTACCGCCTGATCGACACGGCGACGAACTACCGCAACGAGACCGGCGTCGGCCGCGGGGTCGCCTCCGCCGGTCTCCCCCGCGAGGAGATCGTCGTGACGACCAAGCTGCCCGGCCGGCACCACGGCTACGAGGAGACGCTCGCCTCGTTCGAGGAGTCCCGCTCCCGTCTCGGTCTGGAGTACGTCGACCTGTATCTGATCCACTGGCCGCTGCCGCGCGTGGACAAGTACGTCGACTCCTGGAGGGCCATGGTCAAGCTGCGCGAGGAGGGTCTCGTACGGTCGGTGGGCGTCTCCAACTTCACCGCGGAGCACATCGAGCGGCTGGAGAAGGAGACGGGCGTCCTGCCGTCCGTCAACCAGATCGAGCTGCACCCCCTCTTCCCGCAGGACGAACTGCGCGCCTACCACGAGCGCAAGGGCATCCGCACCGAGAGCTGGAGCCCGCTGGGCCGGGGCAGCGACCTGCTGGACGATCCCGCCGTCGCCGCGGTCGCCGGGGCGCACGGGGTGACGCCCGCCCAGGCGGTCCTGCGCTGGCACACCCAGCTGGGCGCGGTGCCGATCCCGAAGTCCGCCGACCCGGCGCGGCAGCGGGCCAACCTGGACGTCTTCGGTTTCGAACTGGACGCCGAGCAGCTGCGCGCGGTGGCGGACCGCGCGCACCGCCGGATCGGCGGCGACCCGGAGGTGCACGAGGAGTTCTGAGCGGGGTACCCGGTCCGGGCGGCGGCCGAGGGTCTCCCGGGAAGGAGTGTCAGGTGGGCGGCGAGGACGACGGGCTGCGGGCCTACCACGGCAAACGGGACTTCCGCCGGACCGGTGAGCCCGCGGGAGACGGGCCGCCCGGTGAGGGCGGCCGGCCCCGCTTCGTCGTGCAGATCCATGACGCGAGCACCCTGCACTTCGACTTCCGGCTCCAGGTGGCCGACGTGCTCAAGTCGTGGTCGGTGCCGAAGGGTCCGTCGGCGGACCCGCGCGACAAGCGGCTGGCGGTGCCGACGGAGGACCATCCGCTGGAGTACGAGGAGTTCGAGGGTGTGATCCCCGCGGGTGAGTACGGGGGCGGCACGGTCATCGTGTGGGACCACGGCACCTACGAGCCGCTCAGTCACGACCGCCGGGGACGGCCGGTCGACTTCGCCGAGTCGCTGGCGCACGGCCACGCCCGGTTCCGGCTGCACGGCGCCAAGCTGCGCGGGGAGTACGCGCTGACCCGGTTCCGCGGCGGCCCGGACCGCGGCGCCGGTGAGGACGCGGCGTGGCTGCTGGTGAAGACGGCCGGCGGCGGGCGCGGGCACGGCACCCCGGACCCCCGGCGGGCCCGCTCCGCGCGCACCGGCCGCACCCTGGCCCGGGTGGCCGCGGAGGACGGCACGGGACGGGAGCGGCCCGCGTCATGACGCGGGCAGCGGCTGTTCGGCCCAGATGGTCTTGCCGGTGTCCGTCTGGCGGCTGCCCCAGCGCTGGGTGAGCTGGGCGACCAGGAGCAGGCCCCGGCCGCCCTCGTCGTAGGCGTGGGCGCGGCGCAGGTGGGGTGAGGTGGAGCTGGCGTCGGAGACCTCGCAGATGAGGGTGGCCTGGCGGATGAGGCGCAGCCGGATGGGCGGCTCCCCGTAGCGGATGGCGTTGGTGACGAGTTCGCTGACGACGAGTTCGGTGACGAAGGCCGTGTCGTCCAGCCCCCACTCCGTCAGCTGTTCGCCGACGGACCGTCTGGTGGCCGCCACTCCGGCGGGGTCGGGGCTGACGTCCCAGGTGCGCACCCGGTCCTCGCCCAGTGCGCGGGTGCGGGCCAGCAGCAGCGCGACGTCGTCGCCGGGCTCCTCGGGCAGTACGGCCTTGAGCACGCCGTCGCACAGCGCCTCCAGCGAGGCCGCGGGCGCGGCCAGCGCCCGGCACAGCTCCGCGGTGGCGTGGTCGACGTCGCGGTCGCGGTCCTCGATCAGTCCGTCGGTGTAGAGGGCGACGACGGAGCCCTCCGGCAGTTCCAGCTCCGTCGCCTCGAACGGCAGTCCGCCCACCCCGAGCGGCGGCCCGGCGGTCATGGCGACCGTACGGGTGCTGCCGTCGGGGAGGAGGAGGACGGGCGCGGGGTGACCGGCGGCCGCCAGGGCCAGTCGCCGGGACACGGGGTCGTACACGGCGTAGAGGCAGGTGGCGCCCAGTTCCGCGATCTCCGCGTCGCCGCCGTCGTGCGCGCCGACGGCCGCGAGATGGGTGACGAGGTCGTCGAGGTGGGTGAGGAGCTCGTCGGGGGGCAGGTCGACGTCGGCGAGGGTGCGCACGGCCGTGCACAGCCGTCCCATGGTCGCCGTGGACGGGATGCCGTGGCCCACGACGTCGCCGACGACGAGGCCGACGCGGGTGCCGGAGAGCGGGATCACGTCGAACCAGTCGCCACCGATGCCCGCCGCGGACCCGGAGGGGAGGTAGCGGTGGGCCACCTCGACCGCGGCCTGTCCGGGCAGGTCCCTGGGCAGGAGGCTGCGCTGGATCGCCAGGGCGGTGGCGCGCTCGCGCGCGAAGCGACGGGCGTTGTCTACGGAGACGGCCGCCCGGCCGGCCAGTTCCTCGGCCAGTACGGCGTCCTCGACGGCGTACGGCTCCCGGGGCGCGGTCCGGGCGGCCAGTGCGACGCCCAGGGTGGTGCCGCGGGCCCGCAGCGGCACGGCCAGGACCGAGCAGACGGCTTCGCGGAAGGGCCGGTTGTGCGGGGCCTCGGCCTCGCGGGTGCGCATCCACCGGTCGAACTCGGGGTCGCCGGGGCCGCTGAGCACGACGCGGCCTTCCCGCATCGCCCGGGCCGGAGGGCTGTCGGACGGGTGGACCTCGTGCCCGCCGAGGTGGACGGCGGGGGTGGGGAAGCCCTCGGTGGCGGAGACGTGGGCCACCCGGCGCAGTCCGGCGTGCTCGGGCGGCGTCGCGAGGGGTTCGTCGGTGCCCAGGACCCAGTCGAGCAGGTCTACGGCGGCGAAGGCCGCGAACCGCGGCACGAGGAGCTGGACCAGTTCCTCGGCGGTGCGGACGACGTCGAGGGTGGTGCCGACCGTGCCGGCCGCGTTCAGCAGGGCCAGCCGCTCGCGGGCGCGGTGCTGTTCGGTGCTCTCGAGGGCGGCCATGGCGACGGCGGTGAGTGCGCCGGAGGCGTCGTGCACCGGCCAGATCTCCACGGTCCAGGCGTGCAGCCGGGTACCGGCCGGCGCGGGCCCGTAGCTCTCGTACTGGACGCGCCGTCCGGTGTCGGCGACGACGCGCAGGTGGTGCAGGAAGGACCGGGCGTCGCCGTCGAAGTCCGCCAGCGTGTCGGACAGGCGGTGGCCGACGAGTTCGTCGGCCTGCCTGCCCATCATCCGGCACGTGGTCTCGTTGACGTGCACGAAGCGCAGGGCGGGGTCGAGGACGGACACCGACAGGGGGGCCTGCCGCACGGCGGCGTCGATCAGGGCGGGCGCCGGGCCGCCGGGCGGGTCGGCGGTCACCGCGCAGCCGTCCGCCGCGCCGTCGGCGCCCAGCAGCGGGCAGGCCCGCAGCCGCAGGCTCACCGGGTGGCCGTCGCGGTGGCGGATCACGGCGGTGCCGTCCGGGACGGTGCCGGACAGGAGTGCGGGGGGCGCGTCCCGCGCGAGCAGGTCCCGCGCGGGGCGTCCCACGACCGCCTCGGCCGGGTACCCGGTGAGCCGGCGCGCGCCCTCGCTCCACCCGGTCACCAGTCCGCGGGCGTCGACGATCATCGTGGCGGAGGAGTCCTCCATGCCGTCCAGGATCATCCCAGGACGATGCGCTATCAACCCGGGCGGGGCGCGGGCGGCCTTTTCACTCCCGGTGAGCGCGGAGGGCGGCTAGGGCCCGGTCGGCGTGCGTGTTCATCCTGAGTTCGCTGCGGACGACCTCCAGCAGGGTGCGGTCCTGTCCGACGACGAAGGTGACGCGCTTGGTGGGAGCCAGGCTGAAGCCCCGCTTCACCCCGAACCGCTCCCGGACCGCGCCGTCGGTGTCGGACAGCAGCGGCATGCCCAGGGTGTGGCGCCCGGCGAACTCCTGCTGCCGTTCGACGGGGTCGCCGCTGACGCCCACGGGCCGGGCGCCGACGGCGGCGAACTCGGCGGCCAGGTCGCGGAAGTGGCAGGCCTCGGCGGTGCAGCCGGTGGTCAGCGCGGCCGGGTAGAAGAAGAGGATTACGGGGCCGTCGGCGAGCAGTTCGGACAGGCTGCGCGGGGTGCCGGTCTCGTCCGGCAGGGTGAAGTCCTCGACGGTGTCGCCGACGGCGGGAGGCCTGCTCATGACCGGCCCTCGCTGTCCCGGGCGACGGCTCGGGCCCACAGCACGAGCGGCACCTGCACGGGCAGCCGTCCGAGGGCGGCGGCCTTCCGCGGAGCGGGACGGTGGCGCCAGTCCCAGGCCATCTTGACGTTGGCGGGGAACACCCCGACGAAGAAGGCGGCGGCGGTGAGCGCGGCGGCCCTGCGGGTGCGCGGCAGGGCGAGTCCGGCGGCGAGCGCGAGTTCGGCGGCGCCACTGGCGTACGTCCAGGCCCTGGGTGTGCCGGGCAGGGAGCGCGGCACGGTGGCGTCGAAGGGGCGGGGCCGGGCGAAATGGGCGGCGCCCGCGGTGGCCAGCAGGCCGGCGAGCAGCAGGGGTGAGCGTTCGGACCGTGACACGGTTCCTCCTCGTGGGGGCCTGCCGCGCGATATTACTCGACGGTAAGGTGCGCGGGGCGGCCGGGCGCCGCCTCAGCCGCGGGGCGTGACGGGGGCCAGCCACATGCCCACGATCGCGTCGACGAGGCCGTCGGCCGCGTCCTGCCAGCTGGCGCGCGGGGTGGGGCGGTTCTCGGCCAGGGCCCGCTCCCGCTCCTCCGCGGTGTGCACGATGAGGTGGCGGGCCATGTCGCCCCGCTCCGCGCGGACCTCGTCCGGCAGCGCGGGCATGCACCGGTTGCGCCCCACGATGATCGCCCGCAGGGAGACGGAGGCGCGGGACTCCTCGGTCATGATCTCCCGCAGCGCCGGGTCGGTCATGACCTGGGCGCAGAACCGCGCGTACCAGGTGGGACTGCCCAGCGCCGCCAGGTGGTCGAACTGGGGACGCACCAGGCAGTCCACCCAGTCGCGCAGGTCGGGCGAGTCGCCGAGCGCGGCGAGCTGCCGGGCGCGCAGCTCCTCGACCCGCTCCGAGTGGTGCTGAGCGATGGCCCGGACGAGGTCCGCCTTCGTACCGAAGTGGTAGCCGACCGCCGCGTTGTTGCCCTGCCCGGCGGCCTCGCTGACCTGGCGATTGGAGATCGCGTACACCCCGTGCTCGGCGTACAGCCGCTCGGCGGTGGTCAGGATCAGCTGCCGGGTCGCGCTGACCTGTTCCGTCCGGCCCGTCCTGCCCGCCATGTTCACCACCGCGCCGGGACTGACTCCTCACGGCCCGCGACGACCAGTCCCTCGAGTCGTCGCAGGTCCGCCGTCGTACGGCGGGTTGTCACGGAAGCCTACGGGGCGGCGGCGTGGGGTCGCCGCCCGGCCCGGAGGCGCGCTTCCCCTCCACACCCCGTAGACTACTTCAAGCGACTGACTTAAATGTTCGCGCTCCGGTTCTCACACTCGTGGCACCACTCATCGCTCGAAAGGCTCTTTCATGCCCGCTTCCCCCGCCACACCACGGCCGAACGCCGTGGTGGCGGTACTGGCCCTGGCCGGGATCGTCGTCGCGCTCATGCAGACTCTGGTCATCCCGATCATCCCGGAGCTGCCGAAGCTCCTGGACGCGTCGGCCTCGGACGCGGCCTGGGCGGTGACCGCCACGCTGCTCGCCTCCGCGGTGGCCACTCCGGTCGTCGGCCGGCTCGGCGACATGTTCGGCAAGCGGCGGATGCTCCTGCTCAGCCTGATACTGCTGATCGGCGGCTCGGTGGTCTGCGGGCTGAGCGACGCGCTGGTCCCGATGGTCGCCGGCCGCGCCCTCCAGGGCCTGTCCGCCGCCGTGATCCCGCTCGGCATCAGCATCATGCGCGACGAGCTGCCCGCCGAGCGGCTGGCCGGCGCCACCGCGGTGATGAGCGCCTCCCTCGGAGTCGGCGGCGCGCTCGGCCTGCCCGCCGCCGCGCTGATCGCGGACAAGCTGGACTGGCACATGCTGTTCTGGCTCTCCGGGGCGCTCGGCGCCGTCGCCCTGGCGCTGGTGCTGGCGCTGGTGCCCGAGTCGGCGGTGCGCACCGGCGGCCGTTTCGACCTGCTCGGCGGTCTCGGCATGGCCGCCGGACTCGCGAGCCTGCTGCTGGCGATCTCCAAGGGCGGCGACTGGGGCTGGTCCTCGGGCACCACCCTCGGCCTGTTCGCGGCGGCCGTGGTGATCCTGCTGGTCTGGGGCTGGTGGGAGCTGCACACCCCTGAGCCCCTGGTCGACCTGCGCACCACCGCCCGCCGTCAGGTGCTGTTCACCAACCTGGCGTCCGTCGCCATCGGCTTCTCGATGTTCGCGATGTCCCTGGTACTTCCGCAGCTGCTGCAGTTGCCCGAGGCCACCGGTTACGGGCTCGGCCGGTCCCTGCTGACCACGGGCCTCGTGATGGCGCCGTCCGGCCTGGTGATGATGGCGTTCGCCCCGGTCTCCGCGAAGGTCTCCAGGTCCAGGGGCCCGAAGGTGACGCTGATGATCGGCGCCCTGATCGTCGCGGCCGGCTACGGTCTCAACATCGTGCTGATGGCCGAGGTCTGGCACCTGGTGCTGGCCTCCTGCGTCATCAGCGCGGGCATCGGCTTCGCCTACGGCGCCATGCCGTCGCTGATCATGGGCGCGGTGCCGGCGAGCGAGACGGCCGCCGCGAACAGCCTCAACACCCTCATGCGGTCCCTGGGCACCTCGGTCGCCAGTGCCATCGCCGGTGTGATCCTGGCCCAGCTGACGATCGACCTCGGCGGCTTCGCCCTGCCGTCCGAGAACGCGTTCAAGGTGGTCATGGCCATCGGCGCCGGCGCGGCCCTGCTGGCCGCCGCCATCGCGTCCTTCATCCCCCGGCACCGTCCGGCCGTCCCGTCGGCCGGCCCGGCCCCGGTCGACGGGACGGCGGCGCAGCCCGCCTCCGCCCGCTGACCGCGACGGCGCCGGTCCCGCCCGGGACCGGCGCCGTTCAGGCGAACCTGGCGGGCAACGCGCGTGACGGCACCCGGGCGGGTCGAGTACTGACCCGTGGAGCTGCCGCTGATCCCTCCGATGCTCGCCACCCCCGGCACCCTGCCGTCCGCCGCGCAGGACGCGCGCTGGGCCTACGAGACCAAGCAGGACGGCCAGCGCGTGGTGATCTACCTGCCCGGCGACGGGAGCGTCCTGCTGCGCGCCCGCTCCGGCCAGGACATCACCGCCGCCTACCCGGAGCTGGCGCCGCTCGCCACCGCGCTCGGCGACACCCCGGCCGTGCTGGACGGCGAGGTGCTGGCCCTGGACGAACGGGGCCGCGCCGACTTCCAGTTGCTCCAGTCCCGGATGGGCCTCGCGCACGCCCCGGCCCGCGCGGCGCACCGGGCGGCGAGGGTCCCCGTCCACCTGGTGCTGTTCGACGCCCTGCACCTGGCGGGCCGCTCCCTGCTGCGCACCCCTTACACCGGCCGCCGCGAGCGGCTGACGGACCTCGGGCTGAACGGGCCGTCGTGGTCGACCCCGGCGGCGCTGGTCGGCCACGGCGAACAGGCCCTGCGGGCCACCCGTGAGCACGGTCTCGAGGGGCTGGTGTGCAAGCGGCTGGACTCGGTGTACGAGCCGGGGGTCCGCTCCCGTGCCTGGGTCAAGATCCGCAACATGCGCAGCGAGGACGTCGTGGTCGGCGGCTGGCTGCCCGGCAGGGGACGGCTCGGCGGCCTCCCCGGTGCCGTCCTGGTCGGCCAGCGCGCCGCCGGCCGGCTGCGCTACGTCGGCGGGGTCGGCACCGGCTGGAGCGCGGGCGAGCGGTCCGAGCTGGCCGCGCTGCTGGCGGCCGCCGCGAGCGACGTCTGCCCCTTCGACCCGGTGCCGTCGGTGCCGGGTGCTCGCTGGGTCGTGCCCCGGCTGGTCGGCGAGGTCCGCTACAGCACCCGCACCCGCGAGGGCATGCTGCGTCAGCCGTCCTGGCTCAGGCTCCGCCCGGACCTGGCGCCCGAGGAGTCCGCCGCGGACATTCCGGACGAACCGGTGTGAGCGGGTGACGCCGGATCAGGTGTTGGGCCGCCCTTCACCGCGGGGACGCCGGTGCGCCCTTGGCGCGCGAGGGAAAAGAGGGGACCCTGAACTCCCCTTCCCCCCACAGCCGTTGGGCTGCGCCACCCCGAGGAGGACGCGATGTTCCCGCGTACCGCCGCAACGCCCCGCCGCAGATGGCTCGCCGTGCCGCTCGGTGCCCTCGCCCTGGTCGTCGCCTTTCCCGCCACCGCCTTCGCCGCCCCGCCGCCGGGGCTGCCCGGCAACGCCGACAGCCTGGAGCGGGCGTACCAGCCCGCCTACGACTACGACACCGACGGCTGCTACCCGACCCCGGCCATCGGCGCCGACGGGGCGGTCAACGGCGGGCTGAAGCCGACCGGCGCCCTGAACGGCAACTGCCGCGACGCCGCCGACCTGGACAACACCAACGGCTACGCGCGCGCCAAGTGCGACGGCGACTGGTGCGCCTACATGTACGGCCTCTACTTCGAGAAGGACCAGGCCCTGCCCGGTACGAGCCTCGGCGGCCACCGGCACGACTGGGAGCACGTGGTGGTGTGGGTGAAGGACACCGCCGTGCAGTACGTGTCGACGTCCAACCACGGCTCGTTCAGCGTGCACGAGCGCTCCGCCGTCCGCTTCGACGGCACCCATCCGAAGATCGTCTACCACAAGGACGGCATCAGCACCCACTGCTTCCGCCTGGCGACCTCGGGCGACGAGCCGCCGGAGAACCACGAGGGCGCCTGGCAGTACCCGTCCCTGGTCGGCTGGAACGGCTATCCGGCCGGTCTGCGCGACAAGCTGAGCGCCTACGACTTCGGCAGCGCCAACTTCGGCCTCAAGGACGGCAGCTTCGCCTCCCACCTGGCCGCCGCCCGGCCCGCCGGCATCCCCTTCGACCCGTACGCGTGAGACGGGGGGCGAGAACGGGCCGGTCGGGCGAACCCCGGCCCGGGAACGCCCCCGCGCGCACTATCGTGTCCGCATGTCCGCCCCCGAACTGATCCGCATCGTCTCCCGCGACTCTCCCATGGCGCTGGCTCAGGTCGAGCGCGTCCGGGCCGGGTTGGCGTCCCTCCACCCCGGCGTGCGCACCGAGGTCGTACCGGTGAGGACCACCGGCGACAAGTGGCTCGGGGACCTGTCGCAGGTGGAGGGCAAGGGCGCGTTCACCAAGGAGGTCGACGCCGCGCTGCTGTCGGGCGAGGCGGATCTCGCGGTGCACTGCGTCAAGGACGTGCCCGCCGACCGGCCGCTGCCCGCCGGCACGGTGTTCGCCGCGTTCCTGAAGCGGGACGACGTGCGGGACGCGCTCGTCCACCCGGACGGGCTCACCCTGGACGAGCTGCCGGAGGGGACCCGCGTGGGCACGTCCTCGGTGCGCCGGGTCGCGCAGCTGGCCGCCACCCACCCGCATCTGCGGTGCGTGCCCTTCCGCGGCAACGCCAACCGGCGGCTGGCGAAGCTCGCCGCGGGCGAGGCGGACGCCCTGCTGCTCGCCGTCTCCGGCCTGGAGCGCATCGGCCGGGGCGACGTGATCAGCGAGGTCCTCTCCCCCGAGACGATGATGCCGCCGATCGGCGCGGGCATCCTCGCCCTTCAGTGCCGCGAGGGCGACGGCGGCCTGATCGACGCGGTGAGCGGCCTCGGCCATCCGGAGACGCACCGGGAGGCGACGGCGGAGCGCATGTTCCTGCACGTCCTCCAGGGGCACTGCAACAGCCCGATCGCCGGGCACGCCCGCGTGGACCGCGGCGGGGAACTCTCGCTGCGGGCCTGCGTCTTCACCCCGGACGGCAAGACCCGGCTCAACGCCCACGAGTGGGCGGGCCCGCTGGACCCGGCGACCCTGGGCACCTCGGTCGCCGTGGCCCTGCTGCGGCAGGGCGCCCGGGAGATCATCGACGGCATCGCGCACTAGAGGGTGCCGGCAGTCGGCAGACCCCTGGGAGCGGGACCGGGTGCGACCGCCCGGCGGGTCAGGCGGTGCCCTCCTCCGACTGGCCCCGCAGGAAGGCGCTCACCTGGTGCGCCACGCCCTCGTCCCGCACCGTGCCGCACGGGGTGGCGCCGGCCCCGTCGGGCAGCCCGAGGGCGCCGCTCCACAGCCGGCGGTCGGTCCACTCCTCGTCCACCCTCAGCTGCACCTGCACGTCCACCTGGCTCAGGCTCGCCTCCGGACCGGCTCCGTAGAGCACGGCGGTGGCCCGGCGCAGCGGGTACACGTCGAAGCCCTCGATGAACTGGGAGTTGCGCCAGTCGAGGAAGGCGCTCTCCCCCTCGGCGCCGATCCGCACGTCGATCTGGCCGTCCTCCAGGTGGATGCCGAGGTGCCGCCCGCCCCGGTTCTCGACGGTCACCCGGACCCGGAAGTACGTGAGCCCCTCGGCGGCGTCGTCGCGCCCGCGCGGCGGCTCGGCGGGCTCCAGACGGTGGACACGGACCCGCAGGCCGGCGTGCTCGTCGTACTCCTGCCAGTCCCCGACCACGTTCGGCTCGTACACGGTGCCCCTCTCGACCTCTCGACGCTGCTTCCTATCTGTGTGCCGATCGCACTGTCAAATGAGCGGAATGCGCTGTGGCCAGGGCCTTCGCCCCTTTTGATCGACGATCAAGCGTTGCGCAGGGACGATCCGCCGGCGCCCGCGCGCGCGATCACCCGGAGCGTGCCGCACATCACGTCCCGCTACCGGGCGGCCGCCCGGTCACCGGCGAGCCGCCGTTCGAGTGGCCGTCCGGGGCATTCGCGCTCAGTATCCATATATACGAGGACTTGCCAGCACCCCTGCTGAGGGAGGTGCGCGTGATGCGTGTCGCCGGCAGAACCCAGCCCCACCCGCACGACGACGCCCCCGACACGGCCGCGGCGTTCGACCGGCTCGCCGGGCTGCCCGAGGGACCGGAGCGCAAGGCGCTGCGGGACGAACTGATCCGGGTCTGGCTGCCCATGGCGGAGCGGATCGCCGTCCGCTTCCGGGGCCGCGGCGAGAACCTGGAGGACCTCTACCAGGTGGCGGCCCTGGGCCTGGTCAAGGCCGTCGACCACTACGACCCGGAGCGCGGTCACGCCTTCGAGGCGTACGCGGTGCCGACCGTGACCGGGGAGATCAAACGGCACTTCCGCGACCACATGTGGACGCTGCACGTGCCGCGGCGGATCCAGGACCTGCGCAACCGGGTCCGCAGATCGGCGAAGGAGCTGGCGCAGACCACGCCGGGGCGCGCGCCGACCGTCGATGAGATCGCCGAGCACGCGCAGCTGACCACGGTCGAGGTGCGGACCGGCATGGAGGCCCTGGAGTGCTTCTCGGCGCTGTCGCTGGAGGCGGAGATGCCCGGCACGGACGGGTACGCGCTCGGTGACGCGCTGGGCGGGCCCGATCCCGCCTTCGACGCGGTCGTGGACCGGGTGGCGGTGCGGCCCTGCCTGGAGGCGCTTCCCGAGCGCGAGCGCACCATCCTCTACCTGCGCTTCTTCGGCGGGATGACGCAGAGCGGCATCGCCGAGCAGCTCGGCATCTCCCAGATGCACGTCTCCCGGCTGCTCACCGGCTGTTTCGACCGGATACGCGAGGAGATCCTGGCGGAGGCGCGCTGAGACCGGCCACGCCGCACACGGGCCGCCCCAGGCGGTCCTCCAGGGCGGTGAGGATCTCCTGCGGCATCACTCCGGTGCGCCCCCAGATGAGTACCGTTTCCGCCACATTGCGGAGTTTGATGTTCGTATGCTGGGAAACTTCCTTCAGGACGATCCACCCCTCGTCCGGCGTCACCCCGCCGAGGACGATGATCGCACCGATGGCCTGGTCGACGACGGCGTGCGAGACCACCGCCTCCTTGAGCTGCCGCACCTCCTCCTGCAACCGGAAGATCTGGTCGGAGTCGGAGTCGGGGTCCGGGCCGGTGCCCGGGCCGGGGTCCGGGCGCACGCCGGTGGGGGGCACGGTCACCTCGGGGCCTCCGTTTCGGCGCCATGTGCGGGGTACTCGCCAGGCGCCCGCCGCACTCCCGGCCGGACAACACCGGTGTGCAGCCGGTGGCTGCCGGTGGACGAGACCAGGACGCGACTGCCATGAACCACGACATGACCTCCTCCACCCGCGGGGAAGGCCTGCTGTCCACGCACTCCGTGTACGGGGCGCCCTGCTGGGTGAGTCTCACCAGCCGCGACCTGAAGGTCACCGAGGAGTTCTACTCCGCCGTGCTGGGCTGGCAGTGGCGGCCCGCCCGGCTGGGCGAGCCCTTCCGCATCGCCCTGGCCGACGGGGTGCCGGTGGCCGGGATCGCGGCCGTCGCCGCGATGTGGCAGATGGCGGTGGCCTGGACGCCGTACTTCGCCGTGCGCAGCGCGGGCGAGGCCGCGTCGCGGGCGCAGGAGCGCGGCGGCACCGCCGCGGTCGGGCCGATCTCCCTGCCGCCGGGGCGGGCGGCCCTGCTCGCCGACCGGGACGGCGCGACGTTCGGGGTCTGGGAGGGCGAGCTGTTCTCGGACTGGGACGCCTGGCGCACCAAGCGTCCCGCCTTCATCCGGCTGCACACCCGTGACGCCTTCGACGCCGCGATCTTCTACGGCGAGATCTTCGAGTGGGCCTCCGGGCAGGGCTGCTGCGAGGTCCGCTACGAGGGGGACGAGGTGGTCCTGCGTCACGAGGGCCAGGTCGTGGCCCGCATCGAGTCGGGGGCGCTGGGCGCGGCCCCGGACCCGGCCGTGCGGCCGCACTGGCAGGTGCACTTCGCGGTCGAGGACGTCACCGCCTGCGCCCGCGCCGCGGAGCGGCACGGCGGCAGCGTGCTCTCGCTGAGCGCCGACGAGGCGGTCCTCCGGGACGCCGACGGCGCGCAGTTCACGGTGACCGCGCGCCGTCTCGGCAGCTGACCTCACCGGCTCACCGGCCGGTGCGGGACGGCCGGGAGAGCAGCACCAGGCTGCGCTGCCCGACGGTGAGCCGGGTGCCCGCCTTGTACTCGGCCTCGTCGGGGACGCCGTCCGGGTCGGCGGTGTCGACGAGGGTCGCCCAGCGCTCGCCGTAGGTGACGTCGGGCAGCCGGAAGTGGGCCGGCTCCCAGTGGCTGTTGAGCAGCAGCAGGAAGGAGTCGTCGACGACGGCCCGGCCCCGGGGGTCGGGTTCGGCGATGGCGTCGCCGTTGAGGAACACGCCGACGGTGTGCGCGTCGGAGCGCTGCCAGTCGTCGTCGGTCATCTCCCGCGCGTCGGGCAGCAGCCACACCAGGTCGGGCAGCGGCTGGTCGGCGTGGGTGAGGGTCTCGCCGCGGAAGAAGCGGCGCCGGCGCAGCACCGGGTGGTCGGCGCGCAGGGCGATCAGGCGCCGGGCGAAGTCCAGCAGCGCGCGCTGCTCGTCGCCGAGCCGCCAGTCGATCCAGGAGATCTCGTTGTCCTGGCAGTAGGCGTTGTTGTTGCCGCGCTGGGTGCGGCCCAGTTCGTCGCCGTGGCAGAGCATCGGGATGCCCTGGGAGAGCAGCAGGGTGGCCAGGAAGTTGCGCTGCTGGCGGCCGCGCAGTTCCCGCACGGCGGGGTCCTTGGTCTCGCCCTCCGCGCCGCAGTTCCAGGACCGGTTGTGGCTCTCGCCGTCCGCGTTGCCCTCGCCGTTGGCCTCGTTGTGCTTGTCGTTGTACGAGACGAGGTCGCGCAGCGTGAACCCGTCGTGCGCGGTGACGAAGTTGACGCTGGCGCGGGGGCGGCGGCGGCTGTGCTGGTACAGGTCGGAGGAGCCGGTCAGCCGGGAGGCGAACTCGCCGAGCGTGTGCTCCTCGGCGCGCCAGAAGTCCCGTACGGCGTCGCGGTACTTGCCGTTCCACTCCGACCACAGCTGCGGGAAGTTGCCCACCTGGTAGCCGCCCTCGCCGACGTCCCAGGGCTCGGCGATCAGCTTGACGCGGCTGATCACCGGGTCCTGCTGGATGAGGTCGAAGAACGCGGAGAGCCGGTCCACCTCGTGGAACTGCCGGGCCAGGGTGGCCGCGAGGTCGAAGCGGAAGCCGTCGACGTGCATCTCGGTGACCCAGTACCGCAGCGAGTCCATGATGAGCTGGAGCACGTAGGGGTGGCGCATCAGCAGGCTGTTGCCGGTGCCGGTGGTGTCGTAGTAGTGCTGCCAGTCCCCGTCCACCAGACGGTAGTACGAGGCGTTGTCGATGCCGCGGAAGGAGAGGGTGGGGCCCCTCTCGTTGCCCTCGGCGGTGTGGTTGTAGACCACGTCGAGGATCACTTCGAGGCCGGCCTCGTGCAGGGTCTTGACCATCGACTTGAACTCGCTGACCTGCTGGCCGCGGGTGCCGAGGGCGGCGTAGCCGTTGTGGGGCGCGAAGAAGCCGATGGTGTTGTAGCCCCAGTAGTTGGACAGGCCGCGGTCCAGGAGCACTCCGTCGTGGACGAACTGGTGCACCGGCATCAGCTCCACGGCGGTCACGCCGAGCGAGGTGAGGTGCTCCACGACCGCCGGGTGCGCGAGACCCGCGTAGGTGCCGCGCAGTTCGTCCGGCACGTCGGGGTGGGTGCGGCTGAGTCCGCGGACGTGGGCCTCGTAGATGACGCTCTCGGAGTACGGGCGCCTGGGCGGTCGGTCGTCGCCCCAGTCGAAGAAGGGGTCGGTGACCACGCCCAGCATGGTGTGCCCGGCGCTGTCGCCCGGGTCGGCCTTGCCCCTGGCCCGTTCGAAGAGGGAGGCGTGGTTGTCCACCAGCCCGTCCACGGCCCGGGTGTACGGGTCGAGGAGCAGCTTCGCCGGGTTGCAGCGGTGGCCGACGGCCGGGTCCCACGGGCCGTGGACCCGGTAGCCGTAGCGCTGCCCCGGGCCGACGCCGGGCAGGTAGCAGTGCCACACGAATCCGTCGACGTCGGGCAGCGGGACGGTGCTGTGGTTGCCGTCGTCGTCGACGAGCACGAGGTCGACCCGCTCGGCGACCTCGCTGAACAGGGCGAAGTTGGTGCCCTGTCCGTCGTACGCCGCCCCCAGGGGGTAGGGGTGCCCGCTCCACACGGGCGACCCCTTCCAGTTCGGCCTGGCCCGGGTCACCGGGCCTCCTCCAGGATGCCGTCGGGCGTACGGGCCCGGCCGGCCACCCGGGCCACCGGCATGATCTCTCGCGGCACTTCCAGCCCCTCCTGGGTGATCGGCTCGGGATCCGTCGCGACCAGCGGAACGCGTTCGCCGGCGCGGGCGCGGCGCGAGAACCAGATGACCTTGGCGCCGGTGTCGGTGGCGCAGCAGCCCCAGCCGTCGCTGTTGGCCGCGAGGTGCTGCAGACAGGTGCGCAGGTCCAGGTCGGGACGGAGCGCCTGGTCGTTGCCCCCTACGGCCGTGATGAGGTGCTGGTGGTTCCACCACATCTCGATCGACGTGTTCTTGTCGCTCGCGTGCTCGTCGATCGCCAGCAGCAGCATCTCGGCGCCCGAGCAGACGGGTTCGACGAGGTTCTCCAGGTTCCAGAACCGGAGGTGAGCGGCCAGGATGCGCCTGACCTGTCCGACCCGTTCCGGGCTCACTTCCACGTCGAGGTGGTAGTAGCAGGGCACTGCGGTCTTCATCGTCGTGGCTCCTCACCGCGAGGGCTCTCGCTCCTCCGCGTCCCTTGGGGGACGGGCTCCCCGATCACGAAGCGTGAGCGCTGATCGCTTCTGAGTCACTCCAGAGTGGGAGCGGTAGTCCATTCGTGCAACACGAACAGCTCGGGGCCGGGATCGGGGCGGAGCGGACACCGGGAAAGCAGTTGAAGATCCAACAAGACGGGGTGTCACCATCCGTGCACCATGTGTGAAGAACTCGATCGCGCCCTCAGCATCGATCGTTCGTCCAGAACCCGATCGTCCGTACCACCGGACCGTCCGGAAGGTGACCGGCCATGCTGCTCCCCGCGAAAAGCGAAGTCGCCCGGCAGCTGCGGCATTACCGCGCCTGGGAACGCTCGATGCTGGCGTCCCCCACGGACGTCACCGTCCGGACCACCTTCGAGGACTCCGGATACACCCTCTGCGTGCTGATGGGGAAGCGGTGCGCGCGCGAGGCGGCGGACGCCGCCGAAAGGTATCTGCGGACGAACCTGCTCACCCACGCGCAGGAGCGGACGGAGCGGACGGAGCGGCTCTCCCCGGCGGGGCACAGGACCCCCTCGGGCGCGGCCTGAGCCGATCGGCCCAACCCAGTCGGCCGGGCCCGCGCCCGGCCCCGAGCATGGCGGAGGTGAGATGCGGATGAGTGCGACCGTGGGGATCGGACGTATCCCGGTCCGGGACGTCCACCCGGTGGTGGAGAACGGCAGGCGCCCGGCGAAGGCGGTGGCGGGAGAGACGTTCGAGGTCACCGCGACCGTGTTCCGGGAGGGGCACGACGCGGTGGCCGCCAACGTCGTGCTGAAGGACCCCGAGGGCCGGCCGGGGCCGTGGACGCCGATGCGGGAGCTGGCCCCGGGCACCGACCGCTGGGGCGCCGAGGTCACCCCCGGAGCACCGGGCAACTGGACGTACCGGGTGGAGGCGTGGAGCGACCCCGTCGCCACCTGGCGGCACGCTGCGCGGATCAAGGTCCCGGCCGGCGTCGACACCGGCCTCGTCCTGGAGGAGGGGGCCGAGCTGTACCGGCGGGCCGCCGCGGGGGCACCGGCGGACTCCGGGCGGTCGGTGCTGCTGGCCGCGGCCGGGACCCTGCTCGACGACACCCTGCCGGTGGCCACCCGGCTGGCGGCGGCGTTGACGCCGGAGGTGGACGCGGTCCTGGCCCGGCATCCCCTGCGGGACCTGGTCACCTCCTCCGAGCCGCTGCCCCTGCTCGTCGAGCGGGAACGCGCCCTGTACGGCGCCTGGTACGAGTTCTTCCCCCGCTCCGAGGGCACCCCCGACCGGCCCCATGGCACCTTCCGCACCGCCGCCCGACGCCTGCCCGCCATCGCCGCCATGGGCTTCGACGTCGTCTACCTCCCCCCGGTCCACCCCATCGGCACCACCCACCGCAAGGGCCGCAACAACACCCTCGACGCCACCCCCGACGACGTCGGCGTCCCCTGGGCCATCGGCTCCCCCGAAGGCGGCCACGACAGCATCCACCCCGCCCTGGGCACCCTCGACGACTTCGACCACTTCGTCACCGAAGCCGACCGCCACGGCCTGGAGATCGCCCTCGACCTCGCCCTCCAGTGCTCCCCCGACCACCCCTGGGTCCACAAACACCCCGACTGGTTCCACCACCGCCCCGACGGCACCATCGCGTACGCGGAGAACCCGCCCAAGAAGTACCAGGACATCTACCCCCTCGCCTTCGACACCGACCCCGACGGCCTCCACACGGAAACCGTGCGGATCCTGCGCCACTGGATGGACCACGGCGTGCGGATCTTCCGCGTCGACAACCCCCACACCAAACCCGTCGCCTTCTGGGAACGCGTCATCGCCGACATCAACGGCACCGACCCCGACGTCATCTTCCTGGCCGAGGCCTTCACCCGCCCCGCGATGATGGCGACCCTCGCCCAGATCGGCTTCCAGCAGTCCTACACCTACTTCACCTGGCGCAACACCAAACAGGAACTGACGGAGTACCTCACCGAACTCACGGGGGACGCCGCCTCCTACATGCGGCCCAACCTCTTCGCC
>NZ_BEWB01000013.1 GCF_003112555.1 Streptomyces coelicoflavus | reverse complement strand
CCTTTTCGATCCGATTCCCTGTCGGCGGGATTTGTCTCCGGCTTTGGGCTTTCGCTCCTCGGCCTTTCGACATTCACTACGTTAGCCGATTTCTCCGCGGACTCATAATCGGGTCCGGCGAGTTCGAATTCGGGCATGCGGGCACGCCGAAATCGCTCCCGCTAAGGGAAGTCGTAGGTAGTGGGTTGGCCGCTTCCGGCTGCTGGCGATTGCCGTACCCGGGTCAAGCGGCTCGGGCTACATTACGCGTCTCCCAAAGGAGAGTCAACTTCGGCGCTTCCTCGGGACATGCGCCCGATACGGGCTGACCGTGGGGTCGTCGGCGACCCAGTAGCGCCAGGGGTGCACGCCGCCCTCGCCGGCCACACCGGTCCGGGGTCCGTTGCGCACCTGTTCACCGGGGACGGGGGCGCCCGTCAGGATGCGCAGCGGGGTGTCCTCGGAGGTGCAGGCGTCCGTGCCGTTCAGCGCGCGGTCCACGCCCAGGGCGGTCGCGAGGCGGGCCGGGCCCTTGGCCAGTTCCTTGTCGTTGCGGGCGGACTGCCGACGGATCCTGGCCAGCTCGGCACCCTCGATGATTTCGCCGGCTCGCAGCAGAACCGCGCTCGCCCGGCCCTCGGGACCGCACACGAGGTTCATGCAGAACCACATGCCGTACGTGAAGTAGACGTACACGTGTCCGGGCGGGCCGAACATCACGTCGTTGCGGGGTGTGCGACCGCGGTAGGCGTGGGAGCCGGGATCGTTCTGACCGTCGTAGGCCTCCACCTCCGTCAGGCGGAGGGCGATCGGACCGTCCGGGGTGTTGCGCACCAGGATGCGGCCCAGGAGGTCGGGGGCCACCTCGAGGATGGGGCGGTCGAAGAAATTCCTGGGCAGGGGCGTACGGTCGGGGCTCGCGATCATGCCGTCCGAGCGTAACGCAGCCGGGGCCGTGCGCGGGGTGGTCGGGGAGCGTCCGCCTTGCCAGGGTGTGGGGCGCGGAACCGGCCACGGCCGGATCGCGTTTGTATGGATCGAGGATCCACACGTAAAGCCTGGAGAGGGAGAGACATGGCGTTCAAGAAGCTGCTCGCGAGCCTGGGGGCCGGCGGGGCCTCGGTCGAGACCGAGCTGCACGAGGTCAACGTCGTTCCGGGGGGTGTCGTCCAGGGCGAGGTGCGGATCCAGGGAGGGTCCGTCGACCAGGAGATCGAGGGGCTGTCGGTCGGGCTCCAGGCCAAGGTCGAGGTGGAGAGCGGCGACCAGGAGTACAAGCAGGACATCGAGTTCACCAAGGTGCGGCTCGGTGGCGCGTTCCAGCTCAAGGCCGGCGTGGTGCACGCGGTGCCCTTCGGGCTCGAAATCCCGTGGGAGACGCCGATCACCATGATCGACGGGCAGTCCCTGCGCGGGATGAACATCGGCGTCACCACGGAGCTGGAGATCGCGCGCGCCGTGGACTCCGGTGATCTGGACGCGATCAACGTGCACCCGCTGCCGGCGCAGAAGGCGATCCTGGACGCGTTCATCGGCCTGGGCTTCCGCTTCAAGAACGCGGACATGGAGCGCGGTCACATCCGGGGCACGCGGCAGCAGCTCCCCTTCTACCAGGAGATCGAGTTCTTCCCGCCGCAGCAGTACCGCGGGCTGAACCAGGTCGAGCTGAGCTTCGTGGCCGACGCGCAGGCGATGGACGTCGTACTGGAGATGGACAAGAAGCCCGGGCTGTTCAGCGAGGGCAGCGACACGTTCCGTTCGTTCAAGGTCGGGCTGAACGACTACCAGGGCACCGACTGGACGGCGTACCTCAACCAGTGGCTGTCGGAGGTCGGCAGCAAGCGCAACTGGTTCTGAGGGATCCGGGGCCGAAGCCCGTAGGCTCGGTCGTCTCTGCACCAGAACATCAGGAGGTACCGAGGTGACCGAGCTGAAGCGGCGTCCGCTCCCCCATGACTTCCACCCGCCCGTGCCGTCGTTCACCGTCACGAGTGAGGACGTGCAGGAGGGCGGGACGCTCAAGGACGCTCAGGTCTACGCGGCCGGGAACACCTCGCCGCAGCTGCGGTGGGAGGGATTCCCGGCCGAGACCAAGAGCTTCGCCGTGACGTGCTACGACCCGGACGCCCCCACGGGCAGCGGGTTCTGGCACTGGGTGGTGTTCGACATCCCGGCCTCGGTGACCGAGCTGCCGGTGGGCGCGGGCAGCGGCGCGTTCGAGGGGCTGCCGCAGGGCGCCGTACAGGCCCGCAACGACTACGGCGGCAAGGAGTTCGGCGGTGCCGCGCCGCCGGCCGGGGACGGCCCGCACCGGTACGTGTTCACGGTGTACGCCGTTGACCAGGAGAAGCTCGGCCCCGACGCGGACGGCACCCCCGCCTTCGTCGGCTTCAATCTGCGGTTCCACACGATCGCGCGGGCCCAGCTGATCGGTGAGTACGAGGTGCCCGCGGACAGCTGAGTGTTCCCGGCGTTCATGGAACGTTTGCCCGCCCCCGGTCTTGGAATGGATCAGGGGCGGGCATTTTTGTTGCGGGGGGTGGCGCGGGGGTATCCCTCGTGGGAGCAGCAGATATTGCGTTGTCCATCCCGGCGTGCCCGGCCAGAGTTGTTCCCAGCCCGCCAGGGGGTGGGCCGGTGCGCACGGGAGGTGGGCTGGTATGCGGGACACGCTGGTACTGAACGCGAGCTTCGAGCCGTTGTCGACGGTGACGTTGAATCGGGCCGTCGTTCTGGTGCTCCAGGACAAGGCCGTCGTCGAGCAGGCCCACCCCTCGCTGCGGATGCGCGGAGCCGCGCTGGACATACCCGCGCCGCGGGTGATCAGGCTGTGCCAGTACGTACGGGTGCCGTTCCGAAGACGTGCCCCGTGGTCGAGGCGGGGGGTGCTGGTCCGGGACCGGCACCGGTGCGCGTACTGCGGGCGGCGGGCCACGACCGTCGACCACGTGGTGCCGCGGTCGCACGGCGGGCAGGACACGTGGCTGAACACGGTCGCCTCGTGCGCGGAGGACAATCACCGCAAGGCGAACCGGACGCCGGAGCAGGCGGGGATGCCGTTGTTGCGGGAGCCGTTCGAGCCGACTCCCGCGGATGCGATGTTGCTGGCGCTGGCCCGGGACGACTTCGCCGCGTTGCCGGAGTGGTTGGTTCTGGACGCTGCGTGACGGCTGCGCCGTCGGGGCTTGGGTGTTCTGCCTCGAGTGCGGGCCGTTCGTGGCTGGGCGCGCTCACGCGGCGGAGCCGCACATCGGTACAGCCCCGCGCCCCTTATGGGCGCGGGGGTCCCCCGGCGGGGTCGAGTGCTCGCTAGTCGATCGACGGCTTCTCGCGGCGTTCCTGGGCCGGGACGCTCGCGCCGCCGTTGCCGCTGCCCGAACCGCCGCCCAGGCCGCCGAGGTTGCCCATGGCGCCGGAGAGGCCCTTGAGGGCGTCGCCGATTTCGCTGGGGACGATCCAGAGCTTGTTGGCGTCGCCCTCGGCGATCTTCGGGAGCATCTGGAGGTACTGGTAGGAGAGCAGCTTCTGGTCCGGGTCGCCGGCGTGGATGGCCTCGAAGACCGTGCGGACGGCCTGGGCCTCGCCCTCGGCGCGCAGGGCGGCGGCCTTGGCCTCACCTTCGGCGCGCAGGATCTGGGACTGCTTCTCGCCCTCGGCGCGCAGGATCTCGGACTGCCGGACACCTTCGGCCTGGAGGATCGCGGCGCGCTTGTCGCGGTCGGCGCGCATCTGCTTCTCCATCGAGTCCTGGATGGAGGTGGGCGGTTCGATGGCCTTGAGCTCGACGCGGTTGACGCGGATGCCCCACTTGCCGGTGGCCTCGTCGAGGACGCCGCGCAGGGCCGCGTTGATCTCCTCGCGGGAGGTCAGGGTCCGCTCCAGGTCCATGCCGCCGATGATGTTGCGCAGGGTGGTGACGGTGAGCTGCTCGATCGCCTGGATGTAGCTGGCGACCTCGTAGGTAGCGGCGCGGGCGTCGGTCACCTGGTAGTAGATGACGGTGTCGATGTTGACGACCAGGTTGTCCTGGGTGATGACCGGCTGCGGCGGGAAGGGGACGACCTGTTCGCGCAGGTCGATGCGGTTGCGGATGGTGTCGATGAACGGGACCACGATGTTGAGGCCCGCGTTGAGGGTCCGCGTGTAGCGGCCGAAGCGCTCGACGATGGCGGCGCTGGCCTGTGGGATGACCTGGATGGTCTTGATCAGGGCGATGAAGACCAACACCACCAGGATGATCAGGACGATGATGACCGGTTCCATCGTGGGTGTCCGTCCCCTTCTCCGCCTCGGCGCTCCGGCAGATCCCGTTGAGCTGTCTGGCTCTGACTACTGCTGATCTTACGGCTGTTGAGGATCTTGCTGGTCGAGTCTGACAGACCGTCGCACGACTCGGGGGCCGTTCGGGCCACTTTCGGCACGTCGGGGTCACATGATGACGGCCGTGGCCCCGTCGATCTCCACGACGTCCACTTCCTCACCGGGCTCGAAGGAACGCCCGGTGTCCAGGGCGCGTGCCGACCAGATCTCCCCGGCGAGTTTGATCCTGCCGCCGGAGCCGTCGACCCGCTCCGTGACGACGGCCTGTCTGCCCTTCAGCGCGTCGACGCCTGAGGCCAGTTGGGGTTGTTGGGCGCGGTGTCGGGCGGCGACCGGCCGTACGACGGCGATGAGGGCGACCGAGACGACGACGAAGACGAGGACCTGGACGACCAGGTCCGCGCCCAGTCCGGAGGCGACGGCGGCGGCGACGGCGCCGACGGCGAACATTCCGAACTCCGGCATCGCGGTCACGACGAGCGGGATTCCGAGCGCTGCCGCGGCGACGAGCCACCACACCCATGCATCGATGTCGTTCACGCTGTCATGGTAGGTCCGTTGGGACCGTCGGGGACAGGGCGCACGGGGGGCGGGTCAGGTCAGCGGGAGTCCCTTCGCGGTCCAGCGGTCCCCGGCCTGCTCGACGATGAGCGGGAGTCCGAAGCAGAGGGACAGGTTGCGGGAGGTGAGTTCCAGTTCCAGCGGTCCCGCGGCCATGACCTTGCCCTGACGGATCATCAGGACGTGCGTGAAGCCCGGGGCGATCTCCTCGACGTGGTGGGTCACCATGATCATGGAGGGTGCGATGGGGTCGCGGGCGAGCCGTCCGAGGCGGCGGACGAGGTCCTCGCGGCCGCCCAGGTCGAGGCCGGCGGCCGGCTCGTCGAGGAGGAGCAGCTCAGGGTCGGTCATCAGGGCGCGGGCGATCAGGGTGCGCTTGCGCTCGCCCTCGGAGAGGGTGCCGAACCTGCGGTCCAGGTACTCGGTCATGCCGAGGCGGTCGAGGAAGGCGCGGGCGCGCTGTTCGTCGATGTCCTCGTACTCCTCCTGCCAGCCGGCGGTCATGCCGTACGCGGCGGTCAGGACGGTCTGCAGGACGGTCTGGCGCTTGGGCAGCTTGTCGGCCATGGCGATGCCGGCGACGCCGATGCGCGGGCGCAGTTCGAAGACGTCGGTGCCCGGCCTGCCGAGGGTCTCGCCGAGGATGGTGGCGGTGCCGCTGCTCGGGTAGAGGTAGCTGGACGCGACATTGAGGAGGGTGGTCTTGCCGGCGCCGTTGGGGCCGAGGATGACCCAGCGCTCGCCCTCCTTGACCGACCAGGAGACCTGGTCCACCAGAGCCCGGCCCTCGCGGACCACGGATACGTCCTGAAGCTCCAGAACATCGCTCATGAGCGCGTTGTCTCCCCTTGCATTGTGGCCGGTCTCGGCTGTCGCGTACACCTGTTGCTCGGGCCGCGGCGCCGGTGGGCGCAGGCCCCTCCAGGAAATCTACGCCACCGGTCGGCTTCACCGTTCCATCGGTCCGGTCCTTAGGGTGGGGGCATGCTCTCGGAACCACGCGCAGGGCGCCTTGCCGCCTGGGGAAATGCCCTTATTGCCGGAATGGTCTCACCGGACGACGCCGCGGTCGCCATCGTGGGCGCGGACGCGGTGCACCGGGTGGAGGGGCTGCCGGGTGAGGACGCGCCGGTCGGTCTCACGCTGGCGCTGGGGCGGCTGCGGGCGCTCGGGGCGAGTGGGCTGCGGGTCGCGCTGCCCGCGCCGGGGCATCCGCTGGGGCTGAGCGGGCCGCCGGAGTTCAACGCGCGGGCGTTGGAGGCCGAGCAGGCGGTGATCTGCGAGGGGGCGGCGCTGGGGCTGGTGCCGGAGGTGTACGAGGCGGGGCCCGCGGGTGACGTGCACGTCGAGGTGGTGTGGCACTGCCTGGTGGTGCGGGAGGCGCCGCCGGCGGACGTGCCCTCGCTCGGGGAGGCGGAGCGGGAGCTGGCGGAGGCGCTGCGGGACGCGACGGAGGTGCTGACGCGGCTGGACGTGGCCGGGTCGGGGCCGGTGGCGGAGGCGGCGGTCGCGGCGTACCGGGCTCGTGCGGAGCGGTCGTCCGGGCGGGAGGTGCTGGCGCCGGGGTATCCGCCGCGGGCGGTGCGGGTGCTGGAGTTGGCGCAGCGGGTGGGGGTGCTGGTGTCGCTGGCGTCCGAGAACGGGCACGGGGGTGCGGTGAGCGCGTCCGAGATGGCCGCGCGGGGGGATGCGCTCAGGCCGGTGGAGCGGGTGGCTCGGCGGGCGCAGGTCGCGGCGTACAACTCCGTTGTGGTGGAGCGGGGGATGCGGTGACCGTTTCTCCGGTCTGTGCTCCGTGCTGGTGTCACCGTCCCGGAGGCTGCGCCCCCAGACCCCCGCATTCGGCCTGAACGGCCTCGTCCTCAAACGCCGGACGGGCTGGATGATGCCGATGCGGCCTCCCAGGAGCCCGGGAGGCCGCAGGCATCGTTCGCGACCGGGGTCAGTGGTTGACGCCCAGGTTGCCGAAGGCCGGGTTCAGAACGCCGATGACGTTGACGCTGTTGCCGACGGCGTTGACCGGGATGTGGATCGGCGCCTGGACCAGGTTGCCGGAGACGACGCCCGGGGAGCCGATGGCCTCGCCGTGGGCGTGGGAGCCGCCGTCGGTAGCGGAGGCCATGCCCGCGCCGGCGGCGATCAGCCCGCCGGCCACCATCGTCACGGCCGCTGCCTTCTTCAGGTTCTTCACTTACAAGCCCTCCTTGCGGTCGCCGCGGCAGTCGCCGCGGCACGCACTGGAGAACGGCCGGGCCCCTCGAAGGATGCGCCATATGGGGGACATTCCCACGACGGTATGAATCTCCGACCGGAGGGGAACCCTCCGCCACGGTGGTGCGTACCCGGTCAGCCGGCCACACCGTGTCGTACGGCCCACAGGGCGGCCTGGGTGCGGTCGGCAAGGTCGAGTTTCATCAGGATGTTCGAGACGTGGGTCTTCACCGTCTTCTCGGAGAGGACGAGCGCACGCGCGATCTCCCGGTTGGAGCGGCCGTCCGCTATCAGGCCCAGCACCTCGCGCTCCCGTTCCGTGAGGGAGCCCGCCCTGCCCGGCCCGGAGCTGCTCTCCTCCTGGCTCAGCAGGGCGCCCGCGACCTCGGGCTGGAGCAGGATGTGACCGGCGTGGACGGAGCGGATGGCGCCGGCCAGCGCGTCGGGGTCGACGTCCTTGTAGACGTATCCGGCCGCGCCCGCGCGCAGGGCCGGGACCACGGTGCGCTGCTCGGTGAAGCTGGTGACGACGAGCACGCGCGCGTGGTTGTCCAGCTCGCGGAGCCGGCGCAGCGCGTCGACGCCGTCCATGCCCGGCATCTTGACGTCCATGAGGATCACGTCGGGTTTCAGCTCCTGCGCGCGGTCGACTCCCTCGGCGCCGTCGGCGGCCTCGCCGACCACCTCGATGTCGTCCTGTACCTCCAGGAAGGTGCGCAGTCCCCGGCGGACCACCTGGTGGTCGTCGACGAGCAGCACCTTGATCGTTTCAGCCACCGGGAACCTCCATCTCGATCGTGGTGCCCTCGCCGGGCGCGGACCGCACGGTCAGCCGGCCGCCGGTGCCGTTCGCCCGGTCGCGCATGGAGACCAGGCCGAGGTGGCGTCCGGCGCGGCGGACCGTGCGCGGGTCGAAGCCGCTTCCGTCGTCGGTGATCCGCAGGACGGTTCCGGTGTCCCGCCGGTGCAGGGTCACCTCGACGTGTTCCGCCCCCGAGTGGCGCAGGGCGTTGTGCAGTGCTTCCTGGGCCACGCGCAGCAACGCCTCCTCGTGGGCGGCGGGCAGGGCCTTGACGCCGTGGCCGGTGAAGGTCACGCGGGCGGTGTGGGCGCGGTCGAGGACCTGGATCTGGGTGCGCAGGGTGGCGACGAGGCCGTCCTCCTCGAGGGCGGCGGGGCGCAGCTCGACGACGGCGGCACGCAGTTCGTCGGCCGCCTCGGCGGCGAGCGTGGCGACCTGGTGCAGCTCGTCCTTGGCGCGCGCGGGGTCGCGGTCGACCAGGGCGGTGGCGGCCTGGGCGGTCAGGCGCAGGGAGAACAGCTTCTGGCTGACCGCGTCGTGCAGTTCGTGGGCGAGGCGGGAGCGCTCCTCGGCGATGGTCAGCTCGCGGCTGCGCTCGTACAGGCGCGCGTTGGTGAGGGCGATCGCGGCGTGCTGGGCGAGGATGCCGAGCAGTTCCTCGTCGTCCTGGGTGAAGCCGCAGGTGCCCGTGGGTTTGGGACAGTTCTTGTTGGCGAGGAACAGGGCCCCGATGACCTCGTCGCCGTCGCGGATCGGCAGGCCCAGGAAGTCGACCAGGTCGGGGTGGGCTGCGGGCCAGCCCCCGAAGCGGGGGTCCTTGCGGACGTCGCCGAGGCGCTCGGGGGTGGCCTCCTGGAGCATGGCGGCGAGGATGCCGTGCTGGCGGGGCAGGGGGCCGATGGCCTTCCACTGCTCGTCGCTGACGCCGTCGACCACGAACTGGGCGAAGCCGCCGTGGTCGTCGGGGACGCCGAGGGCGGCGTACTGCGCGTCGAGCAGTTCGCGGGCGGAGGCGACGATCGTCTTGAGGACGTCGCGCACCTCGAGGTGTCTGCTCATGGCCAGCAGCGCGGAACTCACCGCGGTGAGGCCGGACCGGGGGCCGTGACTCATGTCCTCACGGTACCCGCGGGGGGTGGAGGCGGGATCGGCCCGGTGACGGGCGTCGCCTAGGCCGGTGGGACTAGGTCCGGAGTCCCGCCCGCCGGGCCTAGGGCGAAGGGCCCTCCCCGGTCGGGACCCGTGCCCGAGGTGGCCGGCGGGGCCGGGTTCCTACGTTGGGGATCACGCCGGCCGAACGGACGGCGGGGACGACGAAGGGGACGTGCGTCATGCCGGTTGCGATCATCACGGGAGCGTCGAAGGGGCTGGGCAGGGCGCTCGCCGAGGCTCTGGCGGCACGGGGGTGGGACCTGGTGCTGGACGCCAGGAACCCCGAGGTGCTCGGGGAGGCGGCGACGGCGCTCGAGGCGTACGGCACCCGCGTGACGGCGTTGTCCGGCGACGTCACGGACTCCTGGCACCGCACGGCGCTGGTGGCGGAGGCCGGGCGGCTGGGCGGGGTGGATCTGCTGGTCAGCAACGCGAGCGCGCTGGGCGCCGAGCCGCTGGTGCGGCTGGAGGAGCTGCCGCTGGACGGGCTGCGACGGGCCCTGGAGGTGAACGTCGTGGCCGCGCTCGGCCTGGTGCGGGAGGCGCTGCCGTCGCTGCGGGCGGCTCCCGCGGGCGCGGTGATGACGGTCAGCTCGGACGCGGCCGCCGAGGCGTACGAGACGTGGGGCGGCTACGGGGCTTCCAAGGCGGCCCTGGACCAGCTGGCGGCGGTACTGGGCGCCGAGGAGCCGGGGCTGCGGGTGTGGGCGGTCGATCCGGGGGACATGGCCACGGATCTGTACGCCGCGGCCGTGCCGGACGACGACGATCCGCGACCGGATCCGGCCAGTGTCGTGCCGGCGCTGCTGCGGCTGCTGGACGAGCGGCCGGCGAGCGGACGCTACGGGGCTCCGGCGCTGCTGGAGGCGCGGTGATGCGGGCGCCGGCGGTGAGGGTGCCGGAGGAGTTGTCGGCCCGGGTGCCGGTGGAGCAGCGGGGGCCGGGCCTGGACCGGGACGGTGTGCGGCTGCTGGTGTCGCACGGCACCGAGGTGTCGCACCACGTCTTCGGGGAGCTGCCGGGGCTGCTGCGGGCCGGCGATCTGCTGGTCGTCAACACCTCGCCCACGCTGGCCGCCGCCGTGGACGGCCGGGTCGGGCACGCGCGCGTGGTGGTGCACTTCTCCACGCGCGGGGACGACGGCCGGTGGGCGGTGGAGCTGCGGGAACCGGACGGAAGGGGCACCACGCGCGCGCGTGCGGACGCGGCGGGCACCACGCGCGCGCGTGCGGATGCAGTGGAGGGGCGTGGGTGCGGTGGCCCGGCGGGGACGAAGGTGCGGCTGCCGGGTGGTGCGCGGCTGGTGCTGGAGGAGCCGCTGAGTGCGCGCGGGGAGCGGTTGTGGTGGGCGCGGGTGTCGCGGGCGGAGGTGCCCGCGCTGCTGCGCGAGCACGGGCGGCCCATTCGTTACTCCTATACGGAGCGGGACCAGCCGCTGTCCGTCTACCAGACGGTCTTCGCGGTTCCGCCCGGGGACGGGACGGGCAGTGCGGAGATGCCGAGCGCGGCGCGGCCCTTCACGGCGCGGCTGGTGGCGGAGCTGGTGAGCCGCGGGGTGCAGTTCGCGCCGGTGACGCTGCACACCGGGGTGGCGTCGGCGGAGTCGCACGAACCGCCGTATCCGGAGCGGTTCGCGGTGCCGGAGGCGTCGGCGCGGCTGATCAACGCCGTGCGCGCCGGTGACGGGCGGGTGGTGGCGGTGGGGACGACGGCCGTCCGGGCGGTGGAGTCGGCGGTCGGTTCCGACGGGGTCGTACGGGCGCGGGCCGGGTGGACCGATCTGGTGGTGACCCCGGAGCGCGGGGTGCGGGTGGTGGAGGGGCTGCTGACGGGGCTGCACGAGCCCGAGGCCTCGCATCTGCTGATGCTCGAGGCGGTGGCGGGGCGGGCGGCGATCGACCGCGGGTACGACGCGGCGGTGCGGGGGCGCTACCTGTGGCACGAGTTCGGGGACGTCCATCTCCTGCTGCCGTAGGAGAGCGTCGCCAATCCACTCACACATCGCATTGCTTCAGCAACCAACAGTGAGAAAGGCGGGGGGCCGATGTGAGCCCGCGCATAGGGCGCACGTCACGTACGAAGGGGAGTAGGAGAACGACTCGCCCGTTTTGAGCGGGGCAGATGGTCAAATCTGCCCCGCTTTGCCGTTCCCTGATCCACTATCCCGGATCGTACGTCACACCTTTGCCTCCGGATTTTGCGGTCGCTAAGAATTGCTCTCGTCGCTCAGCGCCGTGGGTTCTCCCCCGCGGCGTTTGTGCCGGAAGCACCAACTGTCCCCACCGGACGAGAGCGACCTCCGCGCTATTCGAAGAGGTCTATCCCGCCATGCTCAAGAACATCCTTCCCCGTGGTCGCAGTCGTTCCCTGACCCGCACGCACAAGGTCGCGATCGCCGGTGTCGGCACGCTCGGCGCCGCCGCCGTCGCCCTCACCGCCGTCCCGGCCAGCGGTCAGACGTCGACCACGAGCGAGGCCGCTCCGACGGCCAAGGTGGCGTACAGCACCAAGCAGATCCAGGACGTGCACGCCGGTGTCACCGGCCAGCTCGCCGGCGCGAGCCAGAAGGTCGCCGCCATCGAGGCCAAGAAGGAGGCGGCCGCCAAGAAGGCGACCGCCGAGAAGAAGGCCGCCGCCGAGAAGGCCGCCTCCAAGCGTGAGGCGAAGGAGACCACCAGCCGGTCCGCCCAGCGCACCGAGGTCAAGAAGGCCGCGCCGAAGTCCTACCCGGACAACCTGGACGGCTGGATCCGCGAGGCCCGGGCCATCATGAAGAAGCACGACATACCCGGCTCCTACGAGGGCATCCACCGCAACATCATGCGGGAGTCGTCCGGCAACCCGATGGCCATCAACGACTGGGACATCAACGCCATCAACGGCATCCCGTCGAAGGGCCTGCTCCAGGTCATCCCGCCGACGTTCAAGGCCTACCACGTGCCCGGCACGTCGAAGAACATCTACGACCCGGTCGCCAACATCGTCGCCGCGTGCAACTACGCCGCGGACAAGTACGGCACCATGGACAACGTCGACAGCGCGTACTGAGGTCGGCGCGGACCTCTTCACGACGTCGCCGACGCCGCACCGTACGCCGAAGGGCGGCACCCTCCTGACGGGGTGCCGCCCTTCGGGGCGTGCGGGGGCCTTCGGGACCCGCCGGACGTCGGCCTACTTGCGCATGACCTCGGGCTCGTGCCGGCGCAGGAAGCGGGCGACGAAGAAGCCGCAGATCACGCCGAGAACGATCAGCGCGGCCATGTCCATGCCCCAGGCGCCCACGGTGTGCTCCCACAGCGGGTCGGCCTCGGCGCCCTTCTCCGGCGGGCTGATCTTGTTGAAGTCCAGCGTGGCACCGGCCGCGGCGACCGCCCAGCGCGAGGGCATCAGGTACGAGAACTGGTTGACGCCGACCGCGCCGTTCAGGGCGAAGAGGCAGCCGGTGAAGACGACCTGGATGATCGCGAACATCACCAGCAGCGGCATGGTCTTCTCGGCGGTCTTCACCAGCGAGGAGATGACCAGGCCGAACATCATCGAGGCGAAGCCGAGGGCCATGATCGGCAGGGACAGCTCGACCAGCGTCATCCCCCCGAGGACCAGCCCCTCCTCCGGGATCTCGCGGCTGGCGAAGCCGATCACGCCGACCAGCAGGCCCTGGAACACGGTGATCAGGCCGAGCACGAAGACCTTGGACATCAGGTACGCGGACCGGGACAGGCCGGTGGCGCGTTCCCGCTCGTAGATCACCCGTTCCTTGATCAGCTCGCGGACCGAGTTCGCGGCACCGGCGAAGCAGGCGCCGACCGCGAGGATCAGCAGGACCGTGGTGGCGGTGCCGTTCGGGATGATCCGGCCGGTCTGCGGGTTGGCGGGGTTGGGCAGCAGGCCCTTGTCCGGGTCGATGAGCAGGCTCACCGCGCCCAGCACCGCGGGCAGGATCACCATCAGGGCGAGGAAGCCCTTGTCGGAGGCGATCACCGACGTGTAGCGCCGCACCAGCGTGACGAACTGCGACATCCAGCCCTGCGGCTTCGGCGGCCGCATCGCCTGCATCGGCGGCACCTGTACGGACTGCGGCGCGACGGCGTCCAGGTCCGCGGCGTACATCTGGTAGTGCTGCGAGCCCTTCCAGCGGCCCGCCCAGTCGTAGTCGCGGTAGTTCTCGAAGGCGGAGAAGACGTCGGCCCAGGTGTCGTAGCCGAAGAAGTTCAGTGCCTCCTCGGGCGGGCCGAAGTAGGCCACGGAACCGCCCGGCGCCATCACGAGGAGCTTGTCGCAGGTCGCCAGCTCGGCCACCGAGTGGGTGACGACGAGGACGGTGCGGCCGTCGTCGGCGAGGCCGCGCAGCAGCTGCATGACGTCGCGGTCCATGCCCGGGTCGAGACCGGAGGTCGGCTCGTCCAGGAAGATCAGCGACGGCTTGGTGAGCAGCTCCAGGGCGACGGAGACGCGCTTGCGCTGACCGCCGGACAGGGACGTGACCTTCTTGTCCTTGTGGATGTCCAGCTTCAGCTCGCGCAGCACCTCGTCTATCCGGGCGTCACGCTCGGCGGCCGTGGTGTCGGCCGGGAAGCGCAGCTTCGCCGCGTACTTGAGGGCCTTCTTGACGGTCAGCTCCTTGTGCAGGATGTCGTCCTGCGGGACCAGACCGATGCGCTGGCGCAGCTCGGCGAACTGCTTGTACAGGTTCCGGTTGTCGTAGAGGACCTCGCCCTGGTCGGCCGGCCGGTAGCCGGTGAGCGCCTTGAGCAGGGTCGACTTGCCGGATCCCGACGGGCCGATGACCGCGATCAGCGACTTCTCGGGCACGCCGAAGGAGACGTCCTTGAGGATCTGCTTGCCGCCGTCGACCGTGACGGTCAGGTGACGGGCGGAGAAGGAGACCTCACCGGTGTCGACGAACTCCTCGAGCCGGTCGCCGACGATCTGGAACGTCGAGTGGCCGACACCGACGATGTCGGTCGGGCCGAGCAGCTGGGTGCCGCCCTTGGGGATCGGCTGGCCGTTGACGTACGTGCCGTTGTGCGAGCCGAGGTCGCGGATCTCCATGCGCCCGTCGGGCGTCGAGTGGAACTCCGCGTGGTTGCGGGAGACCTGGAGGTCCGAGACGACCAGGTCGTTCTCCAGGGCACGGCCGATGCGCATCACCCGGCCGAGCGAGAACTGGTGGAACGTGGTCGGGCTGCGGTCCCCGTAGACCGGTGGCGCCCCCGCCGCGCCGCCGGATCCCTGCTGCTGGGGGAAGTGCGGCACGGCCTGCTGTTGCGGCGGCGCCGCCTGCTGCGGTGGCTGACTCTGCTGCCAGCCGGCCTGCTGGGCCTGGTGCTGCTGCCCGTGCTGCGGTGCCTGCTGCGGCGGTGCCTGCTGCTGGAACGGCTCCTGCGCGGGCGGCGCCTGCTGCGCCCAGCCCGCGTTGGCGCCCTGCGCGGCGTACGGCTGCTGTTGCTGTTGCGGCGTGCCGGCCGGGGCCTGCGCGCCGCTCAGGCTCACCCGCGGTCCGTCGGTCGCGTTGCCCAGGTTCAGCACCGTGCCGGCGCCGAGCTCCATCTGCTGGACCCGCTGCCCGTGCACGAACGTGCCGTTGGTGCTGCCGTGATCGTCGACCACCCAACTGCGGCCGTTGAAACTGATCGTGGCGTGCCGCCAGGAGACCCTGGCGTCGTCGAAAACAAGCTCCCCCTGCGGATCGCGTCCTAGCGCGTATGACCGGGACGGATCGAGCGTCCAGGTACGTCCATTGGATTCCAGTACGAGTTCCGGCACTCCATGCCCCACTGAGTTGTCCCCCGATGTGCTCCCGTCGCGGGGAGTCTAGGGATGTCGAACATCGGGGGGAACTATTTCAGGCTCGCCCCCCTGACCGAAAGTCGGGCCTTGTGAAAAGTGCGTAGGCACCCGGCGGCCGCTCCCGCCGACGGGGTTGATACCTGCCCGAAAAGTGGTATTCCACGTGAGGGGGACATGCGCGGCAACCCGACCGCGCAGCGGATCGGGGGGTCTGCCATGGGCGCGTCCACGAGCGTGGGAACCGAGGGCCACGGCGCCCGTGTGCCGTGGGGCGACGTGCTGCTGTCCGCCATCGCCTCCGTGAGCTGGGCGTTGATCGGCATGGCGGGCACGGCGGCGCTCGGCCTGCGGCTGCTGGACGCGGACGCGGCGGGCTCGCTGGGGCCGATGACCGCGGCGGTCGTGGCGCTCGGGGCGGGTGGTTCGGTCGCGCCGGCCGGTGATGTGTCCGTGTTCGGGCTGGAAGGGGCCCAGGCGCACTCGGCCGTCGAGATCACGCCACTGGGGGTGAGCCTGGTCGGTGCGCTGTTCCTGTCGTTCTTCTTCCTGCGGTCCCTGCGGGCGGCGGGAGTTGTGGTCGCCCCCGCCGAACTCCTGGCGCGCGCGGGCTCGGTGATCGCCCTGTTCGTGGCGATGACGGGTGGTCTGGCCTGGGCGGGTCACGACCTCATCACGATCGACGGCAGCTCGCTCGGGCTCGACGACCTGCCCGGCGGGGGCGGGGGCGGGGACGGCCGGCTGGAGGTGCCGGGGCTCGGTGAGGTGGGCGACATCGGCGGGCTGCTGCCCGACCGGGTCGGTGACCTCGCCGACGCCCGGGTCGCCGTCGGGTTCGGCGTCGACACCGCGCCGACGTTGCTGGGCGGTCTCGTCTGGTCCGCCGGGGTGCTGCTGATCGCGTTGCTGGCCTCGCGGCGCACTCCGCTGCCGCGTGGGTGGGAGGCCGTGCACCGGGTGGTGCGACCGGCCGTGTCCGCCCTGGTCACGGTGGCGCTGACGGCGGTGGCGGCGGGTTGCGCGGCGGCGGCCTGGGCGGCGGTCGGCGACGACCGTCCCCGGCGGATCGCGGGAGCCGCGCTGCTGGGCGCGCCGAACGGGGTGTGGTTCGGCGTCCCCGTCGGCCTGTTCGTGCCGTGGGACGGGCGGGCCACCGGCGCCCTGACCGGCGTCCTCCCGGCGCCCCTGGACGACCTGCTCGGTTCCGGCACCGAGGAGCCGGTCACGCTGGGGCGGCTGGCGGAGCTGGACGGGCGGGTGTGGCTGCTGGGAGTGGCCGCGGCACTGCTGATGCTGCTGGCCGGGGTCCTGACGGCGGTACGGACGCCGGTGGGGCCCGGCGACGCACGTCCCCTCGCCTTCGCCGGGCGCTGTGCGCTGCGGCTGGGCATCGCCACCGCGGTGACGCTGCCGCTGTCGGCCCGGCTCACGGAGGCCTCCGTGACCGCCTCCCTGTCGGTACTCGGCATCGACGCCTTCGGCACGGGCATCGACCTGCACGGACACCTCGGTGCGGCCCTGCTGCTGGGCGCCGTCTGGGGGGCGGGGGCGGGGGCCGCCGGGGCGCTGTCGGCGTGCGCGAGCGGGGCGGCGGGGGCCCGGGCGACGGGCTTGGCACGCAGTGCCGGGGCGGTGAGGGAGGCGGGACGGGTGCGGGCCCGGCCTGGGGGCCGCCGTACCGGGCGGGTACGCCGCACCGGCCCGGCCCGGGCGCCGATCCCCGCCCGCGGCCGTGGGAGTCGTGGGAGGGGGCGGCGCGGCCGGAGTCGGGCCCGGCACCGGGAAGGGGTGAACCCGAGGACGCCCGCCCGGCGGAGGCGCCCCCACCACCGCGCGGTGCCTGGTCCCTGCCGGGACCCGGGCACACGGCGTCCGGGGCCCAGCCGCCCGGCAGCACGGGACAGGGACAGGGGCAGGGGCGGCAGGGAGGCGGCGGGGGCCGTCCGAGCTGTGGCCCCGGGCAGTACGACTACGACGGGGCGGGCCGGGAGGAGGGCGGGACGGATCGCCGGCCCGACGACGACGTGTACGACGCCCCCACGGTGGCCGGGCCGCTGGGTCCGCCCCCGGGAACGCCGCGCCGGCCGCCGGGGCCGGAAGAACGGCCCCCACGGCCCCGGACCCGGACCCGGCCCTGGTACGAGGTCCCTCCTCCCCCACCGCCCCCGCCACCCGCACCCCCTCGGCGGCCCCGCGACGGGTAGCCACGGTCCGGTCCACTCCGCCACCGCCCGGGCGGAAAGGGGTGCCGTTCCTGTCCGCCAGTCGGACCGGGGGCGCGGGCGGCACGGGGTGCCGGATACGGTTGGAGCACCATGAGCGCTACGCAGACCTCTGACGTTCCCACGCTTCTCGTCAAGATCTTCGGCAAGGACCGGCCGGGCATCACGGCCGGCCTGTTCGACACCCTCGCCGCCTACTCCGTCGACGTCGTCGACATCGAGCAGGTCGTCACCCGTGGCCGGATCGTGCTGTGCGCGCTCGTGACCGAGCCGCCCCGCGGCCTGGAGGGCGATCTCCGGGCGACCGTCCACAGCTGGGCGGAGTCGCTGAAGCTACAGGCGGAGATCATCTCCGGCATCGGCGACAACCGGCCGCGCGGCCTCGGCCGCTCCCTGGTCACGGTGCTGGGTCACCCGCTCACCGCGGAGGCGACCGCCGCCATAGCGGCCCGGATCACCGAGTCGGGCAGCAACATCGACCGTGTCTTCCGGCTGGCCAAGTACCCGGTGACCGCCGTCGAGTTCGCGGTGTCCGGTGTCGAGACCGAGCCGCTGCGCACCGCGCTGGCCACCGAGGCCGCCGCGCTCGGCGTGGACATCGCGGTCGTCGCGGCGGGGCTGCACCGGCGGGCGCAGCGCCTGGTCGTGATGGACGTGGACTCCACACTGATCCAGGACGAGGTCATCGAGCTGTTCGCCGCGCACGCCGGGTGCGAGGACAAGGTCGCCGAGGTGACGGCGGCCGCGATGCGCGGGGAGCTGGACTTCGAGCAGTCGCTGCACGCGCGCGTGGCGCTGCTGGCGGGGCTGGACGCGTCGGTGGTGGACAAGGTACGCGCCGAGGTGCGGCTGACGCCGGGCGCGCGCACCCTGATCCGCACACTGAAGCGGCTCGGCTACCAGGTGGGCGTCGTCTCCGGCGGCTTCACCCAGGTCACCGACGCCCTGAAGGAGCAGCTGGGGCTGGACTTCGCGCAGGCCAACACGCTGGAGATCGTCGACGGCCGGCTGACCGGCCGGGTCACCGGGGAGATCGTGGACCGGGCGGGCAAGGCCCGGCTGCTGCGCCGGTTCGCGGCCGAGGCGGGTGTGCCGCTGTCGCAGACCGTGGCGATCGGCGACGGCGCCAACGACCTGGACATGCTGAACGCGGCCGGGCTCGGCGTCGCCTTCAACGCCAAGCCGGTGGTGCGCGAGGCGGCGCACACGGCGGTGAACGTGCCCTTCCTGGACACGGTGCTGTACCTGCTGGGCATCACCCGCGAGGAGGTCGAGGCCGCGGACACGCTGGACGAGGGCCTCGGCGAGGGCCTCACCCCGCCCGCCGAGCGGGTCTGACCCGGCGCGGGAGCGAACGGAGGTACGGGGGGGACGGGCCCGGGACGGGACCGGGCCGGGGCGCGCGACGCGGCGAGGGCCCGGACCACGTGGGTACCGGGCCCCCTGTCACGAGTGCGGTCAGTCGGTCGGCGCCCAGTAGTCGACCAGGGCGGCCGTGCCGGGCTCCACGTCCTTCCAGGAGCCCGTGAAGGTCAGGACGGCGAAGGCGGCGGTCGGGAAGCCCCGACGGCCGATCCGCTCACGGACCTCGTCCTCGGCCGAGCCGGCCAGGATCTCGGTGAGAGCCTCCATGCCCGGGTTGTGGCCGACCACCACCACGTTCCGCAGGTCGTCCGGGGTCTCGTTGAGCACGGCGATCAGCTCGCCGGGCGAGGCCTCGTAGATCCGCTCCTCGTAGACGGTTTTCGGCCGGTGCGGGAACTCCTGGACGGCCAGCTTCCAGGTCTCCCGGGTCCGGGCCGAGGTGGAGCACAGTGCCTGGTCGAAGGGCACGCCGGTATCCGCCAGCCGGCGCCCGGCCTCCGCGGCGTCCATGCGGCCCCGGTCGGCGAGCGGCCGCTCGTGGTCGCTCACCTGTGGCCAGTCGGCTTTCGCATGCCGGAAGAGAACAATCCTGCGGGGTTCTGCGACGCTCATGGCATCCAGCTTCGCATGAAACAGGCCACGGGGCTCTGAGAGTTGACATGCGGACCCACCACGGGACACGGGTGGGAGGAAACGGTCGGCGCTCAGCGTGCCGTCAGCTGCTCCACCCGCTCCAGCAGGTGGGCTATCGCGGGCTGCTCCGCGGCCGCGTGGGCGTCGGCGGGATTGAGGATGAGCAGGAGCAGCGCGACGAAGGCGAGCACGGGCAGGGCCAGTGCCCACCAGGGCAGCCGGGTGTCGGCGCCGCCCCGCGTCGCCTGGGGAGGCCGGGTGTGGGTAGTGGCCGACATGAGTGCCTCCGCTGGTCTTCGGGCGTCCCGGTCCGTGCTCCGCGGCCCGCCTGTCGCGGGCACATCTCGAAGTTACGGACTCGGCGGGGCCCGGCCCATCCGGAGACCCACCCACTTGACCCTGACCCTCGCCCCCTAGGGGACGGGGGGTTAACCCCACCATCCGCCCGGCGAGGGCGGTGTCACGGCGAGGCGATCGTCGCGATGACGCCGATGATCACGAAGATCGCGAGGAAGGAGCCGAAGACGATCAGCATCTTCTTCTGGCCGTTCTGGGGATTCGGATCGAGGACTGGCATGGGGCAAGTCTCGCATCCCCGGCACGGGACGCTTCCGGCGGGCCACCGGCCCACCGGTACGCCGCCCGCCGGGGCTCAGCGTGCCGCCTCGTCCTCCACCGTGCGGTCGCGTCCCGCCAGGACGCCCACCACGATCTGCGGCACCATCAGCGCGCTCATCAGCGCGATCGGCAGCCCCCAGCCGCCGCTGTGCTGGTAGAGCACGCCCACCAGGAGCGGACCCGGGATGGAGATCAGGTAGCCGGTGCTCTGCGCGAAGGCGGACAGCTGGGCGACGCCCGCCCCCGTCCTGGCCCGCATGCCGACCATGGTCAGCGCGAGCGGGAAGGCGCAGTTGGAGACGCCGAGCAGCAGGGCCCAGGCCCAGGCGCCGCCGACCGGGGCGAAGTACAGACCGGCGTATCCGGCGAGCCCGCACACACCCAAGACCAGCACGATCGGGCCCTGGTGGGGCAGTCGGGTCGCCACGCGCGGAATGACGAAGGCGAGCGGCACACCCATCACCATGATGACGGCGAGCAGCAGCCCGGCGGTGCCGGCGGACACGCCCGAGTCACGGAAGATCTGCGCCATCCATCCCATCGTGATGTAGGCGGCGGTGGCCTGGAGGCCGAAGAAGACGGCGAGCGCCCAGGCCGTACGGCTCCGGGTGATGCGCAGCGGCGGCTGTTCCGCGGGCTTCTCGGCGCTCTGCCCGCCCTCCGGCCGCGGCGACGTCGCGGCCTGCGCGGTGGATGCCGGCGCGGCGGACGTCGGCGCCTTGCGGTTGCGTACGAACGGGATCCACGGCAGGACGGCCAGCGCCGGGAGCACGGCCCAGACCGCGAGACCGGGCTGCCAGTGACCGCCCAGCGCGTTCGTGACGGGCACGGTCGCCGCGGCGGCGACGGAGGTGCCGAAGGCCAGGGCCATCGAGTAGAGGCCGGTCATGGAGCCGACGCGGTCGGGGAAGTAGCGCTTGACGATGACCGGCATCAGCACGTTGCTGACCGCGATGCCCATGAGTGCCAGGGCGGTGGCGGCCAGGAAGCCGCCCGTGCCGCCGACGTACGGGCGTATCAGCAGGCCGGCGGTGATGGCGACCATGCCGGCGCAGACCACCGCGCCGGGCCCGAAGCGGCGGGCCAGCCGGGGGGCGGTGACCCCGAAGACGGCGAAGCAGAGCGGCGGCACGGAGGTGAGCAGTCCGGCGACGCTGCCGCTCATGCCGAGCCCGTCGCGGACCTCCTCCAGCAGCGCGCCGAGGCTGGTGATGGCGGGGCGCAGGTTCATCGCGGCCAGGACGATGCCGACGATGAGCAGCCGGGTCGTCCACGTCGTCCACGCGCGCGCGGCGGGCGCCTCGGCGGACGTCTCGCGGGCACCGCCGTCCACGCGCGCGTGGGTACGCGTCTCGGCGGGCGCCTGCGCGCCGGTCTCCGTCCGGGTTTCCGTCCGGGTTTCGTCACTAGCCATGAGCCCCATCATAGAATCATGGGATGATTGGTTGTCCACTTGCTCGTCCACCCGTGTGCGAAGGTGAGCCATGCCACTGAGCCATCCCCGTCGTTCGGCACTGTCCGAGCAGGTCATCACGGCGCTGCGCCAGCAGATCGCCTCGGGCGAGTGGCCGGTCGGCTCCCGTATCCCCACGGAGCCGGAACTGGTCGAGCAGCTCGGCGTCGCGCGGAACACGGTCCGCGAGGCGGTCCGCGCGCTGGCGCACAACGGTCTGCTGGACATCCGCCAGGGCTCGGGCACGTACGTCGTGGCGACCAGCGAGCTCGCGGGCGTGATGCAGCGCCGCTTCGCCGGGGCCGCTCCCCAGCACATCGCCGAGCTGCGCTCCACGCTGGAGTCGGCCGCCGCGCGCCTGGCCGCCGAGCGGCGTACGGAGAAGGACCTCAAGCAGATCGACGGCCTGCTGCTGCGCCGGGAGGAGGCCTGGGAGTCGGGTGAGGCGGAGGCCTTCGTGGCGGCGGACGCCACGTTCCACCTGGCGGTCGTGGCCGCCTCGCACAACGACGTGATGACCGCGATGTACGCGGACCTGAGCGAGGTGCTGCGGGACTGGCTGCGCGGCGACGTGGGCGAGGGCATGTCCCCGGCGATGCACATGGACCACGGCCGGCTGGTGGACGCGATCCGCGTGGGCGACGCGGCGACGGCGGCCGAGGAGGCCGCCGCCTATCCGTTCGTGTGCCGCCCGGGGCTGTTCGGCCCGTCCTCGGCCGGCTGACCCGCGCCGGTGACGACGCGAGGGCCCGCACCCCCGTACGGGATGCGGGCCCTCGGCGGCACAGGTGTCCGGTCAGGCGCCGATGGCGTGCAGACCGCCGTCGACGTGGACGATCTCGCCCGTGGTCTTCGGGAACCAGTCGCTGAGCAGCGCGACGATGCCGCGGCCGGCCGGCTCCGGGTCCTTCAGGTCCCACTCCAGCGGGGAGCGGCTGTCCCACACGGCGGCCAGGTCGCTGAACCCCGGGATGGACTTGGCGGCCATGGACCCGATCGGGCCCGCCGAGACCAGGTTGCAGCGGATGTTCTGCTTGCCGAGGTCACGGGCCATGTAGCGGCTGGTGGCCTCCAGCGCGGCCTTGGCCGGGCCCATCCAGTCGTACTGCGGCCAGGCGTACTGCGCGTCGAAGGTGAGGCCGACGACCGAGCCGCCGTTCTGCATCAGCGGCAGGCAGGCCATGGTCAGCGACTTCAGGGAGTACGCCGAGACGTGCATGGCGGTGGCGACCGACTCGAACGGCGTGTTCAGGAAGTTGCCGCCGAGCGCGTCCTGCGGCGCGAAGCCGATGGAGTGCACGACACCGTCGAGGCCGCCCAGCTCCTCACCCACGATGTCGGCGAGCCGGGCGAGGTGCTCGTCGTTGGTGACGTCCAGCTCGATGACCTTGGTGGGCTTGGGCAGCTTCTTGGCGATGCGCTCGGTCAGCGTGGGCCGCGGGAAGGCGGTCAGGATGATCTCGGCACCCTGCTCCTGGGCCAGCTTCGCGGCGTGGAAGGCGATGGAGGACTCCATCAGCACACCGGTGATCAGGACGCGCTTGCCCTCGAGAATTCCGCTCATGGTGATCAGTGACCCATTCCCAGTCCGCCGTCAACGGGAATGACGGCTCCAGTGATGTACGAGGCGTCGTCCGAGGCGAGGAACCGCACCGTCGCGGCGATCTCCTCGGGCCGCGCGTACCGCCCCAGCGGCACCTGCGACACGATGTTCGCCCGCTGCTCGTCGGTGAGCACCTTGGTCATGTCGGTGTCGACGAAGCCCGGCGCGACGACGTTGAAGGTGATGTTGCGCGACCCCAGCTCACGGGCGAGGGAACGCGCGAAGCCGACCAGACCGGCCTTGGAGGCGGCGTAGTTCGCCTGCCCCGCGGAGCCGAGGAGTCCGACCACCGACGAGATGAGGACGACGCGGCCCTTCTTGGCGCGCAGCATGGCGCGGTTGGCGCGCTTGACGACGCGGAAGGTGCCGGTGAGGTTGGTCTCGACGACGGAGGTGAAGTCCTCCTCCGACATGCGCATCAGGAGCTGGTCCTTGGTGACGCCGGCGTTGGCGATCAGGACCTCGACGGGACCGTGCGTCTCCTCGATCTCCTTGTAGGCCTGCTCCACCTGTTCGTTGTCGGTGATGTCGCACTTGACGGCCAGGAAGCCCTCCGGCGGCTCACCCGAACGGTACGTGATCGCGACCTTGTCGCCGGCGTCGGCGAAAGCGCGGGCGATGGCGAGGCCGATGCCCCGGTTTCCTCCGGTGACGAGAACCGAGCGGCTCAACGGATCACCCTTTCCCTAGCGGTCGTCCACCCGTCCGGTCACCCGTACGGCGGGCGGCGAGAGCAGGCGGCTTCCTCGAAAATCTATCGGTCCCCCACCTCGCTCAGAGACTCGGGCACCCACAGTGGCTTACGGGGCTGTCTGTCGGGTCCCTACAGAACCGGTGCCGGATGCGAGGGGAAAGGTGTGGTCGCCGAACCGCCGACGCGACATGATGCGGCGCAGCCCCCGGTGTCGCGGCAGACGACCGGTCACGCCGACAGAAAGAGACGCAGGTGCCTCACAGCATCGACCAAGCCTTCACGGCACTCCCCCTACGCGCCCTCGCCGACGCCGCCCTCGCCCGTGCGCGTGCCCTCGGCGCGGAGCACGCCGACTTCCGCCTCGAGCGGGTGCGCAGCGCGTCCTGGCGCCTGCGGGACGCCAGGCCCGCCGGGTCCTCGGACACCACCGACCTCGGGTACGCGGTGCGGGTGGTGCACGGCGGCACGTGGGGCTTCGCGTCCGGCGTGGACCTGACCCTGGACGCGGCCGCCAAGGTCGCCTCGCAGGCGGTGGCGATGGCGAAGCTGTCGGCACAGGTGATCAGGGCGGCCGGGTCCGACGAGCGGGTGGAACTCGCGGACGAGCCCGTGCACGCCGACAAGACCTGGATCTCGGCGTACGAGATCGACCCCTTCACCGTGCCCGACGCGGAGAAGTCGGCCCTGCTGGCCGACTGGAGCGCGCGGCTGCTGGCGGCCGACGGGGTCGACCACGTGGACGCCTCGCTGCTCACCGTGCACGAGAACAAGTTCTACGCCGACACCGCCGGGACCACGACGACGCAGCAGCGGGTGCGGCTGCACCCGGTGCTCACGGCCGTGTCGGTGGACGACTCCAGCGGCGAGTTCGACTCCATGCGGACGCTGGCGCCGCCGGCCGGGCGCGGCTGGGAGTACCTGACCGGGACGGGCTGGGACTGGGAGGCCGAGCTGGCCGTGATCCCGGAGCTGCTCGCGGAGAAGATGCGGGCGCCGAGCGTCGAGGCGGGCCTGTACGACCTGGTCGTCGACCCGTCGAACCTGTGGCTGACCATCCACGAGTCCATCGGGCACGCCACCGAGCTGGACCGCGCCCTCGGCTACGAGGCCGCCTACGCCGGCACGTCCTTCGCCACCTTCGACCAGCTCGGCAAGCTGCGCTACGGCTCCGAGCTGATGAACGTCACCGGCGACCGCACCGCCGAGCACGGGCTGGCGACCGTCGGGTACGACGACGAGGGCGTCGCGGGCCAGTCCTGGGACCTGGTGAAGGACGGCAGGCTGGTGGGCTACCAGCTCGACCGGCGGATCGCGCGGCTCACCGGCTTCGAGCGGTCCAACGGGTGCGCCTACGCCGACTCCCCCGCGCACGTGCCGGTGCAGCGCATGGCCAACGTGTCGCTGCGGCCGGATCCGGGCGGGCTGTCGACCGAGGACCTGATCGGGGGCGTCGAACGCGGGATCTATGTCGTCGGCGACCGGTCGTGGTCCATCGACATGCAGCGCTACAACTTCCAGTTCACCGGCCAGCGGTTCTTCCGGATCGAGAACGGGCGGCTCGCCGGGCAGCTGCGGGACGTGGCGTACCAGGCGACGACCACCGACTTCTGGGGGTCCATGGCGGCCGTCGGCGGCCCGCAGACGTATGTCCTGGGCGGTGCCTTCAACTGCGGCAAGGCCCAGCCGGGGCAGGTCGCGGCCGTGTCCCACGGCTGCCCGTCCGCCCTCTTCAAGGGAGTCAACATTCTGAACACGACGCAGGAGGCCGGTCGATGAGCGTCCGCAGCAGCAAGCCGCACGAGATCGTCGAGCGGGCGCTGGAGCTGTCCCGGGCGGACGGGTGCGTCGTCATCGCCGACGAGCGGTCCACCGCCAACCTGCGCTGGGCGGGCAACGCGCTCACCACCAACGGCGTCACGCGCGGGCGCACGCTGACGGTCGTGGCCACCGTCGACGGGCAGCAGGGCACGGCGTCCGGGGTCGTGTCGCGCTCGGCCGTGACCGTGGACGAGCTGGAGCCCCTGGTGCGTGCCGCCGAGGCCGCCGCGCGGGGTGCCGGTCCGGCCGAGGACGCGCAGCCGCTGGTCCCTGGCGGGCCGGGGTCGCCGGACTTCGCCGACGCGCCCGCCGAGACCTCGTCGGCCGTCTTCGCGGACTTCGCGCCGGCGCTCGGGGAGGCGTTCGCACGCGCGCGTGCGGGCGGCCGGGAGCTGTACGGCTTCGCCAACCACGAGATGACCTCGACCTACGTCGGCACGTCGACGGGGCTCCGGCTGCGGCACGACCAGCCGAACGGGACGCTGGAGCTGAACGCCAAGTCGCCGGACCGGAGCCGGTCGGCGTGGGCGGGGCGGGCCACGCGGGACTTCAAGGACGTCGACCCGGCGGCCCTCGACGCCGAGCTGGCCGTACGGCTGGGCTGGGCCGGGCGCCGGGTGGAGCTGCCCGCCGGGCGGTACGAGACGCTGCTGCCGCCCACCGCGGTCGCTGACCTGCTGATCTACCAGTACTGGTCGGCCTCCGGGCGGGACGCGGTCGAAGGGCGCACGGTGTTCTCCGAGCCGGGCGGCGGCACCCGGCTCGGCGAGCGGATCGGCGCGCTGCCGTTGACCCTCCGCAGTGATCCCCTCGAGCCCGGTCTGGAATGCGCGCCGTTCGTGGTCGCGCACTCCTCGGGCGGGGACCAGTCGGTGTTCGACAACGGGCTGCCGGTGGCGGCGACCGACTGGATCCGGGACGGCGAGCTGCACCGGCTGACGACCACCCGGCACAGCGCCGGGCTGACCGGGCTGCCGGTGGCACCCGCGGTCGGCAACCTGATCCTGGACGGCGGCGACCCCGACCGGTCCCTGGACGAGATGGTCGCGGGCACGGAGCGCGGGCTGCTGCTGACCTGCCTCTGGTACATCCGCGAGGTCGACCCGGCGACGCTGCTGCTGACCGGGCTGACCCGGGACGGGGTCTACCTCGTCGAGCACGGCGAGGTCGTCGGCGAGGTGAACAACTTCCGGTTCAACGAGTCGCCGGTGGATCTGCTGGGGCGGGCCTCGGAGGCGGGGCGGACCGAGAAGACGCTGCCCAGGGAGTGGGGCGACTGGTTCACCAGGGCCGCGATGCCGGCGCTGCGGGTCCCCGATTTCAATATGAGTTCTGTCAGCCAGGGCGTATAACCTCGTACCTGATTTCGCGAGACCACTCAAGGAGACACGAGAACCGTGACGGACATCGTCGACGAGCTGAAGTGGCGCGGGCTGTTCGCCCAGTCCACCGACGAGGACGCTTTGCGCAAGGCGCTCGCGGACGGTCCCGTCACGTTCTATTGCGGTTTCGACCCGACCGCGCCGTCCCTGCACGTGGGGCACCTGGTGCAGGTGCTCACCGTGCGCCGGCTCCAGCAGGCCGGTCACCGGCCGCTGGCGCTGGTCGGCGGTGCCACGGGGCAGATCGGCGACCCGCGTCCGACCGCGGAGCGCACGCTGAACTCGCCGGAGACCGTCGCGGGCTGGGTCCAGCGGCTGCGCGGCCAGATCGAGCCGTTCCTGTCCTTCGAGGGCGAGAACGCCGCGGTGATGGTCAACAACCTGGACTGGACCGAGGGCCTGTCGGCGATCGAGTTCCTGCGGGACATCGGCAAGCACTTCCGGGTCAACAAGATGCTGACCAAGGACTCCGTGGCCCGGCGTCTGGAGTCCTCCGAGGGCATCAGTTACACGGAGTTCAGTTACCAGCTGCTCCAGGCGATGGACTTCCTCCAGCTCTACCGGAGGTACGGCTGCACGATGCAGCAGGGCGGCAGCGACCAGTGGGGCAACCTGACGGCCGGCCTCGACCTGCTGCACCGGCTGGAGCCGGACGCGTCGGTGCACGCGTACGCGACGCCGCTGATGACCAAGGCGGACGGCACCAAGTTCGGCAAGACCGAGGGCGGCGCCGTCTGGCTCGACCCGGAGATGACGACGCCGTACGCGTTCTACCAGTTCTGGCTGAACGTGGACGACCGGGACATCTCGACGTACATGCGCATCCTGTCCTTCCGCTCCCGTGAGGAGCTGGAGGAGCTGGAGCGGCAGACCGGGGAGCGTCCGCAGGCCCGTGCCGCGCAGCGGGCGCTGGCCGAGGAGCTGACGACGCTGGTGCACGGCGCCGGTCAGACGGCCGCGGTGATCGCCGCGTCCAAGGCCCTCTTCGGCCAGGGCGACCTGGCGGAGCTGGACGAGCGGACGCTGGCCGCGGCCCTCTCCGAGCTGCCGCACGTCCGGGTCGCCGAGCCGGCCCCGGTCGTCGACCTGCTCGCCGAGGTCGGCCTGGTGGCCAGCAAGTCCGCCGCGCGCCGCACGGTGAAGGAGGGCGGCGCCTACGTGAACAACGCCAAGGTCACCGGCGAGGACGCCGTCCCCGCCAAGGAGGACCTGCTGCACGGGCGCTGGCTGGTGCTGCGCCGCGGCAAGAAGAACCTGGCCGCGGTGGAGATCACCGGCGCCTGAGCCGGCGCGCACGCGCGAGGGGCGGCCTCCGGGACCATGCGGTCGCCGGAGTCCGCCCCTTCGCCGTACCCGGACGGTCCGGGGCGGTCAGGCCCGTTCGCGCCGCTTGTTGCCGCGTACCGCCGTGTAGGCCGCGTCGCCGAGGCCGACGACGATGATCGCGGCCACCAGCTGGAACAGGTGCCGCCACCAGTCGATGCCGGCCGTCGCCTCGACGCCGGCCGCGCGGGCGATCGCGTTGCCGATGATCGCGCCGATCATGCCGCAGATGGTGGTCAGCCACAGGGGCATGTGCTGCTTGCCGGGAATGATCGCCTTGGCGATCAAGCCGAGCACGAATCCCACGATGATCGCCCACAACCAGCCCATGGCTGCCTCCTCGTCCGGCCCTACGCGAGCATTGCCACCAGTGTTCGGCCGTACCGCGTACGGCGCATGCCGCGTACGGCCGATCGGGTTACCGCTTCCTACGCCGTGCGGCGCACACGGTGCGGCCGAGGCGGTGGTGCCCCGGTCTCGTGAGCGGCGCAGGCGCGGCGTAACGTGGTGAGTTGTCCGGGACCGGTGTCCCCGAGCGGCCGCGGACGAGAGCGGGGCGGGGAGAGTCCGATGCGGGCGGATGGTGGAACCAGATGCGGAATCAGAGCGCCGGCGGCAGTGCCGAGGTGTTCCGGATCACCGGGGCCCGCAGGGGCCTCCAGGAGGACGTGCGCGGGCGGCAGCGCCGGTACGTCATCTCGATGTCGATCCGCACGGTGTCGGTGATCCTCGCCGTCTGCCTGTGGAACGTGGAACGGCACGTCGCGATCGCGGCGCTGATCCTCGGGGCGGCGCTGCCGTACATCGCGGTCGTGATCGCCAACGCCGGGCGTGAGAACGCGCCATCCTTGCCGTCGACGTTCGTGACGGCGCCGACCCCGCCGATGATCACACCGCCGCGGGCCGGGAACGGCGCGGCGGAATCCGTCCCGGAAGGCGCCGCGGCCGATCCGGGGCCGGGCCCGAGCGGTGAGTCACGCGGTCGGCCGTGACCGCGGCACCCCCTTCGGGGCAGCGTCGATTCCACGCCAGGCCGAAGAACTGCTCAGATGAATTCGTGTTGTTCCGGGCCCGGCGAAGGGTGGGCCGTGACATACTTCGTACGCGCTCCGCATCCCCCGTCGGAGCGACGGACCGACGCCGGGCAGCTCCCCCCGTGGCTGCTCGGCGTCGCCTTGTGTGGGGACCTGTGAGAAGAAACAGTGAGTGACGAGACCACCCCGATCTGCTCCGCCAAGGGCTGCCGCACCGCCGCCGTGTGGGTGCTGGCCTGGAACAACCCGAAGCTGCACACCCCGGAGCGCCGCAAGACGTGGATCGCGTGCGACGAGCACCGCGAGTCCCTGTCCCAGTTCCTCGGAGTCCGGGGCTTCCTGAAGGACGTGGTCCCGCTCGCCGAGTGGGAAGCCACGGAGTCCACAGAGGGCTCCGGCGGGACCGGCGGGGCGGGCGGGACCGGCGGGGCGGGCGGGCGGCCCTAACCCCCGATCGCCGACATCGGGCGGTCGGGCTGGACGAAGGTCGGGTCGTCGAGGCCCGCGCCCGCCTTCTTGCCCCACATGGCCAGGCGCCAGATGCGGGCGATCTCCTCGTCGGGGGCGTCGGAGCGCAGGGCCGCGCGCAGGTCGGTCTCCTCGGTGGCGAACAGACAGGTGCGGACCTGGCCGTCGGCGGTCAGGCGGGTGCGGTCGCAGGCCGAGCAGAACGGGCGGGTGACGGAGGCGATGACCCCGACGCGGTGCGGGCCGCCGTCCACGAGCCAGCGTTCGGCGGGGGCCGAGCCGCGCTCCCCGGCGCCCTCCGCGGTCAGCTCGAAGCGGGTGCGCAGGGACGTGAGGATGTCACCGGCGGTGATCATGCCCTCACGCTTCCAGCCGTGCTGGGCGTCCAGGGGCATCTGCTCGATGAAGCGCAGCTCGTAGTCGTGCTCGACGGCCCAGGCGAGCAGGTCGGGTGCCTCGTCGTCGTTGAGCCCCGGCATCAGGACGCTGTTGACCTTGACGGGGGTGAGTCCGGCCTCGCGGGCGGCTTCCAGGCCCTCCAGGACGTCCTGGTGGCGATTGCGCCGGGTGAGGGTCTTGAAGACGTCCGGGCGCAGCGTGTCCAGGGAGACGTTGACCCGGTCCAGGCCCGCGGCCTTCAGGGCGCTCGCCGTCCGCTTGAGGCCGATGCCGTTGGTGGTCAGCGACATCCGGGGGCGCTGGTCGAGGGCGGCGACGCGCTCGACGATGCCGACCAGGCCGGGGCGCAGCAGGGGCTCCCCGCCGGTGAAGCGGACCTCCTCGATGCCGAGGGAGGTGACCGCGATGTCGATGAGGCGGACGATCTCGTCGTCCGTGAGCAGGTCGGGCTTGGCGAGCCACTGGAGGCCCTCTTCGGGCATGCAGTAGGTGCAGCGCAGGTTGCAGCGGTCTGTGAGCGAGACCCTCAGGTCGGTGGCCACTCGGCCGTAGGTGTCGATGAGCACGTGGGCCCCCTCCCTCGACGCGGATCGGCGGAGCACTTCTCTCCTCCGACACCGTCGAGCCTACGTGACCGGTCCGACATCGACAGCCGCCCGAACCCACGACGTGCGGGGCGGCCGCGTCGTAGGGATCTACGAGCGGCCGCGCCGGCAAGGGTCGGACCGGGGGTGTCAGTGCGCTCCGGTGCCGGTCAGGGACCTGACCTCCAGCTCCGCGTACTTCGCCTCGTCGGGCTTCTCCTTCGACAGGACCGTGCCGAGCCAGCCCATCAGGAAACCGAACGGGATCGAGATGAGCCCCGGGTTCTGCAGCGGGAACCAGGCGAAGTCGACGTCCGGGAACATCGCCTTCGGGTCGCCGGAGACGACGGGCGAGAACAGCACGAGCCCGACGGCGACGATCAGGCCGCCGTAGATCGACCACAGGGCGCCCTGGGTGGTGAACCGCTTCCAGAAGAGGCTGTAGAGGATCGTCGGCAGGTTGGCCGAGGCGGCGACGGCGAAGGCCAGGGCGACCAGGCCGGCCACGTTCAGGTCGCGGGCGAGGGCGCCGAGGGCGATGGAGACGATGCCGATGAAGACGGTCGCCCAGCGGGCCGCCCGCATCTCCTCCTTCTCGGTGGCCTGCCCCTTGCGGATGACGTTGGCGTAGATGTCGTGGGCGAAGGACGACGACGAGGCGAGGGTGAGGCCCGCGACGACGGCGAGGATGGTCGCGAAGGCCACCGCCGAGATCGTGGCGAGCAGGATCGCGCCCCACGCCGAGTCGACGCCGCCCACATGGAGCGCGAGCAGCGGCGCGGCCGTGTTGCCCGACGGGTTGGAGGCGATGATCTCGTCCTTGCCGATGAGCGCGGCGGCGCCGAAGCCGAGGGCGATGGTCATCAGGTAGAAGGCGCCGATGATGCCGATCGCCCAGTTCACGGACTTACGGGCGGCCTTGGCGTTGGGCACCGTGTAGAAGCGGATCAGGATGTGCGGCAGACCGGCGGTGCCGAGCACGAGGGCGATGCCGAGCGAGATGAAGTCCAGCTTGGACGTGCCGGTGGCGCCGTACTTCAGTCCGGGCTCCAGGAAGGAGCTGCCCGCACCGCTGTTCTCGGCGGCCTTGCCGAGCAGGTCGGAGATGTTGAAGTCGAACTTCAGCAGCACCAGGAAGGTGATCAGGATGGTGCCGCCGATCAGCAGCACGGCCTTGACCATCTGGACCCAGGTGGTGCCCTTCATGCCGCCGATGGTGACGTACACGATCATCAGGACGCCGACGAGGGCGACGATGAGGATCTTGCCGGCGTCGGAGGTGATGCCGAGCAGCAGCGAGACGAGGATGCCCGCGCCCGCCATCTGGGCCAGCAGGTAGAAGATCGACACGACGATCGTGGAGGTGCCGGCGGCGGTGCGTACGGGCCGCTGGCGCATGCGGTACGCGAGGACGTCGCCCATGGTGTAGCGGCCGGAGTTCCTCAGCGGCTCGGCGACCAGGAGCAGGGCGACCAGCCAGGCGACCAGGAAGCCGATGGAGTACAGGAAGCCGTCGTAGCCGAAGAGGGCGATCGCGCCGGCGATGCCGAGGAAGGACGCGGCCGACATGTAGTCGCCGGAGACGGCGAGGCCGTTCTGGAAGGCACTGAACGACCGGCCGCCGGCGTAGAAGTCGGCGGCGTCCTTGGTCTGGCGGCCGGCCCAGACGGTGATGAACAGCGTCGCGGCGACGAAGACCGCGAAGAGCGTGATGATCAGCGGCCGGTGTTCGCTCGCCTCGTTGGCGGCCAGTTCGGCGGCGAATACGGACTGTGCGGGGCTCATGCGCCGCCCTCCATCCGGGACTTGATGGCCTCGGCCTTGGGGTCGAGCTTCGCGGCGGCGTGCCGCGAGTACCACCAGGCGATGAGGAACGTGGTGACGAACTGGGCGATGCCGAAGACGAACGCGACGTTGATGTTGCCGAAGAGCTTGGTGCCCATGAAGCCGCCGGCGTAGTTCGACAGCAGCACGTAGAGCAGGTACCAGGCGACGAAGGCGACGGTCAGCGGAAACGCGAAGGAGCGGAAGGAGCGGCGCAGTTCGGCGAACTCGGCGCTCTGCTGCACTTCGGAGAACTCCTCGGCGGAGGGGAGTCGGTGTTCCTCTCGCGAGGGGGGCTCCTCTTTCGAGGGGGGCGGTGCGTCGGTGGCCACGGAGTCTCCTCGTACGACGGACATGACGGCTTGGACCTCGGTGTTCTCGCAGGGGGCCGGTCGGGCTCGGGCTCCCTGTCCAACGACACGGAGCCCCGGGGGGACCGGTTCAACACCCCTGGCACTTTCCGAAGTCACCCTCTGCGGGTCATTGCTGGCCAGCGACTTCGGGGATAGCTTCACCCTGCACCACTACGTCATGTACCTGCCCGGTCCGTTACCCGTGTCCCGGGCAGGTGCCGTCTGCCGATGATGTGGAGACCCCATGGATCATCTGCGTTTCCCGGGTGGCCCGCGCTCGGCACGAGTTTCCCGAGCTTTCCCGACGGACTGGAGACACCACGCATGACCGCACCTCACCCGCGTCACCGCCGTGCCCTCGCGATCCCGGCCGGCCTGGCCGTGGCCGCGTCGCTGGCCCTCCTGCCGGGCGCCCCGGCCACCGCGGCTCCGGCCGCCGAGGCCGCCCCCGCGACGGCGACCGACGGGACCTCGCTCAGCTACGTCGTCAACGTCTCCCCCGGGCACCGCCCTTCGGCCACCGTGCGTCGCGCGATAGCCAAGGCGGGCGGCACGATCGTCACGTCGTACGACCGGATCGGCGTGATCGTCGTCCACTCCGCCAACCCGGACTTCGCCAGGACCGTCCGCAAGGTGCGCGGTGTGCAGTCGGCCGGTGCCACCCGCACCGCGCCGCTGCCCTCGGCGGCCACGACCGACACGGGCGCGCCGCAGGTGCTGAGCGGCAAGGACCTGGCCGCCGCCAAGGCCGGCTCCGCGAAGGCCGAGGGCCAGGACCCGCTGGAGTCGCTCCAGTGGGACCTGCCCGCCATCAAGGCGGACAAGGCGCACGAGAAGTCGCTGGGCAGCGAGAAGGTGACCGTCGCCGTGCTCGACACCGGCGTCGACGACACGCACCCGGACATCGCCCCGAACTTCGACCGCGAGGCGTCGGTCAACTGCGTCGCGGGCAAGCCGGACACCACCGACGGCGCCTGGCGGCCGAGCGCGTCCGAGAGCCCGCACGGCACCCACGTGGCCGGGGAGATAGCCGCCGCCAAGAACGGCATCGGCATGACCGGCGTGGCGCCCGGGGTGAAGGTGTCCGGCATCAAGGTCGGCAACCCCGACGGCTTCTTCTACACCGAGGCCGTGGTCTGCGGCTTCATGTGGGCCGCCGAGCACGGCGTGGACGTCACCAACAACAGCTATTACACCGACCCGTGGTACTTCAACTGCAAGGACGACCCGGACCAGAAGGCGCTCGTCGAGGCCGTCTCGCGGGCCACGCGGTACGCGGAGAAGAAGGGCGCGGTGAACGTCGCCGCGGCCGGCAACGAGAACTACGACCTCACCTCCGACGAGATCACCGACCCGTCCTCGCCGAACGACACCACGCCCGGTGACCGGACGGTCGACCCGTCGAAGTGCCTGGACATCCCGACCCAGCTGCCGGGTGTCGTGACGGTCGCGGCGACCGGTGCGAAGGGCCTCAAGTCGTCCTTCTCCAACTACGGCCGGGGCGTCGTCGACATCGCCGCGCCCGGCGGCGACTCGACGGCCTACCAGACGCCCGAGCCGCCCGCCACCAGCGGACTGATCCTGGGCACGCTGCCCGGCGGCAAGTGGGGCTACATGGCCGGTACGTCGATGGCCTCCCCGCACGTCGCGGGCGTCGCCGCCCTCATCAAGTCGACGCACCCGCACGCCTCCCCGGCGATGGTCAAGGCCCTGCTGTACGCCGAGGCCGACGCCACGGCGTGCACCAAGCCGTACGACATCGACGGCGACGGCAAGGTCGACGCGGTGTGCGAGGGCCCGAAGAACCGCAACGGCTTCTACGGCTGGGGCATGGCCGACGCGCTGGACGCGGTGACCTGGTAACCGCTGCCCCGCTGAACGGCACGCGCGCGTGAGCGGCACATGTGTGCAGGACCCGCGAAGACCCTCACGCGCGCGTACAGCGGGCCGGGCGGCCGCCCGGCCCGCTGAGCGACTTGCCCGGATCTGACGACTTGGTGAAGATCCTGGGGTGACCTCGATACGACCCCCTTCCCGGACCACCGGCACCGGACGCCACGCGCGGCCCTCCGGAACCGGCCGGACCGTGGCCGTACTCGTACTGGTGGCACTGGGCGCGCTGATACCCGTGCTCGGCCCGTCCCCCGCGCTGCACGGCACCGGGGAGGCCGAGGCGCCCGGCACCGGCGGCATCGCCCTGCTGCGCACGGTGCTCTTCGCCGCGCTGAGCGTGCCGCTCGGCGAACTCTTCGTGAACCGGCTGGCCCGGAGGCTGCCCGGCGCTCCCCCGGACCGGCCGGGCAGTTGGGCCCCGTACGCGGCCGCCACCGGTTTCGTCGCCGCCCTCGCACTGGCCTCGGTGGTGGCCACCGGCAACCTGGTGCCGGACTCCGCCGCCGACATCGACGTCGGCGGCCTCTACGCGACCCGCGACGGCAAGCTCGCGCTCCTGGAGGTCAACGGGTTCCTCGCGGCCTGGCTGTGCGCGACCTCGCGCCGGCCCGGGCTCCAGGTCTGGCCGCTGGCCGCGGTGATCGTCGCGGACGCGCTGCGCGCCCACCCCACGACCGAGTACAGCCCGCTGCTCGGCTCCGGTCTGACCCTCGTCCATCTGACCTGCGCCTCGCTGTGGGTGGGCGGTCTGCTGTACGCGCTGCGGATCCTGCGGCGTTGGCACGACGCCGAGGCGGGGCCCGCCCTGCTGGGGCTCTACGCGCGCGTGGCGGCCGTTCTGCTGGCCGCCCTCACGGCGACCGGGGTGGGCAGTTCGCTGCGCCGGATGCCGGCGGGCACCGTCCTGGACCAGCTCACGGACACCGCGTACGGGCGTGTCCTGCTCGCCAAGGTGCTGCTGGTGGCCGCCGTCGCCGCCCTCGCGCTGTGGGCCAGGATCCGGCTGGGCCGCGCCGCCGACCCGCTGGCCGCCTGCTCCCCCGCGCGCGCGGAGGTCGTCGCGCTGGGCGTGGTGGTCGCGGTGTCGGGGCTCCTGACGGCGCTTCCGGTGCCGATCCGCTGGTGACCCCGGACGGCCGTGCGACGCGCCGGGCCGGCGGTGGGTGCGCGAGGGGTACCGCAACGCTCCCCGGCCGTCCGGAACTTGACGGAACGGGGTACCTGCGGGACCGGAGTGTCGGTCCCGGCCCGTATCCTCATTGACCATGCTCGAAGACCGCACGACCGCAGCGCCGTCCGCCACGGCGTGGCCGACCGCGTATCCGCAGGGGTACGCGGTCGTCGACGTGGAGACCACCGGCCTGGCCCGCGACGACCGCATCATCTCGGCGGCCGTCTACCGGCTGGACGCCCGCGGCGAGGTCGAGGACCACTGGTACACCCTGGTCAATCCGCAGCGGGATCCGGGGCCGGTGTGGATACACGGTCTGACGAACGACGTGCTCCGGGACGCGCCCCTCTTCCCGGACGTCGCCGAGGAGTTCGCGGCCCGGCTGGACGGGCGGGTCCTCGTCGCGCACAACGCCGTCTTCGACTGGCAGATGATCGCCCGCGAGTACGCGCGCGCCGAGCGCGAGGCGCCGGTGCGGCAACGGCTGTGCACCATCGCCCTGTCCAAGGCGCTGGACCTGCCGCTGCCCAACCACAAGCTGGAGTCGCTGGCCGCGCACTTCGGCGTCGTGCAGCAGCGGGCGCACCACGCGCTGGACGACGCGCGGGTGCTGGCGGAGGCGTTCCGGCCGAGCCTGGTGGCCGCGGCGGCGGGGGGCGTGCGGCTGCCGCTGCACGAGTGCCGGCCGCTGACCGAGTGGTCGGACCGACCCGCCCCCCGGATCGGGCAGCAGGCGGGCTACGGGAGCCACCGGCCGAGCAGTTGGCGCCCCTCCCGCAAAAGGCCCGCATGCCCCCATCCCAACCCGGGCCGGTACGAAGTGGGCAAAAAGCTCAAGCAGGGCATGCGGGTCGCCTTCTCGGGTGACACCTCCGTCGAGCGGGACCTGCTGGAGGACCGTGCCGTCGAGGCGGGGCTGCACGTCGCGACCAGCCTGTCCCGGCTGACCAGCCTGCTGGTCACCAACGACCCGGACTCGGGCACCTCCAAGGTGGTCAAGGCCCGGCAATTCGGCACGCCGGTGGTGGACGAGGCGGCGTTCGGGCAGCTCCTCGCGGACGTCGAGCCCGCGGACGCCGCGTCCTGAGGCGCGCGGCCGGGCGGAGCCGTACGGACGGGTGATTCCGGGCGACTCGCCCGGCGCCCGCCCGCCCGTCTCCGCGGCGACGGCCCACCCTGTGGCGCATGGCGACATGCGAAGTCTGCGGCAACAACTACGGAATGACCTTCGAGGTCCACGCCCAGGGAGCGGTGCACGTCTTCGACTGCTTCTCCTGCGCGATCCACCGGATGGCCCCGATCTGCGAGCACTGCCGGGTGCAGATCATCGGCCAGGGAGTCGAGGTCGACGGCCACTGGTTCTGCGGCGCCCACTGCGCCCGCGCGGAGGGGAGGGCGGGGATCGTCGACAAGGTCTGAGTGCTGCGCGTGACCGCCAGTCGAAGCCATCGTTGAACCCACGCCGCGGCATTGACGTCGGACGTGCTCCCCGCCGAAGCGGGGATGGTCCGCGGTAGACCCCATGCCCGTACAAGCGGGGCATGTGCTCCCCGCAGACGCGGGGCTGCGGCCCTCGTGGGTACCTCCCCGCGAGGGCCGCTCCCGGCCAAGGTACCGTCGATGCGTGTACCGCTTCCTGTTGTCCCGCCAGTGGGTGATCCTCACGCTGGTCGCCGTGCTGCTCATCCCCACGATGATCCAGCTGGGCTTCTGGCAGATGCACCGCTACGAGGAGCGCACCGCCCGGAACGACCTGGTCGCGCGCGCGCTCGAGGCGTCGCCGGTGCCCGTGGAGTCGCTGACCACGCCCGGCAAGAAGATCACCACGCGTGAGCGGTACCGGACCGTCACCGCGAAGGGCCGCTTCGACACGGACCGCGAGGTCGTCGTACGGCGCCGCACCGACGGCGACGACAACATCGGCTACCACGTGCTGACCCCGTTCGTCCTGGACGACGGCAAGATCATGCTGGTCAACCGGGGCTGGATCCCCGCCGACGGGCCGAGCCAGACGGAGTTCCCCGAGATCCCCGCGCCGCCCCGGGGGGAGATCACCGTCACCGGACGGCTGATGCCAGACGAGACGACCGAGGCGAGCGGCATCAAGGACCTCGAGGGCCTGCCGGACCGGCAGATCATGCTCATCAGCAGTGAGCAGCAGGCCGAGCGCCTGGACGCCCGGGTACTCGGCGGGTACGTCGTCCTGAAGACACCGGAGCCGCAGGGCAAGACCCCGGAGCCGATCGGTAAGCCCGGCAACGAGAACGCCGCGCTGAACTTCGCCTACGCGATCCAGTGGTGGCTGTTCGCCGCGGCCGTTCCGGTCGGGTGGTGGTTCCTGGTCCGCCGCGAGAGGCGCGAGCGCGAGACCGCCGAGGAGACGGAGCCGGCGCAGGCGGAACCCGCGGCGGTGTAGCCCTCGGTGGCTTCCGAGCCCGCACGGGCGGATCCGATTGCTCCGTGCTCCGGTCGGGAAGACGAAACCCCGTGCACCCCCACATCGAGGACTACGCGCTCATCGGCGACCAGCAGACCGCGGCCCTGGTCGGCACGGACGGCTCCGTGGACTGGCTCTGCCTGCCCCGCTTCGACTCGGCCGCCTGCTTCGCCCGGCTGCTCGGCGACGACGACAACGGCCACTGGCGCATCGCCCCCAAGGGCGCGGACCGCTGCACGCGGCGCGCCTACCGGCCCGACACCCTCGTCCTGGACACCGAGTGGGAGACCGCGGACGGCTCGGTCCGCGTCACCGACCTGATGCCCCAGCGCGACCGCGCCCCCGACCTCGTCCGCATCGTGGAGGGCCTGAGCGGCGAGGTCACCGTGCACAGCGTGCTCCGGCTGCGCTTCGACCACGGCTCGATCGTGCCGTGGGTGCGCAGGGCCGACGGGCACCGGGTGGCCGTCGCCGGGCCGGACTCGGCGTGGCTGCGCAGCGAGCCGGACGTGCACACCTGGGGCCAGGACTTCGGGACGCACGCGGAGTTCACCGTCGCCGCGGGTGAGAAGGTCGCGTTCGTACTGACCTGGCACCCCTCGCACGAGGCCAGACCGCCGCTGGTCGACCCGTACATGTCGCTGGAGCACAGCGTCGAGGACTGGCGCGAGTGGGCGGCGCGGTGCCGCTACGAGGGCCCGCACCGGGACGCCGTGGTCCGCTCCCTGATCACGCTGAAGGCACTCACGTACAAACCCACCGGCGGCATCGTGGCCGCCCCCACGACCTCGCTGCCCGAGGAGCCGGGCGGGGTGCGCAACTGGGACTACCGCTTCTGCTGGCTGCGCGACTCCACGCTCACCCTGGGCGCCCTGCTGTCGGCCGGGTACCTGGAGGAGGCCGAGGCCTGGCGCGACTGGCTGCTGCGCGCGGTCGCGGGCAACCCGGCGGACCTCCAGATCATGTACGGCGTCGCGGGCGAGCGGCGGCTGCCCGAGTTCGAGCTGCCGTGGCTGTCCGGCTTCGCCGGCTCCACGCCGGTCCGCGTCGGCAACGACGCGGTGAACCAGCTCCAGCTGGACGTGTACGGCGAGGTCATGGACTCCCTGTCGCTGGCCCGGCTGGCGGGGATGCGTCCCCGGCCGCAGATGTGGGAGCTCCAGTGCGCCCTGATGGACTACCTGGCCACGGTGTGGCGGGAGCCCGACGAGGGGCTGTGGGAGGTGCGGGGCGGGCGCCGGCAGTTCGTGCACTCGAAGGTGATGACGTGGGTGGCCCTGGACCGGGCGGTGCGCACGCTGGAGGCGCACCCCGAACTGGGCGGCGGAGACCCCGACGCGTGGCGCGCGCTGCGCGACGAGGTGCACCGCGAGGTGTGCGAGAAGGGCTACGACCCGGAACGCAACACCTTCACCCAGTACTACGGCTCGCGGGAACTGGACGCCTCGCTGCTGCTCGTCCCGCGCGTGGGCTTCCTGCCGCCGGACGACCCGCGCGTCGTCGGCACGGTCGACGCGATCGGCGCGGAGCTGACCCGGGACGGTCTGGTGCGCCGCTACAGCACCGAGGGCCGCCGGGTCGACGGGCTGCCGGGCGGCGAGGGGACGTTCCTGGTGTGCTCGTTCTGGTACGCGGACGCGCTGCACGCCACCGGCCGGACGAAGGAGGCCCGGGAGCTGTTCGAGCGGCTGGTGGGGCTCGCCAACGACGTGGGGCTGCTGGCCGAGGAGTACGACCCGGTGGCCGGGCACCAGCTCGGCAACTTCCCGCAGGCCTTCAGCCACGTCGGCCTGGTGAACACGGCCCTCGCCCTGTTCGGGGAGGAGAAGGCAGGATAGGGCCATGGATCTTGGACTGAAGGACCGGGTGTACGTCGTCACGGGAGCCACCCGGGGCCTGGGCAACGCCGCCGCGCGCGAACTGGTCGCCGACGGGGCGAAGGTGGTCGTCACGGGGCGGGAGGAGAAGAGCGTCGCCGAGGCGGCCTCGGCACTGGGACCGGGCGCGGTCGGGGTGGCCGCGGACAACGCCGACCCGGAGGCCGCCGCGCGCCTGATCGCGACCGCCCGTGAGCGCTTCGGCCGTTTCGACGGTGTGCTGATCAGTGTGGGCGGGCCGCCGCCCGGGTTCGTTGCCGACAACACCGACGAGCAGTGGCAGGCGGCGTTCGAGTCGGTGTTCCTCGGCGCGGTGCGCCTCGCCCGGACGGCGGCGGCCGAGCTGGCGGACGGCGGGGTGATCGGCTTCGTCCTGTCGGGCTCGGTGCACGAGCCGATCCCGGGCCTGACCATCTCCAACGGCCTGCGCCCCGGGCTCGCGGGCCTCGCCAAGTCCCTCGCCGACGAGCTGGGCCCGCGCGGCATCCGCGTCGTCGGCCTGCTGCCGGGCCGCGTCGACACCGACCGGGTGCGCGAGCTGGACGGTCTGTCCGCCGACCCGGAGGCGACCAGGGCGGCCGCCGAGTCCCGCATCCCGCTGCGCCGCTACGGCGCGCCGGAGGAGTTCGGCCGCGTGTCCGCGTTCCTGCTCTCCCCGGCGGCGTCGTACATCACGGGCGTCATGGTGCCGGTGGACGGCGGTGTGCGGCACGGGTTCTGAGCCGGGGGAACGCGGCCCGGCAGCCCTCAGCCGACCCGCTCGGCCCGGTGCTTGACGCCCCGGAGCTGGACCTCCGCCGGGAGCGACGGCAGGTTCGACGAACCGCGGGCGTGGGTCAGGGCGCGGGTGGTGAGCTCGTGCAGGGCGGTGCCGGGGTCCACGTGCGGGGCCAGGAGCAGCCGGACGCGTGCTCTCGGGGCGTCGCGGCGGCCGGTGAGCCGGACGCCGGCCCGTTCGACCCCGTCCACCCGGTCCGCCTCGCCGGCGAGGACGTCCTCGAGCGCCCTGCCGCGCAGTGTGGCGCCCTCTCCGTCCCCGGTGTCGACGAGGACCTCGGTGAGCCTGCGGCGGCGCACCACCGCGACGAGCCACCACAGGGCGAGCAGCAGCAGGACGGCCAGCGCCGCGATGACGACCGGCCACCACCAGCCCGCGTCCCGCCACCGGGTCCGTTCGGCGTTGCTCAGCAGCACGTCGTGCGGCCCCTGGTGGACCCACCAGGAGGGCGCGGGGGCGTCGAACCCGACGGCCAGCACCGCGCCGCCGACGGCCAGCAGGACCAGTCCCGCCAGTGCGGTCAGTACCCGGTTCACGGTCCTGAGCACCGCGCTCACCCCTTCCGTCCGGGACGCTTGACCCGCAGCGACACGGCGGGCGGCCGGGCCAGGCCGAGGCCGCGCACCGCGTCGTCGAGCACACCGTCCAGATCGGCCCGTACGTCGTCCAGTTCCCGGAAGTGCGACAGCGCCCGTACGCGGGCCCGGCGGCGGCGCAGCCGTACGCGGGCCGCCTGCACCCCGGACACCTCCATGGCCCGGTCGCGCAGCACCGTGGCGGCGGCGTCCCGGTGCAGTCCGGCGCGTACGTCGGGGTGGGTGCGCCGCATCGGCAGCACCCGGCGCAGGCCGGGGGTGAGGGCCAGCACGAGCAGCCACAGCCCGAGGGCCGCGGCGACTCCCGCGCCGACGAGCACCCAGGTGTCGTCGACGGGCCGTTCGGCGAGCTGCCGGGCCAGGTCGCGGCGCCAGCCGAGCGCGGACCGGCCGGCGCGCACGGCGACGACGTCGTAGAGGAAGGCCCCGGCGAGGAGCAGGAGCAGGAGCGCCACGAGCCCGGCGGGGAGGCGGCGCGCGGACCAGAAGCGGCCGGCCCGGCCGCTCCCGGCCCCGTCCGGGACGCCGGGCTCACGCTCCTGAGGTGCCGGCTCCGTGCCGCGTTCCACGACGGGCAGGCGCTGGGTGGCGCCCTCGCCCGTCCCCGCGCCCCGGGGCTCGCTCATCGCGTCCTCCCGTGCCTCGCGCCGTACTCCGCCGCCAGGTGCAGCCGCTCCACCCGGACGGCGACCTCCGGCACCGCCATGCCCACCAACGCGCGTACCCGCTGGACGACTTGGTGACGCACCCGGCCGCAGCGGGCGCCGATGTCGCACGGGTAGTCGAGTTCCAGGTGGACGCTGACGCGGGCGCTGTCGTGGTGGACGACGACGGTGGCGTACGGCCGTGCGGCGTCCGGGTGGAGCGGGCCGAGAGCCTCGCGCGCCGCCCGGGCGGCGACCTTGGCGACGACCCGGTCGGCGATCCGGGTGGCACCGCGCTCGCCCGGCGCCACCCGGGCCAGGGGTTCGAGGAGTTCGCCGGCCCCGTCGCTCACGGCGGTCACCGCCGCCGGTCGTCGCGGCTGCGGAAGAAGTCCCCGAGGGCCATGTCCCCCTCCAGGAGGCGGCCGACGACGAACCCGACGGCCCCCAGGGCCGCCACCAGCAGGAAGGCGCCGAACCCGCCGAAGTACCCGGCGAAACCCAGTGCCATGCCGGCGATCATGCCGACCACGGCCATGCTCATGGTGCGCTCCCCTCATTCACCGCTCGGTCCTCCACCCTTCGGTCCCTCCACCGCTCGGCCCGCCGTCCGTCGCGGCCCGCCGTCCGTCCCGGTCCGCGTCATTTGATCCGGGGCTCCGGTTCCTCGTCCTCCTCGTCGGGCAGCTTCACGTCGCTCACCGCGATGTTGACCTCGACGACCTCGAGCCCGGTCATCCGCTCCACCGCCGCGACCACGTTCTCCCGTACGTCCCGGGCCACGTCCGCGATCGACACGCCGTACTCGACGACGATCTCCAGGTCGAGGGCGGTCTGCTTCTCGCCGACCTCGGCCTTCACCCCGCGCGTCACCCCGGACCTGGTCCCGCCGGGGACCCGGTCGCGCACCGCGCCGAAGGTCCGCGACATCCCGCTGCCCATGGCGTGCACACCGGCGACGTCGCGTGCCGCCATTCCGGTGATCTTCTCCACGACGCCGTCGGCGATCGTGGTCCGTCCCCGGGCTCCGGGGTCTCCGCCGCCGCGCCGCACGGTCGGGGCCTTGACCGCTCCGGGGGTGTCGATCGTGTCCTGTCCGCTCCGGTGGCTCTCCATGTCGCTCATCGCCGTCCGTCCCTTCCGGTCGTGGTCCTGTGACCACGTTAGGCGGGGTCGCGGGGGCGCGCGCCACGGATGTGGCAGGCGGGAGGAACGACGGCGGCGGCCGCGCGCACCGTGCGCGCGGCCGCCGCCGTGGGCCGGTCAACCGGAACCGGACTCCCTCGGGAGCGGGCCCCTACTCCCCGAGGCCCGCCAGGTCGCGCAGGCGGCGTCCCTGCGCGGCGCGTTCGGCGGTGCGCTGGGCTTCGTAGTCCCGCGTGCGGGCGCCCTGGAGCAGCGCCTTCGTCTCGACGACCGCGTCGCGCGGTGCGGCCAGGATCGCGGACACCAGGTCGTGCACCGCCGGGTCGAGCTGGTCGGCGGGCACGGCGAGGTTGGCCAGTCCGGTACTGACGGCCTCCTCGGCCGCGACGAACCGCCCGGTCGCGCAGATCTCCAGCGCGCGGGCGTAGCCGACGAGGGACACCAGGGGATGCGTGCCCGTCAGGTCCGGCACGAGGCCCAGGCTGGTCTCGCGCATGGCGAACTGCACGTCGTCGGCGACGACCCGCAGGTCGCAGGCGAGGGCCAGCTGGAAGCCCGCGCCGATGGCGTGCCCCTGGACGGCGGCGACCGACACCAGGTCGCTGCGCCGCCACCAGGTGAACGCCTCCTGGTACTCGGCGATGGTCGCGTCCAGCTCGGCGTCGCCGCCCCGCGCGAGGTCGATGAACGACGGTTCGCCGTCGAAGCCCTCGGGCGTGAACGCCTGCCGATCCAGCCCGGCCGAGAACGACTTGCCCTCGGCACGCAGCACCACGGCCCGGACGGAGCCGGGCAGCAGCCGGCCGGCCTCGGTGAGCGCCCGCCACAGAGCGGGGCTCTGCGCGTTGCGCTTGGCCGGGTTGGTCAGCGTCACCGTGGCGATCGCGTCGTCGACGGTGAGCCGCACGCCGTCCTGGTCGAGTGCGGGACCGGGGTCGTGGGCGGGCGAAGCCATGGGGCGCCTCCGAAAGGTGCGGTCGTCGTCCCCGCCGCGCGCCGGGCGGTGCGCCGTGCGACGGCAGGGCTAAGTGACTGCACAGTAACCACCCGAGCGGTCGGACGACCGGCCGGGTGGCCACCATCACTTTCGGAACACTTTCGGAGCCGGGGACCGCCCGGGACGTCAGGCCGATGTGGCCTTTTTGCCCCGGGTAGCCCCGCCACGCCCTCGGAGCGTGACGCCCGACTCGCTGAGCATGCGGTGCACAAAGCCATACGAGCGGCCGGTTTCCTCGGCCAACGCCCGGATGCTCGCACCGGCGTCGTACTTCTTCTTCAGGTCTGCCGCGAGCTTGTCGCGCGCGGCGCCGGTAACCCGGCTGCCCTTCTTCAGAGTCTCGGCCACCCGTGCCTCCTCATGGGAAGTGCGCTCTGGTCTTCTCATGATCACCCCTCCCGGCGCTCATGGCCACCCATTCGGCAAGGTCGATGAGACAAGGTTGTGACGACAGGAGCGGGTCCCCACATACGGAATTCGTGATTCCAAAGAATCGGGCCCGTTCGGCCGAACGGGTTTTCCGGCGAAATTCCTGGTCAGAAAGGCGCGGCGGCCGGACCCCCCGGCGATGGGGGCCCGGCCGCGAAATCGATGTAGGACACACCTCTTGATGAGGAGATCTCACACAGATGGTGGATCACCCATCGGCCGAATGATCCACCACCAGTGGATCATCCATTCGATCAAGCGAGGGTGACGCTCAGGCGAGGGCGACGAGGTCCGCGTAGTCGGCGCCCCACAGGTCCTCGACGCCGTCCGGGAGCAGGATGATCCGCTCCGGCTGGAGCGCCTCGACGGCGCCCTCGTCGTGGGTGACGAGGACGACGGCGCCCTTGTAGGTGCGCAGCGCGCCGAGGATCTCCTCGCGGCTGGCCGGGTCGAGGTTGTTGGTGGGCTCGTCGAGGAGCAGCACGTTCGCCGAGGACACCACGAGGGTGGCCAGCGCCAGACGGGTCTTCTCGCCGCCGGAGAGGACACCGGCGGGCTTGTCGACGTCGTCGCCGGAGAACAGGAACGAGCCCAGCGTCTTGCGGACGTCGACGAGGTCCAGGTCCGGGTTGGCCGAGCGCATGTTCTCCAGGACGGTGCGCTCGGGGTCGAGGGTCTCGTGCTCCTGCGCGTAGTAGCCGAGCTTGAGTCCGTGCCCCTCGACCACCTGGCCGGTGTCGGGCTTCTCGACGCCGCCGAGGAGGCGCAGCAGCGTGGTCTTGCCGGCGCCGTTGAGGCCGAGGATGACGACCCGGGAGCCCTTGTCGATGGCCAGGTCGACGTCGGTGAAGATCTCCAGGGAGCCGTACGACTTGGACAGGCCCTCGGCGGTCAGCGGGGTCTTGCCGCAGGGCGCGGGCTCGGGGAAGCGGAGCTTGGCGACCTTGTCGGACTTCCGCTCGGCCTCGAGGCCGGCCAGCAGCTTGTCGGCCCGGCGGGCCATGTTCTGCGCGGCGACGGTCTTGGTGGCCTTGGCGCGCATCTTGTCGGCCTGCGAGTGCAGCGCGGACGCCTTCTTCTCGGCGTTCTGACGCTCGCGCTTGCGGCGCTTCTCGTCGGCCTCGCGCTGCTGCTGGTAGAGCTTCCAGCCCATGTTGTAGACGTCGATCTGGGAGCGGTTGGCGTCCAGGTAGAACACCTTGTTGACGACCGTCTCGACCAGGTCGACGTCGTGGGAGATCACGATGAAGCCGCCGCGGTAGGTCTTCAGGTAGTCCCGCAGCCAGATGATCGAGTCGGCGTCGAGGTGGTTGGTCGGCTCGTCGAGCAGCAGGGTGTCCGCGTCCGAGAACAGGATCCGGGCCAGCTCGATACGGCGGCGCTGACCGCCGGAGAGCGTGTGCAGGGGCTGGCCGAGCGCGCGGTCGGGCAGGTTGAGCGCGGCGGCGATGGTGGCGGCCTCGGCCTCGGCGGCGTATCCGCCCTTGGTGAGGAACTCGGTCTCCTGGCGCTCGTACTGCCTGAGCGCCTTGTCGCGGGTGGCGCCCTGGCCGTTGGCGATGCGCTGTTCGTTCTCCCGCATCTTGCGGATCAGGGTGTCCAGGCCGCGGGCCGACAGGATGCGGTCGCGGGCGAGCACGTCGAGGTCGCCGGTGCGCGGGTCCTGCGGGAGGTAGCCGACCTCGCCGGAGCGGGTGACGGCACCGGCGGCGGGCTGGCCCTCGCCGGCCAGGACCTTGGTGAGGGTGGTCTTGCCGGCGCCGTTGCGGCCGACCAGGCCGATGCGGTCGCCCTTGGCGACGCGGAAGGTGGCGCTCTCGATGAGGACACGGGCACCGGCGCGCAGCTCGATGCCGGAGGCGGAGATCACGGTCAGACTCCAGGGCAGGTGGATTGGCGGGGTGGGCGGTGGTGGAGGATCCCGCCGTCTAATGCACGAGGAGAATGGCCATGAGGGCCAGTCTAACGGGGCCGTGCAACCGCTTTTCCCCGTGAGCGTTGTCGGTGGCCGGTGCGAGACTGGGCGAAACGGGCCCAAAACAGCACGGGCCACCGGCTCACGAGGAAGTGATCGGCATGGCAGGCAATGCGGGCGGGCGCCCGAGCATCTGCCCGACGCTCCAGTACGCGGACGCCAAGGCGGCGATCAGGCAGCTCACCGAGGCCTTCGGCTTCACCGGGCTCGCGGTGTACGAGGACGAGGACGGCTCGGTCGCCCACGCCGAGCTGGTCCAGGGCAACGGCGTGGTCATGCTCGGCTCGAAGGGCAGGGGCGGCCGGTTCGACGAGGCGATGAAGAGCGGCGGCACCACGGGGGTGTACGTGGTGGTGGCGGACGTCGACGCCCATCACCGGCGGGCCGTGGAGCACGGCGCGGAGATCCTGATGCCGCCGACCGACCAGGACTACGGCTCGCGGGACTACATGGCCCGCGACCTGGAGGGCAACGTCTGGAGCTTCGGGACGTACGCGCCGGAGGTACCCGGGTAGCCTCCGGCGGTTCGCCCGTGGGCCGCGGCGCTCAGCCGCCCCCGGTGTGGACCTGGAAGGCCGCCCGGCGGACCGCCTTGGCCAGGGCGGGGTCGGGGTGCGCGGCGGCGAGGGCGACCAGGACCTGCACCGTGCGGGGGTGGCCGACCGCGCGCACCTCGTCGAGCAGGGCGGGGACGGTGGCCTGCACCGCCGACTCCAGGTGCCGCACGAGCAGCGGCGCCTCCCCGTGGTCGGCGACGGCCGCCGCGGTGTCGACCCACAGCCAGGTGGCCTCCGGACGGGTGAGGACCTCGTGGGCGTCCTCGGGGTCGGCACCGTCGTGCTCGGCCAGCCACAGCAGCGCGTACGGGCGCAGCGTCGGCTCGTCGACGACGCCGCGCACGTCGGGCTCGGCGGGGGCGCCGACGACCCGCAGCGCGTCGAAGGCGAGGCCGCGCAGCAGGGCGTCCTCGCCGCGGGCGGCGCCGAGGAGCTCGGCGACGGCGCTGCCGACGGGACGGGCGGCGAGCCAGGCGCGGTACTCGTCGCGGGCGGCGTTGGGGCGGAGCCGGCCGCAGCCGCGGAGCATGCCTTCGGCCGACTGCTCGATGTTGCCGGCGGGGCTCTGCGCGGCGACGCAGATCTGCTCCAGCTTGACCCAGACCGCCCAGTTGCCCAGCGGGGTGAGCGTGGCGTGTCCGTCGCCGCAGGTGAGGGCGCCGACGGAGGCGAGGGCGTGCAGGGCCCAGTCGAGGAGCGGGGCGAGCGGGGTGTCGTCGGCGGGCTCCGGGGCGGGCGGGACCGCTCCCGCGGTGCCGGGCGCCGGCTGGGGACCGTAGGGCACCTCGCAGCGTTCGGTGCGCAGTTCGGTGACGCGCTGCTCCAGCAGGTCCAGGAGCTGCGTCACGGGGACGGGTCCGGCGGACAGCTGGAGGAAGGAGAGCACCTGGGGCATCGCGGAGACGACCTCGGCGACGACCGCGGGCTCCTCCGCGGGCTCGGGGTGGGCCAGCGACCAGGCGTCGAAGAGGGCGACCCAGCCGCGCAGCACGGCGCTGTCGTCGCGGTTCCAGGCGCGCAGCCGCCAGCCGGGACGGGCGGTGTCGCCGTGCACCTCGATCAGTCCGGCGAGGCGGGCGGTGTCCCAGTCGGCGCGCACCTCGGCCGCGGTGAGGCCCAGTTCGCGGGCCGCGCGGTCGGCGGTGGCGTCGGACAGGGTGGCCTTGCCGTCGGCGGTCGCGCTGCCGCGGCCGGGACCGAGGGCCGAGTCGGCCCAGCGGGCGACGCGGGCCGCGCCGGCAAGACCGGAGCGTGCCATTCTGGCCAGCTCCGACCGGGCCGGGGTGCCCTCCGGGGGGCGCGGCGCGGGGCGGCGCGAACGCCGCTGGTTCATCGCTTGGGGGGCGGCGGCCAGGGGTCGGGAGCGGACGAGTCGAAGCCTGGAGTCGCGCGGGATACGGGACGTCACGGGTGCAGTCTTCCGGTTGACGGTCCGAAAACCCAAACGGAATGCCTCCGGGGCCTCCTGGTACGGCGGGCACGGGGCTCGGGCGTGCCGTCCGGGCACCGGATCGGGCCAGTGGTACGGCGCCAAACGGAACCGCGCCGGCGTTCGCCGGGGCGGGGGCGCGACCGGGCTGTGGCGGGGTCGCACCAGCGGAGTCGCACCAGTGGCGTCACACCAGCGGGGTCATGAAGCGGCGCAGGGTCTCCTCGTAGTCCGCGGGGTCGGCGTTCCACATGGCACCGTGCGGGGCGTCGCGGACGGCGTGGAGGGAGACCAGCCGCGCGTGGGTGTCGGCGAGGCGGCGGGAGAGGTGCCAGGGGGCCACCGCATCGTCGGGGCCGTGGAAGATCAGGGTGGGGACGGCCGGGCGGTGCAGGCCGGCGGTGCCGGTGTCCCGGTCGCCGTGCAGCCCGGCGCGGCCCTGCGCGGCGCGGACGGCGAGGGGCAGGAGCGCGGCGGGGGTGCGGCGGGCGGCGGCCAGGGCGCGCAGGGTGGTCTCCCAGCTGAGCACCGGGGAGTCCAGGACGAGCCCCGCGATGCGGTCGCGCACGCCCGAGAGCGCGGCGGTGCGCAGCGCCATGGTGGCGCCGGTGGACCAGCCGAGCAGGACGACCTGGCGGGCGCCGTGGTCGAGGGCGTAGCGGACGGCCGCGTCGACGTCGCGCCACTCGGTCTCGCCGAAGTGGTGGAGCCCGTCGGGCGAGGGCGGCGCGCCGACGTCGCCGCGATACGCCAGCGCGAGGACCGGGACGCTCCTGCGGTGCAGGGGGGCCATCAGGTTCATGGCGTGCTCGCGGGTGGCGGCCAGGCCGTGCACGGCGACGATCCAGGTCGGGCGGGCGCCGGGCACGAACCAGGCCGGGAGCGGGCCGAGTTCTCCGGGGACCTCGACGTCGGTGTACTCGAGGCCGAGGGCCGTGCCGGGGTTCCCGACGTACAGGTTCGGGGTGAACCAGGCCCGGTCACCGGCCTCGAGGGTGCCGTGGGTGACCCGTTCGAGGCGGCGCACGACGGTGTCGGCGCCGTGCTCGACGGTGCCGAGGACCGGGCCGACGACCGCGTGCGACCCGTCCCCGGCGAGCCCGTACCGGCCGGGGCGCAGTGCGGCCAGGTCCCGGGTGAGGGTGATCTGCCCGGCGGCGGTGCCGTGCACGGTGAGCCGGGGCTCGGTGGGCAGGGGCCGGCCGGGGGGCGCCTTCAGCGCGGCGTCGCTGGCGTACCGGCCGGCGGCGACGCTCGCCGCCCCGGTCGCCAGAGCTGCGGTGACGGCGGCTGCCGTTGCGGTGACAACAGTGCGCATGGGGCCAGTCTCCTGGTGGAGTCCTCGGGCGGCCAGTGGACGCGTGACAGTGGGTGACGGGGAGTTCGTTTCCCGTAGCCGGTACCCGCTGGGCCGCCCGGCACGCGTCAGCTCCGCTGCCCGTATCCGCGCAGGCGTTCCGTCACCTCCGTGAGCTGGTCCGGCGTCAGCAGGGACGGCGAGTGGCCCGGCACCGAGGAGGCCGTCAGCCACAGGCGGCACATCCACTCGAGCTGGGCGGTCCGGTCGTAGGCCTGGTCGAGGGAGGTGCCGTAGGTGATGGTGCCGTGGTTGCGCAGCAGGCAGCCGGTGCGGCCGGCGAGGGCGTCGAGCATGCCGCGGGCGAGTTCGGCGGTGCCGTAGGCCGCGTAGGGGGCGACCCGGACGGGGCCGCCGAGGGCGGCGGTCATGTAGTGCACGGGCGGGAGTTCGGGGACGAGCAGCGAGACGGCCGTGGCGTGCACGGCGTGGGTGTGGACGACGGCACGGGCGGCCGGGTCGGCGCGGTACACGGCCAGGTGCATGGGCAGTTCGCTGGTGGGGACCAGCGTGCCGAGGACCTGCCGTCCGTCCAGGTCGACGCCGGTCGCGTCGGCCGCGGTCAGCCGGTCGTAGGGCACGCCCGACGGGGTGACCAGGACCGTGTCGCCGACCCGCACCGAGACGTTGCCGGAGGTGCCGACGACCAGTCCGTCCGCCACCGTCCGGCGGGCGGTGGCGACGAGTTCCGCCCAGGCCGCCTCCGTGGCCGGCTCCCCGGCCCGTCCGCCGGGGGACTCCCCGGTCCCGTCCGCCCCCGCGGCCCGCGAATACGTCACAGTCACCGTCTCCTCCCGGGCGTCCCGGACGCCACTCACGACCCGTCGCCGAACGGCTTTCCGGCGATCCTGCCAGGCGCGTCTCCGGAGAGCACCGGAGCGGCCACGCAGAGGGAGGTTCCGGCACCGCTTCCGGTCACCGTGGCGCCCTGCCCAGTTCATCTTCCGTTCACCCTGGTTACCTACGTTCGACGCGCCAACGACCTCGAACGATTGCCTGGGTAAATGGAAAGCTTCTCGCTGATCCTCGCGATTGTGGTGGTAACCGCACTCGCGTTTGATTTCACGAACGGTTTCCACGACACCGCGAACGCGATGGCAACGACCATTTCGACCGGTGCGCTCAAGCCCAAGGTGGCGGTGGCGATGTCCGCCGTCCTCAACCTTGTAGGCGCCTTCCTCTCCGTGGAGGTCGCCAACACGATCTCCAAGGGTCTCGTCGACGAGACCGGCATCCGTCCCGAGGTCATCTTCGCCGCACTGGTCGGCGCGATCCTCTGGAACCTGCTGACCTGGCTGGTCGGACTCCCGTCCAGTTCCTCGCACGCCCTGATGGGCGGCCTGATCGGTGCCGCCGTCGCCTCGGCCGGCATCGGCGCGGTCAACGGCGACGTGCTCGTCACCAAGGTGCTCCTCCCGGCGATCGCCGCCCCGATCGTGGCCGGCGTCGCGGCGTTGCTCGCGACCCGGATGACGTACTCGCTGGGCCGCAAGGCCGACGGCAAGGCCTCCGCCAAGGGCTACCGCGCCGGGCAGATCGCCTCGGCCGGTCTGGTCTCGCTGGCCCACGGCACCAACGACGCCCAGAAGACGATGGGCATCATCACCCTCGCCCTGATCGCCGGCGGCTCGCTCGCCCCCGACTCCGACCCGCCCGTGTGGGTCATCCTGTCCGCGGGCCTGGCCATCGCGCTCGGTACCTACCTGGGCGGCTGGCGCATCATCCGCACCATGGGCAGGGGCCTGACCGACCTCCAGCCGCAGCAGGGCTTCGCCGCCCAGACCAGCGCCGCCACGGTCATCCTGGCCTCCTCCCACCTCGGCTTCTCCCTCTCCACCACGCACTCGGTCTCCGGTGCGGTGATGGGCGCGGGCCTCGGCCGCAAGGGCGGTGTGGTCCGCTGGTCCACGGCCACCCGGATGTTCGTCGCGTGGGGCCTGACGCTGCCGGCCGCGGCCCTGGTCGCCGCGCTCGCCGAGTGGGTCTGCCGCGCCGGCGACTGGGGCACGGCCCTCGTCGCGGTGTTCCTGGTCGCCTCCAGCTTCGCGATCTGGCGGATCTCCCGCCGCGAGGTCGTCGACCACACCAACGTCGTCGACACGGAGGAGCCCGGGTCCGACGAGCCGGCCGGTGTGGTCACCACGGCGATGGCCGCCGTGTCGCCGCCCCCGGCGGGCGTGACCGAGGACCTGGCGGCCACCGTCCCGGCCCCGGCCGCCACCGCCGATCCCAAGGCCCCGTCGGCCACCACCACCGTCTGAGCCCGCGAACCGGGTACGAAGGAAGCGAACCTCCATGAGCATCGACTGGGCAGCCCTCGGCTCCGTCTTCGGCATCAGCCTCGTGGTCACGGTGGCCCTGGTGGGCCTGTTCACCCTCGGCATCGTCGGCCTCTCCCGCCAGGAGCGGGCCGCCGCCCAGGGCGGCTCCGCGGCCCTCGCGGTCACCGGCGCGTACGCGTGCTTCGCGGCCTGCACGGCGGCGGTGGCGTACGGGATCTATCTGATCGTCGCCTGAGCGCTCCGCGCACCACCGCGCACGCCCCGGGGCGGGGCGCGGAACGGACTCGAACCGTTCCGCGCCCCGCCTCTTCGCGTGCCGGCGCACACCCTCGGGGTGTGGGCCTTCGCACACTCCCCCGTCGCAGGTCAACGCCAGGTTGACGGGTGTTCGCGGGCCGTGGTGGACTTCCGGGGCCATCTACGGCGGCAGGAGAGGAAGCCCGGTGCGAATCCGGCGCGGTCCCGCCACTGTGACCGGGGATCAGGACCCCCGGGAGCCAGGAACTCTCACCGCCGGACTCTTCGAACCAGGGCGTGGACACCCTGAGTGAGGACATGACGCGATGCCCGGCTGCCGCCACCGCTCGACGCCCAGTACCAGGTGCCTTCCTGCCCGTGTGACCGGCTGAGCCCATGCGTGCCGGACGCGTCTTCGCGTACGGCGCCGCCGCCGGCCTCCTCGGTGACCTCCTCCTCGGCGACCCGCGCCGCGGACACCCGGTCGCCGCGTTCGGCCGTGCCGCGGGCGCCGTGGAACGGGTGCTGTGGCGGGACCACCGGGGCTGGGGCGCCCTGCACACCGCCGTGTGCGCCGGTGGCACCGCCGCCCTCGGGCTGGCCGCCTCCCGTGCCGTACGCCGCTCCCCCGCCGCCTCGGTCGCACTGACCGCGGCGGCCACCTGGGCCGTCGTCGGCGGTACGTCGCTCGCCCGCGAGGCGGACGCGATCGGCCGGGCCCTGGAGGCCGGGGACGTCGAGGCGGCCCGGGCCCGGCTGCCGCACCTGTGCGGGCGGGACCCGCAGGCACTGGACGCCGACGGGATCGCCCGGGCCGTCGTGGAGTCCGTCGCCGAGAACACCTCCGACGCGGTGGTGGGCGCCCTGGTGTGGGGCGCCGTGGCCGGGGTGCCCGGACTGCTCGGCTTCCGGGCCGTGAACACCCTGGACGCCATGGTCGGCCACAGGTCGCCCAGGTATCGCCGCTACGGCTGGGCCTCGGCCCGCCTCGACGACCTCGCGGGCTGGCCCGGCGCCCGCCTCACCGCCGTGCTGACCACCGTCGCCGGTGGCGACCCGCGGGGCGCCGTACGGGCCTGGCGTGCGGACGCCGGGCGGCACCCGAGCCCCAACGCCGGGCCCGTGGAGGCCTCGTTCGCGGGCGCCCTGGGCGTGCGGCTGGGCGGGACGCTCTCGTACGGCGGCCGGGTGGAACACCGGCCCGTCCTCAACGGCGCCGCGGGACGCGCCGTACGCGCCGGTTCCGGCGACATCGCGCGGGCCGTACGCCTCTCCCGGCGCGTGGGCGGGCTGGCGCTGGGCGTGTGCGCGGGCGTGCGACTGCTCGCGAGCGGGACCGCCTCCCTGAAGAACCGGGGCGTCACGAAGGGACGTACGTCATGAACGGTGGCCTGCTCGTCGCCGGCACCACCTCCGACGCCGGCAAGAGCGTCGTCACCGCCGGGATCTGCCGCTGGCTGGTGCGCCAGGGCGTGAAGGTGGCGCCGTTCAAGGCGCAGAACATGTCGCTGAACTCCTTCGTGACCCGCGAGGGCGCCGAGATCGGACGGGCCCAGGCCATGCAGGCCCAGGCCTGCCGGGTGGAGCCGACCGCACACATGAACCCGGTCCTGCTCAAGCCCGGCGGGGAACGCAGCAGCCAGGTCGTGCTGCTCGGCAGACCGGTCGGCGAGATGAGCGCCCGCGGCTACCACGGCGGGCGCCAGGAGCGGCTGCTCGGCACGGTGCTCGACTCGCTCGCCGAACTGCGCGGCACGTACGACGCGGTGATCTGCGAAGGGGCGGGCAGCCCGGCCGAGATCAACCTGCGCCGCACCGACATCGTCAACATGGGGATCGCCCGGGGCGCCCGACTGCCCGTCCTCGTCGTCGGCGACATCGACCGCGGGGGCGTCTTCGCCTCCTTCTTCGGCACGGTGGCACTGCTGGCGCCCGAGGACCAGGCGCTGGTCGCCGGGTTCCTCGTGAACAAGTTCCGGGGTGACGTGTCGCTCCTGGAACCGGGGTTGGACATGCTCCACGGGCTCACCGGGCGGCGGACGTACGGCGTGCTGCCCTTCCGGCACGGGCTCGGCATCGACGAGGAGGACGGACTGCGCGTCTCCCTGCGCGGGACCGTGCGGGAGTCCGTCGTCGCCCCGCCGGTCGGCGAGGACGTGCTGCGGGTCGCCGTCTGCGCGGTCCCGCTGATGTCCAACTTCACGGACGTGGACGCGCTGGCCGCCGAACCGGGCGTCGTGGTGCGGTTCGTGGACCGGCCGGAGGAGCTGGCCGACGCCGACCTGGTGATCGTGCCGGGGACGCGCGGGACGGTCCGGGCGCTGGAGTGGCTGCGGGAGCGGGGGCTCGCGGAGGCGATCGTGCGCAGGGTGGCCGAGCAGCGGCCCGTGCTCGGCATCTGCGGCGGTTTCCAGCTCCTCGGGGAGCACATCGACGACGAGGTCGAGTCGCGCGCCGGGCACGTGGACGGGCTCGGGCTGCTGCCCGTACGGGTGCGGTTCGACCGCGAGAAGACCCTCACCCGGCCGGTGGGCGAGGCCCTCGGCGAGCGCGTCGAGGGATACGAGATCCACCACGGGGTCGCCGAAGTCGTGGAAGGTGATGCGTTCATCTCTGATGACAGAGGACGCAGCCTGGACGGCTGCCGGGTCGGCCAGACCTGGGGCACGCACTGGCACGGCTCGCTGGAGTCGGACGGCTTCCGGCGGGCGTTCCTGCGCGAGGTGGCCGCCGCCGCGGGCCGCCGCTTCGTGCCCGCCCCCGACACCTCGTTCGCCGCGCTGCGCGAGGAGCAGCTCGACCGGCTCGGCGACCTGATCGAACACCACGCGGACACCGACGCGCTGTGGCGGCTCATCGAGTCCGGCGCGCCGCAAGGACTGCCCTTCATTCCACCGGGAGCGCCCGCATGAGCACAGTGTTGTTGTTGTCGACCGCCGACACGGACCTGCTGGCGGCCCGCGCGTCGGACGCCGCCTACCGGATCGGCAACCCGACCCGGGTCGACGTCCACGAGGAGCTGCCGGGCCTGGTCGAGGGCGCGGACCTCGCCGTCGTCCGCCTGCTGGGCGGCAAACGCGCCTGGGAGGACGGGCTCGCCGCGCTCAGCGCCGCCGGCATCCCGACCGTCCTGCTGGGCGGCGAGAACGTGCCGGACGCGGAACTGATGGCCGAGTCGTCGGTCCCGGCCGGGGTGGTGGCCGAGGCGCTGCGCTACCTGGTCGAGGGCGGCCCGGGCAACCTCACCCAGCTGGCCCGCTTCCTGTCGGACACGGTGCTGCTGACCGGCGAGGGCTTCGACGAGCCGGAGAAGATGCCGGAGTACGGCGTCCACGGCGAACGCCCCTTCACCGAGGGCCGTCCCACGGTCGGCGTGCTCTTCTACCGCGCCCACCAGCTGAGCGGCAACACCGCGTTCGTCGACACGCTGTGCGACGCGATCGAGGCCCGCGGCGCCAACGCCCTGCCGGTGTACTGCGGTTCGCTGCGCGGCGCGGACCCCGGGCTGTACGAGCTGCTGGGCCGGACCGACGCCCTGGTCGCCACGGTCCTCGCGGCCGGCGGCACGCACGCCTCGCAGGCATCGGCGGGCGGCGACGAGGAGGCCTGGGACATCGGTGCGCTGGCCGACCTGGACATCCCGGTGCTGCAAGGGCTCTGCCTCACCTCCTCCCGGGCCGCCTGGGAGGCGTCGGACGCGGCGCTGTCCCCGATGGACGCGGCGATGCAGGTCGCGATCCCGGAGTTCGACGGGCGGCTCGTCACCGTGCCGTTCTCGTTCAAGGAGCAGGGGCCGGACGAGGTGCCGGTCTACGTGGCCGACCCCGAGCGGGCCGGGCGGGTCGCCGGGATCGCCGTCCGGCACGCGGCGCTCGGGCACAAGGCGAACGTCGACAAACGGGTCGCGCTGGTCTTCACGGCGTACCCGACCAAGCACTCCCGCGTCGGCAACGCCGTCGGCCTCGACACCCCGGCGTCGGCGGTGCGGGTGCTGGACGCGCTCAGGGACGCGGGGTACGGGGTCACCGGGTACCCGTCCGAGGGCGACGAGCTGATCCACCGGCTGATCGCGGCCGGCGGTCACGACGTGGAGTGGCTGACGGAGGACCAGCTGGCCGCGGCGCCCGCGCGGGTGCCGCTGGCCGACTACCGGGCCTGGTTCGAGAAGCTGGACCCGGAGCTGCGGGAGGGCATGCGGGAGGCGTGGGGCGAGCCGCCGGGCTCGCTGTACGTGGACGGCGACGACATCGTGCTGGCCTCCCTCCGGTTCGGGAACGTCGTGGTGATGATCCAGCCGCCGCGCGGCTTCGGGGAGAACCCGATCGCGATCTACCACGACCCGGACATGCCCCCGTCGCACCACTACCTGGCCGCCTACCGCTGGCTGGAGAACAGTTTCGGCGCGGACGCGATCGTGCACATGGGCAAGCACGGCACGATGGAGTGGCTGCCGGGCAAGGGGCTGGGGCTGAGCGCCGGCTGCGCACCGGACGCGGTCCTCGGCGACCTGCCGCTGATCTACCCGTTCATCGTCAACGACCCCGGCGAGGGCACCCAGGCCAAGCGACGCGGCCACGCCACGGTGGTCGACCACCTCGTCCCGCCCATGGCGCGCGCCGACACCTACGGCGACCTGGCCAAGCTGGAGCAGCTACTCGACGAGTACGCGCTCGTGTCCGACCTGGACCCGGCGAAGGCGCCGGCGGTCCGGGCGCAGATCTGGACGCTGGTGAAGGCCGCCGAGCTCCACCACGACCTGCACGTGGACGACCAGCCGGACGACGACGCGTTCGACGAGTTCGTCATGCACATCGACGGCTACCTGTGCGAGATCAAGGACGTGCAGATCCGCGACGGCCTGCACGTCCTGGGCGGTGGCCCGGTCGGCGAGCCCCGCGTCAACCTCGTCCTGGCGGTGCTGCGCGCCTCGCAGGTGTGGGGCGGGCAGGCGAACGCCCTGCCGGGCCTCAGGGCGTCGCTGGCCGAGCACTTCGGGCTGGTCGAGAAGGAGCTGCTGGCCGAGCCGGGCGCCCCGGTGAAGGTGCCGGTGGAGCTGGCTGACCTGGTGGACGGCCCGGCCCGGTCGGCGGCCGACGCGATCGACCTGCTCGAGCAGTTGTGCCGGCGGATCGCGGAGGGCATGGAACTGCGGGCGTGGGACACGGCGGCCGTCCCGGACCTGGTCCGTGACGTGCTCGGCACCGAACTCCCCGACGCGGTCGCGGTGCTGGAGTTCGCCTGCACCGAGGTCGTGCCGCGCCTCGCCCGGACCACGGACGAGATCGGGCACATCCTGCGCGCCCTGGACGGCGGGTACGTGCCGGCCGGGCCGTCGGGCTCCCCGACCCGCGGCCTGGTCAACGTCCTGCCGACCGGCCGGAACTTCTACTCCGTCGACCCGAAGGCCATCCCGTCCCGGCTGAGCTGGGAGGTGGGCCAGTCGCTCGCGGACTCACTGATCCAGCGGTACCTGACCGACACCGGCGAGTACCCGAAGTCGGTCGGCCTCACGGTGTGGGGCACGTCCGCGATGCGCACCCAGGGCGACGACATCGCCGAGATCCTGGCGCTGCTGGGGTGCCGTCCCGTCTGGGACGACGCCTCGCGCCGGGTGACGGGCTTCGAGGTGGTGCCGCTCGCGGAACTGGGCCGGCCGCGCGTCGACGTCACGGTGCGCATCTCGGGGTTCTTCCGGGACGCGTTCCCGCACGTGGTGGGGCTGATCGACGACGCGGTGCGGGCGGTGGCGGAGCTGGACGAGCCCGCCTCGCAGAACTTCGTCCGCGCCCACGCCGACGAGGACACCGCCGAGCACGGCGACCGGCGCCGGGCGACCTCCCGCATCTTCGGCTCCAAGCCGGGCGCGTACGGCGCGGGTCTGCTGCCGCTGATCGACGCGCGCAACTGGCGTTCCGACGCGGACCTCGCCGAGGTGTACGCGGTGTGGGGCGGTTACGCCTACGGGCGCGGGCTGGACGGGCGGGCGGCGCGCGGGGACATGGAGACGGCGTTCCGGCGGATCGCGGTGGCGGCGAAGAACGTGGACACGCGCGAGCACGACCTCGTGGACGCCGACGACTACTTCCAGTACCACGGCGGCATGGTCGCCATGGTCCGGCACCTGACGGGCGAGAGCCCGGAGGCGTACGTGGGCGACTCCGCCACCCCGGACCAGGTGAAGACCCGGACGCTGGGCGAGGAGACCCACCGCGTCTTCCGCGCCCGCGTCGTCAACCCGCGCTGGATGGCGGCGATGCGGCGGCACGGCTACAAGGGCGCCTTCGAGATGGCGGCCACCGTGGACTACCTCTTCGGGTACGACGCCACGGCCGGGGTCGTGGACGACTGGATGTACGAGCGGCTCAGCGCCGAGTACGTCTTCGCCCCGGAGAACCGGGACTTCATGAGGAAGTCCAACCCCTGGGCGCTGCGCGGCATCACCGAGCGGCTGCTGGAGGCCGCCGACCGCGGTCTGTGGGCGGAGCCGGACCAGGAGACCCTGGACCGGCTCCGGGCGACCTACCTCGAACTTGAGGGAGATCTGGAGGGAGACGCGTGATCCCCCTGGAGATCCCCGCGAGTGCGGGGAGCACACCAGCACACCGCCTACCGCTGGTGACACGGCAGGACCATCCCCGCGTCGGCGGGGAACAAGCTTCGACCATGACGGCTCTGCGGCCCCGCCGCGAGTGGTCTTGGCGCGTTTCCCTCGAAGGAGTGATCACCGCGTGAGCACGCCCTATCCCTTTACTGCCCTGGTCGGACAGGAAGATCTCCGCCTGGCCCTGCTTCTGAACGCAGTGAGCCCGGCCGTCGGCGGTGTGCTGGTGCGCGGCGAGAAGGGCACCGCGAAGTCCACGGCGGTGCGGGCGTTGTCCGCGCTGATGCCGGAGGTGGACGTCGTCTCCGGGTGCCGTTTCTCCTGCGATCCCGACTCCCCCGACCCGGGCTGCCCGGACGGCCCGCACGCGCCGGGCGCCTTCGCCTCGCGTGCGGCCCGCATGGTCGAGCTGCCCGTCGGGGCCTCCGAGGACCGGCTGGTGGGCGCCCTCGACATCGAGCGGGCGCTGGCGGAGGGCGTGAAGGCCTTCGAGCCGGGCCTGCTGGCCGACGCGCACCGCGGGATCCTGTACGTCGACGAGGTCAACCTGCTCCACGACCATCTCGTCGACCTGCTCCTCGACGCCGCCGCGATGGGCGCCTCCTACGTCGAGCGCGAGGGTGTGTCGGTGCGGCATGCCGCACGGTTCCTGCTCGTCGGGACCATGAACCCCGAAGAGGGCGAGCTGCGGCCGCAGTTGCTGGACCGGTTCGGACTCACCGTCGAGGTCGCCGCCTCGCGCGAGCCCGACCAGCGGGTCGAGGTCGTCCGGCGCCGGCTGGCGTACGACGACGACCCGGCCGGTTTCGCCGCGCGCTGGGCCGACGAGGAGGCCGCCGTACGGGCGCGGATCGTGGCGGCGCGGGAGCTGCTGCCGTCGGTGCGGCTGGGCGACGGGGCGCTGCGGCAGATCGCGGCGACCTGTGCCGCCTTCGAGGTGGACGGCATGCGGGCCGACATCGTGATGGCGCGCACGGCCACCGCGCTGGCGGCGTGGGCCGGGCGGACGGACGTACGCGCGGAGGACGTGCGGCAGGCGGCGCTGCTGGCGCTGCCGCACCGGCGGCGGCGGAATCCCTTCGACGCGCCGGGGCTCGACGAGGACAAGCTGGACGAGACGCTGGAGGAGTTCGGCGGGCAGGACGGCCCGGGCGACGACGGGGACGGGGACGACGACCCGGACCCGGGGCCCGGAGGCGGCCCCGGTGGGCAGCCCGAGCCCGACGACGCGCCCCAGGGGGACGGGGACGCCGCCGCGCGCCCCGAAGCCGGGGAGGGTGGCGAGCCGCAGCCTTCCGGCGGTGCCGGTGAGCAGTCTCCCGCACGGTCCGCCGAGCCGTTCCGCACCAAGGTGCTGAGCGTGCCGGGGCTGGGTCAGGGTGCGGCCGGGAGGCGTTCGCGGGCGCGGACCGAGCACGGCAGGACGACGGGCGCCCGGCGGCCGCGGGGCGCGCTGACGAAGCTGCACCTGGCCGCGACCGTGCAGGCCGCCGCGCCGCACCAGCGGGCCCGGGGCCGCAGCGGGCCGGGGCTCGTGGTGCGCCGGGACGATCTGCGGCAGGCGAGCCGCGAGGGGCGTGAGGGCAACCTCGTGCTGTTCGTCGTGGACGCCTCCGGGTCGATGGCCGCGCGGCAGCGGATGAGCGCGGTCAAGGGTGCCGTGCTGTCGCTGCTGCTGGACGCCTACCAGCGGCGGGACAAGGTGGGGCTGGTGACCTTCCGGGGTGCGGCGGCCGACGTGGCGCTGCCGCCGACCTCGTCGGTGGACGCGGCGGCGGTACGGCTGGAGTCGCTGCCCACCGGGGGCCGTACGCCGCTGGCCGCCGGGCTGCTGCGCGCCCACGAGGTGCTGCGGGTGGAGCGGTTGCGGGATCCGGCTCGCAGGCCGCTGGTGGTCGTCGTGACGGACGGCCGGGCCACGGGCGGTCCGGAGCCCGTCGCGCTCGCGACGCGTGCCGCGCGGCTGTTCGCCGCCGAGGGCACCGCGTCCGTCGTCGTGGACTGCGAGTCGGGTCCCGTGCGGCTCGGGCTCGCCGGGCAGCTCGCGGGTGAGCTGGGCGGTACCGCGGTGACGCTGGACGAGCTGCGGGCGGACTCCATCGCCGGGCTCGTGAAGGACGTTCAGGGCAGCAGGAGGGCCGCGTAATGCCGCAGGGCAAGCCGAGTGTCGTGCCGGACGACGGGTTGACGACCCGTCAGCGGCGTAATCGTCCGCTGGTCGTGGTGCACACGGGCGTCGGGAAGGGCAAGTCCACCGCCGCCTTCGGGCTGGCGCTGCGGGCCTGGAACCAGGGGTGGCCGATCGGGGTGTTCCAGTTCGTCAAGTCGGCGAAGTGGAAGGTCGGCGAGGAGAACGCCCTGCGGGTGCTCGGCGCCAGCGGCGAGGGCGGATCGGTCGACTGGCACAAGATGGGCGAGGGCTGGTCCTGGGTGCAGCGCGACGCGCAGCTGGACAACGAGGAGAAGGCCCGGGAGGGCTGGGAGCAGGTCAAGCGGGACCTGGCCGCCGAGACGTACAGGCTGTACGTGCTGGACGAGTTCGCCTATCCGATGCACTGGGGGTGGGTCGACACCGACGAGGTGGTGTCGGTGCTGCGCGCCCGGCCCGGGACCCAGCATGTCGTGATCACCGGGCGGAACGCGCCCGGCGCCCTGGTCGAGTGCGCCGATCTCGTCACCGACATGTCCAAGGTCAAGCACCCGATGGACGCGGGGCAGAAGGGGCAGAGGGGCATCGAGTGGTGACCTCCGCCGACTCCCGCTCCGCCGTTCCCCGGCTGGTGGTCGCCGCGCCCTCGTCCGGCAGCGGCAAGACCACCGTCGCCACGGGGCTGATGGCCGCGCTCGCCGGGCGCGGGTTCGCCGTGTCGCCGCACAAGGTCGGGCCCGACTACATCGATCCCGGGTACCACGCGCTCGCCACCGGGCGGGTGGGCCGCAACCTCGACGCGTACCTGTGCGGGCCCGAGCTGGTCGGGCCGCTGTTCCTGCACGGGGCGCGCGGGTGCGACATCGCCGTGGTCGAGGGCGTGATGGGGCTGTACGACGGGGCCGCCGGCGAGGGCGAGCTGGCCTCCACCGCGCAGGTCGCGAAGCTGCTGCGGGCGCCGGTGGTGCTGGTCGTGGACGCGTCGTCGCAGTCGCGGTCGGTGGCGGCGCTGGTGCACGGGTTCGTGTCCTGGGACCCGGAGGTACGGATCGGGGGCGTGATCCTGAACAAGGTCGCGTCCGATCGGCACGAGGTGTTGTTGCGGGAGGCGGTGGACTCCGTCGGGGTGCCGGTGCTGGGGGTGTTGCGCAGGGCCGCGCCCGTGGAGACGCCTTCTCGGCATCTGGGGTTGGTCCCTGTCGCCGAGCGGGGCTCGGATGCGGTGGGTGCCGTGGCGGCGATGGGTGCGCAGGTTGCCGACGGGTGTGACCTGGAGGCGTTGGTCGGGCTGGCGCGTAGTGCCGGTGCGTTGTCCTGTGCGGCTTGGGACGCGGGCGAGGCCGTGGATTTCCCGCCCCCGCCGCCCCTTCCCGTCCCGTCCCCGGGGGCTGCGCCCCCGGACCCCCGCTTTCGGCCTGGACGGCCTCGTCCTCAAGCGCCGGACGGGCTGAAGGCGCGCGTCGCCGTCGCCGGTGGGGCCGCCTTCACGTTCTCCTACGCCGAGCACACCGAGCTGCTCGCCGCCGCCGGGGCCGAGGTCGTCACGTTCGATCCGCTGCGGGACGAGGAGCTGCCCGAGGGGACCGCGGGGCTCGTCGTCGGGGGCGGTTTCCCCGAGGTGTACGCCGCCGAGCTGTCCGCCAACGAGGGGCTGCGGAAGTCCGTGGCCAAGCTGGCGCTCTCCGGTGCTCCCGTCGCCGCCGAGTGTGCGGGGCTGCTGTACCTGTGCCGGGAGCTGGACGGGTTGCCGATGTGCGGGGTGCTGGACGCCTCCGCGCGGATGTCGGAGCGGCTGACGCTGGGCTACCGGGACGCCGTGGCCGTGTCCGACAGTGCGCTGGCCGGCGCGGGGACGCGGATGCGGGGGCACGAGTTCCACCGGACCGTGGTGGAGCCGGGGGCCGGGGCGGCGCCGGCGTGGGGGATGCGGGCGCCCGAGCGGCGCGTCGAGGGATTCGTGGAGCGCGGTGTGCACGCGAGCTATCTGCACACGCACTGGGCGGCCGAGCCCGGTGTCGCCCGTCGGTTCGTGGAGAGGTGCCGGACGTCATGAGCAGCAGGCTGATCGGTGTGGGGGTCGGGCCCGGTGACCCCGAGCTGGTGACCGTGAAGGGCGTCAACGCGCTGCGGGCCGCCGATGTCGTGGTCGTACCGGTGATGGACACCGGGGAACGGGGCCGCGCCGAGGCGACCGTGCTGCACTACGTGGGCGCCGAGAAGATCGTGCGGGTCGTGTTCGCGCTGAACGAGCGCACCGACCGGGCGCGGCGCGAGGCGGCCTGGGACGCGGCCGGGGAGCGGGTGGCCGGGCTGCTGCGGGCGCATGCCGCCGTCGCGTTCGCGACCATCGGTGATCCCAACGTGTACTCGACCTTCACCTACCTCGCCCAGACCGTCGGCGCGCTCGTGCCGGGGACGGTCGTGGAGACCGTGCCGGGGATCACCGCCATGCAGGACCTCGCGGCGCGGTCGGGGGCCGTGCTGACGGAGGGCACGGAGCCGTTGACGCTGGTGCCGGTCACCGCCGGGGCGGCCGTGCTCAAGGAGGCGCTGCACGGGCCCGGCACGGTCGTCGCCTACAAGTTCGGCCGGCAGGCGGCGGAGGTGGCGGAGGCGCTGCGGGAGAGCGGGCGGCTCGACGACGCCGTGTGGGGGTCGGCGCTGGGGCTGCCGGAGGAGTCGGTGCGGCCGGCGGGCGAGCTGGACGGGGCGCCGTTGCCGTATCTGTCGACGCTCATCGCGCCCGCCCGGCGCGAGGGCGGGCGGGGCGGGAAGTTGTGAGCGCCTTCCGTCGCCGGCGCTCACTCCGCGATGCCGACCACCAGCCAGATGAACGCCGCGCCCGCGACCGTGCACAGCAGGGTCGAGCGGGCGGGGTGCTCGTGGTGTGCCTCGGGGAGGATCTCGGCCGCGGCGAGGTAGAGCAGCACGCCGCCGAAGAGGCCGAGGTAGGCGCCGAGCGCTTGCTCCGGGATGGTGAACAGGAGCGTGGAGGACGCGCCGACGACGGGGGCGATCGCGTCGGCGACCAGCATCGCGACGGCGCGGCGGCGGGCGTTGCCGTACAGGCTGGTCAGTGTGTAGGTGTTGAAGCCGTCCGCGAAGTCGTGGGCGATCACCGCCAGCGCGACCGCGGCGCCCATGCCGCCGCCGACCTGGAAGGCGGCGCCGATCGCCACGCCGTCCATCGCGCTGTGCCCGACCATCGCGGCCGCGGCCGTCAGGCCCACCTCGGGCGAGCGGTGGCCGTGCTCGTCGCCCCCGTGTGCGGCGCGGCGGGCCGCCAGCAGGCGTTCCACCAGGTGGGCCAGGAGGAATCCGGCCACGAAGAGCAGCAGGGCCGCGGGGACGCCGAACACCTCGTCACCCGCCGCCTCCAGGGCCTCCGGCAGCAGGTCGAGGCCGACCACGCCCAGCATGAGGCCGCCGGCCAGGCCCAGGACCAGGTGGCGCCGGTCGGTCACCCGCTGCGCCGTCCAGCCGCCGGCCAGCGTCATCAGGAACGCGCCGAGCGCGACGAAGACCGCCATGGGCCCTTGGTATCCGATCACCCCGCGTTCACGCGCGTACGACAGCAGCAACCGCAGTAAATATGCACAGGATGCGCAGGATGCACAGGAGAGGACCGAAAACGATGGATTCCGAGGCCAGGGTGACCTTCGTCGGTGCCGGTCCCGGCGCCGCCGACCTGCTGACGTTCCGTGCGGCGCGTGCCATCGCCGAGGCGGACGTGGTGATCTGGGCGGCGAGCCTCGTCCAGGCGGAGGTGCTCCAGCACGCGCGGGAGGGTGCCGAGGTGCTGGACTCGGCGACGATGTCGCTGGAGGACGTCGTCGCCGTGTACCGGCGGGCGCGGGAGCAGAGGCTGCGGGTGGCCCGTATCCACTCCGGCGACCCGGCGCTGTGGGGCGGCACGCAGGAGCAGCTGGACCGGTGTGCGGAGATCGGCGTGGCGACCGAGGTGGTGCCCGGTGTCTCCGCGTTCTCGGCCGTGGCCGCGCTCGCGCAGCGGGAGCTGACCATCCCGGAGGTCGCGCAGTCGGTGGTCCTCACCCGGCTCGGCGGGGGCAAGACGCCGATGCCGCCCGGGGAGGAGGTCCGCGAGTTCGCGAAGCACGGCACGACCATGGCGGTCTTCCTGTCCGCGGCCCGCAGCGGGCAGCTGGTGCGGGAGCTGCTGGAGGGCGGCTATCCGACCGAGACGCCGGTCGTCGTCGCCTATCAGGCCACCTGGCCGGAGGAACTGGTCGTGCGGTGCACGATCGGGACGCTGGAGGAGACGGTCAAGGAGCACAAGCTCTGGAAGCACACCCTGTTCCTGGTCGGCCCGGCCCTCGACGCGCACGGCACCCGCTCGCACCTCTACCACCCGGGGCACTTCCACGGCTATCGCAGGGCCGACCCCGAGGCGCGCCGGGAACTGCGCTCGCGGGGTGCGAGCACGTGATCACGGTGGTCGGGACGGGGACCGGTTCCCCGCTGCCCGGGGACGTGGCCGTCGGCGCGGAGCTGGTCGTCGGCGGGCGGCGGCACCTGGACGCCGTACGACTGCCGGAGGGCGCGAGGACGGTTGTCCTCGGGGCGCTGGCGCCGGCCCTGGACACGGTCGCGGAGTACGTCGCGAAGGGGCGGCCGGTGACGGTGCTGGCCTCCGGCGACCCGGGGTTCTTCGGGATCGTGCGGGCGCTGGCCGAGCGGTTCGGGCCGGAGCGGCTGGACGTGCGGGCGGGGGTCTCCTCCGTCGCGGCGGCCTTCGCGCGGGCCGGGCTGCCGTGGGACGACGCCGTGGTGGCGAGCGCGCACGGGCGGGACCTGCGCACGGCGGTGAACCTGTGCCGGGCGTACCCGAAGGTCGCCGTGCTGACCGGTCCCGGGGCCGGTCCGGCGGAGCTGGGGGCCGCTCTGCGGTCCGACGGGCGGGTGTTCGTCGTCGCCTCCGCGCTGGGCTCCGACGCGGAGCGCGTGGAGCGGGTGACGCCCGCCGAGGCCGCCGGACGGGACTGGGGCGCGGCGGTGAGCGTGGTGCTGTGCCTGGACGAAGCGCGGGCGCTGGGGCCGGTGCGGGCGGTCGCGGGGCCGCGTCCCGGGCCCGCCGGGTGGGCGCTGGGCGAGGACGCGTTCGCGCACCGGGACTCGATGATCACCAAGTTCGAGGTGCGGGCGCTGGCCCTGGCCCGCCTCGGGCCGCGCCCCGGCGACCTGGTGTGGGACGTCGGTGCGGGCTCCGGGTCGGTGGCCGTGGAGTGTGCGCGGCTCGGTGCCGCCGTCACCGCCGTCGAGAAGACGTCGGACGGGGTCGGGCGGGTCCGCGCGAACGCCGCCGCGCACGGCGTCGACGTGCGGGTGGTGCACGGGGCGGCGCCCGCGGTCCTGTCCGGTCTGGGGGACGACCCCGACGCCGTGTTCGTGGGCGGCGGCGGGCGCGAACTGCCCGCGATCGTCGCCGCGTGTGCGCGGCGGGCCCGGCGCGTCGTGGTCGTCGCCCTGGCCGCGCTCGACCGGGTGCCGGCGGCCCGCGAGGCGCTGCTCGGCGCCGGTCTGGAGTGCGACGGGGTGCTGTTGCAGTCCTCGCGGCTCGCGCCGCTGCCGGGCGACGTGACCCGGCTCGCGGCCGCCAATCCCGTCTTCCTGCTGTGGGGCGTCAGGCCGCACGGCCGTACCGAAGGAGTTGCCCCTTGATCGGCCTCATTTCCGCCACGGCGGCGGGAGCGGCGGCGCGGGACCGGCTGGCCGCGGCCTGGCCGGGCCGCACGCGGGTGTACGGGGGTCCCGTCGGGGACGCCGTGCGGACCGCGTTCGCCGAGTGCGACCGGCTAGTGTGCTTCCTGGCGACGGGGGCCGTGGTCCGGCTCGTGGCGCCGCTGCTGGACGACAAGCGGACCGACCCGGGTGTGGTGTGCGTCGACGAGGGCGGGCGGTTCGCCGTGTCGCTGGTCGGCGGGCACGGGGGCGGCGCCAACGAACTGGCCCGTGCGGTCGGCGAGGTGCTGGGTGCGGAGCCGGTGGTGACGACGGCTACGGACGCCGTCGGCCTGGCCGGCCTGGACACGCTCGGGCTGCCCGTCGAGGGCGATGTCGCCGGGGTGTCGCGGGCCCTGCTGGACGGCGAGCCGGTGGCGCTGCGCGCGGAGGTGGCGTGGCCGCTGCCGCCGTTGCCGGTCGGGGCCGAAGGTGCGTACGGAATCCGGGTGACGGACCGCACGGTGGAGCCGTCGGAGGGCGAGGTCGTCCTGCGTCCGCCGTCCCTGGTCGTCGGTGTCGGCGCCTCCCGGGGCGCACCGGTGGAGGAGGTGCTCGGGCTGGTGGAGGACGCCCTGCGCGAGGCGGGGCTGTCCGCCGCGTCGGTCGCCGAGCTGGCCACCGTGGACGCCAAGGCGGAGGAGCCCGGGATCGTGGCCGCCGCCGGGCGGCTGGGCGTGCCGCTGGTGACGTACCCGGCCGGCGAGTTGGCGGGCGTCGAGGTGCCCAACCCGTCCGACGCGCCGCTCGCGGCCGTGGGCACCCCGTCGGTCGCGGAGGCGGCGGCGCTGGTGCGCGGGGGTGAACTCCTCGTGCCCAAGCGGAAGTCGGCGGCGGTGCCCGCGACGGCGACCTGCGCGGTGGTGCGGCGCCCCGGGCGCGGGCGGCTCGCGGTGGTCGGGCTCGGGCCGGGCGCCCGGGACCTGGTGACGCCGCGGGCGCGGGCGGAGCTGCGGCGGGCGTCGGTGCTGGTCGGCCTCGACCAGTACGTCGACCAGATCCGCGACCTGCTGCGGCCCGGCACCCGGGTGCTGGAGTCCGGTCTCGGCGCGGAGGAGGAGCGGGCCCGGACGGCGGTCGAGGAGGCGCGGCGCGGGCACGCCGTGGCGCTGATCGGCAGCGGGGACGCCGGGGTGTACGCGATGGCCTCGCCGGCGCTGGCGGAGGCGTCCGACGACATCGACGTGGTCGGGGTGCCGGGCGTGACGGCGGCGCTGGCGGCCGGGGCGATCCTGGGCGCGCCGCTGGGCCACGACCACGTGTCGATCAGCCTGTCCGACCTGCACACGCCGTGGGAGGTCATCGAGCGGCGGGTGCGGGCGGCGGCGGAGGCGGACCTCGTCGTGACGTTCTACAACCCGCGCAGCCGGGGCCGCGACTGGCAGCTGCCGAAGGCGCTGGCGATCCTCGCCGAGCACCGTGAACCGTCGACTCCGGTGGGCGTCGTGCGCAACGCGTCGCGCGCCGACGAGTCGAGCCGCCTGTCCACGCTCGCCGCCCTGGACCCGGCGACCGTCGACATGATGACCGTCGTGACGGTGGGCAACACCGCGACCCGGGAGATCGCCGGGCGCATGGTGACACCGCGCGGCTACCGCTGGCAGGCCCGCGACACCGCGCCGCCCGCCGAGAAGACCGACTCGTCCGCAACGGCCGACGTATCCGCTACATCCGAGGAGAACCTGTGACGACCCCGCCCGCCCTGCTCATCGCCGGACACGGCACCCGGGACGAGGCCGGAGCCGAGGCGTTCCGCGACTTCGTGCGCGAGCTGGGCCGACGCCACCCCGAGCTGCCCGTCGCGGGCGGCTTCATCGAGCTGTCCCCGCCGCCGCTGGGCGACGCGGTCGCCGAGCTGGTCGAGCGCGGTGTGCGCCGGTTCGCTGCGGTGCCGCTGATGCTGGTGTCCGCCGGGCACGCCAAGGGCGACATCCCGGCGGCGCTGTCCCGCGAGAAGGAGCGCCACCCCGGCATCTCGTACACGTACGGTCGTCCGCTGGGCCCGCACCCGGCGCTGCTGCGGGTGCTGGAGCGGCGCCTCGCGGAGGCGGTCGACCCGTCCTGGGACCCGTCCGAGGTGACCGTGCTGCTGGTGGGCCGCGGGTCGACGGACCCGGACGCCAACGCCGAGGTGTTCAAGGCGGCGCGGCTGCTGTGGGAGGGGCGCGGGTACGCGGCGGTGGAGACGGCGTTCGTGTCGCTGGCGAAGCCGGACGTGCCGGGCGGCCTGGACCGGTGCGCGCGGCTGGGGGCGCGGCGGGTCGTCGTGCTGCCGTACTTCCTGTTCACCGGCATCCTCCCGGACCGGGTCCGGCACCAGACGGACGAGTGGGCGGCCGCGCACCCGGAGACGGAGGTGCGCTCGGCGGACGTCATCGGGCCCGAGCCGGAGCTGCTCGACCTGGTGTGGGAGCGGTACGAGGAGGCGGTCAAGGGCGACCTGCGGATGAACTGCGACAGCTGCGTGTACCGCATCGCGCTGCCGGGGTTCGAGGACAAGGTGGGGCTGCCGCAGCAGCCGCACTTCCACCCCGACGACGACGGCGACCACCACCACGGGCACCATCACGGGCATGGACACGCACACTCCCACGCACACTGAGGCCCTCGGGCCGCGCCCCGAGCCGTCCGGTCCCGACCTGCGGCACCACGGGGACGCCGAGGTGCGCGACGACGGTTCGGCGCTGGTGGACCTCGCGGTGAACGTCCGCGCGGACACACCCCCGGCCTGGCTGCGTGAGCACGTCGCCGCGTCGCTCGGCCAGCTCGCCGCCTATCCGGACGGGCGGGCCGCACGGGCGGCGGTGGCGGCGCGGCACGGGCTGCCGGTGGAGCGGGTGCTGCTCACGGCGGGCGCGGCGGAGGCGTTCGTGCTGCTGGCGCGGGCGCTGAAGGTGCGCCGGCCGGTCGTGGTGCACCCGCAGTTCACCGAGCCCGAGGCGGCGCTGCGGGACGCCGGGCACACCGTCGGCCGGGTGCTGCTGCGGGCGGCGGACGGCTTCCGGCTCGACCCGGCGGCCGTACCCGAGGACGCGGACCTGGTCGTGGTGGGCAACCCGACGAACCCGACCTCGGTGCTGCACCCGGCGGGCGTACTGGCGTCGCTGGCCCGGCCCGGCCGGACGCTGGTCGTGGACGAGGCGTTCATGGACGCGGTGCCGGGTGAGCGGGAGGCGCTGGCCGGGCGGACGGACGTGCCCGGGCTGGTCGTCCTGCGCAGCCTCACCAAGACGTGGGGCCTCGCGGGGCTGCGTATCGGCTACGTGCTGGCGGACCCGGAGACGGTCGGCGAGCTGGAGCGTGCCCAGCCGCTGTGGCCGGTGTCCACGCCGGCGCTGGCGGCGGCGGAGGTGTGTGTGGCGCCGCGGGCGCTGGCGGAGGCCGCCCACGCCGCCCACCGCATCGCCGCCGACCGGGAGCGTCTGGTCGCCGGGCTCGCGGATTTCGCCGGGGCCGGACTCCGGGTCGTCGCACCGCCCGAGGGTCCCTTCGTGCTGCTCCGCGTCCCGGACGGCGCCGCCGTACGCCACCGGTTGCGCGAGCTGGGGTACGCGGTGCGGCGCGGGGACACGTTCCCGGGGCTCGGCGGGGAGTGGCTGCGTCTGGCGGTACGGGACCGGGCGACGACGGAGGGCTTCCTGCGGGCGCTGGAGCGGGCGGTGGCGGTGCCGGGACCGGCCTGAGGCGTACGTCGTACACCCCCGGCCGGTCCCGCGTGCTCGGCCCGGTCAGCCGCGCCTGCGCCGGGCCAGGACCAGTGCTCCGCCGCCCGCCAGGACCAGGGCCGCGGCGCCGGCCGCGACGTACGGCGTCGACGAGCTGCCGCCCGTCTCGGCCAGGTCGGCCTCGGTGCGGGCGCCCTGGGCCCGCACATCGCCCGCGGGCTCGGCGGCGGGATCGGCGGGGTCGGCCTTCTGGCCCGCGTCCTGGCCGGCGGGGGGCTCGTCGGCCTTCGCCGGGGGCTGCCCGGCCTCGTCCGCCGGGGCGGCCGGGGACTCGCAGGTCGCCTCGGCCAGGGTGACGGTGCCGTCGACCTCGGCGACGTTCAGGTGGAGCGGGTTGACGTGGACCTTGAGTTCCAGCGCGGTCGCGGCGGCCGTGCGGGAGGTGGTCTCCTCCTTCGAGAGGTCGAGCCGCACCTCGCCGACGCCGGGCACCTTCACGTCGGTCGTGCCGCCGGTGGTGAGCGTGACCTTCTTGCCGAGGACGGTCACCGGGCCCAGCAGGTCGGCGTCGGCGACCGGCTTCTTCCCGGCCTCGCAGGTCGCCGTGGAGGTGACCTCCTGGACCTCGATCACCGACAGCAGCGGCAGGCCGGGGACGTGCAGCCGGGCGCGGGCCAGCGTCGTGGTGCCCTCGCTCCCGTCTGCGGTGGCCGTCGCCTTCGCCTCGGCGACGTCGGCGCGCAGGACGCTGAAGGGCTTTCCGCCGTCCACGCCGTCCAGCCGGGCGGTGAGCGCCGTCTTCTCGGCGCTCTCGGGTGCCTGCACCTCGTTGAGGGTGACCGCGAGCGGGACGTTCACGGTCTTGTTGAGCAGGGAGACGTCGAGCCCGGCGCGCAGCACGGTGGCGCTCGCGCGGCCGTGGTCGCCGGTCGCGTGGGCCGATGCCGCGCCGGCCAGGGTCGCGGGACCCGCGGCCAGGGCCGTGGCCGCCGCGACGACGGCGAGACGGCGTGCGGGCATGCGGAAGGTGTTGCCGTTCAAGGTGGTGGGACCCCCAGTGAGACATGCGTGCGGGGCACGCATGAGCGACGTGCTTGGGACCCGGACAGAATGTCCCCGCCTCCGCCGAACCGTCAGCGAACCGGGGGCACTTCACCCCTTCGTGGGGTTTTGGCGAACCTGTTCGAACCTGCTTCGCATCGTTCGGCACGGGTGTTCGCCGGCGTCACTCCCCTTGGTCAACCGACGACCCGCCCGTTGAGCACCACCCGGCGCGGAGTGGTGAGCACGCGCACGTCCGCGCGCGGGTCCTGTTCGTACACCACCAGGTCCGCCGGTGCGCCCTCGTCCAGTCCCGGACGGCCGAGCCAGCGCCGGGCGGCCCAGGTCGTCGCGGAGAGGGCCTCGAGGGGCGGGATGCCCGCGGTGACCAGTTCCGCGACCTCGGCCCCGGCCAGTCCGTGGGCGAGGGCACCGCCGGCGTCGGTGCCGACGAAGACCGGGACGCCGGCGTCGTAGGCGTTGCGCACGGTGTCGTAGCGGCGTTCGTGGAGCCGGCGCATGTGGGCCGACCAGCGCGGGAAGCGGGACTCTCCGCCGTCGGCCAGCGCGGGGAAGGTGGCGATGTTGACCAGGGTGGGCACGATGGCGACCCCGCGCTCGGCGAAGAGGGGGATCGTGTCGTCGGTCAGTCCCGTGGCGTGCTCGACGCAGTCGATCCCGGCCTCCACCAGGTCGCGCAGGGAGTCCTCGGCGAAGCAGTGCGCGGTGACGCGGGCGCCCAGGCGGTGGGCCTCGGCGATGGCCGCCTCGACGGCGCCGCGCGGCCAGCAGGCCGACAGGTCGCCGAGGTCGCGGTCGATCCAGTCGCCGACCAGCTTCACCCAGCCGTCGCCGCGCCGCGCCTCCTGGGCGACGTACGCGACGAGGTCGTCGGGCTCGACCTCCCAGGCGTAGTTGCGGATGTAGCGGCGGGTGCGGGCGATGTGGCGGCCGGCCCGGATGATCTTCGGGAGGTCCTCGCGGTCGTCGATCCAGCGGGTGTCGGAGGGCGAGCCCGCGTCGCGGATGAGCAGGGTGCCCGCCTCGCGGTCGGCCAGCGCCTGCTTCTCGGCGACGTCGGCGGGGACGGCGCCGTGCTGGTCGAGGCCGACGTGGCAGTGCGCGTCGACCAGGCCGGGCAGCGCCCACCCCTCGACCGTGCGGACGTCGGCGGCGCCCGAGGGGCGGTCGTAGGAGATCCGGCCGTCGATCACCCACACCTCGTCCCGGACCTCCTCCGGTCCGACGAGCACCCGACCCTTCACGTGCAGCACCGCGCGATCGCTCATGCCCCGCACCCTAAAGGCTGCCCGTACGGCGGTTCGAGGCCGGTGCCCGGCCGTCGCTCCGCGCCGCCGCGCGGGCGCGCCGCTCGGTCGCGTACCCGGCCGCCACGGCGCTCCCGACGGCGGTGAGCGCCAGGACGGCGACGCCGGGGTTGAGGTGGCCGGGGACGTCGGCGGAGTCGTAGCCGTCGCCGTCGACGGTCTCGCAGCGGAAGCCGAGGGGCAGGTAGGAGACGGAGTAGTCGACGACCTGCCCGGACCGCTCCGGCGGCACCCCGTCCCGGCACGGCCGCAGCGGCACCGAGTCCGTGCCGCCGTCCTCCGCCTCCAGGACCGCACCCCCGACGCACAGCAGGCCCCAGAGGTACAGCAGGGCGGCGGCGCCGCCCGCGACCCCGGCGGCGACCCGGAAGGGCGCGCTCGGCCCGCGCGGCACGCGAGCCGCGGCCACCGCTGCCGCGGCGGGGTGGCGGGGGTAGGTGCCGGCGCCCCGGCGGAGGACGGCGGCCGTCGCCGCCGCGACGAGGACCAGCAGTACAAGAGCGACCACGGGGCCCATTCCACCAGCCGAACGATCACCCGGCTGTGACGGAAGCCATGATTCCGGGCGTGGGGGTGTCGCAACGGAAGCCCTCCGGCGGGAGTGCCGGCGGGCGCCATGGTTACTCTCGATTCCGTACGCGACGTACCCGCGTCCGTACGGGACGTGTGCGCGTGCGTACGAACGTGCGCGCGTCCGTACGCGACGCACCCGCGTCGTACACCTGCCGTTACTGAAGAGAGCACCGCCGTGACCCATCCCTTCCTGGATCTCGCCCCGCTGAGCGCCGGCCGTTTCGCCGCGATCGAGGACCGGGTCGCGCGCCTGCTCGGCACCGGGCAGGACGTGGTGGTCATGCAGGGCGAGGCGCTGCTGCCGCTGGAGGGCGCGATCCGCGCCGCCGCGGGTCCGGGCACCGTCGCGCTGAACGTCGTCACGGGCCCGTACGGGCAGACCTTCGGGAACTGGCTGCGGGACTGCGGCGCGACCGTGCACGACCTCGCCGTGCCGTTCCACACGGCCGTCTCCGCCGAGCAGGTCGGCCGGGCCCTCGCCGAGCACCCGGAGATCGACTTCGTGTCGCTGGTGCACGCCGAGGCGGCGACCGGCAACACCAACCCGGTCGCGGAGATCGGCGAGGTGGTGCGGGCGCACGGCGCGCTCTTCTACCTGGACGCGGTGGCCTCGGTGGGCGCCGAGCCGGTGCTGCCGGACGCGTGGGGCGTGGACCTGTGCGTGATCGGCGCCCAGAAGGCGATGGGCGGCCCGGCCGGGGTGTCGGCGGTGTCGGTGAGCGAGCGGGCCTGGGCGCGGATGGCGGCGAACCCGAACGCGCCGCGGAGGTCCTACCTGTCCCTCCTGGACTGGAAGGAGCGCTGGATCGACGGCGGGCGCCGGGCGCTGCTGCACGCGCCGGCGCAGTTGGAGATGCTCGCGCTGGAGGCGTGCGTGGAGCGCATCGAGGCGGAGGGCGCCGGCACGGTGATGGCGCGGCACGCCTCCGCCGCGGCGGCCACCCGGGCCGGGGCGCTCGCGCTGGGCGGTCTGGAGCCGTACGTGTACGAGGCGAAGGACGCGGCGCCGGTCGCGACGACGCTGCGCACGCCGTCGGACGTCGACGCGTCCGCGCTGGTGGCGCGCGCCCTGGAGGCCGACCCCGCGCTGCCGCTGGCGGCGGGCGGGGGCGCGCTGGCGGGCGAGATGATCCGGGTCAACCACTACGGTCCGGACGCGACGCGCGAAGCCGTGCGGGGATGCCTGGCGGCACTGGGTGCCGCGCTGGCCGAGCGGGGTCGGAAGGCCGATCCGGAGGCGGCCCTGCGGGCCGTCGAGGAGGCGTGGGAGCGGCCGGCCGGAACCGGCCCTTCGGAAGGATGAATTCGAGGGAATTCCCGATGCTCACACAAGCAGAATTAAGGAATTCCACTCAGCGCAGCTTCCCGTATTCTTCTGCCCGCTTTCCCCGGACCTAAACACAACAATTTCACGAGCGCCGATCTTCACATTTCGGACACGTCTCGCGCGGGTTACGCGATTGTGACCCGATCCACATGCTGCCCGTTTTGCGGCTTGCATCCCCCACAAATCGCCCCATAACGCCGTCGCCTCGCGCGGCGGCACGCGCCCGCGTGATAACACATGAGGCGCCCATTCGTAACCCCATCCGGCGATGCAATTTCGAATTTCCCTGGGTAAATTCAATTTGCATGACTGCCGCGCAAGCAGACCTGCAAATCGACCGTCCGAGAGTGGCCGACGGAGCCGCGCTGTGGCGCATAGCGAGGGATTCCGAGGTCCTCGACCTGAACTCCTCGTACAGCTACCTGCTCTGGTGCCGGGACTTCGCCGCCACCTCGGCCGTCGTCCGCGACGGGCACGGCGTGCCGGTCGGCTTCATCACCGGCTACGTACGGCCGGACAGCCCCGACACCCTGCTCGTGTGGCAGGTGGCGGTGGACGGGACGTACCGTGGTCGTGGGCTCGCGGCCACGCTGGTCGACGGACTGGCGGAGCGGGTGGCCCGCGAACGCGGGATCACCATCCTGGAGACAACGATCTCTCCCGACAACACGGCGTCCCAACGACTGTTCACCTCGTTCGCCGAGCGCCGCGGCGCCCGGCTTGAGCGCGAAGTCCTGTTCGACACGGCGGTGTTCCCCGACGGGCCGCACGAGCCCGAGGTCCTGTACCGCATCGGCCCACTGTCCGCCGGCGGCTGATCCCCCGCCGAGCCGCCGGGGCACCCCTGGCCGGCCGGCCCCCAGACTTCCCGGCCGGGACCGCGACCGGTCCCACCGGACCCGTACGACCTTCCTCTCCCACCCTCACCCCACGAGGAGCGATTCGTCGTGACCATCACCCAGCCCGACCTCAGCGTCTTCGAGACCGTCGAGTCCGAGGTGCGCAGCTACTGCCGCGGCTGGCCCACCGTCTTCGACCGTGCGGTCGGCAGCCGCATGTACGACGAGGACGGCCACGAGTACCTCGACTTCTTCGCCGGAGCGGGCTCGCTCAACTACGGGCACAACAACGCCGTGCTGAAACGCGCGCTGATCGACTACCTGGAGCGGGACGGCGTCACGCACGGGCTCGACATGTCGACCACCGCCAAGCGCCGCTTCCTGGAGACGTTCCAGAACACCATCCTGCGCAAGCGCGACCTGCCGTACAAGGTCATGTTCCCGGGCCCGACGGGCACCAACGCCGTCGAGGCCGCGCTGAAGCTGGCGCGCAAGGTCAAGGGACGCGAGTCGATCGTGTCCTTCACCAACGCCTTCCACGGCATGTCGCTGGGCTCGCTCGCCGTGACCGGCAACGCGTTCAAGCGGGCCGGCGCCGGCATCCCGCTGGTGCACGGCACGCCCATGCCGTTCGACAACTACTTCGACGGCACCGTCGAGGACTTCATCTGGTTCGAGCGGCTGCTCGAGGACCAGGGCTCCGGCCTGAACAAGCCGGCCGCCGTGATCGTCGAGACCGTGCAGGGCGAGGGCGGCATCAACGTCGCCCGGGCCGAGTGGCTGCGCGCCCTGGCCGCCCTGTGCGAGCGCCAGGACATGCTGCTCATCGTCGACGACATCCAGATGGGCTGCGGCCGTACCGGCGCCTTCTTCTCCTTCGAGGAGGCGGGCATCACGCCGGACATCGTCACCGTCTCCAAGTCGATCAGCGGCTACGGCATGCCGATGGCGCTGACCCTGTTCAAGCCGGAGCTGGACGTCTGGGAGCCGGGCGAGCACAACGGCACCTTCCGCGGCAACAACCCGGCCTTCGTCACGGCGACCGCCACGCTGGAGGCCTACTGGGCCGACGGGTCGGCGATGGAGAAGCAGACCCGCAAGCGCGGTGAGCAGGTCGAGCAGCACATGATCGCCATCACCGAGGAGAACCTCGCCGACGTCAAGGAGTACCGCGGCCGCGGCCTGGTCTGGGGCCTGGAGTTCCACGACAAGGACCGCGCGGGACGCGTCGCCAAGCGCGCCTTCGAGCTGGGGCTGCTCATCGAGACGTCCGGGCCCGAGAGCGAGGTCGTCAAGCTGCTGCCGGCGCTCACCATCACGCCCGACGAGCTGGACGAGGGCATGAAGACCCTGGCCCGGGCCGTGCGCGAGACGGCCTGACCCGCCCGGCACCACCCGTACTTCCGGCGCCTTCGGCCCGCGCGGCCGAAGGCGCCGGGGACCATTGCACACCCTCACCTAGGAGGCATCGCAACACCGTGATCGTCCGTTCGTTCAAGGAGTTCGAAGGCACCGACCGGCACGTGAAGAGCGCGTCCGGCACCTGGGAAAGCACCCGGATCGTCCTCGCCAAGGAGAAGGTCGGCTTCTCCGTGCACGAGACGATCCTGTACGCGGGTACGGAAACGTCGATGTGGTACGCGAACCACATCGAGGCCGTCGTCTGCACCAAGGGCGACGCCGAGTTGACCGACCGCGAGACGGGGAAGACGTACCACATCACGCCGGGCACGATGTATCTCCTCGACGGCCACGAGCGGCACACGCTCAAGGTCAAGGAGGACTTCCACTGCATCTGTGTCTTCAACCCGCCCGTCACCGGACGGGAGGATCACGACGAGAACGGCGTCTACCCGCTGCTCACCGAGGAGGTGTGAGTCACCGTGACCACGACCACGCACGTCACTGATCTCTATCCCACCCGCGGCGCCACCGAGGTGGCAACCCCCCGGCAGGACCCGGTGGTCTGGGGCTCCCCGGACACGCCCGGTCCCGTCTCGGCGGGTGACCTCCAGTCCCTGGACCGCGACGGCTTCCTCGCCATCGACCAGCTCATCGGTCCCGACGAGGTCGCCGAGTACCAGCGCGAGCTGGAGCGCCTCACCACCGACCCGGCCATCCGCGCGGACGAGCGCTCCATCGTGGAGCCGCAGTCCAAGGAGATCCGGTCGGTCTTCGAGGTGCACAAGATCAGCGAGGTCTTCGCGAAGCTGGTGCGCGACGAGCGCGTGGTCGGTCGGGCCCGGCAGATCCTCGGCTCGGACGTCTACGTCCACCAGTCGCGGATCAACGTCAAGCCGGGCTTCGGGGCCAGCGGCTTCTACTGGCACTCGGACTTCGAGACCTGGCACGCCGAGGACGGCCTGCCGAACATGCGCACGATCTCGGTCTCGATCGCGCTCACGGAGAACTACGACACCAACGGCGGTCTGATGATCATGCCGGGGTCGCACAAGACGTTCCTCGGGTGCGCGGGGGCCACGCCGAAGGACAACTACAAGAAGTCCCTTCAGATGCAGGACGCGGGGACGCCGTCCGACGAGGGCCTGACCAAGATGGCCTCGGAGTACGGCATCAAGCTGTTCACCGGCAAGGCCGGCTCGGCGACCTGGTTCGACTGCAACTGCATGCACGGGTCGGGCGACAACATCACGCCGTTCCCGCGCAGCAACGTGTTCATCGTGTTCAACAGCGTGGAGAACACGGCCGTGGAGCCCTTCGCGGCACCGATCCGACGGCCGGACTTCATCGGCGCGCGGGACTTCACTCCGGTGAAGTGAACCGCGTCTGAATCTCGGGCAGGGGCCTTTTCGTGTGGGACGGGAGGCCCCTGCCCGATGCCGTTCCAGGGCCCCTCCGCTCAGCCCGCCAGCACGTCGAGCAGCCGGTCCACGTCGGCCGCGGTGTTGTACACGTGGAAGGCGGCCCGCAGATTGCCGGCCCGGTCGGACACCTGGACGCCGGCCTCGCCCAGTTCCGCCTGCCGACGGCCGAGCCCCGGCACGGACACGATCGCCGAACCCGGCGCGTCCACCGGCGCGTGCCCCAGCGAGCGCGCCCCCGCGCGGAACCGGTCGGCGAGCGCGGTGTCGTGGGCGTGCACGGCGTCGACGCCCAGCTCCTCGATCAGGGCCAGGGAGTGCCGTGCGCCGGTGTACGAGAACACGGCGGGGGACTCGTCGAACCGCCGGGCGGAGTGCGCGTATTCCTCGACCGGCCCGTAGCAGCTTTCCCAGGGTCGCTCACCGGTCGCCCATCCGGCGAACAGCGGCGTCAGCCCGGCCGCGGCGCCCAGGTCCTCCGGTACGACGAGGAAGGCGACGCCGCGCGGGCAGAGCACCCACTTGTAGCCGACGGCGGTTACGAAGTCGAAGTCGTCCGCGGCCGTCGGCAGCCAGCCGCCTGCCTGGGAGGCGTCGATCAGCGTCCGCGCCCCGTGCGCCCGGGCGGCGTCCCGCAGCCCGGCGAGGTCGGCGATCCGTCCGTCGGCGGACTGCACGGAACTGACCGCGACGAGCGCGGTGTCCGGCCCCACGGACTCGGCGATCCGTTCCAGCGGCACACTGCGCACCTTGAGGTCGCCGCGCGCGTACAGCGGGTTCACCAGGGAGCTGAAGTCGGCCTCCGCGGTGAGCACTTCGGCGCCCGTCGGCAGCGACGCGGCGACGAGCCCGCTGAACGTGGCCACGGACGCGCCGGTAGCGACCCGCGTCGCGGGCACCCCCACGAGGCGGGCGTAGGCGGCGCGGGCCGCCTCGACGTCGGCGAACATGTCGAGCGGCCGCCCGTCCGCCGCCGAGGCCGCCGCGTCCCGCATCGCGACGAGGGTCCGGGCGGGAAGCAGGCCGGTACTGGCGGTGTTCAGGTACGTGGTCTTCGGGGCGAACTCGGTGCGGACGAGATTCTCGAAGCTCTCCATGGCACCACTGTGGGGCCCCGTGACCTCCCCGTCCATCGCGTATTTCTACGCGGTTCCTCCAAGCAACGCTTATGAACGGCCTCTCACCTGGGCCTTCGCCCCGCCCTTCACTCCTGGGGCACGGCGCACCCGTCCGGACCGCACGCCTCTGCTCCCCCGTCGTCGATCAGCTTCAGCGGCGTGCGCTCGCCCCACGCCTGGGTCAGCGCCTGGCTGAAGACCTCGGCGGGCTGGGCTCCCGAGACGCCGTAGGCACGGTCGAGGACGAAGAACGGCACCCCGGTGGCCCCGAGCTGGGCGGCCTCGCGCTCGTCGGCGCGCACCTCGTCGGCGTAGGCGGCGGGGTCGGCGAGGACCGCGCGGACCTCCTCGGCGTCGAGCCCGGCGCCGACGGCCAGCTCCACGAGCCGCTCGTCGTCGTTGAACACGGAGCGCTCGTCGGCGAAGTTGCCCCGGTAGAAGGCGTCGAGCAGTGCCTCGTGCCGGCCCCGCTCCTTGGCGAGGTGCAGCAGGCGGTGCAGGTCGAAGGTGCTGCCGTGGTCGCGGTCCCGGGTGCGGTAGTCCAGGCCCTCGGCGGCGGCCTGCGCGCCGAGGTTGTCCTCACCGGCCTGCGCCTGCGCCTCGCTCATGCCGTACTTGGCGGTGAGCATCGTCAGCACCGGCTGCACGTCGTCCTTGGCCCGTCCGGGGTCCAGCTCGAACGAACGGTGGACCACCTCGACGCCGTCCCGGTGCGGGAAGGCCGCGAGCGCCTTCTCGAAGCGGGCCTTGCCCACGTAGCACCAGGGGCAGGCGATGTCGCTCCAGATCTCGACGCGCATGTCTCGGCTCTTCTCCGGCTCGTATGCGGCGGAGGCCCTCTCCGCCGCATACGTGAACCTTCAACCAGCCCCGCTCATTCCCGCCCCGCGCTCAGCTGCCGTCCCGCAGGTCCGCGGGCCAGCCCGGCCGGAACTCCAGGTGGTCGAACGTCACCGTGCAGCCCTCCCCCGTCGGCGCCTGGGCCAGGAAGCCGACCAGGGCGGCGCCGGTCTCCTCCTCGTCGCCCAGGGTGAAGAGCCGGACGAAGGTCCAGCGCTCACCGTCGAGGGAGGCGTGGAAGGCGAAGGCCCGTCCGCTCCGGCTGACCCGGAACCAGACGGAGTCCCCGTCGACGGTGAAGGAGTTGCAGTCGTCGGAGTGCCCCCGGGTGACCACCGTGCAGACGGTGGCCACGTCCGGGGAGTACTCCAGACACAACTTGGCCCAGGCCCGCTCTCCCACGTGCACGTAGAGCACCCCGGCGTCGAAGGCACCCCGGAATTCGGCGGAGACCCGCGCGATCAGCTGGAAGTCCCCGTCGGGCGCCCCCAGCAACCGCGGCGCGTCGGACACGGACGCCAGCGCTTCCCCGGTCGGCGGCACGAACCGGTCCTGCCGCGCCCCGGCGACCCCGGTGAGCACACCGTCGGCGTAGGTCCAACGGCCGTCGGGCCCGTAGGGACGGAGGGGGAACGGCAGTTCGGGAAGTTCAGGAGTCATGATCTGATCATCGCAGGCTGAGTGAACGCTTCTAAGGGGCGCGGGGCTGTGTCATTCTGCGGCTCCGCCGCGGGGGCGCGACCAGCCACGACGGCGCCGCGCCCACAGAACGACCCGCACCCCTGCGGCGCGCCCGCGGAGCGCTACCGCTCGAGCACCCCGTTGAACCGCCGCGGCAGCCCCAGCGGATTGTCGTCCCGAAGCTCCACCGGAAGCAGCGCCTCGGGCGTCCCCTGATAGGCCACCGGCCGCAACCACCGCTCGATGGCCGTGCCCCCCACCGACGTGGACGTCGACGTGGTCGCCGGGTAGGGCCCCCCATGCTGCTGAGCCGCCGCCACGGCAACCCCCGTGGGCCAGCCGTTGACCAGCACCCGCCCCGCCAGCGGCGTCACCTCCGCGAGGAGAGCCGCCCCGGCACCCTCTCCCGCCACTTCCCCGGCGGAGAGCTGCACCGTCGCCGTGAGGTTCCCCGGCAGCCGCGACAGCACTCCCCGCACCTCCCCCTCGTCCTGATAGCGGGCCACCACGGTGACCGGCCCGAAGCACTCCTCCAGGAGCAGGTCGTGCGCGCCCTCCGCCGCCAGCCGCGCCGCCGGCACCGTGAGGAACCCGGCGCTGACGGTGTGCTCGCCGCCCGCGCCCGGCGTCACCGGCGAGTCCACGTCGGGCAGCGCGGCGCGCTCGGCGACGCCCGCGACGAAGTTGTCCCGCATGCGGTGGTCGAGCAGCACACCGGCGTCGGTGGCGCTGACCGCGTCGGTGAGGGACTTGACCAGGCCGTCACCGGCGTCACCGGCCGGCACGAGCACCAGGCCGGGCTTCACGCAGAACTGCCCGACGCCCAGCGTCATGGAACCGGCCAGCCCCGCGCCGATCGCCTCCGCCCGCTCCACGGCCGCCGCCTCCGTGACGACGACCGGGTTCAGCGAGCCCAGCTCGCCGTGGAAGGGGATCGGCACCGGACGCGCCGCCGCCGCGTCGAACAGCGCGCGGCCACCGCGCACCGACCCCGTGAACCCCGCCGCGGCGACCAGCGGGTGCTTGATCAGCTCGACGCCGGCGTCGAAGCCGTGCACCAGACCGAGGACACCGTCCGGGATGCCGTGGCGGGCCGCGGCCCGGCGCAGCACCTTGGCGACCAGCTCGGACAGGGCCGGGTGGTCGGGGTGCGCCTTGACGACGACCGGGCAGCCGGCCGCCAGCGCGCTCGCGGTGTCGCCGCCGGGGACGGAGAAGGCGAAGGGGAAGTTGGAGGCCGAGTAGACGGCGACGACGCCGAGCGGCACCTTGTAGCGGCGCAGGTCGGGGATGGGCGGGGTGGCGGTGTCGTCGGGGTGGTTGACGACCACGCCGAGGAACTCGCCCTCGTCGACAATGTCGGCGAAGGCCCGCAGCTGGTAGCAGGTGCGGGCGAGTTCGCCGGTGAGCCGGACCGGGCCGAGCGCGGTCTCCGCGTCGGCGACCTCCACGAGGGTGCTCTCGGCCGCCTTCAGCTCGTCGGCGGCGCTCCGCAGGAAGGCCGCGCGGACGGTGCGGTCGGCGAGGGCCTGACGGGCGGCGTGCGCGGCGCGGACGGCGGCGTCCACCTCCTGCGCCGTGGCCTCCACGGCGACCTGTTCACGCTGCTTCCCGGTACGGGGGTCGACACTCCAGACTGGTGCTGCTGCCACCGCGGGTCCCTCCACGTGCTCTGCACAGAAGTTGTTCGATATACTGAACGCTGTCTCTACTGATGAATATGCTGTTCGAGACTATATCTTCAGCTTCTCGTCGAACGAAGGGGTCAGGAGCGATGTCGGCTGTCGAGACGGGGGGCGGAGCGCAGGTCAAGTCCGCGGTGCGGACGGTTGAGCTGCTGGAGTACTTCGCCGGACGCCCAGGTATGCACTCGCTCGCGTCGGTCCAGGAGGCCGTCGGCTATCCCAAGTCCAGCCTGTACATGCTGCTGCGCACGCTGGTGGAGCTGGGCTGGGTGGAGACGGACGCCACGGGCACGCGGTACGGCATCGGCGTACGGGCGTTGCTGGTCGGCACCTCGTACATCGACGGCGACGAGGTGGTGGCGGCGGCCCGGCCGACGCTGGACCGGCTCTCGGACGACACGACGGAGACCATCCACCTGGCCCGTCTGGACGGCACGAACGTCGTCTACCTGGCCACCCGCCAGTCGCAGCACTACCTGCGGCCGTTCACCCGGGTCGGCCGCCGGCTGCCCGCGCACTCGACCTCGCTGGGCAAGGCGCTGCTGAGCACGTACAGCGACGAGCAGGTCCGCAAGATGCTCCCCGAGACGCTGCCCGCGCTGACCGAACACACCATCACCGACCGGGAGAAGCTCATCGAGGAGCTGCGCCAGGTGCGGGAGCAGGGCTTCGCCGTGGACCGCGAGGAGAACACGCTGGGGCTGCGCTGCTTCGGCGTGGCGGTCCCCTACCGCACCCCCGCGCGGGACGCGATCAGCTGCTCGGTGCCGGTGGCGCGGCTGACGCCCGCGCACGAACAGATGGTGAAGGACGCGCTGTTCGACGCGCGGGACCGGCTGACACTGGCCACGCGTAGGCTCTGACCCATGCACATCGCACTGCGCGAGGTTCACGACAGCGATCTGCCCGTCTTCTTCCGGCAGATGAACGATCCGGAGGCCTTGCGCATGGCGGCCTTCACCCCGAGGGATCCCGCCGACTGGGAGGCGTTCGCGACGCACTGGAGCAGGATCCGGGCCTCCCGGGACGTCGTGCGCACCATCCTCGGCGACGGTGACGTCATCGGCAGCACGGCGGTGTACGGGGATCCGGGCGAGCGCGAGGTGACGTACTGGGTGGACCGGGCCTACTGGGGACGGGGCGTGGCCACGGCCGCGCTGCGGGCCCTGCTCACCGAGGTGCCGGACCGCCCGCTGTACGCGCGTGCGGCGGCCGACAACGCGGGGTCGCGGCGCGTGCTGGAGAAGTGCGGCTTCGTGACCAGCGCGCGGGCCCGCGGGTTCGCGCCGGCCCGGGGCGAGGAGATCGACGAGGTCGTCCTGCACCTCGCGGAATGAGCCACCGGGGGCGCCGTCTCCGCCGCGCGGCGGAGGCGGATCGTCGCGGCGCAGGACGTGCCGGGGGCGTGCGCGCGGGAGCGTGGGCGCATGACGCCGACACCCGCCACCGCCACCACCCGGCCGGCCCCGCTCTCCCCGGCTCCGCCCACGGACCCGGGGCCCGCCCGGGGCCGGAGGCTGCTGCGGGCGGTCGCCGTCGTGGCCTGCCTCCCGTACCTCGTGCTCAAGGCCGCCTGGATCGGCGGGAGTCACATCGGCATCCCGGAGGGCAGCACGCTGCTCGACCACCGGGTGGCGATGATCGTCGCCAACGGGGTCTCGGTCCTGCTGGACAGCTGCGTGATCGTGCTGGCGCTGGTGCTGACCCGGCCCTGGGGGCGCCGGGTGCCCGCGTGGTCGCTGGCGTTCCCGGTGTGGGTCGCCACCGGGCTGCTCGCGCCGATCATGGCCGGGTTCCCGCTGCAACTCCTCGCACGGGCGTTCACCGGCGGGATCGCCACGGCCTCCGACCCCCGGCGGGACCCGTTCCTGCACGAGTGGGTGTTCGGGGTCGTGTACGGCGGGTTCATCGTGCAGGGTCTCGCCCTGGGAGCGCTGTTCGTGCTGTACGCCCGGGACCGCTGGGGGCACCTGTGGCGCGGGCGGACGGGGGACCTGCCGTCCGCCGTCACCGGGAGGCACCCGAAGGCAGCCGTCGCCGTCGCCGCCGTGCTCGCGCTGTTTCCGTTCGCCGTCCGGCTGCTGTGGGCCTGCGGCTTCGCCGCCGGGCTCGGCGCCGACCGGGCGGCCGACCGCACCAGCGACTTCTACGTGCTCGAGGGACTGTACGTCGTCTTCCTCGTCCTGGCCGTGGCCGCCGGGGTGGCGCTCGCGTTCCGCCGCGCGCGCGTCCTGCCGGTCGCCGTGCCGCTCGCCACGGCCTGGGTGTGCTCCGGTGCCGTGGCCTGCTGGGGCGGCTGGATGCTCCTCGCCTCACTGCTCGGGCCGGGCGAACCCGCCGACCGTCCGACACTGCTGACGGTCCTCACCTACGCTGCCCAGATGACCGTCGGCCTGCTCCTCGCCTCAGCCTGCGCCCACTTCCTCGTCCGGCGGTCGGCCACCACCGGTACCCGGCCGTGACCGCGCTCGCCCGGTTGCTGTGCGGCCGTCGGGCCCGCCTCAGATGGATCCACCTGATCCTCGGCGGCGCGCTCGCCATGCCGTACGTCCTCGTCGGCTCCGTCGTCGTCGGTCCGATCGCCGGGGACGCGAACGTCTTCGGCTCGCTCCGCCTCCAACTGGCCTCCTTCGCGATCGGGTTGCCGCTCGCGGCCGTGACCTCGCTGTTCCCGCTGACCCGCCCGCTGGAGTCCTGGGTGGTGCGGTCGCTGTGCGGGGTCGAGGCGGAGCGGCTCGCGTACGGGCCGGCCCGGACGAAGGGCGAGAAGGGGCGCACGGCGGCCTGGTTCACCCTGCACCTGGGGGCCGGCGGGATCGTGGCGGGGATGTCGCTGGCGGTGCCGCCGTTCGCGGGCACGCTGATCGTCCTGCCCTTCGTGCCGGCGCTGCGCGAGGGATGGCCGGTGCTGCCCGGCGTCCTGCACCACACGTGGGCGCTCGCGCTGTCGCCGCTCGCGGGCGCCGCCATGCTGGTCGCCCTCGCCGGGTGCGCCGCCGCCGTGGGCACGCTGCTGGCCCGCTGGGCGCCGGCCCTGCTCGGCCCGTCCGCCGAGGACCGGGTCGCGGCGGCCGAGGCGCGCGCCGCCGACCTCGCCGTGCGCAACCGGCTCGCGCGGGAACTGCACGACTCCGTCGGCCACGCCCTGAGCGCGGTCACCCTCCAGGCGAGCGCCGCCCGCCGGGTGCTGGACACCGACCCGGAGTTCGCCCGCGAGGCGCTCGCCGCGATCGAGGACACCACACGTCGTACGGTCGGTGAACTGGACGCCGTGCTGGGCGTGCTGCGCGACGGCGACGCGACCGGTGACGCCTGGGGCGCCGCGCCCGCGCCCACCCTCGCCGCCGACCTGGACGACCTGCTGCGCCGCACCCGCGCGGGCGGACTGCGCGTGGACGCCACCGTCGCCGCGCTCGCCGCCGACCCGCGGGCGCTGCCGGCGCCGGTCTCCCGCGAGGCGTACCGGATCGTGCAGGAGGGGCTGAGCAACGCGCTCAGACACGCGGGTGAGAAGGTCACCGTGGCGCTGCGCGTCGAGGTGCTGGACGGTCACCTGCGGATCACCGTCGAGAACCCGTTCGGCACGCCGGTCTCCGCACCCCGTCCCGGCGGCGGCCACGGCCTGCGCGGTGTCGCCGACCGGGCCCGGCTGCTGGGCGGCGCGGCCGAGGCGGGCCCCGAGGGACCGGTGTGGCGCCTGAGCGTCCGACTGCCGCTGAAGGGAACCGCGTGACCCACCCGCCCGTCCGTGTCGTCGTCGCCGACGACGAACGCATGGTCCGTACCGCCCTGCGCGCCATCCTCTCCGCCGAACCGGACCTGGAGGTCGCCGGTGAGGCCGCCACCGGCGCCGAGGCCGTCTCCGTCGTGCGCGAGGTGCGGCCGGACGTGGTGCTGATGGACGTCCGCATGCCCGAGGTCGACGGCATCCGCGCCACCGAGCAGATCCTGGCCACGCTCGACGCGCCGCCCCGCGTCGTCGTCGTGACCACCTTCGAGAACGACTCGTACGTCTACGACGCGCTGCGCGCCGGCGCCGCGGGTTTCCTGCTCAAGCGGGCCGACGCCGACACCCTGGTCCGGGCCGTGCGGCTGGTGGCGCACAGCGACACGCTGCTGTTCCCGTCGGCGGTGCGGACGCTGGCCGCCGAGCACGCGCGCGCGAACCCCGCGCCGCCGGCCTGGGTGGCGCGGCTCACCGAGCGCGAGGGCGAGGTGCTGCGTCTGATGGCGACCGGGCTGACCAACGCGGAGATCGCCGGGCGGCTGGGGGTGGGCCCGGCCACGGCGAAGACCCACGTGGCGGCGGTGCTGGCGAAGACCGGCGCCCGGGACCGCACCCAGGCGGTGATCCGGGCCTACGAGGCGGGCTTCATGAACGGGCGATGAGACCGGATGAGAAAGATGAGAAAACGGGGCAGACGGGAACGATCAGCTCCGGCCCGTTCGTCCTGTCAGCGGGATGAACGGGATGAACAAGACGATCAGGCGCGCCTCCGTCTTCACGCTGCTCCTGGTGTTCGCTCTGCTGATCAGGGCGACCTGGGTGCAGTTCTACGAGGGTCAGGCGCTCGCGGACAGCAAGGACAACCGGCGCAACGCGATCGAGACGTACGCGGAGCCGCTCGGGAACATCATCGTGGCCGGCCGGTCGGTCACCGGTTCGGCGCCGACGGAGGACGGCGACCTCGCCTACAAACGCACGTACGAGAACGGCAAGCTGTACGCGGCGGTGACGGGCTACGCCTCGCAGGCGTACGCGCCGACCCAGCTGGAGGGCATCTACCAGGACGTGCTGAACGGCACCGATCCCCGGCTGAAGACCGTGATGGACACCGTCACCGGCACCCGGGCGGAGCCGGGCAACGTGGTGACGACGATCGACCCGGACGTGCAGAAGGCCGGGCTCGAGGCGCTGGGCGACAAGAAGGGCGCCGCCGTGGCGATCGACCCGAAGACGGGCAGGATCCTGTCGGTCGTGTCGACTCCGTCCTACGACCCGGCGTCGCTGACCGACGCCAACACCGCCGGTGCGGCCTGGGAGAGGCTGACCAGTGACCCCGACAAGCCGCTGACCAACCGCGCGCTGCGCCAGCCGCTGCCGCCGGGCTCGACGTTCAAGCTGGTCGTGGCGGCCGCCGCGCTGGAGAACGGGCTGTACGACTCGGTGGACGTGAAGACCGACAGCCCCGACCCGTACACGCTCCCGGACACCACGACGGACCTCACCAACGAGAACCCGAACGCCCCCTGCGAGAACGCCACCATCCGCACCGCGCTCCAGTACTCGTGCAACAACGTGTTCGCGAAGATGGCCGTCGACCTCGGCCAGGACGACCTGCGCGCCATGGCGGAGAAGTTCGGCTTCAACGACGAGACGCAGGACGTGCCGGTACGGGCCTACACCAGCGTCTACCCGAAGGACATGAACCGGCCGTCGACGGCCCTGACGGGCATCGGCCAGTTCGACGTGACGGCGACCCCGCTTCAGATGGCGATGGTCTCGGCGGCCCTGGCCAACGGCGGCGAGCTGGTCTCCCCGCACATGGTGTCGCAGATCACCGACAGCGGCGGCGACGTCCTGGAGGACCACACCGACCCGGACTCGAAGCGCATCGTCAGCTCCTCCACCGCCGATCAGCTGCAATCGGCCATGGAGACGGTCGTCGAGGACGGCACGGGGTCCAACGCGCAGATCGCCGGAGCGACGGTGGGCGGCAAGACGGGCACGGCCCAGCACGGCGAGAACAACAGCAAGACGCCGTACGCCTGGTTCACGTCGTACGCCAAGTCCGACACCTCGGACAAGGAGGTCGCGGTGGCGGTCATCGTCGAGCAGTCCGACGCGGCCCGCAGCGAGGTCAGCGGCAACGGCCTGGCGGCCCCGGTGGCCAAGGCGATGATGGAGGCGGCGCTCAAGGGCTGACTTTCCCCGGGCCGTGCGGGTTCGGTCTGCCGTACGGTGTTCGGCATCCGGGAAGCCGCTGCGAGGAGAGTCCGCCGTGAGGACAGTCGTCGACGACGCCGCCTCCGCGGAGTTCCACGCCTTCTTCGAGCGCCACTACGCCGAACTGGCCCGGCTCGCCCATCTGCTGACCGGCGAGCCGGACGCCGCCGACGACCTCGCTGCGGACGCCCTGCTGGCGCTGTGGCACCGCTGGGACCGGGTCCGCGCGGCCGACCACCCGGTGGCGTACGCGCGGGGGGTCGTCGCCAACCTCGCCCGCACCCGCGTCCGGAGCGCCGTGCGCGAGCGCAGGCGCGTCGCCCTGTTCTGGTCGCAGCGCGAGGAGCGGACGGAGAACCCGGACGTCGCGGGCGTGGTGGACGTCCAGGAGGCGCTGCGCAGGCTGCCGTTCCGCAAGCGGGCGTGCGTGGTGCTGCGGCACGCGTTCGACCTCTCGGAGAAGGAGACGGCGCTCGCCCTGGGCGTCTCGGTGGGCACGGTCAAGAGCCAGACGTCGAAGGCGGTGGCCGAACTCCAGCGGCTGCTCGGCACCCGGGCCGCCCCCCGCGCTCCCCAGCAGGTGCGCGCGGCGATCGCGCACAGCGGTGAGGCCGCGGGAGGGACCCGATGACCGGATCGCGGCGGGACGGGGACGTGGACGTGGACGACGGGCTGCGCTCCCGGCTGCACGAGGCGGCCGGGGCGCACCGGCCGGACCGCGCCCGGATGCTGGCCCGGGTCGAACGCGGCATGACGGCCGGGGACCGGGGGCCGGCCCGCCCGGCGCCGGCGGGCTGGGTACGGGTGGCCGGTGCGACGGCGGCCGTGGCGGCCGTCCTGGTGGCCGGCGGCTACACCGTCGCCTCGGCGGTGCGGGACGACGCTCCCGCGCAGCGCTCCGTCGCCGGCTCACCGGCTTCGCGCGAACCCGGCCCGCTGTGGTCGAGCGGCGCGGTGGACCCTCACAGCAACGAGTTCTGGGCACAGAGCAACATCACCCTGAGAACGGGTGCTCCCCTGGCCGCGCTCACCGTCGAACTGCGGGTGGCGCAGACGGGGTCGGTGACCTCCATCGGGGCGTGGCGGTCGCTGCCGGAGGAGGACTTCACGTTCACGGCCGGCGAGCGGGACGGCTTCGTCGTCTACCGGTGGACGCTCAAGGAGGGCCGTACGGTCCCGGCGGGCGAGTGGATCTTCGCCGGGCAGTACAACCACGAACGCGGCGGCCGGGACGCGGGCGGCGACCGCTACACGGCGACGGCCACCACCGCGTCCGGGCGCCTCTCGGCGGAGGGCGGATTCACCACGCGCGGCTGAGCGGAGGACCTGCTACTCGACGAAGTACGTCGGGTTGGGCAGCTTGTAGGTGCGGTCCGCGTAGCCGCCCTGGAGGTCGGAGTACTGGTCGCCGAAGTTGGCGACGATGTCGTACCCGAGGTCCCGTTCGATGTGCCGGCGGGTGCCCGCCTTGTACTCCACCGTGGTGCACTTCCAGGCGCCCGGGGTGGCGCAGTGGGCCAGGTAGGACGGCGGGTTCGCCTTGTCCTTCAGGAAGACGTGGGCGGTGTCGAGGTTGACGTCGGCGCCGACCTTCTTCAGGTTCTCGACGGCGGCGGTGCGCTGCGCCTCGCTCAGCCCCGAGTTGTAGAAGACCTCGACGCCCTTCTTCTCGGCGTACCGGACGAGTTCCGGGCTGCCGGGGACGGCCGGGCGGTCGGCCCGGTCGACGTAGGCGGCCCAGGTGGCGCCGTCGTAGCCGTAGTTGTTCTTCTTCTCGTAGTCGAGGCTGAGCAGCAGCGTGTCGTCGATGTCGAAGACGACCGCGGGCCTGGTGTGCCGGTGGTGCGCCGTGCGGGCCGCCCGGTCGATCTGCTTCTTCGCGGCGGCGTCGACGCGGGCCAGGTCGTCGGCGTACGGGCTGTCCGGGGAGGCCTGGTAGACGCCGTCGTCGTCGAGCGTGGTGCCGTAGTAGGCGTCGATGTCCTTGGCCAGCACCCCGATGTTGTACGGCTCGTGGGTGGAGTTGGCGGTGGACTGGCCGGCGGTGGCGGCGCCCGTGCCGTACAGGACGGCACCGGCGACGGCACAGGCGGCGGTGACGGTCGCGATGCGCAGTGGTTTATGCATGGCACATGTTTCTACGCGCGTCACCCGGGTGAGCGCGAGACCCGTGGCCGGATTCGCGCCCCCGTATCTGGCAAAGATCGCGTCAAGCAGGTCAAGTACCGGCCGCGCGGGCCCGGTCGGACCCGTTCAGTGCCGCCCTCCGCGGTGCGGCTGCCGGTCGTAGGGCCGCCAGTCGCCAAGGTACGCCTCCCGGGTGTGCGCGGCGGCCTCGGCGCGGGTGAGCTGCGGCCGGTTCTCCGGGACGGTGGTCGCGGCGCCGGGCCCGGTGTTGCGGTACTCGCGGAACCGCTGCTCCTGCCAGGGGTACGCGTCCCGCATGTTGGCGTACGGGGCCACCGCGTCGATGCCCGCGCCCAGGTGGGTCTCGCGCACGGTGAGCATCGGGCGGGCGGTGGTGTCGGAGCTGGGCACCCAGGGGCGGGCCAGCTTGTAGTAGCCGTCGGGGGCCTCGCTGCTGACGCGGCCGCGGGCCACCAGGTGGCCGCGCGGGTTGGCGCCCGCCGTGGACGGCGCGAAGACGAAGCCGTACGGGGCCGCGTCGAGGTCGGGGCGGACCAGGGTGCGGAAGTGGCAGTGCTCGTACACCGCGGTCGCCCGGCCGAAGACGAAGTCGACGTCGCCCTCGACGTAGCAGCGCTCGTAGTACTGGCGGGCGAAGAGGGAGAGGTCGCGGGTGTCGGCGTAGAGGGTGTCCTGGTGGCCGAGGAAGCGGCAGTCGTGGAAGGCGGACCGGTCGCCCATGACCTTGATCGCGACGGCCTGGGTTCCGGTCCAGTCGGGCCGGTCGGCGCGCAGCCAGTCGTTGGCGAAGGTGAGGGCGCGGGCGGTGAAGCCGTCGGCGCGCACGGTGGTGGTGGCGGACCCGCTGGTGCCGTGGGTGCCGGAACCGTCCGGCTTGGGGGTGCCGGCGGCGTTGTCGTAGACGATGACGATGTCGCGCGGGTCCCCGGAGGCGCCGATCCAGGTCGCTCCGGTGCGCGAGGCGTCGACGGAGACCGTCTCGCGGTAGGTGCCGGGGGCGAGGACGAGCGTCCAGCCGTCGCCCCGGGCGGCGTCGACGGCGGCCTGGACGGAGGTGAAGTCGCCGCGGCCGTGCGGGTCGACGTACAGGGTCTCGGGAGTGCGGCGGGCGGCCGGTGAGCCGTACCGGCCGAAGGGACGCGGATGCGGGCGGGGACGGGAGCCGGCGACGGCGGAACCGGCTGCCGCGAGGCCGAGGCCGAGGGCGGCGCCCGTGCCGGCGGTCGCCAGGAGGAAGCCCCTGCGGGAGGGGGCGGGTCGGGGCATGCGGGTGCTCCTTCGAAGACGGGCGGGGGTGGGCCGGGGCGGTGCGGGCGCCCCGGCCCGGTTCACGGGGGACGGGTCAGCGCAGGCGGCCGGCGCCCGCGCCGTGGTCGACGACGAAGGGGACCGCCCGGGACGGCAGGACCTTGGTGCGCAGCGTCGGCTTCCAGCCCGCGCCGGAGCGCAGGGCGGCGTCCGGGTTGGCGGCGTTGTGGGCCGCGACGAGGTCGACGGTGCGGCCGTTGACGCGGTTGTGGGCGGCGCTGAGCGGCGAGTCGTTCCAGCGCTTGAGCACCTTCGCGGGGCTGACGCCGGCCGGCAGGGTGAAGGCGTTGTGCTCGGCGACGAGTGCGGACTCCTTGCCGACGCCGAAGCTGTAGGCGTAGTCGTCGGAGGCCACGAAGTGGTTGTTGTAGACGTCGACCTGGCCGAAGCGGACGCGGGGCGCGCGCTCGACGAGGTTCTTGAACAGGTTGTGGTGGAAGGTCGCCTTCAGGTGGCCGCGGTCGACGGCGGCGGTGGACTCGCTGTCGCTGTTGCCGATCAGGATGGTCTTGTCGTGCTCGGTGAAGACGTTCCAGGAGGCGGTGACGTAGTCGGCGCCCTTGACGATGTCCAGCTGGCCGTCGTGCTGCTGGTAGAGCATGCCGAAGTGGGTGGGCGCCGCGCTGTCGGGGTGGTCGCCGTCGGTGAAGGTGTTGTGGTCCAGCCAGACGTGCGTCGACCCGTACACGACGGCGCTGTCGTACTCGGAGTTCCAGTTGCCCCGGTCCCCGTCGGTCGGGTCCCACTGCGGGAAGCAGTCGACGGGGCTCTCGAAGGTCAGGTTGCGGACGATGACGTTGTCGACGCCCTTGATCTGGAGGCTGGCGCCCTTGAGCGCGGCGCCCCGGCCGACGCCGATGATGGTGGTGTTGGAGGGCACGTTCGCCTTGATGGACCGGTCCTGCTGTGCGGCGGAGACACGGCGCAGGCCCTCGGGGCTGTCGTCGGGCTCGGCGCTCAGGTCGGTGTCCATGCCCCAGTTCTCGGGCGCGTACTTCTCCAGGTAGGCGTCGAAGTCGTAACCGGGCGCGGCGAAGGCCTCGCAGCCCTCGGAGACGGCGTCGACGGTGCCCCTGACCTTGATGATCCTGGGCGCGGTGCCGTCGGCGGCGAGGGCGGCCCGGAACTCGGCCCAGGTGGAGACGGTGTACACGTGCTCGGCGTCGGCGGCGGCCCCGCCGGTGGTACCGGCGCCCTGCGAGGCCCAGCCGTCGCCCGCGGGCAGGGTCTGCCGGGCGGTGTCCCGGTGGTGGTGACCGGGGCGGGCCTGTGCCGTGGCAGCGGTCAGGCTCAGCACGAGGGCGGTGCAGCCGACGAGTGCGGCGGTTCTCTTTGTGGCATGCCCATGCCATACATGAGTGCTCATGGTGCGGCTCTCCCTTGTTCTCGGGGTCGGTCGGCGGTGTTACGCGGTGGCCGGTTCCGGCCAGCTGATCCAGGACTCGGGGATCTCCTCGTCCAGCCGGCGCACGTCCCGGTGCGCCAGCACCCGCCCGCGCAGCAGCTCCCGGGCGACGAGCCGGGCGACCGCGATCGCGCCCGGCGGGTTGAAGTGGGTGTTGTCCTGCTCGGTGGCGGTCCAGTTGAAGTACGCCTTGGTCCCCTCGGCACCGAGCCGCTGCCACAGCGCGAGCGACAGCGCCTGTACGTCGAGCAGCGCCACGCCCTCCCGCCGTGCGAGCGCCCGCATCGCCGCCGGGTACTCGCCGTGACTCGGCACGGCGTTCCCCGCCGCGTCGAACCGCCGCCGCTCCACGGGCGTGGCCAGCACCGGCCGCGCCCCACGGGCCCGCGCCCCGTCGACGTACCTCCGCAGGTACTCCTGGTACGTCGTCCAGGGCTCGGTGTAGCGGGCCGGATCCTCGTCCTTCTCGTCGTTGTGCGCGAACTGGATCAGCAGGAAGTCACCGGGCCGGATCGCGCCCAGGACGGCGTCGAGCCGCCCCTCGTCGACGAAGCTCTTGGAACTCCGCCCGTTCACGGCGTGATTGGCGACGCGAAGGCCGTTGCGGAGAAAGAAGGGCAGGGCCATGCCCCACCCGGTCTCGGGCGCGGCGTCGGCGTACTTCTGCGCAGCGGTGGAGTCCCCGGCGATGTAGAGGGTGCGGGGGTGGTGACGTCCGCCGGCCTGGGCGGTTTGAGCGGCGGCGAACGCCAGGGGAATGGAGGAGACGGCAGCTGCAGTGACCTGTCTTCGGCTGAGTGACACGCCGGTCTGCCTTTCAATAGGAGGTGGGGCAGTCCGCCCAGGGGCGCGGGGAACTGCGCGATCAACCACGGACGGCCCGCAGCCCGCGACGAACCACGGACCCCCACGGCGAAACTGAAACCGAAACCGACCGGCTAACCCATCTGCTCGACCCACTCGGCCTGCGCCTCATTCAGCTTCTCGGCCAGCCCGTCCAGAAAGTCCTTGGCGCTCATGTCGCCCAGCAGCACCTTCTGGAACCCCGGCTCACTCTCCGACTTGGACAGCGTGTTCCAGTCCGGCAGGTAGTACGGCAGCTGAACAATGGTCGTGGACCCGTCGTTCAGCGCCTGCGCCGCCAGCTTCGTCGGCTCGGCCTTCTGGATCCACGCGTCGTTCGCGGCCTCGGTGTTGGACGGCACCTGCCCGGCCGACTCGTTGAACTTCGAGTTCTGCTCCTTCGACGTGGCGAACTCGATGAACTTCCAGGCGGCCTCCTTGTTCTTCGAGCTCTTGAAGATGCCGAGCCCGTCGACCGGGTTGGACACCTGGACCCGCTTGCCGGAGGCGCCGACCGGCTGCGGAACGCCGCGGAACTTGTCGACGCCGAGCGCCTTCACGTGGTCCTGGTAGGAACCCAGGTTGTGGTTGAGCATGCCGATGGTGCCGGTGTCCCACTGGGCGACCATCTTGGCGAAGTCGTTGTTGACGTCGGCGGCCGGCGTGACCTTCTTGTAGAGGGCCGCGTACTTCTCCAGCGCCTCGACGTTCTTCGGGTCGTTGACGGTGGTCTTCTTCTTGCCGGCGTCCCAGAACGAGGTGATGCCGGACTGCCCGTACATCGCGTCGAGCGCCTGGGCGATGGAACCGGAGCCGCCGCGGATGGTGTAGCCGAACTCGTTCTTGCCCACGTCGGTCAGCTTCTCGGCCGCGGCGTAGAACTTGTCCCACGTCGTCGGCGCGTCGAGACCGGCCTTCTCGAACAGGTCGGTGCGGTAGTAGAGGACGCCGTTGTTGGCGGAGGTCGGCATCGAGTACAGGGTGCCGTCGCCGCCGCCGGCGGCCTTCAGGGACTCGACCATGTCCTTGTTGAGCTTGGCGCTCAGGGAGGACTTGGCGAGCCGGTCGTCCAGCGGTTCCAGGGCGCCCTGGGCGGAGAACCCCGCGAGCATGGACGCCGTCACACCGCCGACGTCGGGCAGGCCGCCGCCCTGGATGGCGGTGTCGACCTTGGACTGGTACTCGGTGGCGGCGATCCCGACGTACTCCACGTCGATGTCCGGGTTCGCCTTCTCGAAGTCGGCGATGATCGTCTTCCAGACGGCCGTACGGATACCGCCGTTGTTGTCCCAGAAGGTGATCTTCCCCTTGCCGCTGCCCTCGGCGCCCTTGTCGCCGCCCGCCCCGCTGCCGTCGTCACCGCAGGCGGTGGCGGTCAGCGCGAGTACGGCCCCCAGGGCGACGGCGGCGGACGTCCGGCGCCCGACTGTGCCTCGGTCTCTGCTGCTGAGCATGCTGATCCTCATTGGTCGGCTCTCTTCTTCCGGGTCGTCTGGATGGAACGAAGCGGTGGAACGACAACGTGGGGGTTCAGTGGGGCCCGACGCGGAACCGCGTGAAGGTGGCGGTGCCGGCGGGTCCCTGGCCGGCGGGCGCGAGGGCGAACAGGCCGAGCAGTGCGCCGACCCAGCGCCAGGGGGTGGCGGCAAACTCCCGGCCGACGGGGACGGGGTACGGCCCGTCGCCCGGGTCGCCGTCGCCGAGGTCGTACGAGAAGCGGCAGCGCGCCCCCGGCACCGTCTCGATCCGCAGCCGGGCCCGTCCCCCGGGTGCGGGGCGGGGCCGGTCGGCGTCCCGCTCGGCCTCGGCCACCGACTCGGCGAACCGGTGCACCAGGTGCACGGTCCCGTCGGTGTCCCGCTGGAGCCCGATCCAGCGGTAGGCGTCGCCGAGGACCGCGAGCCCGGCCCGCGCCCCCGGTTCCTCGCTGTCCAGGCGCAGCTCGACCTCGATCACCGAGGGCTCGCCGGGGAAGCGCTGGGTCAGGACGCTCGGCAGCAGGCGCAGGTCGTGCGCGTCGGCCGAGCGGACGCAGGCGAGGCGCAGCCCGTCCCCGGCGTGCTGGGTGGCCCAGCCGGCCCGGGGGTTGGCCGTCCACGACCACTGGCGGCCGAACCGCCCGCCGGGGAAGTCGTCGTCGGTGGCGGGCGCGGCGGGCGGCTGCGGGGGCAGGGCTGGGCGCGGGTGCTCGGCGACCGGGGCGCCGTCGTCGCCCAGGACCGGCCAGCCGTCTGTCCCCCACCGCATCGGCTGGAGGTGGACCACCCTCCCGTACGCGCCGCGCTGCTGGAAGTGCAGGAACCAGTCCTCGCCGGACTCCGTGCGCACCCAGCCGCCCTGGTGGGGGCCGTTGACGTCGGTGTCCTTCTGCTCCAGGACGACCCTCTCCTCGTAGGGCCCGAAGAAGTCGCGGGAGCGGAAGGCGCCCTGCCAGCCGGTCTCCACCGATCCGGCGGGGGCGAGGATCCAGTACCAGCCGTCGTGCCGGTAGAGCTTGGGACCCTCCAGGGTGAACCAGCCGGGGAGCCGGTCGCCGTCGACGATCACCGTGCCTTCGTCGAGCAGGCCGGTGCCGTCGGGGCGCATGCGGTGGCCGGTGAGGCGGTTCTTGATCCCGGAGCGGGAACGGGCCCAGGCGTGCACGAGGTACGCCTCGCCGCTCTCCTCGTCCCACAGGGGGCAGGGGTCGATCAGGCCCTTGCCGGCCTTGACCAGGTGGGGCGCGGTCCACGGGCCCCGGATGCCGGGGGCGTTGACCTGGAAGACGCCCTGATCCGGGTCGCCCCAGAAGATCCAGAAGCGGCCCGCGTGGTGGCGCAGGGACGGTGCCCAGACGCCGCAGTCGTGCCGGGGCCGCGCGAACTCCCGCTCGGGCTCCAGGCGGTCCAGGGCGTGCCCGACCAGGGTCCAGTCGACCAGGTTCCGGGAGTGCAGGAGCGGCAGTCCGGGGACGCGGCCGAAGCTGGAGGCGGTCAGGTAGAAGTCGTCGCCGACGCGGACGACGTCCGGGTCGGACCAGTCGGCGTTCAGGACGGGGTTGGTGTAGGTCCCCGGGGTCCCGGGGGCGGTCTCGGCGGCGCTCACGTGCTCACCGCCTTGCGCACGAGGGCGGCGGCGCCGTCGGCGTCGAGGGGGCCGTCGGCGACGACGGTGACGATCCGGCGGACCAGGGTGTCGCCCGGGGCGACGGTCACCCGGTCGTCGTGGGCCAGCGAGGACCCGACGCCTGGGTACTCCTCCGTACGCACGAACCACGGGTCGCGCCTGGTGCGTGCGGTGGCGCCGGCGAACACCAGCGACCAGGTCTCCCCGGTCAGGGCGAGCCAGTCGGCGCCGCGGCCGTGCACCTCCCGCTCGCCCTCCCGGTCGGCGGTGAACACCCTGGGCGCGGCGCTCTCCTTGCGGGCGCGCCAGAAGAAGCCGCCGTAGGCCGCGCCGGGGCGTCCGTTGGTGGCGGGGCTGCCGACGCCGAGCGGGTCCGGGGTGGTGTTGGTGAGGGAGAAGGTGAAGTCCAGCGCCCAGGCGGTGCCCGTGAGTTCGGTGGCCGCGACCGTGCGGCGCTCGCGCAGCAGTTCGGCGCCGGCGGCGATCCAGCGCAGTTCCTCGACGAAGCCGTCGGGGTCGCGGAGCTGGAAGGCGGTGTGCCGCTGGGTGCCGTGGTTGTCCAGCTCGGTCGGCCCCCGGCCCCGGACGAAGGTGCGCCCGCCCCAGAAGTTGTGCCCCTCGACGTCGGGAACGGCGACACCGACGCCGAGGTGATGGAGGTGGTCGGCAGGGCTGAACTCGGTCACGGCCGTGCCGGCCAGGGTGGTGACGGGGTGCAGGTAGGGGCGTGGGGAGAGCCGGTGGGGCAGTTCGGGCCGGGTGACGTAGCGGGCGACGGGGCGGCCCGCCACACGCAGCACCGGGGAGTCGTTGCCGGTCATCGGGTGCTCACCTCGTAGCGCGGGTGCTCGGTGCGCGGCGCCCAGGGCGCGCCCAGTTCGGAGTAGAGGGAGAGGGTCTCGGCGGCGGCGACCACAAGGGCGTCCACGCCGGGGACCACGCGGCGCTCCTCGCCGGGGACGCGGCGCCAGGCGGCCTCGGGCAGCGGCTCCGGGTCGGGTGCCCGGCGGATCGCCTCGACGACCCGCATGAAGGCGCCCGTCCCGTCCGGCGGGACCAGCAGCGGGGCCCCTGTGGCGAGGTGGTCGACCAGGTTCTCCAGCAGGTCGGTGCGGTCGTGGTGGAACTCCTCGGGGCCGTGGCCGCCGCGCTGGAGCAGGACGCGGTCCTGCTTGTACCAGAAGGTGACGCGGCCGCTCGAGCCGTGCACCAGGACGTACGGTTCGTCGGCCCGCTCGGCGCACAGGGTGGCGGCGACGGTGACGCGGTGCCCGCGCGCGGTGCCGATCCGTACGCAGGAGGTGTCGTCGGCCTCGATGTCGTTGGCGTGGCTCAGCTCGGTCTCGATGCCGGTGACGTCCTCGGCGCGGGCGGTGCCGCCGAGCGCGAGGGCGGTGGCGACGGCGTGCGCCAGCGGGTTGGTCAGCGCGCCGTCGATCACGTCGGCCCCGTTCAGCCGCCGCTTGCCCGACCAGGGTGCCCGGCGGAAGTAGGCCTCGTCGCGCACCCAGGCGCCGGCCGCGCCGATGCCCACGACCTCGCCGATGGCTCCCCGGGCGACCAGCTCCCGGATGGCGGGCACCGCGTGCGAGCCCAGCGACTGGAACCCGATCTGGCAGGCGACCCCGGCCTCCGCGACCCCGTCGGCCATCCGCCGGAACTCGGCGTACGACGGTGCCGGGGGCTTCTCGAGCAGCAGGTGCACACCCCGCCGGGCGGCGGTCAGCGCGAGGTCGGTGTGCGTGGGGATCGGCGTGCAGATCACGGCGATCCGGGCGCCGGTGGAGTCGAGCAGGGCCCCGAAGTCGGCGGACTGCTCGGGGAGTTCTCCCTGGGCCTCCTCCTCGGTCAGCGGGGTCAGCTCGCAGATGCCGGCCAGCCGGACCAGTCCCGCCCGCTCCAGGCGGCGGATGTTGGCGACGTGCCAGCGGCCGTGGCCGCGGGCGCCGGCGAGGACAACGGGAACCGGGGTCATCCCTTCACCGCCCCCGCGCTGAAGCCGGTGATCAGCCACTTCTGGATGAAGGCGAAGACGATCACGACGGGGACGGCGGCGACGATGCCGCCGGCGGCGAGCGCGCCGAGGTCGACGCTGTCCGCGCTCATCAGGGAGTTCAGGCCGACCGGGATGGTCTGCTTGCTCTGGTTGTTGAGGAACATCAGGGCGAACAGGAAGTGGTTCCAGGAGTGCACGAAGGCGAAGGAGCCCACCGCGATCAGGCCCGGCCGCAGCAGGGGCAGGACGACGATCCGGAAGGCCCGGAAGCGGCCGCAGCCGTCGACCCAGGCGGCCTCCTCCAGGGAGTACGGCACGTTCTTGATGAAGTTGCTGATCAGGATGATCGACAGGGGCAGCTGGAAGACCGTCTCGGCGATGATGACGCTGCCCAGCGAGTTGATCATCTGGAGTTCGGCGAAGATCTCGAACAGCGGCACCAGGAGCAGTGCGCCCGGCACGAACTGGGAGCAGAGCAGGGCGAGCATGAAGCCCCGCTTGATCCTGAAGTCGAACCGGGCGAGGGCGTAGCCGCCGGCCAGGGCGACGAGGGTGGTCATCACCAGGGTCGCGAGGCCGACGTACACGCTGTTCTCGAAGTAGGTGCCGAAGCCGCGGTCGGTCCACACCTTCTCGAAGTGCTCGGTGGTCATCGGCCAGGGCACGAGCGAGGTCGAGCCGGCCGGGCGCAGCGCGAAGAGCAGGATCCAGTAGAACGGGATCAGGGTGAAGACCAGGTAGATCCCGAGCGGCAGGTAGATCTGCCAGCGGGGCACCTCGTCCCAGGCCGGGCGCTTCCTGCCGGGCCGCGGCACTTCGGGGACGGCCGGCGTGGGGGCGGGTGCTGCCGCGGGGGCCTCTTTGGTGATCACTTGTTCTCGCCTCCGAACTTGCTCAGCCGCAGGTAGACGATCGAGCAGAAGAGCAGGATCACGAACGCGACCGTGGTGAGGGCCGACGCGTAGCCGAAGTCGTGGGCGTCGACGCTGGTGTTGGCGATGTACAGGGGCAGCGTCGTGGTCTCGCCCGCGGGTCCGCCGCCGGTCAGGGTGTAGAGCAGGTCGACGTTGTTGAACTCCCACACCGCGCGCAGCAGCGTGGACAGGATGATGGCGTCCTTCAGGTGGGGCAGCGTGATGTGCCAGAACTGCTTGATCCGGCTGGCCCCGTCGACCTCGGCGGCCTCGTACAGGTCCTTCGAGACGGACTGGAGGTCGGCGAGGATAAGGATCGCGAAGAAGGGCACGCCGCGCCAGAGGTCGGCGACCACCGCCGCGGAGAACACGGTCGAGGTGTCGGAGAGCCAGCTGGTGCCGTACGAGCCGATGCCCATGTCGGCGAGGTAACGGGTCACGCCGGTCTGGGAGTTGTAGAGCAACACCCAGATCGCGGAGGTCAGTACGCCGGAGACGGCCCACGGCGAGAAGACCAGCGCCCGTCCGATGCCCCGGCCCACGAAGGTCTGGTTGACGATGAGCGCCAGCGCCAGGCCGAAGAGCAGTTGCAGTCCGACCTCGACGAAGACCCACTTGGCGCTGAAGACGAGGGTGTCCCAGAACACCGGGTCGTCGGTGAAGATCTTGACGAAGTTGTCGAAGCCCGCGAAGCCGTTCCGCCACGGCTTGGTGGGGTTGTACTCCTGGAGGCTGTAGTAGAAGACGCTGATGACCGGGTAGGCGATGAAGCCCAGCATCAGCAGGGCGGCCGGTCCGATCAGCAGGTAGGGGAGCCTGCGCGGCGTGGCCGAGGCACGGCGCCGCCGGGGCGGCGCGGGCGGTTTCGCCACGGCTGCGGCTTGGGCCATGACAGTTCTCCGTTCTGGTACGTCATCTCTGGTACGTCGTGCGGGGCTTGGCGGAGCTGATGGGAAGCGCTTTCTCGACGGGTAGGGGTGTGCGGGGTCCCGCCGTGCGGCGGGCTCAGCCCGCGTAGGGGTCCCGTACCTTGCCCGGGCGGGCCAGGAACTCGAAGTCGCAGCCGGTGTCGGCCTGGGTGATCTGTTCGTTGTAGAGCGCGCCGTAGCCGCGCTCGTAGCGGGCGGGCGGCGGGGTCCAGGCGGCCCTGCGGCGCTCCAGTTCCTCGTCGTCCACGCCCAGGTGCAGGGTGCGGGCCTCGACGTCGAGGGTGATCGGGTCGCCGGTCCGGACGAGGGCGAGCGGTCCGCCGACGTACGACTCGGGGGCCACGTGCAGCACGCACGCGCCGTAACTGGTGCCGCTCATCCTGGCGTCGGAGATCCGGACCATGTCCCGCACGCCCTGCTTGAGCAGGTGGTCGGGGATGGGCAGCATGCCGTACTCGGGCATGCCCGGACCGCCCTTGGGACCGGCGTTGCGGAGCACCAGCACGCTGTCGGCGGTGATGCCGAGCTCCGGGTCGTTGATGGTGCGCTGCATGGTCTTGTAGTCGTCGAAGACGACGGCGGGACCGGTGTGCTTGAGCAGGTGCGGCTCGGCGGCGATGTGCTTGATGACCGCGCCGTCCGGACAGAGGTTGCCGCGCAGTACGGCGACCCCGCCCTCGCCCGCGACCGGGTTGTCGCGGGTCCTGATGACGTCGTCGTGGTGGACGAGGGCGCCGTCGAGCTGCTCGCGCAGGGTGTCGTGGGAGACGGTGGGCCGGTCGAGGTGGAGCAGGTCGGTGATGCGGGAGAGGAAGCCGGGCAGGCCGCCGGCGAAGTGGAAGTCCTCCATCAGGTAGGTCTGTCCGCCGGGGCGGACGTTGGCGAGCACCGGGACGGTGCGGGCGATCCGGTCGAAGTCGTCCAGGGTGAGGGTGACTCCGGCCCGGCCCGCCATGGCGATCAGGTGGATCACGGCGTTGGTGGAGCCGCCGAGGCCGAGGACGGTGGTGACGGCGTCCTCGAAGGCGTCGGCGGTGAGGATGTCGCTCAGCTTCCGGTCCCGGTGGACCAGTTCGACGATGCGCAGTCCGGCGGCGGCGGCCATCCGGTCGTGCCCGGAGTCGACGGCCGGGATGCTGGAGGCGCCGGGGACGGTGACGCCGAGGGCCTCGGCGGCTGCGGTCAGCGTGGAGGCGGTGCCCATCGTCATGCAGTGGCCGGGCGAGCGGGCCAGGCCGCTCTCCAGCTCCTGCATCTCGCAGTCGCCGATGAGACCGGCCCTCTTGTCGTCCCAGTACTTCCACATGTCGGTGCCGGAGCCGAGGGTCTCGCCCCGCCAGTGCCCGGGGAGCATGGGCCCCGCGGGCACGAACACCGCCGGGAGGTCCACGCTGGCGGCGCCCATGAGCAGGGCGGGCGTGGACTTGTCGCAGCCGCCCATCAGCACGGCGCCGTCGACCGGGTAGGAGCGCAGCAGCTCCTCGGTCTCCATGGCGAGGAGGTTGCGGTAGAGCATCGGGGTCGGCTTCTGGAAGGTCTCGCTGAGCGTGGAGACCGGGAACTCCAGCGGGAACCCGCCCGCCTGCCACACGCCCCGCTTGACCGCCTGGGCGCGGTCGCGCAGGTGGACGTGGCAGGGGTTGATGTCGGACCAGGTGTTGAGGATGGCGATGACGGGCTTGCCGAGGTGCTCCTCGGGCAGGTAGCCGAGCTGGCGGGTACGGGCGCGGTGGCTGAAGGAGCGCAGACCGTCCGTGCCGTACCACTGGTGGCTGCGGAGCTCCTCCGGGGACTTCCTGGGGGTCATATGGACCACCCCGCGACGATGGCGGCGACCTCGGCGCGCTCGCTCTCGGGCAGCGGCTTGCTCGGCGGGCGGACCTCCCGGCGGCACAGACCCAGCGAGGCGAGGGCCTCCTTGACCACGGTGACGTTGTTGGCGGAGCCGTTGGCGGCGCGCAGTTCCTCGAAGCGGCGGATCTGCTCCCAGACCTTCATGGCGGCCGGGTAGTCGCCGGACCGAAGCGCTTCGATCATGTTCAGCGAGACGGCCGGGGCGACGTTCACCAGCCCCGAGGTGAAGCCGGTGGCTCCCGCGCTGAAGTACGAGGGGGCGTACGGCTCGGCGAGCCCCGCGACCCAGACGAAGCGGTCGAGGCCGGCGTCGCGGGCGAACGCGGCGAACTTCGAGGCGTCCGGCACGGCGTACTTCACGCCGACGACGTTGGGGCAGGCGTCGGCGAGGTCGGCGAGGCGGGCGCCGGTGAGCTGGGGGTTGCGGATGTAGGGCACCACGCCCAGCTCCGGCACGGCCTCGGCGATGGCGCGGTGGTAGTCGACCCAGCCGCCCTGGGAGACGTAGGGGTGGACGGGCTGGTGGACCATCACCATGGAGGCGCCCAAGTCGCGGGCGTGCCGGGCGGAGGCGACGGCGGTGGGCACGTCGTGGCCGACGCCGACGAGGATCGCGGCGCGCTCGCCGGCCTCCTCGAAGGTCAGCTCGGTGACGAGGCGGCGCTCGGCCGGGTCCAGGGCGTAGAACTCGCCGGTGTTGCCGTTGGGGGTGAGGGTCGTGATGCCACCGTCGAGGAGACGACGCAGCAGGGCCCGGTAGGTGGCGGGGTCGACGGTGCCGTCCTCGGCGAACGGGGTCACCGGGATCGCCACCACGTCGGCCAGGGCCGCCCGCTGGGTCTCGAACGTCGCTGTCATGCCTGACCGTCCTCTTCCTGGGCCGTAGTCCCCGCTTCGGGGAAGGCCCGCTCGACGAACGACGCGATGTGCGCGTGGAGGGCGCGGGCGGCGCCGTCCGCGTCACCGGCGAGGGCGAGGCGCAGGATCTCCTGGTGCTCGCCGGCCTCCCGTTCCCAGGAGGGGTCGGCGGCCCAGGCGACCGCGGAGACGAGGGCCGCCTGATCGCGGACCTCGTCGAGCATCCGGCCGAGCAGCGGGTTGCCGCACGGCACGTATAGGGCGCGGTGGAACTCGCGGTTGGCCAGCGACCGTTCGGCGGTGTCCGTGGCCCGGTCGGCACGGGTCAGCGCGTCCCGGGCGGCGTCCAGGGAGGCACCGCGGCGCACGGCGCGCTTGAGTGCCTCGGGCTCGAGGAGCAGTCGGACGTCGTAGACCTCGCGCGCCATGTCCGCGTCCACCATGCGCACGGTGACGCCCTTGTACTGGCTCATCACGACCAGTCCGGTGCCGGCCAGGGTCTTGAGCGCCTCGCGCACCGGTGTCTTGGACACCCCGAACTGTGCGGCGAGGTCGGTCTCGACCAGGGCCTGGCCGGGCGTCAGCCGGCCGGTGAGGATGCGGCGTTTGATCTCCTCGAGCACGTACTGCGTGCGGGAGGGGATCGGCGTGGGCACAGAGGTCATGCGCGCCTCTCGGAATCTCGCGTCGGATCCGCGGACCTCGGACGTCCGCTCTCCGAACCGGTGCCGGAACGGAGCTCGGACATCAGATCTCGCGTATCGCGTCTCATATATGACGTACGGAGTACGACGCGTTGAAGGTAAGAGGGGCGCGCGACGGCGTCAATGGTTCTGACAAAGGAAGTCGGAGCACCGCCGACGTCTACTGGGCGGTGCGGCTCCAGCCCGGGTCCCGCCCGCTCAGCCCCACCGCGCGCTCCAGCAGCGGCGCGTCGGCGGGCACGGCGACGACGGGCCCGAACATGCCCTGGTCCCGGTCGGACTCCTCCGCGGCGCCGGCGAGCAGCCCGTACGCCGCCCGCAGCGCGGCCGCGTCGGGGGCGTACTCCTGGCCGGTCGCGCGGGCCAGGTCCCAGCCGTGGATCACCAGCTCGTCGGCGACGACGGCGCCCGCGACCTCGCCGGGCAGGTCGATGCCGCCGGCCCGGGTCATGCCGGTCCAGGCGCCGGGCTCGCGCCACGCGTCGGCGAGTTCGGCGAGGACCTTCGCAAGCTCCTCGCGCCAGCCGGGCCCGATGTCCGGCACGGACGCCTCGGGGCTGGTGTCCGTGGTGGGTCCCAGGTCCTTGCGCGCGGCGTCGCGGAAGGCGACGGCGAGGCCGGTCAGGTGCCCGAGCAGGTTGCGCACCGCGAGGTCGGGGCAGGGAGTCGGGTCCGCGAGCCGGTCGTCGCGCACGCCGTCGGCGAGGCGGGCGAGGATCCGGGCCTGCGGCCCGAGGTCGAGGGTGGCGGTGGTGGTCTCGTGTGTCATCCGTGTCTCCCGGGAACGTGCGCTCGCTCTGTCGGTGGGTAGACCCATCACGACCGCGAAACTCATCGGCCTCCAAGCTCGCGTCCTAGGGCACCTGCCCGATGCCGGCCGTCGCGCCTTAGCCCCACGATGACCAGGCATGACGACAAGAACGACGGACCCGGCCGAGCCGCGGCGGAGCCCTTGGCCGCTGACCCGCGTGCTGCGCGACCGCAACGCCGGTCTGTATCTCGCCGGGGTGGTGGTGTCCGGTTTCGGCAGCTCGGCGCTCGGCCTGGCGGCGGGCGTGTGGGTGAAGGACCTCACCGGCTCGGACGGTCTGGCGGCCCTGTGCCTGCTCGCGCTCTGGACGCCGACCCTGGCCGGACCCGCGCTCGGCACGATCGCCGACCGGGTCCGCCGCAAGCCGCTGCTGATCGCCGCGAACCTGCTGCCGGCCGGCCTCCTGCTCACCCTCTTCGCGGTCGACTCGCCGGGCACCCTGTGGCTGCTGTTCGCGGTGCTGTTCCTGTACGGCGTGGCGGGTGTCGTCCAGGACGCGGCCGAGTCGGCCCTCGTGGCCGCCGCCGTCGATCCCGGCCTGCTCGGCGACTTCAACGGGCTGCGCATGACCGCCAACGAGGGCATGAAGCTGGTCGCGCCCCTCGCCGGTGCGGGACTCTACGCGGCGTACGGCGGCCCGGGCGTGGCGGCACTGGACGCGCTGACGTTCGTGCTGGCCACGGGACTGTACGCGGCCCTGCGGGTGCGGGACGCGCCACCGGAGCGCCCCACGCTGAACTGGCGGCGGCAGACGGCCGAGGGCGCCCGGTACCTGTGGCGGCACCCGGGGCTGCGCCCGCTGGTCCTCGCGGGCGGGGTGACGATGCTGTGCGCGGGCGTCGGCGGCGCCACCCTGTACGCCGTCGTCGACGCCCTGGGCCGCTCCCCCGCCTACGCCGGTGTGCTGTACGCCGTCCAGGGCGCCGGTTCGGTGGCGGTCGGGATCCTGTCCGGCCCCGCCCTGCGCCGCCTGGGCGCACGGCGGTTCGGGGCGGCCGGGATCGCCCTGTTCGCGGTGGCGGTGGCGGTGCGGGCGGTCCCGTCCGACGCGGTGACCCTGGCCTCGAGCGCGGCGGTCGGCGTGGGCCTGCCCACGGTGCTGATCGCCGCCCTGACCGCCGTCCAGCACGAGACGCCGGGCCCCCTGCTGGGCCGGGTCTCGGCGACGGCCAACTCCCTGGTCTTCGCCCCGAACGTCCTCGGCCTGGCCGCGGGGGCGGCCCTGGTGGAACTGACCGAGCTGCGGCTCCTGCTGCCGGCGGTGGGCGCGGTGCTGCTGGTGACGGCACTGACACTGACACCGGCCGGCAGACCGGCCCGCCGGTGAACGCCGGGGGCACGGCGGACTCGTCGAGTACGCGGCACATCAACCTCCCGGCACAGCACCTCTAGGCGGTGGCGGCGGCGACGAAGAACGGGACGGCGATGAGGAGGCGGCCGGCCTGGGCGCGTCGGCGCTGCTCGGCGAGCCACTCGTCGGCCCGGTCACGGCCGACGGCGCCGCTCGTGCAGGCGGGCTCGGCGAGCCTGGTGAGCAGGGACAGCATCCTGGGGTCGGTGAACACGCTGGTGTGCACCTCGACCGTGACGTCGTTGAAGCCGCCGTCCAGGAGCAGGTTGCGGTACTGGCGGCCGGCTCGGGGCGATTCCAGGAGGTCGGCGCGGGCGTGCACGAGGGTGCGGGTGAGCGCCGCGTCGTCCGAGTCGATCATGAGCGCGTCCCAGTCCTGCCCGACCAGGACGATCCTGCCGCCCGGGCAGAGAATTCGCCGCGCTTCCACCACCGCTCGGCCCGGCTCCCGCAGCACGTGGAAGACCTTGTCGGCACGGTAGCCGCGCACGCTTCCGTCGGCGAACGGCAGGTCCTCCGCCCCCGCCTCCCGGAACTCGGCCGCCGGCCACCGTTCCCGGGCCGCGCCCAGCATCCACGGGTCGGGGTCCACGCCCACCGCGTGAACGCCGCGGCCGGCCAGCTCGGCGACGGCGCGTCCGGCACCGCAGCCGACGTCCACGACGGTCGAGCCCGGGACCGGGGACAGCAGTTCGTAGGAGCGGGCACGCAGCCGGGTGGCGCCCGGCATCCGGTCCGCGGCGTCGAGGACGGACAGCAGTGCGTTGGTTTCGCGGCGTTCTTCCACCGCTTCCCGGTTCTTGGCCATGGGCGCCAGGCTCCGACTTAATGTCAGCATGAAGTCAAGCGGAGACAGCGGTGCGAGCGCCATGGGCATCGGCGCCCTCGCGGCACGGTTCGGTCTGGCCACGCACGTCCTGCGGCACTGGGAGTCGATGGGCCTGCTGCACCCCGCACGGGACGCGGGCGGGCGCCGCCGCTACGGTGCGGGCGACCTCACCCGCGTGGCGACGATCCTCGTACTGAAGGAGGCCGGCCTCGGACTGGGCGCCATCAGGAACCTGTCCGCCTCCGTCGACCGCGCCGCCCGGCAGGAGATCCTGCGGGCCGAGGCCGAGGAGCTCCGACGGAGAATCGCCGCGGCCCGAGCCTCGCTGGAGCTCATCGAGGGCGGCCTGCACTGCGAGCACGAGGACATCACCGAGTGCCCGAACTACCGGCGGCGCGTCGCCGAGCAGATCGGCTCCCGAGGGCCGGACGACGGCCGCCCGTCCGGCGCCCCGCGCACCCGGGCTGCCCGCCCTCACCCCGCCCCGAGCCCCGCCCGCACCCCCTCCAGATCCCCGTCCGAAGCCAGCCCCGCGTGATACAGCCGCAGTTCCGTCGCCCCCAGCTCCCGCGCGCGGGCCGCGTCGGCCGCCAGGGTGCCGGGGCTGCCGCCCATGCCCGAGACCACCGTGAGGTTGGCGGCGAGGACGGCCCCGTCGGCGGCCTGTTCGGCGAACGGTGTCAGCAGGGCCGGGCCGCCCGTGCAGGGGACGACCACGCCGTCCGCGACGGCCAGGATGTGCGCGGGGTCGACGCCGGCGTTGGCACCGCAGTGGTGGGAGACCGGGTCGGCGTGCAGCAGGACCTGGAAGCCGTCGGGTGCGGCGGCGCGGACCGCCGAGACCGCCGCCTCCTGGAGGGTGCGGGCCCGGTCGTCCCGCCACGCGCGCGTGGCGTTCGCCTTCGCCTCGCCGAGGAGTTTCTCGACGCCCGCCCAGCCCCCGTCCGAGGGCGCCGCGCCCCGCCACACCGGGTCGAGGGCGGTGCGTACGGTGGTGGCGAGTTCGTCGGCGTCGAGCCCCCGCGTGCCGTATCCCGCCCGGCAGTCGGGGCAGAAGCACAGCGACATCAGGTACTGCCCGGCGTCCCCGAGCCCCACCCCGCCGGTCTTGTCGTGGGCGTGCAGGTGGGCGAGGCCGTACCAGCCGAGGGACTCCAGTTCCGTGCCGCGCGCTCCGGGCCGTACCGCCGCCTCGGCGGCCAGGTCGGTGAGGTAGGCGCGGGTGGCGGGCTGCGCGATGCAGGGGGCCCAGGGGTAGCGGTCGCCGTAGGCGTTGACGACGGAGGTGTCGGGGTGCTCCGCGCCGAGGCGGGAGTTGTGGGCGAGGACGACCCAGGTGTGGACGTCGAGGCCCGCGTCGGCGAGGGCGGCGGCGGCCTCGCCGTAGGCGTCGCCGGGTGCCCAGGCGCCGGACGCGTACGGGCGGAGGGTGCGGCCCTGCCAGCGGGCGGCGTCCGGCGGGTAGAGGACGGCGGCGTGCTCGGCGGTGACGACGCGGTGGCGCGGGTGGCGGGGGGTGAGGGCGCGGGTGGAGTGGTAGGCGGCGGCGAGGGTCACCTGGGCCACGCCGAGGTCCGCGATGCGCGCCGGGGCTTGCGGGTCGCCGTTGACGTCCCAGGGGTAGACGAACGCCGACGTCTTCACCGGCCGGCCCCTTCCTCGAGCAGCGCCCGGCCCCGCTCGACGATCCGCGCGAGCTGCTTCACGTGGTCCTCGGCCGGCTCCCGCAACGGCGTCCGCACCTCCCCCACGTCCAGGCCGCCCAGCCGTACGCCCGCCTTGACCAGGGCGACGGCGTATCCGCTTCCCTGGGCGCGCAGTTCGACGAACGGCCGGTAGAAGCCGTCCAGCAGGCGGTGCACGGTGGTGTCGTCGCCCTCGCGCAGCGCCCGGTGGAAGGCGAGGGCGATCTCGGGGGCGAAGCAGAACACGGCGGAGGAGTAGAGGGGCACGCCGAGGGCGCGGTAGGCGAGCTGGGTCTGTTCGGCGGTCGGGAGGCCGTTGAAGTACAGGAACTCCTCGCCGGGCAGCTCCGTGCGCACCGCGCTGACGATCCGCTGCATCAGGTCGAGGTCGCCGAGCCCGTCCTTGAGGCCGACGATGCCTTCCGTGCGGGCGAGATCCACGACGCTCGACGGGGTGAACACGGCGTTGTCGCGCTGGTAGACGATCACGGGCAGCGGGGTCGCGGCGGCCACCTCCCGGTAGTGCCGCACCAGTCCCTCCTGCCCGGCGTGCACCAGGTAGGGCGGCATGGCGAGCAGTCCGTCGGCCCCGGCCTCCTCGGCGAGGCGGGCGTAACGCACGGCGAGGGCGGTGCCGTAGCCCGCGCCCGCCAGCACGGGCACCCGGCCGGCGCTCTCCTCGACGGCCGCGCGGACGCAGGCGGCGAACTCCTCGGGCGTCAGGGCGTGGAACTCGCCGGTGCCGCAGCAGGCGAACACGGCGGCGGCGCCGGCCTCGATCCCGCGGCGCACATGCGTGCGGTAGACGTCGAGGTCGAGTCCGCCGTCGGGTCCGTACGCCGTGACGGGGAAGAACAGCGGCCCGCTGGGCGCGGTGAGCCGGGCGGCGAGAGGGGCTGAGGTCACGGGAGCTCCCCATTCCATGTGCAGGGTCGATTCACGGGCGTCATCGTCATCATATTCATGACCTACGTCTACATTTCTGAACGCGACCACGCTAAGCCGACCTGTGGGCACCGTCAAGCAGGGCCCCCTTGACTGGTGACCGTCCACTCCTTAGCGTGTCCACGCATATGAACACGAGGCACGCATTCGTACGACTGCCGCCGCTTCAGGAGACCTAGGAGTCCCGAGGATGCCCGCTCCCCGCACCGTCCTGCTCACCGGCGCCGCCGGCGGCCTCGGCACCCTGATGCGGGCACTGCTCCCCGACCACGGCTACGCGCTGCGCCTGCTCGACCTGCGCCCGGTCGAGGGCGAGCCGGACGCGGTCGTCGCCGACCTCGCCGACCGCGACGCCCTGCGCGAGGCGGTCCGGGGCGTCGACGCGATCATCCACCTCGCGGGCATCTCCCTGGAAGCCTCCTTCGAGAAGATCCTCGCGGCGAACATCGAGGGCACGTACAACCTGTACGAGGCCGCCCGCGAGGAGGGCGTCGGCCGCATCGTCTTCGCCTCCTCCAACCACGCCGTCGGCTACACGCCGCGCCCGCGGGGCGACGACCCCCTCATCCCGATCGACACGCCGCGCCGCCCGGACACCTTCTACGGCCTGTCCAAGTGCTTCGGCGAGGACCTGGCCCAGCTCTACTGGGACAAGCACGGCATCGAGACCGTCTCCGTCCGCATCGGCTCCTGCTTCCCGGAGCCGACCAGCGTGCGCATGCTGTCGGTGTGGATGAGCCCCGCGGACGGCGCCCGCCTCTTCCACGCGGCCCTCACCGCCGAGAACGTCGGGCACACCGTCGTCCACGGCTCCTCCGCCAACACCCGCCTGTGGTGGGACCTCACCTCCGCGCGGGCGCTCGGTTACGAGCCGCAGGACGACTCCGAGCCGTACGCCGAGAAGCTCGTCGCCGAGCAGGGAGAACTCGACCCCGGCAACCCGGCGCACGCGTGCCTCGGCGGCCCCTTCGTGACCGACCCCCCGATCTGGCCGTACTGACCGGAAGTAGACCTCACACCACCCCCCGAAGAGGCGGACGGGCACCGAACGGGCCCGTCCGCTTCGGCATGCGGGCATCCGGACCGCCCGTTCTCACCCCGCTTAGCACTGCGCCCCAGGTCCGCGACGGGCACCCGGCGCCGCAAACGGGCACAACCGGGCAGTATCGGATCCGCAACAGGCCTGGTCAGTGCCGCAGGACGCCTGTAGAACTCTCCCCAAGGGCCACGCGGGCCCGAAACGGGCAACCACACGGCGACGAGGCGGTGAGGCAGGTGTTCCGCATGAGCACGGGGACAAGGACGACGGAAGAACGCCGGCACGAGATCGTGCGGGTCGCCCGCGCCACCGGCTCGGTCGACGTCACCGCACTCGCCGCCGAACTGGGCGTCGCCAAGGAGACCGTACGACGGGACCTGCGCGCCCTGGAGGACCACGGCCTGGTCCGCCGCACCCACGGCGGCGCCTATCCGGTGGAGAGCGCCGGCTTCGAGACCACGCTCGCCTTCCGTGCCACCAGCCACGTGCCCGAGAAGCGCCGGATCGCCTCCGCCGCCGCGGAACTGCTCGGCGACGCGGAGACGGTCTTCATCGACGAGGGCTTCACCCCCCAGCTCATCGCCGAGGCCCTGCCCCGCGACCGGCCGCTGACCGTGGTCACCGCGTCCCTGCCGGTGGCCGGCGCGCTGGCCGAGGCGGGCGACACCTCCGTCCTGCTGCTCGGCGGCCGGGTCCGCTCGGGCACCCTGGCCACCGTCGACCACTGGACGACGAAGATGCTGGCCGGCTTCGTCGTCGACCTGGCGTACATCGGCGCCAACGGCATCTCCCGCGAGCACGGTCTCACCACCCCCGACCCCGCCGTCAGCGAGGTCAAGGCGCAGGCCGTCCGGGCGGCCCGCCGCACGGTGTTCGCCGGCGCGCACACCAAGTTCGGGGCGGTGAGCTTCTGCCGGTTCGCGGAGGTCGGCACCCTGGAGGCCATCGTCACCAGCACGCTGCTGCCCACGGCCGAGGCCCACCGCTACTCCCTGCTCGGGCCGCAGGTCATCCGCGTCTGACCACCGGTCGCACCCGCTCCCCGCACCGCACCCCCGCCCACACCCCCTCCCCGTCGGACACTTCCACACCCAACCATGCCCCATACCTCCCCATATGTTCAGGAGCGATCCATGCCAACCCAGAGCCGACGGAGGCCACGAGTCACACTCGCCATGGCCGCCGCAGGGACGCTGCTCGCCCCGCTGCTCACCGGCTGCTGGGTCGGGGCGGGCGGCGCCGGATCCGGCGGCAACGCCATCAACGTCCTGATGGTGAACAACCCGCAGATGGTCGAGTTGCAGAAGCTCACCGCGGACCACTTCACGAAGGACACCGGCATCAAGGTGAACTTCACCGTCCTGCCGGAGAACGACGTCCGCGACAAGATCAGCCAGGACTTCGCCAACCAGGCCGGCCAGTACGACGTCGCCACCCTCTCCAACTACGAGATACCGATCTACGCCCGCAACGACTGGCTGCACGAGATGAACACCTACGTCGCGAAGGATCCGGGCTACGACGAGGAGGACATCCTCGGTCCGATGCGCGAGTCCCTGACCGGCGACGACGGCAAGCTCTACGGGCAGCCCTTCTACGGCGAGTCGTCCTTCCTGATGTACCGCAAGGACCTGTTCGCCGAGGCGGGTCTGAAGATGCCCGAGCATCCCACCTGGACCCAGGTGGCCGGCTTCGCCGAGAAACTCGACGGGGCCGAGCCCGGCATGAAGGGCATCTGCCTGCGCGGACTGCCCGGCTGGGGCGAGATCATGGCGCCCCTGACGACGGTCGTGAACACCTTCGGCGGCACCTGGTTCGACCAGGACTGGCAGGCCCGGCTCGACTCCCCCGAGTGGGAGAAGGCCACCAAGTTCTACGTCGACCTCGTCCGCGAGCACGGCGAGTCCGGCGCCGCCCAGTCCGGCTTCGCCGAGTGCCTGAACAACATGACGCAGGGCAAGGTCGCCATGTGGTACGACGCCACCTCCGCGGCCGGCTCCCTGGACGCCGCCGACTCCCCGGTCAAGGGAAAGATCGGCTACGCGCCGGCGCCGGTGGAGAAGACGGACTCCGCCGGCTGGCTCTACACCTGGGCCTGGGGCATCCAGAAGGCGTCCCGCAACGCCGACAAGGCCTGGAAGTTCGTCTCCTGGGCGTCCAGCAAGGAGTACGAGCAGCTGGTCGGCGACGAGATCGGCTGGTCCAACGTCCCGGCCGGCAAGCGCGCCTCGACGTACGAGAACCCGGCCTACGTCAAGGAGGCCGCCGCCTTCCAGGAGATGACCAGGAAGGCCATCGAGGGGGCCAAGCCCAAGGACCCCGGCCTGCAACCCCGCCCGGCACCCGGCATCCAGTTCGTCGGCATCCCCGAGTTCACCGACCTCGGCACCAAGGTCTCCCAGGAGATCAGCGCGGCCATCGCCGGACGCCAGTCCGTCGAGGAGGCCCTGAAGAAGTCCCAGCAGCTCGCCGAGCAGATCTCCGAGGAGTACGAGGGACGATGACCGCCACGACCACGGCCCCCTCGGCCGCACCCGAACACACACGCCCCACCGTCCGCCCGCCGTCCGGCCGGCTGCGCGCCTGGGCCACCCGGGCCCCCCTCCTCCCCGCCCTGATCTTCATGATCGTGGTCACCCAACTGCCCTTCGTGGCAACCCTGGTGATCTCCTTCTTCGACTGGAACGCCCTCTACCCGGACGCCCGCAGCTTCACCGGCTTCGCCAACTACGGCGACGTCCTCGGCGACCCCGCCCTGCGCAAGTCGGTGTGGACGACGATCCTGCTGACCGTGGCCGTCGTCCTGGCCAGCCTGGTCCTCGGCCTGGCCCTCGCCCTGCTCCTGGACCGGAAGTTCAAGGGCCGCGGCGTGGTCCGCACTCTCCTGATCGCCCCGTTCCTCGTGGTCCCGGTGGCGGCGGCGCTGCTCTGGAAGCACGTCCTGTACAACCCCGAGTACGGCCTGCTCAACGGCCTGTTGCACTACGTCGGCGGACCGCAGCCGGACTGGATCTCCAACACCCCGCTGCTCGCGGTCGAGGCCTCACTGGTGTGGCAGTGGACGCCGTTCATGATGCTCATCCTGCTGGCCGGACTGCAGAGCCGGGACCAGCAGCAGATCGAGGCCGCCCGGGTGGACGGCGCGGGCGACTGGCAGATCTTCGTCCACCTCACCCTGCCCCACCTGCGCCGCTACCTCGAACTCGGCGCCCTGCTCGGCTCGATCTACATCGTCCAGAACTTCGACGCCGTCTTCACCATCACCTCCGGCGGCCTGGGCACCGCCAACCTGCCCTACACCGTCTACCAGAGCTTCTACCAGGCCCACGAGAACGGCCTCGCCTCGGCCGCGGGCGTCCTGGTCGTCATCGGCTCGATCATCATCGCGACCTTCGCGCTGCGCGTGGTGTCGTCCCTGTTCCGCGAGGAGGTCGGCCGCGCATGAGCGCCACCGCCGTACGCCCCGTCGTCACCGACGCCAAGCCCGCACCCGCCCGCCGCAGGGCCGGCGCCGGCCTGGGCCTGGTGGCCTGGCTGGTGGGCATCGTCTTCTTCCTGCCCATCGCCTGGATGGCGCTGACCTCCTTCCACTCGGAGGCGGACGCCGCCACCAACCCGCCGTCCTTCGCCGCCTCCCTCACCCTGGACGGCTACCGCGAGTTCTTCGGCGCGGGCGGCGGTGCCAGTCCCTGGCCGGCGCTGATCAACTCGGCGGTGGCGTCGATCGCCTCGACCCTCTTCGTGCTGGTCCTGGCCCTCCCCGCCGCCTACGCCCTGTCCATCCGCCCGGTGAAGAAGTGGACGGACGTCCTGTTCTTCTTCCTCTCCACCAAGATGCTGCCGGTGGTGGCGGGCCTGCTGCCGATCTACCTCTTCGCCAAGAACACCGACATGCTGGACAACATCTGGCTGCTGGTCATCCTCTACACGTCGATGAACCTGCCGATCGCGGTCTGGATGATGCAGTCCTTCCTGGCCGAGGTCCCGGTCGCGATCATCGAGGCGGCCCGGGTGGACGGCGCGAAACTGCCCACGATCCTGGTCCGGGTCGTGGCCCCCATCGCCCTCCCGGGCATCGCCGCCACGTCCCTGATCTGCTTCATCTTCAGCTGGAACGAACTGCTCTTCGCCCGGGTGCTGACGGGCGTGGTCGCCGAGACCGCCCCCGTCTTCCTGACCGGCTTCATCACCAGCCAGGGCCTCTTCCTGGCCAAGGTGTGCGCCGCGTCGCTCGTCATCTCCCTGCCGGTGCTCGCCGCGGGGTTCGCCGCCCAGGACAAACTGGTCCAGGGCCTGTCGTTGGGAGCCGTGAAATGAAGGCCGCCGTCATCGAGTCCGTGGGCCGCGCCGTCGTCACCGAGGTCCCCGACCCGACGCCAGGACCCCGCGAGGTCGTCGTCGAGGTCGCCGCCTGCGGCCTGTGCGGCACCGACCTGCACATCCTCCAGGGCGAGTTCGCGCCCAAGCTCCCGATCGTGCCGGGCCACGAGTTCGCGGGCGCCGTGGTCGGCGTCGGCGCCCAGGTCACGGAGGTGGCCGTCGGCGACCAGGTCGCGGTGGACCCCTCCCTCTACTGCTACGAGTGCCGCTACTGCCGTACCGGCCACAACAACCTCTGCGAACGCTGGGCGGCCATCGGCGTGACGACGGCGGGCGGCGCGGCCCAGTACGCGGTGGCGCCGGTCGCGAACTGCGTGAAGCTCCCCGAGCACGTCCGCACCCAGGACGCGGCCCTGATCGAGCCGCTCTCCTGCGCCGTCCGCGGCTACGACGTCCTCCAGTCCCGCCTCGGCGCCCACGTCCTGATCTACGGCTCCGGCACGATGGGCCTGATGATGCTGGAGCTGGCCAAGCGGACCGGCGCGGCCAGCGTCGACATGGTCGACCTCAACCCGGCCCGCCTGGAGACGGCCCGCGGGCTCGGCGTCTCGGCCTCGGCCGCGACCCCGGACGAGCTGGACCGCCCCCAGGGCTGGGACCTGGTCATCGATGCCACCGGCAACGCGGCGGCGATCCAGGACGGCCTGGACCGGGTCGCCAAGGCCGGCACGTTCCTCCAGTTCGGCGTCGCCGACTACGCGACGCGCGTCCAGATCGACCCGTACCGCATCTACAACCAGGAGATCACCATCACCGGCTCGATGGCGGTCCTGCACAGCTACGAGCGCGCGGCGGAGCTGTTCGCGAACGGCGTCCTGGACCCGGACGTCTTCATCAGCGACCGCATCGAACTGGACCGCTACCCGCAGGCCCTGGAGCAGTTCGCGGCGGGCGTGGGCCGCAAGATCGTGGTCGTGCCGTGATTCCCTAGCCCGTCCGGCGTTTGAGGACGAGGCCGTTCAGGCCGAAAGGCGGGGTCTGGGGGCGCAGCCCCCAGGGACGGGAACGGGAAGGGGCGGCGGGGCGAAACCCACTGGGCTGACCCCACCGCCGCCTTCTACCATCCCGCCATGCCCAAACCGAACGGCTTCGCCTACACCGCCACCGCATCCGGCACCGTCCACATCACCCACCACAACCGCCCCGCCACCACCCTCAACGGCTCCCGAGCCGCCCGCTTCCTCGAAGAGGTCACGTCCGGCGACCCCCAGCTGGTCATGGCCCGCTGGACCGGCAACTACAAGCACGGCAACGAACGCACGGCCCGCAACCACCCCCGAAACCGCCGCTGACCCGGCGCTGACCCGGCGCTCGGGGCCGCGAACCCGATTGGCCCCCGGGTAAGGGAACGGTAAAACGCCCTCGCTCGTTCACCCGGCATGACAGCTATGACCCCCGGCTCGAACATCCCCCTCTCCGCCGCCCGCGTGACGGTGGACGTCGCCGCGCCCGTGCGGCTCGACGTATCGGGCCTGCTGCTCACCGCCGACGGCAAGGTGCGCTCCGACGACGACTTCATCTTCTACAACCAGCCCACCGGCCAGGGCGTGACCTACCGCTCCGGCGGCGGCACGGCCCCGGACGCGATCGTGGTGGACACCTCCGCCGTCCCGCCGGGCATCGAGAAGATCGTCGTCACCGCCAGCCCAGACGCCGCCGGCCAGACCTTCCAGGGCATCGAGCCCACCGCCACCATCCGCAACGGGGACGACAACTCCGTACTGGCCACCTTCACGCCCCCGCAGCTCGGCACCGAGACCGCCCTGGTGATCGTCGAGGTCTACCTGCGCAACGGCGCCTGGAAGGCCCGCGCGGTCGGCCAGGGCTACGCCAACGGCCTGGCCGGCATCGCGACGGACTTCGGCGTCACGGTGGAGGAGCCCGCGCCGGCCGCTCCCCCGGCGCAGCCGGCGGCCCCGCAGCGGTCCCACGCGGCCACACCCCCGCCGCCGCCCGCCGCCGCGCCCACGATGCCCGCCGCTCCGCCCGCCCCGCCCGCCGCTCCGCCGGCCCCCGCCCCGGGCAGCGGCAAGATCAACCTCGACAAGGGCCGGGTCAGCCTCCAGAAGAACCAGACCGTCTCCCTGGTCAAGGGCGGCCGGCCGGTGCTCTCGCAGGTGAAGATGGGCCTCGGCTGGGAGCCGGCGTACCGCGGCAAGGACATCGACCTGGACGCGTCCGTCATCGCCTACGGTCCGCAGCGCAACCACATCGACAGCTGCTACTTCGGCAAGCTCTCGATCGTCAACGGCGCCATCAAGCACTCCGGCGACAACCTGACCGGTGAGGGCGGTGGCGACGACGAGGTGATCGTCGTGGACCTCGGCCGGCTCCCGCAGGAGGTGTCCGGCCTGGTCTTCACGGTGAACTCGTTCTCCGGCCAGAAGTTCACCGAGGTCGCCAAGGCCTACTGCCGCCTCATCGACGCCGCGAGCGGCGAGGAGCTGGTCCGCTTCGACCTCACCAGCGCCGAGCCGCAGACCGGCGTGATGATGGCGAAGCTGATCCGCCAGTACTCGGGCGAGTGGGAGATGACCGCCATGGGCGACTTCGTCAAGTCCCGCACGGTCCGCGGCATGGTGAAGCCGGCCGCGCAGGCGCTGTAGCCGACCGGGACGCACGGGGCGCCCGGCGGCGGGCGCCCCTAGACCCGCCCCAGTCCCTCCATGAGCAGCGACAGATACCGCCGCACGGCGGCCCCGTCCACCTCGTCGGCCGCCTCCGCCGCCGTCACCAGGCCGTGCAGCAGCCGCAGCACCTCGACCGGCTCGACGTCCGGCCGCAGCGCACCGGCTTGCTGCGCGGCCCGCACCAGCCGGGTCGCCGCGCCGCGCACGCAGTCGCCGCACGCGGGTCCGCCGCCGGTGACGGCCGTACCGAGCAGCGCCTTCAGCCCGCGCACCTGGAGCATCCCGACGGCCAGCTCGTCGAGCCACGCCACCAGCGCCGCACCCGGCGTCCGGGCGGCGGCGATCACGTCGGCGCGGGCCGCGATCGCTTCGAGGCGCTCCAGGTAGGCGGCCTCCAGCAGCGCCTGCCGCGTCGGGAAGTGCCGGTACAGCGTGCCGACCCCCACCCCGGCACGCCGGGCGATGTCGTCCAGGGAGGCACCCTCACCGTGCTCGGCGAACGCCTCCGCCGCGACCGCCAGCAACCGCTCACGATTACGCCGCGCATCCGCCCGCATGGGCCTGACCTGCGCCATCCCGGGCCTTTCTGCACACAGGGGTCCGTCGCCGCACCCTACCGCGCGAGGGCGCTCCCCTTCGAGACCGGCCGGGCGTGACCGCCGCGGTCAGAACAGCGCGCTGTAGGCGTTCAGCGCGGGCTGTCCGCCGAGGTGGGCGTAGAGCACGGTGGCGTCGGCGCCGATCTCGCGCCGGGTGACCAGGTCGACCAGTCCGGCCATCGACTTTCCCTCGTAGACCGGGTCGGTGACCATGCCCTCGGTCCGGGCGGCGAGCCGCATCGCCGCGAGGGTGGCGTCGTCGGGAATGCCGTACGTGCCCGCGTGGTACCGCTCGTCGAGTTCGACGTCCGCCTCCGTGAGTGCGCCGCTCACGCCGATGAGCCGCCCCGTGCGGTCGGCGATCCGGGCGATCTGCTCGCGGGTGCGGGCGGGGTCCGCGGACGCGTCGATGCCGACGACGCGCCGGGGCCGCCCGCCCGCCTCCTCCAGGGCGCGGAAGCCGGCCACCATGCCGGCCTGGGTGGACCCGGTCACCGAGCAGACCACGACGGTGTCGAAGAAGACGCCCAGTTCCCTCTCCTGCTCGGCGACCTCGTACGCCCAGCCGGCGAAGCCGAGTCCGCCGAGCGGATGGTCGGAGGCGCCGGCGGGGATGGCGTAGGGCTTGCCTCCCGCGTCCTCGACCTCCTTGAGGGCCTGTTCCCAGCTCTCCTTGAAGCCGATCCCGAACCCGGCCCTCACCAGCCGCACGTCGGCCCCGGCGAGCCGGGAGACCAGGATGTTGCCGACCTTGTCGTACACGGCGTCGGGCCAGTCCACCCAGCTCTCCTGCACCAGCACGCAGCGCAGGCCCGCGCGGGCGGCGACGGCCGCGACCTGGCGGGTGTGGTTGGACTGCACGCCGCCGATGGAGACGAGGGTGTCGCAGCCCTGGGCGAGCGCGTCGGCGACCAGGTACTCCAGCTTGCGGGTCTTGTTGCCCCCGTAGGCGATGCCCGAGTTGAGGTCCTCCCGCTTGGCCCAGAGCGAGGCCCCGCCGAGCTGCCCGGTGAGGCGTTCCAAGGGGTGCACGGGCGACGGACCGAGGAGCAGCGGGTAACGCTCGTACGCGGAGAGGGACATGGGTACTCCCGGTTCAGTCGGTGTCGGCGAGTTCTTCGAGGCCGCGCCAGATGTCCGCCGTCACCCGCAGCGCCGTCCCGGTGTCCCGGGCCGCGCAGGCCTCGATGAGCTGTTCGTGCAGCCCGGCCGACCGGCAGGTGCCGGCCTCGCCGAAGCGGCGGCGCTCCAGCCGGCGGATGAGTGGGGTGTAGCGGGCGACGGTGGCGGCCGCGGCCCGGTTCGCGGCGGTGCGGACGAGGACGTGGTGCAGGTCGTCGTCGGCGCGCAGCGCGCCGTCGACGTCACCCGCGCGGACGGCTGCCGCGAACCGGGCGTTGGCTTCGCGCATGGCGTCGAGGTCGGTCTCGCGGAGCCGGGGGACGGCGACCCGCGTGACCAGTTCGTGCATGGCCGCGACGACCGCGGCGGCGTCGCGCACGTCGGCCGCGACGACCGGGGTGACCCTGGTGTAGCTCTGCGGCTTGCTCTCCAGCAGCCCTTCGTCCACCAGCCGGGAGAACGCCTCGCGCACGGGGGCGCGGGACAGGCCGAGCCGCTCGGCCAGGTCGGCATCGCGCACGACCGCGCCCGGTTCGATCTCCCCGGCGACGATGGCGTCCCGGATGGCTTCGTAGGCGCGGTCCCTCAGCAGGGTCCGGGAGACGGGTCGGATGGTCACGACTGAAATGTTAGATGTCAGGAGGGTCGCCCGACAAGAGTGCGGCCCGGCCCCGCGATCAGGTGCGGGGCCGGGCCGGATCTCGGACGGCGGTCGGCTCAGGCCGCCCAGGGCCAGTCGGCGTCCCGGCCGGCCTCGAGCAGCGGAACCATCCGGAACGCGGCGTCGGAGAGCCCGCCGAAGGTGTGCCGGTTCGCCCGCCCGGACGGGCCGTGGCCCGCCCGGTACCCGGCGAGGTTCCAGGTGTAGACCGGCACGTGCGCCGGGATCTGCTCGGTCGGGTCGCCGTGCCGGTTGTACGTGTACTGCTCGTCGGTGATGATCAGCACCCGGTCGTGCTTCTTGTAGTGGCGCCGTACCGCCTCGGTGGTGTCGGTGCCGCCGAGGTTGCGGAACCGGTCCAGGATCTTCAGCACCGACTCGCCCTTGCGGTACGCCACGCGGTCGCTCGACGAACCGAACTCGACCAGGTCCGCGTCGGCCGCCCGCAGCGCCAGCGCCGTGCCGAAGACCGCCGCCGCGTCGGCCCGGGTCAGCTCGGAGCGGTCCGACATCCGCGAGTAGAACATCGAGCCCGACCGGTCCACGAGGACGAGCGTCCGGCCGCCCAGCGCGGGCACGTTGGCCAGCGAGTGGCCGAGCGCCTGCTCCAGGGGGTACGACCAGCGCAGCGACGGCGCGTGCCGGTACGCGGCGAGGTAGCGGAAGGGGAACTGCCGCGAGCGCGCCACCTCGGCCGGGTCGCTGATCCTCGCCGCCACCCGGGCGGCGACCTCGTCCGAGACACCGGCCTCGTCGAAGTTCCGCAGGTTGCGCACGAGCGCCATGACGCCCATGGACGGAATCACCGCTTCCCAGGCGGCCTTGTCCATCGGCCCCTGGAGCCAGCCGGCCAGCATCTCCCACGTGATGCCCGCCGCCGCGAGCCGCTCGGCACCGTCGGGTGCCGTGACCACCGCTCGCCGCTCGGGGACGGGCAGCGCCATCAGCTCGCGGTGCGCGGTCAGGACGCGGTTCGAGGCGGGCGGCACCGCGGTGTCCGGGTTGTGCCGGCGGTCGAGGGCGTACTGGAACAGCTCGCCCTGCCACGGCTTGTCCGGGTCGGGCGCCGCGTGGACGAGGTTGAGGATGTCGCCGAAGCGGTACCCCTTGGACGCGGTGTCGTACTTCAGCAGCGACGTGCCGTGGTAGAGCCGCCGCACGGCGTCGGCGATCCCCCGCTTGACCGGCTTGGGCACGGCGCGGCCGTAGGTCGCGGTCCAGTAGGCGAGCAGCTCGCCGGGCTCGTCGGGCCGCCGCAGGACGGAGGCGACGACCTGCCGGTTCGCCGGTCCGTCGGTGACTCCGGAGTCGAGCCGCGCCTTGACGTACTCGGCGGCACCGACGATCGAGGCGGTGCGCAGGTTGCCCTCGCCGCGCAGCCAGCCCAGCAGGCCGGCCGTCCAGGACGGGTCGAAGAGGGCGAGTTCGCGCACCAGCGTGGCGAAGCGGTCGTCGCGGGCGGCGCCGCTCTCGTAGTAGGTCTGCTGGGACACGAAGTTGGCCACCGACAGCAGAAAGAGCTCGGAGCGCGCGTCGCGCTCGGCACCCCGGCCGCCCTCGTAGGTGCGCAGCACGCGGCCCGTCGAGGTCACGCGCGAGGTGGGCTGCGCCTTCGCGGCCTTGGTGTTGAATCGCGCCATGGTGAATTCCCCCGAATTCTCGAAAGCTCGAAATCTCGAACATTTTCGGAGGGAGACACGGCAGCGGAAGGGTGCCCGAGGTCGGAATCGGCGACGGGACTGTGCGGATGCTCTGCCGAATTGAGCTACACCGACTCGAAGTCGATGACGGGATTCGAACCCGCAACCGTCCGATCAAAGGAAGTATCCGCTGCCTGCGCACCGGGCACCCTTCGACTGCTGGGCCTCCCGAGATCAAGTGGGCAGCGGCATGGGATTCTTTTTGCAGAAGAAGTAGCCGCGGCCCGCGCACCGGGAGGTGCGTGAAGTTGTAGGTGTCCAGAGTTCAGGTCGGCGGAACCGACAAGGTGCTCTAACCCCTGAGCTACACCGGCGTGTTGTGCCGGTGACGGGACTCGAACCCGTGGCCGCCCCATTATGAGTGGAAGTAGGTCCTGCCTTCGCACCTGGACGTTCATCACTCTAAAAGGGCGGCCGTCGGTCGTGCGACCGATTTAATTACCGGCGCTTCTGGCGCTTCCAGGGCCCGGTGATGGCGAGCATGATGCCCGGCGTCTGGATGTTGGCGTAGAGGGTCCGGCCGTCGGGCGAGAAGGTGACGCCGGTGAACTCGCTGTACTCGGGGTCGTCCTCGGTGCCGAGGTTCAGCTCGTTGCGGGCGATCGGGTAGGTGCGGCCGCTGTCGGTGGCGCCGAACAGGTGCTGGACGCCGTCGCCGTCCTCGGCGATGACCAGGCCGCCGTACGGGGAGACGGTGATGTTGTCGGGGCCGTCGAAGGCGCCGTCGGCGGACGGGTCGGCGTTGACGCCGAGCAGGACCTTCAGCGTGAGGGTGCGGCGCTTGGGGTCGTAGAACCAGACCTGGCCGTCGTGCGGGCGGCCGGGGCTCTCGTCACGGGCGAAGGAGGAGACGATGTAGGCGCCGCCGTCGGCCCACCACATGCCCTCCAGCTTGCGCGCGCGGGTGACCTCGCCGGCGGCGAACTGCTTGCGCACGGAGGTGGTCTTCGCGTCGCGGTCGGGGACGTCGACCCAGTCGACGCCGTAGACGGTGCCGGTCTTCGTGGCGCGGGAGAGGTCGTCGACGAACTTGCCGCCGGAGTCGAAGCACTTGAAGGCCTGGAGGACCCCGGCGTCGTCGGCGAGGGTGCGCAGCCGGCCGCGGCCGTGCCGGAAGTGCTCCGGCGGGGCCCAGCGGTAGAACAGGCCGTTGGGTCCCGAGGCGTCCTCGGTGAGGTAGGCGTGGCCGCGTTTGGGGTCGATGACGACGGCCTCGTGGGCGTAGCGGCCGAGCGCCTTGACCGGCCTGGGGTCGCGGTTGGCGCGGTGGTCCTCGGGGTCGACCTCGAAGACGTAGCCGTGGTCCTTGGTCATCCCCTCCTCGCCGGCCTTGTCCTCGGTCTCCTCGCAAGTCAGCCAGGTGCCCCACGGGGTGCTGCCGCCGGCGCAGTTGGTGGCGGTACCGGCGATGCCGACCCACTCGGCGACGTGGCCGCCGCGGCGGACCTCGACGACGGTGCAGCCGCCGGCGGCCGCCGGGTCGTAGACGAGGCCCTCGGTGAGCGGGACGGGGTGCGGCCATTCGTCGCGGTGGCCGCCGAGTTCGTGGTTGTTGACGAGGAGGGTGGTGCCGCGCGGGCCGTCGAAGGCGGCGGTGCCGTCGTGGTTGGACGGGGTGTACTCGCCGGACTCCAGCTTGGTCCGGCCGGAGTAGGTGATGATCTCGTACCGGAAGCGGGCGGGCAGGGCGAGGATGCCGTCCGGGTCGGGGATCAGCGGTCCGTAGCCGACCCCGCCGTGGTGGTGACCGTGGTCGTGGTCGTGGTCGTGGCCGCGTCCGTGCTCCTCCCCCGCGCTGTCGGTGTCCGTGGACGCGAGGGCGTTCGGGGCGGTGGCGAGGGCGCCGACGCTGCCCGCCAGCACGACCCCGGCGCCGGTGAGCGCGGAGCGGCCGGCAAAGTCCCTGCGGGTGAGCGACATGGTGTCTCCTGTGACGGTGGGGCTGGTCGTGGAGGGTGGCGGACCTCGGTCAGGCGTCACGGTCGCGCCCGTGCCTGAACGGGAGTCCCGCGGGTTCCTGAACGGCAGTTGAACTGGCGAAGACGCCTCCCGCCCGCGGTCCGGGCAGGGCCGGCCTGCTCCCCGTCCGCGGCCCGACCGGTTCTCGGGCGCGGCGGCCCGACCGGATCTCGGGCGCGGCGGCCCGACCGGATCTCGGGCGCGGCGGCCCGACCGGATCTCGGGCGCGGCGGCCCGACCGGGTCTCGGGCGCGGGCCGGCCCGGCTTTTGGCCGCGGGCCGGGCGACTCTTGGCCGTGGCGGGCCGGTCGCGCTCCCCCGCCCGGGACGGGCCTTACTCCCCTCCCCCCCCCGCAGGCAGGCATCGCGCCCGCGCCCCGGCGCGGGGTTCCACTGCACCCCTCCGGTCTCGGGTCACCCCGCCGCTCCGGGCCGCGGCCCGGCCGTCCCCGCCCGGTTGTCCCCACCCGGCCGGGCATCCCGAGCGGCAGGCCGCCCGCCGACCCCGACCCCCGACCGCCCGGACCCGACTCGCCCCACCTCCATCGGCGGGCCCGGCAGGGCGCCCCGCACCGCCTCGCACCGCTCCGCGCGCGTCAGCCGCCCTGCTGCGAGCGAGCTTTGAAGGCCGCCTTGCGGGCCTCCTTGGCGATCTTCTTGTCGGGGTGCAGCCGCCCCATCGCCTCCAGGACGTCGGGCGTGGCCGGGTGTTCGACCCGCCAGGCCGTGTCGAAGAAGCCGCTGTGCTGCTGGGCCAGGCCCTCCACGAGGGCGCGCAGCTCCTCGGAGTTGCCCTCGGCGGCGAGCTGGGCGGCGACCGTGTCGATGGTCAGCCAGAAGACCATCTCCTGCGGCGGCGCCGGCACGTCCCGGGCACCGTGCTCGGTGAGCCACACCCGGGCCAGGCCGCCCAGCTCGGCGTCGTCGAGGACCTCCCGCAGCGCGGGTTCGGCCTCCGCGCCGACGAGGGAGAGCGCCTGCTGGCAGCGGAGCCGGCGCAGGGGCGCGCCGGCGTCGGAGCCACGGGCCGCCACCAGCAGTTCGCGGGCGGCGTCGAGCGGGCCGCGTCCGGCCAGCCACAGCTCGGTCTCGGCGTGCGCGGCGGCCGGCGGGAAGGGGGCGGTGCCGTCGAGCAGCACGTCGGCGCCCTTGTCGGCGAGGTCGCCCACGGCGGGGGCCTCGAAGCCGGCGTCCAGGAGCCGGGCGCGCAGTCCGTACAGCCCGAGCGGGGTGAGCCGCACCATGCCGTAACGGGAGACGTCGGCCTCGTCGACGGGGGCGGCGGGCTCCTCGTCGGCGTCGGCCATGAGCGCCTCGTCGACCGGCTGGTACTCGACGAGGCCGATCGGCTCGAGCAGCCGGAACTGGTCGTCCAGGCGCATCATCGCGTCCGACACCTGCTCCAGGACCTCGTTGCTGGGCTCGCCCATGTCGCTGGGCACGATCACGGAGGCGGCCAGCGCGGGCAGCGGTACCGGGGCGTCGCCCGGGCCCTCCTCGCCGACGGTGAGCAGGTAGAGGTTGCCCAGCACGCCGTCGAGGAACTCGGACTCGGCGTCGGGGTCCCAGTCGAGGGAGGAGAGGTCGACCTCGCCGCCCTCGGCCATCGCGTCGACCAGGTCGTCGAGGTCGGGGACGCTCGCGTCGGCGAGGACCGCCTCCAGGGCGGTGAGCCAGACGCCGAGCACGTCCTGGGGGGAGCCGGTGAGCAGGGCGAGGTCCTCGCCCGGGGCCACGGTGCCCGCCTCCTCGTCGGTGATGTCGACGAGCCCGGTGTCCACGGCGATCCGCCAGGCCTCGCTCGCGTACGCGGCGGCGTCGTCCCCGCTCAGCCCTAGCTGCTCGGCCGCGGCGGGCAGCTGCTCCTCGACGAGTCCGCCCCCGGCGTCGACGCGGGTGCCCGGGCCGGCCCAGCGGGCCAGCCGCGCGGCGCGTGCCAGCACCGGCACGGACAGCGCGGCGCTGGCCAGCTCCGCTTCGGGGCGCAGCCGTGCGGGCGGCAGGGTGGAGCTGTCTGACATCGGAAGTTTCTCCTCGCGCGCCTCTTGACCGCCGTACGGCCGCGTTGGGACCGCGTACGGCTCAACGGCTCAGCCTAGACGGGTTTCGCCCCATGCCGCCCGGTTCATCTCCCCGTCGGGTGGTGTACATGGCCGAAACCTTGACAACTGGCCGGACCAGGCAGGAGATTGACGCGCGTAGAGTCCCCGCGCCACGTCACATCCCCGGAGGGATCCGTTGGCCAGCAAGTCCTCCGCGCGCCTCGCCGCGCTCACCGTCGCCGCCGTCTGCTCGGCGGCGTCCACCGTCGTCCTCACCGTGCCCGCGCACGCAGGTTCGGCAGCGGCCGATCCCGTGCGCGTCCACGACATCCAGGGCAGCACCAGGCTGTCGCCGTACGCCGGCGAGCAGGTCACGGACGTGGCCGGAATCGTCACCGGCGTCCGTGGCTACGGCTCCTCCAAGGGCTTCTGGATCCAGGACCCGCGGCCGGACGCCGACCCGGCCACCAGTGAGGGCGTCTTCGTCTTCACGGGCAAGGCCCCCGAGGTCGCCGTCGGTGACGCGGTCACCGTCTCCGGCACGGTCTCGGAGTACGTGCCCGGCGGCACGTCCTCGGGGAACCAGTCGCTGACCGAGATCACCCGCCCGACGGTCACCGTCGTCTCGAGCGGCAACGCGCTCCCGGCCGCGACGACCGTCTCCGCCCGCTCCGTGCCGCGCGCGTACGCCCCCGAGGGCGACGGGAGCGCGAACGGGTCGGTCAACGCCCTGCCCCTGAAGCCCGCGAAGTACGCCCTGGACCACTACGAGTCCCTGGAGGGCATGAACGTCCGGGTGTCCGACGCCCGTGTGGTGGGCGCCTCGGACCCGTACACCGAGCTGTGGGTCACGGTGAAGCCCTGGGAGAACGCCAACCGCCGCGGCGGCACGGTGTACGGCTCCTACGACGACCAGAACACCGGCCGGCTCCAGATCCAGTCGCTGGGCAAGCCGGCCGACTTCCCGGACGCCAACGTGGGCGACACGCTGGCCGGCGCCACCGCCGGTCCGCTGGACTACAACCAGTACGGCGGCTACACGCTGGTCGCGAGCGAGATCGGCACCCTGGAACGCGGCGGCTTGGAGCGCGAGTCGACGCGCCGGCAGAGCGCGCGCGAGCTGGCGGTGGCGACGTACAACGTGGAGAACCTCGACCCGTCGGACGACACGTTCGCCGCGCACGCCGACGCGATCGTGCACAACCTCAAGTCGCCCGACATCGTGTCCCTGGAGGAGATCCAGGACAACAACGGTGCCACGGACGACGGCACGGTGGCGGCCGACGAGACGCTCGGCAGGCTGGTCGACGCGATCGTCGCGGCCGGCGGCCCGCACTACGAATGGCGGGGCATCGACCCCGTCGACAAGGCGGACGGCGGCCAGCCCGGCGGCAACATCCGCCAGGCGTTCCTGTTCAACCCGGAGCGGGTCTCCTTCACCGACCGTGCGGGCGGCGACGCCACCACGGCGACCGGGGTGCGCAAGGTGCGCGGCAAGGCCGCGCTGACCCTCTCCCCCGGCCGGGTGGACCCGGCGGACCCGGCCTGGGAGGACAGCCGCAAGCCGCTGGCGGGCGAGTTCGTCTTCCGCGGCCGGACGGTGTTCGTGATCGCCAACCACTTCAACTCCAAGGGCGGCGACCAGGGTCTGACGGCGCAGTACCAGCCGCCGTCGCGCGGTTCGGAGACGCAGCGCCACGCCCAGGCGAAGGTGGTGAACACCTTCGTCAAGGAGATCCTGGCCGCCCAGAAGAACGCGGACGTCGTCGCCCTCGGCGACATCAACGACTTCGAGTTCTCGGAGACCACCCGCCTCCTGGAGGACGACGGCGCCCTGTGGTCGGCTGTGAAGTCACTGCCGAGGAGCGAGCGTTACTCGTACGTCTACCAGGGCAACAGCCAGGTACTGGACCAGATCCTGGTCAGCCCGTCGGTCCGCCGCGGCGGTCACCTGTCCTACGACAGCGTGCACGTCAACGCGGAGTTCCACGACCAGATCAGCGACCACGACCCGCAGGTGCTGCGGTTCCGTCCGTAACCGGGTCGCCGCCCCTGGGGCGAGTTCAGCGGGGCACGAGGCCCAGCGCGTGGTCGTAGCGGCTGACCGTGCTGCTCTTCAGACCCGGCCAGTTCTGCACCCGCTCCCACTGGGGCGTCGCCGAGCCGACGCCGTCACCGGGCGCGGCGAGGGCGTCGAGGTGGGCCTCGGCGCTCTCCCACTCGGCGTAGTTGAGGACGCGCGTGCCGTCGGTGCCGAGGTGGAAGTGGGCGGAGATGCCCCCGGGGTGCGGGTCCGGCTCGCTCTCCAGGGCCTCGAAGACGGCGTCGACCCAGGCGCGCTGCCGGTCGGGGTCGGGCGCCTCGAACTCGACCTCAACGATCACGATGCAGCCGGGGACGGCTCCCGCCCGGTCCTCGCGGGTGGCGCTGCGGTAGCGCCGGTACCGGTTGAGCGCCAGCCGCTCGATGCCGGGCACGGCGGTGTCGATCTCGTCGACGCGCTCCTGCCGGTGCGTCTTGACGAAGGCCTCGTACGCCTGCTCGCTCGCCCACTGGGAGTGGTGCAGCAGGGTGCTGCCGTCGTGCCCGGTGTAGACGTGGTAGCCGCGCAGGTCTTCGGCGGGCCAGGGCCGGCTCTCCCAGGTGCGGGCGATGGCGTCGACGGCCTGCCGCTGCCGTTCGGGGGTGCCCATCCGCCAGGTGCTGAAGAAGGGCGCCAGGACGTCGGGGCGGTCGAACCGGGGATGTGCGTCGGTGCGGCGGGTCATGCCGGCCTCCGGTGGTCGTGTCGTCGCGTGCGCGGTGCGTACGCGCGGTCGGTGCACACGGTCGACGCACACGTTCTGTGCGTTCGATCGGTGCACGCACCACCTTCCGACCTCGACCAAGGTTGAGGTCAAGCCCCTTCCGGTACCGGCGGGTCACACAGGGCGAGGGGCCCGCCCGGGGCCCCTCGCCGTACGCCGTTTCCGTGAGTGCCCTCAGCAGTGGCCGTGGTGACGGCGCCGGGCGAGGCTCGCCGCGACCACCACGCCGGCCGCCGCCCCGGCGACGGCCACGGCGCGCGGGTGACCGAGCCCCGCACGCACGGCACCCCGCGCCCGTCCGGGTGGGGTGTGCCGGGCGCGGTCCGCCTTGTCCTGTGCGGCGTGCCCGGTCCGGCCCGCCTTGTCCTGCACGGCGTGCCCGGCGTGCGCGGCGGAGCTGCGCAGTTGCACGCTCATGGCGCCGGCCTTGTCCTTGAGGTCGGCGGCCCGGGCCTTGGCGCGGCCCTTCACGTCGGCCTTGCCCGCCAGTTCCTCCACGGTGTCGCCGAGCTGTCCGCGGGTCTGTTCGATCTGCTGCCGCAGCTCGTCGGGACCCTTGGCACCGCCGACCGGCTGCGCGGTGGAGCCGCTCCTCGTACCGTCCCGGCTCGTCGCGTCGGTCATCGATGTGCCCTTTCCCTGATCTGGTCCACGTCGGCCCTGACGCTGCCGAGGGTCTCCTCGGGCTTGGGTGGCACGGCCCGGCGGAGCTGGGTGCGACCGGCCATGGCCAGGACGCCGGCGATCACGAAGAGCGCCGCCGTGACGATGAGCGCCGCGGCCCAGACGGGCAGTACCAGTGAGAGCGCGGCGGTGGCCGTGCCGGCCAGGGCGAACAGGCCCACGTACGCGATGGCGCCCGCGGCACCGAGCATTCCGCCGCCGCGCCCGGCCCGCTTGCCCTTCTCGGCCAGTTCCATCTTGGCGAGGGCCACTTCCTGGCGCACGAGCCGGGAGAGCTGTTCGGTGGCCTGCCCGACGAGTTCGCCCACGGAGTGCTGCTCGTCGCGCACCGGCCTGGTGTGCATGGTTCCGGTCACGGTGTTCCCGCCTCCTCTCGGTTCGGAGCACCCCGGGTACCCCGGCCCGGGCGGCACTACCCGCACCCGCACCGCACCACTCGGCACTGAAGCATCACTTACAGGTACCTCGTAGAAGAATTAAGTGGAGCTACACCATCGGTCCGCCGACACTACTCCTATGACGCCAGACGACCACCGCCCCGCTCCCTTCGGCCGCGCCCTGTGCGCCATGGTCACCCCCTTCACCGAGTCCGGTGCGCTCGACCTCGACGGTGCCCGGCGCCTCGCGGAGCGGCTGGTCTCGGGTGGCTGCGACGGTCTCGTGCTGTCCGGCACCACGGGCGAGTCGCCGACCACCACGGACGCCGAGAAGGCGGCGCTGGTGACGGCGGTCCGGGAGGCGGTCGGGGACCGTGCTGCCCTCGTCGCGGGGGTCGGCACCGCGGACACCCGCCACACCGTGGAACTGGCGCTGGCGGCGGAGAAGGCCGGCGCGGACGGACTCCTGGTCGTCGCCCCGTACTACAGCAGGCCCCCGCAGGACGCCCTGGAGGCGCACTTCTGCGAGGTCGCCGACGCGAGCGGCCTCCCGGTGATGCTCTACGACATCCCGGGCCGCACCGGCACCCGCATCGAGCCCGACACCATGGTCCGCCTGGCCGGGCACCCGCGGATCGTCGCCGTCAAGGACTGCTCGTACGACCTCCTCGGCACCCAGAAGGTGCTGTCCCGCACGGACCTGGCGTACTACACGGGCTGCGACGAGCAGGTCCTCGCCCTGTACGCGCTCGGCGCGACGGGGTACGTCAGCACGGTCGCGAACGTCGTGCCGGACCTGTTCCGGGCCGTCCTCGACGCCTTCGACGCGGGCGACACCGGGCGGGCAGCCCTGCTCCAGCGTCGGGCGGTCCCGCTCGTCGAGGCGATGATGGCGTCGGGCCTGCCCGGCACGGTCACCGCGAAGGCCCTCCTCGGCGCGCTGGATCTGCCGGCGGGCCCGGTCCGCGCACCGCTGCGGTCCGCCGACCGGGAGACCGCGGCCGCCCTGCTGGCCGCCTACGGGGAACTGGCCGCGGACGCCGGTCAGTTCCAGGCGTAGCCGTCGCCGAACAGCAGGGTGTGCTCCAGTACGTCCTCCGCCGGGTCGTCGATCTGCCCGACGTGGACGTTGAGGAGGCCCACGCGGGGGCCGTTGTGCGAGCCGGTCGTCGTCTCGTCGGCGTGCGCGGCACCCGCGGCCCCCAGCGACAGCCAGCACAGCAGCAGCGCGGCCCCCGTCCCGGCCGGCAGCCGCGCCACGGCTCCCGCCCGCTCGTCCGTCTTCCCAGGTGTCGTCTCGCGCGTCATCCCAGGTCCCTCGTTTCGTCGGATCGGCCTCTGATCGGACTCTGTGTCCACCCGTTCATCGGCCGGGACCGCCGACAGGTCACGGGCAGTCATCCGTACGTGCGGGTTACGGTGCCCGCGATGAGCAGACGACGCTACGTGGCCCGGGGCGTCCCGGGCGGATACCGCATCTGGGACAGCAAGGGCCGCCGCTGGTGGGGCGACCACTACGAGCTGTGCCCCGACGACCTCCTGACCGAGCTCAACGGCGCGGCCGACCCGTCCCGCGTCACCGCCCTGCTGAAGCGCTACCGCGCCCTGAAACGCTGAACGCCCTCCCCGCGGCGGACGGGGAGGGCGCTCGGCGGACGTGCCGTCAGTTGTGGCTGTGCAAAACCTCGTTGAGGCCGCCCCACACCGCGTTGTTCGGGCGGGCCTCGACCGTGCCGGTGACCGAGTTGCGGCGGAAGAGGATGTTGGAGGCGCCGGAGAGTTCGCGGGCCTTCACGACCTGGCCGTCGGGCATCGTGACGCGGGTGCCCGCGGTGACGTAGAGGCCGGCCTCGACCACGCACTCGTCGCCCAGCGCGATGCCGACGCCCGCCTCGGCGCCGACCAGGCAGCGCTCGCCGATGACGATGCGGACGTTGCCGCCGCCGGAGAGGGTGCCCATGGTGGAGGCGCCGCCACCGATGTCGGAGCCGTCGCCGACGACGACGCCGGCGGAGATGCGGCCCTCGACCATCGAGGTGCCGAGCGTGCCGGCGTTGAAGTTGACGAAGCCCTCGTGCATGACCGTGGTGCCCTCGGCCAGGTGCGCGCCGAGCCGGACGCGGTCGGCGTCGGCGATGCGCACGCCCTTGGGGGCGACGTAGTCCGTCATGCGCGGGAACTTGTCGACCGAGGTGACCTGGAGGTGCAGGCCCTCGGCGCGGGCGTTGAGGCGGACCTTCTCGATGTCGTCGACGGCGACCGGGCCGAGCGAGGTCCAGGCGACGTTGGCGAGGTGGGCGAAGATGCCGTCCAGGCTCTGGCCGTGCGGCTTGACCAGGCGGTGGGAGAGCAGGTGCAGGCGCAGGTAGACGTCGTGCGTGTCGACCGGCTTCTCGTCCAGCGAGGAGATGACCGTGCGGACCGCGACGACCTCGACGCCGCGGCGGGCGTCCGGACCGACCGCGGCGGTGGCGCCGCCGCCCAGGAGTTCGGCGGCCTGCTCGGCGGTGAGGCGCTCGGTGCCGGAGGGACCGGGCTCGTCGGACAGGGCGGGGGCCGGGAACCAGGTGTCGAGGACGGTGCCGTCGGCGGCGATCGTGGCGAGGCCGGCGGCCACGGCGCCGGTGGTGCGGGGAGCAGTCGTGTCGGTCATGAGGGCAACCTAACCGGCCGTCGCCGGTGGAAGCGAGCCGGGACCGGAGGCGTCTCGGGTGCCGGGCACGGGGAGCAGCCGGGTGAGCACCTCGCGCGCGTACTCCTCGTCGTACGGCGTGTCCGTGAGCAGGACCTGGAGGCAGATGCCGTCGATCACGGCGACCAGGGCGCGGGCCGTGACGGGGTCCGTGCGGGCGGCGAGCAGGACGCCCACGCCCTCGGCCCACTCGGCGGCGACCGGGCGCAGGGCGGGGCGGCGCAGGGCGGCGAGGTACAGCTCGTACTCCAGCTCCACGCCGGTGCGGTCGCCGCCGAGCCACTCGCCGAGGACGCGGGCCAGTTCGGCGGGCAGGTCGGCCTCGGGGTCGGACAGCGCGGGGTGGGCCGCGACGACCTTGGCGAAGCCCTCGTTGGCCTGGCGCAGGGCGGCGACCATGAGGTCGTCGAGGGTCGCGAAGTGGTAGGTCGTGGAGCCGAGCGGGACGTCGGCCTCGGCGGCGACGGTGCGGTGGCTGAGGCCCTCGATGCCCTTCTGCCCGACGACGCGGATCGCCGCGTCGATGAGGCGCTGGCGGCGCTCGGGGTCGTGGCGGCGGGCCATCAGTGCGCCCCGCCCAGGTTGAGGACGACGACGCCGACGATGATCAGCGCGATACCGGCGGCCTTGGTGAGGGTCATCCCCTCGCCCATGAAGGCCACGCCGATGGTGGCGATGGCGGCCGTGCCCACCCCGGCCCAGATGGCGTACGCCGTGCCCATGGCGAGGACCTTCAGGGTCTGGGCGAGGAGCGCGAAGGAGAGCACGTAGGCGAGGGCCGTCAGGAGCGACGGCACCAGCCTGCTGAAGCCCTCGCTGTACTTCATGGCGGTGGTGCCGGCGACCTCGGCGGCGATGGCTCCGGCCAGGAGCAGATATCCCATGTGTACGAGCGTACATAACGAGGGGCGAGGGCGGGCGCGAAGACGAGGAACGGCGGCACCCGGAGGTGCCGCCGTTCCCGGAATCATCGGTGCCGGTGTGTCTCAGACGTTGAACCCCAGCGCGCGCAGCTGCTCGCGGCCGTCGTCGGTGATCTTGTCCGGGCCCCACGGCGGCATCCAGACCCAGTTGATGCGCAGCTCGTTGACGAGGCCGTCCGTGGCGGACTTGGCCTGGTCCTCGATCACGTCGGTCAGCGGACAGGCCGCCGACGTCAGGGTCATGTCGATGGTCGCGATGTTCGCGTCGTCGATGTGGACGCCATAGATCAGGCCCAGGTTGACGACGTCGATGCCCAGCTCGGGGTCCACGACGTCCAGCAGGGCCTCACGGACCTCCTCCTCGGAGGCCGGCTTCATTTCCACGGTCTCGCTCATGCCGTCGTCTCCTTCTCGGCGTCGGCGCCGTCCAGCGCCTGGGCCGTCGCGTCCTTCCAGGCCATCCAGCTCAGCAGGGCGCACTTGACCCGGGCCGGGTACTTCGAGACCCCGGCGAACGCGACCGCGTCCTCCAGGACCTCCTCCATCGCGTCGTCGGGCTCGATCCTGCCCTTGGACTGCATCAGCTCCAGGAAGGTCTCCTGGATCCGCTGCGCCTGGGCGAGGTCCTTGCCGACCAGCAGGTCGTTCAGCACGGAGGCGCTCGCCTGGCTGATGGAGCAGCCCTGGCCCTCGTAGCTGACGTCGCTGACCGTGGTGCCGTCGTACTTCACGCGGAGCGTGATCTCGTCCCCGCAGGTGGGGTTGACGTGGTGGACCTCGGCGTCGCCATCCCGCAAGCCCCGCCCGTGCGGGTTCTTGTAGTGGTCCAGGATGACTTCCTGGTACATGGAGTCCAGCTTCATGCTCTTCGCTCGTCCCGTCAGCCGAAGAAGTTCCGTACGTGCTCCAGGCCGTCGACCAGTGCGTCAATCTCGGCCGGCGTGGAGTACAGATAGAACGACGCTCGCGTGGTCGCAGGAATTCCGTAGCGCAGGCAGACGGGGCGGGCGCAGTGGTGGCCGACCCGGACCGCGATGCCCTGCTCGTCGAGGACCTGGCCCACGTCGTGGGGGTGGATGTCCCCCAGCGTGAAGGAGATCGCCGCGCCGCGCTCCTCGGCCGTGGTGGGGCCGATGATGCGCAGGTCCGGAACCTCCAGCAGACGCTTGACCGCGTACTCGGTCAGCGCGTGCTCGTGGGCGAGGATCTTGTCCATGCCGATGGAGTTCAGGTAGTCGATCGCCGCGCCCAGGCCGACCGCGCCCGCGATGGGGGGCGTGCCCGCCTCGAACTTGTGCGGGGCCGGGGCGTAGGTGGAGGAGTGCATCGAGACGGTCTCGATCATCTCGCCGCCGCCGAGGAACGGCGGGAGGTCCTCGAGCAGCTCCTGGCGGCCCCACAGCACGCCGATGCCGGTCGGGCCGCACATCTTGTGGCCGGTGAAGGCCACGAAGTCGGCCTGGAGGGCCTGTACGTCCAGCGGCATGTGCGGCGCGGCCTGGGAGGCGTCGATGCACACGAGCGCGCCGACCTCCTGGGCGCGGCGCACGATCGCCTCGACCGGGTTCTGGGTGCCCAGGATGTTGGAGACCAGCACGAAGGAGACGATCTTCGTCTTCTCGGTGATGACCTCGTCGATGTTGGACAGGTCCAGGCGGCCGTCGTCGGTGAGACCGAACCAGCGGAGCTTCGCGCCGGTGCGCTGCGAGAGCAGCTGCCACGGCACGATGTTGGAGTGGTGCTCCATCTCCGTGATGACGATCTCGGTCTCGTGGTCCACGCGGTAGGGGTCGTCGGCCCAGCCCAGCATGTTCGCGACCAGGTTGAGGGACTCCGAGGCGTTCTTGGTGAAGATCACCTCGTCGCGCGACGGCGCGTTGACGAACTCCGCGACCTTGTCACGCGCGCCCTCGTACAGCGCCGTGGCCTCCTCGGCGAGGACGTGCACGCCGCGGTGGACGTTGGCGTTGTAGCGCTCGTAGTACTCGCTGAGCGCGTCCAGCACCTGTCGCGGCTTCTGGCTGGTCGCCGCGTTGTCCAGGTACACGAGCTTGTGCCCGTCGTGGACCTGGCGGTCCAGGATGGGGAAGTCCTTGCGGATCGCCTCGGTGTCGAGGAGGCCCGGCAGCTGTGTCACTCGGATGCGCCGCCCTTCGTGTATGCCTCGTAGCCCTCGGCCTCCAGCTTGTCGGCCAGCTCGGCGCCGCCGGACTCGGCGATGCGGCCGTTGGCGAAGACGTGGACGTAATCGGGCTTGATGTAGCGCAGGATGCGCGTGTAGTGCGTGATCAGCAGCGTGCCGACCTCACCGGTCTCGCGGACGCGGTTGACGCCTTCGGAGACGACGCGCAGGGCGTCGACGTCCAGGCCGGAGTCGGTCTCGTCGAGGATCGCCATCTTCGGCTTGAGCAGCTCGAGCTGGAGGATCTCGTGGCGCTTCTTCTCACCGCCGGAGAAGCCCTCGTTCACGTTGCGCTCGGCGAAGGCGGGGTCCATGTTGAGGCGCTCCATGGCCTCCTTGACCTCCTTCACCCAGGTGCGCAGCTTGGGGGCCTCGCCGCGGACGGCGGTGGCGGAGGTGCGCAGGAAGTTGGAGACGGAGACGCCGGGGACCTCGACCGGGTACTGCATGGCGAGGAAGAGGCCGGCGCGGGCGCGCTCGTCGACGGACATCTCCAGGACGTCCTCGCCGTCGAGGGTGACGGTGCCGCCGGTGATCGTGTACTTGGGGTGACCCGCGAGGGAGTAGGCGAGGGTCGACTTGCCGGAGCCGTTCGGGCCCATGATGGCGTGCGTCTCGCCCTGCTTCACGGTGAGGTCGACGCCCTTGAGGATCTCCTTCGTGGCGTTGTCGGCCTCGACGGTGACGTGCAGGTCTCGGATTTCAAGCGTTGCCATGGGTGCCTCAGGACTCCTGGGTGAGGGAGACGAGCACGTCGTCCCCTTCGATCTTTACGGGGTAAACGGGGACGGGGCGCGTCGCCGGAAGACTGTCGGGCTTGCCGGAGCGGAGGTCGAAGCGCGAGCCGTGCAGCCAGCACTCGATGTGGCAGTCGTCGACCTCGCCCTCGGCCAGCGAGACGTTCGCGTGCGAGCAGATGTCGTGGATGGCGAAGAGCTCGCCCTCGGTCCGCACGACGGAGATCGGCGTGCCGTCGAGTTCCACCCGCTTCGGGGTGTCCTCCTCCAGCTCGTCCGCTCCACAGACGCGTACGAAGGTCATGCGACCGACGCCTCCAGCTCCTGAGCGATCTTGCCGAGCAGGCGCTCCTCGATGTCCGCGACGCCGATCTGCTGGACCAGCTCGGCGAAGAAGCCGTGGACCACCAGGCGGCGGGCGTCCAGCTCGGGGATGCCGCGCGCCATCAGGTAGAAGAGCTGCTCGTCGTCGAAGCGGCCGGTGGCGGAGGCGTGACCGGCGCCGACGATCTCGCCGGTCTCGATCTCCAGGTTCGGCACCGAGTCGACCCGCGCGCCATCGGTGAGGACGAGGTTGCGGTTCATCTCGTAGGTGTCGGTGCCCTCGGCCGCGGCCTCGATGAGCACGTCGCCGATCCACACCGCGTGCGCGTCGTCGCCCTGGAGCGCGCCCTTGTAGACGACGTTGGACTTGCAGTGCGGGACGTTGTGGTCGACCAGGAGGCGGTGCTCCTGGTGCTGGCCGGCGTCGGTGAAGTACAGGCCGAACAGCTCGGCCTCGCCGCCGGGGCCCGCGTAGGCCACGCGCGGGTGCAGCCGGACCAGGTCGCCGCCGAAGGTGACGACGAAGGACTTGAAGGTCGCGTCGCGGCCGATCAGCGCGTTGTGCTGGCCGACGTGGACGGCCTTGTCGTCCCAGTCCTGCACGGAGACGACGGTCAGCTTGGCGCCGTCGCCCAGGACGTAGTCGACGTTGGCGGCGAGCACCGCGTCGCCGGTGTGGTCGATGACGACGACCGCCTCGGCGAAGGCGCCCAGCTCGATCACCTGGTGGCCGAAGCGGGTGCCGCCCTCGCCGTGCACGGCGATGCGGATCGGCTCGGTGAGGACCGTCTCCTTGGGGACGGTGATCACACCGGCCTTCTCGAACGCCGAGTAGGCCTGCGCGGCGACCCGGTCCACGGGGGTGCCGGCCCTGCCGATGCGCGCGTCGTCGCGGCCGACGGTCTCGACGACGACGCCCTCGGGCGCGTCGACGTCGACCTTTACGCCGTCACCGGTGGCGACGGCGGTGCCGTCGTGCAGCCCGCGCAGCCGCTCCAGCGGGGTGAACCGCCACTCCTCCTCGCGGCCGTGGGGGACGGGGAAGTCCGCCACGTCGAAGGACGCGGGCGCGCTCATGCGCGTGGCGACGGTCGACTCGGCGGCCACCGCGATCTGGCCCGCGGTGGTGGACCCCACGGGGATGTTCTGAGCCTCAGCCATGGCTGTCGGTCTGCTCTCTTCCTACGTTCCTGAATCTGGTGACTGCGGTGGGGGCCGGGGTCAGCCGACCGCGCCCTCCATCTGCAGCTCGATCAGCCGGTTGAGCTCGAGGGCGTACTCCATGGGCAGCTCCTTGGCGATCGGCTCGACGAAGCCGCGCACGATCATCGCCATCGCCTCGAACTCGCTCAGACCGCGGCTCATCAGGTAGAAGAGCTGGTCCTCGGAGACCTTGGAGACGGTCGCCTCGTGGCCCATGGACACGTCGTCCTCGCGGACGTCCACGTAGGGGTACGTGTCGGAGCGGGAGATGGTGTCGACGAGCAGCGCGTCGCACAGCACGTTCGACTTGGAGCCGTGGGCGCCCTCGCCGATCTCGACGAGACCGCGGTAGGAGGTGCGGCCGCCGCCGCGCGCCACGGACTTCGAGACGATGTTGGAGGAGGTGTTCGGCGCCATGTGGACCATCTTGGAGCCGGCGTCCTGGTGCTGGCCCTCGCCCGCGAAGGCGATGGACAGGGTCTCGCCCTTGGCGTGCTCGCCCATCAGGTAGACGGCCGGGTACTTCATCGTCACCTTGGAGCCGATGTTGCCGTCGATCCACTCCATGGTCGCGCCCTCGTACGCCACGGCGCGCTTGGTGACCAGGTTGTAGACGTTGTTCGACCAGTTCTGGATGGTCGTGTAGCGGCAGCGGGCGTTCTTCTTGACGATGATCTCGACGACCGCGGAGTGCAGCGAGTCCGACTGGTAGATCGGCGCGGTGCAGCCCTCGACGTAGTGCACGTAGGCACCCTCGTCGACGATGATCAGGGTCCGCTCGAACTGGCCCATGTTCTCCGTGTTGATGCGGAAGTAGGCCTGGAGCGGGATCTCGACGTGCACGCCCTTCGGCACGTAGATGAAGGAGCCGCCGGACCACACGGCGCTGTTCAGCGAGGCGAACTTGTTGTCACCGACGGGGATGACGGTGCCGAAGTACTCCTTGAAGAGCTCCGGGTGCTCCTTCAGGGCCGTGTCGGTGTCGAGGAAGATGACGCCCTGCTCCTCCAGGTCCTCGCGGATCTGGTGGTAGACGACCTCGGACTCGTACTGGGCCGCGACACCGGCGACGAGGCGCTGCTTCTCCGCCTCGGGGATGCCGAGCTTGTCGTACGTGTTCTTGATGTCCTCGGGCAGGTCCTCCCAGGACGCCGCCTGCTTCTCCGTGGAGCGCACGAAGTACTTGATGTTGTCGAAGTCGATCCCCGACAGGTCCGAGCCCCAGTTCGGCATGGGCTTCTTCTCGAAGAGGCGCAGGCCCTTGAGGCGGAGCTTGGTCATCCACTCCGGCTCGTTCTTCTTCGCGGAGATGTCGCGGACGACGTCCTCGTTGATGCCGCGCTTGGCAGAGGCGCCGGCCGTGTCGGAGTCGGCCCAGCCGTACTCGTACTTGCCCAGGCCCTCGAGCTCGGGGTGAGCAGTCTCCGTGGGGAGAGTCATGCGGGGTTCCTCCCGGCCGTGCTTGCAGATGCGTTAGCGGTGTTCTCGGGCGCGCGCGCCGGGGGCGGCGCGTGCGAAGTCTTCGGAATGAACGTGGTGCAGACGCCGTCGCCGTGCGCGATGGTCGCGAGCCGCTGTACATGCGTACCGAGCAGCTCGGCGAAAAATTCCGTCTCCGCCTCGCACAGCTGCGGAAACTGCTCCGCGACGTGGGCGACCGGGCAGTGGTGCTGGCACAGCTGCTCGCCCTGCTGGGGGTGGGGCGCGCTCCGCGCGGTAGCAGCGTACCCGTCCCTGCTCAGGGCCTTGGCCAGCGCTTCCGCGCGCTTCTCGGCGGGGACGGACTCCACGGCCTTGCGGTACGCGCCCGACTGGGCGGCGATGCGGGCGCGGGCGAAGGCGGCGATCGCCTGCTCCCCGCCCTCCCGCTCGGCGATCCAGCGCAGGGCGTCGGCGGCCAGCTTGTCGTACGACTGGTCGAAGGCGTCCCGGCCGCAGTCGGTGAGCGCGAAGACCTTGGCGGGCCTCCCGCGCGTGCGCGCGCCGTAGACCCGCTGCTCGCGGGCCTCGACCACGTCGTCGGCGACCAGGGCGTCGAGGTGGCGCCGGACGGCTGCCTGGGTCAGGCCCAGACGCCCGGCGAGCTCGGCGACGGTCGAGGGCCCGTGGTCCAGGATGGAGCGCGCGACCCGGTTGCGGGTGGACCGCTCACCGGTCGCGAGTTCCTCCTGCGGAGCCTCACCGACGTTTTTCACAACGCCATTGTTGCGTAATTCATCCGGGGCGGGCAAGCCGCGTCCGGATCATCGGACGGTGCCCTGCGTCACTTAGGCATACCTAAGGTGACCTGCGGAAACGATCTTTGATCGATCAGGCGCCGGGCAATCCGCTGGCGTCCGCGACCGGCTTCCGGAACACTCCCCCGCATGCCCACGCCCCCTCCGACCGGCCCACTCGTCACCCGCGGCACGCTCGCCGCAGGGCTGCGCGAACTGGGGGTGCGCACCGGCGACACCCTCCTCGCGCACACCTCCCTCAGCTCGCTCGGCTGGGTCTGCGGAGGCCCCGTCGCGGTCGTCCGGGCGCTGCTCGACGTACTCGGCCCGGACGGCACCCTGGTGGTCCCGACACAGACCGGCGACCTCTCCGACCCGGCCCTGTGGACCAGCCCGCCGGTGCCCGAGGCGTGGTGGGAGACCGTCCGCGCGGCGACACCTCCCTACGACCCGCTGATCACGCCCTCGCGCGGCGTCGGCGTGGTCCCGGAGACCGTCCGCACCTGGCCCGGCGCCCGGCGCAGCGCCCATCCGCAGACCTCCTTCGCGGCCCTGGGCGCCCGCGCCGCCGAGGTGGTCGCCGGCCACGCGACCGACTGCCGGCTGGGCGAGCGCAGCCCGCTGGCCGCGCTGGAACGGCTGGACGCCCGGGTCCTGCTGCTCGGGGCGGACTACGACGCGTGCACCGCCTTCCACCTCGCCGAGTACCGGATCCCCGCACCCCTGGTGGTGGTGGGGCGCCCGGGGCCGGTCGGCTGGGAGCGGGTGACCGAGGTGTCGATCACCTCGGACCGCTTCGACGAACTCGGCCACGACTTCGAACGGGACCGCCCCGTCGTGCGCGGCAGGATCGGCGCGGCCGACGTACGCCTGTTCCCGTTGCCGGACGCGGTCGCCTACGCCGAGCGGTGGCTGCCCCTGCACCGCCCGCGCGTGTGAGACCCGTCCACGGTGCGAGAAGGGTTTTCCACACCCCCGCGCCCGGCCGGTCGTCCGTCTCCCTAGACTCGTGACCCATGCGAAGCGAGCCCGTGGTCCAGGTCCAGGCCCTGGTGAAGCGGTACGGCACGAAGACCGCGGTGAACGGCCTCGACCTGGTGGCCCGTACGGGCGTGACCGCCGTGCTCGGTCCCAACGGGGCGGGCAAGACGACCACGATCGAGACCTGTGAGGGATACCGCAGGCCGGACTCCGGGACGGTCCGCGTCCTGGGCCTGGATCCGGTGGGACAGGGCGCCGACCTGCGCCCGCGGATCGGCGTGATGCTCCAGTCCGGCGGCGTCTACTCCGGCGCCCGCGCCGACGAGATGCTGCGCCACGTGGCGAAGCTGCACGCCCACCCGCTGGACGTCGACGCGCTGATCGAGCGGCTCGGCCTCGGCTCGTGCGGCCGCACCACGTACCGCAGGCTCTCGGGCGGGCAGCAGCAGCGGCTCGCCCTCGCGATGGCCGTGGTGGGCCGCCCGGAGCTGGTGTTCCTGGACGAGCCGACCGCCGGCCTGGACCCGCAGGCCCGCCGCGCCACCTGGGACCTCGTGCGGGACCTGCGCGGCGACGGGGTCACGGTGATCCTCACCACGCACCACATGGACGAGGCCGAGCAGCTGGCCGACGACGTCGCCATCGTCGACGCCGGCCGGGTCGTCGCCCAGGGCTCCCCCGAGGAGCTGTGCCGGGGCGGCGCCGAGAACACCCTGCGGTTCACCGGCCGGCCGGGACTGGACGTCGCGTCCCTGCTCAAGGCGCTGCCCCCGGACTCCTCGGCCGCCGAGCTGACCCCGGGCTCCTACCGGGTGAACGGCGAGGTCGACCCGCAGCTGCTGGCGACGGTGACCTCCTGGTGCGCCCAGCACGGGGTGATGCCGGACCGCATCTCGGTGGAGCGGCACACGCTGGAGGACGTCTTCTTGGAGCTGACGGGCAGGGAGCTGCGCGCATGACCACGACCTCGACCACGGGCAGCACCGGCGCCACCGGTACGTACGCCCCCAGGCCCGGCGCCGCGCCGCTCGGGCGCATGATCGCGGCGCAGGCCGTGCTCGAGACCAAGATGCTGCTGCGCAACGGCGAGCAGCTGCTGCTGACGGTGATCATCCCGACGCTGCTGCTCGTCCTGTTCAGCTCCGTGGACATCATCGACACCGGAGCCGGCGAGGCGGTCGACTTCCTCACCCCCGGCGTCCTCGCGCTCGCCGTGATGTCGACGGCGTTCACGGGACAGGCCATCGCCACGGGTTTCGAGCGCCGGTACGGGGTGCTGAAGCGGCTGGCCGCCTCCCCCCTGCCGCGCTGGGCCCTGATGACCGCGAAGACGGCGTCGGTCCTGGTCACCGAGGTGCTCCAGATCGTGCTGCTGACCGTGATCGCCTTCGCGCTGGGCTGGTCGCCGCACGGCAACCCGGCCGCCGTCCTGCTGCTCCTGGTCCTCGGCACCGCCGCCTTCTCCGGGCTCGGACTGCTGATGGCGGGCACGCTGAAGGCGGAGGCCACGCTCGCCGCCGCGAACCTGGTCTTCCTGCTGCTCCTCGTGGGCGGCGGGGTGATCGTGCCGCTGGACAGGTTCCCGGACGCGGCGCAGAGCGTGCTGGGGCTGCTGCCCATCTCCGCCCTGTCGGACGGACTCCGCGACGTCCTCCAGCACGGCGCCGCGATGCCCTGGGGCGACCTGGGCATCCTCGCCGTGTGGGCGGCCGCGGGGCTCGCGGCCGCGGGGAAGTTCTTCCGCTGGGAGTAGGAACACATGCCGCGGACCGACCCTCGTGAAAGCGTGCACAAGCGGGCGCCTACGATGGACGGCGTGCCAAACGTGACCCGCGCCGACGCCGCAGCCGCCGTGCGCAATCCGCTCGCCTTCATCGCCGCACGCTGGACCCCGCACCCCCGGACGGTCCAGCGGGCGGCCCTCGCGCCCCTCGTGATGTCCGTGATCATCGTCATCACCGGCGGCGCCGTCCGGCTCACGGGCTCCGGTCTCGGCTGCCCGACCTGGCCGAAGTGCACCGACGACTCGCTCACCACCACGAGCGAGATGGGCTTCCACGGCGTCATCGAGTTCGGCAACCGCATGCTGACCTACGTGCTGTGCGCCGCGGTCGGCTGGGCGATCATCGCCGCCCGCTCGCAGAAGCCGTACCGGCGCAGCCTCACCCTGCTCGGGTGGGCGCAGTTCTGGATCGTGATGAGCAACGCCGTGCTCGGTGGCATCGTCGTGCTCGTCGGTCTCAACCCGTACACGGTCGCGGCCCACTTCGTGGCGACGACGGCACTGCTGACGGTGGCCACGGTGATGTGGCAGCGCACCCGGGAGGGCGACGGGGCACCGCGCCCGCTGGTCGGCGGGTCCGTGCAGCAGCTGGTGTGGGTGATGGTCGTCGTCTCCGCACTGCTGATCACGGTCGGCACCGTGGTGACCGGCGCCGGACCGCACGCGGGCGACTCCAGCGACGTGCCGCGGATGCCGGTCGACTGGGAAATAATCAGCAAGGCGCACGCCGTCCTGGCGTGGATCGTGGTGACGCTGACGTTCGCCCTGTGGTTCGTGCTGAAGGCGGTCGACGCGCCCAAGGGCCCGCTGGCCCGCACCCGCGACCTGTTCCTGGTGCTGCTGGCGCAGGGGGTCATCGGGTACGTCCAGTACTTCACCGACCTGCCCGAGGTCCTGGTCGGGCTGCACATGCTGGGCTCGTGCCTGGTGTGGATCGCGGTGCTGCGGGTGCTGCTGGCGCTGCGCGAGCGGCCCGAGGAGACGGTGCCCGGCCTGCCCGCTCAGGAGTACGAGGCCACCAGCGTGTCGATGGCCGGTCCCAGGTAGCTCCGGGTCAGGTCGGCGCGGCGGGCGGTCCACTCCGCCCTGGGTGCGGGCCGCGCGCGGTTCCCGTACCGCCGCTCGGCGACGTCCTCCACGACCTCGGCGGGCGCCCCCAGCGCGGGCAGCTCGGCCAGGGCCTCCCGCTTGGTGATCAGGCGGCCCTCCCGCAGCGTGACGGTGGCGCGGGCGAAGGTGACCAGACCCAGGTCGACCCAGACGTCCTGCCGCCACAGCTCCGCCCTGCGCACGTTCGGCCGCCAGAAGTCGCGCTGGTCGCGGACGACGAAGGCGTCCAGTTCCGGGCCCGGCACCGGCGGCAGCAGTCGGTCCGGCGCCTCGCCGTGCAGGACACGGCCGAAGCTGTGCAGTTCGCGCCGGGTGACGGGGGTGACCGGCCGCTTGAACAGCTGTTCGTGGGCCCAGGTCAGGTGCCGCCGGGCCGGGTCGGCGACCGTGTCCGGCGACAGGTAGGTGCAGTGCAGCAGCCCGGCCAGGGGTTCGTCGCGCAGCCGGGCGTGGAGCAGCGCGAGGCGCCAGGCCGTACGGGCGGTGGCCGGCCGGGGCAGGACCGCGATCAGGTCCAGGTCGCTGCGGCCCTCCTGGTAGTCGCCCGCGCCCAGTGAACCGTGCGCCCAGACGGCGACGGGCTCGAAGGGCAGCAGTCCGGCGAGGAAACGGTCGAGCAACGCGTCGGTCGGCATGCACCCAGTCTCGCCGACCCGCTCCGGTCCGTACACCCGTCACTCCAGTCCGTACACCCGTCCGGCGTTCCCCGACGCGATCATCCCCGCCACCCGCTGGGCGTCCCCGAGCGACCACGCCCCCTCGGCCACCCAGGCGCCCAGCACCCTGCCCAGGGCCTCGCGGAACAGCCGGGCGGCGACCACGTGCAGTTCGGGAAGGCCCTGGGCACCGCTGGAGAACAGGATCTTGCCGAAGGGCGCCAGCTCCAGGATCTCCGCGAGGACCGTCGCCGCGCGGGCGCCGGTGCGCACCAGGGCGGCGCCGGAGTCGGCGTAGACGTGCGGGAAGACGCCGGCCAGGTGGGCGGCGTGGCGGTGGTACGGGTAGCCGTGCAGCAGGACCAGGTCGGTGCCGAGGCCGGCGGTGGCCCGCACGAAGTCGGTGAGCAGCACCGGGTCGGTGCGGTCGATGCGCAGACCCGGTTCGCCGAGGCCCGCGTGCAGCTGGAGCGGCAGGCCCGAGGCGACGGCGATCCACAGCAGGTGGCGCAGCAGTACGGGGTCGCTCAGCTCCCCGCCGACCTCGCGCCCGGTGAGCCAGCGGGCGGCGGCCCCGCGCACCTCGCCGGGGCCGGGCGGTTCCGGGGCGAGGGACAGTCCGTGCCGTACCCCGGCGACGGAGGTGAAGGCGACCGCGTCCGCGGCGGCGCCGTGCACGGCCTCGGCGAGGTTGGCAAGGAAGGACTCGACGGTGCCGGAGGTGTCGGCGACCTGCTCGGCGAGGAGTTCCAGGCGCACGATCTCGCGGGTGTCGGCGTCCGCGGCGGAGGCCATCTCGCCGGGGCCGGTGAGGTCGCCGGGCAGTCCGGCGTCGACCAGGTAGGTGGTGATGCCGCTGCCGCGCAGCAGCCGGCGGTCGGCCTCCATGACGCCCAGTTCGCGGCGCCGGGCCAGGTAGCGGGCGGGCGGGCAGTGCGGTTCCAGGCCGAGCAGGGGCGGGCACCAGCGGCGTACCGCGAAGCCGGTCTGGGTGTCGAAGAGGGTGGTGCCCGGGGCGGGCGGACCCTCGGTGCGGGCCAGCTGGGCCTCGAAGGTGCCGAGGCCCAGCTCCGTTCTCAGGACGCCGTGGCAGTACTGGTCCACCAGGGACGGCGTTTCGATCATCCGGGCTCCCCGTGCTGGGACCGAGCGCCGCGCGGCTCGTGCGCCTCGCGGCCCGCGTGCCTCGCGGCTTCCTACGGTCCTAACGGGTGAACCCGGCCTCAGGTGTTGCTCGGGCCCCCGACCTGGATGCCCGCCATGCGCGACCACTCGTAGCGGCCGGTGGTGACCCTGGCCGCGTACTCGCCGTCGAAGTCGTCGTGGACGGTGATCCCGGACTGCTCCACGGCCTTCCGGGCCCGCTCGTGGGTGCGCGCGACCAGGTCGCCGAAGGCGCCGTCCGCACCGACGAGCACGATCCGGGCGCCGCGCTCACCGAGGTACGCCACCTGGGCCTCGGCGCCGCCGTGGGCCTTGGCGAAGGCCTCGATCCGCCCCGCCGTCCGGGTCACCTCGAACGCGTCCCACCGGTCGGCCCAGCCGCGCTTCGCGCCGGCCTGCTCCGTGTCCACCTGCTGCGTGTCTGCCATGACCAGGATGCTACCGACGGGTAGATCGAACGGCGACGGGCGGGGTGCGTGGCCTTGGCCACGCACCCCGCCCGTCGGACGTCTTCACCGGGGACTCAGCGCAGGAAGGGGTCCACCGCGATCGCGAGGAACAGCACCGACACATAGGTGATGGACCAGTGGAACAGCCGCATCTCCTTGAGCTTGCCGCCCGTGACCTCGGCCTTGGCGCGGTTCTGGAGCCCGTGCGCCTCCCACAGCCACATCCCGCCGGCCGCCAGGGCCACCGCCGTGTAGAACCAGCCGGTGTAGCCGAGCGGCTGCAACAGCAGCGACACGACGACCATCACCCAGCTGTAGATGACGATCTGCCGGGCGACGACCTTGTTGGAGGCGATCACCGGGAGCATCGGCACGCCGACGCGCGCGTAGTCCTCCTTGACCTTCATGGACAGCGGCCAGTAGTGCGGCGGCGTCCAGAAGAACATCACCCCGAAGAGGATGACCGGCGCCCAGGACATCGAGTTGGTCACGGCCGACCAGCCGATGAGCACCGGCAGACAGCCGGCGATGCCGCCCCAGACGATGTTCTGGGACGTGCGGCGCTTGAGGATCATCGTGTAGACGACGACGTAGAAGAGGAGGGCGCCGAGCGAGAGCCAGGCCGACAGCCAGTTGACCGTGAAGCCGAACAGCAGCGTCGAGACGACCGCCAGGGTGATGCCGAAGACGAGGCATTCCACCGGGCTGACCATGCCGGTCACCAGCGGGCGCTGCGAGGTCCGGTCCATCAGCGCGTCGATGTCGCGGTCGATGTACATGTTCAGCGCGTTGGCGCCGCCGGCCGACAGATAACCGCCGACGCAGGTCAGCAGCACCAGCTTCAGATTCGGAACACCCTGTTCGGCGAGGAACATCACCGGAACGGTGGTGATCAGCAGAAGCTCGATGATCCGCGGCTTGGTCAGCGCCACGAACGCCTTGACACGGGCCCCGAACGGCCGGTGACTCGGGCTCTGGCTCGTCCCGATTACCCCCGCAGGACGGGATTCAACGGCCGTCACGCACACCCCTGACAGAGACTCCCAGCAAGCCCGACCGTGTGAAGTGGCGGTAAAGGCTCGCGCGTACCACGCCACTTTAGACGTTGCCCATACCTCGGCCTTCGCGGGGGTGGGCTCGTGTTGTCGCGGGTGCTCCGACGTGCGCGCCGAGAGTCGATTGAGCAGTCAGATGAGCGCCTCCGTATTCACTTGCCGAATGCGGTTTCGCCCAGTCGACAGGCGGATCGAGAAGAGTCCCGGCAGTCTGGTTTCCAGCGGAAAAACGCACGTACTTACGGGGGTAGGCTCGGCCATGGCCGGCCGAACTCACGGACGCGCCGGCAGCCGGTGCACCCGTGCACCGGCAACCGACATGTGGAGAGGAGCCCTGACTCAGGGTGAGCACCAAGCCGACCACCACAGACCTCGAGTGGACCGAACTGGACCAGCGGGCCGTGGACACCGCCCGCGTCCTGGCCGCCGATGCCGTACAGAAGGTTGGCAACGGCCATCCGGGTACGGCGATGAGCCTGGCGCCCGCCGCCTACACCCTCTTCCAGAAGGTGATGCGGCACGACCCCGCCGACGCGAACTGGGTCGGGCGCGACCGTTTCGTGCTGTCCGCGGGTCACTCGTCCCTGACCCTCTACACCCAGCTGTACCTGGCCGGCTTCGGCCTGGAGCTGGCGGACCTGGAGTCCTTCCGCACGTGGGGCTCGAAGACCCCCGGCCACCCGGAGTACGGGCACACCACGTGCGTGGAGACCACGACCGGCCCGCTGGGCCAGGGTGTCGCCAACGCGGTGGGCATGGCGATGGCCGCCCGCTACGAGCGCGGACTGTTCGACCCGGAGGCCGCCGAGGGCGAGTCCCCGTTCGACCACTTCATCTACTGCATCGCCGGTGACGGCTGCCTCCAGGAGGGCATCTCCGCCGAGGCGTCCTCGATGGCCGGTCACCAGAAGCTCGGCAACCTGGTCCTGCTGTGGGACGACAACCACATCTCGATCGAGGGCGACACCGAGACCGCCGTCTCCGAGGACACCTGCAAGCGGTACGAGGCGTACGGCTGGCACGTGCAGCGCGTCGCGCCGAAGCCGGACGGCGACCTGGACCCGAACGCGATCTACGACGCGATCGAGGCGGCCAAGAAGGTCACCGACCGCCCCTCCTTCATCGCCATGCGCTCGATCATCGCCTGGCCGGCCCCGCACGCGCAGAACACCGAGGCCGCGCACGGCTCGGCGCTCGGCGACGACGAGGTCGCGGCGACCAAGCGGGTGCTGGGCTTCGACCCGGAGAAGTCCTTCGAGGTCTCCGACGAGGTCATCGCGCACACCCGCAAGGCCCTGGAGAAGGGGCAGGCGGCCCGCGCGGTGTGGGAGAAGTCCTTCCAGCAGTGGCGGGACAACAACCCGGAGCGCGCCGCCGAGTACGAGCGCGTGGCCAAGGGCGAGCTGCCCAAGGGCTGGGAGGAGAAGATCCCGGTCTTCGAGGCGGGCAAGGGCCTGGCGACCCGTGCCGCGTCCGGCAAGGTGCTCCAGGCGCTCGGCGACGTGGTCCCGGAGCTGTGGGGCGGCTCGGCCGACCTGGCCGGCTCGAACAACACGACGATCGACAAGACGTCGTCCTTCCTCCCCGAGGGCAACCCGCTGCCGGGCGCGGACCCGTACGGCCGCACCATCCACTTCGGCATCCGCGAGCACGCGATGGCCGCGGAGATGAACGGCATCGCGCTGCACGGCAACACCCGCATCTACGGCGGAACGTTCCTGGTCTTCTCCGACTACATGCGCAACGCGGTGCGGCTGTCGGCGCTGATGCACCTGCCGGTGACGTACGTGTGGACGCACGACTCCATCGGCCTGGGCGAGGACGGCCCGACCCACCAGCCGGTCGAGCACCTGGCCTCGCTGCGCGCCATCCCGGGCCTGAACGTGGTCCGTCCGGCCGACGCCAACGAGACGGCGATCGCCTGGCGCGAGATCCTGCGCCGCTGGACGAAGGAGTTCGGCAAGGGCCAGCCGCACGGCCTGGCGCTGACCCGCCAGGGCGTGCCGACGTACGAGCCCAACGAGGACGCGGCCAAGGGCGGCTACGTGCTCTTCGACGCCGAGGGCGGCGACGCCCGGGTCGTGCTGATCGCCACCGGGTCCGAGGTCCACGTGGCCGTCGAGGCCCGTGAGGCGCTCCAGGCCGAGGGCGTGCCGACCCGTGTGGTGTCCATGCCGTCCGTGGAGTGGTTCGAGCAGCAGGACCAGGGGTACCGGGACAGCGTCCTGCCCCCGTCCGTGAAGGCCCGGGTCGCGGTCGAGGCCGGGGTCGGGCTGACCTGGCACAAGTACGTGGGAGACGCCGGCCGCATCGTCTCCCTGGAGCACTTCGGTGCTTCGGCGGACGCCAAGGTGCTGTTCGCGGAGTTCGGCTTCACCGCCGAGAACGTGGCTTCCGCGGCGCGGGAATCCCTGGCCGCGGCCCAGCGCTGACGCCCATATACGACTCGTAGTAGGAGATGCAATTTCCATGACAGACGCACTCAAGCGCCTCTCCGACGAAGGCGTCGCGATCTGGCTGGACGACCTGTCGCGCAAGCGGATCACGTCCGGCAACCTCGCCGAGCTGATCGACCAGCAGCACGTCGTGGGCGTCACCACCAACCCGTCGATCTTCCAGAAGGCGATCTCGCAGGGCGACGGCTACGACACGCAGCTCACCGACCTCGCCGCCCGCGAGGTCACGGTCGAAGAGGCCATCCGCATGATCACCACGGCGGACGTCCGGGACGCCGCCGACATCCTGCGCCCGGTGTTCGACAACACCGGCGGCAAGGACGGCCGGGTCTCCATCGAGGTCGACCCGCGCCTGGCCCACAACACCCGGGCGACGGTCGCCGAGGCCAAGCAGCTGGCGTGGCTGGTGGACCGGCCCAACACGCTGATCAAGATCCCGGCCACCGAGGCGGGCATCCCGGCGATCGCCGAGACCATCGGCCTGGGCATCAGCGTCAACGTCACGCTGATCTTCTCGCTGGAGCGCTACCGCAAGGTCATGGACGCCTTCCTGACCGGCCTGGAGAAGGCCAAGGAGCGCGGCCTGGACCTCTCGCAGATCCACTCGGTGGCGTCCTTCTTCGTGTCCCGCGTGGACACCGAGATCGACAAGCGGATCGACGCGCTGGGCACCGACGAGGCCAAGGCCCTGCGCGGCAAGGCCGCCGTCGCCAACGCGCGCCTCGCCTACCAGGCGTACGAGGAGGTCTTCGGCACCGACCGCTGGGCCGCCCTGGAGAAGGCCGGCGCCAACAAGCAGCGTCCGCTGTGGGCGTCGACCGGCGTCAAGGACAAGGCGTACAGCGACACCATGTACGTCACCGACCTGGTGGCACCCAACACGGTGAACACCATGCCGGAGGCGACCCTCTTCGCCACCGAGGACCACGGCGAGATCGGCGGCAACACCGTCGCCGGGACGTACGAGCAGGCCCGTGCCGACCTCGACGCGGTCGAGAAGCTCGGGATCTCCTACGACGAGGTGGTCCAGCTCTTGGAGAAGGAAGGCGTCGACAAGTTCGAGGACGCCTGGAACGACCTGCTGAAGTCCACGGAGGCGGAGCTCAAGCGCCTCGCTCCCTCGAAGGGCTGAGAATTGTCGAGCAGCAATCCGCTGCGTGACCCCGCAGACCGACGGCTCCCGCGCATCGCGGGGCCGTCGGGTCTGGTCATTTTCGGCGTCACCGGCGATCTGTCCCGCAAGAAGCTCATGCCCGCCGTGTACGACCTCGCCAACCGGGGTCTGCTGCCGCCGGGCTTCTCGCTCGTCGGGTTCGCCCGCCGCGACTGGGAGCACGAGGACTTCGCCCAGGTCGTGCACGACGCCGTCAAGGAACACTCCCGCACCCCGTTCCGCGAGGAGGTCTGGCAGCAGCTCATCCAGGGGATGCGCTTCGTCCAGGGCACCTTCGACGACGACGACGCGTTCGAGCGGCTGCGCGGCACCATAGAGGAGCTGGACAAGGCCCAGGGCACGGGCGGCAACTTCGCCTTCTACCTGTCGGTGCCGCCGAAGTCCTTCCCGGTGGTCATCCAGCAGCTGAAGAAGCACGGGCTGGCCGACCAGTCGAGCGGCTCCTGGCGTCGCGCGGTGATCGAGAAGCCGTTCGGCCACGACCTGAGGTCGGCCGAGGAGCTGAACGCGATCGTCCACGAGGTCTTCGGCTCCGACCAGGTCTTCCGCATCGACCACTACCTGGGCAAGGAGACGGTCCAGAACATTCTGGCGCTGCGCTTCGCCAACACGATGTTCGAGCCGATCTGGAACCGGTCCTACGTCGACCACATCCAGATCACGATGGCCGAGGACATCGGCATCGGCGGCCGCGCCGGCTACTACGACGGCATCGGCGCCGCCCGTGACGTCATCCAGAACCACCTCCTCCAACTGCTCGCGCTGACCGCCATGGAGGAGCCCGCCTCCTTCGACGCGGACGCGCTGGCGGCCGAGAAGACCAAGGTGCTCGGCGCCGTCCGCCTCCCCAAGGACCTGGGCCGGGACACCGTGCGCGGCCAGTACGCGGCCGGGTGGCAGGGCGGTGCGAAGGCCGTCGGCTACCTCGAAGAGGACGGCATCGACCCCAAGTCGAAGACCGACACCTACGCCGCGATCAAGGTCGGGATCGACAACCGCCGCTGGGCGGGCGTCCCCTTCTACCTGCGCACCGGCAAGCGCCTGGGCCGCCGCGTCACCGAGATCGCGGTCGTGTTCCAGCGCGCCCCGCACTCCCCCTTCGACTCCACCGCCACCGAGGAACTCGGCTCGAACGCGATCGTCGTCCGCGTCCAGCCCGACGAGGGCGTCACCGTCCGCTTCGGTTCCAAGGTGCCGGGCACGTCGATGGAGATCCGGGACGTGTCGATGGACTTCGCCTACGGCGAGTCCTTCACCGAGTCCAGCCCGGAGGCGTACGAGCGCCTGATCCTGGACGTCCTCCTGGGCGACGCCAACCTCTTCCCGCGCACGGAGGAGGTCGAGCTGTCCTGGAAGATCCTCGACCCGATCGAGCAGTACTGGGACGCGCACGGCACCCCGGCCCAGTATCCGGCCGGCACCTGGGGGCCCGTCGAGGCGGACGACATGCTGGAGCGAGACGGACGGAGCTGGCGCCGGCCATGAAGACAGACCTCACGGACACCACGGCCAGCAAGATCAACAAGGCGCTGGTGCTGGGCCGCCGGGCGATCGGCACCCCGGCCATCGGCATGGTGCTCACCCTGGTCATCGTCACCGACGAGGAGAACGCCTACGACGCGCTGAAGGCCGCGAGCGACGCCGCGCACGAGCATCCCTCGCGCACGCTCGTCGTCATCAAGCGCGTCTCGCGCTCCCCCCGGGACCGCACCAAGTCCCGGCTGGACGCCGAGGTCCGCCTCGGTGCCGACGCGGGCACCGGCGAGACGATCGTGCTGCGGCTGTACGGCGACGTCGTCGACCACGCCCAGTCGGTGGTCCTGCCGCTGCTGCTGCCGGACGCGCCGGTCGTCGTCTGGTGGCCGGTGAACGCGCCGCTGGACCCGGCGAAGGATCCGCTGGGCGCGCTCGCCCAGCGCCGGGTCACCGACACCTACGCCTGCGAGGAGCCGATACGGGAGCTGGTGGCCCGCGCCGACGCCTACGCGCCGGGCGACACGGACCTGTCGTGGACCCGCATCACACCCTGGCGTTCGATGCTGGCGGCGGCCCTCGACCAGGTCGACTGCCAGGTGCAGGCGGTCGAGGTGGAGGGCGAGGAGTACAACCCCAGCTGCGAGCTGCTCGCGATGTGGCTCGCGGACCGGCTGGACGTGCCGGTGCGGCGCACGGTGTCGAGCGGCCCGGGTCTCACCGCGGTCCGCATGGACACCGACTGCGGTCCGGTCGTCCTGGACCGGGCCGACGGTGCGCTGGCGAACCTCTCCATCCAGGGCCAGCCGGCCCGCGCGGTCGCCCTCAAGCGCCGCGAGACGGCCGAGCTGATCGCGGAGGAGCTGCGCCGCCTGGACCCGGACGACACCTACGCCTCGGCGCTGCGCTACGGCGTGGACCGGCTGACCGCGCCGGCCAAAGGGGACGCCCGCAACGGGGAAGGCGCCGTCGCCGCTCCCGTGGAAGCGGTCGCGAAGGCTCCCGCGAAGGACGCGGCGCAGGAGAAGACACCGGTGAGGAAGGCGGCGGCGAAATGAGCGACACCCCGCAGCTGGTCGTGCACCGCGACAAGGAGCTGATGGCCGAGGCCGCGGCGGCCCGCCTGATCACGAAGATCGTGGACGCGCAGGCCTCCCGGGGCAGCGCGTCCGTGGTCCTCACCGGCGGCCGCAACGGCAACGGCCTGCTCGCGGCGCTGGCCGGCTCCCCGGCCCGGGACGCGATCGACTGGGGCCGCCTCGACCTGTGGTGGGGCGACGAGCGCTTCCTGCCGGAGGGCGACCCGGAGCGCAACGTCACCCAGGCGCACGAGGCGCTCCTCGACGCGGTGCCGCTGGACCCGAAGCGGGTGCACGCGATGGCACCGTCCGACGGCCCCTACGGCTCGGACGTGGAGGCGGCAGCGGCGGCCTACGCGCAGGAACTGGCCTCGGCCTCCGTCCCCGAGAACCACGCCGCGGTCCCGTCCTTCGACGTCCTGCTCCTCGGCGTCGGCCCGGACACCCATGTGGCGTCGCTCTTCCCGGAGCACCCGGGCGTCCGGGAGACGGAGCGCACGGTGATCGGCGTCCACGGCTCCCCCAAGCCGCCGCCCATCCGCATCTCCCTGACCCTGCCCGCGATCCGCGCCGCCCGAGAGGTGTGGCTGCTCGCGGCGGGCGAGGACAAGGCGAACGCGGTGGCGATGGCCCTGTCGGGCACGGGCGAGATCCAGGCCCCGGCAGCGGGCGCCCGGGGCCGCGCCCGCACCCTGTGGCTCCTGGACTCGGCGGCGGCTTCGCAGCTGCCGAGGTCGCTGTACCCGCCGGCGTCGGCCTGATTCAGCCCGTCCGGCGTTTGAGGACGAGGCCCGTTCAGGGCCGAAGCGTGGGTCTGGGGGCGCAGCCCCCAGGGACGGGAACGGGAAGGGGCGGCGGGGGCGAAAACCCTCCCCGCCCCAGCCCGCCCGTCACTTCACGGACCCCGCCATGACCCCCTGCACGAAGTGCCGCTGGAACGCGAAGAACACCACCACCGGCACCACCAGGGACAGGAACGCCCCCGGCGCCAGCACGTCGATGTTGCTGCCGAACTGGCGGATCTGCGACTGGAGCTCCACCGTCAGCGGCTGCGACGAACTGTCCGCGAAGAGCAGCGCGACCAGCATGTCGTTCCACACCCACAGGAACTGGAAGATGGCGAGGCTGGCGATGGCCGGCTTGCCGACCGGCAGCACCAGCCGTGTGAAGATCCGCCACTCGTTGCCGCCGTCCATGCGCGCGGCCTCCAGCATCTCCTTGGGCATCTCGGCGAAGTAGTTCCGCAGCAGGAACACCGCGAACGGCAGCCCGTAGGCGACGTGGAAGAGCACGACGCCCGGGATGGTGCCGAACAGGCCCAGCTGTCCGAAGAGCTTGGCGACCGGCAGCAGTCCGATCTGCACGGGCACCACCAGCAGCGCCACGACGACCAGGAAGACCGTCTCGCGCCCCGGGAAGTCCAGCCAGGCGAAGGCGTACCCGGCGAGCGCCCCGACGACCACGACGAGCACGGTCGTCGGTACGGAGATCAGCACCGTGTTCCAGAAGGCCTGGGTGATGCCGGAGTTGCCGAGCAGCGCCGAGTAGTTGTCGAAGGAGAGCTGCCCCGGGCTCGCCAGGGCCGTCCACCAGCCGCCCTTCGCCGTGTCCTCGGACGAGCGCAGCGAGGACACGAACAGCCCGGCCAGGGGTGTCATCCACACCAGCCCGATGAGCACGAGGAAGGCCTGGACGACCCCGTTGCCCAGATACCGCCGGACGGCGTTCATCGCTGACTCCTCATCGCTGACTCCTCTTGAAGCGGCGGACGTTGAAGACCATGGCCGGGACGACGAGCAGCAGGAGCAGTACACCCAGCGCGCTGCCGAGGCCCTGGTTGTTGCCGCCGCCGAACGACACCAGCCACATCTGCGTCGCGAGCACCGTCGCGTCCTCCTGCACGGGTCCGGGCGCGATGATGTAGACGAGGTCGAAGACCTTCATCACGTTGATCACGAGGGTGATGAAGACGACCGTGAGCACGGGTGCCAGCAGCGGCACGGTGATCCGCCGGAAGATCTGCCACTCGTTGGCGCCGTCCATCCGCGCCGCCTCCAGCGCGTCGCGCGGCAGCGAGGAGAGCCCGGCGCCGATCAGCACCATCGCGAACCCGGTCCAGATCCACAGGTACGCCCCGATGATGGCGGGCGTGACGAGAGCGGGTCCGAGCCAGGAGACGCCTTCGTAGGGCGGGGCGAAGTTCGAGGCGGGGAGCTTCACCGTGTAGGAGTCCGGGTCCAGCCCTTCGAACCGGAAGGCGCCGTCGTCGGAGGTGGTCGTGGTGGCGACCGTACGGCCGTCGCGCACCGCCTCGACCGTCATCCCGGGCAGCCCGCTCTCCCGCCGGTCGACCCGGCCCTGCTCCCCTCCCCCGCCGGGTGTGAAGTCCAGGTAGACGACGCCGCGCACCTCGTCGCCGGCGGCCCCGCGCCCCGCCGCCCCGTACGCGGGCTCCGCGCCGGACGGCAGGTCGTCGGGTGCCACGCCGACCAGGCCGAGGGCCACCGTGTCGCCGGGCGACACGCCCGCACCGGTCCGGTACGAGCCGTCGGCCCCCTTGACCAGACCGCCCTCCTGGCCCTCGCGTGCCCGGGCGCCCGGGTAGCTCGACGTACCGGCGAAGGCGTCGTGCACGCCGGTCACGGCGGCGTTGAGGACGCCCTTGTCCGGGTCGTGGTCGTAGGCGAGCCGGAAGATGATGCCGGCGGCGAGGAAGGAGACCGCCATCGGCATGAAGAGGAGCAGTTTGAAGGCGGTGGCCCAGCGGACCTTCTCCACCAGGACGGCGAGGATCAGGCCGAGGCCGGTCAGCAGGGTGGGCGCGACGACGACCCAGATCGCCGTGTTGCGGACGGCCTTGAGGGTGGCCGGGTCGCGGAACATCTCGGTGTAGTTCTCGCCGCCCACGAAGCGCGTGCCGGAGGCGTCGAAGAGGCTGCGGCCGACGGAGAAGAGCACGGGGTAGACGACGAGGGCGCCCAGCAGGAGCAGCGCGGGCAGGACGAAGAGCAGGGCGACGGCCGCCCGGCGCCGCCGGGGGCGCCGCAGGGGCGCCGGGCCGGGAGCGGCGGGCGGGCTCGCCTCTTTCACCAGGGTGGAGGTCATGACCGGTCGGCCCTCAGCCCTTGTAGGCCTTGGCCGCCGCGGTCTCCAGTGCGGCCGCGGTCGCCTTCGGGTCGGAGGGGTCGCGCAGGAAGTCCTGGAGGATCTTCCACTCGCCGGTGCCCTTGGTGCCGCCGAAGGCCGCGGGTGCCTGGTCGGACATGTCGAAGCGGACCGAGTTCCCGGCGCCGACGAGGGACTCGGCGGTGGCCCGGGTGACGTCGTCGCCGTAGGAGGCGGGGTCGAGGTTCTTGTTCGGGGAGAGGAAGCCGCCCGCCTCCGCCCACACGGCCGCGGCCTCGGGCGTCGCGAGGTACTCCAGGAGCGCCATGCCGGCCTTGGAGTTCTTGCCGTCCTTGAGGACGACGGCCGCGTCGCCGCCGCTGACCACGGGTGCCTCGCCGCCGCCGACCGCGGGGAACGGGAAGAAGTTCGCGTCCTTGCCGATCTCCTTGCCGAACTGGTCCTTGGCGACCCCGGCGACGAAGTCCCCCTCGTAGACCATGCCGGCCTCGGGCTTCGGGCCGAAGACCTTCTCCACCGAGCCCGGGAAGTCGGTGTTCAGGGCGCCCTTCTGACCGCCCGCGACGAGCTGCTTGTCCTTGAAGAGCTTGCCGAGGGTGGTGAGCGCCTCGACCACACTGGCGTCGGTCCACTTCAGTTCGTGGGCGGCGAGGGCGTCGTACTTCTCGGGTCCGGCCTGGGAGAGGTAGACGTTCTCGAACCAGTCGGTCAGTGTCCAGCCGTCCTGCCCGGCGACCGAGAAGGCGGCGAGCCCGGAGTCGGAGACGGTCTGCCCGGCCTTCAGCATCTCGTCGTACGTCTTCGGCGGCTCGACCCCGGCCTGCGTGAGGGCCTCGGGGCTGTACCAGACGGTCGACTTGTGGGCGGCCTTGAAGTAGAGGCCGTAGAGGGTGCCGTCGACGGTCCCGTACGTCTGCCAGACGTCGGCGAAGTTGGTGCCGACGGACTTCCGGGCCGTCTTGGACAGCGGCTTCAGCCAGCCGTTGCCGGCGAACTGCCCCAGCACGCCGACCTGCGGGACCATCACGACGTCGGGGGCGTTGCCGCCCTCGATCTTGCTGCCGACGACGGTGGAGACGTTGTCGCCGGTGGAGACGAAGGAGGTCTTGGCGCCGGTCTTCTCGGTGAAGGCGTCCAGCACCTTCTGGAAGTTCTCCTGCTCGGTGCCGGACCAGACGCCGGCCACGGTGACGGACTGTCCGTCGAGCGCCTTGTCGCCGCCGCCCGCGGTGACGGGTCCGGAGCCGCCGCAGGCGGTGGCGCCGAGGGCGAGGGCGAGGGCGGTGCAGCCGGTGAGCAGGGTGGTGCTGTGTCGTCGCATCATCGTTGATGTCCCTTCGAGGGTCGGGCAGGAAAAGGTCGGAGGCGAGGTCAGAGGTCGGCGATCCACCAGGCGGCGGTGGAGCCGGGCAGGACGCCGGGCGGGCAGGGGCCGTCGCTGGCGAGCAGCGGGGCTCCCGGCACGGGGGCGGGCGTGGGGGCGGTGCCGAAGTTGACGGCGCAGACCAGGCCGTCGCCGCGGACGAAGGCCAGGACGCCGGGCGGGGTGTCGAGCCAGCGCAGGGTGCCCTCGCCCAGCTGCGGCAGTTCCGAGCGGAGTTGCAGGCCGTCGCGGTAGAGGTGCCAGAAGGAGCGGGTGTCGGCGAGGGCGCGGTCGGTGGCGTACTCGGCGAAGTACTCGGGCTGCGGCAGCCAGGGCTTGGCACTCCCGTCGCCCGCGGTGAAGCCGAACGGGGACGCCTGGCCCGACCAGGGCAGCGGCACCCGGCAGCCGTCGCGGACGCGGGCACGGCTGCCGGTGCGGTGGAAGATCGGGTCGGTGAGCGCGTCGTCGGGCAGGTCGACGACCTCGGGCAGGCCCAGTTCCTCGCCCTGGTAGATGTAGGCGGCTCCGGGCAGCGCCAGCATCAGGAGGGCGGCGGCGCGGGCGCGGGCGGTGCCGAGTCCGCTGCCGTCGGTGGCGGGTTCGCCGTAGCGGGTGACGGTGCGGACCTGGTCGTGGTTGTTGAGGACCCAGGTGACCGTGGAGCCGGTGCCGGCGATGTCCTGCATGGCCTCGGAGATGACCTTGCGGAAGGCGTCGGGGTCCCAGGGGGCGCCGAGGAGGTCGAAGAAGAAGGCCTGGTGGAGTTCGTCGGGGCGGACGTAGCGGGCGTGTTCGCGGGCGCTGGGGACCGACACCTCGCCGACGAGGAGGCGTTCGCGGCCGTCGCGGGCGGTGTACTCCTCGCAGACCGCGCGCCAGTGCCGCCACACGTCGTGCACCTCGGGCTGGTTCCAGGCGAGCGGGTTGACCGAGTCGCGGGTGCGGGCGTCGGCCTCCGGGTCCGGGGAGTCGGGCAGTTCGGGGTGCTTGTAGAGGCCGGCGGCGACGTCGATGCGGAAGCCGTCGGCGCCCCGGTCCAGCCAGAAGCGGAGTATCCGGTCGAACTCGGCGGCGACCTCGGGGGTGCGCCAGTTCCAGTCCGGCTGCTCGGGCGTGAACATGTGCAGGTACCACTGGCCGGGGCGGCCGTCGGGCTCGGTCACCCGGGTCCAGGCGGGGCCGCCGAACATGGCGTGCCAGTTGTTGGGCGGCTCGTCGCCGTCCGGACCGCGGCCGTCGGCGAAGTGGAAGCGGGCGCGGGCCGGGCTGCCGGGCGGGGACGCGAGCGCCTCGCGGAACCACGGGTGCTCGCTGGAGCAGTGGTTGGGGACGATGTCGAGCAGGACCCGGATGCCGAGGCGCCGGGCCGCGGCGACCAGCGCGTCGAACTCGTCGAGGTCGCCGAAGAGCGGGTCGACTCCCCGGTAGTCGGCGACGTCGTAGCCGTGGTCGTGCTGGGGCGAGGGGTAGAAGGGGCTCAGCCAGATCCCGTCCACGCCGAGTTTGCGCAGGTAGGGCAGTCCGGACCGGACGCCGGCGAGATCACCGACGCCGTCGCCGGTGCTGTCGAGGAAGCTGCGGACGTAGACCTGGTAGATCACCGCGTCACGCCACCAGTGGTGCCTGTTCACCCCGAGGACCTGTCTGTCGAGAGCCGTCGCTGTTGTGCATGCATGTTAGGTAGCGGTGTCGCGAAGGTGTCAACGAACAGAACAGAAGCTACTGAACAGTTGGGGATTTATATGCGGACTTTTCACCGCACTGAAGGCAGAGATGAGACGTCGGCGTTACCTAACACGTAACTAGGCTTGGGGTTTCAGTGCCGCGAGATGTCGGCCAGCTCCCGGGCCAGCCGTCGCACCGCCGCCTCGGGCGTCTGCCGCCCGGTCATCGCGTCGTGCACGACCGCCTGCACGGCCAGGCTGACCTGGTCGTAGCGCGGGCTCTTGGGCCGCGGGGCGGCGGCGAGCACGCTCGCGCGCAGCGTCGGCAGGTAGGGGAACGCCTCGATCAGCGCGGGGTCCTCGTACAGGTCGGCCCGTACGGGCGGCAGCGCGCCCCGGGTGAGGACCTGGCGCTGGACGCGCTCGCTGGTGAGGTACGCGATGAGGCGCGCGGCCGAGTCGGGGTGCCGGGCGTGGGTGCCGACGGCCAGGTTGGAGCCGCCGAGGACGCTGGTGCCGGGGCCGTCGGGGCCGGGCAGCGGTACGGCGCCGACCTTCCCGGCGACCGCGGAGTCCGGGGCGGAGGCGCTGACGTAGGCGTAGGGCCAGTTGCGCAGGAAGAGCAGGCGGCCGTCCTGGAAGGCCTGCTTGGACTCCTCCTCCTTGTAGGCCAGCGCCGCCTTCGGTATCCAGCCCTCGCGCACTCCGCGTGCCAGGAATCCGATGCCCTCGCGGGCCGCCGCCGAGTTGACGGTGACGCGTTCGCCCTCGTCGCCGAGGATGCTGCCGCCGGCCGAGTAGACGGACTCGGCGGCGTTCACGGTCAGGCCCTCGTAGGGCAGGAACTGGCCCGCGTAGCCGTCCAGTCCGTGCTTCGGGGCGATGGTCTCGGCGTACCGCTCCAGCTCCGCCCAGGTGCGCGGCGGCGGCACGCCCTCCGCGGCGAGGACGTCCTTGCGGTACAGGAGGAGGCCGGCGTTGGTGACGTACGGGACGGCGTAGAGCCGGCCGTCGTAGGTCGCGGTGCCGACGACGGGCGGCAGGAAGGTGCCGAGCGGGAAGCGGTCGCGGGGCAGCGGGCGTATCCAGCCGGCGGCGGCGAACTCGGAGGTCCAGTTGACGTCGATGTTGAGGACGTCGAAGCGGTGCCGGCCGCCGTCGCGCAGGTCGGTGGCCATCTGCGCGCGGGTCTCGTCGGCGGAGTCGGGCAGTTCGACGAGGGTGACCCGTTCGCCGGGGTGGGCGCGGTTCCAGCCCTCGAGGAGCGGGCCGAGGTAGCCGGTGAGGTCGCCGGCGGTGGCCAGGGTGAGCGGGCCCCGGCCGCTCGCGGCACCCACCTGCGCGCGGGCGCCGGAGGCGGCGTACCCGGTCAGGACGACGAGGAGGACGAGGAGGCCCCTACCGGCGGCGTGGATCCACCGCATAGGTTCCTCCCTGTACACCCTCGTACACCGGGCTCACTGGCTCGCACCGGCACCGGGCGTCCTCGTCCCGGTCAGAGGCCATGTATACCTGTTAGGTATGCGCGATACTAGGGCCTGGAGCACATCCGGGGACTCGAACAGAAGCGGGAGGACGGCTGAGTGCGCCTGCACCTCCTGGCTCTCCTGGCCCGCGGTCCGGCCCACGGCTACGAGCTGAAGCAGGACCTTGAGCAACTGCTGGGCTCCGCGTACCCTCAGCCGAACGTCGGCCAGATCTACGTCACCCTCGGCCGTCTCGAGAAGACGGGACTGATCGAGGGCGAGGACATCGAGCAGTCGAGCCGGCCCAACAAGAAGGTCTACCACCTCACCGACGCCGGGCGCGACGAGCTGCGGGCCTGGTACGAGGAGACGACGGACGAGCCGCGGGTGCGCGACGAGTTCTTCATGAAGCTCGCCCTGGCTCCGCAGACCGGGCTCGCCGACCAGATCGCCCTGATCAACAAGCAGCGGCGCCAGTACCTGAACACGATGCGGCAGCTGTCGAAACTGGCCGCCGCCGAAGACCGGGACAACCGCGTCGCCCACCTCCTCATCGAGGGCGCGATGCTGCACCTCCAGGCCGACCTCGACTGGCTGGAACGGTGCCAGGAAGAGCTGGAGGAGCTGGAGTGAGCGCTGGGACGAGTGCCGGCCCCGCTCCCGTGCTGCGCGCCGAGGGCCTGGTCAAGACGCACCGCGGTGAGGGCGCCCCCGCGCACGCCGTGCGCGGGGTGGACCTGACCGTGCGGCGCGGCGAGTTCGTGGCGGTCACCGGGCCGTCCGGTGCCGGGAAGTCGACGCTGCTGCACCTGCTCGGCGGGCTCCAGCGGCCGGACGCGGGCAGCCTGTGGCTGGACGGCGCGTGCACGGACGCGTACAGCGAGAAACGCTGGGCGGTCGAGCGTCGGAAGCGGATCGGGATCGTCTTCCAGTTCTTCAACCTGGTCTCCGACCTGTCCGTCGCCGACAACGTGGAGCTGCCCGCCCTGCTCGCCGGGCTGCCGCCGAAGCGGGCGCGCGCCGAGCGGGCGGAGCTGCTGGCCGAGCTGGGCCTGACGGGCAAGGAGCGCAGCATGCCCGGTGAGCTGTCCGGCGGCGAGCAGCAGCGGGTCGCGCTCGCCCGGGCGCTGGTCAACCATCCGCCGCTGCTGCTGGCGGACGAACCCGCGGGCAGCCTGGACGGCAAGGGCACCCGCGAGGTGATGCGGCTGCTGTCCCGCTTCCACCAGCGGGGCCAGACGATCCTGCTGGTCACCCATGACGCGCGGCTCGCCAGCGCCGCCGACCGGGTGATCAGTTTCTTCGACGGGCGGATAGCCGACGACGCCGAGCTGGACGCCGCGACGCCACCGCGCCGCCGTCCCGGGGCGTCCGCCGTCCTGGAACTCAAGGACTGACATGCGGGCGTACGACCACCGCGCGCACCGCGCACCGGAGGGCTGAGGCCGTGCGAGCGACCCTGCGCTGGGCCCACTCCGATCTGCGCACGCACCGGGGCGAGGCGCTGTTCCTCGTCCTGGCGACCGCCGGGATCGTCGCGTCGCTGCTGCTGGCCGCGGCCCTGTTCGGGTACGCGACCAACCCCTGGCAGCGGGTCTTCACGCAGGCCCGCGGCGCCCACGTCTGGCTGCACACCGACCGTGCCGCCGACCCCGGCGAGCTGGCCGCGCTGGACGGCGTCCAGTCCGTCGCCGGCCCCTATCCCACGGCCTCCGCGACCGTCGCCGTACGCGGCACCCGGGCCTCCGTCGAACTGCGCGGCACCGGCGAGGAGCCCGACGTGGGGCGCCCGCTGCTCACCGCCGGGCATTGGCTCGACGCCGACGAACCCGACGGGGTGGTCCTGGAGAGCCACCTCGCCCGCGCGCTGCTGGCCCAGCCCGGCGACATCCTCACCCTGCCCGGCACCCCGCGGACCCTCACGGTGCTCGGCATCGCCGACAGCCCCGAACGCCGCTACCGGCCGGGCGAGCAGCCGGGCCTGGTGTGGGCGCCGCCGGCCGCGGTGCCCGACCCGGGCGGTCAGGTGATCGGCCTGCGGCTGACCGATCCCGGGGAGACGGACTACGCCGTGCAGCGGGCGGTGACCGTGCTGGGCGCCGGGGCGATCGGGCAGGTCTCCACCTGGGAGCAGGCCCGCGCGGAGGCGCAGGGCGACAACCGGCTGCTCGGTCAGGTCCTCGGCCTGTTCGGACTGGGCGCGCTGCTCGCCGCGGGGCTGGCGGTGCACGGGGCGATCGGCACCCGGATCCGCGGTCATCTGCGGGACATCTCCGTGCTGAAGGCGATCGGCTTCACGCCGGGCCAGGTCGTGCGGGTCTTCCTGCTCCAGCACCTCGCCTACGCGCTGCTCGGCGCGGTGGCCGCCGCCGGGCTCACCCAGGCCCTCGGCAGCCGGGTGCCGGGGCGGCTCGGGGACGCGGTCGGGGTGTGGCAGGGGTTGCCCGAGCACACGGTGGCGCTGTTCGTCGTACCGGCGTGCGCGGTGCTGTTCATCGGCGCCACCACCGGCCTCGCGGCGTGGCGGGCGGGCCGGGTGCCGCCGGTTCCGCTGCCGCGCCCGGCGGGGGCGCAGGGCGGCGGGCTGTCCGGGGCGGCTCGGCGGGTGCTGGGGCTGCGGGTGTTCCGGGTGCCGGCGGGAGTCCGGACAGGGGCGCGTGGTGTACGAGGGCGTGATGTACGGGCGCGTGGGGTTCGGGGTTCCGGCGGAGCCGGTGCACCGGGTGCCGAGGCGTCGCCCGGCGTGCGCGAACTGGAGGTACGCGTGCCGCCCGCGCTCGTGCTCGGCTGGCACAAGGCGTTCGCCCGCCGCCCGCGCTCGTTCGCGACGGTGGCCCGGCTCACGCTGCCGCTGCTGCTGATCGTGGTGGCGATGAGCGCGTGGACCACCATCGACCGCTTCCACAGCCGGCCCGAGGAGATCGGCCTGCCGACCGCGCTGACCGTCCGCGTGGACGCCGACGCCGGTGACCGGAACACCCGGGCCCTGCTGGAGCACGACCCCGGGGTAGCCGCCGCCTACCCGGGTGTCGAGGTGGCCGCCCTGGTGCCGGGGCAGACCGCCACGATCGCGCTGCGCGGACTCGGCACCCGCGAGGACCCCTACCCGTACGCCCTGGCCGAGGGCCGCCGCGCGCACGGACCGGACGAGGCGGTGGCCGGGCAGGGGCTGCTTGACCTGCTGGAGGTGGAGGTCGGCGACTGGGTGCGGATGACCGTCGGCGACCGGCCGCAGATCCTGCACATCGTGGGCCGCAGCATCGAACCGGAGAACGCCGGCCGAGTCGTCTCGACCTCCCTGGACACTCTCCGGGAGAACGATCCGCGGCTCGAGCCGGCCCTCTACCAGCTGCGTCTGCACGCGGGCGCCGATCCGGACGAGGTCGCCGGGCGGCTCGCCGAGGCCGGGCAGGGCCGGCTCGACGTGCATGCCGTGGCGAACCCGGCCGACGGGCTCTCCCCGCTGCGCGGAGTCGTCCTCGGACTGGTGGCCGTCCTCGCGCTCGTCGGGCTGATCGAACTGCTCACCGCCATCGGCGGCACCGTCCGGGAGGGCGAACGGGACCTGCTCGCCCTCAAGGCGATCGGGCTCTCCCCGCGCCAGATCACCGGCATCACCGTCACGGCCACGGGCTGCACGGCCCTGGCGGCCGTGCTCCTCGCCGCCGCCCTCGGGCTGCCGCTCGCCCACTGGCTGATCGACGCCCAGGGCGCCTCCAGCGGCATCGGCGCGGGGATCGCCCGGGCGCCCTCCGCCGGTCTCCTGGTGGCCGTGGGCGCGGCGGCCGTGCTCGGTGCGGCGGCGCTGGCCGCGGTGCCGTCGGCCCGGGCGGCCCGGCGCCGCCTCGCGGACACGCTGAGCGCGGTGGCCTGACCGGAACCGCTCCGGCCACCCCTGGCAGCCCCCAGTCCGACCACCGCGCCGGTTCCTCACTGCCGGTCGCGCAGCTCCCGGTAGGCGGCGACCAGCGCCTCGGTGGAGGCGTCCAGGCCGGGCACCTCGGCGCCCTCGGTCAGGGCCGGTTCGACGCGCTTGGCGAGCACCTTGCCGAGCTCGACGCCCCACTGGTCGAAGGAGTCGATGTTCCAGACCGCGCCCTGTACGAACACCTTGTGCTCGTAGAGGGCGACGAGCTGTCCGAGCACCGACGGGGTCAGCTCGCGGGCCAGGATCGTGGTGGTGGGGTGGTCGCCTCGGAAGGTCTTGTGCGGGACCAGTTCCTCGGGCACGCCCTCCGCGCGCACCTCGTCCGGGGTCTTGCCGAAGGCCAGGGCCTGGGTCTGGGCGAAGAAGTTGGCCATCAGCAGGTCGTGCTGGGCCTTCAGTTCGTCGCTCAGCTCACCCACCGGCCGCGCGAAGCCGATGAAGTCCGCCGGGATCAGCTTCGTACCCTGGTGGATCAGCTGGTAGTACGCGTGCTGCCCGTTGGTGCCCGGCGTACCCCACACCACCGGCCCCGTCTGCCACTCCACCGGATTCCCGTCCCGGTCGACGGACTTGCCGTTGGACTCCATGTCCAGCTGCTGGAGGTACGCCGTGAACTTCGACAGGTAGTGCGAGTACGGCAGCACCGCGTGCGACTGCGCGCCCAGGAAGTCGCCGTACCAGACGCCCAACAGCCCCATCAGCAACGGGACGTTGGACTCGGCGGGGGCGGTGCGGAAGTGCTCGTCGACGAGGTGGAAGCCGTCCAGCATCTCCCGGAAGCGGTCCGGGCCGATGGCGATCATCAGGGACAGCCCGATCGCCGAGTCGAAGGAGTACCGGCCGCCAACCCAGTCCCAGAACTCGAACATGTTCGCCGTGTCGATGCCGAAGTCCGTGACCTTCTCGGCGTTCGTCGACAGGGCCACGAAGTGCCGGGCGACCGCGGCGTCGTCACCGAGGGTCTCGAGCAGCCAGGTCCGGGCCGAGGTGGCGTTGGTGACCGTCTCGATCGTGGTGAAGGTCTTGGAGGCGATGACGAACAGGGTCTCGGCCGGGTCCAGGTCGCGGACCGCCTCGTGCAGGTCGGCGCCGTCCACGTTGGAGACGAAGCGGACCGTGAGCGAGCGGTCGGTGAAGGCGCGCAGCGCCTCGTAGGCCATCGCGGGGCCCAGGTCGGAGCCGCCGATGCCGATGTTGACGACGTTCCTGATACGCCGGCCGGTGTGGCCGGTCCACTCGCCGGAGCGGACCCGGTCGGCGAAGCCGGCCATCTTGTCGAGCACGGCGTGCACCTTCGGGACGACGTTCTCGCCGTCGACCTCGATCACCGCGTCGCGCGGGGCCCGCAGCGCCGTGTGCAGGACGGCCCGGTCCTCGGTGATGTTGATGCGCTCACCGCGGAACATCGCGTCGCGCAGCCCGAACACGTCGGTCGCGGCGGCCAGTTCCTGGAGCAGGGCCAGCGTCTCGTCGGTGACGAGGTGCTTCGAGTAGTCGACGTACAGGTCGCCCACGCGAAGCGTCCAGCCGGTGCCGCGCCCCGGGGCGGCGGCGAACAGCTCACGCAGCCGCACCTGGCCGAGCTGCTCGCGGTGCTTGGCCAGCGCGGCCCATTCGGGCGTCTGGTGGAGCCTGGTACGACCGTCTGCGTTCATGTCGGACGTCAGCCTTCTTCCTTGAGATGTCCCAGCTGTCCCGGCTGTACAGCTGTTCCAACCTAAGTGATCAGGAGTGAAGGCGACCGACCGAATCGGAAACCGACGGAGGCGGAGACCGACGGTGTACGGAGCTAGATCTCGCCGCGCAGTTTGGCGAGTGCCTCGGCGAGGATCGCCTCGCCGTCCGCGTCGCTGCGGCGCTCGCGCACGTACGCGAGGTGGGTCTTGTAGGGCTCGGTGCGGGGCGGGTCCGGCGGATTGTCCCGGTCCTGTCCGGCGGGGAAGCCGCAGCGCGGGCAGTCCCAGGTCTCCGGGACCTGGGCGTCGCTCGCGAAGCTCGGCTGTGTCTCGTGTCCGTTGGAGCACCAGAAGGAGATGCGCAGACGCGGCGCGGACTCGCCGCGCTCGGCCTCGCCCATCGGCCCCGCCCCGACCCGGCTTCCCCGGATCGCGTTGCCACTTGCCACGGTCGTAACTCCCTGCGTGATGGTGCCGCGAAGCGAGTCGGCGTTTCGCTTCGCTGCGAGCGCCTCAGTCTACGTAAGGCCCAACGCGCGTCCAGTATTTGGAGTTACAAGCTCCAGTGCACAGACGCAAGCCCCATGATAGGCGGCGCGCCGAGGCGCGTACCGGACATGGGGCTTTACGTGCACAAGTGTGTGACGGGTCGACGCGACCGGTCAGTTGTTGGCCTTCAGGAGCAGGCCGAGCACCATGATGCACGCGAACCAGGCCAGACCGACCACCACGGTGATCCGGTCGAGGTTGCGCTCGGCGACCGAGGAGCCGCCGACGGACGACTGCATGCCGCCACCGAACATGTCGGAGAGACCGCCGCCCTTCCCCTTGTGCATCAGCACCAGCAGCATCAGCAGCAGGCTGAAGACGATCAGGGCGATCGAGAACCCCAAAACCACGGCTGGACCAACTTCCTCGGATTCGGATGAACGACGGGGGCACGGTGACAGCAGGCCACCATGCCCCCGCAAGGGTACGACGTATCGCCGCTAGCGCATACTCACTGGTCGATCTGCCTTCCGACCAGCGCGCCGGCTACTGGTCGCGGAAGCGGACGATCTTGACGAACTCGTCCGAGTCCAGCGAGGCGCCGCCCACCAGGGCACCGTCGATGTCGGGCTTCGCCATGATCTCGGCGACGTTGCCGGACTTGACGGAGCCGCCGTACTGGATGCGGACCTGGTCGGCCAGCTCCTGGGAGTACAGCTCGGCCAGCTTGCCGCGGATCGCCGCGCAGACCTCCTGGGCGTCGTCGGCGCCGCAGACCTTGCCGGTGCCGATGGCCCACACGGGCTCGTAGGCGATCACGACGGTCTCGGCCTGCTCGGCCGCAAGGTCCTTCAGGCCGCCCTCGACCTGGGCGAGGGTGTGCTCGACGTGGTTGCCCGCCTCGCGGACGTCCAGCTCCTCGCCGACGCACAGGATCGGGGTCAGACCGTGCTTGTAGGCGGCCTTGACCTTGGCGTTCACGATCTCGTCGGTCTCGGCGTGGTACTGCCGGCGCTCGGAGTGACCGACGGCCACGTACGCGCACTTCAGCTTGGCCAGCATCGGGCCCGAGATCTCGCCGGTGTAGGCGCCGCCGTCGTGCGCGGAGATGTCCTGGGCACCGTACTTGATCTTGAGCTTGTCCCCGTCGACCAGGGTCTGCACGGAGCGCAGGTCGGTGAAGGGGGCGAGGACGGCGACCTCGACGGCGTCGTAGTCCTTGTCCGCGAGGGCGAAGGCGAGCTTCTGGACGTGGGCGATGGCCTCGAGGTGGTTGAGGTTCATCTTCCAGTTGCCCGCCATCAGCGGCGTGCGGGTGGTCATCGGGGTCAGTCCTCCAGTGCGGCGAGGCCGGGGAGCGTCTTGCCCTCGAGGTATTCGAGGGAGGCGCCGCCGCCGGTCGAGATGTGGCCGAATGCGTTCTCGTCGAAGCCGAGCGTGCGCACGGCGGCGGCGGAGTCGCCGCCGCCGACCACGGTGAAGCCCGGGGCGTCGACGAGGGCCTGGGCGACCGCTTTGGTGCCCTCGGCGTAGTCGGGGTGCTCGAAGACGCCCATGGGACCGTTCCAGAAGACGGTGCCGGCGTCGGCGAGCTTCGATGCGTACAGCTTGCGGGTCTCGGGACCGATGTCCAGACCCTCCTGGTCGGCCGGGATGGCGTCCGCGGCGACGGTGGTGGGGTTGGCGGGGGCCTTCGTCTTCAGGTCCGGGAACTCGGGCGCGACCAGGACGTCGACGGGCAGGACCAGCTCGACGCCGTTCTTCTCGGCGCGCTCGATGTACTCCTGGACCGCCGGGATCTGGTCCTCCTGGAGCAGCGAGATGCCGACCTCGTACCCCTTGGCCTTGAGGAAGGTGTACGCCATGCCGCCGCCGATGAGGAGCCGGTCGGCCCTGCCGAGCAGCTGGTCGATGACGGCGAGCTTGTCGGAGACCTTGGCACCGCCGAGGGCGACCACGTACGGGCGCTTGACGTCGTCGGTGAGCTTCTTGAGGACGCCGACCTCGGTGGCGATGAGGTACCCGGCGTAGTGCGGGAGCCGCTTCGGCAGATCGAAGACGGAGGCGTGCTTGCGGTGCACCGCGCCGAAGCCGTCACCGACGTAGACGTCCGCGAGGCCGGCCAGCTTGTCGGCGAAGGCGGCGCGCTCGGCGTCGTCCTTGCTGGTCTCACCGGCGTTGAAGCGCAGGTTCTCGATGACGGCGACGCCGCCGTCGGCGAGGCCGGAGACGACGGCCTCGGCGGAGGTGCCGACCGTGTCCTCGGCGAAGGCGACGTCGGCGCCGAGCAGTTCACCGAGGCGGGCGGCGGCCGGGGCGAGGGAGAAGGCGGGGTCCGGGGCACCCTTGGGGCGGCCCAGGTGCGAGGCCACGATCACGCGGGCGCCCGCGTCGGCCAGCGCCTTGACGGTGGGCACCACGGCGCGGATGCGGCCGTCGTCGGTGATGGTGGTGCCGTCCAGCGGGACGTTCAGGTCGGCGCGGACGAAGACGCGCTTGCCCGCAACGCCTTCGGAGAGCAGTTCGTCGATCGTCTTCAAGAGGGCTCCTGGATTCTCGGATCGCTCGTGATCCTACGAGGGCTGGTGGCGGCGGACGCGACGCAGGGCCCGGACAGCGCGACCTTGCGCTGCCCGAGCCCTGCTACCGCATGAGGTGCCTTGCTGAAGTGGATCAGAGCTGGTTGCCGACGAAGACCGTGAGGTCGACGAGGCGGTTCGAGTAGCCCCACTCGTTGTCGTACCAGCCGAGGATCTTCACCGACTTGCCCTCCTGGACCATGGTCAGGGAGGAGTCGAAGGTGCAGGAGGCCGGGTCGCCCGTGATGTCCGAGGAGACGATCGCGTCCTCGGTGTAGAACAGGATGCCCTTGAGGTCGCCGTCGTCGGCGGCCTTCTTGAACGCGGCGTTGACCTCGTCCTTGGTGACCTCGCGCTGGAGCTCGACGACCAGGTCGGTGGCCGAGCCGGTCGGGACCGGGACGCGCATCGCGATGCCGTCGAGCTTGCCCTTGAGCTGCGGCAGGACCAGCGCGGTGGCCTTGGCGGCGCCCGTGGTGGTCGGGATGATGTTCTCCGCGGCGGCACGGGCGCGGCGCAGGTCCTTGTGCGGGAAGTCCAGGATCCGCTGGTCGTTGGTGTACGCGTGCACCGTCGTCATCAGGCCCTTGACGATGCCGAAGTTCTCGTCGAGGACCTTGGCCATCGGCGCCACACAGTTGGTGGTGCAGGAGGCGTTGGAGATGACGTGGTGGCTGGCCGGGTCGTACTTGTCCTGGTTGACGCCCATCACGATGGTGATGTCCTCGTCCTTGGCCGGAGCCGAGATGAGGACCTTCTTCGCGCCACCGGCGATGTGCTTCTCCGCGTCCGCCTTCTTCGTGAAGATGCCGGTCGACTCGACCACGATGTCGACGCCCAGCTCACCCCACGGGATGTCGGCCGGGTTGCGCTCGGACAGGACCTTGATGGTCTTGCCGTCGACGGTGATGGTGTCCTCGGTGTGCGAGACCTCCGCCTTGAGGCGGCCGAGGATGGTGTCGTACTTCAGCAGGTGGGCGGTGGTCGCGGTGTCACCCAGGTCGTTGACAGCCACGATCTCGATGTCCGCACCCTGCTCCAGCAGCGCGCGGAAGTAGTTACGACCGATGCGGCCAAAGCCGTTGATGCCTACGCGGATCGTCACGAACCGATCTCCTCGTTGGTACGCCGGCCCGATGTGCCGGCGAGCTGTATTTGGGATGTCCCCGACCACCTCCGACCCTACCTCTCCGGGGCCTCGGGGGTGACATCGAGACGCCCCATACCCGGCAGGGCGGTCCGTACCCGCCAGTAGGGGTACGGACCGCCCTGGGCGACGGGGACCGATCACCCGATTTCGCTACACCGGGTCAGTCCCCCGCACACCGGAATTCACTCGTCCAGGGCACGCAGCGCCTGCCGGACCAGTGCCGCGCGGGCGGCCGGTTCGGCGAGGTGCTCCAGGCCGAAGCCGAGCAGCACGGTGTCGTCCGTGGTGACGGCGCCGTAGGTCTGGAACAGGGTCCCGGTGCGGGTCCAGTCCTTCAGGACGGCGGGGCTGCCCGCGGGCGGGCCGGAGACCCGCCAGGCGCCCAGCGAGGTCTCGAAGCCCTCGGTCTGCGCCGCCGCGCCCCCGACGACCAGGGAGGCCACGTCGGCGAGGACGCCGCGGCCGCCGCTGCCCGGGTCGGTGACGTACGCGATCGAGACCTCCACGGACTTCCCTGCGTAGGCGCTCAGGTCGAACTCGACCTGCTTCCAGCCGCCGGAGGAGCCGGTGAGGCTGTTCCACTGCCCGGTGGTGCCGGTCGCGGTGCAGCCCTCGTCGGACAGCGTCAGGTAGTGCGCCAGCCAGGGGTGCCCGGCCAGGTAGAACCCGGCCGCGCACTCGGCGGGCACGGCCGTGCCGGTGGCGCCGTTCGCCTCGGGCAGCGTGGTCCAGTCGTCGGCGCCGGTGGTGTGGGCCTCGACCAGGGCGTTGTCGTAGCCGCGCTCGGTGTCCCACAGCAGCTGGGTGCGGAGCGTGGGACGGTCGGAGGCGGTGACTCCGGTGAGGTCGACGGTGCGGGTGAGTCGCTTGTAGGCGTCGTCGGTGTGGACGGCGGCGGCCATCCACTCCCCCGCGTACGGCCCGTACGGGTTGACCGTTCCGGCGAACTTCCCGGCGCCCGCGCTCGCGAACTGCGGGTACGTGCCGGGGTCCAGCTCGTCGGAGGTCACGCTGTACGCGCCGGCGGCGTCCAGCGGGTTGCCGGGGGCGTCGCCGAGGGTGCCGTCGGCCTTGTCGAGCTTGCCGGAGCCGGTGAACCCGGTGGCGCCGGAGGTGGCGGTGCGGGTGTAGGCGCCCAGGTAGTACTGGCTGAAGTCGTCGGAGAGGGTGCCGCCGCCGAGGTCGACGTCGCCGCCGGCCTGCTCGCCGGCTTCGATCAGCTTGCCGCCCTCGTTGAGGAAGGCGCGCAGCTGGAGCTGGGTGGCGTTGCCGGGCACCGCGGCGCCCGTGTAGTGGACGACGGTGCCGAAGTGGCCGAGGACGCCGAGCGCGTCGGGGGCGCCCTGCGTGGCGACGTCCCAGACGGCGGCGCGGTGGCCGTTGGCCTTGAGCGCGTCGACGTACGTCTGGGTCTGCGTGGTCTTCGCGCCTTCCTCGGCGACGACGAGGACGTCGGCGCGGGGCCGCTCGGCGACCTTGTACGTGAAGTGCTCGCTCTCGGTGCGCTTGCCGTGCCGGTCGTGGCCGTGGTGGGTGCCCCGGGGTGCCTCGCCGGTGAACCAGACCTCGACGCGGTCGCCGGGGTCGGCGCCCCTGACCTCGGCCCGGTACTCGTCGAAGTAGAGGTTGTCCTCGCCGCCGTACGTCTCGCCGCCCCGCCAGGGCCGCAGCGTCGCGTCGTGGGTGCGGCCGCCGTTGACGCGGTACTTCAGCTCCTTGTCGCGCACGGACTTGCGGACGACGACGGAGACCTCCTGGTCGGCGCCGCGTGCGTAGGAGGTGGTGAAGGGGGCCGGGGTGAAGTCGGCGGCGTCCAGGCCGACCGAGGAGGACGGCCGGTCGGGGTGCGCGGCGGACTCGGCGACGGAGAGCGCGAAGGGGATGTTCTTGGCGAACTCCTGCTGGATCAGCTTCTCGTCGTCGGGGAAGTTGAAGCCCGACTGGCAGTCGCGGGCGTTCCACTGGTCGTCGGGGTCCACGTCGGAGGCCGTCTGGCAGGTCGACATCTCCGGGGTGAACATCGCCATGCCGTTGACGTTGGCCGCGTGCCCGTCGGCCTCGCCGTTGGTGGTGTACAGCTCGGAGGAGACCTGCGGGTGGTAGCCGGGGATCGCGGAGTTGTCGGGGGTGCCGGCCAGCGCCTGGTAGAGGACGTCGTCCGGGGTGTTGGTGGCCACCTGCCAGCCGACGCCGTAGAGGAGGAGTTCGGCGGCGGAGTGGTAGTTGATGCCGTACGTGAAGCCGATCCGCTTCTGGAAGGCGTCCAGTGCCTTGGTCTCGGGCTCGGAGCCGGGGCTCGCGCCGCGGTAGGTCTCGCTGGTGGGGTTGGGGGACGAGCCCTCGTCGTCGTAGCCCCACTTGTAGGCGAAGTTGCGGTTGAGGTCGACGCCGTCGCCGGTGCTGATGGTGCCGTCGCCGTTGACGTCGCGCAGGTTCTTGCGCCAGAGGCGGTTGTCGTCGCTCTCGAAGGTGTAGTCGTAGCCGTCGGGGTTGGCCGACAGGACGAACCACAGTTCGGTGGAGTCGACGATCTTCCTGATCCGCCGGTCCTTCTTGTAGTTGTCCAGGTAGTGGTGCATCAGCCGCCGGGTCATCTCCGGGGTGATCCACTCGCGCGCGTGCTGGTTGGACATGTAGAGGACGGAGGGCTTGGAGCCGTCCTTCGACTTCTTCGCGTGCTTGGTGAGCTTGAGCGCCAGGATGTCCTGGCCGTTGACCGTCTTGCCGATGGAGACGACCTTGGTGAGGCCGGGGTTCTCCTGGGCGGTGCGCAGGATCTCCTCGCGCAGGCCGCCGCTGCCGCTGTAGGGGCGGAAGACGCCGTCGGCGGCGTCGTCGACGCGCTCGGCGGCCTTGGCGGACAGGGTGTGCTCGGTGAGGTCGACGCCCTGTTCCTCGAGCGTGCCGGCCTGCTTGTCGGTCAGGTAGAGCTCGACGGCGGCGGTTCCCCGGGCGGGTACCTGCTCGCCGAGTTCGTGGCCGTCCTGGCCGGCGGCCAGCAGCAGGGGTACCTGCTCCTTGGTGACGTCGGCGCGGAAGACCTTCACTTCGTTCGCGTCCGGGGTCGCCGGGTCCGCGGGGTGTGCCTGGGCGTTGGGTGCGAAGCTCGCTCCGCCGATCAGGAGCGCGCCGACGGCGAGGATCGATCTCGCTCTTCGTCTCATGAAACCCCCTGGGTGGGGCCTGTCCGACAGGCCTGGGTCCGCCACGGCGGCGAACAGATGCCAGGCTCATGACAGCTCATGATCGAGTCAAGAGTGCGGCAAGGACACGCGAAAGCCGGTACCGGTCACCCAAGTGGGCGCCGGCACCGGCTCGTTGTCCTCGTTCCGTACGGCCCGGGGGCCCGGGGCCCGGGGGCGTCCGCTCAGCCGACGAGGTTGTCGGCCATCTCCTCCTCGCCGAGGTTGGCGTCCGTGCCGGCGATGCCCAGGTCCGAGGCCCGCTTGTCGGCCATGGCCAGCAGACGGCGGATGCGGCCGGCGACGGCGTCCTTGGTCAGCGGCGGGTCGGCGAGGGCGCCCAGCTCCTCCAGGGAGGCCTGCTTGTGCTCCATACGGAGCCGGCCCGCGGCGGCGAGGTGCTCGGGCACGTCGTCGGCGAGGATCTCCAGGGCGCGCTGGACCCGGGCGCCGGCGGCGACGGCCGCGCGGGCGGAGCGGCGCAGATTGGCGTCGTCGAAGTTGGCGAGGCGGTTGGCGGTGGCGCGGACCTCGCGCCGCAGCCGCCGCTCCTCCCAGGCCAGCACCGCGTCGTGGGCGCCGAGCCGGGTGAGCAGCGCGCCGATCGCGTCGCCGTCGCGGACGACGACCCGGTCCACACCGCGCACCTCGCGCGCCTTGGCGGGGATAGACAGCCGGCGGGCGGCGCCCACCAGCGCGAGCGCGGCCTCCGGGCCCGGGCAGGTCACCTCCAGGGAGGAGGAGCGGCCGGGCTCGGTGAGCGAGCCGTGCGCCAGGAATGCTCCGCGCCAGGCGGCCTCGGCGTCGCAGGTGGCCCCCGAGACCACCTGCGGCGGCAGACCGCGGATCGGGCGGCCCCGGCCGTCCACCAGGCCGGTCTGCCGGGCCAGCTGGTCACCGCCCGCGACCACCCGGACGACGTAGCGCGAACCGCGGCGCAGCCCGCCCGGCGCCATCACGATCAGCTCGGAACTGTGTCCGAAGATCTCCAGGATGTCCTGCTTCAGCCGACGGGCCGCCCTCGCGATGTCCAGCTCCGCCTCGATCACAATGCGCCCGCTCACCAGGTGGAGGCCGCCGGCGAACCGCAGAATGGCGGAGACCTCCGCCTTTCTGCAGCAGGTCCGGGTGACGGGGAGCCGGGAGATCTCATCCTTCACCGCTGCCGTCATCGCCATGGGCCGATCCTTCCATGCATCCGAAAAATACGGTCGTACGCGGCGGCCAGCAGCTCCGGGTCGTGCCTCGGGGTCCCGTCGGTCCGGGCGACCGGAGCCAGCTCGACCGCGGCGCCGAACCGTTTCGCGGCGTCGGTGAGCGAGTCACGGTCGGGCACGGCGGCCTCGTCGGCCAGCACCACGTCCAGGGCGAGTTTAGGGGCGTGTCGTCCCAAAACCTCCAAATGACGCTGCGGTGAGAAGCCCTCAGTTTCTCCGGGCTGCGGGGCGAGGTTCAGCGAGAGCACCCGGCGCGCCTTCGTCTCGACCAGCGCGTCCAGCAGATCCGGCACGAGCAGGTGCGGGATGACCGACGAGAACCAGGAGCCGGGGCCCAGCACCACCCAGTCGGCGTCCAGGACGGCGTCGACCGCGTCGGGGACGGCCGGCGGGTCGCTGGGCACCAGGTGCACGGACTGCACCTCACCGGGCGTGAGCGCCACGGTCGCCTGTCCCCGTACGGTGTCCACCTCGTCGGGCCGCTCCGGGTCGTGGCCCCTGACCAGGGCCTGGAGCTCCAGCGGGACGGCGGACATGGGCAGCACCCGCCCGTGCGCGCCGAGCAGCTTGCCCACCAGGTCCAGCGCCTGGACGTGGTCGCCGAGCTGCTCCCACAGGGCGACGATCAGCAGATTGCCGACCGCGTGTTCGTGCAGGTCGCCCTGGGACTGGAAGCGGTGCTGGATGACGCGGGCCCAGGTCTGGCCCCAGTCGTCGTCGCCGCACAGCGCGGCCAGCGCCTTGCGCAGGTCGCCGGGCGGCAGCACGCCCAGCTCGTCGCGCAGGCGCCCGCTGGAGCCGCCGTCGTCGGCGACGGTGACGACGGCGGTGAGGTCGCCGGTGATCCGGCGCAGTGCGGCGAGCGAGGCGGACAGGCCCATGCCGCCGCCGAGGGCGACGACCTTGGGCTGGGCCCCCCGGCGGCGCGGCTTGCCGCCGCGCGTCTGTTCGGGCCGGGCCGCCCGGGCGTCGGCGGGCCTGCCGCCGCGCCCCTCGGGCACCACCCGGCGCAGCCTGCTCAGCCGCGGAGTGCGTCCTGTCATTCCCCTGTCATTCCCGTCCCATGTCCCGGTGGACGACCACCGTCTCCACGCCCTCGGCGGCGAGCCGGGCGGCGAGCTTCTCCGACATGGCCACGGACCGGTGCTTGCCGCCGGTGCAGCCGACGGCGACGGTCACATAGCGCTTGCCCTCCCGACGGTAGCCCGCGGCGATCAGCTGGAGCAGCTCGGCATAGCGGTCGAGGAACTCCTTGGCCCCGGGCTGGTTGAGGACGTAGCTGGAGACCTCCTCGTTGAGCCCGGTGAAGGGGCGCAGCTCCGGGACCCAGTGCGGGTTGGGCAGGAAGCGCATGTCGACGACGAGGTCGGCGTCGACCGGGAGCCCGTACTTGAAGCCGAAGGACATCACCGTGGCCCGCAGCTCGGGCTCCTCGTCGCCGGCGAACTGCGCGTCCATCTTGGCGCGCAGCTCGTGCACGTTGAGGCTGGAGGTGTCGATCACCAGGTCGGCGTCGCCGCGCAGCTCCCGCAGCAGCTCGCGCTCGGCGGCGATGCCGTCGACGATGCGGCCGTCGCCCTGGAGGGGGTGCGGGCGGCGCACCGACTCGAAACGGCGCACCAGGGCGTCGTCGGAGGACTCCAGGAAGACGATCCGGCGGGTGACACCGCGGGCGTCGAGGTCCGCGAGGGACTCGCGCAGGTTGTCGAAGAAGCGCCGGCCGCGGACGTCGACGACCACCGCGATGCGGGCCACGTTGCCCTGGGAACGGGCACCCAGCTCCACCATCGTGGGGATCAGCGCGGGCGGCAGGTTGTCGACGACGAACCAGCCGAGGTCCTCCAGACACTTGGCGGCCGTCGAGCGGCCGGCCCCGGACATGCCGGAGATGATCACCAGCTCGGGGATGGCCGCCTCGTGCGCCCCGGCTGTTTCCTTGCCCGTACTCACCTGTGCTCCGTCGTCGCGCGTCTGTTCTCGGTCCGCTGCGGGCTGTGCCTCGTGCTCGGTCATCTCTCCTGCCCCCGTCGTTCGTCCGGGGTGCCCGCGGACACGGGCTCCCCCGGGGCATCCGCCGTCGTCTCGGGTGCCCCGTCCTCGTCATCCATGATCTCTCCGGTCGCCGTGTTCACGGCGGGCCCGGCCGGGGTGGCCCCGGCCAGGGCCGCGGCGACGGTCTCGGCCGTCTTGCGGCCTATGCCGGGCACCTCGCAGATCTGGTCGATCGTCGCCGACCGCAGCCTCTTCACCGAACCGAAGTGCTTGATCAGTGCCTGCTTGCGGGTCTCCCCCAGGCCGGGCACCTCGTCCAGCGGGCCGGCGCGGAAGCGTTTGGCGCGCTTGGCGCGCTGGTAGGTGATCGCGAAGCGGTGGGCCTCGTCACGGACCCGCTGGAGCAGGTAGAGGCCCTCGCTGGTGCGGGGCAGGACGACCGGGTCGTCCTCCCGGGGCAGCCAGACCTCCTCCAGGCGCTTGGCGAGACCGCACACGGCGACGTCGTCGATGCCCAGCTCGTCCAGCGCCCGCTGGGCGGCCGCGACCTGCGGCTGCCCACCGTCGACGACGACGAGCTGCGGCGGGTATGCGAACCGCTTGGGCCGGCCGTCCTCGTCCTTGAGCGCCGGGCCGTGGGTGAGGGCCTCGCCGTCGTCCGGTCCGGTCCCACCGGCCGTGCCGGCTTCACCGTCGGTGCGCTGCCCGCCGTCGGTGCGCTGCTCACCGTCAATGCGCTGCTCACCCTCGGTGCGCTGCTCACCGTCGGTGAGTCCCTCGCCGTCCGCCCACTCGCCGGTCTTCTCCTTCTCGGCGAGGTAGCGGCGGAAGCGGCGGGTGATGACCTCGTGCATGGAACGGACGTCGTCCTGTCCCTCGAAGCCCTTGATCTGGAACCGCCGGTATTCGCTCTTCCGGGCCAGCCCGTCCTCGAAGACGACCATGGAGGCCACGACGTCGTCGCCCTGGAGGTGCGAGATGTCGTAGCACTCGACGCGCAGCGGGGCGCTGTCGAGGTCGAGGGCCTCGGCGATCTCCTCCAGCGCGCGCGAGCGCGTGGTCAGGTCGGAGGCGCGCTTGGTCTTGTGCAGGACGAGGGCCTGCTGGGCGTTGCGCTGGACGGTCTCCATCAGCGCCTTCTTGTCGCCGCGCTGCGGAATGCGCAGCGACACGCCCGACCCGCGGCGCTCGGTCAGCCACAGCTGGACGGGCTCGACCGGGTCGGGCAGGGCGGGGACCAGGACCTCCTTGGGGACGGCGTCGCCGCTCTCCTCGCCGTACAGCTGCTGGAGGGCGTGCTCGACGAGGGCGCCGGTGGTGATCTCCTCCACCTTGTCGGTGACCCAGCCGCGCTGGCCGCGCACCCGTCCGCCGCGCACGTGGAAGATCTGGACGGCCGCCTCCAGCTCGTCCTCGGCGACCGCGATCAGGTCGGCGTCGGTGGCGTCGGCGAGCACGACCGCGCTCTTCTCCATCGCCTTCCTGAGGGCACCGATGTCGTCCCGCAGGCGCGCCGCCCGCTCGTACTCCATCTCCTCCGCGGCGTCGGCCATCTGCCGCTCCAGGCGGCGCAGGTAGGTCCCGGTGCGGCCGGCCATGAAGTCGCAGAACTCGTCGGCCAGGTCCCAGTGGTCGTCTGGCGTGATCCGGCCGACGCAGGGCGCGGAGCACTTGCCGATGTAGCCGAGCAGACAGGGACGGCCCGTACGGGCGGCGTTCTTGAAGACGCCCGCGGAGCAGGTGCGCACCGGGAAGACGCGGAGCAGGAGGTCGACCGTGTCGCGGATCGCCCAGGCGTGGCCGTAGGGCCCGAAGTAGCGCACGCCCTTCTTCTTGTGGCCGCGCATCACCTGGACGCGCGGGAACTCCTCGTTCATCGTCACCGCGAGGTACGGGTAGCTCTTGTCGTCGCGGTACTTGACGTTGAACCGGGGGTCGTACTCCTTGATCCAGGAGTACTCCAGCTGTAGCGCCTCGACCTCCGTGGACACCACCGTCCACTCCACGGACGCCGCCGTGGTGACCATGGTGCGGGTGCGGGGGTGCAGGTTCGCCAGGTCCTGGAAGTAGTTCGCCAGGCGCTGGCGCAGGCTCTTCGCCTTTCCGACGTAGATCACCCGGCGGTGCTCGTCGCGGAACCTGTACACCCCCGGGGAGTCCGGGATCTCTCCCGGCCTGGGGCGGTAGCTGGAGGGGTCGGCCATGACTCACACCCTACTGGCGCGGACCGACACTACGGCGGGGCTGTGGACGACGGGCCGGGCCCTCTGTGGACAACCGGCGGGGAGACCGTGGGCACCCGGCGAGGAGGGGGCGCGGGCAGCCGGAGAAGGAGGTGGCGGGCAACCGGAGAGGGGGTCCGGGGCAGCCGGAGGAGAGAACGCGGGAAGACGGTGCGGGGCCGGCCGGTCACGGTGGGTGGCCCCCGGGAGGGCGGGCCCGTGCGTTCTCGGCCAGGAGCGCACGGCGGTGGGCCGCCAGGTGTTGTCGGGACTAGGTCAACACGCTTCAATGCGGGGGGACTCGGGGCCTGAAGCGCGGCGTACGGATGTGAAGACCTCTGCGCCGCGACCGGGGGCGGCCCCGGCCGATCCGTGTCGACGGTCTGACCAGCCGTCGTGAACTTCACAGAAGGGCCCCTGCATGCCGCACGCCACACAGCACGCGGACGTCGCCACCGCTCAACTCGACTCGGCCCTGCGCGGTGGCCCCTTCCACGTCGCGCTGCGCGCGGCGATCGCCGCACGCGGGCTGCCGCTGCAGCGCGTGCAGCACCATCTGTCCCGCCACGGTGTGAAGGTGGGCGTCACGAGTCTGAGCTACTGGCAGCAGGGGGCCCGGCGCCCGCAGCGTCCGGAGTCCCTGCGCGCCGTGCGGGCCCTGGAGGAGATACTCCAACTGCCCGAGGAGTCGCTGATCCGCCTGCTCGCCGAGTCCGACGCACAGGCCCCGGACCGGCGGCCCGCCCACCACACCTACCGCGCCCGCCTGGCGGCCTCGGGCGTCCTGGACGGGCTGCTGACCGAACTGGGATGCCCGTCACCGGACGGCGGGGTGCACACCCTCGGACACCACGAACGGATCCGCGTCGGGCCCGGCCGTGAACTGGCGGGGCGCGAGTCCCACCTCATCGTCCGCGCCCACCGGGACGGCGTCGACCGCTTCGTCGCCGTCCACTACGGCGATCCGGGGTGCGTCCCCGCGCGGATGAGGGTCCATGCCCTGGAGAACTGCCGCACGGGGCGGGTGCGCGCCCACCACGAGACCGGTCTGCTCGTGACCGAGCTGCTCTTCGACACGCGACTGGGGACCGGCGACACCCATCTCTTCCGTTACGGCGTCGAGGACGGCACGGCCGGTGTGTCGCGCGAGTACGTCCGCGGGTTCGGTACGGCGGGCGGGCAGTACGCGCTCCAGGTGCGGTTCGACGTCGCGGCCCTCCCGGTGCGCTGCCACCGGTTCACGCAGCACTCGCCGGCGGCACCGCGCGGCGGCCGGCAGGAGCTGGCGCTCAGCGGACGGCACCACTCGGTGCACCTGGTGGAACCGCGGGTCAGGTCGGGGATGCTGGGCATCGGCTGGGACTGGGAGTAGGCCTTACGAGGAGGACGCCGGCCCCTTCCGGGGAGGACGACGCCCCCTTCCCGGGAGGACGACGGCTCCCCACCGGTCAGGTCCCCGGGCTCGCGACGATCCGGCCCTGCTTCACCTCGACCGGCAGCTCGACGAGGGGCACGGTCGCGGGGGCGTGCAGCACTTCGCCAGTGCGGGCGTCGAACTCGCTGCCGTGGCAGTTGCAGACGAGGGTGGTTCCCTCCAGCTTCTTGATGGGGCACCCGGCGTGCGTGCACACCGTGCTGAACGCCTTCAGGGAGCCGTCCTCGGCCCGGCTGACCACCACGTTCCCGTCCGGGAAGAGTTTCGTCGCGCCCTTGGCGACCTCGCCGTCCGCGCCGAGGTCCACCGGCGCGGTCGGCCTGGCCGGGACGGCGCCGTCGTCGCCCGGGGAGCAGGCGGCCAGACCGAGTCCGGCGACGGGCGTGGCGGCCACCGAACGCAGGACGGTACGGCGACTCGGAACGGGGCGGCCGGTCATGGGGTCTCCACTGGTCGGGCGGGGTGTGGCGTGAGCGGGGCTGCACTTCGGAGCGACGATATCCGGCTGTCCGGGCGGCCCCGCGGCCCGGGTGGCGGGGAGGCGGAGGCCGCCGTCCGTGGGCGCGTAAACGCTTGCGCAAGCGTTTACGCGTCCATCGGGCATGGGGTACGGTCCGGGCCAGAGCGCGACCGCGAGGCAAGCGAAGGGGGGTGCGCGGTGACGACCATGGCCGACGTCGCGCGGAGCGCCGGGGTCTCCGTGGCGACCGTCTCCCACGTACTCAACGACACCCGCCCGGTGCTGCCGCACACCCGCCGGGCGGTGCTCGACGCCGTCGAGGAGCTGGGCTACACCCCGAACACCCTCGCGCGGTCCCTGGTGACCTCCCGCACCCGCTCCATCGGGCTCGCGGTGTCGGCGATCAGCAACCCGTACTTCACGGAGATCCTCCAGGGCGTCGAGGCCAGTGCGCTCGAACACGGTTACGGCCTGCTCATCGCCGATCCGCACGACGACCCCGGGCACGAGCGCAAGGTCGTCCAGCTGCTGCACGAGCGGCGCGTGGACGGCATGATCGTCGCGCCCTCCGCCGACCCCCGGGATCTCGTCGCCTACCTCGCGCGCCACCGGGTGCCCACGGTGTTCCTCGACCGGATGGTCGACGTACCGGAGGCCGAGGACACCCCGCGTTTCGACCAGGTCTGCGCCGAGGGGGCCGAGCCGACCACCGGACTCGTGGACCATCTCGCCGGGCTGGGCCACCGCCGGATCGGACTGGTGGCCGGCCGGCCGGGACTCAGCACGACCCGCGAGCGGATCACCGGGTACCGGCACGGCCTCGCCGCCGCCGGGCTGCCCTTCGACGAGCGGCTGCTGGTCCACGGCGACTCCGAGGCGGCCGGCGGCGAACGGGCCGCGGCACGACTGCTGTCCCTGGCGGTGCCGCCCACCGCGCTGGTCACCGCCAACAACGCCATGACCATCGGCGCCCTGCGCGCCGTCCGCGAGCGCGGCCTGTCCGTGCCCCGCGACCTCGCGCTGTGCTGCTTCGACGACTTCGCCTGGGCGGACCTCTTCTCGCCCCGGCTCACCGCGGTCGCCCAGCCCAGCAGGGACATCGGCGCGCGGGCCGTACGGCTGCTGCTGGAGCGCCTCGCCGAGCCGGACCGGCCCGCGCGGACCGTACGGCTGCCCTGTTCCTTCGTCCACCGCACCTCCTGCGGCTGCCCCGAGCAGCCCGAAAAGCCCGAACGGCCCGCGCAGCTCCCGGAGCGGTCCGGGCGGTTTTCCTGGCCGTCCGGACCAGCCCACGCCAAGGCCCACGAAAGGACCCTCCCGTGATCGTCGTCGCCGGTGAGGCACTGATCGACCTGGTACCGCAGGGCACGGGCGCCCTCGCCGCGCTGCGGCCCGCGCTCGGCGGCGGTCCGTACAACACCGCCGTCGCGCTGGGCCGCCTCGGCTCGCCCGCCGCGTTCTGTTCCCGGGTGTCGTACGACGCCTTCGGTGAGGCGCTCCTCGACCGGCTGCGCGAGACCGGCGTGGACGTCTCGCCGGTGCAGCGCGGGACCGAGCCGACGACCCTCGCGGTGGCCTCGCTCGAGGCGGACGGCTCGGCGGCGTACTCCTTCTACGTGGACGGGACGGCCGACCGGCTGTTCACGACACCCGCCGGTCTGCCGCCCGGCACCCGGGCCGTCTCCTTCGGGACCTGTTCGCTGGTGCTGGAGCCGGGCGCGAGCGCGTACGAGGAACTGCTGCGCGAGACGGCCGCGCGGGGTGTGTTCACGGCCCTGGACCCGAACATCCGGGCCGGGCTGATCCCGGACCCGGACGCCTACCGGGCCCGGTTCAAGAGCTGGCTGCCGTCGGTGTCGCTGCTGAAGCTGTCCGCCGAGGACGCCGAGTGGCTCGGCGGCACGCCCCGGGAGTGGCTCGCGGCGGGCCCGGCCGCGGTCGTGGTCACCCGGGGCGGCGACGGCCTGACGGCGTTCACCCGTGACGGGGGCGAGTACACGGTGCCGGGGGAGCGCGTCGAGGTGGTGGACACGATCGGCGCCGGCGACACGGTGAACGCGGCCCTGCTGTACGGCCTCGCGGCACGGGACGCGCTCGGCGAGGTGGCGGTGGCCGCTCTGGGGGCGGACGGCTGGGCCGGGCTGCTGGGCTTCGCCGCCCGTGCGGCAGCGGTCACGTGCTCCCGCGCGGGCGCGGAACCGCCGTATGCCCATGAGGTCGCCGGTGCCCATGAGGTCGCCGGCTGACGGACGGACACGGACACCGGATACGGCGCCGGGCCCCACGGACGATTCCGTGGGGCCCGGCGCCGACCGGACTCAGGCCTTGCTCGTCCGCGTGGTCTTCTTCGCGGCGGGCGCGGCGGCCTTCTTGGACGTCTTGGACGTCTTCGCCGCCGTCGCCGTCTTGGCGGCGGTGGCCTTCTTGGCGGCCGTGGCGGTGACCGCCTTGGTGGCGGTCTTCTTGGCGGTGGCCTTGGTCGCGACGGTCTTCGCCGCCTTGCGCGGCCTGGTCACCGAGGCCGCGTCGCTGACCCGGTCGGCGCCGAGAACGTCTTGCAGGAACTTGCCGGTGTGGCTGGCGGGGACGCCCGCGACCTGCTCGGGCGTGCCCTCGGCGACCACGAGGCCGCCGCCGGCGCCGCCCTCCGGGCCCATGTCGACGACCCAGTCGGCGGTCTTGATCACGTCGAGGTTGTGCTCGATGACGATGACCGTGTTGCCCTTGTCGACGAGACCGCCGAGGACGGTCAGCAGCTTGCTGATGTCCTCGAAGTGCAGACCGGTGGTCGGCTCGTCCAGGACGTAGACCGTGCGCCCGGTGGAACGGCGCTGCAGCTCGCTGGCGAGCTTGACGCGCTGGGCCTCACCGCCGGACAGGGTGGTCGCGGACTGGCCGAGCCGGACGTAGCCGAGGCCGACGTCCTTGAGGGTCTTCATGTGCCGGGAGATGGCGGGGACCGCCTCGAAGAAGTCGGTCGCCTCCTCGATCGGCATGTTCAGCACGTCGGCGATGGACTTGCCCTTGTAGTGGACCTCCAGGGTCTCCCGGTTGTACCGGGCACCGTGGCAGACCTCGCACGGGACGTAGACGTCCGGGAGGAAGTTCATCTCGATCTTGATGGTGCCGTCGCCCGAGCAGTTCTCGCAGCGGCCGCCCTTGACGTTGAAGGAGAAGCGGCCGGGCAGGTAGCCCCGGACCTTCGCCTCGGTCGTCTCGGCGAACAGCTTGCGGATGTGGTCGAAGACGCCGGTGTACGTCGCCGGGTTCGACCGCGGGGTGCGGCCGATGGGCGACTGGTCGACGTGGACGACCTTGTCGACGAGGTCGTCGCCGTCCACGCGCGTGTGCCGGCCCGGGACGTTCCGCGCGCCGTTCAGCTCGCGGGCCAGGTGGGTGTACAGGATGTCGTTGACCAGCGTCGACTTGCCGGAGCCCGAGACGCCGGTGACGGCCGTGAAGACGCCCAGCGGGAAGGACACGTCGATGTCCTGGAGGTTGTTCTCCCGGGCACCGTGCACCGTGAGCCGCCGGGAGGGGTCCTGCGGGCGCCGGATGTCGGGCAGCGGGATGGCCTTGCGCCCGGACAGGTACAGGCCGGTCTGCGACTCGGCGTTGTCGAGCAGCTCCTTGAGCGAGCCGCTGTGCACCACCTTGCCGCCGTGCTCTCCGGCACCGGGACCGATGTCGACGATCCAGTCGGCGACCTTGATGGTGTCCTCGTCGTGCTCGACGACGATGAGGGTGTTGCCCATGTCGCGCAGCCGGACGAGGGTCTCGATCAGCCGGTGGTTGTCGCGCTGGTGCAGGCCGATGGACGGCTCGTCGAGGACGTAGAGCACGCCGACGAGTCCGGAGCCGATCTGGGTGGCCAGCCGGATGCGCTGGGCCTCGCCGCCGGAGAGGGTGCCCGCCGCGCGGTTCAGCGAGAGGTAGTCGAGGCCGACGTCGACCAGGAAGCGCAGCCGCTCGTTGACCTCCTTCAGCACTCGCTCGGCGATCTTCTTGTCGCGGGCGTTGAGCTTCAGCTCGCCCAGGAAGTCCGCGCAGTCGCTGATCGACATCGCCGAGACCTCGGCGATCGACCTGCCCATGACGGTGACCGCGAGGACGAGGGGCTTGAGGCGGGTGCCCGCACAGGTGGGGCAGGGCACCTCGCGCATGTAGCCCTCGAAGCGCTCGCGGCTGGAGTCGCTCTCGGCCTCGCTGTGCCGGCGCTTGACGAAGGGGATGGCGCCCTCGAAGGCCGTGGTGTACCGGCGCTCGCGCCCGTACCGGTTGCGGTAGCGGACCTCGACCTGGGTCTTGTGGCCGTTGAGCAGGGCCTTGCGGGCGCGCAGCGGCAGGCCGGCGAAGGGGATGTCCGTGCGGAAGCCGAGCGCGTCCGCGAGGGCGCCGATCAGGCGGCCGAAGTAGTCCTTGGTGTGCCCGTGCGACCAGGGGTGGATGGCGCCCTCGTCGAGGGACTTGTCCTCGTCGGGGACGATCAGCTCCGGGTCGACCTCCATGCGCGTGCCGATGCCGGAGCAGTCGGGGCAGGCGCCGAAGGGCGAGTTGAAGGAGAAGGAGCGGGGCTCCAGCTCCTCGAAGGACAGGTCGTCGTAGGGGCAGTAAAGGTGCTCCGAGTACATGCGCTCGCGCTCGGGGTCGTCCTCGGGGAGGTCGACGAAGTCGAGCACGACCATGCCGCCGGACAGGCCGAGCGCGGTCTCCACGGAGTCGGTGAGGCGCCGCTTGGCGGTCTCCTTCACGGTGAGGCGGTCGACGACCACCTCGACGGTGTGCTTCTCCTGCTTCTTCAGCGTGGGCGGGTTGGACAGCTGGACGGTCTCGCCGTCCACCCGCGCGCGGGAGTAGCCCTTGGTCTGGAGGTCCGCGAAGAGGTCGACGAACTCGCCCTTGCGCTCGCGCACCAGCGGCGACAGCACCTGGAAGCGGCTGCCCTCCGGCAGCTCCAGGACCTTGTCGACGATGGCCTGCGGCGACTGGCGCGAGATCGGCCGGGAGCACTCCGGGCAGTGCGGCTTGCCGATGCGGGCGAAGAGCAGGCGCAGGTAGTCGTAGACCTCGGTGATGGTGCCGACCGTGGAGCGCGGGTTGCGCGAGGTCGACTTCTGGTCGATGGAGACCGCCGGGGAGAGGCCCTCGATGAAGTCGACGTCCGGCTTGTCCATCTGTCCGAGGAACTGCCGGGCGTAGGAGGAGAGCGACTCCACGTAGCGCCGCTGGCCCTCGGCGAAGATGGTGTCGAAGGCCAGGGAGGACTTGCCCGACCCGGACAGGCCCGTGAAGACGATGAGCGAGTCACGAGGCAGGTCGAGCGAGACGTTCTTCAGGTTGTGCTCACGCGCGCCACGGACGATGAGACGGTCGGCCACGCCGGTCCGCACCTTTCTTGAGAGAAGTGACAGGGGCGGGGCCCCCGTCTTTCTCAGACTAGGGGGAGCCACTGACAACGCCGGTCGGATTCACCGGTTGTCAACAAACCCCGACTTCCCAGCATGCCCGACGCCGCAGTCGAGCTTATAGCACGTGCATTCGATTTACGGGGGTCGGCCGCAACCTTCACCCGAAGGTGTGGTGCGGTCTAGGGTCAGCAGCATGATTGATCACGCTCATGACCTGGCGTCTGTACGTGACGCTACCGAGCGGCTGCTGACCGCGGTCGGGAAACTGGACAACGCGTCCGTGACGCAGTCGTCACGGCTGCCCGGCTGGAGCCGCGGTCACGTCCTCGCCCACCTCGCCCGCAACGCCGACGCCCTCGTGAACGTCCTCGAAGGACGCCCCATGTACGTCTCCGGCGAGGCCCGGGACGCCGACATCGAGCGGGACGCCCCGCGCCTCCTCGACGCCCAGCTCGCGGACGTGCGCGAGAGCGCGGCCCGGTTCCAGGACGTCGGTGCCGCCCCCGCGGACTGGTCGCGCACGGTGGAGCTGCGCAACGGGATCACGGACTCGGCCTCCAGGGTGCCGTTCCGCAGGTGGGTCGAGGTGGAGCTGCACCACGTCGACCTGGGCATCGGCTACGAGCTGGAGGACCTTCCGGCGGAGTTCACCGAGCGGGAGACCGACTTCCTCGCCGCCCGGTTCACCGGGCACCCCGACGTACCGCCCACCCGGCTCACGGACGGCACGCGCACGTGGAGCACGGGACGGGAGGCCGACGCCCCCGAGGTGACCGTCACCGGTCCCCCGGCCGATCTGCTGGGCTGGCTCGCCGGTCGCCGTGCGGGCACCGCGCTCACGGCGGAGGGCGGCGCGCTGCCGGCACTGCCTCCGCTGTAGGCAGGCGGAAGGCGGCCGGGGAGGCGGCTTGCGGGCCGCCTCCCGGCGCTAGGCTGGCCGTCATGACGTACAGCGGAGAGGTGACGGTCGGCGGACCCGCCGACGTGCACGAGCTCAAGGATCTGATGATCACCAAGGTCGCGGTCGGCCCGATGAACAACAACGCCTATCTGCTGCGCTGCCGGGCCACCGACGAGCAACTGCTGATCGACGCCGCCAACGAAGCGCACACCCTGCTCGGCACGATCGGTGACGACGGCATCGCCTCCGTCGTCACCACCCACCGGCACGGCGACCACTGGCAGGCGCTCGCCGAGGTCGTCGCGGCCACCGGCGCCCGCACCCACGCCGGCCGGCACGACGCCGAGGGCATCCCGGTGCCGACCGACGTCCTGGTGGACGACGGCGACACCATCCGGGTGGGCCAGGTGGAACTCACCGCACGCCACATCGTCGGACACACACCGGGCTCCATCGTCCTGGTCTACGACGACCCGCACGGGCATCCGCACGTGTTCACTGGCGACTGTCTCTTCCCGGGCGGGGTGGGGAACACGTTCAAGGACCCGGAGGCCTTCGCGAGCCTGATCCACGACGTGGAGACCAAGGTCTTCGACGCGCTGCCGGACGAGACCTGGGTCTACCCGGGGCACGGCGACGACACGACGCTCGGCGCGGAGCGGCCGCACCTGCCGGAGTGGCGGGCGCGCGGCTGGTGACGGGCGGGCGCGCGGGCCGGCGGCGGGTGGACCCGCGCCGGTGACGGACCGGCGGGCGCGTGCGGTGCGAGCCCGCCGACCCGCGCACGGCCGCGCGTACGCGCTCCGCGACCTCCGTACGCGCCCCGTGTGAAGCGTTCGCACACACCCGCGGGCCGCGCGCGCTCCCGCCGCACCGGTGCGGCGCGGTCGACTGGTGGCAGCCCCGCACAGGATCGACGGCTCCTGGGCGGCACGGGCCGCCGGCCTCCCGATCCCCGCCCTCGGCCGGCGGCCCCGGCGCCTCAGGTCCTGGCCGAGCCCGCCCCGGCCAGGGCCGCGATCCGCTCCACGCCGAACACGTACCCCTGGACTCCGCATCCCGCGACGACGCCGTCGGCACGCTGCGAGACGTAGGAGTGGTGACGGAACGGCTCGCGCTGGTGGATGTTGGAGATGTGGACCTCCACCACCGGCAACCCGTCGCACGTGTTGAGGGCGTCCAGGATGGCGACGGACGTGTGCGAGTAGGCGGCGGGGTTGATCACGATCCCGCAGTGGTTCAGCCGGGCCTCCTGGATCCAGTCGACCAGTTCGCCCTCGTGGTTGGACTGCCGGAAGTCCACCGTGCCGCCGTGTGCGGCCGCCGCCTTGACGCACAGCGCCTCGACGTCGGCGAGGGTGTCGGAGCCGTAGATCTCCGGCTGGCGCTGGCCGAGCAGGTTCAGGTTGGGCCCGTTGAGGATCATGATCGGGGCGGTCGCCAGGGTGCGGGGCACGGTTCCTCCGGTCCGTGAGGGGTGCGGCGGCCCTTGCACGACCGCTGCTCGGTCCCCGGTTTATCACGGTGCGCGGCCGCCCCGGCGAGCCGTACTCTCCGCGTATGACGGTGATCGCGTACCCGCCCAAGCCCTCGCCGGGTGACCGCGTCGCGGTGGTGTCCCCCGCGTCCGGACTGCCGGGACTCTTCCCGCTCCCCTACGAGTTGGGCGTGGAGCGCCTGCGCAAGGAGTACGGCCTCGAGCCCGTCGAATACCCGGCTACCCGGAAGACGGGCTCGTCGCCCGCCGAGCGTGCCGCCGACCTCCACGCGGCCTTCGCCGACCCCGGCATCAAGGCGGTCTTCGCGTCGATCGGCGGCGACGACCAGATCACCGTGCTGCCGTTCCTCGACCGGGAGCTGATCCGGGCCAACCCGAAACCGTTCTTCGGCGTGAGCGACAACACCAACCTGCTCGCCTACCTGCGCAACACCGGGATCGTCGGCTTTCACGGCGCGAGCGTGATGGTGGAGCTGGGCCGTCCCGGCGCCATGCACCCGCAGACCGCCGACTCGCTGCGTGCCGCGCTGTTCACTCCGGGTCCGTACGAACTGCGGCCCGCCGAGCGCTGGAACGACGTCGACCGCGACTGGGCCGACCCCGCGACCTTCGACGCCGAACCCGAGACGCGCCCCGGGGCGGGCTGGTCCTGGGAGAACGCCGGCCGGGTGGTCGAGGGACGTACGTGGGGCGGCTGCCTGGAGATCCTCGCCTGGCTGCTGATGGCCGACCGCGAGATCGCGCGCGATCCGGCGGAGTACGACGGTGACGTGCTGTTCCTGGAGACGTCCGAGGAACTGCCGGCCGCGGAGGAGGTTTTCCGCATCCTCCGCAACATGGGCGAGCGCGGGCTGCTCGGACGCTTCTCGGCGCTGCTGATGGGCCGCCCGAAGACCTGGTCCTTCCAGCGTCCCAACGGCCCCGAGGAGGCTGCCCGGTACGCGGCGGAGCAGCGTGCGGCGGTCCTGCGCGCGATGCGCGCCTATGCTCCGGACACCATGATCGTGTTCGACGTGGACCTCGGCCACACCGATCCGCAGGTGGTCGTCCCGTACGGGGGCACCGTGCGGGTCGACGGACCCGCCCGGCGCATCACCGTGACCTACTGACCCTCCCGCCCGGTCTACGGATTGACGGCCAGCTCCAGGTACGCCGCGAACAGCACCAGGTGGACGCCGCCCTGGAGGGGCGTGGCCCGGCCCGGTACGACCGTCAGGGAGGCCACGACCACGGTCAGGGCGAGCAGCACCATGTGGATGGAGCTGAGGCCCAGGACCAGCGGCCCGGAGAGCCACACGGAGGCCAGGGCGACCGCGGGGATGGTCAGGCCGATGCTGGCCATGGCGGAGCCGAGTGCGAGGTTCAGGCTGGTCTGCACCCGGTCGCGGCGCGCGGAACGCACCGCGGCGATCGTCTCGGGGAGCAGGACCAGCAACGCGATGACCACGCCGACGACGGCGTGGTGGAGTCCGGCGGCCGCGACCACGCTCTCGATGGTCGGCGACACGCCCTTCGCGAGGCCGACGACCCCGATGAGTGCCAGGCCCAGCATGCCGAGGCTGGTCAGGGCCGTGCGCGAGGACGGCGCGTCGGCGTGCTCCTCGGACGTGATCACTTCGCCCTGCCGGGTGATCGGCAGGAAGTAGTCGCGGTGCCGCACGGTCAGGGTCGCGATGAACAGGCCGTAGAGGACGAGCGAGGACAGTGCCGCGAAGGTCAGCTGCACGGTGGAGAACTCCGGGCCGGGCGCGCTGGTGGTGAACGTCGGCAGCACCAGGCTGAGGGTGGCCAGGGTCGCCACCGTCGCGAGGGCGGCGCCGGTGCCCTCCGGGTTGAAGACCGCGATGCCGTGGCGCAGGGAGGCGACGAGGAGGCTGAGGCCGACGACCCCGTTGCAGGTGATCATGACGGCGGCGAAGACGGTGTCCCTGGCCAGGGTCGCGCTCTTGTCGCCGCCGTCCGCCATGAGGGTCACGATGAGCGCGACCTCGATGACCGTGACGGCGATGGCGAGGACCAGGGAGCCGAAGGGCTCGCCGACCCGGTGGGCGACCACCTCGGCATGGTGCACGGCGGCCAGCACGGACGCCGCCAGGACGATGGTGAGCAGGGCGACGACCACACCGGGCAGCGAGCGGCCCCAGGTGAGTACGAGCAGCACGACCGCGACCACGGGCGTGACGGTCGTCCACCGTGCGAGGAACGCCCTGGGACCGGTGACCATGCGGTGATCGTCGCAGAGGGCGACGGGGCACGCACGCCGGGTCCCCGGGCCGCTCACCCGCCGGGCCGGCCGCCCCTGCCCGGCACGCGAAGGGCGCCGGGCATGCGGGGAGCGGCGAACGGCTCCGCGCCGTTCGCCGCTCCCCGGCCCGGTGGGTCAGGCCTCGACGCTGTCCTTCGAGGCGTCGCCGCTCCCGGCGGCCGCCGCTTCCGCCTCGGCCTGCTTCTTCGAGGCGCGGAGGCTGGTGATCGTGGTGACGATCAGGACGGAGCAGATCACGCCGAGCGAGACCGGAATGCTGATCTCGGGGACATGGACGCCGGACTCGTGCAGAGCGTGCAGCACCAGCTTGACGCCGATGAAGCCCAGGATCACGGAGAGTCCGTACGAGAGGTGGACCAGCTTCTTCAGCAGACCGCCGATGAGGAAGTACAGCTGGCGCAGGCCCATCAGCGCGAACGCGTTGGCCGTGAACACGATGTACGGGTCCTGGGTCAGGCCGAAGATCGCCGGGATGGAGTCGAGGGCGAAGAGCACGTCGGTGGTGCCGATCGCGAGCATCACGACCAGCATCGGGGTCATGATCCGCTTGCCGTTCTCCTCGATCCACAGCTTGGTGCCGTGGTACCGGTCGGCGACGCCGAAGCGGCGCTCGGCGGCCTTGAGGAGCTTGTTCTCCTCGAACTCCTCGTCGTCCTCGTCGGCCCGGGCCTCCTGGATGAGCTTCCAGGCGGTGTAGATGAGGAAGGCGCCGAAGATGTAGAAGACCCAGGCGAAGCTGGCGAGGATCGCGGCACCCGCGGCGATGAAGATGGCCCTGAGGACCAGGGCTATGAGGACACCGATGAGCAGGACCCGCTGCTGGTACTGCGAGGGCACCGCGAACTTCGCCATGATCAGGACGAAGACGAAGAGGTTGTCCACGCTCAGCGACTTCTCGGTGATGAAGCCCGCGAAGAACTCGCCGGCGGGTTCACCGCCGCCGAAGAGGAGCAGGCCGAGCCCGAAGAGGCCCGCCAGGGCGATCCAGACGCCGGTCCAGATGCCGGCTTCCTTGATCGATACGTCGTGCGGCTTGCGGCCGATGAAGAAATCGACCGCGATGAGGGCGGCGAGGCCCACGATGGTCAGGACCCACAGGGTCACCGAAACTTCCACTTACGCCTCCGGCAGTACGTCACACGGCAGATGTCAGCGTCGTCGCTGCCGGAGGTCTCTTCCACCCCGGTCCGGGACACGTGAAGCGTCCGAACCACGGGCCGACGCCCCGGGATCTGGCCTGATCCGTATTGACGGGTACGCCGCAGCAGACAGGGAGTACTCCCCTCCGTACGGACGACAGTACCCCAATCACCAAGGGAAGGTAAAGAGATTTGCAAATTAAGCTCAAAAGACCAGCTCGGAGGCGGTCACCGATCCCATGAGCGGCGGGCGGCGGCGACCTGCGCGAGCACCTGCTGGAGCACCTGGCTGCCGGGCGGCACGAGCGGCGGCTCGTACGTCCAGGCATGCCCGACCCACGGGTCGGCGAGGTGGTCCTCGGCCACCGGTGTCAGCCGGAGCAGGGAGCGCCACAGCGGGTCGAGCAGCGGACCGAACCCGGAGGACTCCTCACGGTCGGCGACCATCATCAGGTGGACACCGACGGCCGGCCCCTCGTCGGCGAGGTAGCGCAGCTGGTTGACGGCCCGGTCGTCGAAACCGTGCGGGAAGTCGTTGACGATCAGCAGTTGGTGCGAGGTGTCGAGGCCGGGCGGGAGCGCGTCGGGAGCGCCCCCGCGCAACGCCATCTGCACCAGGTCGACGCGCTCGGTGAGACGGGACAGCACCTCCGTCGCCCCCGCGGCGCCCTGGGCCGGCGGCGCGGCGAGCACCCCGCTGTGCACCAGCGGCGCCAGTGCCTGCGCGCCGGAACCGGCCGGGTCGATGACGTGCACGGTGAACTCGCCCGGCGGATAGACGGCGAGCAGCCGGGCCGCGTGGGCGACGGCCGTCTCCAGGCCCAGGCGCCTCATCTCGTGGGAGTCGGCGAACGAACCGTCGAGCGAGGCGGAGCGTCCGCTGTCGATCCACAGGCCGCGCTCGAGCGGCAGCCGGATCAGCATGGGGATGCGTATGCGGTCGGCCTCGGGCAGGTGGAGATCGCCCAGCCGCAGCGCCATCGGGATCTCCATGGGGACGCGGTAGGCGTGCCAGACGGGGTTGTCCCAGCGCGCGAACGCGGCCGGGAGCGCGGGCTCCACGACCTCGGCCTCCGCGACGAGCTGGGCGACGTCCCGGTCCAGGACCTCCCGGGCCTGGGACACCAGCTCGCCGTGCCGGGCACGCGCCGCCTCCCGGGCGGCGTCGCCCTGTCCGCCGATCCGGTTGCGCGGGTCGGACAGGACCTGGTCGAGCTCCTTCTCCATGCGGGAGTCGGCGAAGTCGACGGCGCTGCGGTAGGCGGCCGTGGTGCGGGCCAGGTCCTCGAACATGCCCCACACCTGGTTGTAGAGCCGCTCCTCCATGGACCAGCCGGTGGCGTCACCGGCGACGGGCCGGGCGGGCCGGCCCGGTTCGGCCGGGGCCGCGGCCGGCGGGGGCGGGGGCGGCGCCGCGGTCTGCCGGCGCGGGTGGCTGTAGTCGATGGGGCCGTCTCCGCCGGGCGCGGCCGGCTGGCCGGCGGTGGCGGGCTCCCCCGGACCGCCCGGGTACGGCTGCTGCGCTCCGTGCTGTCCGGGCGCCCCGGGACCCTGCGGGCCGGGCCCGGAACCGGGGGCACCCTGGGAGTCGTACGGCGACGACGCCGGCGGTACGGAGCCGCCGGTACCGGTCCGCGGCGCGGTGCCTTGGTCCGGACGGTGCGCCGGGGCGGCGGCCGGAGGGGCCGGCACCGAACGGGCCAGCCCGCTCGCCACCGCCTCGTGGATGCTCCCCGCGAGCTGGTGGGCCTGGGGCAGCTGCTGGTCGGCGAAGAGTTCGGCGAGGCCGCCCGCGTAGCCCTGGCCGACGGCGCGCACCTTCCAGGCGCCCTGGCGCCGGTAGAGCTCCAGGGCGACGACGGCGGACTCGGCCTCCAGGCCGGTGATGGTGTAGCTGGCGACCTCGGCGCCGTCGAGGCCGGTGACGGCGACGAAGGGCGCGGCGACGGCGCCGAAACGGGCCGGTCCCCTGCCGCCGGTGGGCAGGGCGAGCAGCACGCTGACGCGGTGCACGGCGTCCGGGACGGCGTCCAGGTCCACCGCGAGGCGGTGGTCGGCGGCGGCCTGCCGGGAGACCTCCAGGCCGGGCAGGGTGGGCGCGCCCGGGTGTGCCACCTGTGCGACGCCGTGGACGGTGCCGTCCTCGTCGCCCAGCGTGGCCCCGGCCACGACCGGTGTGCCGGCCGAGACCCGGATCTCGAGACGAGCCCCGGGAAGCGGGTGGTTCTGTCCCCGCGTCAGCTCGGCCGTCATCGCCTGTCCCCCTGTGTCAGTCGTACGTCGCCCGCGAGGCGTCACGCGGGTCTGGCCGGCCCCGCGTACGGGACCGGCCGGTTGTGTCGGACGGCTGCGGGCCGGACCGCCGCAGCCGGCTCCAGCGTGCCGGGCGCTACAGGACCGGCAGGATCGCCGGCATCAGGTCCTGGAAGGTGCGGCCATTGGCCGGGGTGCCGATCGCGGTCATCGCCCAGCCCTGGCCCGCGCGGTGCACCTTGGCCATGATCTGCGCCGTGAAGGCGCCGCCGCCGGCCAGGGTGTAGCGGGCCAGTTCCTGGCCGTTGGTCTCGTCGACCAGGCGGCAGAAGGCGTTCTGCACCTCCTGGAAGGTCTGGCCGGTGAAGGAGTTCACCGTGAAGACGATCTGGTCGATGTGGACCGGAACGCGCTGGAGGTCGACGAGGATCGCCTCGTCGTCCCCGCCCTGGCCGACACCGCCGACGAGGTTGTCCCCGGTGTGGCGCACCGAGCCGTCGTCGCTCACCAGGTGGCGGAAGAAGACGACGTCGACCGGCTGCTTGTCCGCGAAGAGGACCGCGGAGGCATCCAGGTCGATCTCCCGGGTGCGCGAACCGAACAGGCCGCGCCGGGGAGCCGCCTGCCAGCCGAGACCCATGCGCACGGACGTCAGGGTGCCGCCGTCGCTCTTCTGCAGACTGATGGCCTGACCCTTGGTCATGTTGACGGTCACGCGCTGATCCCCTCTCGAACTGTCCCCTGTTGCCGCGTTGCCCGCGGTTGACCAGAACACTACGCAGGGGCACTGACAGTGCCCCACCCCGGACCGCGCTTTGTGTCGGTCTTGCAACACAGTGCGCTGTTCCGACGGGCCGTCAGGCCAGGCCCGCCTCCTTCATCTGACGCAGTTCCTTCTTCATTTCGGAGACCTCGTCGCGCAGCCGGGCCGCGATCTCGAACTGGAGGTCGGCCGCGGCGGCGCGCATCCGGTTGGTGAGATCCTCGATCTGCTCGGCCAGATCCGCCGCCGGGCGGTCGCTCACCGCCGTTTCCTTCGCCCGGCCCTTGGCCGCCTTGGTCCCGCCCGTCGTCTGGCCGCCCAGCGCGGGCACCGGGGCCTTGGCGCCCTTGCCCTCCTTCGTCTGGCGGTAGCCCGAGCCGAGGAGCTGCTCGGTGTCGACGTCCTCGCGGGCGATCTGGGCGACGATGTCGTTGATCTTCTTGCGGAGCGGCTGGGGATCGATGCCGTTCGCCTTGTTGAACGCGACCTGCTTCTCGCGGCGCCGGTTGGTCTCGTCGATGGCCTTCTCCATCGCCGGCGTGATCTTGTCCGCGTACATGTGGACCTGGCCGGAGACGTTGCGCGCCGCGCGGCCGATGGTCTGGATCAGGGACGTGCCGGAGCGCAGGAAGCCCTCCTTGTCGGCGTCGAGGATCGCCACCAGGGACACCTCGGGCAGGTCGAGGCCCTCGCGCAGCAGGTTGATGCCGACCAGGACGTCGTACTCGCCGGCGCGCAGCTCACGGAGCAGCTCGACGCGGCGCAGCGTGTCGACGTCGCTGTGGAGGTAGCGGACCTGGATGCCGAGCTCCACGAAGTAGTCGGTGAGGTCCTCGGCCATCTTCTTGGTGAGGGTGGTGACCAGGACGCGCTCGTCCTTCTCGGTCCGCGTGCGGATCTCGTGCACCAGGTCGTCGATCTGCCCCTCGGTGGGCTTGACGACGACCTCCGGGTCGACCAGGCCGGTGGGGCGGATGATCTGCTCGACGGCGCCGTCCCCACGGGAGAGCTCGTAGGCGCCGGGGGTCGCGGACAGGTACACGGTCTGCCCGATGCGCTCCTGGAACTCCTCCCACTTCAGCGGGCGGTTGTCGAGGGCGGAGGGCAGCCGGAAGCCGTGGTCGACCAGGGTCCGCTTGCGGGAGGCGTCGCCCTCGTACATGGCGCCGATCTGCGGGACGGTGACGTGCGACTCGTCGATGACGAGCAGGAAGTCGTCCGGGAAGTAGTCGAGGAGCGTGTTCGGCGGGGAGCCGGGCGAGCGGCCGTCGAAGTGCATCGAGTAGTTCTCCACGCCGGAGCAGGAGCCGATCTGGCGGAGCATCTCGATGTCGTACGTGGTGCGCATGCGCAGCCGCTGGGCCTCCAGGAGCTTGCCCTGCTTCTCCAGCTCGGTCAGGCGCTCGGCCAGCTCCTTCTCGATGTCGTTGACCGCCCGCTCCAGGCGCTCGGGGCCGGCGACGTAGTGGGAGGCCGGGAAGACGTACAGCTGCTGGTCGTCGCTGATGATCTCGCCGGTGACCGGGTGGAGCGTGGACAGGGCCTCGATCTCGTCGCCGAACATCTCGATGCGGACGGCCAGCTCCTCGTAGACCGGGAAGATCTCGATGGTGTCGCCGCGCACCCGGAAGGTGCCGCGGGCGAAGGCCACGTCGTTGCGCGTGTACTGGATGTCGACGAAGCGGCGCAGCAGCTCGTCCCGGTCGTGCTCCTCGCCGACCCGCAGGGGGACCATGCGGTCCACGTACTCCTGGGGGGTGCCGAGGCCGTAGATGCAGGAGACGGAGGCGACCACGACGACGTCGCGGCGGGTGAGCAGCGAGTTGGTGGCGGAGTGACGCAGGCGCTCCACCTCCTCGTTGATCGAGGAGTCCTTCTCGATGTAGGTGTCCGACTGGGGGACGTACGCCTCGGGCTGGTAGTAGTCGTAGTACGAGACGAAGTACTCGACGGCGTTGTTGGGCAGCAGCTCGCGGAACTCGTTCGCCAGCTGGGCGGCCAGGGTCTTGTTCGGCGCCATCACCAGGGTGGGGCGCTGGAGCTTCTCGATCATCCACGCGGTGGTGGCGGACTTGCCGGTGCCGGTGGCGCCGAGCAGGACGACGTCCTTCTCGCCTGCCTGGACGCGCCGGGCCAGCTCGGCGATGGCGGTCGGCTGGTCGCCGCTGGGCTGGTAGGGGCTGACGACCTCGAAGGGCGCCACCGTGCGTTCGATCTGGGAAACGGGCCGCATGGGTTCCACCGTACGACCCCGCACTGACAACGGGTCCCGGTCAGCGGTTCTGCGGGGTGCGGGAGCGCCGGTGGGCGAGGGGCCGGCGGGCGCGCCGGGCGGGGTGGTGCGCCGGGTGCCGGACCGTGCGCGGCACCTCGGTGTGGGCGGGGATGCCCGGTTTCCGCTCCACGGGGGCCACGGCGGGCCTCCCCATGACCATCAGCGGGTCGAACAGGACGACGACGCCGGCCAGGAGGAGGAAGGCGAGGGGGCCGATCAGCATGGGCGCGAGCAGTTCGGCGGACGATCCGCCGACGGTGGGCTCGGTCGTGCCGGTGAGATGGACCTCGAGGGCGGCCATGCCCGTGTAGTGCATGCCGGTGACGGCCAGCCCCATGACCAGGGCGGCGCCCACGCTCCACAGGAAGCCCCGGACCTGTCCGGCCGCCCACAGGGCGGCGGTGGCGGCGGCCATGGCTATGACGACGGACGCGGCGACGGTGACGGTGTTGTACGTCAGCTGCCCGTCCAGGTGCATCCCGGCCATTCCCAGGTAGTGCATCGAGGCGATGCCCAGGCCGGTGACGGTGCCGCCGGTGAACAGGGCCGTGCCGCGCGCGCCCCGGTAGCCGACGATGAAGATCCCCACGCCGACCATGACCACGGCGACGGCGAGGCTGGCGAAGGTCATCAGCCAGTCGTAGCGGATCGGGGTGTGTTCGATCGTGAACCCCATCATCGCGACGAAGTGCATGGTCCAGATGCCGGAACCGATCGCGGCCGAGCCGAGGGCGAGCCATCCGGGGCGCCACGAGCGGGTGACCAGCATGGCCCTGGCGGTGCAGCGCAGACCGAGGGCGCCGCCGAGGCAGGCCATCAGATAGGCCACCAGCGGTGTGACGAGTCCGTAGCTGAATCCGTCGACCGTGCTTTGCATGTGCGGCTGCCTTTCCGCCTTCTTACACCCCGGTGGTGTCCCGGTTGCTCCTGATGTGCGCCCCCTCCCAGGACCGCGCGGGCGATCAGGGTCGAGGCAGAGAGTATGACTTCCACCGGAATGGTCGAACGATTCTCCGGCAAAGAATCACGGTCTCGCCCCAGTTGTGCCGCCTCCGTGAGCGTAGTTGAGCAACTCCATTCAGCCCGTGGCCACTCCGCGCCCCTCTTTTGTTGACGCTCTGGTGTCACAGTGGTGCTGTCCGTGATCGTTCGAGGCGAGGAGTACGCATGCCCGTACGCGCAGTAGCCGTCACGACCACCGCTCTTCTGGGGGTCGCCCTCACAGCACCCCTCTCGCACGCCCGGGCCGACGAGGCGGCCGGCGACGGGCCCGTGGTCGTCGCCCACCGGGGTGCTTCCGGGTACGCGCCCGAGAACACGCTGGCCGCCGTCGACCGGGCGGCGGAGCTGGGTTTCCGCTGGGTGGAGAACGACGTCCAGCGCACCCGGGACGGCGAACTCGTCGTCCTCCACGACGAGAGCCTGGCGCGTACGACCGACGTGGAGGAGGTCTTCCCGGACCGGTCGCCCTGGAAGGTGAAGGACTTCACCGCCGCCGAGATCGCGCGGCTGGACGCGGGGAGCTGGTTCGGGCCCGAGTACGCGGGCGCGCGCGTGCCGACGCTGGAGCAGTACGTGCACCGCGTGGAGCACAACCACCAGAAGCTGCTGCTGGAGCTGAAGAGCCCCGGACTGTACCCGGGCATCGAGCGGCAGACCCTCAAGATCCTCGCCAACGAGGGCTGGCTCGACCGGCGGCACGTGGCGGGACGGCTGGTCGTGCAGAGCTTCGACGCCGACAGCATCCGAACGGTCCACGATCTCAAGCCGGCCGTCAAGACCGGTTTCCTCGGCACTCCGGCCGTGTCGGAGCTGCCGGCGTACGCGGAGTTCGCCGACCAGATCAACCCGTCGCACGGCTCCCTCTCCATGAGCTACGTGTCCTCGGTGCACGCGTTCACGGGCCCGCACGACAGGCCGCTGGAGGTGCTCACCTGGACGGTGAACGACGCGGAGACCGCGCGCCGGGTCGCCGGGTACGGGGTCGACGGCATCATCACCAACAAGCCCGACGTGGTGCGGGACGCCGTGGACTGACCCGGGCGCCGTGGACCGGCGGGGCGTTGTCAGTGGCGGGTCGTACGGTGGGCGCATGGACAGCCATGGGCAGTACGAGCAGCGGGTCGTGTGGACCGTCGTCGGCACCGGCATCGGTCCGCTGCTGCTGGCCGCCACCCGCGACGGCCTGGTCAACGTCGTGTTCCACGCCACCGACGCCGCGCGGGACCGGGCGCTCGAAAGGCTCGCTGCCCGGCTGGGCACGGAGCCCGTCGAGGCGTCCGGTTCTCCGCTGCTGACCGAGGCGATACGTCAGGTGGAGGCGTACTTCGCCGGCCTCAGGCGCGACTTCGAGCTGCCGCTTGACTGGTCGCTGATCTCGGGCTTCAACCGGCAGGTGCTGCGCGAGCTGGCCTCCGGCGTTCCCTACGGCGAGGTCGTCGGTTACGGCGACCTCGCCGGCCGGGTGGGCCGCCCGGGCGGCGCGCAGGCGGTGGGCATGGCCATGGGGGCCAATCCGTTGCCGGTCGTCGTGCCGTGTCACCGGGTCGTGGAGAGCGACGGCGGCATCGGCGGGTTCGGCGGCGGCGTGGACACCAAGCGGCGGCTGCTCGCCCTGGAGGGCGTGCTGCCCGAGCCGTTGTTCTGACGGGCGGCACCGGCCTCCGGGCGGGCAGGCAGGCAGTCGGGCGGGGGGCGGGACCAGCAGGCCGCTACTCGTAGTGCCTGGCCTCGATGATGTTGCCGTCCGGGTCGCCGAAGTAGAAGCTGCGCCGGGCGCTGCCGCGGGCTCCGTAGGCGCCGTGCGAGAGGTCGGACATCGGTATGGACTGCTCGTCCAGGCGGACGCGCAGGGCGTCGAAGTCGTGCGCGGACAGGGATACGCAGATGTGGTTGACGGGATGCCCGGCACTGGCGTCGGCTCCGGGCAGCATGCGCATCCGGGCCGCCATGGAACGCGGTGCGAGGTCGAGGATGGTCTCGTCGTCGATCCGCACGGAGGGGAAGCTCACGGTCCCCGCGGTGTACTCGCCGACCCGCAGGGGTTCGAAGCCCAGGTTCTTCTCGTAGAAGCCGGCCGCGGCGACCGGGTCGCTCACCCACAGGACGACGTGGTCGAGACGTGTCGTGTTGTCTGTCATGGCCCCAGGCTCACGGCCCGCCCCGGGGGCCGCAACGGTTTTGTTCCCGCACCGGCGGGGTTTGGCCGGGGCCCCGGCCCGCCAGGGATGAGGGAGAGCTGAGCACAGGGAGACCGTCCGGACGGGAGGCAGGCACGTGATGCTGGTGGTGTCGGAAGAGGTGCGGGAGGGGGTCGACGCACGTCGCCCCGTGGTGGCCCTGGAGTCCACGATCATCGCGCACGGCCTGCCGCGCCCGCGCAACCTGCTGGTGGCCCGGGAGCTGGAGGAGGCGGTGCGGCGGGAGGGCGCCGTACCCGCGACGGTCGCCGTGCTGGACGGTCGGCCGCATGTCGGCCTGGACAAGGAGCAGCTGGAGCGGGTCGCCAATGAGGACGGCATCCGCAAGCTGGGTCACCGGGACCTGCCCCTCGCGGTGGCCTCGGGGGCGAGCGGGGCGACCACCGTGTCGGCGACCGCCCTGCTGGCGGCCCTCGCGGGCGTGCGGGTGTTCGCGACGGGCGGGCTGGGCGGCGTCCACCGGGAGTGGACGGTGACCCAGGACGAGTCGGCCGACCTGGGCCTGCTGGCCCGCACCCGGATCACGGTGGTCTGCGCGGGCGTGAAGTCCATCCTGGACGTCCCGGCGACCCTGCAACGGCTGGAGACGCTGGGCGTCGCGGTGGCCGGTTACGGGACGGACCGCTTCCCCGGCTTCTACCTGTCCGACTCGGGACACCCGGTGGACTGGACGCTGGACGACCCGGAGCAGGTGGCGGCGGTCATGCGGGCGCAGGACGCGCTGGGCGTGCCGCCGTCCGCGCTCGTGGTCGCCAACCCGGTGCCCGAGGAGGAGCAGCTCGATCCCGCGCTCCACGCGCGCGTGCTCGCCGACGCGCTGCACGCGTGCGAGGCGGAGGGGATCTCGGGCCAGGCGGTCACGCCGTTCCTCCTCGAACGCCTGGTACGGCTCACCGACGGTGCCTCGCTGAGCGCCAACCTGGCGGCGGTGCGGGGGAACGTGCGGCTGGCGGCCCGGATCGCGGCGGCCTGGACCGGGGCATGAGCACCGCTCCGGTGAGCACCGCCCCGGAGGGCACCGCCCCCGGGGACGCGCTGCTGGTCGTGGGGGACGTGGTCACGGACGTCGTCGCCCGGCACCGGGGACCGCTGGCCGCCGGCACGGACACCGCCGCCTCGATCCGGCGGCTGCCCGGCGGAGCGGGGGCCAACGTGGCCTGCTGGGCCGCGTACGCGGGCTGCGCGGACGTAAGGCTGCTGGGCCGGGTGGGCGCGGACGCGGCCGCGTGGCACGAGCGGGAGCTGGCGGCGTGCGGGGTGCGTCCGCTGCTCGTCGTCGACGCGACGGCGCCCACGGGGACGGTGATCTGCCTCGTCGACACCGGTGACTCGGCCGAGCGGACGTTCCTGACGGACAGCGGGGCGTCGCTGCTGATCGGGCCGGACGACTGGTCGGACACGCTGCTCGACGGCGTCGGCCGGCTGCACCTGTCGGGCTATCTCCTCTTCTCGGAGCCGGGCCGCGCCCTGGTGTCGGCCGCCCTGGCCGCGGCCCGCGCGCGTGGGGTGCCGGTCAGCCTGGACCCGGCGTCGGCCGGGTTCCTCACCGAGCTGGGCGTCGGCCGTTTCCTCGGCCTGGTCGAGGGCGTGGACGTGCTGCTCCCCAGCCGTGCCGAGGCGGGTCTGCTCACCGGCCTGCCCGACGCGGCGGACGCGGCCGCGAAGCTCAGCCGGCACGTTCCGCTGGTGGTCGCCAAGCAGGGCGCGGAAGGGGCACTGGTGGCCCGGTCCGGCACGGTGAGCGCGCGGGTCGCCGCCGTCACGGCGTCGCCGCGGGACAGTACGGGCGCGGGGGACGCCTTCACCGGCGCGTTCCTCGCCGCACTGCTCACGGGCGCGGAGCCCGAGGAGGCGGCGGCCGCCGGGTGCCGGGCGGGCGCACGGGCGGTCGAAGGGGTGGGCGGGAGACCGCCGCGTGCGGAGGAACCGCGTACGGAGGAACCGCGTACGAACGAGCCGCGTACGGACGGGCCGCGTACGGACGGGCCGCGAGCGGCCGACGGGTAGCCGCGGTCACCCCTTGCGGCCCCATGCCGAGATCATCGGCGCGGTCGCGAGGTCCATGCCGCCGGACGCGACGTTCGCGAGGTGGCGGTCGATGTCGTCGTGGGAGGCCACCCCCGCGGAGACCAGCTGGTCGCGGACCTGACGTACGGTCGCCGACTCCAGGGCGGCGCACGCCGGCGAGGTGACCGGAAAGTAGGCGTCGGCCTCCACCCGGCGCAGGCCCGCATCCCGCAGCAGCCGGGGCAGCCGGCGGCCGTAGGACAGGTCGGCGCCACGCCGGGACAGCAGCTGGCGGAAGCCGTGCCGCAGCCGGTTCGCCAACTGCTGCTCCGGGCCGTGCTCGTCGGGGCAGAGCAGGGGCTGGAGCGCCGGGTCCGCGTCCTCGACCAGGAGGCGGCCACCCGGCCGCAGGGCCTTGATCATGGACCGCAACGCCTGTTCCCGGTCGGGGACATGGACGAGCACGAGCCGCGCGTGGACGAGGTCGAAGCCGTCCCCCGGCGGTTCCTCCGCGCCGACGTCGTGCACCCGCACCTCGACCGGCGGACGGCCGGCCGGGGCGACGCGTGAGGTGTCGATGTCCGTCGCGAGAACCCTGCCGGTCGGCCCCACCCGCTTGGCCAGCCACGACACCACCGACGTGCCGCCGGCCCCGACCTCCCAGCAGCGCCACCCCGGGCCGACGCCGAGCGCCTGGAGGTGCCGGAACGTGGTGGGGTCGAAGAGCGTGGCGAAGGCGTCGAAGCGCTCCGCAGCCTCGGACTGACCGTTGTCGAGGAGGTATCCGTCGGTTCGCGTCATGCTGGGATCATCCCAGTTGTCCCGCTTGCCCGAAGGGGGCGACGCTCCGGCGGCGGGGCCCTCCGGGTCAGCCGTTCCAGGCGGGACGGCGTGGATCGTCGGCGCGCACCACGACGTCGGCGGTGCCGGACGGGTCGGTCTCCTCGTCGTAGCGCGCGAAGGCGGGCAGGGTCCAGTGCTCGCTCTCGGGAGTGCGGCGGCGCAGCGCGCCCGGGGTCAGGACGAGGTGGACGCTCAGGTCCAGGGGGAACCAGTGGCGCAGCAGGAAGGGGCCGTGGAGCAGCAGCGCGCCGCCGGCGGGCAGCCGGACGCGGGGGCTGCGGGTGGCGCGGTCGGTGACCGGGTCCCACAGGTCGGGCAGGACCCGCCCGTCGCCGCCGGGCCCGAGGGGGTCGAAGACCTCCCGCCACAGGGCGCCGGTGTCGTACCAGCCGTTGTAGTAGGACTCGACGTCCTGGTGCCCGTATTCCAGACGGAGCGAGGCGGGGCGCAGGAATCCCGCCGTCCCCACGACGAGCGAGGGGCGGCCGCGGACGCGCAGCGCCTCACCGACGCGGTCGGCGAGGTCGCCGGGGCGGGCGGCCGGGGCGCCGTCGAGGGCGACCCGCGTCCAGGTACTGCCGTCGGCGGGTTCCACGTCGAGCAGTCGCTCGGCGAGCCGGTCGCCGAGCCGGTCCCAGGTGATCGCTTCCAGTCGCACCCGCCCATGATGCGTCACCCGGCGGGCCGGCCGTCGCGTCGTCGTGCGGGCGGTCGTGCGGGCGGTCGCCGGCCCGGCGGCCTGGACGCTCGCGCATGGGTCCGCGGCGCTCGGCCATGGTCACCGTGCCGACGGGGAGGTTGACTTGGGGTGATCGGTGGCCGGGAGGACGGCCGCCGCGCGAGGGGTGGGAGTGGACAGGACATGACCGACGGACCGTACTTCGTGCTGACGGTGCTGGGCGTGCTCGGGACCGGCGTGGTGGCCGGTGTCTTCTGCGCCTTCTCCACGTTCGTCATGCGGGGACTCGCCGCGCTGCCGCCCGCGCAGGGTGTCGCCGCGATGAACGCGATCAACACGGCCGCGGTACGGCCGGCCTTCATGTCGGTGTTCCTCGGGACGGCGGTACTGGCCGCGGCGATCGCCGTGGTGACGCTCGTGCTGTGGCCCGAGGAGGCCGCGGTGGAGTTGCTGCTCGGCAGCGCGCTGTACCTGGTCGGGGCGTTCGGGGTCACGGCGGCCGCCAACGTGCCGCGCAACGAGACGCTGAGCCGGCTGGAGCCGGGCTCGGCGGAGGCGGCCGACCGCTGGCCCGCCTACGTGCGCGAGTGGACGGCCTGGAACCACGTCCGCGCCGTCGCCTCGGCCGCCGCGGCGGTGGCGTACGTGCTGGCCCTCGCCTGAGCCGGTGGGTGCGGACCGGCGGGGCGACGAGCCGCCGGCCGCCCGGCCGCCGTCGGCTCGTCGCCTCGCCGGCCGGGTGGTCGTCCTTTCACTCCAGGTGGTGAGTCCTCCTCGCGACGGGTGATCGACTCAGTGCCAAACAGCTTAAAAACAACAATCCGAAGCGCAGGGTTCAGGACAGCAGGAAGTCCGCCTCTCCCGCCTTGGCGCCCTGGATGAAGGCCGTCATCTCGGCCGAGGTGTAGATCAGCGCCGGCCCGTCCGGGTCGGTGGACTGCCGTACCGCGATCCGGCCGTCGGAGAGCTTCATCGCCTCCAGGCAGTTGCCTCCGTTGCCGCCGCTCCACGGCTTGTGCCAGCCCTCGCTGCCCAGTTCGCGGGCGGGCATGCCGTTGTAGATCCGCTCACCGCGGGTCAGTGGCGGGCGCTGGGGTTTGATGCGGTTCATTCACAGCTCCTTGCGGAGATCCCTGAGGATCTCCTTCGTGCGATGTGCCGTGGCGGACTGCGCCGCCATGCGGTCCATGACCTCGAGGTGGGTCGCCACCTCGGCACGCGCGTCGAGATAGACGGCGCCGGTCAGGTACTCGCTGTAGACCATGTCCGGGAGTTCCGGCATGGCGAATCGGAACAGCACGAAGGGCCCGTACGTGCCGGGGTGCGGCCCGTTCGCGAACGGGGCGATCTGAAGCGTCACGTTGGGCAGCTTCGCGGCCTCGAGCAGCCGGTCGATCTGGGCACGCATCACCTCCGGTCCCCCGACGGGGCGGCGCAGCGCGGTTTCGTCCATCACGACCCACAGCCGGGGTGCGTCGTCACGGGTGAGCAGTTCCTGGCGTTGCATGCGCAGGTCGACGTGGCGCTCGATGTCGTCCGGCCGGGTCTGTCCGATGGCGCCCGAGCGCAGCACCCCGCGCGCGTAGTCCTCGGTCTGGAGGACTCCGGGGACGAAGTGGGGCTCGTAGGAGCGGATCAGGGAGGCCGCGCCCTCGAGGCTGACGTACAGCGAGAACCAGCCGGGGAGGATGTCGTGGAAGCGCTGCCACCATCCCGGCTTGTTGGCGTCCTCGGCCAGCCGGACGAAGGCGTCGGCCTCCTCGTCGCCGACACCGTAGGCCTTCAGCAGGAGCTGGAGGTACGGGATCTTGAGGGCGACCTCGGCCATCTCCATGCGGCGCACCGTGGCGGGGGCGACGCGCAGGACGCGGGCGGCTTCCTCGCGCTTGAGACCGGCGCGTTCCCGCAGGTCCAGCAGGCGCCGGCCGAGTACGACCTGGCCGACCGTCGGCGCGGACCGCGGCTCGCTCACCGCCCACCTCCTGAAGAGTCCCGAAAGAGTCCTTGCTTCCCTGTTCCGTTGTACGGACAGCCTCGGCGAGCCCGGCGTGTCCTGGTGCGGACAGCCCGGCGGCGCCATTCGAAGGTCTGTTCGAAAGCCGGAAAGGCCTTTCGAACGACCTGAAGTGGCGCCGCTCGACGTGCTGTTGCGAGCAGTGTGCCACGGCCGTCCAGAACGTCACACAGCACTCTGCATTTTTCAGAGTGACACTTGCCAAGTGTTCACGGCGGGGCGATAGTGGCAAGCGTGATTCCGTCCGCGCCCTTAGGAACAGACGCCACCGTGGGCTCCCTGGGCCTCGGTGCCGCCATGGGAGCCGGCTCCTCGGGAGCCACCGCCGCCGAGCGCCGGTTCCGTTTCGAGCTGGCCGCCCATCCGGGCTCTCCCTCGCAGGCCAGACGCCTGACCCGGGCCCGGCTGAGCGGCTGGGCGGTGTGCGAGGACACCTGCGACACCGCGGCCCTGGTGGTCTCCGAACTGGTGACCAACGCGATCGTGCACACGGCGAGCAGACACATAGTGTGCGAACTGCACGACGCCGACGACTTGGTCCGCATAGCCGTGCGCGACGAGGGCTGCGCTCCCGGCCAGCCCCACCCCTCGGAGGATCAGCAGCCCGAGGACGAGCACGGCAGGGGCCTGCTCCTCGTCGACGCCCTGTGTGACGCCTGGGGCGCCCACGAGAACGGTCCCGGACTGCTGGTCTGGGCCGAACTGCCGCGCAGGGCCGACGGACCGACCGGCCCCGCGGAGCCCCGCAACGACCTGGGCTGGGGCGCCCGCCCGAAGCCCGGCCCCGCGGACACTCCCGGAGACGAGGACGAGGCGGAGGCCCGCCGCCGGGTGAGCCGGGAGAGCCGAGAGACACGCCGCGGAACGGGGACCGAATGGCTATGAGGGCTACGTCCGGCATCCGACCGCTCGGCCTGGACACCATGGTCCGCCTCCAGCGCGGACGGCGCGGTGCCGGGACGCCCGTGCGGCTGCCCGTGCCGGACGGCATGACGGCACCGCTGGGCTGCGACGCGGTGGCGGTACCCGCCCTCCTCGCCCAGCAGGTTCTGCCCCGGCTGCCGCGCGTGGGGTGCGTCTACGCCGATGAGACGCACTGGTGGTGGATCGTTCCGTCCGACTCCGACTACGCCCTGGAGTGGCCCGCGCCCGCGCGCTACGCCACCGGTGCGGTGGTGCCCGGGGCCGCGGATGTCCCCGGCCTCCTGCACCGCTCGGACGGCACGGTCCCCTACACGCCGCCCATCCCGCTGTACCTGGCCCTGTGCCGGCTGACGAACACGACGCCCACCTGGTCGCGGACGGTGGGCGCGCAGGCGCAGTGAGCGCTTGGGCACCGTGAGCGCGGCGGAACAGTGGCGCCTGTGCCCCGTGAGCGCCTCGGCGCCGGGCGGCCGCGCGTCAGGCGGCCGCGTCACCCACGGCGTCGCCACGGTGCACGACGACCAGGAACATGTCCGTGGCGAGGTCCATGACGACCTCGGCGGGCAGGCCTTCCAGACGCCGCGCCTGTGCGAACTCCTCCGCCGGCCAGGATCCTCGGGGTCCGCCGGCGGGAAAGCGTTCGAGCACCGTTCGCCCGTTCACTCCGCACCTCCATGTAGCGCTGTACTCGTAGAGTTAAACGCCAACCATGGAGCGAACGCCTCGCGTGGTGATGGTACTGAGACACAGTTGACACCCGTTCACCGCAAAGTGTGAGCGGCGCCTCGGCCGTTCGGCCGTTTTCGCTACGGAGCGTCTCAGTCCTCGTACTCGTCGTGGTATCGGACTCTCCCACTGCCCACAGGCGCACCGAGGGCCGCCGCGCGCCCCTCGGGTTTCTCCCAGGGCTCCCGCCGGCCGAGCGCGGTCAGGTCGAGCAGGCTGGTGGTCGAGCCGATCCCGTCCAGGCCGCGCCCGTACACGGAGTAGGTGTGGAAGACCCGTTCGCGGTCCCGCAGGAAGCAGCTCAGCCCCGGCCGCTCCACCAGCTCGCCCTCGTGCTCGAGGGTCGCCTCGAAGTCGGTGTTGAAGTCGCTGACGAACGACGAGTACCAGGGCAGCGTCCAGCCCATCCGCGCCTTGAACGGCAGGATCCTCGGATACGGCGCCCGGGAGACGGCCGCGAACGACGTACCGCGGGCCCTCAGGTGCGCGAGGTGCCCGATCTGGTCCAGGAACGCCGAGCAGCCGCGACAGCCGGACTCCCACTCGGGCGCGAACATGAAGTGGTGGACGACGAGCTGGTCCCGGCCCTCGAAGAGGTCGAGCAGAGTGGCCTTGCCGTCGCCGCCCTCGAAGACGTACTCCTTGTCGACCTCCACCATGGGCAGCCCGCGCCGCTCGGCGTTGAGGACGTCACGCGCGCGGGTGGCCGCCTTCTCCTTGGCCAGTAAGGCCTCGCGCGCCGCGCGCCAGTCCGCGCGGGTGACGATCTCGGGCAGCGACATGGCTCCAGCCTCCTGTGCGACATGCGTCGTGCTTCGGTCCGACGGCCGGCGGTCCGCAAGCGGCCGGGCCGTCCGGGTGGTGACCGAAGGGCGGAGCGGAACTCATCGCTGCCCGGGAGGTTTTTTTCCCACGCGCCTCTGAACAGGCGTTTCAGGTGTCGTACTCCTGGATGCGCCGCCCGTGCCGCCGGTCGGTCAGGGCGGGCAGCCGCTCCCCCAGCTCCCGGACCACCTCGGGCACGTCCACGGTGAGCAGTCGGCGGTCGCGCATGAGGACGCGCCCGTCGACGATCGTCGTGCGCACGTCGGCGGAGCGCGCGCTGTGCACCAGGGTGGCGGCGAGGTCGTGCACGGGCTGCGTGTGCGGTCCGGTGAGGTCGACGAGGATCAGGTCGGCCCGCCGCCCCGGTGCGATGCGGCCGACGGCGTCCCCGAGCCCGACCGCCTCGGCGCTCTGCACGGTGGCGTGGTGCAGTGCCTGACGGGAGGTCAGCCAGCGGGGGTCGCCCTCGGTGGACTTCTGGATGAGGGACGTGAGTGCCATCGACTCCCACACGTCGAGGGAGTTGTTGGAGGCGGCTCCGTCGGTGGCGAGCCCCACGGGGACGCCGATGTCGCGCAGGGCGCGCACGGGCGTGGTGCCGGGCCAGGCGAACTTGAGGTAGCCGCGGGGCGCGGTCGCCACCGCCGTACGGCCGTCCGCACGCGCGAGGAGCGGCAGGTCGCCCTCGGTGATGCCGGTGCCGTGGGCGATGAGCACGTCGGTGCCGAGGACGCCGGTGCGTTCCAGGACCCCGATCGGGGTGACCCCGTGGCGGGCGAGGCTGGTGTCGGTCTGGTCGCGGTTCTCGGCGGCGTGGAGGTGCACGGGCAGGCCGTGCTCGCGGGCGAGTTCGGCGGTCGCGGCCAGGTCGGCGTCGACCACCGTGTAGGGGGCGTGCGGAGCGAGGGCGGTGGTGATCCGGCCGCCCGCGGCGCCACGGCGGCGCAGCGCGAACTCCAGCGACGCCGCCATGCCTTCGGGCCCCTGCGAGGAGAAGTACGCCTGCCCCAACTGCGCCCGCATCCCGCACTGGTCGACGACCGCGGCCACGGCGTCCATGTGGAAGTAGCTGTCCGCGAAGGCCGTGACGCCCGCGCGGATCATCTCGGCGCAGGCCAGTCGGGCGCCCAGGATCACGTCCCGCACCGTCAGGTTGGACTCGACGGGCCAGACGACGTCGTTGAACCACTCCTCGGTGGGCAGGTCCTCGGCGAGTCCGCGCAGCGCGACCATCGGCGCGTGCGTGTGGCAGTTGATCAGCCCGGGCAGGGCGACCTGACCGCGTGCGTCGATGCGTTCGGCGGCGGGCACCGCGGCCCCGGCCGCGGCGGTGGTCACGGAGTCGACGATGCCGTCGCGCACGACGACGGCCGCGTCCTGCTCGAATCCGATCCGTCCCCGGTCGTCGTGCACGAGAACGGTGCAACCGGTGATGACGAGATCGGCCGGCCGGCCGGAACTGCCGCGGCAGGCGCCGGGCTGCGGCTTCTCATGCGGAGAGGGCGTCATCACGCCAACGTACGGCCCCGGGAGTCGGCCCGGCATCCGGCCCGGCTGATCAGCCGGCCCGCCGCGTCACCCGGACCGGGCCGTCCGCACGGCCTCGTCGAGCAGCGTCCCGCAGTCGTCGACCGCGCGTGCCAGGCTCTCCGGCTCCGGTGTCAGGGCCGCGACCAGTGCGTCGACCCCGTCCAGTCCGGCCCGGCCGACCATCCCCTTCTCGTTCGTCACCCATTCCCCGCGTGCCGCCAGGACCGCGTGCGCCGTCTGGGTCGTGGCGAGGGCCAGGGCGCCGGCGACCTGGGTGAGGGCGCCCCTGGGGGCGTGTCCGGCCCTGGCGTAGGCGAGGGTGGCGGTGGCGGCGCCGTACCAGCGGTCGGGGGCTGTGGTGCGGAGGGCCTCCGGGTAGGCGGGGCGGGGCAGACTGCCGCGCAGCACCTTGTTGATCGCCAGTTCGGCGACCACGAGGTACGTGGGGATGCCCGCCAGGTGGAACATCAACGGTTCGACGCCGAAACGGCCCGCCCGTGCCTCGGTCTCCTCGTGCTCGACCACGTCCAGGTCGCGGTAATGCACGTCGACCCGGCGCCCGTCGACCGTCAGCCAGGCACCGCCGTTGAACACGCCGCCGCCCCACGCGCCGATCTCCGAGATCTCGCCCTCCCAGCCCACCGCCCGGAGGTCGTCCGGGTCGAAGGCGCCCCGGTAGTAGACCGCCAGGTCCCAGTCGCTGTCCGGTCCGTGCGTGCCCTGTGCCCGGGAGCCGCCGAGGGTGACCGCCCGGACCGCGGGCAGGGCGGCGAGCCGGTCGGCGGTGGTGTCGAGGAACGCCTGGTCCGTGAGTGTGGGGGTGGAGGTGGGGGTGGGCACTGGGTGGGCTCCTGGCGTGGGAGGGGGAGGCAGGGCGGGGCTGATGCCGGGAGCCTAGGCGGCCGGGACGCGGGTCGCGAGCGAAATTCGGGTGCGCGGCGCGGGCCGGGAACGGACGATCGGGATGTTGTCCGCCCCTCTTCCAGGAGTCCCCGTGATCCAGCGCGTCACCGTGCCCGGTCTCTTCCCGCCGCCCGTCTACTCCCACGCCACCGTCGTCGAGGCCGGGACCAGGCTCGCCTTCCTCGCCGGGTCCGTGCCGCTCGACGCCGAGGGGAAGCTGGTCGGTGCGGGGGATCCGGCCCGCCAGGCCGAGCAGGTGATCGCGAACCTCACCGAGCAGTTGCGCGCCGTCGGGAGCGGCCTGGAGCACGTGCTGTCGACCGACGTGTACGTCGTGAGCACCGAGACCGCCGCGCTGTCCGCCGTCTGGGACGTCGTCGAGGCGTCCGGGCTCAGTGCGGGCCCGCACTCCTCGACGCTGCTCGGGGTGTCCTGTCTCGGGTATCCGGGGCAACTGGTGGAGATCACCGCGACCGCTGCGGTGCCGGAGGGCGGACGTCCGTGAACCGGGGAGCCGAGCCCGTTGCGGAGGCCGGGACGGGCGCCGGTGCGGTCCTCCTGCGGCGCGCCTCCGCCGCCGACGCGCGCGCGGCGGCCGACGTCTGGCTGCGCTCCTTCGCCGCCGCACTGCCGGACGTGGTCCGGCCGCGCACCGACACGGAGGTGCGGGCGTACTTCCGGCACGTGGTGGTGGAGCAGTACGAGACCTGGGTGGCGGAGGCGGCCGGCGGCGCGGTGGTCGGGGTGATGGTGCTGGAGGGCGAGGAGCTGTCGCAGCTCTACCTCGCCCCCGAGTGGCGCGGCATCGGGCTCGGGGACCGGTTCGTCGCCCTGGCCAGGCAGCGGCGGGCGGCCGGGCTGTCGCTGTGGACGTTCCAGGCCAACACGCCCGCGCGCCGCTTCTACGAACGGCACGGTTTCACGGCCGTGGAGTGGACGGACGGCGCCCGGAACGAGGAACGGGAGCCGGACGTGCGCTACGTGTGGCGGCCCTAGGTCCTCACGCCCCGGTGCCACCGAGTCCTTCGCACCCTGGTGTCGCGGCGTCCTTCACACCCCGGTGTCGCCGCGTCCTTCACGCCCCGGTGTCGCCGCGTCCTTCACGCCCCGGTGTCGCCGCGCGCGTACTTGTCCGTCGCCGCGATCAGCGCCTCGTCGCCGGCCGCTCCGGCGTCGTGCCCGGCCTCGTCCACGACCACCAGCTCGCTGTCCGGCCAGGCGTGGTGGAGCCGCCAGACGATGCCGAGGAGGTTGCCGAAGTCGAGGCTGCCCTGGACCAGCGTGCCGGGGACGCCCCGCAGCAGGTGCGCGTCCCTGAGGATCACGCCCTCGTCGTTGCCGTCGCCCAGGAAGTGGTCGTTGCCCCAGTAGTGCGTGACGGTACGCGCGAAGCCCATGCGGAACTCCGGGTCCCGGAACCGGGCGACCGAGCCGGGCGGTGCCGGGATGATCGCCGTCTCCCAGTCGGTCCAGGCCCGCGCGGCCCGTTCCCGCACCGCCGCGTCCGGCGACTCCAGCAGGCGGTGGTACGCGGCCGCGAGGTTGCCGTCGCGTTCGTCCGGGGGCAGCTCGGCGAGGAACCGCTCGTGGGCCTCCGGGAAGATGTTTCCCAACCCGCGGGTCAGGAGGGCCACTTCGGCGTCGGAGCCGGTGGCAACGCCCGTCAGCACCAGCTCGGTCACCACTCCGGGGTGCGTCTGCGCATACCGCAGGCCCAGGGCCGAGCCCCACGACACGCCCCACACCAGCCACCGCTCGATGCCCAGGTGGGCGCGGAGCAGCTCGAGGTCGGCCATGAGGTGGGCGGTCGTGTTGACGCTCATGTCGGTGTCGGGAGCACTCGCGCGGGGCAGCGAGCGTCCGGCGCCCCGCTGGTCGAGCAGGACGATCCGGTAGGCGGCGGGGTCGAAGTACCGCCTCAGGCCCGGACTCGCGCGGCTGCCCGGCCCGCCGTGCAGCACCAGCGCGGGCCTGCCGTGCGGGTTTCCGCACGTCTCCCAGTAGACGCGGTTGCCGTCTCCGACGTCGAGCATGCCGTGGTCGTACGGTTCGATCTCCGGGTACCGGCCCATCGGGACACCGTAGTCGCAGCGGCCCCGGGCACTCATCTCCTTTTACGGGGTGAGGCCTACCGGGCGGCCAGGCCCGCCGTCTCCGCCGCCCCGCGCAGCACGTCGCGCAGCATCTCGGGGGTGAGCCGGCCGGTGAAGGTGTTGCGCTGGCTGACGTGGAAGCAGCCGAAGAGGTGCAGGTCCGGTCCGTCGGGCGCGTCCAGCGTCACGTGTCCGCCGTGCGCGAAGGCCGGGCGGGGGCGGGGCACGGTCCAGCCCGCTCCGGCGAACGCGGGCAGCGCCGCCTGCCAGCCGAAGGCACCCAGGACGACCACCGCCCGCAGCGTCGGCCGCAGCAGTTCGAGCTCCTGGACCAGCCAGGCCCGGCAGGTGTCCCGCTCGGCGGGGGTGGGCTTGTTGGCGGGCGGGGCGCAGTGCACCGGCGAGGTGATGCGCACCCCGTACAGTTCCAGGCCGTCGTCCACGCGGACCGCGGTGGGCTGCGAGGCGAGGCCCACGTCGTACAGCGCCTGGTACAGGACGTCACCGGAACGGTCGCCGGTGAACATCCGGCCGGTGCGGTTGCCGCCGTGGGCGGCGGGCGCCAGTCCGACGATCAGCAGCCGCGCGTCCGGCGGGCCGAAGCCGGGCACCGGCCTGCCCCAGTACGTCCAGTCGGCGAACGCCGCCCGTTTGGTACGGGCCACCTCCTCCCGCCACTCGACCAGCCTCGGGCAGGCCCGGCAGCCCGCGATGCGCTGGTCGAGCACGGAGAGTCCACCGGTGTCCATGCGTCCACCGTAGGACCGTCCCGGCCTCCGTGAGGTACGCCGGGGCCGTGCTGCCCGGTTCCACCCGCCGGCCGGCCGGGGAAATCGGGGCCCGTGCCACCGTGCCGGGCGGTTAAGGTCGAGGCATGGCTTCCGAGCATGACGAAAGCGGAAGCGGCCGGGTGGCCGCCCCGCAGGACGGTGCCGCTCCCGCCGCCGGGACACCGGACCCGAAGACCGCCGCGGCGATCGCCGCCGCCGAGGCGGCCGGGCCGCAGAACGGCGAGAGCGTCCGCGTGGACAGCTGGATCTGGGCCGTCCGTCTGATCAAGACCCGCTCCCTTGGCGCCACCGCCTGCCGCGGCGGCCATGTCCGGGTGAACGGCGAGCGGGTGAAGCCCGCGTACTCGCTCCGCGTCGGTGACGAGGTGCGCCTGCGGCAGGAGGGCCGGGAACGCGTCGTCGTCGTGAAGCGGCTGATCCGCAAGCGCGTCGGTGCCCCGGTCGCCGTCCAGTGCTACATCGACAACTCCCCGCCGCCCCCGCCCCGCGAGGCCGTCGCCCCCGCCGGCATCCGCGACCGGGGAGCCGGCCGCCCGACCAAGCGCGACCGCCGCGAGATGGACCGGCTGCGCGGGCTGGAGGGCCTGAGCAGCTCCCGAAGGGACGCCGGGAGCAGGCCCTGAGCCCGGCCGGGGCACGGCAGGGTTGGCTCAGCCCCGCCGGACCCGGGCCCGCACCAGGCGGCCCAGCTCCTCGTTGGACCCTCGGCGGGCCCGGGCGACGATCAGGAGCGGCACCATCAGGATGAGCGGTGTCGCCGCGTTCTCACCGTCGAAGTACATGAGCTGGACGACGAACGCGCCCACCATCAGCGCGCTCAGGGCCGTCGCCGCCACCGACTGCAGCAACGGGACCATCAGCGCCACCGCTCCCGCCAGCTCGAGGACACCGATCGCGTACATGCCCGCGTCGCCCCAGCCCATCTCGGCGAAGGTGTCGGCCGCCGAGGAGTGCCCGATCAGCTTGGGCAGGGCGCTCGCGACGGCGAAGAACAGCGCGAGGAGCACCTGCACGACGCGCAGGGCGACCCGGAGGCCGCGCCCGCGGGCCGGCAGGGTGGTGGCGGGGGACGTGGTGGTGACGGGGGACGTGGTGGTGTCCGACATGGCGGTCTCCTGAGCCGAGCGGTCCGTGCTGCTGTCGGGATACAGACCGCTCGCCGCCCCGGAACTCATCGCCGGACCGTCGCCCTTCTTCCTCCCGTTCTCTCCACTACCCGTGCCGCACGGGCACGGCCCTCACCCATGTCCCGTCGTCGGTGAGATACCGGTCCACCGCGAGTCCCGCCTCCCCGAGCGCCTCCTCGAACTGCTCCGTGGTCAGCGGCCGGGCCCGGAAGGTCTGGGTCCAGACCGCGTCCGGGAACTCGTACTCGGCCCGGACCGAGTTGACTCCGTCCCCCACCGGATCCGCCGACAGGATCCGGACGGTGAAGCCGCTGGGGTCCACCCGCTCACGCGGCAGATTCGTGTGGTAGTCCGCCCCCTCGCGCTGGATCAGTACACAGCCGTCCGCCGCGACATGCCGGGCGCAGGTGCGCAGCAGCCCTCTCCGCACCTCGGCCTCCCCGGTGTGCACGAGGAACGACGCCAGCATCACCGCGTCGAAGCGCTCGTCGAGGTCGAGGTCCTCGATCGGGCTGCATATGGTGCGCGCCCCGCGCACGCGCTCCAGCATCTCGGCGGACTCGTCCACCGCGGTGACGGTGAAACCCCGCTCCAGCAGCGGATGGGTCATGCGTCCCACGCCACTGCCCAGCTCCAGGATCCGCGCGCCCTCGGGCACGGCGGCGGCGACGATGTCCGGCTCGGCTCCGGCGGGCAGCCGCGCATAGAGCTCGACCGCGCAGCCGTCCGGGGTGATGGCCCCGGGTCCCGTGCCCTGGTGTCCCTCTCGCATTTTCAGCTCCATGCCCGTCCAACGGCCCGCCCTCGCACGCCCGTTCCCTCGTAGCGGCGGTTCACCCGACCGAGTGAACGGACCCGGTCGCGTGGTGCGGCCGGCCCGGCGGCAGGCCACGCTTCCCCCTCGCGGTCCGCCGGAGTACGTTCGTTGCAGGAAGTGGTGAACCGATGCGTACGGGCAGTGAACCGGCCACCGCGCGCAGTGCCCTGCGGGCGCGTTTCTGGCTGAGCCTGTGGGGGCTGGCCTGGGCGGTCTTCGGCACGGCCGCCTTCGCGCTCACGGGACGGTTCGGCTGGGCGCTCGCCTGCGGGGTGCTGTGGCTGATCGCCACGATCGACCTGACCGTGATCCTCCGGCACATCCGCCAGGGCCCGCACTACCAGCCGGGCCGTGACATCCCGCCGTACCTGCCGCCGAAGCGCTGACCGGCCCTCGACCGCCCGCACACCCCGGAGCGGCGGCCGTCGGGAGCCGAGCGGTGGTCAGGCATTGAGGGCCGTCAGGAATCGAGCCGCCGTCAGGAGTCGAACCGCGCCTGCTGCAAGTACTCCGGGTTCGGGTCCAGCGCCGCCGCCAGCCGGAAGTGGCGCCTGGCCTGGTCGGGGCAGCCCCGGCGCTCGTAGGTGCGGGCGAGTGCGAAGTGCGCGAACGCGTTGTCCGGCTCGCGCTCCAGCACGATGGTGAACTCCAGCTCGGCCGGTCGCAGTTGCGCCGCCGCGAAGAAGGCACGCGCACGCAGCATCCGCGCGGCGGTGTTCTCGGGATGGGCGCCGATGACCCCGTCGAGGAGCTTCACCGCGCCACGCGGGTCCCGCGCCGCGAGCAGCTGCTCGGCGGCACGGAAGTCGATGACATCCGTCTCCGGCGTACGTCCGGTCGAACCGCTTGTCTCGGGCACGGCAGAGTCCTTCCCTCGCTGGAAGGGATCAACGCGCGCGCGGGGTTCGCTATTCCGTGCGCCGCCCGGCGTGCCGTTCTGTGTGCGCCTTGCGCACCAGTCCGGCCCACACGTCTGCCACCCGTCGGCGCAGTTCCTCGAGCGGTACGTCGTTGTCGACGACCACGTCGGCGATCTCCCGGCGCTGCTCGCGCGTCGCCTGGGCGGCCATGCGGGCCCGCGCGTCCTGCTCGGTCATGCCCCGCAGCCGTACCAGCCGGTCGAGCTGGGTGGCGGGGTCGGCGTCCACGACGACCACGAGGTCGTACAGCGGGGCGAGGCCGTTCTCCGTGAGCAGGGGGACGTCGTGGACGACGACGGCGTCCTCGGCGGCGGCCTCCTCGAGGGCGCGGGAGCGCTCACCCACCAGGGGGTGCACGATGCCGTTCAGAACGGACAGCTTCTCCGGGTCGGCGAAGACGATCGAGCCCAGTTTCGGCCGGTCCAGGCTGCCGTCCCGGGCGAGGACGTCCTCGCCGAACGCCTCCACGACCGCGGCGAGCCCCGGCGTCCCGGGGGCGACGACCTCGCGCGCGATCCGGTCCGCGTCGATCAGCACGGCGCCGTGCTCGACGAGGAGCCGGGACACCTCGCTCTTGCCGGCGCCGATCCCGCCGGTCAGGCCCACCTTCAACATGAGCGGAAGCTTAGGGCCTGCCGGTTGCGGCGTCAGCCGTCGCCCTCCCGCTCCGCCAGGAACCGTTCGAACTCGCGGCCGATCTCGTCCGCCGAGGGGATCTCGAGGGGCTCGGCGAGCATGTTGCCCCGGGTCTCGGCGCCGGCGGCCGCGTCGTACTGGTGCTCCAGGCCCTGGACGAGCGCGGTGAGTTCCTCGTCGCCCTCCTGGATCTGCCGGTCGATCTCCGTCTGGGTGCGGTGGGCCTCCGTGCGCAGGGCGTGCGCGATGCCGGGCAGGACCAGACCGGTCGCCGCGGTGATCGACTCCAGGACGGTCAGCGCCGCGTCCGGGTACGCGGAGCGGGCGATGTAGTGCGGGACGTGCGCGGCGACGCCGAGCACCTCGTGGCCGGCCTGCGCGAGCCGGTACTCGACGAGCGCCTCCGCGCTGCCGGGGACCTGCGCCTCCTCGAAGGGGCTGCGGTGGCCCGGCACGAGGTCGGTGCGGGTGCCGTGCGGGGTGATGCCTACGGGACGGGTGTGCGGGACGCCCATGGGGATGCCGTGGAAGCTCACCGACAGACGGACGCCGAGCCGCTCCACGATCTGCCGTACGGCGGCGGCGAAACGCTCCCACTCGACGTCCGGCTCGGGGCCGGACAGGATCAGGAAGGGCGCTCCGGTGGCGTCCTGGACGAGCCGCACCTCGATGGTGGGTTCCTCGTAGTCCGTCCAGGTGTCGCGTTTGAAGGTCAGCAGCGGCCGGCGCGCCCGGTAGTCCACGAGCCGGTCGTGGTCGAAGCGGGCGACGACCTGGTGGGGCAGCGAGTCGAGCACCTGGTCGACGATCTGGTCGCCGGTCTCGCCGGCGTCGATGTATCCGTCGAAGTGGTACAGCATGACCAGTCCGGCCGACTCCTGGGCGAGTGCCATGTCGACGACGGCAAGGCCCTTCGGCTCCCAGGCGTACAAATCCTGCGGATCAAGCACAGTGACCGCTCCCCTCCTCGTGTTCACACGTGACAACGCCCTTGCGGGGCGGGGCATTCCCAGAAGGAACCGCCCCGGGAGAAACCCGAAGGGGCCGCACCTCGGAAGGTGCGGCCCCTCGGTCAACCGCTGTGCTTCAACCGCCGTGGGTCAGCGGCCGGTGTGCGGAGCTTCAGCTCTGGCCGCCGGCCAGCTTCTCGCGCAGCGCGGCCAGCGCCTCGTCCGACGCCAGGGCGCCGGAGTTGTCGCCACCCTCGGAGGAGTACGAGCCACCGCCGCCGCCACCGCTGCCGGACGCGGCCTGAGCCGCACCCGCGGTGTCGACACCCTCGGCCGCGGCCTTCTCGTCCGCCTCGCGGGACTTGATGACCTGCGCCTGGTGCTGCTCGAAGCGCTGCTGGGCCTCGGCGTACTGCGTCTCCCAGGCCTCGCGCTGGGTCTCGTAGCCCTCGAGCCAGTCGTTGGTCTCGGGGTCGAAGCCCTCGGGGTAGATGTAGTTGCCCTGGTCGTCGTAGGACGCGGCCATGCCGTACAGGGTCGGGTCGAACTCGACCGCCGACGGGTCGGCACCGAAGGCCTCGTTGGCCTGCTTCAGCGAGAGGCTGATGCGGCGGCGCTCGAGGTCGATGTCGATGACCTTGACGAAGATCTCGTCGTTGACCTGGACGACCTGCTCCGGGATCTCCACGTGGCGCTCGGCCAGCTCGGAGATGTGGACCAGACCCTCGATGCCCTCGTCCACGCGGACGAACGCACCGAACGGCACCAGCTTCGTGACCTTGCCGGGCACGACCTGGCCGATCTGGTGGGTGCGGGCGAACTGCTGCCACGGGTCTTCCTGGGTCGCCTTCAGCGACAGGGAGACACGCTCGCGGTCCATGTCGACGTCGAGGACCTCGACGGTGACTTCCTGGCCGACCTCGACAACCTCGGACGGGTGGTCGATGTGCTTCCAGGACAGCTCGGAGACGTGGACCAGACCGTCGACGCCACCCAGGTCCACGAAGGCACCGAAGTTGACGATCGAGGAGACGACGCCGGAACGGACCTGACCCTTCTGGAGGGTGGTGAGGAACGTCTGGCGGACCTCGGACTGGGTCTGCTCCAGCCAGGCACGGCGGGACAGGACCACGTTGTTGCGGTTCTTGTCCAGCTCGATGATCTTCGCCTCGAGCTCCTTGCCCACGTAGGGCTGGAGGTCGCGGACGCGACGCATCTCGACCAGGGAGGCCGGGAGGAAGCCGCGGAGGCCGATGTCGAGGATGAGACCACCCTTGACGACCTCGATGACGGTACCGGTGACGATGCCGTCCTCTTCCTTGATCTTCTCGATGGTGCCCCAGGCACGCTCGTACTGGGCGCGCTTCTTCGAGAGGATCAGGCGGCCTTCCTTGTCCTCCTTCTGGAGAACAAGGGCCTCGATCTCGTCACCGACGGCGACGACCTCGTTGGGGTCGACGTCGTGCTTGATCGAGAGCTCGCGGCTCGGGATGACACCTTCGGTCTTGTAACCGATGTCGAGCAGGACCTCGTCCCGGTCGACCTTCACGATGACGCCGTCGACGATGTCGCCGTCGTTGAAGTACTTGATCGTCTCGTCGATCGCGGCGAGGAAGGCTTCCTCGTTACCGATGTCGTTGACCGCAACCTGCGGGGTGGTGGCGGTGGTCTCGGTGCTGCTCGTCATGTGGGAAAGGGCTCCGGTACGGACATTGAGTCGTAGGTACTGCTTGCGCCGGGAGCCCGTTTCGCTCTGAAGAAGCCGGACAGCTTAGGAAGCGTCACCGAAACCAGGGGTGACACCTCGAGAACCGAGGGGACATACAACAGATGCGAGCGCGACCTGCTACGTCTGAGGTGCGCAGGCCCGCAGCGCAACTTGTAGCATACGGGGGCAGCCGGGCAGGGTCAATGCGCGAAGCCGCACACCCGGGGCGGATCGTCGCATACCCGGCACAAAAGCCGTCTCCCGAGGCCACACGGAGCCCTGGACGCCCCTTGCGCGACACGCGGGCGGCGGCACGGAAGAGCCCGCAGACTAGTACGAGGGAGCCGGTCATCCAAGAGCCCGCAACGTCCGAAGCCGTATCCGGGGTCGCATCCGGGGCCGAGGGAGCCGAAGGACCAGAACCCGAGGCCACCCGGCGTGCCGCCGGTGTCACGGAGAGTTCCCGCGCCAACCGCGGCTGGTGGGACCGGAACGCGGACGAGTACCAGACCGAGCACGGCACCTTCCTCGGCGACGACCGCTTCGTGTGGTGTCCCGAGGGGCTGGACGAGGTGGAGGCCGAGCTGCTCGGCCCGCCGGAGGACCTGAAGGGCAAGGACGTCCTGGAGATCGGGGCCGGCGCCGCCCAGTGCTCGCGGTGGCTGACCGCCCAGGGTGCCCGCCCGGTGGCACTGGACCTCTCCCACCGCCAGCTCCAGCACGCCCTGCGCATCGGCGGCTCGTTCCCCCTGGTGTGTGCCGACGCGACGGTCCTGCCCTTCGCGGACGGCTCGTTCGACCTGGCGTGCTCGGCGTACGGGGCGCTGCCGTTCGTCGCCGACCCGCGGCTGGTGCTGCGGGAGGTGCACCGGGTGCTGCGGCCCGGCGGCCGCTTCGTCTTCTCGGTCACGCACCCGCTGCGCTGGTCGTTCCCGGACGAGCCCGGGCCCGAGGGGCTGTCGGTGTCCGCGTCGTACTTCGACCGCACGCCGTACGTGGAGCAGGACGACGAGGGCCTCGCGGTGTACGTCGAGCACCACAGGACGCTCGGCGACCGGGTGCGGGACGTGGTGACGTCGGGGTTCCGGCTGGTGGACCTCGTGGAGCCGGAGTGGCCGGAGTGGAACACCTCGGAGTGGGGCGGCTGGTCGCCGCTGCGCGGGCATCTGATCCCGGGGACGGCGATCTTCGTCTGCGAGCGCGACTGAGCCGCGGCGGCATCGGCCCGGGTGCGGGTCCACGCGCGCGTGGAGGGCGGTTTCGCGGACGTACGACACTGGGGGCATGATCCGTTACGACGCCCTGGACGCGCTGCCCGTGCGCGGCGCCCTGCCCGCGCTGCACGACGCCCTGGAGGGGCCCGGCACCGCGGTGCTGGTCGCGCCGCCCGGCACCGGCAAGACGACGCTGGTGCCGCTGGCGCTGGCCGGGCTGCTGGGCGGGGAGGAGGCTCCCGCGCGGCGGGTGGTCGTCGCCGAGCCGCGGCGGATCGCGGCGCGGGCGGCGGCGCGGCGGATGGCGTGGCTGCTGGGCGAGAAGCCGGGCGAGCACGTCGGGTACACGGTGCGCGGTGAACGGGTGGTCGGGCGCCACGCGCGCGTGGAGGTCGTCACGACCGGTGTGCTGCTCCAGCGGCTCCAGCGGGACCAGGAGCTGACGGGCGTCGACGTGGTGGTGCTGGACGAGTGCCACGAGCGGCATCTGGACGCGGACACGACGGCCGCGTTCCTGTGGGACGTGCGGCAGGCCCTGCGGCCCGAGCTGCGGCTGGTGGCCGCGTCGGCCACGACCGACGCGGAGGGCTGGTCCCGGCTGCTGGGCGGCGCGCCGGTCGTCGAGGCGCCGGGTGTGTCGTATCCCGTCGAGGCCGTGTGGGCGCCACCGGCGCGTCCCGTGCGGCCGCCGCACGGGATGCGGGTGGACCCGGCCCTGCTCGCGCACGTGGCGTCGGTGGTGCGGCGGGCGCTGGCCGAGCGGGACGGGGACGTGCTGTGTTTCCTGCCGGGGGTCGGCGAGATCTCCCGTGTCGCCGGGCATCTGGGGGCGCTCGGGGACGTCGACGTGCTCCAGGTGCACGGCCGGGCACCCGCGGCCGTACAGGACGCCGTGCTGGCGCCCGGGGCGCGCCGCAGGGTGGTGCTGGCGACCTCGGTGGCCGAGTCGTCGCTGACGGTTCCGGGCGTGCGGGTGGTCGTGGACGCGGGCCTCGCGCGGGAGCCGCGCGTGGATCACGCGCGCGGGCTGAGCGCGCTGGCGACGGTACGGGCCTCGCGGGCGGCGGCGCGGCAGCGGGCGGGCCGGGCCGGCCGTGAGGCCCCGGGGGTGGTGTACCGCTGCTGGGCGGAGGCGGAGGACGCCCGTCTGCCGCGGTTCCCGGCGCCGGAGATCAAGGTGGCCGACCTGACGGCGTTCGCGTTGCAGGCGGCTTGCTGGGGCGACCCGGACGCGTCGGGTCTGGCGCTGCTCGATCCGCCGCCGGGCGGGGCGATGGCGGCCGCCCGGTCGGTGCTGGAGGCGGTCGGCGCGGTGGATCCGGCCGGCCGGGCGACGGAGCGGGGCGCACGGCTGGCCCGCCTCGGGCTGCACCCCCGGCTGGGCCGGGCGCTCCTGGACGCGGAGGAGCTGAGCGCTTCCAGGGCCGGCGGCTCCGGGGCGGACGCGGCCGGAGCGGCCCCCTCCACGACGGACGCCCCCGGGACGGCCTCCCCCCGGGCGGGCATCGCCGGGACGCACACCGCCGCCGCAGGCGATGACCGGACCGGCGGCTTCGAGGGCCGGGGAGCCGGGGTGGGTGAGGTGGTGGCCGAGGTGGTGGGGCTGCTGAGTGAGGAGGCGCCTCGGGAGTACGGGGACGACCTCCCGGCCGTCCTGCGGGCCGCTCGGCGCGGCGGGGACGCGTACGCGGCGCGGTGGCGGGCCGAGGTGCGGCGGCTGCGGGGCGCCGTGGAGGGCCGGGGCGGTGGACGCGGACGGCGGGTGGGCGAGGAGGCTCTCGCCGGACTGGTGGCCGCCCTGGCGTTTCCCGAACGGGTGGCCAGGAAGGACGGCGGTTCGTATCTGATGGTGTCCGGCACCCGGGCGGAGCTGCCGGAGGCGTCCGCGCTGCGCGGGGCGCCGTGGATCGCCGTGGCCGTGGCCGACCGGCCCGTGGGAAGGGGGCACGCGCGCGTGCAGCTCGGTGCGGTCGTCGACGAGGACACCGCCCGGCTCGCGGCCGGGGCACTGCTGACGGAACGGGACGAGGTGCACTGGGCCGACGGCGACGTGGTGGCCCGGCGTGTCGAGCGGCTCGGGGCCGTGGAGCTGGCGGTGCGGCCCCTTTCCGCCGCCGACCCCGGTCTCGTGCGGGGCGCGCTGCTGGAGGGGTTGCGGCGGGAGGGGTTCGGGCTGCTGCGCCGGTCGGCGGACGCGGAACTGCTGCGCCGACGGCTCGCGTTCCTGCGGAGCCACCTGGGTGAGCCCTGGCCGGACGTCACCGACGACGCGCTCCTCGCGCGCGCGGACGAGTGGCTGGAGCCCGAGCTGAGCCGGGCCCGGCGGCGGTCCGACCTGGGGCGGATCGACGCCGCGGAGGCGCTGACCCGGCTGCTGCCCTGGGCCTCCGGGGAGGCGGCGCGCCTCGACGAGCTGGCCCCCGAGCGGATCGCCGTCCCCAGTGGGTCCAGGATCCGGATCGACTATGCCGACCCCGAACAGCCCGTGCTCGCGGTGAAGCTGCAGGAGATGTTCGGGCTCCAGCGGTCACCGGAGGTCGCCGGGGTGCCGCTCCTCGTGCATCTTCTCTCCCCCGCCGGCCGTCCCGCCGCGGTCACGGCGGACCTGGCCTCGTTCTGGAGGGACGGATACAAGGGCGTACGGGCGGAGCTGCGCGGCCGGTATCCGAAGCACCCGTGGCCCGAGGACCCGGCCACGGCGGAGCCGACGCGGTACACGAAGGCCCGGCTCGGCAGGTGACCGCGACGGCCCGGCGGGGCGGAGGGCGCCCGCCGGGCCGGGCGGCCTAGGCCTCCGGTCCGGTGGACGGTTCGGCGGTGGGCGTCTCGGACGGGCCGGCGGAAGGGGTCCCGGACGGGTCGGTGGAGGGTTCCGGTGTCGTTCCGGCCGCCTTGGCCACCGTCAGGGTGACGTCGAGCGTGCCACCGCCCGGCGTGGTGAGGCGGAGGATGTACGTGCCCTCGGCGTCGTCGGCGAAGAGCTTCGGCAGCTCCAGCACGCCCTTGGCGTCGGTCTTCCGGCCGGTCAGCGTGCGGACGGCCTTCCCGTCGGCGTCCTTGAAGTAGGGACCCTTGTCGTTCTCGGTCGGGTCGGCGTCCGACTTGATGAGCGTCGCGGTGACGGCGACCTTGTCCGCGACCGCGCCCTTGAGCGTGGCCTTCACGGCGACCGGGTCGGCGAACTCGCCGCCCGGCGTGCAGGTCAGCTCGGTGTCGGTGGTACGGGTGAGGGTGTCGGCGACGCGCTCGGTGACGGTGGCCTTGTAGTCCAGGCCCGGGAGGGTACGGCCGATCACCGTGGCGCGGACGGTGAACTCGCCGGTCTGCTCGCCGGCCACCAGCGCGGGTGCCTCGGCGGTGCCGGAGGCGTCGGTGGTGACCGCGGCGAACTTGTCACCGCCGGTGAAGGCGGCGTCCGTGTCGCCCAGGACCGTGAAGCGGATGCGCACCTTGCCGACGGCGTCTCCGGCCTTGGTCTCGGCACGGGCGCTGATCCTCTTGGCGAAGGTGTCGCCCGCGGTCGCGGTGAGCCCCGTGGCGCCGGCGTTCTCCAGGTGGTGAACGGTGTCGGTGGGGGTCGGGACCGGCGTGGGGGTGCTGGTCGGCGGCTCCGGGTCCTTCGGGGGCTTGGTGCTCGGACCGCCGGGGTTGGTGGTCTCGCCCGACGTCGGCGGCGTACTCGGGCTCTTGCCCGGGCCGGGCGTCTTACCGGGGGCCTTGGGCGGGGTGCTCGTGCTCGTCCTGCCCGGCGCGGGACTGGCGCCCGCGCCGGTGTCGTCGCTGCGGCCGACCGGGAGGCTGCCGGTGCCGTCCGGGATCTCGTGGGTTCCCCTGCGGTAGTGCTCGAGCCACGACAGGACCGTGTTCAGGTAGTCCTGCGAGTTGTTGTAGCTGAGGATCGCGCGGTCGAGGTCGGCCTGGTCGGACAGGTTCCAGTCGTAGCGGCACAGGTAGTGGCCTGCGGCGAGCGCGGCGTCGTAGACGTTGTTGGGGTCTTCCTTGCCGTCGCCGTTGCCGTCGCGGCCCGCCCATGCCCAGGTGGACGGGATGAACTGCATGGGGCCCACGGCGTTGTCGTAGCTGCTGTTGCCGTCGTAGACGCCGTTGTCGGTGTCCTTGATGAGCGCGAAGCCGTTGCCGTCGAGCTGCGGGCCGATGATCTTGCCGATCGTGGTGCCGCCCGCGTCCACGCGGCCGCCGCGGGCCTGACCGGACTCCACCTTGCCGATGGCGGCGAGCAGTTGCCAGGGCAGGTTGCAGCCGGGCTTGGCACGGCGCAGCTCCGCCTCGGCCTTCTTGTAGGCGTCGAGGACGGTCGCGGGAATGCCGGCCTCGGGCGAGCCCGGGGAGGTGGGCGTGCCCGTGGTCGGGGCGGGGCTGGGGCTGTTGAGCGGCGGCAGGTCGGTGTAGTAGGGCGAGTTGCCGGTGGCGCTCTCCGCGGAGGGTGTGTCGGACGTCGGCACGTTGTCGGCGGTGGTCTGTCTGCCGTTGCCGTCGGCCGTCACGTCGGGAGCCTGGGACGCGGACAGGGCCGCGACCGCGACCGCCGCCACGGTGGTGGTGACCGCCGCCTTGCGGAGCCTCCTGTCGAAATGCGCCGCCATAGAGTGATCCCCTCCCCTGGACGCCCGCGCGTCCTTTCCCGTCCGTCTTCCGCTGTCGTGCTCGCCCGTTGTACCCGCTGTATCCGCCCTGTTGTGACGATCGTCGGGCACCGACGGTTGCACCGCACTCCTCCGAGCACGGTGTCCGTCTGTTCGACCCGTACGGTGCCGCAGGCGACCCTACGACAACTTGCTTTGCACGGGCACCCGTTCCTGCCCGATATTCACCACTTGGCCATATGAGCCCCAGGGCCGTGCTCAGTACGGAGCCGTACCTCCGCGTCGTGCGCCCAGAGGGTCGGCGCTCGCGACGAAGACGGTGAAGGTGCGGGCGGGGCGCGGCCGGGGCAGCAGGCTGAGGGTCAGGGCGAGGTAACCGCGGGCCAGGCCGGCCCACAGGCGCCAGGCGGGTGTCTCGTGCGGGGCGGAGGTGGCGGAGGTTCCGGGGACCGCGGGAGCCTTGCGGGCGAGGCTGCGGCGGAGGTCCTTCGCGGTGTGCCGCAGGGCCGTCGTGAGGGTGGCGGGGGTGCGGCCGGTACTTGCGCCCGGCGCGAAGACCGGGACGGGGAGGAGTGGCACGCGGGCGGGTCCGTCTGTGCGTGCCCGTGCCGGTGTTGTCCGGGGGTGGAGCATGCGTATACCCATGCCCGCATCCTCGGCGGAGAGCGGGGGCGGGGCGTTTCCTCGGGGGCCAGCGGAGTGACGGGGGGGGGCGGGGCACGGGTGTCCCGAGTGGAACAGGGGGGCCGCCCCCGGTCCGACAGGGCCGCCCGGCGTTGGCTGGGGGCGGGGGGGGGGAGGGCGCAGCCCGGCGTCGCCGGGTGCCTCCCCCACTCTCGGCTTCGCTCGAGCGGGGGGATCCCCACCGCCCACCCGTGCCGCCCCAGCGGCAGGGCGGCAGGGAGGCAGGGAGGCAGGGAGGCTAGTGCGCTGCCGACTCCCAGTCCCGGCCCGCGCCCACCGAGACCCCCAGGGGGACCCTGAGCCGTACCGCGTCGGCCATTTCGCGGCGGACCAGTTCCTCTGCCGTCGCGCGCTCACCCGGCGCGATCTCCAGGACGATTTCGTCGTGGACCTGGAGGAGCATGCGGGACTTGAGGCCGGCCTCGCGCAGCGCCTTGTCCACGTTGAGCATGGCGATCTTGACGATGTCGGCCGCCGTGCCCTGGATCGGCGCGTTCAGGGCCATGCGCTCGGCCGCCTCGCGGCGCTGGCGGTTGTCGCTGTTGAGGTCGGGCAGATAACGGCGGCGGCCGAAGAGGGTCGCCGTGTAGCCCGTGGCCCGTGCCTCGTCGACGACCCGGCGCAGATAGTCCCGTACGCCGCCGAAGCGCTCGAAGTAGGCGTCCATGAGGCCGCGGGCCTCGGCCGCCTCGATGTTCAGCTGCTGGGAGAGACCGAAGGCGGACAGGCCGTACGCCAGGCCGTAGGACATGGCCTTGATCTTGCGGCGCATCTCCGCGTCCACGGCCGACTGCTCGACGGAGAAGACCTGGGCCGCCGCGGTGGTGTGGAGGTCCTCGCCGGACGTGAACGCCTCGGTCAGGCCCTCGTCCTCGGACAGGTGGGCCATCACGCGCAGCTCGATCTGGCTGTAGTCGGCCGTCATCAGGGACTCGAAGCCCTCGCCCACCACGAAGCCGCGGCGGATGGCGCGTCCCTCGTCGGTGCGGACCGGGATGTTCTGCAGGTTCGGGTCCGTGGAGGAGAGGCGGCCGGTCGCGGCGACCGTCTGGTTGAAAGTGGTGTGGATGCGGCCGTCCGCGGCGATCGTCTTGATCAGGCCCTCCACCGTGACCCGCAGCTTGGCCTGCTCGCGGTGGCGGAGCATGATCACCGGCAGTTCGTTGTCCGTCTGGGCGGCGAGCCAGGCCAGGGCGTCGGCGTCGGTGGTGTAGCCGGTCTTGGTCTTCTTGGTCTTCGGCAGGTTCAGCTCGCCGAAGAGGACCTCCTGGAGCTGCTTGGGCGAACCCAGGTTGAATTCTCGTCCGGCCGCCGCGTGCGCCTCCTTCACCGCCTGCTGGACGGCGCCCGCGAACATCTGCTCCATCGCCTGGAGGTGCTCGCGGTCGGCCGCGATGCCGTGCCGCTCCATGCGGGCGAGCAGCGCGGACGTGGGCAGCTCCATGTCGCGCAGCAGGTCGGCGGCGCCGACGTCCGCCAGGCGGCCCTCGAAGGCCTCGCCCAGGTCGAGGATCGCGCGGGCCTGCACCATCAGCGCCTCGGCCTCGGCGCCCTCGTCCGCGCCGAAGGCGAGCTGTCCGTCGGCCGCGGCGGCGGGGGCCAGCTCGCGGTGCAGGTACTCCAGGGACAGCGCGTCCAGGTCGAAGGAACGGCGGCCGGGCTTGACCAGGTAGGCGGCGAGCGCGGTGTCCATACCCACGCCGGCGACGCTCCAGCCGTGCTCGGCGAAGACGCGCATCGCGCCCTTGGCGTTGTGCAGGACCTTCGGCCGGTCCGGGTCGGAGAGCCAGGCCCGGAACGCCGTCTCGTCGGCCTCGTCGGTCTCCGTCGGGTCGAACCAGGCGGCCTTGCCGTCGGCCGCCGCCAGCGCGACCTCGGTGACCGAGCCGGTGCCCAGGGCCCAAGTGTCGACCGTGGCCACGCCGAGCGGCCGGTCGCCGTGCTCGGTGAGCCAGCCGGCCAGCTCGCCCGTGCCGAGCACCGTGCCGTCCAGCTCCACGCCGTCCGCGACCACCGGGGCGGCCTCGGCCTCCTCGGCGCCCGGGTCCACGGCGTAGAGCCGCTCGCGCAGGGAGGGGTTCCGGATCTCCAGGGTGTCCAGGATCACCGCGACGCCCTTGCGGTCGTACGCCGTCCGCTCCAGGTCGGTGACCGTCTTCGGCAGCTCGACGCGCCGCTCCAGCTCGGTGAGCCGGCGGTTGAGCTTGACCGACTCCAGGTGGTCGCGCAGATTCTGCCCGGCCTTGCCCTTGACCTCTTCGACACGCTCGACCAGCTCCGCGAAGGACCCGAACTGGTTGATCCACTTCGCGGCCGTCTTCTCGCCGACGCCCGGGATGCCGGGCAGGTTGTCGGACGGGTCGCCGCGCAGCGCCGCGAAGTCGGGGTACTGGGCGGGGGTCAGCCCGTACTTCTCGAAGACCTTCTCCGGGGTGAAGCGGGTCAGCTCGGAGACGCCCTTGGTCGGGTAGAGAACCGTGGTGTGCTCGCTGACCAGCTGGAAGGAGTCCCGGTCACCGGTGACGATCAGCACGTCGAAGCCCTCGGCCTCGGCCTGGGTGGCGAGGGTGGCGATGACGTCGTCCGCCTCGAAGCCCTCGACGGCGAACCGGGGGACGTGCATGGAGTCGAGCAGCTCGCCGATCAGCTCGACCTGCCCCTTGAACTCGTCCGGGGTCTTGGAGCGGTTCGCCTTGTACTCGGTGAACTCCTCGGACCGCCAGGTCTTGCGGGAGACGTCGAACGCCACCGCGAAGTGCGTGGGCGCCTCGTCACGCAAGGTGTTGGCCAGCATCGACGCGAAGCCGTAGATCGCGTTGGTCGGCTGGCCCGTCGCGGTCGTGAAGTTCTCCGCGGGCAGCGCGAAGAACGCGCGGTACGCCAGGGAGTGCCCGTCCATGAGCATCAGCCGCGGTCGGCCGCCGGAGGTGCTGTCGGTCTTCTTCGATGCTGTCTTCGCCACGACACCGATCCTGCCACGTGGCACTGACAGCCGGTGCCGCGATCGCCGGTGGCACCAGCGCGGTCACTCCGGCTGCGGGTGCGTCGTGGCTGGTCGCGCCGTTCCCCGCGCCCCTGCGGGCGCGGCTCCCGCCCGGCGCCACTAGCTCGCCCTCGTTCCGCCGGCGCAAGCACTGCCTGCGGCCCCGCCCCGCCCCGCCCCGCCCCGCCCCGCCCCGCCCCGCCCCGAGCAGCCTCGCCGTGACCGGCGCGTGCGAGGATCGGAGACCTACTTCACAACGCGTAAGCGAAGGAGCGCGCGATGGCGACCAAGCCGCCCAAGGGCGACCCGGTTCAGGACGCGCCGCAGGTCTCGGAGCCGCAGCACGCGGCGGCGGGCATCCCGGCGATCGGCCACACCCTGCGGATCGCGCAGCGGCAGATGGGCGTGCGGCGGACGGCGCTGACGCTGCTGAGCGTCAACCAGAAGGACGGCTTCGACTGCCCGGGCTGCGCCTGGCCGGAGGGCGACCACCGGCACAAGGCGGAGTTCTGCGAGAACGGTGCGAAGGCGGTGGCCGAGGAGGCCACCCTGCGCCGGGTCACCCCGGAGTTCTTCGCCGCGCACCCCGTGGCCGACCTCGCGACCCGCAGCGGCTACTGGCTGGGCCAGCAGGGCCGGCTGACGCACCCGGTGTACCTGCCGGAGGGCGGCGAGCACTACGAGCCGGTCACCTGGGAGCGCGCCTTCGACATCGTCGCCGAGGAGATCACCGCCCTGGACTCGCCCGACGAGGCGGTCTTCTACACCTCGGGACGCACCAGCAACGAGGCGGCGTTCCTCTACCAGCTCTTCGCGCGCGAGCTGGGCACCAACAACCTGCCGGACTGCTCCAACATGTGCCACGAGTCGTCCGGCTCGGCCCTGTCCGAGACCATCGGCGTCGGCAAGGGCAGCGTCCTGCTGGAGGACCTCTACAAGTCCGATCTGATCATCGTGGCGGGCCAGAACCCGGGCACCAACCACCCGCGGATGCTCTCCGCCCTGGAGAAGGCCAAGGCGAACGGCGCGCGGATCATCAGCGTCAATCCGCTGCCCGAGGCCGGTCTCGAGCGCTTCAAGAACCCGCAGACCCCCAAGGGGCTCACCGCGGGCGCGTCCCTCACCGACCTGTTCCTGCAGATCCGGCTCGGCGGCGACCAGGCCCTCTTCCGGCTCCTCAACAAGCTGATCCTCGAGACGGAGGGCGCGGTCGACGACGCCTTCGTCGAGGAACACACGCACGGCTACGAGGAGTTCGCCGCGGCCGCCCGCGCCGCCGACTGGGACGACACGCTCGCCGCGACCGGTCTCACGCGCGCGGAGATCGAGGAGGCGCTGCGCATGGTGCTCGCCTCGAAGCGCACCATCGTGTGCTGGGCGATGGGCCTGACCCAGCACAAGCACTCGGTGCCCACCATCCGCGAGGTCGTGAACTTCCTGCTCCTGCGCGGCAACATCGGACGTCCGGGTGCGGGCGTCTGCCCGGTGCGCGGCCACTCCAACGTGCAGGGCGACCGCACGATGGGCATCTTCGAGCGGCCCGCGCCCGCGTTCCTGGACGCCCTGGAGAAGGAGTTCGGCTTCGCCCCGCCGCGCGAGCACGGCTACGACGTCGTACGGGCGATCCGCGCGCTGCGGGACGGCGAGGCGAAGGTCTTCTTCGCCATGGGCGGCAACTTCGTCTCCGCGTCCCCCGACACGGAGGTCACCGAGGCGGCCATGCGCCGTGCGCGGCTCACCGTGCACGTGTCGACGAAGCTGAACCGCTCGCACGCCGTCACGGGCGCACGGGCGCTGATCCTGCCGACGCTGGGCCGCACGGAGCGTGATCTCCAGGGTGGCGGCGAGCAGTTCGTCACCGTCGAGGACTCCATGGGCATGGTGCACGCCTCGCGCGGCCGGCTGGAGCCCGCGAGCCGGCAGCTGCTGTCCGAGCCGGCGATCGTGTGCCGCCTGGCCCGCCGGGTGCTGGGCGAGGGCAGCCGCACGCCGTGGGAGGAGTTCGAGAAGGACTACGCGACGGTCCGTGACCGCATCGGGCGTGTCGTGCCGGGCTTCGAGGACTTCAACACGCGCGTGGCGCATCCCGGGGGCTTCGCGCTCCCCCACGCCCCGCGCGACGAGCGCCGCTTCCCGACGGCCACGGGCAAGGCCAACTTCACCGCCGCGCCGGTCGAGTTCCCCGAGCTGCCCGAGGGGCGGCTGCTGCTCCAGACACTGCGCTCGCACGACCAGTACAACACCACGATCTACGGCCTGGACGACCGTTACCGGGGGATCAGGAACGGCCGCCGCGTCGTCCTGGTCAATCCGGAGGACGCCCGGAAGCTGGACGTCGCGGACGGTGCGTACGTCGACCTGGTGAGCGAGTGGCGGGACGGGGTGGAGCGGCGGGCGCCCGGTTTCCGCGTCGTGCACTACCCGACGGCACGGGGCTGTGCGGCGGCGTACTACCCGGAGACCAACGTCCTGGTGCCGCTGGACGCCACGGCGGACACCAGCAACACCCCGGCCAGCAAGTCGGTGGTCGTCCGTCTGGAACAATCGGCGACCGACTGAGCGTTTGCTCAGCTAACCGAAGCGAAGCGATGCGAAGCAGCCTGCCGGTCACCGCGACCGGCAGGCGGGCGGACGCACGGACGGATCGACGAAACGGAGCCGGCCCATGGGCGAGCAGCAGCAGGTGCAGTTCCCGCAGGAGGTCATCGACGAGTACGCCGCGCTCGGCGTCGACCTGCCCGCCCTGTTCTCCGCCGGGCACCTGGGGACGCGCATGGGCGTCCAGATCGTGGCGGCCTCGGCCGACCGGGTCGTCGGCACCATGCCGGTGGAGGGCAACACCCAGCCTTACGGGCTGCTGCACGGCGGCGCCTCGGCCGTGCTGGCCGAGACGCTCGGGTCGGTCGGCTCGATGCTGCACGGCGGCGCCTCCAAGATCGCCGTCGGTGTCGACCTGAACTGCACCCACCACCGCGGCGTCCGCTCCGGCCTGGTCACCGGGGCGGCCACGCCGGTGCACCGGGGGCGGTCGACGGCGACGTACGAGGTCGTGATCAGCGACGAGCAGGACCGCCGGGTGTGCACCGCCCGGCTGACCTGCCTGCTGCGGGACGTGAACCCCGGCGACGGGGCCGGGGCGGGCAAGGCGGGCTGAGCCGTACGCCCGCCCCCGGCGGCCCCGTGACGGCCCGTCAGCACCCTCGTGCCGCGCGCCCCGGGCCCGCGCGCCACGGGTCCGCGGCACCCCCTGACCGTGGCACGCCCCCTAACCGTGGCACGCCCCCTGACCGCGGGGCGCACTCCTGACCGCGGCATTGCCCCCGCTCGTCCCGCGCCCTAGCGTCGGGCCATGGGACGGGGAGGGGTGCTCCGGCCGGGACTGGCGGCACTGGGGCTGGTGATGGCCGTCGCGGCCGCCGGCTGCGGCGGCTCCGGTGACCCGGTGGGCGCTTCCGCCGGTGCCGCGCACAGCGTGCCCGCGCCGTCGGCGACGTCCGGGCCCCCGCGCCCCCTGTCCGGCACGGAGTTGTGCGTGAGCGCCGTCGGGTACTGGGCGCACGAGATGCTGGACGGCGGCGAACCGTACGGCGACTATCAGTCGATGGGACTGTCCAACCGGCAGTACGACATCCTGCGCCAGGTCGTGGAGGCGGCACGGGCCGCTAAGCGGACCCAAGGCGTTCGCGCAGCCGAAGAGTTGATCGGCCGTCAGACGCGTGAGGCATGCACCGAGAGGTACCGCGACGGCGGTCCGAGCCGCGGTCCGTGGCGGTCATGAGCGGCGTGGGCCCCGTCGAGCCCGGCGAGCACACCCTCGTCCGGGAGACACCGCCGCCCCGGCCGCGCGGACGGCTGGCCCTGCGCTACGAGCGCCACCGCCGGACCGTCCTCGCCTCCGCCACCGTCCTCGTCGCCCTGGCGGGCGGCGGCTACCTGTACGCGAGCCGGCCGCAGCCGCGTCCCGCTCCCCCGCCGCCCTACCCGTCGCAGGCGATCGACCTCGTCTACGTGGCGCCGGTGACCGGCCCGCCCGGAGCCGCGGCCGACGGCTTCAGCTTCACGGTGCTGCTGAGCGTGCGGTCGGGCCCGCCCGTCACCGTGACGCGGCTGACCCAGCCCTACGACGGCCTGTCGGCGACCTCCTCCCCCGCGGCACCTTTCCAGACAAAATCGCATTCCGCCCGCAAGATCATTGTCACGCTCCGGGTGACGGAATGTGAAAAAGCGCCCCGGAATCCCGGACTCCCTTTCCTGGATGTAACGCTGCGTAATGCGCGCGCAATAGAGGCGCACAGTTTCATCCTGGGGACGCGCTATGCGCGGGACCTCTCCCGAACCCTTGCGGTCGCCTGCGGCAACGTTTCCAGGTAATCACCAAAACGCCCCAGACACCTGAACACGCACCGTCGGTCCTGCGGGTTCTCAGCATGCGGACAGGGCGAATCGGCCTGAATTCAGCCCTTCTTCCCAGCCAGTACCGCTCTGCAATACCCGGTGTCATAACAAGAGAGTCACAGCCTGAGTCAGACCCTCCTCCACCTTCCCTACACACGCTTAGAGTCACGGCCAGTCACCGCGCCGTCGGATTGTCATTTCGGCCTCGCGCTCGACTCGACCGCCTCCACGGGGAAGCGGCCGTGCCAGGGAAAGGACTGATCGTGCGTCAACGTTCGCTCATCGCCATCACCGCCGCTCTGGCGGCGGGAGCGCTCACCCTCACCGCCTGCGGCTCGCGCGACGACGACGGCGGCGGCTCGGACTCCGGCAACGGCGGCGGTGGCACCACCGTCGTCATCGGCGTCGACGCCCCGCTGACCGGCGACCTGTCCGCGCTCGGCCTCGGCATCAAGAACTCGGCGGACCTCGCGGCCAAGACTGCCAACAAGGAGAAGACCGTCGAAGGCGTCACCTTCAAGGTCGAGGCCCTCGACGACCAGGGCCAGCCCTCCGTCGGCCAGCAGAACGCCACCAAGTTCGTCGCCAACGACAAGGTCCTCGGCGTCGTGGGTCCGCTGAACTCCTCGGTCGGCGAGTCCATGCAGAAGGTCTTCGACACGGCCAAACTGGTCGAGGTCTCCCCCGCCAACACCAACCCCTCGCTCACCCAGGGTGTGGACTGGCAGACCAAGAAGGTCCGGCCGTACAAGTCGTACTTCCGTACCGCGACCACGGACGCCATCCAGGGTCCGTTCGCCGCGCAGTACGTCTACAACGACTCCAAGAAGCGCAAGGTCTTCGTCATCGACGACAAGAAGACCTACGGCGCCGGCCTCGCCGCCACCTTCACCCAGGAGTTCAAGAAGCTCGGCGGCAAGGTGGTCGGCACCGAGCACATCAACCCGGACACCAAGGACTTCAACGCGGTCGCCACCAAGGTCAAGAACTCCGGCGCCGACGTCGTCTACTACGGCGGCGAGTACCCGCAGGCCGGACCGCTCAGCAAGCAGATCAAGGCCGCCGGTGCCAAGATTCCGCTGGTCGGCGGCGACGGCATCTACAGCGCCGACTTCATCAAGCTCGCCGGCGCCAGCGGCAACGGCGACCTCGCGACCTCCGTCGGCGCCCCGGTGGAGGAACTCCCCTCCGCCAAGGAATTCGTCGCGAACTACAAGGCCGAGGGATACAAGGAGGCCTACGAGGCGTACGGCGGCTACTCCTACGACTCCGCCTGGGCGATCATCGAGGCCGTCAAGAAGGTCGTCGAGGCCAACGACGGGAAGCTTCCCAGCGACGCCCGGGCCAAGGTCGTCGACGCCATGCAGGACGTCTCCTTCGACGGTGTGACCGGCAAGGTCTCCTTCGACGAGTTCGGTGACGCCACCAACAAGCAGCTCACCGTGTACGCCGTCGAGAACGGTGCGTGGGGCTCCGTGAAGTCCGGCACCTTCACCGGCTGACCCCGGACACCCGCACCACAGCCCACGAGCCGCGCGGGGCGCTGTTCCACAGGCGCCCCGCGCGGACTCGCATCCGGCCACATCCGTCGATTATCCGAAAGTCTCGGAGGACATGCGGTGAACGAACTGCCGCAGCAGCTGGTCAACGGCCTGCTACTGGGATCCATGTACGGGCTGATCGCCATCGGCTACACAATGGTCTACGGCATTGTCCAGCTCATCAACTTCGCCCACGGCGAGATCTTCATGACCGGCGCCTTCGGCGCGCTCACGGTCTACGTCTACATCCTGCCCGACGGCACCTCCATGCTGATCGCCCTGCCCCTGATGCTCCTCGGCGCCATGGTCGTCTCCGTCGCCGTCGCCGTCGGGGCGGAACGGTTCGCCTACCGTCCGCTGCGCGGCGCACCCCGTCTCGCGCCCCTGATCACCGCCATCGGCCTCTCCCTCGCCCTCCAGCAGGCGGTGTGGGCCTGGTACCCCGAGGCCAAGTCGGCCCGGACCTTCCCGCAGATCGACGGCGGCCCCTTCCACATCGGCAGCGTCACCCTGCAGACCGGCGACATCTTCCTGTTCATCGCCGCCCCGGTGAGCATGGCCATCCTCGGCTTCTTCGTGATGCGCACCCGCACCGGACGGGGCATGCAGGCCACCGCGCAGGACCCGGACACCGCCAAGCTGATGGGCGTCAACACCGACCGCATCATCGTGGTCGCGTTCGCGCTCGGCGCCGTCTTCGCCGCCGTCGGCGCCGTGGCCAACGGCCTCAAGTACGGCCAGATCGACTTCAAGATGGGCTTCATCCTCGGCCTCAAGGCGTTCACCGCGGCCGTCCTCGGCGGCATCGGGAACATCTACGGCGCCATGATCGGCGGCATCACCCTGGGCGTCGCCGAGACCCTGGCCACCGCCTACATCGCCGACATCCCCGGCCTGGACAAGTTCGGCAGCCAGTCCTGGTCCGACGTCTGGGCCTTCATCCTCCTCATCCTCGTGCTGTTGTTCAGGCCACAGGGCCTGCTCGGCGAACGCGTTGCGGACAGGGCGTGACACCGATGACCACACAGACCACCGCGCCGAAGAACACCGGTGCCCCCGCCGCGGGCGACGCGTCCGGCCTCATCGGCATCCCCGCGCACATCGGCCGCGCCCTCGCCACCGGCGGCGGCGTCCTCACGGTCGTCTCCACCTTCCTCGCCTGGACCTGGACCGCGGAGTTCCCCGGCGACCTCACCGTCTACGGCTACCCGGGCGGCCTCCAGGTGCTGGTGCTGGTCGCCGGCGCCCTCACCGCCCTCATCGGCCTCGCGTCGTACGGCGTCAAGGGGCTGCGCTGGCTCGTGCCGGCCGGCGCCGACGCGGCCCTCCGGTTCGCCGCGCTCGCCGCCTTCGCCACCGCCTGGTACACGGTCATCGCGATCAGCACCCAACTCGGCGGCCTCGTCAACCTGGAGCCCGGCGGCTACATAGCCGCCGCCGTCACCCTGATCGCGCTGCTCGGCTCCCTCGCCCTGCCCGTCGAGCGCCCCGAACCCGACCCGTTCGACCCGGACGACACCGGCTGGGAGCGGTTCAAGCACACCAGCGCGCACAACTGGCAGATCGTCAAGGCGGCCTTCGCCTCCGGCAGCCCGCGCCCCGTGCGCGCCCTGCCGTCCTACGCCGAGATCCTGATCATCGTCGCCGTCCTCGCCGCCGGCCTGTTCGTCTTCACCTACGGCATCGGGACCGAGTACGACGAGCTCTTCGTCGGCTTCCTCATCACCGCCGGCTTCGGCTTCGCCGCCCTCAACAAGTCCGGCCTGATCGCCCAGGCCTCCGAGATCACCGCACGGCACCAGAACATCACCGTCTGCGGCGCCTTCATCGCGGCGGCCTGCTTCCCCTTCACCCAGTCCGACGACCAGTACGCCACCATCGGCGTCTACATCCTCATCTTCGCCACGGTCGCCCTCGGTCTGAACATCGTCGTCGGCCTCGCCGGTCTGCTGGACCTCGGCTACGTCGCGTTCCTCGGTGTCGGCGCCTACGCCGCCTCCATGGTCTCCGGCTCCCCCAGCTCCCCGTTCGACCTGCACCTCCCCTTCTGGGGCGCCGTCCTCGTCGGCGCCGCCGCCTCCCTGGTCTTCGGCGTCCTCATCGGCGCCCCCACCCTGCGGCTGCGCGGCGACTACCTGGCCATCGTGACGCTCGGCTTCGGCGAGATCTTCCGGATCACCGCCAACAACCTGGACGGCACGTCGGGCCCGGACATCACCAACGGCTCCAACGGCATCTCGTCCATCCCCGACCTCAAGGTCCTCGGCTTCGACCTCGGCATCGCGCACGAGTTCGGCGGCTTCACCATCGGCCGGTTCGCGAACTACTTCTTCCTGATGCTCGTCATCACGGCCGTCGTCGTCCTCGTCTTCCGGCGCAGCGGCGACTCCCGCATCGGCCGCGCCTGGGTCGCCATCCGCGAGGACGAGACCGCCGCGCTCGCCATGGGCATCAACGGCTTCCGCGTCAAGCTGATCGCGTTCGCCGTCGGCGCCTCGCTGGCCGGACTCGCCGGCACCGTCCAGGCACACGTGACCTACACCGTCACCCCCGAGCAGTACCTCTTCGCCGGCACCACCCCGCCCAACTCGGCCTTCCTGCTCGCCGCGGTCGTGCTGGGCGGCATGGGCACCATCGCCGGCCCGCTCATCGGCGCCTCGCTGCTCTTCCTCATTCCCAACAAGCTCCAGTTCCTCGACGACTACCAGCTCTTCGCCTTCGGACTCGCGCTGGTCCTGCTGATGCGCTTCCGCCCGGAGGGTCTCATCGCCAACCGGCGCCGGAAGCTGGAGTTCCACGAAGAGGACGAAGCGCCCGCAGTCCTGAGCAAGACAGGGGCCTGACCACCATGACCACCGACACCACCACCAAGGACACCGCACCGGGCGCCCCCGCCCCCGGCACCACCATCCTCGACGCACGCGGTGTCACGATGCGCTTCGGCGGACTGACCGCCGTCAACGGCGTGGACCTCACCGTGAACAGCGGCGAGATCGTCGGCCTGATCGGCCCCAACGGCGCCGGCAAGACGACCTTCTTCAACTGCCTGACCGGCCTCTACATCCCGACCGAGGGCGAGGTCCGCTACAAGGACCGGGTGCTGCCGGCCAAGTCCTTCAAGGTGACCGCCGCGGGCATCGCCCGCACCTTCCAGAACATCCGGCTGTTCGCCAACATGACGGTCCTGGAGAACGTGCTGGTCGGCCGCCACACCCGGACCAAGGAAGGCTTCTGGTCGGCCGTGCTGCGCGGCCCCGGCTTCCACCGGGCGGAGAAGGCGTCCCGGGAACGCGCCCTGGAACTCCTGGAGTTCGTGGGACTCGCCGCCAAGGCCGACCATCTCGCCCGCAACCTGCCCTACGGCGAGCAGCGCAAGCTGGAGATCGCCCGCGCGCTGGCCAGCGAGCCGGGGCTGCTGCTCCTGGACGAGCCGACGGCCGGCATGAACCCGCAGGAGACGCGGGCCACCGAGGAACTGGTCTTCGCCATCCGCGACAAGGGCATCGCCGTCCTCGTCATCGAGCACGACATGCGGTTCATCTTCAACCTCTGCGACCGCGTCGCCGTGCTCGTCCAGGGCGAGAAGCTCGTCGAGGGCGACAGCGCCACGGTGCAGGGAGACGAACGCGTCGTCGCCGCCTACCTCGGCGAGCCCCTCGCCGACGACCCCGGCGCCGCGGAGGCCGCCGAGGTGGAGGCCGCCGAAGCCGCCCAGGCACAAGCCGCGGAAGCCACCGGAGCCGCGGAGACCGCCGAGGCCGACACCACCACGGACACCGCGGCCGGCAAGGAGAACGACCGATGACCGCACTGCTCGAGGTCGAGGACCTCCGCGTCGCCTACGGCAAGATCGAGGCCGTCAAAGGCATCTCGTTCAAGGTGGACGCCGGCGAGGTGGTCACCCTCATCGGCACCAACGGCGCGGGCAAGACCACGACCCTGCGCACCCTGTCGGGGCTGCTCAAGCCGGTCGGCGGCCAGATCAGGTTCGGCGGCAAGTCCCTCAAGAAGGTCCCCGCCCACCAGATCGTCTCCCTGGGGCTCGCCCACTCGCCCGAGGGCCGGCACATCTTCCCGCGCATGACGATCGAGGACAACCTGCGCCTCGGCGCCTTCCTGCGCAGCGACCGGGCCGGCATCGAGAGGGACATCCAGCACGCGTACGACCTCTTCCCCATCCTCGGGGAACGCCGCAAGCAGGCCGCGGGCACCCTCTCCGGCGGCGAGCAGCAGATGCTCGCCATGGGCCGCGCGCTGATGTCCCAGCCCAAGCTGCTGATGCTCGACGAACCCTCCATGGGCCTCTCGCCGATCATGATGCAGAAGATCATGGCGACCATCGCCGAGCTGAAGTCCCAGGGCACCACGATCCTGCTCGTCGAGCAGAACGCCCAGGCGGCCCTCTCCCTGGCCGACCACGGCCACGTCATGGAGGTCGGAAACATCGTCCTGTCCGGCAGCGGCCGGGACCTGCTCCACGACGAGTCGGTCCGCAAGGCCTACCTCGGCGAGGACTGACGCCCCGGCGGACCGTGCACACGCGTGAGGCCCGCGCCCCCGCACCGGGGACGCGGGCCTCACCCGTACGTCGGGGGATCAGCCCTTGGACGCCTTCTTCTCCTCGGCGTCCTGGATGACCGCCTCGGCCACCTGCTGCATCGACATCCGCCGGTCCATCGAGGTCTTCTGGATCCACCGGAAGGCGGCCGGCTCGGTCAGCCCGTACTCCGTCTGGAGCACCGACTTGGCACGGTCGACCAGCTTGCGGGTCTCCAGGCGCAGGCTGAGGTCGGCGACCTCCTTCTCCAGCGCCTTCAGCTCCGTGAACCGCGAGACGGCCATCTCGATCGCCGGTACGACGTCGCTCTTGCTGAACGGCTTCACGAGGTACGCCATGGCCCCGGCGTCCCGGGCCCGCTCCACCAGGTCGCGCTGCGAGAAGGCGGTCAGCATCAGGACCGGCGCGATGCTCTCCTCGGCGATCTTCTCGGCCGCGGAGATGCCGTCCAGCTTGGGCATCTTCACGTCCAGGATCACCAGGTCGGGCTTGTGCTCCCGGGCCAGCTCGACGGCCTGCTCACCGTCACCCGCCTCGCCGACGACGGAGTACCCCTCCTCCTCCAGCATCTCTTTGAGGTCCAGCCGGATGAGCGCCTCGTCCTCGGCGATGACGACACGGGTCGTCAGCGGAGGAACGTGCGACTGGTCGTCGTCGGTCACGTCGGCGGGCTGGGGCGACTCGGGGGCGGTCACGTGAGCTCCTCGTTCGGGGCAGGGGTACTGCTGACAAGAGCCTACCTAGCTCCTGTATGTTTGAGTCACCGAGGGGCTACACTGACCTTCGGTTCGAAGAGGCTCCGGTAGTCCAATCGGCAGAGACGATGCCCTCAAAAGGCATTCAGTGTGGGTTCGAGTCCCACCCGGGGCACTTTACCTTCGTTTCGAAGGCTCCCCAGGCGCAGCGGTGACACCCGTTCAGCTGTCGTCCTCCCCGATGTGGTGCACCCTCACCAGGTTCGTCGTGCCCGACACCCCCGGCGGTGAGCCGGCCGTGATGACCACGACGTCGCCCTTCTCGCAGCGCCCGTAGCGGGTGAGCAGCTCGTCCACCTGGTCGACCATCGCGTCCGTGGAGTCCACGTGCGGGCCGAGGAAGGTCTCCACGCCCCAGGTCAGGCTCAGCTGGGAGCGGGTCGCCGGTTCCGGGGTGAAGGCGAGCAGCGGGATGGGCGAGCGGTAGCGGGAGAGGCGGCGGACGGTGTCGCCGGACTGGGTGAAGGCGACCAGGAACTTGGCGCCGAGGAAGTCGCCCATCTCGGCGGCGGCGCGGGCGACGGCACCGCCCTGGGTGCGCGGCTTGTTGCGTTCGGTCAGCGGGGGGAGCCCCTTGGCGAGGATGTCCTCCTCGGCGGCTTCGACGATCCGGGCCATCGTGCGCACCGTGTCGGTCGCGTGCTTGCCGACGCTGGTCTCGCCGGAGAGCATCACGGCGTCGGTGCCGTCGATGACGGCGTTGGCGACGTCGGAGGCCTCCGCGCGGGTCGGGCGGGCGTTGTCGATCATCGAGTCGAGCATCTGGGTGGCGACGATGACCGGCTTGGCGTTGCGCTTGGCGAGCTTGACGGCGCGCTTCTGGACGATCGGCACCTGCTCCAGGGGCATCTCGACGCCGAGGTCGCCCCGGGCGACCATGATGCCGTCGAAGGCGGCGACGATGTCCTCGATGTTCTCGACGGCCTGCGGCTTCTCGACCTTGGCGATGACGGGCAGGCGGCGGCCCTCCTCGTCCATGATGCGGTGGACGTCGAGGACGTCGCGTCCGCTGCGGACGAAGGAGAGGGCGACGACGTCGAAGCCGGCCCGCAGCGCCCAGCGCAGGTCGTCCTCGTCCTTCTTCGAGAGGGCGGGCACGGACACCGCGACGCCGGGCAGGTTGAGGCCCTTGTGGTCGGAGACCATGCCGCCCTCGATCACCTTCGTGCGCACGCGGGGCCCGTCCACGCCGGTCACCTCGAGGCAGACCCTGCCGTCGTCGACGAGGACCCGTTCACCGGGGGTGACGTCTTCGGCGAGGCCGGCGTAGGTGGTGCCGCAGATGTGGCGGTCGCCCTCGACGCCCTCCTCGACGGTGATGGTGAAGCTGTCGCCGCGTTCAAGGAGTACGGGTCCCTCACCGAAGTGGCCGAGGCGGATCTTCGGGCCCTGAAGGTCGGCCAGGGCGCCGACGCTGCGGCCCGTCTCGTCGGACGCCTTGCGGACACGGCGATAGCGCTCTTCGTGTTCGCCGTGGGTGCCGTGGCTGAAATTGAAACGGGCGATGTCCATTCCGGCGTCGACCAGGTCCTTGATCTGGTCGTACGAGTCGGTGGCAGGACCAAGAGTGCAGACGATCTTTGCTCGGCGCATGGGTCGAGCCTATGACTTACTGCCGGGTAGCGAATTGGCCACGCATGACCACTCAACAACCTTTGCGTAAAGGGGTATTGACAAGTGTTGAATTGTGCGCCGGGCCGCTCTGATGAGCGTCCGGAAGGCGTGCGTGGGCCGGTCGAGGGACGTGCGCGCCCGCCACCACCTCTTGACACGCGGCATGTTCAGGACAGAATCTACGCGCGTTGCCACTGTCTGCACGGGTCTCCGAGGAGAGTCAGTCATGCCGTTGAACCGCCGCACGTTCCTGAGCAGGTCCGCCGTGACGGGGGCGGGTGTCGCGCTGGCCGGCGCGGCGGCGGCTCCTGCGGCCGAGGCGGCGGCCCCCGCGCACCGGGGGCGCAGGAAGCCCAAGCGGTTCGCGCTGACGGTGCTCGGCACCACCGACCTGCACGGGCACGTCTTCAACTGGGACTACTTCAAGGACGCCGAGTACCAGGACGCGGCGGGCAACGCCCAGGGCCTCGGCCGGATCTCCACCCTGGTGGACCAGGTGCGCGAGGAGAAGGGCCGCCGCAACACCCTGCTGGTGGACGCGGGCGACACCATCCAGGGCACCCCGCTGACGTACTACTACGCCAAGGTCGACCCGATCACCGCCGAGGGCGGTCCGGTGCACCCGATGGCGCAGGCGATGAACGCCATCGGCTACGACGCGGTGGCGCTCGGCAACCACGAGTTCAACTACGGCATCGAGACGCTGCGCCGGTTCGAGGAGCAGTGCGACTTCCCGCTGCTCGGCGCGAACGCGGTCGACGCGAAGACGCTGAAGCCGGCCTTCCCGCCGTACTTCATGAAGACGTTCCGGGTGAAGGGCGCGCCGCCGGTGAAGGTGGCGGTGCTGGGGCTGACCAACCCGGGCATCGCGATCTGGGACAAGGCGTACGTGCAGGGGAAGCTGGCCTTCCCGGGGCTCGAGGAGCAGGCGGCCAAGTGGGTGCCGAAGCTGCGGTCGATGGGCGCCGACGTCGTGGTCGTGTCGGCGCACTCGGGCTCCTCGGGCACGTCCTCCTACGGTGACCAGGTCCCGTACGTCGAGAACGCGGCGGCCAACGTGGCCCGGCAGGTGCCGGGCATCGACGCGATCCTGGTCGGGCACGCGCACGAGGAGATCGCCGAGCTGAAGGTCGTCAACGAGGAGACCGGGAAGACGGTCGTGCTGTCGGAGCCGTTGTGCTACGCCGAGCGGCTCACCCTGTTCGACTTCGAGCTGTTCTTCGAGCGGGGCCGCTGGCACGTCGAGTCGGTGAAGGCGTCGCTGCGCAACTCCAACGAGGTCGACGACGACCCGAGGATCACGAAGCTGCTGGCGGACGAGCACGCGAAGGTCGTGGCGTACGTCAACCAGGTCGTCGGCACGGCGACCGAGACGCTGACCACGGTCGAGGCGCGGTACAAGGACGCCCCGATCATCGACCTGATCACCAAGGTGCAGGAGGACGTGGTCAAGGAGGCGCTGGCGGGCACGGAGTACGCGTCGCTGCCGGTGCTGGCCCAGGCCTCGCCGTTCTCGCGGACCTCCGAGATCCCGGCGGGCGACGTGACGATCCGCGACCTGTCGAGCCTGTACGTCTACGACAACACGCTGGTCGCGAAGCTGCTGACGGGCGCCCAGGTGCGGGCGTACCTGGAGTACTCGGCGGAGTACTACGTGCGGACGGCGGCGGGTGCGCCGGTGGACGTGGACAAGCTGACCAACGCGAACGGCCGCCCGGACTACAACTACGACTACGTCTCGGGACTGACATACGAGATCGACATCGCGCAGGCGGCCGGTTCCCGGATCAAGAACCTCGCCCACGCCGGTGCTCCGCTGGACGACGCCCAGCAGTTCGTGCTGGCGGTGAACAACTACCGCGCCAACGGCGGCGGCGCCTTCCCGCACGTGGCGTCGGCCAGGGAGCTGTGGTCGGAGTCGACGGAGATCCGCACCCGGATCGCGGAGTGGGCGACGGAGAAGGGTGTGCTGGACCCGAAGGACTTCGCGTCCGTGGACTGGTCGCTGACGCGGGACGGCGAGCCCGTCTTCTGAGCCGGGGTCGCGCGGGGCTGCCTCAGATTCCGTCCACCAGGGGGGTGAGTGCCCGGTGGTTGCGCGCGGACGGGATCTGGGGCAGGCCGTCCTCCAGGCCGAAGGTGGTGAAGGCGGTGCGGCCGGGCAGCGGGTACGGCTCGTGCCCGGTGAGGTCGTTGAGGATGGTCGCGCTGCGCCAGGCGGCGAGGCCCAGGTCGGGTGTGCCGACCCCGTGGGTGTGCGTCTCGGCGTTCTGGACGTAGACGGAGCCGGTGACGGAGGGGTCGAGGAGGAGGCGGTGGCGGTCGTCGACGCGGGGGCGTTCCCTGCTGTCGCGCCGCATGTAGGGGTCGAAGCCGGCGAGGAGGCGGCCGAGGGGGCGTTCCCGGTGGCCGGTGGCGAGGACGACGGCGTCGGTGGTGAGGCGGGAGCGGGTCTTCTGCTGTTCGTGTTCGAGGTGGAGTTCGACCTGGGTGGCGCCGACGCGGCCGGCGGTGCGGACGTGGACGCCGGGGGTGAGGGTGGTGTCGGGCCAGCCGCCGTCGAGGGTGCGGCGGTACAGCTCGTCGTGGATGGCGGCGGTGGTGTCGGCGTCGATGCCCTTGTGCAGCTGCCACTGGGCGGCGACGAGGCGGTCGCGGACCGGTTCGGCCAGGCCGTGGAAGTAGCGGGTGTAGTCGGGGGTGAAGTGTTCCAGGCCGAGCTTGGAGTACTCCATGGGGGCGAGGGCCTCGGTGCGGCCGAGCCAGTGCAGCCGCTCGCGGCCGGCGGGGCGCCGGCGGAGCAGGTCGAGGAAGACCTCGGCGCCGGACTGACCGGTGCCGACGACGGTGACGTGTCCGGCGGCCAGCAGCGTGTCGCGGTGGCGGAGGTAGTCGGCGGCGTGGACGACGGGGACGGCGGGGTCCTCGACGAGGGGTCTGAGCGGGTCGGGCACGTGGGGTTCGGTGCCGACGCCGAGGGCGACGTTGCGGGTGTACGTGCGGCCGAGCGCCTCCGCCTCCCCGTCGGCGTCGAGCTGGGTGTAGTCGACCTCGAAGAGGTCGCGTTCGGGGTTCCAGCGGACGGCGTCGACCTGGTGGTGGAAGCAGAGGGCGGGCAGGCGCTCGGCGACCCAGCGGCAGTAGGCGTCGTACTCGGCGCGCTCGATGTGGAAGCGTTCGGCGAAGTAGAAGGGGAAGAGGCGTTCTCTGGCCCTGAGGTGGTTGAGGAAGCTCCAGGGGCTGGCCGGGTCGACGAGGGTGACGAGGTCGGCGAGGAAGGGCACCTGAATGCGTGCGCCGTCGATCAGCAGGCCGGGGTGCCAGCGGAATTCGGGGCGCTGTTCGTAGAAGACGGTGTCGAGGCCGGTGAGGGGGTCGGCGAGGGCCGCGAGGGAGAGGTTGAAGGGGCCGATGCCGATGCCGACGAGGTCGCGCGGGGCGTCGGGGCCGGGGTGCGGGGTGGCGTTCATCGGGGGGTGTGTCCTTCCACGAGGGCCAGGAGGGCGGCGAGGTCGTCCGCTCGGGCGTGCGGGTTGAGGAGGGTCGCCTTGAGCCAGAGCCGGCCGTCGGCGCGGGCGCGGCCGAGGACGGCGCGGCCGGTGCCGAGCAGCGTGCGGCGTACGGCGGCGACGGCGTCGTCGGTGGCGCCGACGGGCCGGAACAGGACCGTGCTGATGGTGGGCGGTGCGTGCAGTTCGAACCCGGGGTGGGTCTCGACCAGCCCGGCGAACTCCCCGGCGAGGGAGCAGACCGCGTCGACGAGCGCGCCCAGTCCGGTGCGGCCCAGGGTCTTGAGGGTGACGGCGGCCTTGAGGACGTCGGGGCGGCGGCTGGTGCGCGGGGAGCGGTGGAGGAGGTCGGGGAGGCCGGCGTCGGTGTCGTCGTCGGCGTTGAGGTAGTCGGCGCGGTGGCGGAGGGCGGCGAGGTCGCCGGTGTCGGTGACGGTGAGGAACCCGGCGGGGATCGGCTGCCAGCCGAGCTTGTGCAGGTCCAGGGCGACGGTGTCGGCGGCCTCCAGGCCCGCGAGCAGTGCGCGGTGCCGCTCGCTGAAGAGGAGGCCCGCGCCGTAGGCGGCGTCGACGTGGAGACGGGTGCCGTGGGCGGTGCAGCGGTCGGCGATCTCGGGCAGCGGGTCGATGAGCCCGGCGTCGGTGGTGCCGGCGGTGGCGGCGACGAGGTGGGGGCCGGGGATCCGGGTGAGCGCCTCGTCGAGGGCGGCGGGGTCGAGGGTGCCGGCGGGGGCCGGGACGACCACGGGTTCGGGCAGGCCGAGGAGCCGGGTGGCGCGGGGCAGGGAGTGGTGGGCGTTCTCCCCGTGGAGCAGCCGCAGGCCGGCGCCGTGCTTCTCGCGGGCGAGCAGGACGGCGAGCTGGTTGGACTCGGTGCCGCCGGTGGTGACGAGAGCGTCGGCGGCGCCGGTCTCGCGGGCGAGGGCGCGGGTGACGAGGGCTTCCAGGGCGGAGGCGGCGGGTGCCTGGTCCCAGGAGTCGAGGGAGGGGTTGAGGACGCTCGCGGCGAGGTCGGCGGCGGCCGCGACGGCCAGCGGCGGGGCGTGCAGATGGGCGGCGCACAGGGAGTGGGCGGGGTCGGCGGCGCCTTCGGCGAGGGCGGTGACCAGGACGCGGAGCGCGTCGGGGTCGCCCCGGTCCGGCAGGATGTCGCCGGCCGCGTCCGCCACCCGGGCGGCGACGGTGTCGGGGCCGCCCGGGGGCAGCGGGCCGCCGCGGGCGACGGTGCCGGTGCGCAGGGCGTCGAGCACGGTGTCGAGCAGGGGCCGCAGGGCGTCGTTGCCGTGCGGGCCCGAGGCGAGGGGCGGCATGCCCATGAGCCGTCCTTGGGGCACGGGGACTGGGGTTCCAGCTTGTACGCACGGATGCGTGTACGCCGGACAGCTCAGTGATCGCAACCCGAAAGGGGTATCCCGGCGGCCCGCGCCCCGGGTGCCGCGGCCGGTTCTCCCCGCCCCGCAGGGGGGACCGGCCGCGTCCGGTCTCAGTCGGCGTGTGCCTCCCGTACCCGCAGCGCGCGGGCCAGGTCGTCGAGCTGGTCGGTGAGCTTGCGGCGCAGGGCGGGGATCGGGTCGGCGTCGGCGAGGCACTCCTGGCCGAGGCGGAGGGTGTCGGTGTCGACGGCGTGGGCGGGGAAGGCCCAGCGGCCGGCGGCGTCGGCGATGGCGGGGCCGCGGCGGGCGGCGAGGGCGACGGCCTCGGTGTAGTAGCGCGGCACGTAGTCCCGTACGAGGTCGGCCTGTTCGGGCTGCCAGAAGCCCTGGGCGGTGGCGGTGAACAGGTAGTTGGAGAGGTCGTCGGAGGCGAACATGGCGTCCCAGGCGCGGGCCTTGGCGTCGGCGTCGGGCAGCGCGGCGCGGCAGCGGGCGGCGCCCTCCTGGCCGGTGGCGCTCGGGTCGCTCGCCAGTTCGGCGGCGATGGCAGCCTCGTCGGTGGCGCCGAGGACGGCGAGCCGGGTGAGGATGCGCCAGCGCAGCTCGGGGTCGAGTTCCGGACCGCCCGGCACGGTGCCGTCGGCGAGCCAGGCGGCGATGGTGTCGGGGTGGGCGGCGGTGGAGATGCGGTGGCGTACGGCGATCAGGCGCAGGCCGGGGTGGTCTCCGTCCTCGGTGCGGCGGATGAGGTCGCGGCACAGCTCGGCGAGGGTGTTGAGGGCGGCGGGCCGCTGCTCGGGGGTGACGTAGCGGTCGGCGACCTGGCCGGCGGCGAAGGCGAGGACGCCGTCGACGAGGGCGAGGTCGGTCTCGTGCGGGAGGTGGGTGCGGGCGATGCCGAGGTAGGCGGCGGCGGGGAGTTCGCCGTCGCGGACGGCGTCCCTCAGGGCGTTCCAGACGACGGCCCGGGTGAGCGGGTCGGGCAGGCCGGACAGGCTGTCGCTCAGGGTGCGGAAGGAGTCGGCGTCGAAGCGGATCTTGGCGTAGCTCAGGTCGCCGTCGTTGAGGACGACCAGGGCGGGGAGCTTGCCGATGGGCCGGGGTTCGGCCTGCGGGACGTCGAGGTCGAGCCGTTCGCGCGGGGTGAGGCGGCCCTCCTCGCCGGGGTCCTGGTCGTAGAGGCCGACGGCGATGCGGTGGGGGCGCTCGCCGGTGCGGTGGACGGTGAGGGCGCGGCTGCCGTTGTCGCCGGTGATGCTCGGGGTGAGGGTGTCGACGCCGGTGGTGCGCAGCCAGGCGTCGGCCCAGGCGTGGACGTCGCGGTCGGTGGCGGCGGCGAGGGAGTCGATGAAGTCGGCGAGTGAGGCGTTGGCGAACTTGTGCCGGTCGAAGTGGATGTTGATGCCGGCCAGGAAGTCCTTCTCGCCGAGCCAGGCGACGAGCTGGCGCAGGGCGGAGGCGCCCTTGGCGTAGGAGATGCCGTCGAAGTTGAGGAGGGCGGAGGCGGTGTCCCGGACGTCCTCGGGGGCGACGGGGTGGGTGGAGGGGCGCTGGTCGGCGTCGTAGCCCCAGGCCTTGCGGGTGACGCCGAAGTCGGTCCAGGTGTCGGTGAAGCGGGTCGCCTCGGCGGTGGTCTGGTAGCCCATGTACTCGGCGAAGGACTCGTTCAGCCAGATGTCGTCCCACCAGCGCAGCGTGACGAGGTCGCCGAACCACATGTGGGCCATCTCGTGGGCGATGACCATGGCGCGGGTCTGGCGCTGGGTGTCGGTGACGGCGGAGCGGAAGACGAACTCGTCGCGGAAGGTGACCAGGCCCGGGTTCTCCATGGCGCCGGCGTTGAACTCGGGGACGAACGCCTGGTCGTAGGAGTCGAAGGGGTAGGGCTCGGTGAACTTCTCGTGGTAGCGGTCGAAGCAGGCCCGGGTGACCTCGAGGAGTTCGTCGGCGTCGGCGTCCAGGTGCGGGGCGAGCGAGCGGCGGCAGTGGAGGCCGAAGGGCAGGCCCCGGTGCTCGGTGCGCACGGAGTGCCAGGGGCCGGCGGCGACGGCGACGAGGTAGGTGGAGATCAGCGGGGTGGTGGCGGCCTTCCAGCGGCCGTCGCCGGTGTGCTCGGTGACGCCGTTGGCGAGGACGGTCCAGCCCTCGGGGGCGGTCACGGTGAGGTCGAAGACGGCCTTGAGGTCGGGCTGGTCGAAGGCGGCGTAGACGCGCTGGACGTCGTCCAGGAAGAGCTGGGTGTAGACGTAGGTCTCGCCGTCGGAGGGGTCGGTGAAGCGGTGCATGCCCTCGCCGGTGCGGGAGTAGCGCATGGCGGCGTCGACGCGCAGCTCGTGCTCGCCGGGGGCGAGGTTCTTCAGGGCCAGCCGGTTCTCGTCCAGGGCGGCCGGGTCCAGGGGGTGTCCGTCCAGGGTGACGGTGCGCAGTTCGGCGGGCTTGACCTCGACGAAGGTGTCCGTGCTGTCCGTGTCGCCGCGGACGGTGAACCGGATGACGGTACGGGAGTCGAAGGTCTCGTCCCCACGGGTCAGATCGAGTTCGATCGCGTAGTGGTGGACGTCGAGGAGCCGGGAACGGGTCTGCGCTTCGTCGCGCGTCAGTACGGACATGCACGACATGCTGCCTGATGCGGTGGGCAGGGCACAGAGGCGGTTCGGTACGTACGGTATGTCCGGTCCGCCGCGCCGCCCGCGCGTCTGCGTCGCACTCCCCCGGCGCGCGCCCCCGGGGCGGGGGCGCACCCGGTCTCAGCCGGCGGCCGGTGCGTCGCCGGCGGCGTTGCTCTCCGCGATGCGCTCGTGGTGGTGGATCACCTCGGCGACGATGAAGCCCAGGAACTTCTCGGCGAACGCCGGATCCAGCTTGGCGCTCTCGGCGAGGGTGCGCAGCCGGGCGATCTGCTGGGCCTCCCGGCCCGGGTCGGCGGGCGGCAGCCGGTGGCGGGCCTTGAGGTGGCCGACCTGCTGGGTGCACTTGAAGCGCTCGGCGAGCATGTGGACGACGGCCGCGTCGATGTTGTCGATACTGTCCCGCAGCCGGGCCAGCTCCTCGCGGACCGCGGGTTCGACGGCACCGGTACCGGTGTTGCTGGTGGTCATGGGCGCACACCCTACGGGTGGCGGCCCGGCTGTCGCAGACCGTCTCAGGCGCTGAACGCCGCACGGTCCCCGTGCGGCTCCTACAGTGGGACCGGCAGGGCTCAGGGAGCAGGGTTCAGGCGTCTTGGGGGTAGGGCGTGGCGAACGGCGGACCGGTCGAGCACGGGTTCCCGCACCTGGAGACGGTGCGGGAGGCGGTCACGGCGCTGTACCGGCGGCTGTCGTACGACACCGTCCGGACCTTCTCGGCCAGTGTGGCCCCGGTGGACGTGGCGTTCTGCGACACGGACGACCTGTACCTGGGCACGCAGCGGGTGGCCCGCGAGCTGGTGCGGCACTACCGGCTGCCCGACGCCCGCATGATCGTCTCCTTCCGCGAGATGACCCACGCGGCGAACGTGGAACTCACGGCCGGCCCGGAGTACTTCATCGAGCTGAACGACCGGTTCCGCACCCATCGCCGGGACATCGGCGCGGCCCTCGCGCACGAGGTGATGCACGTCTACCTCCACCGTCTCGACCTGTCCTTCCCCGGCACCCGGGCCAACGAGATCCTCACCGACACGGCGACGACGTACCTGGGCGCGGGCTGGCTGCTCCTGGACGCCTACCGGGAGGACTCGGCGTCCTCGCAGAAGCTGGGGTATCTGACGCCGGAGGAGTTCGGGTACGTCCTGGCCAAGCGGGCGCGGCTGTTCGGCGAGGACCCCTCGGTGTGGTTCACCAGCCCCCAGGCCTACACGGCGTACAGCAAGGGGCTGGCCCGGGCGCGCCGGGACGAGCAGCAGCCGCCGCTGACCGCGGCCGGCTGGGCGGGCCGCCGCCGCTACGCCCGGGACCGCCGCCACGCGCAGGACCCGCACGCGGCCGGTGCGGCGGCGGACGGCGACGCGTACGCGTTCACGGCTCAGGCGCCGGGGCAGCTGCGGGTGTCGTTCCCCTGCCCGACGTGTCACCAGCGGATCAGGGTGCCGGTGCGGGGCCGGGTACGGGCGCGGTGCGGGCTGTGCCGGACGGTGCTGGAGTGCGACACGTAATCGGGGGCGCGGAGTGCGGGGGCGCTGTTTGAATGCCCGTATGACACAGGCGATCGAAGAACCCTGGGGCATCAGCGTGTTCGGCTCGGGCACGATGCGGGCCGAACCGTCCGTCGCACGGGTGCGGCCGGCGGTGGACGTCCTGGAACCGACGCCGGAGCAGGCCTTCCAGCGGGCCGGGGAGGCGGTGGCCCGGCTGCGGGAGGCGTTGCGGCGGCACGGGGTGCCGGACGCCTCGGTCTCGGGTTCCCGGCTGGGCCTCAGCTCGGAGTACGACGGTCACGGCGGTCGCCGCACGATGGTCGGGTACCGGTGCCAGGCCTCGTACGCGGTGGAGACCGAGGAGCTGGACGGGCTGGAGCGGCTGATCGCGGACGTGGTCGAGGCGGGCGCGCACCGGATCGACGGCGTCGAGTTCGACGTGCACGACCGGTCCGCACTCCTCGACGAGGCGCGGCGCAGGGCCGTGGCAGCGGCCCGCCGCAAGGCCGAGGTGTACGCCGAGGCGGCGGACGCGCGGCTGGGGTCGGTCCTGCACATCCAGGACGTGGAGTCGGAACCCGTCGCCGCGTTCCGTGTCTCCGCGGGCGGCGGCCCGCCGGGCGCGCTGGTTCCGGGCGTGGTGGAGGTGTCCGCCCGGGTCGCGCTGGGCTTCTCCCTCAGGCACTGAGCGCCGTCCTCAGGCGGGCCGCACGATCCCCTGGGCGCGTGCGGCCGCCAGCCACTGGGGGAACTCGCCCACCAGCCGGTCGTACAGCTCGGCGTCGGTGACCTTGCGGGGGTCGCGGCCCGCGTGGAAGAAGCCCGCGTTGTCGACGACCCGCTTGCCGGGCACCGCGAGTTCGTCCAGCTTGCGCAGGTACTCGAACTGGCGGCTGCCCGGGTCGCCGAAGCCGACGAACTGCCAGAACAGCGGCAGCGGGGCCGCCTTGCACAGGTAGCGCTCGGCGGCGAGCCGGTTGATCGGGCCTCCGTCGGTCTGGAAGACGACCAGGGCGGGGTGGTGGGAGCCGCTGTCCAGGTAGTGGTCGATGACGGCGTCCATGGCCAGGTGGTAGCTGGTCTTGCCCATGTGCCCGAGGCCGGACACGATCCGCTCGATCCGGCCCTCGTGGTCGGCGAGCGCGATCTCGGTGACCGCGTCGACGTCGGTGGAGAAGAACACCACCGGCACGGTGCCGTCGTCGTCGAGGTGCGCGGACAGGCTCAGCACCCGGTCGGCGAGCGCCTGCACGCTGCCGTCCTTGTAGTACGGCTTCATGGAGCCGGAGTAGTCGACGACGAGGTAGACCGCGGCCCGGGTCCCCTCCATGCCGTGCTTGGTGAGCGACACCCCGGCGGTCTTGTACAGGTCGACCAGCGCGGGCGCCGTCTCCCGCACCTTGGTGAGACTGATCGCGGTCATGCGGACTCCCCCCGTCACTGCCGCCCAGCGGCATCCGGGTGCCGAGGGTACGGCACGGCGCACCCCGCCTCCCGCCCGGTCCACCGGCATTCGCTATTTTGTTCGCCGCCGTCCCCACCGGCTCACCGTCCGCCCGTCCCGAGGAGCCGGCCCCGTGGATTCCGAGTCCACCGCCACCACCTGCTACCGCCATCCCGCGGTGGAGTGCCACGTCCGCTGCACCCGCTGCGAGCGGTACATCTGCCCGGACTGCATGCGGGAAGCGCCCGTCGGCCACCAGTGTCCGGAGTGCGTGAAGGAGGGGGCGCGGTCGGTACGGCAGGCCCGCACCCTCGTCGGGGGCAGGATCTCGACGACGCCCGTGGTGACGTACGCGCTGTTCGCGCTGAACGTGCTGGCGTACCTGGCGGAACTGGTGCGGCCGGAGCTCGTGGACCGGTTCGCCATGGTGGGTGCGCGGCTGGTCGGCGCGGACGGTACCCGCTATGTCGGCGACGGCGTGGTCCTGAGCTCCGGGCCGCTGCGGGTGGAAGGTGTCGCCGGGGGCGAGTGGGAGCGGATGCTCACCAGCGCCTTCCTGCACCAGCCGCCCTTCGAGGGCACGTTCGGGATCCTGCACATCACGATGAACATGGTCGTGCTGTGGCAGTTGGGACGGGTGGTGGAACTGATGCTCGGCCGGGTTCGTTTCGTCGTTCTGTACCTGCTGTCGGCGCTCGGCGGTTCCGTCCTGGAGCTGGTGCTCGCCGATCCGGGGCAGGTCTCGGTCGGCGCGTCCGGGGCGGTCTTCGGGGTGGGGGCCGCGTACTACGTGCTGCACCGCAGGCTGGGCGCCGAGCGGGGGCGGGTCAACCGTTTCATGGCCTGGCTGCTGCTGTGGCTGGTGGTGTCCGCCTGGTTCACCTCGTGGCAGGGTCATCTCGGCGGCCTGCTGGTGGGCGGTGCGCTGGCCCTGGCGTACGCGTACGCACCCCGTGGCGGACGCCGGGTGGCGGTGCAGGCCGGGGCGGGGGCCGGGCTGGTGGTGCTGCTGGCGGTGACGGCGGCGGTGAAGGTGTCGGAACTGACCGGCGGAAGTGTTCCCCTATGAGAGGTGTCCCCCTGTGAAACGTGTCGGAGTGCTGCTCCTCGGGGCCCTTCCCGTGATCGCCGCGGGCGTGTACCTCGCCGTGCCGGACGACTCGGCGGACCCGGCGGACACCGCGGCGGCCGCGTCCTCGTCGGCCCCGGCCACCGCCAAGTCCGCCCGCGACGACGCCAAGGACCGGGCCGAGGAGGAGCGGGAGGCGGACGACGCGCTGATCGCCGACCTGCCGCCGGGGCTCGCCGCACCGGCGAAGAAGGAGCTGGCCCAGCAGCTCGTGTCCAGCGCCGAGAACTCGACCACGAAGTGGCGCACCGCCTACGGCAGTATCCAGGACGTCGGCGACGGCGACGGGTACACCGCGGGCATCGTCGGCTTCTGCACCGGCACCCACGACCTGCTGACCCTGGTCGAGCGCTACACCGAGGCCCACCCGGACAACGGCCTGGCCGGCTATCTGCCCGCCCTGCGCGAGGTGGACGGCAGCGACTCCCACGAGGGCCTGGACCCGGGCTTCACGGCGGCCTGGAAGGCGGAGGCGGAGGTCCCGGCGTTCCGCGCGGCCCAGGAGGAGGAGCGCGACCGGGTCTACTTCGAACCGGCGGTGCGGCTGGCCAAGCTGGACGGCCTGGGCACGCTCGGCCAGTTCGTCTACTACGACGCGATGGTCTTCCACGGCCCCGACACGGACGCCGAGGGCTTCTACGGGCTGCGCGAGCGGGCCATGGCGAAGGCGAGGACGCCGGGTCAGGGCGGCGCCGAGAAGGCCTACCTGGACGCTTTCCTGGACGTCCGCGAGCAGGCCATGGAGGCCAAGCGGCCGGGCATCGACACCTCCCGCGTCGGCACGGCCCAGCGCCGGTTCCTGGCGGCCGGGAACATGAAGCTGGCGACGCCGCTGGTGTGGGAGATGTACGGGGACACCTACCGCGTGCCCTGAGCATGCGACGGCGCCTGCCCATGGTCCGGTCGGGGACGGGGCAGGCGCCATCAGTGTTCCGCACGCCTTTGTGCGGGACGTTCTTCGGTTGTCCGCCCGTCAGGACGGTTGTCCGCCCGTCGGGGCGGTTGTCCCGTCCGTCAGACCGCGAGGGCGCGGTCCGTCGGGCGGATCGGGGCCGGCAGGTCGCTGGCCCCGGTCAGGAAGCGGTCGGCGCCGCGCGCGGCCGAGCGGCCCTCGGCGATCGCCCAGACGATGAGCGACTGGCCGCGGCCGGCGTCACCGGCGACGAACACACCCGGCACGTTGGTCTGGAAGTCGGCGTCCCGGGCGATGTTACCCCGTTCGTCGAGCGCCAGGCCGAACTGGTCGACCAGACCGTTCTCCTTGTCGGTGCCGGTGAAGCCCATGGCGAGGGTGACCAGCTGGGCCGGGATCTTCCGCTCGGTGCCCGGCTTCGACGTGAGCTTCCCGTCGACGAACTCGACCTCGCTCATGTGCAGCCACTGGACGTTGCCGTCCTCGTCGCCCTCGAAGTGGGTGGTGGAGACGGCGTAGACCCGCTCGCCGCCCTCCTCGTGGGCGCTGGTGACCTTGTACAGCATCGGGAAGGTCGGCCACGGCTGGCGCACCGCGTCCCGCTCCTCGCCCGGCCGGGGCATGATCTCCAGCTGGGTGACGGAGGCCGCGCCCTGGCGGTGGGCGGTGCCCACGCAGTCGGCGCCGGTGTCGCCGCCGCCGATGACGACGACGTGCTTGCCCTCGGCCGTGATCGGGGGCGCCACGTAGTCGCCCTCCTGGACCTTGTTGGCCAGCGGCAGGTACTCCATCGCCTGGTGGATGCCGTTCAGCTCGCGGCCGGGGACCGGCAGGTCGCGGGCGGTGGTGGAGCCGGCGGCGATGACGACCGCGTCGTAGCGCTTCTTGAGGCTGGTGGCCGTCAGGTCGCGGCCGATCTCGACGCCGGTGCGGAAGCGGGTGCCCTCGGCGCGCATCTGCTCGATGCGGCGGTTGATGTGCCGCTTCTCCATCTTGAACTCGGGGATGCCGTAGCGGAGGAGGCCTCCGACGCGGTCCGCGCGCTCGTAGACGGCGACGGTGTGGCCGGCCCGGGTGAGCTGCTGGGCGGCGGCCAGGCCCGCCGGGCCCGAGCCGATGACGGCGACGGTCTTGCCGGACAGGCGCTCGGGGATGCGCGGGGCGACGTCCCCGGTCTCCCACGCCTTGTCGATGATGGAGACCTCGACGTTCTTGATGGTGACCGGCGGCTGGTTGATGCCGAGCACGCACGCCGACTCGCACGGGGCCGGGCACAGGCGGCCGGTGAACTCCGGGAAGTTGTTGGTGGCGTGCAGGCGCTCGGACGCCGCCGACCAGTCCTCGCGGTAGGCGTAGTCGTTCCACTCGGGGATCAGGTTCCCGAGCGGGCAGCCGTTGTGGCAGAACGGGATGCCGCAGTCCATGCAGCGGCTGGCCTGCTTGCTGATGATCGGCAGCAGGGAGCCGGGAACGTAGACCTCGTTCCAGTCCTTGACGCGCTCGTCGACGGGACGGGTCCGGGCGACCTCGCGTCCGTGGTTCAGAAAGCCCTTGGGATCAGCCATTGGTCGCCGCCTCCATCATCTTCTCGGTGGTCTCGGTCTCGGAGAGACCGGCTCGCTCGGCGGCGTCCTTGGCGGCGAGCACTGCCTTGTACGTGCGGGGGATGAGCTTGCTGAAGCGCTCCACGGCGGCGGGCCAGTCGGCCAGCAGCTTCCCGGCGACCGTGGAGCCGGTCTCCTCGGCGTGGCGGCGCACCACGTCGTGCAGCCAGTCCTTGTCGGCGTCGTCCAGCTCCTGGATCGCGTCGACGTTGCCGGCGTTGACGTTGTCGCGGTCGAGGTCGACGACGTAGGCGATGCCGCCGGACATGCCGGCCGCGAAGTTGCGCCCGGTCTCGCCGAGGACGACCGCGTGGCCGCCGGTCATGTACTCGCAGCCGTGGTCGCCGACGCCCTCGGAGACGACCAGCGCGCCGGAGTTGCGGACGCAGAAGCGCTCGCCGACCTTGCCGCGCAGGAACATCTCGCCGCCGGTGGCTCCGTAGCCGATGGTGTTGCCGGCGATGGTGGAGTACTCGGCGAGGTGGTCGGCGCCCCGGTCGGGGCGGACGATCACACGGCCGCCGGAGAGGCCCTTGCCGACGTAGTCGTTGGCGTCGCCTTCCAGGCGCAGGGTGATGCCGCGCGGGACGAAGGCGCCGAAGGACTGGCCCGCGGAGCCGGTGAAGGTGATGTCGACGGTGTCGTCGGGCAGGCCGCCGCCGCCGAACTTCTTGGTGACCTCGTGGCCGAGCATGGTGCCGACCGTGCGGTTGATGTTGCGGATGGCGACCTGGGCGCGCACCGGGGCGGCCCGGGTGGCGTCCGGGGCGGCCAGCGCGTCGGAGGCGAGCTTGATCAGCTGGTTGTCGAGCGCCTTCTCCAGGCCGTGGTCCTGGACGACGGCCTGGTGGCGCACCGCGCCCTCGGCCAGCGCGGGCACGTGGAACAGCGGCTCGAGGTCGAGGCCCTGCGCCTTCCAGTGGTCGACCGCGCGGGTCACGTCGAGGGTCTCGGCGTGGCCGACGGCCTCCTCGATGGAGCGGTAGCCCAGCTCGGCGAGGATCTCGCGGACCTCCTCGGCGATGAACCGGAAGAAGTTCACGATGTACTCGGCCTTGCCGGAGAAGCGCTCCCTGAGGACCGGGTTCTGGGTGGCGATGCCGACCGGGCAGGTGTCCAGGTGGCAGACGCGCATCATGACGCAGCCGGAGACGACGAGCGGCGCGGTGGCGAAACCGAACTCCTCGGCGCCGAGCAGCGCGGCGATGACGACGTCGCGGCCGGTCTTGAGCTGGCCGTCGGTCTGCACGACGATGCGGTCGCGCAGGCCGTTGAGCAGCAGGGTCTGCTGGGTCTCGGCGAGGCCCAGCTCCCAGGGGCCGCCCGCGTGCTTGAGCGACGTGAGCGGGGAGGCACCGGTGCCGCCGTCGTGGCCGGAGATCAGCACCACGTCCGCGTGCGCCTTGGAGACGCCCGCCGCGACCGTGCCGACGCCGACCTCGGAGACCAGCTTGACGTGGATCCGCGCCTGCGGGTTCGCGTTCTTCAGGTCGTGGATCAGCTGGGCAAGGTCTTCGATGGAGTAGATGTCGTGGTGCGGCGGCGGGGAGATCAGGCCGACGCCCGGGGTGGAGTGCCGGGTCTTGGCGACCCACGGGTACACCTTGTGGCCGGGCAGCTGGCCGCCCTCGCCGGGCTTGGCGCCCTGGGCCATCTTGATCTGGATGTCGTCCGCGTTGACCAGGTACTCGCTGGTCACGCCGAAGCGGCCGGAGGCGACCTGCTTGATGCTGGACCGGCGCGCCGGGTCGTACAGGCGCTCCGGGTCCTCGCCGCCCTCACCGGTGTTGGACTTGCCGCCCAGCTGGTTCATGGCGATGGCGAGGGTCTCGTGCGCCTCCTGGGAGATGGAGCCGTACGACATGGCGCCGGTGGAGAAGCGCTTGACGATCTCGGAGACGGGCTCGACCTCGTCGAGGGGGATCGGCTGCCGGCCGCTCTTGAAGCCGAACAGGCCGCGCAGCGTCATGAGCCGCTCGGACTGCTCGTTCACGCGCTCGGTGTACTTCTTGAAGATGTCGTACGTGCCGGAACGCGTGGCGTGCTGGAGGCGGAAGACCGTCTCCGGGTCGAACAGGTGCGGCTCGCCCTCGCGGCGCCACTGGTACTCGCCGCCGATCTCCAGGGCGCGGTGGGCCGGCGCGATGCCGCTGGCCGGGTACGCCTTGGCGTGGCGGGCGGCGACCTCCTTGGCGACCACGTCGATGCCGACGCCGCCGATCTTGGTGGCGGTGCCGTTGAAGTACTTGGCGACGAAGGCCTCGTCCAGGCCGACGGCCTCGAAGACCTGGGCGCCGCGGTAGGAGGCGACGGTGGAGATGCCCATCTTGGACATGACCTTGAGGACGCCCTTGCCGAGGGCGTGGATCAGGTTGCGGATGGCCTGCTCGGGCTCGCCGTCGTCGGTCTGGAGGAAGGTGCCGGCCCGGACCAGGTCCTCGACGGATTCCATCGCCAGGTAGGGGTTGACGGCGGCGGCGCCGAAGCCGATGAGGAGGGCGACGTGGTGGACCTCGCGGACGTCGCCGGCCTCGACCAGCAGGCCCACCTCGGTGCGCTGCTTGGTGCGGATGAGGTGGTGGTGGACGGCGGCGGTGAGCAGCAGCGAGGGGATCGGCGCGTGCTCGGCGTCCGAGTGGCGGTCGGACAGGACGATCAGCCGGGCGCCGTTCTCGATGGCGGCGTCGGCCTCGGCGCAGATCTCCTCGATCCGCGCGGCCAGCGCGTCGCCGCCGCCGTGCACCCGGTAGAGCCCGGAGAGGGTGGCGGCCTTGAAGCCGGGCATGTCGCCGTCGGCGTTGATGTGGATGAGCTTGGCCAGCTCGTCGTTGTCGATCACCGGGAAGGGCAGCAGGACGCTGCGGCACGAGGCGGCCGTCGGGTCGAGCAGGTTGCCCTGGGGGCCCAGCGAGGAGCGCAGCGAGGTGACCAGTTCCTCGCGGATGGCGTCCAGCGGCGGGTTGGTGACCTGGGCGAAGAGCTGGGTGAAGTAGTCGAAGAGCAGCCGGGGCCGCTCGGAGAGCGCGGCGATGGGCGAGTCGGTGCCCATGGAGCCGATCGGCTCGGCGCCGGCCTTGGCCATCGGCGCGACGATGACGCGCAGCTCCTCCTCGGTGTACCCGAAGGTCTGCTGGCGGCGGGTGACCGAGGCGTGGGTGTGCACGATGTGCTCACGCTCGGGCAGGTCGGACAGCTCGATCTCGCCGGCTTCCATCCACTCGGCGTACGGCTGCTCGGCGGCGAGCTGGGCCTTGATCTCGTCGTCCTCGATGATGCGGTGCTCGGCGGTGTCCACGAGGAACATGCGGCCGGGCTGGAGGCGGCCCTTGCGGACGACCTTGGCGGGGTCGATGTCGAGGACGCCGACCTCGGAGCCGAGGACGACGAGGCCGTCGTCGGTGACCCAGTAGCGGCCGGGGCGCAGACCGTTGCGGTCGAGCACGGCGCCGACCTGGGTGCCGTCGGTGAAGGTGACGCAGGCGGGGCCGTCCCAGGGCTCCATCATCGTGGAGTGGAACTGGTAGAAGGCGCGCCGGTCCGGCTGCATGGAGTCGTGGTTCTCCCACGCCTCCGGGATCATCATCAGCACGGAGTGCGGCAGCGAGCGCCCGCCCAGGTGGAGCAGCTCCAGGACCTCGTCGAAGGAGGCGGAGTCCGAGGCGTCCGGCGTACAGATCGGGAAGATCCGCTCCAGGTCCGCGGAGGAGCCGAACAGGTCCGAGGCCAGCTGGGACTCGCGGGCGCGCATCCAGTTGCGGTTGCCCTTGACCGTGTTGATCTCGCCGTTGTGCGCGACGAAGCGGTACGGGTGGGCGAGCGGCCAGCTCGGGAAGGTGTTGGTGGAGAACCGGGAGTGCACGAGCGCGATCGCGGAGGCGAAGCGGCGGTCGGACAGGTCCGGGAAGAACGGCTCCAGCTGGCCGGTGGTCAGCATGCCCTTGTAGACGATGGTCCGCGCGGACAGCGACGGGAAGTAGACCCCGGCCTCGCGCTCGGCGCGCTTGCGCAGCGCGAAGGCGCGGCGGTCCAGGGCGATGCCCTGCGAGGTGCCGTCGCTCACGAAGATCTGGCGGAAGACCGGCATCGTGGAGCGCGCGGTGGCGCCGAGCATCTGCGGGGCGACCGGGACCTCGCGCCAGCCGAGGACGGTGAGGCCCTCCTCTTCGGCGATCGTCTCGATGCGCGAGACGGCGTCCTGGGTGCCGTCGACCGGCAGGAAGGCGATGCCGACGGCGTACGCCCCGGCCTCGGGCAGGTCGAATCCGGCGACCTCGCGGAAGAACGCGTCGGGCACCTGGGAGAGGATGCCCGCGCCGTCGCCCGAGTCGGGCTCGGAGCCGGTGGCGCCGCGGTGCTCCAGGTTGCGCAGCACGGTGAGTGCCTGGTCGACCAGGGTGTGGGACGCCTCGCCGGTGAGGGTGGCGACGAAACCGACGCCGCACGCGTCGTGTTCGTTGCGGGGGTCGTACATACCCTGCGCGGCAGGGCGAGCATCCATGAAGGACCAGTTCTGGCCATTCGCGGAGTGCTGGGACGGCTGGCGCGGCGTACGCATCGGCTCTCCCGTCGTCGTCATCTGGCATGTGGCAAGTGCCGAGGGACGACGTTGGCCCTCTGCGTGGGTGCATCAGTGGCTGAAAAATTTGGTGCAGGTTACATGATGGATTGGTTCTCGGTAAACGGGACAATCCGTTCCAACATGCGGACACCGAAGGGTCGCGGTGGGGGTTCCGCACCCGCGGTGGAGGCCATGGAGACCGACGCGGACAGATCGATGTCCGTCGGCCGGAGGGGGCGGAGGGAGCGTCGTCGCCCACTCCGCCGATACGCGGCAGGCTTCATTGCCCACAGCGCTTACGGCTCATGCCCGGAGATTACGCACTCGAAACCAGCGAGTAACGGCTACGTGCGGGGCTGCGAGCAGCGGCCGCGTGCGGCGACTACTTATGCGGCCCCTCGCATAAGTTCGAGCCGGGCTATCCTACGGCCGTTCCGAACAGGCTGCCCAGGAGATACGTCACACCGGCCGCCGCCCCGCCGAGGGCGAGCTGCCGCAGGCCGCTGTACCACCAGCTGCGGGCCGTGACCTTGGCGACCACCGCGCCGCACAGGAACAGCCCGGCCAGGGCGAGCAGCACCGCGGGCCACAGGGCGCCGGCACCGAGCAGGAAGGGCAGCACGGGGAGCAGGGCGCCCAGTGCGAAGGATCCGAACGAGGACACGGCCGCCACGGTCGGCGAGGGCAGGTCGGAGGGGTCGATGCCCAGCTCCTCGCGGGCGTGTATCTCCAGGGCCTGCTCGGGGTCGCTGGACAGCTGGCGGGCCACCTCGCGGGCCAGCTCCGGCTCGACGCCGCGCGCCTCGTAGAGCGCGGCCAGCTCCGCCTCCTCGTCCGCCGGGTGCTTGCGCAGTTCGCGGCGCTCCACGTCCAGCTCGGCCTCGACCAGCTCGCGCTGGGAGGCGACGGAGGTGTACTCGCCGGCGGCCATCGAGAAGGCACCGGCGGCCAGCCCCGCGAGCCCGCTGATCACCACGGTCTGCTGACTCGCCGTACCGCCGGCGACACCGGTCATGAGGGCCAGGTTGGAGACCAGTCCGTCCATCGCGCCGAAGACGGCGGGGCGCAGCCAGCCGCCGTTCACGTCGCGGTGGGTGTGGTTGTCGCGGTGCGCCTCGTGCAGCGCCGCCTCGGTCTCGATGATGGCCATGAGGGTTCCCCCGGGGAAGCTAGTTTGGACTCATTCCACTTTTTAACAACACCCAATCTACGCCGATCATTTCCGTCCCGCCAGCAAGGAAAGGCTGGGCTTACCTGCGGTTTTACCTCTCCGCACTCATCCGTGATCTTGTCCGCTCATATGTCGACCGGGTGACACCGGCCCCGGTTCGGCTGCGGGGCCCACCGCACCGGGGACAGATGTGCCGAGGGAGAGGAGAGGCCGCATGGCATCCACCGCCTGCATTCCCCCGGTCCCCGCGTCCCAGGGCGCCGCCGGGCTCCGCGACCGGGCCCGGGGCGCGCTGCTCGGGCTGGCCGTCGGGGACGCCCTCGGGGCACCGGCCGAGAACATGAAGCCCTCCGAGATCCGCGCCCGCTGGGGGCGCATCACGGGGTACGTGGCCGACCGGCCCGCCGGTACCGACGACACCGAGTACGCGATCTTCTCGGGCCTGCTGCTGGCCCGCCACGGCGCCGGGCTCACCCAGGCCCACGTGGAGACGGCCTGGCACGAGTGGATCGCGGACCGGGAGGAGGGCCCGTTCCGGGGCGCGGGCTTCAGCGAGCGCGGCACCCTGGAGAACCTGCGCCGGGGTCTCGCCGCGCCGATCTCCGCCCAGCACCGGCACGCCTGGAGCGACGGGCTCGCGATGCGGGCCGCGCCGCACGGCGTGTTCGCGGCCGGACGGCCCGCGGAGGCGGCCCGGCTGGCGGCGATCGACGGCTCGGTCAGCCACGAGGGCGAGGGCATCTACGGCGGCCAGGCGGTGGCGGCGGGCGTCGCGGCGGCGATGGCCGGGGCGTCCACCGTCGCGGTGGTGGCGTCCGCGCTGGCGGTGATCCCGGACGACTCCTGGACGGCGCGCTGTCTGCGCCGCGCGATGACGGCGGCCCACCGCGGCGAACGCGCGGTGCGCTCCGCGGTGGTCATCGGCGGCTACCCGTGGACCGACCTGGCGCCCGAGGCCGTCGCCCTCGCCTTCGGGGCGTACGCGGCGGCCGACGGCGACTTCACGGACGCCGTCCTGACGGCCGTCAACATGGGCCGCGACGCCGACACCACCGCCGCGGTGGCCGGCGCCCTGGCGGGGGCGACCCGGGGCGTCCACGCCATCCCGCCCGACTGGGCCGCCGCCATCGGCCCGGTCCGCGGCACCTGCCTGCCGACGATGTCCGGACACCACGTCCTGGAGGTGGCGGACCTGCTGACCCGGGCGTCCTCCCCGGCTCCGCCGGCCCCGGAGCGGGTACGGGGGGCCACGGAGCGGTCCCTCCGAGACCCGGACCGGTCGCCGGCGGACCCGGGCCGGTCGCCGTCCGCCCCGGCCGCGCACGCACCCGTCCGGCCCGCGCACGCACCCGCCCCGGACGCCCACGCGGCGGAGGTGGGACCGTGAGCCGGGCTCGTGGTGCGGTCGGGCTGACGGGCACCACGGCGTACGTCGAAGGGCCCGGTGTGCCGGAGGTGCGCGGGCCCGGTGGGAGCGGCCACCGGCCGGGGGCCGAGCCGGGAACGGCTGCGGCCTCCCGTGCGGTACCGCTCGGCGACCGCGTCGAGGGGCTCCTCCTCGGGCTCGCCGCGGGAGACGCCGCCGGCTGGCCCGCCGCCCGGCACCGGGCCGCCCGGATGCCGGAGTGGACGCGGCGGCTCACCCGCGAGCTGGACACGTTCGCCGAGCGGAACGCCACCACCACCCTCCCCGTCCCCATCGCCCTGAACCAGCCCCCCGAGCCGCTGCGCCTCGGTCCCTCGGACGACGCCGAGTGGGCGGCGTTCGCGGCGGAGGCGGTGCTGCGGGCCGGGGACGACAGCCTGCTCGGGGACCTGAGCCGGGACCGCCGGATGCGCGCCGCGATCGACCTGACGTGGAACGCCGTCGCCAGCGAGGTCGCCGCGGCGGCCGACCGCGCCCCCGAGGTCGAGTCGGCCGTACTGCCGCTGCGCGCCCGCATCTCGGTGCGCGCCGGGCTCGGCAACCTCGCCGCCGGTCTGCGCCCGCCCGCCACCGGCCACGACAACCCGCACTACTTCGACGACGCCGCCTGCGTACGGGCCTGCGTCCTCGCCGTCGCCCACCCCGGCGCCCCGCACGCCGCCGCCGACCTCGCGGAGTTCGACGCCCGCTACACCCAGGACGGCGACGGCGTGCACGGTGCCCGGGCCATGGCGGCGGCGCTGGCCCGCGCGCTGGACGGCGCCGACGTGGACGCCTGCGTGGCGGCCGCGCTCGCCGAACTCCCCGAGGCGACGGAGATCGGCCGCAACGCCCGCCAGGCCCTGGCCCTCGCGGCGGACGCCGAGAGCACCTTCGCCCTCGTCCCGCTGCTCGAGCACCGCATCGTCGACCACGTCTACAGCTACGGCATCGCCGCCGCCGAGACCGTCCCGGTCGCCCTCGCCCTGGCCCGCGCCGCCGGTGGCCGCATCGCCGAGGCGGTACCGGCGGCGGCCTGTCTGTCCCGGGTGGCGGACTCCGCCCCCGCGCTGGCCGGCGCCCTCACCGGCGCGCTCGGCGGCGGCGCGTCGGTCCCCGCGTCCTGGCGGGACGCCTGCCGCACCCTGCCCGGCTGCGTACTGCCCCGGCTCACCGGCACCGACCTGGTCGAACTCGCCGCTCTCCTGCACGCCGCGCAACCGTCCCGAACGGAAGGACGAGGCACCCCATGACCTCCCGCACCCCGAACACCGCGCCCCTCGAGGAACGCGTCACCGGCGCCCTCGTCGGCGCGGCCGTCGGCGACGCGCTCGGCGGCCCCGTCGAGGGCTACTCCCCCGAGCAGATCCTCGAACGCCACGGCGGCCGCGTCCACGGCGTCGTCGGCCCCTGGAACGGCGACGCCTGGCGCACCGCCCGCCCCGTCGCGCCGTACCACAAGGGCGACGGCCACGTCACCGACGACACCTTGATGACCCACGCGCTGGTCCGGGTCTACGGCACGGTCCGCGACCACCTCGACGCGTACGCGGTCGCCGAGCACCTGGTCCCCGACCTGATCACCGACCCGCGCTGGATCCCGGAGCTGGAGGCCGAGGCGCTTTTGCTCCAGCGGATCTTCCTCGCGGAGAAGTGGCTGGTCGCGCGGATCCACTACGGCCACGTGGACCCGCGCGAGGCCGGCACCGGCAACATCGTCAACTGCGGTGCCGCGATGTACATGGCCCCGGTCGGCCTGGTCAACGCCGCGCACCCGGCGGCCGCCTACGCCGAGGCCCTGGACGTCGCGGGCGCGCACCAGTCGTCGTACGGCCGTGAGGCGGCCGGTGTCTTCGCGGCGGCGGTGGCCGCGGCGTGCGTGCCGGGGGCGACCCCGGAGTCGGTGGTGGCGAGCTGCCTGGCCCTGGCCAAGGACGGCACCAGGGCGGCGATCGAGGCCGTGTGCGACGTGGCCGCCCGCCACGCGGACTTCGAGTCGGCGCTCGCACCGCTGCGGGCGGCGGTCGCCCCGTTCGACACCGTGGGTCCCGACTACCGCGCGCCTTCGCTCGGTGCCCGCCGCCCCTCGCGCCTGCACGCGATCGAGGAACTGCCCGTCGCCCTCGGCATGCTGCTCGTCGCCGGCGGCGACTTCCGGCACGCGGTCCTCGGGGCGGTCAACTACGGCCGCGACTGCGACTCCATCGCCACGATGGCCGGCGCGCTGGCCGGGGCGCTGGGCTCGCCGGTGCCCGAGGACTGGGCCAAGACCGTCGCGGAGGCGAGCCGCCTGGACCTGTGGGAACCGGCGGCGACGCTCACCGCCGTCACGCGGGAGGTCTTCGCGCGCGACGTACGGCGCCGCCGCGCCCACGAGGAGGCGTTCGCGGAGATCGGGGGCACGGGATGCTCCGGCTGACCTGGGTCCAGCCCGAGGATCTGGTCGGCCACGAGCTGCGCCAGGCGCGGCTGGACGGCCGCGACGCGTCGGCGGTCGCGGCCCGCTGGCACGCGGCGGGCGGCGGCGAGGCCCCGCCCCGGGCCGGTGCCTCCGCCCGGCCCCGCCCCGTCTCTCCCGGCCTGCGTCGCCTGGCGGAGGATCTCCTGGACGCACTCTCCCGGCTGCCGTCCCCGTCGGCGGACGCCGAGCCGACGGACCTGGACCGGATCAGAGCGCTGTGCCCCGACTGGCCGTCCCCGCGCCCCGCCGCCTCCGTGTCCGTGTCCGCCGCCCGGCTGGAGGCCGCCTGGCTCGGCCGTGCCGTCGGCTGCCTCCTCGGCAAACCCGTCGAGAAGCTGCCCCTGACCGGTATCCGCCTCCTCGGCCGGGCCACCGGCAACTGGCCCCCGGCCACGTACTTCACCGCCCGCGGCGTCCCCCGCGACCTGCTGGCCGCGTACCCCTGGAACCGCCGCTCCGCGACCACCTCCCTCGCCGAGAACATCGACGGCATGCCGGAGGACGACGACCTGAACTACCCGCTGCTCAACCTCCTGCTGCTCCGGCGCCACGGCAGGGCCTTCACCACCGACGACGTGGCCCGCGTCTGGCTCGACGAACTCCCGCCCGGCCGCACCTTCACCGCCGAGCGCGTCGCCCTCCGCAACCTCCTCACCGGGCTCGAGCCCCCGGACACCGCCCGCCACCGCAACCCGTTCCGCGAGTGGATCGGCGCCCTGATCCGCGCCGACGTGCACGGCTGGACCAACCCCGGCGACCCGGCCGCCGCCGCCGGACAGGCGCATCGCGACGCGGCCCTCAGCCACACCGCCAACGGCGTCTACGCGGCGATGTTCGCGGCGGCCGTCGTCGCCGCCGCGGCCCCCGCCGACGCCCCCGACGTCCACGCCTGTCTGCGCGCCGGCCTCGCGGTCGTACCGCCCGGCTCCCGGCTCGCCGGGGCCGTCCGGCACGCCGTGCGGGTCGCGGGCGCGCACGCCGACTTCGACTCGGTCGTGGACGAACTCCACTCCGTGCACTCCCCCGCGCACCACTGGGTGCACGCCGTTCCCAACACCGCCCTGATCGCCGCCGCGCTCACCCACGGGGACGGCGACTTCACCGGCTCGGTCTCCCGCGTCGTCTCCGGCGGCTGGGACACCGACTCCAACGGCGCCACCGTCGGCGGCGTCGCCGGTCTGCTCGCCGGTTCCGCCGCCGCGCTGCCCGAGCACTGGACGGCCCCGCTGAAGAACCGCCTGGCCACCTCCGTCGGCGGCTTCGACGGCACCGGCTTCGACACCCTCGCCCACCTCACCCACCGGGAGGCCACCCGCCCATGCCCGAGCCCACCGTGACCTCCGCGGCCTCCGCGGCCTCCGCGACCGCTGTCCCCGTTCCCTCCGCCGCCCCGCTCACCGGCCTGCGGGTCCTCGACCTCGCCACCCTCTTCGCGGGGCCGCTGGCCGCCACCATGCTCGGCGACTTCGGCGCCGAGGTGATCAAGGTCGAGCACCCCACCCGGCCCGACCCCTCCCGGGGGCACGGCCCGTCGAAGGACGGGGTCGGCCTGTGGTGGAAGCTGCTGGGCCGCAACAAGCACACGATCACCCTGGACCTGTCGAAGCCCGCCGGGCGCACCACCCTCCTCCGCCTCGCGGCCACCGCCGACGTCGTCGTCGAGAACTTCCGGCCGGGCACCCTGGAGAAGTGGGACCTGGGCTGGGACGAGCTGTCCGCCGTCAATCCGCGCCTGGTCCTGACCCGGGTCACCGGCTTCGGCCAGTTCGGCCCGTACGCGCGCCGCCCCGGGTTCGGCACTCTCGCCGAGGCCATGAGCGGCTTCGCGGCGATGACCGGCGAGCCGGACGCGCCGCCGACGCTGCCGCCGTTCGGCCTCGCCGACTCCATCGCGGCGCTGGCGACGGCGTACGCCGTGATGACCGCGCTGGCCGCCCGGGAGCGCACCGGCCAGGGCCAGGTCGTCGACATGGCGATCATCGAGCCGATCCTGACCGTGCTGGGCCCGCAGCCCCTCTGGTACGACCAGCTCGGCCACGTCCAGCCGCGCACCGGCAACCGCTCGCAGAACAACGCCCCGCGCAACACCTACCGCACCGCGGACGGCACCTGGGTGGCCGTCTCCACCTCGGCCCAGTCGGTCGCCGAGCGCGTGATGCGGCTGGTGGGCCGCCCCGAGCTGATCGACGAGCCCTGGTTCGCGACGGGCGCCGGGCGGGCCCGGCACTGCGACGTGCTGGACGCGGCGGTGGGCGGCTGGATCGCCCGGCACTCCCGCGCCGACGTGCTCGCCGCGTTCGAGAAGGCCGAGGCGGCCGTGGCACCGGTCCAGGACGTGCGGGACGTGATGAGCGACCCGCAGTACCGGGCGCTGGACACGGTCACCACGGTCGACGATCCCGAGCTGGGCCCGCTGCGCATGCAGAACGTCCTCTTCCGGCTCTCCGCCACGCCGGGCGCGATCCGCTGGGCGGGCCGCCCGCACGGCGCGGACACCGAGGAGGTGCTGACCGGGCTCGGGCTCACCCCGGCGGACGTCAAGGAGCTGCGCGAGGAGGGCGTCGTATGACCGCACCCCTGAGCGTGTCCCTGAGCGCGCCCCCGCTGACCTGGCTGTACGCCCCCGGGGACCGGCCCCGGGTGGTGGCCAAGGCGCTGGCCGCCGGTGCCGACGTGGTGGTGGTCGACCTGGAGGACGCGGTCGCCGCCGACCGCAAGGAGTACGCCCGCGACGCCACGGCCGAGCTGCTCACCGAGCCGCAGCCGGTGCCGGTGCACGTCCGCGTCAACGCCCTGGACGGTCCGCTCGCCGCCGCGGACCTGGCGGCGCTGGCCGCGCTGCCCGGTCTGTCCGGGCTGCGGCTGCCCAAGGTGACGGCGCCGGAGCAGGTCACCGAGGTCGCGTCGGCCGTCGGCGGGGCGCCGCTGTACGCGCTGCTGGAGACGGCCCTGGGGGTCGAGCGGGCGTACGGGATCGCCGCCGCCCATCCGGCGCTGCGCGGCATCGCCCTCGGGGAGGCGGACCTCCGGGCCGATCTGGGGGTGCGCGGGGACACCGGCCTGGACTGGTCGCGCTCGCGCGTGGTCGTGGCCGCGCGGGCGGCGGGCCTGGCACCGCCGTCCCAGACGGTGCATCCCGACACCCGGGACCTGGAGGGCCTGGCCGCGTCCTGTGCCCACGGCCGCGCCCTGGGGTTCCTGGGACGGGCCGCGATCCACCCCCGGCAGCTGCCGATCATCGAGCGGGCGTACCTGCCGACCGAGCGGGAGCTGGAGGAGGCGGAGACCATCGTGAAGGCGGCCACGGTGCAGCCGGGCGCGCAGGCACTGCCGGACGGCCGGTTCATCGACGCGGCGGTGGTGGCGACGGCCCGGCGCACCCTGTCGCTGGCCCGGCGGCCCTCCCTGTCCTGAGCCGTGTCCCGGCAGACGCCGAGGGCGCCCGGGGAAGTCCCGGGCGCCCTCGGCGGCGTGTGCGGCGGGCGGGGTCAGCCCTTCTTGGCGGAGTCGGCCCCGTTCTTCACGCCCCCGGCGTCCTTCTCGTCCTTCTCGTCCTTCGCGTCCGCCGCCGCGCCGTCCGTGTCCTCGGGCGCCTCGGCGGCCTTGGGGACGCCGGTCTTCCCCGGAGCCTCCTCGGTGCCCGCGGTGTCCGTGGCGTCGGAGGCGGTGTCCGCGGAGGCCGTCCCCGCGTCCTCCTTCGCGTCCTTCTCCCCTTCGGGCCCGGCGTCGCCTCCGGCGGACTCCGCGCCCGGCTCCACCACGGCCTCCCGGCCCGGCCGCATCCGTGCCGAGAGCACGATGTACAGCACGGCGAGCAGGAACACGAAGAGCGCCGTCCAGTTGTTCAGGCGCAGGCCCAGGATGTGGTGGGCGTCGTCGACGCGCATGTACTCGATCCAGAACCGGCCCGCGCAGTACGCCGCCACGTACAGGGCGAAGGCGCGCCCGTGGCCGAGCCTGAAGCGGCGGTCGGCCCAGATGACGAGCAGCGCGACACCGATGCACCACAGCGACTCGTACAGGAACGTCGGGTGGTACGTGCCCGGCAGCCGTCCGTCGGCCGTCGAGGTGATCTCCACGGCCCACGGCAGGTCGGTCGGCTTGCCGTACAGCTCCTGGTTGAACCAGTTGCCCCAGCGGCCGATGGCCTGCGCGAGGGCGATGCCGGGGGCGACGGCGTCGGCGTACGCCGGCATCGGGACGCCCCGGCGCCGGGCACCGATCCAGGCACCCACCGCGCCGAAGGCGATCGCGCCCCAGATACCGAGTCCGCCCTCCCAGACCTTGAAGGCGTCGACCCAGTCACGGCCCTCGCTGAAGTACAGCTGGTAGTCCGTGATCACGTGGTAGAGGCGTCCGCCGATCAGGCCGAAGGGAACGGCCCAGACCGCGATGTCGGCCACCGTGCCGGACCGCCCGCCCCGGGCGATCCAGCGCTTGTTGCCGAGCCAGACGGCAACGAAGACGCCGATGATGATGCAGAACGCGTAGCCGCGCAGCGGGATGGGACCGAGGTACAGCACCCCGCGCGACGGGCTGGGAATGAAGGCAAGTTCCATGGCAGGGTCGACGCTACCGTGTCGGACGGGGAGCGCGGCGAGCAGCCCGGCTACGGGTCCGTAACGAGCGGGCGCGCTACTTGTTGGCGTCCTCCACCATCTGCTTCAGCTTGGCCGGGGTCATGGAGCGGTCCTGGTAGATGTTCTTGCCGTCCAGGAGCACCGTCGGGGTGCCGCTGAAGCCGCCTTCCTGGAAGGCCTTGTTGGACTTCTCCACCCAGCCGTCGTGCTTGCCGTCCTTCACGCACTCCTGGAAGAGGGCGGTGTCGAGGCCGTCGACCTTGCCCGCCAGGTCGAGCAGCTTGCCCTCGTCGGCGAAGGCGTCGTCGGTCTCCGGCGGCTGGTTGTCGAACAGCACGTCGTGGTACGCGGGGAACTTCCCGGCGTCCTGGGCGCAGGCGGCGGCGTTGGCCGCCTTGCGGGAGCCGGTGCCGCCCATGTTGCCGTCGATGATCGTGGCCAGGTGGTACTCGACCTTGAGCTGACCGGCGTCGGTCAGCTCGTGAACGGTGTCGCGGTACGCCAGCTCGAACGCCTTGCAGGCCGGGCAGCGGAAGTCCTCCCAGACGACGAGCGTCGACTTGGCGCTCTCCTCGCCGACGGGGATCGCGAGGCCGTCCTTGCCCTGCGCGCCCGAGGGCGCCACGATCGGACCGCTCGACTCGCTGCCGTCGTCCTTGCCCGCGTTCGCGGCGACCACGCCGATCACCGCCGCCAGGCCCAGGACACAGACCACGCTCGCGCCGACGATCAGCGCACGGCGGCGCTTGTCCCTGGACTTCTGCTTCTCGCGCTCGGCCGCCAGCTTCTCGCGGGCGCCGCGCTTTCCCTGTCGGTTCTTCTCGCTCACACCCCGCAGAACGAACCGGGGAGGCGCAGCGCGCCTCCCCGGTCCCAGGTCCACTCTTACGAGGGACCCCTGTCATGTGCCCGTCCGTCGCACGGCGACGGTCACGCCTGTCCGCGCACGCCCTTCGCCAGGTCGGCGGCGAGCGCGCGGACGCCCTCGACACCGGCCGCGTCGTCGGGCGCGTCCAGCATCCGCTTGACGAAGGCGGAGCCGACGATCACACCGTCGGCGAAGCGGGCGACCTCGGCGGCCTGGGCGGCGTTGGAGACGCCGAGGCCGACGCAGACCGGGGTGCCGGTGGTGGCGCGGGTGCGCCGCACCAGGTCCTCGGCCTGCGCGCCGACCGACTCGCGGGTGCCGGTGACGCCCATGAGGGAGGCGGCGTAGACGAAGCCGCTGCCGGCCGCGGTGATCTCGGCCAGCCGGGCGTCCTTGCTGCTGGGCGCGACCACGAAGACCGTGGCGAGCCCGTGCTTGTCGGCGTGCTCCCGCCACAGGGCCGACTCCTGGACGGGCAGGTCGGGCAGGATGCACCCGGCGCCGCCCGCCTCGGCCAGCTCGGCGGTGAAGCGCTCCACGCCGTAGCGGTCGATGGGGTTCCAGTACGTCATGACGAGGATCGGCTTGCCCGTGGCCTCGTGCGCCTCGCGGACCGTGCGCATCACGTCGGCGATCTTCAGGCCGCCGCGCAGGGCGATGTCGTCGGCGGTCTGGATCACCGGGCCGTCGAGCACCGGGTCGCTGTGCGGCAGGCCCACCTCGACGACGTCGGCGCCGCCGTCGAGGGCGGCCCTGATCGCCGCGATCCCGCCGTCCACGGTCGGGAACCCGGCCGGGAGGTAGGCGATGAGGGCGGCGCGGCCCTCGGACTTCGCCGCGGCGAGGGTGTCGTTCAGCAGCCGCACGTTCCCGCTCACTTGGCGTCCCCCTCGATCTCCGCGGCGCCGGTCTCGTCGGCGGCGACCTCGGCATCGGTGTCGTACAGCCCGAAGTAGCGGGCGGCGGTGTCCATGTCCTTGTCGCCTCGGCCGGACAGGTTGACCACGATCAGCCCGTCCTTGCCCAGCTCCTTGCCGACCTCCAGGGCACCGGCCAGCGCGTGGGCGCTCTCGATCGCCGGGATGATGCCCTCGGTGCGCGACAGCAGGCGCAGGGCCTGCATGGCGGCGTCGTCGGTGACCGCGCGGTACTCGCCGCGGCCGGAGTCCTTGAGGTGGGCGTGCTCGGGGCCGATGCCGGGGTAGTCCAGGCCGGCCGAGATCGAGTACGGCTCGGTGATCTGGCCCTCCTCGTCCTGGAGGACGTAGGACCGGGAGCCGTGCAGGATGCCGGGCTCGCCCGCGGTCAGGGTGGCCGCGTGCTCGCCGGTCTCCACGCCGTGCCCGGCGGGCTCGCAGCCGATGAGGCGGACGTCCGCGTCGGGGATGAAGGCGTGGAAGAGGCCGATGGCGTTGGAGCCGCCGCCGACGCAGGCGATCGCGGCGTCGGGGAGGCGCCCGGCCTGCTCCAGGAGCTGGCGGCGGGCCTCGACGCCGATGACGCGGTGGAAGTCGCGGACCATCGCCGGGAAGGGGTGGGGGCCGGCGACGGTGCCGAACAGGTAGTGGGTGCGGTCGACGTTGGCGACCCAGTCGCGGAACGCCTCGTTGATCGCGTCCTTCAGCGTCCGGCTGCCGGACTTCACGGCGATGACCTCGGCGCCGAGCATGCGCATGCGCGCCACGTTGAGGGCCTGGCGGCGGGTGTCGATCTCGCCCATGTAGATGGTGCAGTCGAGGCCGAAGAGGGCGCAGGCGGTCGCCGTCGCCACGCCGTGCTGGCCCGCGCCGGTCTCGGCGATGACGCGGGTCTTGCCCATGCGCTTGGTGAGCAGGGCCTGGCCGAGCACGTTGTTGATCTTGTGCGAGCCGGTGTGGTTCAGGTCCTCGCGCTTGAGGAAGACCCGGGCTCCGCCGGCGTGCTCCGCGAAGCGGGGCACCTCGGTGAGGGAGGACGGGCGGCCTGTGTAGTGGACGAGCAGGTCGTCCAGCTCGCGGGCGAACTCCGGGTCGGACTTGGCCTTGTCGTACTCGACGGCCACCTCGTCGACGGCGGCGACGAGGGCCTCGGGGATGAACTTGCCGCCGTACGCCCCGAAGTAGCCTTCGGGGCTGGGGGTTCGACCCTCCGGGTCGGGGATGAAGAAGTTGCTGGGCATGCGTGTACCTCACGGTGAGTGTCTGTTGGGGACTGATCGCCGTGGGGGCGGGGCCTGTCTGCTGGCCGCGAGCCGTCTGCGGTCGCTCGCGCCCGCGCGACGGAGTCGCGAATCAATACCGCCCCGCGCCCCTTACAGGGCGCTCGAGCCATCGCATGCCGTTGACCTGCCCCGGTTCGTCTCCGATGACGTACCGCACCCGGCGGCCGTGGACCCGGCGGGCGGGGGCGCGGCAGCCGCGGGGACGGCAGCCGCGCGCCAGGCGCGCGTACGGGTCCCGGGAGGCCGGGACGGGCGGGAGCGTCATGGGAGTCAGCCTACCGGGGTCAGCCCCGGCCGTGGCGCAGTGCCGGGTGTTCGCCGGCCGCCACCAGGTCGGAGACCGCGGTCTTCGGATCGCGGCCGGTGACCAGGGACTCGCCGACCAGGACGGCGTCGGCGCCCTCGTTGGCGTAGGCGATGAGGTCGTGCGGGCCGCGGACGCCGGACTCGGCGACCTTGACGATGTGCGCGGGGATCTCCGGGGCGACCCGCTCGAACGTGCCGCGGTCGACCTCGAGCGTCTTGAGGTTGCGCGCGTTGACGCCGATGACCTTGGCGCCCGCGTCCACGGCGCGCTCCACCTCGTCCTCGTCGTGCACCTCGACCAGCGGGGTGAGTCCGATGGACTCGGCACGCTCGATCAGCGACTCCAGGGCCGGCTGCTCGAGGGCCGCGACGATCAGCAGCACGAGGTCGGCGCCGTGCGCGCGGGCCTCCCACAGCTGGTACGAGGTGACGATGAAGTCCTTGCGCAGCACGGGGATGTCCACCCGCGCGCGAACCGAGTCGAGGTCGGCCAGCGAGCCGCCGAAGCGGCGCTCCTCGGTGAGGACGGAGATGACGGCGGCGCCGCCCGCCTCGTAGTCGGCGGCGAGCCCGGCCGGGTCGGCGATGGCCGCCAGCGCGCCCTTGGACGGGCTGGAGCGCTTGACCTCGCAGATGACCTTGACTCCGTCGCCGCGCAGCGCGGCCACACCGTCCTTGGCGGGGCGAGCCTCGGCCGCGCGCTCCTTGAGCTCGTCGAGGCTGACGCGCGCCTGCCGCTCCGCGAGGTCGGCACGGACTCCGTCGATGATCTCGTCGAGCACACTCACAGCGAGCGGCCCCCTTTCAGACGGCAAAACGTGTGGTCACTGTGATGGTATCCGCAGCCGGGCACCGGTCCCGCATCCGCCCGTCACCGATCCCTCCCCCGCCCTCGAACCAGCTTCGCACGGCTCGGGCGGGAGGTGCCCCCATCCTGGACGCCCCACAAATGATCAAGGGATGAGCCAGCCACCGAACGGCAGGTTCCGGACAACGGTGAAGACCAGCAGCAATGTCCCCAGCGTCCACAGGTGGACCGGTCCGAGATCGATGCGCACCGGACGGCCCCGGGCCGCGCGGACCACCCAGACGGTCCACAGGACCGCGAAGCCCAGGTAGGCGAGGACCGCGGGCGCGTTGGCGTGCAGCGCGGCCGTCAGATCCCCGTGGACGAAGGCGTGGGCGCTGCGCAGGCCGCCGCAGCCGGGGCAGTAGACGCCGGTGAAGCGCAGCAGGGGGCAGACGGGGTAGTGGCCGGGTTCGTAGGGGTCCACGCTCCCCACGTAGGCGAAGGCCCCGGCGACGGCCGCGAGCACCCCGGCGGGAGCGGCCAGGCGCAGGGCCGCGCCGCGGAACTGGGGGGTGCCGGTCCGGCTGGGTTTCCCGCTGTCGACGTCCACGCCCGCATTCTGCACCGGGCGACCCCCACGCGCACACGAGGGGCGGTCCCGGCACCCGTGTGCCGATCCGCCCCTCAGGAGGTCCGTGACCGCCGCTCCGGTCAGCCCTTGGCGCCGGCCTGCGCGTGCTCGCCGCTGACCTGGTGCACGGGGTGGGTCTGCTTCGGCTGGCCGAGGCCCATCATCTTCATGATGTAGCCGACGACACCGCCGAGGAGCACGACCGCCATGCCGGCCCAGAAGCCCCACGGCTGGGCCGCCACCATGAACATGCCCGCGATGCAGAAACCGATGAAGGCGATGATGACACCGGTCCAGGCGGCCGGGGTGTGACCGTGGCTGCTGCCCGCCATTGCTTGCTCCTCGTTGCTGTGTGCCATGTCTGAGCAGGACGCTCGCGCCCATTGTCGCGCACGGCGGCACGCGCCGTGAGCGGGGGTGCTCCGGTGGGTGAACGCGGGCCCGGACGGGGGTCAGGCCCCGGTGGGGTCCTCGCCGCGGTCGATGGCCTTCCACAGGTCCTCGGGGCGGTCCGGGTCGACCGTCTGCGGTCCGCGGCGCGGGCGCGGGGTGCCGTCGCGCTCGTAGCGGCCGGACATCGCGGGCCACAGGCGGCCGTAGCGCAGCGCGAGCAGCCCGGCCAGCAGGAGCAGGGCGCCGCCCACGGCCGCGACGTACGGCCAGGCGGTGTGGGAGAGCGCGTCGACGGTGGCCGAGGTGTCGCCGGCGGCCTTGGCCGCCTGGTCGTCGAGGGCGGAGCTGTCGGAGGCGCCGGCCAGGGCCGCGGCGACGGTGCCGGCGCCGCTCAGCGCGAGCACGGCGGCGACGGCGAAGCGGCCGGCCCGGCGGACGGCGAAGACGGCGACGAGCGCGGCGAGCCCGACTATGGCGAGCGCCGCGGGTACGCCCGTGACGTCGCTGCCCTTGGCGGTCAGCGAGAACGCGCCGCCGGCCACGGTCGCGGTGCCCTCCGCCCACTCCTGCCGGGTGGCGAGCAGGGCGACGGCCGCGCCGAGCGCGCCGCACAGCAGGGCGACGGCGAGGCTCCGGCGGCCGGCCCGGGCGGGTCCTGCGGCTGGGGTACGGGGGTGAGGAACGGCTGTCACGTACTCCACTATCACCCGAACCCCGGGCGTTCCGTCACCCGGGGTTCGAAATGGGGTACGTGATAATCACCCCACCACCGTGTCCGGTTGGCCCTGTCGCGCCAGCCGGTTGGCCGTGTGCACGGCCCTGAGCACCGCCGCCGCCTTGTTGCGGCACTCGGTGTCCTCGGCCACCGGGTCGGAGTCGGCGACGACGCCCGCGCCGGCCTGGACGTAGGCGGTGCCGTCGCGCAGCAGGGCGGTGCGGATGGCGATGGCGGTGTCGGAGTCGCCCGCGAAGTCGAGGTAGCCGACGCAGCCGCCGTACAGGCCGCGCCGGGAGGGTTCGAGTTCGTCGATGATCTGAAGGGCGCGCGGCTTGGGGGCGCCGGAGAGGGTGCCGGCCGGGAAGCAGGCGGTGAGGACGTCGAAGGCGGTGCGGTCCGGGGCGACCCGGCCGGTGACCGTCGAGACGATGTGCATGACGTGCGAGTACCGCTCGACGGACATGAAGTCGACGACCTCGACGGAGCCCGGCTCGCAGACGCGGCCGAGGTCGTTGCGGCCGAGGTCGACGAGCATCAGGTGCTCGGCGCGCTCCTTGGGGTCGGCGAGCAGTTCGTCGGCCAGTGCCTGGTCCTCCTGCGGGGTGGCGCCGCGCGGGCGGGTGCCGGCGATGGGGTGCACCAGGGCGCGTCCGTCCTCGACCTTGACCAGCGCCTCGGGGGACGAGCCGACGACGTCGAAGCCGTCGAGGCGGAGCAGGTACATGTACGGGGAGGGGTTGGTGGCGCGCAGGACCCGGTACACGTCGAGGGCGCTCGCCGTGCAGGGCGTCTCGAAGCGCTGGGAGGGGACGACCTGGAAGGCCTCGCCCGCGCGGATGCGCTCCTTGATGTCCTCGACGGCGTCCTGGAAGTCGGGGCCGCCCCACCGGGCGGTGTACTCGGGCAGCTCGGAGGGCGGCAGCGCGGCCGGGGGCTGGGCGACCGCGCGGGTGAGGTCGGACTCCATCGCGTCCAGGCGGGCGATCGCGTCGGCGTAGGCCTCGTCGACGCCGGTCTCCAGGTCGTTGTGGTTGATCGCGTTGGCGATCAGGAGGACCGAGCCCTCCCAGTGGTCCATGACGGCGAGGTCGCTGGTGAGCAGCATGGTCAGCTCGGGCAGCCTCAGGTCGTCGCGCTCCCCGGGGCCGACCTTCTCCAGGCGGCGCACGATGTCGTAGCCGAGGTAGCCGACCATGCCGCCGGTGAAGGGCGGCAGGCCCAGGTCGTGGGCGAGGTCGCGCGGGGTGTGCAGGGCCTCGACGGTGGCGCGCAGGGCGGCGAGCGGGTCGCCCGCGGTGGGGACGCCGACGGGCGGGGTGCCCTGCCAGTGGGCCTGCCCGTCCTTCTCGGTGAGGGTGGCGGCGCTGCGGACGCCGACGAAGGAGTACCGGGACCAGGACCTGCCGTTTTCCGCGGACTCCAGCAGGAAGGTGCCGGGGCGCTCCGCGGCGAGCTTGCGGTACAGGGCGACGGGGGTGTCGCCGTCGGCGAGGAGCTTGCGGCCGACCGGGATCACCCGGCGGTCGGCGGCCAGCTTGCGGAAGGTGTCGAGGTCCATGTCATGCGTGACGTCCATGGCGGCAGACCCTACTGACCCGTGCCGGGGGCGCCGGTGCCCGCGGCGTCCCGGGCCTCGCCGGCGTCTTCGGCGAGGAGTACGTCGGTGTCGAAGCAGGTGCGGGTGCCGGTGTGGCAGGCGGCGCCGACCTGGTCGACCCTGACGAGCACGGTGTCGGCGTCGCAGTCCAGCGCCACGGACTTCACCCACTGGAAGTGTCCGGAGGTGTCTCCCTTGACCCAGTACTCGCGGCGGCTGCGCGACCAGTAGGTGCAGCGTCCGGTGGTCAGTGTGCGGTGCAGCGCCTCGTCGTCCATCCAGCCGAGCATCAGCACCTCCCCGGTGTCGTACTGCTGGGCGATGGCGGGCAGGAGTCCGTCGGCGCTGCGCTTGAGCCGGTCGGCGATCTCCGGCGCGAGCGGGCTGGGCCGCCCGGGGGCGCCGCTGGTGGGGGAGCTGCTGGTCATACGCCCATTGTGCCGCGCGGACCCGACACGCCCCCGGGATGTCCATTGGGCGGACCCGGCCGGCCGCCGTAGGCTGGCCCCATGTCGACTTTCGCCAAGCGTGAACGACTTCTGCTCGCCGACCTGTTGGAGACGGCGGGTCCGGACTCCCCGACCCTGTGCGACGGCTGGCGGACCCGTGACCTGGCCGCGCACGTGGTGGTGCGCGAGCGCCGGCCGGACGCCGCCGGGGGCAGCATGATCAAGCAGCTGGCGTCCCGCCTCGACCGGGTGATGGAGGAGTACACCGCGAAGCCGTACGAGGAGCTGCTCCAGCTGATCCGCACGGGGCCGCCGCGCTTCTCCCCCTTCCAGCTCAAGCAGGTCGACGAGGCGGCGAACACGGTCGAGTTCTACGTCCACACCGAGGACGTCCGCCGCGCCCGGCCCGACTGGTCGCCGCGCGAGCTGGACCCGGTCTTCCAGGACGCCCTGTGGTCCCGCCTGGAGCGCGCCGCCCGTCTGATGGGCCGGGGCATCCCGACGGGTCTGGTGCTGCGCCGCCCGAACGGCCAGACGACGGTCGCCCACCGGGGTACGCCGGTGGTGACGGCCACGGGCGAGCCGTCCGAGCTGCTGCTGTTCGCGTACGGCCGGCAGGGCGCGGCGAAGGTGGAGCTGGAGGGCGAGGAGAACGCGATCGCCAAGCTGCGGGAGACGAAGCAGCTGGGCATCTGACCTCCGCCGCTCACTTCGGCAGTTCGGCCCGCCGCACGCCCGGCGCGCACAGGGCGACGACTCCGCCGAGGCCGCACACCACGGCGCTGACGGCGAAGACCCGGCCGGTGCCCCAGACGCCGATGGCGGCGGCGGACAGCGGCATGCTCAGCGGGGCGATTCCCAGGCTGACGATGCCGCCGACGGCGGTGACGCGGCCCAGGTAGGCGGGGTCGGACTGGGTCTGCAGCAGGGCACCGCACATGGCGCCGCTGAGCCCCGTGAGCAGGCCGACGAGCAGCGCCGTGCCGACGGCCACGGGGAGGGCGGGCGCGTGGGCCAGGGCGGCGATCGCGGCCGCGCCGGGGATGATGGCGCCGGCGGCGACGTACCCGGCGTGCGGCAGGCGTCCCCGTACGGTCAGCAGCAGGGCGGCGACTCCGGCGCCGGTCCCGAACCCCGCGAGCACCCAGCCCATCCCGGACGCGCCCCAGCCCCGTTCGTCCGCGAGCAGGGTGAGGCCCACGTTGAGGGGACCGACGAAGCCGAGGTCGCCCAGGGCGATGGTCACCATGAGCGGACCGAGGACGCGGTGCCGGCGGACGTAGCGGAGGCCGCCCACCAGGTCCCGCCAGGCGGTGGTCTCCCGCGCGGCACCCGCGTCGTCGGCCGGCAGGTCACGCATCCGGACGGAGACCAGCAGCGGCACGGACACGGCGATCAGCAGCCCGGCGAACGCGAAGGCCGCCGCCGCGCCGCCGACCGCCACGCCGAGTCCGCCGAGCGGAGCGCCCACGACGGCGGCGAAGCGTATGGCGAGGCCGCGCATGCCCTGTACGCGGGCGAGCTGGTCCTTGCCGGTGATCCGCGCCGGGAGCGCCCCCACGGCGGGCATGAACACGGCGTCGACGGTGCCGAAGACGACGGCGAGCAGGGCGAGGAGCCACAGCCCGGGGTCGGTCGCGAACAGCACGGCGGCGACCGCGAGGACGGTGACGCACCGCACGGAGTCGCTGCCGATGACGACCCGGCGCGGCCCGAGCCGGTCGGCGACCACTCCCCCGCCGAGCATGAGCAGGGCACGGGGCACCGCGCTGACGGCGGTGACGAGGCCGGCCTGCGCGGGCGTGCCGTTCTGCACGGCGGCCCAGGACAGCGCGAGGAAGAACACCATGTCGCCGACCATGGACGCGGTGTAGGCGGTGACCCAGCGCAGGACGTTGGGGTCGCGGTGGGCGGGGCGCTCCGGGGCGGCAGCGGGTATGTGTACGTCCGACGCGGACGTGGTCGCCTCAGACACGGAAGGGGAATCCGTAGACGTGCAGCGCCACGTTCTCGCGCCCCTCGGTGTCGCCGGCGGCTTCGGCGGCCCGGCCCCGCTCGTCGTACTTCTTCGCCAGGGCGAGCAGTTCGTCGCCCAGTTCCTTCAGGTCGGCGGGGGTCAGTCGTAGCTGTGACTCGTTGTCGGGGGCGGCGGAGTTCCACTCGGGGCCCCAGGTGGACCGTTCGTCGAGGTAGCGGCGGTACATGGCGGCGCGCTGCTCGTGGAAGAGCCGGGTGGCAGCGAGGTGGGCGGCGGCTCGCTCGGGGACGTCGCGGAAGTTCTCGTCGCGGATGCTGACCCCGTCCGACGACGGCTGCCACCAGCGCTCCCTGCCGTCCGCGCTCTGCGGCTCGGCCTCCTCGACCAGCCCGTGCTCGGCCAGCTTGCGCAGGTGGTAGCTGACCAGCGAGACGGCCTCGTCCACCTGCTCGGCGAGCTGCGAGGCGGTCGCGGTGCGCGCGACTCCGAGGTTGCGGTAGAGCTGACTGCGCAGCGGGTGGGCCAGGGCTTTGAGGGTGCCCAGGTCGGTGATGGGGCGGTTCTCCTGACTCGGCATGCGCTCAGGCTAGATTACGAAAGAAAAATTGCGCAATGAATGTTGCGCAATTTTACTTTCCTAGTCCGAGGGAGGCGTGAAGCCCCTCTCCCGACGCCTGACCGCCACCCCCTCCATCAGCACGTCATGCGCGAGTCGGTCGACGGCGATGCCTCGCTCCTGGGCCTCCGCCGCAAGCTCGGCCAGCTCTTCCTCGGTGACCTCGATCGCGATCACTGCCATACGGGCAGGTTAGAAGCGAGGGCTTCGGCGAGTCCGCCCCTGCCACCAACGAGCGCCTGCTCGAACTACCGTATGGGGTATCCCGCCCCCCGCAGCGTCTCCTTCACCTCGCCGATCCGCAGGTCGCCGAAGTGGAAGACCGACGCCGCCAGGACCGCGTCCGCGCCCGCCTCCACCGCCGGAGCGAAGTGGGCGAGGGCGCCCGCGCCGCCCGAGGCGATCACGGGGACGGTCACGTGCTTGCGTACCGCCGCCAGCATCTCCAGGTCGTAGCCGTCCTTCGTGCCGTCCGCGTCCATCGAGTTGAGCAGGATCTCCCCCGCGCCCAGCTCGGCGGCCCGGTGCGCCCACTCCACCGCGTCGATGCCGGTGCCGCGCCGGCCGCCGTGGGTGGTCACCTCGAAGGTGCCGGCCTCGGTGCGCCGGGCGTCGACCGAGAGGACGAGAACCTGCCGGCCGAAGCGCTCGGCGATCTCGCGGATCAGGTCGGGCCGGGCGATGGCGGCCGTGTTCACGCCCACCTTGTCGGCGCCGGCCCGCAGCAGCTTGTCGACGTCCTCGGCGGTGCGCACCCCGCCGCCGACGGTGAGCGGGATGAACACCTGCTCGGCGGTGCGGCGCACCACGTCGTAGGTCGTCTCGCGGTTGCCCGACGAGGCGGTGATGTCCAGGAACGTCAGCTCGTCGGCGCCCTCGGCGTCGTACACCTTGGCCATCTCGACGGGGTCGCCCGCGTCGCGCAGGTTCTGGAAGTTGACACCCTTGACGACCCGGCCGTTGTCCACGTCCAGGCAGGGGATGACTCGGACCGCCAGGGTCATGAATCCACGGCTCCTCTATACGCTTCCACTTCGACCGACACCAGGACCCGCGAGTCGATGAATCCCTGCACGACCAGCAGGGTCGTGACCGGGCGCACGGAGTCGAACAGCTCCTTGTGGGCGCGGCCCACCGCATCGACGTCGCGCGAATGCGCCAGGCACACACGGGTCCGGATCACGGACTCGACGCCGAGCCCGAACTCGCCGATCGCCTCGAGGGCGGTGGCGAAGGCGACCTTGGTCTGTTCGTACGGGTCGCCTTCCCCGTACAGCATGTCGCCCTTGAAGGCGGTCGTACCCGCCACGATCACACGGTCGCCCGCCGCCACGGCGCGTGCGAAACCGAAGGACTCTTCCCAGGGACTTCCGCTCTGCACGCGCCGTACGGCTTCAGATGTCATGGCGACACAACCTCCAGGGCTTCTTCCAGGGTGAACGCCTTCGCGTAGAGGGCCTTCCCGACGATGGCCCCCTCGACACCGTCCGGGACCAGCCCGGAGATCGCGCGCAGGTCGTCCAGGGACGACACGCCGCCCGAGGCCACGACGGGGCGGTCGGTGGCCGCGCACACGTTCTTCAGGAGCTCCAGGTTGGGGCCCTGGAGGGTGCCGTCCTTGGCGATGTCGGTGACGACGTACCGGGCGCAGCCCTCCTTGTTCAGGCGGTCCAGCGTCTCGTAGAGGTCGCCGCCGTCGCGGGTCCAGCCGCGGCCGCGCAGCGTGGTGCCCCGTACGTCGAGACCGACGGCGATCTTGTCGCCGTGCTCGGCGATGACCTTGGCGACCCACTCGGGGGTCTCCAGGGCCGCGGTGCCGAGGTTCACCCGGGTGCAGCCGGTGGCGAGGGCGGCGGCGAGGGTGTCGTCGTCGCGGATGCCGCCGGACAGCTCCACCTTGATGTCCATGGCCTTCGCGACCTCGGCGATCAGCGCGCGGTTGTCCCCGGTGCCGAACGCCGCGTCCAGGTCGACCAGGTGCAGCCACTCGGCGCCGGAGCGCTGCCAGGCGAGGGCGGCCTCCAGCGGGGAGCCGTAGGAGGTCTCGGTACCGGACTCGCCGTGCACGAGGCGGACGGCCTGACCGTCGCGGACGTCGACGGCGGGGAGGAGTTCGAGCTTGCTCATCTCTACCGGGCTCATCTCTACAGGGTCTCGATCCAGTTGGTGAGGAGCTGGGCGCCCGCGTCGCCGGACTTCTCGGGGTGGAACTGCGTGGCCCACAGCGCGCCGTTCTCCACCGCGGCCACGAAGGGCTCGCCGTGCGTGGCCCAGGTGACCCTGGGCTCGGCGAGCAGCGGGTTGTGCGACTCCTGGTTCCACTCGTGGACGGCGTAGGAGTGCACGAAGTAGAAGCGGGCGTCGGCGTCCAGGCCGGCGAAGAGCTGGGAGTCGGCCGGCGCCTCGACCGTGTTCCAGCCCATGTGGGGCACGACGTCGGCCTGGAGCGGTCCGACCGTGCCGGGCCACTCGTCCAGGCCCTCGGCCTCCACGTCGTGCTCGATGCCGCGCGAGAAGAGGATCTGCATGCCGACGCAGATGCCCATGACGGGGCGTCCGCCCGACAGCCTGCGGTCGACGATCCAGTCGCCGCGGGCGGCCTTGAGGCCGTCCATGCAGGCGGCGAAGGCGCCGACACCGGGGACCAGCAGCCCGTCGGCGTTCATCGCCTTGTCGTAGTCACGGGTGATCTCGACGTCGGCGCCCGCGCGCGCGAGGGCGCGCTCGGCGGAACGGACGTTGCCGAAGCCGTAGTCGAAGACGACGACCCGCTTGGCGGTCAACTCCAGACCTCCAGCCTCAGGACGCCCGCGAGCAGACACATGCCGGCGCCGATGGACAGCAGCACGATCAGGCCCTTGGGCATCTGCTGCTTGGCGAAGGAGTAGATGCCGCCGGCCAGGAAGAGGCCGACGAGGATCAGTGCGGTGGACGTACCGTTCATCGGTTAGAGCGCGCCCTTCGTGGAAGGCAGGATGCCGGCCGCGCGCGGGTCGCGCTCGGATGCGTAGCGCAGGGCCCGGGCCAGCGCCTTGAACTGGCACTCCACGATGTGGTGCGCGTTGCGCCCGTAGGGCACGTGCACGTGCAGGGCGATCTGGGCCTGGGCGACGAAGGACTCCAGGATGTGCCGGGTCATCGTCACGTCGTACTCGCCGATCATCGGCGCCATGTTCTCGGGCTCGGTGTGCACGAGGTAGGGGCGGCCGGAGAGGTCGACGGTGACCTGGGCGAGGGACTCGTCCAGCGGGACCGTGCAGTTGCCGAAGCGGTAGATGCCCACCTTGTCGCCGAGGGCCTGCTTGAAGGCGGCGCCCAGCGCGAGGGCGGTGTCCTCGATGGTGTGGTGGGAGTCGATGTGCAGGTCGCCGTCGGTCTTCACGGTCAGGTCGAACAGGCCGTGCCGGCCGAGCTGGTCGAGCATGTGGTCGTAGAAGCCGACACCGGTGGCGATGTCGGTCTTGCCGGTGCCGTCGAGGTCGATCTCGACGAGGACCGAGGTCTCCTTGGTCGTGCGCTCCACGCGTCCCACGCGGCTCATGTGTTCTGCTCCTTCTTGACTTCACGTACCGCGTCGAGGAACGCGTCGTTCTCCTCCGGGGTGCCGGCGGTGACCCGCAGCCACCCCGGTACGCCGTTGTCCCGGACCAGGACGCCCCGGTCGAGGATCTTCCGCCAGGTCTCGTGCGAGTCGGCGAACCGCCCGAACTGGACGAAGTTGGCGTCGGACTCGGTCACCTCGTAGCCGACGGCCCGCAGTTCGGCGACGAGCCGGTCCCGCTCGGTCTTCAGCTGCTCGACGTACTTGAGCAGCGTGTCCGTGTGCTCCAGGGCGGCCAGTGCGGTCGCCTGGGTGACGGCCGACAGGTGGTACGGCAGCCGTACGAGCTGGACGGCGTCGACGACGGCCGGGTGCGCGGCGAGGTAGCCGAGGCGCAGGCCCGCCGCGCCGAACGCCTTCGACATGGTGCGGGAGACGACCAGGTTCGGCCGGCCGTCGAGCAGCGGCAGCAGGGACGCGCCGTGGCTGAACTCGATGTACGCCTCGTCCACCACGACCATGGACGGCTTCGCCGCCTGGGCGGCCTCGTACAGGGCGAGGACCGTCTCGGCCGGAACCGCGGTCCCCGTGGGGTTGTTGGGGGTGGTGACGAAGACGACGTCCGGGCGGTGCTCGGCGATCGCCCGCGCGGCGGCGGGCACGTCGATGGTGAAGTCCTCGTGGCGCGGCCCGGAGATCCAGCCGGTGCCGGTGCCGCGCGCGATGAGGCCGTGCATCGAGTACGACGGCTCGAAGCCGATCGCGGTGCGGCCCGGTCCGCCGAAGGTCTGCAGCAGTTGCTGGATGACCTCGTTGGAGCCGTTGGCCGCCCAGACGTTGCTCACGTCCAGGGGGTGTCCGGAGGTGTCCGTCAGGTAGCGGGCCAGCCCCGCGCGCAGCTCGACGGCGTCCCGGTCGGGGTAGCGGTTGAGGTCGCGGGCGGCCTCGCGGACCCGCTCGGTGATCCGCTCGACCAGTGCCTCGGGCAGCGGGTAGGGGTTCTCGTTGGTGTTCAGCCGTACCGGCACGTCCAGCTGGGGCGCGCCGTAGGGGGACTTGCCGCGCAGCTCGTCCCGTACGGGGAGATCGTCGATGCCGAACGTCACTTGCTTTCCGGGACCTTCCACTCGAACCTCGCCTTGATCGCCGCGCCGTGCGCGGGCAGGTCCTCGGCCTCCGCCAGCGTCACCACGTGGTGCGCGACCTCGGCGAGCGCGTCGCGCGTGTAGTCGACGATGTGGATGCCGCGCAGGAAGGACTGCACGGACAGGCCCGAGGAGTGGCAGGCGCAGCCGCCGGTGGGCAGGACGTGGTTGGACCCGGCCGCGTAGTCGCCGAGCGACACGGGTGCCCAGGGGCCGACGAAGACCGCGCCGGCGTTCCTGACCCGGTCGGCGACGGCGGCGGCGTCGGCGGTCTGGATCTCCAGGTGCTCGGCGCCGTAGGCGTCGACCACGCGCAGGCCCTCGTCCAGGCCGTCGACGAGGACGATCGCGGACTGGCGGCCGGCGAGGGCCGGGCGGATCCGGTCCTCGATGTGCTTGGTGGCCTCGACCTGCGGCTCCAGCTCCTTCTCCACCGCGTCCGCCAGCTCCACGGAGTCGGTGACCAGGACGGCGGCGGCCAGCGGGTCGTGCTCGGCCTGGCTGATCAGGTCGGAGGCGACGTGCACCGGGTCGGCGGTCGAGTCCGCCAGGACGGCGATCTCGGTCGGGCCCGCCTCGGCGTCGATGCCGATCTTCCCGGTGAAGAAGCGCTTGGCGGCGGCGACCCAGATGTTGCCGGGGCCGGTGACCATGTTGGCGGGCGGGCAGGACTCGGTGCCGTAGGCGAACATCGCGACGGCGGTGGCGCCGCCGGCCGCGTACACCTCGTCGACGCCGAGCAGGGCGCAGGCGGCCAGGATGGTGGGGTGCGGGATGCCGCCGAACTCGGCCTGCGCCGGCGAGGCGAGCGCGATCGAGCCGACCCCGGCCTCCTGCGCGGGCACCACGTTCATGATCACGGACGACGGGTAGACCGACCGGCCGCCGGGCACGTACAGCCCGACCCGCTCGACCGGAACCCACTTCTCGGTGACCGAACCGCCGGGCACGACCTGGGTGGTGTGCGTGGTGCGGCGCTGCTCGCGGTGGACGAGCCGGGCGCGGCGGATGGACTCCTCGAGCGCGGCGCGCACGTCCTTGTCGAGCCCCTCCAGGGCGCGGGTCAGCTCCTCGGCCGGGACGCGCACCCGCTCCAGCCGGACGCCGTCGAACTGCTCGGTGAAGTCGATCAGCGCCGCGTCCCCGCGATGATGCACGGCCTCGCAGATCGGACGCACCTTCTCCAGGGCGACCGAGACGTCGAAGTCGGCTCGGGGCAGCAGGTCGCGCAGGGCGGGGCCCTCGGGGAGGGCGTCGCCGCGCAGATCGATTCGGGAGATCACGGAACCAATTCTCTCAGACCCGCGTCCGGCGCGGTCCGCGCGTATCAATGGCTGATACGGAACGCGACGGAGCTCACGGCCCGGGGTGAACTCGCGCGATCCGTGCTCACTTTGAGTGTTCGGAAGGTCACTCAGTGGGCATGAACGGTTGTACGAAGCGTGAGCGACCGACGAGTAGCCGGGGAGGGAGTGAAGCACCGTGACCGAGGGGGCCGGCCGTCGTGACGGAGAGCTGCCGGACGACCTGACCACCGCCGAGGCCGGCATGTGGCAGGCCTTCCGCAACGGCAGTGTGTACGACCTGAGCAGCGGCGACGCGCTCGTCGACGACCCGCACGGCGGGCAGCCGTGGGGACCGGAGCGGACCGTGCGCGCCCGCGTCGTGTGCTGGCTGCTGCTCGACGGCCCGCCGGCCCTCGCGGGCCGGGTGTCCTCGCTGCAGCTGGTGGGGGTGCGGATCAGCGACACGATGGACCTGGCGGGCGGCACGGTGGTGCCGTACGTGGAGCTGCGGCGCTGCCGGTTCGACCGGGAGGTGCTGCTGCCGGAGACCCGGTTCACGACGGTGCGGATGGTGGACTGCGCGGTGCCGCGCCTGGAGGCGGCCCGGCTGCACACCGAGGGCGACCTGCACCTGCCGCGCTCCCGCTTTCCGGGCGGCATCCGGCTCACGGACGCGCAGATAGGCACCGACCTGCTGCTCAACCAGGCGATCGTGCACCGGGACCGCAGCGGGCGCTCGATAGCGGCGGACGGCATGACGGTCGGGCAGGACCTCCAGGCCGAGATGCTGGAGTCGCACGGCGAGGTGAGTCTGCGCAGCGCCCAGGTCGGCGTGTCGCTGAGCCTGCGCGGCGCCCGGCTCCTCAACCCGTACACGCGGCACGCGCTGAACGCCCCGCAGCTGACGGTGGAGCGCACCCTGTACCTGACGCCGGCGGGCCTGGGCAGCCCGCTGCTGCGCGGCACCACGCCCGCGCAGGGCACCCGCATCCAGCGCTTCGAGTGCGAGGGCGGGGTCCGCCTCGACGACGGGCGGTTCGGCGACGCGCTGGACCTGGAGCACGCGCGGTTCACCTTCACCGACGACCAGGAGCTGTCGCTGCGCCGGGTGCAGACGCCCGAGCTGCGCTTCCTGGGCGAGCGTCCGGCGCGCGGGCGGGTGGTGCTGTCGGGGGCGCGGGTGGTCAACCTGATGGACCGGGCGGACAGCTGGCCGGGCCCCGGCCGGCTGCACATGGGCGGCTTCGCCTACGAGAACCTGGTGCCGCGCGGACCGTTCCCGCTGGCGAAGCGGCTGCGCTGGGTGGGCGCCGCGACCGCCGAGTACCACCCGGAGCCGTACGAGCGCCTCGCCGCCGTGCTGCGGGCCGGCGGTGAGGACGAGGACGCCCGCGAGGTGCTGCTCGCCAAGCACCGCAGGCGCCGCGAGGGCCTCCCCCTCGCCGCGAAGCTGGTGGGCTACGCGCAGGACTGGACGGTCGCCTACGGCTACCGGCCGGGCCGGGCGGCGGTGTGGATGGCGGTGCTGTGGGCGGCCGGCTCGCTCGCCTTCGCCCGCACGGAGCCGCCGCCGCTGAAGAGCGGCGAACACCCGGACTGGAACCCGGCCCTCTTCGCCCTCGACCTCCTCCTCCCGGTGATCGACCTGGGCCAGGCCGGCTCCTGGCAGCTCCACGGCGGCTGGCAGTGGCTGTCGACGGCGCTGGTTCTGCTGGGCTGGGTCCTGGCGACCACCGTCGCGGCGGGTGCCACCCGGCTGCTCCGCCGCAGCTGACCCCGTCCGGGGACGGGACCCGCGCCCGCGCCCCACCCGCACGGCGGTGCGGCCGGGAACACGAGTGGCCGAAGGCGGTGCCGTGGCCGCACAACCATCCCGAACCCTCGGCCGTCGTACTGGCCATGCTGCGCGCGTTCCTGCGGTCCGCCGCTGCCCGGGCCCGCCCCCGGTCACCGCGGCCCGCCCCAGACGACGACGTGCTCCTCGACGCCCCCGACGACCGCCTCGCCCCCGCCCTCGTCGCCGCGGCCCGCGGTGAGCACGGCCCCGCGGCCGGCCTCCTCTCCGGTACCCGCGAGAACGCCGAATGGGACCACCGCGACCGCTACACGACCCGGCTCGCCGCCTTCGCCCGCTCCCGCTCCGAGTGGCTCGACACCTGGCGGGCGACCGACCCGGACGACCCCGACGCCCAACTGGTGGCGGCCCGCCTGACGGTCGACCGGCACTGGTACTCACCGGCCCGCACGGAACTCCTGCGCCAGGTGATCCCCTCGGTCGTCGCCGCCGCCGAGGCCGCCGGCCCCGTCGACCCGGTGCCGTGGCGGACGGCGCTGGACGCCGCGCGGGGCGCACGCGCGCCGCACGCCGAGTTCGAACGGCTGTGGGAGCAGGCGGTCCGCCGCTCCCCGCACCACTACGGCAGCCATGTCGCCGCCCTGGAGTACCTGGCCGACGCCTCGCCCGTGGCCCACGGCGAGTGCCTGGACTTCGCGGAGACGGCCGCCCAGGACGCCCCCGAGGACGCGCTCCTGCGGGCCCTGCCCCTGCGTGCGGCCTTCATCTGCCTGACGGCCACCGGCGCCTCCGCCGACGGCGCCTCCGTACGCACGTACCGCCCCCGCCTCGACGACGCCGCCGACCGCGCGACCGCCCTCTCGGCGGCCCACCCGGTGGCCGATCCCTGGGCGGCCGAGCTGCGGAACCTGCTCGTCTACGTCCTCGTACGCCTGGAACGCCACCGGGAGGCCGCGGAGCAACTGCGGCTGACCGGCCCGTACGTCACGTCCTTCCCGTGGGAGCGGGACGCGGCCGACCCCGACCCGCTCGGCCGTTTCCTCCAGGTGCGCGCGGACGTCCGTGCGCACCTGGAGACGGGCTCCCATTAGGCTTCTGCGTCGTGACCACCGTCCGGCTCCCCCTCTTCCCCCTGAACTCGGTCCTGTTCCCGGGGCTGGTGCTTCCGCTCAACGTCTTCGAGGAGCGCTACCGCGCCATGATGCGCGAGTTGCTGAAGACCTCGGAGGACGAACCACGCCGGTTCGCCGTCGTGGCGATCCGCGACGGCCACGAGGTGGCCCGGACCGCCCCCGGCCTGCCCGACCCGACGGCCACCGTCGAGCAGGGGCCGACGGCCGGGTTCGGGACCGACCCGCTCAAGGCCTTCCACAAGGTGGGCTGCGTCGCGGACGCGGCGACCATCCGCGAGCGGGCCGACGGCTCCTTCGAGGTGCTCGCCACCGGCACCAACCGGGTGCGCCTGGCCTCCGTGGACGCGTCGGGCCCCTTCCTGACCGCCGAGCTGGAACCGCTGCCCGAGGAACCGGGCGACGAGGCGGGTGCGCTGGCCGAGGGCGTGCTGCGCTCCTTCCGGCAGTACCAGAAGCGGCTGGCGGGGGCCCGCGAACGGTCGCTGGCGACCGGCGCCGAGCTGCCGGACGAACCGGGTGTGGTCTCCTACCTGGTCGCCGCCGCGATGATGCTGGACACGCCGACGAAGCAGCGTCTGCTCCAGGCCCCGGACACCGCCTCGCGGCTGCGGGACGAGCTGAAACTCCTTCGCTCCGAGACCTCCATCATCCGTACGCTGCCGTCCCTGCCGGCGCAGGAACTGACGCGCGGCCCGACGAGTCTCAACTGAGGTACTGACCCCCATGGCGAAGAAGCCGAGCAAGGCGAACAAGAAGCAGCAGTCCGGCGGCACGCCCGCCACGGTGGCGCTCACCGCGGCCGGGGTGACGTACACGGTCCACGCCTACGAGCACGACCCGGCCCATCCGTCCTACGGCGAGGAGGCGGCCGAGGCGACGGGCGTCTCCCCGGAGCGGGTGTTCAAGACGCTGGTGGCGGACGTGGACGGGGCGCTGACGGTCGCGGTGGTGCCCGTGGCGGGCCAGCTGGACCTCAAGGCGCTGGCGGCCGCGGTCGGCGGCAAGCGTGCGGCGATGGCCGACCCGGCCCTGGCCGAGCGCACCACGGGCTACGTACGCGGCGGCATCTCCCCGCTGGGCCAGCGAAAGCGCCTCCCGACGGTCCTGGACGCCTCGGCCTCGGCCCACCCCACGATCTGCGTCTCGGCAGGCCGCCGCGGCCTCGAGGTCGAGCTCTCCCCCACCGACCTCGCCTCCCTCACGACCGCGGTCCTGGCCCCGATCGCCCGCCCCTGACCTTAGCTGCGGGCAACGCAGCCGCCGCCGCAGCTGTGGGCAGTCGTGCCGCTGGGGCGGCACGGGTGGGCACAGCGGCACCCCGCAACGCCGGGCCGCGCACCGCCCTACTTACCCCCGCCCCCGTACGCCCCCGGCGAATACTGCCCAGCCCCCGGCCAGGGGTCCGGCTCCGGATCCCGAGGCCCGAACAACCCCGTCAACCCCAGATGCACCACCAGTGCCGCGAAGGACCACGCCAGCAGCACCCCCTTCGCCCCCAGCTTCAGCGGCGCGGAGAACGTCACCCCCTCGCCCACCTCCTTGGCGTGCGCGATCACGTCCTGCGCGGGCCCGAGCTGCACCCCGAGCCACCACGCCAGCAGCGACCCGAGCAGCCCGCCGACACCGAGGGCCACCACCAGCGGCACACCCCCGCGCCGCCGCAGCAGGAAGACCACGACCGCGCTGAGCGCCCCGAACGCCAGCGCGAGCAGCGTGAACGTTCCGTCGACGCCGATCGCCTGCTCGCCCTCGGAGTCCTTGAGGTAGACGACCCAGGCGCCGTCGGCCACGTCACCCACCAGCGGCACGCTCGGCGCCAGCTTCCACCACAGCACGCCCAGCAGCGCGCCGAAGACCGCGACCGCCACCACGGTCACGGCGGCCTGCCGCACTTCCTTCAACATCCCGGGGCCGTCCTGTTCGCCGTGAGGATCACCGTGGTGGTCGTACGGGCCGCCGGCCGCGGTGCCCACCGCGTCGGCGCCCACCGCGTGCGCACCGACGGGCGGCGGCACCGGCCCGCCCTGGTACGACGAGCGTTCGTTCGGCGGCGGTGGCGGAGTCCAGGGTGCTGTCACCGTGCCATCGTGCCAAACGCGCCTGTGCGCCGCGTCACCGGACGGCGGCCCGGCGGTACGCCCAGGTGGCCACGGCCAGCGAGATCACCCCGACCGCGGCGCACACCGCGAGGTCGCCGAGGACGAAGCCCCAGTCGGGCCGTTCGCCGAAGGTGCGCGCGAAGGCCTCCACACCGTACGTGGAGGGCAGCAGGTCCCGGGCCAGGCGCACCAGCTGCGGCATCCGTTCGGGCGGCAGCACGCCGAGGAGCAGGGCCGCCGACATGCCGAGCTGGCCGAGGAGCGTGGCGAACTCCGGCCGGGGGGCGAGCAGCCCCAGCGCCGCGCCCAGTCCGGCGAGCGCCGCGCCCGCCAGCGGGATCACGGCGAGGAGCACCCACAGGTGGGTCATCGGCAGCCCGAACAGCAGGCAGCCGAACACCGCCGTCACCACGGTCCCGGGCGCGGTGAAGGACGCGTACGCGCCCGCCGTGCCCAGTACCACCGCGGCGGGCGGCACCGGGAGCGTCGCGTAGTGGTCGAGGCCGCCGCTGGCGCGCAGCTGGCCGAAGTACTGGGCGAGGAGGTTCAGCGCGACGAAGGCCACGACGAGCACCGCCGACCCGGCGACCACGGCCTGCGCCTCGCCGCCGCCGTCCACGACGCCCCGCATCAGGATCATGATGCCGATCGACTGGAAGGTCGCCACGAACAGCAGCGGGATACGCGCGACCCGCGCCCGGGACAGCTGCGCCCGGTACACGGCCACCAGGGAGGGCCACAGCCGCGCCCTGGGCCCCAGCTCGGCCGGGCGGCCGGTCACGTGCCGCTCCTCGGCTGCCGGGGCAGCGCCCCGCAGGGCATCGGCGGGTACGACACTCACGTCGCGCTGCTCCCCTTCGCTCGGGTCGGTTTCGCTGGGGCCGTTCTCGCTGGGGCCGCTCTGACTGGAGCCGTTCGAAGCGTTCCTCCGCACGGGTGTGTTCGTCCCGTGGGGTACGGATGCTGCGGCCGGTGTGCTCACCGCTCGCGTGCTCACGTCCTCACCAGCCCCTGCCGCGCGGCGCCGCCCAGCGCCAGGTACACGTCCTCCAGGCTGGGCGTGGCCAGGGTGAAGTCGTCCAGGGCGGCGAAGGCGGCGCCACCGGTGACGGTGGCGACGACGGCACGGGCCTCCTCGGGGGCCAGCCGCAGGGTCCAGCGGCGCCCCGACTCGACGACGCGGTCGCGCAGGGCGGCGACCTCCGGGACGTGCAGCGGCGCGCTCTCGCGCCACACCAGGTCGACGCGGACCTCCCCGGCCACCTGCTCCTTGAGCCCGGAGGGCGTGTCGCAGGCGATCACGCGGCCCCGGTCGAGGACGGCGACCCGGTCGAGGACGGTCTCGGCCTCGATGACGTTGTGGGTGACGAGCACGACGGTGGCGCCCTGTTCGGCGCGCCGCCGGTCGACGGCCGACCACACCGCGCGCCGGGCCACCGGGTCCATGCCGGTGGTCGGCTCGTCCAGGACGAGCAGCGGACGCTCCCCCACCAGCGCGGCGGCGAAGCAGGCCAGGCGGCGCTGGCCGCCGGAGAGCTTCTTGATCGGGCGGGCGGCCAGGCCGGTCAGCCCCAGTTCCTCGAGTACGGCGTCCCGCTCGGCGCGGGCCCGGCGCACCTCGAGGCCCCGCAGCCGTCCGGTGGTCTCGGCGGCGAGCGACACGGTCAGCTCGTCCAGGGCGCTGGACTCCTGCCCCAGGTAGGCGAGGATCCGGGCGGCCCGCTCCGGGTGGCGCACGATGTCGTGCCCGAGGATCTCCACGCTGCCGCCGTCGGGCCGCATCAGGCCGGTGAGCTGGCGCACGAGGGTGGACTTGCCGGCGCCGTTGGGTCCGAGCAGTCCGAAGATCTCACCGCGGCGGATGTCCAGGGTGACGTCGTCGGTGGCCCGCACCTCGGGGGTGGCCGGAGCGCCGCGCCGGCCGCGGACGGCCGGATAGGTCTTGGACAGCTCGCGCACCACGCACACGGCATCGCCACCGGGTCGAGGTGCCTGTGCCGCGCGCGTACTCACAAGGGACGAGACTACGGGGTCGGTCCCTCCGGCCCGCCCCCGGGTCCGCCCATAAGTGTCGATTCAGCCGGGGGAAGCGGGGGTGTGCCGGGGGCGGGCCGAGGGGGCCGCGCGCCGGGCCGGGGCGGGCCTGAGGCGCCTCACTCCGCCGCGGGTGTGCGTTCGGTCGCCGTGCGCACGTCGACCTCGCGCCAGAACCCGGCCCGGATCGCGTACCGGTCGTGTTCGTCGATCTGGTCGTCCTTGTGCGCGAGGAGCCCGAAGCGGGCCGCGTAGCGCAGCAGCTCGCCGTCGACGCGGTGCGGGATGCGCGGGTACATCCCGGACAGTTTTTGCAGGTGGCCATGGTCGCCGAGGCGTTCGAGCCAGCGGCGGGCGAAGACCTGCCCGACCTCGTACGGGTCGCCGCCGACCGTGGTGATGTCCTCCTCGCGGTCGGCCCAGCGCTGCTCGGCCGTGGTGAGCTGGGCGAGCGTCGGCAGCGAGGCGGCCTCGGACGGCTCGGCGGCGGGCCGGTCGACCCAGCCCTTGTCGGAGGACCAGCGCAGGGTGGCGTTGGCCGGGGCCTGCTGCGGGGCGGGGTGGGCGCCGGGGGCGCGCAGGGCGGCGAGGTCCTTGGGGGTGGGGACGCCCTTGGCGGGCGGCACCCGCTCGTCGGTGGTGCCCGGCGCGGCGGCCGCGGTGGTGGGGTGCTCGGGCGTCTCGGCGGGCCGCCGGGCGGCGGAGAGGGCGGAATCGGGCAGCGGCGCGGAGAGGATGGCGGCGATCTCGGGGCGGGGCACGGGCGGCGGAGCGCAGATGCCGCCGAGTTCCTTGGCGCGTACGGCCTTGGTGATCCACGTACGGTCCAGGACGCGGCGTTCGTCGGCCTCGGCGACCAGGTCCTCGGACTGGTTGTAGTCGCCGTCGGCGGCCTGCACGGCCCACAGGTGGACGGCGACGCCGTGCTCCTTGGCGGCCATCATGCCCGGCAGCAGGTCGCCGTCGCCGGTCACCAGGACGACGTCGGAACAGGCGCGGTTGCGGGCCAGTTCGGTCAGTTCGGCGTGCATGGCGGCGTCCACGCCCTTCTGCGCCCAGCGGCCGTCACTGCGCGTGAGGGCGCCGAGCCGAACGGTGACCCGGGGCATCACGCGCAACCGCCGGTGTTCGGGCTGCGGAACGCGGTCGGGGGCGCCGTCGAACCAGTAGATGCGCAGCAGCGGCTGCTGCGTGTCGGACTCGGCGCGGTCGCGCAACCCCTGGATGAGGGCGGCGTGATCGACGGTGATGCGCGAGCGCGAGGGCTCTCCTGCCAGGAGACTCGCGGCGGCCCCCAGCAGATACCCGGCGTCCACCAGGACGATGCAGCGGTCCACGCGATCCACCCTCTTTCCGGGAGGTTTGCTTCGGGCTTCCTTCGAGTCTGCCCGACCACGCGGAGGTTAACGGCCCGAACTCGATCTTCGGCGTGGCGTTTCGGCGCCCCGCACCCCGTCGAGCCGCGTCACGGACGGTAATTGCCCGATATGCGTTCTTTGTTGGCCTATGTGAATCTGGTGTCGGCCCTGGCCCCTAGATCCCCCTCAGGAGGTAGATCACCATGGCCAAGAACAAGAACAACCGTGATCGTAAGCAGCCCCGGTCCGAGCGCTCCCCGCAGACCGCCGAGTCGGCCGTGATGGACCGCGAGGAGCAGCACTCCCCGCAGCTGACGACGCCCGGCGACGCGGCCGCCCGCAAGCGGAACAAGCGCTTCGGCCACAACTGACGCAAACGACGAAGGGCGCACCCGGCAACCGGGTGCGCCCTCGTTCGTCCTGGTCCCGGGATTCCGCTCAGCCCGCCAGGCAGGACGGACCGAGCAGCACCTTCAGGTCGCCGAACAGCGCCGGATCCGGCTTCACCCGGTGCCGGTCCAGGCGCAGCACCGTCGTCTTCGTGGGCCCCTGGAGCTTGATCCGCACCTCGCTGTCGCCCCGGTGGTGGGTGAGGATCTCACCGAGCCTGCTGACCATCGGCGGCGTGATGCGGGTGGCCGGGATGGTGAGGACGACGGGCGCGTTGGTGCCCGCGTTGGACAGGTCGGGGATCATCAGCTCCATCGCGACCAGCCTGGGGATGTCCTCCCGCTTGTCGAGCCGCCCCTTGACGAACACCACGGCGTCCTCGACGAGTTGCGTGGACACCAGCTGGTAGGTCGCCGGGAAGAACATGCACTCCAGGGAGCCGGCGAGGTCCTCGACGGTGGCGATGGCCCAGGCGTTGCCCTGCTTGGTCATCTTGCGCTGGAGGCCGGAGATGATGCCGCCGATGGTGACGACCGCGCCGTCGCCGAAGTCACCGCCGGTGAGCTGGGAGATGCCCGCGTCGGCCTTGTCGGACAGCACGTGCTCCAGGCCGAAGAGCGGGTGGTCGGAGACGTAGAGGCCGAGCATCTCCCGCTCCTGGGCGAGGAGATAGGTCTTGTCCCACTCGTCCTCGCCGAAGACCACGTCGAGTCCGAAGCCGGGCTCGTCGTTCGCCTCCTCGCCCATGCCGCCGAACAGGTCGAACTGGCCCTCCGCCTCCTTGCGCTTGACCGCGACCACGTTGTCGATCATCGGTTCGTACTGCGCGGTGAGGCCCTTGCGGGTGTGCCCCATCTCGTCGAAGGCGCCGGCCTTGATCAGCGACTCCGTCGTCCGCTTGTTGCAGACGACCGCCTCGACCTTGTCCAGGTAGTCCGGGAAGGAGGCGTACTTCCCCTTGGCCTTGCGGCACCTGATGATCGACTCGACGACGTTGGTGCCGACGTTGCGCACGGCCGAGAGGCCGAAGAGGATCACGTCGTCGCCCTGAGCGGCGAAGTTCGACATGGACTCGTTGACGTTGGGCGGCAGCACCTTGATGCCCATGCGCCGGCACTCGTTCAGGTAGACGGCGGACTTGTCCTTGTCGTCCTTGACCGAGGTGAGCAGGGCGGCCATGTACTCGGCCGGGTAGTTGGCCTTCAGGTAGCCGGTCCAGTAGGAGACCAGGCCGTAGGCGGCCGAGTGCGCCTTGTTGAAGGCGTAGCCGGCGAACGGGACCAGCACGTCCCACAGGGCCTGGATGGCCTCGTCGCTGTAGCCGTTCTTCCTGGCTCCGGCCTGGAAGAGGACGAAGTTCTTCGCCAGTTCGTCGGGCTTCTTCTTGCCCATCACGCGGCGCAGGATGTCGGCCTCGCCGAGCGAGTAGCCCGCGATGATCTGGGCGGCCTTCTGGACCTGCTCCTGGTAGACGATCAGGCCGTAGGTGACCGCGAGGACCTCCTGGAGGGGCTCCTCCAGCTCCTTGTGGATCGGCGTGATCTCCTGGAGGCCGTTCTTGCGCAGCGCGTAGTTGGTGTGCGAGTCCATGCCCATGGGGCCGGGACGGTAGAGCGCGGAGACGGCGGAGATGTCCTCGAAGTTGTCGGGCTTCATCAGCCGCAGCAGGGAGCGCATGGGGCCGCCGTCGAACTGGAAGACGCCGAGCGTGTCGCCGCGCTGGAGCAGTTCGAAGGTCGTGGGGTCGTCCAGCGGCAGCGACAGCAGGTCGAGGTCGATGCCCTTGTTGGACTTCACCATCTTGACGGCGTCGTCCATGATCGTGAGGTTGCGCAGGCCGAGGAAGTCCATCTTCAGCAGGCCGAGCGACTCGCACTGCGGGTAGTCCCACTGCGTGATGGTGACGCCGTCGGTGTGCCGCACCCAGATCGGGGCGTGGTCGACGATCGGCTCGCTGGACATGATCACGCCGGCCGCGTGCACGCCCATCTGCCGGACCAGGCCCTCGACGCCCTTGGCGGTGTCGATGACCTTCTTGACGTCCGGCTCGCTCTCGTACATCGAGCGGATCTCGCCGGCCTCGCTGTAGCGCGGGTGCGTCGGGTCGGTGATGCCGTTGAGGTCGATGCCCTTGCCGAGGACGTCGGCGGGCATGGCCTTGGTGAGCCGGTCGCCCATCGCGTACGGGTAGCCCAGCACGCGCGCGGAGTCCTTGATGGCGTTCTTCGCCTTGATCTTGCCGTAGGTGCCGATCATGGCGACCTTGTCGGCGCCGTACTTCTCGGTCACGTACCTGATCACCTCGACGCGCCTGCGCTCGTCGAAGTCGATGTCGACGTCGGGCATGGAGACGCGCTCGGGGTTGAGGAACCGCTCGAAGATCAGGCCGTGCGGGATGGGGTCGAGGTCGGTGATGCCCATCGCGTACGCCACGATCGAACCGGCCGCGGAGCCTCGGCCGGGGCCGACCGCGATGCCCTGGTTCTTGGCCCACATGATGAAGTCGGCGACCACCAGGAAGTACCCCGGGAACCCCATCTGGATGATGACGTCCATCTCGTACTCGGCCTGCTTCTGGCGGTCCTCGGGGACCTGGCCCGAGAAGCGGCGCTCCATGCCGCGGCGGACCTCCTCCTGGAACCAGGTGACCTCGGTGAAGCCGTCGGGGATGTCGAACTTCGGCATGAGGTCGCGCTTCTCGAACATGCCGGTGGTGTCGATCATCTCGGCGATCAGGCGCGTGTTGGCGCAGCCCTCCTGCCAGGCGTCGGAGGAGTCGATGGCGTACATCTCGTCCGTCGACTTCAGGTAGTAGCCGGTGCCGTCGAAGCGGAAGCGGTCCGGGTCGGAGAGGTTCTTGCCGGTCTGGATGCACAGCAGGGCGTCGTGGGCGGTCGCCTCGTGCGCGTAGGTGTAGTGCGAGTCGTTCGTCACCAGCGGCGGGATGCCGAGCTTCTTGCCGATCTCGAGCAGCCCGTCGCGGACCCGGTGCTCGATCTCGATGCCGTGGTCCATCAGCTCCAGGAAGTACCGGTCCTTGCCGAAGATGTCCTGGTAGTCGGCGGCGGCCTTCAGGGCCTCGTCGAAGTGGCCGAGGCGCAGCCGGGTCTGCACCTCGCCGGAGGGGCAGCCGGTGGAGGCGACGATGCCCTCGGACCACTGGCTGATGGTCTCCTTGTCCATCCGCGGCCACTTCTGCAGCCAGCCCTCGGCGTACGCGTCGGAGGAGAGGCGGAAGAGGTTGTGCAGGCCCTTGCTGTTCGTCGCCCACATGGTCTTGTGGGTGTAACCGCCCGAACCCGAGACGTCGTCCCGCTTCTGGTGCGGCTGGCCCCACTGGATCTTGCGCTTGTTGCGCCGGGACTCGGGGGCGACGTACGCCTCGATCCCGATGATCGGGGTGACCCCGGCCTTCTGCGCGGAGTGGAAGAAGTCGTACGCCCCGTGCAGGTTGCCGTGGTCGGACATGGCGATGTGCGACATGCCCATCTCGTTGCACGCGTCGAACATGTCCTTGAGCCGCGCGGCACCGTCCAGCAGCGAGTACTGGGTGTGGACGTGCAGGTGCGTGAACGGCGGCTTTGACACGTGCGGCCTCCTGGGAAAACTGGGGACGACTGGCGGCGGTCGATCCGGGGGGTCAGCGTCGAAGTCTATGCCTCGGGACTGACACTCGAAGGCCCCCCACGCGTACCTTCTGGGGCGGGCACTCCCGCACCCCTTCGAACGTTGGCCCGAGTGGAGATCCGCTCCATCCGTGAGGCACCACCCCGCACCAGGAGGCACCAGGCATGTCGGTCCCGCAGCTCAACGAGGAGCACCGCGGCGAGGAGATCCTCGCCGTCTTCGACACCGCCTTCGGCCGGCTGCTGGCCGCGGATCCCGCGGCGTTCCGTGTGAAGTTCCGGAAGATGGCGGCCTCCGCCTTCGCGTTCTACCGCGGCACCGCCGGTCTCTTTTACCGCGATTTGACCGAGGACCCGGAGTTCGCTGATCAGCCGGGCGGCGCCTACCTGGACGAGCGGACCTCCCGGGTGTGGATCCACGGCGACCTCCACGCGGAGAACTTCGGCACGTACATGGACTCCACCGGCCGGCTGATCTTCAACGTCAACGACTTCGACGAGGCCTACGTCGGCCCGTTCACCTGGGACCTCAAGCGCTTCGCCGCCTCCGTCGCGCTGATCGGGTACGCCAAGGCGTTCAGCGACGAGCAGATCACCGAGCTGGTGCGGGTGTACGCGGGCGCGTACCGCGAGCGGATCCACGCCCTGGCCACCGGCGCCAAGAGCGACGAGGTGCCGCCCTTCACGCTGGACACCGCGGAGGGACCGCTGCTCGGCGCGCTGCGCGTGGCCCGCTCGCTGACCCGCTTCGGGCTGCTGGACTCGATGACCGAGATCCGCGACTTCGAGCGCCGCTTCGCCCCCGGCGGCGGCTCCATCGAGCTGGACGCCGCCACGCGCTACAAGGTGCTCGCGGCCTTCGACGGCTACCTGGAGACGCTCCCCGAGTCCTCCCTGGCCCGCCCGGACTCCTACCGCGTCAAGGACGTCGTCGGCCGCCGGGGCATCGGCATCGGCTCGGCCGGCCTGCCCTCGTACAACATCCTCCTCGAGGGCAACAGCGACGCCCTGGAGAACGACGTCGTGATCTACATCAAGCAGGCCCAGACCCCGGCCGTCTCGCAGCACATCACCGACCGGGCGATCCGGGACTACTTCCAGCACGAGGGCCACCGCACGGTGATCTCCCAGCGGGCCCTCCAGGCGCACGCCGACCCGTGGCTGGGCTGGACCGAGCTGGACGGCGCCGGGCAGCTGGTGGCGGAGGTCTCGCCGTACGCCGTCGACCTGGACTGGAGCGACATAGACGACCCGGAGGAGATCGCCGAGGTCGTCGCCGACCTGGGCCGGGCCACCGCGACCATGCACGCGGCGGCCGACGACCAGTCCGGGGAGTCCCTGGTGCCGTTCTCCACCGAGCGGGCCATCGACGCGGCGATCGCGGCCGACGAGGAGGGCTTCGCGCCCCTGCTGGTCGACTTCGCGCACCGGTACGGCGCCCGCGCGCGCGGTGACCACCAGACCTTCGTCGACCTGTTCCGCAACGGCCGGATCCCCGGCCTGTAGGCCCCGGAACCCGGGTCGGCATTCTCACAGCAACCCTTTAGGGGTCCCTTACCGGACCCCGTGACACACTCTTCTACTGCTATGGACATATCCGGAACCCCGCTCAGAGCCGTACGCGCGGCGCTGTTCACGGCTCTCGCCGTGACCCTCAGCACCGCGTCGCACGTGCTGCTGTCCGGGGTTCCGCTGCCGCTGGCCACGGTGGCGGCGGTCGCCGCCGTCGTGTTCCTGATCGCGTACGCCCTGGCCGGGCGGCGCGAGCGCGGCTTCGGGCGGATCGCCGCCCTGCTGATCCCGCTGGAGCTGGCCGCCGACACGGTCTTCACCACCGGCCAGCACGTCTGTTACGGCCGGGCCGGCGGCCCGGTCACGGGCCCGCTGCGCTCGGTCGGCTTCGACGTGCTGTGCGGCGACGGAACCGGCATCCACGCCGGGGTGACCGCGCCGCTGAGCCGGGTCACCGGAGCCGAGACCGACCGCATGGCGTCGGTGCTGGCCCAGGCCGACCCCGGCACCGCCTGGCTGCTCCTTGCCGCGCACGTCGGCGTGGGGCTGCTCGCGGCGGCCTGGCTGCGGCGCGGCGAGCGGGCCCTGGCCCAGTTGCTCGGCGCGGTGGCCGCGACCACCTTCCGGCCCCTGCTGCTCGCCGTCGCGGCCGTGAACGTACGCCGGGCCCCGGCGGTGCGCCGCCCGGCGGCCCCGGCCCGCCGCGCCGCCGGTGCCCGTGAGCGGATCCTCACGCACTCCCTGGGACGTCGCGGACCGCCGCGCCCGGTGGCCGCCCTCGTGTGACCCGGCACCCGAGCCGCAGCAGTCGCACGAGCACCACCGAGCACAGCAGTCCCCCATACGTACTTCCGCACACCCCCGTGTGCGCGTCCCCGCGGAGAGATCACCGACATGAGCAAGCGGAACAGCCAGGCGGCGAAGACGGCGGCCCGTGAGCGTCTGCGCCAGGAGCGCGAGCGCCAGGCCAAGCGCGACAAGGTCAAGCGGCAGGCCGTCGTGGCCGCCTCCATCGTCGGCGTGCTGGCGATAGCCGGCGGCATCAGCTACGCCGTCGTGCAGAACAACAAGCCCACCGGCTGGGACAAGGCCGCCGAGGCGAAGGTGGTGCCCCCGGCCAACACCTCCGGCAAGGACGGCACGACGGTCGTCCTGGGCGAGTCCAAGTCCGACAACGTCGTCCACCTCTACGAGGACCCGCGCTGCCCGGGCTGCGCCGCCATGGAGCAGAGCATCGGCGAGAGCGTCAACAAGGGCATGGAGGACGGCGACTACAAGCTCTCCTTCACCATCGGCACCTTCCTCGACGGCAACCTGGGCGGCGAGGGCTCGAAGAACGCGCTGAGCGCGCTCGGCGCCGCGCTGAACGTCAGCCCCGAGGCGTTCGTGGACTACAAGACCGCGCTGTACTCCACGGAGTACCACCCCGAGGAGTCGACCGACGAGTTCGCCAAGGACGACTACCTGATCAAGGTGGCGGACTCGGTCGACGCGCTGAAGGGCAACAAGAAGTTCCAGGACGCCGTGGAGAAGGGCACCTACGACGCCTGGGCGGTACGGATGAGCAAGTCCTTCGACAAGGCCGAGGGCGTCGAGTCGACCCCGACCATCAAGATCAACGACAAGGTGGTCGAGACGCCGAGCACGCCCGACGCGTGGCAGAAGGCGCTGAAGGACGCGGGCGTCACCAAGTGACCCGGTGATCGTCGTCTGACGAGTGGGCGAACTTTTGCGAGTTCGCCCACTCGCGTGCATACCGATCAGTAACCTGATCGGCCGTGACCAGTCGACACAGAGCCTCCGAAAACAACGAGACATCCGCGAACTCCCGCACCCCGAGCCGCCGTACGGTCGTCAAGGCCGCGGCGGCCGGTGCCGTGCTGGCCGCCCCGCTCGCCGCGGCCCTTCCCGCCGGCGCCGCCGACGCGGCCCCCGCCTTCCTGCACGGCGTCGCCTCCGGCGATCCCCTGCCCGACGGGATCCTGCTGTGGACCCGGGTGACACCGGTGCCCGAGGCCATACCGGGCTCCGGAACCGGCCCGGACACCGAGGTGAGCTGGATCGTCGCCACGGACAAGGCCCTCACGAACGTCGTCGCCAAGGGCTCCGTCACCGCGACGGCGGCCTCCGACCACACCGTCAAGGCGGACGTGCGCGGCCTCGCGCCCGCCACGGACTACTGGTTCCGCTTCTCCGCGGGCCCCACCGACTCCCCCGCCGCCCGCACCCGCACCGCCCCCGCACACGACGCGGCCGTCACCGGCCTGCGCTTCGGCGTGGTCTCCTGCGCCAACTGGGAGGCCGGGTACTTCTCCTCGTACCGGCATCTCGCGGCCCGCGGCGACCTGGACGCCTGGCTGCACCTGGGCGACTACATCTACGAATACGGAACCGGCGAGTACGGCACCCGCGACACCGTCGTACGCCCGCACGCCCCCGCCCACGAGATCCTCACGCTCGCCGACTACCGGATCCGGCACGGCCGTTACAAGACCGACCCCGACCTCCAGGCGCTGCACGCGACGGCTCCGGTGGTGGCGATCTGGGACGACCACGAGATCGCCAACGACACCTGGTCCGGGGGCGCCGAGAACCACACCGAGGGCGCCGAGGGGCCCTGGGCGGAGCGGCAGAGCGCCGCCAAGCGGGCCTACTTCGAGTGGATGCCGGTGCGCCCGGCGATCGCCGGCACCACCTACCGGCGGCTGCGGTTCGGCAAGCTGGTCGACCTGTCGCTGCTGGACCTGCGCTCCTTCCGCTCGCAGCAGGTGGCGCTCGGCAACGGCGACGTCGACGACCCCGACCGCACCCTCACCGGCCGCGCCCAGCTCGACTGGCTCAAGGCGGGGCTCGCCTCCTCCGACGCCACCTGGCGGCTGGTCGGCAACCCGGTGATGATCTCGCCGTTCGCGGTGGGCGCGCTCCCCGCCTCGCTGCTCGGGCCGCTCGCCGAGCTGCTCGGGCTGCCGAAGGAGGGCATCGCCCTCAACACCGACCAGTGGGACGGCTACACCGACGACCGGCGCGAGCTGCTGGCCCACCTGCGCGCGCACGCGATCCGCAACACGGTGTTCCTGACCGGCGACATCCACATGGCGTGGGCCAACGACGTGCCGCACCACGCGGGGACGTACCCGCTGTCCGCCTCGGCGGCCACGGAGTTCGTCGTCACGTCGGTGACCTCCGACAACCTCGACGACATCGTGAAGGTCCGCGAGGGCACCGTCTCGGCGATCGCGGCGCCGGTGATCCGGGCCGCGAACCGGCACGTCCACTGGGTCGACACCGACCGGCACGGCTACGGCGTGCTGGACGTCACCGCGGAACGGACGCAGATGGACTACTACGTCGTCTCCGACCGCACCGACGCGGACGCCACCTCCGCCTGGGCCCGCTCCTACCGCACCCGCAGCGGCACCCAGCGGGTCGAGCGCGTCTACACCCCGGTCTGAGCCTCCTGAAGCGTTTCGAGGAAGCCGAGCGCCACCCGCCAGGTGGCCTCGGCCGCCTCGGCGTCGTAGTCGTCCAGCTCCGGGTCGGTGTACAGATGACCGGCGCCGGGATACCTGTGCACCTCGACGTCGGCGCCGATCCGGCCCATCTGGAGGTACCAGGCGCTGAGCCAGTCGTCCGTCTCGAAGGGGTCCGGCTCGGCCACGTGCAGCTGGACCGGCAGCTCGTCGACCGAGGCGTTGGGCGCGAGGTCCGAGGTGCCGTGCAGGAGCAGCAGTCCGCGCGCCCGGTGGTCGCCGAGGGCGAGGGTCTGGGCGATGGAGGCGCCGAGCGAGAACCCGGCGTACACCAGCCCGCGCTCGGAGTAGGGCGCGGCGGCCAGCACGGCCCGCTTCAGCAGCTCCTCCCGGCCGATGCCGTCCTGATGGGCCATGCCCTCCTCGACCGAGTCGAAGGTACGGCCCTCGAAGAGGTCCGGGGTCCACACCTGGTGCCCGGCGTCGCGCAGGCGGTCGGCGGCCTGCCGCACCGCGGGCCTCGGTCCGAGGGTCGAGTGAAAGAGCACGATGTTCATGAGGCCATGGTGCCAGCCGGGTGTGACAGCACGGCGCCGGGCGATGCCCGGGGCAGGACGTAAGTCACAGGTTCACCGCACGGCGGTGGCGGTTACGTTCGAGGGATGGAGACGATACTCCGCCCGCTGATCGTGGTCGGCGGCTCGGTGCTGTTGACCCTGGTCATCGGCTGGGCCACCGACCTGTTGCTGCGCAAGGCCGACGGACGCCACCCCGAGACACCGCTGTGGGGGCTGCTGCGGCGCGCCCGCGTGCCCTACCAGATCGCGCTCTGCGCGGGCCTGCTGCGAGGGTCGTACGTCGAGGCCGAGGTGTTCCCCGAGCACCAGACCGGGGTCGGCCGGACGCTGACACTGCTGCTGATCGGCTCGGTGGCCTGGCTGGTGGTCCGGATCGCCGCGGCGGTCGTCGAGACGTCCTACTCCCGTTACGCGCACGCCCACGCCGAGCGCGACCCGGCCCGGGTGCGGCGCGTGCGGACCCAGGTGTCGCTGATCATGCGGGTGGTCACGGCGGTGGTCGGCGTGGTCGCCGTGTCGTCGATGCTGCTGACGTTCCCGGCGATGCGCGCGGCCGGTGCCTCGCTGCTGGCCTCGGCCGGGATCATCGGCATCGTCGCCGGTGTGGCGGCCCAGTCCACGCTGGGCAACCTGTTCGCCGGGTTCCAGATCGCCTTCGGCGACATGGTGCGCATGGGCGACACGGTCGTGGTGGACGGGGAGTGGGGCACCGTCGAGGAGATCACCCTGACGTATCTGACGGTGCGCACCTGGGACGAGCGGCGGATCACGATGCCCGTGTCGTACTTCACGTCGAAGCCGTTCGAGAACTGGTCGCGCGGCACCCCGCAGATGACCGGGACCGTCTACTGGCACCTCGACCACTCGGCGCCGACGGACCTGATGCGCGAGCGGCTGCGCGACCTCCTGCGCGAGTGCCCGGCCTGGGACGGGCGCAACTACAACCTGACCGTCACGGACACCACCCCGACCACCATGGAGGTACGGGCCCTGGTGACGGCGAAGGACGCGGACGACATCTGGACGGTGCGGGTGGCGGTCCGCGAGGGGATGATCCGCTGGCTGGCGGACGAGCACCCGTACGCACTGCCGCGGGTCAGTACGGCGGAGGCGGCGCCGCGTCCGCCGCACGACGGCCTCCCGCACGCCCGCCGCTCCTCCGACGCGGGCTCCCACCCCTCCCCGGAGCCGCCCTCCCGCCACTTCACGGAACGGCCGGCGAAGAGCCGGAGCCGATGACCGGTGCCCGGCCGCTTCGGCGGGCACGGCGAAGAGCGGCGCCGGTGACCGGCGCGGTGCCGCGCCCGCGGGTCAGCGCAGGCTGCGCACGTCCAGGTGGCGCAGGACCCGGTCGACGATCTCCGGGTCGGCGCCGGCCTCGCTGCGGGCCGCCAGCACCTCGTGCCGGGCGGCGCTCAGCATCTCGCCCTGGATGCGCCGGACCCGTTTGATCCGCCGGGCCCGCTGCTCCTGCGCCTCCCGCCGTTCCTCGTCCCCGAGGTCCGGGCTGATGCGTATGCCGATGTCGAAGGCGCGCCGCAGCATCTGCTCGGACAGCTCCTCCGGCAGTTCCTCCACCGACTCGATCTCCTTGAGCCGCTGTCTGGCCGCCCTGGCCGCCCGCAGCGCGAGGTCCCGCTCGAACTCCTGCTCCCGCTCGGTGTCCGCCCGTACCCCGAGCCGGCCCACCAGCCAGGGCAGGGTCAGACCCTGTAGCAACAGGGTGCCCATGATCACGCCGAACGCGATGAAGACGATCTCCTCCCGGTGCGGGAAGGCCGCTCCGTCGTCCGTCTCCAGCGGGATCGCCAGGGCCAGCGCGACCGAGGCCACGCCCCGCATCCCCGCCCACCACATGACCACCGTCTCCCGCCAGCTCGTCGGGATGTCCTCGTCCTGGTCGCGTCTGGCGTGCAGCCGCTGGGTCAGCCAGGTGGCCGGCAGCAGGTACAGCAGCCGGACCAGGACGACGACGGCGAGGATCGCCGCCGACCAGCCGAGCAGTTCGGTCCACCGGCCGGAGGCGGTGCGCACGGCGTTGTGCAGTTCGAGTCCGATCAGCCCGAAGGCCACCCCGGTGACCAGGGTGTCGACCACGTCCCAGACGGTGTGGCCGCCTAGCCGGGTCATCACGTCGTCGGCGTCCGAGGCGTACTCGGCGAGGAACATGGCGGTGGTGAGTACGGCGAGCACGCCCGAGCCGTGCAGCTCGTCGGCGGCGACGTAGCTCACGAACGGCACCAGCAGGGTCAGCCCGATCTGGAGGGTCGGGTCGCCGAGGACGCTCATGAGCTTGTTGGAGCCCCAGCCCAGGGCGAGCCCGATCGCGACGGCGACGACGGCGGACAGCACCAGGTCGAAACCGGCCCGCCACGGCGAGAAGGAACCGCCGACCGCGGCGGCGATGGCCACGTGGTAGAGGACGATCGCCGTCACGTCGTTGAAGAGACCCTCGCCCTCCAGAATGGACACCAGGCGGCGCGGCAGTCCGAGTTGCCCGGCGACGGCGGTCGCGGCGACCGGGTCGGGCGGCGCCACCAGCGCGCCCAGCGCGAAGGCGGCGGCGAGCGGCAGCCCCGGCACGATCGCGTGGGCCACGGAGGCCACGCAGACCATGGTGATGAAGACCAGCGCGACGGCCAGCAGGAAGATGGGACGCTTGTTGGCCGCGAACTGCCGCCAGGAGGTGCGCCGTACGGCGGCGTACAGCAGCGGCGGCAGCAGCGCGGGCAGGATCAGTTCGGGCGGGATGTCGACGTTGGGCACGAATTCGAGCAGGGCCAGGACGATCCCGAGGAGCGTCATCAGGACCGGCGCCGGCAGTCCGAGCCGGTCACCGATCGGGACGCTCAGCAGGGCCCCGAGCAACAGCATGAACAACAGGGCCAGCTGATCCACGGTCACCGCTCCGGTGGGGTCTCGGCGTTACACGGCGGACCTCAAGCGTGCCACGCGACCGGTCTCACCAGCCCGTTCGCCGCCCCGGCTACAGGGCTCGCCGCATCGCGCGGTGCGGAATCCCTGCGTCCGGGAACTCGGGTCCGTAGGCCTCGTACCCCAGACGTTCGTAGAAACCCAGGGCGTGGGTCTGTGCGTGCAGATCCACGGCGGTGAGTCCACGCGCGCGGGCCGCGTCCTCCACGGCCCGCACCAGCGCGGCCCCGACGCCGAGACCGCGGGCCTTCGCGGTCACCGCGAGCCGCCCCAGGGAGCCGACGGCCCGGTCGCCGTCGCCGTTCTTCGCCGCGGCCGCCGCGCCGTGCAGCAGCCGGCCGGTGCCGAGCGGCACGCCGTCCGCCCGGACCGCGAGGACGTGCACGGCGCCGGCGTCGTAGGCGTCGTACTCGATGTCCTCGGGGACCTGCTGCTCGGCGACGAAGACGTCCTTGCGCACGGCGAAGCAGGCCTCCCGGTCGGCGGGGTCCTCGGCGACGCGCACCTCGTAGGCGGCCGGGTCCCGGCCCGGGGCCGGGCTCGGGGCGCTCATCCGTAGGTCTCCTCGCGGACCAGGTCGAGGGCCTGCTGGAGGTCCTCGGGGTAGTCGCTGGCGTACTCCACCCAGTCGCCGGTGCCGGGGTGCTCGAAGCCGAGGCGTACGGCGTGCAGCCACTGCCGGGTCAGCCGCAGCCGCTTGGCGAGGGTGGGGTCGGCGCCGTAGGTCAGGTCGCCGACGCACGGGTGGCGGTGGGCAGCCATGTGGACGCGGATCTGGTGGGTGCGGCCGGTCTCCAGCTTCACGTCGAGCAGGGAGGCGGCGCGGAAGGCCTCGATGAGGTCGTAGTGCGTGACGGAGGGCTTGCCCTCGGCGGTGACGGCCCACTTGTAGTCGTGCTGCGGGTGGCGGCCGATGGGGGCGTCGATGGTGCCGCTGGTCGGGTCGGGGTGGCCCTGCACGAGCGTGTGGTAGCGCTTGTCGACCGTGCGCTCCTTGAACTGGCGCTTGAGCGAGGTGTACGCGCGCTCCGACTTGGCCACCGCCATCAGGCCGGAGGTGCCGACGTCGAGGCGGTGCACGATGCCCTGGCGCTCGGCGGCACCGGAGGTGGAGATGCGGTACCCGGCGGCGGCCAGACCGCCGATGACCGTCGGCCCGGTCCAGCCGGGGGACGGGTGGGCGGCGACGCCGACCGGCTTGACGATCACGACCACGTCCTCGTCGTCGTGCACGATCTCCATGCCCTCGACGGGCTCGGCGACCACCTGCACGGGCGCGGGCGCCTGCGGCATCTCGACCTCGAGCCAGGCGCCGCCGTGGACCCGCTCCGACTTGCCGACCACCGACCCGTCGACCTGCACCTTCCCCGCCGCCGCCAGCTCGGCGGCCTTGGTGCGGGAGAAGCCGAACATGCGGGAGATGGCGGCGTCGACGCGCTCGCCCTCCAGGCCGTCGGGCACGGGCAGGGTACGGATCTCGGGAATCGTGCTCACCCGTCGAGTATGCCGGACGGCCCGGACACTCCCGAACGCGCGCTCAGTCCTTGTGGACGACCGGGCTCCTGTGGACGACCGGGCCCCCGTGCGGGTCAGTCCTTGTGGACGGTCCCGTCCGGGTCCAGGCCCCGGAAGGAGAGGATCACGATCAGGATGCCGCCGCAGACGATCGCCGAGTCGGCGAGGTTGAAGACGGCGAAGTGCTTGGGCGCGATGAAGTCCACGACCGCGCCCTCGAAGACGCCGGGCGCACGGAAGATGCGGTCGGTGAGGTTGCCGAGGGCACCGCCGAGCAGCAGGCCGAGCGCGATCGCCCACGGCAGGCTGCGCAGCTTGCGCGCGAGGCGGGCGATGACGACGATCACGGCCGCCGCGATCACCGTGAAGATGACCGTGAAGGCCTCGCCGAAGCCGAAGGCGGCGCCCGCGTTGCGGATCGCGGCGAACCGCAGCCAGTCACCGATGATCTCGATCGGCTCGTGGTGCTCCAGCTTGGCGACCACCAGCATCTTGCTGCCCAGATCGAGCAGGTACGCGAACAGCGCGACCGCGAACAGCACGGCGACCCGCCGCTTGCCCCGGGGGCGCTCAGGAGCCTGCTCCCGCGTCTGCTCCTGTTCGGCGTCGGGCCGCTCCTGCCCGTCCCCCGCCGCGTCCGGGGTGTCCGGAGTACCGATGATGCGCTCCGCCTCTGCCACGTGAGTCCCTCAGCCTAGGTCCTTGACTGAGCACGAGGGTACGGCACGCCGCCCGTCCCGGCTGCTGCTCGTACCGG
>NZ_BEWB01000012.1 GCF_003112555.1 Streptomyces coelicoflavus | reverse complement strand
CGAAGGCAGCGAGGAATACCACGACAGCGAGAAGTACCAGCTCAAACCCCGCGACTGGGCCCGCGCCGACCGCGAGGGCACCACCATCGCCCCCCTCGTCACCAAGCTCAACACCATCCGGCGCGAGAACCCGGCACTCCGCCAACTGCGCGATCTGCACTTCCACACCACGGACAAGGAGGAGGTGATCGCCTACTCGAAGCGGCAGGGGTCGAACACGGTTCTGGTGGTCGTGAACCTCGACCCCCGCCACACCCAGGAGGCGACGGTCTCGTTGGACATGCCGCAACTCGGCCTGGACTGGCACGAGTCGGTGCCGGTCCGCGACGAGCTGACCGGCGAGACCTACCACTGGGGCAGGGCCAACTATGTGCGCCTGGAGCCGGGCCGTTCGCCCGCGCACGTCTGCACGGTTCTGCGACCGTCCCACCCGCAGATCGGAGGGTCACCCACCACATGATCGTCAACGAGCCCGTGCCGGACACCTTCGAGGACACCCCCGCCAAGGACCGGGACCCGGACTGGTTCAAACGAGCCGTCTTCTACGAGGTCCTCGTCCGCTCCTTCCAGGACAGCAACGGCGACGGCGTCGGCGACCTCAAGGGCCTGACCGCCAAACTGGACTACCTGCAATGGCTGGGCGTGGACTGCCTGTGGCTCCCGCCCTTCTTCAAGTCGCCGCTGCGCGACGGTGGTTACGACGTCTCCGACTACACCGCCGTCCTGCCCGAGTTCGGCGACCTCGCCGACTTCGTGGAGTTCGTGGACGCGGCGCACCAGCGCGGCATGCGCGTGATCATCGACTTCGTCATGAACCACACCAGCGACCAGCACCCGTGGTTCCAGGAGTCCCGCAAGAACCCGGACGGTCCGTACGGCGACTACTACGTCTGGGCCGACGACGACAAGCAGTTCCAGGACGCGCGGATCATCTTCGTCGACACCGAGGCGTCCAACTGGACCTACGACCCGGTGCGCAAGCAGTACTACTGGCACCGGTTCTTCTCCCACCAGCCGGACCTCAACTACGAGAACCCGGCCGTGCAGGAGGAGATGCTGGCCGGGCTGAAGTTCTGGCTGGACCTGGGCATCGACGGGTTCCGGCTGGACGCGGTGCCGTACCTCTACCAGGAGGAGGGCACCAACTGCGAGAACCTGCCGCGCACGCACGATTTCCTGAAGCGGGTGCGCAAGGAGATCGACGCGCAGTACCCGGACACGGTGGTGCTGGCGGAGGCCAACCAGTGGCCGGAGGACGTGGTCGACTACTTCGGCGACTACTCCGCGGGCGGCGACGAGTGCCACATGGCCTTCCACTTCCCGGTCATGCCGCGCATCTTCATGGCGGTCAGAAGGGAATCCCGCTACCCGGTCTCCGAGATCCTCGCCAAGACGCCGGCCATCCCGTCCGGCTGCCAGTGGGGCATCTTCCTGCGCAACCACGACGAGCTGACCCTGGAAATGGTCACCGACGAGGAGCGCGACTACATGTACGCGGAGTACGCCAAGGACCCGCGGATGCGCGCCAACATCGGCATCCGGCGGCGGCTGGCCCCGCTCCTCGACAACGACCGCAACCAGATCGAGCTGTTCACGGCCCTGCTGCTGTCGCTGCCCGGCTCGCCGATCCTGTACTACGGCGACGAGATCGGCATGGGCGACAACATCTGGCTCGGCGACCGCGACGCCGTGCGCACCCCCATGCAGTGGACCCCGGACCGCAACGCCGGCTTCTCGTCGTCCGACCCGGGGCGTCTGTTCCTGCCCACGATCATGGACCCGGTCTACGGCTTCCAGGTGACGAACGTCGAGGCGTCCATGGCCTCGCCGTCCTCGCTGCTGCACTGGACCCGCCGCATGATCGAGATCCGCAAGCAGAACGTGGCCTTCGGCCTCGGCACCTACACCGAGCTGCCCTCCTCCAACCCGGCGGTCCTGGCCTTCCTGCGGGAGGCCCCCCCGAATGGGGAAGACGGGGACGACCTGGTGCTGTGCGTCCACAACTTCTCCCGGTTCGCGCAGCCCACGGAGCTCGACCTCAGCGCCTTCGGCGGGCGCCACCCGGTCGAGCTGTTCGGCGGGGTCCGCTTCCCGGCGGTCGGCGACCTGCCGTACCTCCTGACCCTCGGCGGGCACGGCTTCTACTGGTTCCGGCTGCGCAAGGACGCCGCCTAGATCCGGCCCCGTCCCCGGGCGCGGCGGTTTCCACCGTTCCGCCCGGGGCACGCATCAGTAACCACCCCGAGTCCCCCGGGGAAAGGACGCGACGCCATGTCGGAAGCCGTCATACGCACCGTCACGAGCCCGCCGGGTCTCCTGGCGTCACTCGACCCACTGCTGCGGGAGTGGCTTCCGCGACAGCGCTGGTTCGCCGGCAAGGGGCGCCCGGTCACCGGCTTCTCGCTGGTCGCGGCCACCGAACTGCTCCCCGCCGACTCCCGGCTCGGCCTCCACCACGTCCTGGTCCGCGCCCACCAGCAGTACGCCCCGGCCGGGGGTGCGGCGGAGGAGCCCGGCGACTGCTACCAGCTCCTGATAGGCACCCGCGAGGCGCTGCCGCCCCGGCTCGCACCCGCACTGATCGGCCACCTGACCGAGGGCCCGGCGGCCGGCCGCACCGCCTACGACGCCCTGTACGACACCCGCCCCGCGGAGGTACTGCTCGAGGCGCTGCGCACGCGGGCCCGCGTCGGCGAGCTGCGCTTCGAGCGGGCACCGGACGACGACGACATACGCGCGGGTCTCGTGCCCCGGCTGATGACCGCCGAGCAGTCGAACTCGTCGGTCGTGTACGGAGATACGTTCATTCTCAAGGTGCTGCGCCGCATCGTGCCGGGCGTCAACCCCGACCTGGAGCTGCCGCTGGCCCTGGCCCGCGAGGGATGCCCCCGGGTACCGGCACCCGCCGGGTGGATGACGGCGGAGCTGACCGGCCGGTCCTGGGTGCTGGGCGTGCTCCAGCCCTATCTTCAGGGCGCGACCGACGGCTGGGAGCTGGCGCTGCGCGAGCTGGCCAAGGGTGAGGACTTCGTCGCCGAGGCCCGGGCGCTCGGGCGGGCCACCGCCGAGGTGCACACCGCGCTGGCCCGCGCGCTGCCGACCGTCACCCTCGGCCACGCCCGGGCGCGGCGGCTCGCCGAGGGCATGAGCGAGCGGCTGGCGGAGACCGCGCGGGCCGTGCCCCTGCTCCGGCCGTACGCACCCGCGCTGCGGACGGCGTTCACGGCGCTGGCGGACCTGGCCGCCGAGGGCCGCACCTGGACCGCGCAGCGGGTCCACGGCGACCTGCACCTCGGCCAGTGCCTGCGCTCCCCCGACGGGCAGTGGTCGCTGATCGACTTCGAGGGAGAGCCGGCGAAGCCCCTGGCCGAGCGCCGGCTGCCGCAGCCGGCGGTGCGGGACGTCGCGGGGATGCTGCGCTCCTTCGACTACGCCGCGCACTCGGCCGGCGTACGGGTGCCGGGCTGGGCGGAGTCCTGCCGGGCCGCGTACTGCGCCGGGTACGCGGCGGCCGGCGGCCACGACCCGCGCACCGACCCGGTGCTGCTGCGCGCCTACGAGACGGACAAGGCGGTCTACGAGGTCCTGTACGAGGCCCGGCACCGGCCCGACTGGCTCGAGGTGCCCCTGGCGGCGGTGCGCCGCCTGTCCGTGCCCGAACCGGCATGACGTCCCCGCCCGCTCCCACTTCGCCCAGGAGGCTTCTCCCGTGACCCCCCGACCCTCGTCCAGCGGTTCCGACCCCCAGAAGACGACCGGGAAGAACACGGCCGGGAAGAAGACGGCCAAGGCCGCGAAGAAGGCCGGCGCGAAGAAGGTCCCCGCGAAGAAGGCCGGCGCGAAAGAGGTCCCCGCCAAAAGGGTCCCCGCGAAGAAGCAGGCAGCAAAGCAGCCCGTCGGGAAGGGCCGGGTCCCGGAGGAGGTCGCCGTCTCCCCCGCACTGGACGCCGGTGACCGGGAGCGGTTGCTGGCCGGCACGCACCACGACCCGCACGCGGTGCTCGGCGCCCACCGGGTGCCCGGCGGGGTGGCGTTCCGTGCCTTCCGGCCGTACGCCCTCGCGGTGACCGTGATCTGCGGGGAGCTGCGGGTCGCGCTGCACGACGACGGGGACGGGTTCTTCTCCGGTCTGGTGCCGCTGAACGAGGTCCCGGTGCACCGGCTCCTCGTGGCGTACGAGGGGACGGAGCACGAGGCCGAGGACCCGTACCGCTTCCTGCCCACCCTGGGCGAGCTGGACCTGCACCTGATCGGCGAGGGCCGCCACGAGCAGCTGTGGCGGGCGCTCGGCGCGCACCCGACGGCGCACGACGGGGTGGCCGGCACCCGGTTCGCGGTGTGGGCGCCGAACGCGCGCGGGGTCCGGGTGGCCGGCGGCTTCAACTTCTGGGACGGCACCGGCCACCCGATGCGCTCCCTCGGTTCGACCGGCGTGTGGGAGCTGTTCCTGCCCGGTGTGGGCGCGGGCGAGCCGTACAAGTTCGAGATCACCCGGCCCGACGGCTCGCGCACCTTCCGCGCCGACCCGCTGGCCCGCCGCACCGAGGTGCCGCCGGCCACCTCCTCCGTGGTGCACGCCTCGGACTACACGTGGGGCGACGCGGAGTGGCTGGCCCGTCGCGCGGACGCGCCCGCGCACGAGGCGCCGATGTCGGTGTACGAGGTGCACCTGCCGTCCTGGCGCCCCGGACTGACCTACCGCGAGCTGGCGGAGCAACTCCCGTCCTACGTCGCCGACCTGGGCTTCACCCACGTGGAGCTGATGCCGGTCGCCGAGCACCCCTTCGGCGGTTCCTGGGGCTACCAGGTCACCGGCTTCTACGCGCCCACGGCCCGGCTCGGCGACCCCGACGACTTCAGGTACCTGGTCGACCGGCTGCACCGGGCCGGCATCGGCGTCCTGATGGACTGGGTGCCGGCGCACTTCCCGCGCGACGACTGGGCGCTGGCCGAGTTCGACGGGCGCCCGCTGTACGAGCACTCCGATCCGCTGCGGGCCGCGCATCCGGACTGGGGGACGCTGGAGTTCGACTTCGGACGGCGGGAGGTGCGCAACTTCCTGGTAGCCAACGCGGTGTACTGGTGCGAGGAGTTCCACATCGACGGGCTGCGCGTGGACGCCGTCGCCTCGATGCTGTACCTGGACTACTCGCGCGAGCCGGGCCGGTGGACGCCGAACGAGCACGGCGGCCGGGAGAACCTGGACGCGGTGGCGTTCCTCCAGGAGATGAACGCGACGGTCTACCGGCGGGTGCCCGGCGTCGTGACCGTGGCGGAGGAGTCGACGGCCTGGGACGGCGTCACTCGGGCCACGCACCACAAGGGCCCGAGCGGCTTCGGCGGGCTGGGCTTCGGGCTGAAGTGGAACATGGGCTGGATGCACGACTCGCTCGAGTACATGAGCCGCGAGCCGGTGCACCGCGGGTACCACCACGGGGAGCTGACCTTCTCCATGGTGTACGCGTACAGCGAGAACTACGTGCTGCCGATCTCCCACGACGAGGTGGTGCACGGCAAGAAGTCGCTGGTGTCGAAGATGCCCGGCGACTGGTGGCAGCAGCGTGCCAACGAGCGCGCGTACCTCGGCTACATGTGGGCCCACCCCGGCAAGCAACTCCTCTTCATGGGCCAGGAGTTCGCGCAGGGCGCGGAGTGGTCCGAGGCGCACGGCCCCGACTGGTGGCTGCTGGACCCGGAGTACGGCGCGTCGGCGGACCACCGGGGGGTGCGCGACCTGGTGCGGGACCTGAACACCGTCTACGGGGCCACGCCCGCCCTGTGGGAGCGCGACACCCACCCCTCCGGGTTCGCGTGGGTGGTCGGCGACGCGGCCGACGACGACGTCCTCGCCTTCCTGCGGCTGGACGCCGACGGCACCCCGCTGCTCGCGGTGTCCAACTTCGCCCCGGTGGTCCGCTCCGACTACCGCCTCGGCGTTCCCGACGAGGTCCCGGCCTGGCACGAGGTGCTCAACACCGACGCCGCGCGGTACGGCGGCGGCGACGTGGGCAACCCGGACCCGGTCAAGCCGAAGGCGCAGGGGTGGCACGGCCGGCCGGCGAGCATCCGGCTGACCCTGCCGCCCCTGGCGACGGTGTGGCTGCGTCCGGCCTGACCGTCAGCCCGCGTCGCCCTCGTCACTCACGTCGGCGAGCCCCTTCGGCAGCGGCTCGCCGTGCACGACGCCGAGCCGCTGGGTGGCGCGGGTGAGGGCGACGTACAGGTCGCTGGTGCCGTAGCGGCCGGGCTCGACGACCAGGACGGAGTCGAACTCCAGGCCCTTGGACTGGCGCGGGTCCAGGAGGACCACGTCGTGCGTGAGGTCCGGCTCGGCGCCCGCCGTCACACCGTCCAGGCGGGCCGCGAGGGCCCGGTGCAGCTCGCGCGGGGCGATGACGGCCAGGCGGCCCTCCTCGGGGGTCAGTTCCCGGGCGGCCTCGGCGACGGCGGCCGGGAGGTCGGCGGCGGCGCGGATCCAGGGGCGTACGCCCGTGGACCGAACCGAACTCGGCGGGTCGAAGGACGGGTCCTCGGCCCGGACCACCGCCGCCGCGAGGTCCATGATCTCGGCGGGGGTGCGGTAGTTGACGCCCAGGCGGGTGTGGTCCCAGCGGTCCTCGACGTACGGCGTGAGGATCTTCGACCAGGAACCGACGCCCGCCGCCTCGGCGGTCTGCGCCGGGTCGCCGACCAGGGTCATCGAGCGGGTGGGGCAGCGCCGCATCAGCAGCCGCCATGCCATCGGGGAAAGCTCTTGAGCCTCGTCCACGATGATGTGCCCGAAGGCCCAGGTGCGGTCGGCCGCGGCGCGTTCGGCGGCGCTGCGGTGGTCGTCCTCCTCCTGGCGTTCGGCGAAGCGTTCGGCGTCGATGACGTCGTGCGCGAGCAGGACCTCCGACTCGTCGTCGTCCTTGTCCTCGAACTCGTAGGTCCGGGACGCGTACGACACGTCGAGGACGCCCTGCGCGTAGGCGATCTGCTCCTCGCGTTCGCGTTCGGCGCGGGAGCGGGCGACCCGGTCGTCCACGCCGAGCAGTTCGGCCGCCTCGTCCAGCAGCGGCACGTCGGCGACGGTCCAGCGCCGGGTGACCGGGCGGCGGACGGCGGCGGCGTCATCGGCGGGGAGGAAGGCCTCGGGGGCGGCGAGGAAGTCGGCGACCAGGCGGGCCGGGGCGAGCCGGGGCCAGAGCTGGTCGATCGCCGACCAGACCTCGGGGTTCTCGGCGAGCTCGTCGCGGATCTGGGTGATGTCGCTGGGGTCGAGGAGGTTGCTGCCGTCGTAGGGGTCGGTGCCGATGCGCTCGGCCACCATGTCGGTGAGGGTGTTGAGGATGTGGCCCTCGAAGTGCTCGCGGGCCGCGTTGTGCGGGAGCTTCGCGGCGCGGGTGCGCTCGCGGGCGACGTTCACGAGGTCGTCGTCCAGCATGAGGATCTCGCGGTCGTGCTCGATCGCGATGACCGGGTCGGGCAGCGCCTGCCGGTCGCGGACCACCTCGGCGAGCACGTCGGCCATGTCGGCCCGGCCCTTCACGGCCGCCGCCTCCGGGGTGTCCGTCGCCGTGGCCTTCACGCCGGGGAACAGCTCGCCGACGGTGGCGAGGAGGACGCCGGTCTCGCCGAGCGAGGGCAGCACCTCGCCGATGTAGCCGAGGAAGGCCGGGTTCGGGCCGACGATGAGGACGGCGCGCTTGGCGAGCAGTTCGCGGTGCTCGTAGAGGAGGTAGGCGGCGCGGTGCAGGGCGACGGCGGTCTTGCCGGTGCCGGGGCCGCCCTCGACGACGAGGACGCCGCGGTGCGGGGCGCGGATGATGCGGTCCTGGTCGGCCTGGATGGTCTGCACGATGTCGCCCATGCGGCCGGTGCGCGCGGAGTTCAGCGCGGCGAGCAGCACGGCGTCGCCGGAGGGGTCCTCGTGACCGGTGCGGGTCTCGTCGCCGAGGTCGAGGATCTCGTCGTGCAGCGCGGTGACCGTGCGGCCCTCGCTGGTGATGTGCCGGCGGCGGCGCAGCCCCATCGGGGTGTGGCCGGTGGCCAGGTAGAAGGGGCGGGCGACACCGGCCCGCCAGTCGATGAGCACGGGGGTGCGTTCGGCGTCGTCGGCGCGCAGCCCGATACGGCCGATGTGGTGGCCCTCCCCGGAGGTGAGGTCGACCCGGCCGAAGCAGAGGGAGCCGTCCACCGCGTTGAGCGCGGCGAGCAGCCCCGAGCGCTCGGCGACCAGGATGTCCCGCTCCAGGCGGGCCTGCTGGGGGGTGTTGCCCTGCGCGAGCGCGTCCGTCACCGAGTCCTCGGTGTCGCCGCGCAGCGCGTCCACGCGCGCGTACAGCCCGTCGATGAATTCCTGCTCGTGCCGCAATTCATCGTCCGGAAATTCGGTGTTTGACAATTCCACTCCCGGCCGCATATACTGTGCCTACTGAACTTCTTTGCGACCTCATTCTTGCGAAGTCACAAAGCATCGAATATACGCAGAGAAATCCCCCGAGCGCAATTGCTCGGGGGATTTTTCGTGCGTCATCCGTGCCCCGGACCGGTCAGACGACGTCGGCCAGTTCCTCCAGGAGCCGCCGCTTGGGCCGGGAGCCGACCATCGACTTCACCGGCTCGCCCCCGCGGAACACCATGAACGTCGGCATCGACAGCACCTTGTACGCGTTCGTGGTCAGCGGGTTCCGGTCCACGTTCAGCTGCACCACCCGCAGCCGGTCGCCCTCCTCCTCGGCCACGGCGCCGAGCACGGGCGCCATCTGCCGGCACGGCGGGCACCAGTCGGCGGTGAACTCCACCAGCACGGGGAGGTCGGAGCCGATCACCTCCGCCGCGAAATCCTCGTCCGTCACCTCGGGCACCCCGGCGATCGTCGTCATGCGTGTCCTCCCAGTTCGCACTTGGGCTCCGGACCCCCCGGAACCGCCGCCTCGGCCCGCGCCAGCTGCGCGGCGACCTGCCCGCGCACCGACGTGAGCTGCTCGATCAGCGTGTCCAGCTCCGCCAGCTTGTGCCGGTAGACCACCAGGGACGCCGGGCACGAGTCGCCCTCGGGGTGCCCGGCGCGCAGGCACTCCACGAAGGGGCGGGTCTCCTCCAGGTCGAACCCGAAGTCCTGGAGGGTCCTGATCTGCCGCAGCAGCTTCAGGTCCTCCTCGTCGTAGGTCCGGTAGCCGTTGTCGCCCCGCCGCGCGGGCAGCAGACCCCGCGACTCGTAGTACCGCAGCGTCCGCGTGGTGGTCCCGGCCCGTGCGGCCAGCTCGCCGATTCGCATGGGGACGAACGTAAGCCTTGACCCGGACGTCAAGGCAAGGAGCACCGCGATGCCGGCGGTCCCGCGAAGGCAGAAGCCCCGCGCCGGGGGAGGCGCGGGGCTTCTTCGGGGGACCGGGCGGCTGAGCAACGGGGGGAGCACCTCAGCCGCCCGGCGTGTGCGGGCGTCGTACGGGCGTCAGGCCCTCGCCAGCTCCTTCTCGCCGCCCTGCTCGGGCAGGTCCGGGGTGTCCTCGGCGTCGCCGCCGCCGGTGCCGTGGCCGTCGTCGAGGAGGGTCTTCTCGTCGAACGGGATCCGGCCGGCGAGGACGTCGTTCACCCGGTCCTTGTCGATCTCCTTGGTCCAGGTGCCGATCAGGACGGTGGCCACCGCGTTGCCACCGAAGTTGGTCAGGGCGCGGGCCTCGCTCATGAACCGGTCGATGCCGACGATCAGGCCGATGCCGTCCACCAGGGCGGGCTTGTGCGAGGACAGACCGCCGGCCAGCGTGGCGAGACCGGCGCCGGAGACACCGGCGGCGCCCTTGGAGGCCACCAGCAGGAAGAGCAGCAGCGGGATCTGCTCACCGATCGACATCGGCGTACCCATGGCGTCGGAGATGAACAGCGAGGCCATGGTCATGTAGATCATGGTGCCGTCGAGGTTGAACGAGTAGCCGGTCGGGACGGTGATGCCGACCACCGGCTTGCTGATGCCCAGGTGCTCCATCTTCGCGATGAGGCGCGGCAGCGCCGACTCCGAGGAGGAGGTGGACAGGATCAGCAGGAACTCGCGGCCCAGGTACTTGAAGAGCGAGAGGACGTTGATCCCGGAGACGAGGCGCAGCACCGTGCCGAGGACCACGAAGAGGAAGATGACGCAGGTCGCGTAGAAGCCGAGCATCAGCACGGCCAGGCTCTTGAGGGCGTCGACGCCGGCCGAGCCGGTGACGGCGGCGATCGCGCCGAAGGCGCCGACCGGGGCCGCCCACATGATCATCGCCAGGACGCGGAAGACCAGCCGCTGGATGTGCTCGATGCCGCGCAGGACGGGCTGGCCGGCGTTGCCCATGGCCTGGAGGGCGAAGCCGCAGAGCAGGGCGATCAGCAGGGTCTGGAGCACCTCGCCCGCGGTGAACGCCGAGACGATCGTGGTCGGGATGATGCCCATCAGGAAGTCGACGGTGCCCTTGGCCTCCGCGTCGACCTGGGCCTGGCCGGTCTCCTTGATGGCGTCGGTGACCGCGAGGCCCGTGCCCGGGTCGAGGATGTTGCCGACGATCAGGCCGATGGCGAGTGCCACCAGGGACATCACGAAGAAGTAGACCAGCGCGATGCCGCCGACCGCGCCGACCTTCGCGGCCTTGCGGACCGAGCCGATGCCCAGCACGATCGTGCAGAAGATGATCGGGGAGATCATCATCTTGATCAGGTTCACGAAGCCGGTGCCGAGCGGCTTCAGCTCGGTCGCGAAGTCCGGGGCGATCAGACCGACCGCGATGCCGAGGGCGACCGCGATGATCACCGCGATGTAGAGATAGTGCGTGCGGTCCCGCTTGGCTTTGGGTGCGGCAGGTGCGGTAGCGGCGTTGCTGGTCACGGCTGCCCTCCTTGACGACGTCGTCGGTACTCACCGGCGTGCGGCTCACGTCCGGGGGTTTGTATCGGGGATGCGGTGACTATCTCCCGGCATGTGAGCGCGGTCACCCTTGCGTTCATTTAGTTCACAATCCGGCCAGGGGGGAGACTGGCGGCATGCACCTCCGCGTCCCGAGACCCCGCCCACGCAGTCTGGCCGGGCAGCTCTTCGCCATGCAGGCCGTCCTCATAGCGGTCGTCGTGGTCGGGTACGCGCTGTTCACCTACCTCAGCGACCGGGGGCAGGCGGAGGAGGCCGCCGGACGCCAGGCCAGGGCCGTGTCGCTGGCGATCGCGGACTCGCCGTCCGTGGCGGAGGCGATCCGCACCCCGGACCCGACGGACCGCCTCCAGCCGTACGCGGTGCGGGTCATGGAGGACACGGACGTGGACTTCGTGACGATCATGGATCCGGAGGGCATCCGCTGGACCCACCCCGACCCGAAGCAAATCGGCCATCCCTTCCAGGGCCACATCGAGCGTGCGCAGCGGGGCCAGACCTTCACCGAGACCTACACGGGCACGCTCGGCCCCTCGGTCCGGGCGGTCACACCGATCACGGACGACGGCCGGATCGTCGGCCTGGTCAGCGCGGGGATCAAGGTCGAGGAGATCAGCAAGCGGGCCCAGGAGCAGCTCACGGCGCTGTCCGGGGTGGCGGCCGGGGCGCTGCTGCTCGGCGCGGTCGGGACGTACGTGATCAACGCGCGGCTGCGCCGGCACACCCACGGCATGAACGCGGACCAGCTGAGCCGGATGCACGACTACCATCAGGCGGCGCTGCACGCGGTGCGGGAGGGGCTGCTGATGCTCGACGGGCAGTACCGCGTCGCGCTCATCAACGACGGCGGACGGGAGCTGCTCGGCGTGCACGGTGACGTGGTCGGTGCCTCGGTGGCGGACCTCGGGCTGCCGTCGCAGCTGACCGGGGCGCTGCTGGCGTCGGAGCAGCGGGTGGACGAGGTGCACCTGGCGGCGGACCGGGTGCTGGTGGTGAACACCTCGCCGGTCTCCGGCGGTGAGCGCCGGGGCACGGTGGTGACGCTGCGGGACGTGACCGAGTTGCAGTCGCTGACGGGCGAGCTGAACTCGGAGCGCGGGTTCACGCAGGCGCTGCGCTCCCAGGCGCACGAGGCGGCGAACCGGCTGCACACGGTCGTGTCGCTGATCGAGCTGGGGCGGGCGGAGGAGGCCGTGGAGTTCGCGACGGCGGAACTGGAACTGGCGCAGGCGCTCACCGACCAGGTGGTGGCGGCGGTGAGCGAGCCGGTGCTCGCGGCGCTGCTGCTGGGCAAGACGGCGCAGGCCAACGAGCGGGGAGTGGAGCTGGTGGTGTCCCAGGACAGCCGACTGGACGACGGACTGCTGCCGCCGTCGCTGCCCGCCCGGGACCTGGTGACGATCCTGGGCAACCTGGTGGACAACGCGGTGGACGCGGCGCAGGGCGCGGTGCCGTCGCGGGTGACGGTGGCGGCGTACACGGAGGGTGCCGGCGCCGGTGGCTCCGAGCTGGTCCTGCGCGTGTCGGACACCGGCGCCGGGGTCGATCCCGCCCACGCGGACCTGGTCTTCGAGCGGGGCTTCTCGACCAAGCCGGCCGGAGAGGGCGGCCGCGGCCTGGGCCTCGCGCTGGTCCGGCAGGCGGTACGGCGGCACGGCGGCTCCCTGACCGTGACGGAGGCGGAGGGCGGCGGCGCCCGCTTCGAGGCGCGGCTGCCGCTGGGCGACGGGGCGGCGCCGGCCGCCGCGGGTGCCAGACCGGGCGCCGGGGATGCCGTATGAGCACCGCCGACTCGACACCCATCCGGGTCCTGGTCGTCGAGGACGATCCGGTCGCCGCCGACGCGCACGTGATGTACGTCGGCCGGGTGCCGGGGTTCACGGCGGTCGGCAAGGCCCACACGGGCGCGGAGGCCCGCCGCATGCTCGACCGCACGCCGGTCGACCTGCTCCTGCTCGACCTGCACCTGCCGGACGTGCACGGACTCCAGCTGGCCCGCTCGCTGCGGGCGGCCGGGCACCACACCGACGTGATAGCGGTGACGTCGGCACGGGACCTGACGGTCGTACGGGAGGGGGTCTCCCTGGGCGTCGTCCAGTACGTCCTGAAGCCCTTCACCTTCGCCACCCTGCGCGACCGCCTGGTGCGCTACGCGGAGTTCCGGGGCGCCGCCGGGGAGGCCAGCGGCCAGGACGAGGTCGACCGCGCCCTGGCCACCCTGCGCGCCCCCGGCCCGGCGGCCCTGCCCAAGGGCCTGAGCGGACCGACCCTCGAGCGGGTCACGGGCGCCCTGCGCGGCGCGGAGGAGGGCCTCACGGCCGCCGGGGTCGCCGAGGCGGTGGGCATCTCCCGCATCACGGCCCGGCGCTACCTGGAGCACCTGGTGGACGCGGGCCGGGCGGGCCGGAGCCCCCAGTACGGGCAGGTGGGGCGGCCGGAGCTGGTGTACCGGTGGGTGCGGGGGCGGTGAGCCGCACACCGCAGGGACCGCTCAAGCCGCCTTCGCGTACCAGACGATCTGTGAGCCAAGTCCCGCCAGGACGAGCGCCTCCAGGACCGAGAGCCCGATGAGCAGTCCACCGGCGTCCCCGTTCGACCAGAAGACGATCAGAGCCGCCAGCGGTACGACACAGAAGGCGGTCAGGTCGATGACGGTCTGGACCGCCTTGCGGGACCGGCGCCGCGTGTCCCTCCGGTGGTACGCCTCCCATCCGAAGGTCGTGAAACCGCCGCCGCTTCCCGCGAGCTCGGCCAGCCGGGGACCCAGATCGTCCCGGACGTAGAGCCCGATCGCCGAGATCTTCTCGTCGTTGACGAGGTACGTCCACCCCAGGACGACGCACACCGGCGGCAACGCCAGCAGCATCGAGGGCTGCTTCGCCTGCGCCGTGGCGGCGATGACGGCGGCCACGACGGCCAGCGTCACGTAGAGAAGGTTGTCCCGGAACCCGATCCTCGCCTTCTGCTCGCCCTTCACGCTCTCGTACTCGGCGAGCAGCAACTGCCCGACGGTGACGTCTTGTTCCGGCACGCGATCCCCATTCTCCCGGTGGTCATCGACGACTATGCAGGAACCCCGGGTCACCCGCCCCCGGGCTCCCCCGAATCCCCACTCGCAGGGGCATTGACCTGACTAGACCACTCCTCTTACGTTCGCCGAGCAGCCGTCCAGGCCACAGTGTCGTGTGCCCGTAGGAGGTCATGCCCGTGCGCCCCACCGTCCGGTTCACCGCCCTGTTCGCCCTCACCGCGCTCGCCTCCACCAGCCTCGCCGCCTGCGGAAGCGGTTCCGGCAGCGATCCGGACACGGTGAAGGTCTCCTTCAAGCAGTCGACGGACAACTCCGTCAAGGTGATGGACACCTATCTCGGCGACATCAAGAAGCAGTTCGAGAAGGCCAACCCCGGCAAGAAGGTCGAGCTGGTGCCGATCAAGGCGCCGGACTCGGAGTACTACACCAAGCTCCAGCAGATGCTCCGTTCCCCCAAGACCGCCCCCGACCTGGTCTACGAGGACACGTTCCTCATCAACTCGGACATCACCAGCGGGTACCTGAAGCCGCTCGACGAGTACCTGGCCGAGTGGAAGGACTGGGACCAGTTCATCGACACGGCGAAGGCCGCGGCCCGGGGCGAGGACGGCAAGACGTACGGCGTGCCGGACGGGACGGACACGCGGGGGCTGTGGTTCAGCAAGGACGTGTTCGCCAAGGCGGGGCTGCCCGCCGACTGGCAGCCGAAGACCTGGGACGAGGTCCTCGACGCCGCCCGCGCCATCAAGGAGAAGGTCCCCGGCGTCACCCCGATCAACGTCTACACCGGCAAGCCCGCCGGCGAGGCCGCCACCATGCAGGGCTTCGAGATGCTGCTGTACGGGACGGGGGACGGCGGTGCCGATCCGCTGTACGACAAGGGCAGCAAGAAGTGGATCACGGCGGGGCAGGGGTTCAAGGACTCCCTCGCCTTCGTCGAGACCGTGTACAAGGAGAAGCTCGGTCCTGAGGTCTCCGACGCGCTCGACCCCAACTTCGGCACGAAGGTGCGCGGTGAGCTGCTGCCGCAGGGCAAGCTCGGCATCGCGCTCGACGGTTCGTGGCTGCCGCAGGACTGGCTGGAGGGCAGCGGGCACGAGTGGCCCGAGTGGTCGAAGGAGCTGGGGCTCGCCGCCATGCCCACGCAGAACGGGCAGGCGCCGGGGCGGGTGAGCATGTCCGGTGGATGGACCTGGGCCATTCCGGCCAAGGCGGGCAACCCGGACCTCGCGTTCGAGTTCATCAAGACGATGCAGACGAAGGCCAACGCCCAGAAGTGGTACATCGCCAACTCGGGCATCGCGGTCCGCGAGGACGTCGCGAGCGACCCCGCCTACGTCGCGGCCCAGCCCGGCATCAAGTTCTTCACCGACCTGGTCGCCGACACCCACTACCGGCCCGCCTACCCCGCGTACCCGAAGGTGTCCGTCGCCATCCAGGAGGCGATGGAGGGCGTGACGACCGGTGACAAGTCGGTCGAGGAGGCGGCACGCGACTACGACGAGGCGCTCAAGGAGGCCACCGACAACCAGGTGGTGAGCAAGTGACGGCCACCGCGCCGGAGCACGCCGGGCCCAAGGTGCGGAAGGCGCCCGCGCCTCCGGCCTCGGGCACCCGGCCCGGCAGCGTCCGCCGCTCCCTGTTCCGCGCGCTGCCCGTCTCCCCCGCCGTCGTCCTGCTGCTGCTCTTCCTCGCCGGTCCGATCGTCTACTGCGTCGTCATCGCCTTCACCGACCTCCAGCTCACCGGACAGGCCGAGGAGTCCTTCGTCGGCTTCGACAACTTCACCCGCGCCTTCCGGGACGAGGCGTTCCTCAACGCCGTATGGCTGACCCTGGTGTTCACCGTGCTGTCCTCGCTGATCGGGCAGAACACCCTGGGGCTCGCGCTGGCCTCGCTGATGCAGCGGGCGTCGAAGCCGGTCCGGACGCTCACCGGTGGCATCGTTGTCACGGCCTGGGTGCTGCCGGAGGTGGTGGCGGGCTTCCTGCTCTACGCCTTCTTCAAGCGCGAGGGCACCCTGAACGCCATCCTGGACTGGCTCCACCTGCCCTCCCAGAACTGGCTGTTCACGCTGCCGATCCTGGCGGTGTCCTTCGCCAACGTGTGGCGGGGCACGGCGTTCTCGATGCTGGTGTACTCGGCCGCGCTGAACGAGATCCCCAAGGAGGTCACCGAGGCCGCCGAGGTGGACGGCGCGAGCGGCTGGCGCCGGATGTGGCACATCACGCTGCCGATGATCCGGCGTTCCATCGGCACCAACCTGATGCTCAACACCTTGCAGACGCTGTCGGTCTTCGGGCTGATCTGGGTGATGACGCGGGGCGGGCCGAGCGGCAAGAGCCAGACGCTGCCGCTGTTCATGTACGAGCAGGCCTTCCAGAACAGCCTGATCGGGTACGGCACGGCGGTGGCGCTGCTGCTGTTGCTGATCGGCTCGCTGTTCTCGGTCGTGTACCTGCGTCTGCTGCGGACGGAGGTCTGACATGGCATCCACGGTCACGTCCCGTACGGCCCGCCACGCTCCCGCCGCCCGACGCAACCGGCGCCGCACCGCCGCCGACGCCGGGCTGCTGGTCGTGGCCGCGGCCTTCGTGCTGCCGCTGGCCTGGGTGGTGCTGTCCGCCCTCGACCCGCACGCGAGTCTGCGGGTCAAGGTCCCCGACGGGGTGACGCTGGAGAACTTCGACGCGATCCTCACCCCGGAGATCACCTTCACCCCGCTGCTCAACAGCCTGATCCTGTGCGGCGGGGCGACGCTGCTGACGGTGGTGTGCGCGGCGCTCGCGGCGTATCCGCTCTCCCGTTTCCGGTCGCGGCTGAACCGGCCGTTCCTGCTGACGATCCTGTTCGCGACCAGTCTCCCCATCACGGCGATCATGGTGCCCGTCTACGCGTTGTTCGTACGCGTGAACATGATCGACACCATGCAGGGGACGATCTTCTTCTTCGCCGCCTCGCAACTGCCCTTCGCGATCTGGCTGATGAAGAACTTCATGGACGGGGTGCCGAAGGAACTGGAGGAGGCGGCGTGGACGGACGGGGCGTCGTCGTTCCAGTCGCTGCTGCGGATCGTGCTGCCGCTGATGGGACCGGGCATGGCGGTGGTGACGGTGTTCTCGTTCGTGATGATGTGGGGGAACTTCTTCGTCCCCTTCATGCTGCTGCTCTCCCCGGACCAGATGCCCGCCTCGGTCAGCATCAACGACTTCTTCGGCAACCGGGGCATGGTGGCGTACGGGCAGCTGGCGGCGTTCTCGATCGTCTACTCCACGCCGGTCGTGCTGCTGTACGTGCTGATCTCCCGGCGGCTGGGCGGGGGCTTCGCGCTGGGCGGGGCGGTCAAGGGGTGAGGGCTCCAGGAGGGGCGCGCGGCAGCCCGGTCGCGCCCGTACGTTCCTACAATACGTATCGCTGGCCGAACAGCCCGTAGTCAGCACTGCCCCGGACCTCTACGGTGTGGCGCGTGCGCCGACCCTCACCTCACCCGGGCCATTCGGGCCCCCCGTTCAACGCCCTCGCCGCCCGCCGGCTGCGTGCCGCCCTCAACATGGGGCCCGAGCACGTCGCCCACGGCATACGGGTCTCGTACGGCCTGCCGTACGTCACCCCCGACCACGTCATCGCCTGGGAGCGGGGGACGGTCTCCCCCGAGGGCCCGGAGCTGACCGCGCTCGCGGGGGTGCTGTGGTGCTCGCCCGGTGAGCTGATCGGGCGGCCGCAGTCGCTGCGCGAGCACCGCGTCGCCCGCGGTCTGGCGCCGGAGGACGTGGCCCGTGCGGTCGGGCTCGGGCTCTCCGCGTATCAGCGGATGGAGGATGCGGACGACTGGCGCGGCACCGACCGGCAGTCGGCCCAGCTCGCCGACGTGCTCGGGCTGACGCTGCCCGACTTCGTGACCGTCACCGGGCGCGAGGAGAAGCTGGCCGATCTGCTGACGAGCGCGGTGACCACCCGCTGGCAGGGGTGCGTGCGCCCGATCGCCAAGCTGGCGCCGCTGGACCGGCGCGTCCTGGAGAACGTCCTCCAGGTGCTGCACCAGGACTACCAGGGGCGGATGACCGCCACCCTCAGCTGGGGCGGCGGCTCGGCCGACTCCAGCGCCGGGGGCCGGGACTTCCTCGACCGGATCGTGGACCACTTCTGGTCGGCGGTCGAGAAGCACCCGTAGAGCCGCACCGTCGTGAGGGCTAGAAGACCGACTCCGCCTCGTCCATCCGGTCCTTGGGCACCGTCTTCAGCTCGGTGACGGCCTCGGCCAGCGGCACCATCACCACGTCCGTGCCGCGCAGCGCCGTCATCCGGCCGAAGTCGCCCCGGTGCGCGGCCTCCACCGCGTGCCAGCCGAAGCGGGTGGCGAGGACACGGTCGTACGCGGTGGGCACGCCGCCGCGCTGGACGTGGCCGAGGATGACCGGCTTGGCCTCCTTGCCGAGGCGGCGCTCCAGCTCGAAGGCGAGCGCGGTGCCGATGCCCTGGAAGCGCTCGTGGCCGAACTTGTCGATCGCGCCCTTGCCGTAGTCCATGGAGCCCTCGGCGGGGTGGGCGCCCTCGGCGACGCAGACGACGGCGAACTTCTTGCCGCGGGAGAAGCGCTCCTCGACCATCTTGACCAGGTCGGCGGGGTCGAAGGGGCGCTCGGGCAGGCAGATGCCGTGGGCGCCGGCGGCCATGCCGGACTCCAGGGCGATCCAGCCGGCGTGCCGGCCCATGACCTCGACGACCATCACGCGCTGGTGGGACTCGGCGGTGGTCTTGAGGCGGTCCATCGCCTCGGTGGCGACACCGACCGCCGTGTCGAAGCCGAAGGTGCGGTCGGTGGAGGAGATGTCGTTGTCGATGGTCTTCGGCACGCCGACGACCGGGAGGCCGGCGTCGGACAGCATCCGGGCGGCCGTGAGGGTGCCCTCGCCGCCGATCGGGATGAGGGCGTCGATGCCGAAGTTCTGGATCATGTCGCCGGCGTTCTCGCAGGCCTCGCGGAGCCGGTCGCGCTCGAGGCGGGAGGAGCCGAGGATGGTGCCGCCGCGGGCGAGGATGCCGCTGACCGCATTGAGGTCGAGGCTGCGGTAGCGGCCGTCCAGCAGGCCCGCGTAGCCGTCCTCGAAGCCGATGACCTCGTCGCCGTAGTTGTCGACCGCTCGGTGCACGACCGACCGGATCACTGCGTTCAGGCCGGGGCAGTCGCCGCCTGCGGTGAGTACGCCGATACGCATCGTGCTGTGTCTCCTGCTCGCTGTTGACACCGGTGAGCCGGTCCAATTGTTCCACGGCCCGGACGGCGGTGGACGACCGACGGACGACCGACGGACGGCGGTGGACGCTGACGGGCGCCGTAACGGTCGCCAGAGGTACGGTCAAGAGGGTTCCGCAGCCCGAGGAAACGCTCATCCCGAGACGCTCATCCCGAGACGCTCAGCCCTACGAAACGGAGAGCACGCGTGACGCGCAGCGTGTACGTGACCGGTATCGACCGCGGCGACGGCCGCCAGGTCGTCGAGCTGGGGGTGATGGAGCTGCTCACCCGGCAGGTCGACCGGGTCGGCGTGTTCCGTCCCCTGGTGCACGACGGACCCGACCGGCTCTTCGAGCTGCTGCGCGCCCGCTACCGGCTCGCGCAGGACCCGGCGACGGTCTACGGCATGGACTACCAGGAGGCCTCCCTCCTCCAGGCCGAGCAGGGCGTGGACGAGCTGGTGTCCGAGCTGGTCGACCGGTTCCACCTGGTGGCGCGGGACTACGACGTCGTCCTCGTCCTCGGCACCGACTACGCCGACACCCAGTTCCCCGACGAGCTGTCGCTGAACGCACGGCTCGCGAACGAGTTCGGCGCCTCGGTCCTTCCCGTCGTCGGGGGCCGCAAGCAGACCGCGGAGTCGGTGCTGGCGGAGACCCACAACGCCTTCCGCGCCTACGACGGGCTCGGCTGCGACGTGCTGGCCATGGTGACCAACCGGGTCGCGCGCGAGGACCGGGACGAGATCGCCGAGCGGCTGGAGCACCGGCTGCCGGTGCCGTGCTGGGTGGTGCCGGACGCGCCCGCGCTGTCCGCGCCGACGGTCTCCCAGATCGCGCACGCCCTGGGCGCCCGGGTGGTGCTCGGGGACGACTCCGGGCTCGCCCGCGACGCGCTGGACTTCGTCTTCGGCGGGGCGATGCTGCCCAACCTGCTGACCGCGCTGACCCCTGGCTGCCTGGTCATCACGCCCGGCGACCGGGCCGACCTGGTGATCGGCACGCTGGCCGCGCACAGCGCCGGCACCCCGCCGATAGCCGGGGTCCTGCTGACCCTGAACGAGGTGCCCGGCGAGGGCATCCTCACCCTCGCGAACCGGCTGGCCCCGGGCACCCCGGTGCTCTCGGTGACCGGCAACAGCTTCCCCACCGCCGAGCGGCTGTTCTCCCTGGAGGGCAAACTGAGCGCGGCCTCCCCGCGCAAGGCGGAGACCGCCCTCGGCCTCTTCGAGCGGTACGTCGACACCGCCGAGCTGAACCAGCGGGTCTCGGCGCCCAGCAGCGACCGCGTCACGCCGATGATGTTCGAGCACAAGCTGCTCGAGCAGGCCCGTTCCGACCTGCGCCGGGTGGTCCTGCCGGAGGGCACCGAGGAGCGGGTGCTGCACGCGGCGGAGGTGCTGCTGCGGCGCGGGGTGTGCGAGCTGACCCTTCTCGGCCCCGTCGAGCAGATCCGCAAGAAGGCCGCCGACCTGGGCATCGACCTCGGCGGCGCCGAGCTGATCGACCCGGCCGCCAGCGAGCTGCGGGACTCCTTCGCCGAGAAGTACGCCGCGCTGCGCGCCCACAAGGGCGTGACCGTGGAGCTGGCGTACGACGTGGTCTCCGACGTGAACTACTTCGGCACGCTGATGGTGCAGGAAGGGTTCGCCGACGGCATGGTGTCGGGGTCGGTGCACTCGACGGCGGCGACCATCCGCCCGGCCTTCGAGATCATCAAGACCAAGCCGGACGCCGCGATCGTCTCCTCCGTCTTCTTCATGTGCCTGGCCGACAAGGTGCTGGTCTACGGCGACTGCGCGGTCAACCCGGACCCGGACGCGGAGCAGCTCGCCGACATCGCCGCCCAGTCCGCGTCGACGGCGGCGCGGTTCGGGGTGGAGCCGCGAATCGCCATGCTGTCGTACTCGACCGGCACCTCCGGTTCCGGCGCGGACGTCGACAAGGTGCGCGAGGCCACCGAGCTGGTCCGCTCGCGCCGCCCGGACCTCAGCATCGAGGGCCCGATCCAGTACGACGCGGCGGTCGAGCCGTCGGTGGCCGCGACCAAGCTGCCCGGTTCGGCGGTCGCCGGGCAGGCCAGCGTGCTGATCTTCCCCGACCTGAACACCGGCAACAACACGTACAAGGCGGTGCAGCGCTCGGCCGGTGCCGTCGCGGTCGGCCCGGTGCTCCAGGGCCTGCGCAAGCCGGTCAACGACCTGTCCCGGGGCGCGCTCGTGCAGGACATCGTGAACACCGTCGCCATCACGGCGATCCAGGCCCAGCAGTCCCCCAGTGAGAAGGCGTCCGACCAGTGAGCGGCTCCCGTGTCCTCGTTCTCAACTCCGGCTCGTCGTCGGTGAAGTACCAGCTGCTCGACATGCGCGACGGCGGCCGGCTGGCGATGGGCCTCGTCGAGCGGATCGGCGAGTCCGGCTCCCGGCTCAAGCACTCCCCGGCAGACGGGGAGAGCCGCGAGTGGAACGGGTCGGTGCCCGACCACGACGCCGCGCTGAAGGCCATGGCGGCCGAGCTGGACCGGGACGGCCTGGGTCTCGGCTCCCCCGAGCTGGCCGCGATCGGGCACCGGGTGGTCCACGGCGGTCTGCGCTTCACCGAGCCGACGGTGGTCGACGACGCCGTGCTCGCCGAGATCGAACGGCTCATCCCGGTGGCCCCGCTGCACAACCCGGCGAACCTCACCGGCATCCGCACCGCGCAGGCGCTGCGCCCGGACCTGCCGCAGGTCGCCGTGTTCGACACCGCCTTCCACACGACGATGCCGGAGTCGGCGGCCCGCTACGCGATCGACGTCGAGACCGCCGACGCGCACCGGGTGCGGCGCTACGGCTTCCACGGCACCTCGCACGCGTACGTCTCCCGCGAGACGGCGAGACTCCTCGGCCGGGCGCCCGAGGACGTGAACGTGATCGTGCTGCACCTGGGCAACGGGGCGTCCGCCTCGGCCGTGCGGGGCGGGCGGTGCGTGGACACCTCCATGGGGCTGACGCCTTTGGAGGGGCTCGTGATGGGTACGCGCTCGGGAGACACGGACCCGGCCGTCATCTTCCATTTGATGCGCGTTGGCGGAATGTCCGCTGACGAGATCGACACTCTTCTCAACAAGAGGAGCGGTCTGATCGGGCTGTGCGGCGACAACGACATGCGGGAGATCCGCCGCCGTGTCGACGCCGGCGACGAGCGGGCCGGGCTGGCCTTCGACATCTACATTCACCGGCTCAAGAAGTACATCGGCGCCTATTACGCCGTTCTCGGACGGGTGGACGCCGTGGCGTTCACGGCCGGGGTCGGGGAGAACTCGGCGCCGGTGCGCGAGGCGGCCGTGGCGGGCCTGGAGGGGCTCGGCCTGGCGGTGGACGGCGGGCTGAACGCCGTACGCGGCGACGGGGCGCGGCTGATCTCGCCCGCGGACGCGCGGGTGGCGGTGGCGGTGGTACCGACGGACGAGGAAATGGAGATCGCTGCACAGACCTACGCGCTGGTAAATGATTCGGGGAATCAGAATCTCACCTGAGCGGCATCCCGCCCTTTTGTATTTTCCGCCAGACGGAATATTCCGCGCCGAAACAAACCGATAGGATGGCACCCATGCGCCGTTCGAAAATCGTCTGTACTCTCGGCCCCGCGGTCGACTCCCACGAGCAGCTCGTCACGCTGATCGAAGCCGGCATGAACGTGGCCCGCTTCAACTTCAGCCACGGCACCCACGCCGAGCACCAGGGGCGTTACGACCGGGTGCGGGCCGCCGCCAAGGAGACCGGCAGGGCCATCGGCGTCCTGGCCGACCTTCAGGGCCCGAAGATCCGCCTGGAGACCTTCGCGGAGGGCCCCGTCGAGCTGGTGCGCGGTGACGAGTTCACCATCACCACCGAGGACGTCCCGGGCGACCGGACGATCTGCGGCACGACCTACAAGGGCCTGCCCGGTGACGTCACCAAGGGCGACCAGGTGCTCATCAACGACGGCAACGTCGAGCTGAAGGTCACCGAGGTCGAGGGCCCCCGGGTGAAGACGATCGTCATCGAGGGCGGCGTCATCTCCGACCACAAGGGCATCAACCTGCCCGGTGCGGCCGTGAACGTCCCCGCGCTGAGCGAGAAGGACATCGAGGACCTCCGCTTCGCGCTGCGCATGGGCTGCGACCTGGTCGCCCTCTCCTTCGTCCGGGACGCCAAGGACGTCGCCGACGTGCACCGCGTCATGGACGAGGAGGGCCGCCGCGTCCCGGTGGTCGCCAAGGTGGAGAAGCCGCAGGCGGTCGAGAACATGGAGGACGTCGTGCTGGCGTTCGACGGCGTGATGGTCGCCCGTGGCGACCTGGCCGTCGAGTACCCGCTCGAGAAGGTCCCCATGGTGCAGAAGCGCCTGATCGAGCTGTGCCGGCGCAACGCCAAGCCGGTGATCGTGGCGACCCAGATGATGGAGTCGATGATCACCAACTCCCGTCCGACCCGCGCCGAGGCCTCCGACGTGGCCAACGCGATCCTGGACGGCGCCGACGCGGTCATGCTGTCCGCCGAGTCGAGCGTGGGCGCGTACCCGATCGAGACCGTCAAGACGATGTCGAAGATCGTCACCGCCGCCGAGCAGGAGCTGCTCTCCAAGGGTCTCCAGCCGCTGGTGCCGGGCAAGAAGCCGCGCACCCAGGGTGGTTCGGTGGCCCGTGCCGCCGCCGAGATCGCCGACTTCCTGGGCGGCAAGGGCCTGGTGGCCTTCACCCAGTCCGGCGACACCGCCCGCCGGCTCTCGCGCTACCGCGCCTGCCAGCCGATCCTCGCCTTCACCACCGACGAGTCCACCCGCAACCAGCTGGCGCTCAGCTGGGGCGTGGAGCCGCACGTGGTCCCGTTCGTGAACAGCACGGACGAGATGGTGGACCTGGTGGACCAGGAGACGATGCGCCTGGGCCGGTTCAACGACGGCGACATCGTCGTGATCACCGCCGGCTCGCCCCCCGGCGTGCCCGGCACCACCAACATGGTCCGCGTGCACCACCTGGGCGAAACGCGCCGCGGCTGACCGCCGCCTCCCCGTCTCCCCGTCGTACGCACCGAGGGCGCCCCCTGTCGCAGGGGGCGCCCTCGTGCGTGGTGCGGGCCCGCTCAGTCGGTCGTGTACTGGTGCAGTCCCGGGATGTGCAGCGTGCCGCCGAACTGGCCGGCCTGGACGACCGTCACCTTGGTGAAGTAGATGAGCGGGATGTCCAGCGGTGGCGGGTGCTCCGGGTCGAAGGTGATCGGGATCAGCCCGAGCAGGTTGCCCGAGATGCTCTCGGTGTACATCACCGTGTCGCCGTCGCGGATCGTGGACGTGGAGCCCTCGGCCGCCTGCACGTGGTAGGTCTTGCCGGCCTGCTTGTCCTTCACCGTCTGGTGCAGGTCGCCGATGTCGGTGCCGTTGGAGATGACGTACTTCAGCACCTTCTTGGTGGTGCCGTTGGCCGTCTTCACCTGGACGACGCCCTCGTAGGAGGCACCCTTCAGCAGCAGCGAGCTGGCGTTGAGGTACCACGGGTCGTCGGGCAGCGGCACCTTGTTGTCGACGCCGCCCTCCTCGTCGGTGGCGACCGGGCAGTCGTCGACGCTCGTGCCGCTGCTCTCGGAGGCGCTGGGGGTGGGCGTGGCGGTGGCCGCGTCCTCCTTCGCCTTCTCCGCGTCCTCCTTCGCCTTCTTGGCCGCCTCCTTGGCCGCCTCGGCCGCCTTGTCCACCGACTCCTCGGTGTCCTCGGCCGCCTTCGACGCCGTGTCGGTCGCGCCCTCGACGGTGTCCTTCGCGGCGCCGGTGACCTCGTCGGCGGTGTCCTTCAGCGCACCGGACCCGCCGGAGGCGCTCTCGGACGCCGAGGGGGTCGGTGTGGGGCTCGGGCTCTCCTCGCTCTTCTTGCCGCCGGTGAAGATGTCCTCGAGGGTGTCGCCGAGGCCCTCCAGCAGACCGCCCTTGGACTCCGACTCGGAGGGGGACGGCTCGGCGGTCGAACCGGACGCCTCCTGGCTCTGCGACGCGGAGGGGCCCGGGTCGGGTGCGGCCTGCTCGTCCTTGGCGCCCTTGTCGTCGGAACCTGAATCCGACGAAGAGGAGCCGCCCTGGTCCGAACCGGCGTCCGCGCCCGTGTCCTTGCCGGAGTCCCCGGTGGAGGCCGAGGGGCCGGGCTCCGCCGCGTCGTCCTTGCCGTCCTCGACCTTGTCACTCGCCGAGGGCGAGGGGGTGGGCGACTCGGACGGGTCCTTCTCGGCGTCCTCCAGGGCCGCCACGCAGTCCTTGTACTCGTCGGCCGTCAGGCTGTTGGCGGGCGGCGACGCGTCGTTGCCGTCGGCGAGGGCGAGCGTCGGCGTGAACCCCATCCCCATGAGCACGGCCGTCGGCATCGCCGCGATGGCTATCGCCTTGCCGGCCGGCATGTGGAACCTGGTGAACAACGGCTTCTTGGGTGCCGCGTGGCGCGGCCCGGTTCTCACACGGGACGACTCCACGTCAGTCCCGCGGGTCACCTCGTCAGCCGGCACTGTGCCTCCCGTTCGCCCCGTTGGCCGGGCTCGTTCCTGACAGATCGTGCGCCCCCGGTGCCGCGAAGGCCTGGGAGGGTTCCCCGTCGTCCATCCCGCCCCGCGGCCCCGGCACAGCGGGGCCGGGCTCCTGGGCCCCGGGCTTCCGGAAGCCGGGGAACTCGGTGTCGTCGGCCGCGGGGACCGCACCCCGGGGCGCGTCGTCCGTGCCCTTGTCCTCCAGCGGCGGCTCGGCCTGCGGCGGCTCGCCCGGCACCCAGGACACGGCCATGGCCCCGCCGACCAGGGAGAACAGGAAGCCGATGAGGAATCCGCCGAGGTTGGACACCGGGATGGACACCAGCGCCAGCAGGATCGCCGCGACGCCCGCGAAGACCCTGACGTGCTTCTGGAACCACAGGCTGACGCCGAGAACGACCAGCAGTACGCCGATGATCAGGGACCCGGCACCGGCGGTGGTGGACATCGCCAGGGTCAGGTGACCGATCTGGAGGTTCGCGTACGGGAAGTAGGCGATGGGAAGTCCGCCGAGTGCGACGAACAGGCCGGCCCAGAACGGCCGCGCGCCTCGCCAGGCACGGAACTGCAGCCTCCGGCGGGTGAACTGGCCGGCAGCGGCAGGAGTCTCGGCGCTCATGGAAATAGCTCCCTGGTACGGCTTTTGCTGTGGTGGAGATGTGGGCCGCACGTGAAGGCGCGGCCGGAGAGTGGACGGGCGGGGGCGCCGTCGGCTCCCCCGCCCGTCAAGGAGTGCTTAGTAGCACTCCTTGACACCCTTGGACAGCGACATCTTCAGACCGCTGAGCTTGAAGGTTCCGGCGGTGGTCGCCCACGCCGTCTGCTTCACACCGGTCAGCGTGGCCGAGTCGGCCTGCTGCGAGAACCCGTAGGGGTTGGTGGTGTCGCCCTTCTTGATGCCGGGACCCTTGTTGGCGTCCTTGGCGGCCACACCGATGTCGATGCCGCGGAACGTGGCATCGGCCTCGAGGTTCTCGACGTCGATGTACAGGTTCTTCGCCTTGACCGGGGTGTCGCCACCGCCGGCCTTCAGCATGAGGCTGACCGAGCCGATCAGCGGGATGTCCGGGGTGACCACGGACTGGCACATGTTCGTGATCTGCGCCGAGTCGAACGCCGAGACCGCGACGGGGTGAGCCGTCTTCTCGCCCTTCAGCGTGTAACCCGAGTCGATCGCGCCGTACTGCATAAAGCCCGTGCCGTCGAGCCGGTCCGCCGTCACCTTGAACGACTGACCCGACACGCTGAACGACGCGGCGAGAGCGCCCTGCGCGAGCGCGACGCCTATCGCTGCCGTGGCGGCGACGCTGGGCACCATGACCACAGCGAACCGCTTCCATCTGGTCCCGCCACGCACCTGGGACTCCATATTTCCTCCTTCTCGGACGTACATCTCCTGGCCTCGGCCGGCCCCCGGTCCGGCGGCTCGGTCTGGCAGGGATGGGAGAAGTGCTACGTCCTCGGGAAGGAGAGCGCCTGTCCTCGGCGGCACGTACAACGCGCCCGAACAACCGGCGATCACCCCCGAGCGACAACCACTGGTCGCGCCTGACACGCATCACGCACAACCCTGCTGGACAGGCTTCGCCGGATGAGCGAAGACCCCCCTGCCCAAGGGCCGGCATCACTGCCGCCGACCCTGCTCGGTGGGGACCCAGGAACCCCCGCCACCCGACCGGCTGTCGGGGTACGGGAATGGACCGAGCGTCGCCGATCGTGGTGCATTCTCGCCGTCGGCACAAGGGGGTTCGTTACTGGCTAGTAGCGGGCGTGTGGCCGCGGGACGACGCACCGGGCCCGAACGGCGACGCTGGGTGCGCCTTGAGGGCGGAACAAAACTATTGATCGATGGACAGAGTCCGACAGATCGACGCCCTCGACTTACTGGCAGTAACAGCGGCCGCGATTACCAAGTTTTGGTAAAGCGCGGCCGCAGTGACGCCTCTTCGACAGCTCCTTCACACGCGCAACACGTCGATGGCGTTTAGAACGCCTCGCATGCCGCCCGCGCCGACCGGAACCGGCTAGAACAGTGCGCGGGCAAGCGCCCGGCGCGCCGCGGCCACCCGCGGGTCCTCGGCACCGACCACCTCGAACAGCTCGAGCAGCCGCAGCCGTACGGCGTCCCGGTCGTCGCCCGCCGTGACGCGCACCGTGTCGATGAGGCGCCCGAAGGCGTCCTCCACGTGACCGCCCACCAGGTCGAGGTCGGCGGCGGCGATCTGCGCCTGGGCATCGCCCGGCCTGTCGGCCGCGTCCCGACGCACCTTCTGCGGATCGGCGTCCTGCACCCGCTGGAGCAACTCGGCCTGCGCCAGGCCCAGTTTGGCCTCCGCGTTGCCCGGCTCCTCGGCCAGCACGTTCTTGTAGGCCTGGACGGCACCGCCCAGGTCGCCCGCGTCCATCGCCTGCACGGCGGCGTCGAGGGCCGCGTCGTGCGGACCGGCGGGGCGCTCGGGGGCGGCGGGCCGCTCGGCGCCCGGCTCCGCCTCGGGGTCGACGACCAGACCGGTCAGGCCGAAGCGCTCCTCGCCGACCTGCACCAGCTGGTCCAGGGTCTGCCGGATCTGCGTCTCGCTCGCGGCCCCCTGGAAGAGCGGCAGCGCCTGTCCGGCGACGACCGCGAACACGGCCGGGATGCCCTGGACGCCGAACTGCTGCATCAGCATCTGGTTGGCGTCGACGTCGATCTTGGCGAGGAGGAAGCGCCCGTTGTACTCGACGGCGAGGCGCTCCAGGACCGGGCTCAACTGCTTGCAGGGCTCGCACCACTCGGCCCAGAAGTCGATGACGACCGGGACCTCGGTGGACCGTTGCAGGACCTCGCTCTCGAACCCGGCCTCGTCGACGTCGATGACGAGGTCGGCCGGGGAGACGGCGCCCGCGCCGCCGGTCCGGGCCGCCTCGGCGCGCGCCTGCTCCGCCTTCGCCTTGGCCTCCTGGGCCTGCTTCACCGCGGCGAGGTCGACGACCCCGCTCATGGACATGTTCCGTGGCTGCATGGGTCTATCCTCCCCCGTACGGCGCGCGCGTGTGAAAACCGGGTCGAAAGCCCGCCCGGATGTGTGCTGTTCGGCTTGTGCGCTGCCCTGCTTGTGCGCTGCCCTGCTTGTGTACTGCTCGGCGCCGGGTCCCCACCCCACGCCCGTGGTCGTCGCTGGGGCGCGGGCGGACCCGCGCTTTCGCTACGCGTCGTAGCGTAATGCCAGGAGGGCCGGTCGCAACACCCCGCCCCGGTGATCTGTCTCACGGCGGAGCGCGTGTTACCCGCCGGTTAAGGTCGGGACATGCAGAGCAGCAGCCCCGCCGGCCGTGCCGGACGCCCGCGCAGTGCCGCGGCGGACACCGCGATCCTGGCCGCGACGCGGGCCGCCCTGGTCGACCTCGGCTGGTCGAAGCTCACCCTGGGAGACGTCGCCACGCGGGCCGGGGTTGCCAAGACGACGCTCTACCGCCGCTGGGCGGGCAAGAACGAGCTGGTCGTGGACGCGGTGGCGGAGCTCTTCGACGAGCTCGAACTGCCCGACCGCGGCTCGCTCGCCGCGGACATCGAGGGCGTGGTGCTCCAGTTCGCGGCGATCCTGGCGCGTCCGGAGGCCAGGAGCGGCCTGATGGCGGTGGTCGCGGAGTCCACGCGGGACGAGGCGCTGCGCGAGCGCATCCGCACGTCGATCGTCGAGCGGCAGAAGCGCCTGGTGCTGGAGGGCAGGGCGCGGGCCCAGGCCCGGGGCGAACTCCCGCCGGAGCCGGACACCACGGAGGCGGCCCGCACGGCGGACCTGATCTTCGACATGGTCGCGGGAGCGGTGGTGCACCGCACCCTGGTCAGCGCGGAGACCGCGAACGGGGACTGGGTGCGCAGCTTCACCCAGGTCCTGCTGTGGGGCCTCACCTCCCGCCCGACCGAACCGGACGACGGCTGACGCCTGACGGGTGACCTCTTGGCCGACCGAGTCGGGTGGTGGGTGGGCACAGGCCGGGGGTCCAGGGGGCGGAGCCCCCTGGAGACGCCCACCGGAACACCCGGCGCCTAGAACCCCGCGGGCTCCGTGTACACCCCCCACTCCTCGCGGAGCACCCCGCAGATCTCCCCGAGCGTCGCCTCCGCGCGCACCGCGTCCAGCATCGGCTCGATCATGTTGCCGCCCGACCGCGCCGCCGCCAGCATCGCGTCCAGCGCGCCCCGCACGGCCGCGTCGTCGCGGGCCGCCTTCCGCTCGCCCAGCACCCGCACCTGCTCGCGCTCGACCTCGTGGCTGACCCGCAGGATCTCGAGGTCGCCGGTGACGGAGCCGGTGTGGACGTTGACGCCGACGACCCTCTTGTCGTCCTTCTCCAAGGACTGCTGGTAGCGGAAGGCCGACTCGGCGATCTCTCCGGTGAAGAAGCCGTCCTCGATGCCGCGCAGCAGACCGGAGGTGATCGGGCCGACGGGGTGCTGCCCGTCGGGGTGGGCGCGCAGCCCCCGCTCCTTGATCTGCTCGAAGATCTTCTCCGCGTCGGCCTCGATGCGGTCGGTCAGCTGCTCGACGAACCAGGAACCGCCCAGCGGGTCGGCGACGTTGGCGACGCCGGTCTCCTCCATCAGCACCTGCTGGGTGCGCAGGGCGATCTCCGCGGCCTGCTCGCTGGGCAGCGCGAGGGTCTCGTCGAGCGCGTTGGTGTGCAGGGAGTTGGTCCCTCCGAGCACGGCCGACAGCGCCTCGACGGCGGTCCGCACGACGTTGTTGTACGGCTGCTGCGCGGTGAGCGAGACACCGGCGGTCTGGGTGTGGAACCGCAGCCACTGCGCCTTGTCGGTCTGCGCCCCGTACACGTCGCGCATCCAGCGGGCCCAGATCCTGCGCGCCGCGCGGAACTTGGCGATCTCCTCGAAGAAGTCGAGGTGCGCGTCGAAGAAGAAGGAGAGGCCGGGTGCGAACACGTCGACGTCCAGACCGCGGCTGAGCCCCAGCTCCACGTACCCGAAGCCGTCGGCGAGCGTGTACGCCAGCTCCTGCGCGGCCGTCGCGCCCGCCTCGCGGATGTGGTACCCGGAGACCGACAGCGGCTTGTAGGCGGGGATGCCGGCCGCGCAGTACTCCATCAGGTCGCCGATGAGCCGCAGGTGCGGCTCGGGCTGGAAGAGCCACTCCTTCTGGGCGATGTACTCCTTGAAGATGTCGGTCTGGAGCGTGCCGTTGAGCACACCCGCGTCGACGCCCTGCCGCTCGGCGGCGACCAGGTACATGCAGAACACGGGCACGGCGGGCCCGCTGATCGTCATGGAGGTCGTCACGTCCCCGAGCGGGATGTCCTTGAACAGGACCTCCATGTCGGCGGCCGAGTCGATGGCCACCCCGCAGTGCCCGACCTCACCGAGCGAACGCGGGTCGTCGGAGTCGCGGCCCATCAGCGTCGGCATGTCGAACGCGACGGACAGACCGCCTCCTCCGTTGCGGAGGATCATCTTGTAGCGCTCGTTGGTCTGCTCGGCGTTGCCGAACCCGGCGAACTGCCGGATGGTCCACGTGCGCCCCCGGTATCCGGTCGGATACAGGCCGCGGGTGAAGGGGTACTCGCCCGGCCAGCCGATCCGCTCGAAGCCCTCGTACTCGTCCCCCGGCCGGGGCCCGTACACCGGCTCCACAGGGTCGCCGGAGAGCGTGGTGAAGTCCGCGTCGCGCTTGCGCGCCGCGTCGTACCGGGCCTGCCACCGAAGGCGGCCCTCTTCTATGGCATGAGCGTCCATACCCTCGAATTTACTAGGACGTCCAAGTAAATGTCGATGGGCTACCGCCGTACGGGTGTCCGCACGGCGGTGGAACGGCTCCCGAGGACCCGGTTACGCCTTGACGGGGGCGGGCGTCTCGGTGGCGGCGACCTTCGCGTCCAGCTCCCGGCTGATCCGTCGCTCCACGAAGAAGGCGGCCGTCGGAACGGTCCCGGCGAGCAGCACCCACAGCTGCTTCTTCACCGGCCACTTCGCCTTGGAGCCGAGGTCGAAGGCGAAGACCAGGTAGATCACGTACAGCCAGCCGTGGGCGATGCTGACGACCTGGGTGAAGTCGGCGGCGCCGCCGAGATCCAGCACGTACTTGGCGATCATGCCAAGGCACAGCGCGATCAGCAGCACACCGGTGACGTACGCCATGACCCGGTAGCGGGTCAGCACGCTCTTTTTCATGGCTACGAGCGTAACCGCCCGTTTCGCGCGATCTTCGGCCGGGTCGGACGACTCGCCGGGCCCGCCCGGCGGCCGTCGCACGGCTCCCGGACCCGCCGCTCAGTCCTCCGCGAAGTCCCCCGCGGCGACCCGCAGGGGCCGGAGCATCGCGAAGATCTCGCCGCACTCCTCGGCGTCGTACGCGCCCAGGCCGAAGTCCATCGCCATCAGGTCGCGGGTGGCCGCCTCGACGACCTCGCGGCCCTTGTCGGTGATGGTGGCCAGGGTGCCGCGGCCGTCGTTGGGGTTGGGGCGCTTGGCGACCAGACCGGAGCGCACCAGGCGGTCGACGGTGTTCGTCACGGAGGTGGGGTGCACCATCAGGCGCTCGCCGATCTTGGACATCGGCAGTTCGCCCGACTTGGAGAAGGTGAGCAGCACCAGCGCCTCGTACCGCGCGAAGGTCAGCCCGTACGGCTTGACCACGGCGTCGACCTCGCCCAGCAGGATCTGCTGGGCCCGCATGATCGAGGTGATCGCCGCCATGGAGGGCACACCGCCCCAGCGCTGTGCCCAGAGTTCGTCGGCTCGGGCGATGGGATCGAAGGAGAGACTGAGGGGCTTCGGCACGGCAACAGACCTTACCGGCCGGTCACATGCCGGTCAGCCCCGTCTCGCCTTTCGATACCACCGCCCGCCGGCACGGTCACGGGGCGAGGTGGCGCTCGACCGTCTCGACCTTGGACGTGAGGCCGTCCGTCACGCCGGGGCGGATGTCCGCCTTGAGGACCAGGGAGACCCGCGGCGCGCGCGCCTCGACGGCGGCGACGGCCCGCCGGACGACGTCCATGACCTCGTCCCACTCGCCCTCGACGGACGTGAACATCGCGTCGGTGCGGTTCGGCAGCCCGGACTCGCGGACCACCCGGACGGCGTCGGCGACGTACTCCCCCACGTCCTCGCCGACGCCGAGCGGCGTCACGGAGAAGGCGACGATCATGCGCCCACGACCCCTTCCTGGCGGGCGCGGGAGGCGATGACCGCGGTCTCGGCCTCGCGCTTGAGCTTGCGGTCGGCGAAGAAGCCGCCGGTCGGCAGGACCGAGAGGACGAAGTAGAGGGCGGCGGTCTTCAGCGGCCACTTGGCGCGGTTCCAGGCGTCGGCCCAGAAGATCACGTACAGCACGAAGAGGACGCCGTGGATCATGCCCATCGCCGGCACCGCGTTGAAGTCGGTGGTCCGCTTCAGGACGGAGCAGACGAGCAGGAGGAGGAACGAGATCGCCTCGGGGGCCGATACCAGGCGGAGGCGGCGGAGGGCGGTGGCGGTCTTGAGGTCCACGGGTCACCTTCGGAAGGGAGGGATGCGCCGACGGCGCGGGCGGTGTGCGGTCCGCCTTGTGAACGGAAGCACAATCGTTCGGCCATTGTGGCAAACAATGCCCCAAGGGATGGACTCAGGGTCGTTCTCCACCCGTGGGCCCTGTTCTGTCCACCCGTGGCGGGGCTACTTTCACCACGTGGCGATGTTCCGACTTCAAGGCAGCAAGGTCCTCGCCGTCGACATGACCCAAGACGCCGTGAAGGCGAAGAACGGCTCGATGGTCGCGTACGACGGGGAGATGGCCTTCAAGAAGCTGAGCGGCGGCGGTGAGGGCATCCGGGGCATGGTGACCCGGCGGATCACCGGCGAGCAGATGACGGTGATGGAGGTGAGGGGGCAGGGGACCTGCTGGTTCGCGGACCGGGCCTCGGAGATCACGCTGGTGGCCCTCCAGGGCGACAAGCTGTACGTCGAGTCGAGCAACTTCCTGGCGGCCGACGCCGGGCTGCGCACCGGCACGAGCTTCACGGGCACCCGCGGCGCCTCACAGGGCAACGGGCTGTTCACCACGACGATCGAGGGGCACGGGCAGGCGGCGATCATGTCCGACGGTCCCGCGGTGGTGCTGCGGGTCAGCGCCCAGTACCCGCTGACCGTCGACCCGGGGGCGTACGTCGCGCACCAGGGGAACCTGCGGCAGTCCTTCCAGTCGGGTGTGACCTTCCGCACCCTGTTCGGCGAGGGCGGCGGGGAGGCCTTCCAGATCCGCTTCGAGGGCGACGGGCTGGTGTACGTGCAGCCGAGCGAGCGGAACACGATCGCGGGGGATGTGTGAGATGGCCTTCGAGGAGATCAATTCCAAGATGGTCCGGGCGACCGTCGCGCCGGGGCAGCGGCTGTTCAGTCAGCGCGGGGCGATGCTCGCCTACCAGGGCGAGGTGTCCTTCACCCCCAATCTGCGCGGCGGGCAGGGCGGCGTCATGTCGATGATCGGCCGCCGGGTGGCGAACGAGGACACGCCGCTGATGACCGTCGAGGGCAGCGGCACCGTGCTCTTCGGGCACGGCGGCCACCACGTCCAGGTGATCAGCCTGTCGGGCGACACCCTGTACGTGGAGGCGGACCGTCTCCTCGCCTTCGAGGGCACCCTGGAGCAGAGCACCGTGTTCCTGGGCTCCCAGGGCGGGGTCATGGGCATGGTGCGGGGCCAGGTGAGCGGGCAGGGGCTGTTCACCACGTCCCTCAAGGGGCACGGCTCGGTGGCGGTGATGGCCCACGGGGGCGTCTTCGAGGTGCCCATCACCCCCCAGCGCCCGGTGCGCGTCGACCCGCAGGCCTACGTCGCCCACCACGGCGACGTGCGCAACAAGCTGTCCACGGCGCTGGGCTGGCGGGACATGGTGGGACGCGGCTCCGGCGAGGCGTTCCAGCTGGAGCTGAGCGGCAGCGGCACGGTGTTCGTCCAGGCGTCCGAGGAGAAGCTGTGAGCACGGTCCACCACGACCCGGCGACGCTGCCGGCCGACGACAACGTCAACGCGTACACCTTCTGCGTGGAGCTGAAGGGGAGCCAGTGGTTCCTCCAGAAGGGGAAGATGATCGCCTACTACGGGACGATCGATTTCAACGGGATCGGGCACGGCCGGCTGGACCGTTTGGTGCGCACGTCGTTCCATTCGCCTCTGCACGCGAGCGACTGGGTCGTGGCGGAGGGCTCGGGCAAGATGCTCCTCGCCGACCGGGCCTTCGACGTGAATTCGTACGACCTCGAGGACGGCAACCTGACCATTCGCTCGGGCAATCTGCTCGCTTTTCAGCCAAGCCTCGCACTCAAGCAGTCGATCGTGCCGGGCTTCCTGACGCTGATCGGAACCGGGAAGTTCGTGGCCGCGTCCAACGGTCCGGTGGTGTTCATGGAACCGCCGATCCGGGTGGACCCGCAGGCCCTGGTCGGCTGGGCGGACTGCCCGTCCCCGTGCCACCACTACGACCACGGGTACATGACCGGCCTACTGGGCGGTCTACGTGCGATGACGGGGCTCGGCGGGGCCTCCGGGGAGGAGCACCAGTTCGAGTTCGTGGGGGCGGGCACGGTGCTGCTCCAGTCGAGCGAGGCGCTCATGGCGGAGCAGGCCGTCGGGACTCCGCCGCAGCAGGCCGGCGTGCCCGGAGGCGGCGCTTCCGGAGCGCAGGGCGGCCGCTCGGGGGTACCGGGGCTTCCCGGACAGCTGGGGGACCTCCAGCGCCGCTTCGGGCTGTGAGCGGTAATCTGCGGAGTGTGACATCGAACGCGTGCGCACCGTCACCGCCACGGAAAACCCCTCACTAGTTCGCCTTTCAACATTTTAGGTAGACTTCATTCATGGAGACCGAGACGGCCACTCGCTGGCTGACCGATACGGAGCAGTGTGCTTGGCGCACCCACCTGGAGGTCAACAGGCTGTTGACGCACCAGCTCGAGAAGGACCTGCAACCGTTCGGCCTGACAATGAACGACTACGAGATCCTGGTGAACCTCTCCGAGTCGGAGGGCGACAGAATGCGGATGAGCGACCTGGCCACCGCCACGATGCAGTCCAAGAGCCGCCTCTCCCACCAGATCACCCGCATGGAGAACGCGAACCTGGTCCGGCGGGAGAACTGCGAGTCCGACCGCCGCGGGCTCTTCGCCGTCCTCACCGAGCACGGCCTGGAGACCATGCGGAAGGTCGCACCGCACCACGTGGCCTCCGTCCGCAGGCACTTCATCGACCTGCTGGCTCCCGAGGACCTGACGGAGCTGGACAAGGCGCTCAAGCCCATCGCGGAACACCTGCGCGGGCAGCGGGGACGTCCCTGATCACGACCCCCTGAGCCGTTCAGGCACGCTCACCCGGCAGGCGGAGCTCGAACAGGGCCCCGCCTGCCGGCGCGTCGTGCACCGTGAGCGTGCCGCCGTGCCGTACGGCGACGTCGCGGGCGATGGCCAGCCCGAGACCGGCCCCGCCGTCGTCGCGGCTGCGGGCGGCGTCGAGCCGTACGAACCGTTCGAAGATCCGCTCCCGGTCGGCCGCCGGCACGCCCTCGCCGTCGTCGGCCACGGCGACCACCGCCGCCTCCCCGTCCCGCCGCACGGTCACCTCCACCGCCGAGCGGGCGTGCCGCTGGGCGTTGTCCAGCAGATTGGCCAGCACCCGCCCCAGCTGCCCCCGCGATCCGGCCACGTTCACCGCGGCGTCCCCGTGCACGCTCACCCCCGCACGGCCCTCGGCCGCCTCCCGCGCCAGCGCCGCCAGGTCGACCCGCGCGTCGGCGGGCCGCTCCCCCGCGTCCAGCCTGGCCAGCAGCAGCAGGTCGGCGGCGAGCCGCTGGAGCCGTACGGTGTCCTCCACGGCGCCGTCCAGGTCCAGCAGCTCGGGGTGGGCGGCGGCCACCTCCAGCTGGGTGCGCAGCGAGGCGATCGGGCTGCGCAGCTCGTGCGAGGCGTCGGCGACGAACCGGCGCTGCCGCTCCACCGAGGACTCCAGCGCGGCCAGCGTCTGGTTGGTGGTCGTGGCGAGCCTGGCCACCTCGTCGTGGGTGCCGGGCACCGGGACGCGGCGGGCCAGGTCCTCGCTGGCGGTGATCGCGGCCATCTCCCGCCGGATGCCCTCCACCGGGCGCAGCGCACGCCGGGTGACCAGCCAGGTCACCCACGCGACGACCGCGAGCAGCAGCGGGAAGCCGATCAGCATGACGGTCAGCGCGGTGTTCACGGCCCCGTGTTCGGCGGACAGCGGGGCGCCGGCGTACACGGTGAGCTGGTCGCCGCCCCGGGTCTCCACGGGGACCGCGACGAAGCGGTAGTCCTCCGTGTCGCCGTCGACGGTCGCGGTGCCGTCGCCGACGGTGGCCGGCTCGCCGATCTCACCGGCTTCGAGCGACTCGCCGGAGTCGTCATCGTCGTCGTCGCCGTCGTCGCTCGGGGAGGCGGACGGCTGCGGGGTCACCGCGTCGACTCCGGTACCGGTGATCCGCTCCAGGTCCTCGCTGGCGGCGACCAGTGTGCCCGCCTCGTCGACGACCTGCACGGGGCGGTCGTCGTCGTCCAGGTTCAGCTCGGTGTACCGCGTGCCGACGGCCAGCGAGGTCGCCACGTCCCGCGCCGAGCGCTCCGCCTGGGTGCCCGCCTCGCCGAGCAGGTTGGAGCGCAGGGACAGCAGGACGGCGCTGCCGGCCGCGACGAGGGCGACGGCGACCACGAGGGTCGCGGCGAGCGTGGCGCGGGCCCGCACCGAGGCGAACAGGCGGCTCACCGCCCGGTCTCCAGCCGGTAGCCGGCGCCGCGCACGGTCCGGATGAGCCCGGCACGCAGCTTGCGCCTCAGCGCGCTGACGTACACCTCGACGATGTTGGGGTCGCCGTCGTAGGCGAAGTCCCAGACGTGCTCGAGGATCTCCGCCTTGGAGACCACCTGCCCGGCCCGCACCACGAGCTGCTCCAGGACGGCGAACTCCTTGGCGGTGAGGGTGACCTCGTCCTCGCCGAGGAAGACCCGGCGGGCGGCGGTGTCGACCCTGAGGTCGCCGTGGACGTGCACGGGCGAGGCCCCGGCGCCCTGCCCCCGCCGCCGCAGCAGGGCCTTCACGCGGGCGACGAGGACGACGTACGAGAAGGGCTTGGTGAGGTAGTCGTCGGCGCCCGTGTCCAGGCCCTCGGCCTCGTCGTACTCGCCGTCCTTGGCGGTGAGCATCAGGATCGGCACGTCGTGCCCGGCGGCGCGCAGGGCGGCGCAGACCCGGTAGCCGTTGAGGCCGGGCAGCATGATGTCGAGGATGACGAGGTCGTACGCGCCCTCGCCCGCCCTGTGCAGTCCCTCCAGGCCGTCGTGGACGACGTCCACGGCGTAGCCCTCCGCGGTGAGGCCCTTGGCGAGCGACACGGCGAGGCGCTTCTCGTCCTCCACGATCAAGAATCGAGAGGGGCGGCGCGAAGCGCCTCGGGCAGGGTGGTGGTGGGCGACGGGTGGGCGCATGTGTAGAGGGTCCCAAAGCCGAGCTGAAGATCCCTTCAGGCGGCTTCAGCCTGGCCTCAGCGTCGGTCCGCGACAGTGAAGTCACCGGAAACCGCCGGACTCTGGATGATCTCTGCCGACTCGGAGGAAAACCGCATGAAGCGCAACATCGTGATCGCCGCCGTCACCGCCGCCGCACTGGTCGGAGGCGGTACGGCGACGGCACTGGCGACGACGGGGGACGACGACCGGGGCACGGCGCCCCGCGCGGACGTGAGCGTGTCGGACGACGGCGGGGTACGGGACGAGGCCGACGACCGTGCCGACGACGCGGCCCGTGACGACGACGCTGCCCGTGCCGCCTCCGCGAAGGTGACGGCGGCCGACGCCGTCGCCGCAGCGCTCGCGGACACCCCGGGCACCGCCGTCTCCGCCGAACTGGACGACGAGGACGACGGGGACGACGGGGACGACGGGGACGACTCCGACGACGGCGGAGACGACCGCCGGGAGCGCGCGGCCTGGGAGGTCGACGTCCTCTCCGGCGACGGCACCTGGCACAGCGTCCGGGTCGACCCGGCCACCGGCAAGGTCCTCGGCTCGGAGAAGGACGACGAGGACGACACCGCCGAGGTGCGCGCGGCCCTGAAGGGCACCTCCGTCGACGCGGCACAGGCCGCGGAGGCGGCGGCCGGACACGGCACCGTCACCTCCGTCGAACTGGACGAGGACGGCCACTACGGCGACGGAAAGCCCGCCTGGGAGGTCGAGACGCACACCTCCGGCAAGGGCGAGCAGGACTGGCGGGTCGACCCGAAGACCGGCAAGGTCACGGCCGACCGCTCACACGACTCGGATGCCTCTCAGGACTCGGACGACTCCGACGACGACTGATCAGCCCCGACCGACGGGCGGACCCCCCGCGGCGGTGCCCCGGCACCAGCGCCGCCGCCGCGGCGACCGCGCCGGACACCGCGAAGCACACCGGCAGGGGCAGCCGTTCCACCAGCAGCCCCACGGCGGCGGCCCCGGCGGAACCCCCGGCGTTCACCGCGGTGTTGCACCAGGCGCCCGCCCGGACCCGGAACCCGGGCGCCGCGCCCTCGTCGGCGATCAGGTAGGCCGTGGTCAGGGCCGGGGCCACGAACAGGCCCGCGCACATGACCGCCGGGATCAGCGTGCCGAGGCCGGGCGCCAGGCCCGCGGCGGCGAGGCAGAGGCCGAGACCGACCGCGAAGAACGGGAGCCGGGCACGGGTGGGCGAGTTCCAGGCGACGGCGCCGTTGACGAGACCGCCGACCGCGCTGCCCACGGACAGCGCCGCGAGCACCCAGGCGACGGCGCCGTCCCCGAGGTCCCGCTCCCCCGCGTAGGCGACGACGAGGAGATCGACGGCGCTGACCGAGACGCCGACGGCCGCCGCGACGACGACGGGCTGGAGCAGGGCCCGGACCTGTCCGTCGGCACGGCCCTTCGGAGCGGGGCCGTCGTTCTTCTGCCGCCCGTCCGGACCGGGCGCGGCGGTCATCGGTGAGGTGACGAAGGCGAGGGTGCCGGCCGCCACCAGCGCCGCGCTGAGCACGACGCCCGCGACGGGCGGGGCGACGGCGACGAGGGCGCCGACCAGGAGCGGGCCGGAGACGAAGAGCAGTTCCTCGGCGACGCCGTCCAGGCTGTAGGCACGCTGGAGCAGGGCACGGTCGGGCAGCAGTCGCGCCCACACCGCGCGCATCGTGGGGCCGAGCGGGGGCGTGCAGGCACCCGCGAGCGCGGCGGTCACCGCGAGGACGGCCTCGGGTGTGCCCGGACGCCGGCAGACCTCCGCCAGCACGCAGAGCAGGGCGGCGTAGAGCAGGGCCATGGGCAGCAGGGCCCGGCGGGGACCGTGCCGGTCGACGAGCGAGGCGCGGTAGGGGGACAGGAAGACGCTCGTCGCGCCGAAGAGGGCCATGACCAGCCCGGCCACGGCGTACGACCCGGTGGACCGGGTCAGCGACAGCATCAGGGCGAGGGAGACCGTGCCGTAGGACAGCCGCCCGACGAGGGCGGCCGCGAACGTGCGGCGGGCATGGGGGACACGGAGCACGGCGGCATACGAGGGCCGCGAAGAGGGCGTGGACACGCGAAAGTTCCTCAGAGAGTGGCAACAGGGGACGCCGAGGCACGCGACGGCCGGATGCGGCGGTCGCGTAGGGGGCGGGCCCTATGCCAAGAGGAGGAACATGCGGGTCACTGTAGCCCGTCGAGCACTTGAGGACGAGGCCGTTTGTCCAAGCCCGTCCGGCGTTTGAGGACGAGGCCGTTCAGGCCGAAGGGGGTCTGGGGGCGCAGCCCCCAGGGTCGGGAAGGGAAGGGGCGGCGGGGGCGAACGAAACCACCCCGGACAGCCGCCCCGAGCCGCTCACCCTCCGTCAGCCCTGGGTCAGCCCCGCCACCAGCTCGTCCGCCGCCCGGTAAGGATCCAGCTCCCCCGCGACGATCCGCTCCGCCAGCGCCCCGAGCCGCCGGTCCCCGTGCAGGTCACCGATCCGCTCCCGCAGCGTCGTGACGGCGATGGTCTCGACCTCGCGCGCCGCACGGGCCCGGCGGCGCTCGGCCAGCACGTCCCGCTCCTCCATCCACGCCCGGTGCTTCTCCAGCGCCTCGACGACCTCGTCCACACCCTCGCCGCGCGCGGCGACCGTCTTGACGATGGGCGGCCGCCAGTCGCCGGCGGCGCGGGCCTCGCCGAGGCCCAGCATGTGGTTCAGCTCGCGCGCGGTGGCGTCGGCGCCGTCCCGGTCGGCCTTGTTGACGACGTAGACGTCGCCGATCTCCAGGATTCCGGCCTTGGCCGCCTGGATCCCGTCGCCCATGCCGGGGGCGAGGAGGACGACGGAGGTGTCGGCCTGGGAGGCGATCTCGACCTCCGACTGGCCCACGCCCACCGTCTCGACGAGGACCACGTCGCAGCCGGCCGCGTCCAGGACGCGGATCGCCTGCGGCGCGGCCCAGGCGAGTCCGCCGAGGTGGCCGCGGGTCGCCATCGAGCGGATGTAGACGCCGGGGTCGGAGGCGTGCTCCGACATCCGGACGCGGTCGCCGAGCAGCGCGCCCCCGGAGAAGGGGGAGGACGGGTCGACGGCGAGGACGCCGACCCGCTTGCCCTGCTTGCGGTACGCCGTCACCAGCGCCGAGGTGGACGTCGACTTGCCGACGCCCGGGGAGCCGGTCAGACCGACGACGTACGCATTGCCGGTGAGCGGCGCGAGGGCCGCCATGACCTCCCTGAGCTGCGGGGACGCCCCCTCCACCAGGGAGATCAGCCGGGCCACGGCCCGCGGCCGGCCTTCCCGGGCCTGGGCCACCAGTGAGGAGACGTCCTGCATCACAGCTCCGTTCAGCTCCGCTCAGCTCTGTTTCGCTACGTTCTCAGCCGTACCGCGCGCTCAGGCGCCGGGCACCCGCACGATCAGCGCGTCGCCCTGGCCGCCGCCGCCGCACAGCGCCGCCGCGCCGACCCCGCCGCCGCGCCGCTTCAGCTCCAGCGCCAGGTGCAGCACCAGGCGGGCGCCGGACATGCCGATGGGGTGGCCCAGGGCGATGGCACCGCCGTTGACGTTCACCTTTTCGGTGGAGACGCCGAGGTCCTTCATTGACTGGACGGCGACGGCGGCGAACGCCTCGTTGATCTCGATGAGATCGAGGTCGCCGACCTCCAGGCCCTCCTTCTTCAGGGCGTGCTGGATGGCGTTCGACGGCTGCGACTGCAAAGAGTTGTCCGGTCCCGCGACATTGCCGTGCGCGCCGATCTCCGCGATCCACTCCAGGCCCAGCTCCTCGGCCTTCGCCCGGCTCATGACCACCACGGCCGCGGCGCCGTCGGAGATCTGCGAGGCGGAGCCCGCGGTGATGGTGCCGTCCTTGACGAAGGCCGGGCGGAGCTTGCCGAGCGACTCGGCGGTGGTGTCGCCGCGGATGCCCTCGTCCTTGCTGAAGAGGACCGGGTCGCCCTTGCGCTGCGGGATCTCGACCGGGGTGATCTCGGCCTCGAAGAGGCCGTTCTTCTGGGCGGCGGCGGCGCGCTGGTGGGACAGGGCGGCGATCTCGTCCTGGGCGGCGCGCTCGATGCCGAGCCGGGTGTTGTGCTTCTCCGTGGACTCGCCCATGGCGATGTTCTCGAAGGAGTCGGTCAGGCCGTCGTGGGCCATGGCGTCGATCATCTCGACCGCACCGTACTTGTAGCCCTCGCGGGACTTGGGCAGCAGGTGCGGGGCGTTGGTCATGGACTCCTGGCCGCCGGCGACGACCACGTCGAATTCACCCGCGCGAATGAGCTGGTCGGCGAGTGCGATGGCGTCGAGGCCGGAGAGGCAGACCTTGTTGATCGTGAGCGCCGGGACGCTCATGGGGATGCCGGCCTTGACGGCGGCCTGGCGGGCGGGGATCTGCCCGGCGCCGGCCTGGAGCACCTGCCCCATGATCACGTACTGGACCTGGTCGCCGCCGATCCCCGCGCGGTCGAGGGCGGCCTTGATCGCGAAGCCGCCGAGGTCGGCCCCGGAGAAGGACTTAAGGGAGCCGAGCAGCCGCCCCATCGGGGTGCGGGCACCCGCGACGATGACGGACGTGGTGCCGTTCGTACCAGAAGCTGTGGAAGACATGGGCTGCGATCCCCTTTTCCGGCCCGCACAGGCCGCGGAGTGAACGAGGGTTTACTCGAATGTACTGAGCGGTATGCCCCCCGTCACCCGGCGGTCGGTGTGATCGCGCGCACGTTGCGTAACCACCCCCGGAGCGCTGCACTGAATCCATGCTGACGCGAATCGACCACATCGGAATCGCCTGCCGCGACCTCGACACCACCGTCGAGTTCTACCGTGCCACGTACGGCTTCGAGGTGTTCCACACCGAGGTCAACGAGGAACAGGGTGTCCGGGAGGCCATGCTCAAGATCAACGAGACCTCGGACGGCGGTGCCTCCTACCTCCAGCTCCTCGAGCCGACCCGCGAGGACTCCGCGGTCGGCAAGTGGCTCGCGAAGAACGGCGAGGGCGTCCACCACATCGCGTTCGGCACCGCGGACGTGGACGCGGACGCCGCGGACGTCCGGGAGAAGGGCGTACGCGTTCTGTACGACGAGCCCCGGCGCGGTTCGATGGGATCGCGGATCACCTTCCTGCACCCCAAGGACTGCCATGGCGTACTGACAGAACTGGTCACTTCGGCGGCCGTTGAGTCACCTGAGCACTGACCCTCGTACATATGGGCCGGTAGGGTTGGGTGCGGTCGCCGCTCAGTCCAGGGTGACCCGGTCCTGTCGCCCTGGGCGCCGGGACCGCCGGGGTCGTGTTTCGGGGGGTCGGCGACGGGGCAGCAGCACATGCTCCGCCGTTGATCTGACACCATTCCCCGGGGGCACCGTCCGGCGGACGGACGGAGCTCGTTCGGGAAGATTTGCGACCAGGGGACGGATGGGACCGCGCAGTGCGGGGCTACGAGAGCCAGGAGCGAGAGCCGGCGGCTGACGTCGACCACCTCTCTCGGTTCGAGGCCGAGATGAAGCGGCTGAAGACCGAGCGGGAAAAGGCGATCCAGCACGCCGAGGACCTCGGCTACCAGGTCGAGGTGCTGCGCGCCAAGCTGCACGAGGCGCGGCGCACCATCATGTCCCGGCCCGCCTTCGACGGCGGCGACATCGGGTACCAGGCCGAGCAGTTGCTGCGCAACGCGCAGACGCAGGCCGACCAGTTGCGCGCCGACGCGGAGCGGGAGCTGAGCGAGGCCCGGGCGCAGACCCAGCGGATCCTCCAGGAGCACGCCGAGCAGGCCGCCCGGCTCCAGGCCGAGCTGCACCAGGAGGCGGTGACCCGCCGCCAGCAGCTGGACCAGGAGCTGGCCGAGCGCCGGCAGACCGTCGAGTCGCACGTCAACGAGAACGTGGCGTGGGCGGAGCAGCTGCGCGCCCGCACCGAGCAGCAGGCCCGCCGTCTGCTCGACGAGTCCCGTGCCGAGGCCGAACAGGCCATGACCGCGGCCCGCGCGGAGGCGGAGCGGCTGACCTCCGAGGCCCGCCAGCGGCTGCGGAGCGACGCGGAGAGCGCACGCACCGAGGCCGAGCAGATCCTGCGCCGGGCGCGTACCGACGCCGAGCGGCTGCTCAACGCCGCCTCCACGCAGGCGCAGGAGGCCACCGACCACGCCGAGCAGCTGCGCAGCTCCACCGCCAGCGAGTCGGAGTCCACCCGGCGCGAGGTCCAGGAGCTGAGCCGGGCCGCCGAGCAGCGCATGTCGGAGGCCGAGGAGGCGCTGCGCAAGGCGCAGGCCGAGGCCGAGAAGGTGGTCGCCGAGGCCGAGGAGGCCGCCGCCAAGGCGCTGTCGAGCGCCGAGGCGACCAACGAGCAGCGCACCCGTACCGCCAAGGAGCAGGTCGCCCGGCTGGTCGGCGAGGCGACCAAGGACGCGGAGAGCACCCGGTCCGAGGCCGAGCAGGTGGTCGCGGACGCCCGTGCCGAGGCCGAGCGGATCGTCGCCGAGGCCGCCGAGAAGGCCCGCACGATCACCGCCGAGGAGTCGGCCACCCAGCTGTCCAAGGCGGCCAAGACCGCCGAGGACGTGCTGAACAAGGCGTCGGAGGACGCCAAGCGCACCACGAAGGCCGCCACCGAGGAGGCCGAGCGGATCCGCACCGAGGCCGAGGCCGAGGCGGACCGGCTGCGCGGCGAGGCGCACGACATCGCCGAGCAGCTCAAGGGCGCGGCGAAGGACGACACCAAGGAGTACCGCGCCAAGACGGTCGAGCTGCAGGAGGAGGCGCGCCGGCTGCGCGGCGAGGCCGAGCAGCTGCGGGCGGACGCGGTCGAAGAGGGCGAGAAGATCCGCGCCGAGGCCCGCAAGGAGGCCGTGGCGCAGATCGAGGAGGCGGCGAAGAGCGCGGAGGAGCTGCTCGCCAAGGCCAAGGCGGACGCGGACGAGCTGCGGCAGAGCGCGACGGCAGACGGCGAGAAGGTCCGTGCCGAGGCCATCGAGCGGGCGACGACCCTGCGCCGGCAGGCCGAGGAGACGCTGGAGCGCACCCGCGCGGAGGCCGAGCGGCACCGCACGGAGGCCGCCGAGCGCGTCGAGGAGCTCCAGGCGGAGGCCGAGCGGGCCGCGCGGGAGCTGCGCGAGGAGACCGAGCGCGCCGTCGAGGCCCGGCAGGCGGAGGCCGCCGAGGAGCTGACGCGGCTGCACACCGAGGCCGAGGAGCGGCGTACCGCCGCCGAGGAGGCGCTGTCCGGGGCCCGCGAGGAGGGCGAGCGGATCCGCCGCGAGGCCGCCGAGGAGAGCGAGCGGCTGCGCACCGAGGCCGCCGAGCGGATCCGTACGCTCCAGCAGCAGGCCGAGACGGAGGCCGAGCGGCTGCGCACCGAGGCCGCCGCGGACGCGTCCGCCTCCCGCGCGGAGGGCGAGGCCGTCGCCGTACGGCTGCGCTCGGAGGCGTCCAGCGAGGCGGAGCGGCTGAAGTCGGAGGCGCAGGAGAGCGCCGACCGGGTGCGGGCGGAGGCGCAGAGTGCCGCCGAGCGCATCGCCGCGGAGGCGTCCGAGGCGCTGGCCGCCGCGCAGGAGGAGGCCGCCCGGCGCCGCCGCGAGGCGGAGGAACTGCTCGGTTCCGCCCGGCAGGAGGCCGACCAGGAGCGCACCCAGGCCCGCGAGCAGAGCGAGGAGCTGCTGGCCTCGGCGCGCAACCGCGTGGAGGAGGCGCAGGCCGAGGCGGTCCGGCTGGTCGAGGAGGCCGACCGGCGCGCCACCGAGATGGTGTCGGCCGCCGAGCAGCACGCGGCGCAGGTCCGGGAGTCGGTCGCCGGGCTGCACGAGCAGGCCCAGGAGGAGATCACCGGGCTGCGCAGCGCCGCCGAGCACGCGGCCGAGCGCACCCGGCACGAGGCCGAGGAGGAGGCGGACCGGGTCCGCGCCGACGCCTACGCGGAGCGGGAGCGCGCGAGCGAGGACGCCGGACGCCTCAGGCGCGAGGCGCGGGAGGAGAGCGAGGCCGCCAAGACGCTGGCCGAGCGGACCGTGTCCGAGGCCATCACGGAGGCCGACCGGATCCGCGCGGACGTCTCCGAGCACGCCCAGCGGGTGCGCACCGAGGCCTCCGACACCATCGCCGAGGCCGAGCAGTCGGCGTCGCGGACCCGGGCGGACGCCCGCGAGGACGCCAACCGCATCCGGTCCGACGCGGCGACGCAGGCGGACACCCTGATCACGGAGGCGCGTGCCGAGGCGGAGCGGCTCACCACGGAGACGGCGGCCGAGACCGACCGGCTGCGGACCGAGACCCTCGGCGAGGCGGAGCGCGTCACCACCGAGGCGGCGAGCCAGGCCGAGCGGGTACGGACCGAGGCGGCCACCGAGGCCGAGCGGCTGCGCACCGAGACGACCGCCGAGGCCGAGCGCGTCCGCGCCGAGGCGAACGCCCGGGCCGAGCAGCTGGTCTCGGACGCCACCGGGGAGGCCGAGCGGCTGCGGGCCGAGGCCGCCGACACCGTCGGCTCCGCCCAGCAGCACGCGGAGCGGATCCGCACCGAGGCGGACCGGGTCCGGACCGAGGCCGCGGCGGAGGCCGAGCGGGTCACCGCGGCCGCCCGCGAGGAGGCCGAGCGCACCCTCGACGAGGCCCGCAAGGACGCCAACAAGCGGCGTTCGGAGGCGGCCGAGCAGGTCGACACGCTCATCACGGAGACCACCGCCGAGGCCGACAAGCTGCTCACCGAGGCGCAGCAGCAGGCCCAGAAGACCACCGCGGACGCCGAGTCGCAGGCCGACACGATGGTCGGCGCGGCCCGCTCGGAGGCCGACCGGATCGTCCAGGAGGCGACGGTCGAGGGGAACACCCGGGTGGAGAAGTCCCGTACGGACGCGGACGAGTTGCTGGTCGGCGCCCGCCGGGACGCGACCGCCATAAGGGAGCGCGCGGAGGAGCTGCGCGAGCGGCTCACCTCCGAGATCGAGGAGCTGCACGAGCGGGCCCGCCGCGAGGCCGCCGAGACGATGAAGTCGGCCGGCGACCGCTGCGACGCGCTCATCAAGGCGGCCGAGGAGCAGCTGGGCAAGGCGGAGGCGAAGGCGAAGGAGCTGGTGTCGGAGGCCAACTCCGAGGCCGGCAAGGTGCGCATCGCCGCCGTCAAGAAGGCCGAGGGGCTGCTCAAGGAGGCCGAGCAGAAGAAGGCCACCCTGGTCCGCGAGGCCGAGGAGCTGAAGGCCGAGGCGGTCCGCGAGGCCCGGGCCACGGTCGACGAGGGCAAGCGCGAGCTGGAGGTCCTGGTGCGGCGCCGCGAGGACATCAACGCGGAGATCTCCCGGGTGCAGGACGTCCTGGAGGCACTGGAGTCGTTCGAGGCGCCCGGGGGCGCGAAGGACAACGGGGTGAAGGCCGGAGCGACGGTGGGCGCCCCACGTTCGGGTGGCAAGTCGTCAGACAACTAGCATCCGGGGCGGATTCGGTGTCTGCTGGAGATCTTTGGCCGGGTCCGGACGGAACCGTTGACCAGAACTTTGGCAAGCCATCCGCGGGTCAGCCACTCAAAAGAGGTGTCATTCTCCGTACCAAACGTGCATCCGCTCGATGACACACCGCATTGGCGCCTAGGATTCCCTCTATCACCTCACCCGGTCTCTTTCGACAGGAACCCCATGAGCGACACTTCCCCCTACGGCTTCGAGCTTGTGCGGCGTGGGTACGACCGCGCTCAGGTGGACGAACGCATCTCCAAGCTCGTCTCCGACCGTGACAGCGCTCACTCCCGCATCACCGCTCTGGAAAAGCGCATCGAGGAGCTCCACCTCGAGACCCAGAACGCCCAGGCCCAGGTCAACGACGCAGAGCCGTCGTACGCCGGTCTCGGCGCCCGGGTCGAGAAGATCCTGCGGCTCGCCGAGGAAGAGGCGAAGGACCTGCGCGAGGAGGCCCGTCGCGCGGCCGAGCAGCACCGCGAGCTGGCCGAGTCCTCGGCCCAGCAGGTGCGCAACGACGCGGAGTCGTACGCCGCGGAGCGCAAGGCCAAGGCCGAGGACGAGGGAGTCCGGATCGTCGAGAAGGCCAAGGGCGACGCCTCCCAGCTGCGCTCCGAGGCGCAGAAGGACGCGCAGTCCAAGCGCGACGAGGCCGACGCCCTGTTCGAGGAGACCCGCGCCAAGGCCGCGCAGGCCGCCGCGGACTTCGAGACGAACCTCGCCAAGCGCCGCGAGCAGTCCGAGCGCGACCTGGCCTCCCGTCAGGCCAAGGCCGAGAAGCGGCTCGCGGAGATCGAGCACCGCGCGGAGCAGCTGCGCCTGGAGGCGGAGAAGCTGCGCACGGACGCCGAGCGCCGGGCCCGCCAGACCGTGGAGACGGCGCAGCGCCAGTCCGAGGACATCGTGGCCGACGCCAACGCCAAGGCCGACCGGATCCGTTCGGAGTCGGAGCGCGAGCTGGCCGCCCTCACCAACCGCCGCGACTCCATCAACGCGCAGCTGACCAACGTGCGCGAGATGCTGGCTTCGCTCACGGGCGCCGCGGTGGCCGCCGCCCCGGCGGTCGAGGACGAGTCGGTCTCCCGCGGGGTGCCGGCCCAGCAGTCCCGCTGACCGGGGGCGCGCTCCTGCTGCATCCGTACGACCGCGCAGGAACGAGCAGGAACAAGGACGAGGCCTTCTGTCACTGGGGTGGCAGCGGGCCTCGTCCCGTTCTAGCGTGGGCGCCATGATCGAGCTCGAGGGGCTGACCAAGCGGTACGGCGAGAAGGTGGCGGTCAACAATCTCTCCTTCACCGTCAGACCCGGCATCATCACGGGCTTCCTCGGGCCCAACGGCGCGGGCAAGTCGACGACCATGCGGATGGTGCTCGGCCTGGACCGGCCGACCGCCGGGGACGTGCGGATCGACGGCAGGCACTACGACCAGCTGCCGGACCCGCTGACGTACATCGGCGCGCTCCTGGAGGCCAAGGCCTGGCACGGCGGGCGCAGCGCCCACAACCATCTGCTGTGCCTCGCGCAGAGCAACGGCATTCCCGCGAGCCGGGTGCGCGAGGTCCTGGACACGGTCGGGCTCTCGGCGGTCGCCCGGAAGAAGACCAAGGGCTTCTCCCTCGGCATGGGCCAGCGGCTCGGCATCGCCGCCGCGCTCCTCGGCGACCCGCGGATCCTGATGTTCGACGAGCCGGTCAACGGGCTGGACCCCGAGGGCATCCACTGGATCCGCAATCTGATGAAGACCCTGGCCTCCCAGGGCCGTACGGTCTTCGTCTCCTCCCACCTGATGAGCGAGATGGCGCTGACCGCCGACCACCTGGTCGTCATCGGCCAGGGCAGGCTCCTCGCGGACACCTCGATGGCCGAGTTCATCGCGGAGAACTCGCGCAGCTACGTCCGGATCCGCACCCCGCAGCGCGAGCAGCTGCTCGACGCGCTGCACGGTGCCGGGGTCACGGTCGTCGAGGTGGGCGACGGGGTCCTGGAGGTGGACGGCGACAAGTCCGAGGCGGTCGGCGAGCTGGCGGCGCGGCAGCAGATCGTGCTGCACGAACTGAGCCCGCAGCGCGCCTCGCTGGAGGAGGCGTTCATGCAGCTGACCGCGGAGTCCGTGGAGTACCACGCGCACGACGGGCAGCCGCCCGGCGCGGTGCCGCCGCAGCAGCAGCAACAGCCACCGGGGCCGCCGCCGCGGCAGCAGTGGGGCAGCGACTGGAAGAGGGGTTGAGCATGGCGGCGACACAGGTCGTCCGGTCCGAGTGGACCAAGATCCGGTCGGTCGCGTCCACGGTGTGGACGCTGGGCCTCGCCGTGGTCGTCACCATCGCCCTCGGCATGCTGATCTCGGCCCTGACCAAGAGCCAGTTCGACGACATGAGCCGACGGGACCAGCTCGCCTTCGACCCGACCTTCATCAGCTTCGCCGGCACCAGCCTCGGCCAGCTGGCGATGATCGTGTTCGGGGTGCTGGTCGTGGGCAACGAGTACAGCTCCGGCATGATCCGCACCTCGCTGGCCGCCGTGCCGCGCCGCGGGACCTTCCTGTTCAGCAAGATCGCGGTGGCGACCGTCCTGGCACTGGTCGTGGGCATGGTCACCAGCTTCGCCACCTTCTTCCTCGGCCAGGCGATGCTCGGCGATCTCAAGGCGTCGATCGGCGACCCGGGCGTGCTGCGCGCGGTGTTCGGCGGCGGCCTCTACATGACCCTGATCGCGATGTTCTCGATGGGGGTCGCCGCGATGCTGCGCTCCCCCATGCTGTCGCTGGGCATCCTGATGCCGTTCTTCTTCCTGATCTCCAACATCCTGGGCAACGTCCCGGCGACGGAGAAGGTCGGCCGGTTCCTGCCCGACCAGGCCGGCAGCCGGATCATGCAGGTGGTCAGGCCGATCGACGACGACGTGCCGTACGGTCCGTGGGGCGGCCTCGGGATCATGGCACTGTGGGTGATCGCGGCACTCGTGGGCGGGTACGCCGTGCTGAAGAAGCGGGACGCCTAGCACACAGGGTGGAACGCGTCCGTCCGGCGTCGGATTTTGCCCGCGCTTGAACGGAACCGTCAGCGCGTGGATATCCTCCTAACCCTTACGGGGGCGTGTGCCCTGCTGTCCCTGAACCTTCCGATGGGTGCGGAGCATGATCGAGGCTGTCGGCCTGACCAAGCGATACGGCGACAAGACCGCCGTGTACAACCTCTCCTTCCAGGTGCGGCCCGGTGCCGTCACCGGCTTCCTCGGGCCCAACGGCTCGGGCAAGTCGACGACGATGCGGATGATCCTGGGCCTGGACAACCCCACGGCGGGGCACGTGACGATCGGCGGCCACCCGTACCGCAAGCTGCCCAACGCCGCGCGCCACGTCGGGGCGCTCCTCGACGCCAAGGCGGTGCACGGCGGCCGCGCCGCCCGCAACCACCTGCTGAGCCTCGCCCAGCTGTCCGGCATCCCGGCCCGGCGGGTGGACGAGGTGCTCGGCGTGGTGGGCCTCCAGGACGTGGCCAGGCGGCGTTCCAAGGGCTTCTCCCTCGGCATGGGCCAGCGGCTCGGCATCGCCGCCGCGCTGCTCGGCGACCCCCAGGTGCTGCTCTTCGACGAGCCGGTCAACGGCCTCGACCCGGAGGGCATCCACTGGGTGCGCAACCTGATGAAGGCGCTCGCGGCGGAGGGCCGCACCGTCTTCGTCTCCTCGCACCTGATGAGCGAGATGGCGCTGACCGCCGACCACCTGATCGTCATCGGGCGCGGCCAGCTGATGGCCGACATGAGCGTGACGGAGTTCATCTCGGCCAACTCCGCCGACTTCGCGCGGGTGCGGACGCCGGACACCGAGCCGCAGCTGCGCGAGAAGCTGACCTCGGCGCTGACCGAGGCGGGCGGCCACGTGCTGCCCGAGCAGGACGGCGCGCTGCGCGTGACCGGCCTTCCCCTCCCCCGGATCAGCGACGTCGCGCACGCCAGTGACGTACGGCTGTGGGAGCTGTCGCCGCACCAGGCCTCGCTGGAGGAGGCGTACATGCGGATGACGCAGGGCGCCGTGGACTACCGGTCGACCGCCGACCAGAAGGCCGGGCTCCAGCAGCCCCTGCCGCCCGGCGCGCAGCCGCCGATGCCGGTGCCGGGGCAGGGCCAGCCGGGGTGGTACGCCCCGCCGCCGCCCCAGCAGGGCGGTCAGCCCTTCGCCGCGCCGCAGGGCGCCCCGGGCCAGGCCCCGGCGGGCCCGTACGGCGCCCCGCAGGCACCCGGCGCGGTGCCGGGCGGCCAGCCGGCCAACCCGTACGCGGCCCAGCAGGCACAGCAGGCCCCACAGGCTCCGCAGATGCCCCAGCCGCCCGCCTCGGCGCCGCCCGCCGCCGCTCCCGCGCCCCCTTCCGCCGCCCCGGCGCCCGCCTCCGCGCCGGTCACCGACCCGACCAAGCCCGAGGACGCCCGATGAGCACCCCCCAGCCCCCGACGCAGCAGGCCGCGCCCGGTTCGCCGTACCCGACCTACACCTCGCCGATCCCGGTGGTGCGCACGACCCTCCTGCACGCCCTGGCCTCCGAGTGGACGAAGATCAAGTCGGTGCGCTCGACGATGTGGACGCTGGGCGTGTTCGTCCTGCTCGTCCTCGGCATCGGGCTGCTGACCGGCGCGGTGGTGGCGAGCTCGGACTCCGACCTGGCCGGCGAGAGCGCGCTGAGCCTCGGCTTCTTCGGCCTGCTGCTCGGCAGCATCTGCGTGATCACGCTCGGCGTGCTGACCACCGCCTCGGAGTACGGCACGGGCATGATCCGCACGACCATGACCGCCTGCCCCAGCCGCGGCCGGGTGCTGGCGGCCAAGGGCATCGTGTTCTTCCTGGTCGCCTTCGTGGTGACGCTCGTGTCCGCGACCCTGGTCGGGCTGTTCCACGTGTCCACGCTGGAGGGCAACGGGGCCGGCGACCCCACCGGCGAGGAGTGGCTGAAGGGCACCGTCGGCGTCTCGCTCTACATCGCGCTGCTCGGGCTGCTCTCGCTGGCCGCGGGCTCGGTCATCCGGCACTCGGCGGGCGCCATCACTCTCATGATCGGCGTGCTGCTCGCCCCGCTGGTGATCGCGCTGTTCATGTTCTCGGAGTCGCTCAAGGACGTGCAGCAGGCCCTGTTCGAGTACTCGATCCCGAACCAGATGAGCATCTTCTACGCCAACTCGCTCTCCGACTCCGGACCCTCGGGCTGGGACCCGCTGTGGATCGTGCTCGGCGTGACCGCGGTGGCGTTCGCCGCCGCCTTCGCCCTGCTGGAGAAGCGGGACGTGTAAACGGGGGTTCAGAACCTCGGCGCGTTACGGGACCGCTGCACCCGCGTGGTGCGGCGGTCCTTCGCGTTCCAGCACGACTTGTGCCAGTGCCGGCGGTCGTCGACGCCCGAGTGGGCCGGCCAGGCCACGACGTGCGGGACTCCGTCCGGAATGAGCTGGTCGCACCCCGGGCAGCGGTACGACTTCCCCTGCGCGCTGGCGCCCGCCACGTGCCGTACGCTCCACTCCTCGCCCTGCCAGCTCTCCGCGGACTGCCAGCCGCCGTAGCGGCCGGAGCCGTCGTCCTCGGCGCTCCGGCCGGACGAACCGGCTCCCTTGGCTCGGTTGCGACGCGGGGACACAGGACACCTCACGGAGCTATACAGGAAGCAGGGCGGCATCCAGCCTACGCGGCACGGGCACGGGTACGCGTACGCCGCCGGAACACTGCGGCTCCCCCCGCGCGGGGTTCCGGCCGGGCCCGGCACGACGTCCCACAACGGCCGATTCTGCAGACAATCCGCAAATTCCTTCGTCCGGCCGTGTCCTCGGCACGTGTCAGGCGGTTATGCCCTGTGGGGGAGCTCCGTGTCGGGGCCGAGGAAGCAGGAAAAGGCAATGCGCGTAGGAAGTTTCGTGTTGGGAGCCCAGTTCCCGGGCCAGGGCCAGGGCGAGGCGCTGCACCGCGCGGTCCGCTCGGCCGAGGTCGCCGAGGAGGCCGGGCTCGACACGGTCTGGCTGGCCGAACACCACTTCGTGCCGTACGGCACGTGTCCGTCGGCCGTGACCCTGGCCGCGCTGCTGCTGGGCCGCACCCGGCGTCTGCGGGTCGGCACGGCGGTCAGCGTGCTGCCCACCGTCCACCCGGTGGCGCTCGGCGAGCAGGCCGCGCTGCTGCACGTCACCAGCGGCGGCCGCTTCTCGCTGGGCGTGGGCCGCGGCGGGCCGTGGGTGGACCTGGAGGTGTTCGGCGCGGGTCTGGAGGCGTACGAGAAGGGTTTTCCGGAGTCGCTCGACCTGCTGCTGCGCTGGCTGCGCGAACCGGCCGTCGGCGCCTCGGGGGACCGCTTCGGCTTCCGCGAGGTGCCCGTCGTGCCGCGGCCGTCGGAGTCCCTCTCGGAGGAGCCGGGCCCGGAGGTCGTCGTGGCCTGCACCTCGCCGTCGAGCGTGCGCATGGCGGCCGAACGGGGGCTGCCGATGCTCCTCGGGATGCACGTCGGCGACGAGGAGAAGGCGGAGATGGTCGCCCTGTGGCGGCGCCACGCGCGTGCGGCCGGGCGTCCGGCGGCGGAGATCCACGGCGCCGGACACGTCTCGGCCGGCGTCTGCCAGATCGCGGACCGGCGCACGGACGCGGCGGAGACCCTGCTCAAGGCGATGCCGGGCTGGCTGCGGCAGGGGCTCGGCGCCCATGTCACGGTGGACGGCCGGGAGCGGCGGATGCGCGACCCGTACGCCTACACCGAACTGCTCTGCGGGCTGCACCCGGTGGGCACGCCCCGGCTGTGCGCGGACCGGCTCGCGGCGACCGGCGAACGGACCGGCATCTCCCGCTTCGCCCTCCTCGTCGAGGGCTCGGGAGACCTGGCGGCGACCGAGGAGAACGTACGGCGGCTCGGGGCCGAGGTGCTCCCCCAGCTCCGCTGAGCCCGCGGGCGGGGAGCTTGCCGCTCCGGTACAAGTACTGCACCTCCCACGTACGGAGCGGCAAGCGGGCGCTCTGGGGTGCCTCAGCAGTCGCGCAGTTCGGGCGACTGGTTCAGCAACTGGCTGCGCACCGAGGTGAACTTGGTCAGCGTCTCGTCGACGGAGGAGTCCAACGGGAACACCGCCACCCGGTGGCAGTTCTGGAAGGCCAGCCGCACCCCGAAGTGCCGCTGCAGTGCACCGCGTATGGCGTCACTCGCGAGCGCACGCAGGAGCTGGCCGCGCGCCTGCTCGTCCGGCGGGGGCGTCTGGTTGTCGGCGAAGGCTCCGCCGTCGACCTTCAGCTGGGCCACCAGGGAGCTGACCATCTCCCATGCGTAGGGCAGGGAGGTCCGGACGCAGTCGACGAAGTCTGCTTCGTCGACCTCGCCTCGCTCGGCCTGTTCGAGTAGGGCCGGTGAGACGTCGAGCGACATGGGTTCTCCTCTCGCACCCCCGACTGGCGGGGGTTGCCGGACAGTTAGGGGAGTGCGCGATTCCGAACACGCTGCGTACACAGGTCGCGACCTCCCGTTCAATACCGTAAGCAACCGATCGGGACCGCACCAGGAGAATGCCCAGATGGGCACCATCCCGTAGGCCCACAATCGGCCAGTGCGCACAACGGGGCCAATGGGAGAAGTGGGACAGCGCGCGGTGGTGCCGCGGGGTGCCCGGGCACGGGCGAATCGCGTCGGGCCGGGCGCGTCGAGTAGCGTTGCCGACCATGCGTCTCGTCATTGCCCGCTGCTCCGTCGACTACGCCGGACGGCTCACCGCCCACCTGCCCTCGGCCCCCCGGCTGATCCTGGTCAAGGCGGACGGCAGCGTCTCGATCCATGCCGACGACCGGGCCTACAAGCCCCTCAACTGGATGTCGCCTCCGTGCGCCCTCAAGGAGGGCACGGGCGAGGAGGAAGGCGTCTGGACCGTCGTCAACAAAGCGGGCGAGAAGCTCATCATCACGATGGAGGAGATTCTCCACGACTCCTCGCACGAACTGGGCGTCGATCCGGGCCTGATCAAGGACGGCGTGGAAGCGCACCTCCAGGAGCTGCTCGCCGACCGCATCGACACCCTGGGCGAGGGCTACACCCTCATCCGACGCGAGTACATGACCGCCATCGGCCCCGTCGACATCCTGTGCCGGGACGCCCAGGGCGGGACCGTCGCGGTCGAGATCAAGCGACGCGGCGAGATCGACGGCGTGGAGCAGCTCACGCGCTACCTCGAGCTGCTGAACCGCGATCCGCATCTCGCCCCGGTGCGCGGCGTCTTCGCCGCCCAGGAGATCAAGCCGCAGGCCCGCGTGCTGGCCACGGACCGCGGCATCGGCTGCCAGGTGCTGGACTACGACGCGCTGCGGGGCATCGAGGACGACAAGCTGCGGCTGTTCTGAGGGGGCGTCACCCACGACGTGGGGAGGGCCGGGTCCGACGAGCGGACCCGGCCCTCCTTCGTGCGTCGTTGCCCGACCGGCGGGGTCAGATGATCTGACCGGTCTCCCCGTCGTCCGAGCCGGTCGACGTGTCCGTACCGGTGTCGGCGCCGCTCTGCGAGGCGGTGGGAGTGTTCGCCGGGGAACCGGCGGCGGTGGGCGTGGTGGTGTCGCTGGCGCTGTTGGACACGGGCGGGGTGGTGGTCGGCGAATCGGGATCACTCGGAGAGGTGCCGGGGTCCGTGGGCTCCTCGGTGCCGGGATCGGTCTCCGTGTCGGAGTCGCTCGGCTCCGGCGAGGTCGACGGGTCGGACGGCTCGGTCGAGGTGGGCGGGCCGGACGAAGTGGACGGGTCGTCCGGCGTGTCCGAGTCGTCCGGGTCGCCGGAGCCCGGGTCACCGGGCTGCTCGGACTCGCTCGGCCCCTGCGAGGGCTCCCCCGACTCCGTGGGCGTCGGGTCGTCCGTCGTGCCGGCGGTGCCGTCCGGGCCCGAGTCGGTCGGGCCGCCGGGCGTCTGCTGTTCCTCGGCGTCGTCCGAGGGCCGGTCCGCGCCCAGGCTGCCGTCGTCGATGCCCTGGCTGGCCGACGGGGTGCCGCCGACCTCGTTGGAGGGATCGCCCGCGTCGTTCTCGGAGGTGGCCCCGAGGGTCACCACCGTGCCCAGCACGGCGACGAGCAGCGCGCCCGCTCCGGCGGCCACCAGATTGCGCCGGGCGAAGCCCTTGATGCCGCCGACGACCGTGCGGGGCGGCTCCTCGTCGGGCTCGCGGCGGGTGACGAGGGTCGGGGACTGCGGGGGCGGCTGGAGCGGCGGGAAGGGCGCGGGGACGCCCGCGGACGGCGCCACCGACTCCTCGTGGCGGGCGTCGGGCACCTCCTCCCCCACGGTCGGGCCGAGCCCGGCGCCGGCGACACCGAACCCGGCGACGGCACCCGCGCCGCCGAAGGCGCCCGCACCGCCGCTGCCCAGCCCCGGGGTGTCCCCGGTGCGGTCGGCGACCAGCGCGAGGGCGCGGCGGCCCGCCACGGCGCCGCGCTTGTCGGAGAGCGCGCCGCGCAGCCCGATGGAGGCCTCCAGCTCGGCGCGCGCCCGGTCCAGCCGGTCCTCGCACAGCGCGAGGACGCCGAGTTCGTGGTGGAAGTAGGCCTGTTCCGCGACGTCGCCGGCGAGCCGGGCGGCCTCGGTGCCGGAGCGCAGCGCCCGCTGCCAGGCGCTCCAGTGGAGTCCGGCGGCGAACGCGGGCGCCGCGGTGCGGGCCAGCTGGACGGCCGGGCTCTCCTCGTCCTCGGCGGCCGGGGTCGTCGCCGGCACCAGGACGGCGAGGGCGGCCAGGACGGCGTCGGCCTCCGCGCAGACCCGCTCCGGGGTGACCGAGGGGTGCCCGGCCCACCAGGCGTAGTGCTGGGCGGCGGACCGTGCCCGCTCCCGCACGGCGTCGGTGTACCCGGCGCTCTCCAGCTGGGTGAGCACCCCGGCGGCAAGCCGGTAGCGGGAGCCGACCGGGGAGACCAGCCCGCAGTCGGTCAGCTCGCCGAGGGCGGCGTCCGCGTGGGTGTCGCCGACCAGGGCGGGCAGGTGGGCCTGGTGCGGCACCTCGCCGCCGAGCGCGACGGCGAACTCCAGGGTGGCGCGGGCGGAGGCGCTGAGCCGGGAGGCGAGCAGCGGTGCGGGTGCGGCGGCCTCGCCGAGCGACGGCAGCGGTACGTCGTCGGCCTCGGTGGCGTCGTAGGGGGTGTCGTCGTCCGGGCGTGCGTCGGCGAAGACGCCGAACTCGTCGACGGCGTCGGCACCGGCCCGCTCCCGGTCCCGGCGGCGCAGCAGGGCACCGGCCTGGACGAAGCGCAGGGGCAGGCCCTCGGACTCGAACCAGAGGTCGCCGGCCCAGTTGGCCTCCTCCTCGGTGAGGGCACGCCCGGCGGCGCGTTCCAGCAGCTCCACGCCGTCCGAGCGCTCCAGGCCGGTGAGGAAGACCTCTTCGACGGCCGAGTCGGCGGAGGGGGCGGGCACGTCCGGGGTGGTGCCGAGGAGGAAGGCGCACTCGGGGGTGGCGTCGAGGAGTTCGTCGAGGGCGGTGCCGCCGAACTCGACGTCGTCCAGGATCACGACCGCGCCCACTTCGCGGAGGTGGGCGAGGAGTTCGGTCCGGCCCGGGCGGTGCAGGGGCGCGCGGTGGACGGCGTGGAAGAGGTCGTGGAGGAGGTCGTCGGCGGTGCGGTGGTGGCCGCTGAGCCGGACGACGCCGTCGGGCGCGAGGCCCGCGCAGTCCTCGGCGACGACGTCGAGGAGGCTGGTGCGGCCGGAGCCGGCGGGGCCGGTGAGGCGGACGGAGCGGCCGCGGGCGAGCAGTCGCACCAGGCGTTCGCGTTCGTCCTCGCGGGCCAGCAGGCCGAGGACGGTGCGGACCGGTCCCGGCGGGACGGGCGGCAGCGCGGCACGCTCCGCCTCGGCGCGCTCGGCCGCGGTGAGCTTCTCGGGCCGGGCGGGCCGCTCCGTGGGCGGGCAGACCTCGATCTCGCTGCCGTCGACGGGGTTGACGGTGAGCAGGAAGTCGCCGGACACCAGCTGCGCCGTGCGCACGAGCGCGGGCTGTCCGAAGTCGGAGGTGATGGGGTCCCTGTGCGGGCGCGGGCGCGGCGCCTGGTGGTCGCCGTCCTGGCCGTACTCCTCAGGGCCCCGGTTGTTCGGGTCCATTGGTTCAAGCCCCCCAAAAGCGTCGTGTGCAGGGCCCCGGCAAGGGACCACCCTCCCGGCCTTGCCGCACACCGCGCTGTCGCTTCTGGTCCGGGCCCGCCGGCGGGTTTGCAAAGGCAGCGGGCAGCCAGACCCTAAACCTTCGCCCAGTATCTCCGACAGTCCGGGGTGCCGGACGGCCCGAGAGGTCACGGTCTCGTGAGGATTGCGTGTGTCGGAGGTGTGAACCCTCACTCACACGCGGGGCAGGGTCTCCACACCGATACCGCCCTCGATGGCCAGGATGCGGTGCAGCCGGGTGGCCACCAGCAGGCGCTGCATCTGCGGCGGCACGCCGCGCAGCACCAGGCGCCGGCCGCAGCGGCCGGCCCGCCGGTGGGCTCCCATGATCACGCCGAGTCCGGTGGCGTCCCAGGAGTCCAGCTCTGACAGGTCGAGCACCAGGTCGCCGACTCCGTCGTCGACGGCCGAGTGCAGGACCGTACGGGCGTCCGCCGCGCTGCGGACGTCGAGGCGGCCCCCGACGACCAGCTCGACGTGGTCGCCCCTGATGTGCATATGCGCTCCCCGGCGTGCGTCTTCTCTTCGTCGTCCGTGCTTGTCGTCCGTGCGTGGTGATCTCTCGGCGATATCAGGTGTTGCACCCTCTGACTGGCCGAAACGACCGGAGGTTGCCGCCTGTAAGCGAACCGATACCGAATTCACCCCGGCGTGTGATGTCTGCCGGGGCCGATGTGACCTCAGTGCTTGTAGAAGCCCTGCCCGCTCTTGCGGCCGATGTCACCGGCGTCCACCATCCGGCGCATCAGCTCCGGCGGGGCGAACTTCTCGTCCTGGGACTCGGTGTAGATGTTGCCCGTGGCGTGCAGCAGGATGTCGACGCCCGTCAGGTCGGCCGTGGCCAGCGGTCCCATCGCGTGGCCGAAGCCCAGCTTGCAGGCGAGGTCGATGTCCTCGGCGGTGGCGACGCCCGACTCGTACAGCTTCGCGGCCTCGACGACGAGGGCGGAGATGAGGCGGGTGGTCACGAAGCCCGCGACGTCGCGGTTGACGACGATGCAGGTCTTGCCGGTGGACTCGGCGAACTCCCGTGCGGTGGCGAGCGTTTCGTCACTGGTCTTGTAGCCGCGCACCAGCTCGCACAGCTGCATCATCGGGACCGGCGAGAAGAAGTGGGTGCCGACGACCCGCTCCGGGCGCTCCGTCACGGCCGCGATCTTGGTGATCGGGATCGCGGAGGTGTTGGACGCGAGGATCGCCCCGTCCTTCACCAGCTTGTCCAGGGTACGGAAGATCTCGTGCTTGACTTCCAGCTTCTCGAAGACGGCCTCGACGACGACGTCCGCGTCGGCGGCGGCGTCCAGGTCGGTGGTCGCGGTCAGGCGCCCGAGCGCCGCCTCGGCGTCCTCCGCGGTGAGCTTCCCCTTGGCGACGAACTTGTCGTACGACGCCTTGATGCCGTCGGTGCCGCGCCGCAGCGCCTCGTCGGTGACGTCGCGCAGGACGACGTCCCAGCCCGCCTGGGCGGAGACCTGGGCGATGCCCGATCCCATGAGACCGGCTCCGATGACGGCGAGCTTCCGTGCCACTGTGCGACTCCCCTGATACGCGCTGATTCTCGTCTCTCGGCCGGAGATTAGCGGGCGGGAGGCGCTGTGTGACCGGTTAGTAACGCGCGTCACGTCTCAAATGACGGACGTCACACCGAGGGGTGGTATTCGGGTGTCACTCGGGGCCTCGTACGGCGTAGTTGAGCACCTTGTCGCTCAACAGGTCCTCCATCTCGTCCAGCAGCACGAGGATGTCGCGGGACACTTCGGCGGGTTTCCCGCCGGCCATCAGGCGGCGGCCGATGGTCGCCATCACCGTGCCGTGCAGCCAGCTGATCTGGCCGGCCATCAGCGAGGGGACGGGGTCGTCGTCCGGGGCGCCGGTCTCCTCGCGCAGGGTGTGCTCGAGGTTGTCCTGCACCTCCTGGCCGATCGCCCAGAGCCGGGAACGCAGCGCGGGCGAGGAGTGGATGACCCCCATGAAGCGCGCGTATCCGTCCATGAGGCCGATCCGGGGCGACACCGACTCGACCTCCTCGCGCAGCTCCCTCAGCACGGCGCCCGCCGCGGACTCCCCGCCGCGCCGCCCGCGCACCCAGCGCGACAACCGGTCGACGACCCCTTTGGAGCGGTCGAGGAACAGGTCCTCCTTGGCCGGGAAGTAGTTGTAGACCGTGTTGACGGAGACGTTCGCGGCGTCCGCGACCTCCGCCACGGTCACGGCCTCGAAGCCGCGTTCCAGGAACAGCCCCGTGGCGACATCCGAGATGTACTGCCGGGTCTGCCGCTTCTTCCGTTCCCTGAGTCCCTCGGCCATGCACGCATCCTAGCCGCGCCGACGCCACCGACTGGTGCCACTGAAAACTTGGGGACATTGCAAAATTGCAGTGACTCTGTTTTTCTGTGGCGCATGGCAATCATCAGTACGGCCGGACTGGCCCGGACCTTCGCGACCAAGCGCGGCCCGGTCGAGGCGGTGCGCGGCATCGACCTCACCGTCCGCGAGGGCGAGATCCTGGGCTTCCTGGGCCCCAACGGCGCCGGCAAGACCACCACCCTGCGGATGCTGACGACCCTGCTCGCCCCCACCGGCGGCGCGGCCACCGTCGCCGGGCACGACCTGGCGACGGACCCGGCCGGGGTGCGCGCGGCGTGCGGGTACGTGGCGCAGTCGGGCGGGGTGGACCCGCAGATCACGGTCCGGGAGGAGCTGGTCACTCAGGGCCGCCTGTACCGGCTGAACAGGGCACGGGCCGCCGAGCGCGCCGGGGAACTGGCCCGCGACCTGGACCTGAGCGAGCTGCTCGACCGCAAGTGCGGCGCCCTCTCCGGCGGGCAGCGGCGGCGGCTGGACATCGCGATGGCCCTCACGCACCGCCCGAAGGTGCTCTTCCTGGACGAGCCGACGACCGGCCTGGACCCGGGCAGCCGCGCCGACCTGTGGGCCCTGGTCCGCGGGCTGCGCGACGAGCACGGCACCACGGTCTTCCTGACCACCCACTACCTCGACGAGGCCGACGCCCTCTCCGACCGCCTGGTGGTCGTGGACGGCGGCGTGGTCGTCGCCGAGGGCACTCCCGCCGCCCTGAAGCGGGAGTACGGCGGCTCGCCCGACGCCTCCCTCCAGGACACCTTCCTGGCCGTCACCGGCCGCAGCACGGCTCCGGCCGACGCCACCCCCGTAGCCGTCTGACCCTTCGAGGACTTCCGATGCTGCTCCACGACACCGGCCTCATCTACGGCCGCTATCTGCGCCAGTCCCTGCGCTCCCGCTTCGCGCTGCTGTTCGGCGTGCTGATGCCCCTGCTGTACCTGCTCTTCTTCGGCCCGCTGCTGACCGACCTGCCACTCGGCGGGCAGGGCAGCTCCTGGCAGGTGCTGGTCCCCGGCCTGCTGCTCCAACTCGGCCTGTTCGGCGCCTCCTTCGCCGGCTTCTCGATCATCATCGAGAACGGCCAGGGAGTGGTCGAGCGGATGCGGGTCACGCCCGTCAGCCGCCTGGCGCTGCTCCTCGGGCGGGTCCTGCGGGACGCCACCGTCTTCGCCTTCCAGGCGGTGCTGCTGGTCCTGGCGGCGCTGGTGATGGGCCTGCGCGCGCCGCTGCCCGGCGTGCTGATCGGCTTCGCGTTCGTCGCGCTGCTCACGGCGTCGCTGGCCTCGCTGTCGTATGCGCTGGCGATGAAGGTCCGCACCCCGCAGGAGTTCGGGCCCACCGTCAACGCCCTCACCATGCCGTCGATGCTGCTGTCCGGCCTGATGCTGCCGATGACGCTGGGGCCGGCGTGGCTGGACGTGCTCTCGCACCTGATGCCGTTCCGCTATCTGGTGGACGCGGTGCGGGACGCCTACGTCGGCTCCTACGCGACGGCGCACATGCTGTACGGCGTGCTCGTCGCCCTGGCCTTCACCGCACTGGCCGTGACGGTGGGCACACGCGTCTTCCGGACCGCCGGGGCGTAACTACGCTGGCCCCATGGTCAACCTGACGCGCATCTACACCCGCACCGGCGACAAGGGCACCACCGCCCTCGGCGACATGAGCCGGGTCCCCAAGACCGACCTCAGGATCTCCGCGTATGCGGACGCCAACGAGGCGAACGCGGTGATCGGCAGCGCCATCGCCCTGGGCGGCCTGTCCGAGGAGGTCGTGAAGGTCCTCGTCCGCGTCCAGAACGACCTGTTCGACGTGGGCGCGGACCTGTCCACGCCGGTGGTGGAGAACCCCGAGTACCCGCCGCTGCGGGTCGAGCAGTTCTACGTCGACAAGCTGGAGGCGGACTGCGACCGCTACCTGGCCGAGGTGGAGAAGCTCCGCTCCTTCATCCTGCCCGGCGGCACCCCCGGCGCGGCCCTGCTGCACCAGGCGTGCACCGTGGTCCGCCGGGCCGAGCGCTCCACCTGGGCGGCGCTGGAGGCCCACGGCGACACGATGAACCCGCTCACCGCGACCTACCTCAACCGCCTCTCCGACCTGCTCTTCATCCTGGCCCGGGTGGCCAACAAGGAGGTCGGGGACGTGCTGTGGGTGCCGGGCGGGGAACGCTAGGCGCTCCGCTGGTGGTGCCGGGGACCGGTGCCGTCTTTCGTCTGCTGCTCCGTCGTGGCTGGTCGCGCAGTTCCCCGCGCCCCTTCAGGGGCTTTCCCAGCCGGCGCCTGACTGGAGCCGCCTGCCCCTGGCACCGTCATGCCGGCCGGGCCCCTCTTCGGCCAGACCAGGTAGGTGAGGGCGATCAGGCCGTGGATGCCGACGACCTTCAGCACCGCGCCCTGGGTCGCCTCCAGGGCGGAGGTGTCCCCGTCGTCACCGACGTACCAGATGGCTACCAGGAGCAGCGTCGAGGCGACGGCGCCACCCACCAGCGTCCGCAGCCACATCCGGCCCTCGTGGGCGGCCCGGGGCAGCCCGTGACGCGGCGGCTTCCGCGGGGGCGGGCCGCCGGCCAGGCGGTGGGCGGCGTGGCCGTCGAGCCAGCGGATCGTGTAGTGGCCGTAGGCGACGGTGTAGCCGATGTACAGCGCGGCCAGGCCGTGCTCCCAGCCGGGCTCGGCGCCGTTCTTCAGGTCGTACGCCGTCACGGCGAACAGGACCAGTTCCAGGACGGGCTCGCACAGCAGCAGGACCACACTCGTGCGCCGCCACTTCAGCAGGTAGCGGGCGCCCAGGCCGAGGGCCAGCAGGACCCAGAAGCCGACCTCGCAGGCGATGATCAACGCGACGACCACGACGCACTCCCTTCGTTCACCCTTCCAGGCTCCCGTCGGAATCCGCCGGGTTCGTCGTCGGCGGTGACGAACCTCCGGTACATCGAAAGATGCAGTGCGGGACCCTTCCCCGGGATCAGGCGGGCGGGGCGCGGGGCGTGTTGGATGGTGGCATGGCCGCACGACTCCCCCGCCCGCCCCGCTTCGACCTGTGGGCCGCGCTCGCCGGACTCGTCGGCGGACTGCTGCTGTGGGGATCCGGGCTGGGCCTCCGGAAGGCGGGTGATCCCCAGGTCCTCTTCGACGGCGGCGGACCGCTCCTCGTGCCGCTCGCCCTGATGTCCGGCTGCGAACTGCTGCGCCGCACCGCACCGCGCACCGCCCTGCTGACCGGCACGCTCGCGCTGGCCGCGGACCTCACGACCCAGGGCAGCATCGCCACGATCGTGATGTACACCGACCTGATGTACGCCGCAGTCCTCTACGGACCGCCCACCACGGCACGCCGTCTGCCGTGGATCACCGGGATGCTGTCGATCGCGGCGACGCTGGTGCCCTTCGCCGTGCTGCGGGTGCCGGAGGCGCTGCTGATCGGGGTCGTCACGGGCGCCGTGACGTTCACGCCCGCCTCCACCGGCCTCATCGTGCGCAACCACCGCGAGGCCGCCGACGCCGCCCTGCTGCGGGCCGAACAGACCGCGCTGCTCGCGGAGATGGACCGGACGCAGGCGGTGACCGCCGAGCGCGCCCGGATGGCCCGCGAGCTGCACGACATGGTCGCCAACCACCTCTCCGCGATCGCCATCCACTCCACGGCCGCGCTCTCCCTCGACGACGCGGCGACCACCCGGCAGGCGCTCGGCGTGATCCGGGAGAACAGCGTGGCGGGACTGGCCGAGATGCGACGCCTGATCGGCATCCTGCGGGACGACGGCGGGGACACGGAACCGGCCGCCGCGCCCACCCTCGACGGGCTCAACGCACTGATCGACGCCGCCCGCTCCAACGGCCTCGACGTCACCCTGGACGCGGACGCCGGCGAGAACCTCCCCGCCCCGGTCGAGCTGGCCGCGTACCGGATCGTGCAGGAGTCGCTCACCAACGCGCTGAAGCACGGCTCCAAGGGCGCCGTCCGGGTCCGCCTCGACCGGCACGACGGCGCCCTGCGCATCCGGGTGACCAGCCCGTACGGCGACCGGGACACCCCGCTCGCCCCGGGCTCCGGTGCCGGTCTGGTCGGGATGCGGGAGCGGGCCGCGCTGCTGCACGGCACCTTCGAGGCGGGGCCGGTGGCGGGCCCCGGTGCGGCGGGCGACAAGATCTGGGCCGTACGGGCCACCCTGCCCCTGACCGAAGGAGACCTCGCATGATCCGCGTCCTCGTCGCCGAGGACCAGTCCGCCGTCCGCGCGGGGCTGGTGCTGATCCTGGGCAGCGCTCCGGACATCGAGGTGGCCGGGGAGGCCGCGGACGGCGAGCAGGCGGTGGCGCTGGCCCGCGAACTGCGTCCCGACCTGGTGCTGATGGACGTACAGATGCCGCGTCTGGACGGGGTGTCGGCGACCCGGATCGTGGTCGGGGAGGGTCTCGCCGACGTGCTGGTGCTGACCACCTTCGACCTGGACGAGTACGTCTTCGGCGCGCTGCGGGCGGGGGCGTCCGGGTTCCTGCTGAAGAACACCGACGCCAAGGACCTGATCGCGGCCGTGCGCACGGTGGCGGGCGGCGAGGGCATCGTGGCGCCGGCCGTCACCCGGCGGCTGATCGCCGAGTTCGCCGCGACGCCGGTGCGGGAGCCCACCGCCGATCCCGCGGTGCTGCGGGAGCTGACGCGGCGGGAGCGCGAGGTGCTGTCCTGTCTCGGCGAGGGGCTGTCCAACGCCGCGATCGCCGAGCGGCTGGAGATGGCCGAGGCCACGGTGAAGACGCACGTCAGCCGGATGCTGGGGAAGCTGGGGCTGCGCAGCCGGGTGCAAGCGGCGGTGCTGGCGCAGGAGTTGGGGATCTAGTTTTCCCTGTCAGTCACAGGTTCAACCACTGGCCGCCACATTGGTCCAGACCTATTGACCTGTGGTCCAGACCTTTCTATTCTCGCCGCACTGCGGGCATGAGGCTCAGTCATGCCCTCGACAACATCCCCATAAAAGGAGGCGCACATGCGCTTCAGACACAAAGCCGCGGCACTCGCAGCGACCCTGGCGCTTCCCCTCGCCGGCCTGGTCGGCCTCGCGAGCCCGGCCCAGGCGGCCACCAGCGCGACGGCCACCTTCCAGAAGACCTCGGACTGGGGCACGGGCTTCGGCGGCAAGTGGACGGTGAAGAACACCGGCACCACCTCCCTCAGCTCCTGGACCGTCGAGTGGGACTTCCCCTCCGGCACCAAGGTCACCTCCGCCTGGGACGCCACCGTCACCAACTCCGCCGACCACTGGACCGCCAAGAACGTCGGCTGGAACGGGACGCTCGCCCCCGGCGCCTCGGTCTCCTTCGGCTTCAACGGCAGCGGCCCGGGCTCCCCGTCCGGCTGCAAGATCAACGGCGGCAGCTGCGACGGCTCCTCGGTCCCCGGTGACGAGGCCCCCTCCGCGCCCGGCACGCCCACCGCCTCGAACATCACCGACACCTCGGTGAAACTGTCCTGGTCTGCGGCCACCGACGACAAGGGCGTCAAGAACTACGACGTCCTACGCGACGGCGCGACGGTCGCCACCGTCACCGGCACCACCTACACGGACAACGGCCTTACCAAGGGCACCGACTACTCCTACAGCGTCAAGGCCCGCGACACCGGCGACCAGACCGGTCCGGCCAGCGGCTCCGTGAAGGTCACGACCACCGGCGGGGACGGCGGCGAGCCGAACCCGAACCCGGGTGCCGAGGTCAAGATGGGCTACTTCACCAACTGGGGCGTCTACGGGCGCAACTACCACGTGAAGAACCTGGTCACCTCCGGCTCCGCCGAGAAGATCACGCACATCAACTACGCCTTCGGCAACGTCCAGGGCGGCAAGTGCACCATCGGCGACGCCTACGCCGACTACGACAAGGCGTACACCGCCGACCAGTCCGTCGACGGCGTCGCGGACACCTGGGACCAGCCGCTGCGCGGCAACTTCAACCAGCTGCGCAAGCTGAAGGCGGAGTACCCGCACATCAAGATCCTCTACTCCTTCGGCGGCTGGACCTGGTCCGGCGGCTTCCCCGACGCCGTGAAGAACCCGGCCGCGTTCGCGCAGTCCTGCCACGACCTGGTCGAGGACCCGCGCTGGGCCGACGTCTTCGACGGCATCGACCTGGACTGGGAGTACCCCAACGCCTGCGGTCTCAGCTGTGACGAGACCAGCGCCCCCAACGCCTTCAGCAGCATGATGAAGGCCATGCGCGCCGAGTTCGGCCAGGACTACCTGATCACCGCGGCCGTCACCGCCGACGGCTCGGACGGCGGCAAGATCGACGCCGCCGACTACGGCGAGGCCTCGAAGTACATCGACTGGTACAACGTGATGACGTACGACTTCTTCGGCGCCTGGGCGAAGAACGGCCCGACCGCCCCGCACTCGCCGCTCAACGCGTACGACGGCATCCCGCAGCAGGGCTTCACCACCGCCGACGCGATGGCGAAGTTCAAGTCCAAGGGCGTCCCGGCCGACAAGCTCCTGATCGGCATCGGCTTCTACGGCCGCGGCTGGACCGGCGTCACGCAGTCCGCGCCCGGCGGCACCGCCACCGGCCCGGCGGCCGGCACCTACGAGGCCGGCATCGAGGACTACAAGGTCCTCAAGAACAGCTGCCCGGCCACCGGCACCGTCGCGGGCACCGCGTACGCCCACTGCGGCACCAACTGGTGGTCCTACGACACCCCGGCCACCATCAAGTCGAAGATGGACTGGGCCGAGCAGCAGGGTCTCGGCGGCGCCTTCTTCTGGGAGTTCAGCGGCGACACCACGAACGGCGAACTGGTGAGCGCCATCGACAGCGGCCTGAAGTAGACCGCGTAGAAAAGCTCTCTAAGCGACGTTGACGCGCTGACCGGGCGGGGCTGCTTCCAGCCACGCGAGAAATCCGGTCAGCGCGTCTTCGCTCATCGCCAGTTCGAGCCGTGTGCCCCGGTGCAGACAGGCCAGGACCACGGCGTCGGAGAGCAAAGCGAGTTCCTCCTCGCCGTCCGGCACCCGGCGGCCGGCCACCTCGATCGCGGAGCGTTCGAGCACGCGGCGCGGGCGGGGGGAGTACGAGAACACGCGGTACCACTCGACCCGGTCACCGTTGTAGCGGGCCACCCCGTACGCCCAGCCCTTGCCGCCGGTGTCACCCTCCTTGGGGGCGTCCCACCGCAGCGAGCAGTCGAAGGTGCCGCCCGAGCGCTGGATCAGCCGGCGCCGCAGACCGAAGACGAAGAGCCCGATCACCACCAGGGCGACCACGATTCCGCACACAGTCAGAGTGAGGGCCATCGACACCGACCTCCTCGTCTCCTAGGTAACGGAACGGAAAAAACACCCGGATCTGCCTCAGCCGCGGCCGGGTCCGGATGACTCCGGTCCCAGCCGCGGCTGAGTGACGTCATGGCACGACGCTATCGCACAGTGCTGTGGATCAGCGTCCCGCCGCAGCGCGCAGGCGGACGTCCGCGCGACGCTCGGCGTGGGCGTCGCCCTCCGTCTTCGCGCGCTCGAGCTCCCGCTCGGCGCGGTGGACGTCGATCTCGTCCGCCAGCTCGGCGGTCTCGGCCAGCAGCGACAGCTTGTTGTCGGCGAACGAGATGAAACCGCCGTGCACCGCGGCGACGACCGTCCCGCCGTCACTCGTACGGATGGTCACCGGGCCCGACTCCAGCACACCGAGCAGCGGCTGGTGACCGGGCATGACGCCGATGTCGCCGGACGTGGTGCGCGCGACGACCAGGGTGGCCTCGCCGGACCAGACCTCTCGGTCGGCCGCGACCAGCGCGACGTGCAGCTCAGCAGCCAAGGTGGCTCCTCGGGTCACCACCCGGCGGGAGAGCCGGGTGTTGGTTACAAGTCTAAAGGGCGTGCCGGAGGGGACGGGACGCGCCCGTCCCCTCCGGATGGTGAACCGTGCGGCTCACCGTGAGCCGAGGCTCAGGAGACGCCCAGCTCCTTGGCGTTGTTCTTCAGGTCCTCGATGCCACCGCACATGAAGAACGCCTGCTCCGGGAAGTGGTCGTACTCGCCGTCGCAGATCGCGTTGAAGGCCGCGATCGACTCGTCCAGCGGGACGTCCGACCCGTCGACGCCGGTGAACTGCTTGGCGACGTGGGTGTTCTGGGACAGGAAGCGCTCCACGCGACGGGCGCGGTGGACGACGAGCTTGTCCTCTTCGCCCAGCTCGTCGATACCGAGGATCGCGATGATGTCCTGCAGGTCCTTGTACTTCTGCAGGATGTTCTTCACGCGCATCGCGGCCTGGTAGTGGTCCGCCGCGATGTACCGCGGGTCGAGGATGCGGGACGTCGAGTCCAGCGGGTCCACGGCCGGGTAGATGCCCTTCTCGGAGATCGGACGGGAGAGCACCGTCGTCGCGTCGAGGTGGGCGAAGGTGGTGGCCGGGGCCGGGTCGGTCAGGTCGTCCGCGGGGACGTAGATCGCCTGCATCGAGGTGATCGAGTGACCACGGGTCGAGGTGATGCGCTCCTGGAGGAGACCCATCTCGTCGGCCAGGTTCGGCTGGTAGCCCACCGCGGAGGGCATGCGGCCGAGCAGGGTCGACACCTCGGAACCCGCCTGGGTGAAGCGGAAGATGTTGTCGATGAAGAACAGCACGTCCTGCTTCTGGACGTCACGGAAGTACTCGGCCATGGTCAGGCCGGCCAGCGCGACGCGCAGACGGGTGCCCGGCGGCTCGTCCATCTGACCGAAGACCAGCGCGGTCTTGTCGATGACGCCCGACTCGCTCATCTCGTCGATGAGGTCGTTGCCCTCACGGGTGCGCTCACCGACACCGGCGAACACGGAGACACCGTCGTGGTTGTTGGCGACGCGGTAGATCATCTCCTGGATGAGCACCGTCTTGCCGACGCCGGCACCGCCGAACAGACCGATCTTGCCGCCCTTGACGTACGGGGTCAGCAGGTCGATGACCTTGACGCCGGTCTCGAACATCTCGGTCTTCGACTCGAGCTCGTCGAAGTTCGGGGCCTTGCGGTGGATCGGCCAGCGCTCGCCGTCGTACTGCTCGTCGACGTTGAGGACCTCGCCGAGGGTGTTGAACACCTTGCCCTTGGTGAAGTCACCGACGGGGACGGAGATGGCCGCGCCCGTGTCGGTCACCTGGGCCTGGCGGACCAGGCCGTCGGTGGGCTGCATGGAGATGGTGCGGACCAGGCCGTCACCGAGGTGCTGGGCGACCTCGAGGGTCAGCGTCTTGAGCTCACCCTCCTTGGCCGGGTCGGCCACCTCGACGTGCAGCGCGTTGTAGATGTCCGGCATCGCGTCGACGGGGAACTCCACGTCGACGACCGGGCCGATGACCCGGGCGACGCGGCCCGTGGCCGTCGCGGTCTCAACAGTGGTGGTCATTAGTTGTCACTCCCCGCGTTCGCGTCGGCCAGGGCACTGGCGCCACCGACGATCTCGCTGATTTCCTGGGTGATTTCGGCCTGGCGGGCCGCGTTGGCAAGACGGGAGAGCGTGTTGATCAGCTCGCCCGCGTTGTCGGTGGCCGACTTCATCGCGCGCCGGGTGGCGGCGTGCTTGGAGGCAGCCGACTGCAGCAGCGCGTTGTAGATGCGGCTTTCGACGTAGCGCGGCAGCAGGGCGTCGAGGACGTCCTCCGCCGACGGCTCGAAGTCGTACAGCGGAAGGATCTCGTCCTTCGTGCCCGACTCTTCCGCCACCTCGTCGAGGCTCAGCGGCAGCAGCCGCGAGTCGACCGCCGTCTGCGTCATCATCGAGACGAACTCGGTGTAGACGATGTGGAGCTCGTCCACGCCGCCCTCGGCCGTGTCCTTCTCGATGGCCTCGATCAGCGGCGCCGCGACCTTCTTGGCGTCCGCGTACGCCGGCTCGTCGGTGAAGCCCGAGAACGACTCCGCGACCTTGCGCTCGCGGAAGTTGTAGTGGGCCAGACCGCGCCGGCCGACGATGTACGTGTCGACCTGCCGGCCCTCGCGCTCGAGGCGCTCGGTCAGCTGCTCCGCCGCCTTGATGGCGTTGGAGTTGAAGGCGCCGGCCAGACCGCGGTCGCTCGTGCAGAGCAGGACCGCGGCACGGGTCGGGTTCTCCGCCTCCGTGGTGAGCGGGTGCTTCGTGTTCGACCCGTTACCGACCGCCGTGACCGCGCGGGTGAGCTCCCGCGCGTACGGCGTGGAGGCCGCCACCTTGCGCTGCGCCTTGACGACGCGCGAGGCGGCGATCATCTCCATCGCCTTGGTGATCTTCTTGGTCGCGGTGACGGATCGGATGCGACGCTTGTAGACCCGGAGCTGGGCTCCCATGAGTCAGGTCCCTTCCTTACGTCACTTGGCGGCGGACGGGGCGTCCTCGCCGAGCAGCTTGCCGTCCGAGGTCTCGAACTGCTTCTTGAACGCGGCGACGGCGTCGTCGATGGCCTGGATGGTGTCGTTCGACATCTTGGCGCCCTCCTTGATGGAGGTCATCAGGCCCTGCTCCTGGCGGTGCAGGTACTCGAGCAGCTCCTTCTCGAAGCGGCTGATGTCGGCGACCGGCACCTCGTCCATCTTGCCGTTGGTACCGGCCCAGACGGAGACGACCTGGTCCTCGGTGGCCATCGGCTGGTACTGGTTCTGCTTCAGCAGCTCGACCATGCGCTGACCGCGCTCCAGCTGCGCCTTCGACGCGGCGTCCAGGTCGGAACCGAAGGCGGCGAACGCCTCCAGCTCACGGAACTGGGCGAGGTCCACGCGCAGTCGGCCGGAGACCTGGCGCATCGCCTTGTGCTGGGCGGAGCCACCGACGCGGGAGACCGAGATACCGACGTTCAGGGCCGGACGCTGGCCGGCGTTGAACAGGTCGGACTCCAGGAAGCACTGGCCGTCGGTGATGGAGATGACGTTGGTCGGGATGAACGCCGACACGTCGTTGGCCTTGGTCTCGACGATCGGCAGACCGGTCATCGAGCCGGCGCCCTCGGCGTCGGAGAGCTTCGCGCAGCGCTCCAGCAGACGGGAGTGCAGGTAGAAGACGTCACCCGGGTAGGCCTCGCGGCCCGGCGGGCGGCGCAGCAGCAGCGACACGGCGCGGTAGGCGTCGGCCTGCTTCGACAGGTCGTCGAAGATGATCAGGACGTGCTTGCCCTCGTACATCCACTGCTGGCCGATGGCCGAGCCGGTGTACGGCGCCAGGTACTTGTAGCCGGCCGGGTCGGACGCCGGGGCGGCCACGATGGTCGTGTACTCCAGCGCGCCGTTCTCCTCCAGCGCACCGCGCACGGACGCGATGGTGGAGCCCTTCTGGCCGATGGCGACGTAGATGCAGCGGACCTGCTTGTTCGGGTCGCCGGTGCGCCAGTTGTCGCGCTGGTTGATGATCGTGTCGACGGCCAGGGCGGTCTTGCCGGTCTGGCGGTCGCCGATGATCAGCTGACGCTGACCGCGGCCGATCGGGGTCATGGCGTCGACGGCCTTGTAGCCGGTCTCCATCGGCTCGTGCACCGACTTGCGCTGCATGACCGTGGGGGCCTGCAGCTCCAGGGCGCGGCGACCGCTGGTCTCGATCTCGCCGAGGCCGTCGATCGGGTTGCCGAGGGGGTCGACGACGCGGCCGAGGTAGCCCTCGCCGACGGCCACGGAGAGGACCTCACCGGTACGCGAGACCGGCTGTCCCTCCTCGATGCCGCTGAACTCACCGAGGACGACGCAACCGATCTCGCGCTCCTCGAGGTTGAGGGCGAGGCCGAGGGTGCCGTCCTCGAACTTCAGCAGTTCGTTGGCCATGGCCGAGGGCAGGCCCTCGACCTTCGCGATGCCGTCGCCGGCAAGGGTGACCGTACCGACCTCCTCGCGCGAGGCCGCGTCCGGCTTGTACGACTGGACGAAGTTCTCCAGTGCGTCCCGGATCTCCTCCGGCCGGATCGTGAGCTCCGCCATCTGAGTTCCCTGCTCTCCTTGTTGGGCCCGAAGTTTCACTTGGGGGGTATTCCACGAGTCGGGACTCCCCCCAATGAGAGGTGAATCCTCTGCACGGCCCAACCAGGGCCGTCGTAAGTACGTACTGCTACTGCTGTTGTTGCTGTGCTGTTGTCGCGACCGCCGTCGCGGGAGCGTCAGCTCGCCAGACGGCGGCCGGCGTCCTCCAGGCGGTCCGCGATGGAGCCGTTGATGACCTCGTCACCGACCTGCACCCGGATCCCGCCGAGGACCTCGGGGTCCACGTCGAGGTTGAGGTGCATCGGACGGCCGTAGACCTTCGCGAGGGCCGCGCCGAGGCGCTGCTTCTGCGTGTCGCTCAGCGGCACCGCCGAGGTGACCACGGCGACCATCCGGTCGCGCCGGTCGGCGGCGAGCTTGGACAGGGACTCGAGTCCCGACTCCAGGCTACGTCCCCGCGGCGCGGTGACAAGGCGCGTCACCAGACGCTCGGTGGTCCGCTCCGCCCGGCCGCCGAGCAGGCCGCTCAGCAGCTCGCCCTTGGCCGCGGTGCCGGCCGACCGGCTGGTGAGCGCGGCGCGCAGCTCGGTGCTGGAGGAGACGATCCGGCCGAACCGGAACAGCTCGTCCTCCACGTTGTCGAGCCGGCCCCGCTTCTGCGCGGCGGTGAGGTCGGCGGTGTTCGCCAGCTCCTCCAGCGCGTCCACCAGGTCGCGGGACTGCGACCAGCGGGAGCGCACCATGCCGGCCACCACGTCGACGGCGGTGCCGCTGACCTGGTTGCCGAGGAGGCGCTGGGCGAGCTCGGCCTTGGCCTCGCCGGACTGCGCCGGGTCGGTGAGGACCCGACGCAGCGACACCTCGCGGTGGAGCAGCGCGGTGACGGCGGCCAGCTCGTCGGCGAGCGAGCCGGCGTCCACGGACGTGGAGTCCGTCAGCGCGTCGAGACGCTCACGTGCGGCGGCAAGAGCCTCGCGGCTCGCTCCGTGCATCCCACTCATCGGGTTGCCTCTGCCGTCGTCGCCTTGTCGTCCAGCTCGTCCAGGAAGCGGTCGATCACACGGCTCTGGCGAGCGTGGTCCTCGAGGGACTCCCCGACCAGCTTGCCGGCCAGCTGAGTGGCCAGCTGTCCGACGTCCTGGCGCAGCGCGGACGCGGCGGCCTTGCGGTCGGCCTGGATCTGGGCGTGACCGGCGGCGATGATCTCCTCACGCTGCCGCTGGCCTTCCGCGCGCATCTCGGCGATGAGCGTGGCGCCCTGCTCCTGCGCCTCCTGACGCAGGCGCGCGGCCTCGTGCCGGGCCTCGGCGAGCTGCGCCTTGTACTGCTCGAGGACGCTCTGGGCCTCGGTCTGCGCGGCCTCGGCCTTCTCGATACCGCCCTCGATGGCCTCGCGGCGCTCTTCCAGAACCTTGTTGATGTTCGGGAGGAGCTTCTTGGCGAGGAAGCCGAAGACGATGACGAAGGCGATCAGGCCGATGACGAGCTCCGGCCACGGCGGGATGAGGGGGTTCTCCTTCTCACCCTCAGCCGCCAGGAAAACCAGGGCGGAAGTCACATCAATGCCTTTCGTCGAAAGGGTCGGTCGTCGGTCTTCGTCTTAGTAGACGAAGGGCATGACGAGACCGATGAGGGCGAGCGCCTCACAGAAGGCGAAGCCGAGGATCTGGTTGGCGCGGATCAGGCCGGCCGCCTCGGGCTGGCGGGCGAGGGCCTGGGTGCCGTTACCGAAGATGATGCCGACGCCGACGCCGGGGCCAATGGCGGCCAGGCCGTACCCGACGGAGCTGAGCGAACCATCAACGGCAGCAAGGGTCTGGGACATGCCGGTTCTTCCTTTTCTTTACGGACCGGTGGGGGTTGGCCACCGGACGGCTGGGGGGTGAGGCCGGGCGGGGACTCAGTGGTTCTCGGCGAGCGCGCCCTGGATGTAGGTGCAGGTCAGCAGAACGAACACGTACGCCTGCACGGCCTGGATGAAGAGCTCGAAGGCCGTCATGATGATCGTCATCACGAACGAGACGCCCGCGTAGGCGAAGCCGATGCCGTTCAGCAGGTACCAGCTGGCGATCGTGAAGAGCAGCAGCAGCGTGTGGCCGGCGAACATGTTGGCGAAGAGCCGGACGGCGTGCGTGAAGGGGCGGACCAGCAGGTTCGAGAAGAACTCGATGGTCATCGACAGCGGCAGGACCGCGCCGAGGGACTTGTCGTAGCCGGTGACGTTCTTGAAGAAGCCGACGAAGCCGTGGCGCTTGAAGGTGAGCGAGACCCACAGGACGTAGACGATGAGGGCCAGGACCATCGGGTAGGCGATGATCGAGGTGACCGGGAACTGGGCGACCGGGATGATCGACCAGAGGTTCATCATCCAGACGAAGAAGAAGAGCGTCACGACGAGCGGGACGTACTTCTCGCCTTCCTTCTTGCCGATCGTCTCGTAGACCACGCCACGGCGGATGAAGTCGTAGCCGGACTCGGCGACCATCTGGAGCTTGCCCGGGACGACCTTCGGCTTGTTGAAGGCGGCCCAGAAGAAGCCCACGATGATGAACGAGCCGAGCAGAGCCAGCAGCATCGGCTTGTTGAAGTACAGGCCGTTGCCGTCTGCGTTGCCCCAGAGCGGCTCGAAGAGGAACGAGTGCAGGCCGGGAGCCGGGAAGCCACACCCGTCGAAAATGTGGCAGTCGGTCTCGAAGGCGAGCACCTGCGTCGGGTCAGCACTCACCGCGGGCTCCTTCATCGTGGCGCATGGGTACGGCAACCTCGTTGTGTCGGCGCGGCGCGGGGCCGCAGTTCGGCACGGGACTGGTGTTACGGATGTGGGGGCGGCTGTGGGGCATCTTGCCTCGCGCTCGTGCAGGCGTCAGCTCGGATGCCCGCGCCCGCGATGCCGCAGTTGGCACCGGACGATAGCAGGACTTCACATGCCTCTTTATCCCGGCCCTACCCCTCACGACGAGTGGCCCGTCTTCTCGGGCTTCTCGCTCGACGACTCGGGTTCGACGTAGAGAATCTTGGCCTTCATGTGCGCCCGCGTCTGCGCGGCGATCCACGCGAGCGTGACGGCGACCAAAGTGATCGCGAAGGACCGGGGGTTGAACAGCGTCGTGTTCTTGAACGCGGCGAGGAAGACGAACAGCAGCAGGATCTGTGCCGCGTAGAGCATCAGGCCCATCGCCTGGAAAAGGTGCGGAAGCGATTTGGCGGTGCGCTGCAGGACGTAGAGCCCGATTCCCATGAAGAGCATCGCCACCACGGTCGCGACGACGGCTCCGACCGCGCCCTTGCCGCCGGCCACCACGGCGCTGACGACGGCGGCTACAGCGCCGACGGCAGCCGTGGGCACGGCAGCCTGAAGCAGGATCCGGACGTCATTGGACGGCATGGCGGCAACTCCGCTTTCAACACACAGGGGGCAGGTGTCGTCATGGACGAGCGTAGCCCCGAGCCGGACGAGGTCCTCACTTACAAGAGACCGTCGCACTACGGTCCTTGGGCTCTACCCGGGGGATACTCGTGAACCGTATCACAAACTATTTGATGAGGTCTTTACCTCTGGGTGTGCTTGCTGTCACACGTGAGAGTGACGGTGCGCGTTTGTGCAATTAGCGCGCCAACTTGTCTGGTAATGCGGCATTTAGCCGTGGTCACCTGGTGCGCGTACGGGATCCGATGGCGGTCGCTCCGTTGACGCCCACGCCGACCGGAACCCGCTCCTCGTCCTCGTCCGCGGGGGCCGCGGTCTCTTCCTCGCTCGCCATGACGGCCGCCCTGCGGCGCCGGTAGCGCGGCGGGACGAAGCCCTCCGCCCAGCGGGGCGCGCGCGGGGTGAAGCGCGGCAGCAGGAGCAGGACCAGGCCGATCGCGCTGAGGAAGACGACGCTCAGCACGATCCACATCGACGCCGCGTTCACGGAGTAGGCGAGCGCACCGAAGGCGATCAACGCCGAGAAGAAGTACATGATCAGCACCGCGCGGCTGTGCGAGTGGCCGATTTCCAGCAGCCGGTGGTGCAGGTGCCCCCGGTCCGCGGCGAACGGCGACTGGCCCTTCCAGGTGCGCCGGACGATCGCCAGGATCAGGTCGGCGGCCGGGATGGCGATGATGGTCAGCGGCATCACCAGCGGGATGTAGACCGGCACCATCTGGTGCACCGAGTTGCGCTCGGACCCGGAGAACAGGTTCATCAGGTCGGGGTCCACCTGCCCCGTGACCGAGATCGCGCCGGCCGCCAGCACCAGGCCGATGAGCATCGATCCGGAGTCGCCCATGAAGATCCGGGCGGGGTGCATGTTGTGCGGCAGGAAGCCGAGGCACATGCCCATGAGGATGGCCGCGAAGAGCGACGCGGGCGCCGCCGCCTCGATGCCGTACGAGTACCAGATCCGGTAGGCGTACATGAAGAACGCCGCCGCCGCGATGCACACCATCCCCGCCGCGAGGCCGTCCAGGCCGTCCACGAAGTTGACCGCGTTGATGGTGATGACGACGAGGGCCACCGTCAGCAGGGTGCCCTGCCACTGGGTGAGCGCCACCGTGCCGACGCCCGGCAGCGGGATCCACAGGATGGTCAGACCCTGGACCACCATCACACCGGCGGCGATCATCTGCCCGCCCAGCTTGATCAGGGCGTCGATCTCGAACTTGTCGTCCAGGACACCGATCAGCCAGATCAGGGCGGCCCCGGAGAGCAGGGCGCGCGGCTCGTTGGACTTCTCGAAGACCTCGCTGAGGTTGGTGAGGTGGTCGGCGACCAGCAGGCCGGCGCACAGCCCGAAGAACATCGCGATCCCGCCGAGCCGCGGAGTGGGTTCCCGGTGCACGTCACGTGCCCGGATCTCCGGCATCGCCCCCGCCACGATCGCGAACTTCCGTACCGGCCCTGTCAGCAGATACGTCACCGCGGCCGTGATGCAGAGCGTCAGCAGGTATTCACGCACGGGCTTCCCCACAGGTCTCGCTGGCCATCCTCAACCCCACACCCTAGCGATGCGCTTGGCGATGCGGCGCATACGGTTGAGGACTTCCGGGTATCGACGATGGTTGCACGTGTGGCCGTGCACGCCGGTACGCCTACCCGCCCTCAGTCCGGGTACGGGGGGAATTCCGCGGTCAGGTCCCGTACGTCCGCCCGGGCCGCGGCCGGGTCCGTCGTCCCGCGCAGCACCCCGGCGAGCAGTGTCGCCACGGCCCGCGTCTCCCGCTCCCCCATGCCCTGCGTGGTCATCGCCGCCGTGCCCAGGCGCAGGCCGCGGGCGTCGCCGTGCGGGAGTGCGCAGCAGTCCAGGACGATCCCGGCCGCCGCGAGCAGCCCCCGTGCGGCCTTCCCGTCGACGCCGAGCGGGGCGGGGTCGGCGGTGAGCAGGTGGGTGTCCGTGCCGCCGGTGGTGACGACCAGGCCCTCGGCGGTCAGGTGGGCGGCAAGCGCCCGGGCGTTGGCGACCGCCTGGTGGGCGTAGGCGGCGTACGCGGGGGTGGCCGCCTCGCCGAAGGCGACGGCCTTGGCGGCGATGGTGTGCATCTGGGCGCCGCCCTGCGTGAAGGGGAAGACGGCCCGGTCGACCCGCTCCGCCAGTTCGCTTCCGCACAGGATCATGCCGCCGCGCGGCCCGCGCAGCACCTTGTGCGTGGTGGCGCACACGATGTCGGCGTACGGCACCGGGCTGGGCGCCGCTCCCCCGGCGACCAGGCCGATCGGGTGCGCGGCGTCCGCGATGAGGTAGGCGCCCACCTCGTCGGCGATGTCGCGGAAGACGGCGTGGTCGATGTGGCGGGGGTAGGCGATGGAGCCGCAGACGATCGCCTTGGGACGGCGGGCGCGGGCCAGGGCGCGCACCTGGTCGTAGTCGATCAGCCCGGTCTCCGCGTCCACGCCGTAGCCGACGAAGTCGAACCAGCGGCCGGAGAAGTTGGCGGGCGAGCCGTGGGTGAGGTGGCCGCCGTAGGGCAGGCCGAGGGCGAGGACGGTGTCGCCGGGGCGCAGCAGGGCGGCGTAGGCGGCCAGTACGGCGGAGGAGCCGGAGTGGGGCTGCACGTTGGCGTGCTCGGCGCCGAAGAGGCTCTTGGCGCGCTCGACGGCCAGCCGCTCGGCCACGTCGACGATCTCGCAGCCGCCGTGGTGGCGGGCGCCCGGGTAGCCCTCGGCGTACTTGTTGGCCAGGGGGGAGCCGAGGGCGGCCAGCACGGCGGGGGACGTGAAGTTCTCGGCGGCGATCAGCTGGAGTGTCGTCGCCTGCCGGCGGCCTTCGGCGTACAGGATCTCGCCCAGCTCGGGATCCTGGCGCGCCAGGACTCCGAGCGGGCCGGCATCGGCCTCGAGGATGTCGTGGGTGACCGACATGGTGCGCTCCGGGCGTGCGTCGACGGTGACGTACGACCAATGTAGGCCCGGCACGGCGAAGCCGCCCGGCGTGCGCACGACGGGTCCTACGCGCGCGCGGGGACCCCCGTCAGCGCGGTCACGACCGGGTCCAGTGCCTGGTGTATCTCGTCGCCGACCGACCGGAAGAACGTCAGCGGGGCGCCGTACGGGTCGTACACCTCGTCCGCCTCGGCCGTGGGTGCCAGGAGCCACCCGCGTAGAGCGGCGGCGGCGCGGACCAGGGCGCGTGCGCGGGTGACCACGCCGTCCTCCAGGGGAGGGAGCGTGGCCGGGTCGATGGCGTTCACCAGGCGGGTGAACTCCTTGAGGGTGAAGGTGCGCAGGCCCGCCGAGTGGCCCATGGAGATGACCTGGGCCCGGTGGTCGCGGGTGGCGGTGAGGACCAGGTCGGCGCGGATCACGTGCTCGTCGAGCAGCTCGCGGCCGGTGAACCCGGCCGGGTCGGCGCCGAAGTCCGTGAGGACCGTCTCGGCGTTCGCTTCCATGGGGGCGCCCTCGTGGCCCCAGGTGCCGGCGCTCTCCACGATCAGGCCGCCGCCCAGCACACCGAGCCGCTCCTGCACCGCGTGCCGGGTCAGCCGCTCGGTGATGGGCGAGCGGCAGACGTTTCCGGTGCTGACGTGGAGGATGCGGAAGCTGTCGCGCGGAAGTCCGACGAACGTGGTCGTGATCTCCGCGGCGCGTTCCCCGTTGCCTATGCCACGCCCCGTCTCAGGGGCCGTCAATTCGCCACCTCGAGGTCGGGTACCACCTTGCGCAGTTCCTCCGCGGACAGCGCGCCCGCGCGCAGCAGCACGGGCACCTCGCGGGTGACGTCGACGATGGACGACGGGACGTTGCCGGGGGTGGGGCCGCCGTCGAGGTAGACGGATACGGAGTCGCCGAGCATCTGCTGGGCGGCGTCGCAGTCCTCGGGGGCCGGGTGGCCGGTCAGGTTGGCGGAGGAGACGGCCATGGGGCCGACCTCGGTGAGCAGCTCGATGGCCACGGGGTGCAGAGGCATCCGGACGGCGACCGTGCCGCGGGTCTCGCCCAGGTCCCACTGGAGGGACGGCTGGTGCTTGGCGACCAGGGTCAGCGCGCCGGGCCAGAAGGCGTCGACGAGTTCCCAGGCCATCTCGGAGAAGTCCGTGACGAGGCCGTGCAGGGTGTTGGGCGAGCCGATGAGGACCGGGGAGGGCATGGTTCGGCCGCGTCCCTTGGCCTCCAGCAGGTCGCCGACGGCCTCCGCGGTGAAGGCGTCGGCGCCGATGCCGTACACGGTGTCCGTCGGCAGCACCACGAGCTCGCCACGGCGGACGGCGGACGCGGCCTCGCGCAGACCGGTCACTCGGTCGGTCGCGTCGTTGGTGTCGTAACGCCGTGCCATTTAGCTGGCCTCCTCGTACACGTACTGCGGGGTGGGGGTCGTCGGGATGTTCACGGCAGTGCCTTGCGGGCGGTCGCGAACCTGGGCCGGTTGTTGAGGTCGGGGTGGTCGGCCGCGTCGGCCCAGCCCCGCTCCTCGGTGAAGATCCAGGGCACCTGGCCGCCCTGGGTGTCGGCGTGCTCGACGACGACCACGCCGCCGGGGCGCAGCAGGCGGTGCGCGGTGCGTTCCAGGCCGCGGATCAGGTCGAGGCCGTCCTCGCCGGAGAACAGGGCCAGCTCCGGATCGTGGTCGCGGGCCTCGGGGGCGACGTACTCCCACTCGGTGAGCGGGATGTACGGCGGGTTGGAGACCACCAGGTCGACCTGGCCGTCGAGGTCCGGGAAGGCCGTCAGGGCGTCTCCCTGGCGGAGGTCGACCCTGGACCCCTCCATGTTCCTGCGCGTCCACTTCAGGGCGTCCTCGGACAGCTCCACGGCGTGCACGCGCGAGCGCGGCACCTCCTGGGCGAGGGCGAGCGCGATGGCGCCCGAGCCGGTGCACAGGTCGACGATGCAGGGCTCGACGACGTCCATCGCCCGCACCGCGTCTATGGCCCAGCCGACGACCGACTCGGTCTCGGGGCGGGGCACGAAGACGCCGGGGCCGACCTGGAGCTCCAGGTAGCGGAAGTAGGCGCGGCCGGTGATGTGCTGGAGCGGCTCGCGCGCCTCCCGGCGGGCGACGACCTCCCAGTACCGGGCGTCGAAGTCCGCGTCCTGCACGGTGTGCAGCTCGCCCCGCTTGACGCCGTGCAGGTACGCGGCGAGTTCTTCCGCGTCGGTGCGCGGCGAGGGCACGCCGGCATCGGCCAGCCGCTGGGTGGCCTGGGCCACCTCCGTGAGCAGCACACTGCGGGGGTTCGGGGGTCGCCCCCCGTGATGTAGCGGCACGCTGGTCCTCCGGGCTGTCGTACGGGGCTTACGCGGCGGCGAGCTTGGCCGCCGAGTCCGCGTCGACGCAGGCCTGGATCACCGAGTCGAGGTCGCCGTCCAGGACCTGGTCCAGGTTGTACGCCTTGAAACCGACACGGTGGTCCGAGATGCGGTTCTCCGGGAAGTTGTACGTGCGGATCTTCTCGGAGCGGTCGACGGTGCGGACCTGGCTGCGCCGGGCGTCGGCGGCCTCCTTCTCCGCCTCCTCCTGCGCCGCCGCGAGCAGCCTGGAGCGCAGGATACGCATGGCCTGCTCCTTGTTCTGCAGCTGGCTCTTCTCGTTCTGGCAGGAGGCGACGACTCCGGTCGGGATGTGCGTGATGCGCACCGCGGAGTCGGTGGTGTTGACGGACTGGCCGCCGGGCCCGGAGGACCGGTAGACGTCGATGCGGAGGTCGTTCGGGTTGATCTCGACGTCGATCTCCTCGGCCTCGGGGGTCACGAGGACGCCCGCCGCGGAGGTGTGGATCCGGCCCTGGGACTCGGTCGCGGGCACGCGCTGCACGCGGTGCACGCCGCCCTCGTACTTGAGCCGCGCCCAGACGCCCTGGCCGGGCTCGGTGGCGCCCTGGCCGCCCTTGGTCTTCACGGCGACCTGGACGTCCTTGTAGCCGCCCAGCTCGGACTCGGTGGAGTCGATGATCTCGGTCTTCCAGCCGACCCGCTCGGCGTAGCGCAGGTACATGCGCAGCAGGTCGCCGGCGAAGAGCGCCGACTCGTCGCCGCCGGCTCCGGCCTTGATCTCGAGAATGACGTCCTTGTCGTCGCTGGGGTCGCGCGGGACGAGCAGCAGGCGCAGCTTCTCGGTCAGCTCGTCGCGCTGCTTGTCCAGCTCCTTGACCTCGGCGGCGAAGTCGGGGTCGTCGGCCGCGAACTCGCGCGCGGTCTCCATGTCGTCGCCGGTCTGCTTCCAGGAGCGGAACGTGGCGACGATCGGGGTCAGCTCGGCGTACCGCTTGTTCAGCTTGCGCGCGTTCGCCTGGTCGGAGTGGACCGACGGGTCGGCGAGCTTCTTCTCCAGGTCGGCGTGCTCGGCGACGAGTTCCTCGACGGCCTCGAACATCTTGGGCTCCTGCTACTGCGTGGGAAGGGAAGACGGGCGACCAAAAACGCCGGTCCCGGCGCTCCCCGGGCAGGGGATGCGGCCGTGGACCGGCGGTTGGAGGCTCGCTACTTCTTGGAGCCGGCGGAAGCCTTGCCGAAGCGGGCCTCGAAGCGGGCCACGCGGCCACCGGTGTCGAGGATCTTCTGCTTGCCCGTGTAGAACGGGTGGCACTCGGAGCAGACCTCGGCCCGGATGGTGCCGGACTGAATGGTGCTGCGGGTGGTGAACGACGCGCCACAGGTGCAGCTGACCTGCGTCTCGACGTACTCGGGGTGGATGTCGCGCTTCAAGGTGTCTCCTACTGTTCCGGGAGGGCGCCGGGTCGCAGCCGCGGGATGCGGGAGCGTGAACCGGAGCCGACGTACCAGTCTGCCAGGACTGGGGCCATCCCCCAAAACCGGGGGCGGGGGTGAACTATTCCCCGGCGTTCACGACGCCCTTGGCCTCACCCGTGGCCGTGCCCTTGGTGGCCGACTCCGGGATCGGGCGGTCGTTCTTCAGGGCCGTCCAGACCTGCTGGGCCTTGTCCTTCTCGACCAGGACGCGGTTGGCGTCGGCGGGGTCGTAGACCACCGGCATGGTGACCATGTGCATCTTGTCCGGGCCGATGCCCTTCAGCCCGGTCGCGAAGGACATCAGGGAGTTCACCGAGCCCAGGTCGGAGTCGGTGGTCACGGTCTTGGTGGCGGTGTCGGCGATGTCGTACAGCTTCTTGGGGTTGCCGAGCAGGCCGATGTCCTTGACCTGGTGGACCAGGGCCTTGACGAAGGCCTGCTGGAGCTGGATGCGGCCGAGGTCGGAGCCGTCGCCGACGCCGTGCCGGGTGCGGACCAGTCCGAGGGCCTGCTCGCCGTCGAGCCGGTGGGTGCCGGCCGGGAGGTCGAGGTGGCTGTCGGGGTCCTTGATGTCCTCGGTGGTGGTGACCCGTACGCCGCCGAGGTCGTCGATGAGGTTCTGGAAGCCGCTGAAGTCGACCTCCAGGTAGTGGTCCATGCGCAGGCCGCTGACCGACTCGACGGTCTTCACGGCGCAGGCGGCGCCGCCGGTGGAGTAGGCGGAGTTGAACATCACGCCCTCGGCGGCGGGGTGCTCGTTGCCGTCGGTGTCGGTGCAGTCGGGGCGGTCGATGAGGGTGTCGCGCGGGATGGAGACCACGCTGGCCTTCTTGTGGCCCTTGTAGACGTGCACGATCATCGCCGTGTCCGAGCGGGCGGTGCCGTCGTCGGTGCCGCCGCCGAGCTTCTTGTTGCCGCCGGAACGGGTGTCGGAGCCGAGGACCAGGATGTTCTCGGAGCCGTTGTCGGCCTTCTCGGGCCGGTCGGCGCCGAGTGCCGCGTCGATGTCGACGCTCGTGAGGTTGCCGTTGAGCTTGAAGTACAGGACTCCCGCTCCGGTGCCGCCCAGGACCACGATGCCGGCCGCGCTCCAGGCCGCGACGAGCAGGGCCTTGCGCCGGCCCGATCTGGGCCTGCGGCGGCGCCCCTTGCCCCGGTGGCCGGGTCCGGTGGGGCGGGACTGGCCGGGGCCGGGTATCGCGGGATCCGGCGTGCTCTCGGCGGACATGGGCTCCTCGGTGTTCGTCCGGTCGGTTACCCCCTGCGCTCAGGGTCGGGGCGGTCGGTCCGGCGGCGGGTTCGGCGCCGGTCCTCACCATGGTCCCTCCGTAGCTCAGACGGCGGAACTCGGGACAGGGTTGCACAACGGACTGTGGCGAACCGGTGCAAAAACGGTGACGGAGCGTGTTCGCGGTGCGCGGGTCCGCGGCGCTGACCTGGGCATCCACGAGCACCGGCCCCGTCCCGCCGGGACGCCGCCCGGGGCGTCCCGTGTGGCGAAGGTCGCAGCCGCGCTCCCGGTGAACGGCGAAGGGGCCGCCTCCGGGGTGGAGGCGGCCCCGTGGGGCTCGTTCGCTCAGCCGAAGAGGTTGAACGCGTTCCAGCCGCCCCCGACCCGCACACGGGTCTTGAACGTCGCCGTGCCGGACTTGCCGGTGCCCTTGTAGAGCCACATCACACCGGAGCCGTCGCGGGCCAGCAGGTCGGGCCTGCCGTCACCGGTGACGTCGCCCGCGGTGGCGAAGGCGCTGTAGACGGACCAGCCGCCGCCGACCCTCACCCGGCTGCCGAGCGCCGGCGCGGCCTTCCCGGTGCCCGGGTACAGCCACAGGACGCCCGAGCCGTCCCGCGCCAGCAGGTCGGGCCTGCCGTCGCGGTTGTAGTCGCCCTTGCCGGTGATCGTGTACTTGGCCCAGCCGCCGCCGATGCGGACCCGGCTGCCGAAGGTGCCGTCGCCCTTGCCGGGGTAGAGCCACAGGACGCCGTACTTGTCCTTGGCGACCAGGTCGGGCAGGGCGTCGCCGGAGAGGTCGCCCGGGACGCGGAGGTCCTTCATCACGTTCCAGCCGCCGCCGACGCGGATCGAGTCGTAGGCGTCGACCCCGTTGAAGGCGAGGGTGTACAGCACGCCGTCCGAGGCGCGGTACACGTAGTCCTGGTAGAAGTCGCGGTCCAGGTCGCCCTGGCGCACCAGGCTCACCCCGCCCCAGTCGCCGAGCGAGAGGCGGTTGTCCAGGTACGGCCACCTGTCGCCGAGGGAGTAGTACTCGTACGCGTCGCCGCCGGGGGTGCGGGCGAAGAGGTCCGCGAGGCCGTCGAAGTCCAGGTCGGTGTCGTCGACGCGGGAGTTGACCTCGCCGACGTAGGAGCTGACCTTGGCGTAGACGCCGTAGGCACCCGAGGCGACGCAGTCCTCGACGCCCCAGGAGACCACGCCGGCGATCCTGCCGTTGACCACGAGCGGACCGCCGGAGTCGCCGTTGCACGGGGAGACCGTACCGGCGTCCTGGCCGGAGGCCGGGGTGCCGGCGCAGGCCATCTGGCCGGGCACGAAGTCGGAGCCCCAGTACGACGTGCAGGAGGCGTCCGAGCGCATCGGCACGGTCGCCTTCTTCAGCGTCGGCGAGATGTCCTGGCTGGTGGAGCTGGTGCGCCCCCAGCCGTACACGGTCGCCGGAGTCCCGTTGGCGTAGGAGGCGGTGTCGCCGCTCGTCGTCGGCCGCAGCGTCTTGTACGGCAGTGCCTCGCCCAGCGTGAGCACCGCCAGGTCGCCGCCCGAGATGCTGCTCGGCCGGTACGTGGGGTTGACCCACTGGCGCCATACGCCGGCCACCCGGCCGCCGTGCAGGTCGTTGCCTTCGGGCAGTTGGGCGGTGCCGGCGAGGACGGCTCCGTTCTGCGCCCAGTCCAGGCCGTACACGCAGTGCGCGGCGGTGAGGACCTTCGCCGGGGCCACCAGGGTGCCGCCGCAGAAGTAGCCCTCGTCGTCGGCGGTGTCGGTGGTGCCCTTGTCGTCGTAGTAGTGCAGCTGCACCATCCACGGCGCCTCGGAGATCGACGCGTTCGTGCCGCCGATGATCTTCGGGTCGATCCTGCCGGACGGGGCCTCGGTGCTCGGACCGGCCTCCGGCTCCGCGCCGGGGGCGGCCGGGGTGTCGCTCTTGAGGGCGGCCCCGGATTCCCGGACACGGTGCGCCAGCTCGGCGGGGGACGCGGTGGCGGGCCGTTCGGTGACGGCCGGCCGGGGCGGGACGGGGGCCCCGCCGGAGGCCTGGGCGGGGGCGGCCGCGAGGACCGCGCCCGACAGGGCGAGTGCGGCACCGGCCGCGGGAAGAGCCAGCCGGGCTCTTCGAGGAGTGGACGTCACTCAGATCTCCTGTCGCTGTAGACGCAGGCAGGAGAGAACCGCCCCCGGGCGCGGGCCGGTGAAGGCAGCACTGATCACCCTGTGGGCGCATCCGAAAATACGTTCCCCCCCCCCACTGCAAGTGCGCTGATCCTACAAGCCCGGCAAGCCGGAAGTCCCGCCCCGTCACCCGAGTGACGAAGCGGGACTTCCGTGGTGCGGACCCGTCGGCGGTGGCTCAGTCGCCGTTGCCGGGCGTCGGCGTCGTCTTCTGGATCTGCATCAGGAACTCGACGTTCGACTTGGTCTGCTTCATCTTGTCCAGGAGCAGCTCGATCGCCTGCTGCTGGTCGAGGGCGTGCAGCACCCGGCGCAGCTTCCAGGTGACGGCGAGCTCCTCGCTGCCGAGCAGGATCTCCTCCTTGCGGGTGCCGGACGCGTCGACGTCCACCGCGGGGAAGATGCGCTTGTCGGCGAGCTTCCGGTCGAGCTTGAGCTCGGCGTTGCCGGTGCCCTTGAACTCCTCGAAAATGACCTCGTCCATGCGGGACCCGGTGTCCACCAGGGCGGTGGCGAGGATGGTCAGCGAGCCGCCGTCCTCGATGTTGCGGGCCGCACCGAAGAAGCGCTTCGGCGGGTACAGGGCGGTCGAGTCGACACCACCGGACAGGATGCGGCCGGAGGCCGGGGCGGCGAGGTTGTACGCACGGCCCAGACGCGTGATCGAGTCGAGCAGTACGACGACGTCGTGACCCAGCTCCACCAGGCGCTTGGCGCGCTCGATGGCCAGCTCGGCGACCGTGGTGTGGTCCTCGGCCGGGCGGTCGAAGGTCGAGGAGATGACCTCGCCCTTCACCGACCGCTGCATGTCGGTGACCTCTTCCGGACGCTCGTCGACCAGGACGACCATCAGGTGGCACTCGGGGTTGTTGTGCGTGATCGCGTTGGCGATCGCCTGCATGATCATGGTCTTGCCGGTCTTCGGCGGGGCCACGATCAGACCGCGCTGGCCCTTACCGATCGGCGCGACGAGGTCGATGATGCGGGTGGTGAGGACGCCGGGGTCCGTCTCCAGGCGGAGGCGGTCCTGCGGGTACAGCGGCGTCAGCTTGTTGAACTCCGGGCGCCCGCGCCCGGATTCGGGCGCCATGCCGTTCTGCGAGTCCAGGCGGACCAGCGCGTTGAACTTCTCGCGACGCTCGCCGTCCTTGGGCTGGCGCACGGCACCGGTGATGTGGTCGCCCTTGCGCAGGCCGTTCTTGCGGACCTGGGCGAGGGAGACGTACACGTCGTTGGGGCCGGGCAGGTAGCCGGAGGTCCGGATGAACGCGTAGTTGTCGAGGATGTCGAGGATGCCGGCGACCGGGATGAGGACGTCGTCCTCGTTGATCTGCGGCTCCTGGATCTCGTCGCGTCCGCGACGGCCCCGGCGGTCGCGGTAGCGGCCCCGGCGGCCGCGGCGGCCGCCGCCGTCGTCGTCGTAGCCGTCGTCGTGCTGCTGACGGTCCTGACGTCCGCCGCCCTGCTGCTGACGGTCCTGGCGACCGCCGCCCTGGCTCTGGTCGTCGCCCTTGTTGCGCCGGTCCCGGCCGCCGCGGTCACCGCGGTCGTTCCGGTCACCGCGGTCGCCCCGGTCACGGCGGTCGCGACGGCGGCCCTCGCCGCCCTCGCCGTCGGAACGCGCGTCGCCCTGGCCCTGCTGCTGCCCCTGGCCCTGCTGCTGCGACTGCTGCTGGGCCGACGCGTCGGCCTTCGTCTCACCGCGGGTCTCGACGGCGACCGTCTCGGTGCCGGACGGGCTGCCCGCGTCGGCGGTGGCCCGGCGACGACGACGCTCGGAGGGGGCGTCGGCGGCGGGCGCGGCCTGCTCGGCCGAGGCGTTGACCTTGGGGGACGGCTGACCGGGAATGTCGATCTGCTGCTGGTCGGCGGCCGCCTTGTCCGCCTTCTTGTCGGCCTTGCCGGCCTTCTCCGCGCTCCCCGCCTTCGCGGCGGGAGCCTCGTCGCCCGTACGGGTCCGGGAGGTGCTGCGGCGCTTCGGCTTGGTCTCGCCGACGGCGTCCGCGGCGGCGGGCGCGGCCTTGGCGGGGGCGCCCCCCGCGGCCTGCGCCTCCTTGATGACCTCGATCAGCTGGCTCTTGCGCATACGCGCGGTGCCCCTGATGCCGAGACCGGATGCGACCTGTTGCAGCTCGGCCAGCACCATGCCCTCGAGGCCGGTACCGCGGCGCCGCCGGGAGCCGGCACCGGTGGCAGGCGCGGAGGCGTCCGTGGCGGGCGCGGCAGCGGTCTCCTCGACACGTGCGCCCATCAGATCGGTGGTGTCGCTCACGAAGGGTCCTTCCCTGGAGCGGACGTCGGCCTGTCTGGCTCGGCGACCGGTTGTGCTGTCCGGCTTCGGTCCTTGCTGTGCGAACCGTGCCGGGGCGGTGGTCCGCCTGAACGGCGGAAGAGATATCTGGTGATGGCGCTTCCCCTAGCCGTGGCACCCGGTGTCTGTGTCATGCGGCGTGGTCGCACCGGTTCCGAAACTCCCCCAGAGGGGGTGACCCCCACCGGCGGGCCGCTCAATGCCCGTGTCGGCCGTACTGATCACGTACGACATCCACTGCACGATGCGGCTTGGGGGGCTCCCGGAAGAATGTCTGTCCCTGACGGGGACACGAGGCACCTCGCCATGGTGGGGTCGGGTGCAGACTTGAGGTTAACACTACCGGATCCAACAAACATTCCCCCTCTCACAATCCGGCAACCGCTTGCGCGTCTAAATGTCGCCGGATGTCGCCAGCGGCAGGACGCCTGCGCCCTGCCCGTCCAGGCTGAGCCGGTTGGCCGCCCAGTCCGTTCCGGCCAGCGCCTCGACCTTGTCGGCCGTGTCGGCGTCGGCCAGGGCCATCACCGTGGGTCCGGCACCCGAGATCACCGCAGGGATGCCGTCGCCGCGCAGCCGTTCCACCAGTGCCGCGCTCTCCGGCATGGCCGGTGCGCGGTACTCCTGGTGCAGGCGGTCCTCGGTGGCCGGCAGCAGCAGCTCGGGGCGCCTGGTGAGGGCCTCGACGAGCAGCGCGGCGCGGCCCGCGTTGGCGGCGGCGTCGACGTGCGGGACGTTGCGCGGGAGCAGTCCGCGCGCCGTCTGGGTCAGTACCGGCTTTCCGGGTACGAAAACCACCGGAACGATGGATTCGCAGGGCTCCATCCTGATCGCCCGGGCGGCGCCGGACTCCATCCAGGACAGGGTGAAACCGCCCAGCAGGCAGGCCGCCACGTTGTCCGGGTGCCCCTCGATCTCGGTGGCGAGGTCGAGCAGCGCGGCGTCGTCGAGGCGGGCCTCGCCGCCTATGGTCACCGCGCGCGCGGCGACGAGGCCGGCGCAGATGGCGGCGGAGGAGGAGCCGAGGCCGCGGCCGTGCGGGATGCGGTTGGCGCAGACGATCTCCAGGCCGCGCGGCTGTCCGCCGAGCAGGTCGAAGGCGGTGCGCAGGGAGCGGACGAGGAGGTGCTTCTCGTCGCGCGGGAGGGTCTCGCTGCCCTCGCCCGCGATGTCGATGTGCAGCCCGGAGTCGGCCACCCGGACGACCACGTCGTCGTACAGACCCAGCGCGAGGCCCAGGGCGTCGAAGCCCGGACCGAGGTTGGCGCTGGTGGCGGGGACGCGCACCCTGACGGCGGCGGCGCGGAACGCTGGACCGGCCATCGCTAGATGACTCTCCTTGAGCTGCGGGACTGTCGAATGACATTCGATGACGACGACGATGACGTACGGAACCCTGTGCGCGACCGCGGAGACGGCGCGGCACCGCGGCATATGCGGCAGGCGGGTTAGGTACAGCCTATCGAAGGAAGGTTCTGTGGCGACATAGGGCGCACAGGAGGCGCACGATGCGTGTCGTAAGCCCCCTGTGCACCCCCTGTCAGTGACTTTCCCGGCCGGGCGTCGCCTACGCCCTCCTGCGCCGGGCGCCTTTCACCGGCGCGGGGCTCAGACCAGACCGAGCCGCTCGGCCGCCGTCGCCGCGTCGACCGGAACGGTGACCGGCTGCGGCGCACCGGCGACGGCCCAGTCCGGGTCCTTGAGCCCGTTGCCGGTGACGGTGCACACGATGCGCTGCCCCGGGTCGACCCTGCCCTGCTCTGCGGCCTTCAGCAGACCGGCCACCGACGCGGCGGACGCGGGCTCCACGAAGACGCCCTCCTGGGAGGCCAACAGCCGGTAGGCGCGCAGGATCTCACGGTCCGTCACCTCGTCGATGGCGCCGCCCGACTCGTCCCGCGCGGCGAGCGCGAAGTCCCACGAAGCGGGGTTGCCGATCCGGATGGCGGTGGCGATGGTCGACGGGTCCTTGACGACCTCGCCGCGCACGATCGGGGCGGAGCCGGAGGCCTGGAACCCCCACATGCGGGGCTTGCGGGTGCTGACCCCGTCGGCGGCGTACTCCTGGTACCCCTTCCAGTACGCGGTGATGTTGCCCGCGTTGCCCACCGGGAGGACGTGTACGTCGGGCGCGTCGCCGAGCATGTCCACGATCTCGAAGGCGGCCGTCTTCTGCCCCTCGATACGCACCGGGTTGACCGAATTGACCAGCGCCACGGGGTAGTTGTCGCTGAGCGCGCGGGCCAGCGTGAGGCAGTCGTCGAAGTTGCCGTCGACCTGGAGGATCTTCGCGCCGTGCACGAGGGCCTGGCCCATCTTGCCCAGCGCGATCTTGCCCTGCGGCACGAGCACGGCGGAGACCATGCCCGCGCGCACACCGTAGGCGGCGGCGGAGGCGGACGTGTTGCCGGTGGACGCGCAGATGACGGCCTGCGCACCCTCCTCCTTCGCCTTGCTGATGGCCATGGTCATGCCGCGGTCCTTGAAGGACCCGGTCGGGTTCGCCCCCTCGACCTTGAGGTGGACCTCGCAGCCCGTGCGCTCGGAGAGCACCTGCGCGGGCACGAGCGGGGTGCCGCCCTCACGGAGCGTCACGACGGGCGTGCTGTCGGAGACGGGCAGCCGGTCCCGGTACTCCTCGATGATTCCGCGCCACTGGTGGGTCATTGCTGGTTACTCTCCTTCAACCCGCATGATGCTGGCGACACCCCGCACGGTGTCGAGCTTGCGCAGCGCCTCGACCGTACCGCCGAGGGCGGCGTCGGACGCGCGGTGGGTGACGACGACGAGGGATGCCTCGCCGTCCTTGCCGGACTGCCGCACGGTGTCGATGGAGACACCGTGCTCCGCGAACACGGTCGCCACCTGGGCGAGCACGCCCGGTTTGTCGGCCACGTCGAGGCTGATGTGGTAGCGCGTGACGACGTCGCCCATCGGGGAGACGGGCAGGGCGGCGTACGCGGACTCACCGGGCCCGGTCGCTCCGCCCAGCCGGTTGCGGCACACGGCCACCAGGTCGCCGAGCACGGCGGACGCGGTCGGCGAACCGCCGGCACCGGGCCCGTAGAACATGAGCTGCCCGGCGGCCTCGGACTCCACGAACACGGCGTTGTACGCCTCGCGCACGCCGGCCAGCGGATGGCTGAGCGGGATCATCGCGGGATGCACGCGCGCGGTGACCGATCCCCCGTCCGCCGCCCGCTCGCAGATGGCGAGCAGCTTGATGGTGCAGCCCATCTCCTTGGCGGAGGCGAAGTCCGCGGCGGTGACCTCGGTCATGCCCTCGCGGTAGACGTCGTCGAGGCGCACGCGCGTGTGGAAGGCGATCCCGGCGAGGATGGCGGCCTTGGCGGCGGCGTCGAAGCCCTCGACGTCGGCGGTCGGGTCGGCCTCGGCGTACCCGAGCGCGGTGGCCTCGTCGAGCGCCTCCTGGTATCCGGCGCCGGTCGTGTCCATGGCGTCGAGGATGAAGTTGGTCGTCCCGTTCACGATGCCGAGCACCCGGTTGACCTTGTCGCCGGCGAGGGACTCGCGCAGCGGCCGGATCAGCGGGATGGCACCGGCGACGGCGGCCTCGTAGTACAGGTCCTTGCCGTGCTCGTCGGCGGCGGCGTGCAGGGCGGCGCCGTCCTGGGCGATGAGCGCCTTGTTGGCGGAGACGACGGAGGCGCCGTGCGCGAAGGCGGTGGTGATGAGCGTCCGCGCGGGCTCGATCCCCCCGATGACCTCGACGACGACGTCGATGTCCCCGCGCTTGACGAGGGCGGTGGCGTCGGTGGTGACGAGGGCCGGGTCGATGCCCTCGCGCACCTTGTCGGGCCGCCGTACGGCGACGCCCGCGAGCTCCACCGGGGCCCCGATCCGGGCGGCGAGGTCGGCGGCGTGCGTCGTCATGATGCGCGCCACCTCTGAGCCGACCACTCCACAGCCCAGCAGCGCCACCTTCAGCGGACGCGTACGCATCATCCGACCTCGTTTCCTCTTACCGTCTACGGTTGGACCAGTCTCACGCACCGGACGGGATTTTCTGCCTTTCGTCCGGATCGTGAGACGTTTATTTCATTTTCGGAGGGGGTACGGGCCGAAAGATCTTCACCCGCACCTCTCCCGCTCCCCCAGGGGCGCGCCACGTACGTCATCCGACGTCGAGACGCAGCAGGTCCTCCTCGGTCTCCCGCCGCACGATCACCCGTGCCGCGCCGTCCCGCACGGCGACGACCGGCGGGCGCAGCACGTGGTTGTAGTTGCTGGCCATGGAACGGCAGTAAGCCCCCGTCGCCGGTACGGCGATGAGGTCACCGGGCGCCAGGTCCCCCGGCAGGAAGGCGTCCTTGACCACGATGTCCCCGCTCTCGCAGTGCTTGCCGACGACGCGTACGAGCATCGGCTCGGCGTCAGAGGTGCGGGAGGCGAGGGCGACGCTGTACTCGGCGTCGTACAGCGCGGTGCGGATGTTGTCCGACATCCCGCCGTCGACGGAGACGTAGGTCCGCAGCCCGTCGAGGGGCTTGACGGTGCCGACCTCGTAGAGCGTGAAGGCGGTCGGCCCGACGATGGCCCGCCCCGGCTCGACGGAGATGCGGGGGGTGGCGAGCCGGGCGGCCTCGCACTCCCGCGTCACGATCTCGGTCAGCGCCTTGGCGATCTCGTGCGGCTCGCGGGGGTCGTCGTCACTGGTGTACGCGATGCCGAGCCCGCCGCCGAGGTCGATCTCGGGCAGCTCGACGCCGTGCTCGTCCCGGATGTCCTTGAGCAGCCCGACCACCCGGTGCGCGGCGACCTCGAACCCCGACATGTCGAAGATCTGCGACCCGATGTGCGAGTGGATCCCGATGACCTCCAGCCCGTCGAGCTGCAGCGCCCGCCGCACCGCCTCCGCCGCCTGACCGCCGGCCAGCGGAATCCCGAACTTCTGGTCCTCGTGCGCGGTGGCGATGAACTCGTGCGTGTGCGCCTCGACGCCGACGGTGATCCGGATCTGCACCCGCTGCCGCGTGCCCAGCGACTGCGCGATGTGCGCGACCCGCACGATCTCCTGGAAGGAGTCGAGCACGATCCGCCCCACCCCGGCGCGCACGGCCCGCTCGATCTCCTCAGGCGACTTGTTGTTCCCGTGGAAGGCGATCCGCTCCGCGGGCATCCCGGCGGAGAGCGCGGTGGCGAGCTCGCCACCGGAGCAGACGTCGAGGTTGAGCCCTTCTTCGTGCAGCCACCGCACGACGGCGCGCGACAGGAAGGCCTTCCCGGCGTAGAACACGTCGGCGTCGTTGCCGAAGGCGGTGCGCCAGGCCCGCGCCCGGTCCCGGAAGTCGGCCTCGTCGAGGATGTAGGCGGGGGTGCCGTACTCCTCGGCGAGCTGCGTGACGGCGATCCCGCCGACGGTGACGACCCCGTCCGCGTCCCGTCCGACGGTGTGGGCCCAGACCTTGGGGTCGAGGGCGTTCAGGTCCTCGGCCGGGGCGGTGTAGTGCCCCTCGGGCAGGACATCGGCGTGACGGGGCCCGGCGGGGTGTGCGGAACGGCTCATGGCGTCTTCTGCGCTCTCTCAGAGGTGGTCGGGTGCGTCGATGCCGAGGAGGTCCAGGCCGCCGGCCAGCACCGCCCCGACGGCTTCGGCAACGGCCAGCCGGGCACGGTGGGCGGCCGAGGGTTTCTCCCCGCCGCGCGGCAGCACGGTGAGCAGGAAGGGCAGCGCCGCATCGGCGACGGCGACGAGATGCCGGGCGAGCCGGTCGGGAGCGCGGTGGTCCGCGGCGGCGGCGAGGACGCGGGGGTGGTCGGCGAGGGCGGCGAGGAGCTCCGGCGCTGCGTCTGTGAGGGTGCCGGTGCCGGTCGGGGTGCCGGTGCCGGTCGGGGTGCCAGAGCCCGTCGGGGTGCCGGTGTCGGTCGGGGTGCCGGTGTCGCTACCGGTGATGGCGACGGGGCCGGGGGCGGCGGTGAAACCGAGTTCGGCGGCGTTGCGCGTGGCGGCGCGGGCGCGGGCGTGGGCGTACCGCACGCGGAAGAGGGGGTTGCTCTCCCGCTGGGCGAGGTGCTCGTCGCCGGTGCGGGGGCGGTCGTGGGCCGCGGGGTGGAGGAGGGCCCAGCGTCCGGCGTCGCGACCGAGGGACAGCGGGTCGGCGGCCCCGTGGGCGGGGACGGGCACGGGCCGGACGTTGACGGGCAGCTCGGCGGGGGCGTGTCCGACGGCGTCGACCCTGACCCCGAGGACGGAGGTCCAGACGTCCTCGAACCCCTCGGCGGTCACGCGGACGAGGGCGCCCTGGGAACGGAGCAGCCGTGCGGAGGCTTCGGCGACGACGACGGCACGCAGGTCGTGCGGGCAGTGCAGCTGCACGACGCGCCCGTCCGGCTGGTCGGCGTACCCGTACCGGTCCCCGCGGCGCAGGATCTCGCGGACCAGGCCTGCGTCGGAGGCGTCGCGGTCGAGGCTGATGTTGAGGAACCCGGGCCCGGTGAGGACGACGTCGGTGATCCCGTCTGTTCCGACCAGGTAGGGCCGCAACACCTCGGCGACCTGGAACGGCGTCTGCCCGGCCGGCCGGGCCAGCTGGAGGGCGATGCTGCTGGCGTAGTCCCCGCACCCTCCGGGCCCCGGCGGCGCGACCACGGCCCGCGTCGGCACGGCCACGCTCAGCTCCCCGGCGTCCACGGCGCGACGCACGGCGTGCAGCACGGTGCGGGAGAGCTCGACGGGGGTCACGGGACAAGCGTATGGGAGGAGGGGGGTGGCCGGGCGAACCGTTTCCCGGGAGTCCCGGGATGTGGACGGACGCCGTGATGCCGTGGACGCGCCCGCCGCTCCGGTTCACGCCTGGGCGGGCGTCTCGCTCTCCCCGGTATGCCGGCGAACACGCGGCAGGGAGGCCGGCGAACCCGCCCCCGACGCGTCGCCGGCGGTCCCACCGACCTCCCGCTCGGCCAACTGCCGTACGAGACCGATGAGCTCGGCGGGCTCGAACGGCTTGGACAGGAAGGCGTCGACCCCCACGGCGAACCCGGCGTCGACCTCGTACTGCGTGGAGGCGCTGACGATCGCGATCGGAAGATCCCGGGTCCGCGGATCGGCACGCAGCCGGGCAGCGGTGCGGAGCCCGTCCAGCCGAGGCATGACCACGTCGAGCGTGACGACGTCGGGCCGCACCTGATGGACGACTTCCAGACATTCGGCACCATCGCCCGCGGTCACGACCTCGAAGCCCTCCAGCTCGAGGTTGACCCTGATCAGCTGCCGGATGACCTTGTTGTCGTCCACAACAAGAATCCGGCCGGACGCCCTAGGCACAACTCGAGAGTAGGTCGACACCGGCCACCGCGTCCGGGTTTTCCCCACTTCAACCTCGCGCGGGGGACAACACCCCGACGGGACGCCCCACGACCCGCGAAAACCCGTTCATGACCACCCCGGGCGAGCTGGTAGTGTTCTACCCGTCGCCGCGAGCAACACCGACCGCGACGAACACGCCCCCGTAGCTCAGGGGATAGAGCAACGGCCTCCGGAGCCGTGTGCGCAGGTTCGAATCCTGCCGGGGGCACCCTGTATGAGGTGCCCAAAGACCCCGCCATCAGCGCTTTCGCTGAGACGGGGTCTTTGCGTATACGCGGGTGTGTGCCGCCCGGGCGGGATCTGCCTGCGGTGGGCTTGCCGATCACGCCGGGGCTATCCGTCGTGGGGACGTCGAGGGGGGCCTAGACGCCGGTTCGGCCGTCGACTAGTTCTCGGAGGATGTCGAGATGGCCGTTGTGGCGGGAGATCTCTTCGATGAGGTGGAGGATCACCCAGCGGAGGTCGACGTGGCGGCCGTCGCTGATGGGGCGCTTGGCCCTTGAGTCCAAGTCGTGGTCGGACAGCAGGCGGCGGTAGCGGTCGCTCTGTTGCTCGTATTCGGCGAGCAGTTGGGGCAACGGGATGTCGAGCGCTGTCCGCATCTCGGGGTCGGGGTCGTCGTCGCTCGCCCGCGTGAGCGGGCCCTCGGGTTCCTCGCCCAGGAACATCACCTGGATCCAGTGGTACTCCACCCACCGCAGATGGCTGATCAGCCCGCACAGCGTCATCAGCGGCGAGTCCGGAAGGAGGGCTCTGCGGGCGTCTTCCGCGGATACGCCCTCGCACTTGGTCCGCGCCGTGTCACGGGCGTAGTCCAGGAAGGTGATCAGCTGCGTGCGCTCGTCCCAGGTGGGGGGCGTATCGGTTCGTTGCGTCATTGCGGGGAGTTTCTCGCGGCATGGGGAGGCGGTCGAGTGATTAATTGCCGCTGTGTGTCGGGGTGGCTTGTCCGGGCGAGCTCGAGGGGCCCCGCACTGCGCGCTGGTCCGCGTCGCCCTTCTCGTGGCGGTGTGGGGCGACGAGGTCAGTCCCATTCCCAGGCCAGGCCCACGATGCCGGGGCTCGCGTTCTGTTCTGCCAGGTGGGCGCTGTGGTAGCCGTTGAGGGGGAGCTGGGTGACGCCGTGGCGAGGGGCGTTGGCGGCGCGGCGGCCGAAGCGGTAGCAGCGGACCGGGAGGGTCGGCGGGGTGAAGTAGACCTGGAGGACGTAGTGGCTCACCGGGTAGCGGAAGCCCCGGGTGTACTCGGTGCTCTCGCCGCCCGTGCCGTCGGTGACGCGGTAGCGGAAGGGCTGGGTCTCGCCCAGGGCAAGGGGGCGGTCGAAGACCAGCTCCACGGCGAGGAGGGCGGCCGCCCGGTCGGTGCGGACGCGGCCCAGGCGGCAGTTGTCCAGGGGGTCGACGCGTACGCGGGTGATGTCGCAGCCGGGGTCGCCCTCGTAGAGGGAGACGTAGCGGTCGACGTTGCCCCGGTGGGCCCGGACCAGTTGCTGGATCTCCCGGCGGCGCAGTTCGCGTCGCGGGCCGATGTGTACCTGCTCGGACTGGCTCACCGTGTGCAGGCGGTCCTCGGTGGGGCAGTCGAGTTGGTCGAGGAGCTGGGGGACGGCTGAGTCCTGGCCGAACAGTTCCTGGTAGCGGCGGGCCGCGCGGGTGTGGGCCGTGGCTCCGCCGTGGGCCGGCTCCAGCAGGCGGACCAGGGCGCCGGGGGTGACGTCCAGGATGTGCTCCAGTGCTCTGACCACCTGCACGGACTCGGTCCTGGCGGGCACCCTCTCCCCGCGCTGCCAGTAGCTGAGGCTGGTCACGCTGACCTGGAGGCCCTGCTCGGCCAGGTGGTGCCGGATGCGGTGCAGGGCGAGGCCGCGCCGGCGGACGGCCGTCCGCAGCGCCAGGTGGAAGGGGCCGCTGCGCAGCGCCTCGGTCAGGGCCTCGTCCGGTGAGTCGCCGTGCACCGCGCCGCCGGGGCGCGTATCGGTACGCATCACTCTTCACCTCCGTCTTGCCCGGGCGTGCGTGTCTGGGGTGGATGTTCACACAGCCGGTGGCCGAAGGCATCGGGTCGGACGGGATCGTTCCCCGGTCGTTCCCCGGTGGGTTCGTGGGGTGGTGGGGCAGAGGGCAGCGGGGCTGGGCGGACCGGGCGGGGGCGGGGCCGGGCGCCGTTCGGTCGTGTTCACAGGTGTTCACAACCGGTTCACCGCCCAACCGGCTTGATCTTCAACGACCTTGAACGGCCGGGCGTCCGACCCGATTCTCGACCCACTCCCCCACCCCACAAGGAGGCCGTCCATGCGCTTGTCCCCCTCCCCACGGACACGGCGACGGTGGGCCGTGGCGCTCGCCCTCTCCGCGAGCCTCGGGCTGTTCGCCCCCTCGACCGCGTCCGCCGCCACCACCGGTTCCGCGGTCGGCGGCGGCACCACCGCGGCCGAGTCGAGCGGCGGCACCACCCGGGCCGAGTGGAGCGGCAGCACCGCCCAGGCCGAGTGGACCTGGCGTCGGCTGAACATCTCCATGCAGGCCCAGCAGATGAGCAACTGGTGCTGGGCCGCGGCCGGCGACACCGTCGCGGAGTACTACGGCCGCGACTACTCGCAGAACCAGTTCTGCAACCTCGCCTTCGGCCGGGCCGTGAACGGCTCCTGCCCCAACTGGCAGGCCACCCTCGGCAACGACCAGCGGGCGTTCGACTCGATGGGCATCAACCCGGGCCGTTACGTCGACGGCTACCTGAACTACGACACGCTCACCCGGGAGATAGACGCCGACCGGCCGGTGATGTCGCGCATCCAGTGGCAGTCGGGCGGCGGTCACATGCTGACCGTGTACGGCTACGACGTCAGCAGGAACTGGGTGTACTGGGGCGACCCCTGGCCGTCGAGCAACCGCTACAACTGGGCCACCTACAGCTACTACGTCAACAACGGCTCCTTCTTCTGGACCCACTCCCTCTACGGCATCGGAGCGTGAGACCGGCATGCGACCACATCGTCGACACACCGCCCGCCCGGCCCGACGCCGCGCCGTGCCGCTGACCGTGCTGCCCGGCCTCGCACTGGTCGGGATCGGTCTGCCCGCCACCGCCGTACCCGCCGTCGCCGCCGACCGGGCGGGAGGTTCCGCCCCGTCCGTGGTGGCCGGTGCCCCCACCCCGGCCCAACTGGACGGCGCCCACCGGGCCGCCGGGTCCGCAGCCACCCTGCGGGTCCTGGAGACCTTCTTCGCCCGCGACGGCCTCCCGCCGGGGCGGAAGGGACGGCTCGGCCCCGCCCAGGAGGCCGCGGCCGCCGAGGCCGCCGACCCGCGCCTGGTCGGCGAGACCGTGCCGGTGTACTCGCTCAACCCGGAGTTCGTCACCGCGGCCTCGGCCGGTCGGACCCCGGTGGCCACGATGGAGTTCGCCGCGTCCAAGGCGGTCGACGCGGACGGTGACACCGCCTCGGTGTGGACGGCCCGGGTGTCCGGACAGTGGCAGGTGGTCAACATCGCCACCGGGAGCGACGAGACCGACTACGCGGCCCGGGCCGACGCCGGCTCGGTGGTCTTCCGCGAGCCCCAGCTGAACGCCTGGTACCGGGTGACCGACGGGCGGGTCGTCCCGCTGAACGAGGAGGCCCGTACCTCCGTCGGCGCCGGCGGCACCGGTCTGGCGCGCTACCAGCGCCTGGTGCATCAGCGGTACGCCGACAAGATGCCGGGGTCCACGTACGACGAGGACGGCTACGCCGGCGGGTACGGCACCGGGGCCGGGCGGGCGCGGGTACCCGCCCCGGACGCCCACGCGGACTCGGGGCCGGCGGACACCGTGCCGGTCGCCGCCGGGGTCGGGGCGGGTGCCCTCGCCGCCGCCGCCGGGGTCGCCGGTGGGCTGTGGATCCGCCGGCGACGGCTCGCCGGGAGGTGAGCCGGACCTGAGCCGACGGCCCCCGACGGCCCCCGACGGCCCCCCGATTGCCCCCGACGACGCCCACGGCGACGCCCACGGCGGTCGGGGGCCGTCAGCGCGGGGGCTCGGTGATCGCCTCCGCCAACGGCTTCCGGGCCAGGTCCGGGACCTCGCAGTCGGGGGACGCGTAGCCGACGGGGAAGAGGATGTAGGGGCGTTCGTTGCCGGGGCGTTCGCAGATCCTGGTGAGGAAGGCCATCGGGTTGGGGGTGTGGGTGAGGGTGCTCAGGCCCATCGCGTGCAGAGCGGTGATGAAGAGGCCGCAGGCGATGCCCACGCTCTCGTTCACGTAGTAGTTCTTGCGCAGCGAGCCGTCCGGCATCGCGGTGCTCTTCTCGGCGAAGCAGACCACGATCCACGGCACGACGTCGAGGAAGCTCTTGTCGGAGTCCGTTTCGAGGCGGACGAGTGCGGCGCGCCACTCGGGCGGGATGCGGCCGCCCTCGTAGTTCACCCGTTCCTCCTCCTCGGCGGCGACCCGGATGCGGTGCTTGGTCCCGGCGTCGCCGATCACGGCGAACTTCCACGGCTGGAAGTGGGCGCCGGAGGGTGCGGTGTTCGCCGCGGCGATCGCGAGGTCGACGCACTCGCGCGGGACCGGTTCGTCGCTGAAGAAGCGCACGCTGCGTCGGCGGTCGACGAAGGAGACGAAGTCCCTGCCCCGGCGGAGCATTTCGGCTTCGTCGTAGCGCTTCGGCCGGTACGGGATGAACGGGTGCGTGTGCTGCCTCACGGGTCTCCTCGTGGACGGGAGCACTTAGGGTGAGACACCGGGTGTCGGATGGGCAACAGGAGTTCGGATCCAGTGCTTATTCGGCAGGGGAAGTGGATTCTGAGTGCCTCTTCGGTGGCAGATCGGCAGGTCGTACGGTGGCACGGCGCGGGCTCGACCTGCTTGACGGGCGGATGCTGCGGCTTCTGCGGGAGCGTCCGCGGGACGGGCTGCTCGAGGTCGCCCGGCAACTCGGGGTCGCCCGCGGCACGTTGCAGGCACGGCTCGATCGGCTGGCCGGCGCCGGTGTGGTGACCGGGTACGGGCCTGACGTGGACGTCGCCGCGCTCGGGCACGGGGTGCAGGCGTTCACGACGTTCGAGGTGGACCAGCCTGCCCGTGCGGCCATCGCGGCGCGGCTGCGGGCCGTTCCGCAGATTCTCGAGGCGCACATCGTGACGGGGCCCGGTGATATCTGGTGCCGTATCGCCGGGACCAGCAACCAGCACGTCCAACAAGTGATCGACCACGTGCTCGCGGTGCCTGGCGTGCGGCGCAGTACGACGGTCGTCGCGCTGAGTGCGGTCGTTCCGTACCGGGTCCAGCCTCTGGTCGACGAGGTGTCCGGTCTGTCGGAACCCCGAGGATGACGCCACGGCGCCGTTGTCGGTGCCGGGTGACAGCATGTGGGCATGAGTGGCGATTCTTCCAACGGGACCTTCAACTGGCCCGATTTTCTGGGGCGTTGGCAGGTGGAGTGGATGCCCCGGCTCGACCAGGAGGAGGACGGCGGGCCCGGGTCCGTCGTCCTGGGGCGGGACGGGGCCGGTGAGGCGGCGATCGTCGCGGCGGAGAAGCGGCTGGGGCGGCGGCTGCCGCCTTCGTACCGGGAGTTCCTGGCCGTGAGCGACGGGTGGTACGTGGATCAGATGGCCGGCGTCTACCAGCTCGGCGGTGTCGCGGAGATCGACTGGTTCGGGGATCCGTACGACATGACGTCTGCGTACGAGGGGTTCCTGGACGACGACCCGTCGCCGGAGGCGGTGCTGCTGGCCGGGATGTGGAAGCGCGCGCTTCGGCTGGAGACGGACTCCGACGCGTCGTACGCGCTGCTCGACCCGGGGGACCGCGACGGGAACGGTGAGTGGGCGCTCTACGTGTACAAGGGATGGGGCGGTGAGTTCCCGGACCGGTACCCGTCGTTCCGGGCGTACATGGAGGCCATGTACCGCCACTTCCACGACACCCGGGCCGAGCGGTCCGACTTCGTCAACGCAACCACGCGTGAGCAGGACGCCCGGGTGGAGCGGGCGCGGCTGCTGGCCCTGCGCGGGCGGTACGAGGAGGCCGTGCCGCTGCTGGAGGAGGCGTCCGAGTTCGGGCGGCCGCACAGCGCCGTTCTGTTGAGCCAGATCCGGCACTTTCTGACTCCGAGCCGTTCCGAGGGATACGGCAGCCTGGTGGCCGACGCCCGCTATCTGCCGGAGGTGCTTCCCGTGGAAGCCGCAGGTGCGGGGCAGGGCGGGCCGGGCGGTAACGATTACTGGCTGGGGATGATGGTTGCCCGCGGTGCCGGTCGGGAGGCGGCCGAGGCGGTGCTGGCGGCAGTGCGGGACGGGACCTACCGCTACGCGCCCGCCGGCGCCTGGGGGCGGGCCGTCGGCGAGGCTCGGAAGGCTGCCCGTTGGGGTGCGTGCGACGCGGCGTGGCGGGTGTTGCGGAACGCGCTCCCGCGGTGGGAACAGCCCGGGCCGCTGCTGGTCGTTCCGCTGGGGCTGCTCGCCGATCCGGTGCTGGGGCCGCTGGTCACGCCGGAGCGGGGACGGGAGGTTCTGGCGACGCCTCGGGGCGGGCAGACGGGCCCGGTCCCGGAGGCGGTGCCGGATCTTGATCCGCCGGGGCTCGCGTGGCTGGCGGAACCCGGCGGATTCCGTGGGTCGTTCGGTGGTGGGTACCGGTGTGTGTGGGTCGAGGGGGTCGGACCCGAGCGGCTGCCCGAGCTGATCGGGGAGGAGGGGGCGGTGCTGAGCGATCCCCTGCGGCCGTACGACGCGGCCCGGCTGGCGCGCAGGCCGCACGAGCGGGAGGACGAGGGCGTGGAGCTGTGGGAGGACCGCGCGGTGGTCGCCGCCGGGCGCGCCGAGGGGGCGTGGGCCTTCGCCTTCGACGGGTACGGCCTGCACCGCATGAGTCATCTGTTCCGGTCGCCGGTCACGGACGCCTCCTCGGCCGGGCGGGCCGTGGTGGTGTGGTGCGAGCAGGGGGACGGGACCGCCGGGGACCGGCCGGACGCGTTCCACCTGTCGGTGGCCGAAGGGGGCGTGGAGCTGTACGGGTTCACCCTGCGGGGAGAGGATGTCGAGCGCTCCGGTGCCCTGCCCGAGGCCCTGGATCCGGACCGGCTGTTCCGCCCGGGGGACTCCGGGAAGGAAGGGCAGCTGCGGGCCCTTCATGCGCTGCACGGCGAGCTCGGGCTCTCGCTGCCCCGCTTCGCGCTCACCCGGGGCCGGCTCGCCACCTTCACCACCCGGTCATGGACACGGGCGCCCCGCGAGGGCGAAGGGTTCGCCTACCTCTACTTCGGCAGGATGCGGCGGTGACGGGGCGGAGCGCCGTGGAGACCCCGGCCGGCGGGGGCGCCGGCCGGCCGGGGTGTCGTGCCTCGCCGGTTCGGATCACGAGGGCTCAGTCGCGCGCCAGTACCGTCCCCACCACCTGACGCAGCATCGCCTCCGGGTCGGGGGCGGGGCCCGGGGAACGCCAGGCCACGAAGCCGTCGGGGCGGACCAGGACCGCGCCGCCCCGGGTGACTCCGTGGGCCCGGGCCCAGTCGGTCTCCTCGTCGTCCGGGACCAGGTCGGCGTCGGGTGTGCCGCCGACGCGGTACGGCTTCAGCGGGACGCGCAGCGCCGCGGCCACCTCGGTCGCCGCCTCGTGCCAGCCGGCGGGCTGGGCCGCGTCGCTGAGCAGGACGAGGGAGTCCTCGTAGAGGTCCAGGGTGGACAGGCGCTCCTCGCCCCGGCGGAGCCAGAGGTGGGGGGCCCGGCTGCCCGGGGCGCCGGTGAGGTCGAGGCCCTCCGGGACCACCGGCGTCGCCGGGTCGGCGCCGACCACCGCGCCCTGGGGGTAGCGGTAGCCGAGGGCGACGTTGAGGATGCCGCGCTGCGGGCCGCCGCCGGGGCCACCGGCAGGGGCACCACCGGGTGCGCCACCCCCGGGTGCGCCTCCCGGACCACCACGGGCCGCCCCGCCGGGACCACCACTGGCCGCCCCACCGGGCGCACTGCCGGGACCGCCAGGACCACCACCGGAAGCACTGCCGGGACCGCCCGACCCGCCGGCGACACCCCCGGCGGCACCGGGAGCACCGCCGGGACCACCACGGGCCGCACCGCCGGAAGCACCGCCGGCCCCACCGGACGCACCGCTCCCGCCGGGCACGCCGCCCGGCCCCCCGTCCCCCACAACCCCCGACGGCGCGAACCCCGGGTGGCTGTGCTCCACCGAGCGGTGGGCCGCGCGGGCGCTGGTGGCCTCCGCGACCGGGCGGCGTTCCGTGTCGTAGGTGTCCAGCAGGGCCTCGCCCGCCCAGCCCTCCAGCACCGCCGCCAGCTTCCAGGCGAGGTTGTGGGCGTCCTGGATACCGGTGTTGGAGCCGAAGGCGCCGGTGGGGGACATCTCGTGGGCCGAGTCGCCGGCCAGCAGGACGCGGCCGGAGCGGTAGCTGCGGGCGACGCGCTGGGCGGCGTGCCAGGGGGCCTTGCCGGTGATCTCGACGTCCAGGTCCGGGTCGCCGATCGCGCGGCGGATGTGGGCGGCGCAGCGCTCGTCGGTGAAGTCCTCTACGGTTTCGCCCTGTTCGGGGTGCCAGGGGGCGTGGAAGACCCAGTTCTCGCGGTTGTCGACGGGCAGGAGGGCGCCGTCGGCGTTCTCGTCCGTCAGGTAGCAGACGATGAACCGGCGGTCGCCCACGACGTCGGCGAGACGGCGGGAGCGGAAGGTGATGCTGACGTTGTGGAACAGGTCGCCGGGTCCGCTCTGGCCGATGCCGAGCTGTTCGCGGACGGGGCTGCGGGGGCCGTCGGCGGCGACCAGGTAGTCCGCGCGGATCGTGGTGTGCTCGCCGGTCTCCCGGCTCTTCACGATCGCCGTCACGCCCTCGGCGTCCGTCTCGAAGGAGAGCAGCTCCGTACCGAAGCGCAGGTCGCCGCCGAGGTTGGCGGCGTGGGTGAGGAGTTCGGGTTCCAGGTCGTTCTGGCTGCACAGGCACCAGGAGCTGGGGCTGAAGCGGGCGAGTCCGTTGCCGGGGTCGATCTGCTTGAACAGCCACTCCCCGGCGTCGCCGGCCAGGGTCGGCGCCTGGAGGATGCCGTGGTTGTCGGCCAGGGTGGCGGCGGCCCGGCGGATGTCGGGCTCGGTGCCGGCCACTCGGAAGATCTCCATGGTGCGGACGTTGTTGCCGCGCCCCCGGGGGTGGATGGAGGTGCCGGCGTGGCGCTCCACCAGGGTGTGCCGGACGCCCAGCCGTCCCAGGAACACCGAGGTCGACAGGCCCACCAGGGACCCGCCGACGACGAGCACCGGGACGCGGTGGGTCCGGCCGGCCCCAGGGGCGGCTCCGCCGGACCGGTCGGCTCTTTCGTTCATGGTTGCTCGTCCTCCGTTGCGACAGATGTGAGTGACATGCGTGAGTGACATACGTGGGTGAGGGACGTGGGTGAGGGACGTGGGTGACGGACGCGCCCCGCGACAGGGGTGCGCCGGGGCCTTCATGCATGCCCCGTACGGCCCGTCGGCGCCCGCGGCGGCGCAGGCTTCACCCGCTTAACCCTCCTGGTTCGCGGACCTCGCGGGCACGGCCCACGATCGTGCTTACGCGACCGTCGCACCCCGCCGGCCTGGCGTGCGCCAGTGACGATCGCCCCCAGTCCACGAGAAGTTCCCCGGAGAAGAGGTGGGCCGGATGACGGTCTCTCCCGTCGTAGCGACGGATGCCCCGACCACGGACGCGACCGCGACGGACGCGAAGGACGCGAAGGACGCGTCCGCCGCCGCGCGCACCAGGGCCGTTGCTCCGGACGCGGGCGGCGTGTCGATATCCGCGTTCGACGGTTCCCGCGTACGGGTCGTCCTGATGCTGGACGTCCACGACGGCATGCAGCAGGAGTTCCTGGACGCCTACGAGCGCATCCGCGACCGGGTCGCCGCCGTTCCGGGACACGTCAGCGACCAGCTGTGCCAGTCCCTGGAGAACCCGACCCAGTGGCTGCTGACCAGCGAGTGGGAGAGCGCCGCGCCCTTCCTGGCCTGGGTCAACAGCGACGAGCACCTGGACACCGTCGAACCGCTGGCGACCTGCGTCCGTGACACCCACTCGCTGCGCTACAGCGTCCTGCGGGAGACCGACGGCGGACGACCGGCGCCCGGTGAGCCGCGCTCCGCGCCCCGGATCGGCGGCAACGTCGTCCGGCACGCCCTGACCTTCACCGTCCGGCCCGGCACCGAGGCCGAGACCGCCCGGCTGCTGTCCGAGTACGTGTCCCCCGACGCCCACGTAGACGGCTCCACGCGGCTGCTGCGCACCTCGCTCTTCATGTCCGGCAACCGGATCGTGCGGGCCGTGGAGGTGCGGGGCGATCTTCAGACCGCGCTGCGTCACGTGGCACGGCAGCCCGGGGTGCGGGCGGTCGAGGAGGCCCTGAACCCGTATCTGGAGCAGGACCGGGACCTCGGTGACCCGCAGTCCGCCCGGCGGTTCTTCACCCGCGCCGCCATGCCGGCCGTCCACCACGCGGCGACGGGCGACCGTCCCGGCGCCCGCACCGAGCGGCTCGCGCTGCTCTACCCGGTGCGCGCCGGCGCCGGTGGTGAGCTGGCCCGGCTGCTGGCCCGCCAGGACGCGTCCGCCGCGCAGGACCCGGCGGGCCCCGTGCGGGCGGCCACCGTCTTCCACCGCGACGACCTCGTCGTACGGCTCGTCGACGTGGCCGGTGACCCCGGGGCCGCGCCCGCCGCCGTCCTGGGCCTGCACGGGTCCGAGGGCGCCGCGGCCGCCGAGCGGCTGCTGGACACCGCCGCGGTGGGCGTCGACGGGCCGCCGGCCGAGGCGGCGACGCTGTCCCGGCTGCTGACCCGGATCCGTATGACGCCCCTGACCGACCGGCGTTCGGCCGGCAGCTGAACCAGACCCCCCACCGCGCGGCCGGCCGGGTCCGACGGCGTGCCCGGCCGCCGGACCGCGCGAACCCCTCCCCCCCCCCGCTTCTCCTCCCCCGTCCTCCCGTCACCCCGGAGTGAACGACATGACAGACCAGCAGGTACGCATCGTCTCCCTCGGCGACATCGCGCCGAACCGCCGCCGCGGCGGAGACCTCCGCGCCCTTCTCACCCCCACCACCGCCGGGTCGACCAGCGGCTTCATGGGGGTGGCCATCGTGCAGCCCGGCGACCGCATCGCCGAGCACTACCACCCGTACTCCGAGGAGTTCGTGTACGTCACGGAGGGCACCCTCGAGGTCGACCTGGACGGGGTGCCGCACTCGCTCGCCACCGGGCAGGGGCTGCTGATCCCGCAGGACATGCGCCACCGCTTCCGCAACGCGGGGGACGTCGAGGCGCGGCTCGTGTTCCACCTGGGGCCGCTGGCCCCGCGGCCGGAGCTGGGCCACGTCGACACGGAGGACGCCGAGGGCAACGCCCTCCCCTGCGACGGGGCGCACGCGCACGCGGGCGGCGCCGGGCACGAGCGGCCCGCACCGGCGGCCGAGGTGGTGTCATGACCCGGCGCCGGGTCGCCGTCACGGGCATAGGCGTCGTCGCCCCGGGCGGGATCGGCGTGCCCCAGTTCTGGGGGCTGCTGTCCGAAGGCCGTACGGCGACGCGCCGCATCTCCCTGTTCGACCCGGCCGGGCTGCGTTCGCAGATCGCCGCCGAGTGCGACTTCGAGCCGTCCGACCACGGGCTCGGCCTCGCCACCGCCCAGCGCTGCGACCGGTACGTGCAGTTCGCGCTGGTGGCCGCCTCGGAGGCGGTCCGGGACGCGAACCTCGACATGGACCGCGAGGACCCCTGGCGGGCCGGTGCCACCCTCGGCACCGCGGTCGGCGGCACCACCCGGCTGGAGCACGACTACGTCCTCGTCAGCGAGCGCGGCTCGCGCTGGGACGTCGACGACCGGCGGGCCGAGCCGCACCTGGAGCGCGCGTTCACCCCCGCCACCCTCTCCTCCGCGGTCGCCGAGGAGTTCGGGGTGCGCGGGCCGGTGCAGACCGTCTCCACCGGGTGCACGTCCGGTCTCGACGCGGTCGGGTACGCCTATCACGCGGTCGCCGAGGGGCGGGTCGACGTGTGCCTGGCGGGCGCGGCGGACTCGCCGATATCGCCGATCACCATGGCCTGCTTCGACGCCATCAAGGCGACCTCGCCGAACAACGACGACCCGGCGCACGCCTCCCGCCCCTTCGACGCCGACCGCAACGGCTTCGTGATGGGCGAGGGCGCGGCGGTGCTCGTCCTGGAGGACCTGGAGCACGCGCGGGCCCGGGGCGCGGACGTGTACTGCGAGATATCCGGCTACGCCACCTTCGGCAACGCGTACCACATGACCGGGCTCACCAAGGAGGGCCTGGAGATGGCGCGGGCCATCGACACGGCCCTGGACATGGCCGGCATCGACGGCTCGGCGATCGACTACGTCAACGCGCACGGCTCCGGCACCCAGCAGAACGACCGGCACGAGACCGCGGCCGTCAAGCGCTCGCTGGGCGAGCACGCCTACGCGACGCCGATGAGCTCCATCAAGTCGATGGTGGGTCACTCGCTCGGCGCGATCGGCTCCATCGAACTGGCCGCGTGCGTCCTGGCGATGGCCCACCAGGTGGTGCCGCCCACGGCCAACTACACGACCCCCGACCCCGAGTGCGACCTGGACTACGTGCCGCGCGAGGCACGGGAGCGGACGCTGCGGCACGTCCTGTCGGTGGGCAGCGGCTTCGGCGGCTTCCAGTCGGCGGTCGTACTGAGCGGCAGTGAAGGAGGGCTGCGATGAGCGGACCACAACGGACCGGCACCGGCGGTGGGAGCCGGCGGGCGGTCGTCACCGGACTCGGCGTGGTGTCGCCGCACGGCACCGGTGTCGAGGCGCACTGGAAGGCGGTCGCCGACGGCGTCAGCAGCCTCGGCCCCGTCACCCGGGAGGGCTGCGCGGACCTGCCGCTGCGGGTCGCGGGCGAGGTGCCCGGCTTCGACGCGGCCGAGACGGTCGAGGACCGCTTCCTCGTCCAGACCGACCGGTTCACGCACTTCGCGCTGGCCGCCACCCAGCACGCGCTGGCCGACGCCCGGTTCGCCCGGGCCGACGCGGACTCGCCGTTCTCGGTCGGCGTCGTCACCGCGGCGGGTTCGGGCGGCGGCGAGTTCGGGCAGCGGGAGTTGCAGAACCTGTGGGGGCACGGCTCGCGCCACGTCGGCCCGTACCAGTCGATCGCCTGGTTCTACGCGGCCAGCACCGGCCAGGTCTCCATACGCAACGACTTCAAGGGCCCCTGCGGGGTCGTCGCCGCCGACGAGGCGGGCGGCCTGGACGCCCTGGCGCACGCCGCGCTGGCCGTGCGCAACGGCACCGACACGGTGGTCTGCGGCGCGACGGAGGCGCCGCTGGCCCCGTACTCGATCGTCTGCCAGCTGGGCTACCCCGAGCTGAGCCGGGCCGTCGAACCCGACCGCGCCTACCGCCCGTTCACCGGTGCCGCCTGCGGGTTCGCACCGGCCGAGGGCGGGGCCGTACTCCTCGTGGAGGAGGAGGCGGCGGCCCGGGAGCGCGGCGCGGACGTACGGGCGACGGTGGCCGGGCACGCGGCGACCTTCACCGGCCCCGGCCACTGGGAGCGGTCCCGGGAGGGGCTGGCCCGCGCGATCCGGGGAGCCCTGGCCGAGGCGGGCTGCCGGCCCGAGGACGTCGACGTCGTCTTCGCGGACGCGCTCGGGGTCCCGGAGGCCGACCGGGCCGAGGCGCTGGCGCTGGCCGACGCGCTCGGCCCGCACGCGGCCCGGGTGCCGGTCACCGCGCCCAAGACCGGGACCGGGCGGGCGTACTGCGCGGCGCCGGTCCTCGACGTGGCGACGGCGGTGCTCGCGATGGAGCACGGGCTGATCCCGCCGACCCCGCACGTGCTGGACGTGTGCCACGACCTGGACCTGGTGACCGGCCGGGCCCGCCCCGCCGAGCCGCGCACGGCCCTGGTCCTGGCGCGGGGCCTCATGGGGTCCAACTCGGCGCTCGTCCTGCGCCGGGGCGCGGTACCGCCCGGGGGCCGCTGACGGCCGGACGACGACCAACGGCCACGGGCGGTGCCCGTGGCCGGCCAACCCGAGTCAAGGAGGACACCATGACCGACCAACTGGACTACCAGGTGACCGTCGAGGAGCTGTCGGCGCTGATGAAGCGCACCGCCGGCGTGCACGTCGACCCGGTCACCCTCCGGCAGCAGGCCGACGACGGTTTCGACACCTTCGGCCTGGACTCCCTCGGCCTGCTGGGCATCGTGGCCGAGCTGGAGAAGCGGTACGGCCTGGGCCTGCCCGAGCAGGCCGAGCGCTGCAAGACGCCCGCGGATTTCCTCGCGCTGATCAACGGCGCCCTCAAGACGGGAGTGTGACATGGCAGGGCACACCGACAACGAGATCACCATCGCCGCCCCGATGGAGCTGGTCTGGAACATGACCAACGACATCGAGAAGTGGCCCGGACTGTTCAGCGAGTACGCCTCCGTGGAGGTGCTCGGGCGCGACGACGACAAGGTCACCTTCCGGCTCACCATGCACCCGGACGCCGACGGCAAGGTGTGGAGCTGGGTCTCCGAGCGGGTCGCCGACCCCGTCACCCGCACCGTCCGCGCCCAGCGCGTGGAGACCGGCCCCTTCCAGTACATGAACATCGTCTGGGAGTACGCGGAGACCGCCGAGGGCACCGTCATGCGCTGGACGCAGGACTTCGCGATGAAGCCGGACGCGCCCGTGGACGACGCCTGGATGACGGACAACATCAACCGCAACTCCCGTACGCAGATGGCCCTGATCCGGGACCGGATCGAGCAGGCGGCGGGCGAGCGGCGCACCGCGTCGGTGCTCGCCGACTGACACCGGGAGACCGACACCGGGCGTCCCGCACCGGGCGTCCGGCACCCCGGCCGGCACGGACCGACCCCGACCGACAGCGGCGAAGGGCAGCACCCCCATGCACCACACACTGATCGTCGCCCGGATGGCACCCGGCGCGGCACCGGACATCGCGAAGGTGTTCGCGGAGTCCGACGGCGGCGAACTGCCGCACCTGGTGGGCGTCAACCGGCGCAGCCTCTTCGAGTTCGGTGACGGCGTGTACCTGCACCTCATCGAGAGCGACGAGGACCCGGCCCCCACCATCGGCAGGCTGACCGGGCACCCGGAGTTCCGCCAGGTCAGCGAGCGGCTCGAGCCGTACGTCTCGGCGTACGACCCGGCGACCTGGCGCGGTCCCAAGGACGCGATGGCGCGCTGCTTCTACCGCTGGGAGCGGACCCCCGCCCACTGACGGCACTCCGTCCCCGCATGCGTCGGGGTCGCCCGGATGTCCTCCGGGCGGCTCCGACGAAGACGTTCCGGGGCATCGAACGGTTGCGTCCACGGACCGAATGTCCGCGTGAGAAGGGACACGTCGGAAACGGTGACGATTTCGCACGTGCGTCCGCTTGGATCTTGGGGGTACAACAGCACACCGGAGATGGCTGTGCGTGCCCCGACGACCAGCAGAGAGGACGCACGCCGTGGGCCGATCCACCGCCCGCCGGAGCAGCCGGAGAACCGGGCCGGACGGCGCCGGGCACAGATCCCGCGCCCGCAGACGCAGACGCAGGGGGCCGGCCCGCGCGATCCTGGCCTGCCTCGCCCTCGGGGCCGTCCTGCTCACCGCGGGTGCAGCCGTCGCCTACTGGCGGGAGACCCGGCCGCCGGTGACGGACGACCAGGTGGCCGACGTCACGGACGCCCTGGACGCCTCGACCGCGAAGCCGTCGGCCTCCTCCTCCCCCTCGCCGTCCCCGTCCCTGAAGGCCTCGCCGTCGCCGTCGGTCTCGCCGTCCCCCTCCACCATCGCCATTCCGGCGACCGGCCCCGGCACCTTCGTCACCGCCCAGGCCGACGGCACGACCGTGGGCACCGGCAGCCGCGTACGCCGCTACAAGGTCCTCGTCGAGGACGGCGTCGACATCCGGCCGAGCGCCGCCGCCGACGAGATATCCGAGGTGCTCGCCGACGACCGCGGCTGGACCCAGGACGGCACCAACTCCTTCCGGCTGGTCAGCAGCGGTTCCTACGACTTCGTGGTGAAGATCGCCACGCCGGGCACGGTGGACAAGATCTGCGGCGCCGCGGGCCTGCTCACCCGGGGCGAGGTCAATTGCAGCGTCGGCACGGACGTCGTGGTGAACCTGAAGCGCTGGGTGCTGGGTTCGCCGGAGTTCGACGGCCCGATCCACGAGTACCGGGCGCTGATCGTCAACCACGAGGTCGGCCACCGCATCGGCCACGGCCACGAGACCTGCCCCGGCGCCGGCCGGCCCGCGCCGGCGATGATGCAGCAGATCAAGGGCCTCAAGGGATGCGTGGCCAACGCCTGGCCCTACGACGAGGCCGGCGACTACCTGGGCGGCCCCTCGGTGCCCTGAGTCGCCCCCCCACGGCCCGCGGGGCGCATTCGGCGGACGGTTCGCGGGACAGGCCGCGGGGCGGGGGGCGATGATCGCTCCATGACCACCACGGAGCGCTTCGACCCCCGCACCCTGCTGGCCGGGAGCCGGCTCGGCGTCCTGGCGACGATCAAGTCGGACGGCCGCCCGCAGCTCTCGCCCGTCATGCCCGCCTACGACCCGGAGGCCGGCGTCATCCGCGTGTCGACGCGGGAGGGGCTGGCCAAGACGGCGAACCTGCGCCGGGACCCGCGGGCCGTGCTGGAGGTGACCGCCGCGGACGGCAGGTCCTGGGCCAGCGCCGAGGGCGTCGCCACCCTCACCGGGCCGGGCACCGACCCGCACGGGCCGGAGGTGGAGGCGCTGGTGGAGTACTACCGCGCCGTGTCCGGGGAGCACCCGGACTGGGACGAGTACCGGGCGGTGATGGTGTCGGACCGGCGGGTGCTGCTCACCATCACGGTCGAGCGCGTGTACGGCGCCGACCTCGGCTGACCGGGGCCGGGGCCAGGGCCGGGGCCGGCGTGGCGGCGGGCCGGGAGCGGGTCCCGCACCGGCCCCGCAAGTTTTGTGCCGGAGCGGTGAAGGATCCGCCCGCCGCTTCCGTACCTCCTGGCGTACCCGTGTCGCGTCGCCCCTGGAGGCACCATGCGCCTGTCCCGCAGCAGGATCGGAGTCGTCGTCCTGTTCGGTGCGATGACCCTGACCCTCACCGCGCTGGCCTTCCCGGCCGTGCTCGGTCTGGACAAGCCCGACGGCAACCAGGACCGGGTGGTGGCCAGTACGAAGTCCGGTCCGCTCACCGAGGCGGACCGGGACTTCGTGGTCAAGGTCCGGGCCGCCGGGCTGTGGGAGTACCCGCTGGGCGAGATGGTGATGGAGCGCGGGACGACGAAGGCGATGAAGACGGCCGGCGAGCACCTGGTCGTCGGGCACGCCGGTCTCGACGCGATGTGCCGCGAGATCGCCCCCGAGCTGGGCATCACCCTCCCCAACCGGGCCTCGCCGCAGCAGGAGGGCTTCGTGGCGACGGTGGACGCCAAGACCGGCAAGGAGTTCGACTCTTCGGCGGTCAACATCATGCGGGTGACCCACGGCCAGATCTTCCCGGCGATCGCCAAGATCCGGGCGTCCACCAAGAACACGCTCGTGCGGCAGCTGGCGGACCTGGCCAACGACACCGTCCTGGACCACATCACGGTGCTGGAGAAGACCGGGCTGGTCGAGTACGACCAGGTCACCTTCAACCAGACCGGCCCGGCGAAGCTGCCCCGGGAGAAGGTCACCCCGCCCCCGCCGCAGCCGGGCGAGCAGGTGCTCGTGCTCAAGCCGCGTCCCGACCTGAACGTGAACACCGCCTCCCCGACGCCCACTCCGTCCCCGGCGGGCTCCTGAGCCGGACCGCCCCGGCCGGGCACCATGGACCGCCCCGGCCCGCGCAGCATGTCCCGCCCCGCCCCGCCCCTCCTCGGGCACCATTACGACCGAGTCACGACCCGCGGCCGGGGGAACGGGCCCCGGGCCCCGCTCGTTCTTAGGGGTTGGCGGCCGACGGAGTCCGCCGGCCATGACCATCCGGCGCCGGTACCGGTGGTGGGCGGGCCGTTCCCTTCCTCCTGCCCCCGCCGACCGGGGACCGACGACAGGAAGAGCGGGACCATGACCGCTTCCGGGCCGGGCAGCGGCGACACCCCGGGCGAGCCGGACGGTACGCCGTCGGTGCCCGAGCACGTCTGGCGGCTGTTCCTGGAGGACGACGAACGCGCCATCCGCGCCTCCGCCCCCAGGGAGCCCGCCGCACGGGACCGCCTCCCCGGCTGGCGGCCGGAACCCCCCGCGGGCCGGCCCGGCCGCTCGGTCCGCCCCGCCGACACGGTCGGCGAGGCGTGGCGCCCGCAGGACACGTGGGCGGGGACCGCCTGGCGCGAGCTGGACGGCCGGTCCCGGGTGCGGCGGGTCGGCCGGGTGCTCGGCACGGCCGCCGCGCTCGCCGTCGCCCTGACCGCGTGGTCGCAGCTGTCCAGCGGCCCGGCCACGCCGGGCGGCGGGCCCGCCGAAACGATCGGGCAGCGCCTGGAGGAGAGCCCCACCCTGCCCACGGCGGACTCCGGGGCGGACTCCGGGGCGGGCTCCCCCACCGATCAGCTCGCGGAGTCCCTCGCTCCGGCGGAGTCCGGCGCCGCGAGCCCCGCCGTCTTCGAGCCCGCCCCGTCCGCGATACCCCGGGCGTCCACCCCTTCCCGGACGTTCGACTGACTCGTCAGGCGCTGCGCCTGCGGGACGCCGTCTTCCTGGGGGTGTTCCTGGCCCCGCCCTTGTCGCCGCTCCCGGCCGTGCTCTTGGCCGCGGTCTTCTTGGCGGTGCCCTTGGCCGCCGTCTTCTTCGCCGCCGTCGACGTGGACTTCGCCGTCGACTTCCTGGGCTCCGCCTTCTTCGCCGCCGTCTTCTTCGCGGCCGTCGAGGCGGACTTCTTGCCGCCGGTCTCCTTGGGGGTGCGGCGCGACGAGGTCTTGCGCTGCGGCAGGGACCTGACCTCGGCCTCCTCGGCGGGGCCGGCACCCTCGCCGTCCCGGGACTCCCGGGCCGCCCGCACACTGCTCTCCAGCGCGGCCATCAGGTCGAGCACCTTGCCGGGTGCCGCCTCCTCGCGGGCCTCCGGGGGCCGCTCGCCGGAGGCCTTGGCGGCGACGACCTCCTCGACGGCCTCCCGGTACTCGTCGTGCAGGTCGTCCAGGTCGATCTCGCCGAGGGTGTCCATGAGGGCGTCCGCGAGGTCCAGTTCCTGGTCGCGCACGGTGACGCCGCCCTCCGGGGCGACTCCCTCGGGGGCCCGCACCTCGTCCGGCCACAGCAGGCCGTGCATCGCGATGGCGTCGCCGACGACCCGGAGCATGCCCAGGCGCTCCCTGCCGCGCAGCGCGAACTTGGCGATCGCGACGCGGTTGCTGCGCTTGAGCGCCTCGCGCAGCAGGGTGTACGGCTTGGCCGCGGGGGCGCCGCTCGCCGCGAGGTAGTAGGCCGAGCCCATCTGGAGCGGGTCGATGCGGTCCTCGGGCACGAACGCCACGATCTCGATCGTGCGGGCCGTCGGGATCGGCAGCTGGGACAGGTCCTCGTCGGTGATCGGGATCATCGAGCCGTCGGCGTCCTCGTAGGCCTTGCCGATCTCGGCCTGGGTGACCTCGCGGTCCTCCAGTTCGCAGACCTTGCGGTAGCGGATCCGGCCGCCGTCCTCCGTGTGGATCTGGCGGAAGGAGACCGCGTGGCTCTCGGTCGCGTTGACCAGCTTGATCGGGATGCTGACCAGGCCGAAGGAGATGGCGCCGTTCCAGATGGATCGCACGTGCAGCACCCTTCCTTTCGGGGCCTCTCAGGCGTTTTGTCCCTGTTTCATGAGATTCTCATGGTATGGCGCCGATGACGGAAGTGGAGGGGCGGCGGGTGGCCCTCAGCAACCTGGACAAGGTGCTGTATCCCGCGGCCGGCCTCACCAAGGGCGAGCTGCTGCACTACTACGCGACGACCGCGCGGGTGCTGCTGCCGCACCTGCGGGACCGCCCGGTCTCCTTCCTGCGGTACCCGGACGGCCCGGACGGGCAGCTGTTCTTCACCAAGAACGTGCCGCCGGGTACGCCCGACTGGGTCACCACGGCCGAGGTGCCCCGTTCGGAGGGCCCGGCCCGGATGGTGCTGGTGCAGGACCTGGCGAGCCTCATGTGGGCGGCGAACCTGGTGACCGAGTTCCACACCCACCAGTGGACCGCGGACGACCCCGACGAGGCCGACCGGCTGGTGTTCGACCTGGACCCCGGGCCGCCCGCGACCGTGGTGCAGTGCTGCGAGGTCGCGCTGTGGCTGCGGGAGCGGCTGGCGGCGGACGGGATCGAGGCGTATGCCAAGACGTCCGGGGCCAAGGGGCTGCACCTGCTGGCGGGGGTGCGCGGGTCGTCCTCGGAGCGGGTGTCGGAGTACGCGAAGGCGCTGGCGGTGGAGGCGGAGAAGGCGCTGCCCGCACTGGTGGTGCACCGGATGACGCGCAGCCTGCGGCCGGGGAAGGTGTTCGTGGACTGGAGCCAGAACGCCGCCCGCAAGACCACGGCCGCCCCCTACACCGTGCGGGCCCGCTCGGTGCCCGCGGTGTCCACCCCGGTGACGTGGGACGAGGTCGCCGGGTGCGGGCGGGCGGAGCAGTTCGTCTTCCGTACCGGAGACCTCGGGCCCCGGGTGGAGGACTACGGCGACCTGCTGGCGCCGCTGTTCGACCGGAGACGGGCCGCGAAGCTGCCCTGACACCGGACGCCGGACACTCCGGACGCGCCGGACACGCCGGGCACCGGATGCCGAGCGCCGGTCAGAGGCGGGCCCAGGTGGCGCGGTCCCGGGCCGTGGCGTGCAGGGCCTCCACGTCCGCCGGTTTCAGCGTCCCGCCCGTCCGGGCCAGGCCGGGCAGTTCCCCGTCCGTGAGGACGCGCACCGAACGGGGCGGGGCGGTCACGGTCACGTGCGCCGGCTCGACGAGGACGAGGACGGGGTGGACCTGGGCCGTCAGGGCGTGGGAGGCCCGGTCGGCGTCCGCGCGGACCCGGCGCAGCAGGGGCTGCGGCGTCCGGCGGCCCAGCGTCACCAGGGGGTCGCCGATCCGGACCCGCTGTCTGCGGGCGGGCAGCACGTGGAGGGCGAAGAGGCCGCCGGGCCCGATCAGCAGGTGGTGGACGCGGTCGCCGCCGGGCAGCGGGAGGGAGTGCAGGGTGTGCCAGCCGGCGCCGTCGAGGCGGTCCAGGGCCGTGCCCGTCGCCTGCTCGGCGGCGAGTGCCCGGCGGCGGGGGTCGGGGCGCAGCCGGTGCGCGGGTCCGGGTTCGCGTTCCAGGGCGACCAGGAGCGCCTCGCCGGGGCGGTTGGGGGCCAGGTCGTCGTCCGGGTGGAGGGCGAGCCGGGCCAGTTCGGCCGGGGTCGGGACCGGGGGCGGGCCGACGGCCACCGGTCCGGCGAGGAAGGGGGCCAGCGCGTGCAGGACCTCGTCCCTGCGGTCGTCGCTCAGCACGTTGACCCGGGCCGCCTCACGGTCGTACCAGGCGACGTTTCCGCCGTCCGGAAGGCAGACGTAGAGCCGTTCCCGGCCATGCCGCCAGGTCGGTATGACGCGCAGTCCCTTCCACGACATCACCCCCCTCCATGGGACCAGGCGGGGTGCTGCCGGGGCAAGAACCGGGTTGCCTCCGGGTGGGGTTGGGCAGACCCGCGGACGCGGTCCGGCCGGTCCGGGCCCGGCGTCCGCCGGGGGCGCCGCACCTCGCCCTGTTCCGCCGAGTAGCCCGGCGGGCCCGCGCCCACGCAAAATGGCCTTCCGTACGTCCCAGGGCACGCGCCCGCCGTGCGGGACCGCCGACGCCGTTCACCGTCCCCAGACCCCAGGAGTGCAGTGCTCCCGAGCCGCCGCGGGCGCCCAGCCCGTGTCCCCGCCGCCCTCGCGCTGCTCCTGGCGACCGCGGCCGCCGCCGGCGCGCTGGCCGCCTGCGGGGACACCGGCGGGCTGCGGGGCGCCGGGGCGACGCCCGCCGCGCGCAGTCCGGCCCGGCTGTGGCCCGGTCTGACCCCCGCGTCGAGTCCGGCGTACGACATCGGAGAGGTGGAGCACGCGGTGGTCGAGGGCGTCGCCGTGCCCGGTGGCGACGTCCGCAGGGTGGATCCGGTGGCCGCGGTGCGGGCCGAGATCGCCGCGCGCCCGGACGACTACGCGGGCGCGAAGGCGCCGTACCACGAGACGTCCGTGCGGATGGCGGACTGCGGCACGGACGGGACCGGCGACGGGGCCGGCGCCGCCGGCTGCCCGGTGCTGCGGCCGTACTACCGCGACCTGACCGGTGACGGGCGCCCCGAGATGACGCTGGGCTTCCGGCTGCTGCCGGAGAAGCTGACCGCCGTGCGCGTCTACACCGTCGAGAAGGACCGGCTGGTGCGGGTCATGTCCTACGAGGACGCCGTGAGCGCGGTGGAGCTGGCCGGGCGGACGGTCATCGTCCGTTCGCCCTCGGAGGTGGCCGGCTACGAGTACCGCTTGCAGTGGACCTGGGACGCCGATCAGCGGGCGATGCTGCTGACCAGCGACGAGATGCTCCGCACCGCCGACGGCGGGCGGCACACGAGGCGCCCCTCCGCGTCGCCGTCGGCCGCCGCCTCCCCGTCCTCCCCGTCGTCCCGGGCGAGCGATCGGTGAGGCTCGCGCTCCCCCGGTGGGCCGGGCCGCTCGCGGTGAGGTCGGCCGTCTTCATCGCCGTGATGTGCTGCGGACTCGCCGCGCTGCTCGGCGTCCTGGTGCACGTCTCGGTCACCGACCAGACCGTCGGCCAGGCCCGGGACGTCGCCCTGTCCCGGCTGCGGGAGGCGACGGAGTCCTACGAGGCGGGGGACCCGCTGCGGCGCGGGGCCGGCATCGATCCGCCGGGGCTGCCGCCGCGGCTGCGCGAGCTGGCCGTGTCGGGCCGGCGCGGCACGATGGCCGCCGACTACGAGGGGCACCCCACGATGTGGGCGGCGGGTCCCGCCGCGGACGGCCGGGCGCTGGCGGTGCGGGTCGACCACTCCCAGGGCCAGGCCACCATCGACGGTCTGGACGGCGCCATCGTGTGGTCGTCGGGGCTGGCGATCGGGGCGACGCTGCTGGTCGGCGCGTTCGCGGTGACGCGGGTGACGCGGCGGCTGCACACGACGGCGCGGGTGGCGCGGCGGATCAGCGCCGGCGACCTCGACGCCCGGGTCGGCGATCCGCGCGCGCAGGATCCGACGCGCGCGCAGGACGAGGTGGCGTCGGTCGCCGCCGCGCTGGACTCGATGGCGTCGTCGCTCCAGGGCAAGCTGCTGGCCGAGCAGCGCTTCACCGCCGACGTGGCGCACGAGCTGCGCACCCCGCTCACCGGCCTGCACGCGGCGGCCGAGCTGCTGCCGCCGGGCCGCCCCACCGAGCTGGTGCGGGACCGGGTGGCGGCGCTGCGCACCCTCACCGAGGACCTGCTGGAGATCTCCCGGCTGGAGAGCGGGCGGGAGCGGCTGGAGACGGAGCCGGAGGAGCTGGGCGCGCTGGCCCGGCGGGTGGTGCGGGGCTCGGGCACCGCCACGCGCGTGGACGTCGTACGGGACGCTCGGGTGGAGACCGACCGGCGGCGCCTGGAGCGGGTGCTGGGCAATCTGGTCGCGAACGCGCACCGGCACGGGCGGGGGCCGGTGGTACTGACCGTGGACGGTGCGGTGATCACCGTACGGGACCACGGGGACGGCTATCCGGAGTACCTGCTCGCGCACGGGCCGCAGCGCTTTCGCACCGAGGGCGGGACCAAGGGGCACGGACTGGGGCTGACCATCGCGCTGGGGCAGGCCGAGGTGCTCGGGGCGCGGCTCGAGTTCGCCAACCCGCCGGACGGCGGGGCGCTGGCCCGGCTGACGCTGCCTCAGCAGTCCTGACCCGGCCCCGCCCCCGTCCGTGCCCGTGCCCGTGCCCGTGCCCGTGCCCGTGACCAGGGTGGCTGCGCCGATGGCTCAGTGCGGCGGGCGGCGCGTACGGGGCGCTCCTAATGTGGCGGTTAGTCACCTGAAGACCCGTTCGCTCCCGGGAGGTACTCCCATGTCGCCACTGTCCGCACCCGCCTCGCGCTTCCCCCTCGTCCGCGGCCTCGCCACCGCCCTCGCGGCCGGGGTGCTCGCCACCGCCGTCGCCGTCACGCCCGCCGTCGCGAACGACGGGTGGGGCGGTGACCAGGGCTCCACGTCCGGTGCCGCCCGGGACGGAAACGGCGGCGGGGGCGGCAGCGGCGACGAGTGGGGCGGGAACGACGGCCGCCAGGAGCAGGGCCGTTACCGGGGCGTCGTGACGGCCGACCGGCTCGCCCTGCGCACCTCCCCGAGCCGCGGCGCGGACGTCATCCGCTACGCCCGCCGGGGCGAGGTCGTCTCCATCTACTGCAAGACGCCCGGCTCCAAGGTCAAGGGCAACCCCCTGTGGTACCTCCTCACGGACGGCACCTGGGCCTGGGGCGCGGCCCGTTACATCGACAACATCGGCCCCGCGCCGCGCTGGTGCTGAGCCGGACGACGCGCAGACCACACCATTTGGGTAAGTTCCGGACATGACCAAGGCCGGAACCGGAACCGGACTCACCGTGGCACAGGCGGACACACCCGTTCCCGTCGCCCGACTTCCCCGGCGCCGGGGCATCGAACTCGCGCTGATCCTGATGGCCGTCCTGCTGTCGGTGTTCGGCTACTGCAACGTCGGCCTCGCGCAGCACGACGCCCTCCCGCCCGACGCCGCCGGCTACGGCGCCGGGCTCGGGGTGCTGGCACTCCTCGCCCATCTGGCGGTGCGGCTGCGGGCCCCGTACGCGGACCCGCTGTTGCTGCCCATCGGGGTGCTGCTCAACGGCCTGGGCCTGGTGCTGATCTACCGGCTCGACCTGGAGACGCCGGGCGACCGGGCGGCCCCGGCCCAGCTGGTGTGGTCGACGCTGGGGGTCGCCCTGTTCATCGTGGTCGTGCTGCTCCTGCGCGACCACCGGGTCCTCCAGCGCTACGCCTACGTCTGCGTCGCCGCCGCGCTCGCCCTGCTCACCGTGCCGATCTTCTTCCCCGCGGTGAACGGCGCCCGCATCTGGATCCGGATCGGGGACTTCTCCATCCAGCCCGGCGAGTTCGCGAAGGTGCTGCTCGCGGTGTTCTTCGCCGCGTACCTGGCCGCCAACCGCAGCGCGCTGGCGTACGCGGGCCGCAGGGTGTGGCGGCTGCAACTGCCCACCGGCCGGGTGCTGGGCCCCATCCTGGCGGTGTGGCTGGTCAGCGTCGGCGTCCTGGTCCTGGAACGCGACCTCGGCACCTCGCTGCTCTTCTTCGGCCTGTTCGTGGTCCTGCTCTACGTCGCCACCGGCCGCACCGGATGGATCGCCGTCGGCCTGGTGCTGGCCTCGCTGGGCGCGGTCGCCGTGGGCTGGCTGGAGCCGCACGTGCACAGCCGGGTGGAGGACTGGCTGCACCCCTTCGCGTCCATCGAGGCGGGCGACGGGCCGAACCAGCTGGCCCAGTCCCTCTTCGCCTTCGCGGCGGGCGGGGTGACCGGCACGGGGCTCGGCCTCGGCCACTCGGTCCTGATCGGCTTCGCCGTCAAGTCGGACTTCATCCTGGCGACCGCCGGGGAGGAGCTGGGCTTCCTCGGGCTGACCGCCGTCTTCCTGCTGTACGGGCTGCTGGTGGAGCGCGGTTACCGGGCGGGCCTCGGCGCACGCGACCCCTTCGGGCGGCTGCTGGCGGTCGGGCTCTCCTCGATCGTGGCGCTCCAGGTGTTCGTCATCGCGGGCGGGGTGACCGGGCTGATCCCGCTGACCGGCATGGCGATGCCGTTCCTGGCGCAGGGCGGGTCCTCGGTCGTCACCAACTGGGCGATCGTGGCGCTGCTGATCCGGGTGAGCCATGCGGCCCGCAGCCAGGCCGGCGGGCGGGCGGAGCCGTGAGCGGGGAGCGGGCCCGGTGACCCGGAACATCCGGCACGCCGCCGTCTTCTGCGCCCTGCTGCTGGTCGCCCTGGTGGTCAACGCGGCCCGCGTGCAGATCGTCCAGAAGCCGGAGTACGACGGCAACCCGGCCAACCGCCGCCCCGACATCGCCCGCTACCAGCAGCCGCGCGGCGACATCCTGGTCGGCGGCAGGGCGGTCACCGGCTCCCGTGACACCGGCGAGCACCTGCGCTACGAGCGCACCTACGCCGACGGGCCGATGTACGCGCCGATCACGGGCTTCGCCTCGCAGGCGTACGGGACGACGCTGCTCGAGCACGCCGAGGACGGCCTGCTGTCCGGGGCCGACCCGATGCTCGCGCCGCTGCCGCTGTGGAACGACGTCACGGGCGCCCACAACCCGGGCGGCGACGTGGTGACGACGATCGACGGGGCCGCACAGCGGGCGGCGTTCGAGGGGCTCGGCGGGCGCAAGGGGGCGGTGGCCGCCGTCGAGCCGGCCACGGGCCGCATCCTGGCCCTGGTCTCCACCCCGTCCTACGATCCCCAGCTGCTGTCCGGGAACAGCACGGCCGCCACCCGTACCTGGAACCGCCTGAACGCCGACCCGGACAAGCCGATGCTCAACCGGGCGGTGAGCCGGACCTATCCGCCGGGTTCGACCTTCAAGGTGGTCACCGCGGCGGCGGCGCTGGACGCGGGGGTGGTCCGCGACCTGGACGCGCCGACCCGCTCCCCCGACCCGTACACGCTGCCAGGGACGCGGACGAAGCTCACGAACGAGGCCGACGGCTGCCGGGACGCCTCGCTGCGGGAGGCGTTCGAGTGGTCCTGCAACACGGTGTTCGCCAAGCTGGGCATCGACGTGGGCGTGCGCGGCATGACGGCGACGGCGGAGGCCTTCGGCTTCAACGACGACGGGCTGCGGGTTCCCTTCCCCGTCGCGCGCAGCACCTTCGACACCTCGGTGGACCGGGCGCAGCTCGGCCTGTCGTCGATCGGGCAGTACAACACCCGGGCGACGCCGTTGCAGATGGCGATGGTGGCGGCGGCGGTGGCGGGCGGCGGGCAGGTGCGCTCGCCGTACCTGGTGGAACGGACGCTGCGGGCGGGCGGCAGCCTGGTGGCGGCGGCCGGGTCGCGGCCGTCCCGCGAGGTGATGCGTCCCTCGACGGCGGCGCGGCTCAAGGAGCTGATGACCGGCGTGGTGGACCAGGGCACCGGCGCGAAGGCGGCGATCCCGGGTGCCACGGTCGGCGGCAAGACCGGCACCGCACAGCACGGCGTCGGCAACTCGGGCACGCCGTACGCGTGGTTCATCTCCTGGGCGCGGGGCGACGGGGACGTGGAGCCGAAGGTCGCGGTCGCGGTGGTGGTCGAGGGCTCGGCGGCGGACCGGGACCGCATCAGCGGGGGCGGGCTGGCGGCACCGGTCGCCCGGGCGGTGATGGAGGCGGTTCTTGGAGGGGGAGGGTGAGGGCTAGCGGCGACGGTTCACGGCGGTGAGGTCGATGTCGATGAGGAAGGGGACGGTGAGTTTGAGACGGTTGTGGAAGATGCCGGTCAGAGCGTAGGCCTGCGTGGCAGGGTCGACCTCGTAGACGTAGACGACCGGAAGTCCCTGATTCTCCTCAACACGCCAGTAGTAAGGAATGCCCGCCCGCGCGTATTTCGGCGGCTTCACCTCTCGGTCCCGGTCCTCCGATTCCTCGGACACGACCTCGACGGCAATCACCACGTCTTCCGGCCGGTACCAAGTCTGCTTCGGACCGGTGTCGGCATCCGCATGGAACACGAGGACGTCGGGCTCGGGCCGGTTGCGCTTGTTGAGCTTGATGGTCATCTCGCGGATGACGTCCAGCTCTTCCGGCGCCTGCGCCAGCAGGGCGTTGTCCAACAGCCGGATGACACGTGAGTGGAAATTGGTCTGCGGACTCACGAAGACGAGGCTCCCGTCGATCAGCTCCGTGTGCGGAGGCAGGTTGGGAAGCTCGTCGAGGTCGTCCGCCGTCCAGCCGCCCTCCGGCGGACGGGGCCACTCGTAGTCGTCGTCCAGCCCGTAGTCACGCGCGGCGCTCATGATCGCTCCCATGTACCGGAGTCTGACGGACACGGCCAGCGTACCCAGCACGAACGCCGCCGGAGCCCTCCATTGGGTGGTCCCACGCCGGGACACTGACGGCGCCCCACCTTTACTCGCAGTCAACAACTTCCGCGCAGGGGATTGACGAGCTTACTGACACGCAGTCTCATAAGACTCGGCACGCTGGAGTGACCGCGGGTAACACGATCCGTTCGACGAGGTGGGACACAGCCATGACGACCCTGACGGAAGCCGACGCGCTCGAGGGCCTGCGCGACGCGCTCGGCCTGCTCAAGGACCGGGAGCAGGTGGCCGAACGGCTGCTCGACTCGTCCGCCAAGCACTCGTTCGACCCGGACAAGGAGCTGGACTGGGACGCGCCGTTCGAGGACGGCAAGTGGTTCTGGCCGCCGGAGCTGGTGTCGCTGTACGACACCCCGATGTGGCAGCGGATGAGCGAGGAGCAGCGGATCGCGCTCTCGCAGCACGAGGCCGCCGCGCTGGCCTCGCTCGGCATCTGGTTCGAGCTGATCCTGATGCAGCTGCTGGTCCGGCACGTGTACGACAAGGCGGCGACGAGCGCCCACGTGCGCTACGCGCTGACCGAGATCGAGGACGAGTGCCGGCACTCGAAGATGTTCGCCCGGCTGATATCGCGCGGCGAGACCCCGTGGTACCCGGTGAGCCCGGTCCACCAGCACCTCGGCCGCCTCTTCAAGACGATCTCCACCACGCCCGGCTCCTTCACCGCCACGCTGCTCGGCGAGGAGGTCCTGGACTGGATGCAGCGGCTGACCTTCCCGGACGAGCGGGTCCAGCCGCTGATCCGGGGCGTCACGCGCATCCACGTCGTGGAGGAGGCCCGGCACGTGCGGTACGCCCGTGAGGAGCTGCGGCGGCAGATGGTGACGGCCCCGAAGTGGTCGCAGGAGTTCACCCGGGTCACCTCGGGCGAGTTCGCCCGCGTCTTCTCCAAGGCCTTCATCAACCCCGAGGTCTACACGAACGTCGGCCTGGACAAGCGGGAGGCCCTGGCCCAGGTCCAGGCCAGCGGCCACCGCAAGGAGATCATGCAGACCGGCGCGAAGCGCCTCACGGACTTCCTGGACGACATCGGCGTCCTGCGCGGCGCGGGCCGCAAGCTGTGGCGGTCCTCGGGGCTGCTGGCGTAAGCCCCTCGGCGGCCCCGTGACGCGGGGCCGCCCAGTTACCCTGCGGACATGAATCCGCAGGCCTCCACCCCCGCCTACCGCCGCCTGAGCGTCGAAGAGCGCCGCCTCCAGTTGCTGGACGCGGCGCTCGCCCTCTTCGCGCACCGGCCGCCGGAGGAGGTCTCCCTGGACGACGTGGCCGAGCAGGCCGGGGTCTCGCGGCCGCTGGTGTACCGGTACTTCCCCGGCGGCAAGCAGCAGTTGTACGAGGCCGCGCTCGGCTCCGCCGCCGACGAACTGCGCCTGTGCTTCGACGAGCCCCGCGTGGGCCCGCTGCTGGCCCGGCTCTCCCGCGCCCTGGACCGCTACCTCACCTTCGTCGACGAGCACGACACCGGCTTCAGTGCCCTGCTGCGCGGCGGCAGCGTCGTCGAGACCTCGCAGACCTCGGGCATCGTGGACGGCGTACGCCGGGCCGCCGCCGACCACATCATGGGCCACCTGGACGTCACCGATCCCGGCCCCCGGCTGCGGATGACGGTCCGGATGTGGATCACGGCCGTGGAGGCGGCCTCGCTGATCTGGCTGGACGAGGACAAGCAGCCGCCCCTCGACGAGCTGCGGGACTGGCTGGTCGAGCAGTTCCTCGCCGTGCTGACGGTCACCGCCCGCCGCGACCCGCAGACCGCGACCCTGGTCGAGGCGCTGGCGGCGGACCTCTGACCCCGGGCGCCGGTCTCCGGCACCCGCTGCGCCGATCACCGACACTGGTGCCGTGAAGAGCGAAGACACCCCCTTCGAGGGCGGCCCGATGGACGGACGCGTGCTGCCCGTCCTGGTCGGGATGACCGGGCACCCGCCGAAGACGTACCGCATCCCCGTACCGGACCCGGACGGCGGCCCGCCCACCGTGCTGGTGTACCGCAGGGAGCCCCGGGACGCCCGGGGCGGGCTGCGGTTCGCCCGGTGGAAGTACACGTACGACCCCACCGGCCGGACGGGCTCCGACCGGAAGTGGCCCTGGTCGAAGCCGGACCGCCCGGCGGCCGCCGATCCAGACGCCACGCCGCGAAGCAAGCCGGACGACGCGGACGGGTGACCCGGTTGCGCCGGTCCGCGCACACTCGGCGCGCGAAGCCCGCGGGCCCCCCGCATGCTCACCGTGCGGAGCGGACCCGCCGCCCCGCACCGGAGGTGATGGCATGTCGGGAAGGCTCCTGCGGCTGGCGTGTACGGCGGCGCTCGCGGCCGGGATCGTCCTCGCGCCCGTGCCCGCGGCGGCCGAACCCGCACCCGGCGCCGCCGACGACCGCACGGTGAGCGGCCTGCTGACGGACCTTCAGCGGCTGTACCGGGAGGCGGAGAAGGCCACCGAGACCTACAACGGCACCGAGGAACGCCTCCGGCGGCAGCGCGCGGAGGTCCGGCGGCTGGACGCCGAGCTGGCGCGGACCCGTACGTCCCTGCACGACAGCCGGGGCGCGGCCGGGCGGCTGGCCCGGCAGCAGTACCAGAGCAGCAGCGGCCTCTCCCCCTATCTGCGGCTGCTGCTGGCCCGCGACCCGCAGCACGCGATCGACCAGGGCCATGTGATCGGCCGGCTGGCCCGGGAGCGGGTCGAGACCGTGGGCCGCCTGACCGGTGCCGAGAAGAAGGCCGAGGAGCTGGCCCGGCGCTCGCGCGAGGCCCTGGCCCGGCAGGCCGCCCTCGCCGGGGCGCAGGAGAAGGACCGGGACGCCGTGCGCGAACGCCTGCGCGCCGTCGAGGAGCTGCTCGCCTCCCTCACCCCCGAGCAACTGGCCGCACTGGCGGAGCTGGAGAAGAGCGGCATCGCCGAGGAGCAGGAGCGGTTCCTGGCGTCCGGGGCGCTCGGCGACGACGCCAAGCCCTCCGACGGGGGCGACCGCGCGGTGCGCTTCGCGGTGGAGCAGCTCGGCAAGCCGTACGAGTGGGGCGCCGAGGGACCGGTGTCGTACGACTGCTCGGGGCTGACCTCGGTCGCCTGGGAGCGGGCCGGGACGCCGATCCCGCGGACCAGCCAGGAGCAGTGGGCGCGCCTCGAACACGTGGCGCTGGACGAACTGCGCCCCGGTGACCTGGTCGTGTACTTCCCCGAGGCGACCCACGTGGCGCTCTACCTCGGGGACGGCATGGTCGTCCAGGCACCGCGCCCCGGCGCCGAGGTCAAGGTGTCGCCGATCGCCGCCAACCCGGTCCTGGGCGCCGTACGTCCCGACCCCGGCGGGCAGCCCCTGCGGCACTACACGCCGCCGAGGCTGCCCGCGGGGGCGACGGACGGGTCGGACGAGGGGTACGCGGCCTCCTACGCGCCCGCGGCGCCGGAGACCTCCGTCAGGTAGGCCTCGGTCTTCGCCGGGTCGTAGAAGAAGTTCTCGAAGTCGCCCGGGTCGTTGAAGCCGTTGGCGAAGCGGTCGGCGATGGGCTGGAGCCCGGTCGCCGCGCCGAACAGGTTGAGGATGTGCTCCGGGGGCGGGGCGAGCATGGTGTTCGTCCACTTGGTGACGTGCTGGGCGGTCTCCCAGTAGCGGTCGAAGGCCTGCTGCATCCAGGCCGCGTCGAACTCCTGGTCGCCGTGCTCGATGATCGAGGCGAGGTAGGAGGCGGCGCACTTGGAGGCGGAGTTGGAGCCCTGGCCGGTGATCGGGTCGTTGGCGACGACCACGTCGGCCACGCCGAGGACGAGTCCGCCGCCGGGGAGGCGGCCGATCGGGTTGCGGACGGTGGGGGCGTAGCGGCCGGCCAGGGTGCCGCCGGCGTCGGTCAGTTCGACCTTGGTGGCCCGCGCGTACTCCCAGGGGAGGAACTTCTCCATGAGTTCCAGGGTCAGGGAGAGGTGCTCCGAGGGGTCCTTGACGTCCTTGAAGGCGTCCAGCGGGCCGCCGGGTATGCCCTCCCAGAACAGGATGTCGGCACGGCCCGAGGTGGTGAACGTCGGCATGATGAACATCTCGCCGACGCCCGGCACCAGGTTGCAGCGCACGGCCTCCGTCTCCGGGTGCTCGGGGCGCGGGCCCATCCCGTGGACGTAGGCGACGGCGAGGGCGCGCTGCGGCTCGCTGTACGGGGAGCGGGAGGCGTCGCGGCCGAACATCTGGACCAGCTCGCCCTTGCCCGCCGAGACCAGGACCAGGTCGTAGGCGCGGGAGAAGTAGTCCAGGTCGCCGACGGCCGCGCCGTGGATGACCAGCTGGCCGCCGCGCTGGGCGAAGGTCTCCATCCAGCCGGCCATCTTCACCCGCTGGTCGACCGACTGCGCGAAGCCGTCGAGGCGCCCGAGCCAGTCGATCGCGCGCTGCGAGGGGCCGGGGTCGAAGGAGCCGGGGGCCGCCACCGAGACGCCGAGACCCTCGATCTTCGGGGCCTGGGACTCCCAGAAGTTCAGCTGGAGATCGCGCTCGTGCTGGAGTGCCGTGTGGAACATGCACTGCGTCGACATGACCCGGCCGGTGCGGATCTCGTCCGCGGTCCGGTTGGACATCAGGGTGACCTCGTAGCCGTGCGACTGAAGGCCGAGGGCAAGCTGGAGGCCGGACTGGCCGGCTCCGACGACGAGTATCTTCCGCATGCGGTTTCCGTCTCCTGGTCGAGGGCGTCTGGTCGAGGGCGTCTGGTCGAGAGTTCGTCTACTCGGGTGTTTCGTCGAGCGCGTGGCCCACGAGGGACAGAAGGGTCTCGATGGCCGAGATCCGACGGCGCGCATCCATGATCATGACAGGTATGTGCGCCGGGATCGTCAACGCCTCCCGCACGTCCTCCGCCTCGAACACCTCGCTGCCGTCGAAGTGGTTGACCGCGACGACGTACGGCAGTCCGCAGCTCTCGAAGTAGTCGAGCGCCGGCCAGCAGTCCTTCAGGCGCCGGGTGTCGGCGAGGACGACGGCGCCGATCGCGCCGCGCACCAGGTCGTCCCACATGAACCAGAACCGCTGCTGGCCCGGGGTGCCGAACAGGTAGAGCACCAGGTCGTCGTCGAGCGTGAGACGGCCGAAGTCCATGGCCACGGTGGTGGTGAGCTTGCCCGGCGTGGCGGTGAGGTCGTCGGTCTCCTCGCTCGCCTCGGTCATCAGCGCCTCGGTCTGGAGGGGCGTGATCTCCGAGACGGCGGTGACCAGCGTGGTCTTGCCCACGCCGAACCCTCCCGCGACGACGATCTTCGTGGCGACCGGCGCGCGGGTGGGATCCGTCTGCCAGGGCTGCACGGGCCCGTCGGTGTCGACGAGCGGGGGGACGCCGAACGCGGCGGCGTCAGAGACGACGGAGTCCACTGAGCACCCTTTCGAGCAGAGCGCGGTCCGGGCGGCCCGTGCCGTGGCCGGTCCCGGTGCCGTACACACGGATCTTTCCCTGGTCCGCCAGGTCGCTGATGAGGACGCGGACCACGCCGAGCGGCATCTTCAGCAGCGCGGCGATCTCGGCCACCGTACGCATACGGCGGCACAGTTCGACGATGGCCCGCATCTCCGGCATCACCCGGGAGGTCAGGCCGCCGTTCGTCAGTTCCCTGCGCTCCTCGGCGGCCTCGAGCGCGGCGGTTCCCGCGGTGGCGCCGACGAACGTCTCGACGAGCAGGACGTGGCCGAAGCGGGTCCGGCCGCCGGTGAGCGAGTAGGGGCGGACGCGCGCCGGTTTGCGGTCGGCGCCGCGCACCGGGAGGTTGCCCCGGCCGTTCTTTCCGGGTTTTCCGGGACTGCTGCTCATCGGGTGCTCCCCGTGGGCTCGGACTCCAGGGACTGCCGCAACTCGGTGCGGAGTTCGGGGGTCAGGACGTGGCCGGCGCGGCCGACGAAGAGCGCCATGTGGTACGCCACGACGCTCATGTCGCACTCCGCGGAGCCGTGCACGCCGAGCAGCGAGCCGTCGCTGATCGACATGACGAACAGGCTGCCCTCGTCCATGGCGACCATCGTGTGCTTGACCGTGCCGAAGTCCATCAGCCGGGCGGCGCCGACGGTCAGGCTGCCCACGCCGGAGACGACGGTGGCGAGGTCGGCGGCGGAGCCGCGCGGGCCCGCCCGGGGTGTCTCGCGGACCTGCCGGGCCTCTTCGTTGCGACCGGGGTCGGAGGACAGGAGCAGGAGCCCGTCGGAGGAGACCACGGCGACCGACCGGATGCCGGGCACCTCCTCGACGAGGTTGGTCAGCAGCCAGTGGAGATTGCGGGCTTCACTGCTCAGTCCGAAGGTACTGGGCGCGGTCAACTGCTTGCCTCCTCGACAGTGCCCCCCGTGGCTTCTTCGGTTGTGTCCGCCGCGGCGTCCGGCAGCCGGTTGCGTCCGGTGCCGTCGGCGATCTCCGCCTCGACGTCCCGGCGGCCGGCCTCCGCCCCGCGGCGGAATCCGCCCAGGCGCCGGCGGAGCGCGTCGGCGTCGACGGAACCCGAGGTGCGCGGGCGCGGCACCGCGGCGGGGGTGGTGAGCTTCGGGGTCCGCTTGGGCAGCCCCTTGTCGGTGACCGGTTCGGGCGCTTCGGCCCGGTCCGGTGCGGGGTCGTCGGCGCGGGTCGGTTCCGGGTCGGCCACCGCGTCGGGAACGACCGGCGCGTCCGGTGCGTCCGTCGTATCCGGTGCATCCGGTACGTCCGTCGCGTCCGGCGTACGGGCCGCGCCCTCGTCCGGCGTGCGGTCGTGGGCGTCGGGGCCGATGGCGTACGGGTCGGTGACGGGCTCGGTCCGGGTCTCCGGGTCCGCCAGGGCCGGGAGGAAGAGGGCCATCGTGGCGTCGTCGGGGAGGTCGCTGCCGGGGGCGGCGCCGTCGCCGGGGGCCGTTGCGTCCTGGCCGGGCTGCTCCGGGGCGGGCCCGTCCGCCGGTGCCGCGTGCCGGTCCGCGGCGGGGTCGTGGGAGTCGCCGGGGGCCGTCGGGCGGGCGGTGCCCGTGCCCTCCGGCGTCCCGGCGCGCGCGGGCTCCGGGTCCGGGGTCTCGCGGGCGTGGCTCTCCCGGCCCGCGGTGTCCGGGCCGGCGATCTCCCGGCTCGGGGTTTCGGGCGACGCCGTCTCCGGTGCCTCGGCCACCTCCGCGGCGGGGCCCGACGCGCCGGGGGACACGGCAGCGTCCGGGGCCGATGCGACCGAGGACACGGCAGCGTCCGGGTCCGACGCGCCCGAGGGCGCGTCCGCGTCCGCCTCGGCCCGGCGGACGGCTTCCTCCGCCGAGGCGACCAGCGGGTCGGTGCCGGGCTCCGGGGCCGGGCCGGCTTCCGTCCCGGCGTGCGGCTCCGCCCGCTCGGCCTTCTCCGCCCGCCCGTGCAGGACGTTGGAGTTGGCCTCCGCGTCGGCGCCGGGCAGGGAGAAGGAGCCGGTGCCGTCGGACACCGGCACGGTCGGGGCCAGCGCGGCCGGCGGGGCCGCCGCGAGCAGGGGGCTCGGGAGCACGACGACGGCCGCGACGCCGCCCTGCTTCTGCTCCCGCAGCCGTACCCGCGCCCCGTGCCGGTGGGCGAGCCGGGCGACGACGTAGAGGCCGAGCCCGAGACCGTCCTCGCCCTCCTGGTCGAACGGCGCCTCCGGGTCGAAGTCGGTGAGGCGGGCGTTGAGCCGCTGGAGGCGTTCGGTGTCCATGCCGATGCCCTCGTCCTGGACGGAGAGCATCACCTCGCCGTTCTCCAGGAGCCAGCCGGAGACCTCGACGGGCAGGTCCGGCGGCGAGAAGGAGGTGGCGTTCTCCAGCAGTTCGGCCAGCAGGTGGGAGAGGTCGTCGGCGGCGAAGCCGGCCACGTGGGCGTGCGGCGGCAGCGCGGCGATGCGCACCCGCTCGTACCGCTCGATCTCGCTGACCGCGGCGCGGACCACGTCGACCAGCGGCACCGGCGAGGCGCTGTGCTGGACGTGCTCGGTGCCGGCGAGGACGAGGAGGTTCTCGCTGTGCCGGCGCATCACCGTGGCGAAGTGGTCGAGCTTGAACAGGGTGGCGAGGCGGTCCGGGTCCTGCTCGCGCTCCTCCAGGCTCTCGATGACGGCGAGTTGCCGCTCGACCAGGCCGAGGGTGCGCAGCGCGAGGTTGACGAAGGTGGAGCCGATGCTCTTGCGCACCACCTCCAGCTGGGCGGCGGACTTGGCGAGTTCGGTGCGCAGCCCCTCGCGGGCGTCGGCCATCTTCTGCCGCTGGCCGACGAGGTGCTTGCGGTCGGACTCGAGCGTGGCGACCCGCTCGGCGAGCGTGGCGGCGTGCGTGTGCAGGGCGTTGACGGAGCGGACGACCTGCGCGAACTCGTCGTTGCGGCCGGTGAAGGCGACCGGGCCCTCGGCCGTCGGGTCCTCCGCGCCGGCCAGCCGGGCCGAGCCGCGGCGCAGCACCGACAGCGGGCGGGTGAGGGTGCGGGCCAGGGCGGTGGCGATGCCGATCGTGAGCAGGATCAGGGCGCCGAGGACGGCGATCCGGATCTCCAGCGCGGTGACGTCGTCGTCGCGCAGCTGCTCCAGGGACTTGACGCGCTTCTCGTACAGGGCGGACTCGGCGCCGCGCATCGCGTCGACGCGGGCGGAGAGCGCGGCGCTCAGCTTCTTGGTGCTGGTGCGGAGGTCGCCGTCGGAGAGCGTCGGCTCGTCGGTGAGACCGGCGAGGTACTTCTCGGCGGAGTTGACGTCGGGTCCGGCGACCGTGGCGTCGAAGCTGCTCCGTGCCTCCTTGGGGGCGCCGTCGCGGAAGTCGGCGAGGGCGGCGTCGGAGCGGACCCGGGCCTGCTGGGCGGCGGCGGAGAGCGCGTCGCGCTGCTCGGCGTCGGCGTCCGAGGTGGTGGTCGTCTCGGTCGGCAGGCCGGTGATCGGGTCGATGACGGTCTGGGTGGTGCTGGGCACGTTGAGGGCCGCGAGCAGCAGACCGCGGGTGGCGGCGGCCTGCTGTACGGCGGTGTCCAGCTCGGCGAGGGCGTACGCGCCGGCGCCCGCGCGGGGCGGCATCTGCTCGCCCAGCCGCTCGGCCAGGGCGTGGAGTTCGGTGATCGCCTCGGAGTACGCCTCGTGGGCCTCGAGGGCGGTGCTCTTGCCGGTGAGCGCGGCCCGGCGCAGCGCGGCGACGGCGTCGAGGTCCTCGCGCAGGGAGGCGGGCGTGTCCGGGTCGGCGCGCAGTTCCTCGACCTGTCGGTCGACGCGGGCGCTGCGCTGTTCGGAGGGCGCCTTGGACTTGGGCCGGCCGGCCGCGATGTACGGGGTGACCTCGTCGCGCTCGTCGGCCAGGGAGTGGGCGAGGGTCAGCGCGCCCTGGGTCTGCTCGGCGAGCGTCACCAGTTCCTGGGAGTCGTTCAGTTGGCCGGAGGCGTCCACGACCGACGGCGCTCCGGCCCCGGCGACGGCGGCTGCCACGACCGCCACGGCGACGATCAGCCGGTTGCGTACGTGGGTGGGACGGCCCTTGCCGACGGGTGTCTCCGGCTGCGGAGGGGTGGAGGTTCCGGGGGTGCCGGGGATCTGCTCCGCGCTCCCCGCGGGGGCCGTCTGCTTGCCTGTGCGACGAGGCCGCGTCTTCTGCACCGGTGCTCGCATTCCTGACTCGTGTACCCGTGGGCCCGGGTGGCGCTCCGTCAACTGGCCGGTCGGGGGCGCGTGCACCCTCCGCCGGACGCTGGGCCGTCCCCCGGCCGCCGGCAGCGCGTCGGGCGGGGAGACCGCGTGAGCGGGGCAGGCCCCCCACCGGTTCCCGACCCTCCCAGTGCCGGTGGGCGGTGAGCGCGCATCATCCGACCCGCCACCCGAAGGAGTGAACCCCGGAGGGGAGTTGAGGAGCAAGTTCCCCTGGCTCGTGCCGCACGGTTGTCCGGCGAGCCGGTTGGACGTCTGCGACGGGCGGTGGCACTATGTGCCGCCACGTGCCGCCGGAGGTTGGAATTCCAGCCCAAATCCGGCGCCTGACCTGCGTCGCCGCGTCGGTTCGGGAAGAATCCGGGGAAGGTGCCGGCCTTTTGCGGACGCTGTGAAGGGCTCGTGCAGACTGGCCGGATGCGTACGGAACTCGTCTCGGAACCAGGCCTCGCCGACCAGCCCAACGAGGACTTCGCGAGCGTCGGACTACCGGCCTCCGGACGGGGCGGTTCACTCGTCGTCCTTGACGGTGTGACACCGCCACGGACCGCGACGGGTTGTCTGCATTCGGTGCCCTGGTTCACGGCGCGCCTCGGTGGGGCGCTGACCGAACTGACCGTTTCACTCCCGGATCTCCCCCTCGCCGAGGCCCTGTCCCGCGCCATCGCTCGTACCGCGGGAGCCCACGTGGAAACCTGTGACCTTTCTCACCCGCGCACCCCGCAGGCAACCGTGGTCCTCGCCCGCTGGTCCCCGGCCGCGGTCGAGTACCTGGTCCTGTCCGACTCGGCGCTGCTCCTGGAGGCCCCCGACGGCACCCTCACGCCCGTCCTGGACGACCGGCTGTCCCGGCTGCCCCGCTCGGCCCTCGCCACCGACGCGATGGTCGACGCCACCCTGCGCAACAAGGAGGGCGGCTTCTTCACGGCCGCGGCCGACCCCGGGGTGGCGGCGCGGGCGGTGACGGGCACGCTGCCGCGCGAGGAGGTGCGGACGGTGGCGGCGCTGACGGACGGAGCCGCGCGCTGGGTGGAGAAGTTCGGTGAGGGCGACTGGACGGAGTGCCTGGCGCTGGTGCGCAAGCAGGGTGCGCGGGCGCTGGTGGACCGGGTGCGGGAGCTGGAACTCCTGGACGCGGCGGGCGAGCGGGCGTTCCTGGGCCGCAGCAAGACGCACGACGACGCGACCGTGGTCTACGCCGAGCTGTGACACGCCGGGTCGCGGTACGGGGGCGGTGAAAGGGGCGGTGCCCGGCGCTACTTCTCCATCCCCCGGTTGAGTTCGTGCAGCAGCCGGGCCAGTTCGGACACCTCGCGCGGATTCCAGTCGGCGAGCCGGCGGGCGTACCGGGCGCGGCGGGCGTCCCGGACCCGGCCGACGCGTTCCTGCCCCTCGGCCGTGAGGGTGACCAGCCAGGCCCGGCCGTCGGCGGGGTCGGGCTCGCGGGCGACGAGCCCGAGTTCCTCCAGGGCGCGCAGCTGGCGGGACATGGTGGCCTTGCCGACGCCGATGAAGGCGGCGAGTTCGGTGGCGCGCTGGCCGCCGCACTCGCCGAGCCGGACCAGCAGGCCGTACGCCGACGACTCGAGGTCGGGGTGGACCTCCCGGGCCATCTCGCCCTGGTTGGCCCGGGCCCGCCGCAGCAGCACCGTCATCTCCCGCTCCAGGGCGAGGAACTCGGGCTGGTTCACACCACTGCCGGACGGGTGGGATTCACTCCCGCGACCGCCGCCGTTCCCGTCTTCGTGCACGTCAGCCCCTGCCTCGATTTTTCCGGTCCTGAAAGTTTCCGCCACCGGCCGCCATCACCGCAGCTCGCCAAGTATTTCGCAGGCTTAGACCAACGGCGGCTTCCGGTGCCTCTTCCCACCCCCGTTCTACGTGCGTAGCGTCTTTACCGGACCCCCGGCTGGCATGCGCACGCCATCTATGTCGTCCACAGGTCCTCCCCACTCGCGCATCCCCCACCGAGCACCACCGAGCCATCGGAGGGCACGTCATGCTCGTGCACAGACCCGGATCGGCCCGCGGACGGCGATTCGCCGTCACCGGGATCCTGCTCGCCGCGTTCTCCCTCGTGTTCACCCTTCCCGCCGACGCGTCGACCTCCGCCGACGTCCCCCCGCGCGGCTCCGCCCACATGGGCATGGGCGTCGCGGCCCACGACGGCGAACACGGCACCCCCGTCCCGGGCCGCGCGGCCCAGACCGAGGGCGTCGACGTCTCCAGCCACCAGGGCAACGTGGCCTGGTCGACCCTGTGGAACAGCGGAGTCAAGTGGGCCTACGCCAAGGCCACCGAGGGGACGTACTACACCAACCCCTACTTCGCCCAGCAGTACAACGGCTCCTACAACGTCGGCATGATCCGCGGCGCGTACCACTTCGCCACCCCGGACACGACGAGCGGCGCCACCCAGGCCAACTACTTCGTCGACCACGGCGGCGGCTGGTCCAGGGACGGCAAGACGCTGCCGGGCGCGCTCGACATCGAGTGGAACCCCTACGGCGCCACCTGCTACGGCAAGTCGCAAAGCGGGATGGTCTCCTGGATCCGCGACTTCCTGAACACCTACAAGGCCCGTACCGGCCGGGACGCCGTGATCTACACGGCCACCAGCTGGTGGACCCAGTGCACCGGCAACTACGGCGGTTTCGCGGCGAACAACCCGCTGTGGGTCGCGCGGTACGCCTCGACCGTGGGCACGCTGCCGGCCGGCTGGGGCTACTACACGATGTGGCAGTACACGTCGTCCGGTCCGACGGTCGGCGACCACAACAAGTTCAACGGCGCACTGGACCGCGTCCAGGCACTCGCCAACGGCTGACGGCCCCGCCGGTACGTGCGAAGGCCCGGACTCCGCGGAGTCCGGGCCTTCCCCTTCACTCACCCGGCCACGTCGTCACGCCGCGACCGGAACCTCCGACTCCGCACCGTTCGTCGCCGGTGCGAGCGCCAGTTCCAGCACCTGGCGGACGTCGGTGACGGCGTGGACGTCGAGCTTGTCCAGCACCTGGGCCGGGACGTCGTCCAGGTCGGGCTCGTTGCGCTTGGGGATGATCACCGTGGTGATCCCCGCCCGGTGCGCGGCGAGCAGCTTCTGCTTGACCCCGCCGATCGGCAGCACCCGCCCGGTCAGCGAGACCTCGCCGGTCATCGCCACGTCGGTGCGGACCAGCCGGCCCGAGAGCAGCGAGGCGAGGGCCGTGGTCATGGTGACGCCGGCGCTCGGGCCGTCCTTGGGGACCGCGCCCGCCGGGAAGTGGATGTGCGCTCCCCGGTCCTTCAGGTCGCCCACCGGCAGTTCCAGCTCGGCGCCGTGGCTGCGCAGGAAGCTCAGCGCGATCTGCGCCGACTCCTTCATCACGTCGCCCAGCTGACCGGTCAGGGTCAGCCCCGCCGCGCCGGTCTCCGGGTCGGCCAGCGACGCCTCGACGTAGAGGACGTCGCCGCCCGCGCCGGTGACCGCGAGGCCGGTGGCGACGCCGGGCACCGCGGTGCGCCGCTCGCCCGGGTCCTGGGCGGACTCGGGCACGTGGTGCGGCCGCCCGATCAGGCCGCGCAGGTCGGCCTCGGTGACGGTGAACGGCAGCTCCCGCTCGCCCAGCTCGTGCTGGGCCGCCACCTTGCGCAGCAGCCGCGCGATCGACCGCTCCAGGGTGCGCACGCCCGCCTCGCGGGTGTACTCGCCCGCCAGCTTGCGCAGCGCGCCCTCGTCGACGGTGACCTCGTCGGCGTCCAGTCCGGCCCGCTCCAGCTGGCGCGGGAGCAGGTGGTCCCGGGCGATGACGACCTTCTCGTCCTCGGTGTAGCCGTCGAGGCGGACCAGCTCCATGCGGTCGAGCAGGGCCTCCGGGATGGCCTCCAGGACGTTGGCGGTGGCGAGGAAGACCACGTCGGACAGGTCCAGCTCGACCTCCAGGTAGTGGTCCCGGAAGGTGTGGTTCTGGGCCGGGTCGAGCACTTCGAGGAGGGCGGCCGCCGGGTCGCCCCGGAAGTCGGAGCCCACCTTGTCGATCTCGTCGAGCAGGACGACCGGGTTCATGGACCCCGCCTCCTTGATCGCCCGCACGATCCGGCCGGGCAGCGCGCCGACGTAGGTACGCCGGTGGCCGCGGATCTCGGCCTCGTCGCGGACGCCGCCGAGGGCGACGCGGACGAACTTGCGCCCCATCGCGTGGGCGACGGACTCGCCGAGGCTGGTCTTGCCGACGCCGGGCGGGCCGACCAGGGCCAGCACGGCACCGCCGCGCCGGCCGCCGACCACGCCGAGGCCCCGGTCGCCGCGCCGCTTGCGCACGGCCAGGTACTCGGTGATGCGCTCCTTCACGTCCTCCAGGCCCGCGTGCTCGGCGTCGAGCACCGCCTGGGCGCCCTGGATGTCGTAGGCGTCCTCGGTGCGCTCGCTCCACGGCATCTCCAGGACCGTGTCGAGCCAGGTGCGGATCCAGGAGCCCTCGGGCGACTGGTCGGAGGAGCGCTCGAGCTTGTCGACCTCCTTGAGCGCGGCCTCGCGGACCTTCTCGGGCAGGTCGGCGGCCTCGACCCGGGCGCGGTAGTCGTCGGACTCCTCCCCGTCCTGCTCGCCGTTGATCTCGCGCAGCTCCTTGCGGACGGCTTCGAGCTGGCGGCGCAGCAGGAACTCGCGCTGCTGCTTGTCGACGCCCTCCTGGACGTCCTTGGCGATGGTCTCGGCGACGTCCTGCTCGGCGAGGTGGTCGCGCAGCTGCTGGGTGGCGAGCTTGAGACGGGCGACCGGGTCGGTGGTCTCGAGCAGCTCGACCTTCTGCTCGGTGGTCAGGAACGGCGAGTAGCCGGAGTTGTCGGCGAGCGCGGACACGTCGTCGATGGCCTGGACCCGGTCGACGACCTGCCAGGCGCCGCGCTTGCGCAGCCAGGCGGTGGCGAGCGCCTTGTACTCCTTCACCAGCTCGGCGACCTGGCCGGGCAGCGGATCGGGGACGGTCTCGTCGACCCGGGTGCCCTCGACCCAGAGCGCGGCGCCCGGGCCGGTGGTGCCGGCGCCGATGCGCACCCGGCCCCGGCCGCGGATCAGGGCGCCGGGGTCGCCGTCGGCCAGGCGGCCGACCTGTTCGACCGTGCCGAGGACGCCGGTGGCGGCGTGGGTGCCGTCGATGCGCGGGACGAGGAGGACGCGGGGCTTGCCGGGCTCGGACCTGGCGGCGGCCTGGGCGGCCTCCACCGCGGCCCGGACCTCGGCGTCGCTCAGGTCCAGGGGGACGACCATGCCGGGCAGGACCACTTCGTCGTCGAGCGGCAGCACGGGCAGGGTGAGCGGTGTGAAGGCAGCGGACTCAGCAGCCATGATCTCCCCTTCGGCAGTCAAGTTGAGTTACATCGACTCAATGAAAGGGAGTCCCGGATTGTTCCCCAAGGGTTGTTCGCTGTGAGCGATCAAGCGCCACGGGGCGGTTCCGGTCTCTCGGGACAGCACCGCCGCACCGGCCCGCATTCCTTCGCCGGGACGGGTGCCAGGATGGGCCGATGCCCCTCACTACCCACGACTCTTCCGACGCCCCCGAGGTGCTGGACCGCCGCGAGGGTCCGTACGGCGAGGTGGTCCTGCGCCGGCACGGGACGTTGCTCCAGATCATCGCGAACGGCTGCTTCCTGATGGACACCTCCGACGGCCGTTCGGAGCGGCGCCTGGTCGACGCGGCGGCCGACGCGCTCGCCGCCTCCGGCGGACGCACCGCGCCGCACCTGCTCGTCGGCGGCCTCGGTGTCGGCTTCTCCCTCGTCCACGCGGCCGCCGATCCCCGCTGGGGCCGGATCGCGGTCGTCGAACGCGAGCCCGCCATCATCGACTGGCACCGCACCGGGCCGCTGGCGGCGCTCTCCGCCGACGCGCTGGCCGATCCGCGCGCGGAGATCGTCGAGGCGGACCTGGTCGCGTACGTCAATGAGACATCCGACACGTACGACGCCCTCTGCCTCGACATCGACAACGGCCCCGGCTGGACCGTCACCGAGGGCAACGACGGGCTGTACGCGCCCTCCGGACTGGCGGGCTGCGCGCGGCTGTTGAGGCCCGGCGGGGTGCTCGCCGTCTGGTCCGCGCAGCCCTCTCCGGAATTCGAAGAAACCTTGCGTAATGCCGGTTTCCAGCAGGTGCGTACCGAAGAGATCCCCGTTGCCCGGGGCGTTCCGGACGTCGTGCACATCGGCGTCGGGCCTGGATAGCAAAGGCGCGGTGACTCCCCGTACGCTGCTGCCCTGACGCGGATCATTCAAGCGTCAGGCGCAGTCATGGGATCACCCCACGGATTCCGGAAAGCACACCTCAGGGGCGGGCGATGGAGCAGACACAGACCTCCCACAACGGCACGGCCACCCAGGGCGCCCAGCGCCGGGTGCTGGTGGTCGAGGACGATCAGACGATCGTGGACGCCATCGCGACCCGCCTGCGCGCCGAAGGGTTCCTGGTGCAAACGGCGGGCGACGGTCCGTCCGCCGTCGACACGGCCGAGGCTTGGCAGCCCGACCTGCTGATCCTCGACATCATGCTGCCCGGCTTCGACGGCCTGGAGGTCTGCCGCCGCGTGCAGGCCCAGCGGCCGGTGCCGGTGCTGATGCTCACCGCGCGCGACGACGAGACGGACATGCTGGTCGGCCTCGGCGTCGGCGCCGACGACTACATGACCAAGCCGTTCTCGATGCGCGAGCTGGCCGCCCGCGTGCACGTGCTGCTGCGGCGGGTCGAGCGGGCCGTGGTGGCCGCCTCGACGCCGCGCAGCGGCATCCTGCGCCTGGGCGAGCTGGAGATCGACCACGCGCAGCGCCGGGTGCGGGTGCGCAGCGAGGACGTCCACCTCACTCCGACCGAGTTCGACCTGCTGGTCTGCCTGGCGAACACGCCGCGCGCGGTGCTCTCCCGCGAGCAGCTGCTCGCCGAGGTCTGGGACTGGGCCGACGCCTCGGGCACCCGGACCGTGGACAGCCACATCAAGGCGCTGCGCCGGAAGATCGGCGCCGAGCGCATCCGCACCGTGCACGGCGTGGGCTACGCGTTGGAGACACCGACGCCATGAGCCGGGGACGGGAAGCCGCACGGAGGAGCCCCGGCCCCCGGAGAGCCGGGGATCCCTGGGGTGGCGTACGCCCGTTCTCGATCAAGACCAAGCTGGGCGCGCTGGTCGTCACGTCGGTGCTGATCACCACCGGCCTGTCGGTGATAGCGGTGCACACCAAGACGGAGCTGCGCTTCATCACGGTGTTCTCGATGATCGCCACGCTGCTGATCACGCAGTTCGTGGCGCACTCGCTGACCGCTCCGCTGGACGAGATGAACGCCGTCGCCCGGTCCATCTCGCACGGCGACTACACCCGCCGGGTGAGTGAGAACCGCCGCGACGAACTGGGCGACCTGGCCGTCACCATCAACCGCATGGCCGACGACCTGGAGGCCCAGGACCTCCAGCGCAAGGAGCTGGTGGCGAACGTCTCGCACGAGCTGCGCACCCCCATCGCGGGCCTGCGCGCGGTGCTGGAGAACATCGTCGACGGGGTCACCGAGGCCGACCCCGAGACCATGCGCACGGCGCTCGGGCAGACCGAGCGGCTCGGCCGGCTGGTGGAGACGCTCCTCGACCTCTCCCGCCTGGACAACGGCGTCATACCGCTGCGCAAGCGGCGCTTCGAGGTGTGGCCCTACCTCGCGGGCGTGCTGAAGGAGGCCAACATGCTCGCCTCGGCACGGGCGGGCATCGCCTCGGGGTCCGGCAGCCACACCCGCACCGACGTCCATCTGGCCCTCGACGTCTTCCCCGGGGACCTGACCGCGCACGCCGACCCCGAGCGCATCCACCAGGTCGTCGCCAACCTCATCGACAATGCCGTCAAGCACAGCCCGCCGCACGGCCGGGTGACGGTCCGGGCGCGGTGCGGGGAGCTGCCGGAGTCCCTGGAGCTGGAGGTGCTCGACGAAGGGCCCGGCATTCCGCGCTCGGAGTGGCGCCGGGTGTTCGAGCGGTTCAACCGGGGTTCGGTGTCGCGGCCGCACGGTCCGGGCAGCGACGGAGGCACCGGTCTGGGGCTCGCGATCGCACGCTGGGCGGTGGATCTGCACGGCGGCCGGATCGGAGTGGCCGAATCCGAGCGGGGCTGCCGGATTCTCATCACTCTTCCGGGCCTGCCGTCACGGTCCGGTTGACGTAGGGTTCGAAGCGGAGCGTCAAGATCCACTGCATCCGCGCTGGCGGACACGTGTGATCAGGCACAGGACCGCGTCCTCGGGGCGCCGGGCCTCGGTCTCCCCATCCCTCACGCAGCGGAACCTCGCTTGTTTCCCGCCATTTCCAGCACTGAAACGCGGTCTGCGATGTGACTTACGCGACGATGAACGGGCCCAGCCTGACCTTCCGGTGCCGGTAGGCGTAGCCTTGATTCCCGCTGTCCACCATCCTTGTGAAGCGGAAGAGGGCGGTTCTCGCCGTGTCGCCACAGTCCCCCAGTAACTCGAGCATCTCGACCGACACCGACCAAGCGGGCACCGCGGGTAAGAACCCCGCGGCCGCCTTCGGTGCCAATGAGTGGCTCGTCGACGAGATTTATCAGCAGTACCTCCAGGACCCGAACTCCGTGGACCGAGCCTGGTGGGACTTCTTCGCCGACTACAAGCCCGGAGCGGCGGCCCAGCCGGCCGCCGGCACGGCGACCGCGGCCCCCGGCAGCACGCCGCAGGCCGCGCCCGCCCCGCAGGCACCGGCCCCCGCCCAGCCGAAGGCCGCCACCCCGGCGCCCGCGCCCGCGAAGCCGGCCGCGCAGCCCGCCGCCGCGGCCCCGGCCGCTCCGGCCGCCAAGCCCGCCGCCGCCCCGGCCAAGCCCGCCGCCAAGCCGCAGGCGAAGGCCGCCGCGCCCGCCAAGGACGCCGACGCCGCCCCCGAGGGCCCCGAGCTGGTGACGCTGCGCGGCCCGGCCGCCGCGGTCGCGAAGAACATGAACGCCTCGCTGGAGCTGCCCACGGCCACGTCCGTGCGCGCGGTCCCGGTGAAGCTGCTGTTCGACAACCGCATCGTCATCAACAACCACCTCAAGCGCGCCCGGGGCGGGAAGATCTCCTTCACGCACCTGATCGGCTACGCGATGGTGCAGGCCATCAAGGCCATGCCGGCGATGAACCACTCGTTCGGCGAGAAGGACGGCAAGCCGACCCTGGTCAAGCCGGCCCACATCAACCTCGGCCTCGCCATCGACCTGGTCAAGCCCAACGGCGACCGCCAGCTGGTCGTCGCGGCGATCAAGAAGGCCGAGACGCTGAACTTCTTCGAGTTCTGGCAGGCCTACGAGGACATCGTCCGTCGCGCCCGCGACAACAAGCTGACGATGGACGACTTCACCGGCGTCACGGTCTCCCTGACCAACCCCGGCGGCCTCGGCACCGTCCACTCCGTGCCGCGCCTGATGCCCGGCCAGTCGGTCATCCTGGGCGTCGGCTCCATGGACTACCCGGCGGAGTTCCAGGGCACCAGCCAGGACACCCTGAACAAGCTCGGCATCTCGAAGGTCATGACGCTCACGTCGACCTACGACCACCGGGTGATCCAGGGCGCCGCCTCCGGCGAGTTCCTGCGCCAGGTCGCCAACCTGCTCCTGGGCGAGAGCGGCTTCTACGACGAGATCTTCAAGGCGCTGCGCATCCCCTACGAGCCGGTCCGCTGGCTCAAGGACATCGACGCCTCGCACGACGACGACGTCACCAAGGCCGCCCGCGTCTTCGAGCTGATCCACTCCTACCGGGTCCGCGGCCACGTCATGGCCGACACCGACCCGCTGGAGTACCAGCAGCGCAAGCACCCCGACCTGGACATCACCGAGCACGGGCTCACCCTGTGGGACCTGGAGCGCGAGTTCGCGGTCGGCGGCTTCGCCGGCAAGTCCCTGATGAAGCTGCGCGACATCCTCGGCGTGCTGCGCGACTCGTACTGCCGCACCACGGGCGTCGAGTTCATGCACATCCAGGACCCCAAGCAGCGCAAGTGGATCCAGGACCGCATCGAGCGCTCGCACACCAAGCCGGAGCGCGAGGAGCAGCTGCGCATCCTGCGCCGGCTGAACGCGGCGGAGGCCTTCGAGACCTTCCTCCAGACCAAGTACGTCGGCCAGAAGCGGTTCTCCCTGGAGGGCGGCGAGTCCGTCATCCCGCTGCTCGACGCGGTCATCGACTCGGCGGCCGAGTCCCGCCTGGACGAGGTCGTCATCGGCATGGCCCACCGCGGCCGGCTGAACGTGCTGGCCAACGTGGTCGGCAAGTCGTACGCGCAGATCTTCCGCGAGTTCGAGGGCAATCTCGACCCGAAGTCGATGCACGGCTCCGGCGACGTGAAGTACCACCTGGGCGCCGAGGGCACCTTCACCGGCCTGGACGGCGAGCAGATCAACGTCTCGCTGGTCGCCAACCCCTCGCACCTGGAGGCGGTCGACCCGGTCCTGGAGGGCGTCTCCCGCGCCAAGCAGGACATCATCAACAAGGGCGGCACGGACTTCACCGTCCTGCCGGTGGCGATCCACGGCGACGCGGCCTTCGCGGGCCAGGGCGTGGTGGCCGAGACCCTGAACATGTCGCAGCTGCGCGGCTACCGCACCGGCGGCACGGTCCACGTGGTCATCAACAACCAGGTCGGCTTCACCGCCGCCCCGGAGTCCTCGCGCTCCTCCATGTACGCCACCGACGTGGCCCGCATGATCGAGGCCCCGATCTTCCACGTGAACGGCGACGACCCGGAGGCGTGCGTCCGCGTGGCGCGGCTGGCCTTCGAGTTCCGCCAGGCGTTCAACAAGGACGTGGTGATCGACCTCCTGTGCTACCGCCGCCGCGGTCACAACGAGACCGACAACCCGGCCTTCACCCAGCCGCTGATGTACGACCTGATCGACAAGAAGCGCTCGGTGCGCAAGCTGTACACCGAGTCCCTCATCGGTCGCGGCGACATCACGCTGGAGGAGGCCGAGCAGGCGCTCCAGGACTACCAGGGCCAGCTGGAGAAGGTCTTCACCGAGGTCCGCGAGGCCGTCTCCCAGCCGGCGTCCGCGGAGCCCTCGGAGCCGCAGGCGGAGTTCCCGGTCGCCGTGAACACCGCGATCACCGCCGAGACCGTCAAGCGGATCGCCGAGTCCCAGGTCAACATCCCCGACCACGTCACCGTGCACCCGCGGCTGCTGCCGCAGCTCCAGCGCCGCGCGGCGATGGTCGAGGACGGCACGATCGACTGGGGCATGGGCGAGACCCTCGCCGTCGGCTCCCTCCTGCTGGACGGCGTGCCGGTCCGGCTGACCGGCCAGGACTCGCAGCGCGGCACCTTCGGCCAGCGCCACGCGGTCGTCATCGACCGTGAGACGGGCGACGAGTTCACGCCGCTGCTGTACCTGTCCGAGGACCAGGCCCGGTACAACGTCTACAACTCCCTGCTCTCCGAGTACGCGGTGATGGGCTTCGAGTACGGCTACTCGCTGGCCCGCCCGGACGCGCTGGTGATGTGGGAGGCGCAGTTCGGCGACTTCGTCAACGGCGCGCAGACGGTCGTGGACGAGTTCATCTCGTCGGCCGAGCAGAAGTGGAACCAGACGAGCGGCGTGACGCTCCTGCTCCCGCACGGCTACGAGGGCCAGGGCCCGGACCACTCCTCGGCCCGCCCGGAGCGCTTCCTCCAGCTGTGCGCGCAGAACAACATGACGGTCGCGATGCCGACCCTGCCGTCGAACTACTTCCACCTCCTGCGGTGGCAGGTGCACAACCCGCACCACAAGCCGCTGGTGGTCTTCACCCCGAAGTCGATGCTGCGCCTGAAGGCGGCGGCGTCGAAGGCGGAGGAGTTCACGACGGGCCAGTTCCGCCCGGTCATCGGCGACGACTCGGTCGACGCGGCCGCGGTCAAGAAGGTCGTCTTCTGCGCCGGCAAGGTCTACTACGACCTCGACGCCGAGCGGAAGAAGCGCGGCATCACGGACACGGCCATCATCCGCATCGAGCGCCTGTACCCGCTGCCGGGTGCCGAGCTCCAGGCGGAGATCGCCAAGTACCCGAACGCCGAGAAGTACCTGTGGACCCAGGAGGAGCCGGCGAACCAGGGTGCCTGGCCGTTCATCGCGCTCAACCTGATCGACCACCTGGACCTGGCGGTCGGCGCCGACGTCCCGCACGGCGAGCGGCTGCGGCGCATCTCGCGCCCGCACGGCTCGTCGCCGGCCGTCGGTTCCGCCAAGCGGCACCAGGCCGAGCAGGAGCAGCTGGTGCGCGAGGTGTTCGAGGCCTGAGTCCTCGGAGGAGCCCGACCGCACGAGTCTGAGCACACAGGCCCGACCGAGGGGCCGGTCCCGGCGACGGGGCCGGCCCCTCGGCATGTCGCGGGTCAGATCGGCTGGGGTTCGAAGTCCCAGTAGGGGTGCCGCCGCTCCTGAATCTCCCGGAGCTGCGGATGATCCGCGCCGAACAGCGCGGTGAGCCGGGCGGCCACGTCCCGCCGCAGGGCCTCGGCCTCCTCGCGCTCTCCCGTGTCGGCGAGATCGAGGGCGAGCCCGGCGCGGAGACTGACGGTGAGGATGTGGTTCTCGCCCAGGGCGCGGGCGGAGCGGGCGCAGGCGTCCCGGCCCAGGGCGGCCGCGGCCTCCTTCTCACCGGCGCCGACCAGCGCGGCCACCTCGTTCTTGGCGGAGCCCACGGACCACGGATGGTCCCGGCCCACCGCCTTCTCCATCTGCGCCGTGCACTGCCGGGACAGCTCCAGGGCGCCGCGCGCGTCACCCGTCTCGCGCATGATGACCGCCACGTTGTCCCTGGCTCCGACGGTGTACGGGTGGTCCTCGCCGAGCTGTGCCGCGTAGTGCACGGCGGTGGCCTCGGCCAGGTCCCGGGCCTCCTCCGTCTCTCCCAGCTGGCGCAGCAGCATCGCGTAGTCGCAGGAGACCAGGAGCGTCTCGGGGTGCAGGGAGCCGCGGCGGCGCACCAGTTTGCGCCGCACGCCGCGCATCATGGCGTGGGCGAACTGAAGGTCGCCGACCCGGCGGGAGCACAGGGCGAGATTGTGTTCGGCGTGCAGGGTCTGGCTGTGGTTGCGGTCGAGGACCTGGCTGTGCAGCCGGGAGTTGTGGCCCTGGATCTCCAGCGCCTCGCGGTAGTTGCCGAGCAGGCGCAGCATCCAGGCGGTGCGCAGGGCCGAGTTGAGGGTCAGCGCGTCCTTGCCGCCGAGGAGTTCCACCCGGGCCTCGAAGATCCTGCGGTGCAGGGCGAGCGACTCGGCGTAGTGGCCCTGGAGGCCGAGGGCCATGGCCAGGTTGCTGCGGACGGTGAGGGTGCGCGGTACCTGCTCGCCGCCCAGCTCGACGGCCGCGGTCTCGGCCGCCTCCTCGAACAGGGCGCGGGCCTCCGCGTACCGGCCGAGGGCCATGAGCGTGCCGCCCAGTCCGTCCTTGGCCCGGATCATCTCGATGGGACGTACGCCGCTCGCGGCCCTCAGCCGCCGCACCGTCTCGCGTCCGGTCGCCTCCGCCTCGGTGTACCGGCCCAGCCTGCGCTGCATGTTGGCGAGCTGGTGGACGGCGACCAGGACGGCCCGGTCGGTGTCCGCGGAGTTCTGCCGCCAGCGGTCCACGGCGTGCCGGCTCAGCCGCCGGCCCTCGTCGTACTCGCCGCGCATCCGCAGGTACTCGATGCAGTTGAGGACGAGGTCCCGGACGTCGTAGTCGTCCGAGTCGAGGGCGCCGGACGGCTCCAGGTGCGGGATGAGGGCGGCGTAGCGGGCCCAGTTGCCCGGGGTGGAGGAGTCGCGGGGGTCGGTGGAGACCAGGAGGCGGCGGGCGGCGGCGAAGTGGCGGGCGGCGTCCTCGGGCGACTGGACGTAGCGCACGAAGCGGTGGAAGAGCCGGTGCATGCGCAGCGTGCCGACGGTCTGGGTGTCGAGTCGGGGCCCCTGCTCGTACTCGATGCGCATCGAGGTGATCTCGGAGAGCTTGCGCAGCGCCGAGTTCCAGCTGCTGGGCTCGGCGACCAGGTCCGCCAGCTCGGGCGGCAGGTCGGTGGGGCGGGCGGTCTGGAGCAGCCGTACCGGAACCACCTCGGGCGAGAAGCAGACCAGCAGGTTGAGCAGGTGCCAGGCGGGCTCGGAGCCCTCGCGCAGGGTGTTGAGGAGCTTGGCCCAGGCGACCTGGAAGCTCTCCGGGTACTCCCGGGACGGCATCACGCCGAAGCGGTCGGGACGGCCGTCGCGGATGTCCCGCACGTACTCGTCGACGGACATGGTGGGGTTGGTGTCGAGCCACGCGGCGGTCTGGTCGAGCAGCAGCGGCACGTCCTCGACGGCGTCGGCGAGCCGGTCGGCCTGGCCCGCGTCGAGCCGCTCGGTGCGCCGGCCGACGAACGCGACGCTCTCCCGGCGGGCGAAGCCCGCGACCGGGAGGATCTCCCCCTGCGCCGCCCATTCGCCGCGGTGCGTGGTGACCAGGACGTGTCCGCGTCCCTCGTCGGGGATCAGGTCGATCACCTTGTCCGGGTCGCCGGCTCCGTCGAGGACCAGCAGCCAGGGGCGGCTGGTGTCGCCGAGTTCCCGGCGTACGGCCTTGATGGTGGCCGCCAGGTCCCCGCCGTCCCGGACGCCCAGTTCGGGGGCCAGGTCGGCGAACTGCTGGCGGGCGGTGACGCGCTGCACGGCGGTGATCCACCAGACGACGTCGTACTCGCCGGCGAACCGGTGGGCGTACTCCAGCGCCAGCTGTGTCTTGCCCACGCCGCTGGGCCCCCGCAGGGCCAGGGTGGCTCCCTCGGACCCGGTGCCGGCGAGCCCCGCGTACATCTGCTCCAGCAGCTCGGTACGGCCGATGAACCGGCGGTTGCGGCGCGGGACGCGCCAGACCTCCGGGGGGTCGTCCGGGAAGCGGGGGCCGCGGCGCAGGTCGATCAGGGTGTTGGGGGCCGGGACCGCCGCGCACTCCAGGACGCGGACGCGGGCCAGCTCGGGGCGCAGGCCGCGCAACTCGACCGGGGCGAGCGGGGCGACCTCCGCGGGCAGCGGCTGGGCGGTGACGCTCACGGCGGCGATGCGTTCGCGGAAGCCGGGCAGCACCTGGCGCAGCACCGACGCCCAGGCCTCGAACCGCTCGGCTCCCAGCCGCTCGTACCAGTCGTCGATGACGAGCAGGATGCGGCCCGGCGCGCCGAGCAGGTCGGTCAGGGCATGTGCGGCGGGCGGCCGGCGCAGCGGGTTCCACCGCACCAGGGTGGTGGTGCGTCCGGCGGCGCGGACCTGGTGGTCGATCCACTTCGCCCAGGATTCGCTCTGCCCGGCGAAGACCACCGTGACGTGTACCGGCTCCGTCACCATCTCGCTGTCCCCTCGGCCGACCTGGTCACGACTGAGCACAGGTTAGTCAATTGTGCGTCAATGCGGCCTGGTTCGCGCCGAGTTGGACGTGACGTTCGGCTCATGTGGCGATACGGACGGTGCCTTCAAGGCGGTGCGCGACATGCCGTATGAGCCGCTCCAGGTCGGCGCAGTACACGCTCGCGTGGCCGAACCCCGAGCCGGGCGCGTACCGGTGCACGTAGTTGCCGCCCCCGCAGACCCTGCCGACGGGGCAGGCCCGGCACTCCTCGCCCAGGGCCCGCTCGCCCGACTGGCGTGCCGCGATGCCCGGGTGGCGCAGGACCGTGTCGAAGGAGTGCCGGAACACGTCGAGCCCGGTCTCGGCGGCGCCCCGGTAGGCGGACCTGAGCGAGTCGACCTGCTCGATCGCGCCGTCCGTCTCGACGACGACGGCGGCCACCGGGGACAGCCCCACCGCCTCGGCCCGGCTGGGTGCCCCGAGGAGCAGGGCGACGATCTCCTGGAAGAGCCGCACCCGGGTGCGCAGCCGTCCCGCGTCCCACCAGGCGTCGAAGACCGTGACCAGCCAGTCCCCGTAGGGCGTGGCCCCGGGCCGGTGCCGGCCGGGCGGCCCGCCGTCCAGGCCCGGCGGCGGGTTTCCCCAGTTGGCGTGCGGCAGGAGGAGGTCCAGGCGGGGAGGGGCCAGCTCCAGCAGGGAGTGGTAGACGTCCAGTGGTTCGGCGGCCAGGTCGACGGTGCACAGGATCCCGGCGTAGGCCTCCGGGTGCGCGGCGAGCCGGCGGGCGGCCGCGAGGGCGGCGGGCCAGGCGGGCCGGCCCGCGTGGTCGACCCGGCGGGCGTTGTGGGCCGCGCGTCCGCCGTCGAGGCTGAGGCCGACCCGGATGCCGTCCTCGGTGAGCTGCTCCAGGCCGCGGTCGGTGAGGCGGGTGCCGTTGGTCTGCACGGTGGCGGTGATCCGGCAGCCGTCGGGGACGGCCCGGCGGACGGCGCGGACGTACTCCCGCACGGGCGCGGGGCCGGCTAGGAGGGGTTCGCCGCCGTGCAGTTCGACGCGGATGCGGTCGAGGCCGTGGGCGGCGACGTGCTCGGCGATCCGGGCCGCGGTGTGCTCCACGACGCGGGCGCCGGCCCGGGCCGGGCGGTCCCGCCAGCCGTCGTCCTGGCCGCGGTAGAGGTAGCAGTAGGTGCAGTCGAGGTTGCAGCGGCCGTGGACCTTGAGCACGAACTGCCGCAGGGGCGTGGGCACATGTTCCGGGGTCTTCCGGGCGTCGGGCCGCGTCGCGGGCCGGCACGCGGGCGGCCGGGGGCGGGCCGTCACGGGGCGTCCTCGTAGTAGGCGACGACGGTGGTCTCGCCGTCGCGGGTGCGGAGTTCGGCGAGGACCGCGGCGAGCACCGGGTGGTCGGAGCGGACGGGCCGGTGGAGTTCGGGCAGGGGTGTCTCCGTCTCGTCGGTGGGGTGGGTCACGCGTCGGCCGTTCCGGAGGTGAGGCGGGCGATGTCCGCGCGGAGCCGCTCGGCGAACTCCGCGTCGGGGGTCAGGCGGAGCGCCTCGCGGTAGTCGGCGAGGGCGGTGCGTGAGCGGCCGAGCAGTTCCCGGGCGCGGGCGCGGCCCTGAAGGGCCAGGGCCAGGGCCTCCCGGGCGGCGGGGCCCTCCTCCCGGGCGTGCTCGCTGCTGCGCGTGTAGTACTCCACTGCCTTCTCGGCGTGGTCGACGGTGCCGAGGCGTGCGTGCAGCAGTTCGGCGACGATGCCGCGGTGCATCAGGAACAGCGCCCGGTACTGGGGGTCCTCGGCACCGCGGACCGCCTCGCCCAGCAGCCAGTCCGCCTCGTACAGGTCGGACAGTACGTGCGCGGCCTCGAAGCGCCCGATGTGGGCGTCGGCGAGCTTGTACCGGCGGTGGGGCAGTTCGGGGTCGTCGGGGAGGGTTCCGTCGACGGCCCGTCGCAGCAGGTTCACGGCCCGGTGGGCGTCCTGCGTCCCGTCCCGGCGGTCGGCCCGCTCGCGCAGCGCCACACCGCAGTCGGTGAGTACGGCAGGCAGCCGCGGGTCGTCCTCGCGCAGCAGCCGTACCACCGACTCCCACGTGTCGACGGCCACGTCGAGCGAGGCGGGGGCGCCGGTGCGTTCGTAGCTCTCCCAGTGCACGTGGGCGGCTCGGGTGCGGCACTCGACGCGCAGGTCGTCGTCGTCCCCGGCGGCTTCCTCGGCCCGTTCCAGCGCGTGGACGATCAAAGAGTGGTCGCGGTCGCCCTGCGTCCCGGCGAGGTCCACGGCGGACGACACGTCCAGCCAGGCCCGGCAGCGCTCGGTGTCCGGAAGGGCGTTCTCCTCCCGCAGCACCGCCATGAAGTCCTCGATGGCCGAAGCGGCCGCGTCACGGCTGCGGTCCGTGTCGCCGGCGGCGGAGGCGACGGCGCCCTGTCCGGCGAACTGCCGCGCCAGTTCCAGCCAGAGCCGTCCCCGTTCGACGCGGACCCGCTCGGAGCCGTCCACCTCGACCGTCGTGGTGGCGGCGTCGAGCGCACGGTACAGGTGGGCGACGTACCACTCCTGCGGGTCCGCGGCGGCCGCATGGGGGCCGTCGGGCCCCGGCCGGCTCGCGCCCGCCAGCCCGATGAGGCGGCGCAGGTGCAGCAGGGCGGTCCCGGCGTAGCGCCGCAGGCGGGCGCTCTCGGTCTCCGTGGCCAGGACGGCGGCGAAGTCGCGGTCGGCGAGGTACAGCAGGACCGCCCGGGCGAACTCGACGGCGGCACGCTCGTTCCGCGGGGCGGCGCCGGCCGCCCAGTCCCGCAGGTCGTCGGGGATCCCGGGGAAGCCCATGCCCTCGTCCTGGAGCGCGGAAGCCTGGTCCGAGCAGATCATGGCACGGACGAACCTCCCGTGCCCGCTGACGCCCCGCAGGTCCGCGACCGCCTCCCAGGCCTCCCGCAGATCGTCGCCGTCCGCGCCCACGCGCCACCGGTCCATCAGGCACTCCGCCAGCAGCTCGGCGGCCTGGGTGCGCCGCTCCCCCGGGCGGGCCACCGTGAGCACCCGACGCAGCCCGCCGACCGCGGCGTCGAGATCACGGGTCTGCCCCTCCGCCCGGTAGCGGGCGTGGGCGTCACGGGCCCGCTCCAGCAGCACCCCCGCGTCGGCCGCCCGGCCGACGGCCGCCCTCGGCATCCGGGCACCCAGCTCGCGCAGCACCTCCGCCGACACCTCGGCGAACGCACGCAGACCGGGCGGCTCCGCGGTGCCGGGGCCGGTGACCGGACCGCCGACGGGGCCCACGAGGGGGTCGCTCGCGGGGACGAGCTGCTCCCCCGGGCTGACCGCGCCGCGCAGGAACGCCCCCGCCAGGGCGGGGAAGTTACGCACGCTGCGGCCGAAGCGCCGCTCCACGTACTCGGAGCAGTGCTTGAACAGCAGCTCCGCGTCCTCGACGGTCAGCCGGGCCCGCAGCTCCGTGGCGACGCCGGGCAGGAAGCGGTACCGCACCCCCTGCGGGTCGTCCGTGTCCGACGCGCGGCGCAGCAGCCCGCCGAGGAGCACCTCGGACAGGACGTCGGGCCCGCTCCCGGCGAGCATCGCGTGCTGGACCAGCTGCATCACCGGCAGTTGGAGCGGCACCGCCGACAGGTACACGGCCAGGCGGCGCGCCTCCGGGGAGGCGGGGCGCAGGAAGGCCCGGACCCGCTCGGCCCCGTCGACGTCCTCGGCCGCGCGCACGGGCACCGAGGAGGCGGGGTGGTCGGCGCGCACCCAGCCCGCGGCGGCGACCAGGGACTGCCCGGTGGCACCGGACACCAGCCGCGCCCAGCCCTCCACCGAGGGGCGGCGCAGCGCCAGCACGGGCACGGGCAGCGCGCCCGGCTCGGCCGCTCCCCGGTCGGGGCGGAACTCCAGCGCGCCGGCCGGGCCCTCGCGCCGGTGCAGCGTCCCGCGCCGGGCCGGCAGGTGGGTACGGGCCCACATCCGCTGCGGCAGGGGCTGGGCGACGGCGACGGGGGCCGTCGCCGCCCAGCGGTGCAGCAGCCGCTGCATGCGGCCGCCGCGCCACATCGGTCCGGCGCAGTCGCTGAGCACCAGGGTGACTCGGCGGCCGGTCGGATCGCTGAGCTGTTCGGGCGCGTGCAGCGGGCCGCCCGTCTCCGGGCGGGAGGAGCAGCCGGGCCGGCCGCCGGGTCCTTCGTGCAGGTACTGCACCTGCAACTCGCGGAAGGCGCCGGCCCGCGCGCAGACCTGGCGCAGTTCGTCCAGGCCCTGCTGCCAGACCACGGTGGAGGTGGACACGTCCATGAGGAGCAGCAGCCGGGCCTCGCGACGCCGGTCGGTGCGCAGTACCGGCAGGACCAGCCCGGACTCCGCGGCCCGTTCGGCGGTGGCCCGTTCGTCCAGGGTGCGCGGGACCGGACGCACGGGGGCGCGGTAGCGCTGGAGCGGACGCAGGCCGCGCTGAAGGGCGAGGGGTTCGGGCAGGACGGGGGCGGCCGGGACCCGCACGGGTGACGGGCCGTCGCCGGTACCGCTCTCGCCGCTCGGCGGGTTGTCGCCGCCGGGGGCGAACAGCCAGGCGCCCTCGGCGGCGGGGGTCTCGCCGCGGTCCGCGGGCTGCCCGGACCCCGGGGGCGGCGGGGCCGCCGCGGACGGTCCGCCGGACGGTGCCCCGGCGGTGCCTCCGGGGCGTGCGCCCCTCCCGGCCGCCGCGGAGGAGGGGGCGGGCAGCCAGCGCGCCAGCCACAGCGCGTCGGCGAGTTCCTCGACGCCCGGACCGATCCCCGCGTCCCGCATACGCGCGACCAGCGCGGCGAGCACGGGCGCCGCGCCGTCGGCCGGGGTCGGGGAGTCCTGGGCGGCCATCGGCTACCGGGGCCCGCGGTCCAGGGGCTGCATCAGGAGGTCCGAGATCTCCTCGCGCCGGTGCGCGGCGTCGCGGGCGGCGTACTGGGCGAGGAAGATCGCGTTGAGCAGCTGGTCGGTGGGCCGCAGTGCCCCGTCGGTCTCGGCGCGGGCGAACTGGTCCACGATGTCGCGGTTGCCGTCGTAGGACCCCTGGCCGAAATGGGCCTGCACCAAGGCGGCGAGGCGTTCGTCGCGCGGGGCCCTGAGGTCGAGCGGGATGCAGCGGCGCAGCAGCGGGGCGGGGAACTCGCGCTCCCGGTTGCTGGTCATCACGACGACGGGGAAGGCCCGGCACCGCACCCTGCCCTCCGTGACCGCGACCCGCCTGCCGTCGTCGGTGAGGACCTCGACGACCGGGGTGCGGTCGGCGATCCGCTCCAGCTCGGGGATGGCGAACGCGCCTTCCTCCAGCACGTTCAGCAGGTCGTTGGGCAGGTCGATGTCGCTCTTGTCCAGCTCGTCGATGAGCAGGACGCGGGGCCGGTCGGCGGCCAGGAGCGCGGTGCCGAGCGGGCCGAGCTTGATGTACCGGCCGATGTCCGGGGCGCCCTGTCCGTCGGGCAACTGGGCGTCCTGGAGGCGGCCGATGGCGTCGTAGGTGTAGAGCCCGTCCCGCAGTTCGCTGCGGCTGACGACCGGCCACTCCAGGACCCGGCCGAGGCCGAGTTCGTAGGCGACGGAGTGCGCCAGCGTCGACTTGCCGACGCCCGGTTCGCCGGTGACGAGCAGCGGGCGGCGCAAGTAGAGGGCGGCGTTGACCAGTTCGAGGGTGCCGGTGTCCTGGATGGACAGCGGGACGGTGCGCGCGCCGAGCCGGCGCCGGGAGGAGGACCCGAGTGCCGGTACGTCGTAGTCCACGGCCGGGGTGTCGAAGGCCCGCCACGGGGGCGGGGCGGGCAACTGCCCGATCCGCTCGGGATCCGGCTGCCCGGTGCCCCGGTAGATGAACCACTCGCTCATGCGGTGCTCCTCGTCGACGGTCGGCGGTTGTCCACGGCCTGGCCGACGAGGGCGTCGTGCACCCACAACGGGCCCCTGGGAATGTACCCGTACCCCACCCGGGAACCGGCGCGTTCCGGCCATTCGCGGCCTCCCGCGCGGCGCCCGCCGGGTGCACGCCGGGGTGCAAATGCGGGTGCGCGCCGGGGTGCGGATGCGGGTGCGCGTCCGGCGTTCACAGGGGAGCGTCCAGCGTCCCGCCCTCTTCCGAGGGCAGGGGGCGGCGCGGGTCGTCGTACAGGAGGGCCATCGGCTCGGCCCAGGCGTGGCCGTCCCGCAGCTCGCTGATCTCCTGGCGGACCTGGCGTATCCGGTCCGGCAGTTCGGCGAGGGAGCCCAGCGTGGCGAGGAGTTCCTCGGCCCGGGCGTAGAGGGTGTCGCACGACTCGGGGCACACCCGGGAGGAGTGGCCGTCGACGTGCCACAGGGCGATGCCGTGCCCGCTCTCCAGGGCGAGCCGCATGGCGGTGCGTCCGGGGTCACGGCCTACCGGGCGGCACATCACCGGTATGCGGTCGAAGGCGGCGTCGCGGTAGCCGTGGGCACCGGGGAAGCCGCCCTGCCCCGGGGTGCGCCAGCCGCTGAAGCGCTGCTGGGCGGCCATGGCCTGCCAGCGCTCGGTCCAGAGTTTGTCCGGATCTCCCCGGCGCTCGAGGGCGCGCAGCACCACTCTGCGACGCGCCCCCAGGTGACCGGCGTCGTTGAGCTCGGCCATGTCGTCGAAGCGCCAGCGGTGCACGGCGGTGTCGAAGTGCTCGACCGGGAGGGCGACTTCTAGGGGCACCGGCCGGCCCTCCTGGTCCTTGGCCCGCAGCAGCCGGCCCAGCGGCGTGCGCAGGGCCTGGACGAGGTCGGCGGGGTCGTGCCCGTGGACGGAGCCGTCCACCTCGTGGAGTTCGGGATCGCCGTGGCCGTCGTCGTACCAGATCTGCCAGAAGAACCGGGTGGGCCGCGCCCCTATCACCGGGTCGAGCAGAACGGCCACGGTCACCCCCTCACCGGGCCCCGGGTAGGGGATCACGATGCGTTCCGGCCCGGTGTCGGGGGCCGGTCGCAGTCCTTCCGGGAGGCCGGCGTCGTGGACGAGGTCGTGCAGGGGCCGGCTCGGTTCGCGGCGCAGCCGCCGTTCGATCCACCGGCCGAGGGCGGCCGCGTCGCCGCCCCGGGATTCCGTGTACAGCTCGACGAACCTGAGGTAGCGCAGGAACGTCAGCGCCTGCAGCGGGCGGGCGCCCTCGTAGAGCAGTCCGGTGCCGTCCCGCCAGGTGAGCAGTTCGGGGGTGGCGCCCGGCCAGGTGTTGCGGCTGCGCGCCTTCTTCGCGAGCAGTTCGACGGTGGGCGCGTCCGGCGGCGGGGGCAGTTCGGCGAGCAGGCGCAGCGCCTCCCGGCGGTCGGCGGGGGTCCACTGCTCGCCCGCGCCGGCCGGGGGGCCGCCCTGGAGGTCTATCCAGTTGTCCCCGGCGGGGGACTGCGGCTCGTCGCCGTGCCAGCGGTCGTGCGCGGCCAGCAGCGTGCGGTACGCCGGTCCGAAGTTCCGCAGGGCCGAGACGGCGACGGCCTTGCCGCCGTCCTGCTGCTTGCGGCGCGACTTGACCAGCCCGATCACGGCTCCCGTCTCCGGGTCGAGGAGCGGGCCGCCGGAGACACCGGCGGGGAAGTCGATGTCGGGCTTGATGATCAGCCCGTGCCGGTCCTCGTGCCCGTTGATCTCGGCGTCGACGATCCGGAAGTGCGTCTCGGGCGGTCCTGGGTGGTAGCCGCACACCTTGAGGGCGCCGGAGTGGAGCACGGCCCGGTCGGCGAGCCACACGCACTCGTGCTGGTGCTCCCCGGGTTCCCCGGCCAGCCGGACCAGGGCCAGGTCCTCCTCCAGGGGCACCGTCTGGCGGCGCGGGTCGGTCAGCAGCCACTGCTCCAGGCAGGCCTCGGCGTCGACCCCGTCACCGCGCACCCTGAAGGGGGTGTCCGGGTTCGCCGCGAGGTGCGGGCGCAGTACGTGGGCGGCGGTGAGGACCAGGCCCGGCGCGACGAAGAAGCCGCTCCCCCACAGCGGCGCGCCGTCGCCCCGGGCGGGCAGCAGGTGGACGGTGGCGGCGCGGGCGAGTTCGTAGAGGCGGTCGTTGCCCTCGCTCATGCCCGTCACTCGTGCGGGGCCGGTACCGGCGGGCCCGCCTGTCCGTCCGCCTGCCCGCCGGGCCGGTCGAACTGCCAGGTGAGCGTGACCTCCAGCGACGCCTTGGTCTCGCCCCGGGCGAGCACGGCCAAAGCCAGTCCCTCCTTGGCGGTCAGCTCCACCCCGAAGGTGATGGCGGCCTCGCTGGGCCCGGCCGCGCGGGCCGCGCTCAGCACCGAGGAGCCGACCCCGGTGATCAGCTCCTGGAGCCGCTCGACCTTGGCCACCGCGGCCTCGGTGAAACCGACGTCCTCCTGGTCGTCGTACCCGTCCGCCTCGCTGATCCGGGCGGTGACCACCGTCCCGTCCGGCAACAGCACGTCCTGGATGTGGCTCATTGCGCTCCCCCGTCGAGCCCGCCCCGCCCCAACCGGGCACGGGCACCGGTCACTTGATCCCGACGAGGTTAATACCCAGCCCGGCGGGCCGCGACCCCCGCCCGCGAGCGGGGAGGAGCGGGCGGGGCGTACGGACTACCCTGGACGGGTACGCCGTGGGGCCCGTCCCACCCGCATCAGGAGCATGAGTTGTACTTCACCGACCGAGGCATCGAGGAACTGGAGAAGCGGCGCGGCGAGGAGGAGGTCACCTTCGAGTGGCTCGCCGAGCAGCTGCGGACCTTCGTCGACCTGAATCCTGACTTCGAGGTGCCGGTGGAGCGGCTGGCGACGTGGCTGGCACGGCTGGACGACGAGGACGAGGACGAGTAGGCGCGCGGGCGCGCAGGGTGCGCCCGGGCATCCCGGAGCGCCGTCGGGCGCGCTCGCCGATAGGTGGTTTCGGGCGGGCTCGCCGGGTGGGTGCCCTCAGGCGCGCTTGGTGAGGCCGTACGCCGTCCCGAGCGCGCCGTGCGCGATCAGCAGCGCGCCCGCCGTGGTCCATCCGCCGCTGTGCCGCCGCAGCCCCCAGGCGGTGAGCGTGAGGCCGGCCGCCGTCTGTGCCAGCGCCAGTGCGCGGGCTCCGGGGCCACCCACCCAGGGCATCCAGGGGGCGAGGCGGCTCTCGTCGACGGTCGGGCGGCGCCCGGCGGCCTCGGTCCACCGCACGCCGGGCAGGGCACGCGCGGCCCTGCCCAGGCGGTCGGCGTCCTCACCGGGGGCCAGTCCGGCGGGGAGGGTGATCCCCGCGCGGGTGAGCACCGCCAGCAGTCCGCGCAATCTGGCGCGCGCGTCGACACCGGCACCGGCACCGGCAGCAGCACCCTGGCCGGCGTCCGGATCCGGTCGGGTCAGCCGGTCCAGTGACTGGACGTCCAGAACGGGGTCGAGGCCGATACGGGCGGCGAAGGTGCGCATGGCCTCGTCCTCGCCCGCCGGGGTGCCGTCCGCGAGCCACACGTAACCGACGGGGCGGCGGAAGCCGGAGGCGAGGGTGTATCCGGCCCGGTCCGCGTCCCACCACAGGGCGAGTACGGGCCAGGGGGCGCCGACGGCGAGCGCGGCGGCCCAGCCGGCGGCGACGCGGTCGACGGGCTCCCCGCCGTCGCGCCAGGGCCCGCCCCGCGGCACGAGGGCGCTCCATCCCTCACCCGCCCCCACCAGAGGCATGCGTTCGCCCAGCAGCGGGGCGACGGCGGCGACGGGGTCCGGCTCCGCGCGGCAGAGCAGCAGGGCCCCGGGAGCCGGAGCGGGGGCGGGAACGGACTCTTCCGTCGACATAGGGACAAGTTATGGCAAGTCACTCCGGCCGGCCGATCATTGATCACCAGAACGGGTGTCTTGACTTTCGACCACCGCGATATATCGTGAATTGCGGAGGACGCGATATGGCGCGTTCGGTCGAGGAGGTCGTCACCATGTCCGAGTGGTCCGTCGCCGAGCCCAGGAAGCTCACCTTCGACGAGCCCGTGAGCCGGCTGCACGTACGCGTCGTCGGTGGAACGGTGAACGTGGTGGGCACCGAAGAAGGTTCCGCCCGCCTGGAGGTCTCCGAGATCGAGGGGCCACCCCTGATCGTGACCCACCGGGACGGCGTGCTCACGGTGGCGTACGAGGACCTTCCCTGGAAGGGCTTCCTCAAATGGCTGGACCGCAAGGGCTGGCGGCGCAGCGCCGTGGTCTCCCTGGCGGTGCCGACGGGCACCCGCGTGGAGGTCGGCGCCGTCAGCGCCGCGGCCGTGGTCTCCGGCCTGGAGGGCCCCGCCGACGTGAAGGGCGTGTCCGGCGACACCACGCTGGTGAGCCTCGCGGGCCCGGTCCGCTCCGACACCGTCTCGGGGAGCGTGGAGGCGCAGGCCCTCACCGGCGACCTGCGTTTCAACTCCGTCTCCGGCGATCTGACGGTGGTGGAGGCGGGCTCCTCCGTGCGGGCCGACTCGGTGAGCGGTTCGATGATCGTCGACCTGGACCCGGCCGGCGGACCCACCGACATCAACCTGAACAGCGTCTCGGGCGAGATCGCCATCCGGCTGCCCCAGCCGGCCGACGCCCGGGTCGAGGCGAACACGGCCAGCGGCACGGTCAGCAGCGCCTTCGAGGACCTCCGGGTGGGCGGCCAGTGGGGGGCCAAGCGCATCACCGGCCGGCTCGGCGCGGGCAACGGCCGGCTGAAGGCCACCACGGTCTCCGGCTCGATCGCCCTGCTCCGCCGTCCGGCCGCGGAGGACGCACCGTGGGAGGGGGAGCCAGAGGACACCGGCCCGGCGGACCACGCGCGGGGCGACTCGGGGGACAATTCCGCTTCCGTCCGGGACCAGGGCGCCACCGGCACCCCTTCCGACGGCACGACCGACAAGAAGGTGCTCTGACATGCCCCCCGTCTTCGCCCACGGCCGCCTCCGCCTCTATCTCCTCAAGCTCCTGGACGAGGCCCCGCGCCACGGTTACGAGGTGATCCGGCTGCTCGAGGAGCGCTTCCAGGGCCTCTACGCGCCGTCCGCGGGCACGGTGTACCCGCGCCTGGCCAAGCTGGAGGCGGAGGGCCTGGTCACCCACACCACCGAGGGCGGCCGCAAGGTGTACGCCATCACGGACGCCGGCCGCGCCGAGCTGGCCGACCGCAGCGGGGAGCTGGCCGACCTGGAGCTGGAGATCCGGGAGTCGGTGGCCGAGCTGGCCGCCGAGATCCGGGCCGACGTGCGGGGCGCGGCCGGCGATCTGCGCCGGGAGATGCGGGCCGCGGCCACCGCGGCCCGGCGGGGCACCGGCACCGGCGCGCACGACGAGTGGAGCGGCGCCGCGGGCGGTGCCGGGGACGCCGACGAGAAGGAGGCGTGGCGGGCCGCCAAGGAGGAGATGCGGCGGGTCAAGCAGGAGTGGAAGGAGCAGGCCCGTCGCGCCAAGGACGAGAGCCGCCGCGCCCGCGACGAGGCGCAGCGGGCCAGGCGCCAGGCCAAGGAGGCCCAGGAGCGCGCCCGGGCCCAGGCGCAGGAGGAGGTCCAGCGCATCGCCCAGCGCGTGCAGGAGCAGGTGCAGGACCACTTCTCACGGGGCGACTGGCCGACCGGACTGCGCGAGGGCCTGAGCGAACTGGCCAAGGAGGTCGGTGACTTCGGGAAGGACTTCGGGAAGGACCTCGGGAAGGAGTTCGGCAGGGACTGGGGCTTCGGCCGCACCGACACCGGGAGCACCGGCCCGCGGACCGACCGCTCCCCCGGCGCCGAGTACTCCGTCACGCCGGAGGACTTCCCCGCCGGGTACGCCCCGAGCTGGGCCCACGAGGACGCGGCGGAGTCCACCGGCGACCCGGCCCGCGATCTGGACCGGCTGCTCGACCGCTTCCGGGACGACATCCGCGACGCCGCCCGGGACCACGGCGTGACGGCCGACCAGGTGCGCGACACCCGCCGCCGGCTGTCGGAGGCTGCGGCGCACATCGGGGTGATCCTGCGGACCCCGAAGGGCTGAGTCCGGCGGACGGCGCCCCGCCCCCGCAGGGGCGCCGTCCGCCGCAGGGGCGCCGCTCAGGCGCAGGCCTGCCCGCCCCCGTCACCCAGCACCCTGGTCAGCGACTCGTGGGTCACCCCGTGGTCGGCGAGCACCTCGGCCGGGACACCGGGGCGGACGGCCAGGGCGAGGAGGATGTGCTCGTCCCCGATGTGCCGTTCACGCCGGGCGACGGCGACCCGCAGCGCCTTCTCCAGCACCTCCTTGGCACCCCGGCTGAAGCTGCGGTGCCCGGACCAGCGGCGCCCGCTCTTCCGGTCGCCGACGGACATCGCACCCGCTCCGTGGGCCTCCTCCACCCGGGCGACGATCTCGGAGACGTCGATCCCCAGCCCGGCGAGGGCCTCCGTCTCGGCCTGCGACAGACCGGCACGGCGCCTCACCTCCCGCAGCTCCCGCCGTACCGCGTCCCGGTGCTCATCGACACCGAGCGCCGCCAGCGCGAAGGAGGCGCGGCTGCTCTCCCGGTCCAGCAGCGCGAGCAGCAGGTGCTCGGGTTCCACGGTCCCCGCCCGCGCCTCCTCTGCGTGTTCGACGGCCCCCTGCACGACCGTGCGGGCGTCCTTGGTGAATCGCTCGAACATCAATGCCTCCCGTACTTCTTGTGCACGGCCTGCCTGCTGACCCCGAGTTCCGTGGCGATCTCCTGCCACGACCACCCCCGCTGACGCGCGCTGCGCACCTGTACGGCCTCCAGCTGCTCCACCAGCTTGCGCAGGGCGGCAACCGCCCGCAGCCCGATCCGGGGATCACGGTCACCCGCACGCGTGGCGAGATCCGTTGCTTCGCTCATGATGTCAACATAGGTTGACATGACACCGGCGTCAACCCCAGTTGACATGGGAGCGGCGCCGGGACGGCGAACGCCAACGGCGGGCCCGGAGAACCGGACCCGCCGCACCTGGGGGGATGCCAGAAGTAAGAACTTCAGGAGTTGCTGAGCACGATCTTGCCGAACTGCCCTCCGGAAGCCATCCGCTCGAACCCCTCTCGGGCCCGGTCCATCGGGAGCACCTCGTCGATGACGGGACGCACACCGGTGGCGGCGCAGAAGGACAGCAGGTCCTCCAGCTCGTCCTTGGAACCCATCGTGGAGCCGACGACCTTGAGCTCCAGGAAGAAGATCCGGGTCAGTTCGGCGTGCGAGGGCCGGTCGCCGCTGGTGGCCCCGGAGATGACCAGCGTGCCGCCGGGCCGCAGCGACTTGATGGAGTGCGACCAGGTGGCGGCGCCCACGGTCTCGATGACGGCGTCGACCCGCTGCGGCAGCCGCGCCCCGGTCTCGACGGCCTCCACGGCACCCAGCTCCAGGGCCCGCTTGCGCTTGGCCTCGTCCCGGCTGGTGGCGAAGACCCGCAGCCCCGCCGCCTTGCCGAGCACGATCGCGGCCGTGGCGACACCACCGCCGGCGCCCTGCACCAGCACGGAGTCACCGGGACGCACCCCGGCGTTGGTGAACAGCATCCGGTACGCCGTCAGCCAGGCCGTCGGCAGACAGGCGGCCTCCTCGAAGGAGAGCTCCTTGGGCTTGGGCAGGATGTTCCAGGTCGGCACGGCGACCTGCTCGGCGAACGTCCCCGGGTAGCGCTCGGTGAGGATGGAGCGGGGCTCCTTGGGGCCGACCCCGTGACCGGTCTGGCCGATCACGGAGTGCAGGACGACCTCGTTGCCGTCCGCGTCGACCCCGGCGGCGTCGCAGCCGAGGATCATCGGCAGCCGGTCCTCGGGGAGGCCGACGCCGCGCAGGGACCACAGGTCGTGGTGGTTGAGGGAGGCGGCCCTGACATCGACGACACTCCAGCCGGGGCGGGCCTCGGGAGCCGGAAGCTCTCCCAACTCCAGGCCGGCCAGCGGCTGGTCGCGGTCGATTCGGGCGGCGTAGACAGCGAACATGACCTTGACGATAGGTTCCCCACCGCCCAACCGAAACCACACAGCCATGTGACACACCCCCTCTTGCACCCGCCGCCCCAACTGCGGGCAGTCGTGCCGCTGGGGCGGCACGGGTGGGCGCAGCGGCACCCGGCCAACGCCGGCCACCGCCCCCACCCCCGCCCAGCCCAAGCACACCGGCACCGGCACCGGCACCGGCAGCCGCAGCCGCACCCGCACCCGCACCCGCACCCGCACCCGCACCCGCACCCAAAACAAGCGAGCGGCCCCGCCCACCAGGGACGAGACCGCTCACCACACCGCAGGAGTTCACACCGTCACCGGCGCGCAACCCCCTCCGCCCGGGCCGCCGCGGCCACCGCCGCCGTCACGGCCGGCGCCACCCGCTCGTCGAAGGGCGACGGAATGACGTAGTCCGCGGCGAGGTCGTCCCCCACCACGGACGCCAGCGCCTCGGCCGCCGCGAGCTTCATGCCCTCGGTGATCCGCGAAGCCCGCACCTGGAGAGCGCCCGCGAAGATGCCCGGGAACGCCAGCACGTTGTTGATCTGGTTCGGGAAGTCCGAGCGCCCCGTCGCCACGACCGCCGCGTACTTGTGGGCGACCTCCGGATGCACCTCGGGGTTCGGGTTGGCCATCGCGAAGACGAACGCGCCCTTCGCCATCGAGGCCACCGCCGGCTCCGGCACCGTACCGCCGGAGACCCCGATGAAGACGTCGGCGCCCGACAGGGCCGCGTCCAGCGAACCCGAGAGCCCGGCCTTGTTGGTGAAGCCGGCCAGCTCCCGCTTCACCGGCGTCAGGTCGTCCCGGTCCGCCGAGACGACACCCTTGCGGTCGGCGACCGCGACGTCCCCGATACCGGCCTCCACCAGCATCTTGGCGATGGCGACCCCGGCCGCACCCGCGCCCGAGATCACCGCCCGCAGTTCGCCCAGCGTCCGCCCGCTCAGCCGCGCCGCGTTCCGCAGTGCCGCCAGCGTCACGACGGCCGTGCCGTGCTGGTCGTCGTGGAAGACCGGGATGTCCAGGCGCTCCTGGAGCTTGCGCTCGATCTCGAAGCACCGCGGCGCCGAGATGTCCTCGAGGTTGACGCCGCCGAAGGAGGGCGCGAGCCGGACCACGGTCTCGACGATCTCGTCGGCGTCGGTGCAGTTCAGAGCGATCGGGACCGCGTCCACGCCGCCGAACTGCTTGAAGAGGATGGCCTTGCCCTCCATCACGGGAAGGGAGGCCTCGGGCCCGATGTCCCCGAGCCCCAGCACCGCCGTCCCGTCCGTCACGACCGCGACGACCGACGACTTCCAGGTGTAGTCGTGCACGAGGTCGGGCTGCTCGGCGATCGCGCTGCACACTTTCGCGACGCCGGGCGTGTACGCCAGGGACAGGTCTTCCGTGTCGCGGACCGGCACGGTGGCCTGCACGGCCATCTTGCCGCCGCGGTGCAGCGCGAACGCGGGGTCGAAGGAGTCGAGCGGCTCGGCGCCCGTCTCCTGCTCCGCACTGGCGTCGCTGTCGCTGCGAGGATTGACGATCTCCGCTGCCACTTTGTCTTACCCCTTAAGAGTTCATGGATTGAGGGTTTGTCCACTCCTGGTGAGGAATGGGCGGGCACCGCACAGGGAGATGGCTGTCTGGGCCACGAGGCCCCTGCGCGACGGGCGCGCCGCACACGCGCCCTGAGCCCCTGATGAGGGGTGTAAAGAACCTTCTTACCCGACGGACGGCCCCCGCGACGAGTCCGATAAGCGCAAGCTCACATGCCGGACCCCGCACCCCGCATGTCGGTGACATGGCTCATAGCCGGGGTTCCGGACAACTTCCCGGCACCCCTTGACATACCCGCGAACTCCGCCTTCGACGGCCCGGCTCACCCGCGATACAGCTTCGGATAACGAGAAATTCCGTAGATCTTCCGGCCGGAAGGGCAGATTCCCGCAAAGGTTCGGTCGTGATGTACCGACCTGGTGCGGTTCGGGGGGTGACCCGTTATCCGATTTTGACATGACGTCCCCCCTGAATGGCCGAGTCCGAATGGCAAGATGCCGTAATCGCACGAGGTCGCGGCGCTCGAAGATGTGTGCTCGCGACGACCCGCGGCGCCGTCCGGCCCCCGGCCGGCGTCCGTCCCACCGGAACTCCACCGTCCCCATCGGGTACTCCCTCATCCGCCGGAGGAACCACCATGACCGCACGCTCCACCCGTCGTACGACCGCCGCGCACTCCCGGCTAGCAGCGGTCGGTGCGATCGCGGTCGCAGGCGCCCTGCTGCTCACCGGATGCGGTGACCAGACCGAGAACGGCGACTCCGGCAGCAGCGACAACCAGTCCTCGGGCGGCGCCCCGCTGGCCGACAAGCTGCCCCAGTCGATCCGCGACAAGGGCACCATCAAGGTCGGCTCCGACATCGCCTACGCACCGGTCGAGTTCAAGGACGACTCCGGAAAGACCGTCGGTATCGACCCCGACCTCGCGGACGCACTGGGCAAGCAGCTCGGGGTGAAGTTCGAGTTCGAGAACGGCACCTTCGACACCCTGATCACCGGCCTGCGCTCCAAGCGGTACGACATCGCCATGTCCGCGATGACCGACACCAAGGACCGCCAGGAGGGCATCGACGCCGACACCGGCAAGAAGGTCGGCCAGGGCGTCGACTTCGTCGACTACTTCACCGCCGGTGTCTCGATCTACACCAAGAAGGGCGACGACCAGGGCATCAAGACCTGGTCCGACCTGTGCGGCAAGAAGCTCGTGCTCCAGCGCGGCACGGTCTCCGAGGACCTCGCCAAGGCCGAGAACGAGAAGTGCCCGGCCGGCAAGAAGATCTCCATGGAGGCCTTCGACAACGACCAGCAGGCCCAGACCCGCCTGCGCGCGGGCGGCGCGGACGCCGGCTCCTCCGACTTCCCGGTCGCGGCCTACGCGGTGAAGACCTCCGGCGGCGGCAAGGACTTCCAGATCGTCGGCGAGCAGGTCGAGGCCGCCCCGTACGGCATCGCGGTCGCCAAGGACAACACGCAGCTGCGCGACGCCCTCAAGGCGGCGCTGGACGCGGTGATCGCCAACGGCGAGTACAAGAAGATCATGGACAAGTGGGGTGTGGCGGAAGGCGCCGTCACCGAGGCCACCGTCAACGGCGGCAAGTGACCGCGCGGCGGGCGCTGAAAGGCAACATCCGTGACTGTTGACATCGACAAGACGGCGGGCGGCCCGGCGGGCACCCCGCCGACCCCGCCGGAGGCCATCAAGGCCATCCCGGTCCGGCACTACGGGCGGTACGTCTCCGCGGTCGTCGCGATCGCGCTGCTGGCCGCGGTCGTGTACGCGTTCTCCCAGGGCAAGATCAACTGGGGTGCGATCCCGGACTACTTCTTCGACGACCGTGTCCTGACCGGCATGGGCAAGACGCTCCTGATCACCGTCCTCGCGATGCTGATCGGCGTCTTCGGCGGCATCCTGCTCGCCGTGATGCGGCTGTCGAAGAACCCGGTGACCTCGTCCATCGCGTGGTTCTACATCTGGTTCTTCCGCGGCACGCCGGTCCTGGTGCAGCTGGTCGTCTGGTTCAACCTCGGCCTGGTCTTCGAGTACATCAACCTCGGCCCGTTCTACCGCGACGAGTGGTCGGACTTCATGACGCCGTTCCTGACGGCGCTGCTCGGCCTCGGTCTGAACGAGGCGGCGTACATGGCGGAGATCTGCCGCGCCGGTCTGCTCGCGGTCGACGAGGGCCAGACCGAGGCGGCGCACGCGCTCGGCATGAGCCACACCAAGACGCTGCGCCGGATCGTGGTCCCGCAGGCGATGCGCGTGATCGTGCCGCCGACGGGCAACGAGGTCATCAACATGCTGAAGACGACCTCCCTGGTGTCGGTCGTCCAGTACGCCGAGTTGTTCCGGGTCGCCCAGGACATCGGCCAGACCTCGGGCGCCCCGGCCGAGATGCTGTTCCTCGCCGCGGCCTGGTACCTGCTGCTGACCTCGGTCTTCAGCATCGGCCAGTACTACCTCGAGCGGCACTACGCCCGTGGCTCCAGCCGCAGTCTGCCGCCGACCCCGATGCAGAAGATCAGGGCGAACCTGTTCTCCCTGTCGAACCGCTCCAGCACGACGGGAGGTGCGGCATGACCGCCATGGTCAAGGCCGAGGGCGTCCACAAGTCCTTCGGTGCCGTCGAGGTCCTCAAGGGCATCGACCTGGAGGTCAAGCAGGGCGAGGTGTTCTGCCTCATCGGCCCCTCCGGCTCCGGCAAGTCGACGTTCCTGCGCTGCATCAACCACCTGGAGAAGATCAACGCCGGGCGCCTCTACGTCGACGGCGAGCTGGTCGGCTACCGCCAGAAGGGTGACAAGCTCTACGAACTGAAGGACAGCGAGGTCGCCCTCAAGCGCCGCGACATCGGCATGGTCTTCCAGCGCTTCAACCTGTTCCCGCACATGACGGCCGTGGAGAACGTCATGGAGGCACCGGTCCAGGTCAAGGGCATGAGCAGGAGCCAGGCCAGGGACCGCGCGCGCGGGCTTCTGGAGCGCGTGGGCCTGGGCGACAAGGCCGGCAACTACCCCTCGCAGCTCTCCGGCGGCCAGCAGCAGCGCGTGGCCATCGCGCGGGCCCTGGCGATGGACCCGAAGCTGATGCTGTTCGACGAGCCGACCTCGGCGCTCGACCCCGAGCTGGTGGGCGACGTCCTCGACGTCATGCGCGACCTCGCGGAGTCCGGCATGACGATGGTCGTCGTCACCCACGAGATGGGCTTCGCCCGCGAGGTCGGCGACAGCCTCGTCTTCATGGACAACGGCGTGGTCGTCGAGTCGGGCAACCCGCGCGACGTCCTGACCGATCCGCAGCACGACCGGACGAAGGCGTTCCTGTCCAAGGTCCTCTGACCGTCCGCACGACCACGCCGAGGGGCGGTACGGAGATCCGTACCGCCCCTCGGCGTGCGGTCCGGCGCGTGGTCCTACTTGAGCGCCAGCAGCAGGGTGTCCGACGGCGAGCACCACACCGGGCGCGCCTCGCCGAAGCCCTTCTCGCGCAGCACGCGCGCGTGCCACGCCGCCGAGGGCATATCACCGTCCGCGTGTTCGCCGTAGATCTCGAAACGACGTGCGGTGGGCCCGGCGAGCACCGGGTCCTTGGCGGCGAGCTGCCACCACTGCGACCAGTCCAGCGCGCCCTCGCCCTTCGCGGCGTCCATGCGCGTGTGCCGCTGCGCGCGCTCGGCCGCGTTGATCCGGGGCGTCGTGTCGTCGATCATGTGGTCCGCGTTCATGAAGAGACCACCGTCGCGGACCAGCTCCGCGACCCGGCCGTAGAGATCCGCGAGGGGTTCGGCGTGCAACCAGTGCAGGGCCGTGGCGGTCAGCACGGCGTCGTACGTGTCGTGCGGCAGCCGGGCCGGCCAGTCGGGGTCCTTGAGGTCGGCGGTGACGAACTCGACCCGCTCGTCGCCCGCGAAGGTGCCCTCCGCGATGGCGAGGAGCGCGGGGTCGAGGTCCACGCCCGTGCTCGTGGCCTGCGGGAACCGGGCGAGCAGCCGGGCCGTGATGGTGCCGGTGCCGCAGGCCAGGTCGAGCACGCGCGGCGCGGGGCCCACGAGCGCCTCGACCATGTCGAGCATGATCCGGAACCGTTCCTCCCGGTCCGGCATGTACCACTCCTGCTGCCGGTCCCAGCTCTGCTGCCACGCCTGCCAGTCGGCTCCCGCCGCGGCGGTCGTGCTGATCGTGGTGGCCGTCGTCGTGGTGGCGTCCGCGTCCGTCATCGAGCCCCTCCGTGCCTGCGTCACTGTAATACCCTGGAAGCACAGTCAGCCATTACCTGACCGCAGGCACGACCCTAGAGCCCCTTCGTAAGGACTACAAGTGGAACTGGCCTATTACTCGGATTACGCCGTACGTCTCGTCAACACCGAGGAACCGTCGCGGGGTCAGGACGCACTGACCTCGGTGGAGGCCGTCCGAGAGCTCTTCGGCGCCAACCAGTCCGCGGCACGGCGCGCGTCCGACGCCGACGTGACGCGGTTCCGCTCGGTCCGGGGCCGGCTGCGCGCGGTCTTCGAGGCGGCCGACGGCGGCGACGAGACCCTCGCCGTGGACCTGCTGAACTCGCTGCTCCTGGAGTTCCCGGTGAGCCCGCAGATCTCCGGACACGACCACCGCGCGGAGGACGGCAGCCCGCTGTGGCACATGCACCTCGCCGACCACCCCTCCAACGCGACCGCCGGTTTCGCGGCCATCGCGGCGATGGGCCTGGCCTTCCACCTCACCGAGTACGGCGTCGACCGGCTGGGCCTGTGCGAGGCGGCCCCCTGCCGCAACGCCTACCTGGACACCTCCACCAACCGCTCCCGCCGCTACTGCTCCGACCGCTGCGCCACCCGCGCCAACGTGGCGGCCTACCGCGCCCGCAAGCGCCTGGAGGCGGACCGGTCGGCCGGCACCGGCCTGACCGCCGACAGCGCCCAGCGGACCGCGGCGAACGGCGAACGCTGACCCGGCCGCGGCGGCCGGTACCTGAACCGGACCCGGCCCAGTACGAGGTCCTGCGGGACCACCCCGTAATCGGTGCTGTCCCCGCCCGCGAACGCGTTGTCCCCGAGCACCCACCAGCCGGACCCGCGTCGTTCGGCCGCCCGCTTGACCACCAGCAGGTCCTGCTGGAAGGGGTGCCGCAGCACGACCACGTCACCCGGCCGGACCCGCGCCCCCCAGTGCACGAGCAGCACGTCACCGTGGTGCAGCGTGGGCACCATCGACGGCCCGGTCACCTCGGCCGGGCCGAAGGGCAGCGCCCCTCTGGCGCGCTTGGTCTCCTGCGACAGTTGCTCCGGCATCACCCGGCACCTCCCCGGTCTTTCCTCCACCAGTCTCAGTCTCACCCCGGACTTTTGTCCTAAGCCCACGGGGGCACCCGCGAAAACGGGCTTCCCAGGGAGTAATGTCCCCCATGAGAAGACGATCACGAGGAAGGAACGCTCCATGCTTTCCCGCCTGTTTGCCCCCAAGGTCACGGTCAGCGCCCACTGCGACCTGCCCTGCGGCGTGTACGACCCGGCCCAGGCCCGCATCGAGGCGGAGTCGGTGAAGGCCGTCCAGGAGAAGATGGCCGGCAACGACGACCCGCACTTCCAGACGCGCGCCACGGTCATCAAGGAGCAGCGCGCCGAGCTCGCGAAGCACCACGTCTCCGTGCTGTGGAGCGACTACTTCAAGCCGCCGCACTTCGAGAAGTACCCGGAGCTGCACCAGCTGGTCAACGACACCCTGAAGGCCCTGTCGGCCGCCAAGGGCTCGAAGGACCCGGCGACCGGCCAGAAGGCCCTGGACTACATCGCCCAGATCGACAAGATCTTCTGGGAGACCAAGAAGGCCTGACGGAGTCAGCGCCCCGGGCCGGCGATCGGTGCACCATCGCAGGCCGCAGCGGAGCCCGAAGGGGCCCGGCCGCCATCCCGGCCGGGCCCCTTCGGCGTTGCCGTGGTCAGGGTTTCTCCGCGGTCGCCCCTCGGCGGTGCCGCTTCGTCCCGGGCCGCGTGCCGGGGCCCGCGGTGCGGGTGTCCGGCTCGGGACCTGCCCCGCACTCCGGGTTGCGGCACGGGCCGGGTCCCCAGGTCGGAACCCACGCGCCCAGGGTCTTGTGGCGCCTGGCGACCGCTTCGACTGGCTGTCCGCACTCGGGACAGACGTACGTGTCGCTGTCCATGTCCCCAGGGTAGAACGGGCTGCGGCTCAGCGCTTCCGGTGGTACGTGCGCACCACGGCGCCGTTGCCGAAGCTCCGCACCGAGTCCGTGGCGAACTCGGAGACCTCGAACCCGGAGGCGAACATCGGCATGCCCGTGCCGAGGATCACGGGGTACGTCTTGATGACCAGCTCGTCGATCTCGTCGACCAGCTCCCCGGCGACGACCGACCCGCCGCACAGGTAGATGTCCAGGGCAGTGTCCTCCGCCTTCAGCTCCCGGACCCGGCCGGCCAGGTCCGCCGAGACGATCTCGACGTTAGGGTCGGGCGACTCGGCGAGCGTGCGCGAGGCGACGAACTCGCGCAGGTGTGCGTACGGACTGCTGTTGCCCTCCTTCAGGGCCAGGTCGTAGCTGGCCCTCCCCTGGACGACCGTGTCGAACCGCTTGTTGGGCAGGTCGTCGATGCCGAGCGCCCGGCGGCCCTGGGTGGGGATCGTCTCCGGGTACTCCTCCTTCAGGAACTCGAGGAACTCCTCGTCGACGAACGGATACATGAACGACGCGTCGCCGTCCGGCCCGCCGATGAAGCCGTCGATCGAACAGGCGATGAAGTACGTGAGCTTGCGCAAACCGGTCTCCCCTACAGGTCGAGCACGTTGACCACTACGTTCACAGTACTCCATGTGTAGTTGTATGAGGAGCGGATTATGCGTTCGTCCGGGTCCGGGGCTCGCGCCACATGGGCCACATGCGGGGGCCGTCCGGCAGATCCAGGGCCCGCCCGGTGAACTCGAAACCGAGGCGTTCGTACAGCACCCTGCCCCGGGCGCTGCTCGCCTCCAGATAGGCGGGCAGCCCCTCGCGGTCGCAGCGGTCGAGCACGCTCTCGATCAGGGCGGTGCCCAGCCCCTCGCCCTGTCGCCCGGGGACCACGCCGATCATCCACAGATACGCGTGGGCCCGGCCGGTGGGGTGGATGCCGTCGGTGAGCCGGGCTATCGCCTCCACCCGCTCGTTGTCCGGGTCGACGGCCTCGCGGATCCGGACGGGTACGTCCTCGACGTCCGCCTCGGACCCGCTGTCCGGCTCGGCACCGGGATGCTCGTCCGCCGGGACGGGCAGCCACAGCGCGCAGGCGGCACCGTCCTCGGTGACGTCGATGCGTCCGTCGGCGAGGACGGCGTCGGTGAAGGCGGCCATGAGCCGGTGGTGCGTCCGTCGCCGGTACTCCTCGCCGGGGAAGACCCAGCTGCTCACCGGATCGTCCTGGAAGGCCTCGTCCAGCAGCCGGACGACCAGATCCCGGTCGTCCTCCCCCGCCGTCCGGATCGCCACACCCATGCTTCGCCCCTTCGACTCAACACCGCTCGTACGTACGGCGGTTGAGCCTACCGGTGGGCCCCACGCCCAGCGGGAGAGACGGGGAGGCGGGCCCCGCACACCGTGGGGAAGTGCGGGACCCGCCGGACCGGAGCCGTCGGCGGTGCGGCCGTACGTCGGTCAGGTGCCGTACGGCCCTGCACGGGCTCCGGGGTCTTGCGCCGGCCGCCCCGGCGGTTCACGCCCGCCGGGCGGCCGTCAGGTGCTGCGCCGGGTCACGAACTCGGCCAGCGCGAGCAGTCCGCCCGCCGCCTCCGGGGCGGGCACGGCACGGGCCAGCTCCTGCATGGCCCTGGCCATCCGGTCGGCCGCCTGGGCCTGCGCCCAGTCCCGGCCGCCGGCCCGCTCCACCACCAGGGCGGTGCGCTCCAGGTCCTCCTTGTCCTCGTCGTACGGTGCCGCGTACAACTCGGCGAGTTCGGCGGCGGCCGGAGTGCCGGAGGTGAGGGCGGCGACCACCGGCAGTGACTTCTTGCGGGCGGCCAGGTCCGCACCGGCCGGCTTGCCGGTGTGGCGCGGGTCGCCCCATATGCCGATGACGTCGTCGATCAGCTGGAAGGCCAGCCCCGCCTCACGGCCGAAGGCGTCCAGGGCCTCGACGTCCTCCGGGGCGGCGCCCGCGTACAGCGCGCCGAGGGCACAGGCACAGCCCAGCAGGGCGCCCGTCTTGGCCTCGGCCATGGCGAGCGTCTCGTCGAGGGTGACCTCGCCCGGCGGGCGCCCCTCCAGCGCCGTGTCCACGTGCTGGCCCTCGCACAGCTCCATGACGCAGTCGGAGAGCCGGGCGGCCGCCGCCGCGGACGCGGGGTGCGGGTCCGCGGCGAGCAGCCGCAGGGCGAGCGCCTGAAGGGCGTCCCCGGCGAGAATCGCGTCGGCGTCGCCGAACACGGTCCAGGCGGTCGGCCGATGACGCCGGGTGACGTCCCGGTCCATCACGTCGTCGTGCAGCAGGGTGAAGTTGTGAGCCAGTTCCACCGCCGCCGCGGCCCGGCCGGCCGCCGCACGGGCCGTCGGCCCGCCGAGCGCGGTCGCCGCCGTGAGGACGAGCGCGGGGCGGATCGCCTTGCCCGCGTTGCCCGTCGCGGGCGTACCGTCCGCGTGCTGCCAGCCGAAGTGGTAGAGCGCGATCCGGCGCATCGAATCGGGCAGCGATGCGATGGCGGAGCGCAGTTCCGGGTCGACCGACGCCCGTGACTCCCTGAGGAGCGTGGCTGCCTCGTGCCCTTCGGCCATCACCGGCCCCTGTCCCCCGGACGACTCCGCCGGCTCCTCGTCCCGCTGTGTGCCGATGAACCCGTGCGTCTCCGGCGTTCCGGTGGAACGGCGCGTCGCGGTGGCGCCGCGCCGGATCTCCGTCATGGACTCACCTTCCCCCTGGGGCCGTCCGTACCCCGGGGGTGTACCCGCCCGGGAGGGCGGGGACACGGCGTCCGGGACAGTGACGTCACTGCCAGCGGCCGATCTCGACGTTCTCCAGGACGCCGAGCGCGTCCGGCACGAGGACCGCGGCCGAGTAGTAGGCCGTGACCAGGTACTTGATGATGGCCTGTTCGTTGATGCCCATGAAGCGCACCGACAGACTCGGCTCGATCTCGTCGGGGATGCCGGTGGCCCGCAGGCCGATGACGCCCTGGTCCTGCTCGCCGGTACGCATCGCGATGATCGAGGACGTACGGGCCTCGGTGACCGGGATCTTGTTGCACGGGTAGATCGGCACACCGCGCCAGGTCGGGATGCGGTTCCCGGCGACGTCGATGGTCTCCGGGACGAGTCCGCGCCTGTTGAACTCTCGGCCGATGGCGGCGATGGCCCGCGGGTGGGCGAGGAGCAGCTTGGTGCCGCGCCGGCGGCTCAGCAACTCGTCGAGGTCGTCCGGACCGGGCACGCCTTCGTGCGGCTGGATGCGCTGGTCGTACTCGCAGTTGTGCAGCAGGCCGAACTCGCGGTTGTTGATGAGCTCGTGCTCCTGGCGCTCCTTCAGCGCCTCGACCGTCAGCCGGATCTGCTGCTCGGTCTGGTTCATCGGCTGGTTGTACAGGTCGGCCACGCGGGAGTGGATGCGCAGCACGGTCTGGGCGACGCTCAGTTCGTACTCACGGGGCCGGGCCTCGTAGTCGACGAAGGTGTGCGGGATGTCCGGCTCGCCGCTGTGGCCGGCGGCGAGGTCGATCTCCTTCTCGCCGTGCTTGTTGGTGCGCTGCTCCGGGATCGCGCGTCGCTGCTCCAGGTGCTCGCGCAGGGAGTCGGCCCGCTCCGCGACCTGCTCCACCTCCTGGCGGGGCAGCACGAGCACCGTGCAGGCGGTGACCGTGCGGGCGGTGTACTCCCAGATGGCGTCCCCGTCCAGGAGCGCCTGGTCGCCGAAGTAGGCGCCGTCGGCGAGGACGCCGAGCACCGCGTCGTCGCCGTAGGGACCGGTGCCGATCTTCTCGACCTTGCCGTGCGCCAGCAGGTACACCTCGTCGGTCCGGCCGCCGAACGAGGCGATGACCTCACCGGGGCCGAACTCCCGCTGCTCACAGCGCTGCGCGAGCTCCGACAGGACCTCGTCGTCCTCGTACGAGCGCAGGGCCGGCAGTTCGCCCAGCTCCGCGGGGATGACCTCGACCCGGTCCCCGGTCTTCACGAACGTCACGCGGCCGTCGCCGACGGCGAAGGTCATCCGCCGGTTCACGCGGTACGTGCCGCCCTGAATGTCCACCCAGGGGAGCGTGCGCAGCAGCCAGCGCGAGCTGATCTCCTGCATCTGGGGAACGGACTTGGTGGTGGTGGCCAGGTTCCGCGCGGCCGCCGTGCCGAGGCTCTGCTGCGGCCTGGTCTGCTCGGTGCGGACCTCTTCGCCTACCGACATAAGGAATTGCCCTCCCGGTCATGCCGGACGGCTGGGCCCGGCATCGATGTGCGTGGACCAGCCTTCCTCACGGAGCGTGCCGGTGCTATTACACGAAAGAGCGGGAATGGATCACGTGCCGCCGGGGCAGACATGAGGGCTTGTTCGGCATCTCGGCGACATGTCCGACTCGGGGCGGCCCGGTTCGGCGCCGACGGCCGGGACGAGATTGTCCGAAACGGCTCGCACACGGACCGAACAAGTAATAGGAGCCGCTCCGTTTCGGTACAAGCCCCGTACGAGGCGGCCGCGTCGGGCGGTCGTCGCGCAGCGGGAAGGAGCCGGCCGTGGCCTCACCCATGTCCGCGAGCAGTTTCCTCAAGGCCCTGAAGGCGGAGGGCCTCACCGTCGTCGAGGTGGGCGACTGGCGGGAGCACAACCGCGACCACAAGGGCCCATGGGGCCCCGTGCACGGTGTGCTGCTGCACCACACGGTCACCAGGGGCAGCGCCCGGACGGTGGAGATCTGCCGCAAGGGCCACGACGACCTGCCCGGCCCGCTGTGCCACGGCGTCATCACCAAGGACGGCACGGTCCATCTGGTCGGCTACGGCCGCGCCAACCACGCCGGTCCCGGCGACGACGACGTCCTGCGGGCCGTCGTCGCGGAGAAGGCGCCGCCCCCGGACAACGAGGCCGACACCGACGGCAACCGGCACTTCTACGGCTTCGAGTGCGAGAACCTCGGGGACGGCGACGACCCCTGGCCGGCGGCGCAGCTGGACGCGATCGAGCGGGCCGCCGCGGCGGTGTGCCGCCACCACGGCTGGAACGAGCGGTCCGTCCTCGGTCACCTGGAGTGGCAGCCGGGGAAGGTGGATCCGCGCGGCTTCACGATGACATCGATGCGGGAGCGGATCCGCGACCGGCTCAAATGACCCCGGACCGGCCGAACCGGTCCCTGACGGGGCCGGACCCGGCCGACGAGGTCCGGGACCGGCCGAGGCGAGGTGTCCGGCGCGGGCGACGGCGCGACAATGGCGGGGTGACCGGCACCGACTCCCTCGGCCTCGCCGCCCTGCGGCCCCGTCTCCCCTCCCCCTTGCAGGAGGTGGCCGACGAGCGCTTCGAACGGCGCGGTGTCCGGCTGCTGCTCAAGCGGGACGACCTGATCCACCCCGACCTGGTGGGCAACAAATGGCGGAAACTGGCGCCGAACCTCGCCACGGCGGACGGCCGTACGGTCGTCACGTTCGGCGGCGCCTACTCCAACCACCTGCGGGCCGCGGCCGCCGCGGGACGGCTGCTCGGGCTGCCCACGGTGGGTGTCGTCCGCGGTCAGGAACTGGCAGGCCTGCCGCTCAACCCCTCGCTGGCGCGGTGCGCCGCCGACGGCATGCGGCTGCACTTCGTCGACCGCTCGACGTACCGCCGCAAGAGCGAACCGGAGACCCTGGCCGCGCTGCTGCGCGCGGTGGACGCCGAGGACGCCGTCGTCGTCCCCGAGGGGGGCAGCAGCCCACAGGCCGTCCGCGGCTGCCGCGCGCTGGGCGAGGAGCTGGGCGAACACGCCGACGTGGCCGCCGTCGCCTGCGGTACCGGTGGCACGCTGGCCGGGCTGGCCGCCGGGCTCCCTGCGGGGCGGCGGGCCCTCGGCATACCCGTGCTCAAGGGCGGCTTCCTGGAGCGCGACATACGGCGGCTCCAGGAGCACGCGTTCGGCGGGCCGCGCGGCATCTGGAGCCTGGAGGAGCGCTTCCACCACGGCGGCTACGCCCGCACGACGCCCGGCCTCGACGCCTTCGCCGAGGACTTCGAGGACCGCCACGGCCTGCCCCTGGAGCGCGTCTACGTCGCCAAGCTGCTCTACGCCCTGCTCGCGCTCGCCGAGGAGGGCGCCTTCCCGCGCGGGACGACCCTGGCGGCGGTCGTCACCGGCCGGCCCTTCCCCTGAGCGGTCCCCGGCGCCGCACCCGTGCGCCGCTCAGGTGGTCTCCCGGTACGCCGCCGCCTCCTCCAGGTCCAGCCGGCGCAGCAGTGTCCGGAGCATCTCGTCGTCGATGTAGCGGCCGTCCCGCAACCGGACGAAGACCTCGCGCTCGGCGCCGATCATCTCCCGGGAGAGCCGCCGGTAGGTGTCGTCGACGGTCTCGCCGGTGACGGGATTGACCTGGCCCAGCCGTTCCCAGACCGCGTTGCGGCGGCGCTCCAGGACCGTGCGCAGGCGGTCGGCGAGCGGGGCCGGCAGGGCGTTGCGCTCGTCGGCGAGCAGGGCGTCCAGGCGCTCGTCCGCGACCCGCGAGGCCTGCGCCTGGGCGTTCGCCTCCGCCAGTGTCTCGGCCCGCGTGTCGCGCGCCGGGAACTTCAGCAGGCGGATCAGCGGCGGCAGGCTGACGCCCTGGACGACCAGCGTGCCGATGACCGTCGTGAAGGTCAGGAACAGGATGAGGTTGCGCTCGGGGAAGGGCTCGCCGCCGTGCACGGTGAGCGGGATGGAGAAGGCGATGGCCAGGGAGACCACGCCGCGCATCCCGGCCCAGCCGATCACGAACGGCCCCTTCCAGGAGAGCTCGCCCTCGCGCGCGCGTACGCGTGCCGACAGCCGGGGCAGGAAGGTCGCCGGGTACACCCACACGAACCTCGCCACGGCGACCACCAGGAAGACGGCGAGGGCGTACCCGGCGGCTTCGGCGCCCTCGTACTCCCCCAGGCCCTTGAGGACGACGGGCAGCTGGAGTCCGATGAGGGCGAACACGGCCGACTCCAGGACGAACGCGACCATCTTCCAGACCGCCTCCTCCTGGAGCCGGGTGGCGAAGTCGACCTCCCACGCGCGGTGGCCCAGGTAGAGGGCGACGACGACCACCGCGAGCACTCCCGAGGCGTGCACCTGCTCGGCGACCGCGTAGGCGACGAACGGGATCAGCAGGGAGAGCGTGTTCTGCAGCAGCGCCTCCGTCAGGTGGGTGCGCAGCCAGTGCAGCGGCACCATCAGGACCAGCCCGACACCGACGCCGCCCACCGCGGCGATCAGGAACTCGCCGATCCCGCCGGCCCAGGTGGCGCCCTCGCCGACGGCCGCCGCGAGCGCCACCTTGAAGGCGGTGATCGCGGTGGCGTCGTTCACCAGGGACTCGCCCTGGAGGATCGTGGTGACCCGGGAGGGCAGCCCCACGCGCCGGGCGACCGCCGTGGCCGCGACGGCGTCCGGCGGCGCCACGACCGCGCCGAGCACCAGCGCCGCGGTCAGCGGCAGGCCCGGCACGATGAAGTAGGCCGCACCGCCGACGACGAAGGTGGCGAACAGGACGTAGCCCACGGACAGCAGGGCCACGGGCCGGGCCTGTGCCCGCAGGTCCAGGTAGGAGCTGTCGATGGCCGCCGTGTAGAGCAGCGGGGGCAGCAGCAGGGGCAGGACGACGTGCGGGTCGAGGGTGTAGTCGGGCACGCCGGGGACGTAGCTCACCACCAGGCCCGCCGCGACCAGCAGCAGTGGTACCGGCACCGGCACGCGCCGTCCCGCCCCGGCGACCGCGGCACTGCCCGCCACCAGCAACAGCAGCGGCATCACGTCCATCGTCCTCGCCCGCCCTCGTTCTCCGCGCGGTCATCCGCACGCCCGTCGTAACCTGGCAATCATGAAACAGTGCACGCACGCCGACGCGCTGCCGCACCCGGAACCCGAGCCGTGCGGCGAGACCTGCCCGGAGTGCCTGGCCGAGGGCACGGACCCGGTGCAGTTGAGGCTCTGCCTCAGCTGCGGTCACGTCGGCTGCTGCGACTCCTCGCCGAGGCGGCACGCGACGGCGCATCACGCGAAGACCGGTCATCCGGTGATGCGGACCTTCGAGCCCGGGGAGAGCTGGCGCTGGTGCTTCGTCGACCACGTCCTCGTGTGACCTCTGCCCGGGACGGTTCGACCGTCTGACGTCTGGGTACGTCAACCCGGCGCACGCTCTTCCGATTTGAGCCCGCCGACCCCCTAGCCACTGTGCGTGTTCACGTGTTTACTATGAGTGACAGCACGGGGTTGGGGTCTCGGGGACAGGAAACTTCGGAGCGCGATAACGTCACCGCTGAACCACGTGTCGCGTTATCCCGAGGGGCGTCCCTCGGCCCTGTAACGCTTGTACCACCTTGGAGGTGAGGGTGTCCCAGATCGCAGGCGAGCCCGCGACCCAGGACTTCGTCGAAGTCCGGCTGCCGGCCGCGGGTGCCTACCTGTCGGTGCTGCGTACGGCGACGGCCGGCCTCGCAGCTCGTTTGGACTTCACCCTCGACGAGATCGAGGACCTGCGCATCGCAGTCGACGAGGCCTGCGCGATCCTGCTTCAGCAGGCCGTGCCCGGCTCGGTGCTCAGTTGCGTCTTCCGCCTCGTCGACGACTCGCTCGAGGTCACCGTCTCGGCGCCGACCACGGACGGCCATGCCCCGTCGCGGGACACCTTCGCGTGGACGGTGCTCTCCGCCCTCGCGGGCAAGGTCTCCTCCGCCGTGGACGAGGACAAAACCGTTTCGATCAGCCTCTACAAACAGCGCGGCGCGGGACCCGGGCCGACGTGAGGGACGGGGACGGGCCGGTGCGGGACGAAGAGCGCGGTACACGGGAGCTGCCGGCCGAGGGCACACGTTCTCCGAACGAGGCGCGACGCACGGCGGACGGCATCGACGGCATCCCCGAGCAGGCCCGGCCGCATCCGGAGGACGAGACCTCGCCCGAGGCCGTCGCTCCGGTCGACGGGCAGCGGACCGGGGAGACCCCCGTCCCGCCCGTCCGACCGGAGGAGCGGGCTCGGGAAAGGGCGACGGGCGGGACGATGAGCGAGCACGAGCGACACTCCGACGGCCACGCGCCGGGTGCACGGGGCACGCAGGGCACACGGCACGACCCGCACGACCGCAGCGGTGCGCGCCTCCTGTTCGCCGAGCTGCGCACGCTGACGAAGGAAAGCCCGGAGTACGCGGAGCTGCGCAACCGGCTGGTCCGCATGCACCTGCCGCTCGTCGAGCATCTCGCGCGCCGCTTCCGCAACCGCGGCGAGCCCCTGGACGACCTCACCCAGGTCGCCACAATCGGGCTGATCAAGTCGGTCGACCGCTTCGACCCGGACCGCGGGGTGGAGTTCTCCACGTACGCGACACCCACGGTCGTCGGCGAGATCAAGCGGCACTTCCGGGACAAGGGCTGGGCGGTGCGCGTCCCGCGCCGGCTCCAGGAGCTGCGGCTGGCCCTGACGACGGCCACGGCGGAGCTCTCCCAGCTGCACGGCCGCTCCCCCACGGTCCACGAGCTCGCCGAGAAGCTGTCGATCTCGGAGGAGGAGGTCCTGGAGGGCCTGGAGTCGGCCAACGCGTACTCCACGCTGTCCCTGGACGTCCCGGACACCGACGACGAGTCCCCGGCCGTCGCCGACACCCTCGGCGCCGAGGACGAGGCCCTCGAGGGGGTCGAGTACCGGGAGTCGCTCAAGCCGCTGCTCGAAGACCTTCCGCCGCGGGAGAAGCGCATCCTGCTGCTGCGCTTCTTCGGCAACATGACGCAGTCCCAGATCGCGCAGGAGGTCGGGATCTCGCAGATGCACGTGTCGCGGCTGCTCGCCCGCACGCTGGCGCAGCTGCGGGAGAAGCTGCTGGTCGAGGAGTAGCCGCGCGGCCGCCCGGCAGCGGGCGGGGCGTCCGCAGGCTACTTCCCGGCGTTGCCCGGTCCCCGGATTCCGAGGGCCAGGGTGGTCTCGGGGTTGATGAGCAGGTACAGAGCGGTGAGCGCCGCGACACCGAGCACGACGCCGGCGGGGACGGCCAGGCTGTCGGCCCCCGCCATGTTGTAGGCGACGGGCAGCGCCACGATCTGCGTGATCACGGCGGGCCCCCGGCTCCACCCCCGCAGGCGGAGCAGCCCGCGGGCGGCGAGCAGCGGCAGCAGGGCGAGGACGATCAGGGTGATGCCGCCGGTGACGGCCGCGGTCCGGTCGTCGGGGTGCCCGGTGAGGCCCTCCACGAGCATCCAGGCGCCGCCGACGACGAGCGCCAGGCCCTCCAGCGCGGCGATCGCTGCCGCGGCGGTCACTCGGGCGGGGCGGGGCTCTGCCTCTTCGGCGGCCGGGGAGGCGGGGTCGGGGGTCTGCTCGCTGCTCACCCCTGCAGGGTAGCCGTCGGCGCACCCGCGTCCCCGGCCGCCCGGGTGTCGGGCGTATCACGCGGCGCGGGCCCCCGGTGGCGATCTTCACATCGGCCTGGGCCGAGTACCGCCCAGTAGGTACCCTGCACAGCATGCGTGCACTTCTCGTGGTCAATCCGGCGGCAACCACCACGAGTGCGCGTACGCGCGACGTGCTGATCCACGCGCTCGCGAGCGAGATGAAGCTGGAGGCGGTCACCACCGAGTACCGCGGCCACGCACGCGACCTCGGCCGGCAGGCGGCGCAGAGCGACGACGTCGACCTGGTGGTGGCCCTCGGCGGCGACGGCACGGTGAACGAGGTCGTCAACGGCCTGCTGCACGCGGGCCCCGACCCCGACCACCTGCCCGGCCTCGCGGTCGTCCCCGGTGGTTCCACCAACGTCTTCGCCCGCGCCCTCGGCCTGCCCAACCAACCGGTGGAGGCCACCGGGGCCCTGCTGGACGCCCTGCGCGAGGGCAGCGAACGGACCGTCGGCCTGGGCCTGGCGTCGGGTACGCCGGGCACGGAGGACGAGGCGGTCCCGGCCCGCTGGTTCACCTTCAACGCCGGCCTGGGCTTCGACGCCGGCGTGGTCGGCCGCGTCGAGCAGCACCGTGAGCGCGGCAAGAAGTCGACCCACGCCCTCTACGTCCGCCAGGTGGTGCGCCAGCTCATCGGTGAGCCGCACCGCCGCAGCGGGACGATCACTCTGGAGCGGGCGGGCGAGGACCCGGTCACCGATCTGGTGCTGTCCATAGTTTCGAACACCTGCCCGTGGACGTTCCTCGGCAACCGTCCGATCTACGCCTCCCCCCAGGCCTCGTTCGACACCGCGCTCGACGTCTTCGGCCTCAAGCGGCTGTCGACCGCCGCGGTCGCCCGGTATGGCACCCAGTTGCTCACTTCGTCCCCCGAGCGCGGACCGCGCGGCCGGCACGCGGTCGCCCTGCACGATCTGACCGAGTTCACCTTGCATTCGAAGGTGCCTCTGCCCCTTCAGATGGACGGTGACCACCTGGGGTTGCGCACCAGCGTGACGTTCACAGGCGTACGCCGTGCACTGCGTGTGATTGTGTGAGCAGAAGGGGCGAAAGTCCTTTCACTCGAACGTTTAGACCAGCATCCACCCCATGGAAGTACGGCTGTGACCTAGTCGACACCGAAGAATCAAAAAAAACTTTCCGGAAGGGGTTGTATCCGCCGCCGAGGTTTGCGAGTCTCTTCTTGGCGATCGGGACAGCCCGCAGGACCGGCATCCACAGATCACCGGAACCCCTCTTCAAACCACAGGACCACGCCAGGGAACCTGGCGGTAGGCCCTTCCCTTGTTGAGGGATTCGTGAAAGCGTTCACATTCACAAGCATCCCAGCATGTAATACCAAGGAGAGGTAGCAGCCATGGACTGGCGTCACCGCGCCGTTTGCCGCGAAGAAGACCCCGAGCTCTTCTTCCCCATCGGCAACACCGGTCCCGCGCTGCTGCAGATCGAGGAAGCCAAGGCCGTCTGCCGTCGCTGCCCCGTCATGGAGCAGTGCCTGCAGTGGGCGCTCGAGTCCGGCCAGGACTCCGGCGTCTGGGGTGGTCTCAGCGAGGACGAGCGCCGCGCAATGAAGCGCCGTGCCGCCCGCAACCGGGCTCGTCAGGCCTCCGCCTGACACCCCACCCCTACTGACAGCCTCAGCTTGGCGGCGCGTGTGCCTGACGGCATTACTCCGTAGACAGCGAGTACGCATCCCCCGCTCCCGAGCCGCAGCGCGCAGTACCCCCGATGCGCATCGGACGACACAGCGCACGAGCACTGGCCTCGGACCTTCACCGGTCCGGGGCTTTTTGCTGTGCGCAGGGCCGGGACCCCTTCGGCCGCTCGTTCTACTTCGGCCGCTCGCTCTACTTCTCGGCGGGCACCGGGATGTCGAGGATCACCCGGGTGCCGCGCTCCGCGGCCGGGACCATGTCGAAGCTGCCGCCCAACTCGCCCTCCACCAGGGTGCGGACGATCTGGAGGCCGAGATTGCCGGAGCGGTGCGGGTCGAAGTCCTCGGGCAGGCCGACGCCGTCGTCCTGGACGGTGACGAGCAGCCGGGCCTCCTTGGTCGTACCGCCACGGACGGCCGAGACCTCGACCGTGCCGGTGTCGCTGTCCCGGAAGCCGTGCTCCAGGGCGTTCTGGAGCACCTCGGTCAGCACCATGGACAGCGGGGTGGCGACCTCGGCGTCGAGGATGCCGAAGCGGCCGGTGCGCCGGCCGGCGACCCTGCCCGGGGAGATCTCGGCCACCATCGCCAGCACCCGGTCGGCGATCTCGTCGAACTCCACGCGCTCGTCCAGGTTCTGGGAGAGCGTCTCGTGCACGATCGCGATCGAGCCCACCCGGCGCACGGCCTCCTCCAGTGCCTCGCGGCCCCGGTCGGACTCGATGCGCCGGGCCTGTAGACGCAGCAGAGCGGCCACCGTCTGGAGGTTGTTCTTCACCCGGTGGTGGATCTCCCGGATGGTGGCGTCCTTGGTGATCAACTCGCGTTCGCGGCGGCGCAGTTCCGTCACGTCGCGCAGGAGTACCAGCGAACCGATGCGGGTGCCCTTGGGCTTGAGCGGGATGGCGCGGAACTGGATCACTCCGTCGTGCGCCTCGATCTCGAACTCGCGCGGCGCCCAGCCGCTGGCCACCTTGGCGAGCGCCTCGTCCACCGGCCCGCGGGACGGGGCGAGTTCGGCGGTGGTCCGGCCCAGGTGGTGGCCGACCAGGTCGGCCGCGAGCCCCATGCGGTGGTACGCCGACAGTGCGTTCGGGGAGGCGTACTGGACGATGCCGTCCCCGTCGACCCGGATGAGGCCGTCGCCGACGCGGGGCGAGGCGTCCATGTCGACCTGCTGGTTCTCGAACGGGAAGGCGCCGGCCGCGATCATCTGGGCGAGGTCGGAGGCGCTCTGCAGGTAGGTGAGCTCCAGGCGGCTCGGCGTGCGCACGGTGAGCAGGTTGGTGTTGCGGGCGATGACCCCGAGGACCCGTCCCTGGCGGCGTACGGGAATGGACTCGACGCGGACCGGGACCTCCTCGCGCCACTCGGGGTCGCCCTCGCGCACGATGCGGCCCTCGTCCAGGGCGGCGTCCAGCATGGGGCGCCTGCCGCGCGGGACCAGGTGGCCGACCATGTCGTCCTGGTACGAGGTGGGGCCGGTGTTGGGCCGCATCTGGGCGACGGAGACGTAGCGCGTGCCGTCGCGGGTGGGGACCCACAGGACCAGGTCGGCGAAGGAGAGGTCGGACAGCAGCTGCCACTCCGAGACCAGCAGATGGAGCCACTCGAGGTCGGAGTCGTCGAGCGCGGTGTGCTGGCGTACCAGTTCGTTCATGGAGGGCACGGGGCTGAGCGTACCTGGCGGTACGGACAGCGATCGAAACCAGCCGCCGGCCACTGCTCCCCCGCCCCCGACGCGGCCCGGACGGGCCCCGGAAACACCCGCGGGCCGCGGCGCCTGAGAGGGACCCTCAACCCTCCCGGCACCGCAGCCCGGAGCAACATCGGCCGTGGGGTGTGCGGTCCCGGTCGGCCGAAGGATGAGGAGCCGGGGCAGTCAGGGCAGAGAGACCCGGTTCCTCGGTCCGTCCTCCTGTGCGGGGAGGACGGAAGCCTGGCGATCACCTTGCGTGAGCGACACGGTCAGTGCCTCAGCGACCATTGTGGACTAGACCACTAACCGTGTCCATGCGGTGGACGTTGTTTGTTGTTGGTGACTCGTGCCGACCGCGCCCCCGTCCGGCAGCATCAGAAGCCTAACCCCGTTGGCTCAGCCTCGGGGCCGGACCGCCGGGGCAATTTCCGCGGAGCGCCTCCGGTTCCGCGGCCGTGCGGACGCCGTGGCGGCCGTGCGGCCGGCCGTTTCGGCGCGCCCGCGAGGCCCTGCTCTGTTAGATTGGTCTAAACCACATAGCCAGTCCCGGGCCCCGGGTGAGTCCTCTCTTCGAAACGGCAGGCCAGCGTGGAAGTTGTCATCGTTCCCGATGCCAAGGCGGGCGGCGAACTCATAGCCGAAGCCATGGCACAGCTGCTCCGGCGCAAGCCCGACGCCCTGCTCGGGGTGGCCACCGGCTCGACGCCGCTTCCCGTGTACGAGGCGCTGGCGGCCAGGGTGCGCTCGGGTGCCGTGGAGACCGCGCGGGCACGGATCGCCCAGCTCGACGAGTACGTGGGGCTGCCCGCTGAGCACCCGGAGTCGTACCGCTCGGTGCTGCGGCGCGAGGTGCTCGAACCGCTGGGCATCGGCATGGACGCCTTCATGGGCCCGGACGGCACGGCCACGGACGTGCAGGGCGCGTGCGAGGCCTACGACCGGGCGCTGGGCGGGGCCGGTGGCGTCGACCTCCAGCTGCTGGGCATCGGCACCGACGGCCACATCGGCTTCAACGAGCCGTGTTCCTCGCTCGCCTCGCGGACACGGATCAAGACCCTGACCGAGCAGACCCGCGTCGACAACGCGCGCTTCTTCGACGGCGACATCGAGCAGGTGCCGCACCACGTGATCACGCAGGGCATCGGCACGATCCTGGAGGCGCGGCACGTGGTGCTGCTCGCCACCGGCGAGGGCAAGGCCGACGCGGTCGCCGCCAGCGTCGAGGGTCCGGTCGCGGCGGTGTGCCCGGCCTCCGCGCTGCAACTGCACCCGCACGCGACGGTCGTCGTCGACGAGGCCGCCGCGTCGAAGCTGAAGCTCGCCGACTACTTCCGGCACACCTACGCCCACAAGCCGGACTGGCAGGGCATCTGACCCACCCGGTCCGGGCCCGCCGGGCCGGACACCCACGCGCGAGAGGCGCCGGATCCCGTCACGGGGCCCGGCGCCTTCGCCGTGCCCGCGCCCGCCCGTCCCGGCGCCCGGCGGACCGACCGGGTCCGTGCGGGATCCGGCCCCCTCGGCCGCACACGCCGAAGGCGCCGGCCCCGTCACGGGACCGGCGCCTTCGGTACGGCGGCCGGGTGCTGGTCAGACGCCCGCGATGGCCTCCGCGGCCGCTCGGCCGCAGACGCGGGCGGCGCCGTGGGTGGCCAGGTGGAGGGCGCCGCGGGCCTCCGCGCGCGGGACGCCCATCTCGACGACGACCGTGTCCGGGCGGGCCGCCAGCAGGACGTCCAGGGCGGAGGCCATCCACGGGTGGCGGTGCTCGTCGCGGACGACGGCGACGATACGGCGGGAGCCCGCCGCGGCCAGCGCCTCGCTTCCGGCGTCGGCGCCGTTGAAGGCGCCGGTCTCGGTGCCCGGCAGCAGGCGGCGGAGCTCGGCGGCGACACCCCAGGGCGTCTCGTCACCGACCGCGATGTTGGCCACGGGGGTGAACGCGGCGACGTAGGGCGGCTCGGTGAGCGGGGTGAACTCCTCGGCGACGGTGACGCGCACGGCACGGCGCGCGGCGCGCAGGCCCACGTCGCCGTCGGCGGTGTCCTCGGACCGGCCGCCGTCCGGACGGTTCGCCGCGGTCCAGCGGGCCAGGGCCCTGACCCGTTCCGCCGCGTCGGCCAGGCGCTCCTCGGGCAGTTCGCCCGCGCGGACGGCCGCGACCAGCGCGTCACTCAGCCGCCGTACGGTGCCCTCGTCGGACAGGCCGCCGCCCACGCAGATCGCGTCGGCACCGGCCGCGATGGCCATGGCGGTGCCGCGTTCGATGCCGTAGGTGCCGGCGATGGCCCGCATCTCGATGCCGTCGGTGACGATGAGCCCGTCGTAGCCCATCTCGCCCCGGAGCAGGTCGGTCAGGATGCGCCGGGACAACGTTGCCGGAAGGTCCGGGTCCAGGGCCGGGACCAGGATGTGGGCGCTCATCACGGCGCGGGTGCCGGCCGCGACGGCGGCGCGGAAGGGGACCAGGTCGCGCTCGGCGAGCACGCCGGCGTCCACGTCGATGCGCGGCATGGCGTGGTGGGAGTCGATGCCCGTGTCGCCGTGGCCCGGGAAGTGCTTGGTGCAGGTGGCCACGCCCGCGGACTGCATGCCGGTGACGTAGGCCGCGGTGTGCCGGGCGACCAGGTCGGTGTCGGCGCCGAAGGAGCGTACGCCGATGACCGGGTTGTCCGGGTTGGAGTTCACGTCGGCGGACGGGGCCCAGTTGAAGTCGACGCCCGCGGCGGCGAGCCGGCGGCCCAGTTCCGCGGCCACGGCGCGGGTGAGCCCGACGTCGTCCACGGCGCCGAGGGCGTGGTTGCCGGGGAAGGAGGAGCCGGTGCGCACCTCCAGGCGGGTGACGTCACCGCCTTCCTCGTCGATCGCGACCAGCACGTCCTCGCGCTCGGCGCGCAGCTGTGCGGTCAGGGCGGCCACCTGCTCGGGCGAGGTGACGTTCCGCCCGAACAGGGCGACGGAGGCCAGCCCTTCGCCGAGCCGGCGCAGCAGCCAGTCGGGGGCGGTGGTGCCGGCGAAGCCGGGCTGGAGGACGGTGAGCGCGTCGCGGGTGAGGGTGTCGGTGGCCCTGGCGAGGGTCGTCATCGGTGGCGCTATCCCTTCACGGCGCCGGAGGTGAGGCCGGCGGCCATCTTCTTCTGCACGATCATGAAGAAGGCCACGACGGGTATCGCGATCATCGTCGAGGCAGCCATCAGGGCGCCGTAGTCGGTGCCGTGCGAGGTGGTGAAATTCATGAGCCAGACGTTGAGCGTGTACTTGTCGTTGTCCTGCAGCACGATGTAGGCGAGCAGGTATTCGTTCCAGGCGTTGATCAGGGAGAAGATCGACGCGGCGGCGAGGCCGGGGGCGAGCAGGGGGAACACGACGCGCCAGAAGGCGCCCATCCGGGAGCAGCCGTCGACCATCGCGGCCTCCTCCAGCTCCAGCGGGATGTTCACCACGAAGCCGCGGATCATCCAGGTGGCGAACGGCAGCGTGGTGACGAGGTAGATGACGATGACGCCCCAGTACTCGTTGATCGCCCCCAGGTCGTTCAGCTGGATGTAGAGGGGGATCAGCATGGCCGTGGGCGGCAGCAGCTGCACCACGAGCAGCACGATCATGAAGACCTTGCGGCCGGCGAACCGGAACCGGCCGATCGCGAAGGCCGCGACCGTGGACAGCACCATGGCGCCGAGGACGGCGGTCACGCAGATGATGAGGCTGGACTGGATGGCGGTGCCGAAGTTCGGCGCGTCGATCGCCCGGCTGAAGTTGTCGAACGTGATGGAGTTCGGCCAGAGCTTCTGGTCGTAGGAGCGGATCTCGTTGTTGGGGCGCAGCGCGCTCACCACGAGCCAGTAGACCGGGAAGGCCATCACCACGAAGGTGACGAGACCGACGAGGTTGTAGAAGTGCCGGCTGCGCTTCTTGCGGTCGGGCCGGTAGTCGGGCGCCGTGGCGCCGGGGGCTGTCGTGTCGGTCACTCGACCTCTCCGATCTTGAGCAGCTGGCGCAGGTAGTAGACGGCGACACCGGAGAGGAGCAGCACGGTGATCAGGGCGATGGCCGCGCCCTGGCTGAAGCTGTTCGACTCGAAGGCCTTCTCGTACGAGTAGAGGCCGAGCAGGTTGTACTCCTCCTCCGGCTTGTTGCCGCGCATCAGGAAGACCTGTCCGAAGACGTTGAAGTCCCAGATCACCGAGAGCGTGGCCACCATCTGGAAGACGGGCTTGATCACGGGCCAGGTCACGTAGCGGAACACGCCGATGCGGCCGGCGCCGTCCAGCTCCGCGGCCTCCTCCAGCTCGCTCGGCACCTGGGTGAAGGCGGCGTACAGGGTGACGGCGACGAACGGCACGGCCCCCCAGACCACCACGGCGCCGATCATGAGGAAGCCCTGCTTCGGGTCGAGCCACCAGTTGTGGCCCTGGAAGTCGAGGCCCAGGTACTCGGTGAGCACCATGTTGGCGACGCCGTAGTCGGAGTCGGCGAACCAGCGGAAGATCGAGGTGGCGACCAGCAGGGGCAGCGACCAGGCCGCGATCAGGGCGCCGGTCAGCAGCAGGCGCACCGCCTTGGTCATGCGCTGCATGGAGTGCGCGAGGAAGAGGCCGATGGCCAGTGTGGTGACGACGCAGACCACCATGAACAGCACGGTGCGCCACACGACGTCGTAGAACTCGCTGTCACCGAGGATGTTGGTGAACTGGTCGAAACCGACCCAGTCGGCGGCCTGGCCGGTCCACAGTTCCCGTCGGCCCACGTCCTGGAAGGACATGATCACGGTCTTGATCAACGGCCAGACGAACACCGCGGCGAGGGCCACGACAGCCGGCGCGATCAGCAGATAGGGCAGCAACGGCCCGTTCGTCCACCGGCTCCGCCGGGGTGCGGACGGCGCCGGGCCGTCACCGTGAGGCGGCCGCGGGGCGGACACCTCCGGGCCGGCTGTCTTGATGTCGGCGGCACTCACTGTGCTGGCCTTCCGTTCGAAGGGTTCTGCATCGAGTCGGCGGCCGGCGCACCCGCTGCGGCCGGCCGCCGAACCGGCCTTGCCCGGCGGTGCGGCCGGACAAGGCACCGGAGGTCAACGAGGTTCGAGCGGGAGGCTCAGGCGGTCTCGTTGATCAGGGAGTTGATCTCCGCGTCGGCCGCCTTGGTGGCCTCGGCGACCGACTTGCCCTTGAGGATGTCGAGGAGCATCGTCTCGAGCGTTTCCTTCTTCTCGATCGCGGACCAGCCCGGGGCGATCGGGGTGAACCAGGCGTCGGGGACCGCGTTGGCGATCGGCGCCGTCTCGGGCTTCGCCTTCAGCGGCTCGAGCTGCTTGGTGTTGTTCGGCAGGATGTTCTTCTCGGCCAGGGCGGCCTGGGACTTCTCGTTGGTGAACAACGAGATCCATTCCTGGCCCAGGTCCTGCTGGTCGGACTTGGAGATGGTCGCGAGGTCGGAGCCTCCGATGAAGGACGGAAGCGCCTTGCCCTCCGGACCGGGCATGCCGGCCGTGGCGATCTTGTCCTTCAGCTTGGGGTTGCCGTTCGTCTTGGAGTCGACGACGCTGCCGGCTTCCCAGGCGTTGCCGTAGAGAAGGGCGGTCTTCTCGTTGGCCATGACGTTGGCGTGGTCCTGCTCGTCCTTCGTCTGGTCGCCGTGGTTGTACTTCTTGACCAGGTCGATGAAGTGCTGGATGCCCTTCTGCGCCTCGGGCGTGGACAGGGCGGCCTTCCACTCCTTGCTGCCCTCGTCGTAGGTGGCGATCTCGCCGCCGTAGGCGGCCACGTAGGACATGGCGGCGTACCAGTAGCGGCCCGGCAGGTACAGCGCGGAGAACGCGTTGTCCTTCTTGTACTTGTCCTGGACCTTGTCGAGCGCCTTGAGCAGGTCGGCCTCGGTGGTCGGCAGCTGGTCGGAGCCCGTGCCGGCCTTGAACATGTCCTTGTTGTAGATGGCCACGCGGGCACCCGCGTAGTACGGGACGCAGTAGAGCTTGCCCTCGTAGGAACAGGTGTCCTTGAGGCCCTCGATCCAGGTGTCCGAGTTGTCGTACTTCTTGGCGTCGATCTCGCCGAGCGCGCCGTTGAGGATGTACGTCATGGTCTCGGTGTTGCCGAGTTCGACCACGTCGGGGAAGGAGTCGCCGGACAGGGCGGCGTCGAGCTTCTTGGTCTTGTCGCCCCACTGCTGGTACTGGACGTTGACCTTGACCCCGGGGTACTTCTTGTTGAACTCGGTGTTCGCCTGCTTGACCAGCTCGGGCCAGCTACTCTGGGCGTCCACCATCAGCCAGACGGTGAGTTCGCCCTTGCGGTCCTTCGGGTCCTGATTGGACGCTTCGTCGTCCGAGCCTCCGCACGCCGCGATGCTTGCCATCATGCCCGCGATACCGATCGCGGCTATCAGCTTGCGCTTCACGCCACCCTCCTCAGGGATGCCACAAACCCCCCTGCCTCCCTGCGGTTCTACGTGAACGCGTACCGCTCCTGGGGCCGGGACCTGGACCAATGGTGTAGACCAGTACGGGGAGCTTGGCCCAGACCAATAGGCCTGTCAAGGGTGTTCAAACCCAGGCGTTGCCTCCGTGATGGGACCGAGATATGCAGGGACCTTTCATTGCGCAAGCGACAGTTCGGGCGGACCGGGACCGGGTGTACCACCCCCCACCGAATGACGTGCCGGCCGGGCCCCGAACGCGCGTACCAGCGACGCCTGACCCCCCTGTGGACTAGACCAAGGGTGTTCCCCCGGGTATACAGAGGGGATCACGGAGCGTGCGGGGGCCATCCCGGCGCGAAGCCGTGCCACGATGTGAGCCGTGGCCGACAGGGAAGCGGTCGCTTCGGCACCCGGAGCCGGGAAGGCAGAGCATGAGCACCGACGTCAGCAGTGCGGAGAACGAGGGTGGGGCGACCGTCCGTACCGCGCGCGTGCCCAAGTACTACCGTCTGAAGAAGCATCTGCTCGACATGACCCGGACCCAGACGCCGGGCACACCGGTCCCGCCCGAGCGCACCCTGGCCGCCGAGTTCGACACCTCGCGCACGACGGTGCGCCAGGCCCTCCAGGAGCTGGTCGTCGAGGGCCGCCTGGAGCGCATCCAGGGCAAGGGCACCTTCGTCGCCAAGCCCAAGGTGTCGCAGGCGCTGCAACTCACCTCGTACACCGAGGACATGCGGGCCCAGGGCCTGGAACCGACCTCTCAGCTGCTGGACATCGGCTACATCACCGCCGACGACCGGCTCGCCGGACTGCTGGACATCACGGCCGGCGGCCGGGTGCTGCGCATCGAGCGGCTGCGCATGGCCAACGGCGAACCGATGGCCATCGAGACCACCCACCTCAGCGCGAAGCGCTTCCCGGCGCTGCGCCGCTCCCTGGTGAAGTACACGTCCCTCTACACCGCGCTCGCCGAGGTGTACGACGTCCATCTCGCGGAGGCCGAGGAGACCATCGAGACCTCCCTGGCCACCCCGCGCGAGGCCGGCCTGCTCGGCACCGACGTGGGCCTGCCCATGCTGATGCTCTCCCGGCACTCGCAGGACCGCACCGGTCAGCCGGTGGAGTGGGTGCGCTCGGTCTACCGGGGCGACCGCTACAAGTTCGTGGCCCGCCTCAAGCGGCCCCAGGACTAGACCTGCCCGTCTCCGGTGCATAACCGGCATACCTCCACGCGCGCGGGCGCGAAGTTGCGGTTGAGGACCGATATACGGACGAGGTCTTCCGCTGTCTTGACACCGTCACCTACATTTCGTGCGCACTGCACGAGGTGATCAGCGAGGGGACGGAGCCGCGCATGTCAGAAGACACAGAAGTGAGCAGAGAGCCGGTGGTGACGCCGGTGCGCGTCGTCATCGGGTTCTGTCTCGTCGCACCGTTCGTGGCCATGCTCTGGGTCGGTTCGTACACGAAGACGGACCCGGACTTCATCGGCATCCCGTTCTTCTACTGGTACCAGATGGCCTGGGTGCTGATCTCCACCCTGCTGACGGTGACCGCGTACAAGCTGTGGCAGCGCGACCAGCGCGGGCGCCGGGAAGGCGGGACCAAGTGAACGACGGCGTGAACGGCGTCGCACTCGCCGTCTTCATCTTCTTCTTCGTGCTCGTCACCGCCATGGGCTTCCTGGCCGCGCGCTGGCGCAAGGCCGAGAACGAGCACAGCCTCGACGAGTGGGGCCTCGGCGGCCGCTCGTTCGGCACCTGGGTCACCTGGTTCCTGCTGGGCGGCGACCTGTACACCGCGTACACCTTCGTGGCCGTCCCGGCGGCGATCTACGCGGCGGGCGCGGCCGGCTTCTTCGCGGTGCCGTACACGATCCTGGTCTACCCGCTGATCTTCACCTTCCTGCCCCGCCTGTGGTCGGTCTCCCACAAGCACGGGTACGTGACGACCTCGGACTTCGTGCGCGGACGGTTCGGCTCCAAGGGCCTGTCGCTGGCGGTCGCCGTCACGGGCATCCTGGCGACCATGCCGTACATCGCGCTCCAGCTGGTCGGCATCCAGGCCGTGCTCGACGTGATGGGCGTCGGTGGCGGCGAGGACACCAACTGGTTCGTCAAGGACCTGCCGCTGCTGATCGCCTTCGGTGTGCTGGCGGCGTACACGTACTCGTCGGGGCTGCGCGCGCCCGCGCTGATCGCGTTCGTGAAGGACACGCTGATCTACATCGTCATCGCGGTGGCGATCATCTACATCCCGATCAAGCTGGGCGGCTTCGACGACATCTTCGCGTCGGCGAGCGACAAGTTCACCGAGTCGGGCAAGGGTGGAGTGGTGCCCGACTCCGGGGGCCAGTGGACGTACGCGACGCTCGCGCTCGGCTCGGCCCTGGCGCTGTTCATGTACCCGCACTCGATCACCGCGACGCTGTCCTCGCGCAGCCGTAACGTGATCCGGCGCAACACCACGATCCTGCCGCTGTACTCGCTGATGCTGGGCCTGCTCGCGCTGCTCGGCTTCATGGCGATCGCGGCCGGGGTCAAGGTGGAGAACGGCCAGCTGGCGATCCCGCAGCTGTTCGAGAACATGTTCCCGGACTGGTTCGCGGGCGTGGCCTTCGCGGCGATCGGCATCGGCGCGCTGGTCCCGGCGGCGATCATGTCGATCGCGGCCGCGAACCTCTTCACCCGCAACATCTACAAGGACTTCATCAAGCCGGACGCCACGCCGCAGCAGGAGACCAAGGTCTCCAAGCTGGTGTCGCTGCTGGTGAAGGTGGGCGCGCTGATCTTCGTCCTGGGCATGGACAAGACCGTCGCGATCAACTTCCAGCTGCTGGGCGGCATCTGGATCCTGCAGACCTTCCCGGCCCTGGTCGGCGGCCTGTTCACCCGCTGGTTCCACCGCTGGGCGCTGCTCGGCGGCTGGGCGGTCGGCATGGTCTACGGCACGGTCGCCGCCTACGGTGTCGCCTCGCCGACGCAGAAGCACTTCGGCGGCTCCTCCGACGAGATCCCCGGCATCGGCGAGATCGGCTACATCGGCCTCACCGCCTTCGTGTTGAACGTCCTGGTCACCGTGGTCCTGACCTTCGTCCTGAGGGCGGTCAAGGCGCCCGACGGCGTCGACGAGACCCAGCCGAGCGACTACACGGCGGACGCCGGCGATCCGGGCGTCGAGGTGGAACTGCCGCCGGCCACGGCGGGCAGCTCGCACTGATCCCCGGTTCGAGGCGGGCCGTCGGAGAAATCCGGCGGCCCGTTGTCGTACCCGTCGGGCACACTCGGCGTCATGGACTTCGTGATCCGGCGGGCGACGGCCGAGGAGTACGACACCCTCGGCGAGATCACCGCGCAGGCCTACCTGCGCGACGGCCTCCTCGACTTCGGGGAGAGCGATTCGTACCTGGACGAGCTGCGCGACGTGGCCAAGCGGGCGGCGGCCGCCGAGGTGCTGGTCGCCGTGGCCGACGGCCGGGTGCTCGGCGGCGTGACCTTCGTGCCGTCCGGCGGCCCCATGGCGGACATCGCGCGCCCCGGCGAGGCCGAGATACGCATGCTCGCCGTCGCCCGGGAGGCACGCGGCCGCGGGGCCGGCGAGGCCCTCGTGCGGGCCTGCGTCGACCGCGCCCGGGCCGTGCCGGGGTGCACCGGCATCGTGCTGTCGACCCAGGCCGCCATGCGCACCGCGCACCGCCTCTACGAGCGCCTGGGCTTCGTCCGCACGCCCGACCGCGACTGGAACCCCCTGCCGGAGCTGGACGACATCATGCTGCTCGCCTACGCACTGACGCTCTGACACGGTTGCGGCACCCCGTCACAACACCCCACCAGGACACAACATCTGGGGGTGCTCGCGTCGCCGGGCACAAGATGTATGCTCGTGCTCGCTGTCGCCGCAGGGGAATCCGGTGCGAATCCGGAACTGTCCCGCAACGGTGTACTTGCGTGCATCCGTACGTCTTCGCACGTACGCGCACGCCTGTCCAGTCCGAGGACCTGCCGACGGTGCGCCCGGCCGCCCTGGCCCGGGTGCCATGACGTCCGGGCCTCGTGGAGTGGGCCGGTGGACGCGACGCCGCGTGCGCTCGTGAGCTGCCCCCGCCCTCCCTCCACCAGGCCCCGTGCCGAGCGAGGGAGTGCTCCACGTGACCATCGCGCCAGCCGATCCGGCTTCAGCGGCCCCGGTGACGGCGACCGGGGAACCCGACGGACCCGGTGCCGCCCTGCTGCGGACCCTGACCGGGCTGACCGCCGACCTCCCCGGCGCCGACCCCGGCCGGGTGGCCGCCGCCGCACTGCGCGGCCGGTCCGCCCACGCCGACGAGGCCGAGCTGCGGGAGCTGGCCACCGAGGCGGCCGCCGGCCTGATCTCCGAGGACCCGGTCTACTCCCGGCTGGCCGCCCGGCTGCTGACCATCGGCATCCGCGCCGAGGCCGCCTCCCAGGGTGTCGTCGCCTTCACCGACTCCGTCGCCACGGGCCACCGCGAGGGCCTGATCGCCGACCGCACCGCCGCCTTCGTCCGGATGCACGCGGCCCGGCTCGACGCGCTGGTCGACCCGGGCGCCGACGACCGCTTCGGCTACTTCGGCCTGCGTACCCTCTACAGCCGCTACCTGCTCCGCCACCCGATCACCCGCAAGACCGTCGAGACGCCCCAGCACTTCCTGCTGCGGGTCGCCGCCGGACTCGCCGAGGACGACACGGTGCGCGCGGTGGACGAGGTCGCCGCGCTGTACGGGCTGATGAGCCGCCTGGACTATCTGCCCTCCTCCCCCACCCTCTTCAACTCCGGCACCCGGCACGCCCAGATGTCGTCCTGCTACCTCCTGGACTCCCCCAAGGACGAGCTGGACTCCCTCTACGACCGCCTCCACCAGGTGGCCCGCCTGTCCAAGCACGCCGGCGGCATCGGCATCGCCTACTCCCGCGTCCGCGCCCGGGGTTCGCTGATCCGCGGCACCAACGGGCACTCCAACGGCATCGTCCCGTTCCTGAAGACGCTGGACGCCTCGGTGGCCGCCGTGAACCAGGGCGGCCGGCGCAAGGGCGCGGCGGCGGTCTATCTGGAGACCTGGCACGCGGACGTCGAGGAGTTCCTGGAGCTGCGGGACAACACCGGTGAGGACGCCCGCCGTACGCACAACCTGAACCTGGCGCACTGGATCCCGGACGAGTTCATGCGCCGCGTGGACGCCGACGGGACCTGGTCGCTGTTCTCCCCCGCCGACGTGCCGGAGCTGACCGACCTGTGGGGCGAGGAGTTCGACGCCGCGTACCGCAGGGCGGAGGAGGCGGGGCTCGCCCGCAGGACGCTGCCCGCCCGTGAGCTGTACGGCCGCATGATGCGCACCCTCGCGCAGACCGGCAACGGCTGGATGACCTTCAAGGACACCGCCAACCGCACGGCGAACCAGACCGCGACCCCCGGTCACGTCGTCCACTCCTCCAACCTCTGCACGGAGATCCTGGAGGTCACCGACGACGGGGAGACGGCGGTCTGCAACCTGGGCTCGGTCAACCTCGGCGCGTTCGTCGACGCGGCGCAGGGCGACATGGACTGGGAGCGCCTGGACGCCACCGTCCGCACCGCGGTCACCTTCCTGGACCGGGTCGTCGACATCAACTTCTACCCGACCGAGCAGGCGGGCCGCTCCAACGCCCGCTGGCGCCCGGTGGGCCTCGGCGCGATGGGTCTCCAGGACGTCTTCTTCCAGCTCCGGCTGCCCTTCGACTCCCCCGAGGCGAAGGCGCTGTCCACCCGTATCGCCGAGCGGATCATGCTCGCCGCGTACGAGACCTCCGCCGACCTCGCCGAACGCAACGGCCCGCTGCCGGCCTGGGAGAAGACCCGTACGGCCCAGGGGGTGCTGCACCCCGACCACTACGGCGTCGAGCCCGCCTGGCCAGAGCGCTGGACCGCGCTGCGCGCGCGCATGGCGACCACCGGGCTGCGCAACTCGCTGCTCCTGGCCATCGCGCCGACCGCGACCATCGCCTCCATCGCCGGGGTCTACGAGTGCATCGAGCCGCAGGTGTCCAACCTGTTCAAGCGCGAGACGCTGTCGGGCGAGTTCCTCCAGGTCAACTCCTACCTGGTGGACGACCTCAAGCGGCTCGGCGTGTGGGACGCCCGCACCCGTGAGGCGCTGCGCGAGGCCAACGGCTCCGTGCAGGGCTTCTCCTGGATCCCCGAGGACGTGCGCGCGCTGTACCGCACCGCCTGGGAGATCCCGCAGCGCGGCCTGATCGACATGGCCGCCGCCCGTACCCCGTACCTCGACCAGGCCCAGTCGCTGAACCTGTTCCTGGAGACGCCGACCATCGGGAAGCTCTCCTCGATGTACGCGTACGCCTGGAAGCAGGGTCTGAAGACCACCTACTACCTGCGCTCGCGCCCGGCGACCCGGATCGCCCGCGCCGCGGCCCGCGCCACCACCGTCCCCGTGCAGGCCGGCCCCGACCCCGAAGCGGTCGCCTGCTCCCTGGAAAACCCCGAGTCCTGCGAGGCCTGCCAGTAATGACCACCGAGACCCCCGCACAGCCCACCACGAAGAACCTGCTCGACCCGGGCTTCGAGCTGACCCTGCGCCCCATGCGCTACCCGGACTTCTACGAGCGCTACCGGGACGCGATCAAGAACACCTGGCACGTCGAGGAGGTCGACCTCCACTCGGACGTCGCCGACCTCGCGAAGCTCAGCCCGATGGAGCAGCACCTGATCGGCCGGCTCGTGGCCTTCTTCGCCACCGGCGACTCGATCGTCGCGAACAACCTGGTGCTGACGCTCTACAAGCACATCAACTCCCCCGAGGCACGGCTGTACCTGTCCCGCCAGCTCTTCGAGGAGGCCGTCCACGTCCAGTTCTACCTGACGCTCCTGGACACCTACCTGCCCGACCCGGACGACCGCGCCGCCGCCTTCGCGGCCGTGGAGAACATCCCGTCCATCCGGGAGAAGGCCGAGTTCTGCTTCCGGTGGATGGACTCGGTCGAGTCGATCGACCGCCTGGAGACCAAGGCCGACCGCCGCCGCTTCCTGCTGAACCTGATCTGCTTCGCCGCGTGCATCGAGGGCCTGTTCTTCTACGGCGCCTTCGCCTACGTCTACTGGTTCCGCAGTCGGGGCCTGCTGCACGGCCTGGCCACCGGCACCAACTGGGTGTTCCGCGACGAGACCATGCACATGTCCTTCGCGTTCGACGTCGTCGACACCGTGCGCAAGGAGGAGCCGGAGCTGTTCGACGACGCGCTCCGGCAGGAGGTCACCGACATGCTGAGGGAGGCCGTCGAGGCCGAGCTGCAGTTCGCGCGCGACCTGTGCGGTGACGGCCTCCCGGGCATGAACACCGACTCGATGCGGCAGTACCTGGAGTGCGTGGCCGACCAGCGTCTGACGCGGCTCGGCTTCGCCCCGGTGTACGGCTCCGAGAACCCCTTCTCCTTCATGGAGTTGCAGGGCGTTCAGGAGTTGACCAACTTCTTCGAGCGGCGCCCCTCGGCGTACCAGGTGGCGGTGGAAGGCACCGTCGACCTGGACGAGGACTTCTGAGTCTCCTTCTCGTGGCGGACCCGGCTCTCCCCGTCCTCCTGGGCCTCCCTGATCTGGCGGTCGATGCGCCTGTCGCGCACGATGCCGATCACCGAGGGCAGGACCATGAGGACGAGGAGCCCGAAGGTCGCGAGCATTCCGACAAGGCCTTCTATCTGGTTTCCGGTCATGACACCACTGTCGCGCCGGATGCTCCTTACCGTCAGTGGCAGGACTGCCGTAAGACCTCGATTTCCTGCCACCGGCGAGGCACACTGGCGGCATGCTGCGCAACGTGGCCGCCGTTCTGCTGGACGGCGCGCATCCCTTCGAACTCGGCGTCATCTGCGAGGTCTTCGGCATCGACCGGAGCGACGAGGGCCTGCCGGGGTACGACTTCGCGGTGGTCTCCGCGGAGGGCCCCGAGCTGAGCACCCACGTCGGCGGACTGACCGTCTCGACGCCGTACGGTCTCGAGCGGCTGGAGGAGGCCGACCTGATCGCGGTGCCGGCGGGCAGCGACTTCGTCCGCCGGGAGTACCCGCCCGACCTGCTGGACGCCCTGCGCAGGGCGACGGACCGGGGCACCCGCGTACTGAGCGTGTGCTCCGGCGCCTTCGTGCTGGGCGCGGCCGGCCTGCTGGACGGGCGGCGGTGCGCGGTGCACTGGCACCACGCGGCCGAGCTGAGCCGGCAGTACCCGCGGGCCCGGGTCGCGCCGGACGTGCTCTACGTCGACGAGGACCCGGTGATCACCTCCGCCGGGACGGCTGCCGGCATCGACGCCTGCCTGCACATCGTGCGCAAGGAGCAGGGCACGGAGGTCGCCAACCGGATCGCCCGGCGCATGGTGGTGCCGCCGCACCGGGACGGCGGGCAGGCGCAGTACATCGAGCGGCCGCTGCCGCGCTCCTCCTGCGACACCGTCGGCGAGGTGCTGGCCTGGATGGAACAGCACCTCGACGAGGAGGTCACGGTCGAGCAGCTGGCGGCCCGGGCGCACATGTCCCCGCGCACCTTCGCCCGCCGCTTCCAGCAGGAGACGGGGACGACCCCCTACCGCTGGATCCTGCGCCAGCGGGTGCTGCTGGCCCAGCGGCTCCTCGAGGCGACGGACGAGACGATGGACGCGATCGCCTGGCGCGCCGGTTTCGGCACGGCGGCGGCCCTGAGGCACCAGTTCGTCCGGACCCTGGGCACCACCCCGCACGCCTACCGGCGCACCTTCCGGGGCCCGGAGGCCGCCGCCTGATTCCTTACGGCCGTGTCACCGCGCCACCGGCCTGACCAGCAGGTCGTGCGGGCGCAGCGTGATGCCGACCCGGACCGCGTCGTTCGAACCCGCCACCTGTTCGAAGCGGTACTTCGTGGCGAGCGCGGCCGTGATCAGCGTGAGCTGTGCCATCGAGAAGTGGTCACTGGGGCACTTCCGCTTGCCCGCACTGAACGGCTTCATGGCGTATTTCGGCACATTCTTCGCGCGTTCCGGCAGCCACCGGTCCGGGTCGAACTCCAGGTTGTCGTCGTACGACTTCGGATCGCGTTGGATTGCGTACGGACTGTAGATGATGTCCGCACCGGCCGGAATGCGATAGCCACCGAGTTCGCTCTCGGCCACGGTGCGCCGCGTCAATACCCATACGGCGGGACGCAAACGCATGGCCTCCACGATGACATTGCCGGTGTGCGTGAGCTTCCGGACGTCCTCGAATGCCACGGGACGCCCGCCGGTGACCGTCTCGACTTCGTCGCGTATGCGGTCGGCATGTTCCGGATGGTCGGCAAGTGCCTGGAGCAACCACATGATCGTGGACGCGATGGTTTCACTGCCCGGGGTGAGTATCGCGACCACCTGGTCGTGGATCTCCTGTTCCCCGATCGGGTCGCCATTGTCGTCCTTCGCCTCCAGCAATGCCGTGAGCAAATCGTCCGGCTTTTGACCGGATGCCCGGCGTTCGGCGATGATCTCGTCGACGAGCAGGTGCAGATCGGCCAATGCGTCGTTGAATCGGCGGTTGGCCGGAAGCGGCAGCCGGTAGAGCGGTCCGAGCGGGACCACCATGCGCCGGTACATGCCCCGGAAGACGGTGGCGAGCGCGACGCACAGCCGCTCGGCCCGCTCGTCCATGTACTGCCCGCGCAGCAGGCAGCGGGCCGCGACGCGCACGGCGACCCGGAAGGACTCCGAGGTGGCGTCGATCGTCCGGCCGGCCTGCCAGCGTTCGGTGAGCGCGTGGGCCTCCTCCTCCATGATCGGCCCGTAGGCGGGGATGGCGTCGAGCCGGAACGCCGGCTGGATGGTGCGCCGCTGGCGCCGGTGGACCGGACCGTTGGCGGTGGCCACGCCCTCCTTGCCGAGCAGCCCCTCCAGCGACTCCCACAGCGGGCCCGCTATGTGGTAGTCGGGGTTCAGGGCGAGGGCGCCGGTCAGCTCGGGGTCCGTGACCGCGTAGACGGTCTTGGGGCCGAGCTTGATGCGCACGACGTCACCGTGGTCGCGCAGCTGGGACATGAAGGCCAGCGGGTCGCGGGCCAGCCGCCAGCCGTGGCCGAGCAGCGGCACGCCGCCGCCCGCGACGGGCGGTTCGCGCAGCTCCGGTGCTCCCGGTGCGCCTGGTGCACGGGTTTCGGGGTTGACGGACTCGACGGTCATTTCTCACCTGCCGCTTCGTTGTTGACGTACGGGGGCGTGGACCGGTCGTCCCAGCTGTCGACCGTGTAACGGCCGGACTCGTGGTGGAACCAGTAGACGGAACTGAACCAGTTCCGCATATTGCCGACGTTGACCCGCACGGCGCCGCTCAGTTCCTTTCCGCGTACGGTTCCGTCGGCGAGTCCGTCGGCGAACCGTAAGGCGTCCTGCTCCACTGCGAGGAATTCGGTGATGCATTCCTCGACGCGTCGCCTGACTTCTCCGACGGCTTCTTCGAGCGTGAGTGAATGATGGGTGATGAGACTGATTCCGAGATTGTGCACCTCGTCTCCCGCTATTTCCTTCGGCAGCGAGCAGAGGTCGTTGTACCAGGCGGCGAATTCCTGACTCAGCAACGCCGCCCGGCGGTATGCCGGGTGTTTCCGTACGGCGTCGGGGAGTTCGCATCCCGAACTCGGCTCCAGCAGGTCGGTCCAGATCCAGTGCGCGAAGGTGAGCCGGCGCAGTTCGAGGTAGTCCTCGACGCCGGGCACGATTCCGCGCGTGCGGTTGTGGAATTCCCTGTCGTACGCCTCGATCACCGCGTGGAAGTGCCGGGCGAACCGGGCGTTCCAGGTGTCCGGCAGGAAGGCGTAGAGCCGGCGCACGCTGTCGGCGAACCCGGCCACCAGCGTGTCCTCGTGGTGCAGGTGGTCCCCGGGTGAGTCGAGTGCCGTGTGCAGCCGGCCGCGCAGCCGCCGCCAGGCGCCGGGACGGCCGTGGACGATGTCGCGGTCGTGCCGGTCGTCCCAGACGAAGAACCACGCGCTGTAGTCCGCTATCGCCTGCATGACCTCGTCGGGTGCGCCGAGGTAGTACCCCGCCATGAGGTCCGTGTAGCACAGGCCATCGGCATATTCATGGACCTTGTCCGCCGGCATGAGCCGCTTTTCGAGCAGCCAGGCGCGGGTGGTCTCCTGGAGCTTCGGCCAATACGGATGCAGTTGCCGGGGAAATGCCGCCTCGATCACCGGAAGACGGAGCGATGACGGTACTGCGATCGCGGTCGGTGTCGCTGTGGTGCCGTGTGAGAAAGCATGCACGAACAAACCCCTCTCAGCCGCCGGTGGCGCACCCCTCTCCCTGAGCGGGGCGTGCGCCGTTGCGTATCCCCGCACTTCCCATTCAGCACTACAACTGACCGTTCTGGGAACGGATTTGCTTCATTCACTACCCCCCGATGCCGGAATTCTCCTGTTGTGTGGCGGCTTTCCGTGGACGCGCACAGACGAACGGCGCCCGCTCGGGGGAGACCCGAACAGGCGCCGTGCGCAAGGGAGTTGTGGGGCGGGTGGGGCGGTGTCAGTCGTTCGCGACGACCGGGTAGCGCGGCTCGTTCTCGGCCATCTGCCGCAGCGCGTCCTTGCGTTCGCGCTTGGAGAGCCGGTCGATGTACAGGTACCCGTACAGGTGGTCCGTCTCGTGCTGCAAACACCGTGCGAAGTACCCGGTGCCGCGCACCTTGACGGGGTTGCCCTTCTCGTCCTGCCCGGTCACCTCGGCGTAGTCGGGGCGGGCGAGCGGCGCGTAGGCGGTCGGCACGGACAGGCAGCCCTCGTTGCTGTCGTCCAGGCTGCGGCGGTCGGCGGGCAGTTCGACCAGCTTGGGGTTGCAGACCACGCCGACGTGGCGGACGCCCTCGTCGTCGGGGCAGTCGTAGACGAAGACCTTCTTGGAGACGCCGATCTGGTTGGCGGCCAGGCCCACGCCCTCGGCGGTGCGCTGGCTGGCGAACATGTCGGCCACCAGCTGCTGGAACTCCTCGCCGAAGTCGGTGACGTCCTCGCACTCCTTGTGCAGCACCGGGTTGCCGACCACCGTGATCGGACGCGAGGTGCCGCGCCCGCGCCAGTCGGCCTCACGCTCCTCGCAGTCCTGGGTGTCGACGACGAACCCGTCGTCGTCCACGGGGAGCACGCCCGGGTGCTGCTGATCGGTGTCCTGCTGGGCCATGACCGACGTATGCCTTCCTCGTACAACCAAAGGGTGCTGCTGACGCTGCTGAAGTGTCCTGGCAAAGACTACGGGGCCGCTCAGCAGACCTCTTCCAGGTCCCGCCAGTCACGCGAGTCCGGGCTGTCCGCCACCCACCCGTCCAGCAACCCCTTCACCAGCCCCGCCGGCGCGGCCACCCCGCACTCCCGCTCCGGCACCCACAGCTGCCCGTCGGTGCGGTGCCCCAGCGGACCGGGGTGGCCGGGTTCGCTGTGGTCGTGCGGGTCGAGGTGCTCGCCCTCGCCCTCGTCGGACGGCATCCGGGACTCCGAGCACATCCGGCACAGCAGCCGGACGGACGACGACCAGTCCTCGGCCGCGAACCCGGCGTCGGCGGCCAGCTGCTCCAGGGCGTCCCGGTCGGCCTCGGTGGCGGCCTCCAGGAGGACCACCCAGGTGGGCACGGGCGAGGGCGCCCACAGCTCGATCTCGTCGAAGACGGGGTAGGAGTGCCCGGCGCTGGTCGTCCGCTCCCCGTGCGGCACGCCGTCGTGCAGGACGACCTCGCCCCACCGGCGCCCGGACGACGGCAGCGGGATGGACAGCACCTCGACACGGGCGGGGTCGAGCCGCCGGCCCCACACCACCTCGGCCTCGCCCTCCGGGGACAGCCGTACGGCCGCGCTGCCGAGGTCCATGCCGAGCGGCTCACTCGCGTCCGTGGCGTCCCCCGGGGTGCGCAGGCCGTAGGCCTGCCAGGCGCGGCGGGCCAGCGGCCAGTCCTGGAGGGCGGTCGCGGCGATGCCGACGTTCCACCAGTCGGGGGCTCCGCCGTCCCGGTCGAGCAGCGCGACGGCCCTGAGGCCGGCCGCCCTGGCCTGCTCCCAGTCGTGCCGGAACTTGTGCAGCAGCGCCAGGTTGAACCAGGACTCCGACAGCCAGGGCTCCAGGTCCGCCGCCCGTGTCAGCAGCGCCCCCGCGTCCTCGTAGCGACCGTCGCCGATCAGCGTGAACGCGCGGTCGGTGGCCTGCCGCCAGGAGGCGGAGGGCCGGTGCCGTGCCTTGCCGAAGATCCTCACGATTCCCGCCTGCCAGTTCCGTTCAGTGGGCTGGCTGTGCCTTTCGCGCCCCCGGACACCCTCTCCCGGGCATCAAACCACGTACGGCTGCGGAGGCGCTCATTACCCATGGGTTACCCAGCCGCGGGCTCGGTAAGGCTGCCCCGGGACAGGACCCGGGCCAGCGCTTCCACCACCTCGGGAGCGTAGTCGCCGGCGGTGGCCAGGCGCAGCTCCTCCAGCGCCGTCAGGACGCCGCCGGGGCCGGCGTCCCGCACCTTCTCCTCGTAGGCGTTCACGACCCGCACGATCCGCGCGGCGACCGGCTGCTCCCGGCAGGGGTCGGCCTGCCGCTCCACCACCACCGCGACCGCCGCGTCGACGCCGGTCTGGCGGACGACCGCCCCGCCGAGCAGCGCGATCCGCCGCTGCTCGGCGACGGGCAGGCCGGCGGTGGCGCCCGCCGGGACCGGGTCGACCAGGCTGAGCTGGCCGATGTCGTGCATGAGGGCCGCGTACTCCAGCACGGTCAGCTCGGCCCCCGACAGTCCCAGGTCCCGGCCGACGGCCACCCCGAGCCCGGCGACGCGGCGGGCGTGCCCGGCCGGGGTGTACCCGGCGATCTCGGTGGCGCGGGCCAGGGAGGCGATGGTCTGCCGGTAGGTGGCCCGGACGGCCGCGTACCGCCGGTAGGAGAGCTGGGCGAGCAGCAGGGGCACGGAGAAGACGGGGAGCGCCCACAGTCCCGCGACGCTCACCGCCAGCGCCATCACCGCGCCGGTCGCGCACACCGCCGACGTGATCCCGACCATGCCGCGCAGCTCTTCGCGCAGCAGGGGTCCGAAGGGCCAGCCGGTGCGCGCGTGCGCGGGTGCCACGGCGAGCACCGCGTCGCACAGCGTGGTCAGGGCGAGCAGCCCGAGCAGCAGCAGCGCGTAGGCGGGGCCGCTCCAGTCGTCGAAGACGCCCTGGTTGGACAGCGGCCGGAAGCAGACGGCGGCGAAGCCGACGGTGAGCACGCGCCGCGCCAGGGGGTGGAGGACGGGTCCGCCGCCGCGGGCGACGTGGGGCACGCTGCCCAGCAGTGAGGCGGCAAGCACGACGGTGACGGTCTGCGCGACGCCGTGGTGCGCGGGCTGCCCGGCCACGTCTCCGAGCAGCGCGTACGCCAGCGCGCCGGCCGCCCCGAGCGGAGCCGCCTCCCGGGCCTCGGCACCGGCCCGCCGGGTCAGCTCGCCGAGGGTGACCAGGCCGCCGAAGGCGAGCGCCACCGGCCGCTGCACGGGCTCCGCGACCAGTACGGAGGCGAGGCACCCGAGCGCGAGGAGTCCGGCACCGCCGGGTACGAGAAGCAGCGCCGCCGGGGCCGAGGACGGAGACCGGCCCGTCGCCGCCCTCCCCGGGGACGTGTCCGGGCGCCCCCGCCCGTACCGGGGCGGGGAAGGGGGCGGGGAAGGGGGCGGAACCCGCGACGGGAAGGGCCTCATGGTCTGCTCCCGCCCACGTGGCCGGCGCGCCCCGCGTCCCCGCTCCCCGCGCCGCGCCCCACCACCCGGAGCCGCCGCCCCGTGTGCCCCGTACCCGTACGGACACCCCGCACCGAAGGCTCCGGATTCCTCACGTGACCCCCTTGCCGACCCGGTCCCGCGCGCCCCCGCCCGGCACCGGGTCGGCGCGGGCCGGTGTGCCGTCCGCCGTCACCGCCGGGCGCCAGCCGTGGCGGCCCAGGGCGTGGTCCAGCGCCCGCACCATCCGCGGATCGAACTGCGCACCGGCACACCGCCTGAGCTCCTCCAGCGCCGCCGCGACGGGACGGGCCCTGCTGTAGGAGCGCGTGGACGTCATCGCGTCGAAGGCGTCGGCCACCGCGACCACCCGGGCCGACTCGGGGATCCGGTCGCCGACCAGTCCGTAGGGGTAGCCGCTGCCGTCCAGCCGTTCGTGGTGGTGGAGCACGGCGGCGCGGGCCTCTCCGAGGAAGCGGATGCCGCGCACCATCTCGTGCCCGTACTCGGGGTGCAGTTCGATCACCCGCCGCTCCTCGGGCGTCAGCGGACCGTCCTTGCGCAGCAGCCGGGTGGGCACACCGAGCTTGCCGACGTCGTGCAGGATCCCGGCGAAGCGGAGGGTCTCGACGCGTTCGTCGTCCATGCCCAGCTCGCGGGCGATCATCATGGAGGCCTGCCCGACGCGTTCACTGTGGCCGCGGGTGTAGCCGTCCTTGATGTCGACGGCCTGCACCAGCGCCCGGATGGTCGCCTGGTGCGCGGCCCGCTCACGGTGGTACTGGGCGAAGGCCCACCACGCCACGCACATCGGCAGCAGCACGAGCAGCGCGGCCACCGGACCGTAGGGGCTGCGCCACAGGACCGCCATCATCAGTCCGGCGAGCCCGTGCACGGCGATCGGCGCGAGGGACCGGGAGAACAGCCCCCGCCACGCCCGGCTCGGCGGTACGCGGTCGGCGAGGGTGAGGATGCCGCCGTCCAGGACGGTGAGCACGAGGCAGAACGCGAGTACGGCGGCCCCGGCCGGCAGAAGGGCGTACGGGAAGGCGGGTTCGACGACCGCGTCCCGGCCGCCCAGCCGCCAGTGGACGCAGGCGGCGGCCCACACGGCGAGGGTCAGCTGTGCGGCCCGCCAGACGCGCCGCAGGCCGAACGGCCGCCGGGGCACCGGGGACAGCAGCGCCCCGGGCAGCGCCACGAGCGCGGCGGCGGGCGGCGGCAGCAGGAAGGCACCGGCGAGCAGGACGGGGTAGCAGGTCCCGACGAACCGGGACCGCGCGACCAGCTCGGAGCCCGCGTACAGCCCGGCCAGCAGCAGCACCGCCCACCAGGGCGCGTGCACCGACGGCAGCGGCCGCAGGCAGAGCAGGGCGACGAGGGCGACGCAAACGACGTACGCACGCGCGCGTGCCGGCACCGCGTCCATGAGCCCCCTCCCCGGCCACCCTGTAAGGCTCGGAGCCTAGGACGGCGACGGGGAGGCCGCGGGCAGATAACCCGCGGATTAGCACGTACGAGTGACTCGGAACGGCTTGAGCGGCTCGGCGCGGCTCAGGACTCCTGGGGTGCCGACGGTGCGGCCGTCACGTCGTGCTCGGGCACGGACTGCCCGGACCGGATGAGGTCCAGCCGTCCCATGACCTTGGCGCGCAGGTCACCCGGCACGTCGTCCTGCCCGCAGCAGCGCTTGACCAGCTTCTTCACGGCCTGCTCCAGCCCGTACTTCTCCAGGCAGGGCGAGCACTCCTCGAAGTGGTGCTCGAACTTCACGCAGTCCGAGTCCGGCATCTCCTTGTCGAGGAACTCGTAGAGATGATCGAGGATTTCGCTGCAATCCGTCTCGTGCGGCTCTCCGCAGCTCATGACCCCGAGCCTTTCGCTTCGTTCGACTCTCCGGCGCCGGCCGGGACCAGGCCGCGGTCGCGGGCGTAGTCCTCCAGCATGCCGCGCAGCTGACGGCGTCCACGGTGCAGCCGGGACATCACCGTACCGATGGGTGTCCCCATGATGTCCGCGATCTCCTTGTAGGCAAAGCCCTCGACGTCCGCCAGATACACGGCGATACGGAATTCCTCGGGGATCGCCTGGAGCGCCTGCTTCACGTCCGAGTCGGGCAGGTGGTCGAGCGCCTGCGACTCCGCGGAGCGCAGACCCGTCGACATGTGCGACTCGGCACGGGCGAGCTGCCAGTCCTCGATCTCCTCGGCCGCGCTGCGCTGGGGTTCGCGCTGCTTCTTGCGGTACGAGTTGATGAAGGTGTTCGTGAGGATGCGGTACAGCCACGCCTTGAGGTTGGTGCCCTCGCGGAACTGGTGGAAGGACGCGTACGCCTTGGCGTAGGTCTCCTGCACCAGGTCCTCGGCGTCGGCCGGATTACGCGTCATGCGCAGCGCGGCCGAGTACATCTGGTCGAGGAACTCCAGCGCGTCCCGCTCGAAGCGCGCGCTGCGCTCCGCGGTCGACTCCGCGCCCGTACCCCGGCCCTCGGGCTGCTCCGCCTGGCCGTGTTCGGTCCCTGCGTCGGTCCCAGTGACCGGACCCACCTCCTCCGATGTCGTCGTGAAACCGAGACCGGTCTCACTCGAATCGGAGGATAGACGACCTGCGGTCGGGGACGCTTGCCGATCCGGTCCGCCCGCCGCCCGAATAGGGGCGGTCTTGGCAGCGTGCAGCACGGTCCAGTCCAGGTCGGCGCGGCTGCTGCGACTCGGGCAGAAGGCTGAACCCATGCGGCGGACTTCCTCTCCTACGGCGTCGGTGCTGATTCTCAGCAACGTATGCACCGCACAACAGTGGCCGCCCGCCGGTCATTCCCGGGCGTTCAGCCGAGTGCGCCGATCCACTTCAGGACGCCGTCGGTGATCGTCTCCAGCGCCTGCTCCTGGGTGGTCTCCGCCCGCTTGGGCACGGCGAAGCCGTGGTCGCCGTACGGCACCTCGATCAGGTCGTAGGTGCCCTCGGGGGCCGCCGGGAACTCCGCCGGTTTGCCGAAGGGGTCGTTGCCGCCCTGGACGACGAGGGTGGGCACCCCGGCCCCGAGCAGCTCGGCGGCGCGGGACTTCTCCGGCTTGCCCGGCGGGTGCAGGGGGAAGCTGAGCGCGAGGACGGCGTGGGCGCCCAGTTCACCGGCGGTGCGGCAGGCGACGCGGGCGCCGGCGCTGCGGCCTCCCGAGATCACCGGCGGGCCGGGCGCGGTGAGCGCGGGCCAGACGCCCCGCCAGCCGGTGTCCAGGGTCTTCGGCGCGGGCGCCAGCTTCTTGCCGGCCACCCGCCAGGGCTGCTCCACGAGGGCGACGCTCACCCCGTGGGCGGGCAGTGCGGCCGCCAGGGCCTTCAGGTCGCGCGCCTCGATGCCGCCGCCGGCGCCGTGGCTCACGGCGAGGACGAGGCGGGGGTCCCTCGCCCGGTGCCAGGTGATGCGGGCGGCGCCGGCATCCGTCTCGACCGCCTCTGTCACAACCTCTGTCGTATCCGTCACGTCAGAAGAGTGTGCCCTCTTCCGGCGCCTCCAGCTCCTTGAGCAGCTCCGGCCCGTTGTTGCGGACGTTGCTCACGGCCGTGGAGACGGGGAAGGCCCGCATCAGCCCGGTGGGCGGGGGTGCCAGCAGGGAGGTCAGCCCGTCGGGGTCGGTGCGCGCCGGGTCGAGCCAGTCGTCCCAGCGGTCCGGCGTGAGCATCAGCGGCATCCGGGGGTGGATGTCGGCCAGGGCGTGCGGGCCGTCGGCCGGGGCGACCGCGAGCGGCGCGGTCTCGGCCTCGGTGGTGATCACCGAGCAGGTCACCCACCAGGCCTGCGGGTGGTCGTCCGGCAGCGTCCGGTCCCGCCAGAACTCGTACAGCCCGGCCATGGCGAACACGGAGCCGTCGGCGGGCGTCACGAAGTACGGCTGCTTGCGGGGCCGCTTCTTGCGCCCCTCGACCTCCAGGTCCCGCTCCTGCGTGCCGGTGACCCACTCGTAGTAGCCGTCGGCGGGCAGGATGCAGCGCCGGGTGCTGAAGGCGCGGCGGTAGGAGGGCTTCTCGTGGACGGTCTCCGCACGGGCGTTGATCATCCGGGCGCCGCCCTCGGGCGTCTTGGACCAGGAGGGAACGAGGCCCCACTTCAGCTTCCGCAGCTGGCGAACCGGCTTCGGGTCCTCGACGTCTTTCAGGGGACGGTCCAGGACGGCGTAGACCTCCTTGGTGGGGGCCACGTTGTAGTCGGGTTCCAAGCTCTCCTTGGGCTCCCACTTCTCGATCTCGAAGATTCCCGCGAGATCCTCGGGTCGACGACTCGCCGCATACCGTCCGCACATACGTGCCACACTGCCAGACCCCGCGTTTCTACGAGGAGCCCTCCCCGAACATGGACCACCTCGCAACGGCCTCGCCCACCTCTCTGTGGGACGAGGTCTCCGGCATCCAGCCCGACCCCGACCTGTGGGTGGTGGTCGCGACCCTGGTGGCCGCGCTCGCCGTCGTCGCGACGCGCGGATCGTGGCGGATAGCGCGCAACGCGATCACCATCGCCCACGAGGGCGGCCACGGCCTGGTGGCCCTGCTCACCGGCCGCACCCTGACCGGGATCACCCTGCACTCGGACACCAGCGGTCTGACGGTGAGCCGGGGCAAGCCGCACGGCGTCGGGATGATCCTGACGGCGGTCGCCGGCTACACCGCTCCCCCGCTGCTCGGCCTCGGCGGCGCCGCACTGCTGGCGGCGGGACGCATCACGCTGCTGCTGTGGCTGGCGACGGCGCTGCTGGTGGCCCTGCTGGTGATGGTCCGCAATGCGTACGGGGTGCTGACGGTCGTGGTCACCGGCGGCACGTTCGTCCTGGTGTCATGGCTGGCCGGGCCGCAGGTGCAGGCGGCGTTCGCGTACGCGGTGGTCTGGTTCCTCCTCCTCGGCGGGGTCCGCCCGGCGTTCGAGTTGCAGGCCAAGCGGTCGCGGGGCGGCGCCGGGGACTCGGACGCGGACCAGCTGGCGCGGCTGACCCACGCGCCGGCGGGGGTGTGGTTCTTCCTCTTCCACGCGGTGTCGCTGTGCTCGCTGATCGGCGGGGGGCGCTGGCTGCTGGAGCTGTGAGGCCCGGCGTGCGCCCACCCGCGTCCCATGGCTGCGCATATATGCACGGCAAGTGCACTGTTGCGGTTTCGGTCAGGTTTCGCCGCTTTTGATCAAGATCTCCGATCGCCCTCAGCCATTAAAGTGGGGCCCATGACCGTGAACCCCGCGCACACCGCCCTCTGGTCCGCCCCGCACGCGAGCGGAGCCGTCGACGCGACCGTCCACGTGCCCGGATCCAAGTCGGTCACCAACCGCGCCCTGGTCCTGGCCGCCCTCGCCTCCGAGCCCGGCTGGCTGCGCCGCCCGCTGCGCTCCCGCGACACCGTGCTGATGGCCGAGGCGCTGCGCGCGATGGGCGTCGAGATCGAGGAGGGCGTGGGCCCGGACGGCACGGGCGAGTTCTGGCGGGTCATCCCGGCGGGTCTGCGCGGCCCGGCCACGGTCGACGTCGGCAACGCCGGCACGGTCATGCGCTTCCTGCCGCCGGTCGCCACGCTCGCCGACGGCCCCGTCCGCTTCGACGGCGACCCCCGGTCCTACGAGCGTCCCCTGCACGGCGTGATCGACGCGCTGCGCGTGCTGGGCGCCCGTGTCGACGACGACGGGCGCGGCGCCCTGCCGCTGACCGTGCAGGGCGGCGGTGCCCTGGAGGGCGGGCCGGTCGAGATCGACGCGTCGTCCTCGTCGCAGTTCGTCAGCGCCCTGCTGCTGTCCGGACCGCGCTTCAACCAGGGCGTCGAGGTGCGGCACACCGGCTCCGCGCTGCCGTCCATGCCGCACATCCGCATGACCGTCGACATGCTGCGCGCGGTCGGCGCCCAGGTCGACACCCCCGAGTCCGGCGGCGAGCCGAACGTGTGGCGGGTGACGCCGGGCGCGCTGCTCGGCCGGGACCTGACCGTCGAGCCCGACCTGTCCAACGCCCAGCCGTTCCTGGCGGCGGCCCTGGTGACCGGCGGCAAGGTCGTGATCCCCGACTGGCCGTCCCGCACCACCCAGCCCGGCGACCGGCTGCGCGAGATCTTCACCGACATGGGCGGTTCCTGCGAACTGACGGACTTCGGGCTCGTGTTCACCGGGTCGGGCACGATCCACGGCATCGACGTCGACCTGAGCGAGGTCGGCGAGCTGACCCCGGGCATCGCGGCCGTCGCCGCCCTCGCGGACTCCCCGTCGACCCTGCGCGGCGTTGCCCACCTGCGGCTGCACGAGACGGACCGGCTGGCCGCGCTCACCAAGGAGATCAACGAACTCGGCGGTGACGTCACCGAGACCGCCGACGGTCTGCACATCCGCCCGCGCCGGCTGCACGGCGGCGTCTTCCACACCTACGAGGACCACCGCATGGCCACCGCCGGCGCCGTCCTCGGCCTCGCGGTCGAGGGGGTGCAGATCGAGAACGTCGCGACCACCGCCAAGACGCTGCCCGACTTCCCCGACCTGTGGACCGGGATGCTCGGGGCGTAGGGACGGTTCGCCATGCGTCGCTACGGCAAGCACACCGACGAGGACGACATCCGCACCCGCCCGAACCGCAAGGGCAACCGGCCGCGCACCCACATCCGGCCCAAGCACGAGGACGCCGCCGGGGGCCTGGTCCTCACGGTCGACCGCGGCCGGCTGACCTGCCTGGTCGAGGACCGGGTCGTCATGGCGATGAAGGCCCGTGAACTGGGCCGCAAGGCCGCCGTGGTCGGCGACCGGGTGGCCCTGGTCGGCGACCTGTCCGGCAAGAAGGACACGCTCGCGCGCATCGTCCGCATCGAGGAGCGGGCCTCCGTCCTGCGACGCACGGCCGACGACGACGACCCCTACGAGCGGGTCGTCGTCGCCAACGCCGACCAGCTCGCCGTCGTCACCGCCCTCGCCGACCCCGAGCCGCGCCCCCGCCTCATCGACCGCTGCCTGGTCGCGGCGTTCGACGGCGGCCTCACTCCCCTGCTGGTGATGACCAAGTCGGACCTGGCACCCCCGGACGAACTCCTCGAGCTGTACGGCGCGTTGGACATCCCGTACGTCGTCACCAGCCGCGAGGAGCTGGAGAACGGCGCCGCCGCCGACCTGGTGCGCGAGCATCTGGACGGGAAGATCACGGCGTTCGTCGGCCACTCCGGCGTCGGCAAGACGACCCTGGTCAACACCCTGGTGCCCGAGGACCGCCGCCGGGTGACGGGGCACGTCAACGCGGTGACGGGCCGCGGCCGGCACACCACGACCTCGGCGCTCGCCCTGCCGCTGTCCTCGGCGGAGGGCGGCTGGGTCGTCGACACCCCGGGCGTGCGGTCGTTCGGGCTGGCGCACATCGACCCGTCGCGGGTGATCAACGCCTTCCCCGACCTGGTGCCCGGCACGGAGGGCTGCCCGCGCGCGTGCAGTCACGACGAGCCCGACTGCGCGCTGGACGCCTGGGTCGCGGAGGGGCACGCCGACCCCGCCCGGCTGTACTCGCTGCGCCGGCTGCTGTCGACACGCGAACGCAAGGAAGGCGACTGACCACCGCGTTGTTTGCCGTGCCGTGCAACCGGTAAGTGCATAATCGCACCAAGCCGGAACCAAGTCCGAGCAAAGCCCGACGAAGTCGTCGCAGGACGAGGTGAACGCCCAACGCGAGCCACTGACCGGCACCGGTCGACACGGCGGTCACGGTACGGGACTACGGGAGGACGAGACATGGCGTGGCTGCTGGTCATAGTGGCCGGGGTGCTCGAAACCGGCTTCGCCGTCTGTCTGAAGCTGTCGCACGGTTTCACACGGCTCTGGCCCACCGTCGCCTTCTGCGCCTTCGCGCTGGGCAGTTTCGGCCTGCTGACCATGTCGCTGAAGAAGCTCGACGTCGGACCCGCCTACGCGGTGTGGACCGGCATCGGCGCGGCGGGCACGGCCATCTACGGCATGATCTTCCTGGGCGACCTGGTCTCGACCCTGAAGATCGTCTCGATCAGCCTCGTCATCATCGGCGTGATCGGACTGCAGCTGTCGGGCTCGGCCCACTGAGCCGGGCGCCGCTACGCGCTCGACGGGCGCGGCAGTGCGGTGCGCAGGAGGTCGGCCACTCCGCCCTCGGCGGGCGGCGCCGCGACACAGGACAGGGCGAGCCGTACGGCCAGTTCGCAGGAGCGGACCAACTCGGCGGCGTCCGGTGGCGGAGGCGTTCCGGAGCCGTGGAGGACGGCCACGGCACGGTCGCGGACGAGGCGCACGAAGTCACCGGGCGAGGGCAGCGGACCGTCGGCCCGCCGCTGGGCCGGCACGGCGGAGGAGGAGGGCACCGCCGTCAGGGCCGGTGAGGGCAGCCGCTCGCTCCAGCACCCGGTGAGCATGGCCCGGACCAGCGCGTTGTCGTGAGCCGCCGTCAGCATCCACTCGGCGGTGGCGGCGAGGCGCTCGCAGGGGTCGCCGGCCCCGGACAGCGCGCGCTCGACGCCGGCGAGATAACCGTCGGCCTCACGTCTCACGAGCGCCCGGGCCAGCCCTTCCTTGCTGCCGAACTCGTTGTAGAGGGTCTGCCGGGACACCCCGGCGGCGGCCGCCACGTCCACCATCCGCACGGCGTACCACGGCCGGCGGGCCAGCGCCGTGTACGCGGCGTCGAGCAGGGACTCCCGGGCTGCAGGCACCCTCGCCTCCCTCGGGCCGAGCGACTTGCTGCCAGACGTGCCGAGCGACTTCCTGCCAGATTTGACGGGTATGGGGGCACTGTCAAGGGTCCTCGCACCCACCACGCGGGTCCTCTCACCCACCGCTTAACGCCCTCTCACCCACCCCTCCGCGCCCTCTCACCCACCGCTCACCCGGACCCGCGCACCCACCACGCCGGGCCCTCTCACCACCGCTCGCTCGGGCCCGCACCCGCCACGCCGGGCCGTGGCAGCACCGCGCCCGGCCGTCGCAGCACCGCGCCCGGCCGTCGCAGCACCGCGCCGGGCCCCGGCTCCGCCTCCCCGCGCGCCGCCACGCCCGCCGAACCCGTGGTGGCCCCGGCCCGGCCGCGGCAGATAGCGTGACGGCATGCCCGATTACCTCGACGACCTCCGCCTCGCCCACGTGCTCGCCGACGCCGCCGACGCCGCGACGATGGACCGCTTCAAGGCCCTCGACCTGAAGGTCGAGACGAAGCCGGACATGACCCCGGTGAGCGAGGCGGACAAGGCCGCCGAGGAACTCATCCGCGGCCACCTCGCCCGCGCCCGCCCCCGCGACTCGGTGCACGGGGAGGAGTTCGGCGTCGCGGGCACCGGGCCCCGGCGCTGGGTCATCGACCCGATCGACGGCACCAAGAACTACGTGCGCGGCGTCCCGGTCTGGGCCACCCTGATCTCCCTCATGGAGGCGGGAGAAGGCGGCTACCAGCCGGTGGTCGGCCTCGTCTCGGCACCCGCACTCGGCCGCCGCTGGTGGGCTGTGCAGGACCACGGCGCGTTCACCGGCCGCAGCCTGACCTCGGCCTCCCGGCTCCGGGTCTCCCAGGTCTCGTCGCTCCCCGACGCCTCCTTCGCGTACTCCTCGCTGAGCGGCTGGGAGGAGCAGGGCCGCCTCGACGGCTTCCTCGACCTGACCCGCGAAGTGTGGCGCACGCGCGCGTACGGCGACTTCTGGCCGTACATGATGGTCGCCGAGGGCTCGGTGGACATCTGCGCCGAACCCGAGCTCTCCCTCTGGGACATGGCCGCGAACGCGATCATCGTCACCGAGGCCGGCGGCACCTTCACCGGCCTCGACGGCCGCCCCGGCCCGCACAGCGGCAACGCGGCGGCGTCGAACGGCCGGCTCCACGACGAACTGCTCGGGTATCTCAACCAGCGCTACTGAGCGCCCGCCGACTCACCCTCCGCGCCCCCTTGTTGACCGGTGCTTTGCCTGCCACTCTGAGAGTTCCTCTACTTGTGAACTTGTGAATCCATGAACAACTCATGGATCACCGGCAGGAGGTGGCTCCACCCATGCTCGTCCGCGAAGTCATGAGCACGGTCGTCCTCACCATCGGCCCCGCCCACACCCTCCGCCAGGCCGCCGCCCTGATGTCCGCCCGCCGCGTCGGCGCGGCCGTGGTGTACGACCCGGACGCCGGCGGCATCGGCATCCTCACCGAACGCGACGTCCTGGTCTCCGTCGGCCGGGGCCAGGACCCGGACACCGAGCGCGCCCACGGCCACACCACCACCGACGTCGTCTTCGCCGCCCCGACCTGGACCGTGGAGGAGGCGGCGGGCGCGATGGCGCACGGCGGCTTCCGCCACCTCATCGTCCTGGACGGCGGCGAACCCGTCGGCATCGTCTCGGTGCGCGACATCATCCGTCGCTGGGCGCCGGCACGGGCCCCGCACCACGCACCGGTGGTGACCGCCTGACGGAAGTCACCGGTCGCGCGCTCGACGATGCCGGGCGCGCGATGGCGCCTCCACCCGTGATCCCTAGAGTAGACAATGTCTAAATCAAGCTGCGCTCCAAAATCACACCCGTTCGGAACCTGGTCCCCTTGCTGTTAAGCTGGTCGGTATGAGTGACCTTCTGGAACGGCTGCGTGGTCGCGGTTGGCGCATGACCGCGCAGCGGCGCGTGGTGGCCGAGGTCCTCGACGGCGAACACGTCCACCTGACGGCCGACGAGGTGCACTCCCGGGCCGTGGACAAGCTCCCGGAGATCTCCCGGGCGACGGTCTACAACACCCTGGGCGAGCTGGTCTCGCTCGGCGAGGTGCTGGAGGTCGCGACGGACAAGCGCGCCAAGCGCTACGACCCGAACGCGCACCGGCCGCATCACCACCTGGTCTGCGCCCAGTGCGGCGCGATCCGCGACGTCCACCCGACCGGCAACCCGCTGGCCGACCTCCCCGACTCGGAGCGCTTCGGCTTCGCGGTGTCGGAGGTCGAGGTGACCTACCGCGGCACCTGCCCGAACTGCGCGGCGGCGTGAGAAGCACGGATTTGCTTCTCGTCTTCGCGTTGACGTAGTGTTCCATTCACCGACGCGGGGTGGAGCAGCTCGGTAGCTCGCTGGGCTCATAACCCAGAGGTCGCAGGTTCAAATCCTGTCCCCGCTACTGAAGACCTAGGGCCGGAATCCAAATGGATTCCGGCCCTAGGCGTAGCTGCGGGCAGTCGTGCCGCTGGGGCGGCACGGGTGGGCGCTGGGGGTACCTCCCCGGCCATGCAGACACTGGGGGAGGCACCCGGCCGGTGCCGGGCCGCGCACACCACCCCCGGGCACCCCACCCCCGGGCCCTCCAGCGCCGGCACCTGCAAAACGCGCCGCAAGCTCAGCGCAGCGTCACGCCGACAGCTCCTGCCGCAACGCGTCCCGCAACCGCGCCGCCCGCTCCCCCACCTCCACCGGCCCCAGCGACACCGCCAGGTCGGCCCACCGCTGGCCCTCCGCCAGCTCTCCCCGCCGCGCGAACACCAGAGCCAGCCGCAGCGCCGCCCGTCCGTGCCCGGCATCGGCCGCCCGGCGCCACCACACCACGGCCTCCGGCTCACTCCCCTCGCGGGCCAGCAACAGCCCCAAGTTGAACGCGCCGTTGCGCGACCCGGCCTCGGCCGCCTCCCGGTACCACCGAGCCGCCTCCACCACGTCGCCCCGCGCCGCGGCGAGCATCCCGACCCGCACCTGGGCCCGACGGTGCCCCTGGGAGGCCGCCCGCTCGTACCACTCCTCGCACTCGGACTTCTCCTGCGCCGGCTCCCCCAGCTCGTGCGCGGGCGCGGGCGGCCGACGCGCGTCGAGCACCGACGCCAGCCGGTACGCCGCCTCCGCACTGCCGCCCCCCGCCGCACAGCGCAGGAACCGCTCCGCCTCACGCTCGTCACCGCCGCGCAGCCGCGCCATGCCGACCTGAAGAGCCGCCTCGGTGTGCCCGGCCGCGGCGGCCCGCTCGTACCAGCGCAGCGCCGCCCGCTCCTCGCTCCGCCCCGCGTGCAGGATCCCGAGGTTGAAGGCGGCGTCGACGCTGCCCGCCTCGGCGGCCTTGGAGAACCAGGGCTCCGCGCCGGTCTCGTCACCGGCCCGCAGCAGCAGGATGGCCAGCGCGTTGGATGCCTCACGGTGCCCGGCGTACGCGGCCCGCCGGTACCACTGCTCGGCCTGCGCGGTGCGCCCCTGCTCGGCGCAGAGCAGCCCCAGGTTGTACGCCCCGTTGTCGTCGCCGGCGTCCATCGCGGCGCGGTACCAGCGCTCCGCGGTCTGGGTCTCGCCGCGCTCGGCGTGCAGCGCGCCGAGGGCGTTGGCGGCGTTGCCGTCGCCGTCCTGGGCGGCGCGCAGCCACCACACGGCGGCGCTCTCGGTGTCTCCGGCGTCCCGCAGCAGGAAGCCGAGCGCGCAGGCGGCGCGGGCCTCGCCGTCCTTGGCGGACGTGAGGTACCAGCGGCCGGCCTCCTTGAGCTCGCCGCGCTTCTCCAGGATCGTCCCGAGGTGCAGCGCGCCCCGCCGGTGACCGCGTGCGGCGGCCTGCCGGTACCACTGCTCGGCCTCGTCGGCCGCGAGCGCCGCCGCCTTGTCGTCGCCGCCGTCGCACCCCCCGGCGCGCCGGTCCAGCGTCCGCGCCAGCCGGTACGCCGCCTCCCGGTGCCCGCGCTCGGCGGCGGCCCGCATCCACCGCTCGGACCCGGTGTCGTCGCCGCGGTGCTCCAGCAGGTCGGCGAGCGCGTAGGCGGCCAGTACGTGGCCCTGCTCGGCGGACTGGCACAGCCAGTACTCGGCGGCGGGCTCGTCCCCGCGCTCGCGGAAGTGCCGGCCCAGCGCGTGCGCGGCGGCGGCGGATCCGGCGACGGCGGCGATGCGCCACCATCCGGCGGCCTCGTCGGCGTATCCCCGCTGGTGCAGCAGGACGCCCAGATTGTTCGCGGCGGCGCGGTCACCGGCCGCTGTGGCGGCGCGCAGGTGGGACTCGGCTCCGTCGAAGTCGCCGCGGCGCAGCAGCAGCGCGCCGAGCACGCTCATCGCCTCGACGTCACCGCCGTCGACGGCGAGCCGCAGACGCACTTCCTCTGCGGCTTCGTCGGCGGCTTCCTGAGCCTCGTCCGCAGCCTCCTGACCGGACAACTGGCCGGACGGCTGCGCAAAACGCCCTGTCCCGAACAGATTTGCCATGTCCCCCATAACGTTCATCGTCGCACCATCCGCAACCTCGGCACATCCGGTATACCGCAGTCGGTGAGGTCACTTCAGCGTTTTGTCGACATGCCCACAGGGAGACAAGTCAAACACAGATCGGCCCAACTCTCCTTGGCGGCGCGGCCGTCGAGCCCGCCGGTACATGCGTTCGCACATCACGAAGGCCCGGACTCCTTGTGGGAATCCGGGCCTTCGTGGTCGTTCGCAACCAGCTCACGACGTCAGTAGCGGGGACAGGATTTGAACCTGCGACCTCTGGGTTATGAGCCCAGCGAGCTACCGAGCTGCTCCACCCCGCGCCGTTGTGTTCACAACCCTAGCACGGCGCGGGATGGGCTTTGACCAGCTCGAACGCCTGACGCGAGCGCCCGGCGCGGGGCCGGCGGTCAGCCGGTGTCCGACCCTCCGCCTGCGTCGCCGGTCGGGGTCGCGTCCGGACTGGCCTTGTCGCCCCCGGCCTCGTCCCCGCTGCTCTTGTCTCCGGCGTCCTTGTCGCCGTTCTTGTCACCGTTCTTGTCACCGGCGCTCTGGTCCGCCTTGGCCTGTGCGTCCTCGGCCCGCTGGAGCGCCTCCTCCAGGTCCTTCTGCGCCTTGGCGTACGCGGCCAGGTCCTTCTGCTCCAGGGCCTTCTGCCCGGCGTCGAAGGCCTTCTGCGCATCGCTCAGCGCTTCCCGGACCGTCGGGTTGGTGGACGACGGCGGCGGCTGGGTGGTGTCGTCGCCCTCGTCCGCCGGTGGTGGCTCTTCGTTCTCGGCGGCCTGGGCCCCGAAGACCTTGTTGAGGGCCGCGTCGAGCGTGTTCTCGAAGGCGGTGTTGCCCCCGTAGCTCACCAGGACCTTGCGCAACAGCGGGTACTTGAGGTCGCCACCGCGCACATAGACGGGTTCGACGTACAACAGCCCGCCGTCCAGCGGCACCGTCAGCAGGTTGCCGTACTCCACCTCCGAGTCGCCGCCTCTCAGCAGCCTGATGGACTCGGCGATGTCCTGTTCGGAGTTGAACTGACTCTGCACCTGTTTGGGGCCGTCGACGGTCGTGCTCGTCGGCAGTTTCAGGATTCTGATCTTGCCGTAGTCACTGGTGCCCGCCTCGGCGTCGACCGCCATGAACGCGCTGAGGTTGTCACGACCGTTGGGTGTGAAGGTCGTCGTCAGCGAGAAGGCCTGCGCCTTCTGGTCGGGCATCTTCATGCTCAGGTAGTACGGCGGTACGGCGTCGCCCGACTTGTTGGTCGGGTCGTCCGGCACCTGCCACACCTCGCTGCCGCTGAGGAACGTGTTGGCGTCCTTCACGTGGTAGCGGGTGAGCAGCTCGCGCTGGACCTTGAACAGGTCCTGCGGATAGCGCAGATGCGCCATCAGCTCCTTGGAGATCTCGCTCTTGTCCTTCACCGTGTCCGGGAACGCCTTCATCCAGGTCTTCAGGATCGGGTCCTGGGTGTCCCACTGGTACAGCTTCACGTCACCGCTGTACGCGTCGACGGTCGCCTTCACGGAGTTGCGGATGTAGTTGACCTGGTTCTGCTGGGCCACCACCGCGCGCGAGTTGTTGTTGGCGGTCAGCGAGTCGGCCGTGGTGTCGCCGAGCGTGGTGCGCGAGGCGTACGGATAGCCGTTCGTCGTCGTGTAGGCGTCGACGATCCACTGGATACGGCCGTCCACCACCGCCGGGTAGGCGTCGCCGTCGATGGTCAGCCAGGGGGCGACCGCCTCGACGCGCTCCTTGGGAGTGCGGTTGTACAGGATCCGCGACCCGTCGCCGATGGCACCGGAGTAGAGGATCTGCGGCTCGCTGAACGCCGCCGCGTACGCCGCCCGGTTGACCGGGTTGGACAGGTCGACGCCGCCGTCGCCCTTGTAGCTGAACGTCTTCTCCCCGGTGTCGTCGGAGTAGTCGATCTCCTTCTGGGGACCGCCGACGATCGAGTAGGTGGTGGTCTTCTCGCCGTAGTAGATCCGCTGCTCGTACTTTCCGAGGTCGCCCTCGGACGGCAGGTTGGACTCGGTGAAGACCGGGCGTCCCTCGGAGTCGACCTGGGTGCCCTTCGCCGCGACCACGCCGTAGCCGTGGGTGTAGCGGAAGTGGCTGTTGATCCAGTTCTTCTTCGGGATGCCCGCCAGGTTCAGCTCGCGCAGACCGATGACCGTGTCCTGGTCCTTGCCGTCCTTGGCGTACCGGTCGACGTCCAGGTTGGTCGGGAACGCGTAGTAGTTACGCATCTGCTGGAGCTGCTGGAACGTCGGCGAGATGACGTTCGGGTCCATGATGCGGATGGACGCCGCGGCGTCCACGTCGTCACGGAGCTTCGTCTTGTCCTTGGTCTCGCTCTTGCCCGGGTACTCGCTGACCTGGGTGCCCTCGATGCCGTACGCGTCGCGCGTGGCCGCGAGGTTCTTCTCGACGTACGGCGCCTCCTTGGCCTGCTCGTTCGGCTGGACCTGGAACTTCTGGACCAGCGCCGGGTACAGGCCGCCGATGAGGATGGCGGAGAGCACCATCAGGCCGAAGCCGATCACGGGCAGCTGCCAGGTGCGCCGCCACAGGGTGGCGAAGAACAGCAGGGCGCAGATGACCGCGATGCAGAACAGGATCGTCTTGGCCGGCAGGTAGGCGTTGGCGTCGACGTACCTGAGGCCCGTCCAGTTGTCGGTCGCCTTGAAGTCGCTGGACTTCACCGCGAGACCGTACCGGTCGAGCCAGTAGGCGACCGCCTTCAGGGCGACGAAGACGCCGATGAGCACGGACAGGTGCCCGGTGGCCGCGGCCGTGGCGCGCGCGCCCGGGCTGGTGACGCGGAGCCCGCCGTACAGGTAGTGGGTGAGCGCGGCGGCGATCACCGAGATGATCACGGCTGCGAAGCCGAAGCCGAGCAGGAACCGGTACCAGGGCAGGTCGAAGGCGTAGAAGGAGACGTCCAGCTTGAACTGGGGGTCCTTCTGCCCGAAGGGCACGCCGTTGACCCACATCAGCCAGGTCCGCCACTGCCCGGAGGCCGAGGCGCCGGCGATCAGGCCGACCAGGGCGGTGATGCCGAGCAGCAGCCACTTCTTGTACGGGGCGATGCCCATCCGGTACCGGTCGAGGTTCTGCTGCTCCATCGACATGGCGCTCAGCGGCGGACGCAGGCGGTGGGCCAACCAGATGTTGAACCCCACGGCGAGCGCCATCAGCAGGCCGAAGACGAAGAAGAGACCGATCTTGGTCCACAGGGTCGTCGTGAACACCGACGAGTAGTGGACCGACCGGTACCAGAGCCAGTCCGTCCAGAATCCCGCGAACATGGTGAACGCCATGAGGAGCACGGCTAGGACACCAAGTGTCAGCAGCAGGGTTCGGACACGCCGGGACGGGCGGCCCACTCTGATCCGCGGCCCCGACGGGGGGCCTCCGCCGCGGTCCGGCATCTGGAAAGCCAAGGTGCGCACCTCGAAGTTCGCTGTTGATCCGTCAGGCCCTCGGGTTCGCGGGCCCCCCGTGCGCCCCCGTGATCGTGGGCCCACACTTATGCAACTTACTCATCGTTTACTCGGTTCCCGATTCGGGCCATGAACGAGGCAGGATTGTGACCATGTCCAACACCCCCATGGCAGCGAGCCCCCTCACCCGGGCCGTGCTCGAGATCGACGAGTACGTCTCCGGCCTCGGCTGGGACCAGCCCGCACGCCTCTTCGCACTTGTCGACACCGCACGACTGAGGGCCGACCAGCCCTCCCTCGCGGACCGGCTCGGTCTGCAGGACGAGCCGGAGAGCTCCGGCCTCACCCCGATCGAGCAGGACGAAGTTCCAACGGACCAGGCGCTCGACGAGTTCCTGGGCACCATCGCCTGGCCCGACGCCGTGGTCGGCTGCGCGCTCGCCGTGGAACGCCTCATGCTGCCGCCCTCCGCCGAGGCCCAGGTGCCGCAGGGCCTGAGCGAGAAGAAGCTCGCCCAGTGGGTCGCGCAGCACCCGGACCGTCAGGAGGTCCGCATGACGGTCGCGGTCCTGCGGGACGGCACCCGCGACTCGGCCCTGCGGCTGCGGGAGAAGGACGCGGCCACGGATGTCCTCACGGGGTCCGACCTGGTGCCGGGGCTGGCCGAGGCGCTGACGGCCACCTTCGCCGAGTAGGCCCCCGGGACGCCGGGCCGCCGGACGCCGGTGCGGGGGCTATCCCTCCGTGCACTTCGGCAGGTCGGCGGTCTTCCCGGAACGGATGTCCTTCAGCGCGCCGAGGGCGTCGTCGATGGTGTCGACCTTCACGAGGGTGAGCCCGTCGGGGGTGTCCTCGGCCGCAGCCGCGCAGTTGTCCGCGGGGGTCAGGAAGTACCGGGCGCCCTTGTCGTGCGCGCCGATGGTCTTCATCCCGATGCCGCCGATCGGGCCGACCTTGCCGTTGTCGTCGATCGTCCCGGTGCCGGCGACGAACTTGCCGCCGGTGAGGTCGCCCGGGGTGAGCTTGTCGTAGATGCCGAGGGCGAACATGAGGCCGGCGCTGGGACCGCCGACGTCGGCCAGCTTGATGTCGATCTCGAACGGGAACGTGTGATCGGTCCCGGCCGAGATCCCGACGACGGCGCGCTTCTCACCGCCGTCGTCGGACGTCTCGGTGGTGATCGTGACCTTCTCCGTCTTCGTGGCCGTCCGGCCCTCCTTCTCCGCGGCGGCCTGCTCCTTGGCGGGCACGATCGTGAAGACGGTGTCCTGACCGGGCTCGTGCTCGGTCACCAGCTCGGCGACGTCCGCGGGCTTCTTGACGGCCGTACCGTCCACGGCCCTGATCACGTCACCGGCGTGCAGCTTGCCCTGTGCCGGGGAGTCCTTGACCACCGCGGAGACGACCACCCAGGCCTTCACCGGGATGTCGAGCGCCTTCAGGGCGGCGACCTTCGCGGTCTCCTGGGAGTGGCTGAACTCCTCCGCGTTCTCCTGCGTGGCCTCTTCCTCGGTCTTGCCGTCCGGGTAGAGGGTCTCGTGCGGCACCACGCTGTTGTCGTGGGCGAGCCAGCCGTAGACGGCCTCCACCAGGTTCATCTTGTACTCGGCACTGGTGACCCGGACGGTCGTCATGTTCAGGTGGCCGCTCGCCTCATAGGTCTTGTGACCCGAGATCTGAAGCACCGGCTCGCCGTCGTGGTCCCCGAGGGTGTTCACCGTCGGCCCGGGAGACATCTCCGAGTAGGGCACGGGGATGAAAACACCCGCGCACAGGAGCGCGATCAGCATCAGGGTGGAGGCGAGCATCGTCGCGGTGCGGCGTGGCATGGCACGACAGTACGGGACGCGGCTGTCGGAACACCGTCAGGGCGGCGGTCGCCAGAACGGCCGTCGGGCAACCGTCAAGCACCCGTGCGGGGCTTCTCCATCGCCTCACGGAACCGGGCGTACCCGTCCAGCTCGGGACCGTCGCTCCGTGCCTTGCGGGTCCGGTTGGCCCAACTGCCCCACAGGCCCGCGCCGACAGCGGCCACCAGTGGAATCAGCAACCAGGCGAGTGCCGCCATGCCGACCTCCCAACCCCTTGAGCGTCCGCGACTGACTGATCAGCAGATTAACCATTCGCAGTGACAACGCTCACGCCGGGGGGCGGGTTACGCAACCGGAGCCGCGCAGGTGAAGCCCCGTACTCAACAGGCTCCCGCCCGCCACCGCCCCTCACCGAGGGCGCTACGCGCCCACCCGCCCTCCCGTCGCCCGACCACCACCCCTCACCGAGGGCGCTATGCGCCCACCCATTCTTCGGTGCCGTCGGAGAACGTCTGGTGCTTCCAGATGGGCACCTCGTGCTTGAGGTCGTCGATCAGCTTGCGGCAGGCCTCGAATGCCTCGCCCCGGTGCGGGCAGGACACCGCGACGACCACCGCGAGGTCCCCGACCTCCAGGTCACCCACACGGTGCAACGCCGCGAGCGCCCGTACGGGGTACTCCGCGACGACCTTCTCGGCGATCCGCCGCATCTCGGCCTCGGCGCTCGGGTGGCACGAGTACCCGAGCCGGTCGACGTCGGTGCCTCCGTCGTGGTTGCGCACGGTCCCCACGAACAGCGCGGTGCCGCCGGACGCGTCGTCGCCGACCGCGCGGAAGACCTCGTCCACGGACAGGGGCGTCTCACGGATGCCGATCAGCTTCACGGGGTCCGCTGCGGCCCGCTCACCGGGGTGGTCGTTCGTGGTTGCCATACGCCCATCGTGCCCCACGCCGCCGGCGACGCGGAATAGCGTGATCGCCCCGCACGCGCGCGTGCCGCGTTGGAGCCTCCTACAGAGGCAGCCGGCACCCCCGGACCCTCAGATGCGGCGCCGTGCCTTCCGCGCGCGGCGCACCACGGCGGCCGCGCCCAGCAGCGCCACCGTCGCACCCGCGGCCCCCGCCGCCGTCGCGTCCTTGCGCCCGAGGCGCCGCCCGGCGACCGTGTGCCGCCCCGCGACCTCCTCGAGCAGCTCCGCCAGCACCTCCTCGTTGGTGTGCTTCGGACGCCATCCGGCATCGTGCAGGCGGCTGCCGCTCACGACCCAGGGGTACATCGTGTACGCCAGGTCCCCGGCCGGGGAGGGCGTCAGTCCGATCCGGTGCAGCCGGGCCGCCGCGCCGAGCGCGACCGCCGAGGGCAGCTCCATGCGCCGGATGCCGCTGAGCTCCTCGACCTCCTCCTGCTCCAGCCAGCCGTCGCACCCGACGGCCAGCTCGCCGTCGGCCTTCTCCAGGACGGCGTACTCCAGGGCGCTGCACAGGTCGTCGACGTGGCAGAACTGCCAGGCCGGCCGCGATCCGGCCACGACCAGCAGCCGGGGCGACTCGAAGTACCTGGTCAGCGCGGTGTCCATGCCGCCGACCAGTACGGCGGGCCGGACGACCGTCACATTGAGGCCGGGGTGCGCCCGCGGCGCGCGCCGCGCGAGCCGCTCGATCTCCAGCAGGTCTCCGACGCCGGTGGCCTCGGCCGTGGCACGCAGCTCGGCGTCCTCGGACAGCGGCAGCTCGTTGTCCGGGAGTGCGCCGTAGACCATCGAGGAGGTGCACAGCACGACGCGGTGCACACCGGCCGCCGCGGCGGCGGTCAGAACGGTCTGCGTCCCCCGGACGTTGTAAGCCGTACGGGCGGCCGCGTCGGTCTCCAGGTCGAGGTCGAGCGCCAGGTGCACCACAACGTCCGCACCACGCAGTTTCTCGGCGATGGCCGGGTCCCGTACGTCCAGAATGTGCCACTCGGCCGCCTCGCACCCGCCGCGCCGTTCGTCGATGGCCACGACCCGCCTGACCTCGTCGGACGCGGCGAGCCGCTCGGTGAGCAGCGCCCCGACCCCGGACGCGGCACCGGTGACCGCTACGACGGGTCCGCGCGCGCCTGGGCGTGCGGAACTGGTTGACTGGTTTCGCGCTGCGCGAACCTGCGGATCTGGGGAACTCACCGGGCGTCTCCAGAGGTTGTCTTCAGTACGAGCGCGAGCGACGCGTGCGTACCAGGTGGCATCCATCCTGCCGCAGGCCGTCAGTCGGCGAAGCACCGAGGCCCGATCGGCTTCGGGTGTCTACGCTGGGTGGTGAAGTCGGGCAGCCGTGCCGCCGGAAAGAACCGGCGGCCCTACCAGCCGAGGAACCCCGTGAGTGACACCCCATTCGGATTCGGCCTTCCGCCGGAGGAGCCGGACGACGGCGACGAGGGCAAGAAGAAGGACCAGCAGAGCGGCGGTGGTCAGGGACCGGCCAACCCGTTCGGTTTCGGAACGCCTGGAGCCGGAGGCCTGGGCGGCCCCGGTGCGGACAACCCGTTCGCTGCCATGTTCGGTTCCATGAACCCCAACGACCTGGGCGCCGCGTTCCAGCAGCTGGGCCAGATGCTCTCCTACGAGGGCGGCCCGGTGAACTGGGACATGGCCAAGCAGATCGCCCGCCAGACGGTCTCCCAGGGCACCCCGGACGGCCGCAAGGACGCCAGCGTCGGCCCCGCCGAGCGCAATGCCGTCCAGGAGGCCGTGCGGCTGGCCGACCTGTGGCTGGACGACGCGACCGCCCTGCCCTCGGGCGCGGGCACCGCCGTGGCCTGGAGCAGGGCGGAGTGGGTCGAGGCGACCCTGCCCGCCTGGCGCGAGCTGGTCGACCCGGTCGCCGAGCGCGTCGGCAACGCCATGGGTGACGTGCTGCCGGAGGAGATGCAGGCCATGGCGGGCCCGCTGATCGGCATGATGCGGTCCATGGGCGGCGCCATGTTCGGCACCCAGATCGGGCAGGCCGTCGGCGTACTCGCCGGCGAGGTCGTCGGCTCGACCGACGTCGGTCTGCCGCTCGGCCCGGCGGGCAAGGCCGCGCTGCTCCCGGCGAACATCGAGTCGTTCGGCAAGGACCTCGGCGTGCCCCAGGAGGAGGTGCGGCTGTACCTGGCGCTGCGCGAGGCCGCCCACCAGCGCCTCTTCGCGCACGTGCCGTGGCTGCGCTCGCACCTGTTCGGCGCCGTCGACGGCTACGCCCGTGGCATCAAGGTGGACACGGCCAAGCTGGAGGACGTGGTCGGCCAGTTCGACCCGCAGAACCCCGAGCAGCTGCAGGAGGCTCTCCAGCAGGGCATGTTCCAGCCGGAGGACACCCCGGAGCAGAAGGCGGCCCTGGCCCGTCTGGAGACGGCCCTGGCGCTCGTCGAGGGCTGGGTGGACGCGGTGGTGCACACCGCCGCCAAGCCGCGGCTGTCCTCCGCCGACGCGCTGCGCGAGACGCTGCGCCGCCGTCGCGCCTCGGGCGGGCCCGCGGAGCAGACCTTCGCCACGCTGATCGGCCTGGAGCTGCGCCCGCGCCGGCTGCGCGACGCCTCCCGCCTGTGGGCGTCCCTGACGGACGCCCACGGTGTCGACGGCCGGGACGGCCTGTGGGCCCACCCGGACATGCTGCCGACCGCGACCGACCTGGACGACCCGGACGGCTTCGTGCACCGTGAGCAGCTCGACTTCTCCGAGCTGGACAAGATGCTCGGCGAGGCGGCGGGCAAGCCCGACCTGAAGAAGAAGGACGAGGGCGACCGGGACGGGAACCGGTCCGCCGACCGGGACGAGCCCAAGGGCGACGACGGCGAGTGAGCCTCCACGACGACGCGGTCCTGGTCCTGAAGGCGTACGAGGGCCAGGACGAGCTGCGTCAGGTCTACCTGGACCATCTCGCGGCGCACCCCGACGGGATGTGGAAGGCCTGCGCCGACGGGCACATCACCGCGAGCGCCATGGTGATCGACCCGTCGCGCGAGCGGGTCCTGCTCACCCTGCACAAGAAGATCCGCAAGTGGCTGCAGATGGGCGGTCACTGCGAGCCGGTCGACGAGACGCTGGCCCGGGCTGCCCTGCGCGAGGGCACGGAGGAGTCGGGCATCGCCGGACTCGCGCTGCTGCCCGGCGGTCCCGTGCGGCTGGACCGCCACGGCACGCCCTGCGCCTGGCACCTGGACGTCCAGTACGCGGCCCTGGCTCCCGAGGGGGCCGTGGAGGCGATCAGCGACGAGTCCCTCGACCTGCGCTGGTTCCCGTACGCCGAGGTCGCGGACGTGGCCGACGAGTCGGTCGTACGCCTGCTGGAGGCGACCCGCGCCCGCCTGTGACCGGTAAGGGGTGACCGCCATGGCGATCACCCCTTACCGAACGGTGGCACCGTGTCCCGTGCTCAGCTCCAGACGTTGCCCTGGTTCTGGCCGCGGGCGCCCTGCTGGCCCATGCCGTACTGGGCGGCGACGCCCGAGCCGACCTGCGCGTTCTGCGGCGGCAGCAGCTCGCTCGGCTGGACGAGCGCGAAGCCGCTGCCCATGAAGCTCAGCTCCCAGCCCTCACCCGTGTTGCCACGGCGCCGCCACACCCCGGAGGAGTGCGTCTGGGCCTGCATCTGCACGCGCAGGCCGGTGGACCAGGCGACGATCGCGTCGGCGTCGCAGTTGACGTACTTGTCGGGCGTCACCTGCATGAACAGGGGCGAGCCCGACGTCATCAGGGCGACCTTGCCGCGGCCCGTGATGTTGAGCTGGTACTTCCCCGAACCGGAGATGCCGTAGAGGCTGTCCACCGCGATGACCTCGTGGTGCAGGTTCGAGTCCATCGCGAGCACGTAGCTGCTGTCGACGGTGAGGCCGTCCTGGTCGACGTCCACCACGTGGACGCACTGGGCGAGGTTGGCGAAGTAGACCGTGCCCTGCCCGTGGCAGCGCATCAGGTCCAGGCCCTCACCGGTGCGCGCCCGCGCGCGCGACTGGTTGTTGCTCTGGTACTCGGCGTCGAACTCGACGAGACCCTGGTAGGCGACCATCGTGCCCTTGCGGGCGAGCACGTCGTCGTGACCCGTCAGGGCGACGCGGAGCATGTGCTTGTTCTGGGGGCTCCAGGCTTCCTGCGTCTGCTGGTCGTTGTAGGCGAAAATCGGGCTCTGCATGGTGTTCCTGCTCCCCCTCAGCCCCGGACCCGGAGGCGGTCGGTACTGTCCTCGCTGGGCTGGACGACGACGATGCCCTGACCGGAGAAGGCCATCTGGAAGGCCTCGCCGCTGCCGCGGCCGATCAGTGACTGCGCCTTGAAGCTGCGCTTGCCCTTCACCTTCAGGTTCGGGGACCAGGCGACGAGCGCGTCCGGGTCGACGTAGGTCTCGTCCTCGCCGCCGCCGCAGTCGACCACGATCGGCTTGCCCCGGGAGGTGAGGGCGACCCAGCCCTGTCCGGAGATCTTGGTGTTCCACAGGCCCTGCCCGGCGAACTTCGCCAGGCCCTTGACCCGCTCCACGCCCCACGTCAGGTGGGCGTCGAAGGCCAGCAGGTTGGTGGCGTTGACGGAGATCCCGTCGCCGTTGAGGTTGATGACGACGACGTTGGCGCCGTAGTCGGCGAGGTAGAGCAGTCCGTCGCCGGAGCACTTCATCAGGGGCGCGCCCTCGCCGGTCATCCAGTCCTTGGCGATCTGGCGGACGGCCGGCGGGTTGGGCTCGTACTGGACGAAGCCCTCGTAGGCGGTCATCGAGCCCACGCGCGCGAGGAGGTCGTTTCCGGTCTGCATGGCGACCTTCAACATGTGGTTGCCGTGGTTCTCCATGCGGGCGGCGACGGGTGCGGGGGCGTAGCCCGCGAGCGGCTGGTTCATCTCGGGCTCTCCCTCAGATCTCGTACGGCTGGACGACGACGAAGCTGCCGGGCGCGGCCCGGAACTGCAGGTTGACGCTCTCGCCCGTGTCGCCCGCGTAGGAGTTGCGGCGCATCCGCACCTGGCTGGAGACGACCACCTGGGCGGCGGCGGACCAGGCGACCACGGCGTTGCAGTCGGCGAACGTCGTCGGCGTGACCGGCAGCACCACGGGCACGCCGCGCGTCTTGACGACGATCGTGCCGGTGCCCTGGAACTGCATCGTGAACAGCGCGCCACCCGGGATGCCGTGCCCCTCGATGCGACGCACCTCGTACTGGAGGCTCTCGTCGAAGGCGAGGACGTTCTCCGCGGAGACGCAGACGGCGTCGCCCTGGAGCTCGATGGGGTGGAGCATCGCGGAGTTGTCCGCGAGGAACACCTGTCCCTTGCCGGTGCAGCGCATCAGCTGCATCTCCTGGCCGGTGGCATTGCCCACGACCCGGCCGGCGAATCCGGCGCCCTTGTAGCCAAAGTCGACCTTGCCCTGGTAGAGCACCATGCTGCCCTGCCGGGCGAGCACGGGCTGGCCCTCGGCTCCGAGGTCGACCCGGACCAGCTTCTTGTTCTGCTGCGTCCAGCGCTGCCCGGTCGCGGTCTCCCGGAACTGCTGGAGCGCCGCGGTCACACCGGCACCCTGCGGCGCCCCCTGGGGGATGCCCTGCGGTGCGCCCTGGGGAGGCTGCTGGCCGTAGCCGGGAGGCGGCGTCGGCTGGCCGTAGCCCGGGGGCGGGGTGGGCTGCCCGTAGCCGGCAGGCGCGGGCGGCTGGCCGTAACCGGGCGGCGGGGGCGGGGCCTGGGGCGCCTGGGGCTGGCCGTAGCCGGGGGGCGGCGGCGCGGTCTGGCCGGGGACCTGGCCGTACGGCGGCTGCTGACCGGGCTGGCCCGGCTGCCCGTACGGCGCGGGCGCCGGGGCGGGGGGCGGCACGGGGGCGCCGCCGGGCGGCGTGTTCATGGGCGCGACGATGGTCTGCGCGGCGTGCACGTCCGGGCCGGGCGCCGGGGCGGGAGCCGGTGGCGGCGTGGCGGCGGGCGGGGCGGCCGCGGGCGGCGGCGCGAAACCCTGCTGGGCGGACTGCGGCGCGGGGGCCGCCGGCGGTGCGGAGGCGGCGGGTGCGCCGAAGGCCGGCGGCGCCGAGGCCTGGGCGGGCGGGGCGAAGCCCGGGGCGGCGCCGGACTGCGGCTGCTGCGTCTGCTCCGGCGCGGGTGCCTCGTCCTCGGCCACCTCACCGCCGAAGTTCCTCAGCAGCGCGTCGAGACCGCCGTCGAAGCCCTGACCGACGGCGGCGAACCGCCACACGTCCTTCAGATAGAAGTCGCCCAGCATGACGGCGCGCTCGGTGGAGAACTCCGACCCGCTGAACGGGTACCGGGCCACTTCCTCGCCACCCGCGACGATCCGGATGTACCCGGGGCCGACCTGTGACATCTGGCCGGCGCCGTCGATCGTCGCGGTGAAGGAGAGCTTCTGGATCTGCTGGGGGATGCTGTCGAGGGTGACCCGGAAGGACTCCGTGTCACCCGCCTGCGCACCCAGGAGCTGAATGGACTCCTCGGGGGTCTTCGGTTGGTTGAAGAACACGAAGTACCGGTCGTCCGACAACCGCTCGTCGGCGTCGAGTCCGAAACAGCTGATGTCGAAGCTCAGCCCGGGGCCGGAGATCTGCACGCCTACGTACAGATCCGTGCCCGAGGTGAGGTCACTGATCCTGGCCTTGTGGCCGCGTTGAAATTCCCTGGCCATGCGTTACGACCGTCCCCCATCCGAATGCGAGTGCGTCGCGACAGGCTAACGGCAAACACCGACACCGGAGGAAGTCGGTACAGACCCGGTACGAAACCCGTGCGGGGCCGTGGCGGACACCGGTCCGGCCCGTCCACGCTACTCGCTGCGGGCGCCGGGCACGCGCGGCAGCCGGTCCGCGGCGACCACGCCCTCGAGGTAACCCCTGGCGCGCTCGGTCCGCGGATAGGCCTCGAGCAGCCGCCAGAACCGCGGTCCGTGCCCGGGAACCAGCAGGTGCGCCAGTTCGTGCAGGAGGACGTAGTCGACGACGTACTCGGGCATGCCCTGGAGGCGGTGCGACAGCCGGATGCTTCCCTCGGACGGGGTGCACGAGCCCCAGCGGGTGTTCTGGTTGGTGACCCAGCGGACCGAGGCCGGCCTGGCCCGGCCGTCGAAGTACTGCCCCGACAGACGCTCCGCGCGCTCGGCCAGCTCGGCGTCGCCGAGGACGCGCTTGCTCTCCTGGGCGGCCAGCTTGTCGAGCATGACCCTCACCCAGCGTTGCTCCTCGGCCTCGGACATCCGGGCGGGGATCAGCACGACGGTGCGGTCGCCCTCGCGGTACGCGGATACCGTCCGGCGCCGCCGGGTGCTCCTGCGCACCTCGATCGCGCTCGTACCCGAGCCGCTCGGCGGCGGATTCGTCGGTGTGCGCGGGGGTGCCCCGGCGCGGTGCAGTGGGTCGGCGGACACGCCACGACGTTACCCGCTGCACACGGGGAAGTCCCGGCTCCGGGGCGCTTCGGTCCGATCCGCCACTCGTCCTGGGAGACGTGCGGCTGATTCGTACGACGAATACCCCCCACCTGTGGACAACTTCCGACGTCCCTGCGCGCATCCGGGCATGCTGGCACTCGCCGGCGGATCCGCGACCGACCACGGAGCCGCGAACACGGCACTGGAAGACATACGGGGGATCTGGCATGCATCCGATGGTGAAGCCCGCGCTGAGGCGCGGCTGGCGCGACCTGAACACCGTGCAGTTCGGGATGACACCGGCGCACGCGCTGACCTTGGCACCGGTGGACACGGCGACGGGCAGCTTCCTGGAACTGCTCAACGGCACGCGTGGCCCGGCGCTCCTGCGTGAGGCGGGGCACCGCATGGACCTGCCGGACGGGCACGTGGACCGAGTGGTGGAGCGGCTGGCGCGGGCCGGTCTGCTCGACGACTCCCGCGGCGGCGGGCCGGCCGCCGACGCCCTGCGGGAGAAGAAGGGGGTCCTCGACCGGCTCCGCCCCGACCTGGCCTCGCTGTCCCTGACCACCGCCGAACCGGGTGACGCGATGAGACACCTGGCCGCCCGACGCGCTCTGCGGGTGGGCGTACGGGGTGCCGGACGGGTGGGCGCGGTGCTGGCCGGCCTGCTGTCGGGCTCGGGCGTCGGCGAGATCGACGTGCGCGACGGCGGACGCGTCGAGCCGTGGGACGTCGCTCCGGGTGGTCTGCCCGCCGAGTCGACCGGCGACCGCCGGGACGAGGCGGCCCGCCGTGTCGTCCGCCGGGCCGCCCCAGACCGGCCGCCGCGCCGAGGCACGACGACACCGCGCGAGGAGGGCGACCCGGGCTTCTCCCTGGTGATCGTCGCCCCGCGTGACGACGTCGCGGTGCACACGCCCGACCCGGCCGCCGCGGAGTCCCTCATGTCCTCCGGCACGCCCCACCTCTATGCCGGCGTCGTGGAGGGGACCGGGGTCGTCGGCCCCCTGGTGCTGCCCGGCGAGACGGGGTGCGCCGGCTGCCTGCACGCCGACCGCACCGACCGGGACCCGGCCTGGCCGCGACTGGTGGCGCAGTGGCGCTCCGGGCGGCAGCGCCGGGTACCGCCCTGCGACCTCACCCTCGCGGCGACCGTCGCCGGATGCGCGGCGGCGCACGCGCTCGCCTTCCTGGACGGCCGGACGCCCTCGAGCACCGGTGCGCGCTGGGAGGTCTCGCTGCCCGGTCTGCGCTGGCACGCACGGCCGGTCCGGGCGCATCCGGCGTGCCCGTGCGGGGCGGCCGGGAAAGGTAAGCAGGAACACATCCCCGAGGACGGGGGGAGGCGCGCGACAATGGCTGGGCAAGGGCCGTCAGCGGAAGTACGCCACGAGGCGGAACCGGCGCGGCCGGCTGGGACTTGGAGGGCGCATGTCTGATCTTCCGCGCAAGGCGGTCACCCGGACCGCCAAGCTCGCCGCGCTCCCGCTCGGCTTCGCCGGGCGGGCCACCTGGGGGCTGGGCAAGCGAATCGTGGGCGAGTCCGCGGAGATCGTCGGCCAGCAACTTCAGCAGCGCACCGCGGAGCAGCTGTTCAAGGTGCTGGGTGAGCTCAAGGGCGGGGCGATGAAGTTCGGGCAGGCCCTGTCCGTCTTCGAGTCCGCGCTGCCCGAGGAGGTCGCCGGCCCCTACCGGGCAGCGCTGACCAAACTGCAGGAGGCGGCACCGCCGATGCCGACGCGCACGGTGCACGCCGTGCTCACGGAGCGGCTCGGAGAGGACTGGCAGGAGCTGTTCCTCGAGTTCGAGGACAAGCCCGCCGCGGCCGCGTCGATCGGCCAGGTACACCGGGGAGTGTGGCACGACGGCCGCGAGGTGGCGGTCAAGGTGCAGTACCCGGGCGCCGGCGAGGCGCTGCTGTCCGACCTGAACCAGCTCAGCCGCTTCGCCCGGCTGCTCGGCCCGCTGGTCCCCGGCATGGACATCAAGCCGCTGATCACCGAGCTGAAGGACCGGGTCTCGGAGGAGCTGGACTACGACCTGGAGGCCGAGGCCCAGCGGACGCACGCCGAGGTGTTCGCGGACGACCCGGACATCGTGGTGCCGGACGTGGTCCACCAGTGCGAGCAGGTGCTGATCACCGAGTGGATCGACGGCATCCCGATGTCGGAGATCATTACGAGCGGCACGCAGGAGCAGCGGGACCGGGCCGGCCAGTTGCTGGCCCACTTCCTCTTCTCCGGTCCGGCGCGCACCGGGCTTCTGCACGCCGACCCGCATCCGGGCAACTTCCGTCTGCTGCCCGGCGGACCGGAGGGCGAGGACGACTGGCGTCTGGGCGTCCTGGACTTCGGCACGGTCGACCGTCTGCCGGGCGGCCTGCCCGAGCCCATCGGTCAGGCCCTGCGCATGACGCTGGACGGCGAGGCGGAGGCCGTCTACGAGATGCTCTGCGCGGAGGGCTTCGTCAAGGAGTCGATAGAGCTGGACCCCGACGCCGTTCTCGACTACCTCCTGCCGATCATCGAGCCGGCCAGGGTCGACGCGTTCGCCTTCTCCCGCGGCTGGATGCGGAGCCAGGCGGCCCGCATCGGCGACCCCCGCTCCCCCGCGTACCAGCTGGCCAAGCAGCTCAACCTGCCGCCGGCCTACCTGCTGATCCACCGGGTGACCCTGAGCACCATCGGTGTGCTGTGTCAGCTGGGGGCCACGGTTCGGCTGCGCGACGAGCTGGAGGAGTGGCTGGTGGGCTTCCTCACCGAGGAGGAGACCGAGCCGGCGGACCAGGGCGTCGACGGAGAGGACGAGGACGCCTGCGAGGTGGAGGAGACGGCCGCTCAGGCCTGATTCTCTGCGGCCGAACGCGCCGTGGGGGCCGGTCCGTTCGGCCGGACCGGCCCCCACGCGCGAAGCCTCGTCTCCCGCGGGGAGACCGCCGCTTCAGGTGTGTCGGTTACTGCATGACCGCCATGGCCAGCGCACGCCGAGCACGCATCGAGGCGCGCTCCGCCCGGCGCTGCATCCGGCGAGCGGTCGCCAGGCGCAGCGCCCGGCGTTCCCGCTCGGCCTCATGCAGGCGGTCGTGCATATGCGCACGCGCCAGGGCTTCTGGGATGAGTTGCATTTCACGGGTCCTGTTCTGACGCGAGTCCTTCGCGCCGCTGCTGGTGAAGTCTTCAGGCGCGGTGCCTGCGATGTCGTGGGTGGACGGCTTCATCGGGGCCTGCTTCTGGGGGTCGTACGTGAGGGGACGGTCGATCGTGCCTGCGGTGTTCATGCCGAAACCGGGTTCTTGCGCGGGCGGCCACGGGGCCGCTTGCGGGCGACGACGACACCCTGGACGAACAGCTCTCCGCCCCAGACGCCCCAGGGCTCACGCCGCTCCTTGGCACCGGCGAGGCAGGCCTCGATCAGCGGGCAGGTGCGGCAGAGGGACTTGGCGTACTCGACGTCCGCCGGCGACTCGGCGAAGAAGACCTCCGGGTCGTAGGAACGGCAGGGGACGGGCACGCCCAGGTTCTCGATGGCGTCGTCGAGCGCGGTGAGCGCGGTGAGCGGGGTCAAGGTGGAGTCCTCCGTGGAACAGGGCTTGGGGATCGTGTCGGAAGGCGGTACGGACGGGGCGTGCGCTTCGAGTTGCACGGGTGGTCTTCCTCGTCTGGTCGTTCCGGCCGGTTGGCCGGGGGTCGGCTTGGTACCGGGTTCTTTTCTTGTCCCGAGGCTCCTTCGTGCTGTCATCCCCGTTCGGGGACAAACAGAAGGGCCGCGGATCCCGGGTGGGGTTCCGCGGCCCTGAAGGCGCCGGCCTGATCGGCGATCAGGCTGGATCACTCCAGGGTTCTGGCCCACGGAAGGCCCACATCAGGTGGTGCTGCGTCGTCTGCTTCCGGAATCCGGCACCGGTCGCGGTAAAGGCATAGGCCTGCGCCTGTGCCGCTACTGCTGCTTCCAGTGCCTTGGTCGGTCGCTCATTGCGCTCACGGACGGGAAGGCCCGCGGGGGCAACGGCGGCGGCAGCCGGACGCACGGCACGAATGCCGGACAGACCGGTGCCCGCGTGGGAAGCGCCGAGGATGCACAGGGAGACGGCCGAGCGATCGGTCATTTTGGCGGTGGAGCTGGCGACGAAGCTGCTGTTGATGCTGATCACTGGACTCGCCTCCTCTCGGCGTCTCGGGGGACTGGGACGAACCAGTCCGCGGATATGCAAGTACAACACGGATTCAGGGCCTCCGGGAAGGCCGCTGTTCCCGTGACCAAGAACCTATGGGGATTCCCGGGGCATGCGCAAACTATTTTTTCGACGAGTTGGTATCAGCCGTCCTCGTCAAGCCCCACTCCCTCCTGGCCTGCGCAGATGGCCAGCACCTCGGTTCCGTAACGGTTGAGCTTGCGCGCGCCGACCCCCGGGATCCGGGCGAGATCCCGCTCGTCCTCCGGGACGGACTCGGCGATCGCCACCAGCGTCTTGTCGGTGAAGACGCAGAACGCGGGCTGTCCGCTGCGTTCCGCCTGCACCGCCCGCCACTCGCACAGCCGCTCGTAGACGCCCTCGTCCATGTCGGACGGGCAGCCCTCGCAGCGCATCAGCTTCATCTCGCCGGCGTCGGTGAGCGTGCGCCCGCAGACCCGGCAGCGGGCCGGCGTCCGCCGGGCCCGTCTGGGGACGGTGACCGCGGCACCACCGCCGCCTCCCCGGAACCCGCGCTCCACGCCGCCTCCGGCACCCCCGGCGGCCGTTCGCCCCGCTGCCGCCGTGCCGGAGCCGGGGCGCAGCCCCTTCAGGAAGCGGCTGGGCCTGCGGCTCGGACGGCCGCCGGGCGAGCGGGCCAGCGCCCAGGAGAGGTGCAGGTGTTCACGCGCGCGGGTGACACCGACGTAGAGGAGGCGGCGTTCCTCCTCGATCTGCTCGTCGGTCTTTGCGTAGGTGATCGGCATCATGCCCTCGGCCACACCCACCAGGAACACGACGTCCCACTCCAGGCCCTTGGCCGAGTGCAGGGAGGCGAGGGTGACGCCCTGCACCGTCGGGGCGTGCTGGGCGCCCGCCCGCTCGTCCAGTTCCACGACGAGGTCGCTCAGTGTGGCTCCCGTCCTGGCGGCGGCGAAGTCCTGGGCCAGGCTGACCAGGGCGGCCAGCGACTCCCAGCGCTCCCGGACGGCGCCCGACCCGGCCGGCGGCTGGGTGGTCCAGCCCTCCCCCGACAGCACCGCGCGCACCTGCGAGGGCAGGTCGACGGCCTCGTCGAGGAGGGAGTCGTTGCCGCCGAAGCGCGCCGCGGCCCGCAGGGCACTGCCGGCCTTGCGCACCTCGGGCCGGTCGAAGAAGCGCTCCGCGCCCCGCAGCTGGTAGGGGACCCCGATGTCGGCGAGCGCCTGCTCGTAGGTCTCGGACTGGGAATTGGTACGGAACAGGACCGCGATCTCGGCGGCCGGAACGCCCGCATCGATGAGCTCGCGGATGCGGCGGGCCGCGCCCTCGGCCTCGGCCGGTTCGTCGGTGTACTCGGTGTAGACGGGCTCGGGACCCGCGGGGCGCTGGGAGACCAGCTCCAGACGGTGGTCGGCGGCCCGGCCCCGGGCCTGGGCGAGCAGGCCGTTGGCGAGGTGGACGACCTGGGGGGTGGAACGGTAGTCGCGGACCAGCTTGACGACGGTGGCACCGGGATGGCGGCCACGGAAGTCGAGCAGGTGGTCGGGGGTTGCTCCCGTGAACGAATAGATCGTCTGGCTGGCGTCGCCGACCACGCACAGGTCGTCGCGGTCTCCGAGCCACAGTTCGAGCAGTCGCTGCTGGAGGGGGCTGACGTCCTGGTACTCGTCGACGACGAAGTGCTGGTACTGGGCACGGACCTGCTGGGCGACGTCGTGCCGGTCCTGGAGGACGGCCACCGTCAGCAGCAGGACGTCCTCGAAGTCGATCACGGAGCGTGCCCGCTTGAGGTCCTCGTAGGCGGCGTACAGCTGGGCGATCTCCGCCGGGTCACGGGGAGTCTCACGGCCGGCCTTGGCGGCCGCCGGGGCGTAGTCGGCGGGGACCGTCTGGGTCACCTTCGACCACTCGATCTCCGCGGTGGCGTCGCGCAGCTCGCCCCGGTCGAGGCGGATGCGGCAGGCGGCGGCCGCGTCGGCGACGAGCTGGATCTTGCGGTCGACGAGCCTGGGCAGGGAGCCACCGATCGCTTTCGGCCAGAAGTACTGGAGCTGCCGCAGCGCCGCCGAGTGGAAGGTGCGGGCCTGTACACCGGAGGCGCCGAGCTGGCGCAGCCGGCCGCGCATCTCCCCGGCCGCGCGGTTGGTGAAGGTGACGGCGAGGACACTGGAGGGCTGGAGGATCCCGGCGCGCACCCCGTAGGCGATGCGGTGGGTGATCGCCCGGGTCTTGCCCGTACCGGCTCCCGCCAGCACGCACACCGGGCCGCGCAGGGCGGTCGCCACCTCGCGCTGCTCGGGGTCGAGCCCTTCGAGCACCGCGTCGGCCGAGTCCGGTACCTGCGGGAAGAGGGTGGAGTGCGTTGCTGCTGTCACACCGCCATGCTGCCAGGTCTCGCGAGACGGGTGGTTCGGTTGTCCACAGGCACGCACCGATAGTCGTACCAATGCGACAGGCGTCACACGGCGTTCACGAGGCGGGAATGGTGGCGCCGCCGCGGACGTTCACCTCCTGCGACCTCATCCCCGGGCCGCAGCTTTCCCGAGTCGCCGAAGGAGCACGAGAGACATGTCGGGCACTGTGACGATGTACAGCACCACGTGGTGCGGCTACTGCCGTCGGCTGAAGAGCCAGATGGACCGCGAGGGCATCGCGTACACCGAGGTCAACATCGAGCAGGACCCGGAGTCCGCCGCGTTCGTGGAGAAGGCGAATGGCGGAAACCAGACGGTGCCGACCGTGCTCTTCCCCGACGGCTCGACGCTGACGAACCCGTCGCTGGCGCAGGTGAAGCAGAAGGTCGGCGCGTAGCCGGCAGGCCGGGACTCAGCCGGCCGCAGAAGGCTCAGAGGGGCGGCCCTCCCCGCGACGGGAGGGCCGCCCCTCTTGTGGTGCCGGGTTCAGAAGCCGCCGCGTGTCGGCAGCGGCTTGCCGTACCAGAGCTCGATGAGGCGGGCCGCGATCGAGATGCCGTAGGGCGGCAGCACCTCGCCGGACTCGAAGGCGGCGCCCAGTTCGTCGCGGGAGAACCAGCGGGCTTCGTGGATCTCGTCGCCGTCGACGTTGATCGCGGTCGAGGTGGCGTGGGCCATGAAGCCCAGCATCAGGCTGGACGGGAAGGGCCACGGCTGGCTCGCGACGTACTCGACCGGACCGACGGTGACGCCGACCTCCTCCTGGACCTCGCGGCGCACCGACTGCTCGATGGACTCCCCGGGTTCCACGAAACCGGCGAGGGTCGAGAAGCGGCCCTCGGGCCAGTGCACCTGGCGGCCGAGCAGGATGCGGTCCTCACCGTCCGTGACCGCCATGATCACCGCGGGGTCCGTGCGCGGGTAGTGCTCGGCGCCGCAGGCGGGGCACCGGCGGATGTGGCCGGCCGCGGCGATCACGGTGCGCTCGCCGCAGCGGGAGCAGAACCGGTGCAGGCGCTGCCAGTTCTCCAGGGCGACCGCGTGGGCCATCAGTCCGGCGTCGCGGTCCGACAGGAGCAGGCCGGCCTCGCGCAGGCCCGCCGGGCGCGCGGACTGGTCCATGCGGCCGGGCAGGGAGTCCTTCTGGAGGGCGAAGAAGCTGGTCCCCTCCTCGTCGGTGCCCAGGAAGTACCGGTGTGCCTCGGTGAGCGGGGCCTCGAAGGAGGGCGTCATGACGAGTTCGGTGGCCCCGTCGGGTGTCTCGTCGATGAGGACCTGGCCGCCGGAGACCACGAAGCAGCGGGTCGAGGGGTGGCTCCACGCCGCCGCGAGCCAGGCCTCGTCGAGGCGGTGGTGGGCGGCGCGGTCGATGCCGCTCGGGGCGGTGAGCGAGATGGGACGGTCGGCGGTGTGGTCGGTCCAGGTGGTCACGAGTGGTTCCAACTCCCCCGGTGAGCGGTTCGGTTCGGCAGGCGGGTGCAGTGGTTCGTACGGCGGATGGTGACCGGGGTCCGGGAGGGCTCGGCGGTGCGGGGCGGCCTTTCCAGTGTGCCGCGCGCGCTGCCGGTCGGTCCCGGACCGTTCGCGACGCTCAGGGCGCGTGACGCCAGTACTCCGCCAGGTCGCCCCAGAGATGGGCCGAGGTTTCGACGCCCTTGAGGAGCAGATCCAGTTCCACCTTCTCGTCGGGGGCGTGCCAGCCGTCCGACGGGACGGAGATGCCGAGGAACAGCACCGGCGCGCCGAGGACCTCCTGAAGGTCGGCGGCCGGTCCCGAGCCGCCCTCCCGGGTGAAGCGGACCGGTGTCTCGAAGGCCCGGCCCATCGCGCGGACCACGGACCGCAGCGCCGGGTGGTCCAACGGCGTCAGGCAGGGGCGGGTGGCGGAGCCGAAGGTGATCTCGCAGCGGATGCCCGGGGGCACCTGCTCGGCGGCCCAGGCGCGGACGGCCTTCTCCACGTGGTCCGGGTCCTGGCCCGCGACGAGGCGGAAGGAGAGCTTCACCATGGCGGACGACGGGATGATCGTCTTGCTGCCGGGGCCCTGGTAGCCGCCGCCGATGCCGTTGACCTCGGCGGTGGGGCGGGCCCAGACGCGCTCCAGGGTGGTGTGCCCGGCCTCGCCGTGGGCGGCGTACGACTTGGCCGTGCGCAGCCACTGCGGTTCGTCGAAGGGCAGCTCGGCGAAGAGTTCGCGTTCGCGGCCGGTGAGTTCGATCACGCCGTCGTAGAAGCCCGGGATCGCCACGCGCGCGTGCTCGTCGTGCAGGGCGGCGACGAGGCGGGCGACGGCGGTGGCCGGGTTGGGGACCGCGCCGCCGAAGGAGCCCGAGTGGATGTCCTGGTCGGGCCCGTGCAGCCGTATCTCGCACTCGGCGAGGCCCCGCATGCCGGTGCAGACCGTGGGGGTGTCCTCGGACCACATGCCGGTGTCGGAGACGATCACCGCGTCGGCGGTGAGCCGCTCGGCGCGCTCCTCGACGAGGGCGCGGAAGTGCGGGGAGCCGGATTCCTCCTCGCCCTCGATCAGCAGCTTGAGGTTCACCGCGGGGGCGGTGCGGCCGGTCGCTGCGAGATGGGCGCGGACGCCGAGCGTGTGGAAGAAGACCTGCCCCTTGTCGTCGGCCGCCCCGCGCGCGTAGAGACGGTTCTCGCGGAAGACGGGCTCGAAGGGCTCGCTGTCCCAGCCGTCCTCGCGGGCGGCGGGCTGTACGTCGTGGTGGCCGTAGACGAGGACCGTCGGTGCCCGCGGGTCCCCGGAGGGCCACTCGGCGAAGACCGCGGGGGCCCCGGGAGTGGGCCAGACCTCGGCGGTCGGGAAGCCGGTCTCCTTCAGTTTGGCGGCGAGCCAGTCGGCGCTGCGGCGGACATCGGGCGCGTGGTCGGGCTGGGCCGACACGGACGGGATGCGCAGCCAGTCGACGAGGTCGTCGAGGAAGGCGGCGCGGTGCTGTTCGATGTACGTGCGGACAGCGCTGACAGCATTGTCAACGGGGTGGCTCATGCTTACGAGCCTATCGGCCCGCAGGCACCCCCCGATCGTGCGGTTCGTCACCGACCGGATCGGCCAGCAGCAGTTTCTCCAGCGCCGCGCGGTCCGGCAGTCCCTCGGGCCGCACGACCTCGCCGGTGCGTACGTACAGGAAGGCGGCCGTCACCGAGGTGGGCGGCACGCCCTGCTGCTCGGCCCAGGCGATGCGGTAGAGCGCGAGCTGGAGCGGGTCCGCGGTCGCGGCGCGGTTGGTCTTCCAGTCGACGATCTCGTACGTCGCCGTGTCTCCGTCGCCCTCCTTGTAGACGGCGTCTATGCGGCCGCGTACGACCCGGCCGGCCAGCGAGAGCTGGAAGGGCGCCTCGACGCGGAACGGTGTGCGGCGGGCGTACTCGGTGCGCTCGAAGGCGTCCTTCAGGAACTCCAGGTCCTGTTCGTCGGCGATCTCGGCGTCACCGCCCGGGAGCTCCTCCGGTTCCAGCAGGGGCAGCGTCAGCGGTTCGAACCGGGCCTCCACCCAGGCGTGGAAACGGGTGCCGCGGCGGGCGGCGGGCTGGGGCGGACGGGGCATGGGGCGGGCCAGCTCCTGGGCGAACCCGTCCGGGTCGGCGGCCAGGCTCAGCAGCTGGGTGGCGGTCAGGGAAGCCGGGAGGGGAACCTCCGTGACGCTCTCACGCGCGCGCAGCAGCTCGCCGGTGAGCGCCTCGAGGTCGCGGTCCCAGGAGGCGACGGTACGGGCCTCTTCCGGGGTGAGGCGGGCGGGTGCGGGGGCGTCGCCCCGATGCGGCTCGGGGGGCGACGCCTGGTGCGGGACGGTGGGGCTGCCCTGCGGGGCCCCGGGCCGGCTCCGCGCGGCGTCGGGGCGGTCCGTGGTCCAGGTGTCGCCGGGGCGGTCCGTGGTCCAGGTGTCCCAGTCGGCGGGGTCCCCGGCGGCCGGGTCGGCGTCGTCCGCCTCCTCCGGGAACGCCTCGTCGTACTCGGGAGGTGGCGGCCAGTCCGGGTCGTCGTAGGTGTCGGGGACGGTGGGAGAGCCGTCCTCCCTGGTGGCGAGGGCGTCCAGGTGGGCGAGGACCGTCTCGGCGGCGGCCCGGCGCCGGGCGAGTGCCGCGTCGTCCAGGGGCAGGGGCCAGACCTCGTCGGCGGTCGCCCGGTGCAGGGCCGGGTTCTCCTCGTCCTCGGCCGGTGCGTCCGCCCAGACCTCGATCTCGCCGTGTCCGGCCGCGCAGTGCTCGTAGAGGGCCGTGAGGAAGTCGGACGGTCCGCGGGGTCTCTTCTGGCTGGGCCCCCACCAGTGGCCGGAGCCGAGGAGCAGGGAGCGCGGCCGGGTGAAGGTGACGTAGCCGAGGCGGAGCTCCTCGGTGTGCTGGTGGTCCTTCATGGCCTCCTGGAAGGCCTTCAGGCCTCGGGAGTCCCAGGCTTCGACGTCGGGCAGGGTGTCGGCGTCGCCGCGCAGGGCGTGCGGCAGCACCTTGCCCTGGGCGGTCCACTTCTCGCGGCCCTGGCCGCTGGGGAAGGTGCCGGTGACGAGGCCGGGCACGGCGACGACGTCCCACTCGAGGCCCTTGGACTTGTGCGCGGTGAGCACCTTGACGGTGTTCTCTCCGCCGGGCAGCGCGTTGTCCAGGCCCTTCTCGTACTGGGCGGCGGTACGCAGGAAGCCGAGGAAGGCCAGCAGGGTGGCCTCGCCGTCGCCGGCGGCGAAGGACGCGGCGACGTCGAGGAAGTTGGACAGGGTCTCGCGACGGCGGGCCGCCAGGGCGTGCGGGGACGCCGACAGCTCGACCTCCAGGCCGGTGACGGCGAGGACGCGGTGCAGGACGTCCATGAGCGGGTCGGACAGGGCTCGGCGCAGCTCGCGCAGTTCGGTGGCGAGCCGCGCGAACCGCACGCGCGCGTCCGGTGAGAACGGCAGCCCGTCGTCGCCGCCGGTGCCGTCCAGCGGCGTCTCCAGGAAGGTGTCCAGGGCGTCCGCGAGCGATATCACCTCGGACGGGTCCACCCCCTCGACGGCCTCGGCCAGCCTCCGGTCCGGGTCGTCATCGCCCTCCACGCGCGCGTGGCTCACGAGCAGCCGGGCGCGGCGTCCCAGGAGGGCGAGGTCGCGCGGGCCGATGCGCCAGCGCGGGCCGGAGAGCAGCCGGACCAGGGAGGCGTTGGCGCCCGGGTCCTGGAGGACCTCGCAGACGGCGACCAGGTCGGCCACCTCGGGCAGATGCAGCAGCCCGGAGAGGCCGACGACCTCCACGGGGACGTCGCGGGCCACCAGCGCGCCCTGGATCTCGGCGAAGTCGGTCGCGGTGCGGCACAGGACGGCGATCTCACCGGGCGCCTTGCCGGTGCGCACGAGGTGGGCGACGGAGTCGGCGATCCAGTCGATCTCCTCGGCGTGGGTGCGCAGCAGGGCGCAGCGGACGATGCCGTCGCGTTCGGCACCCGGGGCGGGTCGCAGGGCCTCCACGCCCGCGTGCATGGCGCGCAGGGGCTCGGCGAGGCCGTTGGCGAGGTCGAGGAGGCGGCCGCCGCTGCGGCGGTTCTCGCTGAGCGCCTGACGGACGGCGGGACGGCCGTCCGCGTGGGCGAAGTGTTCGGGGAAGTCGTCGAGGTTGGCGACGGAGGCGCCGCGCCAGCCGTAGATCGCCTGGCAGGGGTCGCCCACGGCGGTCACGGGGTGGCCGGTGCCGCCGCCGAAGAGGCCCGCCAGGAGGATGCGCTGGGCCACCGACGTGTCCTGGTACTCGTCGAGCAGCACCACCCGGTACTCGTCGCGCAGGATGCGTCCGACCTCGGGGAGCCCGGCGAGCTGGGCGGACAGGGCGATCTGGTCGCCGAAGTCGAGCAGGTCCTGCCGGCGTTTGGCGGCCCGGTAGCGGATCACCAGGTCGGCCAGTTCGCGGCGGGCGGCGGCGGCCTCGGGGACCTTGCGCAGGTCGGCGTTGCCGAGCCGGACGTCCTCCAGGGCGTCCAGCAGGCCGGCGTCCCAGGCGAGCAGGTCCTCGGGACGCACCAGATGCTCGGCGAGTTCGGCGTCGAGGGCGAGGAGGTCGCTGACCAGGTCGGCGAAGGACCGGGTGAGCGCCGGGTAGGGGCCGGGGGCCTCGCGCAGGACCCGCGCGGCGAGCTGGTAGCGGGTGGCGTCGGCGAGCAGGCGGGAGGTCGGCTCGAGGCCGAGGCGCAGGCCGTGGTCGGTCAGGAGGCGGCCCGCGAAGGCGTGGTACGTCGAGATCGCGGGCTCGCCCGGCGGGTGGTCCGGGTCGATCAGGTCCGGGTCGGTCACGCCCGCTCTGACCAGGGCCGTACGGACGCGTTCGGCGAGTTCGCCGGCCGCCTTGTTCGTGAAGGTGAGCCCGAGGACCTGTTCCGGGGCGACCTGGCCGGTGCCGACCAGCCACACCACGCGTGCGGCCATCACCGTCGTCTTGCCGGACCCGGCTCCGGCCACGATCACCTGCGGGGCGGGCGGCGCGACGATGCAGGCCGTCTGCTCCGGGGTGAAGGGGATGCCGAGGAGCTCCTTGAGCTGCTCGGGATCGGTGATGTGGGCGGGCACGTCAGAGAGGCTAGCGGCGGCCGCTGACAGCGGGTGCCCGGTGTCCCCGAGGGGTGGGGTAAGCGCAGGTCAGCCGGTGTGGTGCGACTTGTCACACCGGCCGCTGGCGCGGGTGGCTCCGGCTCGGCCGCCCTTCGGTCCGGAGTCCCGTCGCCGTGCACCGGCTGTTCGCGTCGCTCACTCCACGACCTGCCGCCCCTCGGGCCGCGCGCTGCACGACGCGCGGAAGGCGCAGTGGCTGCAGTGCTGGCCCGTGGTCGGGGTGAACCGTTCGTCGAGGACCTTGCCGGCCGCCGTGGCCAGCAGGTCGCCCACCCACTCGCCCGCGGGTCCCTCCTGCGACTCCTGCGCCTGGACCTTCGGCAGGGTCTCGCCGCCGTCCCGCTTGGGCGCGCCCTGGCGCAGGTGGACGAGTTCGGCGCCGCCCGGTTCCGGGCGTACGCCGTCGAAGGCGTCGTCGACGGCGCCCTCGCGGACGGCGAGCTGGTACACGGCGAGCTGGGGGTGGCGGGCCACCTCCGCGGACGTGGGTGCCTGTTTGCCGGTCTTGAAGTCGACGACGTAGGCACGGCCGTCGCCGTCGGCCTCCACCCGGTCCATCTGGCCGCGGATGCGGACCTCGTAGTCGCCCGCCGCCAGGGTCACGTCGAAGTCGTGCTCGCTCGCCACCGGGGTGCGCCCCGCACGGTCCATGACGTGCCACTTGAGGAAGCGCTCGAGCGCCACGCGCGCGTTGGCCTTCTCCTGCGCCGACTTCCACGGCGCGTCGAAGGCCAGGGCGTTCCACACGGATTCCAGGCGCTCCATGAGGACGGCGAGGTCGGCGGGTGTGTGCCCGGAGGCCACCTCGTCGGCGAGCACGTGCACCACGTTGCCGAAGCCCTGGGCGGTGGTCGCCGGGGCGTCGGCCTTCACCTCACGGCCGAGGAACCACTGAAGGGCGCAGGTGTTGGCCAGCTGGTCCAGGGCACTGCCGGAGAGCGTGACGGGCTGGTCGCGGTCGCGCAGCGGCACCTTGCTCTCGGTCGGGTCCCACATGCCCCACCAGCGGTAGGGGTGGGCGGCGGGCACCAGGGGCCGGCCGTCCTCGTCGGTCAGGGCGGCGAGGCGGGCCAGGCGGCGCGCGGCGGCCTCCCGCAGGGGGGCGGAGACCCGGGGGTCGACGGTGGTGGCGCGCAGTTCGGCGACGAGCGCCGCGACGGCGAGGGGGCGGCGCGGGCGGCCGGTGACGTCGGCGGGCTCGACGCCGAGTTCGGCCAGGAACCGGGAGGGCTGGTCCCCGTCGTCGGCCGGTGCCTTCACCGCCGTCACGACGAGCCGTTCACGCGCGCGGGTGGCGGCCACGTAGAACAGGCGGCGCTCCTCGGCGAGCAGGGCTCCCGGGGTGAGGGGTTCGGCGAGTCCGTCACGACCGATCCGGTCGGCCTCCAGCAGGGAGCCGCGGCGGCGCAGGTCCGGCCACAGCCCCTCCTGGACGCCCGCGACGACCACCAGCCGCCACTCCAGCCCCTTGGCACGGTGCGCGGTCATCAGACGGACGGCGTCGGGGCGTACGGCACGCCGTGTGAGGGTGTCGGCCGCGATGTCCTCGGCGTCGATCTGCTCCAGGAAGTTCAGGGCGCCCCGGCCGCCGGTGCGCTCCTCCGCGCGGGCTGCCGTCGCGAACAGCGCGCACACGGCGTCCAGGTCGCGGTCGGCGTTGCGTCCGGCCGCGCCGCCGCGCCGGGCGGAGCGCTCCAGGCGGGCGGGCCACGGAGTGCCGTTCCACAGGTCCCACAGCGCCTCCTCGGCGCTGCCCCCTCCCGCCAGGCGCTCGCGTGCCCTGCGCAGCAGCGCGCCGAGTCGCTGGGCGCCGCGCGCGTACGCGGGGTCGTGCACGGCGAGCCGCTCCGGTTCGGCCAGCGCCCGGGCGAGCAGCTCGTCCGAGGGCGGCGGCAGCGGGATGCCTGCGGCGCGCTGCTCTTCTCGCAGGGCTCGGCCGAGGCGTCGCAGGTCCGCGGCGTCCATACCGGCGAGGGGCGAGGTGAGCAGGGTGAGCGCGGTCTCGGTGGGGAGCCAGCACGGAGCGTCCGCACGGGGGGCGCGCTCACCGCGCGGGGGCCTCGCTTCCGTGCCGGTGTCTGCGTCCGCGTCGGTGCCTGTGGCTGCGTCGGTGCCTGAGGCTGCGTCTGTGGCTGCGCCTGCGTCGGGGGTGGGGGCGGTTTCGGCCTCCGCCGCTGGGTCGGGGGCGTCGTCGGCAACGGCCGTGTGCGGCGTGTCGTCCGCGTCCGTCGTGTGCGCCGTGTCGTCCGCGTCGGCCGTACCCGGCGTGTCGTCCACGTCCGCCGTATGCCGCGTGTCGTCCGCATCGGCCGTGCGCGGCGTGTCGTCGGCACGCTCGGCCGGCGCGGCTGCGCCGACGTCGTGCGTGCTCGCGACCGTGTCGGGCAGCGCGTCCTCCGCCGCGCCCGCCCCGCCCCGTTCCCCCGTGCGCTGCTCCCCCGTGCCCGTCTCCGCCTCCGCCACGGCCCGCAGTGCCGTCAGCAGGGGCGCCACCGCCGGCTCGTGGCGCAGCGGGAGGTCGTCGCCGTCGATGTCCAGGGGGACGCCGGCCGCGGTGAGGGCGCGGCGGAGCGTGGGGATGGTGCGCGATCCGGCGCGCACCAGGACGGCCATGTCGCGCCACGGGACGCCGTCCTCCAGGTGTGCCCGGCGCAGGATGTCGGCGACGTTGTCCAGCTCGGTGCCCGAGGTCGGGTACGTGTACGCCTCGACCCGCCCGCCGTCCCGTACCGGGGCCAGCTCGCGGTGGGCGCGGACCTTGTCGGCGGGAAGCCGGGTCAGCGGCATGCGCTGGGTGAGCAGCCGGGTGGCGGCCAGCAGGGCGGCTCCGGACCGGCGTGAGGTCCGCAGCACCGCGACCGGCGCCGGTCGGCCGTCCGCGCGCGGGAAGGCGGTCGGGAAGTCCAGGATGCCGTTCACGTCGGCGCCCCGGAAGGCGTAGATCGACTGGTCGGGGTCGCCGAAGGCGACGAGGGAGCGCCCACCGCCCGCCAGGGCGTGCAGCAGCCGTACCTGGGCCGGGTCGGTGTCCTGGTACTCGTCGACGTACACCGCGTCGTACTGGGCGGTCAGGTGCGCGGCGACCTCGGGGCGGCGGGCGAGGAGCACCGCACGGTGGACGAGTTCCGCGTAGTCGAGCACGCCCTGGAGGTCGAGGACGTCGAGGTACTCGGCGAGGAAGACGGCGGCGGCACGCCAGTCGGGACGGCCGATGCGCCGGGCGAAGGCGCCGAGCGCGTCCGGGCCTAGCCCCAGTTCACGGCTGCGGGCGAGCACCGCGCGGACCTCGTCGGCGAAGCCGCGGGTGGTGAGGCAGGCGCGCAGTTCGTCGGGCCAGCGCACATGGGCGAGCCCGAGCCGCTCCAGGTCCACCTGCCCGGCGAGCAGCTCGCGCACCGTCACGTCCTGCTCCGGCCCCGACAACAGCCGCAGGGGCTCCACGAACAGCTCGCTGTCCTGGTGGGCGCGGACGAGGGCGTACCCGAAGGAGTGAAAGGTCGTCGCCCGGGGGGCACGTGCGGCGCCGATGCGCAGCGCCATCCGGTCGCGCAGTTCCACGGCCGCCTTGCGGCTGAAGGTCAGCACCAGGATGCGCTCGGGGTCGCCGCCCTGGGCGATCCGGTCCGCGACCGACTCGACGAGGGTGGTGGTCTTGCCGGTGCCCGGGCCCGCCAGGACGAGCAGCGGTCCGGACCGGTGGTCAACCACGGCGCGCTGTGCGGCGTCAAGACGAGGGGGGTCCATGCGTGCCGGCGGGGTACGCACCAGTCGGTAAGCGCCACGGCTCCCCCGCCGCACCTGGGGGTGCGGCGGGTGTCCGCTGGAGGAAGAGGAGCTCACGTGGTTCGCCGGTCCTGGTGGGTGTGCTGGTGGGCCGTCCGCGTCGCGGGCGGGGCGGTGGCCGCGGGATGAGGGGGACGCGTGCGGCCGACGCTACGCCGACGGAAGAGGCGGAAGCAGCGCTTCCTCTTCATCCCTCGCGTCACTCCTGGCGCAAGCACCCCCTGCCCCACGAACGTACGTCATGCCACGGACATGCCCGAAGTGTCCCGTTTACCTCGTACGGATCACGGGTCCCGCATCGGCCGGTCGCATGGCGGAAGCTGTCAGGTGTGACCCTGTGTGCGTCCGCCGTCCCCTTGTGTGCGTCCGCCGTCCCCTTGTGCGCGTCCGCCGCCGTCCCACCGCGCCCGCTTCAGGTCGAGGCGCGGCAGGTGGCCCTCGGCAGCTCTGCTCGCCTCCTTCAGGGGGGTGCCCTCTTCCCGGTAGCGGTCGATCGCCTCCAGCTCGTGCCCCGCGAGCAGGACCCCGTCCGCGCGGACGACACGCCACCAGGGGACACCTCCCCCGTAGAGGGACATGACGCGGCCGACCTGGCGGGGCCCGCCCTCCTCCAGGTACTCGGCCACGTCTCCGTACGTCATGACGCGGCCCGGCGGGATCAGTTCGGTCACGTCGAGGACCCGCTCGGCGTACTCGGGCAGCGCGTCCGCGTTCTCCGGACGGACGCCGTCCGGAAGGCTCTGCTCGCTCATCCGCCCCATGGTGCCGCACTCCGCCGACAACGCGACGCACTCCCGGGAGCCCGCCTCCCTCGCCCGCAAGCGGCGCTTCGGGCAGACTGTGCGGCCCGCACGGGCACCCTGATGCCTGCCGAGACCGACACGGCATGCCACCATCGTGCGGGCAGTGACCAGTGATACGAGAGCAAGAAGAGGCGATGAAGCAGCAGGGTGTGCACCCCGAGGACGCCGAGGGCACCTCTGACTCTTCGTCGCGCCCGGACACCGCGGACGAGGGCGGCGGGAAGGCCGGCGAGCGGGCGGCCGAAGGCCCGTCGGCCACGGCCGCCGACCCCGACGACGTGGCCCACATCGACGAGGTCGAGGGCGACGAACCGCTGCTCCCCGCGCGCGTGCACCGCCCCTCCGACCTGGTACGCCTCCTGGTGGGCGTGCTCGCCGTCGCCGTACTCCTCGCCATCGCCGCGTTCGCGCACGGCACCACCTCGGGCCTCGAGCAGGACATCAACAAGGGCACGGGACAGGCACCCGACCTGCTCATCAAGATCGCGGGACTGGCCTCCAGCATCGCGATCCTCCTGGTGCCGGTCGCGTTCGCCATCGAGCGGCTGATCAAACGGGACGGGCTGCGCATCGCAGACGGCGTGCTGGCGGCGGTCCTCGCGCACGGAGTGACCCTCGCCACCGACCTGTGGGTCGCCAAGGCCGCTCCCGGCTCGATCCAGGAGGCGCTCACCCAGCCGTCACCGGGCGACATCCACGCGCTGACCGACCCCGTGCACGGCTACCTCGCGCCGGTCATCGCGTACATGACGGCCGTCGGCATGTCCCGCAGACCCCGCTGGCGCGCGGTGCTGTGGATCGTGCTGCTCCTCGACGCCTTCTCGATGCTCGTCACGGGCTACACGACGCCGTTCTCGATCATCCTGACCGTCCTCATCGGCTGGACCGTCGCCTACGGCACCCTGTACGCCGTCGGCTCCCCCAACGTGCGCCCCACCGGCCGGACGCTGATGGCGGGCCTGCGGCACGTCGGCTTCCGGCCGGTGACCGCCGCCCGGCAGGAGGCGCCGTCGGACAGCGTCGAGACCGGTGACCGCGGCCGCCGCTACTTCGTCACCCTGGAGGACGGCCGGCCGCTCGACGTGACGGTGGTGGACCGGGAACAGCAGGCCCAGGGCTTCTTCTACCGGGCGTGGCGCAACCTGACACTGCGCGGCTTCGCCACCCGCAGCAGCCTTCCCTCGCTGCGGCAGGCCCTGGAGCAGGAGGCGCTGCTCGCCTACGCGGCCATCGCGGCCGGTGCCAACGCTCCCAAGCTGATCGCCACGTCGGAGCTGGGTCCGGACGCCGTGATGCTCGTCTACGAGCACACCGGCGGGCGCTCCCTGGACTCGCTGACGGACGAGGAGATCACCGACGACCTCCTGCGCGACACCTGGGAGCAGGTACGGGCCCTCCAGTCCCGGCGCATCGCGCACCGCAGGCTGGTGGGCGACGCGATCCTGGTGGATCGTTCCGGCACGGTGATCCTCACCGACCTGCGCATCGGCGAGATCGCCGCCGGCGACCTGCTGCTGCGCATGGACATCTCCCAGCTCCTGGTGACGTTCGGCCTGCGGGTCGGTGCCGAACGCGCGGTCGCGTCGGCGGTCGGTGTGCTCGGCCCCGACACGGTGGCGGACTGCCTGCCGATGCTCCAGCCCATCGCACTCAGCCGCTCCACACGCGCGACCCTGCGCAAGCTGGCGCGGGAACGGGCCCAGCGCGAGCGCGAGGCGGTCCTGGAGTCGTCCCGCCAGGCCAAGCTGGCCCGCGCGGAGGCGGCCGGCCACGACGCCACGAGCCCCGCGTCCGGGAAGGCCGACCAGCCGGCCCAGGCCGACAGACCGGACAAGAAGGCCGTACGTGCCGAGCAGCGGGCCGAGAAGCGGGCCGTGGACGAGGCCGTCGAGGAAGCGCGCGAGGAGGACCTGCTCACCCTGATCCGCCACGCGGTGCTGCGCATCAGGCCGCAGGCACCCGTCGAACCGGCCCGTCTGGAGCGGGTGCGGCCGCGCACGCTGATCAGCTTCATCGCCGGCGCGATCGGCGCCTACTTCCTGCTGACGCAGCTCACCCACATCGAGTTCGGCCCGCTGATCTCGAACGCCCAGTGGGGCTGGGTGGCCGCGGCCGTGCTCTTCTCGGCGGCGAGTTACGTCGCGGCCGCGATGGCGCTGCTGGGCTTCGTACCCGAGAGGGTGCCCTTCCTGCGGACCGTGGCCGCACAGGTCGCCGGGTCCTTCGTGAAGATCGTCGCCCCCGCGGCGGTCGGTGGCGTCGCCCTGAACACCCGGTTCCTGCAACGTGCGGGCGTGCGCCCCGGGCTCGCGGTGGCGAGCGTCGGCGCGTCCCAGTTGTTCGGGCTCGGCTGCCACATCCTGATGCTGCTGTCCTTCGGCTATCTGACCGGCACCGAGAAGACACCGTCGCTGTCGCCGTCCCGGACGGTCATCGCCGGCCTGCTGACCGTGGCGGTGCTGGTGCTCGTCGTGACGTCCGTGCCGTTCCTGCGCAAATTCGTCGTCACGCGCGTGCGGTCGCTCTTCGCCGGGGTCGTGCCGCGCATGCTGGACGTGCTGCAACGCCCGCAGAAGCTGGTCACCGGCATCGGCGGCATGCTATTGCTCACCGCCTGCTTCGTGATGTGCCTGGACGCCTCGATCCGCGCCTTCGGCGACGACTCCGCGTCGATCAGTCTCGCGAGCGTCGCGGTCGTCTTCCTCGCGGGCAACGCCCTGGGCTCCGCCGCGCCGACGCCGGGCGGCGTGGGCGCGGTGGAGGCGACGCTGACGGTCGGTCTGATCGCCGTCGGCCTCCCCAAGGAGGTCGCGGCGCCCGCGGTGCTGCTCTACCGGCTGCTCACCCTGTGGCTGCCGGTGCTGCCGGGCTGGCTGGTCTTCAACCACCTCACGCGCAAAGAGGCGCTGTAACCGGACACGGATGCGCTCTCCGTGCCTCGGCACGCTCCCTCCACCCCGGCACGCCCTTCGTCCCTCGTGTCCCTCGTACCACGGTCTCTCGGCGTCGTCCCTCGTACGGCCCTCGTCCCGAGCGGGTGCTCCCGCGCGACCGCACGATGGACGCATGCCGAATCCCTCCCGGCTGCGCGCCGCCGCCCTGACCGTCACTGCTCTCACGACGCTGTCCGTCCTGCTGACGGGCTGTGGCGGCGGGTCCCAGGAGGACGACACGGACCTGACGGACCAGAAGCTGAGCTGGAAGGACTGCCCGGCACCGTCCGAGGCCGAGGGCGGCGGCGCCGCTCCTTCTCCGCTGCCGGACGGGGACGAGTGGCAGTGCGCCACCATGAAGGCGCCCCTCGACTGGGACGACCCCGAGGGCGACACGATCGGCCTCGCGCTGATCCGGGCCAGGGCCAGCGGCGAGGCGGACCGGCGGATCGGCTCGCTCGTCTTCAACTTCGGCGGGCCGGGCGGATCGGGCGTGACCACGCTGCCCGCGTTCGGCCAGGACTACGCGAAACTGCGCACCCGCTACGACCTGGTCAGCTTCGATCCGCGCGGCGTCGGCCGCAGCGACCCCGTGGAGTGCCTGGACGACGACCAGCTCGACACCTACTTCCAGCAGGACGCCACCCCCGACGACCGGGCCGAGCGCACCGAGCTGGTGGACAACACGGAGAAGTTCAACGCGGCCTGCGAAAAGAACTCGAAGGAGATCATTCCGCATGTGCGCACGACCGACGCCGCCCGCGACATGGACCTGATGCGCCAGGTACTCGGCGACGAGAAGCTGCACTACTTCGGCATCTCCTACGGCACCGAACTCGGCGGCGTCTACGCCCACCTCTTCCCCCGGCACGTGGGACGTGCCGTCTTCGACGCGGTCGTCGACCCGACGCAGACGGCAGAACAGAGCTCGTTGGGCCAGGCGAAGGGGTTCCAGCTGGCGCTGGACAACTTCGCCGAGGACTGTGTGTCGAAGACCGAGGAGTGCCCGATCGGGGACACGGCGGACGACGTCGAGGCGCGCATCGCCCGCTTGCTGAAGGACCTCGACCGCAAACCGATCCCCGGCGTCTTCCCCCGTGAACTCACCCAGACCGCCGCGACCGGCGGCATCGCGCAGGCGCTGTACTCGAAGGACTTCTGGGAGTACCTCACCGAGGGTCTGGAGCAGGCGTACGACGGCGACGGACGGGTCCTCATGGTGCTGTCGGACGCGTTGAACGGACGCAACGAGGACGGCCAGTACAGCAACATCACCGCGGCCAACGTCGCCATCAACTGCGCCGACGACAAGCCGCGGTACGACACCGCGTACGTGGAACGCAAGCTGCCCGAGTTCCGGGACGCGTCCCCGCTGTTCGGCGACTACCTCGCCTGGTCCATGCTCAGCTGCACCGACTGGCCGGTCGCCGGGGCCGCCGACCACCCCGACGTCAGTGCCCCCGGCGCGCCGCCGATCCTGGTGATCGGCAACACCGGCGACCCCGCTACGCCCTACGAGGGCGCCGGCCGGATGGTGGACGCGCTGGGCAAGGACGTCGGCGTGGAACTGACCTACAAGGGGCAGGGCCACGGCGCCTACGACAGCAAGAACCGGTGCGTGCAGGACGCGGTGCACGGCTATCTGCTCGACGGCAAGGTGCCGGCGGCCGGGACCGTGTGCTCCTGACGGCCGGGACCGTGTGTCCTGCCCGCGGACTGCGGACTGCGGCAGCGAGCGGGCCTAATGCCCAGGTCAGAGCGTTATCCACAGGCTTCCGCAGGCGCTGCCGGCTCCACCTACCATGGCAGGAACGCCATCCGCCGCACGGCGCGGACGGCTTGCCAGGGGGGAGAGGACATGGCTCGTCTCGTGAGGTGGACGGCCCTGACGGCCGCCGCCGCACTGCTGACCGCGGGTTGCAGCGGCGGCTCGTCCGACGAGGACAAGGACGACGGGGGCAGGAGCAGCGCGGGGCCTTCGGCGGCGGCACCGTCCGGGGTGCCCGAGGCGCTGGCGTCCCAGACGCTCGACTGGGCCCGCTGCGAGGGCACCGACGACGCCCCGGCGCCGGACGACGACTGGCGGTGCGCCACGCTCGAGGCGCCGCTGGACTGGTCCGATCCGGACGGCGAGACGATCGATCTCGCGCTGATCCGGTCCAGGGCGACCGGGGACGACCGCATCGGCTCCCTGCTGTTCAACTTCGGCGGCCCCGGCGGTTCCGGCATCTCCATGATGCCGTCCTACGCCGACACCGTCTCCTCCCTGCATGAGCGGTACGACCTGGTGAGCTGGGACCCGCGCGGGGTGGCCGCCAGTGAGGGCGTCCGCTGCCGCTCCGACGAGGCGATCGAGGCCGCCGAGTCGGTGGACTCCACTCCTGACACCCCGTCCGAGGAGCAGGCGTATCTGAAGGACGCCGCCGACTTCGGCGAGGGCTGCGAGAAGGCCGCCGGCAAGCTCATGGAGCACGTCTCGACCACGGACACCGCCCGCGACATGGACCTGATGCGACACGTCCTGGGCGACGGGAAGACGCACTACTTCGGCATCTCGTACGGCACCGAACTCGGCGGCGTCTACGCCCACCTCTTCCCGGAGCACGTGGGACGCCTGGTCCTCGACGCCGTGGTGGACCCGAGCGCCGACACGATGGGCCACGCCGAGAACCAGGCCAGGGGCTTCCAACGCGCCCTGGACGACTACCTGAAGTCGACCGGCCAGGATCCCGAGCAGGGGTCGCGGAAGATCGCCGGCCTGCTGAAGCGGCTGGATGCGAACCCGCTGCCCACGTCCTCGCCGGATCGCGAGCTGACGCAGACGCTCGCGCTCACCGGGATCGTGCTGCCGCTGTACAGCGAGAGCGGCTGGCCGGCCCTGACCAGCGCGCTCGAGGCGGCCGAGCAGGGCGACGGCTCGGAACTGCTGGCGCTCGCCGACGGCTACAACGAGCGCGATCCCTCGGGACACTACGGCACGACGACCCACTCGCAGCGGGTCATATCGTGCCTGGACGACAAGCAGCGGCCGACCGTCGCGGAGACGAAGAAGCTGCTGCCGAAGTTCGAGAAGGTCTCGCCCGTCTTCGGCGCCTTCCTCGGCTGGGACACGGCCGGTTGGTGCCACGACTGGCCGGTGGCCGGTCAGCACGAGACCCCGGAGGTGAGCGCACCCGGCGCGGCCCCTGTCCTGGTGGTCGGCAACACGGGCGACCCCGCCACTCCCTACGAGGGCGCCCGCAGGATGGCGGACGAGCTGGGCGAGGACGTCGGCGTGGTGCTGACCTGGAAGGGCGAGGGCCACGGCGCGTACGGGAGCGGGAGCGACTGTGTCGACTCCACGGTGGACGCCTACCTGTTGAAGGGGACGGTGCCGGAGGACGGCAAGGTCTGCTCATGACGACGGCGGGGGCTTCGGGCACCTGCGGTGCGCGAAACCCCCGCCGTCCGGGAAGCGGGTCCGGCAGCCGGTCAGTAGACGGGCTTCTCCGGCTCGATCTGGTTGACCCAGCCGATCACGCCGCCGCCGACGTGGACGGCGTCCGCGAAGCCGGCGGACTTGAGGACCGCGAGGACTTCCGCACTGCGGACACCCGTCTTGCAGTTCAAGACGATCTTCTTGTCCTGCGGGAGGCTCTCGAGGGCGGAGCCCATGAGGAACTCGTTCTTCGGGATCAGCCGGGCGCCCGGGATCGAGACGATCTCGAACTCGTTCGGCTCGCGGACGTCGATGAGCTCGATGTTCTCACCGTCGTCGATCCACTCCTTGAGCTGCTTGGGAGTGATCGTGGAGTCGGCGGCCGCCGCCTGGGCCTCCTCGGACACGACGCCGCAGAAGGCCTCGTAGTCGATGAGCTCGGTGACGGTCGGGTTCTCGCCGCAGACCGCGCAGTCGGGGTCCTTGCGGACCTTGACCTGCCGGTAGGTCATCTCCAGGGCGTCGTAGATCATCAGGCGGCCGACCAGCGGTTCGCCGATGCCCTGGAGGAGCTTGATGGCCTCGTTGGTCTGGATGGAGCCGATGGACGCGCACAGCACGCCCAGCACGCCGCCCTCGGCGCAGGAGGGGACCATGCCGGGGGGCGGGGGCTCCGGGTAGAGGCAGCGGTAGCAGGGCCCGTGCTCGGACCAGAAGACGGAGGCCTGACCGTCGAAACGGTAGATCGAGCCCCAGACGTAGGGCTTGTTCAGCAGGACGCAGGCGTCATTGACCAGGTAGCGGGTCGCGAAGTTGTCCGTACCGTCGACGATCAGGTCGTACTGGCTGAAGATGTCCATCACGTTGTCGGCCTCGAGCCGCTCCTGGTGAAGGACCACGTCCACCAGCGGGTTGATGCCCTTGATGGTGTCGCGGGCGGACTCGGCCTTGGGCCGGCCGATGTCGGCCTGGCTGTGGATGACCTGACGCTGCAGGTTCGACTCGTCGACCTCGTCGAACTCGATGATGCCGAGCGTGCCGACACCGGCTGCCGCCAGGTACATCAGGGTCGGCGAGCCGAGGCCGCCCGCGCCGACGGCGAGCACCTTGGCGTTCTTCAGCCGCTTCTGCCCGTCCATCCCCACATCGGGGATGATCAGGTGGCGGGAGTACCTGCGGACCTCGTCTACGGTGAGCTCGGCAGCCGGCTCGACCAGGGGTGGCAGCGACACGGGGACTCCGTTGGTCGGTCAGTAATTACGGTTGTTCTGCCAGTAACACTGCCACGGCCTTTTTCATTCCGAGACACCCGTCCCGACCCGCGAGACGATTTCGTCCCAGTAGCCGGGCATCGTCTCCCACGGGTCGGCGCGGCCACCGCTGTCCGTGCGGTCGGTGAAGTAGATCGTCGCTGCTCCCTGCCAGCGGGCTATGCGCAGCGCTTCCTCCAGGTGCCCGCGCGGTACGCCGTGGACGAAGTGGCAGAAGCGGTCGGGCGGATAGTCCGCGCTCCACTCGGCCGCCTGGGACCAGCGGTAGTCGGCCCAGGTGCCGGAGAACGTGACGAGTTGGTCGGCGTTCTCGGCGTAGCCGGGGTAGGGGTGGGTGCCGTGACCGAGGACGATGTGGGCATCGTCACTGATCGCCCGGAGGGTGGTGACGATGCGGCGGACCTCGGGCAGGGCGGCCCGTTCCGACGGGCAGTGGTCGAGGAGGAAGCCGTCGACCTGGTACCAGTCGAGGTGTCGGTGGGCGTCGGAGATCTGTTCGCCGAGGCTGCGGGCCCCGTACGCGGCGTCGAGATGGCCGAGGACGCGGACGCCCGCGTTGCGCAGGCGGCCGACGGCCTCCAGGCACCGCGGGTCGGGGTGGGCGCCAGGACCGTCGGCGATGTTGAGGACGACCCAGTGCAGCGGGGTGCCGGGGCAGGTGAGGCCGGCCCACTCGTCGGGGGCGACGAGGGGGTGCGCCAGTCCCGGGACTCCGAACCCGGTGCGGACGCCGGTGCCCGCGGTGCCCGCCCTGGTGCTGGTCAGATACGGCATGCCGCCTCCATCCAGATGTCGGCGAGGGACTCTTCGAGGGCGATCCGGGGACGCCAGCCGAGCCGGTCGCGTGCGGTGCGCACATCGGCCTGCTGCCAGCTGCCGCAGCCGTCGGGGTAGGGATGGGGGGCCGGTGCCGCGTGCTCGGAGTCGGTGCGCTCGCCGCGGCTTCCGAGGGGATCCGGGCGGTGGTGGCCGAGGGCATCGGTCCGGTGGTGGCCGAGGGCGTCGACGCGGTGGGCGACGGACTCGGTGCGGGGGTGGCCGATGGTGGGCCGCAGGGCGCCGGGAGGACCGTCGAGTTCGTGCAGGGCGCCGCCGTAGCCGGCGACCCGGGCGAGGGTGGCGGCCGCGTCGCGCAGGCGGACGGCGCGGCCGGAGCCGATGTTGATAACGCCCTGTGCTGCGGAGAGGGAGGCGGCGTGCACCGCGCGGGCGACGTCGCGGACGTCGATGAAGTCGCGCTGGGCACCGAGGCCGCCCAGGCGCAGCTCGCCGTCCCCGGACTGCATCGCACGCCGCATGGCCTCGGCGAGGCGGCCGAGCGGGGAGCCTGCGGGCGTGCCGGGCCCCGCGGGCGAGAAGACGCGCAGGACGACGGCGTCCAGACCGGAGCCGAGGACGAGTTCGGTCGCGGCGAGTTTGCTGACGCCGTAGGGGCCGCCGGGGCGGGGCACGGCGTCCTCCGCGGTGGAGGAGCCGGGCTGGCTGGGGCCGTACTCCGCGCTGCACCCGACCTGCACCAGGCGGGCTCCGCAGCCGCTGCGGCGCAGGGCCTCGCAGACGGTCGCGACGGCGACGGTGTTGTGCCGGGTGAGTTCGCGGGCCCCGCCCCGGGTGGCGCCCGCGCAGTTGACGACCACGCCGGGATGGACCGCGTCGAGGAAGCGGGTGAGGGCGCCGGGGCTGCCCGTGGCGAGGTCGAAGCGGACGTCGGCGTCGTCGCCGCGGCCGAGGGCGGTGAGCTGGACGGCGGGGTCGGCGAGCAGACGGTCGGCGACGAAGCGGCCGATGTAGCCGTTGGCTCCGATCAGCAGGACTCTCATCGGGCGGCTCCCGGTGCCGAGGCGTCGGGTCGGGAGGTGGTCATCTGGGGGCTCCTTCAAGGGGTGATGCGAGGGTGGAGAGGACGAGTGGGGGGCTGACCGTGCGCGCGTTCACCGGGTTCGCTCCGTCGACGCGTGGGCCGAGGCCCTGGTCAGACGGCGGGACGCGTGGATCAGGAGGGTCAGGGCACCGATCCCGCAGGCGGCCGTCGGGACACCGGCCGGGCCGCAGACGGCGACCAGGGCCTCCACGGGGGCGGTGAGGAACCCGCAGCCGGGGAGGCGTCCGGCGAAGAGCGTGGCCAGGGCGGCGGCCTCGACGGCGGCCGTGGTGGTGAGGACGAGCGTGGAGGCGTGCGCGTGGCCGTGCACGGTGAGCAGCCGGGCGAGCAGCAGCAGGGCGCCCAGGGTGAGGGTCTGGGGATGGGCGGCGGGCTCGCCGAGCACGGCTCCGGTCAGCGCGAGCAGGGCGGCGAGGGCACCCAGGTACAGGGCGAAGGTGCCGAGCAGCAGGGGGCGTACGGAGGCGGAGAAGTCGGCCAGGCCCCGGCTGGACGACAGTTTGCGGCGGGCGCCCGCGGCGAAGAGGTGAGCGCATCCGACCGCGGGCGCGTAGGACAGTGCGAGCGCCAGGACGGGGGCGACGGTGACGGGCCAAGGGCCGTCGGCGGTGCCGTCGGGGAGGCCGTCCGGGCCACCGGTGACGGCGTTGCGGAGGAGTCCGTCGCCGAGCAGGGCGTAGCCGACGAGCCAGCAGGTCCAGGTGCTGGTGGTGCGTGTCGAGGCGCTCAGCGGCCCGCGGCGAAGGGCCGCGCCCAGGGCCAGGGTCACCGCGAGGAGGCCGACGGCGGCGGCGATCAGGCGCGGCCGGCCCTCGGTGAGGTGCAGTACGGCCACGGTGGCGGCGCACAGTACGCCGGGCAGCAGAGCGAGGAGGACTCCGGCGGTACGTGGCCGGGGCGTCGGCGTCTCGTCGGGGCGGGCCGGGGTGTCGCCGTCGCGCGGGACCCGGGCGTACATCTCTTCGGCGAGGGAGAAGACGTCCCGGTGGCGGAAGCGTGCCGCGGTCCGGTCGGTGACGCCGTGCGCCTCCAGGCCCGCCGCGATCTCCAGTGGGTCCACGGCGCGTTCGCACAGGTCGCGGTGGCGGTGGAGCAGCCCCTTCACGGGGTCGGCGGCGGCACGGCGCGCGGTGGACGCGGACGGCGACTGCCTCACGTCTCGGGCCTCCCCACCGGCGGCACCCCCCTCGCGGCCGCCGTCTTCACGACCACCGCCCTCACGAAGGCCGCCTTCACGAATGCCGCCTGTACGAATGCCGGATTCACGAGGGCCGTCCACACGCCCCGCACCGTCCCGCTCGTCGTCCCCGCGATCGGCGCGATCGTCACGGCCGTCGGCGGCGCGAGACCCGCCGATGCGATCCGAGTGATCCGTGTGCCGTCGGTCCTCCGCGTGCAGCCGGTCCTTCGCGTACTGCCGGTCCTTCGCGTACTGCCGGTCCTCCGCCGAACGCACGCCCTCTCCCCCCTCGTCCATCTCGGTGCCGAGGGAGGAGGCGGCTGCACCGGCGTCACCGGCCGTGGGGGCCGCGTCCGTTCCGTGGCCCCCGTCGGTGAGGCAGGTCCGTGAGCGTTCGTCCCAGGCGCCCGGGCTGCGCGGGGTCTCGGGCCGGTCCAGTTCGCCGATGCCGCTCATCGGGCCGCTCCCTCGGTGGCCGACACCGGAGCCGCGGCCCGGACGGGACCGTCCGTCGCCCAGCCCGGACCGCTCCGGACCGCGCCGGGACCGGGACTGGGGCTGGGACCGGGGCTGGGGCCGCCCCTGGCCGCGATACGGGCCGTGGGGTCGCTCCAGCGGCCGGGCACATGGGCCTCGGCGGGGACGGCGAAGGGCAGGGGTGCGCCGGTGTCGTCGAGGACGACGCGACGTACCGGTGTACGCGACAGGATCTCCAGGTAAATGCTGTGAAATGCCGTGATGTTCTGCTCGACGGTGAACAGCTCCAGCGCACGGGCGCGTGCGGCGGCGCCCAGGCGCTCACGGCGCTCCGGGTCGCGCAACAGCGCGACGCACGCCTCGGCGAGCGCCCGCGGATTGCGCGGGGGCACGACGAGTCCGGTGCCGCCGATGGCCTCCACCACCGCGCCGACGTCCGTGGACACCGTCGCGCGGCCGCAGAACATGGCCTCGACGAGCCCAGACGGGAACCCTTCGACGACGCTGGAGAGCACCACCAGGGCGCCCGAGGCGTACGCGTCGGCGCGGGTGGGCAGTTCGGGTCCGCCGGTCTCCTCGAAGGAGACCGGGTTGCGGCCGACGGCGTGCGGGCCGTCGGCCTCGTCGGGGAAGAGCTGCGCGGCCAGTCCCTTGCAGTGCGCGAGGTACGCGGCGCCTTCGGTCCCGAAGGGCGAGCCGACGATCCTGAGGCGCGCCGCGGGCTCCGCCCTGCGGATCTCCGCGAAGGCGTGCAGCAGCGAGACCAGGTCCTTGGCCGGCTCGACGCGTCCGACCCAGACGAGGGTCCGCGGATCGGCGCACTCCGGGGACTCCCCCGCCTCCGCGAAGGGAGCGGCGTCCATGCCCGGATGGACCGTGCGCAGCTTGGCCCGGTCGGCCCCGCAGCGCTCCTGCCAGCGGCGGGCGTGCGTGTTGCCGGGCGTGATCACGGCCGCGCGCCGGTAGGTCTCGGCGGCCAGCCGGCCGTGGAAGGAGGCGAGCAGGGACCGTATCGCGGGCGAGGAATCGGGTTCCGTCAGGTAGTGCGCCCGCAGCCGCACCCCGTACTCGGTCACGAGCAGGGGGACGTCGCAGAAGTGCCGGGCGAGCAGGCCGGGCAGGGCGGCGGTACCGCCGGAGGCGGCGTGGCACAGGTCCACCGAGCCGAGGTCGTCGTCCTCGTACCAGTCCAGCGACAGGGGGCGCAGGGCGCGTTCGAGGCGCGCGGCGACGGTCAGCAGGTCGGGAACGCGCGCCTCGCGTGCGGAGCGGTGGGCGCCGGGCGCACGACAGGCGCGTTCCAGGGCGCGCACGGCGGTCTCCGAGCGGAGTGCGGCGGGCAGCCCGCCCTCGTCGCGGGCGAGTTCGGCGAGGCCGTACAGCGCATTGGCGAAACGGTCCGCCTCAAGGGCCGACTGCCCTTCCGCCAGGCCTTCCGGACTCCCGGCCGGGCCGCCGGGGGCGGCGGTGCACAGGGCCGTGGCCAACTCGCCGTAGCACTCGGCGAAACGCCGGCGCGCACGCCGTCCGTGGACGGCGCCGTCGTCCGTGGTCTCCCACAACGGGGCGGTGCGCACCCGGCCGACCTGCGGCGGCAGCGGAACCCAGCCCTCGGCCTCCTCCCGCTCGGTGCGGCTGAGGGCGTAGACGTCGAACTCGTGCTGCTCCAGCCCGCGCACAAGCCGGTCGCACCAGAGCCCGGCCTCACCGCTCACATACGGATAGCCACCCTCCGTAAGCAGTCCGATGCGCACGCGCGCACCCCCGATCTCCCGTTTGGGGAGCCGCCGTTGACCCGGCGGCTCGCAGCGGGACGAACGTATGCGGACAAGGAGGTGGCGCGATGGACGGTTGTCCATCGCGCCACCAAAAGGGGTGAACGGTCGTAACTTTCCCGTGCGAGGCGCGTTCGGTAGCGCTAAGAGATCACTCGGTCACCACACGCGAGCCTCGGGCCCGAACTCTTCGGTCAGCTGTTCGGGTAGGCCCAGGGGTTCGGGCGGCAGTCGATTCCGTCGTGGTCGATGAACTTCGTCTGCTGCTGCATGACGGGGGCGAGTTCGCCGTCCTTGTCGCACGTGACGTGGTTGAAGCCGATGCGGTGGCCGATCTCGTGGTTGATCAGCATCTGCCGGTACGCGTGGATCGCGTCGCCGTACGGCTCGGCACCCTGCGCCCACCGGTAGGCGTTGATCATCACGCGTTCGGTGGCGGCCGAGTCGCAGGACACGTTGTCCTCGGTGGTGTCAAGGCCGGACTTGGCGCACCACTCGGCGGTGGTCCCGGGGCTGGCCAGAGTGATGACGAAGTTCGGCTGCCCCGACTCGATGCGCTCGAAGGTGCGGGCGCCGTTGTGGGACCAGCTCCGGTCGTCGTTGAGCGTCTTCTGCACGGCGTCGGCGAAGAGCTGCCCGTCGAGGCCGAGCCCCTGCTCCACGTCCACGCGGTAGGTGTACTTCTCCCCCTTCCCGGTCCCCTTGGCGATGCCCGGGATCGCGTCGAACTTCCCCGAGCCCTTGAGCGTGGTGCTGAGCGGGTACGTCTTGCCCATCTTCTGCTCGTACGTCAGGGGCTTCGCGGCCTCGGACGCGGGGGGCGTCGGCCGTTCGTCGTCCCGTGACGCGGGGTCGTGGGCACCCCGGGCCTGTTCGGCGGCCGACTGGGAGCGCATGTCGTCCCCGTCCGAGCCGTCGGCCACCTGACCGGCCACGACGACGGCCAGCACCGTGGTGACGGCGGCCGCCGCGATCCCGGTGAAGGTCCGGCCCTTGGCGCCCTTGCCCGGCGCGGGTTCACCCGTGGGCGGCTGGTCGTCACCGTCGTCGGCGACACCGCCCCCACCGGCGCCGCCGTCCCCGACGGCACCCCCGTCCGCGGCGCTCCAGTCGGTGACGGCGGCGTACGGATCGGCGGGCCCTGCCGGGCCGGGGGCACGGCGCGCGGGGCGGGCCGCGAAAACGTCGTCGTCCTCGCCGAAGGCGTCCAGGTAGTCCTGCCGCGGCCCATCCTGGGGCGCCCGCCGCTGCCGCGGAAAAGGCGCGGACGGTCCGGACGGCCCGGAGGGCGACGGCGCCGGTGCGAAGGAGTCGGGGGCAGCGCCTGCGTGCGGTCCCGCCGGGGGTCCGTGCCCGGCACCGCGCCAGCCGTTCGGCTCGCCCCAGCCGCCACCCGGTTCCCGCTGCTCGGGGTGACCGCCCCGGACCCTCGGCACACCCCGCGCGGGGGTACCGTCCGCCGCCGGCCGGGGAAACCCGTGGGCCGGCGTCCCGTCCGGGAACCCCGGTCCCGGGCCTCCGACACGGCCGGGCCCGGGGGCCGCGTATCCCTGGCGGCCGCCCGGGGCCTCGCCCCACGCCGCCTGACGAGGCACGCCCTGCGACCCCTGGGCCCCCTGCGTGCCCTGCGCCCCCTGCGGCGGCCAGTCCGACCCGTACGACCCGTGTGGCCCGTACGACCCGTGTGGCCCATGCAACTCGTGTGGCCCATACGACTCGTGTGACCCATGCGACCCACGCGACCCGTGTGGCCCCTGCGCGTTCCCGTTCTCCCGGCGCGGCGGGTCGGGTGCCCGCCCGGCGGTCCGGTCGTCGCGTGTTGCGGCGTTGTCCGCGGCGTCGGCCCTGGGGGCGGGCCCGCGGCGGCTGTGGCGTCCCACGTCGCGCCTCAGCCTCCTGTGGTCTGGTTGGCGGGCTCGCCGTCGACGGCCCCGTCGGTCCTCTCGCCACCCGCCGGATCTCCGCTGTCCACGGCGTCCGGGCCGGCCGCGGCGCCCGCGGTGTCCACGGCGCCCCGGGTGTCCGCGAGGAGTTCACGGAACGCCGTGGCCACGGTCTCCGGGTACTCCATCATCGCCACGTGCCCCGCGTCCGGCAGGGTCAGCAGCCGGGAGTCGCGGAAGGCACGGGCAGCCCGCTGGGCCATGCGGTAGCCGACGAGTTGGTCCCGTCCACCGTAGACCAGGAGCGTGGGTGCGAGAACCCGCTCGGCCTGTCGCCACAGTCCGTACTGGCCGCCCACCGTGTACGCGTTGACGATTCCCCGGGCCGAACGCGCCATCGCGTCCCAGAAGTACGGCAGCCGCAACCGCCGCTCCATCTCCTCCACGGCGTTGCGGAAGCCTTCCGGCGTCACCCGCCCCGGGTCGCCGTAGCACAGTGCCGTCACGCCGCGGACCCGCTGCTCGGCGGTCCACTCCCGGGTGAGCCGGTTGAACAGCGCCACCACGCCCGGCAGTGCCAACAGCCCCGTCGGCACGGCGCTGCGCTGCACGCGGATCTCCGGCAGCGCGGGCGAGACGAGGGTCAGCGTCCGCACCAGGTCGGGCCGCGCCGCGGCGACGCGGGTGACGACGGCGCCGCCGAGCGAGTTCCCGAAGAGGTGCACGGGGCCGCGCCCGGCGGCGTCGAGGTAACGGACGACCGCGCGCGCGTGGCCCGTGATCGAGTAGTCGCCGTCGTCCGGCGGCGGGGAGTCGCCGAAGCCGGGCAGGTCGAGGGCCTCGCTGTGGACGACGCCGTCCAGCAGCGGCATGAGCGCGGACCAGTTCTGCGAGGAGCCGCCGAGACCGTGCACATGGAGAGCGGGTGGCAGTCCCTCGCGGGCGGGCGGTCTCGAACGCACGGTGAGGGTCATACCGGGAAGGTGGACCGACCTGAGCCGTTCCCCGTCCGCGACCCTGACGGCCGCGACCTTCGGCAGCACGTTGGCGGGCGGCACGGACGGCGGCTCGGTCGAAGGCATGCGGCAATGTTACGAGACGATCACGCAGTGGTTCATGTGTTCGCCATCACAGGCAGTGTCGCGATCGCCCGTCACGTGCGGTGCCGCGCTCACAGTCACGTCCGGTGCCGCGATCACGGCCACGTGCGGCGCTGCAATCACGGCCACGTCCGGTGCCGCATTCACACTCACGTGCGGCGCCGCGACAGGTGACACGTGGCGTCCGGATCGGGTGTCTCCTACGCTCGTGAAGTGGGCACCCGCGTGTGAGCCCCGCAACCCGGGAGCGTTCGTAGGAAGGGAGCCCAGCATGACCGTCGACCCGACCGACCCCGAGACCTTCGACGACGAGGCACCGGAAGCGGAGGAACGCGACGTGGAGGCACCCGACGCCGACACGGCCGAGCAGCGGGCGGATGTCGGGCAGGAGCGCGACGAGCCGCTGACGGGCGTCGAACCGGACCGCGCCAACGAAGCCGACCTGGCCGAACAGGCCCGCGTCGTCTCGCACGACGAGGACGACTACCGCTGAATCGCGCCTCGCCGGACGGAAAAGAGGCCGATCTTTGCCCGTCCTGAACCCATTTCAAACCTGTTGTGCGGGTTTCGCCACCGTCCGGTCCGTGAAATTCTGCGCTCGCAGCACCCACACCACGGTTACCGAAAAGTACGATGTCGACGCGGCGCACACCGCACGAGGACGACTATGGGAGGCGGCGTGACAGCCATCGAGCAGACAGAGGCGGTACGCCCGCGGGGCACACGCCTTCCCCGCCGAGCCCGACGCAACCAGCTGCTGGGCGCCGCCCAGGAAGTGTTCGTGGCCCAGGGCTACCACGCGGCCGCGATGGACGACATCGCCGAGCGCGCCGGGGTCAGCAAGCCGGTGCTCTACCAGCACTTCCCCGGCAAGCTCGACCTCTACCTCGCCCTGCTGGACCAGCACTGCGAGGCACTGATCCAGTCCGTGCGCAGCGCGCTCGCGTCGACCTCCGACAACAAGCAGCGCGTCCGGGCGACGATGGACGCGTACTTCGCCTACGTGGAGGACGACGGCGGCGCCTTCCGTCTGGTGTTCGAGTCGGACCTGACCAACGAGCCCGCCGTGCGCGAGCGCGTGGACAAGGTGACGAACGAGTGCGCGGAGGCGATCTGCGACGTCATCGCCGAGGACACCGGCCTCTCGCGTGCGGAGTCGATGCTGCTCGCCTCCGGTCTGGGCGGCCTCGCGCAGGTGGTGGCGCGTTCCTGGCTGCACAGCGACCGCAGCGTCCCGCGCGACCAGGCGGTCCAGCTGCTGACCTCGCTGGCCTGGCGGGGTATCGCGGGCTTCCCGCTGCACGGCACCGACCAGCACTGACCGCCGCGGCACGGGTTCTGTTCCCGTCGGCTGTTCGCTCGTGGCGTTCTCCGACGCAGCGTGTACGTCCCCTCACCGGGCTAATGTGTGCTGGTACGGCGCGGAAGATCGCGCACTTACTGACCGTCGGAGGGACATAGCCGTGGAGGTCAAGATCGGCGTGCAGCACGCGCCCCGCGAGATCGTTCTGGAGAGCGGTCAGAGCGCCGAGGAGGTCGAGCGCGTGGTGGGCGAGGCACTGGCCGGCAAGTCGCAGCTGCTGAGCCTCGTGGACGAGCACGGCCGCAAGGTCCTCGTGCCGGCCGACCGGCTCGCCTACGTCGAGATCGGTGAGCCGGCTCCGCGCAAGGTGGGCTTCGGCGCGCTGTAGTCGGCGACGCGGACGACGGACCGCGAAGACGGGTGGGTCCCGGCGGAGATCTCCGCCGGGACCCACCCGTCTTCGCGGTCACGGACGGAGCACAGTTCACCCACAGGAGGAGGATTGTGTTCCGCAGGTCAGGGGTATGTCGGCTGTGACCGTTTGGGGCAGGCCGGCCATGTGGGAGGGACCCCGACATGCTCTTGGAAGCGCTCAGCGCCGCAATCCTCGGCCTCACCCTGGCATGGGTGGCCGCGCGCAGCCTGCCCCACCGCCTGCCCGCCCGCCTCCTGGTCCTGCCGACCGGGATCGCCGGGGCCCTTTTCGGGGCGTTCGTCACGCACACCGCGCTGGGCGCCGGAGGATTCCTGCTGGTGCTCCTCGGCTCGGCGACGCTCTCCGCGGCCTCGTTGTCGCTGCTGCTGCGCCCCGCGGTAGGACTCCGGCGCAGCTCGGCGACCGTCTGACGGCAGCTGCCGCACCGGAGCGAGGCCCCGCCTCCGCAAAATCGGCAGAGGCGAAGGCGACGGCCGAAACGACAGACCCGGCGACGGTGACGGCGACGGCCGAAACGACAGATCCGGCAGACCCGGCGACGGCGACGGCGACGGCCGAAACGACAGACTCGGCAGACCCGGCAGACCCGGCAGAGATCAGGCGGCCAGCCCCAGCGCCGCCATCCGCTTCGTGTGTGCCTCGGTGATCCGCGAGAACATCTTGCCGACCTCGGCCAGGTCGAACCCGTCCGCGACCCCGCCCACGAGCATCGTCGACAGCGCGTCCCGGTCGGCCACCACCCGCTGGGACTGCGAGAGCGCCTCCCCCATCAGCCGCCGTGCCCACAGCGCGAGCCGCCCGCCCACACGCGGGTCGGCGTCGATCGCCGCGCGCACCTTCTCCACGGCGAAACCGGCGTGTCCGGTGTCGTCGAGCACGGCGAGGACCAGCTCGCGGGTGTCCGTGTCGAGCCGGGCGGCGACCTCCCGGTAGAAGTCGCTGGCGATGGAGTCGCCGACGTAGGCCTTGACGAGGCCCTCGAGCCAGTCGGAGGGGTCGGTCTGCTTGTGGAAGCCGTCGTAGGCGGCCACGAACGGCTCCATGGCCCCGGTCGGTTCCTCGCCGATCTCGGCCAGCCGGTCGCGCAGCCGCTCGAAGTGGTGGAACTCCGCGGACGCCATCTTCGCCAGCTCCGCCTTGTCCGCCAGCGTGGGCGCCAGCTTGGCGTCCTCCGCGAGCCGCTCGAACGCCGCCAGCTCGCCGTACGCCAGCGCGCCCAGCAGGTCCACGACCGCGGCGCGGTACTGCGGGTCGGCGGCGGCCGACTCCCAGTCCCGGGCGGCGACCGGGGTGGCCTCGCCGGTGGCTGCGGTTCCGGCGGTCTCGGTGGGTGCCTCTGCGGCGGTGCCAGGCTTGTCAGAGCTCGTCATGCAGCGCACAATAGTCCGCTCTTCGGCGGTGGTAAGGCCCTGGTCAGTCAGTGTGACGACGACTACGTGAGCAAATCGGCCATCGCATGTGCGCGAATCCGGGGTATGGTGGTAATGCGCCTGCCGAGTATGTGACGTACGGGTACGTGACATCGTCGTCGGGCCGCACGCATGAGGATGCCCGGTCGGTGGCCCGATCGGCTCCGACCCGACAGCCCTCCCTGCCGTACGCCACACTGCGTACGGGAATCCGGAGGGGGACCCTCAGTGGTACGAGCGCTGGAGCGTCGACAGAGGTCCCGTGTCCTACGGCTCGATCCGTAAGGCAGCCGACGTCCCCGACACGGTCCGGCACGACCCGCGCGCTCGCCTCGCACCACGTACACAGAAGAGGCAGCACCCTGACTACGACGTTCCGATCCCTCGGGATCCTCCCCGAGACCGCCGAAGCCCTCGAGGCCGTCGGCATCACCACTCCCTTCCCGATCCAGGAGCTGACGCTCCCCGTGGCCCTGTCGGGCACGGACGTGATCGGCCAGGCCAAGACCGGCACCGGCAAGACGCTGGGCTTCGGCCTCCCGCTCCTCGAGCGCGTCACCGTCCCCGCCGACGTCGAGGCGGGCCGGGCCGCGCCCGAGTCCCTGACCGACGCCCCGCAGGCCCTCGTCGTCGTCCCGACGCGCGAGCTGTGCCAGCAGGTCACCAACGACCTCCTGACCGCCGGCAAGGTCCGTAACGTGCGCGTCCTCGCCATCTACGGCGGCCGCGCCTACGAGCCGCAGGTCGAGGCCCTGAAGAAGGGCGTCGACGTGATCGTCGGCACCCCGGGCCGCCTGCTGGACCTCGCGGGCCAGAAGAAGCTGAGCCTGAAGCACATCAAGAGCCTGGTCCTGGACGAGGCCGACGAGATGCTCGACCTGGGCTTCCTGCCCGACGTCGAGAAGATCATCAACCTGCTTCCGGCCCGGCGCCAGACGATGCTGTTCTCGGCGACCATGCCGGGCGCGGTCATCGGACTCGCCCGCCGTTACATGTCGCAGCCCACGCACATCCGCGCCACCTCGCCGGACGACGCGGGTGCGACGGTGGCGAACACCAAGCAGTTCGTCTACCGCGCGCACAACATGGACAAGCCCGAGATGGTGGCCCGCATACTGCAGGCCGACGGCCGCGGTCTGGCCATGGTCTTCTGCCGCACCAAGCGCACCGCGGCCGACCTGGCCGACCAGCTCAAGCAGCGCGGGTTCGCCTCCGGCGCGGTCCACGGCGACCTCGGCCAGGGCGCCCGCGAGCAGGCCCTGCGCGCCTTCCGCAACGGCAAGGTGGACGTGCTCGTCTGCACCGACGTCGCCGCCCGCGGCATCGACGTCGAGGGCGTGACGCACGTCATCAACTACCAGTCGCCGGAAGAGGAGAAGACGTACCTGCACCGCATCGGCCGCACCGGCCGCGCGGGCGCGAAGGGTACGGCGATCACGCTGGTCGACTGGGACGACATCCCGCGCTGGCAGCTGATCAACAAGGCGCTGGACCTCGGTTTCAACGACCCGGCGGAGACCTACTCCACCTCCCCGCACTTCTACACCGACCTCGGCATCCCCGAGGGCACCAAGGGCGTCCTGCCGCGCTCGGAGCGCACCCGCGCCGGGCTCGACGCGGAGGAGCTCGAGGACCTGGGCGAGCCGGGCGGACGCGGTGGCCGCGGGCGTGGCGACCGGAGCGGCCGGGGTGGCCGCGACGACGCGCGTTCCGCCGACCGCGAGCGCGAGCGCGACCGTTCGTCCCGTACGACGCCGCGCCGCCGCCGTCGGATGCGCGGCGGTGCTCCGGTGGACGCGGAGGCCGCCGCGAGCCCCGTGGCCGAGGCCGTGACCGGCGGTGCGGACAGCGCCGCCGACGCGGGCACCGACGCCGCCAAGGCTCCCCGCACGCTGCGCCGCCGGCGCCGTACGCGCAGCGGTGAGCCGTCGCGCCGTCCGGAGGCCGCCGCGACGCCCGACACTCCCGTGGCGCAGGCCGCCGAGGACACCGCGCTCGCCCCCTCCGACGCCGCGGTCGTCGGCACCGCGGAGGCCGCCGAGGTCGTCGAGACCCCGGCGAAGCCGCGCCGCCGCCGCACCCGCAAGTCGGCGGAGGCTCCGGCAGCCGCCGAGGCGGTGGCCGTGGAAGCGGCTCCCCAGGCCGTCGTGGAGGCCCCGGCGGTCGTGGAGGCCCCGGTTGCCGAGGCCCCGGCCGAGAAGCCGCGCCGCCGCACGCGCAAGGCCACGGCCGCCGAGGCGGCGGTCGACACGGCCGAGGGAGCGACCGAGGCCGCGGCCGAGCCGGCCGAGACCAAGCCGCGCCGCCGGACCCGCAAGGCCGTCGAGGCCGCCGTAGAGGCCCCGGAGGCCGTGGCCGAGGCCGAGAGCAAGCCGCGCCGCACCCGCAAGACCGCCGCCGCCAAGGCGGAGGCCACCGCGGAAACCGCCGCCGACACCGCCGAGGGCACGGAGGCCAAGCCCAAGGTCCGCCGCACCCGCAAGGCCGCCGAGCCGGCCACGCAGGCCACCGAGGCCGAGGCCGAGACCGTGGCCGAGAGCAAGCCGCGCCGCACCCGCAAGACCGCCGCCGCCAAGGCGGAGGCCACCGCGGAAACCGCCGCCGACACCGCCGAGGCCGCGGAGGCCAAGCCCAAGGTCCGCCGCACCCGCAAGGCCGCCGAGCCGGCCACGCAGGCCACCGAGGCCGAGGCCGAGACCGTGGCCGAGACCAAGCCGCGCCGCACCCGCAAGACCGCCGCCGCCAAGGCGGAGGCCACCGCGGAAACCGCCGCCGACACCGCCGAGGCCGCGGAGGCCAAGCCCAAGGTCCGCCGCACCCGGAAGACCGCCGCCGCCAAGGCAGAGGCCGCCGCCGAGATCCCGGCTCAGGCCTCGCAGGAGCCGGAAGCCGCTCCGCGGCGCCGGACCCGTAAGGCCGCGGCCGCCGTCGAGGCGCCCGCCGGGGCCGCGGACACGGCGGAGGCGAAGCCGAAGGCACGGCGCACCCGCAAGGCGGCCGCGGCCGCCACGCAGCCCGCTGAGGCCGGCGAGAGCTGATCCCCGCCGAGCACCCGATCGCCGGCCCGGTCCCGCGACCCACGCGGGGCCGGGCCGGCGGCGTTGGCGCACCCGTGTCCACCGCCCGGCACCCCCTGCCCGATAACCTCTGCCCGTGAGCAGGAACGCCGCCTTCAGCCCGCCCCCGGACGCACGCGCGTACCGGCTGCGCACCGCGCGCGGAGAGTTCGCCGTCGTCGACTCACCCGTGGCCGAGGGGGTCGCGCCGAGGGGCGTGGTGATGATGCTGCCCGGGTTCACGGGGAGCAAGGAGGACTTCACGCTGCTGCACCGGCCGCTCGGAGCGCGCGGGTACCGCACGGTCGCCGTGGACGGGCGGGGGCAGTACGAGTCGGCCGGACCCGAGCACGACGAGGCCGCGTACGCTCGGCCCGAGCTGGCCCGCGACGTGCTGGCGCAGGTCGCCGCCCTCGGGACGCGGGTCCACCTTCTCGGGCACTCCCTGGGCGGCCAGATCGCGCGGGCCGCCGTCCTGCTCGACCATGCCCCGTTCCTGTCCCTCACGCTGGTGTCCTCGGGGCCGGCGCGGATCTCCGAGTCCCAGCGGCAGCGGGTGAAGCTGCTGCGGGACGCGCTGGACACGATGACGATGGAGCAGGTCTGGACGGTGATGCAGACCATGGAACCGCCGGAGGAGGCCGGCGCCCCGGCGCCCGCCCACGGCCCGGCGGAACCGGCCCGGCTGCGCGAGCGCTGGCTGGGCACCAGGCCCGCCCAACTGCTGGCCACGGGACGTCAGTTGTGCACCGAGCCGGACCGTGTCGCCGAACTCGCCGACGTGCCGCTGCCGTACCACGTGCTGTCGGGCACCTACGACGACACCTGGCCCGTGCCGCTCCTGGACGACATGGCCGTACGGCTGGACGCGCGCCGGACGGTCGTCGCGGGCGCCGAGCACTCTCCCAACACCGACCAGCCGCTGCCCACCGCCCGTGCCCTCGCGGACTTCTGGGACGACCACCCGGCGCCTCCCCGGCCGAGCGCCCCCTGAGGGGAGGCCGGCTAGTACTGCGCCCGCAGGTGCTCCCAGAAGCCGTCCCGCAGCGCCCGGCGCAGGTCGGCCTGGCCGCGCAGCGAGTACTGGAGCAGCCCCTCGGCCTCCACCAGCAGGTCCTGGTCCACGGAGCCGGGCAGGTAGGGGTGGCCGGGGAGCAGCTCCAGCAGGGCGTCACGTCCCCGCGCCGCCAGCCACTTCGCCGCGATCTGCGCGCCCACGAAGCGGACGTCCTCGCGGGCGGGACGCAGGACGACCGCCCCCTCGACGGAGTGGGTCGTGCGCCGGGAGACGTACGGCTTGAAGAAGTCGAGGTCGAGGGTGCGCTGGCTGTCGACCTCCCAGAGCAGCGGGTCGGCCTGGTTGCGGCCCTCGGGGGCCTCGATGCCCCACAGGTGGACGCGGGCGCCGTACCCCTGGGCGGCCTCGACCGCCGACACCAGGTCCTCGTCGCCGCCGAGCAGGGCCGCGTCGCTGATGGCGCGGTGCCGGGCGAGGGACTCCAGGTCGGAGCGGATGAGGGAGTCGACGCCCTTCTGCTGGTTGTTGGCATTGAGGTTGCCCAGGCGGACCTTGACGTCGGGCAGCTCGGCGATGGACTGCTGCTCGGCGGTGTGGATGCGGCGCCGGGCGCCGTCGTACCAGTACACGCGCAGCAGGCGGCTGTCCGCGAAGATGGTGCGGGCCTTGTCGATGAGGGCCTCGATCAGCCCCTCGGCGTCCAGGTCGAAGGCCCGGCGGTCCTCGGTCCCGGCCACCAGTCGCCCCGCCGCCGCGTAGAGGTAGCCGGCGTCGACGAAGATCGCGTGGGTCGAGGGGGTCTTCGCCACCTCGGCGAGCATGCGCTGGAGCAGCTCGTTCGTGCGATCGATGCGAGCGTGCAGTGGCGCGAGGTCGTCGTTCATCGCCTCCATTGTCCCGGTCGTCACGCTACGAATACAACCGGTCCCGGTCAGTCTTGTTCCGGACACCTGCCGACAGGTCCGCTCACATCGGCTCGCAACAAGCGACTTACCTGTCAGTAATTAGCCGAGCGAAAAATTTCCTTAGCGTAGGGAATGTTTGCAGAGGGCATCCCGTTGACCATTACGGAAGCCCGGGCACCGACGACCCAGGAGCCACACCAGTAGTTCTCCGCAGGAGGATGACCAGATCAAGGGAGAGGCCATGCGCTTTGAAGTCATGCGACTCGACGACGTCGACGGGACCCCCGTGGACACGACTGTCGTGGACGCCGCCTCCGTGAACCGCATCGTTCAGCAGGCCGCCGCCATCGGGCAGCGCCTGTGGATCCGCCCCGCCGACACCTCGGCCTTGTAGCGCGGACCCTTCGCACACGCGCAGGGCCCCCGTACGGAACGACACCGTGCGGGGGCCCTGCGGTCGTTTCAGGCGCCCTGGATCACCTGGGTGACGCCGTTGATGATCTGCTGCACGGCGATCGCGGAGAGCATCATGCCGGCGAGGCGGGTCACCAGGACCACGCCGCCGTCCTTGATCACCCGGATGATCAGCAGCGAGTACCGCATCACCAGCCACAGCACCACGTGGATGGCGAGGATCGCGGCCCACACCGAGACCTGCCCGGTCACGCCGTCCGCCTTCTGCACGGCCAGGATGACCGACACGATCGCCCCGGGTCCGGCGAGCAGCGGCATGCCCAGCGGTACGAGCGCGACGTTGACGTCCTTGGTCTGCTTCGGCTCGTCCGTCTTGCCGGTGAGCAGGTCGAGGGCGATCAGCAGGAGCAGCAGCCCGCCCGCGATCATCAGGGCGGGCACGGACACGTGCAGGTAGCCCAGGATCTGGTGCCCGAGCAGACCGAACACGGTGATCACGCCGCCGGCGACGCAGACGGCCTGGAAGGCCATCCGGCGCTGCACCTTGGCGGGGCGCCCTGCGGTGAGCGCGAGGAAGATCGGTGTGATCCCGGGGGGATCCATGATGACAAAAAGGGTCAGGAAGAGGGAGCCGAAGACGGCGACGTCGAACATGGGTGTGCTACTGGCCTTGCGGAAGAGGGGGAAGGGTGGAAGGAGGCGCGCGGGCGCGGGAGGTGCGGGGCGCGCAGGAGGTGAGGCTCAGGCCCCGCCGGCGCCCGGCACGGGGAAGGCCCCGAACGCCCGTCGCGTGATTTCCCCGTAGACCTCGGGGTCGGTCGTGTACTCGCCGAGCACACAGGTCTTCCGGCTGCCGTGGTAGTCGCTCGAGCCGGTCACCAGGAGCCCCAGCTCCTTCGCCGTCCCGCGCAGCCGCGCCCGGGTCTCCGCGTCGTGGTCCATGTGGTCGACCTCGATGCCGTCGAGCCCGGCGGCCGCCAGGTCGGCGATCGCGGTCTCGGGCACGGTACGGCCCCGCTTGGCGGCGGCCGGGTGCGCGAACACGGCGACGCCGCCCGCACCCTTGATCAGCCGGAGCGCCTCGAAGGGGTCGGTCTCGTGCTTGTCCACGTGGGCCCGGCCGCCGTCGGCCAGCCAGTCCGCGGTGAAGGCGTCGTTCACGGTCGGGACGACGCCCAGTTCCACGAGGGCGGAGGCCACGTGCGGCCGGCCGACCGAGCCGTCGCCGGCGATCCTGGCGACCTGCTCCCAGGTGACGGGCACGCCCAGCTCGTTGAGCCTGGCGACCATGGCCCGCGCGCGCGGCACCCGGTCGTCCCGGACCAGCTCGCGCTCGGCGAGCAGGGCGGGCTCCTCGGGGTCGAAGAGGTAGGCCAGCATGTGCATGCTGACGCCGTCGAGGCGGCAGGAGAGTTCGGCGCCGGTGACGAGGGTGAGCCCCTCGGGCAGCGCGGCGACCGCCTCGGCGTGCCCCCGGGTGGTGTCGTGGTCGGTCAGCGCGACGACGTCGAGGCCGGTCGCGGCGGCCTTGCGCACCAGCTGGGCGGGGGTGTCCGTGCCGTCGGACGCGGTGGAGTGGGTGTGCAGATCGATGCGCACGACGCTGACTCCAAGCGGGACGGGACGGACGGGGACACTCAAGGATAACCGGATCCGGACCGCCCACCGTCACACCCGCAGCGGCCCTGCGCCCCCTACGCACCCTGCCGGCCCGGCACCTGCCCGCCCGGCACCGCCCCCACGAGGACCTACGGCGCCGTCGGCTCGATCAGCCGCGGCGACAGCGCCCCGCATGGCACCAGGTCCACCTCGGCGCCGGCGTCCCGCAGGTCGGTCAGCACCAGTTCCTCGTACATCAGCAGCCCCGACCGCTCGGGCCACACGACGGCCCACAGCCACATGCCGAGGGCCTCCCCGGCGAAGACGGCGCGGTCCACGGGGCCGCCGGAGACGTGCCAGAGGGGGGTGGGCCGGCCCGCGGCCAGGACCTTGGCCTGGGGCGGCTTCTCGACCTCCATGTACGGCCCGGGGTCCGGGGCGTCCAGGCCCGCGTACCGCGCGCCGAGGCCGACGCCGAGCTCCTCGGCGACCAGGATCAGCTCACCGATGCCGCCGAGCGGGCCGGGCCCGGAACAGGCGACGGCGGTCGCCCTGCCGCCACTGCGGTCGTCGCCCGCGCAGGCCACGCCGGTGAACAGCCAGCCGACCGGCAGCGGCCAGGGCATCCACACCGGCACCTGCGTGCGGTGCACCACGACGCCGAGCGCCTCGACGCTGGGCGGGAGCACGGGCTGCAGCGGGTGCACGGTGCCGTGCAGGTCGCACTGCCAGGAATCGGCGAAGAGACCGGGAGCCCTGACCCGGCCACCACACTTCGGGCAACTGGGTTCGCCCCTCATAGAGCCCCACGGTCCTACCCTCACCCGCCCACGTCAAGGACGATCACCCATCCGCGAAACTAGGTGCATGTTGCATTAATTAGCAGAGCTAACTTACTATGTGCATACGCCAACCATTTGGCACCCATCTCGTCGGCATTGGAGAGCAAGCATGGATCCCTTCGACGCGGGTGCGGGCGGCATCCTGCGGCAGCCCAAGGCCGTGTGGGCGACCGCGGGCGCGTCCGTCGTGGCCTTCATGGGCATCGGGCTCGTGGACCCGATCCTCCCGTCCATCGCCAAGGGCCTGGACGCGAGCGCCGGACAGGTCTCCCTCCTGTTCACCTCGTACTTCCTCATCACCGCCCTGGCCATGCTGGTCACCGGCTTCGTCTCCAGCCGCATCGGCGGCCGCAAGACCCTGCTGCTCGGCCTGGCCTTCGTCGTGGTCTTCGCGGGCCTGGCCGGCACCTCCGACACCGTCGGCCAGCTCGTCGGCTACCGGGCCGGCTGGGGCCTCGGCAACGCCCTGTTCGTCTCCACGGCCCTCGCGGTGATCGTCGGCGCGGCGGCCGGCGGCAGCGCCGCCGCGATCCTGCTCTACGAGTCCGCCCTCGGCCTCGGCATGGCCTGCGGCCCGCTCCTGGGCGCGCTGCTCGGCGACGCCAGCTGGCGCTACCCGTTCTTCGGCACGGCCTTCCTGATGGCGATCGGCTTCCTGTGCATCTCGGTGTTCCTCAAGGAACAGCCGAAGCCCGCCCGCAAGACCTCGCTGCTCGACCCGCTCAGGGCGCTGGGCCACGGCGGCCTCGCCTCCGCCGCCGTCTCGGCGTTCTTCTACAACTACACGTTCTTCACCGTGCTGGCCTTCACGCCCTTCGTGCTGAACATGACGCCGTACAAGTCCGGCGCGGTGTTCTTCGCCTGGGGCGTGCTGCTCGCCGTCTTCTCGGTCCTGGTGGCGCCGCGCATGCAGAAGCGCTTCGGCTCGCTCAAGGTGCTCGGCGGCTCACTGGTGCTGCTCGCGGCCGACGTGCTCGTCCTCGGCTACGGCAACCACACCGCGGCGATCGTCTGCACGATCCTGTCCGGCGCGTTCATCGGCGTGAACAACACCGTCTACACCGAGCTGGCCCTCGGGGTCTCGGACGCGCCGCGTCCGGTGGCGAGCGCGGGCTACAACTTCGTGCGCTGGTTCGCCGCGGCGGCCGCGCCCTACTTCGCGCCGAAGATCGAGGAGTGGACCGACGTGCACATCCCGTTCGTGGTGGCGGCGGTGACCGCCGTGCTCGGCGCGGTCGTGGTCGCCGTACGGCGCCGGGCGCTCACTCACGAGGCCGAGGAGCTGGAGCCGAAGCACGCGGCCGAGGACTCGGTCGCGGTGTTCGCCGACTGACCGGCCTCGCCAACGGGCGGGACGCTCCGGTGAGTTACGTCACCCGGACGAATCAGTCCAGGGGAACGGACCTGCGCGAAGGATCGCGCAGGTCCGTTCCGTGGTTCAGCCAGCGTTCCTGGAGGGCGGGCGCGCCGTGCACGCGCTTCCAGGCGGCCTCGTTCGGCGTCATCGGCAGCAGCGGCAGGAACCGCACCGGGTCCAGCGGGGCGTACAGCTCCAGGTCCTCGACCAGGCCCCCCGGCTCGGCGACCAGGACCGAGGTGAACGGCGCCCCGGGCCACAGCGGCTCACCGACGTCCAGCGAGGCGCCGGGCGCCACGATCACGCCCTCGACCTGCGGGGACGCAGCCAGTACGGCGAGCGGGCGGAGCACCTTGTCGGTGTCGGCCACCCCGGAGCGCACGGAGAGCACCAGCTCGGCGCGGGGGCCCTTGACCGGGTCGGCGAGCGCGGCCGTGGGGTCCGCCATGGGCTGGGCGGACATGCCGAGGGTGGCGTAGCGGACGACGTCGCCCTCCTGGCCGGCGGCGGGGAAGCGCAGCACCTCGATGCGGTCGGTGCCGAGGAAGGTGACCGCCGCGCGCGCGTCCGGCTCGCCCAGCGCGCTGTGCAACCGGGCCTCGACCAGAGGAAGAACATCAGCCATGCGGCGAGCATAGAACTCGTCGGGATGAGGCAAAGCGGCGCCTTGACACGTCGGGTGACTGGTACTCTGGCCCAGCGGTTCGGGGCAGCACGCAGAGCGTCGCGATCAAGCCCCCGACGCTGTGGAATCTCCCCTACGGGGAACCCCTCTAAACCAGGGGAATGGATCGTCCCTCACGAGGGACCGGCCGGAGGAGGTGGGGCTGGCATGGACCGAAGTCGACCGTGCAGTACCACCCGCTCTTCCGGCCGCTGACGCAGCCGCACCGGCTTTCTTCCCGTCGCCGCTGTCCGTACGCGCGCCCTCGCGAGGAAGAGCACTTCGTCTCGTTTTGTCTGACCGGGCCTTCGGTCCGTGTCAGCAGCTGAATCAGCAGCGAAGTCGGCCACCGCGACGGTGCGGTGCCCCCCGCTTTGTGGACGCGCCGAGCACGCGTGGTCAGGACGTCCTCATTCCGGGCGGTTCCATCCGTCACCGGCCTCGTTCGCTGCCCGCCGCGAAGGAGCCTGCCATGTCGATGATCCGTGACCTGCGCGCCGCGGTCCGCCCGTCCCGCGTCTCTCTGCGCAAGGACGGCGGCGCCTACGACACCACCCGCGACCCGGCGACGGCCTCCGCCGTCGTCGACTGCGCCGTCTACCGCGACGGCACGCGCGTCGAGACCGACGTGCCGCTGACCCCGCACACGGCGATGCGCCAGGTGCGCCGCGACGGCGGCTTCGTGTGGATCGGCCTGCACGAGCCCACCGAGGACGAGTTCGCCGGTATCGCCCGGGAGTTCGGGCTGCACCCGCTGGCCGTGGAGGACGCGGTCCAGGCCCACCAGCGGCCCAAGCTGGAGCGCTACGACGACTCCCTGTTCACGGTCTTCAAGACCGTCCACTACGTCGACCACGACCAGCTCACCGCCAACAGCGAGGTCGTCGAGACCGGCGAGGTCATGTGCTTCACCGGGCGGGACTTCTTCATCACCGTCAGGCACGGCGGCCAGGGCTCGCTGCGCGCCCTGCGGTGCCGGCTCCAGGAGGACCCCGAGCTGCTGCTCAAGGGCCCCTCGGCGGTGCTGCACGCCATCGCCGACCACGTCGTCGACGGCTACATCGCCGTCGCCGACGCGGTGCAGGACGACATCGACGAGGTCGAGACGGAGGTGTTCTCGCCGGGCCGCAAGGGCACCCCGCGCGGCACCGACGCCGGCCGGATCTACCAACTCAAGCGCGAGGTGCTCGAGTTCAAGCGTGCGGTGGCGCCGCTGCTGCGCCCCATGCAGCTGCTCAGCGAGCGGCCGATGCGGCTGGTCGACCCGGAGATCCAGAAGTACTTCCGGGACGTCGCCGACCACGTGGCACGGGTCCAGGAGCAGGTCATCGGCTTCGACGAGCTGCTGAACTCCATCCTCCAGGCCAACCTCGCCCAGGCGTCCGTCGCCCAGAACGAGGACATGCGCAAGATCACCTCGTGGGCCGCGATCATCGCCGTCCCGACGATGGTGTGCGGGGTGTACGGCATGAACTTCGACTACATGCCGGAGACGCACTGGAAGTTCGGCTATCCGCTGGTCCTGTCCGTCACCGTCGTCATCTGCCTGGGCATCCACCGCACGCTCAAGCGCAACGGCTGGCTCTGAACCCGGCCGCGGGCCGCTGGATAGGCTGACCGCATGACAAGCGAGCTGCTCGAGAAGGCCCTCGTCGAGGAGGCCACGAAGAAGTCCGGCCTCATCTGGGTCAAGGGCCCCGGGGTGCCCGCACGGGCGCTGTGGCACGTCTGGCACGAGGGCGCCGCCTGCGTCGTCGGCGACGGGCCGGGCGAGCAGCCGCTGCCGGGCCTGGCCGACGGAGCGGCGGCCGAGGTGACGGTGCGCAGCAAGGACAAGGGCGGCCGGCTGGTCTCCTGGGCCGCGCGGGTCGTGGAGCTGCCGTCCGGTTCCGAGGCGTGGCGGGCGGCGGTCGGCGACCTCAAGGGCAAGCGGCTGAACGCCCCGGACGGCGAGGCGATGACCGGCCGCTGGGCCCGCGAGTGCCGGGTGCTGCGCCTGGAGCCGACGGGGCGCACGGCGCCGCTGCCCGACGCCTCCCTGGCCGAGGCACCGCTGCCGAGCCCGGCGACGACCCGGCAGCCGGTGCCGGCGGGGCTGCCCCGGCTGCTGCTGAAGCGCCGCAAGCGGCGCTGACGGCGTCCGGGAGGCGTCAGGAGGACGGCAGCTGCTTGCCGTAGTCCAGGGTGTCGTCCTTCGCCGGCTGCTCGAGGGCGAAGTCCTTGTTCCAGTCCGAGAAGCCGATGGTGCCCGCGCTGCCCGCCCGCACCAGCCGCAGCGGGTAGGGCTTGCCCTCCAGGGAGACGTCCAGCGCACCGCCCGCGCCGTCGTCGCCGGTGACGCGGATGGTGCGCACACCCGCCTGCTCGTGGCGGCCGTCGGTCTTCACCGTGCCGTGCAGCGTCAGCAGCCCGTCGAGGAGGACGTCCTTGTCCGTGAAGCCGCTGAACTTCTTGTACACGGGATCGCTCTGCGGCACCTTCACGTACTTGCCGGCCAGCTTGTCGGCCGCCTTGGCGTCGCCGTCGTCGTGGCTCCAGAACCCGGCGTCGGCCTTGAGGAAGAGCTGCTCTCCGACCCGCAGCAGTCCGAACGTCGTCCCCTCGGCGGCGACCGACCCGGTTGCTCCGTCGGCCTTCAGCCGCATGTCGAGGGTGTACCTGCTGCCTCCGGCCTCCACCGTGCCGTGCAGACGGACCGTGTCGGCGGCCTCGGCGGCCGTGGTGGCCTTGGCGTGGATCTTGTCGGCGGAGAGCTTCCCGAGGCCGTTGGTGCCCGCGTCGGGGTCCTCGCCGCCGCATCCCGTCAGCCCGGCTCCCGTCACGGCCAGGGCGCACACCGGGCCCAGCCAGGCGGCCCTGCGGATTCGGCGCCGGGGAGTCACAGACACAGGTGGAACTGCCTTTCTGACAGGGGGTGACACGGAGCGGCCGCGCGTCGACGGCGAGCCGACAGGGCGTGGGCCGCAGCGTACCGGGGCCGTCCGCGGCGAACGGAGCCAGTCCGTCCGGACCGGCCACGAGGGCGAGGCCGATCGGGACGGGCTAGCCTGAAGCGCGTCCGAGCGGGCAATTCGGAAAAGAGACACTGTACGAATCAGCTTTCCCGCACTCTCACTCGACTCGCAGGCACTCGCGCTCGGCTCCGTGAAGCACACGCGTGAGGAAAGGAGGCCGCGGCCATGGCAGCGGGCGCCCCCCGGATCTTCGTCTCCCACCTCTCCGGCATCGCCGTCTTCGACCCGGCCGGTGACCAGGTGGGGCGCGTCCGCGATCTGGTCGTCATGCTCCGCGTCGGCCGCAAACCCCCGCGCGTGCTCGGACTGGTCGTCGAACTCACCACCCGCCGCCGGATCTTCCTGCCCATGACCCGGGTCACCGGCATCGAGTCCGGCCAGGTGATCACCACCGGCGTCCTCAACGTCCGGCGTTTCGAGCAGCGGCCCACCGAGCGCCTCGTCTTCGGCGAGCTGCTCGACCGGAGGGTCACGCTCACCGAGACGGGCGAGGAGGCGACGGTCCTCGACCTGTCGGTGCAGCAGCTGCCCGCCCGCCGGGACTGGGAGATCGACAAGGTCTTCGTCCGCAAGGGCAGGAAGGGCGGCGCCTTCCGCCGCAACAAGGGCGAGACGCTCACCGTCGAGTGGTCCGGCGTCACCGGCTTCTCCGTCGAGGAGCAGGGGCAGGGCGCCGAGAACCTGCTGGCCACCTTCGAGCAGCTGCGCCCCGCCGACCTCGCCAACGTCCTGCACCACCTGTCCGCCAAGCGCCGCGCCGAGGTAGCCGCCGCCCTCGACGACGACCGCCTGGCCGACGTGCTGGAGGAGCTGCCGGAGGACGACCAGATCGAGATCCTCGGCAAGCTGAAGGAGGAGCGCGCCGCGGACGTCCTGGAGGCCATGGACCCCGACGACGCGGCCGACCTGCTCGGCGAGCTGCCCGAGGCGGACAAGGAGCGGCTGCTGAGCCTGATGCAGCCCTCCGACGCCGCCGACATGCGGCGCCTGATGGCGTACGAGGAGCACACGGCGGGCGGTCTGATGACGACCGAGCCGATCGTGCTGCGGCCCGACGCGACCGTCGCCGACGCCCTGGCCCGCATCCGCAACCCCGACCTGTCCCCGGCGCACGCCGCCCAGGTCTACGTCTGCCGCCCGCCCGAGGAGACCCCGACCGGCAAGTACCTGGGCACGGTCCACTTCCAGCGCCTGCTGCGGGACCCCCCGTACACGCTGGTCGGCTCGATCCTCGACGACGACCTGCAACCCCTGGAGCCGGACGCCGCGCTGCCGGTGGTGGCCGGGTTCTTCGCCGCGTACGACATGGTCGCGGCGCCCGTCGTCGACGACTCGGGGGCGCTGCTCGGCGCGGTCACCGTGGACGACGTACTGGACCACATGCTGCCCGACGACTGGCGGGAGACCGAGTACCACCTGGACGAGACGACGGGGACGACGGGGGAGGTGGGCGCGGGTGGTGCCTGAGCGCGAGACGACGGCCCGGGAGCGCGCCGTGTCCGGAGCGACCGCTTCCTCCCGGGCCCGGACCCGCCTCGACCAGCCCCGCCCGCCGCGCCGCAGGCTGCTGCCCGAGTGGGACCCGGAGTCCTTCGGCCGGCTGTCGGAGCGCGTCGCGCGCTTCCTGGGCACCGGGCGGTTCATCGTCTGGATGACGGTCGTCATCATCCTGTGGGTGCTGTGGAACGTCGCGGCCCCGAGCGCCCTGCGGTTCGACGAGTACCCGTTCATCTTCCTGACCCTGGCCCTGTCCCTTCAGGCGTCCTACGCCGCTCCGCTGATCCTGCTCGCGCAGAACCGGCAGGACGACCGGGACCGGGTCAACCTGGAGCAGGACCGCAAGCAGAACGAGCGGTCGATCGCCGACACCGAGTACCTGACCCGGGAGATCGCCGCCCTGCGCATCGGCCTCGGCGAGGTCGCGACGCGGGACTGGATCCGCTCCGAGCTCCAGGACCTCGTCAAGGACCTGGAGGAGCGGCAGAACGGCCACCACCCCGACCGTGGGGTATTCCCGGCGGATCGGTCGCCGGGGCGTGACGTACACGACCGCTGACGGGGCTTTCCGCGCCCCGTGGGCGGCGCCGTACCATCGTGTCTATGGCTACGGAAGACGCGGTGCGCGAAGCACTGGCGACGGTGAACGACCCCGAGATCAACCGGCCCATCACCGAGCTGGGGATGGTCAAGTCGGTGGACATCGGCGCGGACGGAGCGGTCGCGGTCGCCGTGTACCTGACGGTCTCCGGCTGCCCCATGCGGGACACCATCACGCAGCGCGTGACGGACGCGGTGGCGGCGGTCGAGGGTGTCACGCGCGTCGACGTCGAGCTGGACGTGATGAGCGACGAGCAGCGCAAGGAGCTGGCCTCCGCCCTGCGCGGCGGCCAGACCGAGCGCGAGGTGCCCTTCGCCAAGCCGGGCAGCCTGACCCGGGTGTACGCGGTGGCGTCCGGCAAGGGCGGCGTCGGCAAGTCGTCGGTGACGGTGAACCTGGCGGCCTCGATGGCGGCCGACGGTCTGAAGGTCGGTGTCGTCGACGCCGACATCTACGGCCACTCGGTGCCGCGCATGCTGGGCGCCGACGGGCGTCCGACCCAGGTCGAGAACATGATCATGCCGCCTTCGGCCAACGGCGTGAAGGTCATCTCGATCGGCATGTTCACCCCGGGCAACGCGCCGGTGGTCTGGCGCGGCCCGATGCTGCACCGCGCGCTCCAGCAGTTCCTCGCGGACGTGTACTGGGGCGACCTGGACGTCCTGCTGCTCGACCTGCCGCCGGGCACCGGTGACATCGCGATCTCGGTGGCGCAGCTGGTGCCGAACGCCGAGATCCTGGTCGTGACGACCCCTCAGCAGGCCGCCGCCGAGGTGGCGGAGCGGGCCGGCGCCATCGCGGTGCAGACCCACCAGAAGATCGTCGGCGTGGTCGAGAACATGTCCGGGCTGCCCTGCCCGCACTGCGGCGAGATGGTCGACGTCTTCGGCACCGGCGGCGGACAGGCGGTCGCCGACGGCCTGACCCGCACGACGGGCGCCTCGGTGCCGGTCCTCGGCTCCATCCCGATCGACGTCCGGCTGCGCGAGGGCGGCGACGAGGGCCGGCCCGTCGTCCTGTCCGACCCGGACTCCCCCGCGGGCGCGGCCCTGCGCGCGATCGCGGGCAAGCTCGGGGGCCGTCAGCGGGGCCTTTCGGGGCTGTCGCTGGGGATCACGCCGAAGAACAAGTTCTGACGATCCCGTAAGGGCCACGGGCCACGGGTGTGGGGCGCTGTCCGCCGGGACGGCGCCCCTCGTCGTACGTACGGCTGCCGGGGGCGGGCCCGGCTAGGCGTACGCGGCGATGTCCTTGACGACGGCGAAGGCCAGCCCGTAGGCGCTCATGCCCCGCCCGTACGCGCCGAGGTGGACACCCTGCTCGGTGGAGCCGGCCAGCACCCAGCCGAACTCGGACTCCCGGTAGTGGAAGGGCGTCGGCACGCCGTCCACGGGGAGGGACAGCTTCGTCCAGTCCTCGCCCTCGAGGTCGTCCGCGAGGACCCAGGCCGTCTCGGTCTGCTGCTCCAGCCAGTCGTCGCGCAGCGAGTGGTCCATCTGGCCGGGCCAGGTGAAGGACAGCAGCCCCACTCCGGCGAGCCAGGCCGCCGAGGACACCGAGGTGGCCTCCAGCAGGCCGGTGCCGTCGGCGCTGCGCCGGTCGGGGTTGGCCGCGACGGTCACGACGACCGCGAACTTCTCCTTGGCGTCCTGCTCGTCGCCCGCCACGTGCTCGTTGCGCACCGACGGTTCGTCGCCGTGGCCGATCGAACCGTGCTCCACGGCCCCGTCGGCCGCCGTACCCACCTGCATCAGCCGGCGCGGTCCCGTGAAGGCCTCGTCGAGGCCGTACCACGGGAAGGGCGCACGCAGGTAGTCGTCGACCGTACGCCGGGCGAAGGGGGACTCGGGTCCGCCCTCCGCGGCCGGCGTCTGCGCGACTGCCCGACTCGTCGTCTCCATGTGCCCGGACGCCTCCTCGCTCTCGTCGGACCGTGCCCGCCCCCCTTCGGGCGCACTCGTCCGGTCCGCACAACAACTCGGGCAGCATAGCCACACCGCCGGCGACAGCCGGGGAATCGCCCGGCGCGTGGGCCGCGCGGGCGTCGCGTTCAGGGCTTGTGCGCCCCGTCCGGAGTATGAGACACGTCACGTTCCCGGCGCGCGAGCCGGACGTGGAGGGCCGGCGCGACGACCGGGCTCAGGTGGCGTCCGCGTCGAAGGGCGGGCGGTCGTCCGCGGCGGACTTCTCGAGCTTCGCGGGGGTGCCGGACGTCTCGGGCTTCTTCGACATGTCGATACGACCGCTGCCGGAACCGGAGGAGCCGGCGGACCCGGAGGACGACGAACCGGAGGACGAGGCGTCCGCGTCACGGCTGTGGACCGCGTCCGCGACCTCGGCCATCTCCTTCTTCAGGTCGAAGCCGTTGCGGATCTCCTTGAGACCCAGTTCGTCGTTGTCCAGCTGCTTGCGGATGAACGTCTTGGGGTTCAGGTCCTCGAACTCGAAGTCCTTGAACTCGGGGCCCAGTTCCTGGCGGATGTCCTGCTTGGCGCTGTCCGAGAACTCGCGGATCTTCCGGATGGTGCGCGTCACGTCCTGGATGACCTTGGGGAGCTTGTCCGGACCGAAGACGAGCACGGCGAGGACGACGAGCGTCACCAGCTCTAGTGCGCCTATGTCATTGAACACCTGAAGCTCCTTGGAATGTCCGGGCCGCCACCACGGTACCCGCCGACCCCGCCCGACCGGTACCGTCCCGCGGGCCCCGAGCGCGTGTACGTGCCCGCTTTCCGAATTGTTTGCCTTCCTGGTGCCTTGTCGGGACCTGTACGACGGTCAGTCGCCGTCGGCCGAGCCGAGCACCAGTGAGACCTTCGTCTCCTTGCCGTCGCGTTCCAGGGTCAGCTCCAGACGGTCGCCGGGGCGGTGGGCGCGGGTCTTGACGATGAGTTCCTCGCCGGAGTGCACGCGCTGTCCGTCGACCGCGGTGATCACGTCCCCCGGCTCGATGCCGGCCTTGGCGCCGGGGCCGCCCTTGGTGACCGCGGGTCCGCCGTCGCCGCTCTTGGCGCCCACGCGGGCTCCGTCACCCGCGTAGCCCATGTCGAGGGTGATGCCGATGACCGGGTGGGTGGCCTTGCCGGTGTTGATCAGTTCCTCGGCGACGCGCTTGCCCTGGTTGATGGGGATGGCGAAACCGAGGCCTATGGAACCGGCCTGGCCGCCGTCCGACTCGGCGCTGCCGGTGTCGGCGGAGCGGATGGCGGAGTTGATGCCGATGGCCCGGCCCTGGGCGTCCAGGAGGGGGCCGCCGGAGTTGCCGGGGTTGATGGGCGCGTCGGTCTGGAGGGCGTCGACGTACGAGACGTCGCTGCCGTCGCCCTCCTCGCCGCCCGCGGTGATGGGCCGTTCCTTGGCGCTGATGATGCCCGAGGTGACCGTGCCGGCCAGGTCGAAGGGGGCGCCGATGGCGACGACGGGGTCGCCGACCCGTACGTTGTCGGAGTTGCCGAGGGGCATCGGGGTGAGGCCGCTGACGCCCTTCACCTTCACCACGGCGAGGTCGTATCCGCTGTCCCTGCCGACGACCGTGGCCTGGGCGGTGTCGCCGCTGTTGAAGGTCACGGTGATCTCGCCGTCGGAGCCGGCGGGCTCCACGACGTGGTTGTTGGTCAGGATGTGGCCCCGGTCGTCGAGGACGAACCCGGTGCCGGTGCCGGCCGCCTCGCTGCCGCTCACGTGCAGGGTCACCACGCTGGGCAGGGCGCGCGCGGCGATGCCGGCGACGCTGTCCGGGGCCCGCTTCGCGTCCTCGGGTGCGGCCTGCGGCAGCTCGACCGTCCCCACGCCGCCGTTGCGTTCCAGGTACGCGCCCACGACGCCGCCGATGCCGCCGGAGACCAGGGCGACGAGCAGGGCCCCGCCGACGAGCGTCTTCGTCGCCCGCAGGCGTCGCCGCCCCGGCGTCGGGCCGGCCGCTTCGTGCTGCCGGGCGGCGGAGGCGGCCCAGGGGTCGTAACGCCCCCACGGGTCGGAGACGGGGTCGGCACCGGACGCCGGGGCCAGCGGCCCCGCCCACGGGTCGGGCACCGGCGACGGGTCGGAGGGCGGCGGGGCGGCAGTCGGGGCGCCAGGCGTCGCGCCGGGCTGGGCGCCGGCGTGCGACGCCGGGGCGGATGTCGGGGCGGATGTCGCCGGATGCTGTGCCGGTCCCTGTCCCGCCTGCGGTACCGGCGCCGGGGTGTGGGCGAAGGCCGGGTCGGGCGCCGCGCCCGGGGGCGGGGTCGCCGACGGCGTCGTCGCGGGTGCGGTCGGCGGGTGCGGTGCCGGGGTCTGCGGGACCGGAGCGTGCGCTGCCGGGGCCTGCGGGACCGGGGCCTGCGCGGCCGGGGCGTGCGGTGCCGGAGCGTGCGCGGCCGGGGCGTGCGGTGCCGCCGTCACCGTGCCGTGCGCCGGTGTGGCCGCCGGGTGCTGGACCGGCGGAGCGGGGGCCCACGGGCCCGGCTCACCGTACGGCGGGGTGCTGTACGGGTCGGGTTCGTGCAGCGGCTTGGGGCGCTCGGCAGACGACGCGCCGTCGACGGCCGGGGCGGGGCCGGCCCCGTCGGGTGGCTGCGGGCCCGCGTCCGCCCCTGGGCCGGCGTCGGCCCTGGACTCGGCATCAGCCCTGGACCCGGGCTCGGTGGCGGCCTCGGCCTCGGCCTCGGTGCCCGGACGCGCGTCCGTCGGTTCGTCGCGCTCGGACAGGGGCGGGCCCAGTTCGTAGTCCCCCTCGTCGGTCGCGCGGGGCACCACCGGGCGTTCCAGCTCGAAGTCGCCCCCCTCGGCCTCGCGGGCGTCGGAGGCCGCACCCGTGTCCGTACCTGTGTCCGCGGTACCGGCCGGGCGGGGGCGTTCCAGTTCGAAGTCGCCGTCGGGCGTGTCTTCGGACGAGCGGGGACGACTCCACCACTTCGCCTTCGTGGACTTCCCCTCGTTCATGTTCTCCCCCGCAGCTGGCCGCAGATCGTCGGCTCCAAGGGCTCTGGCGCCACCCCGGATTCAATCAGGTTCGCGGACCGGCGCGCAGATCCCCTCAGCGAACCGGAGGAAGCGACGCGGCCGGCGAAGCCGTCGGGTAGGGGGGCGGAGCCGGTTCGGGGGCGGCGAGCAGGCCGGGCGGCCGGACCTCGTCGGCCGCCGGCCAGGAGCTCAGGGAGAGCGGCGGGACCGCTTCCAGCGGACGTATCAGCGGGGACATGGCGGCGGCACCGGCGGTCACCGGGGTGGTCAGCGCCCGCACGGCCTGCTGCCGTGCGTCGCCTCCGGCGGGGGCCGGCACTCCGGGCAGCAGCGGCGCGGACGCCGTGGTGGGCGCGGCGGGGACGTCGCCCAGCCTCCGCTGCCCCTGCCCGAGCAGCGGGCCGCCCGTGCGGCGGCGCTGGCTCTCGGAGCCGGTGGCCGCCGCCGAACCCGGGGTGCGCATCGGCGTCACGTTGCTGCCGCTGCCCGAGCCGCGTGCCTCGGTGGTGGTGTCCGGTGCGCCGAGGGTGACGCCGCCCAGTGCGATCGCGGCCAGCGACACCGCCCCGGCGGCGGCGAAGGCGAACCGCAGACCGCGCGAGGCCGAGCGCTCGGACTCCGCCTTGCCCACGTCGTGGATCCGGAAGCCGCCCCGCCCCTGGGAGGAGGCGGGCAGCACGGGGGCGTGCGGCCGGGCGGGTACGTAGTCGAACTCGAACCGCTCGCCCCGCCCGGTGCCGAAGACGCCGCCGGAGCCCGCGGAGGCACCGAACCCTCCGGGCAGCCCGGCGAACGGCGGGCCGCCGCCGTCCGTGTCGCCCCCGGGAAGCCCTTGGAGGCGGGCCAGGAAGCTCTCGGACGGGGCCGGCGGGGCCGCTTCGGCGAAGACGTTCTTCAACCGGCGCTGCGCGTCGACCTCCGCCTTGCACTTCGGGCAGGTCGCCACGTGCGCCAGCACGCGCTCACGCGCGTCATGACCGAGCTCTCCGTCCACCAGGGCGGAGAGTCGGTCTCCCAGATGCTGCTCAGCGAGGTGTCCCTCGGTCTCAGGCCGTGACCCACTCACGCGCTCGTGCCCCCTCCCCCCAGCGCGGGAACACCGGCCGCGAACGAGCGGCGGTCGGCCCGCGCCTTCGGGGACCGGTGCGCGAGCGCCTTGCGCAGCTGGGAACGGCCGCGGTGGATGCGGGAGCGGACGGTGCCGAGCTTGACGCCGAGGGTCGCGGCGATCTCCTCGTACGAGAGGCCCTCGATGTCGCACAGGACGACGGCGGCACGGAACTCGGGCGCGAGGGTGTCCAGCGCCTGCTGGACGTCCGCGTCGAAGTGGGCGTCGTGGAAGAGCTGCTGCGGGGTGGGCTCCCTGCTGGGCAGCCGCTCGGCCGCGTCGTCGCCGAGCGCGTCGAACCGGATGCGCTGCTTGCGGCGGACCATGTCGAGGAAGAGGTTGGTGGTGATGCGGTGCAGCCAGCCCTCGAACGTGCCCGGCGTGTAGGTCGACAGGGACCGGAAGACCCGGACGAAGACCTCCTGGGTGAGGTCCTCCGCGTCGTGCTGGTTGCCCGTGAGGCGGTAGGCGAGGCGGTAGACCCGACCGCTGTGGGTGCTGACGATCTCCTCCCAGGTGGGCGGAGTCCACGCGGGCCCGTCCGCGTCGCCCGTGAAGGTCGCGGTCTGGCCGTGTCCCGTGGGACCGTCGGCGTGGCGGTGGTCAGCAGCGGTGTCGTTCACGGATTTCGGCCTGCCTGCCGATCCGAGGAAGCGCCGCAGCACTCCGCCCCGATCCGCGGGTGTGGCCGCACCTCCCCTGTCGGCTCTGGTGGTGTCCAGTGGAGCCCCTACCATAGCCACCTCGCCCGTTAGCTCCGGATAAGCGGTTTTACGAGAATTTGATCTGGGCCGGTACGGCTCGTCCGGCCGCGTCGGAACCCGCTCGACGCCCTGGTCCATTCGCCGCCCCCCGTCCCGGCCCCGGCCGCTCGGTCGTCCCTTTGTCACGTCTCTCTGCTTGTCCCTTTGAACGACTGGTCCCATCTGCGGGTTCCCGACGCCAACGGATACAGTCACGCCGAGGCAACGACGGGGACAGGAGAGGGCCATTACCGGCAACCGGCAGACGAGCTGGGCGTTCGCCGACGCCTATGTCGCCGAGGACGACGCGCTGCTCTGGGCACGCGACCGGGCCCGCGAGGCGGGTCTGCGCTCGGTGACCCCGGGCACGGGCTCCGCCCTGGGGTTGCTCGCCGCCGCCGTGGACGCCAAGGCGGTCGCGGAGATCGGCACCGGCTGCGGCGTCTCCGGGATCCATCTGCTGCACGGCATGCGGCCCGACGGCGTGCTGACCACGGTCGACCCGGAGCCGGAGCACCAGCAGTTCGCCCGCCAGGCCTTCCGGGCCGCGGGGTTCGCCAGCAACCGGGCCCGGTTCATCCCCGGCCGCGCCCTGGACGTGCTGCCCCGGCTCGCGGACGCCGGATACGACCTCGTCTTCTGCGACGGCGACCGCCTGGAGTACCTGGACTATCTCGCCGAATCGTTGCGCCTGCTGCGTCCCGGAGGTCTCGTCGCCTTCGAGGGCGTCTTCGGCGCCGGCCGCACGATCGACTCGGGACCGCAGCCCACCGAGGTGCTGCGGGTGAGGGAACTCCTGCGCGCGGTGCGCGAGAGCCAGGAGCTGGTGCCGTCCCTGCTCCCGGTGGGCGACGGACTGCTGTGCGCCGTGAAGCGCTGACGGAAAGCGCCGGCGCCGGGGAAAGCCGTTACAAAACAATCACCCCGGCACCATGTGCGGTACCGGGGCGACTGAACGGGTATGGTCGCTCGCGCGTCAGCCGACGACCTTCTTGAGGGCGTCGCCGAGCGCGTCGGCCTCATCGGGGGTCAGCTCGACGACGAGCCGCCCGCCGCCTTCGAGCGGAACGCGCATGACGATGCCCCGCCCCTCCTTGGTCACCTCGAGCGGGCCATCGCCCGTCCGCGGCTTCATGGCCGCCATGCTCGTTCCCCTTCCTGATACCAGCTCACCGTCACCGCCGACGGCCCCTGAGGGCACGCGCAATCCGGCAGGGACGCGCGACACCGGCATCGAACACATTGCTTCCCGGCCATTATCCCGCATCCCAGGACCCGATGACCAACATCAGTCGGCATCGCTTGGGCAACGCGCGCGAGCAAAACCACTCAATTCGGCGATGTGACTGCGATACTGCGCGCCCCCGCCCACTTCCACCGAACGGATACGGACCGGAATTCTTTGACGCAGGTCACATCGCCCGGGCGATCCGTTCCCGGTGATCTCCGTCATGCTGTCTGCGGACACAAGCCACTGCATGCCACTACGCGGAGGGGATTTCCATGGCCGACACCGTGCTCTACGAGGTGAGCGACGGGCTCGCGACGATCACGCTGAACCGCCCCGAGGCGATGAACGCGCTGAACATCGAGACCAAGGTCGCGCTCCGGGACGCGGTGCGCTCCGCGGGGGCGGACGACACCGTACGGGCGGTGCTGCTGACCGCGGCCGGAGAGCGGGCGTTCTGCGTCGGCCAGGACCTCAAGGAGCACATCGGGCTGCTGGCCGCCGACCGGGAGACCGGCTCGGGCCAGACGATGAGCACGGTGGGCGAGCACTACAACCCGATCGTGCGGGCGCTCGCCGGGGCCGAGAAGCCGGTGGTCGCGGCGGTGAACGGCGTGGCGGCCGGGGCGGGCCTCGGCTTCGCCCTCGCGGCGGACTACCGGATCGTCGCGGACACGGCGTCGTTCAACACGTCCTTCGCGGGCGTGGCGCTCACCGCGGACTCCGGCGTCTCCTGGACGCTGCCGCGCGTCGTCGGCCCCGGGCGCGCCGCCGACCTGCTGCTCTTCCCGCGCACCGTCAAGGCGCAGGAGGCGTACGAGCTGGGGATCGCGAGCCGGGTCGTCCCCGCCGCCGACCTGCGGGCCGAGGCCGAGAAGACGGCGCGGGCGCTGGCCGAGGGGCCGACGGTGGCGTACGCGGCGCTGAAGGAGTCGATGGCGTACGGGCTGACGCACTCGCTCTCCGAGACGCTGGACAAGGAGGACGAGCTCCAGTCGCGGGCGGGGTCCTCGGAGGACCACGCGATCGCGGTGCGGGCGTTCGTCGAGAAGGTGAAGCCGGAGTACCTGGGCCGGTAGGCGGGCGCCCGGTGCCGTTGGCGCCCGGTGGCGGGCGCCCGGCGGATCAGGCGCGGCGGGCCACGCACGCCGCCAGGTGGTCGTCGACCAGTCCGCAGGCCTGCATCAGCGCGTACGCCGTCGTCGGGCCGACGAAGCGCAGGCCCCGCTTCTTCAGGGCCTTGGACAGCGCCGTGGACTCCGGTGTGACCGCCGGGACGTCGGTGAGGGTTTCGGGGACCGGCCGGCCGGCCGGGTCCGGGGCGTGGGACCAGATCAGCTCGTCCAGGTCGCCGGGGGCCCACTCGGCCAGCACCCGCGCGTTGGCGAGCGTCGCGTCGACCTTGGCGCGGTTGCGGATGATGCCGGCGTCGGCGAGCAGGCGCTCGCGGTCCGCGTCGGTGAAGGCGGCGACCTTGGCGATCTCGAAGCCGGCGAAGGCGAGGCGGAAGCCGGTGCGGCGGCGCAGGATGGTGATCCAGGACAGGCCGGACTGGAAGGCCTCCAGGCTGAGCCGCTCGTACAGGGCGTCGTCGCCGTGGACCGGGCGGCCCCATTCCTCGTCGTGGTACGCGACGTAGTCCTCGGTGGACAGCGCCCAGGGGCAGCGCAGCGCGCCGTCCGGGCCCGCGACGGCCTCCCCGGCGCTCACTGCTGGTCCTCCGGAGCCGGCTTGTCCATGACGACGTGGCGGTGGGCGGCCGCGGCCCGGGCGCCCGCCAGCGCGGACTCCAGGTCGGCGATCCGGGCGTCGCGCTCGGCCAGCTCGGCGCCGAGACGGCCGAGGGCGTCGTCGACGTCCGCCATGCGGTAGCCGCGGACGACGAGCGGGAAGCGCAGTCGCTCCACGTCGCCGCGGCCCACCGGGCGGTCCGGGGGCAGCGCGTCCCTCACCCGCTCGGGCGCGGCCTCGGGCAGCGGCCCGCTGTCGCCGCCGCCCACCACGGCGAGCGTCACCGCGGCCACGACGACGGCCAGCGCGATGACGAGGAACAGGAACATGACCATCGCTGGGGCCCCCATGGTCGGGTCGGAACCGGTTGTGCCGGAGTCGGTTGTGTCGGGTCCGATCGTGCCATGCGAGTCTGACAGTCGGGGCCGCGGCCGTCGAAGGACCGCGCACCCGGGGCCGAGAGCGGACGAGAGAACGGGTATGGACGAGAAGATGTCACAGGGGACGCTCAGGCTGGGCAGGCGTGAGTTCGCGGCGCACGAGCCGGTGATCATGGCGATCGTGAACCGGACCCCCGACTCCTTCTACGACCAGGGGGCGACCTTCCGCGACGAGCCCGCCCTCGCGCGCGTGGAGCAGGCGGTGGCCGAGGGTGCCGCGATCATCGACATCGGCGGGGTGAAGGCCGGCCCCGGGGACGAGGTGACGGCCGCGGAGGAGGCCCGGCGGACGGTGGGCTTCGTCGCGGAGGTGCGGCGGCGTTTCCCGGACGTCGTGATCAGCGTGGACACCTGGCGGCACGAGGTCGGCGAGGCCGTGTGCGAGGTGGGCGCGGACCTGCTGAACGACGCGTGGGGCGGCGTCGACCCGAAGCTCGCCGAGGTCGCGGCGCGGTACGGGGTGGGGCTGGTGTGCACGCACGCGGGCGGCGCCGAGCCGCGGACCCGGCCGCACCGGGTGACGTACGAAGACGTCATGGCCGACATCCTTCAGGTGACGGTGGGGCTGGCCGAGCGGGCGGCGGGGCTGGGGGTGCCGCGGGAGTCGGTGCTGATCGACCCCGGGCACGACTTCGGGAAGAACACGCGGCACAGCCTGGAGGCGACGCGGCGGCTCGGGGAGATGGTGGAGACCGGGTGGCCGGTGCTGGTGTCCCTGTCCAACAAGGACTTCGTCGGGGAGACGCTGGACCGGCCCGTGAAGGAGCGGGTGATCGGCACGCTGGCGACGACGGCGGTGTCGGCGTGGCTGGGGGCACGGGTGTACCGGGTGCACGAGGTGGCGGAGACCCGGCAGGTCCTGGACATGGTGTCGACGATCGCCGGGCACCGGGCACCGGCGGTGGCCCGGCGGGGGCTGGCGTAACCCTCGCCCCCGCCCGTGGCCGACCGCTCTCTACCGGCCCGCCTCCTTGGAGACCAGGGCCACCGCCTCGTCCACGTCGTCCGTGACGTGGAAGAGGAGGAGGTCCTTCTCGGCGGCCTTGCCCTGCGCGACCAGGGTGCCGCGGAGCCAGTCGACCAGGCCGCCCCAGTACTCGGAGCCGAACAGGACGATGGGGAAGCGGGTCACCTTCTGGGTCTGCACCAGGGTGAGGGCCTCGAAGAGCTCGTCCAGGGTGCCGAGGCCGCCGGGCAGCACGACGAAGCCCTGCGCGTACTTGACGAACATCATCTTGCGGACGAAGAAGTACCGGAAGTTCAGGCCGATGTCGACGTAGGGGTTGAGCCCCTGCTCGAAGGGCAGTTCGATGCCCAGGCCGACCGAGACGCCCTTCGCGTCCAGGGCGCCCTTGTTGGCCGCCTCCATGGCGCCGGGCCCGCCGCCGGTGATGACGGCGAAGCCGGCCTCCACCAGCCCGCGGCCGAGCCGGACGCCCGCCTCGTACTCCGGCGAGTCCGTCCGTGTCCGGGCGGAGCCGAAGACGCTGATGGCGGGCGGCAGTTCGGCCAGCGTGCCGAAGCCCTCGATGAACTCGGACTGGATGCGCAGCACCCGCCAGGGGTCGGTGTGGACCCAGTCCGTGGGGGCACGCTCGTCCAGCAGGCGCTGGTCCGTGGTGCTCTCCTGCACCTGGTCCCGCCGCCGGAGGACGGGGCCCAGGCGCTGCTCCTCCGGTGGCCGCTTCTTGCCCTCGGGGTTGCCGGTAGCCATGCGCGCTCCCTCCAGTTGCAGGTTCTTCCACCTCAGCGTAGATCTACGCGGGTTACGTACGAGGGACCTCAGCATGTCCGCCACGCAGCGACATAAACCCGCCGCGGACGCCGTGGATCATGCCGTCAGCCAGGAGCGCAGACGCTCCTCCCCCGCGAGGATCTTCGCCACCTCGACCCGCTCGTCGCGCTTGTGCGCCAAGTGCGGGTTGCCGGGGCCGTAGTTGACCGCCGGGACGCCGAGCGCGGAGAAGCGGGACACGTCCGTCCAGCCGTACTTGGGCTGCGGGGTGCCGCCCACCGCCTCGATGAAGGCGGCCGCGGCCGGGTGGGACAGGCCGGGCAGGGCAGCGCCGCTGTGGTCGTCGACCACGAACTCCGTCACCCCGCAGTCGGCGAAGACCTCGCGCACGTGGGCGAGGGCGTCCTCCGGGCTGCGGTCGGGGGCGTAGCGGAAGTTGACCGTGACCACGCACTCGTCGGGGATGACGTTGCCCGCCACCCCGCCCGTGATGCCGACCGCGTTGAGGCCCTCGCGGTACTCCAGGCCGTCGATGACCGGGTAGCGGGGCTCGTACGCCGCCAGGCGCGCGAGGATCGGGGCGGCGGCGTGGATGGCGTTGGAGCCCATCCAGGAGCGTGCGGAGTGCGCCCGCTCCCCCGCCGTCTTGAGCAGCACCCGCAGCGTGCCCTGGCAGCCGCCCTCCACCTGGCCGTCGGACGGTTCGAGGAGCACCGCGAAGTCGCCCTCCAGCCACTCGGGGTGGGCCTCGGCGACGTGCTTCAGGCCGTTCAGCTCGGCGGCGACCTCCTCGTTGTCGTAGAAGACGAAGGTCAGGTCGCGGTTGGGGGCGGGGACGGTGGCCGCGATGCGCAGCTGGACCGCGACGCCCGCCTTCATGTCGCAGGTGCCGCAGCCCCACAGGACCCCGTCCTCGTCCAGCCGGGAGGGGACGTTGCCGGCGATCGGCACCGTGTCGATGTGGCCGGCCAGGATCACGCGCTCGTCGCGGCCCAGGTCCGTACGGGCGACGACGTTGTTGCCGTACCGCTCGACCGACAGGTGGGGCAGGGCCCGCAGCGCGCTCTCGACCGCGTCCGCCAACGGCTTCTCGGTGCCGCTCTCGGACGGGAGGTCGACGAGCCGCGCGGTAAGCTCCGCGGCGTCCAGCGTGAGGTCAAGCGGGGTATCGGCCATGGCCCCGACCCTAACGCCCTGCCCTTCGGGGCAGTGTGCGTACCCGGGGGACACCGAACCCTACCCTCCAGTACCTTGTACGCGTGCTTCAGCCGTCCCCACCCCGCAAACGCCGTGGCCGCCTCGCCCGTTCGGGCGCCGCCTCCATGGCTCTCCTCGCGGTCGCCGGTTACCTGGCCGTGCAGTACGTCACCGGAGGCGCGGGTGCTCCGGGCTGCAAGGTGGCCTCCGGCAAGGACGGCCGGGCGGGCTACGAGTTCACGCCGGAGCAGGCCGTGAACGCGGCGACGATCACCGCCGTGGGCACCGCGCGCAAGCTGCCGGAGCGGGCCGTGACGATCGCGCTGGCGACCGCCATGCAGGAGTCGGCCCTGCGCAATCTGGACCACGGCGACAAGGACTCGCTCGGCCTGTTCCAGCAGCGGCCCTCGCAGGGCTGGGGCACACCCGGGGAGATCATGGACCCGACGTACTCGGCGGGCCTGTTCTACGACCACCTGGTCGAGATCCCCGGCTACCTGGACCTGCCCCTGACCGACGCCGCCCAGCGCGTGCAGCGCAGCGCCTTCCCGTACGCCTACGCCAAGCACGAGCCGGGCGCCGAGCTGCTCGCCGCCGCGCTCACCGGACGGTCCGCGGCGACGCTGACCTGCGACGGGCGCCCCGGTCCGACCCCGGACAAGGGGCCGGACGCGGTGCGCGCGGCACTGGTGCGCGACTTCGGGCACACGGTGCTCCGACCGGCCGGTGCGGAGGTCTCCGACGGCACGGACGCCGGCACCGGCACGGCACGGTTCGCGGGCGCCTCCGAGGAGCGGACCGTGACGGTGCCCATGACCGGCGGCAGCGGTGCGGCCGGGGAACGGGAGACCGGCCGGCGCGGCTGGCAGGTGGCGCACTGGGCCGTGGCCAACGCCTCCTCGCTGCACATCCAGCGGGTCACCTACGCGGGCCGGGTGTGGACCGCGGGCAACACCGACAGCAAGTGGTACCCGACGGGCGGCGGCGCCAAGGGCGCGGAGCGGGCGGCGGGCGCGGTGCGGATCACCACTTCCCGGTAGCTCGCCCGTACGAGCCGTCGCCTCTGAGGGTGACCCGCGTCGGCGCCAGGTCGACGCGGAGCACGGGTTTTCGTGCCGTCACCCCGGAGCGCGTCGGAGCCCAGGAAAATCAAGGGCCGTAAGGATTCAGCAGACTTTCCGACCGGCGCCCTTTTGCCCGTTTTTCTGTGCACCTGATAATGCGACGCATTACCAACTCTTTACGTTGGGTCGCCGCAACCTCCGCGGCTCCCGAGTCGGTAGTCACTGCGTCCGAGCCCGGTCGATCGCTCTCCGATCGCCTCCGGGCACGGTCGGATTCCCCAACGTTGACTTCCGTCGAAGGAGCATCATGTCCCTCCCCCTGACCCGCCGGATCGCCCGTGCCGCGCTGCTCGTCGCTGCGGGAGCGGCTGCCGGGGTCGGTGCGGCCGGCTCCGCCAGCGCGGCTCCCGAACTGCCGGCCACCCCGAACCTCGGGGGGCTGACCGCCCTGGACGGGGCGAACGTCGGCAACACCGCCGCCTCCGCGGCCGAGAACGTCACCGGGACCGCGGGTGACACCGGCGGCAAGGCCGTCAAGAAGGCCGTGCCGGCCGCCGGCGAGACCGGTGGATCGGTCGTCAAGAAGGCCACGCCGGCCGCGCAGAACGCCGCCGGGGACGCGGCGGGCTCCGCCGGGGACATCGTGGGTGACACGGCGTCGACCGCGACGAAGGGTGGGCTGCCGACGGACGCGCTGGGCAAGGGCGGGCTGCCGGTTCAGGGTCTGCCGGTCGGCTAGCACCGGGCTTGAGCGGCGCCGGGGTCCAGGTTTCCCGACTGGGCCCCGGCGTTTCTCTGTCCTGCGTCGGTGCGGTGAGCGTGCCTGGAGGGCATGGGAGGTACCCCCGTGTCTGAAGGGCATGGGAGGTACCCCCCCTGCGCCCTGCGGAACGACTGCCCACAGCCGGGTTTCAGGCCTTGAGGCGCTCGACCGCCGTCCGGACGCGCTCGTCCGTGGCCGTCAGGGCTACGCGGACGAAGTGGTCGCCCGCCGGGCCGTAGAAGTCGCCCGGGGCCACCAGGATGCCGCGGTCGGCGAGGTGGGCGACCGTGGTCCAGCAGGACTCGTCGCGGGTGGCCCAGAGGTAGAGGCTGGCCTCGCTGTGCTCGATGCGGAAGCCGTGGCCGAGCAGGGCCTCCCGCAGGGCGGTGCGGCGGGCCGCGTAGCGCTCGCGCTGGACGCGGACGTGCTCGTCGTCGCCGAGGGCCGCCACGACGGCCGCCTGGGTCGGCGCCGAGGTCATCATGCCGCCGTGCTTGCGGATCTGCAGGAGCGGGCCCAGCACCGCCGGGTCTCCGGCGACGAAGGCCGCCCGGTAGCCCGCGAGGTTGGAGCGCTTGGAGAGGGAGTGGACGGCGACCAGGCCGTCGTACGAGCCTCCGTTGACGTCCGGGTGCAGGACCGAGACCGGGTCGGCCTCCCAGCCCAGCTCCAGGTAGCACTCGTCGGAGACGACGAGGACGCCGTGCTCGCGGGCCCAGGCCACGATCCGGGTCAGGTCGGCCTTGGACAGGACCTTGCCGGTCGGGTTGGAGGGGGAGTTGAGCCAGAGGAGCTTCAGGCCCGCCGGGTCCAGCTCGGTCGGGTCCTCGTACGCCTCGTACTCGGCGCGGGCCAGGCGGGCGCCGACCTCGTAGGTCGGGTAGGCCAGGCGGGGGAAGGCCACCCTGTCGCCCGGGCCGAGGCCCAGCTGGGTCGGGAGCCAGGCGACGAGTTCCTTGGAGCCGACGACGGGCAGCACGTGGCGGTGGGTGACGTCGCGGGCGCCCAGGCGGCGCTCGACCCAGCCGGTGAGGGCGTCCCGCAGCGCCGGGGTGCCCCAGACGGTCGGGTAGCCCGGAGAGTCCGCCGCGTCGACCAGGGCCTTCTGGATCAGCTCGGGGACCGGGTCGACCGGGGTGCCGACCGAGAGGTCGACGATGCCGCCGGGGTGGGCCGCGGCCGTCTTCTTGTACGGCTCCAGCTTGTCCCAGGGGAAGGCGGGAAGTCGGTCGGAGACTGATGACACGGTGGGTGGCTCCCTTTCCTCGTCGGCGCCGGTACGGCAAACGCCTCGGTCCCGTGCGGCGCCGATCGGGGTGACCGGGTCGTACGGGACCGAGGCGGCGCGTGTGCGGGCCGCTCTTACTGGTTCTGCGGCGGCAGCGCGGCGACGAAGGGGTGGTCGCGCTCGATCAGGCCCAGCTTGCTGGCGCCGCCGGGCGAGCCGAGCTCGTCGAAGAACTCGACGTTCGCCTTGTAGTAGTCCTTCCACTCCTCGGGAGTGTCGTCTTCGTAGAAGATCGCCTCGACCGGGCAGACCGGCTCACAGGCACCACAGTCGACGCATTCGTCCGGGTGGATGTACAAGGACCGCTGGCCCTCGTAGATGCAGTCGACCGGGCACTCCTCGATGCACGCCTTGTCCTTCACGTCGACACAAGGCTGCGCGATGACGTAGGTCACGCTGTCGTTCCTCCTCGATAGGGCGCTGGCGGGCCTCCGTAGGCTCCGCCGCCTGGCGCGCGGGAGCGCGGCGTCGTCGATGCCCGCCCCTAGTATCTCCGTTCTTGGGCATGATCCGAACAGGAGGGGTGGACAGAGCCGTGGAAATCTCTGCCGCCGGGCGTCTTGAGGTCCGTATCACCACTGCTGACGTGGGCAAACGAGTCTCCGTGCGGCGCTTGAGCGAACCTGGTGTCGCGGGTGAGAAGTTCACCGACACGGTTGGCGTTCTCACATCATGGACCGACGGTGTGCTGCTCATCACACGGAAGAGTGGCGAATGCGTCCGTGTCGCGGAGTCCGCCCTCGTCGCCGGGAAGGTCGTGCCGTCCGCGCCCGCCCGCCGGCGCGGGCCCGCCACGTCCTACGAGGAGCTGGCGCGGGTCGCCGCGCGGGCCTGGCGTCCGGTGGAGAGCGAGCGGCTCGGCGGGTGGGAGCTGCGGGCGGCCGGGGGCTTCACCCGGCGGGCCAACTCCGTGCTGCCGCTCGGCGATCCGGGCCTGCCGCTCGACGAGGCGCTGGCGGCCGTACGGCGCTGGTACGGCGAGCGGGGCCTGCCCGCGTACGTCCAGACCGCCACCGGTGCCGAGGGCACGCAGGAGCTGCTGTGCGCGGAGCTGGAGCGGCGGGGCTGGGTCCGGGAGGTGACGGCCGAGGTGTGGACCGGCGGGCTCGCCCCGGTCGCCGACCTGGCCGAGGGCACCGGGGTGGTCCTGTCCCGGGAGGCGGACGAGGCGTGGCTGGCCCGGTACGGGCGCAAGGGCGTGAGCGACGTGGCCCTGCGGGTGCTGGGCTCGGGGCCGTCGGTGTGGTTCGCCACGGTGCCCGGCGCGGACGGCCCGGCGGCGATCGGGCGGTGTGTCGTGGACGGGCGCTGGGCCTCCTTCGCGGCCGTCGAGGTCGATCCCGCGCGGCGGCGCCGGGGGCTCGCGACCGCCGTGATGGCCGCGCTGGCCCGGCGGGCGCTCGACGAGGGCGCGTCGGCGGCGTGGCTCCAGGTGGAGACGGACAACGCGGCGGCCAGGGCGCTGTACGCCCGGATGGGCTTCGCGGCGCACCACGCCTACCACCACTACCGGGAACCCGGGGACGCCGGAACGGACGGGTAGCCGATCACCCGGCCTCACCTCGACAGCACTGCGAAAGGGCACGAGCCGACCATGGGTCATCCTCATCCTCCCCGGCCCCCGTCGCCGGAACGTTCGGCCGAAGTGCGGCGGCGGTTCGCCGAGGAGGCGCGCTCCGAGCGGCCCGACCTGGCCACGCTGTGCCTGCTGGTGGGCGCGGAGGCGGACGGGACGCTGGACGAGCCGGCCCTGGACGCCGCGCAGGTGGAACTGGACCGGCTGGCCGGGGAGCTGCCGTTCCGGCCGGGTACGCCGCGGGCCTGGGCCCAGGCGCTGCGGGACCTGCTCGGCGAGCGGTACGGGTTCCACGGGGTCGCCGCGGACTACCAGCGGCTGGAGTCGTCGTTGCTGCACGAGGTGCTGCTGCGGCGGCGGGGGCTGCCGATCCTGCTGTCGGTGGTGTGGCTGGAGGTGGCCCGGCGGGCGGGGGCGCCGGTGTACGGGGTCGCGCTGCCGGGGCACTTCGTGGTCGGGTTCGGGACGGGCCACGGGACGGGCCACGGGACGGGGTCCGGAGACACGGCGGCCGGGGACTCGGCGGACGGGGACGCGGCGGACGGGGACTCGGCGGACGGGCGGGTGCTCGTCGATCCGTTCGACGGGGGACGGCTGCTGAGCGGGAAGGACGCGGAGGTGCTGGTCGCCGGGGCGACGGGGGCGGAGCTGCGGCCGTCGATGCTGGAGCCCGCGGCGCCGCTGGAGGTGGTGTCCCGGGTGCTGAACAACGTCCGGGCGTGGGCGGCGGGGCGGCCGGAGCAGTCGGCGGTGGGGCTGTGGGCGATCGAGTTGGCGCTGCTGCTGCCCTCGCATGCGGCGCGGCTGCGGTACGAGCGGGCGCGGTTGCTGGTGCAGCGGGGGGAGTTCTCGGCGGGGGCCGGGGAGTTGGAAGCGTATGCGGAGGTGCTGTCGGCGGTGGACGAGGCCGTCGCGGAGGAGGTGCGCGGGGAGGCTCGGGCGGCTCGGGCGCTGCTGAACTGACCGCCGGGGGGCCGGGGGCGCCTGCCCGCGCTGACGGGATACCGCCCGCGCCCGCCCGCGCCTGCCCGCGCCGCCCCAGCGGCACGACTGCCCTCAGTCGTGCCGCTTCCTGTCCTGGCGCGGTGTCAGCTCGGGTTGGTGTCGATGACCGCCACCCGGTCGGTCTTGCTCTTCAGGGCCTGGCGCATGGCGCCGTAGACGTCCTGCGGGGTGACGGGCGTCTTGTCGCCGTTGGCACGGGTGATGAGCACGCCGTCGAAGGTCTGGCCGTAGAGCTCCTTGAGGGCGTTCAGGTCGGGCTTGTCGACCAGCTTGCCGTCGACGGCCGTGACCCGGAGGAACTTCCACAGCGACTTCTCGGGGCTGAGCGGAATCGAGTGGGCCGGGTCCGTCTGCACGGTCACGCGGTCCGACATCGCAGGCTCGGCGAACTCCTTCATCATCCGGTCGACCTCGGCCTTGGAGACCGTGGGCTCCTTGGTGGTCGTCGGCACGTTCACCCCGGTGGCGGTGCCGGTCTCCACCTGGGCGCGGTAGGCGGCCTGCACGGCCTCGGTCGACTTGGCGACGTCTATGCCCTTGCCGGCCTTGCCGTACACGGGGACGGCCTTGCCGGACTCGAACTTGATCGTGCCCTCGGTCACCGAACCGGCCCCGCCGGCGGCGTCCTCCAGGGCGGCGTGCAGCTTCTCCTCGTCGACGGGCATGACCGGTTCGACGACCCGCTTCTGGCCGAAGAGCGAGCCGATCACGGACACCGGGTTGTAGTCGCTCGTCGCCGCGTCGCTGGCCGTCGCCTGCGTGTCGAGCTGGAGTCCCGCCTGGTCGGGCTTCAGGGAGACGGTGTCGCCGCCCACGGTGAGCTTGAGCGGCTTGGCCGCGCGGGCGCCGAGGGCCTTGTCCAGTTTCTCGACGGCGTCGTCGCGGGTGCCGCCGCCGATGTCGACGCCGAGCACCGTGGTGCCCTTGGGCACGTCGGAGCGGTTCATCAGCAGACCGGCGCCGTAGGTGACACCGGCGACGACGACCAGGCCGCCGACGAGCAGCGGGAGCTTCTTGCGCCCCTTCTTCTTGGCGGGCTTGGCGGAGCTCGCCGGGGGCGCGGAGACCGGCTCGGGCAGCTTGGGCGGCGTGTGCGGCAGCGGGCCGTCGCCGGGGGCGCCCCGGAACGGCTCGTTGCGCCCGCCCGGTACGACGGGGATGCCGCTGGTGACGGTGTTGCCGGAGACGTTGTCCGGGTTGCCCGCGCCGGGGGGAGCCGGCCGCTGCGGGGTGAGGATCGCGGTGTCGTCGCTGAGCCCGCCGCCGGGGCCGGGGCGGGCGGCGTCGGGGCCCGCGCCGGGACCGGAGCCCACCGGCCTGCCAGGGCCACCCGGACCACCGGGACCACCGAATCCGTTCGCGCCGCCGGGTCCGCCCGGGCCGCGCAGGTCGTTCGGTGCGGACTCGCGCTGTCCGGCCGGCGCACCGGGCCCTCCGGACAGGCCGAGACCGCCGAGGTCCCCGACCGGGGGCGGCGCCATCCGGCTGTCGCCGGTGGCCGGGCCGCTCGTGGGGCCCGCGGGGGCCTGGGGGCCCGCGCCGTACGGGGACTGCCCGTTGAGGCCGTTGCGCTGCCCGCCGGGGGCGCCGGGGCCCTGGCCGGTCCGGCCCTCCCCCGTGCGGACCGGCAGGTCGTCGCGGCCCGGTTCGCCACCGGCGTCGGCGCCCGGCCGGGAGCCGTTGCCGCCCAGCGGACCGGCCGCCAGTGCCTCGGTCACGTCGAAGGAGCCGGTGCCACCGCCGTGGCCGGGCGCCACGGGTCCACCGGTCGCCCCGGAACGGGCGGCGCCGCCCGCGGAACCGGGCCGGGAACCGCCGGGTGCGTTCATGGAACCGACGACACCACCGGGACGGCCACTCCCGCCGCCCGGTCGCGCACCGGCACCGGTACCCGCACCGGAAGCACCCGCGCCCGCGCCGGGCGCCGGGGAACCGCCGGGCGAACCGGCGCCGTTGGTGGAACCGCCACCCTGAGCGCCCTTGCCCTGACCAGACTTGCGGGGTGCGAACCAGTCGCTGGTCGGCTTCTCATCGGCGGACTGTGCGGACTGCGCGGGCTCGGCGGGAGCCGCGGGGGCGCCCGAGGGCGCGGCGGAGGCGCTCGGCGCGGGTGCCGGCGCGGGCCGCTCCCCCGTCGTCGCCGCCTCCGTGTCGTCGGCGGCGCTGTCGCCGTCCGCGACGGGCTTGCGCACGACGACCGGCGGAATGGGCCGCGACCCGGGGATGTTGATCCGGATGCGGGTCGTCAGCGTCGTCTCGGTCTTGCGCTCCTCCGGCCGCGTGGCCGAACGGCCCGCGTCCGCACCGGCGTCGGAAGCCGTGGGTGTCCCATAGGGCGGGGTGCCCGAGGGGTATGCGGCTCCGCCGCGCCCGTGGGGCCCGGAGGACGAACTGTCAGTTTCACGACTCAAGGCAGGTTCTCCCGGTTGGCTCCGCCGCCCGTCACACCTTCAGCGGGCGGCTCGGCGGCGCGCACCACCATACTGGCCACCCTTGGCGCGTATCCCGTGACCGCCGGGGAAACCCACACGGGACTCGCACGCCCGCGGCACGGCGAAGCGGTACGTCACTTGCGAAGTCGGACGCGGTCGCCGTCCGGTTGCCGTACCGGCGCGAGGGTGGCGCAGATCACAGCAACGGCGATCCCGCCGAGCAGAAAGAGGTAGGAGCCGATACCGGCGGCGAACAGGAAGTCGCCCTCCGGACGGCTGGTGGTGAGCAGTACCGCGGCGAGCGCCCAGCCGAGGGCGGGCGCGACGGCCCCTCCCCGGCGCCCCACGGCGCGGCCGGCGCCGAGGCACAGTCCCGCCTCGGCGGCCAGGGCGAGCAGCAGCCCGCCCGGGAACCAGGCCGGCTGGAGCAGCGCACCCGCCACCCCGAGGACGGCACCGAGCACGAAGAGGCCCACGTAGAGGAGGGCCCGGCCGACCGAGGGCGGGCGCAGCGGCTGGGCGAGTGCGGAGCTCGCGGGCTCGTTTCGGCCGCTCACGAGGCAGCCCCGCTTCCGGGGGCGGCGGCGACTCCCGCGAACAGGTCGCTCTCGCGCCCGCCGCCGCCGTCGCCGTCGCCGTCGCCGCGCTCACCGCGAACCAGTTCGTAGTACTCGGTGGTGAGGAGGGGCTGGGCCAGGTCGTTGGAGAGGACGAAGTACGGTTCGGCGACCGTGATCTGGGTGGCGTGCGCGCGCATCGCGGCGGCCTTGGCGGAGGCGTGCGCGGTGCCCTCGCCGTGGATCGCCGTGGTGATCCGCTCGTCGTCGACGACGCCCGGGACGTCCTCGACCTCGGCCGCCTTCTCGAACGGTGATCCGGGCAGCTCGTCCCGGAGCCGGGCGAAGGCGTCCTCGACGTGGGAGCGCGGCACGCGGTTCCAGTAGACCTTGGCGACCGGGCACCCGGCCTCGGCCGCCAGCTCCACCGCCCGCATGGCGATGCGGTGGGCCTGGATGTGGTCGGGGTGGCCGTAGCCGCCGTTCGGGTCATAGGTGACGAGCACCTGGGGGCGCACCTCGCGGATCACGTCGACGAGCAGGGCCGCGGCCGCGTCGACGTCGGCCTGCCACAGGCAGCCGGGCTCGTCGTTGTCGGAGAGCCCCATCATCCCGGAGTCGGTGAACCGCCCCGGCCCGCCGAGCAGCCGGAAGTCGTCGACGCCGAGCGCGTGCATCGCGTCCGCCAGCTCGCCCCTGCGGTGCGCGCCCAGGGCGGCCCCGGACAGATGGGCGAGCTCGGGCGGAATGACCTCGCCCCGCTCGCCGAGGGTGCAGGTCACCAGCGTCACGTGCGCGCCCTCGGCCGCGTACCGGGCCATGGTGACGCCGTTGTTGATCGACTCGTCGTCCGGGTGCGCGTGCACCAGCAGCAGACGCCGGCCGGGAAGATCCGTCATGGGGTCCACCCTATGAGGCCCGGGGACGGTACGGACCGCCTCCCCTCCGCTCGCACCGGCCCGAATCTCCAGTGGCTTCGACCCCGCCGAGCTAGGTCTCTTTTGGATAATCCGCCTCGGATCGAGCTGTTCTACGCTGACGGACATGACCGCCATGACGCCCGCACGCACCGAACCGGACCTGTCGTTCCTCCTCGACCACACCAGTCACGTCCTGCGGAGCAAGATGTCCGCCGCTCTCGCCGAGATCGGCCTGACCGCCCGGATGCACTGTGTGCTCGTGCACGCCCTGGAGGAGGAGCGCACCCAGATCCAGCTCGCCGAGATCGGCGACATGGACAAAACCACGATGGTGGTGACGGTGGACGCCCTGGAGAAGGCGGGCCTGGCCGAGCGCCGCCCCTCCAGTACGGACCGGCGGGCCCGGGTCGTCGCCGTCACCGGCGAGGGCGCCCGCGTCGCCGGGCGGAGCCAGAAGATCGTCGACCGCGTGCATCGCGAGGCCCTGGCCGCACTTCCGGAGACGGACAGGAAGGCCCTCCTGCGCACACTCAACCACCTGGTCGGCGACAGCCTGGCGACCCCGGTGGAGGCTCCGCGCTCCGCCCGCCGGGCGCGTCAGCCCAAGTAGCCCGGGGGGCACGGCCGCAGCAGGACAGGCCGCAGGGAGCAGGAAGCGGGAAGCGGGAAGCGGGAAGCGGGCCACGATAAGCAGGACCGAAAGAAATAGTCTGCAACAAAACCATCTGTTACGGTCTCTCCTGTCGTCCCAACCGACAGGAGAGACCGCATGCTTGCCGCATCCGATTCCGAGCCGCCGCCCGCTTCTCCCACCACTCGGCGCTCACGCCGGCTCGCTCTCGGAGTGCTCGCCACCGGGACGCTGACGATCGTCCTCGACGGCTCCATCGTGACCGTGGCGATGCCCGCCATCCAGAACGACCTGGGCTTCACCCCCGCCGGCCTCAGCTGGGTCGTCAACGCCTACCTCGTCGCGTTCGGCAGCCTGCTCCTGCTGGCCGGCCGGCTCGGTGACCTGCTCGGCCGCAGGCGCATGTTCCTGGCCGGCACCGTCGTCTTCACCGCCGGCTCGCTGCTGGCCGGTGCGGCCACCTCGCCCGCCCTGCTGATCGCCGCCCGCTTCCTCCAGGGCATCGGCAGCGCGATGGCCTCCGCCGTCAGCCTGGGCATCCTCGTGACGCTGTTCACCGAACCCCGGGAGCGCGCCAAGGCCATCGCCGTCTTCAGCTTCACCGGCGCGGCGGGTGCGTCGATCGGCCAGGTCCTCGGCGGCGTACTCACCGACGCGCTCAACTGGCACTGGATCTTCTTCATCAACCTGCCGATCGGCGTCGCCGCCCTCGCGGTCGCCGTACGCGTCCTGCCCGGTGACCGGGGACTCGGCGTCGGGGCGGGCGCGGACGTCCTGGGCGCGGTGCTGGTCACCTCCGGTCTGATGCTCGGCATCTACACCGTCGTCAAGGCCGGGGAGTCCGGCTGGACTTCGGTGCGCACCCTCGGCCTCGGCGCCCTCGCCGCCGTACTGCTCGCCGCGTTCCTCGTCCGTCAGGCCACCGCGAAGAACCCGCTGATGCCGCTGAGGATCTTCCGCTCGCGCAGCGTCTCCGGCGCCAACCTGGTCCAGATCCTGATGGTCGCCGCGCTCTTCTCCTTCCAGGTGCTCGTCGCCCTCTACCTCCAGAAGGTGCTCGGGTACGGTGCCGCCGAGACCGGCCTCGCGATGCTCCCGGCAGCCGCCGCCATCGGTGCGGCCTCGCTGGGAGTCTCGGCCCGCCTCAACGCCCGCTTCGGTGAGCGCAACGTCCTGCTGGCGGGCATCGTGCTCCTCGTCGGCGCCCTCGCCCTGCTCGCCCGCGTCCCCGTCCGGGCCGGTTACGCCGCCGACCTGCTGCCGGTCATGCTGCTCGCCGCGGGCTTCGGCCTCGCGCTGCCCGCGCTGACCACGCTCGGCATGTCCGGCGCGAGCGAGGAGGACGCCGGCCTCGCGTCCGGCCTGTTCAACACCACCCAGCAGATCGGCATGGCCCTGGGCGTCGCCGTCCTGTCCACCCTGGCGGCCTCTCGCACCGAGAGTCTCGCGGCGGACGGCCGGACGGCGGCCGAGGCGCTGACCGGCGGCTACCGGCTCGCCTTCGCGACGGGCGCGGGGCTTCTGGTCACCGCCTTCGTCGTCGCCTCGGCGATGCTGCGCCGCCCCGAGCGACGGGCCGCCCAGGAGCCGGCCGGCGACACGCCGGTTCCCGCCCGGACCACGCCCGTCTGACCCGTCTCCCGCCCCAACCGGCCCCGACGCGACGCGTCCCGAGCCTCCCAGCCCGACCCGACCCGCCGACCCGACCCGACCCGACCCGACCGCCGAAAGGCTGACCCATGAGCGAGAAGACCGTCACCGAGACGCCCGCCGGCACCACCGAGAACGACGGCCCGGCCCCCCGGGTGCTCACCGACCAGGAACTCTCCCAGCTGTTGCACCGCCAGCAGTTCGGCGTACTAGCGAGCGTCAGGAGCACCGGTCACCCTCACCTGTCGACCGTCGTCTACGACTGGAACGCCGAGGAACGCGTCCTGCGCATCTCCTCCACCGCCGACCGCCTCAAGGTCCGCCAACTGCGCCGCGACCCGCACACCGCACTGCACGTCAGCGGGCCGGACGTCTGGTCGTTCGCCGTGGCGGAGGGCGAGGCGGAAATAGTGGACCCGGCCGACGGGGCGGCCCCCGGCGAGCCGTCGCTGCCGGACCGGCGTGTGGTGATCCTGATCCGGGTCTCCCGGATGTACGGGACCGCCCTGGACTTCCCGGCCCAGGACTGAACGGGAGCCGGGCGGCCAGGCCAGTGGGCAGACATCGCTCAGGACGGACGACCTCGAGCAACAGCTCACGTTCGAGGACCTCATGTGACCAGCCTGGTGAGACATGACAGCTAAGCGGCCTCACGGTGATCAGTTCGGCACTCGCGGCAGCGGCCCGGGCCGGGAGCGCGGAATCCGCGGTCGCAGCCGTCGCAGTTCTGCATCGGGTGACGTACGGGTGACGACGGGGCTGCGGTCGGAGGCCGGAAGGGAGCCGGGGGCGGGAGCTGGGCGGTGAGCCGGTGGGCCAGGAGGGCGGCGGGTCGTCGTACGCCCTCGGGCGGCAGGTCCGCGGTCAGGGCACGGCGTACGGCGGCAGGGGCGACGTCGCGCTCCAGCCACGCGGCGACGCCGGGCGCCAGGTGGGCCGTGTCGCAGGCGGAGAGGAGCAGGCTCGGATCGTGGCGGCGCAGGCTCGCGAGGAGGTCGGTGGCGGCCTGGAGGATCCCGGGGCCGGAGCAGGCCGGGCGTGGGACGGCGGGGAGTGGCTTGTGGGGGCGTCTCTCAGGCGCCTTGGGCACGGCCTCGCCCTCCTCGCACGGCTGCCGGGCCTTCCGGGGCTCCGGGTGGGGCTCGGGGCCGCCCGGCTTGGCCGCCGGCTGATTGCAGGAGACCGTGCGGGTGACGATCCGGCCGGAGGGCGTGCGGTGGCGGTCGCGGCGCAGGTAACCGTGTGATTCAAGTTCGCGCAGGGCGGCGGCGATACGGGTGGCTCCCTCGGGGAACCGGGCGGTGAGGGTCTTGATGTCGGCGGGGGCGCCCTTGGGCAGCGACTGGAGGTGTGTCCCGAGCCCGATGGCGAGGAGCGACAGCTCCCGGTGCTGGGCCAGGTGGTTGCCGATCACCGTGAAGCGGGTCGTGTGGCGGGTGTTTTCGTGGACGATCCCGCCGCCGGTGCGGTGAGCCGTGCCGGGGCGCCGGTCGGGGCGCTTGTCGCCCGCAGGGCGGGCCTGGGCGCGCAGCGGCACGCTAGGGTTCTCGGTATCCATCTGGAAGCTCTTCTCTTCCTCGGTGGTGAGGCCCTCGCTTTGGGATTCCCGTCCCGGCGGGGGCCGTCTCATGTCTGCGGTGTTCGTGGTGGTGCGTTGGGCTGAGCGTCGGGCTTCGGAGGTCCGAAAATCCAGCCGGACCGGCGATGTTCACCCGCCCGAGTGAGCACGAGCGGGTACGGCTACGGGCGGGAGGGTCGGGTTTGGTGGGGGTCTTTTCCCGAACGTTCTTTGTCTTTCAGTCGCCGACGGCACCGGAGCGCGAGGACCCGGGTTCCGGTGGTGAAAAGCCCAGTTCGGCCCAGACGGTCTTGCGCGGGAACCGCTCCTCGATCACGCCCCAGCGGTCCGCCAGAGCCTCGACGAGCAGCAGGCCCCGCCCCGACTCGGCTCCCGCGTCCGGCACTTGCGTCGCGGGCAGCCGGTCACCGCGTGTGTCCGTGACCTCGACGCGGACCGTCGTACCGATCACGTAGGGCGTGAGCCGGAAGCTGCGGCCCGGGAGGCGGCCGTGGGTGGCCGCGTTGGCTGCCAGTTCCGCGACGACATGACTCGCCCGCTCGTACGGAAGCCCCCAGCTCCGGAGCGTGTCCGCGGCGAGCAGACGGGCGAGGCGGGCACCTCGCGGGGTGGACGACAGCAGCACGCTGAAGTTCCGTACGGTGCCGCCCGGTTCGGGTCGTGTCCCGTCCTTGGAGATTCCCTGGGTTCGCTGATTCACATCACCGAGCGTGGCCGACCGGACATACTTAAACGGGTCACCATGCCGTCACGTAGAGCTACGGTCCAAGGTCGGACGGGCCCTGTCCAAGCTGTCGAAGGGGCACACATGTCGGTGAGCGAAGAGGCGGTGCGGGTCGCGCCGGAGACGGACCGGACGGACGAGCCGGGGTGGGAGGTCGACCCGGACGACGACTGGGCACTGGCCGTGCTGGCCACGGTGGGGCGGCAGTTGCGACTCCGCCGGGAGGCGGCCGGCCTGCGGGTCAACGACTTCGCGGTGGCCGCCGGGTACGGGGCGGATCTCGTGTACAAGATCGAGACGGGGAAGCGGATCCCCAGGCCCGAGTACTTGGACAAGGCGGACGAGGTGCTCGGCGCCGGTGGGCTCATCTCGGCGATGCGGGAGGACGTCAAGAAGGTCCGGTATCCGAAGAAGGTTCGGGATCTCGCACAGTTGGAGGGGCGGGCGGTCGAGCTTCAGCTCTACGATCCCTTGAACATTCACGGGTTGTTGCAGACGCCCGATTACGCACGTGGACTCCTCCTCATGAGGCGTCCCGCCTACTCGGCGGAGGAAGTGGAGCAGTTCATCTCCGCGCGTGTGGCCCGCAAGTCAGTGTTCGACAAGGACCCTGCTCCCGACCTGAGCTTCGTCCTGGAGGAGTGGACGCTTCGACGTCCGCTGGGCGGAAAGGCAAGGCTGCGTCAACAACTGGAGCATCTGCTGGAACTGGGTCAGTTGCGCAACGTCGAGCTTCAAGTCATGCCGATGGATCACGAGGAGCACGCTGGTCTGGCAGGCGGCATCGAGGTGCTGAAGTTCGAGGACGGCTCGATGGTCGGGCGCTCGCAGGCGGTTGCCAACGGCCGCCCGGTTACCGAGCCCAGGCAGCTCCGTATCCTGGAACTTCGGTATGGCATCATCCGCACCCAGGCCCTCACGCCGCGTGAGACAGCCTCATTCATCGAGCAACTGCTGGGGGAGACATGAGCCGCAAGACCTTGTCCGGGGACGCCTCCGGCCTCGCGTGGTTCAAGAGCAGCTACAGCAGCAGCAGCGAAGGCGACTCGTGTGTGGAGATCGCCACCGACCCCACCACCGTCCACGTCCGCGACTCGAAGAACCTCCGCGGCCCTCAGCTCGCCTTCGCCCCCACCGCGTGGACCGGTTTCCTGCCGTACGCGGTCGAGGGCTGATCCGGCGGTCCGTCAGGCCGACGCGGCGATCGCCACCACGCCGCACAGGAAGGCCAGGGCGCCGGCCAGCATGAAGTACACCGGCCCCGTCATGTGGCGCCGCATGAGCACACGTGCCGTCTGCGGATCCTCGCGCAGATAGACCACGGTGACCTCGCGTCCGGTCGCGAGCCCCATGCCGGATCCGCGCATGCGCGGCGTGAACTCCACGCGGTATCCGTGGTGGTCGACGAAGGCGATGACCGGCGCCCACGAGGGGCCGTTGTTGCTGTCGACCCGGACGTTGTCGACCACCGTGCCGGCGGTTCGAACCCCGTGCTGACGCAGTCTCCGCACCCGTACGGCATCGTGCAGGCCGACCCACAGGAGCAGCAGCCCGACCAGACCGCACAGGAGGATTCCCACCACGGTTTTCGCCATGCCCTACCGCCTCCGGCTCCGTCTCCCCGGTGTTCTCCGCACTCCGGAGAGAGGACGCCGCCGACGTGCGGGCCGGTTGCGAGGGCGGAATCAGAAGTTGATGTCTCCGATCATCCCCGCGATGTTGTTCGTCAGCTCGCTGATCGTGGGCGCGATCGTCGACGAGGCCAGGTAGAAGCCGAGGAGCATGCAGACCACCGCATGCCCCGCCTTCAAGCCTGACTTCTTGACCAGCAGGAAGACGATGATCGCCAGCAGCACAACCGCCGAAATCGAGAGTGCCACGGCGGCTCACCTCCAATGGGCCCAGGGACATGGGGGGTCGGTCGCAGTCGGAGCTCGGGGCAGATAAATCCACGCAACGGGTACCTGGTTGATACCCACTGTGCGCTAGTGATCATAACTATCCGTGCGCGCGCATCTCTCGGCGCACGGCCGCACAAGGGGGCGCATGGCCAATATGGTCGAGGCATGACGACCGAGTCCGACTCCTTCCCCAAACGGCACGCCCGCACCCAGCGGTTCACGCTCGGCGCGCCGCGTTCGTTCACCGTGGCACCCGATGGTTCACGGGTCGCCTTCCTGCGCTCCGGCACCGGTACGGACCGGGCCAACTCGCTCTGGATCCTCGACGTCGAGAAGGGCGGGGAGCGCGTGGCCGCCGACCCCCGCGCCCTCCTGGGCGGGGCCGGGGAGCGCCTGTCGCCCGAGGAACGGGCGCGGCGCGAGCGCAGCCGCGAAGGGGGCGCCGGGATCGTCGGCTACGCCACCGACTCCGCGGTCGAGTTGGCCTCCTTCGCCCTGTCCGGGCGGCTTTTCGCGGCCGAGCTGCGGGCCGGCACCGCACGCGAGCTGCCCGCCCCCGGCCCGGTGATCGACCCGCGCCCCTCCCCCGACGGCCGGCACATCGCCTACGTCGCCCGGGGCGCCCTGCGCGTCGTGGGCGCCGAGGGGGACGGGGACAGGGCGCTGGCCGAGCCGGACGGCGAGGGCGTCACGTACGGACTCGCCGAGTTCGTCGCGGCCGAGGAGATGTCGCGCGACCGGGGCTTCTGGTGGAGCCCGGAGTCGGACCGGCTGCTGGTGGCACGCGTGGACGACACGCCGGTCCAACGCTGGTGGATCTCCGACCCGGCGCACCCCGGACGTGATCCACAACACGTTCCGTACCCGGCGGCGGGCACTCCCAACGCGGACGTACGACTGTTCGCCGTCGGTCTCGACGGGGGGCGCACGGAGGTTCTGTGGGACCGGGCGCGGTACCCGTATCTGGCGCGAGTGCACTGGTCAGCGGCGGGTGCACCGCTGCTCCTCGTACAGGCGCGCGACCAGCGCAGTCAGCTCTACCTGGCGGTGGACACGGAGTCCGGGACGACCCGGATGGTGCACGCCGACGAAGATCCAACTTGGCTGGAACTGTTCCCCGGTGCGCCCTGCTGGAGCCCCTCGGGACAGCTCGTGCGGATCGCCGACGAGGGCGGGGCGCGGGTCCTGGCGGTCGGTGAACGGCCGCTGACCGGAGCGCAGTTGCACCTGCGGGCGGTGCTGGACGTGGGCGCCGACGACGTGCTGGTCTCCGCCTCGGCGGGCGAGGAGGCGACCGACACGGAGATCGGCGAGGTGCACGTGTACCGGGTGAACGAACTCGGTGTGGAGCGCCTGTCGCAGGAGCCCGGCGTGCACTCGGCGGCGCGCGCGGGGGGCGTGATCGTACTCGTCTCCGCCGGCCTCGACCGGCCGGGCGCCCGCGTCCAGGTGCTGCGGGACGGGAAGCGCGCGGCGACCGTCGCCTCGTATGCGGAAGACCCCGGTTTGTCCCCGCGCGTGACGCTCACCCAGGGGGGCGCACGGCGTGTCCCGTGCGCCGTGCTTATGCCAACGGACTACCACGGTGACACCCCCCTCCCCGTCCTCCTCGACCCCTACGGTGGGCCGCACGGCCAGCGCGTCGTGGCCGCGCACAACGCCCACCTCACCTCGCAGTGGTTCGCGGACCAGGGGTTCGCGGTGGTCGTCGCCGACGGGCGCGGCACTCCGGGACGCTCCCCCGCCTGGGAGAAGGCCGTCAAGGACGACGTGGCCGCCGTCGTGCTCCAGGACCAGGTGGACGCCCTCCAGGCCCTCGCCGCCGACTTCCCGCTGGACCTGAACCGCGTCGCCATCCGGGGCTGGTCCTTCGGCGGCTATCTCGCCGCCCTCGCGGCGCTGCGCCGGCCGGACGTCTTCCACGCCGCCGTGGTCGGCGCACCGGTCACCGACCTGCGGCTCTACGACACCCACTACGAGGAGCGGTACGTCGGCGACCCCCGCGAGCAGCCGGAGGTCTACCGCCGCAACTCGGTGATCGACGACGAGGGGCTGGTCGACGCCGCCGAGCCGCACCGGCCCATGATGGTCATTCACGGCCTCGCGGACGACAACGTGGTGGTCGCGCACTCGCTGCGCCTGTCCTCGGCCCTGCTGGCGGCCGGCCGGCCGCACGAGGTGCTGCCGCTGTCCGGCGTCACACACATGACCCCGCAGGAGTCCGTCGCCGAGAACCTGCTGCTGCTCCAGGTGGACTTCCTCAAGCGGTCGCTGCCCGCACCGGCGTGACGCGACGGCGGTGCCCGGGCCCGTCACCCGCAAGGGTGTGAAAGCTCGGCCGGGTCCGGAATCCTCCGGACCTCCCCCGGGCGCCGCCGCCGACCGTTGACTGCCGCTTCGACCGGCCCGCAGGGCCGGCGGGTCAGAGAGAGACGATGCGGACCTGGTTGCCGCAGAGCTTGGCCAAGTCGTCGCTGTCGGACGTCAGCAGGACAACGGGTTTCGGCTGGCGGAGCGCCAACTCGGCGACCGTGGCGTCGATGGCGTACTTGTGTCCGTGCAGCCCGGCGCCTTTGAGGAGCTCTGCTGCCGCTTTCGCCGCCTGCTCGGTGACCGGCTCCACCTTGAGGCGGGACAGGACCCAGTTCAGGCGTGGGATGTTGGTACGGGAGTGGCTGACTTCCACGATGGCGTTCGCTCCGATCACGAGGTCGGCTCCCGTGTCGTGGAAGACCTGCAACATCGCGAGAAACTTGCGGTCCTGGGCGATCCAGGCGGAAAGCCCTTCCGAGTCCAGGACAACGGTCTCGATGCGCTCGCTCACGCGGCGTCCGCGCCCTTGGTGGAACCGACGGCGCCGAAAATCTTCGATTGGGCCTCGGCGAGTTCCTCGCCGCTGAAGCCTCCGTGCTCTTCTTCGTAACGACGAAGGTCGTCGCCAATGAGCTGGTGCCGGATCTGGCGGGCCACGGCTTCCGCCACGTAGCCGGAAACGTTGTCCGTGAGCTTGCGGATCTCCGCCACCTGATCGCTGGGGAGTGTGACGGTGATGCGAGTCGTTGAGGACATACCTCAAGCATACTGCAGTATGCGCGCAAGGAGGGCGCGGCCCGTGCTCACTCGGCCACCCGATAGCCTCTCGGCAGCGCTCAGCATCGAGGAGGGGGCGGACCGTGACCGAGCAAGCATTCGGGATCGACAAGATCCAACTGGTCAAACTGCTGCGGCGGGTGGCTGAGGGCGAAGCACAGCTACCGGAGTTCCAGCGCGGCTGGGTGTGGCCGGACCACAACATCATCGGCCTGCTCGCCTCGATCTCTCGCGGATACCCGGTCGGCACCCTCATGCTGTTGCAGACCGGCGGAGACGTGCGTTTCAAGTGTCGCCCGGTCGAGGGCGCGACCCCTCCCCCGGGCACCGAACCGGACACTCTGATTCTCGACGGCCAGCAGCGGATGACCTCGCTCTTCCAGTCACTCATGCTCGGCAAGCCGGTCGAGACACAGAACCAGCGCAAGCAGCGGGTATCCGGCTGGTTCTACGTCGACATGGTCAAGGCCCTCGACCCTCAGGTGGACCGTGAGGACGCCATCCGCCTTCTGCCGGCGGACCGGGTGGTCCGCAGCTTCCGGGGCGAATCCATCGAAGACTGTTCGACCCCGGAGAAGGAATACGCGGCCCGGCTCTTCCCGCTCTCCCAGCTCTTCGACAACCGTGAATGGAGTTACGGCTACGAGGACTACTGGAAGGCGAAGGGCGAGGACGGCCGCAAGTGGTGGCGGGACTTCGAAGAGGCGTTCGTCCGCCCCTTCGAGCTCTACCAGGTGCCGGTGATCGAACTGGGGAAGCAGACCGAGAGGCAGGCTGTCTGCCAGGTCTTCGAGAAGGTCAACACCGGCGGCGTCACCCTTACGGTCTTCGAGCTGCTCACCGCCACATATGCCGCCGAAGAGTTCGACCTGCGCGACCACTGGGACAATGTGGTCCGGGCCGCGTGGACTGCCCCGGAGTACCGCGTCCTCAAAGAGGTTGCCAACACCGACTTCCTGCAAGCCGTCACCCTGATGGCAACGGCTGCCCGGCGCGCCGATGCCGCTACCGTCGGAATCGACGAAGAGCGTCGGCCGCGAATCGGCTGCAAGCGCAAGGACATGTTGGAACTGGGGCTGGACGAGTACCGCCGTTACGCTCCGCTGCTCGTCCGGGGCTTCAAGGACGCCGCCAAGTTCCTGCGTCAGCAGTACCTCTTCGACACCAAGTTCCTCCCGTACGGCACCCAGCTGATCCCTCTCGCCGCGATCCTCAGCATGCTGGGCGAACATGCCGAACCGGCCGGTGCACAGCAGAAGCTGGCCCGTTGGTACTGGTGCGGTGTGTTCGGCGAGTTGTACGGCGGCTCGACGGAGACCAGGTTCAGCCACGACCTCCCCGAAACCGTGAGCTGGGTACGAGGAGTGGGGGCGGAACCTCGCACCATCCGCGACGCCCGGTTCAGCGAGAGCCGCCTCCTGACCTTGCGAACCCGCAACAGCGCCGCCTACAAGGGGATCTACGCCCTTCTGATGAAGGAGGGCGCCGTCGACTGGCGGACCGGTGAGAAGACCGAGACCACCGAGTACTTCGCGGAGGCCGTGGACATTCACCACATCTTCCCGCAGGCGTGGTGCGAACGGGAGAACATCCCGCGGGGCACTTACAACTCAATCGTCAACAAGACCCCGCTGACCGGGCGCACCAACCGCATCATCGGCGGGACAGCACCCTCCGTCTACCTCCCCAGGCTCGCGAAGAACGCCGAGGTGGACGGGGACACCATGGCCAACCACATTCGTACCCACCTGATTGATCCCGAGCTGCTCGCCAAGGACGACTTTGCGGGCTTCTTCGAAGCCCGGCAGCGGGCCCTGGTCGAGGCGATCGAGACGGCCACCGGGAAGGTGGTCGTCGCTGAAGACGGATATCCCGCAACCGGTGTGGTGGACGAGAGCGACGAAGACTGAACGTCCGCGGCCCGCCCCGCCGCGTCATCCGCCTTCGCTGTCCTCCCGGTGCGAGCCGTGCGGTCCGTCCGCTCCATGCGATCCGCCGGCTCCGTGCGGCCCGGACGGCCCCGCCGGCCCGGGCGCCCCCGGCTGGTCCGGTTCCTCCGGCGGCACCACCTGCTTCTCCTCCGCGAAGTGGCACGCCGAGTCGTGGGCCGCGGGTCCGGAGACGTCCCGGAACTCGGCGGGGACCGCCAGGAGCGGTACCTCGAGCGCGCACCGTTCCTGTGCCTTCCAGCAGCGGGTGCGGAAGCGGCAGCCGGAGGGGATGTTGGTCGGGGACGGGACGTCGCCGGCCAGGATGATGCGCTCGCGGTGCTCCCGGGCCTCCGGGTCGGGCACCGGTACGGCGGACAGCAGGGCCTGGGTGTAGGGGTGGGTCGGGTGGTCGTAGATCTCCGCATCGCGGCCCGTCTCCACGATGCGGCCCAGGTACATCACGCCGACCCGGTCCGAGATGTGCCGGACGATCGAGAGGTCGTGGGCGATGAAGATGTAGGAGAGGTCGAACTCGTCCTGGAGGCGGCCCATCAGGTTGATCACCTGGGCCTGGACCGAGACGTCGAGGGCGGAGACCGGCTCGTCCGCGACGATGATCTCCGGGCGCAGCGCCAGGCCCCGCGCGATGCCGATGCGCTGGCGCTGGCCGCCGGAGAACTGGTGGGGGTAGCGGTTGATGTACTCCGGGTTCAGGCCGACCACGTCCAGCAGGTCCTGGACCCGCTTCCGGCGGTCGCCCTTGGGGGCCACCTCGGGGTGGATGTCGTACGCCTCGCCGATGATGTCGCCGACCGTCATGCGGGGGTTGAGCGAGGTGTAGGGGTCCTGGAAGACCATCTGGATGTTGCGGCGTACGGTCTTCAGGGCCTTGCCCGACAGGCGGGTGATGTCCTCGCCCTTGTAGCGGATCTCGCCGGCCGTCGGCCGTTCCAGGTTGACCAGCATCTTGGCGACCGTGGACTTGCCGCAGCCGGACTCGCCGACGATGCCGAGGGTCTCGCCGCGGGCCAGCTCGAAGTCCACGCCGTCGACGGCCTTGACCGCGCCGACCTGCTTCTTGAAGAGGATGCCGGAGGTCAGCGGGTAGTGCTTGACCAGGCCGCGGACTTCGAGGATCGGCTCGGTGGTCTCAGCCATGCAGGCACTCCCTCCAGAAGTGGCAGGCGCTGCCCCGCTCGGCGTCGGACTCGGTCACGTCGTACAGGGGCGGTACGTCGGTGCGGCAGACGTCCTGAGCCATCGGGCAGCGGGGGTGGAAGGCGCAGCCGGGCGGGATGCGGGTGAGGTTGGGCGGCAGGCCCTTGATGGCGTAGAGCTCCTGGCCCTTCTGGTCGAGGCGGGGGATGGATTCCAGGAGGCCGCGGGTGTACGGGTGGGCCGGGGCCTTGTAGATGTCGTGGACCGGGGCGGTTTCGACGATCCGGCCCGCGTACATGACCGCGATCTTGTCGGCGACGTCGGCGACCACGCCGAGGTCGTGGGTGATGAGGATGAGCCCCATGTGCAGCTCGCGCTGGAGCTCCGCGAGCAGGTCCATGACCTGGGCCTGGACGGTGACGTCGAGGGCGGTGGTCGGTTCGTCGGCGATGATCAGCTTGGGTTCCAGGGCCATCGCCATGGCGATCATGATGCGCTGGCGCATGCCGCCGGAGAACTGGTGCGGGTACTGGCGTACGCGCTCCCTGGCGGCCGGGATGCGGACCCGGTCCATCAGCTCTACGGCTTTGGCGTGGGCGTCCTTGCGGGACATGCCGCGGTGCACGGTGAACATCTCGGCGAGCTGGGCGCCGACGGTCAGGACGGGGTTCAGCGAGGACAGCGCGTCCTGGAAGATCATCGCCATCTCGGCGCCGCGGACCTTCCGGCGTTCCTCCTCCTTCAGCTTCAGCAGGTCCCGGCCCTCGAAGAGGATCTCCCCCGCGGTGACCCGGCCCGGCGGGATGTCGAGGATGCCCATGATCGTCTGGGCGGTGACGGACTTGCCGGAGCCGGACTCGCCGAGCACCGCGAGGGTCTCGCCCGCGTCCACGCCGTAGCTGACGCCGTTGACGGCCCTGGCGACGCCGTCCCGGGTGCGGAACTCCACGTGCAGGTCGCGTACTTCGAGCAGCATGCGGTCGCTCACCTCAGCTTCGGGTCGAGGGCGTCGCGCACCGCGTCGCCGAGCATGATGAACGCGAGGACGGTGATGGCGAGGGCTCCGGAGGGCCAGAGCAGGGCGTGCGGGGCGTTGCGCACGTAGGGGGCGGCGGAGGAGATGTCGATGCCCCAGGAGACGCTGGGCGGCTTGAGACCGACGCCGAGGAAGGACAGGGTCGCCTCCAGGGAGATGTAGGTGCCGAGCGCGATGGTCGCCACGACGATGACGGGCGCGATCGCGTTGGGCGCGATGTGGCGCAGCAGGAGACGGGAGTTGGAGGCGCCCAGGGCACGGGCCGCCTGGACGTAGTCGTTCTGCTTGGCGGTGATGACGGAGCCGCGGGCGATGCGGGAGATCTGCGGCCAGCCGAGCAGCACGATGAAGCCGATGACCGGCCAGATGGTGTTGCTGGTGATGACGGAGAGCAGGACGAGACCGCCCAGGACGACCGGGATCGCGAAGAAGATGTCGGTGATGCGGGACAGGACCGCGTCCCCGGCGCCGCCGAAGAACCCGGCGAGGCCGCCGAGGACGCTGCCGAGGACGGCGACCCCGAGGGTGGCGAGGATGCCGACCGCCACCGAGGTGCGGGCGCCGTAGACGGTACGGGTGTAGACGTCGCAGCCCTGGCCGTTGAAGCCGAAGGGGTGGCCGGGCTGGGAGCCCTCCTGGGCCTTGGCCAGGTCGCACTTGAGAGGGCTGCCGGAGGCGATCAGGGACGGCCAGATGGAGATGACGATCAGGAAGAGGATCACCAGGGCCGAGATGATGAAGACGGGGTTGCGGCGCAGGTCGTGCCAGGCGTCGGACCACAGGCTGCGCGGCTTCTCGCGCGGGTCCGCCCCGTCCGGTCCGGGCGGCTGCTCCAGCGTGACCGCCTCGCTGGTGCCGAGGTCCATCGTGCCGCCCATGCCGGTGCCGGCGATGGCGCGCTCGGGCTCGTAGGGCTCCTGGTCAGGCATAGCGGATCCTCGGGTCGAGTACGGCGTACAGGAGGTCGACGACGAGGTTGGCGACGAGGAAGACGAGGACCAGGACGGTGACGAAGCCGACCACTGTCTGGGTGTTCTGTCGCAGGATGCCCTGGTAGAGCTGGTAGCCGACGCCGTGGATGTTGAAGATCCGCTCGGTGACGATGGCGCCGCCCATCAGGGCGCCGATGTCGGTGCCGATGAAGGTGACGACCGGGATGAGGGAGTTGCGCAGCAGGTGCCGGGTGATGACCCGGTGCCGGGGCAGGCCCTTGGCGATGGCGGTGCGGACGTAGTCGGAGCGCCGGTTCTCCGCGATGGAGGTGCGGGTCAGCCGGGTGACGTAGGCCAGCGAGACCGAGGCGAGCACCAGTCCGGGGACGATCAGCTCGCCGAAGGCCGCCTCGGAGGAGACGGCCGGGTCGATCCAGCCCCACTTGACGCCGAGCAGCAGCTGGAGCAGCAGGCCGGTGACGAAGGTGGGCACGGAGATGACGACGAGGGTCAGCAGCAGCACCCCGGTGTCGACGGGGCGGCCGCGGCGCAGGCCGGTGACGACGCCCAGGATGATGCCCACGACGATCTCGAAGAGGATCGCGACGATGGTGAGCCGGATGGTGACCGGGAACGCCGTGCCCATCAGCTCGGTGACCGGCTGGCCGTTGAAGGCGGTGCCGAAGTCGCCGGTGAAGACGTTGCCCATGTAGGTGGCGTACTGCTGCCACACGGGCTGGTCGAGGCCGAACTCGTGCCGCAGCTGCGCGGCCGTCGCCGGATCGCACTCCCGGTCGCCGCACAGGCCCGCGATGGGGTCGCCCATCACGTTGACCATCAGGAAGATCAGCAGCGTGGCCCCGATGAAGACCGGGATCATCTGGAGCAGCCGCCGGACGACGTAGCGTCCCATGGCGCCCCCTCAGCCGACCTTGATCTCGTTGTAGACCGGGACGCTGAAGGGGTTGAGCTTGACGTCGGAGAGCCGGTCCGAGTAGCCGGCGCTGCCGTTCTGGTACCAGAGCGGGATGGCGCCCATGTCGTCCCTGAGGACTTCCTCGGCCTGCTGGAAGAGGCCGACGGCCTTGGCGGTGTCGGTCTCGGCGTTGGCCTTGTCGACGAGGTCGTCGAACTTCTGGTTGGACCACTTGCCGTCGTTGGAGGAGGCGTTGGTGTAGTAGAGCGGCTGGAGGAAGTTCTGGATGAGCGGGTAGTCCATCTGCCAGCCGGCGCGGAAGGGGCCGCTCATCTTCTGGTCGGTGATCTGGTTGCGGAAGTCGGCGAAGGTGCCGACCGGGTTGCCGGCGCAGGCGCGGTCGTTGTCCAGGGCGTTGTTGATGGAGTTGCAGACCGCGTCGACCCACTGCTTGTGGGAGCCGGTGTCGGCGTTGTACGTGATCTTGACCTGGCCGCCGGGCAGCCCGCCGCCCTCCTTGACCAGCTTCTTGGCTTCCTCGGGGTTGTACTCGCACGCGTCGCCGCACAGGCCCGGCTTGTAGCCGCCGTCCTTGCCGAGGACCGGTGAGGTCCAGTCGGTGGCCGGGGTGCGGGTCTGCTGGAAGATCGTGTCGGTGATCTGCTTGCGGTTGATCGCCATGGACAGGCCCTTGCGGACCTTCTCGGAGCCGGACTTGCTCCAGTCGTTGTCGTAGAACGGGAAGGCGAGGGTCTGGATGATGCCGGCGGGGGTGTTGATGTACCGGTCGCCGAGGTCGTTCTTGACGTTCTTGAGCTGGGACGCCGGGACGTCGTCGACCAGGTCGAGGTTGCCGGCGATCAGGTCCGTGTAGGCGGTGTTGTTGTCGGTGTAGACCTTGAGGTCCACGCCGCCGTTCTGCGCCTTGTCCGGGCCGGGGTAGTCGTCCCACTTGCGCAGGGACATCTGCGAGCCGCGCGTGTAGTTGTCGACCTGGTACGGGCCGTTGCCGATCGGCTTCTTCAGCCAGGCGTCGTGGTCGTCGAAGAACGCCTTGGGCAGCGGCGCGAAGGCGGCGTAGCCGAGGGTGTCGGGGAAGCTGGAGAACTTCTGGTTGAGCTTGATGGTGAAGGTGCGCGGGCCGGTCACCTTCAGCCCGGAGAGCGTGTCGGCGCTCTGCGAGCCGCTCTCGGGGTGCACCTTGTCGTAGCCGTCGATGTACGCGAAGAAGTAGGCGTTGCGCTGGTTGTTCTTCAGGCTCGCGCCGTAGTTCCAGGCGTCCACGAAGGACTGGGCGGTGACCTTCTCGCCGTTGCTGAAGGTCCAGCCGTCCTTGACGGTGACGGTGAAGTTCTGCGAGTCGGAGGTCTCGATCTTCTCGGCGAGCATGTTCTTGGCCTCGCCGGTGTCGGGGTCGTACTTCTTCAGTCCCCGGAAGATCATGTCGAGGACCTTGCCGCCCTGCACCTCGTTGGTGTTGGCCGGCTCCAGCGGGTTCTGCGGGTCGCCCCAGGAGGAGCTGAGCACTCCGCCGCCGTCCCCACCACTGCCGCCGTCCCCGCCCCCGCCGCCACAGGCCGTCGCCGCGAGGACTACCGCCGCCGCGCAAGCGGCCCATTTGGCGTGCGTGGCTCCGCGCATGGAGTGCCTCCTCGTGCCCTGGTTCTCCTGTTGCCCCATTTCAGCCAATATCGAGTGGTAGTTGACCTTTCGCACATCCAGTCCCGCCATCCGGGGTGCGCCACCACCCGGAAAGGTCACTGAAAGACGACGGAAAGCCCGCCGGAGGAATCTGGTCACCGAGGTCAGGCATACGCCTGATGTCCCGTGAAGAGAGGAACGTGACCATGCAGGACGTCAAGCACGTCACGCCGAACGACGAGAAGTCGCCCGCCGTCACGACGGACCTGGAGGGGCAGACCGAGCTCATCGAGATCCGCCTGCTCGACAAGATCGAGACGATCGACAGCAAGGCCATCAGCAGGTAGTCGCCGGATCGTCGGATCGCCGGCGGATCGTTTCGTCCGAGAGGTACTCCGGGAGGCAAGTGGTGAGACGTCCACGAGTGAAACGGGAGCACGTCCCGCACCGGTTCGACGACGGAACGGTCCGCCTCGGCGGCGAGGTCTACGGCATCGCGGCGGAGATCACCGACCGCGACGGGTGGGCGTGGGACGCCCTGACCATGATGGACGGCGCGACCCCTGTTCAGGACATCGAGACGGCGTTGGCCGAACGGCACCCGCGGCTCGGCACCGACGGCGCGCGGCGGCTGGTGCGGGAACTGATCGGCACCGGCTACGTGGAGGACGCGGCGGCCGGCCGGCCCGAGGGGTTCACGGACACCGAGATCGAGCGGTACAGCCGCAACCACGACTACTTCCGGCGCGTCGACCTCCGCCCGGAGAGCGACCCCTGGGAGACCCAGCGTCGCGTCATGCTCTCCCGTGTGACGGTTCTGGGGACCGGAGGCACCGGCAGCCACGCCGCCTGGGCGCTCGCCGCGGTCGGGGTCGGCACGCTCCACCTGGTGGATCCGGACCGCGTGGAAGTGTCCAACCTGACCAGGCAGGCGCTGTACACCGAGGCCGACATCGGCCGGGCCAAGGCGGAGGTGGCCGCGGAACGGATCGGCGCGGTCAACTCTTCGGGGAAGTTCACCTACGACGTGCGGCGGGTGGACACCGAGGACGCGCTGCGCGAACTCGTCGCCGGCTCCGACGTCTTCGTGCTGTGCGCCGACGAGCCGCGCAACGACGTCATCAACAAGATGACCAACCGGGTCTGTGCCGAGCTGGGGGTCCCCTGGGTGACCGCGGGCTACAACGGTCCCCTGGTGACGGTCGGTGTGTACGGGCCCGACGGCCCCTGCTTCGAGTGTGTCGGCGCGGGCGAGGAGGCCAAACTGAAGCCCGGCTGGCACCCGGATCTGGGGGGTACCGGAGCGATGGCGCCGGCCGCCGGGATCTCGGGTCAGCTCATCGCCAACGAGGTCGTGTCGCTGGTCACCGGTACCGCCCGGACGGCTCCCGGCTTCGTGCGCGGCATCAATCTGATCGCCCCGGACCATCTCGTCCATGTGCGGCACCCCGCCCGGCCGGAGTGTCCGCTGTGCAGCCGTTGACGCGTGCGGAAGACCCGGAGGTCTCCTTCCAGGAGCTGGAGTTCCGCCCGGACCGGGACGAGTGGATCGTGGGGCGGCAGGGCACCGACGAGATCATCGCCCTGCCCGGGATCGGCATGGACGCGATTCGGCTGCTGTCCGCCGGCCGGACGGTGGAGGAGACCAGGAGCAGCCTGCGTGCGAGCACCGGCCGGGACGTCGACGTCCGGGCCTTCGTGGAGCGGCTCGCGTCCGCCGGACTGGTGGCGTCCATCGGCGAGCGGCGGTTCCCCGTCGCGCAGACCCCGGTCTCGCTCCCCCGGGTGCGCGCGCACCACGTGCGCTGGCTCATGAACCCGGTGCTGCACGCCGTCCTGCTCCTGGTCCCGGTCGCGGGTCTCGCGGTCGCGGTGACGCGTCCGGGCACCTTCCCCTCCTGGGACAGCTTCCTCTGGACGGAGTACGGCACCTTCACGGTGCTGGTGCAGTGCGTGATCGGCTGGTGCCTCATCGCCCTGCACGAGGCCGCACATCTGCTGACCGCCCGCGCCACGGGGGTGCGCGGGCGGATCAGGCTCGGTACCCGCCTCCAGTTCCTGGTGGCGCAGACGGAGGTGTCGGGCATCTGGCTCAAGGGCCGGCGGGCGCGGCTCACGGTCTACCTGTCGGGCATCGTCCTCGACGCGGTGATCTGGGGCGGCTGCCTGCTGGCCCGCGCCTGGGGAGCGGACTTCGTCCTGCTTCCCGTCGTCGTGGCGACCCTGTTCCTCGCGCTGGCGAACCAGTGCCTGGTGTTCATGCGCACGGACCTGTACTTCGTCGTCCAGGACCTGACGGGCTGCCGGAACCTGTTCACCGACACGACCCGCTACCTGCGCCACGTGGCCGCCCTGCCCTTCGGGCGCCGGGCCCCGCATCCCCTGCGGTCGCTGCCCGCCCGTGAACGGCGCTTCGTCAAGGGGTACGCCGTCGCCGTGGTCGTGGGGAGCGTGGCCTGCGTGGCCATCGGTCTCCAGGTGCTCACCCAGGTCACCTGGCGCCTGCTGCACCGGGCCCTCGTCCACCTGACGGACGGCTCCGACTGGTGGAGCCTGCTCGACGCGCTGGTCACCGCCCTCGTCCTGGTCGGGCTGCACGGTCTGTGGATGCGGCTGTGGTGGAAGCGCCACGGTGAGCGGGTACGGCGTACGGTGCGGTCCGTCCGCGAGCGGCGGGGCCGTCGTTCGGGGGCCGCGTCGCCCGAGGGAGCCTCCCGGCCCGGCGGGGCTTCGTGACCCGGCGGGGCACGGTGACTTGACGGGGCGCGGCGACCTGGCAGGGTCTCCCGGCCCGACGGCGTCTCGTGGCCCAACGGGACGGTGCTGGTTTACCGTTCCCCGATGCCTAGTCGTTCGCCCCGGTTCCGTCTGCTCGGCCCTCTTGACATCCAGGTCGACGGAGCGGGTGTCGTCCTCACGGGGCGTCAACGCGCCCTCTGCGCGGTCCTGCTGCTGCACGCCGGCCGCGTCGTCTCCGTGGACCGGCTGGCCCAGGGCCTGTGGGACGAGCGGCTGCCCAGAACGTCGGCCGCACGGATCCGCGCCCTGGTCTCCGAGGTCCGGCACGCCCTCGGCCCGGACGGAGCGGCTCTGCTGGCCACCCAGAAGCCCGGGTACGTCCTGCGCGCCGCTCCCGCGGAGGTCGACGCGTTCCTCTTCGAAGCGCTGATCAGGGACGGGCTGCGGGCGCTGGCGCACAAGGAGTGGGCGGAGGCGTACCGCTACCACGACGACGCCCTCGCGCTGTGGCGCGGCGACCCGCTCCCCGATCTGCCGGCCATGGAAGCGGAACGCCGGCGCCTGACCGAACTGCGCATCGCCGCCGAGGAGGGCAGGGCGGAGGCGGAACTGGAGCTGGGCCGGCCGCGCTCCGCCGTCGCCGACCTGGTCCGGCTCACGTCCGAGCACCCGCTGCGCGAACGCCCGCACGCGCTGCTGATGCGCGCCCTGGCCCGGGACGGTCGGTCCCCGGACGCCCTGGCCGTCTACACCGGCCTGCGCAACCGCATGGTGCGGGAACTGGGCGTCGACCCCTCGGACGAACTCACGGAACTCCACCGGAGGCTGCTCGTCGGAGACGCCGCCCCCCGCACGGCCGGGTCCGCTCCCGCCGAGCCCTCCTGGCACCGCTGGGTGCCCCGCCAGCTGCCCCGGGCCCCCCACCGCTTCGTCGGCCGGAACACGGAGCTGCGGCTGCTCGACGCCTGCCGGCGGGAGGACGGCGCTCCGGCCGTGATCGTGGGGCCCGCCGGCGCCGGGAAGACCGCTCTGGCCCTGCACTGGGCCCACCGGATAGCCGACGGCTATCCCGACGGGCAGCTCTTCCTGGACATGCGGGGCTTCGACAACGCCGGTCCCATGACCCTGGAGGAGGCGCTGCCCCTGCTGTTGCAGGGGCTGGGCTGCGCGCCGCACGACATCCCGCTGGGGCTGGACGCGCAGACCGCGCTCTACCGCACGCTCCTGGCGGGCCGTCGGGTCCTCGTCCTCCTCGACGACGTGGCCGACGCCTCGACCGTACGCCGGCTCCTGCCCTCCACCAGCGGGTCGCTCACCCTGGTGACCAGCCGGCGGAAACTGAACGGGCTCGTCCTGGACGGGGCCCACCGGGTGACCTGCGACGTGCTGTCCCGCGACGAGGCCCTGGAGTTGTTCGGCGCCGCGATCGGTGCCGACGCCGTGGCGGCCGACCCCGGGGCCGCGGCCCACCTGGTGGAACTCTGCGACCACCTGCCCCTGGCCCTGTGCGTCGCCGGTTCCTGGATCGGCACCGGCGCCGGGAGCGTCCGGGCCTACGTCACCAGTCTCGCGGAACGCGGCCGTCTTGCCCGGTTGCACGTGGAGGGGGAGGAGAGCGTCGCCGTGCGGGCCGCGCTGGACCTGTCCTACGCGACGCTGCCCGACGAGGCGAAGTGGGTCTTCCGCTCCCTGGGGCTGATTCCGGGCACCGGTCGCTCGGTGGCCGCGACCGCGGCGGGCGCGGGACTCGACGAGTCCCGCACGGCCGACCTGCTGAGGCTCGCCCAGCGGGTGCACCTGCTGCGCGACACCGAGGACGGCCGTACCGCCTGGCACGACCTCGTGCACGAGTACGCGGCGGAACGCGTGGTCACCGAGGACGCCGGAGCGGAGCGGGCGCGGGCGGTCGACCGCCTCCTCGACCACTACCTGCAGAGTGTCTCCCGCGTCGCCGTGACGTGCCGCCTCTACTGCCCGCAGCCCCGTCCGGAACCCGTCGGCGGCTCCGCCCCGCGGACCTTCCGCACCCCGGAGGAGGCCTTCGCTTGGTTCGACGGGGAGTGGGAGGACATCGCGGCGGCGATCGCGTACGCGGCCGAGCACGGGCCCTCCCGCTTCGCCTGGCAGCTCGTCGACGCGTTGCAGGACCTGTTCCACCACCGCCGCCCGCTGTCCGACTGGCTGCGGCTGGCCGCGCTCGCCGGGAAGGCGGCCGAACGCGGCGGCGACCGCAGGGGCCAGGCGGTCGTCCACCTGTCGTCCGGCCACGCCCTGTGGCGGAGCGGCGACTTCAGGGGTGCCCTCGGCGCCTACGAGAGCGCACAACTCGCGGCCCGCGACGCCGGGTGGCTGTCGGGGGAGGCACGGAGCGCGCAGGGCACGGGGGTGACGCTGAAACTGCTGGGCGAACCGCGTGAGGCACTGCCCTTCTACGACCGCGCCCTCACCCTCTACCGCACCCTCGGCATGACGGAGGCCGAGAAGATCATGCTGACCAACACGGCCTCCCTGCAGCTCGCGCTGGGGCGGCTCGCCGAGGCCGAGGAGGCGGTGACCGGAGCGCTCGCGCTCGACGCCGGCACGCAGGGGCACCTCCACTCGATGACCCTGGTGAACCACGCGCTGGTGCGGCAGAAGCAGGCGAGGTTCCGGGATGCCGCCGCCACTCTGCGGAAGGGCCTCGAGGTCTCCCGGGCCTCCGAATCGCTCTACGCGGAGGCGGTGATGCTGGAGACCCTCGGCCGGGTGCGCGACGACGCGGGCCAGGACGCCCGTGCCCTGCTCGCCTACGAGGACGCGCTCGGGCTGGCCCGGCGCGTGGGCAACCGCAACTGCCAGGTCGACTCCCTGGTGGGTCTCGCCTCCGTCGAGCTGCGCACGGGCCGGACGCGGGAGGCGGCGGCCCACCTCGACGATGCCCGGACCATCGCCGAGGAGACCGGGCACCGGACCGGCCTGATCGAGATCCTGATGGTGCGCGGGGCCCTGCACTGCGCGGAGGGACGGTACCGGGAAGCGGCGGCGGTTCTGGAGACGGCCGGCGGGCTCGCGGTGAACGGCAGCCCCCTCACGCTGCCCCGCATCCGCAACCTGTACGCCGTGGCCCTCCGGGAGACCGGGGCGACCGCCGCCGCGGCAGAGGCGGCGCGGGAGGCGGTGGAGCAGGCCCGGCACTCGGGTCAGCGCCTGGTGCTGGCTCGTGCGCTGACCGCCCTCGCCGACGCCCGCGAGGCCGCCGGTGACGTCCGGTCCCCCGCCGGGTACCGCGACGAGGCGGAGACCTTGTTCGACGCGATCGGCGTCCCGTCCTCCTGCCGGACGGCCACCGGACACCGGACCGCCACCGGACACCGGACGGCCACCGGACACCGGACGGCCACCGGGCTCCGGACGGCCACCGGACACCGCGGGGCCGACGCCGCGCCGGACCGGAGCCCGGCGGCACGGATTCCCGCGGCACGGAGCGCGCGGCCTCCCCTGCCGGACGACGCGGCGGAACGTCTCGCGCGCTACCTCGCCGATCACTTCGACGACCTCACGGACGACGGGCCCGGCACGGGTGGGCGGCTATGACGCCATGGCCGCCCACACCGGACGGCCGCCGTGCACGATCTCGTCCCTGCGCAGGATCCGTTCGTGCAGCATGCGCAGCCTGCCCCCGGGCTCGACGCCGAGTTCCGCGACGAACCGTGAGCGGATCGAGCGGAAGCAGCGCAGCGCCTCGTCCTGGCGTCCGCTGCGGTACAGCGCCAGCATCAGCAGACTGGTGATCCGTTCGTCCAGGGGATGGGCCTCGGCCAGCTCGTGGAGCAACGGCACGTAGTCGTCGCAGCGCCCGAGGCCGAGCGCGAGTTCCGCGCTGTTGATCCTCGCGGCCCGCAGCTCCTGACCGAACGTCACGCGCGCGGCCTCCGCCCATGCCGTCCGGACATCGGACAGGGGACGGCCGTGGCACAGGGCCAGCGCCCTCTCGTAGCGCTCCAGGGCGGCCTCCTCCTCTCCCCGGCACTGTGCGTTCCTGGCCTGCCGGACGAGGGCGCGGAAGCGGAGGACGTCGACCGTCTCCTCGGCCGCGACCAGGGTGTATCCGCCCGGCCGCCGGACCACGTCGCACGCGGTGTCCGGCGCGGCGACCGCATGCAGCGCCTTGCGCAGCCGGGTTGCCACTGTGTAGAGGGCGTCGCGGGGGTGGGCCGGGACCCTGTTCTCCCAGACCCGGCCGATCGTGTCCTCGTCGGTGATGAAGGAGTTCGCGGACCAGGCCAGCGTGGCCAGAAGGCGGCCGACGGTCGGGCTGACCGGAATGTTTCCACCGTCTGTGGCGCGAAGCTCGATGCAACCCAGGATCTGTACGTTCACGCGGTCCCCTGAAGGTCTTCGTCGGTCTGGTGTCAGCGGCACCCCTCACTGTGCGGACCGGACGTTCGGGTTCTGCATGGATCACGCACGGACGCCGCAGGACAGGGCCGCGATTCGTCCGGCCGGCCACGCAATGGATCACCGGAAAGCGATGCAAACCCGTTACTTTGCGACCCTCAGGTGTACGCATTCCGACGACTCGGCGCCCATATAACGAACACCTTGCCCGATTGGTCCAGTTGGCCCGATGTAAGGCACGGATCGATCACGACGCGCTACACGCGTAACTACGGAATGACCAAGAGGAGGCAAAGAAGGTAAAGACAAGGTCAACTCGAGCCAGATTTTATTGACCTTGAACGAATTGCGTTGAAAAAGTCCGGCGTAGCCCGTAGGGGGACGCCCTGCGGAGTCATCAGACCCTCCCTTGGGCCAGGAGCACCATGACCCCCCCAACTCCATCAGCGGCCGCCCCGCTCGAGGTGACCGACGAAACCGTCGACAAGTCACCCACGCCCGCCACCCCCAAGGGCAGCGAGAGCCGTTCGCCGGGCCGACTGGCCTGGAAGCGTTTCAAGCGCGACCGCACGGGCGTCATATCGGCGTGCATCGTGATCTTCTTCTTCGTGATCGCGCTCGCGGCGCCCCTCATCGCCAAGCTGTACGGCAAGGACCCGTACACCACGTACGCCAGCCAGCGACCCGAGCTGCTCGACGCCTTCTCGTACCCGGCCGGCCCGAACGGCGGTATGAGTTCGGAGTTCTGGTTCGGCATCGAGCCGCAGCTCGGCCGGGACGTGTTCACCTTCCTGCTGTACGGCATCCGGACCTCGCTGGGCCTCGCGGTGGCCGCCACGATCGTCACGGCCGTCCTCGGCGTCGTCATCGGCACCACGGCGGGCTACCTCGGCGGCAAGACGGACTACCTCGTCGGCCGGATCATCGACATCCTGCTGTCGTTCCCCTCCACGCTGTTCTTCATCGCGTTCATGCCGGTCATCTACGGCCTGTTCGTCGCGCCGGACGAGAACATCCCGACGTCCCTGCGGGCCATCTCCCTCATCATCGTGCTGTCCGGCTTCGGCTGGGCCTCCCTCGCCCGTCTGCTGCGCGGTCAGGTACTCGGCCTGCGCGAGCGGGAGTTCGTCGAGGCGGCGAAGGTCACGGGCGCGTCTCCTTGGCGCATCGTCTTCAAGGAGCTGCTGCCGAACCTCTGGACTCCGATCATCATCCAGACCACGCTGATGCTGCCGATGTTCGTCACCGCCGAGGCGGGGCTGGCATTCCTCGGCGTCGGCATGATCGACCCGACGCCGGACTGGGGCGTCATGATCCAGCGAGGCGCCCAGTTCTACACCGAGGACCTCACCTTCATGCTCTTCCCGGGCCTCTCCATGGTGATCTTCGTCCTCGCCTTCAACCTGCTCGGCGACTCGGTGCGCGACGCGCTCGACCCGAAGACCAAGCGCTGATCCGTTCCTCCCCCGGTCCGTACACAGGAATCAGGCCGGCCACCTCCGTCCCGTTTGACCACCCTTGGTAGGTTCTCCATGGCTTTCTCCCGCAGAAACTTCCTCATAGCGACCGGTGTCGTCGCGGCCTCCTCCTCGGTCCTGACCGCCTGTGGCGGCAGTGACAACAAGGGCGGCGGCGGCAGGAGCGACGCTCCGAAGGTCTCCGGCTCCAAGACCGTCGAGATCCTGGTCGGCACGAAGGCCGACTCGACCGGTCCCGCGCCCGAGGTCAAGGGCGCGGTGAAGGGCGGGATCGTCCACTCGCTCGACCAGTTCGACATGGACCACATGGACCCGGCGCAGATCTACGTCTCGACCGAGGGCGCCATCACCGTCCCGATCATGCGCGGTCTGACCGGCTACAAGCTGGACGACAAGGGCGGCTGCACCCTGGTCGGCGACGTCGCCACCGACGCCGGCACGATGAAGGACGGCGGCAAGACCTGGTCGTTCACCATCAAGGACGGCGTGAAGTGGGAGGACGGCTCCGACGTCTCCATGGACGACGTCCGCCACACCTTCGAGCGCCTCTTCGCGGACTTCGTCACCGAGGGCCCGCGCTACGTGCAGCAGTTCCTCGTCGGCGGTGACAAGTACAAGGGCCCGTACGACGGCAAGCAGCTCGACTCCGTCGAGGTCGACGGCAAGACCATCACCTTCCGCCTCAACGAGCCCCGCGCCGACTTCAACTTCACGCTGGCCATGCGCGGCTACTCCCTCGTGCCCAAGGCGAAGGACACCAAGCAGAAGTACGACAGCCGTCCGTTCTCCTGCGGTCCCTACAAGATCAGCGAGCGCAGCGTCGGCAAGTCCCTGACCTACGTGCGCAACGAGCACTGGGACCCGAAGACGGACGCGATCCGCAACGCCTACCCGGACGAGTACCGGTTCCGGTTCGGCTACCAGCCGCTGGCCGCCACCGACCGCTTCATCGCCGACTCCGGCGAGGACCAGCAGGCCATGGCGATCTTCAACGAGGTCGCGCCGGAGCGCATCGCCAAGGTGCTCACCGACCCGAACCTGAAGAAGCGCGTCCTCACCGCGGTCGACACGGTCACCTACTACTGGCCGATCAACACCACCCGCATCAAGGACGTCAAGGTCCGCCAGGCCATCAACTGGGCCTGGCCGCACCAGCAGCTCCAGACGATCCGCGGCGGCAAGTCCACCAGCGAGCTCGCCACCACCATCCTCAGCCCGGTGACCCCCGGCCACGAGGAGTTCGACCTGTACGGCGTCGACAAGAAGCCCGGTGGCGACCCGGAGAAGGCCAAGGCGCTGCTGAAGGAGGCCGGCAAGGTCGGCCAGAAGCTGGTCATCGCGTACCAGACCTCGGACAACGCGCTGAAGCAGGCCGTCGCGATCAAGAACGCCCTGGAGGCCGCGGGCTTCAAGGTCGTCAACAAGCAGCTCGACAAGTCGACCTTCTACACCCAGATCGGCAAGATCGACAACGGCTACGACCTGTTCGCGGCCGGCTGGAGCCCGGACTGGCCGAACGGCTACTCGGTGTTCTACCCGTGCTGGAGCGGTGAGAACATCGGCAACGGCCGCAGCAACTACGCCCAGCTGGACGACCCCAGCGTGAACAAGGCGATCAACGCCGCGTCCAAGATCGCCGACGCGGAAGAGGCCAACAAGGCCTGGGGCGCCATCGACCGCCAGATCATGGAGCTCGCGGCCGTCGTGCCCGACTACCACTCGATCCGCAACTGGATGTACGGATCGAAGATCGGCAACGTCGTGTTCGACTACGGCAACACCTGCATCGCCCTCTGCAAGCTCTACGTCAAGAAGTAAGCGCGCAGACGCACAGGGGGGCGGCCACCACCCTTATGGCCGCCCCCCTGAGGCCCACCCCCCTCTCACCCCGGCGACGGCGCCCCGTCCGGAAAGTCACGCCCCATGTTCCGCTTCCTAGTCCGCCGAGTCTTCGGCGCGTTGGTCATTTTGCTGATCATCAGCGCCATCACCTTCTGGCTCTTCTACGCCGTGCCGCGCGACCCTGCCATGATGTCCTGCGGCAAGAACTGCACGCCGGAAAACCTTGAGCAGATCCGGAAGAACCTGGGCATCGACGAGTCGATCGTCATGCAGTACTGGCACTGGCTCTCCGGCATCTTCGCGGGCCGCGACTACGCCGGTTACGGCAACTGCGAGGCGCCGTGCCTCGGCTACTCGTTCGCCAACAATCAGCCCGTCTACGGCACGATCATGGACCGGCTGCCGCTGACCCTGTCGCTCGCCTTCGGTGCGGCCATCTTCTTCCTGATCATCGGTATCGGCGCCGGCATGCTCGCGGCCTCGAAGCAGGGCAAGTTCCTGGACAAGTTCGCCAGCTCCGTGTCGCTGCTCGGCTCCTCGCTCCAGATCTACTTCGTCGGCTACATCGCCATGTTCTTCCTGGTCGGTGAGCTCGGCATCCTCAGCCAGCCGTCGTACACGCCGCTGACCGACGACCCGGCCGCCTGGGTGTCCGGCCTGCTGCTGCCCTGGCTGGTGCTGTCGATCATCTTCACCGCCAACTACACCCGTATGACGCGTTCCCAGATGGTGGAGCAGCTGAGCGAGGACTACGTGCGCACCGCGCGGGCCAAGGGCCTGTCGAAGCGCAACGTCTTCTTCCGCTTCGCCTGGCGCGGTGCGATGGGCCCGATCGTCACCATCTTCGGTGTCGACCTCGGTGTCCTGATCGGCGGCGCCATCATCACCGAGACGACCTTCAGCCTCCAGGGCATCGGCCGGCTCGCGATCGAGTCCGTGTTCAAGAGCGACCTGCCCATGCTGCTCGGCGTCACCGTGCTGGCGGCCGGCGCGATCGTGATCTTCAACATCGTCGTCGACGCGGTCTACGCCCTGATCGACCCGCGGATCCGGCTCGCCTGACCTGCGCCCGCCACAGTCGCCTCTCCCACCGCCCCACCCGGCTACCCCCCGCATCACCTCCTGGAGCGTCCCCGTGACGAGCACCGAACAGCAGCCCTTCCTCTCCGTCAGGGACTTGAAGGTCCACTTCTCCACCGAGGACGGCATCGTCAAGGCCGTCGACGGGCTCTCCTTCGATCTCGCCAAGGGCAAGACGCTCGGCATCGTCGGCGAGTCGGGCTCGGGCAAGTCGGTCACCAACCTGACGATCCTGGGCCTGCACGACCGGGACCACACCTCGATCGAGGGCGAGATCGTCCTCGACGACAAGGACCTGCTCACCGCCACCGAGCGGGAGCTGGAGCGGCTGCGCGGCAACAAGATGGCCATGATCTTCCAGGACGCGCTGGCCTCGCTGTCGCCGTACCACACCATCGGCAAGCAGATCGGCGAGACGTACCGCAAGCACACCGGCGCCTCCAAGAAGGAGGCCCGGGCGCGGGCGATCGAGATGCTGCGCCGGGTGGGCATCCCGCAGCCGGAGATGCGGGTGGACGACTACCCGCACCAGTTCTCCGGCGGTATGCGCCAGCGCGCGATGATCGCCATGGCCCTGGTCTGCGACCCCGAGCTGCTCATCGCGGACGAGCCGACCACGGCCCTGGACGTGACGGTCCAGGCGCAGATCATGGACCTGCTCAAGGACCTCCAGCAGGAGTTCGGCACGGCCATCGTCTTCATCACCCACGACCTCGGCGTCATCGCCGACATCGCGGACGACGTCCTGGTGATGTACGGCGGCCGGTGCGTGGAGCGGGGGACGAAGGAGGAGGTGCTGCGCGACCCGCAGCACCCCTACACGCTGGGCCTGATGAGCTCGATGCCGAGCCTGGACGGGCCGGTCGACGTGCCGCTGGAGCCGATTCCGGGCTCGCCCCCCTCGCTGCTCAACCCGCCCACGGGCTGCCGGTTCCACCCGCGGTGCGCCTTCGTCGAGAAGGTCGAGGGCGGGCTGTGCTCCTCGGAGCAGCCGGTGCTCACGGTGCTCGAGGGCCGCGGGTCCGCGTGCCACCTTCCCAAGGAGCAGCGCAAGGAGCTGTTCGCCGACTCCGTCGCCTCGCGGCACAACTGACGTACAAGAGACAGGACTTCACCATCATGAGCAACGCGGAAACGCTCCTGGACGTCAGCGGCCTGACCAAGCACTTCCCGATCAAGGGCGGCTTCCCGATCTCCCGCACGGTCGGTGCGGTCCGGGCCGTGGACGGCCTCGACTTCACCGTGGGCGCCGGCGAGAGCCTGGGCCTGGTCGGCGAGTCCGGGTGCGGCAAGTCGACCACCGGCCGGCTGATCACCCGCCTGCTGGAGCCCACCGGCGGCAAGGTCGTCTACCAGGGCCAGGACATCACGCACGCGGGGCGCAGGGCGCTCGCGCCGATCAGGTCCGAGATCCAGATGATCTTCCAGGACCCGTACGCGTCCCTCAACCCGCGCCAGACGGTCGGCAAGATCATCGCGGGTCCGATGGAGATCAACAACATCAACCCGGCCGGCGGCCGGGAGAACCGCGTGCGCGAGCTGCTGGAGATCGTGGGTCTCAACCCCGAGCACTTCAACCGCTTCCCGCACGAGTTCTCCGGCGGCCAGCGCCAGCGCATCGGCGTCGCCCGCGCCCTGGCCCTCAACCCGAAGCTGATCGTGGCCGACGAGCCGGTCTCCGCGCTCGACGTGTCCATCCAGGCCCAGGTCGTCAACCTGCTCCAGAAGGTGCAGCGGGAACTGGGCATCGCGTTCGTCTTCATCGCCCACGACCTGGCCGTCGTACGGCACTTCTCCCAGCGCGTCGCGGTCATGTACCTGGGTAAGATCATGGAGATCGCCGACCGCGACGACCTCTACGAGAACCCGCGTCACCCCTACACGCGCGCCCTGCTCTCCGCCGTGCCCGAGGCCACGGTGGAGGACACGCCCCGCGAGCGCATCCGGCTCGTCGGCGACGTGCCCTCGCCGATCAACCCGCCCTCGGGCTGCCGCTTCCGCACCCGCTGCTGGAAGGCGACGGAGAAGTGCGCGTCCGAGGCTCCGCCGCTGGTCCAGGTGGAGGGCAACAAGGCCGGTCACCTGACCGCCTGTCACTACCCCGAGACGGATGACGTAGCCTCGCCCCGTCTCACCAAGAGCCCCGGGGCGGCTGCCTGACAACACCCCTTTTCTGTCGGCACCGCCCACGGAAGGGACCGTCCAAGGCCCATTGACCCGAGCCCGGACCCGTCCGCTTCCAGGGAAGCCGAGGGCCCGCGCCTCCCCAGGCGCGGGCCCTCGGTCTGTCTTCTCCGCGGTGCCGGTTCAGTCCTTCCCGGTGTCCTCCAGCGCGGTCAGCGCCGGGTCCAGGACGATGTCCTCGTCGCGGGCCGCGGTCGTCGGCTGCTCCGGGAAGTGGCAGGCGGTCAGGTGGCCCTCGTGGTTGCCGTCGATGCGGACCAGGGGCGGCACCTCGCTGGCGCACTTGTCCTGCGCCTTCCAGCAGCGGGTGCGGAAGCGGCAGCCGGAGGGCGGCAGGATCGGCGAGGGGACGTCGCCGGCGAGGCGGATGCGCTCACGGTCCTCCGGCTCGTCGATCGTCGACACCTCGGGGACCGCCGACAGCAGGGCGTGGGTGTAGGGGTGCCGGGGCCTGCTGTAGATGGAGACCCGGTCGCCGACCTCGACCACCTTGCCGAGGTACATGACCGCGACGCGCTGGGAGAAGTGCCGTACGACGGCGAGGTCGTGGGCGATGAAGAGGAACGCGATGCCCAGTTCCTGCTGCACCTTCTGGAGCAGGTTGACGACCTGTGCCTGGATGGACACGTCGAGCGCGGAGACCGGCTCGTCGGCCACGATCAGCTTCGGGTTGAGGGCCAGGGCGCGGGCGACGCCGATGCGCTGGCGCTGGCCGCCGGAGAACTCGTGCGGGAAGCGGTTGAAGTGCTCGGGGTTGAGACCCACCAGTTCGAGCAGCTCGCGGACCTTCGTGTCCCGGCCGCCCTTGGGGTTGATCCCGTTGACCTCCATGGGCGACTTGATGATCGTGCCGACGGTCTGCCGGGGGTTCAGCGAGGAGTACGGGTCCTGGAAGATCATCTGGATCTCGGACCGGACGGGCGCGAGCTGCCTGCGTGAGGCGTGGGTGATGTCCCGGCCCGCGTACTCGATCCGCCCGCCGGTCGGTTCCATGAGCCGGGTGATGAGCCGCCCGGTGGTGGACTTGCCGCAGCCGGACTCGCCCACCAGACCGACGCTCTCGCCGGCGCCGACGGTCAGGTCGACGTCGTCCACGGCCTGGACGGCGCCGACCTTGCGTTTGATCGGGAAGCCGCCGTAGACCGGGAAGTGCTTGGTCAGGCCCGCGACCTTCAGCAGCACCTCGGACGGGGCGGAGGCGGAGGCGGAGCCCTGCTGCGCGGGAAGCGTGACGTCGTCGCTCATGTCTCGGTCTCCCTAACGCAGCCGGGGCTGGATCTTGTCGATGAAGAGGGTCTGCTTCTGCTCCGCCGTCAGATGGCAGGCGGCGGCGCGTCCCTCGCCGAGCGGCGGACGCTCGGTGGCGCACCGGTCGCCGCCCACCTCGTCCGTGAACGCGCAGCGCGGGTGGAAGGGGCAGCCGGACGGCGGGTTGAGCATGCTGGGCGGCGAGCCCGGGATCGGGCTGAGCGGCTGGTCGAGGCTGCCGCCGAGGCGCGGCATCGAGCTGAGCAGGCCCCAGGTGTAGGGGTGCCGCGGGCTGCGCAGCACCTCGGCGGCGCTGCCGCGCTCCACGGCCCGTCCCGCGTACATCACGAGCAGGTCGTCGGCCATGTCGGAGATGACGCCGAGGTCGTGGGTGATGAAGACGATGGCCGAGCCGAACTCCTGCTGGAGGTCCTTGAGCAGGTCCAGGATCTGCGCCTGGACGGTGACGTCCAGGGCGGTGGTCGGCTCGTCGGCGATCAGGAGGTCGGGGTCGCAGACCAGGGCCATGGCGATCATCGCGCGCTGGCGCATACCGCCGGAGAACTGGTGCGGGTAGTCGTCCACACGGACCTTGGGCTGCGGGATGCCGACCTTGGTCAGCATCTCGATCGCCCGTGCCCGCGCCTCCTTCTTGGAGGCGCCGGTGTGCTTCATGTACGGCTCGGCGATCTGCCGGCCCACCGTGTAGTAGGGCGACAGCGCGGTCAGGGGGTCCTGGAAGATCATGGCGACCTTGTTGCCGCGGAGCTTCTCCAGCTCCTTCTCGGTCGCCGTGACCAGTTCCTTGCCGTCGAGGACGATCTCGCCGTCGACCGTGGTCGTCTTGGGGTTGTGCAGGCCGAGCACGGTGAGGTTCGTGACGGACTTGCCGGAGCCCGACTCCCCCACGATGCCGAGGGTCCGGCCGCGTTCGACGTCGAAGGACAGGCCGTCGACCGCCTTGACGACGCCGTCCTCGGTGGAGAACCGCACCCGGAGGTCGCGGACCGAGAAGAAGGAATCCGGCCCGGTCGGGGCCGCGGCGCCTTCGGTCCTGGTCGAAGTACTCACGGAGTTCTCCTAGCTGAGCCGCACGCGCGGGTCGATGTAGGCGTAGGCGAGGTCCACGACGATGTTCAGGAGCAGGATGAAGAAGGCCCCGAACAGCATCACGCCCATCGTCACCGGCAGGTCCTTGGTCAGCGACGAGTCGACCGCGAGGCGGCCGATGCCGGCGAGGTCGAAGGTGAACTCCGTGACCACCGCCCCGGACAGCAGCGCGCTGAGGTCCACGCCGAGAATGGTGACGATCGGGATCAGCGAACCGCGCCAGGCGTAGCGGAAGAAGACGTAGCGCTGCTTCATGCCCTTGGCCCGGGCGGTGCGGACGTGCTCCTCCTGAAGCTGTTCGATCATGGTCGAGCGCGCCATACGGGTGTACTGGGCGGTGAAGATGGTGGCCATCACGCACCAGGGGATGATCATGCCGACCATCCAGGCGATCGGGTTCTCCGTGAACGGCTCGTACTTCGGGTTGTCCATGATCCCCGACTGGTACACGAAGATGCCGAGGACGATCGGGCCGAGGAAGTAGATCTGGAACGAGCTGAGGACGATCGAGGCACCGCTGACGGCCTTGTCCACGACGGTGCCGCGCTTCCAGGCGGCCAGCAGACCCGAGCCGAGCCCCAGGAACAGGAAGATGACGAGGCCGCCGAGGGTCAGGGAGAGCGTCAGCGGGAACCGGTCCAGGATCGAGTCCCAGACGAACTCTCCGGTGTCGAAGGACACCCCCAGACACGGCGCGGAGCAGTGCCCCTGGGTGAAGTCCCGGCCGTTCACGATGCCCGCCATGAACTCCCAGAACTGGGAGGTGATGGGCTTGTCGAGGCCGAGGTTCTCGCGGATCACCGCGATGTTCTGCGGGGTGCAGTTTCTGCCGCAGGACAGCTCGGCGAAGTCCTGGGGGATCGTGTAGAACAGGAAGAAGGTGAAGGCGCCGATCAGGAAGATGATCACGCATGCGCCGATCAACCTGCGAACGAGGAACTGAAGCATGGCAGGTGGATGCTCTCTTCGGGAACGCGGCGGCAGGTGAGGAGGACCTCCGCGGGGGTGCGCTCCGTCGCGCTCCGCTTGGCGCGCACCCCCGCGGTCAGCCGGGCCGGCGGGCTACGGCTGCTTCAGGTACAGGTCGTTGATGTCGATGTAGCTCGACTCGTTGCTGTACCGGGCACCGCCGATGTTCGACCCGTAGAGCTGGATCTGCTTGGAGTAGTAGACCGGGGCCGCCGGGTTGATGTCCTCCACGATGCGGTGGTGGGCCTTCTCCCAGGTCTTGGCCGCCTCCTCCGGCTGCTGCGTCAGCGCCTTCTTGATCAGCGCGTTGACCTGCGCGTCGTCGATGTGCGAGTAGTTGGACCCGCCGTCGGCGACCAGTTCACCGTCGTAGACCGGGGTGATGACCGTGGACGCGTTGGGCCAGTCCTGGCCCCAGCCGGTCATGTAGAGGTCGTACGGGTTGTCCAGCTTGCCGATCTGCTCGTAGAAGCTGGCCCGGTCGATCTCCTTGGCCTGGACGTCGAAGCCGATCTTCGCCAGGGCGTCCTTGATGATGAGCATCTGGGCCTGGCCGCGCGGGGTGTTGGAGTAGGCGTAGGTGAGCTTCGTGCCCTCCTTGACACCCGCCTCCTTGAGCAGCGCCTTGGCCTTCTCCGGGTCGCCGTTGGGCTTCTTCAGCTTGCCGAACGGGTCGTACTTCGGGTCGAAGTTCGGCAGGGTCGGCGCGAGCAGGCCGCCGGCCACCTCGCCGCCGTAGCGGCCGCCGTCCGCCTGGACCATGGACTGGTTCGGGATCGCGTAGGTGATCGCGTCGCGGACCTTCTTGTCCTTCAGACGGTCCAGGTTGAAGCTCATCTGCCAGACGTAGACCTGGTAGCCCGCGATGGTACGTTTCTTCGTCGCCGGGTCGCTGACGACCGTCGACATCTGGGCCGCGTCGACCGGGTCCGTGAACTGGATGGCGTTCTTGGCCTCGCCCTGGTCGGCGATCAGCCGCTTGGTCTGGCTGGCCTGGTCGATGGTGCTGGAGAAGTTGTAGCCGTCGACGTACTGGTGGCGCACCGAGTCCGTCTTCGGGTCCCACTGGTCGTTCCTGACCAGCTTCATGGACTTGCCGGGCTTGTACTCGGCGATCTTGTAGGGGCCGAGGGACGCGGGGGCGTCGTCGTACTTCTCCTTCGTGTCCCGCTTCTCGGGCACGATGGCGTAGCCGGCCATGGCGAGGGCCTGCGGGAGGTCCGGGCGCGGCTGGGAGAAGTGGAAGACGACCGTCTTGTCGTCCGGGGTCTCCAGCACCGAGTCCGGCAGGTGCTTGCCCTTGTACGGGCCGTCCGGCAGCGCCTTGCGGTAGTCGTTGCCGGAGAGCCAGGACTGGATGTACGTCGGACCGTCGAAGATCACCTTCGAGTACAGGCGCTCGATGCTGTGCCGGACGTCCGCCGAGGTGATGGCGTTGCCCTGGTCGTCCTTGATGTTGTCCTTGAGCTTGTACGTCCAGGTCTTGCCGCCGTCGGAGGACTGGCCGGAGTCGGTGGCGATGTCGCCGACGACGGTCAGGTTGCCCTGGTCGTCCTCCTGGAAGTTGGTCAGGCCGCGGTGGATCAGGTTGGCGAACTGGCCGGCGTCGCTGACGTAGATCTGGCCCGGGTCCATGTGGGTCAGGTCCGACTGCATGTAGACGTTGATGAAGCCGCCGGGCTTCGCCCCGGGGACCTCCTCGGCCGGACCGTTGGAGGCCGCGGCGTCGCCGTAGGCCACCGGGTCCTGCTGCTCGGCGGCGTCCTTCTGGTTCTTGGCGTCGCTCTTGCCCTTGCCGCCGCCCCCGTCGTTGTCGCCGGAGCAGCCGGTCAGCACCAGCGTGCCGGCCACGATGGCCACGGCTATGGCGCGCGTGGTGCGCGTGGTGCGGGTTCTGATGGGCTTCATAGTGCCGATCCACCTGCCTGTCGAGAGTTGTCCACGAGTGCTGCCTGACGGTCCGGAAGCCCGGCACGGGGGTGGCAGCTCCCCCACCACCAATGGACGGTTACCGTCCGGTCTTGGGGTCGAATGCGTCCCGGACGGAGTCGCCGAGAAGGTTGAAGGAGAGGACGAAGACGACCAGCGCCACTCCTGGGAAGAACATGAACATCGGGTCCTGCTCGTACACGTCGGCACCGATGGCGAACATGCGGCCCCAGTCCGGGGTCGGTTCGACGAAGCCCACGCCGATGTACGACAGGAAGGCGATGGACAGGATCGTGCTCGGGAGGATGTAGGTGGCCTGCACCAGGATCGGTGTGACGATGTTCGGCAGGATCTCCTTGCGCACGATGCGCCAGGGAGAGGCCCCGGACACCTTGGCCGCCTCCACGAACTCCCGCTCCCGCAGGGTCAGTACCGAGCCGCGCACCAGACGGGCCAGGCCCATCCAGCCGAGGAACCACATCACCAGGGTGATGGCCACGACCCTGAGGTAGGTGGGGGTCTCGTCCTGCGGGGAGACGAACATCGCGGTCACGACGGGCATGAAGGCGATGAAGAACAGCTGTTGCGGGAAGGCCAGGAAGAAGTCGGTGACCCGGCCCAGCCAGTAGTCGACGCGGCCGCCGAAGAAGCCGCTGACCATCCCGATGAGCACACCGGTGACGACGCAGAGCGTGGTGACGAGCACGGCCATGTAGAGGGAGGTGCGCATGCCGTACAGCAGCATGGTGAACACGTCGCGGCCCAGCTTGGGTTCGACACCGAACCAGAACTCGCCCGACATGCCGCCGAAGGAACCCGTGGGCATCGCGAAGTCGTCCAGGAGGAAGGGGTACTCGGGCTCCCGGGCGTACAGCGTGTAGGGGTTCTTCCCGTACACATTGGCGATGAGCGGCGCCAGTGCGGAGACGACGAAGTAGAGGAGCACGACGCAGGCGGAGACGACTCCGGTGCGGTCGCGTTTGAAGCGGAGCCACATCAACTGCCCGGGTGAGCGGCCTTCGTGGCTCTTCGCCTCCTCCGTCTTGACGGGCTCCGGAGCGTCGGCTGCGACGGCTGCCGTTCCGCCGTCCTCAATGTCGATCGGACTTGTCACAATTCGCCCATTTCACAGGTGTGGGTGTGCCGAACCGGCGACGGGCGCAGGGTGTGCGCCATCGCGGAACGGATCATGAAGAAGCGTCGGGACGTCCCGGAAGACACCGGAAACCCGCAGCCGGACGCGCGTAGCCGGATGCCCGGACTTCAGCGGCCGGCCCGCTCCTCAGAGTCGGTCGCCGTCCGACGGTGCACAGATGCGGGCGACGGACCGTGTGACCCACCTGGTGTTCGTGACACCTCGCATGGGACTCCTCCTCATGACTCCACGTGTTCACCGACAGGAGGGGGCGTGCGTCTGGCTTCCGACACCCCTGACGGAAGCTCAGTCACCCCCTGGTGCTCGTGAGTCGGGCACTGTCCCCACAGCGCCTTGACCCATTGACCCGAGCGTTACGCGGCTAACTATCTGCCATGAGCAGAAGAACCGACCACCGTCTTTAAATCTCAATTCAGTCACAGCTGCGGGGTAGATCTTCCAAAATCTGGACAAACCGTTCGGGACGAGAAGACCGCGAAACGGACGTGTTACATGGCTATCGGGCGTCGATCTCCGCGTTTCGGACACAAGGGGGTGCTCAGGAGGTCACAGAGGGGTGTCCGGCGCTCGGAAAACCGGTTGAAAAAAGCCCGGGCGCCCCCATGATGGGGGCACCCGGGCTCCGCTGCGTGCCGCCGGCGCGGCAGGCGGGTCAGCCGTGCTTGGCGCGGCTCGCGGCGCGGGCGCGCTCGCGCGCGTCCAGGTTCACCTTGCGGATGCGAACGGCCTCCGGGGTCACCTCGACGCACTCGTCGTCGCGGCAGAACTCCAGCGACTGCTCCAGGGAGAGCTTGCGCGGCGGGACGATCGCCTCGAACGAGTCGGCCGAGGACGACCGCATGTTCGTGAGCTTCTTCTCCTTGGTGATGTTCACGTCCATGTCGTCGGCGCGGGAGTTCTCGCCGACGATCATGCCCTCGTACACCTCGGTGCCGGGGTCCGTGAAGAGCACGCCACGCTCCTGGAGGTTTGTCATCGCGAACGCGGTGACGGCGCCGGAGCGGTCGGCGACCAGCGAGCCGTTGTTACGGGTCGTCAGGGTGCCGAACCAGGGCTCGTGGCCCTCGTGGATGGAGTGGGCGATGCCGGTGCCGCGGGTCTGGGTGAGGAACTCCGTCCGGAATCCGATCAGGCCGCGCGAGGGCACCACGAACTCCATGCGGACCCAGCCGGAGCCGTGGTTGGACATGTTGTCCATCCGGCCCTTGCGCACGCCCATGAGCTGCGTGACGGCGCCCATGTGCTCCTCGGGCACGTCGATCGTCATGCGCTCGACGGGCTCGTACGTCTTGCCGTCGACCTCCTTGGTGACGACCTGCGGCTTGCCGATGGTCAGCTCGAAGCCCTCGCGGCGCATCTGCTCGACCAGGATGGCCAGCGCCAGCTCACCGCGGCCCTGCACCTCCCAGGCGTCCGGGCGCTCGGTGTCCAGGACGCGGAGCGAGACGTTGCCGATCAGCTCGCGGTCCAGGCGGTCCTTGACCTGGCGGGCGGTGACCTTGCGGTCCTTGACGACCGCCTTGTTGTCGGCGCCCTTGCCGGTGGCGCCGCGGCCGACCAGCGGGGAGGTGTTGGTGCCGATGGTCATCGAGATCGCGGGCTCGTCCACCGTGATCAGCGGCAGCGGGACCGGGTTCTCCACGTCGGCCAGGGTCTCGCCGATCATGATGTCCGGGATGCCGGCGACCGCGCAGATGTCACCGGGGCCGGCCTTCTCGGCGGGCTTGCGGGTGAGCGCCTCGGTCATCATCAGCTCGGAGATCCGCACGTTCTGCACGGAGCCGTCGCGCTTCATCCAGGCGACGGTCTGGCCCTTCTTCAGCTCGCCCTGGTGCACGCGCAGCAGCGCGATGCGGCCGAGGAAGTTGTCGGCGTCCAGGTTGGTGACGTGGGCCTGGAGCGGGGCGTCCTCGTCGTAGGTCGGCGCCGGGATGTGGTCCAGGATCGTCGAGAAGAACGGCTCCAGGCTGGTGGAGTCGCTCGGGACCGTGCCGTCGTCGGGCTTGGTGAGGGAGGCGACGCCGTCCCGGCCGCAGGCGTAGACGATCGGGAACTCGATCTGCTCCTCGTCGGCGTCCAGGTCGAGGAAGAGGTCGTAGGTCTCGTTGACCACCTCGTCGATCCGGGCGTCCGGGCGGTCCGTCTTGTTGATGCAGAGGATGATCGGCAGCCGCTGGCTGAGCGCCTTGCGCAGCACGAACCGGGTCTGCGGCAGCGGGCCCTCGGAGGCGTCCACGAGCAGCACCACGCCGTCGACCATCGACAGACCGCGCTCGACCTCGCCGCCGAAGTCGGCGTGGCCGGGGGTGTCGATGATGTTGATGGTGATGACGTCGCCGCCATCCTTCGGGTGGTACTTCACCGCCGTGTTCTTGGCGAGGATCGTGATGCCCTTCTCACGCTCCAGGTCGTTCGAGTCCATCATGCGGTCGTCGACGCCTTCGAGCTGGTGCGCGGCGAAGGCACCGGCCTGCTTGAGCATTCCGTCGACGATCGTGGTCTTGCCGTGGTCGACGTGGGCAACGATGGCGACGTTGCGGATGTCGTGACGCGTTGTGGACGCGGTCATATGAGGCGTACTCCCGGAGGGTGTGAGGACGGCCGTCGCGGACGTCCGTGTCACGCGGGCCTGCCGGGCGGTACATGCCACGGCCTCACCCAATGGTACGGGGCTCCGGAGACTGCGGCTTGCCGGGAGGGTTCAGGACCCCGAGGAGGACGACGGAGAGGACGACGCGGAGGTCCCGGCCGGGGCGGAGGGCCGGGAGCCCTGGGCGCCCTTCTTGAGGTAGCCCATGTCCTCGTAGACCGGCGTCTCGAAGCCGAAGGCCCCCGCGTTGGCGAGGTTCTCGCGGGCCACCGTCAGCTGGGGGCGCTGGTAGAGCGGGATGGAGCCGGCCGCCGCCCAGATCCGCGAGTCCGCCTTGCGCAGCAGGTCCCGGGCCTCCTTCTGGTCCAGCGTGGTCATGGCCCGGTCGAAGAGCTGGTCGACCTGGTCGGTGCCGACCCGGGTGTAGTTCTGCGCGACGTTCAGGGAGCCGTCGGCGGCCGGGACGGGCTTGGCGTAGATGGGGCGGGCGTCGGTGGCCGGGAAGGCGGAGGCGGGCCAGGAGTAGAGCGCCAGGTCGTACTCGCCGGCGGCGATGTGGTCCTTGAAGTAGCTCTCGTCCGGCACCTTGGTGATCTCGGTGCCGATGCCGATCTCCTTCAGCATGTCCGTGATGCGGTCGGCCACGGTGCGCAGGGCCTCGGAGCCGGGGCCCGAGGGGAGCACGAAGCGCAGGGTGAGCGCCTTGCCGTCCTTGGCCAGCGGGGCCGTAACCGAGCCGGCCGGGGCCGCGGTGCCCTTGGGGGCGTAGGCGCCGGGGGCGCCGCCCTGCGCGGTGTTCTTGCCGCTGCTCAGCTTCTCGCCGCTCTCCCGGTCGGCGCCGTCCTTGGCGTCGTCCTTGGCGTCGTCGTTCCCGCCGTCGCCGCTCCCGCCGTTCTTGTTGTCCTCGCCGACGATGTACGTGCCGTCGTCGCCGTCGGACTTCTTCTCGTCCTTGTCGCCCTTCTCGTCCTTCTCGGCACCGGCCGCCTTCTCCCCCTCGTCGGCCTTCTTCACCGGGCCGCCGGACACCCACCCGGCGTCCGCGAGCAGGGCCCGGGCCTCCTTGGCGTTCTGCTGCCCCAGCGCGCCGCTGCCGTCGGCGTAGGCGGGCTGGCCGGACAGGGCGAGGTGGCTGCCGACGGGCTCGGCGGGCAGGCCGAGCGGCTTCAGCACCGCCTCCGCCAGCTTCTCGCGGTCCAGGGCGCGGGCCACGGCCCTGCGGACGCGTTCGTCGGCGAGGGGGCCGTCGGATCCGTTGAGGGCGAGCTGGGTGTAGGCGGCCTCCAGCGACTTGCGGACCTCGAAGCCGCTCAGCGCCTTCTGCCGGCGCCGTTCCTTCGCCGCCGCCTCGCGGCGCTCCTCGCGGGCGAGGATCTCCTCCTCGGCGGCGTCCTCGTCGGAGCCGTTGGCGACGGCCCAGGAGCGCAGCGCCTCGGCGGCGGACCTGCCCTGCGGACCGCGGGCCGGGGAGCCCTCCGGGCCCATGAGCGGCGTGCCGGTGGCCGGGTCCCGGGGCGCCCCGGCCAGGGTGACCTCGTCGGCGGTCTCCGGGTCGATCTCCGCGAGGTCGAGCTCGCCGGCGACCAGCTCGGAGACGCGCTCGTCGCGGGGCACGGCACGCAGCACGATCTTGTCCAGCTTGGCCGGCTCGCCCCACCAGCGCGGATTGCCGGTGAGGACGACCTGGTCGCTCTTGGTGTCGACCTTCTTGACCGCGAAGGGCCCCGCGGTGACCTCGAGCGACCGCCGCGCGCCGTCGTTGAAGGCGTCGGGGGTGCCCATGACGTCCTTCGGGTACAGCGGCGAGAACAGGGCCTTCCAGTCGGCGTAGGGCCTGCTGAAGGTGACCTTCACCTCCAGGTCGTTCGCCCCGCGTTCGATCTTCTGGATGCGGTCGTAGCCGGCGTTGCGGGCGGTCCAGTAGGCGCTGTCCTTGCCGGACAGCGCACGCCACTGGGCGGCGAAGTCCGCGGCGCCGATCTCCCGGCCGTCGCTCCAGACGGCCTGCTGGTTCAGCTTGTAGACCACGACCTGCTTGGGCTCGGTGTCGACGACCTCGGCCGACTCCAGGTAGTCGGGGTTGCGCACCGGGCTGCCGGTCTCGTCCATCCGGTACATCGAGGGCAGCACGGCCTGCGCGACACGGGTCGTGGTGGCGTCGGCGTCCGACTGGAAGGCGTTCAGCGTGTCCGGCACGGAGTCCACGGCCCAGCGCAGGGTGCCGCCGTCGGCGATCCGGGCGCGGGCCGCGGCGGCGACGTCCTGTTCGGCGAGCGGCTTGCCGGCCGGGTCCTCGGAGGTGCAGCCGGCCAGCGCGGGAACCGCGAGGACACCCGCGGTGAGGAAGGCGACCGAGCGCATCACCGCGCGCGGTCCGACGCCGACGTGGGACATCTCTGCTACCTCCGGAAGGCCGCGTTTGCGGTATTTGCGGTATTCAAGTTGATCATTTGTATCCGGACGGGGATGCGGCCACTGAAGGGGAAACGGTTCGGCGACGCCGGGAGACACGGCGACGACGCTGCGTAAGCTCACCCGTCCGGCGCAACGCCACCCGCGATGCACCGACACGCCCCGGCCAATCGCTGCACATCCCTTCCCAGCGGCCGGTGTGACGCGCGACACTCTCAGGCGCATGAGCGTCGCCCCCGAGACCGGCCCGGCGGCTCCCCTGCCGTGTCCGACGGAAGTGAGGTCACGTCTTGTCCGTGCACGACGATCTGTCATCCGTGCAGCGCAGCCTCGACGAGCTGTCCCGGACGGTGACCCGGCTGGAGCAGCAGCTGGGCAGCGGTGACCTGGAGGTCCGCCGGGTCCGCACCGACGCCGACCATCTGCGCGAGAGCCTCGCCCTGCTGCGGGCGGCGGCTGCCGCGCCGGACGCGCCCAGGCGTCCGGACCTCGTCCCGATCCCCGACACGCCGTACGACGGCTCGCTGTGGACGGACTCGGACGACGAGGGGCTCGGCGCCCGCGACCGCCGCGCCCCC
>NZ_BEWB01000011.1 GCF_003112555.1 Streptomyces coelicoflavus | reverse complement strand
TTTACCCCCTCGTTTACTCTTCCCGTTTACCCCTGCTTTTCTAGCCGACCAGTTTCGTCTCATAGGCGAGGATGACCGCCTGGACGCGGTCCCTCGAGCCCGTCTTGGCCAGGATGCGGCCCACATGGGTTTTGACCGTCGACTCGGCCAGGTGCAGGCGTTGCGCTATCTCCGTGTTGGTCCAGCCCTGGCCCATGACCCGCAGGATTTCGGTCTCGCGTTCGGTGAGCGGGGCCAAGCGGGGATCGGCGGAGTCGGGCGAACCGTTCGGCTCCGCCGCGGCCGGCAGGTGGTGGACGTACGCGTCGAGCAGGCGGCGGGTCAGGCTCGGGGCGACCACCGCGTCGCCCGTGGCCACCGCGCGGATGCCGGAGAGGAGCTCCTCCGGCTGGGCGTCCTTGACGAGGAAGCCGGAGGCGCCGGCGCGCAGCCCCGAGTAGGCGTACTCGTCGAGGTCGAAGGTCGTGAGGATGAGGACGCGGGAGCGGCCGCCGCCGGCGACGATGCGGCGGGTCGCCTCGATGCCGTCCAGGCCGGGCATGCGGACGTCCATGAGGACGACGTCGGGATGGAGTTCGGCCGTCATCCGGGTGGCTTCGGCGCCGTCGGTCGCCTCGCCCACGACCGTCATGTCGTCCTGGCTCTCCAGAAGCATGCGGAAACCGAAGCGCTGGAGGGGCTGGTCGTCGGCTATGAGGACGGTGGTCACTGCGGGGATTCCTCCGGTAGGTGAAGGTGGACGCGCCAGCCCCGCTCGGGTGCGGGACGTGGACCGGCCTCAAGTGTGCCCCCGTACAGGGATGTTCGCTCGCGCATCCCCGGCAGGCCGCGGCCGCTCGACGGGGCGGGGGTCTGCGGCGGGGCCGTCCGGCCCGTGTCGGTGACGGTGAGGGTGGCGGCGCCGTCCGTCCCGTAGGAGAGGTCGATGTGGGCGGTCGCGTCGGGGCCGGCGTGCTTGAGGGTGTTGGTGAGAGCTTCCTGGATGACGCGGTAGAGGGTGAGCTGGCGGCCCTCGGGGAGGGCGGGCTCGCCCTTGACGGTCTTGTGGACGGGCAGGCCGGCCCGGCGGACGCCGTCGAGGAGACGGTCGAGGTCGGTGAGGGCCGGCTGTGGGGCCAGGTCGGGTGCCGCGCCGTCCTGGGCGTCGTCGCGCAGGACGTCCAGGAGGCGGCGGAGCTCGCCCAGGGCCTGTCGGCTGGTGGTGCCGATGGCGTCGAGGGCCTGGGCGGCGCGGTCGGGGGACTTGGCGGCGGCGTACCGGCCGCCGTCGGCCAGGCCGGTGATGACGGAGAGGTTGTGGCCGATGATGTCGTGCATCTCCCTGGCGATGCGGGCGCGTTCGGCGGCGGCGGCGAGCCGTACCTGCTGGTCGCGTTCGGTTTCCAGGCGGCGGGCACGGTCCTCGAGGACCTCGGTGTGGTCGCGGCGGGTGCGGACCGTGATGCCGATGAGCGCCGCCACCGCGACGGACATCAGCTGCGCCCCGATCTGCTGCTCCCAGGTGGGCTGGTCGCCGTAACGGATGGCCGAGACGGCAACCGGGGTGAGGACGAGGAGGGCGGCCCAGGAGAGGGTGCGCAGGGACAGGCGCAGGGCGATGTGGAAGACGACGAGCAGCTGGAGCATGGCGGCCTGGAGGATGGCGCCGCTCCAGGCGTTGAGGAGGGCGACCGGGGTCATGGTGAGCAGCACCGCGGCCGGGTGGGAGCGGCGCCACAGGAGCGGAACCGTGAAGCCCAGGCTCAGGGCGAGCAGCAGCCCGCTGGGCACGTCCAGGTTGTGGGCGACGTAGCGCCGGCCGCCGTTGAGGTAGGCGCTGAGGTCGATGAGGGCGGCCGTCAGCCAGAACCCGGTCAGGTGCAGGTCCCACACGAGTGGACGGCGCCGGTCGAAGTCTCGGACTCGCCGGGTGAAGCGCTGGATGTACTCGGTGAGGGGTTCGGCGACTCGGTCCTCCGGCGCGGGCCGGGCGGCGTCCACGTGGTCCATCCGACCATGGTCGGGGATACGGGGGCGGGAGGCGTCGTCCCGGCGGCCGTATATGAGGTGAGAGGCGTAGTACCCGGGTATTACGGTGGCCGGCATGACTGCCTCGGTCCCCGGTGACTACGTGATCCGCCCCATACGCGCCGACGAGTGGCCCGCGGTGAAGGAGCTGCGGCTGCGCGCGCTGCGGGACCCGGTCGCGGATCTCGCGTATCTGGAGACGTACGAGGACGCGGCGGCGCGGACCGACGCCTACTGGCAGGAGCGGGCGGCCTGGGGTGCCGAGGGGGCGCCCGGGGCGCGGCAGATCGTGGCCGAGGGGCCCGGTGGGCTGTGGCTCGGCACGCTGACGGTGGTCGTGGAGGAGGCCGGGGCGACGGACTGGGCCGGGTTTCCGGTGGAGCGGCGGCAGGGGCACGTCGTCGGGGTGTTCGTACGGGCCGAGTGGCGGGGGACCGGGCTGACCAAGGCGCTGTTCGACGCCGGTGCCGAGTGGGCGTGGTCGGACGGCCTGGAGCGGATGCGGCTCATCGTCCATCCGGACAACGGGCGGGCGCAGGGCGCGTACCGCAAGGCCGGGTTCGCGCCGAGCGGGCGGACGGTGCCGCTGGAGGGCGGGCCCGGGGACCACGAGTTGGAGTACGTCCTCGAGCGCTGACGGCGACGCCTTTCGGCGCCGCTACACCGGCAGTTCGTCGTGGGGCCAGCGGGCCCGGCCCTGTTCGCGGGAGCGGAGCAGGGCCAGGGTCGGCATGCCCAGGTCCGTGCCGCCGGCCAGCAGCTCCGGGAGCTGGGGGAGCGGGGCCACGGCGGCGACGTCGTCCAGGACGAGCGTCATTGGTGGGTCGAGGCGACCGGAGGATGACCGTTCGGCCATGCGCCGGCCGCGCTCGACCACGCTGGAGACGAGCGCCGTCAGCAGCGGCATCGCGCCCGCGCTCGTGCGGGGGTCCTCGATCGATTCCCCCACCACGTAAAGGGTTCCCTGTTCGTGGACGAAGGAATCCAAGGCGAGGGCATCACTTCGGTGGGGAGTGCAGGCCTCACGGATATTGACCGTGGAGAGGGCGGCCAGGGCCCGGGCGGTCAGCTGCTGTGCCATGTCCCGGCGTTCGGGATGCGCGGTGAGGGACCCCTCGAGTTCGCCGGCGGAACCGGGGGCGGCCTTGGGGTGGGTGCGCAGGACGCGGACGGCGTCCTGTACCTGGAGGCCCTGGGACCAGCGGTGGACGTGGCGGACGGTGCGGCCGTCGATGGCGGCGGCGTGCAGGTAGCTGCGCAGCAGGAGTTCGGCCGTGTCGGCCACCGCCTGGTCGAGGCGGGCGGTGGGGCGGACCGGTGCGAGGAGGGCGGCGGCTCTGGCGGTGGCCGTCTGCTTGTCCTCGCAACCCGCGGTGGGGGACCAGTGGAAGCGGGCGGGGGTGTCGCAGAGGTGGTTCGGGTCGTAGAGGTGGGTGGGGCCGAGTTTGGCCCGGGCGTCCTTGGTCTCCGACCAGAGGGCGGGGTCGGAGGTGACGACGAGGGCGGCGCCCTCCGCGTCCCGCAGGGCGCCGGTTGCGGTTTCGTGGCGGCTTTCCCTGGGGCCGTAGTGCACCGCGCCTTCGGCACGGTGTGTCTCCCAGCCGCCCCCCCGTTTGCCGTTGGCCGCAGAGGCTGAGGAGTCGGTTTCCGGGGCCGGCTCCTGTTGCGGCGCCCTGGGGGTGGGCACCTCGTGTCGCGGGGGTTCCTGGACCGGAGTCTCCTGCGCCACCGGTGCCGGTGCCGGTGGCGGTGCCGACGCCGGTGCGGGGGCCGGTTCCTCGCGCCGTCGTTGTCGTACCGCGCGCCACCGTGCCACCGTGCCCATCACGAACACCGTGAGCACCACCAGCACCATCAGCTGCCCGATGAACAGCCCCCAGAAGAGCCCGTACCCGGAGAGTGCCGTCTCGGGGGCGTCCGGCCAGGCGCCGGGAATGTCGTGGGGATCGGCGATCAGGTGGCGCATGGCCTGCGGGGTGCCGGTGAAGCCGACGCCGTCGGGCCAGGAGCCGTGGGCGAACAGGCCGGACAGGCCGGTCGCCGTCCACACCAGCAGGGTCATGCCGAGGATGAAGGCCAGTACGCCGATCAGCAGGCCGTCGGGGATGCCGCCCTGGGCCGGCCGCTGATCGCGGCGGTCGTCCGGTCTCATGCGTCCGGTACCTCTCCTCGTCCCGCAGTCCCGCTGTCCTGCTGGCCTATTGGCCCACTGGCCCTACGCCACCGTCGATTCCGACGAGTCGCCGATGTGCTGCTCCATGAACGCCGCCGCCCGCTCCTCCGCCTCCAGCTCGGCGGCGCGCAGGGCGTCGTCGGTCAGGTGGTCGGCGGAGGACTCGGTCATCGCGCGGTCGGTGAAGACCAGGGGGCGTTCGGTCTCGGTGATCAGGTGTTTGACCACCTGGACGTTGCCGTTGACGTCCCAGACCGCGATGCCGGGGGTGAGGGAGGGGATGATCTCCACCGCCCAGCGGGGCAGGCCGAGGACGCGTCCGGTGGCACGTGCCTCGTCGGCCTTCTGGGCGTAGATGGTGCGCGTGGACGCCATCTTGAGGATGGCCGCGGCCTCTCTGGCCGCCGCACCGTCGACGACGTCGGACAGGTGGTGCACCACCGCCACGAACGACAGGCCCAGCCGGCGCCCGAACTTCAGCAGCCGCTGGAACAGCTGCGCCACGAAGGGGCTGTTGATGATGTGCCAGGCCTCCTCGACCAGGAAGATGCGCTTCTTCCGGTCGGGGCGGATCCAGGTGTGCTCCAGCCAGACGCCCACGATGGCCATGAGGATGGGCATCGCGATGGAGTTGCGGTCGATGTGGGACAGGTCGAAGACGATGAGGGGCGCGTCGAGGTCGATGCCGACGGTCGTCGGGCCGTCGAACATGCCGCGCAGGTCACCGTCGACGAGCCGGTCCAGGACGAGTGCCACGTCCAGGCCCCAGGCCCGTACGTCGTCTATGGCGACGTTCATCGCCTCGGCGGACTCCGGCTCGGGGTGGCGGAGCCGCTCGACGATGTCGGTGAGGACCGGCTGGCGTTCGACGATGGTCTCGTTGACGTAGGCGTGGGCGACCTTGAGGGCGAAGCCGGAGCGTTCGTCCAGGCCGTGGCCCATCGCGACCTCGATGATCGTCCGGAGCAGCGCCAACTGGCCCGTCGTCGTGATCGCCGGGTCGAGGGGGTTGAGGCGGATGCCGTGGTCCAGGGCGGCCATCGGGTCGAGGCGGATGGGGGTTATGCCCAGTTCCTCGGCGATGAGGTTCCACTCGCCGACGCCGTCCTCGCCCTGGGCGTCCAGGACGACGACCTGGCGGTCGCGGAAGCGGAGCTGGCGCAGGACGTACGTCTTCTCGAGCGCCGACTTGCCGTTGCCGGACTCCCCGAGCACCAGCCAGTGCGGGGCGGGGAGCTGCTGGCCGTACAGCTGGAAGGGGTCGTAGATGTAGCCCTTGCCGGAGTAGACCTCGCGGCCGATGATCACGCCGGAGTCGCCGAGGCCGGGGGCGGCCGTCGGCAGGTAGACCGCCTGGGCCTGGCCGGTGGACGTGCGGACGGGGAGGCGGGTCGTCTCCACCTTCCCGAACAGGAAGGACGTGAAGGCGTCGGTGAGGACGGTCAGCGGGTCCCGCATCAGGCTCAGCCCCTACCTTCGGATGCCGGTGGCGAACGGAAGAGTGTTCACGAAGGCGCGATGGTGCTCACGGTCGCACCACTCCAGTTTCAGGTACGACTTTCCGGCCGACGCCCTTATCGTCCGCTTGTCGCGGGCCAGGGCCTCGGGGGTGCGGGAGGAGACGGTGATGTAGCCGACCAGGTTCACGCCGGCCGCGCCGCTGGCGAGGTCCTCGCCGCGCTGGTCGAGTCGGCCGTGGGCGGCGATGTCGCGGGGGTCCACGGTCCGGTTCATCTTGGCGGCGCGGGACGCCTCGGCGTCGTCGTTCGTCTTCTCGGTCAGCATCCGCTCGATGGCGACCTCGGTCGGTTCGAGGTCCATCGTGACGGCGACCGTGCGGATCACGTCCGGGGTGTGGACGAGGAGGGGCGCGAGGAAGTTGACGCCCACCGGGGTCATCGGCCACTCCTTGATCCAGGCGGTGGCGTGGCACCAGGGGGCGCGGGTGGCGGACTCGCGGGTCTTGGCCTGGAGGTAGGTGGGCTCCATCGCGTCCAGCTCGGCCGGCCAGGCGTTGCGCTTGGTCATCGCCTGGATGTGGTCGATCGGGTGGTCCGGGTCGTACATGGCGTGGACGAGGGAGGCGAGCCGGCCCTGGCCCAGCGGCTGGCGGACGCGGATGTCGGCTTCCTGGAGGCGGGAGCAGATGTCGGTCAGCTCGCGCGCCATGACCACCGCGAGCCCGGCGTCCCGGTCCAGCTTGCGACCGGTGTGCGGGCGGGCGGCGCGGGCCATGGTGTGCGCTTCGGCGGCCAGCTCGCGGTTGTAGTGCATGCAGGCGATCAGGTACGCGCGGTGCTGCTCGCTGCTGGTGGACACCATCGACTGGAGCTGGTCGTACGACTGCCGCAGCCACGGCGGTGACTTCTCGTCGCCGCGCTGGCTGACGTCCTTGGCGTGCGCGTCGGGGTCGGCCGGGAGGGTGCGGGCGAGCATCTGGATGCGGGTGACGAAGCCGTCGCCGTTGGCCACGTGCTTGAGCAGGGTGCCGAAGCGGTCGACGAGGGCTTCCTGGTCCTCGGAGTCGCGCAGGCCGACGCCGGGCCCCTCGATCTCGATGGCGGCCGTCACGGTCTTGCGGTCGGCGTGCAGCAGTACGGCGATCTCGTCCGGTCCGAAGGGCGCGGCCAGCCAGGAGATGCGGCCGATGCCGGGCGGCGGGCCGACCTCGACCTCCCGGCCGTCGATCCGGGTACCGGCCTCGATGGCGCCGGAACGGTAGGTGGTGCCCCTGCGGAGGGTGCGCTTGTAGCTGCGGTTGATCTCGAACCACCGGTAGAAGGTCCGGTGGTTGTACGGCACGTAGACCGCCGCGAGCGCGAGCATCGGGAAGCCGACGAGCAGCACGATGCGCAGGGACAGGACGGGGACGAGCAGCCCGCACATCATGCCGAGGAACGCGCCCGCGACGATCAGCGCGATCTCACCGGTCTCGCGGTTGCGGCCGACGATCGCGTTCGGCCGGGCGCGGCCGATCAGATACGTACGGCGGGGCGTGACCGTATGGGACACGTGGGACTCGGTCGTCAACGCCCGTCACCTCCTGTGTTCTGGCTGTTGCGAGTGTTGCGGTTGTTGCTTGCGTGCGGTGTGTTCACCGGGTTGCCGGAGCGCGGTGCGGGTGCGGCGGAGGGGACATTTCCGCCGCCGCCGTTCGAGGGGCGCGAACTGTGCGCGGCGACTCCGCCGGAGGCGGGGTTCGAGGGGCGGGCGGCCGCGGAGGACGAGGACTGTCCGCCGTCACCGCCGCCGCGGCCGCTGTGGGTTCTGATGCCCTGTGCGACCAGGTTCGCCGGGGAGCTGATCACTGCGGCCGCCTTGCCCTCGGCGCCCTGCATGATGCGGTTGTTGCGGCCGTTGGCGATCTCGTCGCCGAAGCCGGGGACGAACCGGTAGATCATCGCGGAGGCGAAGATCGCGAGCAGGATGATGGCGAGGCCGGACACGATCGCGGCGACGGAGTCGGGGCCCTCCTCCGTGGTCAGCGCGCCGGCGAGGCCGAGCACGATGACGATCACGGGCTTCACCATGATCACGGCGATCATGATGCCCGCCCAGCGGCGGACGTGGCCCCACAGGTTCTTGTCGACCAGGCCGGCGTAGACGACGACGCCGAGCAGGGCGCCGACGTAGAGCAGGACGGCGCGCAGGTACAGCTCCAGGTAGAGGACGCCGGCCGCGATGATCGACACGAACGACACCAGGATCAGCATGATCGGGCCGCCGCCGATGTCGTTGCCCTGTTTCAGCGCCTGACTGAACGTGCCGAAGAAGGTGTCGGTCTGGTCGCCGGTCCCCTTGGCCAGGACGTCGGTGACGGCGTCGGTGGCCGACACGATCGTGTACAGGATCAACGGCGTGAAGGCCGACGCCAGCACGGTGAGCCAGAGGAACCCGACGGCCTCGGAGAGCGCGGTGGTGAGGGGGACTCCGCGCACGGCACGCTTGGCCACCGCCAGCAGCCAGAGGACCAGGGTGAGGATCGTCGACGCGGCGAAGACGATGCCGTACTGCTTGAGGAACGTGCCGTTGGTGAAGTCGACGTCGGCGGTGTTCTGCACGGCCTTGCTGAGCGTGTCGACGGTCCAGGCGGCCGCGTCGGCACAGCCCTTGGCGAGGGAGGAGAGGGGGTCGAGGGAGTCGGGGAGGGTGTCGGAGGTCCCAGGGCTGCGCTGGGCCGCGCCTTCGCCTCGTTCGCAGTACTTCTTGGCCGGGCCCGCGATGAGCGAGCAGGGGTCGTCCTTCGTCGGCGTCGGGCTGGGCTCGGCGAAGGCGCGGGTTGAGAACAGGATGGCGGCTGCCTGAGCAGCGGCCACCAGGGCGGTGACTTTGAGCGCGCGGTGCTGGCTACCGAGCATAGGTAAAGCCTCCGAACTCCTGGACCGCCTTGCTCATTTCGTCGGCACCAGAAACAGGGTTGTCCCCGGGTACCGGGGTCGGCCCGTTCTTCTGGCTGGTCTCTGTGACCTTCCAGTCGCTGCCGCCCCAGCTCAGTTTCATCGTCACCGTGAACCAGCTGTTCGTCACCGGATTGGTCGTCTTCTCACCGGTGAGCCCGAAGAGCCCGTTGCACCAGACATCGACGGTGGCGGCGCTGCTGCTGAACGCTGTCACCTTCGTGCCTGCCGGCAGTGTCCGGTTGACGAAGGTGACACCCGCAGGAGCCTTGCCGTTCTTGTCGAGACCGATCTTCTTGAGGAAGGCTTCCGAGTAGTCGGCGTCGAAACCTGACTGGAGGCGATCGACCCAGCCAGGATCGGCGAGGGCCTGCACGATCTCGTGCCGTCTGGCCTTGTCGAACATCCCGTCGGAGCCCAACGCCACCGCGTAGTTCGCCGCCGCGCTCTGCGCCCCCTGCTCGTCGTGGGCGAAGCCCGACTGGACCGGGCGCGTGCCCGTGGGTGCCGTCGCCGAGGTCTTCGGCTTGTCGCCGTCGCCGCCCTCCGCGGATGCGGAACCGTCGCCTCCACGGTTCGCGAAGGCGATCGCCGCGATGAGCAGGACGACGACGCCGACCACGGTGACCAGGCTCCGGGAGGAGGAGGGGCCGCCGCGTCGGGGGCCGCCGTCCTCCTCCGGGAGCCGGAGCCGTGTCCCGCCGGTGCCGCCGTAATCGCCGGACGAGTGGTGATCGTCTCCGAGACTCATGCCGCGTACGCCCCCTCGACGTCGGGTCGGCCGTGTACGTACGACGGTAGCCGTGCTGGGTCCCGCTCGGGCGCGGTGTTATGACTCGACATCAGGGAAACGCAACCTCAGCCGGTTGGCACGACGGGCGGGTGGGATGGAGGGGGAGGGACGGATGAGTGCCGGGTTATACGGCCATCCCGTACACGATGGTGAAGAGCGTGCCGAGTGAGCCGATGATGAACACGCCCGTCAGCCCCGCGATGATCAGACCCTTGCCCTGCTCCGCGCTGAAGGTGTCCCGCAGTGCGGTGGCACCGATGCGCTGCTTGGCGGCGCCCCAGATGGCGATGCCGAGGCAGAGCAGAATGGCGACGGCCATGACGACCTGGACCATCGTCTTCGCCTCGGTCCCCAGCGCACCGAAGGGGCCCCAGTCCGGAGCGATCCCCCCGATGATGGTGTTGATGTCTCCCTCGTCGGCCGCAAAGAGCATGTAAGTCACCGCCCCTGTTGGGTAGTTCCGCGCCCTCTGCGGACGTGCAGAGGTCAAGCCTCATTGTCGCCGACGATGACGCCCTCGCATGTCGCGTTGGCGTCATTGTTTGGCGGGTTTCGTGCGAACAGTCTGTCACCGTCCGGCGCCGGCTGGTCAGTCGGCGCCGGACGGCTCCTGGTGGTCGTATCGTCACTCTGTGTATCACGGCGGGGCATGGCTGGCAACGATGTGTAAGCGAAACCTGGGATGCGGTTCGGTCGTTAGGCCCTGATTGGGTGTCAGCGGCCTTTACGCGGCCGGGGCCGCCAGGCGGAAGCCCATGCCGATCGCCGCGAGGTCCGGCTCGTAGGCGCCGTGCCGGCGGGCGCACCGGGCCAGGTCCCGGTCGTGACGGAAGGCGCCGCCCCGGGTGATGTGCCGGTCGAAGGCCCAGTCCTCGGTCTTCGGCACCTCCGCGGGGGCGCCGGGGTAGGGGGCGTAGAGGGTCGAGGTCCACTCGTCGGCGTTGCCCGCCATGTCCAGCACGCCGAAGGGGCTGGCGCCGTCGGGGAACGAGCCGACCGGTGTCGTCGTGCCGATCCCGAGGTCCACCAGGTTGGCCAGACCGGTGCGGTACTCCTCGCCCCACGGGAACTCGCGGCCGTCGTCGCCCCGTGCGGCGCGTTCCCACTCGTCCTCCGTGGGCAGCCGCACGTCCAGGCCGCCGAGCCGCTGTCCGACCCACCGGCAGTAGTCCGTCGCCGCCTCCCAGGTGACCCCGGTGACCGGGTGGTCCGCCGGTGACGGCCGGGGTGCCGGCCGGCCGGTGGCCGCCGTGAAGCGTGCCCACTGGCCGACCGTGACCGGAGTACGGGCGATCCGGAACGCGGGGACGTGGATCTCCGCGCGCGGGGCCTCCTTCAGGTACCACTCCAGCGGCACGCCGGTGTCGGCATAGCGGTGGGCCACCGCCCCCACCTCGTCGACCGGTGTGCCCCGGCGCAGTAGCCCGGCCGGTACGTCGACCCAGTCCACCTGGTCCACCTGCTCCACCCGCATGGCCCCTCCTCGGCTCGAACGAACGACGCACATGATCGCCCCGGCGGCCGGGGACCCGCCTCGGTCTGTGGCCCCGTCCCGGGAGGGACCTTGGAACCAGGGCCAACCGCCCGGCGGGCGCGACATGGCCGGGAAACGTCACTGAACCGCGTGCGCATGGGGGATGGTTGGACCATGCGCAAGATGTGGGTCGGTGCCGGTGTCGCGGTTGCCCTCGGGATGGGCTTCGTGATGCTGCTCGTCGTGGGGGTCTACCTCGTCGCCGGGAACGTGGCCGGCGGGGCGGGCGGCGGAGCCAAGAGGCTCGCCAAGGGGAGCGTGCCCGCGGCGTACCAGCCGATCGTGCAGAAGTGGGGGAATCTCTGCCCCGCCATCAACCCGGCGCTGCTCGCGGCTCAGTTGTACCAGGAGAGCGGGTTCAACCCGAGGGCCCAGAGCGCTGCGACGGCGCAGGGCATAGCGCAGTTCATCCCCGGCACGTGGGCCACCCACGGCATCGACGGGGACGGGGACGGGGACCGCGACGTGTGGGACCCGGCGGACGCGATTCCCTCGGCGGCGTCGTACGACTGCTCGCTCGCCTCGTACGTGAAGGACGTGCCCGGCGATCCGACCGAGAACATGCTGGCCTCCTACAACGCGGGGGCCTACGCGGTGATCAAGTACCAGGGTGTGCCGCCGTACAAGGAGACGCAGAACTACGTCAGGGTCATCACGACGCTGGAGAAGAGCTTCGCGGCGCCCACCGGCCGGGTCGATCCGTCCGAGCAGGCCGCCGGGGCCATCGCCTACGCGCAGAAGAAGCTCGGGACGCCGTATCTGTGGGGTGGGAACGGGACCGCCGAGCAGGGTGGGCGGTTCGACTGCTCGGGGCTGACCAAGGCGGCGTACGAGAGTGTCGGGATCGAGCTGCCCCGGGTCGCCAACGACCAGTACAACGCGGGGCCGCACCCGGCGCGCGAGGAACTGCTGCCGGGGGACCTGGTGTTCTTCTCGGACGACCTCACCAACTCGCGGGCCATCCGGCACGTGGGGATCTACGTGGGCGGCGGGTACATGATCGACGCGCCGCGTACGGGAGCGGTGATCCGGTTCGACCCGATCGACACCCCCGACTATTTCGGGGCCACCCGGGTCACCGAGGATGGCGCGAAAGCGCTGCCCACCACGGTGTGAATGGAAGGGTGTGGACCCAGCGTGAAACCCTGCCCTGAGCTGCGGCGACGTGTCTCTCTTCGATAACGTCTGCGTGATCATTCAGTGGAGTGTGGAACGTATCAACAGGGGCCGTGCGTTCCTGTTGACGTGTAGCTGACCACGGGGGTGGCAGAAGAGGCGCGCGCTCGGTGCGCCGGAGGACATGACGAAGGGGCCGCAGCGCCATGGCTGGACTCGCCGAATCCGGGTCGAACCCCGACGTCGAGCTGCTCTACGACATCAACGGCCTGGCCAAGGACGCACCGCACTGGTTCGACCGGGTCATGGAGTTCGTCGGTGAGTACGGACTGCTGTTCGCGATCGTGCTGCTGGTGCTCTGGTGCTGGTGGGGTGTGCGGCGGCGGGGCGGTGAGGACGCGGCCTCGAGCGTGGCCGCTCTCGTCTGGGCGCCGCTCGCTGCCGGGGTCGCCGTCCTCGTCAACGTGCCGATACGGGGTTTCGTGGAACGGCCCCGGCCCTTCAAGTCCCATGAGGGGCTGGAGGTGCTGGTGGAGGGGAAGAACGACTTCTCCTTCGTGAGCGACCACGCCACGCTCTGCATGGCCCTGGCCGTCGGACTGTTCGTCGCCAACCGGAAGTTCGGGATCGCGGCCATCGTGCTGGCGCTCTTCGGCGGCTTCGCCCGGGTCTACATGGGCGTGCACTATCCGACGGACGTCGTGGGCGGGTTCGCCCTCGGTACGGCGGTCGCGCTGCTGCTGTCGCCGGTCGCCATGGCGCTGCTGACGCCGCTGACCCGGGCCATCGAGCGTTCACCGCGGGTGGGGTGGCTGGTCAGCGCGCGAGGACGGGCCGGTGTCGCGGGGCGCGACGCCGTGATTCCCGGGGCGCGCAAGGAGAGTGCCTCCGAGACGTCGGGGGAGCGGGATCTCGCCGCCTGACGTTCCGGCGTTCTGGCGGCCGGCGTTCACAGCGCCTGCGGGTAGGTGAAGACGCGGTCCGGGTCGTACTGGTGCTTCAGACGTGCCAGACGCGGGGCCGCGTCTCCGTAGTAGGCCTTCCGCCAGTCCGTCAGATCCGGGTCCGTGTAGTTCTGGTAGGCGGCGCCCGAGGCGTACGGGCGCATCGCGCCGTAGGCGGAATCCAGCCAGGACCGTGCCGCCGTTCCGCTCGTGCCCGGCCGCCACGAGACGAGGTACTGGGCCAGAGTCCGTGAGCGCCGGTGCACGAACGCGGTGGCCGTGGGGGAGACGCGGTTCACCGCCCCGCCGAGCGCCGTGAACGCGATGCTGCCCGCGCCGCCGTGCACCCGCGGGAGCCTCGCGAGCAGGGCCTCGACGCCGGCCGGCGGGATCGAGCGGTCGAAGAAGTCCGAGCGGGCCGCGTACGTCTCGCGGCCGAGCGAGCCCTGGGGCGAGTGGCCGGGAGCGGAGCCCGGGAGGTGGCAGCGGGCGTCGGTCGAGAAGGACGAGCAGCCCGCGTACATCTCCATCGACTCCTCGTACGTACGGCGCTTGAGGGAGACGTGGCTCGCGGAGGCGCCGATGCGGTCGGCGAGGCGGTCCACGGCGTTCTGGAGTTCGCCGTGGGTGCCGAGGGAGAAGGCGGCGACCGAGACGGTGGGGGTGTGGCCGGGGGCGGAGGCCAGGTGGAGGGAGGACCAGATCTCGTCGGGCTGGTCCGGGCCCCACTCCTGCCAGGCGCGGACGACCGCGGCCGCCCTGTGCCAGGGCCAGGTCAGGTACGCCGATACGGCCCTGGGCGCGGGGTGGGTGCGGAAGTGGAACTCCGTGACGATGCCGAAGTTGCCGTTGCCCGCGCCGCGCAGGGCCCAGAAGAGGTCCTTGTGGGGGCCGCTCGCGTCGGCGGTGAGTTCCTTGCCGTCCGCCGTGACGAGCGTGGCCCGGGTGAGGCTGTCGCAGGTCAGGCCGTACGCGCGGGAGACGACGCCGTGGCCGCCGCCGAGGGTGAGGCCCGAGATGCCGACGGTGGGGCAGGAGCCGGCCGGGACGGTGACGCCCTTCGCGGCGAGGGCGCGGTAGACGTCGATCAGCTTGGCGCCGGCGCCGACGACCGCCTCGCCGGCGGAGGCGCGGACGCGGTCGAGTTTCGACACGTCGATGATCAGGCGGCCGTTGCCGGAGGACCAGCCCGCGTAGCTGTGGCCGCCGTTGCGGATCGCCACGGGGATGTGGTGGGCGCGGGCGTAGGAGAGGGCGGTGCGGATGTCGTCGGAGTGGGCGGCGTAGGCGACCGCGGTGGGTTCGAGGGTGTCGAAGCGGGTGTTGTAGAGCTGGTGGGCCGATTTCCAGGTGGGGTCGCCCGGGCGGATCAGGTGACCGTCCAGGGATTCGGCCAGGGCGGTCCAGGTGGCGGGGCGCGGGGTGGCGGCAGGGCCTTTGCCGCCGGTGTGGGTCGCGGTGGTGGTTCTGGCCGCGGTGCCTTTGGTGTTCTCGGCGCCTTTTGAGTCCGTACCGGGGGTGTGGTCCTTGCCTGTGCAGGCGGATGTGGTGGCCGCGAGGGTTGCGGCTGTGGTGGCCAGGAATGTGCGCCGGTGCATGTCGCCTCCGCGTCCCGTGGGGGGTCTTGGGGGGAGACGGGGGTGTGGGGGGTCGGGGTTCCGCGGGCGGCGGCAGTACAGGTGTACGGCCGGGGTGGGAGGCGTGGGTGGTGGCCGGTGGTGGGGGCGCTGCCCGGCGGTGCGGGGTGCCTCCCCCACTCTCGGCTTCGCTCGAGCGGGAGGTGCCCCCACCGCCCACCCGTGCCGCCCCAGCGGCACGACTGCCCGCAGCTCGGACGGCACGACTGCCCGCGGCTACGGCGGCAGGACTGCCCGCGGCTGGGGCGGCACGACTCCGGCAGTTGCTGCAGCTGCGGCGGCTACGCGGGGGTGTGGGACTGGGCGTCTGTGCGGGCCTGGCTTCTGGCTCTTCTTGCTGGGCCTCGCCAGCCGCAGGTGCAGCGGGCCAGGCAGAAGGGGCCTTGTTCGACCGTTGTCGTGAGGTGTTCCGGGGTGTCCCCGGGGGCTTCGAGACCGTCCTGCTGCGCCACGCCCACAACGTTACCGGGGTCGCCTGCCCCTCGTTAAGCGGGACGGCAGGGGGTCCGGAACGGGCGTGACGGCTGGGACAGCAGGTGGCGATGGTCGGGCGGGAGCAGGAGCGAGAGCGGGAGCTGCGGAGTGGGCGGACGGGCGGCCGTGTCGCCCTCGCCGGCGGGGTGGTCTGTGTCTGTCTGGCGGGCGCCGGGTGTTCCGGTGCCGGGCAGGGGGCCTCCGTCGAGGGCGCCGGCGGTGGTGATCCCGTCGCCGTGCTGCACCGGGCCGCCGACCGGCTGGTGGCCGCCGGGAGCGCCAAGGCGCGTACCGCGATGCAGATGGCCAGTGGCGGGACGCGGGTGACCATCCGGGGCGAGGGCGTGTACGACTTCGCGGAGCGGCTCGGGCAGCTCAAGGTGCGCCTGCCCCAGGATCCGGCGGGGACGAGTGAGCACCGGCCGATCACGGAGCTGCTCGCCCCGGGGGCCCTGTTCATGAAGAACCGCGGCGCCGGTGTCCCCGACGACAAGTGGGTGCGGGTGGAGACCGAGTCGCTGTCCGACGGGAACCTGGTGACCGGCGGGGCGACGGACCCGTTCGCCGCCGCCGAGGTGCTGCGGGGGACGCGTACGGCCACGTTCGTGGGGCGCACGGAGGTCGCCGGCACGGCGGTGCGGCACTACCGGGGGACCGCCGATCTGGCGCGGGCGGCGCGCGGTGCCTCGGAGGGCAACAGGAAGGCGCTGGCGGCGGCCGCCGAGGGGTTCGCCACCGCCGAGGTGCCGTTCGACGCCTACCTCGACGACGAGGGCCGTATCCGCAAGGTCCGGCACCGCTTCAGCTTCTCCAACGGGCAGGAGGACGGCACCGGCATCGTGGACGTCGCCTCGACGACGCTGCTCTACGATTTCGGCGCCGCCGTCCAGGTACGGCTGCCCGAGGACGCGGACATCTACGCCGGCAGGATCGCCGCCGAGCCGGGCGCCGCGGGGGCCGGCGGCGCCACGGACGGCACGGCGGCGGACGGCAAGAACTAGCCCTTCCGTGCCATGCGCGGTGCGTAGGCCGCTCCCTACTCTAGGAAGTCGGTGACGGCAGAGACGAGGTGACGCGTGTGGCTCCGGTCGGCGGTACGGCGGTTCAGGACCACGTGGCCCTCGCCGAGATCGAGCTGTGCGGCGAGCTGATCATCGCGGCGTCGGCCGCCCGGGAGCGGCTCAGCCTGGAGAGCATCGACGAGGTGCTGCGCGTGGCCGAGGAGCGCTCACGTGCGCAGTAGCCGGCCGATCGCCTTCGTCGCCTCTTCCACCTTGGCGTCGATCTCGGTGCCGCCCTTGAGGGCCGCGTCGGCGACGCAGTGGCGCAGGTGCTCCTCGAGCAGTTGCAGCGCGAAGGACTGGAGCGCCTTGGTGGACGCGGAGACCTGGGTCAGTATGTCGATGCAGTAGACGTCCTCGTCGACCATCCGCTGAAGGCCGCGGATCTGGCCCTCGATACGGCGCAGGCGTTTGAGGTGCTCGCCCTTCTGCTTGTGGTACCCGTGCACCCCGCGGTCGTGGTCGGTCACGATGTCCGTGCCGTCCGTCTCCACCTGGTCCACCGTCTGGTCCACGGCGGCGGAGGGCGCACCCGCGCCGGCCTCGGTGGTCGTCATCGCGTCCTCCAATAACGGACATATACCCCTGGTGGGTATATGGTAACGAACTTTCCCGGGTATGGGGCCCTTGCCGGAGCGGCCGACGTCGCCCCCCTGCTCATCACTCTGCCTGATGGGCGACACTGGTGGACGGCCGATAGCAGTGGCCGGATGATGCGCCTAGCATCAGCCTGACCGAAACCGATGCACCCCGAGGACCCCACGTGCGCTTTCGTCTGACCCCCAGGGAGACGAGCTTCTACGACATGTTCGCCGCCTCCGCGGACAACATCGTCACGGGCTCCAAGCTCCTGATGGAACTGCTCGGGGCGGACGCATCCGCCCGGGCCGAGATCGCAGAGCGTATGCGGGCCGCCGAACACGCGGGTGACGACGCCACGCACGCGATCTTCCACCAGCTGAACTCCTCGTTCATCACGCCCTTCGACCGCGAGGACATCTACAACCTCGCCTCGTCCCTCGACGACATCATGGACTTCATGGAGGAGGCCGTCGACCTGGTCGTCCTCTACAACGTCGAGGAACTGCCCAAGGGCGTCGACCAGCAGATCGAGGTGCTGGCGCGGGCCGCCGAGCTGACCGCCGAGGCCATGCCGAACCTGCGGACCATGGACAACCTCACCGAGTACTGGATCGAGGTCAACCGGCTGGAGAACCAGGCCGACCAGGTCCACCGCAAGCTGCTCGCGCACCTCTTCAACGGCTCGTACGAGGCCATCGAGGTGCTGAAGCTGAAGCAGATCGTGGACGTGCTGGAGGAAGCGGCCGACGCGTTCGAGCACGTGGCCAACACGGTGGAGACCATCGCGGTCAAGGAGTCCTGACCTCTTCATGGACACCTTCGCTCTGGTCGTGACCATCGGGGTCGCGCTCTTCTTCACCTACACCAACGGCTTCCACGATTCGGCCAACGCGATCGCCACCTCGGTGTCGACGCGCGCGCTGACGCCCCGCGCGGCGCTTGCCATGGCCGCGGTCATGAACCTGGCCGGCGCGTTCATGGGATCCGGGGTCGCCAAGACCGTCAGTGAGGGGGTGATCGAGACCCCCGAGGGTTCGAAGGGAATGGGAATCCTCTTCGCGGCGCTCGTGGGCGCCATCGTGTGGAACCTGATCACCTGGTACTTCGGGCTGCCCTCCTCGTCCTCGCACGCCCTGTTCGGCGGCATGGTCGGCGCGGCGCTGGCCGGGAGCACGACCGTGTACTGGCACGGGGTCGTCGACAAGATCGTCATCCCGATGTTCGTGTCGCCGGTCGTCGGTCTGCTCGCCGGTTACCTGGTGATGACCGCGATCATGTGGATCTTCCGGCGGACCAATCCGCACAAGGCCAAGCGCGGCTTCCGTATCGCGCAGACGGTGTCGGCGGCGGGCATGGCGCTCGGGCACGGTCTCCAGGACGCGCAGAAGACGATGGGCATCGTGGTGATGGCCCTGGTCATCGCCGACGTCGAGGACTACGGCGACCCGATCCCGGTGTGGGTGAAGCTCGCCTGCGCGCTGATGCTGTCCGCGGGGACGTACGCCGGTGGCTGGCGGATCATGCGGACGCTGGGACGGAAGATCATCGAACTGGATCCGCCGCAGGGGTTCGCCGCGGAGACGACGGGGGCGTCGATCATGTTCGGGTCGGCGTTCATCTTCCACGCGCCGATCTCGACGACGCACGTGATCACCTCCGCGATCATGGGCGTCGGGGCCACGAAGCGGGTCAACGCCGTGCGGTGGGGGGTCGCGAAGAACATCATCATGGGGTGGTTCATCACGATGCCCGCGGCCGCGGTGGTGGCCGCGGTGTCGTTCTGGATCGTGAACCTGGCGTTCCTGTAGCGCGTTCCGGCAGCGAGCGCCCCCTCACGGCGATGGGCCCGCCCCCGGATTCCGGGGGCGGGCCCTTGTGCTCCTCGCGGTGGCACCGCCATGCAGCACCGCGAGGGGATCGGGAGGTCTTGGACCGAGGGGTCTTGGACCGAGGAGTCTTGAACCGAGAGGTCTCTAGCCGAAGCGGCCGGAGATGTAGTCCTCCGTGGCCTGGACCGACGGGTTGGAGAAGATGCGCTCCGTCTCGTCGATCTCGATCAGCTTGCCGGGCTGGCCGACCGCCGCCAGGTTGAAGAACGCCGTACGGTCCGAGACGCGCGCCGCCTGCTGCATGTTGTGCGTCACGATGACGATCGTGAAGCGCTCCTTCAGCTCGCCGATCAGGTCCTCGATCGCCAGGGTGGAGATCGGGTCCAGGGCGGAGCAGGGCTCGTCCATCAGCAGGACGTTCGGCTCGACCGCGATGGCCCGCGCGATGCACAGGCGCTGCTGCTGGCCGCCGGAGAGGCCGGAGCCCGGCTTGTTCAGGCGGTCCTTGACCTCGTTCCAGAGGTTGGCACCGCGCAGGGACTTCTCGACGATGCCGTCCATCTCGGACTTCTTGTACTTGCCGTTCAGGCGCAGGCCCGCCGCCACGTTGTCGTAGACCGACATCGTCGGGAACGGGTTCGGGCGCTGGAAGACCATGCCGACCTCGCGGCGCACGGCCACCGGGTCGATGCCGGCGCCGTAGAGGTTCTCGTCGTCCAGCATCACCTTGCCGTCGACGCGGCCGCCGGGGGTGACCTCGTGCATGCGGTTGAGCGTGCGCAGGAAGGTGGACTTGCCGCAGCCGGAGGGGCCGATGAAGGCCGTCACGGAGCGGGGCTCGACGGTCATCGAGATGTCCTCGATGGCCAGGAAGGAGCCGTAGTAGGCGTTGAGGCCGCTGACATCGATGCGCTTGGCCATGGGTATCACTGCTTCTTTCGGTCCGAGTCGCTGACTGTTCTGCGTCGGTCGCGTCAGCGACCCGTCTTCGGGGCCTTCCAGCGGGCGATGCCGCGGGCCGCGAGGTTGAGGATCATGATGAAGGCGATCAGCGTCAGGGCCGCCGCCCAGGCACGGTCGTAGGCCGCGTCGGAGCCCGCGCCGTACTGCAGGTAGATGTACATCGGCAGCGACTCCTGCGGATCCTGGAAGGGGTTCGCGTTGATGAAGTCGGTGCCCCAGACCAGCAGCAGTACGGGGGCCGTCTCGCCGGTGATGCGGGCGACGGCCAGCATGACGCCGGTGACGATGCCGCCCACCGAGGTCGGCAGGACCACCTTGAGGATCGTGCGCCACTTGGGCACACCCAGGGCGAGGGACGCCTCGCGCAGCTCGTTCGGGACGAGCTTGAGCATCTCCTCGGTGGAGCGGACGACCACCGGGATCATCAGGATGCACAGGGCGAAGGAGCCGGCCACGCCGGACGGGCCCATGTCCAGGATCAGGACCCACAGGCTGAGCACGAACAGGCCCGCGACGATCGACGGGATGCCCGTCATGACGTCCACGAAGAAGGTGACGGACTTGGCGAGCCTGCCGCGCCCGTACTCGACCAGGTAGATCGCGGTGAGCACGCCGATCGGCACGGAGAACAGGGTGGCGAGGCCGACCTGCTCCAGGGTGCCGAGAATGGCGTGGTAGATGCCGCCGCCGGGCTCGCTGTCGCCGACCACGCCCATCGAGTGGGTCAGGAAGTAGCCGTCGAGGACCTTCACGCCCTGCTTCACGGTCTCCCAGATCAGGGAGATCAGCGGGATCAGGGCCAGCAGGAAGGCGACCCAGACCATGCTGGTCGCGATCCGGTCCTTGGCCTGGCGGCCGCCCTCGACGCGGGCGGAGATGCCGTACGAGCCGGCGACGAAGAGGACCGCGGCGATCAGGGCCCACTGGATGCTGCTGTTCAGTCCGGCGGCCGTGCTGATGCCGAGGCCGGCGACGACCGAGCCGGCCGCTACCGCCCAGGGGAACCACTTGGGCAGGGTGGCGGCGCGCAGGGAGCTGCGGTTCTTGGGGGCGGGGGTCAGGGTTGCGTTGCTCATGCGTTGGCCCCCGAGTACTCCTTGCGGCGGGCGATGATCATGCGGGCGCCGCCGTTGACCAGCAGGGTGATGACGAACAGGACCAGACCGGAGGCGATCAGGGCGTCGCGGCCCATCTGGGTGGCCTCGTTGAACTTGCTGGCGATGTTCTGGGCGAAGGTGCCGCCGCCCGGGTCGAGCAGGCTGGCGGAGATGTCGAAGGTCGGGGAGAGCACCATGGCCACGGCCATCGTCTCGCCGAGCGCGCGCCCGAGGCCGAGCATCGAGGCGGAGATGACGCCGGAGCGGCCGAAGGGGATCACCGACATCCGGATGACCTCCCAGCGCGTGGCGCCGAGGGCCAGCGCGGCCTCCTCGTGCATGCGCGGGACCTGCCGGAAGACCTCACGGCTGACGTTGGTGATGATCGGCAGGATCATGATCGCCAGCAGGATTCCCACGGTGAGCAGCGAGCGTCCCGCGCCGCCGTTCCACTCGAAGATCCCGGTCCAGCCGAGGTACGTGTCGAGCCAGCCGTAGAGTCCGTTGAGGTGCGGCACGAGGACGAGGGCGCCCCACAGGCCGTAGACGATCGAGGGCACGGCGGCGAGCAGGTCGATCACGTAGCCGATCAGACCGCCCAGCTTGCGCGGTGCGTAGTGCGTGATGAAGAGCGCGATGCCGACCGAGACCGGGACGGCGATCGCCATGGCGATGACCGACGACACGATGGTGCCGTAGGCCAGGACCGCGATGCCGAACTCCGGCGGGGAGCCGGTCGGGTTCCATTCGAAGCTGGTGAAGAAGTTCGCCTCGTCCTCGCTGATGGCGAGCCAGGCGCGGTAGGTGAGGAAGGCCGCGATGGCGGCCATGATGACCAGCACGAGGATGCCGGACCCGCGGGAGAGCCCGACGAAGATCCGGTCGCCGGGGCGGGAGGCGCCGCGCGCGGTGCGCTTGTCCCTGGGGGCGGTCGGCTGGGGCGCGGGGGAGGGGGCTGGCTTCTGGGTGTCCGTTGTTATGTCCATCGGGTTCTCCGGTCTGCGGAGCCGCCGTGGTCGGCGGCTCGGGCGGAGCCCCGGTCGGGGGCTCCTGGCGGCGGTGCACCGGACGGTGCGGTCCGGTCCCCGGACGGGGACGCTGTCGGTCCCGGTGGGGACTCCGTCGGTCCCGGCCGGGGGACGCTGTCGGTCCCGGCCGGGGGACGCTGTCGGTCCCGGGCGGGGACCGGACCGCACTCGGGTCAGCTCAGGCCCGAGATGGTCTCGCGGACCTTGGTGATGATCTCGGTGGGCATCGGGGCGTAGCCGGCGTCCGCCAGCAGGCCCTGGCCGTCCTCCGAGGCCATGTAGTTCAGGAAGGACTTGGTGGCCGGCAGGGTGTCGGCCTTGTTGCCCTTGTCGCAGGCGATCTCGTACGTCACCAGGACGAGCGGGTAGGCGCCGTCGGCGTCCGGGGTGTAGTCCAGCTCGAGGGCGAGGTCCTTGCCGGTGCCGACGATCTTGGCCGCGCCGATGGCGGCGGTGGCGTTCTCGACGGTGGCCTTGACCGGCTCGGCGGCCGCGGTCTTGACGTCGACGGTCTTGATGCCGTCCTTGGCGTAGGACAGCTCGAAGTACGAGATGGAGCCGGGAGTCCCCTTCACCTGGCCGGCCAGACCGGAGGAGCCCTGCGCGGACTGGCCGCCCTTGGCCTCCCAGGACTTGCCGCCCTCGTACTTCCAGTCGTCGGGCGCGGCGGCCTTCAGGTACTTGGTGAAGTTGTCCGTGGTGCCGGACTCGTCCGAGCGGTGGAAGGGCTGGATCTTCAGGTCCGGAAGCTTGGCGTCGGGGTTGAGCTTCTTGATCGCCTCGTCGTTCCAGTTGGTGATCTTGCTGTCGAAGATCTTGGCCATCGTCGACGCGTCCAGAACGAGGGTGTCGACGCCGGGGACGTTGAAGCCGACCGCGATCGGACCGCCGACCATCGGCAGGTCGATGGCCTGGCCGTCCTTGCAGACCTTCTTCGACGCCTCGATCTCCTCCGGCTTCAGCGCGGAGTCCGAACCGGCGAACGCGGTCTGGCCCTGCGTGAAGGCGGTGATGCCGGCGCCCGAACCGGTCGGGTTGTAGTTGATCTGCACGTCCTTGCAGGCCGCGACGTACTGCTTGACCCAGGCGTCGATCGCGTTCTTCTGTGCGGAGGAGCCGGAGGCCTGAAGCTGGCCCTTGGCGTCCTCGCACTTGATGTTGCTGTTGGCGGCCGCGCTGGCGTCGCCGCCGCTGCTGTTGCCGCCGGTGTCGTCGGAGCCGCACGCCGTGAGGGCCAGGGCGCCGGAGACGGCGAGAGCACCGAGAGCGAGGGCCCGCCGGTTCATGCGCTGAAGCTTCACTTGAGGGAGTTCCTTCCAGGAGCCGCCGTCCTGAATTCGGCGGCGTGCGAGGAGTGGTAAGGCCGAAATTAGGCAGATGAGATGAAGGCGCCGAAGGGCGTAAATGAACGCGGGGTGAACCCCTGAGGACGGTGCGGTGAGGTCACGGAACGCTTACGTCAAGGACACGGACCGGTTCCGGGCGCACCGCGCGCTCAGCGGGCCCCGGGCCCGCCGGGTGGGCGCACGGCGAGCAGCGCGTCGACGAGGGCCCGGTCCCGGGGCCGGGTGAGGCGGGCGCGGGCCGCCTCCGGGGCCAGCCACAGGATGCGGTCGACCTCGTCGGACGGGACGAAGACGCCGGTGCCGGCCGCCGCGGCCCAGTAGCGGACCTCCTTGGGGCGGCCGTCGACGGGATAGCGCACGGTGGGCAGCTCGACGCCCGGCTCGGCGGCGTACCCCGTCTCCTCCGCGACCTCGCGCAGGGCGCCCGCGAGCGGGTCCTCGCCCGGTTCGAGCTTGCCCTTCGGGTGCGACCAGTCGTCGTACTTCGGGCGGTGCACGAGGCACAGCTCCAGGCCGGGGGCCGCGTCCGGCGGAGCGGGACGCCACAGGACGCAGCCGGCCGCACGGACGGTGGTGCCGTCGTCTGCGGGGCTCACGGCGCGCTCACGCCTCCCGTCGTCCTGCGGTGGTTTCGGGGGTGGTTTCGGGGGTGGTTCCTGCCGGTTGTCGCTGTGGTTGTTGCTACGGGGGTTCCTGCGGGCTGTGGCTACGGCAGCCTGATCGGCTCCTTGCGCCAGCTGTGCTGGAACGCGTACCTCGCCGCCTCCACCTCATGCCGCTGGTCGGCGTGGAGCACACCGAGGGCGTACGCCGTCGCGGGGGCGATGCGCGGGGTACGGGCGGCCTGGGCGGCGGCCGCGGCGGCCTCCGAGGCGTCGCGGTGGCGGTCCAGGGCCTCACCGGCCGCGAGGAGCCGTACGTCCACCGCGGCCTCGGTGCCCCCGGCGTCCCCGGTGTCCCCGGCGTCCGCACCGGCCAGCGCCTCGAGGGCGTAGCGGTGCAGCCGCAGCAGCAGGCGGACCTGGTGCCACGGCGCGTCCTGGGGGTGCGGGGCCGGGTCCGGCGAGAGTCCGTGGACCAGTGCCTGGGCGTTGTACGGACTGCCCGCGGCGACCAGGGGCAGAGCGGTCACGGCGTCGGTCAGGCGCTCCTCGGCGGCGGCGGCCAGCGGGCGCAGGTCGACGGGCGCGGTCCCGGGGCCGGAGGCGGAGGTGGCGGGGGCGGGGCCACGGTCGGGGCGGCCGGTGGCGCGCAGCGGGACCTCGCTGGCCAGTAAGGCGACCTTGTCCGCCACGGCGTGGAAGCGGCTGCTGCCCAGTGCCTGGAGGGCGGTGGAGTGTGCCCGGGTACGGGCCAGGGTCAGCTGCCGGTCGAGCAGCGCGCCCGCCTTGGCGGCGCCCACGGTGAGGCTGCCGCGGTCCGGGGACGCCGGGCGGGCGGGGGCGGGCACACCGGCGGGCACGGTGGCGGCGGCCCGGCCCACCGGGCGCGGGGCCGGGAACGCCGCCGAGCCGGACAGCCGGTGCAGGGCCTGGAGCAGCCGTTCCAGGCGGGACGCGTACGCGTGCTCCAGGGCCAGCGTGCCGGACAGCCAGGCCAGCTCGGGGCGCATCTCGTCGGCCCAGCCCGCGTCCAGCAGCGGCTGGAAGGTGTGCAGGGTGCCGCTGATGCGGCGGGCCGCACGGCGCAGGGCGCGGACCGCGTCCACGTCGTCGGCGGGCGGGGCCGCCCGGCCCGGGGCGGACGTGCCCGGTCCCGTTCCCCCGCCCGGCGCTCCCGCCCCGGATGCCCCGGATGCCCCGGATTCGCGGTGCCGGCGCAGCGCGCGCAGGAACTCCGTGGCCTGGGCGCGCAGGTAACCGGCGAGGGCGCCGGCGTCCGCGTCGCGGGGCGGGTCGCCGGCGACGACCGCCGGGGCGGCGCCGGTGCCCGGATCGGTGCCGGGGCTCCCGTTCGCGCTCGTGCGCGTGCCCGGCCCCGCGTTCGCGTCCGGCCCTGCGTTCGCGCCCGCGCCCGCGTTCGCGCCCGCGCTCGCGTTCGCGCCCGCGCCCGCGCTCGCGCCCGCGCTCGCTCTCGCCTCCGCGCCCGCTCCCGTCCCGGTCGCCGTCCCCGCGTTCGCGGGTTCCGACGGTCCGGTGGTCGTCGTGGGGTCCGTCGGGTCAAGGTGTCGCTGTGCCACGCCGGCGCCTCCGGGCGTCTATGAGCATCTCCTGGATGTTGCGCAGGGGCTGTCCGTCCGCGTCGGTCGCGTGCCGGGTCCACTCGCCGTCCGGGCCGAGGTGCCAGGAGGCGGTGCCGTCGGACATGCCGTTCTCGAGGAGCCGGTTCAGAGCCGCCCGGTGGGCCGGGTCGGTGACCCGGACCAGGGCCTCTATCCGGCGGTCGAGGTTGCGGTGCATCATGTCGGCGCTGCCGAGCCACACCTCGGGCTCGCCGCCGTTGCCGAAGGCGAAGACCCGCGAGTGCTCGAGGAAGCGGCCGAGGACGGAGCGGACCCGGATGTTCTCCGAGAGGCCCGGCACCCCGGGGCGCAGCGCGCAGATGCCGCGCACCCACACGTCGACCGGCACACCGGCCTGGGAGGCGCGGTAGCAGGCGTCGACCACGGCCTCGTCGACCATCGAGTTGACCTTGATGCGGACGTGGGCGGGGCGCCCGGCGCGGTGGTGCTGGATCTCCTTGTGGATGCGGGAGACCAGGCCGTCGCGCAGTGACTTGGGTGCGACGAGCAGGCGGCGGTAGGTCTCGCGCCGGGAGTAGCCGGACAGGCGGTTGAACAGGTCGGAGAGGTCCGCGCCGACCTGCGGGTCCGAGGTGAGCAGGCCCAGGTCCTCGTAGAGGCGGGCCGTCTTCGGGTGGTAGTTGCCGGTGCCGACGTGGCTGTAGCGGCGCAGCGTCTCGCCCTCCTGGCGTACGACCAGGGAGAGCTTGCAGTGGGTCTTCAGGCCCACCAGGCCGTAGACGACGTGGCAGCCGGACTCCTCCAGCTTGCGGGCCCACTTGATGTTGGCGGACTCGTCGAAGCGGGCCTTGATCTCCACCAGAACCAGGACCTGCTTGCCGGACTCGGCCGCCTCGATGAGGGCGTCGACTATGGGGGAGTCGCCGGACGTCCGGTACAGCGTCTGCTTGATCGCGAGGACGTCCGGGTCGGTGGCGGCCTGCTCCAGGAACGCCTGCACGGAGGTGGAGAAGGAGTCGTACGGGTGGTGCAGCAGGACGTCCTTGCTGCGCAGGGCGGCGAAGATGTCCGGCGCGGACGCCGACTCGACCTCGGCCAGGTCGCGGTGGGTGCCGGCGACGAACTTCGGGTACTTCAGCTCGGGCCGGTCGATGCTGTGGATGCGGAAGAGGCCGGTGAGGTCCAGGGGGCCGGGCAGCGGGTAGACCTCCGCCTCGCCGATCTTCAGCTCGCGCACGAGGAGGTCCAGGACCTCCCGGTCGACCGACTCCTCGACCTCCAGGCGGACGGGCGGGCCCAGGCGCCGCCGCATCAGCTCCTTCTCCAGGGCCTGGAGCAGGTTCTCCGCGTCGTCCTCCTCCACCTCCAGGTCCTCGTTGCGGGTGAGGCGGAAGGTGTGGTGCTCCAGGACCTCCATGCCCGGGAACAGCTCCTCCAGGTGGGCGGCGATGACGTCCTCGATGGGGACGTACCGGCCCGGGGAGGCCTCCAGGAAGCGGGAGAGCAGCGGCGGGACCTTGACGCGGGCGAAGTGGCGGTGGCCCGTGACGGGGTTGCGGACGACGACCGCGAGGTTGAGGGAGAGGCCCGAGATGTACGGGAAGGGGTGGGCCGGGTCGACCGCGAGGGGGGTGAGGACGGGGAAGATCCGGTGCCGGAACAGGGTGAAGAGGCGGGCCTGCTCCTTCTCGGCCAGCTCGTTCCAGCGGACCAGGTGGATGCCCTCCTCGGCGAGCGCCGGGGCGACGTCCTCGTGGAAGCAGGCGGCGTGCCGGGCCATCAGCTCGCGGGAGCGGGCCCAGATCATGTCCAGCACCTCGCGGGGCTGGAGGCCGGAGGCGGAGCGGGTGGCGACCCCGGTCGCGATACGGCGCTTGAGGCCGGCGACGCGGACCATGAAGAACTCGTCCAGGTTGCTGGCGAAGATCGCGAGGAAGTTGGCCCGCTCCAGCAGCGGCGTGCTCGGATCCTCGGCGAGTTCGAGCACACGTTCGTTGAACGCGAGCCAACTGCGCTCGCGGTCCAGGAAGCGGCCCTGCGGGAGGCGGTCGCCGCCGTCCTGGGACTCCTCCGACTCCTCGTACGCGTCGAGGTCGGCGTCGATGTCCGGTTCCAGGCCGGAGACCGTGGCGGCCACGGTGTCCGGGCGGTGCGCCGCGAGGGAGCCCACGGAGGGCTGCGGCTGCTGGGAGTGCTGCGTCTGCTGGACCTCTGCCTGGGTGTTCGGCTGCCTCATGAACCCATTCTTCCGCGCCGCACGCGAGTCAGGCGCGTCGGAGGACCCGGAGAACCCGGAGGGCCCCGAGAAACCCGAGGACCCCGAGAACTCCGACGGCCCGGAAGGCTCTGGCTCGGTCGGCTTCATTCGGTGAGCCTCGCAAGGCTGTCTGAATCGATGGTTACGGGGACATGACGTGTGGGATAGCTGCGGGCCTCCGGAACGTCCCGGCGCACCCCCCTGAGATCGTGTGAACCGATCGGCCGGGCTCGTGCGATGAGGAGATGTGAGCGAAACGAGAAGCGACGGGGAGCTGCTGCGGGCCGTCGCGGCGGATGCCGACCGGCGCGCCTTCGAGGAGCTGTACCGCCGGTACGCGCCCTGGCTGACCGCCCGCATGCGCGGCCGCTGCGCCGACCACGCCGTGGTCGACGACGTCGTGCAGGAGACCTTCCTCGCCGTGTGGCGCGGCAGCGCCCGCTATCGGGAGGAAGGGGACGTGGCCGGGTGGCTGTGGCGGATCGGGTCGCGGCGGCTGATCGACGCGCTGCGCGGCGACGGCGCGCGCGGGCGGCTGCGGCAGGCGCTGGCCCGTCTGCGGCACCGGGACGAGATCTCGGCGGAGGAGCGCGTCCTCGCCGGGGTCGAGCACGGCGACCTCGCGGGCGCCCTCGTCCGGCTCTCGCCGGAGCTGCGCGCGGTGCTCCAGGCCACCGTCGTCGACGGGCTGACCACCCGTGAGGCGGCCGTCCTGCTCGGCATCCCGCCGGGCACGGTCAAGACGCGGGCGATGCGGGCCCGCCGGCAGCTGCGGGAGGCGCTGGCATGAGGATCGAGAACAGCGACCGCCGGGACGGGCCCACCTGGCACGTGGACGAGGACGACCTGCGGGCCTACGCCCGGGGCGAGTTGGCGGCGCCCGCGCTCTGGTCCGCCGACGCCCACCTGACCGCCTGCGCCGCGTGCCGGGGCACACTCGCCGGGGTGAGCGACACCGCCGCGCTGGACGCGGGCTGGGAACGGCTCGACGCCGAGCTGGACGCGCCCCGGCCGGGCCGGTTCGAGCGGCTCCTGACGTGGTGCGGCGCCGGCGACGGCACGGCCCGGCTGCTCGCGGCCACTCCGGTGCTGCGCCGGTCCTGGTTCGGTGCGCTCACCGCCGTGCTGCTCGTGACCTTCCTCGTGGCCGTCGCGGCCGGTGCCGCCGACCGGCCCACGCTGTTCCTGGCCTGCGCCCCGCTGCTGCCGCTGGTCTCGGTGGCGCTGGCCTACGGGCCCGTGCTCGACCCCACGCACGAGATGGCCGTCGTCTCGCCGATGCACGGCTTCCGGCTGCTGATGATCCGTACCGTCGCCGTGCTCGTCGTGGCACTCGGGGTGGGCGGCCTGGCCAGTCTCGCCCTGCCCGGGTTCGGGCCGGCCGCCCTGGCCTGGCTGCTGCCCGGGCTCGCCCTCACCACGACCGGGCTGGCGCTGACGCCCCGGCTGGGGCCGGTGGCCGCGCCCTCCGTGCTCGTGGGCGCCTGGGCCGCCGTGCTGCTGGCCGCCGACGCGGCACGCGCGTCCACGGACGGCCCGCTGGCGCCGTTCACCGCGGCCGGGCAGGGCGTGTCCGGGCTGGTGGCGGTGCTGGGCGCGGGGCTGCTGTTCCTGCTCCGCGACCGGTTCGACGTCTCGGGGCGCGGCGTCGTGTGACCCACGAGGCGTCGAGTGAGCCGCGCCGTACCGCGTGAGCCCCACCCCACGCCGACCCCCACCGCACCCACCCCCACCGCACCCACCCCCGCCCCACCCTTCTTACTTCCTGATCCCCTTCACGTACGGGAGTGCCGTATGACCCCCACCGTTTCCGCCTCCGGGCTGGGCCTGAGCTACGGGCGCACCCGTGCCCTCGACGACGTGTCGCTGCGGCTGACCCCGGGCGTCACCGGGCTGCTCGGGCCCAACGGCGCCGGGAAGACCACGCTGTTGCGGGTGCTCGCCACCGCCGTGCCCGCCGACCGGGGTGCCTTCACCGTGCTCGGGCACGACCCCGGGACCTCGCGGGGCCGGCAGGAGGTGCGGCGGCGGCTCGGTTACCTGCCGCAGACGCCCGGCTTCCACCCGGACTTCACCGCCTTCGAGTTCGTCGACTACGTGGCGATCCTGAAGGAGCTGGCGGACCGCCGGGAACGCCACCGCGAGGTGCGGCGGGTCCTGGCGGAGGTCGACCTCGGGGACGTGCGCGGGCGCCGGATCAAGAAGCTGTCCGGCGGTATGCGGCAGCGGGTCGCGCTGGCCGCCGCGCTGGTGGGCGACCCGGGGTTCCTGGTCCTCGACGAGCCCACCGTCGGTCTCGACCCCGAGCAGCGGATGCGGTTCAGGGAGCTGATCGCCGGGGCGGGGGAGGGGCGGACCGTGCTGTTGTCCACCCACCAGACCGAGGACGTGGCGATGCTCTGCCACCGGGTGATCGTCATGGCGGCCGGGACGGTGTGCTTCGACGGCACCCCGGCCGAGCTGACCGCGCGAGCCGCCGGGCGGGTGTGGAGCAGCACGGAGAAGGACCCCGGCGCGAAGGCCGGATGGCGCACCGGGACCGGCTCCTTCCGGAACGTCGGCGATCCGCCCCCGGGCGCCGAACCGGCCGAACCCACCCTGGAGGACGGCTACCTGCTCGCCCTCGACGACGCCGGCACGGAGGTGGCGGCGTGAGCGCCGTACTGGTGGAAGAGTCCGCACCCGTGCGGGCACCGCTCCACGACCGCCGGGCCCGGGCCGTGCTCGCCCTCGCCCGGTTCGAGGCACGCAGGCTGCTGCTGAGCGTCCCCGTCGTCATCGCCTTCGTGGCGTACGTCGCGTGGATCGTCTGGCGTACGCGGGATTCCTGGGACGGCCACCCCGTACTCCAGGACGCCGACCGTGCCACCCAGTCCATGCCGATGCTCGTCGGCCTCGCCGTCCTGCTGGGCGCCGCACGCGCGGTCGTCCGCTCCGAACGCCACGGCACCGAGCACCACTTCTCGGTCCTGGTCCTGCGGCCCTGGCACCGCATGGCGGGCCACGCGCTGTCCGTCGTACCGGCCGCCCTGCTCACCGCCGTGTGCGTGGCCGGTCAGTTCGGCTGGGAGGCGCTCAAGGCGGGCGCGGTCGGGCACGGTTCGCCGGCCGAGCTGGCGGTGGGGCCACTGACGGTGCTGGCGTTCGGGGCGCTCGGGGTGCTGGTCGGCCGTCTGACGATGGCGGCCTTCGCCGCGCCGCTGCTGGTGGTCGTGCTGCTGTTCGTGTTCGTCCTCGGCACCGGGCCGAGCGGGGCGAGCGGCCTGTCCTGGCTGGCACCGGTCGTCGCCACCACCGGCCCCGACCCCCTGCCCTCCGACCTGCTGGGGCGCCCCGCCGCCTGGCACGCCCTGTACCTGGCGGGCGCGGCCCTGAGCCTCGCCCTCCTGGCGGTGGCCGTCGCCGGCGGGCGCACCGCGGCCGTCCGGGCGGGACTCGTCCTGAGCCTCGCGGCGACGGTGACCGGCGGCATCCTCCAGGCCGGGGGCGCGACGCCGTCGAAGGAGCTGACCGCAGCCCGCGAACGCGCCTCGGTGCACCCCGAGCTGACCTGCGCCGAGCACGGCGGCTCGCGGTACTGCGCCTTCCCCGAGTGGGCGCCGCGCACCGGCACCTGGGCCGGGGTCGTGGACCGCGTCCAGGCCGTGGCCGGCGGCTCCGCGCACGACCGGCCGCTCGTCGTGCGGCAGCGGATCGACGCCCGCTACGGGCCGGGGACCGACGCCGCGATCCCCGCGCTGACCGGCGCCGGCCAAGTGACCGTGGGCACCGCCTGGGGCGGCAACCGGGTCCCCGAGTTCTCCAGTGCCGTCGCCGCCGTCCTCGTCGCGGGCTCGGAGGCGGCCGGCAGCGAGCTGTGCGACGGGCGGATGGTCACCGTCATGTGGCTCTCCCTGAGCTGGCAGGACGACCCGATGGGCGCCCTGCGCCGGGTCCGCCTCGACGACAGCGTGACGGGCTCCGCGATCGTCCTGTCACCCACCGACCCGCTGTCCATGACGGAGGGCCAGACGGACGTCGTACGCCGCCTGCTGGAGAATCCGCCCGCCGGGACCGGAGCACGGGTCACGGAGCACTGGGCCGAACTGACCGCCCCGGGTGTCACCACCGCCCGCGTCGCCGAACTGCTCGGTGTGCCCGGGCCGAAGAAGGCGGACTCGTGCGAGGACTGACGGCGGTCCGGGGGACGCTGACGGTGGACCTGGCCGTCCCGCTGTGGCGCACCCTGCCCTGGCGTGCCCTGGCCGCGGCGGGAGCCCTCGGGCTGCTGGTCGCCGGCTTCCCCCTCGTCACCGGGGCCGAGCCGGCGCCCTGGCAGACGCTCATGCTGCTGCGGGGCGCCGCCCTCGTCGGGGCGCTGGGCCTGGCCTTCCTGCTGGACGACCCGGCCCGCCACCTCACCGCACCCGTGCCGACCCCGAGGCTCCTCCGGCAGGCGCTGCGCGTGGCCCTGGTCGCGCCGCTCGCCGCGCTGTGGTGGACGGCCGTACTGCTCCTGACCCCCGTGGCGTCCCGGCCCCCGGCCGGCGGAGTCACCCTGGAGGCGCTGGCCGTGGGCGCCCTCGCCCTGGCGGCCGCCGCCCTCGCGGTACGGCTGACGGACGAGGCACGACCGGGGCCGTTCGTCGCGGCGTTCCTGCTGTTCACGGCCGTTCTCGCGCCCCTGCTGGCGCCGGAGGACTGGGCGCTGTTCGTGCAGGCCGACGACCCCCGCTGGTCCGTCGGGCACGACCGGTGGGCGGTGCTGGCGGCGGCGGTGGCCGTGCTGGGAGCGGGGTGCGGACCGGAGCCGTCGGGGCGAAGACGCGGTCGGTGATCCGCCCCGTACGGCCCGGCGGCTCACGTCTCCGTGCGGTACATCAGGTCCGTCTCGTGGGTGGTGAAGCCGAGGCGCTCGTAGACGGAGACCGCGGCCTTGTTGTCGGCGTCGACGTACAGCATCGCCGTGGGCAGGCCCCGCCCCTCCAGGTGCCGCAGGCCGATGGTGGTGAGGGCCTTGCCCAGGCCGCCGCCCTGGGTGTCGGGGCGGATGCCGAGGACGTACACCTCGCCGAGCCCTTCCTCGGTGTGCTCCTTGGTCCAGTGGAAACCGATCAGCTGGCCGTCCCGCTCGGCGAGGAAGAATCCCTCCGGGTCGAACCACGGCTCGGCCTTGCGGTCGTCGAGGTCGCGCTGGGTGAGCGAGCCCTGTTCGGGGTGGTGGGAGAAGGCGGCCGCGTTCACGGCGAGCCAGGCCGCGTCGTCCCGGCCGGGCACGAAGGTGCGCACGCTCACGCCCTCCGGCAGCACCGGCTCCGGCAGGTCCAGACCGGCCAACGGGCGGCGCATCTGCCGCAGTTCCCGGAACAGCGACAGTCCGAGCACCTGCGCGAGATGCCGGGCGGCGGAGTGCCCGCCGTGCGCCCAGATCCGCAGCCGCTTGCCGGACGCGGCGAGCAGCGCGGAGCCCAGAGCCCGCCCGTGCCCATGGCCCCGGTACGAGGGGTGGACGACCAGCTCGGCGGCCGGCGGCTCGACCGGGTCGGTGCCCTCCAGCTGGGCGTAGCCGACGAGTTCACCGCCGTCGAGGGTGAGCAGGAGGTGCGCGACGCCGTCCCGCGCGGGGCCGCGCAGTTGCAGCCGGCCCTGCTCGGACACGGCGTGCTGTCCGTCGTTCCGGGCCGCCTCGGTGAGCAGGGCGAGGACGGCGTCGGTCTGCTCCGGCGCGAGTTCGGCGAGGGTCTCGATCGAGCGGGGGCGGCCGGGCCGCACGGTGTCGTCGCTGGTCATGCGTACGAGGGTAAAGGGCGGGCGGGGCAAAGCGGCGGCAGCGGACGAGGAGGAAGAAGAGAGGGGAGAAGGGGTGGAGAAGAGGATGCAGAAGGAGATGCATAAGGGATGGAGAAGGGGATGAAGTTAAACCAGGTCGTAACCCGGAAGCCCTGTCGCGCTACGCGCGTTGACTCTAGGCTGCTGCGCCGACGAGCCGTCTCCTCAGCGGCTCGCGCCACGCACACCCACAGGGGGGCGCATGCCAGCCACAGCACACTCGCACCAGCCGCGTCGCAGACGCCGTACCAGCCGCCTCCTCGTCGCGGCCGCCACCGTCGTCACCGCCGGAGCGCTCGCCGCGGCGGCGCTCCCGGCGTCGGCGAGCCCGGGCGGAGACACCCGGGGCCACGGCGACCACGGCAAGGGCCACGGTCATGGCCACGGCCGCTACCAGGACGTCCAGCTCCTCTCCTTCAACGACCTGCACGGCAACCTGGAGCCGCCCGCCGGTTCCTCCGGCCGCGTCACCGAGGTCCAGCCGGACGGCACGACCAAGACGGTCGACGCGGGCGGTATCGAGTACCTGGCCACCCACCTGCGCGAGGCCCGCAAGGGCAACCGCTACTCCATCACCGCGGCCGGCGGCGACATGGTCGGCGCCTCCCCCCTCCTGTCCGGCCTCTTCCACGACGAGCCGACCGTCGAAGCGCTGAACCGGCTCGACCTGGACGTGACCAGCGTCGGCAACCACGAGTTCGACGAGGGTGCCAGGGAGCTGGCCCGTCTCCAGAACGGCGGCTGCCACCCCACCGAGGGCTGCTACTCGGACAAGGAGTTCAAGGGCGCCGACTACCCGTACCTCGCGGCCAACGTCCTGGACGAGAAGACGGGGAAGCCCATCCTCAAGCCCTACTGGGTGTGGAAGCAGCGGGGCGTCAAGGTCGGCTTCATCGGCGTGACCCTGGAGGGCACCCCGGACATCGTCTCGGCGGAGGGCGTGAAGGGCCTGGAGTTCAAGGACGAGGTCGAGACGATCAACAAGTACGCCAAGGAGCTGCAACGCCAGGGCGTGAAATCGATCGTCGCACTCATCCACGAGGGCGGCTTCCCGGCCTCGTCCTCCTACAACTACGACTGCGACTCCCCGGGCGCGGGCGACGGCGTCTCGGGCCCGATCGTCGACATCGCCAAGAACATCACGCCGCAGGTCGACGCGCTGGTCACCGGCCACACCCACAACGCGTACGTCTGCACGATCCCCGACCCGGCGGGCAACCCCCGCACGGTCACCTCGGCCTCGTCCTTCGGCCGCCTGTACACGGACACGACGCTGACGTACGACCGTGCCACGGGTGACATCGCCCGTACGTCGGTGAAGTCGGCGAACCACGTCGTCACCCGTGACGTGCCGAAGGCGCCGGACATGACCCGGCTGCTCGACCGGTGGAGCACCCTCGCCGCCCCGATCGGCAACCGCCCCATCGGCTACGTCTCCGCCGACATCGACCGCGACGGCACCGAGTCCCCGCTGGGCGACCTGATCGCCGACGCGCAGTTCGCGTACGGCAGGGCGCAGGACCCGGAGACCGACCTGGCCCTGATGAACCCGGGCGGCATCCGCGCCCCGCTGACCTACACGGCCTCCGGCGCCGAGGGCGACGGCGTGGTCACCTACGCCGAGGGCTTCACGGTCCAGCCCTTCGCCAACACGGTGAACCTCAAGGACTACACGGGCGCGCAGCTGATCCAGGTCCTCAAGGAGCAGGTGAGCGGCCCCAACGAGGCGGCCCCGAAGATCCTCCAGGTCTCCTCCGGCCTCACCTACACCCTGGACCTCACCAAGTCGGGCGCGGACCGCGTCGTCACGGACTCCGTCCGTCTGAACGGCGCCCCGGTCGACCCGGCCGCCACCTACCGCGTCGCGTCCAACAGCTTCCTCGCGGGCGGCGGCGACGGCTTCACCACGCTGGGCGAGGGCACGAACGAACTGGTCGGCGCGGACGACCTGGCGGCCTTCGCGCAGTACCTGACGGCCAACTCCTCGGCGACCGCCCCGATCACGCCCCCGGCGGCGGACCGGATCACGGTCGTGCGGTAGACGCCTGTTCGCCGGCCGAGACGGGGCCCGGTGTCCTCGGGACGGGGACACCGGGAATGCCGGCGCGGGCGTACGCACGGCGCTTTCCGTCTGACGCCGGTCAGGCGTCGAAACGCTCCCGCGCCCCCTCGATGTGACCGAGGTGGTGCTGGGTCCACTCGCAGATCGCGTCGACCGTGGCGCGCAGGGCGCGGCCCGGTTCGGTGAGCGTGTACTCGACCTTCGGCGGCACGGTCGGGTGGACCTTGCGGTCGACCAGGCCGTTGCGCTCCAGCATGCGCAGGTTCTGGGTGAGCATCTTGTGGCTGATGCCCTCGACCTCGCCGCGCACCTCGCTGAAGCGCAGGGTGCGCTCGCCCAGCGCCTCGATGATCAGGAGCGCCCATTTGTTGGCGACGTCCGAGAAGATCTCCCGCGCCAGGGAGTCCGCGCGCCGCAGGTCCGCGTCCTCGGGCAGGTCCTTGAGCAGTTGCTTGGTCACCATCAGGTTCCCCAGTCACCGAAAAGTGCGTTCTTCCAGGTCAGCCTTCACTCTCCTACAGTTCCCGAGTAACCACAAGAGAGTGGACTGGAAGGGCGAGCACCATGACCACCCACGATGTCTTCCGCTACGACATCCCGGCCGAGGACGACTTCGGCTACTCCCAGGCGATCAGGTCGGGCGACCTGGTCCATGTCTCGGGGCAGCTCGCGTTCGACGCGGCGGGCGAGTTCCCCGACGGGTACGACTTCGACGCCCAGCTCCGGCGCACCCACGCCAACATGGACCGGGTCCTGGACCACTACGGAGCCACCCGCATCCAGATCGTGTCGCAGACCCTGTACGTGGTGGACCTGCGGCACCACGCCGCCGCGGTGGCGCGGGCCAACCTGGCCTACTTCGGCGAGCACCGCCCGGCCAGTACGGTCCTCGGCGTGACCGAGCTGACCCTGCCCGGCCAAGTCGTCGAGATCGCCTTCGTCATCGATTCGAGGCTGCCTGCCTGACGTCCGTCTCCGGCGGCGGTACCGGCGCCCCCGGCAGACGGACCGTGGCGACCGTGCCGGCGCCGGCGGCCGGTTCCAGTGTCACCTCGCCGCCCGCCTGCTGCACCGTCCGCGCCACGATGGACAGGCCCAGGCCCGAGCCGGGCAGGGCGCGGGCGCCCGGGGAGCGCCAGAAGCGGTCGAAGACGTGGGGGAGTTCCTCGGCGGGGATGCCGGGGCCGTGGTCGCGGACGGTGAGGACGCCGTCGGCGAGGCGGACGTCGACCGTGCCGCCGTCCGGGCTGAACTTCACCGCGTTGTCCAGGATGTTCACCACCGCGCGTTCCAGCGCGGCCGGTTCCGCCCGTACGTACCAGGGGTGCACGTCCGCCTCGATGGTCAGCTCCGGGCCGCGCAGCCGGGCCCGGCGCAGGGCCGACTCGACGACGTCGTGCCAGGCGAGGATGCGGGTGCGGCCCCCGTGCTGGCCGGTGTCGGGGCGGGAGAGTTCCTGGAGGTCGCCGATGAGCGCCGCCAGTTCCGTCATCTGCGCCTTCACCGAGGCGAGCAGTGCCTTGCGGTCGGCCTCCGGGAGCGGGCGGCCCGTCTCCTCGCTGCGGGTGAGCAGCTCGATGTTGGTGCGCAGGGAGGTGAGGGGGGTGCGCAGTTCGTGGCCGGCGTCGGCGATCAGTTGCTGTTGCAGGTCGCGGGAGCTGGCCAGGGACGAGGTCATGCTGTTGAAGGACCGGGAGAGGCGGGCGATCTCGTCGTCGCTGTCGTCCTCGACGGGGATGCGGACGGTGAGGTCCTCGGTGCGGGCGACGTGTTCGACGGCCTCGGTGAGTTCGTCGACGGGGCGCAGGCCGGTCCGCGCCACCCACAGCCCGGCGGCGCCGGCGCCGACGACCCCCACGCCGGCGACGATCGCCAGCACCAGGGCGAGGTCGTTGAGGGAGCGGTTCACCTCGCCCAGCGGTCGCGCCGCGGAGACGGCCACGCCCAGCTCGGGCAGCCCCTGGTAGGTGTAGACCCGGTACTGGGCGCCGTCGGGTCCCGTGGCGTCGTGCAGTGCGTCGGTGGACCGGCCCTCGGCCACGGCGTGGTCGGCGTCGCTGAGCGGGATCTCCTGCGTGCCGATGATGAGACAGCTGCCGCCCGTGCCGTCCACGAGCTGGACGGACGAGCCGAAGGGGTTCTGCTCGTGGGTGACGGGATCGTGGGCGCACGCACCCGAGCGCAGGTTGACGTACTGGCTCACCTGCGCCTTGCTCATGCGGTTCGCCTTGAGCGCCTCGTCCAGTGAGCTGACCAGCACGCTCTTGACCACGAACCAGCACGCGACCGCCGCCGCCGCCACCGCGAACGCCACCGCCGCCGCCACCAGCAGGGACAGCCGCGCCCGGATGGGCAGCGCGCGGACCCGGCGGGCCAGGCCTGTCACTCGGCGCCGCCCTGCCGCAGGACGTAGCCGACGCCGCGGACGGTGTGCACCAGGCGCGGCTCGCCGCCCGCCTCGGTCTTGCGGCGCAGGTACATGACGTACACGTCGAGGGAGTTCGACGACGGTTCGAAGTCGAAGCCCCAGACGGCCTTCAGGATCTGCTCCCGGGTGAGGACCTGGCGCGGGTGCGCCATGAACATCTCCAGCAGGGTGAACTCCGTGCGGGTCAGCTCCACCGGGCGTCCGGCGCGCGTGACCTCCCGGGTCGCCAGGTCCATGGTGAGGTCGGCGAAGGCGAGGGTGTCGTCGTCGGCGGCGGTGGCCTCCACGGCGGCCGCGTAGGAGCTGCGGCGCAGCAGCGCGCGGATGCGGGCGAAGAGTTCGTCCAGCTCGAAGGGCTTGACCAGGTAGTCGTCCGCACCGGCGTCCAGGCCGGTCACCCGGTCGCCGACGGTGTCGCGGGCCGTCAGCATCAGGATCGGGGTCAGGTCGCCCGCGCCGCGGATGCGGCGGGCGGCGGTCAGGCCGTCCATGCGGGGCATCTGGATGTCCAGGACGACGAGGTCGGGGCGGTACGCAGCCGCCTTCTCCAGCGCGTCGGCGCCGTCGGCCGCGACCTCGGTGTCGTACCCCTCGAAGGCGAGGCTGCGCTGGAGGGCCTCGCGGACCGCCGGCTCGTCGTCGACGATCAGGATGCGCTGGGTCTCACGGTCGCGGTCACGGTCGCCGTCTGCGGGGCTCATGGGCTCGGGTCCTCGGATGCGGTCGGGTACGGGTACGGGGTGTCAACGCTTTCAGCGTCGCACGTCTTCGCGCCCGCTCAGTTGCTCGCGCCCGCCCGCAGCTCGGGCAGGTCGGCCTTGACCGTGTTGATCGGGATGGCGAAGCCCAGGCCCACGCTGCCCGCGCTCGCGGAGGACTCGGTCGCCGAGTACATCGCGGAGTTGATGCCGATGATGTTGCCGTTCATGTCGATCAGCGCGCCGCCGGAGTTGCCCGGGTTGAGGGAGGCGTCGGTCTGGATCGCCTTGTACGTCGTCGTGGACGACCCGGTGTCGCCGTTGAACTGCTGCCCGCCGAACTCGAAGGGCCACTGACCGCCGCGCTGCTGCTGTTGCTGCTGTCCCTCGTCCGTGGAGACGGTCACGTCGCGGTCGAGGGCGGAGACGATGCCGCTGGTCACGGTGCCGGTCAGGCCTTCGGGGGAGCCGATGGCGACGACCTGGTCGCCGACCCCGATGCCGTCGGAGTCGCCGAGGGTGGCGGCCTTCAGGCCGGAGGCGTTCTCCAGCTTGATCAGCGCGAGGTCCTTCTTGCTGTCGGTGCCGACGACCTCGGCGGTGTACTGCTTGCCGTCGTGCGTCGTCACCTTGACGGAGGAGGCACCGGCGACGACGTGGTTGTTGGTGATGATCTCGCCGTCGTCGGTGATGATCACGCCGGAACCGGTGGAGGAGCCGGCGTTCGAGGTGGCGTTGATCTCGACGATGCTCGGGCTGACCGCCTTCGCGACGCCGGAGACCGTGCCCTTCTGGCTGGAGGCCACCACGTTGGTGCTGGTGGAGCCGGCGGCGACGGTGTCGCTGCCGGTCAGCTCCTGGATGCCGTACGCCGTGCCGCCGCCGACGGCCGCCGCGACGATCGCCACGGCCACGAGGAGGGCGGCGGGGCCGCGCCGCCGGGCCGGTCGCCCGCCGTGCGGCGGCTCGGGCAGGGGCTCCGTGGGGTGGCTCCCGGGCGGCTGCGCCGGCGGGGGCGGCCACTCCGGGTTGACGGGAGAGGAGGCGTGCTGGTGGGGTCCCTGGTACGGGTTCGCGTGCTCGTACTCGCCGTTCTGGCGGAGGCTCTCGGTCATGTCCATGAGCTTCCCGCCCACGGATGAGAGCGGCCTGAGTGCTGCCTGAGAAGCCCGGCAGAACCTCGTATGCCCGATATAAAGGCGGCCCGGCGGCCCGACCGTGCGGCGTCGGCCCAGGCGGTGGCTACAGGCAGCCGCAGGACTGCCGTACGACCAGCTGCGAGGGGAACACCTTCAGCCGCTCGCGGCGGGAGCCCGCCACCCGCAGGCCGTCGTCGAGGACCAGGTCCACCGCGGCCCGCGCCATCGCCGACCGGTCCGAGGCGACCGTCGTCAGCGGCGGGTCGGCGAGGTCCGCCTCCTTGATGTCGTCGAAGCCCGCGACCGCCAGCTCGCCGGGGACGTCGATGCGCAGCTCGCGGGCCGCGCGCAGCAGGCCGATCGCCTGGTCGTCGGTGGAGCAGAAGATCGCGGGCGGGCGCTGCGGCCCGGAGAGCAGCTCCAGACCCACGCGGTACGCGTCGTAGCGGTTGTACGGCGCCTCGAAGAGCCGGCCCTCGGTGGGGAGCCCGGCCTCCTTCATCGCGCGCTTCCAGCCCTCGACGTGGTCGGAGACCGGGTCGCCCACGGACGGGGTCTCGGCGGTGCCGCCCATGCAGGCGACGTACTCGTACCCGTGCTCCAGCAGGTGGCGTACGGCGAGCTGGGCGCCGCCCAGGTCGTCGGTGACGACGGCGACGTCGTCGATGGCCTCGGGACGCTCGTGCAGCAGGACCACCCGGGCGTCCCAGGCGTCGATCTCGGCGGCGGCGTTGTCGTTCAGCGCGTGGCTGACCAGGATCAGGCCGGACACCCGCATGCCGAGGAACGCGCGCAGGTAGTGGACCTCGCGCTCGCCGACGTAGTCGCTGTTGCCGACGAGCACCATTTTCCCGCGCTCGGAGGCGGCCCACTCGACCGCGTGCGCCATCTCCGCGAAGAACGGCTGGCGCGCGTCCGGCACGATCAGGCCTATGAGGTCCGTGCGCCGCGACGCCATCGCCTGGGCGACCCGGTCCGGGCGGTACCCCAGTTCCTTGATCGCGGCGAGGACACGCTCGCGCGTGGCCGGGGCGACCGGCCGGGGTCCGTTGTTGATGACGTAGCTGACGACGGCGGTGGAAGTCCCCGCCAGCCGCGCCACATCATCCCGAGTCACCTTGGCCACGCGCGGAGTCTACGCGGATGGACCCGCTCCGGGCAGGGCGTATCACACCTTGGATGACCTCGCGCCCGACGCCCCGTCCTTCTCGGCCGCCGCCTTCTCGGGCTCCCCGGCCTTTCCGGCCTTCCCGCTCTTGTCGTTCTTCTCGCCCTTCTCGGGCTTCTCCGGTGTCACGAAGCGGTAGCCGACGTTGCGGACGGTGCCGATCAGCGACTCGTGCTCGGGGCCGAGCTTGGCGCGAAGCCGCCGTACGTGCACGTCGACCGTGCGGGTGCCGCCGAAGTAGTCGTACCCCCACACCTCCTGGAGCAGCTGGGCGCGGGTGAACACGCGGCCCGGGTGCTGGGCGAGGTACTTCAGCAGCTCGAACTCCTTGAAGGTCAGGTCCAGGACCCGGCCCTTGAGCTTCGCGGAGTACGTCGCCTCGTCCACCGACAGGTCGCCGTTGCGGATCTCCATGGGGGAGTCGTCGCCGCCGAGCTGCTGGCGGCCCGTGGCCAGCCGCAGCCGCGCCTCGACCTCCGCCGGACCGGCGGTGTCGAGCAGCACGTCGTCGATGCCCCAGTCGGCGGTGACGGCGGCCAGCCCGCCCTCGGTGACGATGAGCACCAGGGGGCAGCTGAGGCCCGTGGAGCGCAGCAGCTGGCACAGGCTGCGGATCTGGGGGAGGTCGCGGCGGCCGTCGACGAGGATGACGTCGGCGCCCGGGGTGTCGACGAGGGCGGGACCCTCGGCGGGGGCGACGCGTACGTTGTGCAGCAGCAGGCCGAGGGCGGGGAGCACCTCCGTCGACGGCTGGAGGGCGTTGGTCAGGAGCAGCAGAGAACTCATCGCGCCCCACCTGCCTGGGACGGTTCGTGGTCGTGCCCGGTTCGCTCGCCCATAACGTCTGGTTCCTCCTGGGTCCCGGCGATGGGGGTACCTCCCGCGCCCTCAAGGCAGCGGGGGAGTTGGCGGCACTGCTTCGTACGTGTGGCGTCCGGGAGGTGAATGCCCGACGACCGCCCGACGACCGCCCGGCATCGCTCCCGAAAGCACAAAAGGACCCGGGGGCTACGTTGCCCGAGTCCTCTGCCCAGCAGAATAGCCGACATGAGCAACCGACCGGCGGGTCATGTGGCGCGTTCCACCCGTCGTCCAGGACATCGTCCGCATCCCGAGACACCCCGGGGAGCGCCGCGCCGCACACCCGCGCGCACCTTCCTCCGTACGGCCGACGGTGTCCCCGTCGACGCCGTGTACGAGCCGGGTCCGGTCGACCGCGACCCCTCTGACCTGGTCTTCGTCGTCGCGCACGGCTTCACGGGCGACGCGGACCGGCCGCACGTGCGGCGGATCGCGGCGGCGTTCGCGCGGCACGGTGCCGTGGTCACGTTCTCCTTCCGGGGGCACGGCGCGTCCGGCGGGCGGTCCACCGTCGGGGACCGCGAGGTGCTCGACCTGGCGGCGGCGGTCGCTTGGGCGCGCGGCTTCGGGCACGCGCGCGTGGTGACCGTCGGGTTCTCCATGGGCGGCTCGGTGGTCCTGCGGCACGCCGCGCTGTACGCCGACGACGCCGCGGCGGGCACGGACGCCGTCGTCTCGGTCAGCTCCCCCGCCCGCTGGTACTACCGGGGCACGGCACCCATGCGCCGCCTGCACTGGCTGGTGATGCGCCCCGCCGGGCGTCTGGTGGGCCGCTACGGCCTGCGCACCCGTATCCACCACCGGGACTGGGACCCGGTGCCGCTGTCGCCGGTGGCGGCGGCCGGGCGGATCGCGCCGACGCCGCTGCTGATCGTGCACGGCGACCGGGACGGCTACTTCCCCCTCGACCACCCCCGGATGCTGGCCGAGGCGGCCGGTGACCACGGCGAACTCTGGCTGGAGCCCGGCATGGGCCACGCCGAGAACGCCTCGGACGAGGCGCTGCTGCACCGCATCGGCGACTGGGCGGTGGCGCGGGCGGGCTAGCCTGAGCTTGTTCATCGCCGACGACGAAGGAACGAGATGGCAAAGGTCACGGTGCGCTACTGGGCCGCCGCGAAGGCCGCGGCGGGGGTGGCCGAGGAGCCGTACGACGCGGCGACGCTCGCCGACGCGCTCGGCGCGGTGCGCGAGCGGCACCCCGGCGAACTCACGCGCGTGCTGCTGCGCTGCTCGTTCCTCGTCGACGGCGACCCCGTGGGCAAGCGTGCACATGAGACGGTACGGCTGGCCGAGGGCGGCACGGTCGAGGTGCTCCCGCCGTTCGCAGGAGGGTGAGCGATGACCGACCAGCCGCATCAGCCGTACGGGCAGCAACCGTACGAGGGACACGACGCGCAGGCGTGGCCCGGGCAGCAGCCGCACCAGCAGTACCAGGGGTACCAGGGGTACGGGGAGCAGCAGCCGGACCCGAACGCCGACCAGTACACGCAGCAGTGGCAGGGGCAGACCTGGGAGACGCAGGTGCAGCCGCCGGTCTCCGCGGAGGAGACGGCGTACCTGCCGCCGCACGCCCAGCCGCAGCCTGAGCCGTACCCGCCGCAGGGCTACGGACAGCCGTACGGACACCCGCAGCCGCAGCAGTACCAGCCCCAGGCACAGCCGTACGCGCAGCCGCAGCCGCAGCCCGTCGCGCAGCCGCAGCCGCAGCCGCAGGCCCAGCCCTCGCCCGAGGCGTACGCGCCGCCCGCGCCCGACCCCACCCCCGCCTCCACCCCCGCGCCCTCGACCGCCGCCGATCCGGGCTACGGACCGGCCACCGTCGCCGGGAACACACGGATCACCGACGCGCAGCGGGCGCGGGCCGAGGGGCGTTCGCCGATCATCGACCCGGGGATGCAGCCGGCCGGGCTCACCGCGCTGCTCGGGCTGCTGCTGTCCGGCGCGGCGGCGCTCGGCACGTACGCCCTGCTCGTCCCGCTCGTCGCCCTCCAGGCGGTCACCGCGGCGGGCTGGTTCCGGCTGAACGGCATGTGGCCCGCCCGGCAGGGCATCGCGCTGGGCTTCCTGGGCGCGCTCGCCGCCGACGCGGCGCTGCTGGTGTCGGACCGCTCCCCGGCGGCGATCCTCGGCACGCTCGGGGTGTGGGTGCTGCTGTCCCTCGTCCTGCAACTGCGCTCGCACGCCGACCCGGACGAGCGGATGTACGGCCTGATGGCGACCATCGCGGCGGCGGCCCTGGCGGTCGTCGCGGGCGGGTACCTCGCCGCCGACGCGGACGCGGTGGCCGTCGGCGGGATCGCGGTCGCCGTGGCCGCCGTGGCCCGCGCGCTGCCGCTGCCGACCCCGGCGTCCGTGGTCGTCGCGCTGCTCGCGGCGGCCGGAGCGGGGATCGCGGTCGGCTCGATGACGGACTTCGGGGCGTCGGGGGCGCTGCTGGGCGCGGGCGCGGCGGTGTGCGCGCTGATCGGCCTGCGGGTCGCGGCGTACGACTACCCGTCCCGCTTCGTCCACTTCACGGCGGGCGTGGCCCTGCCCCTCGCGGCGGCGGCCCCGGCCGTGTACGTCCTGGGCCGGGCCCTGGCCTGAGCCCCGGCGGCGCCCCGTCACGGGTGCCGGCGCCCACTGTCACAGGTGTTCGACAAAACCCGGGGGGCGCCCGGAGCCCGCGTTACGCTCGCGCTGGACGGCCGCCGGTCGTCGGTCGTCGGGTCCGCCGTCGTCGAGCGTCCAGGGTTGGGGAAGCACCGCATGCGCGCACTGCGAATACTGTTGATCGTCGTCGTGATCCTGGGCGGCCTCTTCGTGATCGCCGACCGTGTCGCCGTCAACTTCGCCGAGGACGAGGCGGCGGACAAGCTGCGCAGCACCGAGAACCTGGCCTCGACGCCGGACGTCTCCATCAACGGCTTCCCCTTCCTCACCCAGGTCGCCGGCGGTTCGCTGGACGACGTGGAGGTCGGCATCGACGACTACGAGGCGTCCACCGGCAACGGCGGCGAGAAGATCCGCATCGCCGAGCTGCGGGCGCACATGAAGGGCGTCGAGTTCTCCGGCGACTACAGCTCCGCCACCGCGGCCACCGCCACCGGCACCGCGACCGTCGGCTACGACGAGCTGATGAAGGCCACCAAGTCCGAGCCCACGGAGATCGCGCCCGGCATCGACGCCAAGGTCATCGGCCTCTCCGACGGCGGCAACGGCAAGATCAAGGTGTCGTTGCAGGCCACGGTCCTCGGCGTCGAGGTGCCCGAGCCGGTCGAGGTGCTCAGCTCGGTCAAGGTCAAGGACAACGACGTCGAGGTGGTCGCCGACGGCCTGCCGGAGATCGGCGGCAGGCAGCTCGCCGAGTCCCGGATCCGGGCCATCACCGACTTCCAGCAGACCATCGACGAGCTGCCCGGCGGCATCGAGCTGGACAAGGTCGAGGCGGCGAAGGACGGCGTCGAGATCACGGTGAAGGGTTCGAACGTCAAGCTGGCCGGGTAGGACGAGGGTCGGCGCCGCTCGGCGCAACGGCGGCCCACCGCGCGCAGGCCATGTCGTCCGACAGGCGAGACGGCGCTGTCCGTACCGCAGAAGCGACCCGACCCGCGCCGCGTCCGGCGGCCCGTCGAACCGGGGCGGCGGGGCTCTCGATCCCACATCCCGGACGTTCTCGTCTCATCATGCGACACGTCGGTGACACGGCCCGCCCTCAATCCTTACGATCGGGTCCTATGAAGCAACAGGCGGACCTCACGAAGCGGCGGGCAGTGGACCTGTGCCGCGTCGCCGCCATGCTCTGTCGCACTTTCTGAGGCGGACGGCGACGACGCCGTCCGTATCCCCTCATCCCCCGCCCGCCCGGCCTGCCCCGGGCACCCGCGCGCCGCGCCGCCGCCCGGCCCGAGTGCGCACACCCTCGCACCGCACGCCCCGCCGCCAACTGCCCCGGAGGAGAAAACATGAGCCGCAGCGACGTCCTGGTCGACGCCGACTGGTTGCAGGACCACCTGGACGACCCGACCATCGCGATCGTCGAGGTGGACGAGGACACGTCCGCCTACGAGAAGAACCACATCAAGAACGCGATCCGGATCGACTGGACCCAGGACCTCCAGGACCCGGTCCGCCGCGACTTCGTCGACCAGGAGGGCTTCGAGAAGCTCCTGTCGAAGAAGGGCATCTCCAACGACCAGACCGTGGTCCTCTACGGCGGCAACAACAACTGGTTCGCGTCCTACGCCTACTGGTACTTCAAGCTGTACGGCCACGACGCGGTCAAGCTCCTCGACGGCGGCCGCAAGAAGTGGGAGCTGGACGCCCGCGAGCTGGTCCCCGGCGACGAGGTGCCCCAGCGCGCCGCCACCGACTACAAGGCCAAGCCGCAGAACACCGCGATCCGCGCGTTCCGCGACGACGTCGTCAAGGCGATCGGCGCGCAGAACCTGGTCGACGTCCGCTCGCCCGACGAGTTCTCCGGCAAGCTGCTCGCCCCGGCCCACCTCCCGCAGGAGCAGTCGCAGCGTCCGGGCCACGTCCCGTCCGCCCGCAACATCCCGTGGTCGAAGAACGCCAACGACGACGGCACCTTCAAGTCGGACGACGAGCTCAAGCAGCTCTACACCGACGAGCAGGTCGACCTGGCGAAGGACACCATCGCCTACTGCCGCATCGGCGAGCGCTCGGCCCTGACCTGGTTCGTCCTGCACGAGCTGCTGGGTGTGGAGAACGTCAAGAACTACGACGGCTCCTGGACCGAGTACGGCTCCCTGGTCGGCGTGCCGATCGAGCTCGGCGCCGCGAAGTAAGCGACACGGGTACGGCACCCGCCGACCTTTCCCAACACACCTCAGGAGTTACGACATGTGCGGAGCGAAGGCCGGCGGCCCCGACGCCTCGACGATCAAGCCCGGTGAGACCACCATCCAGGGTCAGGTGACCCGTGACGGCGAGCCGGTGACGGGCTACGTCCGTCTGCTGGACGCCACCGGCGAGTTCACGGCGGAGGTCCCGACCTCCGCGACGGGCCAGTTCCGCTTCTACGCGGCCGAGGGCACCTGGACCGTACGCGCGCTGATCCCGGGCGGCAGCGCCGACCGCACGGTCGTCGCCCAGCAGGGCGGTCTGGCGGAGGTCGCGATCGCCGTCTGACGGCACGCGGCGACAGGGCAGCGCAGCGCGCACGGCGCGTGACGGCCGAGGGGCCGCACCCACCGGGTTGGACACCTGGGGTGCGGCCCCTCCGGCATGTCCGGACGGGGTGTGCGGACCTACCCTGGAGGTATGTACGCGCGGCGGCGGCATCAGTACTTCGTGATGATGGGCATCTGCATCGCGCTCTTCGTACTGGCCTGGGGCGTCATCCGGTTGTGGTCGGTCCCCGCGGCCGTCGGTATGTGCGTGTTCGCCATGCTGATCCCGCCGGTCGCCGCGATGGTCGCCAACCGGCGCGGCCCGGACGACCGCTGGTGGGACGACCCCTCCGGCGACCCCGAGTCCGACGAGTGGTGGGACGAGCTGGACGGCAAGAAGCACCACTAGGGGGTGTCGTTTGGATCAGGTCGGCTCCGGGCGACGGTGTCTTGTGGCCGGCCCGAGCGGGGTCTGGTGCGTGCAGCTGCAAGGCGGAGGAGGGCGGCAACGCGGAGCGTTGACAACCGACGACAACGCCGCAGATGTGCGTGCCAGGCCCCGCGACCCCGGCAAGATCCAAACGACACCCCCTAGGTCCCTGCGTGCGGGGGCCGTGGGCTATGTGTAGCCGCCGCGGCGCGGCAGGCCGTGTTCGTCGCGCAGCATCTCCTCCGTGGTGACCGGCACCTGCCGCTGCCTGTGCAGGGCGGCGGAGGCCTCGTCGTTGCCGGTGACCGTCGCCTCCTCCTCGTCGCCGATGTTCCGGACGTTGATGCCGTGCATGGTGTGCTGCGCGTGGATCAGCTCGTGCCCGTAGACCAGGAAGGCGGGCGAGACGGCCTCGTTCTCCTGCGCCCCCTCGCTGTCCCGCATGTTGTGCGGCACGGCGACGAAGCTGGTACTGCCCCTGCCGGGGGCGTCGGGGGCGGACGCGAGCCCTTCTTCGGGCCTGTTGACGCCCGCTTCCGCGCCGACCGCGCTGTTGCCGCCCATCGCCTCGACCTGCTCGGGGTGGTAGGGCTGCACGCCCACCATGGCCTCGCCAGTGCCCGCGTTCCCGGCGGTGAGACTGCCGACCAGGTTCCGGCCCCGCTCCCGGGAGAGCAGCCGGGCGTGGTGGGACAGCATCTGGTCCTCGAAGCCCGGCAGCGCCCCGGGCGTACGGTCCTCGCCGAAGGCCCGCGGAGTCGACGAGGTTTTGATGCCCCGCCCGCCGACCACCTGTGACCAGGTGCCCGACAGCTGCGCCAGGCCCTGGGTGTCCTCGGGGCCGATGTCGGCGCCGACGGGACGCAGCCCGAACCGGCGCAGGATGCCCACGTACTCGACGTGCCGCTCCTGGATCTCGTCGAGCAGGGCCTTCAGCGCGGTGGTGCGCGGGTTGGTCGTCCGGCCGGCCGGGCCGTCGGCGCGGAACTGCCCGTAGATCATGTGCTCGGCGGTGTCCAGAGACGTGCCGAGATGGTCGCAGTGCTTCTGCTGGTTCTCCCTGCTCCGCATCCGGAACGCGATCCCCCGGGCCGTGGCGATCAGGGACCGGGCGGTCCCGAGCATCTCCCGCACCGCGTCGACGATCGGCTGGATCTCCGGGTCGGCCGTGGGGGCCCGCTGCACCGTCGCGGCCGAGTCCCGGTGCCGCTGGACCGTGCGGGCCACCGCGTCGTTGCCCGCGGTCCCTTGGAGGTTCCGGACGCCCGCAGGGCTCAGGTCCCGCACGGGCAGCCGGGCGACCGCCGTAGCGGACCGCTGCCGCCCGGCCGTCCCGGTCTCCTCGACCGCGCCGGTCCGTGTCTGCGCGCGCACGCCACTTCTCCTTCGTGTCCGCCGGGGCAGAGAGGAAGAATCATCCATCCCCGTCGGCCCGCGGGGAAGGGACTCGGGGGCAAGCCCGGGGGCAGACGGCGGGGGCGCGCGGGCTCCCTCAGTAGACGAGGGACTGGGTGTCGTCGGCCAACGCCTCCTGCACGAAGACCTGCGCCCCCGCGATGCGTACGCCCTCGATGACGTCCTTCTCGGTGAGGTCCCGCCGGGCCGCGCACTGCGTGCACAGCGTCACCCGGCCGCCCGCCAGGAGCGAGTCCAGCAGGTCGGGCAGCGGCGCGGCGTGCGGCAGCTCGAACTCGGCCGCGCGCCCCGGCACCGCGAACCACGCGGACTCCCCGGTCAGCCACAGCGACACGTCGACCCCACTGGCCACGGCCACCGCCGCCACGGTGAACGCCTGCGAGCACCGCTCAGGGGCATCGGCCCCCGCCGTCACCTTGATCACGAGCTTCTTCGCCATGCCGGAAGCGTAGCCCTCGCGGGCGGTGTCAGACCGCGAAGGTGATCGTCACCAGCAGCGTGGCCACGCACAGGACGGTGAGCAGGCCGCTGACCGTGGCACCGGCCGGCCTGGCCCGCCGCCGGGACCGGGCCTTGTGCTTCGGCACGGGCCTCGGCGGGTGGTCCGGATGGAACGGGGGCATCGCGAAGCCGGGAGAGAGGGGCGCCCGGTCCCGTCGGGGCGCGAGCCGCTGGGCCCGCCGGCACTCCTCGTAGGGCAGTCCGCCGTCGTACGTCATCCCTCGTGCTCCTTGCGCTGGTGCTGGCGCAGCAGGACGTTCGCGTCCGACACCGCGCTGTGGTCGAACGCCGCGCGTGCGGTCTCCCGCCGGTCGGCCAGCCAGGTGCAGGCCTCGCAGCCGGGGACCGGCAGGGGCGGCCGGTCCTGGCCACCGGGGGTGGCCGGGGGCGTGGCCAGGGTGCGGTCGTTCGCGGCGCGCAGGCTCGCCCCGAGGCGCTCCCGGTCGGTCGCCGGGCGCAGCACGGCCGGCTCCGCCTCCCACTCCCGCCCGCCGCCGAGCGGACGGAGTATCGCCCGCGCCCCGCTGCGGCCCCGGTACTCACCGACCTTCGCGGCGGCGGTGTCGTAGAGCACGGTGCCGGGCTCGTAGGTGGCCGGTTCTGTTCTCACGGGTTCGCTCCCTTACGTCAACGTCTGTACGGAATGCGACAGTTGCACTACTCTGCGTAGTGGTGGGCAGTTACGAGCATGACCCACGGCGGGGGTCGCCAAGCCCGGAACGGCCGCTAGTGCCACACCGGGCGCTCCAAATTCCACAAATTCCACAGCCGGGAGGGGTGCGGTGCCGCAGCGGAGGGCGATCACGGGTCGCAGTCAGGAACCGAGGGCACGGTTCGCGGAGGAGCTGCGGCTGCTGCGCAACGGGCGGGGCGTGTCCCTGCGGGGCGTCGCGGAGGTGGTGGGCTGGGACGCGTCCCAGTTCGGAAAGATGGAGCACGGCCACACGCTGGGCGGCCCGGAGATCGTGGAGGCGCTGGACCAGTACTACGGCACGGGCGGCATGCTGCTCACGCTGTGGGAGCTGGCGGTGGCCGATCCGACGCAGTTCCGCGAGCAGTATCGGCGGTACAGGATCCTGGAGGCCGAGGCGATCAGCTTGTGGTACTACGCGGTGAGCGCTCCACCGGGGCTCCTTCAGACCGCCGGGTACGCGCGCGAGGCTCTTGCCGCAGGCTGGCTGACTGTCCCCGAGCTTGAGCAGCAGGTGGAGGCACGTCTTGGTCGCCGGCAGTTGTTGGAGGGCGACACCCCACCGCCGTTTCGCGTCATTCTGTCCGAGGCGGTGCTGCGTACGTTGCTGCGTGACATGGGTGCATGGCGTGAGCAGTTGACCCACTTGGTGGAGATGTCCGAGCGGGCGAACATCACCCTCCACGTGCTGCCGTTCAGTGCCGGGCGGCACGGGCTGACCAACACCGACGTGATGTTTCTGCGGCTGCCGAACGGCCGGGTAGTGGCATACATCGAGAACGATTTGCGCGGCGAACTGGTCGAAGAAAACGCCTCGGTTGAGCTGCTTCAGCGCAGGTACGATTCGACGCGTGACTTGGCGCTGTCACCGGCCCAGTCGCGCGATTTCATCCTGCGAACGTTGGAGGAAGCGCCATGCGAGCCATCGATCTGAGCGCCGTGTCTTGGCGCAGGAGCAGCTACAGCAACTCAAGCGGTGGCAACTGCGTCGAGGTCTCCGACGATCTCCTCGGCGCCGCCGACTGGCGCAAGAGCAGTTACAGCAACCCGGACGGCGGCAACTGCGTCGAGGTCGCCCCCAACCTCCCCTCTCTCGTCCCCGTCCGGGACAGCAAGGACCCCGCTCGCGGAGCCCTCCTCTTCGCCGCCCCCGTGTGGGCCGCCTTCCTGGACGGAGTCCGGCGAGAAGAGGCGGGGCGGGCCGCGTAAGCTGGGGCCGGCCCTGTTTATGCCCCCCGCTCAAGGAGCACCCCGTGGAGATCTTCTTCGAAGCCCTGCTGGTCCTGGTCTGCGTCGGCGTTCTCGCCTTCGCCGGTCTGACCGTGAAGAAGCTGTACCAGGGCCAGCGCTGATCACCGACGCCAGGAAGTAAGTCCGCTCATGATCGAGATCCCGTCCGACCTGCACAAGGACCTCGTCCCCCTCGCCTTCCTCCTCGGAAACTGGGCGGGCGCGGGCGTGCACGACTTCCCCGGCGCCGAGAAGTGCAATTTCGGCCAGGAGGTGTCCTTCACCCACGACGGCCGGGACTTCCTGGAGTACGAGTCCCACACCTGGGTGCTGGACAACGACGGCAACAAGGTCCGCCCGCTGGAGTCGGAGCACGGCTTCTGGCGCATCGACGCCAACCGCAAGGTCGAGGTGACGATGACGCGCGACGACGGCGTCATCGAGATCTGGTACGGCGAGATGGCGAACCAGAAGCCGCAGATCGACCTGGTGACGGACGCGGTCGCCCGGACGGCGGCTGCTCAGCCCTACACCGGCGGCAAGCGGCTGTACGGCTACGTCAAGAGCGACCTGATGTGGGTCGGCGAGAAGCAGACCCCCGAGGTCGAGCTGCGCCCGTACATGTCGGCGCACCTGAAGAAGGTCGTCACTCCGGAGGACGTCGAGCGCTGGGCCAAGGCCCTGCCGGACGACATGCCGGACGACGGGATCGCTTTCTTCAAGTAGTCCTAGACTCGTGGTGTGGTGAGCACCGACTGGAAGAGCGACCTCAGGCAGCGTGGCTACCGGCTGACGCCCCAGCGGCAGCTGGTGCTCGAAGCCGTCGACACCCTGGAGCATGCGACCCCGGACGACATTCTGGGCCAGGTGCGCAAGACGGCCTCCGGGATCAACATCTCCACCGTGTACCGCACGCTGGAGCTGCTGGAGGAGCTGGGGCTGGTCAGCCACGCCCACCTCGGGCACGGTGCGCCCACCTACCACCTGGCCGACCGGCACCACCACATCCACCTGGTCTGCCGGGACTGCACCAACGTGATCGAGGCCGATCTGTCGGTGGCCGCCGACTTCACGGCCAAGCTGCGCGAGCAGTTCGGCTTCGACACGGACATGAAGCACTTCGCGATCTTCGGCCGGTGCGAGAGCTGCTCCCTGAAGGGTTCAACTACCGACTCGTAAGCGAGTCGTAGGCTGGGCGTATGAAGAGCCCCCTGCTGTCCCTGCCCGGCGCCGTTCCCGCCGAGGGTGTGGACGAAGGCGTCGCCGCCCACTACGGCGACCTGTTCCGCGAGCAGCGTGCCCTCGCCGACGGCACCGGCTTCGTCGACCTCTCCCACCGCGGTGTCCTCACCGTCACGGGCGACGACCGGCTGAGCTGGCTGCACCTGCTGCTCACCCAGCACGTCAGCGACCTGCCCGTCGGCCAGGCCACCGAGGCGCTGGTCCTGTCCGCGAACGGCCACATCGAACACGCCCTGTACCTCGTCGACGACGGCACGACCGTCTGGGCCCACGTCGAGCCCGGCAGCCAGGAGGCGCTGATCGCCTACCTGGAGTCGATGAAGTTCTTCTACCGGGTCGAGGTCGCCGACCGCACCGCCGACACCGCGGTCGTGCACCTGCCGGCCGGTTCGATCGCCCAGGCCCCCGCCTCGGCCGTCGTCCGCGAGACGCCGTACGGGCGTGACCTCTTCCTGCCGCGGGAGGAGCTGGAGGCGTTCGCCGCCGAGTCCGGGCCCGCGGCCGGGATCCTCGCCCACGAGGCGCTGCGGGTCGAGCAGCACCGTCCCCGGCTCGGTTTCGAGACCGACCACCGCACCATCCCGCACGAGCTGGGCTGGATCGGCACCGCCGTGCACCTCCAGAAGGGCTGCTACCGGGGGCAGGAGACCGTCGCCCGGGTGCAGAACCTCGGCAAGCCGCCGCGCCGGCTGGTCTTCCTGCACCTGGACGGCAGCGAGGTCCACCTGCCGCCGAACGGGGCCGAGATCCGCCTCGCGGACGACGGGCCCGACGGCCGGAAGATCGGCTTCGTCACCACGTCCGTGCGCCACCACGAGCTGGGCCCGGTCGCCCTCGCCCTGGTGAAGCGCAACGTGCCGGTGGACGCCCGGCTGCTGGCCGAGGAGACCGCGGCCGCCCAGGAGACCGTCGTCGAGCCCTGAGGGGCTGGGCTCAGACCTCCACGAGGACCGTGAACGGGCCGTCGTTCGTCAGGGACACCCGCATCTGCGCGCCGAAGCGGCCCGTCGCCACGGTCGCGCCCAGCGCGCGCAGGTGCGCGACGACCTCGTCGACCAGCGGTTCGGCGACGTCGCCGGGGGCGGCGGCGTTCCAGGTGGGGCGGCGGCCCTTGCGGGCGTCGCCATAAAGAGTGAACTGGCTGATCACCAGCAGCGGGGCGTCGAGGTCGCTGCACGACTTCTCGTCGTGCAGGATCCGCACCGACCAGAGCTTGCGGGCCAGCTGCGCCGCCTTCTCCTTGGTGTCGTCGTGGGTGACGCCCACCAGGACGCACAGGCCCTCGCCGTCGATCGCGCCCACCGTCTCGCCGTCCACGACGACGCTCGCGCCGTCGACCCTCTGCACTACTGCACGCATCCCGCAATGATGCCGTGCGCCCCTAGGGTGTGGAGGGGCGGGGCCGTACGGGGTTTTTATCGCTGCGAACCCCCCATCTGGGGCCGATCGGGGCCGATCAGGGGCACTCGGTCACATAGCGGCCACTTGGGGTGGCACGATGCTTCCAGACGCCGGGCGAGGGGACGGTTGAGGCGCATGAGCACACCGAGTACGGGGCGGTCGTTCGGGACTGCCGCGTTGACATGTCCGAGTGGACGGGGCGGTTCGACCGGTCCGGGTGGCCCGGTTGGTCTGGAGACGCCCCGGGCGCCCCTCCAGCGCACGGACAGCCCCGAGCTGCCGGCGAACCCACCGGCGAACCCACCGGAGCGGGATCTGACCGTCCTGAGCCTGCCGGAGCTGCGCACGCTGCGCCGGGACGCCCAGCGCGAGGAGGCCGACCTCAGCTACGTACGGCGGCTGTTGCAGGGCCGTATCGACATCCTGCGCGCGGAGCTGGCGGGGCGCGGGCCGGCGTCGTCGTCCGTGGTGACCACCGCGACGACCGGGTCGGTGGTGGAGCGGCTGTCGGAGATCCTCGCCGACGCGCCCGCCCGGCAGCGTTCCTCCGCCCGGCACGTGACGCTGGCCACCCCGCGCAGCGAGGAGTGCAGGCGGCTGGCCGCGGAGATGATGGGCGAGGTGGAGCTGTCCGACCTGACGGCCCGCACCGACGTCGAGCTGACCGCCGGCATGGGGCGGCTCGTGCGCTACGAGCAGCAGGTCTCCCGGAGCCGGCAGCGGCTCCAGCGCACGGCGGACGGCTGCAGCGCGGAGATCGCACGCCGGTACCGTGAAGGGGAAGCACAAGTCGACGACCTGCTCGTGTGACACGGGGGGCGGCCATCCGCGCCGCCTTCCGGGGCCCGGTGATCCCGGGCCGTCGCCGCGGGGGGTCGCCCGTTCCGGAAGGCCACCGCCGATGCCCGCGCCCCAGCCGTCGCAGCCGTCACAAACGCCGCAGCCGTCACAGACGCCGCAGTCGTCGCATGCGGACCAGGCCGCGCCCGCGCCCACGTCCGCCCTCTCGCCCGTCGTGCCGCCCGTCCTCGCCGAGGTCGTCCGGTCCGGCTTCGTCGAGGGGCGGCACCGGGGCAGCCTGGTGGTGCTGGGCGCCGACGGGGCGGTGGAGCTGGCGCTGGGCGAGGTGACGGCGCCGGTCTTCCCGCGCTCCTCCAACAAGCCGATGCAGGCGGCCGGCGTCCTGCGGGCCGGTCTCGACCTCGCGGGGGAGCGGCTGGCGCTGGCCGCCGCGAGCCACTCCGGAGAACCGTTTCACCGGGACCTGGTCCGCAAGATGCTGGACGAGTACGGCCTGGACCCGGCGCTGCTCCAGTGCCCGCCCGACCTGCCGCTGGACGCGGAGGAGCGGGACACGTACCTGGCGTCGGGCGCCGCGCCCGACCGCGTCACGATGAACTGCTCCGGCAAGCACACCGCGATGCTGGCGGTCTGCGCGCAGCAGGGCTGGCCGCTGGAGACGTACCTCGACCCGGAGCACCCGCTCCAGCGGATCATCCACAGGGTTGTGGAGGACGCCGCGGGCGAGCCGGTCGCCGCCGTCGGTACCGACGGGTGCGGGGCGCCGCTGATGGCGATCAGCCTGGTCGGCCTGGCCCGCGCCTTCCGCTCCTTCGTCGCCGCCGAGCCCGGTTCGGCCGAGCGCCGGGTCGCCGACGCGATGCGCGCCCACCCCGAGTACGTGGCCGGCAGCCGCCGCGCCGACACCTGGCTGATGCGCGAGGTGCCGGGCACGCTCTCCAAGATGGGCGCGGAAGCCGTCCAGGCGGTGGCCCTGCCGGACGGCCGCGCCCTCGCCTTCAAGGTCGAGGACGGCGCCACCCGGGCGCTCGGCCCGGTCCTGGCCCGCGCCCTGGCCCTGCTGGGCGTGGACGGCCCGGTCGTCGACCGCATCGGCCGCGCGCCGCTGCTGGGCGCCGGCCGGGAGGTGGGGGAGATCCGGGCGGCCTTCTGACGTCGGCGGGCCCCTGACCACCGGGATTAATCCCGCGACGCGGGCGGGGGCGTCGACCTACCGTGAGCGTATGAGCCGCCGCACCGAGACAGACGTACGTCCCATCACCGAGGCCGAGTTCCCCGACTGGAACCGGGCCCTGAACACGGGCTTCCTGCAGCCGCCCGCCGTGGCCGAGGAGCAGCTGGAGGCGCGGCGCCGGCAGTTCGTGCCCGGCCGGTCGCTCGGCGCCTTCGACGGCGACCGGTGCGTGGCGACCTTCCGGTCCTTCGACCAGGAGCTGACCGCCGTCGGGGGCGGCACGGTCCGGGCCGACGCGATATCCAACGTCACCGTCACCGCGACCCACCGCCGCCGCGGCCTGCTCACCCGGATGATGGCGCAGGACCTGGCCGCGGCGAAGGAGCGCGGGGACGTCGTCGCGACGCTGATCGCGGCGGAGTACCCGATCTACGGCCGGTACGGCTTCGGCCCCGCCACCACCATGACCGAGTGGGCGGTCGACGTGCCCCGCGCCGGCCTCGACCGGCGCTGGGCGGCCCCGGAGGACGGCGGCCGGATCGACCTCGTGGACGGCGAGGACGTGCGGGGGCTCGGACCCGGGCTGCACGGGTGGCTGCGCCGGGAGCAGCCGGGCGCGGTCAGCCGGACCGAGCTGTGGTGGCAGTCCCGGACCGGCCTCGTGAACATGAACGGCACGCCGTGGACCGAGCCCTACTACGTCATGTACCGCTCGGCGGACGGCGGGGTCGAGGGTCTGGCCTCGTACCGGACCGACGACCACTGGGGCGACGCCAAGCAGCCGCTGAACACCGCGACCGTGGAATGGCTGATCGGCGTGACCCCGGCCGCCGAGCGGGCGCTGTGGCACTACCTGTGCTCGATCGACTGGGTCCAGACGGTGAAGAGCGGCTGGCGCTCCCCCGACGACCTGCTCCCGCACCTCCTGCCGGACCCGCGCGCGGCCCGCATCACCACACAGGCCGACTGGCTGTGGGTGCGGATCCTGGACGTCGCGGCGGCCCTGGAGGCGCGGACGTACGACGGGCGGGGGGCGGTGGTGCTCGAGGTCGTGGACCGGGGAGGGCTCACCGGCGGGCGATGGCGACTGGAGGCGGGGCCGGACGGTGCGTCCTGCGTGCCGACCGCCGAGAGCGCCCATCTCGTGCTCGACGTGGGCGACTTGGCGGCCCTCTGGCTCGGCGACGCGTCGGCCGTGCGGCTGGCCGCGCTCGGGCGGGTCCGGGAAGAACGAGCGGGCGCCGCCCGTGTGGTCGACGCCCTGCTGCGTACGTCCAGGCGGCCTTGGTGCCCGGACATGTTCTGAGGTGACTCCCTTCCGCCGGTGACGGTGGACGTGCGCATCCGTAGCGCGTGCTCTTCGGTTGTGGTTGTGGTTGTTGTGCGTGGTGCCTGCCGCCTGCCGGGCTCCCGGCTCCCCTCCGGAAGGGGGCCCGGCCGGCGGTTCACTGTCGCCGTGGTGGCCAACCCCCGTGAGGCTCGACCACGTTGCTCAAGTTGGCTGCCAACTTCTCTTTACTTATCTCCGCTTGGAAGCGGCTCATAACCACCTTTCCGCGAACTGCCCAAAGATGGCGCGAAGTTGTAGTGTTTGGTCGTGGAGCCGGAACACGCCGCCGTCGACGGGCGGAAGAGACCGCAGCGGCCACGGACAACACATGGAGAGGTGGCCGACGAGCTGCGCGCCCGGATCAGGTCCGGGCGGCTGCGGCCGGGCGAGCGCATGCCCACGCAGGCCCAGTTGGCCGACGAGTTCGGCGTGGAGCGGGGCGCCGTCCGCCGGGCCCTGCGCATTCTCCAGTCGGAACGTCTGCTCACCAACGTGTCCAAGGGAAGCCCGGCGACCGTCGCGCCCGGCCCGTACGGCGTCCAGGACGGTCCGGAGGCGCGGCCGATGCCGACCACCGCGGCCCTCGCCCCCCGGATCGCGGCCGCCTTCGCCGCCGAGCACGTCGAGATCGACGCGCTGTGCCTGACCTCCGTCTCCCTCACCCTCGCCCTCGGCGAAGCCCTGCGCCAGATCCACGCCGGGCGACTGAAACCGGCCAAGGTCGACGTCCGGGTCCTGCTGCCGAGCAGCGACATCGACCTCGCCTTCCCGGTGGCGGTGACGGGCGGCGCGGCGGGCGGCCCGGTGCACGAGCGGTGGCTGGCGATGCGCAACGCCCAGGGGCAGGTGCTCCGGCACAACCTGCTGAGTCTGCGCGCCACGCACGGCATCGACGTGCACGTCTCCTTCCGCGCGCTGCCCTTCACGCCGCCGGTGAAGCTGTACGTGCTCAACGGCGCCGAGGCCCTCTTCGCCTACTACACCCTCGGCCGGCGGGAGCGGGAGATCGGCCACGAGCAGCTGGAGACGTACGACGCGGAGGGCATCCGCTCGACGCTGTTCGCCTTCGAACAGGGCGACGGCCTGCGTGACGGCGTGTTCGTGAAGCAGTCCCGGCTGTGGTTCGACGCGCTGTGGGGGACGATCAGCTCGGAGCTGCTGCTCACGAACTGACCGCCCCGTTCAGAGCGCGGGCCCCGCGACCAGGAGGGCCAGCAGCACCGCTCCGGCGGAGCTGACGGAAGGACTCTTGGCCTTGACGCCGACGGTGAGCAGGAGCAGGCCGACGATTCCGGTGGCGCCGTACTTCCACTGGACGATCTGCTCGAAGGCGACCACGAAGACCGCGGAGACCAGGGCGAGGACGGGCATGGGTCGTTCCCCCCTTCGGGACGTTCCGGAAGCTGGGAAGGTCAACTTTCGCCAACCTGGCGAAGTTGGCTGCCAACTCTGCTGTAGTTGTCCCCACTTGGCTGCTACCTATAAACAAGTTTCAAACAACTCCATGTAGGTAGGTCGAAGTTGTAGCGTTTGGTCGTGACTCAGGAGAACGTGTCCGTGAACGGCAGCAGAAGGCTCTCGTCGCAGGAGATCGCCGAGGTCCTGCGGGAGCGGATCCGCGGGGGAGACCTCAGGGCGGGCGACCGCCTGCCCACCCAGGCGGAGCTGGCCGACGAGTTCGGCGTGGAGCGCGGCACCGTCCGCCAGGCCCTGCGGGCGCTCCAGGAGGACGGCCTGCTCACCAACGTCAGCAAGGGCAGCCCGCCCCGCATCGCCGAGCCCGCCGTGCCCCGGGTCGAGCCGCAGTCGACGATGGTCACCCTCGGGCCGCGCCTGGCGGAGGCGTTCGAAGCGCCGCGGGTGCGGATCGACGTCGTGTGCCACACCTCGGAGACGCTGATGCTGGCCCTGAGCGAGCCGCTCCGCCTGATCCACGAGGGCCGGGTCCGCCCCGAGGCGATCGACTTCCGCGTGCTGATGCCGTCGCGCGACATAGCGCTCGCCTTCCCCGTCCTGATCGAGCAGGAGGAGGACGACCCGGTCCACCAGCGCTGGCTCCAGATGCGCAACGCCCAGGCCCGCGTCCTCCAGCACAACCTTCAGGCCGTGCGCTCCACCCACCGCGTCGACGTGCGCATCGCCTTCCGTGCCCTGCCGTTCACCCCGCCGATGAAGCTCTACCTGCTCAACGGCGAGGAGGCCCTCGTCGGCTACTACACGGTGACCCGGCGCGAGGAGGAGTACGAGAGCCGGACCCTTCAGATGTACGACGTGCTCGGCTCCCGGACGCTGCTGTTCTCGTTCCTGAAGCGGACCGGTCACCGGGACGCGGTCTTCGTGGAGGAATCGCAGAAGTGGTTCGACGCCCTCTGGGAAACCATCACCACGGACATGACACTCTCCTAGTGACTTCCGATACGGATCAGACGGAACCGGCGGGCGGGCACGGCGAGCCGTTCGAAGAGCCCGGGGGACTGCGCGAGCTGGTCGAGGGCGCCCGTGTCGTCCTGTGGGACTTCGACGGCCCCGTCTGCAGACTGTTCGCGGGCCACGCGGCCGACCGGGTGGCGGGCGAACTGGTCGACTGGCTGGAGACGCTGGGGCTCAAGGAGCTGCTGACCCAGGAGGAGCAGGTCCACCCGGACCCGCAGGTCCTGCTCGGCGCGGTCAACCGCAGGCGCCACCGGAGCGACCTGGTCGCCGACTTCGAGGAACGGCTGACCCGCGAGGAGCTGCGCGCCGTGCCCACCGCCTGGCCGACCGAGTACGCCTACCCCCTGATCCGCACCTGGTCCGCGCTCGGCGTCGGCCTCGCGATCACGACCAACAACTCGCCCCGCGCGGTGAGCGAGTACCTGGAGATGCGGGGTCTGCTGGACTGCTTCGCGCCGCACATCTACGGGCGCACCGAGGCGCTGCACCTGCTCAAGCCGGACCCGTACTGCCTCAACCGCGCGCTCAGCGCGATGGGGGTCGCGCCGGCCGAGGCCCTGATGGTCGGCGACACCACCTCCGACCTGACCGCCGCCCGCCGGGCCGGCGTGCCCTTCCTCGGCTACGGCCACAACGGGCGGAAGGCGAAGATCCTCGAAGAGGCGGGCGCCGAGACGGTCGTGAACTCCCTGGAGCCGGTACTGCGGCTGCTGTGGGAGCGCGCCGGACCGGTCGCGGACGGCGCCTGACGCGCCCGACCCGGCCCCGTGGCGTCGCACATCGCGGGGGCAACGGGAGTACCGTTCTCCCACTCCTGCATCTGCGCATGGGTCCAAGGCGAGAGAAAAACGGTAGATGTCGCCTGAAACGGCCTCCCCCGCCCGGCTCCGTGCCGTCGAGGTGAGCGGTGACGCACGTACGGTCGAGGGTCCGCTGCGCGGCTACCACCACGAGACGTACGTGGTACCGCTGCCCGCCGCCGCGGGCGAGGCGGGCGCCGCGGGCTCGGCGCGCTGGAAGTGCCGGGAGCCGCGGAGCGGCCTGCTGTGGTTCGACCGCCGGTGCTTCGTGTCGGAGGAGCGGCTGCTGTCCGCCCTGCACAGCCGGATCACCCACGTACCGGACGTCTTCGAGTTCGACGGGCTGCACTTGCAGCGCTTCATCGAGGGCCGGACCCTGGGCACGCTGCACGGCGCCGGCCGGGCGGTGCCCCCTGAGCTGGTGCGGCAGCTCGTGCGGCTCTTCGGGGAGACGGCGGCCGTGACGTGGCAGACGCTCCCCGTGGAGCGGCTGTGCCACCCCGACGACCGGCCCGCGGACGGCGACAGCGACGGCTTCATGGAACGGCTCGTCTGCTTCACCGAGCGGCGCGTCTACGAGGACAACCTGCCGCGGTTCGGGTCCCTCTTCGCCGGTCTAGGCCTGGACGACGACGGGTTCACCAGGCTGCGCAAGCATGTCGCGGGACTCCGGGAGCGGCCGTTCTGCCTGCTCCACGCCGACCTGCACCGCGAGAACCTCATCGTCGACGCGGACCGGCGGCTGTGGACCATCGACTGGGAACTGGCGATGGTCGGCGACCCGCTGTACGAACTGGCCACCCATCTGCACCTGATGCGCTACCCGTCCCGGCAACTCCGCCAGGTGGTGGCGGGCTGGCGGCACGCGGTCGAGGCAGCCCGTCCCGGCGGGACGTACGGCTGGCGGCAGGACCTGGACCTGCTGCTCGGGTACAAGCGGGCCCAGTCGGTCTTCACCGACGTCGTCCGGGAGGCCGTCTCCCTGGGCCGGGCCGCGCGGTCCCCCGGCCCCGAGGTCGCGCTCGCGGCAGCCCGCCTGCACGGCGTCCTGTCCGCCGCGGCCCCGCCCCTCGGACTCGAGTCGGTACCGGGGCCCGCCGAGATCGGCACCGCCCTGGTGCGCTGGGGCCGCGCGCAACCGCGGGACGAGGGGCCCCCGCCGGGCAGGCCATAGGCTCGGCCCCATGAACGCCCCCGTCCCCAGCCCCGCCCCCGGTCTGCGCGAGCGCAAGAAGCAGCGGATGTTCCGGACGCTGTCGGACACCGCCGTCGAACTCTTCCTGGAGCGGGGCTTCGACGCGGTGTCCGTCGCGGAGGTGGCCGCCGCGGCCGAGGTCTCCAAGCCGACGCTCTTCCGGTACTTCCCGGCGAAGGAGGACCTCGTCCTGTACCGGATCGCCGACCACGAGGAGGAGGCGGCCCGGGTGGCGGGCCGGGGCCGGGCGCCGCTCGACGCGCTGCGCCGCCACTTCCTGGCGGGGCTGGAGAGGTGCGACCCGGTGACCGGGCTCAACGACCACCCCGCCGTACTCGCCTTCCACCGGCTGCTCTACGGCACCCCCGCCCTGGTCGCCCGCATGCACACCCAGCTGGAGCGGTCCGAGGCCGCGCTCGCCGGGGTGCTCGGCGGCGACCTGGAGGCCAGGCTGGCCGCCGGTCAGATCATCGCCGTCCAGCGTGTCCTCGCGCTCGACAACTGGCGGCGGATCGCCGGCGGGGAGCGGGTGGAGGACGTGCGGGGGGACGCGGTGGCGGCGGCGGAGCGGGCGTTCGCGGGGCTGGCGGCGGGGCTGCCCGAACGTATGACGAAGTAAATAATGTAACTCGGTAACGTCTTTCCTCTATGCTTGCCGGAATGACGTCGACCGAACCCGTCCTCCAGCGCGCCCTCGACCGGGAACGCGCCCACCACGACCACTGCCGTTCCGTCCTCGCCGAGATGGTCGAGGGTGCCCAGGAGCACGTCGTCACCGGCGAGGACGTCTCCGCCTCCGGTGCCGACGCCGAGGCCCTCGGCTACCGCCTGCGCAGCCGGGCCAAGGAGATGCGCGAACTGCCACCGGGGCCGCTGTTCTTCGGCCGGCTGGACTTCACGGAGACGGAAGCGGAAGCGGAGACGGAAGGGGACAGGGACGCGGAAGGGGAAGGCGGGCGGGCGCTGCACATCGGGCGGCTGCGGATCACCGAGCACCCGGCCGCCCCGCCCCTCGTCGTCGACTGGCGCGCCCCCGTCTCCCGCGCCTTCTACCAGGCCACCGCCGGTGACCCCCGGGGCGTCGCCGTCCGCCGCCGCTTCGGATGGGCGCCCGGCAGCCGGGGCGAGAGCGCCGACCTCACCGGCATGGAGGACGAGCACCTCGGCCGGGGCGAGTCCCGGGCCAGCGCCATCGTCGCCCGGGAGATCGAACGCCCCCGCGTCGGACCCATGCGGGACATCGCCGCCACCATCCAGCCCGAGCAGGACGACCTGGTCCGCGCCGGCCTCGGCGACACCGTCTGCGTCCAGGGCGCCCCGGGCACCGGCAAGACCGCCGTCGGCCTGCACCGGGCCGCGTACCTGCTCTACACCCACCCGCAGCGCATCCGGCGCGGCGGCCTGCTCGTCCTCGGCCCCAACCCGACCTTCCTCTCCTACATCGCGGAAGTGCTCCCCGCCCTCGGCGAGAGCGGCGTACGGCAGTCGACCCTGGCCGAGGAGATCGCCCGGCACCCGGTCACCCGTACCGACGACGCGCCCGCCGCCGCCCTCAAGCACGACGCCCGTACGGCCGAGGTGCTGCGCCGTGCCCTGTACGCGCGCGTGGCCCCCGACGCCGCGGGCGACCTCACCGTCCCGGACGGTTCCTACCGCTGGCGCGTCCCGGCCGAGACGCTGGCCCGCGTCGTCGCGGACGTGCGCGACGAGCAGCCGCCGTACACCGTCGGGCGGGACCGGGTCCGGGCCCGGATCGTGGGGTACGTCCAGGAGCGCGCCGAACGGCGCGCCGGGCCGCGCCCCCACGCCTGGCTGCGCCGCGTCGAACGCTCCCGGCCCGTCGGCGCGGCCCTGGACGCCGTATGGCCCCGGGTGCGCCCGGAGGAGGTGCTGGCCCCGCTCCTCGGCGACCCGTCCGTGCTGGCGCGGGCGGCCGACGGCGTCCTGGACGCCGACGAGCAGAAGGCCCTGCTGTGGACCGGGAGGGCGCCGCGGTCGTGGAAGTCGGCACGCTGGTCCGCCGCCGACCTGGTCCTCCTCGACGAGGTCGCCGGACTCCTCGAACACCCCGAGGGCTACGGCCACGTCGTCGTCGACGAGGCCCAGGACCTCTCCCCGATGGAGTGCCGGGCCATCGCCCGCCGCTCCGCCTTCGGTTCGCTCACCGTCCTCGGCGACCTCGCCCAGGGGACCACGCCGTGGGCCGCGCGCTCCTGGCGCACCGCCCTGGCCCACCTGGGCCGCCCGGACGCGGCCGTGACGCCGCTGACCACGGGGTTCCGGGTGCCGAAGGAGGTCGTGGGCCTCACCAACCGGCTCCTGGCACGGCTCGGCGTGGACGTGCCGCCGGCCCGTTCCCTGCGCGGCGACGGCGAGCTGACGCTGCGCGCGTGCGCGCCGGGCGCCGTGCCGGAGACGGTCGTGGACGCCGTACGGCACGCGCTCGCCCGTCAGGGCTCGGTGGGCGTCGTCGCCGCCGACCCGGACGTACCCCGGCTGCGGGCGGCCCTCGACGCGGCCGGCATCCCGGCGGCGGGCCCCGAGACACCGGGCGCCCGGCTCGCCGTGGTCCCGGCGAGCGTGGTCAAGGGCCTCGAGTACGACCACGTCGTCGCCGTCGAACCGGCGGCGATCGCAGCGGCGGAGGCCCCGGAGGGCCGCGGCCTGCACCGCCTGTACGTGGTCCTCACCCGCGCTGTGTCCCGCCTGGACGTGATCCACGCACGGGCACTGCCGTTCTGAGGAGCGAGGGCGGCCAGCGCACACCGAGTAGAGTTGAACATGTTCAAATTGCATGGCACCGTGAGCGCTTGCCGGTCTGGTGCGCGAGTCGGCCAGGGTGTGACGTACGCAGGGGGAGTCATGCGTGAACGAGGGCGAGTCGTTGCGGTGGGGCTGCGCGGGGCGGTCCCGGCGGTCGCGGTGCTGATGCTGGCCACGGGGTGTACGTGGCAGCAGCAGCAACTGGCTCGGGCCGACATCGCAGGCACCTGGACCGGGGGCGATGCCGGGACCCTGCGCTTTGCGGCCGATGGCACCGTCGTCGTGACCGACCTCGCCGAGTACAACCGCGACGGCGACAAGGTTTCGGAGTGCAGCGGCACCGGCGAGTGGGGCCTGTATCCCGACGACAGGGCGGCGAACCTGCTGTCGATCAGCGTCTGCGATGGCAACCCGTGGGAATTCGGCGGCTCGAAGGCGCATCCGAAGATGCGGCGCAGCGTGGGTGATCCTGAGCACGGGAACTTCCAGACCCTCAGTCGCGAGGAGCGGAAGTCGCCCGGTGCGTCCGGCCCGCCCACCCGAACCACCCGTACCGTGCCGGGAGGGCTCGACAAGTAGCGTTGAGACTGAGCATGGCAGTTGTCGTCATCACCCCCTCTCGACCTGGCTCTTCTTGAGGTCCAGAGCACGGCACGTGTCGTTGAATTCGCATTATTCTTGACGTGTTCCGTGCTCTTTGCAGGCAAGTTGTCGCCAACTTGGAAGATCGCCCCTCCGGGGGGAAGTCTGCGGCTTACCTGGGGACATGAGCGATAGCTGGGGCTCTTTGTGGTCCCACCGCTGCACGTGGACGGATCTGATGGTCCCGGTCTTGCTGGACGGTGGGCGGAACGTTCTGGACCTGTCCCGACGGTTGGTTGGACCGGTGGACGGCGACGTGGAAGTACGCGGGGTACGAGGTCACGGGGCCGGTCCGGCACCTGGGGTGGGTTCCGACGGCGAGCCGCGGGCCGATGCGAGGGTTCACATGGCGGCGGGAGCAGCGGCACAGGCCCGGTCTGGGGTCGCTGGTGTCGACGGTGCGTCTTCATGGGTTCGAGCGCCTTGAAGAGGACCAGTTGCTGGTGGCTCTGGATTTTGCCGGTGATCTGGTGGAAGTGCTGTCGCAGCCGTTGCGTATCCGGTTCCGTACAGCGGAGAAGTGGCGTAACCACACGCTGGACTTCTTCGCGCCCACGCGGGCGGGCACCTGGCTGATCGACGTGCGGCCCCGAAATCTGATTCAACCCGAGGATCTGCGCTGATCTTCGCGTCCTGGCCCCTGGCGCGCCCGTTGGCCGCAACGGAGGCACTCGCCAGAGCCACCGAGCGCGACGGGGAGCGCCGTCAGCGAAGTGCCAGGGACCTCCGCAGCCGGGTCAAGGGCGCTTGGGCCGGCAACTATTTTCTCGCGCCGCCTGACACGGCCCTCGCGACCAGTGCCGTTCTGGGAATCGCGGAACGCTTCCTCAAAGCCGCGGACAACTCGGAGGGAAGGGCCGCACTCATCGACCTCTACCAACCGGCAGTAGCCGGGCGCGCGCCGCTCAGCCGGAGGCTCGTGGCGGAGCTCGGCGCATCCCCGCCCCTGTACCGCACTCTCGGCATCACTCCGCGCCCGCGCAAGGCCAGTACCCGCAGCGCGCCACAGATGCCAGCAGCGGAAGCGGGGTGAGAACGGAGTGCGCCCCCTGCCCCGCAGCCTCGACCCACTCGACGACGAAACCCTCGTCGGCTTCATCCTCCGCCTCGCCCGCCACAACGGCACGCCCCCGGACCACATCGCATCCCGTTTGGGGTTGATGGACGCCCAGGGTGAGTCGCCTGGCGTCGTCTCGCCCTGGCTGTTGGTGGACATGGACAAACCACGTCTTGTCCGGGTGGCACGCGCGGCACATCTGATTGTGGCGGAGGCCGACAAGTTGCTGCTCGCCCCGATGGGGCGTCGATACGGCCTCGTGGGCAGGCGATACCGGCCGTGGACGAGTCCACGGCAGTTGGACCGCGCCAACCGATGGGTCTTCGTACGGACATCTCAATACTGCCCGTCGTGCCTCGCGGGCGATGGAGGCCCGCAGGAGGCCCTGAGCGGGGGCGCCTGGAGGCGGTCTTGGCAGTTGCCGGCGGTCTTCGCCTGCGTCAGGCACCAGCAGCTCCTCCACCGGGTCTGTCCCGCGTGCCGCACCCCCGGTCAATTTGCCCGCGCAGGTCTGATCGCTCGCCCGGGAACGGGAGATCTACATCCGGCCCAGTGCCGATCGTCATCCGCTTCGGGCCCGGGTGGGGGCCGATCGGTGGTTTGCGGGGCCGACCTCTCCCGCATCCGACCTGCTCGTACTTCGGATGTCGCCGACTCGCTCAAGACACTGCTGGCACTCCAAGAGCGCCTCGATGCGCTGCTGACGACAGACGGGTCGCAGGGCACCATGAGCTGCGGTCAACTTGTACCGGTCGCCCAGTACTTCATCGACCTCAGAGTTGTGGCCACCTCGCCTCCTCGCCTCCTGGCCGGAGGCCGGCCGCTTTACCGCGACATCCGCCTTGGCACGGCCGATCGCACGAGAGGTCGAGCAGCGACTGCGTGACAGCCGACGCCGCACGCGGGGAGGATCAAAGAGGCCGTACGCAATCAACTCGCTGCTCGCCCCTATGGAGTCCCCCTGACCATGGGCGCGGTACTGGGCATCGCCGAATCCGTACTCGAAGCCCGCGACAAGAATTGGACAGAGAGGGTCCTACGCCCGCTCTACGACGCCGCGCTCGTACTGCACCGGGACACCTTCCGGGATCTTGAGCGCCTCCCCGGCACGTCCGTTGCGTTGCAGCGGGTGCTCGGCGTCGTGAAGGAGACCGCGGACAGTCCGAGCCCCGAGTTCTACGTCCGTGGTCCACGAAACGGCTGACCGTGCGCCCCCTGCCCTGCAGCCTTGCCCCGCTGCCCGACGAGACCCTCACCGGATTCGTGCTGCGTCTGGCCCACCGGCTGGGCACGACACCCGCAGAGATCGCTCTCCGCACAGGCCTGGCACCCGGCGGGCGCCCCGGCCTGCCCACCCGCTTCCCCCTGAGTTTCCAGCACCACCTGGACGACGCCCACCTCACGGGCTTTGCCCGCGCCACCTACCTGACGCCGACCGAGGTCACCGACATGCTCCTCGCCCCGCTCGGACAGCGGTATGGGCCACTGGACCCCGTCTTCACCCCACGCAACACCCCGGCCCGGATGATCTACGACGATCCGTGGGTGCTGACCCGCTCCACGCGCTACTGCCCGCCCTGCCTCGCCGGGAACGTCACGCCCATCCAGGACCGGCACGGCGGACCCTGGCAACGGCTGTGGCGCCTCCCCGTGATCTTCCTCTGCGTCCGGCATCGGCGACTTCTTTCCCACCAGTGCCTCGGATGCGACATGCGTGCGCAGTCCGCCCGTACGGCCAGCGCCCTTGCGCGGATTTCAGACGACGCACTCAACCCCCGGCAGTGCCGTTCCGCGCAGGTTCGGTCGGCATCGACGGAGCAGCCTGCAGCTGCCTGCGGAGCCGATCTGACCCAGCAGGGCCCCCTGCACGAGGAGCCTGATCCGGCCACCATGAAGGTGCTCTTGCACGTCCAACGGCACCTTGCGAATTTGATCGCCGTAGGAGGCCCCGAGACCACGATGAGCGCAGGGGCGCCCGTCCCTGTCTGGCATTACTTCGCCGACCTGCGAACCGTGGTCGCCATGATCTTCCGGACCTGGCCAGAGGCCCGCCCGTACTCCAGCACTCCGCCCTGGCCGCCACGCTCGACGCGGAACACGCCTCCCGCACCGCGCAGGCCCAGCCCATGCTCAAGACCGCCGGCAAGAAGAAGACCTCCAAGCCTTACACCGCGCCGCCGCAGGACTCCCTGGCCATGGGCGCAGTCCTGGACATCGCGTCCCAGCTCCTCACAACAGCGGAGCCGGATGAAGCGCGAGAGCTCCTGGCCCCGCTTGTGCAGCGGTTGCGCGATGACGACCGCGCGCTCAGCATCTACTTGCGTCGCCCTGCCTGGATCTCGACGCCAATGAGGACTGCGGTCAGAGACGACTGTCCTGCACGGAGAAGACCTGTACTCGCCGTGTGGGCGACAGCGGCCCTCAACACTGAGCCGTCCTGATCCCGAGCCCACCAGGGGGACGGACAGAGCACCGGGACGGCGGGTTTGGGACGGGGGCCGCTTATGCCTGGGCCTTGAGGACCTTGGCCTGGGCCGACTTGAGGTTCCGGTACGCGTCGCGGACGTACCTGGCGAGGCCCTCCCCTGGATGCCGGACCAGAACGTCGCCGTCCTCCCCGGCCTCCCACTCGACGATCGTGACCTCGTAGGACGAGACGTGGGCGCAGAAGTCGAGAACCAGCGGGGGAATCTCGTCCTCGATGAACAGGTCGCCGTGGGCCAGGACGACGTCGCGCATCTGTCGCGCTGTCGGGATTAGCACAGTGAGGACCCACCGGCGCCAGAGCCGGCTCTGTTCCTCGGTGAGACCAGCAGCCTCTCGACGTTCCTCGAGCGGTGTCAGGTGCCGTTCACGAAAGGCGTCCCATGTCCGCTCGTTTGCCTCAACGAGGACCAAGAGGGGGCCGTACAGGTCCCTGAGCTGGGAGTTGATCCGGTCGAGGTGAGCCTGGCGCTTGGAGCGTTGTATCTCTCCGCGCTGGTTCAGGGCGTAGGCGAGCACGGCGATCAGAACGCTGGCCAAGGCCGTGATCATCGTGGCGATCAGCGTGGACAGGTGAACTCCTTGGACGTGAGCGGGAGGGTACCAGTTGGCGCCGGAGCGGCTACTGCGGGGCGAACGTCACAGATTCCTCGTCATGGGAGATTGTGATGGGGATCTTGCTCCAGCTCGCGAGCCGCCGCAGTTTCTCGGCCTTCTCGTTGGCCCGCCGGTATCCCTCGCCGTCGCAGATCACGGCGATTCCACCCTCGTGGGCGTCCTCCTGCACCACATGGGTGCGGCCTACGATCTCGCGGACTTCCTCGGTCGTATGGTCCGTCGTCCTGTCCTCCTCGGCGGAGGCCTGCAGAGGAGTGTCTCCAGCAGTCGTCCTGGGAGCGGGTACGAGTACGGCTGCGGCACCGAGGGCGCTCATCTTTTCCTCCAGCGCACCGATCCTCCGGCTCTGGTCGCGCACGAGATCGACCAGTTCGCCGAAGAGGTCCTCGGGCGTTGCTCGTACCGGTGTCTCCGTTCTCGGCACTCTCTTCTTGATGTCCTGCAGGTCCCTGTCCACCCGGTCCCAGAAATCCCCGAATGCCCTTCTCAGCGCCTCTGGGCTGTACGGGTTGACGCATTCGTCGTGGAGGGACTGGATCATGGAGAAGACCTCCCTCCGAACGGAGGAGTCGGTCGCCTGGAACTGCTTGAGAGGGCCGGAGATCTCCTCCGGTGGCATGTCGATGAGGAAGGGATGGACGTAGGCCTTGTCCTCATCAGTCCGCCTGGACAGGGCTCCTGCCTCGTAGTTGATCCACTGCTTCCGCTGGTTCTCACGCGTGAGGCACATGATTCCGACATCGGCGTCCCGTAGTTGGGCCGCGATGCTCTCCATCGATCTTTGCCCCTTCACGATGCCCAGCGACGAGACGAAAGTCCTCATCTCGGGGTGGAGATGCCCAAGTTCCCTCCCGAGCACTTCGGCGCACTTTTGCGCCGTTTCTCCGGACCAGCTGATGAAGATCTTCATGCCGTGCATCCTTGCAGCGTGGTTCGGAGGTCCGTGCGCTGGCGCAGCTCGATGGCCGTTGAAGGCGGCCATGCCCTGGCTCATTGTCGACATCGATGCCGCACGCGTCCACTGGCGTCACGCGTATCCGGCGGCTGCCGTAAGAGATCAGCCATCACATGGCTTGATCTGTGCAAATCGCTCACCGCGAAGTGGAGTTGGCGGAAGGATGGTCCTGTTGAAGGTCCGGGCCGGGTAGAATTGCACCCCTCTGTCACTCGATAGGCACACGCACCACAGGGGTCGCGAGTCAGTGATGGTTCCCAACGAAACGTCCGTGGTCGCCAGGGACCTCGAACTGTTCCTGTCCGGCCGAGGTCGCAACGCGGACGGCGTCCACTCTCCCACGGTCCTGAAGGGCGTGGCTCCGTTTGCGGTGCTCTTGCACCGTCGGGTCACCCTGCTGTCGTCGGTGCTCGTCCCGGCCGCCGGCCGGATTGCGGGCCCCGCTCCGCACGCGCTGTTGCTGCCCCGGCTGGGCCAGAGTGCGGCGGCGGTGGGAGAGTACGCCCTCGCCGAACTGCTCGACTGGGCGGCGATCGCCTGGACCGGACGCACGAGCCTGCGCTACTTCTACGCGGGGCGCGCGCTGCCCGAGTCTGTGCGCCAGCCTCTGCAGGAGGCGCTGGAGCGCGACAACGCGGTCATGCGACGCATCACCGGATCACTCGTCCTGCGCGACAGGGCCGAGCATCTGCGCGCCGAGGCGAACCGGCTCGCAGCCGTCGACCACACCTTCACGCGCCCTCTGTTCTTGAAGCCCGTGGAGGCAGTCCTGCACGACGTGAGCCGGAGCGTGATCGACGACCACGGTCTGCTCGAGCACCCGGCGGAGATGCTCATTTCGCGCGCGAACACCGATCGTCACGGGAACCTCCCGCCTGTCCCACCCAACGGCAAGCGCTGGCCGCTCCTGGTGAAGGCTACGACAGAGGTCTGCACGTTGGTCCGGGAGTTGCTGGAGGTCGCGAACGAGTACTCCTGGGACGGGCCGGACGTGCCCGCGCCGCCGCTCGACGATCTCGCCCCGGACCTCGTACCTGTCGTTGAGGCGCTCCTCCTCGCCTCACCGGACCTGGAGGCGCGCCGTACCAACAGCGACGACGACTGGGTGACCGGCATCGCCACCGAGGCGCTGTCGCTCGCGGCTCCGGAGCACCGGCACGTGATCGCCCTCTCCGCGCAGGGCGCGGGCGTGCCCGCCGACATGATTCGGCCGGCCCTGGAGCCGATCTACAAGACCCGTGCGCGGGCGGAGGCGCTGCTCAAGGCGCTGGCACAGGACCCTGACGGTCAGGGAGAAGACCTGCGCACTCTGATCCTCCAGGCCCTGGACCGCGGGGACCTGCCTGAGGCCCGTGAGGGGCTCGACATGCTGGAGGAGTACGCGAGTCGTACGGCGGTGGAGGTGAGGGTCGCCGCCGTCCAGGAGGCCATAGCGCGCGTCGAGGAGGTGGAGGCGCAGGAGGCGGTGCGACTCCACCTGAGCACCGTTGAACTGCACCTGGACCGTGGCGACCTGAAGGCCGCCGCGACCTACGTCGGCGAGGCCGAGCGGGCCCTCCCCTCCGCTCCGCGGACCGTGGAGAACGGGCCGCTTGAGGGCGCGGCCGTACGGACGCTGGTACCGCGGCAGGGGGCGGACGTTCCGGTCGGCGCTCTGCCGCCGCTCGGTACGGTCGACACCCCGTCACCGGGCCTGGAGGGCGCCAGTGACGAGGGTCTGCTGGCCAGGATCATGGCCGCCCTCCGAGCGCCGGATCACGAGGCACCCGAGCGGCGCCAGGTGGAGGAGTACGTCCGGCGACTCGGCCGGACCGGGCTGCTGGACGACGTGGTCAGCACGGCCCGCGACCTGCTGCACGTCGCACCCGACCTGGCCGTCGCGCTGACGGACGTGGCACTCGAGCGGGCCCGTCCGGTGCTGCGCCCGGTCCTGTGGCAACTGCAGCTCGACGCCCTGCGCGTCCTCGGCGAGGCCGAGCGCGCCGAGCAGGTGTTCCGACTCGGCCATCCCCCCGTGCCACCGGAAGGCGCGGTCACCGCCGAACCAGTCGTGGGCGCGAACCTGTTGAAGCCGCGGGTACAGCCGTTCCAGCGGGTCTGCGACCCAGCCGAGACCGCCCTCCCGGAGACCGGGCCGCGCCCGCCCGCGGAAGAGGCACAGCTGTACGCCCGCTCGCTTGAGGAGGGCAACTCCTTCGCTCTCGGCTTCGCCGTGGGTTGGGCCGTGAGCGCGGGAAGGCCGACGGACGCGTTGCGTCTCTACCGCCGGTTCGGACCGCACCAGTACGTCAACGCCACCGCGGCCTGGAACGTCGCGGTCGCCTACGCCCAGGTCGGCCAGGCACGGTCGGCTCTCGAATCCCTGGTCGTCTTCAAGGCGGTTCTGTCCGGCCGTATGGAACCGCTCCAGCGCCGGGGGATGGAGGAGTTCGAGTACCTCCACGGGGCCCGTCAGGCACCTCCGCAAGCCGCCCCCGTCGTACCGGCTCAGGCGTCGGCGCCCCCTCGTCCGGAGAAAGAGGCCAAGCGCCTCCACGCGTCCGGTCGGGTGGTGGAGGCCGCGGCTGGTCTGGACCGGTTGCTGTCGGAGAATCCGCGATCCCCTGGGGCGTTCCTGCTGCTCCGTATCCACCGGGAGCAGAACGACCTCGACGCGGCTCGCAGGACCGTCGATCGCATCGAGGCAGCCGGGGCCGTGACCTGGCGCCATCACCTCGAGCTCGCCCGTAACGCACTAGACGCCGGCGATCTCGTGCTCGCGGGACAGCGGTTGGACCGGGCCCAGGAATCGGGCGCCCCGGTCGGCTGGACTGCGCCGCTCGTCACCAGGCTGCGCAGGGCGTCGGCCGAACCGGGACAGGCACAGAACACTCCGTTCGTCCCCGCGGGACAGGCGCGACCGCTGTCCGGCATTGACGATCCCGGAACATGGCGGAGCTACCTCTCGGCCCAGCTGGACACCGCGGGACTCCAGGCCGTTCTGGAGTCGGCCGAGTGGGCCTCGCGGCGTGAGCCCGCCGCGGTGGGCGTGCTGGCCTCGCAGCTCCGGGCCAAGCGGGTTCCCGTGCCGGACCGGGAGACCCTCGAACGATTGATCGACCTGGTCAACCGGCACCGTGACTCGTTCCTCAATCGCAATCTCGCTCTGTGGCTGATCAACAGCGGCGACCACCGGTCGGCAGTGCGGGTGCTCCAGGACGCCGTGGCGTGGACGCCGCCCGACCGTCTTCCGCGCGTGGTGTTCCTGCGGGACGAGGCGGTCCGCAGGGGGGGCCTGTCGGCCGAGGCATTCGATCCGCCCTCGCCGCCTTCGGGTGTCACCAGTGCGAAGCGGAACCCGGATCCGGCGTTCGTACCGGATGTCCACCTGCAGGAGATCGCCGGACTTGAGGCGAGCAACCCCTTCATCCTGGAGGCGCAGCGTCTGCCGCCGGACTCCGATCCCTCGGTCGTGGCGGACGCCTGGGTGCGAGCCGTCCGCAAGGGCCAGTCCCTGGCGCTCGGCAACGCCTTGGGAACCCTGGTGCGCGCTGGCCGTGCTGAAGAGGCCATCACGCTCTACGACAGCGTGTCCACTGTGTACTGGCTGGGTGCCGCTGCGGCCTGGAACCTCGGCTGCGTGTACGCGGCGTCCGGTCACCTGGAGGAGGCGGCCACCGCCTTGACGTACTACGCGCGCGTGTCCACCCGGCAGTACACGGAGGCACAACTGCGGGTACTTACCACGCTGTTCTCGTCCCTGGGCAGGCCCGTGCCTACCCCCGCCGGGGCCAAGCCTCCGCCGGTCCGGGGCGTGAGCGCCCCGCCCGGCGCCGCCGACACCCTTGCCGGCACGGAGTCCCGCACGGCCGTTGACAGCCCCGAGGGGCTGGCGGCACGCCGGATCGCCGAATTCCGCAGTGCGCCAGACAACCACAAGTTCTACATCGCTGGCACCGCGGTGCGCAGGGCGATGCAGGCCGGGCCGCAGGGCAACGTCACCCGCTATGTGGCCACGATGCGGAACCTGTTCTCGGTCCTGGCCAACCCCAGCCCGAAGGCTGCCGCCGAGATGGCTGCAGTCCTGGAGACCGCCGGGCACCAGCAGGAGGCCTGGGATCTCTTGATGATGTGGATCGACCACACCCGCGCGGAGACCGCGCTCCTCCCTCCGGCGGTCCGGATCTCCCGCGAGTTGGAGCGGGACCGGCAACTGCGCGACCTCCTTGAGCGCCATCACCAGCCGTACTCCAAGTACGAACTGCAGCTCAGCCTCGCCAAACTGGCACAACGGCAGAACGACACACCGGCCCTGATCCGGTATGCCGACCTCGCGCTGCGCCGCAATGCGACCTCCGTCGAGGCGGCCGTACTACGCGAGAGCGTTGTCGACCGGCGGCAGACGCCACCGCCCGACAACCGGAAGATCCTCGGGAAGGTCAAGGATCCGCAGGTGTCGGAGGCCGAAGCGGTCCAGCTTCTGGTGCACGAGTACGGGGCCGAGGTGAACGCCCTCCAGAGCAAGGCGCTGACCTGGTTCCAGCCGGAGGTCGACTGGGGGCAGCTGGCCCAAGGGCTGGCGCACGAGCTTCAGGACGAGGCACGACCCGCGCTGGAGGCCGCCGCGGCGGAGGACTGGGAGCGGGCGGGAGCCCTGTTCAGTGAGTTGCTCCTCGCGAAGGCCCCCAGGAACATTGTGCTGGTGAAGGCCACGGTGGTGTGCCTGCTCAAGCGCGAGAAGTACGACGAGGCCGATGTGGTGGCCGGAGTGCTGGGACATCTGCCGGACGGTGTCCGCCTGCAGGTTCAGATCGCCGCGGCCCGTAACAAGTACGCGCATGCCCGCGAACTGCTGGCGCTCTTCCGGACCGTCCGTGACGGTTCTATGGACGAGGCCCTCGCCCATGCCGGCCTGATCGCGCATCTGGGCCACCGTCCGCTCGTCGCGGCGAAGTTGCTGCTGGAGTTCGCGCGGCTCCGGCCTCCCGGCACCTCGGACTTACCCCTGTCCCTCGCCGTCGTGCTGGCCCACCGCGATCGGAAGCGGGATCGGAGGCTCTATCTGCAGGCGCTCCAAGAGCTGCGCCATCCCCCGGTCGGCCTGGACGATCTGGTTACCTGGGCGATCGAGCGGGACGTCCCCGAGGCCCTCAACGACGCAACCCTCCCGCCTCTCGGCCGGGTCCACCTGGAGCGCGTGGCGGAGAGCCTGGCGACGGATCCGGAGCGACTGCTGCGTTTCGTCCGGAACCATCTGAAGGACAGGACCACGGGCGGCCGCGACGACACCGTGACGCGCGACGCCCACCAGTACTGCGCGGAGTTGCTCGGACGCCACGGACTGGTGCGGGACGCGTTCACGCAATGGCGCGCACTCGCGGAGCTGGCGCCCGGCTTGGAAGAGCGGGTGAGAGTTCTCGGGGGGCTGAGATCCTTCTGCGACGAGGCCAGGTTCGCCGAGGGCTACCGGTACGCCGCAGTCACCCTGCTCCAGCTCGGCGTCGAGGTGGGCGAGGAGGCGATGGACTACGCCGACACCCTGTCCTCGGAGGAGGAGCCCCAGTCGTTGCCGCCCGAGACCGAGGAGCTTGTCTCCCAAGCGGCCACCAGGCAGGTGCCAGTGCTTTCGGAGGGGCTGGCCTCAGCCGCGCTGAAGCTGAAGGAGGAGGCTGGCCCACGGGACGCGGAGTCCTTGAAGCTGCTGCACACGGTGTGGGCGGGGGTCGCCATCCAGCTGGAACACGATGACGTGCTGTCCGTTCTAACCGGCAGCGCGACGCGCGACTCGGTCGAGAAGACGAGGCGTATCGAGGCCGACCTGCGACTGCAGGCGCTGTTGTCGGAGAATCTCATCTCGCACAGGCTGAGAGAGGCGTCGTCCTTGCTCTCCGACGCACTGAACGCCGCCTGGGAGGACGTAGCGCGGGATCACCTGAGCAGGAAGAGCGATGGAGAGGGACGCCTGCTCGAACTGAGGCTGCTGAGGGTCACCCGGCTGGGTTCCGGCCCTGTGGAGGTCAAGGCGGAGATCACCGCGCTCCAGTCCGTCTCGCAGATCACGCTGGGTATCGAGGGCGCAGGTCCGGAGGGATGGGTTCGGCTCGACAGAATGGAGGCCGGTGCCAAGGCGACACGGCTCCTCCTCCTCACCGGCGAACACCAGGAGGTGAAGGTCACGGCCTCGGGGGTGCTTCCCCAAGGCCCGCTGCCGCCCACGACCGCGACCCAATCGGTGAGCAACTATCCCCTGGACCAGCGGCTGTCCGCGCATTTCAAGCCGAGCGACCGCGTTGATCCTGCGATGTTCGTAGGGCGCACCAAAGAGCTCGAGGATCTGGCACGCCATTACGAGAAGGCGTCGCGCGGCCACGCGGGCACCTTGTTCATGACGGGCTCGCGACAGGCAGGGAAGACCTCCATCGCGTACCAGCTCAGTGAGGTGCGGACCCCCGGGTCCCACGAGCTGCCGCCCCCAGGCAAGTGGCGGATTCCACGAGTCTTCCCGGTCTACCTCAACGCCGAGATGACCGAGGACTCCGGCCGCCTCTTGATGACCGACATCGCCCAGGCTCTCGTGCTCGCGGTGGATCACGCTTTTGAGTACCGTGCGCCGGCGATCGGGATGCCCGAAGGCAACGCCCCGCTGGACTTCGTGAACTGGTGGGTCCGCGTCCGACGACAGCTGTGGCCCAAGGAGACAGTCGGACTGCTGCTCGTCATCGACGAGTTCCAGCATCTGCTGAGGCGGCTGAGGAAGTCGGACAACCTGGATCCCGTGCTGACCCAGCTGCGCGGACTCAAGAACGAGCGGGTGGGGGTGGGTCTTCTGGTCTGCGGCGCCGCGACGAGCCACGGGATTCGCGATCTGCTCGAAGACACCCGGTTCCAGCAGGACTTCACGACCCCGTACGTCATCGGCCCGCTCGACAATGACGCCACGCGGCAGGCGTTCCACCTCGGATTCCTGGAGCCTGTCCAGGTGATGGACGAGGCCGCGGAGCGGGTGTGGGAGCTCACCCAGGGCCATCCTCAGCACATCCACATGCTCGGCGCGCGGGTTCTGAAGCTGCTGGAGAAGAGTCAGCGGACGCACGTGAGCGCGGAACTGGTGGACGCGGCGTTCGACTGGGTCGTGGACCAGGACGACGCTGTCATCGGGCTTCTCGACCCTTACGGCGAGGGCGGCCGGGAACATGTCCTGTCGCTCCTGCACGAGATCGCGCGGCTCATCGAGGAGGAGCCGTTCGTGACGGCGGTCCGGGCTTCGCTCGCCACCGCGAAGGTCAGGGCCCTGGACGGGCTCCGGGACTTCGGGATCCTCGTCCAGCGAGAAGACGACTGGGCGTGGGTCAACCCGATCGTGCGCAAGTGGCTGGAGACGCGGAGGCCTCCGCGCACGGAACGCCCCAGCCTCGGCTGGGAGGCGGACCCCAACCTCGGCTGGCAGACGGAGGAACAGCCACTCAGGGATGAGGGCTACGTCGTCCAGCGGCGCTTCGATGAACGGGACCATCCGAAAACATGCCATCTCGCCCACGAGGAGATCCGGCAGCCGCTGGTCGCCGAGTTCCACCCGGGGTACGGTCCCCAGCTGGAGCGCCTCTACGAGATCTTCTCCGATTCCGTGCAGCATGTCGAAGGCGTTCCCGAGCTTCTTCCTCCCTGTGGACAGTGGCTGGTGTTCCACAAGGTGGACGGCGTCAGCCTGCAGGAGAAGCTGGAGGCCAAGTTGGCGGGAGGCCTCGAAATCAGCCCCGTGGAAGCCACCCGGTGGATCGTCGACGCCTGCGACACGCTCTACCGGATGATGGACGCGAGGAAGCTCACGCATGGGGACGTGCGGCCCGAGAACCTCGTACTGCACGGAGCGGACGACAGCGAACTGTACGTACGTGGCTGGGGGGCAGGCCTGGACGTGACGCACGGCAAGCCCCTGCTGCCGCCTGGTCCGTCGGACTATCTGCCGCTCGAGGCTCTCAAGGGCATGCCGGCCGAGCGCTCCGAGGCCCATGACGCCTTCGCGCTGACGGCGATCCTGTACCGCCTCCTGCACCCCTCGGGAGCGCTGCCCTATGGGGATGCGGAGTCACTCCAGCACGGTCCGGAGCTGCTCATGGGCCACGGGGACCTGGGGATCACCATCGCCCGGGGGGTGAGTCCGCGCCCCGGCACGCGCTTCCGGAACGCGATGGAGCTCCGCAACGCGCTGAGCGCGGCCGTCCCCGAACTGCGGGCGGGGAGCGGTGCGCAGGCATCGGGCGTCGCCCTGCGTCCGGAGGAGAAGCGCGGCGGGCGAGCGACCGGCGACGGTGAAGCACTCCGGGACCTGCTTGAGCGTCTCACCGACGAGATCGAACACCTCAGTGCGTCGCACCTCACCCCGGACCAGGATGACGACGTCCGAAGCGACCACGAGGCCCTGGCTCAGACCCTTGAGCCCACGGCCCCGAACCCCGCACGCGTCGTACGGTTCGCAACGCGGCTGAGGGACACGCTCAAGGGCCTGGAAACGGCATCGACCGCCATGGATCTCGTGGGTGAGATCCTCGATGCGGTCCGTTCTTAGGAGCTGTCGGAACAAAGTGCGCGGGGTAGCGACCTGGTTTATGGCCCTCTTGGCGAGGTGCTGGCTGCGGTGGGGTGCGAGTCGAGGGCTGCTTGCTCGGGTGAGGTGCTGAGTGGCTCCCGACAGATGTGCTGCACATACGACATCTACCGTGCTCAGTCTCAAGCGTTCTCGAAGAGCCTGGATGCACTGTTGCAAGCAGGTTGCTTGCAATAGTTAGCATCCTGCTGCATGGTGGAGGCATGGCATCGCTCAACGTCGGCAATCTCGGTGAGTACCTGCGCGAGCAGCGGCGCAACGCGCAGCTGTCGTTGCGGCAGCTCGCCGATGCCGCGGGCGTTTCCAACCCGTACCTGAGCCAGATCGAGCGCGGGCTGCGCAAGCCGAGCGCGGAGGTGCTCCAGCAGGTCGCCAAGGCGCTGCGGATCTCCGCCGAGACGCTGTACGTCCGGGCGGGGATCCTCGACGCCGAGCGGGACCGGGACGACGTGGAGACGCGTGCGGTCATCCTCGCCGACCCCTCGCTGAACGAGCGGCAGAAGCAGGTGCTGCTCCAGGTGTACGAGTCCTTCCGCAAGGAGAACGGGTTCGGGGCCGACGAGGATGCCGACGCCAGTGCCGATGCGGACGCCGGCGCCGATGCCGTTGTCGACGGGGCTGAATCAGCTAAAAACCCTCAAACATAAGCAATTCCGGAGGACCATCACCATGGCCATCACCGACGACCTGCGCAAGACCTTCAGCGACCCCACCCCGCTCTACTTCGCCGCAGGCACCGCCGACCTCGCCTTCCAGCAGGCCAAGAAGGTGCCGGTGCTGGTGGACCAGCTGCGCGCGGAGGCCCCGGCGCGGATCGACGCCGTACGCAACACCGACCCGAAGGCCGTCCAGGAGAAGGCGACGGCCCGCGTCAAGGAGACCCAGGGCAGCCTCCAGGCCAAGGCCAACGAGCTCTTCGGCAACCTCGACGCCGACTTCAAGAAGCTCGGCGAGACCGCCCAGGACCTGGCGCTGCGTTCCGTCGGCGTCGCCGCCGAGTACGCCGTCAGGGCCCGGGAGACCTACGAGAAGGTCGCCGAGCGCGGCGAGCACGCGGTGCGCACCTGGCGCGGCCAGGCCGCCGACGGCATCGAGGACCTCGCCGAGGACGTGGAGGACTTCGCGGTGGCCGTCGAGCCCGCCAAGCCCGCCCCGGCGAAGCCCACCGCGGCCAAGCCGACGACCGCCAAGTCCGAGCCGGTCCGGGTCACCGAGGACAAGACCGCGACGGCGAAGAAGACGCCCGCCCCGCGCAAGGCCCCGGCGAAGAAGCCCAACACCGCGAAGAAGACGACGCCGCCCGCCAAGTAGTGCGGCACGTCACGAGTGGGGAGCGGCCGGGCACCCTTGGGGTGTCCGGCTCGTTCTGCGGGTACGGTGACCGCGTAATGACGATCCGATTCTGGTGGTGGACGTTGTGCTGATGCAGGGGTTCGCAGGCTTCATGTGGCTGCTGAGCATCGCCCTGATCCTTTTCAGCGGCTTCGCTTTGATCGACGCCGCCACGCGCCGCGAGGACGCCTACCGCGCGGCCGACAAGAAGACCAAGCCGTTCTGGCTGATCATCCTCGGGATCGCCTTCGTGGTGAACCTGATCTTCAACATCCTGTCGTTCCTGCCGATCATCGGTCTCATCGCGACGATCGTGTACATGGTCGACGTACGGCCCGCCCTGCGCGGCATGTCCGGCGGCGGCCGCAACAGCCGCCGCGGCTCCAGCAGCGACGGCCCCTACGGCCCGTACAACGGCGGACGCTGACGGGGCGCCCCGTGCGCGTGGTCACCGGGGCCGGGCGGCTCAGGCCGTCCGGTCGAGCAGGACCACCGCGACGTCGTCGGCCAGCTCGCCGCCGTTGAGTTCGCGGACCTCGCTGACGGCCGCCCGCAGCAGCTCCTCGCCCCGCAGGCCCTCGGCGCGCTGGCGGCGCACCATCTCCACCATGCCGTCCTGGCCGAGCCGCTCCCGGCCCTCGCCGACGTGGCCCTCGATCAGGCCGTCGGTGTAGAGCATCAGGCTCCACTCGGCGCCCAGCTCCACCTGCATCCGCGGCCAGCGGGCGCCCGGCAGCAGCCCCAGCGCCGGGCCGTTGTTGTCGTAGGGGAGCAGACGGGCGGGCACGCCGGGCGCGGCGATCAGCGGGGAGGGGTGCCCGGCCAGGCACAGGCCCGCGCGGCGGCCGTCCGGGGAGATGTCCACGGCGCACAGGGTCGCGAAGATCTCGTCGTCCGAGCGCTCGTGCTCCAGGACCTGCTGGAGCGTGCCCAGCAGCTCGTCGCCGCAGAGCCCGGCCAGGGTCAGTGCCCGCCAGGCGATCCGCAGCTCCACACCGAGCGCCGCCTCGTCCGGGCCGTGCCCGCAGACGTCGCCGATCATGGCGTGCACGGTGCCGTCCGGGGTGCGGACGACGTCGTAGAAGTCGCCGCCGAGCAGCGCGCGCGAGCGGCCCGGCCGGTAGCGGGCGGCGAAGCGCAGCGGGGAGCCGGCGAGCAGCGGGGTCGGCAGCAGGCCGCGCTCCAGACGGCGGTTCTCCTGCGCCCGCACCCGGCCCTCGGCCAGCCGCCGCTCCGCCGAGTCCGACCGCTTGCGCTCGACGGCGTAGCGGATCGCCCGGCTCAGCAGACGGCCGTCCAGCTCGTCGCGGAACAGGTAGTCCTGCGCGCCGACCGCCACGGCCTCGGCGCCGCGCTCGGCGTCGCTGGAGGAGGTCAGCGCGAGCACCGCGTGCCGGGGCGCGAGCTCCAGGACGTGCCGGAGCACGGCCAGCTCGTCGCTCCCCTCACCGGCGCCCTCGCCGTCGCCGGTGCCCTCGCCGCCGGCGCGGGCCGGGGCGGGGGACGACAGGGCGAGGTCCAGCAGGATGCAGTGGACGTCGTCGGTCAGCAGCCGCCCGGCCTCGGTGAGGTTGCGTGCGGTGCGGACGCGGATCGGCTTGCCGGCCTGGTCGAGCAGGTCGGGCACGATCGCCGAGCCGGCCGGGTCGTCCTCGATCAGCAGCACCGTCAGGTTCGTGGGCACGGCGTTCTCGGCCCGGCCGCTCCGCGTGCGGGCGGTGCCGGTGCCAGTGTCCGTGCCGGGGGTGCTGGTGCCGGGGGTGCCGGTGCTGGTGTCCGTGGGCTTCTCGCGCTTCTCCGTGGGGTTCTCCCGGGCGTTCCCCCGGGCGTTCTCCCGCTGCGTGACGGGGTTCTCGGCCGGGCGGGTCCCGGGCGGGGCCTGTTCCGTGGAAGGGCCGCTGTCCGGGGACGCGGCGGGCGCCTGACCACACTCCACGGCCGGGATCGCCCTCTGCCGCGGTACGGGTACGGGCATCGTCTTGGTTTCCTTCCCTCCCCCCGAGGGCATGGCGGGGCGAGGGACCTCGACCCACCGACGGGGACCATAGCGGGTGACGGCACCGCTGCGGAATGGTCCAGAACACGTCGGGCGGCCATCGGCCAGTGTCATATGCCGCGTTATCCCCCGCAGTTGGACACGTCGCCCGGGGACCTGGGATGACGAACGTCACGCGGGGCGGGACGCCGGGCGTGGAGTGGGTCACGTGGCCCGTCTCACGCGTCCGGCGGGCGGCGCATGGCCCGCGTCACCCCTTGGGCGCGGGCGCCTGCTCCGGGGCGGTGTCCGGCCGGACCACACCGAGGATCGGCATGGTGCCCGCGCCCGCGACGGTGATCGAGCGCCCCGGACGCGGGGCGTGCACCATGGAGCCGTCGCCGACGTACATGCCGACGTGGCTGGCGTCGTCGAAGTAGATGATCAGGTCCCCGGGGCGCATGTCCTCGATGTCGACGTGCTTCAGCTGCTTCCACTGCTGCTGCGAGGTGCGCGGTATCGACTGCCCCGCCGACACCCAGGCCTGCGAGGTCAGACCGGAGCAGTCGTAGGACTTCGGGCCCTCGGCGCCCCACTGGTACGGCTTGCCGATCTGGGCGGTGGCGTACTCGACCGCCTTGCGGCCCCGCTCGGTCGCCTCGGTGTCGAGGTCCTCGAGGATGCCGGAGCCGAGCCAGGCGGTCTGGGCCTTGGCCTGCGCCGCCTTCTCCAGCAGGGCGAGGCGCTCCTTCTCCTCCTTCTCCAGCTCGGACTCCAGCTTCTCGGCCGCCGAGATCTGCTTCTCGATCTTCTTCTGGGCCTTGGCCTTGGCCTTGCGGTTCGCCTCCAGCTCCTTGAAGCGGGCGGAGGCGTCCGCCGCGTAGGTCTTCAGGTCCTCCTGGGCACGGGTCAGCTCGCCGAGCAGGCCCTTGGTGGCGCGCTGGCCCTGGATCACCCGGCCGGTGCCGTCGAGGAAGTCCTCGGGGTCGTCGCTCAGGACGAGCTTCGCCCCGTCGGGCAGGCCGCCGGTGCGGTACTGGGAGCGGGCCGCGGCTCCCGCGCGGTCCTTGAGGCCGTCCAGCCTCTCCTGGCCCTTGACGATCTTCTTGGCCAGCTCGACGATCTCGGCGTTCTGCTTCTCGGCCTTCTCCTCGGCGGCGTTGTACTCCTCCGTGGCCGAGGCCGCCGCGCGGTAGAGCCCGTCGAGCTTCTTGCGTACGGCTTCCAGGTCCTTGCCCTTGCCGGGCGTGGCGGCCGGGGCGGCCGGGTCGGCGGCGGCGCCGGGGGTGCTCGGCGACGGTGAGGACGAGGGCGGCGACGGGGGCGGCGACGAAGGGCCCGGGTCCGCGAACGCCGTGCCCGGTGCGGCCAGCACGGTGATCGCGCAGACCACGGTCACGGCAGCGGTCGTCAAGCCACGCTTCCCCGTACGCATACCTCGCCCCCAAACTGATTAACCGTCAGTAACATAGCCCGCTCCGGGGATCGTGCCATGCCGGAGCGAAAAGCGACAGAGGGCGACAGAGGCCGTGCTTTCCTCCTGCTGCCTTCCTGCTTCCCTCCCTCTCCCCTCCCGGCTTCCCTCCCGGTTTCCCGGGTGTGTGACGAACGCCGTGCGGAGATCGTTCCCGCTCGTCCGTCGTCGCCGTCACCGGGTTACGTGCGGGGCGCCAACGCCTCCCACCGCACCGTCACTTCGCCCTGCCGCCACCGCGCCGGCCCGTCCGCCACCGGCCAGTCGGCCGTCAGGTCCCGCACGGCCCGCATCCAGCGCTGCCGGGCGCCGTAGGAGGCGTAGGGCGCCGCGGCGGCCCAGGCCCGGTCGAAGTCGCGCAGGAAGGCGTGCACCGGCTCGCCGGGGACATTGCGGTGGATGAGTGCCTTCGGCAGTCGTTCGGCCAGGTCGGAGGGGAGGCCCAGGGAGCCGAGCCGGGTGGCGAAGGTGACCGTGCGCGGCCCCTCGGGCCCGAGCGCCACCCACACGTGCCGGCGCCCGATCTCGTCGCAGGTGCCCTCGACCAGCAGCCCCCCGCGCGAGTGCTCCGACGCCGGTGCGAGCCGCGCGCACAGCCGCTGCCAGACGGCGGCGACCTCGCCCTCGTCGTACTGGCGCAGCACGTTCGCCGCGCGGATCAGCAGTGGCGGCGCCGGGACCGGGACCTCGAAGCCGCCGTGCCGGAAATCGAGCCCCGCGCGCGCGTACGGCTGGGCCGCCGCCACCCGGGCCGGGTCGATCTCGACGCCCACCACGCGCGTGTGCGGCGCGACCGCGCGCAGGCGCAGCAGCAGTTCGACGGCGGTCCAGGGCGCCGCGCCGTAGCCGAGGTCGACGGCGACGGGATCGCCGGCGCGGCGCAGTTCGGCGCCGTGCACGGCCGCGATCCAGCGGTCCATGCGGCGCAGCCGGTTGGGGTTCGTCGTCCCGCGCGTGACCGTGCCCACGGGGCGGGTGGCGGTGGCGCGGGGAGGCATGCCTACGAGGGTATGCGTCCGGCCGGCCGGCATGCGGCCGCCGGACGGTGGTACCCGCAGCACTGGTACGGGGCTCCAGTCGGCGGGGTCGAGCCCGGGGGCCGGGCTCCGGTCGGCCGGGTCGCCACCGCGTCGGGGGACCCGGTGAGCCGTCGAACGGTTGAGCGATAGGCGGTAATGATTCGGCAAAGGCCGGAAAACCGGAATGGAGCACTGCCCGTCCGGTGTTCCCACCCCTTGGAGGGCACCGCAGGTCCTCCGACCGGCATGCCCGCAGCGAGGAGGAACGGCTCGTGAGCCAGTACGTCAGCAGGCTCGGGCGTCGCTCACCGGCGGCCTCCCCGCGGCTCAGGCTGCTGCGCAAACCGCGCCGCGTCGCCATGCTCTCCGTGCACACCTCACCGCTCCACCAGCCCGGCACCGGCGACGCCGGAGGCATGAACGTCTACATCGTGGAGCTGGCCCAGCGCCTCGCCGCGATCAACATCGAGGTCGAGATCTTCACCCGGTCGACCACCGCCGCCCTCCCGCCCTCCGTCGAACTGGCCCCCGGCGTCCTCGTCCGGCACGTCGACGCGGGCCCGTACGAGGGACTGGCCAAGGAGGAGCTGCCCGCCCAGCTCTGCGCCTTCACCCACGGCGTGATGCAGGCCTGGGCCGGCCACCGCCCCGGCCACTACGACCTCGTGCACTCCCACTACTGGCTCTCCGGCCACGTCGGCTGGCTCGCCGCCCAGCGCTGGGGCGCCCCCCTCGTGCACGCGATGCACACCATGGCCAAGGTCAAGAACGCCAGCCTGGCCGACGGCGACACCCCCGAACCGGCCGCCCGCGTCATCGGCGAGACCCAGATCGTCGCCGCCTCCGACCGCCTGATCGCCAACACGACGGAGGAGGCCGGCCAACTCGTCCGCCACTACTCCGCCGACCCCGCCAAGGTCGCCGTCGTCCACCCCGGCGTGAATCTCGACCGGTTCCGCCCCTTCCCCAAGGGCCGCGTGCCCGGCCCGGGGCAGCACGGCAACGCCCGCGCCGCCGCCCGCGCCCGCCTCGGCCTGCCCCAGGACGCGCTGATCCCGCTCTTTGCCGGCCGCATACAGCCCCTGAAGGCGCCGGACATCCTGCTGCGCGCCGTCGCGGTACTCCTCGACGACCGCCCCGAGCTGCGCTCCCGCATCGTCGTGCCCGTCGTCGGCGGCCCCAGTGGCAGCGGCCTCGCCAAGCCGGAGGGCCTGCAAAAACTCGCCGCACGCCTCGGCATCGCCGACGTCGTACGCTTCCGCCCGCCGGTCGGGCAGGAGCAGCTCGCCGACTGGTTCCGGGCCGCGTCCGTCCTCGTCATGCCCTCCTACAGCGAGTCCTTCGGCCTGGTCGCCATAGAGGCGCAGGCGGCCGGCACCCCGGTCGTCGCCGCCGCGGTCGGCGGCCTCCCGGTCGCCGTGCGCGACGGGCAGACCGGCCGCCTCGTCCAGGGGCACGATCCCGTCGCGTACGCGCGCGTGCTGCGCGACTTCGCCGACAACCCCGAGCTGACGCCCCGCATGGGCGACGCCGCCGCCCGGCACGCCCAGGCCTTCGGCTGGGACAGCGCCGCCGCCGCGACGGCCGAGGTCTACACGGCCGCGATCCAGTCGCACCGCCGTCACGTACGCTCGCACCATGGCTGAGGCACCGGACAAGGCAGCACAGGTCGTCGAGGCGGCGCTGAAGGACGCCGACCTGGAGTGGGAGAGCCCGGAACCCGGCAACTACGTCGTCAAGCTCCCCGGCACCCGCAAGCTCTCGACGACGGTCTCCCTCCTCCTCGGCCGGCACTCCCTCTCCCTCAACGCCTTCGTCATCCGCCACCCCGACGAGAACGAACCGGCCGTCCACCGCTGGCTGCTGGAACGCAACCTCAAGCTCTACGGCATCGGCTACGCCGTCGACCGCCTCGGCGACATCTACGTCACCGCGAAGCTCCCCCTGGCCGCCGTCACCCCCGACGAGATCGACCGCCTCCTCGGCCAGGTCCTCGAGGCCGCCGACGGCGCCTTCAACACCCTGCTGGAGCTGGGCTTCGCGTCCGCCATCCGCAAGGAGCACGCGTGGCGGACCTCGCGCGGCGAGTCGACGCGGAACCTGGACGCCTTCCGGCACCTCATCGAGCGCCCGGGCGACTGACCGGCCTCAGCCCCTTCGCGTGCCGCTCGCCCGGTAGCGCCCCGGCGTGACCCCCACCAGCCGCTTGAAGTGCCGGGTGAGATGGGCCTGGTCGTAGAACCCGGTGGCGCCGGCCACGTCCGCCGGGGCCCGTCCGGCCAGCAGCAGCCGCCGGGCCCGGTCGACCCGGCGGGACATCAGGTACTGGTGCGGCGCGATGCCGTACGCCCCGCTGAACGCCCGTACGAGATGCGCCGGATGCGCGGGCACGAGCGCGGCCGCCTCCTCGAGCCCGATCCCCGCGACGACCCGCTCGTCGAGCAGCTCCCGCAGCCGCCGGGCGAGCGCGGGGTCCCGGCGCACGGGGTCCCGGGGCACGGGGTCTTCGTCGCCGCGGGGACGCAGGTGGGTGCGCAGCCGCTCGCCGATCAGCGTCAGCCGGCTCTCCGCCTCCAGCTCGTCCCCGGGCAGCGCGAGCGCGGCGTGCAGCTGCCCGACCCGCCGCCGCAGCACCGGGTCGCGCAGGTCGGGCGCGTCCACCGCCGGTCCGATCAGCTCGTCGCCGAGCCGGGAGGCGTCCAGGTACAGGACGCGCTTGCGGAAGCCGTCCGGGGTGGCCGGGGAGCCGTTGTGCGGCACGTGCGGCGGGAGCAGCGACACCGTGTCGTGCGGGGTGCCGTGCTCGTGCCGGTCCAGGTCGTACCGTACGGCGCCGTCGTCGACGATGAGCAGCGTCCAGGCGTCGTGGACGTGCATCGGGTAGGCGTACTCGGTGTAGTGGGCGTGGAAGACCTCGACGACGCCGGGGACGCGCGGGCGCCAGGCGGAGACGTTCCGCTGGTCCTTCGATCGGCCGCCCATGCAAAAAACGTACAAGACCGGGCGCGGTACAGGTCGGCAGTCTCACCGTATGAGCACGCACGAAGCAGCCCCCGAAGCGCCCGGAACCGCTGCCCCCGTCCGCTTCGACACCAAGATCGCCGTACTGCTGCGCGGGGACCTGGAGACCTGGCAGCGCCTCAACGTCACGGCCTTCCTGGTCAGCGGCCTGGGCAGCCAGTTCCCCGAGGTGATCGGGGAGCCGTACGAGGACGCCGACGCGGTCGGCTACCTGCCGATGTTCCGCCAGCCGGTCCTGGTCTTCGAGGGCACGAAGGAGACCCTGACGAAGGCCCACGCGCGCGTGCTGTCGCGCGCCCTGCCCCGCGCCCTCTTCACGTCCGACCTCTTCTCCACGGGCAACGACCGCGACAACCGGGCGGCGGTACGGGCCGTGCCGACGGCCGGCCTGGACCTGGTGGGCCTCGCGGTGTACGGCCCGAGGAACGCGGTGGACAAGGTGCTGAAGGGGGCGCGGATGCACCCGTGAGCGGGCGGCGGGGCCACGGCGTCAGACGGCGCCGGCGTCGGCGTCGGCCCGGGGAGCGTCCGGGGCGGGCGCACCGGACGCTTCCCGGGCGACCGGTGTCCCGTCGTCGTCCGGCAGCCCCCGCATGAGCCCCCAGTACCCGGCCGCCGCCACCGTCCCGACGACGGCGCAGACGCCCCACAGCCACTCGGCGCCCCAGTGGTCGATGACGAACCCGGACATCAGCGGGGCGACGAGGGCGGCGACCGCCCAGGACATGGTGTACATGCCCTGATACCGCCCGCGCCCGTGCACGGGGGAGAGGCGGACGACGAGCCCGGTCTGGGTCGGCGCGTTGACGATCTCGGCCAGCGTCCACACGCACACGGTGAGGGCGAAGACCCCGACCGACCCGGCGAAGGCGGTGAGACCGAAGCCGTACCCGGCCAGCAGGGAGGAGCCGATGAGCAGCAGTCGCGGGTCGCGGTGCTGGATGAACCGGGTGACGGGAATCTGAAGGACGACGATCAGCACCCCGTTGACGGCGATCGCCATGCCGAAGTCCGCGGGCGTGAACCCGGCCTCGCCCATGGCGACGGGCAGCCCGACGTAGGCCTGCTGGAAGATCAGGGCGATGAGGAAGGACAGCCCCACGACACCCATGTACCGCCCGTCGCGCAGCACGGTCAGGAGGGAGACGGCGGCTTCCTTGTCATCGGGGCCGCCGGTCCCCGTCGGCCCGGACGGCCGGGACTCGGGCAGCTTCACGAAGACGAGGACGGCGCACACCAGCGTCATCCCGGCCTCGATCATGAACCCGGCGAGATAGCTGACCTCGGCGATGAACCCGGCCGCCATGGAGGAGATCGCGAAGCCGAGGTTGATCGCCCAGTAGTTGAGCGAGAACGCCCGGACCCGGTCCTCGGGCCGCACGATGTCCGCCATCATCGCCTGCACGGCCGGCCGGGAGGCGTTGCTCGCCATGCCGACGAGGAAGGCGACGGCGGCGATGGCCACCGGGTCCCGCATGAAGCCGAGCAGCGCGACCGACAGCGCGGTGGAGGTCTGCGCGACGAGCAGCGTCGGCCGCCGCCCGAACCGGTCGGTCATCACCCCGGCACCCAGCGAGGACACCACCCCGCCGAGCCCGTGCAGGGCGGCGACCAGACCGGCGTACGAGGCGGAGTAGCCGCGGTCGATGGTCAGGTACAGCGCCATGAAGGTGGCGACGAAGGCACCGAGCCGGTTGACCAGGGTGCTGGTCCACAGCCACCAGAACTCGCGCGGGAGCCCGGAGACGGTCTCGCGTGCGGCACGCCTGAGTCCGGCGACTGACATGGGTCCCCCGAGATGATGTAAGCGGCTGATGCGGTAAGCACAACTTACGAACCCGTGAGGCGGCGGGCCACTCGATTAACACTTCCCGTCAACCGTCCGCCCACTGTCCGCCCGCCGCCCGCCGCCCGCCGTCCGCCCGCCGTCCGCCCACCGGGCGCCTGCGCGGGGGATCGGGCCGTTGGATTACGCTCGGTCGTATGGCCGACGCACCGTACAAGCTGATCCTCCTCCGCCACGGCGAGAGCGAGTGGAACGAGAAGAACCTGTTCACCGGCTGGGTGGACGTCAACCTCACCCCGAAGGGCGAGAAGGAGGCGACGCGCGGCGGCGAGCTGCTCAAGGACGCCGGCCTGCTGCCCGACGTGGTCCACACGTCCGTCCAGAAGCGCGCGATCCGCACGGCCCAGCTCGCGCTGGAGGCCGCCGACCGCCACTGGATCCCTGTCAACCGCCACTGGCGCCTCAACGAGCGCCACTACGGCGCCCTCCAGGGCAAGGACAAGGCCCAGACCCTCGCGGAGTTCGGCGAGGAGCAGTTCATGCTGTGGCGCCGCTCCTACGACACCCCGCCGCCCGCGCTGGACCGCGACGCCGAGTACTCCCAGTTCTCCGACCCGCGCTACGCGATGCTCCCGCCGGAGCTGCGCCCGCAGACGGAGTGCCTGAAGGACGTCGTCGGCCGCATGCTGCCGTACTGGTTCGACAGCATCGTCCCCGACCTCCTCACCGGCCGCACGGTCCTCGTCGCCGCCCACGGCAACTCCCTCCGCGCCCTCGTCAAGCACCTCGACGGCGTCTCCGACGCGGACATCGCGGGCCTGAACATCCCGACGGGCATCCCGCTGTCCTACGAACTCGACGCCGAGTTCAAGCCCCTGAACCCCGGCGGCACGTACCTCGACCCGGACGCGGCCGCGGCGGCGATCGAGGCCGTGAAGAACCAGGGCAAGAAGAAGTAAGCGGTACTGATCAAGCCCCCTGCCTGCGGATTGTCCGTGGGCAGGGGGCTTGAGGCTTGTTCAGCTCCGTCAGGGGATGTCCGCAGCGGGACTCCGACGCCGCTCCGTCGCAGGTCAGGGGTTCATGTCAGCCTGTCAGGGCAGTGCTTGGCAGCTACGTCCGCGCAAGCGAGGAGCTGGCCGATGAATTCCCGGTAGGTGTCGGGGGCGTCGCGGTCCTTGCCGGGCGGCCCGTCGATCCACTGCTGCCAGAGCCCGTCGGGGGTGAGGAACCGGGCCGCGTGGTCGGCACCGAGCTTGGCATCGAGCAGCAAGAGCGCACCGAGGGCGGCCGTCTGGTCGTAGTAGAGATCAGCGCGAGGCAGGTAGCGGTCGAGGTAGGCCTCCAGGATGTCGGCGTCGGCAGAGGTGCCGAAGGAGGCCAGGCAGACACAGTAGGCCTGGCCCACGAAGGGCCCTCGACTGGCGAGCAGAAGCCCGCCGAGACGTTCCCGGAACTCGGTTCTGCCGGCCACGGCGATGAGCCAGGCCGCCGCCGTGCACTCGCGCCATCCTCGGTCAAGCAGCGCATCCAGCTCACGAGGACTGATCTCGCCCGCAGCCCTGCCCAGCTTCCGCAGGAACGTGTCCCGATCGCGCTCACTCATACCGAGGAGGGCGCCGCCGAGCTTGAGATATCTACGGCCGGGCGTGACATAGCGGCGGATCAGCCTGAGCTGTTCGTGTTCCTCATCGGTGCGGTGCATGCCAGCATCCTCGGGTTGACGAAGCCCTCAGACCAGCAATCCGGCCAACCGAAGGCGTCGGCTGTGGGCGCCCATCCGTCTCCTTCACCCTCGTACATGCTCGTTGTATCGGTGTCAGTGGCCAGTGCGAAGATCCCGGTCAACCAACTGAGTGGGGGAGCCATGGGCACATGGGACATCCATCCGTTCGACAACGACACAGCCGCGGACTTCGCGAACGATCTGGACGACGCCGACATGCTGGAGCGTGAAGCCCTCATCCGCAGGGTTCTTGTGCGCGCTGCCGACAGCAAGGACTACCTGGAGGCCCCGGAAGCCGAGGAAGCAGTTGCGGCTGCTGCCCTGGTGGTTGCCCAATGCTCAGATACTGGGCCTGCCAATACTCCGTACGGCCCCGAAGAGCCGATTCCGACCCTGTCCGCGGACCTCAGGTCGTTGGCCGTCGAGGCCTTGGACCGGGTCGTCGCAGACGAATCCGAGCTCTCAGAGCTTTGGGAGGGGTCCGAGGGAGGCAGAGCCTGGAAACGAAGCATTGGCCAGTTGCGCCAGGTACTCGATCCGGCGCCTCAGGCACAAGGGGATGCGCTGTTCGCGATCTGAGCCGCGCCCGTCAAGGTACTGGTCCCGGGCCGTCTCCGGGCGGGAACCTACAGTTCGGCGTCGCCCCACTCCCGGACGACAACCTCGTCGCCGACCGACAGCTTTCCCGGCGTGATCACGGAGAACTTGGCGCCGAACACCACGCCGCCGCTTGCCGCCCGCCGGTAGCTCGCGAGTGTGCGCAGGGGCTCCGGCCCCCGCCTTGCTCCGGCCTCCTGCTCGACCAGGGTGACGGCACAGCGCACCGCGAGTTTGGCGTACCCCAATTCGGCACCGCCGATGGAGATGCGGCGTGCGCGGTCCTCGGCGTGCGGCAGGGCTGCCCGGTCGCTGCCGCTGTCGTTGTCGTGACCCTCGTGGCTGTCGACGACGATGTTCGGGCGGAAGCGGTTCATCGGCAGGATCGGGGCACCGCGCTCAGCCATCCGCTGGTTGAGAAGGGTGAGGGAGGCGCGGGACAGCAGGTGCACCGCACTGCTGTCGGCATAGCCGGACGGGCCAGAGGTCAGGCCGTCGGCGATGCGGTCGTGCTCCGGCGGGACGCGGACCAGACGGCTGGGGGTGCCGAGGAACTCCGACAGCCAGGCGGCGGCTTCGTCACCCTGGTCGATCCCCTGGTAAGCGGTGCCGAACAGATCGACGTCGCGGCGCGGCGCGGACGTCGTCACGTCGAGGCACAGCGTGCCGAAGCGGCCCGTGCCGTCGGCCCCGCAGGCCGCGTCAAGCGTGAGCCGGGTGCCGTCGGTGCTGATGGCCGGACGGACCAGGGCGAGGCGGGGATGCCGGCGTTGCGTGCGGAAGGTCCCGTCCTCGCCGATGACCATGAAGCTGCGGTCGTGGGCGAGGCCCGCCGGCGTCAGGAGCGCATCGTTCGACGACGTGCCCGCACACCCCTTGACGGGATAGCAGATCAGATCCACGACGTAGGCCATGCGTCGCCCCTTCGGTCGGTGACCACAGTAGAACGTACGCCGTTACGAGGTGACGTCATCAGCCCTGCGGTACTCAGCACGGGCCGGGTAACGCTCCGGGTGCGAAGGGTAGCCGTGTGTGATTCGCTGGTATGCGCAACCGCCGCTCACGATGCGAGGACGGATCCCATGAGTGAAAGCGGAGAAACGCGCGCCCGACTCCAGCAGATGCGCGACAAGGCCCAGGAGTTGCAGGCCGCCTCGGAGCGGGCCGGCGACCCGGAAGAGCGGAAGCGGCTCCGGGATAAGGCCCGAAGGCTGCAGAGTCAGAGTGAAGAGGAAAGCATGGAGCGGGGCGGGGACATCTATCCCCCGGCGTGAGGCCGCGACGGCACCAGCGTGCACGTCGAGAACAGGCGGCCCAGTAGCCCACCGGACGTCGTAGGGCCCGACCCCTGCGGCGTCCGGTGGGCTATGTTCTGGAGTCATGACTACCGGGACGGCTTCGCGCCACACACGGATTGGTGACCCGGTGCTCCTCTGAGCGCCGCGCGGGCTCCGCCTCCGTCGTGTTGATCACAGGCTCGACACATCAACCACGACAGGAGAGTTCATGCCCATCAAGACGTTGCAGATTCCGACCGCGGACGGACGGGCCGACGCGTTCGCCGCCTTCCCCGGCGACGGGGAGCGGTACCCGGGCGTGCTGATGTACGCGGACGGCTTCGGGATCCGGCCCGTGCTGCGGGAGATGGCCCGCGAACTGGCCGGGCACGGGTACTACGTACTCGTGCCCAACTACTTCTACCGGCACGGCCCGGCGCCGGTCGTCGAGCTTCCCGAGTACATCGGGGAAGAGGCCCGGGGTGCGGTCTTCGCCCAGGTGATGCCCTTGATCGAGGCGCACACCGCGGAACGGGTCCTGCGCGACGCCGACGCCTTTCTCACGTTCCTCGCCGCTCAGCCCGAGGTCGGTCCCGGACCGGTCGCGGTGACCGGCTACTGCATCGGCGGCCTCCTGGCGACGCGCACCGCGGTGGCCCACCCGGACCAGGTGGCCGCCCTCGCCGCATTCCACGCTCCCGTGGGAGCCGACGGGCCCGACAGCCTCGCCAGACTGGCCGCCGAGGTCCACTTCGGCCACGCCGAGAGCGACTTGACGCCCGATGACCTCGGCGAACTCAACCAGGGCCTGGACGCGGCGGGTGTCGGCTACACCTCCGAGATCTATTCCGGCACCGTCCACGGCTTCACCATGTCCGACGCCGACGCCTTCGACGCCGCCGCGCTGCGGCGTCACTGGGACCGCCTGCTGCCCCTTCTCGGCCGCACCCTGGATCGTGGTGGGGAACTCGGTCGCTGGCGTCGTTGACGGGTGCGCGGTCGGCGCTGGCAGGTCATCCGCTGGCCATCGACGAAGCCCGGCCGTCGGTTGGGTCCCGGACGATTCTCCGGGCCGCCCCCGGACAGGCCGGGGATGCAACCATTCCTTACAGAGCTGGAACCCCCGGAAGCCGACCGCGCACTCGAAAGCCTAAAGGCCGGCACTGACAACGGGCGGGTGGCACGGGGCCGTTCAGCGGTGCTGCGTACGGTGGCGGACGCGCCGGGGGAGGGGGAGTGGGTGATGACGACCTGCTTCGTACCGATCGTGGCGTGGGGGCGCCTCTACTCGAGCCGACGCGGGCTGGAGAGGCAAGGTTGCGTGCCCTCGTTGGCGCGGTGCCCCTTCAGGAGCGATCAGCGGCCCATCGTTTGATGACCGTTGTCGGAGACTCCGGGGCCGCCCACACCTGGAGGCGGATCTGCTCCGTGGTCTCCGGGCTCCGGTCCGAGTCGACGTCGGCCCGGGCGGCCCTCCATGCCTCGATCAGATCCCCGTCCCCCTCCGCATCGCACACGTGTATCTGGAAGTAGTCGGCGAAGAGGGTCAGCTCTGTCGATGTCGTCATGGCGGCACAGTGCCACGCGGTACGGACAGCCGGATGCGCGGCAGCGGTGGGGGCGCCGTCATCGGGGGATTCTGGCGTCCCGGTCTCGTCGGTCAGGGAGCCGGGTCGGACGGACCCACGATGGCGCGCAGGGCCGCGAGGTGGCCCTGGTACGCGGCCCGGCCCTGCTTGGTCAGGCGGAGCCACACGCGCCGGCGGGTGTCTCGGACGGCCTTGCGTTGTTCGACGTGGCCGGCGTCCATCAGGACGGTGACGTGCTTGCTCAACGCGGAGGCGGAGAGGCCGAGTTCTTTCTGGACCAGGCTGAACTCCGCCTCCCCCGCTGCCTCGAGCAGGGCGCAGATGCGCAGTCGGTGCGGGGCGTGGATGGTGGTGTCGAAGCCGGCCAGAGGGTCGCGGGGCTCGGCGCTCACGCGGTCCTCCGGTGCAGGCGTACGAAGGTGAGGTGGAAGCCGACGGACACGGCCGCGCCCAGCAAGGAGGCCGCGATCAGCCACACCGGTCGGCCCGTGGCACGGAAGACGAGCGGTCCCCCGACCAGCAGCAGGGGCAGGCCGACCATGAGCGGCAGGGTCGCCCGCTTCGGCAGTACGTCCATCCGCAGTGCCACGCCGGTCTTGTCGCGCCAGGCCTTCGCCGCGACCGCGAAGAGTGCCGCGTAGAGCGCGGTGATCGCCAGCATGGCGGCCATCCAGGCGGGGCGCGGCAGCAGCCAGTCACGGTCGGCCGTGATGCCTCCGAGGGTGATCGGGAGGACGGCGACGTAGAGCGTCAGCGTGATGAAGAACCAGGTCGGCCATGGTGTGGCCGTCAGCGCCGCCGCCGAGACCCGGACCCGCTCGGTGTCGGTCAGAGCGGCCCGGGCCTGCTCCGGCGTCAGCGGTACCCCGTTAGTTTCCATACTGGAAAGAGTAGCAGTCTGTTTCCTATGTGGAAAGTGTTGAGTTTCCGGAGTGGCAAGTGCTGTTCTGGGTCGGCATGTCGGCCATCCAGCAGGTGAGTTCGGTCCCTCCGGGCTGCTCAGTCCCTGGCGGGCGGCGCCCCGTAGGCGTCCCGGTCGACCGCGTAGCCGGGCAGGGACGGCCACCGCACCGTCAGGACCACGGACTCCTCCTCCGCGTACCAGGAGTGGTCGACGCCCCTGCCCCACACGACGTAGTCGCCCTGTTCGGCCAGGACGACGCTGCGGCCGGGCAGTTCCACGCGGAAGCGGCCGCTGATGAGGACCTGGAGGGCGGTGCGTTCCTCACCGGTGACCCAGTGGGCGCGCTCGTCCCCCTTCGGGTGGACGCCCCACTTGATCTCCACGTCCTCACTGTGCCGGGGGTCTGAGGCGCCCTTGAAGTGCCCCAGCAGCCACCCCCGGTCCAGTGCCGCGTCCTTGCCCGCGTTGCCCACGTACACGCTGTCCGTCATGGCTCCGGAAGCTAGCAGCCGACTGCGCGGGGCTCGGGTCGGGCTCACGCGGCTCCGTGGATCAAGCGGCGTGCACCGGGATACGCTCACGGCGCGGCACGGTCGGCCGCTCTGATTCCGGGGGGGGGAATCGTGGGGAATTCACCGCGTGGCCGGATACCGCGCAGGGCGACGGGTGCGGCGTTCGCCGTCGTGCTGCTCGCCGGAGGAACGGCTGCCTGCGGGGAGGGGGTGGCGAGTGACTCGGCGTCCGCGAGGGAGAGTTCACCCGCCGTGACACCCGTGCAGGCCGTGGCGAAGGCGGTGGCGGGCTCCGAGCGCATCACGTCGCTGCGCTACCGGGTCACCGGCTCCGTGCCGGAGTGGGGCCGGGTGAAGGCCGAGGCGTCCATGCACACGGCGCCGATGACCATGGGGATGAAGCTGACCGCCACCGGCAGGTACGGAGGCGGCCCGTTGGAGATCCGGTTCGTCGACGGGGCGATGTACGTCCACGGAGACGCCGCCGACTCCGGGATGCTGAAGGGCGCGAGCTGGTTCAGCGCCGAGCCGGCCGCGTGGGGACGCGACCTGTTCGACAACAATTCGTACGGCGTGCTGCCGTGTCAGCTCGAAGGCAACCCGGTCGTGCAGTCGGCGATGCTGATCGCCTCCAAGGACGTGCGGCGCGTCGGGGCCGAGACGGTCGAGGGCGTCCCGGCCACGCACTACAGAGGAACGGTCACCAGCGACGGCCTGCATGCCGCCCGCGACGCCGCCCCCGACAAGGCGGCCCGCGAGCGCCGGATCGACAGTCTCGCCCAGTTCTCGGCCATGCGCCTCGACGGCACCCTCACCATGGACCTGTGGGTCGGCGACGACAACCGCACCAAGCGGTTCCGGATGCGCAGCGACACGTACACGTCGAAGGGCGGTACCGCCGACCAGCCGCTCGAGATCATCGACGGCGAACCCCTCGACATGACCGTCACCTTCCTCGACGTCAACGAACCGGTGACCGTCGAGGCGCCGCCCGCCGACGACACCGCCGACCTCGGTGAACTGGCGGACGAGCTGCGGACGGACTGAGCGCCCCGCCCTCAGGCCGGTTCCACCGGCAGCCACAGTTCCGTCGTCGCCGTCGTGAAGTCCTCCGCCCGGTCCAGGACGGTGACGATCGACGGGCCGGGGCGCAGGCGCCAGGGGTTCGAGGGGAACCACTCCGACGCCGTGGCCGCCCAGGTGGTCTGGAGGGCGTCCGGGTAGGGGCCCGAGCTGCGGAAGACCGCCCACGTGCCGGCCGGTACCTCGATGGCGTCGAGGTCGTCGGGGGCCGGGGTGGACCCGGAGACCGCGACGCCGTGGAGGTAGGTCAACTCCGTGCCCTCCGGACTGTCCTGGGCCACGTCGTCGGTGACCTGGAGCAGGCCCGCCGGGTCCGTGTCGCCGAGGGACTTCAGGCGGGCGTGGGCCTCCGGGGGGAGGGCGGCGACGTGCTGCTGGATGTGCGGGTTGACGCCCTCGTGGATGAGGGGGACGCGGGTCGCGTGGCCGATCAGGCGGAACGCGGGGCGGTCGGTGAAACGGGTGTCCATGGTGGTGCTCCCTTCGACGGTCAGGCGGAACCTGAGCTGCGGCTGTGTCCGAAGGGGGCCGCCGTCGCGGCGGACGTCGCGCGGGACGGAGCCGTGGACCGACCGGAACGCGCGTCCGAACGCCTCCGTCGAGCCGTAGCCGTACCGGACGGCGACGGTCAGCAGATCGTCCTCGCCCCGTACGACGTCGGCGGCGGCCACCGTCATGCGGCGCCGCCGGACGTACTCGGACAACGGCATGCCCGCCAGCGACGAGAACATCCGGCGCAGGTGGTACTCGGTCGTGCCGAGCCTCGCGGCCAGTGCGGGAACGTCCGGTTCCTCGCCGAGGTGCTCCTCGACCAGGTCGACCAGGTGGTTCAACGCGGAGATCATGCGGCCTCCCTTCGGCATCCACCGTCGCAGGGGGCACACGGGCGGCGCCCGATCGCCGCGGTCCGGTTCGGTCGGTTCGGGCGGGCGGGGGAGGACGGGAGGGAGGGAGTCAGTTCGCCGTCGTCAGGGGCCGGCGGTTGCCCCGGCGTCCGCGCAGCGTCCGCCACGCCGCCCCCAGGGCCAGGGACTGGACCAGCGCCGAGAGCACGATGCCGCCGACGAGGAACCACGCCGGTGCCTCGCCGCCCCAGCCCGCCTCGCCGAGCCAGGCCACGAAACCGAAGGCCGGGAAGGTGAACAGGGCCGGCCACACCCAGATGAGGGAGGCGTCGGGGCCGCTCCAGAAGAGCGGCTGCACCGCGGCGACCGTCATCGCGCCGCCGACCAGGGTGAGATAGGCCGCGGAGACGCGGTTGGCGAGGACCAGGCGGACCAAGCCGCGTATGCGGCCGGTCCGGTCGGTGCCGTCGGTCCGGTCGGTTCGGGCGTTGTTCGGCTGGGTGCTGTTCATGGGATCCGGGCCCCCCGGGGTGGTGGTCGTGGTCGTGCTCCTGAACCAGGGTCGACCGGGAGCCCGCCCCGGGCCTGAGTACCCGTACTCAAGTCCGGGGTGACGCGGTACCCGCCTGCGGGAGGCCTGTCCGGCCCGTAGCAGGGCCTGGACCGGGTCTGAACCGGGCCTGGGCCGGGTCTATACCGACAGGGGGACCTCGTGGATCTCGTCCGCCTTGTGGCCCGCGCGTTCGTGCACGCGCTGGACCGCCTCGGCCGACGGCCCCTCGGAGAGGCAGTAGACGGTGCCGGAGGCGGGGTCCGCCCACGCCTGTTCGAAGTGGACGTTCTCGTCCTTCTCCACGGCGAGATCGGCCTGGTGGGCCTCGTGCAACTGGTCCGAGGTGATGCCGTGCATCCCGTGGTGTACGTCCATGAAGTGAGCCATGGCGCCTCGCACCTCCTTCAGGGTCTTACCTCCAGGGTGCGCCCGTGCGGCGGCCGGGGCGAACCCGGCCGCCGCACCCCTGTGCACCGGTTGCCGCTACCGCGTCAGCCGCACTGGCAGGGGCTTCCCGACTGGCAGCCGCAGCCGCAGCCCGAGCCGCAGCCGCAGGCGGCGATCAGCGGGAGGCTGCGGATCTCGGGAGGCTGCTCGGTGGGACGTTCCTGTGCGGGGTCGGGCCTCGTGCTGGGGGAATCGGCCATGGTTCCTCCTGGAAGCGGGTGCCGGGGCCCTGGGTCCCGGGGCCCCGGGGTCCTGAGTCCATTGCACGCCCCGAGCGGCCGTCGCATCAACGGCGCACTGAAGCGAACGCGCGCGCCCCCCGCGGCCGACCTCCCTGCGGCCTGCCGCCGCCGCAGCAGGCCGCCCGCGCAGCAGTCCGCTACCGCGCAGCAGTCCGCTCCCGCGCGGGCGAGGCTCAGGCCCCCTCGACCTGCGTCGCCGGCTGGATGTCCGACTGGAGGGTGTCCGCGTGCTCGCCGGTGACCAGGTAGACCACCCGCTTGGCGACCGAGACCGCGTGGTCGGCGAAGCGCTCGTAGTAGCGGCCCAGCAGCGTGACGTCGACGGCCGTCTCGATGCCGTGCTTCCAGCGGTCGTCCATCAGGTGCTGGAAGAGGGTGCGGTGCAGGAGGTCCATCGCGTCGTCGTCCTGCTCCAGCTGGAGCGCCAGGTCGACGTCCTTGGTGATGATCACCTCGGCGGCCTTCGCCATCAGGCGCTGCGCGAGCTGGCCCATCTCCAGGATGGTCGCGTGCAGGTCGTGCGGCACCGCACGCTCCGGGTAGCGCAGCCGGGCCAGCTTGGCCACGTGCTGGGCCAGGTCGCCCGAGCGCTCCAGGTCGGCCGACATCCGCAGCGAGGTCACGACGATGCGCAGGTCGGTGGCGACCGGCTGCTGTCGGGCCAGCAGGGTTATCGCCCGGGCCTCCAGCTCGTGCTGGAGGTCGTCGACCTTCTGGTCCGCCTCGATGACGGCCTCGGCCAGCTTCAGGTCGGAGTCGAGGATCGCGGTCGTGGCGCGTCCGATGGCCGACCCGACCAGCCGGGCCATCTCCACCAGACCGTCACCGATCGAATCAAGTTCCTCGTGGTACGCGTCCCGCATCAGGATTCCCTCTCGTACGTCTGTTTAAGGGGCTCGAAAAGCGGCCTCGCGCCCCTCGCCGTGCCCCCACGCTTACACGTTCCGTCCTGTACGCGTCCGTTTCCGGCACCCCAAATGAACCATCCCTGGCTCCAAGGTGAACTCTGGGCGACGAGTGTTCGAGGTCGCACCCCGATGGCTGGGGCGTGGACGTTCGCCGTGCCTAACCTTGGAGACATGGACGTGAACGCGGCGGTCGCCGCAGCGGCTGCGATCGCCGGAGTACTCACCGGTGTCATCGCCATGCTGGCGTTCCGCTGGAGCGAGCGGGAGCAGAAGCGCCCCACGCGCACCTCGCTGCACACCGACCCCGTGCTGCCGCCCGGTGTCGACACCGTCCTGTCCGTACTGCGCTCCTCCGCCGTCGTCCTCGACGAGGCCGACGCCGTGGTCAAGGCCAGCTCGGCGGCGTACGCCCTCGGCCTGGTCCGGGGCGGCAAGCTCGCCGTCGAGCCCATGCTGCAGATGGCCAGGGACACGCGGCGGGACGGGGAGATACGGCAGGTCGAGCTGGACCTGCCCCGGCGCGGCAACGGGCGGGGGGAGGCCCTCGCCGTCTCGGCGCGCGTCGCGCCCCTCGGGTCGCGGCTGGTGCTGCTGCTGGTGGAGGACCTCACCGAGGCCCGCCGCATCGAGGCCGTACGGCGCGACTTCGTCGCCAATGTGAGCCATGAGCTGAAGACGCCGGTCGGGGCGCTCTCGCTGCTGTCCGAGGCCGTGATGGACGCGGCGGACGACCCGGAGGCCGTGGAGCGGTTCGCCGGGCGGATGCAGATCGAGGCGACCCGGCTGACGAACCTGGTGCAGGAGCTCATCGACCTGTCCCGGGTCCAGAACGACGACCCCCTCGACGACGCCGAGCCCGTCCGGGTGGACGAGCTGGTCGCCGAGGCCATCGACCGCTGCCGGCACGCGGCCGGCACCAAGCAGATCACCATGGCCGCCGGAGGAACGGCGGATCTGCACGTACGCGGCAACCGCGGCCAGCTCGCCGCCGCCCTCGGCAACCTCGTCGAGAACGCCGTCAACTACTCGCCGGCCCGCACCCGCGTCGGCATAGCCGCCCGCCGCGTCGCCGCCACCGGCGGCGACCTGATCGAGATCGCCGTGACCGACCAGGGCATCGGCATCTCGGAGAAGGACAAGGAGCGCGTCTTCGAGCGCTTCTACCGCGTCGACCCGGCCCGCTCACGGGCCACCGGAGGCACCGGCCTGGGTCTCGCGATCGTCAAGCACGTGGTCGCCTCGCACGGCGGGGAGGTCACGGTGTGGAGCGCCGAAGGCCAGGGCTCCACCTTCACCCTGCGGCTGCCGGAGGCGGGCCTGGCCCGCGACCGCGCGCGGCAGCGGTCCGACCGCGACGGAATCGGCGACGAGACCCCGCGGTCGGCCTCATCCCCCCAAACATCCCCGTACGAAACGTTTCCCGCCCCGGAGGTCCTTCCGTGACCCGTGTGCTCGTCGTCGAGGACGAGGAGTCCTTCTCCGACGCCCTGTCGTACATGCTCCGCAAGGAGGGCTTCGAGGTCGCCATCGCGACCACCGGCCCCGACGGACTCGACGAGTTCGAGCGCAACGGCGCCGACCTCGTGCTCCTCGACCTGATGCTGCCCGGCCTGCCGGGCACCGAGGTCTGCCGCCAGCTGCGCGGCCGCTCGAACGTTCCCGTGATCATGGTGACCGCCAAGGACAGCGAGATCGACAAGGTCGTCGGGCTGGAGATAGGGGCCGACGACTACGTCACCAAGCCCTTCTCCTCCCGCGAGCTGGTCGCCCGCATCCGTGCCGTACTGCGCCGGCGCGGCGAGCCGGAGGAGGTCGCCCCGGCCGCCCTCGAGGCCGGGCCCGTCCGCATGGACGTCGACCGGCACGTGGTCACCGTCGGCGGCACCAAGGTCGACCTGCCGCTCAAGGAGTTCGACCTGCTGGAGATGCTGCTGCGCAACGCCGGCCGCGTGCTGACCCGCATGCAGTTGATCGACCGGGTGTGGGGTGCCGACTACGTCGGTGACACCAAGACCCTCGACGTCCACGTCAAGCGGCTGCGCGCCAAGATCGAGCCCGACCCGGGCGCGCCGCGGTACCTGGTGACGGTGCGCGGGCTGGGCTACAAGTTCGAGCCGTAGGCCGGCCCGCGGGCCGGAGGTGACGAAGGGCGGGACCTCACGGAGAGGTCCCGCCCTTCGGCGTACGTGCGTGTCCGCGTGCGTGCGGCTACGGCGCTCAGTGGCCGGCTTCGGTACCCGTGCCGGTGCCGGTGCCGGTGCCGGTGCCGTCCTCCTGGGAGGTGCCGTCCTCCTGGGTGCCCTCCGTCGAGGTGCCGGTCCCGTCCGCCTCTCCGGAGGCCGTCGAGCCGTCCGCCGGGGTGCCCGCGGACTCGCCGTCGGACGGCTCGCCCGAGGTGTCGGCGGAGGCCTCGCCGGAGGGCTGCGACGCGCCCGGGGCCGACGGGACGTCGCTCGGGCCCCACTCGGTGAAGTAGCTCTCGGAGGGGACGACGAGCGCGCGCAGGCTCACCTCGCCGGTCTTGCTGAAGGTGAAGGTGATCTTCTGCGCGTTCCCGTCCTGAAGCGCCTCGCGGCTGCTGGGCAGGACGGCGGCGGCGTTGTCCTTGCCGCCGAGGATCAGGGAGCCGCCGGCCGGGACGACCAGGTCGCCCTTCTCGCCCTTGGCGGGCTTCAGCTCGGCGGACTTGCCGGTGTCCGGGACGGCGATGGACTCGAGGGTCTGGTCCGTCCTGCCGTTGTTGAACAGGGTCACGGCGATCACGGCCGGGCCGGTCGACTCCAGATCGGGCTGCGTGATGACGACCGCGTTCTGCACCTCGATGTCGCCGACGGTCGTGGCAGCGTGATCCGGCTTGATCTCCAGCGTCTGCGCGTTGTGACCGGCGCCGCACGCGGCGAGCGAGGCGATCGAGAACGCGATGGCGGCGGCGGCGAGGGCACCGCGTCGAAGGCTGCTGCTCACGGCGGCGGCAACTCCTTGGTCTCGAGCGGGGTGGCGGCAACGGATAAAGCCGCCCTAAGTGGCTGTCAGCGGCCTCAGGCTACCGAGCCGTTCTCGGGCCGCCGCACCCGACCCTCCCCGAAGCCACCCGGCTTCGCCCGGCAGGCGGTAGGGCGCCGGCGCGGTGGGAGAGCGGCCGGGGCCCGTTACGGGCGTCGTTTTGCGGCTCGTACTCGTCCGACATTCAGCTATGCGGCCCTCCGCCATACCGGTCGTGGATGGGGACGCGAGATTTCCGTGAAGGAATGCGCGGGCGGCCAGGAAATTGATCACCGGTGGGCCGGACGGGGCACCTCGTGATCAATTCCGGATTCGTCCGGAACCCCGCCACGGCCACCGAACGGAGTAGCGGAAGTCGCACGCGTGGAACCGGACATATCGGGATCTTCGGGCATGCGGGCAGGGTTCCGGGGGCGTGTGACGTGCGTGTTTCGCCCGGCCTGAAGAGCCGCTCCGACCTGCGAATACTTTCTTCCGCTCGCCTCGCGCAGCACGTTCCTGTTGCTGTTGTCAAGCCCCGAGATATGCCCTGACCTGCGAAAACGCCATTCAGTAGACGCAGTTTCCGTGTTACCCTGGATAGCCACGGAAGGGGTACCTGTCACATGACGTTCAAGGTTGGCGACACCGTGGTCTATCCCCATCACGGGGCCGCGCTGATCGAGGCTATCGAAACTCGCCAGATCAAAGGCGTGGACAAGACCTACTTGGTGCTGAAGGTCGCCCAGGGCGACCTGACGGTACGTGTGCCAGCGGACAATGCGGAGTTCGTCGGCGTGCGTGATGTGGTCGGTCAGGACGGGCTGGACCGGGTCTTCGAGGTGCTGCGCGCGCCGTATGCCGAGGAGCCCACGAACTGGTCGCGTCGTTACAAGGCAAACCTGGAGAAGCTCGCCTCCGGCGACGTCATCAAGGTCGCGGAAGTCGTGCGCGACCTGTGGCGGCGCGAGCGCGAGCGCGGACTCTCCGCAGGTGAGAAGCGCATGCTCGCCAAGGCCCGCCAGATCCTGGTGAGCGAGCTGGCTCTCGCGGAGAACACCAACGAGGACAAGGCGGAGGCCCTGCTCGACGAGGTGCTCGCCTCCTGACCGGGCTGGATCGACCCGACCGGACTCGTCCGACCGGATTGATCCGACCGGATCCGAGGTGAGGCGCAGACCGTCAGCCACTCGGTTCAGCGCACGGAAATGCCGCGGTGCCCGATGACACTTTGCTGTCGCCGGGCGCTGCGGCATGTTCGTACCCGGACACGGTTTCCGGCATCCGGACGTCCGGATGCCCATGATCCTCGTACGCTCGTCCCGGGAGGCCTCCCGGGATCCTGGCGTGCCGGGCCCGGGCTGCTGGCTCGACCAGGGTCACGGAAGGGTCCGGTCAAGGCATCGCGCCCGGCACGGTGAGGCCATACCCAAGTAGGTCGAGCACACAAACCTGACAGGAACCGATGTCTGACGAATCGCGTCCCTCGCCCACCCGGCAGGCCCCCGACACCCGTGCGAACACACCGACCGCCGTCGTGATTCCGGCCGCGGGCCGGGGCGTACGGCTCGGCCCGGGCGCCCCCAAGGCCCTGCGCGCGCTGGGCGGCACGCCCATGCTCATCCACGCGGTCCGGGCGATGGCCGCCTCCCGGGGGGTCTCCCTCGTCGTGGTCGTCGCACCGCCCGACGGCGCGGACGAGGTGAAGAGCCTCCTGGACGCGCACGCCTTGCCTGAGCGGACCGACTTTCTCGTCGTGCCCGGCGGCTCGACGCGGCAGGAGTCCGTACGGCTCGGCCTGGACGCGCTGCCGCCCGAGTACGGCATCGTCCTCGTGCACGACGCGGCCCGGCCGCTGGTGCCGGTCGACACGGTGGACGCCGTGATCGACGCCGTACGGGAGGGCGCGCCCGCCGTGGTGCCGGCGGTGCCGCTCGCCGACACCGTCAAGCAGGTCGAGCCCGCCGGGACGCCCGGCGAGCCGGAGCCGGTGGTGGCCACGCCGGAGCGGGCACGGCTGCGCGCGGTGCAGACCCCGCAGGGTTTCGACCGCGCGACGCTGGTGCGCGCCCACGGGACGGTGACCGACGACGTCACCGACGACGCGAGCATGGTCGAGCAGCTGGGGCTCGAGGTGGTGGTGGTGCCGGGGCACGAGGAGGCGTTCAAGGTGACGCGCCCGCTCGACCTGGTGCTCGCGGAGGCGGTACTGGCGCGCAGGAGGCTCAACGATGGGTTCTGAAACGACGGGTTCCGGGACGGGCGAGCAGCAGCCCCTGCTGTTGCCGCAGGTCGGGATCGGTACGGACATCCACGCCTTCGAGGACGGGCGTGAGCTGTGGTGCGCCGGGCTGAAGTGGGAGGGCGAGGGGCCCGGGCTCGCCGGGCACTCCGACGCCGACGTCGTCGCGCACGCGGCGTGCAACGCGTTGTTCTCGGCGGCCGGGCTCGGGGATCTCGGGCAGCACTTCGGCACCGGGCGGCCGGAGTGGTCCGGGGCGTCCGGGGTGACGCTGCTGACGGAGGCGGCGCGGATCGTGCGGGACGGGGGGTTCCGGATCGGCAACGTGGCGGTGCAGGTGGTGGGGGCGCGGCCGAAGGTCGGCAAGCGGCGGGCGGAGGCGGAGGCGGTTCTCCGCGAGGCGGTGGGAGCGCCGGTGTCCGTGTCGGGGGCGACGACGGACGGGCTCGGGTTCCCCGGGCGGGGGGAGGGGCTGATGGCGGTGGCCACGGCGTTGGTCGTGCGGGTGTCCTAGCCGGGCGGGGCGACGGAAGGGGTGCCGCCGGGGGACGCGCCGTACGGGGCTCCGCGCCGCGCCCCGCCAGGGGCTCCGCCCCTGGGCCCCGGCCCCTGCCCACCCACCGTCCGACTCGGTCGGCCAAGAGGGTGCCCTCCCGGCGCTGCGGCTCGCGGGGGGGCGAGAGGGGGCGTCCCCCGTTCCGGCTCGGTCGTGCAACAACGGGGCACGCGTGCCCTGGGCACTGTCCGGGGCCTACTACCCTTGGACACGTGACTATTCGCCTGTACGACACCAGCGCCCGGCAGATCCGTGACTTCGCCCCCCTCACGCCGGGCTGCGTCTCGATCTACCTGTGCGGTGCCACCGTGCAGGCCGCCCCGCACATCGGGCACATCCGTTCCGGGCTGAACTTCGACATCATGCGCCGCTGGTTCGCGTACCGCGGCTACGACGTCACGTTCGTCCGCAACGTCACCGACATCGACGACAAGATCATCGGGAAGGCCGAGCAGCAGAACCGCCCCTGGTGGTCCATCGGGTACGAGAACGAGCGGGCGTTCAACGACGCCTACGACGCCCTCGGCTGCCTGCCGCCCACCTACGAGCCGCGCGCCACCGGCCACATCACCGAGATGGTCGAGATGATGCGCGGCCTCATCGAGCGCGGGCACGCCTACGAGGCCGACGGCAGCGTCTACTTCGACGTACGGTCCCTGCCCGGTTACCTGTCGCTGTCCAACCAGGACATCGACGAGCTGCGCCAGCCCGCCGGCGAGGGCGAGACCGGCAAGCGGGACCCGCGGGACTTCGCCATGTGGAAGGCGGCCAAGCCCGGGGAGCCGAGCTGGGAGACGCCGTGGGGGCGGGGGCGGCCGGGCTGGCACCTGGAGTGCTCCGCGATGGCGCACAAGTACCTGGGCGAGGAGTTCGACGTCCACGGGGGCGGGATCGACCTGATCTTCCCGCACCACGAGAACGAGATCGCCCAGGCCAAGGGCTTCGGCGACGCCTTCGCCCGCTACTGGGTGCACAACGCCTGGGTCACCATGAGCGGCGAGAAGATGTCCAAGTCGCTCGGCAACAGCGTGCTCGTGAGCGAGATGGTGAAGAAGTGGCGGCCGGTCGTGCTGCGCTACTACCTGGGCACCCCGCACTACCGCTCCACCATCGAGTACAGCGAGGAGTCCCTGCGCGAGGCCGAGTCGGCGTACGCGCGGATCGAGGGCTTCGTGCAGCGCGTCACCGAGCTGGCCGGCCACGCCGTCGAGCCCGCCGCCGAGGTGCCGCCCGCCTTCGCCGAGGCGATGGACGACGACCTGGGCGTCCCGCAGGCGCTCGCGATCGTGCACACCACCGTCCGGCAGGGCAACAGCGCGCTGGCCGCCGACGACAAGGACGCCGCCGTCGCCCGGCTCGCCGAGGTGCGGGCCATGCTCGGCGTGCTCGGCCTCGACCCGCTGGACGCGCAGTGGGCGGGGGAGCAGGAGCAGGGCGAGGACCTGCGGCACGTCGTCGACAGCCTCGTACGGCTCGTGCTCGACCAGCGCGAGGGCGCGCGGGCGCGGAAGGACTGGGCCACGGCCGACGCCATCCGCGACCGGCTCGGGCAGTCCGGACTGGTCATCGAGGACGGCCCGCAGGGACCCCGCTGGAGCCTCGGCCCCCGCTGACCCGAGTCCGGATCGTAGATCGATTGTGCCGCCCGGCCCTCCGGGCGGCACACTGCATAAGACGCACGTACGACGCACACCCCGCAAGACCCACAGACGCAGAGACGCAGAGAAGCGGAGACAGGTACTCATGGCCGCGAACAACCGCCGCATGTCCGGCAAGAAGGGCGCGCAGGTCGGCAGCGGCGGCAAGCGACGCCGGGGCCTGGAAGGCAAGGGGCCGACGCCCCCCGCCGAGATGCGCAAGGGACACGCCAAGCAGCGTGCCGCCAACGCCAAGGCGCGCCGCGCCACCGGCGGCCGCCCGCAGCAGCGGCGCGGCGGTGGCCGCTCGACGTCCGAGCTGGTCGTCGGCCGCAACCCCGTCTACGAGGCACTGCGCGAGGGCGTGCCCGCCTCCACGCTCTACGTCCAGCAGTTCATCGACAACGACGAGCGGGTGCGCGAGGCCCTCCAGCTCGCCGCCGAGCGCGGCGGGATCAACCTGATGGAGGCGCCGCGTCCCGAGCTGGACCGGATGACCAACGGGCTGAACCACCAGGGGCTCGTGCTCCAGGTGCCGCCGTACGAGTACGCGCACCCCGAGGACCTGGTCGCCGCCGCCCACGACGAGGGCGCGGACCCGCTGATCGTCGCCCTCGACGGCGTGACCGACCCGCGCAACCTGGGCGCCGTCGTCCGCTCCGTCTCCGCCTTCGGCGGCCACGGCGTCGTCGTGCCCGAGCGGCGCGCGGCCGGCATGACCGCGGGCGCCTGGAAGACGTCCGCCGGTACGGCCGCCCGTACGCCGGTGGCCCGCGCCACCAACCTCACGCGGGCGCTGGAGACGTACCAGAAGGCCGGCATCACGGTCGTCGGCCTCGCCGCCGACGGCGAGGCCGAACTCGGCGACCTGGCGGCCCTCGACGGCCCCGTGGTCATCGTCGTCGGCAGCGAGGGCAAGGGGCTCTCGCGGCTCGTCGGCGAGACGTGCGACTTCCGGGTGCGCATTCCGATGCCGGGCGGCGCCGAGTCCCTCAACGCCGGTGTGGCGGCGGGGATCGTGCTGTACGAGGCGGCGCGTCGGCGCTCCTGAACAGGTGTTCGCTGGATAACCCAAACGGGGTGTTCGAGGCTGTCCGGACATGCTTGACGCGGTCCGGACAGATCGGGGCGGTCAAGGCAGTGTCCTAACGACACATCACTCGGTTAGATGAGTGTGGACACCAGAACACCCCGCACACCCACGGGGGACCGCTCGTCGGGATACGACGACGCTCCCGCGCTGAGCATGGTGAAGGTGCCGAGCGATCCGGCCCAGGTCATCGTCAACCACGCGAGTTTCCGCGTGCAGTTCGGTGCCGCCGCCGGGCGGACCCAGTCCCCGCGGATCGCGCGGCACCTGAGCGCCACCCAGAACACCGCCCGCATGCCCGCCGCCCCGGCCGCGGGCCGCCGCCGCGCCGTCGTGTGGAGCGGGCGCTCCGACCCGGACGACACCGGCGCACACCGGCTGCTCCAGGCGGTGCGCGCGGGCGCCGGCCACCACACGGACGACCCGGCCGCCGACGCCGGGGCCACCCAGGTCATCCCCCGGGTCGACCTCGGCGGCGGCCCCCTCGACTACGACGACGGTCCCGCCACCGAGACGCTCGAGACCCCCCTCGTCGGCGCCCAGCGCGGTCCCGTCCCCGACGGCACCCGGCTGCTGCCCGCCATGCGCACCGTCGGCAGCGCCTACGACGAGCCCGCCTACGACGAAGCCGCCTACGGCACCCAGGACTTCGGGACGGGCACCGACGGCCACCGCGGCGACGGCTACGGCCCCGACGGTTACGGCGACGGCGGCGCGGACCGGGGCGAGCCCCGCACCAGGCGCCGCAGCGACGACCCGGCGCGGCACGCCTACTTCCCCGGCCGCCGCATGAACCTCGGCGTCGTCCTGCTGCCCCTGCGGGTCTTCCTCGGCTTCATCTCCATCTACGCCGGCATGGGCAAGCTCTGCGACCCCGTCTACTTCGACGGCGGCGAACGCGGCTCCATGGTCAAGTGGCTCAACACCCTGCACCCCTGGGACGTCGCCGAGCCGCTGCGCCAGTTCGCCCTGGCCCACCCCGTGGGCGCCGGGCTGGTCATCGCCTTCCTCCAGGTACTGGTGGGCGTCCTGACCGTCCTCGGCTGCTGGCAGCGCGTGGCCGCCGTCATCGGCGCCGGCCTGTCCGCCGCGCTCCTCGTCACCGTCAGCTGGAAGAGCGTCCCGGTCTACGACGCGCCCGACATCATCTACCTCGCCGCCTGGTCCCCGCTGATCATCGCCGGCGCACCCGTCTACTCGGTGGACGGCCGGCTCGCGAGCAGTGCCTGGCGCCGGCTCGGCCCCCACTCCGACATCTGGGACCTGCGCCGCTACGTCCTGCGCCGCGGCGCGCTCATCACCTTCCTCGTCGCCGGGGTCACCCTCCTCGTCGGCTCCGTCCTCGGCGGTGCCGTCCGGGACGCCGACCGCGTGGTCGTCCCCGGGCCCGGCGAGGCCCCGCGCAACGAACTGCCCGGCTCCCCGCTCCCGCAGGAGCCCGGCAGCAGCAAGCCGAAGCCCTCGTCCCCGGAGGCCTCCGCGTCGCCCACCCAGGGCGCGACCGGGGGCGCGTCGGCCCCCGCGAAGGACGGCTCGAGCACCCCGGGAGCGACCCGCGACAGCAGCGGTACCGCCACCGGCGGCGGCACGCCCAGCCAGACCCAGGGCACCACGGGCCAGGCCCCGCCCCGGCAGTCCTCCCCGGCCGGCCAGGCGCCGAGCACCACGGCGGGACCGACGTCGGGCGGCACCTCGACCGGCGGCAGCGGCGGCGGTGGCTCCACGGGCGGCACCGGGAGCGGCGACGGCGGCGGCGACTCGTCGTCCACCGGAGAGCCGGGCGGCCGCCTGGTGGGCGGCCTCCTGGGCTAGCCCCCACGCGTTCGCGCCCTGCGCCCCGGCCACAACGGGGTGCAGGGCGCGCGTCGGTGGTCCGTCAGCGCTCCGACGCGGCGTACGCCACGAAGCGCGTCCACGTGCCCGGCGCGAGGGCCGGCCGGGGGCCCGCCGTGTGCTTGGAGTCGCGGACGCGGAAGGTGCGGGGTGCTGTCGCGATCTCCACGCAGGAGTCGCCCTCGTGTACCCGACCGCCACTCCGAAGTCGCCGGCCCGCATCCCCGCCGCCTCGCGACGTCGGTGGGATGTTCACGTACCAGATCGTCGTGCGGGACGAACGCGTTTGCGTCGTCCAGATCACCTACCTGGGCTTCTGAGGCGGCGCACGCCCGGGCAGGACCGTGCAGGCCCCTCAGCGGCCGCCCAGCGCCTCCAGCTCCCTGGCCGCCTCCGTCAGGTCCTTCGCCGTGTCGATCGCGCGCCAGTAGGAGCCCTGGGGGATCGGGAAGCCGGCCAAGCGGCGTTCGCGGGCCAGGCGGGGGAAGGTGGTGCGCTCGTGGTCGCCGCGCTCCGGGAGCATCGCGGCGAACTCGGGCGAGAAGACGTAGACGCCCGCGTTGATCTCGAACGTCGACGGCGGTGCCTCGATGAAGTCGGTGATGTGGCCGAAGCCGTCCGTCTGCACGGCGCCCCACGGCAGCCGCGGGCGGGCCAGGGCGAGGGTCGCCACGGCGTCCCGCTCGGCGTGGAAGTCGGCCAGGTCGCGCAGCGAGAAACGGGTCCAGATGTCGCCGTTGGTGGCGTACCAGGGCCGGTCCGGGTGCGGGAGGTGCGCGGCGGCGTACTTGAGGCCGCCGCCGCGGCCCAGGGGCTCGGTCTCGACGACCGTGGTGACGGAGAGCGGCAGGTCGGCGCTCTCCAGCCACTTCTGAAGGACTTCGGCGAGATGGCCGCAGGAGACCACGACGTCGGTGACGCCCTCCTCGGCGAGCCAGGCGAGCTGGTGGCCGATGATCGGAGTCCCGGTGCCCGGGATCTCGACCATCGGCTTGGGCCGGTCGTCGGTGTACGGGCGCAGCCGGGAACCCTGCCCGCCGGCCAGTACGACGGCTTGAACGGGGCGGCGGGACGCGGCGTTCGGATCGGTCATGCCCGAACTGTACGCGGCGCCCCGGCCCTCCCCGGAGGGTGCTCAGCCGTGCGCGGCCAGGACGCCCGAGGCGAAGGCGGTGTCGCAGACGGGGCGGGCGTACGACTGGGCGCGCGTCGGGCCGTACGCCTTCACCGCGGCGCGGCCCAGCGCACGGGCGATGGTGGCGCAGTGGTCGGCCAGCGACGGGCGCTCGTTCACCGCCTGCTGGAGGTGGGTGAGCGCGACGCCCGGGTCCTCCTCCTGGAGCTCGGTCAGCAGCCGGTCGCGGAGCACCTGGTGCGGGGCGCGGGCGGAGGACGCCTTGGAGGACGAGGCCTCCGACGCGGCGAGCACCGAGTCCGAGGGATCCCCGGACCAGTCGACGCGGGTGACCGCGAGAGTCCCGGAGAGCACCAGGACGACGGGCAGGACGAAGGCGAGAGAGCGGCCGATCCGGTGGGCGGGGCCCCGGCCGCGTCGCGTCTGTCGGGTGGAGGAGTGCTTCACGGAGTGCTTCACGCGAGTGAGGGTAGCGCCCGGTAATGATTTGGCGACATTTAGTCACCCCATCGGGGGATGATGAGTTGCCTTCGGCGCGGTAATGGATTGACGAACACGGGTCGAAACGTCCGGTGTGCCGGGGTATTTGTCGACAACGAAAAGAGCCCCGCAGCAGGCCGCGGGGCTCTTTTCGTCAACGCGGGTGAAATCACCCGGTCGCGTGGTTTCTCAACGGGGGGTTTCGCGGGGGATTGCCCCGCGCGACCCCGCTCAGTCGGTGAGGCGCTCGCCCGTGGAGGACGAGAACACGTGCGACTCGCCCGGACGCGGCACCACGTGGACGGTCGTGCCCTTCTCCGGCACCGCGCGGCTGCTGACCCGGACCACGAGGTCCTTCGACTCGCCGCCGACCTCGACCGTGCCGTAGATGTAGCCGTCGGCGCCGGTCTCCTCCACGACGTTCACGGCGACCGCGAGGCCGGCCGGGGCGTCCGCCGAGTCCTTCGACAGGGTCTTGGCCGCGCCGCCGTTCAGCTCCACCACGTCGAAGTGCTCCGGACGCACACCGACGGTGACCGTGGTGTCGCCCTTGTCGGCGGCGGCCTTCAGGGCGTCGCGGTTGACCGGGACGACGCTGTTGCCGAACTTCACGCCGCCGTCGGTGATCGGAACCTCGACCAGGTTCATGGCCGGGGAGCCGATGAAGCCGGCGACGAAGAGGTTCGCGGGCTTGTCGTACATGTTCCGCGGGGTGTCGACCTGCTGGAGCAGACCGTCCTTGAGGACCGCCACGCGGTCGCCCATCGTCATGGCCTCGACCTGGTCGTGGGTGACGTAGACGGTGGTGATGCCCAGACGGCGCTGGAGCGAGGCGATCTGCGTACGGGTGGAGACGCGGAGCTTGGCGTCCAGGTTGGACAGCGGCTCGTCCATGAGGAACACCTGCGGCTCACGCACGATCGCGCGGCCCATCGCCACACGCTGGCGCTGACCGCCGGAGAGCGCCTTCGGCTTGCGGTCCAGGTACTCGGTGAGGTCGAGGATCTTCGCGGCCTCCTCGACCTTCTTGCGGATCTCCGCCTTGTTGACGCCGGCGATCTTGAGCGCGAAGCCCATGTTGTCGGCGACCGACATGTGCGGGTACAGCGCGTAGTTCTGGAACACCATGGCGATGTCCCGGTCCTTCGGCGGCAGGTGCGTCACGTCGCGGTCACCGATGCGGATGGCGCCGCCGTTCACGTCCTCGAGCCCCGCGAGCATCCGGAGCGAGGTGGACTTGCCACAACCGGACGGGCCGACCAGGACGAGGAACTCGCCGTCCGCGATGTCGATGTCGAGACCGTCGACGGCGGGCTTGGTGGAACCCGGGTACACACGGGTCGCCTTGTCGAACGTAACTGTGGCCATGGTGAATGGGCCCCCTTCTACCGGCAGGAACGTGCCGGACGATCCGTTGTAGGAAGGTGGTGGTGTAGTCCACACGGGTGAAGCTGAGCAGGACGGTACCCGGCGTTCACCTGATCTGTCAGTAGCTGGGAGTCTGTGAATTTCGCCGAAATTTTCGAATTCCACCGTTCACCGGGCTCTGTGTACAGTGGAGCAGCCTGCGCGCGCCCGCCGCGCGCGTGCCTCCTTAGCTCAGATGGCCAGAGCAACGCACTTGTAATGCGTAGGTCGTCGGTTCGAATCCGACAGGGGGCTCCGCACCGGTACGACGACGTACGACGACGCCCCCGCGATCCTGGATCGCGGGGGCGTCCGGCATGAGGCGTCCGGCGTCGGGCCTACTTGCCCTCCGGAAGCGGCTCCGCCTCGCAGACCGTGCCGGGGGCGGGGAGCCTGCCGTCGAGCAGGTACGCGTCGACGGTGTTCTGGACGCACGTGTTGCCGCTGTCGTAGGCGCCGTGGCCCTCGCCCTCGTAGGTCAGCTCCACGCCCACCTTCTCGCCAAGGCGTTCCGCCATGCGGGCGGCGCCCTCGTACGGGGTGGCGGGGTCGCCGGTGTTGCCGACGAGGAGGACGGGGGGTGCGCCGGGGGCGCCGACCTCGGGGTGCGGGGCGGCGCCGGGGACCGGCCAGCCGTCGCAGGTGAGGGCGGACCAGGCGAGGCCGGGGCCGAAGAGGGGGGAGGCTTCGAGGAAGTCCGGGAGGCGGGACCGCACGTCGGCGACGGTGTAGCGGCTGCTGGAGTCGTCGCAGGTGATGGCGCGGAAGGCGTCGTCCTCGTTGCTCTGCTCGTCGGTCGTGTCGTCGGTCGTGTCGTCGTCGGTACCGCCCTTGCCGCCGTGCTGGCCGAGGGCTTCGGCGAGGTCCTCCAGGACCTCGCCGTTGTCGTCGGTGACCGCCTCCAGGCCGACGCGGAGGGCGGGCCAGTAGTCCTGGCGGTAGAGGGCGCCGGTGATGGCCCCGATGAGGGCGTCGCCGTCGACTTCGCCGCCGTCGGGGGTGGGGAGCGGGGTGTCGTCGAGGGTTTCCTCGAGGTCGAGGGTGAGGTCCACGATGTCCTCGGCGTCGTCGCCGAGCGTGCAGCCCTGCCGGGCGCACCAGGCGGCGAAGTGCTCGAAGGCGAGCTGGAAGCCGCCGGCCTGGGCGAGGGCTTCCTCCATGGCGTCGTGGGTGGGGTCGACGACGCCGTCGAGTACGGCGCGGCCGACGTGGTCCGGGAACAAGTGGGCGTAGACGCCGCCGAGTTCGGTGCCGTAGGAGATGCCGAAGTAGTGGAGCTTGTCGTCGCCGAGGACGTGGCGCAGCAGGTCCATGTCCTGGGCGGCCTGGGTGGTGCCGACGTACGGGAGGACGTCGCCGGAGTTCTTCTCGCAGGCGGCCGCCGTTTCGCGGTTGAACCGGACGAGGGCGTTGGTCTCGTCGCCGCCGTCGTCGGGGGTCTGGTCGATCTCGTCCTCGTCGGGGAGGCCGGCGTCGAGGCAGCGGACGCCGCTGCTGTCGCCGACGCCGCGCGGGTCGAAGCTGACGAGGTCGTAGCGGGTGCGGAGCTTCTCGTAGTCGGGGGCGAGGCCGGGAAGGGTGGCGACGCCGGAGCCGCCGGGGCCGCCGAAGTTGAAGAGGAGGGAGCCGATCCGGTCGTCCGGGGTGCCGCTGGAGCGGGCCCGGATCAGCGCGAGGTCCATGGACTCGCCGGAGGGGTTCTTCCAGTCCAACGGCGTGCGCAGGGTGGCGCACTGCCACCGGGTGCCGTCGGGGAGCGCCGCGGGGGCCTCGCCGCCGCCCTGGGCGGGGGAGGGGGCGGGGCAGGCCCGCCAGTCCAGGGACTGGTCGCGGAGGTTGGTCAGGGCCTGTGCGTCGGTCGTGGTGCCGCCGGTGCCGCGTTGCCGGTCGCGCTCCTGGTCCGTGGGCGCGCAGGCCGTCAGGGAGGAGGCGAGCAGGGTGGCCGTGGACAGCAGGACGGCGGTGGATATCGCTCGTGCTGTGGGCATGGCCTCAGCCTCTGGCGGCCCGGCGTGAGGCGCCTGGTGTGGCGTCCGTTCGGGTGGGGGCCCGGCTGTTCCCGGGTGGGTGCGGGGCCCCGCCGGTTCGGGAACGCCGTCCCGTGGCGGGGCCCCGGACGGGCCGGCGGGGCCCCGGACGGGTCAGCGGGGCCCCGGACGGGTCAGGAGGACCGGTTGGCGCTGGAGGGGCCGAAGAACTCGATCTCGGCGATGGCGACCTGCTTTTCGGCGGACGCCGCGTGGGCGGATTCGATGGTGAAGCGGACCTTGGTGACCTCGCCGACGCGGAACGGGCGTCGCTGGCCGCCGGCGCCCTGGTCGAGGGTGAGATCGCGGGTCTTGATCGAGCCGTCCTTCATGGTGATCGTCGCCTTGATGCGGTGCGGCAGGGCGGATTCCTGCAGTTTGTTGGCGCTGGAGGAGACGCCGGGGGTGATGATCACGTCCAGCAGGCGGGTCGGTTCGGTGAAGGTGGCCTCGATCCACTGGCCCTGGCCGGACTCCGTGATGCCGGGGCCCCACCAGGTGTTGCTGAGCTTGTCGACGAGGAGCTTCGGGTCGTGGCCGGGGAAGGAGCGCGAGGCCTTGATGCCGTCGGGGGAGACGGGGGCGCGCTTGGCGAAGTGGTCGCGGGTGTTCTGGATGCCGTCGGGGATGTACATGAAGCCGAGGACGGCCAGGGTGGCCAGGACGGCGACGGTGATCCAGGTGCCGATGCGGTCGAAGACGCGGCGCAGGCGGGGGCGGTCGCCGGCCCACGGGGTTTCGCGGCGCCGTCCGCCGAAGAGCCGGCGCCACCAAGGGGCGCGCACGGTGGCCTGGTCGCCGCTCGCGACCAGGGGCATGGCGCAGCGGGCGCAGTAGTGGCGGTCGGGGCGGTTGGGGGTGGAACACCAGGGGCAGGGCGGGCCGTTGGCGATGTCGGGCTGGTGGCCAGGGGCGCGGACCTGGGGGCGGTCCGCGTCGGGGCGGCCGGGCAGGACCGGGGCGACGGCCGGGGGAGGCGTCGGGGCCGGGGCCTCGGGGTCGGCGACCGGGACGAGGAGGGAGCGGGCCCGGTCGGACATGGTGTCGCTGAGGGCGTTCGGAGCGGGGGCCGGGGCGGGGGCTGCCGCCGCGGCGGGCACCGGGGCGGTGGGGGCCGTTTCGTCGGTGGCGGGTGCGCCGTTCCCGGCGGTCGTCCCCGGCTGACCGGCCTGACCCGCCTGCGCCGCCTGACCCGGCTGGCCGGACCGGTCGGCGGAGCCCGCCGCCCGGTCCGGGTCGCCCGGGGTGTCCCCCGGGGCGGCCGTGCCGCCGGTGTCCGGGGTGCCCGCGGCGCCAGCCGTGCGGCGCGGCTGGGGCAGGGTCGGGTTGTCCCCGATGGTTCCCGTCGACGGTTCGGCGGTGCCGTCCGCGGCGGAGGCCGGGGCCGGGCGGCCGGTGCGGGCCGGGGGTACGCCCGCGCCGCCGAAGGCGTCGAAGGCGGGGCCCCGATCGGACGTGGCGGCCGCGGGCTGCGCGGTGCGTGCGGCGCCCGCCTGCTCCCAGCTGAGTACGGCGCCGCACGCGTCGCAGAAGGACTGGCCCGGTTCCGCGCGGGTTCCGCACTCGGCGCAGTTCTGCGTGGTCATCTCTCCGGGGTCCTTTCGGAGGCGGTCACTTCGACCGTGTAGGGCATGTGGGCGGGGCGGGCGGCGGCGACGAGGGTGTCCAGGCGATGGGTGTCGGCCGGTTTCGGGTCGGGCAGCCGGAGGGCGACGTGCAGGTACGGGCGGGGACGGCCGGGGAAGGGGCCGAGGGGACGGGCGTTCCAGTCGGCGCCGCCGCTCTCGGTGATCTCCGGTGCGACGCCGAAGGCCAGCCGTACGGCCTCGGCCAGCCCCTGCCGGGTGCCGCGCACACGGTGCAGCCGGGCGGCGGCGGCGACGGCGGCGCGCAGCCGGGCCTCGGGTTCGGTGCCGTCGGTCTCGGCGCCGACCCAGGTGCCGAGCCACTGGGCGAAGTCGGCCGGGGTGAGCGCGGGGTCGAAGTAGGTGTCGAGGCAGTCCAGGACGCTGAGGATGGGCGCGAGGACGTCGTCGAGCCCGCCGACGAAGCGCAGGGCGAGGTCGTCGTCGGCGAAGACGGCGGGCAGCATCGAGCCGATGGGCAGGGAGGAGCCGAGTCCGTCGACGGAGCCCCGGCGGGAGGCGGGGGCGGTCGTCACGCGCCGTCCCCGATCACGCGGACCCGGTGGTCGTAGGAGAACACCAGGGCGGGTGCTTCGAGGTCGATGCGGTCGGTGGGGTCGCCGCGCTTGCCGGTGAGGGGGTCGGCCGGGTGCAGGACGACCTCGTCGACGAGTTCGACGCCGGGCACGCGCTGGAGGACGGCGAAGACCTCGCCGGACTGCACGGGGCGCCCGAAGGGCCAGCCCCTGCCGTCGGCGCCGCCGGTGAGCGGGTCGAGGTGGCGGTAGAGGGCGTCGTGGGTCTGGCGGCGCACGCGGTCGGCGTCGACGTCGCGGAAGGCGTGGACGGTGGCGACGACGGTGACGCCCTGGTAGTAGGGCGGCCCCACGGACAGGCGGGTCCCGATGAGGCGGCGTTCGTCGAGGTGGCGGGTGATGCGGCTCAGCAGGGCGTCACCGGGGACGAGTTGCTCGAAGCGCAGGCGTCCGCCGGGGTCGGGGACGGCCTGCGGGACGACGAGGACGCGGACGGCGTGGGCGCCGTACTCGTTCTCCTCGCCCTCCAGGCAGGTGATGCGGGCGGTCTCGGGGGCGGCGCGGCGGGCGAGTTCCTCGTAGTCGCGCAGGGTGACGGCGCGTTCCTGGGCGCGCAGCGTGATCGGCGCCCGCAGCTTCGCCTCCTGGACGGTCTCGCCGTCGACGCCGCCCCGGGCGGCCTCGCGGTTGACGACCTCGGAGACGTACGGGATCGAGGTGCGCAGCACCTGTACGGCGCCGCGCGCCACGTTGCCTGCCCTGCCCCCGCCGGTGCGGTAGCGGAGGGCGCGGATGACGGCGCCCTTGGGGGCGACGGTGCCGTACTGGCGCAGGGTGCCGTCGGCCTCGCGGACGGCGGGGCCGAAGGCGATCTCGCCGGTGGCGGCGTCGAGGGTGATGTGGTGGTCGTCGGGGCGGGAGCCGGCGAAGTGCGGGACGACCTGCCAGTCCTGCCAGCCGTCGTCGTCGGCGGTCTGGAGGAGGACGGGCGGGTCGTCGGCGACGACGGGGGCGTGTTCGAGCCTGAGGCGCTGGCCGGGCAGGCCCGTGGACTCGCCGAGGGCCTCGTCGCGGACGGTTTCGGCGTGGACGGTGCCGGTGGTGCCGCCGATCGTGTAGGCCTCGGCGGAGCGGATGGTCGGCGAGGTGGTGTAGAAGGGCTGGCCGGGCAGCGGGTCGGTGACCCGGCAGCGGATCCAGCCGGCCTCGTGGCCGCCGTTGCGGGACAGCACGTGACCGCCGGGCACGTGGAGGACGATGTCGCCGGGGCGGTTGAGGCCGCCGGTGCCGTCCCGGTCGACCTCGCAGGGCTGCCAGCCGTCCTCGGTCCAGGCCTCCCACACCAGCGGCGGCTGGCGGGGGTCGACGCCGACACCGTCGACGCGGCTGTCGAGTTCGAGGGCGAGCGCGCAGTGGGGGACGGCGTTGCTGAGGCCGATGAGCATGCAGTCGCCGGGCGCGGGGGCCTCGGCGAAGCACATCAGGTCCTTGCCCTCGGCGAGGTCGGTGGTGCGGTCGGTGACGGCCTGGCCGCTGTGCTGCACGACCAGGTGGCCGAGTTCGCACGGGACGACGGTGAGGTCGCCGGTGGTGCTGAACACGATCGCCTCGTCCCGCTCGGTGCGCAGGGTGGCGACCTCGGTGCCGACGGGCACCAGGATGGCGTCCTCCTGCGGCGCGGACAGCCAGAACGTGACGTCGGTGCGGGCCGCGGACGGCGGGAACAGGGTGATGCCGACGAGGTCGAGGAAGGCGAGGTGGTTCTTCTCCGGCACCCGGTTGAGGCGGTAGACGATCTGGTCGGCCATGTGGGCGAGCGTCTCGACGAGGGTGATGCCGGGGTCGGAGACGTTGTGGTCGGTCCACTCCGGGGCGCGCTGCTGGATGTAGCGCTTGGCGTCGTCGACGAACTGCTGGAAGCGGCGGTCGTCGAGGTTGGGGGAGGGCAGGGGCATCAGCGATCGCTTTCGGGAGAACCCGCCGGGCCCGCGGGGCCGGCCGTACCGTCGGGGAGGTCCGGCTCGTCGTGGGAGGGGATGACGTAGAAGGGGAAGACGAGGCTGCGCGGGTTGTTGGTGCCGCGGATCGAGTAGCGCACGTCGATGTAGAGGACGCTCCGGTCGTCGCCGGCGCTGACGTCGACCTCGTGGACCTCGATGCGCGGCTCCCAGCGGTCGAGGCTGACGAGCACCTCGTGCTGGATGCGGCCGGCGGTCTGCTCGTTGACCGGGGCGAAGACCAGGTCGTGGATGGCGCAGCCGAACTCGGGGCGCATCGGCCGCTCGCCGGGGGCGGTGGCCAGCACCAGCTGCATGGCCTCCTCGATCTCCTGCTCGCCGCTGACCAGGGCGATGCCGCCGGTGGGGCCGATGCGCAGGGGGAACGACCAGCCGGAGCCGACGAACTGTTCGGCCATCAGGGGGCCACCTTCCCTTTCCGTGTTCTGCTCGTGCGAAGTGCCGTCGTGCGAGGTGCGGTCGTGCGAAGTGCCGTCGTGCGAGGTGCGGTCATCCGAAGGGGTACTTGATCTCGTTGACGAAGAAGCCGCCGTAGAGGTCGAGCTTGCCGCCGGTGATCTTCGTGTTGGCCGCCGTGATCGTCGCGAGGCCGGTGGCGGTGAGGGTCGCGGCACCGGCCGACGTCAGGTTCAGGGCGCCGCCCAGCGCGTTCACCGCGACCACACCGCCGAGCGACTTGAGGTTGACGATGCCCTTGCCCTCCAGGTTGAGGGGTCCGCCGCTCCTGATCGTCACCGAACGGCGGCCCTCCAGCGTGAGGTTCATGCCCGCCTCCACCGACACCGAGCGGCTGCCGGTGATGCTGACGGAGCCCTTGCTGTCGACGGTGATCTCGGTCTTGGTGCGGTCGAGGTTGATGGTCAGCTTGTCGTTGCCGCTGGCGATCCGGACGCCCTGCTTGCGCCCCCCGGTGCGCTGGCTGAGCAGGTCGACCCGGTTGCCCTGACGGTCGGACAGGGTGTGCCGCACCGCCTTCTTCTTCAGGCCGTCGTGCAGGGGCACGTCACTCTTGGTCGGCACGTCCCGGCCGTTGTAGAGGCCGCCGATCACGAACGGGTGGTCCAGCGCCCCCCGGTCGAAGGCGACCAGCACCTCGTCGCCGACGTCCATGGGGAAGACACCGCCGCCGGCCACGCCGCCCATCTGCACGCTGCGCGCCCAGTCGCTGACGTAGGTGTCGTCCAGCCACGGGAACTGGAGCTTGACCCTGCCCTGTTTGAGGGGGTCCTGTACGTCGGTGACGATGGCGTTGGCGACGCTGGGCAGCCGGGTGGCGCTCGACGGGTCCGTGCCGCCGCTGCCGCCCGAGGCGAGTCCGTACAGGGAGCGCCACTGGCGGCCGCTGACCGTGATCCAGGACTCGTAGGCGACGCCGTCGCCGAAGTGGTGGCGCACCGAGGTGACGGTGTACTTGCCCTCGAAGGGCTTGCCGACGTCGGCGAGGGCGACGGGGACGCCGGGCCGCAGGTCGGGGTGGCCGTGGGCGGCGACCTCCAGCTCGGCGAAGGAGGAGGTGACGTCGGCGGCCAGGGCCTTCGCGGCGTGCTGGACCTCGTCCTGCTTGTCGTAGGGGTTGGCGGTCTCGACGAGTTTGCCGGGCTTGAACTTGCCCGCGGCCGTCCCGGGGGTCGAGCCGATGCTGATGCCGGGGTCGGTGGTGGCGGGCGCGAGCTCGGTGATCTTCTTCTTGGTGGTCACGTTCCAGCCGCGCGACTCGACCTTGCCGATCTGGTCGGCGGCGGTCACGGCGGCCCGCAGCCGCAGGATGTCGTGGCCGGCCTGGAGGACGAAGGCGCTCTTGTCGCCGTCCGTGTTCGGGGACGGCGCGCCGGCAGACGGCTTCGGCGTGACGAACCGGAACTTCCCCCTGGAGTCCAGGTACATGACCATCTTGTTCTCGTCGGCCAGCCGGGACAGGAAGTCCCAGTCGGTGACGTTGGACTGGCTGATGAACCCGTACATGCCCTTCGTCGGCTGGATGCGGCCGATGGGCACGCCGTCCATGGCGACGAGCTTGCGGGCGATGTCGGAGGCCTTCTGGTTGCGGTACGCGGCCACCCGGCGCTGGCGCATCAGCCGGTGCCCGTAGTCGTAGCCCCGGATGACGGTGAAGCTGCCGGTGCCGTCGTAGTCGGTCTCCAGGCCGGTGACCTCGCCGGTCAGCAGGGGGTTTCCCTTGCCGTGCCCGTCGGCGATCGGGGTGATGACGACCTTGGTGCCGAACTGCACGTTCAGCTTGCCGAGGAGCCGGTGGTAGGGGTCGCGGAAGGTGAGGCGGAACGCCGCCGGGACGTTGACGCCCTGGTCGACCCAGCCGTCGGTGAGCATCGGGGCGATGGTGTCGGGCAGCTTGGCGCCGCCGATCTTCACCTCGACGATGCTGGAGAAGGAGGGACGCACCATCAGCGAGGCACCTCCTCGGTGGCGGGCAGCATGAGTTCGGTGCCGGTCGGCAGGTGGTTCGGGTCGTCGATGCCGTTGGCCTCGGCGATCACGCGCCACGCGTTGGCACTGCCGTACTCGCTCCAGGCCAGCGACTGGAGGGAGTCCCCCGCGACGACCCGGTGCACGCGCTGGGCGGTGAGGGCGCCCGAGGTCGGGTTCTGGCCCGGGGTCGGGCCGGGGATCTCCACCAGCGCCATCTGGCAGGTGGCGCGGATGGGGACGCCGGTGGTGCCGAAGAGGGTGTACTGGGTCTCGATGGACGCGACGTAGGCGCTGAAGCGGGCCGTGGAGAACGAGCCCCACTCGAAGACCACCCAGGGCGGCGACGGCTGGTCGGCGGCCAGGCTCTTGGCGGTCACCTCGCAGCACAGCAGCAGCGAGTCGACCTTCTTCATCACGGTGTTGCCGTCGGGCTTCATCGAGGAGTCCAGGAAGATCTCCAGGGTCATCTCCCGCGGCTCGGCCCCCATGAACTGCGGCTTCGCGGCCTTGCGCACGGCCGCCGTCGGCGTCGCCGTCCACTGGGCCCGCTGGCTGAGGGACAGCTGGGCCGGGTTGAACTCGAAGGCGAACCTCCGGATCAGCGCTCCGGGGGTGGTGGAGTCGCCGGTGGGCGGCTCGTGGATGGCGAGGTTGGCGCGCACGAGGCTCTTGCCGGCGCCCTTGCTGCTGGCCATGGTTCTTCCTCTCTCTGCCGGTGCCGGGCGCCGTCAGTCCGTGAATCCGTGGTGGGCGATCTCCAGGACCTCGTTGGCCACGGACGGGCTGTTGGGGTCGAGGCTCGGGCCCTGCCAGCTGACGGGCAGGACGTCGATCAGCCCCCAGCGGGCGACCAGCGTCCCGTCCGCGCGCAGCGCCGATATCTGAGCGGTGGGCCGCTTGATGCCGGTCTGCACGGAGGAGATCCACTTGGCGACCTTCGCCGTGTCCGGCGTCAGTGGCCGGGTCAGCCTGATGTTGGAGAAGGTGACGCGGGTGGGCAGTTGCCAGACGAAGCCGTTGTTGCCGCCCTCCTGGCGCTGCTCCACGTCCACTTGGGTCGACAGGCCCTCGCACCCGTTGAAGTAACCGAGGCTCTCGCCGTCGATGGCGAGGCTGAACCAGATGGAGGAGCCCGGGTCCTTGCGGGTCATCGAGGGTCGGCCTTTCTGTCGTAGGAACGGAGGGACGGAGGGACGGAGGGACGGAGGGACGGTGGAGGCGGTCGCGGCCGTCCGGTCAGCGGGGGTCGCGCAGTCTGCCGGTCCGTTCGCGGTCCATGCGCAGTTCGGTGCGGACGAGGCGGGTGACGCGGCCGATGATCCGGTGCACCAGTTCGTCGAGCTGGAAGTCGGTGAGAGCACGCGGGTCGAACCCGCCGGCCGGGACCGCCGTGTACTCGGGCGGCCGGCCGTTCTGCCCCGCGGGCGGCGTGGCGGGGCCCGCCGAGTACGGGGGCGGCGGATCGTACGGCGGTGGCGGTCCGGCCGGGGTCTGCGGGGTCTGCTGGGACGAAGGGGTCCGCAGGCGGGAGAGGGAGTCGTGCACGGCGGCCGCCGCGCTCGCGGCCAGGGCACCGGTGGTGCGCCCGCCCCGCCCGCCGCGGCCGAACAGGCGCTGGACCGGGGGCAGACCGTCGCCCGCGGTGGCGGATGCGGCCTGCGTCTCGACGGGAAGGTCCGGACGGGGCGCCGACGGCGCGGGCGGTGCGGGCGGTGTGAGGGGCGCGACCGGGAGCGGGGCCGCGCCGGTGCGGGAGGACGCGGGGCGGCGCAGCGGCACGGCCCTGGCGGGGGTGCGCTGCACCGCGGGGCGCGTGGCCGGGCCGTCCGGCGCGGGCCGCGGGGCCGTGGCGCGCTGGACGGTGGTGCTCGGCGGCCCGTCGGCGGCGCCGGGGAGGGGCGCCATGAGGGTCGGTGCGACGGCGGCCATGGGGGCGGCGGCCGCGTGCGGGGGCGCGGGGAAGGAGACGGGGAGCGTGGCCGGGGCCGCCGAGGAGGCGGCCGTCGTCGTGAAGGGCGGGGCCGCGAGCGGTGTCGCCGGCGGGAGGGCCGACGCGGTGGCCCGCTGGACGGGCGGCGGCGTACGGTCGTCGGTCACGGGTCCGGGCGTGGGCGTCGGCGCCGGGGACCGATGGCCGAGCGGGGCGGTGCCGGTCGGGGGCACGGAGAGGGGGGCGCCGAGGGAGGAACGGCGCGGGGGGCGCGCGGCCGGAGCGGTCGGCGCGGCGGAGGGTGCCGGGCCGGGCGTGGTGTCCCGCGTCGCGGAGGGTGCCGGCGCGGTGGGCGTGGCCGCGGCGCGCTGGACGGGCGGCGCGGCGGGTGCCACGGGGGGCGTCGCGGGGGGTGCCTCCACGGCGGGCGTCGCGGTGGGGCGTACGTCAGGCATCGCGGTGGGCGCCCCCGTGGCAGGCGTCGGGGTGGGGCGTACGGCGTCGGCCGGCTGGGACGGGATGGGGGCGCCCAGGCCCGGACGGCGGGGCGCGGCACTGCGCTGTACGGGGGGCTGTTGTGCGGGGCGCTGCGGTACGGGATGTGCCGGGGCCGACGGCTTGCCGGGTGCGGGCCGGGAGAGCGGTACGGCGACGGTGGGCGCGACCGGCGTGGTCGGCGCGACCGGAGTGGTTGGCTCGGGCCGGGCGGTGGTGGTCGGTGCGGCGGGACTCTGGGCCGCTCGCTGGACGGCGGGCTGCGTCTCGGATGTGCCGGGATGCGGTGCGGGCGCCGGGTCGGCGGAAGGTGCGCTCGGCACACCGGCCGGCCCGTCCGCGGCCCGCTGGACCGGCGGCTGCGGGGCCTGCGACGGCTGGGTCCGGCCCGGTGACGCCGCCTTGCGCTGGACGGGGGGCTGCGCGTCGGCGGGGAGGCCGGGGGAGGCGGAGGGGCGGTGCGCCGACGGGGGAGGCGTGGCGGCAGGCCGGGCTTCGGGCGCGGTACCGCTTTCGGTGGTTCGCGTCGGCCGTGCGCCGGGCGTTGCCGGTGCGCCGCCCTCGGGGCCCGGGGACGGGGTGATCCGGGCCACGGCCCGCTGGACCGGCGGGGCCCCGGCATCGGGTGCCGTGTCCGTGCGGGGGCGGCCGGAGTCGGCGCGGGCAACGGTCGGCTCGACAGGGGCGTCGGTCGACGCGTCGGCGCCCGGTGCGGCCGAAGGGCGGTGGGTGGTGGGCCCGTTGGAGCCGTCGGTGCCGCCGGTGCCGTCGGTGCCGGGGCTCTGGTGTGTGGACACGGCACGCTGGACCGGAGCGCCGGCCGGGGGCGAGGGCAGGGGCGACGGTGCGGACGGCGGGGTCGCTGCCCGGCCGGTGGGACGGGCGCCCGCGCCGATGCCGGCGCCGGACGCGGGATCGGAACCGCGGGACGCCGCTCGCTGCACCGGCAGGCCGGACGTAGCGCCGTCGGCGGTGCGAGGCGCCCGGCCGGTGGCGCCGGGACCGACGGCCGGCGTGGGGGCGGGGCGCGGTGAGGGCGACGTGGGCCGGGCCGGTGTCCGCTGCACCGGGGGTTCGCCCTTCGCGGCACCGGAAGCAAACCCGGCCCTCGTGCTGGACCCCGACCCGGACGCGGGCGCCGTGGGGTCGGCGGACGGGGACGTGGTGGGTGCCGGGGAGTCGGTCGCGCTGCTGTCGGTGGGGCGGGCGGTGCGCTGCACGGGTGTGCCGGGTCCCGCGGGGTTGCCGGACGCGGGCGTCGTGAGGCCGCCGGGCGGGGAAGTGCGCGGCGCGGGGGCGGGGTTGGTCTGTGGCGTCGTACGTGGTGCCGGGGGGCCGGGCGCGGTGGAGCCCGGCGCGGGAGTCGCGCTGCCGTCGGTCGGGCGGGCGGTGCGCTGCACGGGTGCGGTGGGTCCCGCGGGGGTGCCGGTCGCGGGTGCCGTGGAGTCGGCGGCCGGGGAAGTGCGGGGCGCGGGGGCGGGGTTGGTCCGCGGCGCTGTACGTCGTGCCGGGGAACCGGTCGCGCTGCCGTCGGCCGGGCGGGTGGCTCGCTGCACGGGTGCGGTGGGTCCCGCGGGGGCGCCGGTCGCGGGCGTCGTGAGGCCGCCGGGCGGGGAAGTGCGCGGCGCGGGGGCGGGGTTGGTCTGTGGCGTCGTACGTGGTGCCGGGGCTCCGGGCGCGGTGGAGCCCGGCGGCGGAGTCGCGTCGCCGTCGGTCGGGCGGGCGGCTCGCTGGGCCTGGGGGCCGGACGTGGCGCCCGACGCCCGTACGGCGGCGCGCTGCACCGGAGTAGACGACGCAGGGCCGTCGCCCGGGGCGTGGTGGGCGGTGTGCCGGGGCCCGGCGGCCGGTGTCGTCCCGGGGCCGGGGACCGCCGGCCGGACCGCGGCGTCGGCGGGAGCGTCGGCCGGGGCGTCGGCGGCGGCAGGCGGGAGCACGGCGCGCTGCACGGGAGGAGGGGGTGCCGGGAGGGCACCCCCGGCCGGTGCCGAGCCGGGGTCCGCTCGGTCACCGTCCGCCGACGAAGCGGCCGTTCCGGGGGACTCGGGCGCCCTTGCGGTGGTCCGGCGGCTCGCGGGCAGGGCCCGGCGCTGCACGGCCGGCGACCCGGAGGGAACCTTGGTCAGGGCCTGCCGCGGAGACGGGGCGGCGGCGGGCGGCACCGGAGTCACCCGGACGCCGAGGGGAGCCTGGGCCGGTGTGCTCGCGGGTGCCGCGGACGACACCGGCCCGGCGGAAGCCGCCCGCTGGACCGGCGTGGCCGGGGGCACGGAGGCCGCGGCGGCGGAGGCCGGAGGCGCGGGCGCCGGGAACCGCGTGCCCGACGCGCCGCTCCGCGAACCGGAGGCGCCGGGCAGGCCGGACGAACCGCCCCGCACCCCCGGAACGGGGCCCGTGGGAGCGGCCGGGGCCGAGCCGTCGGCCGGTATCGCCCGCAGGGGAGCGACCGGCATGCGCTGCACCGGCGGTGCGCCGGCCGGTGACGCCAGCGGTGTGGACGGCGTCGGGCGGGCCGGCGTGCCGAACGCGCCGGACAGCAGGCTGTCGCCGGAGGCCGGGTTCAGCACCGCGGGAGACGGCGCGCCCGTGAACGACGGGTTCTGCCACGTCGGAAGACGGCCGCCGAACCCGGCGTCCGCCACTCCCGTACGTGCCGCGCCCGTGGCCCGCTGGATCGGCGGCAGGCCTGTCCAGGCGGCGACGGCGACGGGCGGGGGCCCGGCCGGGCCCCCCGTGCTCCCGCCCGCGGCCGGTCCCGGGTCCGCGGCCGGGGACGAACCCGCGGGGGCGGTCCCGTTTCCGTCGCCGCCCCCGCTGTCGCTCCCGGCTCCGCCGATACCGTCCCGACGGCTCCGCAGCCGGTCCAGGAATCCCACCGATCAGCCCTCCGCCGTGCCACGCGTCACGAGGGACGCGATCTGGTCCGTGTACCGGCGGCGGTCCTGGTGCTCCAGATCCAGGATCGCCTCCAGGCTCCAGTGGAAGTGGTAGGCGACGTACGCGATCTCCTCGTGCAGCCGGTCGGTCGCGTACGTCACGATTCCCCCAGGCGGCTCCCGCCGAGTTCCACCTCGAAGGGTTCCGAGCAGTGCGGGCACTCCACGGCCGCGCGGGTGTGCCCCTCCGCGTTGATCTGGCGGTAGAAGTCCTGGAGGAACGCCAGGTCGGAGGCGAACATGTTCTCCACCACCCCGTCGTGCACCATCGCCAGCGTGCCCAGCCGGGTGATGACCCGGCCGAGCAGCACCACCGACAGGTACGCAGGGTTCTCCTGCACCCGCACGTCGCGCAGCGGGATCAGCTCGTCCCGTGCCGTCGCCAGGCGCATCACACCGTCCTTGTGGACCGTGCCCGAGTCGTCGACGTACCCGCGCGGCAGCTCGAAGGGGAACTCGGTCCGCATCTGCTGCCGCGGTGCCGTGTCGACCGGAGCCGCGACGGGAGGGGCGGCCGGCGCCTCCGCGGACGCGGCGGCGGGAGCCGAACGGGGGAAGTCCGCTCCCGCCGCCGCGGTCTGGGGTGCCGAGGCGGGTGCCTTGGCAGATGAACGCCGCATTACTCGACGACCAGTTCTTCGAACACGATGGTGATGGTCTCGGTCAGGGCGTTGGTGTCACCCGCCTTCAGGGTGCCCGCCACGACCTTGCTGCACCAGGCGTTGCGCAGGTTCCAGCGCTTGACCGGGTTGTCCTCGTAGTCCATCACGATGATCGTGGCGTTCTTGCGGGCGGTGGCCATCCGGCCCGCCATGGAGTCGTTGATCCACTGGGTGAACACCGACGACTGGCTCATACCGCGCTCGACCTGGACCGAGCCGTCCTTGGCGACGCCCGGCATCAGGGTGACGTTGTTGCGTCCGGTGGTGCCCTGGTTCTGCTGGTACTTGATGACGTCCTGCTCGATCTGCAGGTTGGAGACCGAGTTGAGGTACTCGACCATCACACCGTCGATCTGGATACCGAAATTCGGTGCGACGAGTACGTCTTCTGGCTTGGGGAGAGACATGGGTTCGCTGTCCTTCTAGAGGATGAGGGAGAAGGGCGGGGGCGCGGTCCGCGCCTACTCGTCCAGTTCGCCGCCGCCGCTGGAGAACTGGGCCAGCCGGAAGATGACGAACTCGGCGGGCTTGACCGGCGCGATGCCGATCTCGCAGACGACCCGGCCGAGGTCGACGGACTCCGGCGGGTTGGTCTCCTCGTCGCACTTGACGTAGTAGGCCTGGTCGGGGCTCTGGCCGAAGAGGGCGCCGTTGCGCCACTCGTTGACCAGGAACGCCGAGACGTTGCGCCGGATACGGGCCCAGAGGTTGTGGTCGTTCGGCTCGAACACCACCCACTGGGTGCCGATCAGGATCGACTCCTCCAGGTAGTTGAAGTACCGGCGGATGTTCAGGTAGCGCCACGCCGGGTCGGAGGAGAGGGTGCGCGCGCCCCAGACGCGGATGCCGCGGCCGGGGAAGGAGCGGATGCAGTTGACGCCGATCGGGTTGAGCAGGTCCTGCTCGCCGCGGGTGATCTGGAGCTCCAGGTCCACGGCGCCGCGGACGACCTCGTTGGCGGGGGCCTTGTGCACGCCGCGCTCGGAGTCGTTGCGGGCCCAGATGCCGGCGACGTGACCGCTCGGCGGGACCAGGCGGGACTGGCCGGTGGCCGGGTCGAAGGACTTGATCCAGGGGTAGTACAGGGCCGCGTACTTGGAGTCGTAACCGGCCGTCTCCTGGCGCCAGACGCGGATCTGGCGGGCGTTCTGGCTGGGCGGCGGGTCGATGATCGCGACGCGGTCGCCCATCAGCTCGCAGTGGGCTATGAGACCGAGCTGGACGGCCTTGACGGCCTCCAGGTCGATCGCACCGCGCTGGTAGGCGGCCATCAGGTCGGGCACCGCGACCATGGAGATCTCGTCGATCGCCTCCAGACCGCCGAAACCGGTGCGGTCCGCGGAGTCGCCGAGGTACTCGGCCGGTCCGGGCTGCACGCTCTCGGCCTGCCTGGCCGGAGTGGCGGGGGCGGCGGCCGGCGGCGCGGGCAGCGCCACGGTCTGGTTCTCCGGCCGGACCAGCTGCGCGGCGGGCGCGGCCTCGGTCACGGTGATGAGCTTGGAGCGCTCCTTGACCTGGGTGACCACGTAGGAGCGGTTGCCCTTCTTGGCGCTCACGTCGAAGGTCTCGACCGGCTTGTCGCCGTCCTTGACGATCAGCTTGAAGCGCTCGGCGGCGCCCTCGCCCTCGGGGTCGGCGACCTCGACGGTCAGCGGGCCGCTCTGGCCGGCGGCGGTGGCCGTCACGGCGAACGTGCCGAGCTGCTTGGGCTCGGCGGCGGTCAGCGCCTTGGCGGTGCTGCCGGTGACGGCCGCGGGGGCGGCGGCGCCGTTGACCGAGCCGTCGGCGGCGGCATCCTCGGCCGAGCCGCCGACGCGGACGACGTAGGCGGCCGAGCCACCGTTGTTGAAGAACCCGTAGACGGAGTGCGCGAGGTAGTACCCGCCGGTGAAGTCACCGAAGGCCGCGACGTACTGCGTCCAGTTGGTCACCAGCGTGGGCTCGTTCAGCGGGCCGGTCGGGGCAAGACCGACGAAGGCCGCCACCGACGTGCCCACTCCCTCGATCGGGCGCGAGCCGCTGGCCACCTCCTCGACGTAGACGCCGGGCGACAGGTAGGACGGCATGCTCTGCTCTCCTCGGGGTACGAGACAGGACGCCCCTCAGCCTCACGCGCGCGTTGCCGACGCCGAAACGTCTCCGGGTGCCGGACCGGGGGCATGTCCCTTGCCCCTGGTCGTGCCCGTTGGGGCAGACTCCCTGTCTTTCCCTGGTGGTCGGCTGCCGTTCCTCTTCAACATCGTGTGTTGAGTGTCAGTTCGCCAGCATGTCATCTTGCGATCACGCCCGGTCCGGGAACGCTCCGTACCGCCACGCCGAGGATCGCGGCCTTGCCCGGGCGCGGGTGGTGACGGGACGTCAGGAGGAGTTGTCCGTGTCGGACCGCTTGCACGAATCGCAGACCCGCCGCACGAACGCCACCGCTCCGGCCCGGCACCACCCTCCGGCGCAGCAGCCTCCCCTGTCCTCCTTGCAGGCCAGGGCGGGGAACCGCGCGGTCTCCCTGGCGATCCAGCGTGCGACGGCTACGCGTGAGCAGCCCGGGGCCGAAGCCTCGACGCGGTCGAGTTCTCCGGCGCGGGAGGACGACATGGCGATCACGACGGTGCGGGAGCCCGAGCCGCAGGGCCGGAGCAAGAACCAGGGCGAGGGCGCGAAGTCGCAGAAGGAGCTGGCCGAGGAGGAGGTACAGCACCGGAAGAAGGACGTCGCGGACGCGGCGCTGGGGCGGGCCAGGGCTGCGGACGTGGTGTGGCAGCAGTCCGGGAAAGCGCTGAAGGCACGCCAGAAGGCGGCGGGCGCCCGGGCCGAGCAGCAGAGACACGAGGGGATCGCCGCGGAGGCGGAGCGGGACCGGACGGCGGCCGAGGGCGAGCAGCGGAGGCACACGGGGACCGCCACGAAGGCGGAGCAGGACCAGAAGCGGGCCAAGGCGGCCGAGCGGGAACACGGCGAGGCCGCGGCAACGGCGCGCGCCGACGCGGCCAAGGCTCAGGAGAGGGAGAAGGAGTTCACGAAGCAGGCCACGGAGGCGGAGCAGGAGCAGACGAAGGCCGAGGCCGACGTGCTCAAGTTCACGCAGCAGGCCGAGGCGGCGGAGAAGAAGCAGAAGGAAGCCGAAGCCGACGTGCTCAAGTTCACGCAGCAGGCCGAGGCGGCGGAGAAGAAGAAGCAGGCGGCCGAAGCCGCGGAGGAGAAGAAGGCGGCGGCCGGTGAACAGGCGGTGCAGCAGGCCGCGAAGGCCGAGGCCGAGGCGGAGGAGCTGACCGCGGCCAACAGCGAGGTGGAGAAGTGGTCCAAGGTCGCGACCGACGCGCTGGCTCAGGCGGAGAAGGCCGAGACCGTCGCGCGGGAGCAGGCGGGGGCGGCCGGCACCGCGAAGAAGTCGGGGACGACGGCCGGGCGGGAGGCGGAGAAGTGGGGGAAGACCAAGGAAACGGCGCAGCAGCAGGCGAAGAAGGCCCATGACGAGGCAGAGCGGCTGCTGAAGGACGCCGTTGACGCGGCGCGCGAGCATGCCCAGGCTCAGGCCGACGCGGCCACGCACGGCCGGACCGCGGAGCAGGCGCGGGCGCAGGCGGAGGAGGCCGGCGCGGCGGCGGAGGCGCACCGGGCGACCGCGGCACAGGCGCGGACGGACGCGAGGACAGCGGGCGAGGAGGCGGGGAAGCAGGAGGGGGACGCGGCCGAGGCGCAGGAGCAGGCCGCGGCTGCGGCGCGGGCACAGGCGCAGGCGAGGGCGGCCGAGACCGAGGCGAAGACGGCTCACACCAACGCGAAGACCGTCCAGGCCGACGCGGTCAAGGCTGAGGCCGAGGCGGCGGCGAAGGCTGAGGCAGAGGCGGCGGCGAAGGCGGCCGAGGCGAAGAAGGCCAAGAAGGCGAAGAAGGCGGGGAAGACCCCGGAAGCCGCGGAGCAGACGGAAGAGCCGGGGACGTCGGACGCCGGGAAAACGGGCAAGACGATCATGGAACAGGTCAAGCGCCCCTTCAGCTCCACCAAGGGCAGGAAATGGCTCGACCCGGCGGACACGGTGGCTCTGCGTGTAGTTGCCCCGGTCGAAGGGCCGCTTCAGTCGCATGCGGGGCAGACCTCGAACACCGGGCTGGTGCGCTCCACCGCGCAGATGGGGCAGACCGGGACCGGGATCAACGTGGTGAACGACACGCTGGGGGCGCTCAACGACGGACGCGACGCGTGGGCCGGGCACAAGGGGAGCAAGGAAACGGGACCGAAGTCCCATCAGGACAGGAAAAAAGAGAAGTCGAAGGTCATCGGCCTCACGACGAACAGCCTCATGACCGCCAACGATGGCGTGAAAATCACAAACAATGCCATGAAGAACGCCGGTGATCTGGGAGGGATGGCTGCCCTCGGGGATGCCAGCGGTGCCCTCATCATGGCGTTCTCCGGAATATTCGTTGTTCGTGACTCCATTGTCGCGTTGAGGACTCACCAGAAGAAGAATGAGCTCAAAGAGCACTTCAAGGGTGTAGACGCGAAGCGTTCGGGCGACCTGCGGGGCGTACTCAACAATTTGGGGGAGGCGACAGGAGACCTGATCCGGGAGTGCTCCGGACTGTCGCCGGACGAGCCGTCCAGGGAAGCCCTGCAGAGCATTCAGGACGAGCGGGACCGTATCGAGGGGCTGAGGCAGGAACTGCTGGCGCACATGGCCAGTCTCAGGGATTACGCGGTGGGCAAGCAGACGGGGAAGGAGATCAAGCGAGCCCTCAACGCGGGCGGCAACGTGGCGCGTACCGCGGCCGGTGCCGTGGTGATCGCATCTGCGGCCGGCGCGGTCGGCGGCCCGATCGGATCCGCCGTCGCGGGTGGCACAACGGCGGCGGCCCTGGGCGGTATCGCTGCCTACAAGGGAGGGAAGAAGTTCGCCAAACGCTATGAGGCGGTGCGGCATCCCGAAAAGTGGGCCCGTACGACGGATGCCCAGGAAGGGACCGAGCCGGAGCCCAGGAAGTTCGAGAAGTCCAAGGACGGCAAGGGCAACAGAAAGCGTGATGCGACGAAGGAGGGCTTCAACGTGCTGAAGCCCCTCGAGCAGGGTGAGCGGCAACTGAAAGCGCAGGAAATCTATGCGCTCGCGGCCGGGCCGGCCGTCCCTGCGGGCAAGGATGTTCCCGACGACATTCGCGCAAAGATGCGTGCGTTCCTCAAGACTCTCAACTGCGGACCGGATAAGCACAATCCGGAGAAGCATGACCCGGCGAAGCACGAGCAGTCGGCCGAAGAGTGGGAGAAATCGCGTGAGGAAGCGTGGGCGGATTCACTCAACGACCCCGAGCGGCAGAAGGAGTGGGAGGACGAGATAGCGGCACAGCTCTCCTCGGCCTGAGCGTCGGGCCGTTCAGACCGCTCAACGACGGGACGCACGAGCGGTGTTCGCGCGTACGCGCCTGCCCTCAAGGTCTGCCCCCGCAGCCGTTGTGTCCGACGGCCGGTGTGGGTAGACCTGCGAGAAGCGTCGTCATCATGTGCCGACCCAAGTACCCGCGTATCCGCCGAGGGAGCGTTGTGCGCACACACGGAACACAGGCTGCCCAGCAGGCCGACAAGCAGAGCCCGGGCCGTCACTCCGCCGCGCCGGGCACCACGGCCGGCCGGATGCTGGCACTGCAGAGCCAGGCCGGGAACGCGGCGGTGTCCCGTGCCGTCCAGCGAGCCCGGCACGAGCACGGCCCCGGCTGCGGCCACGGCCAGGAGCAGCAGGCGGCCGACAGCGCGGATGTGCAGCGCCGGGTTTCGGTGGACAGCGGATTCGTCGAGCGGCCACGGGTCTCGGTGGACGAAGCGATCAAGACGCCCGGCAAGCCGCTGCCGGACCGCATCCGCGAACCGGCCGAGCGCGAGTACGGGATGAGTTTCGGGCACGTCACGATGCACGACAACGCGGTGGCCCAGCAGTCCGCCATGGACCTCGACGCGATCGCCTACACCAGCGGCTCCCACATCGTCGCCCAGCGGTCCCTGGACGACGCGACGCTCTTCCACGAGACCCATCACGTCTTCCAGCAGTCTCGCGGCAATGTGGCGGGCACCAACAACGGGCACGGGGAGTCCGTCTCCGACCCGGGCCACTCCGAAGAGGTCGAGGCCGGGCAGGCGGGCGAGCGGATGGCCCGGGGCGAATCCCCGATGTGACCGGCCGCGCCACCCGCCGGGCATGCCCGTTGGGGCAACCGACTCTGCCCCGGCTCCTGAGACAGAACTTGGGGGTCTCTCCAGGGTCGGCTCGTGACCTTGTGGACGCGTGTGCGCGTGCGCAATGCCGGTGACGTGGTGGACGAGTGCCGGTTCGAGCCCGTCGGGGACGTGGCTCCCTGGACGTACCTGGGCAGGACCAACGAGGCGGCCCGGATCACGGTCTGACGGCGGGAGCGAGGGCAATCGGCCTTGCCCTCACGACTCCTGACGAGCCATGCGGACGCCCGTAGCGTCGACGTGTGAGCCTTTGGACCTCCCTGGAGCCCGCGTCCGCCACCGTCGACCCCGGCAGCAGCACACATGTGCGCCTGAGGGTGCGTAATACCGGTGATGTCGTCGACGAGTACCGGTTCGAGCCGGTGGGGGATGTGGCTCCCTGGACGACGGTGGAGCCGCAGACCCTGCGGTTGTATCCGGGGACGACCGGTACCGTCGAGCTGACCTTCGCGCCGCCGCGCACACCGGACGCGACGGCGGGGCCGAATCCGTATGCGGTGCGGATCACGCCGACGGAGCATCCGGATGCGGTGACGGTGCCGGAGGGGAACCTGACGATCACCTCGTTCACCGAGGTGCGGGCCGAGCTGGTGCCGCCGACGGTGAAGGGGCGGTTCCGGGGCCGGCCGCGGCTGGCGGTGGACAACCTGGGCAATACGAAGGTGACGGCGTCGGTCGCGGGCAGCGACACCGGTGATCATCTGTCGTACGAGGTGCGTCCGGGGAACGTGCAGATCGAGCCGGGGCGTGCGGCGTTCGTGGAGACGACGCTGAAGCCGAAGCAGATCATCTGGTTCGGGTCGAAGGAGGAGCGGCCGTACACGCTGGCGGTGCGGCGTTCGGGGGTCGATCCGACGGAGGTCGAGGGGACGTATGTGCAGCGCGGGTTCCTGCCGCGCTGGCTGGCGACGTTCTTCGGGATCTTCGTGGCGCTGGCGATCGCGTTCGTGATGATCTGGATCGCGTACAAGCCGCAGGTCCGCAGCAGTGCCACCGAGCAGACCCAGCAGGCCGGAGCCGCACTCGCCCCCAGCCCCAGCGCCACCCCCGAAACCCTGCCCAGCACCGCCGAGTCCGCACCCGAGGCAGAGCCCGAGCAGCCGGCCGCCGGGAAGACCGGAGGCGACGGCGACGGCGGTGGTGGCGACGGGGACAAGGGCGGCGGTGGCGGGGAGCCCAAGAAGCCCGACAAGCCGGCCGTGAAGCCGGTGGTCCCCGCCCGGAACGTCATGCTCCGCAACGCCACCACCCACATGTGCGCCGACATCCCCGGACGGGAGAAGGGCAAGATCAACGGAGTCGTCCAGCAGGCCAACTGCCACGAAGAGGGCGACAACGAGTACTGGCACCTCGAAGTGAAGTACCCGAAGGGCGGCCCCGGCGGAGTGCCGCTCTTCCAGATCCGGAACGCCACGGACCAGTTCTGCATGGACCTGGGCGAGTACGGCGCCCGTCCGGTGGGGACGGGGATCGCCGAGTTCCACTGCGACGGCACGACGGCCGACAACCAGCTCTGGTGGGTCGACAAGCAGGAGAGCGGCGACTACTGGATCCGCAACTTCGCCAGCAACAACAAGTGCCTGAACGTGAAGGGCCAGAACGGCGGCACCGAGACCCCGCTGAACATTGCCGACTGCAGCAACGTCGACGACATGGAGTGGAAGATCATCCATCCGAACAAGGGGTGACGCCCGGGGCCGGACGGCCGCTCGACCAGGCACCTCGGGGCAGCGAGACCTGCCCCGACTGCCGCTGGCCGCGGCGTAGTTGAGGGGTAGCGTCGGCGTGTGAGCCTGTGGACTTCCCTGGAGCCCGCGTCCGCGACTGTGGACCCCGGCAGCAGTACGCGTGTGCGCCTGAGGGTGCGTAATACCGGTGATGTCGTCGACGAGTACCGGTTCGAGCCGGTGGGGGATGTGGCTCCCTGGACGACGGTGGAGCCGCAGACCCTGCGCCTGTATCCCGGTACGACGGGGACGGTCGAGTTGACCTTCGCGCCGCCGCGTACGCCGGACGCGACGGCGGGGCCGAATCCGTATGCGGTGCGGATCGTGCCGACGGAGCATCCGGATGCGGTGACCGTCCCGGAAGGGAACCTGACGATCACCTCGTTCACCGAGGTGCGGGCCGAGCTGGTGCCGCCGACGGTGAAGGGGCGGTTCCGGGGCCGGCCCCGGCTGGCGGTGGACAACCTCGGCAATACGAAGGTGACGGCGTCGGTCGCGGGCAGCGACACCGGCGACCACCTGTCGTACGAGGTGCGTCCGGGGAACGTGCAGATCGAGCCGGGGCGTGCGGCGTTCGTGGAGACGACGCTGAAGCCGAAGCAGATCATCTGGTTCGGGTCGAAGGAGGAGCGGCCGTACACGCTGGCGGTGCGGCGTTCGGGGGTCGATCCGACGGAGGTCGAGGGGACGTATGTGCAGCGCGGGTTCCTGCCGCGCTGGCTGGCGACGTTCTTCGGGATCTTCGTGGCGCTGGCGATCGCCTTCGTGATGATCTGGATCGCGTACAAGCCGCAGGTCCGCAGCAGCGCCACCGAGCAGACCCAGCAGGCCGGAGCCGCACTCGCCCCCAGCCCCAGCGCCACCCCCGAAACCCTGCCCAGCAGCGCCGAATCCGCACCCGTCGAGCAGCCGCAGGCGGATCTGCCGGCCACGCAGGAGTCGAAGGACGACGGGGGCGGGGACAAGCAGGACGAGGACAAGGGCGGCGGTGGCGGGGAGCCCAAGAAGCCCGACAAGCCGGCCGTGAAGCCGGTGGTCCCCGCCCGGAACATCCTGCTGCGCAACACCACCAGCCATATGTGCGCCGAACTCCCCGGCCGGGAGAAGGGCGAGCTCGACGGACCGGTCCAGCAGGCCGTCTGCGACGACACCGACGGGGACAACCAGATCTGGGACCTCGAGGTGAAGTACGAGAAGGGCGGCCCCGGCGGAGCGGCGCTCTTCCAGATCCGGAACATCAAGGACAAGTACTGCATGGACCTGCCGAACCACGGTGCCGCCGCCGTCGGGACGCCGGTCACCGAGTTCACCTGCGACAGCACCACCGCGAACGACAACCAGCTCTGGTGGGTCGACAAGCAGGAGAGCGGGGCCTACTGGATCCGCAACTTCTCCAGCAACCAGAAGTGCCTCGGTGTGGAGGGCGCGAACGGCGGCGCCCTGTTCTCCAAGATGGTGCTCGACAACTGCAGCAACGTCGGCGACCAGGAGTGGGACATCATCCACCCGAAGAAGGGCTGACGGCCGAGGGGGACCCGGCGGTCACCAGCCGCCCACCCCCGGCACCAGCCGGCCGGCCTTGCGGTACTCACGGCGGGCGCCCTCCAGGAGGTCGTCCGCCGTCACCGTGTCGTCGCGCCCGGCGGCGAGGTAGGCGGCGGTGACGACCGCGCTGCGGATCGAGCCGCCGGCCAGCTCGAACTCCCGGGCCAGCGGCTCCGGGTCGATGCCGTCGGCGCACGGGACCCGGGACAGGCCGTGCCGCCACAGCGCCAGGCGCTGCTCGGGGTCCGGGAAGGGGAAGTCGACCACCAGGTCCAGGCGCCGGGTGAACGCCTCGTCGATGTTGGCCCGCAGGTTGGTGGTGAGCAGGGCGATGCCGTCGAAGGACTCGAGCCGCTGGAGCAGGTAGGCGCTCTCCATGTTGGCGTACTTGTCGTGCGCGTCCTTGACCTCGGAGCGCTTGCCGAAGACGGCGTCCGCCTCGTCGAAGAGCAGCACGGCGTCGGTGCGGTCGGCCTCCGTGAAGATCCGCTCCAGGTTCTTCTCGGTCTCGCCGACGTACTTGTCCACGACCGACGACAGCTGGACCACGTACAGGTCGAGGCCCAGGTCGGCGGCGACCACCTCGGCCGACAGGGTCTTTCCGGTGCCGGACTCGCCCGCGAACAGGCCGAGGACGCCCCGGCCCCGCCCGCCGCCCGCGCTGAGCCGCCAGTCGCCGAGGACGCGGTCGCGGTGGCGGGCGCGCAGGGCGAGTTCGCGGAGCTGCACCAGGGGCTTGTCGGGCAGCACCAGGTCCTGCCAGTCCACGGCGGGCCGGATGCGCCGGGCGTGGCTCTCCAGGCCGGAGGCCGACTGCCGGCGGGCGGCGAGCCGGACGTGGTCGGCGGTGACCGGGGTGCCGTCGAAGGCGGCGAGGGCGCGGGCGGCGTGCGCGGCCCGCTGGACGCGGTCCCCGCCGAGCCGGTACGGGGCGACGGCCGAGTCCAGGTCGAACCCGTCGGCGTCGGCTCCCAGCGCGGTCCGCCAGGCGGCGGCGCCCCCGGCCCGGCGGCCCGGTGCGTCCAGGACCAGCGGGTCGGTCGGCGACCAGTGCGGGTCGTACGGGCGGGGGTCGGTGAGCAGGACGGTCACGTCCTCCGCCGCGGTCAGCGCCCGCACCAGGGGGCCCGGCTTCTCGGGCAGGCCCGCCACCACGACCGCCCGGCCGCCGAGGCGGGCCTCGCGCAGCAGCTCGGGCACGTGGTCCTCGGGCTCGGTGCAGCGCAGCGCGTCGACGCCCGCGGCGTCCAGGGCACGGGCGAGGGCGGCCAGGCCGTCGCCCTCGCGCGGTTCGCGCAAGTAGGCGGTGAGCGGGCCCTCGTGCAGCCGGGCGGCCAGGCGGCGTACGAACGCGTCGGCGTCGGCGCCCCCGGCGGGCAGCGGGTCCGGCATCCCGAGCAGCAGGCCGCGGAGCGCGGCGTCGGGGGAGTCGTCGCCGAGCAGGTGGCCGATCAGCCGGTCCGGGGCCCGCAGCGAACGGGTGAGGAAGGGGCGCTCGGGTTCCTCCACCTCCAGCAGGCCGAGAGCGCGCAGCGGCGCGGAGGCGTGGAACCGGGCGCGGGCCGCCGCCGTGTGCGCGGGCACCCCGCACAGGTCGAGGGCGAGGCCCACGGTGGCGCGCCGGCGGCTCACGTCGTTGTTGAGGTAGCCGTAGAGCGGCTCGAAGGTGCGGTCGACGTCGGGGGCGAGGGCGACGAGCAGGACGGCGGTGTCCAGCTCGGTCAGCCGCGCCCGGCCGGCCAGCAGTGCCAGCCGGTCCCCGGGGCCGGCCGGGCCGCCGACGTGGGCCGGGGGCTCCGCGGCGCCGGGCGCACCGGCACCGGACGGCCAGGTGCGCAGCAGGTGGTGGACGGCCTCGTCGGGCAGGTACAGGCCGCGCAGCGGGTCGTCGGCCGTGGGGTCGTCGGCGGTGCGGTGCTCGACCAGCGCGGTCACCCGGTCCCGCAGGACCCCGAGCCGGGCGAGCAGGGCCTGCGCGGTGTCGCCGGCCGGTTCCGGCGGTCCGGGCGTTCCGGTCCGGGCGGAGGGGTTCGACGGGGAGGCCGGGGGGCCGGTCTCGGGGCTGCTCACAGAGGTCACCGGTGTCACTGTCGTTTCGTACGGCCGTCCGGGGCGGCCCCACGGACGGCGCGGGCCGCCAGCACCTGGTGCGGCCGGTGCGAGCGTCCCTCGGACATCGGCGGGTCGCCCTCCATGCCGCCGACCCGGACCGTCGCGCCCTCGGTGACCGGGGGACCGGCGTCGTACTCCGGGAAGGCCGGGAAGGGCACGGTCACCACCAGGTCCAGGGACGGCTTCAGCTCGCCGCCCAGGGCGGACCAGATCTCGGCGAAGGACCGGGCCTCCGACTGGGTGCCGGCCACCGCCACCGTCACCGAGAGGCCCAGCGCGCCGAGCGCGTCGGGCAGTTCGGAGGGCGGCAGGGTCTCGCGGGGCAGCAGCGTCGCCAGTACGGCCGACAGCAGGCGGTGTTCGTCCTGCGGAGTCTTCGTCCAGGCCGTCACCAGGTAGGACAGCCGGAACCAGCGCGGCGGCCGGCGGCGCTTGACGACGACGTCGTTCTCGTCGCGCACCGACATCTGACCGCGGTGCCGCCGGCCCACGTCCTCACGGATGTCGTACAGATACGTGTTGATGACGGGAGCGTTGCGCCGGGCCGCCCAGTCACGGGTGGGCGCCTCGAAGGCCACGTCGATGCCCGAGTCCGTCAACGCCCCGCTCTTGAGGAGGCTCTTGAGGACCTCGTCCACCTCGTGGATCACGCTCGTGCTCCCGCCTTGCCCGTCTGGGACATCCGCCGTCGATCGTGCCCCGGTGCCCGCGCGCCCGCACCTGCCACGGGGACGACGGCCGGGCAGTCCGCCCTGCCCGTACGGGCCCTGGAGCCCGCGTTCGATTGCCCGTTCGGTCAGATGTAGCCTTCCCGGAGGGCATAGGCCACGGCGTGGGCGCGATTGCGCAGATGGAGCCGCGTGGTGAGCCCGTGCATGACGTTCTTGACGGTGCGTTCGGAGTAGGACAACTTGCCGGCGATCTCTCCGGTGTCGAGACCCTCGGCGACCAGCCGCAGGACGTCCACCTCTCGGGGTGCGAGGCCCAGCGAGGGAGCGCCGGGGCGGCCCGCCGCGCCCCGGTGCAGGGTGCCCACCTGGCTGATGAGCCGGCCCAGCAGGTCCGCGGGCAGGTCGCCGTCGCCGCGCGAGGCGGCCAGGACGGCCTGCACCAGCCGGTGGGCGGTGGCCTCGTGCCGCCAGACGATCGCGCCGACGCCGCATTCGACGACGTCGAGCAGTTCGCTCTCGCGGATCGTGCCCGTCACGAGGACGGCGCGCGCGCCCTCGCTGCGCACGATGCGGCGCAGCCGGGTCAGCGCGGCCTCGTCGAGCGCGTCCTCGATGAGCAGGGCGACCGTGCCGGGCCCCGACTCCTCGCGCAGGTCGATCTCCGGGTGCCGGCGCAGCTGGCTGACCGCGCCCTCGCGGCTGATCGGGTCCGGAGCGGACACCGCCACCGGAACCCGCCGGTCGACGATGCCGGGCGCCGCGCCCGAGCCGCGGGCCGAGGTGGTGGTCGTGATGGATGTGGTGGTGTTGCGGGGTGAGTTGAGCAACCGTTTCCCCCCTGTTCACGTGCCCGCAATACGGCACAGGCCGGTAGCGGATGTGCGTGTTCCACACTTATGGGACTGCTGGGACTTCGCAATCGTGGACCACCACGAGGTACACCACGAGACCAGTGCGCCGGCCGCCACAAGGGACCGTCGGGCGGGTGTCCGGGCAGGTCGCGGCGGCCGCACGAGGACGCGCGGGCACGTGGAGGCGGCCGCGAGTCACCGTGACCCGCGCCACTTCGCACCACCGTTCGCCGTGGTCGTTCGTCTCACACACCGGGGGATCACCATCCACCACAGGAGGCACCGATGACCGGACCGCTCCGTGAACGCGACGACGCCCACGCGCTGTTGGCCGCGGAGATCGAGCGTGCCCGGGCCGGCACCGGCCGCCTCGTCCTGCTGCGCGGCGCCGGCGGCACCGGACGCACCGCCGTACTGGAGGCCGCCGTCCGGCGCGCTGGGGACCGCGGGCTGCGGGTGCTGCGCGTGCGCTGCTCGCCCGAGGACACCCCGGTGCCCTTCTCCATGGTCCTGCATCTCCTGGGCCCGGTACCGGAGTTCACCGACATGACGCCCGGCGGCGACGACCGGGGCAGCGCGGCCCGGCTGTGGCGGCTGCTGCGCTCGTACGCCGCCGAGGGCCCGGTGCTGGTGGCCGTCGACGACGTCCACCTCGCCGACGACCCCTCGCGCCGCTGGCTGGCGGAGGCGGCCCGGCACGTCGACCGATTACCGGTACTGCTGGTCGCCACCGAGCGCAGCCAGTACGACATCGACCCGCGGCCCCCCGGACTCACCCAGGCCCTGTCGCCGTCCCTGGTGCGCACCCACACCCTCGCCCCGCTCGGCGACGCGGCGGCGGCCGGGCTGGTCCGCGACGCCTTCCCGGACGCGTCCGCGCCGTGGACGCGGGAGGTCGTCCTGGCCGGTGCGGGCAGCCCGCTGCTCCTGCACGCCCTGCTGGACGACCTCGGCGGCACCCCGCACCCCGACGGCGTCCCGCCCGTGCCGGACAGCTGTGCCGCGCTGTATCCCGGGTCCTACCCGGCCGCCGTCTCCTGGTGGCTGAACAGCGCGGGCCCCGCGACGGCCGACGTGGCGCGCTGCCTCGCGGCCCTGGAACAGGCCTGGCCCGGGGGTCCGGCTCCGGAGCGGTCCTGGTCCAACGGTCCTGCTGCGGAACGGGTTTGGCCCGGGAATCCGGCTCCGGAGCGGGCTTGGCCCGCGGGTGCGGCCTCGGAACCGGCGTGGCCCGGAGGTTCGGCTCCGGATCGGGCATGGCCCGCGGATCCGGCGGCCTCGGAACCGGCTCGGCCCGGAGGTTCGGCTCCGGAGCGGGCTCGGCCCGTGGGTGCGGCGGCCTCGGAACCTGCTCGGCCCGTGGATGCGGCTTCGGACCGGGCTTGGTCCACCGGTCCGGCTTCCGAGCCGGCTCGGCCCGCGGGTCCGGCTGCGGAGCAGGCCCGGCCCGGTGGGCCGTCGCGCCAGGGCGTGCCCCGGCATGCCCTTTCGTACCCGCCCGCACCGGCGTCCGAGGCCGTCCACCGGCACCCGCACGACACACCGGCGGTGAGGGCGCGCCGGCCCGCCGCCACCGCCCCGGGCTGCCGGGACGTGTGGAGCGCGGACGCGGCGGACGCCGGCCGCGACCCGCAGGCACCGCCGTCGCCGTACACGCGCCGGCCGGCCCTCCCGGAGTTCGGGGAGCCGGGCCGATTCCCGGAACCGCGGGAGCACGGGCCCTACCCGCACCCCACCGAGCCCGCCGCCGAGGTGCCGTACCCGCCGTACCGGGACCCGTACCTGTACCCGTTCACCGCCCCCGCCCCCGCCGCCCCGTACGACGGCCGCCCGGGAGCCGCCTCCGGTGCCGCCGGCTACGGCCGCACCGATCCGCCCGCGCACACCCCGCCCCGTACGACGCTCCGGTACACCCCCGCCCCGTCCGCGGCGCGGGGATCGGCCGGGGACCCGGTCGACGTGCTCGCCGAGGCCACCGGGGCCGACCCCGTGCGGGTCGAGGGGTGGCTCGCCGCCATGACCCGGCTCGGTCTGCTGCGCCCCGACGCGGGCGGGCGCCCCCGCTACGCGCACCCGCTGCTGCGCGACGCCGTGCTCAGCGGCTGGCCCCGGCCGCGCCGCGAGGCCGTGCACCGGGCGGCGGCGGAGGCGATGCTGCGCCGCGGCGACCGGGTCGAGGCGGTCGCCCGGCACCTGCTGCGCACCCCGGCCGTCGGCCTGTCCTGGGCGCTGCGCGTCCTGCGCGACGCCGTGACCGTCGCCGTGCACGACGCCCGGCCCGCCGACGCCGTCGGCTATCTGCGCCGGGCCCTGGACGAGCCGCTGACCGACGACCTGCGGCAGCGGCTGCTGACCGAACTCGGCTCCCTGGAGTACGCGTCGGCCGACACCCCGGCCGCCATCGCACGCCTCGCCGAGGCGCAGCACCTGCCGGCCGAGCCCCGCAACCAGGTGCGTACCGCCGTCGCCCTCGGCACCGCCCTGGCCGGCCGCGGCGAGATCCGCACGGCGATGGAGGTACTGCGCCGCACCGAGGGCCGGCTGTCCGCCCACCCGGGGCTCGCCCGCACCGTGCAGACCGCCGGCGCCCTGCTGTCCGACGAGGACCTGGCGACCCGGCAGCAGGTCTACCGGTGGCTGTCCGAGACCGGCCGGGTCTCCCCGGAACTGGTCGGCACCGCCGGGCAGTCCCTGCTGGTGCGGTACGCGGCGACGGCCGGGCTGATCTCCGCCGACGAGGCGATGACCCGGGTACGGGACCTGCTCGCCCAGCCCACCGACCCGCTCGCCGAACCCTTCCTCCTCGGCACCGCCGCCGCGGTCGCCCAGTGGGCCGACGAACTCGACGAGGCCGAGCGGCTCGTGGAGCGGGGCCTGGTGGGACAGCACCCCGCCCTGCTGCACCCGATGCAGCACGCACTGCTCAACACCCGCGCCGACATCGTTGCCTCCCGCGGCGACCACGCCCGCCTGCTCGCCCTCGCCGCCGACCCCGGCCCCGGACCCGGCCCCACCAACCGCGACGCCCACGCCCTGATGGCGCTGGTCCACACCGGCCGCACCGACGAGGCCCTGCGCCTCGCGGACCGCTTCGACCTGCGCGAGATGCCGGAGAACTGGGAGCTGAACCGCTACCTGTACGCGCGGGGCGTGCTGCGCGCCGCCACCGGCGATCCGATGGGAGCGCTCCACGACTTCCTGGAGTGCGGGCGGCGCCAGTCGGCCCGCGAGGTGGTCAGCCCGGTCGTCACCCCGTGGCGGACCGCCGTCGCGGAGATCCGGCTGGCGTTCGGCAGCGGCCCCGAGGCGCTCGCGCTGGCGACGGAGGAACTGCGGCTGGCCCGGGTGTGGAACACCCCGCGCACCGTGGGCCGCGCCCTGCGCGTGCTGGGCACCGCGACCGGCGGGCGGCGCGGCCTCGAGCTGGCCGAGGAGGCCGTACGGACCCTGCGCGACGCGCCCGCCGACACCGACATGGAACTGATCCCCGCGCTGCTCGCCCAGGGCCGTCAGCTCCTCGACGCCGGCGAACGCGGGCGCGCCCGCTCCCGGTTGCGCGAGGCGGCGGACCTCGCCGAACGCAAGGGTGCGCTGCGCTGGCTCACGCAGGCCGGGCAGGCGCTGCGCGAGGGCGGTGCCCGGGGCTCCGTGGCGGCCCGCACCGGTGCCGGGGCACTGACCGGCAGCGAGCGCCGGATCGCCGAACTGGCCGCCGACGGCCGCACCAACACCGAGATCGCCGACCTCCTCCACCTCGCCCGGCGCACCGTGGAGACCCACCTGACCAGCACCTACCGCAAGTTGCGGATACGGCGCAGGACGGAACTGCGGGGTGCCCTGGAGCGCGGCGGACACCGGGAACGGGAGCCGCACCCCGACCCCCGGTGCTGACCGGGTCCCGTCCGGCCGCTCCTCACAGGTCGCGCAGCAGCCGCCCGATCTCCAACTGCTCGGTCTCCAGCGGGTCGCCGTCCTCGACGTTCCACAGGCTGTTCTGGAGCACGCGGCCCAGGGACCAGGCGCGGGCCCGTTCCCGGTCGAGGCCGAGGACGTCGGTCATGGCGTCGAAACGCCACCGGGTCTCGGCCGGGTCGTAGCGGTTGTCGAGGGCGGGCAGCAGGTCGAAGCCCGGGTCGCCGGCCAGCGGTTTGGGGTCGATGGCGAGCCAGGGGGCCCGGTCCGAGGCCAGCACGTTCTCGTAGTGCAGGTCCCAGTGCAGCAGCCGGTCGCCCGGCTCGTCGGCGACCTCGCGCACGGCGGCGGCGCAGTCGGCGACCAGCCGCCGGTCCGCCGGGTCCGCGATGCGCTCCAGCGTCCCGGGCGTCCGCTCCAGCATGCCCCGCGCCATGTCCCCGAGCCGGCGCACCCCCGGCGGCGCGGGCGTCGCGGTGAGGTGGGCCAGCAGCCGGGCGATGACCAGGACGGCCTCGCGGGAGTCCTCGACGTGACCGAGCATGCGGCCGGAGTCCAGGCGTTCCAGGAGCATGGTCCCGGTCGCCGCGTCGTGGTCGAGCAGCCGCACCGCGCCGTCCCCGTCCCACACCCGCAGCGCGACGGGCTCGCCCTCGGTCTCCGCGTCGAGGATCTGGAGCTTCAGCACGGCCTCGCCGCCGTCGCGCCGCACCACCGGCAGCACCAGCGCCGCCCACCCGTGCATCGACGGCCCGTCGAGCCGCAACTCCCACCGCTCCAGGAACCCGGCCGCCAGCGCGGGCAGCCCCTCGACGAAGGCCCGCCCGGCCTCCCCGTTGTACTTCGCCTGCGCGGCAACAAGCCCATCAGGTACGACAATCACCCGCCCGAGGCTACCGTGACCCCCGCCGCCGTAGCTGCGGGCAATCGTGCCGCTGGGGCGGCACGGGTGGGCGCAGCGGCACCCCGCACCGCCGGGCCGCGCAACCGCCCCCGGCCTCAGCCCACCGGCTCCCGCACCGCCCGCTCCGCCGGAGTCCCGTGCTTCGGCGCCTTCGCCGTCACCATCACCCCCGCCACCACCCCCGCCAGCAGCATGACCCCCGCCGCCACCCAGATGGCCACCGTGTACCCGTGCACGATCCCCTCCCGCACGATCAGCTCCCGCTGCGAGGGATCCCTCAGGTGCGCCGCGATCCACGACGCACTGGTGCTGGTCGCGATGGTGTTGAGCAGCGCCGTGCCGATCGAGCCGCCCACCTGCTGCGAGGTGTTGACCGTCGCGGAGGTCACGCCGGAGTCCCTCGGGGCGACCCCGGCGGTGGCCGTGGAGAACACCGGCATGAAGGTCAGGCCCATGCCGAGGCCCATCAGGACCAGCGCCGGAAGGATCTCGGAGACGTACTCGGAGCGCACGGTCATCCGCGTGAGGATCACCATGCCGCCCGAGGCGAGGAGCATGCCGGGCACCATCAGCATGCGCGGGCTCACGTGCGGCAGCAGCCGGGCCGAGATCTGGGTGGAGCCCACGACGATCGCGACGGTCAGCGGCAGGAACGCCAGGCCGGTCCGCACGGGGGAGTAGCCCAGGATGACCTGGAGGTAGTAGGTCATGAACAGGAACAGCCCGAACATGCCGATGACCGCCAGCATCATCGTGAGGAAGCAGCCGGCGCGGTTGCGCTCCCGGATGACGTGCAGCGGCAGCAGCGGCGTGGCCGCCCGGGTCTGCCACCACACGAAGGTGGCCAGCAGCGCCACGGCCAGCGCGAACAGGGCCAGCACCAGCGGGTCGGTCCAGCCCCGGGGCTGCGCCTCGCTGAAGCCGTAGACGAGGGCGACGAGGCCGCCGCAGCCGAGGACCACGCCGGGCACGTCGAGCCGGGCGTCGGCGTGGCCGGGCCGGTCGTGCAGCAGGGCGAACGCGCCGATCACCGCGATGACCGCGATGGGGATGTTGACGTACAGGCACCAGCGCCAGTTCAGGTACTCGGTGAGGACGCCGCCGACGATGAAGCCGATCGCGGAGCCGCTGCCGGCCAGGGCGCCGTAGATGCCGAAGGCCTTCCCGCGTTCCCGCGGGTCGGTGAACGTGGTCGTCAGCAGGGACAGCGCGGACGGCGCCAGCACGGCGGCGAACACGCCCTGGAGGGCGCGGGCACCGAAGAGCATCACCGACGTGGTGGCGGCGCCGCCGATCGCGGAGGCGCCGGCGAAGCCGATCAGCCCGATGACGAAGGTGCGTTTGCGTCCCACCAGGTCCGCGACCCGCCCGCCGAGCAGCAGCAGACCGCCGAACGCGAGGGTGTACGCGGTGATCACCCACTGCCGGTTGGCGTCGGACATGTCCAGGTCGCGCTGGGCCGAGGGCAGCGCGATGTTCACGATCGTCGCGTCGAGGACGACCATCAGCTGGGCCAGGGCGATGACGACCAGCCCCCACCAGCGGTGGGGATCGGTCTCCCCGGGCGTGGCGGGTCCCCCTGTCCGACCTGTCCGGGAGCCACTCATTTCGCCAGAAGAACACGATTCGGGACGGGTCGCATCCCGTTGCCCGAGCCGTCGCGCGGATCGGCCCTCCGGCCGCCGGTCACGGTTCGAGGACCACCTTCCCGGTCGTCCCCCGGCTCTCCAGGGCGCGGTGCGCGGCGGCGGCGTCGGCGAGCGGGAAGCGTCGCACGGCCGGGACGAGCCGCCCTTCGGCGGCCTCGGCGAGGGCCCGCAGTTCGAGGGTGCGGGCGGGGTTGGCGCCGCCGGCCTTCTCCATCATCACCGGGCCCAGCACCCGCTGGGAGACTCCCTCGACGAAGTAGGGGTCCCGGTCGTGCGGGCCCTTGGCCGACCAGCCGAAGACCAGGTGCCGGCCACCCGGCCCGAGCAGGGCGACGGCCTCGCGCGCGGCGTCCCCGCCGACGCCGTCGAAGACGACGGTGGCGGCCCTGCCCCCCAGGTGGGCGCGGACCTTCGCGGGCCAACGGGGGTCCGTGTAGTCGACGGCGAGATCGGCGCCGTTCGCGGCGGCCAGCGCGGTCTTCTCCGGACCGCCCGCGAGGCCGACCACCGTGGCGCCGGCGTTCTTCGCGTACTGCACCAGCAAAGTGCCGATGCCGCCCGCGGCGGCCGTGACCAGGGCCACGGAACCGGGGCCGAGGCCGGCGAACTGAAGGATCCCCATCGTCGTACGCCCCGTGCCGATCATGGCGACGGCCTCGGCGAAGTCCAGGTTCGCGGGGATCTCGTGCAGGCGGGTGAAGTCGGCGACGGCGAGTTCGGCGTATCCGCCGGGGGCGAAGCCGAGGTGGGCGACGACGCGCCGGCCCAGCCAGCTCTCCGGAGTGCCCTCCCCGAGGGCGTCGACGACGCCGGCCACCTCGCGGCCGGGAATCGTGGGCAGCTCGGGAAGCGCGGGCGTCGGACCCTGGATGCCCTCGCGCAGGGAGGTGTCCAGGAGGTGGACGCCCGCCGCGCGGACGGCGACCCGGACCTGGCCGGGGCCCGGCACGGGGTCCTCGACCTCGTCCAGGACGAGGTTCCCGGCCGGGCCGAAGGCGTGCAGTCGGATGGCGTGCATGGCGTAACCCCCAGGTGAGGAGCGGAGCTGTTGCGGGCCCCACCCAACGACCTCAAGCCCGCTCGAGGTCAAGCGCGCTTGAGGTCGAGCTCGTGCCGGCCCAGGGCGAGGGAGACCGCCGTCAGCGCGCTGTTGAAGGAGACCTCGGAGAGCAGACCGGGCGAGGCGACCTGGTCACCGGCGAGGTAGACGCCGTCGCCCCGGTCGACGGCCGGCCGGTCGCGCCAGGTGGTTCCGGGCAGGTCGACGGCGCCGGTACGGCCGTTCGCGACCGCCTCGCGCCGCCAGGTCAGCCGCTCGCGCCAGCCGGGGAAGCCGAGGTCGAGCAGGTGCTCCGCGCGTGCGGTGCCGTCCGCCTTCGACTCGTGCGGCGCGAGGGGGATCTGCCCCTGGATCAGCTGCTCGCCCGCCGGCGCGAGCGTGCGGTCCTGCGCCGTGAACCGCTCGATCCACCCGGGCGCGTCCAGGTCGGAGACGGCGAAGGCGTCGCCGCGCCGGGTCCGTACGGCCAGGTCGACCAGGGTGGTGCGGCCGCTGGGCCAGGTCAGCGGCGGGTCGTCCAGCAGCCGGCGGGCCGCGTCGAGGGAGGTGGCGACGATGACGGGGGTGTCGGTGGGCAGCGTGTCCACGCGGGAGAGCGTCTCCATCCGGACCCCGAGGTTCCAGGCCAGGGCGGCCATCCGGTCCACGACCCCGCCCCAGCCGCCGCGCGGGTAGTGCGCCTCGGGCGGCAGCTTGGCGGCCCGCCGCAGCCGCTCCTGCACGAAGGCGGCGGACAGCGAGCCCGGATCGTGGTGGAAGAGGGCGACCGCGCAGTAGTGGGCGGCGGCCCGGGCCCCCTCCTCACCCGCGATGCCGGTCGCCCAGGTCAGGAAGTCGGTGTCGACCGGCGCCGGCCCCACGCCCCGGCGCAGCAGTTTCAGCATGGCGAACGGCGGGGTGCGGCGCAGCGCCCCCTTGTGCCGCAGCCGCAGCCGGGCCGCCTCCAGCGGCGGGATCGGCGCGAGCGGACCGATCAGGTCGCGCCGGCGCAGCCAGGCCCAGTGCGGGCCGCCGTTGTAGAGGGCGTGCGGGCCGTCATTGGTCCGGTAGGGGCCGTCGGCCGTCCGGGCCCTCCCGCCGAGCGTGTGGTGGGCCTCGTGGACGGTGACCTTGGCACCCGCCTCGGCGGCGGTGATGGCCGCGGTCAGTCCGGCGAAGCCGCCGCCGATGACGGTGATGCGATGCATGGCTCGGGTTCTCCCTCGGTTCGGGGTCGCGGTCGGGTCGCCTGGCACGGCGCCTGTCTGCCCGTACGACGGCCGGGGGGACGCCGGATGTGACATCCGGCCGAAAGAATGGGGACATCCGCAGGTCGGAGGGGGTTGTCAGTGGCGGGGTGCAGCATGGGCCCATGGCGAGGAGAGCGGCGCGGACGACGGGTACGGCGGGTACGGCGGGAGCGGCGGGCGGGCGCGGCACGACGACGGTACGAGGGGCGAGACGCCCGGAGCTGCGCCTGCCGCCGCTCACGGCGTACGAGGACGACGACGGCCTCGAGCCGGACGGGGACTACGACGCGCTGGACTTCCGGGAGGCCGACCTGACCGGCCAGGACGGCGCGGGCGCCCGCTTCATGGACTGCGCGCTGACCGGCTGCGCGCTGGACGAGGCGTCACTGCGCGCCGCCCGGCTGCTCGACACCCGCCTCACCGGCGTCCGGGGCGTCGGCACCAACCTCGCGGGGGCGACGCTGCGCGACGTGGAGCTGCTCGACGCCCGCCTCGGCGGCACCCAGCTGCACGGCGCCGTGCTGGAACGGGTCCTGGTCCGCGGCGGCAAGATCGACTACCTCAATCTGCGCCGGGCCCGCCTCAAGGACGTCGTCTTCGAGAGCTGCGTCCTGGTCGAGCCGGACTTCGGGGGCGCCCGCCTGGAGCGGGTCGAGTTCGTGGACTGCGCCCTGAAGCAGGCGGACCTCAGCGCCGCCACCCTCACCGACGTCGACCTGCGCGGCGCCGCCCCGCTGGAGCTGTCCCGCGGGGTGGACCGGCTCTCGGGCGCGGTGATCAGCCCCGCCCAGCTCCTCGATCTCGCACCGGCGCTGGCGGCGGAGCTGGGGGTGCGGGTGGTGGGGTAGGTCCCCGGCCCGGTGGGTCCCCGGCCCCCGCCGGTTCGCCCCCGCTCACTCAGTCCGCGGACGCGTTCCGTGCCGCCTCGCGTGCCTCGGTGAGGGCTCGCTGCCTGACAGCGCCACCGAACAGCTGCATCGTGGTGGCGGCCAGGACGTCGTCCCGGCCGATGGTGCGCGCGTCGCCGCTGCGGGTGGACAGGGCTCCGGCGAGATCCTTGGGGAACGGAGGCGTGGCCGCTTCGTCCGACGTCACCAGCGAGACCGATCCGAAGCGTTTGACCCCACCCTCGCGGACGACCATGGCCGCGTCCCGGGCGAGGCCCGTGAGGAAGAAGCTGGCGATTCCGTCCAGGTCGCGGACCATCACGGGGACGGCCGTCACCCCCCGGCTCCGCAGCAGCTTCCTGACCCCGGCCTCGAACCTGTGGGCGCCCGCCACGGCACTCGGCTTGCGCGACCCGCGGCGTTCACGCAGGGGCACGAGGACACCCTCGGCGTCGTACAGGTTGCCGGTCAGGTCTCGGAACGTCGGGCTGTGGTGGTACCACTTGTCGCCCACCTCGAGCTCCACGTTCCGGCCGATCGCCGAGAGCAGGTCCGCGGGTATCAGCTTCCTCCGGCCCTCCTCCGCCGCCGCTCTGCTCGCGCCGTCGATGATCTCCCTCAGCACGGTCCGCGTCACCGACGCGGCGGCCCGCGCGGCCGGCCGGGAGACGTGCATCGGGGTCACGTCCCTGAACACCGCTTTGACAAGGGAGGGCTTGAACGGCGGGAGATCCGGAACCGTCCGAGCCTGCCGCGAGGTTGCCGTCGACATTGTCACTCCTTCACGAGTCGTGCACGGGATGCCGCCCCCGCGACCGTCCACACCGCCATGCCCCACAGGGAGAGCGCCGAGACGGCGCCCACCACCAGGCGAACGGTCTCGTCCGGGCCGTCGGTGACCCACACGGCGAGGCCCGACGCCCCGGCCACGGCCAACAGGGCCGCCGGCACCCGCAGCCGGGGCTGCTCGAACGCCGCCGCGAGCGGGAGGAAGTGGAGCCCGACGACGATCGCGACCAGCGGGGGGATGAGCACCGGCGACCCGGCGCGGGCGCACACCACGGCTATGACGACGATCAGCAGCCACTGGAGACCGTTGATCCGGTTGAACCGGCGACGCCGGTCGGCGGGGAACGGCCCTCCTGCCGAGGCCGGGAGGAAACGGCGCGCGGCGAGCATCACCCCCACCGTGACGGCGCAGCCGGCCACGACCTGGACCAGCCGCGCCACGCCGTCGAACGCACTCGTGGCCAGCAGCCACCAGCCGAGCCCGAACAACGCGAGGAACCCCACCCCTGACTTGAACATGATCGACACCCTAGGCGGAAGGGACCGGTTCAGTCCCAGCACATGTCGATGCGTCCGGCGAAGTTGTCGTACCCGGCGCGCTCGAAGGCGCGGGCCATCGGCCGGTTCCCCGGATCGGTGTCCGCGGTGACGCGTTCGGCACCCTGCGCGGCCAGCAGGCGGGTCCCTTCGGCGAGCAGGTCGTCGACGAAGCCCCGGCCCCGCCGGCCGTCGACCACGCCGAGGTAGGCGATCACGAAGCCGTTCGGGCTCCGTGCCGGAACGACCAGGCCGACCGGTTCGCCGTCCGGGCGGACCCCGATCCGCCACCACGCGCGCGGGCTGGGATAGCTCAGCAGCTCGTCGTGGTACTGCACGCGGGCGTGGTCGTCGACCGAGGAACGGGCGACGTCGGCCAGGCTGTAGGCGTCCAGCGTGCCCGGGAGGATGCGGGCGAGGAGACCGATCGCCTCCTCGTCGCCGCCGACCTCGCGGAAGGTCAGGCCGCCCCGGTGCGAGGGCACCGGTGTGCCGGACGTCCAGCGGTAGCGAAGCCTCTCGACGAACATCCTGCCGCCGGTGCGCTCCACCACCTCCGTCCGGTTCCTGACGCGGCGTTCGACGGCGGTGTCGTTCCGCCAGTCGCCCGGGAGGGGCTGGAGGACGTACGGGGCCGGCACGGTGCCCGTCGGGAAGACCGCGGTGAGGGCGGCGCGCAGAAGACGCGCGCCGGTGTCCGTCCGGCGCGGGTCGTCGTCGGTGTCGTCGACGTCGAGGGTTTCCATGACGTCGGGCCGGTCACCGCCGCGGGACCACCAGCCGACCCGTGCGACCGGCCGGCCGTCCCGCAGCGCCAGCCACATCCAGTCGGCCTTGCAGTGTCCGTCGTGGAGGTCTTCCGCGAGACGGTCGTTGTAGGGACCGGGCAGAGCGTTGAAGAGAGGGAGCTCCTCCGGGCCGGTGATGGGACGGAAAACCAGGTCACTTGTCACGCGAGGCTCCACGGACGGCGAGGTGTTCGGGCGGCGGGACCGGCACGGCGGCGCGGGACTCCGTCGTCGAGGTATAGGGGGTCGCCGCCCCCTCCCGCACGCGATTTACCGCTGCCGGCCGCCGCTCTCGCCGTACCGGGCCGTCAGGACGCTCGGGGGACGCGCGGGAAGCGGGCCTGGAGGGACCAGATCACCGGGTTGTCCGCCAGGTCCTCGTGCAGGTCGGTGAGGTCGGCGAGCAGGTCGTGCAGGAAGTCCCGGGCCTCGCGGCGCAGTTCGGTGTGGGAGAAGGACAGCGGGGGTTCGGTCGCCGGGAGCCACTCCGCCTCGATGTCGACCCAGCCGAAGCGGCGCTCGAAGAGCAGGCGGTCGGTGGACTCGGTGAAGTCCAGCTCGGCCCGCTGCGGCCGGGCGGCGCGGGAGCCGGCCGGGTCCCGGTCGACGTGCTCCACGATGTCGCACAGCGCCCACGCGAAGTCGAGCACCGGCACCCATCCCCAGGCTGTGGACAGTTCCCGGTCCGCCTTGGTGTCGGCGAGGTACACGTCCCCGCAGAACAGGTCGTGCCGCAGGGCGTGGACGTCCGCGCGCCGGTAGTCCGTCTGCGGCGGGTCCGGGAAGCGGGTGGAGAGGGCGTAGCCGATGTCGAGCACGCAGGAGATGGTGTCACGGACGGCGGGCCCGGGACGGACGGGTGCGGCCGCGGATCCGGCCGGTCGCCCGGTGCCCCTGCGCTCCGTCGCCGCCGCCGGGCGGCCGCGCACCCGGCCCGCTGCCGTCGCCGCTGCCGCCGCCGCGGGCGGCGGTCCGGCTCGGGAGGCGAAGGGCTCAACTGCACCTGGAGCACCGGTTTTTCCACCCGTCACCCCTGTCTCTATCCTCGTCCCCAATCCCGGCGTGCAAGGTGTCGTCGGGGGAGAGGACGCAAGCATGGACGGGTTGATTCCGGACGATCCCGAACGGATCGGCAGCTACCGGTTGCTCGGCAGGCTCGGTGAGGGCGGCATGGGCCGGGTGTATCTGGCGCGCTCCGACCGGGGCCGGACGGTGGCCGTCAAGACCGTCCGTGAGGAACTGGCCCGCATGCCGGACTTCCGGCGGCGCTTCGCGCAGGAGGTGAAGGCGGCGCAGCGCGTCGGCGGTGAGTGGACCGCGCCGGTGCTGGACGCCGACACCGAGGCGGCCACCCCCTGGGTCGCCACGGGGTACGTCGCCGGGCCCTCGCTCGCCGAGGTCGTCGACCGGCAGTACGGGCCGCTGCCCTCCCCCACCCTGCGCGTGCTGGCGGCGGGACTGGCGAGGGCGCTTCACACGATCCACGGCGCCGGCCTCGTCCACCGTGACCTCAAGCCCTCCAACGTCCTGGTGACGATCGACGGCCCCCGCGTCATCGACTTCGGCATCGCCCGCGCCCTGGACGCCTCCACACAGTCCGCCGAGGGGCTCACCAAGGCCGGCGCCGTCGTGGGGTCGCCCGGCTTCATGTCCCCCGAGCAGGTGCGCGGGGAGAAGGTGTCCTACGCGAGTGACGTCTTCTGCCTCGGCGCCGTGCTCGCCTACGCGGCGACGGGCCGGATGCCCTTCGGCACCGACGAGGGCGGGTTGCACTCGCTGCTCTTCCGCATCGCGACCGAGGAGGCGGACCTGACCGGGGTTCCCGAACCCTGGCAGGGCGTCGTCTCGGCCTGCCTGGCGAAGGAGCCCGGGAAGCGCCCCACCCCCGAAGAGCTGTTGACGTCGATCGAGGACATGGCGGGCGAGGACGGTGCCCCGGGCGGCGCGTGGCTGCCCGGCGAGGTGCTGGCGGAGCTGGGCCGGCACGCCGTGCAGCTCCTGGACAGCGAGGACCCGGAGGACCGGGTGCCGGTCGGGGCGGCTCCCGGTGCGGCTCCCGCCGCGGGTTTCGGACCGCCGCCCGCCGCGTACGGTCCGACGCCCCCGTGGCAGGGCCGCTCGCCGCTCGACGCGGGACCCGGGGCCGCCCGGCCGTCGCCGTACTCCACCCCGGCCCCCGCGGCGGCACCCGCCGCCCCGTCGCCGTACGCCCCGCCGCCCGCCCGCCCGGCGAAGGGGCTGGCCACGGCGCTGAACGTCCTGCTCATCGTGTTCGTCGTGCCGGTGCTGTTCAATTTCAACGTCCTCATGGCCGTCCACGGCGAGCTCGGCAGGCTGCCCGGATCGTCGTCCCCCAGGCGCATCGACGGCTTCCGGACGCTGCAGGTGACGGGTTTCGTGGCCGAGGGCCTGGGCCTGCTGGTGCTGCTCGCGGCGGCGACCGTGTGGGTGTGCTGGTTCCGCCGGATGCGGCAGAACGCCGAGTCGTTCGCGCCGGGCCGCATCCGCTACAGGCCGGGTTTGGCGGTGGGTTCCTGGTTCATCCCCGTCGTCAACTTCTTCCTGCCCAAGCAGATCGCCAACGACATCTGGACGGCGACGACCGGACGCCCGTCGGGCGCCGGACGGTGGCTGATGCACACCTGGTGGTGGCTCTGGGTGGTCCACCTCGCGACGGAACTGAGCGCCTACAGGACCTGGGACGAGGAGAAGACCGTCGAGGACGCCGGCGCGACCGTCGTCAGCGCCCTGGGCGGCGACGTCGTCGCCGTCGTGAGCACCGTGTTCGCCGTGCTCTTCGTCTCCCGGCTCACCCGACTCCAGGGGGAGCGCGCCGGCGGGGCCCGCTGAGCGTCAGTTCGCCGTCGTGGCCCGGCTGACCGCTTCGCGCAGCAGGGCGCGGCGGCGTTCGTGCACGTCCTCGGGCTCCTCGGCGGTCGCCGCGTAGACGTTGCTGACCGGTGACCAGGCCATGGACATGGCGATGACGAGGGCCAGCACGTCGAACGGGTCGCCCGGCCGCACCCGGCCCGCCGCCTGGGCCTCGGCGATGGCGCGGAGCTTGGCGTCGTCGCGGCGGTCGGCGTCGTCGACCAGGTGCCCCGCCGGGCGCCGCTCCAGCCGCGCCCAGGTGGCCAGCCGGATGAGGTCGGGGCGGCGCAGGTACTCGTCGTAGAGGCGTACGGCCCAGTCCGCGAGGTCGTCGGCGTCGATCGGCACGACGTTCACGATGCGGTCCAGCGAGCCGAAGAAGATCGCGTCGAACAGCCCGTCCTTGCTGCCGAAGTACGCGTAGAGCTGCGCCTTGTTGGTGCGGGCGGCCGCCACGATCCGCTCGACGCGCGCCCCGGCGATCCCGTGTTCGGCGAACTCCCGGGTCGCGACGTCCAGGATGCGCCGGTGGGTGGCGGTGCCGCGGGAGGTCAGGGGCTGGTCGGGGGTGCGGTCGGGCATGGCCTCAGGGTAACCCACAGGAAAACAGAACAGTTGGTTTGCCTGACGCCGCGAACACGCCTACGCTCAAATAGACCGAACAGTCTGTCTGAGGAGCTGGAAAGAACCATGAGGACCACAGTGGGCTGGCAGGCGGAGCCCGGGAACGGCACCGCGACGACCCCGGCGCTGCGCCGCGCCCCGTTGGAACGGCGCGACCTGCGCCCCGACGACCTCGCCGTCCGGGTCGACTACTGCGGCGTCTGCCACACCGACCTGCACGCCGTCCGGACCCGCGCCGCCGACGGGGGAGAGGCGCCCCTGGTCCCGGGACACGAGTTCACGGGCGTGGTGACCGGGGCCGGCGCCGCGGTCACCCGTTTCCGGGCCGGAGACCCGGTCGCCGTCGGCAACATCGTCGACTCCTGCGGCGCCTGCGCCATGTGCGAGAAGGGCCAGGAGAACTTCTGCCACACCTTCCCCACCCTGACCTACGGCGGCACCGACCGCGTCGACGGCTCGACCACCCTCGGCGGCTACAGCCGCGAGTACGTGCTCGGCGAACGGTTCGCGTACGCCCTCCCCGCCGGCCTGGACCCGGCCGCCGCCGCCCCGCTCCTGTGCGCCGGGATCACCGTCTGGGAGCCCCTGCGCGCCCTCGGCGCCGGGCCCGGCACCCGTGTCGCCGTGGCCGGTCTCGGCGGCCTCGGGCACCTCGCCGTGAAGTTCGCCGTCGCGCTCGGCGCCGACACCTCGGTGATCAGCCGGTCGCCGGACAAGGCCGAGGACGCCCGCCGCCTGGGCGCCCGCGGGTTCCTCGTCTCGACGGACCCCGGGCAGCTGGCCGCCGCCCGCGACCGGTTCGACATCCTCGTCGACACCGTCTCCGCCCCGCACGACCTCGGCGCCTACCTCCGGCTGGTCGCACTGGACGGCACGCTCAGCCACCTAGGCCACCTCGGGCCCGTCACCCTGGACACCCTCGACCTGCTCATCGGCCGCAAGAAGCTCAGCTCGGCGGGCAGCGGCGGCCGGAAGGGCACCGCCGAGATGCTGGCCTTCTGCGCCGCGCACGGCATCACCGCCGACATCGAACTCCTCCCCTCCGCCCGGGTGAACGAGGCCCTCGACCGCCTGTCCCGCGGCGACGTCCGCCACCGCTTCGTCCTCGACCTGTCCGACCTGGACCGGCCCGGGGCGCAGGGCCCGACGGACGGATAGGTTGCCGGGGTGATCCTCACCCCGCTCGCCCTCACCCCCGACCACGACATCCCGGGCCCCGTTCTCACCGAACTCACCGCCCTCTACGCCTCCCACCGGGCCTTCCACGCGCTAAGCGGCGACTTCCCCGACCCTCGGGACATCCGTCCGGAGCAGGTCGCGACCGCGCTCGCCGACGAACTGGCGCGGCCCGGCGCCGAGGTGCTGCTGGCCAGGGACGCGGGCCGGCTGGTCGGGGTCGCGGTGACGCTCGCCCGGCATCCCGACCCGTCCGACCCGGACCCGTGGATCGGGCTGCTGATGGTGGACGCGGGGCTGACCCGGCAAGGGCTGGGCAGACGGCTCGCGTCCCTCGTCGAGGACCGTTTCCGCGCCGCGGGCCGCACCGCCGTACGGCTCGCCGTCCTCGACGGCAACACCGAGGCGCTCTCCTTCTGGACCGCGCTCGGCTACACGGCCGTCGACCACCGTCGAGACCTCCGGTCCGACCGCCCCTGCGCCGTGCTGCGCAGGGAGTTGGAGAGCGACCGGCCGCGCACCGCGCGCCGCGCCGCCCGCGTCGCCGTGCTCGACCCCGAGGGTGCCGTCTTCCTCCTGCGCTACGACAACGTCGAGGTCGGCGTGCACTGGGCGATGCCCGGCGGCGGCCTGGAGGCGGACGATAACCCCCGCGAGGGCGCCCTGCGCGAGGTGCGCGAGGAGACCGGCTGGACCGACCTGGAACCGGGCCCGCTGCTCTGCACCTGGGAACACGACTTCACCCACCTGAGCGTCGGCCCCGTCCGCCAGTACGAGCACATCTACGTCGCCCGGGGCTCCCGCCGGGAGCCCACCGGCCCCCACCTTGCCGCCGCGCACGCCGCGGACGGCATCCTCACCTGGCGCTGGTGGAGCCGGGCCGAACTCGCCGCGGCGCCCGAGCCGCTCTGGCCGCCGGACCTGGCCCTGCTGCTCGAAACCTTCGGCGGCCACGAGGGGTGAAGCGGCGGCGGAGGAGCGGGCGGCTGAGGGGGAGTCCGGCCGGCTCAGGGGGAGTCCGGCCGGCCGTCCCCGCGCAGCCAGTCCGTCCAGATCTCCGTGAAGTCCTCGTCCGGCGCCGACTTCTCCACGTACGCCGTGAAGTCGTCGGTGTCCGCGTTGCCGTGGCGGTGGGCGGCGGCCCAGCCGTGCAGCAGGTCCCAGAAGGCGTCGTCGCCGACCGTCTCGCGGATCTTGTGCAGGACCATCGCGCCCCGCTGGTAGACCGGGCTGTCGGAGATGTGCGCCGCGTCGGGCGGGTCCGCGGGCGGGAACGCCCAGATCGAGTCGTTCGCGTCCTCGTCGTCGTAGTACGTGCCGTCGTAGAGCGCCTCGAAGGTCTCCTGGGCCGTGTCGCCGCCGTGGTCCTCCTCCCACAGCCACTCCGCGTAGGTGGCGAAACCCTCGTTGAGCCACATGTCCCGCCAGGTCTTCGGGCTGACGGAGTTCCCGTACCACTGGTGGGCGAGTTCGTGGACGAGCAGGACGGTGTCGGGGGCGCCGGGGAAGTAGGGCCGGTTCTGGGTCTCCAGGGCGTACCCGGCGTCCTCGTCCCGGTCGACGATCGCGCCGGTGGAGGAGAAGGGGTAGGGCCCGAAGTTCTCCTGTCCCCAGTCCATGACCTCGGGGATCCGCTTCAGGACCTTCCGGCTCGCGTCGGCCTGTGCCGGGTCGACCGCCGTGTAGACGGTCAGGCCGTCGGCCGTGGTGGAGCGGGCGGTCTCCCACTCGCCCACGGCGACCGTGACGACGTGGCTCGCCATCGGCTCGGCGGTGTGCCAGGTGAACGTCGTACGGCCGGCCCGGGTCCGCTCGTCGCGCAACTCACCGTTGGAGACCACGCCAAGGCCCTCCGGCACGGTCATCGCGAGGTCGTACGTCGCCTTGTCGGAGGGGTGGTGGCTGCCGGGGAACCAGGCCATCGAGCCCGTCGGCTCCCCCAGCCCGACCGCGCCGTCGGCCGTGGGCAGCCAGCCCTCCTCCGAGTCGTCGGGGTCGGTGACGGTCTGCGGCTCGCCGGAGTACCGGACGGTCACGCGGAACGTCTCACCGTCGTTCAGTTCGTGGGCCGGACGCACGGTCAGTTCCTGCCCGGCCCGGTTGAAGCGGGCGTCCCGGCCCTCGACCTCGACCGTCTCCACGTCCAGGCCCTTGAGGTCCAGGTTGAAGGCGGACAGGTCCTCGGTCGCGCGGGCGGTGATCACCGCGGTGCCGGCGAGGTGCCCGGCATCGGCATCCGTATCGGGGTCGTAGTCCAGGGTCAGGTCGTAGTGGCCGATGTCGTAGCCGCCATTGCCCGCCTTGGGGAAGTACGGGTCGCGCACTCCCGAGCCGCCGGGAGTGCCCTCGACCGCGCCGCCGCCACTGCACGCCGCGAGGGCGAGGGTGGTGGCGGCGGCGAGGAGCAGACGGGGGGTGCGCACCTCGTGATCCTATGGGGTGTTTCACGTGAAACGCCCGCTGGGAGCGGCTGTTGGGACCGGCTGTTGGGACCGGGCGCGGGCCGGGAGGTGCTGGTCCGGCGCCGGCCGGTCGAGCCTAGTTCAGTACCGCCGCGCCGGCCTGGGCAAACTTCTCGTCCAGGGCGCCGGACGGGGCGCCCGCGACGCCGATGCCGGCGATCGGCGCCTTGCCGGCGGTGACCGGGACGCCGCCGCCCAGGAACAGCGTGCCCGGGATGTCCTTGAGGTTCGGGGCGTTCTCCAGGCGGCCCTCCAGCTCGCTGGTGGGCGCGTTCCAGGAGACGGCCGTGTAGGCCTTCCTCTCGGCCGACTCGTAGGACTGCGGGCCGGCACCGTCGCCGCGCATGGTGAGGATCGTGTTGCCGTTGCGGTCGACGACCGCGACCGTGATCCGCTGGCCCTCCTTCTCGGCGGCCTTCAGTGCGGCCCGCGCGGCCTCGCCGGCGGCGTCGATCGTCAGGTGCGTGGAGGTGGTGGTGTCGCGCTTGCCGGCCGCTGCGGCGGGGGCGGCGGACACCGCGGCGTCCCGGGAGCTCTCGGGGGCGGAGGCGTTCGCGGCCACCGTGCCGAAGGTGCCGGCGGCGACGGCGGCGAGCACGGCACCGCCGGTGGCGACGCGGGCACGACGGGAGAGGGTCTTCTTCATGGTGGGCTGCTCCTCCGGGTGGGAGTGGTCGGGTTCGTGTTCTCCACTCTCCGGCTGGCACCGGGGGCGCGGGGTCGCCGTTCCGGCTGCTCGTGGGCGGCGGAACGGACGACGGCGGGGTCGTCCGATCGGTTGACCCGCGAGGCGTCCGAACAGGGCACCATGGGAGTGTCCACGCAGCTCAGCGGTTCTCTGCGGCACGTTGTGGAACAGCGACGGCAGGAGAGACGGGCACGAGGAAGCGGGCGCCGGATGCAGAAACCGTACGACCACCCGGACACCCGGTGGCTCGGCGCCGTCATGCACGTGGCGTTCTTCCTGCTGCTCGGCGGCGCCCTCGCCCGCTTCCTGCTGCGCCACCCCGGCGAGCCCCGCACCCCGTGGATCTTCGCCCTGTCACTCACCCTCGCGGTGCTCCACCTGCTCGGGCCCGTCCTGAGCGGCCCCGAGCCGCCGGATCCCGGAGCGCCACAGGCCCGGCGGCGCCTGGTCCGGCTGGGCCCGGTGGTCGTGGTGTGGATGGTGCTGGTCGTGCTTGCACCCAGCTTCGCCTGGTGTGCGGTGCCCCTCTTCTACACCGGCCTGCGCACCCTGCCGGCCCGGGCGGCGCTCGTCCTGGTCACCGTCCTGACGGTGTTCGTCGTCGCCGCGCAGCTGCGGCTCGCGGGAGGCTTCGACCCGAACCTGCTGCTCGCCCCGCCCGCCGTCGCCGCCATCGCCGCCGCCGTGTTCCTGCACACCGAACGGCAGGCGGCCCGGCAGCGGGTCCTGATCGACGACCTGATCCGCACCCGCCGCGAACTCGCCGCCTCCGAGCGCCGCGCGGGCACCCTCGCCGAACGCGAGCGGCTGTCCATGGAGATTCACGACAGCCTCGCCCAGGGCCTGTCCAGCCAGCGGATGCTGCTCCAGGCCGCCGAGCGGGTCTGGGAGTCGGACCGGGACAAGGCGCGCACCCACGTCCGCGGCGCCGCCTCCGTCGCCGAGCACAACCTGGCCGAGGCCCGCCGCTTCGTCCACGACCTGGCCCCGGCCGACCTGGCTCGCGGCGGGGGCCTGGCGGCGGCGCTGCGGGCGCTGGCCGCACGGGAGTCCGGCGACCACCTCACCGTGCGCGTCCACGTCGACGACGGTGCCCGCGCCCCGGCGCTGCCCGACCGCGTCCAGTCGGCGCTGCTGCGCGTCGCCCAGGGCGCCCTGGCCAACGTCCGGGAGCACGCGGGCGCGTCCACCGCCGTGCTCAGCCTCACCCTCCTCGACGACGAGGTCGTCCTGGACGTCACCGACGACGGGCAAGGCTTCGACCCGGCGGAGCCGCCCGGCGCCGGCACCGGGGTGCGCGGACACGGACTGCCCGCCATGCGCGCCCGGTTGCGCGGCCTCGGCGGCACCCTGACCGTCGAGTCCGCGCCCGGCGAGGGCACCGCCCTGTCCGCCGCCGTGCCCCTGGACCCGCCCCGAACCGACCCGGCAGACCCGGCCGGCCCGATGGAGGCACCGCGATGACCCACCCGGCAGACGGCGGACCCGACCCCGTCCGCATCCTGGTCTGCGACGACCACGTCGTCGTACGCGCCGGGCTGCTCGCCCTGCTCGACAGCGCCCCCGGCATCGAGGTGGCCGGTGAGGCGGGCACCGGCGAGGAGGCGCTCGCGCTCGCCGCGCGGCTGGCGCCGGACGTCGTACTGATGGACCTTCAGCTCGGCGCCGGCATCGACGGCGTGGAGACCACCCGCCGCCTCACCACGGGCACCGGCCGGACACCGCACGTCCTCGTGCTGACCACCTACGACACCGACGCCGACATCACCCGCGCCATCGAGGCCGGCGCGACCGGCTACCTGCTGAAGGCCGAACGCCCCGAGGAGCTGTTCGCGGCCATCCACGCCGCCGCCCGGGGCCGCGCGGCACTGTCCGGGCCGGTCGCCGGCCGGGTCATGGCCGGCCTGCGCAAGCCGCGGCCCGCCCTCACCGACCGCGAACGCGACATCCTGGCCCAGCTCGCCACCGGCCTCGGCAACCGGGAGATCGCCCGCGCCCTGTTCATCAGCGAGGCCACGGTGAAGACCCACCTGCGCCGCATCTACGACAAGCTCGGCGTCGACACCCGCACCGGAGCGGTCGCGGTGGCCAAGGAGCAGCGCCTGCTGCCGTGACGGGACGCACGCAGGCCCCCCGGCCGGACGTCCGGGGGGCCTGCGTGCGGAACGAACGAGCGGGTGAACGTCAGACGTTCACGCCGAAGTCCTGGGCGATGCCCACCAGGCCCGAGGCGTAGCCCTGGCCGACGGCGCGGAACTTCCACTCGGCGCCGTTGCGGTACAGCTCGCCGAAGACCATGGCGGTCTCGGTGGCCGCGTCCTCGGACAGGTCGTAGCGGGCGATCTCGGCGCCGCCGGCCTGGTTGAGGATGCGGATGTAGGCGTTGCGGACCTGGCCGAAGTTCTGCGAGCGGTTCTCCGCGTCGTAGATCGAGACCGGGAAGACGATCTTCTCGATGTCGGCCGGCAGACCCGCCAGGTTGACGTTGATCGCCTCGTCGTCGCCGGCGCCCTCGCCGGTGCGGTTGTCACCGGTGTGGACGATCGTGTTGTCCGGCGTCTGCTTGTTGTTGAAGAAGACGAAGTGGGCGTCGGAGTAGACCTTGCCCTGCGTGTTGACCGCGATCGCGGAGGCGTCGAGGTCGAAGTCGGTGCCGGTGGTGGTGCGGACGTCCCAGCCGAGCCCCACGGTGACTTCGGTCAGGCCCGGAGCCTCCTTGGTGAGCGAGACGTTGCCACCCTTGGACAGGCTTACAGCCATTGTTGGGAGTCCCTTCCCTCGTTTACGTACGGCAAGAAAGCTACAGCTACCACCATGAACGACGAGAGGGGTCCACAAGGTTCCGCCTCTCTTTACTTTCTTTACCGAGGCCGGAAGGCCGGGACCGGAACGCCGGGGCCGGGGCCGGGAGAACGCGCCCGGGATATTCGGGTGACGTGCGCCGCCCGGGGGCGGGAACATGGAGGGCATGTCCGGTCCCCATGTCATCCGCGGCTCCGTCTCCCTGCCCGAGGCCGAGCTCGTCTGGCGTTTCTCGCGTTCCTCGGGACCCGGCGGACAGCACGTCAACACCACGGACACGGCGGTGGAGCTGCGCTTCGACCTGGCGCGCACCGAGGCCCTGCCCGAGGTGTGGAAGCAGCGGGCGCTCGAGCGGCTCGCCGGGCGGCTGTCCGGCGGGGTCGTCACCGTCCGCGCCTCCGAGCACCGCTCCCAGTGGCGCAACCGGGAGACCGCCGCCGTGCGCCTGGCCGCGCTCCTCGCCGAGGCCACCGCGCCCCCGCCCCGGCCCCGCAGGCCGACCCGCATCCCGCGCGGCATCAACGAACGCCGGCTGCGGGAGAAGAAGGAGCGTTCCCAGACCAAGCGGGGACGCTCCCCGAAGAACTGGGACTGAAGCCCGGTCAGAGAGCCGGCCCGTCCAGCGCCAGCACGCCGACCGTCTCCTCCTCGGCCTTCTCCCCGTTGGGCCGGAAGCCGAGGCCCAGGTAGAAGTTCTCGGGGCCGTGCTCGCCGGGGTGCCAGGTGACGAAGCACTCCGTGCCGCCGCGGCGCCGGACCTCGGCGGCCACCGACTCCACGGCGAAGCGGCCGTATCCCCGGCCCTGTTCCCCGGCGGCGATGTTCAGGCGCCACAGGCCGGAGCGCAGTGCGCTGCCGTCGTCGTACCAGTCGACGCCGAAGAACCCCATGAGGAAGCCGACCGGACGGTCGCCGTCGAGGATCAGGCGCGGCCAGGCCTTCTCGCCGTGGACGTACGCCTCGGCGAGGGACTTCACCACCGGGTCGACGGCGAACTCCTGCTCGGGCCGCACCCGTATCGCGAGGGCGGCCTCGATGTTCGCCGGGGTGATCTCCTCCAGGCGGAGCGTCGTGCTGGTCGTCATGCGCGCACCCTAGGCCGGGCGCGGGGCACGGGCGAGTGAATTCCCCGCTCAACCCAGATGCCGGTAGCGCCCCCGGAAGTACGTCAGCGGCCCCCCGTCGCCGCTCGGCAGCGAGGCGGTGAGGACCCGCCCGATCACGAGGGTGTGGTCGCCGGCCGGCACCCGCTGTTCGGTGCGGCACTCCAGGGTCGCCAGGGCGCCGCCCGCCAGCGGCGCCCCGGTCGCCTCGCCCCGCACGTACGGGATGTCCGCGAACAGGAGGCGGTCGCTGACGCGGCCCTTCATCGCGAAGCGGCCCGCGATGTGCCGCTGGCTCTCGGAGAGGACGGAGACCGCCCACAGGGGCTGCTCGTCCAGCAGGTCGTCCATGCGGGAGCCCTCGCGCAGGCTGACCAGGACCAGCGGCGGGTCCAGGGACACCGACATGAACGCGGTGGCCGTCATGCCGACGTCCTCGCCGCGCGGAGCCAGCGGGTCGTCGGGATCCAGCGGCGGCTCCTGCGCGGTCACCAGGACCACGCCCGAGGCCAGCCGGGACATGGCGGCACGGAACTCCTCGTTGCTCACCCCCTCAGAATGCCCGGAGGCGGGCGACGGGAACGGAGGCGCGGGGCTGGTGAGGGATCGAGTGTTCGGCACCCCGTCACGCTAATCTCCGGTGCGTCGGCCCGGCATCGGGCCCCGGTCGGAACCGGGACCTAGGACCATGGGAGGAGTCGTGCGCATACCCACAAACTTTGCGTTCGGTAAACACACAGGGAAAGCGCGGAATCCCCACTCAATTGTTCAGGTTTTGCTGTGACTTGAGTCACAAGGGGCGGTAATTGTTGACCCTGTGTACCGAGTGGGGAGCGCGCTGTGATTCAGTGGCGGGGAACCTGCAAGAGCACGATCCGGGGCACCCTCAGTAAAGGCGCCGAAGACAACCCTTGATTCACTGCGAGGTCTCGGGGGGAGGGCGAGCATGGAGACCGACTCGGAGCCCTATGTCCGCCTTGCGTCCCTGCGGCAGCTGCACCAGGCCATGGCCGACATGAACAAGGCCCGCAGCCTGGCCGACACCCTCCAGGCCGTCGCCGACGGCGTCGTCCAGGCCCTCGGCTACGAGCTGGCGTGCGTCAACCTGGTCGGCCCCGACGGCGACCTCGTCGTCGCCGCCTTCGCCGGCAACCAGGCCGCCGAGGCGCTCATCACCGGCCGCTCGGGCTCCCGGGAGTCCTGGGACCGGCGCCTGAACATGGGCGAGCAGTGGGGCGACCTGATCTTCATACCCCACACCGAGGGCTGGGTCCTCGACGACGACGACGTCCCGCAGTGGTACACCGACGGGCCCGCGCCCCGCTTCGAGGACGAGTGGCACCCCTCGGACCGGCTCTTCGCCCCGATGTACGCGCCCGGCCCGCAGGGCGGCGGCAGCAGCGGCGAGCTGATCGGCGTCCTGTCCGTGGACCGGCCGCGCAACGGCCGCCGTCCCGGCGCCTGGGGCCGCGAGGCTTTGCAGATGTACGCGTTCCAGGCCGCCATCGCGATCAGCAACGCCCGGCTCCGCTCCAACATGCAGCGCGCCCTGGTCCGCCTGGAGCGCGACCAGCAGGCGCTCAGGGCCAGCGAGGAGAGCTTCCGGCAGGCCTTCGAGTACGCCCCCTCCGGCATGGCCATCGCCGAGATGGGGGGCGACCAGCACGGCCGCATCCTGCGCACCAACGACGCCCTGTGCCGGCTGCTGGGCCGCCGGGCCTCCTCGATGCGCCGCTATGCCTTCTCCGACCTGGTGCACCCCGAGGACATCGGCACCCTGCTGCGCACCTCCGCCGAGGGCGGCCGGGCCGAGCTGCGCCTGGGCCGCCGCGACGGCACCTACGTCTGGGTCTCGCTGCGCAACAGCGTCGTCGCCGACGCCGCCGACGGGCCGCGCTTCCTGCTCACCCACGTCGAGGACATAGAGGAACGCAAGCGCCGCGAGCTCCAGCTCGCCCACCGCGCCTCCCACGACTCCCTCACCGGCCTGCCCAACAGTGCCGAGCTGCGCTCCCGGCTCGCCGCCCGGCTGTGCCAGCGCCCGCAGTCCGCGCACGCGGCCGTGGCCGACGCCATGGACGCCGCCTACGGGCACTCCGCCGTGTTCGACTCCGGCGGCCACACCTTCGACTTCTCCGCCGCCGCCGAGCCGTACGGCGCCTTCGACCACCACGTGCACGCCGTGGCGCCCGAGGACGGGCGCGACGACGGCACCAAGGGGCTCGCGGTCCTCTTCTGCGACCTGGACGGTTTCAAGTCGATCAACGACCGGTTCGGGCACAACGCGGGCGACGCCGTGCTCATCGAGGTCGCCCGGCGGCTCAGCGGCGGGGTCCGCGACGGCGACACCGTGGCCCGGCTCGGCGGCGACGAGTTCGTGATCCTCGCCAACGGCCTCGGCAAGGCCGACGCCCAGGACCTCGCCGTACGGCTGCGGGGCGAGATCATCCAGCCGATCCGGGCCGAGGGCCGGGCCGTCCGGGTGGGCGCCAGTTTCGGCATCGGCTGGGCCCACTGCGGCATGACGGCGGACGAAGTCCTAAAGTCGGCTGACGAACGGATGTACGTCGAGAAACGATCTCGTCCCAAACAGCACCGCCGGGCCGGATGATCACCAGGTCAGCGCGTTGATGCGGTCTGAGTCACCCGTTTGGGTCAGTGGAAGCGGGTAGGCTCGCTTTCTCACCCACCCGTACCGCACCACGCACCGCATCTGGTTAGGAGACCTAGGGATGACGCCCGGCAACAACGGCGCGAGCACGCCCGAGGACGACGACCCCTTCGGCTACCTCTACGCCGACGGGCAGGCCAACGGGGCCCAGCCGCCGTCCGGTGGCTACGGCTACCCGAACTCCGTCAACCGGGTGCGTCCCGTCGGCACACGGCAGTACGGGGCACCCCAGGGCCAGGGCGCGCAGACCGCCGCCCACGGCCAGGCAGCCCCGCCCCAGCAGGGTGCCTACGGCCAGCCGCAGGGGGCGTACGGACAGCCGAACGCGCACTACGCGGCGCCGGAGACCTTCCCCGGCGGGGGCGGTCCCGGGGGCCCGCAGCAGCCCTCCGGGCACGGCGGGGGCGGCGGTCGCCGCGGTCCCAACACCAAGGGTCTGCTGATCGGCGCGGTGGCGGTCGTCGCCGCCGTGGTCATCGGCATCGCCGTGGCCATGACGAGCAGCGGCTCCGACGACGACAAGGGCGGCAACGAGGCGGGCGGCGACACCACCCCCACCCAGTCCCAGAGCAGCGAGCCCAGCCCGTCGGCGAGCGACGACGGCGAGGAGCAGGACGTCGAGCTGCCCTCCGTCGACGCGAAGGCGATGCGGCTGGGCGGCTCGGCCTCCCTCGCGTCGGACGTGGAGGGCGCCGAGTCGGACGGCGGCGTCTACGTGGCCAATCTCAACCAGCCGGGCTCCTCGGTCACCTGGACCGTGGACGGCATCCCCAAGGACGGCCTCTACACCCTCTTCACCACGTACAGCGCGGCCGGCGAGGACCAGTCGATGACCCTCACGGTCAACGGCAAGGAGTTCGGCAGCAAGCTGAACCTGGGCAACTTCGCGGGCGCCGAGGACGGCGACTTCGCCAAGGGCTGGACCAAGACCTACGCCTGGCCCACCCTCAACAAGGGCACCAACACCATCACCCTGTCCTGCGCCGACGGTGACAAGTGCAACGTCCTGCTGGACCAGTTCTCCCTGAAGAAGGGCCAGGTCAAGGACTAGGTCCGCCCCGGCGTCGGGCCGTGCGGCGCACCCGGCGGGTTCAGGCCGCGCCCGCCTCCGCCGTCACCGCGACGCCGCGTCCGAGCAGTTCCTCGTACGCCGTCCGGTCGAACTCGCCCGCCACCGGCGCCAGCACCGTCGCCGCCGACAGGGCGACCGCGCGGGTCAGCCGGTCCGGCCAGGGCAGGTGCTCCACCAGGCCGGAGAGCAGGCCCGCCACCGCGGAGTCGCCCGCGCCGGTCGGGTTGCCGTGGACGTGGGCCGGCGGGGCGGCCCGCCAGCGGCCCTCCGGGGTCACCGCGAGCAGCCCCTCCGCGCCCAGCGAGGCGACCACCGAGCGGGCACCGCGGCGCCGGGCGGCCTGCGCGGCGCGCTGCGGCTCGTGCGAGCCGGTCAGCTCGGCCAGCTCGTCGGCGTTCGGCTTGATCAGGTCCGGGCGGGCGGCGAGCCCCCGCCGCAGCGGCTCCCCGCTGGTGTCGAGCAGCACCGGCACGCCCGCGGCACGCGCGGCCCGCACCAGACCGGCGTACGCGCCCACCGGGACGCCCGGCGGCAGGCTGCCGCACAGGGCCACCGCGGCGGCGCCGGTCAGCAGGTCCTCGTACGCCTCCTGGAAGGCGTTCCACTCGGCGGGCGCCACGGCCGGGCCCGGCTCGTTGAGCTGGGTGGTGTCGCCGGTGCGCTCGTCGACGACCGCGACGGTGCGCCGCGTCGCCCCCGCGACCGGCACCAGCGCGTCGGTCACCCCGCGCACGCCGGTCAGCCCCTCGCGCACGACGCCGCCGGTGGTGCCGCCCGCGAAACCGGTGACCGTCACCTCGTGCCCGAGGGCCGCGAGGACGCGGGCCACGTTCAGCCCCTTGCCGCCGGGCCGCTCGGTCACCTCGGTCACCCGGTGGGAGGCGTGGGGCCTGAGGCCCTGGACGCGGTAGGTGATGTCGAGCGCGGTGTTGAGAGTGACGGTGAGGATCACCGTGCCGACCTCCCCCGATCGTGTGCGGCTGGGTGTGCCCGTGGGGCTGTGCTCCACGACACGATCATGCCAAACGGCGGGCGGTCGGCCCAGACCCCGGGTCCGACCGGCGACGGCCGGCCCCGGAGCGGACTCGGGTACGGATCAGCCCAGTTGGGGATCGACCACCCATTCGCCCCGGCGCATGACGCCCACCAGGTCGAAGGCGTCGTCCAGGACCACCAGGTCGGCGTCCTTGCCCGGTTCCAGGGAGCCGACGCGGTCGTCCAGGCCGAGGAGCCGTGCCGGGTTGGCGGAGATCGCCGCGACGACGTCCTCCACGGGCAGCCTGTCGATGGTCACCGCCCGCTTGAACGCGCGGTCCAGGGTGAGCGTGGAGCCCGCGATCGAGCCGCCCTCCACCAGCCGGGCCACGCCGTCGGTGACCTCGACGTCCAGCGGACCGAGCCGGTAGCGGCCGTCGCCGAAACCGGCCGCGTCCATCGCGTCGGTGATGAAGGCGACCCGGCCCGCGCCCGCGTGGTGGAAGGCCAGCTGCAACGCGGCCGGGTGGAGGTGCGTGCCGTCGTTGATCAGCTCGACGGTGATCCGCTCGTCCTCGAGCAGCGCCGTGATGGGGCCCGGCGCGCGGTGACCGACCGGGGGCATCGCGTTGAAGAGGTGCGTGGCGACGGTGGCGCCCGCGTCGATGGCCTGCACGGTCTGCTCGTACGTCGCGTCGGTGTGCCCGACGGCCGCGATCACGCCGTGCTCGACCAGCAGCCGTACGGAGTCCAGGCCGCCCGGCAGCTCGGTCGCCAGCGTCATCATCTTCGCGTGGCCGTGCGCCGCGTCGACCAGCTTGCGCACCTCGGACGGGTCCGGGTCGCGCAGCAGCTGCTCGTCGTGGGCGCCCTTGCGGCAGGGCGAGATGAACGGCCCCTCGAAGTGGATGCCAACGATGTCGCCCTGCTGCGCCAGCTCGGCGAGCATCCCGGCGTGCCGGACGAGGAAGTCCAGGTCACCGGTGACGGCGGAGGCGACCACCGTGGTGGTGCCGTGCCGGCGGTGGGTCTCGACGCCGGCCAGGACCTGCTCGGCCGTGCCGCCGGCGAAGGAGGCGCCGCCGCCGCCGTGGTTGTGGATGTCGACGAAGCCGGGGACCACCCAGTGGCCCGACAGGTCGACGGTCTCGGCCTGCGGGGGAGCCGTGTCCGCGATCCGCGTGCCGTCGACGATCACGCGGCCGTCGTCCACGGTCCCGGTGGGCAGTACCACCCGGGCACCGGCGAGAACCTTGCTTGGGGCCATCAGGTGGTTACCTCCGGGGGAGTCGCGGCCGTGACAGCCGTGGAAGCTGTGGAAGCTGTGGAAGTCGAAGCAGGCGGTGCGGGCGGTGCGGGCGGAGCAGTGGTGTCGAGCAGGTCCCAGGCCATCAGCCCGGCACCCAGGCAGCCGGCGGTGTCCCCGAGTGCGGCGGGGACGATCTCCGGCAGTTTCTGGAAGGTGACGCGGCGCCGGACCGCGTCCCGCAGCGGTGTGAACAAGGTTTCCCCCGCCTCGGCGAGGCCGCCACCGATGATCAGGACACGCGGGTCCAGCAGGGTGAGCGCGGTGACCAGCCCGTCGGCGAGCGCGTCCACGGCGTCCCGCCACACGGCGAGCGCGCGGGCGTCCCCCGACTCGACGGCCTTGGCGCAGTCGGCGGCGTCCGCCTCCGGGTCGCCGCACGCCTCGGCCCACGCCTGGCTGACCGCCGACGCGGACGCGAACCGCTCCAGGCAGCCGCGCTGCCCGCACGGACAGGCGATGCCGCCGGGGCGTACGACGACGTGGCCGATCTCGCCCGCGAAGCCGTGCGCGCCGGCCTCGACCCGGCCGTCGATGCCGATGGCGCCCGCGATGCCGGTGCCCAGCGGCACGAACAGGAACCGGTCGGCGCCCTGCCCGGCGCCGATCCGGCCCTCGGCGAGCCCGCCGGTGCGCACGTCGTGCCCGAGGGCGACCGGAATGCCGCCGAGCCGCTCGCCGAGCAGCGCCCGCAGCGGGACGTCGCGCCAGCCGAGGTTGGCCGCGTACACGGCGACGCCCCGCTCGGCGTCGACGATGCCGGGGACGGCGACGCCGGCGGCACTGGCCGGCTCGCCGAACCGGTCCGCGCCGTAGGCCCGCAGTTCGGCGGCGAAGTCCAGGATGCCCGCGACGACCGCCTCGGGCCCCCGCTCACGGCCGGTGGCCCGGCGCGCCTGGTGCAGCAGCTCGCCCCCAGGCCCCGCCAGGGCGGCCTTCATCCCGGTGCCGCCCACATCGAGGGCGATGACATGTCTCACGGGGACAGTGTGGCCCGTACACCCGGGAGAGGTCTAGTCCACTGCGGTGGTGTAGACCTTAATCCGCTAAGCGAACGCACGAACGAGCAGTCAGGGTTGGGGAACAGGGTGCAGCGGCGTAGGACAGGAACGATCGCGGTGGTGTCCGCACTGGGCATGACGGCGGTCCTCGGCGGCTGCGGGCTGACCGGCGACTCCGACGGGGTGACCCTGAGGCTCGTCGCCGCCGACTACGGCGACAGCAAGGAGAACAGCTCCCAGAAGTACTGGGACGAGCTGGTCAAGTCCTACGAGGCCAAGAACCCCGACGTGCACGTGGACGTCACCGTCTACTCGTGGAACGACGTCGACCGCAAGGTCCGCGAGATGGTCGAGGCGGGCAAGGCGCCCGACATGGCCCAGATCGGCGCCTACTCCGACTACGCCGACAAGGACCTGCTCTACCGGGCCGACGACGTGCTCTCCATCCCGGTCCAGGCCGACTTCGTCTCCCAGCTGGCCGGCGCCGGCCAGGTCAACGGCGTGCAGTACGGGCTGCCCTTCGCGGCCTCCACCCGGGTGCTCTTCTACAACAAGACCCTCTTCAGCGAGGCCGGCGTCACCCCGCCCAAGTCCTGGGACGACCTCGCCGAGGCCGCCGAGGCGCTCAAGGACAAGGGCGTGAAGTACCCGTACGCCCTGCCGCTGGGCCCCGAGGAGGCCCCGGCCGAGACGATGCAGTGGATGCTCAGCGGCGGGGGCGGCTACACCGACGACGTCGGCACCTACTCCATCGACTCCCCGCAGAACGTCACCACCTTCACCTGGCTGCGCGACGAACTGGTCGGCAAGGGCCTCACCGGGCCCGTGGCCCCCGGCAAGCTCAACCGCGCCGCGGCCTTCGACGCCTTCGCGGACGGCGACGTCGGCATGCTCAACGGACACCCCTCACTGATGAAGGCGGCCTCCGACAAGGGCGTCAAGTACGGCATGGTGACCACCCCGGGCGCCGACGGCGAGAGCAGGAACACCCTCGGTGTCTCCGACTGGATGACGGCCTTCAAGAAGAACGGCCACCAGGAGGAGATCGGCGACTTCCTCGACTTCGTCTACAGCGAGGAGAACGTCCTCGACTTCTCCCGCGAGTACGGCCTGCTGCCCGTGACCACCTCCGCCTCCCAGACCATGAGCACCGCGCCGGAGGACAAGAAGCTCAAGCCGTTCCTGGACGAGCTGCTGCTCTCCCAGCTGTACCCGGTCGGCAAGACCTCCTGGGCCTCGGTCAGCGCGGACGTCAAGAAGCACATCGGCGAGGCGGTCGCCCCCGGCGGCAACCCCGGGGAGGTCCTCGGCGAGATCCAGGCGACCGCGATGCGGGCCGGCAGCGCGGAGTAGCGGCCGCGTTGTCGGTGGCGGGCGTTACGTTGGCGTACATGGACCTGGGAGAGCTGGCCGAGCGGGAGCGGAGCATCCTCGCGCTGGAGCGCCGGGGCTTCTCCGGCCCCGGCGCCAAGGAGCGCGCCGTCCGCGAGGAGCTGGGCCTGGCCCCCGTCCGCTACTACCAGCTCCTCAACGCCCTCCTGGACGACCCCCGCGCCCTGGCCTGCGACCCGGTGACGGTCAACCGCCTGCGCCGGATACGGGAGTCGCGCCGCGCGGAGCGCTGAGGTTGCCTCAGGGGGTGTCGTTCGGATCCTGCCGGGGTCGCGGGGTCTGGCACGCACATCTGCGGCGTTGTCGTCGGTTGCCAGGGCTCCGCCCTGTCGCCCTCCTCCGCCTTGCAGCTGCACGCACCAGACCCCGCTCGGGCCGGCAACAAGGCACCGTCGCCCGGAGCCGTCCTGATCCGAACGACACCCCCTGAGCCCCGGCGGGATAGGTTCGCCGTATGGGCAGCCACCAGGACTCCACCCGAGACGACTCCCCACACCCCCTGCCGACGCCCGCGACGGCCGCCGGACGCGAAGGGCTGGACGCCCTCCTCGCCGAGCCCGGCCGCGCGGTGGTCGCGCTCGACTTCGACGGCACGCTCGCCCCGATCGTGCCCGACCCCGACCGGGCCCGCGCCCACCCCGGGGCCGTACCGGCGCTCGCCGCCCTGGCCCCGAAGGTCGCCTCGATCGCCGTGATCACCGGCCGCCCCGCCGAGGTCGCCGTCCACCACGGCGGCTTCGCGGACGTCCCCGGCCTCGACCGCCTCGTCGTCCTCGGCCACTACGGCGCCGAGCGCTGGGACGCCGCCACCGGCACCCTCACCACACCGGAACCGCACCCCGGCGTCGCCGCCGTCCGCGCCGCGCTGCCGGGGCTGCTGGAGCGGTCCGGGTCCGCCGGGCAGGGCACCTGGACGGAGGACAAGGGCCACGCGGTCGCCGTCCACACCCGCCGCGCCCCCGACCCGCAGGCCGCCTTCGACGCCCTGCGCGCCCCCCTCGCCGACCTGGCCGCCCGCCACGGCCTGATCGTCGAACCCGGCCGCATGGTGCTGGAACTGCGCCCGCCCGGCATGGACAAGGGCGCCGCCCTCAGGTCGTACGTCCACTCCCTGGGCGCCGGCTCCGTCCTCTTCGCCGGCGACGACCTCGGCGACCTCCCGGCCTACGCGGCCGTCGACACCCTCCGCACCGAGGGCACCCCGGGCCTCCTGGTGTGCAGCGCCAGCGACGAGGTCACGGAACTGAGGAAGCGCGCGGACGTCGAGGTGCCCGGCCCGGCCGGAGTGGTCGCCCTTCTGGCGGCCCTCGCGCACCGACTGGCCTGAGACGACGTCACGGACGGTTCGCCCGCAGCGCCTCCAGCTGCTCCAGGAACCACCGGGCCGGGGGCAGCGCGGTGCCGGCGGCCGCCAGCCGCTTCGACCGTTCGGCCCGTTCCCCCGCCGGCAGGCCGAGCGCCTCGTGCAACGCGTCCGCCGTCCCCACCACGTCGTACGGGTTCACCACCACCGCGTCCCGGCCCAGCTCCTCGTACGCCCCCGCCTCCCGCGACAGCACCAGCGCACACCCCGCGTCGGAGACGAGCGGCACCTCCTTCGCGACCAGGTTCATCCCGTCCCGGACGGGGTTGACCAGCGCCACGTCCGCCAGCCGGTACGCCGCCAGCGACCGCGCGAAGTCGTCCTTCAGGTTCAGCACGACCGGCGTCCACCCCGGTGTGCCGAACTCCTCGTTGACCGCGTGCGCGACCCGCTCCACCTCGGCCGTGTACTCCCGGTACACGGCGAGATCCTGCCGCGAGGGGTAGGCGAACGCGACGTGCACGACCCGCTCGCGCCACTCCGGGCGCCCGGCCAGCAGTTCCCGGTAGGCCAGCAGCCCCCGCACGATGTTCTTGGACAGCTCGGTGCGGTCCACCCGCACGATCGTGCGGCGCGCCCCGCCTTCCGGCGCGGTGCCGATCTCCTCCCGCAGCGCCGCCATCCGCTCCTCGACGTCCGCCTCGTGCGACCGCCCCCGCAGGAAGTCCCCGTCGGCGCCGAGCCCGTGCACGCCGATCTCCGTGCCGCCGAGCCCGCCCACCACCGCGTCGCAGCAGGCGGTGAACGCGTCGGCCCAGCGCCGGGTGAGGAACCCGAGCCGGTCGGCGCCCAGCATCCCGCGCAGCACCTGCTCGGCGATGTCGTCCGGCAGCAGCCGGAAGTAGTCGACCGGGGCCCAGGGCGTGTGCGAGAAGTGGCCGATCCGGAGGTCCGGGCGCAGCTCGCGCAGCATCCCCGGCACCAGCGTCAGGTGGTAGTCCTGCACGATCGCGACCGCGCCCTCGGCCGCCTCCTCGGCCAGTGCCTCGGCGAACGCCCGGTTGTACGCCTCGTAGGAGGCCCACTGCCGCCGGAACTCCGCGTCGAAGACCGGCTCCAGGGGCGTCTGGTACAGCATGTGGTGCACGAACCACAGCACCGAGTTGGCGATCCCGTTGTACGCGTCCGCGTGCACGTCGGCCGGCACGTCCAGCATCCGTACGCCGTCCTCGCCGACCCCGCGCCGCACCGCCTCGCGGTCGCCGTCGCCGAGCGCCGAGCACACCCACAGCGCGCCCGCGTCCGGCCCGATGGCCGACAGCCCCGAGACCAGCCCGCCACCGCCCCGCTTGGCGTGCAGCGACCCGTCCTCCCGCACCTCGTACGAGACCGGTCCCCGGTTGGAGGCGACCAGCACCTGAGCAGCACCGAAGCTTGAAGCCATACGCCTCAACCTAGCCCGGCCCCCCGAACCTCAAACGTTCCCCGCTGTCACCCCGGCTGCGATTCGGTCACGCGTCTTGTGTGGGAACTGTGAACGGGCCGAGGATGTGCGGTGCACATTTCAACTTCTTGGGGGGCGGGCGAACCATGCCCATACGCATACACACGCGACACCGGCGCGGGAGCGGACTCGTCGCCCCGGCGGCCCTGATCGCGGCCTGCGCGCTGGCCCTGGCGGGCTGCGGCGACGGCGGCGGCGCGAGCACGAAGGGGGCGGGGACAGCCACGGCGGCCACCGCGACCGCCACCGCGACGCCGAGCAGCAGCCCGACCCCCGAGGCGTCCCCCACTCCCTCAGCGGTGACGATGAGCGATCAGACGGGTGCCGTTCTCGGCTCGGCCATCGCCGTGGCCGACGGGAAGGGACTCGACTACGCCGTCTACCTCCAGGGCACCGGACTGTCTCTGGCCGGCGGCGGGAAGCAGGCCTCCTCCTACGGGCCGAGCGAAGAGGTGTGCGAACAGGTCGACGACTCCGCCGACACCAACCCCTCCTTCGACGTGGCGTTCACCATCCCCCGTGACGGCCGCGACTGCGCCGGGCGCCTGCTGCACACGCCGAAGCCGACCCCGAAGCCGACCCCGGAGCCCTCGAAGACCCGGGCCGACGGCACCGGCGGCACGAGCGGGGGCGGCGGCACCGGTGGCGGCTCGGGCGGCGGCTCCGGCGTCTGCGAGCTGATGAGCCCGGCCGGCAACTGCTACGCCGACGGCCAGTTCTGCGCCAAGAAGCACCGGGGCCTGAGCACTCACGGCCGCGGCGGCGAGTACCTGACCTGTGAGCGGGACTCCGGCGGCCGGTGGCGCTGGTCGGACGGCGTCCCCGGCTGAGAACCGGGGGTCAGGCCGCCTTCCGGGCCGCGTACTCCGCGATCTCCGTCATCGGGGGCCGTTCCTCGGTGTCCACCGCGTAGGTGCGCGGCTCGAAGCCGTCGGCGCCGCGTTCGAACTGGGTGAGCGTCGGCCGGACCAGGTGGCCGCGGGCCAGCCGCAGCTGGGCGGTGCGGTAGATCGCGGCGGCCATCCGGCCCAGCGCCCGGCCGTCCTGGTGGCGGTGGACGCGGACCCCGACGTCCACCTGCGCGAGCGCGTCCAGGCCGACCAGGTGCAGGGCGTCGACCAGCATGCCCAGCTCGACGCCGTAGCCGACCGGGAAGGGCAGCCGTTCCAGCAGGGAGCGGCGGGCCGCGTACTCGCCGCCCAGCGGCTGGACGAAGCCGGCCAGCAGCGGCCAGTGCAGGTTGAGCAGCGGGCGTGCCACCAGCTCCGTGACCCGGCCGCCCTGCCCGGCCGCCCCGCCGAGCGGACGGTCGTACATGGCCTTGACGAGGTGCACGTCCGGGTCGGTGAGCAGTGGGCCCACGATCCCGGAGACGAAGTCGGCGGAGAAGTCGCGCAGGTCGGCGTCGACGAAGCAGACGATGTCCCCGCCGGTGACCAGCAGCGACCGCCACAGCACCTCGCCCTTGCCCGGCACGGCGGGGATGCGGGGCAGGATCGTGTCCCGGTGCACGACGCGGGCACCCGCCGCCGCGGCCACCTCCGACGTACGGTCGCTCGACCCGGAGTCCACGACCACGAGCTCGTCGACGAGCGGGACCCGGAGCATCAGCTCCCGCCGGATCACCGTGACGATGTCCCCGACCGTCGCCTCCTCGTCCAGGGCGGGCAGCACCACGCTGACCGACTGCCCGGTGGCGTGCTTGGCGGACAGGAGCTGCCGGACGGTCCGGTCCCCGGCGGACCAGGAGCGTGCGTTCAGCCAGCGCTCGACTTCTTCCAGCACGTCCGGTGGTCTCCTTCGTGGTCCGTGGTGATCCGTTGTGATCCATCTCGCGGTACGGACGACTATCTCAACGGCCTTGGCCTTCGGTTACAGTCTTGAACAACGCGTGGGACCACCGCATGCCGGGGTCGCCGCGTGCACCACCGCAAAACAACCACATACCGCTCATCCAGAGGGGCAGAGGGATACGGCCCGATGAAGCCCCGGCAACCCTCCAGCCGGCACTTGTCACACGGACGTGGCGAGGCTCCCGGCTAGGGAAGGTGCCAAATCCGTCTCACGGCGAGATGCGTCGTGAGGAAGATGAGGAGAAAGGGCCTCGCCTCCATGGCTGTGCAGACTGCCGAAACCCCCGCGAACTCCACCGACGGCACCGTCGACCTCGGCCCCGCCACCGCGCTGAGCTGCCGGGAGTGCGGCCACCAGGTCCCGCTCGGACCGGTCTTCGCCTGCGAAGAGTGTTTCGGCCCCCTCGAGATCGCCTACGACTTCTCGGCCTACGACACCGAAGAGCTGCGCAAGCGCATCGAAGCGGGCCCCGCGAACATCTGGCGCTACGCCCCCCTGCTGCCCGTCCCCGCCGACGTGGCGACCAAGCCGAACATCAACCCCGGCTGGACCAAGCTCGTCCAGGCCGACAACCTCGCCCGCGAGCTGGGCGTCACCGGCGGTCTGTACGTCAAGGACGACTCCGGCAACCCCACGCACTCCTTCAAGGACCGCGTCGTCGCCCAGGCCATCGAGGCCGCCCGCGCCTTCGGCTTCACCACCCTGTCCTGCTCCTCCACCGGCAACCTCGCCGGTGCCGTCGGCGCCGCCGCCGCCCGGGCCGGCTTCCGCTCGTGCGTGTTCATCCCGCACGACCTGGAGCAGGGCAAGGTCGTCATGGCCGCCGTCTACGGCGGCGAGCTGGTCGGCATCGAGGGCAACTACGACGACGTGAACCGCTTCTGCTCCGAGCTGATCGGCGACCCGGCCGGCGAGGGCTGGGGCTTCGTCAACGTCAACCTGCGCCCCTACTACGCCGAGGGCTCCAAGACCCTCGCGTACGAGATCTGCGAGCAGCTCGGCTGGCGGCTGCCCGACCAGCTCGTCGTCCCGATCGCGTCCGGCTCCCAGCTGACGAAGATCGACAAGGGGCTGAAGGAGCTGATCGGGCTCGGGCTGGTCGAGGACAAGCCCTACAAGATCTTCGGTGCGCAGGCCGAGGGCTGCTCGCCGGTCTCCACGGCGTTCAAGGCCGGTCACGACGTGGTCCGCCCGCAGAAGCCGAACACCATCGCCAAGTCGCTGGCCATCGGCAACCCGGCCGACGGCCCCTACGTCCTCGACATCGCCCGCCGCACCGGTGGTGCCGTGGAGGACGTGACCGACGAACAGGTCGTGGACGCGATCAAGCTGCTCGCCCGCACGGAGGGCATCTTCGCGGAGACGGCGGGCGGTGTGACGGTCGGCGTGACGAAGAAGCTGATCGAGAACGGCGTCCTCGACCCGTCGCTCACCACCGTCGTCCTGAACACCGGCGACGGACTGAAGACCCTCGACGCGGTGGCCGGCACCGGCCTCACCGCCACGATCCGTCCCAACCTGGACTCCTTCCGAGAGGCTGGCCTCGCATGAGCGTGACCGTTCGTATCCCGACCATCCTGCGCACCTACACCGGCGGCAAGGCCGAGGTGAGCGCCGACGGCGCCAACCTCGGGGAGGTCATCACGGACCTGGAGAAGAACCACACCGGCATCGCCGCCCGCGTCCTGGACGACCAGGGCAAGCTGCGCCGCTTCGTCAACGTCTACGTCAACGACGACGACGTCCGCTTCGAGCAGGGCCTGGAGACGGCGACGCCGGACGGCGCCGGTGTCTCGATCATCCCGGCGGTCGCCGGCGGCTGACGCGGTCGCGGACCGACCGCCGATACCCCTCGTAGTGGTGTATTGCCCTCTCCGTGAGAGAAACGGAGGGGGCAATTCCATGTGGTTGAGCGCGGTAGAGTTGGGGAACGCGCTCCCGATCGGCACAACGGGAACCGTTAATTCCTGCCGTCCGTCCGACAAGAAGTAGCCAAAGTGCGGACGTGTTCTGTGGCTTTTGTTCTCTTTGTGTGCCCCGACTTGACCCGAATTCAGGCGAATTCTCGCCACATTCCGGACCGGGTGCGTCCAGATTTCTCGTCCGATTGACCTGTTGCAGACGGCAGTTGGACAGATACATTCAGCCGCGGTCGACGCGTTCCGGCGCACGCCCCCAGTCGTGAGGGGGCGAGGTCTGACCCGGATTCGCGAAGTGCGGATCTGTGCAAGGGCCAGTAATAGGGGAGTTAGGCATGGCTCAGGGCACCGTCAAGTGGTTCAACGCGGAGAAGGGGTACGGCTTCATCGCGGTCGACGGTGGTGCGGATGTATTCGTCCACTACAGCGCGATTCAGATGGACGGCTACCGCACCCTCGAAGAAGGCCAGCGGGTCGAGTTCGAGATCTCGCAGGGTCAGAAGGGCCCGCAGGCCGACATGGTTCGCCTCAGCGCCTGAGACGCGCGGCCACCGCAGCACCCGGTCTTCATCCGAAGGGCCCGTACCTCCAGGGGTACGGGCCCTTCGGCCTGCCCGGACGTCCCTCGCCCCCTTGTTCGCGGGTGGCTGACCGTACGGCCCGATCCCCGAGAGGCGCTTGCACTCGATGGGGGCGAGTGCTAATCATTGGCGTTAGCACTCTGAAGGTGAGAGTGACAACGAAGGACCGGGTCGGTGAGGCCCGCAGGCCGGGTGGGGAAGGAACCACAAGGCCGGCGAGCCGTCCGTCGCGGGCGCGGGCGCGGTCCGAAGGAATCACCCCCAGTCCTGGAGGGACCACTTCACATGGCCAAGATCATCGCGTTCGACGAGGAGGCGCGGCGCGGCCTCGAGCGCGGCATGAACCAGCTCGCGGACGCCGTCAAGGTGACGCTCGGCCCCAAGGGCCGCAACGTCGTCCTCGAGAAGAAGTGGGGCGCCCCCACGATCACCAACGATGGTGTCTCCATCGCCAAGGAGATCGAGCTCGAGGACCCGTACGAGAAGATCGGCGCCGAGCTGGTCAAGGAAGTCGCCAAGAAGACGGACGACGTCGCCGGTGACGGTACGACCACCGCGACCGTTCTCGCCCAGGCCCTGGTCAAGGAAGGCCTGCGCAACGTCGCGGCCGGCGCCAACCCGATGGCCCTGAAGCGCGGTATCGAGAAGGCCGTCGAGGCCGTCTCCGCCGCCCTGCTCGAGCAGGCCAAGGACGTCGAGACCAAGGAGCAGATCGCCTCCACGGCCTCCATCTCCGCCGCCGACACCCAGATCGGCGAGCTCATCGCCGAGGCCATGGACAAGGTCGGCAAGGAAGGCGTCATCACCGTCGAGGAGTCCCAGACCTTCGGTCTGGAGCTGGAGCTCACCGAGGGTATGCGCTTCGACAAGGGCTACATCTCGGCGTACTTCGCCACCGACATGGAGCGTATGGAGGCGTCGCTCGACGACCCGTACATCCTGATCGCCAACTCCAAGATCGGCAACGTCAAGGACCTGCTGCCGCTCCTGGAGAAGGTCATGCAGTCGGGCAAGCCGCTGCTGATCATCGCCGAGGACGTCGAGGGCGAGGCCCTGTCGACCCTGGTCGTCAACAAGATCCGCGGCACCTTCAAGTCCGTCGCCGTCAAGGCCCCGGGCTTCGGCGACCGCCGCAAGGCCATGCTCGGCGACATCGCCATCCTCACGGGCGGCGAGGTCATCTCCGAGGAGGTCGGCCTCAAGCTCGAGAACGCCACGCTGGACCTGCTGGGCAGCGCGCGCAAGGTCGTCATCACCAAGGACGAGACCACGATCGTGGACGGCGCCGGCTCGGCCGACCAGGTCCAGGGCCGGGTCAACCAGATCCGCGCCGAGATCGAGAACAGCGACTCGGACTACGACCGCGAGAAGCTCCAGGAGCGCCTGGCGAAGCTGGCCGGCGGCGTGGCCGTCATCAAGGCCGGTGCCGCCACCGAGGTCGAGCTCAAGGAGCGCAAGCACCGCATCGAGGACGCCGTTCGCAACGCGAAGGCGGCCGTCGAGGAGGGCATCGTCGCCGGTGGTGGCGTGGCCCTGCTCCAGGCCTCCCAGGTCTTCGAGAAGCTGGAGCTGTCGGGTGACGAGGCGACCGGCGCCAACGCCGTGAAGCTCGCCCTGGAGGCCCCGCTGAAGCAGATCGCCGTCAACGGCGGTCTCGAGGGCGGCGTCGTCGTGGAGAAGGTCCGCAACCTGACCGTCGGCCACGGCCTGAACGCCGCCTCCGGTGAGTACGTCGACATGATCGCCGAGGGCATCATCGACCCGGCGAAGGTGACCCGCTCTGCCCTGCAGAACGCCGCCTCCATCGCCGCGCTGTTCCTCACCACCGAGGCCGTCATCGCCGACAAGCCCGAGAAGGCCGCCGCGGCGGGCGCCCCGGGCGGCATGCCGGGCGGTGACATGGACTTCTGATCGACCGGTTCCGGTTGATCGACCGTCCAGCACGGACCGAGGGCGGCACTCCCCGAGAGGGGGGTGCCGCCCTCGGGCGTGTCCGGCTGTGGGCAGGCTCACATCGGGGCGCCGGGCGGAATGGTCCGGCGGGGCGGCCCCGTTCCCGTGGGAGTGCGTTGCATGCGCGCGCACATACCCGTCGGTACCCACCTCAGGAGCCCCCACGTGACCGTCACCCCCGCCGAGGCCGCCACCCGCGCCGCCCAGCTCCTCGCCCGCCCGGCCACGATCAACGGCCTCACCGTGCCCAACCGCATCGCGATGGCGCCGATGACCCGGATGTTCTCCCCGGGCGGCGTCCCCGGCGAGGACGTGGTCTCGTACTACTCCCGCCGCGCCGCCGCCGGCGTCGGACTGATCGTCACCGAGGGCACCTACGTCGGCCACGACTCGGCCGGGCAGAGCGACCGTGTCCCGCGCTTCCACGGCGAGGAGCAGCTCGCCGGGTGGGCGAAGGTCGCCGAGGCGGTGCACGCGGGAGGCGGCACGATCGTGCCGCAGCTGTGGCACATCGGCATGGTCCGCAAGGCCGGGGACCAGCCCTTCCCGGAGGCCCCCGCCGTCGGCCCGTCCGGCCTGCGCATCGGCGAGGACGAGCCCACCGGCAGGGCGATGACCCAGCGCGACCTGGACGACGTCATCGGCGCCTTCGCCGAGTCCGCCGCGGCCGCCGAGCGCATCGGCTTCGACGGCGTGGAGATCCACGGCGCCCACGGCTACCTGGTCGACCAGTTCCTGTGGGCCGGCACCAACCGCCGCACCGACGCCTACGGCGGCGACCCCGTGTCCCGGGCGAAGTTCGCCGCCGAGATCGTGGCCGCCGTACGGGAGACCGTCTCCCCGGACTTCCCCGTGATCTTCCGCTACTCCCAGTGGAAGCAGGAGGCCTACGACGCCCGTCTCGCCGAGACCCCGGAGGAGCTGGAGGCCGTCCTCGCCCCGCTCGCCTCGGCCGGAGTGGACGCCTTCCACGCCTCCACCCGCCGTTACTGGGTCCCGGAGTTCGAGGACTCGGACCTCAACCTCGCCGGCTGGACCAAGAAGCTCACCGGCAAGACCGCCATCACCGTCGGCTCGGTCGGCCTCGACGGCGACTTCGACAAGGCCTTCCAGGGCGAGGGCGCCTCCGTCCGGGGCCTGGACAACCTCCTCGACCGCATGGAGCGCGACGAGTTCGACCTCGTCGCCGTCGGCCGCGCGCTGCTCCAGGACCCGCGGTGGGCCGAGAAGGTCCTCGGCGGACGCTTCGACGAACTCGCCCCGTACGACGCGGCATCGCTGAAGACCCTCAGCTGAGCGCGGTGCGCACCACGGCGTAGGGTCCGGAGGATGACGATCCCTGGACCTGCCGAGTCAGTGGAACCCGTGGTGCGCACCTCCTCCGGCGCGGTGCGCGGCCGGACCGAGGACGGCCTGACCGTCTTCCGCGGCATCCCCTTCGCCCAGCCCCCGGTGGGGGACGCCCGCTTCGCCGCCCCGCGCCGCCCCCGCCCCTGGGACGGCATACGCGACGCACACGCCTTCGGCCCGCCGCCCCCGCAGGACCTCGGCGTCGCGGGCGCCGCCGGCCCCTCGGACGTCCCCGGGGCCGACGACTGGCTGACGGTCAACGTCTGGACGCCCGCCCCCGACCCGGCCGCCCACCGCCCGGTGATGGTCTGGATCCACGGCGGCGCCTACAAGATGGGCCACTCCGGCAGCCCCGCCTACGACGCCCGCCGTATCGCCGCCGACGGCGACCTCGTCGTCGTCACCCTCAACTACCGCCTCGGCATGGAGGGATTCGCCCACATCGAGGGCGCCCCCGCCAACCGGGGCCTGCTCGACCAGATCGCGGCGCTGGTCTGGGTGCAGGAGAACATCGCCGCCTTCGGCGGTGACCCCGGCCAGGTCACCGTCTTCGGCGAGTCGGCCGGCGCCGGTTCCGTGGCGGCCCTGCTCGCCATGCCCCGCGCGGCCGGACTCTTCCGGCGGGCCGTCGCCCAGAGCGTGCCGGGCACCTTCTTCTCCCCGGAACTCGCCGCCGACTTCGGGGCCGCCCTCGCCGCCGAGCTGGGCCTGCGCCCGACCGTCGAAGACCTCGCGGACCTCACTCCGGACCAGCTCGTCAAGGCGGGCCAGGCCCTCGCCCCGAAGATGCCGGGCAACGTCCCCCGCTGGGGCCGGGCGGCGCCCACGGTCACCCCGTACGCGCCCGTCGTGGACGGCGAGTTCCTGCCGGTCACGCCCTGGCAGGCGCTCGCCGCCGGCGCGGCCCGCGACGTCGAGCTGATCGCCGGTCACAACCGCGACGAGAACCGCCTGTTCACCGCCATGGCGGGCAAGCTCGGCGAGATCGGCGAGGACCGCGCGAGCGCCGCCCTGCGCCTGTACGCCCCGGGCGGCGAGGCCGCCTACCGCGCCGCGTTCCCGGACGCGTCGGCCAACGACCTCTACGAACGCGTCCAGACCGACTGGCTGTTCGCGATGCCGTCGCTGCACCTGGCCGAGGCCCACCTCGCGGGCGGCGGCCGGTCCCACGTCTACGAACTCACCTGGCCCGCCCCCGCCTTCGACGGAGCCCTGGGTGCCTGCCACGCCCTGGACATCCCGCTCCTCTTCGGGACCTTCCAGGCGGACCTGGCACTGCTCCAGTTCGGCGGCGCGGAGCCGTCCGCGGAGGCGCTGGCCCTGTCGTCCGGCTTCCGCGCCGCCTGGACGGCCTTCGCCCGCACCGGCGACCCGGGCTGGCCCGCGTACGACACGCGACAGCGCCTCGTGCGGGTCTTCGACGCCGAGTCGGCCGTGGCGCCGTATCCGAACGAGACCTCCCGACGCCTCTGGGAGGGCCAGGAGTTCGCGCCGCTGCCGCTGGTGGACCCGGAGGCGTGAGCTTCCGAGGACTCCTGCTGGGCCTGTTCGCCGTCCCGGTCGTCGTCGGCGGGTACTTCCTCACCGAGGCGGCGACCGCCGGCGGCACGCCCCGGTGCGACGGCATCATCCAGGAGTACGGGGACGCGGAGCGCTCGGGGCCCATGAAGCCGGGGGAGACGTGCGACCTGTACGACTTCACCGACAGCCGCTCGGCGGGTACGCGGACGTACGAGCAGCAGAGGAAGGCGCAGGAGGAAGGGGCGGCGGCCGACTACCGGGCCGGGGGCTGGTGGCTGGCGTACGGCGTGGCCGGGCTGACCGCGGTCACCGTCCACCTCGGCCTGAGACGCGGCCGCGGCTGAGACCCTCGACGAACGCGGTCCGGGCGTCGGCCCGGAAGGAGACTGCTGAGGGCGCGGCCGCGCGGGACGAACCGCGAGAGTGCGCACCCCTGAGGGCGTCGCCGTCCGCGTGGTTCAATGACCGCATGGGGGAGGACCGTGCGTCTCTGGGACCGCTGGAACCGACCGACGGCCGCTGGCGGGTCGGGGACGCCACGCAGGCCGGCGCCCACTGGGTGGAGTTCCGCCCGGAAGGGCTGCACCAGCACGAGCCGGGCTCCGAGGGGCGGTTGGTGCCGTGGTCCAGGATCATGAACGGCATCAGGATCACCTGGGGCAAGAACCCCTGGAACACGAACACCAGGGGCCTGTACACGCTGAGGGGCATGGTCGCCTCGCGTGACGGCGGCTGGTTGCACATGACGCTGCGCCACCCCTACGAGGACCACCAACTGCGCTTCGACCAGCACGAGCGCCCCTACCGGGCGGTCGACGTGCTCCGGCTCGAGGCCCTGCTGCGGCAGCTCACCGATGAGGGAAGGCTTCAGCTCCTCGGCGATCCGGACTGGGTGGGCCGTGCCGCGGCACACCTGGCCGGCGGGGAGAACCGCCGGATCACCGGCCGTTCGCTGCGGCAGGCGGTGGCGGAGGCCCTGGCGGCGGCCGGCCCGGTCGGCGCCTGACGGATCACGCGGGCGGCCAGGTGCGCAGGGCCGTGTCGGCCACCCGCTGGAGGTCCTCCCGGGTGGCGCCGCCGGTGGCCTGTACGGAGATGCCGTTGGCGAAGGTCATGAGATACCGGGCGATGTGCAGGGGGTCCGTGCCGGGCGGCAGGTCGCCGTCGTCGACGGCCTGCCGGAACCGGTCGCGGAGTTGGCCGACGCCCCCTTCGCGCCAGTCGGCGAGCAGATCACGGGCGGAGCGTCCGGTCTCGCCGGCGGCGAGTGAGCCCTGGACGCCCAGACAGCCGGACGGGCAGTCGGGGCGGGTGCTGACCTGGACGGCACCCCTCAGGAACGCGGTCGCCACCTCGCGGGCGGTCGGTTCCCGCAGGGCGCGGGCGACGTAGGAGGCGGGGCCCTCCTCGTAGCGCTCGAGCGCCTTGCGGAACAGGTCCTCCTTGTTGCCGAAGGCCGCGTACATGCTGGTGCGGGTGATGCCCATGGCGCCGGTCAGGTCGGTGAGGCTGGCGCCCTCGTAGCCCTGCTCCCAGAAGACCCGCATGGCCTTCTCCAGAGCCTCGTCGGCGTCGAATCCCCTCGGCCGGCCGATCGACCCCTTCTGTCGCGTCTCCATAGCCTCAGTCTACTCCTTCCGTATCGATCGGTACGGATGTGCTACGGTCGATTTCAGTACCGAACGGTACCGAATCTGTGGAGGTCTTTGACCATGGGACAGCTCGAAGGCAGGACGGCCGTCGTCACCGGCGGCGGCACGGGGATCGGCCTGGCCAGTGCGGTGCGGCTGGCGGACGAGGGCGCGCACGTGTTCATCACCGGGCGGCGCAAGACCGCGCTGGACGCGGCCGTGGAGATCATCGGTGCGGAGCGGGTCACGGCGGTGGCCGGTGACGTCTCGGACCCGGCCGACCTGGACCGGCTCTACGACGCGGTCCGCGCCCGCGGCCGGGGGCTCGACGTGGTCTTCGCCAACGCGGCGACCGCCTCGCTCGTGCCGCTGGAGGAGATCACCGCGGAGCGGTACGAGGAGATCTTCGGCGTCAACGTGCGGGGCACCCTCTTCACTGTGCAGAAGGCGCTGCCGCTGCTCAACGACGGCGCCTCGGTGATCCTCAACGCCTCCACCGCCGCCGACAACGGCGCGGAGGCGTTCAGCCTGTACGCCGCCTCCAAGGCCGCCGTCCGGACCTTCGCGCGGGGCTGGGCGAACGAGCTCAAGGGCCGGGGCGTGCGGGTCAACGCGATCTCACCCGGCCCGGTCGACACCCCCGGGATCACCAACCTCTTCGGCGAGTCGAACGCGCCCACCGTCCACACGAAGCTCGCCGGGGAAACCGCCATCGGCCGGATGGGGCGACCCGAGGAGGTCGCCGCCGTGGTGGCCTTCCTCGCCTCGGACCAGAGCAGCTTCGTCCTCGGCGCCAACTGGTACGTCGACGGCGGCGAGAACCAGATCTGACCCGGCGGCGGGATCAGTCCCGGGCCGGTCCGTCCGGCGCGACGATGCGTTCGACCGCCGCCGTCACCAGCTGGTCCCGCTCCTCCTCGGTGAACACGTCCGGCAGCGTGAGCCGTTCGACGATCAGCCAGTTCAGGGCGAGCATGAGCAGCTTGACGGCCATGGCGTCGCCGGGGAGGCCGGACGCCTCGTGGTGGGCGACGTTGGCGGCGACGTCCTCGCGGACGCGTTCGGTCAGCACCGCGCGCAGCTCCGGGCGCCGGGTGGCCTCCAGGCGCAGTTCGAGCAGGGCGAGGTAGCCGGTGCGGAACCCGGCGACCCGGTCGACCAGTTCGCGCATCAGCCGCACGTAGGTGTCGCGGTCGCGGGGGGCCGTGCGCTGGCGCGCCAGGGCGGCCTCGCCGGGGTGCAGCCGCTCGTAGACCCGGGCGCCCGCCTGGGTGAGCAGGTCGTCGCGGTTGGTGAAGTAGTTGGACGCGGTGCCGGGCGGGACGGCCGCCTCCGTGTCCACCGCCCGGAAGGTCAGCCCCCGGGCGCCCTGCTCGGCCAGCACCTCGATCGCCGCGTCGACGAGGGCCGCACGGCGCTGGTCGTTGCGTCTCACCACGTCACAGCCCGCCCATCGGCTCGGTGTCCACGCGTACCGGCGTGCCCCACACCCGCAGCACCTCGTAGTCGGTGAACTCGTGGACGAGCCGGTAGGCCATCGCGGCGTGCGGGCCGCGCAGTTGGGCCGCGATGTACAGCTCGGCCTCGCGGCGGTCGCGGCGCGGGGTGCCGCACAGCTGCCACGTCTGGCCGTTCCACAGCTCGGGCAGCCAGCGCTGCTGGGGCTGCGGGCGGTCGCCCCGGACGCCGTAGCGGGACTGGACCGGCTCGGCGGGCCGGGACGCCGGCGGTCCGCCGCCGTACTCGGCGCGGCGGGCGGTGCGGCGGCGGGTCTCGCACAGCAGGCACAGGTCGGGGGCGGCCTTGTCGACCGGGCCGTTCGGGTGCTCGGGGCAGCGGGTGCTGGGGGCCGTCGTCGTGACGCTCTCCTCCAGCTGGTCCAGCGCGCGCTTCAGGTCCGCGCGGACCTCGTGCAGCTTGGTCTCCGGCGTGTCGGCGGTCAGGGCCTCGCCGTGCTCACCGAGGAGACGCAGGGCGCGGCCCAGGGCGGTCAGCTGGGCGTGGTTCATGTCCTTCAGAATCGCACACGGCGCCGACGGCCCCGGGCATCCGGCCGGACGGGACGGACGGGGCGGTCAGCCGTGTGCCGCCGTCAGCGCCGCCCGCAGATGGCCGCCGGACTCGGTCAGGAGGCGGGCGGCCGTCGGGCCGTCCACGTCGGCCAGCAGGACCAGGATCGCGTGCTTCACCTCGCCGTCGGTCGCCGTCAGGGCGCGCTCGATCTCGTCGTCGGCGGCACCGGTGGCGAGCGCGACGATACGGCGCGAGCGGGCCCGCAGCTTCTCGTTGGAGGCGCGCACGTCCACCATCAGGTTCCCGTACGTCTTCCCGAGCCGGATCATGGTGATCGTCGACAGCATGTTCAGGACCAGCTTCTGCGCCGTGCCCGCCTTCAGCCGCGTCGATCCTGTGAGCAGCTCGGGCCCGGTCACCACCTCGATGCCGTGCTCCGCGGCGGCGGCCAGGGCGCTGCCCCGGTTGCAGGCGAGGCCGACGGTCAGGGCGCCGAGCGAGCGGGCGTGCTCGACGGCGCCGACGGCGTACGGGGTGCGACCGGAGGCGGAGACGCCGACCACCGTGTCCTCGGCGGTGAGCGCGAGGGCGTCCAGGTCGGCGCGGGCCATCTCCGGGGAGTCCTCGGCGCCCTCGACGGAGGTGACCATCGCGTCCGGGCCGCCCGCGATCAGGCCGACGACCTGCCCGGGGCCGGTGTTGAAGGTGGGCGGGCACTCCGAGGCGTCCAGCACGCCGAGCCGGCCGGCCGTACCGGCGCCCGCGTAGACCAGCCGCCCGCCGCGCGCCATCCGGGCGGCCACGGCGTCGATCGCGGCGGCGATCTCGGGCAGCCGCTCACCGACGGCGGCGGGCACGGCGGCGTCCTCGCCGTTCATCAGCCGCGCGATGTCGAGGGTGGGCAACTGATCGATCTCGGCCAGCTCCGGCCGGAACGCCTCGGTGGCCAACGTCTCCAACTGCGAACGCAGATCGGGGTGATGGGGGGTGGATGTCATGGAGATGCGGCTCTTTTCAACTTCCGGTGTCTGTAGATACCTAGGGGCGCGGGGAACTGCGCGACCAGCCACACGCGGCCCGCAGCCACTCACAAAGCTCAAGCCCTACGGTCCCCCGCGCCCCCGCGGAGCGCCCCGTGCCGATGCGCCAACGCCTCGTAGGACGCCGCCAGAGCCGGCGCGGTCGCCTCGTACGTCCGCTGCGCCACCCCCACGAACAGGCAGTCCACCACCAGCAGCTGACTGGTCCGCGACGACATCGCCGCCGGCCGCAGCTCGCTCTCCCGCGCGGTGGACGTGGTCAGCACGTGGTCGGCGTACTGGGTGACGGGACCGTCGGGGCGGCCGGTGATGGCGATGGTGGTCGCGCCGCGTTCGAAGGCCACCCGCAGCGGTTCGATGACGTCCCCCGTCGAGCCGGAGTGCGTGATCGCCAGCGCCACGTCCCCGGCGCGCAGTTGCACCGCGTTGGTGACGGCGAGGTGCGGATCGCCCGGCGCGTGGGCTATGAGCCCTATGCGCAGCATCTTCTGGGTGAGGTCCTGGGCGACCAGGTTGGAGGCGCCGATGCCGTACACGTCGGTGCGGCGGGCGGCGGCCAGGGCGGCGACGGCCGCGCCGAGCTGGACGGTGTCGAGACCGGCGGCCGTGTCCGCGAGGGTCTGCTGCTCGTCGTAGGCCAGCTTGGCGACCACGTCGGCGATCGGGTCGTCGACCGCGATGTCGGTGGTGATGGCGGGCGCGCGGCCGGACTGCTGCTGGGCGGCGAGCCCGGCGAGCGCGAGGCGCAGGTCGCGGTAGCCGGGGTAGCCGAGCAGCCGGGCGGTGCGCACGACGGTCGCCTCGCTGGTGCCGGTCAGCTCGGCCAGGCCGGTGACCGTGAGGGCCGCGCAGCCGGCCGGGTCGCCCGCGACGGCCTCGGCGACCCGCTGCATGGACCGCGTCATCGACGGCGCCAGGGTGCGGACCTTGGCCGCGAGCGCGGCGGGCGCGGGCGGTGCGCTCCCGCCACCGGTGGCCCGGCGGCCCCCGGAGGCACTGGCGAAAGTTTCCTTCACTTCATCGGTCACTCATGAAAGATATTTTCGTTTCGGTCCGCGGGTCAAGAGTGCGCACAATGGGTGCATGAACCCCATCAGCCCCCTGGAGCAGGCGCTGCACGCCGCCCGCGCCCTCGTGCTCGCCGACCTGGTGGCGGGCGAGGTCGCCGAACCGGACGTCGTGTCGCTGGTCGAGGAGTCCGTCGTGCAGCGGCGCTGGTGGGTCGAGCAGTGGCCGGAGGGCGTGGAGTTCGTGGCCGGGCTGGTCGCGCAGGACGTGCAGGACGCCCTGCTGGAGCGGTACGGCCGCTGGCCGCTGTGCCCGGTGTGCGGCTCCGGCGACCCGCACGCGCTGGACGTCGAGCCCGAGCTGGGACCCGACCCGCACTGGGTGTGCGGCAAGGCCGGCGTGAAGGTCGCGGCGGTCGGCTCGCTGGGCGCGGCCTCCGGCGGTGCCGCGTCGTGAGGACCCTGCGGTGACCGTCTACATCGACCCGCCGACCTGGCCGGGCCACGGCCGCCTCTGGTCGCACCTGGTCAGCGACGTCTCCTACGCCGAACTGCACGCCTTCGCCGAGGCCCTGGGCGTGCCGCGCCGCGCCTTCGAACGCGACCACTACGACCTGCCCGCCCGGCGGTACGCCGACGCCGTGTCCGCCGGCGCGCTGGAGGTCAGCAGCCGCGAGGTGGTGCGGCTGCTGCACGGGGCGGGACTGCGCCGCCGCAAGGGCGCGTCCCGCTCCGCCGCCCCGGATGCTCAGCGGCGCAGCTCGTAGACGAACTGCCCGCCGCCCTCGCCGCCGTCGCCGTCCTCCGCGCCGTCCCCGGTGATCCGGACGAACCCGGCGCGGGCGATGACGGCCTGCGACGCGGTGTTCTCCGGCTCGGTCGTCGCGCGCACGGAGGTCACCGCCTCCCGGCCCAGCGCCCACTCGGTCAGCGCCCGCAGTCCCTCGGTCGCGTAGCCGTTGCCCCGGGCCGCCTCGGCGAGGTCGTAGCCGATTTCCACCCGGCCCTTCTCGTCCGGCACCCCGTGGAAGCCGATGCCGCCGACCGCGCGCCCGTCCTCGCGCCGGACCAGGACGAAGACCCCCCACACCGGGCGGTGGACCCCCGTCTCGTAGGCCTTCACCAGCATTCCGGCGGCGTCCCGGGTGCCCTGGTAGGGCCCGCCGTCGATCCACGCGAAGCCGCCGTCGCCGCCCGCGGCGAGGTCGGTGGCGGCGGCGGGCGTGAGGCCCTGGAGGGTGAGCCGCTCGGCCGGGACCACCAGGTTGTTGCGCCAGCGCCACTCGGTGACGGGGGCCCGTCCGGGCAGGTCGCCGCGCCCGGTGGCCCACAGCAGGGTGCGCCAGGGGTCGGCGTCGGGCCTCACGTGCGGGAAGAGCCGGGCGAGGAGGTCCGCGCACCGCTCGGCGGGCGGTTCGTAGCTCAGCCCGAGGCCTTCGGCGATGTCGTGCGTGTGCAGGAGCACCTCGGTGATCCCCATCGCGGCGAAGCCCTCGCGGTCCGCGCCGCGGAAGGGGTACGGGTGGAAGGCCCGGACCTCGCGCGGGGTGGTGCGGACGGCGGCGGCGAGCAGCGCGCCGGTCGTCTCGATCACCTGGAGCACGTCCTCGTTGCCGGTGCCCTCGTCGAGGGTGATCTCGAACGGCACGTACGCCTCGGTGGCGCGTCCGGCGAGCTGCCCGGCGTAGGCGATGAGGTCGCTCGCGACGTGCTCCGCCGTGTACCGGCAGTCCCAGTCGAGCCGTCCGGCCCGGGTCGCGCGCCAGTCCCGGTCCGTCGCCGTCCGCAGCAGCGCCACGGCGCCCGCGACGGCCTCTTCCACCTGTTCCCCGCCCAGTGTTCGCATGCGGGGCAGGCTAGGGGCCGGGGGTGTCCGGGAGCGACAGCATTTCCAGCTCGCCGGTGAGGTTGTGGCGGGCGGTGGCCTCCCACTCCCGCCGTCCGTGCGGGGTGTGGAACAGACCGGGCAGGCCGAGGAGTTGGCGCAGGATCGCGGCCCGGCCCGCGCGGAAGGCGTCGTTCGGGACGAAGTGGTACTCCTCGCGGACGGCCGCCGTGTACGCCGCGTACGCCGACGGCGGCGAGGCGAGGACCGCCAGGTCCGCGTCGCACAGCACCTGCCCGTCGCGGTCGTCGGCGGCCGGGGCGTGGGTTTCGGTGAGCCGGACCAGCCGCGCCACCTCGGCGGTCCGCTCCGCCGGGACCCCGGCCTCGGGCAGCGCCCGCTCGGCGAGCCGGGCCGAGCGCTCCTCGTTCTCCGACCGCTCGGGCAGGTAGACGGCGTCGTGGAACCAGGCGGCGAGGCGTACGGCGTCCACGTCGTCGGCGTGCTCCGCGAGGACGTCGATGTGATCCAGGACCGCGGTGAGGTGCGCGAGGGTGTGATAGCGCCGCTGGGGCTCCTGCCAGCGGGCGAGGAGGTTGTCGGCGTACGGCGCGGGGTCGGGGACGGCGGCGGCTCGCGTGCCGGGCGCGGCACCGGGAGCGGTGGCCCCCGCCAGGGCGCGGGCGAAGCGGGAGCGCAGGGCGTCGAGGTCGGCGGACTCGGCGGGACCGGTTCGGGCGGGCATGGACGCATTCTCCCAGATAATGTTCGTGATAGCTTCTAACCGCCCTGTGGGAATTCCGGCCGGTCGGGCCGGACGAGAGCCGAGAGGCGGCGGACGGACCATGCCCGAGGCGCGTACCAGCACCCCGCGCGAGCGGTACCGCACCCAGGTGCGCGCGGAGATCAAGGAACACGCCTGGGAGCAGATCGCCACGGCGGGCGCCTCCGCGCTCTCCCTCAACGCGATCGCCAAGCGGATGGGCATGAGCGGGCCCGCGCTCTACCGCTACTTCGACGGGCGCGACGAGCTGATCACGGAACTCATCCGGGACGCCTACCGCAGCCAGGCCGACACCCTCCGGGCGGCCGCCGACGCCGGTGCCGGCCTGGCCGGTCTCGCGCACGCCCTGCGCGCCTGGGCCCTGGACGACCCGCAGCGCTACCTCCTCATCTTCGGCACCCCCGTCCCCGGCTACCGGGCGCCCGACGACGTCACCGAGATCGCCGCCGAGACCATGGCGGTCATCGTCGGCGCCTGTGCCGCGCTGCCGTCCGCATCGCCCTCGGACGGCACCGCCGACGCGTTCGACGCGCACCTCGAGGACCACCGGCAGTGGGCGGGCGACGACCCGGCACCCTCCCCGGTGCTCCACCGCGCCCTGTCCTTCTGGTCCCGGCTGCACGGCGTCCTCTCCCTGGAACTCGCCGGCCAGTACACCGGCATGGGCTTCGACCCGGCCCTTCTCTTCGACGCCGAACTGAAGGACCTGCTGGGCCCCTAACGTGGAGTCCATGACGACTCCCGCAGACCAGCACGACGCACGCGACCCCGAACTGCCCGGCCGGCTGCTGACCCTCGAACGCGACGCACTGGTGCCCCTGCTGCGCTCCCGCCCGGACGCGGACTTCGCGCTGCCGGTGGCCGCGTGTCCGGGCTGGACCGTGCGCGACGTGCTGGCGCACTGCTCCAGCGCCCTGATCCGGGTGGTGGAGCGGCGCTTCGAGAAGGGCGTCTTCTCGCCCGAGTCCAATGACCGGGACATCGCCGAACGCGCCGACTGGAGCCACGCCCGCGTCGTCGACGAACTGGAACGCGGCATGACCGAGGCGGGCGCGGTGATCGCCCGGTCGGACGGCAGGCTGGACGCCGTCGCCCTGGGCATGGGGGTCCCCCCACGCCTTTGAGGCAGTGGGGGAGGGTGCACGCCGGTGACGTACGGGTCGCCTTCGGCGAGCCCGGGGCGTACACGGGGCGCGGGCTGCCGGAGGCACTCGCGCTGCTCGGCGCGATCACCCGGGCGCGCGGTCACGTGCCGCTCCACGCCGACCTGGACGAACTCGACGAGCCCCTGAAGCTGGGCGAGGCCGGCGGCGAGCGGCCGCCGGGCCGCTACATCGGCGACGGCCCCACCCTCGTACGGCTCTACGCGGGCCGCCCGCTGGACGGAGCGGCGGGCTACGAGCTGGCCGGGGTGGAGGCGAAGGAGCTGAACATCTTCGGCGGCTGAGCGGCGACGCGGGGCCCCGGGCCCGCCGTCGGGCGCGTAGTCTTGGATTGGACTAGACCTGTAGCAGGCCGACGAATGGGGTCCCATGAGCAAGCGTGCAGTCCTGGAGGTGATCGCCCTCGACGCCGAGGACGCGGTCGCCGCCCAGGCCGGAGGCGCGGATCGCCTCGAACTGGTCACCGACATGGCGGCCGACGGACTCACCCCGTCGGCCTCGACCGTCGCCACGATCCGCGCCGCCGTCGACATCGACGTACGGGTGATGCTGCGGCTCGCGGACGGCTTCGCCGCCGGTGACGTCGAGCGGCTGGCACGCGTCGCCGGTGAGCTGCGGGAGGCCGGGGCCACGCAGTTCGTGCTGGGGTTCCTGGACGCGGAGGGCGACGTGGACCTCGGGGCGGTGGAGCAGATCGCCAAGGTGCTGGACGGGTGCCGGTGGACGTTCCACCGCGCGATCGACCGGGCCGCGGACCGGGACGCGCTGCGCAAGCAGCTCGCGGACTTCCCCGGCCTCGACACGTATCTGACGGCGGGCGCGGCCGGGGGCGTCGACGAGGGCCTGAGCGTGCTGCTCGCGGAGGCGCGGCGGCGCGGTGAGCCGGGGTACGAGCAGCAGCTGCTGGTGGGCGGCGGACTGCGGCTCGACCACGTGCCGGGGCTGCTGGACGCGGGGATCGACGGGTTCCACATCGGCGGGGCGGCGCGGCCCGCGGGGTGGGACGGGCCGGTGTCGGCGGACGCGGTTGCGGAGTGGCGGCGAGTGTTGGGCGCGTAGCCGCCCCCTCCAGCTGCGGGCAGTCGTGCCTCCCCCAGTGCCTGAACGGCCTGGGAGGTGCCCCCAGGGCGGCACGGGTGGGCGGTGGGGGCACCTCCCGCTCGAGTGAAGCCGAGAGTGGGGGAGGCACCCGGCCAGCGCCGGCCGGCGTCCTCCCGTACCTCGGCGCACGACTGAACGCAGCTGGAGTGGTCAGGCCAGCTGCGGCGGCAACCCCGTGCCGTGGGTCACGATCAGTCCCGACACCGCTCGGGTCAGCGCCACGTACAGGCGGCGCAGCCCCGTCCGTTCGTCCGGCTCGCCGTCGACCACGGCCCGCGGCTCGTCCAGGACCACGTAGTCGTACTCCAGGCCCTTGGCCAGCGAGGCCGGTACCAGGGTCAGCCGGGTGGCGTGCGTGGTCTCCTCGCCGGGGCCGACGTGGCCGATCCCGGCCGCCGCCAGGGCCGCCGCCAGCTCCGGCACCCGCGCGTCGGCGGCGATCAGGCCGACGGAGCCCTCCCGTTCCAGCAGCTCACGGCAGGCGGACAGCACGTCGGCCGTGCCCGCGTCGGCGGCCGTACGGATGTCGAAGAAGCCCGGGTTCTCGCGGATCGACGCGACCGGCGTCAGCCCCGGCGCGATGTGCGGCAGCAGCCGGGACGCGTAGGCGATGACGTCCGTCGGCACACGGAAACCGGCCGTCAGCTCCTCGACCACCGCCTCGCCCTTGCCCAGGTGCCCCAGTGCCTCCGCCCAGCTCCGGGTCGCCCACGGCGTGGTGCCCTGCGCCAGGTCGCCGAGGACGGTCGCCGAGCCGGTGGTGCAGCGCCGGCCCACCGCGCGGTACTGCATCGGGGACAGGTCCTGCGCCTCGTCGAGGACCACGTGCCCGAGGGAGTGGGTGCGCTCGACGAGGTCGGTGGCCTCGTCGATCAGTACGGCGTCGGCGGGCGACCACTTGGCGGACTTCACCGAGCGGGCCGGCTTCACCCACAGCACCGCCTTCTGCTCGTCCCCGGTCAGGATCCCCTCGGCGTGCTCGGCGAGGAAGTCCGCGTCGGCGAGCAGACGCAGGACCAGCCTGGCCGGGTCGACCTGCGGCCAGACCGACTTCACCAGCGCCTTCACGGCCGCGTTGCGCGCCACCGCGTTCTGCACCCGGTCGTCCGGCGCCTCGCCCGCCCGCTCCATCTGCACCAGCACGGCGTGCGCGATCCGCTGCGGCAGCGCCTCGCGGGCGGCGCCGTAGCGGATGTCGCGGGCGAGCAGCTCGCGGACGATCTCCTCCAGCTCGTACACCGGCACCCGCCAGCGGCGCGAGCCGCGCACCACGACGACGCCCTCGGTGGGCGGGACCACGTGGGAGTAGAGGGCCCGGCGCAGCACCTCCGCCATCCGCGCGTCGCCCTTGATCACCGCCGTCGCCGCCTCGTCCGTGCCGCGCACCTCGACGTGGGCCACCAGGTCGTCGACGGTCGCCTGGCGCACCGTCAGCTCGCCGAGGGCCGGGAGGACCTGCTCGATGTAGTGCAGGAAGGACCGGTTCGGGCCGATGACCAGCGTGCCGGTGCGGGCCAGGCGCTCTCGGTGCGCGTACAGCAGGTAGGCGACCCGGTGCAGGCCGACGGCGGTCTTCCCGGTACCGGGACCGCCCTGCACGCAGACCGAGCCGGCCAGGCCGGCGCGCACGATCTCGTCCTGCTCGGGCTGGATGGTCGCCACGATGTCCCGCATCGGTCCGACGCGGGGCCGCTCGATCTCCTCCTGGAGCAGCCTGCTGGTGGTCGCCGCCTCGGCCGGGTCGAGGAGGTGCTCGTCCTCGTACGCGGTCAGGTCCCCGGCGGTGTAGCCGAAGCGGCGGCGCAGCGAGACGTCCTGCGGGTCCTTCTTCGACGCCCGGTAGAACGGCTGCGAGACCGGCGCCCGCCAGTCGATCACCATCGGGTCGCCGTCCGCGTCGTGCACGTGCCGCCGCCCGACGTAGAAGCGTTCCCCTTCGCCGCCCTCGGCCTGTTCGGCCCCCGGGGCGTGCAGGTAGTCGAGGCGGCCGAAGAAGAGCGGGGTCTCGCTGAGGTCGGCGAGCGCCTTGATGCGCTGCTCGATCTGCGCCTCCAGCACCGCGGCGTTGACCCAGTTCGCGGTCACGTCGGTGATGTCGAGGGACTCGACGTCCTCGCGCATGGCGCGCAGCGCGGAACGGGACGCGGCCAGGTGGGAGCGTTCCCTGGAGAGGGGGTCGTCGTGGACGGGCGTGGACAAGGGGGTGCCTCCGGATGACCTGCGGTGTGGTGGGCGCGCTGTCGGCGCGCGACGGACCGACCGGTTTCCGTCCGGACGGAAAAATCACTGCGGCCCGTTAGGGCCTCGGTTGAGGGTGGCGGTGGGAGACGGGCGGGCACTCCGTGGGGAGGCGGGCAAGAGCGGAGATTCTAGGGGAGCGGGGGAGGTGCGGGCCAACCGTTTTTCTCCGCCCGGTGTGCGACCCCTAGGGGATCGGGTCATCCGCGCTGGGGGACGCGCTCCCTCCACGGTCGTAGCGGAGCGGGCGGGGATTGGGTCCGAAGACCGATGCCGGGCGGGGGTGCGCAGTCGCACCATGGAGACATGAGCGCAGCAACCATCTCCCCCGCCCCGGCACCGGGCCGCGCGTCCGGTGCCACGCCCGTGGCCGGCAGCCACCGGCACCGGCTCGGCGACGCGGTGCGCGCCGTGCGGGTGTTCGCGGGCGCCGCCTTCGACGTGGTCATCCTCGGCGAGTACGGCGAGGAGGCAGGCGTCCGCCGCCGGTGACCCCCGCGCCGCCGCCCGGCCGTCGTCCGCCCGGCGCCCGGTCTGAGTAGCCGGTCCGCACCGGTTGAGTACCCGCGCCGGTGCGCGGCGGCCGGCCGCGCGGCTTGGCTGGCCGCATGACCCCACAGCCCTACACGACGACGCGGCCCCTGCCCGCCCCGACCGACCGGGACCGGCGTGCCTGGGTGGCGCCGACGGCCGCCACGCTGGCCCTGGTGCTCCTGGTCCCGCCGGCGCTGCTCTTCGGCATGCTGTCGCCGATGGCCACCGACAGCTGCGGGCCCGACGACTGCTCGAAGGCGCTGACGACCACGCTCACCCTGGTCATGGTCCTCCTGGTCCCCGGCGGGCTCGTCACCTTCGTCACCTGGTGCACCGCCTGGCTGCTCCCGAGGACGCAGCGCTGGTCGGTGCCGCGCGCCCTGCTGGCGACCGTCTCGGTGCTGCCGCCGCTGTGCGTACTGCTGCTGGTGTTCACGCTCCCTGCCGGATGACGACCGGCACCGGTCGGCTCAGCTTCCCTCCGCCAGGACGTCGTCCGCGTCCATGATCCGGTAGGCGTAGCCCTGTTCCGCCAGGAAGCGCTGACGGTGGGCGGCGAAGTCCTGGTCGAGGGTGTCGCGGGCGACGACCGAGTAGAAGTGCGCCTGGTGTCCGTCGGCCTTCGGCCGCAGCACCCGGCCCAGACGCTGGGCCTCCTCCTGCCGCGAGCCGAACGTGCCCGACACCTGGATGGCGACCGTCGCCTCCGGCAGATCGATCGAGAAGTTCGCGACCTTCGACACGACGAGGACACTGATCTCGCCCTGCCGGAAGGACTCGAAGAGCTTCTCCCGCTGGGCGTTGGACGTCTCGCCCTTGATGACCGGCGCGCCCAGGTGCTCGCCCAGCTCGTCCAGCTGGTCGATGTACTGGCCGATGACGAGGATCTGCTGCCCGGCGAACCGCCGCACGATGGCCTCCGTCACCTTCCGCTTGGTGTCGGTCGTCGCGCAGAAGCGGTACTTCTCCTCCGTCTCGGCGGTGGCGTACGCGAGCCGCTCCGAGTCGGTGAGGTTGACCCGGACCTCCACGCAGTCGGCGGGCGCGATGTAGCCCTGCGCCTCGATCTCCTTCCACGGCGCGTCGAACCGCTTCGGCCCGATCAGCGAGAACACGTCCGACTCGCGGCCGTCCTCGCGGACCAGGGTCGCGGTCAGGCCGAGGCGTCGCCGGGCCTGGAGGTCGGCGGTGAACTTGAAGACCGGCGCGGGCAGCAGGTGCACCTCGTCGTAGACGATCAGCCCCCAGTCCCGGGAGTCGAACAGCTCCAGGTGCGGGTAGACGCCCTTCCGGCGGGTCGTCAGCACCTGGTACGTGGCGATGGTGACCGGCCGGATCTCCTTGCGGGTGCCGCTGTACTCGCCGATCTCGTCCTCGGTCAGCGAGGTGCGCTTGACCAGCTCGTGCTTCCACTGCCGGGCGGAGACGGTGTTGGTGACCAGGATCAGCGTCGTCGACCTGGCCTGCGCCATCGCGCCCGCGCCGACCAGCGTCTTGCCCGCGCCGCAGGGGAGCACGACGACACCGCTGCCGCCGTGCCAGAAGTTCTCCACCGCCTGCTTCTGGTACGGGCGCAGCGCCCAGCCGTCCTCGGCCAGGTCGATCGGGTGCGCCTCGCCGTCGACGTACCCGGCGAGGTCCTCGGCCGGCCAGCCCAGCTTCAGCAGCGTCTGCTTGATCTGCCCGCGCTCGGAGGGGTGCACGGCCACCGTGTCGGCGTCGATGCGGGTGCCGACCAGCGGCGCGATCCGCTTCGACTTCAGGACCTCCTCCAGGACCGGCCGGTCGGTGGTCGTCAGGACCAGGCCGTGCGCGGGGTGCTTGGAGAGGGTGAGGCGGCCGTAGCGGTCCATCGTCTCGGCGATGTCGACGAGCAGCGCGTGCGGCACCGGGTAACGGCTGTACTCGACGAGCGCGTCCACGACCTGCTCGGCGTCGTGGCCCGCCGCCCGCGCGTTCCACAGGCCCAGCGGCGTCACCCGGTAGGTGTGGATGTGCTCCGGCGCCCGCTCCAGTTCGGCGAAGGGCGCGATGGCCCGACGGCAGTCGGCGGCCTGCTCGTGGTCGACTTCCAGGAGCAGGGTCTTGTCGGACTGGACGATCAGCGGACCATTCACGGGCGGCACCCTCTCGCGTGCGTACGGCCGGACGACGGCTCGGCCAAACGTCAAGTGTGCCTGATCGCGGGGCCGGGCCTACTGGAGAGCGATGCTGATGTCGTTGATGAGCGGCCCCTCCAGCGCGGCGGCCTTCGGGGCGAGCGCGCCGAGCAGCGCCGCCGCGGTGATCAGCGCGGCCACGGAGACGGCGACGGCGGACCGGGCGGTGGACCGGGCGGTGGGGTGGGTGCTGGAGCAGAGGGGGTCGTCGGTCCTGTCGCGCATGGGGGGCCTCTCAGAGGTGGTGCCGGGGAGGACGGCGGGCCGGGCCGGGGGACCTGGACCCGGCCCGCCGCGAGGTCGCGGAAGGGGTCGGGTCAGAGGGTGAGGCCCCCGCCGAGGTCGATGCCGACCGCGGCGGCCTCGGCGGTGAACGCGGCGACCAGCGTCGCGGTGGAGGCCAGGACGGTGGCGAGACGGCGAACTGCAGTGCGCATCGGGCTCTTCCTTTCGCTTCGGTGCAGGACACCCGGTGGCTGCCCGAGCCCCGGCGGCTCGATGCGGTTTATGAAAAAAGCTCCCTCTCAGGTGCGAATCACCCGGCGTGGCGTGCATGGATCACGCCGTACACCCGAAAGAGCGGCACCGCCCGCGACGCTCGCTCAGCCCTCGTCGTCGGCCAGCTCGGCCACGCCCGTGATCCGGTGCAGCGGATAGGTGCGCACCTCGTCCGCCGTGTGGTCGTACGCCGTGACGAAGCCGCCCTCGACCCGGATCGGCGCGATCACGCGCTGGCTGGCGGCGCCCTCGGCGTTCACGTAGCCGATCCACAGCGCCTCGCCGGTCAGGACCGCCGCCTGCATCGTGGCCAGCGTCTCCGCGGCGCCCGTGCGCGGCAGCGCGCCGTCCGGCGCCGCGTCCTCGCCGCCGCCCTCCCCGCCGGGGCCCGGCTTGCGCGGAGTCGTGGCGGCCAGGTCACCGGCCCGCACGGCCCGGACCGCCGCCGACAGGAGCGTGTCGTCGGGGGCCGGGGGACCGTCCGGGACCGGCTCGGGCGCCGCCCGCGGCGGGGTGCGGTGCGAGTCCGCGCGGGCGATCAGCACGTCACCGGCGGCGGACTCGGCGGCCGGCGCGAACCCGATCGCGCGCAGCCCCTCCAGGAGCGCCGCCGGGTCGGCCTGCGCCGCCAGCACGGTGGGCGCCAGCCGGCGCAGGCCCAGCCCGGCGGCCCGCTTGTCGGCGAGGATCTCGTCCAGCGTCGCGTCGTCGTCGCAGCGCACGTACGCCGAGGCCGCGCCCACCCGCAGCCGCCCGTGCCGCCGGGCCACGTCGTCGATCAGGTACGTCAGGGGCTGCGGCACCGGCGTACGGGAGTGCCGGGCGAGGAACGTGTGCAGGTCGGCGGCGCTCTGCCCGGCGTCCAGCGCACGGCGCACCGAGCCCGGCGTGAACCGGTAGACCGTCGCCCCGCCCTTGGACTCCACGTCCGCGAGCACCCCCAGCACGTCGGCAAGGCCGCGCTCCAGCGGCCCCGGCGCCACCGCCGTCAGGTCGGCCTGGAGCAGCACGTGGTCCAGCGGCTCGGGGAAGAGCGGCGCCAGCAGCCGGGCGGCGGCCGCGGTGGCGGCGGCCCGTTCGGCGGCGGTCGGGGGAGCGGCCACCGGCGGCATGCGGTGGTGGTGGACGGGGAGCTTGTCGCCCGGACCCTCGGGCTCCGACTCCTGCGCCTCCGCCGCCGGACGGGGCGCCTCGGGGGCGCCGATCAGGGCCCGCCCCGGCGCCGCCAGCGCACCGCGCCCGGTGACGCCCAGCAGCTCGGCCTCGGACAGCGTCCACCGGGCGATCCGGCCGCGCAGATCCTCGTCCCGCGTGCTCCCCGCCTCACGCTGCTCCCCCCGCGGGCCGCGCAGGGGGCGCTCCCAGCGCAGCCGGGCCAGCACCGACTCCTCGGCGGGCGACGCCCCCTCGGGCAGCCCCGCCAGCAGGGCCAGCACCCGGTGCCGCACCTCCGGCGCCGCCGAACGGTCCAGGTTCGGGCCCAGCGCCGAGAGCGTGCGGTCCTTCGCGTCCCGCCCGCCGACCACGCCCGGCGTCCGGGTGGCCGTCAGCCACACCGCCGCGAGGTGCGCCCAGCGCTCGGCCGGCGGCAGCTCGCGCCACTCGTCGTACGCCGGGGTCGCCGCGTACCGCTCGTCGGCCTCGCCGTCGGAGGCGATCAGCCCGGCGCCGTAGGCCAGCTCGACCCAGAACGCGGCGACCGGCTCCGGCACGTCCAGGGCGACCGCGGTCCGCTTCAGGTCGCGCACGCTCAGACCGCCCGCCCGCAGCACCGCCGGGCCGCCCTCGTCCCACTCCTTCAGCAGCTCCGCCACGGTCGCCAGCGCCGCCAGGGCCTGCCCGGCCGCGGTGGCGTCCACAACCTGTGGACGGTGCGACGCGGCCGCCTCCACCGGCGGCGGCACCGGCTCAGGCGTACGGTGCGCCCGGCCCGCGCGCAGATGCAGGGCCACCTCGCGGGGCAGCACGACCGTGCCGGGCGCGGTCGGCAGCAGCAGGCCCCGGTCGAGGAGGGCCCGCAGGTGCGCGGCGGGATCGTGGGTGACCTGGCCGTACGGCGGCCCCCACATCAGCCGGGCCAGCACCTCCCGCGACTCCCCGGGCAGCTCGGCGAGCAGCGCCGCCATCCGCCGCCGGTCGGCGAACAGGGCGCCGAGCGCGGACACGGCGGAGACCGAGTCGTGGGTCGAGGGCAGGCCGACGGCCGTGAGGATCTCCTGGATCCGGCCCGGTGACATCCCCGCCGTCGCCTCCCGCACGGTCGGGCCGAGCCCCGTCGGGGACGGGTGCTGCGGGGACGGCGCGAGCAGCTCACGGGCGGTGCGCACCAGCCGCAGCCGGTCGTCGGCACCCCACACCAGCGCCTGCTCGCGCAGCAGGGCGGCGGCCCGGGGCAGCGCGGCCGCGACGACGGGATCCTCCTCGTCGCCGCCCATCAGGGCGAGCAGCTCGCCGTACGACGCCGGGTCCGGCGCCACGGCCAGCGCCTCGGCCGTCTGGAGCGCGAACCGGTCCAGCCGCTCCAGCGCCCGCACGACCGAGGCACGGGTGCCGGCACGGGTGGCGAGCTGGGTGAGGTCGGTCGGCACGGGAGTGATGAGGTCGGGACGGCTGCGCAGGAGGGCGGCCAGCGAGACGTCCTCCCTGACGCGGAGCGCCTCCGCCAGGGACCGGGGGGCCGCGGACTTCTCCTCGGTGCTCATCCTGCCCACGTTAGCGGGTGGGTGCGACGGCGGAGGTGTGTGTGCGCGGGCGCGGTGCCGTCGGCCGGACGCGCGGGATTCGGTACCTTCGTCCGACGGGGTACGACGGATACCGCAACGCACCGCCCCGGAGGGGAACGTGGGGATCGAGAGCGACCAGGTCGTCTTCGAGTATCTGAGCCGTGTCGGCGACGTGGCCCAGCAGCGGCAGCTGCCGTCGGCCACCCGCATGCGGCTGGTGTCGGAGCTGCGCAACGAGATCGACCGGCACCGGGCGAAGACCACCGTGGACAGTCCCGCCGCCGTCCGCCGCATCCTGGACCGGCTCGGCGAGCCCGACGACATCGTCACCGCGGCGGGCGGCACCAGCGGCGTACGGGACCAGGCACCGGCCCCCACGGCGGTGCCCGAGCAGCGGGACCCCGGGCCCCGCGACGCCGAGCGGCGCAAGGGCCGGCGCCGCCCCGCACCCGAACCGCCGGCCGCCCGTCCGGGCGCCTCCCCGCCCCACCTGGCGAGCGCGCGGGAACTGGGCGACGTGGGCGAGGGCCGGCCGGACTGGTGGCGGGTCGACGACGGCCCCTTCGCCGGTACGGGCCTCGGCGACAGCGTCCCCGGGTTCGTCGGCGGCGTCGAGATCCCGGAGCTGCTCCGGAAACCGCCGGGTGCGCCGGACGAGGTGGAGAACGCGGAGAAGCGGGACGCCACCGGGCCGAAGGCCTCCCTGGAGGAGACCGAGGAGCCCGTCGCCGTGCCCGCGGGGAAGCGGGAGGGCCGCCGCCTGCCCCGCCTGTGGCCCGAGGGCGGCTGGAACAACCCCCTCCTCCTGCTCGCCGCGGCCCTCCTGCTCGCCGGCGCGGTGCTCGGCAACCTCGTCCCCCTGGGCCTGGGCTGGCTGATCGCCTACCTCTCCCGCCGGCTGACCCCGGCCCAGTCGAAGTGGGCCGTCCTGGGCCTGCCCGGCACGGTCGCCGCAGCGGGCGCCGTCTGGCTGTGGGGCCGCACCCAGAAGCGCTGGGGCGACGAGATCACCGAGGGCCACCTGAACGAGGCCGTCGCCGACACCTGGCCCTGGGTCCTGCGCGGCGCCGCCGTGGCCACCGCCCTCTACCTCCTCTGGCGCTCCCGCCGCCTCCGAGGCTGACCGCCCCGCGGCTGCCCCAGGCTGCTCCTCCCACGCTGACCGCCGCCCAGGCTGACCGCCTCGCGGTTGCCCCCCCCAGGGCTGGCCGCCCTGAGGCTGACCGCGCGGGGCTGACTGCCCTGCGGCTGCTCCTCCGACGCTGACTGCCCCGCGGCTGCCCCCACGCTGGCCGCTGCCCAGGCTGACCGCCGCCCACGCTGGCCGCCTCGCGGTTGCCCCCAGGGCTGGCCACCCCGAGGCTGACCGCCCGGGGCTGACTGCCCTGCGGCTGCTCCTACGACGTTGACTGGCCCGCGGCTGCCCCCAACGTTGGCCGCCCCGAGGCTGACCGCCCGGGGCTGACTGCCCTGCGGCTGCCCCTCCGAGGCTGACCGCCTTGCGGCTGCCCCACGCTGGCCGCCGCCCAGGCTGACCGCCTTGCGGCTGCCCCCCCAGCGCTGGCCGCCCCTGGCGCTGGCCACCCCGACGCTGACTGCCCTGCGGCTGCCCTCCGACGCTGACTGCCCCGCGGCCGCCCCCCGACGCTGACCGCCCCGGAGACCGGCCGCCCCCAGCGGGAGCGCCACCGCGGCCGACGGGGCGCGCCGACGGCCCGGCACAATGGGAGCCATGTCCTCCTCGACGCGCCCCGCGCCCACCGCGCCCACCGTCGGCTTCGATCTCGACATGACGCTGATCGACTCACGGCCCGGCATCCGCGCCTGCTACCTCGAACTGAGCGCGCGCACGGGGACGTACGTCGACGCCGACCTGGCCGTCACCCGGCTCGGACCCCCGCTGGCCGAGGAACTGGCCCACTGGTTCCCCGCCGGGGAGATCGACGCCGTCGCCGACCTGTACCGGGAGATCTACCCGGCGTACGCGATCGAGCCGACCCTCGCGCTGCCCGGCGCCCGCGAGGCGGTGGCCGCCGTGCGCGAGGCCGGCGGGCGGGCGCTCGTCGTCACCGCCAAGTACGAGCCGAACGCCAAGCTGCACCTGGCCCACCTCGGCATCGAGCCGGACGCCGTCATCGGCGGACTGTGGGCCGAGCAGAAGGCCGTCGCCCTGCGCGAGCACGACGCGGACGTCTACGTCGGCGACCACGTCGGCGACGTACGCGGAGCCCGCGCCGCCGGGGCCCGCTCGGTGGCCGTGGCCAGCGGCCCGTGCGACGCCGACGAGCTGCGCGCGGCCGGCGCGGACGTGGTCCTCACCGGCCTCACGGACTTCCCGCGGTGGCTCGCGGCCTACCGGGACGGCGAGGGCGACGCCGAGGCACTCGACGCGGCCCGCGCCTGACGCCGCCCGGCGGCGATCGACCGCAGCACCCCGGCACCGGCGACCAGGAAGCCCACTCCCATCAGCATGCTCAGCCCGAACATGTAGGTGGGAAAGGGCGTCGTGCCCAGCAGCAGCGGGGCCACCGTGACCAGAGTGGCCACGGCGCCGGCGAAGAAGACGATCGCACCGGCGCGGATCAACCGGTCACCGGGCGCGGCGGAATTCGTTTGGGTTTGTTCACGCACCCGACCAGGGTAGTTCCCAGGTCTGGAGAACAGCCGGGGGACGTCTTGTCACCCGCCCGATCACCATTAGCCTGGGTACCGGCGGGTCAGGACGACCCGCCCAAGTGCTATCAAGAGCCGTTTCCGAGCATGTTTCCGAGCAGTTTTCCCGACGAGTACGAGGACGAGGACAGACGTGCCTACCGGCAAGGTCAAGTGGTTCAACAGCGAGAAGGGCTTCGGCTTTCTCTCCCGTGACGACGGCGGTGACGTCTTCGTCCATTCCTCGGTCCTCCCTGCCGGAGTCGAGAGCCTGAAGCCCGGACAGCGCGTCGAGTTCGGTGTCGTCGCCGGACAGCGCGGGGACCAGGCCCTGTCGCTCGCCCTCCTCGACCCGGCCCCCTCGGTCGCGGCCGCGCAGCGCAAGAAGCCGGACGAGCTGGCCTCGATCGTGCAGGACCTGACGACGCTCCTGGAGAACATCACGCCGATGCTGGAGCGCGGCCGCTATCCCGAGAAGACGGCCGGCAAGAAGATCGCCGGGCTGCTCCGCGCGGTCGCGGACCAGCTCGACGTCTGATCCGCCCCCTGGGTCAGGGGAACGCCAGCGCGTCCGGGCCGAGGGCCGGTACGAGGCCCTCGGCCGCCGCGCGGGTCAGCAGGCCCCGGATCGCCGCGTAGCCGTCCTCGCCCAGGTCGGCGGTGAATTCGTTGACGTACAGCCCGATGTGCTGGTCGGCGACGGCCGGGTCCATCTCCTGCGCGTGCTCCATGACGTACGGCCGGGACGCCTCCGGGTCGTCCCAGGCCGCGCGGACCGAAGCGCGTACGGCGTCCGCGAGCCGGGTCAGCGCCGGTGCGCCCAGCGAGCGCTTCGCGATGATCGCGCCGAGCGGGATCGGCAGCCCTGTGGTTCGCTCCCAGTGCTCGCCCATGTCGGCGAGCTTGTGCAGCCCGTAGTTCTGGTACGTGAAGCGCGCCTCGTGGATCACCAGGCCCGCGTCCACCTTGCCGTCCCGCACGGCCGGCATGATCTCGTGGAAGGGCATGACGACGATCTCGCCCACTCCGCCGGGCACCGTGTCCGCCGCCCAGAGGCGGAAGAGCAGGTAGGCGGTGGAGGTCTCGCTGGGGACCGCGACCGTGCGGCCCCGCAGGTCGGCGTCGGCCTCCCGGGTCAGCACCAGCGGGCCGCAGCCCCGGCCCAGCGCGCCGCCGCAGGGCAGCAGGGCCCAGTCGTCGAGGACGTACGGCAGTACGGCGTAGGACACCTTCAGCACGTCCAGCTCGCCGCGCTCGGCCATGCCGTTGGTGACGTCGATGTCCGCGAAGGTCACGTCGAGGGCGGGGGCGCCGGGGACGCGGCCGTGGGCGAGGGCGTCGAAGACGAAGGTGTCGTTCGGGCAGGGGGAGTACGCGATGTGCAGGGTGTCAACGCTCATGCGGTTTCCAACTCTCCAGGACGGGTGCGAGCTTCCCGACGGCGTCAGTCAGGGCCGCGAGCGCCTCGCCGATGCGCCAGGCGGCGCGGTCGCGCGGGCCGACCGGGTTGGAGACCGCGCGCAGTTCCAGCACCGGCACGCCGTGCGCGGCGGCGGCCTCGGCGACGCCGAAGCCCTCCATCGCCTCGGCCAGCGCGCCCGGGTGGCGTTCGCGCAGCAGGCCGGCGCGGGCCGCGGTGCCGGTGACGGTGGACCCGGTCAGGACGGTGCCGGCGCGGGCACCGGTCGCGCCGGCGACGGCGGCGACGAGGCCGGCGGGCGGGTGGTGGGTGACGGTGCCGAAGCCCAGTTCGGTGACGGGGAGGAAACCGTCGGCGGTCTCGGCGCCCAGATCGGCGGCGGTGATCGCGTCGGCGACGACGAGTGAGCCGACGGGCGCCTCGGGGACGAAGCCGCCGCCGATGCCGGTCGAGACGACCAGGTCGTACGGCGTGCCGTCGAGGGCCGCGGCGGTCAGGGCGGCGGCCGTGGAGGCGGCGGCGCGGGCCGGGCCGACCCCGGCGGCCAGCAGGTCCCAGCCGTCCGGCAGCCGGTGCAGGACGATCCCGGGAAGACGCACCTCCGCGCCCCGCGCCGGGAACGCCCGGGCCACCGCGTCCCGTTCGGCGGGGACCGCGGTGGCTACGAGGAGGTGCACGGAGGACGTGGGCGGTCAGTCCTTCTTCAGCTCGAAGACCCACACACCGGTGATGTTCTGGCTCTCGTCCTTGCCGTCCCGCGCGGCGACGGCGACGTTCGTCGAGTCGCCCTGGGCGCCGTACTGCTCGTTGAAGAAAACGCTGCCCGGCACGGTGCGGTAGGTCTTGTCACTGTCCTCGACCAGCTGCTGACCGTTCATCAGGATCGTCCAGTGCTGGTCGGCGATCTCCGGGTCCACGCCGAAGCGCACGGTCTCGTCCTGGTCGACCTTGATGGACTTGGCGTCCTTGTCCTTCAGGCACTCGGTGATCTCGTCGGCCGACAGGGTCTTGCCCTTGCCGCCGCAGCTGGCCTGGGAACTCACCGAGTCGCTGCCGACCGTGATCGTCGAGATCGGGGTCGGCTCGTCACAGGCGGACAGCAGGAGAAGTCCGGCGGACACGGCGCCTACGGCGGCGACGGCGCGGCGGCGTCGCACAACGCGGTGTCCGAGAGCGGCGGTGCCGCGGGGCAACGTGGTCATGGCGGAAGGCTATACGGCGCTCCCGCCCCGCCCCCCACCTGGGTACGGCGTGGCGTGGTCACGCCACCCTCGGCCGAGTCCTGCCCCCGTGCCGCGCCGAGTCGAGCAGCCCCCGTACGGTCGTCAGCCACCCGGCGGCGATGATCGCGGCGGCCACCGACAGGCCCAGCGTGCCGTTGAGCGGCAGCACGATGCCGACGGCGCCGCCGAGCACCCAGGAGACCTGGAGCAGCGTCTCCGAGCGCGCGAACGCCGACGTGCGCACCTGCTCCGGCACGTCCCGCTGGATCAGCGCGTCCAGGGACAGCTTGGCCAGCGCCTGCGCGAACCCGGCGACCGCCGCCAGGCACGCCACCAGGAAGGCGCTGAAGAACACCGCGGCGACCACCGCCGCGCCCAGCACGACGGCGACCACCGTGACGATGATGACCTCCGGCGCCCGGGAGCGCAGCCACGCCCCGACCGCCGTGCCCAGCGCGTTGCCCGCACCGGCCGCGACGCCCACGATGCCCAGCGACACCGCCGCGCTCTGGCCGGTCATCGGGTGCACCCGCAGCAGGAACGCCAGGAAGAAGATCAGGAAGCCGGTCAGGCAGCGGATGGCCGCGTTGGCGGCCAGCGCGTGGGTCACCGCCGGGCCCACCGTGCGCAGGCCGGGACGCTTGCCCCGCCCGCGCAGCGGTCCCGGCAGGTGTCCCTCGTCCGCGGCGAGCAGCGCCCGGTCCTCGCCGCGCGCCGAGTCCACCTTCCGCGGCAGCGTGAACGACAGCACGGTGCCCGCCACGAAGATCAGGAAGGCGCCGTACAGCGGCCACCGCGGCCCCACCTGCTGGAGCCCCGCGCCGATCGGCGCCGCGACACCGGTGGCCAGCAGTCCGCACAGCGTGACCCGCGAGTTCGCCTTCACCAGGGAGACCCGGGGCGGCAGCAGCCGCGGCACCACCGCGCTCCTGACCACGCCGTACGCCTTCGAGGAGACCAGCACGCCGAGCGCGGCCGGGTACAGCTCGATGCCGCCGGTGACGACCGCGGCCGACAGCACCAGCGCGAGCAGCGCCCGGGCGGCCATCGCGCACGCCATCGCCGCGCGGCGGCCGTGCGGCAGCCGGTCCAGGAGCGGGCCGATCACCGGCGCGAGGAGCGTGAACGGCGCCATGGTGATGGCGAGGTACAGCGCGACCCGCCCGCGTGCCTCGTCGGTGGGCACGGAGAAGAAGACGGTGGAGGCGAGCGCGACGGTGATCATCACGTCGCCGGCACCGTTCACCCCGTGCAGCTCGATCAGCTTGCCGAGGCCCGACTCGCCGGCGCCGTGCGCGTGCGTCGCCCGGCGGATGCCGCGCGCCGTGCCGGTCACCGGCAGGCGCAGGGCCCGGCCGACCGCACGGAACCGGGAGCCGGGGCCGCGCCCACGGCTCCCGCGCTTGAACTCCGTCCGTGCGGCTGCCACCCCGTCATAGTGCCCCGTCAGCGGCGGCTGTAGCGTCGATACGGCACGGATGGCGGTGATCGAGTCGGGTGACGACGGCGCCCGCGCCACCCGGGATCGTCCGGTCGTACCCCGCCGAAACTCCCGTCGGTGTAGGCCCAGGGCACATGAGCAGGTAGCGTGCGTAGCGCGCCGTGGCGAACGTTCTCGGCCGCGCGCCGTACGGCCATCCCGCAGAATGGATGACGTAGGTGCGCCCGAGCGCGATCGGGCGCGGACGTCGACGCGGTCCGCAGGTCCGCTCCGTCCGCCCCTCGCACACAGCGGTGCACTCGTGAGACGGCGTATGGAGAGAAGCGATACCTGTGAGCGCAGCGACAACGCGAAGCCGCACCCCTGACCGTCTGTGCGCCGAGGCCGTCGACCTCGCCCGGACCGCGGCCGAGGAGGCCGCCGCACCCGGCGTCGTCGGCGAGCACGAGGGCATGGTGTCGGAGGGCGACCGGGTCGTCACCCATTATTTCGCCTGCAAGGAGATGGGGTACCGGGGCTGGCGCTGGGCCGTCACGGTGGCCCGTGCCTCCCGCGCGAAGATCGTCACGGTGGACGAGGCGGTGCTGCTGCCCGGCCCCGACGCGCTCCTCGCCCCCGAGTGGGTGCCGTGGAGCGAGCGGCTGCGCCCCGGCGACATGGGGCCGGGCGACCTGCTGCCCACCGACGCGGAGGACCTGCGGCTCGAGCCCGGCTGGACCGGCGAGGACGAGCCGCCGCCCAACTCCGCCGTCTCCCACGAGATGGCCGACCTGGTCGAGGCCGAGGACGCCGAGGTGACCGCCGGGCCGCCCGCCGAGCTGTCCACCGTCCCGGCCCGCGGCACGATCTCGGCGGTCGCCGAGGAGCTGGGCCTGCGCCGCACCCGGGTGCTGTCCCGGTACGGCCTGCACGTCGCCGCGGACCGCTGGGAGGACGGCTACGGCCCCAAGACCGCGATGGCCCAGGCGGCGCCCGCCTCCTGCGTCAGCTGCGGCTTCCTCGCCCGCATCGGCGGCTCGCTCGGACAGGCCTTCGGGGTGTGCGCCAACGAGTTCTCCCCGGCGGACGGGCACGTGGTCTCGCTGGCCTACGGGTGCGGCGGGCACTCCGAGGCGGCGGTCATGCCGAAGCCGCCGCGGGTGGCTCCGCCGGTGATCGACGAGACGCGGGTGGACCCCTTCCCGCTGCGGCCGGCCGCGGACTCCGGCTCGGTGCCGGTGGCCGAGGACGTGGCCTTGGCGGAGCTGGGGCATTCGTAGGGTGCCGGTGCGTCGTCTGGTGCGGGTGCGTGGTGGCTCGCGTCCCCGGGGACTGCGCCCCCGGACCCCCCTTCGGCCTTGACGGCCTCGTCCTCAAACTCCCCCAGAGGGGGTACCCCCAGGACGGGCTGGATGATGCAGGCCTGCGTCATGGGTGCGCCGTCGGCCGGGGCGGTACCTTCGTGGTCCGTCGATGAGGAGAGTCACCGTGAGCATGTTCGTACGGCCTGCCGCCGAGGGTGCCGATCCGTTCGGTACGGCACGGCTGCGGCGCGGGGTGCTGGACGCGTGGGCGACGAGCCCGGCCCGGTTCCGTGAGGACGCCAACGCGGAGGAGGACCTCGTCCTCGGCGGCTACCGCGACCGGCTGGTCGTCGAGCTGGCGCAGAACGCCGCCGACGCCGCCGCGCGGGCCGGCGTGCCCGGCCGGCTCCGGCTGACCCTGCGCGACGGTGTCCTCGTCGCCGCCAACACCGGCGCCCCGCTGGACGCGACCGGCGTCGAGTCGCTGTCCACGCTGCGCGCCTCCGCCAAGCGGGACGCGGGGGACGGCTCGGTCGGCCGGTTCGGGGTGGGCTTCGCCGCCGTCCTGGCCGTCACCGACGAGCCCGCCGTCGTCGGACGGCACGGCGGGGTGCGCTGGTCCCTGGCCGAGGCCCGCGACCTGGCCGCCGACACCGCCCGGCACAGCCCCGGCCTGGGCGACGAGATCCGGCGGCGCGACGGGCACGTACCGCTGCTGCGGCTGCCGTTCCCCGCCGAGGGCAGCGCACCCGCGCCGTACGACACGGCCGTCATCCTGCCGCTGCGCGACACGGCCGCCGCCGACCTCGCCGAACGGCTCCTGCACGCCGTGGACGACGCCCTGCTGCTGGCCCTGCCGGGGCTGGCGGAGGTCGTGATCGAGGCCGGGGACGAGGTGCGCACCCTCTCCCGCCGTGCCGAGGACGCCCTGACCGTCGTGGAGGACTCCCGCGAGGGCGTCACCCGCTGGCGGACCGCCGCCGCGCACGGCCCGCTCACCCCCGACCTGCTCGCCGACCGGCCGGTCGAGGAGCGGCTGCGTCCGCACTGGTCCGTGACCTGGGCGGTGCCCGTCGACGCCGACGGCGCGCCCGATCGGCCCCGCACCAGCCCGGTGGTCCACGCGCCCACCCCCAGCGACGAACCGCTCGGCGTGCCCGCCCTGCTGATCGCGTCCTTCCCGCTGGACGCGACCCGCCGGCACACCGCGCCCGGACCGCTCACCGACTTCCTCACCGAACGGGCCGCCGACGCCTACGCCGGGCTGCTCGCCGACTGGCGGCCGGTCGGTACCGGCCTCATCGGCCTGGTGCCCGGCGCGCTGGGCCGGGGCGAACTGGACGGCGCGCTGCGGCAGGCGATCCTCGACCGGCTGCCGCGCACCTCCTTCCTGCCGCCCGCCCTGCCCTCCGGCGGCCCGGACGCGGAGGACGATCTTCCGGAGTCGTTGCGGCCGCGCGACGCCGAGGTGGTGGAGGGCGCGGGCGCCGACACCGTGCGGGTGCTGGCCGAGGTGCTGCCGACGCTGCTGCCCGCCGGTCTGGAACGCCGCGCCGAACTGCGCACGCTGGGCGTGGCCCGGGTGCCGCTGACCGACGCGGTCGACCGGCTGGCGGGCCTGGAGAAGGCGCCCGGCTGGTGGTGGCGGCTCTACGACAGCCTCGCCGGGGTCGACCCGGACCGGCTGTCCGGGCTGCCGGTGCCCCTTGCGGACGGGCGGACGACCATCGGGCCCCGGCAGGTGCTGCTGCCCTCCTCGGAGGCCGCCTCCCTCGACCCGGAGGTCCTCACCCGGCTCGGCCTGAAGGTCGCCCACCCGGACGCCGCGCACCCCCTCCTCGAGAAGCTCGGCGCCCTCCCGGCCACCCCGCGTGCCGTGCTCACCACCCCGCAGGTCCGGGCGGCCGTCGCCGCCTCCCTGGACGACGAGGGCGGCGTCAACTGGGAGGAGGACTCACTCGACGCCGAGGAACTGGCCGACACCGTCCTCGGCCTGGTCCGCGACGCCGGGCTCGACGCCGGGGACGAGCCCTGGCTGGGCGCCCTCGCCCTGCCCGACGAGGACGGCGAACTCTCCCCGGCCGGCGAACTCGTCTTCCCCGGCGGCCCGTTCGCCCGCGTCATGCGCGAGGACGAACTCGCCGCCGTGGACGCCGAACTCGCCGAGAAGTGGGGTCCCGACCCGCTGGCCGCCTGCGGCGTCCTGGTCACCTTCGCCCTCGTCCGCGCCACCGACGTCGTCCTGGACCCCGACGAACTGGAGCCCCGCGAGGGCGACTTCGCCGAGCCGGACGACGCGGGGCTGCTCGACGCCGTGGACGTGTGGAGCGAGGACGTCCTCGACCGCTTCCCGGACAGCCCCGTGCCGCCGGTCGCCACCGAGATCACCGCCGTGCGCGACCTCGACCTCGTGGCCGACGACCGCTGGCCCGAGGCCCTCGCCCTGCTGTCCCGGCCGCCGCTGCGCGACGCGCTGGTCCAGCCGGTGCGCGTCCTGCTGCCCGACGGCACCCACGAGGTCGTACGGCCCTACACCGCGTGGTGGCTGCGCGGCCACCCGGTGCTCGGCGGACGCCGCCCGGCCGGCCTGCGCGCCGCGGGCGGCGACCCGCTGCTGCGGGGCCTGTACGACGAGGCCGACGCGACCGGCTTCGAGGACGAGCAGGTGCTGCGGGCACTGGGCGTGCGCACCTCGGTCGCCGCGCTCCTCGACGAGCCCGGCGGCGCGGCCGAGCTCCTCGACCGCCTCGCCGACCCCGACCGCCCGGTCACGGCCGCCCAACTGCACGCCCTGTACGGCGCGCTGGCCGACCTGGACCCGGAGCGGGTGACCCTGCCGGACGAGGTGCGGGCCGTGGCCGACGGCGAGGTGCGCGTGGTGGACGCCGCCGACGCCGTGGTGGTCGACTCGCCCGACCTGCTGCCCTTCACGTCCGGCGTGCCGCTGCTGCCGGTCCGCCCGGCGCGGGCCGCCGAACTGGCCGAGCTGTTCCAGGTGCGGCGGCTGAGCGAGTCCGTCACCGGCCGAGTCGACTCCGAGGGCGCCGAGCACGACGTGCCGGAGCCGGTGCGGGTGCTGCTCGGGTCGCGGACCCCCGCGTCGTACGTGGAGCACGACGAGCTGGTCGTCGACGGCGTGGAGATCGACTGGCGTCTGACCGACGACGGGGTCCTGCACGCGGCCACGCTGGAGGGCGTGGCCGCGGGCCTCGCCTGGGCGGCGGGGCAGTGGCCGCGCCGCTTCGAGGTGGCGGCGCTGCTGGAGGACGAGTCGCGCACCGACGAACTGGCCCGGGACCGCTGGTTCGACTGACCCGGGCCGCGGCCGGTCAGCCCGAGGACTCCCGCCCGGCCCCGGAGGGCGCGTCGGTGAGCGCCTCCAGTTCGCGGGCGAGCGACTGCGCGTCGTAGGGGCCGGTGTGCCTGCGGTCGCCGACGAAGAACGTCGGTGCGCCGCGGACCCCGCTCGCCTCGGCGCTGGCGGCGTCCTCGCGGACCCGGACGGCCGTCTCCTCGGCGGCGAGGTCGCGCAGGAACCGCTCGACGTCGAGCCCGAGGTCGGCGGCGTAACCGGCGGTGTCCTCGTACTCGAGTTCGTCCTGGTGCTGGTAGAGCAGGTCGTGCATCTCCCAGAAGCGCCCCTGGGCCTCGGCGGCGACGGCGGCCCGCGCGGCGAGTTCGGCGTGCGGGTGGACGTCGGTCAGCGGCAGGTGGCGGAACACGTAGCGGAACCGGTCGCCGAAGCGCTGCCGCAGTTCCTTGGTGACGCCGGTGGCGTGCGCGCAGAAGGGGCACTCGAAGTCGCCGTACTCCACCAGGGTCAGGGGCGCGTCGGGGGGACCGAGGATGTGGTCCCGCTGCGGATCCACCGGGCGGTCCAGGTACCGGGGCAGGTCGGCGTCGGTCTGGCCCTTCAGCCTGGCGGCCAGCCGGAACACCACCCAGCCGGCGAGGGTCGCGAACACCGCCGCGAGCAGTACGCCGACGGTCGCCCGGGCGCGGGCCTCCGGATCCTGGAAGGCGAGCCCGACGATCAGCAGGGACACGGTGAACCCGAGTCCGGACAGCGCGCCGCCGCCCAGGACGTGACCCGGCGCCACCCCGGTCGGGAGCCTGCCGATGCCGAACCGGGTGCCGAGGGCGGCGCCGCCCCAGATGCCGAGGAGCTTGCCGCCGACGAGACCGACGACCACCGCCCAGGTGAGGGAGGAGCCCAGCGCGTCGGTCAGGACGCCGTCGCGCAGGTCGACCCCGGCGTTGGCCAGGGCGAACACGGGGACGATGAGATAGCTGGACCAGGGGTGGAGGACCGTCTGGAGCCGTTCGTTGACGGAGACGGCCTGCTGGAGTCCCTTGCGTGCCGTCTTGCCGACGTCGGCGAGGGGCGACTGGCGGAAGGCGCGGAAGAGCCGTGCCGCCTGCTCCACCCCCTCCCGGGAGGGCTTGCGGGCGGGGATGAGGAGGCCGCCGAGCATGCCGGCGATGGAGGCGTGCAGGCCGGCGTGGAGGGTGGCCAGCCACATCACGAGGACGATCAGCACGTACGGGGCGGCCTGCCAGACGCCGAAGCGGGTCAGCGCGGACAGGACGACGCCGAGGACGAGCGCGGCGATCAGCTCCGGCACGTTGATGCTGCCGGAGTAGACCACGCCGATCACCGTGACGGCCACGATGTCGTCGATGACGGTGATGGCGAGCAGGAAGACCCGCAGCTGGGTGACGAACCGCGGGCCCACCACGGCGAGCGCGCCCAGCATGAACGCCGTGTCGGTGCCGATGACGACGCCCCAGGCCCGCGCGGCCTCGCCCCCGGGCGCGATCGCCAGGTACAGCACGACGGGGACGAGCATGCCGCCGATGCCCGCCAGGCCCGGGATCACGATCCGGCGCCGGTCGTTCAGCGAGCCCACGGAGACCTCGTAGCGCACCTCCAGACCGATGACGAAGAAGAACAGGGCCATCAGCCCGTCGTTGACCCAGTGGCTCAGGTCCATCGACAGCCGGGCGTCCCCGACGGTGACGGACGCGTCCGTTCCCCAGAGGGCGGTGTACGCCTCCGACCAGGGGGAGTTCGCCCATACCAGGGCAACCGCCACGGCGGCGAGGAGCAGTCCGGCGCTGCCCGCCTCGGTCGCCATGAAGGCCCGTACCGGAGCCGACAACTGGGCCGCCAGCTCTCCTTTGCGTGACTGCGACTGCGAGTCGGCGGTCTTCTTTTCACGAAGCTTCATCAGGAGCATGTCTCCGATCACATGGGTCGGCGACCTCCATACTCCTTGAATTCCGAACGAGACCACGAACGACCGGACGGCTCCGGCGTCACACCGGAAGCCTCCGGTCCACCCACCGCCACGCCAGCTCCAGTACGCCCGCACCGGCCACCGCGATGCCGACGGCGGTCCACGGCATCGTCACGCCCACCAGCTTCAGCGCGAAGAAGTCCTGCAACCACGGCACCGCCAGCACGATCACGAAGCCCAGTCCCATCGCGGCCACCAGCAGCACCCGCCACCAGGTGTACGGCCGGGCGATGATCGCGAGGACCCACATCGAGATCAGGAACAGCGTCAGCGTCGCCGCGCTGGTCTCCGCGTCCAGCGCCTCCGGGCCGGTGTAGTGCTGCCGGGCGACCAGGTACGTCACGAAGGTCGCCGCGCCGGCCACCACCCCGCCCGGGATCGCGTACCGCATCACGCGCCGTACGAAGTGGGGCCTGGCCCGTTCCTTGTTCGGGGCGAGGGCCAGGAAGAACGCGGGGACGCCGATGGTGAGCGTCGAGAGCAGGGTGAGGTGGCGGGGCAGGAACGGATACTCCACCTGGGAGCAGACCACCAGGATCGCGAGCAGCACCGAGTACACGGTCTTGACCAGGAACAGGGTCGCCACGCGCGTGATGTTGCCGATGACGCGGCGGCCCTCGGCCACCACGGAGGGCAGCGTGGCGAAGCTGTTGTTGAGCAGCACGATCTGCGCGACCGCCCGGGTCGCCTCCGAGCCCGACCCCATCGCGACGCCGATGTCGGCGTCCTTGAGGGCGAGGACGTCGTTGACGCCGTCGCCGGTCATCGCGACCGTGTGGCCCCGTGACTGGAGGGCGCCCACCATGTCCCGCTTCTGCTGCGGGGTGACCCGCCCGAACACCGTGCCCTCGTCCAGCGCCCCGGCCATCTCCTCCCGCTCGGCGGGCAGCCGGCGCGCGTCGACGGTGGCTCCGGACAGCCCCAGCTTGGCGGCGACCGCGCCGACCGACACGGCGTTGTCGCCGGATATGACCTTGGCGCGGACGTCCTGGTCGGCGAAGTAGCGCAGGGTGTCGGCGGCCTCCGGGCGCAGCCGCTGCTCCAGGACGACCAGGGCGGTGGGTTCGGCCCCCTCGGCGACCCGGGCGTCGTCCAGGGCGCGGCCGGCGCGGGCCAGCAGCAGGACGCGCAGACCCTGCTCGTTGAGCCGCCCGGTCTCGGCGAGAGCCGGGTCGTCCTCGGCGAGCAGCACGTCCGGGGCGCCCAGCAGCCACGTACGCGGGGCGCCGTCGCCCTCGTCGAACGCGGCGCCGCTGTACTTGCGGGCGGAGGAGAAGGGCAGTGACCCCGTGGACCGCCAGGCTCCGGCGGCGCCGTCCGCCGGGTAGGTGTCGATGATCGCCTGGAGGGAGGCGTTCGGGCGCGGGTCGGCCTGGCCCAGGGCGCCGAGGACGGTGCGGACGTACCCCTCGTCGGCGCCGCCGAGCAGGCGCAGGCCGGTCACGTCCATGCCGCCCTCGGTGAGGGTGCCGGTCTTGTCCAGGCAGACCGTGTCGACGCGGGCCAGCCCCTCGATGGCGGGCAGCTCCTGGACCAGGCACTGCTTGCGGCCGAGGCGGATGACGCCGATCGCGAAGGCGACGGAGGTGAGCAGGACCAGGCCCTCGGGGACCATGGGCACGATGCCGCCGACGGTGCGGGCGATCGAGTCGTCCAGTTCGTTGTCCTTGGCGAGGAGCTGGCTGAGGATCAGGCCGATTGCGGTCGGGACCATCATCCACGTGACGTACTTGAGGATCGTGGAGATGCCGGAGCGCAGCTCCGACTGGACCAGCGTGAACCGGGAGGCCTCCTCGGCGAGTTGGGCGGCGTACGCCTCGCGCCCCACCTTGGTCGCCCGGAAGGCGCCGCCGCCGGCGACCACGAAGCTGCCCGACATGACCTGGTCGCCGGGCTGCTTGACCACCGGGTCGGCCTCACCGGTCAGCAGCGACTCGTCGATCTCCAGCCCGTCCGCCTCGACGCACACCCCGTCGACGACGGCCTTGTCGCCGGGCCCGATCTCGATGACGTCGTCCAGCACGATCTCCGAGGTGCCGACCTCGGCGGGCTTGCCGTCCCGGCGCACGGTCGGGCGGGCCTCGCCGATCACGGCCAGCGAGTCGAGGGTCTTCTTCGCCCGCCACTCCTGGACGATGCCGATGCCGGTGTTGGCGAGGATCACGAACCCGAACAGGCTGTCCTGGATGGGCGCGACGATCAGCATGATCACCCAGAGGACGCCGATGATCGCGTTGAACCGGGTGAAGACGTTGGCGCGGACGATGTCGGCCAGCGAGCGGCTGCTGCGCACCGGCACGTCGTTGATCTCGCCGCGCGCGATCCGTTCGGCGACCTGGGCCGCCGTGAGACCGGTCACGGGCGCAGGCGGGCCGGCGGGACGCGCGGGGTGCTCCGGGTCGAGTCTGTCCGCGTCGAGATGCGTCATGGATCCGACGGTACGTGCGGACATACGGCTCCACCCACCGGGCGCGGAGAAGATCCGACCTGGGTACGAGGCGTACCGGCGGGATGTGCTGCCCTGGTACTACTCCTGCGCGGCGGCGGCCGCGTCCCGCTTGATCGCGGCGTCGCGTCCCCGGACGTACCAGATGCCGATCAGGCCGAGGCCGGCCCCGGCCAGGCAGGTCCACACCCACCAGGCGTGCCCGTGGTCGTCGAACCAGCCGTAGAAGGGCAGCTGCACCAGGAAGAGGACGAACCAGAGGATGGTGCCGCCGACGATGGTCGGGACCACGGGGCCCTCCAGGGGCTCCGGCGCCTCGTGCGTGGGTGTCCACTTCGTCATGCGTACAGCTTACGAGGAGGGTGCGAACAGGTGGACGGCGCGGCGCCACTCGGGAACGACGCGGGTCTACGCGCGGAGATAGCGATCAGTGGCTCATACGTTCATACTGAACCCGTTTGTCTCTGACCGCTTTCATTCGTAGAAAACACCAATAGGAACACCGACAAGGCCGTGGGGGAACCTGTTGGTGCATGAGGTCCCGCATGTCCACCTCGGCCACCGCCAAGGTCCCCCCGTCCCCCGAGTCGCCGGAAGACCGGCGGCCCCCGCAGAACGGCCTCGACCGCTACTTCAAGATCTCCGAGCGCGGCAGCACCCTGCCCCGTGAGATCCGCGGCGGCTTCGCCACCTTCTTCGCGATGGCCTACATCATCGTGCTGAACCCGATCATCCTGGGCAGCGCCAAGGACATGTACGGCCACCAGCTCGACAACGGTCAGCTGGTCACCGCGACCGCCCTGACGGCGGCCTTCACCACCCTCCTGATGGGTGTCATCGGCAACGTCCCGATCGCGCTGGCCGCGGGCCTCGGCGTGAACTCGGTCGTCGCCCTCCAGCTCGCCCCGCGGATGTCCTGGCCGGACGCCATGGGCATGGTGGTGCTGGCCGGTTTCGTCGTCATGCTGCTGGTCGCCACCGGTCTGCGCGAGCGCGTGATGAACGCCGTGCCCTACAGCCTGCGCAAGGCCATCGCGATCGGCATCGGCCTCTTCATCATGATCATCGGTCTGGTCGACTCCGGCTTCATCACCCGGATGCCGGACGCCGCCCAGACCACGGTCCCGATCCAGCTGGGCACCGGCGGTCACCTGCACGGCTGGCCGGTCCTGGTCTTCGTCCTCGGCGTGCTGCTGACCCTCGCGCTGATCGTCCGCAAGACCCCGGGTGCCATCCTCATCTCGATCGTCGTGATGACGGGCGTCGCGATGATCATCAACGCGGTCACCGACATCCCCTCCTGGGGCCTGACCACCCCCGAGTGGCCCGGCAACCCGGTCGCCACGCCGGACTTCGGACTGGTCGGCGAGGTCAGCCTGTTCGGCGGGTTCGAGAAGGTCGGCATCCTGACCGGGGTGCTGTTCGTCTTCACCGTGCTGCTGTCGTGCTTCTTCGACGCGATGGGCACGATCATGGGCATCAGCGACGAGGCGAAGCTGACCGACGGCGAGGGCCAGATGCCGGGCATCAGCAAGGTCCTGTTCGTCGACGGCGTCGCGGTCGCCGCGGGCGGTGCCAGCTCCGCCTCGGCCACCACCTGCTTCGTGGAGTCCACGGCCGGCGTCGGCGAGGGCGCCCGCACCGGCTTCGCCAACATCGTCACCGGCGGGCTGTTCGCCCTGGCGCTGTTCCTCACGCCGGTCGCCACCATGGTCCCGTCGCAGGCGGCGACCCCCGCGCTGATCGCGGTCGGCTTCCTGATCCTGGCCGGTTCGATCAAGGAGATCGACTGGTCCGACTTCACCATCGCCATCCCGGCCTTCGTGACGATGCTGATGATGCCGTTCACCTACTCGATCACCAACGGCATCGGCATGGGCTTCATCACCTTCTCGGTGCTGCGCCTGGCGGCCGGACGGGGCCGCGAGGTGCCGGTGGCGATGCACGTGGTGTCGGCGGTCTTCGCCTTCTACTACCTGATGCCGGCCCTGGGCCTGACGTGAGGCCCGCGGGGCCGCCTCAGGTGACCCCGTAGAACCGTTCCGTCTCCTCCACGGCGGACTGGAACCGCTCGTCGAAGTCATTGCGAATGAGCGTCCGGACGACATAGTCCTGGACGCTCATTCCTCTTTTGGCCGCATGGTCCCGGAGCCGGTCGAGCAGCTCCCCGTCCATCCGCAGGCTGAGCACGCTGGTCCCCATGAGCACGAGGGTCGCCCCGGCCCGCCCGGTGACGCTCCGATTTCCGGAAACGACTCACTCGTACGGGTGAACTGTGGGTTTCAGTGGCGGGCGTCACGGGCACGCGGACGACGGTGCGGTGGTATTTCGCGAGACTAATGAGTTACGCTAAGGAACATGCCGGACCTCAAGCATGGCGACGACGCCGCCGCCGTGAACTCCCTGCGCTCCGCCGTGATGCGGTTGTCCCGTCGGCTCAAGCACCAGCGGGTCGACGAGTCGCTCAGCCCGACCGAGATGTCGGTGCTGGGCACCCTGTCGAACTGCGGCAGCGCGACCCCGGGCGAGCTGGCCCGCAAGGAACACGTCCAGCCACCCTCGATGACCCGCATCGTGGCGCTGCTCGAGGCCAAGGGCCTGGTCCGGCTGGAGCCGCACCCCGAGGACCGGCGCCAGAAGGTCGTCACGCAGACCGAGCAGGCCGTGGTGATGCTCGAGGAGAGCCGCCGCAAACGCAACGCGTTCCTGGCCACGCTCGTCGAGGGCCTCGACGAGGACGAGTGGGCGAAACTGCGCGCCGCCGCCCCCGTGCTGGAGAAGCTCGCACACCGGTAAGCAGTTTTCGCGAGGAGGCGAACCCTTTTGAGTACGGGATCCGGAGCAGCTTCCGCCCCCGCACCCGACGGCCCCGACGTCCCGGCCGTCCCGGACGATCCGACCGGCCCCGCCGCCCGTCGCAAGACGTCGATGTTCGCCTCCCTCAAGGTCAGGAACTACCGCCTGTTCTTCATGGGCCAGGTCGTCTCCAACATCGGCACCTGGATGCAGCGCATCGCCCAGGACTGGCTGGTGCTCAGCCTCACCGGCTCCTCGGCCGCCGTGGGCATCACCACCGCCCTGCAATTCCTCCCGATGCTGCTCTTCGGCCTCTACGGCGGCGTCCTCGTCGACCGCCTGCCCAAGCGGCCGACGCTGCTGGTCACCCAGTCCGCGATGGCGCTGACCGCGCTCGCCCTCGCCGTCCTCACCCTCAGCGGACACGTCCAGGTCTGGCACGTCTACCTCGCCGCCTTCGCGATGGGCCTGGCCACCGTCATGGACAACCCGGCCCGCCAGACCTTCGTCTCCGAGCTGGTCGGCCGCGACCAGTTGCAGAACGCGGTCAGCATGAACTCGGCCAACTTCCAGTCCGCCCGCCTGGTCGGCCCCGCCGTCGCCGGTCTGATGATCACCGGCGTGGGCACCGGCTGGGCGTTCCTCGCCAACGGGCTGTCCTTCGTCGCGCCGCTCAGCTGCCTGCTGCTGATGCGCGCCCGCGAGCTGCACGCCGGCCGGCCCACCCCGCGCGGCAAGGGCCAGCTGCGCGAGGGCCTGCGCTACGTCGCCGGCCGCCCCGAGCTGATCTGGACCATCGTGCTGGTCGGCTTCATCGGCACGTTCGGCTTCAACTTCCCGGTCTTCCTGTCCGCCTTCGCCGACGACGTCTTCCACGCGGGCGCCGGGGCGTACAGCCTCTTCAATACCCTCATGGCCGTCGGCTCGCTGGCCGGCGCGCTGCTCGCCGCCCGCCGCGGCACGGCCCGGCTGCGCGTCCTGATCGCGGCGGCGCTCGGCTTCGGCGCCCTGGAGATCGTGGCGTCGACGGCACCGGAACTGTGGCTCTTCGCGCTGCTGATGGTCCCGATCGGCCTCTTCAGCATGACGGTCAACGTCACCGCCAACACCAGCATCCAGATGTCCACCGACCCGGCCATGCGGGGTCGCGTGATGGCCCTGTACATGATGGTCTTCCTCGGCGGCTCGCCCATCGGCGCCCCGATCGTCGGCTGGGTCACCGACACCTACGGCGCCCGGGCCGGCTTCGCCGCGGGCGGCGCGGTGGCGGCGAGCGCCGCCCTCGTCATCGGCCTGGTCCTGGCCCGCGTCGGCAACCTGCGCCTGTCCGTCGGCTGGCACCGCGGCCACCCCCAGGTCCGCTTCGTGCCGCGGGAGCGGCAGGAGGCGCTGGCACCGGTGGCGTAGGGGCGGAAATCCGGAGGACCGGGCCCCGGGGCTCTGCGAGGCTGGCGGCATGAGACTGTTCGCCGCCGTGCTGCCCCCCGAGGACGTCACCGCCTCCCTCGCCGACGAGGTGGCCGCGCTGCGCCGACTGCCGGGTGCGGACGGGCTGCGCTGGACCGGCCGCCCCGGCTGGCACCTCACCCTCGCCTTCTACGGCGAGGTCGACGACGACCTCGTGCCCGGCCTGTCGGCCCGGCTGGAGCGGGCGGCCCACCGCACCCCGCCCTTCGAGCTGGCGCTGCGCGGCGGCGGTCAGTTCGGGCGCGGCCGGGCACTGTGGGCCGGCGCGGAGGGCGGCCTCGCGACCCTGCGGCTGCTGGCCGACCGTGCCGAGTCGGCGGGGCGGAAGGCGGGCGTCCCGATGGGCGAGCACCGGCGTTACAAGCCCCACCTGACGCTGGCCCGCAGCAGGCAGGCCCTCGACGCCCGCCCCTACGTCGAGGCGCTTTCCGGCTTCACCGGACCCGCCTGGATGGTGACCGACCTGGCGCTGGTCCGCAGCAACCTGCCGCACTCCGGCGTCCCCGGCGAGCAGCCCCGTTACGAGGCGGTCGCCCGCAGCCCGCTCGGCGCCTCCGGTTAGGCTCGGGGGCGTGGACCCGAAGACCCGTAACCGGATCATGGCCGGTGTGCTCGTGCTGATGCTCGTGGTGGTGGCGTTGGCGGCGGCCCTCGGCTGACCCGCCCGTGCGGCGGCCGCCGCCCCGCTCACCACCGCACCCCGCTACCAGGCGAAGGCCTCCGGAGAGGGCCCCGGACCCGGGAAGATCTCGTCCAGTCCGGTCAGCAGCTCGTCCGACAGCTCCAGCTCCACGGCCCTGAGCGCCGACGCGAGCTGCTCGGCGGTGCGCGGACCCACGATCGGGCCGGTCACGCCGGGCCGGGTCAGCAGCCAGGCCAGCGCGGCCTCGCCGGGCTCCAGACCGTGCTTGTCGAGCAGGTCCTCGTACGCCTGGATCTGCGCCCGCTTCGCCGGATCGGCCAGGGTGTCGGCCGCGCGTCCCGAGGCGCGGCGCCCGCCCTGGACCTCCTTCTTGATCACCCCGCCGAGCAGTCCGCCGTGCAGCGGCGACCACGGGATGACGCCGAGGCCGTACTCCTGCGCGGCCGGGATCACCTCCATCTCGGCGCGGCGCTCGGCCAGGTTGTACAGGCACTGCTCGCTGACCAGCCCGATGGTCCCGCCGCGCCGGGCGGCGGTCTCGTTGGCCTGCGCGATCTTGTACCCGGGGAAGTTCGACGACCCCGCGTAGAGCACCTTGCCCTGCTGGACCAGGGTGTCGATCGCCTGCCAGATCTCGTCGAAGCCGGTGGCGCGGTCGATGTGGTGGAACTGGTACAGGTCGATGTGGTCGGTCTGGAGCCGCTTGAGGCTGGCGTCCACCGCCCGCCGGATGTTCACGGCGGACAGCTTGTCGTGGTTGGGCCACGCCTCGCCGTCGGCGCCCATGTTGCCGTACACCTTGGTGGCGAGGACGGTCTTGTCGCGCCGGTTGCCGCCCTTGGCGAACCAGTTGCCGATGATCTCCTCGGTACGGCCCTTGTTCTCGCCCCAGCCGTAGACATTGGCGGTGTCGAAGAGGTTGATGCCGGCGTCCAGCGCCGCGTCCATGATCGCGTGGCTGTCGGCCTCGTCCGTCTGCGGACCGAAGTTCATCGTCCCGAGGACGAGCCGGCCGACCTTGAGTCCTGTGCGTCCGAGCTGCGTGTACTTCATGGTCCCCAAGCCAACGACTTGGAGTGCGCTCCAGGCAAGCGGGCGCGGGCGGTCAGTCGCGGGGGAAGGTGTCGGTCCTGAGGGTGAGGCCGAGGACGGTGCCGGTGAGGTCCAGCTCCTGCCCGAAGGCGACGCGGGTCTCGGTCGTGTAGTCGCCGTCCTTGGGGTGCGTGAAGATGTGGCAGCGGCCCTGGTAGGGGTCGGCGATCAGGTAGAGGGGGACCTCTGCGGTGGCGTAGGCGAGCTTCTTGGGGCCGTAGTCGTTGGCGGCGGTGCCTTTGGAGATGACCTCGGCTACGAACTCGACGTCCTGGTAACGCCAGTGGCCCGTTTCGTCCTGCTCGGCCCCGTCGCGGAGCTTGGCCACGTCGGGGCAGAAAGCGTTACCCGGTCCCGGGAAATCGATACGGACGTCCGAGAGGAGTTCGACGTCCATGCCGAAGCGGTCTTCGACGGCTCGTTCGATGCGGCGGATGATTTTGTGGTGGGTGCTGCGCTGCGGTGTCATGTGGACGTTGCCCCCGACGATCTCGACCCGGAATCCTTCGGGGACGGGCATCCGCTCCAGTCGCTCGAACCATTCGTCCAGGCGCTGGGTGTTGGCGTCGGCCATGTCGATCCTGTCGTCAACGACGGTCATCGTGGCACTCCTCCCCGGCTGTCCCACGGGCGGGAGCAGCCGCGCGGTACAACGATACGCACGGCGACCGGGACACGGGAGGACACGCATATGCCAAGGCGGGGGGGGCTCCTACGAGGCGGCGGTGTACGGCCCGCCCAGCCCCCACTCCTCGCCCATCGCCTCGGCGAACGCCTGCGCGATCCGGTGCTCGCCGCTCTCGTTGGGATGCGTGCCGTCGTAGGTGTCCGTGTGGAAGTCCCACGGCACCGGCGGCGGTACGAGCAGCAGCGGGGAGCGCGGGTCGTCGAGGTCGGTGACGGTCTTCACGAGAAGTTCGTTGAAGTGGGCGACCTGCTCGGCGAAGGTCTCGTCGGCGTCCACCCGGATGTTGTGCAGCACCGGCATCACGGCCGTGCGGACACGCGGGTTCGCCGCGCGCGCGTTCGCCACGAAGGTGCGGGCGTTGGCGGCGGTCTGCTCGGCGTTGGTGTAGAAGCCGAGGTCGATCAGGCCCAGGGAGACCAGGAGCACGTCCGCGCGGCAGGACCGCACCGTCTCGCCGATCAGCGGCGTCATGTGGTGCCAGCCCTCGCCCCAGCCGGCCAGGTGGGCGCGGGGGAAGCCGGGGTCGGCGTAGGCGTACGAGGTGGGGGCGTCCGTCACCTGGTCGTGGAGGGTCTCGCGCGGGCCTACGAAGGTGAAGGGGCGGCCGTAGGAGTCGCGCAGGTGCTGCCACAGCCGGTAGCGCCACGTGTGTTCGCCGGCGCTCCCGATCGTCATGGAGTCACCGACGAACATGAACCTGAGCATCCGCTCATCATGGACGATCGGCCTGGTCGACGCGATGTGAGCCCGACCACGCAGGGTGACCGGCAGGGTGACCGCCGACGTGAACGCCCGCGCGGGATGGCAGGCTTGGCGCATGCGCCGACCCTTCGCCCTCCTCGCCTCGGCCCTCCTCGTGGGGGCGTTCGCCGTGCCCGCCTCGGCGGCGGACGGGGGTGAAGGGCCCGCCGGGAGCGACGGGTTCACGATCAAGGACCCGCGCATCACCGAGTCCAGCGGCCTCGCCGCGTCCCGCCTGCACCCCGGCATCTACTGGACGCACAACGACCAGGACACCGGCCCGTACCTCTACGCCGTCGACGGCGCCACCGGCGAGACCGTCGCCCGCGTCGCGCTGTCCGGCGTCGGCACCCCCCGCGACGTCGAGGCGATCGGCATCGGCCCCGGCAACAAGATCTTCGTCGGCGACATCGGGGACAACGACGGCGTGACCTGGCCGTACGTGTGGATCTACGAGCTGCCCGAGCCGACGGAGCTGAAGGACCAGACCGTCAAGGCGACGCAGTACGTGGTGAAGTACGCGGACGGTTCCCGCGACGCGGAGTCGATGCTGGTCCACCCCAGGACCGGGCGGGTCTACCTCATCGACAAGAACGAGGACGGCGGGCACCTGTACGAGGGCCCGGCGAAGCTGTCGTCCTCCGGCACCAACGTCTTCAAGCCCACCGTTCCTGTGGACCTGTGGGCCACCGACGCGGCGTTCTCCCCGGACGGCGAGCAGTTCGCCGTGCGCGGGTACCTCGGGGGCATCTGGTACGACTGGAACGGCGGGAAGATCCAGCGAAAGGGGCGGATCGGCGTGCCCCTGGGGCAGGGCGAGTCCGCCACCTACACCACCGACGGCAAGAAGCTGCTGCTCGGCATGGAGGGGGTCAACAGCCCCGTGAAGGCCGAGGACGTGCCCGGGCAGGACGGTGGCGACTCCGGCGGCGGATCGGGTTCCGGGTCCCACGCCTCGGGTGCGGACTCCGGCGGTCCGGGCGGGGACACGCTGAAGGTCGGCGCGGTGGGGCTGCTCGTCGCGCTCGCCGCCCTGTTCGGCCTACGCCGGGTCTTCCGGCGCCGCTGAGCCGTTCCCCGCGGCGTCGGCGTCGGCGTTCGCCGCCCGTCGCGAGGCCACCAGGACCTCCAGCCCGTCCAGGATGCGCTGGAGCCCGAACTCGAAGTGGTCGAACCCGGTGCCGAAGGCGTCCTCGGAGAGGGAGGCCAGGACGGGGTACCGCCCGCTCGTCATGGCCTTCACCAGCGCCGGCTCCTGGGCCGCCCAGAACTCCGCGTCCGTCAGCCCGGACCTGCGCTCCGCCTCCTCCTGGTACACCTGGGTGCGGGCGGCACCGACGACATAGCCCTCGACCATGACGACCGCCGAGACCAGCTCGGGGTCGGTCAGACCCATCGGCCTGATCCGGGCGAGCACCTTCTCCATGCCGTCCAGGGCGGAGGGGCCGAGGATCGGGCGGGACTGGTTGACCTCCAGCAGCCAGGTGTGGCGGCGGTGGAGGGCGAGCGCGGCGTGGGCGAGGGCGTGCAGCGCCGGGCGCCAGCCGCCGTCGCCCAGGTCGGCCGGGTTCTCGGACGGGCGCTGCACGCGGTCCAGCATCAGGTCGAGCAGCTCGCCCTTGCCGGGGACGTAGCGGTACAGCGACATCGTGCCGGTGCCCAGCTCGGTGGCGACCCGGCGCATGGAGACCGCGCCGAGACCGTCCCGGTCCGCGACCTCGACGGCGACCTCCACGATCCGCTCCAGCGTCAGGCCCGGCCGCGGGCCCCGGCTGGGCCGCCGGCCGGTGTCCCACAACAGGTCGAGGGTGCGGCCGATGTCGCCGCTGCCACTGGTCTCCGTACCGCTTGCCATGGGGCCAGTCTAGGTCTGCGGACAAAAACTGCGTACGTCGTACGCGCAATCGGGTACGGTGTACTCAGTAAGGGAGTGAGAGGGGGACTGGGACCCATGAGTGAGAAGCACGCGGTACGGGCCGAGGGTCTGGAGAAGAGGTACGGCGGCAAACACGCCCTGGACGGCTTCGACCTGACCGTCCGCGAGGGCACCGTGCACGGCCTGCTCGGGCCGAACGGCGCGGGCAAGACCACCGCCGTGCGCATCCTGTCCACGCTGGTCCGGCTGGACGCGGGACGTGCCGAGGTGGCCGGACTGGACGTCACCCGGCAGGCGCGTGAGGTGCGGGCGCGGATCGGCCTCACCGGCCAGTACGCGGCCGTGGACGAGGTGCTCACCGGCCGGCAGAACCTGGAGATGTTCGGGCGCCTGTTCCACCTGGGCGGCCGGCGTGCCCGGGCCCGCGCGGTCGAGCTGCTGGAGCGGTTCGACCTGACCGACGCCGCCGACCGGGGCGTGGGCAAGTACAGCGGCGGCATGCGCCGGCGCCTGGACCTCGCCGCGTCGATGATCCTCGCGCCGTCCGTCCTGTTCCTGGACGAGCCGACGACGGGCCTGGACCCGCGCAGCCGCGGCGAGGTCTGGGAGTCGGTCCGCGCGCTGGTGGCGGACGGGACGACGGTCCTGCTGACCACGCAGTACCTGGAGGAGGCCGACAAGCTGGCCTCCCGCATCACCGTCATCGACCGGGGCCGGGCCATCGCCGACGACACCCCGGACGGGCTGAAGAACCGGGTCGGCGGCGACCGGATCGAGGTCGTGGTCGCCGACCGGGCCGAGATCCCCGGGGTGGTGAGGACGGTCGCCCGGGTCTGCAAGGGCGAACCGGAGGTGGAGGAGGAGGCGCTGCGCGTGCACGCCCCGGTCGCCGACCGGGTGGCGGCCCTGACCGAGGTGGCGCGCACCCTTCAGGACGAGGGTGTCGCCGTCGAGGACATCGGCCTGCGCCGGCCGAGCCTCGACGACGTGTTCCTGCGCCTGACCGGCCACCGCACGAGCGCGGAGCCCGCGCGGCACGCGGAGAAGGAGAAGGAGGCGGTGCCCGCATGAGCACCCTCGAGGTCGACAGCGCCACCGGCCCGGCGACGGCCCCGCCCGAGCACGGCCGCCTCTACTGGCTCCTCGCCGACTGCGGCAACATCGTCCGCCGCGGCCTGACCCACTACCAGCGCCAGCCCGTCAACATCGCCTGGCAGCTGGGCTTCCCGATCCTGTCCGTCCTCCTCTACGGCTATGTCTTCGGCAGCGCGATGACCGTGCCGGGCGGCGGGGACTACAAGGACTTCCTGATGCCGGGCATGTTCGTGATGACCATGGCGTTCGGCTTCATCAACACGGCGACCGTGGTCGTGTACGACTCCACCAAGGGCGTCGTCGACCGGTTCCGCTCCATGCCGATGGCGTCCTCGGCGGTGGTGGCCGGGCGCGGGGTGACCGATCTCGTCGTCGCCTGCGCCGAGTTGACGATCCTGGTGCTGACGGCGCTGGCCATGGGCTGGCGTCCGGACGGCGGCTGGGGATTCCTGGCCGCGTTCGGGCTGCTGCTGTGGCTGCGGTTCGCGCTGATCTGGCTCGGGGTGTGGCTCGGCCTGCTGGTGCCCAACCCGGAGGCGGCCGGCGGCCTGTTCGCGGTGGCGTTCCCGCTGACGATGATCTCCAGCATCTTCGTCGCCCCGCAGCTCATGCCCGACTGGCTGGGCTGGGTGGCCGCGTGGAACCCGATCTCCTCCACGGCGGCGGCCGCCCGCGAGCTGTTCGGCACACCGGTCGGCGGCGGCGACTCGTGGGTGGAGCAGCACGCGCTGCTGATGGCGGGCGTGTGGCCGGTGGTGCTGACGATGGTCTTCCTGCCGCTGGCGGTACGCAGGTTCCAGCGACTGAGCCGGTAGGAGCGCCCAGGGCGTCCGGGCCGGGGGTGGAGACCGCGGGAGCGGTGGATCTCCACCCCCGGCTCCACCCGTGGGTCCAGGTGTCGCGGCCCTGGCCGCAGGAGCCTTGAGGGCATGACAACGACTGAGTGGATCACCGACATCGCCCTCGTTCTGGTCGTCTTCCGTCAGCTGCGGGAAGGCCGGCTCGACCGCGGGACCTTCCTGATCCCGCTGGGGATCGTGGCCGTCGTGGCGTACTCGTACCTGGACTCCGTTCCGACCGCGGGCAACGACCTCGTCCTGATCGCGGCCCTCACGGCCGTGGGCGCCGCGCTCGGCGTCGCGGGTGGCGTCTACACCCGGATCCGGCCCCTCGACGGGCACCTCATGATCAAGGCGGGCGCCGTGTCGGCGGTCCTCTGGGTGCTGGGCATGGGCGCCCGCATGGGCTTCCAGGTCTGGGTCGAGCACGGCGGCGGCGCCGACGACGTCGCCCGGTTCAGCATCGACCACCACATCACGAGCGACCAGGCCTGGGTGGCGGCGTTCGTCCTGATGGCGGTCACCGAGGTGGTCACGCGGGTGGCCACGATCTACGTGCGCAGCCGCACCCGGGCCGTGACCGGGGCTTCGGCCGCCTCCGCGGCGCCCGTCCTCGACCGTACGGCCTGACCGTGCGCTATGTTCTGCCGGTGTCCGCCACCGAGAACCCTCCGCCCCCGCACCCGGGGGCGGACCCGCGTCCGGTCCCCGGTCAGGACCCGCGGGTGCAGTGGGGCCTGAGCCTCGCGGTCGTCGCCGTGGGAGCCGTGACGATCCGGCCCATGGGACTCGGCGGCCAGGGCCTGGCGGTCGCCGTCCTCTTCGTGGTCAACTCCGCGGCACTGCTGGCCAGGGGAGTGCCCGAGAGCAGGGTTCCCCCACGGCTGGCGCTCGCCTGGCTCTCGTCCGGCATCGTCGCGGCGGCCGCCCTGCTCGGGGTCGGCGACAGCGGGACGACTTACCTGTTCGCCTACTTCGTCGCCGGACACGTCGGATACCGGCTCGGCACCGGGCGGGCCCTCGCCCTCGCGGGGGCGTGCTCCCTGCTCTGCGCCGGTGTCCTGTACTTCCACCTCGGCCCGGGGAACCCGGAGCTGCCCTGGGTGCTCGGCCTCACCACGGGCGCCCCGGTCGTGGTCGGCATCCTCAACCGCACCCAGCGCCAGGCCGTACGGTCGGCGCTCTCGGCCGCCGAGTCGGCGGAACGCGCCGCCCGCGCGGAGGCGAGGACCGCCGTCCTCACCGAGCGCGGCCGGATCGCGCGGGACGTGCACGACGTCCTCGCGCACTCCCTCGCCGGCATCAACATGCAGCTGGAACTGGCCGACGCCCTGCTCGAGACGGGGGACCTGGAGAAGGTCCGGGAGGCCAACGCCAAGGCGCACGGTCTGGTCAAGGAGAGCCTGAAGCAGGCGCAGTGGACCGTGCACGCGCTGCGGGAGGACGCGCTGCCGCTGCTGGAGAGCCTGACCGCGATGGTCGAGTCGGCGGGCCACCACGACGCCGTCACCGTCACCGGCACCGTCCGCGAGGTGCCGGCCCAGGTCACCCAGAACCTGCTGAGGATCGCCCAGGAGGCGTTGACCAACGCGGCCCGGCACGCTCCCGGCGGGGACGTCGGGGTGGACCTGACGTTCACCGCGTCGTCGATCACACTGAGGATCCGCAACCGGCCCGCCACCCGCGCGGTGACCCCGGGCGTCGGCAGCGGAATGGGGTTGATCGGCATGCGCGAGCGCGTCGCCCTGCTGGGCGGGAGCGTCGGCGCGGGGCCGGTCACCGAGGGGCAGGACCAGGGCGGCTGGCAGGTGGAGGCAGTGATTCCGGGATGAGCGAACAGACGGACGGAGCAGCGCGGTTGAAGGTGGTCGTCGCCGACGACCAGGCCGCCGTGCGGGAGCCGCTCGCGGCGGTGCTCGGGCTGGCCGGGGACATCGACGTCGTGGCGGCGGCCGCGGACGGCACCGAGGTCCTGGCGGCGGTGGCCGCGGGCCCCGTCGACGTGGTGCTGATGGACCTGCGCATGCCCGTGCTGGACGGCATCGAGACCACCCGCCGCCTGACCGAGGAGTACCCGGAGGTGGCGGTGGTCGTCCTGACCACCTTCGCCGACGACGACTCGATCCTGGGCGCGCTCGGCGCGGGAGCCCGCGGCTACCTGACCAAGAACGCGGGACGCCAGGACATCACCCGGGCGATCCGGGCCGCGGGCGCGGGCCAGTCCGTACTCGACCGCGAGGTCCAGAACCGTCTGCTCGCCACGGCCAGGACGAGGGCGGCGGCGCCCGCTCCGGGCGAGGCGGCCCGGCAGCCCCTGCCGGACGACCTCACACCCCGCGAACGCGAGGTCCTCGCCCTGATCGGCCAGGGCCTGTCCAACCGGGGCATCGCGGAGAAGCTCTTCATCAGCGAGGCCACGGTCAAGACCCACATCAACAACCTGTTCGCCAAGGCCCACATCCGCGACCGCGCCGACGCGGTCCGCCGCGCCCTCGGGGCGGGGCCGGCCTGAGGGGCGGGCCTGTGCGAGCCACGGTCAGGTCGGGCGGTGTGCGACCGCCTTGAAGAACGTGTAGCAGAACACTCCGTCGGGTTCGGCCGTGCGCCGCAGGGCGGCGATGCCCGCGTCGAAGGTGTCCGGGTCGGTCAGCCCCGCCGCGACGGCGGGCTCCCGGACACCGGAGACCATCGCGGTGAAGGTGCGTCTGGTGAAGCTCTCGGCGAGGTCCGGCCGGCTGCCGTCGACGTAGACGGTGCGAGGGGTGACCGCGATGTCCGACCACTCCGCCTCGTGCAACAGAGGGAAGAGCCGCCGCCCGATGAGGGCGTCGCCGCCGGCATGGCGTTGCAGCGTGACCTGGCATGCGATGGCCGCGCGCGCGGCTTCGTCGTCCGGGTGGAAATAGGCCGAGCCGTGGTCGCCCTCGATCACCGTGACCGTGCCGCCGGGCCGCACGAGGCGACGCAGCCGGCGCAGCGCGTCGGCCGGCGAGGGCAGGTGCTCGAGCAGGAAGCACACGAAGACGTGGTCGAAGGACGCCTCGGCGAAGCCGCCCTCCCGTTCGGGGAGGGCGAACACGTCCTTCTCGGCGAACTCGACATTCGCCAGGCCCGCGGCGGCGACGCGGCGCGAGGCCGACTTCAGCGACTCGGGGGCGATGTCGGCCGACACGAAGTGCGCGTGCGGGCTCCGCGAAGCCAGGGCGACCGTCTGGGCACCCACGCCGCACCCCATCTCCAGGACCCGTTCGCCGGGCCGGAAGCGGATGCCTGCGTGCAACAGCTCGGCGAGGGCGTCCGCCTGGTCCGCGAGGCGCGTGCTCTCCTCGGAACGGTAGCCGTGCACGTACTGCTCGAACATCGTCATGGTCTCGATCACCTTCGTCAACTGGTCCGGCTCCGGACTCTCGAGCGCGGCCCGGAGCCGGTCGCGGAGTTGGCTTCGCCGTCGGAGGTCCTCCTCGACGTCGTCGAGGTGGGCGCGCAGTGTCGCCGCCGGGTCCGGATCCTCCTGGGCCAGCAACGCGGCGATCTGCCGGAGCCCCAGGCCGGTCCGGCGCAGGGCCGTCGCCCGGTACAGACGCGTGACGTGCGCGGGGCCGTAACGACGGTGGCCGCTCGGCGTACGTTCGGGAGACACCACCCCCAACGCGTCCCAGTGCCGCAGCACCCGCACCGACACCCCGGTCGCCTGTGCCAGCTCGCCGACCGTCCACCACGTCCCGTCGTCCACGGCGGCAACGCTAGGTCCTCACACGGTGTCAGCTTCAAGCCCGGCCCGAGGCAGCGCGGGGTGTTCGAGGTGGTGACCGAGCGACTCGACGCTGCCGGAACGACCGCTCCGTACCGCCGGGCGCCCTCCGTTCGGCGCTACATCGGTTCGACGAGGGACGCCCGCCATTCAGGCCGCGGGTCCGCTCCCAGGCTCGTCCAGTACTCCGTTCCACGGACGACCCGCCCGTCACGGACGGTCCAGAACGATGCCGCGCGGAAGACGCCGAGACTGTCGTGCGGCACTTCGACCTCGGAGACGACTTCGTCGCCCTCGGCCACCACCTTGAGCACCCGAATCGACCAGCCCTCCGGATATTCACGGTTCACCGCGACGAAGTTGTCCCGGCCGACGATGCGTTCGAGGCTGATCGGCCACTCGACCACGACGTCCTCCGCGATCAACGCGGCCACACCCGCCCAGTCACGGGCCTGGATCCGGTCCCACAGTGTCTCGATCACCTTTGAAGACTCCATCGACGAAGCCTCCCACGGCGGTCTGACAGTAGCCCTGTCCTTCGCGGGTCGGTCGTTTCCGAGGGCGTTACGGCCAGGAGCCGTTCGACGGGGAGCAGAGGTCCCGCCGATGCGCGAAGGGCGCCCGGTGGATGATCCGCCGGGCGCCCTCCGTCGTCGGAGCGGTGGTCGCGACTACAGCTTCTCGATGACGTGGTCCACGCACTTCGTCAGCGCCTCGACGTCCGCCGGGTCGATCGCCGGGAACATCGCGACGCGCAGCTGGTTGCGGCCGAGCTTGCGGTACGGCTCGGTGTCGACGATGCCGTTGGCGCGCAGCACCTTGGCGACCGCGGCGGCGTCGATGTCGTCGGAGAAGTCGATCGTGCCGATGACCTGCGAGCGCTTGGCCGGGTCGGAGACGAACGGGGTGGCGTACTTGGACTCGTCGGCCCAGGTGTACAGGCGGGTCGAGGAGTCCTTGGTGCGGGCGGTGGTGAAGTCCAGGCCGCCCTGGCCGTTCATCCAGTCCAGCTGCTCGCCGAGGAGGAAGAGGGTGGCCAGCGCCGGGGTGTTGTACGTCTGGTTCTTGCGGGAGTTGTCGATCGCCGTCGGCAGCGAGAAGAACTCCGGGACGTGGCGGCCGGACGCGTGCACGCGCTCGGCGCGCTCGATCGCGGCCGGGGAGAACACGCCGATCCACAGGCCGCCGTCGGAGGCGAAGGACTTCTGCGGGGCGAAGTAGTAGACGTCGGTCTCGGAGACGTCCACCGGGAGGCCGCCCGCGCCGGACGTCGCGTCCACCAGGACGAGGGCGCCCTCGTCGGCACCGGCCACGCGCTTGATGGGCATGGCGACGCCGGTCGAGGTCTCGTTGTGCGTGAGGCCGTACACGTCCACGCCGGCCTCGGCGTGCGCCTCGGGGTGGGTGCCGGGGTCGGAGGAGACGACGGTCGGCTCGGCCAGCCAGGGCGCGAGCTTCGCGGCCTTGGCGAACTTGGAGGAGAACTCGCCGAAGCTCAGGTGCTGCGACCGGTTCTCGATCAGGCCGTGGGTCGCGACGTCCCAGAACGCGGTGGACCCGCCGTTGCCGAGGATCACCTCGTAGCCGTCGGGGAGCCGGAACAGCTCGCGGATGCCCTCGCGGACCTTGCCGACCAGGTTCTTGACGGGCGCCTGGCGGTGGGAGGTGCCGAGCAGGGACGTACCGGTGGCGGCCAGGGCGTCCAGCGCCTCCACCCGCACCTTGGAGGGACCCGCGCCGAAACGACCGTCCGCGGGCTTCATGTCAGCAGGAATCTGGATCTCAGCCACGAGCCGGAGGGTATCGCCTCGGCCAAACGGGACGAAGACATGTCCGTCCGATGAGACGAGATCTCCGCCGTGCGGACCTGTACGGAGCTACGAGCGCCCATGCTGGAGGCATGACCGATCTGGAGGCAGCACTGCGCAGGACCGTCCGCGGCGAGGTCGGGTTCGACGTCACCTCGCGGGCGCTGACCACCATGGACGCCTCGAACTACCGGAGGGTCCCGCTCGGGGTGGTCGCGCCCAGGGACGCCGACGACGTGGCCGCCGTACTGGAGGTGTGCCGGGAGCGCGAGGTGCCGGTCGTGGCGCGGGGCGGCGGTACGTCGATCGCCGGGCAGGCGACGGGCACGGGCGTGGTGCTGGACTTCACCCGGCACATGAACCGGCTGGTCGCGCTCGACCCGGAGGCGCGTACGGCCGTCGTCCAGCCGGGGCTGGTCCTGGACCGCCTCCAGGACGCCGCCGCGCCGCACGGCCTGCGCTTCGGGCCCGACCCGTCCACCCACAGCCGCTGCACGCTCGGCGGAATGATCGGCAACAACTCCTGCGGCTCCCACTCGGTGGCCTGGGGCACGACGGCGGACAGCGTGCGCGAGCTGTCCGTGCTCACCGCGCGGGGGCGGCGGCTGCGGCTCGGGCAGGAGTGGGCCGGCGCGCCGGAGGGCCTGCGCGACCTCGTCGACGGCGACCTGGCCCGCCTGCGCACCGGCTTCCCCGACCTCCCGCGCCGCATCTCCGGCTACGCGCTGGACGCCCTGCTCCCGGAGCACGGCGCGGACGTGGCCCGTTCCTTCTGCGGCTCGGAGGGCACGCTGGGCGTACTGACCGAGGCGGTCGTACGGCTGGTCGAGTCTCCGCGGGCGCGTGCGCTGGCGGTGCTGGGCTACGCCGACGAGGCCGGTGCGGCGGAGGCGGCGGCCGGGCTGCTGCCGCTGGGCCCGCTGACGGTGGAGGGCATGGCGGTCGACCTGGTGCCGTCCACGGAGGGACTGCCGAGGGGCGGTGCCTGGCTCTTCGTGGAGACCGGCGGCGACACGGAAGCGGAGGCACGCGCGCGTGCGGAGGCGGTCGTACGGGCGGCGGACGTCGTCGACGCGCTGGTGGTGACCGACCCGGCCGGACAGCGGACGCTGTGGCGCGTCCGGGAGGACGCGAGCGGTACGGCGACGCGGATGCCTGGGGGCACCTCCCGGACGGAGTCTGGGGGAGGCTCGGAGGCGTGGCCGGGGTGGGAGGACTGCGCGGTGCCGCCGGCCCGGCTGGGCGGCTATCTGCGGGACTTCCGCGCCCTGCTGACCGCCCACGGCCTGCGCGGCACCCCGTACGGGCACTTCGGCGACGGCTGCATCCACGTACGCATCGACTTCGACCTGCTGACGGACGCCGGAGTCGCACGCTTCCGTCGCTTCTCCGAGGAGCTGGCGGACGTGGTCGTGGCGCACGGGGGTTCGCTGTCCGGGGAGCACGGGGACGGGCAGGCGCGCGCGGAGCTGCTGCCGAGGATGTACGGGGAGGAGACGGTGGCGCTCTTCGAGCGCGCGAAGGCCGTCTGGGACCCGGACGACCTCCTCAACCCCGGCATGCTGGTCCGCCCGGCCCCGCTCGACACCAACCTGCGCTTCTCCGTCCTGCCGCGCGAGCCCGTCGACGTGGAGTTCGGCTACCCGGCCGACGGCGGCGACTTCTCGGCGGCCGTGCGCCGCTGTGTCGGGGTTGCCAAGTGCCGTACGACGTCGGTGCCGGGGGCGGGCGTGATGTGTCCGTCCTTCCGCGCCACGGGGGACGAGCAGCACTCGACGCGCGGGCGGGCCCGTCTCCTGCACGAGATGCTCGCCGGGGAACTGGTGACGGACGGCTGGCGGTCGACGGAGGTCAGGGACGCCCTCGACCTGTGCCTGTCCTGCAAGGGCTGCCGCTCCGACTGCCCGGTCGAGGTCGACATGGCCACGTACAAGGCGGAGTTCCTGCACCACCACTACGAGGGGCGCCGCCGCCCCGCCGCCCACTACGCGATGGGGTGGCTGCCGGTGTGGCTGCGCTGGGCGGCGCGGACGCGGACGGCGCCGGTACTCAACGCACTCGCGTCGGTCCGGCCGTTGGCCGCCGTGGCGAAGCGGCTGGGCGGGATCGCGGCGGAGCGGGACGTGCCGCGGCTGGCGGGGGAGACGTTCAGCGCGTGGTGGCGGGGGCGGCGCCGGGGACCGGCCGGGGACGGCGACCTGGTGGTGCTGTGGCCCGACACGTTCACCGAGCACCTCTCCCCCTCCGTGGGCCGGGCGGCCGTACGGGTGCTGGAGGCGGCGGGGTTGCGGGTGGCGCTGCCGCCGACGCTGCGGGGGCGGGCGGTGGTCGGGGACGGCACGTCGAGGTCTGCCCTGTCCCTGCTGGCGGCCCGCCGGGGCCGGGTCTGCTGCGGCCTGACGTACGTCTCGACGGGCCAACTGGACCGCGCCCGCGCGGTGCTGCGCCGCACGCTGGACCTGATGGCCCCGGTCCTTGAGACGGCCGCGCCGGTCGTCGTGCTGGAGCCCAGCTGCGCCGCGGCCCTGCGCACGGACCTGCCCGAGCTGCTGCACGACGACCCGCGCGCCGCCCGGCTGGCGGAGCGGGTGCTGACCTTCGCCGAGGTGCTGGAGCGCCACGCCCCCGACTGGGCCCCGCCGGCCCTGAACCGTCCGGCGGTCGGCCAGACCCACTGCCACCAGCACGCGGTCCTGGGCGACGCGGCCGACCGCCGCCTGCGCGCGTCGGCGGGCCTGGCCGGTGACCTGACCGGCGGCTGCTGCGGCCTCGCGGGCAACTTCGGTTTCGAGGACGGCCACTACGAGGTGTCGGCGGCCTGCGCGGAGGACCGGCTGCTCCCCGCGGTGCGCGAGGCACCGGACGGTGCGGTGGTCCTGGCCGACGGCTTCTCGTGCCGGACCCAGCTGGAGCAGCTGGCGGGAGTGCGGGGGCGGCATCTGGCGGAAGTGCTCGCGGAGGGGCTGGAGCGAGAGCGCCGCCGGTGACGCCCGCCGCCTGCGCCGCCGCTACGGCCGGTGGAAATCGACCTCGGGGCGCGAGGCCGTGGGACCGTCGAGGAGTGGCTGCGGGACGCCCCGCAGGTGGAGGTCGAAGAACGCGCGAACGAAGTCGCGGGTGATGTACCAACCCCGCTCGTACGGGAGCGGAATCGCCGGGTCGGCAAGCCCCAGCCGCCCCGCCAGCCAGGGGAGGTCGGTGAACGAGTAGTGCCCGGCCCCGGCCACGGTCAGCCAGCGTTTCCAGCCGTGCAGGCGGTCCCAGGTGGTGGGCCAGTCGGTGCCGGGACTGCCGGGGCTGTGCGTGGACCCGGCGCCGAGCATCATGAACGGACGCAGGCCGAGCCCGTCTCCCGCGTCCCGTACGAAGTGGTCCCCGTCGAGGTTGACCCCCGCCCGTACGCGGCCGTCGGCGGCCATCGCCGCCATGGCGGCCGCTCCGCCGATCGAATGCCCGGCGGCCCCGACGCGGCACGCGTCGATCACGCCCGCGAGCGCCCCCGCTCTCCGGGGGTCGGTCAACTCGTCGATCACGAAGGACAGATCCGCCGCCCGGCCCGTCACGACGGCCGCCTCCCCGCCGTCGGCGCCGACCCGGTCGCAGGCCACGCAGGGCGGTGTCCGGCCCCCGGGGAACTCCGTCCCGACGGATTCGTAGGCGTGGTCCACGGCGGCGACGACGTAACCGCGGGAGGCCAGCTCCCCGGCGAGCGAGGTGAGCGTGGTGCGCGGCATCGAGAAACCGGGAGACAGCAGCAGGAGGGGGAAGCGGCCCGGCGCGGGGAGTGCGGAGTCCTGCGCGTGCGTGCGCGCTCCGGCGACCGTCGCTGCGGGTACGACTCCGCCGAGTCCCCTGGCGTCCAGGAGGCGCTGCGCCTCGCCCTCGGTCATGTACGCCGCCGGGGTCCCGCCGGACGAGCGTGCCGGGTAGAACACGGACACCATCAGCTCCCGGCCCCGGGCCGACGGCACCCACGGGTCGGTGCGGCGCCGGTCGACGAGGTGCAGGGTGCGGCGGCCCACGGGGTGGGGGCCGGTGGGCCGGGGCAGCGCCAACGGGCCGGCGGGGGCCGAGGACGCGGGTGCGGCTCCCAGGAGGGGGACGGACAGGGCCCCGGCGAGCAGTGCGGTCAGGACGGTTCTGCGCGAAGTGGTCGCTCTGTCGGTCATGCACCCGAAGTTAGGCGCCGCGCACCCTCCGACACATCGGAGCGGAGCGCTACTTGGGTGTACGACCGAGGACTGACGGCCGGCGGCGGGGTGGCACCGTGGGATCAGTGCCGGTCCCGGGGTCCGTCGGGGACCGAGCTGTCGGCCGCGCCCGTCGGCCCCGGACGACGGTGGACGGGCATGCCGGCCCGAGTCGTTGACAGGAACCGGGTGGCGCGGTCCGTGCGTGATCGTCCGTATGGACGGCTCGGACGATCAGGTGGAGGCGCCGCCGCGACGGCGGTTCGGAACGCGGCCCCGGGTGATCGGGGGCGGTGCGGCCGTCGTCGTCCTGGCGGTCGCCGCGGGGCTGGTGATCGCCGACGGCGGACCGGACGACATCGCCGCGCCGTACGGATGCGCCAGCGGCACCCCCCACGGCACCGCGTCCGCCGCGGCCGCCGCGTCCGCCCCGGAGGGCGCCGCCGACTTCGACGGGGACGGGCATCCCGACCTGGCCCTCGGGTCGGGAGGGAGCGTGGCGGGCGGGTCCGGTGGAGGGAGTGTCGAGGTCGCCTACGGGGCGGGGGACGGGACGGGGATCGCCCGGTGCCAGTACCTGACGCAGGACGACGCCGGGATACCGGGCGAGAACCGGGACGAGGCGTTCTTCGGGACGGACGTCGTGGCGCGCGACCTCGACGGGGACGGGTACACCGACCTCGCCGCCTCCGTCTTCGACTGGAAGCCGAGCGTGATCATCGTGTGGGGGTCCGAGGACGGGCTGAAGCGCGCGACCCGGGTACCCGGCACCGACGTCAGCCACGTGGCGTGGGACAACGATCCGATCCTGGACGAGCAGCTCGCCGCCGGTGACTTCGACGGGGACGGGCACCCCGACCTGGTCTTCGGGCTCGGCTCCGACAAGGGGCTGCTCAAGGGGCCCTTCGGCCGGGACGGCACCCCCGCCGGGACCGGCCGCGTCCCCGCCCCGCGCCGGCCCTCCCCCGAGGTCGCCAACGCGAACTACGGCGACCTTCTCGCCGGGGACCTCGACGGCGACGGCATCGACGACCTGGTCGCCTTCCACACCGCCGACCCGGACCCCGAGGCGTCCTGGGCCGAGCTGAACCGGCCGGTGAGTCACCTGCGCGGCGGCCGGGACGGATTCATCCAGCCCGAGGGCACCTCGATTCCCGACGCGGGCGAGGGGGCGATCGGCGACGTGGACGGCGACGGCGTCGACGACCTGGTCCTCAGCCCCCGGGGCGGCGACGCGAGCCGCAGTTCGGTGACGGTGGTGTACGGGTCGCGGGGCGGCCCGGGTGCGCGTACGACGACCGTCGACCGGGACACCTCCGGCGTGCCCGGAGAGGAGCCCCAGGACGTGGACGCCGTCTTCACCAGTCTGGACACCGGGGACGTCAACGGCGACGGGTACGCGGACGTGGTCGCCGGGGCTCCCCGCTGGGACGTGTACGGGGAGCCGGGGCCGGAACAGGTGCTGTTCCTGTCGGGCGGACCGGACGGGCTCAGCGGCGAGGGCGCCCGGCTGTTCGACGGGGACGACCTCGGTGCCGCGCCGGGCGGGGACGCCGACTTCGGCAGCGCCGTGGGCCTGACCGACCTGGACGGCGACGGCCGTGCCGACCTCGTGGTGACCGCGCCGGGCAGCGACACGGTCGACGGCGTCGCCCACCTGCTGCCCGGGACCGCCGACGGTCCCTCCGTCGCGGGTGCCACCCGGCTGTCCGGGGACGCCTTCGACGACACCGAGGGGCTGGGCCTGCTGATGGGCGGTGGCGAGGTCGCCCACTAGTCCCACTGGTCCAACTGGTCCGACCGGCCTCACTGGCCCCACTGGCCCCACTGGCCCCACTGGCCCCACTGGCCCCACTGGCCCCACTGGTCCTACTGGTCCTACTGGTCCAACTGGTCCAACTGGTCCAGGCTCCTCGATCTAGGACACGTATTGACCTAGACGGTCCGTAGCGTGGTCCTCGACCGACGGAGCAGGAACACCGGAAGGCGGAGACCATGACCACCACCGAGCGCGGCACCACCGAGCACAGCACCGGCGAGCCGACCACCCGCGAGCCGGCCGAGGCCGCGGCCGTCACCGGCGAGCGCGCCGACCTGCTGGAGATGCTGGCCAAGCACCGGCACTTCCTGCGCTTCACCACCCGTGAGCTCACCGACGAGCAGGCCGGACTGCGGACCACCGCCAGCGAGCTGTGTCTGGGCGGTCTGATCAAGCACGTCACCGCGGTCGAGCGGGGCTGGCGGAACTTCATCCTGGAGGGACCGTCCGCGATGGGCGACTTCACGGCCATGACCGAGGCCGACTGGGCGCAGCGGGCCGACGAGTTCCGGATGCTGCCCGGTGACACGCTGGACGCCGTACTGGCCGACTACACCGAGGCGGCCCGCCTGACCGACGAGCTGGTCGCCACCCTGCCCGACCTGGGGGTCACGCAGCCGTTGCCGAAGGCGCCGTGGTTCCAGGCCGAGACCGAGTGGTCGGCACGCCGGGTGCTGATGCACATCATGGCCGAGACCGCCCAGCACGCGGGCCACGCCGACATCATCCGGGAGTCCCTGGACGGTGCGAAGAGCATGGGATGACCGGCCCGGTCAGGGCGCCGTCTCGCCCCGCACCAGCGGGCGGCACACCGGCTGGACGTCCTCGGGGAGGTCGTCCGGGCGGCACCAGCGGGCCTCCAGGATCTCGAACGGGTCCAGGCGCAGCTCGCCGCCCAGCAGGCGGGCCTCGAACGCCACCTCCAGGCGGGTGCGCAGGCCGCTGTTGAGCATGACCAGCCGGCCCACCTCCACGTCCAGGCCGGTCTCCTCCTTCACCTCGCGGACCACGGTCTGCCGGAAGTCCTCGCCCTTGTGCGCGAAGCCGCTCGGCAGACCCCACTGGCGGCCCGGGGCCCACATCCGGTGCTTCAGCATCAGGACCCGCCCCTCGCCGTCCCGCACGACGCCGGTCACGCCGACCACGAACTTGGCGTTCATCAGCCACATCACGCGGCTCTGCACGGGGCGCAGCAGGCGCCAGAGGCGGGTCAGGAGTCGTCTCACACGGCGGACGCTACCCGGTCGGTGCGGGGCCGCGGGCGGGCGGTCCCGGCCCGCCTGACGGACGTGCGTTGACAGCCGCAGGTTCCGGACCTGACAGTTGCGTAAAAGCGCTACGTGCCTGACAAAGTCCATTACTCTGGACTGTGCAGTGCAGTACGCTGAACGACATCGTCCCGCACACCGTCCCGGAGCCCCCGTGAGTACCCCAAGCGCCACCCCCGGCACCCCGTCCCCGGCTGCCGCCGCGCCCGCCGTCGCGCCCGCCGTCGGTCACGCGTCCGTGCCGGACGGTGCGCCGGGCGGACGGTTCGGTTCCCTGGGCCCGGTCGGTCTGGTCCTCGCCGGCGGGCTCTCCGTGCAGTTCGGCGCGGCGCTGGCGGTGAGCCTGATGCCGCGGGCCGGGGCGCTCGGCGTGGTGACCCTGCGGCTGGCCGTGGCCGCCGTGGTCATGCTCCTGGTCTGCCGGCCCCGGCTGCGCGGCCACTCCCGGGCCGACTGGGGCACGGTCGTCGTCTTCGGCATCGCCATGGCCGGTATGAACGGCCTCTTCTACCAGGCCGTCGACCGCATCCCGCTCGGCCCCGCCGTCACCCTGGAGGTGCTCGGCCCGCTCGCCCTGTCCGTCTTCGCCTCCCGCCGCGCGGTCAACCTGGTCTGGGCCGGACTCGCCCTGGCCGGCGTCTTCCTGCTGGGCGGCGGCGGCTTCGGCGCCCTCGACCCGGCCGGTGCCGCCTTCGCCCTGGCGGCGGGCGCGATGTGGGCGGCGTACATCGTCTTCAGCGCCCGCACCGGGCGCCGCTTCCCGCAGGCCGACGGGCTGGCCCTGGCGATGGCGGTCGGCGCGCTGCTGTTCCTGCCGCTGGGCATCGTCGAGTCGGGGGCGAAGCTGATCGACCCGATGACGCTCGCGCTGGGCGCCGGGGTCGCCCTGCTCTCCTCCGTCCTGCCCTACACCCTCGAACTCCTCGCCCTGCGCCGCCTGCCCGCGCCGACCTTCGCCGTCCTCATGAGCCTGGAACCCGCCATCGCCGCGGCGGCCGGTTTCCTCATCCTCGACCAGGCCCTGTCCGCCACCCAGTCCGCCGCGATCGCCCTGGTCATCGCGGCGAGCATGGGCGCGGTGCGGACCCAGGTGGGCCGACGGCGGACGAAGACGCTTCCCGAGCTGTCCTAGGCATCGCCCCGCCGGCGGAGGGCGACCGCGAGGCCGCGTGGGAGCGGACCCCCCGACGCCCGGCGACGGCCGCAACGCATAGGCTGCGTACCTGGTCAGCTCATCGGGATCATGGGGAGGGAACCGATGAATCACACGGCCGAGGTCTTCCAGCCCTTGCAGGACGACGATCCGCGCACGGTGGCCGGATACCGCCTCGCGGCCCGGCTCGGCGCGGGCGGCATGGGCCGGGTCTATCTGTCCCACACCCGGGGCGGCCGGCCCGTGGCCATCAAGGTCGTACGGTCGGAACTGGCCGACGACCAGACCTTCCGGCGGCGTTTCAGCCGCGAGATCAAGGCGGCCCGGAAGGTGAAGGGCGCCTACACCGCCGAACTGATCGACGCCGACCCGGACGCCACCCCGCCCTGGCTGGCCACGCTGTACGTGCCGGGCCCCTCCCTGTCCGACGCCGTCGCCCGGAGCGGACCGCTGCCGGTGCCCGCGGTGCTGTGGCTGATGGCGGGGGTCGCCGAGGCGCTCCAGGCCATCCACGACGCCGGAATCGTGCACCGCGACCTCAAGCCGGCGAACGTCCTGCTGGCCGACGACGGGCCGCGGGTCATCGACTTCGGCATCTCGCTCGCCGCCGACAGCACCGCGCACACCGCCACGGGCACCACCATCGGCACGGCCCAGTACATGGCGCCGGAACAGGCCTCCGCCGGTGCCATCACGGCGGCCACCGACGTCTTCTCGCTCGGCCAGACGGCCGCCTTCGCGGCCCTGGGCAGGCCCCTTTACGGTGACGGCCCGGCCGCCACCGTGCTGTACCGGATCGTCCACTCGGAACCCGACCTGTCCGGGCTGCCCGAGCGCCTGCGCGACCTGTTCGCCCGGTGCCTGGCCGCCGACCCCGGGGAACGGGCGACCCCGGCGGAGATCGTCGAGTGGTGCCGCCGGGAACTGGGCCGGGACGCGGGGGAGGACACGGGGCCCGCCGTGTGGCGGGAGATCGCCGGACCGCCGGTGACGGTTCCGCCGCCGGTCGCGGCCACGGGGGCGGCGACCGCCGCGACTCCGGTCCCGGCCCCGGGTCCGACCGCGGCGCACACGGCGCCGTGGGTTCCCCCGCAGGGGACGGCGCCGATGCCCTGGCAGGCCCCCGCCGGACCGGGAGGGCCGTTCGTGCCGCGGCCGCCGGCCGGGCCGGAGGAGCGCAAGCGCCGCAGGAGACGCACCGCCTTGATCTCGGCCGCCGCCGTCGTCGCGTGCGGCTTGGTGATCCTGGCGGGGTCGATGCTCCTCGACGCGGCGGGTCGGGGCCTCGACCGGGCCCGGGACGCGGCCGCGTCGGCGGCGGCGTCCAAGTCCGCGGCAGCGCCCGAGTCCGCGTCCGGTACGCCCCGTCCGGCGGCGGAGGGGTCTGCTGCGGGCGGGGAGGCTGGGTCGGGGCCCGAGGCGGGGGACGACTCGTCGGCCGGGCGGCCGGGCGCGGGGGCCGACGGCTCCGCTGCCGGTACGACGCCGAGGGCCCACGCCTACGGCGCCCTGCTGGTGAACAGCGACAACTCGCTCAGCCTCACCGACGGCACGATGCGCGAGGACCGCAAGGGGGACATCCGCTTCGACTGCGCGAACGCGAGCTGCGCCCTGGAGAGTGACACCAGCGTCTTCACCATCCTGCTCGGTGACCCGGGCGCCGACTACGAGGAGTGCCGTCGGATGACCGCCGACCAGGACGCGCACCGCCTCCCGCTGGCCGCCGCGTCCGCCGGAACGGAGATCTGCGTCAGGCGGGACAACGGCGACATCGTCCTGTTCGTCGTCCAGGTGAAGTCGACTGCCCTGCCTGAGGCCGCCTTCGTCACCATGGACACGACGGTCTGGCCGGGCGTGAAGAACTGAGACCGCACCTTGGTCCAGCGGCCTGACACACTGATGTCGGGCCGCTCTCGCTTTCACCGCTGCAAAAATCATGCAAGCACGCTTGATTGTTAATCCCCGCCCTGCCATGCTCCCCCCACACCGCCCCGCACATCGCCGTGCCCGAGGGGAGCGCCCCGTGTCCGACCCGACGCCCGTGATCGACGACCTGCGCGAGGAGAGCGAGGAACTCGACGCACTGGTCGCCAAGTTGAGGCCCGAGGAGTGGCGGCTGGCCACCCCGGCACCCGGCTGGACGATCGCCCACCAGATCGCGCACCTGTACTGGACCGACCGGGCCGCCCTGGTCGCCGTCACCGACGCGAACGGCTTCCAGGCGCTGGTCGAGCAGGCCCTCGCCGCCCCCGACCGATACGTCGACGATGCCGCCGAGCAGGGCGCCGAGCAGGCCCCCGCCGACCTGCTGGCCGCCTGGCGGGAGAGCCGCGCCGCCCTGGACGAGGCACTGCGCGCCGCCGCCCCCGGTGCACGCTTCCCCTGGTACGGCCCGCCCATGGCCACCGCCTCCATGGCCACCGCCCGCCTGATGGAGACCTGGGCCCACGGCCTCGACGTCGCGGCGACCCTCGGCGTGTCCCGCCCGCCCACCGACCGCCTGCGCCACGTCGCCCGCATCGGCGTCCGTGCCCGGGACTTCGCCTACGCCGCCCACGGACTCACCCCGCCCGCCGAGCAGTTCCGCGTCGAACTCACCGGCCCCGGCGGCGACCTGTGGACGTACGGCCCCGAGAACGCCCCGCAGCGCGTCACCGGCCCGGCGCTCGACTTCTGCCTCCTCGCCACCCAGCGCGCCCACCGCGCCGACCTCGCGCTCACCGCCGAGGGCGAGGACGCCGACCGCTGGCTGGACATCGCCCAGGCCTTCGCCGGACCGCCGGGAGCCGGACGCCCGGCGAAGGGAACCCCGCAGTGAGCGTGCTCCGCGTCGGCAACGCCTCCGGTTTCTACGGCGACCGCTTCTCCGCCATGCGCGAGATGCTCACCGACGGCCCGCTGGACGTCCTCACCGGCGACTACCTCGCCGAGCTGACCATGCTCATCCTGGGCCGGGACCGGCTGAAGAACCCGGACGCCGGGTACGCCCGTACCTTCCTGCGGCAGTTGGAGGAGTGCCTCGGACTCGCCCACGAGCGGGGCGTCAGGATCGTCGCCAACGCCGGGGGACTCAACCCCGCCGGGCTCGCCGACGCCGTACGCACGCTCGCCGGCCGGCTCGGCATCCCCGTCCGCGTCGCGCACGTCGAGGGCGACGACCTCACCGCCGCCCACCCGGGAACGCTGGCCGCCCACGCCTACCTCGGCGGCTTCGGCATCGCCGCGTGCCTGCGCGCGGGCGCCGACGTGGTCGTCACGGGCCGCGTCACCGACGCCGCCCTGGTCACCGGGCCCGCCGCCGCGCACTTCGGCTGGGCGCCGACGGAGTACGACCGGCTGGCGGGCGCGGTCGTCGCCGGGCACCTGCTGGAGTGCGGCGCGCAGGCGACCGGCGGCAACTACGCCTTCTTCCAGGACGGCGACGTACGGCGCCCCGGCTTCCCGCTCGCCGAACTGCACGCCGACGGCACCTCCGTCATCACCAAGCACGACGGCACCGGCGGCTTCGTCGACGTCGGGACGGTCACCGCACAGCTGCTGTACGAGACGGGCGGCGCCCGGTACGCCGGGCCCGACGTCACCACCCGGCTGGACACCGTACGGCTCGGCCAGGACGGCCCCGACCGGGTCCGCGTCGAGGGCGTGCGCGGCGAGGCACCGCCGCCCACCCTCAAGGCCGGCCTCAACCGCCTCGGCGGCTTCCGCAACGAGGTCGCCTTCGTCCTCACCGGCCTGGACATCGAGGCCAAGGCCGCGCTGGTGCGGGACCAGATGGAGCCGGCGCTCGGCAAGGTCTCCGACGTCCGCTGGGACCTGGTCCGCACCGACCGGCCCGACGCCCCCACCGAGGAGACGGCCGGCGCCCTGCTGCGGCTCGTCGTCCGGGACGCCGACCAGGAGGCCGTCGGGCGGGCGCTGAGCGGCGCCGCGATCGAACTCGCCCTCGCGAGCTACCCCGGGTTCCACGTCCTCGCGCCTCCCGGGAAGGGCGCGCCCTACGGCGTGTTCGAGGCCGCCCACGTCCCGCAGGACGCCGTCGACCACGTCGCCGTGCTCCACGACGGGCGGCGCGTCCCGGTACCGGCCGCGCAGGACACCGCCGTACTCCGCGCCGTACCGGAACCGCCCCTGCCCGAGCCCCTCCCGCCCGGCCCCGTCCGCCGTGCACCGCTCGGCCTCGTCGCCGGTGCCCGCAGCGGTGACAAGGGCGGCGACGCCAACGTCGGCGTGTGGGCGCGGACCGACGACGCCTGGCGCTGGCTCGCCCACGAGCTGACCGCCGACCGGTTCCGCGAGCTGATCCCCGAGGCCCGCGACCTGCCCGTCACCCGGCACCCGCTCCCCAACCTGCGCGCCCTCAACTTCGTCGTCGAGGGCATCCTCGGCGAGGGCGTCGCCGCGCAGGCCCGCTTCGACCCGCAGGCCAAGGCGCTCGGCGAATGGCTGCGCGCCCGGCACCTGGACATCCCGGAGGCCCTGCTGTGACCGTCCCGCCGTACGTCCCGGAGGGGCTGCTGCTGACCGTCCCGCCGTACACGCCCGCCCCGGAGGTCCTGCCGTGACCGTCCTCGCCTCCGCCCTCGACCCCACCGCCCCCGACCACCGCGCCAATCGCGAGGCCATGCTCGCCAAGCTCGCCGAGCTGGACGCCGAACATGCCAAGGCCCTCGCGGGCGGCGGCGAGAAGTACGTCGCCCGGCACCGGAAGCGCGGCAAGCTGCTGGCCCGCGAGCGCATCGAGCTGCTCCTCGACCCCGACACGCCCTTCCTGGAGCTGTCCCCGCTCGCCGCCTGGGGCAGCGAGTACACCGTCGGCGCCTCCCTCGTCACGGGCATCGGCGTCGTCGAGGGCGTCGAGTGCCTGATCACCGCCAACGACCCGACCGTGCGCGGCGGCGCCAGCAACCCCTGGTCGCTGAAGAAGGCCCTGCGCGCCAACGACATCGCGCTCGCCAACCGGCTGCCCTGCATCAGCCTCGTGGAGTCCGGCGGCGCCGACCTGCCCTCCCAGAAGGAGATCTTCATCCCGGGCGGCGCGATCTTCCGGGACCTCACCCGGCTGTCGGCGGCCGGCATCCCGACGATCGCGGTCGTCTTCGGCAACTCGACCGCCGGGGGCGCCTACATCCCCGGCATGTCCGACCACACCATCATGGTCAAGGAGCGGGCCAAGGTGTTCCTCGGCGGGCCGCCGCTGGTCAAGATGGCCACCGGCGAGGAGAGCGACGACGAGTCGCTGGGCGGCGCCGAGATGCACGCCCGCACCTCCGGCCTCGCCGACCACTTCGCCGCCGACGAACCGGACGCCCTGCGCCAGGCCCGCCGCGTCGTCGCCCGCCTCAACCACCGCAAGGCGTACGCCGACCCGCCCCTCGCCGAGCCGCCCAAGTACGACCCGGACGACCTGCTGGGCATCGTCCCCGCCGACCTCAGGGCACCCTTCGACCCGCGCGAGGTGATCGCCCGGATCGTCGACGCCTCCGACTTCGACGAGTTCAAGCCCCTGTACGGGACCAGCCTGACCACGGGCTGGGCGAGCCTGCACGGCTACCCGGTGGGCATCCTCGCCAACGCCCAGGGGGTCCTCTTCAGCGAGGAGTCGCAGAAGGCGGCCCAGTTCATCCAGCTCGCCAACCAGCGCGACATCCCGCTGCTCTTCCTCCACAACACCACCGGCTACATGGTCGGCAAGGAGTACGAACAGGGCGGCATCATCAAGCACGGCGCCATGATGATCAACGCGGTCTCCAACTCCCGCGTCCCCCACCTGTCCGTCCTCCTCGGCGCCTCCTACGGCGCCGGTCACTACGGCATGTGCGGCCGCGCCTACGACCCCCGCTTCCTCTTCGCCTGGCCCAGCGCCAAGTCCGCCGTCATGGGCCCGCAGCAGCTCGCCGGCGTCCTGTCCATCGTCGCCCGCCAGTCCGCCGCCGCGAAGGGGCAGCCGTACGACGACGAGGGCGACGCCGCCCTGCGCGCCATGGTGGAGCAGCAGATCGAGTCCGAGTCGCTGCCGATGTTCCTGTCCGGGCGGCTCTACGACGACGGCGTCATCGACCCCCGCGACACCCGCACCGTCCTCGGCCTGTGCCTGTCCGCCGTCCACACCGCCCCCTACGAGGGCGCGCGCGGCGGCTTCGGCGTCTTCCGCATGTGAGGGTGAGAGACCAGTGATCACTTCCGTACTCGTCGCCAACCGGGGCGAGATCGCCTGCCGCGTCTTCCGCACCTGCCGCCAGTGGGGCATCCGCACCGTCGCCGTGCACTCGGACGCCGACGCGAACGCCCTCCACACGCGCGAGGCCGACGCCGCCGTACGCCTGCCGGGCGCCGCCCCCGCCGACACCTACCTGCGCGGCGACCTGATCGTGAAGGCCGCCGTCGCCGCCGGAGCCGACGCCGTCCACCCCGGCTACGGCTTCCTCTCCGAGAACGCCGACTTCGCCCGCGCCGTACGGGACGCGGGGCTGGTCTGGATCGGGCCGCCGCCCGAGGCGATCGAGGCGATGGCGTCCAAGACCCGCGCCAAGGAACTGATGGGCGTCGCACCCCTCACCGACGCCGCCCTCGTCACCGAGGCCGACCTGCCGGTGCTGGTCAAGGCGGCGGCGGGCGGCGGCGGACGCGGCATGCGCGTCGTACGCCGCCTCGCCGACCTCGACGCCGAACTGACCGCCGCCCGCGCGGAGGCCACGAGCGCCTTCGGTGACGGCGAGGTCTTCGTCGAGCCCTACCTGGAGAACGGCCGCCACGTCGAGGTGCAGATCCTCGCCGACACCCACGGCACGGTGTGGGCGCTCGGCACCCGCGACTGCTCCCTCCAGCGACGCCACCAGAAGGTGATCGAGGAGTCCCCGGCGCCCGGCCTGACCCCCGGACTCACCGCCGAACTCCACGACCTCGCCGTACGCGCCGCCCGCGCCGTCGACTACGTCGGCGCCGGGACCGTCGAGTTCCTCGTCGCCGACGGCAGGGCGCACTTCCTGGAGATGAACACCCGCCTCCAGGTCGAACACCCCGTCACGGAAGCGGTGTTCGGCATCGACCTCGTCGCCCTCCAGCTCCGGATCGCCGAAGGGCACGCCCTCGAAGCCGACCCCCCGCGCGCGCGGGGCCACGCCGTCGAGGCCCGCCTCTACGCCGAGGACCCGGCGAGCGGCTGGGCCCCGCAGACCGGCCGCCTGCACCGCCTCACCGTCCCCGACGGCATCCGCCTGGACACCGGCTACACCGACGGCGACGACATCGGCGTCCACTACGACCCGATGCTCGCCAAGGCGGTCGCCCACGCCCCCACGCGCGCGGAGGCCGTCCGCCGCCTCGCCGGCGCCCTGGAACGGGCGGTGATCCACGGCCCGGTCACCAACCGCGACCTGCTCGTCCGCTCACTGCGCCACGAGGAGTTCACGTCCGGCCGCATGGACACGGGCTTCTACGACCGCCACCTGGCCGACCTGACACGGTCCGCCCCCGACCCCCTCGCCCCGCTGGCCGCCGCCCTCGCCGACGCGGCCACCCACGCGGGCCGCTTCGGCGGCTGGCGCAACCTGCCCTCCCAGCCGCAGGTCAAGCGGTACGCGGTGGCGGGGGAGGAGCACGAGGTCCGCTACCACCACACCCGCGACGGCCTCACCGCCGAGGGCGTCCACGTCGTCCACGCCGGCCCCGACCGGGTCGTCCTCGAAACGGACGGCGTACAACGCCGCTTCGACGTCGCCCGCTACGGCGACCGCATCCACGTCAACACCACCGCGCTGACCGCCCTGCCCCGCTTCCCCGACCCCACCACCCAGCACGCCCCGGGTTCCCTCCTGGCCCCCATGCCGGGCACGGTCGTCCGCGTCGCGGAGGGCCTGACGGAGGGCACCACCGTCCAGGCGGGCCAGCCGTTGCTGTGGCTGGAGGCCATGAAGATGGAACACAGGATCACCGCCCCGGTGACAGGGAGGCTGACCGCACTCCCGGCGGGCCTCGGACGACAAGTAGAGATGGGCGCCCTCTTGGCGGTCGTCGAGTCCGACTGACCCAGGGGCGCGGGGAACTGCGCGACCAGCCACAACGGACCCGCACTCGTACAGCGACCGAAGGAGCCCCGTGACCACCCTCATCGAATCCGAAGACCACAAGTCCCTCCGCGCAGCGGTATCCGCCTTCGCCCAGGCCCACCCCCACACCCTCAACGCCGAGGACAACCAACGCCTCTGGCAGGACGCAGCCAAGCTCGGCTACATAGGCGTCAACCTCCCCGAGGCCTACGGAGGCGGCGGCGCCGGCATCACCGAACTCGCCCTCGTCCTCGAAGAGCTGGGCGCCGCGGGCAACCCGCTCCTCATGATGATCGTCTCGCCGGCGATCTGCGGCACCGTGATCTCCCGCTTCGGCACCGAGGAGCAGAAGCGCGAGTGGCTCCCGTCCCTCGCCGACGGCACCCGCCTCATGGCCTTCGGCATCACCGAACCCGACGCCGGCTCCAACAGCCACCGCATCACCACCACCGCCCGCCGCGACGCGGCCACCGGGGAGTGGGTCCTCACCGGACGCAAGGTGTTCGTCTCCGGCGTCGACATCGCCGACGCCACCCTGATCGTCGGCCGCACCGAAGACGCCCGCACCGGCAAGCTCAAGCCCTGCCTGTTCATCGTCCCGCGCGACGCCCCCGGCTTCGAGCGCCGCGCCATCGACATGGAACTCAACGCCGTGGAGCGGCAGTTCGAGCTGACCCTCGACGACGTACGGCTGCCCGCCGAAGCCCTGGTCGGCGACGAGGACGCGGGCCTCCTGCAACTCTTCGCGGGCCTCAACCCCGAGCGCGTCATGACGGCGGCGTTCGGCATCGGCATGGGCCGCTACGCCCTCTCCCGCGCCCTCGACTACGCCCGCGAGCGCACCGTCTGGAAGACCCCCATCGGCGCCCACCAGGCCATCGCCCACCCCCTCGCCCAGGCGCACATCGACCTCGAACTCGCCCGCCTGATGATGCAGAAGGCCGCCCACCTGTACGACGCGGGCGACGACGTCGGCGCGGGCGAGGCCGCCAACATGGCCAAGTACGCGGCCGGGGAGGCCTGCGTGAAGGCCGTCGACCAGGCCGTGCACACCCTGGGCGGCAACGGCCTCACCCGCGAGTACGGGCTCGCCCGGCTGATAACGGCCTCGCGCGTGGCTCGTATCGCACCCGTGAGCCGGGAGATGATCCTCAACTACGTCTCCCACCAGACCCTGGGCCTGCCCAAGTCGTACTAGGCCAGTACGAGGCCGCAACCAGCCCGCGTTGGAGGAACCGTGTTCCGCAGCGAGTACGCAGACGTCCCGCCCGTCGACCTGCCCATCCACGATGCCGTGCTCGGCGGGGCCGCCGCCTTCGGGGACACCCCGGCGCTGATCGACGGCACCGACGGCACCACCCTCAGCTACGAGCAGGTGGACCGGTTCCACCGGCGCGTCGCCGCCGCCCTCGCCGAGACCGGCGTGCGCAAGGGCGACGTCCTCGCCCTGCACAGCCCCAACACCGTGGCCTTCCCGCTGGCCTTCTACGCCGCCACCCGCGCGGGCGCCTCCGTCACCACCGTGCACCCGCTCGCCACCGCCGAGGAGTTCGCCAAGCAGCTGAAGGACAGCGCGGCCCGCTGGATCGTCACCGTCTCACCGCTCCTCGCCACCGCCCGCAGAGCCGCCGAACTCGCGGGCGGCGTCCAGGAGATCCTGGTCTGCGACAGCGCGCCCGGTCACCGCTCACTCGTCGACATGCTGGCCTCGACCGCGCCCGAACCGTCCGTCGCGATCGACCCGGCCGAGGACGTCGCCGCCCTGCCGTACTCCTCGGGTACCACCGGCACCCCCAAGGGCGTCATGCTCACCCACCGGCAGATCGCCACCAACCTCGCCCAGCTCGAACCCCTCATGCCGGCCGCACCCGGCGACCGCGTCCTCGCCGTACTCCCGTTCTTCCACATCTACGGCCTCACCGCCCTGATGAACGCCCCGCTCAGGCTCGGCGCCACCGTCGTCGTGCTGCCCCGCTTCGACCTGGAGCAGTTCCTCGCCGCCATCCAGAACCACCGCATCACCAGCCTGTACGTCGCCCCGCCGATCGTCCTGGCGCTCGCCAAACACCCCCTGGTCGCCGACTACGACCTCTCCTCGCTGAAGTACATCGTCAGCGCCGCCGCACCCCTGGACGCGCGCCTCGCCGCCGCCTGCTCCCGGCGGCTCGGCCTGCCGCCCGTCGGCCAGGCCTACGGGATGACGGAACTGTCCCCGGGCACCCACGTCGTCCCCCTCGACGCCATGGCCGACGCGCCGCCCGGCACCGTGGGCAAGCTCATCGCGGGCACCGAGATGCGGATCGTCTCCCTCACCGACCCCGGCAAGGACCTGCCCGCCGACGAGTCCGGGGAAATCCTCATCCGGGGGCCCCAGATCATGAAGGGCTACCTCGGCCGCCCCGACGCCACCGCCGCCCTGATCGACGAGGAGGGCTGGCTGCACACCGGCGACGTCGGACACGTCGACACCGACGGCTGGCTCTTCGTCGTCGACCGCGTCAAGGAACTGATCAAGTACAAGGGCTTCCAGGTGGCCCCCGCCGAACTCGAGGCCCTCCTGCTCACCCACCCCGGCATCGCCGACGCCGCCGTCATCGGCGAGTACAACGACGACGGCAACGAAGTACCGCACGCCTTCGTCGTCCGCCAGCCGGCCGCACCCGGCCTCGCGGAGGGCGAGATCATGATGTACGTCGCCGAACGCGTCGCCCCCTACAAACGCGTCCGCAAGGTCACGCTCGTCGACTCCGTCCCCCGCGCCGCCTCCGGCAAGATCCTGCGCCGACAGCTGAGGGAGCAGCAGTGACCCACACCGCCCACACCGCCCACACCGCCCACACCGTCCGAGTCGACCGCGCGCGCTCTCGGGGCGTCGAGACCCTCACCCTCGACTCCCCGCACAACCGCAACGCCCTGTCCGCCACCCTCGTCGGCGGCCTGACCGACGCCCTCACCGCGGCGGGTGAGGACCCCGGCGTCCGCGCCGTCGTCCTCACCCACACCGGCAACACCTTCAGCGCCGGCGCCGACCTGCGCGACCCGCCCGACCCCGACGCCCTGGTCGGCCTCTTCCGGCGCATCGCCGAGCTGCCGAAACCGGTGATCGCCCGCGTCGCCGGACACGTCCGCGCGGGCGGCCTCGGCCTCGTCGCCGCCTGCGACATCGCGGCGGCGTCCACCGAGTCGACCTTCGCCTTCACCGAGGTCCGCATCGGCGTGGCACCCGCCGTCATCTCCCTCACCCTGCTGCCCCGCACCGACCCCCGCGCCCTCGCCCGCTACTACCTCACCGGCGAACGCTTCGACGCCGCCGAGGCCACCCGCACCGGCCTGGTCACCGCGGCCGGCGACGACGTGGACGCCGTACTCGAACCCGTCCTCGACGGTGTGCGCCGTGCCTCACCGCAGGGCCTGGCCGAGACGAAACGGCTGCTCACGGCTAGGGTGCTGGAGGCCTTCGACCGGGACGCGGCCGACCTCACCGCGCTCTCGGCCCGGCTGTTCGCCTCCCCGCAGGCCCGCGAGGGGATGACGGCCTTCCTCGAACGACGGGATCCGGAATGGGTGGTGTGAGCGGCGCCGTGAACGCGGCCGACCGCGCCGAGCGCGTCCCCAAGCAGGACCGCAGCCGGGCCACCCGGCAACGGCTCCTCGAAGCAGCCGTGGCCTGCCTCGCCGAACGCGGCTGGGCCGGTTCCACGGTCTCCGTCGTCGCCGAACACGCCGGCGTCTCCCGGGGCGCCGCCCAGCACCACTTCCCGACCCGCGAGGACCTCTTCACCGCGGCCGTGGAGTACGTCGCCGAGGAACGCTCCGTCGCCCTGCGCGCCCTGTTCCCCGAGGGCGCCGCCGCCGACGACCGGCGCGCGGTGGTCGCCGCCCTCGTCGACCTCTACACCGGCCCGCTCTTCCGCGCCGCCCTGCACCTGTGGGTGGCCGCCTCCAACGAGGAGCAACTGCGCGAGAGGGTCACCGAACTGGAGGCCCGCGTCGGCCGCGAGACCCACCGCATCGCCGTCGACCTCCTCGGCGCCGACGAGACCCGCCCCGGCGCCCGCGAAACCGTCCAGGGCCTCCTCGACATGGCCCGCGGCCTGGGCCTGGCCAACCTCCTCACCGACGACGCGGCACGGCGGGAACGGGTGGTGGAGCAGTGGGCACGCCTGCTGGACGCGGCGCTGGCACCGTGACCGGCGTCCGGCACCGGGGCACTGTCGGTGCCCGCCGCTACCCTCTCGGCCATGGGTGACTACTTCCAGACGATCGTCGACCTCGACGCGGGCGCCGACGAGGCGGCACCGCTCGCCGACCGCGCGGTCGGGTGGCTTGTGGCCGAGGGCATCGTCCTGGCGGAGCGCACCGGCTGTGTCCTCGGCGAGCCGCTCGGACATCCGCCCGGGCTGAACTGGCACCGCGCCGTGGCGGAGGAGGACACCGACTGGAAGCCGTCGGACGGACTGGCCGTGGAGGTGGGGCGCACGGTCTTCGACGGCGGCCAGGGCGAACCGGAGGCGGTGACCTGCCCGCGCTGCGCCGCCACCACCTCCCTGGTCACCGACGGCTGGGAGCCGATCGACGAGATCTGGCGGCCCTTCGGCGGCGCCATGGACGAGTGGCAGCGGACCGGATCGGCGCAGGTCGCGTGTCCGGCCTGCGCAGAGCCCGTCCCGCTCCCCGAGTGGCGCTGGGCCGACGACTACTTCGCCTTCGCCCACCTCGGCTTCACGTTCTGGAACTGGCCCGAGTTCACACCGGATTTCCAGTCCCGGTTCTCCCGCGCTCTTGGCGGCCACCGCACCAGGCTGGTGTGGGGCAAGCTGTGAGGCCCTGCCTCCTCCGCCGCCTCAGGCGGTGACGGCGCCGCCCGCTCGCCCGCATGCCGGGGTGCCCGCCCGGTCACCCCGCTCGCCCGCACGCCGGGGTGCCCGCCCGGTCACCCCGCTCGTCCGGCCCGCCCGGGTGCCTGCCCGGTCACGGACTCAGCCGCTCCACCCGCCAGCCCCCGGCGCCCTCCGCCACGTACCGCAACCGGTCGTGCAGCCGGTTCTCGCGGCCCTGCCAGAACTCCACCGCCTCCGGCACCACCCGGAACCCGCCCCAGTGCGGCGGCACCGGCACCTGCTCGCCCTCCGGATAGCGCGCCGCCAGCTCGGCGTACGCCGAGTCCAGGGCCCGCCGCCCCGCCACCACCGAGGACTGCACACTCGCCCAGGCACCCAGCTGCGAACCGTGCGGCCGGGTCCGGAAGTACCCGGCGGTCTCGTCCCGCCCCGTGCGGCGCGCCACACCCGTGACCACGACCTGCCGGGCCATCGGATGCCAGGGGAACAGCAGCGAGACGTACGGGTTCGCGTCCAGCTCGCGCGCCTTGCGGGAGTCGTAGTTGGTGTAGAACACGAACCCCTGCTCGTCGAAGTGCTTCAGCAGCACCGTCCGGGAGCTGGGCCGCCCCTCGGTGTCCGCCGTGGACACCACCATGGCGTTCGGCTCGAACAGCCCGCCGTCCGTCGCCGCCTGCTTGAACCAGCGCGCGAACTGCTCGACGGGCGTCGCCGCCAGCTCGGTCTCGGACAGCCCCTCGGCCCGGTACTGCTTGCGCATCGAGGCCAGATCGAACGGGACTGGGGCGGGAACGGAGTCGGCGGCGGGGACGGCGGAATCGGCTTCGCGATCGGTCACGCCGCCCATCCTGCCGCATCCCCTCCACCCCCCGGCCCCGGATGGCACCGAGTGCCGCACCCACTCCCCAAGCGCGGCACGCGGGGATATGGTTCTTGGTCCCGCTCCGGCCGGATGACCGACGGCCGCGCGGGGCATCACAGGGGTGACCCGGCAGGACCGCGAGTCGGAACACGACCGTGGATCCATGGGGGCGCCGCACCGTCTCCGCCAGGTCGCCGTACACCACTGATCACGAGGAGCCGCCTGATGTCCGACTTCGTACCCGGGCTAGAGGGAGTCGTCGCCTTCGAGACGGAGATCGCCGAACCCGACAAGGAGGGCGGCGCCCTGCGCTACCGCGGCGTCGACATCGAGGACCTCGTCGGGCACGTCTCCTTCGGCAACGTCTGGGGACTGCTCGTCGACGGGGCCTTCAACCCCGGCCTGCCGCCCGCCGAGCCCTTCCCCATCCCCGTGCACTCCGGCGACATCCGGGTCGACGTCCAGTCCGCCCTCGCCATGCTCGCCCCCGCCTGGGGCCTCAAACCCCTGCTCGACATCGACACCGCCCAGGCCCGCGACGACCTCGCCCGCGCCGCCGTCATGGCCCTGTCCTACGTCGCCCAGTCCGCGCGCGGCCAGAGCCTGCCCATGGTCCCGCAGCGCGAGATCGACAAGGCCGAGTCCGTCGTCGAACGCTTCATGATCCGCTGGCGCGGTGAACCCGACCCCAAGCACGTCGCCGCCGTCGACGCCTACTGGACCTCCGCCGCCGAGCACGGCATGAACGCCTCCACCTTCACCGCCCGCGTCATCGCCTCCACCGGCGCGGACGTCGCCGCCGCCCTCTCCGGAGCCGTGGGCGCCATGTCCGGCCCGCTGCACGGCGGCGCCCCGTCCCGCGTCCTGCACATGATCGAGGAGATCGAGCGCACCGGCGACGCCGAGGCCTACGTCAAGAAGACCCTCGACGCGGGCGAACGCCTCATGGGCTTCGGCCACCGCGTCTACCGCGCCGAGGACCCCCGCGCCCGCGTCCTGCGCCGCACCGCCCGCGAACTGGGCGCCCCGCGCTACGAGGTCGCCGAGGCCCTGGAGAAGGCCGCCCTCGCCGAACTCCACGCCCGCCGCCCCGACCGGGTGCTGGCCACCAACGTCGAGTTCTGGGCCGCCATCATGCTGGACTTCGCCGAGGTCCCGGCCCCCATGTTCACCTCGATGTTCACCTGCGCCCGCACCGCCGGCTGGTCCGCCCACATCCTGGAGCAGAAGCGCACCGGCCGCCTGGTCCGCCCCTCCGCCCGCTACACGGGCCCGGGCACCCGCGACCCGCGCGAGATCGAGGGCTACGCCGACATCGCGGGCTGACCGCCCCCGAAACGCAGGCGACCCGCGAGTCTGGTTCCTCCGTGGAGGAGCCGGCCGGACGTACCGGCGACTCGCGGGTCGGGTGACTGCATTGGGATTGGGCCGGCTGCACGCGTCTTTCACGCGCTGGTCCGGCGCCGCACTCCGTGTGGTGCCGGGCCGCTAGCCCGCAGCCACCTCACGCGTCCGGATGTCATACATTCGCCGGATCACCTCCTTTCGGTGTGGGGCCCACATTAGGAACGCACCGGGCTCCGATCAACCTCTTTTTTTGAGAGGGGAAGCGCACCGCTTTCGGCACATGCGGAGTATTGGTATCCATCGCCCCGTTGCAGCAGGCTCAGATGCTTGTGGGACACGTTGATCCGACCGACCGGAACCGTGACGCTGTGCTGTCCCCGGGCGCGGACCGAGACTCGGCCCGTCCAGGTCCCCGCCCACGTGCCGGTGGGCAGGGTTGCCCGCACGAGGTCCCCAGTGACGAAGCCGAAGTGTTGCTTGGTGCGTGATCGTCGCAGGCGGGGAAATCCGTATCGATCCGGAGTCGTCCGCGCATACGAACCGCGCCCGGTGGCCTTGGCCACGAGTACTCGTCCGGCGAACCGGACGATCCGATCCCCACTCTCGCGATCAAGACGACCGACCGAGAGGGCGTCCAACGTGTGCGTCTTGCGCATCCCGCAGAAGTCACGGTTTGTCTTGGTGAGACGGCCGGACCAGCAGTGCACCGGCTTGCCGAGAGCATTCAGTGCCTCCGAGAGCCGGGGCGAGAGGGCATTCATGGCTGCGGCATCGTCGAGCGGCGATTCGATCTGTCCGAGGACCGTCGCGAGCTGCTCGGGCCGGTGCGCCAGAAAGTCCTCCACGGACTCGCTTCCCTTGGCCCGGTTGCAGGGCACACAGGCGAGGACCAGGTTGGAGATCCGGCTCGAGCCTCCTCGGCTGAGGGGTCTCACGTGCTCGACGTTGAGACGGACGCCAGTGGCACCGCAGTACGCGCACGTGCTGTTCCACTTGGCTCGGAGACGCGTGCGGACGGTCCCCCGGGTCTGATGCTCTTCCTGGCGCATGCTGAAGGCCACGCGTTCGACATGGATCTCGGTGACGGGGGCGTAGCGGCTCAGGCGGGCAGCCAGCGAGAAGGTGGTGTCAACGCGGTGGCGAACGGAAGGGGACAGCCATCCGGCGGGGTGGGTGCGATTGCGCGAGCGTGGCGCTCGGTAGCGATTGTTGGCCGACCGTCTCCTACGCCGATACCCCGCGCGTTGCTGCATGCACGTGCGGATTTGATCGCCGCGGTGCCGGAGCTCTATCGCGAAGAGGCCGCGGCGGACTGTGACGACGGCACCGCGCTCGCCGACTTCCGTCTTCTCGTCGGTGAGAACGAGCCCCGTGCCTTCGGAGCCGGGATCGATGCGCAGCTGTAGGCCATGAACGCCGGACTCGGCGCGGGTGCGGTCCTTCATCCGGATGACGAAAGGCACTCGGCGGGCGACCACGGCCCTGCCACGTGCCAGCAACTCGCGGGCACGAGCCGGGTGGCAGGGCATGAGGGGCTTTCCGTCCGACGACAATACGAAGACCCTGGCCGCGCCGGCGCCCGCCGCGTAGTCCCGATCAGGTGTGGGAGCGTCACCGCTCCCGTTCTCTGCCGCCTTCGCAGCCGTGGCTGCGCTCTTGGCGTGACGCCGACGAGTGACGGTGCTTCGCTCGCCGGTCTCCCCTCGCCCATGTTCCCTACCGGTGTCCCGGTCCTTCCCGGGGGATCCGTGAGCCGTTTCGTCCCTGCCCCCGGGGGTGTCTGCTCCCACGAATTCCAGAGCAGGCTGCTGAGGAAGCACAGCCTGGTGGGTCTGCTCACCTGTAAAGAACGTAGTCATCGGTGCACCTCCCTGATCTGTTCGATCACGATGCCTCGGGCTGGTCACTCGGCGACCTTGCGGCCGGGGGGCGAGTGACCTCCCTTCTGTGGTGCCCGTGACGTTAGTGCCGGGTGAACGGAAAGAGGGACACGAAGAAAATGATCACCTATTGGTGTGGGTAGTCGGCAACTTCCCGGCCTTTACCAGGGGGTAGTGCTAAGGAAGGCTGCCTAGTTCCGCTGCATCGCGCCGGCCAGGTCCAGTGCCGTCGCGATGCGGACCGCCACGTCCTCGGCGTACATGGCATCCTGCCGCTCGAAGGCGGTGCGCCCCGCGCCCCGCAGGAACGTGACGACGCCGAGGGTCCGGCCCCGGCTGCGCAGCACCGCGCACAGGCCGTGCACCGTGTCCGCCGGCCACTGCCGGGCCGCCGCCCACCGCCGCACCTGCTCCTCGGGCACCGTCCGCACCCCGGCGCTGGCCCGCACCGAGCCCGCCCGCTCCACGCACTGCACGGCGGGGTGCCCCTCGCCGTAGCGCACCGGCATCCCGGCCGTCCCGGACGGCACGCTGGGCCCCGGCGCGCCGGACGGGGTGGCCGCGACCCGGACCAGCCGCACCGGCCCGGCCGCGTCGGTGTCCGACGCCGCGCCGCCCACGACCCGGTCGATCAGGGCGTGGTCGGCGAATCCGGCCAGCGCGAAGTCCAGGTGGACGATCGCGGCCTCCGCCGGGTCCTCGCACTCGGCCGCGGCGCGCGCCGCCCGGTGCAGCTGATTGGCCCGGAAGCGCAGCAGCGCCGCCTCCTGCTCGCCCTGCTTCGACTCCGTGACGTCCTGGAACAGCCAGCCGACGCCCAGCGGCACCGGCTCCTCGGCCAGCGGCGAGGCCAGCCGCACGAACCCGCTGCGCCAGCACCGGCGCCGCTCGCCCTCCGGCGTGCGCAGGCTCACCCACACCTCGGCCGGCGCGGGCGGCGCGCCCTCGGCGAGGACGTGCGTCAGCGCGTTCTCCAGCTCCTCGACGCCCTGGGCGAGCAGATCGCCGAGCGGCCGCCCCAGGACGGACGTGCGTCCGGCGCCCAGCGCCCGCGCCGCGTGCGTGTTGACCACGGCGGGCCGCAGATCCGCGTCCACCAGGACGACACCCCAGCTCGCGTCCTCCAGCAGGGCCTCGCTCAGGGCGATGGACCGCTCCAGGTCGATCTGCGCGTGCACCTCGCTGAACGCGCAGTACACCCCGGCGGGCTTCCCGTCGGGACCGCGGACCGCCGCGGACTGGGTGCGCACCAGCACCCGGCCGCCGTCCTTCGTCAGCAGCGCGAACTCGTGCACCTGGCGCCCCGGCGCCCGCATCGCGGACAGCAGCCGGTCCTCCACCTCACCGGCGTCCGCGCTGCGCACGGCCCACCCGGCGAAGCCCTGCCGCCCCACGGCCTCGGCCGCGCTCCAGCCCAGGATCCGCTCCGCCTCGCGGTTCCAGTGGGTCACGACCCCGTCCGCGTCGAAGGCGCACAGGGCCGCGTCCATGCCGTCGAGGAGCGCGGCCAACAGGTCGGCACCGTCCCGCTCGGGCTGCTCCGGCTCGTCCGGCCCCAGCTCGTCGGTGGTCCCACTACGCCGCGAAGCACTCACCTGGACCCCCTGCAGGCTGCGTCCGCCGTACGGTACGTCGGTTCGCTCACTGGCCTTCATTCAACTCGAACGTGATGCAGCACACACCGGGTTCCCACAAGTTCGCGGAAATCGTTGTACTGCGGAAACTCGGCATACGCCCCCGTCATGACGGGGCATGACAGGGGCCGTACGACGGGGCACGGCGGGTGTCACGCCGACCGGGCGGCGAGCCTCAGATCGACCCACTCGTCGTGCTCGCCGTCGAGCACGTACCGCTCCTTCTCCACGAACCCACGCGCCCCGGCGAACCGCAACCCGTCCGCGTTGGCCGCCAGTACCACGGTCTCCACGGCCCCGGCGCCCAGCACGCGCGCGTGCGCCAGCCCCTCCTCGTAGAGCGCCGTACCGATCCCGCGCCCCCGGTACGCCGGCAGCGTCCGTGCGATCACGGTCGCGACCCGCTCCTCGCCGCCGGGCGGCCGCACGGTGGAGCAGCCGACCAGGACGTCCCCCAGGTAGGCGTTGGCCAGCCGGTTGCGCCCGACGCGTTCCCGCGCCTCGTCGGGGGTCATGGCGGCCGGCGGCACGATCACGTTGTGCACGTGCCGCCACTCCTCCACCATGGCGTCCCCGGCCACCGTCTCGATCCGCAGCGCCGAGCCCGGACCGGCCCCGACCGTCCCCCGCCGCGCGTCCACCTCGATCTCGATGCGCATCCGTTCGTCCGCGAGCCCGCACACCGCCATCGTCGCGGCCGGGCGCACCCGGCCGAACGTCCGCCGCAGCACGGGCCAGCAGGGCTCGAAGTCCTCCCGCGCGGGCAGCAGGTAGCGCACCCGCACCACGTCCGCGAAGGTGCACCCCGCCTCGGCCAGTGCGGCCCCGATGTTGTGCAGGCACTGCTCGGCCTGCTCCACCACGTCGTCGGAGATCGTCATCGACGCGTAGTCGAACCCGGTCGTCCCCGATACGTGCACCCGGTCCCCGTCGACGACGGCGCGGGCGTACCCGATCCGCTCCTCGAACGTCGACCCACTGACTATCGCCCGCCTGACCGGCGGGGCCCCCTGGCGTCTGATCATGCGCGAACCGTAGGCGAGCGGTGCGGGGACGATCAATGCACCAGGACCCCTGACCGTGCGTGGCCGCGTCCGCTCAGCGCCGGTAGAAGATCCGGTCCCCGTACTGCTCCAGCACGCGGCCGTTCCATTCGTGGCCGCCGTCCACGTTGCCCGAGCGCAGCAGCGGGGGTTCGATGCCGCGGTCGGCGAGGGTGGCGGCCGCGGTGGCCGTCATGGCCTGCATGAGGGCGCTGGTGACGACCGTGGAGGCGGGCGCGAAGGGCGCGGGGACGGTGTCCAGGGTGAGTTCCGCGTCGCCGACGGCGATCTTGGAGTCCAGCACGATGTCGCAGTGGTCCTTGAGGAACGTGCCGGAGGCGTGCCGGGAGGTCGTCTCGGAGGCGTACGCCACCGAGGTCACGCCGATGACCCGGACGCCGAGGGCACGGGCGTTCATGGCCATCTCCACGGGCAGGGCGTTGCGCCCGGACAGGGAGATGATCACCAGGGCGTCGCCCTCGCGCAGCGGCGAGGAGTCCAGTACGGCGCTCGCGAGGCCGTCGACGCGTTCCAGGGCGGAGCCGAGCGTGGCCGGCATCACGTCGACGCCGACGACGCCGGGCACGGTGAGCAGGTTCATCAGGGCGAGTCCGCCCGCGCGGTACACGACGTCCTGGGCGGCGAGCGAGGAGTGGCCGGCGCCGAAGGCGAAGAGCCGGCCGCCGTTCTGCACGGTGTCGGCGAGCAGCGTCCCGGCCGCCTCGACGCTGTCCGCCTCCTCGTCGCGGACGCGTCGCAGGAGGTCGATCGCCGCGTCGAGGAACTGACCGGCCGGCTTGTGGTCGCTCATGCGGGGCCCCTTCGGAGTGGCTGCGTCGCGGATCACGGTGCGGTCTGGACCAGTGCGGTGTCAATACGGCGTCAACGCGGTCGGACGGCGGTCGGAGCGGGCGGGAGCGGGTCCGGGCGGGCGCGGGCGGGCCCGGCTTTTCGCGGCGCGGCACGGTTGTCGGTGGTATGCGTCAGAATTGGTGGCAGGGCCAGCGCACGCGCCGGTGGGCCGCAGCCTCCGGCAATCTCATCAAGGGGCACGTATGTCCGGACTGATCGACACCACGGAGATGTACCTCCGCACCATCCTGGAGCTGGAGGAGGAAGGTGTGGTCCCGATGCGCGCCCGGATCGCCGAGCGGCTCGACCAGAGCGGTCCGACGGTCAGCCAGACGGTGGCGCGGATGGAGCGCGACGGGCTGGTGTCCGTGGCGGCGGACCGGCATCTGGAGCTGACCGACGAGGGCAGGCGGCTGGCGACCCGGGTGATGCGCAAGCACCGGCTCGCGGAGTGCCTGCTCGTCGACGTGATCGGCCTGGAGTGGGAGCAGGTGCACGCGGAGGCGTGCCGCTGGGAGCACGTGATGAGCGAGGCCGTCGAGCGCCGGGTGCTGGAGCTGCTGCGGCACCCGACCGAGTCGCCGTACGGCAACCCGATCCCGGGCCTGGAGGAGCTGGGCGAGACGGACGGCGCCGACCCCTTCCTGGACGAGGGCATGGTGTCCCTCGCCGACCTCGACCCGGGGGCCGAGGGCAAGACGGTCGTCGTGCGCCGTATCGGCGAGCCGATCCAGACGGACGCGCAGCTGATGTACACGCTGCGCCGGGCCGGTGTGCAGCCCGGCTCGGTGGTGAGCGTGACCGAGTCGGCGGGCGGGGTCCTGGTGGGCAGCGGTGGAGAGGCCGCGGAGCTGGAGGCGGACACCGCCTCCCACGTGTTCGTCGCCAAGCGCTGACCGCGTACCCGGGGGACCCGTTGGTTCCGGGTCGCGGTGCGCGGAATCGCAGCGGCCGGGCGCTTCGCGTGCCAGGCTGTGGCGTGAGGCAGTGGACGCGAGGGGCTCTTGGCCGTGGCCGACAGCGATGTCGCCCGGGCCGGAGAGGGGGAGGGCGTGCCGGAGAGACGGAGAGGGCCCCGGCGCCGTGTGGCGCCGGGGCCTGTCCTCCCCTGTGCTGACCTGGAGCCCCGAGCTCTCAAGGTCAATCCCCTCGGACCGGTTTCCCCGAGCGGTCCGCCTCCCGTTGAAGATCTCCCCTGGGCGGCGGCGATCAATCCCTGAGTGGTGTCACTCGAATGAGGGGTGTTGCCCGGCGGGACGGCTCTTTCGAATGAGTATTCGATAATCTCGGTACTCTGCACGGCAGGCAGGCAGGCAGGCAGGCAGGCAGGACAGGGTTCACGGTTCACAGGATCGGCCGGCTCGTGAGGCGGGCGGGTCCGAGCGGAGCTTGGGGGTGCCAGGACCTATGGTGCGGCGCATCGACGTGACCGGCGCGGGCGGCGTACGCCTCGCCGCCTGGGAGTTCGGCGACCCTCCCAAGACCGACCGGACGCACCGCACGCAGGACGAACACCTCGCGTCCGGGGCCTCGGACCTGCCCGGCGTGCTGTTACTGCACGGCCTGATGGGCCGCGCCTCGCACTGGGCCCCCACGGCCCGCTGGCTCTCCGCCCGCCACCGTGCCGTCGCCCTCGACCAGCGCGGTCACGGCCGCAGCGACAAGCCCCCGCGGGCCGCCTACACCCGGGAGGCCTACGTCGGGGACGTCGAGGCCGCCCTGGAGCAGCTCGGCCTCGGCCCGGCCGTCCTCGTCGGCCACGCCATGGGCGCCCTGACCGCCTGGCAGCTCGCCGCCAAACGCCCCGACCTGGTCCGCGGTCTGATCATCTGCGACATGCGGGCCTCCGCCCTCGGCGCCGCCTCCCAGCACACCTGGACCGAGTGGTTCCGCGCCTGGCCGGTCCCCTTCGCCACGCTCGCCGACGTCCGCAAGTGGTTCGGCGAGGACGACCCCTGGGTGGAGCGCCCGAACCCGGCCCGCGGCGCGTTCTACGCCGAGGTGATGGCCGAGTCCCCGGACGGCTGGCGCCCCGTCTTCGAACCCGAGCAGATGCTGCGCTCCCGCGAGACGTGGGTGTACGACGCCCACTGGGAGGAGCTGGCACAGGTCCGCTGCCCCACCCTGGTCGTGCGCGGCCTCGACGGCGAGCTGGGCCGTGCCGAGGCCCAGGAGATGGTCCGCGTCCTGCCCGACGGCCAGTACGCGGAGGTCGCCGACGCCGGCCACCTAGTCCACTACGACCAGCCGGAGGCGTGGCGGGCGGCCATCGAGCCGTTCCTGAACGCCCTCGGGGACGCCTGAGCGCCCGTCACCCCTTGCTGACCGCCGTGAGGATCTCCGGCAGCCGCCCCGCCGTACGCGGCGCGGCCAGCCGCAGGCCCAGCAGCGTCAGAGCCGCCCCGTACACCGCGCCGACCGGCAGCAGCAGCCAGCCCGTGTCCCCGGCGCCCGCGCTCACGTTGACCCAGATCGTCAGCGCGATCACGGGTGCGCACAGCAGGGCCGCGCCGATCATGCCGCCGAAGATCGAGACCCAGGCCAGCCCGACCTGACCGGGCGCGACGTTCTTGTACCCGTCCTGCGGGATGGAGTACGGAAAGCGCGCCGAGGTCCACGCGCCGGTCGCCAGCATCGCCCCGAGCAGCGCGAAGGACAGGCCGAGCGCCTCGGGCAGGGTCCGCCAGTCGTCGAGCATCGCGGTGGTCAGGACGGTGACGAGGGTCGCGTACGGCAGCGTGATCAGCAGCAGCGCCAGCGCGCGGGCGCGCAGCTCGACGTAGGCGTCCCTGGTCGAGGAGATCGTCATCGCGACCATCCAGAACGCGGACGTGTCCTGCCCGAACTGGTTGTACATCTGGATGCCGAGCATCCCGGCGGCGAAGCAGGCGAAGTAGACCGAGCCGGTGCCCTGCCAGGCGTTGAACACCGGCACGATCAGACCGATGGCCAGCGAGGTCACCCAGGCCGCCTTGGTCTTCGGGTCGCGCCACACGTAGCGCAGGGTGCGTTCCATGGTGGTGCCGGTGCGGCCCGCGGGCAGCCACCGGGCGGGCCCGGCCGAGCCGCGTTCGCGCACCGCCCCGGCGTCGCTCTGGAGCGTGGAGCCGTCGGGCGCCGTCATCAGCCGCGTCAGATGCCGGGCCCACACCCGCAGCAGCAGCACCAGCGCCGCGGCGGTCAGTGCCAGTTGGGCCAGCGCGACGCCGTACGACCCGTCGCTCGCCGCGTCCATCGCGCCGACCGCCGACGCCGGCGGCACCCAGCGCACCACGTCGGCCACCGGGTCCAGCTCACCGAGTCCCGACGAACCCAGCCGCTGCGCGCCGAAGTTGACGAGCTGCGCGCCGACCGCGACGACCAGCCCGCTGAGCACCGCGAGGTCGCGTCCCTTGCGGCTGGTCAGCAGCCGTACGTTGGCCGCGGCGACGGCCCGCGCGAGGGTCACGCACACCAGCAGCGCGAGGACCGCGCCGACGACCCCGACGGCGTACGCCGCCCCGCCGTGGGCGACCGCGACCACGGATCCGGCGAACACGCACAGCGTGAACAGTGGCCCGATGCCCACCAGCGAGGACGTGAGCAGGGCCCGTACCAGGGGGCCGGGCCGCAGGGGCAGCATCACCAGCCGGGTCGGGTCCAGTGTCTCGTCGCCGCCGGGGAAGAACAGCGGCATCACCGCCCAGCCCAGGGCGAGCACCGCGGCGAGCAGGACGACCAGCGAGTCCACGTGCGCGTACCCGCGCAGCGCGATCAGGCCGATCAGCTGGAGCGCGGCGAAGAGCAGCACGACGACGGCCGAGGCGATGTAGGCGGCCCGCCGCCCGCCGGACTGCCGCAGCCCGTTGCGCAGGAGCGACAGCTTCAGCCGCACGAACACGGAGGTGAGGGACGGAACGGATCCGCCCGACGCACCCGACGGAGATGGAGCCGAGGCGTCCGGTGCGGTCGGCGCGCTCATCGGGACCCGCCGCCCAGCCAGTCCAGGTCGGACCCGGCGTCCCGGCCGCCCGCACCGACGAGTTCGAGGAACGCCTCCTGCAACGAGGCCGCCCCGCCGCGCACTTCGGCGAGGGTTCCGGTGGCGCGGATGCGGCCGGCGGCCATGACGGCCACCCAGTCGCACAGCGACTCCACCAGCTCCATGACGTGGGAGGAGAAGACGACGGTGGCGCCGGAGGCCGTGTAGCGCTCCAGAACACCCCGGATGGTCTGTGCGGAGACCGGGTCGACGCCCTCGAACGGCTCGTCCAGGAACAGCACTTCAGGGTTGTGCAGCAGTGCAGCAGTGCGGCGGCGAGGCCGATCTTCTTGCGCATACCGGTCGAGTAGTCGACGACCAGCTTGTGCTGGGCGCCCGCGAGGTCGAGGACGTCGAGGAGCTGCGTGGCCCGCTTGTCGACCTCGTCGCCGGGCAGGCCGCGCAACCGGCCCGTGTAGCCGAGCAGTTCCCGCCCCGACAGCCGCTCGAACAGCCGCAGCCCCTCGGGCAGCACCCCGATCCTGGCCTTCACCTCGGCCGGATCGCGCCACACGTCGTGCCCGACGACCTCGACCGACCCCTGATCCGGCCGCAGCAGCCCGGTCACCATGGAGAGCGTGGTGGTCTTCCCGGCCCCGTTGGGCCCGACGAGCCCGATGAACTTCCCCGCCGGCAGGTCCAGATCGACCCCACCCACGGCCACCTGCTGCCCAAACCGCTTCCAGAGCCCCCGAACCCGAACGGCGCTAGTACTCACCACGTCTCCCTCCGTCAACTTCGCACCCTACGGGGGGAAAGCGCCCCGAAGGGGCGCGGGGAACTGCGCGATCAACCACGTACGGCCGGCAGCCGCCAGAACACAGCAACCCGGCAGACGAAGGGGCGCCCCCTAACGATCCCGCCCGCACGCATAGGCCAACGCCGAGATCAGCTCCTCCACATCCGGCAACCACCGATTCACCGCGGTCGGCCGGCAGGCCCACTGCACCGCGCCCCGCGTCCCGAACCGCGTGGGCGGCGCCGCCACGTACGCGCCCTCCCCGAGCACGCCCAGATCGAGGGCCCGGGGCGCCCACCCCAGCCGCCGCACGAGATCCGGCACCTTCGCCCCCGCACCCGGAAGGACGAAGAACCGCATCCGCCGGTCCGGCGCCAGCGTCACCGGCCCCAGCGTCAGCTCCATCCGCTGCATCCGGGCCAGCGCCAGGAACCCGGCGCTCTCGGGGACGTCGATCGCGTCGAACGTCCGCCCCGTGGGCAGCAGGATCGACGCCGTCTGCTGCTTCTGCCACATCCGCCGGGCGGCCGTCGCGCTGCCCGTCGCCTGCGCCGCCCAGTCCTCGCCCGCCGGGTGCGCGCCCGGCGCGGCGCACGCCGGGTCCCCGCAGGAGCAGCGCTGCACCCCGTCGCCGGGCACCAGCCAGGTGCCGGGAAACACGTCCCAGTGACGCTCCTCGGCGTAGCGAACGGCGGTCTCCAGCAGCGAGGTGCCGCGCTGCTGCGGGATCTGGGCGGCTTCGGTGCCGGGGATGGTCTCTTCCACGGGAACCTCAACTCCCGGGCTCACCGGGGGTTACGGGGGTGCCGTGCGCGGAGGAGGTGCATCGAAGCCGCATTCGGGGCGCATGGGTGCATACGTGGGGGCGCGCAGGAGGATTCACCGCGGGAGCTGGGTAGCCAGGACTGGGGCCGGCACCGGCCGTTGCCCCGGCAATCCTCGTAAGCATCGCAAGCTTCGCAAGTCTCGCATTGTCGGCACATCGACTGGGCATTGATCTTCACGGCCGGATCGTCCGTTTCGTCCGACGATCCGCCGGGACAGCATCGAGACCGCATGAGACCGCATGGGGGTTACGCCATGGCCGCAAGGCCGCTCGTCGCGCGGCAGCCGAACGAACGACTGCAGGCGCTCATTCAGGAAGCGGGCTGCTCCAACGCGGGCCTCGCCCGCCGGGTCAACGTGTGCGGGGTCGAGCACGGTCTCGACCTGCGGTACGACAAGACCTCCGTGGCCCGCTGGCTGCGCGGACAGCAACCGCGGGGCCGGGCACCCGCGATCATCGCCGAGGCGCTCGGCCGCAAGCTCGGCCGCACGGTCACGATCGACGAGATCGGCATGGCCAACGGCAAGAACCTCGCGTCCGGCGTCGGCCTCCAGTTCTCGCCGACGGTACTGGGAGCCATCGAGCAGGTCTGCGAGCTGTGGCGCAGCGACGTGGGGCGCCGGGACTTCCTGTCCGGGTCCTCCGTCGCCGCCTCCGCGCTCGTCGAGCCCAGCCGGGACTGGCTGATTTCCGCCCCCGACCCGCAGGTGTCGCGTGCGGCGGGGCCGCGGGTGGGCCAGTCCGACGTGGCGGCCGTGCGCGCGATGACGCAGGCCCTGACGGACCTGGACCACCAGTACGGGAGCGGGCACGTGCGCCCGGTCCTCGTGCACTACCTGAACAGCGTGGTCTCCGGACTGCTGGCCGGCTCCTACCGGGAGGCGGTCGGACGGGAGTTGTTCGCCACGGTCGCGCGGCTGACGGAGCTGGCCGGATACATGGCCGTCGACACCGGCCAGCCGGGCCTCGCGCAGCGGTACTACATCCAGTCGCTGCGGCTCGCACAGGCGGCCGGGGACCGCGGCTACGGCGGGTACGTGCTGGCCGCGTCCATGAGCCACCTCGCCGCGCAGCTGGGGAACCCGCGCGAGATCGCCCAGTTGGCGCGGGCGGCGCAGGAGGGCGCACGCGGGCGGGTCACACCGCGCGCGGAGTCGATGTTCCACGCGGCCGAGGCCCGGGGCCACGCGCTCCTCGGCGACGTACGGGCGGCCCACGAGGCGGCCGGACGGGCGGTCGGGGCGATGGAGTCGGCCGATCCGGCCTCCGGGGACGACCCGGTGTGGATCGCGCACTTCGACGGCGCCTACCTGGCCGACGAGTTGGCGCACTGCCACCGGGACCTCGGCCAGGCCGACGCGGCGGCGCGTTACGCACGGCAGTCGCTGGAGGGGCATCCCGAGTCCCGGGCGCGCAGGCGGGCCATCGGCCATGTGCTGTTGGCCACGGCCCAGGTGCAGCAGCGCGAGATCGAACAGGCCTGCCACACGGCGACCAGGGCCGTGGAACTCCTGGAGACGCTGCGTTCGAACCGGGGCGCCGAGTACCTGGACGACTTCCAGGCCCGGCTCGAGCCGTACCGGGAAGAAGCCGTGGTCAGGGAGTTCGGCGCCCGCCTCGACCTCCAGGCCGCCGCGTGAACGGAGGGGGAGCGGATGAGTGAACGGGCGTGAAACCGCGCCGTGGTGAGCGGAAAGGGACATCAACAGCGCGCCGCGGCCTGGTTTTGTTACTGCCGTCACAGGGAAGGAGTTGACGCCCCGGGCGGCGTGGCAGCGGGCTCCTGGGACCCGGTAGCGTGAGCCGACGATTCCGAAGGTCCCCCATTCGTAGGAGTCCCGGTGACGCAGAGTGGACAGGGCGAGGAGCCCTCGGCGCGGCAAGCGCGCGAAGGCATCGTGCTGCCCTCGGACGGTGGCGAGCCCCTGCTGCCCGGTCTGGCCGACGCGCCCGTCGGCCCCCAGGCCGGCGGCCCGCCCGCATCGGCACCGCCCGGCGGCCAGGCCTGGGACCGGCCGTGGGGCCCCGAGCAGCAGCAGGGCCCGCCCGCCGGCCAGGGCTGGCCCACTCCGCCCGCCGCGCAGCCGTGGGGCGCTCCGGAGACCCCTCAGCCGTCCGCCTGGCCGCCCGCCCAGGGCGACCCCGGCCAGGCCCCCGGCGCCCTGCCGCCCCAGGCGGGCCCGGGACCGCTGCCGCCGGAGGGCGCGCCGGGCCCGTCGTACGGGGCGGGCGACCCGTCCTACGGCGCGCAGCCGCCGTACGGGCAGCACCAGCAGCACCCTCACCAGCACCCGCAGCAGTACGGCGGGGCGGCCGCGCCGTTGCCGGCCGCCGACGAGGGGGCCACGCAGTTCATACCCCCGGTCGCGGCCTCTGCCGACGAGGGCGCCACCCAGTTCATCCCGCACATACCGCCCGCGGGTCCCGGTGCGCTGCCCCCGGAGAGCCCCGCGCAGCCGCACGCCGCCGAGTCGACGCAGTACCTCGGCCAGGCACCGCAGTACCCCGCGCAGCCCGCGCCCGCTCCCGTGCCCCATCCCGACGCGGAGGCCACGCAGTACATCGCGCCCGTGCCCGGCGGTCCCGCCGGTGCCCCGTTCGGCGCGGCGCCCGGCGCCGACGCGGGGCGTCAGCCGCCCGCCGAGTTCGACAACCTCTTCCGCGGCGCGCCCGGTGCGGACGGCCCGGCCTCGGCCACCCAGCAGATGCCCCGCTTCGACGCGCCCCAGGCGCCGTACCCCGGCGACCAGGCCATGTACGCCCCGCAGGGACCCGGCAGCGGCGGCGGTGGCGGCGGCAGGCGGCGCGGGGGCGGTGACGACGGCGGCCGGGGCGGCCGGGGCGGGCGTACCGGCTCGCGGCTGCCGCTCATCGCGGCCGTCGGCGTGGGCATCGCCGTCGTCGGGGTCGGCGCCGGCGCGATGATGGCCGGCGGCGGGAAGGACGAGGACAAGGGCGGCAACCAGACGGTGTCCGCCACGGCACCCGCCTCCGAGTCGGCGTCCGCCTCCGCGTCCGCGTCGCCGTCCGCCGACCCGGCCGAGCAGCAGGCCGTCGAGCTGGACAAGCTGCTCGCCGAGAGCGGCACCGGCCGCACCACGGTGATCAACGCGGTGGGCGACGTGAAGACCTGCGACAACCTGCCCCAGGCGGCCAAGGACCTGCGCGAGGCCGCCAAGCAGCGCAGCGGTCTCGTCGACAGCCTCGGCAAGCTCTCCGTGGACAAGCTGCCCCGGCACACCGAGCTGACCACGGCGCTCACCAAGGCGTGGCAGGCCTCGGCGTCGGCCGACAACCACTACGCGGCCTGGGCCGACCGGACGGCCGGCAAGAAGGGCTGCAAGAAGGGCAAGGCGGCCACCCAGCCGTCGGCGGCCAACCGGGCGAGCGGCACGGCCAGCAAGGAGAAGGCCAAGGCCGCGAAGCTCTGGAACGCCATCGCCAAGAAGTACGGCCTGACCGAGCGGCAGCCGACCCAGCTGTGACCGGGCGGGCCCGCCGCTGCGGGCGGGCCGCGGCGCACCCGCTAGGCGACGTCCGCGTTCTGCAGGGTCTTGGTGGTGTCCACGGCGCCCTCGCGGGCCGAGACCAGGCGGCCCTCGCGGACGACCTGGAGGGTGACCTCGGCGTTGACCAGGCGGGGGAAGCCGACCGAGGCCAGCTTGTCGGCGAAGGTCCAGCGCAGGTCGGGCGTGAGCCCGCCGGTACCGACCTCCAGGCCGTCGTCGAGGGCCCGCCGGACGGTGTCGGCGCTCACCTCGCCGTCGCCCAGCGACTCGACGACCTGCCTGAAGACGGTGTACGCGATCCAGGTCGTCTGCACCCCGGCGTCCGCCGCGTCGACGTCGTTGTCGCCGAACGCCTGCTCCTTGATCAGCTTCTTCAGCCCGTCCCAGGCCGGGTCGCCCACCGACGGGTACCAGCCGGTGACGTACGCCCCCTCGTAGGGTCCGGACGCCCCGCCGCTCGCGTTGACCGTCGTCTGGTCGACGCTGCCGAGGACCGTCGCGGTCCGTACGCCGGGGTGGTCCTCGCGGGCGCGCCGGAAGGAGTCCATGAAGGTGCCGGTGCGGTCCCCGAGGACGGGCACGACACATCCCGCCTTCGCCCGGCCGGTGCCCTCCCGCGCCAGTGCCTGCCCGGACTGGTCGTCGTAGGAGGTGGCGTCCTCCGCGGCCCGCTGGTCGTGGGAGCGCTCGTGCCCGCCCGTGACCAGCCCCGCGTCCAGCAGCGGCGGCAGCTGGTCGCCCGCGATCGTGTCGGGGCGGACCAGGGTGACCGGCCCGCAGGAGTCGGCGAGGGCGCTGCCGAGTCCCGCGAGGAGCGCCGGCTGGCCCCCGTTGACCGGGTACGAGAGGGGACTGGTGAACTCCGTGTTGGTGAGGCCGTATCCGCCGATGTACGGGATGCGGGCGCCCTCGAGGACGGGGAAGAACGAGTCGGCGTGCTGGCTGTAGGAGCCCAGCACGGCGACCGCGTTCTCCTTGACGGCACGGCGGGCGCACTTCGCGGCGTCCACACTGTCGTTGTGGTCGTTGCAGGTCAGGACGTTGAGCTTGCGGCCGCCGAGGCCGCCCTGGGCGTTGACCGAGCGGGCGTAGGCCTGGGCGAGCGCGGGCATGCCGGGTTTGTTGGTCGCGCCGGTGTCCTGCGGCGCCCAGGTCATGACGGTGATCGGGCCGTCGTCCCCGGAGCCCCCCGTGGCACCGGGGACGACCCCGCAGCCGGCGGCGAGTGACGCGCACGCCACCAGCGCGCCCGCGGACAGGGCGGCGGTGCGGGTGGCCCGGGAACGGCCGCGGGGGCCGTCGGGGGAAGTGCTGCGGATGGGTCGCCTGCCGGTCATGTCCCCGCACGATTCCGTCACCCGGCCAACCCGGGTGTGACCTGCGGTCAACGCGTGGTGACGCGGAGGTGAATTACGGGGGCCGGCGGGGCGCGCAGGAGAGGAACGTAGGATCGATGACCGTGCAAGGTTCGGAGAACTCTTCCCGTCGCGGCCGTCGCTCCACCACCATGGGCGGCATGCCTCTCAACGACATGCCGTGGTGGCGCTGGCGCAGTCAGGTGCGCTCCGCGCTGCACATGCTCTCCGCCCCCGCGTTCCAGCGGGACGTCTGGCTGGCCGGCGTCGACGGCTACGGGGACGTCACCGACGCCGTGTACCGCCTGGTGGAGGACACCTGGCTGGACCACTGGTCGGCCGAGAAGTACGTGGGCACGGTCTTCCGCGACTCGCAGGAGGCGGCGCTGGTCGACACCGCCGTGCTGCGGGTCCTGCGGATCATGCACCAGGTCGGGCCGGACGCGCCGGTGACCGCGTACCTGGAGCACGCGGACTGGCCGGAGGCGGTGCGGGCGGCGCGCGACGCGCACGTACGGCTGGCCAACGGCGACGGCGAGGACCCGGAGACGGAGCCGCGCACGCTCGAGGTGCTGCACATCCTCACCCGGTCCGCCTGACGGGACGGCACGCGGTCCGGGAGGCCGGATATGGGACCCTGTGCTGCATGAATCCGCAGTCCTCCGCCGCCGTCCCCCCGGCCGCCGTCCCGGCCGACCAGTACGTCCTCACCCTGTCCTGCCCCGACAAGCAGGGCATCGTGCACGCCGTGTCGAGCTACCTGTTCATGACCGGCTGCAACATCGAGGACAGTCAGCAGTTCGGGGACCACGACACGGGTCTGTTCTTCATGCGGGTCCACTTCTCGGCCGTCGAGCCGGTGACCGTCGACAAGCTGCGGGCCAGCTTCACCGCCATCGGCGACGCCTTCCACATGGACTGGCAGATCAACCGGGCCGACGCGAAGATGCGCATCGTGCTCATGGTGAGCAGGTTCGGGCACTGCCTGAACGACCTGCTCTTCCGGGCGCGGACCGGGGCGCTGCCCGTGGAGATCGCGGCGGTGGTGTCCAACCACACCGACTTCGCCGAGCTGGTGGGGTCCTACGGCATCCCCTTCCACCACATCCCCGTGACGAAGGACACCAAGCCGGAGGCCGAGGCCCGGGTCCTGGAGATCGTGCGCGAGGAGAACGTCGAACTCGTCGTCCTGGCCCGCTACATGCAGGTTCTCTCGGACGACCTGTGCAAGGCGCTCAGCGGCCGGATCATCAACATCCACCACTCGTTCCTGCCGAGCTTCAAGGGCGCGAAGCCGTACCACCAGGCGCACGCGCGGGGCGTGAAGCTGATCGGCGCGACCGCGCACTACGTGACCGCCGACCTCGACGAGGGGCCGATCATCGAGCAGGAGGTCGAGCGGGTCGGCCACGACGTCACGCCCGACCAGCTGGTGGCGGTCGGGCGTGACGTGGAGTGCCAGGCGCTGGCGCGTGCCGTGAAGTGGCACGCGGAGCGGCGGATCCTGCTGAACGGCCGCCGGACGGTCGTCTTCGCCTAGGGTCCGGCGGTCCCAGGACCGTGGTCACGAGGGCTACTTCGGGTCGCTGTTGAACTTCGAGGTCGCCCAGAGGTAGCCGAGCACGGTCAGGGCGAGGCACCAGCCGACGGCGAGCCATCCGTTGTGCCCGATCCCGGTGCCGAGGAGCAGGCCGCGCAGCGTCTCGATGGCGGGCGTGAACGGCTGGTACTCGGCGACCGGCTGGAACCAGCCGGGCATGGCGTCGATCGGCACGAAGGCGCTGGAGATCAGCGGGAGGAAGATCAGCGGCATCGCGTTGTTGCTGGCGGCCTCGGCGTTCGGGCTGATCAGGCCCATGCCGACGGCGATCCAGGTCAGTGCCAGCGTGAACAGCAGGAGCAGCCCGAAGGCCGCCAGCCACTCCAGGGCGGTGGCGTCGGAGGAGCGGAAGCCGATGGCCACGCCGACGGCGCCGACCAGGACCACGCTCATGACCGACTGCACCACGCTGCCGACGACGTGCCCGACGAGGACGGAGCCGCGGTGGATGGCCATGGTCCGGAAGCGGGCGATGATGCCCTCGGTCATGTCGTTGGAGACGGAGACCGCGGTGCCGATCGTGGTGGAGCCGATGGTCATCAGGAGCAGCCCCGGCACGAGGTAGGCGACGTAGTCGGAGCGGTCGCCGCCGCCGATGCCGGCGCTCATCGCGTCGCCGAAGACGAAGACGAAGAGCAGCAGCAGCATGACCGGCGTGAGCAGCAGGTTCAGGGTGAGCGACGGGTAGCGCCGGGCGTGCAGGAGGTTGCGGCGCAGCATCGTGGACGAGTCGCGCACGGCGAGGGAGAGGTTGCTCATCGGACGGTCTCCTTCAGCGGGTCGGTCTGGGCGGGGACGGCGGCACCGCCGGTGAGGGCGAAGAAGACGTCGTCGAGGTCGGGGGTGTGGACGGTCAGCTCGTCGGCCTCGACGCCGGCCGCGTCCAGCCGGTCGAGGACCGTGCGCAGCGCACGCTGGCTGCCGTCGCTGGGGATCTGGAGGGCCAGGGCCGCGTCGTCCCCGGTGCTCGCGGGCAGCGCGGTGGCGGCGTCGCGGTAGGCGGCGGGGTCGGTGAAGCGGAGCCGGACGTGTCCGCCGGGGACGATCCGCTTGAGTTCCTCCGCGGTGCCCTCGGCGGCGATCCTCCCGCCGTTGAGCACGGCGATGCGGTCGGCGAGTTCGTCGGCCTCCTCCAGGTACTGGGTGGTGAGGAAGACGGTGACGCCGTCGGTGACGAGTTCGCGGATGATCTGCCACATGGTGTGGCGGGAGCGGGGGTCCAGGCCCGTGGTCGGTTCGTCGAGGAAGATGATCCGCGGGGCGCCGACCAGGGTCATGGCGATGTCGAGGCGCCGCTTCATGCCGCCGGAGTAGGTGGAGGCGGGCTTCTTCGCGGCCTGGGCGAGGTCGAAGCGCTCCAGCAGTTCGGCGGCGACCCGCCGGCCCTCGGCGCGGGAGAGGTGGTGCAGGTCCGCCGTGAGCCACATGTTCTCCTCGCCGGTGATCAGCCCGTCGACGGCGGAGAACTGGCCGGTGACTCCGATCGAGGCCCGCACGGCCTGCGGGTCGACGGCGAGGTCGTGCCCGCCGACGCGGAGGTCACCGGCGTCGGCGGTCACGAGGGTGGAGAGGATCTTGACGGCGGTGGTCTTGCCGGCACCGTTCGGGCCGAGCAGGGAGAAGATCGTTCCTTCGGGGACGGCCAGGTCGACACCGTCGAGGACGGTCTTGTCGCCGTAGGACTTGCGCAGTCCGTTCGCCGCGATGGCCAGGTCGGTCATGGCTGATGCTCCTCAGAGGCTGCGGGCGGTGATGTCGCCGTGGTCGGTGGTCGCGTGGACGGTCAGTTCGGGGGTGCCGGTGTTCCTGAGCGCGTTGTGGACGCGGCCGTAGGAGGTGCCGGAGTCCAGGGAGGCGGAGACCCCGGCGGCGGCACCGACCGAGATGTCGCCGGACCGGGTGCGCAGGACGACCCGGCCGCGCACGGCCTCGGCGATCCGGATGTCGCCCTTCTCGGTGCGGATGTCGGCGGGGCCGTCGAGACGGCCCAGCGAGATGTCGCCGGCGGCGGTGGTCAGGCGGACGCCCGCCGCCTCGTCGAGCTTGACCGGGCCGTGCGCGCCCTCGTAGTCGACGTCGCCGAGCCGCCCGACGCCCCGGAACTCGGCCGATGCCGTCCTGGCCTCGATGCGGGAGCCGGCGGGCAGCCGGACCGTCACCTCGACGGCGCCGGACGCGCCCATGAACTGGTTCTTCGCCGGAGTCCCGACGCGCAGCACGCCGTCGCCGAACTCGACCCTGGTCTGCTCGGCCGCATGCACGTCCCGTCCCTTCGAGGGGTCCGCGGGCAGGACCTCGACCGTGGTGTCGGCCCGGTCGGCGGCGATGACCTGGACGCGGCCCGCGGGGACGTCGAGGACGGCGGAGAGCGGGGCGGGGGTGGGGAAGGTCTGCATGGTGGTCTCCTGTGTTCGTCGGTGTTTCTGACAGGAGAAACGCTACGTTGCGTTCATGGAATGCTCAATAACGTTGTTGCGTTCTAAGTAAATCAGCGCAGTTCAGACGGCATATTTCGTTGCAACGGTGTGCTGGGTAATGCAACGTCAGCCCTGCCGGGCGTTGCAATGAAGTGGAGGTGAACGCTATGGTCGGGCCGTCAGCGGAGTGCGAGGGAGAGGAAGGGCGATGCCGGGAGGCAGGCTCACCCAGCAGGAACGTCAGCAGATCGCCCTGGGGCTGGCCGACGGCCTCGCCTACGCGGAGATCGCCAGACGCCTCGACCGGCCCACCTCGACCGTCACGCGCGAGGTGATGCGCAACGGCGGCCCCACCGCGTACCGCGCCGACCTGGCCCACCGGGCCACCGAGCGGCGCGCCCACCGGCGTGGGCAGGCGACGCCCCGGGGGCCGCAGGCACCGCCGGCCCACGGCCGGGACGCCGAGGCCGTGCGCGCCTACGAGGAGACGCTGACCACGGTCTTCATACAGCAGGGCACGCCGAAGATGATGGCCCGGGTGATGGCGTGCCTCTGCGTCAGCGACACCGGCAGCCTCACCGCGGCCGAGCTCGTCCAGCGCCTCCGGGTGAGTCCCGCGTCCGTCTCCAAGGCGGTCGCGTTCCTCGACGGCCAGGGGCTCGTCCGCCGGGAACGCGACGCGTCGCGCCGCGAGCGCTACGTCATCGACGACGACGTCTGGTACCAGTCCATGGTCGCCAGCGCCCGCGGGACCCTCCTGGTGGCCGAGACCGCACGCCAGGGCGTGGCCGTCCTGGGCTCCGGCACCCCGGCCGCCGACCGCCTGGAGAACATCGCCCGCTTCCTCGACTTCATCTCCGAGAGCATCGTCCGGGCCGCGGACCAGGCCCGCGAGGTCCTTCACACGGCCCCCGTCGCCCCCCGGGAGGGCGACGCCGCAACCGGCGGCGAGGCTACGTCCGGCGGCGAGGCTACATCCGGCTCAGGGCGGCTGCCGCGAACAGGACGTCCCTGATCGCGTCGCGGTCGCCCACCTGACCGGCCGCCGCCTCCGCCGGAGGCACGTGGCCCGCCGCCAGCCGGCAGAACTCCACGCCGTCCAGGGCGACATGGGCCACCTCGTGGTCGGAGGAGCCCACCGCGCCGGGCGAGTCCAGCGGGATGAGCCACTCGCCGCCGCCCGAGCCCTCGATCTCCAGCCGCAGGCTGCGCCCCGGCTCACCCGCGGCGACCAGGTGCGGACGGTCGCCGGGAGCGGCCAGACCGGCCCGGCGGCGGGTCGCGAGGACCCCCGGCAGCATCCGGGCCGCGAGGTCGATCATGCCGTTGAGGTGGCGCGCGGACGGCGGGTTGTACGGGTAGTCCACCGCCTCGGCGATGTCCTCCGCGTGCACCCAGCACTCGAACGCCCGGTCCAGCATCGCGTCCCGCAGGGGCAGCTCGAGGCCGCCGTACGGTACCGGCATCCCGCCCGCGTCGCCGGTGAACGCCACCGTCCGGACGATGTCGTGGGTCTGCCGGCGCCAGGACGCCCGCTCCGCGCGGGTGGGCGGGCAGTGCGAGGCCCGCCAGTACGCCTCCGTGCGGGCGGCCGGCGCCTGGCCGGGCGCCGCGATGTCACCCAGCGGGTCGTCGAGGCCCAGGGCGGCCGCGACCGTCCCGTCGACCGTCAGCAGGTGCGCGATGACCCCGGCGACGGTGGTACGCCGGCTCGCGGCGCCGTCGTCCTCGTACCAGCGCAGCCGGACCGGGGCGTGCCACTCGGCGTCCCCGAAGTCCTGGAGCAGCGCGTCCAGGCGCGCGGTCTCGGCGTCGTAGGGGGCCGCCCACTCGGGCACCGGGATGCGGGGCGGACGCCGCTCCAGGCAGCCGTCCAGCACCCGGGTGCGCAGGGCGGGGTCCAGGTCGAGGCTCTCCGGCCGCTGGAGCAGCGTGACCGCCTCGCGCAGGCGCAGCGCCTCCTCGGCGCAGGCGTCGCACTCCCCGAGGGTGCGCCAGACCGTGCACCAGCGAGGCGAACCGGTCGTACAGCTCGCCCAGGGCGGCGGCCTCGCCGCGCGCGAGCCGCTGCTGCATCTTGCGGTCCCAGCGCAGGGGCACGTCCCTCTTCGCCATGCGGCTCCTCCACCCCCTCGTCGGACCCGGCCCGCGGCCACCCTCTCCTCGAATGTAGTCGGCACGTCCGACAGCGCACGCCCCTTTGCTCCAATGTGCGCTCCCGACGGGCCGGAGGTGATATGGGCCTCCACTACCCTCTATCGTGCGACCGAAATCGATCGAACGAGATCGAAAGCGTCTGAAACAAGCCTCTTCCGACCGGTCTCCGTTTCCGCCCCGGCGTTTGCGGGAACGGCCGGTGGGCAGGCGCGCCGCCAGGAAGCGTAGGTACGGCTTCCGTTTCGGGTGAATCCAGGCGTTCCGGCGCTCCGACGGATGAAGGGCATGGTGGTGACGTTCAACGTGACCGGCGGGGAGCGGGGCCGATGGGCCGTGCTCCAGGTGTCGGGCGAACTGGACCTGGTGACGTCACCGGTGCTGCGGCAGCGTGTGCACGACGAGGTGGCCGAGGGGCGGCACAGCCTCGTCCTGGACCTCTCCGAGGTCCTGTTCTGCGACTCCAGCGGGGTCGGCGTCCTCATCGCCTCCCGGCGGCTCATCCGCTCCTGCCAGGGCAGGCTGCGGCTGATACTGCCCGCCCAGGGCGCCGTCGACGGCTCCCACGTCAACCGCGTCCTCGGGGCGCTGGGCGTGCGCCGGCTCTTCGACTGCCACCCCGACCTCGCCTCGGCCACCGGGGACGAGCCGCGCCCCCTTTCCGCGTAGGCCGCGCGGGACATCGCGGCAAGTCCCGCCCGCGGCCGCGTCCGGCGACGTACGCTCCGGGCGAGACGTGCCCCGAACACCGACGTGAGACGGCCGGAGAGAACCATGGTCAACAGCGAGTACGAGCGCAGGATCGCCGCGCGGTTCACCACCTTCGACCAGGACGGCAACGGCCACATCGACCGTTCCGACTTCAGCGGGGCGGCCAAGGCCCTGCTCGCCGAGTTCGGCGTCGCCGCCCGCTCCGACCGGGGGCAGGCCCTGTACGGCGGTGCGGAGGCGCTCTGGCAGGGACTCGCGGGCATCGCCGACCGGGACGGCGACCAGCGCATCACCCGTGAGGAGTTCGTCACCGCCGCGGTCAAGCGGCTGCGCGACAAGCCGGACCGGTTCGCCGAGATCGCCCGCCCCTTCCTGCACGCCGCCCTCGCCGTCGCCGGCCCCGGCGACGGTACGGTCACCGTCGCGGACACCGCGCGGGCCCTGACCGTGTTCGGGGTGCCCGGAGACGTGGCCCGGTCGGTCGCCGCCGCGCTCGACGCGGACGGCGACGGCACGGTGGGGGAGACGGAGATCGTCCCGGCCTTCGCCCGCTGGTTCACCGTGCCGGAGTAGCGCGCAGCGGAGCGGCGTCCGCCCGAGTGTCGCGGATCGTGGCAGTGCGGTATCACGGAGCGTTGATACCGGGTTGTGTCCGCCGCACGACCCGTTACGGCGCGGAGTCGGTGCCACGCTCCGGTACCTTGTGGTGGATGCGAGTGGTCCCGAGCGCCAGCCGTGCCGGAGTTGCCCCCGGGGCGGCTCCGGAACCGACGGTGTGTGCCGCGCCCCGCAGGGTGGAACGGCCGTCGGCCGCCGCCTGTTCGACTCCCCGGAATGTGCGTCGCACAGTATGGCGCACGCGTACTCCTTCGCGCTGGAATATGCCCGAAGCGCTTGTTGACGTGACTGTCCGTCAACCATGCTGTTCCACAAGGGAATCACGTTCGGTGATCCCCGCCCCGGCCGTTGTTCTGGCCATGCTGGAAATGGCTACGATCGTGGCCCTCATGAGGCGCGAGCCTTTGTGTCCGCCGGTTCGGATGGTGTGAGCGGTGCAGGTGCTTCAAGTGCAGCTGGAGGTCCGTCCAGACCCCTCGGAAGTGGGGCGTGCCCGGCGTTGGGCGCGTTCACGCCTCGCCGGGTCGGGGATACGGGCCGATGAGCCACTCGCCGAGACGCTCGTCCTGCTCGTCTCCGAGCTCGTCACCAACGCCGTGGTGCACACCGGCCGTTCGGCGGTGCTGCGGCTGGTGCTGCCGGGTGCGGTGACCGAGGAGACGAAGGACGCCACCGTCCGCCTCGAGGTGGACGACGCCAGCGACCGGGCCCCGGTGCCCCGGTGCGCCGGCGGCGAGGCGACCGGCGGCCGGGGCCTCGCCCTCGTGGACGGACTCGCCGACCGGTGGGGCTGGAGCAGGGAGGGCACCGGCAAGCGCATCTGGTGCGAGCTGGACCGCTCCTCCGGGGGCGGGGACGCCGGACCCGCCTGCGGCGACGGCGGTGGCGCGGTGGCGTACCAGGGGTTCGCCTACGAAGTCGTGTGACGCCCGTGCGCCGGGGTCTGCTCCCGTGCGCGTCCCCGGCGAACCGGTACACACGCGAGGAAAGCCCACCCGTCGGTTGACGGATCGTGACCGCTTCCTCACGCTGGGAGCCACGATTCGCCGCGAGGGGACGACGAGGGCTCGGTGACGGAGCCCTCGACGAGCGTGGGTCGTGTCGGCGGCGGTTCCCCCGGGGCGACGGGAGCCGGGCGGGAGGCGCCGGAGTCGGCCGGCGGCGCGCGATGCCGTGCTCGGGGCGGACAGCGCCGCGCCGCCGGTCAACGAGGACTCATCGTCCACAGGCTGTGGACAACTCCGCGCGGAAGGTGCGCCGGTACCCGGTCGGCGTGACCCCGAGCGCGGCCTGGAGATGCTGCCGCATCGACTGGGCCGTGCCGAACCCCGCGTCCCGCGCGACCTGGTCCACCGACAGGGCGGTGGACTCCAGCAGGTGCCGGGCCCGTTCCACGCGCTGCCGGGCGAGCCACTGGCCCGGACTGACGCCGGCCTCCTCGCGGAAACGGCGGGTGAAGGTGCGTACCGACATCGACTCCTGGGCGGCCATGTCCCGCAGCTGGATCGGCTCGTGCAGGCGGCCCAGCGCCCAGGCGCGGGCGCGCGTCGTGGAGGACTGCTGCGGGTCCGGCACCGGCCGCTCGATGAACTGCGCCTGCCCGCCGTCCCGGTGGGGCGGTACGACGGTGCGCCGGGCCACCTCGTTGGCGACGGCGGTGCCGTGGTCCCGGCGCACGATGTGCACGCACAGGTCGATCCCGGCCGCGACCCCGGCCGAGGTGAGCACGTCGCCGTCGTCCACGAACAGCACGTCGGCGTCCACCCGTACCCTCGGGAACAGCCGCTGGAAGTGCTCGGCCGAGGCCCAGTGCGTGGTCGCCGGGCGGCCGTCGAGGTAGCCGGCGGCGGCCAGTACGAACCCGCCCGTGCAGATGGCGACCAGCCGGGTGCCGGGCCGCACGAGGGCCAGCGCGGCGGCCAGTTCCCCGGTCAGCACGCCCTCCTCGTAGACCGGGCCCAGCTCGTAGGAGGCGGGGACGACGACCGTGTCGGCGGTGGCCAGCGCCTCGGGGCCCTTCTCGACCATGATCGCGAAGTCCGCGTCCGTGGCGACCGGGCCCGGCGGCCGGACCGAGCAGGTCACGACCTCGTACAGCGGACGCCTCCGTTCGTCGCGGGCGAGGCCGAAGATGCGCGGCGCGATGCCCAGCTCGAAGGGGAGCAGACCGTCGAGGGCGAGGACGGCGACGCGGTGCGGCCGTTCGGCAGTGCCGGTGCCGGTGCCGGTGCCGGTGCCGGTGCCGGTGCCGGTGCCGGTGCCGGTGCCGGGAGTGGGGGCGGGGGTGCGGGTGTGGTCGGTGGCGTCGGCGGGGGCGCGGTCGGGGGTCCCGGCGGGGGCGAGAGGCATGGCCCGATCCTAGCGAACGCTGTCCTCCGGGCCACTCGTCCGGGCGTGGCCCGCTGCGGAGACTCAGTGACGTGACCCAGACAACCGACGCAGCCGCAGCGGCTCCCGTGAACCAGCCGGAGCCCACCCGACCGAGCCGCCGCACCCGCGTGCACCGCGCCTGGTGGGTCGCCGCCGTCACCTTCGTGACGATCATCGGGGCCGCCGCCTTCCGCTCCCTGCCCGGCATCCTCATCGACCCGCTCCACGCCGACTTCGGCTGGTCGCGCGCCACGATCGGCGCGGCCGTCTCCGTCAACCTGGCCCTCTACGGGCTGACCGCCCCCTTCGCCGCCGCGCTGATGGACCGCTTCGGCATCCGGCGGGTCGTCGCCGTCGCCCTGCTGGTGATCGCGCTCGGCTCCGGCCTGACCGTGTGGATGGACTCCGCCTGGCAGCTCATCCTCTGCTGGGGCCTGCTGGTCGGCCTCGGCTCCGGCTCCATGGCCCTGGCCTTCGCCGCCACCGTCACCAACCGCTGGTTCACCGAGCGGCGCGGCCTGGTCACCGGCGTCCTCACCGCCGCCTCCGCCTCCGGCCAGCTGATCTTCCTGCCGCTGCTGTCCTGGATCGTCGAGACGTACGACTGGCGCCCGGCGGCCGTCACCGTCGCCCTCGCCGCCCTGGCCGTCGTCCCCTTCGTCTGGCTCCTCCTGCACGACCACCCGGCCGACGTCGGCCAGAAGCCGTACGGTGCCCAGGAGTTCGTGCCCAAGCCCGCCCCCGTGCCCGGCGCCGCCCGCCGCGCCGTGACGGTCCTGTTCTCCGCCGTCCGCACCGGCCCGTTCTGGCTCCTGGCCGGCACCTTCGCGATCTGCGGCGCCTCCACCAACGGCCTGATCCAGACCCACTTCGTGCCCGCCGCCCACGACCACGGCATGCCGATCACCGCCGCGGCCTCGCTGCTCGCCGTCATCGGCGTGTTCGACGTGGTCGGCACGATCGCCTCCGGCTGGTTCACCGACCGCTTCGAACCGCGCCGCCTGCTCGCCGTGTACTACGCCCTGCGCGGCGTCTCCCTCCTCTTCCTCCCCATGCTGCTCGCGCCGAGCGTCCACCCGCCGATGCTCTTCTTCATCGTCTTCTACGGCCTCGACTGGGTCGCCACCGTCCCGCCCACCCTCGCCCTGTGCCGCGAGCACTACGGCGAGGACAGCGCGATCGTCTTCGGCTGGGTCCTCGCCTCCCACCAGGTGGGCGCCGCCCTCGTCGCCTTCCTCGGCGGCGTGGCCCGCGACCGCTTCGGCTCCTACGACGTGGTCTGGATCGCCTCCGGTGCGCTGTGCGCGGCGGCGGCGCTGATGGCGCTGGTGATCCGGCGGCGTCCGACTCCGGTGGCCGCGCTGTCATGAGCAGGTCGTAGGGTGCGGGCATGGGGTGGGGGAGGACGGGGAATCCCGGTGACCGGCGGCCCGTGCGGCCGAACGACGAATGGAACCGGGCGATCGCGCTGTGCGCGGCGCAGGTGCCGCTGGTGTGGCTGGCCTGGTGGTTCGCCATGGAGGCGGGCCGGGACGACTACGACTACGGGGGCGGCGGCTACCTGGGCATCTGCTGCGTGCCGCTGCTCCTGCCGTTCGTCGGCCTCTTCCACGCCGCCGTGCAGATCGCCCCCGCCATGTTCCTGGCCCGCCTGCGGCCCCGCGTTGCTCCGGGCCCCGAGTGGGTCTGGCACCTGGCCGGGTCCGTCCTGATCGGCGCCGGCTGGTCGGTGCTGGGGCAGGTGCTGCGGGGGTGGCCGGTCGGCGACACCCTCCCGTGGTGCGCCGGGGTCGGCGTCCTGCCGGTGCTGGTCCTGCACTCCCTGCGCGGCCGGCCGTGGTCGGGAGGCGGCTTCTGGCTCCGTTCGGCGGGCGCGAGTCTCGTCCTCCTCGCGGTGTGCGGGGCGACGGCTGCCTCCCTGGCCGGTGACTACGAACCCCCTCGGCTGTCCGCCGCCCAGCTCGCCGGGGAGTGGCGGGGCGAGGACGGGGGCGTGCTGCGGCTGGCCCCGGGCGGCCGGGCCGAGCTGACCGGCGTACCGGCCCACAACGACGCCGACGAGGAGGGCGACTTCTCGCTGTGCGACGGAACCGGCACGTGGACCCTCCAACGGGACAGCGAGTTGCAGGACACCGACCGCGACGGCGTCCTGGTGCGCCTCGACGGCGCGTGCGGCCAGCAGACGTACTGGAGGATCGGCGGCACCGAGCGGGACCCCGAGCTGTTCGTGCGGTTCGGCGACCCCGACTCCGGTGACCTGCGCATCCTCACCCGCGACTAGCCCGGCAGCCGCGACACCCGCCCCGCCCCCCTCTTCGCGCTCTTCGCGACCGCCCCGGCGATCCGCTCCGCGTCGATCGCCAGCTCCCGCAGCATCCCGCTGATCGGGTTGGTGAACCCCGTGAAGTACAGGCCGGGGGCACCGGACGGCGTACGCCCCCCGTGCACGACCGGCCTGCCGGTGCCGTCGAGGACGTCGAGGTGGCCGACCAGCCCCTCCAGGCCCCGCCGGTACCCCGTGGCCGCGATCACCGCGTCCGGGGCGAGGCGGGTGCCGTCGGCGAGGACCGCCTTGCCGTCCTCGAAGCCCTCCACGGCGGCCACGACCTCCACGCGACCCGCCCGCACCGCGTCGATCAGGCCGACGTCCTGCACCGGGATCGCGCCCTGGGCGGCACGGGTGAGCAGGCCGGTCTCCGGGCGGGGCAGCCCGTGGGCGGAGAGGTCGGGCGTGCTGATCCGGGCCAGCGGACGGGCCAGCCGGTCGGCGAGCGCGGCCGGCAGGCGCCGGACCAGGACGCCGTTGTACTGGGCGGCCCACCCCGCCGTCGACCGGCGGACGATGTGCGGCGCCGTGCGCACCGAGAGCCGGACCCGGGCAGCCCCGCCCTCCACCAGGTCCACAGCGATCTCGGCACCGGTGTTGCCGGCCCCGACCACCAGGACGTCCCGGCCGGCGTACGGGGCCGGGGAGCGGTACTCGGCGGCGTGCCGGAACTCACCGGTGTACGCGTCCCGGCCGGGCCAGTCCGGGAGCCGCGGGGTGTGGTTGTGACCGGTGGCGACCACCACCGCGGCGCCGGTCAGCTCCCGGCCGCCGGAGGCGCGCAGCAGCCACCCGGCCCCGTCGGGAGCGCGCTCGACGCGGAAGACCTCCACCCCGGTGACGATCTCCAGCTGGTGGTACTCGGCGTACTTCTCCAGGTAGCGCACCACGTCGTCGCGGGCCACCCAGCGTCCGAAGCGGCGCGGCATGGGCAGGCCGGGCAGGGCCGAGAGGCGGCGGGTGGTGTGCAGCCGCAGCCGGTCGTAGTGGCGCCGCCAGGAGTCGCCGACGTGGTCGGCGCGCTCCAGGACCACCGCCCGCAGACCTCGGGCGCGCAGCGCGTGGGCGACGGCGAGACCACCGGGACCGGCGCCTATGACGTACACGGGGCGGCCCGCCGGGTGGGCGGGCTGCGGCGGTTCAGCGGACGCTGTGGAGTCGGCCATGCGGCGAGCGTAATCGCGCCCCAGGTTGATGGGTCTCGGTCAAGACCGGAATCGGTTGCGGATCGGTCACGACTGGGACCGGCGGGGTGGGATCCGGTCGGGTTGAATGACCGGATGGCCCACACACGCATGTACACCCTCGACCCCTCCCTCTCCCATCCCGAACCCCGCGGGCACGGACTGCGCCTGCGCGCCTGGGACGCCGCCTCGGACGCCGACGCGGAGACGTGGCTGCGCGGCTGTACGGACCCCGAGTTCCAGCGCTGGAACACGCCGCTCAAGCTGTGGACCGACCTCGCCGGGGCCCGCGAGTCGCTGCGCGGGCGGGCCCGGGACGCGGCGGACGGCAGGTCCGCGTCGTTCCGGATCACGGACGACGAGAGCGGTACGACGCTGGGACACATCGGCCTCAACGAGATCAGCCGGCAGATGAAGGTGGCCAGGATCGGCTACTGGGTGCTCCCCGAGGCCCGGGGCCGGGGCGTCGCCACCCGTGCCCTGCTCCTCGCCTCGCGCTGGGCCTACGCCGAACTCGGCCTGCACCGCCTGGAACTGGGCCACGCGGTGGGGCACGACGCGTCCTGCCGGGTCGCCGAACGCAGCGGCTACCGCGCCGAGGGGACCCTGCGCGAGGCGATGTTCGAGGCCGGGCGGCACGACGCGTTCCGGGACGTGCACCTGCACGCGCGCCTGGCGACGGACGAGGAGCCGGCGCCGCCGGGCGCGCGGTGAGCGCGGTTCACGGCCACAGCAGCCGCCGCTCCCAGCCGTCGTCCTCCGTCCGCCGGTAGGCGAGCCGTACGTGGCGCCGGCGGGCCTCGCCCTGGAAGAACTCCACCTCGTCGGGGCGCAGCCGGTACAGGGTCCAGGACGGGACCGGGGCGTCCGGTTCGCGTCCGGCCCGCTCCCAGGCCGCCTCGGAGGCGCGGGCCAGCTCGTCGGCGGAGCCCAGCTCCGCGCTCTGCCGGCCGGTGAGCGCGGCGGCCAGCGCGCCGGTCGAGCGCGCGTGCAGGTCGGCCCGCGCCTCGTCGCCCGGGGCGACGGTCACCGGGCCGCGCAGGCGCACCTGGCGGCCCAGCACCGGCCAGTAGAAGACGAGCGCGGCGTACGGGCGGGCGGCGAGCTGGCGGCCCTTGCGGCTGTCGGCGTGGGTGGCGAAGGCCCAGCCGTCCGCGTCGGCGCCGTGCAGCATGACGACGCGCGCGTCCGGCAGGCCCTCGGCGTCCGCCGTCGCCAGCGACACCGTGTGCGGCTCGCGCTCGCCGGCCCGGGCCGCCTCGGCGAACCAGCGGGTGAACAGCTCCAGCGGGTCGCCGGGCGCACCGGCCGGGTCGAGGGGCGGCAGCTCGGTCACCGCGGGGTCCCACACCCGCAGCGACCTCAGCAGCTCGGGCAGGCCGCTCACACGGAGCCGAGGTCGGAGGAGACCCAGCGCTCGGGCCGCATGCGGACGACGACCTGCTCGCCGTGGTTCGCCAGGGCGAAGGCGACGTAGCCGTCGACCTTCTCGGCCGGGAGATAGCGCGCGGACATCTCCCGCACGTGCTCCTCGGTCGCGGTGACCGTCTCGACGACCGGTCCCTCCACCGACACGTAGCGGATGGTGGGCTCCAGCCGGTCGACCATCAGGGAGAACCGGCCCGCCTTGCTGATCAGGTCGTTCTTGCGGCTGTCGAGGCCCGTCGTGATCCACACCTCGCCGCCGGGCTCGTACTGGTACCAGATCGGCACGGTCAGCGGGGCGCGGCCCGCTCCCGCGTCGACCGCGAGCGCGGCGATGTGCGGTTCGGCCAGGAACGTCTCACGCTCTTCGCGGGTCAGGGCCACGGTGGTCTCCTCCAGCGGATGCGGGTACGGATGCCGGGCACAACGTCGGCCGGGTGGGCGGCTGTTCCCCGGTCGCTCCCCGTCCGGGGCCGTCGCGGGCCGAACTTCGAGGCGCTGGACATCGTGCGGCGCGGCCGGAGGGCCGGGGGCACGGTCGCCGAGTTCGAGCGGGCGGCCGACGGGGCGGCGCGGGGGCCGGAGGTGCGGGGGGAGGCGGGATGTGCGGGGAGGCGACGCGGCGGAGCGGGGAATGACAGGCTGCCGCGCGGCGTACTACTTGGCGGGCTTCTTTCCGGTGACGCCGAGATACGTCAACAGGGCGAGATGCGGCTTGAGTTCCGCCTGTTTCACGCCCCAGGAGGAGAACCCCTTCTGGTGCGAGGCGGCGGCCGCGAGCATGACGACGAGTGACCCGGCGATCGCCGCGGGGTTCACGTCCTTGTCGACCTTGCCCTTTGCCTGGAGATCGGCGACGGAATCCGTCAGGGAGGAGTTCACCGAATTCAGGATCTTCATGCGGATTTTGGCGAACCGCTTGTCGCCCTCCGCGGCGCCGAGATCCACAACGCGCAGAATCGCGTCGTTCTTGCGCCAGAAGTCCAGGAATCCGTCGACGAGTTCCTGTGCCGTCTGCCAGCCCGCCTTGCCGACCCATGAGCGGCCCGCCGTCAGCTCGGCCAGCGAGGTGCTTTCGGCGGCCATGCGCTCGGCGATCTCCAGGACGGCACCCTCGACGTCCGGAAAGTACTGGTAGAAGGTCGCGGGCGAGGTGCCCGCCCGGCGGGCGACATCGATGACTTTGACATCGCGATAGGGGGAGGAGCTGAGCATTTCGCTGAGGCAGTCGAGCAGTTTCTGCCGGGTCGCCTGCCCACGTCGACCGGCCACGCGGCCGTCGACGGTACGCACTTGTCCTGTCATGCCGTCAGCTTACCGACGGGTGATCCGAGCGCGATTCGGCCGACTGCAAATGGGGTGCGGGAGCGGAGAGAGACGGGTGCGCCGGGTCTGCGCGGTGCGGGCCGCGCGGCTATTTTGACGGCATGGCCGAAAACGGGGCATTCGAGAAGAGGCGAGAGGGCGTCCCCTGCTGGGTGGACGCACATCTCTCCGACGTGGAGGCGGGCAAACGCTTCTACGGCGAGCTGTTCGGCTGGACCTTCCAGGACGCGGAGACGGAGGAAGAGGCGGCGGCGGGGGAATCCGTGCGGGCGTGCCTGGACGGTGAGCCGGTGGCCGCGCTGGTCCGCAAGACGGACGGCCGGATGCCCACCGTGTGGTCCGTGTACTTCCACACCCCGGACGCCGCCGCCCTCACCGCGCGGATCCGGGCGGGCGGCGGTCAGGTCGTCACCCCGCCCCACCCGGTCGGCGACCTGGGCAGCGCCGCCCTCGCCGCCGACCCCGACGGCGCGGTCTTCGGGCTCTGGCAGCCGGGCCGCCGTACCGGCTTCGGGCGCCGGGGCGAGCCGGGCGCCTTCGCCTGGGCCGAGCTGTACACCCGGGACACGGAGGCCGCCAACGCCTTCTACGGCGACCTCTTCCACGACGCGCTCTTCGGCCCGGACGCCTCGCCCGACTTCGGCCGCGCCCGGGTCTCGGACGTCTTCCCCGCCGAGATGCCGCCGCACTTCCTCGTCCACTTCCTGGTGGAGGACGTGACGGCCGGGCTCGCGACGGTGGCCCGGCTCGGCGGTCGGGTGCGGGTCCCGCCCTTCGAGGCGTCGTACGGGCGGGTGGCCGTGGTCTCGGACGGCCAGGGGGCGTCGTTCGCGCTGCTGCAACGCTGAACGGGGCCGGGCGGGGGCACGCGGCGGGTGCCGCACACTCACCCTTTGCCCGGAATCAGGCAAGACACCCCGATTGTCGCCAGGTTCGCCACCAGCGCCTCGGACAGGAAGAATCGGGGTGCGTGGCGCCACGGAGGTGCGGTGGTGAGACGCTGCACTTCGGTCGCGTGCATAAGTGGGTGGCGCGGCCCGTACGGGGAGGTGGCAGGCAAGTGGTGGATCAGCTGACGCAGCACGATCCGCGGCGGATCGGGCCGTTCGAGGTGCTGGGCCGGCTCGGCGCCGGCGGCATGGGGCTGGTCTATCTCGCGCGCTCGGCGTCCGGGCGGCGCGTGGCGATCAAGACGGTGCGCACGGAACTGGCCGAGGACCAGCTGTTCCGCGTCCGCTTCACCCGCGAGGTGGAGGCGGCCCGCGCGGTCTCGGGCTTCTACACGGCGGCCGTGGTCGACGCCGACCCGCGCGCCGCGGTGCCGTGGCTGGCCACCGCCTACGTGCCCGCACCCTCCCTCGAGGAAATAGTGAACGAGTGCGGGCCGATGCCCGCCCAGGCGGTGCGCTGGCTGGCGGCCGGCGTCGCGGAGGCGCTCCAGTCGATCCACGGCGCGGGCCTGGTCCACCGCGACCTCAAGCCGTCCAACGTCCTCGTCGTCGAGGACGGCCCCCGCGTGATCGACTTCGGCATCGCGTCCGGCGTCTCGAACACCCGGCTGACCATGACCAACGTCGCCGTCGGCACCCCCGCCTACATGTCACCGGAGCAGGCGAAGGACTCCCGCAGCGTCACCGGCGCCAGTGACGTGTTCTCGCTCGGCTCGATGCTGGTCTTCGCCGCCACGGGACACCCGCCCTTCCACGGCGCCAACCCGGTCGAGACGGTCTTCATGCTGCTGCGCGAGGGCCCCGACCTGGAGGGCCTGCCGGACGAGCTGCGCCCGCTCATCGAGTCCTGCATGCAGATGGAGGCCACCGGACGCCCCAACCCGGCCGACCTCCAGGCCCAGCTCGCCCCGCACCTCTTCGGCTCCGGCTCCGACGACAGCGGCACGGCGTCGGCCTGGCTGCCCGAGCGGGCCGTGAGCCTCATCGAGGGCCGCCGGGGCGGCCGCCCCGCGGTCAAGCCCGCCACCACGGGCGGCGGCCGCGGACCGGGCCCGTCCGGCGCCCGCGGGCCCGCCCACGCGCCCCCGCTGCCGCCCCCGCCCGCCCACGACCCCGTCGTACCGGCGCCGCCCTCGCACGGCCCGGCGGTGCCCGTTCCCGTCGGTGCCCCCGACGGCGGGCCGGTCCGGCTGCCCGGCGCCGCGGTGCCCATCGGCCCCGGACCGCGCGTCGCCGACATGCGTGCCGCCGCCGTCGCCGCGCCCCCGCCGGAGTCCGCCCTCGCCGCGTCCTGGTCCCGCCCCCGCCCCGGCGTCAACGGCGCCGACCCCGCCGTACCGGCCCCGTCGCCCGCGCCGTCCCCCACCCCGGAGGCGTCGCCGGCCGGCTGGCGGCCCTGGCGGTTCCGCATGTCCAACGACGTCTGGGGCACCCCCCGGGTCGCCGAGGACCTGGTCTACGTCACCTCCTTCGAGGTGCACGCCCTGGACGTGGCCACCGGACGGCGCCGCTTCAAGACCCGGGACGTCGCCTGGTCGATGGCGGTCGCGGACGGCCGCATCCACGCCTCCGACGGCCCCACTCTCTTCGCCCTGGACGCCCGCGAGGGCGCCGACCTGTGGCGCGTGCAGACCGACGCCTGGGTGTACTCCCTCCAGGCCGAGCGCGGCACCGTCCTCACCGCCACCCGCGGCGGCGGCGTCCAGGCCTGGGAGGCCTCGTCCGGCCAGAAGCTCTGGGAGGTCACCGGCGCGCAGACCGACTTCGAGTCCCCGGAGGCGGGCGCCGCGCTCCACGACGGCACGGCCTACGTCTGGCAGGACGCCCGCCTGCGCGCCCTGGACGCCCGTACCGGCGACGAGAGATGGTCGTACCCGATCGGCGACGCGGCCTCCTGCGGCGGCGTCCCGGTCCGCCTCACCCAGGGTCCCGACGGCTACGTGTACGTCGCGGCCGGCACCCGCGTCCTCGCCCTGGAGATCGCCTCCGGCCACGTCCGCTGGCACTTCGAGGCCCCGGCGGTCTTCCTGGCCCCGCCCACCTTCGTGCCGGGCCCGGCCGTCACCGGCGGCGGCGTCTACCTCGCCGACTACCTCGGCACCGTCTACGCCCTCGACGCCACCGACGGCCGCGACCGCTGGCGCATCGCGACCGAGGCCCGCTCCTCCACCGACCCGGTCCTGGTCGCCGCCGGTCACGTCCACGTGGGCAGCGGCAAGGGCCTCTACACGCTGGACGCGGTCACCGGCACGCCCAAGTGGCGCTTCCAGGCGGGCGGCGACATCGTGGGCGCGCCCGCGGTCGCCGAGGGCCGCATCCACTTCGGCTCGAGCGACCACCTGCTCTACACGCTGAAGGCCGACGACGGCCGCCTGCGCTGGAAGCTCGCCACCGGCGGCGAGATCACCGGCTCCCCGGTCGTCCGCGACGGCATCGTGTACGCGTGCAGCAAGGACCGCTGCGTGTACGCCCTGGACGCGGAGAAGGGCACGGGGACGGCCCGTACGACGTGAGGGCGCCCATGGGGCACCGGCCCGGGGCGGCGTGAGCGGCCGTACCCGACCGGTGACGTGTCCGTGACATGCGCCCCCTAGCGTGATCGTCATGACACCACGGGGGCGAGCACTCAGGTACACGGCGATCTCGGCACTGGTGGTCCTCTGCCTGACCGGCTTCTCGACCGGCCGCCACGGCCACGGGGGCGACGGGGGCGGCGGCTGCAGCAGCTCCGGCCAGGACCACGACGGTTCGTCGTCCGCATCGGGCGGCGGCGACACCTACAAGGACGACGACGACACCTACGGCAGCGGCGGCGGCGGTCACCACGACTACGACGACGAAACCGACGACGGCACGGGCGGCAGCGGCGGCACCGGAGGGATCGAGTCCGCCACCCTGACACTGGTCGCCTGCGCCGAGGAATCCCAGCCGTACGCCACCGTCGAGGCCGCCAACCCGAACGGCGGCGAGTACACGTTCCCCGTCACGGTCCTCTTCAAGGACGCGGACGGCACGACGATCTCCGAGCGCAGCGAGCAGGTCACCGTCCCGGCGGACGGGGTGGCCGCGGTCCGCGTGCCCTTCGACGGGTCCGGCACCCCGGACCACTGCGAACTGGACACGACGATTCCGTCGCCGGTCCTCTGAATCGCCCCGGACATACGGCGGCCGCGGCGGCGTCCCCTCCGCGCCGCCGCGGCCGATCCCCGTGCCGGAAAAGGTCTACTTGCCGTCGCCGTCCAGGTCCAGGGCGGGCGGAGCCGGCATGTGGCTGTCGAGCGTGGTGACGCCGTCCTTCGGCGGGGCCGGCATGTGACTGTCCTGGGTGGTGGCGGTGCCGTCCTTCGGAGGGGCCGGCATGTGGCTGTCGAGCGTGGTGATGGCGTCGGTGCCGTCCACCGCGTCCTCGTTGCTGTTCGTGGTGTTGCTCATCGTGTGTGAACCCCCATGAAGTGGAGCGGACGTTGGTCTGGGGTGCCCGTTCAGCGACTCCCCCGAGGATCGCCGAACGGGCGTTCCAGGGCCGTTCACCCTACAGATGAGGCCCCTGCGACCCGCCTGCCCCCCGACGCGACGGATCGTGTCCTCATCGTGGCACCGCCCCATAAACGTCCGATGAACGTGCCCGCCCGCTCAGGCCGCCTCGATGGGATCCAGCAGCGCCCGCAGCTCCGCCGACTCCGGTGCCCCGGACGCCTCGTAGATGGACAGGGCGTCACGCCAGCAGGCACGCGCGCGATCCGTCTGCCCGAGGTCCCCGAGCGAGCGTCCCAGGAGCGTGAGGATGTTGGCGCGCATCCAGTCACCGCCGATGCTCCCGGTCGTCAACGCCTGCTCCGCGTGCTGGGCGGCCTGAGCCGGCCGCCGCGCCGCCAGGTGGACCTGGGCGATACGGAAGTGGGTCGCCCCCTCCCACAGGCGCTGCCGGTTCTCCACGAAGGTCTGCAACGCCGTGGACAGTTCACGCAGCGCCTCGGCGTGGCGGGCGGCGTGACTGAGCGCGATGCCCAACGCGTACCGCGCGTTGGCCAGGCGGAAGGTCAGGCCGAGATCGTCGTACAGGGCGATCCCCTGGCGCACCAGGTCGATCGCCGAGGTCGTGCGTCCCACGGACACGAGGACACGCGACAGGTTGCACAGGGCGCTGGCCTCACCGGCCCGGTTGCTGTCCGCACGGAACGCCCTGACGGCTTCGCGCAGATGGGTCTCGCTCACCTCGTGCTGGTTCTTGCAGTTGGCGATGATGCCCTGCTCGTTGTGGGCGTTGCCCCGGGTCCAGGAGTCTCCGGTCCGGTTTCCCAGTGCTATGGCACGCTCGGCCTCCGTATGCGCCTCGTCGAAGCGACCGGCGCGGCTGAGGACCTGGGCCAGCGTCGTGCGCGCCCGTCCCTCCGCCCGGGGGTCGTCCGAGGCGCTCGTGGCGTCGCGCACCGCGAAGGCGGCCGTCTCGTAGCTGAGTGAGCTCGCTCCCGACTCGGCCAGGTCCTTCGACGCCAGGAGGAGGTCCACCGCTCGTCGCAGGGTGCGCGGTCCCAGGGACTGCCGGACGCAGGCCAGGATGCACGCGGCCTCCGAATGCAGCCAGTCGAGGGCGGCGGTGTCCCCCCGGAACTCCATGCCCGCGAACTCGGTGCGTTCGAGGTGGTCCACGGTCCGGTCCCCGGGCCGTTCGATCGCGTACACCCCCGCCGCCGTCGCCAGGTAGAAGTCCAGCAGCCGCGACAGCGCCGCCGCCCGCTCGCTGGGCGGCTGCTCGTCCCGCTCCGCGCAGGCACGCGCGTAGAGGCGGACCAGGTCGTGGAAGCGGTAGCGGCCCGGCGCCGCCGATTCCAGCAACGACGTGTCCACCAGGGACTCCAGGAGGTCCTCCGTGTCCTGCGCCGGGAGGTCCAGGACCGCCGCCGCGGCCGCGAGGGAGATGTCCGGGCCGTCCGCCAGGCCCAGCAGCCGGAAGGCGCGGGCCTGGGCCGGTTCCAGCTGGCCGTAGCCCAGCTCGAAGGTGGCCTCGACCGCCAGGTCACCGGCCTGGAGCTCGTCCAGCCGGCGTCGCTCGTCCGCCAGTTTCGCCGCCAGGACGGAGACGGTCCACGTGCGGCGGGCCGCCAGCCGGGACGCGGCGACGCGGATCGCCAGCGGCAGGAAACCGCACGCGCCGACCACGTCGAGCGCCGCCTCCCGCTCCGAGGCCACCCGCTCCTCGCCCACGATCTTCGTGAAGAGGGCCAGCGCCTCCTCGGGCGACATCACGTCCAGGTCGACCAGGTGCGCCCCGGCCAGGTCCACCATCCGCACCCGTGCCGTCACCAGCGCGGCGCAGCCCTCCGTGCCCGGCAGCAGGGGCCGCACCTGGGCGGCGTCGCGCGCGTTGTCCAGGAGGACGAGGACCCGGCGGCCGTCGAGGACCGAGCGGTACAGGGCGGCCCGCTCCTCCAGGGTGTCCGGGACGGCCGAGTCGGCGGTGCCCAGGGCGCGCAGGAAGGAACCCAGCACCGTCTCCGGTTCCGCGGCCCGCGCGCCGGCGCCCTGGAGGTCGACGTACAGCTGCCCGTCGGGGAAGGCGGCCCGCGCCCGGTGGGCGACGTGCACCGCGAGGGTCGTCTTGCCGACGCCGCCGATGCCGGCCAGTGCCGACACCGCCATCACCCGGTCCGTCGCCGTGCCCCCGGACGCCGCGGACAGGACGTCGCTCAGCTCGCGCACGAAGGACGCGCGGCCGGTGAAGTCGGGCACGGTGGCAGGCAGTTGCGCCGGACGTACCAGGAGCGGCGCCGTCTCCGCGTCCGGTGCGGGAGGCTCGGCCAGGTGCGGGTCGGCCCGGAGGATGCGCTGCTGGAGTTCCTGGAGGCCGGGGCGCGGGTCGACGCCCAGCTCGTCGGCGAGCAGGCGCCGCGTGTCCGCGTAGACCGCGAGGGCCTCCGCCTGGCGTCCGCTGCGGTACAGGGCCAGCATCAGCAGCTCCCGCAGGCGTTCGCGCAGGGGGTGGGCCGCCGTGAGTGCCGTCAGTTCCGAGACGGACTCGGCGTGGCAGCCCTGCTCGAGGTCCATGTCGAGCCGGGTCTCGAGGAGTTGGAGCCGCCACTCGCCCAGCCGCACGCGCTGCGTTTGGGCGTACGGGCCCGGCACGCCGGCCAGGACCTCGCCGTCCCACAGGGCCAGCGCCCGGCGCAGCAGGTCACGGGCGTGGCACAGGTCCCCGGAGCTCCTGGCCTTCTCGGCCTCCGCGGCCAGGTTCTGCGCCCGCGTCAGGTCCAACGCCCCGTCGGCCAGGCCCCGCACGGCGTACCCGCCCGACTCGCTGGCCAGCACCCCGGGGTCCAGGACCTTCCGCAGCCGGGACGCGTACGTCCGCAGCGCCGCCAGCGCCTGCGACGGCGGCTCCTCGCCCCACAGGGCGTCGATCAGCTCGGCCGCGGTGGCCGTACGGCCCTCGCGCAGCAGCAGGGCGGCCAGCAGCGCGCGTTGCTGGGGTGAGCCGGTGGCCAGCGTCTCCTCGCCGCGCCAGGCGCGCACGGGTCCGAGCACGCCGAAGCGGAGCGCGGCCGACCCGTCCGGTTCCGCCGGGTATCCGGGACGCCGCTGCTCCGGAACCCGCGGTCCACCGTCCATGCCGTCCCCCTAGACATCCTGAGCAACCAGGTCAGTTTGCCTTGTTCATGCCGACCACGTCAGCCGTGGGCGACGCCGATCACAGGTTCTTCATCAGCTTTCCGTCCCCTGCCCCTCCAGCTCCACCCGTACTGTGAGCAGCCCCGTCCCGACGCCCATCGCCCGCACCGCGAGGCTGTTGCCGCGCGGGAGGCGGCGCAGCCGGGCGAGCGGGTCGTCGTCGGGCAGGACGTGGGCCGTGCCCGGGTACCAGCGGCCCCGCAGCCGGACCCGGACGCGCGGATCGGCCCGGATGTTGCGGACGTACTGGGACCGCTCGCCGAACTCCGACACCAGCCAGAAGGAGTCGCCGGTCCGGCGCCCGCCCACCGGGGTGCGGCGGGGCAGGCCGGAGACTCGGCCGGTGGTCTCCAGCAGGGTCTGGCCGGGCAGCCGGCGCACGACGGCGTTGAGCCGGCGCTGGAAGGCCGTCACGGCCCGGTACTTGGTCTCGGCGTAGGACGACATCGTTCGTTCACGCTCCCTTCTCGCGGGCCTCCATGTTCCCGGAAAACCTCGGAGGGGAAGGTGTGGACGGGGCCGGGAGACCCGGCCGGGAGACGGGTGGTGGGGCGTGCGGGTCGTGACGTGGAACCTGTGGTGGCGGTTCGGGCCGTGGGCCGACCGGCGGGAGGCGATCCTCGCCGTGCTGCGGGAGCTGGCGCCCGACGTCGTCGGCCTCCAGGAGGTGTGGGCCGTCGACGGCGGGGAGAACCTCGCCGCGTCGCTCGCCCGCGACCTGGGCCTGCACTGGGACTGGTCGCCCTCGCCCGCCCCCGAGCGCTGGCAGCGGCGGATCGGGGACGACACGGTCGGCGTCGGCACCGCGGTGCTCAGCCGCTGGCCCGTCGTGGAGCGGGCGGTGCTGCGGCTGCCCGCGCCCGCCGAACTGGACGACGGGCGGCTGGCCTCGTACGCCCGGCTGGACGCGCCCGGGCACCGGATCCCCTTCTTCACCGTCCACCTGACCTCCGGCGGCGGCCCCGTCGGCGCCGTGCGCCGCGAACAGGCCGCCGCCCTCGCCGGGTTCGTGGCCGCGCACCGGCACGGCACCGCCCACCCGCCCGTCGTCACCGGTGACTTCAACGCCCGCCCCGAGGCACCGGAGGTCCGCCTGCTGCGGGCCGGGGGACTGCGCGACGCCTGGGAGCACGCGGCGCCGGGCGAGCCGTCCGGCACCTGGGACACCGCCAACCCGTACGTGGCCCACGCGGACGGCGAGCCGAGCGTACGGATCGACTACGTCCACGTGGGCCCGCCGGGGCCCGGCGGACTCGGCCGGGTCCTGGCGGTGCGGCGGGCCGGCGCCGGCCCCGTCGACGGGGTCTGGCCCTCCGACCACGCGGCGGTCGTCGCGGACCTGGCCGCCGCCGGGGACGGCCCCGCCCCGGCTAGCGGCCCAGGAAGACCGGGTTGGTGAACGCCGCGAGCGCTCCCGGCAGCGGACCCGCCGCCGCCTCGTGCCGCACCTCCGCGCGCACGTACGCCGCGTACGAGGCCGTCGTCCGCCACTCCACGGTGCCCGCGCCGGACACCGGCAGGGGACCGCCGGTGAACAGCACGCCCTGGTCCGTGACGAACCGCACCGTGCAGCGCGGGGCGCCCGTCACCTCCAGGCGGACGGTGACCGGGGAGTCGCGGTCCACGCGCAGCCGCTCGCCGATGCCGGCGTGCTCGCCCCGGCCGCCGGACGCGGTGAGGGACAGGGACACCTTCGACGACTCGGCGACGTAGGACCGCCCGGCGCGGATGCCCTCCTGGACCGCCTCGCGGGTCAGGTCGTCGGCGAGGACGACGGTCTGCGGGCGGCCGATCACGTCGGGGGAGCGGTGGGAGTCGCTGCTGCCCATCGCCGGGATCCAGCCCCGGCCCCCGTCCCTCGCGGCGGCGACCAGCATGCCGTCCCAGTCGGCCAGCGCCACCTCGTCGTCGGGCGTGTAGGCGCCGTTCCACACCTCGACCGCGTCCGCCTCGCCGAACCCGAACTTCCAGTTGCAGCCGATGCAGGTGGCGTGCGGGTGGGCCGGCACCACCAGGCCCCCGGCGCGGCGGATCTGCCGGGCGAAGCGGCCGAAGCGGTTGTCGCGGGCCCGGTAGCGCCAGTCGACGAAGGTGCCGGGGTCGGTGCCCAGCGCGACGACGTGGCCGTTGCGGGTGGTCACCTCCTCGCCGAGCAGGATCAGCAGGTCGTCCCCGGCCAGGTCCGCCCAGTGCGCGTGCGCGGAGTGGGTGTTGTGCTCGGAGGAGTTGATGAAGTCCAGGCCCGCCGCCCGCGCCAGCTCCGCGATCTCCGCGAGGGTGTAGCGGCCGTCGGAGTACTCCGAGTGCAGATGGCAGTCGCCCCGGTACCAGGCCCGCCCCCGCCCCTTGGCGCGTTCGGGCGGGTACACCGGCCGGGGCGCCCGGTCCTCCTCGCCGTAGGTCAGCGTGACGGTGATCTCGTACGACAGCCCCTGCGGTGCCACCGTGTACGGGCCGAGCGCTATGTGCCAGGTGCCCGCGCGCACCGGCCCCGGGACGTAGCCCGGCGTGGCGGCGTCCGCGCGGACGGAGAACTCCGTGCGTGCCCCGCCCGACCAGCCGCGGAAACCCCGGCCGCCCAGCTCGGTGCCGCGCTCGTCGAAGAGGCCGATGTCGAGCGCGTTGCCCTGGGTGCCGGCCGGCACGGCGGGGCGGTCGTAGGTGTAGGCGACGTGGATCTCGCGCACGCCCCGGGGGACCTCGACCGGGACGTACACGAAGTCGGGGGAGCCGGGCGGGAGGGTGCCCCGCACGGTTCTGGTGCGCTGTTCCCTGGGTGCCGCGGCGGCGAAGCTCACGCTTCCCAACGTAAGCGCGGCGGCGGCGCCCGTCACGAACACCGCGCGTCTGCCGATCCCGGCGTGGTCCTGCTCGTGGCCGTCCTCGTGGTCGTCCTCGCACATGCTGCTGCTCCAGGTGTCGTCGTCGTGTGCCGTCGGTGACGTGACGTCGGTGGTGCAGGGGTGGTGCGTGCAACCCTGGTATTGAGCCGTGAACTCCCGGACAAGGGAAGGGGGTCGGCGCATTGAGGGGTCATTGAGGACCGGGAACGGCGCGGTGGCCCGCCGGGACGGGCGTGCCGCTCGCCGGGACGGGGGCCCCGTGCTGATCACGCCGCTCGTATGCTCGAAGGATGACGACCTCCGCGACCTCCGGAACCGGACCCGCCGACCCCACCGGCCCCACCGAGAACTCCATGCGTCGCGCCCTGAAACGCGCCCGGGACGGCGTCGCCCTCGACGTGTCCGAGGCCGCCGTGCTGCTCCAGGCGCGCGGCGCCGACCTCGACGCCCTCACCGCCTCCGCCGCCCGGGTCCGGGACGCGGGACTGGAGGCGGCCGGGCGGCCCGGCGTCATCACGTACTCCAAGAGCGTCTTCGTCCCGCTGACCCGGCTGTGCCGGGACAAGTGCCACTACTGCACCTTCGTCACCGTCCCCGGCAAGCTGCGCCGCGCCGGCCACGGGATGTTCATGTCGCCGGACGAGGTCCTGGACATCGCGCGCAAGGGCGCGGCCCTCGGCTGCAAGGAAGCCCTCATCACCCTCGGCGACAAGCCCGAGGAGCGCTGGCCGGAGGCCAGGGAGTGGCTGGACGCGCACGGCTACGACGACACGATCGCCTACGTCCGCGCGATCTCCATCCGCATCCTGGAGGAGACGGGCCTCCTCCCGCATCTCAACCCCGGCGTCATGACCTGGACGGACTTCCAGCGGCTCAAGCCCGTCGCACCGTCCATGGGCATGATGCTGGAGACCACCGCGACCCGCCTGTGGTCCGAGCCCGGCGGCCCGCACCACGGCTCGCCCGACAAGGAGCCCGCCGTACGGCTGCGCGTCCTGGAGGACGCCGGACGCTCCTCGGTCCCCTTCACCTCCGGCATCCTCATCGGCATCGGCGAGACGTACGAGGAGCGGGCCGCGTCCCTCTTCGCGCTGCGCAAGGTCTCCCGCGCCTACCACGGCGTCCAGGAACTGATCATCCAGAACTTCCGCGCCAAGCCGGACACGGCGATGCGCGGCATGCCGGACGCCGAACTGGACGAGCTGGTCGCCACGGTCGCCGTCGCCCGGCACATCATGGGCCCCTCCGCCTGTCTCCAGGCCCCGCCCAACCTGGTGGACGCGGAGTACGAGCGGCTGATCGGCGCGGGCATCGACGACTGGGGCGGCGTGTCCCCGCTCACCATCGACCACGTCAACCCCGAGCGCCCCTGGCCGCAGATCGACGAACTCGCCGCGACGTCCCGGGCGGCCGGCTTCGAGCTGCGTGAACGGCTCTGCGTGTACCCGGAGTTCGTGCGGCGCGGCGAGCCCTGGCTGGACCCGCGGCTGCGCCCGCACGTCGCCGCGCTCGCCGACCCGGAGACCGGTCTCGCCCGCGAGGACGCGGTGGTCGAGGGACACGCCTGGCAGGAACCGGACGAGGCCTTCACCGCCACCGGCCGCACCGACCTGCACGCCACCATCGACACCGAGGGCCGTACCTCGGACCGCCGCGACGACTTCGACGAGGTGTACGGCGACTGGGGCGCCCTGCGCGAGGCCGCCGCCCCCGGCATGGCACCCGAGCGCATCGACACCGACGTGCGCGCCGCGCTGGCCACGGCGGCCGACGACCCGACGCGGCTCACGGACGACGAGGCGCTCGCCCTGCTGCACGCCGACGGCCCGGCGCTGGACGCCCTGTGCTCCGTCGCCGACGACGTGCGCAGGTCGGTGGTCGGTGACGACGTCACGTACATCGTCACCCGCAACATCAACTTCACCAACGTCTGCTACACCGGCTGCCGTTTCTGCGCCTTCGCCCAGCGCCGCACGGACGCCGACGCCTACACGCTCTCCCTGGACCAGGTCGCCGACCGCGCCCAACAGGCGTGGGACGTGGGCGCGGTGGAGGTCTGCATGCAGGGCGGCATCCACCCCGACCTGCCGGGCACCGCGTACTTCGACATCGCGCGGGCGGTGAAGGCCCGGGTCCCCGGCATGCACGTGCACGCGTTCTCGCCGATGGAGGTCGTCAACGGCGCGACCCGCACCGGCATGTCGATCAGGGAGTGGCTGAGCGCCGCGAAGGAGGCGGGCCTGGACTCGGTCCCGGGCACGGCGGCGGAGATCCTCGACGACGAGGTCCGCTGGATCCTCACCAAGGGCAAGCTGCCGGCGGCCACCTGGATCGAGGTGATCGAGACGGCCCACGAGCTGGGCATCCGCTCCTCGTCCACGATGATGTACGGCCACGTCGACCAGCCCCGCCACTGGCTGGGCCACCTGCGCACCCTCGCCGGGATCCAGCAGCGCACGGGCGGCTTCACGGAGTTCGTGACGCTCCCCTTCATCCACACCAACGCCCCGGTGTATCTGGCCGGTATCGCGCGGCCGGGCCCGACCCTCCGGGACAACCGCGCGGTCACGGCGATGGCCCGCCTCCTCCTGCACCCGCACATCCCCAACATTCAGACGAGCTGGGTGAAACTGGGCACGGAGGGCGCGGCGGAGATGCTCCGCTCCGGCGCCAACGACCTGGGCGGCACCCTCATGGAGGAGACGATCTCCCGCATGGCGGGCTCGTCCTACGGGTCGTACAAATCGGTCAAGGACCTGATCGCGGTCGCCGACGCGGCCGGCCGCCCGGCCAAGCCGCGCACCACCCTGTACGGCCCGGTCCCCGAGGAGCGGCAGCGGGCGGCGCGGGACTCGGACGGGCACCTGCCGGAGCTGCTGCCGGTCCTGGACTAGGGGGGCGCGCGCTTCGGGAGTGCGGCGGGTGCGCAGTACGATGATCGGGCCCCCGGTGTGTCGGGGTTCTCGTAGCTGAGGAGATGCGTGCCCGTGCCTGCCCGACTTCCCTCATGGGCGTGGGTCTCCGGTCTGACCGTGGGCGCGACAGCGGCGGTGACCGTCCTGGCCGTACAGGCGGACCGGGGACCCCACCCCACCGCCGCGGCGACCAAACCGAAGCCGTCGGCGTCGGCGGAAGCGCACCCCACGCCGAAGGAGACCGCCCCGGCCCCGGTACCGGCGGATTCCGGCACCGGGCGGCGCGTCGTCTACTCGGTGGGCAAGGACCGGGTGTGGCTGGTCGACGCCAGCGACGCCACCCGGCGTTCCTTCAAGGTGTGGCCGGGCACGGTCGACCCCGACCCCGGCAAGTACAGCGTCGGCACCCGCCGCCAGGATCCGACGACGGGCTCCGACGGGGTTCAGGTCGAGCAGATCATGTACTTCACCCAGGAGGACGGCGTCTGGGTCGCCTTCTCCAACGCGGTGGACGGGTCCTCGCCGCCGCCGCCCGCCGACGGTGCCAAGACCGGCGGCATACGGCTGCCCAAGGCGGACGGCGACGCGCTGTGGGAGTTCGGCACGTCCGGCACGACGGTCACCGTGGTCGCGTAGGTCACTGTGGGTTCGTGGTCTCCGCCTCGCCGGACGGCAGGTGGGCCACGATCAGCACGACGCCGCTGAACAGCAGCACCCGCGTCGCCGCGTCCAGGCCGTTCCAGTCCTCCGACTGCCACATCGCGAACCACTCCCCGCCGATCGCGAGGAACCCGGCGCCGAACAGCAGCATCAGCATGAGCGTGCCGTACGTGGTGAAGCGCCGCGCGGGGGCGTGCTGCCGGCGTATCCAGAGCCAGGTCGCCCAGATCAGCACGAGCGCGGCGGCGGTCTCCCAGACGATGATCGCCACGTAGGCGGTGTCCTGGAGCCCCTTGCTCGTGATCGCCCGCCACATCAGGTCGTCGTCCTTGAACGTGGTGTCCATGGCGAGGACGTGGTGCACGTACTGCTGGTTGTTGTCGAAGTCGGTGATGTTCCCGAGGGCCACGAGGGCGATGTAGAGGGCGAGCACCGCGGTGAGCACGGTGGACGCGAGTAACAGGGTGCTGCGGGGGATGTTGGTCATGGCAGCACTATCCCCAAGCCGGGAACCGGGCGAGTAGGTAGGGTCCCGGAACGTGATCTCTTCGAAGCGTTCCGTCGACGAGCTGCCCGGCAACCCGCGGAAGCTGAACCTGGAGTACCAGTCGTCGCACTTCGTCAGCTCGGAGGGGGACGAGAACGGCTTCGACGAATGGGATGTGTCCATCCGGTGGGGGCAGTTCCCGGAGATCGGCCGGATGAGGCTCTTCCGCCTGCGGATGGACGAGAGGTTCAGCCCGTTCCCGTTCTCCGACGCGGAGGCCTACGACACCCAGCTGTCCAACCTGGTCCTCGGCGTCTACGACCTCGGCCGGGGCGGATACCGCCAGGAGTTCCGGGACACCATGACGACCTGCGACGGCGACCTGCTCGTCCTCTTCGACGTGCGGCTGGATCCCGCCTGGCGGGGCTTCGGCCTCGGGCCGGTCCTCGCGGCCGAGGCCGTGTGGACCCTGGCCGACGGTTGCAGCGCCGTCATCACGGACACCCACCCCACGGAGTTCCCGGACCGTCCCAGGCCCGAGGCCGAGTACCGGCGGGCGGTCGAGAAGATCGCGGCGCTGTGGGAGAGCGTCGGATTCCGGCGCCGTGCCAGGCCCCTCGGCCACCTCCTGGACCCCGGGACCGACGAGGCGCGGAACCTGCGGAACGAGCGGCGCAGGGACCTCGACGCGCTCGCCGACGCCTGGCGCGAGTCGCTGCGCCGCTGAACCCGGCCCGCGTGCCCCCGGGGCAGGCGGACCGGGTCCGTGGCGGCAGCTACTCGCACACCGCCGTGTCCACCAGGTCGAAGACGTGCTGGTGGGCCGCCATCATGTCGGCCGGTTCGGCGGCCACCGAGCTGGACAGGGCCGTCGTCGCCACCGTGGCCGCGCGGCCGTCCCGCGTGGCGCCGCCGTAGGTCTCGTAGCCGTGGATGGAGCCGCCGTGGCCCCACAGCTCGACGCCGCAGGACAGGGGAGTGCGGAAGAGGCCCAGGCCGTATCCGGTGCCCGGCGCGGGGGCGCCCTCGGTGACCGGGACCGTGGTCTGCATCTCCTTCAGCTCGGCGGCCTCCAGCACCTTGCCGTCGAGCAGGGCGGAGAAGAAGCGGTTCAGGTCGCGCGGGGTGGTGACCAACTGCCCGGCGGACCAGGCCTGGGACGGGTCGAGGCGGGTGATGTCCGCCAGCGGCGCGCCGGGGGTGGCGGCGGCGTAGCCCTTGGGGTGGGCGCCCCGGATGCCGCGCTCGCCGACGTTCGGCCAGTAGGTGTCCTTCAGGCCGAGGGGGCGGATGATCCGGCCGGTGATCTCCTCGCCGAAGGGGCGGCCGGTGACCTTCTCGACGAGCAGGCCCGCCAGGACGTAGTTGGTGTTGCTGTACTGCCACTTCGCGCCGGGCTCGAACGCCGCCTTCTGGCTCAGGGCGAGGTCGATCAGGTCACGCGGGTTGTAGTACGTGTCGCGGACCTCGAACGGGTCCGGGCCCAGCGTCTGGACGTAGTCGGGCAGACCGCTGGTGTGCTGGAGCAGGTTCCGCACGGTGATGCGGCCGCCGTCGATGCCGTCGCCGCGCACCAGACCCGGCAGGTACGTCTCGATCGGCTCGTCCAGCTTCACCTTGCCCTCGCCGACCAGCTGGAGCACCACCGCCGCGGTGAGGGCCTTGGTGTTGCTGCCCGCCCTGACCTGTCCGTCGACCGGCACGGACGCGCCGGTCTCCAGGTCGCCGGTGCCGGCCGTGTAGTCGCGGACGCGTCCGTCGCGTCCCTGGTCGGCGACCAGTGCGGCGGGGAACCCGTCCTCGCGCACCAGGTCCTTCGCACCCTCGCGCACGGCGTCGCGGTGACCGGCGTGGCCCTGGGCGCCGTAGGCCAGGGAACCGGTCACGGCGAGGCCGCCGCCCAGGACCGCGAGCGCGGCGACCGCCGACAGCACGCGCCCGCGCCGCTTCCTCGGCCCGGACGGGACGGCGACGGAGGCGGAAGCGGGGGTGGAGGCGGAGGCGGAGGCGGAGGCGGAGGCGGAAAGACGGTCGGACACGGGGATCCTCTCAACAAGGCTGCTCTCGGAACGCCTTGAGCCTTTCGCGAACCGGCCGCCCGCTCGATGGGGCCAGGCGGCGGAAACGGGGTGTACCTTCCTCCACCCCCGACCGGCTGTCCGGCGGGCGGCCGGCCCGGCCCGGCGGCCGGTCCGTCACGCGGCCGCCCCCACGACGAGCGCCGCGGTGCCGAGCGCCAGGTATCCGAGGGGGAAGGCGATGTTGTGGAAGACCCGGGCGCGGAGGTGTGCGGCGACCGCGCCGACGAAGAAGAGGACGAGGCCGGCCGCCGCCGCGACGCCGAGCGGCCTGACGCCCAGCAGGCCGACGAGGAGCCCGGCGGCTCCTGCCCCCTTGAGGCCGGCCAGCCACGGGAGCCACGACGCGGGGACCCCCACCTCGGCCGAGTTGGCGAGGACGAACGGGGCGCGCAGCAGGTCCGCGACGGCGATCCCGGCATGGGCGACGATCGCCACGACGGTGACGGTCACGTAGGCGGTGTACACGGGCTCGCTTCCTTCCAGTGGTGTTCCTCCAGCCTCACCGGCGCCCACCGCGACGTCCAATACCTGCTTCTATAACCTGGTGGAATGGATGTCGACACCCGATTGCTGCGGTACTTCGCGACCGTGGCGGAGGAAGGCAGCCTGACCCGGGCGGCGATGGGGGTCCCCCCAGGCCGTTCAGGCACTGGGGGAGGCTGTACGTCTCCCAGCCCGCGCTGACCAAGCAGATCCGGCAGTTGGAGTCCGCACTGGGGGTGCCCCTCTTCACGCGCTCGCGCAGCGGCATGGCCCTCACCGAGCCGGGCCGGGCGCTCGCGGCGCGGGTGCCCGGTTTCCTCGCCGGGTGGCAGGCGGCACTGCGCGAGACGAGGTCCGCCGCGCGCCGGGCGGACCGGATCCTGCGGGTGGGCTTCCTCGCCAGCGCCGCCAACGAGGCGACGCAGCCGATCATCGCCGAGTTCGCCCGGCGCCGTCCGGACTGGCGGGCCGAGATGAGGCAGGCCGCGTGGTCGAACCCGACGGCGGGGCTGGCCGACTCGGACGTCGACGTCGCCCTGGTGCGGCTGCCGTTCCCCGGGCAGGAGACGCTGCGTGTGGTGGAGCTGTTCAGCGAGCCCCGCTGCGTGGCACTCCCCGAGAACCACCCGCTGGCCGGGCGCGGGACGATCGACTTCCGCGAGCTGTGGGACGAGCCCTTCGTGGCCGCCCCGCCCGAGACGGGCCCCTGGCGTGAGTACTGGCTGGCCGCCGACGAGCGCGACGACCACCCCGTGCGCATCGGCGCGGTCACCGAGCAGCCCGACGACTGGCTCACCGCGATCGCCAACGGCTACGGCGTCGCGCTCGCCCCCGAGTCGGCGGCCCGCTTCTACACCCGCCCCGGCGTGGTCCACCGCCCCGTCACCGGGATCGGTCCCAGCCGGGTCGCGGTCGCCTGGGCCCGCGCCGACGACGCCGACCCCGTCGTCCAGGACTTCGTCCGCTGCTGCCGCGAGGTGTGCGAGGGCACGTGAACGTTTCCACACCGTTCCGACCCTGACCGACCACTTCTGTTCGCATACAGTGCTGGACGTCGTACGTACGGACAGTGGTGTGGACAGTGCCGAGGGGAGGTCCGGGTGGGCGGGACGACCGGTGCCGTCTGGGGGCGTGCGGAGCAGCAGGACTTCCGCAGCCGGGTGCGCGGGACCCTGCTCGGCGTGGCCGTCGGGGACGCCCTCGGCGCACCCGTCGACTCCCTCGCCCTGGACGCGATCCGGGAGGCCCACGGTGCGGAGGGGCTGTCCGACCTGGCCCCCGCCCACGGCCGGCGGGGAGCCGTCACCCACCTCACGCAGCTCACCCTGTTCTCCGTGGACGGGCTGATCCGCGCCCAGGTACGACGCGACACCGGCGCTTGGCACCCGCCGACCGACCTGCACCGGGCCTACCGCCGCTGGGCCGCCACCCAGCGCGACTGGGGACCGGACCTGCGGCGCAAGGACGACGGCTGGCTGGCCCACGAGGAGTGGCTGTACGTCCGCCGGGACGCCCCGCGCTCGCTGCTGCTCGGCCTCGGCGACGAGACGATGGGCACGCCCGAGGCGCCGAAGAACCCCGACGAGCGCGGCCCCGAGGCCGCCGCCCGCTCGGCGCCGTTCGGGCTCCTGGTCGGCTGGGAGCCGCAACTGGTCGCCCAGCTCGCCGTGGAGTGCGCGGCGCAGACCCACGGCCACCCCGTGGGCTGCCTGGCGGCGGGCGCGTACGCGGTGATCGTGCACGGGCTGGCGCGGGGCGAGAGCCTGGACGCCGCCGTGCAGCGGGCCTTGGCGCTGCTCGCCGCCCGGCCGGGACACGAGCCCGTGGCGGATGCCCTCCAGCACGCGCTGGGTTCGGTGCGGCAGGGGCTGCCGACCCCGGCGCGGGTCACCGGGCTGCTCGGCGCGGGCACCGCGGAGGGCCTGGTCGGCGCCGCGGTGTACTGCGCCCTCGTCGGCGAGGACGTACGGCACGGGCTGCGGCTCGCCGTCAACCACGACGGCCCCTCGGCGGCGACCGGCGCGCTGACGGGCGGCCTGCTCGGCGCCCTGCACGGCGAGACGGCCCTGCCCCCGGCCTGGCTGGCCGAACTGGAGGGCCGCCCGACCCTCCTGGAACTGGCCGACGACTTCGCCATGGAGATGACCCAGGGCCCCGCCCTGCACGGCCCGGCGGGCTCGTCCCCCGGCTGGCTGTCGCGGTACCCGCGGGCGTAGGAGTCACGTTTCGAGAAGCGCCGTCCCGCGGGTCGCGGCTAGCGTGGCCGCCATGGACATCAGCATTCACACCACCGTGCTTCCGCACGACGACCCGGACGCGTCTCTCGTCTTCTACCGGGACGTCCTCGGCTTCGAGGTCCGCCAGGACGTCGGCAACGGCAGGATGCGCTGGATCACCGTCGGGCCGGCCGGTCAGCCGGACATCTCGCTGCTGCTCGCGCCGCCCGCCGCCGACCCCGGCATCACCGACACCGAGCGCCGCACCATCGCCGAGATGATGGCCAAGGGCACCTACGGCTGGATCCTCCTGGCCACCAAGGACCTCGACGGCACCTTCGAGAAGCTGCGGGCCGGGAACGCCGAGATCGTGCAGGAGCCGACCGAGCAGCCGTACGGCATCCGGGACTGCGCCTTCCGGGACCCCGCCGGCAACCAGATCCGCATCCAGGAACTGCGCTGAGCGCGACGCGGCCGATGACCACCCCCGTGGCCACCGGCCGCACGCGTCTCTCGGACAGGTCCCGCGACAGGTCCCGCGACAGGTCCTGAGACAGGCCCTAGTCGCCCACCCGGCTGCGGCCCACCGCGTCGTCCACCCCGCCCGCCGGCGTCGGGATCGCGGCCGCCGCGCCGGAGGCGTCGTCGCCGTCCCCGTCGGTGTTGACGCGCTCGATGATCGCGAGCCGCTCCGGGGTGTCCTCCGGCTTCAGGTAGCCGACCACGATGTAGAGGACGAGCGAGACCGCCAGCGGGATGGAGACCTGGTACTCCAGCGGCACCCCGCCCTCCACGCTCCAGCTGATCGGGTAGTTGACCAGCCAGAAGGCGACCAGACCCAGGCCCCAGCTGGTGAGCGCCGCCGTCGGGCCCGAGCGGCGGAAGGGCCGCAGCAGGCCGAGCATCATCGGGATCGCGATCGGGCCCATCAGACCGGCGACCCACTTGATCACGACGGTGATGATGTCCTTGAACGTCGGCGAGTCGACCTGCGTCGCCACCGCCATCGACAGACCGAGGAAGATCACCGTCGTCAGCCGGGCCGCCAGCAGCCCCGACCGCTGTCCCCAGCCGCGCGCCCGCTTCGACAGCACCGGCGCCACGTCACGGGTGAAGACGGCCGCGATGGCGTTGGCGTCCGAGGAGCACATGGCCATGGTGTGCGAGAAGAAGCCGACGATGACCAGCCCGAGCAGCCCGTGCGGCAGCAGCTGCTCGGTCATCAGGGCGTAGGAGTCGGAGCCGTCCGCCTTCTGCGACTCCACCAGCAGCGGCGACATCCACATCGGGAAGAACAGCACCACCGGCCAGACCAGCCACAGCACCGCCGAAAGGCGTGCCCCCCGCGCCGCCTCGCGGGCGTTGGCCGTGGCCATGTAGCGCTGGGCCTGGTTGAGCATGCCGCCGTTGTACTCGAAGAGCTTGATGAAGAGGAACGCGAGCAGGAACACCGTCCCGTACGGGCCGACCAGCGGTTTCCCGTGGCCCTGGAGGGCGGGCTCGTCCCAGACGCCGAAGAAGCCGCCGTGGTCGCCGAGCTTCATGACGACGGCCACGAACATCGCGACACCGGCCAGCAGCTGGATGACGAACTGTCCCAGCTCCGTCAGCGCGTCCGCCCACAGGCCGCCGATCGTGCAGTAGATGCCCGTGATGACGCCGGTGATCAGGATGCCCTGGTTGAGCGTGATGCCGGTGAAGACCGACAGGAGCGTGGCGATGGCCGCCCACTTCGCGGCCACGTCCACGATCTTCAGCAGCATGCCGGACCAGGCCAGCGCCTGCTGGGTGGGCAGGTTGTACCGGTTCTTCAGGTACTCCAGCGGCGAGGCCACGTGCAGCCGCGAGCGCAGCCGGTTGATGCGCGGCGCGAACAGCTTGGAGCCGATGGCGACGCCGAGCGCGATGGGGAACGACCACGTCACGAAGGACGTGACGCCGTAGGTGTAGGCGATGCCGGCGTAGCCGGTGAACATCACCGCGCTGTAGCCCGACATGTGGTGCGAGATGCCGGACAGCCACCAGGGCATCTTGCCGCCGGCCGTGAAGAAGTCGCTGACGTCGTCCACGCGTTTGTGCGACCAGACGCCGATCGCCACCATGACGGCGAAGTAGCCGATGAGCACGGACCAGTCGAGACCGTTCATGTGCCCCCTTCCGGGGTCCGCCTTGTGAACTCCGCTCAGCCGGTTGGCACTTCGCTTGAGCGGGGTAAGGGCGTGGCAGGCCGCGAAGTGCCCGCTCATCGTGAGTGCGCCGACGCGGGCACGACAAGGAAGCGGAACGTCAAGAGGAAGTAAAAAGGTTCGGCTTGCTGATTGCCGTTCACCTACATGAACAATGGGGCGGCCTCCGAAGAGGCCGCCCGGTGCGCTACTTCAGCTCGTCGGGGCACGGCGTGCCCCGCTTCAGCCCGTACGGCGCCGACAGCCGGTACGTGCCCGCCTCGGGGGCGACGAGCGTCGTCCACACGTCGCCGTCGGCGGTCTCCTCGGTCTCCGTCACACAGCCGTTGACGTTGTCGTACGTCTTCGGCGTGCCCTCCGGGGCGTTCTTGGAGGCCTCCGTCTCCTGCGGCGGCTTCAGCTTGTTGCCCTCCTCGTCGACGAGGCTGAGCCAGGGCGAGTACGGCATCCGGACCAGGATGCGTCCGGGCTCCTGCACGTCGATGACCCACTCGTCCTGCTCGGCGCGCCGGACGATCGCGTCGGGCTCCGCCAGCGGCGTCGGGTCGGTCACCTTGAACAGCTGCCAGTTGGCGTCCCCCCACACCTGCTTCAGATACGGCAGGCCCCGTTGCAGCAGCTCCCGCTCGCGCTTGCCGCCGTCGCCGTCCGGTTCGCCCTTGGGCAGCACCACGTAGTGCACCGCCCAGCGCCGCAGCCACTCGTGGTAGTTCGCCGAGTTGAGCGTGTCGTCGTAGAAGAGCGGGTTGCGCTCCATGTCGGCCTGGCGGGTCCAGCCGCGGGCCAGGTTCACGTACGGCGCGAGCGCCGAGGCCTCCCGGTGGGAGCGGGCGGGCACGGCCTCCACCCGGCCCTGCTCCGCGCCGACCTTCTGGAGCTCGTTCACGAGCGGCGCCAGCTCGCGCGCCCAGGAGGCGGCGGGCTGGGTGTGGATGGCGTCGTCGGCCGACTTGAAGCCGATCCAGCCCGCGAAGCCGACGAGCGAGACCACCAGCGCGTACCACTTGCGCGACTTCGGCACCGTGAAGGGCAACGCCGCCACCAGCGCCACCCCGGCGAAGAGCATCGCCAGCCGGGTGATGTTGGAGCCGATCTGCGAGCTGATCAGCCAGACCAGCAGCACGGCCAGGCCGTAGACCGCCGACGTGATCCGCACGGTCGTCCAGGTGCGCGGCACGAACCAGTACACCAGGCTCGCGTAGAGGATCGGCAGCACCGCCGAACCGAACCCCATCGGCTGCGTGCCGGAGAAGGGGAACAGCACCGCCGACAGCGCGACGACCACGCTCGGCGCCACGCCCAGCGACCAGGCACCCGGGCGGCGCTTCTGGAGGAACAGGGCCACCGCCACCAGGCCCACGAACAGTCCCGAGACCGGCGAGGCCATGGTCGACAGGGCGGCCAGCGGCGCCGCGCACAGTCCCTTGGCCCAGCGCTCGTGCCGCCAGCGGTAGGGCCAGCAGAACACGGCGGCGACCGCGCCGAGCCCGAACATCATGCCGAGCCCGAACGTCACCCGGCCCGACACCGCGTTGGCCAGCAGCCCGAACAGGCCCGCCAGCGACGCCCACAGCGGATTGCGGACCACCCGGCTGCGGATCAGGATCATCGTCAGCAGCCCGGCCGACACCGTCCCCGCGATCATCATCGTCGTGCGCACGCCGAGCACCGACATCAGATACGGCGAGATCACGCTGTACGACACCGGGTGCATGCCGCCGTACCAGGCGAGGTTGTACGCCGAGTCCGGGTGCCGGCCGACGAACTCGGCCCACGCGTCCTGCGCCGCGAGGTCGCCGCCGCTGTTCGCGAACGTGAAGAACCACACTATGTGGAGCACCCCGGCCAGGGCGGTCACGGACAGCACGGGGTGGCGCAGCATGCGCTCGCGCAGGGCCATGAGTGCGGTGTTCACGGCCGACTCCGCCTTCGGCCCGACGGGTTCGGGCCGGGCCGGCCGGGACCCGGAAGAGCCGGACCCGGAAGCCCCGGACCCGGGAGGACCGTCCCCGGAAGGGCGGGGTTCACCGTCGTCCCTGCGGGGCTCGGGTACGCGTGGTCGCGGGCCGGCTCCCGGGCCCGGATCGGCGTCGTCGGCGCGTGTCGGCTCCGCAGTGGCCACCTGAAGGCACTCCCCGTGTCCCGTCTTCTGCTTTGGGCCGTGTCCCGTTCCCACGACCGGCGACTGCCCCGTTTCGTGACGCTAGCACGCGGCCCCGCACAGTTTCCTCCTCCGTTTCGGGACCCTCCCGGTCCTGGCGGAAGCGGACGCCCCCGCGGCCGGGTGGCCGCGGGGGCGTCGGGGACGGGGGCGTCGCTCCGGCCCGGCGGGCCGGTCGTCAGCCCAGGCGGGTCAGCTTGTCCGAGAGGCCGGGCTCGACGAGGTCGTCCCGCAGCGCCACCGGCACCTTCACGGCGCCGCTGGTGCCGCCGTCGCCGACCGTGAGGGTGCCGACCTTGGTACCGGCCTTCGCGGCGTGCGGGAGCTCGTCCGCGTCGAAGGTCAGCTTCACGGTCAGCCCGCCCCAGCCGACGGCCTTGACGTCCTTCGTGGCGACGACCGGCGTACGGCCGCCGAGGCCGTCGTCGACGTACCCGACGACGCTCCCCTTCTTCAGGATCGTCGACGACTGGAGGGTGTCCTGCGCGGCCCGGATCAGCTCGTCGCTCGCGTCCAGCGCGGCGTCGAGGATGCCCCCGCCGACGTCAGGCTGGCGCACCACGGCCCCGACGATGGTCCGGGTCTCCCCGCCGACCTCCTTCTTCGCCGCGAAGACGAGGTTGCCGAGGGCGGAGGTGGTGGTGCCGGTCTTGATGCCGACGACGCCGTTGTGGCCGACCAGATGGTTCCAGTTGCCGTGGTTGACGCCCTTGTAGTCGTTGTACGACATCATCGCGGCGACCTCGCGGAAGGCGGGCGACTTCATCGCCGCCTTGGCCAGCTTCACCTGGTCCACGGCCGTGCTCACCGTCGTGTTGTTCAGCCCCGACGGGTCGGTGTACGTCGTGTTGGTCATGCCGAGGTCCTTCGCGGCGGTGTTCATCTTCTCCACGAACGCCTTCTCCGAGCCGGCGTCCCAGCGGGCCAGCAGGCGCGCCACGTTGTTCGCGGACGCGATCAGGACGGCCTTGAGGGCCTCGCGCTGGGAGATCGAGTCACCGGCGTAGACGTTGACGGTGGACTCGTCGCCCGCGTCCGACTGGTCCTCCGCCGCCTGGTCGATCTTGATCTTCGGACCCTCGGCGCCGCTCTTGAGCGGGTGGTCGCGCAGGATGACGTACGCGGTCATGACCTTGGCCACGCTCGCGATCGGCACCGGCTTCTGGTCGCCGGACGAGCCGAACGAGCCGATGCCCTGCACGTCGAGCGCGGCCTGACCGCTCTCGGGCCACGGAATCTGCGGCTTGCCTCCGTCGAACGTGAAGCTGTCCTGTGCCGTGAGGTCGAGGGTCGGCGCGGGCAGCGGGCGCATGGACTGCACGACGCCGAGGATGATCACCAGCAGGGCGACCAGCGGCGTCCAGATCTTGACCCGGCGCACCGTCGTCCGCAGCGGCGTCTCCGGGGGCGGCGGGGTGTTCGTCAGCTCCGCCAGCAGGTCCAGCGGCGGCTTGGGCGGCAGCGGCTGCTGGGTGGTCCGGTCGGGACCGACGTGCGGCCTGGCGGCGGTGACCCCGGTACGGGGCGCCTGCGGCGGCTTGGGCCCCGAGGAGGGGGCCTTGGGCGCCTCCGTGGCCTGGGCGGCCTGCGGGGGCTTGCGGTTCGCCGGGTCGTCCGGATTCCGCAGCGCCACGAACTTGCTGGTCCGCTCGGCGTCACCCTCGGACCGCGCGGGCGCGTCGCCCTGCTGCCCGGCCTTCCCGGCGGCGGAGGCGGCGTCCCCCAGCTTCAGCATGGTCGTCGGCTGGTCCACGGCGGGCTTGTCCAGCTTCGGCGCCTTGAACACGGCGGTGGGCTGATCCACCGGCGGCGCGCTGTCCCCGCGGTCGCCGTCGTCACCGTCGGTGCCACGGCCGCCGTCGCTGCCGCGGTCGCCGTCGTCGCCGTCCCGTCCGGAGTCCGGCTTCACGTCCGAGCCGGGGTCCGGCTCAGGGCGGGGCTTCGGGCCCGGCTTCCGTTCCGGGGCCGGTCCCGAGTCCGAGCCCGAGCCCGAGTCCGAGCCCGAGACGGCAGCGGAGCCGGCGGCCGTGGCCGGTCCCGCGTCGGCGGCCGGTTCCTTGTCCCCGCCCGACGCGGAGCCCGCGTCGGAGCCGGAGTCCGATGCCGGGTCCGAGGCGGAGTCCCTGCCGGGTGCCGAGTCCGGAGCCGGGGGAGCGTCGGCGTCGGAGCCGGAGTCCGGCACCGAGTTCGAGTCCGAGACGGCAGCGGAGCCGGCGTCCGTGGCCGGTCCCGAGTCGGTGTCGCTGCCGGGTGCCGAGGGCGCGTCCGAGCCGGAGGGTGCGTCGGCGTCGGAGCCGGGGACCGACTCCGGGTCCGTGTCCGGAGCCGCGTCCCTGCCCGAGGCGGAGCCGGACACCGAGTCCGCGTCGCCGTCCGAGCCGGAGCCGGAGCCCGGCTCCGAGTCGGTGTTCCCGCCGGGAGCCGAGGGCTCGTCCGAGTCGGCGGGCGCGTCGGCGTCGGCGTCCGATGCCGAGCCCGCGTCCGTGCCGGAGGCCGCGTCGGCCCCGGAGCCCGTGTCCGAGTCCGTGTCCGAGTCCGTGCGGGAGGCGCCGTCGCCGGACGCCGCCGTGCCCGCGGTGGCGTCCTTGCCGCCGTCCCGTGCGGGCTCCTCCGGGTCCCGCTCGTCCTCGAGCCGCGCGTTGGCGGCGGCCCGTTCGTCCGCGGTGGCCACCCAGGCCGCGACGGCGTCCCTGAGCCGGCCGTGGTTCCCGGCGGCGGGCACCGCGTCGTCGCCCCCGGCGGCCTCGGACGTCTCCGGGGCGGCGGACGCCCCGGCGTCGTCCTCGCCGGAGGTCTCCGCCTCCTGCTCCGGCTCGCGGACCGACAGCACCCGGGTCGCCGTGTCGACGCCGCCACCGGAACCGGACCCGGCGGACCCCGAGGAGCGCTTCGTGTCCTCCCGTGCCACGGCCAGCCGCGGATCACGCGTCTCGCTCGCCCCGGTCCTGGCTTCGGGAACCGGACCCGCGCTCCCCGACGTCGGTTCTTCCGACGACTCGCGCTGCTTCGACCTGTCGGGGGACTCGCCCGCCACCGATGCCTCCTCCATGCGCCGCACGACCTGTGCGCGCTACCGAACCCGTACCGAAACCATCTACCAGTGTCCTGGGTACGGGGGGAACCCACGCGGTAGACGAGAACGACATACCTACTGGTTCCACTACGAACCGGTCACGCACCCTCGACAGACCAATGTGAGAGGGGTCACCCTGTCTGTCATCCACGCGGGGAGGCATGGATGGGCAGGAGCCGCAGAACACTTCCGGAGGAGCTTCTGCTGCTGGCGTTGGACCCGACCACGGGTACCACCGCACAGCCGCAGTCGCTCGACCTCGGTCTGGCCGGAGCACAGCTGGTGGAGCTGGCGCTGGCCGGACGGATAGCCCCAGACGGGGATCGTATCGCCGTGGTGGCCCCACGGCCGACAGGAGATCCAACACTGGACTGCGCGTTGGAGTTGCTGCGAAGGCGTGGCGCTCCGGTACGGGCGGTCAACTGGATTGGCGGACCCCGCCTGGGGCTGCGCCAGACCTATCTCTCGCATCTGGAGCGATGCGGCATGGTGCATGCCGTGGAGGGCCAGATGTGCGGGGTGCTGCCGACGACTCGCTACCAGGCGACGGACACGGCGATCAGCAGGGAGATCAAGGCCCGGCTGGACTCGGCGATCCGCACCGGCGTACCGCCGGACCCGCGGACCGCGGCGCTCGCCGCGCTGGCCCACGCGGTCGGACTCGGCAAGCACCTCTACCCGGGCAACGAAGGACGCTCGTCGCGGTCCCGGCTGCGGGACCTCATCCGGCACGACCCCATGGGCGGCCTGGTGGCGCACGCGGTGATGGACGTCCAGAACGGCGCTGCGGCACAGCCACGCCGCAGTCCGGCCCCGGCCGGCCGCCAGGCCCCGGGACCGGGGGCGAGGCCCGCCCCGGAACCCGCCCGCGGTGTTCCGGCGCAGCCGCGCCACGGATCCATGGCGCGGGCGGTGGCCCACTAGCCCGACGGGCGCACCGCACGACCGCACCACAGCACCGCCGCACCGCCAGTCCCCAAGCCCGGTCACGGGAGCCGCAGAGGTCCGCGCGGGGCGGCGGGACCGACCGTACGTCCGGCCCACCCGGACTGCGGAAAGGTTCCGCCGCCCCGCGCGGCCGCATGCGGGGGTGGTGCCCCGAACTGGCGTGTACGCGGCGCATATCGACCGTTTCCCAGCGGTACAAAGCACCTTGGTGGCAGTCTGCTCAGCAGCAGATACACAAAGTGGCAAGTACGAGTCACCCAGCCGGAGGTGCACGTCCCGTGGCGTCGAGTGTCAATCCCACCGTAAGGCGGCGTCGGCTGGGCCAGGAGCTGCGCCGGCTCCGCGAGCAGAAGGGCATGACGGCCGAGGAGGTCGCCGAGCGGCTGCTCGTCTCCCAGTCGAAGATCAGCCGCCTGGAGAACGGGCGGCGCAGCATCAGCCAGCGCGACGTCCGCGACCTGTGCGGCGTGTACGAGGTCGAGGACCAGCGGATCGTCGACTCGCTGATGCAGATGGCGAAGGACTCGCGCCAGCAGGGCTGGTGGCACGCCTTCGGGGACATCCCGTACAGCGTGTACATCGGCCTCGAGACCGACGCCGAGTCGCTGCGCACCTACGAACCCCAGATCATCACCGGCCTGTTGCAGACCCGCCCCTACGCCGAGGCACTCATCCAGGGCGCGTTGCCCGAGACGTCGGTCGCCGACGTGGAGAAACGGGTGCAGGTCCGCATACGGCGGCAGGAGCGCATCTCCGCCGAGCACAACCCGCTGCGGCTGTGGGTGGTCCTCGACGAGGCCAGCCTGCGCCGGGTGGTGGGCGGCAAGCAGGTGATGCGGGAACAGCTGGAACACGTCGCCGAGATGTCGCAGCTGCCGCACATCACCGTGCAGGTGCTGCCGTTCGACGTCGGCGCGCACCCCGGCATCAACGGCCAGTACTCCATCCTGGAGTTCGCCGACACGGCCGACTCCAGCGTGGTGTACATCGAGGGCGTGACCAGCGACCTGTACCTGGAGAAGGCGCCGGACGTGCAGAAGTACACGGTGATGTACGAGCATCTGCGGGCCCAGGCGCTGAACGTGGAGCAGTCGCGGCAGCGCATCGAGGACGTGGCGAAGGAGTACGCACGCTGAGCGGTGCGGCACAGTACACCCCTGCCACGATGTACTGGAAGACTCGCCTGGAACATGTCATCCGGTCGAGTGAATGGCTGCTCCGTCCGCGGAGGCCAGCGAGTAGCGTCGATCACGCCAAAGATCAAACGTCATTGGCGTGAACCACACCCGCGACTCGCCATCGGAGCAGACATGGCAATTCTTCAGGGCGCCCAGGAATCGTGGACCAAGTCCTCCTACTCCGGAGGAAACGGCGCGTGCGTCGAGGTCCGGTCACCGGTCGTGGCGGCGCTCGCCGTACGCGACTCCAAGGTGACCGGCGGCCCGGTCCTCGCGTTCCCCGCCGACGCGTGGAACACCTTCGTGACCTCGGTCAAGGAGTAGCGCCGCCGCGCGTCACCGGGCCGTACCGACGGCAGTGCCCTCTCGACCAGTTCGCCGACCTTGCCGAGAGGGCACCCGTCACCTCACCTCACGTCACCTCACCGGGAACGCCACGTCGCACACCGGGTCCTCGGGGCCCGCCGTCTCCCAGTCGGCGAAGTACACCTCGCGGCACGGCCCCGTCACCGTCAGGCCCTGCGCGGCGACCCACTCCTCCACCGCCCCGAAGGCGGCCAGGATCTGCGGATACTCCACCTGGGCCTTGGCGATCCGCGTGTAGGCCAGCCGCCCGGCCGGCTCCACCCGCACCCGCGACTGCCGGGCCCGTCCCCGCTCCTGGCTCCAGGCCCGCGCCGCCGCCTCGTCGGCGACCGGCACACAGGACTCGGCGGGACCGTCGCTCTCCGCCGACACGTCGGCGTGGTAGACGACGAACGGCGCCGCCGCCACACCCCCGCAGTCCCGGGCCGCCTCCTCCAGACGCCCCAGTGAGGCACCGATCCACGTCGGCAGCTCGTCCGCCAGCAGGTGCCGGGTCTCGCTGATCAGTACCTGCTCCGGCACGTCCACCGTCTCGACCACGAACTTTCCGTACACGTCGGAATCCCTTCCCGTCAGCCGTCCACGGAGGTAGTCGACGAGCGTGCGCTGCGCGGCCACCCGGGCCTCCACGTCCGTCCAGTAGACGTCGAGCAGACCGGCGGCCCGGTCGCCGTCCGCGTGGACCACCTCGGCGATCCGCGCGAGCGGCATGTCCAGCCGGCGCAACAGGGCCACGAGCCGGGCGTGTTCGGCCTGCCCGGCGTGGTAGTAGCGGTAGCCCGTGGTCTCGTCCACGTGGGCGGGCGCCAGCAGACCCAGCCGGTCGTACAGCCGCAGTGCCTTGGCCGACAGCCGGGCCCGCGCGGCGAACGCGCCGATGGTCAGCAACGCCTCCCCGTGCACCTCGCTCACGCCGTCACCCATGCCGTCGTCCACGTCGTCATCCTCCGTCACCGGGCGGCTGTTCCGCCCGGCGACGCAGACACTCGGGCTTGCCCCAGGGGGAAGGTCAACCGGCGAGGCGCGCCTCGACGGCCGCCACGACCTCGGCCGCCTCCGGCTCGGTCTGCGGGGAGAACCGGGCGGCGACCTTCCCGTCCCGGCCGATCAGGAACTTCTCGAAGTTCCAGCGGATGTCCCCGCTGTGCCCCTCGGCGTCCGCGAAGCCGGTCAGCCGGTCGTACAGCGGGTGCCGGCCCTCCCCGTTGACCTCCGCCTTCTCGGTCATCGGGAAGGTGACGCCGTACGTCGCCGAGCAGAACTCGGCGATCTCGTCGGCGCTGCCCGGCTCCTGGCCCATGAACTGGTTGCAGGGCACGCCGAGCACGGTGAACCCCTGCTCCGCGTACCGCTCGTGCAGCCGCTCCAGGCCGGAGTACTGCGGGGTGAGCCCGCACTTGGAGGCCACGTTCACCACCAGCACGACCCGCCCCGCGTACTGGGAGAGGTCTGCGGTCCCGCCCTGGAGGGCGCCGATCTCGACGTCGAGGGGAAGGCTGTCGTCGTTCCGCGTGTTCGGTGAGGTCGTCATGCACCGGATGCTAGTCCGGCCCCCTACGGCCCCCGCCGCCCGCCTCGACGAGCACCTCCCCGGCCGGTGTCCGCGAGTACAGCACCGACCGGCCCGCGCGCCGCCGCTCCACCAGTCCCGCGTCGAGCAGCACCCGCAGGTGCCGGCCGACCGAGCCGAGGCGCTGGCCGGTCACGCCGACCAGCTGGCTGGTGCTCATGGGGGTGGCGAGCAGCGTCAGCACGGCCGCGCGGGCCGGTCCGAGCAGCGCGCCGAGTGCGGCGGGCACGCGCCGGGCGCCGTCGTCCGCGAGGGTGCCCGCGCACGGGTAGACCACCGCGTACCGCTCGGGCTCCTTCCACGACACCCAGCCGTGCCGCTGCGGGGTGATCGGCACGAGGAGCAGCTCCGCCCCGGACAGCTCGCGCGGCGGGTACGGCCTCAGGTTGATCTGGAGCCGGTTGTCGCCCAGCCAGCGGGTGCCGGGCCGCAGGGCGTCCAGCACCGTGGCCCAGCCGCCCCGGCTCACCTGCGCGGTCCGCGCGACGACGTCCGCCTCCAGGACCCGGCGGCGCCGGTCCCAGTCCGGCCGCACCGCCTCCGCCCAGACCTCCTCGAGCAGCGCCGCGGCCCGCTCCGGCAGGTCGTCGCGGTCCAGGGCGGCCGGGAGCGGGCCTCCGACGGAGACCGTCAGACCGGCGCGGGCCTCGTCGGGGCGGGCCGCCCGGATCCGCGCCACGCCCTCCTCGAAGCTGAGGCCCTCGACCGGGACGGGGGTGAGGAAGTCGGCGTTCCAGCCCCGGCCGAGACCCGCGTCGACGAGCAGCGCGGTCACCGGGTCGGCCGCCATCCGGCGCAGATGGGCGGGCCGGTGGGTGTCGAGCCACGCCCGTTCGCCGGGATGTGCGGCCACCCCGGCGTGCAGCAGCTTCAGACAGGCGAGGGTCTCGTCGAGCGGCGACACGACGAAACGGCTCCGGGCGAGCGTGTCGGCGTTGACCTCCCACCAGCCCATGGCCCGCCCCCTCCCGCCACCTTTCGCGTCCGCGCGAAACATTAACCGCCGGTCCGGCGGGCGCCCCACACTCCCCGCATGCCCGACACCAGCCGCAGAAGCTACGCGGACCTCTTCCGCACCCCGGAGTTCAGCCCCCTCTTCCTCTCCTCCGCCGCCAACCTCGCCGCCCAGACGGTGAGCGGCCTCGCCCTCGGCACGCTGGTGTACCGCGCGACGGACTCGCCGCTGCTCTCCGCGCTCAGCATGTTCGGCCCCGCGCTCGCCCAGGTGCTGGGCGCCATGTTCTTCCTCTCCGGCGCCGACCGGCTGCCCCCGCGTGCCACGCTGGCCGGCCTCTCGGCGGCCTTCGCCGTCATCACCGCGGCGCTCGCGCTGCCCGGCCTGCCGGTGTGGGGCATGCTCGCCCTCGTCCTGGTCAAGGGCCTGATCGCCTCCGTCGGCGGCGGGGTCCGCTGGGGGCTGCTGACCGAGATCCTCGCCAAGGACGGCTACCTGACCGGGCGTTCGCTCTTCAACATGATGAACGGCGTCCTCCAGATCGCCGGTTACGCGGTCGGCGGCGTCCTGCTGACCCTGCTGGCACCGCGCCTGTGCCTGCTCCTCGCGGCCGGTCTGTACGCCACGGCCACCTGCGTCGCCCTGCGGCTGACCCGGCGCCCGCCCCGCACCGCGGGCCGCCCCTCCGTACGGGCCACCTGGCGTGCCAACTCCCGCCTGTGGTCCGCCCGCCCGCGCCGCCACGTGTACCTGGCCCTGTGGATCCCCAACGGCCTCGTCGTCGGCTGCGAGTCCCTGTACGTCTCCTACGACCCCCGCGCCGCGGGCACGCTGTTCGCCTGTGCCGCGCTGGGCATGCTCGCCGGGGACGTGACCGTCGGCCGGCTGCTCCCGGTCCGGCTGCGCCCACGCCTCGGCGTCCCGCTCTTGGTGCTGCTGGCCACGCCGTACCTCGTCCTGTTCCTGCGTCCGCCGCTGCCGCTGACGGCCGTACTGGTCGCCCTGGCCTCCGTCGGCTTCGGCGCGAGCCTGGTGCAGCAGGAGCGCCTGGTGACCCTGACCCCCGACGACCTCTCCGGACACGCCCTCGGGCTGCACTCCGCCGGGATGCTCACCATGCAGGGCGTCGCCGCGACGCTGGCCGGCACGGTCGCCCAGTTCACCTCACCGGCGACGGCCATGACCGTGATGGCGCTCGCCTCGCTCACGGTGACGCTCACGCTGACGGTGGTGAGCAGGCGCAACGCGCCCGACGGCGGGCTGCTGCCGACGCGGGCGGCGGCTGCGGCTCGGCCTCGATTGGGTTAAGGAGCGCCGGGAAACTCCTGTTCGTTCCGCCCCTTGCCTAGGGTGAGAGGCTGGGGAGGGCGCCTGAGGACAGGGAGAGGGCGGCTCTTGAGCGCTGCGACACCGGAGTAGTCATGACCGTTGAGAAGACGCCGTCCGGTTCCGCGGTGCTGCTGTCCTGGATGCCCGCCGCCGCCATGGCCGTGGTCGCCGTCGTGGACGTCACGGCCGGACCGGGGGTGGGGCTGCTGCCCCTGGTGTCGCTGGGCCCCGCCTTCGCCGGACTGGTCGGCGGCTGGCGGCGCACCGCGGTGATCGGACTGGTCGCGCTCCTGCTCTGTGTCGGCCTCGGCATGTACAACGGGCTCTTCGACCGCCCCCGCGGCTACACCGCCATGATGTCGGTGGCCGGCGTGACCGGCGTCGGCATCGCGGCGGCCGTGATGCGTTCGCGCCGCGAGGCCGAGCTGGCCAGCGTGCGCTCGATCGCGGAGGTGGCCCAGCGGGTCCTGCTGCGCCCGGTCCCGCTGACCGCGGGCCCGCTGCACGCGGCCGTCTCCTACACCTCGGCGGTCGCGGAGGCCCGGATCGGCGGCGACCTGTACGAGGTGGTGGCCTCGCCGCACGGCGTCCGGGTGATCGTCGGCGACGTCCAGGGCAAGGGCCTCGCGGCCGTGGAAACCGCGGCCCGTGTGCTCGGGGCCTTCCGGGAGGCGGCGTACGACGAGAAGGACCTGGTCAAACTGGGGGAGCGGCTCGAGCGCAGCGTCGCCCGGGAGCTGGAGGACGAGAAGTTCGTCACCGCCATCCTCGCCGAGATCGGCCACGACCACCGCGCCGTCCTCCTCAACTACGGCCACCCCGCGCCGCTGCTCGTCCACGGCGACGGCACCGCCGACTTCCCGGAGCCGCCCGCCCACGCCCTCCCGCTGGGCCTCGCCGCGCACGGCGGCCCCGGCCCCGACCCCTTCCCGGTGCCCTTCCTCCCGGGCGACCAACTGCTCCTCTACACCGACGGCGTCACGGAGGCCCGCGACGAGCGCGGCGACTTCTACCCGCTCGCCGACCGCGCCCACCTGCTGAAGGACCCCGACGCCCACCGCGCCCTCGACGCCCTGCGCGAGGACCTCGTACGGCACGCGGCGGGCCCCCACCACGACGACGCGGCGATGCTGCTGCTGCGCTACCAGGCGCCGGACGGCGGCGGGCCGGAGGCCGCGGCGTGACGCCACCACCCGGGCGGGCCGGAGGCCGCGGTGTGACGGCGGCACCCGGGCGGGACGGTGCTCAGGCGTGACGCGCCCCGGCGGAGGCCATACCGAGCCAGGTGTGCGGGTTGCCCTCCCAGCACCAGCCGAGCTTCGGGGCCCGCTTGCTGATCCAGAGCGCCGGGACCCGGCGGTCCCCGCACCGTGAACCGCCCATCGAGAAGCACTTGTTCTTGACCAGGATCTCCGGGACGTGGGTCAGCAGGGCGATGCCCTCCTCGATGGTGAGCAAGGTGCGGCCCCGCCCGGCGACGGTGGCCATCGCGTCACCCGGCACGACCCCGCAGAACTCCTCCCCGCGCTCGACGTCGAACAGCAGGTGGACGCCGTCCTTCCCGGGCGGCCGGGCCGGCTCGGTGGCGACGAACCGCTCCAGGGAGCCCGGTTCGAAGCTGCGGTCGACGAACCCGGGCAGCCGGCCGCCGTGCAGCGCGGTCAGGGGCATGGTCCGCTCGATCGGGGCCCGTTCGCGTCCCACGACCAGGACGAAGGGCACCCGGCCGGTGACGGCGGGGTCGTACGCCGCGGACGTCCCCGCGGACGCCGCGGAGTCCGTGCGGGCCACGGCCTCGGCGCGCAGCGGTGCGACCAGTTCGGTGAACCGCTCGGGCGAGTGGCCGGACAGCGCCGGATAGCCGAGCGCGACGAGGGTGCGGACCTGCCGGTCGAACTCGGCGGCGGCGTCGAAGACGGGGGCGGCGGCGTCGGAGGCGGGGGAGTGCGTCGGGTCGGTCAAGCGGGTGCTTCCTTCCGTGGGTCCTGCGGCGGATCGGTCCGGGGTACGGGCGGCGGGGGACGGCGTGGCAGCGGTCAGGGCAGCTCCTTCGTCGCGACGGCCTCGATCCCGGCCGGGGTGCCCGACATGATCGTCCGCACGTGGCGGGTGACCAGCTCGACCGGCCAGTCCCACCACGCGGCCCGTTGCAGCCGCGCGACGTCCTCGGCGTCGTACCGGGTACGGATGGGCCGGGCCGGACTGCCGCCGACCACGGTGTACGGCGGCACGTCCCCGGTCACCAGTGACCCGGCGGCGATGATCGCGCCGTCGCCGATGCGCACGCCGGGCATGACGGTGGCGCCGTAGCCGAACCACACGTCGTTGCCGACGACGGTGTCGCCGCGGCTGGGCATGCCGGTGACCAGGTCGAGCGTGGCCTCGGCCCAGGCGCCGCCGAACATGGTGAACGGGAACGTCGACACGCCCATGGTGGGATGCTCGGCCCCGGCCATCAGGAACCGGGTGCCGGTGGCGATCGCGCAGTACTTGCCGATGATCAGCCGCTCCGGACCGTAGGCGTAGAGCACGTTGCGGGTCTGGAAGGCGGTGGCGTCGTCGGGGTCGTCGTAGTAGGTGAAGTCGCCGACCTGGATGCGCTCGTCGGTGACGAGGGGCTTGAGCAGGACGACGCGCGGGTGCTGCGCGAGGGGATGCAGCACGTCCGGGTCGGGAGCGGCACCCGGAGCGGGCGCGGGCTCGGGGGCGGAGTCGGTCAAGGCCGGACCTCGATTCTGGCCAGGGAGCCGGTTTCCAGGGCGCACCACAGGGCGCCGTCGTGTGCGGTGATGCCGTGCGGTTCGCAGTCGGTGCGGGAGAGCGCGTAGGAGGTGATGTCGCCGTCGACGGTGATCCGGCCGACCCGGCCACCGCCCCACTCGGTGAACCACAGCGCGCCGTCGGGCCCGGCCGTCACCGCGTGCGGCCTGGCCGCGGGGTCGGGCAGCGGGTACTCGGTGACGGCGCCGTCGACGGTGATCCGGCCGATCCGCCCGGCCCCGATCTCGGTGAACCACAGGGCGCCGTCGGGACCCGCGGCGATGCCCACCGGCCCGGCACCCTCGGTCGGCAGCGGGTACGCGGTGCCGTGGCCGTCGGTGGTCAGCCGTCCCACGGCGTTGCCCTGGTTGAGCGTGCACCACAGGGCGCCGTCGGACCCGGTCGTGAGGGCGGACGGGAAGGCGCCGGGCGCCGGGTACTCGGTGACCTCGCCGTCCACGGTGACGCGGCCGACGCGGTCGGCGGAGGAGAGCGTGAACCACATCGCGCCGTCCGGTCCCGCCGTGATTCCGAACGGCCCGCCCCCGGGCGTGCGGGGCGCGAAGGACGCGTAGTCGCCCTCGGGGGTGAGGCGGCCGATGCGGTGCGCCCGGTACTCGGTGAACCACAGGGCGCCGTCCGGGCCCGCCGTGATCACGGTCGGCCCGTCGCCGACCGGGTGGACGGTGACCAGTCCGTCGTCCGGGCCCCTGCGGGCGACGGCGCCCCGGTGGACGAGGGTGAACCACAGGGCGCCGTCCGGTCCTTCGGTGAGCGCGTAGGGACCGGCGTCCGCGTCGCTCACGGTGAACTCCCGTACGGAGCCGGTGTCGTGACTCTCGTTGATTTCGTTCATCGAGAGTAAAGTTACCCCGAGGCGATCCTGTTAATCAACATAAAATTGCTACGGAGGTAAAATTCTCCCCATGGACCTGAACGACACCCCGCCGCTGGGCCTGCGCGAGACCAAGAAGCGCGAGACGCGGCAGCTGATCTCCGACCACGCCACCAGGCTGTTCATCGAGCGCGGCTTCGAGCACACGACGATCGCCGAGATCGCCGACGCCGCCCGGGTCGCCAAGAAGACGGTGACGAACTACTTCCCGCGCAAGGAGGACCTGGCCCTGGACCACCAGGACGAGTTCGTCGCCGCCCCGGCCGCCACCGTGACGGCACGCGGAGCCGGCGAGACGCCGCTGTCGGCCCTGCGCCGCGCCTTCCTGGCCGCCGTGGCGGCCCAGGACCCGGTCGCGGGCTTCGCCGGCGAGGCGTTCACCCGCATGATCGCCGACAGCCCCACCCTCACCGTGTGCCTGCGCGGTCTCCACGACCGGCGGGAGGAGGCACTGGCCGCCGCCCTGGCCGACGCGACCGGCACCCCGCCCGACGACATCACCCCCCGCACGGCCGCCGCCCTGCTCGGCGGGGTCCACCGCGTCCTGTTCGCCCGCATCCAGGAACTGACCCTGTCGGGGCGCGCCGGCCCGGAGATCGCCGAGGTGCTGGCGCGGGAGGCGCCCCGCGCCTTCGACCTGCTGACACCGGCCCTCGCGGAGTACGGGCGCCGCGCCTAGGAGGTGTCGTACGGGCCCTGCCGGCGCGGTCCGGCGCGGTCCGGCGCCCGGATGCGCGGTCACCCGCGCGGACGCAGACTGGCCGGGTGAGCGGATCGCAGACGGAGCGGGACCCGAGCACGCCGGGTGGCCGCCCTCCCTCCCAGTCGCTGGCCCTCGCCGCCATGATGTTCGCGGTGGCGATGACGTTCATCGACCAGACGATCGTCTCGATCGCCGCCCCCGACATCGTCTCGGAACTGGGCCTGTCGGCCTCCGGCATGCAGTGGGTGATCAACGCCTACCTGCTGGCCCTGGCCGCCTTCTTCGCCCTGGGCGGCCGCCTCGCCGACCTGTGGGGCCCACGCCGCGTGGTCGTCGTCGGCACCCTGGTCTTCGTCCTCGCCTCGGTCCTGTGCGGCTGCGTGCCCTCCGGCGACTACGCGCTGACCTGGCTCATCGTCTTCCGCGCCGTCCAGGGCCTGGGCGCCGCGCTGCTCTTCCCGGCCGCGCTCGCCGTGGTCGTCGCGGTGTTCCCGGTCGGGCGCCGGGGCCGCGCGCTCGCCCTCTTCTTCGGCCTCACCGGCGCCCTGACCGCCGTGGGCCCGCTGCTCGGCGGCTGGCTGACCGCGTGGACCTGGCGGTCGATCTTCTGGGTCAACGTCCCCGTGGCGATCGCGGCACTGGTCCTGACCGCGCTGGCCGGCATCCCCGACCGCCGGCGCGAGGAGCCGCTGGACGTGAAGGGCGCCCTGCTGATCGTCGCCGGCATGGGACTGAGCGTGCTCGGCTTCCAGCAGTCGGCGACCTGGGGCTGGGACAACGCGGCGACCTGGGCCTGCATCGCGGGCGGCCTCGCCGTCCTCCACGTCTTCTGCCGCCGCGAACTGCGCACCCGCCACCCCCTGGTCAACCTCGCGGTCTTCCGCGACCGCGCGTTCGCCGTGGACGCGCTGGTGCTCTTCTTCGCCATGCTGGCGTTCGTCCCGCTGTTCTTCTTCGCCTCGGTCTACGCCCAGGTCTCGCTCAGCGCCTCGCCCAACCAGGCCGCCCTGTACCTGCTGTACTTCTTCGCCGGATTCGCCCTCGCCTCCCAGTGGGGCGGCCGCATCCTCGACAGGCGGGGCGCCCGGCCGGCGCTGCGGATCGGCTGCGCCCTGGGCGCCGTCGGCTTCGCGCTGTGGGCCGGCAAGCTCACCGACCTGTCCATGCACGACCAGTGGCCCTACGCCGCCCTCGCCGGCGCGGGCATCGGCTTCGTCCTCGCCCCCGCGTCGACGGACGCCGTCAACCGCTCGATCGGCTCCTCCTACGGCGAGGTCACCGGCATCACCCAGACCGTCCGCAACTACGCCGCCAGCGTCGGCCTGGCCGTCTTCGGCACCCTGCTGACGCACTCCATGACCGACCGGGTCGAGGAGACCCTGAGCACCCGCGGAGTACCGCCCGACGCCCAGCGCCCCATGGCCCGGGACGTCACCGAGGCGATCACCGGCAACGCGGACACCCGCACCCCGACGGGCGACGGCCCGACGCAGACCGCCATGCGGGACGCGATGCCCGCGATCCGCCTCGACTTCGCCGAGGCCAACCAGTGGGTCTTCTACGGCATGTCCGTCGCCCTCGCGATCGGCTACTTCTGCGCGCTGCGCCACCCGGGCGGCCGGGCGGAGGACGTGCACACGCCTCCCGACGAGACCGGTGCCCGCGCGGCGACCGCGCCCGGGCCGGTCACCGGTCCTCACGACGCCGGGAGTTGAGGCGGGCGGCCTGCCGCGTCAGATGGTCGCGCTCGGCGAGGTCGGGCGCCTTGTGGGCCGCCTCGGCGTACAGCCGTGCGGCCGTGTCCACATCGCCGTCGCGCTCGTGCAGGTACGCCGCCACCGCCGCGTAACGCGGCAGCGCCCCGTCCAGCCCGGCGAGCGCCGCCAGCCCGGCGCGCGGGCCGTCGGCCTCCCCGACGGCGACCGCCCGGTTGAGCCGGACCACCGGGTTGCCGGTCAGCCGCGCCAGCTCGTCGTACCACTCCACGATCTGCACCCAGTCGGTCTCCCCGGCGGTGGGCGCGTCGGCGTGCAGGGCGGCGATCGCGGCCTGGGCCTGGAACTCGCCCAGCCGGTCCCGGGCGAGCGCCGCCTGAAGGATCTCCACCCCCTCGGCGATCGACGCGGTGTCCCAACGGCCGCGGTCCTGCTCGGCGAGCGGCACCAGGCTGCCGTCGGGCGCCGTCCGGGCCGCGCGCCGGGCGTGGTGGAGCAGCATCAGCGCGAGCAGCCCCGCCACCTCGGGATGGTCGACGGAGGCCGCGAGCTGCCGGGTGAGCCGGATGGCCTCGGCGGCCAGGTCGACGTCACCGGAGTAGCCCTCGTTGAAGACCAGGTAGAGCACGCGCAGCACGGTGGCGACATCGCCGGGCCGGTCGAACCGGACACCGGCGACGGTGCGCTTGGCCCGGCTGATCCGCTGCGCCATCGTCGCCTCGGGCACCAGGTACGCCCGCGCGATCTGCCGGGTGGTCAGCCCGCCGACGGCGCGCAGGGTGAGCGCGACCGCGGAGGACGGGGTCAGCGAGGGATGCGCGCACAGGAAGTACAGCTGGAGCGTGTCGTCCGCGTCCGGTGCCGGTCCGGGCGCGGGCTCCTCCTCGACGCGGTCCTCGCGCCGCCGGCGGGCGGTGTCGGCGCGGGCCGCGTCGAGGAACCGCCGCCAGGCCACGGTGACGAGCCATCCCTTCGGGTCCCGCGGCGGGTCGGCCGGCCAGCCGCGGACCGCCTCGACCAGCGCGTCCTGGACCGCGTCCTCGGCCGCCGCGAAGTCGGCCCCGCGGCGGACGAGGACGGTCAGCACGCCGGGGGTGAGGCTCCGGATCAGGGCCTCGTCCATCGGAGCCCTGTCCGGTGGAGCCTCGTCCACCGAATCCCCGTCCGCCGGAGCCGCGTCCATCGGGAGGTCACTCCGTGACGGTCGGGTGCGCGCCCATGAACGGACGCAGCTCCAGCCACTCGTGGATCGGCCTCCCGCCCGCGCCCGGGGCGGCGGACAGCTCCCCGGCCAGCTCGACGGCGCGCTCGTAGTCGTCGACGTCGATCACCATCCAGCCGGCGATGAGGTCCTTGGTCTCGGCGAACGGCCCGTCGGTGACCGGCGGCCGCCCCTCACCGTCGTACCGCACCCATGTCCCCTCGGGGGCGAGTGCCTGCCCGTCGACGAACTCGCCGGTCTTCTCGAGCCGGGCCGCGAAGTCGTTCATGTACTGGATGTGCGCCGAGACCTCGTCCGGCGTCCACTGGTCCATCGGCACGTCGTTGGCCGGTGCCGGGGCGCCTCGGTAGTGCTTGAGCAGCAGGTACTTGGCCATGATGCGTCGTCTCCTCGGTGCTGATGCGGCCCATTGTGGCCGCCTTCACCCCTGGGACGGAGCCGGACGCGCGTTCTCGACACGGCGGGAGGGGTCAGGCGGAAGATTTTTCCGAGACGTCTCTCAGGACACCCTCCACGCCGTGCAGGAATGTCTCGGAGATCAGCTCGGGGTCGAAGAGGCACCCGGCCGCCATCGCGCCGTCCCGCAGCATGACCAGGTGCCGTCCGGCGGCGTCCACGGGTGCCCGGCCCTCGCCCACCCGCGCCAACAGCCCGGTGACGGTGTCCAGGAACCACTGCCGGTGGGCCAGCACCGCCCGGTGCACGGGGTGCTCCGGGTCCGGGTACTCGGCGACGGCGTTCAGGAAGGCGCAGCCGCGGAAACCCGGGGACCGGATCCCGTCGACGATGGACCGCGCGACGGCCCGGACCTGCCCGGCGGCCGAGGGCGTACCGCTCACGGCCGCGGCCACCTGCGCCCGGATCCCCCGGTCGGCCTGGTCGAGGTAGGCGAGGATCAGGTCCTCCTTGCCCGAGAAGTGCCGGTACAGCGTGGCCCGCGTGACCTGCGCCTCCGCGGTGATCCGGTCGATGCCGACGGAGTGGATGCCCTCCGAGTAGAAGATCTTCGTGGCGGTGCCGAGCAGCCGGGCTCGCGCTTCGGAGGGGGGACGGGTTTCCGCGCTCGGACTCATGGGACCACCGTATCAAGGTGGCGAGGTAGAACGTTCGGTCTTGACAAGGGGTGGCGGGAGGCCCTTGACTGCACGACAAGACCGAACGTTCTACCTCGCTCTCTCTCCTTCACCGAAAGGCACTCCCGTGGACACCGCACCCCCGATCGCCGCCGCCCCGCCCGCCGGCGTCCCCGTCACCCTGCGCAAGCTGTACTTCGTCCGCTTCGCGTTCGCCGCCGTATGGGCCGCCCTGCTCTTCGCCACCGCCGACACACTGGGCCCGCTCAGCACCACGCTCCTGCTGGTCTATCCGCTGTTCGACGTCGGCGCCGCGATCGTCGACGTCCGGTCGGCGCGGGCGAACGGCGGCCCGGCCGGCCCCCTGTACGCGAACATCGCGATCAGCTCCCTGACGGTCCTCGCCCTCGCCCTCGCCGCCACCTCGGGCATCCCGGCCGTCCTGCGCGTCTGGGGCGCGTGGGCCGTCACCGCGGGCATCGTCCAGCTCGTCGCGGGTGCCGTCCGCCGCCGGCTGGGCGGTCAGTGGCCGATGATCGTCAGCGGCGCCATCTCGACACTCGCCGGCATCTCGTTCGTCACGCGGGCGGGCGCCGACGACCCGTCGCTGGGCAGCCTCGCGGGCTACGCCTTCCTCGGCGGCGTCTTCTTCCTGGCCTCGGCGGTCCGCCTGACCCGGGGGCGGTCCGCCTGACCCGGGAGACGTGCGATCCGGCCCGACCGGAAGTGTGACTCCGGGCCCTGCGAGCACCCGTGGCAGTACCCGGGGGAGTCGCGAGCGACGGAAGGAGCCGGCCGTGCCGCACCACTCACCCACCCCGCCGGTGCCGGGGAAGCCGCCGGAACCCGGGAACCCGCCGGAGCCGGGGAACCCGCCGACGCCGGGGAAGCCGCCCAAGGGCGTCGCGGACATCCAGTTCATCGGCAACGCGACCCTGCTGATCCGCTACGGCGACCTGACCCTCCTGACGGACCCCAACTTCCTCCACCGCGGCCAGCGGGCCCACCTCGGCTACGGGCTGGTCTCGCGCCGGGTCACCGAGCCGGCCCTCGACGTGACGGAACTGCCGCACGGGGACCTGGACGCCGTGGTCCTCTCCCACCTCCACGGCGACCACTTTGACCGGGTGGCCCGCCGCGGCCTGGACCGCGGTCTGCCGTTCATCACCACCCCGCACGGCTCCCGCCTCCTGAAGGGCCTGTACGGCTTCCGCCGCGCCGCCGGCCTGCACACCTGGCAGCGGTACACCGTGTACCGCGGCGACTCCACCGTCCGCGTCACCGCGCTCCCCGGCCGCCATGCGCCCGGCTCCGCCCGCTTCCTGCTGCCGCCGGTGATGGGCAGCCTGCTGTAGTTCGGCGACCGGACGGGCGAGACCCGCCTCGTCCTCTACCTCTCCGGCGACACCCTGATGTACGACGGCCTGCGCGAGATCGCCGTACGGCACCCGGACATCCACCTGGCCGTCCTGCACCTCGGCGGCACGACCCTGCCCGGCGGTCTCGTGGTCACCATGGACGCCGAGCAGGGCGCCGGCCTGCTCGACCTGCTCCGCCCGCGCCAGGCGCTGCCCGTCCACTACAACGACTACACGGTCTTCCGCTTCCCCTTGGAGGACTTCCTCACGGAGGCCGGCCGCAGGGGCCACACCTCCCGCCTGCTGCGGTGCGCACCGGGCGAGCACGTGACGGTGGGCGCGCAGGCGAGGGCCTGAGGGGGCGGACGAGGGCCTGACGGGGCGGGCGAGGGCCTGACGGGGCGGATGAGTGTCTGACGGGACCGGCGAGGCGGCGGAAGGGAGAAAAGGGGGCTTGCCCGGCGGGCAGCGGCCCCAGGAAGATCGTCACTCGTGCGCCTCAACGAACTCAACGCCCACGAACGCCGGTTGTGGGACGCCTACCCGCAAGGCCGCCCCGTCGAAGTTCCGGGCGCCCCGGGTGCGTCGAACGCCCCGGGCGCCCCGCACGACCCGGCGGCACCGGACCGAACGATCCGGTCCGAAGTCGTCGCGGCCCTGCTGCTGGGCGCCAACGACGCGGGCGGGCCGGGCGACCGCCCCGCACTCCGGCTGACCGGTGCGCGGATCACGGGCCTCCTGGACCTCCGGTTCACGGAGATCACGGCACCGGTCGTCCTGACCGACTGCCGCTTCGACGAGGCACCGCTGCTGAAAGGCGCCCGGACCCGGGAACTGGCCATGACGGGCTGCACCCTGCCCGGACTCGTGGCGGACACGGCACAGATCGACGCGAGACTGACCCTCACCCACTGCCGCCTCACGGGTCCCCTGGTCCTCTCCCGCACCCAGATCAACGGAGACCTGGACCTGCGCCACACGAAGATCTCCTTCCCCGACGGCGAGGCGATATCGGCGGTCCACGCCCAGGTGGGAGGCGACGCACTGTGCACCGGCCTGGCCGTGGAGGGGACGTTCCGGCTGTCCGGCGCGGCCGTGGACGGCGAGTTCGACCTGGAGGGCGTCTCGCTCCACGCCCCCGGCCGCCACGCCCTGGACGCCTACCACGTGCGCGTCACCGAGGACTTCACCTGCCACCCCGGCTTCAGCGCGGAGGGCCGGCTCATCCTCTCCGGCGCCACGGTCGGGGCGGCCATCGGCTTCTGCGGCGCCCGGCTGAGCAACACCGGTGACGTCGCCCTGGAGGCGGTGGACGTCACCGTCGCCCGCAACTTCGACCTGGGCCTCGGTCTCACGGTCGACGGCGCCGTGAAACTCGACGGCACCCGCGTCGGCACGGAACTCAGCTTCCGCGACGCCGAACTGACCCACCCGGGCGGCACCGCCCTGTCCCTGCGGGCGGTCCAGGCCCGGGAGACGGACCTGCGCACCCGGCGCCCGGTCGACGGAACGGTGGACGCCCGCGGCGCCCACCTAGGCACGCTCCACGACGACCGGGACACCTGGCCCGCCGACCTCCGCCTGACCGACACGACGTACGACACGCTGGCCACCCCCCTGCCGGCCACCGACCGCATCCGCTGGATCCGCCGCTCACCCGGCGGCTACCTCCCCCAGCCCTACGAGCAACTGGCGGCGGCCTACCGGCGTCTCGGCCACGACGACGAGGCCCGCACGGTCCTGCTGGCCAAACAACGCCACCGCCGCGCCGGCCTCCCCGCCCACACCCGCCTCTGGGGCCACGTCCAGGACGCCGCCGTCGGCTACGGCTACCGCCCCCTCCGCGCCGGCCTCTGGCTCCTGGCCCTACTGGCCGGCGGCGCCCTCTACTTCGCCCTGCACACCCCGGACCCCCTCGACCCCGGCAAGGCACCCCCGTTCAACGCCGTCTTCTACACCCTCGACCTCCTCGTCCCCATCGTCACCTTCGGCCAGGAACCCGCCTTCGCCCCCCGGGGCCCCGGCCAGTGGCTCTCGTACACCCTGATCGCATCCGGCTGGATCCTGGCGACGACGGTGACGGCGGGGGTGTCGCGGGCGCTGAGCAGGCAGTGAGACCTGATCCGAAGAAGACCTCCGTAAGCCTCCACCCGCGCCCGTATCCTGCGGCCATGTCGGAGCAAACAGCCGTACGACCGACCGGCGAAGCCCTGTTCACCTCACCGCGGTCACTGTCCGAGGCCGCGGCCGCCCTGCCGAGGACCGCCGGGCTGTACGCCTGGTGGGCCCCGCCCAGCGTGCTCCCCTCCTTCCCGGGACCGGTGAACCCCGCGGATCCCGGGCGCCGGCTGCTGTACCTCGGCAAGGCCACCCGCCTGCGCAGCCGGATCACGTCCAACCACTTGCGACACTCCGGCAGTTCCACGCTGCGACGCACACTGGCGGGCCTGCTCATGCCCACGGAGGGCTACCGGACGGTGCGGACGGACCGGGTGGTCCTCGTCCCGGAGGACGAGGAACGTCTCACCGCATGGATGCACGAGCACCTGACCCTCACGTGGGCCGAACACCCCGACCCGCTCCCGGTGGAACGCGAGTTGATCTCCCGGCTGAACCCCCCGCTCAACGTCGACGGCGCGAGCGCGGGCGCCGCACTCGACGCCGTGAGGAAGGCCCGTGCCCGGTACCACGAAAGCGCGGGGCCTCACCCGGGGCGAGCACCCAGGTGACTTTCACGCCCTCGCGTGCTCTCCTGACCCGGAGATGGACGACGACAGCGAATACCAGCAAGCAGCCCGGCGAGCCGCCCGAGCGACCCGGCGCGCCTGGTCGACCATCGCCTGGACCACCGGAGCACTCGGCTGCACGCTGATCACCGTCGCCCTCCTCTGCACGGCCGCGGCCGTTGCCTGCCTCTACGTCGTAGTGACGAGCCACTACTGACCACCGACGGCATGACCCCGTGAACGCCGGGCGTCGGCCGTGCTGTCGGAGGCGGCTTGTAGCCTGCACGCATTCGACGATCGGACGGTCGGACGATCACGGGTACGGGTACGGGTACGGGCGTGCGGGCACGGGGCGGGCGTCCAGGGGCGGGAGCGCGGGGATTTCGATGAGTGGCGCACATCCGACGAAAAGCAGCAGACCGGGCCTCTCGGCCGGTGCACTCGTCGTCGCGGGGGTCCTCCTCGCCGCGATCGGCGCCGTCGGCGCCTGGCTCCAGCACGACGCTCCCGGCCGGAGTGCGCAACCGCGTACGGAGCTCACCGCGAGCAACCCGCCCGCCGGTCTGCCCACCGCGCTCACCACCGGCCAGCACCTCCGCTGGTCCCGCTGCACCTCGCCGCCCACCGCGCGCACCGGCTACGACTGCGCCACCATGAAGGCCCCCCTCGACTACCGGAAGCCGGACGGCAGGACGATCGACGTCGCCCTGATCCGCCGCAAGGCCACCGGCCCGAACGCCCGGCGCATCGGCTCGCTCGTTCTCAACTTCGGCGGCCCCGGCGTGTCCGGCGTGAGCGGACTGCCCGAACGCCTCAAGCAGTACGAGCCGCTCCTCGACCGCTACGACCTGGTCTCCTTCGACCCGCGCGGCGTCGGCGCGACCATCCCCGTGCGCTGCGGGAAGACCGCGGACGACACCGGCTACGCCGGGGCCGACGCCTGCGCCGAGCACTCCGGGGCGATCCTCCCGTTCATCGGCACCTCGCACACCGCGCGCGACCTCGACCTGATGCGCTACCTCCTCGGCGACGAACGGCTGCACTACTTCGGCGTCTCGTACGGAACGGCGCTCGGCGCGGTCTACGCCCACCTGTACCCGTCGCACGTCGGACGGCTCGTCCTGGAAGCGCCCGTCGATCCGACCGAGGACCTCAGCGAGCAGCAGGTGTCGCAGGTCAAGGCGGTCCAGGCGGCGTTCGACCGGTTCGCTGCGCACTGCGCGGCCCGTATCCGCCACTGCCCGACCGGCGACGGGCCCGAGGAGGCCGAGCGGCGCATGGCGGGCTTGGCCGACCGCCTGAAGAAGAAGCCCGCCCCGGCCGGCGCCGGAAGGAACCTCGACGCCGACGACCTCGCGCACGCCGTCGGCGACCACCTCGTCCGCGGCACGGACGGCTGGGAGCCGCTCGCCAAGGCCCTCACCGCGCTGATCGACGACAACGACGGCCGTCCGCTGAGCAAGGGCGCGGACGACACCGGCTCCGCCGACCGGGCGGCGACCCCGCGCGACAACAGCCGCGTCGCCCGGACCGCGATCACCTGCGCGGACTCCAGCCTGCGCCCCGGCTTCGAACGCCTCGACCGGGACGAGGCCCGCGTCAAGGCCGCCTCGCCCGTCTTCGGCGAGGCCTGGTCCGCCGGCGTCTACCTCTGCTACGACTGGCCGTTCGACGGCGAGCGCGCCACGCTCCAGGTGAACGCCGAAGGCGCTGCCCCCGTCCTGGTGGTCGGCGGCACCGGCGACCCGACCACCCCCTACCCCGGCGCCCGCCACATGGCCCGCGCCCTGGGCGACGGCGTCGGGGTCCTCCTGACCGCCGAGGAGGAGGGCCACGGCACCTATCCGCAGAACCGCTGCGTCACGAAGGCGGTCGACACATACCTCCGCACGGGCCGCACCCCGGCCGCGGGGACGGTGTGCCGGGGAAGCACGTCCTGAGCCCCGTACGGATCCGCCGGGCGGCTCAGCGACACCGCGGACGTTGGCAACGCCCCCTGACGCAGGGACAGGTGTCGCTGATGTCAGCGACGCCGCCGCTCGGGAGCACGGCACGCACACGCGCCGGACCGGAGCAGGTGCCTGTTCGGTGACCCGAAGGGTCATACCCAGGTCTGACCCCGCGGTTCAGCTCATGGTCCGACGCCCTGCGGGGGACGGCGAAGGCATCGTCGTCAGCATGACGAACCCGACGACGTCCATGGCCGCCCCGGTCACAACGATCGGCGCCCGCCTGCGTGGCGCGCTGCCTGTGGAGCGGTGGGAGGCCACCGGCTTCCCCGGACGTTGGGTGGGCGGCACCGCCATGGTGCTCGGCCCACTCCTGATGCTGACCGGCGCGTTGCTGCGGGCCCGCTTCCACTTCTTCTACCCCGACCAACTCGCCGCGTACGAGCGGCACCCCACCCTGATGGCCACCGCATACGGCCTCTTCGCGGCGGGCAGCCTGCTGCTCTGGCCCGCAGTGGCGGTGTTGGCCGCACGGATCGGGGTGCGGAGCGCCGGCTGGGGCCTGTGGGGCGGGGTTCTGGTGATGCTCGGACTGTTCGCGCGCACCTTCCACGCGGGGGTGGACCATCTGGCCTTTCAGCTGGTGCGTTCCCAGGGGGTCGGGCCCGCCACCGAAGCGGTCTCTGCCGGCTACGGGGCCTTCCACGTCTTCGCCACGCTGAACCTCGCCATCCTCGCCGGGTGGATCGTCCTTGCCCTCGGCGCCTGGCGCACCCGGGTGCTCGGCCCGGCCCGCGCCGCCGCACTCGGTCTCACCGCGGCACTGCCCCTCGGAGTACTCAAGGGGACCACCCCGCTGTCACTGGTGGCCCTGGCCGGACTGTGCGCCGCACTGGTGCCGCTGGGCTTGACCCTGCTGTGTGCGGCGCCCCGCCCCAGCCGGGCAGCGGTGCTCCGCTGGATGCCGCTGATCCTGGTGACGCTTGGGTTGATGGTGCTGCTGGGACAGGCCGGTTGAGTGCACATGTCCAAGTACGGTCGGACGATGAAGCCCAAGCGGCAGCGCCATCTCCACGCCCTCGACCTCGGCGCGGCGCTGGCCCTGACCGCCGTGTACATCGGCTTCGCCCGGCTGACCGCCGACGACGGCCAGCCCGTCTACACAGGCCCGTTCTGGCTCGGCTGTCTGATCGCGGCCATGGTCGGCCTGCCGGTCGCCGTACGCCGCCGATGGCCGCTCGCGGTCCTGGTGGCCGTACTGGCCGCCCTGGCCACGGCATCGCTCCTCGACATCCCCCGTGAGCCGTACGCCGCCGCCGGGCTCGCGGCCTATCTCGTCGGACTGGCCGAGCCCGCCCGCCGGTCCGTGCCCGCGCTCGCGGTGACGCTGCCGGTGGCGTGCGGTGCTGTCTACCTCGGGGAAGCGGTGGTCACTCCCGCCGAGGACTGGCGTGGCGCCGTAGGGGTGGCCGGGCTCGTACTCCTGGTGATCGGCGGGGCCTGGGGCATGGGGTTCACCGTGCGCGGCCGCCGGGCCGAGGCCGCCCGGGAACAGCGGCGCCGGTCGGAGCGCGCACTGGACGAGGAACGTCTGCGGATCGCCCGCGAGCTGCACGACATCGTCTCGCACAACCTCAGCCTGATCGCCGTCAAGGCGGGCGTCGCCGGGCATGTGGCGGAGGCCGACCCGCGGGAGGCACGGGCCGCCCTCAAGGTCATCGAGGAGACGAGTCGTTCCGCGCTGGCCGACATGCGGCGCACGCTCGGTGTGCTGCGCACCCAGGGCGCGCCCCTGGGACCCGCACCGGATCTCGACCGACTCGACCTGCTGGCCGAGGAGGCACGCCGGGCAGGGGTGGACGTCGATCTGACGGTGCGCGCCGTGGAGGGCCTGGCCGAGGGGACACAGTTGACCATCTACCGGATCGTCCAGGAGGCCCTCACCAACGTGGTCCGGCACGCAGCCCCGACCCGCTGCCGGGTGACGGTGGAGGTGGAAGGGCGAGAGGTCCGCATCGACATCACGGACGAGGGGAAACCGTCCGCACCAAGACCGGCGGCCCACGGACTTTCGGGCGGGCACGGCCTTCTGGGGATGCGGGAGCGGGCGATGATGTACGGCGGCAGCTTCGAGGCGGGCCCCCGGCCGGAGGGCGGCTTCGCCGTGTCCGTCCGCCTGCCGGCCGAAGGGAACCAATGACCACGACCGTCGTGCCCCCCGTCCGGGTGTTGATCGCTGACGACCAGGCAATGGTGCGCGGCAGCTTCCGGGTCCTCGTCGATCACACTCCCGGTATGACGGCCGTGGGCGAGGCCGCGAACGGAGTGGAGGCCGTCGAACTCGCCCGCCGCGAACGGCCGGACGTCGTGCTGATGGACATACGCATGCCGGACCTCGACGGCATCGAGGCGACCCGGCAGATCTGCACGGACCCGGCCCTGTCCGGCGTCCGCGTCCTCATCCTCACCACCTTCGACCTGGACGAGTACGTCTACGCCGCCCTGCGCGCCGGCGCCGCGGGCTTCCTGCTCAAGGACACCCCGCCGCCCGAGGTCCTCACCGCCATCCGCGTCGTCGCAGCGGGCGAGGCGCTGCTCGCCCCCTCGGTGACCCGCCGCCTGATCGCGGAGTTCGCCCGCCGCCCAGAGCCTGCGCGCCCGCCCGTCCGCTCACTGGACGGAATCACCGACCGGGAGTTGGAGGTGCTCGGCCTGATCGCGCGAGGTCTGTCCAACACGGAGATCACCGAACACCTCCACCTGAGCCTGGCCACGGTCAAGACCCACATCGGACGCTTGCTCACCAAGCTGCGTGCGCGCGACCGCGCCCAGCTCGTCATCGTCGCCTACGAGACCGGGCTGGTGGGCGCCCGCCGACCTGGAGCGTGAGGGGCCGGGACGGGGGGCTCTCACCAAGGCCCCGAGACGGTCGGTCGATCATGTCGTCGTACCCGCGTCGGGTCGGCCTGCAAAACCCGGAGGCCCTGCCGTCAACTAGGACGACAGGGCCTCTGACCAGGTGTTTCTCTGTGCCCCCGGCAGGATTCGAACCTGCGACACCCGCTTTAGGAGTTCGATCTACGCCCGCCCCTGGGACCATCGGCGGCTGGTCCGACGGTCGTCCGGGGGCGCTGCTGTATGCCGCCGTCCGGCCTCGTTGATGTCAGCGAAACAGCTCCGGGACTAAACAGACCTCCAATGCCTCCTCCGGCCGATCCGCCCACTGCCACCAGGTATGCCGGTCGATGCACTGCCACAGAGACCGGCAGGCCCTCCGGCCGTCGTCGTCTTGCTTGGACAGCACAAGACCGCCGGACTTCAGTGGCTGGCTGCACTCGGGACAGAGCTGGGCGTCGTCGGCCATACGGCGTACCCAAGGCTGGGCTAGCGGTTGATCGGGATCTCGTAGACGATCTCGCAGTGAGCCGCGGGCACCACGACGTCCGCCGTTTCGACGGGCCGGCCTTCGTTGCTGTAGTACGTCCGTCGGATGTGTGTGACCAGCGCGGCCTTCTGGATGCCGAGTAGCGACGCCTCCTCGGCGGTCGCCTGCCTGGGCTCCGGCTGCTCCACAGCATGGCTGATGGTGATGCCGATCGCGGCCATGCGGTTCACGACGCCCGCGCCTGCGTGCGGTCCTCCCTCGGGGAGCACGACGAGAGTCCCGGCGGTGAGGTCGTACGGTTCCCAACTGGTCGAGAGCTGCACGGGCCTGCCGTCGGCCAGGAACTCGTACGCGGTCCGGACGCACAGCTCGCCCTCGCCGATCCCAAGCCGGGCGGCGATTTCCGCCGGGGCCGGCACCTTGGCGTCGGTCCTGCTCTCCCAGTCGCCCTGCCTGCCGACGGCCTTCATGTCCGCCCGGAAGGGCGACCCTTCGGGCTGCTCGCGCGCGGACGACCGCACCACGCGCACGCGTTGCCGGGGCTCGGCGACGTAGGTGCCCGAACCGGCTCGGCCTTCCAAGACGCCTTGGGAGATCAGCAGCTCCTGAGCCCTGCGGACGACGTTCTCGCCTACGCCGTACTCCTGGCCGATCTGCGCGCGGGAGGGAAGCCGGTCCCCCGGTTCCCACACGTGCTCCGCGATCCGCTGCCGTAGCTCGTCGGCGATGCGGAGATAGGGCGGCTGCTCAGGCATATGGAAAATCTAGTCCACTAGCTCTAATCTAGTTAACTAGCTTCACTCAAAGTGATCGCCGAGTGACGGAGGCTTCCCTGTGCCCGCTTCGCGAGTGAGCGCGGAGGCCATCGCCGCCCGGTTATCGGCGGTCGGGCTCACCACGCGTGTGGAGGAGCACGACCGGTGCATGTCGGTGGAGGCGGAGGTGCCGGAATCGCTCTCCGCCGAGTCATGGCGGGAGGTCCTGGAAATCCTGGCGGAGGCCGATCGATTCGGGCTCCACGCCACCAGCTTGAACGGCCGCACCCTTTGGGCGGTCGTACGCAAAGCGGCCCCCACGACGGGCGATGTCGGGGGACCGAGCTATCAGCGATAGGAGCTGAGCAGCGTGCTCAACCGTATCCGTCGTGCCGTCTCGCTCGCCAGAGCGCGGTACTTCCCCAAGGGCAGGCACCGCCGAGCCTTAACGCCGTCCCGAACGGCTGTGGCGACGCCTCCCGCGCTCGCCGTAGAACCGCCGGCCGTCCCGGGCTGGATGCCGGACACCGCTGACCGCCTTCACCTGCTCCTGGGCGAGGACAACGTGCTCGTCCGTCCGTACGTGTTGGCCTGGGAGCGCCAGCGTGTACTCCAGCGTTCCGTGGTCGTGGCGCCGCGACTGTCGGCGGAGGCCTTCTCGGCTTTGGCAGGTGTTCGCTGATGCCGAGTCGTCAACGCCTCCACGCTTCGGAAACCGCGGCTGCTGCCTACCTGTCGACCGCATGCCGGGTCGGCACCCACACAGCCTGCGCGGAAGCGTCGCCATCCCTTGCACCGGTCGACCTGCCGGTGATCTACGAGGCTTGCGTCTGCTCCTGCCACCCTGCGCCGGACCACTGCACGCGACCGGCGGTGAAGCGGTGAGCAATTGGGTTCCGGGGGGTGCGCTGGCATCCAACGTCGAGATCACGGCGGCCACCGTTCTGCGGGGCGACATCATCCAAGTTGGTGGTCGGGCCTGCCGGGTGAGCGACCTCTTCCAGCTTCCCCAGGGCGCGAAGCAACTCCTGTTCGAGTCGGGAGAGCTGCTGACCATAAACGGGCGAACCCGGCTCGTCGCCGTGCGGATGACGAGAAGGCGGTGACCCAGCCCATGACGTCACGCCGCCTCGTCGTCGCTGACGACCTGAGACGCCAGATCACGACCGGCCGAATCGGACCCGGTGAACGGCTCCCGTCCGAGTCCGACCTGGCCGACCGGTACAAGGTCAGCACGGCCACACTGCGAAGCGCTCTGGCCGTACTCCAGGGAGAAGGCCTCGTCGAGAAGATCCACGGCAAGGGCAACTTCGTCCGCCGCCCGCTGCGCAAGGTCACGTACGTCGGTGGATGGGGCACGCTGGATCCTCGGACTGCCGCAGACGTGGGCCTGCGCGTGACGGTCCGAACTACGGTGCTGCCCGCGCGGGGCCACCTGACAGCGCTGCTGAAGGTGGACGACGGAAGCCCACTGACCGAATTCCTCAGACTCAGCTACGAGGGAGAGTCCCCGCACAGCCTGGCCCGCGTCTACGTACCGCGAGACCTAACACCGACTACGGCGCGCAGCAACCGGTCCTCACGGGCGTGGGCGGAGGCCAGTTTCTGTGTGCCGGACCCGCCGCCGGCCGAGGTGCACGAGATGGTGTCCGCCCGTCTCCCAACGCCGGATGAGGCGTCGACCCTGCGGATCAACACAGCCTTGGCCGTTCTCGCGATCACCCGCGTTGCGGCAGACAACACCGGGCGAGTCATTGAGGCGGCACTACTGGTGTTCCCTGGGGATCGTGTCGACGCCGTCTTCAGCACCCACCACGTGATCGAAGAAAGGCGGGCGCACAGATGACGCCGCAGAACGAACTACGACTCCTCCCGTGGTCGGGCCCGGACGGTAAGCCCTGCTACCTGAGCACCGATGACAGCGGCGGCTACATGTCCCGCCTGGCGGACAACATCGAAGCGGTACAGCTCGGGATGGCAACCGATCTTCTGGAACGGGCCGCGGGAGTCCTCGGCGACCAGGACGCCGGCCGCGATGACCTGCGGCTCATGCTGACCGAAGTGACCCGAGCCCTACGAGACGTGGTCCGCCTGGCAACCAGCCGCGGTCATCTCCTGGCGGTGAGCGAACTCCAGTCCTAAAGGGCATGGTCAAGGCGGCGTCCCTGAGGTGGCCCTCCTGTCAGTGCTCAGAAGCCCGTCTACTGATCACCGGCTCCGCTGGCCAGCGGGACTGAAGAAGCCCACGGTTCTGACCAGTTCAGATGCCGTGGGCGTCTGTCGCTGCCGGTCAGTGTCGGGTGACCGTGGACGGCCGGGACGGCCCACGATCCGCCCTCGGCTTCCACCAGCCAAAAAGGAAGAGACCTCTTCGTCCCGAAGCAACTTGGGCGGGGGCGCTGCCTTGGGCTGGCCCGCTCCTCAGCAGCGCTGATGGTCCATGAGCGTCCGGGCCTGTTCTCCGGCGTGCGTCGGCGTTGTCACGCAGTTAGACACTCACGGACGGCAGAGCTGAACAACCCATGCGCGCTTGGCATGCAGCGTCCGCGACGTCTCTCTGTCACAACAGTCCGTTTCGGCGGAGCTCGCGCTGGTGTCGGAGCGCATCATCATGACCGTCCTTCTGTCGACGCTCCTCCGCACGAGCCTCGGCCTCCTCCGGGTCCAACTCGTCATCGTCGTAGTACGAGGGATTGGCGGGGTCTCCGCCGTTCAGGTTGTAAGCAACGATCCACTCGCTCATGGCCTTCCCCCAGGTGTGCATCCTTGTCCAACGGTGGCTCCCCCTCGGCCCGGCTGGCTCTGAGCGGCCCGTGAAGAGCACCTCTAACAGTCTGAGACTGGAAGGTCCCCAGCAGGGCAGAAACGCGGCATCTCGTCAGTTCCTCTTACTGACAGTCGCCACGGCAACGGCTCCGGAGGCACATCTTCGTTGAAGGCTGGCGACGACTGCTGGCATGGTTGGGCCATGGCTGATGGGACCTTCTACTCCGACCGTATAGGGCGCGGCAAACCGCGCGTCGCCGAGGAGATCTCGCACGCGACGTGGCGAGGCCTTGTAGCTTTGATCCGCCGATACATCGGCGATGGCTATCTCGCACGAGCCTTTCCTGCTTACGACTGCTCGGACGATCGTACTGGACATAGCGTAATTACCGGTGTAAACGAGCAGGCTTTCCTTGATTCTCTAACCGCACACGTTCCCGATCTCGTCTCCTGCGCAATGGAGTGCACCGGTGATGATGATCTATTCGGAATGGAGATTCGCAGTAGCGTAAATCCTTTCCGCATGACGGACCTTCTAGCGACCGGTTGGGTGCCAGATACTGCCACTGCACTAGACGTAGTTGAGTTCATTTCTCACCATATTGAAGATCCGACTCACCGTTCGCTGCACCCATGGAATGGCGAGCACCATCATTACTCCTTCAGTGATCGCTCTCGCGGCCGATCCAAAGGGCAAGGCGAGTTCCAGAGCAGTGTAAATTTTCTCTTCGCCAGGAACGGAATAGCTTTCACGCTAGACGATGATCTGCAGGTCCGGAGAATCGCACCGCCGGAAGCACGAAGCGTGATCTCCGAATTCCGGCCAGAGACCGAAGACCCCGAGCTGAATGCCAAACTGACTGATGCGATGGTCCGCTTTACTTCGAGGCGCCCGGAACATCGGCGCGATGCGGTTGAAAAACTATGGGATGGATTCGAACGACTGAAGACCCTGGAGTTTGGTGCGAGCAAGGATAAAAAGACATCGGTTAGTGAGCTTCTGGACAGATCATCCTTTGGCTCTGCGCCGTACCGTGATGAACTTGAGGCGGAGTTTAGAAGATTGACGGATATCGGCAACAAGTTCGGTATCAGGCACCATGAGCACAGTCAAATTGCCATACCCAACGACGCTGCTGTGGATTACCTGTTCGTGCGACTTGCCTCAGTAATTGCGTATGTTCTGCGAGCGACTGGGCGCATGGCGACTGGCTAATTCCACGACGAGCTCCTCAACAAGCCGCGGAGGCTGGCCCGCGATCACGGGGTCTGAGCCCTCAACCTGGGAAGCTTGTGTCCTCTGGCGGAAGTTGCTGCACTGACCTGAGGCGAAGTGGCAAAGCGGCCTGCCTGACCGCCGGCTTGGCCCCCGCCATTTCCCGTCGTTCCCCGCACGATCTGGCACGCACCTGGCACGGCCTCGGTCGGTTGTGGCCGCGTGGTCGTTGACCAAGTGCTTAGAAGATGCGGGCATGCCCTGGTGGTGCGGGCCAATGGCACCCTGCTGCGACCATGCCCGGCTGCCCAGCTGCCGTCCGCCGTCGTTGCCGTCACTGCCGTGGGTCCACCAGTCGATCGTTCGGGGTCGCCGCCCAGGCGCACGGACGGACGATCAACCGCCGGGAGGGGCGTCGCAATCGGCCTTGCAGCTGTTGTCGGGCAACATGCCGCTCTGGAGTACGGCTCCCTTGATGCGGAACGCCGGCGGCTCGGGATGCGCGACACCTGCCGTACGGACGCTGTGGCGGCGTAGCCGCTGGCGCCCCTGATCGTCACTCTGGGCTACCTCGGATAGCGGAGCACGAACGCGCTGTGCGCGACTATCGGCACGGTGCTGGGCGTTGTCGCCGCCATCGTCGGGCTGTTCTTCAAGGCATCGCCACGTACTCAACGCTGCCGTCACTGCCGTGGGCCGCAGCGTGAGCGAGCACCGCCGTGACGGGGAACCGGCAACGCCGCACGCGCGTCTGCACGGTAGTGGGAGGCTCATTACAGTTAGGGAGGCGCGAGTGAAGCGAGCATTGGTGGGGCTCACAGGACCGGTTTGTTACGACTACAAGAATCACCTGAATATTCCATCAGGTGCATTCCCTAATCCGGTTTTAGAGAACGTCACCGGCCTGGTTCTCTCTTACGATGAGATTTGGTTTATCTGTAGGGAGCTATGCCCGAGTGATCTCCAGAATGAACACTTCATTAAGTTCATCGAGGATGAGCCACTCCTCATGGAGCGCGCCAGCGTCGCGCTGGAGCAATTCACGCATATGGCGCATGGGATCCCCGAAGGCGAGATGATTCGGCGGGATAGAATCGCTAACAGAGGAATGCATCGGGCGATAGAACGTATCACCCAAGCGGTTCCATTTGAGTTCACGCCCGATCACCACAGTCAACAGCTCGCCACCTTCCGCCTCTCCGGGCGGGCGTTTAACGCTTCCGGACTGCGCTTCGAAAACGTAGTTGCAGATATTGGCATTGCAGCAGCGCTGGATTTCAACATTGACGTGATCTTCAACAGCTACGCGTCAGGAGCGGCAGGGTTAATTCAAGAAAACCCTCGAGTGGGGGATCGACTAGTCTTGGCGGAGCAAATCACCGGCATCCATACTTTGGATCATCTAGGCCCGCAGGGGGCTTTCCATGAGAGTATTAATGATCTCCGATCTCACGAACGCATCGCCGAGTTCCGCAACTTGCTCGCGGAAACCGACGTTGAGGGCAAAGACCTCAAAGCCCTAGCGGCAGAAGTGGCAGCGCAGGCTGATCGGCATGCGCGCGACGTTCTTGATCGCTTCATCAAGGGTAAGGGTAAGTTGAGAACTTATGGCGTCCCCACGGCAGTTGCGATTCTGAACCAGATTATCCCAGGCGCAGGAGCGGCCTTTGGTGGACTATTCAGTGCTAAGGACTGGCTAGACGATCGAGAGGTCAAGAAGCGCGTCAGCTGGGCTCCATTCGTCCTTGATGCGCGCAACCCTCGCGCGTGATCTAGGTCCGACAGAATCAATCCAGCGCGCCGAGCGCGGCGTCTGGTCGGCACGTACGCGCCGTCACTCCTGCGGCGCGGGCCACCCACGACTGATCCCCTGGCAGTCGCGCGTGACTATTTCCTAGCCATACGGCAACCACCGACATGGCTGTAGCACGGCGGCCTCGGCGGGTGGACCAGATCGCGTCCTTAGACTTTCCGGGAGGCCTAAAGGGTGTTGCAGAAGGCCGTGATCTGGGCATATCCGTTGCATGGCTGGGGTGTTGAGGGCCGAGCGGGTGTGGGTGGAGACGTTCACGGGGCTGCGGACGGACCAGTTCGGTCGGCTGCTGAAAGCAGTCCGGGAACGCGGTGGCGAGGGATGTGGCTGGGGTCGTCCGTGGCGGCTTCCGCTGGCCGAGCGGGTGCTGGGGTGGCCGTGTACTACCGCACGAACCTCACCATGCGGCAACTCGCCCCGCTGTTCGGCATCTCGCCCGCGACCGTGTGCCGGGTGATCCAGCGGCTCGGCCCGCTGCTTGCACTCGAGCCGGCCCGGTCTCCCGCCGATGCCACCGACCGGCTGTGGATTGTCGACGGCACCCTCGTCCCGGTCCGCGACCGCACGGTCGGAGCGTCCTCCCGTAACTACCGGTTCTCGGCGAACGTGCAGGTCATCGTGGACGCCGAGACCCGGCTGGTGGTGGCGACCGCCCGGCCGGTGCCCGGCAACACCGCGGACGCGAAAGCCTGGCGGGACTCCGGCCTGGCCCAGCACTGCGAAGGCGTGACGGTCCTCGGCGACGGCGCCTACATCAACACCGGCCTGATCGTCCCGCACCGCAAACGCCCCGGACGGCCCCTGCTGAAGGGCGAGGAGGAGGACAATGCGCAGCATCGCAAGGTCCGCGCCCGCGTCGAGCACACCTTCTCCCGCATGAAGAACTACAAGATCCTCCGCGACTGCCGGCAACGCGGCGACGGCCTCCACCACGCCGTCCAGGCCGTCGCGCGCATGCACAACCTCGCCCTCGCCGCATGACCGCACAGGCCCGGACACCCGCTCCGGCCTGCCTGATCACGGCTTTCTGCAACACCCTTTAGCCAGTCGGGGCGGTTCGCCGCGACAGAGTCGTCCACACCTACGGACCTGTGTGCTGGCTGGCTCAGCGCAGCCACAACTGATCAACGGCGGCCGTGACCTGCGGCCACCTGATGGATCAACGCCGTGGCCTGCTGCTGAACTGTCGGCAGCTGTCGACGTTGGTCACCATTGAGCGCCCTTCCACGGCCCGGAGACGGCCCCAGGGAGGGCGCTCGTGTCTATCGCGCGCGGCCACGTTCTCCGGTCCACTAGCCAATCGGTTTGCCCCTCAACTCCGGTAGGCACCGCATAGAATGGGGCCCCGGTCCGCGCGAGAGGAGCGCCCGTTGGACTTCTGGCTCAGCCTGGGCTTCAAAGGTAATCCGTACGTCGTGAAGCCCCTCCCGGGCAGCGAAGATGGACGGGAGCTCCTCGTCGGGCGAGACGTAGAACTTCGTGCGCTTCTGCGTCGGATCCGGGAAAGCGACATGCATGTTGTTCTGGAAGGCCCAAACGGCGTAGGTAAGACCAGTCTCGTATCGGTCGCCACATGGGTTGCGAGCGAGGATTTCACGCGAGGACGAAGCCAACAGCTATATCTGCCCTTACCTGAACCCCTTCAGGTCAAAGAGGATGCGGAAGAGTTCGTTAGTTCCTGCTACTTCGGCATTGCGCGAGCTTTTCTTGAGCATGAGAAGACGCTAAAGAACGCCGGACGTTCGGTGCCTCGCACTAAAGATCTCAACCTTTGGCTGAACTCACCCGTCCTCAGGGCCCGCGGCGGTGGGTTCAGTAGCCCCTTCGGGGGGCTCACTGGATCGGCTGGAATTGCTGCTAATACGTCTCAGGGATATACTCAGGCAGGATTTAGATCGGCGGTCAAGAGGTGGCTCGGCGATGCTTTTCCTGACGGCTCTGGGGGCTTTGTAGGGCTCATTGACAACCTGGAGCTCATCGACGTCTCCAGCGAAGCTCAACGTGTCATGGAGGAGATCCGGGATCCAGTCCTGCAGCTGCCTGGTACGCGCTGGGTTATCTGCGGGGCTCGTGGGATTGCACGCAGTGTGGCTGCGACGCCTCGGATGAACGGCGTCCTGTCTGATCCTATCGATATCTCTCCCGTTCCAGACTCCTACATTCCGCAGCTCATCGAGGCCCGACTTCGACACTACAGTGTTGGCGACTCCGCTTCTGCGCCAGTCTCTGCGAAAGCCTTCGAGCACATCTACGAAGTGAGCCACCAGAATCTACGGGACTCATTGAGCTATTCCCAGGACTTTTCGTTCGGCCTGGAGCCGGAATTTTTCCTTGAAAGTGCACCTGACGAAATTGAGTCAGCTGCGAGAGAGTGGCTAGCCAGTTTGGCGATGAAATACGAACGGGATATTCGCCTTCAGCCGCGAATGTGGCGATTGCTCGACGATCTCGCCGGTATCGGTGGGGCATGTTCCCCGGGTGATCACCAAGACCTTGGCTTCAATGACCGCACGCACATGCGCAAAAATGTCGTGGATCTCGAACGGTTCGGACTGGTCACAAGTAGTCGGGAAGAATCAGACCAGCGTCGTCGTTCGATCGAAATGACTTCTAAGGGTTGGCTGGTCTATTTCTCACGCTCACGCGGTCTAGCCAACCCCACGATTCCCGGCCTTCTGCCCGACTAGAGAGGTCGCCGTGGAGCCGACCGTCCCAGCCACAGAGGGTGTCTCCCCGCTTCATGCCCGCAGCCGCCGAGCGCGCCGCCGGGCGCGGCCAGCCGGGGCGAAGACAGGAGGCGGGCCGCGCCGTAGAGGCGGCGCGCGCCCGCGCCGTGCGCGGGCCTTGATGAAGTAGGGAAAGTCTTATCCCGCTGGGACTCGACACTGTTT
>NZ_BEWB01000010.1 GCF_003112555.1 Streptomyces coelicoflavus | reverse complement strand
TTTCGGTGTTTCCAACACTATCAGGCTTTTCCGGTCCCTCTGACCACCGCCCTGCAGACATGCAGAAGGTGATCCAGAGATAGGATCTGATGAGTTGGGTACTGCCGGGACGAGGACGCGCTGGTTCGCATCGCTCAGCCTCAGGCAGGAGTAACGACTGTACACGGGGCGTCGGAACGGGTGCAAATCCGTGGCGAGTGTGGTCTAGACCTCTATTGGGAAGACTCATGCGGAACCGGTACTTCCTATGACATACCCTGCTGCTCAGTGTGCCGTCCGGGACAAGCAGTGACGGCTCGTACAGATCTCCGCCCTGGGAGGCTTCCCATGACCACCGTCTCGTCCCCGCTCGCAGGACGCGCCATCGGCCTGGCCGCCGTGCCCGATCCCGTCTTCTCCGGGGCCATGGTCGGCCCGGGCACCGCCATCGACCCCGTGCGGGAGCCCTCCGAGGCGGTCGCGCCGGTCGACGGCGTCATCGTTTCTCTGCATCCGCACGCCTTCGTCGTCGTGGACGACAGCGGACACGGTGTGCTGACCCATCTCGGCATCGACACCGTGCAGCTCAACGGCGAGGGTTTCGAGCTGCTGGTGAACAAGGGCGACACCGTCGTGCGTGGTCAGGGCGTGGTGCGCTGGGACCCGGCCGCGGTCGAGGCCGCGGGCAAGTCGCCGGTCTGCCCGATCGTGGCGCTGGAGGCGACCGCCGAGGCGCTCACCGAGCTCCGTGAGGACGGCGACGTGAAGGCCGGCGAGAGCCTCTTCCTCTGGAAGTGACGTCGACGCCGTCACGCGGCGGCATCGACGGCCAGCAGGACAACCACCGCGGCGGCGGGACCCGCCGCACTATCGGGACGGGTGAGATGGAGACAACGCTGCGAGGCGTCGGTGTGAGCCACGGTGTGGCGATCGGCGAGGTTCGGCACATGGGTACGGCGGTCCTGGAGCCGCCGGCGAAGCAGATTCCGGCCGAGGACGCGGAGCGTGAGCAGGGGCGCGCCCGCAAGGCCGTGGAGGCTGTGGCGGCCGATCTGATGGCGCGCGGCAATCTGGCGGGGGGCGAGGCCCAGGCCGTGCTCGAGGCACAGGCCATGATGGCCCAGGACCCCGAGCTGATGGCCGACGTCGAGCGGCGGATCACCGTGGGGAGCACGGCCGAGCGCGCCGTGTACGACGCCTTCGCCGCGTACCGCGCCCTGCTCGCCGGTGCCGGTGAGTACCTGGCCGGCCGGGTGGCAGACCTCGACGACGTGCGGAATCGTATCGTCGCCCGTCTGCTCGGTGTCCCGATGCCGGGTGTTCCGGACAGCGACGAGCCGTACGTGCTCATCGCTCGGGACCTGGCGCCGGCCGACACCGCACTGCTCGACCCGACCCTCGTCCTGGGTTTCGTCACCGAGGAGGGTGGGCCGACCAGTCACAGCGCGATCCTCGCGCGGGCGCTCGGTGTGCCCGCCGTGGTGGCCCTGCCCGGCGCCGGCGAGCTTCCCGAGGGCACCGTCGTCGCCGTCGACGGCAGCACCGGGGAGATCTTCGTGAACCCGGGTGAGGAGAAGAAGGCACGGCTGACGGCTGAGGCCGCCGAGCGCAAGGCGGCGCTCGCCGTGGCGACCGGACCGGGTGCGACCTCGGACGGTCACAAGGTGCCACTGCTGGCGAACATCGGCGGTCCCGCCGACGTGCCCGCGGCCGTGGAGGCCGGCGCCGAGGGTGTCGGTCTGTTCCGGACCGAGTTCCTCTTCCTCGACGACAGCGAGAACGCGCCGTCGGAGGAGAAGCAGGTCACCGCCTACCGCCAGGTGCTGGAGGCGTTCCCGGAGGGCCGGGTCGTCGTGCGGGTGCTGGACGCCGGTGCCGACAAGCCGCTGGACTTCCTCACCCCGGGCGACGAGCCGAACCCGGCGCTCGGCGTGCGGGGCCTGCGGACGCTGCTCGACCACCCGGACGTGCTGCGTACGCAGCTGACGGCGCTGGCCAAGGCCGCCGAGGGACTGCCGGTGTACCTCGAGGTCATGGCGCCGATGGTGGCGGACCGCGCCGACGCCAAGGCGTTCGCGGACGCCTGCCGCGAGGCCGGGCTGCGGGCGAAGTTCGGCGCGATGGTGGAGATCCCCTCGGCCGCGCTGCGGGCCCGCTCGGTGCTGCGGGAGGTGGAGTTCCTGTCGCTGGGGACGAACGACCTCGCGCAGTACACCTTCGCCGCCGACCGTCAGGTGGGCGCGGTGTCGCGGCTGCAGGACCCCTGGCAGCCTGCGCTGCTCGACCTGGTCGCGCTGTCGGCCGAGGCGGCGAAGGCCGAGGGCAAGAGCTGCGGTGTCTGCGGTGAGGCCGCTTCGGATCCGCTGCTGGCGTGTGTGCTGACCGGTCTCGGTGTCACCTCCCTGTCCATGGGCGCGGCGTCGTTGCCGTACGTGCGGGCGACGCTGGCGAAGTTCACGCTGGCGCAGTGCGAGCGTGCGGCGGCTGCCGCGCGGGCGGCGGACAGCGCCGAGGAGGCGCGGAACGCCGCCCAGGCGGTGCTGTCCGGCGAGTAGCGGCCGGGTGCGGCTGCCGTAGAGGCTGTGGTGCGGGGCGTTCCACCTTCGGGTGGGGCGCCCCGCCCGCGTTCAGTGGTGGTGTCCCGGTGGGAGGTGGTCGTCTCCGAGGTCGGGCGGTGCGCAGTAGTCGACGTTGGGCTCCGGGGAGATGAGGTCGCCGGACTCGATGTCAGTGCAGTAGGCGTCGAAGACCTCGGCGGCCGTGAGGGGTTCGAGGCCGTATCCGCGCAGGCGCCAGCCGTGGATGCGGTCGGGGCCGGTCGGCGGGCTGACGCGCATGACGAGTCCGCCGGGGCTGTGGGTCGCCAGGCCCAGGGCGAGGACGCTGGTGAACTCCAGGGCTTCGGCCTCGTCGATGTGCGGGGTGCCGTCGCTTTCCTCCTCGACGAGCAGGACGGAGACGAGGGTCTCCTCCGGGTGGCCCTTGACGCTGCAGACCAGGTGCCGGCTGCCCGGTGGAGCCGTTTCGAGGACGCGGTGCAGGAGGCGGTGGGCACGGGTGAAGGCGGCCCGGCCGAGGTCCTCGCCACAGGTGGCGCAGCCCCCGAGGGTGGCGAGGAGGGTCGACGTGTACTCCCAGATGGCCTGGCGGACGGCTTCGTCGACGAGGGCCGGGAGCAGGTCGGCGAGGGGCTGACCGTCGTAGGGCACGGTGGGACCGTGGGCGGCGAGTTCGGCGGTGAACCGGGCGCGGGTCGCCGGGGCGTCGGCGTCGAGGCCCGCCGCCGTGCAGAAGTCGGCGTACTCCTCCGGGTCGAAGAGCGCGACGGTGGTGTGGGTGCCCTGTGCCGCGCGTGCCTGGAGCAGGGCCTCCACCTGCCGCAGGTAGACGGCATGGTCGTGGAAGGTGAAGCTGCGGTAGCGCCGCATGGCGCGGAAGTCGTGTTCGTCGGTGAGCAGGCCGATGGTGCCCGCGATCTCGCGACGCAGGACGCGTCGCATGGTCTGGTCGGTCTGACCGGTCTGGCCGGTGTGCGCCATGTTTCCCCCTGTGCACGGTCGATCAATGCTCACTCACAGTAATCGGCGGCACTGACAACGGCGTCGGGCGGGCGCGGGGGCCGGCCGCCGCCCGGGGCGGCCGGCCCGCCGGTGTGCTGGTCAGGCGCGCTTGCGGGCGAGGTCCTCGTAGAAGTGGAGCAGCTCGAGGTTGTCGATGGAGCCGGGGTTGACGGCCTTGTCGAGCGGGGTGCCCTGGAGGAGGCGCTTGACCGGGACCTCGATGCGCTTGCCGGTGAGGGTGTGCGGGATGCCGGGGACCTCGATGACCTCGTCGGGGACGTGGCGCGGGGAGAGGTTCGCGCGGATGGTCCGCTTGATGCGGTCGAGGAGGGCGTCGTCGAGGGCTGCTCCGGGGGCCAGGTGCACGAAGAGGGGCATCCAGTAGCCGCCGTCGGGCTGTTCGATGCCGATGACGAGGGATTCCCTGATCTCGGGGAGCCGCTCGACGGCTTCGTAGATGTCGGCGGAGCCCATGCGGACGCCCTGCCGGTTGAGGGTGGAGTCGGAGCGGCCGTGGATGACCACGGAGCCGCGGGAGGTGAGGGTGATCCAGTCGCCGTGCCGCCAGACGCCGGGGTAGGTGTCGAAGTAGCTGTCGTGGTAGCGGCTGCCGTCGGGGTCGTTCCAGAAGCGGATCGGCATCGAGGGCATGGGGTTGGTGACGACCAGCTCGCCGACCTCGTCGGTGAGGGGGTTGCCGCTCGGGTCCCAGGACTGGAGGTCGGTGCCGAGGCCGGGTGCCTGGAGTTCGCCGATGTGGACCGGGAGGGTGGGGACGGCGCCCGCGAAGCAGGAGCAGACGTCGGTGCCGCCGCTGACGGAGGCGATCCAGAGGTCCGCGCCGCTCGCGGCGAACTCGTCGTGCAGCCAGCGGAAGCCGTCGGGCGGGAGCGGGGAGCCGGTGGTGGCGACGCACTGGATCGCGGAGAGGTCCAGGTCGCGGGCCGGGTGGACGTCGGCCTTGCGGCAGGCCATGACGTAGGCGGCGGAGGTGCCGAAGAGGGTGGCTCCGGTGCGTTCCGCGATGTGCCACTGGGCGTCCGTGGCGGGGAAGCCGGGGCTGCCGTCGTAGAGGACGATCGTGGTGCCGGTGAGCAGGCCGGAGACGAGGAAGTTCCACATCATCCAGCCGGTCGAGGTGTACCAGAAGAAGCGGTCCTCGGGGCCGAGGTCGCAGTGCAGGCCGAGCTGTTTGAGGTGCTCGAGGAGGATGCCGCCCTGGGACTGGACGATGGCCTTGGGCAGGCCGGTGGTGCCGGAGGAGTAGAGGACCCACAGGGGGTGGTCGAAGGGCACCTGCTCGAACACGGGCTCCGTGTCGGCGGCCGTCAGGGCCTCCCATTCCAGGGCGCCGTCGGGGGCGTCGGTGCCGAGCAGCGGGATGTGGATCACCGCGCGCAGCGTGGGCAGTTCCCGGCGGAGCTCGGCGACGGTGTCGCGGCGGTCGTGTTCCTTGCCGCCGTAGCGGTAGCCGTCGACGGTGAACAGGACGACGGGTTCCACCTGCTGGAAGCGGTCCAGGACGCTGCGGGCGCCGAAGTCGGGCGCGCAGGAGGTCCAGACGCCGCCCACGGCGGCGGTGGCGAGGAGCGCGACGACGGCCTGGGGGATGTTGGGGAGGTAGCCGCTGACGCGGTCGCCGGGGCGTACGCCGAGGGCGCGGAGTTCGGCGGCGAGGGAGCCGACCTGGCGGCGCAGCTCGGCCCAGGTGACGGGGGTCGGCTCGTGGGTTTCGTCGACGTACAGGAGGGCCGCTTCGTCCGCGCGGACGCCGGCCGCGCGCAGGGCGTGCTCGGCGTAGTTCAGCGTGGCGTCGGGGAACCATTGGGCACCGGGCATCCTCCGGTCGCCGAGAACGCGCGCGTAGGGGGTCGAGAAGCGGACGTCGAACCACTCCGTGACGGCTTTCCAGAAGGTGTCCAGCTCGTCGACGGACCAGCGGTGCAGGGCGGCGTACCCACCGTCGGCGGGGGCTCCGTGGTGCTCGGCCGCCCAGGTCTGGAACCTGGTGATGCGTGCCTGGTCGATGCGTGGTGCATCCGGCTGCCAGAGCGGCTGCGGGTTCTCGGTCGACATGGTGCGGCTCCCGGACTGTGCGCGTCGTGTGCGTCCTCCGCGCACGGGCTGGGGTGTGCGCGTGACGCGGCTGACAGGGACGATGCCACGTGATCGACTTCCGCACCAGGGCGCCCCACACAGTCGGTCACATGAAGATGTGGTCCGGTGCCGGGTGAACGGCAGTTGAACGACGCCCGCGCGCGCGGTGGTCGATGGCAGGGTGATCAGCATGGACGGTCGTGACCTGGTGCGTTCGATGAAGACGGTCGGTTCCGCGGGGGTGGCGCAGGGGTTGCGTACGGTGCGGGCGGCGTGGCGCAGTCGGCGTGCCGACGCCGCCGCGCTGCCGCCGCGGGGTGCGGAGCGGGCACGGGTGCCGGGCGCGGTGCGGGAGGTGGAGCCCGGGCCCGGGGGCGGTGTCGTCCGGTTCGGGCGTTCGGAACTGCGCGTCCTCGTCGCGGTGAACGGCGCCGTGTTCTGGGGCTGGGACGGGGCCGGTCCCGAGCCTTCGTACGCGCTGGCGGGCCGCTGTCCCGATCCGGATCCTCGGGCCGTGCTGGAGCCGGACAAGGACGGCGGCTGGCGGGTGGTGGCGGAGCGGGTGACGGTGGCCGTGTCCCGGCACGGCGCGGTCGAGGTGCGCACGCCCGGGGGTGTGGTCCTGCGTCATGATCTGCCGCCCCGCTGGTGGGAGCCGGCCGGCGGCGGGCCGGCGCGCTGGACTCAGCGGTCGCGGGTGGCTGCCGACGCCCGGTTCTTCGGGCTCGGTGGGCGATCCTCGGGTCCCCGGTTGCGCGACGGCACGTACCGGCTGTGGAACTCGGGTCGCGGTCGGTCGGGCGCCGCCGGCGGGGACCCGGCGTCCGTCACGATGCCGGTGCAGATGGTGGTGGCGGACGCGGGGACGCATCTGCTCTTCCACGACACGTCGTGGGACGGCACGGTGGCGTTGCGGGAGGGCGAGGAGGGAGCCGGGTCCGGGCACGACCGGCCGGGGCACAGTGTGCTGCGGATGGACGGTGGTCCGCTGCGGTGCTGGGTGATGGTGGGGACCCCCGCGCGCGTGCTGCTGTCCTGGGCGTCGCTGACCGGTGCGCCCGCGCTGCCGCCGGCGTGGGCGCTCGGTCACCATCACGTGCTGTCCGGTGTCGGCGACGAACAGGACGTACGGCGGGTCGTGGCCGGTCACCAGGAGCGTGATCTGCCGCTGGACGCGGTGCACCTGGGGGTCGGGCACGCCGACGCCCGGCGGGTGTTCACCGTCGACGAGGAGCGGTTCCCGAAGCTGCCCGTGCTGGCGGAGGAGCTGCGCAGGGAGGGCGTGCGGCTGGTGTCGGCGGTCGAGCCGGCGGTAGTGGCCGCACCCGGCGACGCCGTGTACGACGCGGGGACACGCGGGGACGTGTTCGTGCGGGACGCCGCGGGGGCGGTGGTCCGGGGTGTGGGGCGGGCCGGGGACGTGGTCTTCCCGGACGTCACCCACGCGCGCGTGCGCGAGTGGTGGGGCGGGCTGTACGAGGAGCGGCTCGGGCAGGGGTTCGCCGGGGTCTGGCACGACCTGGACGAGCCCACGTCGTTCGCAGCCTTCGGGGAGCCGACGCTGCCGCGGTCCGCCCGGCACGCGCTGGAGGGCGGGGGCGGCGACCACAGGGAGGCGCACAACGTCTACGCGCTGTGCGTGGCGCGGGCCGGGTACGAGGGTTTGCGGGCGCTGTCGCCCGACGAGCGGCCGTTCGTCCTCTCCCGTTCCGGGTGGGCCGGCCTCCAGCGGTACGGCGGCGCCTGGTCCGGGGAGGGAGCGACGGACTGGGCCGGGCTGCGGGCCGCGCTGGCGCGGGTGATGGGGCTCGGGCTGTGCGGGGTGCCGTATTCGGGGGCCGATGTGGGCGGGTCGGAGGGGCCCCTCTCGCCGGAGTTGTATCTGCGGTGGCTCCAGCTGGCCGCGCATCTGCCGCTGTTCCGCACGCACGCCGGTCCGCGGGCGGGTGGCCGGGAGCCGTGGGACTTCGGGGCCGAGGTCCTCGGGCACGCGCGCGTGGTGCTCGTCGACCGGCGGCGGCTGCTGCCGTACTTCGTGACGCTGGCGCACCTGGCCCGGCGTACGGGTGCTCCGTACGTGCGTCCCCTGTGGTGGCAGGCGCCGGAGGACCGGGCGCTGCGGGACTGTGAGGACGCCTTTCTGCTGGGCGACTGCCTGCTGGTGGCCCCGGTGCTGCGTCCGGGAGCGGACCGGCGGGCGGTGCGGTTGCCGCGGGGGCGCTGGTACGACGTGGTGACGGAGCGGGCGTACGAGGGGCCCGCGCAGGTGCTCGTCGACGCCCCTGTGGACCGGATTCCGGTGTTCGCGCGCGCGGGAGCGGTGGTTCCGGTGCGCGGGGAGGACGGCGCGCCGGAACTGGAGGTGTGGGCGCCCGCGCGGGGGCGGACCGGCGGTGGGCTGGTCGTTCCGGACGCGGGCGACGGCTGGGTGGAGGCGGAGATCGAACGGTATGTGTCCCGCTGGGAGGGGCGGCGGGTGGTCGTGGAGCGGTCGGGCGAGGACGGGGTGAGCGAGCCGTCCTGCCCGGTCCGCGTGCGGGGGCTCGCGGAGCGCTCCGCTCAGATGTAGCGGCCCTCGAAGAAGGCCCGTACGGCCCGGGTGTGGAGCGGGAAGGCGAGCTCCTCCGCCCGGCGCAGGAGGTGCCATCCCTCGGTCTCGTCCGTGGCGGCGGAGGGCGGCAGGTGCTCGGCGGGCCGCTCGGGCAGCAGGCCGAAGAGCAGCAGGTGGCCGTCGGGCGAGCTCATGGCGTCGGCGAGCCGTACGTCACGGCTCGCCGCGTCGATGCCCGTCTCCTCCTTGAGTTCGCGGACGACGGCCTGCCGCCAGTCCTCCCGGTCGTCCACGTAGCCGCCGGGCAGGGCGACTCCCCCGCGCGCGGGGGCCACGGTGCGGGTGATGACGACCAGGGCGGTGCCCTGGGTGTCGTACACGGGCTGGAGGGCCACCGCGACCGGCAGCGGGTTGCGGTAGGCCACGGTGCCGCACGCGGGGCAGGTGCGGGGCCAGCCGGAGACGCCCTCTCCGTAGGGCGATCCGCAGCTCGAACAGTGGGAGTCGCGCGCGGAGTTGGGAACGGAGGTTTCAGTTTCGGACACGCGGCGGACTGTATCCGATCGCGGAGGGGGCGGCTCCGGCAGGCCGGTCAGCGACGGCCGGCGAGCGACTTGGCGGAGACCGGGAAGTCGAAGTAGGTGTCGGGGTAGGGCTCGGGCTTGTACGTGAAGTGCCACCACTCCTCGGGGAGGTTCACCAGGCCGGCGTCCTCCAGGGTGTTCTTGAGCAGCATCCGGTTGGCGTGCTGGACGCCCTGGATGCGGGGGTCGAGGGTGTGCGACCGGGTGTCGAAGCAGTCGTAGCCGGTGCCCATGTCGACGGAGTTGTCGGGGAATCGCTCGTCCTGCGGCGCGAAGCAGGACACCAGGGGCTGTCCGGGGTGGTGGGGGCGGGTGGGCTTCGCGGGGAGCCGCACGAGGGTGAGGTCCACGGTCGAGCCCCGGCTGTGGCCGGACTTCTCCGCGATGTAGCCGTCGGTGAACAGGCGGGTCTTGTCGACCTCCGGGTAGAACTCCGCCTTCATCTTCTGGTCGTCGAGGTCCTCGGCCCAGCGGACGAAGTGGTCGACGGCGCGCTGCGGCCGGTAGCAGTCGTACACCTTGAGGGAGTAGCCCTGGCGCAGCAGCCGGGTCTGGGCGCGGTGGAGGGCTTCGGCGGCGGGGCGGATGAGGATGCACAGGGGCTGCCGGTAGCCGTCGACGCGCTCGCCCACGAAGTTGTGCGCGGTGACGTAGCGCATCTCCTCGATGATCGTCGGGTCGACGCTGCGCAGCGCCACGAAGTCCTCCGGGGCCCTCGGTTCGGGCCGTGCCTGTGCGGAGGCGGGGACGGCTGTGACGGCGAACAGAGCGGCGACGGCGGTGGCCAGACCGCGGAGCGTGGTGGAGAGTCGTGTCATGTCCCCTGCATCTATCAGGGTTGGGTGCCACGGGGGAAGGGGGCGGCCCGGCGGCGCGCCGGGCCGTTCGGCGCGGGCGCGCGTCGGCGCCCCCTCCCGTGCTCGCTCAGGTCGGGACGGCGCTGCGGCGGTCCGCCGCCTGGGCCATCGCGTGCTGGACGACGCCGATGAGGACCTCCTTGACGGACTCCCGGTCCCGGGCGTCGCACATCACCAGGGGTACGTCCTCGTCGACGTCGAGCGCCTGGCGGACCGTCTCGGCCGGGTAACGCGCCGATCCCTCGAAGCAGTTGACGCCGATCACGAACGGGATGGAGCGGCGCTCGAAGTAGTCGACGGCGGCGAAGCAGTCCTCCAGGCGCCGGGTGTCGGCCAGCACGACGGCGCCCAGCGCGCCCTCGGACAGCTCGTCCCACATGAACCAGAACCGCTCCTGACCCGGCGTGCCGAAGAGGTAGAGGACCAGGTCCTCGCGCAGGGTGATCCGCCCGAAGTCCATGGCCACCGTGGTGGTGTGCTTGCCCTCCACGCCGCTGACGTCGTCGACGGGGCGGCCGGCCTCGGTGAGCAGTTCCTCGGTGCGCAGCGGCCTGATCTCGCTGACCGCGCCGACGAGGGTGGTCTTGCCCACGCCGAACCCGCCGGCCACCAGGATCTTCAGCGTGACGGGCTCGACCGGCGGCTTGCCGCGCTGAGAACGCCCGAAGATCATCGATCTCTTCTCCTTAACGTGCCGCCCGATGTGTCCGGGGGCCGGTTCACAGTGCCCTCAACCCGTTGATCACGTCGCGCAGAATGTTCTCGTCCGGCAGTTCGGCCGGGGGCACGGGCCGGTTCACGTGGACGAGTTCGCCGTCCACGAGGTCGCCGACCAGGACCCGCACCACCCCGACGGGGAGGTCGAGTTCGGCGGCGAGTTCGGCGACCGACTGCGGGGCGTCGCGGCACAGGCCGACGATGTCCACGTGCTCCGGGGAGAGGGTGACGTCCGCCTCCGGATCGTCCGCGTGGGGTTCCGTGACGACCACCGCGATCAGGTCGAGGCGGTGCTGGGCCGCGCTGGTGGTGCGGCCGCGCGTCATGGCGTACGGACGGACGACGGGGCCTGCCTCGTCGTCGAACCAGTGGTTTCTTCCCTGACCGTCTGCGCTCATGTCATCCCACTTACCCGCCGGAGGGCAGATCGGTGCGCGGCGCGGTGCCCAGGTGCACGCCGACCCGCTTGACGAGCAGGGTCATCTCGTAGGCGACCTGTCCGACGTCCGAGTCGGCGTCGGAGAGGACGGCCAGGCAACTCCCGTCGCCGGCGGCCGTGACGAACAGGAAGGCCTCGTCGAGTTCGACGACGGTCTGCCGGACGGTGCCCGCCTCGAAATGCCGGCCCACACCCTTGGCGAGGCTGTGGAATCCGGACGCCACGGCGGCCAGGTGCTCGCTGTCCTCCCTGGTGAGGTCCTTGGACACGCCCGTCGCCAGTCCGTCGCCGGACAGGACGACGGCCTTGCGGATGCTCGCGACACGGTCCACCAGGTCGTCGAGGAGCCAGTTCAGCTCCCCGGACTTGGTCGCGGTGTGGCCGGTCGTCTTCGGTGCGGTCATCGACCGTCCCCCTTAGTCGTTCCTCGTGGTGCTGATGGTGCTGCGCCGTCGGGCGGGTCGTCACCCGCGGCGTTCTCCTTGCGGCCGCGCTGCCAGCCGCGCTGGAGCGAGGCCATACGGCTGCGTACCTCGTCGGCATCGCGGTCGGCGGGGTCGGCGCGGCTCTCGGCGGGCGGTTCGGGGCTCTGCCGGAGCTGAGGCGCCAGGTTCGCCTGCCGTACGCGCCGGGGCAGCGCGCCGGGGTCGGTGGGCGCGGAGGGAGCTTCCTGCGACGCGCGGGACACGTCGCCGCCGCGGCCGTCGGCGGGGCTCTCGGCGCGGTCGCCGGTGCGGTCACCGGCGCGGTCTCCCCGGCGGCGGGCGGGCAGGGCCGGGAGTTCGTCCGCCCGGGCCGGGGGTGCGGCCGGGCGCTCGGCCGGGTCCGGACCGGCCGCGGGCGACTCGCCGGCGGTGTCCCGGGCGGGCCGTTCGGGGACCGGGCGCCCGTGCGAGCTGACCAGCTTGGGGGTTCGGCGGCGCGGCAGCCCGACCGGTTCGTTCGCCCCGGTCCCGTCCTCGGCCGGGCCGTCGCCGCGGCGGGGCCCGGAGTGTCGCCGCTCCGGTCGGCGGGCCGCCTGGTCCTCGTCGGCCGCGACCAGTGAGCGGCGCGGACGGAACAGACCGCCGCGTTCGCCGTCCTGGTCGTCGAGTACGCCCGGCAGGTCGAGGGCGTCGAGGTCGACGGGCGCCTCCAGTTCGACCGGGCCGTCCAGCATCGCGGCCGGCCGCTCGGACAGCCGGGCGGGTACGTGGGAGAGGGCGGAACGACGGCTCTCCGCCCGCTCCTTCTCCCCGAGGTGCTGGGGGCGGTCGAGCCGGAAGCCGACGCCGTTGGTGTCCGGGGCGTCGTCGGTGAGCAGCACGTCGGGAACGAACACCACCGCGGTGGTGCCGCCGTAGGGGGACGGCTGCAGCGAGACCCGGACGTTCTGCCGCTGGGCGAGCCTGCTGACGACGAACAGGCCGAGCCGGTCGGTGTCGGACAGCTCGAACTCGGGTGTCTCGGCCAGGCGGAGGTTGGCGTCGAGGAGGGCGTCGGCGGCCATGCCGAGGCCCCGGTCGTGGATCTCCAGGGTGAAGCCGTTGGCGACGCGCTCGCCCAGCACCTGGACCGCGGTGTGCGGCGGCGAGAACACCGTGGCGTTCTCCAGGAGTTCGGCCACCAGGTGGGTGAGGTCGGCGACGGCCGGTCCGGTGACGGCGACGCGGGGCAGCCTGCGGACCTCGATGCGCTCGTAGTCCTCGACCTCGGCGACGGCGGCCCGCACCACGTCCATGAGCTGGACGGGCTTGCGCCACTGCCGGGAGGGTGCGGCGCCGGAGAGGATGACCAGGCCCTCGGCGTGCCGGCGCATGCGGGTGGTCAGGTGGTCGAGGCGGAACAGGTCGGCGAGTTCCTCGGTGTCCTCGGTCCTGCGTTCCATGGTGTCGAGCAGGGTGAGCTGCTTGTGCAGGAGCACCTGACTGCGGCGGGCGAGGTTGACGAAGACCTCGGAGACGCCCGCGCGGAGTTCGGCCTGTTTGACGGCGGCCTCCACGGCGGCCCGCTGGAGGGTGTTGAGGGCCTGGCCGACCTCGCCCATCTCGTTCCGGTCGTACTCGAGGCGCGGCACCTCCGTCTCGACGTCGACCTCCTCGCCCGCCGACAGCCGGCGCATCACGCTGGGCAGGCGGACGCCGGAGGCCTCGTGCGCCTCCAGGCGCAACTGCTTGAGGTCGCGGATGAGGGAACGGCCGACGCGCACGGACAGGAACAGGGAGTACAGGAGGGCGATCAGGCCGAGCGCCCCGGCGACGACGGCCTTGGCGATGGTGCTGGTGGCTACCGGGTCGACGCGGTCCTGGTAGCGGTCGGCGGCGTTGTCGTCGAGCTCGCCGAGCTCCTTGAGGACACTGCCGGCGGCGGTGTCCCAGCTCTTGGCGGTGACTCCGCGCGGCATGCCGCCGTCGGAGGAGACGGCGGCCTGCTCGGCGACCCGGAGAGGGGCGGAGGAGGCGTTCTTCCAGAAGCGCTGGTAGCGGCCGCGTTCGGTGGCGGGCAGCAGCGGCAGGTTGATGTCGTACATCATGGTGCGCTGCGCGACGAGGTCGGAGACGTCCCGTGTCTCCGTGCGGCTGAGCTGCCCGGTGACCAGGGCGGAGCCGAGGAGGGCGTCCTCGCGGGAGAGCAGTTCGCGGGCGCGGGAGACGTTGACGAGGGCGCGGTACTGCTTGTCCAGGCCCACGTTGTCGACGACGTCGAGGTTGGCGAGCAGGTCGTGGCAGGGGTCGACCAGGCGGTTGTAGAGGCCGAGCGCCTGCGCGCGGTTCACGGTGCCGTCCTCGACGCTGCGGCGCAGCGAGCCGATGCCGTCGAAGGCGTCCAGTACGGCGGTGAGCCGTTCTTCCCCGGCCCGGCCGAGGTCGTCCCGTACACCGGCGTCGGCGGCGTTGCGGCGGATCTCGGCGACGGCCTCGTCGGTGGCCCTGCGACTGCGTTGCAGAGCCGCGAGTCCGTCGGAGGCCCGCGGGTCGGCGAGGTGGACGAGGGTCTGGCGGCGTTCCTGCTGGAGGACGCGGACGGTGTCCTCGACCGGGTAGCCGATCTTCTCGACGACGGTCGAGACGCTGAACAGCTGTGCCGCCTCACGTCCCGTCAGTACCGTGGCGAAGGCCCAGATCGCGGTCAGGGACACCAGCGGCACCAGGAGCAGCGCCACGATCTTCCGGCGGATCGACTTCCCGCGAAAGCGCATGGCCTCCCCCAGCTCGCCCCCCGGTGGTGGGGGTACACATGTGCGTCAACAAACGGCGCGAGCCTACTACTGACGCACAGGTAACTCGAAGACCCATCCGGAGGCCGAACCTCCGTACCCGGGGCCGGCGATGGTCAGTTGTCCGGTCATTGCGGGAGATTGCGCCCCCGGATCGGCCGACGGATGTGAGGCGGACGTTCCGGTGTGACGGGCGGATTGGCCGAAATTCTTCGACTGCGCGGGATTTCCGGGAATCTTGGGTACCCGTCGTTCGTCCTTCACTACGGGAAATGGAGGCGGAATCGGCCACAGGAGCCGCATCCCGCCCCCGGGTGGCGTAAAGCGGAGCAAGCCGGGCAGCCACAGGGGAGCCGTGTCCAGGGGCACGGGCGAGCTGTCTGACGGCGGTGGGGAGTGACATGTCGATGGGCACGGCGGAGCGGTGCGGGACGCCGGAGCGGGAGGTCCCGGCGGCCGGGGCGGACACCGTGGCGGGCGAACGGCGGCCGGGGTACCGGCCGTTGTGGAGCGAGGAGCCCGCACGGCGTCGGCGGATGCCGGATCCGGTGCGTACGGCGGCCGTGCGCGCGGTACTCGTCGTCGCCGTGACGCTGATACTGGCGATGGTGGCCTTCCTGTGCACCCTGGCGGAGTCCTGGCTGGCGTTCCCGATGGTGCTCGCGAGTGTCGCGGGCACGGTGGTGGCCACCTGGGGCGTACTGGACGTGTGGGTGACACGGCAGGTGTGGAACCAGCGGCACGGTGTGGTGTCGGCGCCGAGCAGCACCGCGCGGGCCGTGCGCCGTGAGCGTCGCCGGGCACGGCGGCAGGCCCGGGCCGCCGACCGGGGCCGGGAACGGATAGGCCGGCGGGGCGGTGCGGGACAGCTGTCGCACCCCTGAACGGCCGGGCGACGGCCGCCCGGCCGTCCGTGGCGTCCCCGACGTCCGTGGCGTCCGTGACGTCCGTGACGTCCGTGACGTCCGTGCCGCGGTCGCACTCTCCGGTGCGCAGGCCGGCTATGCGGGCGACTGGGCGGGGCGTTTGAACATGCGGGTCGCAGTGATCTCGCTGTGAACCGCCTCGCCCTCTCCCTCGGCGGCCGGGGCGGGCTGGGGCAGACCCGGCCTCAGGTGCTCCTCCACGCTGATGTACTTCAGGCCCGCCCTGAGATCGGCGTCGTTGCGCAGCCGGATGACCAACGGGAACTCGGCCAGCGCGGTCGTGTCGAACAGACCGGTGGTGTACAGGAGCTGGACGCCGAGCGCGTCGGACACGGCCCGCTGGAGCTCCAGCAGGTAGGTGGCGTTGGCGCGGCCGATGGGGTTGTCGAGGAACAGGGTGCCGGCGTGGCGGTGCCGGTCCCGACCGCGGTCGTTGCTGCGCAGCGCGGCCATCGTGCAGTACAGGGCGATGGCCGCGGTGAGCAGCTGGCCGCCGGAGAAGACGTCGCCCATCTGCCCGACGGGGACGCGCTCGGCGCGCAGCACGGCGTCGGGCTTGAGAATCTCGACGGCGACGCCCTTCGGCTGGAGGGCGGCGGCGACTCCGCGCAGCAGCAGGGACATGCCGTCGCGGCGCAGGTCGGAGTTCTTCTTCACGGCCGCGCGGGTGGCCTCGTCGACGACCTCGCCGAGCCGTTCGGTGAGGGTGGCCTGGTCGGGTTCCTCGAAGCGGATGCGCAGGAACTCCTGCCCGGACCACTCGCCCAGCCCTTCCGGCAGCCGGGAGAGCCGCTGGGCGGAGCGGAGGGTGGCGAGGGCGGACTCGACCAGTCCGCGCAGCCGGTCCACGATCGAGTCGCGGTTGCGCTCCAGCTGCGCCAGCTCGTCGGTGAGGACCCGCAGGCGGGGGGCGAAGGCGTCCGCCCACTTGGCGGCGTGCTCGGGCAGTGCGGAGGCCGGCAGTTCGCGGATCTGCTGGCGGGCGGGGGTGCGGACCTGCTCGTAGCGGGTGGAGTTGGCGTGCCGGACGAGTACGTCACTCGCCTCCCGTACGGCCGCCTCGGCGGCCGACAGGTCGGCGGAGCAGCCGCGCAGCGAGCGGCGGGCCTCGGCGGCGCCCCTGCGGGCCTCCTCCAGGTCCCCGGCGTAGGGATCGGGCTCGTCCTGCTCCTCCTCGGCCGCGTGTTCGCGCAGCAGATCGCGGAGCATGGCGGCGATCTCGTCGAAGCCGCCCGCCGCGTCCTCGGCGGCGCGGTGCGCGTCGAGCAGTTCGGCGTGGGCCTCGCGGGCCCGGGTCAGCGCCTCGGCGCGGGAGGCGAGTTCGGCGGTCGCCGTGCGCAGCAGGCTCTGGGCGTGCTCGGTGTCGCGCGGCTGGAGCTCCTCGGGCAGGTCGGTGTGGGTGTCGCCGTCCTCGGGCGCGTGCCGTTCGGCCTCGCCGCGCAGCCGGCCGAGCTGTTCGCTCGCGCTGGACATGCGGGTCTCCAGGAGCTGCACCAGTTCCTCGGCGCGGGCGGCGGCGGCCTGCCGGGAGGGCCCGTCGGAGCCGTCGGGCGACTCCAGGAGCTGTGCGGCGCGGGTGCGGACCTTGTTGCTGAGCCGGTCGAGATCCGCGCGGGCGGCGCTCTCGTCGCTCTCCGCGCGGGCCTGTTCGGCGCGCAGGTCGGCGCCGACGCCGACCTTCTCGTACACCTGGGAGGCGGCGCGGTAGGCCTCGCGGAGGTCGGGCAGGGACGCCTTGCGAACATCCTTGCCGCTGTCGGACGCGTCCCCCGTGCCGCCCCCGGCGCCGCCCCCGCTCCCGTCCTCGGGTACGTCGTCGGGGGCGCCGGCGATCTCGGAGCGCTCGGCGCGCAGCGCGCGGGCGGTGCGGCGGGCGTCGTCGGCGGCACGCTGGGCGGCACGCCGGTCCTCGTCGGCGGCGCGGGCCCGCTCCAGACAGGCCTGGGCACGGGCCTCGGCCTCGGCGCCCTCGTCGGCGAGTTCACGGACCTTGACCTGCCAGCCGGCGCGTTCGCGCAGCCGGAAGGCGAGTCCGGCCAGCGCGTCGGCGGCACGGCGCGCCTTCTGCGCGGCCTCCTGCCGCTCGTCCCTCAGGTGGACGGCCTCGACGGCCCTCTCGTCGGCCTCGGCGCGCAGAGTGCGGGCCTCGGTCAGCTCGGCCTCGGTCTCCTCGGCGAAGGCGCGGGCCTCCTCGGCGGTCCGGGCGAGTTCCACGAGGCGTCCGGCGGGGCAGCCGGTGCGCCAGGAGGCGAGCCTCGCCGCCAGCTCGCGGTCCTTGCCGAGGCGGGCGGCGAGGGTGCGGATCTCCTCGTCCCGCTCGCCCGCCCGCGCGCGCAGCGCGTGCCGCTCCTCGTCGGCGGCCTGTTCGTCGTGCATGGCAGGGTTCGGCGGTACGAGGAAGACGTCCCCGGCGCCGGACCCGGGAGCCGGGGACGGGGCGAGAAGCGCGGCGGCCGTGCCGACGGCGACGGCGGAGCGCGGCAGCAGGGCCGCGTCGCCGAGGATTTCGCGGGCGCGGGTGTGCGAGTCGGGGTCGGTGATGATCACGCCGTCGACCAGCTCGGGGCGGGTGGCCAGCACGCGTGCGTGGTCGGCGGGGTCGACGGCCTGGGCGAGGTAGCGCCAGCCGGGCAGGGCGGGGACGCCGTGCTCGCCGAGGAACTCGACGGTGGCCAGCACGTCCGGTCCCGGCGGCAGCAGTCCGCCGTCGCCGAGGGCGCCGAGGATGCGGGAGTCGTCGGCGGCCGCGGTGCGCAGGTCGAACAGCTGGCGTTCGGCGGAGGTGACGGTGTCGTCGAGCAGTTCGCGCAGTTCGTCGGCGAAGCGGTCCAGTTCCTCCGGGGTGAGCGCGCCGTCGGGGGTGCCGGTTGCCGCGGCCGGGTCCTCGCGGTCCGTGTCGCGGCGCGGCTGGGGGATGCCGGCGCGGGTCTCGGCGGCCAGGCCGAGCAGTTCGGCGAGCCGTTCCTCCGCGGCCAGTGCCTCGGCGGTGCGCCGCTCGCCGTCGTGGGCGTGCTCGGCGGCGGTGGCCGCGTCCGCGGCGCGGGCCGCGGTCAGTTCGGCGCGGCTCTCCGCGGCGGCGGCCTCACGGGCGTGCTCGGTGGCCCGGCTGGCCGCCTCACGGGCGGTGTCCCAGGCGGCGACGGTCGTCTTCTCCGCGTCGCTGGCCGCGAGGGCCGCGCGGGCGGGATCGGCGTCGGGCGCGCTGTCGTCCAGCCAGCCGGCGCGGACGGCCTCGGCGGTCTCCTGCTCGACCTCGGTGAGGCGCTGGCGGAGGTGTCCGGCCTCGCTGCGGGCGCGCTGGGCCTCGGTGGCGGCGGTGGTGGAGTCCCGGTGGGCGGCGTCGCTCACCTCCTGGAGGGCGGCGGACCTCGCCTCCTCCTCGTTGGCGTGGTGCTCGGCCTTGCCGACCGCCGCGTGCAGGGCGCGGACGAGGTCGACGGCTGCCTTGGTGCGGGCGGCGAGGGCGGGGGCCGCGTCGCGTTCGGCCTCCTGGATCGCGGCGGACACGCGGGCGACGCGGTCGGCGGCGGCCCGGTGGCGCAGGACGGCCTCGGCGGCCTGCCAGGCGGAGTGCAGGGTGCGGGCTTCGGCCAGTTCGCGCTTCTGTGCGGCGGCGGACTTCTCGGCACCGGTCAGGGCCAGCGAGGCGTGCCGGTAGGCGAGTTCGGCGGCGATGAGAGCGCTGCGGTCCCGGGCGGACTCGGCGTGGGTGACGGCGTACGCGGCGGCAGTGACCCGCTGGGCGAGGTCTCCGGCCCGGACCCGCTCCCGGGCGCCGCGCGCGGTGAGCCGGCGGGCCAGGTTCCTGGTGCGGCGTTCGGCGGCGGTGTGGATGTCCCGCGCGCGGGTGCGCGCCTCGGCGGCCTCGACGATCCGGCCCAGGAGGTCGACGGATCCGGCGGTGAAGTCGCGTTCGGCGATCAGTTCGGCGCGCCGGCCCAGTTTGTTGCCGAAGCCGCCGACCAGGTCGGCGAGGCCGTCGGTGTCGCGGGTGTCGGTGACGGCCCGGAGCAGCAGGTCGGTGAAGTCGGAGTCCTTCTTGACCGCGAACAGGCCGGCGGCCTCGCCCTCGTCGGCGTTCATCTCGCGCTGGTAGCGGAAGAGTTCCGGGTCGAGGCCGAGGTCGCCGAGGTGCTCGTTCCAGCGGTCGTGGATCTCCTCCCAGTGCACTTCGAGGTGCGGGTAGGCCTTGCCGGCCTCGGTGAGCGCGTCCCGGAAGCCCTTCATGGTGCGCCGCCTGCCCTGCGCGCCGGAGGCGCCCTCCACGGGCGGGCGCACGGCGGTGGCCTCGGCGACCGGCAGGTTGTCCAGGGTCAGCCCGGGTCCCGGGCGGAAGGAGTACCAGGCCTCGGCGAACTTCCGCGGGTCGCCCGAGACCTGCCGCCCGCGCCATTCGCTGGCCTTGCCGACGACGACGCACTCGCCGGTCTGCACGTGCTGCCACTCCAGCGCCACGTGTCCGCAGTCGTCGGCGAGCAGGAACTTGCGCAGCACGCCGGAGCTGGCGCCGCCCAGGGTGTTGCGGTGGCCCGGCAGCATCACCGAGAAGATGAGCTTGAGGAGCACCGACTTGCCGCCGCCGTTCTCCAGGAAGAGCACGCCCGCGGGCGCGGGGCGGCGCGGCGGGCCGACGGGCTCCTCCTCGAAGAACTCCGCCTGCGTGGGCGCGGGGTCGGGCACGGGCCGGCCCACACCGCGCAGGTCAAGCACGGTGTCGGCGTAGCGCGCACCGGCGGGTCCGATGGAGTAGAGGCGGACCCGGGACAGCTCGTACATGGCGGACTCTCGTAAGTCTTCGTAGGTCGGGGACGTTCGGACGGGGCGGCGGGTGCGGTCGGTCGGGGCGGACTCAGGACGAGTGGAAGGGCAGCCCGGCGTCGGCGACCAGGTCCAGGTCGTCCGTCTCCTCTGCGGGCAGCAGCGTGGCGGTGCCGTCGGTGACCGGTACGACGCCGAGGTCGAGGAGCTCGGTCATGGCGGCGCTGCCCGCCATGTCGCGCACCTGGAGCTGGTAACGGGCCGTCGTCCGATAGGTGCCGCCGTGGTCGTCGCCGGTGCGCTGGAGGAAGCCGGACTCGGTGAGGAAGGCGGCGGCCTTGCCGACGATGCCGGTGGTGGAGCCCGGGAGTCTGCGCGCGTCCTTGGTGGCGCCGGTCGCGCTGCGCCTGACCCAGATCCGCCAGGCGGCCTCCAGGCCCGGAGCGTCGGTGGCCGGGTCGGTGTTCTCGCCCTGCTGCTCCGCCCGCTCCTCGAGCCTTCGGCAGGCCTGGCGGACGAACGCGTCCACGCCGTTGACCGAGACGCGGCCGATGTAGCCGTCGTCGGCGAGGTCCTCGGGGCGGGGGTAGGCCATGGCGGCCACGGCGAGGTGGGCGAGGCCGTGCAGGAAGCGGTCGCCGGAGTCGGTGGCGGCGCGACGGGCGTAGTCGCCCATGCGGACGGCGAACACCGAGTCCTCGGCGGCGGTCACGGCCATGCCCGCGCGCGGGGACACCTCGAGGACGATCAGTCCGAGCCCGGCCGCCACGGCGTCGGCCAGCCGTGCGAAGGGCGGATCCTCGCGGTAGCGGCGCAGCAGGTCGGCGTACTCCTGGTCGCGGGCGGGCAGCAGCTTGGGCTGGAGGCCGAAGGCGACGAGCCGCGCCGCGTCGGCGGCGTCGGCGGGCGTGACGGCCGCGGTGGCCGGCGCGGCACCCGCCTCCGGTTCGCTCCGGTCGACGTGCTCGGTCACGGTCGGTGCTCCTCGCTGTGCTGGTACTGATGCTGGTGCCGGTGCCGGTGCTGATGCTGATGCTGATACTCATGCTCGGTGGTGCAGTGCCGGGCCGGACGGCGGGACCGGCGACGGATCAGGCCCCCGGAGGCTTGGTGCGGGCCGGTCGTCATGCCGCCTCCGTCCGGTCCGCGGCCATGCCCGCCGCGTCCAGCAGCGCCGTGCCGACGATGAGGTCGGCGCCGCCGAACTCGGGGTCGTCCAGCTCGGTGCCGTCGTCCACGGCGAACAGGAGCTTCGGCTCGCCCTGGCGGTAGGCGGTACCGACCGGCGGGCTGGCCGCGTGGACGGCGAGCAGGGCGACGAGGTACGGCAGTTCGGCGTCGCGGGCCCGGGCGTCGGCCAGCAGCCCCGACAGCCGGCGCGGGGCGTCGTGCGGCAGGTCGAGCAGCTCCATGGCCGCGGCGAGCTGGTCCTCGCTGAAGCGGCTGTCGTCCGGGGTGGCGATCAGGTCGGGTTCGGGCATCTCGGCGCCCAGGTGCTCCCGCTCCACCGGCGGGGTGAGGAGTATGTCGACGAGGTCGCCGACCCGCACGGAGACGGGCGTGCGCAGCCCGGTGCCGCGGGCGAAGAAGGCGTCGGTCACCCGCAGTGCACGCTCCACGGGCAACGGCAGGACGGGGGCGACGAGATGGCCGTACAGGTCGAGGCCGGAGGTGGTCAGGGGGGTGGCGAAGGCCTGCCGGTCCTGTTCGGCGCGGAAGAGCGGGCCGGCCTCCAGGAGGCGGGACTGGAGCTGGGTGTGGCGGCGGATGCAGTCCTTGACGATGTCGACCAGCTCGGCGGCGCGGCGCTTGTGCTCGGCGTCCTCGGTCTCGTCGCGGGCCTTGCGGATGTTGGTGAGGATCGCGTTCTCGTGCCGGTACCGGTCGGCGACGTGGTCCAGGGCCTCGGCGATCATGTCGGGGACGGCGCTGAGCCAGTCCACCGCGCGGACGTTGCGCCGGGTGGCGTCCAGGGCCCTGCGCAGGGTCTCGGAGTACTGCACGGTCCGGTACCGGGCCTGTTCGGCGGCGAGCTGGGCGTCGGCGAGGCGGCCGCGGCTGATCAGCACCTCGAGCTTGACCTCGGCGGCGATCTGGGCGCTGGTGACGTCGGTGTCCAGGGCGCCCACGAGGACGTTGACCGCCTCGTCCGTGGTGCGCAGGTAGACGGTGCCGCCGGGCCCCGGAACCTCCTCGAGCAGCTTGAAGTCGTAGTCGCGGCGGACGTAGGTGCCGTCGGGGCCGAAGGTGCCGTACACCGCGCGGAAGCCGCGGTCGACGCTGCCGACGTTGACCAGGTTCTCCAGGACCCAGCGGGCCACCCGCTCGTGCTCGGCGGCGGGGCGGCGCGGGGCCTGGGCTGCGACGCGCGGGATCAGCCTGGCCACTATCTGGTCGTGGTCGGCGCCGGTGTCGAAGTCCATGTTCAGCGTGACGAGGTCGATGGCGGCCAGGGCGACCTCCGCCATGCCGTAGACCGAGTACTCGCCGGCGAGGTTGGCCTTGCGTGCGTCGAGGTCGTGCAGCGGCGCCGTGCAGGCGAGCGCGCGCAGCCGCCGCGCCAGCCCCTCGTCGGCGGCCGGGCCCGGTGCGGGGCGCGGCCCCGCGCTGAGCTGGGGCGGAACGCTGTCCGTCGATGCAGGCGAAGTCACGGTGCACAGACTAGATCCTCGGTCTGACATCGACCCAAACGACGCAGATGGGCCCCTGGGCGACACGGTGTCCGGCCGCCGTACGGCCCTGGCCTACCCCTCGTCCCCGACCCGCCGCAGGTAGACCTCCACGACGCGCTCGAGCGAGTTCTCGAGGTAGACCGCCAGCAGTCGCGCCGCCGCCTCCCGGTCCCCGCTCTCCAGGGTCGCGAGGAGCTCCGCGTTCCGGGCGATGTACGGCTCGTGCAGGCGTCGCGGGTCGTCCACGACGTGGAAGGCGAGGCGCAGTTCGGCGAAGACGCTGCGCATCAGTTCGTCGGTGCGTTCGCTGCCGGCGAGGGCGACCAGCTCCCGGTGGAAGTGGATGTTGGCGGTACCCACGCCTTTCCAGTCACCCTCACGGGCCGACCGGCGCCCGTCCTCGACGGCCTCGGCGAGCCCGTCCAGCGGGTACGGCGGCTCGCCCAGGCCACGGACGACGGCGCACTCGACGAGGGAGCGGGTGCGGTAGATGTCCTCGACGTCCTCGACCGTCAGGACGCGGACGAAGACGCCCCGGTTCAGCTCGTGGACGAGCAGGCGTTCGTGGGTGAGCAGGCGGAACGACTCGCGCAGGGTGTTGCGGGAGACGCCGAGGGCGCCTCCGATGCTGTCCTCCGACAGCCGGGTCCCGGGTGGGAAGTAGCCCTCCGCGATGCGGCTCCTGAGGATATCCGAGACCCGCTCGGCGGTGCTGGTGCGCCCGAGGAGGGCACGGTCGTCGGCCAGTCCCGTCAACTGCTCTGCCATGCCCGGAATTCAATCGCAGATACCAGAACGAAACAACAGGGGTATTGAGGGATCGTTGAACGATCCCCTACGGTGCCATCAAGCACCGCTCGACCAGCACCCTCCGTCCTCCCACTGCGAGGTGCACCATGAGCACGCCCCCTCCACCCCAGGCCCCGCCCGCCGGCACCCGCCCCTCCGGCGTACCCGGACACACCCCTGACGACGGCCCGTTCGGCTGGCTGCGGGCTCTCGGCCCGCGGGGCCGCCGCGCCTTCGGCGGCGCGTTCGGCGGTTACGCCCTCGATTCCTACGACTACTTCACGCTGCCGTTGACCATGGTCGCGCTGGCCGCCTACTTCGGCCTGGACAGCGGCCAGACCGGGCTGCTGACGACGGTGACCCTGGTCGTCTCGGCGGTCGGCGGCGCGCTCGCCGGTGTACTGGCCGACCGTGTCGGCCGGGTCAGGGCGCTGCTGCTCACCGTGATCACCTACGCCGTGTTCACCGTGGCCTGCGGCTTCGCGCCCAACTACGAGACACTGCTCGTCTTCCGTGCCCTCCAGGGACTCGGTTTCGGCGGCGAGTGGGCGGTCGGCGCCATCCTGGTCGCCGAGTACGCGAGCGCCAGGCACCGGGGGCGCACGCTCGGCGCGGTCCAGAGTTCCTGGGCCGTCGGATGGGCGCTCGCGGTGGTCGTGTACACGCTGGTGTTCTCGCTGGCCGGGGACGATCTGGCCTGGCGCGTCATGTTCTGGACGGGCGCGCTCCCGGCGCTGCTCGTGGTGTGGGTGCGGCGCAGTGTCCACGACGCGCCCAGGGCCGCGGAGGCGCGCGAGAAGGGCGCGGGCAAGGGCTCGTTCCGGGCGATCTTCAAGCCGGGCACGGCGGACTCCCCCGGCCTGTTGCGCGTCACGCTCTTCGCGAGCCTGCTCTCCACCGGCGTCCAGGGCGGCTACTACACCCTCGCCACCTGGGTGCCGACGTACCTGAAGGACGAGCGCGACCTGTCGGTCGTCGGCACCGGCGGCTACCTGACGTTCCTCATCTCGGGCGCCTTCATCGGCTACCTCACCGGCGGCCACCTGACCGACGTGCTGGGCCGCAGGCGCAACATCTGGCTCTTCGCGCTGCTGTCGGCGGTCTGCATCCTGGCGTACGCGAACATCCCCGACGGCGCCAACACCCTGCTCCTGGTGCTGGGTTTCCCGCTCGGCTTCTGCATGTCGGCCATCTTCAGCGGGTTCGGTTCGTATCTGAGCGAGCTGTACCCGACGGCGGTACGGGGCGCGGGGCAGGGCTTCACGTACAACACCGGGCGCGCCGTGGGCGCCGTCTTCCCCACCACGGTCGGTTTCCTGGCCGACAGCTGGGGCGTGGGCGGCGCGCTGGTCTTCGGCGCCATCGGCTACGGCATCGCGGCGCTGGCCCTGCTGGGGCTGCCGGAGACGCGCGGAAGGGAATTGGCATGAACCACCCGCACCCCGCGACCGGGGACCGGCCGCTCGTCCTCCTCGACGAGCACGCGCGCGCGTGGCGCCCGAAAACGGCGCGGGCCCGCTTCCGGGAGGGGCTGACCGGCCCCACGGCCGGGGTCGCCGCCGGGCACACCCAGGCCAACCTGATCTCGGTGCCCGCCGACTGGGCGTACGACATGCTGCTGTTCTGCACCCGCAACCCGCAGCCCTGCCCGGTGCTCGACGTCACCGACGCCGGGTCCTGGACCACCGTGCTCGCCGACGGCGCGGACCTGCGCACCGATCTGCCGCGCTACCGGGTGTGGCGGGACGGCGAGCCGGTGGACGAGCCGACGGACGTGCGCGCGTACTGGCGCGACGACCTGGTGACGTTCCTGATCGGTTGCAGCTTCACCTTCGAGTGGGCGCTGGCGGCGGCCGGCGTCCCCATCCGGCACGTCGAGCAGGGCCGCAACGTCCCGATGTACGTCACCTCCCGCCGGTGCCGTCCGGCCGGGCGGCTGCACGGGCCGATGGTGGTGTCGATGCGTCCCGTGCCGCCCGCGCACCTGTCGGCGGCGATCCGCGAGAGCAGCCTGCTCCCGGCGGTGCACGGCAGTCCGGTGCACTGCGGGGACCCGTCGGCGCTCGGCGTCGCCGACCTGGACCGGCCCGACTTCGGCGACGCGGTGGAGTTCGAGCCGGACGACATTCCCGTGTTCTGGGCCTGTGGTGTGACCCCGCAGGCGGCGGTCATGGCCTCGCGGCCGCCCTTCGCGCTCACCCACGCGCCGGGGCAGATGTTCCTCACCGACGCCCGAGACGATCAGTACCGCGTGGGCTGATCCCGGATGCCACGGCACGGGTCACGGCACCGGCCCGGTACCGCCCGCGACGACACGGGGAAGACTGGAGACATGACCTCGATCGATCTGAACGCGGACCTCGGCGAGGGCTTCGGCCGCTGGCGGCTCACCGACGACGAGGGGCTGCTGTCCGTAGTCACCAGCGCCAACGTGGCCTGCGGCTTCCACGCCGGGGACCCGGCCACCATGCGCCGGGTCTGCGCGCTCGCGGCCGAGCGGGGCGTGACGATCGGCGCGCAGGTCTCCTACCGGGACCTGGCCGGTTTCGGGCGGCGCACGATGGACGTGCCGCCCGCCGAGCTGGCGGCCGAGGTGGCCTACCAGATCGGCGCCCTGGAGGTCTTCGCCCGGGCGGCGGGCACGCGCGTGGCGTACGTCAAACCGCACGGCGCCCTCTACAACCGGGTGGTCCTGGACGATGAGCAGGCGGCCGCGGTCGTCGACGGCGTGCTCCTGGCGGGCGGCACCCTGCCCGTCCTCGGGCTGCCCGGCTCGCGCGTGCTGGAACGGGCCGGGCGGGCGGGGCTGCCGGTCGTCCCGGAGGCGTTCGCGGACCGGGCGTACACCGACGAGGGCACGCTGGTGCCGCGCGTGCAGGAGGGCGCCTTGGTCACCGACCCGGACGCCGTCGTGGCACGCGCCGTGGGGCTGGCCCGCTCAGGCGCGGTGACCGCCTGTTCGGGGGCACGGGTCGAGGTCCGGGCGCGGTCCCTGTGCGTGCACGGCGACACGCCCGGGGCGGTGGAACTCGCGCGCCGGGTCCGGGCGCGGCTGGAGGCGTCCGGCGTCCGTGTGGCGGCCTTCGCGTGAACGTCCTGCGGGTCGGCGCCGACGCCCTGCTCGTCGAGGTGTCCTCGGGCGAGGAGGCCGAGGCACTGCACGCGGAGCTGTCGCGGCGCCGCGCGCAGGGCACGCTCGCGGCCCGGGAGATCGTCCCGGGGGCGCGCACCGTCCTCCTCGACGGCCTCGCCGACCCGGTCCGGCTCTCGTCCGAGCTGGCGGCCGCCGAGGTGCCGCCCGCTCCGCCGCGCGCGGGGCACGTCGTCGAGATCCCGGTCCGCTACGACGGCCCCGACCTCGCCGACGTGGCCGGGCACTGGGGGGTCGCGGAGAGCGAGGTGGCGCATATCCACGCGGGCACCGAGTTCCGGGTCGCGTTCTGCGGGTTCGCGCCCGGCTTCGGCTATCTGACCGGCCTTCCGGCGCGCTACGACGTGCCGCGCCGCGACACCCCGCGCACCGCCGTGCCGGCCGGTTCGGTGGCGCTGGCGGGGCCGTACACGGGCGTGTACCCGCGCTCGTCCCCGGGCGGCTGGCAGTTGATCGGCGGCACGGACGCCGTGCTGTGGGACCACACGCGCGTGCCGGCGGCCCTGCTGTCGCCCGGCACGCGCGTACGGTTCGTTCCCGTGGGACGGCAGGGGCTTCCATGACGCATCGTGCGCTCACGGTCGTCCGGGCCGGGGCCCTGACCACGGTGCAGGACCTTGGCCGGCCCGGCCACGCCCACCTGGGCGTCCCCCGCTCGGGGGCGCTCGACGCGCCCGCGGCGGCACTGGTCAACCGGCTGGTGGGCAATCCGCCGGGGTCCGCCGTCCTGGAGACCACCCTCACCGGCTGCGCCCTGCGTGCGTGGTGTGCGGTGACCGTGGCGGTCGGCGGTGCCCCCTGCCCGGTGACGGTGGACGGGCGGCCGGCGCCCTGGGGCGCTGCGGTCGGCGTGCCGGCCGGAGCGCTGCTCGACGTCGGGGCGGCCGACTCCGGGGTGCGCTCCTATGTGGCCGTCTCCGGCGGCGTCCTCGTCGAGCCGGTTCTCGGCAGCCGCTCCACCGACCTGCTGTCCGGCCTCGGGCCGCCGCCGCTCGCGGACGGCACGGTGCTGCCCCTGGGTCGGCCGCGCGTGCCGCACGCGCGCGTGGATGTCGCGCCGCAGCCGGCGCCCCCGGCGGAGCTGGTCCTGCGGGTGGCGCCGGGGCCACGCGCCGACTGGTTCACGCCGGCGGCGATGCGGGCCCTCACCTCGTCCGTGTACCGGGTGTCGTCCGCGAGCAACCGCATCGGACTGCGTATGGACGGGCCCGCGCTGGAACGCGCCCGTCCGGGCGAACTCCCCAGCGAGGGGACGGTACTGGGTGCGGTGCAGGTGCCGACCGACGGCCGGCCGGTGGTGTTCCTGGCCGACCATCCGACGACCGGCGGCTACCCGGTGATCGGCGTCGTGCGCACCGCCGACCTCCCGGCGGCGGCGCAGGCGGTACCGGGGACACCGGTGCGCTTCGTCACGGCGGGCGGACGCTGACACCAGGGTTGCTCCGGAGCCGGAGCCGGCGCCGGAGCCGGGACACCCGGTGCGCGGGCGCCGCCTCGACGCCGCACGGACCGAAGGCCGCAGGCCGTAGGCCGCAGCCGCAGCCGCACAGACCGCAGGCCGGCCACATGAGCCACCCGCCGGGCCGAACGAACGTGTCCGCCCGCGCTTCGCACCGCGCGGTCCGTGAGGGCGGACCCCGAGCGGCGTCGCGGCACTACACGGCGGGGGCGTCCGGCCCGAAGCGGCTGCGTACCGCCGTCTGGACCTCGTCCTCCTCGGCCGGGTCGGTGGCGAGCCTGCGCAGCCGTTCGACGACGCGGTTGTCGCCGGTCTCGGCATGGCGGGCGGCGACTTCGCGCGTGGTCTCCTCGCAGTCCCACAGGCACTCGACGGCGAAGCCCGCCGCGAAGGAGGGATCCGTGGCGGCCAGCGCGCGGGCTGCCCGGCCACGCAGGTGGGAGGAGGCGGTTTCGCGGTAGATGTGCCGCAGTACGGGAGCGGCGCAGGCGATGCCGAGCCGTCCGGTGCCGTCGACGAGGGTCCACAGGGTCGGCGCGTCGGGGCCTTCACCGCGTACCGCCTCCCGCAGCGCGGCGAGGACGAGATCGCGGTCCTGGGCGGCGCCCCGGCAGGCCAGGACCCGTCCGGCGGCGGCGCCCAGGGCGTCGGGCCGGTGCACCCAGCCGCGTGCCCGGTCGACGGCGGCGAGGCTGCGCATCCGCTCGTAGGCGGCGACGGCGGCGTCCACGACCGGGGTGGAGCCGGTGGCCACGGCGCCCTCGATCAGGTGCAGGACGTCGGGGTCGTTGGCGTCGGCCAGGTAGCGAAGGGCGGTGCAGCGGGCGCCCTCGGTGCCGGACCGGGCGGCCTCGACGATCTCGGGCCGGTCCTCGGGGCCGGCGACGGCCGTGAGGCAGCGGGCGGCCGGCACGTGGAGCGGGGTGCCGCGCTCCACGCCCTGCTCGGCCCACTCGAACACGGCCCGCACGCTCCAGCCGGGACGCGGGCCGGTGGAGTCCATCTGGCGCTGCCAGCGGTCGAAGCAGCCCGTCTCCTGGGCGGCACGCACGCGCGTGGCGATCGATGCGCGGGAATCGTCGGCCCACAGGCGCCAGGGCCGGGGTTCGAAGGCGTCCCGCACGGCGGCGGCCAGCTCGGCCTCGCCCTCGGCGTCACGCGGGAAGCGGGCCAGCACGGGCGCGGCGAGGGCGCGCAGACCGGCGTCGTCGTCGCGCAGCGCCAGCTCGTCGAGGGCCCACGCCCAGTTCACTCCGTGAGCGGCGTACCGGCGCAGCAGCTGGAGCGCGTCCAGCCTGCTGTAGGAGGCGAGGTGGCCGAGGACGGCGAGGGCCAGCCCGGTGCGCGACTCGTCGGCGTCCAGGACGTCCTCGGGATCGAAGAGGTGGGCCTCGATCGCGTCCAGCTCGCCGTTCAGGTCGAGATAGAGGCGGGCGTAGTAGAGGGAGCGGTTCTCGACCTGCCAGTCGTGGCGGGGGTCGTGGAGAACACAGTGGTTCAGCGCCGCGAGCGCTTCGGCGCGCGGAGCGGTGAGCGCGTGCAGCGTGCCGTCGCCGCGACCCCGCTGAAGCAGGCCGAGCAGCGTACCGCTGGGCGCTATGACCGGATCGAACATGGGAAACAGCCTCACATCAAGCGTCGACGCAACCGGGGAGCACGCGTTACCTGGCCGTGCGCCAACACGTCGGAGCGCCCGCCGTCTCTTGCTTGCTGAAGACCATGTTCCTCTGCCTCTCGTCGGTGGCCCTTGCGGGCCGTGTCACGGCCCGCGCGGTGCGGCAACACCTGCCCAGCCATCACGTCCGTGAACCACGTCGTCATGATGGCCCGGCGGTCACATCTGCCGCGACCGAAATTTCGGCGGCCCTGTACCGCCTCCCCCGTTTTCAGTGTTCTACCTGGTCAGAAAGTGCGGAGTGGACCCGGTCGGAGTCCGTTCCGCCGCCTCGTCACGAGGCGCCGAACAGCTCCAGCAGGTCCGTCCGGGCGAACATCCGCGCCGTGTCGACGGCCGACGGTGTGCCCGCCGCGGGGTCCGCGCCGGCCTCCAGGAGCGCCTTGGTCACTTCCGTCTCACCCTTGAAGGCGGCTCCGGCGAGCGGGGTCTGACCCCGGTCGTTGACGCGGTCGGCGTCGGCGCCACGGGCGAGCAGCGCGCGCACCGCGCCGGCGTGGCCGTGGTAGGCGGCGAGCATGACGAGGGAGTCGCCGCGGTCGTTGGTCAGATCGGCCGGGACACCGGCGTCCACGTACGCCACCAGTTCCTCGGTCCGGCCCTGCCGGGCCAGATCGAAGATCTTGGTCGCCAGCTCCACGACCTCGGGGTCGGGGGCTTCACTCATCGGCCGGACCACCTCTCACTGCGCAAATCACTGCGAACGTGACGCCCGTCCTGGAGCTGACGAACGCCGGGGACAACGTGTGCGCACGGCCACGAGCGGTGTGGCCGTGCGAGTGAATCGCCAGGGTACTGGCTCGTAGGGCACCCGAGCGGACGAAGGACCTCTGGGCCACCTGGGGCAAATCTGGCAAATTTCCCCCATTTGCACCTTTTATCGTATGGATACATGCTGTGAGCCTGGAAGTACTCATGGTGACTGTCCCCGTGAACCAGGAGAACTCACATGATCCTCTCGATCTCAGGCGTCGTCCTGCTCGGCGTCGTCGTCTTCATCTTCTTCCGCAAGGACGGCCTCAAGGCCTCGCACCTGCTGGTCGCCGTGCTGTTCGGGTTCTATCTCGCGAGTACGGCCATCGCCCCGAGCATCAAGGCGGGCGGCGAGAGCCTGGCGGGCCTCCTCGGCGGCATCAAGTTCTGACGACCCGCTCCCCCGCCCGACATCCGCACGTACGCACCTCCAGGAGGCAGCAGTGGCCCGGCGGCCCCTCCCCCGCATTCTGAGCAACGGCGGCGCACAGCTCGCCCGCAGCCGGGAGCTGGCCCGGACGGCGGCCGACAGCGCCACCGACGTCCTCCAGCCGCTGATCACGATCGCCCGCGGTCTGCGCCGACTGGCCGCGGCCGCTCGGCGCAGATGGGCCGAGACCCCCAAGGACCGGCGCGGCGCGCTGCTGTTCCTGGTGGCCTCGGTGATCCTGGTCGTGGCACTCGTGCCGTACGGCCCGCTGCTCGCCGTCATCGTCCTGATGGCGGCGGCAGCCTGGCAGGGCAGGGACCGCACCCCGCCCGTGCCCGAGGGCCCCGACGACTCCCAGAGCGGGCGTCTCCAGTCCCTCTACGAGGCGCTGGTTCCGTACTTCTCGATCGCGGAGGACCCCGACCCCCTCTACGCCCACGGCGGTGGGTGGGAGAGGGCGTTCCCCGCCCACGAGTTCGACGACGACGGCCGTGTCGCCCACCTGGTGATCCGTTACCCCGCCTACTTCACCGACGGTGAGGCGGCGTCCCGGTCCCGGATCGAGCACCTGCTCGCCGCGAAGTCCGGCCGGGGCCGGGAGTACCGCTTCACGTGGGACGAGGAGGCCAACCACCTCTCCGTGGACGTGCTCCCCGCGCTCCCCACCGACATCGCCGCCCAGCGCTTCGTGACGGCGCCCGGCGAGACCGTCCTCGGCTTCACCGACCCGACCCGGGTCCAGCGCACGCTCCCGCTCACCCACGGCGCGGAGCAGCGGGACGTGCCGCCGGTCGTCTGGCGCACCGGCATCCGCTCGACCGAGCCCCACCTGCTCGTCCTGGGGCAGCCCGGCACCGGTACGTCCACCCTGCTGCGCTCGGTCGCCCTCCAGGCGCTGCACCACGGCGACCTGCTGATCGTCGACGGCGGCGGCACCGGGGAGTACGCCTGTCTGGTCGGCCGGGACGGCGTCCTGGCCGTGGAGTGCGGCCTCACCGGCGCGCTGACCAGCCTGGAGTGGGCCGCCGCCGAGACGGAGCGGCGCCTGATCTCCGTCAACCGGGCCCGTCAGCAGGGCCGGGCGGCGCCGGACGACACCCGGCGGCCCCTGTGGGTCTTCGTGGACCGTCCGACCGCGTTCACGCACCTCGCGGACACGGACGGCCGCCGGGATCCCCAGACCCTGCTCCAGATCCCGCTCCGGCACGGCCGGGCCGCGAACGTGACCGTGGTCGTCGCCGACCAGCTGGACGCCCTGGACGGCCTCACCGACGCCGTACGGCAGCACACGCGCGCGCGTGTCGTGCTCGGCCCGGCCACGGCGGACGAGCTGGCGACCGCGCTGGGCGCTCCCCCGCACACCACGCCCGTCGACCAGGTCCCGCCCGGCCGGGGATACGCCCGCCTGGGTACCGGACCGGTGCACCGGCTCCAGGTCCCGGCGACCCCCGACCCCTACGACGACGCGACGAGCGAGACACACCGGCAGGCGGTGCTCGACCTGCTCCCCCCGCGCACGACACCGGCGGACGGGGAGCAGGCGCCCCTTCCTCCGGAGGCGGAGGCGAACGCGGAGGCCGAGGCGGAGGCCGAGGCAAGGGCGAAGACGGACGCGAAGGCCGTCTCCATGGAGAAGAAGGACGCCCCGGAACCGGCCGCCGCGAGCGAGCCGGACGAGACCGCGGCGGACCCGGAGCCGGCCACCCCGGCGGCGGCCGGGCCGACGCCTGCTGAGCCGGTCCCCGCCGAGGCGGTCGCGGCGGAGACCTCCTGACACCCCGGCCGGGGCGGCGCGAACCCACCGCGCCGCCCCGGCCGCGTCGCGCATCCCGACCGCGTCCGCTTCCGGGGGCTCCGGCGGCCGGACATCCCGGGCTCCGCCCATCGGCGCACACGGGTACCGCCGGCGCTCCCGCGCCCCGCTCCGCCGGACCGGTCTCAGGCCACGAACGTCCTCGGTGCCTCGCCGCCGCCGGCGCCGCCGTTCTCCACCAGCCGGGCCGCCGCGGCCAGTCGTACCGCCGCCTCCTCGGCGACCGCGCCGCCGACCGTGAACGGCAGCCGGACGTACCCCTCGAAGGCACCGTCGACCCCGAAGCGCGGTCCGGACGGGACGCGGACGCCCACCCGCTCCCCCGCCTCGGCGAGCCGGGAGCCCGACAGACCCCCGGTCCGCACCCACAGGGTGAGTCCGCCCCGGGGGACCTCGAACTCCCAGTCGGGCAGCTCCCGCCGTACCGCGGCCACCAGCTCGTCCCGGTTCTGCCGGGCCTGTTCGCGGCGCACCGTCACGGCCTGCTGCCAGCCGCCGGTGCTGAAGAGCCAGTTCACGGCGAGCTGCTCCAGCACCGGGGTGCCCAGGTCGGCGTAGGCGCGCGCGGCGACCAGGCTGCGGATCACGTCGGGCGCGGCCCGGACCCAGCCGATGCGCATCCCGGCCCAGAACGCCTTGCTCGCGGAGCCGACGGTGATCACGGTGGAGCCGGCCGGGTCGAAGGCGCACACGGGGCGCGGCATCTCGACGTCGTCGTCCAGCCACAGCTCGCTCATCGTCTCGTCGGCCACGAGCACCGTCCCCGCCGAGCGGGCGGCGTCCACCAGGCGCCGTCGCTGGTCGTCGTCGGCGAGCGCGCCGGTGGGATTGTGGAAGTCGGCGACGACATAGGCGATGCGGGGTGCGGCGTCGCGCAGCACTTGGCGCCAGCGGTCCACGTCCCAGCCGGTGAGCCCGTCGGCCATCGCGACGGGCACCAGCCGGGCGCCGGCCTCGCGCATCAGCTGGAGGATGTTGGCGTAGGAGGGGGACTCCACGGCGATGCGTTCGCCGCGGCCTCCGAAGAGGTGGCAGATGGCGTCGATCGCGCCCATCGCGCCCGTGGTCACCATGATCTGCTCGGGCATGGTGGGGATGCCCCGCGCGGTGTACCGCTCGGCGATCATCGCGCGCAGCGCGGGCAGCCCGGCCGGGTAGTCGCCGTGGGTGTGCGCGTACGGCGTCAGCTCCTCGAGGGCGCCCTGCACCGCGCGGGTGAGCCAGGGCTCGGGTGCGGGCAGCGCGGCGCACCCGAGGTCGATCACCGAGCCGAGGGCCTCGGGCGGCAGCGGCTCGAGGCCCCGGGCCGGCAGCGGGTTCCCGGCCGGAACCGCGGTCCAGCTGCCCGCGCCCCGCCGGGACTCCAGGAAGCCCTCGGCACGCAGCGCCTCGTAGGCGGCGGCGACGGTCGTGCGGCTGACGGTGAGGGAGAGGGCCAGTTCGCGTTCGGCGGGCAGCCGGGCGGCGACCGGGACGCGGCCCTCGAGGACGAGCAACCGGATGCCGTCGGCGAGCGCGCGGTAGGCCGGCGGGCGGCGCGTGCCGGGTCCGGCCGGGCGGTCCTGCTGGGAGCCGAGCAGCCGGGCCAGCTGCCCCGCCCCCACGGCCGAGGTCCACTGCGCCATGGAAATCAGTCCACCTTCCCCGAATTGGCCATGGTTGACTCTGCTTCTCAAGCCACATGGTGTCATGCGGCAGGCCATTACCACCACGGAGGGGGCACCTCTTGTCCAGGCAGCCCAGGCAGTCCCGGCCGTCCCGGCCGTCGACGCGATCCCGGCAGCCGGGGCACCTCGCCCGGCGGCTGACCCAGCTCTACGGCGGACTCGTGCTGTACGGCGCGAGTTCCGCGCTGCTGGTCAGGTCCGGGCTCGGTCTCGAGCCGTGGAACGTGCTGCACGAGGGCCTCGCGGAGCACACCGGTCTTTCGATGGGCGTGGTGCTGACGATCGTGGGTGCGGTGGTCCTGTTGCTGTGGATACCCCTGCGCCAGCGACCGGGCCTCGGCACGGTCTCCAACGTGCTGGTGATCGGCGCCGCGATGGACGCCACGCTGAGCGTCGTCCCGGACGCGCACGGCTGGACACTGCGGATCGCCGCCATGGTGTCGGGCATCGTCCTGAACGGCGCGGCGACCGGTCTGTACATCGCCGCACGGTTCGGCCCGGGCCCGCGCGACGGCCTGATGACGGGGCTGAACCGGCGCACGGGACTCTCGGTGCGCCTGGTGCGGACCGCCGTCGAGATCACCGTCGTGGTGACGGGCTTCGCCCTCGGCGGCACCGTCGGCCTCGGCACCCTGCTCTACGCCGTGTCGATCGGCCCGCTCGCCCAGGTGTTCCTGCGCGTGTTCGCCGTGCCGCCGACACCGGAGGGCAGCACGGTGGTTGCCGCCGGTCGACCCCGGCGCGCAATACTGCGTCGGTGACCACCCCGATACGCCACCCCTACCTCGACCATCCCGGCCCGATCGCCTTCGCCCACCGGGGCGGGGCGGCGGACGGCCTGGAGAACACCTTGCGGCAGTTCCGCCGCGCGGTGGAGGCGGGCTACCGGTACATCGAGACCGACGTGCACGCCACGCGGGACGGGAAGCTCGTCGCCTTCCACGACGCCACCCTGGACCGGGTGACGGACGGGGCCGGGCGGATCGCCGACCTCCCGTGGGAGACCGTGCGCCACGCGCGCGTGGCGGGCGAGGAACCGGTGCCGCTGTTCGAGGAGCTCCTGGCGGCCTTCCCCGGGGTGCGCTGGAACATCGACGTGAAGGCGGAGCCCGCGCTGCGGCCCCTCCTGGAACTGATCGAACGGCACGACGCCTGGGACCGGATCTGCGTCGGCTCGTTCTCCGAGGCCCGCGTGGTCCGCGCCCAGCGGCTGGCCGGTCCGCGCCTGGCCACCTCGTACGGCACCCGTGGCGTCCTCGGTCTGCGGCTGCGCTCCTGGGGCGTACCGGCCGCGCCGCGCCGCTCGGCGCTGGCCGCCCAGGTTCCCGAGGCGCAGTCGGGCGTCCGGGTGGTGGACCGCCGCTTCGTGCGCGCCGCCCACGCGCGCGGACTGCAGGTGCACGTCTGGACGGTGAACGATCCGGACCGCATGCACCGGCTCCTGGATCTGGGAGTGGATGGCATCATGACCGATCACATCGACACACTGCGCAAGGTCATGGAGGACCGCGGCGTCTGGGTATGAGACCCGGCCGTACCCCGGGGACGGTGCGCGTGCACGGGGAAGCGAGGGCACGGGTGGGCACCGACACCCTGCGGACGGGCGCGGCCGACGGGGCCGACCCGGCGGCCGAACGGCGGCGCGAGCAGCGCGGCTGGTACTTCTACGACTGGGCGTGCTCCGTCTACTCGACGAGTGTGCTCACCGTGTTCCTGGGGCCCTATCTGACCTCGGTCGCCGAATCGGCGGCGGACGGGGACGGGTACGTCCATCCGCTGGGCATACCGGTGCGGGCGGGGTCGTTCTTCGCGTACTCGGTGTCGCTGTCGGTGATCGTGGCGGTGCTGGTGATGCCCCTGGTGGGTGCCGCCGCCGACCGTTCGGGACGCAAGAAGCCGCTGCTGGCCGCCGCCGCGTACACCGGTGCGGCGGCCACGACGTGCATGTTCTTCCTGGACGGCGACCGCTATCTGCTCGGCGGCCTGCTCCTGGTCGTGGCCAACGCGGCCCAGTCGGTCGCGATGATGCTGTACAACTCCTACCTGCCCCAGATCGCCCCGCCCGAGGAACGGGACGCGGTCTCCTCCCGCGGCTGGGCCTTCGGCTACGCGGCCGGTTCCGTGGTCCTGGTCGCCAACCTGGTGCTCTACACCGGCCACGACTCCTTCGGGCTGAGCGAGAGCGCGGCGGTGCGCATCTGCCTGGCGTCGGCGGGGCTGTGGTGGGGCGCCTTCGCGCTCATTCCGCTCCGGCGGCTGCGCGACCGGCGCGCGGTGGCCCGGGAGGCGGCGCTGCCCGGTTTCCGCCAGCTCGCGGCGACCGTCCGCGACATGCGCCGCCGCCCGCTGACACTGGCCTTCCTGCTGGCGTACCTGGTCTACAACGACGGCATCCAGACGGTGATCTCCCAGGCCTCGGTCTACGGCTCCGAGGAACTGGACCTCGGGCAGTCCACGCTCATCGTGGCGGTGCTCCTGGTCCAGGTACTGGCGGTGGCGGGCGCCCTGGCGCTGGGCCGGCTGGCCCGCAGGTACGGGGCCAAGCGCACCATCCTCGGGTCGCTGGTGGCCTGGACGGTGACCCTCGCGGCCGGGTACTTCCTGCCGGCCGGGGCGCCGGCGTGGTTCTTCGTGCTGGCCGCCGGGATCGGGCTCGTCCTGGGCGGCAGCCAGGCCCTGTCCCGCTCCCTGTTCTCCCACCTGGTCCCGCCGGGCAAGGAGGCCGAGTACTTCTCGGCGTACGAGCTGAGCGACCGCGGGATGAGCTGGCTGGGGCCGCTGCTCTTCGGGCTCACCTACCAGCTGACCGGGAGCTACCGGGACGCGATCATCTCGCTGGTCGTCTTCTTCGTGATCGGCTTCGCGCTCCTCGCGCGGGTGCCCGTGCGGCGTGCGATCGGCGACGCGGGCAATCCGGTACCCGAAAGGATTTAGCACTCGGCGCGAAAGGGCTGTAGTGTACGCGTTTGGCCTGCCAGGCGTACCGTTACTGCGCGTCAAAGGTGCCGAATCGCTATGTCACATCTGCCAGCAGAGGTGACAAACCGGACGTCGGCGGGTACTGCACTGGTTGCAAGGCTGCGGCTGCGACGGCGACGCAGGGCCCGGATCGTGAGTCGGAACGGGAATCTTTACCGCCGCCCGGACGTTGACCGGATGACGACGACAGCGACACCTGTCCTGTGGGCGACAAGCCCGGGAGGCACGATTCATGAGTGAGCGAGCTCTTCGCGGCACGCGCCTCGTGGTGACCAGCTACGAGACGGACCGCGGCATCGACCTGGCCCCGCGCCAGGCCGTGGAGTACGCATGCGAGAAGGGGCATCGATTCGAGATGCCCTTCTCGGTCGAGGCGGAGATCCCGCCGGAGTGGGAGTGCAAGGTCTGCGGGGCCCAGGCACTTCTGGTTGACGGCGACGGCCCTGAGGAGAAGAAGGCCAAGCCCGCGCGTACGCACTGGGACATGCTGATGGAGCGACGCACCCGCGAGGAGCTCGAAGAGGTCCTCGAGGAGCGGCTGGCCGTTCTGCGCTCCGGCGCGATGAACATCGCGGTGCATCCGCGTGACAGCCGCAAGAGTGCGTAGCGGGAAACCGTAGGCGACACACAACACCGAACAACCGCGGGTGCCGTACATGGATCTCATGTACGGCACCTGCGGTTTGTCGTGCGCGGTTTCGCCGTAGCGCCGGCCCCGGCCCCGGGGCCCGGGCTCAGCGCGTCAGCGGCGGCCGGGGGTCCTGCGGGGTGTCGTCGGGGTCGTCCCGTATGACCTCGCCCTGGACCACCTTGCCGTCCGGGCGGTGCATCCGGGCCTGGCGGAAGGCGTCGCCCAGGGTGCCGGGGCCGGCGGCGCGGAGCTTGCGCTCGACCGTCCGCTGGGCGTAGCGGCTGACGGCCTTCTGCACTGGGGGCAGCAGCATCAGCAGGCCGAGCGCGTCCGAGATCAGGCCGGGCAGGATCAGGAGCAGCCCGCCCAGCATCATCAGGCCGTTGCCCTCGCTGTTCGGACGGGCGGCCTCGGGCGGTGTGCCCGACTGCTGCTGATTGAGCGTCTCCGTGAGATTGCGGAAGGCCCGGCGCCCGGCCGCCTTGATGACCACGGAGCCGAGGACCACGCCGGCGACCAGGAGCAGGAAGACCACGAAGCCGCTGGAGGCCCCCGCGACCAGGACCAGCAGCCAGATCTCCAGCACGAGCCACGCGGCGACGCCCAGCGGCAGGAAGGTGCGCAGCCGGGAACGCGGGGGCCGGGCGGGGGACCTGGGGGTCTGAGCGCCAGTCGTCATGCTTCCAGTGTGCCTGGCCCCGGCTCAGTGCGGCGTAAGGGGGCCGTCAGGCGTTGCCGTCTGGGACCTTCGCCGACCCGGTCGACTCCGCCGGCTTTGTCGACTTGTCGCCAGGAGCCTCCGGCCCACCGGGCGCGGCGTCGGGCAGCTTGTCGCGGCCCAGGACCTTGCCGACCCGCTCCCCCACGCCCCACGTGGTGACCCGCCACAGCGCCTCGACGAGGATGTCGCGGCTCATCTTGGAGTCGCCGAGTTCGCGTTCGACGAACGTGATCGGCACCTCGACGACGTGGTAGCCGGCCTTGATCGCCCGACGGGCGAGGTCGACCTGGAAGCAGTAGCCCTGCGAGGCGACCTCTTCGAGGCCGAGCCCTTCGAGGGTCTCGCGGCGGAAGGCGCGATAGCCGCCGGTGATGTCGCGCAGCGGCAGGTCGAGCGCGATCCGCGAGTACATGCTGCCGCCGCGCGAGATGTACTCGCGGGACTTGGGCCAGTTCACCACCCGGCCGCCCGGCACCCAGCGGGAGCCGAGGACCAGGTCGGCGCCCTTGAGGGCGGTCAGCAGGCGAGGCAGTTCCTCGGGCTGGTGGGAGCCGTCGGCGTCCATCTCGATGAGCACGCCGTACCCGTGCTCCAGCCCCCAGCGGAAGCCCGCGAGGTAGGCCGCGCCCAGCCCTTCCTTGCCCTTGCGGTGCATGACCTGGACATGGTCGTCCACGGCCGCCAGTTCGTCGGCGAGCTTGCCGGTGCCGTCGGGGCTGTTGTCGTCGGCCACGAGCACGTGTGCCTCGGGGACGGCCTCGCGCACGCGCGTGACGATCGCCTTGATGTTCTCCGCCTCGTTGTAGGTCGGGATGATCACCAGGGCCGTGCCCAGGGGGCCGAACCGCCTCTCACGCCCCGCAGCCGCGGGCGTCCCGTCGCCGTCGTTCACCGATGCCCCTTCGTGTCCGTACACAGAGGACCACCATAATCGCCGCGGCCTGCGTCGACGTGACAGGACGGCCGTCCGGTGGTGTCGTTTCCCCGAGAGCGGGGTAAGGATGGCCGATTCGGGTCGTTGTGCGACGGATGGGGGCCCGGCGCCCTTCGGGCCGGCCCGGGACCCGCCGGCTGCGGGTCGACCTGAGCCGTTGTCTACTGAGCGCCCGGGCCCCACCCGGGTCACACCTCCCGACCGGCCGGAACGTTCCCTCGTCGCGGTGCGGGCACTGAGCCTGGCTCCCAGTGACGGTGCCCCGGTGCGGCACACCGTCCCTGACTCAGCGGCGCCGCGACGCTTGTGCGGAAGATTCCCCGGTCGGGCGTCCGGTGGTGGACTCCGCCGAACCTACCGGCCCCCGGCCGTCGCCTGTCAACAGCCGTTCGACCTGCACCTTTACCATCAATGCGCAGGTCAGCGCGGAGACGAGGCAGGTCGTGGCCGCCCGAAGATCATCGCCCCGTCGGCCGTGGAGATCACTCGCCCGGCCGTACGAAGACGGTCCGGCCGCCCACCACGGTACGCAGGCAGACGGGCAGGTCCCGGCCGGGGGTGAGGTCGGGCAGGCCGGGCGTGCCCGAGCGCGGGTCGGTCGACCAGCGGGCCACCCGGTCGTCGGGAGCCTGGACGACGAGGTCACCGGTACGCCAGACGGCGTAGTCCGCGGGCACGCCGGGCACCAGGACGCCCGCGTCGTCGCGGCCGATCGCCCGCCAGCCGCCGCGCGTGTGCGCCGTGAACGCCGCGCGGACGGAGACGCGGTGCTCCGGCGTGTGGTGGAAGGCGGCGGCCCGGACCGTGCCCCAGGGGTCGAGGGGCGTGACCGGGCTGTCGGAGCCGAAGGCGAGCGGCACACCGGCGCGCAGCAGGGCCGCGTAGGGATTGAGCGTGCGGGCCCGCTCGGCGCCCAGGCGCTGGGCGTACATGCCGTCCTCGCCGCCCCAGAGCGCGTCGAAGGCGGGCTGGACTGAGGCGGTCAGACCCAGCTCGGCGAAGGCCGCGACGGTCTCCGGCGTGAGCATCTCGGCGTGCTCGATCCGGTGGCGGGCGGCGCGGACGCGGGCGAGGCCGATCTTGTCGGCGGCGGCACGCACTCCCTCGACGACGGCGCTCACGGCGGCGTCGCCGATGGCGTGGAAGCCCGCCTGGAGGCCGGCCTCGGTGCACGCGACGACGTGGGCGGCGACGGCGGCGGCGTCCAGGTGGGCGGTGCCGGTGTGGTCCGCGTCGGCATAGGGCTGGTGCAGACAGGCGGTGTGCGAGCCGAGGGAGCCGTCGACGAAGAGGTCGCCGGCCGCCCCGACGGCTCCCAGCTCCCGCGCCTTGTCGACGTCCTGTTCGGCCCAGTAGCCGATCACCCTCGGTCCGGGTTCCCCCGCGGACAGGCGCAGCAGCCCGGTGAGGTCGTCCTCGGAGGAGATGTCCGGGCCTGCGCATTCGTGAACGGTTCCGATGCCGAGGGAGGCGGCGTGCGCGAGGGCGGCGCGCTGGGCCCCGGCGCGCTGGACCGGCGTGACGGCCCCGAGGGCGGCGGCGCGTACGGCGTGGTGGGCGTCGCCGGTGAGCGGGCCGTCCCCGCGTGCGAGGTCACCGGGCGCCAGGTCGAGGAGGGCGGTGGTGACGACGGCCGAGTGGACGTCGATCCGGCTGAGGTAGAGGGGACGGCCGCCGGTCGCGGCGTCCAGTTCCGCGCGCGTGGGGGGCTGCCCGTCGGGCCAGCGGGCGGCGTCCCAGCCGTGGCCGAGGAGCACCCGGTCGTCCGGGCGGGCGGCGGCGAAGTCCCGTACGAGGGCGAGGGCCGCCTCGCGGGTGGGGGCGCCGGTCAGGTCGAGACCGGTGAGGGCGAGGCCCGTGGCGGTGGTGTGCACATGTGCGTCGGTGAACGCGGGGGTGACGAGGGCGCCGTCCAGGTCGATCACCTCGTCGACCCCGTCCGCGAAGGCGTCCGCGGCGCCCTCCGAGCCGACCCAGGCGACCTGGCCGCGCTCGACGACCATGGCCGTGGCGAAGGGGTCGGCGGGACTGTGGACCTCGCCGCGGCGCAGCAGGACGGTCGTGGACGGGGTGGTGGACTCACTCATGGGCACCAGTCTCGCCCCTCACGGGCCCCGCCCGGCAGCCGGGGCGGCCGGGGAGCGGGGCGGGTCCCGGCGCTCCCTCGCGGCGCCGGTCAGATCCGCGGCGGCCGGGACTCGTAGGGGGTCGACAGGACCACGGTGGTGCGGGTGGAGACACCGGCGAGGGAGCGGACCCGTGCGAGCAGTTCCTCCAGCTCGTGCGGGGTGGCCACGCGGACCTTGAGGATGTAGTTCTCGTCGCCCGCGACGCTGTGGCAGGCCTCGATCTCGGGGACACCGGCGAGGCGGTCCGCGATGTCGTCGGGCGCGCTGGGGTCGAACGGTTTCACCGAGATGAAGGCGGTCATCGGCAGCCCGACGGACTCCGGGTCGACCACCGCGGCGTAACCGCGGATGACGCCACGCTGCTCCAGCCGCCGCACCCGCTGGTGCACGGCCGAGGTGGACAGGCCCGTGGCCTTGCCCAGGTCGGTGTAGCTCATCCGCCCGTCCTTGACGAGCAGCTGCACGATCTGTCGGTCCAGCTCCTCCATGGCGCAAGAACCTACAGTGCCGCTGATCTCCCCGGATAGCCGAGCAGCCCAGGTCATACCCCGTTCGTGATGTGACGGGCGCGCGACGGGGCGCCGGGACCGCGGCCGGGCGGGACAAATCCCCCGCAGGGGGCATCTGCGAGCGGCATGTGACGAAGACCACACTGGTTGAACGTTCTCCGTAATGTTCCCGTGATTACCCCGGAGGGGGGACGGGAAGTGCTTGCTGTGGTCGAGGCCGCAGTGCCGTCACGGCCCAGCCCGAGGGGGAGATCCCATGCAGAGTCTTAAGCGCCCTGGTCGTACCGCGTCCAAGCGGCAGCAGCCGGTTGTCGAGCCCGTATCGGAGGGCGTCGAACCGGACGCCTTCGACGACGAGGAACTCGACACGTACGACACCTACGAGATGTACCGGGTGGTCTGCCCGGACTGCGCGCAGCCCATCGCCCTGCTGGCGGACGAGGAGAAGCTGCCGGAGCACGCGCTGTGTGCCTCGCCGTGGAACCCGTTCGGGCTCACGGTCTGCGCCGGCACCGGCCGCAGTGCCACCGAGGCGCGTTCGGCGGACGAGTCGCTCCGGCCCCACGAGCAGGACACCGCGCTGCTGTTGACGCTCCCCCACGGCCTCGACTGGCGCACCCAGCCCTTCTCCCACGTCGGCGGCCCGGGCTCGCGCCCGATGCGGGTGCCGACGATGCGGCGCGAAGCGGCCTGAGGCGGCGAAACCGGCCCGCGTCACGTTGCTCCGGGGCCGTGACGCGGGTGGGGGGCGACGGGGCGCGGCGAGGGGCGTCGGGCCGGGGCCGGCAACCGGTGTTCGCCCGTGGGCACCCGCGAACTCACGCTCGAATACGCCCGCCGGTGACCTGTCCGCGGTTTGCCGCGTTGCCCGGGTATGACCCCCACGTACTCGTCGGCCGGAAGCCGGCGCCGCGTGTTCGTGCCGGTGCCCGCGGGGCCGGTTCCCCCGGCCCCGCAGATCCCGGACCCGCCGATCTACCGAGAGCTGATGCGGACCTGGGCCGACGGCGGCCGCACCCTGCCGGGACGCCACGACCCCGAGTGGGTGAGGCTCGCGGAGCCCCCGCGCGGGCTCGGTGACTTCTTCGCCTCGGGCGACTTCTTCACCACCGGCGACTTCCGGGTCGGCGGCGGCTTCGCCGTCGCCGCCGACCTCACCGCTCCTCGGGACCCGCGAGGTGACGGGCGATGACCATGCGCTGGATCTGGTTGGTGCCCTCGACGATCTGCAGCACCTTGGCCTCGCGCATGTAGCGCTCGGCCGGGAAGTCGGCCGTGTAGCCGTATCCCCCGAGGACCTGCACGGCGTCGGTGGTGACCCGCATCGCCGTGTCGGTGCAGTGCAGCTTGGCCATGGCGGCCTGCTTGGCGAACGGCAGTCCGGCGTCGCGCAGCCGGGCCGCCGCCAGGTACAGCGCGCGGCCGGCCTCGATCTGCGTCGCCATGTCGGCGAGCATGAAGCGCAGCCCCTGGAAGTCGGCGATCGGCTTGCCGAACTGCCGCCGCTCGGCCGCGTAGGACACCGCCTCGTCCAGCGCCGCCTGGGCGACGCCGATCGCGCAGGCGGCGATGCCGAGCCGGCCGGATTCGAGCGCGGACAGGGCGATCGCGAAGCCCTGCCCCTCGTCGCCGATGCGGCGGGCGTCGGGCACCCGCACGCCGTCGAGGTGGACCTGCGCGGTGGGCGAGCCCTTGAGCCCCATCTTCTTCTCCGGCACCGCGGCACTGAGGCCCTCGGCGTCGCCGGGCACGAGGAAAGCGGTGATGCCGCGCGGTCCGTCCTCGCCCGTGCGCGCCATGACGGTGCAGAAGTCGGCGATGCCGCCGTGCGTGATCCAAGCCTTGGTGCCGGTGATCACCCAATCTCCCCCGCTCTCGGCTTCGCTCGAGCGGGCGGTGCCCCCATCGTCGCGCACGGCCTTGGTGCGCAGTGAGGCCGCGTCGGAGCCGGAGGCGGGTTCGGAGAGGCAGTAGGCGCCGAGCAGACCGCCGCCGAGCATCGCGGGCAGGTGCTCGGCCTGCTGCTCCTTGGTGCCGTAGGTGGCGAGCGCGTAGGAGGCGAGCGTGTGCACGCTGACGCCGAGGCCGACGGTGAGCCGGGCCGCGGCCAGCTCCTCCAGGACCTGGAGATAGACCTCGTACGGCTGCTCCCCGCCGCCGAACTCGGCGTCGTAGGGCAGTCCGAGGAGGCCGGAGTCGGACAGGAGGGTGAAGACCTCGCGCGGGAAGCGTCCGGCGTCCTCCTCCTCGGCCGCGCTCGGGACGATCTCACGCTGCGCGATGTCGCGGACGAGCGAGATCAGGTCCCGTGCCTCGTCCGTGGGCAGTTGCCGGTCCACCGGCTGCGGGGCGCGGTCGGGCATGGCGACGCTCTCCTCCCTGTTGGGCACATCGGCGGACGTACGCCTTGGGTGGAGGCGGCTCCGCCGGTCGTTCGGGCCTGGCCGATGCTCGCACTCCCGGGTCGCGGAAGCGGCTGACCAGCGGCTGTGCGCTGTGAGTATGCCCGATCGGAGGCACGGAGTCACCAGTTAACGACCGCTTACTCAAAGAATTCGGAGAACAACCCGGACCGGGCCCCGAGGTCCGGGATTCCGGCTCCGGAAATCAAGAATGGTCCGAACCATTGACCGCACTGGTCTAGTCCTCCTACGGTGACGAACCGAACGCGTTACCGCGTTCATGCCAATCGGCGCGCGTTCCCTCTTCCCCCCACGAGGAGACACCCGATGCACGTCCCGCACCTCCCCCGCGTCCGCCCCACCCGGACGCTCCTCTCCGCCCTGTGCACCGTCGCCCTCGGCGCCGGGCTGCTGGCCGGCGCCGGACCGGCCACGGCCACCGCTGCGGCGCCCGCCGCACCGGCCGAGGCACCCGCCGCGCAGGCCGCGGCCGGATCCAAGGTCGTCGGCTACTTCACCGAATGGGGCGTCTACGACCGCGACTACCACGTCAAGAACGTCGAGTCGTCCGGCTCCGCCGACCAACTCACCCACATCAACTACTCGTTCGGCAACGTCACCGGCGGAAAGTGCGCCATGGGCGACGCCTACGCGGCGACCGACCGGGCCTACACCGCGGCCGAATCCGTCGACGGCGTCGCCGACACCTGGGACCAGCCGCTGCGCGGCAACTTCAACCAGCTGCTCAAGCTGAAGAAGAAGCACCCCGACCTGAAGATCCTCTGGTCCTTCGGCGGCTGGACCTGGTCCGGCGGCTTCGCACAGGCCGCGCAGAACCCGGAGGCGTTCGCCCAGTCCTGCTACGACCTGGTCGAGAACTCGAAGTGGGCCGACGTCTTCGACGGCATCGACATCGACTGGGAGTACCCGAACGCCTGCGGCCTGAGCTGCGACACCAGCGGCCGCGAGGCCTTCCCCAAGCTGATGGGCGCCCTGCGCGCCAAGTTCGGCCAGGACTACCTGGTCACCGCGGCGATCACGGCCGACGCCACCTCCGGCGGCAAGATCGACGCGGCGGACTACGCCGGGGCCGCCCAGTACGTCGACTGGTACAACCCGATGACGTACGACTTCTTCGGTGCCTGGGACGCCGCCGGGCCGACCGCCCCGCACTCACCGCTGACCTCGTACTCCGGCATTCCGAAGGAGGACTTCCACACCTCGGCGACGATCGCGAAGCTCAAGGGGCTCGGCATTCCCTCCTCGAAGCTCCTGCTCGGACTCGGCTTCTACGGCCGCGGCTGGACGGGCGTCACCCAGGCGGAACCGGGCGGCACCGCGACCGGCCCGGCCAAGGGCACGTACGAGAACGGCATCGAGGACTACAAGGTGCTGAAGACGAGTTGCCCGGCGACCGGCACCGTGGGCGGTACCGCCTACGCCAAGTGCGGTGACGACTGGTGGAGTTACGACACTCCGGCGACCATCGCCACCAAGATGGCCTACAAGAACGAACAGGGCCTGGGCGGCACCTTCTTCTGGGAGCTGAGCGGCGACACCGCGAACGGTGAGCTGATCAAGGCGATCGACTGAACCACCCGGCGCACACGGGGGGCGGAGGGGCGGAGACCGGCTCGGGTCTCCGCCCCTCCGTCGCGCGTCTCCGTCGAGCGCCTCCGTCGGACGTCCCCGTCGGACGTCCCCGTCGGACGTCCCCGTCAGACGCCGTCGCGGCGGGCCGGGGCCGGGGCCGGGCAGGCCGGGTCCAGTTCCTCGATGGCGCGCAGCGTGCCGCCGAGCGACCTCACCAGCAGTTCACGCATGGTCTCGCGGGGCAGCTCGGGCCGGCCGATCCAGTCCAGGGTGGCGCCCTCGACGCTGCACACCCAGGCGAGCAGGCCCATGCGGGCGAGCGGCCCGATGTCCGAGCGGCCGTACGCCCCTTCGGCGATGGTGACGACGATCGCCTCGCGCACCCCGTCCCGGATGGCGTGCACCTCGGCGTCGAAGCCGACGCCGCCGCTGACGATCGTGCGGTAGGCGGCCTGGTTGTGCTCGGCGTAGCGCAGATAGCCGTCGATGGTGCGGTGGACGCGGTCCACCTGCGGCAGTTCGGTGCCGCGCGCCGCGGTCGTGACCAGGTCGGTGACGGAGTCCTGGACGATCGCCAGGTAGTAGCCCCGCTTGGACTGGAAGTAGTAGTAGATCAGCCCCTTGGCCACATGCGCCTGGCGGGCGATGTCGTCCATCGAGAGCGCGTCGTAGGACGTGTCGGCGAACAACCTCCGCCCGATGGCGATGAGTTCGGCACGGCGTGCCGCCGAGCGCTCGGTGCCGCGCGCCCGGGGACGGGCGTCGGCAGGTTGTTGACTGATATTCAATTTCGACCCTGGTCTCCTACGGGCGGCGGGACATCCGCAGTATGGCAGGTCGGGTCGTGGGGCAGGTCACACGCGGGTCACGTCACAGGAGGCCCAGCTGGACCACGAGCATCGCGACGACCACGACGAGGGTCCAGCCCATGACGTGTTCGAGGATCTTCGGCCCGTCGTCCTTGGGGCCGCCGGTGCGGACGCGGGCGGCGGCTGCGGTGTGTGCGGTCATGGCTTCTCGCTGATCTCGGGCTTCGGCTGGGGCGGAGTCCCCCCGCTCACGGTGTCCACCTTGCCACCGTGAGCGGCTTTTGCGGCCGAGAGCTTGGTCACAGCGTGCCGGTCAGCGCACGCCCACCGCCGCGAGGGCCTTGCGCTGCCGCGGGCCGGGGTGGGCCGGGAAGTACAGGTAGCAGACGCCGCCGGTGCCGGAGACGACCTTGCCACTGGCGTTGTACCGCTTCGTCCGCAGCCAGATGTTCTCCCACTCGCGCCGGTCGTAGACGCGGCGGACGGCGTCGTTGTCGTCCGAGGCCGGGTCGTTGGCGATCACGTCGCCGTCGGCGGTGAAGCCGATCACGGTCATCAGGTGGCCCGAGGTGCCGTAGCCCGACCCGGTCAGCTCCTCCTCCAGGAACGACTGGGACGTGATGGCCGGGATGCCGGCCGCGATCAGCGTCTCCAGGTCGGTGAGGGAGCCGAGGCGGGTCACCACACCCTGGAGACCCTTGAAGGTGGCGGCGTACGCGGCGTTGAAGGGCCAGTTGCCGCAGCCCTCGTACTGGTAGTCGTACGTGTAGCGGGCGGCGTGGCAGACCTGCGGGTCGGCGTAGGACGGGTCGACCCAGGCGAGCTGTTCCTCGGTGAGGCGGCCGCCCCAGTACTCGATGATCATCTGCGAGGAGGTGGGGCTGCACCAGGCCTCGCCGCCGTTGTCGTACTCGGGGTACTGGCCCTTGTGGATCTCCTGCGAGTGGCGCGGGACGCGCAGTTCCCCGGCGTGGCGCGGGGTGGAGGCCGGGACGGTGAAGCGGTCGGGGACGTCGGAGCCCATCGCGCCGAGCCGCCAGACGGTGGGCGTGGCGCGCGTGCCGGGGCGGCGGTGGAGGGTGAGCCGGAGCCGGTAGGAGGTCAGGCGCAGGCCGGTGGAGGCGTCGTCGATCGAGAAGGTGTCGGTCCAGATGCTGCTTCTGCCGTCGCCCTGGTCGTCGACCGAGGTCCGCCTGATGTCCTGTTCGCCGTCGCCGGCCGTCCAGCGGCCCATCACGTACCAGGGCGTGTCCGTGCCGTCGGAGTAGGCGCCCTTCAGCTCGACCTGGATCCAGGTGCCGCTCGGCGTGTGCGCGTTCCAGGAGGCGATGACCTCCGTCGAGGGCACCGTGAGCCGGTGGACGGGCGAGGTCCAGGTCGCGTACTCCCAGGCGGCCGTGGTGCCGGTGTGCGGGTCGGTGTAGTCGGTGGTGCCGGCCGGGGCGCCGATCACGACGCCGGGGCGGGCGCCGGCGACGGGGCGGACCCCCTGCGCGGCCCCTTGCCGCCAGTCCCGGAACGTGGTCCAGGCGTGGTAGTCGACCGGTCGCCGGGGGGCGGCCCGGCCGGGGCCCGCGGCGGCGCCGCCGGTGCCGGCGGCGGGCGCGGCCTGGGCGGTGGCCGGGATCGCTCCGCCCGCCACGGCGGCCGCCGCGACGGCCGCGGCCAGGAGGGTTCTGCGGGACGGCTGTTCGACTCTGCTCATGGGCGGGAGACCCCCAGGTGTCCGGGTCGGGCGGGTCCGTCGTTGCACGTTCGTGCGCCAACTATGGCCGCAGGCGCCCGCTCCTGCCAGCACTTCCACGCACGCCACGCCACCAATATTGGTGTCTACCAGTGACGGGGGCCGGGGTGCGGAGACCGCGGCGCGGGAGCCCGGGGACACGGGTGGCTAGAGTGCGGGTGAACGTGTCCGTCCCTCCGGCCCACAGGCAGGATTCCGCCATCCTCGATCTCGCAGCCCGGCTCCGCCGGCTTCCCCCCTCCTGCGGGCCCGTGCGCCTCGTCGGCGTCGACGGACACGCCGGGTCAGGGAAGTCCACGTTCGCCGGGCGGCTGGCGGCCGGGCTGGACGGGGCACCGGTGCTGCGCCTCGACGACATCGCCAGCCACGAAGAGCTGTTCGACTGGACCGCACGGCTGCTCGGCCAGGTGATCGAACCCCTGCGGCGCGGTGAGACCGCGCGCTACGCGCCGTACGACTGGCGGACCCGGCGTTTCGGGGCTCCGCGCCCCCTGGCGCCCGCTCCCGTGATCCTCGTCGAGGGCGTCGGCGCGGGCCGCGCGGCGCTGCGACCCCACCTTGCCGGACTGCTCTGGATGGACCTGCCGCCGGAGCAGGCGTGGGCCCGCGGACGGGCGCGCGACGGAGCGGAACAGCGGGCGTTCTGGGACGGGTGGATCCCGGCCGAGCGCCGGCACTTCGCCGAGGACCCCTCGCGCCCCTTCGCGCACCTTCTGGTGCGACAGCGCGAACAGGGGTACGAGGTGCTGCCGGGACCCGCGGGAACCGCCACCGGAGCCCACTTCCTCACGCAAAGTGACGGACCGTCCGCGATGTGTTGAACACGTGAAGATCGCGTCCCGGCAACGCGCCAACGTGCCCCAACTTCGCTTGACCCAAGGGCCGTACAGGTCTTACGTTCTGAATGTGCGGCAGTTCGAAGCCGCCCGCAGACGCGAAGCCCCCGGTTGTTCCCCCGTGATCGGGGGCTTCGTTCTGCCCCGAGCACGCTTCCCGGCTTGCCGCGCGGCGCCACACGATCACCCTGGGTCACCGTCCGGCCGTGCGCCCCCGTCGCCCCGACCTCGTGGAACGGTCCCTCCCGCACCCTTCGGAGGAAAGACCGCCGCGGGTACGATGCCCTCGGTGCGGGCTACCGGAGATTGCCGCACGCACCTGCAACTCCGGTCCGCGGCGCAGCCGTTGACCGAGGCGGCCGGCGGGCGACGGCTCGGCGGCTTACCGACGGGGGCACGGTAGGTGGGGGACGCGATGGACTTCGGCACGCAGGGCCCACAGGCCCCGGCCGAACTCGCCTGGCTGCGCGGCGTGGACGCCTACACCATGGGGGCCTACCCGCAGGCGGAGGAGGAGTTCCGGGCGGCGGTCCGGATCGATCCCGCGATGGCCGACGGGTGGCTGGGACTGCACGCCCTGCGCGTCGACACCACCACCGCACTCCTGCGAATGTTCCGCAACCGCGACCGCTTCGGCGAGCAGCGGGCCCGCCATCGCCGCACCCTCAACTCCTGGTACTGGCTGGGCTGGTGGGTGCAGCCCGTGCTGGAGAACCCCCGCGACCTGCTGCTGGCGCACGCCTCGCACTGGCTGGACGGCCGGCACGTTCCGGAGCTGGACCGTGCGCTGGCCGGACTGCCGCCGGTGGACTCCGACCCCCAGGTCCGCTTCCTGCACGCCTGCCGCGCCTACCTCGTCAAGGACTGGGAGCAGCTCGTCCGGCACACCGACCCGCTGCTCGGCGACCCCTTACTGGGCATCGAGGCCGGCCTGTTCAGCGGCATGGCGCGGGTCCGCCTGGAGATGTTCGGGCAGGCCGAGCCACTCCTTTCGGCGGCCCTGATGCGGTGCCGCAGCGAGCAGCCACAGCGCAAGGAGCTGCGCTACTGGCTGGCCCGGGCCCACGAGGGCACCGGGCGCAGCGCCGCCGCGCTCCCGCTGTACCGGGCCGTGCACCGTGTCGACCCCGCCTTCATGGACACCTCGGCCCGGCTGGCGGCGATCGCCGAGGGCGACGGCTACGACGATCCGGCCGACCTCGCGGGACTCGCGCAGGCCGGTGCGGGGACGGACGGCCTGGACGGACTCGACCCCCTCTTCGGCACCGAGGAGCGCGGCGTCAAGCTCTCCGCTCCCGAGCCCTCGCTGTCCGCCCCGCTGCCCCCGCTCGGCGGACCGCCGGTGCGTGAGAAGGCGGGCGGGGCCGACCCGTCCCTGCCCAGCGGGCCCACCGATCCGGCGCTGCTGGAGGAGGCGCTCGCCGAGCTGGAGCGGATGGTGGGCCTCGAACCGGTGAAACGGCAGGTCAAGGCGCTGTCCGCGCAGTTGAACATGGCGCGGCTGCGGGCCGGGCAGGGCCTGCCGGTGCAGCCGCCCAAACGTCACTTCGTCTTCTCCGGCCCCTCCGGCACCGGCAAGACCACCGTGGCCCGCATCCTGGGCCGCGTCTTCTACGCCCTCGGGCTGCTCGGCGGCGACCACCTGGTGGAGGCCCAGCGGGCCGACCTCGTCGGTGAGTACCTGGGCCAGACCGCCGTGAAGGCGAACGAGCTGATCGACTCCGCGCTCGGCGGTGTCCTCTTCGTCGACGAGGCGTACTCCCTGTCCAACTCCGGGTACGGCAAGGGCGACGCCTACGGCGACGAGGCGCTCCAGGTGCTGCTGAAGCGGGCCGAGGACAACCGGGACCACCTGGTGGTGATCCTGGCCGGCTATCCGGAGGGCATGGACCGGCTGCTGGGCGCCAATCCCGGACTCTCGTCGCGCTTCACGACGCGGGTGGACTTTCCGTCGTACCGGCCGCTGGAGCTGACCTCGATCGGGGAGGTGCTCGCGGCGGAGAACGGGGACGTGTGGGACGAGGAGGCGCTGGACGAACTGCGGTCGGTCGCGGGCCATGTGGTGGATCAGGGGTGGATCGACGAGTTGGGGAACGGGCGGTTCCTGCGGACGCTGTACGAGAAGAGCTGTGCGTACCGGGATCTGCGCTTGTCCGTGTATCCGGGGGCGTTGAGCCGGGACGATCTGGCGACGTTGCGGTTGCCGGATCTGATGCAGGCGTATGGGGAGGTGCTGTCGGGGCGGGGGCCCGGGGGGCCGTCGGCCGTGTAGGACGCGAGCCTCGGTGCGGGGGTGGGTGCGCAGCCCGGCGTTGCGGGGTGCCGCTGCGCCCACCCGTGCCGCCCTGGGGGGTACCTCCCAGGCCGTTCAGGCACTGGGGGAGGCACGACTGCCCGCAGCGGCGGCCGGGGGGCACGGCTGCCCGCGGTCAGGTCGCCAGGATCACCTCTTTGTGGGCGGGATCGTTCACCTCGCCGACCAGGAGTTCCAGTACGTCCTCCAGGGCGACCAGGCCCAGTCCCTTGCCCGTCGCGTCCGTCACCTGGGCCAGGTGGGTCGCCGCGCGGCGCATCACCGTGAGGGCGTCGTCCAGGGGGAGTTCGGGGCGCAGCGTGGTCATCGGGCGCCAGAGGTGCTGGGGGACGGCGCGGTCGGACTCATCCAGGTCGAGGACGTCCTTGACGTGCAGGTAGCCCATGAAGGCGCCCTGGTCCGCCGCGATCGGGAAGCGCGAGTACCCGGTGCGGGCGGTGAGCGCGACGATCTCCCCCGGCGTGACCGAGGGGCTGACCGTCACCAGGGACTCGCGGGCGAGGAGGACGTCCGTGACCGGGCGGGAGCCCAGTTCCAGGGCGTCCTCGAGGCGTTCCTGCTCCTCCGGGTCCAGCAGTCCGGCCTGGCCGGCGTCCTCCACCAGCCGGTTGAGCTGTTCGCTCGTGAAGACGGCCTCGACCTCGTCCTTGGGCTCGACGTGGAAGAGCCGCAGGATTCCCTGCGCGCAGGCGCCGAGCGCGACGGTGACGGGCCTGCACAGGCGGGCGAAGGCGACCAGGCCGGGGCTGAGCCACAGCGCGGCCTTCTCGGGGGCGGCCATCGCGAGGTTCTTCGGGACCATCTCGCCGATGACCAGGTGGCAGAAGACGACGGCGGCCAGGGCGATGACGTAGCCGAGCGGGTGGATCATGCCGTGCGGCAGATGGATCCACTCGAAGACCGGCTCCAGCAGGTGGGCGACGGTCGGCTCGGCGACCGCGCCGAGGGTCAGCGAGCAGACGGTGATGCCGAACTGGGCGGCGGCCATCATCTGCGGCAGGCGTTCCAGCCCGTACAGCACCTGCCGGGCACGGGCGGTGCCGAGCGGTTCGATCTGGCTGCGGCGCACCGAGACGAGCGCGAACTCGGCGCCGACGAAGAACCCGTTGGCGAGCACGAGCAGCGCGGCGAAGAGGAGTTGCAGGATGCTCATCGGGCCGCCTCCAGGACGGAGACCGGCGCGGTGCGCACCAGGCGTATCCGCTCGGCGCGGTAGTGGCCGACCTGGCGGACCGAGAGCCGCCAGCCGGGCAGTTCCGCGCGGTCGCCGACGGCGGGGATCCGGCCCAGCAGGTCGGCGACGAGCCCGGCCACGGTCTCGTACGGTCCCTCGGGGGCCTCCAGGCCGACGCGGCGCAGGGCGTCCACGCGGCAGCTGCCGTCGACGTCCCAGGCGGGCCGGCCCTCCTCGGGCGGGGCGGGGGCCAGTTCGGGCACGTCGAGGCCGTCGTGCTCGTCGCGGACCTCGCCGACGAGTTCCTCGACGATGTCCTCCAGGGTGACGACGCCGGCCGTGCCGCCGTACTCGTCGACGACGACCGCGATGGGCTGCTCGCTGCGCAGCCGGGTGAGCAGCGGCCGTACGGGCAGGGTCTCGGGGACCAGCAGCGCCGGGCGGGCGATCCGGCCGGCCGGGGTGCGCAGCCGGTCGTGGACGGAGACGGCGAGGGCGTCCTTGAGGTGGACCATGCCGACGATCTCGTCGATCTTCTCCCGGTAGACGGGGAAGCGGGACAGGCCGGTGGCGCGGGTCAGGTTGACGACGTCCTCGGCGGTGGCCGAGGAGTGCAGGGCGCTGACCTTCACCCGGGGGGTCATGACGTGCTGGGCGGTCAGTTCGCCGAGGGAGAGGGTCCGCACGAAGAGGTCGGCGGTGTCCTGTTCCAGGGCGCCGGCCCGGGCGGAGTGCCGGGCCAGGGAGACCAGTTCGCCGGGGGTGCGGGCGGAGGCCAGCTCCTCGGCGGGTTCGATGCCCAGCGTGCGGACCAGGCGGTTGGCCACGGTGTTGAGCGCGGCGATCACCGGGTGGAAGAGCCGGGCGAAGGTGTGCTGGGGACCGGCGACGAAGCGCGCGACCTGGAGCGGCTTGGACACCGCCCAGTTCTTGGGCACCAGCTCGCCGATCACCATCTGCACCGCGGAGGCCAGCAGCATGCCGACGACGACCGAGACACCGGACACGGCGCCGTCGGGGACGCCGATCGCCGTGAACGGGCCGTCGAGCAGCCGGGCGAGCGCCGGTTCGGCGAGCATGCCGACGACGAGGGAGGTGATGGTGATCCCGAGCTGGGTGCCGGAGAGCTGGAAGGACAGCTCCTTGAGGGACTCGACGACCCGGTGGGCGCGCCGGTCGCCGGCCGCGGCGGCCTGCTCGGCGTCGGGGCGTTCGACGGTCACCAGGCCGAACTCGGCCGCGACGAAGAAGCCGTTGGCGAGGATCAGCAGGAATGCGGCTGCCAGGAGCAGCAGGGGGGTGGTCATGATGCCGCCGCCTGTGGGGTGTCACAGCAGGGAGCGGCGCAGGTACTGCAGGACGGTCCGTCCATCGCCGGAGGGAGTCACTCCTCGGGTAGCAGGAACCCCGCGCACCGGGCGGAGCGACGGGGCGAGGACGCGACGGGCCGCGTCCTCGTTCCCAGATTAATCACGAAAAGGGTGCCCGCGGCAGGGTCGGCGGCGCCGCGTCAGTCACGCGGCGCCTCGGGGAGGGCACCGGAACGGGCCTCCACGAGGTCGCGCAGGGCACGTGCGTCGGCGAGGGCACGCTGCTTGGCGATGCCGGGCTGGATGCCGAGCGCGGGCAGGCTGGTGCCGTCGCTGAGGTCGAGGAAGACCCAGGGGTCGCCCTGGCGGAGGTTGACCCGCAGGATCTCGGGCCAGGCGAGGTGCCGCCTGGCGGTCAGGTTGACCACGGTGACGCCCGTCTCGTCGGCGACGACCCGGGGGCGGGCCAGCAGGAGCAGCACGCCGGCCAGGACGAGTGCCGTCAGCACGAAGCTGAGGCGCTCCCCCGGGCCGAGGCCGGCCAGCACCATCCCGAGCACCGTGACGGTCACGAAGGTGACGACCGCGAGGACGATCAGGACGGCACGGGTGCGTCCGGGACGGAAGGTGACGGGCAGGGCAGGGAGGTGGTCCGGCGTGGTGTCGGGCATGGTGTGGCTCCGGGTCGTGCTCCGAGGCGGGGAGGGGGTCAGAGCCGGCAGGCGTGGATGGCCGTGGTCAGGATGGCCCGGGCGCCGATCTCGTACAGGTCGTCCATGATCCGCTGGGCCTCCTTGGCGGGGACCATGGCGCGGACGGCGACCCAGCCCTCGTTGTGCAGCGGGGACACGGTCGGGGACTCCAGGCCGGGGGTGAGGGCGACGGCCTTCTCCAGCTGCTCCACCCGGCAGTCGTAGTCCATCATCACGTAGGTCCGGGCCACCAGGACGCCCTGGAGGCGGCGCAGGAACTGCTGGACCTTGGGCTCGGTGGTCTCGTCGGGCTCGGCGCCCGAGCGGCGGATCACGATGGCCTCGGACTTCATGATGGGCTCGCCGAACACCTCCAGGCCCGCGTTGCGCAGGGAGGTGCCGGTCTCGACGACGTCCGCGATGACCTCGGCGACGCCGAGCTCGATGGCGGTCTCCACGGCGCCGTCCAGGTGGACGACGGAGGCGTCGACGCCCCGGTCGGCCAGGTGGGCGGCGACGATGCCCTCGTAGGAGGTGGCGACGGTACGGCCCTTGAGGTCGTCGATGCCCTGCGCGGCGCCCGGCTTGCCGGCGAAGCGGAAGGTGGAGCGGGCGAAGCCGAGCGGGAGGATCTCCTCGGCGTGGGCTCCTGAGTCGATGAGCAGGTCGCGGCCGGTGATGCCGATGTCGAGCTTGCCGGAGGAGACGTAGATCGCGATGTCGCGGGGGCGGAGGTAGAAGAACTCGACCTCGTTGACCGGGTCGACGATCCGCAGTTCCTTGGACTCGCGGCGCTGCTGGTAGCCGGCCTCATGCAGCATCTCCCCCGCGGGGCCTGACAGGGAACCCTTGTTGGGGACGGCGATGCGCAGCATGAGGTCGGCTTCCTTTGCGTGAAGGGGTGGGGGAAGGGGGTCCGGGGGCTTACAGGTGGGCGTAGACGTCGTCCAGGGAGATGCCGCGGGCGACCATCATGACCTGGACGTGGTACAGCAGCTGGGAGATCTCCTCGGCCGCCGCGTCCTTGCCCTCGTGCTCGGCGGCCATCCAGACCTCCGCGGCCTCCTCGACGACCTTCTTGCCGATGGCGTGGACGCCCTTGTCGACCAGTTCGGCGGTGCGGGAGGTGGCGGGATCGCCGTTGGCTGCCTTGTGCTGGAGCTCGGTGAACAGCTCCTCGAACGTCTTCTTGGACATGATGGCCCCCACTTTACGCGTGCCCCGGTGGGCCTAGCGCCACGGTTCGGATACTGAGCGGAGCGTCGCCGCCGTGGCGACGGCCGCGGTCACGGCCTCGTGGCCCTTGTCCTCGTTGGACCCCTCGAGGCCGGCCCGGTCCAGGGCCTGCTCCTCGGTGTCGCAGGTGAGGACGCCGAAGCCGACGGGGACGCCGGTCTCGACGGAGACCTGGACCAGGCCCTGGGTCACGCCCTGGCACACGTAGTCGAAGTGGGGGGTGCCGCCGCGGATGACGACGCCGAGGGCGACGATCGCGTCGTAGCCGCGGCCCGCGAGGACCTTGGCGACCACCGGCAGCTCGAAGCTGCCGGGGACCCTGAGCAGGGTCGGCTCGTCGATGCCCAGGTCGCGCAGGGCGCGCAGGGCGCCGTCCACCAGTCCGTCCATCACCTTGTCGTGCCACTGCGACGCGATCACGGCGACCCTGAGGTCCCCGACGTTGCGTACGGACAGTTCCGGTGCACCCTTGCCGCTCACGTGTCTCCTCGTCTCACTTGCTTACTGGTTGCCGCAGGTGGACACGGGGGTCGTGTCCAGCCAGGGCAGGTCGTGTCCCATCCGGTCCCGCTTGGTGCGCAGGTAGCGGAGGTTGTGCTCGCCGGCCTGGACGGGCATGGGCTCCCGGCCGGTGACCTCGATGCCGTGCCGTGCCAGGGCGTCGCTCTTGTCCGGGTTGTTGGTCATCAGGCGGACGGCCCGCACACCGAGGTCCGCGAGGATCTGGGCGCCGGCGCCGTAGTCGCGGGCGTCGGCGGGCAGGCCCAGTTCGAGGTTGGCGTCGAGGGTGTCGCGGCCGCGCTCCTGGAGCTCGTAGGCGCGCAGCTTGGACATCAGGCCGATGCCGCGTCCCTCGTGGCCGCGCAGGTAGACGACCACGCCCCGGCCCTCGGCCTGGATGCGGTCCAGGGAGGCGTCGAGCTGGGGGCCGCAGTCGCAGCGCTGGGAGCCGAAGACGTCGCCGGTGAGGCACTCGGAGTGGACGCGGACCAGGACGTCCGCGCCGTCGCCGATCTCGCCGTGGACGAGGGCGATGTGCTCGACGCCGTCGACGGTGGAGCGGTAGCCGTACGCCGTGAACTCGCCGTGGCGGGTGGGGAGCCGGACCTCGGCCTCGCGGCGGACGGTGGGTTCCTCGCTGCGCCGGTAGGCGATCAGGTCCTCGATGGAGATGATCGTCAACCCGTGCTTGCGGGCGAACGGGATCAGCTCGGGCAGCCGCAGCATGCGCCCGTCCTCGCCGGCGATCTCCACGATGGCGCCGGCCGGGCGCAGGCCCGCGAGGCGGGCGAGGTCGACGGCGGCCTCGGTGTGGCCGTTGCGGACGAGGACGCCGCCGGAGCGGGCGCGCAGCGGGAAGACGTGCCCGGGGCGGACCAGGTCGGTGGGCTCGGCGGTGCCGCTCGCCAGGAGCTGGAGGGTGGTGGCGCGGTCGGAGGCGGAGATGCCGGTGCTGACGCCGTGGGCGGCGGTGGCGTCCACGGAGACGGTGAACGCCGTCTTCATGGACTCGGTGTTGTCGTCGACCATCTGCGGGAGGCGGAGCCGGTCCAGTTCCTCGCCCTCCATGGGGGCGCAGATCAGGCCGCGGCACTCGCTCATCATGAAGGCGACGATCTCCTCGGTCGCCTTCTCGGCGGCGACGACGAGGTCGCCCTCGTTCTCGCGGTTCTCGTCGTCGACGACCACGACGGGGCGGCCTGCGGCGATGTCGGCGACGGCCTGCTCGACCGGGTCGAGGGAGAGGTCGTCGATGCCGTCGGGGCTGTAGAGGATGGGTGCCGTGCTCATGCGGGCGCTCCTTCCGGGAGGGGGCGGGCCGCGTTGCGCGAGCGCAGCCACCAGTCGCGCAGGCCCCACAGGACGAGCGCGCCGTAGAGGACGTAGACGAAGCCGGAGAAGGCGAAGCCGTTGGCGAAGTTCAGCGGGACGCCGACGAGGTCGACCAGCAGCCAGGCGAACCAGAACTCGACCATGCCGCGGGCCTGGGCGTACATGGCGACGACGGTGCCGACGAAGATGTACGCGTCCGGCCAGGGGTCCCAGGACAGGGTGGGGTAGGCGGTGAAGAGGGCGCCCACCGCGAGGGTGCCGACGGCGGCCGCGGCGGCCAGCGCACCGCGTTCGCGCCAGGTGGCGAACCGTACGGCGACGGAGCCGTCCTGTGTCTGCTGCCGGCCGCGGTTCCACTGCCAGAAGCCCCAGGCGGCGACGACCATGACGACGATCTGCTTGCCGGCGCTGCCGGAGAGGTGGGCGGTGGCGAAGGCCGCGAACAGGACGAGCCCGGAGACGAACTGCACGGGCCAGGTCCAGATCGAGCGCCGCCAGCCGAGGGCGAGGCCGAGCAGACCGATCACGTTGCCGATCATGTCCGACCACTTGATGTGCTGGTCGAAGAGCGTGAACGCCTCGGAGTTGAGCCAGTTCACCGGGCGTCTCCCTGCTCGACGTGCGCGCCCAGCAGCCGCTCCACGTACTTGGCGATGACGTCGACCTCGAGGTTGACCGGGTCGCCGGGCTGCTTGATGCCGAGCGTGGTCAGGGCGAGGGTGGTGGGGATGACGCTGACGGTGAAGAAGTCGGGCCCGGCGTCGACGACGGTGAGGCTGATGCCGTCGACGGTGATGGAGCCCTTCTCCACGACGTAGCGGGCGAGGTCGGCGGGCAGGGAGATCTTCACGAACTCCCAGTGCTCGGAGGGCTTGCGCTCCAGGATCTCGCCGGTGCCGTCGACGTGGCCCTGCACGATGTGGCCGCCGAGCCGGGCGCCGACTGCGGTGGGGCGCTCCAGGTTGACGCGGGAGCCGACGGCGAGGACTCCGAGGCTGGAGCGCTTCAGGGTCTCGGCCATCACGTCGGCGGTGAACTCGTCGCCCTCGTGGTCGACGACCGTGAGGCAGACGCCGTTGACGGCGATGGAGTCGCCGTGGCGGGCTCCTTCGGTGACCGCGGGGCCGCGCAGGCGGAAGCGACAGGCGTCGTCGAGGGTCTCGACGGCGGTGATCTCGCCCAGCTCTTCGACGATTCCGGTGAACACTTCCCGGGTCCTCCTGCCTCTTCGGGCACGGACTCCGGGGCTGTCGACGAACGACAGAAGGGACGGACGGGAACTCGGAACGACGACGCCGGACGGGGCCCGCCCATGAACGGACGTGCCCCAGAGATCGGCGGCGCGCACGTGTGCTCGCCCGCCGCGCACTGCCTCCCATCCGGACTTTAACCGTCGGTCCAGGAATTTCACCTGGTCAACCGGCCGCTGGAAGCGACCGGGTCGCGGACTGTAACCGCCGGTTCGGACTTTCACCGACCCCGGAGTGCGCTGCTTCTGGTACAGGGCCAGTGTGCCACGCCCGGCGGCCGGCCATACGGACAGAGCGTGTGGAGTGGATCACAGAGCGCTCCTCCACCTGGACTCCACCGCACCGTGCCGCTCCAACCGGGGCGCACGCCAGGCGCGTTGAGATTGGTCCATACCTATTGACTCACTGGTCTAGTCCTCTCTAGGGTCTGCGCAACTTCCGTGGAGAGGAACCGACTGTGCCTTCCCCGTCACGCTCCAGATCCCGCCACAGAGCGGGGCCGGCCCTGTTCGCGGCGGTGGCCGCCGTCGCGGGCCTGCTGCTCGCCGGTCTCCCGGCGACCGCGTCGCAGGCCGCCGCCCAGGACTCCTGTCGACCCGACGGGCTCTACCAGACGCCCGGCGTCGACGTCCCCTACTGCTCGGTCTACGACGCCGACGGCAGGGAGAAGATGGGCGCCGACCACCCGCGCCGGGTGATCGGCTACTTCACCGGCTGGCGCACGGGCAAGGACGGCAGGCCGGCCTACCTCGCCTCGGACATCCCGTGGGACAAGATCACCCACATCAACTACGCCTTCGCGCACGTCGACGGGGGCAACAAGCTCTCCGTGGGCTCGGACGGCGCGAAGAACGCGGCGACCGGCATGACCTGGCCCGGGGTCGCGGGCGCCGAGATGGACCCGGACCTGCCCTACAAGGGCCACTTCAACCTGCTCAACAAGTTCAAGAAGCAGCACCCGGACGTCAAGACGATGATCTCGGTGGGCGGCTGGGCCGAGACGGGCGGCTACTTCGCGGACGACGGCTCGCGCGTGGACTCGGGCGGCTTCTACTCCATGGCCACCAACGCCGACGGCTCGGTCAACCGGGCCGGTATCGACACCTTCGCGGACTCGGCGGTCGACTTCGTCCGGAAGTACGGCTTCAACGGCGTCGACATCGACTACGAGTACCCGACGACGATGAAGGACGCGGGCAACCCGCTCGACTGGTCCTTCGCCAACGGCCGCCGGGCCGGGCTGGTCAAGGGCTACGCGGCGCTGATGAAGTCGCTGCGCGAGAAGCTGGACCGCGCGGGCGCCGCGGACGGCAGGCACTACCTGCTCTCCGTCGCCGCGCCGTCCTCCGGGTACCTGCTGCGCGGCATGGAGACCTTCCAGGTCCAGAAGTACCTGGACTACGTCAACATCATGTCCTACGACCTGCACGGCGCCTGGAACGAGTACGTCGGCCCGAACGCCTCGCTCTTCGACGACGGCAAGGACGCCGAGCTGGCCGCTGCCAACGTCTACGGCAGCGCCCAGTACGGCGGCATCGGCTACCTCAACACCGACTGGGCCTACCACTACTTCCGGGGCTCCATGCCGGCCGGCCGCATCAACATCGGCCTGCCGTACTACACGCGCGGCCACAAGAACGTCCAGGGCGGCACCGACGGCCTGTGGGGCAAGGCTCCCGCATCCACCTGCCCGGCGGGCTCCGGCCTGACCAAGTGCGGCGACGGCGCCGTCGGCATCGACAACCTCTGGCACGACCTCGACGCCAACGGCAAGGAGTCCCCGGCGGGTTCCAACCCGATGTGGCACGCCAAGAACCTGGAGAAGGGCATCGTCGGCGACTACGTCACCGACTACGGCTTCCCGGCGGACACCAAGCTGACGGGCAGCTACGCCCGCAAGTACGACGCGACGCTGGTCGCGCCCTGGCTGTGGAACGCCGACAAGAAGGTCTTCCTGTCCACCGAGGACGAGCAGTCGGTCGGGGCCAAGGCCGACTACGTGGTGGACCGCGGCATCGGCGGCGCGATGATCTGGGAGCTGGCCGGCGACTACGTCTGGAACGCCGCCAAGGGCCAGTACGAGATGGGCGACACCCTCACCTCGCTGATGTACGACACGTTCAGGTCGGCCGCTCCGTACGGCGCGAAGAAGTCGAACGCGGACCTGCCGACGCAGGCCGTGGACGTGGACGTGGAGTTCACCGACTTCAAGCTGGGCGACTCCAACTACCCGATCACGCCCAAGCTGCGGATCACCAACAACACGAAGACAGCGCTGCCGGGCGGCACGGAGTTCCAGTTCGACTACGGGACCTCGGCCCCGGGGAACGCCTCCGACCAGTCCGGTTTCGGCACCAAGGTCATCAGCAGCGACCACACGGGCGGCAACGCGGGCGGTCTGAAGGGTGACTTCCACCGGGTGTCGATGAAGCTGCCGGCGTGGCAGTCGCTGGCGCCGGGCGCGACCGTCGACCTGGCGTTCAACTACTACCTGCCCGTGTCGACCCCGTCGAACTGGACGGTGACGATCGGCGGCAAGGCGTACGCCCTGGCCGGCGACCTCGCCCGGGGCACGACCGTGGTGGACCCGGGGGCGGAGACGCCGGCGCCCACGCCGACGGACACGCAGTCCCCGACCCCTGGCCCGAGCCCGACGGACGGCACCGGACAGTGCACCGTCCCGGCCTGGGACGCGGGCGCGTCCTACGGCGGCGGCACCACGGTCTCCCACCAGGGGCACACGTGGAAGTCCAAGTGGTGGACGAAGGGCGAGGAGCCCGGAACCACCGGTGAATGGGGTGTCTGGCAGGACCTCGGCGCCTGCTGACCCCACCCGAACGGGCCCGGCGGCGGTGACGAAGGCCCTTGCCCGCCGCCGGGTCACCCCAACGCACCCTGCCGGGCTCGGGCAGGGTGCGTTGCCCTCCGGTCTGCGCCACGGTGTGATGGGCGAACCGCACGCCCACGTCCGGCAGGGGGCTGAACAGCATGACCACGATCCTGGTGACCGGCGGCACCGGCACGCTCGGCCGGCTCGTCACCGAACGGCTGCGCACCGACGGGCACGAGGTACGGGTGCTCAGCCGGCACAGCCGGCCGTACGCCGTGGACCTGCGCGAGGGCGGCGCCGGCCTCGACACGGCGCTCGCCGGAGCAGACACCGTCGTGCACTGCGCGACCACGCAGCGCGGCGGGGACGAGCGGTCGGCCGCGAACCTGGTCGCGGCGGCGAAGCGGGCCGGGGTGGCCCACCTGGTCTACATCTCGATCGTGGGCGTCGACCGGGTGCCGCTCGGCTACTACCGGTCCAAGCTCGCCGTCGAGAAGCTGGTGGAGGAGTCGGGCCTCGGATGGACGGTGCTGCGGGCGACCCAGTTCCACGACCTGGTGGTGCGGGTGCTCCGGGCGCTGGCCAGGATGCCGGTCCTGGTGCTGCCCGCCCATGCCTCGGACCAGCCGGTGGAGGTGGCGGAGGTCGCGGACCGACTCGCCGGACTGGCCGTGGGCGCCCCCGCCGGACGGGTGCCGGACATGGGCGGCCCCGAGGTGCGCACCTTCGCGTCGCTGGCCCGCTCCTACCTGGACGCGACGGGCCGCCGTCGGGCCGTGGTGAACGTGCCGCTCGCGGGGAAGACTTACCGCGCGTTCCGCGCGGGCGGGCATCTCGCGCCCGAACACGCGGTCGGCAAGGGCACATTCGAGGAGTACCTGGCGGTGCGGTTCGGCGGCGGGGAGGGCGGACGGCGCGGATGAGCAGACGGGCGGGGCTGCGGGCGGGGCTGGGACTGCTCGCGGGCGGTCAGGTGGTGCTGGGGCTGTGGATCCTGCTGCTGCCCGGGCTGTTCTGGAAGTGGCCGTGGGTGTCGCATCTGCCGCCCTACAACGAGCATCTGCTCCAGGACTTCGGCGGGGCGAGCCTCGCGCTCGCCGTGGTGTTGTGCGCGGCGGTGGCGACGATGGAGCGCCGCCTGGTGCTCACGTCCCTGGTGGCCTATCTGGTCTCCGCCGTGGCCCATCTGCTGTTCCACGCCCGGCACCTGGAGCCCCTGTCGGCGGCGAGCGCCGCGGGTTTCGTGGCCCTGCTGGGGACGGCGGTGCTGCTCCCTGCGGTACTGGTGTGGCTGGCGGCGGACGGTTCGGCGTTCCGGGAGCCGGGCTCCGCGGGCACCGGCCGACGCCCCGAGTAGGAACCTTCCGGGCGCCGCGGGTTACCGCTCCGGCGGTGCGAAGAGGTCGTCCTGGGCGCGGTCGCGGGCGGTCAGCAGGGCACCGCGCAGGACCGCGCCGCCGCCCAGGGTGCTGGGCCGCACCTCCGTGGCCAGCGGGGACATCCGGGCGAGGCGGTGCTGGACGCGGTCGGCGAGGGCGTCGGCGCCGGCCCGGCCGATCTCACCGGCGAGCACCAGGCAGCCGGGGTCGAGGACGGAGACGACGGCGGCGGCACCGAGTACGACCCGGTCGGCGAGGGCGTCGAGGAAGCCCTCGGCGGCGGGGTCGCTCCCGGACGCCGACCGGCGTACCGCCTCCCGGACCAGTGCGGCGGCGTGCGGCTCGGGCCCGGCGGGTCGTGCCGTCACCCCGTGCTCCGCCGCGAGCGCGGCGACCGCCGCCGCCCCGGCCACGGAGTGGAAGCCGCCGTCGCAGTCGGTGGCCGACGGCAGGCCCGCGGTGCCCGGCACCGGCATGAAGCCGATCTCGCCCGCTCCCCCGGACACACCCCGGCGCAGGGTGCCGTCGAGGACGACGGCCGCGCCGATGCCGAGGCCGAGCCAGAGGAGCACGAAGGTGTCCCGGTCGCGGGCGGCGCCGTCGCGCTGTTCGGCCAGGGCGGCGAGGTTGGTCTCGTTCTCGACGCCGACCCGCGCCTCGGGGAACTTCTCCTGGAGGGCCGCGATCAGACTGCGGTGCCACCCGGGCAGTCCGCTGGAGTCCCGGAGTTCCCCGCCGACCGGGTCGATCAGTCCGGGGGCGCCGATGCCGACGGTGTGCAGCCGGTCGGCGCCGGCCTCCTTGACCGCGCGCTCGACCAGGCTCACCGCCTGCTCCACCGCGGGACCGGTGCCGGAGTGGTCGTCGATCGGCACCGACGCCTCGGCGAGGACCCGGCCGAGCAGGTCGGAGACGAGCACGGCGACGCCTTCGGTGCGCACGTCGAGGGCGGCGAGGTGGGCGCGCCCGGCGACGATGCCGTAGAGCTTGGCGTTGGGCCCGCGGCGCTGCTCGCCGGACTCCCCCGCCACCTCGATCAGTCCGGAGGCGGTGAGGCGTTCGACGAGATCGGCGACGGAGGGCCGGGACAGGCCGGTCAGCTGCTTCAACTGCCCAGCCGTCAACGGGCCCTCCTGCTGGAGCAGCTGAAGGGCGAGCCGGTCGTTGATGGCCCGGGCGGTGCTCGGGGATGCGGGCATGCCGGGATCCTTCCAGATCGGGGGCGCGGAGGCGCACGCCGGTAATCCACTATCTATCAGGCAGGCTCCCTGATAGTTTACGCCGCGCGCTGCCACGCACTGCCGCGCACCGAGAACACGGAGGGGTGGACCATGAGCACAGGGACCTACGGGCGAGACGAGGTGAAGCGCGCCCGGTACGCCGTGGCGGCCGTGTTCGCCGTGCACGGCTCCGTCACCGGCTCCTTCGCGACCCGCGTGCCGTGGATCCAGGACCACGCCGGCGTGAGCGCGGGCCAGTTGGGGCTGGCGCTCGCCTTCCCGGCGCTCGGTGCCTCGCTCGCCATGCCGCTGGCCGGCCGGGTCACCCACCGCTTCGGTGCCCGCGCCGCCCTGCGCGGTCTGCTGGCACTGTGGACGCTGGCCCTGGTCCTGCCCTCCCTCGCCCCGAACCTGCTCACCCTGTGCCTCGCCCTGTTCGTCTACGGCGCCACGGCGGGCATGTCGGACGTGGCGATGAACGCCCTGGGCGTCGAGATCGAGAACCGTCTCGACAAGTCGATCATGTCCGGGCTGCACGGCATGTGGAGCGCGGGCGCGCTGATCGGATCGGCGGCCGGGACGCTCGCCGCCCACCTGGGCACGGACGCCCGGACGCACCACGTCCTGGCCGCCGCGGTGCTGACCGTGACGGGCCTGGCGGCCTGCGCCTGGGTGCTGGATCTGCAACCTTCCGAGGACGAGGACCCGCCGCCGCGGTTCGCGCTGCCGCCGAGGTCGGCGGTGCTGATCGGCGCGGTCGGCTTCTGCGCGGTGTTCGCGGAGGGCGCGAGCCTGGACTGGTCGGCGGTCTATCTGCGGGACGAGCTGGAGGCCTCGGCCGGTCTGGCGGCGGCGTGCACGACGGGCTTCACGCTCACCATGGCGCTGACCCGGCTCGTCGGCGACAAGGTGGTGGACCGGTTCGGCGCGGTGCGCACCGTCCGGGTGAGCGGGGTACTGGCCACCCTCGGCGGTCTGCTGGTCGTGGTCGGGGGCGGTCCGGCGGTGGCGATGACCGGCTTCGCGCTGATGGGCCTCGGCATCGCCGTGGTCGTCCCGCTGTGCTTCGCCGCGGCCGGCCGGGCCGGCTCCAACCCGAGCCTGGCCATCGCGGGTGTCGCCACCATCACGTACACCTCGGGTCTGATCGCGCCGGGCGCGATCGGCGGGCTCGCCGAGGCGACCAGCCTGGTGGTGTCGTTCGGTCTGGTGACCGCGCTGGCGTGCTGCCTGGTGGTGTTCGCGCGGGTGCTGCGGGCCGGGGACCGCAACCGGCCGACGATCAGTCCGCCGGCCGCAGAAGTGCCCGGCCGGCAGTCCTGAACGCCTCGCTCCACGGCGCCGGGCGCAGCGTCCGGGAGTCCAGCCGGACCAGCACCCGGGTGCCGCGGGCGTAGGTGGTGGCGCCGTCCGCCGAGCAGAACCGGAACCCGTAGGTCAGCCCGGTGGTGCCCAGCCGGTCCAGCCACAGGTGGACGGCGTAGGCGCCGGGCCGGGTGACCGGCGCCTGGTAGCCGATCGTCAGCTCCTTGACCGCGTTGCAGGCGTCGCCGGCAGCCTCCCAGTCGCCCTCGAACCGGAAGCCGTACCCGGCCCACAGCTCGGTCCAGGCCCGCTCGACCAGCACCGGGTAGCGGGCGTTGTGCAGCAGCCCGAGCGCGTCCAGGTCGTCGAAGTGGACGGTGACGGGGACGAGCAGGCCGTGGGACAGGGCGGGTGCGGTGGGTGCTTCGGCGGTCACGGGCGGGACTCCTGGTCGTGCTCGGCTGTGCGGCGTGCGGCGGTTCGCACGGGGGGCTCGTACGGGGGTTCGTACGGGGTTCGTGCCGGGTCCGTACGGCGGTCCCCCTCATCCTAAGCGGATGCTCAGGACACCCCCCGGGGAAGGGTGCAGGTCAAGCGCACGGGCGGGCACCCCCGACAATGGTCCGGACAGTCCTCACGTACAGAGAAAGCGAAACCTCACCATGGACCTCGGCGTGCGCTGGAAACTGCACGGGGACGGGAAGGTACCCGCCCCCGGAGCGGTGGTCCGCCCCGACGAACGGCTCTCCTGGCCCCGCACGGCCGGGCTCGGCGCCCAGCACGTGGTGGCCATGTTCGGGGCGTCCTTCGTGGCTCCGGTCCTGATGGGCCTCGACCCCAACCTCGCGATCATGATGTCGGGCGTGGCGACCGTCATCTTCCTGCTCGCCACCCGCGGCCGGGTGCCCAGCTACCTCGGCTGCTCGCTCTCCTTCGTCGGCGTCGCCGCGGTGATCCGGGCGCAGGGCGGCACCAGCGCCACGGTGACCGGCGCGGTCCTCGTCGTCGGCGTCGCGCTGTTCCTGGTGGGACTCGCCGTGCAGCGCTTCGGGGCGCGGATCATCCATGCCGCGATGCCGCCGGTCGTCACCGGCGCGGTGGTGATGCTGATCGGCTTCAACCTGGCCCCGGTCACCGCCTCCACCTACTGGCCGCAGGACCAGTGGACGGCGCTGTTCGTGATGCTGTTCACCGGTCTGGCCGTGGTGTGCCTGCGCGGCTTCTGGTCCCGGATCGCGATCTTCCTGGGACTGGTCTTCGGGTACGTCCTGTCCTGGGCGCTCGACCGGATCTTCGGGAAGATCCACTCGGTGGACGGCGGCGGCAAGCTGACCGACCACTGGCGGCTGGACTTCTCCGCGGTGGGTCAGGCCGACTGGATCGGGCTGCCGTCGTTCCACGGGCCGAGCTTCGAGTGGTCGGCGATCCTGGTCGCCCTCCCCGTCGTCATCGCCCTGATCGCGGAGAACGCCGGACACGTCAAGGCGGTCGGCGAGATGACCGGCGACAACCTGGACGACAAGCTGGGCACGGCGATCTCGGCCGACGGCATCGGCTCGGTGCTCTCCACCGCGGTCGGCGGGCCGCCCAACACCACGTACTCCGAGAACATCGGCGTGATGGCCGCGACCCGGGTCTACTCGACGGCCGCCTACTGGGCCGCGGCGGGCTTCGCGCTGCTCTTCGGCCTCTGCCCGAAGTTCGGCGCGGTCGTGGCCGCGATCCCGGGCGGCGTGCTCGGCGGCATCACCGTCATCCTCTACGGCATGATCGGCCTCCTCGGCGCGCAGATCTGGATCAACGCCAAGGTGGACATGCGCAACCCGCTGAACCTGGTGCCGGCCGCCGCGGGCATCATCATCGGCGTCGGCAACGTCAGCATGGAGTTCACCGACACCTTCTCCCTCAGCGGCATCGCGCTCGGCACCCTGGTCGTCATCACCGGCTACCACGCGCTGCGCGCCTTCGCCCCGGCCCACCTCAAGACCCAGCAGCCGCTGCTCGACGAGGGCACGTCGTCGTACGACGAGAAGACCGGACCCGGCGGTGACGGCGGCGGGGGTCAGCGCGCCAAGTCGTAGGCGTACGACGGGGTGAACGTGCCCGGTTCGCCCTTGCAGCCGTCGGACTCCCCCGGGAGCTTGACCCACAGGTAGGCGTCGATGCGCCCCATGCCGGTGCTCAGGGTCGGTGCGCGGCCGATCCTGCGGCCGGCCGGGTCGCACCACTCGCCGTCGGGCGGGGCGCCGTTGCCGTTGCGGCTGGTGTCGATGACGGCGCCGAGGGTCGCCGGGCCGCCGAGGGCGTCGAGGACGGCGCGGTCGTAGGCGATCTCGTCGGCGGTGGCGTGGAAGTTGGAGACGTTGCTGAAGACGCCGTCGGAGGAGTCGGCCGAGGCGGCGCCGGCCTGTTTCAGCCAGCCCGCCTGCTTGGCGGGCGCGTGCCAGCCGGAGTGGCCGGCGTCGTAGTAGACCCGGGCGCGGGGACCGGCGTCCTTCAGCACCCGGCCGGCCCGGGCCAGGGAGGCGAAGCGGTCGGCGCGGTCGCCGGCGGACAGGCACTCGGACTGGGCGACCGAGTCGGGTTCCAGTACGACGATCACCTCGCCGGAGCCGAGCCCGGCGGCGAACCGGTCGATCCAGGCGTCGTAGGCGTCCAGGTCGGGCGCGCCGCCCTCGGAGTGGCCGCCGCAGTCGCGGTCGGGTATCGCGTACGGCACGAGGACCGGCACCCGGCCCTGGGCGGCACCCGCGGAGGTGACGGCGCGGACCCTCGCGGTGATGGTGGCCGGGGTGTGGTCGGCGAACCAGACGGCCGCCGGGTGGTCGGCGATCCGCGACGCGATGACGTCCCGGCGCGGGTCGTCGGGGTGGGCCCGGACCCAGTCGAGGACCTGCGAGTCGGCGTGCCGGTAGAGGCGGGTGGCGGCGGTGGGCGGAGGTTTCTCCTTCTCGGAGACCCGCTTCGGCGACGGGTCGGGAGCGGGCCTCCCGGTGGCCGGGGACGACGACGCGGAACGCGACGGCACCGCCGACGGGGACGGGGGCGGGGACGGCGGGGCGGGCGGGGTGTCCGGGCGCACGGAGTGGGTCACCTGCGGGTGGGCGACGTCGGCACCGTCGCCGTCCTCGTCGCCGGGCGCGGTGAGCATGCCGGTGGCGGTGCCCACCGCGACGACGACGGACGCCGCCGCGACCATCGCACCGCGCCCGACGGCGCGCCTGCGCTCGGCCCTGCGAGCGGCCGGACGCCGGGCACGAAGGCCTGACACGTACGGTCCCCCTCCCCCGCGCGGCGGGCGCGTTCCCCCGTTCTGGGGAAGCGTCGGGCCCGCCGGCACTGCCGTCAGCCTAAAGCTGCGACGCTGCCGCCATGGCGCACTGCGAGCAAGTCCCGACGGCCGCCTCGTCGGTGGACACCGTGCTGTTCCGGATGCGCGCCCTCGACTCGGCGCTGCCGGCCCGCGACGGTCTGGCGGTGTTCAACCGTGTCTACCTGGCCGTCACGGAGGCCGTGGACCGCCACATCGACGGCGGCCGGTTCCCGGACGCGCGGGCGGCTACGGCGCTGGACGTGCGGTTCGCGGAGCGTTATCTGGCCGCCGTGGACGCGGCGCAGGAGGACCGCCGTCCGCCCGCGTGCTGGCGCCCCCTGTTCCAGCTCCGCCGCCATCCCGGGGTACGGCCGCTGCAGTTCGCGCTGGCGGGCATCAACGCGCACATCGGCCACGATCTCGCGCTGGCCGTGGTGGACACCTGTCGTACGCTCGGCTGCGAACCCGTCGACCTGGAGGACGAGTTCGATCGCGTGGGTGATCTCCTCGTCTCGCTGGAGGAGCGCATCCGCGACGAGCTGATGCCGGGACCCGACCTCCTTCAGATCGCCGACCCGCTGACCCACCTGCTCGGCTCGTGGAGCCTGGAGCGCGCCCGTGAGGCCACCTGGGCGGCGGCCCGCGCGCTGTGGGCGCTGCGCCGGCTGCCGGACGTCGCCGGGGAGTTCACCGTCCGGCTGGACGCCGCGGTGGGCTTCGCGGGCCGCATGCTGCTCACGCCGCTGCGGGACTGATCCGGCCGGTGCGACGGCGTGCGCTCCCGGAACTCCCCCGCGATCGCTGTACGTTGAACCCGGTTGGAACCATGCGCAGCATGCGGACCATGGGCGGCATCGCACCCCGACGGCGAAGGAGCACCCCGGCATGACGACCCGGCTCGGACTCGGCCTCCCCCAGATGCGGCAGTACGACATCGGCAAGGACGTCCCCGACGTGGCGCGCGCGGCGGAGCGGATGGGCTACGAGAGCCTGTGGGTGTTCGAGCGCGCCCTGTTCCCCGAGCCCGCCGCCGAGGGGCTGTACGGCATCGAGGGCCTGCCCTGGCCGGACACGTACCGGAGCGTGGCGGAACCGCTGGTCACCCTCGCCCTGGCCGCCGCGGTCACCGAACGGGCCCGGCTCGGCACGAGCGTCCTGGTCGCCCCGCTGCACGTCCCCTTCCAGCTGGCGAGGGCCCTGGCCACGCTGGACGCGGCGAGCGGCGGCCGGGTGCTGGCGGGCTTCGGCACCGGCTGGTCCCGCGCCGAGTACGCGGCGGCGTCCGTGCGGCCGTTCGCCGAGCGCGGTGCCGCCCTGGACGAGTTGATCGGGGTGTGCCGCGCGGTGTGGGGCCCGGACCCGGTGGTGTACGACGGAGAGGTCACGAAGATCGCGTCCGCCGTGGTCGGCCCCAAACCGGCCCGGCCGATCCCGGTCCTGCTGGCGGCGGGCGACAGCGGCCGGGCCCGGCGCCGCCTGGTCGACCACGCCGACGGCTGGCTGCCGACCGGCATCGGTGCCGAGACGGTCGCCGAGCAGTGGCGGCGGCTGCGGGACCTGGCCGCCGAGCGGGGCCGCACGAAGCCCCTCCGGACGGTGCTGCGGGTCAACACCCGCTACAGCGTGAAGAACCACGAGGGCTCCGGCCGCCGCCCCTTCCAGGGCGGTGTCGACCAGATCGTCGAGGACCTGGCCGCGCACGCCGAGATCGGTTTCGACGAGATCCTCGTCGACGTGCAGAGCACCACGCGCGACGCCGGGGAACTCAAGGACGTCGCCGCCCGGATCTACGAGAAGGCCCGGGCGGCCGGGATCTGAGGTCCCGCGCCGGGAACCCCTAGTCCTCCGGGAGTTCCACCGGCGCGATCTCCTCGTACAGGTCGCCCGGGCCGGGGTTGGTCGTGTCGGTCTGCCCGCCGAAGTGGTGCATGACGCCCCAGACCGCGTTGAGCGCTGTCTGGACGGCCCCCTCGGCCCAGCCGGCCGTCCAGGAGATGTCGTCGCCGGCGAGGAAGATGCCCCGCTTGTCCTCCGGCAGCTCCTCCTGCATGAAGTGGGTGAACAGGCGCCGCTGGTAGCGGTAGTGGCCGGGCAGGTTGGCCTTGAACGCGCCCATGAAGTAGGGCTCGTTCTCCCAGGAGACCGTCACCGGGTTGCCGATGACGTGCTTCCTGATGTCGACCTTCGGGTAGATCTCGCCGAGCGACTTCAGCATGACCTCCATCCGCTCGTTCGCGGACAGCGGCAGCCACTTCAGGCTGTCGTCGCACCAGGTGTAGGAGAGGCAGATGACGGCGGGCTTGTCCGGGCCGTCGTCGAGGAGGTAGGTGCCGCGGGTCATCCGGTCGGTGAGCGTCATCGACATGACGTCCCGGCCCGTGTGCTCGTCCTTGTCCAGCCAGAACGGCCGGTCGACGGGCACGAAGAGCTTGGAGCTCTCCATGTAGTGGGTCCGCTCGATCGCGGTCCAGTGGTCGATCGGGAAGAGCGAGTCGTCGCAGGCGATCTTCGAGAGCAGCATCCAGGACTGGGCGGTGAAGATCGCCGCCCGGTAGGTGCGGATGTCGCCGTCGGCGTCGGTCACGGTGATGCGGTTGCCGGCGGTGCGGTTCAGCCGGGTCACCGCCGGGCGGGGTTCGCCGTCCGGGTGCAGGGTCTTCAGCGAGGTGCCGTACGGCCAGTGGACGATCTTCTCCGGCTCGCGTTCCCAGAGCCGCAGCGGCAGCTGCTGGGAGCCGCCGACGATGCCGCGGTGGTGGTCGTCGGCCTCGGTGTAGACGACGCGGAGGATCTCCAGGATGGAGTTGGGGAAGTCGGTGTCCCAGCCGCCGGTGCCGAAGCCGACCTGGCCGAAGATCTCGCGGTGCCGGAAGGACTTGAAGGCCTCCGAGTCGCACAGGAAGCCGTAGAAGGTCTGGTTGTCGAACTTCTCGACCAGCTTCGCCCAGATCTCGCGGATGCGGGGGACGTCGCGCTCGCGCAGGGCGCGGTTCATGTCGGAGAAGTCGGCGCCCTCCTCCAGGCACTTCGCCCAGGCGTCGGCCACGTCCCGGTAGACCTGCGGCAGGTCGTCGAGGGTCTCGGCGTAGTGCGACTCGCCCTTGAGGTCGACGACGGTCGAGGGGGTCGCCTCGGCCAGCGGGTTGGGGAAGGCCCGGGTCTCGAGGTCCACCAGGTCGATGTAGTGCTGGAGGGCGGTGGAGGACGGCGGGAAGCGCATCGCGCCCATCTCGGCGGTCAGCGAGGGGTCGCAGCCGTCGAAGCCGACGGTGCGCAGCCGGCCGCCGATCCGGTCGGCCTCGTAGACGACGGGCTTGAGGCCCATCTTCATCAGCTCGTAGGCGGCCACGATGCCGGACAGGCCGCCGCCGATGACGGCGACCTCGGCGCCGTGCTCGGTGGCGGGTATCTGGCCGAGCCCGGCGGGGTGGGCGAGGAAGTCGTCGTACGCGTACGGGAAGTCCGGCCCGAACATGGTGATCGGCGGCTGCTGCTCGTCTGCGTGCTCGATCGCGTTGGGCACGGTGGACGTCATGGGGTACGGACTCCTTGCACGGGTGGAACGGGGGTCGGGACGCGCGGGGCTCCGGGTCTCAGGCGAGGGCGCCGTAGAGGCCGGGGCGGCGGTCCTTCAGGTACGGGTTGGCCTCGCGCGAGGCGGCGAGGAGGGCCGGGTCGACGTCGGCGAGGATCAGCTCCTCCGCCCGCCCGGCGCGGGCGCGGGCGACGCCGTCGGGCCCCGCGAGGACGGACAGGCCGACGAACTCGAACTCGCCCTCCTGGCCGACGCGGTTGACGTACGCGACGTACATCTGGTTCTCGAAGGCCCGCACCGGCACGACGGACTCGGCGACGAACTGGAACGGGTGCATCTGCGCGGTCGGGACGAGCAGCAGGTCGGTGCCGGCCAGGGCGTGGGTGCGGACGTTCTCCGGGAACTCCACGTCGTAGCAGATCATCAGGCCGACGGTGAGGCCGTTCAGACCGGCCTGGACGACGGGCTGCTCGCCCGGCGTGAAGTGGTCGCGCTCGAAGCAGCCGAAGAGGTGGGTCTTGCGGTAGTTCGCCGACCGGGTGCCGTCCGCGGCGACGAGCTGGAGGGAGTTGAAGACGCGTTCGCCGTCCCGCTCGGGGTAGCCGTACGCGACGGCCAGGCCGTGCCGGCCGGCGATCTCGGCCACGGCGTCGGCCGAGTCCCCGTCGGCGGACTCGGCGAGGGCGTCGACGGCGTCGCCGATGGCGTATCCGGTCAGGAACAGCTCGGAGGTGACGAGCAGTGCTGCGCCCGCGGCGGCGGCGCGGCCCGCGGCCTCGTCGAGGACCTTGAGGTTCTCGGCGACGGAACCGGGGCGGCCGGAGCTCTGGAGCAGGGCGGTGCGCATGCGTGATCCTCACCGGTCAAAGGGGGTTCGGGGGCCAGATAGACGGTACGGTCGGCGGGCTCGGGCGGACAAGACGGACCCGTTGCGCGCCGGTGAGCGGATCGTTGCGTGCGTCCGGCACACCTCGGCGATTCGTTGCGCGCCCGGGCGGGCGCCCCGTCCTCCCCGGGGAGCAGGCCCGCGCCGTCCCTCCCCGCCGCGCGGCGGAGGCGGCTTTCGACCCGGGCCCGATGTGGCGCGGGCGCGGCGCCGGAACAGTGGGGACCGTTCGGTCCACCGGTTTCGCATCCCTGGGAGACGACCCGCCATGAAACGCCGTACCGCGACCGCCGCGCTCTGCGCCGCCCTGCTGATCACCGCCACCACCACGGGAGCGGCCGTCGCCGACGGCCCCCACGGGGGCCCGCACGGCGGCCCGCCGCCGAGGGAGGCCGCCGCGCTGACCGGCACGGCCGAGCTGTACCGGTCGGCCGGGGACGACATCACCTTCACCTTCGACGCCCACCTGGCCGCCGAGCACGGCGACGACCCGCTCCGGGCGACCGGCACCTTCGAGTTCAGCCACTACCTCAACGGCGAGGGGGCGCGGGCCAAGGCCGACGTGGACTGCCTGCTGACCGGCGGCGACGTGGCCGTCGTCTCCGGCGTCATCACCGACTCCGACCTTCCCGGCGCCGAGGGCAGGCGGGTCGGGGTCACGGTCCACGACCTGGGCCGGCACGACCGCCTCGGCTACAGCTGGGCCGCCATGGGCAGCCCCGCGGAGGGTGGTGAGCTGCCCCGGTGCGTGTCGTCGGCACCCTTCGAGAAGGTCAAGAAGGGGACCGGCGACTTCCACGTCGTGCCCTGGCAGCCGCGACTGTAGTCCGGGCGGCGCCGGCCAGCACCAGCGCCGTCACGAGGTACGGCACCGCGGACAGCGCGAACGCGGTGCCGTGGCCCCACGCCGTGGCCGCAGCCGCGTAGGCGCCGTAGGTGGCGAGGTTGCCCAGCTCGCTGCCGAGGCCCGCGACCGAGGTCAGGGTGGCCCGCCCGGTGTCGTCGATGCGCTGCTGGAGGCGGGCGTCGGCCAGCACGGTCGCCAGCTGGAAGCCGCCGAAGGCGAGCGCCACCAGGACCAGTGCGCCCGGTGTGCCGGCCAGGGCGCCGACGGCCAGGGCGAGTGCGGAACCGGTGAGCAGGGCGGCGAACCCGCTGGTGGTGAGGCGTTCGGCGGGGCCGGCCAGCAGACTGCCGGCCGTCGCACCGGCCCAGATCACCAGCAGCAGCCAGGGCACGGTCTCTGCCGCCACACCGGTGTCGCGCGCCAGCAGCGGCGTGTACTCGTCGAGCGCGCCCCACACCGCGGTCACGGCCGCTACGAGGAGCAGCGCGCCGCGCACGGACCGGTCGGCGCGGGCGTCGGCCAGTCCCGCGCGCAGGGTCGCGGACCAGCGTTCGCCGCCGCCGGAGGGTGTGCGGTGCTCGGGGAACCGGGTGGCGACCACCGCCCCGGCCAGGCAGGCCAGCACGCTGGCCGCGCCCACCGCGTCGTAGCCGCCCCGGGCGAACACCGGACCGGCCAGGCCCATGGCGGACATGGTCGCGGCGATGCCGATCGCGCGGGCCCGCCCCATGACGCGGGCGTACTGGTGGGCCGCACCGGCCCGGTCCAGCTCGTCGTAGACCAGCGCCTCCAGCGCGCCCGAGCCGAGCGCGCCGCCGGCGCCCCACAGCACGAAGCCGAGCGCGAAGGCGCCGTAGGAGGGCACGAGCACCCACAGGGCGAAGCCGGCGGCGGTGAGCAGCGGGCCGAGGATCAGCAGCAGCCGCCGGGAGAAGGCGTCGGCCCAGGCGCCGGAGGGCACCTCGAGCAGCACGCCGGTCAGCGACCACAGGGCGAACAGCGAGGCCGTCTGCCAGACGGACAGACCGGTGTCGGCGAACAGCAGCGCGTACACCGGGTAGAGCAGGACGAACTCGTCGCAGAACGCGGAGGCGTACAGGGTGCGCACGAGCCGGCGGGTACCGGCGGGCGCGTGGGCACGCCCGGGCGAGGTGGAGAGAGTCATGAGGCCTTCCCGAGGGGGCGGATCGGACACCGGAGGTACGGCGTCCGGGGCGGCCCTCGGGAGGAGGCGCTACGGGTGACGCGGGTGGATCAATGTCGTCGGCTCATGGCACCGATGCTAGACGCCGGCCGGCGTCCTGCCCATGGGATTACGTGGGCGAGCCCGACGAGAAGCGCCGCAGCAGCGGGGAGAGCACCAGCACGGACTTGGTGCGCTCCACGAACGGCTCCCCGGCGATCCGCTCCAGGACCCGCTCGAAGTGGCGCATGTCGGAGGCGAAGACCTGGGCGACCGCGTCCGCGTCCCCGGTGACGGTGGAAGCGGCCACCACCTCCTGGTAGCGCTCCAGGCCCCGCTGGATGGTCTCGGGCGAGGTGTTGCGGCGGCAGAAGATCTCGACGAACCCCTCGGTCTCCCAGCCGAGCGCGGCCGGGTCGACCCGGACGGTGAAGCCGGTGATGGCTCCGGTGGCGCGCAGCCGGTCCACGCGCCGTTTCACGGCGGGCGCGGACAGGCCGACCGACTGCCCGATGTCCGCGTAGGAGCGGCGGGCGTCCTCGGCGAGGGCGTGCACGATGCGTTCGTCGAGATCGTTCAGCACTGCGGGTCGTTCACTTCACTTCTGGTGCGTCCGGACCTCGGAGGGGTCCGCTGTGGCGAGTCGAGAGCGGCGGTGGCCGTACACGAAGTAGAACACGAGCCCGACCGCCATCCAGACACCGAAGACCACCCAGGTGACGGTGGACAGGCTGCCCATCATCCAGACGCAGAAGCCGAAGCCGAGGGCGGGCAGGACCGGCGCCAGCGGGACCCGGAAGGTGCGGCGCATGTCGGGCCGGGTCCGGCGCAGCATCACGACGGCGACGTTGACGAGCGCGAAGGCGAAGAGGGTGCCGATGCTGGTGGCGTCGGCGAGCTGCCCGAGCGGGATGGCGGCGGCCAGGACGCCGCAGAACAGCGAGACGATCAGCGTGTTGGCGCGGGGCGCGCCGGTCTTCGGGTGGACCTTGGAGAACACCTTGGGCACCAGTCCGTCGCGGGACATGGCGAACAGGACGCGGGTCTGGCCGTAGAGGACGGTCAGGACGACGCTGGCGATGGCGACGACGGCGCAGAAGGCCAGCAGGGTGCCCCAGAAGCTCTGCCCGGTGACGTCGGTCATGATCTGGGCGAGGGAGGCCTCGGAGTCGGTGAAGGTCCGCCAGGGCCTGGCGCCGACGGCGACGGCCGCGACGAGGACGTACAGCACCGTGACGATGACCAGCGACAGCATGATGGCGCGGGGCAGGTCGCGCTGGGCGTTCTTCGCCTCCTCACCGGCGGTGGAGGCGGCGTCGAAGCCGATGTAGGAGAAGAAGAGCGTCGCGCCGGCCGCGCTGACCCCGGCCATGCCGAGGGGCATGAAGTGCTCGTAGTTGCCGGAGCGGAAGCCCTGTACGCCGATCGCGCAGAACAGCACCAGCGCCGCGATCTTGACGACGACCATGATCGTGTTGGCGCGGGCCGACTCGCGGGCGCCGCCGAGCAGGAAGGTCATGGCGAGCAGGACGACGATCAGCGCGGGCAGGTTGAAGATGCCGCCGTCGCCGGGCGGTGCCGACAGGGCCGCGGGGAGGGTGACGCCGATGGTGCCGTCGAGCAGCTCGTTCAGGTACTCGCCCCAGCCGACGGCGACGGCGGCCACGGACACGCCGTACTCCAGGATCAGACACCAGCCGCAGACCCAGGCGATCAGCTCGCCCATGGTGGCGTAGGCGTACGAGTACGAGGATCCGGCGACCGGGATGGTGCCGGCCAGTTCGGCGTAGGACAGGGCCGAGAAGAGCGCGGTGAGTCCGGCGATGACGAAGGACAGCGTGACGGCCGGGCCGGCCTTGGGGACGGCCTCGCCGAGGACGACGAAGATGCCGGTGCCGAGGGTGGCGCCGATGCTGATCATCGTGAGCTGCCAGAGGCCGAGGGAGCGGCGGAGGCTGCCGCCCTCGCCCTGGCCGCCCTCGGCGACGAGGCGTTCCACGGGCTTGCGGCGCATGAGGCGCGCGGCGAGACCCGGGGACGGTGGGCCGGCCGCCCCGTCGTGGTGCGGGGGTGCGCCGTGGTCGATCACGCGGTGACTCCTTTGTCGCTGCCGGTCGCGCCGCCGGGGTGAGCGGACGGGCTCCCGGCGGGCGTCTGGAGCGGCGGGGACCGGCGGGCAGGCTCGTGAAGAGCGGGAACCCACCGAGCGGGGTCCCCGCCACGCCACGTACAGCGCAGAACACTACGAGGGGCGCGGTGCTCCGGTAATGCAGCAACCTTGCGTGTTCGAGCACGATCGTTGCGTTCGACGGGGCGGCGCGGGGGTTCGTTGCGCGAGGCCTGCGGGGCGTTGCGTCCGGGACCGGCCGACGGCCGTCGGGCCTGGTCAGCAGCCGTACCGGGGCCGCGGCTCCGACGCCCCGTCCCGGCCCGTCGCGGCCCGTCCGGCGGGGCAGGTCGGGTGCCTCCGGTTCTGTCGGGTTCCGTCGGTCCTGTCGGGTTCCGTCGGTCCTGTCGGGTGCCGTCGGTCCGGTCAGGCGTCGTCGGGTCCGCCCGCGGCGGCGCGCGCGTCGGCCGCGTCCGTCGCGTCGAAGCCGATCTCGCCGGGCCGGCCGCGGGCGTCCTCCTGGGCGTCGATCCAGCGCATGTGTGCCTCCCACGCGGCCTGCTTGCTGGTGCCGAGCGCGGCCCCGATCTGCGCCCAGGAGGCACCGGCCTCGCGGGCGGCGCGGACGCTCGGCTGACGCCCGTAGGCGGCCTTGCGGGCGACCACCTCGCTCAGCGCGAGCAGTTCGAGGAGCTGGGGGCGGTCCAGGGCCTCGTCGTCGCTGCCGAAACCGGCGAGCGACTCGCGGGCGCGCAGTTCGTCGAGGCGGGCCACGGCGGTCAGCAGGGTGTGCTGCGGCTCGATGCTCTGCGGTGTGGTCATGCCCCTACCGTCCCGTCAGGCCTGCTTGACGTCAAGCAGGCCTGACGGGACGGTGCACGGGCCGGGCGCCGGTCAGCTCCAGCTGGCGTGCAGCGGCTTGCCCTCGGCGTAACCGGCGGCGCTCTGGATGCCGACGATGGCCTTCTCGGCGAACTCCTCCAGGGAGCCGGCGCCGGCGTAGGTGCAGGACGAGCGGACGCCCGCGATGATCGAGTCGATCAGGTCCTCGACTCCGGGACGGGCCGGGTCGAGGAACATCCGGGAAGTGGAGATGCCCTCCTCGAACAGCGCCTTGCGGGCCCGGTCGTACGCCGACTCCTCCGAGGTGCGGTTGCGCACCGCGCGCGCGGAGGCCATGCCGAAGGACTCCTTGTAGGCGCGGCCGTTGGCGTCGTGCTGGAGGTCGCCCGGGGACTCGTAGGTCCCGGCGAACCAGGAGCCGACCATCACGTTGGACGCGCCGGCCGCGAGGGCCATGGCGACGTCGCGCGGGTGGCGGACACCGCCGTCGGCCCACACGTGCTTGCCGTACTTCTTGGCCTCGGCGGCGCATTCCAGGACGGCGGAGAACTGGGGCCGGCCCACGCCGGTCATCATCCGGGTGGTGCACATGGCGCCGGGGCCGACGCCGACCTTGACGATGTCGGCGCCCGCCTCGATCAGGTCGCGCACGCCCTGGGCGGAGACGATGTTCCCCGCGACGATCGGCACCCGCGGGTCGAGCTCGCGCACCACCTTGACCGCGCTGATCATCGACTCCTGGTGGCCGTGCGCGGTGTCGATGACGAGGGTGTCCACGCCCGCGTCGAGCAGCTGCTTGGCCTTGCCGGCCACGTCGCCGTTGATACCGACGGCGGCGGCGATGCGGAGCCTGCCGTTCGCGTCGACGGCCGGGGTGTACAGCGTGGCGCGCAGCGCGCCCTTGCGGGTGAGGATGCCGGCGAGGCGGCCGTCCTTGTCGACGGCGGGCGCGTAGCGCCGGTTGGCGGCGTCGAGGGTGTTGAAGGCCTCGCGGGGGTCCAGGTCCGCGTCGATGAGGATCAGGTCCTTGGACATGACCTCCTCGAGCTGGGTGAAGCGGTCCACGCCGGAGAGGTCGGCGTCGGTGACCACGCCGACCGGCCTGCCGTCCTCGTCCACGACGACGCCCGCGTTGTGCGCGCGCTTGGGCAGCAGGGCCAGCGCGTCGGCGACGGTCTGGTGCGGGGCCAGCACGATCGGGGTGTCCAGGACGTGGTGGCGGCTCTTCACCCAGGAGACGACGTCGGTGACGACCTCGATCGGGATGTCCTGCGGGATGACCACGAGGCCGCCGCGCCGGGCCACCGTCTCGGCCATCCGGCGGCCCGCGATGGCGGTCATGTTGGCGACGACCAGCGGGATCGTGGTGCCCGTGCCGTCCGGGGCGCCGAGGTCCACGCCCTGCCGTGAGCCCACGGCGGAGCGGCTCGGCACCATGAACACGTCGTCGTACGTCAGGTCGTACGAGGGCTGGATGTCATTGAGGAAACGCACGTGCTGCACATCCCAGTCGATCAGAGGTGGCCCCCGGACAGGTCAGCCAGGGGGAAAGAGCACGTACTTCATTGTCCCACGAGGCGTGGCCGATCATCCCCGGGCGGATCATCCAGGCTGGTCAGCGACCTGTTTGGAGGATCATCCAGGGCCGAGGGTGACGAACAGCCCCGGGCCGCGGTCGGTGGCCTCGGCGAAGACCTCCTCGGCGACGGCCCACTCGTCCGGCCGCGCCTCGGCGTACGCCCGCCAGCCCTCCACGACGAGGACCAGGCCCCGGTCCGCCGCGCCCTCGGGCCAGACGGAGGGGTCGGCGAGGGAGTCGGCGAGCGCGTCCCAGTTGCGGCCGAACCAGTCGGGCAGCGCCAGGTCGCGGACGCAGCGGTCCATCAGGCCCGCCTTGTCCGTGACCCCGCCGAGGTCCAGCGTGACCACGAGCCGTCCCGCGGAGTCCTCGGTCATGTCGCGCCCCTTCTCCCTGGTCTTGCCGTGCCGGCCGGACGTCAGATCCCGTCGGGGTCCGTCCGGTTGAGCGTCGACTTCGGTGCCGGGCCCGCCGTCATCAGGTAGTCCGCGGCCGACGTGTCCGTCACCAGGCTGGTGACGAGACCCGAGCGCAGCACCGCGTCGATGGCCGCCGCCTTGCGCTGCCCGCCCGCGATCGCGACGACCTCGGGGATACGGCGGAGCTGGTCGGCCTTGACGGTGATGCACCGCTCGCCCAGGTCCCGCCCGACCCGGCGCCCCTCGGAGTCGAAGAGGTGGGCGGACATCTCGGCGGCGACCCCGAGCGAGGCGTAGTGCGCCCGCTCCTCGTCGCTGAGCATGTCGTGCACCGTCGAGATGCCCGGCTCCCAGGAGCCGATGGAGACGCAGGCGACCGTGACCTTGTCGAAGTACTCGAAGGCCCGGGCGATGCCGGTCTGGTGCCGCAGCGCCTGCGCGGTCGCCGCGTCCGGCAGCAGCATCGGCGCGTAGATGGGGTGCGCGTCGCCGCCGGACACCTGGGCGGCGCGGCGCACGGCCTCCACCGAGCCGCGCTCGGCGGTCCCGGCGTCGTACACGCCCGTCAGCTGCACCACGGTGCACGGCGGCAGCCGGTCGAGCGCCGCCGCCATGTGGATGGTGGACCGGCCCCAGGCCAGGCCCAGCACATCCCCCTCGTTGACCAGCTCGCCGAGCAGGTCGGCGGCCACCTCCCCCAGGTTCTCCGGATCGGGCGTCTCCTCGGCGTCCGCCGGTGACTCCACCACGACGGCGTGCCGGAGCCCGTAGCGGGCGCGCAGGGCGTCCGAGCGCTCGGCGTCCAGCTCGGCCGGCACCCGGATCTCGATGCGTACAAGGTCCCGCTCGAGGGCGGTCTCGAGAACCCGGGCCACCTTGAAGCGGCTGACGCCGAACTCCTCCGCGATCTGGATCTTGGACTTGCCCTCGAGGTAGAAGCGGCGGGCCATGGCCGCCGCCTGGACCAGCTCAGCGGGTCCCATCCGCATGGCTGAACGGCCCGCCGACATACCCGACACGGCGATCTCCTCACTGCTGTTCACACTCTGGATACGCCGTTCATCCTTGCAGATTCGGCGCACTTGATCAGCCCTGGTGGGAGCCGTTCACTTTCTGTTCCTCAGTGGTCGCAGGACCAGGATGCCTTGGCGGTCGCCGCGTCGGCCTGCGTGCGCAGTGCACGTACCGCCTCTGCCGGGTCGGACGCCCCGTACACCGCGGAACCCGCGACGAAGACGTCGGCGCCGGCATCCGCGCACCGCTCGATCGTGGCCGCCGAGACACCGCCGTCCACCTGGAGCCACAGCTCCAGACCGTGCTTCCTGATCAGCTCACGGGTGCGGCGGATCTTCGGAAGCATGATGTCGAGGAACGCCTGCCCACCGAAGCCGGGTTCAACCGTCATGATCAGCAGCATGTCGAGTTCGGGGAGCAGGTCCTCGTACGGCTCGATCGGCGTCGCGGGCTTGAGCGCCATGGACGCGCGGGCGCCCTTGGCCCGGATCTCCCTGGCCAGCCGCACCGGCGCGGCGGCCGCCTCGGCGTGGAAGGTGACGGAACCGGCGCCCGCCTCCACGTACTGCGGCGCCCAGCGGTCGGGGGCCTCGATCATCAGGTGGCAGTCCAGCGGGGTGTCCGTCGCCCGGGCGAGGGACTCCACCACCGGCACGCCGAGCGTGAGGTTCGGGACGAAGTGGTTGTCCATGACGTCGACGTGGAGCCAGTCGGCTCCCTCGACCGCCTTGGCCTCGTCCGCGAGGCGGGCGAAGTCGGCGGACAGGATGCTGGGGTTGATCTGGGCGGCCATGTTCCCAAGCCTGCCATGCCCTCCGGGGGTGGGCGGGGAGGGGTCCGGGGTGGGCGGGGTTGTTCGTCGGCCGCGGGCCCGGTGGTGGGTTGCTCGCGCAGTTCCCCGCGCCCCTTAACCCGTGCCGCAGACCGGGAGGTTCTGGGGCTTGCGGAGGTGGTCCAGTTCTTTCAGGCGGGTGTGCAGGTGGGTCGGGTCGGCGAAGTGGCGGAGGACCGCCTGGTGGAAGGCGTCGCGGGTGGTGCGGGGCATCGCGTCGGAGGCGTCCCAGCAGCGGGTGCGGCCGGGTTCGCGCAGGATGGTTCCGATCTGCCGCTCCGTGGCGTCCTGCTCGGTGTCCGGCGCGGCCGCCCGGTTGGCCGTGTACTCGGGCAGCGCGGTGTCCGGGTCGGCGAGGTAGCGGATCAGCTGCTCGGCCTCGGGGGTCGGGTTCAGTACCGCCGCCAGGTCGCCGGAGACCTCCCAGGCGCCGGCGTCCGCCCCGGCCGCGGGCACGACCTCGGAGAAGTGGACGTAGTCGCCGCCCTCCTTCCGCCAGTGCCCGGCGCGGAAGGAACCCTGGTGCTCCAGGCGGCCCGCCGCGCAGTCGGCGTCGAACGCGGTGGTCAGCACCTGCTCGACGCGGTCGGCGTCGCCCGCCCCCACCAGGTCGGCCCAGGTGGTCCAGGCCCGGCGCACGGCGTCGTCGGTCCAGGGCAGCCTGCCGTTGGCCCAGTCCTCGTACACCCTCGGGCCGGCCTGCTGGAGCAGGATGTCCTCCACCCAGTCGGTGCCGGGCCAGCCGGAGGTCGCGCCGGACTCCAGGCCGGCGCACCACCGTGCGGGAGGGCCGGCCGAGTCAGCCGTCGGCGCCGGTCCGGCGTACCAGACCATGCTCTTCAGGCCGGTCTTCACGGGCAGCCAGTACGTGTGGGCGCCCTCCCCGGGCACGGTGACCTCGGGGGCCCAGAAGCGGTCGTAGTCCCCGGCGTCGAAAAGGCCGTCCAGCGGGTGGAGCCGGCCGTCGACGGCGTAGGCGAGCAGTTCGCCGGGGCCGGGCAGCACCGCGACGTCGGGCGGGTTGCCGGCCGCGATGTCGGCGGCCAGCACCTGGCTGAGCGCGGAGCTGCCCTGGTAGACGACGTCGATCCGGTACTTCTCCTCGAACGGCTCGATGACGTGCTCCTCGAACTGCTCGCGCTCCGTGCCGCTCCAGTTGGCGAGCAGGGTGACGGAGCCCTCCCAGCCGCGCGCCCAGCGCACCGTGGCGTAGACGCCGGCGCCGAGCAGGGCCAGGCAGAGGCAGAGGATGCCGAGGGTGCGGGCGCCCGGGCGGCTCATCGCTGGCTCCGGAACCGGTACTCGGCGATCCGCGGCCACAGTCCCCACAGCGCCAGCGCCGCCACCACGGCTCCTCCCAGTGGTATCAGGTCGGACAACGAGGCCCAGAACCCGGCGTCCGCGAGCGCGCCCCGCACCTCGCCGGCCCCCTCGGGGACGGCGTCCGGGACGGCCGGCGGCACCTGTACCCCGGCGACGGAGTCCGTCATCGCGCGGTGCGCCGACAGGGTCTGCCAGGCCAGCACCGGCACGCCGACGGCGCACACCGCGGTGGCGGCCAGCAACCGCAGCTGCACGGGCCGCCGGAAGCGGTGCCGCAGGAAGCGCTGGGACTCCAGCAGCGCCCCGCACAGGGCCGCGTACAGCACCGCGACCGTGCACCAGCCGAGCCACAGCTGCCAGGGGAAGGCGGCCTGCCGCCGGGCCTCGGCCAGCTGTTCGCCGCGCAGGGCGTCCAGGCGGCTCATGATGTCGCCCTCGGTCCCGGCCTCGGCCTCCACGCCGAGGACCTTCTCGGCGTAGTGGAGGAAGGCGGCGCGCAGCGGTGACCCCTCCGGCTCGCGGCCCCGGCGCTCCACCCAGCCCGAGTAGACGGCTATCAGCCCGGTGACGGTCTGGACGTCGTGGCGGCCCGTCAGGCCGGTGACGTTCTCCGAGGCGGCCAGGGCCAGGCTCTGCTGGGCCACCGAGATCTGGGTGAGGAACTCGCCGCTGGTGTCGCCCTCGGCGCCGGTCTCGCGGACCACGGCGTTCGCCTGGCGCAGCGCGCTGCGCGCGGTGTCGACGGCGCGGATGCCGGGCGTGCTCGCGGTGGACAGGGGAACGGTGTCGTCGTGCACGCCCCGGTAGGCGAAGAGCAGCGCGAGGGTGGTCGCGGTCGCCAGGACCAGCAGCAGCCTGAGCCTGCGGATCAGGTCCCGGCGGGTGGTGCTCACGGCCGTGCCTCGAAGGGGTGGCCGCAGGACGGGCAGAACCGGGCGGCCGCCGGAGCACCGGCCTCGCAGACCGGGCAGCGCACGGTGGCACCCCCTCGCGGCACGGCGCCCGCCGCCCCGGAACCGGTGCCGGAGGCGGGGCCGTACGTGCTGTGGCTGAACGCGGTGATCAGATGCTGGAAGTCGATGGCCTTCACGTCGGGGAGCAGGACGACCCGACCGCTCTCGGCGTCCTCGATCCGCACCAGCCGGGCCAGCCGGGCCAGCTGCTCCTCGACGCCCATGGCGTGGGCGAGCCGGGCGGCTCGGCCCAGCTGGTGCTCGGCCAGGTCGAGCTGTCCGCGGCGGTGGGCGTCTGCGGCCGCGGCGACCGCCTCGCCGAGCCGCTGGTGCTGCTCGAAGTGCTCGACCTGGGCGTCGGTGTGCCCGGACAGAGCCGGGTCGTCGGTCCAGTGGACCAGGCAGGGCAGCGGCGGAGGCAGCCGGACCACGTCGTCGCCGGGCACGTCGACGGCGACCACGGCGAGCTGGAGGTCCTCCCGGTACGGGCGGCCGGAGGGGTCGGCGGTCAGGCACAGCTGGTAGCGGCGCGTCTCGTCGCCCCAGGCGCGGGTGACGAAGCGGCCGGTGCCGTCCTCGGCGTTCAGCTCCACCTCGGTGGGGAAGACCTGCTTGAGGTAGCGCACGGTGCTTCCGGGCATCGGGGTCACGGAGATCACCAGCTCGGGGACGGTCTTGGTGAGCAGCCGGTTCATCAGCTGCTCGTACTCCGCCGGCAGGGCCGCCTCCTCGCGCACCGAGGACGCGCTGCCGTGCAGCCGGCGGGTGATGCGCAGCAGTTCCCGGCCGTCCCAGCCGTCCCCGATCCCCCACGCGTCGCAGACGAACCGGCCCGCGCACTCCTCCAGGACCCGGGCCAGCGGCATGTGCTCGTCGTGCTGGTTCTTGCCGTCGGTGAGGAGCAGGACGTGGCCGATCGGCGCGTCCTGTTCCGCCAGCAGCCGCCGGCTCAGGTCCAGCCAGGCGCCGATGCAGGTGCCGCCGCCCGCGACCGTCTCGCGCACGGCCCGTTCCGCCCGGGCCCGGGTGCGGGCGGAGGCACGGGCCATGCGCGGCGTGTCCGGGTACACCACGGCTGCCTGCTCGCTGCCCCGGACCACCGCGAACGGGGTGCCGTCGGGCAGCTTGCGGATCGCCGCGACCGCCGCCTCCTGGGCCGCGTGCAGCTTCTCCACCGGCCAGGTCATCGAGCTGGAGCAGTCCACCGCCAGCACCTGCGCCAGCAGCGGGCCGCCCGGGCCGCCGCCCCCGGTGCCGTCCACGCTCACGCTGAGGATCGCGTGCATCCGCGGGTCGCCCGCCTCACGGGACAGGTACTTCCACTGGTCGACCTCCAGCCCGGCGATCACCCGCCCGGCCGCCTCGCCCGCCCCTCGCGTTCCTGTCTCCACGGTGTCCGTGCCCCCTCGCCCACGTCGTCGCCCGTCCCACCCACGTCTGCGCCCGTCCCGCCCACGTCTGCGCCCGCGTTCGTCCCCGTCTCCCTCCGCTGCTTCCTTCTCCGGCTCCCTCCGCCGCTTTCGTCCCCGGTTCCCTCCGCCGCTTTCGTCCCCGGTTCCCTCCGCCGCTTTCGTCCCGGCTCCCTCCCCGAGGCCGTCGCCGTCCCGCCCCGTCGCGTCCTCACGCCGTACGCCGCCACCCCCGCGCCAGCTCGCGCAGCCCGGCCGGGGCCGGGAGGACGGCGTACGCGGTGTCCAGCAGGTCGCCGCGCTCGCCGGCGCTGCCCGCCTGGTCGGCGAGGTCCCGGAGCGACCCGGACAGCAGCCTGCGCAGCGCGTCCTCGCTGTCCTCGGGGCCGAACAGCTCTCCGGCGGGGAAGCCGCTGCCCCAGCCTTCGGGCGGGCGGCAGGCCAGCGCGTGTTCGCGCAGTTCGGTCGCCAGCCGGTCCCAGGACCCGCTGCCGTCCAGGTGCAGCTCCGCCAGCCGTTCGGCGGCCTCGCGCAGCTCGGTGACGAGCGGCCCGGTCCCTCCGGGCAGCCGGGCGGCCAGGATCCGCACCGCCGCGACACGTGCGGCGTCGTAGTGCCGGGAGGTGGTCGGCACCCCGTCCAGTACGCCGACGGCCCGGCGCCGGCCCGCGCGGCGCAGCCGGACCCGGGCCAGCCCGAAGGCGGCGCTGCCCTGGGTGGGGTCACGCCGCAGGACCGCCTCGTAGAACTCCTCGGCCTGCGCCGCACGGGCCCCCGCCCGTGCGGCCGCCTGCGCGTCCGCCTGCGCCTCCACCGGGCGGGCTTCCCGCAGGCCCGGCTCCCGTACGCCGGCCTCCCGGAGCCGCTCGGCCAGGTACTCGGCGCAGTACCCGAGCGCCAGCTTGGGCGCCACCTCGCCGGGCAGCGCCTCGTACGTGGCCGCGAACTCGCCCTCCGCCCCGTCCACCGCACCGCGGGTGAGATGGACCAGTCCCCGGTGCCAGAAGATCCGCCAGTCGTAGTCGTCGCTCCACCCCTTGGCCCACGCCACCCACTCCTCGGCCCGCGCCGCGTTCCCGGCGTCCAGGTAGGCGCGGCACAGCCACAGCGCCGTCTCCACGGTGCGCAGCGCCGGGTCGCCCTGGGCGCGTTCGGCGATGCGGTCGGGGGTGTCCGCGGCGAGCCCGCCGAGCAGTACGGCCGCCGGGTCCGAAGCGTCGGGCAGGGGGACCGGCAGCGCGCGGGCCACCGTCCGCGGCTCGGGGACCCCGGCCGGCAGCTCCGGTGCCTCACCGCCCGGGCGCCGCGTCCACCACTCGAGCGCCGGGACCGTGCCCAGCGCGGCGCCGAAGACCGCCGCGGTCGGTTCGAAGCGGGTGGAGCGCTCGGGGTACGGCTCCCGCCCGCCGAGCGCCTGGTCCTCGCGCAGCACCTCCCACAGCTGGCGGGACATCTCGGCCGCGGAACGGAACCGGGCGGCGGGGTCGTGGTGGGTGGCCCGCCGGATCAGCGCGTCGAACGAGCGGGCGGCCAGTCCGGCGGGCCGGGTGGCCCGCTCGGCGAGCACTTTCAGGGTCCGGCCGACGGTGTACAGGTCGCTGTCGACGTCGAGCCCGCGCAGGTCGCGTTCGCGCTTCGGCGGGGAGTAGCCGTGGGTGTGGACGAGCCCGGAGGAGCGGTCGTCGATCCGTCGGATGGCGCCCAGGTCTATGACCTTGATCTCGCGCCCGTAGTGGATGACGTTCTCGGGCTTCATGTCGCAGTAGAGCAGGCCCCGGTCGTGCAGGTACTCCAGGGCACCGAGGATCTTGCACCCGTACGTGATGACGTGCCCGAACTCGAGGCCGCCGGCACCGAACAGCCGCGCCAGGTCCTCCTCGGGGGCGAACCGGATCCAGGCGAGGGAGCGGCCGCCGACGTACTCCATCACGATGTAGCCGGTCGGCTCGGCGTCGCCGGGCGCCCGGTGCTGGACGTGGGTGACGATGCGGACGATGTCGCGGTGGTGGAGGGTGGTGAGCGAGCGGCGCTCCTCGACCGCCGCCCGGCGGGCCACGGCGTCGCCGGTGTTGATCAGCCCCTTGAGGACGACGTGCAGGCCGGGCACGCGGGTGTCCTCGGCCAGGTAGACCCAGCCGTGACCGCCGACCGCGAGGTAGCCGAGCACCTGGTAGTGCCCGCCCACCCGGTCGCCGGGGCGCAGCTTGGGCCGGAACGAGTACTCCGTACCGCACTGCGGGCAGAATCCGTGGTCGGGCGCGGGACTGCCGTCGTAGGAGACCCCGATGGTGCCGGCGCAGTTGGCGACACCGCAGCGCCGGCCACCGGTCGGGGGCCGGGCGACGGTGTCGGCGGCCTCGGAGGGGTCCGGGGAGGGCAGGGCCGGCAGGACGAGGAGCCCGTCACGGTCCAGCTCGCCGACGGCCGGGGCGGCAGGGTTCTGCGGGGGTTCGGCCGGTGCGGCGGAGCCGTCCGGGGCGGGGGCGGCGGGCCGCGCCGAGGAGGGGTCGGGGGCGAGGGGGCGGCGGAAGCAGGTGTCGCAGAAGCCGGTGACCATGATGTGGCCGCCCTGGCAGTCGGGTCTGACACAGGCTCTTCCGCTCATCCCGGCAGCCCCCCGTGCGGTCGCGGGCCGGTCGGTGGAGTTCTCGCCGTCATCGCGCGTCCCTCCCGCCGTGCTCCTCGACGCGCCGGGTGTAGGCGTCCACCGCCGCCTCCGCCGCGCGCACGTCGCACGGTCTGGTCCGAAGCAGGGCGTGGGCCCGCAGGTAGAGGTCGTCCACCGCCGGGTCCTCCTCGCCCTCCAGGGAGTGCTGGTGCAGGACGTGATAGCCGCGCAGCCGCCCGGCGAGTTCGTCACGCCGGTCGCGAAGCCGGTCGAGCTCCGCGACGCCCGCCCTCAGCCGGCCGGCCACCCGGTCGGCCAGCAACTCGTAACGGTCGAGGTCGGGAGTGTGCCCGGGGACACGACCGGGGGCACGGGCTGGCTTCCGGCGGTCCTCGCCCGGGTCGTCGTCGCGGTCATGCTGCCGGTCCCGGTCGCGGTCGCGGGCCTGCCACCGGTCCTGGTCGAGACCGACGTCCTGGTCACGCCGCCGGTCTTGGTCGGGGCCGTGGTCGTGGTCGTGGTGCCAGTCTTGGTCCCGGTCATGCCGCCGGTCTTTGTCCCGGTCGCCGCCCCAATCGCGGTCGCGGTGCCAGTCCGGGTCCCGGTCCCGGTCCCTGTCCCTGTCCCTGTCCCTGTCATGGTGCCGGTCGCCGTCTGGCTCGTCGTCGCGTTCCCGGTCGTCGTCCGTGCGCAGCAGGGCGGCCAGGGCGGCGTGCGCGGCCACCAGTTCCGAGTCGAGCGGGCGCACGCCGTGCGGGACCACGGCCGCCAGGCGTTCGTGCAGGTCTTCGGCGAGCGGCCCGGTGATGTCCCGCAGCCGCTCGACGAGCCGGGCGCGACGCTCCCGCGCGGGCCGGGCGAGCAGTCGCTCACGGGCCCGGCGGTGGCAGTCGCCGGCCGTGCGGAAGACCAGCAGCAGGCGGCTGCCTCCGGCGCGCAGCACGTCCAGCAGGTCCAGCAGGGACGGCGGGTCGGCCGCCTCGTCGACGCCGACGACGACCAGGTTGAGGGATGTCTTGGAGGCGCGGATACGGTCGAGCGGGGGATCCTCCGGGTGCTGCCACAGGCCGATGCGTTCGGCGATCCGCTCGGCGATCTCGGCGGCCGTCAGCCCGCTCGCGTCCACGGCGAGGTCGTGGCCACCCGCCGACGGAACGGTGCCGGGCGGGTCGAGCGACGCGCGGTCGATCGAGACCGCGGTGCGCAGTTCCCGGTCGGCGAGGGTGATGGCGCGGCTCAACGTGGCCGCACGCGCGGCGTCGCCGGGTTCGACGACACTGATCTTCACCTGGCTGCCGTCGTCGCGCAGCCAGGCGGCGAGGCGCTGGGCGAACGGCTCGTCGAGCAGGTTCCGGGAGGCGCCGTCGGCGGTGGGGAGCAGCCGCTCGTCGACGGCCGTGGGGCCCAGGATGTGCGGCTTGAGCCGGGGCAGGTGACGGGCGATGGTCTCGGCGGGACTCATGAAGGAGAACCGGTTCCCGTGCTGGTCCAGCTGCCCGCTGAGCACCATGCCGATGACCTCGCCGGTCCGGCTGTCGGCGACGCCCGCGCCGCTGCATCCGGGGCTGGCCAGTTCACCGGGGCTGACCGGGCTCAGCTGCACCTGCCCGTCGCGCCCGCAGCCGCCCACGACGGTGGAGCGGAACCAGATGCCGCCGTTGTAGGCGTAGGGGAAGCCGTACATGCGCACTTCGCGGCCGGGTGCCGACAACCGGTGCAGCCGTACCGTTTCCTCCGCAGGCCGGGGCCGCTCCAGCCGGAGCAGCGCCACGTCCCCGCTGGGGTCGCCGTCGGCGTCCCGCGTTTCCGGCACGTACGCGGTGCCGTCCACCCGGGCGCGCACCGCGGGCACGCTGTGGTCGGCCGCGCCGACGAACTCCGCCATGAGCCGGTCCGCCGCGCGGTCCACGACGTGCGCGCAGGTGAGTACCTGGTCCGGGGTCAGCAGAATGCCGGCCCCCGCGATCTCCCCGTCCGCTCCCCTGATCCGCACCGCCCAGCTCGGTGTCTTCATGGGCGAGGCGGCCGGATCTCCCCCGCCAGCAGCCATATGCGAACTATACGGGCGCCTGCTCCTGTCGCATACTGCTGCGGCAAGAGTGAACAAACTCTGTACGGAGGCGAGTTGACGAACGAACCGGGTTTCGTGGGGCTGGCCGAGGTGATCGGCCGGATCCGGGGCGAACTGGAGGAGGCCCGCGCCGATGCGGAGGGCCGGGACCTCGGTTTCGCCGTGGAGAACGTGAGCCTGACCTTCACCGTGCAGGTCCACCGGACCGGCAGCGGCCGGGGAGGCCTCCGGATCGGCGTGGTGACGGCCGAACTGGGCGGGTCCGTCGACCACCAGACCACCCACCAGGTCCAAGTGGACCTGAAACCGGAGCTGGCGGGCGGGGAGCGGGTGAAGGTGAACAGGCGCTAGGCGTGTTGACGCGCGCAGCCGGTCCGGGGAACGGATCCGGTCCGGGGCGCGGAGCCGGTCACGAGGTGCGGCGCACGAGCGCCAGGTACATGGCGTCCGTGCCGTGCAGGTGCGGCCAGAGCTGGACGTCGGGTCCCTCGCCGAGGCCGGGAACGCCGGGCAGCAGCGGCCGGGCGTCGAGCAGCTCGGTGCCGGGGTGCTGCTTGAGGACGTCCGCGACGACGGCGCGGGTCTCGGCGAGGTGGGGCGAGCAGGTCGCGTAGGCGACGACGCCGCCGACCCGTACGGCCTCCAGGGCACCCCGCAGCAGCCCGCGCTGGAGCGGGGCGAAGCCCTCCAGGTCCTCGGGGCGGCGCCGCCAGCGCGCCTCGGGACGACGCCGCAGGGCACCCAGGCCGGTGCACGGCACGTCGACCAGGACGCGGTCGAAGCTCCCCGGCCGCCACGCGGGACGGGTCCCGTCGGCGGCGATGACCTGGTACGGGCCGGGATTGCCGTCCAGCGCCCTGGCCACGAGCCCGGCGCGGTGCGGCTGCTTCTCGGAGGCGAGCAGGAAGGCGCCGCGTTCGGCGGCGAGCGCACCGAGGAGCGCGGCCTTGCCGCCCGGGCCCGCGCAGCCGTCCAGCCAGCGCCGGTCCGGTCCGTCCAGCGGCGCGTTGGCGAGGGCCAGGGCGACCAGCTGGCTGCCCTCGTCCTGCACCCCGGCGCGGCCCTCCCGCACGGCCTCGACGGCCCCGGGCTCACCGCCCTCGCTCAGCCGCACGGCGTACGGCGACCAGCGCCCCGGTACGGCGGCCTCCTCACCGAGCAGCTCCTCGGGGGTGGCCCGGCCCGGCCGCGCGACGAGCGTGACCTCGGGGCGTTCGTTGTCGGCGGCCAGCAGCTCCTCGATGCCGGCCCGGCCGCCGCCCAGCGAGTCCCACAGCGCGGAGACGACCCAGCGCGGGTGCGAGTGCACGACGGCCAGGTGGTCCTCGGGGTCCTCGTCGTAGGGCGGGGCGACCCGCTCCAGCCACCCGTCGAGGTCGTCCCGGGCCACCTTGCGCAGCACGGCGTTGACGAACTTGGCCCGCCCGTCCCCGAGCACGACCCGCGCCAGCTCCACGGAGGCGGAGACGGCGGCGTGGCTCGGGATACGCGTCCCGAGCAGCTGGTGCACACCCAGGCTGAGCACGTCGAGCACCGGCGGGTCGACCTCGCGCAGCGGCCGGTCCACGCAGTCCGCGATGATCGCGTCGTACGTCCCCTGCCGGCGCAGCGTCCCGTAGACCAGCTCGGTGGCGAGGGCGGCGTCCCGGGCGTCGAACTTCTCGGGGCCCTCCTTCTCCCGTGCCTTGCGCAGCAGCGGCGGCAGGACGAGGTTGGCGTACGCGTCGCGCTCGTCCACGGCCCTGAGCGCCTCGAAGGCGAGGAGGCGGACGGGGTCCTTCTGGGGCCTGCGGTACGGCTTGCGGGGACGGCGGGGCTGTTCGCTCACGAAAAAGGTGCTCCGGGTGTGGGGTGAAGTGCGCTCACCAGCGTACGCCGGGCCGGTGAACGGAAAACGGTGAGGCGGAGGCCGGGAGGCTGGGAGGTCGGGAGGCCGGGAGCCGCTCGGGCCCGGGTCAGCCGCCGAGCAGCTCGCCCTCGGTGATCCGCGCGCCGCGCGCCCAGTCCGCGGCCCGCATCGGCTTCTTGCCCTGGGCCTGCACCCACAGCAGCTCGACGGCGTGCGAGCCGGTGCCGACGTACACGTTGTTCTTCCCGGCGGCGAGCTGCCCCGGGGCGAGGTCCGTGCGGTCGGGCAGCGGCACGGCCTGTACGAGCTTGAGCCGCTCGCCCCGGAAGGTGGTCCAGGCGCCGGGGGCCGGGGTGCAGCCGCGCACCACCCGGTCGACGCGCAGCGCGGGGGCGGTCCAGTCGACGCGGGCGTCCTCGACGGTGATCTTCGGCGCGAGGGTGACGCCCTCGGCCGGCTGCGGTACGGCCTTCAGGCTGCCGTCCTCGATACCGTCCATGGTGGCCGCGAGCAGCCCGGCGCCGGCGAAGGCCAGCCGGGTCAGCAGGTCGCCGCTGGTGTCGGTGGGGCGGACGGTCTCGGTGACCGTCCCGTACACGGGGCCGGAGTCCAGGCCCTCCTCGATCAGGAAGGTGGACGCGCCGGTGATCTCGTCGCCCGCCATCAGCGAGTGCTGTACGGGGGCTGCGCCGCGCCAGGCGGGCAGCAGCGAGAAGTGCAGGTTGACCCAGCCGCGGGCGGGCACGTCCAGGGCGACGCGGGGCAGCAGGGCGCCGTAGGCGACGACGGGGCAGCAGTCGGGCGCGATCTCCCGCAGCCGCTCCAGGAACGCGGGGTCGCGCGGCTTCGCGGGCTTGAGCACCTCGATGCCCGCCTCCTCGGCCCGCTCGGCCACGGGCGAGGCGACCAGCCGGCGCCCCCGCCCGGCCGGAGCGTCGGGCCGCGTGACGACGGCGGCCACCTCGTGACGCCCGGAGGCGATCAGGGCGTCCAGGGCGGGAACGGCGACCTCGGGGGTGCCGGCGAAGACGAGCTTCATGGGTGGGACGGGCCTCTCGGGCGGGGGCGGTTGCGGGCGACGCACCAGTCTACGAGCCGTCAACCGACGGAAAGCCGCCGACGGCCCAGTACCCCCGCGGGAGAGCTCGGCTTCTCGTCCGACTGGAAACGAGTGGTGCGCGGGCGGGAGACCTCCCGGGGCCGAAGGCCGAGGGGGCGCACGAAGAATCCCCCACGCCCCCACCCCGTGACCAACCCCGCACCCGCACGTTGGTCAAGGAAGAGTTGACACACCGGGCCGCCCGCGCGGCCCGACCCCTTTCAACGCCGGTTCGAGAGGCTTGTTCATGGCCGACCACGCAACCCACGACGCCCAGGCTCGGGCCAGCCTGCACTTGCTGGTGCGGGACATCGAGCGGGTCCGCCGGCAGGTGGACGCACTGCGCACCCTCACCGCCCAGTTGGGCAACGTCTACCGCCCGCGCCGCTCCGGCCCCTCCACGGGCTTCGTCGTCTACGGGCGCGCCCCCGCCCCGACCGTCCGCCTCGCCCAGGAGCTGCGGGACAGTGTCGAGACCCTGGTCACGGCCGCCGTGGACTTCGACCGTTCGCTCGGCTTCTCGTGGGACGCGGTGGGCTCCGCGCTCGGCGTGACCAAGCAGGCGGTGCACCGGCGCTACGGCTCCCGGCGCGCCGCGGCCCAGACGGCGGCGCCCGCGGCCGAGGCCGGCGAGCACGCACCGGAGCCGACGGGCACCCGCCCGGTCAACGTGGGCTCGGGGCTCCCTGCGGTGCCCACGGTCCCGGCGGCCCGGTCCATGCCGACCCAGCCGACCTCGGGCAGCCCGTCCCTGCGCGACGAGGTCCGCCCGACCGCCTTCCCCGGCCCGCGCAACGGCTGACCCACGACGCGGCCCACGCCGGCCGACGCACAACGGTCGCCCCGTCATCCCGGCGCATCTCCGGGAAGGCGGGGCGTCGGCATGTGCGCCGCTCACCCGATGTCGGGCGGATCGATGCGCACCCACACCGCCGTGTCGCTCCCGCGTGCCGTCCGCGTCGCCTGGGCGGCCTTCAGCGCACCGGCCAGCGCCGCCCCGCGCCCCGGCGGCACCCGGACCAGTGCCCGCTCCCAGTGCTCCCCGGGCGGCGGCGCGCCCACCCGCCGCGGCCGCCCCGCCGCCGTGACCGGCAGGGGCACGGGGCCGAGCACCTCCGCCTCCGGCGGCAGTTCGACCGCGTCGAGGAAACCGCCGACCGCCTCCGGCGGCCCCGCCACGGCCGCCATCCGCGACACCGGGGGGAAGCCCAGCTCCGCCCGTTCGGCGAGCTCACGCAGCGCGTGTCCGACCGGGTCCCAGCGCACCAGCGCCTGCACCGGCCGCAGCGTCGGCTCGGCGACCGCGACGACGGTGCCCCCGGCGCTCTGCGGACGTACCAGGGCGGCGGCGGCCAGCCAGCGCCGCAGCGCGTCCTCGCCGGACCGCAGGTCGGGCCTGCCGAGCATGGCCCAGCCGTCGAGCAGCAGCGCCGCCGCGTAGCCGCCCTCGGCGACCGGTTCGGCCCCCGGAGTACTCACGATCAGCGCGGGGGCCCCGGACACGGTGTCCAGCACGTGCTCGCGTCCGGAGGTGCGCACGGGCACGGCCGGGAAGGCCCGCCCCAGCTCCTCCGCGGTGCGCCGGGCGCCCACGACCTGCGCACGCAGCCGGAAGGCGCCGCACTCCGGGCAGTGCCAGGCGCCCTCCTCGCGCCCGCACCAGCCGCACCGCAGGGCGGAGGCGGACTCCTGCCCCTCCAGCGGCCCCGAGCAGTGCCGGCACCGCGCGGGCGTCCGGCACGCCGCGCAGGCCATCCGGGGCACGTAACCCCGTCGGGGCACCTGCACGAGCACCGGTCCGTGCCGCAGCCCTTCCCTGACGGCCTGCCAGGCGAGGGTGGGCAGGCGCGCGGCACGGGCGGCCTCGTCCCGGGCCAGGTCCTGGTCCCCCACGGTCCGCACCAGCGGGGCGGCGCCCCTTACCTGCTCGCGGGTGGCGACCAGGGGCCGGGCCCAGCCGGTCTCCACGAGCTGGGCGGCGTCCACGGTGCAGCTCCAGCCGCCCAGCAGGAAGGCGCAGCGGTCCTGGGCCGCGCGCAGCAGCAGTACCTCGCGCGCGTGCGGCTGCGGCGCGTGCGGCTCGCTGTGACTGTCGTCGCCGTCGTCCCACAGGGCGACCAGACCGAGGTCGCGCACCGGCGCGAACATGGCGCCCCTGGTCCCGACCACGGCCCGTACGGCGCCCCGGCGCACCGCCAGCCACTGTGCGTACCGCTTCTCGGGACCGGCGTCGGCCGTGAGCACCGCGTGCCGTCCCTCGCCCAGGAGCGCGGTGAGCGCGGCGTCGGCGCGGGCGACCGCCCGCCCGTCCGGCAGGACGACGAGGGCGCCCCGGCCGGAGGCCAGCGTGGCCGCCACGGCCCGCGCGAGCTCCTCGGCCCAGTGCGGACCGGGCAACGCGTTCCACACCGCCCGCGGTGCTCCCCCGGAGGCCAGGGCGGCCACGAACGCCGCCCCCTGCTCGTACCGCGCCCACGAGCCCGGCTCGGGCACCGGCGGGGCGGGCAGCGGCTGCGGCGACTCCCGCTTCTCGGCGCGGGCGTTGCGCGGGGGGACGGCAAGCTGGAGGACGTCCGCGACGCTGCCCGCGTACCGGTCTGCGACCGACCGGACCAGGCCGAGCAGCTCCTCGTCGAGGATCCGCTCGGGTGAGACGACCTGGGCCAGTGCCGCCAGGGGTCCCGCGTAGTCGGACTCGGCGAGCCGCTCGACGAGGAAGCCGTCGATGAGCCCGCCGCCCTCGCGCCGCCCGTCCCGCACCCGGTGGCGTCCGGCCCCGAAGCGCACCCGCACCCGCACACCGGGCTGGGCCTCGGCGTCCAGCTCCTCGGGCACGGCGTAGTCGAAGTACCGGTCGAGGTGGAGCACGCCCTTGTCGACGAGGACCCGGGCGACCGGCAGCTCCTTGGCGAGCGCGGCCCCACGCCAGGTGCGCGGCTTGGCGCGGGGTGTCTGCGTCCTGCGCACCGTCTCCCGGATGAGCGCGAGCTGCTCGGGCGGCGCGTCCTGCGCGCCGCCCTGCTCCGGTCCGTTCTCGCTGCTCACGCCTGCATTCTCGCAAAGACCACTGACAACACCGCCGGGACCGGCTCCATGTGACGAGGCCCGGCGCCCCCTCCGGGGGCACCGGGCCTCAGCTGTCACAAGGGGCGACGGGGCCCCGGATCCTTACAGGCCGGCGGCCTCGCGCAGCGCGTCGACGCGGTCGGTGCGCTCCCAGGTGAAGTCCGGCAGCTCACGGCCGAAGTGGCCGTAGGCGGCGGTCTGGGCGTAGATCGGGCGGAGCAGGTCGAGGTCGCGGATGATGGCGGCCGGACGCAGGTCGAAGACCTCGTCGATCGCCTTCTCGATCTTCTCCGGCTCGACCTTGGCGGTGCCGAAGGTCTCCACGAACAGGCCGACCGGCTCGGCCTTGCCGATGGCGTAGGCGACCTGGACCTCGCAGCGGGCGGCGAGGCCCGCGGCCACGACGTTCTTGGCGACCCAGCGCATCGCGTAGGCCGCGGAGCGGTCCACCTTCGACGGGTCCTTGCCGGAGAAGGCGCCACCGCCGTGGCGGGCCATGCCGCCGTAGGTGTCGATGATGATCTTGCGGCCGGTCAGACCGGCGTCGCCCATCGGGCCGCCGATCTCGAAGCGGCCGGTCGGGTTGACCAGGAGACGGTAGTTCTCCGTGTCGATCTTGATGCCGTCCTCGAGGAGCGCCTTCAGCTCCGGCTCGACGACGAACTCCTTGATGTCCGGGGCCAGCAGCGACTCGAGGTCGATGTCGCTCGCGTGCTGCGAGGAGACGACGACGGTGTCCAGCCGGACCGCCTTGTCGCCGTCGTACTCGATGGTGACCTGGGTCTTGCCGTCCGGACGCAGGTAGGGGATGGTGCCGTTCTTGCGGACCTCGGACAGGCGCTTGGACAGGCGGTGCGCCAGGAAGACCGGCAGCGGCATCAGCGTGGGCGTCTCGTCGGAGGCGTAGCCGAACATCAGGCCCTGGTCGCCGGCGCCCTGGCGGTCCAGCTCGTCCTCGTCGCCCTCCACGCGGTTCTCGTACGCGGTGTCGACACCCTGCGCGATGTCCGGGGACTGGGCGCCGATGGAGACCGAGACGCCGCAGGAGGCTCCGTCGAAGCCCTTCTTGGAGGAGTCGTAGCCGATGTCCAGGATCTTGCCGCGGACGAGGTTGGCGATGTCCGCGTAGGCCTTGGTGGTGACCTCTCCGGCCACGTGCACCAGACCGGTGGTGATCAAGGTTTCGACGGCGACCCTGGAGGTCGGGTCCTCACGCAGAAGCGCGTCGAGAATCGTGTCGCTGATCTGGTCAGCGATCTTGTCGGGGTGACCTTCGGTCACGGACTCCGAGGTGAACAGGCGACGGGACACAACGCTCCCTGGGGTTGCAGCGGCTGCTGGCTGATCATTGGTGGACGGCACGGGGAGCTGCACCCGGCGACGTCCGAGAACAGTTTATCGGTCGCACTCTGCCGCGGGCCCACCTGTCTCAGCTCTCGGGAGGGCTGTGACCTGCGGCACGCGCATTCTGCCCAGAAGAAAGCGCCCTTGGCCAGGGGCGCCACGCTCGAATGCGCCTTCTTCTGCGTCGTCTTCGCTGCTCCTTCGAGCAAATGGGTCATTCACTCCAGCCGCCGGGCGACGAGGTCCCACACCGCGTCGGCCAGGGCTTCCTTCGGTCCGTGGGCGACCGGCGTCTCACTGCCGTCGGCGCCCAGGACCACCGCCTCGTTCTCCTCGGAGCCGAAGGTCTTGCGCTCCCCCACCTCGTTCACCACGAGGAGGTCGCAGCCCTTGCGCTTCAGCTTGGCCCTGCCGTTGGCCAGGACGTCGTCGGTCTCGGCGGCGAAGCCGACGACCACCTGCCCCGCGCGGGCCCGGGGTGCGGAGAGCTCCGCGAGGATGTCCGGATTGCGCACCAGGGTGATCGGTGCGGGTTCCTCGCCGTCCTTCTTCTTGATCTTCCCGGTGGCGTAGGCCGCGGGCCGGAAGTCCGCCACCGCCGCGGCCATGACCACGGCGTCGGCGTCGGCCGCTGCGCGCAGCATCGCCTCGCGCAGCTCCACCGCCGTGCCGACCGGCACCACGTCCACGCCGGCCGGGGCCGGCATCGAGGCGTTCGCCGAGACGAGCGTGACGCGGGCGCCGCGGGCGGCCGCGGTGCGGGCGAGGGCGTAGCCCTGCTTGCCGGAGGAGCGGTTGCCGAGGAAGCGGACCGGGTCGAGGGGCTCCCGGGTGCCGCCGGCGCTGACGACCACGTGCCGTCCGGCGAGGTCGGGCTCGCGCACCCCGCGGGCGAGGACGCGGCGGCAGACCTCGAAGATCTCGCCCGGGTCGGGCAGCCGGCCCTTGCCGGTGTCGACGCCGGTGAGGCGGCCGACGGCGGGCTCGATCACCACGGCGCCGCGGCGGCGCAGCGTCGCCACGTTCTCCTGGGTGGCCGGGTGCTCCCACATCTCGGTGTGCATGGCGGGGGCGAAGACGACGGGGCAGCGGGCCGTGAGCAGGGTGTTGGTGAGCAGGTCGTCGGCCAGGCCGTGGGCCGCCTTGGCGAGCATGTCGGCGGTGGCCGGGGCGACGACGACCAGGTCGGCGTGCTGGCCGATGCGCACGTGCGGGACCTCGTGGACGTCGTCCCAGACCTCGGTCGAGACGGGGTTGCCGGACAGGGCGGACCAGGTGGCGGCGCCCACGAAGTGCAGTGCGGAGGCGGTGGGGACGACGCGGACCTCGTGCCCCGACTCGGTGAGTCTGCGCAGCAGCTCACAGGCCTTGTACGCGGCGATGCCGCCACTGACCCCCAGAACGACCTTCGGCTTGTCCACCGTCTCTCCCCGGCTCGGATAACGCGCTCGGACCACGCGCCCGGACGACGCGTTGGAACTGCGCCCGGACGGCGCGTACGTCCCATCACACACCACAGGCCCGACAGTCGGGCTGCCGGGCCTGTGGATAAGTCAGCGTAAGGCTGAAGATACTACCGCCGATGTTGCCGGTGTTACTGCGCCGGACCCTCGATGGCCTCGGAGGTCAGCAGCCCCGCGTTGATCTCGCGCAGGGCGATCGAGAGCGGCTTCTCGTGGACGTGGGTGTCGACGAGCGGACCCACGTACTCGAGGAGGCCCTCGCCGAGCTGCGAGTAGTACGCGTTGATCTGGCGGGCCCGCTTGGCCGCGTAGATCACGAGGCTGTACTTCGAGTCCGTGGCCTCGAGGAGCTCGTCGATCGGCGGGTTGATGATGCCCTCGGGCGCGGAGATGGAAGAGGACACGCTCTACCTTCCGATGGATGGGAAAGATTCTGTCGGGATGACCGCAGGGTGACCTGTAACGATCACACGACGTTCGTCAAGGCTAGCAGCTCGCGCGCCACGTCCTCGACGGAGGTGTTCACCAGGGTCTGGTCGAACTCCGGCTCGGCCGCCAGCTCGACCTTGGCCGCGGCGAGGCGGCGCTCGATCACCTCGGGCGGTTCGGTGCCCCGGCCGGTGAGCCTGCGCACCAGCTCGTCCCAGGAGGGCGGGGCCAGGAACACCAGCCGGGCCTCGGGCATGGACTCGCGGACCTGCCGCGCACCCTGGAGGTCGATCTCCAGGAGCACCGGCTCACCGGCCTCCAGGCGCTCCAGCACGGCCGCACGCGGCGTGCCGTAGCGGTTGCCGGCGAACTCGGCCCACTCCAGCAGCTCACCGTTGGCGATCAGCTTGTCCATCTCCTCGTCGCTGACGAAGAAGTAGTGGACACCGTGCTGCTCGCCGGGGCGTGGCCTGCGGGTCGTCGCCGAGACCGACAGCCATACCTCGGGGTGTTCCTTGCGCATATGGGCGACGACCGTGCTCTTGCCGACCCCCGAGGGGCCGGAGAGCACGGTCAGCCGCGGACGTGCGTCCGGGGGTACGGGGGACGTCCCCCGGGGTGTTGCAGCCATGCAGCGATTATTCCAGCAATCCCGGAGTGGTCCGGACTCAGCTGCCGGTGCTGCCGAACTCGCGCTCCAGGGACGCGATCTGGTTGGACCCGAGACCGCGCACGCGGCGGCTCTCGGAGATGCCCAGTCGCTCCATGATCTGCTTGGCGCGGACTTTGCCCACGCCCGGCAGGGACTCGAGGAGGGCGGAGACCTTCATCTTGCCGATGACGTCGTTCTCCTGACCCTGCTTGATGACCTCGTGGAGGGAGGCGCCGGAGTGCTTGAGTCGATTCTTGACCTCGGCCCGCTCCCGGCGAGCCGCGGCGGCCTTTTCGAGCGCGGCTGCGCGCTGTTCAGGGGTAAGGGGCGGAAGAGCCACGCCTACGTCACCTCGGATGTCGAACTGTCGGATACGGACCGGTGAGGAACCTAGTCGCCCCTCACCTGGTGAGCCACGAGCAACACGCTTGCCCGTTGACTCTCGACGGAGACTAGCGGTCAAGTCCGCCAGAGTCAGCGAGAACAGCGGAAAAGTCCTGGTCAGCCTCCGTCAGGCCGGACATTTAGGACATACTCCCTCTGATTTGAGGATGTATCCAGGGTCAGGACGCCGTGACCGCGGTCCGGATCTCCGCCGCGAAACGGTCGGCGGCCGTCCGCAACGCGGCCACATCCGGACCGTGACGAAGGACACCCCGGCTGACGCTCGGCACCACGTCGCGCACCGCGGCACCGAACACGCGCGGCAGGTCCGCGGGCGTGGCCCCCTGGGCTCCGATGCCCGGCGCCAGCAGCGGACCGTTGATGCCCAGGTCGTACGAGGACAGGTCACCGAGTGTGGCACCGACCACCGCGCCGAAGGAGCCGAGCGGCTCCTCCCCCGCGTTCTCGGCGGCCAGGTGCGCCAGCATCGTCGCCCCGACGCCGCGTCCGTCGCCCCGGACCGCGTGCTGGACCTCGCCGCCCTCCGGGTTGGAGGTCAGCGCCAGCACGAACAGGCCCGCGCCGCTCTCGCGCGCCAGGTCGACGGCCGGCTTCAGGGAGCCGTAACCGAGGTACGGGGAGACGGTCAGCGCGTCCGAGAACAGCGGCGCGTCCTTGTGCAGGAACGACTCGGCGTACGCGGCCATCGTCGAGCCGATGTCGCCGCGCTTGGCGTCCATGACGACCAGCGCACCGGCCGCCCGCGCCTCCTGGACCGACGTCTCCAGCACCGCGACGCCGCGCGAGCCGAACCGCTCGAAGAAGGCGCTCTGCGGCTTGAGGACGGCGACCCGGTCGGCCACCGCCTCCACGACGGTGCGGCTGAAACGCTCCAGGCCGGCCACGTCGTCGTTCAGGCCCCACTCGGCGAGCAGGGAGGCGTGCGGGTCGATGCCGACGCACAGGGGACCGCGCTCGTCCATCGCGTGGCGCAGCCGGGCGCCGAAGGGCTCCAGAACCGTCATGCGTGCTTCCTCACGTCGGCGCCGACCGCGTCGGCGAGGGTGGCGTACGGGCTCTGCCGCAGGCGCGCGGCGAGCCCCTTGTGGATCGCGCGGCCCCAGAAGGGCCCCTCGTAGATGAAGGCGCTGTAGCCCTGGACCAGCGTGGCACCGGCCAGGATGCGCTCCCAGGCGTCCTCGGCCGTTTCGACGCCCCCGACGCCGACCAGGGTGATCCGGTCGCCCACGCGCGCGTAGAGGCGGCGCAGCACCTCCAGGGAGCGCGCCTTGAGGGGGGCGCCGGACAGCCCGCCGGTCTCCCCGACAAGGGCGGGCGACGAGGTCAGGCCGAGGCCCTCGCGCGCGATGGTGGTGTTGGTGGCGATGATGCCGTCCAGGCCCAGCTCAACGGCCAGGTCGGCGACCGCGTCCACGTCCTCGTCGGCGAGGTCGGGCGCGATCTTGACCAGGAGCGGGACACGCCGGGCGGTCACCGCGCGGTCGGCGGCCTCGCGGACCGCGCTCAGCAGCGGGCGCAGCGCCTCGGTCGCCTGGAGGTTGCGCAGGCCGGGCGTGTTGGGCGAGGAGACGTTGACGACCAGGTAGTCGGCGTGCGGGGCGAGCCGCTCGGCGGACTTCACGTAGTCGCCGACGGCCTCCTCCTCGGGGACGACCTTGGTCTTGCCGATGTTGACGCCGACGACGGTCCGGAGGACGGGCGTGCGGGAGGCCAGCCGGGCCGCTACGGCGAGCGAGCCGTCGTTGTTGAAGCCCATGCGGTTGATCAGCGCGCGGTCGCCCACCAGGCGGAACAGCCGCTTCTTGGGGTTGCCGGGCTGGGGCTCGCCGGTGACGGTGCCGATCTCGACGTGGTCGAAGCCGAGCATCGCCATGCCGTCGATCGCGACGGCGTTCTTGTCGAAGCCGGCGGCGAGACCGAAGGGGCCGTGCATCCGCAGGCCCAGGGCCTCGGTGCGCAGTTCCTCGTACCGGGGCGCGAGCGCGGCGGCGACGAAGGTCCGCAGGACGGGGACGCGGACGGCCAGGCGGATCCAGCGGAAGGCGAGGTGGTGGGCCGCCTCCGGGTCCATCCGCTTGAAGACGAGAGAAAAGAAGATCTTGTACATGGTGTCCTCATGAAGAGGGGGACACCGTTTCCGGTGTCCCCCTCGGGGCTGCTAGTCGCGGGCCGCGGTCAGGAATTCGGCGTGTTCCTGGAGTGAGCGCACTCCCACGTCGCCGTGGTTGAGGGCGTCGATGCCCTGGACCGCCGCCGCCAGCGCCTGGACCGTCGTCAGGCAGGGCACGGAGCGGGCCACGGCCGCCGTACGGATGTCGTAGCCGTCGAGGCGGCCGCCGGTGCCGTACGGCGTGTTGACGATCAGGTCGACCTCGCCGTCGTGGATGAGCTGGACGATGGTCTTCTCGCCGTTCGGGCCGGTGCCCTCGGACTGCTTGCGCACGACGGTGGCGTTGATGCCGTTGCGCTTGAGGACCTCGGCGGTGCCGGAGGTGGCCATCAGCTCGAAGCCGTGGGCGACCAGCTCGCGCGCCGGGAAGATCATCGAGCGCTTGTCGCGGTTGGCGACCGAGATGAAGGCGCGGCCCTTGGTCGGCAGCGGCCCGTAGGCGCCCGCCTGCGACTTGGCGTAGGCCGTGCCGAAGACGGAGTCGATGCCCATGACCTCGCCGGTGGAGCGCATCTCCGGGCCGAGCACCGTGTCGACGCCGCGGCCGTGGATGTCCCGGAAGCGGGACCACGGCATCACGGCCTCCTTGACGGAGATCGGCGCGTCCAGCGGCAGGGTGCCGCCGTCGCCGCTCGCCGGGAGCAGGCCCTCGGCACGCAACTCGGCGATGGTCGCGCCCAGCGAGATGCGGGCGGCGGCCTTGGCCAGCGGCACCGCCGTCGCCTTCGAGGTGAAGGGGACGGTGCGGGAGGCGCGGGGGTTGGCCTCCAGGACGTAGAGGATGTCCCCGGCCATCGCGAACTGGATGTTGATCAGGCCGCGTACGCCGACGCCCTTGGCGATGCCCTCGGTGGAGGTGCGCAGCCGCTTGATGTCGAAGCCGCCGAGCGTGATGGGGGGCAGGGCGCACGCCGAGTCGCCGGAGTGGATGCCGGCCTCCTCGATGTGCTCCATAACGCCGCCCAGGTACAGCTCCTCGCCGTCGTACAGGGCGTCGACGTCGATCTCGATGGCGTCGTCCAGGAAGCGGTCGACCAGGACCGGCCGGGACGGGCTGATCTCGGTCGACTCGGCGATGTACGCCTCCAGGCGCGTCTCGTCGTAGACGATCTCCATGCCGCGTCCGCCGAGCACGTAGGAGGGCCGCACCAGGACCGGGTAGCCGATCTCGTCGGCGATGGCCTTGGCCTCGGCGAAGGTGGTGGCGGTGCCGTGCTTGGGGGCCGGGAGCCCGGCCTCGGCGAGGACCCGGCCGAAGGCGCCGCGGTCCTCGGCGGCGTGGATGGCCTCCGGGGAGGTGCCGACGATCGGCACGCCGTTGTCCTTGAGCGCCTGGGACAGGCCCAGCGGGGTCTGGCCGCCGAGCTGGACGATCACGCCCGCGACGGGACCGGCCTGCTGCTCGGCGTGGACGATCTCCAGGACGTCCTCCAGGGTGAGCGGCTCAAAGTAGAGCCGGTCGGAGGTGTCGTAGTCGGTGGAGACGGTCTCCGGGTTGCAGTTGACCATCACGGTCTCGTACCCGGCGTCGGACAGCGCGAAGGAGGCGTGGACGCAGGAGTAGTCGAACTCGATGCCCTGGCCGATCCGGTTGGGCCCGGAGCCCAGGATGATCACCGCGGGCTTCTCGCGGGACGCGACCTCGGTCTCCTCGTCGTAGGAGGAGTAGAAGTACGGCGTCCGGGCGGCGAACTCGGCGGCGCAGGTGTCGACGGTCTTGTAGACCGGGCGGACGCCGAGCGCGTGCCGCACCTGGCGGACCACGTCCTCGCCCAGGCCGCTGATCTCGGCGATCTGCTGGTCGGAGAAGCCGTGCCGCTTGGCCTCGGTGAGCAGGTCGGCGGTCAGCTCGCGGGCCCCGGCGATCTCGTCGGCGATCTCCTTGATGAGGAAGAGCTGGTCGACGAACCACGGGTCGATCTTGGTGTGCTCGAAGACCTCCTCGGGCGTGGCGCCCGCGCGGATGGCCTGCATGACGGCGTTGATGCGCCCGTCGGTGGGCCGCACGGCCTCGCGCAGCAGCTCCAGCTTGTCGCCGGGCTCGCCGACGAAGGTGAACTGGCTGCCCTTCTTCTCCAGCGAGCGCAGCGCCTTCTGGAAGGCCTCGGTGAAGTTGCGGCCGATGGCCATGGCCTCGCCGACCGACTTCATGGTGGTGGTGAGGGTGGAGTCGGCGCTCGGGAACTTCTCGAAGGCGAAGCGCGGTGCCTTGACGACCACGTAGTCCAGCGTGGGCTCGAAGGAGGCCGGGGTCTCCCGCGTGATGTCGTTCGGGATCTCGTCGAGGGTGTAGCCGACGGCGAGCTTCGCGGCGATCTTGGCGATGGGGAAGCCGGTCGCCTTGGATGCGAGGGCCGAGGAGCGCGACACGCGCGGGTTCATCTCGATGACGATCACGCGACCGTCCTCGGGGTTCACCGCGAACTGGATGTTGCAGCCGCCGGTGTCGACGCCGACCTCGCGGATGATGGCGATGCCGACGTCGCGCAGCACCTGGTACTCGCGGTCGGTGAGCGTCATCGCGGGCGCCACGGTGATCGAGTCGCCGGTGTGCACGCCCATGGGGTCGAAGTTCTCGATGGAGCAGACGACCACGACGTTGTCGTTCTTGTCGCGCATCAGCTCCAGCTCGTACTCCTTCCAGCCGAGGATGGACTCCTCCAGGAGCACCTCGGTGGTCGGCGAGAGGGTGAGGCCCTGGCCGGCGATGCGGCGCAGCTCCTCCTCGTCGTGGGCGAAGCCGGACCCTGCGCCGCCCATGGTGAAGGAGGGGCGGACGACGACGGGGTAGCCGCCGAGCGCGTCGACGCCCTTGAGGACGTCGTCCATGGAGTGGCAGATGTAGGACCGGGCGGACTCGCCGTGGCCGGTCTTCTTGCGGACCTCCTCGACGACCTCCTTGAACAGGTCGCGGTCCTCGCCCTTGTTGATGGCCTCCACATTGGCGCCGATCAGCTCGACGCCGTACTTCTCCAGGACACCGTTGCCGTGCAGCGAGATGGCCGTGTTGAGGGCCGTCTGGCCGCCCAGGGTGGGCAGAAGGGCGTCGGGGCGCTCCTTGGCGATGATCTTCTCGACGAACTCGGGCGTGATCGGCTCGACGTAGGTGGCGTCGGCGATCTCCGGGTCGGTCATGATCGTCGCCGGGTTGGAGTTGACCAGGACGACGCGCAGGCCCTCGGCCTTGAGCACGCGGCACGCCTGGGTGCCGGAGTAGTCGAACTCGGCGGCCTGGCCGATGACGATCGGGCCGGAGCCGATGACCAGGACGGACTGGATATCGGTGCGCTTAGGCACGCTGGCCCTCCATGAGGTTCACGAAGCGGTCGAACAGGTAGGCGGCGTCGTGCGGGCCCGCTGCCGCTTCGGGGTGGTACTGGACGCTGAAGGCCGGCTTGTCGAGGAGCTGGAGGCCCTCCACCACGTTGTCGTTGAGGCAGACGTGGGAGACCTCGGCGCGGCCGTAGGGGGTGTCGGAGACCTTGTCGAGCGGGGCGTCGACGGCGAATCCGTGGTTGTGCGCGGTGACCTCGACCTTGCCGGTCGTACGGTCCTGCACGGGCTGGTTGATGCCGCGGTGGCCGTACTTCAGCTTGAAGGTGCCGAAGCCGAGGGCGCGGCCCAGGATCTGGTTGCCGAAGCAGATGCCGAAGAGCGGGGTGCCGCGCTCCAGGACGCCCCGCATGACGGAGACCGGGTGGTCGGCGGTGGACGGGTCGCCGGGGCCGTTGGAGAAGAACACGCCGTCCGGGTCGGCGGCGTAGACGTCCTCGACGGTGGCCGTGGCGGGCAGCACGTGTACCTCGATGCCGCGCTCGGCCATCCGGTGCGGGGTCATGCCCTTGATGCCGAGGTCGATCGCGGCGACGGTGAACTTCGCGGTGCCGATCGGGACGGCTTCGCCGTCGGGGCCGATCGCCGGGACGACGTACGCCTCGGTGGTGGCGACCTCGGCGGAGAGGTCGGCGCCGCTCATCTCGGGGGCCTGGCGGACCTCGGCGAGCATGGTGCCCTCGTCGGGCAGCGCGTTGCCGGAGAAGATGCCGACGCGCATGGCGCCGCGCTCGCGCAGGTGGCGGGTGAGGGCGCGGGTGTCGATGCCGGAGATGCCGACGACGCCCTGGGCGGCCAACTCCTCGTCGAGGGAGCGCGTCGAGCGCCAGTTGGAGGGCACGCGCGCGGGGTCGCGCACCACGTAGCCGGAGACCCAGATCTTCCTGGACTCCATGTCCTCGTCGTTGATGCCGGTGTTCCCGATGTGCGGGGCGGTCATGACGACGACCTGGCGGTGGTACGACGGGTCGGTGAGGGTCTCCTGGTAGCCGGTCATGCCGGTGGAGAACACGGCTTCGCCGAAGGTCGCCCCCACGGCCCCGTAGGCACGGCCGCGGAAGGTCCGGCCGTCCTCCAGGACGAGTACGGCGGGAGTCCGGTGGGCTCCCCTGGTGGAGGTCGTCATCGTGCGCCTTCCGTTTCCGTCTTGTTGATCATGTCGTTCAGGGTGTCGACCCACTCGTTGTGCTCGGCCGCGTGGTCGGAGCGGAAGCCGGAGTCGATCAGCTTGTCGCCGTGGGCCCAGGTGACGACGAGCAGGCCGCCCTCGGTGAGGACCTTGCCGGCGATGCCCTTGTCCAGCCGGGCCTCGCGCAGCGCGGCGACGGGGACGAAGAAGTCGGCGGCGCCGGGCCGTACGACGTCCAGTCCCGCGTCGGTCAGGGTCAGCTCGACCCGGCTGCGGGTGCCCAGGCCGTGCGCGACGATGCGGTCCAGCCACTGCCCCGCGGTGGTGGAGCCGTGGTAGCGGCCGCTCATCGTCAGTTTCGCCCGGCCGGGCGAGTCCGGCGCGGCGGGGAGGGCCGGCAGGTCGCTCTGGAGGGTGCCGCGCCACTTCCAGCCCTCGCGCATGAGCCAGTAGACGAGCGCGACGAACAGGCCGAGGCCGACGACCCAGCCGACGCGGGCGGCCCAGTCGGTCACTTCCGCCGATTCCTTCTCGGCGGCCAGCAGGATTACCGGTGCTACAGATGTCACGTGAGCTTCCCGTCGACGAGCGTGGCCTGGCCCCGCAGCCACGTGTGCGTCACACGGCCCGGCAGCTCACGACCCTCGTAGGGGGTGTTGCGGCTGCGCGAGGCGAAGCCCGCGGGGTCCACCCCGCCACGGTATTCCGTGTCGACCAGGGTGAGGTTGGCGGGCTCACCGGCCGAGACGGGACGGCCGTGTCCGGTGGCCCGTCCGATCCGCGCGGGCGTGACGGACATGCGGTCGGCGACGCCCGCCCAGTCCAGCAGGCCCGTGTCCACCATGGTCTCCTGCACCACCGACAGCGCGGTCTCCAGGCCGACCATGCCCATGGCGGCGGCGGCCCACTCGCAGTCCTTGTCCTCGTGCGGGTGCGGGGCGTGGTCGGTGGCGACGATGTCGATCGTGCCGTCGGCGAGCGCCTCGCGCAGGGCCAGGACGTCACGCTCGGTGCGCAGCGGCGGGTTGACCTTGTAGACCGGGTTGTACGACCGGACCAGCTCGTCGGTGAGGAGGAGGTGGTGCGGGGTGACCTCGGCGGTGACGTCGATGCCGCGGGACTTGGCCCAGCGGACGATCTCGACCGACCCGGCGGTCGACAGGTGGCAGATGTGGACGCGGGAGCCGACGTGCTCGGCGAGCAGCACGTCCCGCGCGATGATCGACTCCTCGGCGACGGCGGGCCAGCCGCCGAGGCCCAGCTCGGCGGAGACGACGCCCTCGTTCATCTGGGCGCCCTCGGTCAGCCGGGGTTCCTGGGCGTGCTGGGCGACGACGCCGCCGAAGGCCTTCACGTACTCCAGGGCGCGGCGCATGATCACGGCGTCGTGGACGCACTTGCCGTCGTCGGAGAAGACGGTGACGCCGGCCGCGGACTCGTGCATGGCGCCCAGCTCGGCGAGCTTGGCGCCCTCCAGGCCGACGGTGACGGCGCCGATGGGCTGCACGTCGCAGTAGCCGGACTCCTGGCCGAGCCGCCAGACCTGCTCGACGACGCCGGCGGTGTCGGCGACCGGGAAGGTGTTGGCCATGGCGAAGACGCTGGTGTAACCGCCGCTCGCCGCGGCGCGGGTGCCGGTGAGGACGGTCTCGGAGTCCTCACGGCCGGGCTCGCGCAGGTGGGTGTGGAGGTCGACCAGGCCGGGCAGCAGCACCTTGCCGGCGGCCTCGACCACCTCGGCGCCCTCGGCGGACAGGCCGGGGCCGACCACCTCGATGACGCCGTCGTCGATCAGCACGTCCTGCGGCACGCCGCCGAGCACCTTCGCACCGCGGATCAGGGTCTTGCTCATCGTCTTACTTCTCCTCGGTGGGTCGGGCGTGGGTGACGGCGGGCTCGGCACCGCCGAGCAGCAGGTAGAGGACGGCCATCCGGACGGAGACGCCGTTGGTGACCTGCTCGACGACGGTGCAGCGGCCGGAGTCGGCGACCTCGGCGGTGATCTCCATGCCGCGGACCATCGGGCCGGGGTGCATCACGATGGCGTGGTCGGGCATCTTCGCCATGCGGTCGCCGTCGAGGCCGTAGCGGCGGGAGTACTCGCGCTCGGTGGGGAAGAACGCCGCGTTCATCCGCTCGCGCTGCACGCGCAGCAGCATCACCGCGTCGGACTTGGTCAGCGTGGAGTCGAGGTCGTAGGAGACCTCGCAGGGCCAGGTCTCGACGCCGACCGGCAGCAGGGTGGGCGGGGCGACGAGGGTGACCTCGGCGCCGAGGGTGTGCAGCAGGTCGACGTTGGAGCGGGCGACGCGGCTGTGCAGGATGTCGCCGACCAGCGTGACGCGGCGGCCGTCGAGGTCCTTGCCGAGGCCCGCGTCGGGGCCGACCAGGCGGCGGCGCATGGTGAAGGCGTCCAGCAGGGCCTGGGTGGGGTGCTGGTGGGTGCCGTCGCCGGCGTTGATGACGTGGGCGTCGATCCAGCCGGAGGTGGCCAGGCGGTAGGGGGCGCCGGAGGCGCCGTGCCGGATGACGACGGCGTCGACGCCCATGGCCTCCAGGGTCTGGGCGGTGTCCTTGAGGGACTCGCCCTTGGAGACGCTGGATCCCTTGGCGGTGAAGTTGATGACGTCCGCGGACAGCCGCTTCTCGGCGGCCTCGAAGGAGATCCGGGTCCGGGTGGAGTCCTCGAAGAAGAGGTTGACGACGGTACGGCCGCGCAGGGTCGGCAGTTTCTTGATCGGCCGGTCCGCGACCCGGGCCATCTCCTCGGCGGTGTCGAGGATCAGGACGGCGTCGTCGCGGGTGAGGTCGGCGGCCGAGATGAGATGACGCTGCATCTGTCAGGCTCCGTAGGGCGATTCATGCGGAAGAGCGGGATAATTCGGGCGGCCGGGCGCGTACGGGGGCGCGCCGAGCAGGCGTACGGCACCGGTGGGCGCGTACGCGGAACGCTTGCTACGGGTGGGCGCCCGGGGTGTCCGGCTTGGCACCGAGCAGCACGGTGTCGCGACCGTCCTCCTCGGCGAGCTGGACCTTGACCGTCTCCCGCAGCGACGTCGGGAGGTTCTTGCCGACGTAGTCGGCGCGGATGGGCAGTTCGCGGTGACCGCGGTCGACGAGGACGGCGAGCTGCACCGCGCGCGGGCGGCCGATGTCGTTCAGCGCGTCGAGGGCGGCGCGGATGGTGCGGCCGGAGAAGAGCACGTCGTCGACGAGGACGACGAGCCGGCCGTCGATCCCGTCACCGGGGATCTCGGTGCGGGCCAGGGCGCGCGGCGGGTGCATGCGCAGGTCGTCGCGGTACATGGTGATGTCGAGCGAGCCGACCGGCATCTTGCGCTCGGTGATCTGCTCCAGTTTGTCGGCGAGCCGCCGGGCGAGGAAGACGCCGCGGGTCGGGATGCCGAGGAGCACCACGTCGTCGGCGCCCTTGGCGCGTTCGACGATCTCGTGGGCGATGCGGGTGAGCACCCGCGCGATGTCGGGCCCTTCCAGCACGGGCCGGGCCTCGGACTGCGCGACGGGCTGCGGGTCGCCCTGCTCGCCCTGCCGCGTGTTCTGCTGCTTGTCCATACGAAACGGACCCCCTTCTCCGCCTCACGGGACGGACCTTAAAGGACGTCGGAATTGCGCCACCTACGGTACCAGGCTCACAGAACCGGCCCGAAGGCCCCCCTGACACTCCCCCGTCACCCTTCTGCCGCACCCCGGCCACCCGTTCGGAGCAACGGAAGGCGAATACCACGGAAGAGTCGGTGCGGACCATTCGGCTTGACGCAGCAGAGTAACGCTGCGTAACCTCACAGTGAGTTACCAGCCGCGCGGCCGACAACAGAGCCTGCCGCGTCGACACCTTGTCCGGGGAGCCATATGTCCAGCGAATACGCCAAACAGCTCGGGGCCAAGCTCCGGGCCATCCGCACCCAGCAGGGCCTTTCCCTCCACGGTGTCGAGGAGAAGTCCCAGGGCCGCTGGAAGGCCGTCGTGGTCGGCTCGTACGAGCGCGGCGACCGTGCCGTGACCGTGCAGCGCCTCGCCGAGCTGGCGGATTTCTACGGCGTTCCCGTACAGGAGCTGCTGCCGGGCACCACCCCGGGCGGTGCCGCCGAGCCGCCGCCGAAGCTGGTCCTGGACCTGGAGCGGCTGGCCACCGTGCCGGCCGAGAAGGCGGGCCCGCTCCAGCGCTACGCGGCGACGATCCAGTCGCAGCGCGGTGACTACAACGGCAAGGTGCTCTCGATCCGCCAGGACGACCTGCGCACGCTCGCCGTCATCTACGACCAGTCGCCCTCGGTCCTCACCGAGCAACTGATCAGCTGGGGCGTCCTGGACGCGGACGCGCGTCGCGCGGTGGCGTCCCACGAGGAGCTCTGACCCTCACCCGCCTCAGCAGAAACGTGCCGCCGGGGTGGCCGGAACCATTCGGTTCCCGCCACCCCGGCGGTTTCTTGCACGTGTGCGGCACGGGCGAGGCTCTGAGGCTACTCCCGGCGCAGCGAGGGCTTCAGGTCCTTCAGCCGGCCGAGGAGGCCGTTGACGAACGACGGCGAGTCGTCCGTGGAGAACTCCTTCGCCAGCTGCACCATCTCGTCCAGGACGACGGCGTCCGGGGTCTCGTCGACCCAGATCAGCTCGTACGCGCCCAGGCGCAGGATGTTGCGGTCGACGACCGGCATCCGGTCGAGCGTCCAGTCGACCGAGTACTGGGCGATCAGCTCGTCGATGCGCTCCGCCCGCGCGGCGTAGCCCTCGACCAGCTCCATCGTGTACTCGCTCACCGGCGGCTGCCGGGTGTCGGACCGGGAGTGCCGGACCCAGTCGGCGAGCACCGTCAGGACGTCGGCGCCGCGCTGATCGCCCTCGAAGAGGATCTGGAAGGCGCGTTTGCGGGCCGTGTTGCGAGCAGCCACGGTTAGCTGTTCACCCGGCCGAGGTAGTCGCTCGTACGGGTGTCGACCTTGATCTTCTCACCGGTGGTGATGAAGAGCGGCACGCTGATCTGGTGACCGGTCTCCAGGGTGGCCGGCTTGGTGCCGCCGGTGGAGCGGTCGCCCTGGACGCCGGGCTCGGTCTCCTGGATGGTCAGCTCGACGGCGGCCGGCAGCTCGACGAAGAGCACCTCGCCCTCGTGCTGCGCGACGGTGGCCTCGAAGCCCTCGACGAGGAAGTTGGCCGCGTCGCCGACGACCTTGCGGTCGATGTGCAGCTGGTCGTAGGTCTGCATGTCCATGAACACGAAGTACTCGCCGTCCATGTACGAGAACTGCATGTCCCGCTTGTCGACGGTGGCCGTCTCGACCTTGACCCCGGCGTTGAAGGTCTTGTCGACGGTCTTGCCGGAGAGCACGTTCTTGAGCTTGGTGCGCACGAAGGCCGGGCCCTTGCCGGGCTTGACGTGCTGGAACTCGACGACGGACCAGAGCTGGCCGCCTTCGAGCTTGAGCACCAGGCCGTTCTTGAGGTCGTTCGTGGAAGCCACGGTTTGGGAATCTCCTGGACTGGACTGACATGGACGACCTCGGGGTTGCGCGCACAGCGCGAGGCTAGAGCGCGAGCAGCTCCTTGGTCGTGATGGTGAGTAGCTCGGGTCCGCCGTCCGCCTCGGGGCGCACGACGAGCGTGTCATCGATCCGGACCCCGCCCCGGCCCGGGAGGTGGACCCCCGGTTCGACGGTGACCGGCACACAAGCGTCCAGTTTACCCATGGCCGCGGGGGCCAACTGCGGGTCCTCGTCGATTTCGAGTCCGACACCGTGACCGGTGAGCGCCGGAAGGTTCTCCGCGTACCCCGCGGAGTCCAGTGCCTGGCGGGCGGCGCGGTCCACATCACGGCAGGCGGCACCGGGTGCGAGGGCCTCGCGTCCGGCTCGCTGGGCGGAGAAGACGAGGTCGTACAACTCGATCTGCCAGTCGGCCGGCGAGGTGCCGATGACGAAGGTACGGCCGATCTCGCAGCGGTATCCGCGGTACGTCGCGCCGAGGCACACGGAGAGGAAGTCGCCCTCCTCCACCCTGCGGTCGGTGGGCCGGTGGCCGCGGCGCCCCGAGTTCGGGCCGGTGCCGACGGAGGTGGGGAAGGCGGGGCCGTCGGCGCCGTGGTCGACGAGGCGGCGTTCCAGCTCCAGGGCGAGGTGCCGCTCCGTGCGGCCGACCAGGATGGACTCCAGGAGCTCGCCGAGGGCCTGGTCGGCGATCTCGGCGCCGATGCGCAGGCAGGAGATCTCCTCCTCGTCCTTGACCACCCTCAGCTGCTCGACGGCCTGTCCCAGGTCCGTCAGGCGCAGCGCGGGGGCGACGGAGCACATGGCCCGGTGCCGGACCACGGTGAGGTGGTGGTCCTCCGTGGCGAGGGACTCGGCACCCTGGTCCGCGGCGAGGCCGGTGGCCGTGACGGCCGGATCGCCTCCGGGTCCGGGCAGGGTGCGCACCGGCAGCGCCTCGTCGGGGCGGCCCTGCGTGGGCCGGTCGTCCGGCGGGCCCGAGCAGACCAACAGGTCCTCGGTCCTGCCGAGCAGCAGCACGGCGCCGTGCGGGGCGGCGCCGGCGAGATAGCGCACGTTGGCGGGCCGGGAGACGAGCGCCGCCGCGCTGCCGCCCGCGTTGCAGCGTTCCCGTAGGCGCGTCCGGCGGGCCGCGTAGACCTCTGACATGAGCCGAGCGTATGGCTCCGCCGGTGGGGGCGCCGCTTGGGTGGGCCGAGTGAGCGGGGCCCGGGGGACGCGGGGTGCGCCACATGGGGTGGGGGCTTGTGTTGTGTTGCGTCTGGACGCCGGTGGGGGTTTCTCGCGCCCCCGCGGCGGAGCCGCATGTCGATACAGTCCCGCGCCCCTTTGGGGCGCTGCCCTGAACGGCGTCTACCAGTTCGGGGGGCTGGCTATGGAGCGGGAGAGGACCTCGTCGAGGAGGTGGGCGGTGTCCGGGATGTCGAGTTGGGAGTTGTCGATGATGGGGAGACCGGAGCCGTACCAGCCGGCCATGCGGCCGTGGATGCGGGCGACCTCCTCGTCGGTGAGGCGGCGGTTGCCGCTGCGTTCGGCGTTGCGCTCCAGGACGATGTCCAGACCCGGCAGGAGGACGACCGGGAGCAGGCCGGGGCCGACGTGCCGCTTCCAGCCGCCGAGGCCGACGACCGGGCGGTCCGGGAAGACCGCGTCGTCGAGGATGCAGGAGATGCCGTTGGCGAGGAAGTTGCGCGCGGAGAAGCCGCAGGTGCGGCGGGCGAGGCGGTACTGCGCCTCCGAGTGTTCGTTCCACCCGGTCTGGGGGTCGGCGAAGCCGGAGCGGACCCATTCGCGGACATCGTCGAGGCTGATGTGCGCGGTCGGGACCCGGCGGTGGTCCGCCCAGTACTTGGCGACGCTCGTCTTTCCGGCTCCCGCGGGGCCGATGAGCAGCACCGCGAGGGTGGTCGTGGTGGGGTCGGGCGCGGCGGCCGTGGCCGGGGGCACGCTGGGCACGGCCACCGGGCCGCCGGGGGGCAAGGCCACGTGGCCGGTGGTCTCCGACGCGGGAGCGGGGCCCGGGTGATGCGGTCCCGGCGCGGGGGCCGGCTGGTGCGGGGCCGGGCCGGAGGCCGGGTGCGGGGCCTGGCGCGGCGGCGCCGGGGCCTGACGCGGGGCCGTGGGGGGTCCCGGTGCCTGAGGCGGCACGGGGGCGGGTCCCTGGGGCGGGCCAGGGTGGTGTGCGGCCGGGGACCAGCCGAGGGCCGGTCCGTGCCCCGGCTGGTGGGGCGGCGGCAGCGGAGAACCCACTGGGTGCTGCATCCGGTGCCACTCCGTCTCGTACAGGCAGGCGATGGGCGCTGGCGGCGGGAAGGGGGCCCGCCGTCCTGCTACCGAACGGTACCGCCCCCGGCCGTTGTTTGGTGAACGGCCGGGGGCGGTCCGAAGTGCCCGTCCGGCAGGGCGAATCGGGCGGAAGGGAACAGCCGGGTACTACTCGCCCACCTCGCCGTAGGCGGCGAGGAGGACGGCCGGGTCGGGGCCCTCGAGGACGGTGGGCTTGGCCAGGCCGTCCAGGACGATGAAGCGCAGCAGGTCGCCGCGGGACTTCTTGTCGACCTTCATGTTCTCGACCAGCTTGGGCCACTGGTCGTAGCGGTAGTGGAGCGGGAGGCCGACTGCTTCGAGGATGCTGCGGTGGCGGTCGGCGGTGGCGTCGTCCAGCCGGCCGGCCAGGCGGCCCAGTTCGGCGGCGAAGTGCATGCCGACGGAGACGGCGGCGCCGTGCCGCCACTTGTAGCGCTCGTTCTTCTCGATGGCGTGGCCCAGGGTGTGGCCGTAGTTGAGGATCTCCCTGCGGCCCGCTTCCTTCAGGTCGGAGGAGACCACCTCGGCCTTGACCTCGATGGAGCGCACGATCAGCTCGGCGGTGTGCGGACCGGCCGGCGTGCGCGCCGCCTGGGGGTCGGACTCGATCAGGTCGAGGATCGCCGGGTCGGCGATGAAGCCGGCCTTGATGACCTCGGCCAGTCCGGAGACGTAGTCGTTGACCGGGAGCGAGTCCAGGGCGGCCAGGTCGCACAGCACACCGGCGGGCGGGTGGAAGGCGCCGACGAGGTTCTTGCCCTCGGCGGTGTTGATGCCGGTCTTGCCGCCGACGGCCGCGTCCACCATGGCCAGCACGGTGGTGGGCACGGCGATCCAGCGCACCCCGCGCAGCCAGGTCGCGGCCACGAACCCGGCCAGGTCGGTGCTGGCCCCGCCGCCGACCCCCACGATGACGTCGGTCCGCGTGAACCCGGACTGTCCGAGCGCCTTCCAGCAGTACGCGGCGACCTCGGCGGTCTTGGCCTCCTCGGCGTTGGGCACCTGGATGGCGACGGCCTCGTAGCCCTGCTCGGCGAGGTCGGCGCGCAGCGCGTCACCGGTTTCGGCCAGCGCCTCGGGGTGGATCACCGCGACCCGCTTCGCCTTCGCCCCGATCAGACCGCCCAGCTCGCCCAGGAGCTGACGGCCCACCAGGACCTCGTAGGGGTCGGACCCGGCGGTGCCGCCGACCTGGATCCGGGTGACTGCCTCGCTCATACGTCCTTCAACTCCACTGCGTCCAGGGCGGCTTGGGTGACTTCTTCCGGCGTGCGACCGTCCGTGGCCACGACGACCGTGGCGACCTCCTCGTAGAGGTGCCGGCGGGCCTCCATGAGCTCGCGCCACTGCTTGCGCGGGTTGACCGCGAGCAGCGGCCGCGCCGCGTTCAGACCGGTGCGCCTGACGGCCTCCTCGACGTCCATCGAGAGGTACACGACCCGCTGCCCGGCGAGCAGCGCACGCGTGTCGGCGTCGAGGATCGCGCCGCCACCGAGGGCGAGGACGCCGTCGTGCCCGGCGAGCGCGCTGCGCACGGCCTCCTTCTCCAGAGCCCGGAAGGCCGCCTCGCCCTCGTCCACGAAGATGTCGGCGATGGCCCGCCCCTGGGCGGTGACGATGTCCTCGTCCGTGTCCCGGTATCCGGTGCCCAGTCGCTCGGCGAGCAGCTGCCCGACGGTGGACTTGCCGACGCCCATCGGGCCGACGAGGACGATCAGCGGGGCGCTCATCGGATGGCCAGGTTGTCGAGGTAGGAGCGCACGTTGCGGCGGGTCTCGGTCACGCTGTCGCCGCCGAACTTCTCCGCCACCGCGTCGGCGAGGACCAGGGCCACCATGGCCTCGGCGACGATTCCGGCGGCCGGGACCGCGGACACGTCGGAGCGCTGGTGATGGGCCTGCGCGGCCTCGCCGGTGGTCACGTCCACGGTCCTCAGGGCGCGCGGCACGGTCGCGATCGGCTTCATCGCGGCGCGCACCCGCAGCAGCTCACCCGTCGTCAGCCCGCCCTCGGTCCCACCGGAGCGGCCGGAGACCCGGCGGATGCCGTCGGGCGTGCTCACGATCTCGTCGTGGGCCTGGGAGCCGGGCACGCGGGCCAGCTCGAAGCCGTCGCCGATCTCGACGCCCTTGATCGCCTGGATGCCCATGAGGGCGCCTGCGAGCCGCGCGTCGAGCTTGCGGTCCCAGTGGACGTGGGAACCGAGGCCCACCGGCACACCGTAGGCGAGGATCTCGACGACGCCGCCGAGGGTGTCGCCGTCCTTGTGGGCCTGGTCGATCTCGGCGACCATCGCCTCCGACGCGTCCGCGTCCAGGCAGCGCACCGGGTCGGCGTCCAGCCGCTCGACGTCGTCCGGCGTCGGGTACACGCCGTGCGGCGCCTTCGCCGAGGCCAGTTCGACGACGTGGCTGACGATCTCGACGCCGGTCGTCTCCTTCAGGTACGAGCGGGCCACCGCGCCCAGGGCCACCCGGGCCGCCGTCTCACGGGCGGAGGCGCGCTCCAGGATCGGCCGGGCCTCGTCGAAGCCGTACTTCTGCATGCCGGCGAGGTCCGCGTGGCCGGGGCGCGGCCGGGTCAGCGGGGCGTTGCGCGCCAGGCCGGCCAGCACCTCCGGGTCGACCGGGTCGGCCGCCATGACCTGCTCCCACTTGGGCCACTCCGTGTTGCCGACCATGACGGCGACCGGAGAGCCCATCGTCAGACCGTGCCGGACGCCACCGAGGAAGGTGACCTCGTCGCGCTCGAACTTCATCCGCGCACCGCGGCCGTAGCCGAGCCGCCGCCTCGCCAGGTGGTCCGCCACCATGTCGGTGGTGATCGGTACGCCGGCGGGCAGTCCCTCCAGCGTCGCGACGAGTGCGGGACCGTGGGACTCCCCCGCGGTCAGCCAGCGCAACCTGCTCAACGGTGCTCCTCAGTGCTCGCGCCCCGGTATGCCCCGCGTACGCTCCTTGTCCGCGTACGCGACGGTCCGACCGGGTGCGCGGCCCCGGCCCGCCGCCTCCGATCCTCCCACGTCCGGCCCCGGGGTCCGCTGATAGGTCCATCAGACGGACGGGCCGCATTAAAGGACGAGCACGCCGCCATGCACCTCGGCGTCAGCCACAGTTTCCGTAAGTGCTGGTGTGGTACCACTCATGAATGCTGGAGGCCCCGAGTTCCTGATAGTGCGCCCAAAATCGAACGCACTTGCCGGACGCATAGACGTAGACGGGACCCGCGTAGTACTTGTAGTCGCCGTCGTCCTTCTTCCACGAGCCACCTTCAGCCTGAATACCGGCGCCGAGACCGGTGGCCGTTCCGTAATAGGCCCCAGCATTCTCGTGCTTCAGAGTAACGACGCAATTGTTCCCCGTCGAGGAACTGTAGAGCTGGTAGACGGTGACATTCTGCCCCAACCCCATCGTGTGACTACGCTGAACGTAATAACTGGATCCACAGGCTGCCACGGCTCGCTGGGCAGGTGTCGCCGCTTGCGCCACCCCCGATCCAGCAAGCAACAATCCGAATGCCGCCGCAGTCAAAGCAATGATGCGACCGATCGATCTGCGCACAACTCTCCCCTCCGGCCGACACTGCTCAGCACCGACTGGGGAACCGTACATCGAAGCGATCAAGCCTGTCAGGTGCGCATCAAATCAGCCACATTCTGGCCGAATCACTTCCGTGCGGCCCGCAAAGCCCGTTCTCCCGCCACCCTCATGGCCGCGAGCGGGGCGGGTGCCCGCCGCGTCATCCGCTCCACCTGGAGCACCGCCTGGTGGAGCAGCAGGTCGAGGCCGCTGACGACGGCACCGCCATGCGCCGACCAGCGGGCGGCGAGCGCAGTGGGCCACGGGTCGTAGAGCACGTCGAAGAGGGTGGCGGGCCGCTCCGGGACGGCCGCGGCGAGCGCGTCGGTGGCGCCGGCCGGGGTGGTGGCCACGACCAGCGGGGCGTGCAACGCCTCCTCGGCGTCCGACCAGTTGGCGATGCGCACCTCGACGTCCAGCCGCTCGGCCCAGCCCTGCATCTCGGCGGCGCGCGCCTCGCTGCGGACGTAGACGGAGACCTCACCGGTGCAGATCCGGGCCAGTGCGGCCAGCGCCGAGGACGCGGTGGCGCCGGCGCCGAGGATCGCGGCGCTCTCGACCTTTTCGACGCCGTGCTCGCGCAGGGCGGCGACGATGCCGGGGATGTCGGTGTTGTCGCCGGTCTTCCGGCCGTCCTCGCCGAACACCACGGTGTTCACCGCGTCGACGGAGGCCGCCGTCTCGCTGATGCCGTCGAGCAGCGGGATCACCGCCCGCTTGAGCGGCATGGTCAGTGACAGCCCCGCCCACTCGGGCCCCAGCTCCGCGAAGAAGCCGGGCAGGGCGGCCTCGTCGATGTCGAAGCGGTCGTACGTCCAGTCCTTAAGTCCCAGCTCGGCGTAGGCGGCACGGTGCAGCACCGGGGAGAGTGAGTGGGCGATGGGCGAGCCTAGAACGGCGGCTCGGCGGGGTACGGACGTCACTGGTTCTTCGAGGCTTCCCACTGGTCGACCAACTTCTGGTGTTCCGCGTTGGTCTTGGTGAACTCGCTCGTCTTGCCGTCGCGCGAGATGAAGTAGTACCAACCGTCACCGGTCGGGGCGAGAGCGCCCTTCAGCGCCTCCTCGCCGGGATTGCTGATGGGGCCGGGCGGCAGGCCCTTGGTGTAGTAGGTGTTGTACGGGTTGTCGAAGGTGCGCAGTTCCTTGAGGGACAGGTCGATCTTGCTCTGGTTCTTGACGTAGTTGTACGTCGAGTCGAACTCCAGCATCCCGTTGGTCTGCTCGTTGCCCGGCTTGAGGCGGTTGTAGACAACCTCGGCCATCTTGCGGAAGTCCTCGTGGCTCCTGCCCTCCGCCTGGACGAGGCTGGCGACGGTGAGCAGTTGCCACGGCCCTTCGAGACCCAGGCCTTCGGCCTTCTTCTCGAGACCCATCTCCTCGTATTTCGCGGTGGCCCGCTCCACCATCTGCTTCAGCACGTCCTCGGGCTTCTGCCCCTTGGCCGCCGAGTAGCTGGACGGGTAGAGGAAGCCCTCCAGGGGGTCCTTGACGTCCTTGTGGTTCAGCGCCCATTCGGGCAGGCCGAGGTTCTTGTACTCGGACTTGGCGACCTTGGCGGTGGTGCCTTCCTTCACTTCGAGGCGTTTGTCGATGAGCTCGTAGACGTCGGCGTTGCGCCTGCCCTCGGCGACGATCAGGTTGCTGCGGCTCTCCGGGCTGAGCAGGAGTTCGACCGCGCTCTCGGCCGACATCTCCTTCTGAAGCGTGTAGACGCCGTCCTGGATGCTCTTGCCACGCGGATTGCTCTGCTGGGCGGCGATGAAGGCGTCGACGCTCTTCACCACGCCCTGGCGTTTGAGTTCCTGGCCGATCGTGGAGCCGCCGGCGCCCTTGGGGATGGTGACGGTCACCTGCTCGCCGTTGCCGTCTCCCGCGAAGTCCGGGGCCGCGCCGAAACGATCCTGGTAGAACTGGTAGCCGAAGTATCCGATACCGGCCACGCCGCCGCCGAGCACCAGGCAGACCACCAGGCAGGCGCATCCGCTGCGACGCTTCTTCGGCTTGCCGCCGCCCCGGGTCCTGCGCTCCCCGCGGTCCTCGCGGCCGTCGTCCGCCGCGTCGTCGTCACCGTCGCCGCCCCCGCCGGCGAAGAAGGCGTGCTCCCCCTCGTCGGGGCCCGGATCCCAGTCGGTGCGCTGCGGCTCGGGCTCGGCACGGCGGCGGGTGGGCGGCTCCGGCGGCGGGTACGCCTCGGGGGTGCCGTAGAAGTCGGGCTGTTCGGCGCCGTAGCCGCCGGCCTGCTGTCCGTAGGGGTCGGACGGGTCGGCCGGGTACTGCGCCTGGGGGTGTGCGCCGCCGCCCCAGCCGTTGTCGTGACCCTGCTGCGGCTGGGCCTGGGGTGCGTACTGCTGGTCGTACTGCTGCTGACCGTACTGGTGCTGGTCGTACTGCTGCTGGGGGTACGGCTGACCGTACTGGTCGTACTGCTGCTCGGCGTGCTGGTGGCCGTACTGGTCGTACTGGGGCTGCCCGCCGCCGTACGACGACTGGCCGCCGTTGCTCCAGTCGCCGTACTGCTGCTGCGCCTGCTGCTCCGGATACTGCTGCGGCTGGCCGCCGTAGGGGGACTGCTGACCCGTCTGGGCCTGCTGTCCGCCCCATCCGCCGTCCCCGTACAACGGGTCCTCCGGATGCCACGGTTCGGGGCCTGGGCCCCGGCCATACTCAGTCATCGATCCCCTAGAGCCGCGAGGCGACGGAGGGGCGCGACCTGTGCCGGAGGGTCCGCTTCCGTTCCGCCTCTTGCTGTGCGGTGGCTGTTCGAATGCCTCCCGCATCGCGCGGAACGTTACCGTACCGCGATCAGATGACCACTTCGACGCCCTCGCCGGGGGGCCTGCCTGACACCCGTTCGGATTCCAGTGCCTGCTGGAGGATGATCACAGCGGCGGCCTGGTCGATGACGGACCGGCCCTTCTTGGACTTCACCCCGGAGGCGCGCAGCCCCTGGCTCGCCGTGACCGTCGTCATGCGCTCGTCGACCAGCCGGACCGGGACGGGCGCGATGCCCTTGGCCAGCTCCTGCGTGAAGCGCCTGACCTTGGCCGCGGCCGGGCCCTCGCCGCCCTTGAGGGAGCGAGGGAGGCCGACGACGACCTCGATGGGCTCGTACTCGGCGACCAACTGCCGCAGGCGCCGGTGCGCCGCCGGGACGTCGCGGCCGGGGACGGTCTCCACCGGGGTGGCGAGGATGCCGTCGGGGTCGCAGGACGCGACCCCGATACGGGCGTCGCCGACGTCGATCGCCAGGCGGCGGCCGCGGCGCATCACCGGGCCGTCCGCCTGCTCGTGGGACGGTGTGCTCACTTGGCGGAGTCCGCCACGAGGCGCTCGACGGCGTCGACGGCGTCGCCGATGGCGGCCGGGTTCTGGCCGCCGCCCTGGGCGACGTCCGGCTTGCCGCCACCGCCGCCGCCGAGGGTCTTGGCGGCGGTGCGCACCAGGTCACCGGCCTTGAGGCCGCGCTCGCGGGCCGCCTCGTTGGTGGCGATGACCGTGAGGGGCTTGCCGCCCACCGTGGTGAACAGGGCCACGACCGCGGCCCGGCCGCCCTGGATGCGGCCGCGCACGTCGAGGACCAGCTTGCGCAGGTCGTCGGCGGTGGTGCCGTCGGGGACCTGGCCGGTCACCAGGGCCACGCCCCGCACGTCCTTGGCGGAGTCGGCGAGGCCGCCGGCCGCCTGGAGGACCTTCTCGGCGCGGAACTTCTCGATCTCCTTCTCGGCGTCCTTCAACTTGCCGAGCATCGCGGAGACCTTCTCCGGCAGCTCCTCCGGACGGCCCTTGATCAGCTCCTGGAGCTGGGCGACGACCGTGTGCTCGCGGGCGAGGAAGCTGTAGGCGTCCACGCCGACCAGGGCCTCGATCCGGCGCACGCCGGAGCCGATGGAGGACTCGCCGAGCAGCTTGACCAGGCCGAGCTGGGCGGTGTTGTGCACGTGGGTGCCGCCGCACAGCTCCTTGGAGAAGTCGCCGATGGTGACGACGCGCACGCGCTCGCCGTACTTCTCGCCGAACTCGGCGATGGCGCCCTGCTTCTTGGCCTCGTCGATGCCCATGACGTCGGCGCGCACGTCGAGGTCGCGGGCGAGCACCTCGTTGATCTTCTGCTCGACGTCGGTCATCACGGCCGTCGGCACGGCGGACGGCGAGCCGAAGTCGAAGCGGAAGCGGCCGGGCTGGTTCTCGGAACCGGCCTGGGCGGCCGTCGGGCCGAGGGCGTCGCGCAGCGCCTGGTGGGTGAGGTGGGTGGCCGAGTGGGCGCGGGCGATGGCCTTGCGGCGGCGGTCGTCGATGGAGGCCTGCGCCTTGGCCCCGACGGTGACCTCGCCGACCTGGACGACGCCCTTGTGGACGTACACGCCCGGCACCGGCTTCTGGCAGTCGCGGATCTCGATGACGGCGCCGGTGTCGACCCGGATCCGGCCAGTGTCGCCGATCTGGCCGCCGCCCTCGGCGTAGAACGGGGTGCGGTCCAGCACGATCTCGACCTCGTCGCCCTCGGTGGCGGCCGGGGACGAGGCGCCGTCGACGAGGATGCCGACGACCGTGGACTCGGTCTCGGTGTCGGTGTAGCCGACGAAGTCGGTGGCGCCGGCCTTGTCGGCGATCTCCCGGTAGGCACCGGCACCGGCGTGGCCGGTCTTCTTGGCCTGGGCGTCGGCCTTGGCCCGCTCCCGCTGCTCCTTCATCAGGCGCCGGAAGCCGTCCTCGTCCACGGACAGCCCCTGCTCGGCGGCCATCTCCAGGGTGAGGTCGATCGGGAAGCCCCAGGTGTCGTGGAGCAGGAACGCCTTGTCACCGGCGAGGACGGTGCCGCCGGAGGCCTTGGTGTCGCTGACGGCGGTGTCGAGGATGTTGGTGCCGGCCTTCAGCGTCTTGAGGAAGGCGTTCTCCTCGGCGAGGGCGACCTTCTCGATGCGCTCGCGGTCGGTGACCAGCTCGGGGTACTGCTGCCCCATCATGCCGATCACGACGTCGATGAGGTCCTTGACGACCGGGCCGGTGGCGCCGAGCAGGCGCATGTTACGGATGGCGCGGCGCATGATGCGGCGCAGTACGTAGCCGCGGCCCTCGTTGCCGGGGGTGACGCCGTCGCCGATGAGCATCACGGAGGTGCGCATGTGGTCGGTGACCACGCGCAGGGACACGTCCGAGGCCTGGGCGTCGCCGTAGGCCACGCCGGTCAGTTCGGTGGCCTTCTTGATGACGGCCATGGAGGTGTCGATCTCGTACATGTTCTGCACGCCCTGCAGAATCATGGCGAGGCGCTCCAGGCCGAGGCCGGTGTCGATGTTCTTGCTCGGCAGCTCGCCGAGGATCTCGAACTCCTCCTTGCCGGTGCCCTCGCCCCGCTCGTACTGCATGAAGACGAGGTTCCAGATCTCCACGTACCGCTCGTCGTTGACGGCGGGGCCGCCCTCGGCGCCGAACTCGGGGCCGCGGTCGTAGTTGATCTCGGAGCAGGGGCCGCAGGGTCCGGGGACGCCCATGGACCAGTAGTTGTCCTTCTTGCCGAGGCGCTGGATGCGCTCGGAGGGGACGCCCACGACGTCGTGCCAGATGCGCTCGGCCTCGTCGTCGTCCTTGTACACGGTGATCCACAGGCGCTCGGGGTCGAGGCCGTAACCACCCTTGTCCTGGGGGCTGGTGAGCAGCTCCCAGGCGTACTTGATGGCGCCTTCCTTGAAGTAGTCGCCGAAGGAGAAGTTGCCGCACATCTGGAAGAACGTGCCGTGGCGGGTGGTCTTGCCGACCTCTTCGATGTCCGGCGTGCGCACGCACTTCTGCACGCTGGTGGCGCGGTCGAAGGGCGGCTTGACCTCACCCAGGAAGTAGGGCTTGAAGGGCACCATGCCGGCCGGGACGAGGAGCAGAGTCGGGTCGTCCGCGATGAGCGACGCCGAAGGGACGACGGTGTGACCGCGCTCCTCGAAGAAGCTCAACCAGCGGCGACGAATCTCGGCCGACTCCATCAGTGGTCCTCATTCCGGTTGTACGAGTACGTCGTGTACGACGTGCTGTCGTCGACGACGGACTTCGGGTCCTTGCTGTTCTCGATGGCGGCGTGGTGCCGCAGTGCGGGCAGTTCACCGTCGACGGGGGCCTTCAGGCCCAGCGCGTCGTCCAGTTCGGCCTCCCGCTGGGCCATGTTGTCGCGGACGTCGAGCGCGAAGCCCACCGCGCGGTCCCTGACCCGGGCGCCCACGTCGAGCGCCTTGTTCGCCGCGGTGGCGGCGAGGCTGTCGGGGGTGAGCTGCTTGAGCTTCCGGTTGACCTTGGTGGTGGCCCACACACCGGCGGCCATGCCGGTGCCGAACCAGAACGTACGGCGGAACATCCCTCGGTCAGCCCTTCTTCCGCTTCGTCCGCCGCGCGGCCGGGAGCGTACGGCCCACGATCACGGTGCGCCGTGCCTGGCCGGCGGGGGCGGACATGTCCTCCTTGCGACCGCCGAGTGCCCGGCGCACGCCGTATCCGAACGCCGCGACCTTGACCAGCGGGCCGCCGAAGGTGGAGGCCACGGTGGTGGACAGCGCGGAGGCGTTCGAGGTGACCTCCTGGACGTCGGAGGCGATCGCGTCGACCCGGTCGATCTGGGTCTGCGCGCTGCGCACCGCCGCCGAGGCGTCGGCCAGCAGCGGGACGGCCTGGTCGGTCACGTCCGCCACGAGTTTGGTGGTCGTCCTGAGCGTCTGGGCCAGCCTCGCCAGTGCGACGGCGAGGAAGGAGACCAGGATCGCCCAGAAGACGGCCACCAGGATCCCGGCCACCTCGCCACCGGACACTGTGTGCACCCGCTCCCTGAAATACGTGCCTGAACATCGGGAAAGTCGTGCACCGAGCCTATCGCGCCGGGCGCGGGGCTCCGTACCGGATTCCCCGTCGCGCGCGGCGCGGTGCGGCCGGGCCGGTCGAAGCGATTGTACGGAGTGAATACGGTTCAGTACGCTCCGTGTTTCATGCGAGACCTTCGGCGCGACGGCGTCCCGCACGGCAATCTACCGCTGGAACTCGACGCCTTCGTGGGCAGAGCGACGGAGCTCGTGGAGCTGGCCGGTGCGCTGGACTCGGCACGGCTGGTGACCGTCACCGGGGCCGGCGGTGTCGGCAAGTCCCGGCTGGCCGCGCGGGCGGCCGGGCGCCGCTCGCCCCGGCACGGGGTGTGGCGGGTGCACCTCGCGCCGGTGCGGGACGAGGAGTTCGTCGACTACGCGGTCGTGGAGGCGCTGGGCCTGACCGACCACACGACCCGGCTGCCGCGCGAGACCCTGCTCGCCCACCTGGCCGGGCGGGAGCTGCTCCTGCTCCTGGACGGGGTCGAGCACCTGGTGGACGCCTGCGCGTCGCTGGTGACCGACCTGCTGGGCCGGGCCCCCGGGCTCAGGGTGCTGGCGGTGGGGCGCCGGCCGCTGGACGTGGCCGGGGAGCGGCTGGTTCCGCTGGCGCCGCTGGGCACGGAGGAGGCGGTGGAGCTGCTGACGGTCCGGGCCGGGCTGCGCGGCGGTGTCCCTGAGTACGCCGCCGACCCGGACGCGGACCTGCGGGAGGTGCGCGAGCTGTGCCGGCGCCTCGACGGGATCCCGCTGGCGGTCGAGCTGGCGGCGGGGCGGCTGGGCGCGCTGTCGCCGGGGCAGGTGCTGCGCCGCCTGGACGACCGGTTCCGGCTGCTGGCCGGCGGGGACCGCACCGCGCTGCCCCGGCACCGGACGCTGCGCACGGCGATCGGCTGGAGCCACGAGCTGTGCACGCCGCCGGAGCGGCTGCTGTGGGCGCGGCTGTCGGTGTTCAGCGGCCCCTTCGACCTGGAGGCCGCCGAGTACGTGTGCAGCGGGGACGGACTGGCGGCCGAGGACGTGCTGGACGTGCTGACCGCGCTGCTCGCCCAGTCCGTGCTGACCCGCGAGGAGTCCCCCACCGGGGTGCGCTACCGGATGCTCGACACGGTCCGGGCATACGGCGCCGACTGGCTGGAGGCGACGGGCGACGCGGACCGGCTGCGGCGGCGGCACCGGGACTGGTACGTGGGCCTGGCGACCTGGTGCGAGCTGGAGTGGTTCTCCCCGCGCCAGGACGAGGTCGCCGCGCGGGTGGACGCGGAGCTGCCGAATCTGCGCAGCGCCCTGGAGCACTGCCTGGACGAGCCGGACGGCGCCCACCTGGGCCAGTACCTGGCGGGCGCCCTGTGGTTCCACTGGGTCGGCTGCGGGCGGCTGTCGGAGGGGCGGCACTGGCTGGAGCAGGCGGTGCGGCTGGAGGCGGAACCCACGGCGGGCGAGCAGTCCCGGTTGAAGGCGCTGTGGGTGCTCGCCCACGTGGCGATCCTCCAGGGCGACACGGTGCCGGCGCTGGCGGCGCTCCAGGAGTGCCGCCAGGAGGCGGAGCGGTCGGCGAACCCGACGGCGGTGGCGTACGCGGAGCACCGCACCGGCTGTCTGGCGCTGGTGACGGACGACCTGCCGCGCGCGGAGACGCTGCTGCGGTCCGCGCTGCACCGCTACCGGGAGATCGGCGAGCTGAACAGCAACGTGCTGATGGGCCAGGTGGAGCTGGCGATGGCCCGGGCGTTCCAGGGCGATCTGCCGGACGCGGTGCGCCTGTGCGAGGACGTGCGCCAGGTGTGCGAGGACCACGGCGAACGCTGGGCCCGGGGGTACGCCCTGTACGTGCTGGCGTACGCGGCCTGGAGCGAGGGCGACCCGGTGCGCGCCCGCGAGCTGCTGGCCGACTGCCTGGGCGGGGCGCACCGTTTCCGCGACCAGCTGGGCTCGGTGCTGGCGGTGGAGCTCCTGGCCCTGGTCACGGTGGCGGAGGGCGACGCGGCGGAGGCGGCGGTGCTGCAGGGCGCGGCGGGGCGGATGTGGCCGTCGGTGGGGCTGCCGCTGTTCGGCTCGGCGCACTACAACGCGCCGCACGAGCTGTGCGAGGCGGCGGCCCGGGAGCAGCTGGGCGACGAGCGGTACGTGGAGTGCGTACGGCACGGCGCGCGGCTGGGCCGCCGGGAGGCGGTGGCGCGGGCACTGCGCCGGCCCGGGGTGCCCGCCTCGCTGCCGGCGCCGCGCGCGGCGGCCGGGCACCGCGGCGCGGCGGGGTCCGGCACGGCGAAGCCCGCCGCCTCGCCCACCCGGAAGGGCGGGGAGACGGCGGGCTGAGTACCGCGGTGGTACCGCGCCTGCTCGATTCAGCGTGTGTGCTGGATCAGCGGGCGTAGTACTCGACGACGAGCTGCTCGTCGCAGATCACCGGGATCTCCTTGCGGTTCGGCTCGCGGTCCAGGCGGAACGCCAGGGCCTTGAGGTTCACCTGGAGGTAGCGCGGGGTCTCGCCGTCGGGGGCGAAGCCACCCTCGCGGGCGATGGTGAAGAGCGTCTTCTCCTTGGAGCGGTCGCGCACCTGCACGACGTCGTCCGGGCGGACGCGGAAGGACGGCTTGTCGACCTTCTGGCCGTTCACCTGGATGTGGCCGTGGACGACCATCTGGCGGGCCTGGTAGATCGTGCGGGCGATGCCCGAACGCAGGACCAGCGCGTCGAGACGGCGCTCGAGCTCGATGACCAGGGCCTCGCCGGTCTTCATGTTGGTCTTGGAGGCACGCTCGTAGGCGCGGACGAGCTGGCGCTCGCTGAGGTCGTACTGCGCGCGCAGACGCTGCTTCTCGAGCAGACGGACCTTGTAGTCCGAGTTCTGCTTGCGGCCGCGGCCGTGCTCGCCCGGCGGGTAGGGGCGGGCCTCGAAGTACTTGACGGCCTTCGGGGTCAGCGCGATGCCGAGGGCACGCGACTTCTTGACCTTGGGGCGGGACTGGTTCGCCACTGTCTGTGTCTCTTCTCTGAAGGTTCCGGCTTGTCAGGGTTGTGGGAGGTCGCAATCCGCAGCCGGGGAAACCCGCCTGGTCCGCTCGGGACCTGCCGGGCAGCCGCTCCCCTGGTCTGGGCACATACGTGCAGCACGCGAGTGGCCCACCGACCGCTCCCGGAAGCCGGGTGGTGGTGGGCTGCCCGCGACACCGATCGACGGTGCGCGACGCTCCTGGAACCCCGGAGGGTTCCGGCCGGTTGTCCCGTTCTGACGGCACGGGACTCGGCACTCCGGGCGATTCTACAGGCTGCTCAGGACGGCCTGCGACCGAGGTGCCCGCGGGTCCACTCCACGGCGTCCGCGTACCTTGCCTCGGCGCCGTGCCGGGTCGGCGTGTAGTACGTCCGGTCCTTGAGCCCGTCCGGGGCGTACTGCTGGGCGGCGATGCCCTCGGGCAGGTCGTGCGGGTACACGTACCCCTGCCCGTGACCCAGCTTGCCGGCGCCCTTGTAGTGGCTGTCGCGCAGGTGCGCGGGGACCGGCCCGGCGTGGCCCTTGCGCACGTCGTCCAGGGCGGCGCCGATGGCGGTGGTCGCGGCGTTGGACTTGGGGGCCAGCGCCAGGGCGATGGTGGCGTGGCTGAGGGTGAGCGAGGCCTCGGGGAAGCCGATCATGGCGACGGCCTGGGCGGCGGCGACCGCGATCTGCAACGCGTTCGGATCGGCGAGGCCGATGTCCTCGCTGGCGGAGATCATCAGGCGCCGGGCGATGAAGCGGGGGTCCTCGCCGGCCTCGATCATGCGGGCCAGGTAGTGCAGGGCGGCGTCCACGTCGGAGCCGCGGATGGACTTGATGAGGGCGCTGGCGACGTCGTAGTGCTGGTCGCCGTCGCGGTCGTACTTCACCGCGGCCCGGTCGACCGTCTCCTCGAGGGTGGTCAGGCCGATCTCCGCCTCGCCCTTGTCGAGCGCGGCCCCGGCGGCGGCCTCCAGGGCGGTGAGCGCGCGCCGGGCGTCGCCGCCGGCGATGCGCAGCAGGTGCTCCTCGGTGTCCTCGGGCAGGGCGAGGGCACCCCCCAGGCCGCGCTCGTCGGTCAGGGCGCGGCGCAGCAGGCCCCGGAGGTCGTCGTCGGTGAGGGGTTCGAGGGTGAGCAGGAGGGAGCGGGAGAGCAGCGGAGAGATCACCGAGAAGTACGGGTTCTCCGTGGTGGCGGCGATCAGCGTGACCCAGCGGTTCTCCACGGCCGGGAGCAGGGAGTCCTGCTGGGCCTTGCTGAAGCGGTGGATCTCGTCGAGGAAGAGGACGGTCTCCTTGCCGTACCCGCCGACCGCGCGGCGGGCGCCGTCGATGACCGCGCGGACCTCCTTGACGCCCGCGGTGATCGCCGACAGCTCCACGAACCGCTTGTTGGTGGCCTTGGAGACGACGTACGCCAGGGTGGTCTTGCCGGTGCCCGGCGGGCCCCAGAGGATGACCGAGGACGGCCCCGCGGGGCCGGACGCGCCCTCGCCGACCAGGCGGCGCAGGGGGGATCCGGGCTTGAGCAGGTGCTGCTGGCCGACGACCTCGTCGAGGGTGCGCGGGCGCATCCGCACGGCGAGGGGACTGCCGGTCGGGTCCTTCTCCTGGCGTTCTTCGGCTGCGGCGGTGAACAGATCGGGCTCCACGCTCTGAACCCTAAAGGACCGCACCGACAACGCGGCGGGCCCGGTGGGCCCGCCCGCGCGGAAGGCCCGTCAGCTGGTCCAGAAGTCCCACCAGCGGGTGAGGATCATCATGCCGATGATGCCGATGTGCAGCACCGGCAGGACCCAGGTGAACTCGCTGAAGAAGCCGCGCAGCCAGCCCGGAGCGGGCAGGAAGCCCTTGCGGACGTTGAAGGAGGTCACGTACCAGAACATCAGGATCGTGGCGACCCACGCCAGGCAGCACCACAGGCACAGCGAGTTGATCCGGTACAGGGACTCGAACTGCAGCCAGGAGACGAAGCCGACGCCGAAGAGGCAGCCGGCGTTGAAGGTGAGCCAGTACCAGCGCGGGTAGGTGGCGCGGGCGAGCAGGCTCATGCCGACGCAGATGACGATGCCGTAGGCGACGAGGCCCAGCATCGGGTTGGGGAAGCCGAAGGCGGAGGCCTGGTCGCTCTCCATGATGTTGCCGCAGGAGACGACCGGGTTGAGGCTGCAGCCGGGCGTGAACGTGGTGCCGGCGACCTTGGCCTCGAGGATCTTCTGCTTGTCGATCGTGATGACCCAGGCGGCGAGCAGGCCGGCCGCACCCGTGATCACCAGCAGCAGGGCGAGGGCGCGGCTGCCGCCCTCGGTGCGCGGGGTGCGGGTGCCGCTGTCCGGCGCGGACTCTGCCACGGTGGAGACGTCCTTCACTGTCGTCTTGCTCATCACGCCGATTCCGTCACTGGAGAGTGGGACCTGCTTCGGGCAGGGGCCATTGTGCCGCACAAGCCTGTATGGGCACCGTTCGATGAGCCTATGAACGGACCGGCGGTCACTCCTGAGCGGCGCGTTTTGGCCACCACCCGTTCCCCAGGGGCACGCGCGAGCGAAAACACGTGGCCCTGGGGGTGCGGGCGGGTCGGCCCGGGGTGCGGGCGGGTCAGCCGAGCCTCGACTCCAGCTCCGCGACGATCTCGTTGACGCCGATCGCGGTCTGCTCGCCGGACTCCATGTCCTTGAGCTGAACGACGCCCTCGGCCAGGTCGCGCTCGCCCAGGACCAGGGTGTAGCGGGCGCCGGAGCGGTTGGCCGCCTTCATCGCCGCCTTGAGCCCCTTGCCGCCGTAGGAGAAGTCGGCGGCGACGCCGTTCTTGCGCAGCTCGGTGACCTTGGCGAAGAGGATCCGGCGGGCCTCCTCGCCCAGCGGGACCGCGAAGACCGAGGTCGCGGACGGGATGTCCAGTTCGATGCCCTCCGCCTCCAGGGCGAGGACGGTGCGGTCGACGCCGAGCGCCCAGCCGACCGAGGGCAGGGAGGGGCCGCCGATCATCTCGGACAGGCCGTCGTAGCGGCCGCCGCCGCCCACCGCGGACTGGGAGCCGAGGCCGTCGTGGACGAACTCGAACGTCGTGCGCGTGTAGTAGTCCAGGCCGCGCACCAGCTTCGGGTCGTCCTCGAAGACCACGCCCGCCGCCGTGATCAGCTCGCGCACCTCCTCGTGGTACGCCTTGCAGGCGTCGCACAGGTAGTCGCGCAGCAGCGGGGCGTCGGTGAGCTGCTTCTGCACCTCCGGGCGCTTGTCGTCCAGGACGCGCAGCGGGTTGATCTCGGCGCGGCGCAGGGTCTCCTCGTCCAGGTCGAGCCCCCGCAGGAAGTCCTGGAGCGCGGCCCGGTAGACGGGACGGCACTCCTTGTCGCCCAGGGAGTTGAGCAGGATGCGGAAGTTCCGCAGGCCGAGGGCGCGGTACGACTGGTCGGCCAGGATGATCAGTTCGGCGTCGAGGGCCGGGTCCTCGGCGCCGATCGCCTCGGCGCCGACCTGGGAGAAGTGGCGGTAACGGCCCTTCTGGGGGCGCTCGTAGCGGTACTGCGAGCCGGAGTACCAGACCTTCACCGGCAGGTTGCCCGCCTTGTGCAGGTTGGCCTCCAGGACCGCGCGGAGCACCGGAGCGGTGGTCTCCGGGCGCAGGGCGAGGCGGTCGCCGCCCTTGGTCTCGAAGACGTACATCTCCTTGGTCACGATGTCGGTCGACTCACCGACGCCGCGCGCGAACAGTTCGACGTTCTCGAAGCCGGGCGTCTCGATGTAGCCGTAGCCGGAGTTGCGCAGCGGGGCGGCGATCGCCTCGCGGACCGCGAGGAACTTGGCGGAGTCGGGCGGCAGCAGGTCGTACGTGCCCTTGGGGGCCTTGAAGGTGCTCACGGAAGGTCTCGTCACATTCCTCGTCGGGGCGCGTCGGAAGCGCTCTGGCCGGCGGCCACCTGCCGCAGATACGGATTGGTGGCGCGCTCCTGGCCGATGGTCGTCTGGGGGCCGTGTCCGGAGAGCACCACGGTCGAGTCGTCGAGCGGCAGGCACACGCGTGCCAGGGACTCGAGCATGTCGTCCATGGAGCCACCGGGGAAGTCGGTGCGTCCGATGGAGCCGGCGAACAGCAGGTCGCCCGAGAACATCACCGGCGGGATGTCCGCCGCCTCGGGCAGGCCGAAGGTCACCGACCCCTTGGTATGGCCCGGGGCGTGCGCGACGGTCAGCTCCAGGCCCGCCAGCGCCAGCTTCGCGCCGTCGGTCAGCTCCTTGACGTCGTCCGGCTCCCCCACGGTCAGCTCGCCCATGAGCGGCATGCCGATGCTGCGGCCGATCCCCTTCTCGGGGTCGCTCATCATGTAGCGGTCCTCGGGGTGGATCCAGGCCGGCACGTCGTGGGCGCCGCACACCGGGACGACCGAGGCGACGTGGTCGATGTGGCCGTGGGTGAGGACGACGGCGACGGGCTTGAGCCGATGCTTGCGGATCGCTTCCTCGACTCCGGGGGCCGCCAGGTGGCCCGGGTCGATGATCACGCACTCCTCACCGGCGGCGGGGGCGACGAGGTAGCAGTTCGTCCCCCAGGCCCCGGCGGGGAACCCGGCAATGAGCACGATCGTCCTTCGTTTGGGTCGTTACGGGTGGGCTTGCGAACGGGTCGCGCCCATGGTCAGAGCCTACCGGCGGTGCCGATTCCTCAGCGAACCCATATACGGTACGGGGCTACACGCCCACGGTCGGCTCATCGCACCCACGCGTACCGGTCGGCACACGAAGACGCATGAGGAGAGAACCCGGTGGTCACCCAGGAGCAGCGGCGGCGTCAGCTCGCCCGGGAGAAGTTCTTGCGCCAGCAGCAGCGACGCACCTCCGCGCGACGCAGGGCGCGCATGCGCAACGCCGCGATAGCGTCGGTGCTCGGCGTGATTCTGATCGGCAGTGTCGCGCTGTACACGACCGGAGTGGTCCTGGGGGACGACGACGACAAGACGAACGCGAGCGCGGAGGTCACTCCGAGCGCGTCGGCGCCGAGCAAGGCTCCCGACCCGTGCGACAAGCCGGCCGACGGCAAGGTCAAGACGCAGACCTGGAAGAAGGAACCTGCGATGACCGTCGACGAGTCGGCGAAGTACACGATGAAGCTGGAGACGTCGTGCGGTGACATCGACATCGCGCTGAAGGCGAAGGCGGCACCGCACACCGTCAACTCGTTCGACTTCCTGGCCGGGAAGGGCTACTTCGACCACACCAAGTGCCACCGGCTCACCACCGAGGGCATCTACGTGCTCCAGTGCGGCGACCCCACCGCCAAGGGCAACGGCGGTCCCGGCTACAACATCCCGGACGAGAACCTGAAGGACAAGAGCCTCAAGGACAACATGTACCCGGCGGGCACGGTGGCGATGGCCAACACCGGGCAGCCGGACTCCGGCGGCAGCCAGTTCTTCCTCGTGTACCAGAACAGCCAGCTGCCCCCGAGCTACACGCCGTTCGGCACGGTGTCGGACGCCGGGATGAAGGTTCTCAAGAGGATCGCGGCGGCCGGGGCTCAGGCACCCGACCCCACGACGGGCAATACGGCGCCCAACGCGACGGTCGTGATCGACAAGGCCACGGTCACCAAATCCTGACCCTCATCAGCGAAAGTTCGGTCGTGCGGGATGCGGACAGGCCCCCCGCCGGTCGCCTATGTTGGCCGTGACGAAACTGTGGACGATGCCCGGGGGTAGCGAAGCCCTCCGCCGGCATCATGTGGAGGAGGCGCTGTGAGCAGCGACCCGTGGGGCCGCGTCGACGAGACGGGGACCGTGTACGTGCGTACGGCCGACGGCGAGCAGGTCGTCGGTTCCTGGCAGGCAGGCTCCCCCGAGGAGGCACTGGCCTACTTCGAACGCAAGTACGAAGGCCTGGTTGTCGAGATCGGCCTCCTCGAGAAGCGGGTGAAGACCACCGACCTGTCGGCCAAGGACGCCCAGACCGCCGTCGACCACCTGCGCGAGCAGGTGGACGCGCACCACGCGGTCGGCGACCTGGACGCGCTGCGGGCCCGGCTGGACAAGCTCGTCGCGCTCGTGGAGACCCGGCGCGAGGAGCGCAAGGCCCAGCGGGCCAAGCAGTCCGACGAGGCGCGCGGTGCCAAGGAGGCGCTGGTCGCCGAGGCCGAGGAGCTGGCGCGCTCGGACCAGTGGCGGGCGGCCGGTGAGCGGCTGCGGTCCCTGGTGGACACCTGGAAGGGCCTGCCGCGCCTGGACCGCAAGTCCGACGACGAGCTGTGGCACCGCTTCTCGCACGCGCGCTCGGCGTTCTCCAAGCGCCGCAAGCAGCACTTCGCGCAGCTCGACGCGCAGCGCGAGGAGGCCCGCCGCACCAAGGAGCGGCTGGTCTCCGAGGCCGAGGCGCTGTCGAACTCGACGGACTGGGGACCGACGGCCGCGCGCTACCGCGACCTGATGTCCGAGTGGAAGGCCGCGGGCCGCGCCCAGCGCGAGCACGAGGACGACCTGTGGAACCGCTTCCGCGGCGCCCAGGACGTGTTCTTCGCCGCCCGCAGCTCGGTCTTCGCCGAGCGGGACGCCGAGCAGACGGAGAACCTGAAGCTCAAGGAGGAGCTGGTCACGGAGGCCGAGAAGCTCGTCCCGGTCACCGATCTCAAGGCGGCCCGTGCCGCGTTCCGTTCGGTCAACGAGCGCTGGGAGGCGATCGGCCACGTGCCGCGCGACGCCCGGCCGAAGGTCGAGGGACGGATGCACGCGGTCGAGCGGGCCCTCCAGGAGGCCGAGGAGGCCGAGTGGCGCCGGACCAACCCGGAGGCACGCGCGCGTGCCGAGGGCCTCACCGGTCAGCTCCAGGCCGCCGTCGACAAGCTGCGCTCCCAGATCGAGCAGGCGCGCAGCCAGGGCAACGACGCCAAGGCCGACAAGCTCGCCCGTGAGCTGGAGGGCCGCCAGGCACTCCTCGACCAGGCGCTCAAGGGGCTGCACGAGTTCGGCGGCTGATCCTCGGCATCTGGATCACGGCGGCCCGGCGGTGCATGTCCGCCGGGCCGCCGCACCGTTTCATCGCGGTCCGGCGTGCTCGCTGATGTCGAGGGCGTGTTTGAGCACCTCGCAGGCCTGAAGATGGTTGCCGGACTCCTGCAACAGGTCGGCCAGACGGCGGCAGACCAGTACGGCTTCGGGCCCGTACACCTGGTGCACCCGCTGGAAGGCGAACTCCAGCACCTCGATCGCCTCCCGCACCTGCCCGGTCTCGGCCAGCAACTCCGACAGCTCCAGTTGCACGTCGACCAGGCTTCCGTACCGGCCGCCGGCTTGCTCCGGTGCTCGCCGCAGACGTCCGCGAGCGGGAGCCGTCCGACGCCGTTCTCCTGGGAGCGCCGCGGCAGTGGCCGGTTCTTGGCCCGCAGGCGTTCCTCCAGGACCCGGTGCAGGGTGTCCAGGTCGATCAGTTCGGGACCGTCCACCATCCCGTCCCGCAGGCTGCCGAGCAGTTCACCGGTGAACGCCGTGTGGCGTTCGCCGTCCGGGTGTGCTCCCCCGTCACTCCGCTACGACGGCCTGCGCGCCGAGGTCACCCGGTACACGTCGTAGACGCCCTCCACGCCGCGTACGGCCTTCAGGACGTGCCCGAGGTGCTTGGGGTCGCCCATCTCGAAGGTGAAGCGGGAGGTGGCCACCCGGTCGCGGGAGGTCTGGACGGCCGCCGAGAGGATGTTGACGTGCTGGTCGGACAGCACGCGGGTGACGTCCGAGAGGAGCCGTGAGCGGTCCAGGGCCTCGACCTGGATGGCGACCAGGAAGACCGAGGACTGGGTGGGCGCCCACTCGACCTCGAGGATGCGCTCGGGCTCGCGGGAGAGCGAGTCCACGTTCACGCAGTCGCTGCGGTGGACGGAGACGCCGCTGCCGCGGGTGACGAAGCCGATGATCGGGTCGCCGGGGACGGGCGTGCAGCAGCGGGCCAGCTTGACCCACACGTCGTCGACGCCCTTGACGACCACGCCCGGGTCGGCGTTGGCCCGGCGCTTGCGGCCGCGGCCCCGGGACGGCGGGACCGACTCGTCGATCTCCTCGGTGGCCGCCTCCTCGCCGCCGAGCGCCTGGACGAGCTTCTGCACGATGTTCGGCGCGGAGACGTGGCCCTCGCCGATCGCCGCGTACAGCGCGGAGATGTCCGAGTAGCGCATCTCGTGCGCGAGCGTGACCAGGGAGTCGCCGGTCAGGATGCGCTGGATCGGCAGGTTCTGCTTGCGCATCGCGCGGACGATGGCGTCCTTGCCCTGCTCGATCGCCTCGTCGCGGCGCTCCTTGGAGAACCAGGCGCGGATCTTGTTGCGGGCGCGCGGCGACTTGACGAAGCCCAGCCAGTCGCGGGACGGCCCCGCGCCGGCCGCCTTGGAGGTGAAGACCTCCACCAGGTCGCCGTTGTCCAGGGTGGACTCCAGCGGCACCAGCCGTCCGTTGACCCGTGCTCCTATGGTGCGGTGGCCGACCTCGGTGTGGACGGCGTAGGCGAAGTCCACGGGGGTGGCGCCGGCCGGGAGCGCTATGACGTCGCCCTTGGGGGTGAAGACGAAGACCTCGTTGCGGGAGAGGTCGAAGCGCAGGGACTCCAGGAACTCGCCCGGGTCCTCGGTCTCCTTCTGCCAGTCGAGGAGCTGGCGCAGCCACGCCATGTCGTTGAGGTGGTCGTCCTTGCTCTTGCCGGACGACTTGGGGGCGTCGGTGCGCACCTTGGAGGCGCCGGCGACGGCCTCCTGCTTGTACTTCCAGTGCGCGGCGATGCCGTACTCCGCGCGGCGGTGCATGTCGAAGGTCCGGATCTGCAGCTCGACGGGCTTGCCGCCGGGCCCGATGACCGTCGTGTGCAGCGACTGGTACATGTTGAACTTGGGCATCGCGATGTAGTCCTTGAACCGCCCCGGAACCGGGTTCCAGCGGGCGTGGACCGTGCCGAGCGCCGCGTAGCAGTCGCGGACGGTGTCCACCAGGACGCGGATGCCCACCAGGTCGTAGATCTCCGCGAAGTCCCGGCCGCGGACGATCATCTTCTGGTAGACGCTGTAGTAGTGCTTGGGGCGGCCGGTGACGGTCGCCTTGATGCGGGCCGCGCGCAGGTCCTGCTGGACCTCGTCGGTGACGACGGCCAGGTACTCGTCGCGCTTGGGGGCGCGCTCGGCGACCAGGCGGACGATCTCGTCGTACATCTTGGGGTAGAGGATCGCGAAGGCGAGGTCCTCCAGCTCCCACTTGATGGTGTTCATGCCCAGCCGGTGGGCGAGCGGCGCGTAGATCTCCAGGGTCTCGCGCGCCTTCTTCTCCTGCTTCTCGCGCTTGAGGTAGCGCATGGTGCGCATGTTGTGCAGGCGGTCGGCGAGCTTGATGACCAGGACGCGGGGGTCCTTGGCCATGGCGACGACCATCTTGCGCACGGTCTCGGCCTGCGCGGCCTCGCCGAACTTGACCTTGTCCAGCTTGGTGACGCCGTCGACGAGGAGGGTGACCACGTCGCCGAAGTCGCGGCGCAGGTCCTCCAGGCCGTACTCGGTGTCCTCAACGGTGTCGTGCAGCAGCCCGGCCATCAGGGTGGCCGGGTCCATGCCGAGCTCGGCGAGGATGGTGGTGACGGCGAGCGGGTGCGTGATGTACGGGTCGCCGCTCTTGCGCTTCTGGCCGCGGTGCCAGCGTTCGGCGACCTGGTAGGCGCGCTCGATCTGGCGCAGGGTCGCCGTCTCGATCTTGGGGTCGTTGCCGCGCACTATGCGCAGCAGGGGCTCCAGGACCGGGTTGTACGGGTTGGCGCGCTGCACACCGAGGCGGGCGAGGCGGGCGCGGACGCGGTTGGAGGAGCCGGAGCGGGCGGGCTGCCCGCCGGGGGCGCGCACCACGGGCGCGTTCTGCGGCCGCTCGGAGGGGAGCGACTTGGGGCGCGGCTGCTGCTCGGCGGGCTTGTCGACCGGCGCGGACGGGGCGTGCTGGATCGGCCCACGCGTGTCGTTCTTCGCCTGGGGCGCGCTCGGCGCGGGCTTCGCCGCGGACGCCGAGGCGGACTCGGGCTTTGCGGCGGTCAGTGGCTGGGCCTCGTCTGGCAAGAGGACTCCTCGTGCGCGATCCGGGTCCCCCGGTCAGGCTCCGGATACCCCATGGTAGCGATCCTGCCCTCCAGGATCGCCTTCTGGCCAATGTGAGGGCTGTCAACTCGTGAAACGTCCGGGGCGGGCGCCGGATTCCTCCGGGCCCGCCCCAGCCGTGCGGTTCGCGTGGTTCAGACCGTGAGCAGCGCCTTCAGCGGGGCCCCGGCCAGGGCCGGCTCCAGCCGGGCCCGCCCGCCGAGGAAGCCCAGCTCCATCAGGACGGCGAGGCCCGCGACCTCGGCACCGGCCCGGCGGATCAGCTCCAGCGAGGCCTCGGCGGTGCCGCCGGTGGCGAGGACGTCGTCGACGACCAGCACGCGGTCGCCCGCGCTGAGGTCCTCGGCGTGCACCTCGATCTCGGCGGAGCCGTACTCCAGGTCGTACGCCTGGCTGAGCGTGGCTCCGGGGAGCTTGCCCGCCTTGCGCACGGGGATGAAGCCGAGGCCCGCCCGCAGGGCCACCGGGGCGCCGAGGATGAAGCCGCGCGCCTCCAGGCCGACGACCTTGGTGGCGCCGGTCCGCCCGGCGATCTCGGCGAGGGCGCCGGTCAGGGCGGCGAACGCGGTCGGGTCCGCCAGGAGCGGGGTGATGTCCTTGAACATCACGCCCGGCTCCGGGTAGTCCGCCACGTCCCGGATGCGGCTGAGAAGCAGCTCCGTGATGTCGGTCGTCTCGGTCATCGGCGCTTCCCCGACGGCCGGCCGCGTCCCCTGCCGCGGGACGTGGGCTGGTTGCGGGGCCCGACGACCGCGGCTGCCGCGTCGTCGGTCCCGTCCTCCGCGTACGGTGCCTCGTCCGCGGCGGCCGGTGCCTCCTCGCCCTTGGCCGACGCCTGGGCGCGCTTGGCGAGGACCCGCTTCTTGAGGCTCTTCATCTGCGGCTCGGCCTCCTTGAGGTCGGCGACGAGCGGTGTGGCGATGAAGATCGACGAGTAGGCACCCGCGGCGAGACCGACGAACAGCGACAGCGAGATGTCGTTGAGCATGCCGGCGCCGAGCACACCGCCGCCGATGAACAGCAGGCCCGCCACCGGCAGCAGTGCGACCACCGTGGTGTTGATGGAACGGACCAGGGTGCTGTTGATCGAGCGGTTGGCGATCTCCGCGTAGGTCCAGCGGGTCTGTTTGGTGATGTCCTTCGTCTGCTCCTTGAGGCTGTCGAAGACGACGACCGTGTCGTAGAGCGAGTAACCGAGGATCGTCAGCAGACCGATCACCGTGCCGGGTGTGACCTCGAAGCCGACGAGGGCGTAAATGCCCACCGTGATGGTGATGTCGTGGACCAGGGCGACGAAGGCGGCCAGTGCCATCCGCCACTCGAACGCGATCGCCAGGTAGATCACCACGAGGACCATGAAGATCCCGAGGCCCTGCCAGGCCTTGTTCGCGATCTGGTCGCCCCAGCTGGGACCGACCAGGTCGGCGTTGATCTTCTCCGCCGGGACGTCCAGCTTCTGCGAGAGGTCTTCCTTGATCTGGTCCGACTGCTGGGTGTCGGTGCCCGAGATCTGGATGCGGAGACTGCCGTCACCGAGCTTCTGGACGATCGCGTCGTGGCCGGACGCGTCCTCCGCCCAGGTCTCGGCCTGGGCGACCGAGGCGCTCATGTTCTTCGGGGTGGTGAAGACCGCGCCGCCCTGGAACTCGATGCCCATGTGCAGGCCGCGCACCGCCAGGCCGACGATGGCCGTGATGGTGATGAGGATCGAGATGCCGTACCAGATCTTGCGGTTCTTGACGAAGTCGTAGCCGACCTCGCCGTGGTGCAGTCGGGCGCCGAGTGTGCCGAGCTTCGACATCTCTCACGCCTCCTTCGGGTCGACAGGGCCGGCGGCAGGACGGGACGGACGGCGGGTGCGGCGCAGCGGGGGCTTGGCACCCAGGGCCTTGGGGTCGAGGCCGGACCACTTGTGACCGCTCGCGAAGAACTTGCGCCGGGCCATCAGCGTCAGCAGCGGCTTGGTGAAGAGGAACACCACGACCACGTCGAGCAGGGTCGTCAGCCCCAGCGTGAACGCGAAGCCCTGCACCTTGCCGACGGTGACGACGAAGAGCACCGCGGCGGCGAGGAAGGACACGAAGTCGGAGACGAGGATGGTGCGCCGGGCGCGCGGCCAGGCCCGCTCGACGGCGGGACGCAGCGTGCGGCCCTCCCGGATCTCGTCGCGGACGCGTTCGAAGTACACGATGAACGAGTCCGCCGTGATGCCGATGGCGACGATGGCACCGCACACGGCCGGCAGGTTCAGCGCGAAGCCGATGGTCGGGCCGAGCAGCGCCATGATCACGTACGTGAGGCCGGCCGAGACCAGCAGCGAGCAGACGGCGATGAACGACAGTCCGCGGTAGTAGAACAGCAGGTAGAGGACGACCAGGGCGAGGCCGATGGCGCCCGCGATCAGACCGGCCTTGAGCTGCTCACCGCCCAGCGCGGCGGTGACGGTGGTGACGCTGTCCTCCTTGAAGGTCAGCGGCAGCGCGCCGTAGGACAGCATGTTGGCGAGGCTCTGGGCCTCTTCCTGGTCGAAGCTGCCGGAGATCTCCGCGCTGCCACCGGTGAGTGCCTGGCTGACGTACGGGTCGGAGACGACCTCGTTGTCCAGGACGATGGCGAACTGGTTCTGCGGGGACTGGTTCTTCGCCAGCTTGCCGGTGATGTCCGCGAACTTCTTGCTGCCCTCGTCCGTGAACTTCATCGTCACGGTCCAGCCGGCGCCGGACTGCGTGTTGTAGACGGCCTCGGCCTCGTCGACCTCGGTGCCGTCGACCGCGGCGGCTCCGAGGATGTACTTCTGCCACTGGCCCTGCGAGTTCTGGCCGCAGGCCACGGTCTGCTCGCTCGGCTTGGCGCCGTCGCCTGCCTTGGCGCGGGCGTTCTCGTCGGTGCAGTCCAGGACCGCGTACTGCTGCTGCAGCTTGGCGGCGGAGTCGTCGCCGGAGGCGCTCGGGGACGGGGAGGCGCCGTCGGAGCTCGTCGCGGACGGGCTCGGGTCGGCCTTCAGGGCGTCGCTGGCGGCGCGGCCCTGGGTGGTGGCGCTCGCCGAGGCGGAGTCGGACGGCGTGCCGCTCGCCTTGTCCCCGTCGGTGGCCTTGTCCTTGTCGGTCGCCTTGTCCGTGGCCTTGTCGGTGGCCTTGTCCGAGGCACCGCCGGTCTCGCTCGCCGAGGGGGTGCCGGTCGCGTTGGCGCCGGAGAGTTCGGTGGCGAGGACCGGACGGAAGTACAGCTTGGCGGTGGTGCCGACCTGCTGCCGGGCTTCCTTCGAGTTCGTCCCCTTGGGGATGTTGACGATGATGTTCCGGTCGCCCTGGGTCTGTACCTCGGCCTCGGAAACACCCAGCCCATTGACACGGCGGTTCATGATCTCGACCGCGGTGTCCATGTTGGTCTTGTTGATCGCGGACTCCTGGCCCGCCTCCGGGACGGCCCGGAGCGTGATGCTCGTGCCGCCCGCCAGGTCGATGCCGAGACGCGGAGTCGTGTGTCCGGAGGCGAACATGCCGCCGGTGAGCGCCACGATGGCGATCAGGATCAGGGCCAGCGAGCGCCCGGGCTTACTCTGAGCGCTCGCATTCTTTCCCTTTTTAGGTGCTACCACCTTGGTGTACTCCCTCTCGGGCCGCTTCGCGCCCAGAAGGCGTCACCGGCGGCCATCACATGGTGTCCGGATCCGTGCGAGCCGCGCGTCACGCGGGGTGCGCGGGAACCCGTCCCGCGCACCCCGGGGCACGGCTTACTTCGCCTCGGAACCGCCGTCGGACTTCTTCGCCTGCTCGTCCGCCTTCGCCTCGGCGGGCGCGGCGTCGACCGTCGGCTCGTCGGCCGTCTCGTCTGCGGGCTCGGCCTTCTTGCCGAGGTCGACGGACTTGTCGTCGGAGGCGTCGTTGTCGGAGGCGTCGGACTCGGTGAGGGAGGAGGCGTCGTCGGGGACGACGTCCGCGTCGGACTTCAGGTCGTGCTCGATGCCGTGGACGATGCGGTTGTACTCGTCGTCGGTGAGGACGGCACCGATGGAGTTCTTGGCGAAGAGCAGCTCGACGCCCGGGCCGGCGTCGAGGAGGACCGTGTCGTCGTTGACCTCCTTGACCGTGGCGTACATGCCCCCGATGGTGCGGACACCGGTTCCGGGCTGCATCTCGTTCCGCATGTTGGCGGCCTGCTGCTGCTTCTTCTTCGCCGACCGGGTCATCAGGAACATGGCCCCGATGAGCACGATGAACGGGAGGAGGGTCACGAGACTCACGGGTCGGTACTTCCTTCACACGACCGCGATGGTGAGCGGCCTGATGGTTGGGGGTGTGTACGCCGCCGACAAGGGCGGCATCGGCGGAGTCTAGGCGAGTCCGCGCGCATGGAACAACGCCCAGCATGGCACCGGGGTTCCTGCTCCGGCGAATGTGCCCCGTGTGAGCGGGTCGTCACGCCCCGAACAAGTCCTGTTGTCCGTTTCCTGAACTCTGCGAACGCGGCGGGGTGAGGCCGAGGTGTGCCCATGCGGCCGGAGTGGCCACCCGCCCGCGTGGGGTGCGGGCGAGCAGACCCTCCCGTACGAGGAAGGGTTCGGCGACCTCTTCCACTGTCTCACGCTCCTCCCCCACGGCGACGGCGAGCGTGGACAGGCCGACCGGTCCGCCGCCGAACAGCTTGAGGAGGGCCTCCAGCACGCCCCGGTCGAGCCGGTCCAGGCCCCGGGCGTCGACCTCGTAGACGGCGAGGGCGGCCTCGGCGATCTCCTGGGTGATCAGGCCGTCGGCCTTGACCTGGGCGTAGTCGCGGACCCGCCGCAGCAGGCGGTTGGCGATGCGGGGGGTGCCGCGGGAGCGGCCGGCGATCTCGGCGGCGCCGGTGGGGTCGATCTCGACGTCGAGCAGGCCGGCGGAGCGGTGGATCACGCGCTCCAGTTCGGCCGGTCCGTAGAACTCCATGTGGGCGGTGAAGCCGAAGCGGTCGCGCAGCGGGGGCGGCAGCAGGCCCGCGCGCGTGGTGGCGCCGACCAGGGTGAACGGGGGAAGCTCCAGGGGGATGGCGGTGGCGCCGGGGCCCTTGCCGACGACGACGTCGACGCGGAAGTCCTCCATCGCCATGTAGAGCATCTCCTCGGCGGGCCGCGACATGCGGTGGATCTCGTCGAGGAAGAGGACCTCGCCCTCCTGGAGGGAGGAGAGGATCGCCGCGAGGTCGCCGGCGTGCTGGATGGCGGGTCCGGAGGTGATGCGGATGGGCGCTTCCATCTCGGCCGCGATGATCATCGAGAGGGTGGTCTTGCCGAGGCCGGGGGCGCCGGAGAGCAGTACGTGGTCGGCGGTGGCGCCACGGGCGCGTGCGGCGCGCAGCACCAGGTCGAGCTGCTCGCGGACCTTCTCCTGGCCGATGAACTCGCCGAGGTCCTTGGGGCGCAGGGCGGCCTCCACGGCCTGGTCCTCGCCGTCGGCGACAGCGCCCACCAGCCGCTCGGCCGCGGCCTCCGCGTCGGTCGTGTCGTCCCAGTTCACTTCGTTCTCCTTGCCGTGGCGCACCGGGTCGGTGGTGGCGGGCGGGGTCAGCGGGCGCGGTTCAGCGTCTGGAGGGCGGCCTTGAGCAGCGCGCCCACCTGCGGCGTGCCGCCGGCGGCCTCGGCCTGCGGCGCCACGGCGGAGACGGCCTCGTCGGCCTCCCGGGTGGCGTACCCGAGGCCGATCAGGGCGGCGTGCAGCTGGTCGCGCCAGCCGGTGCTGACCGGCGCGCCGACGGCGGGGGCACCGATGGGCTCGCCGAGCCGGTCCTTCAGCTCCAGGAGCAGCTTCTGCGCGCCCTTCTTGCCGATGCCGGGGACGGCGGTGAGCGCCTTCTCGTCTCCGGTGGAGACGGCTCTGCGCAGGGCGTCGGGCTGGTGCACGGCGAGCATGGCCTGGGCGAGGCGGGGTCCGACGCCGCTGGCGGTCTGGAGCAGCTCGAAGACCTGGCGCTCGTCGTCGTCGGCGAAGCCGTAGAGGGTGAGCGAGTCCTCGCGGACGACGAGGGAGGTGGCCAGCCTGGCGGGCTTGCCGAGCCGCAGGGTGGAGAGCGTGTTCGGCGTGCACTGGACGGCCATGCCGACGCCGCCGACCTCGACCACCGCGGCGTCGGGGGCGAGGGCGGCGACGGTGCCGCTGACGAAGGCGATCATGTCGTACGGCCTTTCGGGACGTGCGGGGTGCGGGGGGCGCGGGACGCGTGCAGGGCCGCGGCCTGCTGGAGCCGGTTCTGGGCGGGGGCGCGCCAGATGTGGCAGATGGCGAGGGCGAGGGCGTCGGCGGCGTCGGCCGGCTTGGGCGGGGCGGCGAGCCGCAGCAGGCGGGTGACCATGGCACCGACCTGTGCCTTGTCGGCGCGGCCGCTGCCGGTGACGGCGGCCTTGACCTCGCTGGGGGTGTGCAGGGCGACGGGGATGCCGCGCCGGGAGGCGCACAGGATGGCGACGGCACTGGCCTGGGCGGTGCCCATGACGGTGCGGACGTTGTGCTGGCTGAAGACGCGCTCCACGGCGACGAACTCCGGCCGGTGCTCGTCCAGCCACTGCTCGATGCCCTGCTCGACGGCGACGAGGCGGTGGCCGAGGTCGGCGTCCGCGGGCGTGCGGACGACACCGACGCCGATCATGGTGAGCGGCCGGCCCGCGACGCCCTCCACGACGCCGACCCCGCAACGGGTCAGCCCCGGGTCCACCCCCAGTACGCGCACGCTCTGCCCACCCCTCTCGCCGATCACCTGTTTGTGCAGGCTATCGGGTGCCACCGACAAAGCGACGGGCCGACGGGTTGTGTCCCCGTCGGCCCGCTGAGCACAGGGCTCGGCCTATGCGTCCACCTTCTCCATGACCTCGTCGCTCACGTCGAAGTTGGCGAAGACGTTCTGCACGTCGTCGCTGTCCTCCAGGGCGTCGATGAGCCGGAAGATCTTCCGGGCGCCCTCCTCGTCCAGCTCGACCTGCATGGTCGGGACGAAGTTGGCGTCGGCCGACTCGTAGTCGATGCCCGCCTCCTGGAGGGCGGTGCGGACCGCGACCAGGTCGGTGGCCTCGCTGAGCACCTCGAAGGACTCGCCGAGGTCGTTGACCTCCTCCGCTCCCGCGTCCAGGACGGCGTCGAGAACGTCGTCCTCACCCAGCTCGCCCTTGGGCACGATCACGACGCCCTTGCGGTTGAACAGGTACGACACCGAGCCCGGGTCGGCCATGGAGCCGCCGTTGCGGGTCATGGCGACGCGGACGTCGGAGGCGGCGCGGTTGCGGTTGTCGGTGAGGCACTCGATGAGCACCGCGACGCCGTTGGGGCCGTAGCCCTCGTACATGATCGTCTCGTAGTCGGCGCCGCCGGCCTCCAGGCCGCCGCCGCGCTTGACCGCTGAGTCGATGTTCTTGTTCGGGACCGACTGCTTCTTCGCCTTCTGGATGGCGTCGTACAGCGTCGGGTTGCCCTCGATGTCGACGCCGCCCATGCGCGCCGCGACCTCGATGTTCTTGATCAGCTTCGCGAAGAGCTTGCCGCGCTTGGCGTCGATCACGGCCTTCTTGTGCTTCGTCGTAGCCCATTTAGAGTGGCCGGACATCTGCCTGTCTCCTTCGCGTAACCCATCTCCTGCAACGAACGCAGGAATCCTACAAGGACTGAGCGGCCCGGTTCGCGCGCACCATGTCGGCGAAGAGCCGGTGCACGCGGTGGTCGCCGGTCAGTTCCGGGTGGAACGAGGTGGCCAGCGCGTTGCCCTGGCGGACGGCGACGATGTGGCCGTCGTGCTCGGCGAGCACCTCGGCGGCGGCGCCCACGGACTCGACCCAGGGGGCGCGGATGAAAACGGCCTCCACGGGATCGCCCTCGACGCCCCGGACGTCGACGGCGGCCTCGAAGGACTCGTTCTGCCGCCCGAAGGCGTTGCGGCGCACGATCATGTCGATGCCGCCGACCGTCTCCTGCCCGGAGCGGGGGTCGAGGATCTTGTCGGCCAGCATGATCATGCCGGCGCAGGTGCCGTAGACGGGCATGCCGTCCCGCACGCGCGCGCGGAGGGGTCCCATCACGCCGAAGAGGACGGCGAGCTTGGAGATGGTGGTGGACTCACCGCCGGGGATGACCAGGCCGTCCACCTCGGCGAGTTCTTCGGGGCGCCTCACCGGCCTGGCCACGGCGTCGGCCACGGCCAGGGCGACGAGGTGCTCCCGTACGTCGCCCTGGAGGGCCAGGACGCCGATGACGGGGGTGTCACTCATGGGTCGGGAGCCCTACCAGCCGCGGTTGGCGTAGCGCTCGGTCTCGGGGAGGGTGTCGCAGTTGATGCCGACCATGGCCTCGCCGAGGTTGCGGGACGCGTCCGCGATGATCTTCGGGTCGTCGTAGAAGGTGGTCGCCTTCACGATGGCGGCGGCGCGCTTGGCCGGGTCGCCGGACTTGAAGATGCCGGAGCCGACGAAGACGCCCTCGGCGCCGAGCTGACGCATCAGCGCGGCGTCGGCCGGGGTGGCCACACCGCCGGCCGAGAAGAGGACGACCGGCAGCTTGCCCAGCTGGGAGACCTCCTTGACCAGCTCGTAGGGGGCGCGCAGCTCCTTGGCGGCGGCGTACAGCTCGTTGTTGTCGTAGCCGCGCAGCCGGGCGATCTCGTTCTTGATCTGGCGCAGGTGGCGGACGGCCTCGACGACGTTGCCGGTGCCGGCCTCGCCCTTGGAGCGGATCATCGCGGCGCCCTCGGCGATCCGGCGCAGGGCCTCGCCCAGGTTGGTGGCGCCGCAGACGAAGGGGGTGGTGAAGGCGAACTTGTCGCTGTGGTTGACCTCGTCGGCCGGGGTGAGGACCTCGGACTCGTCGATGTAGTCGACGCCGAGGGACTGAAGGACCTGGGCCTCGACGAAGTGGCCGATGCGGGACTTGGCCATCACGGGGATGGAGACGGCGCCGATGATGCCCTCGATCATGTCCGGGTCGGACATCCGGGCCACGCCGCCGTCCTTGCGGATGTCGGCGGGGACGCGCTCCAGGGCCATGACGGCCACGGCGCCCGCGTCCTCGGCGATCTTCGCCTGCTCCGGCGTGACGACGTCCATGATGACGCCGCCCTTGAGCTGCTCGGCCATGCCGCGCTTCACGCGGGCGGTGCCGGTCTCGGATGCCTGGTTTTCGGGGAGCGTGCTGGACACGGGTACCTCGCTGAGGAGAAGGGGGGTTTGTGCAGCAACGAGGAAACGCGAGGCGAGCAGGCCACAGCAAGGGCCAATGAGTAGCCGGTGGATCGTTTTCGTCCCCCTGGCGTTACGCCGCCCGCTCCACCAGGGCGGCCGGCGACTCGTCGTCCATCTCGAAGGCGAGCGGGAAGGGCGCGTGCCCGGCGAGGCGGAACCAGCGGACCTTGCGGTGCTCGCGCAGTCTGCGGGCGGCTCCCACCGCGTCGTTGTGGAAGCGCCGGGCCATCGGCACCCGCCGCACGGCCTCGGCGAGTTCGTGGGCCGCCGCCTCTCCCCCGGGCGCCTCGCGCAGGGCGTCCACCTGGTGCGCGTCGGCGAAGACGGCGCGCAGGGCCTGGCTCAGCTCGCTCTCGGCGACCTCCCGCAGCTCCTCCTCGGCCTGCCGGGCGGCGTGTGCGGCCTCGTAGAGGACCATGGAGGCGGCCGGGTCGAGCACGCCGGAGGTGGCGAGTTCCTGGGCCACGGACGCCCTGCGCAGCAACTGCGCGTCCAGGGCGGCACGGGCGGCGTCGATCCGGGCGTGCAGCCGGTCCAGGCGGCCCGCCGTCCAGCTGAGGTACAGGCCGACGGCGACGAGGACGACCAGGATCCAGATGAGGGTTGCGGTCACGGGCCGCAACCCTATCGGTGGGCCGCGCGGGCCGAGTGCGGCCGGTGGGCGCCGGTGCGCTCGGAGGACGCCGTGCGTCCGGTAGGCGCCCTGCGCTCGGAGGACGCCGTGCGTCCGGTGGGCGCCCTGCGCTATGAGGACGCCGTGCGTCCTGGGGGCGTCGTGCGCGCCCGTAGCCTCCCGCACGCCGGTGACTCGGTGCGCGACGTGTCTCCGGCCGCGACGACGGCCCTGTGGCCTGCCGGACGGCCGCGCCCGCCCGTGCACGCCGGACGGTCGCCCCGCGCCTGCGGGCCGACCGCGCTCGACGGTGGCCTGGCGGTACCGGCCCCGGTCGGCCCCGTGCCCAGCAGTGGCCGTACGCGCGCGTGGGCTCGTGCGCGCCCGTGGGCCGGTGCGGGCCGGCGGGTCATTCCCTCACCAGGTCGAAGCGGGCCCGCAGGCCCGTCGCGCGGTGGGCAGGCGCCGCCGGTGGCCCCCTGTACGGCGGCGGCTCACTCCCCGCCAGGAGGAAACGAACCCCCGGGCCTGCCGCCCGGAGGGCAGGCGCCGCCAGTGAACGGGCGCCGCCGGTGAACGGGCGCCGCCGGTGAACGGGCGCCGCCGGTGAACGGGCGCCGCCGGTGAACGGACGCTGCCGGTGAGCAGGAGCCACCGCAGGCCCGCGTACGGCGGCGTGTCAGTCCCCCGCCGCCCGGAGGGCAGGCGCCGCCGGTGAGCGGGCGCTGCCGGTGAGCGGGCGCTGCCGGTGAGCAGGCGCCGCCGCAGGCCCGCCTACGGCGGCGTGTCAGTCCCCCGCCGGCCCGAAGCGGCCCGCAGGCCCGTGGCCGGCGAGCAGGCGCCGCCGATGGCCCCGTGTGAGCCGGTGGTCAGTCCCGCGCCAGGCCGAAGCGGGCCCGCAGGCCCGTCGCGCGGTCGTCCGTCGCCACGGCCGCCGCTCCGGCGGTGACCGTCTCGTAGACGGACAGGATGTCCGCGCCCACGGTGGACCAGTCGAAGCGCCGTACGTGGGCGCTGCCCCGCTCCGTCAGCGCGGCACGGCGGTCAGGGTCGGCCAGCAGGCGTACGGCCGCGTCGGCCAGGGCGTCGGCGTCCTCGTTGGGGAAGAGTTCACCGGCCGCCCCCTGGTCGAGGACCTGGGCGAAGGCGTCCAGGTCGGCGGCGAGGACGGGGGCGCCCGCCGACATGGCCTCGACGAGGATGATGCCGAAGCTCTCGCCGCCGGTGTTGGGCGCGACGTACAGGTCGACGCTGCGCAGGAAGCGGGCCTTGTCCTCGTCGCTGATCATGCCGAGGAACTCCACGCGGGACCGCAGTTCCTTCGGCAGGCTCTCGACCGCCTCCTCCTCGTCGCCCCGGCCGGCGACCAGGAGCCGGGTCTGCGGACGGGCGGCGAGGATCTTGGGCAGCGCCCGCATGAGCACCGGCAGGCCCTTGCGGGGCTCGTCGATGCGCCCTATGAAGCCGATCGTGTCGCCCTGCCACTCGGGTTTGGGCTCCGCGTCGGCGAAGAAGTCGACGTCGACGCCGTTGGGGATGACGACCGCGTCGCCGCCCAGGTGCTCGACCAGGGTGCGGCGGGCATACTCGCTCACCGCGATCCGGGCGCTGATCTTCTCCAGGGCGGCCTGGAGGATCGCGTACGCGGCGATCATCGCGCGGGAGCGGGGGTTGGAGGTGTGGAAGGTGGCCACGATCGGGCCCTGCGCCGCCCAGCAGGTCAGCAGGCCCAGCGAGGGCGAGGTCGGCTCGTGGATGTGGATGACGTCGAAGGCGCCCTCGTGCAGCCAGCGCCGGACCCGGGCCGCCGACAGGAAGCCGAAGTTCAGCCGGGCCACCGAGCCGTTGTACGGCACCGGCACCGCGCGGCCCGCGGAGACGACGTACGGGGGCAGCGGGGTGTCGTCGTCGGCCGGGGCGAGGACGGACACCTCGTGGCCGAGCCGGATGAAGTACTCGGCGAGGTCCCGGATGTGGAACTGGACGCCGCCCGGCACGTCCCAGGAGTACGGGCAGACGATGCCGATCCTCACTGGGCGCCCCGCTCGCGAGCCCCCGGCGCCTTGGCCGGGTCGAGATCCTTGAGCCACAAGCGCTGCAGCATGTGCCAGTCCTCCGGGTGGTCGGCGATCCCCGTGGCGAAGGCGTCGGCCAGCGCCTGTGTCATGACAGACGCCTTCTCGGCCCGGGTGCCTGACTCGGGCACCTCGACCGGCGGGTGGACGCGGCCCTGCATCACGGGCGAGTCGTCGTACCAGAGCGTCACCGGCAGCAGCAGCGCGCCCGTCTGCTGGGCGAGCAGGGCGGGGCCCGCCGGCATCCTGGCGGTCTCGCCGAAGAACTCGACCTCCACGCCGGAGGCGGACAGGTCGCGGTCGGCGACCAGGCAGACCAGACCCCCGTCGCGCAGCCGTCGCGCCAGCGTGCCGAAGGCGGTGCCGCCGCTGTGCGGCAGGACCTCCATGCCGAGGCCCTCGCGGTAGGCGACGAAACGGTCGTACAGCGTCTCCGGCTTGAGGCGCTCGGCGACGGTGGTGAACGGGATGCCGAGCTTCGTGGTGACCCAGGCGCCCGCGAGGTCCCAGTTGGCCAGGTGCGGCAGGGCGAGTATCACGCCCTTGCCGGCGTCCATGCCGTCGGTGAGGTGGTGCAGGTCCTTGGGGGCGAAGCCGCCCTTGATCCGCTCGGTGCTCCACGCGGGGAGCCGGAAGGACTCCATCCAGTAACGCAGGTACGAGCGCATGCCCGCGCGCGAGAGGGCGGCGAGCCGCTCGGGGCTCGCACCGGGCACCACGCGCGCGTAGTTGCTCTCCAGGCGGCGCACCCCCGCGCCGCGCTGCTTCCACGCGATGTCGGCGATGGTGCGGCCGAGGCGCACGGCGGCGGGTTCGGGGAGCTTCTTCACGGTGCCCCAGCCGGCGCCGTACAGACCGTCGGTCAGCCGGTCCCGAGCGCTCACTTGGCCGCCTCGGTGCCCTGGCTGTCCTGCGCGGCGGCGTCCGCCTCCGCGGCCTCACGGCGGACCGTGACGACGCGCTGGACCAGCGTGACGAGGCTGCCGACGGCGACGATCCACAGGGCGACCGGCAGCAGGTACTGGATGCCGGGGACGCCGAACTTGTGCAGCCCGGCGATTCCGGCGGCGACCAGCGAGATGACGAGGCGCTCGGCGCGCTCGACCAGTCCGTTGACGGCCACCGGCAGGCCGATCGCCTCGCCGCGCGCCTTGGTGTACGACACCACCTGCCCGCTGGCGAGGCAGAAGATCGACACGGCGCACAGCACGTTGTCGTCGCCACCGCCCGCGTACCAGAGGGCGAGGCCGCCGAAGATCGCGCCGTCGGCGACCCGGTCGAGGGTGGAGTCCAGGAACGCGCCCCAGCGGCTGGAGCGGCCCAGCTGGCGGGCCATGTTGCCGTCGACCAGGTCGGAGAAGACGAAGAGCGTGATCACCACCGTGCCCCAGAAGAACTCACCCATGGGGTAGAAGACCAGCGCACCCGCGACCACACCGGCGGTGCCGATCAGCGTGACCGTGTCCGGGCTGACGCCCCGGCGGATGAGAAACGCGGCGAACGGTGTGAGGACACGCGTAAAAAATGCACGCGCGTACTTGTTCAGCATGGCCTTCCCGACGGTCGGTGTGCGCCGCGGCCCTCGCTGGCCACCGGCTGGCCCATCGTAGTCACGCGCGCACGTGGGCGGTGGCCGGGCACCCGGAGCCGTGGGCGAGCGGCCGGTGGGCGCCGGGATCGGGTCCTTCGTATGGACGCGGCGTGACGGGAGTGGAAAGCTCGAAGGACCGCGGGCGTCGCCGGAGCCGCCAGTGCACGCGGTCCCGCGTGTCCGCGCCCACAGTGACCTCACCGTGCACGGGAGGCAAGGACATGGGCGACAAGGCACACACCCATACCGGAGCCGCCGGAAGGGCAACGGCGGCCGACCACCCCACGTCCGTGAGGAACGTGGTGCTGGTCGGCCACTCCGGCTCGGGCAAGACGACCCTGGTGGAAGCTCTCGCGCTGACGGCGGGAGCGGTGAACCGGGCGGGCCGCGTGGAGGACGGCGGCTGCGTCTCGGACTACGACGACATGGAGCACCGCCAGCAGCGCTCCGTACAGCTCTCCCTGGTGCCGGTCGAATGGGACGGCATCAAGATCAACCTGCTGGACACACCCGGATACGCCGACTTCGTCGGTGAGCTGAGGGCCGGTCTGCGCGCGGCGGACGCGGCCCTCTTCGTCGTCTCGGCCTCCGACGGCGTGGACGGCGCGACCCGCATGGTCTGGGAGGAGTGCGCCGCCGTCGGCATGCCGCGCGCCATCGTGATCACGCACCTGGAGGCCGCCCGCGCGGACTTCGAGGAGATGACGCGGATCTGCGCGGAGGCCTTCGGCGGCGACGACCCCGACGCCGTACTGCCGCTGTACCTCCCGCTGCACGGTCCGCCCGCCCCCGACGGACACGCGCCCGTGACGGGGCTCGTGGGGCTGCTGTCGCGGAAGCTGTTCGACTACGCGTCCGGCGAGCGCGTGGCATCGGAGCCCGGCGAGGCGGAGCTGCCGCAACTCGACGAGGCCCGCTCGCTGCTGATCGAGGGGATCATCTCGGAGAGCGAGGACGAGACCCTCATGGAGCGCTATCTGGGCGGCGAGCAGGTCGACGTCAAGACGCTCATCGAGGATCTGGAGCGCGCCGTCGCGCGCGGGGTGTTCTTCCCCGTGCTGGCCGCCGCCCCCGCCGCCGACGGCGCCCGGCAGGGGCTGGGCACGGTCGAGCTGCTGGAACTGATCACGCGCGGCTTCCCGACGCCCCTGGAGCGCACCGCGCCGCGGGTCACCACCCCGGAGGGCGCCGGGCGCGAACTGCGGATGTGCGACCCGGAGGAGTCGCTGGTCGCGGAGGTCGTCAAGACGTCCTCCGACCCGTACGTCGGCCGGATCTCGATGGTCCGCGTCTTCTCCGGCACCCTGCGCGCCGACCAGACGGTGCACGTGTCCGGGCACGGGATGACCGACCGCGGGCACGAGGACCACGACGTCGACGAGCGGATCGGCGCCCTGTCGACGCCGTTCGGCAAGCAGCAGCGGCCGGTCTCGCACGTGATCGCGGGCGACCTCGCCTGCGTGGCCAAGCTGACCCGCGCGGAGACCGGGGACACCCTCTCGGCCAAGGACGACCCGCTGCTGATGGCCCCCTGGGAGATGCCCGACCCGCTGCTGCCGCTCGCCATCGAGGCGCACAGCAAACCCGACGAGGACAAGCTCTCCCAGGGCCTGGCCCGGCTGGTCGCCGAGGACCCGACGATGCGCCTGGAGCACAACCAGGACACCCACCAGGTCGTCCTGTGGTGCCTGGGCGAGGCCCACGCCGACGTGGCCCTGGAACGGCTGCGCAGCCGTTACGGCGTCCAGGTCGACGTCGTACCCCACCGGGTCGCCCTGCGCGAGACGTTCGGCGGCCGGGCGGCCGGGCGCGGGCGGCACGTCAAGCAGTCCGGCGGGCACGGGCAGTACGCCATCTGCGAGATCGAGGTGGAGCCGCTGCCGGGCGGCTCGGGCATCGAGTTCGTGGACAAGGTCGTCGGCGGCGCCGTGCCAAGGCAGTTCATCCCGTCCGTCGAGAAGGGCGTACGCGCGCAGGCCGCCAAGGGCGTCGCCGCGGGCCATCCGCTGATCGACGTGCGGATCACGCTGCTGGACGGCAAGGCGCACTCGGTGGACTCCTCCGACGCCGCGTTCCAGACCGCGGGCGCGCTGGCGCTCAGGGAGGCCGCGGCCGAGGCCAGGATCCATCTGCTGGAGCCGGTCGCCGAGGTGAGCGTGCTGGTCGGCGACGACTACGTGGGCCCGGTCATGAGCGACCTGTCCGGACGGCGCGGCAAGGTGCTGGGCACCGAGCAGACCAGCGGCGGCCGGACCCTCGTCAGGGCCGAGGTGCCCGAGATCGAGATCGGCCGCTACGCCGTGGACCTGCGCTCCCTCTCGCACGGCACCGCCCGCTTCGACCGCCGCTACGCCCGGCACGAACCGATGCCGGCGCAGGTCGCGGACCGGCTCCGCGAGGAGGTCCGGGTGGCCTCCTGACCGAGCCCGGCCCTCCGGTGCGGCCCGCCCGCACCGGAGGACCCGGCTCCGCGCGCCGGCGTCCCCGGCACGGCGCACGACGGCGCGTTCGAGGGTCAACCCGCGCGCGTGGGGGCGCCTTTGGCGGTCCCGTGACGCACGACGGTGCAGGCGGATACGCTGATGACCAGATCAACAGGTGTGCGGGGCAGGGAAGTCGGGAAGGCCGCAGGAGCGACAGTGGTGGCGATCGGGGGCGGGAATGACCGTTGACGGCGGTTACGCGGACTTCTTCGGACCGCAGGTGCCGCGCACGGACGACGGCGGCCAGACGGCCACCTTCGCGCTGGCCTCGGCCGCCTACCGCGACAGCGAGGCCGACGAGATACTCAAGGCCAACAGCGAATGGCACAAGTCGGCCGTGAGCAAGCCCCGGATCAAGTTGTTCCGGCCCAATCTCGGCGAGGCGTACTCCCGGGCGATCATCGACCGGATGCTGGGCCCCAAGCGGGCCCCGCTCATCCAGTCCTTCGGCACCCAGCCGCAGGTCGTCGTGGAGCACAGCCTCGCGGCGCACCGCATACGCAGGGACCGGGACAACTGGCTCAGTGCGGTGATGGTGCTGTGCGGGCTGCTCTTCCTGCCCGGGCTGCTGATCTGGCTGCTCGTCTTCCAGATCCGCACCACCGTCGCCCGGCGCGAGGACAAGCGGGCCGGCGCGCTCGCCACCGCGCTGCTCCTCGCGATGGCGGTCCTCGCCGTGCTCTTCCTGCTCAAGATGCCCTTCAGCGGCTTCTGGGCCTGGTACGCACGCGCCTGCGTCGTCGCCCCGGTGATCGGCTGGTTCTGGGCCAAGCGGATCTGCGAGCGCACGGCGCGGGACCTCCGGGAGCGCTGGAGCGGCCTCCTGTCCGGCGCCGGCGTGGGCGCGAAGGTGCCCGAGGCGGTGCCGAGCAGCCCCGGCGAGACGGCCGCGGAGGAGCTGCGGCAGTCGCTGGCCCGGCTCAGCGCCGAGCAGCAGTCCAACTCCGTCTTCTACGCCGGTCCCAAGGGCATCCTCGGCATGGGCACCCGCTGGGGCAACTGGCAGCTCGCCGAGGAGCTGGTCCCCGTCGACCCGGACCGGGAGATCAACCCGTTCCGCAGCTGGGACGTCGTCAAGGCCATCCACGACCGGCTGCGCATGCTGGAGCGCGGCCCGCTGCACACCGGCGGCTTCACCAAACCGACCGTGCGGCACTGGATCGTGACCCCGATCGGTGAGAACGCCGACTCGGTGTCCCGGCCCGAGGGCACGGACGTGGAGGCGTACCAGGTCAAGCCGCACGCGATACAGGAGATCTGCGACAAGCAGCAGTTCGGCGCGGGCGACCGGCACTACCTGGGCGTGCAGTGGACCCTGTGGGACGGCCAGTTGGTCATCTCCATGCTGATCACGGTGACGGTGCTGCACGAGACGCTGCGCATCGAGGTCACCGGGCACGCCCTGGGGCCGGTGCACTCCCTGTTCACCAGCAAGCCGGCGGCCAAGGAGAAGACGGTCCAGAAGTCCGTCAGGTTCTGGGAGACCCGCACGGTGAAGCTCCCGCTGGTCGACACCGACGAGGTGGTGCGGCTGGCCGCGCGGGCCCCGCTGACCTGGTACCCCCCGCTGCTGTACTGGCTGGGCGGCAAGCTCACGCTGCCGGAGCCCTTCGGCGTGCGGCACGCCTGGGCGGACCGGCCGTGGCGGCACCGCTTCATGGCCGACGACGCGCTGCGCGCGGCCACGCCGGTGCTGCGGGCGGTGCACTCGGCGGCGATCAAGGTGCTGAAGGAGAACGGCGTGGACACGGAGAAGTTCGGTGCCCGCGCGGGCGGCCTGAGCGGGGCGGTGCAGGAGGCGACGCCGAAGAAGGCGGACGTCTACGACGCGTAGGCCTCCGGCGGTCGGGCGGGGGTATTGGGGTGGGCGTCCCTGGGGGCTGCGCCCCCAGACCCCGCTTCGGCCTGGACGGCCTCGTCCTCAAACGCCGGACGGGCTGGTCGGTCCTCCCCTCGGCCGAGGGCTAAGCCGTCGGCCAGGCCTCCGCCAGCATCTTGCGGGTGTCGCCCAGGAGCTGGGGCAGGACCTTGGTGTGGCCGACGACCGGCATGAAGTTCGTGTCGCCGCCCCAGCGGGGCACGACGTGCTGGTGGAGGTGGGCGGCGATGCCCGCGCCGGCCACCGTGCCCTGGTTCATGCCGATGTTGAAGCCGTGGGCGCCGGACGCGGTGCGCAGCGCCGTCATCGCCTGCTTGGTCAGCTCGGCCAGCTCCGCGGTCTCCACGGTGTTCAGCTCGGTGTAGTCGGCGACGTGGCGGTAGGGCACGGTCATCAGGTGGCCGCCGTTGTACGGGTACAGGTTGAGCACCGCGTACACGTGCTCCCCGCGCCGGACGATCAGACCGTCCTCGTCGGACTTGGCCGGGATCGAGCAGAAGGGGCAGCCGTCGTCGGCGCCCGGGCCGCTCGGCTTGTTCTCGCCCTGGATGTAGGCCATCCGGTGGGGCGTCCACAGACGCTGGAACGCGTCCTGCGTCCCCACTCCCAGCTGCTGCTCCGGCTCACTCGTCATGCGTGCAGCATATGGCGTCGCCCAGGGCGGCCGGGAAAGGCCCCCGGGATCTCCCGGGGGCCCCTCACACCTGTCGGACCGGGCGATCAGACCTGCGCCCGCTCCTCGACGACCTTGGCGATCTTCGCGATGGCCTCGTCGGCGGGGATGCCGTTCTCCTGGGAGCCGTCGCGGTAGCGGAAGGAGACCGCGCCGTTCGCCATGTCCTCGTCGCCCGCGATGACCATGAAGGGCACCTTCTGCTTCTGGGCGTTGCGGATCTTCTTCTGCATGCGGTCGGAGGACGAGTCGACCTCGACGCGCAGGCCCTGCCTCTTGGCGTCCGCGGCGAACTTCTCCAGGTACTCGATGTGCGCGTCGCCGATCGGGATGCCCACCGCCTGCACCGGGGCGAGCCATGCCGGGAAGGCGCCCGCGTAGTGCTCGAGGAGCACCGCGAAGAAGCGCTCGATGGAGCCGAACAGCGCGCGGTGGATCATGACCGGGCGGGTCTTGGTGCCGTCCGCGGCCGTGTACTCCAGGTCGAAGCGCTCCGGCAGGTTGAAGTCGAGCTGGATGGTCGACATCTGCCAGGTGCGGCCGATGGCGTCCTTGGCCTGGACGGAGATCTTCGGGCCGTAGAACGCGGCGCCGCCGGGGTCCGCCACGAGCTCCAGGTTCTGCTTCTCGGCGACCTGGCGCAGCGTCTCGGTGGCCTCTTCCCAGGCCTCGTCGGAGCCGACGAACTTCTCCGGGTCCTTGGTGGACAGCTCCAGGTAGAAGTCGTTCAGGCCGTAGTCCCGCAGCAGGTTCAGGACGAAGGTGAGCGTCTTGTCGAGCTCCTCGGACATCTGCTCGCGGGTGCAGTAGATGTGCGCGTCGTCCTGGGTGAAGCCGCGGGCCCGGGTCAGGCCGTGCACGACGCCCGACTTCTCGTACCGGTACACGGTGCCGAACTCGAACAGGCGCAGGGGCAGCTCACGGTAGGAACGGCCGCGCGCGTCGAAGATCAGGTTGTGCATCGGGCAGTTCATGGGCTTGAGGTAGTAGTCCACGCCCTCGTCGAGCTGCATGGGCGGGTACATGCCGTCCGCGTACCAGTCCAGGTGGCCCGAGGTCTCGAAGAGCTTCCCCTTGGTCGCGTGCGGGGTGTAGACGAACTCGTAGCCCTCCTCCTCGTGGCGGCGGCGCGAGTAGTCCTCCATGACCCGGCGGATGATGCCGCCCTTGGGGTGGAAGACGGCGAGGCCGGAGCCGATCTGCTCCGGGATGGAGAACAGGTCCAGCTCGTTGCCGAGCTTGCGGTGGTCGCGCTTCTCGGCCTCGGCGAGGAACTCCAGGTGCGCCTTCAGCTCGTCCTTGGTGGGCCAGGCGGTGCCGTAGATGCGCTGGAGCATCGGGTTCTTCTCGCTGCCGCGCCAGTAGGCGGCGGCGTTGCGCATGAGCTTGAACGCCGGGATGTTGCGGGTGGTGGGCAGGTGCGGGCCCCGGCAGAGGTCCTTCCAGCACAGGTCGCCGGTCTTGGCGTCCAGGTTGTCGTAGATCGTCAGCTCGCCGGCGCCGACCTCGACGTCCGCGCCGTCGTCGTGCGAGGCGGAGCCCTTGAGGCCGATCAGCTCCAGCTTGTACGGCTCGTCGGCGAGCTCGGTGCGGGCCTCGTCGTCGGTGACCACGCGGCGGGAGAACTTCTGCCCCCGCTTCTGGATCTCCTGCATCTTCTTCTCGATGGCCTTGAGGTCATCGGGGTGGAAGGGCTTCTCGACGTCGAAGTCGTAGTAGAAGCCGTCCTTGACCGGCGGGCCGATGCCCAGCTTGGCCTCGGGGAACAGCTCCTGCACGGCCTGCGCCATGACGTGCGCGGTGGAGTGGCGCAGGATGTTCAGACCGTCCTCGGAGGAGATCTCGACGCCTTCGACGGTCTCGCCGTCCCGCACCTCGTGGGCGAGGTCCTTGAGCTCCCCGGACACACGGGCGGCGATGATCGAGCGCTCGCCGGCGAAGAGCTCGGCGGCCGTAGTGCCCGTCGTCACCACGCGTTCTTCCCGCTCGGAATCCCGCTGGATGATCACACGGACGTCTGACACCGGTCTCTCCTGACTGAAGGTGGGGCCGCGGCGCCATACCGGAGCGCACGCATGGGGGCGATCGTACCGACCCCGGGCCACCCAGCGCGAAATCAGTCCCCGCAGTCCCCTCCGTCGCCGCAGGTCTCCTCGAGGAACGCCGCGACCTCCACGTGTTCCTGGACGGCCTTCAGCAGCCGGTCCCGCTCCGCGTCGTCGACCTGTACGGGGGTGATCTCGCAGGCGCCGGTGAGCCGGCGGAACCCGCCCCGGCTCTCCAGCCGCCCGAGCACCCGTACCGGCAGCCCGACGAGGTGGGCGTGCCCGGCGATCCGGTAGCCCTCCTCGTCCAGCGCGACCCGCACGTGCGGCACCTCGGCCCCGGCCAGCACCCGCAGCCGTACGGTGCCCGTGCCGCGTGGTCCGGGCCGGCGCATGCGGACGACGGTGCCGGTGATGCGCACCGGCACGGAGGGCTCCGCGCGCAGGTAGCGGGCGGCGGCCTCGCGCAGGGCGGGCAGGTCTCCGGGGGTGAACTCGACGGGTTCGGCGAGGGCTCCGCAGCCCTCGGGTACGCCCGCGGCCGGCGCCCAGCCGACGGCGATCCGGGCTCCCTCGCTGCCCCGGACCAGGGCGACGAGCGACTCGGCCAGTTCGTGGCTGACGCCGGCGGCGACGGCCGCGTCGAAGGCCTCCATGCCGCCGGTGGCCCGCCGGTAGTCGACGGCCTCACGGGCGGCGTACAGGGCCTGGTGGAGGCGTACGGCGAGGGGGCGCCCGGTGCCGACCGGCAGGAACGCCGTGAGCAGGCGGCCGCCGGGGGCGGGGCCCACCAGGACGTTCTCCAGGGCCGCGCCGGCGGCTCGCCGGTGCCGGGCGCCGTAGTAGCCGGCACGCGCGCGCGTGGCGAGTGCTCCGGCGAGCAGCATCCGGCGGGCGGCGGAGCGCAGCCGCTCCTCCGCGGTCCAGGACGCGCTGTCTCCGGGCCCTGCCGGGATGTCGCGTTCCCAGCGGATCTCGTCGCTGGGGACGGTGAGGGAGAGCAGGATCTCGCGGGCGGCGGGCGTGCCGCTGCGGGACAGGGCGAGCAGCGCCTCGGCGAGCAGGTCGTCGCTGTCGGGGAAGGCACGGCTGGCGGGCACCAGGAGGCTGGTGGCGCCGGCCGCCGGGCCGGGCGGGGTCCAGCGGCCGTAGCGGCCCGGGGCGCCGCCGCGGCGCCGCCAGCCGTGCCGGTGGAGCAGAGCGGTCAGCACGGCCGGGTCGACGGTGCCGGACTCGGGCGGGCGGCCGTCCCCGAGGGGGTCGTCGAGGGCGTCGGCCGGGTGCGGCCGTACCGGCCGCAGGGGTCCGACGGACCGCCGGGGTTCGCCGGCCGGGCGGTGCGTCATGGTCTTCCTCCCGTCCCGACCCGCGTCATGATCTCGCACAGCGCCCGGTCGTCGAAGATCCGCGCGGTCGGTATCCGCACGGTGGTGCGCCGCCGTCCGGTGACGGGGTGTCCGGCGAGGTTGGTCCAGTAGCAGCAGTGCCTGAGGTCGAGCCGGTCGTGGCCGGCGCGCAGCCACTGGTCCCGGGAGCGGGGGACGATCATCACGACCAGGATCTTGTGCACCGACACCGGGGTGCGGGCGAGCTTCGCCAGGTGGTCGTTGTCCAGGGTGAAGGAGAAGAAGCGGCCCGCCGGGTGGGGCGGGAGCTGGTACGTCGCCTTCAGCTGCACCTTGATGGTGACCTCGTCGTCGACGGTGTGGCCGGGGGCGCTGTGGCTGACGTGCCAGTCGATGCCGTTGTCCGGGAAGGGCTGGGAGAGCGAGCAGCCCGCCGCGGCGGCGACGGCGTGGAGGTAGCCGACCTGCAAGGTCTCCATGCAGGCGGTGGTGGCGAGTGAGCCGCGTGAGGGCGCGGTGCGCTCCGGAAGCAGCCCGCCCCGTTCGGGCTGCGCAATGGCCATGACCAACAGCCTTCCAGAACTGGTGAATCCCCGCTGCGGGTCTGTGAACTGCAAAGACCCGTACTCCTGTTGTGTCCTTCCGGCGTACGGCGCAAACAGCCCGGGTATCACCGAACCGGGACAAGGGACGGCGCGTCAGCTGCCGCGCTCGGACGAGGAGTTGAGTGCCCTATGACGAGCTGGTTCGAGGGGCCGCTGGCCGCCTTCGACACGGAGACCACGGGTGTGGACATCGAGACCGACCGGATCGTGTCGGCGGCCCTCGTCGTCCAGGACGCGCCGGGACTGCGGCCGCGGGTGACCCGGTGGCTGGTGAACCCGGGCGTGCCGGTGCCGGAGGCGGCGACGGCGGTGCACGGGCTGACCCAGGAGCACGTGGAGCGGCACGGCCGGTGGCCGGCGCCGGTGATGTACGAGATAGCGGAGGCGCTGACCGAGCAGGCCCGGGCCGGGCGGCCGCTCGTGGTGATGAACGCGCCGTTCGACCTGACCCTGCTGGACCGGGAGTTGCGCCGGCACCGGGCCTCGTCGCTGGGCCGCTGGCTGGAGCGGACGTCGCTGCACGTGCTGGACCCGCGGGTGCTGGACAAGCAGCTGGACCGCTACCGCAAGGGCCGTCGTACTCTCACGGATCTGTGCGCGCACTACTGCGTGGAGCTGGAGGGCGCGCACGACGCGGCGGCCGACGCCCAGGCGGCGCTGGAGGTCGTACGGGCGGTGGGGCGCCGCTTCCAGGCCCGCCTCGAACGCCTCTCCCCCGCCGAACTGCACACGTTGCAGGCGGTGTGGCACGCGGGTCAGGCGCGAGGGTTGCAGGCGTGGTTCGCGCTCAACGGCAGCGAGGAGGCCGTGGACCCGGCCTGGCCCCTGCGACCCGACCTGCCGGCGGCGGCGTGAACCTTCGTTCCCGGCCCGCGTGAACGCCGGGGCGGGGGTGTGGGCGGCGGAGCCCCCACCACGCGCGGCGAAGCCGCGCAGAAACGACGAAGCGACGTGGTCCGCATGGTCTGCGGACACACGTCGCTGTCGTGAGGGTGGGCGATACTGGGTTCGAACCAGTGACCTCTTCGGTGTGAACGAAGCGCTCTCCCACTGAGCTAATCGCCCGGGAACGGACTGAACAATACAGGGCCCGGCACGCTTCCTTCAAACCGCGTTCAGGTGGGCGGCGAGGCCGCGCCGTCCGGCCCGCATCATGAGGCGGTGGTTGGCCCGGAACAGCGGTCGCCCGGGCACGGCGAGGCGGCGCAGCAGCGGCTTGCCGACGACGACCTCCTGGTCGTAGCGGACGACGGTGCCGGAGCCGCGCGGGGCGACCGTCCAGCGTGCCCAGCCCTCCATGTCGCCGCTCATCGCGACCTCCAGCACCCCTGCGGCGGGGTCCCGCCGCCCCTCCCGCACGGTCGTCCTCAGGTCGTACGGGAGGAGGGAGCGGACGCGGATGACGCCGGTGGTGTCGTCGATGCGGGTGACCTCGCGGACCTGGTGCCACCAGCGGGGGTAGTCCTCGATCCGTTCCAGGGCGCGGTAGACGTCCGGGGCGGGTGCGGGCAGCGGCCACAGGCTGCGGAAGCGGTAATGGTTCCAGTCCACCCGTGCAGTGTGCCCGCGCCCGCGTCCCACGCGGGTCCGCTACGGCATCCTGTCCCCCAGGAGTGCGAGGTTCTCGATGGCGGCGAGGCCGTAGAGGGCGGTGTCGTTGGTGGACACCCAGCTCGCCTCGCTGCCCGGGACCAGGGCGGCGGGGCCGGTCAGCTTCTCCGTCCTCCAGGGTGCCGACTCCTTGTAGCCGTCGGAGTCGTAGAACTTCTGCCACGCGCGCGTGGCGAGCTTCTCGTCGCCGGTGCGTACGGCGGCGTAGGCGTCGAGGCGCGAGTGGCCCTGGAAGAGGATGAGGCTGCCGAAGTTGGCGCCGTAGCGTTCGGCCTGTTCCGTCTTGCTGGCGTTGAAGTAGCGGCAGTAGTCGTAGTACGCCGCCTCGAACTTCGGCATGTCGACGAGGTCGATCAGTTCGGCGCACAGTTCGTTCAGGCCGAAGACGGCGGAGAGGTGGGAGACCTCGACCTTCGGGGTGTCGGCGACGGCGAACTTCCCGGTGTCGAGGTCGTACAGGCCGCTGCCCTGGACGAAGCCGTTGGGCTGGGCGGCGATGGTCTCCATGGTGGACAGGACGCGGTCCCTGGCCTTCTCCCACTTGGGGCCCTTGCGTTCCCACTCGGTGAGCCAGGCCGAGACCAGGCCGCTCCAGTCGGTGCCGAAGCCGATCGAGAGGGCGTTGCGGTCGGGGGTGTAGGGCTCGGTGCGGATCTTGCGGAGCGGGTCGAGGGCGAGGAAGGTCTCGTCGGAGTCGACGTTGGCGCGCATGAGGTCGCCGACGCGTTCGTCGGCGGTGAGGAAGTAGTAGAAGCGCCGGTAGGTGGTGTTGGCGATGCGCTGCTGCTTGGCGCTGTCGGCGTAGTGCTGGACGCCGTGCCGGGTGCCGAGGCCGGCCCATTCGCCCAGGTGGTAGACGTCGACCTCGCCGGTGTGCCGGGTCATGGCCTCGGCGAAGCGGAAGATGTCGGCGCGGCCGGAGCGCAGGTAGGCGTACCAGAGCCAGAGGTCCGGGGAGAGTTCGGAGTTGTCCCAGGCGTAGCCGCCGATGTCGTACCGCCAGGTGTGCCGGGCGGCGTCGTAGGTGTGCATGATGTCGCCGTAGTCCCAGAAGCCGTACCAGCGGCGCTGCTCCACCTGGCCCCTGTAGTAGGTGAAGAGGAAGTCGAGGTGGTCCTCGATCTTCGCCTTGGCGGGGGTGGAGCGGTCGGGTTCGGAGTAGAGGCCGGGGCCGAAGACCTTGGCCCTGATGAGCTGCTTGGGCGGGGCGGCGAGTTGCGGCAGGACGCGCACGGCCTCGATCTGTTCGGCGAGCTTCTCGGCGCTCGGGGTGGCGGCGTTGGCCCAGAGGAGCAGTTCCGAGGTGCGGGCGATGCCGTAGGGGGTGCCGAACTCCGGTTCGTAGTCCTCGTAGGTGATGTTGAGGCCCTCGAGCTGTTCGGGGAAGGTGTCCTGGCCCATGCCGTCGTGGTAGAAGCGCAGGTCCATGGGCTGGGCCTCGGGCGACCAGAGCCAGAGGGTGACCTCGGCCTCGTCGGTCTGGGCGTCGCGGATGTCGAGCTGGGCGGGGTGCTTCTCCCAGAAGTCGCGCAGCCCGAAGGAGAGGCCGCCGCTCGCGCCGCCGACGTAGCCGAAGCCGGAGGCGCGCCGTCCGCCGCCGGCGCCGATCCAGCCGTGGCCCTTCTTGGTGCGCTTGCGCAGGGTGAAGCCGTCGGCGGAGAGCTGGGAGAGGGTGTAGTCGCCCCATTCGGGGATGTACTTCAGGCGGGTGGTGACCCGTTGGTCCCAGGTGGCGGGGTCGGGCAGCCTCTCCCCGGCGAACTGGGCAGCCTGGACGGCGGCTCCCGGGTCGCGGCGCAGTCCGGTGATGCCCTTGACCGCCTCGCGGAGCAGTCCGGTGCCCTCGCCGCCGATGCGGACGTGGCGGTCGTAGGCCTCGTCGCGCATCGGGACGGTGAAGCGGACGCCGAGTCCGCGGATGAAGTCGCCGCTCGCCTTCCCGGGCTCCTGCGTCCCGTCGAAGGTGACGGTGTGCACCATGCGGAAGGAGTCGGCGCCCGCGTAGAAGTAGAGGCGGACGGAGAAGGGGAGCCAGCCGCGGTGGCCCTTGCGGTGCTTGCCGTCGATGCGGACGACGGCGCGGACCGGCCCGTCCTGCTCGACCTTCACCTCGTCGATGGCGCCGTCGAAGCGCTCGTACTTCACCGTGCCCCGGTCGCCGTCCTCGATCTCGGGCTGGCGCAGCAGGACGAGGCGGCCGTTCTTCGCGATCTCGGTGGAGCCCCGGACGACCGACTTGATCAGTGTTGATCCCGACTTGCCGATTCTCGCGGTGATGACGCCGGTCGATATGTCGATGGTGCCGCCGTGCCGGTCGACGGTGACCTTCCTGGCGGGGGCGGCGGGTGTGCCGGCGGCCAGGGTGAGCGTGCCGCTTCCGGAACCGACGGCGTGGGCCGTCCACTTGAGGGAGCCGTCGGGCCAGTACGCGAGCGGCCAGGACTGTACGGGGACGGACGTGCCGTCCGCGTCGGTGACGGCGAACGGCTGGTCCTCCCGGAAGGTGCCCTTCGGCCAGGGGACGCCGACGGTGGAGCCGGGGGCGGCGCCGAGGCCGCCGTCCTCGAGCCAGGTGAGGGTGACGGGGCTGTCGTCGGCGACCGGTGCGGCGGCGGGCGCGGCCTGGGCGCTCTTCGTGCCGAGCGCCCAGCTGAACTGCGCGGCGGCGCCGGCGACGGCGGCCGCCTTGAGGAGGGACCTGCGGGGGATGGGGGACATGGCCTTTCCTTTCCGTGCGAGTGTGCAGGGGTGTCAAGGGCATGACAGGTGGAGGTGCGGCGCTGGGGCGCCGACCTCGGGTGCGGAGGGGGGCGGCCGGGCACGGGGCCGCCCCGTCATCAGCGGCGCCGGTGGCGTTCCTCGACCGCCACGGCCGCCGCGGCGACGGCGCCCAGGACGGCGACGGCCAGCGGTGCGCTGAACCAGGCGGAGCAGACCACGACGGCCAGCCCGCCGACGAGGAGGAAGGAACCGGCGGGGTCGAGCACGGTGCGCCGGCCCGCCCGCGCGAGCAGCGACCGCCAGGAGGCGCCGGGGTGCCAGTCCGCCGCCGCGCGCAGCCCCGCGACGGCCGCGCCGATGAGGGCGAGGACGCCGACGGCGCCGACCAGCGGGCCGCCGGGCAGGCCGTCCCGCACGGCCCGTACGTCGATCCAGACGACCGCCGGGGCGGCCCACCCGGCGACCCCGACGAGCCAGCCGTGCCGCACCGCCGCCCGGAAGTCGGCGGCGAACTCCCGCCAGCCACCGCTCTCGTGGGCCAGCCGGCGCCCGAGATGCCGCGCGCCGGCCGCGAAGGCGGCGGGGTAGGTGACCAGCGGCAGCGCCGCCACCGCGATCCACACGCCGGTGAGCAGGCACTCGGCGAACAGGGCGAAGCCCTGGGCGAACCGGGACTCCCCCGGCTCCGTACGGGCCTCGGCACGCGCTTCGGTCATCGGAACCCCACCTCAGCCCTTCAGGCCGGACGTCGCCATGCCGTCGATCAGATAGCGCTGGAAGGCCAGGAAGAAGGCGAGGACCGGCAGCAGGGCGACCAGCGACATGGCGATCATGCCGCCGTAGTTCGCCAGGCCCTCCTGGTCCACGAACATCTTCAGGCCGAGGGAGATCGTGTACTTGCCGGGCTCGTTGAGGTAGATCAGCGGGCCCATGAAGTCGTTCCAGGAGTTGATGAAGGTGAAGATCGCGCTGGTGATCAGCGCCGGCCGGCACAGCGGCAGCACGATCGACCAGTAGATCCGCAGGTGCCCGCAGCCGTCGAGGCGGGCGGCCTCGTCCAGTTCCCTGGGCAGGTTGCGCATGAACTGCACCATCAGGAAGACGAAGAACGCCTCGGTGGCCAGGTACTTCCCCAGCAGCAGCGGGGTGTACGTGTTGATCATGTCCAGGTTGCGGAAGAGCACGTACTGCGGGATGAGCAGCACGTGGTACGGCAGCAGCAGGGTGCCGATCATCAGCGTGAACAGCAGGTTGCGGCCGGCGAACCTGATCCTCGCGAAGGCGTAGGCCGTCAGCGAGCAGGACACCACGATGCCGATCACGGAGCCGACGGCCAGGAAGAGCGAGTTGACGAAGAACGTGGAGATCGAGATGTCCGCGATGCCGTCGGCGAGGCTCGTGTAGTTGTCCGTGATCGGGTCGCCCGGGAAGAGGTCGAGGCTGCCGACGATGTCGCCGCTCTCCTTGAAGGAGCCGCCGATCACCCAGAGCACCGGGTAGAGGATGACGGCGAGGATCGCCAGCGACCCGAGGTGCCAGGCGAGCGACCCGGGCAGCCGGCGCCGGAGCGCGGCCGCCCTGGTGGACCGGGGCGGTGGGGCGCCGGTGGCCGGTGTGACGTCGGTGGCCTGCGCGCTCATCGGCCGCCCTCCTCGTAGTGCACCCAGCGCTTCTGGGACCAGAACAGCACCGCGGTGACCAGGGCGACCGCGACCAGCAGCATCCACGCCATGGCGGAGGCCAGGCCCATGCGGCTGTTCTCGAAGCCCTGGACGTACAGGTAGCAGGTGTAGACCATCGTGCCGTCCGCGGGACCGCAGGCGTTGCCTCCGGCGCCGCCGCCGACGATGTAGGCCGAGCTGAAGATCTGGAAGGAGTGGATGGTCTCCAGCAGGACGTTGAAGAAGAGGACCGGGGAGATCATCGGCAGGGTGATGTTCCAGAACTGCCGCAGCTTCCCCGCGCCGTCCACGTCGGCGGCCTCGTACAGCTCGCGCGGAACCTGCTTGAGACCGGCCAGGAAGATGACCATCGGGGCGCCGAACTGCCAGACGGTCAGCGCCACCAGGCTGTAGATGATCAGCTCCGGGTCGCCGGTCCAGCCGCCGGCGTCGATCCCGAAGAGCTGCTGGGTGCGGTCGACGACCGCGTCGTCCGAGAAGATCGCCTTCCACACGATGGCGACGGACACGCTCGCGCCGATCAGGGACGGCGCGTAGAAGGCGGCCCGGTAGAAGGCCTGTCCGCGCCTCTTCTGGGCCAGCAGCAGCGCGACGCCGAGCGCCGCGATCAGCTTGATCGGCGTGCCGACGACGACGTACCAGAGCGTGATCCTGACCGAGTGGCGCCAGCGCGGGTCGCCGAACATCTCGGAGAAGTTGTCCAGGCCGATCCACCTGGGGGCGTCGAACAGGTTGTAGTCGGTGAACGCGAAGTAGAGCGAGGCGGCCATCGGGCCGGCCGTCAGCAGCAGGAACCCGGCGATCCAGGGGGACATGAAGAGGTATCCGGCCAGGTTCTCCCGGCGGCGCCGCCGCTTCAGCTCGGCGGGGCGCGGGGACTTCACCGGGCCGTGCCGCGGCTCGGGGGCCGTCCGGCCCTCCAGCGCGGGGGCGTGTGTCACGGCGCTTCCCATCAGCCGGCGAGAGCCGTCTTCGACTCGGTGAAGAACTGCTCGACGGCCTCCTCGACGGACCGCGAGCCGAGCGCCATCTCCTCGGCGATGCGCAGGAACGCGGCTTCGCAGATGTCGGCGCCGTTGGGGTGCGGGGTGATCTGCTCCAGGACGCCGGCCTCGACGAGCGACTCCTCGTAGGCGGCGATGGCCTTGTTGACCGGGTCGGTCGGGCGGTAGGCGTCGTACTGGGCCTGTGTGGTGGGGACACCGCGGTCGTAGCCCATGATCTTGGCGACCTCGGGGTCGTGGACCATGAAGTCGATGAACCGGGCGACCTCCTTGGGGTGCTCGGTGCGCTTGTAGCCGCTGAGCATCAGCGAGCCGAGGTACTGGCCGGTCCGCTTGCCGTCCGTGGTCGGGATGGGCGCGAGTCCGTACTCGCTCTTGCCCTCGGAGGTGTAGCGGACGGTGAAGTTGTCCCAGGTGAACTCACTGCCGGCGAGTTCCGCGGAGAGGGCCGACTTGGGCTTGATCTGGGCGACCTTCTTGGGGTCGGCGAACAGGCCGGTCTGCACGCCCTTCTCCGCCTTGGTCCACCAGGTGGTCAGGTCCGCCTCGGTGAAGCCGAGTCCGTCCTCGGTGAAGAAGGCCTTGCCGTTCTGGCGGAGGTACAGGTCGTAGAGGTACATGACGCCGTACATGCCGCTGTCCCCGGCGCGGCCGGTCTTGTCCCGGACCTTGGTCATCGCCTCGTCGAAGTCGTCCCACGTCCAGCCCTGTTCGGGCTTGACGCCGGCCCGGGTGTAGACGGGCTTGTCGATGACCAGGGCCATCGAGTTGGAACCGACGGGCACGCCCAGGAGTTTGCCGTCGATCTCGCCGAACTTCTCCAGGCCCGCGCGGAATCCGTCCATGGAGAGGTTTCCCGCCTCGACCTGCCCGCTCAGGTCGAGCAGGACATTCTTGGCGTCGTATTTGCGGAGAAATCCAATGGCATTCTGGAAGACGTCCGGTGGATTGCCTCCGGAGGCCTGGGTGTTGAACTTCTTCCAGAAGTCGGTGTACGGCTGGAAGTCGGTCTTGACCTTGATCTTCGGATACTTCTTCTCGAAGAGCGCGATGGTCTTGTTGATGCGCTCGGCCCGGTCCTCGGCCCCCCACCAGGAGTAACGGATCGTCACCGTTCCGTCCCCGGAGCCGCTGCCGCCGCCGCACGCGGTGGCCGTGGCCCCGAGGCCGGCGACGGCCAGCGAGGCCCCCGCCGCCTTGAGGACCGTGCGCCTTCCGGCCTGCCGCTCCGCATTCCCGCCCTGCTGCATACGAGCCTCCCCGCGACGTCGCTTCCGCCTCATGAATCGTTTCAAGTAAGCGCTTGCTGGCACAAGGTACGGAGGGCCCGGGGGTGCGTCAATGATTCGGACAGGAATTGATGGACAGGGGTCACGGGCGGCTCGGCGCACCTCTCAGGAAATGCCGTCCGGCGCCCCGGAGAACCCACAGGTCGGCGCGGCGCGACCGACCGGCCGAACAGCCGCGGGGCCGCGGAGCGCCGCGACGCCGAAGGTCACGGTTGGGTGAAGGCGGGCGGAAGCGGAATGCCCGGGCGCCCGGACGCGGCGCACACGAAGGCGGCCCGGCTCACGAGGGTGAGCCGGGCCGCCTGCTGATCCGGTGGGCGATACTGGGTTCGAACCAGTGACCTCTTCGGTGTGAACGAAGCGCTCTCCCACTGAGCTAATCGCCCGGACGCAGGAAGAACATTACCGCATGTCAGAGGCGCCCGTGACCACGGGGGCCGCCGACGGCGCACCCCCGCCGACGATCACTGGTCCTTGATGTTCCAGGGCATCTCGAGGCCGAACTTCCAGAGGTAGATCCCGGCCAGCGCGGCGATGATCACCACACCGATGGAGGTCAGGATGATGTTGCGGCGCCGCACCTTCGGATCGAGGGCACGCTGCGCCGCCTCGGTGACCTTGCGCTTGGTCCAGCGCAGCACCAGCTGGGCCCAGACGAACTCGGTCGCCCAGATCGCCATGCCGCCGAAGATTACGACCCAGCCCGGTCCGGGCAGCACCAGCATGGCGACACCGGCCGCCACGACCGCGAGGCCGACGATGAAGACGCCGACCTGCCAGCTCAGGTGCAGCACACGACGCGCCTTGACGAAATCCGGTGCCCGCGAACCCAGCGCCCGCTCGGCCGTGGCCTCGTCCGTCCCCGTACGGTCTTCCGCCACGGCCGTCTCGCCGTGCTTGTCACTCCCCGTGTTCATACGGCCAAACACTACCGGAGCGAAACCTGTCACCGGAATGGGCGCACGACCCGAACGATCTCTCGGCCGGAAGAGTTACGTAAACACACGCAAAACACTCAGAGGGGTTTACAACGGCACCGTAGGTGGCATGTCGATTTCGCCGACGTGCGAATCCCCGAGCGCACACTGAGCGAAAGGCCCTGGCGCTTATGAACACCACGGTCAGCTGCGAGCTGCACCTGCGCCTCGTTGTGTCGAGCGAGTCCTCCCTGCCTGTCCCCGCAGGCCTGCGGTACGACACGGCCGACCCCTACGCCGTGCACGCCACCTTCCACACCGGAGCCGAGGAGACCGTCGAGTGGGTGTTCGCCCGCGACCTCCTCGCCGAAGGCCTCCACCGTCCCACCGGGACCGGCGACGTCCGCGTCTGGCCGTCGCGCAGTCACGGCCAGGGCGTCGTGTGCATCGCTCTCAGCTCCCCGGAGGGCGAAGCACTGCTCGAGGCCCCCGCGCGGGCCCTGGAGTCCTTCCTGAAGCGCACAGACGCCGCCGTGCCCCCCGGCACGGAACACCGGCACTTCGATCTCGATCAGGAGCTCTCGCACATCCTGGCGGAAAGCTAGGGCGGGGCCCCGCGTGAAGCCGCCCGTCGCCGTCGACTCGGGGTGACGGCACGGGCCCGGACAACCGCATACGGCACACACCGGCGTCGCCGCCGCGGATCTCCGCGGGGGCGGCGCCGCCGTGTGCGCGGCGCCGGGAACGAAGGCGGGCCGGCCTCCGTTGACGGGACGGGGCACGACCGGGACCGGATCGCGGCCGCTCCGCCCGCCGCGCGAGCCACTACCATCGGCCAGCATCGGCGGGCGCCCGCCCGACCCCCAGGCCAGGGAGCGAAACGTGCTGATCACCCACGACACCCGGTGCGCGCTCGACACCGTGGTGGATCTGGTGAACACCGTGCCGGAGGACGAAACGGCTCCGGACGGGCTGCCGGACGTCGCAGCCCTCCAGGAATTCGTGGGAACACACGAAATCAGCGACGTAGGGGTGCTCTCGGAACTCGACCTCTCGGCCGTGCGCAGGATCCGCGGCCGGTTCGCGGCGGTCTTCGCCGCCCCCGACGCCCGCACCGCGGCGGGACTGATCAACGACCTCGTCGCGGCCGCCGGCACCACGCCCCGGCTCACCGACCACGACGGCTACGACTGGCACATCCACTACTTCGCGCCCGGCGCCTCGGTCGCGGACCACCTGACCGCGGACTGCGGGATGGCGCTGGCGTTCTTCGTGGTCGCCGGGGAGCAGGAGCGGCTGCGGCGCTGCGAGGCGCCCGACTGCCGGCGCGCCTTCGTCGATCTGTCCCGGAACCGGTCGCGGCGGTACTGCGACAGCCGCACGTGCGGAAATCGCTTGCACGTGGCCGCCTACCGGGCCCGGCGCAAGGAGGCGGCGGGCTGACGCCGTCCTTCCGGACCCCGAGTGGCAGCGGATGCCGTAGGAGGGGCGACGCGGCCCCCGGCGGGTGGCGCCGGGGAGCGCGGGTACGGCTCACAGCAACAGCAGATCGTGCAACGAAGCCATGAGCAGCAGACACCCGATCACCGCAAGGAAGATCATGAGCGGTGGCTGGGAAAGGGCGAAGAGGCAGCCGCGTGGTTCGTCCTTCGTCCGCGCGGTTTCGCTCTGTCTCGTGTCCAGCTGGGAGTCCAGCTGAGTGGTGTCCGGCATCTCGCCGCGATGATGACGCAGCAGGTGATGTCTTCGCGATCAACACGCACGTCGAGACCGGGAGTTCGTTGAATGTCGCGATGTCCGGTCGGATCGTGATCATTCCGGAGCGCACGCTGTCGGCCTCGGACCGCTGTGCCGCCTCAGCCCCCGGCGCCGGCCGCCGTGTTCCGGCCGCCGGGTGTCATATCCCGTGCTTCTTGAGGATGGCCTCGATGTCGCTGAAGTCGTCGTCCCCGCCCCGGGACGCCTTCGCCGGTCGGGGCGCGGGCTCGGCGGCCGGGCGGGCGCCCGGTCCGAGGGACGGCGCGGAGGCTCCCGGGGCCACCGCGTCGCGCCGTGCGGCGGCCCGGGCCTCCTTGCGCTCCTTGCGGGTGCCGCCTCGGCGGCGCTCCACGGCACGGGTGGTCATGAAGAGCACCCAGGCCACGCCCAGGACTCCGAAGCCGGCCCAGGCCACCGGGCTGAAGGCCGTGTCGGCCAGCCACTCGACGACTCCGGTCATCACCAGGCCGATCGGCACCAGCGAGTAGGCCGCGATGCGGGCGGCGGTGAGGAAACGCCTGCGGTACGCGGTGACCGCCGCGATGCCCAGGCCCGCCGCGGACACCGCGGAGCAGACGGTCTCGGCAATCATCCGGTCCTCCAGGCTGGGCTCGGTCGGGCATGAGTACTTCGTCCCTTCCATCCTGCACCGTCCGCCCACCGTGAGGCCATGCCGGAGGCCGGAGATCAGGGTGATCTCGGGGTCGGCTCCTCCGGAGGTGCCGGTGGGTGGTGTACGGCACCGGTTGGGGCGGCGCACCGCGGACTGGGAGGATGGGGGCATGAGCGACTCCTCCCCCGCCCGTCCCGCCGCGCCCGTCCTCGACGTCTGGTGCGAATTGCAGTGCCCGGACTGCCACACCGCCCTGGACGACCTCCGTGCCCTGCGCGCCCGCTACGGCGACCGTCTGGAGGTGCGGCTGCGGCACTTCCCGCTGGAGAAGCACAAGCACGCCTTCGCCGCCGCGCAGGCCGCCGAGGAGGCCGTGGCCCAGGGCATGGGCTGGCCGTACGCCGAAGCCGTGCTGGGCCGGGTCGCGGAGCTGGACCGCAAGGGAGAACCCCTCCTGGTCGAGGTGGCCGGGGAACTGGGACTGGACGCGGAGGAGTTCGACACGGCGCTCGTCGACGGCCGGCACATCCTGATCGTCGACGCCGATCAGGCCGAGGGCAAGGCGATCGGCGTGACCGGCACCCCCACGTACGTGATCGGCGGCGAGCGCCTCGACGGCGGCAAGAGCCAGGAAGGGCTGCGCGAGCGCGTCGAGGAGATCGCCGACCGGCTGCTCGGCGAGCAGCGGGGCTGAGCGCGGGAGCGGGCGGCCGGCTCCGGCCGCCCACCCTCACAGCAGCGGCTTGCAGTAGCTGTACCGGGTGGCCGTGTAGCCGAGCGACTCGTAGAGCCGCTCGGCCGCGGTGTTCCCCGTGAAGACGTTGAGGCCGATCAGGGGGCGGCCGGCGGCGACCGTCTGGGCCTCGGCCAGCAGCATCAGGGTGCGGCCGTGTCCCCGGCCCCGGTGGGCCGCTTCGGCCTCGACGTCGAAGACGAAGGCCCGGTCCTCCCGCAGCGCCAGCCACAGGGTCCCGACCCGCTCGCCCTGGTGCTCCAACACGCTGAACAGCATGTTCTCGGTGTCCTGCCCCCGGGGCAGCAGCACTTCGTGATCACGGCGGGCCTTCGCACGCGCGTCGGCCTCGGGCACGCCCCGCTCCATCCAGGTCCGGGCGTAGTGCTCCGCCTCGTACGCCAGCCAGGTGGCGAAGTCCTCCGGTGTCATGGGCCGGGCCCGGCTGCCCTCGGGCAGGGCGGGCGGGGTGCCGCCGAGCGGCTTGGTCATGGTGCGGTTCCGCAGGACGTAGCCGAGCGCCTCCGCGAGCCGCGTACCACCCTCGGCGTCTCCGGCGACGCTCGCCTCCATCAGCCGGCAGCCCCAGCCGCGCGCCACCTCCTCCGCGGCGAGCGCGGCCACCGTGCCCCGGCCGCGCCGGCGGTCCGGTTCGTCGACGCGCAGCTTGTGGACCACGGCCACCGAGTCGCCGAGTTCGCGTGACGTGCCGAGGTGCAGCACGCCGACGGGACGGCTGTTCACACACACCTGGTAGTGGCGTGAACGGGTCCCGTCGGCGGCGCGCTGGAGCGGCTCGGTCGGCCGCAGGGTCGTTGTCATCACGGCAGTTCTACCCACTGCGGACGGCTACGGCAGCCGAATATCGGCGGCCCGAGGATCCGGGTCACGGATCCAGGTCGTCCCCGGACCGCTCCTCGAAGACGCGCATGGCCTTGGCCGTCACCGGCCCCGGAGCGCCCGGCAGTTCGCGGTCGTCGACGCGGTGCACGGCCTGTACGTCCCGCAGCGTGGAGGTCAGGAACACCTCGTCGGCGCGGTCCAGGACGTCCAGCGGAAGATCGGTCTCGCGCGCCCCGGTCCACTCGACCGCCAGGGCGCGGGTGATCCCGGCGAGGCAGCCGGAGGCGACCGGCGGGGTGTGGATCTCGCCGTCGAGGACGACGAAGACGTTCGACCCGGTGCCCTCGCACAGCCGGCCCACCGTGTTGCCGAACAGCGCCTCGGTGGCGCCCCGTTCGCGGGCGCGGGCGAGGGCGACGACGTTCTCGGCGTACGAGGTGGTCTTGAGGCCGGTGAGCGCGCCGCGTTCGTTGCGGGTCCAGGGCACGGTGATCACGGCGGTGGAGTCGGGGCGGCGGCCGGTCTCGCCGAGGGCGACGACGAGGGTCGTGCCGTGCGCGCCGCGGTCCGAGCCGAGGGGGCCGTGGCCGCCGGTGTAGGTGATGCGCAGTCGGCCGAGGGACATCGGGTTGGCCTCGACGACGGCGGCGCAGGCGCGGCGCACCTCGTCCAGGTCCGGGTCGGGCAGGCCGAGGCCGCGGGCCGAGCGGGTCAGCCGGTCCAGGTGCCGGGTCAGCGCGAACGGCCTGCCGTCCACCGCCTTCACCGTCTCGAAGATGCCGTCCCCCACGGTCAGCCCGTGGTCGAACACGGAGACGCGGGCGGTCTCGGTGTCCTGCAACCCGCCGTCGAGCCAGATCTTCACGTCGCCGGTGCCTCTCCACTCACGTTCGCCTCGTACACCCCCGACGCTACCGCGAGGAGACGGGACGCCTTCAGTTCGGTCTCCCGCCATTCGCCCTCCGGGTCGGATCCCCAGGTGATGCCGGCCCCGGTGCCGAAGCACAGCCGCCCCGCGGCCCGGCCGCCGGACCGGTCGATCCAGAAGGTACGGATGCCGACGGCCAGCTCGCCGGTGCCCCGGTCGGCGTCGACCCAGCCGATGCCCCCGCAGTACGGTCCCCGGGGCGCGGTCTCCAGCGCGTCGATGATCCGCAGGGCGCTCGACTTGGGCGCGCCGGTGACGGAACCGGGCGGGAAGGCGGCGTCGAGGAGCTCGGGCCAGCCGGCGCCCGCGCGCAGCTCGCCGCGCACCGTGGACACCAGGTGGACGAGGCCGGGGTGCTTCTCCACGACGCACAGGTCGGGCACCGAGACCGTGCCCGTGGCGCAGACCTGTCCCAGGTCGTTGCGGACCAGGTCCACGATCATGACGTTCTCGGCGTAGTCCTTCTCCAGCAGGTCGGCCTCGGTCCGCCCGGTGCCCTTGATCGGACCGGATTCGACGGTCCGGCCGTCCCGGCGCAGGAACAGCTCGGGCGACGCGGTGGCGATCTCGACGCCGTGTCCGGGCAGGCGGATCGTTCCGGCGTACGGCGCCGGGTTGCCGCGGGCCAGCAGGGCGGTGAGCGCGTCCACGTCGGCGCCGGGGCCGATCGGCGCCGTCAGCACCCGGCAGAGGTTGGCCTGGTAGACCTCGCCGGCGGCTATGTGCGCGCGGATGCGCCGTACGCCCGTGGTGTAGGCGACGCGGTCGAGGGAGGACGTCCAGTCGCCGACCGCGGGGCCCCGCCACGCGCCCGGGGTGGGCGCGGGCACCGGCGCGGTCCGTACGTCGGCGAAGCGGGCGCAGGTCAGACGGCCTTCGAAGTCCGCGCAGACGGCCCAGAACCCCTCGGAGTCGAGGGCGGCGGGATCACTCGTGACGTCGCGGAGACCGGTGGCGACGCGGTCGCCGAAGCGGGCGAGGGGAGGGTGGTCGAGCACCCTTCCGAGTCTAGGCGGGTGGCCCCGAGGTGACCCGAACGTGTCCTTCCGGGTGCCCTGACCAGGTCCGCGAGCGGGCGCACCGCAGCACGCTGCACAAACGCGTTTTTGTGCTGGCCCCGGAATCCGCTAGAGTTCATCACGTCGCCGGGCCGCGCAAGCGGACCGAACCGACAGGCGGACGTAGCTCAGTTGGTAGAGCGCAACCTTGCCAAGGTTGAGGTCGCGAGTTCGAGCCTCGTCGTCCGCTCGCAGGAACAGGGGGCCTCCCGGGCCTCCTACACTCCTGGTGGAGTGGCCGAGAGGCGAGGCAACGGCCTGCAAAGCCGTCTACACGGGTTCAAATCCCGTCTCCACCTCCAAGGACGATTAGCTCAGCGGGAGAGCGCTTCCCTGACACGGAAGAGGTCACTGGTTCAATCCCAGTATCGTCCACTGGTCCGCAAGGATCACCGGTCCGCAAGGATCCCGCGCGATTAGCTCAGCGGGAGAGCGCTTCCCTGACACGGAAGAGGTCACTGGTTCAATCCCAGTATCGCGCACGCAGTACTCTGCTTCACCGCAGCACTCCCAGGACGATTAGCTCAGCGGGAGAGCGCTTCCCTGACACGGAAGAGGTCACTGGTTCAATCCCAGTATCGTCCACACCCACCGAAGCCCCCGGCCGTCTCGAACGGCCGGGGGCTTCGTCGTGCTCCGGTCAGCTGGAGAAGAGCATGCGGCCGAAGCTCTTCTGACGGTGGTGGCCGTAGTGGCCGTGACCGCCGCCGTGCGGGGCGCCCCACGCCGGAGCCTGGGCCGCCGGGTACGCCTGCGGCGCGGCGGGCGGGGGCGGCGGAGCGGGCTGGGACCACTGGGCCTCCAGGCGGGTCAGCGACTCCAGCTCACCGTAGTCGAGGAAGATGCCGCGGCAGCCGCTGCACTGCTCGATCTGAACGCCGTTGCGGTTGTAGGTGTGCATCGGTGCGTGGCACTTGGGGCACTGCATGCTCGGCTCAACTCCTCGCCGGTCGGTCCTGCTTCACGTTTCGCCAGGACAGACTCTGTCCCGCCGCAGGTCGGTTGCACCCTACTGCGCGGAACTTCGGCTCAACCCCGAGGGGCGTCGGGCCGGACGGACGCCATCCGCGCGCAGGCGTCGACGAGGCGGCCCTCGACCTCGTCCAGCGGCCGGTCAGCCAGAACCGCCTTGGTGACGGCCCGGGCCGCGGTCTGCGCGGTGAGGGCGCGCGCGGGGACGTCCAGGACGGGCCAGGGGTCGCCGTCGGCGGGTACGGCGGGGCCGCCGGAGGCGCGGTAGGCGGTGAGGAAGCGGTGCCACTCCTCGGGCGGAAGCAGCCCGCAGGCGTACCAGGCCGCCGGACGGGCCAGGTCCCAGGCCGGGACGCCGGTGCCGAGGTCGTCGACGTCGATCAGCAGCCAGGGGCCGTCGGGGGCGGGGTGGCGTATGAGCTGGCCGAGGTGGAGGTCGCCGTGGCAGAGGGTGGTGGTGTCCGGCATGGCGGCCGCGCCGCGCGCCCAGGCGGGGAGCGCGGACCAGGCCGCCAGTACGGGCGCGGTGGCGGGGTGGTGGGGCGCGGCCTCCCGGAGGCGTGCCACGGCGAGGGCCGCCTTCGCGGGGCCGCGCATGGGAGGTACGGGGGTGGGCGCCGCGGTGCGGTGGAGGCGGGCGAGGAGGGTGGCCGCGGCCTCCCACGGTGCCGCGTCCGGATCCTCCGGGTCCACGGGCGCGCCGTAGGGCCAGTACGTGACCGGCCGCCCGTGCAGGACGACGGGGGCCGGGGCGAGCGGGGGCAGGAGTACGCCGGGGAGGCGGGCCGCCGCGGTGACGCGGAGGGACAGCTCGGCGGGGTCGGCGCCCGCGGCATGGGCCTTGGCGACGGTGCCGGCGTGCCGGACGACGGTGGCGTCGGGGCGGTCGGCGAGGGTGGCCGCGCCGCAGGGACAGGCCGGGGTGCGGGCGTGGGCCGTTTCCCTGACGCGGGCCTCGAGGGCGGGAAGGAGGGGGTGGGCGTCCGTGGTCACGTGGGTGAGGGTACGCAGGGTGCGGCGCGGGGACGGGCGCCGTTCCTGTCCCGCGACGCCGACGGCCTTGATGCCCTGGGCCCGCGCCCGTGACGCCTCGGGCCTGCGAAGGTGCCCCGGCCCGGCTCCGTCGCCGTCCGGGTGTGCGTCGTCGGGCGGCACGGAGGGGAAAAGCAATGCCGGCGCAGCTCCCCAGCTGCGCCGGCATTTTGCCGTCCGCCGCACCCCCGTCCCCACGGGGTTTCATGGATGGATGTCCCCGCCCGGACCGCTCTTCCGGGCCTGGGGTCGCCGCTCAGCGCCCCAGCACCACACCCACGGACGACGCCTGTGTGGCCACTGTCTCCCACCCGTCGAAGACGAGGAGGAGCAGGACCGCCAGGGGGAGGGCCATGAGCGTCGCCACCGCGGGGTGGCGACGGCCCTGACGGCGGCTTTCCCGTGTGCGGACCAGCGTCCGCGGCACCGTCTGAGCCATGGTCCCTCTCCTGACCGATTCGTTGTCTCGTTGCAGCGGCGGGTGTCTGACCTCGGGGGACGAGTGCTGCACCCGCCGCTTGACCTCAAATCTATGCGTCGGGCGATCGTCCGACGTCATGCCCTCGTACCGATTGCCGGGCCTCCCGGAGGATGAGCCTCGACCTGCCGCGTACTCCCCTGGGTGGAGACCGGCTCCCGGGTCTCGGGGTCTTCCCGGACGGGGTGCCCACCGTGTCCGGGTATCTCCGGGCTGTCCGGTGACTTCGCTCACTCCGGCGATCTCCCCGCCTGCCTCCGTCGCCGGTCCGAAGCCTCCTCGGCCACCCGCCGCAGCCCTGCCGCGCGGCCTCTCCCCGCCCTCCGCGGCCCTCCCCTCCCGGTCGCCCCCTGCCGGTCCAATCCCCCGGCGCCCGCGGCCGGTTGGGATCACGGGCGGCGGACGGCCGGTTCGCCCAGGCGTTCACTGACCGTTCCTCAACTCTCGCGCCGGGCACTGACAATCCGTTGTCCCGAGAGGGCGCGGCCTCTGCGCGCGGGCGGCCGTGGAAACGTAAGCTGTGGCACGTCACAGGGACCGGGCAGCGGGGATGAACATGGCGATGATGCGCCTGAGGCGCGAGGACCCGCGCGTCGTCGGCTCGTTCAGGCTTCACAGGCGGCTCGGCGCGGGTGGGATGGGCGTGGTCTACCTGGGCTCCGACAAGAAGGGGCAGCGGGTCGCGCTGAAGGTCATCCGGCCGGACCTGGCGGAGGACCAGGAGTTCCGTTCGCGGTTCGCGCGTGAGGTGTCGGCGGCCCGGCGCATCCGGGGCGGCTGTACCGCCCGGCTGGTCGCCGCGGACCTGGAGGCGGACCGCCCCTGGTTCGCCACGCAGTACGTGCCCGGCCCCTCCCTGCACGACAAGGTCGTCGACGGGGGGCCGCTCGGCGCGGCCGACGTCGCGGCCGTGGGCGCCGCGCTGTCCGAGGGCCTGGTCGCCGTGCACGAGGCCGGGGTGGTGCACCGGGACCTGAAGCCGTCCAACATCCTGCTGTCCCCGAAGGGGCCGCGGATCATCGACTTCGGCATCGCCTGGGCCACCGGTGCCTCCACCCTCACGCACGTCGGCACCGCGGTCGGCTCCCCCGGGTTCCTCGCGCCGGAGCAGGTGCGCGGGGCCGCGGTCACTCCGGCGACGGACGTGTTCTCGCTCGGCGCCACGCTGGCGTACGCGTCGATGGGTGACTCGCCCTTCGGGCACGGCAGCTCCGAGGTGATGCTGTACCGCGTGGTGCACGAGGAGGCCCAGCTGCACGGCGTGCCGGACGCGCTCGCCCCGCTGGTGCGGGCCTGCCTGGCCAAGGACCCCGAGGAACGCCCCAGCACCCTTCAACTGTCGCTGCGGCTCAAGGAGATCGCCGCCCGGGAGGCCCAGGGCATGGCCGACGTCCGGCCGCCCGCGCCGCGCAGTGGTGAGGCGGACGTGGCCACGGGCCGGCTCGCCGACACCTATCCGGAGCGTGCCCAGCGGCGTCCGCAGGGCCGGGCGGGCGCGCAGGGCACTCCGGCACCGCGCGGCACGCCGGGATCGCGGGGTCCCGCGTCCCGGGGCTCCGGTTCCGTTCCGTCACGGGGTTCCGGTTCCGTTCCGTCGCGGGGTGGGACGCCCGCGCGTGGCGGGACGCCGTCGCGGGGCGGCGGTGCGGGGGCGCGCTCCGGGTCCAGGCCCACGCCGTCCGCCCGCGACACGACCGGCCGGAGGGCCTCCCGCACCGACGGTGGCCGGCCCGCGCCGCGCAGTGGAGCCGGCCGTACGGCGCCGAGGACGACGGGGACCGGCTGGCGGCGGCCCGCCAACCCGCGGCTGCTGCGCCAGCGTCTGTTCGTGTTCGTGGTGGTGACGCTGCTCGTCGCGTTGGGCATCGCCGCCGCACAGGGCTGTCAGGGACCTTCGCGCGGGCTCGGCGACGACCGGAGCGGCGTGCGGGCGGCGGCGCAGCGGGACCGGGCGGTACAGCAGGAGCCGGTGGACCCGACCGGCGGCCTTCCGGGGCAGCGGGCGTCCCGGCCCTGAGCGCCGCAGGCGGTTTACGCCGGGGGGCGTCCCGCCGTCACCGCGTAGAAGGCGACCGCGGCCGCCGCGCCCACGTTCAGGGAGTCGACGCCGTGGGACATCGGGATGCGCACCCACGTGTCGGACTTCGCGAGGGCCCGCCGGGTCAGGCCGCTGCCCTCGGCGCCCAGCATGAGGGCCACCCGGTCCATCCGGTGCGGGGCGACCGCGTCGAGGGGCTCGGCCCGCTCGTCGGGGGTGAGGGCGAGGAGCGTGAAGCCCGCGTCGCGGACCTCCCCCAGCCCGGCCGGCCAGACGTCGAGGCGGGCGTACGGCACGGAGAAGACCGCGCCCATCGAGACCTTGACGCTGCGCCGGTACAGGGGGTCGGCGCAGTCCGGGGAGAGCAGGACCGCGTCCATGCCGAGCGCGGCGGCGGAGCGGAAGATCGCGCCGATGTTGGTGTGGTCGTTGACGGACTCCATGACGACGACGCGGCGGGCACCGGTCAGGAGACCGGCGGCCGTGGGCAGCGCCTTGCGCTGCATCGAGGCGAGCGCGCCGCGGTGCACGTGGTAGCCGGTGACCCGTTCGGCGAGCGCCGGGTCGACGACGTACACCGGGGCCGGGGCCTCGTCGATGACGTCGCGCATGGTGTCGACCCACTTGGCGGACAGCAGCATCGAGCGCATCGCGTAGCCGGCCTCGCCGGCCCGCCGGATGACCTTCTCGCCCTCGGCGATGAAGAGGCCCTCGGCGGGTTCGCGGCGGCGGCGCAGCTCGACGTCGGTCAGGCCCGTGTAGTCGTGCAGGCGCGGGTCGTCGGGGTCGTCGATGGTGATGAGGCCGGCCACGTCAGACCGTCCCGTGCGGGCCTACGGCGACGACCGCGCCGACGACGATGACGGCGGGCGGCCTGACCTCCTCGGCGACGACCGTCTCGGCGACGGTGGCGAGGGTCGCGTCCACCCGGCGCTGGGCGGCCGTGGTGCCCTCCTGGACGAGGGCGACCGGGGTGTCGGGGGACTTGCCGTGCGCGACGAGGGTCTCGGCGATCTTGCCGATCTTGTCGACGCCCATGAGGATCACGAGCGTGCCGGTCAGCTTCGCCAGGGACGGCCAGTCGACCAGGGAGCGCGCGTCGTCGGGGGCGACGTGCCCGCTGACCACGGTGAACTCGTGGGCGACGCCCCGGTGGGTGACCGGGATGCCGGCCGCGCCGGGGACCGAGATGGTGCTGGAGATGCCGGGAACGACGGTGCAGGCGATGCCCGCCTCGGCCAGCGCCTGCGCCTCCTCCATGCCCCGGCCGAAGACGAACGGGTCGCCGCCCTTGAGCCGTACGACCGACTTGCCCTGCTTGGCGTGTTCGATCAGCGCGTTGTTGATGGCCTCCTGGGCCATGTAGCGGCCGTAGGGGATCTTGGCGGCGTCGATGACCTCGACGTGCGGCGGCAGTTCGGCGAGCAGGTCGCGGGGGCCGAGCCGGTCGGCGATGACGACGTCGGCCTCGGCGAGCAGGCGGCGGCCGCGGACGGTGATCAGGTCCGGGTCGCCGGGACCGCCGCCGACCAGGGCGACGCCGGGCGTACGGGTGCGCCGGTGCGGGGCGACGAGGGTGCCGTCGCGCAGGCCCTCCACCACCGCGTCGCGGATGGCGGCGGTGTGGCGGGGGTCGCGGTGGCGTGCGTCGGTGGTGAGTACGGCGACGGTGACGCCCTCGCTGTGTCCGGTCGCCGGGGTCCAGGCCGTTGCCAGGTCCGCGTCGTCGGAGCGGACGCACCAGACGCGGTGCCGCTCGGCCTCGGCGGAGGCCGCGTTGTTGGCCCCGGTGTCGCTGGTGGCGATCAGGGCGTACCAGGCGTCCGCGAGGTCCCCGTCCGCGTAGGGGCGCCGCTCCCAGGTGATCTCCCCGCTGTCCGCCATGGCCTCGACGGACGGGGTCGCCACCGGGGAGACGAGGCGGATGTCGGCACCGGCCGCGATCAGGGCGGGCAGGCGGCGCTGGGCGACCTGGCCGCCGCCGAGGACGACCACGCGACGGCCGGTGAGGCGGAGGCCTACGGGGTAGGCGGGGTGTTCGGCCATGAGGGGACGGCTCCTCTTGCGGCGGTGGCGCTGACGTGCGGATTTTACGGCGGGACGGCTGGTGGGGGCGCGGACGGTCCGGTGGGTGGACCGCTGGACCGGTGGCTGGACGGCCGACGGACGGGGTACGGGCACGCGGGCCCCGCGGGGTCCGGCCCGGACGGGGTACGGGCACGCAGGCCCCGCGGGGCCCGGCACCGTGGTCCCGGGCCCCGCGTCGTGCGACCGCTACTTCTCGGTGACGCCCGCCGAGTCGAACGTCGCCACCTCGTGCATGGCCCGCGCGGTGCTCTGCACCATCGGCAGCGCGAGCAGTGCGCCGGTGCCCTCGCCGAGGCGGAGGTCGAGGTCGACCAGCGGCCGCAGGCCCAGCTTGTTGAGCGCGGCCACGTGGCCCGGCTCGGCGCTGCGGTGACCGGCGATGCAGGCCGCCAGGACCTCGGGGGCGATCGCGCGGGCCACCAGGGCGGCGGCGCCGGCGCTGACGCCGTCCAGGATCACCGGGGTGCGCAGGGACGCGCCGCCGAGCAGCAGGCCGACCATGGCCGCGTGCTCGAAGCCGCCGATCGCCGCGAGCACGCCGATCGGGTCGGCCGGGTCCGGCTGGTGGAGTTCCAGGGCGCGGCGCACGACCCCGGTCTTGCGGACCAGCGTCTCGTCGTTGATGCCGGTGCCGCGACCGGTGACCTCGGCCGGGTCGGCGCCGGTGAACACGGAGATGAGCGCTGCGGACGCGGTCGTGTTCGCGATGCCCATCTCGCCGGTGAGCAGCGCCTTGTTGCCGGCCGCCACCAGGTCGCGGGCGGTCTCGATGCCGACCTCGATGGCCTGCTTGGCCTCCTCGCGGGTCATCGCGGCGCCGGTGGTCATGTCGGACGTGCCCGCGCGCACCTTGCGCGGCAGCAGGCCCGGCGTGGCGGGCAGGTCGGTGGCGACACCCACGTCCACGACGCACACCTCGGCGCCGACCTGGGTGGCGAAGGCGTTGCACACCGCTCCCCCGCCCAGGAAGTTGGCCACCATCTGGGCGGTGACCTCCTGCGGCCAGGGGGTGACGCCCTGGGCGTGCACGCCGTGGTCACCGGCGAAGACCGCGACGGCCGCGGGCTCGGGGATGGGCGGCGGGCACTGCCGGGAGAGTCCGGACAGCTGGGCGGAGATGATCTCCAGCATGCCGAGCGCCCCGGCCGGCTTCGTCATCCGCTTCTGCCGCTCCCAGGCCTCGCCGAGCGCCTTGGCGTCCAGCGGCCGGATCTGCGCGACGGTCTCGGCGAGCAGGTCGTGCGGCGCCTCGCCGGGCAGGGCCCGACGGCCGTACGTCTCCTCGTGGACCACCCAGGACAGCGGGCGGCGCTTGGACCAGCCGGCCTGCATCAGCTCGGGCTCGTCCGGGAACTCGTCGACGTAGCCGACGCACAGGTAGGCGACGACGTCCAGGTGCTCGGGCAGGCCGAGGGCGCGGACCATCTCGCGCTCGTCGAAGAAGCTGACCCAGCCGACGCCGAGGCCCTCGGCGCGGGCGGCGAGCCACAGGTTCTCGACGGCGAGCGCGGAGGAGTACGGCGCCATCTGCGGCTGGGTGTGGCGGCCGAGGGTGTGGCGGCCGCCGCGGGTCGGGTCGGCGGTGACGACGATGTTGACCGGGGTGTCGAGGATGGCCTCGATCTTCAGTTCCTTGAACTGCTTGGCCCGGCCCTTGGGCAGCGACTTGGCGTACGCGTCGCGCTGACGCGTCGCCAGCTCGTGCATCGCCCGGCGGGTGTCGGCGGAGCGGATGACGACGAAGTCCCAGGGCTGCGAGTGGCCGACGGACGGCGCGGTGTGCGCGGCCTCCAGGACCCGGAGCAGCACCTCGTGCGGGATGGGGTCGCCGCGGAAGCCGTTGCGGATGTCGCGGCGCTCGCGCATGACCTTCAGTACGGCCTCGCGTTCGGCGTCGTCGTAGGCGGGGGCCGCCGGTCCCGCGGACCGCGGTGCTTCCGCGACCTCGGCCGTGCTCGCCTCGTCCGGGGCCTCCTGCGGGGCCTCCTGCGGCGCGAGGGCTTCCTGCGGCGCGGGGACTTCCTGCGCACCGGCCACGTCCTGGGGCGCGGGGTCCACGTGAGTCGCCTCGGGCGCTCGCACCGTATCCGCCGCTTCGGCCTCGTTGTCCTCCTGGCCGGCGCCGCGGGTGTCCAGGTCGTCGGCGCTCTGGAGGAGTTCGGGGTCGGACTCGCGCGGCGCCGGTACCGCGGCCGCGGGTTCCGCGGCGAACGGCTCCGCGGCGGTCTGCTCCGGTGCCGGGGCCTCCGGCGGGACGAGCACGGCTTCGGGCGGCGTGGGCGCGAGGTGCGGGGTCGTGGGTACCTGACCGCCGTCGACGGGCACGAACTGCCCCGCGGGCCCGCCGGGGTGCGCCTCCGGGACGACGGGGCCCTGGGCCGGTGCGGGCTGCGGCTCCTGCGCGGTGGTGCCGGGGGTGCCGGTGGCGGCCGCCTCGGTCCGTACGGGCTCGTGCGCGGCCTCGGCCACGGGCACCTCCTGCGGCTGCGGCTGCGGTTGCGGCTGCTCGTCTTCCCGCTTCTCTCCCCGCTCCGTTTCCTGTTCCTGCTCCTGCGCCTGCTCCTGCGGTGCTTCGGCGTTCGCGAGGGCCTGGGGACCCTGGGCAGGCTGTGGTGCGGGGGCCTCCGGAGCGGGCTGCGCCACCGGTTGCGGCTGCGCGGGCGCCTCCTGGACGGGCGCGGGCTGCTCGGGCGCCCCCTGGATCTCCTGGACCGGGGACGGCCCGGGCGCGGGCACCCCGGGCACCCCGGGCACCCCGGGCGCCTCGACGGCCTCGGGCGCGTCCGGCGCCTGGGCGTCGGCGGCCTCGGGTCCGGGTGCCTCGGAGGGCGCGGCTTCCTGCGGTGCGGGGGCCACCGTGGCGTCGGCCGCCTGAGGCTCCTCGGGTCCCTGAGGCTCTTCGGGACCCTGCGGTGCTTCCGCCGGTGCCTCCTCCGGTACCGACTGCTGAGTCTCCTGGGCCTCCAGAGCGTTCGGAGTTTCCGCGGCCTCCGGGGCGGGTTCACTCACGGGTGCCGCGGTGACCGGCTCGGGAACCGGTACGGCTTCCTGCGCGGCAGCGGCGTCCTGCTCCGGTTCGGCGTGCGGGGCCGGCGGTGCGGCGGGGTCCTCCGGCACGGCGTGCACGACCGGACCGCCCTGCTCGGCCTGTCCGTCCTGCGCGGCCTCGGGCACGGCCGGCGCGGCCTCGGGCACGGCCTGCGCCGCCTCCGGCACGGTCTGCGCCGCCTCCGGTACGGCCTCCTCGCGCGGTTCGCCGGGCTCTCCGTCGTCCGTGCCCGCGGCCGCCCCGCCCGTCGCCGCCACGGCCTCCGTGGCCACGCGGGTCACGAGCGCCTGGGCCGCGCCCACCGGCTCGGCCGACTGCTGCTCCGGTACCGGAACAACCGTTTCCGCATGCCCCGCCCCGGCGTTCACCGGGACCTCCTGGGCCTGCGGTGCCGTCTGCTGCGCCCCCCAGGGCGCCGCCGCCTGCGGGGTCGCCACGGCGGCCTGCGGGACGTCGAGGTACTCGGGCCCCGCGGTCGGCGGGCCGGGATGCCGTACGGGTGCGTCGGCGGGGCCGCGGTCGGCGAGGGAGCGGACCGGGCTGGCGGAGGTGTCCGGGATCGGCGGACCGAGGTGGAGGGGTCTGCGCGGCGGGGCCGGGGCGGACGCGGCGTCCTGCGCCGGGTCGGGCAGGCGGACGCCACTGAGGTCGACCGAGCCGCTGTCGCGACCGGACATCTCGTGCGGGCCGGGCTGGTGGACGGTCTCGACGACCGGCTCCGGCGCCGGCGGAGCGACCTCGTTGCCCCAGGCACTCTGGGCTCCCGGCAGCAACAACAGGTCCTCGTCCTCGGTGGTGGCCTCGGAGAGGTAGGTGTACGCGCCGGGTGCGGGGACGCCCGGCTGCTCCACCATGCCTGCGTTCTCCGGCAGCCCCTCGCCCGGGATCTGGCCGGTGTCGGTCATGCGTAACCCCTCGCCCATTGGTTAGTGCTTCTACGACCAGCTCACCCGGGACGGCGCACCGACCGCCCCACAGTGAAGAACGAGCGTGCGTGCCCAGCGGCACGAACGACCCGCGGGAAAGACGACAAAGCCATTCAGTGGCATTGTCGCGGTCGTTCCCCCGCCACGACAGCTTGATCCGCGACGGCCCGCTGTGGACTGCGCCACGTTGCGCGTCCTCCGGTTCTGCCGTACCACACCCGGCCCCGAAGGTACGGGTTTTTACGGACATCGCCCGACGAACTGCCGGGTGTCCGCACGCGGTACAACAATCCGCCAGCCTACCTCGCGCGGTATGAACAACGGATCACGGGGCGCGGTCGCCGTCGGCCCTCAACGGGCCGCTTCGCGCCGCACGATCTCACCGCTGAGCAGGAACGCGACGCTCCGCTCGGTCTCCGTCCAGGCCCGGGTGTCGAGTCCGACGGACTGGAGCAGGGCGCACTCGACGCGGTAGCCGTGCTCCGTCAGGTCCCTGCCCACGAGTTCGGCCGCGTCGCGGGTCGCGGCGTGCGCGACGATGCGCTGCGGACGGCGGTCGGCGACCGCGGAGACCACGGCCGCTCCCCCGCCGCCGACCCGGACGACGTCGGGTTCGGGGAGGTTCTCCAGGATGTGCGGGGCGTTGCCGTGCACGGTCTGGACCTGGACGCCGAAGTTCCGTGCGGTGGCCTCGGTGCGGGCGCAGGCGTCCCGGTCCCGGTCGACCGCGATGACGGCGGCGCCGGCGCGGGCGGCCTCGGTGGTGAAGGCGCCGCTGCCGCAGCCGATGTCCCACACGAGGTCGCCGAGACGGGGGCCGAGACGGGCGAGTTGGGCCGTGCGGAGCAGGTCGGTCTCGCCCTCGCCCAGGTCGCCGCCGTACGCGGTGGCGGGCAGGGACCAGCCGCGCGGTCCGGTGGCGGGGTCGCGGCCGGCGATCCAGCCGGCGCCGTCGCCCGCGGTGGCCGGGCCGGTGCTCCCGCCGGCCACGATGACGACGTTCGGGTCGCGCCAGGTGTGGTCGGCGGCCTTGTCGGAGGTGACGACGGTGACCCGTTCGCGGGTGGTGCCGAGTTCCTCGCAGATGACGAAGGTGCGGTGGACGCCCTCCATCAGCAGGCCGAGTTCGGCCGGTCCGGCGCCCGGTGAGGTGAGGACGGCGACCTTGGTGTGGGCGCGGCACACGTTCACCGCGCGCCGCAGGGTGCGGGGGTGGGCGACGACCACCTGGGCGTCGTCCCAGGGCATCCCGGCGCGGGCGAAGGCGGCGGCCACGGAGGAGACGGCGGGGACGACCTCGACCTCCAGGCCGAACTCGGGGGCCCGCAGGGTGCGTACGACGCCGAAGAAGCCGGGGTCGCCGTCCGCCAGGACGACCGTCGTACCGCGATGGGCGGCGAGGCGGCGGGCGGCGAGGGCGACGCTGCCGAGACGGATGCGCTCCGCGGTGGGCGGTACCTCGGGAAGTGCCAGGTGGTGTGCGGCGCCGGCCACCAGCGTGGCGGCACCCAGTGCGGAGCGTGCCGCAGCGGTCAGCGGCGAACCGTCCCAGCCGATCACCGTGACCCGGTCGGCCATCGTCGTCAGTCTCCAGGGTTTTCGCAGGTGGTGGTTGCAAAACCGTCTCGGGCGCGCCCCGAGAGGGTACCTGGTGCGGCCCGGGTACGGGGCGGTGGCGCCGGGCGCCCCCCGTGTATCAGTTCCAGTCCGTGAAGGTGGTGAAACCGTCGGCGTCGGTCAGCTGTCCGGTGGCGCCCTCCAGGTCCTCCGGCAGCAGGCTCCACACGATGAAGTCGGTGCGTACGTCCGTCCAGACGCCGTCGTTGGTGCGTGCGCGCGCCATGCAGGCGCCGCGCAGGACGCCCTCGCTGATGCAGCCGATCTTCTGGGCGACCTGCTGGGAGGCGGTGTTGTCGGCCGCGGTGCGCAGCTCGACGCGTTCGAACTTCTGGTCGCCGAAGAGCCACTGGGCGGTGGCCAGCGCGGCCTCGGAGGCGTACCCCTCACCCCGGGCCCAGGGGGCGACTATGTAGGAGAGTTCGGTGGACCGTACGTGCCAGTTGGTCTTGGTCAGCTGGATGAGGCCGACCAGTCGCTGGGTGAGGAACTCGGTGACGGCGAGGTCGAGCCCCCGGCCCGCGGTGCGCTCGGCGGGGGCGTGGTCCCCGATCCAGGTGGCGGCGTCGGCCTCGGTGAAGGGCTGGGGGACGTGGGTCCAGGCGGCGACCTGCTCGTCGTTCATCATCGCGGCCAGCGCGGGGACGTCGTCCTCGTCGAGGGGGCGCAGCACCAACCGCTCCGTGCTGATGGAGATGTTGGGGAAGGTGCTCGTCATGCGCCGCTCCGTAACCTGTGTAGCCGTCAGGGCCTGCTCGAACTGCCCAGCATGCAGCATGAAAGCACTCAACCACACCACCGGGTCCGCCCCGTAGGCACGGAGCGGACCCGGTGGGTGACGCGGGGTTCCGGCCCGGGAGGCGGGCCGGGAGCAGGGTCAGAACGAGGGCAGGACCGCGCCGTCGTACTTGTCCTCGATGAACTTCTTCACCTCGGGCGAGTTGAGGAGCTTCGCGAGCTTCTTGACGCGCGGGTCGTCCTCGTGGCCCTCCTTCACGGCGAGGAGGTTGCTGTTCGGGTTGCCCTTGGCGCTCTCCAGGACGAGGGCGTCCTCGGCGGGCTTCAGGTCGGCCTCGATCGCGTAGTTGCCGTTGACGACCGCGGCGTCCACGTCGTCGAGGGAGCGCGGGGTCTGGGCCGCCTCCAGCTCCTTGAACTCGAGGTTCTTCGGGTTCTTGGTGATGTCGGCGGGGGTCGCCGCGGTGCCGACGCCGTCCTTGAGGGTGATGATCCCGTTGGCGGCGAGCAGTTGCAGCGCGCGGCCCTCGTTGACGGTGTCGTTGGGGACGGCGACGGTCGCACCGCTCTTCAGGTCGTCGGCCTTCTTCACCTTGTGCGAATAGAGGCCCAGGGGCTCCAGGTGCACGTCGACGACGGACACCACGTGGGTGCCGTTCTTCTTGTTGAAGTCGTCGAGGTAGGGCTGGGTCTGGAAGTAGTTGGCCCCCACGGAGCCGTCCTCCGTCGCCGTGTTCGGCGTGACGTAGTCGGTGAACTCCTTGACCTCGAGGTCGAGGCCCGCGTCCTTCGCCAGGTTGTCCTTGACGTAGTTGAGGATCTCGGCGTGCGGGGTGGGGCTCGCGGCGACGATCAGCGGGCCGGAGGTGTCGGAGGCGGAGTCCTTGTCGGAGCCGCAGGCGCTGAGGCCGAGGGTGAGGGCTCCGGCGGCGAGGACGGCGGTGGTGATCTTGGCGGTGTTACGCACGAAAAGTGCCTTTCCTGAGGTGGTGCGACCCCGTTCCGGGTGGCGGACGGGGAGTCTTGAGGGGGCGGGGGCTACGCGACCTTGCTCACGTCGGCCGCCGCGGGCTCCTTGGCCCTGAGCAGCCGGAGCCTGGGCCCCGCGCCACCGCGTCCGCCGCGGCGGTGCAGGGTGCGGGCCGCGTAGTCGCCGGTGAACTGGATGAGGGAGATCGCGACGGCGAGGAGCGCGACGGTGATCCACATGAAGCCGGGCTCGAAGCGCTGGTAGCCGTAGCGGACGGCGAGGTCGCCGAGGCCGCCGCCGCCGACGGTGCCGGCCATGGCGGAGTACCCGATGAGGGCGATGACCGTGGTGGTGGTGGAGGCGATCAGGGAGGGGAGCGCCTCGGGGACCAGCACCTTGCGGACGATGGTCCAGGTGTTGCCGCCCATGGACTGGACGGCCTCGACGAGCCCTCCGTCCACCTCGCGCACGGCGGTCTCGACGAGCCGCGCGAAGAACGGGATGCCGCCGATGGCGAGCGGCACGATCGCGGCCTCGCTGCCGATGGTGGTGCCGGTGACCCAGCGGGTGAAGCTCATCAGCGCGACCATGAGGATGATGAACGGCATCGAGCGGCCGATGTTCACGATCTGCCCGATGACCTTGTTGACCACGACGTTCTGCAGCAGGCCGTCGCGGTCGGTGAGGACGAGGAGCACGCCGAGCGGGAGTCCGACGACGACGGCGATCAGGGTGGACCAGCCGACCATGATCAGGGTCTCCCAGGAGGCCTGCTCCAGCAGCGGCTGCATCTGCGACCAGGTCACTTGGCACCTTCCTTCACCAGCGAAGCCGACGGGGCCGGTGTCTCCGGCGTCTCGTTCACCACGTCGATCTGCAGTCCCTGTTCGCGCAGGAAGCCGACGGGCACGACGTTGTCCTCGTAGCGGCCGGGCAGTTCGATGCGCATCCGGCCGACCTGGAGGCCGCCGACGGTGTCGATGGCGGCACCGAGGATCGATATGTCGATGTTGTAGGTGCGCGAGAGCTGGGAGATGACGGGCTGGGTCGCGGCCTCGCCGTGGAAGGTGACGTCGAGGACGGTGCGGTCGTCCCCGGTGGCGTCGCCGCCGACCGGGAAGAGCGCGGCGGCCAGTTCGGATCCCGGGGTGGCGAGGAGTTCGCCGACCGTGCCGGACTCGACGATGCGGCCCCGGTCCATGAGGGCGGCCGAGTCGCAGACGCTCTTGACGACGTCCATCTCGTGGGTGATGAGCAGGACGGTGAGACCGAGCTGCCGGTTCAGGTCGCGCAGCAGCTGGAGGATGGAGCGGGTGGTCTCCGGGTCGAGGGCGCTGGTGGCCTCGTCGGAGAGCAGGACCTTGGGGTCGCCGGCCAGGGCGCGGGCGATGCCGACGCGCTGCTTCTGGCCGCCGGAGAGCTGGGCGGGGTAGGCCCTGGCCTTGTCGGCGAGTCCGACGAGGTCGAGCAGCTCCAGCGCCTTGCGGGAACGTTCCTTCCCGGACTTGCCGAGGATCTCCAGCGGCAGTTCGACGTTGTCCTGGACGGTCCGGGAGGAGAGCAGGTTGAAGTGCTGGAAGACCATGCCGATACGGCTGCGCGCCTGCCGCAGTTCCCGGCCCGCGCGGGGGCCGCGCCCGGCGAGCGCGGTGAGGTCCTGGCCGGCGACGGTGACCGTGCCGGCGGTGGGGCGCTCCAGGAGGTTGACGCAGCGGATGAGCGAGGACTTGCCGGCGCCGGACTGGCCGATGACGCCGTACACCTCGCCCTCGCGGACGTGCAGGTCGACGCCGTCCAGGGCGGTGACCTCACGGCCGCGTGAACGATAGACCTTGGTGAGGCCCGATGTGGTGATCACGTGGGTTTCCGTCACTGTCGAGTGCGCGGCGCGGTGATGTGCGCCGGGCACGGGGCGTTGTTCTTCGGGTTCTCGGGCCCTTCGGAACGCGGCACGGTTCTCGCGGTGGCGGTGCGCCATGGCGGTGGGACCGGGGAGAAACGTGTGCGCGGGGCGTGGCTCGGCCGCGCGCGCAATGGGCGCGGGCGGACAGGCGCGGGCGCTCGCTTCGGGGCGCGAGGCTCAGGTGGTGCGGGGGCCCTCTAGAAGGCGCACATTCGAAGGCACATACAACGAGCACCGGGCGTCGTGGTCGCCTCGGTCGCAGGGGTGCGGTCGCTCGTGGTGCTCATGCGGATCAGTAAAGCAGACCGGCTCCTGTGAGCGGACACCGCTGTCCGCATGGTGGACAGCGGTGGACGGTGGCCGGTCTCCGGGGGCGCGGTTCAGTCCCGTACGGAGATCTCGATGCCCGCGTCGGTGACCAGTGCGGACAGGGCCGAGAGGTCGTCGACGACCAGGTCGGCACCGAGTTCGCCGGCCGGGTGGGTTGTGGCCAACGCCACGGTCCGCATTCCGGCGGCGCGGCCGGACTGGAGTCCGGCGGGGGCGTCCTCGAAGACGACGCAGTCGGCCGGGTCGACGCCCAGGGCGCGGGCACCGAGCAGGTAGGGCTCGGGGTCGGGCTTGCCGCGGGTGATGTCGTCGGCCGCCACGAGGGTCTTGGGGAGGATGCCGACGGCGTCGAGGCGGGCCTCGGCGAGGCGGCGGGTGGCGGAGGTGACGACGGCCCAGCGGTCGGCGGGGAGCGCGTCGAGGAAGGCGCGGGTGCCGGGCAGCAGGTGCACGCCCCCGCCGGGCACGTCCTCGACCTCCAGTTGCTCGATCCGTGCGACGGCCTCGGCGACCCTCGCGGCGGGCAGCAGGTCGGCGGCTATCTCGGCGGCCGGCCGCCCGTGCAGTTCCACCCGCCCGAACTGCTCGGCGGTGATCCCGTACTCGACGGCCCAGCGCGTCCAGCAGCGGCGCACGGATTCGAGGGAGGAGACGAGGGTGCCGTCGTTGTCGAACAGGAGGGCCTGTGCGTGGAGCTTCATGCCCCCGACCCTACGGGGCCGGGGACGGGAGGCCTTTTCGGCCGTAATAGGCTCGCTGCCATGCTTGACGTCCTGACGCTGGTGACCGGCGTCGCCGCCCTGCTGCTCGCCGCCTGGTGCGGCTGGGCCGCCTACCGTGACCAGCCGACGAAGGACTGGCACTTCATCGGCATGGCCGTGGTCTCGGCACTGGCGCTGATCCAGCTGGTGGTCGGGATCGTGCAGCTGGCGCGGGGCGAGGATCCGGAGCAGGGCACGACGATCTTCGTGGCCTATCTGCTGGGCGCCTTCGCCTGCGTACCGGCGGCGGGCTTCATGTCGCTGGCCGAGCGCACCCGCTGGGGCTCGGTGACGGTCGCCGCCGGCGGTGTCGTCCTCGCCGTGCTGGAGGTGCGGCTGTATGACATCTGGGGAGGCTGACGTGGTGGCTACCGAGGAGAAGCAGACCGGGCGGCGGCTGATCACCGGGCCCGGCATCCTGCTGGTGTGGCTGTACGGCGTGATGGTCGTCGGCGCGGTGTCGCGGTCCGCGTACCAGATCGCGACCGAGCTGGACCGGGCGCCGCTCGCCTACTCGCTGTCGGCCGTCGCGGGCGTCGTCTACGGATTCATCACGTACACCCTGGTGCGCGGCGGCGAGCGGGCCCGCAGGGCGGCGCTGGTGTGCTGCGCCGCCGAGCTGGTGGGTGTCCTGACGGTCGGCACCTGGACGCTGGTGGACCCCTCCGCCTTCCCCGACGCGACCGTCTGGTCGGACTACGGGATGGGGTACCTCTTCATTCCGGTGCTGCTGCCGCTGTCGGCCCTGTACTGGCTGCGCCGGGCCCGCACCGCGTAGCGGCGGCCGGACCCGGGCGGCGGCTCAGGCCGTGGTCGCGTACGTCTCCGCCGGCTTCTCCAGGACGATCATGGGCACGCCGTCCGTGCCCTCGGCGGTCCCCACCGTCTCGTAGCCGACCCGGCGGTACAGCCGCAGGTTGCTCTCGCTGCGGTGCCCGGTGTGCAGCCGGAAGCGCTTGGCGCCGCGCTCCCCGCCCAGAGCGGACTCGGCGGCCCGCAGCAGCCTGGCCCCGATGCCGTGCCCCTGGAGGCGGGGGTGGACGCAGAGCTTGCCGATGGACGCCGCCCCGTCCTCGGTCACCCGCCCCCGTACCGAACCGACGACCTCGTCGCCGAGCCGCGCCACGAACACGCAGTCGGAGACGACCTCCTCGCGCACGGAGTCCAGGGTCTGGACGAGCGGGTCGATGCGGTAGTTGCCGTACAGCGCCGCCTCGCTCTGGAAGCAGAGGTACTGCAACCGGAAGATCTGCTCGGCATCCTTTTCGGTCGCCGCCGAGATGGTCACGCTCATGCCCATGTGCGCATGCCTCCCGCTCACCTGATCACCTGTGGTCCCCCACTCCTATCCCCGTCCTCAGCCCGCCGCAACCTCCGGCGTCAGCAATCGACGCAGACATCCCAGACATCGGGAGCGTTCCGGGCCAAGACTGCCCTGTGAGATACCCAACTCCCCCGCGATTTCCCGGTATGTGAGGTCCCTGGGTGACAGCAGGGCCTCCAGCAGCCGGGGGCAGCGGCCCGGCAGCCGGCGCACGGCCTCACGCAGGGCGCGGTGCCGTGCCGCGGTCAGCGCGAGCCGCTCGGGCTCGTACGCGGACTCGGCGACACCCACGGGTTCCGTCCCGTACGGCCGCTCGTTGCGGACCCTGCGGAGGGTGCGGCGGGCCTCGGTGCGCACGGCGCCGCGCAGCCAGCGCTGCGGGTCGGAGGGCGGGCCCTCGGCCTCCAAGCGTTCCAGCAGGCGCAGCCAGACCGCCTGTTCCAGGTCGCCGGGTTCGGCTCCGGAGGCATATGCCTCGGCCGAGGCCTCGGCGGTGAGGAGAGGGCGCAGGGAGGTGACCAGGTCATGCGTCATATGCACGTCGACGCGGCCGCCCGGGCGACGGGTTGCCCGGGCGGCCGAAGCTCACCCCAACCGGGGGTGTGCGCTCAGCTGTTGACGAAGTCCTCGCGGGCCAGCAGGCCCGTGTCCGGGTTGTCCGTGAAGACGCCGTCGATACCGGTGGCGAAGTAGGTGCGGAACGCGCCGAAGACGTCGCCGTAGGCGTCGGGGTCGTCGCCCTTGCGGAACTCCGCGGGCAGGAAGGGGTTCTCGTTGCGCATGGTGTACGGGTGCAGGATCAGACCGGCACGGTGCGCGTCGCGGACGAGGGTCGTCGGCTCGGTGAGGCGGCCCGCGGAGTCCTTCGGGATGATCAGGTCCAGGGTGGGACCGATGCCCTGCGCGTAGGAGGCGATCTCCTTCAGTCCCTCCGGCGTGACGAGGTCGGCGGTCGTGCGCGGGTCCCCGGTCTCGACGAAGTCCCAGGGACGGCTGTTCGCGCCGGACAGCAGGACGGCCAGGGGGTTGTCGACCAGCTTGTTCATCCGCTGGATGCTGGTGGGTTCGAAGGACTGGATGATGACGGGCGAGTTCTTGCGGTGCTTGCCGTACTTGCGCAGCAGCCGTGCCAGGCGCTCCTCCGTGCCCAGGCCCAGCTTGCGGAAGTAGGTGGGGTGCTTGAGTTCGGGGTAGATCCACACCTGCTTGCCGCGCCTGCGGGTCTGCTCGTTCTGCCAGCGGAGCACCTCCTCGAAGGTGGGGATCTCCCAGCGGCCGTCGTAGAGGGTGTTGTGCGGCCGGTTGGCCGGGATGCGCTCGGTGGCGCGGAGCGTCTTGAGCTCGGCGAGCGTGAAGTCCTCGGTGAACCAGCCGGTGACCGAGACGCCGTCGAGCGACTTGGTGCGCCTGCGGTCGGCGAACTCGCGGTGGTCGGCGACGTCGGTGGTGCCGCCGATCTCCGGCTCGTGCCGGCAGACGAGGTGACCGTCCCGGGTGGGCACGAGGTCACCGGCCTCCACGATGTCGGCGCCCAGGTCCAGGGCCAGCTCGTAGGAGCCGAAGGTGTGCTCGGGGCGGTAGCCGCTGGCCCCGCGGTGGCCGATGACGGTGGGGACGGGCAGGCTCTTCACTCCGCCGCCGTGGCCGCCGCCGCGCCGGGCGTCGGTGGCTCTCGCCGTGCCGGGCAGGCCCAGTACGGCCCCGCCCGCGCCGAGCACCGCCGCGCCGAGGAGCGCCCGCCGTCCGGTGCCGCCGCCCGCCTGCTCGTCCGAGTCCTGCGTTCCCATGGGGCCCTCCTGCCGTTGACCGTCCCGTGCGGGCCGATCGTAGGGGCGCGTACATGACGAGCGGGAGACCGCGACCGGAACACGCGGGTGCGCGGGGGTGTCGTGTCGCGCGCGCAGGGGGTGCCGTTCGGGCGGGAGGGCCGGCTTGGCGGCGGTCCGGCGGGGTAGGCGCGAGGTACGGGTGCGGTGGTGCCGTCCGGACGGCGCGCCTCCCGCGCCCGGCGTGTCGTACGTGCTTCGATCCGGGCCGTGTCCGCACACGGAACCGTGCACAGGGAACGAGCGCGTGGAACCGTCGCCGTGTTCCTGCCGGGCGCGACCTGCCTCACATCCGGGGACGGCGCGGCCGCCGTACGGCACCCCGGCACCGCAGGTGAACGCGCGTCAACACCGCGGAGGACCCGGGAGACCCGAGGTGCGGGACCCCCCGGACCGCGAGTAATGTCCTCACCTGCACAGACTCATACCGCACCCCGACACCGGAGGACCCGTTGTCCCGCTTCGTGTTCATCAAGGCAGTGCTCGGTCCGATCATGCGCCTGATGTTCCGCACACGAGTGGAGGGTGTGGAGAACATCCCGGGCGACGGTCCGGTGATCCTGGCCGGCAACCACCTCACCTTCATCGACTCGGTGATCATGCCGCTGACCTGCGACCGGCAGGTCTTCTTCATCGGCAAGGACGAGTACGTCACGGGCAAGGGCCTCAAGGGCCGGCTGATGGCCTGGTTCTTCACCGGGGTCGGCATGGTCCCGGTCGACCGGGACGGCGGCCGGGGCGGGGTGGCGGCGCTGATGACCGGCCGCCGCATCCTGGAGGAGGGTCACGTCTTCGGCATCTACCCGGAGGGCACCCGCTCCCCCGACGGCCGCCTCTACCGCGGCCGCACCGGCATCGCCCGGCTCACCCTGATGACCGGCGCCCCGGTCGTCCCGTTCGCCGTCATCGGCACCGACAAGCTCCAGCCGGGCGGCGCGGGCCTGCCGCGCCCGGGCAGGGTCACGGTCCGCTTCGGCGAGGCGATGGAGTTCTCCCGGTACGAGGGCATGGACCGCGACCGCTATGTCCTGCGGGCGGTGACCGACTCCGTGATGACCGAGGTCATGCGGCTGTCGGGCCAGGAGTACGTCGACATGTACGCGAGCAAGGCGAAGGCGGCGTAGGTCCGCACACGGTACGGGGACGGCGGGCCGCTCGGTGAGCGGCCCGCCGTTTCGTTCCCCGCGCCCTGCCGTTACGGGTGTTCCGCTCCGTCCTCCAGGCGCTGGCCCCGCAGCAGGAACCAGGCTGCCGCCGCGGCGGCCAGGAGCACGGCGGCCCCGACGCCCGCCGCGAGGGTCAGGCCGTCGACGAAGGCCTGGCGGGCGGAGTCCAGCAGGGTCGCGGCGGTGGGGGCGGGGAGCCCGGCGGCGGCCTCCACCGCGCCGCCCAGTGACTCGTGGGCCGCCTCCGGGGTGCCCGCCGGACCGGTGAAGTCCCGGTAGACGCCGGTCACGATGGAGCCGAGCACCGCGATGCCGAGGGCGGCGCCGAGTTCGTACGCCGTCTCGGAGACCGCGGAGGCGGCGCCCGCCTGTTCTCCGGGCACGCTGGAGAGGATCACGTCGGCGGTGACGGTGAACGCGAAGCCCGCGCCGAGGCCGACGACGAGCAGGGCCGTGCCGAGCAGCGGGTAGCCGGTGTGCTGGCCGATGACGGTCAGCGCGGCGAGCGCGAGACCGACGGCGGCGAGTCCGCCGGAGACCACGGCGCGGACCGAGAAGCGCCGGGCCGCGCGGCCGGCGACGAGGCCGGCGACCACCGCGCCGACGGCGGCGGGCAGTTCGGCCAGGCCCGCCTCGAAGGGCCGCCTGCCCTGGACGAGTTGCAGGTACTGGGAGAGGAAGAACACCAGGCCGGACAGGCCCAGGATGGTCAGCAGGTCGGCCAGGACCGCGCCGCTGAAGCCGCGGTTGCGGAACAGCCGCATGTCGAGCAGCGGCACCGGCATGGTCAGCTGGCGGCGGACGAAGCCGTAGAGCGCGGCGACGCCCAGCAGGCCGGCGCCGAGCGTGGCCCACGCGAACCCGTGGGCGGCGGTCTCCTTCACGGCGTACACGACGCCGACCATGCCGACCAGGGAGAGGGCGACGCTGAGCAGGTCCCAAGGGCCCGGGTTCGGGTTGCGGGACTCGGGCAGCAGCTTCACGCCGACGACGACCAGGACGGCCATCACGGGCAGGTTGATCAGGAAGACGGAGCCCCACCAGAAGTGCTCCAGCAGGAACCCGCCGACGACCGGTCCGACCGCCGCGCCGGCGGAGGCGGCCGCGCCCCAGATGCCGACGGCGAGGCTGCGTTCGCGCGGGTCGTGGAAGAGGTTGCGGATCAGGGCCAGGGTGGCGGGCATCAGGGTGGCGCCCGCGACGCCGAGCAGGGCCCGGGCGAGGATCAGCACCTCGGGCGTGTGCGCGTAGGCGTTGAGCACGGAGATCGCGCCGAACGCCGTGGCGCCGACGAGCAGGATCCGTTTGCGGCCGATGCGGTCGCCGAGGCTGCCCATGGAGACGAGCAGACCGGCGATGACGAAGGAGTAGACGTCGCCGATCCAGAGCAGCTGGGTGCCGGAGGGGGCGAGGTCCTCGCTGATGTAGGGGGTCGCGAGACCGAGGACGGTCGCGTCGACGGCCACCAGCAGCACGGCCAGCACCAGGACGGACAGCGCCAGCCAGCGGCCGGGGCGCTTCACCGCCTCTGTCGGGCGGGCCGGCCGCAGGGTGCGGTTCATGGTTCCTCTCTCCGGAGTGCGCCGCCGAGCAGCAGCTCGACGATCATGTGGGTGAAGTCGTTGCGGGCCACGCGGCCCTCGGCCACCGCCCAGGCGCCGGAGGCCAGCAGGCCGTACAGCGCCTCGGTGAGCCAGGCGGGCGTGAGGTCGATGCGGAACTCGCCGCTCTCCTGGCCTCTGCGGAACAGCGCGGTGAGCCCGGCGTCGATGCGGGCCCAGCCCTCGTTCTGCTCCTCGCCCTCGAAGAGCTGGTTCTCGGTGTAGAGGAGGGCGAGCAGGGCGGCGGAGGGCTCCATCGCGCGGACCAGCCGGCGCACCGCGTCGGCCGCCGGCCCCTCCTCGGTGCGGGCCGCGTCGAGGGCGGCCTCGCACTCGGCGATGCCCAGCGACTCCAGCGCCCGCACGAGGGCGTCGCGCCCGGCGAAGTGCCGGTGCAGGGTGGCCCGGCTGATCCCGGCGGCCTTGGCGACCTCGTCCATGGTCGCGGTGGATTTGCGGGTCAGCAGCGCCGCGGCGCTGCGCAGTACCTGTTCGGAATCGACGGCCATGAGACAACGATAACCCACATGAGACAACTTTGTCTCACTCCGGGAGTGCGTCACTCACCACTCGGGGTCGGTCACGGAATGCGGGGGCTCAGTGCCAGGGCAGCTGTCTGCGCCGCTCCCAGTAGGCGTCCGGGGTTTCGACGAGGGTGCCGAGGCGTGCCACCTGGTCGCCGTCGAGGTCGACGGCGGCGGCGTGCAGATTGGAGCCGAGCTGGTTCACGGTCGCGGCGCCGGACAGCACGACTCCGGCCCACGGCTGACGCAGGACCAGGGCGAGGGCGACGGCGTCGCAGCCCAGCGCCGTCTCCTCCGCGACGGCCTTGAGGACGTCGGGCGCGTGACGGTCCGCGAGGCGGCCGTTGGCCATGCCCTCCTTGACGATCACGGTGAGTCCGGCCTCGTGCGCCTCGGCGAGCGCGGGCCCGGCGGAGGTCTCCAGCGCGTTGTACGTCGACTGGACGGTACGGAAGAGGGGCTCGCCGTCGACGGTCACGGCGAGCGCGGCGCGGATGGCGTCGGCCTGGGCGGGACCGCTGGTGGAGAAGCCGATGGTGCTGCCCTGCGCGGCGGCCTCGGCCAGCCTGGCGTGCAGGTCCTTGTCGGTGAGGGCCGGGCTGTCCGGGGTGAGCGAGTGGATCTGGTACAGGTCGAGCCGGTCGCCGAGCAGGGCGTCGGTCTCGGCGCGCTGGCGGTCGTAGGTGGCCACGCCGTGGTCCTTGACCTCGTGCTTCTCGGCCTCCGTCGACCAGTCGGCGGTGTAGGTGTAGCCCCACTTGCTGCCGACGACCACGTCGTCGGCGTCGGGGCGGTCCCGGAGCCAGTCGGCGAGGAACTCCTCGGAGCGCCCGTAGGAGCGGGCCGCGTCGAAGTAGCGCACGCCCTGGGCGTAGGCGGCGTCGAGGAGGTCGTGGGTGCGTTCGCGCAGCGCCTCGACGGTGCGGGCCGCTCCGAGGTCGCGGTCGCGGTCGAGGTTGATGTAGCCGGGGCGCCCGACGGCGGCGAGACCGAGGCCGAGGTGGCAGGTCGGGGTCGTTGCTGTGGCCAGGCGGGCGAAGGGCATCGCGGGCTCCGTTCGGTCGACTGCTGAAGCTCTGAGGCTCCTGAAGCTGTTGACCAACGTAACCGCGATACCCCTCGGGCACACCGGCTGCCGCTGCTCGCCGCTACTTCTTGGCGTCCGCCCAGGCGTGCTGGGCCGCCACGTCGGCCTTCACCTCGGCGAGCTGGACGGCGACCGCGCTGGGCGCCGTGCCGCCGCGGCCGTCGCGGGAGGCGAGGGCTCCGGGGACGTTGAGGACGGTGCGCACCTCGGGGGTGAGGTGCTCGGAGATCTTGGCGAACTGCTCGTCGGTCAGCTCGTCCAGCTCCTTGCCGTCGGCCTCGGCGACCTTGACGCACTCGCCCGCCACCTCGTGCGCGACACGGAACGGCACGCCCTGCCTGACCAGCCACTCGGCGATGTCGGTGGCGAGCGAGAACCCGGCCGGGGCCAGCTCCTCCATCCGCTCGCGGTGCACGGTGAGGGTGGCCATCATGCCGGTGAAGGCGGGGAGCAGGACCTCCAGCTGGTCGATGGAGTCGAAGACCGGCTCCTTGTCCTCCTGGAGGTCTCGGTTGTACGCGAGCGGGAGCGCCTTGAGGGTGGCCATCAGACCGGTCAGGTTGCCGATCAGCCGCCCGGACTTGCCGCGGGCCAGCTCGGCGATGTCGGGGTTCTTCTTCTGCGGCATGATCGAGGAGCCGGTGGAGAAGGCGTCGTGGAGGGTGACGAAGGAGAACTCCTTCGTGTTCCAGATGATGATCTCCTCGGCGATCCGGGAGACGTTGACGCCGATCATCGCGGTGATGAAGGCGAACTCGGCGACGAAGTCGCGCGAGGCGGTCCCGTCGATGGAGTTGCCGGCGCTGCCGTGCTCGAAGCCCAGGTCGCGGGCGACGGCCTCCGGGTCCAGGCCGAGGCTGCTGCCCGCGAGCGCGCCCGAGCCGTACGGGGAGACGGCCGTGCGCTCGTCCCACTGGCGCAGCCGCTCCGCGTCCCGGCCGAGCGCCTGGGCGTGGGCGAGCACGTGGTGGGCGAAGAGCACCGGCTGGGCGTGCTGGAGGTGGGTGCGGCCGGGCATGGCCACGTCCGGGTGGGCCTCGGCGAGGCCGATCAGCGCGTCCTGGAGGTCGGCGATCAGAGCGCCGACGACCCTGGCGTGGTCGCGCAGGTACATGCGGAAGAGGGTCGCCACCTGGTCGTTGCGGGACCGGCCGGCGCGCAGCTTGCCGCCGAGGTCCGCACCGAGGCGCTCCAGCAGCCCGCGCTCCAGGGCCGTGTGGACGTCCTCGTCGGCGATGGTGCCGGTGAAGGAGCCGTCGGCGACGTCCGCCTCCAGCCGGTCCAGCCCGGCGATCATCCGGGTCAGCTCGTCCTCGGTGAGCAGACCCGCCTTGTGCAGCACGCGCGCGTGGGCACGCGAACCGGCGATGTCGTAGGGCGCGAGCCGCCAGTCGAAGTGGACGGACGCGGACAGCTTCGCCAGGGCCTCGGCGGGACCGTCGGCGAAACGGCCGCCCCAGAGCCGGACGTCACCGCTGTTGCTGCTCACTGGGTCGCTCCTCACCGTACGATCACTGTCATGCATGAGTATGCAGAACTCTGCATGATTCGTCAATCTGGCGGGCCGGCGGCGCCCATCGCGTCCCGAGCCCTCATAATCGTTAGACATGGGAAAGACTTATGAGCGCATAGACGGCAGACTCCGCGCCTTCATCGAGGCGCAGCCCCTCTTCTTCACCGCCACCGCTCCCCTGGCCGGCGACGGCACGGTCAACCTGTCCCCCAAGGGCCTCACGGGCTGCTTCGCGGTGCTCGACGAACTTACCGTGGCCTACCTCGACTTCGCGGGCTCCAACGCGGAGACCATCGCCCACCTGCGGGAGAACGGTCGGATCACCCTGATGTGGTGCGCCTTCCAGGGCCCGCCGAACATCGTGCGGGTGCACGGCCGCGGCGAGCCGGTCTTCCGCGACGACCGCCGCTTCCCGGAACTGCTCACCCACTTCCCGGACATCGACCCCACCACGCACGGACTGCGCGCGGTCATCGTCGTGAGCGCCGAGCTCATCCGCGACACCTGCGGCTACGCCGTCCCCTTCATGGCGTACGAGAGCGACCGGGACCTGCACGGCAAGCGGTTCGCGCGGGAGGACGACGCCTCGCTCGACGCGTACTTCACCAAGAAGGAGTACATCGCCTCCAGCATCGACGGCCTCCCCGGGCTGCCGCTCCCGCTGCCCCCCTCTACCGTCTGAGCCATGCGCCCCGGTGTCCTCGTCGCCGTCCTCGTCTCCGCCTCCCTCCTCACGCTCGGCGCCGCCCCCGCCGGCGGGTCCCCTCCCCGGCCGCTGCCCGCCCGGATGGCGGACACCGGCGGCGGCACCCAGCTGATCACCGCCGTCGCGCCGGACACCGGCTCGACCACGGGCACGGTGACCTGGTGGGACCGCGGGGACGGGCGCGACGGAGGCTGGGTGGCGGCCGGTTCCGCACCCGCCCGCTTCGGGTCCGGCGGACTCACCGACGGGGCGACGCGCGTCCAGGGCACGAACACCACCCCGACCGGCCTGTACGACCTGCCGTACGCCTTCGGCATCGAGGCGGCGCCGCGCGGGACGGCGTACCGCTACCGTCCGGTCCACGCGGACTCCTGGTGGTGCCAGGACAACGCCTCCCGCTCCTACAACCGCTGGACCGAACCGCGCCCCGCCGACTGCCGGGCCGCCGAGGCCGAGCACCTGGTCACCTACGCGACGCAGTACGCGCACGCCCTGGTCGTGGGCTTCAACTACGACCGCCCGGTGCGCGGCCGCGGCGCGGGCATCTTCCTGCACGTCGACGGGCGCGGGGCGACGGCCGGGTGCGTGTCGGTGCCGAAGGAGGCGATGCGGCGGATCCTGCGCTGGGCCGAGCCGGGGGAACGGCCGCACATCGCGATCGGCACGGCGGGCGGAGCCACGGCGGTCACCGGGTACTGAACGCGGACGGCATCGCCGGCGCGGGCTGAACGCTCGCCCGGCACGGCGCGTATCTGTGGGCCAAGGGTCAAGTCCCCACGGAGGAACCGTGACCACCACGCTCGCCGGCGGCCGTGCCGCCCGCCGTCAGACCATGCGGCGCATCCGTCCGCGCCGCTCCCCCGCCGTACCCCTGCTGCTCGCCGTGTGGGCGGGCGCGGCGGGCGTGTTGTGGCTGTGGTGGCGCAACACGCCCGCCATCTCCGACGACACCGGCAGGATCCTCGGCGCGGGCCGGATCACCGGTCTGCTGGCCGGGTACCTGATGGCGCTGGTGGTGCTCCAGATGGCCCGGGTCCCGGCACTGGAACGGCGCGTCGGGTCCGACCGGGTCGCCCGCTGGCACGCCATGACCGGCCGCTACACCCTCTGCCTGGTCCTGGCCCACGTCTTCCTGATCATGTGGGGCTACGCGGCGCAGGCCGGCAAGGGCCTCGGTGACGTCGTCGCCCAGACGGTCGACTCCGTGAACCAGCTGCCCGACATGGGCAAGGCGGCCGTCGGCACCGGCCTGCTGGTCGTCATCGGGCTCCTGTCCGTCGGCCCCGTCCGCCGCCGCATCCCGTACGACGCCTGGTACCACGTGCACCTGCTCACCTACGCGGCGGTGTTCCTGACCTTCTGGCACCAGTTGACCACCGGCAACGAGTTCGCCGTCGAGCCGCTCGCCAAGACCGTCTGGTACGCCCTGTACGGCTCGGTGACCGCTCTGGTGCTCTGGTACCGGGTGCTGACCCCCCTGCGCCTCAACCTGCGGCACCGGATGCGGGTGGAGGCGGTGATCGAGGAGACGCCCGGCATCGTGTCGGTGCTGATCGGCGGGCGCCGGCTGCACCGGATGGGCGCGGAGGCGGGCCAGTTCTTCCGCTGGCGGTTCCTGGCACCCGGCATGCGCTTCAGCTCGCACCCGTACTCGCTGTCGGCGGCGCCCCGTCCGGACCTGCTGCGGATCACCGTGAAGGCGATCGGCGACCACAGCGCCCGGCTGCGCGAGCTGACGCCGGGCACGCGGGTGTGGGCGGAGGGCCCGTACGGCGCCCTGACCGCGCAGCGCCGCAGCCGCGGCAAGGTGCTGCTGGTGGCGGGCGGGGTGGGGATCACACCGATGCGGGCGCTGTTCGAGACGCTGCCCGGCGCGTCCGGCGACATCACGCTGCTCTACCGGGCCAACAGCACCCAGGACCTGGCGCTCTGGGACGAGCTGGCCGGCATCGCCGACGAGCGCGGGGCCCGGCTGATGTACGCGGTCAACAGCCCGGACGGGGAGCGCCCGGACATCTCGGCCGAGACCCTGGCCCGGAAGATCCCGGACGTCGAGCGCCACGACGTCTTCCTGTGCGGGCCGCCCGGCTTCGCCCAGTCGGTGTACGAGGCACTGCGCGGCGCGGGGGTCCCCGCTCGCCGTATCCACCACGAGTCGTTCGCGATGTGAGCGACGGACATCGGGAGTCCAGGCAGATGAGGAAGAGCCACCCCGTTCGGCGTGCCGTGCTCGCCGGGGCCGCCACCGTGTCCGGGATCGTGCTGCTGCTGTCGCTGAAACCGGCGTCCGACCCGGGCTCCGCCTCGGCGGCGGGCGGCGCGGCACCGCCCGTGGCCGCACAGTCGCCGCAGGGCGGCCGGGGCGCCGGGGCCGGCACGGTCACGGGTGACGCGGCCCGTACGCAGTACGGTCCCGTACAGGTCAGGGTCACCGTCAGCGGCGGGAAGATCACCGGGGCCGAGGCCGTGCAGGCCCCCAAGGGCGGGCAGAGCGACCAGGTCACCGCGGACGCGGTGCCCAAGCTCAACCGGGCGGCCGTCGCGGCCGGGAACGCCGACATCGACGCGGTCTCCGGCGCCACCTACACCAGCGCCGGGTACACGCAGTCCCTCCAGTCGGCCCTCGACAAGGCGGCCGCTGCCGCCGGATCCGCCGGGCGGGAGCCGAGTGGCTCCGGGGACGGCGCGGGCGGGGGCGGCGCCGGGCAGGGCACGCAGGTGCTCACCGGTGACGCCGCGCAGACCCAGTACGGAACCGTGCAGGTCAGGGTCACCGTCAGCGGCGGGAGGATCACGGACGCCGAGGCCCTCCAGGCGCCCAGGGGCGGCCGCAGCGACCAGGTCACCGCGGACGCCGTGCCCAAGCTCAACCGGGCGGCCGTCGCGGCCGGGAACGCCGACATCGACGCGGTCTCCGGCGCCACCTACACCAGCGCCGGGTACACGCAGTCCCTCCAGTCGGCGCTGGACCGGGCCGGTGGCTGACACCGGGGCCGGGTCCGCCGAGGCTCCCGCCGCGGTGCGTCACGTGGAGGAGGCGATGGGGACCGTCTTCTCCTTCGACGTCCGCGGCGGGGAACCCGCGGCCGTACGGGCGGCGCTGGACGCGGCGGTCGCGGAACTGCACCGGGCCGACGAGGTGTTCAGCACCTACCGGGACGGCAGCGAGGTCTCCCGCCTGGCACGCGGGGAGCTGGCCCTCGACGCGTGCGCGCCGGAGGTCGCCGAGGTGCTGGAGCTGGCGGCCGAGGCGGAGCGGGTGAGCGAGGGCTGGTTCAGCACGCGGTACCGGGGCCGGCTCGACCCGACGGGGATCGTCAAGGGCTGGGCCGTCGAGCGCGCCGCCCGGCGGATCACGGCGGCGGCCGGTGCCGGCGGGGTCAGCGTCAACGGGGGCGGGGACGTGCAGGTGCTCGGAACGCCGGGAACGGAGCGGCCCTGGCGGGTCGGTGTCTCCGACCCCCTGCGGCCGGGCGGGCTCGCGGCGGTCGTCTCGGCGGCGGGGGCGGCGGAACTGGCCGTGGCGACGTCCGGCTCCGCGGAACGGGGCGCGCACGTCGTCGACCCGCGCACCGGACTCTCGGCGGTGACCGACCTGTTGTCCGTGACGGTGGTGGCGCCCGGACTCACGTGGGCGGACTGCTGGGCGACGGCGGCGTTCGCGATGGGGGCGCGGGAGGGGCTGCGGTGGCTGGAGTCGCTGCCCGGCGTCGAGGGGCTGCTGATCACGGCGGGGGACGAGGTGCGGTGTACTGGAGGCTTGGCGGCGTGGCTGGGCTGACCCCGGCCGACGGGTGACCGGCGCCGCCGGGCAGACGTCCGTACGTGGGAGGAGCGCGGGATGGCGGAAGTGCGCGGTATCGAGGTCGTCGTGTGCGACGTGCTCGGCACCATGGTCAACGAACCGGGGGGACTGCGGGCCGCGTTGCGCGAGGCGGTGCCCGGCGCCGCCGGGGCGTCCGTCGACCGGTGGCTCACGGTGTGGCAGGAGCACGTCGAGCAGGAGACACGGCGCGTCAACGCCGGGGAACGGCCGTACGCCGACTCCGGGGTCATGGACCGCGAGGCGGCGGAGCGGGTCGCCGGGCACGCGGGGCTCACCGACGCGGACGCCGTCGCGCGGCTGGCCACCGCGGGGCGGCGCCTGGAGCCGTGGGACGACTCCGTCTCCGGACTCGCGCGGCTGGCCGAGCGCTTCCCGGTCGTGGGCCTGTCCAACGCCTCCCGCGCGACTCTCTTCCGCCTCAACGCACACGCCGGGCTGCGCTGGCACCAGGCCCTGTCAGCCGAGGACGCCCGCGCGTACAAGCCCGCGCCGGAGGTCTACCGGCTCGCCCTCACCGCGGCCGGCTGCCCGCCCGAGCGGGTGCTGATGGTCGCCGCCCACGCCTGGGACCTCCGCGGCGCCCGGGCCGTGGGGATGCGCACCGCCTACGTCGCACGCCCGGTCGGCGACCCGCCGAGGCCCACGGACGCCTTCGACTGGGCCGTGGACGGTCTGGACGAACTGGCCGCGGCGCTCACGGAGGGGTAGCGCCGCGCCCCCGCTCAGCCCCCGTTCTGGGCCAACCGCAGCAGATGATCCGCCAGGGCCTGCCCGCCCGCGGGCTCCCGGCTGATCAGCATCAGCGTGTCGTCGCCCGCGATCGTCCCCAGGATGTCGTGCAGCTCCGCCTGGTCGATCGCCGAGGCAAGGAACTGCGCCGCCCCCGGAGGGGTCCGCAGGACCACGAGGTTCGCCGACGCCTCCGCGGAGATCAGCAGCTCCGCGGAGAGCCGCCGCATCCGCTCCTCCTTGGCCGACTCCCCGAGCGGCGCCCGCGGGGTGCGGAAACCGCCCTCGCTGGGCACCGCGTAGATGAGGTCGCCGTCGGTGTTGCGGATCTTGACCGCGTTCAGCTCGTCCAGGTCCCGGGAGAGCGTCGCCTGGGTGACGGTGAGCCCGTCGTCGGCGAGCAGCTTCGCCAGCTGGCTCTGCGAGCGGACCGCCTGCCGGTTGAGGATGTCCACGATCCGGCGGTGGCGTGCGGTGCGGGTCTGCGGCAGGGCGGGCCCTGCCGTCTGCTCGTGCTCCTGCGCGTGGCTCATCGTCGTCTCATTCTCCGGATCGTCCGTCCCCGTGGGCCGTCTCGGCGGCCTGGTCAAGGATGCCGGGCAGCGCCCCGAGGAACGCCTCCACCACGTCGTCGCCGAGGTTCAGCGCGGGCATCAGCCGTACGACATCGGGCGCGGGCGCGTTCACCAGGATTCCGGCGTCCTGAGCCGCCTGCTGCACCTGGGCGGCGAGCGGCTCGGTGAGCACGATACCCAGGAGGAGTCCGGCGCCCCGGACGTGGGCGACCAGCGGGTGGCCCAGGCCCTCGACCCCGTCCCGGAGCTTCTCGCTCTGCCGCTTGACGTTGTCCAGCAGTCCCTCGTCGGCGATGGTGTCGAGGACGGCGAGTCCGGCGGCGCAGGCGACCGGGTTGCCGCCGAAGGTGGTGCCGTGGTGGCCGGGCCGGAGGAGGTCGGCGGCGCGGCCGAAGGCAACCGTCGCGCCCAGCGGCAGTCCGCCGCCGAGGCCCTTGGCGAGGGTGACGACGTCCGGCAGGACGCCCTCGTGGGCCTGGTACTCGAACCAGTGCCCGGTCCGGCCGACGCCGGTCTGCACCTCGTCCAGGACGAGCAGCGCACCGGTGGCGGCGGTGATGGCGCGGGCCGCCTTCAGGTAGCCGGGGGGCGGGACAACGACGCCGTTCTCGCCCTGGATCGGCTCGATGATCACCAGCGCCGTCTCCTCGGTGACCGCCGCGGCCAGCGCCTGCGGGTCGCCGTACGGCACGTGCGTGACGTCGCCGGGCAGCGGCAGGAACGGTTCCTGCTTGCCGGGCTGGCCGGTCAGGGCCAGGGCGCCCATGGTGCGGCCGTGGAAACCGCCCTCGGTGGCGACCATGTGCGGCCGTCCGGTCAGCCGGCCGATCTTGAAGGCGCCCTCGTTGGCCTCGGCGCCGGAGTTGCAGAAGTAGACCTTGCCGTCGCGGCCGAAGTGCTGGAGCAGCCGTTCGGCGAGGGCGACGGGCGGTTCGGCGATGAAGAGGTTGGAGACGTGGCCGAGGGAGGCGATCTGCCGGCTCACCGCTTCGACGACCGCCGGGTGGGCGTGCCCGAGCGCGTTGACCGCGATGCCGCCGACGAAGTCCAGGTACTCCTTGCCGTCGGCGTCCCAGAGCCGGGCGCCCTCGCCGCGCACCAGGGGCAGGCGCGGCGTGCCGTAGTTGTTCATGAGGGTGCCCTGCCACCGCTCGGTCAGCTCGGCGTTGCCCGCCGCTCCCGCGGCGGCCCCGGTGTTGCTCACGACTCCCCCTGTTCGTCCGGCACGACCATCGTGCCGATCCCCTCGTCGGTGAAGATCTCCAGCAGGATCGAGTGCTGGACCCGGCCGTCGATGACGCGGGCGGTGGTGACGCCGCCGCGCACGGCGTGCAGGCAGCCCTCCATCTTCGGCACCATGCCGCTGGAGAGGTCGGGCAGCAGTTTTTCCAGCTCGGACGCGGTGAGGCGGCTGATCACCTCGTCGGAGTTCGGCCAGTCCTCGTAGAGGCCCTCGACGTCGGTGAGGACCATGAGAGTCTCGGCGCCGAGCGCCGCAGCGAGTGCCGCAGCCGCCGTATCAGCATTGACGTTGTAGACATGGTGGTCGTCCTGGGAGCGGGCGATGGACGAGACGACCGGGATGCGGCCGTCGGCCAGCAGTGCCTCGATGGCGCCGGTGTCGATCTCGGTGATCTCGCCGACCCGGCCGATGTCGACGAGTTCGCCGTCGATCTCGGGCTGGTGCTTGGTGGCGGTGAGGGTGTGCGCGTCCTCGCCGGTGAGGCCGACGGCGAGCGGTCCGTGCTGGTTGAGCAGCCCGACCAGCTCCCGCTGCACCTGCCCGGCGAGCACCATCCGTACGACGTCCATGGCGTCCTCGGTGGTGACGCGCAGGCCGGCCTTGAACTCGCTGACGATGCCGTGCTTGTCGAGGGCGGCGCTGATCTGCGGTCCGCCGCCGTGCACGACGACGGGCTTGAGGCCGGCGTGGCGGAGGAAGACGACGTCCTGGGCGAAGGCGGCCTTGAGGTCCTCGTCGATCATGGCGTTGCCGCCGAACTTGATGACGACGGTCTTGCCGTGGTGCCGGGTCAGCCAGGGCAGCGCCTCGATGAGGATCTGGGCCTTGGGGAGCGCGGTGTGCTTCCGCGTGGGTGCGTTGCTCGTTCCGTTGCTCATGAGGAGTACGCGCTGTTCTCGTGGACGTAGTCGGCGGTGAGGTCGTTGGTCCAGATGGTGGCCGTGGCGTCGCCTGCGGCGAGGTCGGCGACGATGTGCACCTCGCGGTAGCGCATGTCGACCAGCTCGCGGTCCTCGCCGACGCCTCCGTTCTTGCAGACCCAGACGCCGTTGATGGCGACGTTCAACCGGTCGGGCTCGAAGGCCGCGTCGGTGGTGCCGATGGCGGAGAGCACGCGGCCCCAGTTGGGGTCCTCGCCGTGGATGGCGCACTTGAGCAGGTTGTTGCGGGCGATGGTGCGGCCCACCTGGACGGCCTCGTCCTCGGTCGCGGCGTTCACGACCTCGACCTTGATGTCCTTGCTGGCGCCCTCGGCGTCGCGGATGAGCTGCTGTCCGAGGTCGTCGCAGACCGTGCGGACGGCCTCGGCGAAGGCGTCGTACTCCGGGGTGACGCCGGAGGCGCCGGAGGCGAGCAGCAGCACGGTGTCGTTGGTGGACATGCAGCCGTCGGAGTCGACCCGGTCGAAGGTGACCTTGGTCGCGGCGCGCAGGGCGCGGTCCAGGGCCCCGGTCTCCAGGTCGGCGTCGGTGGTGATCACGACGAGCATGGTGGCGAGGCCGGGGGCGAGCATGCCCGCGCCCTTGGCCATGCCGCCGACGGTCCAGCCGTCCCTGCTGACGACCGAGGTCTTGTGCACGGTGTCGGTGGTCTTGATGGCGATGGCGGCCTTCTCGCCGCCGTGCTCGGAGAGCTGACCGGCGGCGGTCTCGACGCCCGGGAGCAGCTTGTCCATGGGCAGCAGCACCCCGATGAGCCCGGTGGAGCACACGGCGACCTCGCCCGCCCCGGTCCCGAGCACGTCGGCGACCTTCTCGGCCGTGGCGTGGGTGTCCTGGAAGCCCTTGGGGCCGGTGCAGGCGTTGGCGCCGCCGGAGTTGAGCACGACGGCGGTCAGCTCACCGCTCTTGAGCACCTGCTCGGACCACAGGACCGGCGCGGCCTTGACGCGGTTGGAGGTGAAGACGCCCGCGGCGGAGCGTCGGGGGCCGGTGTTGACCACGAGGGCCAGGTCGGGGTTGCCGCTCTCCTTGATCCCGGCGGTGATGCCCGCCGCCGTGAATCCCTTCGCTGCCGTCACGCTCACGGCGCAACTCCGATCGTCGTCAGTCCGGTGGTCTCGTCGAGACCGAGGGCGAGGTTCATGCTCTGGACGGCACCGCCCGCGGTGCCCTTGGCCAGGTTGTCGATGGCGCTGATCGCGATGATCCGGCCCGCGGCGGCGTCGTACGCGACCTGCACCTGGACGGCGTTGGAGCCGTACACGGAGGCGGTCGCGGGCCACTGTCCCTCGGGCAGCAGGTGCACGAAGGGCTCGTCGGCGAAGGCCTTCTCGTAGGCGGCGCGCACCGTCTCGGCGGTGACCCCGGGCTTCGCCTTCGCGGTGCAGGTGGCGAGGATGCCGCGCGGCATCGGGGCGAGGGTCGGGGTGAAGGAGACGGTGACGGGCTCCCCGGCGACCGCGCCGAGGTTCTGGATCATCTCGGGGGTGTGCCGGTGTCCGCCGCCGACGCCGTACGGCGACATGGAGCCCATGACCTCGCTGCCCAGCAGGTGCGGCTTGGCCGCCTTGCCCGCGCCGGACGTGCCGGAGGCGGCGACGATCACGGCCTCGGGCTCGGCCAGCGCCGCGGCGTACGCCGGGAAGAGGGCCAGGGACACCGCGGTGGGGTAGCAACCGGGTACCGCGATGCGCTTGGACCCCTCCAGCGCCGCGCGGGCACCCGGAAGTTCGGGGAGGCCGTAGGGCCAGGTACCGGCGTGCGGGGAGCCGTAGAACCGCTCCCAGTCACCAGCCTCCTTCAGCCGGAAGTCGGCGCCCATGTCGACGACGAGGACGTCCGGTCCGAGCTGCTCGGCGACGGCGGCGGACTGCCCGTGCGGCAGCGCGAGGAAGACGACGTCGTGCCCCGCGAGGACATCCGCCGTGGTCGGCTCCAGGACGCGGTCGGCCAGCGGCAGCAGGTGCGGCTGGAGCGCCCCCAGCCGCTGCCCCGCGTTGGAGTTGCCGGTCAGGGCGCCGATCTCGACCTCCGGGTGGGTCAGGAGCAGACGCAGCAGCTCACCGCCCGCATACCCGCTCGCTCCGGCCACCGCCGCACGTACCGCCATGGAAATACCCTCCTCCTAGAGAGCATGACTATACGTGTCGTTGCACGTTTATGCAACGCGCTGCGGCACGGCCCCGGGGTCCCGCCGCGGGCATCGGCTACCCTGCCCGCTTCCGAACCTTGAGGGCCGTGGGGGTGGACTGTGCGTTCGTGGATCGTCGGGCTGGTCGTGGGGCTGAGGTCGTGGCAGCGCGCCGCGCTCGTCGTGTCCCTGTGCGCCCTCGCACTCCCCCTGTGGTTCGCCGCGGGGAACACGGACCGGTACCGGCACGGACAGCCGGCCGTGACGGAGGGGTTCGTCGACTGCGAGTGGGACGGACCGTGCGAGGGCGCGTGGACGCTGGCGGACGGAGGCCGGGGCCGGGGCAGGATCGACGGCCTGGACTTCTACGCCGAGGAGGAGCTCGTCAAGAACATCCCGCTCTTCGGTGGCCGCGACTGGGCGGTCGCCGACCGCGGCACCCTGCTCCGCCACGCGGTGGCCCAGTACACGGTGGCTCCGGCCGGCGCGGCGCTCGTCATCTGGATCGCCCGGCGGCGCTCGAAGTACAACCAGGAGATGAGTGAGTTGATCAGGCGGTACCGCAGCCCTGCGCCTTGACGGCCTCCGCGATCCGCAGCGCCGCCTCGGCGGGCGTGAGGTGCGTGGTGTCGACGACCTCGGCCTCGGCGTGCAGCCAGGTGCGGGCGGCCTCGGCGTAGGGCTCGAGGTACTGGAGCCGGAACGGCGAGTTCGGCCCCAGTACGGTGTCCCCCGCGATGCGCCCCCGCAGGGTCTCCCGGTCGGCGTGGAGGACGAAGTGCCGTACGGGGACCCCGTGCGCGGCGAGGCCGCCCGCAATCTCCCTCCAGTACTCCTCGACCAGCACCGTCATCGGCATCACCAGGGTGCCCCCGGTGTAGTCGAGCACCCGGCGGGCGGTCTCGACGACGAGCGGCCGCCACGGCGCCCAGTGCTGGAAGTTGTCCGTGTCGGGCAGCCCCGGCGTGATGTCCATGAGCGTCTCGCCGACCTTCTCGGCGTCGAGCACACGGCTGTCCGGAAGCAGTTGCTGCACGAGTGCGGCGGTCGTCGTCTTGCCGGCCCCGTGGGTGCCGTTCAGCCATACGATCATGCGTCCCGAGGCTAGCGCCCGGACCGGCGACGCACACGGCTGTCGCCGGTCCGGGCCCCGGTCATCGCTGCCTGATCCGCAGGAAGGTCACCGAGTTCGCCGGGAAGGTGTACGTGAACTCGCTCGCCGCCCCAGAGAAGGTCGAGGTCACCGGGGTCACCGGTGCGTCCGTCTCGGTGTTGACCGCGTCCGGGCCGGCGGCCAGCGTGGTGACGCGGGCCCGGGGCGCGACCTCGGCGCCGCCGAGGTCGACGGCGGTGCGGGCGGCGGTGTCCTGGGCGTTGACGACCTTGACGATCAGCTCGCCGGTGCGGTCGTCGCGGGTGACGATCTGGCGGAACGGCTCGGCCGACTTGTCGTCGGTGAAGCTGCCCCATTCCTCGCCGTCGAGGTAGAGGGTGACCTGGCGGCCCCTGACCTTGACGTCGATGTCGTAGGCGCGGCCCGTCTCGATGGACCCGGCCTTGGACAGGAGCGTCGACTTGCCGCCGTCGGAGGCCTGCTCGACGGCGGACTGGGTGTTGTTCCAGCCGCCCAGGTTCCACCAGTAGTAGGTGCCGGTGTCCTTGACGCCGAAGGCGACGAGGAAGCCCTCCTTGCCGGACTTCTTCGTGGCCCTCACGTGCAGGTCGTAGTCGTGCCAGGCCGGGTCGCCCGCCGTGACCATGGTGTTCTCGGCGGCCGAGTCCGTCTGGACGTACTGGCCGTCCTGGACCGTCCAGCTGCCGGCGCCCGTGTGGGTCCACTGCGAGGCGTCGCCGGAGAAGTCGTCGGACAGGAGCGTCTCACCGTCGGCAGAGGTCACCCGCACGTCGTCGTACGCCGCGCCGGTCGCCCAGGTCGACAGGCCGACGGCGCCGGTGATGGGGCCGCTGACGGCGGGGGTGCCGGTGGCCGAGGAGGGGACGACGCGGTCGCCGGTGTTGTTCATGAACAGCTTCTGGACCTCGTAGTTGGCCGAGCCCCAGGACGCGTGGTTGTTGAACCAGATCAGGTCCGGGCTCCACTGCACGTAGTCCTCGTTGGACAGCAGCGGGGCGTAGGAGGCCAGCTTGACGACGTCGGCGTTGCGCTCCAGGCCGGTCATGAACGCGGCCTCGGCGAGGGCGTTCTTCCAGGCGTTGCCCTGGGAGGCGTACTCGCCGAGGAAGACCTTGGGGCCGTTCCGGTCGTAGGAGTCGTAGCGGTCGTTGTTCTGGAGGAACCACTGCGGGCTGTTGTAGTAGTGCTCGTCGACCATGTCGACGCCCGCGTCGCGGTTCAGCTGCCAGGCCGTGTCGAAGGTGGTGCCGGAGTCGTCGGGGCCGGAGTTGGAGACGACGGTGATGTCCGGGTACTCGGCCTCGATGGCGGCGCGGAACTGCTCGAAGCGGGCGAAGAACTCCTTGGGGAGGTTCTCCTCGTTGCCGACTTCCAGGTGGGTGAGGTGGAAGGGCTTGGGGTGGCCCATCTCGGCGCGCTTGCCGCCCCACTCGCTGGTGCGGGGGCCGTTGGCGAACTCGATGAGGTCCAGGGTGTCCTGGATGTGCCGCTTCAGCAGCGCGTCGTCGTCGACGGCCCGGTTCTGGCCGCAGCCGGTGACCAGGGCGGGGACGACGGGCAGCGGCATGGCGCCGATGTCCTCGGCGAAACGGAAGTACTCGTAGTAGCCGAGGCCGTAGCTCTGGTTGTAGCCCCAGAAGTTGGCGTTGGTGGCGCGCTCCTCGACCGGGCCGATCGTGTCCTTCCACTGGTAGGAGCGCTTGCGCTGCCAGCCGGAGTCCGCGCTGTAGTCCTCCATGGAGCCGGTGTTGACCAGGCAGCCGCCGGGGAAGCGCAGGAAGCCGGGGTCCAGGGCCTCGATCTTCTCGGCGAGGTCCTTGCGCAGGCCGTTCGGCTGGTGCCGGTAGGTGTCGCGCGGGAAGAGGGACACCATGTCGAGGGCCGCGGGGGCGGTGGTGGCGACGGCCAGGCGGCCGCGGTTGCTGGTGCGGGTCGCGGTGAAGGTGGCGGTGTACTTGCGCCACTTCCCCCTGGCGGCCACCTGGCGCACCTTCGCGAGCGGGCCCGCGGCGTCCCGCAGGGTGACGGCGAGGGTGGTGCCGTCGTCGGCGCGGGCCCAGACCGAGAAGTCGTACCTCTCGCCCTTCTCGACGTGGATGCCGGTGTTGTAGCCCGTGTTGGTCACGGTGGAGCCGGCGGCCAGGGAGAGGTAGTGGCGGTTGCGCTCGTTCAGCCGGCCGTCGTCGTTCAGCACCTCGGCCGGGCCGTCGGCCGTCCAGGCGGTGAGGGGTGTGTACGAGGCGTTGTCGGCGGTCGAGTACTCGAAGGACCGGTTCTGCACCAGCTCGGCGTACAGGCCGCCGTCGGCGGCGCGGTTGATGTCCTCGTAGAAGACGCCGTACATGGTGTCGTCGATCGCGGGGCCCCGGTCGGAGGGGTCGACGGTGATCGTGTAGTCGGCGACGGCCTCCGCGTGTGCCGGGGACGGCAGCAGGGCCGAGGCCGTCAGGAGGGCGGTGACGCTGAGACCGAGTCTCCAGCGGGTGCGTGACATGGATACTCCGCGGCTCTCACTAGGGGGCGTTCGAGTCGTAGCTGTTCGCGATGAGCTGTTCGGAATTAGCTGTTCGGGATATCGGACATTGGTCAGCACTTCGAACGGCAAGATAGGGAGGGGGACCAGGCGCGTCAATGGGTCGCGCGGCAACCCGTGGGCCGGAGTGGGAAAGCGAGTGGAAATGGGCGAGTTGTGGCCGGTGCCCGACGTACTGGCGTACCTCGCGGGGCACTGGCGCACCGAGCGGTCGGTGCGGGACCTGGCGAACGGCCTCGAGGGACGGTTCGAGGGGGTCACGGCGTTCGACGCGCTCGAGACCGGCGGGCTGATCGGCCGCGAGTCGGGCGCCTTCACCTGGCAGGGCGTGACGCGGCCCGCCGAGCGGACGCTGCGGTACGAACCGGGGAGCGGGCCGGGTCGCGCGGAGGTGCGCTTCGCGGACGGCCGCCCCTTCCACGGGCTGGATCTGACCTCGGGGCGTCATGTGGCCGATCACCCGTGCGCCGCCGACCTCTATCGCGGCGAGTTCACCGTGCGGGGCCCGGACCGCTGGCGGACGGTGTGGCGGGTGGGCGGACCGGCCAAGGACCTGCTGCTCACAACGGACTACCTCCGCCAGACGCCGGGTGCGTAGCCCCCTGGTCCGGCGCGCCCTCGAAGCGGAGGCTCCAACGGCCCGCGCGGCCGGTCACGGTGGTCGCCGACAGCGGGCGGACGTCCAGGTTCCAGTACGTTCCGGGCGGTGCCTTCAGCACGTAGACCAGCGCGGCCCGGATCACGGAGGGTTCGGCCACGGCGACGATGCGGTCGCCGTCGTCGCCGGGACGGGTGTCGAGCCAGCCGCCCACGCGGGTGATGAAGGCCAGCAGCGGCTCCCCGCCGTGCGGCGCCGACCGCGGATCGGCGAGCCAGGCGTCCACGGCCGCCGGTTCGCGGGCCATGGCCTCGCCGAGCGTCAGACCGCGCCACCGGCCCATGTCGCAGTCGCGCAGGGCGAGTTGGAGCAGCGGAGCGCAGCCGAGGGCGTCACCGGTGGCGCGGCTGCGGGGCGTGGGCGAGCAGTAGCGCAACTCGGCCGCCGCGAGCGGCCGGAGACGACCCGCGGCGTGCAGTACCTCGTCCCATCCGGCCTGGTCCAGCGGCCGCTCGTCGTCGAAGCGCTCCGCGAGCAGCGGTGAACTGCGTGCGGCCGCGACGAACGTGACCCGAAGCGCCATGCCGTGATGGTGGAGCGCGGAGGTGGGCAGGTCAAGGGGTGTTACCTGTGGGTCACCCAGGGTGTGCCCCGACTCACCGGCTGCTGGCCCGGGTCCGCGGCGTCCCGACCCGGGTCTCCGTCAGCCGCCCCACACCTCCAGGCAGGCGGTGCGCAGGCGGCGTACCCCCTCGGCGATCTCCCCGACGTTCGCGACCGCGGCGAAGCTCAGCCGGAAGTGGGCGGCCGGGGGTTCGGCGCTGAAGTACGGCCGGCCCGGGGTGATCGCGACGCCCGCGCGCAGGGCGGCCGCGGTCAGGGCGCTCTCGTCGGCGCCCTCCGGCAGGCGCGGCCACAGGTGGTAGCCGCCGGAGGGGACGTGCGCCAGGGAGACCTCGGGGAGACGCAGCCGCAGCGCGGAGGTCATCGCGTCCCGGCGGGCCTTCAACTCGGCGGAGACCGCGCGCAGGTGGCGCGGCCAGGCGGGCGAGCCGACGAGTTCCAGGGCCGCCTCCTGGAGCGGCCGGGGCACGAAGAAGGTGTCGACGACCTGGATGGCCCGCAGCCGCTCGAGCACCGGCCCGTGCGCGGCCAGGGCGCTCACCCGGAAGCTGGGCGAGGTGGCCTTGGTGAGCGAGCAGACGTGGACGACGACGCCGTCCGGGTCGTCGGCGGCGAGCGGGGCGGGCAGCGGGCCGGCGTCCTCGTGCACGAGCCGGCGCACGAAGTCGTCCTCCACGACGAAGGCACCGGCCGCCCGCGCGATGCGCAGCACCTCGCCGCGCCGCTCGGGGGCGAGCACGGCGCCGGTGGGGTTCTGGAACAGGGGCTGGCAGACGAAGACGCGGGCGCCGGTCGCCCGGAAGGCGTCGGCCAGCAGGGCGGGCCGCACACCGTCGGCGTCCACGGGGACGGGCACCGGGCGCAGGCCGGCCGCACGCGCGATGGCCAGCATGCCGGGGTAGGTCGGGGACTCGACGAGGACAGGGGTGCCGGGTGGGGCGAGGGCGCGCAGGGCGGTCGCCAGCGCGGACTGGCCGCCCGCGGTGATCAGCACCTCGGCCGCCGTGACGGCCCCGCCGATGCCCCGGGCGAACCACTCCCGCAGCTCCGGAAGCCCCTCCATCGGCGGCCGCCCCCAGGCTCCGGGGCGCCGCCCGGCCCGCGCCAGGGCGGCGGCCATGGCCCGCTCCGGTTGCAGGGAGGGGTGCAGATAGCCGCCGTTGAACTCCACGACACCGGGCGGCGGCGCGGCCAGCGAGACCAGTACGCCGGAGGCGTCCACGGAGCGCGGTACGAGGTCGGCGGCACCGTCGGCGCTCAGCGCGACCTCCTGCCAGGAGGTGTCCCCGGCGGGTACGGCCGAGGGGCGCGGCCGGGCGCGGAAGGCACCGGCGCCGGGCCGGGTGACGACCAGTCCCTCGGCGGCCAGCTGGGCCAGGGCGCGGGAGACCGTCACCGGGCTCACCCGGAACCGGTCGACGAGGGCGCGGCTGGACGGGAGCTTTCCGCCGGGTGAGTAGCGGTCCAGCTCGCGCCGCAACACGGCTGTCAGGTCAGCGACGCTGCTACGCTCTTGCATGAGAGCACAGAGTAGCGCTACCGCGCCTTCCCGGATAGCAGTCGGCGCCGCGGGCACCGACCCCGGCGGCAGGTCCTTCGGCACCGTCCAGGCCGCCCTCGGTGTCGTCGCGTTCTCCCTCACCTTCCCCGCCACCGCCTGGGGTCTGGAGGGCTTCGGGCCCTGGTCCCTGATCGCCGTGCGCAGCATCCTGGCCGCCGCGGTCGCCGGGGCCTGTCTGCTGGCCCTGCGGGTGGCACCGCCCGAGCGGCGGCACTGGCTCGGCCTGGCGGTGGTCGGCGCCGGGGTGGTGCTGGGCTTCCCGCTGCTGACCACGCTCGCGTTGCAGACGTCGACCACCGCGCATGCCGCCGTCGTGGTGGGCCTGCTCCCGCTGACCACCGCGCTGCTGTCCGCGCTGCGCATCGGCACCCGCCCCTCGCGCACCTTCTGGATCGCGGCCCTGGCGGGTGCCGCGGCGGTGATCGCCTTCACGGTGCAGCAGAGCGGCGGCGCGCTGACCTCGGCCGACGCCTACCTCTTCGCGGCGCTGCTGGTGTGCGCGGCCGGCTACACGGAGGGCGGCCGGCTGGCCCGGGTGATGCCGGGCTGGCAGGTCATCGGCTGGGCGCTGGTGCTGTGCCTGCCGGTGACCGTGCCGATGGCGGTGGTGGCGCTGTCGTACGAGCCGGTGCAGCTGACGGCGCACAGTGTGACCGGACTGCTGTGGGTGGCGATCGGCTCCCAGTTCCTCGGGCTGGTCGTCTGGTACCGGGGCATGGCGGCGATCGGCATCCCGAAGGCCAGCCAGTTGCAGCTGGCCCAGCCGCTGCTCACACTGGTGTGGTCGGTACTTCTCCTGGGCGAGCACCTGACGGTGGCCGCTCCGCTGACGGCCGCGGCGGTACTGGTGTGCATCGCGGTCACCCAGCGGGCCCGGGGCTGAGCGCGGCACACAGGTGAGGAGGCCTCACGGATGCATGCAACCAAGGGCGATCAGCTGGTCCAGCACGGCCGGGTGGTCGGTGAGCACGACAAGGTCGCGGAGATCGTCGAAGTCATGGGCGAAAAGGGCGGCCCCCCGTACCGGGTCCGGTTCGAGAACGGGCAGGAAGCCGTGTGCTCGCCCGGCCCCGACTCGGAGATCCGGCACCGGGAGGTCCAGCTCTGACGTCCGGCTCCGGCCCTGCCGTCACCGACGGTTCTCAGCGCGGGACGGCGGCCGGCTGCGTGTAGTGGTCGGCGGTCACCCGCGCCATGGCGCCGGCCCGGTCGTCGGCGACGTCCTTCGCGGAGAAGTAGACGTGTCCGCGGACCTCGGGGTACCGCGCGGCCAGCGCGAGGTGGCGGGAGAGTTCGGCCGGGTCCTGCCAGGCGGCGGGCTGGGCCGGGTCCCCGGACTTGTACAGCGCCTCACCCACGTACAGCCGGGTCCTGCTGCCCCTGGCCACGCCGGCCCACCAGGGCAGCAGCTTCGCGTAGTCGGCGCCGTCCAGGCCGATGTTCCAGTACAGCTGGGGCACGACGTAGTCGATCCATCCCTCGCGCACCCACGTGCGGGTGTCCGCGTACAGGTCGTCGTACGTCTGCACGCCCGCCCGGGTGTCCGAGCCGCGCGCGTCGGTGGCGGCGTTGCGCCACACGCCGAAGGGGCTGACGCCGAAGCGGGCGGCCGGGCGGACCTGCCTGACCCGCTGTGCGATCTCCCGCACCAGCCGGTCGACGTTGTCCCGCCGCCAGTCGGCCCTGGTGGCGAAGCCGGCGCCGAAGGTGCTGAAGGCCCCGCCGTCGGCGAAGTCCTGGCCGGCCACCGGATAGGGGTAGAAGTAGTCGTCGAAGTGGACCCCGTCCACCTCGTACCTCGCCACCGCGTCCATCATCGCGTCCTGCACGAAGGCCCGGACCTCGGGCAGCCCGGGGTTGTAGTAGAGCTGCCCGCCGTACGGCACCACCCAGCCGGGGTTCCTGCGTGCCGGGTGGGAGGAGACGAGGCGGTCCGGGTCGTCGTGAACGGCGACGCGGTACGGGTTGAACCAGGCGTGCAGTTGCAGGCCGCGCGCGTGGGCCTCCTTCACGGCCGTGCCCAGCGGGTCCCATCCGGGGTCGCGGCCCTGGCTGCCGGACAGGTACTGCGACCACGGCTCGTACGGCGAGGGCCACAGCGCGTCGGCCGACGGGCGCACCTGGAACATCACGGTGTTGAGGCGGTGCCGTACCGCGTTGTCGAGGTGTTCGATCAGCTCCGCGCGCTGCTCGGCGGCGCGCAGCCCCGCGCGGGTGGGCCAGTCCCGGTTGGCGACGGTGGCCAGCCACATCCCCCGCATCCCGGCGGCGGCGCTGTGCGAGGGCGCCGGCTTCGCGGACCCCGGGACCGCCGCCGACGCCTCGGGCGCCAGGGTGAACGCCGACAACGCCGCCACCGTGAAGGCACGGCGCGAGACACCGCCCATGGGTAGACCTCCTGAACGCTGCGGATCCGCGCGGTCACGGATCGTGTACGGGGCCTCAGGATGCACGACCCGGGAGACGGATCCGTGACCATTCGGGGGTAACGTGCTCGATCGGAGCAGGCGACGGGGACCCCGGCACGCCTGCTGCCAGCCGTGGAGTCAGCGAAAGGGACGATGTGACCGGCATCTCGGGAGATATCGCACGCGTCGGCGTGGTGGGCTGCGGTCAGATGGGGGCCGGCATCGCCGAGGTGTGCGCCCGCTCGGGTCTGGAGGTGATGGTCGCCGAGACCACCGGCGAGGCCCTGGAGATCGGCCGCACCCGGCTGTACAACTCGCTGGCCAAGGCCGCCGAGCGCGGGAAGATCTCCGAGGAGGAGCGGGACGCGACGCAGGCGCGCCTCAGCTTCACCACCGACCTCGGCGAGTTCGCCGACCGCGACCTGGTGATCGAGGCCGTCGTCGAGAACGAGCAGGTCAAGACCGAGATCTTCCAGGTGCTCGATCAGGTCGTGACCCGGCCGGACGCGATCCTGGCCTCCAACACCTCCTCGATCCCGCTGGTGAAGCTGGCGGTCGCCACCTCGCGGCCCGACCACGTCATCGGCATCCACTTCTTCAACCCGGCCCCGGTGCAGCAGCTCGTCGAGCTGATCCCGGCGCTCACCACCTCCGAGGGCACGCTCAGCCGGGCCCAGCTGTTCACCGAGAAGGTGCTCGGCAAGCACGCGATCCGCGCCCAGGACCGCTCCGGCTTCGTGGTCAACGCGCTGCTGATCCCGTACCTGCTCTCCGCGATCCGGATGTTCGAGTCGGGCATCGCCAGCCGCGAGGACATCGACAACGGCATGGAGATGGGCTGCGCCCACCCGATGGGCCCGCTGAAGCTGGCCGACCTGATCGGCCTGGACACGGTCGCCTCGGTGGCGTACTCGATGTACGAGGAGTACAAGGAGCCGCTGTACGCCGCTCCCCCGCTGCTCCAGCGCATGGTCGACGCGGGCCGCCTCGGCCGCAAGAGCGGCTCGGGCTTCTACGCCTACGGCTGATCGCGCCCGAGCCTGAGGTGGTGCAGGAGGAGCAGCGCGGCCGCCATGTTGGCGGCCGGGACCTCCCCGCGGGCGACGAGGTCGGGTACGAGCTTGAGGGGCACCCACTCCCGGCGGTCCGACTCGAAGTCGTCCACGGGGTGTCCCACGTACGTGCCCTCGTCGGCCCAGTAGACGTGGTGCCGGGCGTCGGTGAGTCCGTTGGACGGCTCCACACTCATCAGGTGGTGCAGCGGTCCGGGCCGCCAGCCGGTCTCCTCCTCGAGTTCCCTGGCCGCGGCCACCGCGACGTCCTCGCCGTCCTCGACGACGCCGGCCGCGAGTTCCCAGCCCCAGCTGTCGGTGATGAAACGGTGCCGCCACAGCAGCAGGACCTCGTCCGCCTCGTTCACGACGGTGGCCACGGCCACGGGGCGCATCCGTATCAGGAAGTGGTCGAGGTGCCGGCCGTCCGGCAGGACGACATCGGCCAGATTGACGCTGAACCAGCGATTTGAGTACACATTCTGTTCGCTCTGTTTCGTCCACTGCACGGTTCTGCCACCTTCCTCTGAGTTGGTGGCAATATCGCAGCAGTGGCTTGCGGACAGCAGGCGTACGCGGGCCGCTCAGGGCGCAGTGCGGGGCGCAGGGGGCGGCCGTCTACAGCGGGACGCGCAGCGCCCCGTCGATGAGTTCGGCGGCTTCGGCCGTGCCCGCGCAACCGCTGTTCACCAGGTGCTCGCGCACCGCGCGCAGCCGGTCGCGCAGCCGCTGGGACTCCATGCCCCGGGCCTGTTCGGCCATCCTCACCGCGGTGGCCACCGCCTTGTCGGCATGCCCCTGGCGCAGCTCGATGGTGCTGAGCATGGCGAGCCGGTGCACGCGCCCCCGGTCGTGCGCCGGGGTGTCGACGGCGGCCGCCGCGTGCTCCCCGGCCGCCGCGAGCTCACCGAGGCTCAGGAGCGCCTCCGCCACCTGGACGTTGACCAGTCCCGGCTGGACATAGCCGGTCTCGTCGGGCTCGTAGCCGCGCCGGATGCGCTCGGCGGCCTGCTCGGCCCGGCGGATGCAGGACAGCGCGCTGCCGCCGTCGCCCAGGTGCGCGTACGCCTTCGCCTGCATCGCGTACAGGTCGGAGGCGAGCGCCGGGGTGATGTGCCGGCCCGCGGCACGCAGCGCGGCCTCGGCGAAGGCGACGGCCTGCCGGTACTCCCGCATGTACAGCGCCTGGTTGACCAGCAGCGCGATGACGTAGGCGCCGAGCCCCCTGTCGCCGCTGGCCTTGGCGAGGCGCAGCGCCTGGTGGAAGTAGCGCTGGGCGAGGCCGTGCGCGTCGGAGTCGTACGCGCAGATCCCGGCGACGGCCACAAGACCCCCGGTGGCCCGGTGCAGCTGCCGTCCGGTCGCGTCGGTGTAGCTGCCGCGCAGCAGCGGCGCGGCCTCGGAGTTGAGGAAGCCGACGATGCGGGCGCGGGTCGCGATGCCGCCTGCCTTGCGGTACATCTGCTCGTAGTGCGTACGGGCGCAGCGCACCGTCTCCAGGTCGGCCGCGGTGACCCGGTGCCGTCCGCCGCGGGAGACGTCGGTGTCCTCGGGCGGGTTCTCCCACTCCCAGACCGGCAGCACGGCGGGCGTGCCGGTGAGGGCCGGGGCGCCGAGGAGGTGCGGGCGCTGCTGCTGGTCGGAGCGCCACAGGGCGGTCGCGCGCTCCACGAAGCCGGACAGCGAGCCGGTGTGCGGGGCGGCGGGTTCGCCGGGCACGCCGAGGCCGATGTCGTCGAGGGTGACCGGGCGGTGCAGGCGGGAGGCGAGGACCTCGCAGATCAGGTCGGGCACCTGGCCGCGCGGCCGCTGCCCCTTCAGCCATCGTGCGACGGCGGTGTGCTCGTACCTCAGTGCGAGCCCGCGTGCCCGTCCCGCCTGGTTGACGTGTGCGGCCAGTCCCGCGTGCGAGATCCCGGCCTCGTCGAGGATCGCGTCGAGCAGGGTGTTGGGCTGCATGGTGCCCCCCGGTGAATCGGTGCCGACAGCGTAGTGCGTCGGGGTTCACACGGGGTGTGAACGGAGTGCGCGCATCCGCAGCGTGTGCGCGCTGTCGCGGAGAGTTCCGGGCCGGTTGACTGAAGGGCCTCGAAAGAGGCCGGCCGGGCCGCCGGCTCCCCCTCGTACAGTGCGGCGGCCCGTATCCACGCCGTCCGCCCGGCTGCCTGCCCGACACTCCGTGGCGGGGCGGACGGCTCCGCCGGCTTCGCGGAGCGGCCGATCGCCGTTCGGTGTGCGGGTGCGCTGTCGGCTGCGGGTGCGTTGTGGCTGGTCGCGCCCACGCGGCGGAGCCGCACATGTCACAGCCCCGCGCCCCTGAAAAGCAAGGCACGTTGCGCTGACGTCCCTCAAGGGGCGCGGGGACCGCGCGACCGGCCACCGACTGCCCGCAGTCGCCGAACCGGCACAAACCCCACGCCCCTTGGGCGAACCGTCAGCTCCGGAGCGCTGCTCCGACCCGCTCGCCCGCGAGGGCGACCGCCGCATCCCGCGCGGCCGACGCCTCGTCGACCGTCAGCGTCCGGTCCCCCGCGCGGAAGCGCAACGCGTACGCGAGGGACTTGCGCCCCTCACCGAGCTGCTCCGCGTTGTCGTACACGTCGAACAGCCGGATGGACTCGAGGAGTTCACCCGCGCCCTCGCGCAGCGCCGCCTCGACGTCCGCCGCCGGTACGAACTCGTCGACCACGAGGGCGACATCCTGCGTCGCGACCGGGAAGGTCGAGATGCCCGGCGCCTGCGGGGTGTCCTCGCCGACCCGCTCCACGGCGTCGAGGTCCAGCTCCATCGCGCAGGTGCGCGCGGGCAGGCCCAGCGTCTTCAGGACCCGCGGGTGCAGCTCACCCGCGTGCCCGATCACGCGCTCCTCGCCGTCCACGGTGACCGTCAGCTCGGCGCAGCGGCCCGGGTGCCAGGGACCGTACTGGCCCTTGCGCGTGCCCAGTTCGGCGCCGGCCTCGCGGGCGACGGTCCGGGCGGACTCGACCGCGTCGGCCCAGTCGGCCGGGCGGCCCTTGCCCCACCAGCCGGCCTGCTCGCGGGCGCCGGCCAGGACCACGGCGACGTGCCGGGGCTGGTCGGGCAGCGCGGCGTCCAGCGCGGCGAGGTCGTCCTCGCCGGGGCGACGGTCGACGGGCAGGTTGCCGGCGACCCGCTGCTCGTCGCGCGGGTGGAAGACCAGGCCGGTCTCGAAGAGGGCCAGGTCGTGCGCGCCCCGGCCGTCGTTGCGCCGCAGCGCCGCGAGCAGGCCCGGCAGCAGCGAGGTGCGCAGCGCGGGCTCCTCGTCGCTGAGCGGGTTGACCAGCTTGACGACGCGGCGGGCCGGGTCGTCGGCGTCGAGGCCGAGCTGGTCGAAGACCTGCTCGCCGACGAACGGGTAGTTCAGCGCCTCGACGTACCCGGCACCGGCCAGGGCGCGCCCGACGCGGCGGTGCAGCCGCTGGCGAGCGGTGAGGCCGCGGCCGGCCGGGGGCCGGGGCAGCGTGGAGGGCAGGTTCTCGTAGCCCTCCAGGCGGATGACCTCTTCGGCGAGGTCGTTCGGGTCGGTGAGGTCGGGCCGCCAGGACGGCACGGTGACGATCAGCTCGTCCTGACCGTAGACGTCGCAGCCGACCTCCTGGAGGCGCCGTACGACGGTCTCGCGGCCGTACGCCACGCCCGCGACCTTGTCCGGGTGGTCGGCCGCCAGGGTGATCGTGTGCGGCACGGGCGGGGCGCTGATCTCGGTGACCCCGGACTCGGCGGTGCCGCCCGCGAGCAGCACGAGGAGGTCGACGGTGCGCTGCGCGGCAGCGGCGGCGGCCTGCGGGTCGACGCCGCGCTCGAAGCGGCGGGAGGCCTCGGAGGACAGCTTGTGCCGGCGGGCGGTGCGCGCGATGGACACCTGGTCGAAGTGGGCGGCCTCGATGACCACGTCACTCGTCGTGTTCCCACCGTTCTCGGCGGCGTCGTGGTCGGCGATCTCCGTGTTGGCGCCGCCCATGACCCCCGCGAGGCCGATCGGGCCGCGGTCGTCGGTGATGACCAGGTCCTCGGCGTGCAGCTTCCGCTCGGTGCCGTCGAGGGTGACGATCTTCTCGCCCTCCGCGGCCCGGCGTACGCCGATGGTGCCCTGGACCAGTGAGCGGTCGTAGGCGTGCAGGGGCTGGCCCAGCTCCATCATCACGTAGTTGGTGACGTCGACGGCGAGGGAGATCGGGCGCATGCCGACCTTCTGGAGCCGCCGCTGGAGCCAGATCGGGGAGCGCGCCTCGGCGCTGAGGCCGGTCACGGTGCGGGCGGTGAAGCGGTCGCAGCCGGTGGGGTCGGCGATCTTCACCGGGTAGCCGTAGGCGTTGGGACCGGGCACGTCGAGCAGGGCCGGGTCGCGCAGCGGCAGGCCGTAGGCGATGGCGGCCTCGCGGGCGACGCCGCGGATGGACAGGCAGTCGCCGCGGTTGGCGGTGACGGCGATGTCCAGCACCTCGTCGACCAGCTCGAGCAGCTCGATGGCGTCCTTGCCGACCTCGGTCTCCGGCGGCAGCACGATGATGCCGTGGGTGCCGTCGTCGCCCATGCCCAGCTCGTCGCTGGAGCAGATCATGCCGTGGGACGTCTTGCCGTACGTCTTGCGGGCGCTGATCGAGAAGCCGCCGGGCAGGGTGGCGCCGGGCAGGACCACGACGACCTTGTCGCCGACGGCGAAGTTCCGGGCACCGCAGACGATCTCCTGCGGCTCACCGGTGCCGTTGGCCTGCCCGACGTTCACCGTGCAGAAGCGGATCGGCTTCTTGAAGCCCTCCAGCTCCTCGATGGTCAGCACCTGGCCGACGACGAGGGGGCCCTTGAGGTCGGCGCCCAGGTGCTCGACGGTCTCGACCTCCAGACCGGCCGAAATCAGCTTGGCCTGCACGTCGCGGCCGGTCTCGGTGGCCGGCAGGTCGACGTACTCCCGCAGCCAGGAAAGCGGGACCCGCATCAGATCTCCATCCCGAACGGCCGGGTGAACCGGACGTCACCCTCGACCATGTCTCGCATGTCCTCGACGTTGTGGCGGAACATCAGCATCCGCTCGATGCCGAACCCGAAGGCGAAGCCGCTGTACTTCTCGGGGTCGACGCCGCAGGCGGTGAGCACCCGCGGGTTGACCATGCCGCAGCCGCCCAGCTCGATCCAGCCCTCGCTGGAGCAGGTGCGGCAGGGCCGGTCGGGGTTGCCGACGGACGCGCCCTTGCAGACGTAGCAGAGCATGTCCATCTCGGCGGACGGCTCGGTGAAGGGGAAGAAGTTCGGCCGCAGCCGGGTCTTCATCTCCGCGCCGAACAGCGACTGGACCATGTGGTCCAGGGTGCCCTTGAGGTCCGCCATGGTCAGGCCCTCGTCGACGGCGAGCAGCTCGACCTGGTGGAAGACGGGGGTGTGCGTGGCGTCCAGCTCGTCGGTGCGGTACACGCGGCCGGGGCAGATCACGTAGACCGGCAGCTCGCGGGTGAGCGCGGAGCGGATCTGCACGGGCGAGGTGTGGGTGCGCAGCACGACGCCGGACTCGGAGCCGCCGTCGGGGCCCTGGACGAAGAAGGTGTCGGCCTCGCCGCGGGCGGGGTGGTCCGGGCCGATGTTGAGGGCGTCGAAGTTGAACCACTCGGCCTCGGCCTCGGGGCCCTCGGCGACCTCGTAGCCCATGGCGACGAAGACGTCCTCGATGCGCTCGGAGAGCGTGGTGAGCGGGTGGCGGGCGCCGGCCGGTACGCGGTCGTAGGGCAGCGTGACGTCCACGGCCTCCTCGACCAGGACGCGCGCGTCGCGCTCGGCCTCCAGCTCCGCCTGGCGGGCCGCGAGCGCCTTGTTCACGGCGCCGCGGGCCATGCCGACGCGCTTGCCGGCCTCGGCCTTGGCCTGCGGGGGCAGGGCGCCGATCTCGCGGTTGGCCAGCGACAGCGGGGAGGTGCCGCCGGTGTGGGCGACCTTGGCCTCCTGGAGCGCGTCGAGGGAGTCCGCGGCGGCGAAGGCGGCGAGCGCCTCGTCCCGCATGCGCTCGATCTCTTCCGGTTTCAACGCCTCGACCTCGACAGGGTCGTACGACTTATTCGGTGCCGACATCTCTTCCCGTGCTTCCGATTGGCTGGCTGGGACGCCCCGTCTACGGTCCTCGGACGCGGCGGAGACGCTTCGTCTGCGCTTCGTCTGCGGATCTGGACGCAAAGGTGCCAAAGACCGAGTCTAACGGGGCTGTGGAACGCGGATTACGCCCGTGGGGGTCGTCGGCCGCCTCTGAGGAGTCTCAGGTGAGGTACGCCGGTGCCGCCACGGGCAACGTAAATCGGAACTCGGCGCCGCCGCCGGGGGCGCGGCCGACCGTGATGGTGCCGCCGTGGGCCTCGACGATGCCCTTGACGATGTACAGCCCGAGGCCGGTGCCGCCGCGCTTGCTGCCCCGCCAGAAGCGGGTGAAGACGCGGTTCATGGACTCCTCCGGGATGCCGGCCCCTTCGTCGCTCACCGTGACCGACGTGCCGGTGTCCTCCCCTTCGCGGGGGGACGCCGTGGGCGTGACGTCAATGGTGACGGTTCCCTCGCCGTGCCGCACGGCATTTTCCAGCAGGTTGCTGAGCACCTGGTCGACCTTGTCGGGGTCGGCCCACAGGTCCGGCAGCGGCTGCGCGAGCCGCAGCAGGAACCGGTCGGCCTCCTGTCCGGCGGCGACGTACGCCTGGATGTGCCGGCCGACGGCGGCACCGATGTCGACGGGCTGGCGGCGCACCTCGAGCCGGCCCGAGTCGATCCGGGAGATGTCGAGCAGCTCGGCGATGAGCCGGGTGACGCGGTCGGCGTCGGCGTCGACGGTCTCCAGCATCAGCCGCTTCTGGTCGTCGGTGAACCTCTCCCACTTGGCCAGCAGGGTCGCCGTGAAGCCCTTGACGGAGGTGAGCGGGGAGCGCAGTTCGTGGGCGACGGTGGCGATCAGCTCGGCGTGGCTGCGCTCGGTGCGGCGGCGGGCCTCGGTGTCGCGCAGGGTGACGACGACGCGGTGGACGGGGCCGAGGGGTTCGGTGCGCACGTAGCGTGCGGTGACCAGGACTTCGCGGCCGCCGGGGAGCAGCAGGTTGCGCTCGGGCTGGCGGACGCGGATGGCGAGGCCGCCGTAGGGGTCGGTGAGCTGCCACCAGCGGCGGCTCTCCAGGTCCTCCAGGGGCAGGGCGCTCTCCAGGGACCGCCCGAGGGCTTCGGCGGCGGGGGTGGCGGTGATGCGGGCGGCGGCCGCGTTGAAGCAGACCACCCGGCCGTGCTCGTCGGCGACGACGAGGCCGTCGGGCAGCTGGTCGGGATCGATGCCGAGGCCGGCGAGATCTCCGGGCGTGCGGGGCGCGGGCGGACGCGGCGCTCCCCGTGCACCCGGTGCGCTGCTCGTGCCGACGCTCATCCCCGTACCCCACCTCTCAACCGCGCAGGGGCCCTGAGCTGGTCACCCTACTAGCTCGTGGTGACGGAGCGGCACCCTCCGGCGGCGCGCTGTGCACGCGCCGACGCGTAGAGACATACGGCGGCGGCGGTCGCGAGGTTCAGACTCTCCGCCTTTCCGTGGATCGGGACGCGCAGCACGGCGTCGGTGAGGGCGCGGGTCTCCTCCGGGAGCCCCCAGGCCTCGTTGCCGAACACCCATGCCGTGGGCCCGCCCATGGTGCCGGCGTCCAGCTCGGTGTCGAGGTCGTCCTCGCCCGCACCGTCGGCGGCCAGCACCCGCACCCCTGCCTCCCGCAGCCCGGCGACGGCCCGCTCGACGGGGACGCCGACGGCGACCGGCAGGTGGAAGAGGGAGCCGACGGAGGCGCGTACGGCCTTGGGGTTGTACAGGTCGACGGAGGCGTCGGTGAGCACGACCGCCTCGGCCCCGGCGGCGTCGGCGCAGCGCAGCACGGTGCCCGCGTTGCCGGGGTCCCGGACGTGCGCGAGCACGGCGACCAGCTTGGGCCGGGCGGCGAGGATCTCCTCGAACGGCGTGTCCAGGAACCGGCAGACCCCGACGAGGCCCTGCGGGGTGACGGTGGTGGAGATGTCCTCGATCACCGAGTCGGCGGCGAGGTGCACACGCGCGCCGACGTCCCGTGCGGCCCCGACGATGTCGGCGTACCGCTCCGCGGCGTCCACGGTGGCGAACAGCTCGACCAGCGTCTCCCCGAACCCCGCCGCCTCCCGCACGGCCTGCGGCCCCTCGGCCAGAAACAGCCGCTCCTTCCCCCGGAAGTTCCGCTTCCCGAGACGCCGCGCGGCGGCGACCCGGGGGGATCGGGGAGAAATCAGCTCGGGGCTGACAGGACGCACTCTTGCTCACCTTCACATCTGAATCGTCGTGGACTGCAACGCGCCCGAAGGGGCGCGGGGAACTGCGCGACCAGCCACAACGCACCCGCAGCCGAAATCAATCCGAACACCGGCAACCGAAGGGACCCGCAGGCTCACAGCCTGCGGGTCCCTTCGACTACGGCTCAAGCCGGCGCAGCGTCACGCCGCCTTCGGCGCGTTCACGTCGCTCGGCAGCGCCTTCTGCGCGACCTCGACGAGCGCGGCGAACGCGTTCGGGTCGTTGACGGCCAGCTCGGCGAGGATCTTGCGGTCGACCTCGACGTTGGCGGCCTTCAGGCCCTGGATGAAGCGGTTGTACGTGATGCCGTTGGCGCGGGCAGCGGCGTTGATGCGCTGGATCCACAGCTGGCGGAAGTCACCCTTGCGCTTCTTGCGGTCGTTGTAGTTGTAGACCAGCGAGTGGGTGACCTGCTCCTTGGCCTTGCGGTACAGGCGCGAACGCTGACCGCGGTAGCCGGAGGCCTGCTCGAGGATCGCCCGGCGCTTCTTGTGGGCGTTGACTGCCCGCTTGACGCGTGCCACTTGTTAACTCCTTGTAGCGGGGCCGCGGTGGTCCTCACGCGGCCCGGTATCGAATGGGTCCCGGTCCTGCCGTACGGCGCTCAGTGGCGCCCGTACGTCACTTGCCGAGAAGCTTCTTGATCTTCGCGGCGTCGCCCGGGGCCATCTCGGCGTTGCCGGTGAGGCGACGCGTCACGCGGGACGACTTGTGCTCGAGCAGGTGGCGCTTGCCGGCGCGCTCACGGAGCACCTTGCCGGAGCCGGTGATCTTGAAGCGCTTGCTGGCACCGCTGTGCGACTTGTTCTTCGGCATAGCGCCGTTCTCTCCTCGTCGGTGGCGCTCCGGTGCCCGGTCGTGAAACCGGGCACGGGTGGAGCGTCGCTCTTGTATCGGTTGGTGTCCTGGGGACTGGCGGTCCCCCGGGGTCACGCTTCGGCGGGTGCCTCGGCCGGAGCCTCGGCCTCCTCGACGTCGGCCTCCGCGGCGTTCTGCGACTTGCCGGGGTTCGCCTTCGCGTCCGCCTTGCGCGCTTCCTGCGCCTGGCGGGCCTCGGCCATCGCCTCGGTCTTCTTCTTGTGCGGACCGAGAACCATGATCATGTTCCGGCCGTCCTGCTTCGGGTTCGACTCGATGAAGCCGAGGTCCTGGACGTCCTCCGCGAGACGCTGCAGCAGTCGGTAGCCGAGCTCCGGCCGGGACTGCTCGCGACCACGGAACATGATCGTGATCTTGACCTTGTCGCCCTGCTTGAGGAACCGGACGACGTGACCCTTCTTGGTGTCATAGTCGTGCGGGTCGATCTTCGGCCGGAGCTTCATCTCCTTGATGACCGTGTGCGCCTGGTTCTTGCGCGCCTCACGGGCCTTCATGGCCGACTCGTACTTGAACTTCCCGTAGTCCATGAGCTTGCACACGGGCGGACGGGCGTTCGCCGCGACCTCGACGAGGTCGAGGTCGTACTCCTGCGCAAGCTCCAGGGCCTTGGCAAGTGGGACAATCCCGACCTGCTCGCCGCTGGGACCGACAAGTCGCACCTCGGGAACGCGAATCCGGTCGTTGATGCGGGGCTCGGCGCTGATGGATCCTCCTCGGTAGCACCACGCGACGGTCTGGCGGACAGCCGCGTAACGTCTGTGTTCGATAGACCTAACCGCGCCGGCACACAAAAAATGCCCCGGACGATCACAGGCGGGGCTCCTCGAACTACTACCGGAGCACCGCCGCGCATGACCGCGGGGCGCGATTTCGGGCTGGTCACCGCCGCTGGGACGGGACCGCCTGACCGGTGACCCGCCGTCCGGAGGACGGCCAGGTGGGAGTTCGAAGCCTCCACTTGTGGGCCGGATCCGCTGCCGTGGGCGTGCGTGTCCGACCGGTCGTTACACAAGGTTAGCAGCTCGGCGGGGGAAGGGCTAACCGAGTCCGAGTGGGGTCCGCTCCCCCGCTGCGCCTATCGTGTGCGGCATGAGTGAGACCCCTCCTGAATCCCCGGCGAATCCCGACTTCGACGCCATGGCCCGCGACATCGCCGAGGTCCCGGCGGTCGAGGTGATCGTGACGGTCGCCGTGAACCTGATGAGCGCGGCCGCCGTGAAGCTGGGCCTGACCGAGGAGGGCGAGGACCACAAGGACCTGGACGAGGCCCGCAAGCTGGTGCACGCGCTGGCCGGCCTGCTGGACGCGACCGCGACCGAGATCAGCTCGTTCCACGCGGCGCCGCTGCGCGACGGCCTGAAGTCGCTCCAGCTGGCCTTCCGAGAGGCCTCGCTGGTCCCGGACGAGCCGGGCCAGGGTCCGGGCGAGAAGTACACGGGCGCGGTCTACGGCTGACCGCGGCCCGCCCCCACCCGGAGCTATCCCCGCACGTACAAGGGCTCGCCCGGCGGCGTCGCCCCGGCCGGCAGCAGTGCCAGGTCGAGGCCGCGCACCAGGCGGGCCCTCAGCGTGTCGTCGGCGGCCAGCCGCTCGGCGACGGCGCGGGCGGACTTGGCCGCGTCGGCGCCCGGGTCGAGGACCAGCGCGAGCGTGCCGTCGGCGCGTCCCGGCCCGAGGTGGGCGCGGAGCACGGCGGGCTCGTCGGCGAGGGCGGCGCGCACGGCGCCGGCCACGGCCGGGTCGGCGAGCGGGTCGGTCGTCGTACGCCCCTCGGCGAGCGCCAGCAGCACCGCTCCGGTCAGTTCGAACGCCACCGGACCGGCGAGGTCCAGTACGACGGTGTCCGCCTTCTCGTGCGCGGCGGCCTCCAGTGCCTGGTGCACGGGTACGGCGACGGGGCGGGCCTCGGGGTCCCAGCGGGCGAGCGACTCGGTGGACGTGAAGGCGGGCAGCGCGGTGCGGCCGCCGGCCTTCAGCGTCGGCACGGCCATGTCGCTGGTCTTCTCGCGGCGCAGCCCGTTCTCGTCCTCCTCCACCTCACCGAGTACGGCGACGACGGGTACGAGCAGCCGGGCGCCCTTGAGCGCCGTGAGCACCGGGGCCACGGCGGTGCGGTCCTCGGCCCAGGCGGCGAGCGCGGCGCTCAGCCGGGGGTCGGCGGTGCCGTCGTCGTCGGAGAAGGCGGAGTCGGGGATGTTCTTGTTGGCCACGGTGCCCGACCCTATCGGGATGCACATACACGGTGACGCCCGGCTGGCCGCGGCGATGGCGTCGGTGACGGTGCCGGACGGCGTCGAGGTCTCGGTGGCGGTGCTGGACCCGGACCTGGGCGCGGGCGCCCGCTACGGCACCGGCGCCTTCGACACGGCGAGCATCGTCAAGGTCGACATCCTGGCGGCGCTGCTGCTGCGGGCGCAGGACGCGGGGCGTTCGCTCACCGCGTCGGAGAGGTCCCGCGCCACCGCGATGATCGAGGACAGCGACAACGACTCGGCGTCGGCGCTGTGGCGGGCGATCGGGACGGCCGACGGACTGGACGCCGCGAACGAACGCTTCGGGCTGACCGGCACCGCGGGCGGCGAGGGTCCGCTGTGGGGCCTGACCCGGACCACCGCCGCCGACCAGGTCAGGCTGCTGCGGCAGGTGTTCGTGGCGGACGGGTCCGTGCTGAACGAGGCGTCACGGGCGTATGTGCGCGGGCTGATGGAGCGGATCGCCGACGGTCAGCGGTGGGGCGTGTCGGCGGCGGCCGACGGGACCGGCGGGGCGGGCGGCCCCGTGTGGGCCTTGAAGAACGGCTGGCTGCGGCGCAGCACCACCGGGCTGTGGGTCGTCAACAGCATCGGGCGGGTGGAGACCGGCGGCCGGGGCTGTCTGGTGGCGGTGGTCTCGCGGGGCAGCGGTACCCGGGCGGAGGGGATCGCCCTGACCGAGGCGGCGGCACGGGCGGCGGTGTCCGTGTGCACGGACGACGCCGCCTGAGGACGGATCCGGGCGCTCAGAAGCCGTCGGGGCGTTCGCGGCGGCCTCGCCACAGGACCACGGCCGCGACCACCAGGACGCCGCCCGCGCCGCCGGCCAGCGGGGCGGCCCAGGCGGAGGTGCCGTCGTCGGAGTCCGGGGCGTCGGGTCCCGGACCGAAGTACTCGTCGCCGTACGCCGCCGCCTTCAGGCCCTCGGGCTCGAGTCGCGCGGCCGCCTCGATGGCGGCGGCCGGGTCGACGAAGCCGAAGCCGCGGGAGTCGTCGCGGCCCTCGGCCGGGGCGTTGCGGGCGGTGTCCTCCAGGAGGGCCTTGACCTGGGCCGGGGTGAGGTCCGGGTGGGCGGCCTTCACCAGGGCCGCGGCCCCGGAAACGAAGGCGGAGGCGGCGCTGGTGCCCCAGCCCTCGTAGTAGCGGTGGTCGGGGTCGGCGATGATCACGTCGACGCCGGGGGCGCTGACCGTGGCGTACCAGCGGCGGGTGGAGAAGGAGGCGCGGGTGCCGTAGCGGTCGACGGCGGTCGCGGCGATCACGCCCGGGTAGGCGGCGGGGTAGGAGATGTGGTCGCCCTTCTCGCCGCCGTTGCCGGCCGAGGCGACGACGATCACGCCCTTCTTCAGGGCGTACTGGATCGCCTCGTCCTCCGCCGGTTCGGGGTGGGCGGAGGCGGAGTCGTCGCCGAGGGAGAGGTTGATGATGTCGGCGCCGTGGTCGGCGGCCCAGCGGATGCCATCGGCCAGCGCGTTGCCGCGGGTCTTGCGGGCCTTGGCGCGGGAGGGGTCGCCGTCCTCCAGGATCACGCGCAGAGGGAGGATCCTGGCCTCCGGTGCGATGCCCATGACGCCCTCGGCGTTGCCGGTGCCGTGTCCGTGACCGGCGATGATCCCGGCCATGGCGGTGCCGTGCCGGGCCCAGGACCGGTCGCCCTCGCTCGCGCCGAAGCCGACCAGGTCCTTGCCGGTGAGGACGTTGCCGGCCAGGTCGGGGTGGTCGGCCTCGACGCCGGTGTCCAGGACGGCGACGGTGACGCCCGCGCCCTTGGTGGTGCGCCACGCCTCCTGGGTGTGCATGGCGTCCAGTGCCCACTGCTGGGCGCGGATGCCGTCGGCGTGCGCGGCGGGCGCCGGGACGAGGACGAGGGCGGCGGCGAGGAAGAGGCTCAGGGCCCCTGTTCTGCGGCGGATGTCTGCGGGGGTCACGACGGGTGCTCCGTGGGCGCGCCGACGTTCTTGCGCAGGGCGCGTTCGACGCGGTCGGCGAGGCCCTGCGCCTCGTGGCCGAGGCCGGCCTGGGCGGGTGCCGAGGTGGCGCCGGACTCGGTGGCCTCCTCGGCCGGTTCGGGCTCGTCGACGGTACGGCCGTCGGCCCAGCCGGAGACGGCGTAGACGACGACGGGGGCGTCGGTGAGGACGGAAACGGTCCACGAGGCCCGCTGGGCCGCTCCGAAGCCCTCGGCGACGGTGTCCTTCGCCGCGTACGGCAGTGGCATGAGGTCGGACCGCCTGCCGAGGCCCTCCTTCTCGAACCGGCCCGCCAGCGAGGTCATGGCGGCGGCGTCGGCCTTGGTGAAGAGCAGGCCGACGGTGGTGACGTGGCTCTGGGTGGCGTCGGTGTAGGTGGCGCGCAGCAGGCGCGAGCAGCCGACCGGTTCGAAGACCTTGGCGAGCAGCCGGTCGAAGGCTCCCGCGCAGTCGCCGTCCGGGGCGACCGCCACCCGCGTCCAGGTGCGGTCGGCGCCGCCGGGGCCCGCGCCCCTGCCCTGGACGGTGGGCGGGAAGAGCTGGTCGACGGGCACGCTGTGCCACAGCTCCCCCGCCTCGGTGTACGCGCTGCGCGCGCCGTCCTCCCCGGAGTCCCCGGCGAGCCAGCTGCCCGTGACGGCGCCGGTGAGGAGTCCCACCCCGAGCACGAGGCAGACGGCCGCGGCGACGACCTGGGGGCGGCGCGGGCGCCCGCCGAGCGGACGGGGCCGGGCCGACGCGTCGTACCCCTCGGGCTCGCCGAAAAAGACGCGGGGCCGCACGTCGGCCGGGGGTGCCGGGTGGTCCGGGGGGCTCCAGGAGAAGGCGGGGTCGGGGGTGACGGGGGCCGGTCGCGGCGTGGGGAGTTCGGTTCGGGCCGCCGGTCGCGGTTCCGGGTCCTCCTCCGTGTCCGCCGGGATCGGGCGCAGGCGTGTGGTCGTCTCCGTCGGTGTCTCCGCGGGCGCGCCGGGACGGGGGGGCGGGGCCTGCGGTGCCCCGGTGCCGCGCGGGGCGTCACGGCCGACGGTCGGCGCGGTGTCGGGGAAGCGGGCGGAGGCCCGGGGCGGCGCGGGCGCGGGGTCGCCGGACCGGGGGTCGCCGAGCCGGAAACGCGGGTGTCGCGGCCGCACGCCGGTCCCCTCGGAGTCGCCGGGGGTGCCGTCCCGGCGGTCGTCCGGGGGGACGAACCCGTCCGTGCCGCCCGTACGCCGCGCCGCAGTGGCCGGGGAGGACTCTTCGGTGCGCCCTCGCGACTCGGGGTGCGCGGCCTCCGGGTCGCCGCCGTGCCGCGCCGGCGCCTTGCCCGGGTGGGGCGGCACGCCCGGGTGGGGCGGCACGCCCGGGTGGGGCGGGACACCGAGGCGGGGCGGCGTACCGAGGCGGGGCGGGGTGCCCGGACGCGGCGGTGCCTGCGGGCGGGACGGCGCCGCGGGGCGGGCGGCGGCACCAGCACCGGCACCGGCACTCGCTGCGTCGCCCGGCCCGGGCTCCGGGCGGGGCGGGGTCTCGGGGCGCGGCGGGGTCTCGGGGCGGGTCGCAGTGCCCGGGCGTACCGGCGTCTCAGGACGCGCCGCAGTGTCAGGGCGGGGCGGCGTCTCCGGGCGGGGAGAGGTCTCGACGCGGGGCGGCGTCTCGGGGCGGGGCGGAGTCCCGGGGTGCGGAGGGAGGGAGGCGCGGCGCGCTTCCGTGCTCATGCACCCCCCGTTTCCTCGGGCCCGGCCCGTTGCTCCGACACGGGCCGGAGACCTCGGTCCCGACCGTGGTCTCCTGCCCCGGCCCGGCGCGGAACGATCCGTCCCGGGCACGCATACCCGCTCGGGAGGACCACCATCCCGGCGCGGACTCCGGGCCCGGCCGCCGGGGTCGGGTCCGCCGTGCGTGCGCGTCACTCTACGGCGTGCCCCCGCCGGAGGGGGAACCAGTCCGCACGCCCGTGGCATTGGCCCGGATCGTCCCCCTACCCTGCGGTAATCCTGTCTGGCAGGCTGCCGTCATGACCGCACGCGCCGCCGACCGGGCCCGTTACGACCGGGCCACCGCCCATCTGGACGCCCCCGTGGCGATCGTGGACCTGGAGGCCTTCGACGCCAACGCGGACGACCTGGTCCGCCGCGCCGGCGGCAAGCCGGTCCGGGTCGCCAGCAAGTCCGTACGCTGTCGCGCGCTGCTGGAACGGGCCCTGGCCAGGGACGGTTTCGCGGGCGTCATGTCGTTCACGCTGGCCGAGTCACTGTGGCTGGCGCGCTCCGGTTTCGAGGACGTGCTGCTTGCCTATCCGTCGGCGGACCGCGCCGGATACGCCGAGCTGGCCGCCGACCCGAAGCTCGCCTCCGCCGTGACCGTGATGGTCGACGACCCGGCGCAACTGGACCTGGTGGACGCCGCGCGCGACGGCGGCCGGGAAGTCGTGCGGGTCTGCCTGGAGTTGGACACCTCGCTGCGGCTGCTCGGGGGCCGGGTACGGGTCGGGGCCCGGCGCTCGCCGCTGCACTCCCCCGCCGACGTCGCCGACCTGGCCCGCGCGGTGGCCCGCCGGCCGGGATTCGAGGTCGTCGGCATCATGGCGTACGAGGGGCATGTCGCCGGGGTGGGGGACGCGGTGGCGGGGCATCCGTTCCGGTCGCGCGCCGTGCGGCTGATGCAGGCCGCCGCCCGGCGGGAACTCGCCGAGCGGCGGGCCGCGGTGGTGCGGGCGGTCCGGGCCGTGGTGCCCGGCCTGGAGTTCGTCAACGGCGGCGGCACGGGCAGCGTGCAGCACACCGCCGCGGAGGACGCGGTCACCGAGATCGCGGCCGGTTCCGGGTTGTACGTGCCGCGGCTGTTCGACAACTACACGTCGTTCCGCGGCCGTCCCGCGGCGCTGTTCGCGCAGCCCGTCGTACGGCGGCCGGGGGTCGGGTCCGTGACCGTGCTCGGCGGCGGCTACCCGGCCTCGGGTGCGGCCGGCGCCGACCGGCTGCCGGTGCCGTACCTGCCCGAGGGACTGCGCTACGACCCCCAGGAGGGCGCCGGCGAGGTGCAGACGCCGCTGCTGGGCTCCCCCGCCGACGACCTGCTCATCGGCGACAAGGTGTGGTTCCGGCACGCCAAGGCCGGTGAGCTGTGCGAGCGGTTCGACGCGCTGCACCTGGTGGAGGGGGACGCGGTGACGGCGACGGTGCCGACGTACCGGGGTGAGGGGCACACCTTCCTGTGACGCGGGCGCCCCGGGGACGGGGTCAGTCCGTCGGGCCGATGCCGCTGCCCACGCCGCCTCCGGTGTCCGCGTCGCCGACGGGCCGGATGCCCTTGGTGATCCTGTCCATGTCGGCCGGCGGCGGACCGTCCTCGCCGGCGTCGAAGACGTAGCGGACGAGGATCGGGGACTCGGTGCCGACGGTGGAGGGGAACACCATCGACTGCACGTAGCCGCCGGGGCCCTCGGCGGTCCTCACCCGCCAGCGCACGTAGTACCCGGCGCGTCCGGCGACCGCGACGGGGCCGGACGCCACCTCCTCGTGGGACTCGATGCCGCCGAAGGGCTTGTTGCCGATCAGGTCCTGGTCGTAGGCGTCGTCGGCCGCGTCCTCGATGTCCTGCCGCGCGAGCACCTTGGGGGAGGTCTCGGCGGTCGCCGTGACGGTGCGGGAGAGAACGAGGCCGTGCCGGCACACGCTGCCGTCGGCGGGGCAGTCGTACGTGCCGTCCGTCGTCATCATGACGTCGTCCTGGGCGACGTGCTTGGGCAGGACCCAGCCGTCCGGCAGCGGGAAGGTGATGCCGTTGAGCTGGTCCTCGACCACGGCCGGGTCGTCGGCGGAGGGTTCGGAGGCGGTCGGTGAGGGAGAGGGCGGGTCGTTCACCGGCGAGGGGTCGGTGGCGGTCGCCGTGACCGGCGGGGTCTGCGCCCGCGGGCTGCCGCCGTCGTCCTGGCCCAGCACGAACACGCCGGTGACGATCGCGGCGACCAGTACGGCCGCGGCGGCGGTCAGCGCGAGCGCCTTCCCGCGTCCGCCGCCGGGTCCGGCTCCGGCTCCAGGTCCGGGTCCGGCTCCAGGTCCGGGTCCGGTCGACAGCGGCAGGGTCGCCGCCCGGCCGGGCGGCGCCTGATGGTGCACCGGCCCCTGCCCCGGGGCCTGGCCCGGGGCCGGCCCGTACCCGGTCGGCTCGGGGGCGCGCCGGTGCTCCGTCCAGGACGTGCCGTCCCACCAGCGTTCCAGGTGCGGGCCCGACGGGTCGCGGTACCAGCCGGGCGGCGGCGTCATGCTCATCCCGGCACTGTAGGACGCCGCGCGCGGTGTTCTACAGCGGTGTGACGTACGCCCCCGAGATCCCGCCGTCCACCAGGAAGTCGGTGGCGTTGACGAAGGAGGAGTCGTCGCTGGCCAGGAAGGCGACGGCGGCGGCGATCTCCTCGGCCTCGGCGAAGCGTCCGAGGGGGATGTGGACGAGGCGGCGCGCGGCCCGTTCCGGGTCCTTGGCGAACAGCTCCTGGAGGAGCGGGGTGTTGACCGGCCCGGGGCACAGCGCGTTGACGCGGATGCCCTCCCGCGCGAACTGCACCCCCAGTTCCCGGGACATGGCCAGGACGCCTCCCTTGGAGGCGGTGTACGAGATCTGCGAGGTGGCCGCGCCCATCCGGGCCACGAAGGACGCGGTGTTGATGATGGAGCCCCGGCCCTGGCGCCGCATGTACGGGATGGCTGCCTTGCAGCACAGGTAGACGGAGGTGAGGTTGACCTCCTGGACGCGCCGCCACGCGTCCAGGCCGGTCTCCAGGATGGAGTCGTCGTCGGGCGGCGAGATGCCGGCGTTGTTGAACGCCACGTCGACGCTGCCGTAGGTGTCGTACGCCGCCGCGAACAGCGCCTCGACCTGCTCGGCGTCGGTGACGTCGGCCTTGACGAACGTCCCGCCGGTCTCCTCGGCCGCCGCCTTGCCCCGGGTCTCGTCCACGTCGCCGCAGACGACGTGGGCGCCCTCGGAGGCCAGCCGGCGGACGGTGGCGAGGCCGATGCCGCTGCCCGCGCCCGTGACGACGGCGGTACGGCCGACGAGCCTGCGGCAGACGATGTCTTCGCTCACTGTGCGGGGCCCTCCGTGCTCGATGGGGTGGTGCTGATGAAGACGTTCTTGGTCTCGGTGAACGCGGTCAGCGCGTCCGGGCCGAGTTCGCGTCCGAGGCCGGACTGCTTGAACCCGCCGAACGGTGTCCAGTAGCGGACGCTCGCGTGCGAGTTGACGGACAGGTTCCCGGCACGGACCGCGCCCGACACGCGCAGGGCGCGGCCGACGTCCCGGGTCCACAGCGAGCCGGACAGGCCGTAGTCGGTGGCGTTGGCCAGGCGGATCGCGTCGGCCTCGTCCTCGAAGGGCAGGACGACGGCGACGGGCCCGAAGACCTCCTCGACGGCCACGGGCGCGTGCGCGTCGACGCCGGTGAGCACGGTCGGCGGGAACCAGTACCCGGGGCCGTCCTCGGGGGCCTTGCCGCGGATGCCGGTGGCGTCGTCCGGGACATGGGAGCGGACGCGTTCCAGCTGGGCGCGGGAGATCAGCGGGCCCATCCCGGTGCTCTCGTCGGCCGGGTCGCCGACGCGGACGGCCTCGATCGCGGGGGCGAGGAGGGCGAGGAAGCGGTCGTGCACGGACCGCTGGACGAGGATGCGGGTGCGGGCGCAGCAGTCCTGGCCCGCGTTGTCCAGGAAGGACATGGGCGTGGCGGCCGCGGCGGCCTCGAGGTCGGCGTCGGCGAAGACGATGTTGGGGCTCTTGCCGCCGAGTTCGAGGGTGACGGGCTTGAGGAGCGCCGCGCCCTTGGCGGCCACCCGCCGGCCCACGGCCGTGGAACCGGTGAAGACAATCTTGGCGACGCCCGGGTGCTCGACGAGCGCGTCGCCGGCGACCGGCCCGTGCCCGGGCAGCACCTGGAACAGGCCCTCGGGCAGGCCCGCGGCCAGGGCGAGCTCGGCCAGGCGCAGCGCGGTGAGCGGGGTCGTCTCGGCGGGCTTGAGGAGGACCGCGTTGCCCGCCGCGAGCGCCGGTGCGGTGGCCCAGGCCGCGATGGGCATCGGGAAGTTCCAGGGGGCGATGACGCCGACGACGCCGAGCGGTTCGAGGAGCGTGACGTCCAGGCCGCCGGCGACCGGGATCTGGCGCCCGGTGAGCCGCTCCACTCCCCCGGCGGCGTAGTCGAGCAGGTCGCGGACGTTGCCGGCCTCCCAGCGGGCGTTGCCGACGAGGTGCCCGGCCTGGCGGACCTCCAGGCGGGCCAGCTCCTCGAGGTGCTCGTCGACGCGGGCGGCGAAGCGGCGCAGCAGCCGGGCCCGGTCGCCGGGGGCGAGAGCGGCCCAGGTGGTCTGCGCCCGCGCGGCGCGTGCGACGGCGGCGTCCACGTCGGCCGCGCCGGCGGCGGGGACGGTGGCGACGAGCTCTTCGGTGGCGGGGTTGAGTACCCGTAGCTCTTCGGGGAGTTGCTCGGACAACCGGTGCCTCACATGCGTTCGAAGGAGCGGCGCAGTTCCCAGTCGGTGACGGCGGCGTCGAAGGCGTCCAGTTCGACGCGCGCCATGTTGCGGTAGTGGGCGACGACCTCGTCCCCGAAGGCTTCCTTGGCGAGGGTGCTGTTCTCCCACAGCTCGGCGGCCTCGCGCAGGGTGGTGGGGACGTGCTCGTAGTCGGCGGCGTACGCGTTGCCCGGGCAGGGCTCGGGCAGCTCCAGCCGCTGCTCGACGCCGTGCAGTCCGGCGGCGACCATGCCGGCCACCGCGAGGTAGGGGTTGACGTCGCCGCCGGGGAGCCGGTTCTCGAAGCGCAGTGAGCGGCCGTGGCCGACGACGCGCAGGGCGCAGGTGCGGTTGTCGTGTCCCCAGGCGACCGCGGTCGGGGCGAAGGAGCCGGGCTGGAAGCGCTTGTAGGAGTTGATGTGCGGGGCGTAGAGGAGGGAGAACTCGCGCAGCGCCACGAGCTGTCCGGCGAGGAAGTGCCGCATGACCTTGGACATGCCGCCCTTGTGCCCGCCCGCCATGACGCTTTCGCCGGTCTTGCGGGCGAGCGAGAGGTGGATGTGGCAGGAGTTGCCCTCCCGCTCGTTGTACTTGGCCATGAAGGTGAGGGACATGCCCTCCTGGGCGGCGATCTCCTTGGCGCCGGTCTTGTAGACGGCGTGCTGGTCGCAGGTGACCAGGGCCTCGTCGTAGCGGAAGGCGATCTCGTGCTGGCCGGGGTTGCACTCGCCCTTGGCGGACTCGACGGTGAGTCCGGCGCTGGCCATCTCGTTGCGGATGCGGCGCAGCAGGGGTTCGACGCGGCCGGTGCCGAGGACGGAGTAGTCGACGTTGTACTGGTTGGCCGGGGTCAGGCCGCGGTAGTTCGCGTCCCAGGCGTGTTCGTAGGTGTCCCGGAAGACGATGAACTCCAGCTCGGTGCCGGCCTGCGCGGTGTACCCGTGTCCGGCGAGCCGTTCCAGCTGGCGGCGCAGGATCTGGCGGGGCGCGGCGAGCACCGGGGAGCCGTCCTCCCAGGCGAGGTCGGCGACGGCCATCGCGGTGCCCTCGTTCCAGGGCAGCCGGCGCAGGGTGGCCATGTCGGCGTGCAGGGCGAAGTCGCCGTAGCCGCGGTCCCAGGAGGACATGGCGTAGCCGTCGACGGTGTTCATGTCGGCGTCGACGGCGAGGAGGTAGTTGCAGCCCTCGGTGCCGTGGGCCAGGACCTCGTCGAGGAAGAAGCGGGCGGCGAACCGCTTGCCCTGGAGGCGGCCCTGCATGTCGGGGAAGGCGAGGACGACGGTGTCGATGTCACCGGCGGCGACGAGGGCGTGCAGTTCCTCGACCCCGAGCGGGGGTGTGCGGTCTGCCACGGGGAGAGCCTCCTTCTGGCCGGGAGCCATAAGGTATTGCCGGGAACCTTTGGTTGGGAAGGGGGCGCGGCCGCGTGCGGGAGGAATCCGCCGGACGTGCCGGGAGCGTGACGGACCGGCTGGCGCCGGTGCTGCGCCCGGTGCGGACCGGCAACGGCTTCGAGGAGGCGCTGGAGCAGATCCTCCAGGTCGTCAGGCTGGGCCTGGTCGCGGCGGGCGAGCGGCTGCCGGCCGAGCGGGAGCTGGCGGAGCGGCTGGGGATCAGCCGGGTGACGCTGCGCGAGGTGCTGCGGGTGCTCCAGGACCAGGGGCTGGTGGAGGCGCGGCGCGGCCGGTACGGCGGGACGTTCGTGCTGCCGCGCGCCGACGCGGGCGGCGAGGACGAGCTGCGGCGCCGGGTGGCCGGGGTCGACATCGAGGACGTGCTGCGGTTCCGGGAGGTGCTGGAGCCGGGGGCGGCCGGGCTGTGCGCGGCGCACGGGCTGCCGGACGCGGGGGCGGCGCGGCTGCGGGAGGCGCTGGCGGGTACGCGCGACGCGCCGCTGGCGCAGTACCGGCGGCTGGACACGATGCTGCACCTCACCCTCGCGGAGCTGTGCGGCTCACCGGCGCTGGCGGCGCAGTACGCGGCGGTCCGGGCCACCCTCAACGACCTGCTGGACTGCATCCCGCTGCTGGTGCGCAACCTGGAGCACTCCCAGCGTCAGCACGCGGCGCTGGTGGAGGCGGTGCTGGACGGGGACGCGGACGGGGCGCGGGAGATCGCCCGGGAGCACTGCGCGGGGACGGCGGCGCTGCTGCGCGGGTTTCTGACGTGAACGCCTTGCCGTGGCGGCGCGCTGCGGCAAAGGTGTGGACGGCAAAGGTGTGGAAGCAGCCCTTTACCTGGTCCGATCTTCTGGAGGGTGGATGGCGGACAGGCCGCTGATCGGTGTCAGCACGTATCTGGAGTCCGGGGCGCGCTGGGGCGTGTGGGAGCTGGAGGCGGTGCTGTTGCCCGCCGGGTATCCGCGGCTGGTGCGGCGGGCGGGCGGTCTGGCCGCGATGCTCCCGCCGGACGAGCCCGAGCACGCCGCGGCGGCCGTGGCCCGCGTCGACGGGCTGGTGATCGCGGGCGGCCCGGACGTGGAGCCGGTCCGTTACGGCGCCGAGCCCGACCCGCGCACCGGCCCTCCCGCCCGGGCCAGGGACACCTGGGAGCTGGCGCTCATCGAGGCGGCGCTGGCCGCGCGTGTCCCGCTGCTGGGCGTCTGCCGGGGCATGCAGCTGCTCAACGTCGCCCTGGGCGGCACCCTGGTCCAGCACATCGAGGGGCACGCCGAGGCGGTGGGCGTGTTCGGCGGCCACCCGGTCAAGCCGGTGCCGGGGACGCTGTACGCGGGTGTGGTGCCGGAGGAGACGTTCGTCCCGACGTACCACCACCAGTCGGTGGACCGGCTCGGCACGGGCCTGGTCGCCTCGGCCCACGCCGCGGACGGCACCGTGGAGGCACTGGAACTGCCGGCCGCCCCCGGCTGGGTCCTCGGCGTCCAGTGGCACCCCGAGATGGGCGACGACGACCGCATCATGAAAGCCCTCGTGGAGGCGGCACGGGCGGGCTGAACCGGGCTCACGCCGGCATGCCTGGCGCACTGGCCGGAGCGCCGCGCCTACGCCCTGGTCAGGGACAGCAGCCGGCGGGCCGGGCCCGTGGGGCGGTGGCCGGTGGGCCAGACCGCTCGCAGGTCGCGGGCCAGGACGACGTCCGCCACGGGGACGCGCACCAGGCGCCGGGTGGTCAGTTCCTCGCCGACGGCCAGTTCGCTGAGGACGGAGGGCCCGGCGCCGCCCACCGCGGCCGCCTTCACCGCCGTGGTCGAGGACAGTTCGATCAGCGGGCGGGCCAGACCGCCCAGCGCCGCGTCCAGGACCTGCCGGGTGCCCGAGCCCTCCTCGCGCAGGATCAGCGGGGTCGCCGCCAGCTCCGCCGCCGCCAGCGGATGCCTGCGGCGGGCCCAGGGGTGGCCCGGCGCGGTGACGACGATGAGCCGGTCGTGGCCGATGACCGCGGAGTCGAGGCCGGTCGGCACGCTCACCCCCTCGACGAAGCCGAGGTCGGCGTCGTCGGCCAGCAGGCGTTCCGCGACCGCCGCCGAGTTGCCCGCGAGCAGGGACACCGCGGTGTCCGGCAACTGGGCGCGCAGCGCGACCAGCCAGCCCGGCAACAGGTACTCGGCGATCGTCATGCTCGCGGCGACCCGGAGCCGCGAGTCCCGCCGGTCCCGCAGTGCCTGCGCACCCGCGTCGAACGCCTCGGCGGCCTCCACGATCCGCCGCGCCCAGTCCGTGACCAGCGCGCCGGCGTCGGTGAGCCGGGAGCCGCGCGGAGAGCGGTCCACCAGGGCGACGCCCAGCTGCCGTTCCATCGAGCGGATGCGGCTGCTGGCGGCCGGCTGGGTGATGCCCAGTTCACGCGCCGCACCGCCGAGGCTGCCCAGACGCGCCACCGCCAGCAGCAGCTCCATCGCCCCGAGGTCGGGCACCCGGTGCGCCAGCGAGCCCGTCAGGGACCGTCCCCGGTCGTCGCGCGCGCCCTGCGTGGCGCCCACGCCGCCCACGCTGCCGCCGCCCGAGCCGCTCTCCGCCCCGTTCCCCGCGCTCCTGCTCATAACCCCAGCTTATGCCCTCATAGGAATGTGGTCCCTGGTCAGGGGTTTCCCCGGCCGGGACCGTGGAGTCATGGTCACCGCAGCCCCGCCCCGCTCGCCTTCCCCTGCTCCCGCCTCCCCCACCGCCGGCCCGGCCGTCCGGCGGGTACCGGCCGTCCGCCATCTCGGACCCAACTGGTACGCCTGCGTCATGGGGACCGCCATCGTCGGCACGGCGGGAGCCACGCTGCCCGGGCACGTGCCGGGTCTGCGCGCCGTCTGCACCGCGGTCTGGGCCCTGTCCCTGGTCCTGCTGGCGGTCCTGCTGGCCGCCCGGTCCCTGCACTGGCTGCACCACCGCGACCAGGCCCGCGCCCATCTCCTCGACCCGGCCGCGGCCCCGTTCTACGGCTGTCTGTCGATGGCCCTGCTGGCGGTCGGCGGCGGCGCCCTGACCCTCGGCCGGGACTGGATCGGCACCCCGGCCGCGGTCGCCGTGGACACCGTGCTGTTCACCGCAGGCACCGTGGTCGGGCTCGCGGCGGCGGTCGCCGTGCCGTACCTGATGGCCGTACGCCACCGCATCGAGCCCGGCTCGGCCGGCCCGGTCTGGCTGCTGCCGCTCGTCGCGCCGATGGTGTCCGCGGCCGTCGGCCCGCTGCTGGTGCCGCACCTGCCGCCGGGACAGCCCCGCGAGACGCTGCTGCTCGCCTGTGTCGCGATGTTCGGGGTGAGTCTGTTCGCGACCCTCATGACGCTGCCGGTGATCTTCGGCCGGCTGCTCACCGGGGGACCGCTGCCGCTCGCGCTCACCCCGTCGCTCTTCCTCGTCCTGGGGCCGCTCGGGCAGTCGACGACCGCCGTGGGGAAGTTCGCGGACGTGGCGCCGGGCATCGTGGCGGCGCCGTACGCCGAGGGCTTCGCGGTCTTCGCCGTGCTGTACGGGGTGCCCGTCATGGGCTTCGCGCTGATGTGGCTGGCCCTCGCCGCCGCCCACGTCGTCCGGGCCCGCCGGGCGGGCATGCGCTTCTCGATGACGTGGTGGTCGTTCACCTTCCCGGTGGGCACCTGCGTCACCGGCGCCGGGGCGCTGGCCCGCGAGACGGGGCTCGTGGTCTACGACGGGCTCACCGTCGCCCTGTACGTCCTCCTCGTCGCCGCCTGGGCGGTGGCCGCCGTGCAGACCGCGCGGGGCCTGCTCAGCGGAGCGCTGCTCGCAGGGCCGCGGCCAGCACCCGGGGCGCCTCGGCCAGTGACGGCCCGTACCACGTGAGGTACCGCCCGTCGACGAGGGCGCAGGGCAGGCCGGGGAAGGCCTCGGGGCCGTCGTCGGCGGTGAAGCGGTACGGCTCGTCCGGCAGGACCACGACGTCCGGGCGGGCCGCCCTCAGCTCGTCCACCGGGATCCTCGGGTAGCGCTCGGAGTGCGCGGCGTACAGGTGGTCGACGCCGAGGCGGGCCAGGACGTCGCCCGCGAAGGTGTCGCGGCCCAGCACCATCCAGGGCCTGCGCCAGATCGGCACGACGGCCGTGGCACGCCGCTCCAAGGCGGGCGGGCCGGTCCAGGCGGCCTCCGCCTCGTCCAGCCAGAGGGGCCGGGAGGGCGCGCCGCAGGCGGTGAGCGTCCGGTCCAGCTCGGTGAAGGCCTGCGGAACGGTGCGCACCTCGGTCACGAGCACCTCGGCGCCCGCCGCGCGCAGGGCGTCGAGGTCGGGGGCGCGGTTCTCCTCCTCGTTGGCGATCACCAGGTCGGGGGCCAGGGAGAGGATCCGGTCGGTCTTCGGGTTCTTGGTGCCGCCCACGCGTACGACGTCGAGACCGGCCGGGTGGGTGCACCAGTCGGTCGCGCCGACCAGGGCGCCGGGCACCGTACGCGCCACCGCCTCGGTCAGCGACGGCACCAGCGAGACCACCCTCACCGGGGCGCCCTCACCGGCGGGGCCCTTCCCGGACCGCCTCGATGTGCTCGGCGACGGCGACGACGATCAGCCGGGTGTCGGGCACCGTGGCCCGCCAGCGGTGCCGCACCCCGCCGGTGAGGTACAGGGTGTCGCCCCGTCCGAGCCGGTAGGCGCGGCCCTCGGCCTCGATCTCCACGGCGCCCTCGGTGACGTACATCAACTGGTCGTTGCGGTACTGCAGTTCCCGGCCGGCGTCGTGGTCGCCGGTGAACTCGGAGGCGTGCATCTGGTGGTGCCCGCGCACCAGGGAACGCACCCTGGGCGCCAGCTCGGGGTCGGGGTCCTCGGCGCGGACCACGTCGACGCTGCACGCGGGGTCGGCGGCGGCGAGCAGCTCCACGGCGGTGGTGCGCAGGGCGTCGGCCACCTTCTCCAGGGAGGTCTGGCTGGGCCGCGCCCGGTCGTTCTCGATCTGGCTCAGGAAGGGCACGGACAGGCCGCTGCGCTCGGCCACCACGGCGAGGGTGAGTTCGAGGTCGCGGCGCCGCCGCCGTACGGCCGCGCCCACCCGGAGGTGCTGATCTTTGTGGTCGCCCATCGCTCCGGCTCCCTCCTTCACCCGTCGTCGTACCGTCACCGCGTCCCGTGCGGGGCGCCGTCCTCCTGATGAGTTCTCTGCACCCTACGCATGTTCGGCAAACCGTTTCATGCGGCCGTCACATCGATGTCACGGTGCGGTGGCCGCGACCTCACAGTTCTCGCCATCGACGGGCCGGTCCGCGCGCCGTCGCGCACGCCCTACCCGTTCAAGGCGTGGGCCGCCTTCCATGTTCCCGCCTGCCGCTCGCGCTCCGGTCGGGGGCTGCTCAGGCCGGGGGTTGGCGCTCCGTGGTTGGCCGAATTCCTACCGTGTCCGGGCCGGGAACGGCCCGAGGGGCGGGTCCGGCGGCGTCTCGGGGAGATGCCGCCGGACCCGCCCCTCGGGTGACCGTCGCGGAGTGCGCGCTACTGCGGGGTCATCCGGCCGACCATGTCCGGGTGCTCCTTCAGCCAGGCCGCGACTGCTTCCTCCTCGTGGCCCTGACCGCGGTCCTTGATCTCAGCCTCCAGGCTGCCCAGCTCGTCCTCGCTCATCTTGAAGTTCTTGATCCACTTCGTGAGCTGCGGGTACTGCTCGGGGAACTTCTTGCTGGAGATGGTGCGGATCGTGTTGCCCTCGCCGAAGGCCTTCTTCGGGTCCTTCAGCTTGGTCAGCTCGTAGTCGCTGTAGGCCCAGTGCGGCGACCACAGGGTGACCGCGACCGGCTCCTTCTTGGCGAGGGCGCGCTTGAGCTCGGCCAGCATGGCGGGCGTGGAGCCGTCGACGACCTTGTACTCGTCCTCGAGGCCGTAGCCCGGCAGGACCTCGTTCTTCAGCAGCTGCATCTCACCGGTGCCGGGCTCGATGCCGATGATCCTCCCGTCGAAGAGGTCGCTCTTGCCCTTGAGGTCCGCGAGGGACTTGACGTCCTTCACGTACGAGGGGACGGCGATCTCCAGGGAGGTCGGCTCGTACCAGGTGCCCAGGTCGACGAGGTTGTCCTTGTGCTTGTTCCAGTAGTTGCTCTGGGCGTAGGGCAGCCAGGCGTCGAAGTTGAGGTCGATGCCGCCGGAGGCCAGGCCGGTGTAGACCGGGCCGACGTCCATCTGCTTCAGGTTCATCTTGTAGCCGCGGCGCTCGAGGACGTTCTTCCACAGGTAGGTGACGGCGACGTCCTCCTCCCACGGGAACCAGGCCACGTCGAGGGCGCGCTCGGCCTCGGCGGGGGTGCCGCCGGAGGCGTTCTCGACCGGGGCGAGCTTGTCGACGACACCCGGGTTGGCCTTGAGCCAGGTGCGGACGGCGTCCTGCTGCTGCCCCTTGCCGGCCTTGTTGATCTCGGCCTCGAGGCTGGTGAGCTGCTTCTCCGTCATGGAGAAGTCCTTGAGCCACTGGGTGACGACGGGGTTGTCGTCCGAGAAGCCCTTGCGGGACAGCGTGTGCACGCCGTCGCCCTTGCCCCAGGCGCCCTTGGGGTCCTTCAGCTTCTTCAGGTCGTAGTCGTTGTACGCCCAGTGCGGGGACCACAGGGTGACGACGATCGGTTCCTTCTTGCTGTAGGCCCGCTTCAGCTCGGCCAGCATCGCCGGCGTGGAGCTGTCGACGACCTTGTACTCCTTGTCGAGGCCGTACTCCTTGAGGATCTTGCTCTTGAGCAGGTTCATCTCACCGGCGCTGGGCTCGATGCCGGTGATCTTGCCGCCGAAGAGGTCGGCCTTGCCCTTGAGGTCCTCGAGGGAGTCGACGTCCTTCATGTACGCCGGGACGGTCAGCTCCAGCGAGGTCTCGTCGTACCAGGAGCCGAGGTCCTCGAGCTGCTTGCCGTACTTCTTCCAGTACTGCTCGTGGGTGGTGGGCAGCCACGAGTCGGTCTGGAAGTCGATGTTGCCCTGGGCGAGCGCGGTGTAGAGCGGGCCGGCCTCGAACTGCTTGGCCTCGACCTCGAAGCCGCGCTGTTCGAGGATCTCCCTCCACAGGAACGTGGAGGCGACGCCCTCGTCCCAGGGGATGTAGCCGATGGAGACCTTCTTGCCGTTGCCGACGTTCTTGCCGCCGCCGGCCGTGTCGACGTCGTCGGAGTTGCCGCCGAACATGCCCATGCCGCCGGCCACCAGGCCGAGGATCACGATGCCGATCACGGCGACCTGCGGCTGGGGGCGGTAGGACCAGATCTTCAGGCCCTTGGCGGCGCGTGCCTTGGCGGCGGCGCGGCGGCCCAGCGGGGAGACGTGGGTGCCGAGCGCGCTGGTCATGCGGTCGAGGTAGATCGCCAGGATCACGATGGCGAGACCGGCCTCGGCGCCGAGGCCGACGTTGAGCTGCCCGATGGACTCCATGACGTCGCCGCCGAGGCCGCCGGTGCCGACCATGCCGGCGATCGCGGCCATGGACAGGCCGAGCATGATGACCTGGTTGACGCCCGCCATCACCGTGGGCAGCGCCAGCGGGAGCTGGACGCGCAGCAGCGTGTTGCGGGGCGTGGTGCCGAACGCCTCGGCGGCCTCGACCAGTTCCTTGTCGACCTGGCGGATGCCCAGCTCGGTCATGCGGACGCCGGGGGCGAGCGCGAAGATCAGGGTGGCCACGATGCCCGGGGCGGAGCCGGTCCCGAAGAACAGGATCGCGGGGATCAGGTAGATCATCGCGGGCAGCGTCTGCATGAAGTCCAGGACCGGCCGCACGAACGCGCTCACCCGGTCCGAGCGGGCCGCCCAGATGCCCACCGGCACCGCGACGACCAGGGCGATGATCGTGGCGACCAGCAGGAGCGCCAGGGTGACCATCGCGTTCTCCCACAGTTCGAGGGAGTCGATGAAGGCGAACCCGGCGAAGGAGAGGATGCCCGCGAAGGTGCCGCGCAGCCAGAAGGCGATCACGGCGAAGATACCGGCGAGCAGCAGCGGCTCGGGGGCCTGGAGGACGGCGTTGATGCCGTCGTAGGCGCCGGTGAAGATGTCCTTGAGGAAGGTGAAGAGCCAGGAGACGTTGTCGAGCAGCCAGTCGACGCTGCTGTTGACCCAGTCGCCGAGGGGGATCCTAGGCACGGCTGATCACCTTCTTGCCGCCCTTGTCCCGCGGGGACTGGCAGACGCCGGGTTCGACGTCCTCGTCGCCGAGGAAGCCGATGAGGCGCTGGGCCGGGACGACGCCGACGAGCCGGCGCTCGCCGTCGAGCACGGCCACCGCGTGGGGCACGCGGGCGCTGATGGCGCACAGCTCCGAGAACGGCGTGTCGGGCGTGGCGGTCTCGCAGTCGCAGTCGGCCTCGTCGCCGCGCACGTCGGTCTCCATGACGGCTCCGGCGGTCAGCACGCGGGAGCGGTCGACGTCCTTGGTGAAGGAGGCGACGTAGTCGTTGGCGGGACGTATCAGGATGTCCTGCGCGGTGCCTATCTGCACGATCCGGCCGTCCCGCATGACGGCGATGCGGTCGCCCAGGCGCATGGCCTCGTTGAGGTCGTGGGTGATGAAGACGATGGTCTTCTTCAGGGTCTTCTGGAGGTCGAGCAGCTGGTCCTGCATGTCGCGGCGGATCAGCGGGTCGAGGGCGCTGAAGGACTCGTCCATCAGCAGCAGGTCGGCGTCGGTGGCGAGCGCGCGGGCCAGGCCGACACGCTGCTGCATGCCGCCGGACAGCTCGTCCGGCCAGGACTTCTCCCAGCCGGCCAGGCCGCACAGGGCGAGCGCCTCGTCGGCGCGGCGTTCGCGCTCGGCGCGGGGCACGCCCTGCACTTCAAGTCCGTAGGCAGCGTTGTCACGGACGCTGCGGTGGGGGAAGAGCGCGAAGTGCTGGAAGACCATGCTGATCTTCATGGAACGGACCATGCGCAGCTCGCGGTCGCTGAGCTCGGTGAGGTCCTGGCCCCCGAAGCGGACGTGCCCGGCGGTCGGCTCCGACAGACCGTTGAGCATGCGCAGCAGCGTGGACTTGCCTGATCCGGACAGCCCCATGACCACGAAGATCTCGCCGGGCTCCACGGTGAAGGACGCGTCGATGACGGCGGCGGTGGTGCCGTCGGCGCGCAGTTCCTCGCGGATGTCCTTCTGGTCCTCCCGGACCTCTCCCTGGTTCTTGCGGACGTCCCCCTGGCGCAGTCGTTCGACCGCCTGGTCCGGTTTCCTGCCGAAGACCTTGTACAGGTTCTCGGCCTCTAGTCTGGCTGACACGCTTACCTCTTGGGTCGGGGGCAGGGGCAGGGCCCAAAGCTCCCCTAACAGTTGAATGCATCAACCAGCTTCGGCCCGGCTGCGCGCCTGCCCCGATGCTTATGCGCCAAACATTCAAGTGAGCCAGTTCACACGCCCTCCCCCGTCCGCGCACACGACCTGCGGCATGATTGCGAGGCGTGACCGGACGACTGATGCTTCTCGACACCGCTTCCCTCTACTTCCGCGCCTACTTCGGTGTACCGGACTCGGTGAAGGCGCCCGACGGCACGCCGGTGAACGCCGTGCGCGGCCTGCTGGACTTCATCGACCGCCTGGTGAAGGACCACCGCCCCGACCACCTGGTGGCCTGCATGGACGCCGACTGGCGCCCGCACTGGCGGGTGGAGCTGATCCCCTCCTACAAGGCGCACCGGGTGGCCGAGGAGCGTCCGGCGGGCCCCGACGAGGAGGAGGTGCCCGACACGCTGTCCCCGCAGGTGCCGGTCATCGAGTCCGTACTCGACGCGCTGGGCATCGCCCGCGTGGGCGTGCCCGGGTACGAGGCGGACGACGTCATCGGCACCTACACCGCGCGGGCCACCGGCCCGGTCGACATCGTCACCGGCGACCGGGACCTCTACCAGCTCGTCGACGACGCCCGCGGGGTGCGCGTGCTCTACCCGGTCAAGGGCGTCGGCACGCTCAACCTCGTCGACGAGGCCGCGCTGCGCGAGAAGTACGGCGTCGACGGGAGCGGCTACGCCGATCTGGCGCTGCTGCGGGGCGACCCCAGCGACGGCCTGCCCGGCGTGCCCGGCATCGGCGAGAAGACGGCCGCCAAGCTGCTCGCCGAGTTCGGTGACCTGGCCGGGATCCGGGCCGCCGTCGACGACCCGAAGGCGAAGCTCACGCCCTCGCAGCGCAAGCGGCTCACCGAGGCCGGACCGTATCTCGAGGTCGCCCCGAAGGTCGTACGGGTGGCGGGCGACGTCCCGCTGCCGGGCACCGGCACCGCGCTGCCCCGCGGCCCGCGCGACCCCGGGGCACTGGACGCGCTGGCCGCCCGCTGGGGGCTCGGCGGATCACTGCAACGGCTGCTGACCACGCTCACCGTCTGAACCGTGCGGCGTGGGCACCCGTTCCTCGAGCGTCGCGCAGGACCGGGATGCTAGCTTAGGCATACCTAACTCGGGGAATCGCACGCAGGGAACAGGGAGGCCGTCATGGCAGACCGTCCGGCACGCAAGCCGCGCAAGCCGCACACCGCGCAGGTCGTCCGCACCGAGCGGCTGACCCCGCACATGCAGCGTGTGGTGCTCGGCGGCGAGGGACTGGCCGCGTTCTCGGCGGACACCTGCACCGACCACTACGTGAAGCTGCTCTTCCCCGCCGGGGGCGCGACCTACCCGGAGCCCTTCGACATGGAGCGGATCCGCGAGGACTTTCCCCGCGAGCAGTGGCCGGTGACCCGGACGTACACCGTCCGCCACTGGGACGCCGAGCACCGGGAGATGACGCTGGACTTCGTCGTCCACGGCGACGAGGGGCTCGCCGGGCCCTGGGCGAAGCGGGTGCGGCCGGGCGAGACGATCCACTTCATGGGCCCCGGCGGCGCCTACGCCCCCGACCCCGCCGCCGACTGGCACCTGCTCGCCGGTGACGAGAGCGCGCTGCCCGCGATCGCCCGCTCCCTGGAGGCGCTGCCCGACGGCGCCCGCGCGTTCGCCTTCGTCGAGGTCGAGGGGCCCGAGGAGGAGCAGAAGATCGACTCCGACGTGGACGTCGTCTGGCTGCACCGCGCGGGACGCCCGGTCGGGCAGGCCCTGGTCGAGGCCGTGCGCGCGCTGGAGTTCCCCGAGGGCAGGCTGCACGCGTTCGTCCACGGCGAGGCTGCCTGCGTGAAGGAACTGCGCCGGTACCTGCGCGTGGAGCGCGAGATCCCCCGCGAGGACCTGTCGATCTCCGGCTACTGGCGGCTCGGCCACAACGAGGACGGCTGGCAGGCCTCCAAGCGCGAGTGGAACGCCCGCGTCGAGGCCGAGCAGGAGGGCCCCACGGCGGCGTAACGCCTCCGGGTCAGTCGCCGCGCACGCGCGCGTGCAGGTGCATGTCGTGCCAGCCGTCGGGGTGGAGCACGGCACGGCGCTTGGTGCCCTCCAGGGCGAAGCCGGTCTTCTGAGCGACCCGGCACGAGGCCTCGTTGGCCACGGCGTGCAGGAGTTCCAGGCGCTGGAAGCCGATCTCGTCCAGGGCCCAGTGGGCGAGGGTCCGCGTGGCCCGTGCGGCGACGCCGCGGCCACGGGCACCCGCCGTCGTCCAGTAGGCGACCTCGGCCACCCCCTCGCCGAGCACCCACTCGCGCAGTGCGACCCGGCCGAGCAGCCGGTCGTCCGCCGCGTCCGCGACCGCCCACTGGACGCCGCGCTCCTGCTCCCAGGCATGCTGCCACTCGCTGATCCAGCCCCGCACCTCCTCCTCGGAGTCGGCGGCGCGGACGTGCCACTGGTGCATCACCGGGTCCTGGAAGGCCGCGTGCACGGCGGGGGCGTCCTCGGTGCGCCACGGGCGCAGCAGCAGCCCGTCGCCGGAGGGGAGGGTGGGTTGCGGGGTGCGGGAAAGGGTGCCGGCGGCGAGGACCGGGCGGGTCAGATAGGGCATGGGCGGCATCCTGCCAACGGAGGCGGCAGGCGGCCCAGCGGTTTTCCGGGCCCACCCGGACGGCTCGGCCCACCGCCGCGGGGCGCCGCCTCGTACGCTGGCAGGTGATGAGACGCCGTACCCCTCCCCCGCCCTCGCCCCTGCCGCAGCGCGACGGCATCGACGCGGTGCGGGTGCGGCTGCCCGCCGACGGGCCGTGGTCCACGGTGCGCGAGCACCTGAGGGAGCGGCTGTCGGGCGCGGGCGCCGGTGTGGTGGACGGCATGTTCGACGCCGGGTCGTTCGTCGGGGCCGACGGGCGCCCCGTGGCGGGCGACGCGCCGTACGAGCCGGGCATGTTCGTGTGGTTCCACCGCGAGCCGCCCGCCGAGGTGCCGGTGCCCTTCCCGCTGGAGGTCGTGTACCGCGACGAGCACATCGTCGTCGTGGACAAGCCGCACTTCCTGGCCACCACCCCGCGCGGCGGCCACGTCACGCAGACCGCGCTGGCGCGGCTGCGCCGGGACCTGGCCGTCCCGGCGCTGGGCGCCGCGCACCGGCTCGACCGGCTCACGGCGGGGCTGGTCCTGTTCACCGTGCGCCCGGAGGAACGCGGCGCGTACCAGCGGCTGTTCGCCGACCGGCGGGTGGGCAAGGAGTACGAGGCGGTCGCGCCGTACGACCCCTCGCTCGTCCTGCCCCGGACGGTGCGCAGCCGGATCCTGAAGGAGCGCGGGGTGCTCGCCGCCCGTGAGGTGGACGGCGAGCCGAACGCGGTGACCCGTGTCGAGCTGATCGCCCGCCGGCCGGACCGCGGGCTCGGCCGGTACCGGCTGGTCCCCGGCACCGGCCAGACCCATCAGCTGCGCGTGCACATGAGCGCGCTCGGCGTCCCGATCCTCGGCGACCCCCTGTATCCCGAGGTGGCCGCCCCCGTGCCGGCCGGTGACTTCCGGCGCCCGCTGCAACTGCTCGCGCGGGAGCTGGCGTTCACCGACCCGGTCACGGGGCGCGAGCACCGTTTCCGCAGCGGCCGGTCGCTCGGCGCCTGGTCGGCGTACGAGGACTGGGCGGCGTAGCGGACCGGTCCCGGCGTCAGTAGCCGCGCCACCAGCGCAGGAACCGCTGCCAGGCACCGCGGAGCCGGCCGTTCTCCGGGTCCGGCGCCTGCTGGGGCGCGGCGGCCGTCACCGACACGGGCTGCGGCGGGTGGGACGGCAGTCGCGGCTGGGTCCGCTGTTCCGGTTTCGGCATGCCGACGTGCCACGGGGCGCGCCGTTCGGGGGCGGGGGCGTGGCTGGGCTGCTGCCTGATGTCCTGCTGTGCCCGGGGCTCGAACCGCACCGGCAGTTCCACCAGGTGCCGCGACGCGATGGACGACCGCCACCGCAGTTCGTCCTCGTCGCAGTCGAGCTGGATGTCGGGCAGCCGCATCAGCAGCGCGTCGATGCCGGCGTCGGCGATGGCGCGGCCGATGTCCTGCCCGGGGCATTCGTGCGGGCCGCCGCCGAACGCGAGGTGGGCGCGGTTGCCCATCATGTCCGCGCTCAGGTCCGGGCGGATGCGCGGATCGACGTTGCCCGGCGCGATGCCGAGGAGCAGGCCGTCGCCGGCGCGGATGCGCTGGCCGCCGAGTTCCGTCTCCTGTTTGGCGAAGTAGGCGAAGACGGTGCTGAACGGCGGCTCGTCCCACAGGGACTGCTCGACCGCCTGGGGCACCGTCATCTGCCCGCCGCTGAGCTGGGCGCGGAAGCCCGGGTCGGTGAGGACGACGCGCATCACGTTGGCGATCAGGTTGACGGTCGCCTCGTAGGCGGCCAGCAGGACCACCCGCAGGTGTTCGCGGACCTCGTCGTCGCTGAGTCCCGCCGGGTGGGTGACGAGACGTCCGGCGATGTCGTCGGCCGGGTCGGCGCGGCGGGCGGCGGTGAGCCGTCCCAGTGCCTCCATGACGTAGGCGTGGCTGGCGATCGCCGTGTCGGTGCCCTTGAGGGTGTCGCGGGCCGCCTCCACCAGCCGGTCGTTGTACTCCTCGGGCATGCCGAGCAGATGGCACATCACGCCCATCGGCAGGTGCTCGGCGAACTGGCTGACGAGGTCGGCGCGGCCCTCCTCGCTGAACCGGTTGACGACGCGCTGGGTGTAGCGCTTGATGTGCCGGCGCAGCTCCCGGAAGTCGAGGTCGGACATGGCGCTGGTGACCGCGCCGCGCAGCCGTTTGTGCTCGTCGCCCTCGGCGTGGGAGCAGATGGGCTGCCAGGCGATGTGCGGCATCAGCGGGTGGTCGGGCTTGACCGTGCCCTCGTTGAGCGGGGTCCAGATCCGGCTGTCGCGGCAGAACTGGGAGGGGGTGCTGACCATGTGCAGGTTCTCGGCGTGCCCGAGGACCACCCACATGGGTACGTCGTCGTGGAGCAGTGCGGGCGCCACCGGTCCGTGCCGCTCGCGCAGTCTCTCGTAGAGCTCCTCCAGGTCGTCGGCCTCGTGCAGCCGGTGCAGTCCGCCCGGCCCGAGGCCGTGCGCGGGGCAGCCGGGGGGTGGTTCGAGCAGGGGTTCGCCCGTTCCGGTCGGGGAGTGGCGTTCAGGCGTCACAGTGTCGCTCCGCAGCAAAAGGGGTGGGTCACGTCTAAGGGCTGTCGGTGGGGCGCGCGGTCAGGTGAGCGCGCCCTTCATGGCGAGCGCGTGCAGGAAGCGCATCAGGGTCATCAGGACGTCCCGGCTGGAGGCCCGGCGCCGCACGTCGCAGTCGAGGATGGGGATCTCCTCGGGCAGGTCGAGCGCGGTGCGCAGTTCCGCGACGGGGTACCGGGGCGCGTCGGGGAAGGTGTTGACGGCGACCACGAAGGGCACACCGCGTTCCTCCAGGCGTCCCATGACGTCGAAGCTGACCTCCAAGCGGCGGGTGTCGACCAGGACGACGGCGCCGAGGGCGCCCTCGAACAGGCCGTTCCACAGGAACCAGAAGCGTTCCTGGCCGGGCGTGCCGAAGAGGTAGAGCACCAGTTCGTCGGTGATGGTGATGCGGCCGAAGTCCATGGCGACGGTGGTGGCCGTCTTGGAGGCGGAGCCGTAGTTGTCGTCGACGCCGATGCCGGCCTGGGTCATGGTCTCCTCGGTGGTCAGCGGTCTGATCTCGCTGACCGAGCCGACCATGGTGGTCTTGCCGACGCCGAAGCCGCCCACGATGACGATCTTCACGGCGGCCTCGGCGGTGTGGGGCAGCCGGTCCTCGGTCCGTGGGCCCGGGATGGTGTCAGAGTTTTTGAAGTCCATGCATCACCGCTTCGAGGAGGTTTCGGTCGGCGACCTTCTGGCGGACGATCGGGGCGCGGGCCTGCACCAGTTCCTTCGCCAGCAGGTCGGTGAGCAGCACGGTCACCACGCTGAACGGCAGGCTCAGGTAGGCCGACAGCTCGGCCACGGACAGGGGCGCCGCGCACAGCCGCAGCAGGGCCGCCTCTTCCGGGGTGGCGGACACCGGGGGGTCGGCGCGGGCCACGATCAGGGTGACGAGGTCGATGTCGGCGCGTTCGCCGCCGCCCTCGCCGCCGATGACGAAGAGCCGCTCGGGGTTGGGGAGCTCGTCTTCCTTGGCGGTTGCGCGGGGCGGGGCCGGCGCGGCGGGCCGGTCCGGCCCGGGGGATCGCCTCTGGCGCCTGGGAGGAGTCATACGGTCTGCCCGTTGCGGCGTGCCGGACTGGTGAGGTGGGGGCCGATCCGGGCGACCAGGTCGGCCATGCTCAGGCCCATCCGGCCGGGTTCGCAGCGGACGTCGGAGAGCACGGCGAGATAGGCGTTGGGTCCGGCGGCCATCAGGTAGAAGTAGCCGCCGTTCATCTCGATGAGCACCATCTTCATGTCGCCGTCGCTGGTGGGGATCTCCTGGCTGACGGCGCTCGCCAGGCTCTGCAGGCCGGCGCAGGCGGCGGCGACGCGGTCGGCGGCGTCCGGGTCCCCGGAGTAGCGGGCGATGCGCAGGCCGTCGGCGGAGAGCACCACGATCATCTCGATGCCCGGGACGCCGTCGTAGAGGTCCCGGAGCATCCAGTCGAACTTGCCTTGCTGCTCGATCACTTGAGGTTCCCCTCGTCGTCTGCCGGGGCGTGGGCCGGCTCGCTGCTGCTGGACTGCTGGTGGGCCTGCGTGCTGCCCGGGTGCTGCTTGAGCCCCTCCCAGAAGGCGCCGATGAAGTGGCCCGGCGGGAGGCCGCCCTGGTCCTTGTCCCGGTCGGGCTCCGGCTCCGCGGGCGCCGGGATGCCGTTGCGGGCGCGCTCGGCGGCCTGGCGGGCCTCTCGTTCGGCGTCCTCCCGCTCCCACGCGGCCTGCTCGGCGAGGCGCTGGCTGAGCGGCATCTTGACCCGGCTGCGGCGCTGCGGGAGGCCGCCCGCCGTCCACTCGGTCACCTCGGGAACGTCGTCCTCCAGGGAGACCGTGGCGGGAATCCGGGGGCTGGTGGGGCGGCGCTTCTTGGGCTTGCGCTGCGGTCCGGGCAGGGCGTCGGGGCCCGGGGTGGGAATGGAGGTGGCGCCGATGCCGTGGGCGAGGCCGACGCCGGGCTCGGTGGTCATCATCTTGCTGGGCACGATGAGGATGGCGCGGACCCCGCCGTACGCGGAGGCGCGCAGCGAGACGTCCATGCCGAACTGCGTGCACAGCCGGCCGACCACGGACAGACCGAGGCGCGGGTGCTGGGCGAGGTCCTGCACGTCGGTGCCGCGCTTGGCCTGCTCGAGCAGGCCCTCGATGCGGGCGCGGGACTCCTCGCTGAGGCTGACCCCGGCGTCCTCGATCTCGATGCACACCCCGCTCTGCACCTCGGTCGCGGTGACGTGCACCTTGGCGGCGGGCGGCGAGTAGCGGGTGGCGTTGTCGAGGAGTTCGGCCGCGGCGTGGATGACCGGTTCGACGGCGGTGCCCTTGATGTTGACCTTGGCGATGGAGGCCAGGTTGATCCGGCGGTACTCGAGGATCCGGGACATGGCGCCGCGCAGCACGCTGTAGAGGGCGACCGGCTGGGGCCACTGGCGTCCGGGCCGGCCGCCGCCGATCACGGAGATGGAGTCGGCGAGGCGGCCGATCAGCGAGGTGCCGTGGTCGATGCGCAGGAGGTCGTCGAAGACCTCGGGGTTGCGCCCGTGGTCCTCCTCCATCTCGCGGAGTTCCTTGTTCTGCTGGTGGACGATCGCCTGGACGCGGCGGGCGATGTCGACGAAGGAGCGCTCGGCGGACTCGCGCATGGAGTCCTCGTGGTCGACGATCTCGCAGACCATGCGGATCAGCTTGCGCTGGGGCTCGCCGAGTTCGGGGTAGGAGGGGTCCACCTCGCCGAGGCGGTTCATCACCTCGCGGGGCGTGGCGCCCCGGCGCATGAAGTGCAGGACGTTCGGGATGACTTCGGCGCCGAGCCGGACCATCTCCTCGTGGTGGCTCGCGGCCCGGTGCTCCAGATACGCGGTGTGACGGGCGTACTCGGCGCGCTGGGTCCGCAGCATGCGGCCGCGGCGTACGGCTTCGGCGGCCGCGGTGAGCACCAGGAGGGTGGCGACGGCACCGCACAGGCCGACGGCGAGCCGGGCCGGTTCCGTCACGAGGGCGACGGCGGCCCCGGTGGCCGCGGCCATCAGTATGGCCGGCAGCAACAGCGTTCGCGCGTAGGGAAGTTCACGGCGACCTGGAGGGGAATCAACACTCACCATGTAGGCCCTCTGAAAACGAATCGGCGGGGATGGGGAAGCTTTCGGCTGGGTATGCCTGGGAGTTGTCGGGATCTTCGGCGCATTGGGAACAAGCGCGCGATTACACCTCAACTCGGTGCGCTGCGGGCGAGCTTAGTCCGGGGGGATCATCGTCGTGTCATATTCGGCAAGCACCTGAAACGGGCTCGGGGACTGGAGTATGGTCGGGCCCATTTGCACGCCGGGGAGTCGTTCGAACACACGGAGTAATGCCTTCAGGGTGTGCGAAGACCACTCACCGTGATGAGGGAAAGCGGTGCCGAAGCGGCCCGGAACGCGCGCAGGCCCGGCGGGGGTTCCCGCCGGGCCTGTGGGGTGTCGGGGCCGGGTCAGCCCACGGACGAGTAGGCGACCACCCCGCGCAGCAGTTCGTCGACCGCCTTGCGCGCGTTCTTCGGGACGGTGGAGCCGGCGCCCGGCGCGGCGGCCGCGATCTGGCCGAGGACGTCGATGACCTGCTTGCACCAGCGCACGAAGTCGCCGGCCGGCATCTCCGCCTCGCGCAGCACCTCGTCGAGGCCCTTGCCGGACGCCCACATGTAGGCCGCCCAGGCGAAGCCGAGGTCGGGCTCGCGCTGGCCCACGCCTTCGGTCTGGCTGATCCGGAAGTCCTCCTCCAGAGCGTCCAGCCGGCCCCAGATGCGGACCGTCTCGCCGAGCGCGGCCTTGGCCCTGCCCGAGGGCACCTTCGGGGCCATGGCGTCGTCGGCGGCCCGGGACTCGTAGACCAGCGCCGAGACGCAGGCGGCCAGCTCCGCCGGGGACAGCCCCTCCCAGACGCCCTCGCGCAGGCACTCGCTGGCGAGCAGGTCCAGCTCGCCGTAGAGCCGCGCCAGGCGCTTGCCGTGCTCGGTGACCTCGTCGCCGCGCAGGTAGTCCAGCTCCGTCAGCAGCGCCACGATCCGGTCGAAGGTGCGGGCGATGGTGTTGGTCCGGCCCTCGATCCGGCGCTCCAGCTGCGAGGTGTCGCGCAGCAGCCGGTGGTAGCGCTCGGCCCAGCGGGCGTGGTCCTCGCGGTCGTCGCAGCCGTGGCAGGGGTGGGCGCGGATCGCCTTGCGCAGCCGGGCGATCTCCCGGTCGTCGGCGGCCTGGGAGCGCTTCTTGCGGGCCCGCTCCGGCGGGATGTGCCCGGCCTTGGTGCGCAGCGCGGAGGCCAGGTCGCGGCGGGACTGCGGCGAGCGCGCGTTGAAGGACTTCGGGATCCGCATCCGGTCCAGCGCCTCGACGGGCACCGGGAAGTCGATCGACGCCAGCCGCTTGACCTGCCGCTCGGCCGTCAGCACCAGCGGGCGGGGCCCGTCGTGGTGGTCGAAGCCGCGGTGGCCGTTGGAGCGCCCGGCGGGCAGCCCCGGGTCGAGGACCAGGGCGAGGCCCGCGTACTTGCCGGTGGGCACGTGGATGACGTCGCCCGGCTTCAGCTTCTCCAGCGCCACGGCCGCCTCGGCACGCCGCTGGTTGGCGCCCTGCCGGGCCAGCTCCTGCTCGCGGTCCTTCAGCTCGCGGCGCAGCCGGGCGTACTCGTCGAAGTCGCCGAGGTGGCAGGTCATGGAGGCCTGGTAGCCCTCCAGCCCCTCCTCGTTGCGCTGCACCTGCCGGGAGATGCCGACGACCGACTTGTCCGCCTGGAACTGCGCGAACGACGTCTCGAGCAGCTCCCGCGAGCGGTGCCGGCCGAACTGCTCGACCAGGTTCACCGCCATGTTGTACGACGGCCGGAAGCTGGAGCGCAGCGGATAGGTGCGGGTGCCGGCCAGTCCGGCGAGGTGCTCCGGGTTCATGCCGCGCTGCCACAGCACCACGGCGTGGCCCTCGACGTCGATGCCGCGCCGGCCGGCCCGGCCGGTGAGCTGGGTGAACTCGCCGGGAGTGATGTCGGCGTGCTGCTCGCCGTTCCACTTGACGAGCTTCTCGAGGACGACCGAGCGGGCGGGCATGTTGATGCCGAGGGCCAGGGTCTCGGTCGCGAAGACGGCCTTCACCAGACCGCGTACGAACAGCTCCTCGACGACCTCCTTGAAGGTGGGCAGCATGCCCGCGTGGTGGGCGGCGATGCCGCGCTCCAGGCCCTCCAGCCACTCGTAGTAGCCCAGGACGTGCAGGTCCTCACGCGGGATGGAGGCGGTGCGCTCCTCGACGAGGGTCCGGACCCGCTCCCGCGCGCCCTCGTCGTTGAGCCTGAGGCCGGCGTAGAGGCACTGCTGGACGGCGGCCTCGCAGCCGGCCCGGCTGAAGATGAAGGTGATCGCGGGCAGCAGGCCCTCGGAGTCCAGCCGCTCGATGACCTCGGGCCGGCTCGGCGTCCACACGCGCGAGCGCTGTCTGCGCTCCCGCTCCCGGTCGGCCTCCTTCATGGCGCGCCCGCGCCTGCGGTCCTGGTACGACGGACGGCTCGCCTCCAGGCGCGCCATGCGCGTCAGGTCCGGGTTGACGGCCTTCTTGTGGCCCTCGGCCTCCTCGAACAGGTCGTACATCCGGCGGCCGGCCAGCACGTGCTGGAACAGCGGCACGGGCCGGTGCTCGGAGACGATCACCTGTGTGTCGCCGCGCACGGTGTCGAGCCAGTCGCCGAACTCCTCGGCGTTGGACACGGTCGCCGACAGGGACACCAGGGTCACGGACTCGGGCAGGTGGATGATCACCTCCTCCCACACGGCGCCGCGGAAGCGGTCGGAGAGGTAGTGCACCTCGTCCATGACCACGTAACCGAGGCCGAGGAGGGTCTGCGAGCCCGCGTACAGCATGTTCCGCAGGACCTCGGTGGTCATCACGACCACCGGGGCGTCGGAGTTCACGCTGTTGTCGCCGGTGAGCAGGCCCACCCGGTCCGCCCCGTAGCGGCGGCACAGGTCGGCGTACTTCTGGTTCGACAGCGCCTTGATGGGCGTCGTGTAGAAGCACTTCCTGCCCTGTTCGAGGGCGAGGTGGACGGCGAACTCGCCGACGATCGTCTTGCCGGAGCCGGTGGGCGCGGCCACCAGCACGCCCTTGCCCGCCTCGAGCGCCTGACAGGCCTCGATCTGGAAGGGGTCGAGGCCGAAGTCGTACATCTCGCGGAAGGTGGCGAGCGCGGTGGCCTGCTCGGCAGCGCGCTGACGGGCTGCCGCGTACCGCTCGGCCGGTGAGAGATCCTCTGTCATCGTGCTTTCGAGCGTACCGGGCCGCACTGACAACAGGACGATCATTATCCGGATCGGCCGTGTGGGGGTTCCGTGGGGGCGGCGACGCCTGCGGTCACCGCCCCTGCGTCCCTCAGGTCACGTCGTCGTACCCGTTGACCCGGTCCGTCGTCGCCTGCTCGGGCAGCGCGCGGGCGGTGGTCACGGCCTCGACCTCGCCGATGGCCTCGGGCGTGAGGTCCAGCTCGGACGCCTCGTCGTCGTCGGGCTCCAGGGCCTCGCGGCGGGCCTTGCGGCGGTCGTTCAGCAGGGAGAAGGTGACCGCGGCGAAGTACAGGACCCAGATGGGACCGGCCAGCAGGATCATCGTCAGGGGGTCGGTGCTGGGCGTGGCGATGGCCGCGAACAGGGTGATCCCCATGATCATCGCGCGCCACCAGCCGAGCATCCGCTTGCCGCTCAGCACTCCGGTGAGGTTGAGCATCACCAGCAGCAGGGGCAGCTCGAAGGAGAGACCGAAGACGATCACCATGCGCGTGACGAGGTCGAGCAGCTCGTCCAGCGGCAGCAGGTTGTCGACGTTGCTCGGCGTGAACTCGATCAGCACCTTCGCCGAGGTGGGAAGCACCGCGTACGCGAAGTAGGCGCCGACGAGGAACAGCGGGGCACCGGTGGCGACGAACGCGTAGGCGTACTTCTTCTCCTTGCGGTGCAGGCCCGGGGCGACGAACGCCCACAGCTGGTAGAGCCAGACCGGGGAGGCCAGCACGACACCGGCCGTCAGCGACACCTTCAGAGCCAGGGTGAAGGGGCCGAGCAAACCGTTGAGGGTGATCTGCGCGCACGGCTTCGAGCCGGCCTCCGACTGGGCCAGCTCCGCGAACGACTTCTCACAGCCGATCGACTCGAGGATCGGTTCCGTGAGGACGTTGATGATCTCCTCGTAGAAGAAGGCGGCGACGACAGTGACGACCACGATCGCCAGCAGCGCCTTCGCGAGCCGGTTGCGGAGCTCACGAAGGTGTTCCGCGAGCGGCATCCGCCCCTCGGGATCCTTCTCCTTGTTGCGGGCAGACTTCAGCAACCCACGTTCCCATCTCGTGCGGCGGGCCGGAGGTCACCGGCCCTGCGTCAGCGCTTGGTCGTGTCCGTCGGCTCGGTGACCGGCCGGGAGCTGGTCACGTCGCCGGGGGCGGCCTGGATGGTGCGCTGCGCCGCGGACTGCTCGGGGTTCGGCGGGTCGGCCGGAGCGGAGTCGTCGGACTTGGCCTCGCTCTTCATCGCCTTGGCCTCGCTCTTGAGGATGCGCGCCGACTTGCCGAGCGACCGCGCCATGTCCGGAAGCTTCTTCGCGCCGAACAGCAGGATGATCACGACGAGGATGAGAATGATCTCGGGGGCGCCGAGCCTTCCGAACATAAGTCTTTACCTTCTCACCGAGGCGGCTGGGTGGGGGTGCTGTCTCTGTCCGACCGGCCGGACATATGTCCGATCGATCGTCTTGTGCAGCGATCGTAACGCTCAGGGGTAAACGTGAGGCAATCCCCGTGCGTACTCCCGTCCGCGACCGGGCCTCGTTTTCCTGGCCGCGACCAGCAGCGTACCGTCCGGGACCCGTGAGGTGACAGGGCGAAGTGTCCCAAAACATAGCTCACACCCGCCTATGGGGTCACCGGCGCCTCCCCGCGGAGGACTTCAGGGGTTCACAGAGCGTCCACCGCACGGGCGGCGCTCTCGCTCGCCCGCTCCAGCTCCTCCGCGGCGCGGCTGATCCGGTGGGCGGAGTCCGTCACCTGCCGGCCGAGGCGCTGCGCCTCCACGAACACCTTCACGGCGAACACCGCGAGGACGGCGAGACCCAGGAAACCCACGGCAACCGCGAACATCGGCCAGAACATGAGGTCGAGACTAGACGGTGGAGTGCAGCCGCAGAGTCCTGACCCCGCCGCCGGTGAGCAGCTCCACCACCCGCTCCCCCGCCGGCTTGCGCACGGCCGACCCGCACTCCGGGCAGGTGAACGAGTAGAAGGTGGTCCGGCTCGTGGCACCGATGGCCAGGCGCAGGGCGCTCGCGGCGAGTTCGAAACGGCCCCGGCAGTCCGGGCAGCCCGCCTTGAACACGACCGGTGACACGCGTCTCATGCCGGCGAACGCGGCCGCCGCCGTCATGCCCGGCCCGGACGGACCGGTGAACCCGGTTGGCCCCAGGGGGTCGCTCACAGTGCTCGCTCCTGCCTGTCGTGCCGCCCGTCGACCGCCTCCGCGCGGGTGCGCGCGCCGGCCCCGGCGACCGTCCCGTCCCCGCCGTGCGTGCCGGCCGCCTCCATCCCGTCGTACGCGGCCAGCGCCTCGCGGGCGGCCTGCCGGGCGCTGTCGGCGAGCCCGGCCGGGGAGACGATCCGGCCGTCGCGCCCCAGCCGCAGCGCCAGGCGCCGCAGGGAGGCGGGGTCGGGCGTGCGCAGGGTGATACGCAGTCCGCCGTCGGGCAGTTCGTCCGCGCTGTCGTGCGGGTAGTACTCGGCGACCCAGCGTCCGCCGGGGCCGACCTCCACGACCACCTCGGGATCCTCGGCGGCGGGCTGCACCAGGCCCTCCGACAGGTCCCGCAGCTCCACCTCCGGGGGCGCGGACGGCTCGTCCAGGATGCGGATCTCGGCCACCCGGTCCAGCCGGAAGGTGCGCCGGGCCTCGGAGCGGCGGCACCAGGCCTCCACGTAGGTGTGCCCGACGCTGACCAGCCGGATGGGGTCGATCTCCCGCTCGGTGACCTCGTCACGGGCCGGCGAGTAGTAGCGGATCCACAGCCGGCGGCGCTCCGAGATGGCCCGGTCGACGTCGGCGAAGACGCCGCCCTCGGACTCGAAGGTGACGGACAGCCGCGAGCTGGCACCCGCGGCCTCACCGGCCGAGGTCTCCACCTTGGCGGTCGCCCGCAGCAGCGCCTGCCGGTCGCTCTCGCGCAGGCCCGGCAGGGTCGCGACGGCCCGCGCCGCGACGAGCAGCGCGGTCGCCTCGTCGGCGGCCAGCCGCAGCGGCTCGGCGGCGTCCGCGCCGAGCGCGGCGGGGTTGTGCCACCAGATGCGCTCGCCGTCGGTGTCGATGTCCAGCAGATCGCCGCCGCGGAAGCTGGTCCCGCACATCGGAAGTACGTCGAGGTCGGAGACCAGCTCGTCCTCGGTGATGCCGAAGGCCCGCGCCACGTCCTCGACGCGGGCGCCGGGGCGCTCGCGCAGATACGTCACCAGGGACAGCATCCGCCGGGTCTGGTCGATGGCGTTCACGGGCCTGACCGGTTTGCCTGCCACAGTGTTGTCCGCTCCCCCTCAGCCCTTGGCCACGGCACGCAGCCGGTCCACCACGTCCGCACGCAACTCCGCGGGCTCCAGCACCACCACGTCCGGCCCGAACTCCACCAGCCAGGCGTCCAGGCCGTGCCCGTACGGAATCTCCAACTCGTCCCAGCCGTCACCGAGTTCCCGCACCCCGGTGGCCTTCGCCCGAAGGGGGTACCCCGCGCCCGTGCGCAGCCGGATCAGCGCGGACCGGTCGGCGGTCTCCCCCGCCCAGCTCGCGACCGTCTCCCGGACCGTGACGACGTCGGGAACCGGTGCGGTGAACCGCGCGCCGCGCGACCGGACCTTCCCCGTGATCCGCGACAGCCGGAACACCCGCTCGGCACCCCGGTCGCGGTCGAAACCCGCCAGGTACCAGTGGCCGCGCCAGCACTCCAGCGCCCACGGCTCCACGAGCCGGGGCTCGGGCTGGGCCGCGTTCGCCTTGCGGTAGTCGAAGACCACCGGCCGGCGGTCGCGGCAGGCCAGCATCAGCGGCTCGAAGGCGGCCTCGTGCACCGGGATGCGCGGCTCCAGTGCACCGTGCGCCTCGTACGGGTCGACGTCCTCGGGCAGCCCGGCCGCCCGAAGCTTCTGCAGCGCGCCGCTCGCCGCCCCGGCGAGCCGCGCCTGCTGCCACACCTTCGCGGCCAGCCCGAGCGCGGCGGCCTCCTCGGCGTCCAGGGTGATGGCCGGCAGCCGGTTGCTGTCCCGGCGGGCCAGGTAGCCGATCTCGCCGTCGAGGCTCTCCACGGTCTCGATGACCAGTCCGAGTTCGCGCAGATCGTCCTTGTCACGCTCGAACATGCGGTTGAAGGAGTCGTCGGAGCCCGCCTCGAGATAGGCCTCGACAGACTCGCGCAGCTCGCGCTTGCTGAGTGGCCGCCGTGTCCCGAGCAGACACAGCGCCAGGTTCATCAGCCGCTCGGCCTTGGCAATGGCCATCGACGCCCTTCTCCCTATGGTGCTTACGACGGATGACCGTACCGCCCCGCGGTGGCGCGGCAAAAGCCGAGGGCCCACGCCCGGACAGGCATGGACCCCAGGTGACCGGCTCTGATCGCCGTCCGCTCGGACTTCGGTCAGACTCCGAGCAGATCGACCACGAAGATCAGCGTCGAGCCGGCCGGGATCGCCGGGGTCGGGCTCTGGTCGCCGTAGGCGAGGTGCGCCGGGATGGTCAGCTGGCGGCGGCCGCCGACCTTCATGCCCTGCACGCCCCGGTCCCAGCCGGCGATGACGCGGCCGCCACCGAGCGGGAAGCGGAACGGCGTCCCGCGGTTCCAGCTGGCGTCGAACTCCTCGCCCGTGCTGAAGGTCACGCCCACGTAGTGGACGGTCACGGTCTGACCGGCCTCGGCAACCGGGCCGTCGCCCTCCCAGATGTCCTTGATCTCGAGGTCCGCCGGGGGCTCGCCGCCCGGGAAGTCGACCTCGGGCTTGTCGATGCTCACGTGTTCAGCTCCTGCTTGTCTGCGGAAAGGCAACGCCCAAGTCTTACATCCCCGGACGTCACATCTTCGCGAGGATGTCCACGGAGAAGACCAGCGTGGAGTCCTTCTTGATGCCGCTGCCCTCGGGCGGACTGTCCCCGTAACCCAGGTCCGGCGGGATGACGATGAGGACGCGGCTGCCCACCTTCTTGCCCGTCAGGCCCTGCGCCCAGCCCTTGACGACCTGCTGCAGGGAGAACGACGTCAGCTGCTTCCTGCCGTACGTCGAGTCGAACTCCTTGCCACCGTCCCACAGCACGCCCTTGTACTGCACGAGCACACTGTCCTGGGCCCCCACCTCGGCGCCGTCGCCCTCCAGGACGTACTCGGCGGCAAGCTTCTTCGGCGCGTCGGCCTTCGGCACCTCGATGGAGGGCGCCTTGCCGTCGGTGTTGGTGCCGACCTTCGGCAGGGCGGCGTCGTCCTGTGCGACCTTCTTGCCGTCGGCACTGCTCTTCGCGTTGAACGTGTCCTGGATGTCCACCACGAACACCAGCGTGTCGTCGCCCTTGATGCCCGCCTGCTCGTTGCCCTGCTCCCCGTAACCCCACGTCGGCGGCACGGAGAACTGCACGCGGCTGCCGGTCTTCTTGCCGGTGAGCGCGTACCGCCAGCCGTCGATGATGCTGCCCTGCGCGAGCTGGATGACGAGGGGCGTCTTGCGGTCGTAGGAGTTGTCGAAGACCTTCGCGCTCTGCCAGATCTGGCCGAGGTAGTTCGCCGCGACGAAGTCGTTCTCCGCGACGGCCTTGCCGCCGCCCGCGACGACCGTCTTCACCGCGAGGTCCTTGGACGGCTCGCCACTGCCCTTCGCCACCGTCGGCTTCTCGTCGAACTTCGTCCCCGCGGTGATCGCCGGCAGCGGACCGTCGACGATCTTCGGCGGTGGCGGTGCCGAGGTGGCCGACGCCTCCGGCGACGCGCTGTCGCTCGCGTTGCTCGATGAGCCTGAGTCGTCGTCACCGCAGGCGGCGAGCGTGACCAGTCCCGCGGGGACGGCGATGAGGAGTGAGCGTCGGCGCACGGTGGGGGCCTCGTATCGGTATCGGGTCGGTCCTGATGGCTGGCGTGCGCGCAACTCTACGGCGTGAGAAGGGCACCGTACGGCTAACGTACGGTGCCCGTGTGACGTTCCGCCCTTTCGTGCGGAGACGCGTGTCTCACCCGTCCGGCCTCACCGGGTCCGGGTCACATACCGGCGATCAGCTTCTCCACCCGGTCGTCCACCGAACGGAACGGGTCCTTGCACAACACGGTGCGCTGCGCCTGGTCGTTGAGCTTGAGGTGGACCCAGTCGACGGTGAAGTCCCGGCGCTGCTCCTGGGCCCGCCGGATGAAGTCGCCGCGCAGCCGGGCCCGAGTGGTCTGCGGCGGAACGGACTTGCCCTCGAAGATCTTCAGGTCGTTCGCGACCCGGGCGGCCTGCCCCTTCTTCTCGAGCAGGTAGTACAGACCACGACGACGGTGGATGTCGTGGTACGCGAGGTCTATCTGCGCGACCCGCGGATGCGACATGGTCATGTTGTGCTTGGCCCGGTACCGCTCCAGCAGCTTGTACTTCATGACCCAGTCGATCTCGGTGTCGATACGGTCGAGGTCCTCGTTCTCGATCGCCTCCAGTGTGCGGCCCCACAGCTCCAGCACCCGCTCCACGGTGCCGGTGCGGATACCGCGGCGGTCGACGAAGTCGACGGCCTTCTCGTAGTACTCCCGCTGCACCTCCAGCGCGGACGCCTCCCGGCCGCTGGCCAGGCGCACCTTGCGTCGCCCGGTGATGTCGTGGCTGACCTCGCGGATCGCCCGGATCGGGTTCTCCAGGGTCAGGTCCCGCATCACCGTGCCCGCCTCGATCATGCGCAGCACCAGGTCGGTCGCGCCGACCTTGAGCAGCATGGTCGTCTCGGACATGTTCGAGTCGCCCACGATGACGTGCAGCCGCCGGTAGCGCTCCGCGTCGGCGTGCGGCTCGTCACGCGTGTTGATGATCGGCCGGGACCGGGTCGTCGCCGAGGAGACGCCCTCCCAGATGTGCTCGGCCCGCTGGCTGACGCAGTACACCGCACCGCGCGGCGTCTGCAGCACCTTGCCGGCACCACAGAGCAACTGCCTCGTCACCAGGAACGGAATGAGGATGTCCGCGAGCCGCGAAAACTCCCCGTGCCGGGCCACGAGATAATTCTCGTGACAACCGTACGAGTTGCCCGCGGAGTCGGTGTTGTTCTTGAAGAGGTAGACGTCGCCCGCGATTCCCTCCTCGTGCAGGCGTCGTTCGGCGTCCACCAGGAGTCCTTCGAGAATGCGCTCGCCCGCCTTGTCGTGGGTGACGAGTTCGGTCACGTTGTCACACTCGGGTGTCGCGTATTCCGGATGTGATCCCACGTCGAGATACAGGCGGGCGCCATTGCGCAGAAAGACGTTGCTGCTGCGGCCCCATGACACGACACGGCGGAAGAGGTACCGCGCCACCTCGTCAGGCGACAGGCGGCGCTGTCCCCTGAACGTGCACGTGACGCCGTACTCGTTCTCCAGCCCGAAAATGCGGCGGTCCATGACTGAACATTACGCCTGATGACCCGAACTGAAACGGGGTTCGACGGCACGGTTTGGATCATTTTCCGATGAAGCCGCAACCACCGCTTGCCGCACGGGAGCTGCGAGGACCCGCCCGGTGCACGCCAGCACGAGCAGCGAGACGCACCCCGCCGCCCCCGGCACCGCGAAGCCCCACAAGGCCCCGCCGTGCTCCACGACGGGCCCCGCCAGACCCGTACCCACCGAGGCACCCACCGTGAACGTCGTCACCAGCCAGGAGAACGCCTCCGTCACCGTCCCCCGCGGCGCGTGCACATCGACGAGGACGAACGCACACGCGATGCACGGCGCCAGGAACACCCCCGCCACGACCGTCAGCAGCACCATGGCCACCGCGCCCGGCATCAGCATCAGCGGCAGGTAACAAACCGCCAGCAGCGCCACCAGCACCCGCAGTCGCCGCGCCGGCTCACCGGCCCACCGCCGCGCCCCGTACACCACGCCCCCGACCAGCGCCCCCAGCCCCAGAGCGGCCATCAGCCACCCGTACACGGCGTCACCACCGTGCTCGTCCGCGTACGGCACCGACGCGACCGTGATCGACCCGAGCGCCATGCCGATGAACAGGAACGCCCCCAGCAGCGCCAGCAGCCCGCCCGAACGCAACGCGCCCAGCCAGTGCGCCTCCCGCGGCGCCGACCGCCACGCGCGCGAGGGCGGCGACACCACCACGGACAGCGCGCCCAGCACACCGAGCCCGTTCAGCACGAGCAGGGCCGCCTGCGGCGACCACAGCGACACGCACACCGTCACCAGCAGCGGCCCGACGGTGAACATGATCTCCTGCGCCACGGCGTCCATCGCGTACGCCGTGTGCACCTGGTCCTCCTTGCCCAGCACACTCGGCCACAGCGCCCGCAGCCCGCCCTCCAGCGGGGGCGTGAACAGCCCGGCCGCCCCCACGGCCGCATACGCGAGCGCCGCCGTCCCGGTGCCCGCGAAGGCGAACGCGGCCATCGCCAGCGCCGACAGCACCGCGGCCGGCAGCTGAACCCGCGGCTGCCCGTGCAGGTCCACCAGCCGCCCCAGCACCGGCTGCCCCACGGCGTTCGCCACGCCGTACACCGCCGCCAGCGCCCCCGCGAGACTGTACGAGCCGCCCTCGGCCCGCACGAACAGCACGATCGCGATCGCCGCGGTCGCGTTCGGCAACCGCCCGACCAGCGTGCCGGCCAGCAGCCGTACGGCATGCCGCGCCCGGAGAATGTCGAGATAACCGGCGACCACGACGCACCTCCCTGGTTCCCACTCGAGCAAGTGTTACGTATAACGTTCGCTGCCATACGTACCATGTCGCCTGTTCAGCAGTCCAGACGAAAGCGCAGGCGAACGGTGGCACGAGGCAGCACCCGCCCCACGAGCCGGGACGTCGCCCAGGCCGCCGGGGTCTCCCAGGCAGCCGTCTCCCTGGTCCTCGGAGACAAATGGCGCGGCCGCGTCTCCGAACCGACGGCCCGACGGGTCCGCGAGGCCGCCTCGGAACTGGGCTACCGCCCCAACCTCGCCGCCCGCAACCTCCGCCTCGGCCGCACCCGCACCGTCCTGCTGGTCGTCCCCGCGCTCACCACGGAGTTCTTCGCCGAGGTGTACACGGGCGCCGCACGCGTCGCCGCGGAGCACGGCTTCGGCGTGGTCCTCTACCCCTCACCCGAAGGCGTCGGCCCCGCCCGGGACCCCTTCGCCTCCGCGCAGGCAGCACTGGACGGCGTCATCGCCTCCTCCATGGCCGCCGACGCGCTCACCGCCATCCGCGGCGACCAGCTCCCCCTCGTCATGCTCGACAGCGACCCGGAGGGCAGCCTGGGCGCCGCGACGGTCAACCTCGACATCGCCGACGGCATCCGCCAGGTCACCGAGCACCTGCTGTCGCTGGGCCACCGCAGCTTCCTCCACCTCGCTGCCGACATCCCCTCCTGGACCTTCGAGGTACGCGCCCGCGAGCTGGCCACACGCCTCGCCGACGCCCCCGGCACCGAACTGCGCACCATCCGCGCCCCCATCTCGATCGAGGGCGCCCTGAACGCCACGGAGGCCGCCCTCGCCGCGCCCGGGCCCCGGCCCACGGCGCTGGTCTGCGACGACGACAAACTGGCCGCCGGCGCCTACAAGGCCGTCCGGCGCGCCGGACTCCGCGTCCCCGACGACCTGTCCGTCACCGGCCTCGACGACCTCGGCCTCGCCACCGCCATCGACCCCGAACTCACCACCGTCCGCCTCGACGCGGAGGCCTTCGGCGAACGCGGCATGCGGGCACTGCTGGCGGTACTGGAAGGCAGGCCCCCCGAGAAGGGGGACCTGCCGGTGAGCCTGGTGGTACGGGGGTCCACGACGGCGCCGCGATGACCCGACGAGGTGAGCCTCTACTACTCCTCGTCCGACCCGGAGCCGGAGCCGGTCGGGGTGTCGGTGTCGGTGTCGGTCGCGCTCTCCTCCGACGACTCACCCGCGCCCGCGCCGGAATCCAGCAGCCGCGACAGCTGACCGCCCACGATGCGCTTGAACTTGCGCTGCTGCGGACGCGTCCGGTCCAGGACCGCGACCTCCAGCCGCTCCGCCGGGATCTCCCGCTCACTGCCGTTGGTGTCGCGGGACAGCGCCTGCACCGCCAGCTTCAGCGCCTCGGCCAGCGTCATGCCGTCCCGGTGCCGCTGATCCAGGTACCCGCTGATCTGCTCCGCGTTGCCGCCGACCGCCACCGATCCGTGCTCGTCGACGATCGAACCGTCGTGCGGCAGCCGGTAGATCTGGTCGTTCTCCGGGCTGTCCCCGACCTCCGCGACGACCAGTTCCACCTCGTACGGCTTCTCGGCCTGGCTGGAGAAGATCGTGCCCAGCGTCTGGGCGTACACGTTGGCCAGACCGCGCGCCGTCACGTCGTCACGGTCGTAGGTGTAACCCCGCAGGTCGGCATAGCGCACCCCGCCGATCCGCAGGTTCTCGTACTCGTTGTACTTGCCGGCGGCCGCGAAGCCGATCCGGTCGTAGATCTCGCTGAACTTGTGCAGCGCACGGGACGGATTCTCACCGACGAACACGATGCCGTCGGCGTACTGCAGCACCACCAGGCTGCGGCCACGCGCGATGCCCTTGCGGGCGTACTCCGCCCGGTCGGCCATCGCCTGCTGAGGAGATACATAGAACGGCGTCGACACCGGTTATCCGTCCCTTCCTGTCGAAATCACTGGACCACCTGACAACGAAGACCCGCGCCCGCTACAGCAGGGCGGCCCGCGGACCGTCGGGCTGCTCGAGCCGGGCCTGCAGCACCGAGCCGGCCAGCTCCGCGGCCTCGTCCTCACCGAGCCGGCGGAAACCGTCCTCGGTGATCACAGTGATGATCGGATAGATCCGGCGGGCGACATCGGGACCACCGGTCGCCGAGTCGTCGTCGGCCGCGTCGTACAGCGCCTGGACCACGAGCGTCGTGGCCTGCTCCTCGGTCAGGTCGTCACGGAACAGCTTCTTCATCGCACCGCGCGCGAAGACCGAGCCCGAACCCGTGGTCGCGTAGCTCCGCTCCTCGGACCGGCCGCCCGTCACGTCGTACGAGAAGATGCGGCCCCTGCCCCGGTCCACGTCGTAACCGGCGAACAGCGGCACCACGGCCAGCCCCTGCATCGCCATGCCCAGGTTGGACCGGATCATCGTCGACAGGCGGTTCGCCTTGCCCTCCAGGGACAGCTGCGCGCCCTCGACCTTCTCGAAGTGCTCCAGCTCCAGCTGGAACAGCTTCACCATCTCCACGGCCAGGCCGGCCGTACCGGCGATGCCCACCGCCGAGTACTCGTCGGCCGGGAAGACCTTCTCGATGTCCCGCTGGGCGATCATGTTGCCCATGGTGGCCCGACGGTCGCCGGCGAGGACGACACCGCCGGGGAACGTCACCGCCACGATCGTGGTGCCGTGCGGTGCCTCGATGACGCCCTGCACCGGCGGGAGCTGCCGGTTGCCCGGGAGGATCTCCGGCTGGTGCTCACCGAGGAAGTCCATGAAGGAGGAAGACCCGGGCGTCAGGAAGGCAGCTGGTAGACGCCCGGTGCTACGAGTGTTGGCTTCCACGCGATTCCTTCCACGTAAGCGGCAGCCCGCCTTATGGCATCGGGCCGATCCTTGAACTGCCCCAGCGCAGCGTTGCAGCTGAAGCACAGTACGCCACGGACCCTACCCGTCTCGTGGCGGTGATCCACATGCTCGGCCGGAGCCGTGAGGCAGGTACAGCAGACCCCCTGCTGTTCGGCGATCATCGCATCCAACTCCGCAGGAGCGAGACCATACTTGCGCTTGAAGTAGCCCGTGCGGTTGCGCTCAGCACCACACTCACGGCAGTAACTGGCCCAGCCGTCCGAGGACGACCTGTTCCGCTCCCAATCGGAGTGCGGCTTCACCTTTTCGCACTGTGGACAGCGCTTGTGCCCCCTCGGAACCGGCACTTTGACGCGAACGGTCTTGCCCCGTGCCTCCGGCCGACGCCTGTAGTACTCGGCGGCGCATTCGCGGCAGTTGGTCTGAAGCCCGTCGGGCCGCGACCGATTGCTCGCGAATGCGCCGGCCGGAAGCACCCTCTGGCACGTCGAGCACTTCCTCGAACCCGGATCGTTCATATAGCGGACTACTGTCCACCCTTTTGAACAAACGATCGAACGAAATCCTCTGCGTTCTCTTCCAAGACGTCGTCGATCTCGTCCAGGACGGAGTCCACGTCGTCGTTCAGCTTTTCCTGGCGTTCCTTGAGGCCTTCCGATGCCTGCGCGTCCTGCGCCTGCTCCTCGACCTCCTCGGTGGACCGCGTGGCCTTCTGCTGCCCGCCGCTGGTGTCCTTGGTCGCCATCACCCTCACCCCGCTCGGTTCGCCCGACACAGTTGCTCGGTCAAGATCAGACCCTACAAGTCCGGTCCGACATCGGCCCCGCACTTCCTCCAACGTACGGGGACCATCTCCATGGTTCCCGGACCTGGGATATTCCACCCTGTCCGGCTGTCTACTCCCCGGTACCCGCTCGGGCCGCTCACCCGCCGGACAGGACCCTGACCAGGTCGTCGGCGGTGCGGCAGCGGTCCAGGAGCTCCTTGACGTGATTACGCGTTCCGCGAAGCGGTTCCAGGGTTGGGACCCGCTGGAGCGAGTCCCGGCCCGGCAGATCGAAGATCACCGAGTCCCAGGAGGCCGCCGCGACGTCGTCCGCGTACTGCTCCAGGCAGCGTCCGCGGAAGTAGGCGCGGGTGTCCTCCGGCGGCTTCGTGCGGGCCCGCTCGACCTCGTTCTCGTCCAGCAGGCGCTTGATGCGGCCGCGGTCCACGAGGCGGTTGTAGAGGCCCTTGTCGGGCCGTACGTCGGCGTACTGGAGGTCGACGAGGTGCAGCCGGGCGGCGTCCCAGTCGACGTTGTCGCGGCGGCGGTAGCCCTCCATGAGTTCCCGTTTGGCGACCCAGTCCAGTTCGCCGGCCAGGCTCATCGGGTCGTTCTCGAGCCGGTTGAGAGTGTCCTCCCAGCGGCCGAGGACGTCCTTGGTCTGGTCGTCGGCGTCCGCGCCGTAGCGTTCCTCGACGTATTTGCGAGCCAGTTCGTAGTACTCCATCTGGAGCTGCACGGCGGTCAGCGTGCGGCCGCTGCGCAGGGTGACCAGGTGCTTCAGGCTCGGATCGTGGGAGACCTGGTGGAGGGTGCGTACGGGCTGGTCGACGGCGAGGTCGACGGCGATGAAACCGTCTTCGATCATGGACAGGACCAGGGCCGTCGTGCCGAGTTTCAGGTACGTCGAGATCTCGGACAGGTTCGCGTCGCCGATGATCACGTGCAGGCGGCGCCACTTCTCGGCGTCGGCGTGCGGTTCGTCGCGGGTGTTGATGATGGGGCGCTTCAGCGTCGTCTCCAGGCCGACCTCGACCTCGAAGTAGTCGGCGCGCTGGCTGAGCTGGAAGCCGTGTTCGTGGCCGTCCTGGCCGATGCCGACGCGCCCGGCGCCGGTGAAGACCTGGCGGGAGACGAAGAAGGGGGTCAGGTGGCGCACGATGTCCGAGAAGGCGGTCTCCCGCTTCATCAGGTAGTTCTCGTGCGTGCCGTAGGAGGCGCCCTTGTTGTCGGTGTTGTTCTTGTAGAGGTGGATGGGCTGGGCGCCGGGGAGCTGGGCGGCGCGCTCGGCGGCTTCGGCCATGATGCGTTCGCCGGCCTTGTCCCACAGGACGGCGTCGCGCGGGTTGGTGACCTCGGGAGCGCTGTATTCGGGGTGGGCGTGGTCGACGTAGAGCCGTGCTCCGTTGGTGAGGATGACGTTGGCGAGGCCGATGTCCTCGTCGGTGAGCTGGCTGTTGTCGGCGTTCTCGCGGGCGAGGTCGAAGCCTCGCGCGTCCCGGAGCGGGTTCTCCTCCTCGAAGTCCCAGCGGGCCCGGCGGGCCCGGTGCATCGCCGCCGCGTAGGCGTTGACGATCTGGGACGAGGTGAGCATGGCATTGGCGTTGGGGTGGCCGGGGACGGAGATTCCGTACTCCGTCTCGATGCCCATTACTCGCCGTACGGTCATGCGGCCCTCCTAGCCCGGCAGCGCCCGTAGTGGGCGTCGCTCAAGTACCGCTGGCGCTCCGATGCGTGTGCGGTGCCCGTCCCCGCAGTGCGCGACTCGGCGGTATGGAAGAGCCTAGAACGCCTTTGCGCTGGCGGGGAGATCATTTGCGTCATTGCCTTGCTCCAGCCGGGGCTCCGGAAAACAGTCGGCTGCGGGTACCCGGTGAGGGCACCCGCAGCCGCCCAGCTTTTTACAGGTACTGACCGGTGTTTGCCACCGTGTCGATGGAGCGTCCGGTGTCCGCGCCCTGCTTTCCGGTGACGAGCGTACGGATGTACACGATCCGCTCGCCCTTCTTTCCGGAGATGCGGGCCCAGTCGTCCGGGTTGGTGGTGTTGGGCAGGTCCTCGTTCTCCTTGAACTCGTCCACACAGGCCTGGAGGAGGTGGGAGACGCGGAGGCCCTTCTGGTTCTTGTCGAGGAAGTCCTTGATCGCCATTTTCTTGGCGCGGCCCACGATGTTCTCGATCATGGCGCCGGAATTGAAGTCCTTGAAATAGAGGACTTCCTTGTCGCCGTTGGCGTAGGTGACTTCCAGGAAGCGGTTCTCCTCGGATTCGGCGTACATCTGTTCCACCGCCGTCTGGATCATGCTGGAGACGGTGGCCGCCTTGTCCTTCTCGTGCTCCGCGAGGTCGTCGGAGTGGAGGGGGAGGCGTTCGGTGAGGTACTTGCCGAAGATGTCCTTGGCCGCTTCGGCGTCCGGACGTTCGATCTTGATCTTCACGTCGAGCCGGCCGGGCCGCAGGATGGCGGGGTCGATCATGTCCTCGCGGTTGGAGGCGCCGATGACGACCACGTTCTGCAGGCCTTCCACGCCGTCGATCTCGGCGAGGAGCTGGGGGACGATGGTGTTCTCCACGTCCGAGCTGACGCCGGAGCCGCGGGTGCGGAAGAGGGATTCCATCTCGTCGAAGAAGACGATGACGGGGGTGCCCTCGCTGGCCTTCTCACGGGCTCGCTGGAAGACGAGGCGGATCTGCCGCTCGGTCTCGCCGACGTACTTGTTGAGGAGCTCGGGGCCCTTGATGTTGAGGAAGAAGCTCTTGCCGGCGGCCTGGCCGGTGACCTCGGCGACCTTCTTGGCCAGCGAGTTGGCGACGGCCTTGGCGATGAGCGTCTTGCCGCATCCGGGGGGCCCGTAGAGCAGGACGCCCTTGGGCGGGCGCAGCTCGTGCTCCCGGAACAGGTCGGGGTAGAGATAGGGGAGCTCGACCGCGTCGCGGATCATCTCGATCTGTCCGCCGAGGCCACCGATCTGCTCGTAGCCGATGTCGGGGACCTCTTCGAGGACGAGTTCCTCGACCTCGCTCTTGGGGACGACCTCGTAGACGTAGCCGGAGCGGGGTTCGAGCAGGAGGGCGTCGCCGGGGCGGATGGTGAGCCCGCGCAGGGGCTCGGCGAGCCGGACCACCCTTTCCTCGTCGGTGTGGCCGAGCACCAGGGCGCGCTCGCCGTCCTCGAGGATCTCCTTGAGGGTGACGATGTCGCCGACGCTCTCGTACTCCATGGCCTCGACCACGTTGAGTGCTTCGTTGAGCATCACTTCCTGGCCGCGTCGGAGCTCGTCGAGTTCGACGCTCGGGCTGACGTTCACCCGGAGTTTGCGGCCGCCGGTGAAGATGTCGGCGGTGCCGTCCTCGTTGGCCTGCAGGAAGACGCCGAAGCCGGCGGGTGGCTGGGCCAGCCGGTCGACTTCCTCCTTGAGGGCCACGATCTGGTCGCGGGCCTCGCGGAGGGTGCCGGCGAGTCGTTCGTTCTGGGCGGACACGCCGGCCAGGTTGGTCTGCAGTTCGACGATCCGCTCTTCGAGAATTCTCGTGTGCCGCGGAGATTCGGCGAGCTTGCGTCGCAGGACGGCGATCTCCTGCTCAAGGTAGGCCACCTGCCCGGCCGGGTCCTCGGACCCGCGTCCCGGGCGGATGCCGCGGTTCATGTCGTCGTCGTGGGCTGCCACGGTCCTCACCTCCTCCAAGGGGAGCTGGACGCTTCCAGACCCTACCTGGGTGGGTGTCGATTGAAACCCCTAGATCACAAAGACTGTAGGGGTGTGTCCGATCTTCACCCTTGCGCTCTCCCTCACGCCAGGGGAATACCCACGGAACGTGACGGGAACCCCGGCGAGGGTAGGGTCGAAGTGTTCAACACCCGTCGGAGCTGGCCGGATTCCCGGAGGGCTCGGCGCAGGAAACGGCAGGAGCGATGAGCGTGCAGCAGGAGGCCGTTGGCGACGGCGAGGCCCTGGAGGTCTGGATCGATCAGGACCTGTGTACCGGTGACGGCATCTGTGCCCAGTACGCGCCCGAGGTGTTCGAGCTGGACATCGACGGTCTGGCCTATGTGAAGGGCGCGGACGACGAGCTGTTGCAGGCGCCGGGGGCGGCAACGCCCGTGCCGCTGCCGCTTCTCACGGATGTGGTCGACTCGGTGAAGGAGTGTCCGGGCGAGTGCATCCATGTGCGTCGCGTTTCGGACAGGGCAGAGGTCTACGGCCCGGACTCAGAGTGACCAAATCGTGACGTTGCGCGTACGCTCGGTGACTGCTGTCTGGTGTGTCACACCGCCTGCCCCGGGAGTACCGGTCAGACGGTGCGTGCCTGTGAGGGCGTGTCGCTGACGAACGTGCCGTTCTTCCACTGCCACTTCACGTCGTCGGTGACGTCGGGGCAGCAACTGGGCACGTCGGGCGTGGAGTAGCCGAGGAGCGTGGCGCGGACGACGCCGTCGCGCACCGAGAGTTCGGTGGCCGTGCGGCGGTCCTTGGGGTCGACGAGGGTGGCGACGACGCGGGGCTTGCCGCCGTCGTGGTTCCGCGTGATGACGTAGACGCCGTCGGGCGGGGTGCCCATGGGGGCGTCGCAGTGCACGACGGCCACGGTCTCGGGCCGGCCGTCGCCGTCGAGGTCGCCGGAGGCCTTCTTCTGCACGACGGCTTCGACGGGGCCGCATTCCAGGGGGAAGGCCACGGCGGCGGGGTCGGGCGGTGCGATGTGGGCCGGCGCGCTTTTCGGCCCGGCGGCGGCTGCGGGGCCGGCGGTCTGGGCCGCTGTGGCGGCGTCGGGCTGGAGGACCGAGGACAGGGCGACCACGCCGGCGACGGCCGTGGCGGTGGCGACCCAGTGGATCGGCCGGGTGTGCGTGTGCGAGAGCTCCGGAACGGCGGGGTGCTGCACGAGGAGTGTCTCCTGTGAGGGCTGTGCCGGTGGGGGTGGCCTGCATCGTGCCACACGTCACAGTGCGGGGGAACGGCGGGGTGGGTACTGGTACGGATTTCCCGCGGTGCCGCTTCTCTCGTGCTCGTGGGGGCCGGTCAACACGACGACGCCGTGGTGGAGTTCCGGGACGTTTCCGGAACTCCACCACGGCGTCGGTGCGTTGGGTGCGGTGCGGGGCCGCTTCAGCGGCCGGAGCCTCCGCCGGCGTTGGGGCCGTCGTAGTCCTCGCCGTAGGCGCCCTTGGCGGGGCGGCGGCGGCGCATGGGGGGCTCGACGCCGTCGGCGAGGCGGCGGGCGGTGAGGAGGAAGCCGGTGTGGCCGATCATGCGGTGGTCGGGGCGGACGGCGAGGCCCTCGACGTGCCAGTTGCGGATCATGGTCTCCCAGGAGGTCGGCTCGTTGAAGCAGCCGATCTCGCGGATGGACTCGACGGTCCGGGCGAGCTGGGTGGTGGTGGCGACGTAGCAGCACAGGATGCCGCCGGGCACGAGTGCCTTCTTGACGACGTCCAGGCACTCCCAGGGGGCGAGCATGTCGAGGATGACGCGGTCGACGTCCGTGTCGGACAGGTTGTCCTGGAGGTCGCCCACAGTGAGCTGCCAGGCGGGGTGCGGGCCGCCGAAGTAGCGCTGCACGTTCTGCTGGGCGATCTCGGCGAAGTCCTCGCGGCGCTCGTAGGAGTGCAGCATGCCCTGGTCGCCGATGGCGCGCAGCAGGAAGCTGCTGAGGGAGCCGGAGCCGACTCCGGCCTCGACGACGCGTGCGCCGGGGAAGATGTCGGCGAAGGCGAGGATCTGCCCCGCGTCCTTCGGGTAGACGACGGCTGCCCCGCGGGGCATGGAAAGGACGTAGTCGGGGAGCAGGGGGCGCAGCGCGAGGTAGGCGACGTTCCCGGTGGTGCGGACGACGCTGCCCTCGGGAGCACCGATCAGTTCGTCGTGGGGGAAGGAACCCTTGTGGGTGTGGAAGTTCTTCCCGGCCTCGAGCGTGAACGTGTAGTGGCGGCCCTTGGGGTCGGTCAGCTGAACCTGGTCCCCGACCTTGAAGGGCCCGCGCCTGCGGGCGGCACCGGTCGGTTCGGACATGTGACCAGCGTACCGGTCCTGGCGGGGACCGCCGACCACCGCTTTGGGAGAGCGGTCCTCAGGAGGGGCGGGCCATGGCCTTGACGAAGGCGCGCTCGACGTCGGCGGCGGACAGGACGCCGTAGATCTCGCCGGTCTCCTCGACGACGAGGTACTCGGTGGCGGGGTTGGCGCGCAGGGCGTCGAGGAGTTCCTCGCCGGACAGTTCGGCGGAGACGCGCATGCCGTCGGTGAGGTCCTGGGCGAGGGTGCTGACCGCTACCCAGGGGCGGCGGTGCTCGGGTACGCCGACGATGGCGGCCTCGCGGACCAGTGAGGCGGGGGTGCCGTCGGCGTCGACGACGACGAGGGCACGGGCGCCGGAGGCGTTGGCGCGGCGCAGGGCCTCGGAGAGGGGGGTGTCGGCCTCGACGGGGACGGCGCGCCGGGTGAGGGCGCGGGCGCGCAGTTCGGGGAGGTGTTCGCGCAGGCGGGCCATGCGGAGGCTGTTTCCGGCGCCGGTCCAGATGATCGCGGCGAGGATGGCGGCGAGCAGGGCGTCCATGACGGTGTCCATGCCGACGTCGTCGGCGGAGGCGCTGCCGAGGGACTGGGTGAGCAGCGGCAGGCCGATCAGTACGGCGATGGCGAGCGCGCGGCCGACCCAGGCGGCGGCGACGGTGCCGCTCATGGGCTTGCCGGTGATCTTCCAGACGACGGCGCGGAGCATGCGGCCGCCGTCGAGGGGGAGGCCGGGCAGCAGGTTGAAGACGGCCACGATGAGGTTGGAGACCATCAGGCCCGCCAGGAGGACGCCGACGACGCTGTCGGGTTCGACGGGGAGCAGGGCGGCGTAGAAGACGCCGGACAGGACGAGGGAGAGCAGGGGGCCGACGAAGGCCAGCACGAATTCGCGGCCGGGGGTCTCGGCCTCCTTCTCGATCTCGGAGACGCCGCCGAAGAACTGGAGCTGGATGCGGCGGACGGGGAGCTTGAAGCGGAGGGCGGCGACGGTGTGGGCGAGTTCGTGGACGAGGACGGAGGCGTAGAAGGCGACGGCGAAGAAGAGGGAGACGAGGTAGCGGGCGGCGCCGAGCTCGGGCAGGACGCGGTCGAGCTGGCCGCCGAAGACCCAGGTGATCAGGGCGGCGACGAGGAACCAGCTGGGGGCGACGTACACGGGCACGCCGAAGGGGCGGCCCATGAGCAGTCCGCCGCCCGGTTCGGGCCGGCGCTGCGGTGGCCGTCCCGGCCCGCCCGCGCCGTGGGTGTGGGCTTCGGTGCGGTGGCGTGGGGTGCCGGTGCCGGTGCCGTGGGCGGCGTGCCGGTGGTCGGCGCGCGGCTCGGAGGGCTCGGTCGGGGGCTCGGCGGGGCGGTCGTGGTCGGAGGGCCGTGGCGAGGGGGCGCCGGTGCCGGCCTCACCGCCGGCGGGCGGATCCGCCGGAGGAGGCGGGGTCGCGTCGTCTCCGGAGGCCGGCTGCTCCGGCGGTTCCCCCGCCGTGGCGCGTGCGGCGTCCGGGCCCGGGTTCCGGGGTGCGGCGTCCTGGGTGGTCCGGTCGGGCCGGTCGTGCGGGGTGGGGGCTTCGGCGGGGCTCTCCCCCGGTCGCGTGGGCGCCGGCGGACCGGGGTCCGGCGTGTCGGTGTGCGGCGTCCCGGCTGCCGGCGCCGGCGCCTCGTGGCCCGGCGGGCCGGGGTCCGCGGCTGTGGGGCCGGTGGGCTCCGGCTGTGCGGTGTCGTCGGGGCCGGGGGCCGGGGCCGTGGGGTGTGCCCGGGGCTCGGCCGACTCGTCGTTGCCGGACCGCGGCTGCCCGCTCCCGCCGCTCACGTCCACGATGTCCCCTCGTTCGAAGCGTCTCCCGCCTGCCGGACGGGAGGGTCTCGTGTCGATGGTATGCGTCCGTCCCGGCCCGTTCAGCCCCGGCACCCCTGTGCTTGCCTTCCGTCACAGGGGTCACAGCCTGCGGGCTGGGCCGCTGTCAGTGGCCGGCCGTAAGGTCTGGGGTCATGGAGACGAGTACCGAGGATGTCGCGGAGGACGCCGGCGGATCCGCCCGACCGGCGGCGGCAGTGGCGGATCAGGCGGGCGTGGCGGTGGAACCGACGGTCGTGGCGGTGGACGCGTCGGCCGCGGCGGTCGTGCCCGCGTCCGTGGCGATACCGCCCGCCTCGCTCTCGCCCTCGCGGGCCGGTGACTTCATGCAGTGCCCGCTGCTGTACCGGTTCCGGGTCATCGACCGGCTGCCGGAGAAGCCAAGTGAGGCGGCGACCCGGGGCACCCTGGTGCACGCGGTGCTGGAGCGGCTCTTCGACGCCCCGGCGGCCGAGCGCACGGTGCCGCGGGCCAAGGCGCTGGTCCCGGGACAGTGGGACCGGCTGCGGGAGAGCCGGCCGGAGGTCGGTGAGCTGTTCGCGGACGACCCGGAGGGTGAGCGGCTGGCGCAGTGGCTCTCGGAGGCGGAGCGGCTCGTCGAGCGCTGGTTCAGCCTGGAGGATCCGAGCCGGCTGGAGCCCGCCGAGCGGGAGCTGTTCGTCGAGGCCGAGCTGGATTCCGGGCTGCGGCTGCGCGGCATCATCGACCGGGTCGACGTGGCACCCACCGGCGAGGTCCGGATCGTCGACTACAAGACGGGCAAGGCGCCCCGGCCGCAGTACGCGGAGGGTGCGCTGTTCCAGATGAAGTTCTACGCGCTGGTGGTGTGGCGGCTGAAGAAGGTCGTCCCGCGCCGCCTGCAGCTGGTCTATCTCGGCAGCGGTGACGTGCTCACGTACGACCCGGTCCCGGCCGACCTGGAGCGGGTCGAGCGCAAGCTGCTGGCGCTGTGGGAGGCGATCCGGCTGGCGACCGAGACGGGCGACTGGCGGCCGAGGCCCACGAAGCTGTGCGGCTGGTGCGATCACCAGGCGCACTGTCCGGAGTTCGGCGGCACTCCCCCGCCGTATCCGCTGCCGCTGAGGGCGGCCGACTCCGGCGGCACCGGTCAGGGCAGAATGGGGCTGGACTAGGGCCTGTCCCATCGAAGGAGACTTACGTGGCCATCCGCGTCCTACTGGTCGACGACCAGCCGCTGCTGCGCACGGGCTTCCGGATGATTCTGGAGGCGGAGCAGGATCTCGCGGTCGTCGGCGAGGCCGGAGACGGCCTTCAGGCTCTCGACCAGGTGCGGGCGTTGCAGCCCGATGTGGTGCTGATGGACATCCGCATGCCGCGGATGGACGGTGTGGAGGCGACCCGGCAGATCACCGGGCCCGAGCGGGACGGCCCGGCGAAGGTGCTGGTGCTGACCACCTTCGATCTGGACGAGTACGTGGTGGAGGCGTTGAAGGCGGGTGCCAGCGGCTTCCTGCTCAAGGACGCCCCGGCCAACGAGCTGGTGCAGGCGATCCGTGTGGTGGCGGGCGGTGAGGCGATGCTCGCGCCGAGCATCACCCGGCGGCTGCTCGACAAGTACGCCACGCATCTGCCGTCCGGTGACGAGCCGGTGCCGGACACCCTGCACACGCTGACGGACCGTGAGGTCGAGGTGCTGAAGCTGGTGGCGCGCGGGCTGTCCAACGCGGAGATCGCCGCGGACCTGTTCGTCAGCGAGACGACGGTCAAGACCCATGTGGGCCACGTGCTGACCAAGCTGGGCCTGCGGGACCGGGTCCAGGCGGCGGTGTACGCGTACGAGAGCGGTCTGGTCCGTCCCGGCGCGCAGTAGCCGGTGCCCCGGCCGCGCGGCCGTCCGCGGGGCACGTGCACGACCGAAGGGCGCCCTCTTCCGACGAGAAGAGGGCGCCCTTCGGGCTTGTCCGGTGCAGGCGTCAGCCGTCCGGCGTCGGCGTCAGCCGCTCACGCCCCGGCCCAGCTCCCAGAGCTGGAGCGAGGAGGAGGAGTTGAGGAGGTAGGCCGTGCCGGTGACGTCGTCGCGGGTGGCGACGTACTGCTTGCCCTGCCACAGCGGGATCAGCGGGACGTCCTTGGCGGTGATGTCCTGGATCTTGGTGAGGTCGTCCACCGCGGAGAGCCGGTCGGCCTCGCCGCGGGAGGCGGGGATCAGGTCGTTGATGATCTCCGGGTTGCTGTACGGCATGTTGAGGGTGTTGCCCTTGTCGAGGAACGGCGCGATGAAGCTGTCCGCGTCCGGGAAGTCGGGGAACCAGCCCATGCCGAAGACGTCGTACTCGCGGTTTCGCTCCGCCTTCTGGAACTTGTCCCAGGGCGTGCCCTTGATGTCGACGTCGAACAGACCGCTGTCGTTCAGCTGCTTCTGGAGCTGCTCGAACTCCGGCTTGGTCGCGGCGCCGTAGTGGTCCGTCGTGTAGTGCATCGTCAGCTTGACCGGCGTGGTGATGTCCGCGTCCTCCAGCATCGCCTTCGCCTTGGCGACGCTCGGGTCGCCGTACTTGTTGAAGAACGAGTTGGAGTGGCCGGTGATGCCGGCCGGAACCATCGAGTACAGCGGTTCGGCCTGGGATCCGTAGACCGCGGAGACGAGTTCGCTGCGGTTGATGAGCTGGGCCATCGCCGTGCGGACGGCCTTGTCCTTGACCGTCGCCGCGTCCGTGTTGAAGGCGAGGTAGCGGATCTCGAGACCGGCCACCTCGACCAGGTCGACGTCGCCGTCCGTGGCCTTGGACAGGTTCTGGACCTGTTCCGGCGTCATCGCGCGGGTCATCACGTCGATGTCGCCCTTGTCGATGGCGTCGCCCATCGCCTCGGCGTCGGCGAAGGAGACGAGTTCGACCTTGTCGTTGTTCACCTTGAGACTCCCCTTGTAATTGGGGTTCTTGGTGAACACGGCCTTGGTCATCTCGTCGCCCTTGACCTCGGCCTTCATCGTGTACGGGCCCGAGCCGGTCAGCTCGAAGCCGTCGCGGACCTTGTCCTTCTCGTAGTCGGCCGGGTTGACGATGCCGGCGACCGGCGTCGACAGCTTGAACGGGAAGGTGGCGTCGGCGGTGTTGAGGTGGAAGATGACCTCGCGGTCGCCCTTCGTCTCGATGGTGTCCACGGTGGACAGCAGCGCGGCCACCCCGGTGTCCGCCTCGATCTTCCGGACGCGCTCGAAGGAGTACTTCACGTCCTCCGCGGTGACGGGGTCGCCGTTGGCGAACTCCAGGCCGTCCCGCAGGGTGCAGGCGTAGCGCTCGTTGCCGGTGTCGGTGAATCCGCACTGCTTGGCGGCCTCGGGGACGGGTTCGCCGTCACCGCGGGGCAGCACCATCAGCGTCTGCGAGGTCTGGCGCATGATGTTCCAGGCGCCGACGTCGTAGGCGTACGCCGGGTCGAAGGGCGCCGGCATCCCGTCCAGGCTGAACCGGTCCGTGGTGCCGACGACGATCGCGTCCCCGTCGCCGCTGCCGCTGTCCGATCCTCCGCAGGCGGCGAGCACCGGCGCGAGCAGGCCGACGACGGCCGGCAGCACCAAAGTCTTGCGGTTCATGCTCGAGTTTCTCCAGAGCTGTCGGTCCGTGTATCCGGCATGCAGGGGTGTCGCGGCGGATCACGGGGGTAGTGGCCGATGTTCTGGCGTCGAGATTAGTCCGCGCCCGCACGGGGGCTCGCAGCCACCGGAGTTGAGTGCTCATCACGGAGTGAAACCGGGTGTGGACACACCGAAAACCCGACAGTGGAAGGATTAGTGCAGGGTTTCACCAATCAGGACACAAGGTCTCCTCGACAACGTTCGCCAAGCCGGACGGGGCACACCTGAGCTCACCTGTCGACCCCTTTCGGCGTGGCGAACATCACAGTTGGACTTCGGCCGCCGGTGCCGGAATTCGACTGTCCGAGGTGGTGGAAATAGCCCGGGAACACCGGTCGGGTCGCCCGTGCGGCCCTTCCCGGAATTGCCGCCTTAACGTCGCTGCACGCTCGGTGAACGGCTAGCGCATTTGGGTCATCAGGCCGCGCAGAAATGTCAGGTCGACCTCTTCCAGGGAGGCGACCACGGTACGCCGGGCGGCCGGGGTGATGGGGGCGACCGAGGGCACCGCCACGACGTGGCAGCCGGCGGCCTCCGCGGCGGCGACGCCGGTCGCGGTGTCCTCGACGACGGCGCAGCGGGCCGGGTCCGCACCGAGTCCGGCCGCTGCGGCCAGGTACGGGTCGGGGTGGGGCTTGGTGCGGGGCACCTCGTCGCCCGCGACGGTGAGGGCGAAGTTCTGGGGGCCCAGCGTCTTCAGCACGCGGTCGATGATGCGCCGGTGCGAGGCGGAGACCAGGGCCGTGGGGATCTGGTGTGCGGACAGCTCCGTGAGCAGCCGGGCGGCGCCGGGCATCAGCGGCAGGTCGCGGCCGATGCGCTGCTCGAAGCCGTCGTTGAGCAGGACGCTGAGTTCGGCGAGGGTGATGTCGGCGCCGGTGGCCTCGATGAGGAAGCCCGCGCTGCGGGTCATGGGGCCGCCGACCACGACGTGGCGCCAGGAGTCGTCGAGGGTGTGGCCGAGGGAGGCGAAGACCTCCGTCTCGACGTCCCACCAGAAGCCCTCGGTGTCCACCAGGGTGCCGTCCATGTCGAGGAGCACGGCCTGTAGGGCGGAGCCTTCGGCCGTACGGGTTCCGAGCGCGGGGACCGTACTGGTCATCCACGTACCTCCTTGAGGGACGATCAGGCCGGCTCCCACGAAGGGAGCCGGCCTGCAGTGGACCGACCAGTGTACGTCGTGCGGGGCGCGAACGCCTGGTGTGGCCCTGGAGGCGGTACGGCGCCTCAGCGGGCGTTGAAGTACTTCGCCTCCGGGTGGTGGATGACGATGGCGTCGGTGGACTGCTCGGGGTGGAGCTGGAACTCCTCGGACAGGTGGACGCCGATGCGCTCGGGCTCGAGGAGGGCGGCGATCTTGGCGCGGTCCTCCAGGTCGGGGCAGGCTCCGTAGCCGAGGGAGAAGCGGGCGCCCCGGTACTTCAGGGCGAACATGTCCTCCATCTCGGCCGGGTCCTCCCCGGCGAAGCCGAGTTCGGAGCGGACGCGGGCGTGCCAGTACTCGGCGAGGGCTTCGGCGAGCTGGACGGACAGGCCGTGGAGTTCGAGGTAGTCGCGGTAGGCGTTGGCTTCGAACATGCGGGCGGTCTCCTCGCCGATGCGGGAGCCGACGGTGACGACCTGGAAGCCGACGACGTCGGTCTCGCCGGACTCCTCCGGGCGGAAGAAGTCGGCCAGGCAGAGCCGCCGGCCGCGGCGCTGGCGGGGGAAGGTGAAGCGGGTGCGCTCGTTGCCCGCCTCGTCGAGGACGATGAGGTCGTCGTCCTTGGAGACGCAGGGGAAGTAGCCGTAGACGACGGCCGCCTCGAGGAGGTTGTCGGTCTGGAGCCGGTCGAGGAGGCCGCGCAGGCGGGGCCGGCCCTCGGACTCGACGAGTTCCTCGTAGGAGGGCCCCTCGCCGGTGCGGGCCTGCTTGAGGCCCCACTGGCCCTTGAAGAGGGCGCCCTCGTCGAGCCAGGAGGCGTACTCCTTGAGCTGGATGCCCTTGACGACGCGGGTGCCGCGGAAGGGCGGGGCGGGGACGGGGTTGTCGGTGGCGACGTCGGAGCGGACGCTGCCCTCCTCGGGCCGCTCCTCGATCTCGACGGTGGCCGCCCGCACCCGGCGCTGCTTCAGCTCGGGCAGCTTCGCGCCGGGAACGCCGCGCTTGATGCCGATGAGGGCGTCCATCAGGCGCAGGCCCTCGAAGGCGTCGCGGGCGTAGCGGACCTCGCCGTCGTAGATCTCGTGGAGGTCCTGTTCGACGTAGGCGCGGGTGAGGGCGGCGCCGCCGAGGATGACCGGGTAGTCGGAGGCCAGTTTGCGCTGGTTGAGCTCCTCCAGGTTCTCCTTCATGATCACGGTGGACTTGACCAGGAGGCCGGACATGCCGATGACGTCGGCCCGGTGCTCGTCGGCGGCCTCCAGGATCGCGGAGACGGGCTGCTTGATGCCGAGGTTGACGACGGTGTAGCCGTTGTTGGACAGGATGATGTCGACGAGGTTCTTGCCGATGTCGTGGACGTCGCCGCGGACGGTGGCCAGCACGATGGTGCCCTTGCCGTCGTCGTCGGTCTTCTCCATGTGCGGCTCCAGGTGGGCCACCGCGGTCTTCATCACCTCGGCGGACTGGAGCACGAACGGCAGCTGCATCTGCCCGGAACCGAACAGCTCACCGACGACCTTCATGCCGTCCAGCAGCGTGTCGTTGACGATGTCCAGGGCCGGGCGCTCCTGGAGGGCGGCGTCGAGGTCCTGCTCCAGGCCGTTCTTCTCACCGTCGATGATGCGGTGCTTGAGGCGTTCCTCGAGCGGGAGGGCGGCCAGTTCCTCGGCCTTGGACGCCTTCAGCGACTTGGCGGTGGCGCCCTCGAAGAGCTGCATCAGCTTCTGGAGGGGGTCGTAGCCCTCGCGGCGGCGGTCGTAGATCAGGTCGAGGGCGGTGGTGACCTGCTCCTCGTCGAAACGGGCGATCGGCAGGATCTTCGACGCGTGGACGATCGCCGAGTCCAGGCCGGCCTTGACGCACTCGTCGAGGAAGACGGAGTTCAGCAGGATGCGGGCGGCCGGGTTGAGACCGAAGGAGATGTTCGACAGACCGAGCGTGGTCTGCACGTCCGGGTGGCGCCGCTTCAGCTCGCGGATGCCCTCGATGGTGGCCAGGCCGTCCTTGCGGGACTCCTCCTGGCCGGTGCAGATGGTGAAGGTCAGGCAGTCGACGAGGATGTCGGACTCGTGGATGCCCCAGTTCCCGGTGAGGTCGTCGATGAGCCGTTCGGCGATCTCGACCTTCTTCTCCGCGGTGCGGGCCTGTCCCACCTCGTCGATGGTGAGCGCGATCAGCGCGGCGCCGTGCTCCCGCGCCAGCGTGGTGACGCGGGCGAAGCGGGACTCGGGGCCCGCGCCGTCCTCGTAGTTGACCGAGTTGATCACCGCACGCCCGCCGAGCTTCTCCAGACCCGCCCGGATCACGTCGACCTCGGTGGAGTCCAGCACGATCGGCAGCGTGGAGGCGGTCGCGAACCGTCCCGCCAGCTCCTCCATGTCCGCCACGCCGTCCCGGCCGACGTAGTCCACGCACAGGTCGAGCATGTGCGCGCCCTCGCGGATCTGGTCGCGGGCCATCTCCACGCAGTCGTCCCAGCGGCCCTCCAGCATCGCCTCACGGAACTTCTTCGACCCGTTCGCGTTGGTGCGCTCACCGATGGCGAGGTAGGAGGTGTCCTGGCGGAAGGGGACGGTCTGGTAGAGGGAGGCGGCACCGGGCTCGGGGCGCGGGTCGCGTGCGGTGGGGGCCGTGCCGCGCACCCGCTCGACGACCTGGCGCAGGTGCTCGGGAGTGGTACCGCAGCAGCCGCCGACCAGGGACAGGCCGTACTCGCGGACGAAGGTCTCCTGCGCGTCGGCCAGCTCGGGCGCGGTCAGCGGGTAGTGCGCGCCGTCCTTGCCGAGGACGGGCAGACCGGCGTTCGGCATGCAGGACAGCGGGACGCGGGAGTGGCGGGCGAGGTAGCGCAGGTGCTCGCTCATCTCGGCCGGACCGGTGGCGCAGTTCAGGCCGATCATGTCGATACCGAGCGGCTCCAGCGCGGTGAGCGCGGCGCCGATCTCCGAGCCGAGGAGCATCGTGCCGGTCGTCTCCACCGTCACGGACACGATGACGGGCAGGTCCAGGCCCAGGGCGTCCAGCGCACGCCGCGCGCCGAGTACGGAGGCTTTGGTCTGGAGCAGGTCCTGGGTGGTCTCCACCAGCAGGGCGTCCGCGCCACCGGCGACCAGACCCTCGGCGTTGCGCTGGTAGGCGTCGCGCAGCACCGGGTAGGGGGCGTGGCCGAGGGTGGGGAGCTTGGTGCCGGGGCCCATGGAACCCAGCACCCAGCGCTGCCGGCCGTCACGGGCGGCGAACTCGTCGGCGACCTCGCGGGCGACGCGGGCACCCGCCTCGGACAGTTCGTGGACGCGCTCGGGAATGTCGTACTCGCCGAGGGCGGAGTGGTTGGCACCGAAGGTGTTGGTCTCCACCGCGTCGACACCGACGGCGAAGTACTCCTCGTGGACCGAGCGCACGATGTCCGGCCGGGTGAGGTTCAGGACCTCGTTGCACCCCTCCAACTGCTGGAAGTCCTCCAGCGTGGGGTTCTGGGCCTGGAGCATGGTGCCCATCGCACCGTCGGCGACCACCACACGGGTGGCCAGCGCCTCTCGAAGGGCGGACACGCGGGTGCGGGTGTCGGCGGGCGGGGTGGATGGCGACGAGGCCATGAAAGGGCTCCCTAGGATGCGACGGCTGTCGGCTTTGCGCCATGCCCGGTGCCGTCCGTGGTGGACGCCCCCGGGGAGAACGCACGCCGCCAGGGTAGCCGGGACCGGGGGCCGATGGTCAGGGAGTCCACGAGACGGACGAGTATGGCGGGGCGAATACCGGCCGAACGGACGAGTTCCCCCTTCCCGAACGGTCCGCGGAGGGCCGTGGCACGCGTCCGGTGGACGCGCTCCCCGGGGTTCGTCCGCGGTCACCGGGAGGTGGCCGAAGTGCAACAGTTGCCCGCCGACCATTGGCGGGAGGTCGGCATGGACCGGTAGTGTTCGGCATTGCCGAACGACGTCAGCGACGCCGAGGTCGGCAGTCGAAGGGGACGGAGGCAGTACGTCGATGGCACGGAACATCCAGTCGCTCGAGCGGGCGGCCGCGATGCTGCGCCTGCTCGCGGGCGGCGAGCGGCGGCTCGGCCTGTCGGACATCGCCTCGTCGCTGGGTCTGGCCAAAGGCACCGCGCACGGCATCCTGCGCACCCTCCAGCAGGAGGGCTTCGTCGAGCAGGACGACGCCTCCGGGCGCTACCAGCTGGGCGCCGAGCTGCTGCGCCTGGGCACCACCTATCTGGACGTGCACGAGCTGCGGGCGCGCGCCCTGGTGTGGACGGACGACCTGGCCCGCTCCAGCGGCGAGAGCGTCCACCTCGGTGTCCTGCACCAGCAGGGCGTCCTGATCGTGCACCACGTCTTCCGGCCCGACGACAGCCGGCAGGTCCTGGAGATCGGGGCCATGCAGCCGCTGCACTCGACGGCACTGGGCAAGGTGCTCTCCGCGTACGACCCGGTGGCGCACAGCGAGGCACTGGAGGCCGACCGCAAGGCGTTCACGGACCGGACGGTCTGCGAACCGGACAGCTTCGAGCACGTCCTGGACATCACGCGCGCGCGGGGGTACGCCGCCGACGTCGAGGAGACCTGGGAGGGCATCGCCTCCATCGCCGCCCCCATCCACGACCGCAGGCGGATGCCGGTCGGCGCGGTCGGCATCACCGGGGCCGTGGAGCGGCTGTGCCGGGAGGGCGAATTGCGGCCCGAGCTGGTCGCGGCGGTGCGGGACTGCGCCCGCGCTGTGTCGCGGGACCTGGGCGCCGGGCGGTTCTAGGGCGCACGCGCGCAGGCGCGGGCCGATACGGGCCGACACAGGGCCGGGACACCGAGGGTGTTCCGGCCTTCGCCGTTCCCGCGGGGCGGCGTGGCCGCCGGGCGGCGTGGCGCGTGGCGCGTGGCGGCGTCGCGCGTGGCGGCGTGGCGGCGTGGCGGCGTGGCGGCGTGACGGCGTGGCGGCGTGGCGGCGTGGCGGCGTGGCGGGAGATCGATAACCCACGACGATCAATAACGATCGTGCTTTCGATAACACAGCTCTTGACGCGCGCGTGACGCCGAACGAGACTCGCGTCCATCGGTCGGCATTGTCGAACACCTACCGGCAATACGCGTTAGAGTGTCCCCAGTGCCAAGGGCCGCCATCGCTCTCACACCGAGGGCGCCGGAACACCCGGAGGGACCCGGGGTTCGGCTTTCCCTGGACGAAGGACAAAGGAGTCGCGGGTGTCCAGCTCCGACATCTTCATCGGCGAGACCATCGGTACCGCCCTGCTCATCCTGCTCGGCGGCGGCGTGTGTGCCGCCGTCACGCTCAAGGCCTCCAAGGCCCGCAACGCCGGCTGGCTCGCCATCGCCTTCGGGTGGGGCTTCGCGGTCATGACGGCGGCGTACATATCGGGTCCGCTCTCCGGCGCCCACCTCAACCCGGCCGTGACGGTCGGCATCGCGATCAAGGACGGCGACTGGAGCAACACGCCGACCTACTTCGCGGGTCAGCTCCTCGGCGCCATGATCGGCGCGGTCCTGGTCTGGGTCGCCTACTACGGACAGTTCCAGGCTCACCTCACCGACCGGGAGATCGTCGGCGGCCCCGGCGCGCAGGACACGACGGCCAAGTCCGTCGAGGCGCAGGAGAAGGGCGCGGGCCCGGTCCTGGGCATCTTCTCCACCGGACCCGAGATCCGGCACACGGTCCAGAACCTCGCCACCGAGATCATCGGCACCTTCGTGCTGCTGCTCGCCATCCTCACCCAGGGCCTGAACGACGAGGGCAACGGACTCGGCGTCCTGGGCGCCCTGATCACCGGCTTCGTCGTGGTCTCCATCGGTCTGTCGCTCGGCGGTCCGACGGGATACGCGATCAACCCGGTCCGCGACCTCGGCCCGCGCATCGTGCACGCCCTGCTGCCGCTGCCCAACAAGGGCGGCTCCGACTGGTCCTACGCCTGGATCCCGGTCGTCGGTCCGCTGATCGGCGGTGCGATCGCCGGAGGTGTCTACAACGTCGCGTTCGCCTGAGCGGGCCCCCGCTCGGCGATCATCGAGCCGCAGACCACGCGCCGTACGCACCGGCCACCGCCACCCACCACGGAACCCCAGGAGCACACAGTGACCGACGCCCACACCACCGGCATCGCCTCCCACGGCCACGGGCCGTTCATCGCCGCGATCGACCAGGGCACGACCTCCTCGCGCTGCATCGTCTTCGACCGCGACGGGCGCATCGTCTCCGTCGACCAGAAGGAGCACGAGCAGATCTTCCCGAAGCCGGGCTGGGTCGAGCACGACGCCGCCGAGATCTGGACCAACGTCCAGGAGGTCGTCGCCGGAGCCGTCGAGAAGGCCGGCATCACCCGCGACGACATCAAGGCCATCGGCATCACCAACCAGCGCGAGACCACCCTCGTCTGGGACAAGAACACCGGTGAGCCCGTCCACAACGCCATCGTCTGGCAGGACACCCGCACCGACGCCCTGTGCAAGGAGCTCGGCCGCAACGTCGGCCAGGACCGCTTCCGCCGCGAGACCGGCCTCCCCCTCGCCTCCTACTTCGCCGGTCCCAAGGCCCGCTGGCTGCTCGACAACGTCGACGGTCTGCGCGAGCGCGCCGAGGCGGGCGACCTGCTCTTCGGCACCATGGACACCTGGGTCATCTGGAACCTGACCGGCGGCGTGAACGGCGGCAAGCACGTCACCGACGTCACCAACGCCTCGCGCACCATGCTGATGAACCTGCACACCATGGCGTGGGACGAGAAGATCGCCGAGTCCATCGGCGTGCCGATGCAGATGCTCCCCGAGATCCGCTCCTCCGCCGAGGTCTACGGCGAGATCACCGGCGGCCGCCTCGGCGAGCTGCTCGGCGGCATCCCGGTCGCCTCGGCGCTCGGCGACCAGCAGGCGGCCCTCTTCGGCCAGACCTGCTTCTCCGAGGGCGAGACCAAGTCGACGTACGGCACCGGCACCTTCATGGTGATGAACACCGGTGACAAGCTGATCAACTCCTACTCGGGCCTGCTGACCACGGTCGGCTACAAGATCGGCGACCAGGACACGGTCTACGCCCTGGAGGGCTCGATCGCCGTCACCGGTTCGCTGGTGCAGTGGATGCGCGACCAGATGGGCCTGATCTCCACCGCCGCCGAGATCGAGACCCTCGCCCTGACCGTCGAGGACAACGGCGGCGCCTACTTCGTACCGGCCTTCTCCGGCCTGTTCGCCCCGTACTGGCGCTCCGACGCCCGCGGTGTGATCGCCGGTCTCACCCGGTACGTCACCAAGGCGCACCTCGCGCGCGCCGTGCTGGAGGCCACCGCCTGGCAGACCCGCGAGATCGCGGACGCCATGACGAAGGACTCCGGTGTGGAGCTGACCGCCCTCAAGGTCGACGGCGGCATGACCTCCAACAACCTGCTGATGCAGACCCTCGCCGACTTCGTGGACGCCCCCGTGGTGCGCCCCATGGTCGCCGAGACCACCTGCCTCGGCGCCGCCTACGCCGCCGGCCTGGCCGTCGGCTTCTGGAACAGCACCGACGACCTGCGCGCCAACTGGCGGCGGGCCGCCGAGTGGACCCCCCGCATGGACGCGGAGATCCGCGACCGTGAGTACAAGAGCTGGCTCAAGGCCGTCGAGCGGACCATGGGCTGGCTCGAGGACGAGGAGTAAGAACCACCATGACCACTCAGTCCACCCTGCAGTCCGTGCCTGCCCTGGGTACGCACCCGGCCTCCGGCTCGAACCCGAGCCGGGCCGAGACCCGGGAGCAGCTCTCCAAGGCGTCGTACGACCTTCTCGTGATCGGCGGCGGCATCCTGGGCATCTCCACCGCCTGGCACGCCGCGCAGTCCGGCCTCAGGGTGGCCGTGGTCGACGCCGGCGACTTCGCCGGCGCCACCTCCTCCGCCTCCTCCAAGCTGCTCCACGGCGGACTGCGCTACCTGCAGACCGGCGCGGTGAAGCTGGTGGCGGAGAACCACTTCGAGCGCCGCGCGGTCTCCCGCCAGGTGGCCCCCCACCTGGCGAACCCGCTCACCTTCTACCTCCCCGTGTACAAGGGCGGGCCGCACGGCGCGGCGAAGCTCGGGGCCGGCGTCTTCGCGTACTCGGCGCTGTCCGCCTTCGGCGACGGCGTCGGCCACCTGCTCTCCCCGGCGAAGGCCGCGCAGGACGTGCCGGAACTGCGCACCGACAACCTCAAGGCCGTGGCCGTGTACGGCGACGACCAGATGAACGACGCCCGCATGGCCCTGATGACCGTCCGCGCGGCGGTCGACTCCGGCGCGGTGGTCCTCAACCACGCCGAGGTCACCGGGCTGCGCTTCACCGACGGCCGGGTGACCGGCGCCGAGCTGAAGGACCGGCTGTCCGGCGACGAGTTCGGGGTGAACGCCCGCCTGGTGCTCAACGCGACCGGCCCGTGGGTCGACCACCTGCGCCGCATGGAGAACCCGGCCGCGGCCCCGTCCATCCGCCTGTCCAAGGGCGCGCACCTGGTGCTCAAGCGCACGGCGCCGTGGAAGGCCGCGCTGGCCACGCCGATCGACAAGTACCGGATCACCTTCGCCCTCCCCTGGGAGGACATGCTGCTGCTCGGCACCACCGACGAGGAGTTCGAGGGCGACCCGGCGGACGTCGCGGTCAACGACAAGGACGTGGCCCAGATACTCGACGAGGCCGCGTTCTCCATCCGCGACCAGCAGCTGGACCGTGACCTCATCACGTACTCCTTCGCGGGCCTGCGGGTGCTGCCCGGCGGCCCCGGAGACACGTCGAAGGCCAAGCGCGAGACGGTCGTCACCGAGGGCCGGGGCGGGATGCTGTCCGTCGCGGGCGGCAAGTGGACCACCTTCCGCCACATCGGCCGTACGGTGATGAAGAAGCTGGAGTCGCTGCCCGGCCACCCCCTGGGCGACGGCTTCGAGCCGATCGCGTCGCTGCCGAAGAAGCTGCCGCTGCCCGGCGTCGCCAACCCGCGCGCGGTGGCCCACCGGCTGCTGGTGGACGGCTCCGCACCCGGCCCGCGCATGGCGGCCGACACCGCCAGGCACCTGGCCACGCACTACGGCTCGCTCGCCTTCGACATCGCCCGGCTCGCCAACGAGAGCCCGGAGCTGGCGCAGCGCGTGCACCCGGACGCCCCGGAGATCTGGGCGCAGGTCGTGTGGGCCCGGGACAACGAGTGGGCCGAGACGGCGGACGACGTGCTGCGCCGCCGTACGACGCTGACGATCCGCGGCCTGGCCACGGACGACGTCCGCACGCGGGTCCAGGACGTGCTCGACAAGAAGTAGGGGCCCCTTTCAACGACGGGCGGCGGGTGTCCGCACGCCGGGCACGGGGCAGTGATCCGTTCACTGCCCCGTGCGAAGGGGCTGCGGGCGGCCCCTCGGCACGCCGTAAGGTTGGGGGGTACGCGAGGGCACGTCGGAAGGAGGCGCTGGGTGATCGAGCTCGAGGGGGTTCCCGAGCTGGTCGACCCGGTCATGGTGGCCGCGTTCGAGGGCTGGAACGATGCCGGTGACGCCGCCTCCACCGCGGTCGCGCATCTCGACAAGGAGTGGAAGGGCGAGGTGTTCGCGGCGCTGGACGCCGAGGACTACTACGACTTCCAGGTCAACCGTCCCACGGTGTTCATCGAGGACGGCGTCCGCAAGGTCACCTGGCCGACGACGAGGCTCTCGGTGGTCCGGGTCGGGGGCGACAAACCGCGCGACCTGGTGCTCGTGCGGGGCATCGAACCGTCCATGCGCTGGCGCTCGTTCTGCAACGAGCTGCTGGGCTTCGCCCACGAGCTGGGCGTCGAGCTGGTGGTCGTCCTGGGTGCCCTGCTGGGCGACACACCGCACACCCGTCCGGTCCCGATCAGCGGCACCACGTCGGACGCCGACCTGGCCCGGCGCATGGACCTGGAGGAGACCAAGTACGAGGGGCCCACGGGCATCGTCGGCATCCTCCAGGAGGCGTGCGCGCACGCGGGCGTGCCGGCGGTTTCGCTGTGGGCGGCGGTGCCGCACTACGTGTCGCAGCCGCCGAACCCGAAGGCCACGCTGGCCCTGCTGAACCGGCTGGAGGACCTGATCGGGGTGCGGGTCCCGCTGGGCGAGCTGCCCGAGGACGCGCGCGCCTGGCAGGTGGGCGTGGACCAGCTGGCCGCGGAGGACACCGAGGTCGCGGAGTACGTGCAGTCGCTGGAGGAGGCCCGGGACACGGCGGAGCTGCCGGAGGCGTCGGGCGAGGCGATCGCGCGGGAGTTCGAGCGGTATCTGCGGCGGCGGGACGGGGGCGGGCCGGGCGGGCACGCCACGGCGGACGGGGGCGAGGGTCCGGCCGGTACGCCGTTCCTGCGGGACAATCCGAGCGGGCGGACGCGGCCGCCGAAGCCGCCGAAGGCGGGCGGGGACGACGAGGAGTCGTCGGAGGACTGAGTCCTACCGCATGTACTGAGGGGCGCTTCCCTGGTGGGAGCGCCCCTCAGTCGTTTCCGTGCGGGTCCCTGCGGGGGATGCGAACCGGCGCTTGCCGGGTGCCTCCCCCAGTGCCTGAACGGCCTGGGATGTGCCCCCAGTGCCCACCCGTGCCGCTGGGGCGGCACGGGTGGGCACAGCTACGCGAGGGGGCTTACAGGGCCACGCCCAGCAGCGCGTCCACCGCCCGGGAGACCACGCCCGGGGCGCCGATGTCCGTGCCGCCCGTCTCCTGCTGGAGGGCTGCCCAGCGGTCGACCGCTTCCAGGGCGGCCGGGGAGTCCAGGTCGTTGGCGAGGGCCTCGCGGATCTGCTCCACCAGGGCCTCGGCGGGCGGGCCGTCGGGGCGGGAGACGGCGGCGCGCCAGCGGTCGAGGCGGGCGAGGGCGTCCTCCAGCACCTGGTCGGTCCACTCCCAGTCGGACCGGTAGTGGTGGGCGAGCAGCGTGAGCCGGATGGCGGCCGGGTCGACGCCCTCGCGGCGCAGCTGGGAGACGAAGACCAGGTTGCCCTTGGACTTGGACATCTTCTCGCCGTCGAGACCGACCATGCCGGCGTGCACGTACGCCTTGGCCATCGGGAACTCGCCGGTGAGGGCCTGGGCGTGCGAGGCGCCCATCTCGTGGTGCGGGAAGGCGAGGTCGGAGCCGCCGCCCTGGACGTCGAAGCCCATGCCGAGGTGGTCGAGGGCGATGGCGACGCACTCGATGTGCCAGCCGGGGCGCCCGCGGCCGAGCGACCCGCCGTCCCAGCTGGGCTCGCCCTCGCGGGCGGCCATCCACAGCATCGGGTCGAGCGGGTTCTTCTTGCCGGGCCGGTCGGGGTCGCCGCCCCGCTCGGCGGAGAGCAGCCGCATGGTCGCGGCGTCGAGGTGGGAGACGCCGCCGAAGTGCGGGTCCGCCTCGACGGAGAAGTAGACGTCGCCCTCCAGCTCGTAGGCCGCGCCGACGTCACGCAGCCGCTCGACGAGCGGGACGATGCCGGGTATGGCCTCGACGGCGCCTATGTAGTGCTGGGGCGGGAGCATCCGCAGCGCCGTCATGTCCTCGCGGAAGAGGGCGGTCTCCTGCTCGGCGAGGGCGGTCCAGTCGACCCCGTCGCGCACGGCCCGCTCGAGGAGCGGGTCGTCCACGTCGGTGACGTTCTGGACGTAGTGGACCTGCCGCTTGGTGTCGAGCCACACGCGCTGCACGAGGTCGAACGCGTTGTAGGTCGCCGCGTGCCCCATGTGGGTGGCGTCGTACGGCGTGATGCCGCAGACGTAGATACGGGCGACGGGACCGGGGTCGAGGGTGACCGGGCCGCCGGTCGCGGTGTCGTGGATCCTCAGGTCGCGGCCCTGACCAGGCAGGGCGGGGACCTCGGAAGCGGGCCAGGCATGCATGTCATGAGCCTAACCGGACGGATGTTCCGTACACGAACCGGACCGGGCCGGATGGCCGGTAAGGCGCTCTTGCGCCAGACCGGCCGGTGTGACGGCGGATGCCTACACGGGCGGCCAGGGGATGGCCGGCCACTCGCCGCTCGGTTCGGGGTGCCTGCCGGAGGCCAGCAGGGCGTCGACCCGCGCGCGCGTGGCGTCGAGTTCGGCGGGGGTGATGAGCGCGGCGAGCCGGGTCGCCAGGGCGCCGCCGCCGTCCTTCAGCGCCTCCTTGAGGGCGTCGAGCACCGCCAGGGTCTCCGCGGTGAGCGGGTCGCCCGCCCAGCCCCACAGGAGGGTGCGCAGCTTGTTCTCGGCGTTGAAGGTGACGCCGTGGTCGATGCCGTACAGCCGCTCCCCCGCCGCGGGCAGCAGGTGGCCGCCCTTGCGGTCGGCGTTGTTGATGACGGCGTCCAGGACGGCGAGCCGGCGCAGGCGTTCGTCGTCGGCGTGCACGAGCAGGGCGGTGCGCCCCTCGCCGACCTCGGCGAGCGCGATGCCCTTCCAGCCGGGGCCGGGCTCCTCCTCGTCGACGAGGGCGAGCAGTTCCGTGTCCGGCACGGTCTCGATCCACAGTTGGACCATGCCCTCGCCGTACGGGCCGTCGCGCAGCACGGTGGGCGGGACCAGGCCCCAGCCGGTGGCCTCGGAGACCTCGTAGGCGGCGACCTCGCGCTGGGCGAGGGTGCCGTCGGGGAAGTCCCAGAGCGGTCGCTCCCCGGCGACCGGCTTGTAGACGCAGGCCGCCTCGCGTCCCTCGTGCGTCACCGTGCAGTACAGGGCCGCGTTGGAGGCGTCACGGATGCGTCCGCGCACGGTCAGTTCGCCCAGGGCGAGCAGTTCGGCCGCCGCCGCGTCGGTGGTCACGCTCCGCGGCGGTATCCGTTCTGGCGCGGACATACGTGTCCTTCCGGGTCGAGCGGGAGGCTGCACAGCGGGCACGGCGGCCGCCCGGCGTTGACGACGTCGAGGGCGCGTTTGGCGAAGGCCCTGGCCTGCGCGCCGGTCAGGCGGACGCGGAGCATGGGCGGGCCGTTCTCCTCGTCCTGGAGCAGCCGCTCCTCGGCCTCCGCCAGGTCCTCCTCGGACTCGGCGTCCAGCTCCACGAGGGCCTGCGCCTCGACGATCATGCGCTGGTCCTCGCCGTCCCAGGCCAGCGCCATGGTGCCGACCCGGAACTCCTCCTCGACGGGGGTGTCCAGCGGCGCCGTGTCGGCGGGGCCGGTGGGCGCGGTGGCGGGGACGACGGTGCTGCCGCCGCTGCGCCGTACGACTTCGTCCAGAAGCTCGTCCATGCGTTCGGCGAGGGCGGCGACCTGGGTCTTCTCCAGGGCCACGCTGGTCACCCGGGAGCCTGCGGTGGCCTGGAGGAAGAACGTACGGCGCCCGGGCAGCCCGACCGTACCGGCCACGAAACGTTCCGGTTGGTCGTAGAGGAACACCTGACGGGACACGTCCTGTCTCCATGGGAGTCGGGGAAAGCGGAAGATCGGGGGCAGTGCTGCCGCGACCGGTTCACCCTACTGCGGCGGACGATCACGGTGCGCCCGCACCACCCCCGACCGGGGCCTGGTCGCCGGACGGTTCCTCGTGCGGGGCGAGGGAGGCGAAGTCGCCGGTGTCGCCGAGGCGGACGAGGAACGGGCGCAGCCGGGTGTAGCGGATGGCGGTGACGGAGCAGGGTTCGACGGAGATCCGCTGGAAGAGGTCGAGGTGGAGGCCGAGTGCCTCGGCGACGAGGGACTTGATGATGTCGCCGTGGGAGCACATGAGGTAGACGGCGTCGGGGCCGTGGTCGCGCTCCACGCGCGCGTTCCACTCGCGTACCGCCTCGGCGGCGCGGGTCTGCATGGCGCGCATGGACTCGCCGCCGGGGAAGGCCGCGGCGGAGGGGTGCGCCTGCACCACCTCCATCAGGGGCTCGTCCTTGAGCTCGGCGAGTTTGCGGCCGGACCAGTCGCCGTAGTGGCACTCCCCGATCCGTTCGTCGGTGTGGGCCCGCAGTTCGGGCCGGGCGTCGAGCAGCGGCCGCAGGGTCTCCTGGCAGCGTTGCAGGGGGCTGGTGACGATCTCGGAGAGCGGCAGGCCGGCGAGCCGCCCGGGGAGCGCGGCGGCCTGCGCGGCCCCGCGTTCGTCGAGGGCGACGCCGGGCGTCCAGCCGGCGAGCAGCCCCTCGGTGTTGGCGGTGGAGCGTCCGTGCCTAACCAGGATCAGCGTGGGCATGCGGCCAGGGTAGGCGTACGGCGCGGTACAGGGGCGCCCGGACGAGGGGAGAATGGGTTCGGTGATCGTCGACTGTGCCATCTACCGGGACGGGCACCGCACGGACGGGCCCGAGGACCTCTCCGACGCGCTCGGCGCGGCGCGCGGGGCGGGCGGCTTCGTGTGGATCGGTCTGCACGAGCCGACGGCGGAGGAGTTCGACCTGGTCAGCCAGGAGTTCGGGCTGCATCCGCTGGCGGTGGAGGACGCGCTCAAGGCGCATCAGCGGCCCAAGCTGGAGGTGTACGACGACTCGGTCTTCGCCGTGCTGAAGCCGGTGGTGTACGAGCCGCACAGCGACGCCGTCTCCACGGGCGAGCTGATGATCTTCCTGGGCGACGCCTTCGCGGTGGTCGTCCGGCACGGTGAGGGGTCCCCGCTGAAGGCCGTGCGGCAGCGGCTGGAGCACGAGCCGGAACTGCTCGGCAAGGGGCCCACCGCGGTGCTGTACGCGATAGCGGACGCCACCGTCGACCACTACCTGGACGTGGCGGTCGAGCTCCAGACGGACCTGGAGGAGCTGGAGGCGGAGGTCTTCTCTCCGGAGGGCGGCGGTTCCCGGCACACGGCGTCGCGGATCTACACGTTCAAGCGGCAGGTGCTGGAGTTCCGCCGGGCGACCGGTCCGCTCGCGCCGCCGCTGGCCCGGCTGGCCGGTACGGGCGCGTACGGCGGCGGGGTGCCGTTCGTGAACGACAGGGCGCGGCCCTTCTTCCGGGACGTGAGCGACCACCTCACGCGCGTGAACGAGTCGGTGGAGAGCCTGGACCGGCTGGTCTCGGACATCCTGTCGGCGCATCTGGCCCAGACGAGCGTCCGGCAGAACGACGACATGCGGAAGATCTCGGCGTGGGCGGCCATGGCGGCGGTTCCCACGATGCTCGCGGGGATCTACGGCATGAACTTCGACCACATGCCGGAGCTGCACTGGACGTGGGGCTATCCGGCGGTGATCGCGCTGATGGCCGTCCTGGAGGTGCTGCTGTACCGGCAGTTCAAGCGCCGGGGCTGGCTGTAGGACGCGCCGGGGCCGGTCAGGCGACCTCGGGGGCCGCGGCGGCGGGTCCGCCGAGCGCGTCGCGCCGTTCGGGTGTCCGGAGCGTCACCATGCGCCGCCAGCCGGCCGCGCGCTCGGCGGCGTACACCGCGTGGATGCCTGCCGCGAGCAGCGCCGACCTGGCGCGCGACCAGCCCAGGATGCGCCCCATGCGGGCCATCACCGCGAGGCTGACGTCGCGGTGGACGCGGATCTCGGCGTGCGCGCACTCGCGCAGCGTCCGGCGGATGTACGGGGCGTGTCCGGCGGCCGCGTAGTGGAGCAGTTCCTCGTGGGAGTAGGCGAGGTGGTTGTCCTCGTCGGCCGAGATCATCCGGACCGCCCGGCCGAGGTCGGGGTGGTCGGCGAAGTGCTTGAGGAGCATGGCCATCTGTTCGGCGGCGCGCTGCTCGGTGACCCTGCTGTGGGCGAGGTAGGTGATGACGTCCCGCACGGTGAGTGGCTGGTCGGCCTTGAGCTTCTCGTGGGCGAGGCCGATGCCGTGCCGCTCGAGGAGCATCGTGTAGTCGGTCTCGGGCGGGACGTCGACGGGCTCGAGACCGCGCTTCTTCAGCAGGGCGTTGAAGATCCGGCCGTGCTTGTCCTCGTCCGCGCCGTGCCGGGTGATCTTGGGGGCGAGGTGCCGTTCGCTGTCGGGGACCAGCGCGGCGATGCGCGCGTTCTCCCAGCCTCCCTGGGACTCGCCGCTGGCCGCGATGGAGCAGAAGAGACGGAACGACTCGTCGTTGTCGAGGATCTCCTGGAAGAGACTCTTGGCCGAAAGCATCGGGGGCACCTCTCTGCCGCTGCGTGGTTCCGCAGGTTCCGCACACTCCGCGATGCACGAGTCAAGTGCGGGTGCGGGTGCGCGGCAACAGGTGCGGCGGACGACTGCGCCGAAAGAAGGAGGGCCGGGGCCGACGGGAGGCGTAACCCCGCGCGCGTGGGCGCGTTGTTCCTCGTGACGGCCGTGGCGGGGAAGACCCCCGAGCCCCCACCACGGCCGCAGAAACTTTCCTCCCGTGTCACGCCAGTCCGGCGCGCTCCAGGGCGTCGGTGCCGGCCCGGAGCGCGGCGAGCCGCTCGTCCAGGGTGAAGCCCGCGGGGGCGAGGGTGAGGGTGGTGACCCCGGCCGCGGCGTAGGCCTTCATCCGGTCGGCGATGCGGTCGACGGAGCCGAGCAGCGTCGTCCGGTCGATCAGCTCGTGCGGTACGGCCTCGGCGGCGCCCTGCTTGTCGCCGGACAGGTACTTGTCCTGGATCTCGGCGGCCTCCTGCTCGTAGCCCATGCGCTGGGCGAGCTGGTTGTAGAAGTTCTGCTTGCGGCTGCCCATGCCGCCGACGTACAGCGCGGTGTACGGCCGGAAGGTGTCGGCGAGGGCGGTGACGTCCTTGTCGTCGCCGAGGGCGAGCGGCAGTGTGGGGCAGATGTCGAAGCCGTCGAGGGTCTTGCCGGCCTTCTCGCGTCCGGCGCGCAGGTGCTTGACGGCGGTCTCCTCCAGGTGGTCGGCGGAGGGGAAGATGAGCAGGGCGCCGTCGGCGATCTCGCCGGTCTGCTCCAGGTTCTTCGGGCCGATCGCCGCGATGTACAGCGGGATGTGCTCGCGCTGCGGGTGCACGGTCAGCTTGATCGGCTTGCCGGGGCCGTCGGGCAGCGGCAGCGTCCAGTGCCGCCCCTCGTAGGACAGCCGCTCCCGGGTCATCGCCTTGCGCACGATCTCGACGTATTCACGCGTGCGGGCGAGCGGCTTGTCGAACTTGACGCCGTACCAGCCCTCGGAGACCTGCGGTCCCGACACACCGAGGCCGAGGCGGAAGCGGCCCTTCGACAGGGAGTCCAGGGTGGCGGCGGTCATCGCGGTCATGGCGGGCTGGCGGGCCGGGATCTGGAAGATGGCCGAGCCCACGTCGATGCGCTCGGTCTGGGCGGCGACCCAGGTCAGCACGGTGGCCGCGTCGGAGCCGTAGGCCTCGGCGGCCCAGCACACGGCGTATCCGAGCCGGTCGGCCTCCTGGGCGACGGCCAGGTTGTCCGCGTCCATTCCGGCACCCCAGTAGCCGAGGTTGATCCCGAGCTGCATGGCCGATTCCCCTTACCGATCAGTAACGTGGCTGGTGCCCCGACCTTAGCGCGCGGAATTCGGTTGTCCACAGGCCCCCACAGGGCAAGCCGTGGCCAGTAATGTCGGCGTTCATGGAGCAGAGGCATCTCGGCCGCACCGGCCTGCGCGTGTCCCGCATCGGTCTCGGCACCCTGACCTGGGGCCGGGACACGGACGAGCATGACGCCGCGGACCTCTTGAAGACCTTCTGGGAAGCGGGCGGGACCCTCGTCGACACGGCGGACGTGTACGGCGACGGGGAGTCCGAGTACCTGCTCGGGCGGCTGATGGAGGGCCTGGTGCCGCGCCGGGACCTGGTGATCTCGACCAAGGCGGGCAGCGTGCCCGACCCGGACCGCCGCTTCGACGGTTCGCGCGCCCACCTCCTCTCCGCGCTGGACGCCTCCCTGGCCCGCCTGGGCACGGACCACGTGGACGTGTGGCACCTGCACGCCTTCGACCCGCACACCCCGCTGGAGGAGACGCTGCACGCCCTCGACGTGGCGGTGAGCAGCGGCCGGGCGCGCTACGCGGGGGTGTCCAACTTCTGCGGCTGGCAGCTGGCCAAGGCGGCGACCTGGCAGCTGGCGGCGCCGGGCGTCCGCAACCGGGTGGCGAGCACCCAGATGGAGTACTCGCTGCTCCAGCGGGGCGTCGAGCGGGAGGTGCTGCCGGCCGCCCTGGACCTGGGCATCGGTCTGCTGCCCTCGTCCCCGCTGGGCCGCGGGGTGCTCACGGGCAAGTACCGCAAGGACGCGACCCCGCCGGACTCGCGGGGTGCCTCGGACCATCTGGCTCCGTTCGTCGAGCCCTACCTCGACGACACGGCCGGGCACATCGTGGACGCGGTGGCGACGGCGGCGGACGGGCTCGCGGTGACGCCGCTCCAGGTGGCGCTGGCCTGGGTCCGCGACCGGCCCGGGGTGGTCGCCCCGATCATTGGCCCGCGCACCGCGCAGCAGCTCACGGCGGCGTTGTCAGTGGAGGCCCTTAGTCTTCCTGACGAGATCTGCCGGGCTCTCGACGACGTGTCGGCGCCCGTGCACCGCTATCCCGATCACGACTGGAGCACGCTGTGAGCACGGAGCCCGAGCCCGCCTCGAAGGACACCACGGACGCCGTGGACGCCGGGCCGGAGACCCCGGGCACGGCCGAGGTGTCCGCGCCGGACACTCCGGACGCCGCGGAGCCGGACGCCGCAGAACCGGACGCCGCAGAACCGGACGCCGCGGAGCCGGACGCCCCGGCCGAGTCCGCGGCCGGCTCCGGTGACGGGGGCGAAGCGGCCGCGCAGGTGTCCGAGGGCGAGGCCGAGCTGGCCGCGCAGCGGGTCGAGCGGGAGCGGATCGAGCGGCGGAAGGCTGGGAAGCAGGGGCCGATCGACGCCGGCGGCAAGCTGAGCGGCACGGCGGCCGATCTGCTCGCGGCCGTACGCGCCGTGGAGAGCGGCGAGAAGCCGGCGGCCGCGGTCTTCGGCGCCCCCGAGCCCGCGCGCCGCCCCGCCCCGGAGCCGGTACGACGGCCCCGTCCGGCGCACCCCGAGCCGGCCGCCACCCCCGCCGGGCCGGTGGGACCGGCGCCGGAGACCGTGCGGTCGGTGCGGGACGTCCTGGCCGAGGGAGGCGCCCCCGAGTCGCTCGCCCCGCAGACCGCCGCGCTCCTCGGCGAGGGTGCGGAGGAGGCGCTGCGCGCGGATCCCTGGCAGCTGCTCCGGGTCGCCGGAGTGCGGCCGGAGCAGGCCGACGGGTTCGCCCGCGCACTGCTCGGCGCCCAGTGCGGTCCGGACGACGAGCGGCGCGGCCGTGCCATCACCGTCTGGCTGCTGGAGCAGGCGGCCCTGGCCGGGCACACGGCGCTGGAGCTGCCGCGGCTCACCGCCACACTGGCCCAGCGGGGCGTCCCCGATCCCGACGCGGCCGTGCAGGGCGCGCTGGCCGAGGGCGAGGCACTGGCTTTCCAGGACGCCCTGGACGAGCCCGGTGCCCGGCCCGAGCGCGCGGCGGGCGGAGCGGCGGGCGGCACGGACGGAGCGGGTGCGGAGGGCGAGAGCGCGGAGGGCGAGGGCGAGGAACGCCCCGTGCGGGTGCTGATCGGCCTCGAGCGGTACGCGCTCGCCGAGGAGAGCCTCGCCGACGGCCTGTCCCGGCTGGTCAACTCGCCGCCCAAGCAGGACGGCTCCGCCGCGGACTGGGAGCAGGCCGCCGCCTCCGCACAGGGCTCCGCCGCCGAGCTGATCCGCGCCGTCGCGGGCCACGGGCTGGTCCTGCACACCGGAGGCGAGGCGTCCCTGGCCGAGCCCGCCGCCCTGCTGCGGGCGGCGCACGCCCTGGGCCTGCGGGCCTGGGCCGCCGCGCCCGGCCCGCTCGGCCGCGACCGCTTCGCCGCCCTGCTGGGCGACCCATCGTCCGAGTCACCCTCCCCCGGACCGGGACAGGCCGCACCCGCCCCCGCCACCGCCCCTGCCGCCGTCACCGTGACCGGGCTGCTGACCGGCGCCGAGGGGCCGGGGCGGGACGCCGACGGGGCGCTGGACCTCGACCTGCTCGTCGTGCTCGACGCGCCGCAGCTCGACGTGGAGGCGGGCGCCCTCCTCGCGGAGTCGCTGCCGGACGGGGCCCGGCTGGTGCTGACCGGGGACCCCGCGGTGCTCTGGTCCGTGGGTCCCGGGCGGGTCTTCGCGGATCTGCTGGCGGCCCGGCTCTGCCCCCAGGTCGCCTCACGGCGCCCGGATCCCGGTCCCCTCGGCGAACTGGTCTCCGGCATCGGCATCGGCGAGCTGGGCCAGGTGGAGGCGCCCGGCAAGGAGGTCGTGATCGTGCCGGTGCGCGACGCGGGCGAGGCGGTCCACCGCACCGTCCAGCTCGTCGCGGACTCGGTGCCGCGCGCGATCGGCGTTCCGGCCGAGGAGACCCAGGTGATCACCCCGGGCCACGGCGGCGCCGCGGGCACTCGGGTGCTCAACGCGGCCCTGAAGGAACGGCTGAACCCGGGTCCCGGCCGCTTCGGCGGCTTCGACCCCGGCGACCGTGTCGTCCACACCCCGGCGCCGGGCCGGGTGCTGCCGGGCCGGGTGGTCGGGGCGGACGCCGACGGGCTGCACCTGTCGTGCGCGGGTGAGACCGTGGTCGTGCCCCAGGACCGGGTGGAGGGTTCCGTGCGGCACGGCTGGGCGCTGACCGCCCACCAGGCGCTGGGCGGCCGCTGGCCCGCGGTGGTCGTGGTGCTGCCCGGCGACGCCGTGCCGGCCCTCAGCCGCCCCTGGATCTACACGGCGTTCGGCCGGGCCGCCCGCCACCTGTCCGTGGTGCACGGTGTGGAGCAGGCGCTTCCGCGCGCCGTGTCGGAGATCCCGGCCAAACCCCGGACGACCCGGCTGCCGGTCCTGCTCACGCCGCAGGTCCCGGCCACCGACTGATCCGGGCGCCCGACCCCTGCAACCCGCCCGGCCGCCCCGCGCCGGGCGGCCACGGCACGCAGCCGACACCGCCCCGGGGCCACGGCATCGTCCCGTGCCGTGGCCCCGGGCGCTCAGCGGTCGCCCTCCAGACGGGCCGGGTCACCGGCCGGGTCGTCGTCCTCGTCCGTGTCCGTGTCCGTGTCCGTGTCGAGGCTGGCGTCGAGGTCCTCGTCCAGCTCCGGCAGGTCGCCGTCGTCGTCTTCGTCGTCTTCGTCGTCCGCGTCGTCGACGTCGTCGATGTCGTCGTCGAGCTCCTCGTCGAAGACCGCGCTGACGTCGAAGCGGCAGACCACCCGCTCCGGGTCGGCCTCCTCGAACGGCGCCTCCAGCCACTCGCCGGGGTCGGCACTCTCGTCCGCGGCCGTCACCCAGAGCGTGGAGTCGCCCTCCTCCAGCCCGAACTCCTTGTGCCGCGAGGCGATCTCGTCCGGCTCGAACTCGCCGAACAGGAGGCCGAGCGCCCCGTGCACCGTGTTCGAGGCCTCCACGCCCGGCCCCTCCTCGTCCGCCGCCTCGACCCGTCGGGCCTGGGCCATCAGCCGCTGCGGCTCGGCCACGGCGTAGTCGCGGCGGATCAGGACGCTGAGCGCGCTGGGTTCCTCGGGGCCCGTGTACGGCGGCAGCGTGTCCTCGCCGGGGATCTCGAAGGGAGTGACCTCGTCGTACCGGTCGTAGAGCAGTTCGTCGTACGCCTCCGCGGCCGCGGCCAGCTCGTTGAACGCGTCGTAGACGGCCGGGTCTTCCTCTCCCGACCGGCGTTCGACCGCCGCAAGGTGGCGGTCGAGCGCGGTCTTGACCGCCTCGGCGGCGGCGCGTACCTCGGCAGCGGTGGGCTGCGCAGCATCAGACATAGTGCAGACGCTATCCGTACCGGGCCCCAGCCCGCACAATAGATTCGATGCCGGAATACGAATTTGTCGATGTGTACCTACCGCGCGGGGTCACCCGCAAGGAGGCGACACGTCAGCTGACGGACCATGCCGAGTACGGACACTGGGAGTTGTACCGCCTGACCCTGCTGCGTGACGGCAGCCGCAAGGTGCGGTTGCGGCGGCGGATCATCCGCCAGGTGCGCGCCACCTGGTGATCCGGTGTCCGGGACCGGTCGGGCGCGAGTGACGGAGGTGGACGCGGAGCGGGCCCCGCCGATGCGGAGCCCGTTCCGTGTGCCGGTGTGTCCCTCTCACGCCGAGGCGCGTGCCTTGCGGTAGAGCACCGTGCCGGCGAGCAGCGCGCCGGCGCCCACCGGCAGGACGAGGCCCAGCGGCAGGTCGCTGCCGGTCTCGGCGAGCGCCGCGTGGCCGCCGGGCTGGGCGACCGTCTGGGTGCCCGGCCGGTTGTGCTCCGTGGAGTCGCCCGGCGTATCGCCGTCCGGACCGGACGGGTTGTCCGGAGTATCGGGGTTGTCCGGCTTCTCCGGAGGCGTCTCGTGGTCGCCGGGGGGCGTCGAGTGGTCCCCGCCTCCTCCCCCGTTGTCGCAGTCGTTGCCGAAGGCCGGATTGAGGGCGCCGACCACGTCGATGCTGTTGCCGCACACGTTCACCGGCACGTCGATCGGCACCTCGACGTGGTTGCCGGAGCCGACGCCCGGCGAGTCGGTGGCGTGACCGCCCGCGTGAGAGCCCCCGGAGTCCCCGTGCGCCCCGTCGTGGCTCCCGGAGTCGCCGTATCCGCCCGGGTCGCCGTGCCCTCCGGAGGCGTCGCCGCCCTGGTTGGCGCACGAGTTGCCCATCGCCGGGTTGAGGACGCCGACCACGTCCACCGTGTTGCCGCAGACGTTGACCGGCACGTGCACCGGCGCCTGCACCGTGTTGCCGGACAGCACGCCGGGCGAGCCCGAACTCGAACCGTGCGCACCCGAGTCCGCGTGGGCGGCACCGCCCGCGGCGGCGATCACGCCGGTGGCCGCCGCCATCGTCATCAGGCCCTTGCGGGTGACCTGTCGCATTTCCTGAATCCCTGCCTTGTCCTGGTCCCGTGGTACCGAGAATGCCGAGAGTGCCGGAATTCCGGCGTCACTGTCGTCCACTCGCCTCGAATGTCCCCCGAAAGGCCGTCGGCCCCGGAGCGCATGGCGCGCGCTCCGGGGCCGGCGGCATCACGTCCTCACGGGGCGAGGCACAACGTCACTTGTTGATGCAGACGTTGCCGAAGGCCGGGTTCAGCAGGCCGATCACGTCGATGGTGTTGCCGCAGACGTTCACCGGCACGTGCACGGGAACCTGAACGACGTTGCCGGAAAGGACGCCGGGCGAGTGCACGGCGGCACCCTGCGCACCGGAGTCGGCGACGGCCATGCCCGCGCCCGCGAGAACCAGACCACCGGTGGCAGCCGCAGCGGCGACGACCTTCTTGAGCATTGTTCCTCCTAGTTGGCAAACGCGATCCCAAAGTTGCCGATCGCATTACCTGTAACGAGGAGGGAGTAATGAGGCTACGAGCTTATGAGTGCATTCACTCGTCCCGGTCGCCTCCCGCACACACGGCCGATTCGGGACGCGCCCACACCGGCGTTTCAGGACGCGTCGATGAAACGGTCGAGCACCCGCACGCCGAACTGGAGTCCTTCCACCGGAACCCGCTCGTCGACGCCGTGGAACATGCCCGCGAAGTCCAGCTCCGGCGGCAGCTTGAGCGGCGCGAAGCCGAAGCCCCGGATGCCGAGTTCGTCGAAGGACTTGGCGTCCGTGCCGCCGGAGAGCATGTAGGGGACCGCCTTCGCGGCCGGGTCCTCGGCCACCAGCGCGGACTGCATCGCGTCGACCAGCGCGCCGTCGAAGGTGGTCTCGACGGCCTTGTTGGCGTGCACGTCCTCGCGCCGCACGTGCGGTCCGAGGATGCGGTCGACGTCGGCGAGGAACTCCTCCTCGTACCCGGGCAGATAGCGTCCGTCGACGTGTGCGGTGGCCTCGCCGGGGATGACGTTGACCTTGTAACCGGCGCCCAGCTGGGTCGGGTTGGCGGTGTTGCTGAGGGTCGCGCCGATGAGCTTGGCGATGCCGCCGAGCTTGGCGAGCGTGCCCTCCATGTTCTCCGGGTCGAGGTCGGTGCCGAGCGCGTCGCCGAGTTCGTCGAGGAAGGCCCGGGTGGTCTTGGTGACGCGGACGGGGAACTTGTGCCGTCCGAGGCGCGCGACGGCCTCCGACAGCTCGGTGATGGCGTTGTCGCGGTGGATCATCGATCCGTGCCCCGCGGTGCCGGCCACCGTCAGCTTCATCCAGTGGATGCCCTTCTCGGCCGTCTGGATCAGGTAGAGGCGGCGCTGCTCGTTCACGGTGAAGGAGAAGCCGCCCACCTCGCTGATCGCCTCGGTGACGCCCTCGAACAGGTCGGGGTGGTTGTCCACGAGGTGGCGGGCGCCGTACGTGCCGCCGGCCTCCTCGTCGGCGAGGAACGCGAGGACGATGTCCCGCGGGGGCTTGCGCCCGCTGCGCAGCCGGTCGCGCACGACCGCGAGGGTCATCGCGTCCATGTCCTTCATGTCGACGGCACCGCGCCCCCACACGCACCCGTCGGCGACCTCCCCGGAGAAGGGGTGATGGGTCCAGTCGTCCGCGTTGGCCGGGACGACGTCGGTGTGGCCGTGGATGAGCAGTGCGGGCCGGGACGGGTCCTCGCCCTCGATCCGGGCCACCGTGGAGGCGCGTCCGGGGTGGGACTCGAAGATCTTCGGCTCCAGTCCCACCTCGGCGAGCTTCTCGGCGACGTACTCGGCCGCCTTGCGCTCGCCGGGGCCCGAGTGGTCGCCGTAGTTGCTGGTGTCGATCCGGATCAGCTCGCGGCAGAGGTCGACGACCTCGTCCTCGCCGGTGACGCTCCTGGCCGTGCCCGAGTCGCTCACGTGGTTCCTCCCGCTGTCGCTGCCGATGTTCCTGCTCCTGGGTCCCCCTCATCCTCCCCCTGCGGCCGTCCGGACCCAAGGAGGGGGTGATCGGCCACCCCGGAAAGCCTGGTAATGTTTACGTCGTCGCCAAGGGGAACACCCCGCGCGACAGACACCTTGTCCGGGTGGCGGAATGGCAGACGCGCTAGCTTGAGGTGCTAGTGCCCTTTATCGGGCGTGGGGGTTCAAGTCCCCCCTCGGACACCAGTGAGAACCCCTGCTGAGCAGGGGTTTTCTGCTTTTCCCCTACAGTGGACGCCATGCCCACGCCCACCCTCTCCTGCCCCTGCGGCCGGTCCGAGCCGTACGAGACGTGCTGCGGCCGGTTCCACGCCGGGACCGCCGCCGCCCCGACCGCCGAGGCTCTGATGCGCTCGCGCTACAGCGCCTTCGTGAGGCAGGACGCGGGCTATCTGCTGCGCACCTGGCACCCGCGGACGCGGCCGGCGCGGCTGGACCTGGACGCGGGCATGCGGTGGACCGGCCTGGAGATCCTGGGCACGGCCGACGGCTCCGCCTTCCACGCCACCGGGACCGTGACGTTCCGGGCGTCCTACCGGGGCGGCTCGCTGCACGAGCGGAGCCGGTTCGAGCGGGTGGACGGGGCGTGGGTGTACGTGGACGGGGAGTTCCTCGACTGACGCCGCTCCCCCGGCACCCCCCGGCACACCGCGGCTCTCCGCGGCTCTCTACGGCGCCAGGATGTCCAGCTCCTGCAGCGCCCCCTCGGTGATCTCCCGGGTCAGCCGCTCCGCGCGCTCGGCGTCACGGGCGCGGACCGCCTCGGCGACCTGGACGTGCAGGGTGACGGCGGCCGGGTCGGGGTCCTCGAACATCACGTCGTGGTGGGTGCGGCCGGCCAGGACCTCCGCGACGACGCCGCCGAGGCGGGCGAACATCTCGTTGCCGGAGGCGGTGAGGACGACGCGGTGGAAGGCCACGTCGTGGAAGAGGTACTCCTCCAGCCGGTGACCGCGTGAGTTGGCGACCATGCCGAGCGCGCACTCGGTCAGCTCGGCGCACTGCTCGGGCGTCGCGAGCCGCGCCGCCAGGCCCGCGGCCACCGGTTCGACGGCCGACCTCAGCACGGTCAGGGAGCGCAGCTGCCGGGGACGCTCGGAGCCGGCCAGGCGCCAGCGGATGACCTGCGGGTCGTAGACGTTCCACTCGCACTCGGCGAGGACGGTGACGCCGACGCGGCGGCGGGACTCGACGAGGTGCATGGACTCCAGCACCCGGACCGCCTCCCGCATCACCGAGCGCGACACCTCGAAACGCTGGGCGAGCTCGTCCGTGCGCAGCACGCTGCCCGCGGGGTATTCGCCCGCTGTGATCGCGGGGCCGAGGGTGTCCAGTACGCGGCCGTGCAGCCCCCGGCCCGGTGTGCTCATGCACTCAGCGTACGGGGCAGATCACGGGAACAAAAAGTCAGACTTATATGTCACAGACTCTTGAAGTTGTCGTACCAATGAGTTTCAGTTGCGTCGACATCAGGTGTCGACGAAGACAGCAGACAGCGAGAGTGCGATGCAGCAACTGCACACCCCCCACGTGGTCGTGGTCATGGGCGTCGCGGGCACCGGGAAGACCACCATCGGTCCCCTGCTCGCGGCCCGGCTCGGCGTTCCCTACGCCGAGGGCGACGACTTCCACCCGCCGGCCAACATCGCCAAGATGACGGCCGGCACCCCGCTCACCGACGAGGACCGCTGGCCCTGGCTGGACGCCATCGGCGACTGGGCGCACGGGCGGGCCGGGCTCGGTGGGGTGGTGAGCAGTTCCGCGCTGAAGCGGTCGTACCGCGACCGCTTGCGGGCCGCCGCTCCCGGTGTCGTCTTCGTGCACCTCACGGGCAGCCGTGAGCTGATCGAGGACCGGATGTCGCACCGTGAGGGCCACTTCATGCCGACGGCCCTGCTCGACTCCCAGTTCGCCACGCTCCAGCCGCTGGAGCCGGACGAGGCGGGAGTCGCGGTGGACGTCTCCGGCACCCCCGAGGAGATCACCGCACGGGCGGCCGACGCCCTGAAGGGTCTTCCCGAGCCGGTCCGGTAACCCCCCGCACCCACCTCCCCCGGGGTCGTGCCGCCCTCCGCGCGCACGGCCCCGCATCCCCCCAATCCCCATCACCGCAAGGGAACCACCGTGACCAGACTCAGCGTCGAGATGCTGGCAGCGGACCCCGTCGAGCCGATCACCTCGGCGGGCCACGCCCAGCTGGGCATCGCCGTGCTCCTGGGCATCGCCGTCATCGTCCTGCTCATCACCAAGTTCAAGCTGCATGCCTTCCTGTCGCTGACCATCGGGTCGCTGGCGCTCGGCGCCTTCGCCGGGGCTCCGCTGGACAAGGTCATCACCAGCTTCACCTCCGGACTCGGCTCCACCGTCGCGGGCGTCGGCGTCCTGATCGCCCTCGGTGCGATCCTCGGCAAGATGCTCGCCGACTCCGGCGGCGCCGACCAGATCGTGGACACCATCCTCGCCAGGGCGACGCGCCGCTCGATGCCGTGGATGATGGTGCTGATCGCCTCGGTCATCGGGCTGCCGCTGTTCTTCGAGGTCGGCATCGTGCTGCTGATCCCGGTGGTCCTGATGGTCGCCAAGCGCGGCAACTACTCCCTGATGCGGATCGGCATCCCGGCGCTGGCCGGTCTGTCCGTGATGCACGGTCTGGTCCCGCCGCACCCCGGTCCGCTGGTCGCCATCGACGCGGTGGACGCCAACCTCGGTGTGACCCTGGCGCTGGGCGTGCTGATCGCGATCCCGACGGTGATCATCGCCGGTCCGGTGTTCTCGAAGTACGCGGCCCGCTGGGTGGACGTCCCGGCCCCCGACCGCATGATCCCGCAGCGCGCCTCCGAGCAGCTGGACAAGCGCCCCGGCTTCGGTGCCACCCTGGCCACGATCCTGCTGCCGGTCGTGCTGATGCTGCTGAAGGCGCTCGTCGACATCGTCGTCGACGACCCGGAGAACGTGGTGCAGCGCACCTTCGACGTCATCGGCAACCCGCTGATCGCCCTGCTGGTCTCCGTGATCGTCGGTATCTTCACGCTGCTGCGGCCCGCCGGGTTCGGCAAGGACCGTCTGACCGGCCTGGTCGAGAAGGGCCTCGCGCCCATCGCCGGCATCCTCCTGATCGTCGGCGCGGGCGGCGGCTTCAAGCAGACGCTGATCGACTCCGGCGTGGGCCAGATGATCCTGGAGATCTCCAAGGACTGGTCGATCCCGGCGCTGCTGCTGGCCTGGCTGATCGCGGTGGCGATCCGGCTGGCGACCGGTTCGGCGACGGTCGCGACCGTCTCGGCGGCCGGCCTGGTCGCGCCGCTGGCGGCCGACATGTCGACCACGCACGCCGCTCTGCTGGTCCTGGCCATCGGCGCCGGTTCGCTCTTCTTCAGCCACGTCAACGACGCCGGCTTCTGGCTGGTGAAGGAGTACTTCGGGCTGAACGTCGGCCAGACCATCAAGACCTGGTCCGTCATGGAGACGATCATCTCGGTGGTCGCCGGTGCCCTGGTGCTGCTGTTGTCCCTGGTCATATAGCCGCACCAGGCATCCAGTACCAGCGAGCAGGAACGGGAGTACGACGATGACGGCCCACCCCCTCTTCGACATCGGCGGGCGCACCGCCCTGGTGACCGGCTCCAGCCGGGGCATCGGGCTGGCCCTGGCCCGGGGCCTCGCGGAGGCCGGCTGCCGGGTGGTCCTCAACGGACGCGACGGCGACCGTCTCGCCGAGGCCGCCGCCGGACTTCCCGGCGAGGTCCGCACGGCGGTGTTCGACGTGACCGACGGTCCGTCCGTGGCCGCCGGGATCGCGGAGGTCGAGGAGCGGGTGGGTCCGCTCGACATCCTGGTCAACAACGCCGGGATGCAGCTCCGGGCTCCCCTGCTGGAGTTCGCGGACACGGACTGGCACCGCGTCCTGGACACCAATCTCACCAGCGCCTTCCTGGTGGGCCGGGAGGCGGCGCGCCGGATGACGGAACGCGGCCACGGCAAGATCGTCAACATCTGCTCGCTGCAGAGCGAGGTGGTCCGCCCGGGCATCGCGCCCTACGCCGCCACCAAGGGCGCGCTCAAGATGCTCACCAAGGGCATGTGCGCCGACTGGGGCCCGTACGGCGTCCAGGTCAACGGGCTCGGCCCCGGCTACATCGAGACCGAGCTGACCCGGCCGCTGGTCGAGGACGAGAAGTTCAGCACCTGGGTGCGCGGGCGCACTCCGGCCGGCCGGTGGGGCCGTACGGAGGACCTGGTGGGCGGGCTGCTGTTCCTCGCCTCGCCCGCGGCGGACTTCGTCGGCGGACAGATCCTGTACGTCGACGGCGGAATGACGAGCGTCCTGTGAGCGCGCGGGAGGCTTCCGTGCCGGGCTGCGTGATCCACGGCGCGGGTGACCTGCGGGTGGAGGACGTGCCCTCCCCCGTGCCCGGTCCCGGCGAGGCGCTGGTCGCGGTCCGCTACGGCGGTGTCTGCGGCTCCGACCTGCACTACTGGCGGCACGGCGGCGTCGGCGACTTCCGCCTGCGGGAGCCGATGCTGCTCGGGCACGAGGTGGTCGGGACGCTCGTGGCGTACGGCTCCCCGGACACCGCCGGTCCGGCGGGTGGGCCGCGTCCGGCGGCCGGTGCGTCCGTCGCCGTGCACCCGGCGACCCCGTGCGGGGTGTGTCCGGAGTGCGTGGACGGACGGCGCAACGTCTGCCGGGACACCCGTTACCTGGGCAGCGCGGCCCGGTTCCCGCACGTCCAGGGCGGATTCGCGGCGCGGATCGTCGTCCCCGCCGAGCAGGTGCGCGCCCTCCCGGCCGGACTGGACCCGCGCCGGGGCGCGCTCGCCGAGCCCCTGTCCGTCGCCCTGCACGCCGTGCGCCGGGCCGGGGACCTGACGGGCCGGCACGTGCTGGTCACCGGCGCCGGGCCGATCGGGTGCCTGGTGGTCGCGGCGGCGAAGGCGGCGGGCGCGGCACGCGTGACGGTGACGGACCTGCTGCCCGCGGCTCTGGAGTACGCGCGGGCGGCCGGTGCCGACACCCTCGTACGGGCCGACGACCCGGACGACTCCGGTTGGCCGGGAGAGGTGGACACGGCCGTCGAGGCCTCCGGGGTGGCCGCGGGTCTCGACACCTGTCTGCGGCTGGTGCGGCGCGGCGGTGTGGTCGTCCAGCTCGGCATGCTGCCGCCGGGGCAGAGCCCCTTCCCCGGGAACCTGGTGGTGAGCCGGGAGATCGAGCTGCGCGGGGCGTTCCGCTTCGACGGCGAGTTCGACGACGCGCTGCGCCTGCTCGCGGCCGAGCCCGCGTTCGACGCGCTGGTCAGCGCGGTGGTGCCGGTGCGGGACGCGGCGTCGGCGTTCGAGCTGGCCGCGGACCGGAGCCGGTCCTGCAAGGTGCTGCTGGACTTCGGCGCGGCTCCGGCCGGCTGAGTCCGGCACGCCCCGCATGTTCGGGCTCCGACTCACGAGACGCCGGAGCCCGGACACCCCCAAGGCCGCCCCTCCCCCGGTCAGGAGGAGGCGGCCTTGTCCAGTTGGAACGCCTCGTTGCCCTGGCCGATGCGGGCGTGCCGTTCGGGGGCGCGGGAGCGCAGGAGCAGACCCTGCACCACGCCGGCGACCGCGGCGAGGCCGATGATGCCGGGCAGCACCCAGCTGAGGGCGGAGCCGGGTCCCGCGCCGACGAGCACGTCGAAGTCCTTGACCGTGTAGCCGGCGATCACCAGCAGGGCGAGGCCCGCGACGGTGGAGGTGACCAGGCGTACGCCCTGGGCCCCGGCGGCGCCGCGCCGGACGAAGAAGGCCACGACGGAGAACGAGGCGGCGGCCATCAGCACGATCACGCCGAGGGCCCCGATGTTGCCGCCCCAGGTGAACAGGTGCAGCACGGGCTGGGTGGGGTCGCCGTTCGGCTTGTCGTCGGCGATCGCGAAGCCGATGACGACGACCGCGGACACGGCGGTCTGGAGCAGCGAGCCGGTGCCGGGCGCGCCGCTGGTGCCGCTGGTCCGTCCGAAGGCGGCGGGCAGCAGGCCCTCGCGGCCCATGGCGAAGGCGTACCGGGCGACGACGTTGTGGAAGCTGAGCAGGGCGGCGAACATGCCGGTGACGAACAGGACGTGCAGGACGTCGGTGAAGGTGCCGCCGAGCCGTGACTCGGTCAGGAAGAACAGCAGTCCGGCGCTCTGCTCCCGCGCGGTGCCGACGATCCTGTCGGGTCCGGTGGCCACGGTCAGGGCCCAGCTGCTGAGCGCGAAGAAGACGGCGACCCCCGCGACCGCCAGGAACATGACACGCGGAACCAGTACGTGCGGCCGGCTGGTCTCCTCGGCGTACACCGGTGCCTGCTCGAAGCCGAGGAAGGCGGCGATGCAGAAGCAGAGCGCGGTGCCGACCCCGGCGCCGGTCAGGGTGTCCGGGTTGAAGGCGTGCAACGACAGGCCCTGTGCGCCCGGGTCGGCGACGGCGGCGATGTCGAACACCACCACGAGGACGACCTCGATGAGCAGCAGGACGCCCAGCACGCGCGCGTTGACGTCGATCTTCAGCCAGCCCAGCGCGCCGACCGCGAGGACCGCCAGCAGGGCCGGGATCCACCAGGCCACGTCGAGGTCGGCGTAGGTGGACAGCAGGCCGGAGACCTCGAAGCCGAAGATGCCGTAGATGCCGACCTGGAGGGCGTTGTAGGCGACCAGCGCGACCAGGGCGGCGCCCGCGCCGGCGGTACCGCCCAGGCCCCGGGAGATGTACGCGTAGAAGGCGCCCGCGTTGTGGACGTGCCGGCTCATCTCGGCGTACCCGATGCTGAACAGGATCAGCACCACGCCGAGCACCACGAAGAGCAGGGGCTGTCCGACGATGCCCATGACCGCGAAGGTGGTGGGCATGACGCCCGCGACCACCATCAGCGGGGCGGTGGCGGCGAGCACGGACAGGAGCAGTCCTCCCGTGCCCAGCCGGTCGGCGCGCAGGGCGCGCTCCTCGCCCTTGAAGGTGCTGATGGCTCCACCGCTCGCGGATCTGCTCGTACTCGAACTGCCCGTGGTCATCGCAGGACGTCCCTCTCTCGTGTGGCTTTCGTGCGGGGTGGTGTGCGTCGGGTCTTCCGGGCGGTCAGGCCGTGCCGAGCGCGCCCTCGCGGGCGGCCCGGAAGGCGGCGAACGGGTCGCGGTCCGGGTAGGACCACGGGGCCGGCGTGGCGTGCTCGCCGATGCGGTGGAACAGCGCGGCGGCCTCGGCGCCGCGGCCCTCGCAGGACTTGGCGTGGGCGAGGAAGTTGAGGTCGATCAGCCGGCGCGGGTGGCCGTCCTGCTCCCATTCCAGCCACCAGTCGAAGGCCGCCTTCATCACCAGCCGGGCGCGCCGGCCGACCCAGTGGCCCGAGGCGGCCGGGTCGGGCGACTCGTGCCCGGCGGCGGCCAGCACCCGGTAGCGCTCGGCGTGCGCGACGACCGGGAGGATGGCCAGCGGGGAGTCGGCGGGGGCCTGCTCGGCGGCCCAGTTGGCGAAGTCGTACACCTCGTGCAGCGGGTCGGAGCCGCCGTCGACGCCGCGCTCGGCGAGCCGGGCCACCATCAGGTGGTGGGCGTGGTGGTGGTCGGCGTACCGTCCGCGCACCTCGTCGAAGACGCGGACGGCGTCCTGGTCGGTGCCCAGCGAGCGTTCCAGCACGAGCAGCCCGAGCCAGGGCGTGGGATCGTCCGGCACGAGGGCCGCGGCGTCCCGGCACGCCTCGCGGACCCGCGCGGGCTTCTCCTTGCCCCGCAGGGCGCGGTGGACCAGGGCGAAGGCGAGCAGCACCGACGCGTCGGCGGAGCCGGGGTCGGCGAGCAGCCACTCGCGGGCCCAGGGCGCGCAGTGGGATTCGCGCGCCAGGACGGACACCCGGTGCCCCCGGCGGTCCCAGTCGTCACCCGTGTGGACCAGCAGGGACCGGACGGACTGCCAGCGCCCCTGGGCCAACGCGGCACGTGCGGCGGCGAGTTCGGCGTCGTCGAGGGCCTCGTCGAAGGTCTGGGCCGCGCGTTTGCGGCCGCGGCCGAGGGGAGGCGGGGGTGGGGACACCGCGGGAAACTTCCTCACGCGACGCGGTAGGTCGTCGTAGCCGGACTGCCATGACCGGATTGCCATGAACTGATCACGCACAGCAAACCGGCAGCCAAGGCTTGACGTCAAGAGGATCCGGCCCGTTACACGCGTCAACTCGCGTTACAGCAGGGGAACTTGTGCCGATCGGCGGTCGCCGTCCGCGTGTCCGGCGCCCGTCGCCGGCCCGTGCCCCCGAATGCGCCGCTCGCCCGGCACCCGGCGGCCACCCGCACTAGAGTCGGCCGCGACGCCCCCGTGACCCGACTGACGATCGAGGTACGCAGCGTGTCGGTTCTGGTTCTCGTTCTCGCCGTGTGCGCCGCGTGCTGTCTGGGTTTCGGTTTCGTCCTCCAGCAGAACGCGGCCGAGCGTGCCCCGCTGGGCGACTTCCTCTCGCCCCGCCTCCTGCTCGACCTCGTGCGGGTGCCGCGCTGGCTGGCCGGCATGGGGCTGATGGTGGCCGGTCTGGTCCTCGGTGCGATCGCGCTGGGCGGCGGTGAACTCACGCTGGTGGAACCCCTCCTGGCGACGAACCTCCTCTTCGCCCTCGCGCTGTCCCGCGTGCAGACCCGGCAGCCGCTGGGCCGCCAGGGCTGGGCCGGCCTCGCCCTGCTCGCGGGCGGGGTGAGCGCGTTCATCGTCGCGGGCGAGCCGCGCGGGGGCAGCGCGGTGACCGACCCGGTACGGCACTGGCTGATCGTCGGCGTGATGCTGGGCCTGGCGCTCCTGCTCACGCTGTGCGCCGGCCGCCTACGGCTGACCTGGGGTCCGGCGCTGCTGGCCCTGGCCGCCGGCCTGGTGTACGGGGTGCAGGACGCGTTGACCCGGGTCAGCGGCCGGCGCTTCTCGGCGGGCGGCCTGTCGGAGCTGCTGACGGGCTGGCAGCCGTACGCCGTGGTGGTGCTCGGCATCACCGGTCTGGTCCTGGTCCAGAGCGCCTTCGAGACGGCACCCCTGCGCAGGTCGCTGCCCGCGCTGACGGCGGCCCAGCCGCTGGCGGGCATCGTCTGCGGGGTCGGTTTCCTCGGCGACCGGCTGCGCACCGACGCCGGCGCCCTCGCGTGGGAGGCGGCCGGTCTCGCGGCGATCGTGGTGGGCATCGTCCTGCTGGGGCTGCATCCGGCGCTGCCGCAGGGCACGGGGACGGGCGAGAGCGGGCGCGAACGGGCGCTGGAGCGGAGCTGAGGCCTGCGCCGTCCGCTGTTTGGATGGGGGGATGAGTTCTGCTGACGAGATTCTCGACGTCGTCGACGAGGACGACCGCGTCGTCGGGCGGGCCCGGCGGGGCGACGTGTACGCCCGCGGGCTGCGGCACCGGTGCGTGTTCGTGTGGGCCCGGGACCCCGAGGGGCGGGTCTTCGTCCATCGCCGTACGGCTTCGAAGCTGGTGTTTCCCGCGTTGTACGACATGTTCGTCGGCGGGGTGGTCGGCGCGGGTGAGTCCTACGACGACGCGGCGCTGCGGGAGGCGGAGGAGGAGCTGGGGGTGAGCGGGCTGCCGCGGCCGGAGTTCCTGTTCAAGTTCCTGTACGACGACGGGGGTGGGCGGACGTGGTGGTCGGCGGTGTACGAGGTGCGGGTGGCGGGGGCGGTGTCTCCGCAGGTGGAGGAGGTGGACTGGTACGCGTTTCTCTCCGAGGGGGAGCTGGAGGGGCGGGTCGGGGAGGGGGTGTGGGAGTTCGTGCCGGACGGGGTGGCGGCGTATGCGCGGCTGCGGGCCTGGCGGGGCGTTCGCTGAACCGGGGTGCGTTCGGGTGATTGGTGTCGCGGTGGGCGCGGGGGCGGGTGCGCGGCCCGGCGTGGCGGGGTGCCTCCGGCGGACGACTGCCCGCGGTGGCGGCGGGAGTGCCGGATAGGGTCCCTGGGTGAGTGAATTTGTGCGGAGTGTTCGGTTGTGGTTTGCGCCTGAGGAGGTGCGGCGGGAAGGGCGGACCCCCGACTACCGGTTCTCGCTGGCCAACGAGCGTACGTTCCTGGCCTGGCTGCGTACCGCCCTCGCGCTGATCGGCGGCGGGTTCGCGGTGGATCAGTTCCTGCCCGACCTGCGGTGGGGCTGGCGGGTCGGGCTCGCGCTCGCGCTGCTCGCCGCCGGCGTGGTGTGCTCGCTGCGGGCCGTGAACCACTGGGCGCGCTGCGAACGCGCCATGCGCCGGGGCGAGGACCTGCCCGTCTCCCGTTTCCCGGCACTGCTCAGCCTGGTCGTGGCGGTCGTCGCCGTCGTGATGGTCGTCGTGGTCCTCGTCGGCTGGGAGGGCTGAGCGTGCCCGGCGCCGACGCGGCACCCGCGGACCGCGACCCCGGGCTCCAGCCGGAGCGCACCCGGCTCGCCTGGCGCCGCACCACGCTGTCCGGCACGGTCGTCGCCGTACTCGCCGTGAAGGCGGCGCTGCACGGCGGCGCGACGACCCTCTCGGTGCTGGCCGCCGCCCTGTGCTGTGCCCTGTGGCTCGCCTTCGTCCGGATCGCGCACGGCCGTATCCGCGCCCTCGCCGAGGCGAGCAGACCCCCGGCGATCACCCCGCCGCGCGTCACCGCCGCCACCCTGTGCATCCTCGCCCTCGCCGTCTGCGGGGCGCTCCTCGTCCTCTGAGGAACGGCGCCGGCCCGCCCGTAACGCCGATCACGTTCCGTCCGCCCACTGGACGGCATACCGACCGGTCGGCATCATATGTCGGGTACTGTTCGCCTGCCCCAGGGAGAGCCGATGAGCCCCGACCACCCGCCCGGACTCGATCTCGACCGGTTGCGCGTCCTGCTCGACCGCGAGCGGCCCGGCCTGGTGACCGGTCCGCTGTCCGGCCGGCTGATCGAGGGCGGACGGTCGAACCTCACCTACGCCGTCTCGGACGGCACCGCCCGCTGGGTGGTACGGCGCCCCCCGCTCGGCCACGTCCTGGCCACCGCGCACGACATGCGGCGCGAGCACCGCGTCATCAGCGCGCTGCACCCGACGGACGTGCCGGTGCCGCGCCCGGTGCTGCTGTGCGAGGACGAGGAGGTGCTGGGGGCACCGTTCTACGTGATGGAGTTCGTGGACGGCACCCCGTACCGCACCGCCGAGCAGCTCGCCCCCCTCGGGCCCGAGCGCACCCGCGCCGCCGTGCTGGACCTCGTCGACACACTGGTCCACCTGCACGCGGTGGACCCCGACCGGGTGGGCCTCGCGGACTTCGGCCGCCCCGAGGGCTTCCTGGACCGCCAGCTGCGCCGCTGGGCCAAGCAGCTCGACGCCTCCCGCAACCGCGACCTGGCCGGCATCGACGAGCTGCACGCCACGCTCGGCCGGGAACTGCCGCGCTCCCCCGCACCGACCGTCGTGCACGGCGACTACCGCCTCGACAACGTCCTCATCGGTGACGAGAACGGCGAGAACGGCGACGGGAACGGCGCGAGAAGCAGGATCAGGGCGATCCTCGACTGGGAGATGTCCACGCTCGGCGACCCGCTGACCGACCTCGGCCTGCTGGTGATGTACAGCAGCCCGCTCGGCATGCCCGACTCCCCCGTCTCCACCACCGCCCAGGCCCCCGGCCACCCCGCCCCCGCCGAACTGATCGAGCGGTACGCCGCCCGCTCGGGGCGCGACGTCACCGCGGTCGCCTGGTACACGGCGTTCGCGTGGTTCAAGCTCGCCGTGATCCTGGAGGGCATCCACTACCGCTACACGCTGGGCCAGACGGTCGGCCGCGGCTTCGACCGCATCGGCGACCTCGTCCCCGTCTTCATCGAGCACGGCCTGACCACCCTCCAGAAGGGCTGACCCGCCATGGACTTCGCCTACGACGCACGCACCGAGGAACTCCGCGCCCGGCTGCTCGCCTTCATGGACGAGTACGTCTACCCGGCCGAACAGACCGCCCACGAGCAGCGCGCCCGGCTGGCCTCCCCGTGGGACACCCCGCAGGTCGTGGAGGACCTCAAGGCCGAGGCACGCCGCCAGGGCCTGTGGAACCTCTTCCTCCCCGACGCCGAGCACGGCGCCGGCCTCACCAACCTCCAGTACGCCCCGCTCGCCGAGATCACCGGCCGCAGCCCGCAGCTGGCGCCGACCGCGACGAACTGCGCGGCGCCGGACACCGGGAACATGGAGGTGCTGGCCCAGTTCGCCGACGAGGCCCAGCGGAAGCAGTGGCTGGAGCCGCTGCTCGCGGGTGAGATCCGCTCGGCGTTCGCGATGACCGAGCCGGACGTGGCCTCCTCGGACGCCACGAACATCACCACGCACATCGAGCGCGAGGGTGACGAGTACGTCGTCACGGGCCGCAAGTGGTACATCTCCGGGGCGATGAACCCGGACTGCAAGATCTTCATCGTGATGGGCAAGACCGACCCGGACGGCGCGGACATCCGCCGCCAGCAGTCCATGGTGCTGGTCCCGCGCGACACGCCCGGCGTGACGGTGAATCGCGCCATGCAGGTCTTCGGCTACGAGGACCACTACCACGGCGGCCACGCCGAGGTGACCTTCGACCACGCGCGCGTGCCGGTGTCGAACCTGATCGGCGAGGAGGGCAGCGGCTTCGCCATCGCCCAGGCGCGGCTCGGTCCCGGCCGCATCCACCACTGCATGCGGCTGATCGGCATGGCCGAGCGGGCGATCGAGCTGATGTGCCGCCGCGCGGTGTCCCGCGAGGCCTTCGGCAAGGCGCTGGCACAGCAGGGCGTGGTGCACAACTGGATCGCGGACGCCCGGGTCACCGTGGAGCAGCTGCGGCTGCTGGTGCTGAAGACCGCCTGGCTGATGGACACCGTCGGCAACCGGGGCGCGCACACCGAGATCCAGGCCATCAAGATCGCCACGCCCCGCGCGGTGGTCGACATCATCGACCGGGCGATCCAGCTGCACGGCGCGGGCGGCGTGAGCCAGGACTTCCCGCTGGCCGAGCTGTACGCGGGTGCGCGGACGCTGATGATCGCCGACGGCCCGGACGAGGTGCACCAGCGTTCGCTGGCCCGCCGGGAGATCAAGAAGTACCTCTGAGCGGGGCGGCGCCCCCGGAACTCCCCGGGGGCCGTCGCCTCACGCGTGGGTCACGGGCGCAGTGCGCGCAGCAGCAGGTCGGCGAGGTGGTCGGCGACCTCCTGCGGGCTGAGCGGGCCGTCGGGGCGGTACCAGGTGGACAGGTGGTGGATGGACCCGAAGTGGTAGTCCACCACCAGGTCGGCCGGGGTCTCCTTGGTGAAGACGCCGGTCCGCTGGCCCTCCTCGATCAGCGCGCGGAAGCGTTCGTGGTAGCGCCGGCGCTCCGCGCGCACCTGCTTGTTCTTCTCCGGGCTGAGCTGGTGCATGGAGCGGAAGAAGATCGACGCGTCGTCGAGGTTGTCGATGGTGGTGACGACGACGTCGGCCGCCGCGTCCCGTACCCGCTTCTCGACCGGCTCGTCGGCGTCCGCGAAGGCGTCCAGGCGTTCCTGCTGGAGGCGCAGCACGCGCGCGTACACCTCGTGCAGGAGGTCGTCCTTGGAGCCGAAGTAGTGGTAGAGCGCCCCCTTGGTGACGCCTGCCGCCTCGACGATCTCCTGCACCGAGGTGCGGTCGTAGCCCTGCTCGGCGAAGAGCCGGGTGGCGGCGGCCAGGAGCCGCTGCGGCACCGGAGTGCCGTCCCCGTCCGTGGTCCTGGGCACTGCCGTCACCTGCCTTTCCGTTTCACTGTCCGTTCACTGTCGTGTCCTGCTGCGTACGGGAACGCCGTTCCCGACGGAGGATCTTCCCACTTTCCGGCTCCGGCACGTCGGGCAGGGCGGCCCGGCGCGGGCGGGCGCCGGGCGGGCACGGGGCCGGGCGGTCACCCGGCCGTCGATTCCTCCCACTGCCGCTGGAGCCGGTTCATGCCGTGCATCCAGCGGTCGGGGTCGGCGGCCCGCGCCTGGTAGTACGCGGCGACCTCGGGGTGCGGGAGGACGAGGAAGCGGTCCTCCTCGATGCCCTTGAACAGGGCGTCCGCGACGTCCTGCGGTTCGATGGCGGTGGGCTGGAGCACCAGGTCGCCGGCGCCGCCGGTGGCGGCCAGCATGTCGGTGCGCACGCCCTGCGGGCAGATGGCGTGGACCTTGATCCCGCGGTGGCGGTACGTCAGGGACAGCCACTCGGCGAAGGCGTACGCGCCGTGCTTGGTGACGCTGTAGGGGGCGGCGCCGATCATGGTGAGCAGTCCGGCGGCCGACACGGTGGAGACGAAGCGGCCGCTGCCGCGCTCCAGCCAGTCGGGGAGCAGTTCGTGGGCCGCGCGGACGTGGGCCATGACGTTGACGTCCCAGGCGAGCGCCCAGACGGACTCCTCCGCGGCCTCCGAGCCGCCGGAGCCGACGCCCGCGTTGGCGCAGTACACGTCGACCGTGCCGCCCAGCGCGTCACGGGCCTCGGAGACGATCACGGAGGCGTCGCCGGGGACCGCTGTGCCGCCGATCTCGTCGGCGACGGCCTTCGCCCGGTCGGCGTCCAGGTCGTTGACGACGACCCTGGCTCCCTCGGCGGCGAAGCGGCGGGCCAGCGCGGCCCCGATCCCGCCTCCCGCCCCGGTGACGACGACTCCGGCATCCTGCACGGCTTCCACCATCGGTCTCCTTCGACACGCGACACGGCTCGGGCACTGCTCGCTCTCCCCTGGCAGCGCCAGACTAACCAGTCGGTATGTGCGACGGAAGAGGCGAACCGCGGTCTACTCCATTCCCCGCGGCCCGGGGTGCGGGTTAGCGTGCGTGCGCATGACACCCGCCGCGATCACGGAGGTCACCGCATGACGCTGTCCAGACGTAATCTGCTCGCCACGACGGCCGCGGTGGCGGCCGGAACCACCGCCGCCGCCGCGTCGGCGGGCACGGCACACGCGGCGCCCGCGGGGCACGGGGGCCGTCGGCTGCGCACCGGATTCGAGCGCCTCGCCGACGGCGGCTACGCCCCGCTCGACGGGCAGAAGGTCGGCATCGTCACCAACCCGACCGGCATCACCCGCGACGTGCGCCACATCGTCGACGTCATGCACGCCGACGACCGAGTGAACCTGACCGCCGTCTTCGGGCCCGAGCACGGCTTCCGCGGCACGGCGCAGGCGGGCGGCTCCGAAGGGCGCTACGACGACCCCGCGACGGGACTGCCCGTCTACGACACGTACCTGAAGAGCGGGCAGCCCCTCGCCGACGTGTTCACGGCGTCCGGCGTGGACACCGTCGTCTTCGACATCCAGGACGTGGGCGCGCGCTTCTACACGTACATCTGGACCCTGTTCGACTGCATGGAGGCGGCCTCGCTCGCGGGGAAGCGGTTCGTGGTCCTGGACCGGCCGAACCCGGTGACCGGGCGGGCGGCCCTCGGCCCGGTCCTGCACAAGGAGTTCGCCACCTTCGTCGGCCGGCAGCCGATCGCGCAGGCGCACGGCATGACGGTCGCCGAGCTGGCGCTGCTCTTCAACGGCGAGTTCCTCGATGCGCCGGTGCCGCTGGAGACGGTGACGATGACGGGCTGGAAGCGCTCCGAGTTCTACGACGTCTCCGGGCTGCCCTGGGTGCCGCCGAGCCCGAACATGCCGACGCCGGAGTGTGCGCTGGTGTACTCGGGGACCTGTCTGTTCGAGGGCACGAACCTCTCCGAGGGGCGCGGTACGACCCGCCCGTTCGAACTGCTGGGCGCGGAGGGCGTCGACGGGGGCTGGGCCGCCGCCGCGAACGAGGTCGGGCTGCCGGGTGTGCGGTTCAGGGAGGCGTACTTCGCGCCCACCTTCTCCAAGTTCGCGGGCAGGACCGTCGGCGGTGTGCAGCTCCACGTGCACGACCGGGCCGCGTTCGACCCGGTGCGCACCGGGATCGCGCTGCTGGTGACCGCCAGGCGGACCTGGGACGGCTTCGCCTGGCGGTCGGACCACTGGATCGACAAGCTCACCGGGTCCACGCAGGTGCGCACGATGATCGACGCGGGCGCGGACACCGACGAGGTGGTGCACGGCTGGGAGCGGGAACTGGCGGCGTTCCGCAGGACGCGCCGCCAGTACCTGCTCTACAGGTGACCGCTGTACCGGCCGGTCACCGGTGGGAGGTGAACTCCACGACCTGCTGGTAGGTCGGCCGGTTCTGCCAGCTGATGCCGCCGTGCTTGATGCCTCCGAGGGTGCGGTGGATCACCGAGTCGGCGCACCACTGGTCCCCGGCCGAGCAGCTGTCGTCGCCGGGATAGACCTGGGCGGCCGTGCGGCCCGCCGCCTCCTTCAGGGTGGAGACCAGGGTGTCCCGGCAGGCGGCGAGGTCGCCGTCGCCGCAGTAGGTGTGTGCCAGCGGGCCCTTGACGGACTCACCGAGCACGGACCGGATGTCCTTGTCGACATAGCTCCACCAGCCGTACTGGAAGGCGCTGCCGGCGTGGGCGCCGGTCGGGCCGTGGGCGGCGGACGGTGACTCGTCGACGGGCAGGTTGCGGGTGAAGGCGGTGTACAGGTCGGTGCCGAGGCCGGGTTCGAACTCGGCCTTCACCAGCAGCGGCCACCAGGCGTCCAGGGTGCGGATCGCGTCGGCGTGCGCGTACTTCCTGGATCCCGCCGAGGTCTCCGTGCGCAGGCCGCCGCCGTCCGACAGCCACGCCTTCAGCCCGTCCACGGCCGACTTGGCCGCCGGGTCGGTCACCGGCGCGGACTCGACCACCTTCAGCAGGTCGGGCAGGACGTCCTCGGCGCGCAGGTCGGCGAGGGCCGCCTCGGCCATGGCCTTGACCAGCGCGGTGCGGGTGACGCCGCCTTCGGCGACCAGTTTCCTCACCCGGTCGTCGAGGAGGTTGCCCCGGTGGACGGAGCCGTTGCCCCAGGAGGCGGCCGGGTAGTCCTTGGCCTGCTTGTTGTTCCAGGAGATGTAGTAGTCCTGGTCGACCGACTGCGGGTGGGCGGACGCGCCGGTGTACCGGGCGGTGTTGCCGGCCGGGTCCCAGCCCTGCCACTCGTACGCCGGCCGGGCCCAGACCGGGAACTCGGCGTCGACGCCGCCCGCCCGTACCGGGTTGTCGCCGCTGTTGTAGTACGCGGTGTGCTCGGAGTCGGCGTAGAACCAGTTGAAGGTGTAGTTGATGTGCTGGACGGCTTCCTGGAAGCGCTCCGGGCTGTTGAGGTAGTCCGGGTCGTTCAGCATCTGGAAGCCGATGATGGAGTCGGCCTCGTGGAGGTAGGAGGAGCGCAGGGTGGTGTAGGCGACCTTCTTGCCGTCGACCGTGGCGCGGGACTCGACGGGGCCGTACTTGGTGCGCCAGACGCGCATCGTGTAGGAGCCTGCGGCGGTGGAGTCGGCGACGGTCGGCTTCCAGGCGTTGTGCCGCTCTACCTTCTCCATGGGCGTGCAGGTGCCGCGGTAGAGGTAGTGGTAGTCGTCCTGGCACAGCTCGACCGCGTAGGTGTCGATGATGTCCTGGCCGGAGGTGGTCGCGCTCCAGGCGTAGTCCTGGCCTCGGCCGAGTTCGACGTACATGCTCAGGCCCGCGAAGGAGGCGCCGCGGGCGCTGATGCCGGGGCCCTGGATCTCCTGGAGCATGAGCAGTTGCGGGGCGAAGTAGCCGGTCTGCGGTCCGAAGACGGCGACCGGGTGGCCGCTCGCGGTGTGCTCGCCGCTGACGACGAGGGCGTTGGACATGCCGCGCCGCGCCGAGGACACGGCCGCGTCCGCCGCCTTCGCGGAGGCACCGGTCGCACTCGCCGCACCCGCGCTGCCCGTACGGTCGTACACCAGCGGTTCCGCCTCGACCGAGCCGGCGTCGGGCAGGGCGCGGCCCTGCGGGTCGTCCGGGGTGGGCAGGTACGGGAAGCTGCCGTCCTGCTGGGTGAGGACGGCCTCGGGGTCGTTGCGCTGGCGGAAGGACTCCCAGACCTCGGTGCCCTCGGCGACGCCGTACTTCTCCTGGGCGGCGAGGAGGGAGAGCGCGTTGGTGACCTCGCCGCCGCCTCCGGCGCCGAAGAGGGAGCCGATGACGGAGGCCAGGGCGATCAGGTCGGACCGCTTGAAGTGCTCGATGGTGCCGGCGTTGGTGATGGCGTCCTTGTGTCCGGTCAGGACGTACTCGCCGGGGAAGTAGCGGCCCTTGTCGGAGGCGTCGATGTAGGCGTTGACACCGGCGACGTAGGCGTCCACGTCGGCCAGGGCCAGCTCGCCGCGCTCCCCGGCCTTGGCGGCGGCGCTCTCGATCTGCGCCTCCAGGTCGGCCTCGGTGTAGGGGGCGCTGCGCCAGAACTGCTGTTCCAGGCCCTGGTTGGCGGGGGCGCCGCCGGCGAAGGGGGTCAACTGGCCGCGTCCGACGTGCCGGAAGAGGTCCATCAGCCAGAGCCGGTCCTGTGCGGCCGCGTAGCCCGCGCCGAACTCGGTGCCGTAGCGGGTGGTGCCGGTGATGTGCGGCACACCGGTCCTCTTGTCGCGGACGATGGTCACGTCGTCGCGTCCGGCGGGGCGGACGGTGGAGGCGGCCTGGCCGTCCGGGACGCCGAAGGAGGCGTCGTTGAAGAAGTCGTTGATCTTGTCGTTGGTGAGGCCCTTGTAGCCGGTGGCGAGGTTCGCGTAGGGGCCGAGCTGGTCCTCGGCGTGCGCGGGCTGGGTGCCGAACGCCTGGTTGAGGAGGATCTGGGCGAGGGTGGCGTTGCCGTTCTGGCCGGGCGGCAGGATGTCGGAACACTGGCCGCCGCAGTGGTCGTTGGGGGCCGCTTGGGCGGCCGTGACCTCGGTGGACGCGGTCTCGGCGGCCATCGCCGGGGAAAGCGGTGACAAAACTCCGGCAATGAGCGCGCATACGGATGCGGTCTTCAGGAACCCGTGGAAGCCGCGGGGAGTTCTCAGTCTGTCGAGGGCGTTGCGTGGGGTGCGCCGTGGCATGGCAGCTCCTCCCGACGGGGGTGTGGCGGGACGTTACCGCCGGTATCCCCGAGTGGGAAGATGAACATGCGTCACTTTTTGGAGCGGGTGGATCGGCTTATGGGGGGCATCGGAAATCGGATGGAGCCGAATCGGTTGTCGATACGTCTATTCGGCGACGTCCGTACGACGACGCCGAAATGAGCCGAGTACAGGTGCAGGTGTGACGGAGGTGCAGGGCGATGGCCGGTTTCCGAAGTCTGGCGAGACAGGTCCGCGATCCACGGTGCGACCTGGCGCTGCGGCGCTATTCGCTGCGCAAGTGCCTTGAGCGTTTTGCCCCTTATGGGCACAGGGCGACCTGGGACCATCTCTGCTCCCGGGCCGGGTTCGGTCCCGAGGACCGCTCCCCCGACCCAGCGCGGCTCGTGGCCGCACTGGAGGAGCTGGAGGAGGCGCGTTCGGTGTGGCTGGCCTACGAGGTCGAGTTCGCCGAGCGGCGCAGGAAGGAGAAGCACGACGGGCTGCGCAGGCCCGGCAGCACGGACGACTGGCACCGGCTGACCTGGGGCGGTTTCGGGGTGGCCTGGTGCGACGATCCCCGGATCCACCCCGACGGGCCGCTGGCGGAGGTGCTGCGCCGGCTGATCGCGGCGCTGGAGCGTGAACCGGGCTCGGTGTGCCCGGTGTGCCACGGCGAGCGCCTCGTGTGGAAGTACGACCTGGACCACGAGCCCTCGACGGGCCCCGTCTGCACGGACTGCGGCATCCTCGTGCCGCGGCCCGTCCTCACCCCGGGCGCGCGGGCGGACGCCCGGCGGGGCCGGTTGCTGATGTCGGCGTGACCGGCCGCGGGGGTGCGCCGGCGATGCCGCACCCCCGGTGGCCGGTACGGCACGGAGCCCGGCGGGCGTTGTCGGTGACGCCCGGCACCATGGGGGAATGGTGCAGTTGTGTGTGAACGGGGCGCGGGGCGGCGCCGACGGCGCCGCGGTGCCGCTGTCGCCGGAGGCGATCGCCGGCTCGGTGGCCGACGCGGTCGCCGCCGGCGCCACGGACGTCCACGTCCACCCGAAGACACCGTGCGGACGGGACACGTTGTCGCCGCGCGTCCTCGCCGCGACGCTGACGGCGATCCGGGCCCGGGTTCCGGCGCGCGTGCCGGTCGGCGTGACGACGGGCGCCTGGGCCGAGCCGGATCCGGCGGCGCGGGTGGCACGGATAGCGAGTTGGACGGTGCTGCCCGACCACGCGTCGGTCAACTGGCACGAACCGGGCGCCGAGGAGACGGCCGCCGCCCTGATCGAGCGCGGGGTGGGAGTGGAGGCGGGTGTGTGGTCCGGCACGGACGGGGCGGCCCGCTTCCTGGACTCACCGCTCGGGCCGAAGGTGCTGCGGGTCCTGGCGGAGGTCACGGACACCGACCCGGCGACCGCCCGGGACTCGGCGCGCGCCCTGCTCACCGCCCTCGGCGCCGCTCACGGCCGCCCCGTCCTGCTCCACGGCGAGGACGGCGGGGCGTGGCCGGTGCTGCGGCTGGCCGGCCGGCTGGGCCTGGCGCCCCGGACCGGCCTGGAGGACACCCTGTTCCTGCCGGACGGCGGCCGGGCCGCCTCGAACGCCGAACTGGTCGTCGCGGGGACGAGGGAGTGGGCCTCGGCGCGACGCGGCGACGGCTGACGGGCGGCCGGACCGGTTCACCTCGCGGTCACCGGGCCGGGTTCACCGCGCGGTCAGTCGCCGCAGCACGGCACCTCCGGCTCCTGTGCGCGGCTCGGCCGTCGGCCGCCCCCGGTGGCGGAGGCCCGTCGCTCCACGAGCAGGCGCGAGCCGGCGCTGCGTTCGCCGAAGGCGTCGTCGGGGTTGGACAGGACACAGGTCTCCAGGGACAGGCAGCCGCAGCCGATGCAGTCGGTGAGGTGGTCGCGCAGCCGGTTGAGCTGTTTGATCCGCTCGTCCAGTTCGGAGCGCCAGGACCGGGAGAGCCGGGCCCAGTCCTCCTCGGTGGGGGTGCGTCCCTCCGGCAGCTCCGCGAGCGCCTCGCGGATCGTGGCCAGCGGGATGCCGACCCGCTGCGCGGCGCGGACGAAGGCGACCCGGCGCAGCGCGTCACGGCTGTAGCGGCGCTGGTTGCCCGAGGTCCGGCGGCTGTGGATCAGGCCCTTGGACTCGTAGAAGTGCAGGGCGGAGACGGCGGCGCCGCTGCGTGCGGCGAGCTGGCCGACCGTGAGCTCTTGGATCTTCTCTGGAATCTGCGGCACCCCTCGAACCCTACCGACCTTGGTCACCCGTCCGGCGGGCTCGTTGACACGGGCCGCGGGGACCACCATGCTAAGCAGTCGCTTAGTCAAACTGTGTGACTTGGGAGGCCGGAACATGGCAGAGCCGAGGATCTTCGCGTCCGCCGACGACGTGAAGGCGGCGGTGGGCGAGCAGCTGGGGTACACCGACTGGGTGGAGGTCGACCAGAAGCGGATCGACCTGTTCGCGGAGGCGACCGGGGACCACCAGTGGATCCACGTGGACCCGGCGAAGGCGGCCGCCGGGCCGTTCGGCACCACGATCGCGCACGGCTATCTGACCCTGTCGCTGCTGCCCCTCTTCGGACCGCAGCTGATCCAGGTCGAGGGCGTGAAGATGGGCGTCAACTACGGCACCAACAAGGTCCGTTTCCCCTCCCCCGTCCCGGTCGGCTCGCGCCTGCGCGCCACGGCGACGATCACGGGGGTCGAGGACGTCAAGGGCGGCGTCCAGGTGAGCGTCGCCTTCACCGTGGAGCGCGAGGGCGGCGACAAGCCGGTGTGCGTCGCCGAGTCCGTCTCGCGCTACTACGTCTGACCGGGGCCTGTCCGGCGGACACTTCCTAGGCCGCGCCGGAGCGGTCCCGGGCTCCCACCATGCGCAGCACGAGGTCGGCGTAGAGCGCGCCGACCTCGTCGGGCGTCCGGGGGCCGTTCACGTTGAACCAGCGGGCCACGTCGATGCAGAGCGACAGCACGGCCAGCGTCGTGCCCTTGACGTCCGGCACGTCGAACTCGCCCGCCGCCACACCGTCGTCGATGATGCCGCGCACCGCGGCGTCGCACTGCCGGCGGAGCGTGAGGATCTCCTCGCGGGCCTCGGGCCCGAGCGCGTCCAGTTCGTACTGCACGACCCGCGCCGTCGTGCGGCGGCCGGCGTGCCAGCGGACGAAGGAGCTCACCGCGTCGGCGAGCCGTTCGGTGGCACCGCCCTCGCCCTGGGCCGCGGAGCGGAGGATGGCCACCGCCCGGGTGTGACCGATGCGGCTGATGCGGTGGAGCAGCTCTTCCTTGGTCTTGTAGTGGATGTAGAGCGCGGCCGGGCTCATGCCGGCCCGGCCGGCGATGTCGCGGGTCGTGGTCGCGTGGTACCCGCGTTCGGCGAACGCCTCCACGGCGGCGACCAGGAGCCGCCGGGCCGCGTCGGGCGTGACCTCTTCCCACGGCTCGATGTCGCCGCCCGTCGTCTCGGCCGCCGTACTCATCGCTTGTTCGCCCCTCTCGGTGACAGGAGCACCACCATACCGCCGAAGGTGAGCGACCGCTTAGGGGCGCTGGCCCGCGGGGGCGCCGCCCGGCTTCTGGAAGGGGTCGTGCTCGACGAGGATCTTGTCGAGCCGCGCCTGGTCCACCCGGCTCACTATCTGGCCGACCTCCTGGCGGTCACGGATGATCTTGGCCAGGGTGAAGGCCGACGTGACGAGGTACAGGACGGCGATGGCGAGGAAGGCCCGCACCCAGGCGTCGGCCTGGAGCTGGTAGATGCCGATGGCGGTGGCGGCCATGGCCACCGAGAACGAGGCGACGGCCTGACCGTAGAAGGCCGCCGTGTTCTGCTGCTTGACCGGTGTCTCACTCATGGGGACAAGGGTCGGCGGATGTGGCGCCGGCCACATCCGCCGAGATACTCAGGTCGGGTACTCAGAACGCCGAAACCCCGGTCAGCGCCCGCCCGATGACGAGCTTCTGGATCTGACTGGTGCCCTCGTAGAGGGTCATCACACGGGCGTCGCGCAGCAGCTTGCCGGCCGGGTACTCGTCGATGTAGCCGTAGCCGCCGAAGACCTGGAGGGCGTTGTTGGCGGCGCGGACGGCGGCCTCCGAGGCGAAGAGCTTGGCCTTGGAGGACTCGACGGTGAAGGGCTGCCCGCGGTCGATCAGGTCGGCGACCCGCCAGGTCAGCAGCCGGGCCGCGTCCACGTCGAGGGCGATGTCGCTGATCAGCTCCTGCACCAGCTGGTGGTGGGCGATGGTTTTGCCGAACTGCTCGCGCTCCCCCGCGTACTTCACGGCCGCGTCCAGCGCGGCCTGGGCTATGCCGACGCAGCCGGCCGCGACCGACATCCGCCCCTTGGCGAGGGCCGACATGGCGACCGAGAAGCCCTTGCCCTCGGGGGCCAGCATCGCCGAGGCGGGGACGCGGACGTCCTCCAGGACCAGTTCGGCGGTGGCCTGGCCGCGCAGCCCGAGCTTGCCGTGGATGGTGCGCCGGGTCAGGCCGGGCGTGTCGGTGGGCACGAGGAAGGCGGAGACGCCCTTGTGCCCGGGCGCGTCGGTGGAGCGGGCGAAGAGCAGGACGACGTCGGCCCAGGTGCCGTTGGTGATGAACATCTTGGTGCCGTTGACGACGTAGTCGTCGCCGTCGCGCACCGCGCGGGTGGAGAGGTTGCCCGCGTCCGACCCCGTGCCGGGCTCGGTGAGGCCGAAGCAGCCGACGTACTCGCCGGAGGTCAGGCCGGGCAGCCAGCGCCGCTTCTGCTCCTCGCTCCCCCAGGCGGCGACGGTCTTGGCGACCAGGCCGAGGGAGACGGAGACGATCCCGCGCACGGAGCTGTCGCCGCGCCCCAGCTCCTCCGTGACCAGGCAGTACGCGAGGTGGTCTCCGCCCGAGCCGCCGTACTCCTCGTCGATCGTGAGCCCGAGGAACCCGACCTCGCCGAGCTTCTTCACGATGCCCCGGTCCACCTCCTCGGCACGGTCCCACGCGACGACGTGCGGGGCGATCTCACGGGACACGAAGTCCCGCGCGAGCTGCCGTACGGCGGTCTGCTCCTCGCTGAGCTCCAGGTTCATGCCGAGTCACCCCACAGGAAAGAGATCTTGGAAACGGTACAAGCGGCGCAAGCAGTACAAGCAGCACAGGAAGTACATGGAAAGCCGTACATTTAAATTAGCACTGCTAGTTTATACGCGCAGCCCTACTATGTGCGCCATGGCCCGACCGCGCAAGCCCCTGCTGAGCACCGACCGGATCGTCGAGACGGCCCGCGCGCTGGTGGACGCGGAGGGCCTCGCGGCCGTCTCCACGCGCCGGCTGGCCGCGGAACTGGGGGTCAGCGGGCCCTCGCTCTACAACCACTTCCGCACCAAGGACGAGATCCTCGAGGCCGTCGCCGACTCGGTGAGCGCGCAGGTCGACCTGTCGATGTTCGAGGACGGGCGGGAGTGGCGGACCGCGCTGCACGACTGGGCCGTCTCCTACCGGACGGCGCTGCGCGACCATCCCAACATCGTCCCGGTGCTGGCCCACGGGCCCGGCCGCCGCCCGGCCGCGCTGCACCTCGCGGACGCCGTCTACGGCGCGATGGTCCGGGCGGGCTGGCCCCCGGCGCAGGCCACGTCCATCGGCGCGCTGATGCGGTACTTCATCATGGGCTCGGCGCTCGGCTCCTTCGCCGGCGGCTTCGTGACCGACGCCGGCGCCTACGACCCCGCCGACTACCCGCACCTCCAGCAGGCCCACCTGCTGGCCGAACAGCAGGAGAAGATCGACGAGCGGGCCTTCGAGACCGGTCTGACGGCACTGCTGGACGGGCTGGCGCAGCAGTACGCGCAGGTCTCGCAGGGCGTCTGAGAGGTTCCGGCCACACTTCGGTGCCCGCCGAACCGTGCGTGGCCCATTCTGGACGCATGACCGAGAAGGACGCCGGGGCCCCCGGCCTCGCCCGGCTGGCCGGGCTGATCGCCGACGAGACGCGGGCCGCCTGTCTGCTGGCCCTGCTGGACGGGCGGGCGTGGACCGCCGGTGAGCTGGCCCGGCACGCCGGGGTCGCCGCGTCGACGCTCAGCGAGCACCTGGGCAAACTCGTCGCGGGCGGACTGCTCGCCGAGGAACGGCAGGGGCGGCACCGGTACGTGCGGCTGGCCGACGACCGGGTCGCACAGCTCGTGGAGGACTTGGCGGCGCAGGTGGCGCCCGACGCCGCCGCCCGGCGTCCCCGCACCCTGCGGGCGTCGAGCGCCGGGTCCGCGATGGCCCGGGGACGCACCTGCTACGACCATCTCGCCGGGCGGCTCGGCATCGCGGTGACCGACGCGCTGACCGGGCGCGGACTGCTGCGCCAGGACACCGGGTTCGCGCTCACGGACGCGGGCCTCGGCTGGTTCGACGCCGCCGGAATCCCGCTGCGCCCCACCGGTCGCCGGCCGCTGGCCCGGGCGTGCCTGGACTGGACGGAACGCCGTCCGCACCTCGCGGGCGTGGCGGGCGCGGCGCTGTGCCGGCACGCCCTGGACGCCGGCTGGTGCGTGCGCATCGGGTCCGAGCGGGCGGTGAAGGTGACGTCCGCGGGTGAGCGGGCGCTGTCCCGACTGCTGGACATCGGTGCGGCGGCGCTGCGCTGAGCGCCCGGCCCGGCACCGGCTCCCCGTCCGAAATCCGCCGGTCGTCCCTTCCTTCTCCTCCTAGTCTCGGGAGCATGATGCGTACCACCCCGTCCCGCCGTCCGGAACTGTTCGCCGCCGGCGCGGCCACCGTCACCGTCGTGCTGTGGGCCTCCGCCTTCGTCTCCATCCGCAGCGCGGGCGAGGTGTACTCGCCGGGCGCGCTGGCGCTCGGCCGGCTGCTGTCGGGCGTGCTGGCGCTCGGGCTGATCTGCCTCCTGCGCCGGGAGGGGCTGCCGCCGCGTCCGGCCTGGCGCGGGATCGCGATATCGGGGCTGCTGTGGTTCGGCTTCTACATGGTCGTCCTGAACTGGGGCGAGCAGCAGGTGGACGCCGGTACGGCCGCCCTGGTGGTGAACGTCGGCCCGATCCTCATCGCGCTGCTGGGTGCCCGGCTGCTGGGCGACGCGCTGCCGCCGCGGCTGCTGGCGGGGATGGCGGTGTCGTTCGCCGGTGCGGTGACGGTGGGCCTGTCGATGTCCGGCGAGGGCGGCTCCTCGCTGTTCGGGGTGGTGCTGTGCCTGCTGGCCGCGGTGGCGTACGCGGGCGGGGTGGTCGCGCAGAAGCCCGCACTGGCGCACGCGAGCGCGCTTCAGGTGACGACGTTCGGCTGCCTGGTCGGGGCGGTGCTCTGCCTGCCGTTCACGGGTCAGCTGGTGCGGGAGGCGGCCGAGGCGCCGGCCTCCGCGACGCTCAACATGGTCTACCTGGGCGTGTTCCCGACCGCGCTGGCCTTCACGACGTGGGCGTACGCGCTGGCCCGTACGACCGCCGGCCGCATGGGCGCGACCACGTACGCCGTGCCCGCGCTGGTCGTGCTGATGTCCTGGCTGGCGCTGGGCGAGGTGCCGGGGCTGCTCACGCTGGCGGGCGGCGCCCTGTGTCTGGCGGGCGTGGCGGTGTCGCGGTCCCGGCGGCGCGCGGCGGCGGCCCCGGCAGCGACCCCGGAGAGGGCCGAGCCCACGGCGGAGCCCCGGCAGGAGGACGCGGGGCGGGTCTAGCCACCCGCCCCGCAGCACCCCAGCACCGCCAAGACGCCGCCGGGGCCTCCGGGGCGGCTCACGGCGACGCACGGCCGCGCACACCGGAACGGGTCCGCACCCGCGCACCAGCCACGCCTCGAAGGCACGGCCCGGGGCTAGAACACCACCAGTGCCCGCCCGCCCTTGCCCGCGAGCATGTTCTCGAAGGCGGCCGGGATGCCGTCCAGGGCGATGCGTTCCGTGACCAGGGCGCCGAGGTCGAGGCGGCCGGCACGGGCGTGTGCGGCGATGACCGGGAGGTCGCGGGCGGGGTCGGCGTTGCCGTAGACGCAGCCGGACAGGGTGCGGCCCCAGTGGAAGATCTCCAGGGCGTTGAAGGTGACCTGCTGGTCCTTGCCGCCGATGCCGACGACCGTGGTGCGGCCGCCCCGCCGGGTGGATTCCCAGGCGGTGCGGATGGTGGCCGCGCGGCCCACGCACTCCACGGCGACGTCGACGCCCTGCTTGCCGGTGAGGGCGCGGATCTCGCGGGCGGTGGTGTCGGAGGCGAGGAGGTAGTCGGTGGCGCCCGCGGCGCGGGCCAGTTCCTCCTTGTCGGGGGACACGTCGACGGCGACGATCTTCGACGCGCCCGCGATCCGGGCCGCCTGGAGGGTCGCGAGGCCCACTCCCCCGGCGCCGAAGACCGCGACCGTCTCGCCCTCGCGGACCTTCGCCGAGTGGTGGACGGCTCCGTAGCCGGTGAGGACGGCGCAGCCGAGGAGCGCCGCCTCGGTGAGGGGAATGCCCTCGGGGGCGGGCAGGAGGCAGGACGCGGACACCACCGTCTCCTCGGCGAACGCGGCGACGTTCAGGCCGGGGTGCAGGTCGGTGCCGTCGTCGGCGCGGCGGGCGTGCACGTTCGCCGCGCCGGCCAGGGCGTTCGCGCACAGCCAGACCTCGCCCAGCGAGCAGGCGTGGCAGGCGCCGCAGGACGGGGCCCAGTTGAGGACGACCGCGTCGCCGGGTGCGACGTGGGTGACGCCCTCGCCGACGGCGACGACGGTGCCGGCGCCCTCGTGGCCGAGGACGGCGGGCAACGGCACGCGCATGGTGCCGTTGGACAGGGACAGGTCGGAGTGGCAGACCCCGGCGGCGGCGAGCCTCACCCGGACCTGCCCCGGGCCGGGTTCGGGCAGCTCGATCCCGGTGACCTCCAGGGGGGCGCCTACGGCGGGGACGACGGCGGCACGGACTGCGGTACGGACGGCCATGACGTGGACGACTCCCGGGCTAGTACTGGAGGGACTTGGTCTGGAGGTACTCGGCGAGCCCGTGGGCGCCCAGTTCGCGGCCCACGCCTGACTGCTTGTAGCCGCCGAAGGGCGCCAGCGGGTTGAACCGGCCACCGTTGATGTCGACCTGCCCGGTGTCCATGCGGCGGGCGAAGGCGACCGCCTCGGCCTCGTCCCCGGCCCAGACGGCGCCGGCGAGGCCGTAGACCGTGCCGTTGGCGATGCGCAGGGCGTCGTCCTCGTCCTCGTAGCGGAGGATGGACAGGACCGGCCCGAAGATCTCCTCCTGGGCGATGGTCATCTCCTCGGTGACGTCGGCGAAGACCGTCGGGCTGACGAAGTACCCCTGCTCGCGCGGGGCTTCGGGGCCGCCCGCGACCAGGCGCGCGCCCTCGGCGACGCCCTTCTCGATGTAGCCGCGCACCCGCTCCTGCTGCTTGGCGTTGACGACGGGGCCGATCCGGTCGCCGTACTTCGCGGCGGCCTCGGCGGCGAGCGCCACGGCCTCGTCGTACTGGTCGCGGTGGACGAGCATGCGGGTCCAGGCGCTGCACGTCTGGCCGGAGTTGGACATGACGTTGGCGACGCCGACGTTCACGGCCCTGGCGAGGTCGGCGCTCGGGAGGATGACGTTGGCGGACTTGCCGCCGAGTTCGAGGGCGACCCGCTTGACGGCGGCGCCCGCGGTGGCGCCGATGCGGCGGCCGACGGCGGTGGAGCCGGTGAAGGAGACCAGGTCCACGCCGGGGTGTTCGGCGAGCGCCTGGCCCGCGACCGGGCCGAGGCCGGTGACCAGGTTGAAGACGCCGGCCGGGACGCCCGCCTCGTGCACCGCCTCGGCGAAGAGCTGGGCGGTGAGCGGGGTGTCCTCGGCGGGCTTGAGCACGATCGTGCAGCCGGCCGCGAGGGCCGGGGCGACCTTGGCGACGATCTGGTGGAGCGGATAGTTCCAGGGAGTGATGGCACCGACCACGCCGACCGGCTCGTGGTGGACGACGGACGTACCGGCCTTCTCCTCGAAGGCGTACGTCGCCGCCAGCTCGGCGTAGGACCCGGCGACCGCGACGGGGACGGCGGCGTGCACGGCCTGGGAGAGCTTCAGCGGGGCGCCCAGCTCCGCGGTGACCGTCTCCGCGACCTCGTCCTTTCGGGCCACGAGCACGTCCCGCAGGGCGGCCAGCCGTGCGGCGCGCTCGGCGGGCGGGGTGGCGGCCCAGCCGGGCAGCGCGGCGCGGGCGGCCCGTACGGCGGTGTCGACGTCCAGGGCGTTGCCCGCGGGGACGCGGCCGATCACCTGCTCGTCGGCCGGGTTCACGACGTCGATCGTGTCCCGGCCGTCGGCGGGGCGCCAGGCTCCGTCGATGTACATGCCGTCGTGTGCCTTCATCGCGTTCCTTCCGGGCGGGCCTCGTCGTCAGCCCCAAACTAGCGCCGATAGTTTTACGGCACCAGGGGCTCCCCCGATGGTGGCGCGGCTCACCCTCCCGGAGTGCGAAATCTGTGCCGGATCACTCCTCCAGCTCGGGCAGCCGCGCCGGGGCCGGGCAGATGCGGTCGCCGTGCTGGTCGAAGACGAACAGGTGGGCGAGGTCGACGAGCAGGGGCACCTGCATGCCGTGTCGGAGTTCGGTGTCGGGCGTGGTCCGGACGATCAGGTCGCCGGGGAGGCGGCCGTCGGGGCTGGCGACGACGGGCTCGGGCTCCGGCGGTTCGTCCATGACGACCACCGGGCCGGCGCGCAGCGCACCCGCCCGTTCCCTCAGCCGCTCCAGGACCGTGCCGTCGCGGCGGCGGCGCCTGTCGGGGCGGGTCGACAGGCGCGGGGCCTCCAGGTCGGGCACGACGGCCGGCCGCGAACCGGTGTTGAAGTGCACGAGCACTTCGTGCCCCTGGAACTCGACGTGCTCCACGAGCCCGGTGAGCAGCACCTCGCCGGGGCGGGCGGACGAGGGCTTGGCGATCCGTACGGCCTCCGAGCGCAGGCCCACGATCACCTCGCGGCCCTGCTGGACCCGGAGCAACTGGTGGTCCAGGGACAGCGGTTCGGGCAGGCGCAGGAACTGCTTGCCGAGACTGATGGTCATCGCCCCGTCCAGCGGGGCGCGTACGAGACCGCGCAGCAGGTTGATGCGCGGGGTGCCGATGAAGGCGGCGACGAAGACGTTGCGGGGCAGGGCGTAGACGGCGCGCGGGGTGTCCACCTGCTGCAGGATCCCGCCGCGCAGCACGGCGACGCGGTCGCCGAGGGACATGGCCTCGGACTGGTCGTGGGTGACGTAGATCGTGGTGACGCCCAGCTCCCGGGTCAGCCGGGTGATCTCGGCGCGCAGGTGGTTGCGGAGTTTGGCGTCGAGGTTGGACAGCGGCTCGTCCATCAGGAAGGCGCTGGGGTGGCGGGAGATGGCCCGCCCCATGGCGACCCGCTGGCGTTCGCCGCCGGAGAGCTGGGCGGGAAAGCGGTCGAGCAGGTCCTCGATGCCGAGCATCCGGGCGGTGGCGTCCACGCGGGGGGTGTGGTCGGTCTGCGGGTCCTCGACGCGCAGCGGGAAGCCGATGTTCCCGCGGGTGGTCATGTTGGGGTACAGGGCGAAGTTCTGGAAGACCATGGCCATGCGCCGCTCGGCCGGGAGCAGGTCGTTGGCGTAGGCGCCGTCCAGCATCAGCTCCCCGTCGGTGATCTCCTCCAGCCCGGCGATCATGCGCAGCACGGTCGACTTGCCGCAGCCGGAGGGACCCAGCAGGACGAGGAACTCGCCCGGCGCGATGTCCAGCGACAGCCGGTCCACCACGCGGACGCCTCGCGCGTAGGTCTTGCTCACGTCGTGCAGGGTGATGGCGCGTGTCATGGAGGTGCCCCCGGGGCTCACTGAGCGCTGGTGCTCCGCGGTCGGTCGCCCTCGTGCGGGTCGTACGGGGCGTGTGAGTCACGGAAGTTAACGGACCGTGCCCGGCCGGGGGAAGACACCGGACGACATCTCGGCGCGACCGTCCATCTGGTGAGAAAGCGGACGGCCGAATTCAGGGGGCGGGGCGTCTCACTACGCGATCATGCCGGGGCTGGGCACCGTGTCGGCCGCCCGATCGGCAGTCGTGGCAGCCACCGGATCAGCCGCCGGACCAGCCGCCGGACCAGCGGCCGTTCCAGCCACCGGGTCAGCCGTCCGACGAGCCGTCCGAGTCGCCGCCGCCTCCGCGGCGGCCGCCGGAGCGGCGGGAGGAGCGGACCAGCTCGCCCGCCGCCAGGGTCGCCGTCGCCACCGCGCGCGTCCAGGGCGGGCCGCCGCGGGCCGCCCACACGACGCAGGCGCAGCCGCCGACGACGAGGAGCAGGACGGCGGACAGAACGATGAGGATCATGCTCATCCCTTCGGTTCACGGCACGGCCGGCGTCCGCCGGCCCGGTCCGGGACATCCTGCCCGACCGCCGGACGCCGCCGGTCGGGCAGGTCCGCCGAGGGGGCCCGCAGGGCGATGCCCGAAGAGAGCAGCAGAAGGCCACCCAGCATCACGAACGGCGCGGCCACGCCCGCGACGCCCGCGATCAGGCCCGCGGCCGCGGGTGCGGCGACCTGGCCGAGCCGGTTGCCGGTCAGGCGCAGCGCGAGGGCCGTGGAGCGCGCCTCGTCGGGGGCCGCCTGCACGACCGTCGTCATGGACAGGGGCTGCCCGACGCCCAGGCAGAAGCCGAGGACGACCAGCATCGCGGCGAGCGCCCACACCGGCACCGGCAGCGCGACGCCGGCGCACAGCAGGGCGGCCAGCAGACAGGTGACGGTGAGCAGCACCGTGCGGCCGAGCAGCCGCAGCAGGGGCGTCAGCACCAGCCGGCAGGCGATCGTGGCGGCGGCCCGCAGGCTGAGCAGTACGCCGATCACGGCCGGGGAGATCCCCCGGTGTTCGCCGACCACCGGCAGGTAGGCGGTGAGGATGTCGGTCGCGGACAGCACCGAGAGACTGATCAGGATGCCCGCGGGCACACCCCGGGCCCGCAGGATGCCGCCCACCGGGACACGCGCGCCCTGCCGCGTACGGGACTTGGCGGCCCCCGGGTGCTCTATGCGCCACAGGGACGTGAAGGCGACCGCCGCGCCCGCGCCCGCCACCACCAGGGCGAGCGCGCTGCTGTCGGCCATGTCGGGGCCGCCGATCAGCGCGCCCGCGGCGATGGGACCGATCAGCTGGCCGAGCGAGGCGCCGATGGTGAAGTGGCCGAAGTTGCGGTCCTGTTCGTGCGGCGCGGACTGGCGGGCGACCAGGGACTGGGCGCCGATCACGAAGCAGAGGTGCCCGAGGCCCATCACACCGCTCCACAGGGCCATCGCCCACAGGGACCCGGCGACGCCGCTCAGCGCGCAGCCCCCGGCGATGAGCACCACCCCGACGGGCAGCAGCGGCGCACAGCGGCCGTGGTCGGTGCGGCGGCCCAGCGGAACGGCGGCGAACAGCGGCAGCAGCGCGTACACACCGGCGATGACACCGACGGCCCGTTCGTCGGCGCCGAGTGCGAGGGCCCGGTAGGAGACGGCGGGCCGGGCCATCGACACCGCGGCCTGTGCGAAGCCGAAGGCGATGACGAGGCGGAGCAGCCAGCCGCGGTTCCCACCGGGCACCATGATCGTGTTCCCTTCCGATGATCCGACGATCTCCGCCGGGGGTTCTCCGTCGGTCGTTCTCCGTCGGTCGTTCTCCGTCGGTCGTTCTCCGTCGGTCGTTCTCCGTCGGTCGTTCTCCGTCGGTCGTTCTCCGTCGGTTGTTCTCCGTCGGTCAGATGATGCCGAACACGATGCCCGCCGCGAGGATCACCAGGCTCGTCAGGACGGCCCACTTCACCACGAACCGCGTGTGGTCGCCGAACTCGACCTTGGCCATGCCGACCAGGACGTACACGGCCGGAACGAGCGGGCTGGACATGTGCAGGGGCTGGCCGACGATCGAGGCGCGGGCGATCTCCAGCGTCGACACGCCGTGCGCCTGGCCGGCCTCGGCGAGCACCGGCAGGACGCCGAAGTAGAAGCCGTCGTTCGACATGAAGTAGGTCAGCGGCAGGCTCAGCAGTCCGGTGACCAGGCCCATCTGCGGACCCATGCCGTCGGGAATGGTGTCCACGAGCCAGTTGGCCATGTGGTCGACCATGCCGGTGCCGGTGAGGACGCCGGTGAAGACGGCGGCGGCGAAGACCATGCCGGAGACGTTGAGGACGTTGTCGGCGTGGGCCGCGATGCGGGCCTTCTGGTCGGGGATGTGCGGGAAGTTGACGGTGAGGGCGAGCGCGGCGCCGATCAGGAAGAGCACCGGGATCGGCAGCAGCTCCATGATCATGGCGGTGAGCAGCGCGACCGTGAGCAGCGCGTTGAACCAGTACAGCTTGGGCCGCAGGGTGGGCCGGTTCGGGTCGAGACCCTTGAAGTCGTCGTCGGACTCACCGCCGGACTCGGCGTCCCGGTCGCCCGCCGCGCCGGAGCCCCCCGCGGCACCGCGAGCCGCACCGGCACCAGCACCGGCACGCGCACCGGACCCCCCGGAGGCCACACCCGCACCCGCACCGACCAGCACCGTCTCGCTCTCCGGCTCGGGCTCCCGCACCGGCGCCCCGTCCAGCGACAGCGTGCCCACCCGCCTGCGCTCGCGCAGACCGAGCACGTACGCCAGGACGACGACCGCGACGAGGCCGACGGCCAGGGCCGGGATCATGGGGACGAAGATGTCGGTGGCGTCGACCTTCAGCGCCGTGGCGGCGCGGGCGGTGGGGCCGCCCCAGGGCAGCGTGTTCATCACACCGTTGGCCATCGCGGCGACACCGGTCATCACGACCAGGCTCATCTTCAGCCGCTTGTACAGCGGGTACATCGCCGACACCGTGATCATGAAGGTGGTGGACCCGTCGCCGTCCAGCGAGACGATCGCGGCGAGCAGCGCCGTGCCGACGACGATGCGCATCGGGTCGGCCTTGCAGAACTTCAGGATGGCCCGGACGATCGGGTCGAAGAGCCCGACGTCGATCATCACCCCGAAGTAGACGATCGCGAACATGAGCATCGCCGCGGTGGGGGCGAGGCTGGACACGCCGTCGATGACGTAGTCGCCGAGATGGGCGCCCTTGCCGACGATCACGCAGAACAATGCGGGGATCAGCACGAGCGCCGCGATCGGCGACATCTTCTTCATCATGATCAGGACCAGGAAGGTCGCGATCATGGCGAAGCCGAGGATGGTCAGCATGAGTGAGTACCTAACGTTCGCCCTTGAACATCCCACCGGGGCAGGCGGTCGCGAGCGACGTTAGGTGGCGCCATGGAGCGTTAACAAGACGTTGACATGCGAGCAATAAGCGCAAAACTCCAGGTCACAGCTTTGCGTCGGTCAGCGGTGTGAGCGTTACGGGTACGCCGTTGAGGACGGCGTTGCCCGAGAGCGGGTCGAGCATGCTGCCGTCGAGGAGCTGGTTGACGTTGACGCCGGGAGCACCGGCGGCGTGGGTCTGGCGGGTGCCGGGCCGGTCGTGGCCCCAGCCGTGCGGGAGGCTGACCACGCCGGGGCGGACGGTGTCGGTGACCTCGGCGGGGGCGGTCACCGCTCCCCCGGGCCCCTTCACGCGCACGGGCTGCGCGTCGCGCACGCCCAGCCGTGCGGCGTCCTCGGGGTGCAGGTGCAGGGTGCAGCGGTTGGAACCGCTGGTGAGGACCGGGATGTTGTGCATCCAGCTGTTGTTGGAGCGCAGGTGGCGGCGGCCGACGAGGACGAGCCCGGCGGGCCGGCCGGCTTCGGCGAGGGCCTGCCGCAGGCGCGGCAGGTCGGCGGCGATCGGTCCCGGGAGCAGCTCCACCTTGCCGCTGCGGGTCTTCAGCGGCTGCGGCAGGCGCGGGCGCAGCGGGCCGAGGTCGATGCCGTGCGGGTGGGCGAGGAGCCGCTCCAGGGTCAGCCCGTCCGGCCGGGCGCCGAAGCCGTCGCCGTAGGGGCCGAGGCGCAGCATCAGGTCGAGGCGGCGTTCGGGGCCGTTCTCTCCGGTGAGCAGGGCGGTGAGTTCGCCGGGGTCGCGGCCGTGCACGGGCGAGTGCGGCTCGCGCACGGCCTTGGCGAGGGTCTGCTCGATCACCATGGAGTCGACGGCGGCGGGATCGGTGCCGTGCGCGCCGGTGACGGCCAGGGTGAGCCGGGCGAGGATCTCCGTCTCGGCCATCCGGCCGGGCTCCAGCGGGACCGCGGGACGGGTGTAGCGGACCTGGTTGCGCACGGCGAGGGTGTTGAAGGCGAAGTCGTGGTGCGGGCTCTGGGCCGGCGGGGGCGGCGGCAGGACGACGTCGGCGTGGCGGGAGGTCTCGTTGAGGTACGGGTCGACGCTGACCATGAAGTCGAGGGAGCCCAGTGCCTTGTCGAGCCGGTCGCCGTCGGGCGCGGACAGGACCGGGTTGGCGGCGACGGTGAGCAGCGCGCGGACGGGTTCGCCCGCGTCGGTCGCGGTGTCGATCTCCTCGGCGAGGGCGGACAGCGGCAGTTCGCCCTTCGCCTCGGGGTGTCCGCTCGCCCGGGAGTGCCAGCGGCCCAGCGCGAACCCGCGGCCGGGTCCGGCGGGGCGCGGGGTCCGGTCGGTGGCGGCCTGCGGGAAGAGGGCGCCGCCGGGCCGGTCGAGGTTGCCGGTGAGGATGTTGAGGACGTCCACGAGCCAGCTGGCGAGGGTGCCGTGCGGGACGGTGCAGCTGCCGATGCGGCCGTAGACGGCGGCGGTGGGTGCGGCGGCGAGTTCGCGGGCGAGGGCGCGCGTCACGTCGGCGTCCACGTCGCAGGCGGCGGCGACGGACTCGGGGGTGAAGTCGCGTACGGCGTCCCGGACGTCGTCGGTCCCTTCGACGTGCGGGGCGAGGGCGCCGAGGTCGGCCAGGTCCTCCTCGTACAGCACGTGGACCATCGCCGCGAGCAGCAGCGCGTCGGTGCCGGGGCGGATCGCCACGTGCCGGCCGGCGAGCTTCGCGGTGCGGGTGCGGCGCGGGTCGACGACGGTGAGGGTGCCGCCGCGGGCCCGGAGGGCCTTGAGACGGCCGGGGAAGTCGGGTGCGGTGCACAGACTGCCGTTGGACTCCAGCGGGTTGGCGCCGATGAGCAGCAGGTGGTCGGTGCGGTCGAGGTCGGGCACCGGGATGGCGTTGGCGTCGCCGAAGAGCAGGCCGCTGGAGACGTGCTTGGGCATCTGGTCGAGCGTGGACGCGGTGAAGAGGCTGCGGGTGCCGAGGGCGCCGAGCAGGACGTTCGGGTAGAGGGCGCCGGCCATGGTGTGGACGTTGGGGTTGCCGAGGACGACGCCGACGGCGTGCGGCCCGTACCGCTCGACGACCGGCCGGACACCGGCGGCGACCGCGTCGAACGCCTCCTCCCAGCCGGCCTCGCGCAGCACGCCGTCCCTGCGCACCAGGGGCGTGCGCAGCCGGTCGGGGTCGGAGTCGACGGCCCCGAAGGCGGCGCCCTTGGGGCAGATGAAGCCGCGGCTGAAGACGTCGTCGCGGTCCCCGCGGGCGGCCGTGACCGTGCTGCCGTCGACGGTGAGGGTCAGGCCGCAGGTGGCCTCGCAGAGGGGGCAGATGCGCAGGGCGGTGCGGGACACGGGTCCTCCCGGGACGCGGCGGTGGCACTCGTCGCGAGCGAGCATACCGACCGGTACGCATGTTGGGGAGGGGTCGGCCGGACGCCTGGACGTCGCCGGGCGCCCCGTTCCGTCAGTCGAGTACGCGTCCCAGATACGCCCGCAGCAGCTCCCGGGCCTCCTCGATGATCTTCTCGTCCCCGTCCGGTGCGACCCGGAAGGCGAGCTGCACGAGGGTGTCGGCGGTCTCCACGGCGACGAGGAAGACGCGGCGCATGTCTTCGTCGGGGCGGCGGCCCAGGTAGCCGGAGAGCAGCTCGGTGAGCCGCTCGGCGACGCGGTGGTTGGGGACGGCGTGGCGGTCGCCGACCGGGATCTGGTTGCCGAAGTCGATCAGGGAGAAGCCGGGCGCGGTCCGCTTCATCGCGAGGTACTCGTCGAGCACGGCGTCCAGCGCGGCACGCCAGCCGCCGCCGTCCGGACCCGAGTCCGTCTCCGTCAGCCGTTCGGTCACGCGTTCCACGTAGCGTTCCAGGTTGCGCTGGGCCAGGGCGTCGGCCATCTGCCGCTTGTTGCCGAAGAAGCGGTAGACCGACCCGATGGGGACGTCCGCGCGCAGCGCCACGGCCCGGGTGCTCAGGGCGTCGTACCCGACCTCGTCGAGGAGGTCGGCGCAGGCGTCGAGGATCCGGGTCAGCCGTTCGGCGCTGCGGCGCTGCACGGGGGCACGGCGGAGCGGGGTCGCGTGGGACACGGTCCTCATGATGCCCTGCGGGGCCGGTCGGGTGAACCGCCGCCTCCGGTACGGCGGGGTACGCCTCGCGGATCCCGTCCCCCGGAGCGCCGGGGGCGGACGGCCGCCGCCGTCACCGCTCCGCCGCCGGTTCGGTGACCGTCCGGCCCTCGATCTCCTCCGGCTCGGTCGCCCCGGTCGGCTCGGCGTCCGACGCCGTGATGTCCGCCGTGCTCTCGACGGGCTCGCCGTCGACGGCCCAGACGGTGCCGTCGTCGGCGTACAGGCGGACCGTGAGCTGGTGGGTGCCGCGCGACACCAGGTCGGCTGCGAGGCGGTAGCGGGGGCCGCGCAGGCGGGTGAGGTGGTCGCCGTCGAGGAAGAGGTGGGCCACGCCGCGGCCGGCCACCGCCTTCTCCTCCGTGCCGTCCGGCGAGAACCTGAAGTCGCGGACGGTCAGGCGGACGTCCCAGGTGTCGTCGGCCTCGGGCTGCACCTCGATCCCGACCTCGGGCGCGTGCTCGGCGTCCACCTCGCGATAGCGCCGGCCCTGCTCGTCGGTGGCGTCGAGCAGCCTGCCCACCGGCGCGACCGAATCTCCGGCCCCCGGCTCATCCACGTCACCGGAGCCGCAGCCCGCCGATCCCGTCAACAGCAGGACACAGACCGCGAGCACGGCGAGCACTCCCCGCGTCCACGACATGACGTGAGACTAGAACACGGGTCCGACAGTCCGGATCCCCCGGGGGTGTGGTTCCGGTCATCCCTGCGACGGACGGCCAAGAAGGAGGGAAGCGGGGAAGTCCTCTCATGCCGCCCCGCGCGAGTGCCCTCTTGCACGAGCGCCCTCTTGCGCTGGGGAAACCGCAATCCTACGGTGTGCCATAGGAATCGGGTTGCGAGGATTCGGGTTGCGAGGGAGCGAGCGATGAGCGGGGACGCGCGGAAGACCGCCGAGGGGCTGGCCTATCTGTCCGGTTTCGGCAACGAGCACAGCTCGGAGGCGGTGGCGGGCGCACTGCCCGAGGGCCGGAACTCGCCGCAGCGGGCACCGCTGGGCCTGTACGCGGAACAGCTGAGCGGCACGGCGTTCACCGAGCCGAGGGCACACAACCGGCGTTCGTGGCTGTACCGGATCCGTCCCTCGGCCGCACACCCGGCGTTCACCCGCGCGGGCAACGGCACGATCCGCACGGCGCCCTTCAACCAGGCCGTGCCGGACCCGAACCGCCTGCGGTGGAACCCGCTGCCGGTGCCCGGGCCCGCCACGGACTTCGTCGAGGGACTGTGGACGCTCGGCGGCAACGGCGACGCGACCCAGCGCATCGGCATGGCCGTGCACCTCTACCACGCGACCGCCTCCATGGAGCGCGTCTTCAGCGACGCGGACGGCGAGCTGCTGATCGTCCCGGAGCGCGGCGGCCTGCTGCTGCGCACCGAGTTCGGGCTGCTGCACGCCGAGCCGGGGGACGTGGCGCTGATCCCGCGCGGGGTCCGCTTCCGCGTCCAGCTGCTGGACGAAGACGCCCGCGGCTACGTCTGCGAGAACTACGGCGCGCCGTTCCAGCTCCCCGACCTCGGCCCGATCGGCGCCAACGGCCTGGCCAACGCCCGGGACTTCCGGGCGCCGGTCGCCGCCTACGAGGACGACGAGAGCACGGCGGGCCCGGTGGAGGTGGTCAACAAGTTCTGCGGCAACCTCTGGACCGCCGAGTACGACCACTCCCCGCTGGACGTGGTCGCCTGGCACGGCAACCACGTGCCCTACGTCTACGACCTGCGCCGTTTCAACGTCATCGGCACCATCTCGTACGACCACCCGGACCCCTCGATCTTCACCGTGCTCACCTCGCCGTCGGACACCCCGGGCCTGGCGGGCGTGGACTTCGTGGTGTTCGCGCCGCGCTGGCTGGTGGGCGAGGACACCTTCCGGCCGCCGTACTTCCACCGGAACGTGATGAGCGAGTACATGGGCCTGATCGAGGGCGCCTACGACGCGAAGGCGGAGGGCTTCGTGCCGGGCGGCGGTTCGCTGCACAACATGATGTCGGCGCACGGCCCGGACCGTGAGACCTTCGACCGGGCGAGCGCCGCCGAGCTGAAGCCGCAGCGGATCGACGACGGGCTGGCGTTCATGTTCGAGACGCGGTGGCCGGTGACCCTCACCCCCCAGGCGGCCCGCGCCGAGCACCTCCAGCCCCGCTACGACGACGTCTGGCAGGGCCTGGAGCGGCACTTCCGCCCCTTGCACTGAGGTTTCCCCTACCGGTACGGATGGCCCGTGACCTCCTTCGCCCCGGACTCCATCGTCCTGAACCGCAAGCTGCCGCTCTGGTACCAGGTGTCGCAGTCGCTGCGCGCCTCGATACTCGGCCGCTCGCCCCGGGACCCGCTGCGCCTGCCCACCGAGGAGCAGCTGGCCGGGCACTACGGGGTGAGCGTGCTGACCATGCGGCAGGCGCTGAAGGAGCTGGAGGACGAGGGGCTGATCACCCGCCACCGCCGGCGGGGCACGTTCATCGAGCCGGACGCCCGCCGGGGTTCCCCGGTACGGCTGCTCGGCTCGGTGGACGCGATCGTGGCCCAGCAGTCCGGGATGAAGGCCGAGTTGCTGGATCACGGCACCGCGCCGGTGCCGTCCGAACTCGCCGAGTACTTCCCCCGGGTGCCGGAGGTGGCGCTGTACCACCGGCTGCGCTGCGACGCGAAGACGGGCGAGCCGACCAACCACGCCCGCAACTACATCCGTCCCGAACTGGCCGGGCGCATCGACCTGGACGACCTCGTCCGGTGGCCGATGACGAAGGTGCTGCGGGACGTGGTGGGCATGGACATCAGCCGGATCACGGACACCGTCGAGGCGCGGCTCGCCGACCCGGAGACGGCGCGGCTGCTCGAAGTCCCGCTGCTCAGCCCGATCCTGCACTACACGGGCATCACCTACGACACCGACGGCCGGGTCCTCGACGTGGCCGTCATCCACTACCGCGGCGACCGCTTCTCCTTCACGGTCACCCTGGATGCCACGTGAGGGCGCGGCGCCCCGTCGTACGATGCCCGGCGTGACGCACGACGACGCCCCGCCGCTGGCGGACCTCATGCCGTGGTCCGTCGCACCGCCGCGGCTCGGCCGGGGGTGGCCGGCGGCTCCCGACGCGAGGTCCCTGAAGGCCCGCTGGGAGGCCCTGGTGAAGGCCGAGGGGCCCGACCGCGCGGCCCTGTTCGAGCCGACCCGCTCGCGCACTCCGCATTCGGCGGTCGGGCGGCTGCCGGGCGGCGCCGGGGGCACCGAGCGGCTGGCGCGCGCCTCGGGGCCGTGTCCGGAGCCGGTCCGGGTGCTGCGGGCGCCGTTCGACGAGCAGTGGCTGATTCCCGACCACCGGCTGATCGACGCGGCCCGTCCGGAGCTGTGGCGGGTGGCGGACGAACGGCAGGTGTTCGTGGTGGAGGCGCCCGAGGCCGCCGGAGCGCCGCTGCTGCTCGCGACCTCGCTGCTGCCGCTGTTCGGCCCCGCCCGGATCCGTCCGCTGTACCGCCGTCCCGGCGGTGCGGAGCCCAACCTCGCCCCGGGTCTCCTGGACCACCTGGCCGCCCGCCTCGGTGTGCGCCCCGGTCCGCCGGACGTGCTCGCCTGGTCGGTGGCGGCCGTGCGGCCCGGCGCGCTGGTCCCGCTCACCGCGGACCCGGCGGTGTGGGAGCACGGGGTCGGGCTGGGCCGGCGCGCGCTGTGGCTGATGCGCCGTGACGGCGAGCGCCCCAAGCTGCCCGGCGGCCGGCGCCCGTACGTCCGCGCCCCGCTGCCTCCGCGCCCGGGGACCCTGCGCTACGACCGGGACGAGGAGGCCCTCTTCCTGGACGAGGGCCGCGTCTCCCCCGTGCCGCCCGGGGCCTGGGACTTCGAGGTGGGCGGGGTCCGGGTGCTCGAACAGTGGTTCGCGGCCCGCACGGCGCAGGGCGAGCCGGGCACGCTGCCGGCGATCCGCCCGGCCGGCTGGCCCCAGAGCTGGACGTCCGAGCTGCTGGAGCTGATCACGGTCCTCGCCCTGCTGGCCGAAGTGCGGGACCGCTGCCGGGAGCTGACGGTCGGCGACGGGATCACCGCGGGCGAGCTGCGCGCGGCGGGCGTCCTGCCGGTGCCGGCCGCGGCCCGTCGGCCGGCCTCCGTCCTGGACGACCGGGAGGAGGGACCGGAGGGGCAGCTGGCGCTGCTGTGACCCCCGGCGGAGTCGGCGGTCCCGCTCAGGCGAACCCGTCCAGCACCCGCGTCAGCGCCCGCTCGAAGACCCCCTCCAGGTCGATCGGCCCCGCGTCCTCGGCGAAGGACGCCGCCAGCCGCGGATAGGCGCCGCTCGCGACCTGCCGGCCGAGGTAGGCGATGCGCACCGCGTTCTCCTGCTCCTGGGACCAGGGCAGCGAGCGGGTGCGCTCGACGGTGGCGATCTCGTTGGTGACGTACGTGGTCACGACGCCGTTGACCATCGCGACCAGCTCCATCTTGGTGCCGTAGGGCGCCTCGAAGGGGTCGAGGCAGGCCAGGCAGTGCTCGAGGTAGCGCAGGGCGTTGGGACTGAAGCCGTAGACGGGGGACATCAGGCGGGGCAGCCAGGTGTGGCGGTGCATCAGCGCGCGGGTCTGGTGGGCGACCCGGACCATGTCCGCGCGCCAGTCGCCGCTCGGTTCCCACAGTTCGTGCTCGCCGCTGACCGCGTCCATCATCAGCTCGTACAGGTCCTCCTTGCGGGGGACGTAGTTGTACAGCGACATGGTGCCGCAGCCCAGTTCCCCGGCGACGCGGCGCATCGAGACCGCGTCCAGGCCCTCGGCGTCGGCGATCCGCACGGCCGCGGCGGCGATGTCGGCGCGGGTGTACGCCGGTCTCGGCCCCCGGCCGGTGCGCTCGGGGCGCGACCAGATCACTTCGGGTACGGCCGCTCGGCCCGCCATCGTGCATCACCTCGGTCACCATCCTAGTTACGTACACCGTACGTAGTGCGCTATGGTCGACGCATGACGACTACGTACGCTGTACTTAGTGAAGGTCTGGAGAAGCGCTTCGGCCCCGTGCGCGCGCTGCGCGGCCTGGATCTCGCGGTGGCCGAGGGCACGGTGTGCGGGCTGCTCGGGCCGAACGGGGCGGGCAAGACCACGGCGGTCCGGCTGTTGACGACGCTACTGCGGCCGGACGCGGGGTCGGCCCGGATCGCCGGGCACGACCTGGTCCGGGAGGCGGCCGCGGTGCGCCGCCTGATCGGGGTGACCGGGCAGTACGCCTCGGTGGACGGGGACCTCACCGGGCGGCAGAACCTGCGGCTGTTCGCCCGCCTGCACCGGGTGCGGGACGCGGCGGCGCGCGCCGACGAGCTGCTGGAGCGCTTCGGCCTGGCCGACGCCGCCGACCGGCCCGCCGCCACCCTGTCCGGGGGCATGCGGCGCCGTCTCGACCTGGCCGCGAGCCTGGTGCGCCGCCCCGACGTGCTGTTCCTGGACGAACCGACGACCGGACTCGACCCGGCCAGCCGCAATCGCATCTGGGAGGCGGTGCGCGCCCTGAAGGAGGAGGGCACGACCGTGCTGCTCACCACGCAGTATCTGGAGGAGGCCGACCGCCTCGCCGACGACATCGCCCTGATGGACCGGGGCCGGGTCGCGCACACCGGGTCGCCGGCCGAACTGAAGGCGCTGGTGGGGGCGTACGCGGAGGCGGTCGTCGCGGACACGGACGCCCTGGCGCGGGCGGCGGGGGTGCTGGACCGGCTGACCGGCGCGGAGCCGGTCCTCGACGACGAGCGGCGCACCGTCGGCGTCGTCAGCACCGATCCGACGCTGACCCTGCCCCGCCTGGTGCGCGCACTCGACGCGGCGGGCGTGCCCCTGGTGGACGCGAGCCTGCGGCCGCCGACCCTCGACGACGTCTTCCTCCGCCTGACCGGCGGCAGCGGCGACAGCAGCGACAGCGGCAACAGCAAGGAGCTGGTGGCATGAGCACGGTGACGACGAGGCCGTACGGTTCGGCACCCGGCCTGGCGTACGACGGGGCGGCCATGCTGGGCCGCCAGTTGCGGCGGGCGCGCAACAATCCGGGGCTGCTGATCCTCACCCAGACCATGCCGATCACCATGCTGCTGTTCTTCGGCTACGTCTTCGGCAGCGCGCTGGCGATGCCGGGCGCGGAGTACCGGGCCTTCCTGGTGCCGGGGTTGCTGGTCGCCACGGCCGCGAACGGCATCATGACCGGCATGTTCCAGGCCGCCCAGGACACCCATCGGGGCGTGACGGACCGGCTGCGCACCCTGCCGGTGAGCCGGGCCGCCGTGCCGCTCGGACAGTCGGTCGCCGACGTGCTCGTGACGGCCGCCGGGACGGTGCCCCTGCTGCTGGTCGGGCTCGCGGTGGGCTGGCGGGTGGAGGGCGGTGCGCTCGGCGCGGTGGGCGCGGTGGGGCTGTTGCTGCTGTTCCGGTTCGCGACGACGTGGATCGGCATCTTCCTGGGGCTGCTCACCCGCAGCGAGGAGGCCGCCGGTCAACTGGGCGGCGCGACCTTCATCCTTCCGCTGCTGTCCAACGCCTACATCCCGACCGGCGGACTGCCGGGGTGGCTGCGCACGGTCGCCGAGTGGAACCCGATCAGCGCGGTCACCACGGCACTGCGGGACCTCTTCGGCAACGCGCCCGTGCCGGAGGGCGCCGCCTGGCCGGTGACGCATCCCGTGGCGGGGTCGCTCGCCTGGTGTGCGGTTCTGCTCGCGGTGTTCGTCCCGCTCGCCGTGCGCCGGTACGCGCACGGGGCCCGCTGAGCGGCCCGGGGAGCGTCACCGCCGGTGGGGAGACGGCGGACACGCGGACGCGGGACGGTAAGGGTGAGCACGCGTACGGGCCGGATCTGCCGGGGACGGCCCGCGCTCGGGGAGCACATCGGGGCGCCGCTGCGTGCCGTGAGGGGGACGGGCGAGTGCCGCGGCGCCGCGCCGGGAGGGTGTGACCTCCGGTGCGCGGGCCTCAGTTGCCGCCGAACAGCGAACGGCGCAGGCGGCGCAGCGGCGCGAACAGCGAGACCCGGCGTACCCGGACACCCCTGTTGCTGCGCTTGTGCGCGGGCTCACGCGCGGTCAGCTCACGCATCAGCGACGTCGCCTCCACGGTCTCCCGCGGCGGGAGGGCAGGCCCTCCGAGTACCGCGAGATGACGGTCGAGGCGCGAGCTGGTCGCGCTGCTTCCGCACGTGATGGCAGGGACCCTTGCCCTGCTGCGCACTGTTATCTGTTCCATGTCACTCCCCACCCGTACGAGTCCACCCGGCCCGGGCAGAGTAACCCTATCGCCCCGGTACGGCATGCGTGTATCGCGGTCACAGGATTCACCTTCCCCGTAAGGGGGTTGACGATTACTCTCCGAATCCAACAGATTCCAGGGCGAGTTGGACAACCGGCCCGGTCGTCGGCAGGGCCGATCCCCCGGCGGGCTCGACCGTCACCGCGAGTGACGTGGCGGCGCGGTTCAGGCCCGACGCGATCAGGGGCGTGTCGCCGTCGAAGAGCCCGAGGGAGCGCGGCGCGGCGCCGGGGCGCATCAGCCACAGTTGGCGCACGCGGTCGCCCGGCGGCTCGCCGTACCCGCTCAGGGTGACCACCGCGCGCCCCTCGGACGCGGAGGCGACCACCGCGACACCGCGGCCCCGCTCGTCCGCGCCCCTGGCGGCGCGGGCGTCCGGGGCCGCGAGAACGTGGGCGATCTCACGTGCCCGGTCCCGTGCGGTGTCCAGCTCGTCCCGGGTGCGGCCCGCCTGCACGGCGAAGAGCGAGGCGACCACGAGCGCCGCGGCGGCCGTCGCCGTGGCGAACGGTACGAACAGGGGGCGCGGCCGGGGCCCGCGGGAACGCCCGGCGTTCGGCCGGCCGCCCCGCACCTGGGCCGGCAGCCGCAGCACGGACCGGGGCGAGGGCGTGTGCATGGGCGTGCGCGTGGGCGTGGGCCCCTGCGCGGTGCCGCGTACGGCGGCCAGGACCCGCTCGCGCAGTGCGGGCGGCGCCGGGGCGGCCGTGGACCAGGCCAGCCGGACGGCGTCCTCGGACAGCGCCCGCACCTCGGCGGCACAGCGGTCGCAGCGCTCCAGGTGCCGTTCGAAGCGGACCCGTTCGGCGCCGTCCAGGGCGTCCAGGGCGTAGGGGGCGGCGAGCGAGTGGAGGGCGGCGCGGCGTCCCGGCAGCCGGCGGGTGGGGCTCATGCGGCCTCTCCCAGGCAGTCGCGCAGGCGCCCCAGCCCGTCCCGCATCCTGGTCTTCACCGTGCCCAGCGGGAGGGAGAGGCGCTCGGCCACCTCCCGGTAGGTGTAACCGTCGTAGTAGGCGAGGGTGACCGACTGGCGCTGAAGCGCGGTCAGCCGGTCCAGACAGCGGCGCACCCACTCGCGTTCGAGTCCGGCCTCGACCTCCTCCGAGACCTGGTCGTAGGCGGGGTGGTGGGCACGGCGGGCCTCGCGCCGGTCGCGTTCGCCGGCCGCGCGGGCGCTGCGCACCCGGTCGACGGCACGGCGGTGGGCGACGGTGAGGATCCATGACAGGGCGCTGCCCCGGCGCGGGTCGAACCGTGCGGCGGACCGCCACAGTTCGAGCAGCACCTCCTGCTGACCTCCTCCGACTGGGCGGGATCGCGCACCACCCGCCGTACGAGTCCGAACACCGGGCCGGACACCAGCCCGTACAGCTCCTCGAAGGCCTTCTGGTCGCCGTCCGCCACGAGCGTCAGCAGCTCGTCCGCCTCCACCGGTCCCCCTCTCCGCGGACCGTGCCCGGCCCGTCGACGTCGGAGCGGGCGCGCGCGACGGCACGCCCTCCGCAGGGGTTACGGACGGGCGGCCCGAAAACGCCAGTCATCGGGTCGGGACCGGACTCAGGGGTCGCGTCCGCACCGGTTTGGGCCACTTGGAGACGGAGACCCCGGCGGACGGAGCCTCCCCCTCCTCCTCTTCTCCTTCTTCTCCCTCCGCCCCGGGTCAGGCGGCGCCGTTGAGGACCGGCAGGTAGCCGCCGGACTGGCCGGCCGCGGTGGGGTGGTACGACTCGCCGATATTCAGCCAGTTGACGCTGTGCAGCCAGGAGTCGCCGGAGCACAGTTCGTGGCCGGTGAAGGTGGTGCGGACGTCGCCGAAGGTGAAGCCGTGCGCGGCGACGCGCTGGGCGATGACGGTGTTGAGGTGGTCGGAGGCCTTGTTGATCGCCTCGCGCTTGGTCTCGGACAGGCCGACGCAGACGTTGCCGAGCTCGTAGAAGCGCGGGTAGCCGATGACGACGACGTGGGCGTTGGGGGCCTTGTCGCTGATCGCCGAGTAGACGCCGTCGAGCTTGCCGGGCAGCGTCGAGTCGACGTAGGCCTCCGCGGTGGCGATCCGCGACAGGCAGGAACTGTCGGACTGGAGCACGCACGTCATCATGACGTCGGCGAATCCCGCGTCGTTGCCGCCGATACTGATCGACACGAGGCCGGTGCCGGAGCCGAGCGGGCCGAGTTGTCCGGCGAGAACATCACCCGTACGGGCGCCGGAGCAGGCGGTGAAGTCGAACGTGGAGGGTGAGTGGGCGGCCGCCCACAGGTACGGGTGGGACTTCGTACTGCGCTTGCAGTCGCCGCTCGAGCCGATGTAGCTGCCCGCTCCGACCCCGGAGGAGTAGGAGTCGCCGAGGGCCACATAGCCGTCGGCTGCGGCGGGTTGGGCTGCCTCGGCGGTCGCGGCCCCGGTGAGGACCGCGCCGGCGGCGAGGAGGAGTGAACTCAGGATGCCGACAAGTCGGAAACGTCTCATGGAACCTCCCTTAGCAGGATTGCTGCCACAACCGTGGTAGCGGCTACGCGCGTTGACTGGAAGTGTTCATGCCAAGGAATGGCTGACACTCGTTCAAGTTCGGACGAAAAATCGGGGGTTTGAACGACCGCCGGTGCCGGGTGCCGGTGCCGTGAGCGTCCGCGCGCCGCGCGTGCCGGGGAAAGCGCGTGCACGCGGCGGCCGGGTGCCGGATCATGGCGGCATGTCCGTGAACCCGCACGAAGTCCTGCCGATCCGGCTCAACGTGGACGACAGTGACGCCCCGTCCGACGTCGTCGACGCGCTGTTCCTCGGCCGTTTCGCCACGGGTGAGCAGCCGTACTCGCACGCGGCGAACATCGACCGCGTACGGCCCGGCGCCACGCTGCTGCCACCGGGCGCGCGCGTCCTGCGGATCGCCCGCGACGACGACCGCAGCGCGACGCTGGCGGAGGGCGACGGCTGGACCCTGCTGGTCTCGCGCTGGAGCCGGGGCGCCGACGTCACGGTGACGGCGACCAGCGCCGACCTGGCCGAGAAGGTGCTCGGCGAGGCGACGGACGGGGCGGCGGACGAGCCCGAACCGCAGCCGGAGAACGTGACGATGGGCTTCTGGTACGTCTCCCCGCGGCGCGGCCCGCACCGCACCACCCGCCAGATCGCCGCGGGCACCTGGGACGAGGTCCGGCCCAACTACACGGCGCCGGTGGCGGAGGCGATGGACGGCCTGATGAAGACGACGCCCGAGGACATCGCGGGCCGGCTGCTGCTCCTGCACGGTCCGCCGGGCACCGGCAAGACCTCCGCGCTGCGCACCCTCGCCCGCTCCTGGCGGGACTGGTGCCAGGTGGACTGCGTCCTCGACCCGGAGCGGCTCTTCTCCGACGTCGGCTATCTGATGGACATCGCCATCGGCGAGGAGGACGCGGCGGGCAAGGGCCGCTGGCGGCTGCTGCTCCTGGAGGACTGCGACGAACTGATCCGCGGCGAGGCCAAGCACACCGCGGGCCAGGCGCTCTCCCGGCTGCTCAACCTCACCGACGGGCTCCTCGGCCAGGGCCGCAACGTCCTGGTCGGCGTCACCACCAACGAGGACCTGGAGCGCCTGCACCCCGCCGTCGTCCGCCCCGGCCGCTGCCTGGCCCGCATCGAGGTCGGACCGCTCACCCGGCGGGAGGCGGTGGACTGGCTCGGCACCGAGGAAGGGATCGGCCGCGAGGGCGCCACGCTGGCGGAGCTGTACGCACTGCGCCGGGGCACCTCGCCGACCGCGCTGCCGGAGCCGCGGACGGGAGCGGACGCCGGGCTGTATCTGTAAGCCGGTGCTTTGATGGGGGTATGCCCCTGTTCGTCGGCACGTCGGGCTGGCAGTACCGGGACTGGCGGGACGCCTTCTACCCGCCCGGTCTGCCCGTCCGGCTCTGGCTGGAGCACTACGCGGCCGGCTTCGCGACGGTCGAGATCAACAACGCCTTCTACCGCCTGCCCGCCCGGGAGACCTTCGCGGCGTGGCGGGACCGGCTGCCGCCGGACTTCACGGTCGCGGTCAAGGCGAGCCGCTACCTGACGCACATCAAGCGCCTGCGCGACCCGGCGGAACCGGTCGACCGCCTGATGACCCACGCGGCCGGCCTGGGCGACCGTCTCGGCCCGATCCTGCTGCAACTGCCCCCGACCCTGCGCGCCGACCCGGCCCTCCTGGAGACCTGCCTCGCCTGCTTCCCGCCCGGCACCCGGGTCGCGGTGGAGCCCCGGCACCCGTCGTGGTGGACGCCGGAGGTCCGCGAGGTCCTCGTGTCCCGGCACGCGGCCCTGTGCTGGGCGGACGTCCGGTCCCGCCCGGTCACGCCCCTCTGGCGCACCGCCGACTGGGGCTACGTCCGCTTCCACGAGGGCCGGGCCACGCCGTGGCCGCACTACGGCCGCCGGTCACTGTCGACGTGGCTCACCCGCATCGCCACGGCCTGGCCGAACTCGAGCGACGTCTACACCTACTTCAACAACGACCCGAACGCGGCGGCGGTGACCGACGCGGCGGTGTTGGCCGATCTGGCCCGCGCATCAAACCTGACGGTCACCCGAACGCGCCCCAAAGGGGCGCGGGGCTGAGACATGTGCGGCTCCGCCGCGTGGGCGCGACAAGCCACAACGCACCCGCAGCCGAAAAGCAACCCCCCACCCGAACGGCGCTCACCCGTAAGCCGCCCGCAGGGCATCCCGCACCGCGGCAAGCGCCTCCGCCTCCGTCACCCCCAGCCGCCGAGCCCGCTCGGCGTACCCCTGGGCCGCGCCGGCCACCTCCCGCTCCGCCGCGGAGCCCGCGGCAGCGACGAACGTTCCGTTGCGCCCCCGCGTCTCGATCACCCCGTCCGCCTCCAGCGCCCGGTACGCCTTGGCGACCGTGTTCGCGGCGAGCCCGAGGGACTCGGCCAGTCCGCGCACGGTGGGCAGCCGGTGGCCGACCGGCAGGGCGCCCGACCGCGCCTGTTCGGAGATCTGCGCGCGCACCTGCTCGTAGGGCGGTGTGCCGTCGTCGATACGGATCTTCAGGGTCACCCGGTGATTGTCCCGTATCCCCGGGAAAATGAGAGGCACCGGACCGTCCGGCCGCCGTAGCGTGCGCCCACATGACCGTTCTCGTACGCGACCTGCGTTCCGACGATCCGGCCGATGTCGCGGCCTTCACCCATGCCCGCCATCGCGCCCTGCCGTTCATCCTGTGGACGCCGGAAGCCGTCGTGCACCGGCTCGCCCACACCCCTCCTCGGGCCCGGAGCCGGTGCCTGGTCGCCGAGGAGGACGGGGAGGTGATCGGCACGGCCCAGGTCGGGCTGGTGCACGACAGCCCGGAGCCCGGTCAGGCCTTCCTGAACGTCTACGTCCACCCGGAGCGGCTGCGGCGCGGGGCCGGCGGCCTGCTGGTGCGGACGGCCGAGGAGTACCTGGCCTGCGAGGGCGCGACGAAGCTGTACGCCTGGGCACTGGACGGGCCCGCCAACCTGGCCTTCGCCGAGCGGCACGGCTACCGACGGCGCCGCGCCGCGCATTTCCTCCGGCTGGACCTGTCGCACGCCACGCTGCCGCCCCTGTGGTCCCCTCCCCCGGGCGTCGAGCTGCGCACGGCCGCCGACTTCACCGACGACCCCCGGCCCATGTTCGAACTGGACGCGGAGACGGTGGCGGACGAACCGAGCGACGTCGACATCGAGTTCACGAACTACGAGGCCTGGCTGGCGGCGACCTGGCGGCACCCGCTGCTCAACCGGGAACTGACCACCGTCGCGCTCGTCGACGGCCGCCCGGCCGCCTTCAGCGTCGCCTACACCGACGGCACCCGGTACTCGACGGCGATGACGGGCACGGTCCGCGACCAGCGCGGCCGGGGCCTGGCCAAACTCGCCAAGACCGACTCCCTGCACCGGGCCCGCGCGGCCGGGTACACGGAGGCGCTCACCGGCAACGACACCGACAACGGCCCGATGCTCGCCATCAACAAGTGGCTCGGGTACGAGATCTGCGCGACGGAGGTGCGGCATGTCCGCGAACTCGGCTGAGCCGGCGGCCGGGCTGAGTATCGTGCTGGTCAAGGCGGGCCGGACGAAGATCCGGTACGCGGCCGCACTGCTGCACGACGACGGGACCCGCCTCGCCGTCCGCGCCCCCTGGGCCGGTGACGGCGTGCGCGACTTCGGCTTCGTGCGCTTCGAGGCCGGGGACGTCTTCACCGAGTACTACTGGCGCGACCGGTGGTACGCGGTGAAGGAGGTCCGCACCGCGGCCGGGGTGCTGAAGGGCTGGTACTGCGACGTCACCCGCCCCGCCGTCCTGACCGGCACGGAACTGGTCGTCGAGGACCTCGACCTGGACCTGTGGCGCTCCGCCGACGGCACGGACGTACGGCGGCTCGACGAGGACGAGTTCGCCGGGAACGGGCTGGCGGACCGGGATCCGGGGGCCGCTGCCGCCGCCGTGGCCGCGCTGGACGAACTGGAGCGGCTGGCCCTCGGGGAGGACTTCACGGACCTGCTCGCCTAGCGGGCCGCCCGGCTCACCCGTACGTCGCCACCACCGCGTACCGCTCGTCCGTCACCTCTCTGCCCCACAACGACGCGTCGTCCGACAGCCGCTCCACGCGGGCCTGCCCGGCGAGCGGACCGAGCAGGTCGAGGAGCCGGCCGGCGGGTATGCCGACCGGGGCGGCACTCCCCCACACGCCCTCCACCAGGACCAGCCGTCCCGCGGGGCGCAGCAACTGCCGCCAGTGCCGCAGGACCCGGCCGGGGCCGGGCAGCGTCCACAGCACGTGCCGGACCAGCACGGCGTCGAAGCGCTGCTCGCCCACGGGCGGTACCGCCGCGTCACCGGTGAGGAACACCGCGTCACGGCCGGCGAGTTTGGTCCTGGCCAGCTCCACCATGGCCGGGGAGCGGTCGACGCCGGTGACGCGGTGCCCCTGCTCGGCCGCGAGGAGCGACAGGCTGCCGGTGCCGCAGCCCAGGTCGAGGACGTCACCGGGCCGCTCGGGCAGCCAGGAGGCCAGCCGGGCGGCCCAGGCCCGGCGTACGTCCGCGTCGTGCAGGCCGTGGTCCGGTTCGTCGTCGAAGGAGGCGGCCTGGGCGTCCCAGTCGACACCCGGCGCGTTCGTTCCGTCACTGTTCCCACTCATGCGCCCAGCGTGACAGGGGCCACTGACAACGGAGTCGGGCCACGGGAACGTGACAACCGCCACTGACAGGGATGCATCGATGAGTGAGTCTCGGGGAAAGGGTCTACCTCCGTGAGAACGCGGAACCCGGTGGATCCGTAAGGAGGCAGCCATGCGCCGTCTGACCGTGCAGAAGCCCCTGAAGAAGAACGACGCCCGCCGAGTCCGCGAGGAGACCGACGAGCACGCCTCGAGGCGCCCGGAGGTCCGCAAGGACATCGCGCGCACCTGGTGGCCGGAGAGCTGCTGACCGGGCAGGGCGGCCATGAGACGCCTCAGAGCAGCCGCTTGCGGTAGTGGACGCGGTCGTAGGGCCCGTCCACTCGGCGTTCCACGACGTCGTACCCGTACCTCGGGTAGATCTCCTGGTTCTCCCACATCAGCGCGTTCGTGTAGAGCCTGACCTCGGGCAGCCCCAGCGCACGCGCGTGCGCGTCCACGAACCGCAGCAGCCGCCGCCCCACGCCCCTGCCGTGCGCGCCGGGGTGGACGGCGATGCTGTCGAGGAACAGGTGGCCGGCCGAGGCCTCCACGACCACGAGTCCCAGGACGCCCGCGAGCCCCGCGGGGCCGGTGCCGGGCTCGTCCGTGACGAACACCTTCCCCGCCGCCACGTTCGCCGCGTGGTCCGCCTCCATGGGCTGCGGCACCACCCCGATGCGCTCGATGTAGGGCCGGTACGCGGCGTCGGTCACCGCCTTGACCGCCGGCACGTCGGAGGCGACCGCCGGCCGGACCCGTTCTCGTTCCATGCCGCGCACGGTAGCTACCTCAGCCCAGCCTGAGCACTCCCTTAACGCGACCATAAGGATCTCCGTCACCCGCCTCCAGCGGGCGATTCCACGGTGTCCTGGGGCTAGCTTGCTGATCAACCCCACGGGTTCCGGCCCGAGTTCCCCAGTCCCCCGTGACCGTTTCGAGGAGTTCCGCATGCCCGCACCGTCCGCGTCCCGCAGGGCCGCCGCCGTCGCCGTCGCCGGTCTCGCCCCGCTCGCCCTGACCACGCTGGCCACCGCCCCGGCCTCGGCGCACGGTTCGATGGGCGACCCGGTCAGCCGGGTGTCGCAGTGCCACGCCGAGGGGCCCGAGAACCCCAAGTCGGCGGCGTGCAGGGCGGTGGTGGCCGCGGGCGGCACCCAGGCGCTCTACGACTGGAACGGCGTCCGCATCGGCAACGCCGCCGGCAAGCACCAGGAGCTGATCCCGGACGGCAAGCTGTGCAGCGCCAACGACCCGGCCTTCAAGGGCCTGGACCTGGCCCGCGACGACTGGCCCGCGACCGGCGTGAACAGCGGCTCGTACACCTTCAAGTACCGCGTGACGGCCCCGCACAAGGGCACCTTCAAGGTGTACATCACCAAGCCGGGCTACGACCCCTCGCAGCCGCTCGGCTGGGGCGACCTGGACCTGTCGGCGCCGGTGGCGACCGCCACCGACCCGGTCGCCTCGGGCGGCTTCTACACCTTCTCCGGCACGCTGCCGGAGCGCTCCGGCAAGCACCTGCTGTACGCGGTGTGGCAGCGCTCGGACAGCCCGGAGGCGTTCTACTCCTGCTCGGACGTCTCCTTCGGCGGCTCCGGCTCCGGCTCCGGCAGCGGGAGCGGGAGCGGGAGCGACGGCAGCAGCAGCGACGGTGGCGGCAACGCGGCCGGCGGCGACGCGCCGGCGCCCGAGGCCTCCGCGCCGTCCGAGGAGCAGATCGCGGCGGCGGCCGACAAGTCGACGATCGAGCACCACGGCCACGGCGACCAGGACGCGGAGACCACCACGGACCCGACGGATCCGGCGGCCGCCCCCGACGCTCCGGAGGAGGCGGCCGGGACCGCCGCCGCCGAACCCAACCAGGTGAAGGCCGCCGGCGGGGGCACCGAGAACCTCGCCGAAACCGGCGGGGACAGCAGCACGCCCTACATCGCCGTCGGCGGCGCCGCCGCCCTGGCGCTCGGCGCGGCCACCCTGTTCGCGTCGGTCCGCCGGCGCGCGGCGACCGGTGGCCGGCACGGCCGCTGACCCAAAACTCGGGGGAACGCGGGGGAACGCGGGGTCCGTCCGGCGGCTCAGGCCGGGCGGACCCCGCGTGACGTGCGCCGGGGCGCCGGAGCACCCGGGTCTCCCGTCAGCCGAAGACCGAGGCGCAGGTGGTGGGCGTGGCGTGCGCCGGGTCCAGGGCGTTGGTCACCTCGTGGAAGGCGATCCGGTCGAACAGCCCGATCGCCAGGTGCTCGGAGAAGTCGAGCGGGCACAGGTCCTGGAGCAGGACGTTGCGCACCCCGGGACCGTCGAGGAACTGGCTGCGGTACGGCGTGACCACCTCGTCGTACTTCGTGGCGAGGACGGTGTAGCGCACGCCGGGCACGGTGTCGCCGCCCGCGTTGAGCTCGGTGAGGACGTCCGAGCCGACGATCTGGTCGGCGAGGGCGGGGGTGTGCTCGTTCAGCAGGTCCTCGACGCCGGGGAAGTACGGCAGCAGCCGGGTGAGGCCGGACAGGGTGGTGCCGTGGTTGCTGGGCGCTATGCCGACCAGGGCGTTCACCTTGTCGGCCCCGCCGAGGAATTTGAGGTAGTAGCGGGGCATCATGCCGCCCTGCGAGTGGCCGACGAGGTCGGTCTCGGCGGCGCCGGTCGCGGTGAGCACCTTGTCGACGTAGGCGGCCAGTTGCCCGGCCGACTTCTCGACCGGGCCGAGTCCGTTGAAGAGCGGGACCCCGGGCAGTTGGCCGTAGTCCAGGGAGAAGACGCAGTAGCCGCGGTTCTTCAGGTAGGGCGCGAGACCCAGCCAGTTGTCGACGGAGTTCCCGAAGGTGCCGTGGACCAGGACGACGGGACGGGGATGGGCGGCGGAGGGCTCGCAGGTGTAGTCGTTCCAGCCGGAGCCGGGGCGGGCGTCCGCGGTGGGGGCGGCGGTGGCGGTGACGGTGGGGACGAGGGCGACCGCGACGGCCAGCAGCAGCGCGGCCAGCGGTCTGAATATCCGGTTCCAGGGCAGCATCGGGTGATCTCCTTGCGGATCGGGGGAGTTGCGACGGCAGGGATGCCCTGTGATCCGGATCACGGGATGCTGTTCACCCGTCAAGTTACGGGCGAGTAGTGCAAGTGTGAAGTTACGCGTCAGTAAAAACTTCCAGCGATAACCGCCGACGCCGACGCCGCAGGTGACGGCGGACCGGGTTCACCAGGCGGGACGGATCGGCCCGCCCGGCGCCACCCGCAGCAGCCCGTCGCGCAGCGCACGCACCCCGTCCTCGCCGAGCACCCCGGCCCAGGCGCCGACGGCCTCCGCCGCCGCCTCCTCCGCGGCCCGCGTGCAGGCCCATCCGGCCTCCGTCAGCACGACGAGCCGGGCGCGCGCGTCGGCGGGGTGCGGCCGGCGCTCGACGTACCCCTTGCGGACCAGTTCCTCGACCAGCTGACTGGCGGCCTGCTTGGTCGTCCCGAGGTGCGCGGCCAGGTCGGTGACGGTCGCGCCGTCCGGGGCGAGCCGGGTGAAGGCGAACCCGTGCGCGGGCCGCACACCCTCGAAGCCGCGGGCGACGACGCCCTCGTGGATGCGCTGCGTCAGTCCGCCGGCCGCGGCGAGCAGGGCGGCGGTCAGGGCCATGGCGTCGGAGTTCTGCACGGGGGCATTGAAACACCCTTGACACATTGGTCAAGCAGCTTGACCATAAGGACGACAAAAGTAGTCAAGCTACTTGACCACATGTTCCGAGGAGCCCGCCATGCGCGTCGTCCGCTCGTCCGAAGGCGTCACCCACGAGATCCACGGCGCCCGTTTCGTCTCGTACGCCAGTCCCCGCACCGGCAGCAGGGAGCTGTGCGCCTGGCGGGGCGAGATCCCGGCGGGGACGAAGGCGCCCGCGCACACCGTCGACCGGGAGGAGGTCTTCCACCTGCTCACCGGCGAGCTGCTGATCACCCTCGACGGCCGCACCGAGCACATCACCGCGGGCGACACCGTGATCATCGGCTCCGGGGCGACCCTCGCCGTCGAGAACCCCACCGACCGGACCGCGACCTCCTGGGTCACCACCTCCGTGGGCCTGACGGCGGAGCTGGCCGACGGCACCCGCCTCACTCCCCCGTGGGCCAACTGACCGGCGGGCGGAGGGCTCATGCCGCCAGGGACCCCGGTATCACCGCCCGCGGCCCGAACTTCGCCCGCGCGCGGTCCGCGACCTCCTCGATCCGGCGGACCTTCTCGTCCACGGGGTCGAAGGTCAGCTGGTGGGAGGCGTGTTCGGCGGACGTGAGGCTCTCGGCGCGCAGGGCGAGGGAGCGGACCCGGGCGCGCTGGAGGCCGAGCGACTCGTACAGGTCGTAGGCGGTCCGGGTCAGGGCCGCCGAGTGCGCGGTCGGTTCGGACAGGGTGCGGCTGCGGGTGGTGGCCGACCGGTCGGCGTAGCGGACGGTGAGGGTGAGGGTGCGGCAGACCTTGTCCACGGCACGCAGCCGGGCGCCCAGGTCCCCGGCGGCCGAGAGCAGGGCGCGGCGGTGGCGGTCCGGGTCGAGTTCGTCGCGGTCGAAGGGGCGGTCCGCGGCCAGGGACCGGGAGACGCCGTTGGGGACGACCCGGCCGCGGTCGACGCCCTGGGCCTTCTCGTGCAGTTCGCGGCCCGCCTTCGCGCCGACCAGGCGCTGGAGCGTGGACAGCGGCGCGGCGGCGACCCGGCCGAGGGTGTCGAGGCCGTACTCGCACAGGGTGCGGGCGGTCGCGGTGCCGACACCGGGCAGCGCGGCGACGGGCTTGGCTGCGAGGAAGTCGCGCTCCCCGCCGCCGGGCACCGCACGGGTCAGTCCCGGCCGGGCGTCGCGCAGGGCCATGCGGGCCAGCATCGGGCCGGGCCCGGCGCCGATCACGCAGTCCACGCCGTACAGCGCGAGGGCGCGCACCCGGAGCACGGAGGCCAGCTCCACGGCGTCGCGCCCGAAGTACCGTTCGGCGCCGCGCAGGTCGGCCAGCGCGCCGTCGGGCGGCAGCGCCTCGACGACCGGCGTGAACTCCTCGAGCAGTCCGAGCAGTTCGGGCAGGGCCGCCTCCCGCGTCGGCGGCAGCTGGAAACGTACGCAGAGGATCGTCATCCCGCACTCCCCGGACTCTGGTGCCACAACTTCCTTCCGACCGCGGGCCCTTCGCCCGCGGGGCGCAGATCGGCCCAGGGGTGCATCTCGTACCCGGTGGACATGCGGATCCTCCGCTGCTCCATCGGGTCCTGGGCCGCGGAGCCGGCCGGCGCGGGTTGTCCGTCCGAACCGGCGAGGCGGCGGCGCGCCGGGCCGCCCTCCGGGTCGTCGCCCTCACGGCTTCCGCCCGCTGCGGCCAGCCGGGCGGCGACGCCCTCCAGGCCCTCCTCCCGGCGCACCTCCAGCAGATCGGCGAGGTTCCAGGCGGCGGAGCCGACCACGCTGAGGCTGCGCGGGCCGCGCCGCTGCACCACCCCGCGCACCAGCAGCAGCCAGGAGTGGAAGACGGTGTGCGCGCAGGTGTCGTGCGAGTCGTCGAAGAAGGCGAGGTCGACCAGTCCCGAGCCGTCGTCGAGGGTGGAGAAGATGACGCGCCGCCCGGAGCGGATCGGCGGGGTCTGGGTGGCCGCCTTGGCGCCCGCGACCAGCACCGTCTCCCCGTGCCGCGCCTCGCGCAGCCGCTTGGCCGACACCACGCCCAGTTCGCGCAGGAAGGTGCGGTGGTCGTCCATCAGGTTGCGCGAGGCGTCCATGGAGAGCACCCCGAGTTCGGCGCTGAGCTTCTCCTCGGAAGTGAGGTCGGGGAGCCCTGCGGAGGCGGTCTTCCGGCCGCCGGCCAGGGGCAGCTGGTCGCCCCGGCCGCCCCGGGCACCGCGGTGCAGTTCGGTCAGGTGCAGTTGCAGGTCGCGGCGGTTGGCGCCGAACGCGTCCAGCGCGCCGACCTGGGCGAGCCGTCCGGCCAACGGCCTGCTGGGGCGGGCCCGTTCCCAGAAGTCGAGCAGGGAGGCGTACGGCTGCCCCTCGGCGATCCGCCCCGCCTCGGCCTCGCTGATGCCGTGCACGTCGGAGAGGGCGAGGCGCAAGCCCCACGCGTCGGGCTTCCGTGACCGCGCTTTCCGTGATTCAGGCACCAGTTCGATCCTGTGTGCGACCCCGGACTTGTTCACGTCCAACGGCAGGATGGGCACCCCGCGCCGCCGCGCGTCCGCCAGCAGCAGCCGCTTGGGGTACATGCCGGGGTCGTGGGTGAGCAGGCCCGCGTAGAAGGCGGCCGGGTGATGGGCCTTCAGCCACGCCGACTGGTACGTCGGCACCGCGAAGGCGACGGCGTGCGCCTTGCAGAAGCCGTAGCTGCCGAAGGCCTCGACGATCTCCCAGGTCCGCTGAATCGTTTCCGCGTCGTAGCCGTTCGCCGCCGCGTGCTGGGCGAACCACACCTTGATCCGCCCCTGCGACTCCGGGTCGGAAAGACCGCGCCGCACCCGGTCCGCCTCGCCGCGTCCGCACCCGGTCATGATGGCGACGATGTCGATGATCTGCTCGTGGAAGACGACGACCCCGTAGGTGCCCTCCAGCGGCTCCGCCAGGTCCTCGTGGGGGTGGCGCACCGGCGCCCGTCCGTGCCGGGCCTCGATGAACGGCCGCACCATGTCGGCGGCGACCGGTCCCGGCCGGAAGAGCGAGATGTCGACCACGAGGTCGTGGAAGGTGGCCGGCTGGAGCCTGCCGACCAGGTCCCGCTGGCCCGGCGACTCGATCTGGAAGCAGCCCAGCGTCTCGGCGGACCGGATCATCCGGTACGTCGCCGGGTCGCCCTCGGGCACGGCGTCCAGGTCGACCCGCTCCCCCGTCGCCCGCTCCACCTCGGCGACCGCGTGCGCCATCGCCGACTGCATCCGCACGCCGAGCACGTCCAGCTTGAGCAGCCCGAGGTCCTCCACGTCGTCCTTGTCGAACTGCGCCATCGGGAAGCCCTCGCCGCTGGTCGGCATGACCGGCGTACGGGAGAGCAGGGAGGCGTCGGACAGCAGGACGCCGCAGGGGTGCATGGCGACGCCGCGCGGAAGGGCGTCCAGGCCCTCGACCAGCGCCCAGAGTTTGCCGTACCGCTCCCGCTCCCCCGCCAGTTCCCGCAGCTCGGGCAGCTCCTCCAGCGCCGCGCGGGCGTCGCGGGCGCGGATGTGCGGGAAGGACTTGGCGACCCGGTCGATCTCGGCCGGGTCCATGGACAGGGCGGCGCCGACGTCGCGGATGGCGTGGCGCACCCGGTACGTCTCCGGCATGGCGACCGTGGCGACCCGCTCGGTGCCGAACCGCCCGATGATCGCGCGGTAGACCTCGAGGCGGCGCGCGGACTCCACGTCGATGTCGATGTCGGGCAGCACGACCCGTTCCCTGGACAGGAACCGCTCCATCAGCAGCCCGTGCTCGACCGGGTCGGCGTGCGCGATGCCGAGCAGGTGGTTGACGAGCGAGCCCGCGCCGGAGCCGCGCGCGGCGACCCGGATGCCCATGTGCCGCACGTCGTCCACGACCTGGGCGACGGTGAGGAAGTACGAGGCGAAGCCGTGGTGGGCGATGATGTCCAGCTCGTGGTGCATCCGCTCCCAGTACTCCCGGCGGCCTGGGCGCCGGTCGTAGCCGCGCCGCACCATGCCCGCCGCCGCCCGGGAGGCGAGCGCCCGCTGGGCGGTGCGGCGCCCGGCGCCCACCAGGTGCGGTTCGGGGAAGTGGACGGCGCCCATGCCGAGGTCGTCCTCGGGGTCGACCAGGCACTCGGCGGCCGTGGCCCGGGTCTGCTCCAGCAGGCGGTGGGCGGTGTCGCGCCGGAAACCCGCGGACTCGACGATCCGCTCGGCGGCGTGCCGCATGGCACCGGCGTCCTTGAGCCAGGCCTCGCCGGAGTCCAGCTCCTTGGTGGCGCCGATCGGGACGAGGCGGCGGGCGGCGTCCAGGACGTCGGCGACCTCGCCCTGTCCGGGGTCGGCGTAGCGGACGGCGTTGGAGAGCACCGGCCGCACGCCCTGCTCGGCGGCGAAGCCGACGGTGCGGGAGGCCAGCCGCAGGGAGCCGGGGCCGGTGCCCTCGCGGCCGTGCCAGACGGCCTCCAGGCGCAGGGCGTCGCCGTAGACCTCCCGCCAGGGGGCGAGGAGCCGCGCCGCGCGGTCGGGGCGGCCCGCGGTGAGGGCGCGGCCGACGTCGGAGTCGGGGCCGAGCAGGACGGTCAGGCCGTCGGCGTGATTGTCGGGCCAGGACAGCAGCGGGGTGCCCTCGGCCGTGTGGGCGGCGGAGACCAGGCGGCACAGATCGGCCCAGCCGCGGGCGCCGTCACGGGCGAGGAAGGTCACCCGCGGGGCCGACTCGTCGACGAAGGCGCCGCCGCGCACGGGGGCACGGCGCCGGTCCCGGCGTACGGAGGTGTCCGTGCGGTCGGCTCCGGACTCGGGGGGCGCCACCGCCAGCTCCGCGCCGAACAGCGGACGGACGCCCGCCTTCGCGCAGGCCTTGGCGAAGCGGACGGTGCCCGCGAGAGTGTCGCGGTCGGTGAGGGCGAGGGCGTCCATGCCCCGTTCGACGGCGCGCTCGGCCAGCCGCTCCGGGTGGGAGGCGCCGTAGCGGGCGGAGAACCCGGAGACGGTGTGCAGGTGCGTGAAACCCGGCATCACGCACCTCCCGACTCATGAAACCGACGCATGACCCCGTAGGCCCGAACGCCACTATCGAACATCTGTTCCCAGCTACCCCACCCACCATACCCCCATCCTCGAATGTGTGTACGACATCCGTTCGGCCCCGTCCCACCTGCGCAAACACCCCCCGACCCGGACTGTGGGGACATGTCACACACACCGGGCCCCAGTACGCGAGGCGGCACGCGAGGCGGCTCCTTCCTCGGTGAGGTGAGGGACGCCGTCACCCCGCGGGCCACCCTGCTCGTGCTCGGCGTGATCGCGCTCCAGCTGCTGTTCATCGCCTCCTACGTGGGGGCGCTGCACGACCCGCGGCCGAAGGACGTGCCCTTCGGGGTGGCCGCGCCCGGTGCGGCCGCCGGACGGACGGTGGACCGGCTGGAGCGGCTGCCCGGCTCCCCGCTGGACCCGCGCACGGTGGCCGACGAGGCGAGTGCCCGGAAGCAGATCATGAACCGGGAGATCGACGGCGCCCTGATCGTGAACCCCGGGGGCGGGCAGGACACCCTGCTGGTCGCCTCCGGCGGCGGCACCGTCCTCGCCACCACCCTGGAGCGCGTCGTCGGCAAGGCGGAGCAGGCCGAGAAGCGCACCGCGCGGACCGTCGACGTGGCCCCGGCCTCGCCCCACGACTTCAACGGGCTGTCGTCCTTCTACCTGGTCGTGGGCTGGTGCGTCGGCGGCTATCTGTGCGCCTCGATCCTGGCGATCAGCACCGGCGCCCGGCCGTCCAACCCGCGCCGGGCGGCGATTCGGCTGATCGTGATGGCGCTGGTCGCGATCGTCGGCGGGCTCGGCGGCGCGGTGATCGTCGGGCCGATCCTGGGCGCGCTGCCCGGCGGAGTGCTGGACCTGTGGGGGCTCGGCGCGCTGATCACCTTCGCGGTGGGCGCCGCCACGCTCGCCCTCCAGGGCGTCTTCGGGATCGTCGGCATCGGTCTCGCGATCCTGCTGGTGGTGATCGCGGGCAACCCGAGCGCGGGCGGCGCCTTCCCGCTGCCGCTGCTGCCGCCGTTCTGGGCGGCGATCGGCCCGGCGCTGCCGCCGGGCGCGGGCACCTGGGCGGCCCGCTCGATCGCCTACTTCAAGGGGAACGACGTGACCGCCGCCCTGCTGGTGCTGTGGGCGTGGGCGGTCCTGGGAACGGTGATCACGATGCTGGCGGCCGTACTGCCGCGCCGCGGACGGGAGGAGGCGGAGCTGCCGCCGGCGACGGCCGGCTGACCGCCGTACCCGCGCGAGAAGCGCCGCCCGGCGCCGGGGCGCACGCGGAAGTCCCGCCCCTCGCGCGCGGGACGGGACTTCACAGGTGGTGCGGGTGCCGCTCGGCGGAGCTGCGGGCTCAGCCGATCTGCGTGCCGGTGGCCGACAGGGCCTCCGTCACCGGCTGGAAGAAGGTCTCGCCACCCGAGGTGCAGTCGCCGCTGCCGCCGGAGGTGAGGCCGACGGCCTGGTCGCCCGAGAAGAGCGAGCCGCCGCTGTCGCCGGGCTCGGCGCAGACGTCGGTCTGGATCAGGCCGTTGACGATGTCGCCGTTGCCGTAGTTCACGGTGGCGTCCAGGCCGGTGACCGTGCCGTCGTGCACCTGGGTGGTGGAGCCGCTGCGGGTCACCTGCATGCCGACGGTGGCGTCGGTGGCGCCCGAGATGGCCTGCGAGGAACCGTTGTAGAGGTTCACCTCGCTCGGGTGGTCCACGTCGGCGGTGTACTTGACCAGGCCGTAGTCGTTGTCCGGGAAGCTGGACGCCGCGTTCTCGCCGATGACGTTCCCGGAGGAGTCCGACCAGGTCGAGATGGACTCGGTGCAGTGTCCCGCGGTGATGAAGTACGGCTCGCCGCCCTTGGTCACGTTGAAGCCGAGCGAGCAGCGCCCGCCGCCTCCGGTGATGGCGTCGCCGCCCGCGACGAAGGGCTTGTACTCGCCCTTGGTGCGCTTGAGCTCGGCCTTGGCGCCCAGCCCGTCGACCACCTTGGTCAGCTTGGCCAGTTCGGCCTTGGAGACCGTGCGGTCGGCGGTGACCACGACCTTGTTGGTGGTCGGGTCGGTCGCCCAGGAGGTGCCCGGGATGGTCGCGTCCTCGGTGAGGGTGGTGCGCGCGCTCTTCAGGTCGGCGAGCGAGTTCTCGACGACTCTCGCCTTGGCGCCGGCCTCCTCGACGGTCTGCGCGGCGGCCTGGTCGAGCACGTTGACGACGAGGCTCTTGGCCTGCGCGTCGTAGTACGTGCCCGCGGCGTCGGTGCCGAGGTCGCCGATCAGCGTGGAGGCGAGCTTTCCGGCCGCCGTGACCGACAGGGTCTCGGGCGCGGCGGTCTTCGGGGCCTCGCTGGCGTTCGCACTCTGCAAGGTGACTCCGGCCGCGACCAGTGCGGTGATTCCCGCACCTACCACGGCGGCCCGCCGCCTGGGTATGCGTCGGTGCTTCAACTCACGTCCTCCTGTGGGGGGTCGGTTCGCGAGGTTGTGGGGACCCCGTGAACCGGAAGGCTGGTTGACGAGCGTTAACTCTCCCCATCCCACGGGCCGTACACAAGGTCGACTTCAGGACGTGCGCACGACAACTCCAGTGTGGTCACACGGCCTTCACCTCTTTGCCCCGGGCCGGCCCGGGTGTTCGCACCGGGGAAGGCGCGCGGCCGCGGTCTCCAACCAGGGTGGGAGTCCGGGTTTCGACCGTGGGTGGATGACCGGGAGATCACCGCGCCGGAGGCTTCGGACATGACTTCTTCACGAGGTGTCGGAATCCGGGGTGCCGGGGACCGGAGTGCCGGGGACCGGAGTGCCGGAGACCGAGGCGCCGGGGACCCGCCGGTCATCAGGGTCGAAGGGCTGACGAAGCGTTACGGCCGCAGGACGGCGGTCGACGACCTGTCGTTCACGGTCCGGTCCGGAAGGGTGACGGGATTCTTCGGGCCGAACGGGGCGGGCAAGACCACCGCGCTCAAAGCGGTCGTCGGACTGGCGCGGCCGACGGCGGGCGGGGCGTTCCTGCGGGGCACTCCGGTCACGGCCGTCAGGCCCGACGCCCGGCTGCTCGGCGTGCACATCGAGCCGTGCGGGGCCCATCCGGGCCGCACCGGCAGGGCGCACCTGCGCTCGCTGGCCGCACTGGCCGGGCTGCCCCGCCGCCGGGTCGGCGAGGTCCTGGAACTCGTCGGTCTGGAGGAGGCGGCCCGGCGCAGGGTCGGGAAGTACTCGCTGGGCATGCGGCAGCGGCTCGGGCTCGCCGCGGCACTCCTGGGCGACCCGGAGATCCTGGTACTGGACGAGCCGGTGAACGGCCTGGACCCGCAGGGCATCCGCTGGTTGCGCACGCTGGTGCGGGAGCGGGCCGCGCACGGCGGCACGGTCCTGCTGTCCAGCCACATGCTGGGCGAGGCGGCGCAGACCGTCGACGACGTCGTCGTGATCGACCGGGGCCGGCTGGTCCACGCGGGCGCGATCCGGGACCTCGAACGCTCCGGGGAGAGCGCGGTCGCGGTGCGCACCGCGGAGGCCGGGCGCCTGTCGGCCCTGGTGGCCGCCGCCGGTGGCCGTACGAAGGCCGCGGGCGGGGGCGGGCTGCTGGTCGAAGGGCTCGATGCGGCCGAGGTGGCGCGGCTGGCCCACCGCGAAGGCGTCCTGCTGGAGGAGATCGTCGAGCGGACCGCGTCGCTGGAGGACGCGTTCTTCGGCCTCACGGGAGGTGCGGACCGGTGAGCCGTCTGCTGCGGGGCGAACTGATCAAGGCCGTGACCACCAGGAGTGTGCTGGGCTTCGCGCTGGGCGGGGTCGCGTTCGCCGCCCTCAACGCCCTGGCGATCGCGGCGTGGTCGGGCACGCTGGACGAGGTGCCCGAGAAGGAGGAGGCCCTGTCGGCGCTGCCGATCCTGCTCCTGCTCTGGGGGCTGGTCGGTACGGCCGGCGAGTACCGGCACCGGACGGCCGCACCGGCGGCTCTGGTGGCCCGCCGTCACCGCGGGGTCGTGCTGTCCGCGAGAATCACCGCGTACGCCCTGACCGGGTTCCTGCTCGGTACGCTGACGACCATGGTGTCGGTCGGGCTCGCGTTGCCGCTCTTGAGCGACCACCCGGGCCCGGATCTCACCTCGGGGGACGTCGGTGCCGTCGTGGCGGGCAATCTCGTGGCGTTCGTCCTGTCCGCGATCCTGGGGGCCGCCCTCGGCGCCCTGATCCGCAGCCCGGTCCTGGGAGTGGTCGTCCTGCTGGTCGTGAACTTCGCCGTGGTCCCGCTGCTGTCCGGCGTCTGGGAGGCGGGGGTCAACCTGACGCCGTTCGGCGCGGCCGGGGTGCTGAGCCGGATGACGCACCACACGACCCTGTCGGTGGTCTCGGCCGGATGGGTACTGGCCGCGTGGACGGTCGCGGTCACGCTGGTCGCGGTCCTCGTCGAGCGACGGCGCGACCTGGCGTGAACGCACTTCTGCGGCGGGCCCGGGCGGCGTACGACCTGCTGGTCGCGCGCCGTTCGGCGCTGTTCGACCTCGCGCTGGCGATGATCACGACCGGAGTGGAGATCGGGCTGCTCTTCGACGACGGGACCCCGGTCGGCCCGGTCCCGGTCGTGGTGACGGTGCTGGCCGGCTGCGGCCTGCTCGTCCGCCGCCGCGCGCCCCTGACGGTGCTCGTCGCGGCCTGTGCGGGTGCCGCGGTGCTCGTGCCGCTGGGCTACCACCCGGGCGGGGCACCCGTCGTGGTCGCCCTCGCCTCGCTCGCCGACCTGCGCGAGCGGAGCGTCTCGTTGGCGGCGCTCGTCCCGACGGCACTGTTCCTCCAGTCGGCGAGCATCTCCTCGCTGCCCGTCTCGACCGGCGCGTGGGCTCTCGGCTCGTACCTCCAGACCCGGCGGCGCTACACCCGGGCGCTGGAGGACCGCGCGGCCACCCTGGAACGCGAGCGCGGGCAGCTCGACCAGATCGCGGCGCAGCGGGAACGCACCTCCATCGCCCGCGAACTCCACGACATCGTCGCCCACTCCGTCACCGTCATGCTGATCGGCGTGCGCGGCGCCCGGGACGTCCTGCCGACCGATCCCCGGGTCGCGGCCGAGACCCTGGAACGGGTCGAGGTCAACGCCGAGCAGAGCCTGGCCGAGCTGCGCCGGATCCTCGGCCTGCTGCGCGCCCCGGACCACGGCGCGCAGTGGCGGCCCCAGCCGTCGCTCGGCCAGCTCGCCGAGCTGGTCTCCGGATACCGTGCGGCCGGGATGCCCGTGCGGCTGGAGAGCACCGGCACGGCCCGGCCGCTGGCCGGCGGCCTGGAACTGTCGGCCTACCGCATCGTCGAGGAGGCACTGACCAACGTGCTCAGACACTCCGATCCCACCCGGGTCACCGTGACGCTCCACTACGGCCGGACGCACCTGCGCGTCACGGTCGAGGACGACGGCGGCGGCCCACGCGACCCGGACCCGTCGTCCGCCGGGCACGGCATCCGCGGAATGCGGGAACGCGCGGCGGTGACCGGCGGGAGTCTGGACGCCCGCCCCACCGCCGACGGATTCGTGGTGACCGCCCGGCTCCCGGCCGGGGATGCCGGAGCCGCGGCATGACCATCCGCCTTCTGATCGTCGACGACCAGGAGCTGATCCGCACCGGCTTCCGGCTGTTCCTCCAGACCCAGCACGACCTCGAGGTGGTCGGCGAGGCCGCCGACGGTCACGAGGCACTCGACCGGGCCGCCGCTCTGCGGCCCGACGTGGTGCTGATGGACGTCCGCATGCCCCTCATGGACGGTGTCGAGGCCACCTCCCGGCTGACCGCCTCCGGCCCGTCGCCCCGGGTGCTGATCCTCACCACCTACGACCTGGACGAGTACGTCTTCGGCGCGCTGCGGGCGGGCGCGTCGGGCTTCCTGCTGAAGGACGCCTCGCGCGACCGCCTGCTGGAGGCGATCCGCGTCGTCCACGCCGGCGAGGCCCTGCTGTCGCCGTCGATCACCCGCAGGCTGATCGAGGACTACGCCACCCGCGCCGCACCCGTCCGGCCGCGGGCCACGGTGCTGGCCGGCCTCACCCCGCGGGAACGGGAGATCCTCCTCCTGGTGGCCAGGGGCCTGTCGAACCCGGAGATCGCCGCGCACCTGGTCGTGACCGAGGCGACGGTGAAGAGCCACATCGGCAGCATGTTCGCCAAGCTCCAGCTGCGGGACCGCGCCCAGGCCGTCGTGTTCGCCTACGAGAACGGCGTCGTCCTGCCCGGCAGCACGGGCTGAGCCCCCGCACACCGACGCCGCGGTGTGCGGGGGCTCCGTCACGCTGCCGGCCGCGCTCGGGCGTGACCCGTGACAGGCCGGGTCACGCCGCAGGGCGGTCTAGTAGACGCTGACGCCGTAGGCGTTCAGGGCCTCCGTGACCGGCTGGAAGAACGTCGTACCGCCGGAGGAGCAGTTGCCGCTGCCGCCGGAGGTCAGACCGTACGCGGTGCCGTTGCTGCCGTAGAGCGGACCGCCGGAGTCGCCGGGCTCGGCGCAGACCGTGGTCTGGATCAGACCACCGACGATGTCGCCGCCGCCGTAGTTCACGGTGGCGTTCAGGGCGGTGACCCGGCCGCTGTGGGTGCCGGTGGTGGAGCCGTCACGGATGACGGTGGTGCCCACGCTCGGGGTGGCCGCGCGGGTGATGTCCACGCCGCCCGCGGTGCCGGGCTTGCTGACCGAGCTGTTGGTGTACCGGACGATGCCGTAGTCGTTGCCCGGGAAGCTGGACCCGGCCGTCGAGCCGAGAACGGTGGAGTGCCCGGAGTTGGACCACCAGGTGCCGGCGCCGTCGGTGCAGTGACCGGCGGTCAGGAAGTACTCGGCGCCGCTGCTGGTGCGGACGTTGAAGCCGAGGGAGCAGCGCCAGCTGCTCGCGTAGATGGCGTCGCCGCCCTGGATGAGCTTGTTGAACGTGCCGGGGGTGCGCTTGATCGTGAGCGCGCCGGCCTTGTCGCCGGCCTGCTCCTTGATCTTCGCGATCTCGGCCTGGGAGACGGTGCTGTCGACGGTGAGCAGCACCCGGCCGGACTTGGCGTCGACGGCCCAGGCGGTGCCGGGGACGTCGGCCTGGAGCACCGCGCCGCTGGCGCTGTTCAGTTCGGCGGCGCTGAAGGTGGCCGGGGTGGGTGCCGCGTTCGCGCTGGGGATCGCGATGGCGGCGGCGGCCACGAGGCCGGTGGATACGGCGATCAGCCGAGTCCGTCTCGTGATGCCGCTGCGGGGGTTGGTGCGCTTGATCCTCACTTTTCGTTCCTCCACAGGGGAAGTCGGGGGCCCCTCTTGTGGGGTTGGGGGCCCGTGAGGCGCAGCCAGGGACGGACCTCCGGGTTCCGGATACGTCGTGCCCCTGACAAGCGCTGAGGTTGGAGTATTCGGCCGAACGACCGGTCGGCGCAAGGGTGCCTTTCGGCCGTCAAGCTTTGAACGACTTTTACCCGACCTCTGCCGACCCCCGCCGCCCCTCTGCCCGGTTCCGCGCCCTCCCGCCGCACGGGGATGTCCGGAAGTCGCCCCTCCGGATGGCCCTCCGGCCGGCGCCCGCCGACGAGCACCGGGCCGGCCGACGGGACTGACGGGACCGACGGGAACCGACGGGAACCGACGGGAACCGACGGGACTGACGGCGCCTCAGCAGCTACAGCCGCAGTCGCACCCGTCGCAGCCGCAGTTGCAGCCGTCGTCGCCGCAGCAGTTGCTACAGCAGTCACAGCAGTCGCAGCAGTTGCCGCAGTCGCACTGGGAGCAGAGACCTTCCCTGCGCTGCCCGCTCCAGGGGTCGTTGAAGGTGCCGCAGCACATCTGGCAGGTGCAGGCCAGCCCGAGCCACACCGCGCAGCCCGCGAGCAGCCCGCGCCGGTCGCGGCGCGGCGGCTCCGGGGGCGTCGGCCCACCGGGAGCACCCGGGGTGCCGGGCGCGCCGGGAGGGGCGTACGGATGGCTGCCGTGGGCGCACGACACGGTGCCGAACGCGCGGTCCACGGAACTGCCCAGCTCGTGCACGAGCAGCCGGTGCACCAGCCGCCCGTCCGTGAACTCGGCCTCCCGCAGGGCCAGCCGCACCCCGTGCACGGCGTCGTCCGCGAGCCGCCGGGCCTCTGTGAGCGGCGTCCCGGTGACGGTGAGCGGGTTCCAGGCGCCGGCGGCGGCGTCGGCCTCCCGGTCCTCCACGGCGTCCAGGAGGTGGGCGAGCCGGCCGAAGAGGCGGCCGGCCTCGGCGAGCGGCGCCGCGTTGTGCGGCCGCCCGGCGAGGTGCGCGGTGTGCGCGAAGGCGGCTGCGGTCGCGGTCTCGGTCGGCTCGGTGACGGTGAGCAGCGGCGTTCCGGGCCCGGCGAGCGCCTCGATGCCGCCCTGCCGGTCCACGGCGTCGACCAGTACGGCGGTGTCGAAGCCGACGGCGCTGCCGCCGCGCGCTCCGGCCGCGTCCCAGCCGCCGGCGATACGGCGGGCGGCGAGGGCCACCGGCCGGCGGGCCAGCAGACCGTCACCGTCGGCGACATGGTCGCGCACCTTGGCCGAGGCCAGTACCAGCGAGACGGCCGCCGCGAGCCGGGCCCCCTCGCCGTGCGCGACGGACGCGGTGCGCATCCCGCGCAGCGGGCAGGGCCCGGCGGTGCGCCGCCCGGCGCCCGCACCGCCCCGCTCGGCCTGAGCCTCCGTCAAAACCGATATGAGCAGCCCGTCGTAGTTCGTCACGATCCGTGCGAACTGCCCGTGGTCCTTGCGCAGTGCGAGGCACAATCCGCACAAATGAGCCATCCACTGACTCGTGAGACTCTCTCCGAGCCGGTGCCTGCACGGCCTGACGATTCCGAACACGACGCTCCCCCGTGGTTGGTACGACGCTGAGCTGCGGCATCGTACCGACCGCCCACTTCACCCGTACGCACCCGTCCTCACCCGTGTGCCGTGAAGAATCATATTTCACTCACAGTCAGCAGCCGTTTGGGAAACGACCCTTGGGACACAAGGACTCTCGACGGATCCGCTGTGCACCAGTACCGTCACAAACCCCCCGCGCGGCGTCTATCCACTTGGCGCGACGTCCGCATCATGGATGACCATAGGGATGCGGAAGCACGAAAGACCGCTGTGAGAGGAGGCGTCCATGGGATCGGTACGCAAGGCGAGTGCGTGGCTCGGCCTCGTCGACGACAACGATGACGAGCGTTACTACGACGACGACTACTCCGAGGGCACCGAGCAGCCCGGGGACGCCTGGGTCACGGACCCGCGGGTGAAGGTGGCCTCGGACGTGGCCGAGGAGAAGGGCCGCCGCATCGCGACGGTCACCCCGGACAGCTTCCGGGACGCGCGGGCCATCGGTGAGCTGTTCCGGGACGGCGTCCCGGTCATCGTGAACCTGACGGCCATGGAGGGCACCGACGCCAAGCGGGTCGTCGACTTCGCGGCCGGACTCATCTTCGGCCTGCGCGGTTCGATCGAGCGGGTGTCCACCCGGGTGTTCCTGCTCAGCCCGGCCGACACCCAGGTCATCAGCGGCGAGCCCGCCGCCCACCGTTCCGACGGCTTCTTCAACCAGAGCTGAGGCGGGGCCGCACACCACGGCCCCGCCCCACCCCCGGCCTCTCACCGGAAGGCGTCGAGCCCGGTGAGCGCCTTGCCCAGCACCAGCTGGTGCATCTCGACGGTGCCCTCGTAGGTGAGCACCGATTCCAGGTTCGTCGCGTGCCGCATCACCGGATATTCGAGCGAGATCCCGTTGGCGCCGAGGATCGTACGGGCCGTACGGCAGATGTCGATGGCCTCGCGCACGTTGTTGAGCTTGCCGAAGCTGACCTGCTCGGGACGCAGGCGGCCGGCGTCCATGCGCCGCCCGAGGTGGTGGGCGAGCAGAATCCCCTTGTGCAGTTCGACCGCCATGTCGGCGAGCTTGGCCTGGGTCAGCTGGAAACCCCCGATGGGCCGCCCGAACTGCTCCCGCGACTTCGCGTACTCCACGGCCGCCTCGAAGGAGCTGCGGGCCGCGCCCATCGAGCCCCAGACGATCCCGTAACGCGCGTGCGAGAGGCAGCTCAGCGGCCCGCGCAGCCCGGTCACCTCCGGCAGCACCGCGTCGGCGGGCAGCCGTACGTCGTCCATGACGAGCTCACTGGTGACGCTGGCGCGCAGGGACCACTTGTGCTTGATCTCGGGCGCGGAGAACCCCGCGCTGTCGGTCGGCACGACGAACCCGCGGATCCCTTCCTCGGTCTGCGCCCAGACCACGGCGACGCCGGCCACCGAGCCGTTGGTGATCCACATCTTGCGCCCGTTGAGCACCCAGTCACCGCCGGCGACCCGCTTGGCGCGGGTGCGCATGTTGGCGGGGTCGGACCCGTGGTCGGGCTCGGTGAGCCCGAAGCACCCGATGACCTCACCGGCGGCCATGCGCGGCAGCCACGCCTCCTTCTGCTCCTCGCTCCCGAAGCGGTGGATGGCGTACATGGCGAGGGAACCCTGCACGGAGACCAGGGAGCGGATGCCTGAGTCGGCCGCCTCCAGTTCCAGACAGGCCAGCCCGTACTGGACGGCGCTCGCGCCGGCGCAGCCGTATCCCTCCAGGGACATGCCGAGCGCGCCGATGCCCCCGAGCTCGCGCGCGAGCTCCCGGATCCCGGGCAGCTCGCCCTTCTCGTACCAGTCCGCGACGTACGGCAGCACGCGGTCCGCGGCCCAGCCCCGCACGGTGTCCCGGACCGCCAGGTCCTCCGGTTCCAGCAGGTCGTCGATGCCGAGGGGGTCGGCGGGGTCGAACGCGGGCAACTTGGGGGACGCGGCCATGGGACACCCTCCGGGGAACTTTAAAACTAGCGGCGCTAGTTACGACTCTCATGCCGACGTTACGACGCACCGCTCCGCACGTCCACCATGCCCGTCTCCCACACACCAGCCGTTCACCGTCGGGAACGAGGCGGACGTCGCCCGTGGGGGTGATCCGCCGTCTGCGGCTTGCGGTGGGGGGATGGCGCCACGCGGTGCGAAGAGCGGTGACGGCCCGTCGCGGCGGGGAGGCAGCTCACGGCAGGCCCTGCAACACCTCGCGCAGGGGGCGGTGTGACCGTTCGTGGCGCACTGCGCGCGAGCCCACGACGCCCCGGCTCCGAAACCGGCCCCATGACAGCCGACGGCCGCCGGACTCTGGAACCGGCCCCATGACAGCCGGCGGCCGCCGGGGCTCTGGAACCGGACCCATCGCGGCCTGCGGCCGCCGACGCTCCTCGGCCACCCACAGGCGACGCCCCCGGCTCACACCGACACGCGTGACTCCACCGCCCCCCGAGGCGCCGGCACCGAAACCTCCTCGCACTGCATCACCCGCGGCAGCCGCAACGCCATCACCGCCCCCAACAGCAACAACACCGCACTCACCACCAGCGTCACATGCAGCCCGTGCACGAACGCGTCCCCCGCCGCCCGCCGCAACGCGACCCCCGCGGGCCCCCCGAGCTGTCCGGCAACCTCGTACGCCTCCCCCAGCGAATGCCCCGCCGCCGCCGACGCCGGCGCCGGCACCCCGGGCACACCCCCCGTCAGTCCGGGCGCGTACGCCGCGTTCATCACGCTGCCCAGCAGGGCGATGCCGATCCCGGCGCCCAGCTGGTACGAGGTCTCCCCGATCGCCGCCGCGCCGCCCGACTGCTCCTGCGGCGCCTCGCTCAGCATCGACTCGTACGCCCCGAACAGCGTCGTCTCCAGACCGAAGCCGAGCAGCACGAACCCGGTCAGCAGCAGCGCGCAGTTGTCGGCCCGGCCCATCGCCGTGAGCAGCACCACCGCGAAGGCCGTCAGGCAGAACCCCGCGCACACCATCCGCCGCGGCCCGAAGCGCCGCAGCAGCCGCGCACCCGCGAGCCCCGCCGCCATCGCCGCGAAGGTCAGCGGCAGCAGCCGCAGCCCGGTCTCCAGCGGGGAAAGACCGAGCACCAGTTGCAGGTACTGCGCGGCGATCAGCTCGAGCCCCACCAGCGCCAGCATGGCCAGCACGATGCACCCCACCGACGTACTGAACGCCGGCCGCCGGAACATCGCGAGGTCGACCAGCGGATACGTACGCCGCCGCTGCCGCCGTACGAACCCCGCCAGCAGCGCCGCGCCCGCCGCCAGCGGCAGCAGGGTGAGCAGACTCGCCACCGGCTCCCCGCCGCCCAGCCGCTTCACGCCCAGGACGACCCCGAACAGCCCGGCCGCCGCCATCAGCGCGCCGACGACGTCCCAGGGCCCGCGGCCGTCGCCCTTCGACTCGGGCAGCAGCAGCCGCCCCACCGGCAGGCTGACCAGCATCAGCGGGATGTTGACGAGGAAGACCGAACCCCACCAAAAGTGCTCGAGGAGGAAGCCGCCGAGCAGCGGTCCGACCGCCGCGCCGACCGCGGCCACGGCGCTCCAGATGCCGATGGCCAGCGCCCGCTCCCGCCGGTCGGGGAAGACCTGCCGCAGGATCGACAGCGTCGCCGGCATGATCATCGCGCCGCCGACGCCGAGCAGCGCGCGGGCCGCGATCAGCACCTGGGCGGTGTCGGCGAGGGCCGCGAGCGCGGAGGCGACGCCGAAGAGGGCGTAGCCGAGCAGGAGGATCCGTCTGCGGCCCACCCGGTCGCCCAGCGTGCCGAAGAGGATCAGCAGCGATGCGCAGACCAGCGGATAGACGTCGACGATCCAGAGCAGTTCGATGGCGCCGGGCCTGAGGTCCTCGGTGACGGCGGGGACCGCCACGTGCAGCACGGTCGCGTCGACGGCGACGAGCAGCAGGCTGGCACAGAGGACGACCAGGACCACCCAGCGGTTGGCACCGGCCCCGGTCGCCCGACGGCGCGGCCCAGCGGCAGCCGTGGTCGTCCCGGACATGTACGTACCTCCAAGATGTTCCCTCGCGTCCGGCGGGCCGCGGGGTGGGGACTCCCTGCGGCTCGGCCGGAGGGGAGCGGGGGCTCCGGGCCGTGCAACGGAACGCGAGTGATTCGCCAGAGTACGCCAGACCGTGCACCACACACGTGGCAGGTCTCACACATCCCGCGTCACCCGTGTGGCATACGCCACTGCGGCCGCCGCCCCGCCCGCCCCGGCGGGACGGCGGCCCCCGCGCCCGGCAGATAATCGAGCCCGTGACCGATCTTGAAACGCGCACCGCGGGCCGCCCCGGCGCCCCGGGCCCGCCCGGTGCCCTGCGCCGGGCCGCCCCGGCGCTCCTCGGCTACGCGGCCGTACGCGCCCTGGGCCTGCTCGCCCTGGTCCTGTGGAGCGCCGCGCGCGACAAGAGCGCGTACACGCTGCTGACGGCCCGCTGGGACTCCCTCTGGTACACCAGGGTCGCCGAGCTGGGATACGGCTACGAGGTGCGGCTGCCGAACGGCGACGTCCACTCCAACCTGGCCTTCTTCCCGCTGCTGCCCTGGCTGGAGCGGCTCGGCGCGGCCGCCTCCCCGCTGTCGTACGCGGACGCGGGCTTCGTCGTGAGCCTCCTCGCCTCGCTCGCCGCGGCCTGGGGGATCTTCGCGGTGGCTGACCACGTGTACGGCCGCCGCGCCGGCGGGTGCGCGGTGCTGCTGTGGGCCGTGCTGCCGGTCGGGGTCGTGCAGTCGATGGCGTACAGCGAGTCCCTGTTCACGGCGCTGGCCGCCTGGTCGCTGTACGCGGTGCTGACGGGGCGCTGGGTGACGGCGGGGATCCTGGCCTCGCTGGCCGGGCTGACCCGCCCGGTGGGGCTCGCGGTGACGGCGGCGGTGTGGGTGGCCGCGGTCGTGGCGTTCGGACGGGACCGGAACGGCCGCGACGAACCCGACGGACCCGATGGCCCCGACGGCCCCGATGTCCGGGACCGCGCGCGCCGCGTGCTCGGCATGCTGCTCGCGCCCCTGGGCGCCGCCGGGTACGTCCTGTGGGTCGGCCACCGCACCGGCAAGGGCCCGCTCGGCTATCTCGACGTGCAGGCCGGCTGGCGCAACGGCTTCGACGGGGGCGCGGCCTTCGCCCGCTTCGTCGCCACCAAGTTCACGTCGTTCCCGGCGGCCCTGGCCGGCATCGGGCTGGTGGCCGGGGTCGCGCTGCTGGTCTGGCTGTACGTGGTGTGCGTACGGCAGCGCCAGCCGCTCCCGCTGCTGGTGTACACGGGAATCGTCACCGTGCTCGCCCTGTGCGCGTCGAGCTACTTCGGCTCGAAGCCCCGGCTGCTCCTGCCCGCGTTCCCGCTGCTCCTCCCCCTGGCCCTGGGCCTGGCGCGCCTGCGTACCTCCAGGTCGGCGCCGGTCGTCTGCGCCGTCGCGGCGGCGTCCGCGGTGTACGGGGCGTTCTGGCTGAACGGCTCAGGACCGCCCTGACCGGCCGGGGCCGCCCGATGGCCGCCCCATGACCGCCGGGTCAATTCCGTACCAGCATTCGGTGAACGAATTCATAAGCACGATAAAACCGCCGACCGAACAGATCAAAGGAATTGAAGTCCAGGGCCGAGTGCACGTCCGACTCCACGGCCGGACCGGATTGCGGATTAACCGGAAATAGAGCGCCGCCTGAGAGGAATCCCACATCACATCGTCATCACAAAGCCGTTGATTCGTCAGGGATCACTCCTCACTCGCTGTAACGTCGATTGGGTGCGTACCGAACGGAAGCCCACCCGTCTGGACCGGGTGTTCGCGAGACTGGACCGGGAGCCGGAACGACCGGAGCTCCTGGACGCGCCGGAGATGTCCCGGCACAGGTTCGCGCTGTTCGCCGGAACCCTCGCGTTCTACCTCGCGATCGTGTGGGCCGTGGTGATCACCTCGTGGCTGGTCCGGCTCGACTGGCAGGTCATGTTCTTCCGGCCCTACCAGCAGTGGCCCGAGATCCACGCGTTCGTCGACTACTACGTGGTGCTCGGCCAGCGCGGCCCCACCGCGGTGATGGTCGCGGCCTGGCTCGGCTGGCGCTCCTGGCGGCAGCACACCCTGCGTCCGCTGCTGGCGCTCGGTGTCTCCCTGCTCCTGCTCAATGCCACGGTCGGCGCCGCCAAGTACGGCATGGGCCGCCTCGGACCCCACTACGCGACCACGATCGGCGCCAACGAGATGTGGCTCGGCGGCGATATATTTCCGAGCGGTCACACCGCGAACGCCGTCGTGACCTGGGGCATCCTCGCCTACTTGGCCTCGACGCACCGCGCCCGGCGCTGGCTGTCCGCGCTGTCCGCGGTCACCTCGCTCGGGGTGGGCATGTCCACCGTCTACCTCGGTACGCACTGGCTCAGCGACGTGCTGCTCGGCTGGGCGGCAGGACTGCTGATCCTGCTGGCGCTCCCCTGGTTCGAGCCGCTGATCACCCGCGCGGAGGCGTGGATCCTCGGCCTGCGCGACCGCTTGTACGCCCGGATCGGCCGCGAGAGGACGGCACGGCGCCCGCTGGGCCCGCCCGTGGCGGTCGCCCCGCCCGGTTCCGCCCGGCCGGAGGCACCGGCTCGCGAGCCGGTCGCCGCGCCCCGCGGCACCCGGGCCCCGGCCCACCTGGCCCCGGGCCCGCACACGGCGCGCTCGGACCGTACGCCGGTGACGCCGGCCGGCAGCCGCCGGCCGCCGCACGCGGACCGCCACCCGCGCAGCTCCGCCCCGGCCGCGCGCCCCCTGTCGGGCGGCTGACCGTACCGCCGGGGCCGCCGGCCGCGCCTCAGCCCTTCCAGGCCCGGGAGACCCGGCCGTCCTTCACCTCGAAGTTGAGACGGCCCACGCGGTACTCCATCGTGATGACCGTGCCCGGCGCCAGGGACCGCACCGTGGACCAGCCCCGCTCCCGCGCCAGCCGTTCGGCCGCGCCGGTATCGAGGCCGACATAGGCGTCCGGACTGTCCTGGGGCTCGGCCGGGGGTGTCGGAATCGGTGCCATGCCGCCACGCTATGCCCTGCCCCGGGAGCGGGGAAGCCCACGCCGGTAACGCGGGCCCCGGATGCACCTACGGTCACATTTCTGTCACAGGATCATGATGCGCGTTTTGATGGAACGCGTTCACACGGACGGACGGTTCTGCCCGACTTCCGCGGGCGGCCGGGATGAATTCCCGCGGGTCGCGGTGACCCCTCGAATAAGCGGACGGAAAAGGCGATCCGAGCGCCCCGGCGACGCCTCGCATTTCGCGCCCGAACACTACCGAACGAACTTGCGCACTCCTTCGTGCAAACGCCCGCAGACCGCTTACACGAATCGAACATCGGACACACGGACACACGGACGGGCGGACAGGCGGACAGGCCGACGGGCGAACAGCCCCGTGCGGCGCTGCTCGGCTTCCGGCGGCTTCAGGCGTCCAGCGGGGTGACGGCGAGCGACAGGTCGTTGTCCCGGGTGTAGTACGGCCCGGCCTCCACGGGGCCGTGCGGCGTCAGCACACGCGCGCGGGGGAACGTGAGGACGGGGTTCTTGTCGGCGACGTCGTCCAGCAGTCGCGCGAGGCGCACCACGGGGCCCAGGGCGCCGGCGGGCCGCAGCCACAGGTCCCAGTCGCCCGGTGCCAGGCCGTCGTAAGGGACGGTGAAGGCGAACTCCGTGCGCTCGGCGGCGACGTCCAGCCTGCGTACGCCGCCGCCCCCGCCGTCACCGGATCGGGCACGCAGCTCGGCGTCGGCCCCGGGCACGAGCTGGGTGCCGTACACCCGTCCGCGCACGGTCAGGCCGCCGCTCTCGAGGCGCAGGTCCACCGCCTCGGCGTGCGGGGCGCGCAGCCAGCTGCGGACGGTGAGGTTGCCCTGCCGGGTGGCGTACGGGATGCGGACCGCGACGTGGCCGAGCAGGCCGCTGGGGGTGCGCTCGGCGAGGGAGCGCAGATCGGTGACGCCGGGCACCAGGCGCCGCGGCTCGCCGCCGGACAGGCGGGCGTACGCGTCCCAGCGGCCCTCGGGCAGGGACACGCTGCTGGGCAGGGCCGCCCGCAGCCGGCCCTCCGCCGCCGGGGCCAGCGGCAGGCTGACCGTGTCCGCCGAGGAGTCGGCGACGGCGTCCGCGCCTCGGCGGCGCAGGATGAGCAGGGCCGCCCCGGCGTTTCCGCGCGCGGCGACGTCGAAGGTCAGACCGCCCGCGGAGTCGCCGATGCAGTCGGCGCGCAGCGGGGCGGCCGGTGGGGCCGGCGGCGTCATGCGGTGCGGTTCCTCCAATGGGCTTCTCGTCGTCCGGTTAGACCCGGAACCCCGCCTTCTGGTTGTCCGTGTCCGATTGCGATGTGGTCACGACCGGGATGCCCGGTCGGCAACGACCGTTTCCGGTCACCCTGTTCCTTCACTGATTTCCTGATTTGTCGACTCCCGAGAGCGCCCGCTCGACCCGCCCAGTCCGCCCAACCGCAGCTCGGGACAAGCCACTTGGAGGCTCGGCGACGTTCCCGGCCCCCACGGGATCACCCACCGGTCATGGTTCGATTCCGTCGGCCGTGGGGCGTGACTCCCGCCACTGGTCCCCCGTTGTCCTTGCATGAGCCGGGACCGCCCGGCCCACGGCCCGGGAGCCACCCGGTCCGGCCACGCACCGCATCCCGAGGGAGCCACCCGTGCCGCGCATGCTCGACGTCAGCGACGACGTACGCGCCGAGATCGGCGACGAAGAAGCCGACCGCCTGCTGGCCGGGGAGTCCGCCCCGGGCAGCTACGACTGCACGTCCTGCCGCACCCCGGGCGACTGCGAGCAGGAGCGCACCAGCACCGTCCTGTTCATCGGCGACGAGACCGCCGTGCTCGCCTTCGCCCACGCCGGCTGCCTGCCCTCGCAGGTCGTCAAGGTCACCGAGGAGCAGTTGCAGGGGGCGGTGCGGTCCATCAGCGCCGACCAGGCCCGCTCCGCGCCCGCTCCCGCCGCCCCCGAGAAGGCCGCCCCCGAGCAGGCCGTGCTCGGTGTGACCAGCGGACTGATCCTCATCGCCGGGGAGCTGCACCCGGCCCTCGTGGTGGAGCCGACCGCCCCCATCGCGCGGCCCGGCACGACGGGCGCCGGCGACGACTTCCTGCCCCTGCTGATCGAGCAGGGCTTCATGCCGGTCACCGAGCTGGCGTCCGCTCCGGCGGTGCTGCACGGCTGGTCGGTGCTGCTCGCGATGGGCCAGCTGCACGCGGTGCTCCAGCCGGGGACGAACGGCGGCCGGCCGGTGGCCTGGTGGCAGGCGCACCAGCCGCTCCAGGTCACCGAGGGCTGGCGCACGGCGGCCAACAAGCACCAGCAGGTGCTGATGTTCGCGGCGCCCGTCGGGTCGATCGGCCGGCAGCCGCGCGAGGATCTGCTGCGGGACGCGCTGGACAAGGCGGCGGCGAACGGACAGCTGGTCGCGGCGGCGCTGCCGCTGGCGGGAACCTGATCCCGTTCACGCGGGTGCCGGACGGCCGCCACCTGGGCCGCATCCCTTCCAGCGCGGGGTCGTTTGGACATACGTGTACGCATACGACGCCTTCCACCGCCACGGCGGCCCCTCGGCCACGCCGATCTACGACGCGCTCTACGCCGAGTACGTCCGGTCCTTCCGATCGCTGCCGGGCGATCGCAGCGGTGAGGAGGAGCTGGGATTCACGGCCTTCCGGAGCATCCCGCGCGGCAGAAGCGCCTACAGCGCCTACAGCGCGGGGGCCCAGAGCGCCCGCGTCGGCCAGCAGTCGGTGTGGCAGCGCGTCGGCGGCACGCACCACGTCCCGGCGGCGCTGCCGCCGGCCCCGCGGTCCGGCGGCTGACCGCCGGACGAGTGACGTGTGAGGGGCGCCCCCGGCCGGGGGCGCCCCTCACACGTCTGCGTGTTCCTGCTGCCTACTTCTTCTTCGCGCCGCGCTTCTCGCGCACCCGCACCGAGATGTGGATCGGCGTCCCCTCGAAGGCGAACTCCTCGCGCAGCCGGCGCTCGATGAAGCGCCGGTAGCCGGCCTCGATGAAGCCGGAGGCGAAGAGCACGAACCGCGGCGGCTTGGTGCCCGCCTGGGTGCCGAAGAGGATGCGCGGCTGCTTTCCGCCCCGCACGGGGTGCGGGTGGGCGGCGACCAGCTCGCCGAGGAAGGCGTTGAGCCGGCCCGTGGGGACGCGGGTCTCCCAGCCGGCCAGGGCGGTCTCGATCGCCGGGACCAGCTTTTCCATGTGCCGGCCGGTCTGCGCCGAGACGTTGACCCGCGGCGCCCACGCCACCTGGCCCAGCTCGGTCTCGATCTCCCGCTCCAGGTAGTAGCGGCGCTCCTCGTCGAGGGTGTCCCACTTGTTGTAGGCGACGACGATCGCGCGGCCCGCCTCGACGGCCATGGTGACGATCCGCTGGTCCTGGACCGAGATCGACTCGGAGGCGTCGATGAGGATGACGGCCACCTCCGCCTTCTCGACGGCGGCGGCGGTGCGCAGCGAGGCGTAGTAGTCGGCGCCCTGCTGGAGGTGGACGCGCTTGCGGATGCCCGCCGTGTCGACGAACTTCCAGGTGACGCCGCCCAGCTCGATCAGCTCGTCGACCGGGTCGCGGGTGGTGCCGGCGAGTTCGTTGACGACGACGCGCTCCTCGCCGGCCACCTTGTTGAGCAGCGAGGACTTGCCGACGTTGGGGCGGCCGATCAGGGCGATGCGGCGCGGGCCGCCGACGGCGGTGCCGAAGGTCTGCGCCGGCGCCTCCGGCAGGGCCTCCAGGACCCGGTCCAGCATGTCGCCGGTGCCGCGGCCGTGCAGCGCGGAGACGGGGTGCGGCTCGCCCAGGCCCAGCGACCACAGGTAGGAGGCGTCGGCCTCGCCACTGGGGCCGTCGACCTTGTTGGCGCACAGCACGACGGGCTTGCCGGCCTTGCGCAGCAGCCGGACGACGGCCTCGTCGGTGTCGGTGGCGCCGACCTTGGCGTCCACGACGAAGACGACGGCGTCGGCGGCCTCGATGGCGTACTCGGCCTGCGCGGCCACGGAGGCGTCGATGCCGAGGACGTCCTGCTCCCAGCCGCCGGTGTCGACGACCTTGAAGCGGCGCCCGGCCCACTCGGCCTCGTAGGTGACGCGGTCGCGGGTGACCCCGGGCTTGTCCTCGACGACGGCCTCGCGGCGGCCGATGATGCGGTTCACGAGGGTCGACTTGCCGACATTGGGGCGGCCGACGACGGCGAGGACGGGCAGCGGGCCGTGCCCGGCCTCCTCGATCGCGCCCTCGACCTCCTCGATGTCGAAGCCCTCTTCGGCGGCCAGCTCCATGAACTGCGTGTACTCGGCGTCGCCGAGCGCCCCGTGGTCGTGCTCCCCGCCCGAGCCCTCGGAGTGGATGTGGTCGTTCATGAAGTCCGTACCTCGTTCATCGTGGTGATCGGTGGAACACCCCTGTACCGGGTGATCCACTACTCAAGTGTCACTCAGCGCCCGGTGAGGCGCCTGGCGTTTTCCAGGTGCGCGGTGAGCTGCTTCTGGATGCGTTCGGTGGCCTCGTCCAGCACCTTGCGGGTGCGCCGCCCGCTGCCGTCGCCCGCGTCGAAGGGGTCGCCGAAGACGACGTCCACGCGGGAGCGCAGCGGAGGCAGCGCCTTTATCAACCGTCCGGGACGGTCGGTGCTTCCCAGTACGGCGACCGGGACGATCGGGGCGCCGCCGCGCACCGCGAAGTAGGCGAGCCCGGCGCGCAGCGAGGCGAAGTCGCCCTCGCCGCGGGTGCCCTCGGGGAAGATGCCGAGGACGCCGCCGTCCGCCAGCACGCCGAGCGCCTGTCCTATGGCCGTGCGGTCGGCGGAGTGGCGGTCCACCGGCAGCTGGCCGATGCCGGTCAGGAAGCGTCCCAGCGGGCCGACGAACGCCTCCTTCTTGATCAGGAAGTGCGTGGGCCGGGGCGCGACGCCCATGACCATCGGTCCGTCGATGTTGTGCGCGTGGTTGACGGCGTAGATCACCGGGCCGGTGGCGGGCACCCGCCAGGCGCCGAGCACGCGCGGCTTCCACAGCCCGTACATCAGGCCGACGCCGATGCGCCGGCCGACCTCGGCGCCCTTCTCGGAGGGGGCGGGCGCGGCGGAGGATGCGGTCACTTGCCCGCCCGCTTCTCCTCGACGAGGGTGACGACGCACTCGATGACCTGCGCGAGGGTGAGGGCGGTGGTGTCCACCTCGACCGCGTCGCCGGCCTTGGCCAGCGGCGAGGTTTTGCGGCTGGAGTCGGCCGCGTCCCGCTTGATCAGGGCCTCCCGGGTGGCGTGGACGTCGGCGCCCTTCAGCTCGCCGCTGCGGCGGGCGGCGCGGGCCTCCGCCGAGGCGGTGAGGAAGATCTTGAGGTCGGCGTCGGGCAGCACGGTGGTGCCGATGTCGCGGCCCTCGACGACGATGCCGAGCGGCGCGGCGGCGGCGATGGTGCGCTGCAGCTCGGTGATCCGGGTGCGGATCTCCGGTACGGCGCTGACCGCGCTGACCTTGGAGGTGACCTCCTGGGTGCGGATCGGTCCGGCCACGTCCACGCCGTCGACCGTGATGGTCGGGCCGGCCGGGTCGGTGCCGGAGACGATCTCGGGCTTGCCGGCCGCGGCGGCGACGGCGTGCGGGTCGTCGGTGTCGATGCCGTTGCTGACCATCCACCACGTGATCGCCCGGTACTGCGCACCGGTGTCCAGGTAGCTGAGGCCGAGCTGTGCGGCCACGGCCTTCGACGTGCTCGACTTGCCCGTGCCGGAGGGGCCGTCGATGGCGACAATCACGGCCGGGGCGGTCGGGGCGGCGCCGTTTTCCACGGGGGGACACCTTCCTGGTGCGGTGCGGTGGGTGGTGTGCGGGACGCGAACGCGTCCCGCACAAGGTTACCGGGCTCGCAGGACCCCTCTGACAGCCGTACGAACCCGGAACGGCCCCGTGGGCCCGCGATCACTGCCGGATCGCCCAGCCCCGCTCCTTCAGGGCCGCCGTGAGGACGGCGGCGGCCCTCGGCTCGACCATGAGCTGCACCAGGCCGGCCTGCTGACCGGTCGCGTGCTCGATCCGTACGTCCTCGACGTTGACCCCGGCCCGTCCCGCGTCCGCGAAGATGCGGGCCAGCTGGCCGGGCTGGTCGTCGATGAGGACGGCCACCGTCTCGTAGATCCGCGGTGCCGACCCGTGCTTGCCGGGGACGCGGACCTGCCCGGCGTTGCCGCGCCGCAGCACCTCGGCGATGCCGGTGCCGCCCTCGTGGCGCTTGTCCGCGTCGGCGGACTCCAGGGCGCGCAGGGACCGCACCGTCTCCTCCAGGTCGGCGGCGACGTCGGTGAGCAGGTCGGCGACCGGCCCCGGGTTGGCGGAGAGGATGTCGATCCACATCCGGGGGTCGGAGGCGGCGATCCGGGTCACGTCGCGGATGCCCTGCCCGCACAGCCGTACGGCGGCCTCCTCGGCGTGCTCCAGGCGCGCGGCGACCATGCTGGAGACCAGGTGGGGCATGTGCGAGACGAGGGCCACGGCGCGGTCGTGGGCGTCCGCGTCCATCACCACGGGCACCGCGCGGCAGTGCGAGACCAGCTCCAGGGCGAGGTTCAGCACCTCGGTGTCGGTGTCCCGGGTCGGGGTCAGCACCCAGGGGCGGCCCTCGAAGAGGTCGGCGGTGGCGGCCAGCGGCCCGGACTTCTCCCGGCCGGACATGGGGTGGGTGCCGATGTACGCGGAGAGGTCGAGCCCGCGTTCCTCCAGCTCCCGCCGGGGTCCGCCCTTGACGGAGGCGACGTCGACGTAGCCGCGGGCGACGCCGCGGCCCATGGCGTCGGCGAGCACGTCGGCCACCAGGGCGGGCGGGGCGGCGACGATCGCGAGGTCCACCGGTCCGTCCGGGGTCTCGTCGGTGCCGGCGCCGAGCGCGGCGGCGGTGCGGGCCTGCTCGGGGTCGTGGTCGGCGAGGTGGACGGCGACGCCCCGCGCGGTGAGGGCGAGGGCGGCGGAGGTGCCGATGAGGCCGGTGCCGATGACGAGTGCGGTTCTCACTGGGCGATGTCCTTGCGCAGGGCCGCGGCGGCGCCGAGGTAGACGTGGGTGATCCCGGCGCGGGGCCGGTCGGACTCGATGTGGGCGAGAACACGGACGACGCGCGGCATGGCGCCCTCGATGTCCAGCTCCTGGGCGCAGATCAGCGGCACGTCGGTGATGCCGAGCCCGCGGGCCGCGGCGGCCGGGAAGTCGCTGTGCAGATCGGGGGTGGCGGTGAACCACAGGCTGATCAGGTCGTCGGCCGTCAGGCCGTTGCGCTCCATGAGGGCGGTCAGCAGGGCGGCGACCTGCTCGTCCATGTGCCCCGCCTCGTCCCGCTCCAGTTGGACGGCGCCCCGGACCGCTCGTACCGCCACGGCGATGCTCCTTGCTCACAGTGCTGACGCATGTATCGGTTCTTGGTCCGTCCAGCCTAGTCAGCCCGCCGCGTACCGGCCCGCGGCGCCCGTCTCCTGAGACGCTGGCGGCGCCTGGAACCCCCCTCCCCCGGAGTTGCGACATGACCCACACCCCGACCCGACGCACGGTCCTCCTCTGCACGGGCGCGGGCGCGGCGGCGCTCTGCGCGGGCTGCGGCGGAGGAGGTGACGACGGCGGTTCCCCGGCCGCCTCCTCCGGGCAGGAACTTGCGTCCACGAACGACATCCCGATCGCCGGCGGCAAGGTCCTCACCGACCGGAAGATCGTGGTGACCCAGCCGGAGAAGGGCGAGTTCAAGGCGTTCTCGGCGGTCTGCACCCACCAGGGCTGCGTCGTCTCGGACGTGCGGGACGGCACCATCGACTGCGCCTGCCACGGCAGCAGGTTCTCCGCCGCCGACGGCTCGGTGGTGCGGGGTCCGGCCACGAAGCCGCTGCCCGGGAAGGAGATCACGGTGGAGGGAAATTCGGTCCGCCTGGCGTGAGCCGCCCGCGTACGCTCCGGCCATGCACCCCGAAGCCCCCGAGAACCACGAGACCCTGGTCCGTGACCACACGGTCTACGCCTGCGTCATGGGCTCGCGCGCCTTCGGTCTGGCCACGGAGGACAGCGACACGGACCGCCGGGGCATCTTCCTCGCGCCGACCGCGCTGTTCTGGCGCTTCGAGAAGCCGCCGACGCACGTGGAGGGCCCCGGGGAGGAGCAGTTCAGCTGGGAGCTGGAGCGCTTCTGCGAGCTGGCCCTGCGCGCGAACCCGAACATCCTGGAGTGCCTGCACTCACCCCTCGTGGAGCGCGTGGACGACACGGGCCGCGAACTGCTCGCCCTGCGCGACGCGTTCCTCTCCCGCCGGGCCCACGAGACGTTCACGCGCTACGCGCACGGCCAGCGCCGCAAGCTCGACGCCGACGTCCGCACCCACGGCGCCCCGCGCTGGAAGCACGCGATGCACCTGCTGAGGCTGCTGATCTCCGCCCGCGACCTGCTGCGCACGGGCGTCCTGACCATCGACGTCGGCGAAGCGCGGGAGTCACTGCTCGCCGTGAAGCGCGGCGAGGTGCCCTGGCCGGACCTGGAGGGGTGGATGAACCGCCTGGCCGGGGAGGGCGAGGAGGCCGCCCTGCGCAGCCCCCTGCCCGCCGAACCGGACCGACGGCGCGTCGAGGACTTCCTGGTCCGCACCCGCCGCGCCTCAGCGCTCCAGCCGGGTCCGTACGACGAAGTCGTGCAGGGCGTCGTACGCGGTCGGGGCGTCGGGGAGGGCTGAGGCGGCCCGGGCGTCGTCCAGGACGCCGTGCAGCCGCTCCACGTCGGCCCGCACGCGCGCGTGGTCGACGTCCGCGTCCCCGTGCTCCCGCTCGGCCTTGGCGGCGACCAGCTCGGGCAGGTACCCCGGAGCGGCGTCGACCTCCTCGACGAGGGTGGGCAGGTGGGGCTGCACGTCCCCGGTGCGCATCAGGTGGATGCCGGTGAGCAGCACCCGGAAGGTGTACAGGAGCGGCTTCAGCTGGCCGGTCTTCTCGAACAGCCGCCACTGGGTGCCCGCGAACCCCCGGTAGTGGTGGGCGTGGTGGCCGGTGAGGACCCCCGGCGCGAGTCCGGCCAGCTCCCCGTGGGCCTCCGTGGTGTGCACGACCAGCGGGGAGAGCAGCTGCTCCAGCACGTAGCCGTTGCGGCGGAGCATCAGCCGGACGAACTTGCGCAGGTCGTGCGTGACCAGGTCCATCTCGACGCCGTCCCGGTCCCACATCCGCGACCTGGTCTCCTCCGGCTCGCGCAGCCCGACCAGGTCGGCGGCGGGCAGCAGGTGCACGCCGCGCAGGTCCACGTCGGAGTCGCGGGAGGGGAAGCCGTACAGGTGGGCGCCGGAGACGGTGGCGAACAGCACCGGGAAGGGCTGCTCGGCCACCACCGGGGCCAGGTCGATGTCGAGGGCGTCGATCATGCGCTCAAGCGTCCCAGAGGGCGCCGAGGGCCAGCAGGTCGCCCCGGTACTCGATGCGGTCCGCCCAGTCGGCCGGCCAGGCGTCGGCGCCCAGGTGCGCGCCCGCGAAGGCGCCCGCGAGGCAGGCGATGGAGTCGGAGTCGCCGGACGTGCAGGCACCGCGGCGCAGGGCGGTGAGCGGCTCGTCGACGAAGAGCAGGAAGCAGAGCAGCCCGGCCGCCATGGCCTCCTCGGCGATCCAGCCCTCGCCGACGGCCAGGCAGGGGTCGGTCTCGGGCGAGACGGTGCGCACCGCCTCCTGGAGCCGGTCGAGTGTCGCCAGGCACTCGTCCCAGCCGCGCGCGATGAAGTGCTCGGGCGTCGGGTCCTGGGCGCGGCTCCACAGGTCGCCGAGCCAGCGCTCGTGGTAGCGGGTGCGGTTGTCGTAGGCGTAGGAGCGCAGCAGCCCGACCAGGCCGGTCGGCTCGGCCCCCTCGGCGAGCAGCCGTACGGCGTGCGCGGTGAGGTCGGAGGCGGCGAGCGCGGTGGGGTGGCCGTGGGTGAGCGCCGACTGCAACTGGGCCGCGCCCGCACGCTGTTCGTCGCTCAGGCCCGGGACGAGCCCGACCGGCGCGACACGCATGTTGGCGCCGCAGCCCTTGGAGTGGATCTGGCTGGCGTCCTGCCAGGGGCGGTCTTCCCGCTCCAGGAGGTCGCAGGCCCTCAGGCAGGTGTTGCCCGGGGCCCGGTTGTTCTCGGGCGAGCGGTTCCAGGCGATGAACTCCTGCCGCACCGGCCCGGCCATCCCCTCGGGCGCCAGGACGCCCCCGTCCATGGCGGTCCGCAGCCCCTTCCCCAGCGCCAGCGTCATCTGGGTGTCGTCCGTGACGATCGCGGGCCGGGGCAGCTGCATCTCCCGCCAGGGGCCGCACTTGGCGAGGATGGCCGGGACGTCGTTGAACTCGGTGGGGAAGCCCAGCGCGTCGCCGAGGGCGAGGCCGGTGAGCGCTCCGGTGGCGGCGCGTTTGGTGCCGGTGGTCGTGGTCATGCGGGACGTCCTTCCCGAGGGGTGCGGAGCAGCGGTGGGTGCAGGACGGTGGCCGGTCCTGCGCGGTAGAGGGCGGCCGGTTTGCCGCGGCCGCCGGTGAGGCGGGCGGCGCCGGGAACCGCCTCGACGAAACCCGGCGTGGCGAGGACCTTGCGGCGGAAGTTGGGCCGGTCCAGGGCCGTCCCCCACACCGTCTCGTAGACCTGTTGCAGCTCGCCGAGCGTGAACTCGGCCGGGCAGAAGGCGGTGGCCAGGCAGGTGTACTCCAGCTTGGCGCCGACCCGGTCCCGGGCGTCGGCCAGGATCCGGTCGTGGTCGAAGGCGAGGCCCGCGGCCTCGTCGTACGGCATCCAGCGGGCCTCGGCCGCGTCACCGCCGCCGAGCGGCTCGGGCGGGTCCGGCAGCAGTGCGGCGAAGGCCACGGACACGACCCGCATGCGGGGGTCGCGGCCGGGCTCGCTGTAGGTCCGCAGCTGCTCCAGGTGCAGCCCGGTCACGTCCGCCAGGCCGGTCTCCTCGGCCAGCTCGCGCCTGGCCGCCGTCTCCGCCGACTCCTCGGGGAGCAGGAAGCCGCCGGGGAGCGCCCAGCGGCCCGCGTACGGCTCCTGGCCGCGCTCGACGAGCAGCGCGTGCAGCGCGCCCGCGCGCAGCGTGAGGACGGCGAGGTCGACGGTGACGGCGAAGGGTTCGAAAGCGTGCTTGTCGTAGCCGCGCACGAAACGCCCACCCCCTTAATAGTCAGTACGACTATAAAGACGGCGGGCGCTCGGAACAACCCTCGGAGACCTGGGAGACCTAGAGGTCGACCTCCTGCATCAGCATCCCGACCTCCGTGTTGGACAGGCGGCGCAGCCAGCCCGACTTCTGGTCGCCCAGGGTGATCGGGCCGAAGGCGGTGCGCACCAGCTTGTCGACGGGGAAGCCCGCCTCCGCCAGCATCCGGCGGACGATGTGCTTGCGGCCCTCGTGGAGCGTGACCTCGACCAGGTAGTTCTTGCCGGTCTGCTCGACGACCCGGAAGTGGTCCGCGCGCGCGTACCCGTCCTCCAGCTGGATGCCGTCCTTGAGGCGCTTGCCGAGGTCGCGCGGGATCGGGCCCACGATGTGCGCGAGGTAGGTCTTCTTCACGCCGTACCGGGGGTGGGTCAGGCGGTGGGCCAGCTCACCGTGGTTGGTGAGCAGGATGACGCCCTCGGTCTCGGTGTCGAGCCGGCCGACGTGGAAGAGGCGGGTCTCGCGGTTGGTGACGTAGTCGCCGAGGCACTGGCGGCCCTCGGGGTCCTCCATGGTGGAGACGACACCGGCGGGCTTGTTCAGCGAGAAGAACTGGTACGACTGCGTGGCGACGGTCAGGCCGTCGACCTTGACCTCGTCCTTCTCCGGGTCGACACGACGGCCCTGCTCGAGGACGATCTCGCCGTTGATCTCGACCCTGGCCTGCTCGATCAGTTCCTCGCAGGCGCGCCGGGAGCCGTAGCCCGCGCGCGCGAGGACCTTCTGCAGCCGCTCGCCCTCCTGCTCGGCGCCGGGGAAGGTCTTGGGCAGCTTGACGTCCTTCTTGCCCGCGTACCGCTCGCGGTTGCGCTCCTCGGCCCGCGTCTCGTACTCGCGGGACGTGGCGGGCGCGCTGCGGCCGCGCTGCTGGGGCCGCTTCGGGCCGCCCTTGGCGCCGCCGCGGGCCGAGGGGCCGCGGCCCGACTTCGGGCCGTCCTGGGTGGCGCCGGGGCCCACGTCGTAGCGCCGCTCCTCCGGGCGCGGCTTCTTGGGACGGCCGCCCTGCTTGTCGTCGCGGTTGTTGCCGGCGCCGCGGTAGTTGCCACGGCCACCGCCACTCCCGCCGCGGCCGCCGCTGTTGCCACCACGGCTCCCGCCGTTGTTTCCGCTGCTGTTCCTGCCGCTGCTGCTTCGCATCAAAATTCCGTCTTGTCGTCTGCGTCCCCGGCATCCGGGGCGTCCGGGGCGTCCGGGGCGTCCGGATCGAACGACGGGACCCCTTCCAGCGTGTCGGCCTCGATCGCCTCCGCCTCCGGGAGGAAGGGCGCGAGCTCCGGGAGCTCGTCCAGGCCGCGCAGGCCCATCCGCTCCAGGAAGTAGTTCGTCGTCACGTACAGGATCGCACCTGTTTCGGGTTCCGTGCCCGCCTCCTCCACGAGACCCCGTTGCAGGAGGGTGCGCATCACACCGTCGCAGTTCACGCCGCGCACCGCGGAGACGCGGCTGCGGCTGACCGGCTGGCGGTAGGCGACGACGGCGAGGGTCTCCAGGGCGGCCTGGGTGAGGCGGGCGTGCTGGCCGTCCAGGACGAAGCCCTCGACGGCGGCGGCGTACTCGGCCCGGCTGTAGAAGCGCCAGCCGCCGGCCACCAGGCGCAGCTCGAAGCCGCGGCCCTGGACGGCGTACTCGTCGGCCAGCTCGCGCAGGGCGTCGGCGATCCGCCGCCGGGGCCGTTGCAGTATCTTCGCCAGCCGCTCCTCGGTCGCGGGCTCGTCGACGACCATGAGGACGGCTTCGAGCGCGGGCTTGAGGTCGAGGGCGGCGACGCCGTCCGGCCCGCCCTCGGCCTCCGCTGCCTCCTCGGCCTCCGCGGTCTGCTCAGTCACGCCTTCTGCTCCTCCTTCGGCGCCTCGGGCGGCCGGTCGAACTCGTCGGTCACCACCGGCTGCGTCTCCCCGTCACCGCCGGTCCAGCGCACCAGCAGATCGCCGAGGGCCGTCTCCTGGTCCAGTGCGACGGCCTTCTCCCGGTACAGCTCCAGCAGGGCCAGGAAGCGGGCGACGACGGTCAGGGTGTCCCCGGTGTCCTGGACCAGCACGCGGAAGCTGGCCTCGCCCAGCTCCTTCAGACGGGCGACGACGATCCCGGCCTGCTCCTGCACGCTGACCAGGGGCGCGTGGATGTGCTCGACGTACACCTGCGGCCTGGGCTTGGGCTGCATCGCCTTCACGGCGAGCTTGGCGAAGCCCTCGGGGCCGATGCTGATGACGACCTCGGGCAGCAGCTCGGCGTGGTGGGCCTCCAGGCCGACGGTACGGGGGTAGCGGCGGGCCTCGGCCGCGAGCCGGTCGTTGAAGATCTCCGCGATCTGCTTGTACGCGCGGTACTGGAGCAGCCGTGCGAAGAGCAGGTCGCGGGCTTCGAGGAGGGCCAGGTCGGCCTCGTCCTCGACCTCGGCGGCGGGCAGCAGCCGGGCCGCCTTCAGGTCGAGCAGCGTCGCCGCGACCACCAGGAACTCGGTGGTCTGGTCGAGGTCCCAGTCCGGCCCCATCGCCCGGATGTGCGCCATGAACTCGTCGGTCACCTTCGACAGGGCGACCTCGGTGACGTCCATCTTGTGCTTGGAGATCAACTGGAGGAGCAGGTCGAACGGCCCCTCGAAGTTGGCGAGCCGCACCTTGAAGACACCGCCGTCGGCCGTGTCCGGGGCGTCGGGGGCGCCCTCCGGGGACTCCTGGGACGGGGCGGCCCCGGAACCGCCCGCGGCTGCGGGTACGGGGGCGGGCGCCCCGGACGCGTCGAGCGCCTCGTGCTCCTCGCTCTCCGGACCCGGCTCCGCTTCTGCACCGGCCCGCTCCGGCCGCGTCCCGGTGTCCGAGGGGCCCAGGTGACCCGGTCCGTCCGCGTCCGGCTCCACCGTCTCCGGGACCCGCGCCGGGTCTCCAGGTTCTGCGGCCGGGGCGGGGGCGGACTCGCCCCGGAAGTGCCGCTCGTCGTCCTCCCGCGCGGGGGACGCCGACGGGACCGGACCGCTGTGCGTGTCCTCTCCGGGCTCCCCCGCAGTCCGGGCCTCCACCGGGTCGCCGGGGCCCGCGCCCTCCGGAGCGGCAGCCGGGGAGTGCCCGGTGCCGGAGGGTGCCTCCTCGGGCGGCGGCTCGGTCGCCGGCGCCCCCGGGCCCCTGCCCAGCGCGCGCCGGCGGCCGGCGCGCGGGCCGCGGCCGGGGTGGGGGGTGTCGTTCGAGGTCATGACCCCCGCAGGCTACCGCTACCGCCCGCGCAGCCGTCGTACGAGGATGCTGGCGTCACCGCGGGATTCCAGGTCGGCCAGGACCACGGCGACCGCCTCGCGGACGATGCGGCCGCGGTCGACGGCCAGGCCGTGCTCGCCCCGGAGCACCAGGCGGGCGTGCTCCAGGTCCATCAGCTCCTCGGCGGAGACGTACACGGTGATCTTCTCGTCGTGGCGCTCACGCCCGCTGGGGCGGCGTGCGGCGGCTCTGCCGCGCTTGCGGGGCCGGTCGGCGCCGGGGGCGGCAGAACCTTCCTGCACGCCCGTGTCCGGCCCGGAGCCCCGCGCGGAGCGCTCCCCGCCCCGGCTGCGCGGCTCGCCCGCCGAGCCCTGCTCCGCGTCCGCCGCGGCGTGCTCCGCGCCCTCGCCGTCACCGCCCTGCGCGGGCACCGACTGCGGTGCGTCCTCGGCGGCGGCCTGGTCGCTCTCCCCCGCCGGGGCCGGCACCCGGGCCTCGCCGCCCGCCGGTCGCCGCGGGGTGGACGCCTGGAGCGCCATCCCCCCTGTCGTACGGAAGAGTTCGTCGGCCCCCGGCAGACTCACTCGGCGTGACACCGGGCGAGCACCTCCCTGGCGAGCTGGCGGTAGGCGGCGGCACCGACGGAGTTGGACGCGTACGTGGTGATCGGCTCGCCGGCGACCGTGGTCTCCGGGAAGCGGACCGTGCGCCCGATGACCGTGTGGTAGACGTGGTCGTCGAACGCCTCGACGACCCGCGCGAGCACCTCACGGCTGTGCACCGTGCGCGAGTCGTACATCGTGGCGAGGATGCCGTCGAGCTCCAGGTCGGGGTTGAGCCGCTCCTGGACCTTCTCGATCGTCTCGGTCAGCAGCGCCACACCGCGCAGCGCGAAGAACTCGCACTCCAGCGGCACGATCACCTTGTGCGCGGCGGTCAGCGCGTTGACCGTGAGCAGGCCGAGCGAGGGCTGGCAGTCGATCACGATGTAGTCGTAGTCGTCCATCAGCGGCTTCAGCGCCCGCTGCAGGGTCGACTCGCGCGCGACCTCGCTCACCAGCTGCACCTCGGCCGCCGACAGGTCGATGTTGCTGGGCAGCAGGTCCATGTTGGGGACCGCGGTCTTCAGCAGCACCTCGTCGGCCGCCATGCCCCGCTCCATGAGCAGGTTGTAGACGGTGAGGTCGAGCTCCATCGGGTTGACGCCGAGTCCGACCGACAGCGCGCCCTGCGGGTCGAAGTCGACGAGCAGCACCCGGCGCCCGTACTCGGCGAGCGCGGCACCCAGGTTGATGGTCGACGTGGTCTTGCCCACGCCGCCCTTCTGGTTGCACATCGCGATGATCTTGGCAGGGCCGTGATCGGTCAGCGGGCCCGGGATCGGGAAGTACGGCAGCGGGCGTCCGGTCGGGCCGATGCGCTCGCGGCGCTGCCGGGCCGCGTCGGGCGCGAGCGTGGCGGCGTACTCGGGATCCGGCTCGTACTCCGCGTCCGGGTCGTAGAAGTGCCCCTCGGGCAGTTCGTCGTAGTCGGCGAAGTGGTTGCGTGGCGCGCCACTTCCGTCGCCGGCCCTGGCGTTCACGTGTTGGCCATCCATACTCATGTGTGCTGTCCGAGTCGCCTGCGGACTGTGGTGGTCGGCTGCGGAGGTGCGTACAGCCACGGAGCCGACAGCCTCGAGACGCCCGGGACCGTGGGTCCGTGCCGGCATTCCTGGTTGACCACCCCCGGGAGTAAATGTCGACTCATTCACAAGTCGTCTTACCTCCTTGGTGACCAGGGAACTTCTAGACAGGTCAGCGTGGCACCATGCCGACGTTCGGCGACTCTATGGCGTGTCGGCCGTCCGCAGCAACACAATCCGCCGGACCCGGCCCGATGTGTCGGCAATGAAACATCCCTCTGTCAAGGGCGTACGGCCGTCGCACAGCAGGTTTCACCGGTGCGCGAATCGGTTGAAGCGTTACGTTCGAGGCGAGTTGACCGAGAATCGCAAAGTGACCATACACACACCCGGCCGGACCTTGTCGGGCAAGGTCCGGCCGGGTGTGCGGGGTTGACGACGGGTGTTGACGTATCGCCTTTTCCGGTTGTCGACTTGCTCGGCGGGTCAGGCGAGGAGCGAGGCGAGCTCGACGTGCTCGAGGCCGTGCGCCTCGGCGACCTCCTTGTAAACCACCTTGCCGTCATGGGTGTTGAGGCCCTTGGCCAGCGCCGGGTCGCGGCGCAGCGCGTCGGCCCAGCCGCGGTTGGCCAGCTCCACGATGTACGGCAGCGTGGCGTTGGTCAGCGCGTAGGTGGAGGTGTTGGGCACCGCGCCGGGCATGTTGGCGACGCAGTAGAAGACCGAGTTGTGGACCGGGAAGGTCGGCTCGGCGTGGGTGGTCGGGTGGGAGTCCTCGAAGCAGCCGCCCTGGTCGATCGCGATGTCGACAAGGACACTCCCGGGCTTCATCCGGGACACCAGCTCGTTGGTGACCAGCTTCGGGGCCTTGGCGCCGGGGATCAGCACGGCGCCGATCACGAGGTCGGCCTCCAGGCAGGCCTTCTCCAGCTCGAAGGCGTTGGAGACGACGGTCTGGATCTTCGTGCCGAAGATCTTGTCGGCTTCCTTGAGCTTGGTGATGTCCTTGTCGAGCAGGGTGACGTGGAAGCCCAGGCCGATGGCGATCTGCGCCGCGTTCCAGCCGGAGACACCGCCGCCGATGACGACGGCGCGGCCCGCGAGCACACCGGGGACACCGCCGGGCAGCACACCGCGTCCGCCGTTGGCGGCCATCAGGTGGTAGGCGCCGACCTGGGGGGCGAGGCGGCCCGCGACCTCGGACATGGGGGCCAGCAGCGGCAGCGCGCGGCTGGGCAGCTCGACCGTCTCGTAGGCGATGGCGGTGGTGCCGGACTCGATGAGCGCGTCCGTGCACTCCTTGGAGGCGGCCAGGTGCAGGTAGGTGAAGAGCGTCTGGTCCTTGCGCAGGCGGTGGTACTCCTCCGCGATCGGCTCCTTGACCTTCAGGAGCAGGTCCGCGGTGGCCCAGACCTCGTCGGCGGTGTCGAGTATCCGCGCACCGGCCGCGACGTACTCCTCGTTGGGGATCGAGGAGCCGACGCCGGCGTCGCGTTCGACGACGACCTGGTGACCGTGGCGCACCAGCTCGTGCACGCCGGCGGGGGTGATGGCCACCCGGAACTCGTTGTTCTTGACCTCGCGGGGGATGCCGACCTTCACGTGGATCACGGTCCTTGGCTCAGAGGATGGGGCTATTACAAGGCATACCCGCTCAAGCGCGGGCACACCGGGAGAGACCGCAGGAGAATGTGCGGCATGGCCAGTCTAATGAAGGCGTTCTCTCTGTCTAGCCTTTCAAAGCACTAATCTTCAGTCACTGTGCTGCGGATTTCGCAGGCGTCTGCGGGATCTTCCCTCAGCATCCGCTCGGCCGCGCTCCGTTCCAGGCCCGCCGCGGCGGGGTCGCCTAGCCGGTCGAGGGTGTCGGCGAGCCGCAGGTGCAGTGCGGCCTGGAGCCGGTCGTCCTCGGCGTGGCGGGCCCGCTCGACGGCCTCCTGGCAGGTCCGGAGCGAGTCCTCGGGGCGCCCGGCGTACTCCTGGACGCGGGCCAGCTCGGACAGCGCCCGCGCCTGGGCGGCCACGTCGCCGCCCTTGCGGTGTCCGGCCACGGCCGCCCGCCAGGCCCGCACCGCCTCGCCGTAGCGTCCGGCGTAGGTGTGGGCGGTGGCGATACGGCCGTAGACCCGGGCGGCGTCGGCGCGCTCGTCCCGGGCGAGGCGCTGGGCGAGGGCCCGGCCGAACCAGTCGGCGGCGCGGTCGTAGTCCCCCAGCTCCAGGTGGGCACCGCCCACGGATTCCATCGCGCGGCCGGTCGCGTACGGGTCGTCGGCCTCGCGTCCGGCGTCCAGCGCGGCCCGGTAGCGGACCAGGGCCTCCGCGGTACGGCCGGTGCGGGCGTCCAGGTCGGCCAGGTTCAGCAGGGCCGCGGCCCTTTCCCGGGGCAGCTCACGGCGCTCGGCCACGTCGAGGACGAGGCGGTGGATGCCGTACAGGTCGGGGGCGGCGGCCCGGGTCCCGAAGTGGGCGACCATGGCCCGCACCAGCTGGGACATGAGTCTGCGGGCGAGGGTGTCCAGCTCGCCGTCGGCGACCGCGAGGCGGGCCGCGGCCAGCAGGGCGGGGCGCCGGGCGCGCAGCCAGTCGGCGGCGGCCCTGGGATGCGGGAAGCGCAGGTCGCGCGGTGTGGCGAGGAGCTTCTCGCGGGCCTGCGGGCTGTCGGTCTCGGTGACCGCGCGGCAGGACTGGAGCAGCCGCACCGTCCGCTCCAGCATGCGGGCGCGGGCCAGCTGGAGCTCGGCGGGCCGGTCGTGCTTGCGTGCGAGGCGCCTCAGCATCCCGTGCAGCCAGTCGGGCACCTCGTACTCGGGCAGCGGCGAGCCGGCGGCGCGCAGCAGGCCGAGGGCGACGAAGTCGTCCAGGGTGCCGCGGGCGCCGTCCACCGAGCAGCCGGCGAGTGCGGAGGCGGTGTGCGGGTCGACCAGGCCCGCCGGGGCGAGGGAGAGCAGCCGCAGCATCCGGGCGGCGGTGCTGGGCAGGGAACCGTAGACGAGGCGGAAGACGCGGGCGAGCGCGCTGCCTTCCTCGTTCTCCGCGTGGAGCTGCTTGGCGAGGTCGGCGACGGCCGCCTGGGGACGGGCCGCGAGCCAGCCGCCGGCCAGGGTCAGGGCGGCGGGCTGGGCCTGGCAGAGCTCGACCAGCTGTTCGGCGGCCCTGGGGTCGACGGTGATGCGGACCGAACCGGTGTGGCGGGAGAGCAGCTCCACGGCCGACTTGGTGTCCAGGCCCCCCAGCGTGCACGGCCGGACGTCGGCGATACCGGTCAGCGGACCCTCGGACACGGCGACGGCCAGGCAGTCCGGGGTGTCCGGCAGCAGCGCGTCCACCTGCTCGGCGTCGGCGACGGCGTCGAGCAGGAGCAGGACCTGGCGCTCGGCCAGCGCGGCGCGCAGGGCCTCGGTGAGGTCGTCCTCGTCGGCTCCGGGCGGTGCGGTGCGGTCCAGCTCGGTGAGCAGGTCCCGGGCGAGGCGTTCCACGGGCACGCGGGTGCCGTCCGGCTCGCTCAGCCGGGCCCGCAGCACGCCGTCGGGGTAGGCGTCGGCGACCTGCGCGGCCAGCTCCTCCGCGAGCGCGGTGCGCCCCGAGCCGGGCCGGCCCGCGATCAGCAGCACGCGCGCGCGGGGGGCCTTGCGGCCGGAGAGGGTGTCCAGACCGGCGCGCTCGATGTCGGCGCGCAGCTCCTTCAGCTCCCGGGTGCGGCCGAGGAACCCGCTCTCCTCAGCAGGGTCGTGGGACAGCCGTGCGCCGTCCGTGTCCACCGCCTGATCCGTCACGGGCCACACTCCCGATCCCACCGCACGCCGGTGCCCGCCGGAAGCCCGGTTCGGGCGATTCCCGAGCCTAGTTCACGCTCTGCGACGTTCCCGGCGGAGCGCGGCGGGCACATCCCCTGATCGGATCAACCGATCGTCACATCGGTCGGGGTCGGAGTGTGGGCGGGCCCGTACCCGGCGTCGGGGCGGAGCAACACGTCCCCGGGCACTCTTCCGGCCCCAGCGACGGACCCGGCAGTCCATCCACCGGCTCCCGGCTCCCGGCTCCCGGCTCCCGGCTCCCGGCTCCCGGCTCCCGGCTCCCGGCTCCCGGCTCCCGGCTCCCGGCTCCCGGCTCCCGGCTCCCGGCTCCCGGCTCCCGGCTCCCGGCTCCCGGCTCCCGGCTCCCGGCTCCCGGCTCCCGGCTCCCGGCTCCCGGCTCCCGGCTCCCGGCTCCCGGCCAGGATGATGCCGGACGGCCGGGGCCCGGACGCGCGGGTGCTCCCCGGAAGCCGGGCGGCTGCGCGGCCGGCGCCACGGTGCCCGCATCCGTGCCGCGGGGTAGTGCCTCGCCGCCTCCGCTCACCGGCGACGACGGGGCGCGCGGGGTTCCCGCGACCGGATCCGCCGGACGGCCCTACGCCTCGAAGGGCCGTGCCGGCCAGGGCGCCTCGGCCGGGCGGAGCGCGTCGAGGCCCTCGCCCCGCTCCGCCGCGACCAGCGAGAGCACGCCCACGACCAGGCAGTTGTTGTGCAGCTCCCCCGCGAGCACCCCCCGGACCAGGTCCGCGACGGGCACCCGCGCCAGCTCCATGTCGGCCTCTTCGTCCTCGACCTCGAAGCGCTCCCCGGCGGCCTCGGACAGGCCCCGCGCGAGGAAGATCCGTACGGCCTCGTCGCAGCCGCCGGGGGTGGTGTAGACGTCGGTCAGCACCCGCCAGTCCTCGGCCTTGACGTGCGCCTCCTCGTACAGCTCGCGCTGTGCGGCGTGCAGCGGGTTCTCGCCGGGGACGTCGAGCAGCCCGGCCGGGATCTCCCAGAGCTTCTCGCGCACGGGGTGCCGGTACTGCCGGATGACCAGCACCCGGCCCTCGTCGTCCAGGGCGAGGACGGCCACGGAGCCGGGGTGGACCTGGTAGTCGCGGGTCACCACGGAGCCGTCGGGCATGACCACGTCGTCCGTGCGGACCGAGGTCTTCTTGCCCCGGAAGGGGGTCTGGCTGCCCCGGACCTCCCACTCCTCGGGAGTGTCCTTGATCGTGCTGCCCGTCATTGCCTGACCTGCCCTTCCAGACGTACGCGAAAGCCGGGGCCCGCGCCGTTGAGTGCGCGTGCCCCGGCCAACCGTACAACTGGTGTGCTACTTGGACGTCTTCCGCTCGACCGCGGCCTTGACCAGCCCGGCGAAGAGCGGGTGCGGGCGGGTCGGGCGCGAGCGCAGCTCCGGGTGGGCCTGCGTGGCGACCAGGTAGGGGTGGACGTCCCGCGGGTACTCGACGTACTCGACGAGCTTGCCGTCCGGGGAGGTGCCCGAGAAGACGATGCCGGCCTTCTTCTCCAGCTCCGCGCGGTAGGCGTTGTTCACCTCGTAGCGGTGGCGGTGCCGCTCCTCGACGTACTCCTTGCCGTCGTAGACCTCGCGCACGATGGAGCCCTCGGCCAGCTTCGCCGGGTACATGCCGAGCCGCATCGTGCCGCCGAGGTCGCCCTCGCCCGCCACGATGTCCAGCTGCTCGGCCATGGTGGAGATGACCGGGTGGGCGGTGGCCGGGTCGAACTCGGTGGAGTTGGCGTCGCCGATGTCCGCCAGGTTGCGCGCGGCCTCGACGACGATGCACTGCAGGCCCAGGCAGAGGCCGAGCAGCGGGATCTTGTGCTCGCGTGCGTACTTGATGGCGCCGACCTTGCCGGTCACACCGCGCTCGCCGAAGCCGCCCGGGATGCAGATCGCGTCGACGTCGCCGAGCTGCGCCTTGGCGCCGGCCGGGGTCTTGCAGTCGTCGGACGTGACCCACTTGATCTTGACGCGGGCCCGGTTGGCGAAGCCGCCCGCGCGCAGCGCCTCGGTGACCGAGAGGTAGGCGTCGGGCAGGTCGATGTACTTGCCGACCAGGGCCATGACGATCTCGTGCTCGGGCTTGTGCACGCGGTCGAGCAGGTCGTCCCAGGTCGTCCAGTCCACGTCGCGGAACGGCAGGTCCAGCTTGCGGACGACGTAGGCGTCCAGGCCCTCGGTGTGGACGACCTTGGGGATGTCGTAGATGGAGCGGGCGTCGGGACAGGCCACGACGGCGGCCTCGTCGACGTCGCACATCAGCGAGATCTTGCGCTTGATCGCGGTCGGCACCTCGCGGTCGCAGCGCAGCACGATCGCGTCCGGCTGGATGCCGATGTTGCGCAGGGCGGCGACGCTGTGCTGGGTCGGCTTGGTCTTCAGCTCGCCCGAAGGGCCGATGTAGGGCAGGAGCGAGATGTGGACGACGAAGACGTTGTCGCGGCCGACCTCGTGCCGGACCTGGCGGACGGTCTCCAGGAACGGCAGCGACTCGATGTCGCCGACCGTGCCGCCGACCTCGGTGATCACCACGTCGACCTCGTCCGTCGCCATGCGGCGGATGCGGTGCTTGATCTCGTTGGTGATGTGCGGGATGACCTGCACGGTGTCGCCCAGGTACTCGCCGCGCCGCTCCTTGGCGATCACGGCCGAGTACACCTGGCCTGTAGTGACGTTGGCGGTGCCGTCCAGGTCACGGTCGAGGAAGCGCTCGTAGTGTCCGATGTCCAGGTCGGTCTCGGCACCGTCGTTGGTGACGAAGACCTCACCGTGCTGGAAGGGGTTCATCGTGCCGGGGTCGACGTTCAGGTACGGGTCGAGCTTCTGCATCACGACGCGCAGGCCCCGGGCCTTGAGCAGCATGCCGAGGCTGGAGGCGGTGAGCCCCTTGCCGAGCGAGGAGGCGACACCCCCGGTGACGAAGATGTGCTTGGTCGTCGAGGATTTGGGCGGCATGGCCAAGAGGGGGCTCCCGTGGTCGCGGTCTGGGGTGCGGTGCGTTCGTCCTCCGCCCCGGTCGTACCGGGAGTCGTCGGCGGCGCCGTCGCTGCGGTTCCGGGGTTTTTCTCCCACCGGTCCACGGGCTACCAGCGTAACAGCGCCTCGGGGCGATGGCTTCCGGCCACCCTCCGCGCACGTCCGGACACGCAGAGGGCGGCGTCACCGTTTCCTCACTCGTTCGGCCGACCCGGGTTGCCCGGAGCGGCACACAGATCATCTACGTGCGTCGTATCCTGCTCGGACGTTCGCTGCCGAGCCCGCCCGGCGACACGGCACCACCCCTCGCCCGTCAGCACCGGAACAACGGGAGCTCGTCAGTTCGTTGAGCAACAATTGTCGTTCGGGGCACCACGTTTGGCTTCACGGCCGAACGGCTGCTTTGCTTCATGACTCACGAGGCATGACACGCATGACACGCCTCCCCCGACACACATCCCCTGACACACATTCCTGACCCCACCCTTGACCGCTGACCGCACTAGCGACCGCCCCCACGCGGGGTGACGTGGCCGTTCGACTGGAGTTGCACGTGGCCGGGCGCATCGAAGACTACGCACTCATCGGAGACATGCAGACCGCTGCCCTGGTCTGCCGGGACGGCACAGTCGACTGGCTGTGCCTGCCCCGCTTCGACTCGCATGCCATCTTCGCCGGCCTGCTCGGCACCGGGGAGCACGGTTTCTGGCGGATGGGACCCGCGTACGCCCCCGGCGCCGAACCGCCGGCCGCGGCCCGGCGGACCTACCGCGGCGACTCGCTGATCCTGGAATCCGAGTGGGACACCCCGCGCGGCACCGTCCGGGTGACCGATTTCATGCCGCCGCGCGACGGCGCGCCGCAGCTGATCCGGATCGTGGAGGGCGTCTCCGGCCGGGTGCCGATGCGCTCGGAGCTGCGGATGCGGTTCAGCTACGGCCGGGTGGTGCCCTGGGTGCACAAGCAGGAGGGCCGCACGGTGGCGGTCGCGGGCCCGGACTCCGTGTGGTTCGACACGGAGGCGGAGACCTACGGCAAGGCGCTGACCACGTACGCGGACTTCACGGTGGCGCCGGGCGACCGGATCGCGTTCACCATCTCGTGGGAGCCCTCGCACAAGGAGCCGCCGGCGCTGCCGGAGCCCGAGCAGTCGCTGGTGGCCACCGAGGACTTCTGGCGCGACTGGGTCGAGCACTGCACGTACCACGGCCCCTACCGGGAGGCCGTGGTCCGCTCCCTGATCACGCTGAAGGCCCTGACGTACGCCCCCACCGGCGGCATCGTCGCCGCGCCCACCACCTCCCTGCCGGAGGACATCGGCGGCGTCCGCAACTGGGACTACCGCTACACCTGGCTGCGCGACGCCGCGATCACGCTGTCCTCGCTGCTGCGCACCGGCTACCGCGAGGAGGCCCGCGCCTGGCGCGAGTGGCTGCTGCGCGCGGTCGCGGGCGACCCGGAGAACCTTCAGATCATGTACGGCATCGCCGGTGAGCGGGAACTGGGCGAGGCGGAGCTGGACTGGCTGCCCGGCTACGAGAACTCCACTCCGGTCCGGGTCGGCAACGGCGCGGCCCACCAGCTCCAGCTGGACGTCTACGGCGAGGTGACCGAGGCCCTGCACCTGGGCCACATGACGGGCCTGGCCCGCAACGACTACGCCTCGGTGCTCCAGCTCAAGCTGATCCGCTACCTGGAGTCCCACTGGCACGAGCCGGACGAGGGCATCTGGGAGGTGCGCGGCCCGCGCCGCCACTTCGTGCACTCCAAGGTGATGGCCTGGGTCGCCGTCGACCGCACCATCAAGCTGATCGAGTCCGGCGACGCGGACGGCCCGCTGGAGCGCTGGAAGCAGCTGCGGGACGACATCCACCGGGACGTGTGCGAGAAGGGCTACGACAAGGAACGGAACACGTTCACGCAGTCCTACGGCTCCCAGGCGCTGGACGCCTCCCTGCTGCTCATCCCGCAGATGGGCTTCCTGCCGCCGGACGACAAGCGGGTCATCGGCACCATCGAGGCCATCCAGCGGGAGCTGTCCACCTCGGACGGCTTCATCCTGCGCTATCCGACGGACGGCGAGGACGAGGGCGTCGACGGTCTGCCGGGCGACGAGGGCGCCTTCCTGGCCTGCTCGTTCTGGATGGCGGACGACCTGGCGATGATCGGCCGGGTGGACGAGGCCAGGAAGCTCTTCGAGAAGCTGCTGTCATTGCGCAACGACCTCGGTCTCCTGGCCGAGGAGTGGGACCCCCGCCTCCAGCGCCAGGTCGGCAACTTCCCGCAGGCCTTCAGCCACGTGCCGCTGATCGACACCGCCCTCCGGCTGACGGCGAGCGGGGCGTACGGGGGCTGAGCCCGCGTTCACGGCCACCGGTGGCGGGGCGGGCACACGGATGTCCCGGCGGGTGTCGCGCCGGGTAGCGTCCGGCTCATGGACAGCGGCATGAACAGCGGATTCGACACCCAGGGCGCCGGGATCACGGTGCGCCGGGCACTGGAGCTGCCCGGGCTGCGCAGCGGTCTGCCGGAGGTCGTCGCGGGCGCCGACCGGCTGCACCGCACGGTGCGCTGGGTGCACGCCGGTGAGGTGCCCAACATCGCCTCGCTCCTCAAGGGCGGCGAACTGCTGCTGACCACGGGGTACGGCCTGGGCACCCGCCCCGCCGAGCAGCGGGTGTTCGTCCGCACGCTGGCCGAGCGGGGCATCGCGGCCCTCGTGGTGGAGCTGGGTCCGCGCTTCGCCCGGCTGCCGGCGGCGCTGGTCGACACGGCCCGCGCGGCCGGGCTGCCGCTGGTCCAGCTGCACCGCGAGGTGCCGTTCGTGACGGTCACCGAGGAGATCCACACCGAGATCGTCAACGGCCACTACACGCTGCTCCAGCGGGCCGAGGAGGTGCACCGCCGCTGCACCGAGGCCCTGCTGGGCGGCGGCGGGGTGCCCCAGGTCCTCGCCATCCTGGCCGACTTCGCGGGCAACCCCGTCTTCCTGGAGACCACCGACGGCCGCCTGCTGTACGCCGCCGGTTCCGGCCCCGAGGGCGCCGACCCCCTCCAGGTGTGGGAGGGGCTGCGGGGCCCGCACAAGGACGCGCCGCCCCCGGCGGGGTCGGTCCTCGTGGACGTACCCGGCGGCGGGCCCGGCACCGGCTCGGTCCGGGCCCGCCTCGTCCTGCTGCCGGTACGGTCCGCCCTGGCCCCGGTGCACCGGATGGCGGCGGAGCGGGCGGCGGGCATCCTGGCCGTGGTGCTGATGCAGGCGCGGCAGGAGGAGGAGCTGGCGGCGCGCGGCCGGGGCGACTTCCTCACCGACCTCGCCGAGGGCCGGATCACCGCGGACGACGCCCCGGCGCAGGCCCGCGTCCTGGGCTTCAAGCCGGGCTCGGGACCGCTGCTCCCGGTGGTGATGCGGCTCGGCGACGCCCTGTCCCCGGCGGGCGGCGGCTGGGCGGTGCTGGCGCGCGCGGTCGGCGAGGAGCTGGCCTCGGTGGGGGTTCCGGTGCTGCTGGGCGTACGGCCGGTGGAGGGCCGGGTCCCGCTGCTGCTGGGGCTGCGCTCGGAGTCGGAGCGGGCGGCGATCGCGGACCGGGTCGCGGCGGCGCTGCGGGCGGGCGTGGAACGGGCCGGGATGCGGCGGCCGGGCGCCCGGCCGCCGATCGTGGTCGTCGGGGTGTCCGGCGGCTGGGCGGCGGCGTCGGCGGGCCTCAGGCACGCGGCGGAGACGGCGACCGCGGCGCAGGGCCTCACCGACCGGCCCTGGTACGACGCCCGGCGCCTGGACATCGACCTGCTGCTGTGGCGGCTGCGCGACCATCCGGACCTCGCGGCGTTCGTGGACCGGGCGATCGGCCCGCTGCGGGACCACGACGACCGCGCGAAACCGCCGCTTCTGCCCACCCTCCAGACGTACCTGGCCCACGCCGGCCGCAAGGCGGAGACGGCCCGCGAGCTCCACCTCAACCGGCAGACGCTCTACAACCGGCTGGCCCGGATCGGTGAGTTGCTGGGCACTGACCTCGACGACCCGCAGACCGTGCTGGCGCTGAGCCTGGCCCTGCGCGCCCGCCGGCTCGTTCCGTAGCGGCCGGAGCCCCCGGGGACGGGTGCCTAGAGCAACGGCGTGGGCTGCGTCAACTCGTCGTAGATGCTCAGGACCTGGGCGACGGTCTCGTCCTCGGTGGGCCAGGTCGCCGCCTGCCGTACGCCCCGCTCCCGCAGCTCCTCGCACCGCTCGGGGGCGTCGAGCAGGCGGACCACGGCGTCGCCGAGCGCCTCCGCGTCGCCGGGCGGCACCAGTTCGGCGGCGTCGCCGACCAGTTCGGGGATGCCGCCGACGTCACTCGCGACGAGCGGCACGCGCGCGTGGAGGGCCTCCTGGGCGAGCACGGAACGCCCCGGTTCCCGGCGGCTCGGCAGCAGCGCGAGGTCGGCCGCCGCCAGCAGTTCGGGCACGTCGTCGCGGCTGCCGGCGAGCACCACCGGCAGTCCCTCGCCCTCGATCCGCGCCTGCAACTCCCCGCGCAGCGGCCCCTCTCCGGCGACGACGACCATCGGCGCCGGGTCGAGGCGGCACCAGCCGCGGGCGGCGTCGAGCAGGACGTCGTAGCCGCGGTGCGGGTCGAGGGAGCCGACCGCGATCAGCAACGGGCGGTCGACGGCACCGAGTTCGGCCCGGACCTTGGAGCGCGGCCGGTCGGGGTCCTCGGGTCCGGGGCGCGGGTCCGGCCGGGCGGGGAGCGCGACGGGGCCGAGCCGGGCGTCCCGCGCACCCGTCCGCCGCGCCCCGTCGACCAACTCCGAGGTGGCGCCGAGGACCACGGTGGCGGCCTTCATCACCCGCCGCTCCAGCACGCGCAGCAGGTGGGCGCGGGCCCCCTCGGCGGCCACGCGGTCGTGCCAGGTGACGACCAGCGGAGTGCGCACACGCCGCCCGCCGAGGGCGAGGACGGCCCGGAAGGAGGCGTGCAGCCCGTGCGCGTGCACCAGGTCGGCGTTCGCGCACACCGTCCGCAGCGCGGCCACGGAGACGGGGTCGCTGCTGCGCGGCACGTGGACGTGGTCGGCCCCGGTGCCGGTGAAGTCGTAGGTGCACTCCGCATCGGAGGGGGCGCACACCGTCACCTTCACGCCCCGTGCGACGAGCCCCGCGGCCAGTGAGCGCACGTGCGCGCTGCTGCCGGCGTTGCCGCCGCCCAGCACCTGCACGGTGCGCAGCGGCGACTGGCCGTGCGGTGAGTGGCTGCTCACGGGGGTCACCTGGCCCGGGGCTCCTGTTCGGCGGGGGACGGTCACAAAGAACGTACAGAAGGATGGTGCGGACGGGGCGCGCCGCGCGGATTCCGTTGCGCCGCTCCGTCAAGGATGCCAGGCCGTACGGGTGTTCCGGGCACGACGGCCACCGGGACCGGACCGACGGTGGGACGCCGGCGGAGAACCGCCTCACCCGTACGAGTGATTGTGACGCGGCCCGCCGGGTACGCCCCGAAGTCACGCCGGGAGCCACGGCGGACGCGGGCAGGGCACACGGCGGACGCCGGCCCGGTGGACGGTCCGCGCGGGCACGGAGGACGGGGGACGCGGACGGCCGACGCGGGCCCGGCGGACGGCCGACGGCCCGACCGGTGTGGTGCTCCGCCGGCCGCGGCCGCCCCGGCCCCGGCCTCACCCCCGGCGTTCCGCACGCGCGGGGTCACGCCGCTGCTACTGGTCCGCCCGGGCCGTCTCCAGCAGTTCCTCCGCGTGGGCGCGGGCCGTCTCCGAGTTCTCCTGGCCGGCGAGCATCCGGGACAGTTCCCGGACCCGCTCCTCGCCCTCGAGGACCTTCACGCCGGAGCGCGTCACCGAGCCGTCGTCGGTCTTCTCCACCAGCAACTGCCGGTCGGCGAACGCGGCCACCTGCGGCAGATGCGTCACGACCACGACCTGCGCCTTCTTCGCCAGCCGCGCGAGCCGTCGGCCGATCTCCACCGCCGCCTTGCCGCCGACTCCGGCGTCGACCTCGTCGAACAGGTACGTCGGCACCGGGTCGGTGCCCGCGAAGACGACCTCCACGGCCAGCATCACGCGCGACAGCTCACCACCGGACGCGCCCTTGGCGATCGGCCGCGGCGGCGCGCCGGGGTGCGGGGCGAGCAGCAGCTCGACCTCGTCGGCGCCCGACGGCCCGTAGGCCACCGTGCGCCCGCCGACCTCGACGCCCTGTTCGTCCTCGGTCTGCCGGATCTCGAACGACACGCGCGCGTGGGGCATGGCCAGCGACGCCAGCTCGGCGGTCACCGCGGCGGCGAACCGCTCGGCGGCCTCGGTGCGCGCGTCGGTCAGCGCCTGGGCGAGACCGCCCAGTTCGGCCCGCAGCGCGTCCCGCTCGGCGGTCAGCTCGCCGATCCGCTCGTCGTCGCCGTCCAGCTCGGTCAGCCGCGCGGCACCCTGCTCGGCCCAGCTCAGCACGGCCGCGATGTCCTCGCCGTACTTCCGGGTCAGCGCGGTGAGCGCCGCCCGGCGCTCCTCGACCGCCGCGAGACGCAGCGGGTCGGCGTCCAGGTCGTCGGCGTATCCGGCCAGCTCCCCGGCCACGTCCCGCAGCAGGATGCCCACCTCGCCGATCCGCTCGGCGAGCGCGGCCAGCGCCGGGTCGTGGGACCGTACGGCGTCCAGGGCCCGCTGTGCGCCCGCGACGAGCGTCGCCCCGTCCACGCCCTCGGGATCCTCGGGATTGCCCGCCAGGGCGGCGTGGGCGGCCGTGGCGGCCGACGCGAGCGCCTCGGCATGGCCCAGCCGCTCCGCCTCCTCCGCCAGCTCCACGTCCTCACCGGCGCGCGGCTCGACCGCGGCGACCTCGTCGAGGCCGTAGCGCAGCAGGTCGGCCTCCTGGGCGCGTTCCCGCGCGCGGGTGGTGATCTCGTCCAGCTCCGTGGCGACGGCGCGCAGCCGCCGGTACGCCTCGGCGTACTTGGCGAGCGGCCCGGCGACCGCGTCGCCCGCGTACCGGTCGAGCGCCTGTCGCTGCCGGGACAGCTTGAGCAGCCCCTGCTGGTCGGTCTGCCCGTGCACGGCCACCAGCTCGTCGGCCAGCTCGGCGAGCATCCCCACCGGCACCGACCGCCCGCCCAGATGCGCGCGCGATCTCCCCTCGGCGGAAACGGTACGGCTGATCAGCAGCGCGCCGTCGTCCAGCTCGGCCCCGGCCTCCTCGGCCCGCACGGCGGCCGCGGCGTCGCCGGGCACGGCGATCCGCCCCTCGACGACCGCGTTCTTCGCCCCGATCCGCACGAGCGCCGCGTCGGCGCGTCCGCCCAGGAGCAGCCCGAGGCTGGTGACCACCATGGTCTTGCCCGCACCCGTCTCACCGGTGACAGCGGTGAACCCGGGCGACAGCTCGACCACGGCGTCATCGATGACTCCGAGCGACCGTATCCGCATCTCCTCAAGCACGGACACGACCATACGAGGTCGAGGGCAGGGAGCGCACACAGGCTGCTCCTGTCACGCCGGGTGGGGCGATGCCGCCCAGGGCGCGGGGCTGTGCTGATTACGGCTGCGCCGCGGGGCGCGACCGGCCACGGACCACCCGCGGCCGGGCCACAGCAGAACCACCCCTGGAACCACCCCTTCGAGACCGCTAGTGCGGCGCCCCGCGCCACCCGGAAACGGGCAACGCGAACTTCGCGACCAACCGGTCCGTGAACGACGCGTGGTGCAACCGAGCCAACCGCACCGGCACCGCCCCCCGCCGCACCTCCACCCGCGCCCCCGGCGGCAACTCCACCGTCCGCCGCCCGTCGCACCACAGCACCCCCGGCGGGACGTGCGGCAGCACCTCCACCGCGAGCACCGAGTCCGGCGAGGTCACCAGCGGCTTCGCGAACAGCGCGTGGGCGCTGATCGGCACCATCAGCAGCGCCTCCACCTCCGGCCACACCACGGGACCGCCGGCCGAGAAGGCGTACGCCGTCGACCCGGTCGGCGTCGACAGCACGATGCCGTCGCAGCCGAACCCCGTCACCGGCCGCCCGTCGATCTCCAGGACGACTTCCAGCAGCTTCTCCGCGCCGGCCTTCTGCACGGCGGCCTCGTTCAGCGCCCAGTCGGTGTGCACGATGTCGCCGTTGCGGTGCACGACGACGTCGACGGTCATCCGCTCCTCGACCTCGTAGGCGCGGTTCACCACCCGGTCGACGACCTTGTCGAGGTCGTCGCGCTCGGCCTCCGCGAGGAACCCGACCCGTCCGAGGTTGACGCCGAGCATCGGCACCCCGGAGGCGCGGGCGAACTCGGCGCCGCGCAGCAGCGTGCCGTCGCCGCCCAGCACGATCAGCAGCTCGCACCCGTCCAGGCACTGCGGGGTGGCCTCACCGACCAGCTCCACCTCGCCCGGCAGCGGCAGGTCGCGGGCTTCGGCCTCCAGGACCCGTACGCCGATCCCGGCCCGCAGCAGCCCGCCCACCACCAGCTCCGCGCTGCGGATGGCGGCGGGGCGCCCGGTGTGGGCGAGCAGGAAAACAGTTCGCGCTCGGTTCTGTGTCAACGCGGCCCCTCCGCCACTGCACGGTCAACATCGGCCGGGTCCAGTGCGGCGGCGCCGGCCCGCAGCCACAGAAAGTACTCGACGTTCCCGGAGGGACCCGGCAGCGGACTGGCGGTGACCCCCTTCACCCCGAGCCCCAGCTCCCAGGCCCGCTGCGCGACGCCCCGCACCGCCTCGGCCCGCAGCTGCGCGCTGCGTACCACTCCCCCGCTGCCCAGCCGTTCCTTCCCCACCTCGAACTGCGGCTTCACCATCATCACCAGGTCCGCGTCCGGCCGTGTGCACCGCACCAGGGCGGGCAGCACCAGTCCGAGCGGGATGAAGGACAGATCCCCCACGACAAGGTCCACGGGCTCCCCATCGATCGCTTCCGGCGTCAACTCGCGTACGTTCGTACGGTCCTTGACGGTGACGCGTTCATCCTGCCGGAGACTCCAGGCGAGTTGTCCGTATCCCACGTCCACGGCGACGACGTGCGCGGCGCCGGCCCGCAGCAGTACGTCGGTGAAGCCGCCGGTGGAGGCACCGGCGTCCAGCGCCCGCCGTCCCTCGACGACCAGCCCCTGCGGCACGAAGGCGGCGAGGGCGCCGGCCAGCTTGTGGCCGCCGCGCGAGACGTAGTCGGGGTCGTCGCCGTCGGCGGTCACCACGATCGCCGCGGCGGTCTCGACCTGCGTGGCGGGTTTGGTCGCGACGGTCTTGCCGACGGTGACCCGCCCGGCGGCGATCAGCTGGCTCGCGTGCTCGCGCGAGCGCGCCAGCTTGCGGCGCACCAGCTCCGCGTCGAGACGGCGGCGTGCGACTCCTGCCACGTTCGGTTCAGCTCCTGCGGTCGTACGGTGATGGCGGCGGGGGCGCCGGTGGTCCCGGGCGGCCCGGGGGTTCCGGAGGCCCAGGGCGGGTGTCGAGCGCGGTGAGCGCGTCGCGCAGCCCCCGGTGTACATCCTCGTACACCTCGACGTGTCCGTCGGTGGCGAGGTGGTCGGCGTCGGCCAGCCGCGCCAGCCGGGCGTCGACCTCGGCGTTCCCGGTGGGCTCGCGCGGGACGTCCAGCGGGGCGGGGGCGGCCGGCTCGTACCCGGGGTCCGGCTGTGCCCCGGGCTCCGCCTCCTCGGAATCCGGTCGCGGCTCCGGCTCAGGTACTGCGTCGCTCATGCCCCGACGCTACCGCGTGGTGCTGGGGTACGGTCGGTCGCGATGGCGACGACTGAGGAGTGCCGTGCCGCACTCGAGAAGCTTTCGGACAGCATGCGCGGCGCCGAAGGGGACGTGCGGGCGGCCACGGAGCTGGACCGCTCGGTGAGCTGTCACATCACCGACCTGGACGTCACCTTCGCCGGGCGCATGGCGGACGGCCGCATCGACGTGCGCGAGACCCTCGAGGGCCCGCCGCGCGAGAAGGCCGAGATCAGGCTGTCGATGACCGGCGACGACCTGGTGGCCCTGGTGGCGGGCGAACTGAACTTCGCCAGGGCCTGGGGCTCGGGCCGGGTGAAGCTGGAGGCGGGCCTGCGCGACCTGTTCCGGCTCAGGAAGCTCCTGTAGCGACCGCCTTCACCTGCTTGTCCGTCTGCTCGTCCGTCTGCTTGTTCGCCTGCTTGTCCACCTGCTTGGTGCGTCCTTTGCGGGCGGCCGGCACCACCAGCGGCGTACCCGTCTCCGGGTCGTCGATGACCTGGCAGCGCAGCCCGAAGACCCGCTCGACCAGGTCGGCGGTGACGATGTCCTTCGGCGCGCCCTCGGCGATGACCTCCCCGCCGCGCAGGGCGATGAGGTGGGTGGCGTAGCGGGCGGCGTGGTTCAGGTCGTGCAGGACGGCCACCAGGGTGCGGCCCTGCTCCTCGTGGAGCTCCGCGCACAGGTCGAGGACGTCGATCTGGTGCTGGATGTCCAGGTACGTCGTCGGTTCGTCGAGCAGCAGCAGCGGCGTCTGCTGGGCGAGCGCCATGGCGATCCACACGCGCTGGCGCTGGCCGCCGGAGAGTTCGTCGACGTAGCGGTCGGCCAGCTCGGCGATGCCGGTCTGGGCCATCGCCTCCTGGACGACCCGCTCGTCCTCGGCCGACCACTGGCGCAGGATGCCCTGGTGCGGGTAGCGGCCGCGGCCGACGAGGTCCCCGACGGTGATGCCGTCGGGCGCGATGGACGACTGCGGGAGCAGGCCGAGGGTCCGCGCCACCTTCTTGGCGGGCATCGACTGGATGACCGAACCGTCGAGCAGCACCCGGCCGTCGCTCGGCTTGAGCATCCGCGACAGGGCCCGCAGCAGGGTGGACTTGCCGCACGCGTTCGGGCCGACGATCACCGTGAAGGAGTTGTCGGGTATCTCCACCGACAGCTTCTCCGCGATGACCCGCTGGTCGTAGGCGAGGGTGACGTTCTCGGCGGTCAGGCGGTTCACGTTGCTCCTTTGGTTCTCGCTCCTCTGGTTCCCGGCCCCGCTGCGGGTGTCGCCTCCGGCGCTCATATCCGGCCCGCCTTGCGCTCGGTGACCAGCAGCCACAGCAGGTAGACGCCGCCCAGTACGCCGGTGACGACGCCCACGGGCAGCTGGTCGGCGCCGAAGGCACGCTGCGAGATCCAGTCGGCGCTGACCAGCAGTGCGGCGCCCATGCACAGGGACGGCACCAGGTTGGGGCCGGGCGAACGGGTCAGGCGCCGGGCGAGCTGCGGCGCGGTGAGCGCGACGAAGCTGACCGGTCCGGCGGCGGCGGTGGCCGAGGCGGTCAGCAGGACGGCGGCCACCATCAGCAGCGCCCGCACCCGCTCGACGCGCACCCCGAGGGCGTACGAAACGTCGTCGCCCATCTCCATCATCCGCAGCGCCCGTCCGTTGGTGAGCACGAGCGGCACGAGCACGGCGCACAGCGCGAGCAGGGGCCACACCTGGTCCCAGTCACGGCCGTTGAGGGAGCCGGTCATCCAGACGACGGCGCGGGAGGCGTCGACGATGTCGGCGCGGGTGAGCAGGTATCCGTTGACCGCCGTGACGATCGCGGACACGCCGATGCCGACCAGGACCAGCCGGTATCCGTGCACGCCCCGCTTCCAGGCGAGCAGGTAGATGGCGACGCCGGTCACCAGGCCGCCGACCAGCGCGCCGACGGTGACCTGGGCCGAGCTGCCGGAGAACAGGACGATCATGATGAGCGCGCCGGCCGTCGCACCCTGCCCGAGACCCAGTACGTCCGGACTGCCCAGCGGGTTGCGGGAGATGGCTTGGAAGAGCGCGCCGCCGACGCCGAGCGCGCCGCCGACCAGCAGTCCGACCAGGACCCGCGGCAGCCGCAGTTCGTTGACGATGAACTCCTGCCCGGCGTTGCCCTGGCCGACCAGGGTCTTCAGCACGTCGACGGCCGGTATGTCGAAGTCCCCCGTGCCGATCAGCAGCACGCTCGCGGCGACGGCGACGAGCAGCAGCAGGGCGACCACGACGGTGGCCCGCACGTCGAGGCGGAGGGACAGCCCTCCCGGGGTACGCACGGCACGGTTGGTCTTCACGGTCTTCCCGTTCTTCACAGCTGGGCCGTCCTCCGCCGTCGTACGAGAAAGATGAAGACCGGCCCGCCCAGGACGGCGGTGACGATGCCGACCTGGAGCTCCGAGGGCCGTGCGACGATCCGGCCCAGCACGTCCGCGCCGAGCAGCAGCACCGGGGACAGGATCGCCGCGTACGGGAGGATCCAGCGCATGTCGGGTCCGGTGAAGGAACGGACGATGTGCGGGATCATCAGCCCGACGAAGACGATCGGCCCGCAGGCCGCCGTCGCGGCCCCGCACAGCACGGTCGCGGCGAGCATGGCCAGCGCCCGCGTCCGGTTCAGGTTGGCGCCGAGGGCCTTGGCGGTGTCGTCGCCCATCTCCATGGCGTTGAGCGGCCGGGCGAGCGCGAGCGCGAGGACCGTGCCCGTCACGAAGAAGGGCAGCACTTCCTTGATGGTTCCGGTCGTCGCCGAGGCGAGCGAACCGACCGTCCAGAAGCGCATCCGGCCCAGCGCCGCGTCGTCCATGATCATCACGGCCTGGAGGTAGCCGAAGAGCGCGGCGCTGATCGCGGTGCCGGCCAGCACCAGCCGCACCGGCGTGGCCCCCCGGCTGCCGCCCAGGAACCAGACCAGCGCGCCGACCCCCGCCGCACCGGCGAAGGCGAACCAGACGTACCCGGTCAGCGAGGTGACGCCGAAGAAGGTGATGCCCGTGACGACGGCCGCCGAGGCGCCCGCGTTGATGCCGAGCAGTCCGGGGTCGGCCAGCGGATTACGGGTCAGCGCCTGGAGCACGGCTCCCGCGAGACCGAGGGCGGCGCCGGCCAGCAGGCCGAGCACGGTCCGCGACAGCCGCTCGCCGACGACGACGTCGCCGTAGGTGCCCGAGTCGTGGAAGAGACCGTGCCAGACCTGTGCCAGGGACAGGTCCTTGGCACCGATCGCGATGCTCGCCAACGCGACGAACACCAGGACCGCGACGGAGACGGGCAGCCCCGCGGCACGCAGGAGACGGCGCTTGGCGGGCGGCGCGGGAGCGGTCTCCGCGCGCTGTTCGGGGGGACTCTCGACCAACACGCAGTTAGGTTAGCCTACCCTGCCAATCGATCATGATCCCGAGGGCCGCCCAGAGGCCCCCGGCCCGGCAGGCACTGGCAGCCCCGGCACACTCCGGCTCGCTCCGACCCACTCCGGCCCGTGGACGGGCGCCTTCCCCGTACGCCGTCTCACAACCCCAAACGCGCCAGCGCCTTCCCCGAGTCCAGCCCGCACCCCTGCTCGCCGCCCGCCGTCCAGGCCGCCGCGCACAGGGCCCGCAGCCCGTCCAGCTCCGCGCCGTCGCCCGTCAGCTCCAGCCGCTCCGCACCGGCCGTCGCCGTCCAGCCGCCGCAGCGGAAGCCGTCGTCCGCGTGACCGGTGACCTCCGGCTGGCCGGTGAGCAGCCCGCGCAGGTCGGCGTCGACGTACGTCGGCCGGTGCTGCGGCGGCGCCGCCAGCAGCTGCGCCCCGTCGGTCACGCCGGTCAGGACGAGCAGCGAGTCGACCTCCCCGTTGAACGCCCCCTCGATGTCCGTGTCCAGGCGGTCGCCCACCACCAGCGGTCGCTGCGCGCCGGTCCGCAGGATCGTCTCCCGGTGCATGGGCGGCAACGGCTTCCCCGCGACCTGCGGCTCGGCACCGGTCGCGATCCGCACGACCTCCACCGCCGCGCCGTTGCCCGGAGCGATCCCCCGGGCGCCCGGGATGGTCAGATCGGTGTTGGAGGCGTACCAGGGGACACCGCGCGCGATCGCGTAAGAGGCCTCGGCGAACCGCCCCCACGGCAGCTCCGGGCCGCCGAATCCCTGCACGACGGCCGCCGGATCGTCCTCGGCCGACTCCACCGGCTCGAGACCGCGCTCGCGCAGCGCCACGCGCAGCCCCTCGCCGCCGATCACCAGCACCCGCGCCCCCGAGGGCACCTGCTCGGCGATCAGCCGGGCCACCGCCTGCGCCGAGGTGATGACGTCACCGGCGTCCGTCGGTATCCCCAGCTCGGTCAGGTGCGCGGCCACCGTGTCGGGCGTGCGGAGCGCGTTGTTGGTGACGTACGCCAGGCGCATGCCGCCGTCCCGGGCGGTGCCGAGGGACTCGACGGCGTGGGCGATCGCGTTCCCCCCGGCGTACACCACGCCGTCCAGGTCGAGCAGCGCCGTGTCATAGGCCTCGTTCAGGCCCTGCCCACTGCCCTCGGGCCTCGTCCTGACGCTCCGGCTCATCGCACATCGCTCCTCGTTGGTCGCCTTTCCCCCGATCATCCCCCATCCCACTGACACACGTACGATGCCGGGATGAACTCTGCAGGTCACCCGGAAGCAACGGCGCGCCGGGGCCTGGAACTCACCCCGTTCCGAGGCCTCCGCTACGACCCCGACCGGGTCGGCAGCCTGGCCGCCGTGACCTCCCCGCCCTACGACGTCGTGGTCCGCCCCGACGGCCTGCTCCACCTCGAGTCGGCCGACCCGTACAACATCGTCCGGCTGATCCTGCCCCAGGCCGCCACGCCCGAAGCACGCAACGGGCAGGCCGCCCGCACCCTGCGGCGCTGGACCGCGGAGGGCGTCCTGACCACCGACCCCGAACCGGGCCTGTACGTCTACGAACAGCGCGACGGAGAAGGGATGCTCCAGCGCGGCATCATCGGCGCCGTGCGCGTGTCGGACCCCTCCGAGCAGGTGGTCCTGCCGCACGAGGACGTCATGTCCCATGTCGTCGCCGACCGCGCGGCCCTCATGCGGGCCACCCGGGCGAACCTCGAGCCTCTGCTCCTGACCTACCGCGGCGACGACGAGACACCGGTCACCACCGCCCTCGTGGAACGCACGGCCGCACAGCCGCCGCTCCTCGCCACGACCACGGAGGACGGTTTCCGCCACCGCCTGTGGTCGGTCACCGACCCGGACACCGTGGCCGGCGTCCAGGCCGAGCTGTCCCGGCAGCAGGCCCTCATCGCGGACGGCCACCACCGCTGGGCCACCTACCGCACCCTCCGCGCGGAGCACCCCTCCCCCAGCCCCTGGGACCACGGTCTCGTCCTCCTGGTCGACACGGTCCGCTACCCGCTCCGCGTCCGCGCCATCCACCGCCTGCTGCACGGCGTCCCGGTGCGCGACGCGGTGGCCGCCCTGGACGGGCACTTCCGCGTCCGCCGCCTCGACACGTCCCTGGACGGGTCCCTGGAGACCCTGGCGAAGGCGGCCGACGCGGGCAACGCCTTCCTCCTCGCCGGCGACGGCGCCTTCCACCTGGTCGACCTGCCGGACCCCGGCCTACTGGCGCGCACGGTCCCCACCGACCGGCCCGAGGCCTGGCGCACCCTGGACGCCACTGTCCTGCACGCCACACTCCTCGCCCACGTCTGGCAGGTCCCCGACGACTCGGCGGCCCACATCTCCTACATCCACGACACGGCGGCCACCGTGGAGAAGGCCGAACGCGACGGCGGCACGGCGGTGCTGATGCACCCGGTCCGCGAGGAGGTCGTCCGCGAACTGGCCCGCCAGGGCGTCACGATGCCCCGCAAGTCGACGTCCTTCGGCCCGAAACCGGCCTCCGGCCTGGTGCTCCGCGCGCTCGACGTCTGACCCCGTCCACAACGGGACGAGGGGGCGGGCCCGGTACACGGGCCCGCCCCCTCGCCGTAGGGGACGTCAGTCCTTGTCGCCGTCCTCGGCGGAAGAACCCTCCACGTCACCACCTGACCCGGTCTCGTCCTCGTCCTCGTCCAGGGCGTCCATGAACTCCACGCCGTCCAGCTCGGCGAGCCGGTCGGAGGCGTCCGTGCTGCCGTCCCGGTCGGACTCCACGGCCTTCGCGAACCATTCCCGCGCCTCCTGCTCCCGGCCCGCGGCCAGCAGGGCGTCGGCGTAGGCGTAACGCAGCCGCGCGGTCCAGGGCTGTACGGAGTGGGAGGCCAGCTCGGGGCTCTGCAACGTCACGATGGCCGCGTCCAGCTGTCCCATGTCACGCCGGGCACCGGCGGCCACGAGGCGCATCTCGACCTGACCGGCCTTGTCCAGCTTGTGCACCTCGGGGGCGCCGGCCATGTCCAGCGCCTTCTCCGGCCGGCCCAGCCCACGCTCGCAGTCGGCCATCACCGGCCACAGCTCCACCGACCCGGTCATCCGCCGGGCGGCCCGGAACTCCGCCAGCGCCTCGCTGTACTTCTGGTTGGCGTACGCGGCGAAGCCGGCCGCCTCGCGTACGGCGGCGACGCGGGAGGCCAGACGCAGGGCCACCCTGGAGTACCCGTACGCGGCCTCCGGGTCCTCGTCGAGCAGCCGCGCGACCATCACCAGGTTCCTGGCGACGTCCTCCGCGAGCGTCTTGGGCAGGCTCTGCAGCTCCTGCCGCACGTCCTTGTCGATCTCGTCGCCCGTGACCTCCTCGGGGATCGGCAGGCGCTTGATCGGCTCCCGGTCGCGGTCGCGCTCCTCACGGAACCGGCCACCGCCACCCTGCCGGTCGTCGCGCCCCCGGTACCCGCCGGGCCGCCCACCGCGGTCGTCACGACGGGGCCCGCGTCCACCGCGGTCGTCCCGCCCACGGAACCCACCGCGGTCGCCACCCCGGCCGTCGTCACGCCGGTCGTCACGCCGACCGAATCCGCCACGCTCACCACGGTTGTCGTCCCGGCGGAAACCACCGCGGTCGCCACGGTCGTCACGACGGAAACCACCGCGGTCGTCGCCCCGGCGGTCGTCGCGCCTGTCGTCACGGCGGAAGGGGGGACGGTCGTCGCGCCGCTCGTCACGGCGGTCGTCGCGACGGAAAGACGGACGGTCGCCACCCCGGTCGTCCCGACGGTCGTCCCGACGGTATGAAGGACGGTCTCCGCGATCGTCGCGGCGGAAGGACGGACGGTCGCCGCCCCGGTCGTCCCGACGGTCGTCACGACGGAAAGACGGACGGTCGCCACCCCGGTCATCACGACGGTCGTCACGGCGGAAGGGAGGACGGTCGTCACGACGCGGTCCACGGTCACGGTCGTCACGGCGGAAGCCACCGCGCTGCCCACCACGGTCATCGCGGCGGTCGTCGCGCCTGTCGTCACGGCGGAAGGGGGGACGGTCGTCACGCCGCTCGTCACGGCGGTCGTCGCGACGGAAGGACGGACGGTCGCCGCCCCGGTCATCACGGCGGTCGTCACGACGGAAGGACGGACGGTCGCCGCCCCGGTCGTCCCGACGGTCGTCCCGACGGAAGGACGGACGGTCGCCGCCCCGGTCGTCCCGACGGTCGTCCCGACGGTATGAGGGACGGTCTCCGCGATCGTCACGGCGGAAGGACGGACGGTCGCCACGGTCTCCGCGATCGTCACGGCGGAAAGATGGACGATCGCCGCCCCGGTCATCACGACGGTCGTCGCGGCGGAAGGGAGGACGGTCGTCACGACGCGGTCCACGGTCACGGTCGTCACGGCGGAAGCCACCGCGCTGCCCACCACGGTCATCGCGGCGGTCGTTGCCCCGGCGGTCGTCGCGGCGGAACCCGCCGCGGTCACCACTGTCCCGTCGCCGCTGGTCGCGCTCCGGTCGGTCGTCGGGAGAGTTGGTGGACATCGTGGTGACTCCTGTCTTCGGTACCGCAAGTCATTCTCGCGCAACCGGGTACCCGGTGCGCCCTGGAAAAACGAAAGGACCCCTGGTCCCCAGCTGAACGCTGGGGACCAGGGGTCCTTTCCAAAGATTGTTCGGCGGCGTCCTACTCTCCCACAGGGTCCCCCCTGCAGTACCATCGGCGCTGTAAGGCTTAGCTTCCGGGTTCGAAATGTAACCGGGCGTTTCCCCTACGCTATGACCACCGAAACCCTAATGGTTTCGAGCGAACAAGCACACTCTTCAATTGTGCGTTCTACTCAAAGCCGGCAACGGTCGTTGCCTCAGAACT
>NZ_BEWB01000009.1 GCF_003112555.1 Streptomyces coelicoflavus | reverse complement strand
ACACTGGAGTACCTCACGCTCACTGTGGCGGGCCGAGGGCTGACCCTCGAGCATGACGATGGCACCGTCATCGCCCGCGCCAATGCGACGGCATCAGGCCGGTGGCGGCAGGCAGCCCGTGACCGTGGCAGCGTGCTCGTGCTGTATGGCTACGGTCTGGCTCTCCATGACTTGCCCGCGCACCGGCAACTCATGACGGCCCCTGCAGAGGTACACCGCCGAATCGTCGAGGCGAGCGACAGCGGGTTGCTCGCCGCAGCCCTGGTCTCCGTGCGTCTCCAACCTGGCCCGACCATTCCGAAGGAAGCCGCAACGGCAGCCCGCAGACAGCCTTCGCGGTCTACCCGTGCTCGGCGGAAAGGGCGCCGCAGGTAGATCATCTGCGTCTCGCAGGCGAGGGAGATAGGAGGTGGCAACAGCGGCGGCTAAAGGGTGTTGCAAAAGGCCGTGAGCTGGGCATCTCCCTTATATGGCTGGGGTGTTGAGGGCCGAGCGGGTGTGGGTGGAGACGTTCACGGGGCTGCGGACGGACCAGTTCGGTCGGCTGCTGTAAGCGGTCCGGGAACGCGGTGGCGAGCGATGTGGCTGGGGTCGTCCGTGGCGGCTTCCGCTGGCCGAGCGGGTGCTGCTGGTGGCCGTGTACTACCGCACGAACCTCACCATGCGGCAGCTCGCCCCTCTGTTCGGTATCTCGCCCGCGACCGTGTGCCGGGTGATCCAGAGGCTCGGCCCGCTGCTTGCACTCGAGCCGGCCCGGGCCTGCGCCGATGCCACCGACCGGCTGTGGATTGTCGACGGCACCCTCGTCCCGGTCCGCGACCGCAAGGTCGGAGCGTCCTCCCGAAACTACCGGTTCTCGGCGAACGTGCAGGTCATCGTGGACGCCGAGACACGTCTGGTGGTGGCGACCGCCCGTCCGGTGCCCGGCAACACCGCGGACGCGAAAGCCTGGCGGGACTCCGGCCTGGCCCAGCACTGCGAAGGCGTGACGGTCCTCGGCGACGGCGCCTACATCAACACCGGCCTGATTGTCCCGCACCGCAAACGCCCCGGGCGGCCCCTGCTGAAGGGTGAGGAGGAAGACAACGCGCAGCATCGCAAGGTCCGCGCCCGCGTCGAGCACACCTTCTCCCGCATGAAGAACTACAAGATCCTTCGCGACTGCCAGCAACGCGGCGACGGCCTCCACCACGCCGTCCAGGCCGTCGCCCGCATGCACAACCGCGCCCTCGCCGCGTGACAGCACAGCCCCGGACACCCGCTCCGACCTGCCTGATCACGGCCTTCTGCAACACCCTTTGGTCTGGTGCGACCACCAGGACGTTCTGGCCGCGGCCAGCCCGGCTTCGGAAACGGGGTCGGCTTTGGCTGCCCATCCGCTGAACCCGCGCAACCCCTGACTCCCGAGCCAGCCACGACACCTCGACTGCTCATTGCGCCGCTGCTGCCCGAGCCACCGCCGAGGCTGGTGGAGGGACGGTCGTGAGTGCCTGGCTGTGGGGCCCCGCACCCGTGGGCGGAGCCGGGGGAGTGGACGAAGGAAGCGGCGGAGGAGGCGGGGCAGGCGGTGGCGTTCCCCCGCCCCGGCGAGCCGTTCGAGCCGGCGGGGAAGCTGCCCGCGGATGCTTGGTGGCGTGGCGTGTCCCAGCCGATCGCTCATCCGTGGCGTCGGCCGAGGCCGGAGCCGACTCTTGTAGAGGCGTCCGAGCGTGATCTCGATCTGGCTGGTGATCGGTGAGGTCGGGTGAGGATGAGTTGGGCCGGGTCGTGGCCCTGCTGGCTCGTCTCTCAGGCGAGGAACGTGATTGTGTGGTGCGCGTGCTCGACGGCCCGTCCCGGCGGGAGCCTTCGGTGAGTGCCCAACGGCTCATGCCGTTGCCTACCAGAGCGGGTTCGTCCTCGGTTGTCGTCCGGACACGCACCGTGGATACCTGAGCATGTACCCGAAGGAGCCTCGCAGGTTCGCTGGCAGGGTTTCTGCATTGGCCTACTTGGGGTGCAGCTCAGCACCTTCGTCAGCCGTTGTTGATTAGCGACACTGATTGCGGGACGTTTAGGGTAGTTAGGGTGAAATATTGAGGTTTTCGCCTGTTGTCGGTGATGGCAGGTAGTGATCCCTGCGATATGCCGGTGGTATGCGGCACGCGCAGGGTGGGGCCTTGACCGCAGAGCGGTGGACGTTTCTTGAACAGGTGTGGTTGGAGGCCGGGATCAGCTTCGAGGCGGGTGAGACGGTATTGCGTTCGCCCGGGATCTGCGGGTCAGTGAGCGGTCGGTGGGGCGCTGGCGGCGGGCCTGGCGCGAGGGCGGCGTCCAGGCTTTGCGTTCGGCGTCACGCGCCGCTGAACCCCTCAGCGTCGCAGTGGCTGGTCACAGGTACACCACGACCGGGCCCTCGGCCCACCCTGCGGCGAAGCTGCTGGCCCCGTTCCGTGGGGCTTCCTCGACGCAGGGTGGGGAGCCCAGCGGCCCCGAACTTACCTGCTCGGAAGGCCCATCAGGCACTCCCGGGCTGGTGGCGGTTCCGGATCAGGTGGGGTAGCCGGTGCGGCTGCGCTGCTGCATGCCCCGGAAGACCGAGGCGGAACTGTCAAGGTGTTCCAGCGCGGTGGTGGCGAACGCCTGCACCAAGGCGTCGGGGTGGGACTTCAGCTTCTCCGCAGCCTCCCGGCGAGGGCGGATCACGGCGTCCAAGTCGGTGAAGACGGCGTTCACCGCGGCCAGCCCGTGCAGGATCAGCTCCTGGCTTTCAGGGGTCAGCCCAGCAACCAGGAGCTCTGGGACAACCTGTCCCCAGGTACTGCTCGACCAATCCAGGTGAACCGCCTTCGCCGCTCTGCGGCGTGCGCTCGGCGGTCCGCCGGCCCACTCGACTAGTGTTCGCGACCAGGCTTCGGTGTCCTTGCCGATCGCAATGAACGTCTCACACAGCGCGTCTTGGACGGAGTCGTTGAGGGCGGTGGCCGGTGCTGTCGACCAGTGCTGCTCGAACGCGGCGGTGATGTTGTTACGCACCGCAATGTCGAGGCTCTCGAGGTGCTCCGTCCAGGGAGCCGGCAGGCGGCGACCGCTGAGGACATGTCCTGCCAGGACCTGGGCGAACCGCTCGGGCGACCGGCGGGCGATTTGGATTACTCCGTGGCTGATGAGGCTCAGGCTGTCGTTGTTCAGGAGGCCGGTGGTGTCGGTGGTGAGCCCCCGCTCCAGCACGGCCGCGCAAGCGTCCACCGCTGCGGGGTCTACCGGTGCGTTGGAGTGGAGCACCGTACCGATCGCCTCCAGTACCGCAGGAACCGCCTGATCCGGCCCCTGGGTGCCCAGCAGGGCCAGGCGCTCCAGTCGGTCCTCGGCTGATCGCGTGCAGTGCCACGTGTGCCGGGCGACCTGTGTGCAGATGGCGGCCGGCTCAGTGGCCTCGGTTCCGGTTGCCGCGTCCGCGAGGGTGCGAAGGAGTTGCGCTTCCTGTTCGGGGTGATCGTCGGCCATCGCGAGTGCGAGCCCCGCGAGCCTGGGGTCACCCGCATGTTCCGAAACCCACTGCCAGACCCGGTCCGTGTGCTGGGTCGCTAGGCCGGCCAGCAGCGCAGCATCCCCTGGCAGTGGCCTGCTGGCGATGCGGTCCAGGACGGGATCAGCGTCAGTCGCACTCTCGCCTATCGCTGCGGCGAAGGCCGGGAGCACCTCGTGCGCCGTACCGAAGAAGGAGGGATCGGCTGCTTCTAGCAGGTCGATGGCCTGCGCGGTGGTCAGCTGGCCGGCCAGCGTGATGGCGGTGGACTTCTGGGTTGCGACGTCCTCGGCACAGGTGGCGGTGAAGGTGTTGGGCGGCTGAACGACGAGGAGGTGCGCTAGCCCCAGGTCGCTGAGTGCCGCTACTGCGATGGGCTCGCCGTTGGCTGCAGCCCCTGCAAGGTCGGTCCGGCGGGTGCCTGTTCCGAGCGCGGCCTCGACCGCCCGGCGCCGAACGGACAGCGGAAGGCCCGTCCACCGCGCGGCGATCTTCTCGGCAAACCTCGAGGCAGCCTCCACCAATACCTTTTCGGCGTGCGCGGGCAGCTTCTGGTGGTGGTTGCCGGGCAGGCCGCGGCCGGCGGCCTGGCGCAGTTGCTCGGGTACGGCGACCAGCGCGTTGAGGAGGTTCAGGTGCTCGGGCCGGTGCAGGGCCGGTTCGGCGAGCAGCGGTTCGAGTAGGTCGAGGGCCTGGTCGAGCTGGTGTCGGGTCTCTGGAAGGTCAGGAAGCGCTGCGGTGCTGATGTTGAGAGTGTTTGCCTGCTCGGGGGTTCCGCGCTGCACGAGCTCGACAGTGACAGTCAGGTAGGGCTGCAGGGCCGCGAGGAGGACACGGGTGACGGACTCGGGGCCCCGCTTGGCCGCATCCGCGGGGTCGAGTCCCAGTGGTGGTTCGTCGGTGCGGTCGCGGACCCAGCGCGAGATCGCGCCGAGCAGGGCGCCTCGGCGGTCCATCAGTGCTTGTCCGTTGTGCCAGTTTCTTGGACCTGTCCATGCATGGAACGTGCGTAGCAGGGTGTCGGGTTGGTGGCTGCCGAAGACGGGCCGGGCGGCATCCACCAGCCAAGCGATGTCCAGCACGGATGCCACGGCCGCCGGGGTGGTCTCGGGGTTGGTGCGTGCTGCCAGTCGGGCGAACTCCTCACACAGGCGGTCCAGTTCGAACCGGTAATAGGCGACGGCGTCTGTGTCGCCCCAGAGTTGCTCGGAGGCTGGCACTGGCCATCGCCGGGCCAGCCGCTCGGTGAGCTGCGCGAGAAGTGTCGGATCAGCGGAGGCGGCCTGGGAGGCGAGGCGAACGATGCTGGCCCATTGGCCGAGGTGGGCGTCTTCGGGGAGCAGGCCGAGGACGAAGGTGGTGATCGCCGAGGCAGCAGCCTGGTTGCCGCTGTCGCGGGCTGCGGCGGCCAGCACGCCGATTTGTGGGTCGAGCCGCCGCGTCGCGGCTTCCAGAACGTCCGCGTGCTCCTGCGGGGTGAGCCCTGGGGTGAGACCCGAGTGGGTGGCCAGGTGGCGCAGGGCTGCGTTGGTGTCCAGCCGGACCATGGCCCCCGGAGTGAGGGCGTCGGCCAGGACAACGGCGGCGGCAAGGTCGGGGCGGAAGGTGTAGGGCGGTGTGTCCACCAGCCCGGCGTCGGCAAGGTTGTCCAGGATCCGGTCGAGCCGGTCGGGCTCAGATGGCAAACCGGAGACCGCGCCGTGGAGAACGGCGATGTCCTGACCTCCGTGGTGCCCTGCCGGGTCGCCTGCCTTAGTCAGCAGAGCGAGGCCGACCGCGACCGTCCGGTGCAAGCCAGGGTCGTCCAGCGCCCGGAGCCTGTCAGCGACCAGTTCCCGTAGGAGGTCGGAGGCGTCGCCCCAGTCGAACTTGCCATTGGACAGGGCCACCTGGCAGGCGGTGTGGGCGAGCAAGGGATTGCCGCCGGCCAGGGTGATAACTGCCTTGCGGAACTCCTCCCGCTGAATCCCGTGGTCCGTGATGATGGTGTCGATCTCCGGGCGGTCCAACGGGAGAAGCACGACCGGGGCGCCGACGTGGTTCTCGGCTCCGGCGGCGTAGAGCGTCCGGTCGCGCTGGCCCGGGCGAACCGTGAGGACCAGTCGGACCCGGTCGAACCGCTGGTCGGCGAGCATCGCGGCCACCGCGGACAGGCTTTGGCTGCGATGGGCGTCGTCGATTACGAGGATCAGCGGAGCGTCCAACCCCACCTCTGTGAACGAGTCGAGCGTGAAGGGAGCCGCAGAAGGGACGACCAGGGTTGTGGCGACGGACCGGGCCGTCTCGATCGCGATCCTGGTCTTCCCGCAGCCGCCAGGGCCCTCCACCACGACGACCCGGTCCTCAGAAGACTCCGGGGCGAGCCGGGCGCGGAGCTGATTCCCGATTTCGGCAGTACCACGGAGCTCAGCGGCCATCCCCGGCACCGTGCGGGAGAGCCGATCCAGGTACACCTCCGCCGTGGTTAGGGCCCTGGGCCGGCGCGGACGGACCCCCAGCTCAGCCTCAGCCACCCAGCGCAGGTCGTCCGACTCCAGCTGTGTGGCAAGCTCGGCGAGGTCGAAGATCTCCAGGCTCACCCCGAAGTCTGTCTTCGCCCGATCCCGTTCCTGCTCCTTCTTGATCTCAGTGGCCGGGCGGTTCATCACGAAAAAGGCCGGTGCGGTGCGCCCGTGCTCCTGATGCTTCTTCAACTCGGTGGTGAGCTTCGTGGTCCACGTGGCCTGCAGGCTGACCCACAGAGCTACTTCGATCTCGTCCTTGAACAAGGCGCGATCGTAGCCGTCGAGGCCGGTGTCACCGGTGGCGCTGGTGAGGCGGAGATGGGGGTAGCACTTCCGGAGCACTCGCAGGGCCACCCGTTCCAGGGCCCGATCGTCCGTGAGCTGCTCCAGCGCGATCTTTGCGGTTTCGTACAGCACCCCTCGCCCCTCCGCCTCACTGAGACCTATTCGGGACCATTCTCCTCCACCTCGCTGCCGGACCCTCCGACGCGGAGGGTGCGGGTGAGGTGGTCCGAGTCGAAGCGTCGCGAAGCGTACGCGAACGATCAGGGTGCTGCGGCGTCGCTGGTTGCGGTGACGGCACGCTCGAAGGGGGCGAAGGCCGATCGGGATCCGGCGGAGTGGATGCTTCCGCTCCCGAGGCCTGCTGTCGGTGCGTGGGGGAGTGGATGGCGGCGAAGCTGCGTTGGAGACTTGCCGCCGACCAGGTCGAGGCGGACGCGCTGAAGGTGTATCCCGACCGGGCCACTGTCCCGCGCACTGTATCCGTTCGCCTCGCGACGGGGCCGGCGGGCGTTCACGAAAGCGCGCTCAGGGAGCGAAGAGGAACGGTGAAACGGTACGCGTCGACGGGGTGTCGGGCCTCTGTTGACTCCAAGAATCAAAGAACGGCTTTTGGCCGGACATCCACATGACCCCCGAGGAGGGCGTCCGTGCCCACCTCGACCTCCAGGGCGGTGCGCCGCACGGCGCCCTGCTGCCCATCCACTGGGGGACCTTCAACCTGGCGCCGCACGCGTGGGCGGAGCCGGGGGAGTGGACCGAGGACGCGGCCGGGGAGGCCGGCCAGGCGGTCGCGTTCCCGCAGCCGGGCGAGCCGTTCGAGCCGGCCGGGAAGCTGCCGGTGGAGCCGTGGTGGCGGGCGGTGTCGGCACCGATCGCGCACCCGTGGCGGCGTCCCCGGGTCGTCGAGGGCGTGGCCGGGACGAGCAAGGGGGACCTCGATCTCGCGGGTGGCTGACCCAGGTCACGTCGGTGTCGGTGTCGGGGACGAGGGGAGGCCGGGGAGGAGGTCAGGGGCTGTCGGGCAGCAGCGCGGGGTCCGTGGTCACGGCGCGCAGGCGGGTCAGGATGGCCCTGCCCGCCTTGGCGTAGCTGGTGAACTCGTTGTGCAGCACCGACTCGGCGTTCGCCATCTCCAGGAGGGCGACGAGCTCGAACGCGAGTTGGGAGACGTCCGTCCCCTCCGTGATCTCACCGGCCTGCCGGGCCTCGAGGGCCGTCTGCTCCACGTACGCGAGCCAGTTGGTCCGGGCGCTCGCCAGCATGTCGTGGACCTTGCCCTCGCGGGCGTCGTACTCGGCGGTGGCCGAGTAGAAGAAGCAGCCGCCGGGGAAGACGCGGTCGCGCGAGTAGGCGAGCCATCCGGTGCACAGGCGCCACAGGCGGCCGGCGCCGGGCGGCAGGTCGCGGGCCGGCTGGACCACGACGTCCAGGTAGACGTCGATCGCCGCGCGGACGGTGGCGAGTTGGAGGTCCTCCTTGGAGCCGAACAGGGCGAAGACCCCGCTCTTGCTCAGCTTGAGTTCGCTCGCCAGTCGCCCCAGGGACAGCCCCTCCAGGCCCTCGACCGAAGCGGTCTCCACGGCGCGCCCGAGGACCAGCCGACGGGTCTGGTTGCCCCGCGCGATCCGGCCGTCAATGCGTTCAGTCGTGCCCATGCCTTACCTGCTCTCCCGGGCTTGACCTCTCGGCGGCGAAGAGGTTACTCGAGTGTAGCGAATGGGCGGACGTCCGTGCGGTTAGTGCCGTGGCGGGTGGGACGGGCCCGGCCCGTGCTCGACGAAGTCCACCGCGGCCCGTACGACTTCGGGGTCGCCGAGGATGCGCCGGTGTCCGAGCCCACCGGTGACCACCAGGCGGGCCCGCTCGCCGAAGGCGCCGGCCAGCCGCCGTCCCTGCCCGACCCCGATCCGGGTGTCGTCCGCGTCGTGGATCACCAGGAGCGGCGCGTCCACCTCCTCGGTGGTGTGCGCCGCGGAGAAGGGTGACCGGTCCGCCGGGAGGCCGGGGAAGAGGTCGCTCGCGATCCGCCGGTGCAGCTCCGCCTTGAGCCGGGGGCGCAGCCCGAGTGCGGTGGCGAACTCGTCGACCACGTAGTCGAAGTCGCAGACTCCGCTGATGGTGACGATCCGCTCCGCCTTCACCCCGTGCCGCAGCGCGAAGAACGCCGCCAGTGCGCCCAGGGAGTGGGCCACCAGGCCGTCGAACGCGCCGTACCGCTCGTTGAGCGTGGTCAGGACGGTGCGGTAGTCGAGGATGGTCGCGCTGCGGCCGGAGGCGGCACCGTGCCCGGGCGCGTCGAACGCGACGACGCGGTATCCCCGGTGCAGGAACGCCGTGACCAGGTCGGACAGTCGCGAGCCCCGCGACTGCCACCCGTGCACGAGCAGGACGGTGCGCGTGCCGTCGCCCCACTCGTAGGTGACGGCGTGCTTGCCCTCGAGGTCCACCCGGCCGACGCGCGCCCGCTCGATCAGCTCCCGTTCGGCCGGCCGGGCCGCGCTGCGGGCGAGGGGCATGTGGAACAGGGCGAACGTGGCCGCGCCCGCCGGCCGCGCGGCCACACGGGAGAGGGCGTTCAGGGCGACACCCGGCACCGTCTCGCTGAGCTTCATGTCCGCTGCTCCTTCGTCGACGTATGAGGCGCGTTACATTAGCACGAACGGTCGTGCGCATTTATGTGCGGCGGCGCCGTGGGGGCGTGGGGCCGTGGAGTCGCCCTCTGGCGCTTCGGCTTACGGTCACTGACGGTGACTGTTTTTGATCGAGTCCGACCGGTTCTTCGTCGTGACAGAACGGTTGCGTTTCCGGCTTATCGGTCTGTCGTACGAGGCCTCATACCAGAGCAGGACGTTGTCCGGGGGACTTTGGCAACTGCCGACCGCACATGAGGGCCGGGCGACTACTGTCAGTGTCCGTCGGGCGACGTAGGGCCGACCAACCAGTACACGGACCAGTACGAGGAAACCGATGTCTCACCTCCGCGCACCGGCCGCGCGCGCAGACCGCCGCGAGGGCGGGCGGCACGGCCGGCCGGCCCCGCGTACCACCGCCGCGCTGCCCGAGACCCACATACGGCCCCAACTCCTGCGGCTCGCCGTACTGCCGCCGGTCGCGGTCGCCCTCAGCGGCTGCGCGGTCGTCCTGTTCACCGTCCGGTCCACCGGCGCCCGGCCCAGTCCGGTCCTGTGGGGCGTGCTCGCCGGAGCGGTCTCGGTGACCGTCGCGGCCGTCGTCATCGCCGCCGTCGCCGCCGGCCGCGCGGCGCGGTCGGTGCACGACCGCGTCGGTGCCCTGCGCCGCGGCACCGCGCGCCAGGAAGGTGATCTGCGCGCCGTCGTCGAGGCGTTGCGCCGGGGCGAGACACCGTCCCCGCGCACACCGCGCGGCGGGCCGCCGGACGACGCCGACGACTTCGAGCTGCTCGCCGCCGACCTCTCCCGCGCCCACGACGGGGCCGTGACCGCCGTCGTCCGGGCCGCTCAGCTCTCCAGCCAGGCGGGCAGCGAACAGAAGCTGGAGGTCTTCGTCAACCTCGCCCGGCGCCTTCAGTCCCTGGTGCACCGGGAGATCTCCATCCTGGACGAGCTGGAGAACGAGATCGAGGACCCCGACCTCCTCAAGGGCCTCTTCCACGTCGACCACCTCGCCACCCGTATCCGCCGCCACGCCGAGAACCTCGCCGTGCTCGGCGGCGCCGTCTCCCGCCGCCAGTGGAGCAACCCGGTGGACATGACCGAGGTGCTGCGCTCGGCCATCGCCGAGGTCGAGCAGTACTCCCGGGTCCGGCTGGTCCCGCCGATCGACGGCACCCTGCGCGGCCACGCCGTCGCCGACGTCATCCACCTGCTGGCCGAACTCGTCGAGAACGCCACCCTGTTCTCCGCCCCGCAGACCCAGGTGCTGATGCGCGCCAACCTCGTCACCTCGGGCCTCGCCGTCGAGGTCGAGGACCGCGGACTCGGCATGCCCGTCGGTGAGCAGGACCGGATGAACGCCCTGCTCGCCGACCCCGACCAGGTCAACGTCGCCCGCCTGCTCGCGGACGGGCGCATCGGTCTCTTCGTCGTCTCCCAGCTCGCCAAGCGGCACGGGATCACCGTCCGGCTGCAGACCAACATCTACGGCGGAGTCCAGGCCGTACTGGTCGTGCCGCAGGCGCTGTTGGGCACGGAGCCGGGCGTGCTCCCCGGGGACGCCGTCCGCCCCGCCCAGGTCACCGGTGCCGGGACGGTGCCCGTGGCGCCGGCCCGGCAGCAGTTGCGGGCCGTGTCTCCCGCGACGCCGCAGACGCAGGACACGTCTGCCACCCCCGCGCACGTACCCGCCCTGGGCGCCACGGCCTTCGACACCGGGGACTTCGACGCCACGGCCTTCGACGCCACGGCCCCGAACCGGCAGACCTTCGACGCACCGGCCCTCGACACACCGGCCCTCGACGTACGCGCTCCGGTCGCACCGGCGCCGGTGATCCCCGCTCCCGCCGTGCCTCCGCCCCCGCCCGCTCCCGCCCCCGAGGAGCCCGGTCCGGTCGGGGCCCGAAGGGCCACCGGCGAACCCGCGCCCCTGCCCGTGCGCGGCACGCACCGGAACCGGCCCACCCCGGCCGACGCGGTACCCGGCGTGCGGCCCGAGGACCGGGGAGTCCTCGCCGAACACGAGGCCGCCCCGCCCGTCCCGAGGCACAGTGCGGTGCGCGGCACCATGGGGAAGCCCCAACTGCCGCGCCGCCGTGCCCAGGAGCACATCGTGCCCCAGTTGCGCGGCGGCCCCGCTCCCCGCCAGGAACCCGAGCAGTACGCGGGGCACGACCCGGGTCTGATGGCGGCCTTCCAGCGCGGCATCGGCCTCGCCGAGGGCCGGTCGCCCACCGAACCGGCACCCCTGACAGCGACCCACGGCGACCCGGGTGCGCCGTCCGAATGACCACCCCCACCCACACGACCAGCGCTCCCGCAGACCTTCGTACCCCAAGGAGTCGATCCACCATGGCGAGCGATGCGCCGACCGGCCACGTGTCCGACCTCGACTGGCTGATGAGCGGCCTCGTCCAGCGCGTGCCGCACACGAGCAGCGCGGTGCTGCTGTCCGCCGACGGACTGGTGAAGTCCGTCCACGGCCTCGACGCCGACAGCGCCGACCACATGGCGGCCCTGGCCTCCGGCCTGTACTCCCTGGGCCGCAGCGCCGGTGTCCGCTTCGGCGACGGAGGTGACGTGCGGCAGGTCGTCGTCGAACTCGACTCGACCCTGCTCTTCGTCACCACCGCCGGCTCCGGAACCTGCCTGGCCGTGCTGGCCGGCCGCGAGGCCGACGCGGCCGTACTCGGCTACGAGATGGCGATGCTGGTGAAGAGCGTCCGCCCCTATCTGGTCACCGCGCCCCGGCAGCACTCGGTCGAACCCCCGGCGATGAGGCCTTGACGGTGGCCGCGGCCGGCGACGGGCCCTGGCTCGACGACGCGGCCGGACGGCTGGTGCGCCCCTTCACCGTGAGCAACGGCCGTACCCGGCCCACCGTCGCGCTCGACCTGATGTCCCAGGTCATGGCCACCGGGGCGACCCCCCTCGGCTACCTCGGACCCGAGCACACGCAGGCCCTCGACCTGTGCCGGGCGCCCCTTGCGGTCGCCGAACTCGCCGCCCTGCTGCGGCTGCCGGTGGCGGTCACCAAGGTGCTGCTCTCCGACCTCGTCGACTGCGGTGCGCTGACCACCAAACCCCCCGCCGCGTTCCACCACGATCCCACGGACCGGGCCCTTCTGGAGGCAGTGCTCGATGGACTACGACGACAGCTCTGACCACGTACACGGCGAAGGCGCCGACCCGTTTCCCACCGCCCTGAAGATCCTCGTGGCGGGCGGATTCGGCGTCGGCAAGACGACCTTCGTCGGCGCGGTCAGCGAGATCGCGCCGCTGAGCACGGAGGAACTGCTCACCACGGTCAGCGCCGCGACCGACAACCTCGACGGAATCGAGAACAAACTCGAAACGACCGTGGCCATGGACTTCGGCCGCCTCACCCTCGACTCCGAACACGTCCTGTACCTCTTCGGGACGCCCGGCCAGGAACGCTTCTGGTTCATGTGGGACGAACTGTGCGAAGGAGCGCTCGGGGCGGTGATCCTCGCCGACACCCGACGTCTGGAGGAGTCCTTCGCCGCCGTCGACTTCTTCGAGGAGCGCGGCCTCGGCTTCGTCGTCGCGATCAACCAGTTCGACGGCGCCCACCACTACGACCCCGAGGAGGTGCGCGCGGCCATGGACCTCCACCCCGAGATTCCGATCGTGCGCTGCGACGCCCGGATCTCCAGTTCCGGCGTCCAGACGCTGCTCACCCTCGTACGCCACCTCATCGCCCACACGCCGGCCCCCGCCCCGGGGTTCGGCGCCGGAGTCCGCCCATGAGCTACGACCCGCCCCGCCCGGCCGGACGTCTGCTGCTCACCCCCGAGGACCGGGAGGCCCCCGAGCGGGTACGACGGCTGCGCCGGCTCGGTCTCGCGGAACGCGCCGACCCGGCCCTCGACGCCTTCGCCACGCACCTCGCCGGCCTCGCCGAGGCGCCGTACGCGATGGTCAACTTCCTGGTCGAGGGCGGGCAGTTCTTCGCGGGCCTGCGGGTGCCGGACGTTCCTCCGGTGACGCGCGGGGACGGGACCAGTCCCGAGTTCGGCCGGGTCCAGCCCCGCGACCACGGCTTCTGCCCCCACGTGGTGGTCCGGCGCAAGGCGCTGGTCCTGGAGGACGTGCGCGACTACCCGCGCTTCGCGGGCAACCCCGTCGTCGACGCGTTCGGCATCCGCTCCTACCTCGGCGCCCCGCTCATCGACAGCACGGGGACGGTCCTCGGCACCGTGTCCGCCGCCGACGTACGGCCCCGGACCTGGGGGACCGAGGGCCTGGCGACGATCAAGTCGACGGCCGCCGACCTCGTACGGCGCATCGAGCGCAGCGCGGAGGACGGGTTCCCCCTGTGAGCGGCGGGCGCGTGCGCGGCGTGAAGGAAAGCTGCGGCCGGGCTTAAGAAAGGCTCGATGGACCGGGGACGGTCCCGTACGGCAGATTGCTGTGCGATCACCCTCCCCTTCCCGGACGCGGGCCGCTTCGGCATGCCCACCTCCGGGATCTCACCCCCGTCAGGAGCCGTAGCGTTGAAGGCGCTGGTCAAGGAGAAGGCGGAGCCCGGGCTGTGGCTCGCCGACGTCCCGGAACCCACCATCGGGCCCGGTGACGTCCTCATCAAGGTGCTGCGCACCGGCATCTGCGGCACCGACCTGCACATCCGGGCCTGGGACGGCTGGGCGCAGCAGGCCATCCGCACCCCGCTCGTGGTCGGCCACGAGTTCGTCGGCGAGGTCGTCGACACCGGGCGCGACGTCACCGACATCAAGGCCGGCGACCGGGTCAGCGGCGAGGGCCACCTGGTCTGCGGCAAGTGCCGCAACTGCCAGGCCGGCCGGCGCCACCTGTGCCGCGCCACCCTCGGCCTCGGCGTCGGCCGGGACGGGGCGTTCGCCGAGTACGTCGCCCTGCCCGCGTCCAACGTCTGGGTGCACCGCGTCCCCGTCGACCTCGACGTCGCCGCGATCTTCGACCCGTTCGGCAACGCCGTGCACACCGCCCTGTCCTTCCCGCTGGTCGGCGAGGACGTCCTCATCACCGGCGCCGGACCGATCGGCCTGATGGCCGCCGCCGTGGCCCGGCACGCCGGTGCGCGCAACGTCGTGATCACCGACGTGAGCGAGGAGCGCCTGGACCTGGCCCGCAAGATCGGCGTGAGCCTCGCCCTCAACGTGTCCAAGGCGACCATCGCCGACGGACAGAGCGAGCTGGGCCTGCGCGAGGGCTTCGACATCGGCCTGGAGATGTCCGGCCGCCCCGAGGCCATGCGCGACATGATCGCCAACATGACGCACGGCGGCCGGATCGCCATGCTCGGCCTGCCCGCCGAGGAGTTCCCGGTCGACTGGGCCCGGATCGTCACCTCGATGATCACCGTCAAGGGCATCTACGGCCGCGAGATGTTCGAGACCTGGTACGCGATGTCCGTGCTGCTCGAAGGCGGCCTCGACCTCGCCCCGGTGATCACCGGCCGGTACTCCCACCGCGACTTCGAGACCGCCTTCGCCGACGCCGCGAGCGGCCGCGGCGGCAAGGTCATCCTCGACTGGACCGCGTAAGACACCGCGTCAGACGTACGTATCCTCCTAGGAGCTTCTGAGATGTTCGACTCCGTGCGCGACGACCTGCGCGCCACCCTCGACGAGATCCGCGCCGCCGGGCTGCACAAGCCCGAGCGCGTCATCGGCACCCCGCAGTCCGCGACCGTCAACGTCACCGCGGGCGGCCGCCCCGGCGAGGTCCTCAACTTCTGCGCCAACAACTACCTCGGCCTCGCCGACCACCCCGAGGTCGTCGCCGCGGCCCACGAGGCGCTGGACCGCTGGGGCTACGGCATGGCCTCCGTGCGCTTCATCTGCGGCACCCAGGAGGTGCACAAGGAACTGGAGGCCCGGCTCTCCGCGTTCCTCGGCCAGGAGGACACGATCCTCTACTCCTCCTGCTTCGACGCCAACGGCGGAGTCTTCGAGACCCTCCTCGGCCCCGAGGACGCGGTGATCTCCGACGCCCTCAACCACGCGTCGATCATCGACGGCATCCGGCTGTCCAAGGCCAAGCGGTTCCGTTACGCCAACCGCGACATGGCCGACCTGGAGGCACAGCTCAAGGCCGCGGGCGAGGCCCGCCGCAAGCTGATCGTCACCGACGGCGTCTTCTCCATGGACGGCTACGTCGCCCCGCTCGACGAGATCTCCGACCTCGCCGACCGCTACGGCGCCATGGTCATGGTCGACGACTCGCACGCCGTCGGCTTCGTCGGCCCCGGCGGCCGCGGCACCCCCGAGCTGCACGGCGTCATGGACCGCGTCGACATCATCACCGGCACCCTCGGCAAGGCGCTCGGCGGCGCCTCCGGCGGCTACGTCGCGGCCCGCGCCGAGATCGTCGCCCTGCTGCGCCAGCGCTCCCGCCCGTACCTCTTCTCCAACACCCTCGCCCCGGTGATCGCCGCCGCCTCCCTCAAGGTGCTCGACCTGCTGGAGTCCGCCGACGACCTGCGCGTGCGGCTCGCCGAGAACACCGCCCTGTTCCGCCGCCGGATGACCGAGGAGGGCTTCGACATCCTCCCCGGCGACCACGCCATCGCGCCCGTCATGATCGGTGACGCGTCGAAGGCGGGCCGCATGGCCGAGCTGCTCCTCGAGCGCGGCGTGTACGTGATCGGCTTCTCCTACCCGGTCGTCCCGCAGGACAAGGCCCGCATCCGCGTCCAGCTGTCCGCCGCCCACTCCACGGACGACGTGAACCGCGCGGTGGACGCCTTCGTCGCGGCCCGGGAGCAGCTCGCGGCCTGAAAGCCCCGGTGACCTGAGAGAATCGATCCCATGATCGAGGCGCGGCGGCTGCACATCCTGCGAGCGGTGGCGGACCACCGCACCGTGACGGCGGCGGCCGCCGCGCTCTACCTCACCCCGTCGGCGGTCTCCCAGCAGCTGGCCGCCCTGGAGCAGGAGACCGGTCACCGCCTGGTCGAGCGAGGCGCCAAGGGCGTACGGCTGACCCCGGCCGGAGAAATCCTGCTCAGCCACACCAACGCCGTCCTCGCCCAGCTGGAGCGGGCCGAGGCCGAGCTGGCCGCCTACGGCTCGGGCGAGGCGGGCACGGTCACCGTCGCGTCCTTCGCGACCGGCATCGCCCTCGTCGTCGCGCCCGCCCTGGCCCGCCTCGCCGCGTCGGCGCCCGGCATCCGCATCCGCGTCCAGGACGCCGAGGGCGACGCCAGCCTGCCCATGGTTCTCGACCGCCAGGTCGACGTGGCCGTCGCCGTCGAGTACCGCGGGGCACCGCCCGCCGACGACCCGCGCCTGACCCACGTCTTCCTGTACGCCGAGCCCTTCGACGCGGTCGTGCCGGTCGCCCACCGCCTCGCCGGCGCCGAGGAGGTGCCGCTCGCCGAGCTGGCCAAGGACACCTGGATCGGTCCCTACCCGGGCAACCCCTGCCACGACGTGGTCGTGCTGGCCTGCGAGAGCGCCGGGTTCCAGCCCCGCCTCGCACACTCCTCGGACGACTTCCGCGCCGTGGTGTCCCTCGCCGCCGCCGACGCCGGCGTCGCCCTCGTCCCGCGCTCGGCACTGCACGGCACCGACCTCACCGGCGTGGTCGTGCGCCCCGTCGACGGGGTCGCGCCCACCCGCCGCGTCTTCGCGGCCGTACGCCGCGGCGCGGAGGAACACCCGCTGATCCGGCCCGTCCTCGACGCACTCGGCGAGGCGGCCCGGGCCTGAAGGGCCGGTGACCCGGCGGTTGTCAGTGCGGGCGGATAACGTCCCTGACATGCCGGACGCAGAAGACGTACGCCGAATCGCCCTGTCCCTGCCGGACACGACGGAGAAGATCGCCTGGAGCATGCCCACCTTCCGGGTCGCGGGAAAGATGTTCGCGACGCTGCCCGAGGAGGAGACCTCCCTCGCGGTGCGCTGCCCGAAGGAGGAGCGCGACGAACTGGTGCTGGCCGAGCCGGAGAAGTTCTGGATCGCCGGACACGAGGCGCAGTTCGCCTGGGTACGGGCCCGGCTGGCCGCCCTGGAGGGCGAGGACGAACTGCGCGACATCCTCGCCGACTCCTGGCGCCAGGCGGCCCCGACCCGGCTGCTGGAGGCCCACCCCCGGCTGGGCCTGCCCGCCGGGGGCTGAAAACCCCTCGGGCGTTGTCAGTGCCCCGTGGCATGATCCGAAGACGTGCGCGACAGCCGGGACCGGAGGGGGGTTCCGGCTGTCGGACGTACGGTGCGAGCGGGATCGACGGGAGTGCACGGGCGGTTCGCCGGCGGGGGCCGGCGGGGGAGGGGAGAGCGCGGGATGGCCGGTACGTCGTCACAGACCGGGCGCGAGGACGCGCCCGCGGGCGGGAGTCCGGCCGCGGCGCGAGCCGTCTGGTCGCGGGACTTCGCACTGTTCTTCACCGCCCGGGCCGTGGCCCGGCTGGGCGACACCATGCTGCCCGTCGCCCTCGCCGCCGGCCTGCTGCAACACGGGTACGGGGCGGGCGCGGTGGGCCTCGCCATGGCCGCCACGGCCGCGGCCTTCGCCGGTCTGGTCGTGTTCGGGGGAGTGCTCGCCGACCGCTTCAGCACCCGCAAACTGATGATCGGCGCCGACCTGGTACGGCTCGGCACCCAGGCCCTGGCCGCCGCGCTGTTCTTCAGCGGCCACGTCGTGCTCTGGCAGATCTGCGCCATCGGATTCGCCAACGGCGTCGCGGGCGCCGTCTTCCAGCCCGGCGTCGCCAGCACCGTCCCCCGGCTCGCCTCCGACGTCCAGGGTGCCAACGGCGCGATACGCGTCGCCGAGTCCGCCGCCCAGCTCGCCGGCCCCGCCGTGGCGGGCCTCCTGGTCGGCTTCGCCTCACCCGGCGGGGTCTTCGCCGCCCACGCCACCACGTACGGGCTCAGCGCCCTGTGCCTGCTGCTGCTCCGGCTGCCCCCGCTCCCACCGGGCAGCCTGTCGGTGTCCGGCCGCGGGAGCAAGGCCTTCCGCGCCGACCTGGTCCAGGGGTGGCGGGAGTTCCTCGCGAGGCGGTGGCTGTGGAGCGTCATAGCCGTCTGGTGCGTCTACATGATCGCCGTCTGGGGTCCGACCGTTCCCCTGGTCGCCACCGAGGTGGTGCAGGAGCACGGCCCGCGCGCCTACGGACTGGTCAACTCCGCCCTGGGTGCGGGGACCGTGGTGGGCGGTCTGCTGGCCCTGCGGCTCAGGCCGCTGCGCATGCTCCGGGCCGGCGCGATCGCCCTCGTCGGCTTCGCCGCCTTCCCCGCGAGCGTCGGTGCCGGGCTCGGCGTACCCGCCATGGCGGCCGGGGCCGCGGTCGCCGGGGCCGGCATGTCCTTCTGGGGCGTGATGTGGGCGACCAGCGTGCAGACCCAGGTCCCGCCGGACGTCCTCAACCGCATCCACGCCTACGACGTGGCGGGCTCGCTGGCGATGATGCCGGTCGGCCAGGCCCTCGCGGGACCGGCCGCCTCCGCCCTCGGGGCCGACCACGTCCTGCTCGTCGCGGCCGCGACCAGCTTCGCCGTGTGCGCGGCCCTCCTGCTGATACCGGCGGTGCGCGGACTGGTCCGGGTGGAGGCGACCGCGGCGGGCTCCAGCGCCACCCCGGCCGCGACCGAGCCGTCCCGCGCACAGAAGTGCTGACCCCGGGACCGCGCGCCGGAAAAGCGATGCGCGACCACGGGCCCGAGTGCGGTATGGTTTTCCTGCGCGTTCGGCCGGGGGAAACCCCAGGTCAGGCGGGCAACGGGACGTGGCGCAGCTTGGTAGCGCACTTGACTGGGGGTCAAGGGGTCGCAGGTTCAAATCCTGTCGTCCCGACTGGAGACAGTCTTTGATCGAGGGGCGGTTTCGGAGAGATCCGAAACCGCCCCTCGATTGTTCGCCCTGCGGCGTGCCTGGACGCCGAGGCGAGATGCCCGATATATCACTGTCGGGTGTCCGTGCTCATCCTCTGCCACTTCGCGCTCGCGCTGTTCGCCGCGCCGCTGGTGAGACGGTGCGGAACGCGTGCCTTCCTGGTACTGGCCCTGCCGCCCGCCGCGGCGACCGTCTGGGCCGCCACCCGGTGGAGCACGACGGCGGCGGGCGGCGCCGACACCACCGTCTGGCGCTGGCTGCCCGCCTACCACGTGGACTGGGCCCTGAGACTGGACGCCCTCGCCGAACTCATGGTGCTGCTCGCCGCGGGCGTGGGCACCCTCGTCCTCGTCTACTGCGCCTCCTACTTCGACGACCGGTCGCGGCAGCTCGGCAGGTTCGCCGGGAGCCTCCTCGCCTTCGCCGGGGCGATGCTCGGCCTCGTCCTCGCCGACGACCTCGTCCTGCTCTACATCTTCTGGGAACTGACGACCGTCTTCTCCTACCTGCTGATCGGCCAGACCAGCGACCACAAGCGCAACCGGCGCAGCGCCCTCCAGGCCCTCACGGTCACCGCGCTCGGCGGGCTGACCATGCTCGTCGGCCTCCTGCTCCTCGGCCACGAGGCCGGCACCTACCGCGTCTCGGCGATCCTGGCCGACCCGCCCCCACCGTCGGCGGCGCTGTCCACGGCGATCGTGCTGATCCTCGTCGGCGCCCTGTCCAAGTCCGCGATCTGGCCGTTCAGCCTCTGGCTGCCCAACGCCATGGCCGCCCCCACCCCGGTCAGCGCCTACCTGCACGCCGCCGCCATGGTCAAGGCAGGCGTCTACCTCGTCGCCCGGCTCGCCCCCGCCTTCGCCGACGTCCCACCCTGGCGCCCGCTCCTGCTCGTCCTCGGCTCGGCGACGATGCTGCTCGGCGGCTGGCGGGCGCTCAGAATGCACGACCTGAAACTCGTCCTCGCCTACGGCACCGTCAGCCAGCTCGGCTTCCTCACCGTCCTCACCGGTGCGGGCAGCCACGACACCGGCCTCGCCGCCACCGCCATGATCCTCGGGCACGCCCTGTTCAAGGCGCCGCTCTTCCTGGTCACCGGCATCGTCGACCACGCCACCGGCACCCGTGACCTGCGGCGGCTCTCCGGCCTCGGACGCCGGCTGCCCGCCGTGTGCGCCGTCGCCGTGACCGCCGGAGCGTCCATGGCCGCCGTACCGCCCCTGCTCGGCTTCACCGCCAAGGAGGCCGCCTTCCAGGCGCTCCTGGACGGGAGCACCGGCGACCGCTGGGCGCTCGCCGCGACGGTCCTCGGCTCGGCCCTGACCACCGCCTACACCCTGCGCTACCTGTGGGGCGCCTTCGCCCGCAAGCCCGGCCTCCCCGACACCGACGCGCACCGCGTGCCGGCGGCCTTCCTCGCGCCGCCCGCCGTACTCGCCCTGGCCTGCCTCGTCCTGGGACCCGGAGTGACCTGGCTCCAGGGCCTGCTGGGCACCTACGCCGGGCAGTTCCCCGCGCCCGCGCACCCGTACCACCTGGCGCTGTGGCACGGAGCGGGCCTCGCCCTCGTCCTGTCCGGCGCGGCCTGGGCGGGCGGGGTCCTGCTGTTCCTCGCCGCGAGCCCCGTCGCGCGGGTCGGCCACAGGCTCGCCTGGCGTTCCGCGGACCTCGTCTTCGGGCGGGTGCTGCTCGCCCTGGAGCGCACCGCCCTCCAGTGCACCGGCCTCGTCCAGCGCGGCTCGCTGTCGGTGTACCTCGTCACGACCATGAGCGTGGTCCTTGCCGGACAGGTCGCCGTGCTCGCCGCGGACGAACCCTGGACGGGAGTACCCGCCCCGAGGCTCTGGGACCATCCCGCCCAGGCCGCCGTCGCCCTGCTGACCTGCGCCGCGGCCCTGCTGTGCCTGCGTGTGCGGCGCCGGATGAAGGCCGTCGTGTTCGCCGGCCTCACCGGATACGGCACCGCGCTGCTCTTCGTCGCCCAGGGCGCGCCCGACCTCGCGCTCACCCAGTTCTGCGTCGAGACCGTCTCCATGATCGTCTTCGTGCTGGTGCTGCGCCGCATGCCGGTGCGCTTCGAGGAGAACTTCAGCCGGTGGCGGCGCCTGCTGCGGATGCCGGTGGCGCTCGCGGGCGGCGCCGCCGTCGCCGTGGTCGTCTGGATCATGGCGGGGCACCGCCGGGCCGACAGCGCGGGCGCCGCGATGGTCGAGGAGACCGCGCACCACGGACTGAAGGACGTCGTCGCCACCATCCTGGTCGACCTGCGCGCCTGGGACACGATGGGGGAGTCCGCGGTGCTCGCCGCCGCCGCGATCGGCGTCACCAGCCTCATCTACCTGCACCGCCGCGCCGACGGCGCCGAGCAGCCCGTACTGCCGCTGCCCGGCGACCACCCGCACGCCGGACTGCGCACCGCCTGGCGGGCGAGCGGGTACGAATCGGCGGGCCTGCCCAGCGGCGACGAAGCGGCGCCGGAGCGGACCTGGCTCGCCGCCAGCGCCACCCTCGCCCCCGAACGCCGCTCCCTCGTCCTCGAGGTGGTCGCCCGCCTCATCTTCCACCCCGTCCTCGTCCTCTCCGTCTATCTGCTGCTGTGCGCGGAGAACCTGCCGGGCGGCGGATTCGTCGGCGGCCTGACCGCCGGCGTCGCCTTCATCGCCCGCTACCTCGCCGGCGGGCGGCACGAACTCGCCGACGCCGTGCGCTTCAAGCCGGGTCTGTTCACCGGCCTCGGCCTGTTCCTGTCCACCGGCGTCGCGCTGGGCGGCCTCGGCGAGGGCACCGTGCTGCACGGCTGGACCTGGCACGGCCACCTGCCCGTGTGGGGCGACGCCCACCTGTCCACCGCCGTCCTCTTCGACTGCGGGGTCTACCTGCTCGTGCTCGGCGTCGTCCTGGACATCGTGCGGGCCCTCGGCGCCCGGATCGACCGCCAGATCGAACGGGCCGCCCCGCGCCCGGAGGCGGGCCCCGCATGACCGTCAGCCTCTCCCTCCTGGTGGCCGCCGCCGTCCTCAACGCCGTCGGCGCCACCCTGCTGCTGACCCGGTCCCTGACCCGGATCCTGCTCGGCGCCGTCGTCCTCGGCAACGGAGTCAACCTGCTGGTCCTCGCCTCCACCGGCAACGCGGGCGACGCACCGCTGCTCTACCCGCACATCATCCGCAACCGCGTCACCGACCCGCTGCCCCAGGCCATCGCCCTGACCGCGATCGTCATCACCCTCGCCACCACCGCGTTCCTGCTCGCCATGGCCTACCGCAGCCACCAGGTCACCGGATCCGACGAGATCAGCGACGACACCGAGGACCGGCTGGTCGCCCTGCGCGCCGAGTTCCTCGACCGGCGCGGGGAGTTGCGCGACCGCTACCGCGAGGCCCGCGCCGGGGACGGCGGCGCCGACGCCGAGCAGCGCGCCCGCTACCGCGCCGCCCGCAAGCGGCTGCGCCGGCGGGTCCGCGAGGAACGCGCCTACCAGGCCCGCGCCAACGACGTCTCCGGCAACCTCTGGAACGACATCCTCGGCGCCGACCCCGAGGACTACCGGGAAGGCCGCGAGCTGGGCTCCACCGACGCCGCCGGCCGCCCCGGACCGGCCCCGGCCCGCATCGCCGGGCCCTCCAACGACCCCGAGGAGACCGGCCGCGAACCCGACTCCCGCCCCGGCGAGGACTCCGGCCACCCGCCGCCCGACCAGCCCGACGACCCCGGGGGCGCCGGCACGGAAGGAACCAGTTGAACGCGCTCGTGCCGCTCCCCGTCCTGCTGCCCCTGTGCGTCACGGGCCTGAAGCTGGCCATCGGACCCCGGCTGCACCGGCTCCAGCGCTTCATCAGCATCGCCGTGCTCGGCGCGGTCCTGGTGCTCTCCGTGCTGCTCATGGTGGCCGCCGACCGTCACGGACCGCTCAGCGTGCACCTCGGCGACTTCGCGCCGCCGGTCGGCATCACGCTCGTCGCCGACCGGCTGGCGGGACTGATGCTCACCGTCTCCAGCGCCGTCACCCTGCTCGTCCTCGTGTACTCGCTGGGCCAGGGCATGGCCGACCGCGACGACCAGGCACCGGTCGGCGTCTTCCACCCCGCCTACCTCATCCTCGTGGCCGGCGTCTCCTGCACCTTCCTCGCCGGGGACCTCGTCAACCTCTACGTCGGCTTCGAGATCATGCTCGTCGCCAGCTTCGTCCTGCTCACCATCGGCGGCACCGCGACCCGGGTCCGCGCCGGATCGACGTACGTGATCATCTCGCTGTTCTCCTCCGTGCTCTTCCTGGTCGCCATCGCCATGACCTACGCGGTCGCGGGCACCGTGAACCTCGCCCAGCTCGCCCAGCGGCTGCAAGAGGTGCCGCTCGGGGTGCGCACCCTGCTGGAGGCGATGCTGCTGACGGTCTTCGCCATCAAGGCGGCGGTGTTCCCGCTGGCGGCCTGGCTGCCCGACTCCTATCCAACCGCGCCCGCCCCGGTCACCGCGGTCTTCGCCGGGCTGCTGACCAAGGTCGGCGTCTACTCGATGCTGCGCACCCAGACCCTGCTCTTCCCCGGTCACCGCCTGGGCGACCTGCTGATGCTCGCCGCGCTGGCCTCCATGGTCGTCGGCATCCTCGGCGCCGTCGCCCAGACCGACCTGAAGCGGGTCCTCTCCTTCACCCTCATCAGCCACATCGGCTACATGGTCTTCGGCATCGCACTCGCCGGGCACGGCTCGATCAGCGGCGCGATCGTGTACGTGGCCGACCACATCACCGTGCAGACCACCCTGTTCCTCGTCGCCGGGCTCATCGAGCGGCGCGACGGCACCACGGAACTCACCCGCCTCGGCGGCCTCGCCAGGGCGGCGCCGCTGCTCGCCGTGCTGTTCTTCGTGCCCGCCATGAACCTCGCCGGCATCCCGCCGCTGTCCGGCTTCATCGGCAAACTCGGCCTGATGCGGGCCGGCATCGACGCCGGCGGCGCCTGGGCCTGGGCGCTGGTCGCCGGGTCCGCCGCCACCAGCCTGCTCACCCTGTACGTCATGGCGAAGGTCTGGAACCTCGCGTTCTGGCGCGACGCGCCGCCCGGGGCGGAGGAGGAGGGCGTGGTGCTGGAGTCCGCCGAGGACGACGAGCCGGGCGACGACGAGGAAGGCGACGAGGCAGGTGACGAGGAGGAGGGCGCAGCGACCGGTCCCCCCGAGCCGACCGGTTCCGGAAGGGCGGCCGGTTCCGGCAAGGCGGCCGGTTCCGGAGAACCGACCGGTGCCGGGAGCGACCTGCCGGTGCCGGCGGGTGCCGTGGTCGCCGCGGGCTTCCTGGGCCAGTCCATCACCACCACCAGACGGCTGCCCTGGCCGATGCTCGCGGCCACCGGAGCCGCCGTCGCCCTCGGCCTGTCGTACACGGTGCTCGGCGGCCCCCTCACCACCTTCACCCAGGCCGCCGCCACCGAACTCCTCGCCCGTACGCCCTACATCGAGGCGGTGCTCGGCCGGTGAGCAACCTCTTCCGCGACCGCTCGCCCTACAGCTGGTCCTTCCGCGTGGGCCGCGGCCGGCGCGTGCTGGACCTGCCGCTCATCGGGTGGCTCACCGTCATCTGGATCCTGCTGTGGGGCACCCCCTCCTGGGCCAACCTCGTCAACGGCGTCCTCGTCGCGGTCTGCCTGTGCCTGGCCTTCCCGCTGCCCGCCGTGGACATCGGCCTGCGGCTGCGCCCCCTGGGGGTCCTGCGCCTGGCCGCCTACCTGCTCTACGACATGTTCTCCTCCAGCGTCGAGGTCACCCGGCAGATCTTCGCCAAGGGCCCCTACCACACCGCGGTCGTGGCCGTGCCGCTGCGGGTGCGCAGCGACCTCATGCTGACGGCCACCGCCGTCGCCGTCTCCAACGTCCCCGGCGGCTCCGTGATCGAGCTGCGCCGGGCGACGGCCACCCTGTTCCTGCACGTCCTCGACGCGGCCAACCCCGGCGAGATCGAGGGCGCCCAGCGGCAGGTGTGGCGCGTGGAGGAACTCGTCGCCCGCGCCTTCGGCACCGCCGAGGACATCGCCGATGCCGCCCGTCCCGTACCGGAAGGTGACCCCACCCCGTGACCACCCTGCACACCGTCGAGGACGCCATGCTCGTCGCCTCGCTCGTGATGGTCCTCGCCGCCGGCGCCCTGCTGCTGTACCGGATCTGGTACGGCCCCTCGATGCTGGACCGCGCCGTCGCCCTCGACGTGCTCGCGGCGCTCATCATCGCCGGCATCGGAGTCAAGGCCGCCCACGACCGCGACTCCTTCTACTTCCCCGTGATGCTGGTGCTCGCCTTCCTCGGTTTCAGCGGCTCGGTGGGCATCGCCCGCTTCATCGCCGTACGCGACCGGCCCTCCGTACTGCCCGACGGCAGGCAGGACCACCGGTGAACGCCTGGGCCGAGGCGGCCGACCTGGTGGGGACCCTGCTGCTGCTCCTCGGCTGCCTTCAGTGCCTGCTCGGTGTGATCGGGATGCTCCGCTTCCCCGACGTGCTCTCCCGCAGCCACGCGGCGACCAAGCCGCAGACGCTGGGGATGCTCCTCGTCCTCGCCGGGGTGGCACTGCGCCTGCGGCACGGCACCGACGTGGGCACTCTCGCGCTCATCGTCTTTTTCCAGTTCCTCACCAGCCCGGTCGCCTCCCACCTGGTGGCCCGCTCCGCCTACCGCACCGGCCAGACGGGGTCCCGGGGCCTGCTCCGGGACGACCTGGACCCGCAGCTGAGCGACGGGGACCGGCGGGAGGAGTAGCCCCGGGGAGCGGTCAGTCCACGCAGCCCACGTGCGCCAGCGCCTGCTTCAGCAACACCCCGTGTCCGCCCGGCATCTCGCTGCGCACCGCCTCGGACAGGGCCTCGCGCGGATCGAACCACACCAGGTCGAGGGCGTCCTGGCGCGGCCGGCAGTCACCGGCCACCGGCACGACGTAGGCGAGCGAGACTGCGTGCTGCCGGGGGTCGTGGTACGGCGTGACACCGTGCGTGGGGAAGTACTCGGCCACCGTGAACGGCTGGAGCGAGGACGGCACCCGGGGCAGCGCCACCGGGCCGAGGTCCTTCTCCAGATGTCGCAGCAGGGCGTCGCGCACCCGCTCGTGGTGCAGCACCCGGCCGGAGACCAGCGTCCGGCTGACCGTCCCGTCGGGCCCGATGCGCAGGAGCAGGCCGACGCTGGTGACTTCGCCGCTGTCGTCCACGCGTACGGGCACGGCCTCGACGTACAGGATCGGCATGCGGGCGCGTGCCATCTCCAGTTCGTCCGTCGTCAGCCAGCCCGGCGTGGTCTCGGTCATGTCAGACATCGCTTGATCATACTTTCAGCCGTTCGTGAGTCCCGGGCGGCGCTCCGGGACTGTGACCCGTCCCACCCGGCTCAGCCGTCGTCCGCGGGACCACCGGGGAGCCCGTAGACCCGTCGGGCGTTGTCCCGCCCGGCCCACCGGGCGAGGCGCAGCGCGTCCGGCAGGGACAGCTCGTCGGCGTCCAGCCGCTCCTGCAACAGCCCGGCCAGCCCCTGGCGGAAGGCGAGCGCCCCCAGGTGGTGGAACTCGGCCACGCCGTAGGCGTCGGAGCTGTACAGCAGCTTGCGGAACGGGGTGATCTCCAGCGCCTCCGCGAGGATCGCACCCGCCCGGGCGGGACCGACGTGGTGCAGGGTGAGCCCCACGTCCAGGTGCACCCGCTCGAAGACCGCCGACAGATAGGCGGCCTGGCGCTGGTAGGGCCAGCAGTGCAGCAGCAGGACCGGGATCGTGCCGGCGGTCAGGTGCAGCCAGTCGGTCAGCAGGGTGGGGTCCACACGGTGCAGGCGGATGTCGGCGTCCCCGAACCCCGTGTGCAGTTGCAGCGGCCGCCCGAGGTCTACGGCCGTCCACAGCAGGTCCCGCACGAGCACCGGGTCGTCGAGGCGCCCGCCGCCGCGCGCGAGCCAGCGCCCGGCGGCCCGCGTGACCTCGGCGGGCGAGGGGCGGGCCGGGTCCAGGTCGAAACCGGTGCGGTAGGCCGCGACCGACTTGACGCCCACCACGCCCGGCCGCCCGACCGCCTCCCACGCGGCCGTGCGGAACGCCTCCGCGTACGCGTCCGGCTCGACACCGCCCGCCGCCACGGCCTCCGCGACACCCTCCAGCCGGACCACCTCGTACGCCGTCGCGCCCGCCGCCTCGGCCAGCTCGGCCGGACCCGTCACCGGGTGCGGGGCGTACCCCGTGTCCACGCAGAACACGCCGGTGCCCGCGGCCCGCAGGAACCGCCGGTTGACCTCGGCGGCGCCCAGCTCCGCCCGCCGGGCCACGTACGTGTCGGCGGGGGCGTGGCGCGGCAGGTCCAGCACGGGTGCGCAGTGCCGGCGCACGGCGAGACCGACGGGGCTGTCGAACGGGGAGACGCCGGGCCACGCCTCGCCCTCGGTGAGCAGGGACTCGAAGCCCGCGCGGTCCAGGTCGCCGGTGACCGCGCCGTGGCAGTGGTGGTCCACCAGCTCCAGCGCGGCGAGCCGCTCGTGCACGGGCCCGGCGGCCATCTCAGTACTTCCAGCGGTAGGCCGCCGCAACGCCCTCGTCGTCCAGCCCCTCGACCGCCCCGGCCTCGCCGAGGCGTACGGCGACCACCGCGTCGGCCAGCACCGGGCCCAGGGCGGTCCTGAGCACTTCGTCCGCGCGGAACGCCGCCACCGACTCCGCGAGCGTGACCGGCAGCCGCCGCACGCCCCGGGCCGCCGCGTCGGCGGGGTCGAGCAGGGCCGGGTCGCCGGTGATCTCCTCGGGCAGCGGCGCCGACGAGGCGAGCCCGTCCAGGCCGGCGGCGATCACCGAGGCGAGGGCGAGGTAGGGATTGGCGGCGAGGTCGACCGGCTTGACCTCCAGGTTCGCCGCGCGGTCGCGGATCCCCGCGGTGCCGGTGACGATCCGCAGCGCCGCCTCGCGGGTCTCCCTGCCCCAGGCGGTGAACACCCCCGCCCACTGAGAGGGGCGCAGCCGCAGCCGGCTGGCCGGACTCGGCGCGGTCATCGCCGTGAGCGCCGGGAGGCGGCCTAGGACTCCGGCCACGAAGGACTCGGCCTCAGGGGTCATGCCGTACCGGCCCGCACCGCCCGCGTGCAGGTTCGTTCCGCCGCGCCAGGCGGAGAGGTGGAGGTGCCCGCCGTTGCCGACGCCCTGGCCGAGGACCGCCGGGGCGAAGGAGACGCGCAGCCCGTGCCGCCGGGACACGGCCCGGATCGTCTGCCGCACGAGCACGCTGTGGTCGGCCGCCGTCACCGGGTCGAGCGCGCCCACCGAGATCTCGAACTGCCCCGCCGCGTACTCGGGATGGAACTGCTCCACGTCCACGCCCTGCGCCGCGAGCGCCGCCAGCAGGTCGGCGGCGCAGTCGCTCAGCTCGATCTGCCGGGCGGCTCCGTACGCCGGTCCGGACACCGCCGGGACGAACGCGTCGCCGTCCGCGTCGTCCCGGCCCACCACCCACTCGATCTCGACGGCGGCCCTGAAGGTGACGCCGTGCCGCTCGGCGGCCCCGGCCGCGGTCCGGCGCAGGACGGTGCGTCCGCACGCCGGATGCGGTGCGCCCTCCTGCGTGATCCGGTCGACCGGGGCCCACGCCCAGCCGGGCTGTGCCGCCAGCACGGTCAGCCGGTCGAGGTCGGGGTAGAGGCGCAGGTCGCCGTCGGGGGAGCCGAGGACGTCCGTGGTGACGATCGAGTCGTCGGCGAGGAAGGTGTCGAACACCGGCGACATGCCGACGCCCCAGGCCGAGGCGGAGGCGAGCTTCGCGGTGGGCACGGTCTTCACCCGCGTGATCCCGGCCGTGTCGACGTACGCCAGCACGACGCCGTGCACCCCCTGCCCGGTCAGCTCGCCGCTCAGCGCGGTGGCCCGCTCGACCTCACCGGGGCGCCCGCCGGGCACGGGGTCGCTGTCGCTCACGTCTCGGCTCCTTCGCGCGTGCGCCGTCCGTCGCGGACCATTGTGCCGTCCGGTGATCACCCTGTCCGGGTTTCGCCGGATGTGCGCACGACGCGGTGAAAGCCGCCCGGGATGCCGCGGTGGACGTCAGTCCAGGTTGGTGGGCTGCGGCGAGGGGGTCCCGCCGTCCAGGACGGTCTGGAGGCGCTCGGTGCCCTGGCGTACGCCGCGCTCGACGGAGGAGGCCTGCCAGCCGTCCAGGCCGCCGCTGGTGACGGTGAGGGCGGAGGTGCCGACGCGTACGGCGGCGATGTCCAGGGTGAGCGTGACCGGGGTGGCGTCGGCGCTTCCCTGCACGGTCACGTGCACGCCCTCGCGGGCGTCGCCGACGTCGGGCACCGAGGCCTCGGTCACCTGGACCGTGCGCTTGTTGCCGTCGGAGTCGGTCACGGTGAACTCGTCGCACGTCTGCGGCAGCGAGTCCAGCCACTTCAGACGGTCGTCGAGGCCGGCGCGGTCGTAGCCTGCGACCTGCTCCAGGAGGCGGGAGTCACCCTGCTCGAAGCCGGCGAGCGCGGACGTTCCCGACGGCTCGCCCAGCAGGTTGTCGCGGTAGAGCCCGTCGATCAGCTGCTGGCACTCCGCGGCCTCGGCCTTGGCGGAGAGGAAGGCGGCCACGTCGACCTCGCCGACGAGCAGCCGGTCGCGCCACTTGTCCGCGTCCTCGACCTGGTTCCAGTCCCCCTCCAGGTCGGCCTCGGTGAGCAGGGCGGCCTTGGCGCCGGACTCGGTGAGGGTGCCCGGGGAGGCGCTGGGTGAGCCGGTCGGGGACGTCGTGGGGGAACCGCTCGGGGTCTGCTTCGCCGCGTTCCGCTCGGCGATCCCGGCCTGCTCGGCGGCGGTGTCCGAGGCGCCGTCCGCACCCCCGCCGTCCGAGCAGGCGGCGGTGGTCAGCAGCGCGCCCGCCGCCAGGGCGGAGGCCAGGAGACGGACGGGGTGGGACGGACGACGGCTCATCGCGGGATGCCTCCTGGGACGGGAAACGGTGTCCTCAGCGCATCACCGGGGCCGGGGGCACACCAGCGCAGGGGGCTGTCCGGGTGAGGAGCGGCCACCTGCGCCGGTGCGCCCGCGGGGCCGGCCCGTTCGGTCAGGCCGCGTGGTCGAGGGTCTGCTCGGCGACGTCCTTGTCCACCGCCGCGCGCACCAGGGCGGCCGCGAGGACGGCCGGTTCCGCCTTCCCGGCCAGGGCCAGGAGCCGGTCCGGGTCACCGGGCAGACCGAGGCGCTCGGCGCCCTGGAGGGCCTTGCGGTCCAGGTAGGGGGCCGCCTCGGGCCAGACCAGCTGGGCCTCCCGCAGGAAGATGTCCGCGCCGGTCGGACCCACTCCGGGGAACTCCTGGAGCAGCCGCCGCACGCCCGGCACGTCACCCTCCGCCTCGTCGCGCAGCCTGCGCAGGTCGCCGCCCCACCGCTCGGTCAGCAGTTCCGCGCCCTCGCCGAGCTGGGTGGCGGTGCGCTCGTCGTAGCGCCGGTAGCCGCCCCGTCCGAGCGCGTCCACCCGTTCCTGCCAGTCGGCGCCGGCCATGCGGCGCGGGTCGCGCAGCCCCGCCTCGCTGAGCGCACGGGCGGTGGCGACGGCGATGGAGGCGCTGATGCGGGCGCTGAGCAGGTGCGCGAGGACCAGCAGCCGGTACAGCGGCTGCGGGGTGTCCTTCAGCCGGATGCCCGCCTCGTCGGCGTACGTCTGCCCGTGCGCGCCGACGAGTTCGCGCACGATCCGCCGTTGGCCGCCGCTCACGGCTACGGCTTCAGCGGGTCGTGACCGACCGTCATGAGCCGGTGCCGCAGGCGGGTGTCCTCGGACTCGGGCTCGTTCTCCAGGTCGGTCTGCGAGGTCACGGTGTCCACGACCTTGCGCATCGCCCGCAGGTCGTCCTCCGTCAGGTCGGTGCGCCGCTTCTGAAGGATGGCGAGGACGTGCTGTCCCAGCGGCGGCCCGGCGTCGTCCGGCAGCGGTTCGGTGAGCTCGCCGGAGTCGCGCACCCGGAGCCAGTCGGCGAGTTCCGCGGAGGTCATGTTCACCACGCGGTGGAAGTCCTCCCACAGCGCGTCGAGTTCGAGGGCGTCGGCCATGAGGTGTCCCTCATTTCGTCGTGCGTACGTGCGTACTGCGTGGTCAGCCGGAGCAGTGCGACGCGCTCCGCCTCGTCGGTGCCGCCCCACACGCCCGACGTCTGCCCCGACTCCAGGGCGAAGGCCAGGCACTCGGGGGTCACCGGGCATCCGGCGCAGACCCGCTTGGCGGCCGCCGTGTCCCGCAGGGCGGGCCCGGCGGTGCCCACCGGGAAGAACAGATCGGGGTCCTCATCCACGCAGGCGGCGCGGCGCAACCACTCCATGCGGGCGCGGGTGCCCAAGGGGAGCGGGGGACAAACGCCCGCTGGACCCCGGCGCCCGGGGCCCCGCCGCGTCAGCCGGCGAGCACGCCGTCCAGGAAGCGCGTGACGTCCGCGAAGACCTCCGCCCGGTTGGTCTCGTTGAAGAGCTCGTGCCGGGCGCCCGGGTAGATCCGCTCGGTCAGGTTCCCGCCGCTCAGCGGCTCGACGCCGACGCGGCTGCCGGGCAGCGGCACCAGCCGGTCGTCGTCGCCGTGCACCCACAGCAGGGGCAGCCGGCCGACGTCACCGCCCTTGGCCACGGTCTCCAGCGTCCGCACGAACGCCTCCAGGGTCGGCCGCTTCATCGGTCCGTGCCAGACCAGCGGGTCCGCCGCGTACGCCGCGCCCACCGCCGGGTCGCGGGAGAGCGAGGCCGGGCTGATCGGTGTGTCGGGGATCTCCTCCAGGGCGAGCAGCCGGCGCGGCAGCTCCCAGTCGCCGATGACGGGCCCCGACAGCACCAGCGCCGTCAGCTCGCCGGGGTGGCGCTGGGCGTAGCGGGAGGCGATGAGACCGCCCATGGAGTGTCCGACCATGACGACCGGCAGTCCGGGATGCGCGGCCCGGGCGAGCTCGGCCACGGCGTGCACGTCGGTGACCACGTCCTCGAAGTCCTCGACCACCACCCGCTCGCCCTCCGAGCGTCCGTGCCCGGTGTGGTCCGGGGCGTAGACGGCCGCGCCGTGGCCGGTGAGGACGCCGGCCACCTCTTCGTAGCGGCCGGAGTGCTCGCCGTAGCCGTGGACCAGCAGCGCGACGTAGCGGGGGCCTGCGGCGGGCCACTCGCGGACGGTGATCCGTCCCCGCGTTCCGGTCAGGGTGTGCTCGCGGGTCTCGGCCATGTCTCCTCCGGCTGCGTCGGTGACGGTCGTCCGTTGTCCGTTGTCCGTTGTCCGTTGTCCGTTGTCAGGGGGATCTTCCCAGGACGGCGTCCGGCGGTCTATAGTCCAAAACTAGCAGTGCTAATTAAGGGTAGTGCTCATCAAGGTTCGCGGTGGTCGACGCGACGGCGGTGCGCCGTCCGGTGACCGCGCGACGACGGTCAGGAGTCCCCACGTGCGTCCCGTCCACTTCGCGGCCGCCCGCCGCACCCCGATCGGCAAGCTGCGCGGTTCCCTGTCGGCCGTACGGCCCGACGACCTCGCCGCCGCGGTGATCCGGGGCCTGGTCGCCGACGTCCCCGCGCTCGACCCGGCCCGGGTGGACGACGTGTACTGGGGCGCCGCCAACCAGGCCGGTGAGGACAACCGCAACGTCGCCCGGATGGCTGCGCTGCTCGCCGGGCTGCCCGAGACCGTGCCGGGCGCCACCGTGAACCGGCTCTGCGCCTCCGGCCTCGAGGCCGTCACCACCGCCGCCCGCACCATCGCCGCGGGTGAGGCCGATGTCGTGCTCGCGGGCGGCTCCGAGTCGATGAGCCGCGCCCCCTTCGTCCTGCCCCGCCCCGACGAGGCGCTGCCGCACCGCATCGAGACCGCCGACACCCGGCTCGGCTGGCGCCTGGTCAACCCCGCGATGAAGGACCTGCACGGCCTGCTCGCCATGGGCGAGACCGCCGAGGAGGTCGCCGAGCGGTACGGCGTCCCGCGCGAACGCCAGGACGAGTTCGCCCTGCGCAGCCACCGCCTGGCCGCCGAGGCCCGGAAGAACGGCCACTTCGACGACGAGATCCTCCCCGTCGAGCGGCCCGACGGCGTGGTCGTCGACACCGACGAGTGCGTCCGTGAGGACACCTCGCTGGAGAAGCTGGGCCGCCTCAAGCCCGTCTTCCGCCCCGGGGGCACGGTCACCGCGGGCAACGCCTCCCCGATGAACGACGGCGCCGCCGGACTTCTGCTGGTCAGCGAGGAGGCCCTGAACGACCTCGGCCTGGAGTCGCTGGGCCGCTATGTCGCGGGCGGCTCGGCCGGCGTCCACCCGGACGTCATGGGCATCGGCCCGGTCCCCGCCACCCGCAAGGTCCTGGCCCGGGCCGGCTGGAGCGTCGGCGACCTCGCGGAGGCCGAGTTCAACGAGGCGTTCGCCGCCCAGGCCCTCGCCTGCGTCGACCAACTCGGCATCGACCCCGACCTGGTCAACCCCACCGGCGGCGCCATCGCGCTGGGCCACCCGCTCGGCTGCTCCGGCGCCCGCATCCTCACCACCCTGCTCCACCGCATGCGCCGCACGGGGGCCGGCCGCGGACTGGCCACGATGTGCGTGGGCGTGGGGCAGGGCAGCGCGGTCCTCGTCGAACGTCACTAGGCCCGCCTCGGCCACAGAGCCGCCCCCCTCTGCACAGCCGCAGCAAGCAAGCCGCAGCAAGGAAGCCGCAGCAAGGAAACGGAGCAACACCCCATGGCAACCCTCTCCGTCGCCGCCGTCCTCGCCGAGAACGCCCGGCGCCGTCCCGACAAGGAGGCGCTGGTCGAGGGCGACCTGCGGCTGACCTTCGCCGAGGTGTGGCGGCGGGCCCGAGCCCAGGCCGGTGCCCTCGTCGGCCTGGGCGTCCGGCCGGGGGACCGGGTGGCGCTGATGGCACCGAACACCGCCGACTTCCCGCAGGCCTACTACGCCGTCGCCGCGGCCGGCGCCGTCGTCGTGCCGGTGCATCTGCTGCTGTCGGCGGCGGAGGTCGAGCACGTCCTGCGCGACAGCGGTGCCACCCTGCTGCTGTGCCACCCGGCGCAGGCGGAGACCGGGGCCGCCGCCGCCCGGGCGACCGGCGTGCGCATGCTCACGCTCGGCGACGAGGCCGAGTTCGGCAGGCTCGCCGCCGACGCCGAACCGCTGCCCTCGTACGTCACCCGGAACGCCGACGACCCGGCCGTCGTCTTCTACACCAGCGGCACGACCGGCGTCCCCAAGGGCGCCGTGCTCAGCCACTTCAACCTGGTGATGAACGCGACGGTCAACGCCTTCGACGCCAACGACATCCGGCCCGACGACGTGGCGCTCGGCGCACTGCCGCTCTTCCACGCCTTCGGCCAGACCGTCTCCCTCAACTCCACCTGGCGGGCGGGCGCGACCCTCGTCCTGCTGCCGCGCTTCGACGCGGCGCGCGCGATCGAGCTGATGGTCAAGGAGGGCGTCAACACCTTCCACGGGGTGCCGACCATGTTCGTCGCCCTCGCCGCCGCGGCGGCCGGGGCCGCGGCCCTGCCGGAGCTGCGGGTGTGCATCTCCGGCGGCGCCTCGCTGCCGGTGGCCGTCCTCGAACGGTTCGAGGAGGCCTTCGGGGCGAAGATCTACGAGGGGTACGGGCTGTCGGAGACCTCTCCGGCCGCCGCCGTGAACCAGCCGGTGTTCGGCGCCAGGCCCGGCACCATCGGCCACCCGCTCTGGGGCGTCGACGTGGAGATCGCCCGCGCGGAGGTCGAGGACGCGGTGGAACTGCTGCCGCCCGGCGAGCTGGGCGAGGTCGTCGTCCGCGGCCACAACGTCTTCTCCGGCTACCTCGGCCGCCCCGAGGCCACCGCCGAGGCGCTGGTCGACGGCTGGTTCCGCACCGGGGACCTGGGCACCAAGGACGAGGACGGGTTCCTCAGGATCGTCGACCGCAAGAAGGACGTCATCATCCGCGGCGGCTACAACGTCTATCCGCGGGAGGTCGAGGAGGTGCTGATGCGCCACCCCGGCATCGCCCAGGTCGCGGTCATCGGACTCCCGGACGAACTGCACGGCGAGGAGGTCTGCGCCGTGGTCGTGCGCGCCCCCGGCACGACGCCCGACGCGGTGCCGGACGCCGCCGGGGTCACCGAGTGGTCCAGGCAGCACCTCGGGCGGCACAAGTACCCGCGCCGGGTGGAGTTCGCCGACGAACTGCCGCTCGGGCCGAGCATGAAGGTCCTGAAGCGGGAGCTGCGGGCGACGTACACCGACCGCTAAGGATCAATGGGCGAGACGGTGCTTACGGCCCCGGACGCGTGCGCATAGCATCGGTCCCCGCAATGGACACCATCACGCTCTGGCACCTCACCGGCTGGGAGTTCGCCGCCCTCGCCTTCGCGGCGCTGCTCGTCGGCTTCTCCAAGACCGCGGTGAGCGGTGCCAACACGGTCAGCCTCGCGATCTTCGCGGCGTTCCTGCCCGCCCGCGCCTCCACCGGAGTCCTGCTGCCGATCCTGATCGCCGGTGACGTCCTCGCCGTCCTCACCTACCGGCGCCACGCGCACTGGCCCACCCTGTGGCGGCTGTTCCCGGCGGTCGGGGTGGGCGTGGCCGTCGGCACCCTCTTCCTGGTGTGGGCCGACGACGCCGTCGTGCGCACGTCGATCGGCGTGATCCTGCTGTTCATGGCCGGGGTGACGGTGTGGCGCCGGCGGCGGGCCGACGCGGGCGAACAGCCCGACGAGGAGACCGCCTCGCGCGCCGGCCGGGTGAAGGCCCGCTCGTACGGCGTCCTGGGCGGGTTCACCACGATGGTCGCCAACGCGGGCGGCCCGGTCATGTCCATGTACCTGCTGTCCGCGGGGTTCCGGAAACTCGGCTTCCTGGGCACGTCGGCGTTCTTCTTCCTGATCGTCAACGTCTCCAAGCTCCCCTTCAGTGCGGGCCTCGGCCTGATCGACGGCCACTCGCTGCTGCTCGACGCGGCGCTGGTCGTCTTCGTGGTGCCCGGCGCGTTGCTCGGCAGATGGGCCGTGAACCGGATCAACCAGCGCCTGTTCGAACGTCTGGTGATCGCGGCGACGGTTGTGGGCGGTCTCCAGCTCCTGCTCGCCTGACCCGCTGCGGGAGACCGCTGCTGAGGTCCTCCACCAGCAGACGCTTGGCGATGGCGTCCACCGCGGCGCGCAGTTCCGCGTCCGTGGGGCGCCCGATGTCCCGCTCCACCCGGTCCTCCAGCCAGGTCGCCCACGCCCGGCCGATCACCAGCGCCTCGCGGGCGCCCGCGTCGGTGTGGGAGAGCAGGGAGCCGTGCCGGGTGAGGAACCCCTCCTCCACCATCCGGTCGAAGACCGGCAGCAGTACCTCCGGCGGCAGCCGCCGGCGAGCCGCGATCAGACCGAGGCTGGCGTGCCCGACCAGCCGCGTGAACAGGTCCACCTGCATCACCGCCCAGGCGCCGGCGACATCCAGCCGTGTGTCGCTGTCCGCGACGATCCGGCGCGCGGTGTCCAGCTCCGTACCGCCGATGATCTTCCCGACGGAGGCCTCGAGGGTCCGCCTGCTGCTCGCGTCGTGCGGCGAGGCGAAGCCCTCGCCCATGTCCGTGGAACCCGCCCGGGCACTGTCGCGCAGCTGGACCTGCTTGAGGAACAGGGCAACGACGAAACCCAGGACGGCCACCGGCACCGTCCACAGGAAGACCGTCTGGATGGTGTCCGCGTACGCGCCGACGATCGGCGCCGACGCCCGCGGCGGCAGCCGGTGCACGCCCTCGGGGCTGGTCGCCGCCCGGCCGATCACCGACGGGTCCGCGGCGCCGGTGCGGGCCGCCGCCGCGACCCCGTCGCGCAGGTTGGGGCCCAGCGTGTTGGCGTAGATCGTGCCGAACACGGCGGTGCCGAAGGAACTGCCCAGCGTGCGGAAGAAGGTGACGCCGGAGGTCGCGGTGCCGAGATCGGAGTACTCGACCGTGTTCTGCACGGCGATGGTCAGCACCTGCATGGACAGGCCGATCCCCGTGCCGAGGACGAACATGTACAGCGACTCGAGCCCCGCGCCCGTGGACGCGCCCATCAGCGACATCAGATACAGGCCCACGCCCATCACCAGCGTGCCCACGATCGGGAACAGCCGGTAGCGCCCCGTCTTGCTGACCACGTTGCCGCTGAACACCGAGGCGATCAGCAGCCCCGCCACCATCGGCAGCGTCCGCACCCCGGAGACCGTGGCCGAGTCGCCGTCGACGTACTGCAGATACGTCGGCAGGTACGTCAGCGCGCCCAGCATCGCGAAGCCGACGATGAAGCTGAGGACCGAGCAGACCGTGAACACCGGGTTGGAGAACAGCCGCATCGGCAGCATCGGCTGGGCCGCGCGGGTCTCCACCCAGCAGAACAGGCCGAGTGCGAGCAGTCCGCCCGCGAACAGGCCGACGATCACCGCCGAGCCCCACGCGTACTCGTTGCCGCCCCAGCTCGTCGCCAGGATCAGCGCGCTCGCCCCGACCGCGACCAGCGCGATGCCCAGGTAGTCGATCACGGGGCGGGCCGCCGACTTCACCACCGGGATGGTGCGGGCGGCGGCGATCACCACGACGACCGCGATGGGCACGTTGACGTAGAACGCCCAGCGCCAGGACAGGTGGTCGGTGAACAGCCCGCCGAGCAGGGGCCCGATGACCGTCGCGACGCCGAACACCGCGCCGATCGCGCCCTGGTACTTGCCGCGCTCCCGCAGCGGAATGACGTCCGCGATCAGCGCCATCGCCGTCACCATCAGGCCGCCCGCGCCGACGCCCTGCACCGCGCGCCAGACGATCAGCAGCGGCATGTTCGTCGCCAGCCCGCACAGGAAGGAGCCGGTGATGAACACGACCGCGGACACCTGGAAGACCACCTTGCGGCCGAACAGGTCGCCGAACTTGCCGACCAGGACCGTCGCCACGGTCTCCGCGAGCAGGTACGAGGTGACCACCCACGACATGTGCTCGGCGCCGCCCAGGTCCGACACGATCGTCGGCAGCGCGGTGCCCACGATCGTCTGGTCCAGGGCCGCGAGCAGCATGCCGAGCATGATCGTGACGAAGACGACGTTGCGGCGCCGCCGGTCCAGCACGGGCGGCTGGGCGGCGGCGGTCCGTGGCGCTTCCTCGGCGACTGTCACGCGGCCACGATCACACCGGTGCACCGGCCACGCATGCGGGGACGGTCCGCCCGGGTGCGTCCGAGGAGCCGGTCGGCGGCCCCGGTCAGCGGTCCCCGGGGTTGCGCCGCAGCAGATACGTGTCCATGATCCACCCCTTGCGCTCCCGCGCCTCGGCACGCAGCCGCTCGATGCGGGGCGCGGCCTCGGCGATCGGGCCGGAGGCGAGGATCTCGTCCGGGGTGCCCAGGTAGGCGCCCCAGTAGATGTCGATGTCCTGGTCCGCATACCGCCGGAAGGCCTGGTGGGCGTCCAGCATCACGACGACGTCGTCCGCGTCCTCGGGGAAGCCCTCGGCCAGCCGTCGCCCCGTGGTGATCTGCACCGGGCGCGCCACCCGGTTCAGTCCCGTCCGGTGCCGGGCGACCAGCGAGGAGACACTGCTGATGCCGGGCACCACGTCGTACGCGAACGTCACCGAGCCGCGCTCCAGGATCTCCTCCAGGATGCCCAGCGTGCTGTCGTACAGCGCGGGGTCGCCCCACACCAGGAACGCGCCGCTCTCGTCCTCGCCCAGTTCCTCGGCGATCAGCCGCTCGTAGATGCCGGCGCGGGCGCTGCGCCAGTCCCCGACGGCGGGGGAGTACGCCGCGCCGCCCGCGCTCCGGTCCCGCTCGGGGTCGCGCGCCTCGACGATCCGGTACGTGCCCTCCGGTACGTGCGTCTCCAGCATCTCCCGGCGCAGCCGCACCAGGTCGGCCTTCGCCTCGCCCTTGTCCAGGACGAAGAACACGTCCGTGCTCCGCAGCGCCCCGACCGCCTGGAGGGTGAGCTGCTCGGGGTCGCCCGCGCCGATACCGATCACATGAATAGTCCGCACGCCCCGAGTCTGCCGTACGTCACCGGCAACGCCCCGGCCGGGCTGCCCCGGCGGCCTTCATCCCCGCAGCCGGGGCGCCCGCACCGCCGCGTCCACGGACATCCCGCCCTCCACGTCGCCCGCGAGCCGCCGGGCCCACCCGGCGACCGAATCGAGGTCCATCCCGTACGGCCGCTCCCGCCCGGCCCCCGACGCCGCCCACCCGGTCACGGCGCCCGCCCCGCGCCGCAGCAGCCTGGCTCCGCCGGTGACGTTGCCGCGCGCCGCGTGCGTGAGCCCGACGGCCAGCTGCGCCATCCCCCGCCACAGCTCCCGCTCCTCCTCCGGCCCCGACTTCCAGGCGTCCTCGAACACCTCGTGCGCGTGGAACGGCTTCCCGTCGTCCAGCAGCCGCTGCGCTTCGGCGACCGTCTCGTCCGGGGCCCGTACGACCCCCTCGGGCTGGCGCGGCACGCCGTCGGCGCCGTACGGCAACGGCCGCCCGAGCCCGTCCCGCGGCCGTGCGTTGCGGGCCCGGCCCTCGTCGTCGCGGTCCCGTCCCTCCACCGGGCGGTCCTGGGCGGTGCGGTCCATGGGGCTGTCGGCAGGGCTGTCCATGGCACCGATTGTCCCTCGCCCGAGCCCGCTTAGGCGCGGCCCGGTGTGTGGGGTAAAGTGCTGTCGCGTGATCACGCGGTGCACCGCGTGTGAGCACACCGGGACGTGGCGCAGCTTGGTAGCGCACTTGACTGGGGGTCAAGGGGTCGCAGGTTCAAATCCTGTCGTCCCGACTCATAAGAGTCGCAGGTCAGGGGCCGTTTCAGAGAGATCTGAAACGGCCCCTGACCAGTTTCAGCACGATCGGGCTGCGGTGCTCGAGGTTGGAGTGACCGCAGGCTTCGGCGCACAGCGGGATGATCCGGTGCCCGAAACGCTGCCCGAAGAGCCCTTCCCCCGACCGGCGTCGGAACACGTAGGTCAGTAGGACGGCTGTGATTTCCGGACGGGCTCTTTTCCATGCGCACGCGACATCCAGGCAGGACACCCGACGAGGATCGGGACTCGGCACGCCTTGGCGTGCCCCTCTCCACCCAGGACGCGCGCCTGGCTCCGTCCACCGTGCAGCGCTCGGCCGCGCGCGATGCCACGATGCCGGTGCAGCGGATGGCGGCGGGTCACATGGTCCAGCGCTGGCACAACGACAGGTCGCGAAAGTGAGTGCGAACTCGCCCTGGACAACTTCCCGGTCCAGGAGTTGGCCAAGCAGCTGAGGGCCAAGACCGCGTGGATCGAGGAAGAGGTCGAAGCAGCCACGGCCCGTTCACGTGCCCTGGCCGGCGGCGGCCGACAGGGCATCGCCGCGACCACGGCCCGTCAGCAACGGTGCTGGACGGCGCACGGTTCCCGCCGGCGGTCAGTCCCGGGGCCGCGCCCCCGCCGCGACGAGCAGGTCCACCGTCTCCTGGTGCGAGCCGTGCGAGGCCCACTCCAGCGGCGTCCAGCCGGTGCCGTGGTCCTCGCGCAGGTTCGGGTCGGCTCCGTGCTCGAGGAGTGCGCGGACCGCCTCGACGTGCCCCCAGCAGGCGGCCCCGCACAGCGGTGTGCCCTCCGAGCCGATCCCGCTCTCCGTGTCGGGCCGGGCCCCGGCCGCGAGCAGCACGCGGACGATGCCGGCGTCCCCGTTCACGGACGCGAGGTACAGCGGGGTGCTCCCCGCCGGGTCCGCCGTCTCGGCCGGTGCCCCGGCCCGCAGCGCCGCCCGCACCCGCGACTGGTCACCGACGAGCGCGGCGTCGGTGAGCCGCCGGGACAGCTTCTTGTGCTTTCGCCTGTTCACCCGCGCCAGCCTATGCCGCGCGGTCGCGGCTCGGGCCGTCCGGTCAGTTCCTGACCAGGAGCTGGAAGTCGAACGCGTACCGGGACGCGCGGTAGACGTGTGTGCCGTACTCGACCGCCCGGCCGGTGTCGTCGTACGCGGTGCGCTGCATGGTGAGCAGTGCGGCGCCCTCCGTCTCGCCGAGGCGTTCGGCCTCGCCGGGGGAGGCGATGCGGGCGCCGACGGTCTGGCGGGCGCTGTGCAGGGTGATGCCGGACGCGCGCATCATCCGGTACAGGCCGGTCGACTCCAGCCGGGCGTCGTCGAGTTCCAGCAGGCCCGCCGGAAGGTAGTTGCACAGCATCGCCACCGGCTGGCCGTGGGTGAGGCGCAGTCGTTCGAGGACGGTGACCTCGGCGCCCTCCGCGACGCCGAGGGCCGCCGCGACCTCGGCGGCGGCCGGGACGCCCTCGTTGCGCACCACCCGGGTGCCCGGGCCCTGCCCGGCCGCCTCCAGGTCGTCGTAGAGGCTGCTCAGTTCCAGGGGGCGCTTGACCTGGCTGTGCACCACCTGGGTGCCGACCCCGCGCCGCCGCACCAGGAGCCCCTTGTCGACCAGGGACTGGATGGCCTGCCGGACCGTGGGCCGGGACAGGCCGAGGCGGACGGAGAGGTCGACCTCGTTGCCCAGCAGGTTCCCCGGTGCGAGGACGCCGTGCTCGATCGCCGCCTCCAGCTGCTGGGCCAGCTGGTAGTAGAGCGGCACCGGACTGCCCCGGTCCAGGGCGAAGTCCAGGGCGCCGGTCGCGGGGGCGGTCACGGCACGTGCGGGGTCGCCGGTCTTCGCCATGGACCTACCTCCCTTGGGTGGGTGATGTGTGTCGGGGCGGCGGGCGGAGCGGTCAGAGGTGGTGGCGGCGGTCGGCGACCGCGCGCTCGTAGCTCTTCCGCGCGCCGGTGGCGGCCTCGCGCCCCGACACCTCGGCCACCGGCACGTCCCACCAGGCCTCCGCCGGGAGAGCGGTCCGCGCGGGCGCCGTCTCGACGTACACACACGTCGGGCGGGTCGCCGCCCGCGCCGTCGTCAGCGCCTCGCGCAGCTCCCGCACCGTCTTGGCGCGCAGGACGTCCATGCCGAGGCTGGCCGCGTTGGCGGCGAGGTCGACGGGGAGCGGGGCGCCGGTGAAGGAGCCGTCGGCGACGCGGTGGCGGTAGTCGGTGCCGAAGCGCTCGGCGCCCACCGACTCGGACAGGCCGCCGATGGACGCGTAGCCGTGGTTCTGGACGAGGACCAGCTTCACCGGCAGGTTCTCCTGGACGGCCGTGACGATCTCCGTCGGGTTCATCAGGTACGTGCCGTCGCCGACCAGGGCCCACACGGGGGTGCCGGGCGCGGCCTGCTGGACGCCGAGCGCGGCCGGGATCTCGTAGCCCATGCAGGAGTAGCCGTACTCCAGGTGGTACTGGCGCGGGGAGCGGGCCCGCCACAGCTTGTGCAGGTCGCCGGGGAGCGACCCGGCCGCGTTGATCACCACGTCCTCGTCGCCGACCACCGCGTCCAGCGCGCCCAGCACCTGCGTCTGGGTCGGCACCGCGCCGTCGTCGTTGGCCCGGAAGACGGCCTCGACCGTCTCCTCCCAACGGGCCTTCCCGGCGCGGTACTCCGTCTCGTAGGCCGCGTCCACGCGGTGGCCGGGCAGGGCCTCCGCCAGCGCCGTGAGCCCGGCCCGCGCGTCGCACACCAGGGTGCCGGCGGCGAGCTTGTGGGCGTCGAAGGCGGTGATGTTGAGGTTCAGGAAGCGGACGCCCGGGTGCTGGAAGAGGGTGCCCGAGGCGGTGGTGAAGTCCGAGTAGCGGGTGCCGACGCCGATCACCAGGTCGGCGGTGCGGGCGAGTTCGTCGCTCACCGCGGTGCCGGTGTGGCCGATGCCGCCGAGGTCGGCCGGGTGGTCGTGGCGCAGGGCGCCCTTTCCGGCCTGGGTGGAGGCGACCGGGATACCGGTGGCGTCCACCAGCGTCCTCAGGGCCCCCTCGGCCTCGCTGTGGTGGACGCCGCCGCCCGCGACGATCAGCGGGCGGGCGGCGGAGCGGATCGCCTGGACGGCCTCGGCCAGTTCCGCCGGGTCGGGCGCGGGGCGGCGTACCCGCCAGATCCGGTCGGCGAAGAACTCCTCCGGCCAGTCGTACGCCTCGGCCTGCACGTCCTGCGGCAGCGCGAGGGTGACCGCGCCGGTCTCCGCCGGGTCGGTCAGTACGCGCATCGCCTTGAGCGCGGAGGCGAGCAGCGCCTCGGGGCGGGTGATCCGGTCGAAGTACCGGGACACGGGCCGCAGGGCGTCGTTGACCGACACGTCGGCCTCGACGGGATGCTCCAGCTGCTGGAGCAGCGGGTCGGCGGCGTGCGAGGCGAAGTAGTCGCCGGGGAGGAGCAGGACCGGCAGGCGGTTGACCGTGGCGAGGGCGGCGCCGGTGACCAGGTTGGTGGCGCCAGGGCCGATGGAGGTCGTCACGGCCTGGGCGGACAGGCGGTTGAGTTGGCGGGCGTGGCCGACGGCCGCGTGCACCATGGCCTGCTCGTTGCGGCCCTGGTGGTACGGCATCGCCTCGCGGTACTCGACGAGTGCCTGGCCGAGGCCGGCCACGTTGCCGTGGCCGAAGATGCCCCAGGTACCCGCGATCAGGCGGTGCCGCGCGCCGTCGCGTTCGGTGTACTGCGCGGCCAGGAAGCGCACCAGGGCCTGGGCGGTGGTCAGTCGGCGGGTGGCGGCGACGCTCATGCGGACCTCTCCGGTGCGGTGTAGAGCGGGAGTCGGGGGTCGACCGGCTGGTCGGGCCAGGTGTCCCGGATCCAGGCGTGGTCGGGGTGGTCGCTGATCAGCCAGGCGCGCTCGGGCTCCGGGCCGGCCATGACGTTGAGGTAGTACATGTGGTGGCCGGGGACCGCCATCGACGGTCCGTGCCAGCCGTCGGGGATCAGTACGACGTCCCCGTTGCGCACTTCGGCCAGCACGTCCGTGCCCTGTCCCCGGCCGGAGGGGGAGACGCGCTGGTAGCCGAGGCCCGGGATGCCGTCGTGGTCCGTGAACTCGAAGTAGTAGATCTCCTCGAGCACCGACTCCTCGCCGGGCCGGTGCTCGTCGTGCTTGTGGGGCGGGAAGGAGGACCAGTTGCCGCCCGGGGTGAGCACCTCGACCGCGATCAGCCTGTCGCACTCGAACACCCCTGCCGCGCCGAAGTTGTTGACCTGCCGCGAACAGTTCCCCGTGCCGCGCAGCTCCACCGGGACCGAGGACGCCGGGACGTACCGGGCGGGCAGGCGCCGGGTGCAGCGGGCGCCGGTCAGGGCGAACCGGCCGCCGCCGGCGGACGTCACCGTCGTACGGGCGTCGCGCGGCACGTACGCGAAGTCGGTCACGCCGCCGAACACGCTGTCCCGGCCGGTGAGTTCGAAGGTGTCCTCGCCGGAGTCGTCGGCGACCCCGACCGTGCAGCCGCCGCTCAGCGGCAGGACGATCCACTCGCTCCCGCCGCTGTCGAAGGTGTGGCCGCCGCCGGGCGGCAGGTTCACCACGCGCAGGCTGGAGTAGCCCCAGCCCGCGCTCTCGGGTGTCACGTCCACGGCGTACGGGCCGTCCGCAGCGGCCTTGCCCGCGGGAAGGTGATACGTCATCCCCTGCTCCTCCGCCTCTCCTCGTTCACAGCAGTCCGACGGCCGTGTCCACCGCCTGTTCCACGCTGCCCTCGGCCGGGTAGAGCAGCGAGCGGCCGACCACCATGCCCTGCACGGTGGGGAGCCTCAGGGCCTTGCGCCAGCGTTCGTAGGCCGCGCTCTGGTCCGCGGGGGAGCCGCCTATGTCGCCGCCGAGCAGGACGGCGGGCAGCGTGGAGGTCTCCAGGACCTCCGCCATGTCGTCCGGGTCGTGGGTGACGGGCAGTTTCAGCCAGGTGTAGGCGGAGGTGCCGCCGAGGCCCGAGGCGATGGCGATGGACCGGGTGACGGCCTCGGCGGACAGGTCGTTGCGGACCCGCCCGTCGACCCGGCGGGAGATGAACGGCTCGACGAACAGGGGCAGTCCACGTGCCGCCATGGCGTCGACCGCCCGGGCGCTCGCCTCCATCGTGTCCAGTGAGCCGGGGTCGTCGTAGTCGATGCGCAGCAGCAGCTTGCCCGCGTCGAAGCGCAGCCGGTCGATGTCCTCGGCGCGGTGGCCGGTGAAGCGGTCGTCCATCTCGAAGGCGGCGCCCGCGAGGCCGCCCCGGTTCATCGATCCCATGACGACCTTGTTCTCCAGCACCCCGAGCAGGAGCAGGTCCTCGAGGACGTCGGCGGTGGCCAGCACCCCGTCGACGCCGGGGCGGGACAGCGCGGTGCACAGGCGTTCCAGCAGGTCGGCCCGGTTGGCCATGGCGAGCCCGCGGGCGCCGACGCCGAGCGCGCCGCGCGCCGGGTGGTCGGCGGCCACGATCATCAGGCGGCCGGAGTCGCCGATCAGCGGGCGGCGCACCCGGCGGGCCGCGGCCTCGGCGATCGCCTCCGGGTGCCGGGCCCTGACCGCGGTGAGGTCCGGGATGCTGGAGATGCTGGGGGACAAGACGTGGCTCCGTTCAGGGAGTGGCTCGCGCGAGGAGGTCGTCGACCTCCGCCTCGGTGGGCATCGCGGAGGAACAGGCGAGGCGGGAGGCGACGAGGGCGCCGGCCGCGTTGGCGTACCGCATGATCCGCTCCAGCTCCCAGCCGGAGAGCAGACCGTGGCACAGGGACCCGCCGAACGCGTCGCCCGCGCCGAGGCCGTTGACCACCTCGACCGGGACCGGCGGCACCTCGGCGGACCGGCCGTCGCGGTGGACGGCGAGGACACCCTTCGGACCCTGCTTGACGACGGCCAGCTCCACACCGGCCGCCAGCAGTGCCTCGGCGCAGGCCCGGGGTTCGCGCACGCCCGTGGCGATCTCGCACTCGTCCAGGTTGCCGACCGCGACGGTCGCGTGCCCGAGCGCCTCGGCGTAGTACGGGCGGGCCTCGTCGGGGTCGGTCCAGAACATGGGGCGCCAGTCCAGGTCGAAGACCGTGGTGCCGGACTTCGCACGGTGGGCGAGCGCCGCCAGCGTCGCCGTACGGCTCGGCTCCTCGCTCAGCCCGGTGCCGGTCATCCAGAAGATCGAGGCCGCGCGGACCGCGTCCAGGTCCAGCTCCTCCGGGTGGATCTCCAGGTCCGGGGCCTTGGGGCGGCGGTAGAAGTACAGCGGGAAGTCGTCCGGCGGGAAGATCTCGCAGAACGTCACCGGGGTCGGGTACGCGGCGACCGGGGTGACCCAGCGGTCGTCGACGCCGAACTCCTTCAGCGCGCCGTGCAGATAGGCCCCGAAGGGGTCGTCGCCCGTGCGGGTGATGACGGCCGCCGTGCGGCCGAGCCGGGCGGCGGCGACCGCCACGTTGGAGGCCGATCCGCCGAGGAACTTGCCGAAGGTCTCAACCTCGGCCAGGGGCACGCCCGTCTGGAGAGGGTAGAGGTCGACCCCGATGCGGCCCATCGTGATCAGATCGAAACGCGGGACTGACTCGGCCATGTGCGACGCTCCTTTGGCTGGGCGGGGGCCTGCCGCCTCCCAGGTGTATGACTCCCGGACGACACTGTCAAGACTTTGTACTTACATTCGGACCTGCGAGTGAAATGATGTCTTGACAAAGTATTGACAGTGGGCGTCACAAGGACTTGTATCCGGTCCCAGCGCAGCAACAGCCATTCTTCTCGGGTCCGGCACCCGGGTCTGGTACACGGCTCTCCCGTCGCACAGTCGCACAGTGAGGTGCAGGAAAAGATGGACCGCTCTTCGCACGCCCGCTCCCGCAGATTCGCCCCCGCCGTGGCCCTCGCCGCCGCCGCGGCCCTGACCCTCGCCGGCTGCTCCAGCAGCTCGGGCGGCAAGAAGGCCGACGAGGAAGGCGACTCGGGGGCATCCGCGGGCAAGGCGAACACCCCCCGCATGACCGTCGCCCTGGTCACCCACCAGGCACCCGGCGACACCTTCTGGGACATCGTCCGCAAGGGCGCCCAGGCCGCCGCCGACAAGGACAACGTCAAGCTCGTCTACTCGGCCGACCCGAACGCGGGCAACCAGGCCAACCTGGTGCAGAACGCGATCGACCAGAAGGTCGACGGCATCGCCGTCACCCTCGCCAAGCCGGACGCCCTCAAGAGCGTCCTCGCCAAGGCGGAGAAGGCCGGCATACCCGTGGTCGGGCTCAACTCCGGTCTGGCGGACTGGCAGAAGCTCGGCCTGATGGAGTTCTTCGGCCAGGACGAGAGCGTGGCGGGCGAGGCGCTCGGCAAGCGGCTCAACGAGGACGGTGCCAAGAAGGCCGTCTGCGTCATCCACGAGCAGGGCAACGTCGGTCTGACCCAGCGCTGCGACGGCGTGAAGAAGACCTTCGAGGGGTCCATCGAGAACCTCTACGTCAACGGCACCGACATGCCCTCGGTGAAGTCGACCATCACCGCCAAGCTCAAGCAGAGCAGCGACATCGACCACCTCGTCACGCTGGGCGCCCCCTTCGCCATGACCGCCGTGCAGTCCGTGGACGAGTCCGGCAGCAAGGCCGAGGTCGCCACCTTCGACCTCAACAAGGAACTGACCGGCGCCATCGAGAAGGGTGACATCGAGTTCGCCGTCGACCAGCAGCCCTACCTCCAGGGCTACCTCGCCGTCGACGGACTGTGGCTCTACAAGAACAACGGCAACTACAGCGGCGGCGGTGAGCAGCCGGTGCTGACCGGCCCGGCCTTCGTCGACAAGTCCAACGTGAAGGCCGTCGCCGAGTTCGCCTCGAAGGGCACCCGGTGATGAGCATGGCCCCACAGGCTGAGCCGGCGGTGGTCGCACCGCCGGCCCCCGGCCCCAAGGAGACCGACGGACGCACCCGTGAACGCCCCCTGGCGCTGCGGCTGCTCGCCCGGCCCGAGGTCGGGGTCTTCCTCGGCGCGGTCGCCGTGTTCGTCTTCTTCCTGATCGCCGCCCCCACGCTCCGCGACGGCGGCTCCATGGCGACGGTGCTGTACCAGTCGTCGACCATCGGCATCATGGCGCTGCCCGTCGCCCTGCTGATGATCGGCGGCGAGTTCGACCTGTCGGCCGGTGTCGCCGTGGTCACCTCGGCGCTCACCGCCGCCATGCTCAGCTACCAGCTGACCATGAACGTCTGGATGGGCGTGATCGTCGCCCTCGTGGTCTCGCTCGCCGTCGGCGCCTTCAACGGCTGGGTGCTGGTGAAGACCGGACTGCCGAGCTTCCTGGTCACGCTGGCCACCTTCCTGGTCCTCCAGGGCGTCAACCTCGCGGTCACCAAGCTCGTCACCGGCAACGTCGCCACCGACAACATCAGCGACATGGACGGCTTCGACCAGGCCAAGGCCCTGTTCGCCTCCTCCTTCGACGTGGGCGGCGTCGAGGTGAAGATCACGGTCGTGTGGTGGCTGGTCTTCGCCGCCCTCGCCACCTGGGTGCTGCTGCGCACCAAGTACGGCAACTGGATCTTCGCCGTCGGCGGCAGCCAGGAGTCCGCCCGCGCGGTCGGCGTGCCGGTCACCTTCACCAAGATCACACTGTTCATGCTGGTCGGCTTCGGCGCCTGGTTCGTCGGCATGCACCAGCTGTTCTCCTTCAACACCGTGCAGTCGGGTGAGGGCGTCGGCCAGGAGCTGATCTTCATCGCCGCCGCGGTCATCGGCGGCTGTCTGCTGACCGGCGGCTACGGCTCCGCGATCGGCCCCGTCTTCGGCGCCTTCATGTTCGGCATCGTGAACCAGGGCATCGTCTTCGCGGGCTGGAACCCGGACTGGTTCAAGGCCTTCCTCGGCGTGATGCTCCTCGGCGCCGTCCTCATCAACCTGTACGTCCGCCGCGCCGCGACCCGGAGGTGATCGGAAATGACCAGCAAGACCCCCGGGACCCCTCGCACCGACGGAACCCCCGGCACCCACGGCACCGTCCTGGCCGACCCCGCGCCCGAGCGGGGCCGTCCCCTCGTGGAACTGCGCGATGCCGGCAAGGCGTACGGCAACATCCGCGCCCTGCACGGCGTCGACCTCGCCGTCCACCCCGGCAGGGTGACCTGCGTGCTCGGTGACAACGGTGCCGGCAAGTCCACCCTCATCAAGATCATCTCCGGGCTGCACCAGCACACCGAGGGCGAATTCCTCGTCGACGGCGAGGCCGTGCGCTTCGGCAGCCCGCGCGACGCCCTCGACCGCGGCATCGCCACGGTGTACCAGGACCTCGCCACCGTCCCGCTGATGCCGGTGTGGCGGAACTTCTTCCTCGGCTCCGAGATGACCAAGGGCCCCTGGCCCGTGCGCCGCCTCGACATCGCCCGCATGAAGCGGACCGCCGACGAGGAACTGCGCAACATGGGCATCGTCCTGGACGACCTCGAACAGCCCATCGGCACCCTCTCGGGCGGCCAGCGCCAGTCCGTCGCCATCGCCCGCGCCGTCTACTTCGGCGCCCGCGTCCTCATCCTCGACGAGCCCACCGCCGCCCTCGGCGTCAAGCAGTCCGGCGTGGTGCTCAAGTACATCGCCGCCGCCCGCGAACGCGGCCTCGGCGTCGTCTTCATCACCCACAACCCCCACCACGCCTACATGGTCGGCGACCACTTCAGCGTGCTGCGCCTGGGCACCCTCGAGCTCAGCGCCGCGCGCGCCGACATCACCCTCGAAGCGCTCACCAACCACATGGCGGGCGGCGCCGAACTGGCCGCCCTCAAGCACGAGCTGGCGCAGGTCGGCGGCGTCGACGTGGAGGCGCTCCCCGACGACGCGGCCGCTGCGGCGAAGGCCGCCGCACCCGATACTGCCGAGAGGACCGACGCCGCCGAGTCCGACGCCGCCGTGTCCGACAGCACCGCATCCGGCACCGCCGAAGGGAAGGCCTGAGCATGCCCTCTGCCCTCGACCGCATCCGCGTCGGCTCGGCCCCCGACTCCTGGGGCGTCTGGTTCCCCGACGACCCCCAACAGGTCCCCTGGGAACGGTTCCTGGACGAGGTCACCGAGGCCGGCTACGACTGGATCGAGCTGGGCCCCTACGGCTACCTCCCCACCGACCCGGCCCGGCTCACCGACGAGGTGACCCGGCGCGGCCTGAAGGTCTCCGCGGGCACCATCTTCTGCGGGCTGCACCGCGGCCCCTCCGAGTGGGACGCCACCTGGGAGCAGGTCGGCCGCGTCGCCGCCCTCACCCGGGCGATGGACGCGAATCACCTCGTCGTCATCCCGTCCTTCTGGCGCGACGACAAGACCGCCGAGATCCTGGAACCGCCGGAGCTGACCGGCGAGCAGTGGACCCACCTCACCCGGGGCATGGAACGCCTCGGCCGCGAGGTGCGGGAGACCTACGGCCTGGACATCGTCGTCCACCCGCACGCCGACACCCACATCGACACCGAGGAGCACGTCGAGCGCTTCCTCGACGCCACCGACTCCGACCTCGTCAACCTGTGCCTGGACACCGGTCACTACGCCTACTGCGGCGGCGACAGCGTCAAGCTGATCGAGACCTACGGCGAGCGCATCGGCTACCTCCACCTCAAGCAGGTCGACCCGGAGATCCTCGCCGGGGTGCGGGAGGGCGGGGTGCCGTTCGGGCCGGCGGTGCAGCGCGGCGTGATGTGCGAGCCGCCCGGCGGCGTGCCGGAGCTGGGCCCGGTGCTCACGGCGGCCCAGGAACTCGGCGTGGACCTCTTCGCCATCGTCGAGCAGGACATGTACCCCTGCGAGCCGGACAAGCCGCTGCCCATCGCGGTGCGCACCCGGAAGTTCCTGCGGTCCTGCGGCGCCTGAGCCGGGGGTGCCGGCGGGCGGTGGCCGGCGGGCGGCCGTCCCGCCGGCGCGCCGCTCGGCGGGCCGTTGTCAGTGCCGCGCGCTAGCGTGCGCAGCACTGACACCCATACCTCGGCCCGCTCAGGGAGGCAGCCATGACCTCGCGTCTCAACCCGTACCTCAGCTTCGACGGCGACGCCCGACAGGCGATGGAGTTCTACGAGCAGGTGTTCGGCGGCACCCTGGCGCTGAACACGTTCGGCGAGTCCGGCATGCCGGACCCCGCCTTCGCCGACAAGGTCATGCACGCCATGCTGGAGACGCCGGGCGGCTTCACCCTGATGGCCGCCGACACCCCGCCCGGAATGGAGTACCGGCCGGGCAGCAACTTCTCGGTGAGCCTCAGCGGCGACGACGCGACCGAGCTGCGCGGATACTGGGAGAAGCTGTCCGCCGGCGGTTCCGTCGCCGTGCCCCTGGAGAAGCAGATGTGGGGCGACGTCTTCGGCATGTGCACGGACCGGTTCGGCGTCCCCTGGATGGTGAACATCAGCGAGCCGGCGAGCTGACCCCGCCGGCCCGCCAGGACCCCGTGCGCCCGCTCAGCCGCGCCGCACCTCGGCGATCGTCACCGGCCGGTGCTCGTGCAGCGACAGCGTGCACGCCTCGGCGATCCAGCCCGCCTCCAGCGCGTCCTCGACCGTGCAGGGGGAGGTGCGGGTACCGGCGACGACCTCGGTGAACGCGGTCAGCTCGGCGCGGTAGGCGGCGGCGAAGCGGTCCATGAAGAAGTCGTGCGGAGTACCGGCCGGGAAGGTCGCGCCGGGCTCCACCGAGCGCAGCGGCAGCTTGTCCTCCAGGCCGACGGCGATCGAGTCGTCGAAGCCGTGGATCTCCATGCGGACGTCGTAACCACGGGCGTTGTGACGGCTGTTGGAGACGACGGCGATGGTGCCGTCGTCCAGGGTGAGGATCGCGCCGGTGGTGTCCGCGTCGCCCGCCTCCCGGATGAAGCCGGCGCCGCGGTTGCCGCCGACGGCGTACACCTCGCTCACCTCCCGGCCGGTCACCCAGCGGATGACGTCGAAGTCGTGCACCGAGCAGTCTCGGAAGATGCCCCCGGAGGCGGCGACGTAGGCGGCCGGCGGCGGCGCCGGGTCCAGCGTGGTCGACCGTACGGTGTGCAGCGTGCCCAGCTCACCGCCGAGCACCGCGGCCCGCGCGGCGGCGAACCCGGCGTCGAAGCGGCGGTTGTAGCCGATCTGGACCGGCACGTCGTGGCCCGCGAGCGCCTTGAGCACCTCGACGCCCTCCGTCATGGTGCGGGCGACGGGCTTCTCGCAGAAGACGGGCACGCCCGCCTCGACGGCGGCGAGGATCAGAGCCGGGTGGGCGTCCGTCGCCGCCGCGACCACCACACCGTCCACGCCTGCCGCCAGCACCGCCTCGGGGGAGTCCGCGACCTCGGCGCCGAACCGCTCGGCGGCTGCCCGCGCGGCGTCCGCGAACGGGTCGGCGACGACCAGCGAGCCGACGGCTTCGAGTCCGGCGAGGGTCTCGGCGTGGAAGGCGCCGATGCGGCCGAGGCCGAGGATTCCGATACGCATGCGCTTCGCTGCTCCTTGTGTGGGGTGGTGCGGGGTGTCCGTGCCGGGGTCCGCGCCCCGCCGGGCCCCGGTCACCGGCTCTCGCGTCGTTCGTGGCCCGCCCGCAGCTCCGCGCGGAGCGCGTCCGGTGTCCACTCCTCGCGCAGCGCCCGCCGTACGAGGTCCGCCTGGGAGGGCGGGGCGAGACCGTCGACCGGCGGGTCCCGGTCGAGGTTGGTGGGGAAGGGGTAGCCCTCCGCGCTCGCGGCGATCACCCGCTCCAGCCATCCCTCGCCCACGCCCTCCGCCTTCCGTCTCAGCAGCACCGGGTACACGGAGTTCACCACCGCCTCCCGGTCCACGGTCTCCATGGCGCGGCCGAACGGCGAGGAGATCTGCAGCAGGTTGGCCATGCGCCGGACGTCCGTCGAGCGGTTGGCACCCGCCGCGTGGAACACCGCGGGGTTGAAGAACACCGCGTCGCCCTTGGCCAGCGGCAACTGCACGCGGTGCGCCTCGAAGTAGGCCCGGAACTCCGGCAGCCGCCACGCCAGGTAACCCGGCTCGTACTTCTGGGAGTGCGGCAGGTACATCGTGGGCCCCGACTCCACGGGCATGTCGCAGTGCGCGACCGCGCCCTGGAGCGTGAGCACGGGGGAGAGGCGGTGCACGTGCGCCGGGTAGGCCGCCGCGGCCTCGGCGGACAGGAAGCCGAGGTGGTAGTCGCGGTGCACCGTCTGGGCCGCGCCGCCCGGATTGACCACGTTGATCTGGGAGGTGACCTGGTGGCCGGGACCCAGCCAGGCCCGGGCGACCAGGGACAGGGGCTCGTTGGCGTAGTAGTCGGCGAACGCCTCGGGGTCGTGCAGGGCCGCCTTCTCCAGGGCGTTCCACACCCGGTCGTTGGCCCCCGGCGCGGCGAAGTGGTCACCGGCGGCCGCACCCGAGGCGCGCTGCCCGGCGATCAGCGCGTCGAACACCGCGGTGGCCCGGTCGACCACCGCCGGGTCCGGGAAGGCCCCCGCGAGGACGACGATGCCGGGGCCGTCGGCGAGGGCGTGGACGAGTTCGGCCGCCGTGCGCGCGTCGTCGCGCAGCTCCCCGGCGGCGTACACGGGGACGTTCTGCCGCACGGCGGCCGCCCGGGGGTACGCGGCCGGGTCGGTCGGCCGCTCGACGAGTGCGCGGAAGGCGCCGAGATCGCAGTCCTGTGCGGACAGCCGGAGGCGCTGGGCGGGGACGGGCGCTGGGGGCATCGTCGTCCTTTCGCTGACAGGGGCGACGCGGTGCTGTCATTCTTGTCCTGACAAACGCGTCGAACAACCAGCAGGCGGCCATCAAAAACCCCTCAGCCTGTGCCGCGCCGACGAAGCCGAGGAGCCGGTCATGGGACACCCCTTCCCGATCCGGGAGATCGCACGTCAGGCGGGCCTGAGCGAGGCCACCGTCGACCGGGTGCTCAACGGCCGGGGCGGGGTGCGCGAGAGCACCGCGTACGAGGTGCGCCGGGCCATCGCCGATCTGGACCGCCAGCGCACCCAGGTCCGGCTGGTCGGCCGCACGTTCATGTGCGACATCGTGATGCAGGCCCCGGAACGCTTCTCCACCGCCGTGCGGACCGCGCTGGAGGCCGAACTGCCCGCCCTGCACCCCGCCGCGGTGCGCTGCCGCTTCCACTTCCGCGAGACGGGCCCGGCGGACGAACTGACCGGCACCCTGGACCGGATCGCCCGTCGCGGCTCGCAGGGGGTGATCCTCAAGGCCCCGGACGTCCCCGAGGTGGCCGCCGCCGTGAGCCGGCTGACCGCCGCCGGTGTCCCCGTCGTCACCCTGGCCACGGACCTGCCCACCAGCCCCCGGGTGGCCTACGTCGGCATCGACGACCGCGCGGCCGGCGCCACCGCCGCCTATCTCATGGGCGAGTGGCTCGGCGACCGCCCGGGCAACGTCCTCACCAGCCTCAGCAGCGGCTTCTTCCGCAACGAGGAGGAGCGCGAGATGGGTTTCCGCGGTGTCATGCGGGCCCGCCACCCCGGACGGGCCCTGGTCGAGACCGCCGAGGGCCAGGGACTGGACGCCACCCAGTACGACCTGGTCCGGGCCGCGCTGGAACGCGACCCCGGCATCCGCGCGGTCTACTCGATGGGCGGCGGCAACATCGCCACCCTGCGCGCCTTCGCGGACCTCGGCCGCCCCTGCGACGTGTTCGTCGCCCACGACCTCGACCAGGACAACACCCGGCTGCTGCGCGAGCGGCGCCTGTCCGTCGTCCTCCACCACGATCTGCGCCAGGACCTGCGCGAGGCCTGCCGGCACGTGATGCGGGCCCACGGCGCCCTGCCGCCCGCCGGTCCGGCGCGGCCGTCGGCGATCCAGGTCGTCACACCGCACAACATGCCGCCCGACACCGCGACCGCGTGACGCGTGCCGCCGCCCCGGACGGATGCCGGCAGCCCCTGGCGGCCCCGGGCGGGTGGTGGCGACGGCCGACGGCGGCGTCGCGATCACGACGCGGGCCCGACGCGGCGCCGTCACCCGGGCAGTTCGGGACTGACCCAGGCGCCGCGCTCCGCCGACCGCGTCATCGCGTCCAGCACGGCCGCGCTGTGCACGGCGTCCGTCGGGGTCGCGCCGTACGGGGTGCCCTCCGCGATCGAGCGCAGGAAGCGGTGCGCCTCCACCACCTTCAGGTCGTCGTACCCCATGGCGTTGGCGGCGCCCGGCTGGAAGGCGGCGAACTCGCCGTGCCCGGGGCCGACGTAGACCGTGCTGACCGGCTGGTCCTGGTAGGCCGTGCCGCGGCTGACGCCCAGTTCGTTCATGCGGCGGAAGTCCCAGTACACGGCGCCCGTGGTGCCGTGCACCTCGAAGCCGTAGTTGTTCTGCTCGCCGACGGAGACCCGGCAGGCCTCCAGGACTCCCCGGGCCCCGGAGGCGAAGCGCAGCAGGCAGTTGACGTAGTCCTCGTTCTCGACCGGCCCCGGCTCGCCGCCCGCGGCCCGGGAGTGACCGGCGGTGGGCGCGGTCGGCCGGGCCCGCTCGGGCAGGAACACGGCCGTGTCGGCGGTCAGGGACGCGATCTCGCCGAGCAGGAAACGGGCCAGGTCGGCGCCGTGCGAGGCCAGGTCGCCGAGCACCCCGCTGCCCCCGCGCTCCCGCTCGAACCGCCAGGTGAGGGCCCCCTCGGGATGGGCCGCGTAGTCGCTGAAGAGGCGGATGCGGACATGGGTGACGGTGCCGATCTCGCCGGCCGCGATCAGGTCGCGGGCCGCCTCGACGGCGGGCGCGTTGCGGTAGTTGAAGCCGACCGAGCCCTGCACCCCCGCCTCGGCCACCGCGTCCGCCACCGCGCGGGCGTCCGCGGCGGTCAGCCCGACCGGCTTCTCGATCCAGATGTGCTTGCCCGCCCCGGCCATCGCCACGGCGATCTCGCGGTGCAGGAAGTTCGGGGCCGTGATGCTGACCGCGTGGACCCGCGGATCGGCGGCCACCTCGCGCCAGTCGCGGGTGGCCGAGGCGAAGCCGAACCGCTCGGCGGCCTCCTCGGCCCGCCCCGGCACCTCCTCGGCGACCGCCACCAGCTCGGGGCGCAGCGGGAGGTGCGGGTAGTGGTGCCGGACACGGGCGTACGCCTGGGTGTGCACCCGCCCCATCCAGCCGAAACCGACGACGGCGACACCGAGCGCGTCCACCATGAGAGCCCCTCTGCGAACCGGTCCCTGCTCTGACCCGCCCACCCTCCGGGGCACGTCCGCATCATGTCAACCTTTTGACAGGACAAAGCTCCGGCGCGGGGTCAGGCGTCGCGCCGGCGCAGCACCGCGGACCCCGCGCCGTAGCAGACGAGCGACCACACCACGACGACCGCCAGCGCGGCGCCGCCGCCGTAGGGGTCGTGGTCCTGCGTGAGCAGCACGGTGCCCGCGACGCTCGGCATGTAGTCGGAGGCGGTCTCCAGCCATCGCGCGCCCACGACGCCCATCAGCTGGGGCAGCGCGAGCAGCACCATGATGAGGGTCGTGATCGTCCCCGCCGCGCTGCGCAGCAGGCTGCCGATGCCCACCGACATCACCGCGAGGGCGGCCAGGTACACACCGGCACCGAGTGCGGTGCCGAGGAGTTCGCCGCCGGTGTAGTCCCCGTGACCGCTCATCAGCGGCGCCGCGACGAGGGTGCCCAGCACACTGAACACGCAGCCCGCCACCGCCACGACGGCCGTGACGACGATCGTCTTGGACCGCAGCATCCGGCCGCGCGCCGGGACGGCCTGCAAGGTGGTGCGGACGGAGCCGCTGGAGTACTCGCCGGTCAGCGCCAGGGTGGCCAGGACCACCACGGTGAGCTGGGAGATGAGGAACGCCTGCGACGCGTGGTGCGGAGCGGGCATGGTGACGTCGATGCCCTTCTTCGCGCTGGCGTCGGCCGACGCGCCGACCATCGCCGCGAAGCCCACGGTGAGCAGGAGACCGACGGCGAGGTTCCACCAGGTGGCCCGCACGCTCCACAGTTTCGTCCACTCGAACGCGAGCGCGCCCCGGAACCCGCCGCCCCTGCCGGGGCCCGTGGGCCGGGGGAGAGGTGTCGTCGTCTTCGTCATGGCGGATCAGACCTTCGGAGTGGTGGTGGGGGTGTCGAGGAGCGGCGAAAGGGCGGGCGAGCCGAACTCCACGCTGTCCGCGGTGAGTTCCATGTACGCCTGTTCCAGACTGGCCCGGCGCATGCTCAGCTCGTGGACGGGGATCCGGTGGGTGAACGCCAGGTCGCCGATCTCCCGCAGGGTGGCGCCGACGACGACGAGTTCGCCGGGTTCCAGACCCCCGTCCCGGTCGACCCGCAGGCCCCGCCGGAGCAGTTCCCGCTCCAGGGCCTCGGGCTCGGGCGTCCGCACGCGGGCGGCGGTCAGCGAACTGCCCGCGATCACCTCGTCCATGGGGGCGTCCGCGAGGATCCGTCCCCGGCCGATGACCAGGAGGTGGTCGGCGGTCTCCTGCATCTCGCTCATCAGGTGGCTGGAGACCAGCACCGTCCGCCCCTCCCCGGCCAGCGAGCGCATCAGCTCCCGCACCCACCGCACGCCGTCCGGGTCGAGCCCGTTGACCGGCTCGTCGAAGAGCAGCACCTCCGGATCGCCCAGCAGGGCCACCGCGATCCCCAGCCGCTGGCCCATCCCGAGGGAGTACGAGCCGACCCGCTTCCCGGCGACCTCCGTGAGTCCGACGGTCTCCAGCACCTCGCCGACCCGGGAGGCCGGGATGCCGTTGCTGCGGGCCAGACCGAGCAGATGACGGTGCGCCGAGCGGCCGGGGTGGCAGGCCCGCGCGTCCAGGAGCGCGCCGACGCTGCGCAGCGGGTGGCGCAGTTCCCCGTATCTCCTGCCTCCCACCAGCACCCGGCCCGAGGTCGGTGTGTCGAGGCCGACGGCCATCCGCATGGTGGTCGACTTGCCCGCGCCGTTCGGCCCGAGGAAGCCCGTGACCTTCCCCGGGGCGACGGTGAACGAGAGGTCCGAGACGGCCGCCTTGTCGCCGTACCGTTTGGTCAGCCGTTCCGACGTGATCATGGTGCGATCGCTCCTTCCAGTGGCATGCCCGGAACGCTAGGGAGACAGGGGCGGCGGTGACATCCGGCGAAAGGCAGCGAACGCATCGACTTTCGGCAGGTCCCGGGGCGGGAGGCGGTCTTGTAGCGTTCCGGCATGCGCAGATGGCAGGACATACGCCGGCTCACCGGGCAGCTCCTGCGTGACGTGGCCGCCGACCGCCCCTTCACCCGGCCCGGCGACCACGGGCTGCTCCTCGTCCTGCTGGCCCCGTCCGCCCTGGACACGAGGGTGCCCGCCGCCGCCCCGGCCGTCTGGCTGACCGCCTGCCTGGTCGTCACGGTCGGGGTGGCGCTGCGGCGTGCGGCTCCTCCGGTGTCCCTGCTGGCGGCGGCGCTGCTCGCCCTCTTCCTGCCGTGGTTCGGCGCCGGTGCCTGGCCCGCGGTGGCGGCGGCGGTGCTGAGCTGGAGCGCGGGCCGCCGAGTGTCCCGGATCCGGCCCGCCCAACTGGTCTTCGCCGGTGCCACGGTGACCGGGGTCCTGCTGGTCGGCGCGGTGGCCGAGGCCAAGGACGCGCTGAGCCTGCTGATGCTCCAGTTCGCCTCCTGCGTACTGCCGTGGTGGGCCGGCAACTGGCGCAGGCAGCGCGCCGCGCTGGCCCACGCGGGCTGGGAGCACGCCGAACGACTGGAGTGGCGGCAGCGCTTCGTCGCCGAGCAGGCGCGGCACCGGGAACGGGCCCGCATCGCGCAGGACATCCACGATTCCCTGGGCCACGAGCTGAGCGCCATGGCCCTGCTCGCCGGCGGACTCGAACTGTCCAGGGAGCTGTCCGGCGAACACCGGGCCGTCGTCGGCCAGTTGCGGGAGCGCTGCACCCTCGCCACCGAGCGGCTGCACGAGGCCATCGGGTTGCTGCGGGAGGACGGCGGCTCCGCCGGCCCCTCCCTGGTGCCCGCCCACGAGTCGATCGCCGGGCTGGTGCGCCGGTTCGAGGGGGCGGCCGCGCCGGTGGACTTCCGGGAGGAGGGCGCGGCCCCCGCGGCCCCCGAACCCGGTGTGCCCACCCTGGCCGGCCTCGCGGCCTACCGGGTGGTCCAGGAGGCCCTGACCAACTCGGCCAAGCACGCGCCCGGCGCACCGGTCTCCGTACGGGTGCTCCACCGGCCGGACGAGACCGTGGTCTCGGTCGTCAACGAGACGCCGCGCCGCGCCGGGAGCCGCGCCGCCACCGGCAGCGGTGCCGGACTGATCGGCCTGGACGAACGCGTGCGCCTGGCGGGCGGCACGCTGCGGGCGGGCCCGCGCGGGAACGGCTTCGAGGTGCGCGCACGGCTCCCGCACATCCCGTCGGCGCCACCACCGAGGGCCGCCGCTCCGCACGGTGCCGACGCGACGAGCCGGTCGCCGGGGGCGCCCCGGGCCGTGCTCGCGGACGACGAAGGGGACGCGTACGCGGCACCGGCCGGGGACCCCGCCCGCGCCGACGGCGCCCGGCCGGGGCGGAGCACCGCGCGGACGGCGCTGCTGCGCACCAGGGCCCGGCTGCGCGGCGACGCCCGGCGAGCCGCGTTGCTGCCCGTGCTGCTCGGCGTCGCGATCGCGGCCCTGCTCACCGGCCTCTACGTCGCCACCTCGGCGACCACGTCACTCGCGCCCGGGGACTACGGACGCGTCCGGCTCGGCGAGACGCGCGCGGAACTCGAGGCGGTCCTTCCGGCACGGCGGATCGGCGAGCCGCCGCCCACCCTGACCGAACCTGCCGCTCCGCCCGGCGCCGCATGCGAGTACTACCGGGCGAGCGAGGGCCTGTTCGACCTCACCGGCACGATGTACCGCCTGTGCTTCACGGACGACGTCCTGGTCACCAAGGACAGACTCTGAACGCCCCCGCAGAGGCCTCCTCCCACAGAGGCCGCCGCCCCCGGGACAAGCCCCGGGACAGCCCCCGACACCACCACCGGAAGGACCGGATGATCCGCGTACTGGTCGCCGACGACGAGAGCATCGTGCGGGCCGGCGTCCGCGCCATCCTCACCACCGAGCCCGGCATCGAGGTGGTCGCCGAGGCCGCCGACGGACGTGAGGCCGTCGAACTGGCCCGCAGACACCGACCCGACGTGGCACTCCTGGACATCCGGATGCCGGAGCTGGACGGTCTGGCGGCCGCCGGCGAATTGCGGACCACCAACCCGGACACCGCGGTGATCGTCCTCACCACGTTCGGCGAGGACCGCTACATCGAGCGGGCCCTGGACCAGCAGGTGGCCGGGTTCCTGCTCAAGGCGTCCGACCCCCGGGACCTGATCTCCGGGGTGCGCGCGGTGGCGGCCGGGGGTGCCTGCCTGTCTCCGTTGGTGGCCCGCCGGCTGATGACCGAGCTGCGCCGGGCGCCCTCGCCCCGCTCCTCGGCCTCGGGCGAGCGGGTCGCCGTACTGTCCGAACGGGAGCGCGAGGTCCTGGCCATGCTCGGGTCCGGCCTGTCGAACGCCGAGATCGCCCGGCGCATGTACCTGGTCGAGGGCACGATCAAGGCGTACGTCAGCGCCATCCTCCAGCAGCTGGGGGTGCGCAACCGGGTGCAGGCGGCCATCGTCGCCTACGAGGCCGGGCTGGTCGAGGACGCCTGACCGAGGTTGATCGCGTACGCCTTGCGCAGTGTCTCGTGCACCGTCCACGTCGTACGGTCGCCCTCGCGCAGCACGGCCAGGTCTCCCGGTCCGACGGTGAGGGTCGGGCCGTCCGCCACCTCGATGGTGGCCGAGCCGCTCAGCACGACGAACATCTCGTCCGCCTCGGTGTCGGTGACGACGCCCGGTGTGATCTGCCAGACGCCCCGCACCTGACGTCCGTCCGGTGACTCCCAGACCACCCTGCCGGTCACCTCGGGCGTGCCGGACACGATCTGGCCGGGGGAGAGCGGCTCGGGTTCGAGCTCGGCGTCGGGCACGTGGACAACGAAGCTGTGGGTCATGCCGCGACGCTAACCGGACCGTGCGGGGCGCCGGGGGCGACAGGGTGTGCGGGATCCGGCCGGGTGCGCGGACACTTCGTCGCGGCCGCCCGGCCGACCGCGGGTCACGGCCCCCCGCTCAGCCCACCGCAGGTCACGGCCCCGCTCGGCCGACCGCAGGTGCTGTCACCGCCCCCGGCGCGACAACCACGCCGCGACCACCGCACCGGAGACGTTGTGCCAGACGGAGAACACCGCGGCCGGCAACGCCGCCAGGGGGCTGAAATGGGCGGTGGCCAGCGACGCGGCGAGGCCCGAGTTCTGCATGCCGACCTCGAAGGCCATGGCGCGACTGCCGGGCTCGCCCAGCCGGCCGAGGCGCCCCGCGCCGTAACCGAGGGCGAGTCCGAGCCCGTTGTGCAGCACGACGGCGACGATGACCAGCCCCGCGGCCGACTTGATGGCGTCCGCGCTGCCCGCCACGACGACCGCCACGATCACGGCGATCGTCAGCGCGGACAGCCACGGCAGTGCCGGCAGCGCCCGCTGGACGTACCGTCCCGCGAGGAGCCGTACGACGACGCCCGCGAGGACGGGTAGTAGCACCGTCTTGAGGATGTCGGTGACCATGGACCCGGCGTCCACCGGCAGGTACGCGCCGGCCAGCAGCAGCGTCAGCGGCGGGGTGACCAGCGGAGCGACCAGCGTGGACACGGTCGCGACGGAGACCGACAGGGCGACGTCGCCGCGGGCCAGGTAGGTCACCACGTTGGAAGCCGTACCGCTGGGCGCGCACCCCACCAGGATCACGCCCGCGGCGAGCTGGGGCGGGAGGTCGAGCAGGTGGGCGATCGCCCAGCCGAGCCCCGGCATGATGACGTAGTGCGCGACCAGACCCAGTGCCACCGCCCAGGGACGCTTCACGACCCCGCGGAAGTCCTCCGGGGTCATGGTGATGCCCATGCAGAACATCACGACGCCGAGCAGGTACGGCACCGCCTCGCTCCACCCGGTGAAACTTCCGGGGAGCAGCAGGCCGAGGGCGCCGGCCAGGAGGACGAGGACCGGGAAGACGGTGACGGCACGCCGCGCGGAGCGGTCACCGGTCCCGTCGCCGCCGAGGTGTCCGGTTCCGTCGGTTCGGTCTGTTCGTTCGGTTCTTTCGGTACGCACCGTGCGAGGTAACGCCCGGTGGGCGGGGCGGTGCAAAGCCGTCTCGCCATGTGATCGTCCGAGCGGGTGGCCGCCTGCTTCGTCCCCGCACCGAATGGGGTAGGCTTGACCAGCGCGATCACGGACAACGCGGATCGCGCACCGGGACGTGGCGCAGCTTGGTAGCGCACTTGACTGGGGGTCAAGGGGTCGCAGGTTCAAATCCTGTCGTCCCGACGGTATGCGAAGGGTCTTCGCGGGCGGAAGCTCGCGGAGACCCTTTTCACTTGGGTACGGGCCCCGCCCCGCCCGGTCTCCTCGGACGAATGGCCGTGTCCGCCGCCCCCCAGCGGCGGACACGGCGTGGGCCGCGGAACGTCCGCCCTCCCCCGAAGGAGACGTTCCGCGGCCGGCCCCCGGCGCCGGTCCATGACCACGGCGCCCGGGCGTCTGCGAGTCGTGCGGTCACCAGTACATGACCGCCGTCTCGCCCGCACCCCACGAGGAGTACAGGCGCACCCGGACGACGTAGCGGCGGCCCTTGACGAAACGGGCCCTGATCGTGGCGTTGCGGGGGTCTCCCCCGTCGTCCTGTCCGGCGAAGTAGCGGGGCACGCCGTCCCGCTCCTCGAAGACGACGACGACGGCGTCGCTGTCGCCGAAGGTGCCCACGGTGTATTCGCGGGTCTCCGGCGGATCCACCCGGAAGTCGGCCTGCTCGCCGGGCCCGAGGCCCAGCGGCACCGAGCGGAAGGGCACCAGCGGACCGGGCCGTCCGGCGGGCGGGTACCAGCGCAGGGCGAACTCCTTGTCGGCGGCGGAGAGGACACCGGGCGGTCGCAGACCGGAACGGTAGTGCTCGGGCTCCAGTATCAGACCCGACGGGAACGGGTACTCCATGATCGACTGCGGGTCCCAGACGGGGCCGTTGGCCTCGTCGTCGTCGAGCTTGCGCAGGATGTTGTGGAAGGTCCGCTCCCGGCTCCAGTGGTTGGGCGGGCCCGCCAGCTCGGCGTAGACCGCCTCGTCGTCCCAGAGGATGCCGGCGAACGGACTCTGGTGCTCGTGCAGCATGCCGAGTGCGTGCCCGATCTGGTGCAGGGCCGTCGCGCGCTCACCCGGTGCGGTCAGGTCCCAGCCGAAATTCATCGTACGGTCGTTCAGACCGACCCGGAGCGCGTCCTTGCCCACCGCCGACCAGGACCCGTCGCCGGGCTGGAAGCCGATGCGCAGCTCCGCCTCCGACCGGTCGTGGACCTCGGTGAGACCGATCCCGATGCCGAGGTCCCGCCACTCCCGGAAACAGTCGCGCACGACGTCCCGCTGCTCCTCGGTCCCCACCCACGAACCCCGCCGGGGCCGTCCGGTGCCGGGCATCGGGACCACCGAGGCGTCGATGTCGCCGCCGAGGAAGCAGTAGTGCAGCACGGTTCCGTTGACCCACATCCGCTGCCCGCCGACGAGCGCGGCGGCACGCTCGGCGGCCAGCCCCGGCGCGAGCACGGGGGCGGGCTGCCGCGCGAGCGAGCAGTAGCGTGCGGTCATGGTCGTCAGGGTGCCGTCCGGCCCGCCCCCGGCGCCTGAGTCGAGGGGTACTCAAGTCACCCTGTATCAAGGATGAGTAGGCCGACTCATGTTCCCGTGACGACTGTGACGACTTCTCCGCGGGACACGAAGGCGCTGGACGCCCCCTGGCCGTTCACCGGGCGGGTGGACGAACTCGAGCTGGTGCGGCGGTCGGTGGCGGCCGGACGGAGCGGCCTCGTGGTGACGGGCCCGGCCGGTGCGGGCAAGACCAGGCTCGTCACGGAGGCCGTACGCGGCGCGGACTGCGCCAGGGTTGCCGGGACGCCCGAGACCCGGGGCATCCCCTTCGCCGCCTTCGCCCACCTGCTGCCCGAGACCGTCACCCTGCACCGGGCGGTCCACCTCCTGTCCGGTGTGCGGCTGCTGCTGGTCGACGACGCCCATCTGCTCGACGACTCCTCCGCCGCCCTGCTGCACCAGCTCGCCGTGCACGGCCGCACCCGCCTCCTGGTCGTCGCCACCGACGGCGTCCCCGCACCGGACGCCGTGTCGCGGCTGTGGTCCGGGGAACTGCTGCCGCGTCTCGCCCTGGCACCGCTGCCCCGCGAGGACACCGCGGAACTCCTCACGGCGGGCGCGGACACCGTCCTGGAGCCGCTCACCGTCGACCGGCTGCACCGTCTGAGCCGGGGCGACCTGCGGCTGCTGCGCGAACTGCTGACCGCCGTACGCCAGGAGGGGCTGCTCGTGCCGGTGCCGGGCACGGACCTGCGCGCGTGGCGGGGTCCCGTGCCGGTCACCCGGGCGGTGCGGGAGCGCACCGCCCGGGTCCTCGACCGCGTCCGCACCGAGGAGCGGGAGACCCTCGACCGTCTCGCCTTCGCCGAGCCCCTGCCCCTGGACCCGGACCTCGACGCCCTCGACCTGCGGACCCTGGAGGACCTCGAGGCCGAGGGCCTGGTCACCGTCGACGGCGACGGTGCCACCCGTCTCGCGCACCCGCTGCACGGCCCCGTGCTGCGTGCCGCCGCGGGCCGGCTGCGCGCCCGGCGCCTGGCCCGCGCCTCCGACCGCACCGGACCCGCCCTGGAAGCGGAGCGGGCCCTCCTCGCCCTGCGCGTCGCGCAGGCGGACGTACGGCCGGTCGAGACCCCCGTGGGGGACTGGCTGGCCGCCGAGGGAGCGCCACTGCCGGCCGCCTACCCGGCGCTGCGGGCCCGGTACGCACGGCTGGGCGGCCGGCTGCGCGACGCCGCGGCCTGGGCCCGCGCGGGCCTGCGGGACGGTCACGACGACGCGGCCTGCCGCGACGAACTCGCCCTGGCCGTCGCACAGTCGGGCGACGAACCGGCAGGGAGCGGCGGTACGGCGGGAGCCGGCGCCGCCTGGGCCGCCGCCGCGCGCGGTGACCTCGACGAGGCGGTCCGGACGGCCGCCGCGGGCGACCCGTACGACGCCGTCCGGTTCGGCGCGCCCGAGCGGGTGACCGGCCGGCTGACCGGTGTCTTCGCCGCGCACGCCGACGCCCTCGAGCGCCGGGACGGACCGGCGCTCGACCGGGTCGCGGAGGAACTGGAAGCGCGTGGCTTCCTGCTGTTCGCGGCCGAGGCGAGCGCCCAGGCGGTGCCCGCCCACCGCGACCCCCGGGCCGCCCGCACCGCCCGTACCCGGGCCGCCGCCCTCGCCCGGCGCTGCCAGGGCGCCCGCACCCCCGCGCTGTCGGGCCTGGTGCTCGGCGAACTCACCGCCCGTCAGCGGCAGATCGTCACGCTCGCCGCCGCGGGCCTGAGCAACCGGCAGATCGCGGAGCGGCTCACCCTCTCCGTCCGCACCGTCGGCAACCACCTCTACGGCGCCTACACCCGCCTCGGCGCGGGCGATCGCGGCGCCCTGCCCTGGCTGACGGACCTGCCGGAACTGCCCGAGCCGCTGCCCGCCTGACCCGGCGGCCGGGGCACCCGGTGCCCCGGGCCATTACCTCGAGCCATTACCTCGGGCCCATACCTCAGGCCGCCCCGAACGCCGTGAACGCCCACCCCGTCGCCTGGTGCACCGCGTCGTCCGGCAGCGAGGCCCGCGCGTCGCGCAGCGCCTCCGCCAGGGACAGGCCCGCGTCCAGCCCCTTGTGCAGCGCGAGCATCAGCGGCACCGCGGCGGCGTCGTTGACCGGCGCGGTGCACGCCACCACCCCGGCCGTACCCAGCGGCAGCAGCGCCGTGACCAGGCCGAGCAGCTCGTCGGCGCCGACCGACGCGAAGCGCGCCGTGTCGCAGCAGGGCAGGATGATCCGGTACGGGCTGCGGTCGAGCCGCTCGAAGTCGTGCACGATGAGCGGCCCGTCCGCCATCCGCAGCGAAGAGAACAAGGGGCTGTCCGCCCGGAAGGTCCCGTGCGCCGCGATGTGAGCCAAAGCGGCCCCGTCCAGCTCCCGCAACACCCGCGGCACCCGCGCCGCGTCCTCCTCCAACACGGTGGGCCCACCGCCCGGGACCGGGCCGGCCGCCACGAACGCACTCCCCGCACCCCCCGCCGAGGCAGGGACCCCGAGTGGGGCCTCGTACCCGCCCCCGGCCGCCGGCGTCCGCGCCGCCCCGTACCGCTGCGCGAGTTCCGTGATCTCGGCGCCGCCGGTCGCCAGGCCCGGGCCGCGGACCAGGACCTGACGGCCGCCGGGCGGGGGTGAGGTGTCCCGCGCGCGCAGCCAGCTGCTCGCCGACGGCGACACGCTCAGGACCCGTTCGCGCAGGGCGGGCAGCAGGGCCCACGGCACCCGGTGCAGGCGGCCGGGCGGGACCACGACGACCGGCCCGGAGCCGAGGTGCGCCGCGGCGGGGCCCAGCAGCAGGTGCTGGAGCCGCGCGCCCGCGGCCTCCACCAGCGGCAGCCGCGCCTCGGCGCCCGGATGCGCCAGCCGCCGCAGACCGGCCTGTACGTGCTCCGCCTCCGCCTCCGCGTCGGCCAGCAGTCCGGCCTCGAACCGCCGCACCCGCCCCTGCCCGCACAGCAGCACCTGCACCCGTCCGTCGAGCACCGCCAGCTCCACCAGCCGGACGTCGTCGCCCAGCCGCCGCAGCAGCCGGCGAACGTCGAACCGGTCGCCGTCGTCCGGTGCCTCGCCCCGCATGTGCAGGGTACGGGAGCGGATCTCCCGTTCCAGGCGCCGCTGTTCGCGCTCCAGCGCGGGAGCGGGCCGGCCGCCGTCCGAACGGGCCTCCTCCGCCCGGGCCGCGAGCTCCCGGAACGCCGTCATGGCGGTCAGCAGCACCGGATCGGCCGGCGGCCGGGTCGGCGGCGCCGACAGCACCGTCGCCCGCCAGCGCTCGCTCCAGCCCAGCAGCCGCCGCGGCCCGCCCGAGACCAGCGACGCCCGCTGTGCCAGCGCCGCCAGCTCCGCGCCCTGCGCGGTGGCCCGGGCCCGCAGCTCCGAGGCGCCCAGCGTCATCCGGTGGTCGTCGAGGACGTCAAGACCGCGCCGGCAGGCCTCCAGCACACCCCGCGCCGACCCGGCCGCCCGCGCCCGCAGCGCCTGCGCCGCCCAGCCCGTCATCCGCGCCAGCGGCGGCCCGCCGTGCCGGCTGCGCGCGGCCACCGCCAGATGCCGTTCCGCGTCGGCCGTCCAGCCGAGGTCCAGCGCGATCCGGCCCGCCAGCAGCGAGGCCTCCGGCGCGGCGGGCGCCCCGAAGGCAGCCAGCCGCTCCGCCACCGCCGCCGCGTCCGCGACCAGCCGGCCCGACCCGCGCCCCGTGGCGACCCGGGCTTCGAGCAGCACCAGCCGGGCGTGCGTCTCGTACCAGGTGCGCCGCTGCCCGGCGAACAGCCGCACGGCGACCGCGGCGCGCGCGAGCGAGGTCTGCGGCTCTCCCGCCAGCCGGGCCGCCCGCGCGGCCACCAGCAGCAACTCCGCCTTGCGGGTGGACTGCCCGCCGATCCCGTCCAGCGCCGCGACCGCCGCGTCCGCCTCCGCCAGCGCCTCTGTGGTGAGCCCCGCCGCCATCAGCACCTCGCAGCGCCGGATGGTCAGCATGAACGTCGGCGTGCCCAGCTTCGCGTACCGCTCCGCCGCCTCGTCGAGCAGCCGCAGCGCCGCCGGCACGTCACCCGACCGGAACGCCGCGAGTCCCCGGCTCTCCACCGCGTCGGCCTTGTCGTGCTCCTGGCCCGTGGTGTCCCACAGCGCCTCCGCCGCCGTGAAGTCGGCGTCGGCCCGCTCCACCGCGCCCTGGGCCAGGTGCACGGTCGCCCGCAGCGTCAGCGCCCGCGCCGTCCAGATCACGTCGTCCACCTGACGCAGCACCGGGATCGCCCGCCGTACGTCCTCCAGCGCCTCGCCGTGCCGGCCCAGCACCCACCACACGTACGCCCGCCGGTACAGCACCCGCGCGCGCGTGTGACCGCTCCCGCGCGCCACGCCCCGCTCGAACGCCTCCAGCCCCGCCCGCGTACGCCCGGCGTGCACCAGGGCGACCCCGAGCGTGGCCAGCACGTCCGCCTCCCGCTCGGCCGACTCCGCGCGGGCGGCGAGGTCGCGGGCGCGCCGCAGATGGGCCAGGGCCAGCCGGGTGTCGCCGAAGTCCCGCTGCCAGATGCCGATCACCTGATGGGCGACCGAGGCGTGCAGCGGCGAGGGATCGGCGCCGAGCAACTCCTCCGCCCGCGTCAGCGCTTCGCCCGGGGCGGCGAACACCATCGGCAGCAGTTCGAGAACCGAGTCGTTTCGCGCTGTCACCCCACGGATGGTAGTGCTCCGGAAGGACGCCACACAGGTTCGAGTCTGTATCAATCGGCCACCCCGGGACTCTGATTGACGACCGCAGCCACCACCCTGGTCACGACCGCGGGCCCACACCGTCGTCACCGCCGCCGGCTCAGTGGAGGACAAGAATGGCACCACAGCGTTTCCGCGAGCAGTTCGACCAGATCCAGCGCTCGATGCCGGACGTCCCGCTGGCGATGGGCCCGGACGATTCCGCCGAGTTCCTCTACGAGAAGGGCGTCGTCCTCGCCCGCGACGGCGAGGAGGCCCGCCTCGTCGAGGACACCGTGCGCGACCACTTCACCACCATGTCCGACCTGACACCGGACCACGTGCGCCGGGCGAGCCCCGAGACCAACCGGACGGGCATCACCCGCATCCAGGTCGCCGACCCGGCCGAGGGCGACGGCGGCGGCGATCCCACCGTCGCCCACGCCCTGCGCTCCCTGAGGACCATGGAGGGCCGCGCGGGCCGCCGGCTGATCAGCCGCAACCACGTCGTCTCCATCGCCGTCAACGCCTGCCCCGGCGACGAACCCGTGCCCGTCCCGCTGAGCGAGCCGCCCAACCCGGCCCCCGACGGCACGCCGTACGACGCCGAAACCGCCGTCGGCGTCCTCGTCATCGACACCGGCCTCATGCACGACTACCGGTCCTACCCGCTGCTGGCCCACACCGAGGGCGACGCCCAGATCAGGGAGTGCGACGACGACGGCGTCCTGTGCCAGTACGTCGGACACGGCACCTTCATCGCCGGACTGGTCGCCGCCGTCGCGCCCAACACCGACGTGACCGTCCGCAACACCCTCAACGACGCGGGTGCGATCCTCGAGTCGGAGCTGGGCGAGAAGCTCTTCGAGGCCGTCGACCGCGGCGGCTGGCCCGAGATCCTCAGCCTCTCCGCCGGCACCTCCAACGGCCGCACCGACGGACTGCTCGGCGTCCACGCCTTCATGGAGGAACTCCGCGACCAGGGGACCCTGTTGGTGGCGGCCGCGGGCAACAACGCCAGCGCCACCCCCTTCTGGCCCGCCGCCTACGCCACCCTGCCCGGCTGGGAGAACTCCGTACTGTCGATCGGCGCGCTGCGCTCCGACGGCGAGTTCGGCGCCTGCTTCAGCAACCACGGCGGCTGGGTGCGGGCCTACGCCCCCGGCGAGCGCCTCACCAGCGCCCTCACCGGCTTCGGGACGCCCGTGCCGTACGTCTACCAGCACTCCACGTACGACGCCTGCCGGTTCGGCTTCGCCTACGCCTGCACCTGCCAGTACCCCCGCCACAACGGAGTGCTGAGCGAACCGGGGGAGGCGCCCGCCAAGCCGGACCAGGTGATGTTCGAGGGGCACGCGCGGTGGAGCGGCACATCCTTCGCCACCCCGGTGGTCGCGGGTCTGGTCGCCTCGCACATGACGGCGCACAAGGAGACCGACCCGCGCGCCGCCGGCCGGCAACTGCTCGCTGCCAACACCGAGTACGCCGAGGTGCGCGGTGCGCACGTGCCCGCGATGCTGCCGCCCACCTGGCACCCGCTCCCCGTGGACCCGTCGGCCGGTGGGTCGTGAACGGCCTGATGGCGGTCGGAACCACCCGCTCCACGGCGTACGATGGCACGTCGTACACGAGGGGTGGGACCGTGGACCGTGCAGATGTCGGGGCGCTCGTCCAGTCGGCGGCCGACGGGGACGCGGCGGCCTGGAAATCACTGGTGGACGGGCTCGGCCCGCTCGTGTGGTCCGTGGCCAGGTCGCACGGGCTGTCCGACGCCGACGCGCACGAGGTGTACCAGACCGCCTGGTTCCGCTTCGCCCAGAACCTGGGCCGGATCCGGGAACCGGAGAAGACCGGCTCCTGGCTGGCGAGCACGGCACGGCACGAGTGCCTGAAGCTGCTCAAGGCCTCCAGGCGGTGGACGCCGACCGACGATCCACAGCTGCTCGACCGGCCGAGCGACGACCGTACGCCGGAGGAGTCGGTGCTCGACTCCGAGGAGGCCGCCGCGCAGACCGAGCGCGTACGGCTGCTGTGGCAGGAGTTCGAGGAACTGGGTGAGCGGTGCCGCCAGTTGCTGCGGGTACTGATCTCCTCGCCACCGCCCAGTTATCAGGAGGTGTCCGCCGCGCTGGGTATCGCGGTGGGCAGCATCGGGCCGATGCGCCAGCGCTGTCTGCGCCGGCTGCGGGCCCGGCTGGAGGCACGGGGGACGAAATGAGCGACCTGAACGACGAGTACGACGAGTACGACGAGCGGGACGGGCAGGACGAGCGCGCGTACGACGAGCGCGACGGCGAGCTGCACGACGGTCTGCTCGAGGAGGAACTGCGGGAGGCCGCCGCGATCCTGGACCCGGTCCCGGCCGGCCTGCGGCGCGTCGCGGTCGACGCGTTCGCCCTGCACGACCTGGAGGCCCGCGTCGCCGAGCTGACCTTCGACTCGCTGGTGGACGCCATCCCCGTCAGGGGCGAGTCCGACCCGCCGCGGATGCTGACCTTCAGCACGGACGGGGTGACCGTCGACGTCGAGGTGACCGCGGACGGCATGATCGGCCAGCTGCTGCCGCCGGGCCCCGCCGGTATCGAGGTGCTGAGCGGCCCGCGGACGCACACGCGGCTGACGGCCGACGACATGGGCCGGTTCACCGGCGAGGCCCCGCCGGCCGGCCCGTTCGCACTGCGGCTGCGGACCGGCCGGGAGGTGGTCGTCACGGAGTGGCTGCGGGCCTGAGCGCACCGGCGCCCCCCTACCCGGGTCTACCAGGTGCAGGGCAGCGTGCGCGGACCTCTGATCATGGTCTTGCGGCGCCAGGCCACCTGGTCGGCGGGGACCGCCAGCCGCAGCCCCGGCAGCCGGTCCAGGAGCGTGTCGACGAGCAGTTCGGTCTGCATCCGGGCGAGCACGGCACCCGTGCAGAAGTGGTGCCCGTTGCCGTACGCCAGGTGCGGGTTGGGCTCGCGGTCCAGGTCGATGCGGTCCGGGTCCGGGAAGACGTCCGGGTCGCGGTTGGCGGCCAGGTAGGAGACGTACACGGGTTCGCCGGCGGCGATGCGCGTGCCGTGCACCTCGACGTCCTCCAGGGCGATGCGGGCCAGGCCCACCGAGGTGCGGTGCGAGATCCAGCGCAGCAGCTCGTCCAGGGCCGTGCCGCGCGCCTCGGGCCGCTCCCGCATCCGCGCCATCAGCTCCGGGCGGGTGAGCAGCAGGTACAGCATCTGGCCGACGTTGTGCGTGACGGCCTCGCCGCCGATCTGAAGCGGCCCCGCGAGCCCAACCGCCTCCGTCTCGCCGACCTCGCCGCGGCCCACGGCGGCGCCGAGCATGGAGTACACGTCGTCGCCGTCGCTGTCCGCCCGGGCGCGGACGGTCTCGGTGATCCACCCGTACAGGCCCTGCTTGGCCCGCTCTGCCGCCTCGGCGCCGCCGGAGGTGGAGATGATCTGCCGGGTCCAGGAGTGCACGCGCTCCCGGTCGGCGGCCGGAACGCCCATCACCTCGCTGACGACGGCGATCGGGAAGGGCTCGAGCACCCGTTCGACCAGGTCCGCGGCCGGCCCCTCGGCGAGCATCCCGTCGACCAGACCGTCGAGGATCTCCTGCGCCCGGGGCCGCAGCCGCTTCGTGGCGCCCACGGTGAACGCCCCCGCGACCGCCCGCCGCAGCCGGTTGTGGTCGGGCTGGTCGGCGAAGGCGAGCGAGCCGGGGCGGGGCTTGAAGTGCGGGGCGAGCCGTGTGATCTGCCGCTGCGTCACCTCGGCCCGTCCGAAGCGCGGGTCGTTGGTGATCGCCTTCACGTCGTCGTACCGCGTCGCCAGCCAGGCCCAGCCCTCGCCGTGCGGGAGCCGGACGCGGGTCAGCGGCCCCTCGCGCATGAGATCGGCGAGGACCGGGTCGAACTCCGGGCCGTCCAGGTCGAGGGCGGGCCAGTCCCGTACCGGGGGCGGCGTCTGGCCGGTGAGCGTCGTGGTCTCCTGCGTCATCCCCCCACCCTCGCCGCGCACCCGCCCGGGTGTCGCGCGGGAGTGCTCCAGCCGAGGGCGGGGGGCCGGGGGGCGGGCGATGGTCGGCGGGTCGGCGGGTCGGCCGGTCAGGCGGTCACGGAGTCCACGAGGGCCGCGAGCGACTCGGCGAGCCGGGACAGGCCCGGCCCGGCCGGACCGCCCGGCTCGGTCATGTAGGTGTCCCGGCGGATCTCCACCATCAGCGCGCCGACCTCGGCCCGCCACCCGTAGAAGTCCAGCGGCACGTACGTCCCGCCGAACGGGCTGTCCAGGCCGGTCTCCCCGCACGGGGCGAACGCCGTCCGGGCCGCGGCGAGCAGCGCGGGCGGCGTGTGGAACGCGTCGGTGCCCAGGCAGACGGGCGGGCGCGGCCCCTCGCCGTGCAGCTCGTAGGGGAGCGGCTCGGTCGGGTAGGAGTGCACGTCGATGATCACGGCCCGTCCGGTGGCCGCGAGCCGGTCGGCGACCGCCTCGGTCATGGCCCGCGCGTACGGCCGGAAGTATTGCTCGAGCAGCGGCTCGGGATCGGTGCCGTCCGGGCGCAGCACCTCGCGGTGCGAGGTCCGGGTGTACACGGCGCCCATCCCGACGGCCGTCATCTCCTCCCGCTCGTCCGGGAACCGCTCCGGGTCGACCACCAGCCGCGACGCCCGGTTCACGAACCGCCACGGCGTGAGACCGGCCAGTGCGGCGGCCCGCCCCGCGATCTCGGCGGTGTGCGAGTCGGTCATGTGGTCCAGCTCCCGCTCCAGCTCCGTGTCGGACAGGACGATGCCGGGCCGGACGTCGGCGGGGACCGTGCGGGAGGAGTGCGGCACGTGCAGGAGCACGGGGGAGTGCGGGGCACCCGGCAGCAGTTCGAAGGCGGGCGGGGCGTCGGTCACGGGGCGGCTCCGAGGGCGTGTCAGTGGGGTGCGGCAGGATCACGGGGACGGTACCGGGCAGCGAGGACAGGGGGCTTCATGCCGATCACCAACCAGCGGGTGGCCGCACACCGGTTTCTGGCGGGACTGTACGAGGACGACTACTTCCCGCACCGGGTGGTGGACCGGGGCCGCGACATCCTGCTCCGGCTGTGCGCCCGCGTGGAGGCGGACCGGCCGGGCGACCTGACGGCGCTCTACGCGCTGACCCATGCGGCCACCGAGGAGTTCAACGAGCTGGAGGCGGCCTTCGAGGAGGCGGGCAGCGAGATCGAGACCACGGCCCGGGAGGAGATCGGCGAGGCCTTCTGGTTCGTCGCCCAGGCCTACGGTTTCGCGGACGCGGACCCGGAGGAGCTGATCGCGCCGCGGGAGTGGTGAAGCGGCGGCACCCCGCCTCCGAGAGGACGGAGACGGGGTGCCGGGGTCCCTGCGGGCCCGGGGAGGATCAGGCGAAGGACGCCAGCGCCTCGTTCCAGGTGGCCGACGGGCGCATGACCTCGGCGGCCTTGGCCGGGTCGGGCTGGTAGTAGCCGCCGATCTCGGCCGGCTTGCCCTGGACGGCGTTCAGCTCGCCGACGATCTTCTGCTCGTCGGCGGTCAGCTTCTCGGCGAGCGGGGCGAAGGCCTTGGCCAGGTCCGCGTCGTCGGTCTGCTTCGCCAGCTCCTGCGCCCAGTACAGGGACAGGAAGAAGTGGCTGCCGCGGTTGTCGATGCCGCCGACGCGACGGGTCGGGGACTTGTCCTCGTTGAGGAAGGTCGCCGTGGCGCGGTCGAGGGTGTCGGCGAGGACCTTGGCCTTGGTGTTGCCGGTGGTCTCGGCGTACTGCTCCAGGGACGGCACCAGGGCGAAGAACTCGCCGAGCGAGTCCCAGCGCAGGTAGTCCTCCTTGACCAGCTGCTGCACGTGCTTCGGGGCCGAGCCGCCGGCACCGGTCTCGAACAGGCCGCCGCCCGCCATCAGCGGGACGACCGACAGCATCTTGGCGCTGGTGCCCAGCTCCAGGATCGGGAACAGGTCGGTCAGGTAGTCGCGCAGCACGTTGCCGGTGACCGAGATGGTGTTCTCGCCGCGGCGGATGCGCTCCACCGACAGCTTCGTGGCCTCGACCGGGTTGAGGATCCGGATGTCCAGGCCCTCGGTGTCGTGCTCCGGCAGGTACGCCTTCACCTTGGCGATCAGGTTGGCGTCGTGGGCGCGGCCCTCGTCCAGCCAGAACACGGCCGGGTCGCCGGTGGCGCGGGCCCGGGTGACGGCCAGCTTCACCCAGTCGCGGATCGGCGCGTCCTTGGTCTGGCAGGCGCGGAAGATGTCACCGGCGGAGACCGTCTGCTCCAGCACCGCGTTGCCCGCGGCGTCGACCAGGCGGACCGTGCCCGTGGTGGGGATCTCGAAGGTCTTGTCGTGGCTGCCGTACTCCTCGGCCTTCTGTGCCATGAGGCCGACGTTCGGGACCGAGCCCATGGTGGAGGGGTCGTAGGCGCCGTTGGCGCGGCAGTCCTCGATGACGGCCTGGTACACACCGGCGTACGAGGAGTCCGGGATCACGGCGAGGGCGTCGTGCTCGCCGCCGTCCGCGCCCCACATGTGACCCGAGGTGCGGATCATGGCCGGCATGGAGGCGTCGATGATGACGTCCGAGGGCACGTGCAGGTTGGTGATGCCCTTGTCGGAGTCGACCATGGCCAGCTCCGGGCCCTCGGCGAGCTCCGCGTCGAAGGACGCCTTGATCTCGGCGCCCTCGGGCAGGGACTCCAGGCCCTTGTAGATGCCGCCCAGGCCGTCGTTCGGGGTGAGGCCGGCCTTGGCGAGCACGTCGCCGTACTGGGCGAAGGTCTTCGGGAAGAAGGCGCGCACCACGTGGCCGAAGATGATCGGGTCGGAGACCTTCATCATCGTGGCCTTCAGGTGCACCGAGTACAGGATGCCCTCGGCCTTGGCACGGGCGACCTGCGCGGTGAGGAACTCGCGCAGCGCGGCGACGCGCAGCACGGAGGCGTCGACGACCTCGTCCTTCTTCACCGGTACGGAGTCGCGCAGCACGGTCGTGGTGCCGTCGTCGCCGACCAGCTCGATCCGCAGGGTGCCGTCCTCGGCGATGACCGCGGACTTCTCGGTGGAACGGAAGTCGTTCTCACCCATGGTCGCGACGTTGGTCTTGGACTCGCCGGTCCAGGCGCCCATGCGGTGCGGGTGGGTCTTGGCGTAGTTCTTCACCGACGCCGGGGCACGGCGGTCGGAGTTGCCCTCGCGCAGGACCGGGTTGACCGCGGAGCCCTTGACCTTGTCGTAGCGGGCGCGGACGTCGCGCTCCTCGTCGGTCTTCGGGTCGTCCGGGTAGGCCGGCAGCGCGTAGCCCTGGCCCTGCAGCTCGGCGATGGCCGCCTTGAGCTGCGGGATGGACGCCGAGATGTTCGGCAGCTTGATGATGTTGGCGGCGGGCGTCTTGGCCAGCTCGCCGAGCTCCGCGAGGGCGTCCGGGATGCGCTGGTCCTCGGTGAGGTACTCCGGGAACAGGGCGATGATGCGGCCGGCCAGCGAGATGTCGCGGGTCTCGACCGCGACACCCGCCTGCGAGGCGTACGCCCGGACCACCGGCAGGAACGAATACGTCGCCAGGGCCGGGGCCTCGTCAGTGTGTGTATAGATGATGGTCGAGTCAGTCACCGGGTGCTCCGCTCCACGTCTGCAACATTGCTCGACATCAAGATATCTCGTGATCGACCGCGACTCGACAGGGGTGGCCGGAGATTCCGGCCACCTCCGGGTCCGCCTCCGGGTCACAGGAGCGGCGCGGCGTCCTCGCCCGCCCGCTGCTGCGGAAGCACTACGGCCCCCTGCTGGAGCGCGACCGTCCGGGCGGGCGACGGGATCCGGATGCCCTCGGACCGGTAGCGCCTGTGCAGGCGCTTGATGAACTCGTGCTTGATCCGGTACTGGTCGCTGAACTCGCCCACGCCCAGGATCACCGTGAAACCGATCCGCGAGTCGCCGAAGGTGTGGAACCGGATCGCCGGCTCGTGGTCGGGCACCGCGCCGCCGACCTCCGTCATCACCTCGGCGATCACCTCGGTCGTCACCCGCTCCACGTGCTCCAGGTCACTGTCGTAGGACACCCCGACCTGGACCAGGACCGTCAGCCGCTGCTCGGGCCGCATGAAGTTGGTCATGTTCGACTTCGCGAGCTGCCCGTTCGGGATCACGACCAGGTTGTTGGACAGCTCGCGCACGGTGGTCTGGCGCCAGTTGATGTCCTCCACATAGCCCTCCTCGCCGCTGCTGAGCTGGATGTAGTCGCCCGGCTGCACGGTCTTCGAGGCGAGGATGTGGATGCCCGCGAAGAGATTGGCCAGCGTGTCCTGGAGGGCCAGCGCGACCGCCAGACCGCCCACGCCCAGGGCGGTGAGCATCGGCGCGATGGACACGCCCAGCGTCTGAAGCATCACCAGGAAGCCGATGGCCAGCACCAGGATCCGGGTGATGTTGACGAAGATCGTGGCCGACCCGGCCACCCCGGACCGCGACACCGTCACCGTCCGTACCAGACCGGCCACCACCCGTGCCGCCGTCACCGTCGCCACGAAGATCAGCAGCACCTGGAGCACCTGGTTGACGCTGTGCTGCACCGTCCGCGTCAGCGGCAGCGCGGCCGCCGCACCGGCCACTCCGCCCGCGACCGCCGCCCACGGCGCCATGGTGCGCAGGGCGGCCACGATCACGTCGTCGCCGCCCCAGCGGGTGCGCCCGGCGTGACCCGCCAGCCAGCGCAGCAGCAGCCGCAGCAGGAACGCGCCCAGCAGACCCGCCCCCAGCGCGATGCCGGCGGGCAGCAGGTGGTCCATGGTCGGGTCCTCGGTCACCGGCCGCCTCCAACGGAATGTCCATGGAATGTCCACGGGATGTCAGGGATGCGCGATCCGGCGGAACCGCAAGGCAGTTCGACCGGTGCGAGGGCTCATCCTGCCGCATCCCGGGCGGTGTTCCGTACCGTGCCGGGGAGCGGAACGGGGCGTTTCAGACGATGCCCTCGGCGAGTTCCGCCTGCTCACGGTCGTCGCCGTAGGCCGCGGTCGTCGGGGTGCCGTACGAACGGCGGGCGACGAACCACCACACCGTGGCCAATACCAGTACGACGACGAGGGCTACGACGGCGTAGTTCATCGTGTCGACCGTCACCGGGGACGACTGGGGGAGGCAGAACAGCACGGTGACCAACGCCACCCACACCACCGCGACCCACCCGACCGGCCTGCTCCAGCGGCCCAGGTTCCAGGGCCCCGGCGTGAACCGGTCGCCGGCCCGCAGCCGCAGCAGCACGGGGATGGCGTACGCCGGGGTGATGCCGATGACGTTGATGGCGGTCACCGCGCCGTACGCCGTCGCCGAGTACAGGGACGGCAGGGCCAGCAGACAGGCCACCGCCACCGACAGCCACACCGCGGCCACCGGGGTCTGGGTGCGGGCGGAGACCTTGCGCCACAGCGACGAGCCGGGCAGGGCGCCGTCCCGGCTGAACGCGAACACCATCCGGCTCGCGGCCGCCACCTCGGCGTTGCCGCAGAACAACTGCGCCACGATCACCACGAGGAGCAGCGCGCTCGCACCGTCCGTGCCCAGGGCGTCGAGGAGGATCTGCGCGGGCGGCACCCCGGTCGCGGTGTCCCGGGTCGCGTCGTAGTCCTGGATGGCGAAGGTCAGCCCGGCCAGCAGCACGAACCCGGCGAGCCACGACACCCAGATGGCCCGCACGATGCCGCGCGCCGCCGACACCGAGGCGTTCGAGGTCTCCTCGGACAGATGGGCGGAGGCGTCGTAGCCGGAGAAGGTGTATTGCGCGAGCAGCAGGCCGATCGCGGCCACGTACAGCGGGTTCTCCCAGCCGGTGTCGTTGACGAACTCGGTGAAGACGAAGGACGCCGACTGGTGGTGGTCGGGGACGATCACCAGCGCGCCGACGATCAGCGCGACACCGGCCAGGTGCCACCACACGCTGATGGAGTTGAGCACGCTGACCAGCCGCACGCCGAACAGGTTGAGCGTGGCGTGCAGCAGCAGGATCACGACGAAGATCAGCATCGTCTTCTCCGGCGTCGGCTCGAAGCCCCACTGGAGGTTCAGGAACGCGCCCGTGAACAGCGCGGCCCCGTAGTCGATCCCGGCGATCGCGCCGAGCAGTCCCAGCAGGTTCAGCCAGCCGGTGTACCAGCCCCAGCGGCGGCCCCCGAGCCGGTCGGCCATGTAGTACAGCGCGCCGGACGTCGGATACGCGCTGGTCACCTCGGCCAGCGCCATCCCGACGCACAGCACGAACAGGCCGACGCCCGCCCAGCCCCACAGCATCACGGCGGGCCCGCCGGTGCCCATGCCGAAGCCGTACAGGGTCATGCAGCCGGACAGGATCGAGATCACCGAGAAGCTGATCGCGAAGTTGCCGAAACCGCCCATGCGGCGGGCCAGCACGGGCCGGTAGCCGAGTTCGCGCAGGCGCTGTTCCTCGTCGCTGACGGACGGTTCAGAGGATCGGGACATGGCAGACCTCCGGGGACGGAAGGGTGTGGGGGTGTGGGGTCGGTGGGTTGACGGGGACCGGTGGGGTGATGGGGGCGACGGGGTGCGGGGCGGGGCGTCAGGGGCGTCCTCGGGACCGGCCTCGGCCGCCGGCGGCCGCGCGGCTGCGCGTGCGGGCCTGGAGGAACACCTCGACCGCCCGCCGCGCCGAACCGTCGCCCGGGGTCCGGCAGGCCCAGGGCAGTGGAGTCCAGTAGGGGCCGAGCGCGTCGAACACCCGGTTCGCCTCCCGGAACCGGAGGGCGCCCCACAGCGCGTGGGCCAGGTGGTTCAGATCCGGCAGGGCACGCTCGTCCCGCGGGCAGAGGGTGAACCAGGAGTCGAAGGCCTGCCCCGCCTCACGGGTGGCGTCCTCCGCCACCCAGTGCAGCTCCAGTGCCGCCTCCCGCGCGCCCGAGCGGCGGTAGCGCTCCACCCGCACGTACAGCGGCAGCAGGTGCAGCGCCGAGCCCGGCGGCGCCGAACCCGCCGCCCAGTGCGCGAACCCCGCCGCCCGGGCGAGGCGTTCGGAGCCGCCGCGCGGATACAGGAACTGGAGCATGCGGTGGTGTGCCTCGCGGTTGTACGGGTCCCGCTTGCCGGCCTCGGCGAGCAGACCCCACGGCCCCGGGGGCAGCATCGGCTCGGGTGGCGCCACCCGGTGCTCCTCCCAGCGCTGCTCCTCGTCCAGCCGGGCCAGCGCCAGCAGGCACACCCACGGCACCGGGTCGTACGGCGCCGAGCGCGTCGCCGCGTCGCAGGCGTGCCAGGCCTGCAACCACAGTTCCCGGGTGCGGGGATGGTCCTCGCGGTGCGCCCGCAGCGCGCGCTCCACGACCACCCGGGCGTGCATCACCGCGGCGGCCACGCTGTGCGGCTCCTCCGCGAGCCAGGCCCGTACCACGTCCGTACCGGCCGCCGACGCCGCCAGCACCTGGGTGCGCCGCGTCCACTGCGACCACGAACCGGTCTGCTCCAGCAGGATGCGCATCGACATCCAGCGCCCGGCCCGCACCTCCTGGAGGGCGGAACGCAGCGCCGTGTCGTGGCCGGCGGGATCGTAGGCGGGCTGTGCTCCGTCTCTGGCCATCACGCGCCCGCTGTCGGGAGCGGAACGGGCCGGACGGCAGCATGGAGTAACAACAGCCCTCCCCGGGGGCGGTGATGCGTTGGTCGAGCGGTCGGCGCACACTATAGAGGCGGAGGTTCCGCCTCTGTTCGGTTTTGGCGCAGCCAGGCACATCCGTTGCCACCAGCGGGAACTGACTGGCAGTCAGCCACTCTTGACGGGGTGTGTCCACGGAGGCAGGCTGGCGGGCAGTGATCGCCGAGACCGTCGGCGCCGGAGCCGGGAGGTGCGCGATGCCGGACGCGGTGCTCGCCGTCGACCAGGGCACCTCCGGCACCAAGGCGCTGGTGATCTGCCCCGAACGCGGCGTCATCGGCACCGGATTCGCCGAGGTCCGCCCCCGTTACCTGCCCGGTGGCCTGGTGGAAGCGGACCCGGAGGAGCTGTACGGCTCGGTGGTCGACGCCGGGCGCCGGGCACTCGCCGACGCGGCCGAACCGGTCACCGCGCTGGGCCTGGCCAACCAGGGCGAGACGGTGCTCGCCTGGGACCCGGACACCGGCCGCCCGCTCACCGACGCACTGGTCTGGCAGGACCGCCGCGCGGAACCCCTCTGCGCCGAACTCGACCACCACTCGGACGAGTTACGGCAGTTGACCGGCCTGCCCCTGGACCCGTACTTCGCCGCGCCGAAAATGGCCTGGATACGACGGCACCTCACCCGCGCCGGCCACGTCACCACCTCCGACAGCTGGCTGGTCCACCGCCTCACCGGCGCCCACGTCACGGACGCGGCGACCGCCTCCCGCACCCAGCTCCTCGACCTCGACCGCGCCGAGTGGTCGCCCCGCGCCCTGGAGCTGTACGGCCTCGGCGGCGAACGGCTCCCGGAGATCGTGGACAACGCCGCCCACGCCGGCACGACCAAGGCCTTCGGCCCCGAACTGCCGCTCACCGGCCTCGCCGTCGACCAGCAGGCCGCCCTGCTCGCCCAACGCGTCACCGAACCCGGCACCGCCAAGTGCACCTACGGCACCGGCGCGTTCCTGCTCGCCCACTCCGGCGGCACACCGAGGCGGGGCGCCTCGGGGCTCGCCGCCTGCGTCGCCTGGCGGCTCGGCGGACGCACCGACCACTGCCTGGACGGCCAGGTGTACACGGCCGCCTCCGCCGTCCGCTGGCTCACCGACCTCGGCGTCATCACCGGCGCCGCCGACCTCGACCCCGTGGGCGCCGCGGTCCCCGACGCCGGCGGCGTCACCTTCGTCCCCGCGCTGGCCGGACTCGCCGCCCCCTGGTGGCGCGGCGACCTGCGCGGCTCGCTCACCGGTCTCGGCCTGGACACCGCCGCCGGGCACCTGGTGCGCGCCCTGTGCGAAGGCATCGCCGCCCAGGTCGCCGAACTCGCCGACGCGGCGGCCGCCGACCTCGGCGCCCCCGTGACCGTCCTGCGCGCCGACGGCGGCCTCACCCGCTCCGCGCTGCTCATGCAGACCCAGGCCGACCTGCTGCAACGCCCCGTCGAGGTGTCCGCGCTGCCGGACGCCACCGCGCTCGGCGTCGGCACCCTCGCCCGGCTCGGCGCCGACCCGTCCCGCACCCTCGCCGAGACACTCCCCGCCACCGGCCCCACCACCGTCTACGAGCCCCGCGTCACCCCCGACGAGGCCACCGAGCGCCGCACCCGGTTCCGCAGGGCGGTCACCGCGCTCCTCGCCGGGGAACGGGCATGAGGAGCGGCCTCCGGTCGGGCACGACCGGGCCCGCGGCTGCTCCGCCGGGTCCGTGCGTGCCGGACACCGGGCGGTGCGGCCACCGGTCCGGCCCGCGTCGCCCGGGCGGGACCCGGGCCGCGTCCGCCCCACCGGGGCCGGGCACGCTGGACGCCGAGCGTTTCCCGGGCCGGGGGCAGCGGCAGTCCGGGCCGGCCTCGCGGCGGCCTTCGGGGACGCGTCGTGCCCCGGGCGGTGCGTGGGCCGAAGGGAGCCCCGCATGACCGTCACCGCGTCGGGCACCCTGCCCGTCGAGCCGTACGACGTGGTGGTCGTCGGTGCCGGGGTCGTCGGGTGCGCGATCGCCCGGCGACTGGCACACCACCCGGGCCTGCGGGTCGCCCTCGTCGAGGCGCAGGACGACGTCGGGCAGGGCACCTCCAAGGCCAACACCGCCATCCTGCACACCGGGTTCGACGCCGTGCCCGGCTCGCTGGAGGCCCGGCTCGTGCGGGATGGCTCCCGCGAACTCGCCGCGTACGCCGCCGAGTCGGGCATCCCCGTCGAGCGCGTCGGCGCCCTGCTCGTCGCCTGGGACGAGGAGCAGCTCGCGACGCTGCCCCGCCTCGCCGAGAAGGCCCGGCGCAACGACTGCCACGACACCCGCGTCCTGGGCCCCGCCGACCTCTACGCCCGCGAACCCCACCTCGGACCCGGCGCCCTCGGCGCCCTGCACGTGCCCGGCGAGAGCATCGTCTGCCCGTGGACGACGACCCTGGCGTACGCCGTCCAGGCGGTCCGCGGCGGAGTCGACCTGCACCTCAACTCGCCCGTCGCGCACGCCGGTCACCCGGACGGCGTCCACCGGCTCGACACCCCGCGCGGCCCGCTGCACGCACGGCGGCTCGTCAACGCCGCCGGACTGCACGCCGACACCCTCGACCGGAGCCTCGGGCACGACGACTTCTCCGTCACCCCGCGCCGGGGCCAGCTCGTCGTCCACGACAAGTTCGCCCGCGCCCTCGTCCACCACATCCTCCTGCCCGTCCCCACCGCCCTCGGCAAGGGCGTCCTGGTCGCCCCCACCGTCTACGGCAACGTCCTGCTCGGCCCCACCGCCGAGGACCTGGACGACAAGCGCGACACCGGCTCCACCGCCGAGGGCCTGGCCCGCCTGCGCGAACAGTGCCGCCGCATCCTGCCCGCACTGCTCGACGAGGAGGTCACCGCCGTCTACGCGGGCCTGCGCGCCGCCACCGAGCACGACGACTACCGCATCGCCGCCCACCCCGGGCACGGTTACGTCACCGTCGGCGGCATCCGCTCCACCGGCCTCACGGCCTCCCTCGCCATCGCCGAGCACGTCACCGGCCTGCTCGCCGGCACCGGCCTCGACCTCGGCCCCCGGCGCCCGCTCGAACCGGTCCGCATGCCCAACCTCGGCGAGGCCTTCCCCCGCCCCCACCAGCGGCCCGAACTGGTCGCCGCCGACCCGGAGTACGGCACCCTGGTCTGCCACTGCGAACGCGTCTCCCGGGGTGAGATACGCGACGCCCTCGCCGGGCCGGTCCCGCCGCGCTCCCTGGAGGGACTGCGCCGCCGCACCCGGGCCGGGGCGGGGCGCTGCCAGGGCTTCTACTGCGGGGCGGCGGTACGGGCGCTGTTCGAGGAGGGGCCGGGGTGACAAGTCGACAGGTCGACGTGCTGGTGGTCGGATCCGGGCCCGCCGGGCTCGCGACCGCCGCCCGGCTCGCACGGACCGGCGTCCGCGTCGAGGTCCTGGAGCGCGAGCAGTCACCCGGCGGAGTGCCGAGGCACTGCGCGCACCGGGGCTTCGGCAGCCTGCCGCACGCGCTGACCGGCCCGGCCCACGCCCGTCTCCTCGCCGAATCGGCCGAGCGCGCCGGCGCCCACGTACGCACCGGCGTCACCGCCCTCGACTGGGCGGGCCCGCGCGCCCTCACCACCGTCGGCCCCCGGGGCGCCGAGACCCTCGTCGCCCGTGCCGTCGTCCTGGCCACCGGCGCCCGCGAACGCCCCCGCGCCGCCCGCCTCGTCCCCGGCACCCGTCCCGCCGGCGTGTACACCACCGGCGAACTGCAACAGGCGGTCCACCTGTACGGACAGCGCATCGGCACCCGCGCGGTGATCGTCGGCGCCGAGGACGTCTCCCACGCCGCCGCCGACACCGTACGGGCCGCCGGAGCCGAGGTCGTCGCCCTGGTCACGGAGCTGCCCCGGGCCCCCGCCGCCCCCGTACGGACCGTGACGGCGCGCCTGCGGTTCCGCACCCCCGTCCTCACCGGCACGACGGTCACCGAACTCCTCGGCCGCGGCCGCCTGTCGGGCGTGCGCGTACGCCACCGCGACGGGCGTACGGCCACGCTGCGCTGCGACACCGTCGTGTTCACCGGCGACTTCGTCCCCGACCACGAGCTCGCCCGGCGCGGCGCGCTGACCCTGGACCCCGGTACCCGCGGGCCCGCCGTGGACGGCGCCCTGCGCACCTCGCGGCCCGGCGTCTTCGCGGCCGGCAGCGTGCTGCACGCCGTCGAGAGCGCGGCCACGGCGGCCGGTGAGGGTGCCCACGTCGCGACCGCCGTACGCGACTGGCTCACGGACGGCACGGGACCGGACAGGACGGACCCGACGGACCAGACGGATCAGACGGACCGGAGGGACCCGGCAGACCCGGCAGACCGGTACTGGCCCGCCGGTGTCCCCCTGGTCGCCGACCCGCCCCTGCTGCGCATCGTCCCGAACCGCGTCGCCCCGGCCGACCGCCTCCCGTACCTCCTGCGCACGGCGGTCCCGCTGACCCGCCCGGTCCTGCACATCACCCAGGACGGCCGCCCCCTGCACCGCGAGCGGTTCCCGCTCACCACGGCCGTCCCGCACCGCCCGCTGACGCTGACGGCGCACTGGACGCACCGGGTCGATCCCGGCGGCGGGCCGGTGCACGTCACCGTCACCTGACCCTCCGCCCCTCCGCCCCTCCGCCCCTCCGTCCCTACAAGTCCTGCGTCCCTCCGCCCCTTCGGCCCTGTGCCCCTCGGCCCCCTCAGATCACCCGCAAGCGCACCAGCGCCGCCAACGTCAGCGCCCCCGGCAACAGGGGCAGCCACACCGTCAGCAGCCGGAACGCCAGTACCACCGCCGTGGCCACGGCCGCCGGACCGCCCGCCGCCACCAGCGCCACGACCAGAGCCGCCTCGACCGAGCCGATGCCGCCCGGTGTGGGCACCAGCGCGACCGCCACCGTCGCCGCGAGATACGCCACCGCCAGGTGCCCGGCCGGCACCTCGAGCCCCAGCGACCGCCCCACCAGGACCAGCGCCGACGCCTGCAACGCGGGGAAGGCCAGCGCGCCGCCCCACAGCGCCAGCGCCCGCGCCGGACGGGTGTGCACCGACCGGGCCTCGCCCAGCGCCGTGCGCAGGAAGGAGGCCAGCGCCCCGCGCAGCCGCGGCAGCAGCGCCAGCGCCACCGCCGCCACCACCGGGACCGCGCCCGCGGCGGCCAGCAGCGGGCCCACGGCCGCGTCGGGCAGCAGCGCGCCGAGCCGCAGCGCGCCGGGGAACGCCAGCAGCAGGGCCCCCAGCAGGGCGAGGCGGCCGACGCTCTCCGCCAGCAGATACAGCGCGAGCGCGGCCGAGGAACGGGCGAGCGGCAGCCCGCACACCGTCATGAACCGCAGGTTCACCGCGCTCGCGCCCAGCCCGGTCGGCAGCAGGTGGTTGGCCGCGCCCGCCGCGAACTGCGTGGCCAGCAGCCGCCGCCGGGGCAGCCGCTCCACCACCGCGCCCTGCCGGGTGCAGGCGGCGGCCACCCAGGTCAGACAGGTCGCGCCGGCCGCGGCCAGCAGCCAGGGCCAGCGGGCCGTGGCGAGATGGCCGAACCCGTCGGCCAGCACGGACCGGTGCCGCACCGCGACCACGCCCACCAGGAGCAGCGGAAGCACACACAGCACCCGGCGGACCGGGACCCGGTGCAGGAGTGGCTTCTCGGAGACTCGAACCGCTGTCGTCACACCACAAGACATTCCCCCAGGAGCGCCAACTACGGATGGCCGACGCGCGGACACCTCCTTACGGACCGGGGGACGCGCCGCCGCGCCCTTGACCTCAAGGAAGGTCGAGGTTCTACGGTCGTCCGCATGAGTATGGAGACCACGGCGTGGACGCAGCTCTACAGCGTCATGCACGCCAAAGACGAGCGCCGCCCCTTCGCCCGCGCCACGCTGCGCCGCATCGGCGCGTTCGCCCGCCCGCACCGCCGCCGCATCGTCCGCTTCGTGCTGCTCGGGGTGGCGACCGCGCTGCTCGCCGTCGCCACCCCCGTCCTGGCCGGAAAGGTCGTCGACGCGATCGTGTCGGACGGCGACGAGGGCACGGTCGTGCGCCTCGCCCTGCTCATCGCGCTCATCGCCGTCGCGGAGGCGGTGCTCGGCATCTTCTCCCGCAGGCTCTCGGCGACGCTCGGGGAGGGACTCATCCTCGATCTGCGCACGGCCGTGTTCGATCATGTGCAGCGCATGCCGGTCGCGTTCTTCACACGCACTCGTACGGGAGCGCTCGTCTCCCGTCTCAACAACGACGTCATCGGCGCCCAACGCGCCTTCAGCAACACCCTCTCCGGCGTGGTCAGCAACGTGGTCACCCTGCTGCTCACCCTCGCCGTCATGCTGACCCTGTCCTGGCAGATCACCCTGCTCGCCCTGGTGCTGCTCCCGGTGTTCGTGCTCCCGGCGCGCCGGATGGGCCGCCGCATGGCCCGCATGCAGCGCGAGGCCGCCGCGCTCAACGCCGACATGGGCACCCGCATGACCGAGCGCTTCTCGGCGCCCGGAGCCACCCTGATCAAGCTGTTCGGCCGCCCGGAGGAGGAGTCCGCCGAGTTCGCCGACCGCGCCCGCCGCGTCGCCGACATCGGCGTGCGCACCGCCACCGCCCAGGCCGCCTTCATCACCGCGCTCACCCTGGTCTCCGCGCTCGCCCTCGCCCTCGTCTACGGCCTCGGCGGCTGGTTCGCCCTGCGCGGCACCCTCGACCCGGGCGCCGTCGTGGCGCTGGCCCTGCTGCTGACCCGCCTGTACGCACCGCTCACCGCGCTCGCGGGAGCCAGGGTCGAGGTCATGAGCGCCCTCGTCAGCTTCGAGCGGGTCTTCGAGGTCCTGGACCTGACCCCGCTCATCGACGAGAAGCCCGACGCCCGCCCGGTCCCCGACGGCCCCGTCGCCGTCGAGTTCGACGACGTCCGGTTCGGCTACCCGTCCGCCGACAAGGTCTCCCTCGCCTCGCTAGAAGAGGTCGCCACCCTGGACACCCGCGGCGGCGAAGAGGTCCTGCACGGCCTCTCCTTCCGCGCGGAACCGGGCCAGACGATCGCCCTCGTCGGCTCGTCGGGCGCCGGCAAGTCCACCATCGCCCAGCTCCTGCCGCGCCTGTACGACGCCGACGGCGGCACCGTCCGCGTCGGCGGCGTCGACGTGCGCGAGCTGAGCGCGCGGTCCCTGCGCGACACCGTCGGCATGGTCACCCAGGACGGCCACCTCTTCCACGACACCGTCCGGGCCAACCTGCTGCTCGCCCGGCCCGGCGCCGGCGAGGAGGAGCTGTGGGAGGCGCTGCGCCGCGCCCGCCTGGCCGACCTCGTACACTCCCTGCCGGACGGGCTGGACACGGTGGTCGGCGAGCGCGGTTACCGGCTCTCCGGCGGGGAACGCCAGCGCATGACGATCGCCCGGCTGCTCCTGGCCCGTCAGCGGGTCGTCATCCTCGACGAGGCCACCGCCCACCTCGACAACACCTCGGAGGCCGCCGTCCAGGAGGCCCTCGCCGAGGCACTGCACGGCAGGACGGCCGTCGTCATCGCCCACCGGCTGTCCACGGTCCGCGCGGCCGACCGGATCCTGGTGGTCGAGGCCGGCCGCATCGCGGAGAGCGGCACCCACGAGGAACTCCTCGCGGCCGACGGCCGCTACGCCCAACTGCACCGCACTCAGTTCGACCGGCCCGAACCCGTCAAGGCCGCGTAGACGGGGCGTGGGGACGGGCCGCGTGGACGGCCCGTGGGGACGCTATTGCGGGCCGGCCGCGCCGGCCCGCAACGGCAGGTCCTGCTCCGCCCAGACGACCTTCCCGCCGGGCGTGCGGCACGAGCCCCAGCGACGGCACATCATGTTGATCAGCTGGAGACCGCGCCCGCTCTCGTCGCTCACGTCAGCGTGCTGGATCTGCGGCAGATCGGGACCGGAGTCGGAGACCTCCACGGACAGCCGTTCGTGCCGAAGCAGCCGCAGTTCCCCGGGGGCGTTCCCGTAGCGCAGGGCGTTGCCGACCAGCTCGCTCACCACCAGCTCCGTGGTGTCGACCAGTTCGTCCAGACCCCACCGCTCCAACTGCTCGCGCACCGCCGTACGGGCCTGCCCGGCGGCCTTGCCGTCCGGCGGCAGCGCCCGTACGTACACGTCGCAGTCCGGACCGAGCGGCCGGGCGGACGCGGCCAGCACGATCGCGTCGTCCGACCGGTCGCCGCCCACCCGCTCGGCCACCGCCCGGCACTCCGTGCCGTCCTCGGGCACCCCGCCGCCGACCGCCTCGCGCAGCCGCTCCAGCTGGGTGCCCAGGTCGGCCGTGCGCGACCTGATCAGCCCGTCCGTGTACAGCGTCAGCCGGCTCCGCTCGGGCACCGGCCGCTCGACCGGGTCGTACGGGATCACCCCCGTCCCCAGCGGCGCCCCCGCGGGCACGTCCAGGAACGAGACGGCACCGTCGGGCGCGGTCAGCAGGGGCGGCGGGTGCCCGGCGCTGGCGATGCGGAAGGTGCTGCCGTACGGGTCGTAGACCGCGCACAGACACGTGGCGACCTGGTCCTCCTCCAGGTCGCGGGCGGCCAGGTCGAGCCGGGCCAGCAGCCGCTCGGGCGCGATGTCCAGCGCCATCAGGGTCCGGGCCACCGTGCGCAGCCGGCCCATGGTCGCGGCGGCGGCCAGACCCCGCCCCATCACGTCGCCCACCATCAGCGCGGTACGGCCGCTGGGCAGCGCGACCACGTCGAACCAGTCGCCGCCCACGGCGGCCGGATCGGCGGCCGGGTCGTAGCACGAGGAGACGTCCAGACCCGGGGTGCTCGGGCTGGAGCGGGGGAGCAGCGCCCGCTGGAGGGTGACCACGTGGTCGCGCTCACGCCCGTAGAGCCGGGCGTTGTCGATGTACACGGCGGCCTTGGACGCCAGCTCCATGGCCAGCGCCACGTCGGTCCGGTTGAACGGCGCCCGGTGGCCGGCCCGGACGAAGTCGGCGAGCCCCAGCAGCACCCCGCGGGCGATCAGCGGCACCGCCAGGTAGGAGTGGACGCCCGCCCGGCGCATGATGTCCGACGACTCGCGCGAGGGGGCGATCACGGCGAAGTCCGCACGCGTCATCCGGGACACCAGCACCGGACGGCGGGTGGTGAGACACCGCTGCCCCAGCCGGTCGGCGGTGTGCACCGAGAGCTCGCCCACGGGATCGGGCGCCAGGTTCAGACCCTCGACCTCGGACACCGCCATGGCCCTGAGGCGAGGTGGGTCCCCTCCGGTGGCCCGGTCCCCCTCCTGGAACCGCAGCACCGAGTCGAGAAGGTCCACCGCGGCGCCGTCGGCCAGCTCCGGCACGGTGAAGTCGGCCAGCTCCTCCGCCGTCCGCCGGACGTCGAGCGTGGTGCCGATGCTCAGGTCCGCCGCGTTCAGCCAGGCCAGCCGCCGTCGCGCGCCCAGCGCCTCCGACACCGACCGCAGCGCGCCCCGCGCCGCCCGGTGCCCGCTGACGAGGGGATTCCGGGGGTGGCGCAGCCCGCCCAGCCACGGTCGTTCCCGCACGCGTCGCCTCCTCCCACGGCCTCCTGTCCTGATTCTGCCCTGCCACGGGACGAGCGGCGACGGCGGCACCCCCCGGCGGAGCCCGCTCCGCGCGGAAGGTGCCGTTCCGGTGTGGCTCAGGCGTCCAGCCACACCGCCGTGTCGGACGGCAGCCGGCCGGCCTCGTCCAGGGGCCCGCTGACGAGCAGGACGGCGCCGTGCGCGGGCAGCTCCACCGGCGCGGGGGACAGGTTGACGACGCACACCGGGCCGCCCGCGCGCCGGAACGCGAGGACGCCGTCCGGCGCGGGCAGCCAGTCCAGCGGGCCGTCGCCGAAACCCGCCGTGGAGCGCCGCAGGCGCAGGGCCTCGCGGTACAGCGAGAGCATCGACTCCGGGTCCGCGGCCTGCCGGTCCGCCGCGTACGCCGCCCAGCCCTCCGGTTGGGGCAGCCAGGGCTCGGTCTCCGACCCGAACCCGCAGTACGGCGCGTCGCCGTCCCAGGGAAGGGGGACACGGCAGCCGTCCCGCCCCGGATCGACGCCTCCGGAACGGAAGTGCATCGGGTCCTGGATGCGCTCGCGCGGGATGTCCGCCTCGGGCAGTCCCAGTTCCTCCCCCTGGTACAGGTAGACGGAGCCGGGCAGGGCCAGGGTCAGCAGCGCGGCGGCCCGCGCCCGCAGGGTGCCCAGGGCCAGGTCGGTCGGGGTTCCGAAGGCCTTCTTCGCGAAGTCGAAGCCGGTGTCCGCACGGCCGTACCGGGTCACCGTGCGGGTCACGTCGTGATTGCACAGCACCCAGGTGGCCGGGGCGCCGACGGGCGCGTGCTCGGCCAGGGTGTCGTCGATGCTGCGGCGCAGCAGCTCCGCGTCCCAGGGGCAGGACAGGAAGTTGAAGTTGAAGGCGGTGTGCAGTTCGTCGGGGCGCAGATAGCGGGCGAAGCGCTCGGCGTCGGGCAGCCACACCTCGCCGACGAAGACGCCCCCGTACGCGTCGGCGACCCTGCGCCACGAGCGGTAGATGTCGTGCAGCTCGTCCTGGTCGATGTACGGGTGCGGGTCGACGCCCTCCACGAAGTCCGCGAGCGCGGGATCCTTCGCGAGCAGCGCCGCGGAGTCGATGCGTACGCCCGCCACCCCGCGCTCGAACCAGAAGCGCAGCACGTCCTCGTGCTCCCGGCGCACCTCGGGGTGGGCCCAGTTGAGGTCGGGCTGCTCCGGGGTGAACAGGTGCAGGTACCACTCGCCGTCCTCGACCCTGGTCCAGGTGCGGCCGGAGAACTGCGAGGGCCAGTCGTTCGGCGGCAGTTCGCCGTGCTCACCGCGGCCGGGCCGGAAGTGGAACCGCTCCCGCTCCGCGCTGCCCGGGCCGGCCTCCAGCGCCGCCCGGAACCAGGCGTGCTGGTCGGAGACGTGGTTGGGGACGATGTCGACGATGGTGCGGATGCCCAGCTCCCGCGCCTCGGCGATGAGCTTCTCGGCCTCGCCCAGGGTGCCGAACGCCGGGTCGATGGTGCGGTAGTCGGCGACGTCGTACCCGCCGTCGACGAGCGGTGAGACGTACCAGGGGGTGAACCAGACGGCGTCCACGCCCAGTTCGGCGAGGTGGGGCAGTCTCGCCCGCACGCCCGCGAGGTCACCGGTGCCGTCGCCGTCGCCGTCGGCGAAACTGCGGGGATACACCTGGTAGATGACGGCGTCGCGCCACCAGTCTTCGGTGCGGTGCGAGTTGGGGGCTGCCACGTGACGGTCCTTTCGGGCAGGGTGGATCTTCGCCGCCGGCCCGGACAGAGCGGGGCGTCGGACGGGCCGGCGGCGAAGGTTGACGGGACGAACCGGGGGGGGAGGGGAGGAAGGGCGGGCGGCAGGCGCCCCGCCCCGGAGTCCTCAGCCCTTGAGTCCTCCGGCGGTGAGTCCGCTCATGATGTTGCGCTGGAAGATCAGGAAGATGATGAGCGTCGGCAGCGAGGCCATGGTGAGCGCGGCGATCAGCACGTTCACGGGCACCCCGGTGGACAGCGAGTAGATCCCCACGTTCAGGGTCTGCTTCGCCGGGTCGGGCAGGGTCAGCATGGGCCAGAGGAAGTCCTTCCAGACGCCCACGATCGCGAAGATGGACACCACGCCGAGGATCGGCCGCGAGATCGGCAGCACGATCGACCGGAGCGTGCGCATCGGAGAGGCACCGTCCATGGCGGCGGCGTCGAGCAGCTCCCGGGGGATCGAGTCGAAGAACCGCTTCAGCAGGAAGATGTTGAAGGCGTTGGTGACCGAGGGCAGCCAGATCGCCCACGGCGTGTTCAGCAGGTTGCGCTCGAAGATCGGCACGTCGAGCACCGTCAGGTACTGCGGCACGACCAGCACGGTCGCCGGGATCATCAGCGTCGCCAGCATCAGGCCGAGGATGGCCTTGCCGAAGACCGGCCTGAGCTTGGACAGCGAGTAGGCCGCCGCCACGTCGAACACCAGCTGGAAGGCGAGCGCGCCGAACGCGTAGAACAGGGTGTTCCCCAGCAGACCCGCCAGGTCCATCACGTTCCAGGCCTGTGAGTAGTTGTCGGGCTCGAAGGACTCGGGGACCAGCGTCGGCGGGGTTTGTACGGCTTCCTGGGTGTTCTTGAAGCCGCTGGAGACCATCCAGTACATCGGGCCGAGGAAGACCACGGTGAACAGGGCGACGACGAGGCCGAAGACCACCCAGTACAGCCGTTTCCCGCGGGGCCGGGCGAGCTGGGCCGGTGAGATGAGCGTGCGTGTGGACATCTGTGGTTTCCCCCGGCTCTACTCGTCCTCGGCGCGGCTGAGCTTCACGTACGCCGCCGAGACACCGGCCAGCAGCACGAGGAGCAGCAGGCCGAGGGCCGCCGCGGCACCGTAGTTGTTGAAGTTGAAGGCGTACTGGTAGATGAGGTAGACGACGGTGGTCGTCGAGCCCTCGGGGCCGGCGCCGCCGGTGAGCAGGAAGGGCTCCACGAAGACCTGCATCGTGGCGATGATCTGCATCAGCAGCATCAGCGACAGGATGAGCCGCGTCTGCGGGATGGTGACGTGCCAGATCTTGCGCAGCAGCCCGGCACCGTCCAGTTCCGCCGCCTCGTACAGCTCGCCGGGGATGCCCTGGAGCGCGGCGAGGTAGATGAGCGCCGCGCCGCCCATGTTCATCCAGGTCGACGCGATCACCACGGACAGCATGGAGAGGTCGGGGTCCTGAAGCCACTGCTGCTCGGGCAGTCCGAAGAAGCCGAACACCTCGTTGAGCAGGCCGTAACCGGGGTCGTACAGGTACTTGAACAGCAGCACGGAGGCGACCGGGGGCAGCATCACCGGCAGGTAGACGAGCAGGCGCAAGTACCCCTTGCCGTGCCTCAGCTCGTTGATGACGATCGCGACGACGAACGGCACGGCGAAGCCGAAGACCAGGGCCAGCACGGTGAACAGCGCGGTGTTGCGCCACGCCTGCCAGAAGGCCGGGTCGTTGAAGACCGTCTCCAGGTTCTCCAGGCCGACCCAGGAGACCTCGCCCTGGTCCGTCTTCTGGAAGGCGAGGAAGAACTCCCGGACCATCGGGTACCAGGAGAAGAAGGCGAAGCAGAGAACCGCTCCGATCAGGAAGCCGTGCGCGGTGAGGTTGCGCTTCAGGCTCCTGGCGAACGCCCCGCCGCGCTGGGGCGGTCCGTCCACCGGCGGCTGGGCGTGGCGTGCGCTCGCCGCCTTGCTCGGGGTCAGGCTGGGGGCCGACATCGTCGCTCCTTGGGGCTGATCTCATGGGCCCCGGGGGGCGGTGCGGCCCGCCCCCCGAGGGAGCCGGTCACTGCGTGGCCAGTACCTGGTTGACCTGCTGCTCCGCGGTGGAGAGCAGCTTGTCGATGTCGGCGTCCTCGTTGGTGAGGAGGCCGGACATCAGGTTGTCCAGGACCTTGTAGACCTCCTGGGCCTTCGGCGGCTCGGCCAGGCCCGGGACCGGGTTGTCCATGAACGCCTTGAAGTTCTCGACCGGCATGGTGGAGTGCTCGAGCCGGGCCGCGTCGTCCTTCTTCTTCGACTCGTTCAGCCAGAAGTTGGGCTGCGGGAGGCCCACCGGCAGGTCGTCCTGCTTCTTGCGGGCCCAGTCGAACTGCCCCTTGCCGACGGTGAGGTTCTCGAAGTTCAGCCAGGCGACGGCCGCCTTGATCTTGTCGGAGGAGATGCCCTTCTTGATCATGTAGCTGTTGCCGCCGGCGAGGGTGTTCTTGCCGCCCGGTATCGGGCCCATGCCGAAGTTCTCGTAGTCGGCGCCGAGTTGCTGGACCATGTACGTGACGTCGTCCGGGGCGGCGAGGAACATGCCGAGCTTGTCGGTGGCGACCTGCTTCTGGAGGTCGCCCCACTTGAGCAGCTGGGTCTTGCCCATGCTCTCGTCCTCCCAGCGCATGGCGTGGAGGTTCTCGGCGACCTCCTTGCCCACCTCGTTGTTGAAGGTGGCCTTCTTGCCGCTCTCGTCCACGACGTCGGCGCCGCGGCTGTACATCTGGGCGGTGAAGTGCCAGCCGCCGGTGTTGCCCGCGCTGTACTCGCCGAAGCCGGCGATGCCGTCGCCCAGGCCGGCGATCTTCTTGGCGGCGGTGCGGACCTCGTCCCAGGTGCGCGGCGGGGCGTCCGGGTCGAGCCCGGCCTGCTTGAAGAGCTTGCGGTTGATCAGCAGGCCCATCGTGTAGTTGCTGGTGGGCAGGCCGTAGAGCTTGTTCTCGTGCTTGAGCGAGCCGAGGACGTTCGGGTCGATGTCCTTGAGGGCGGGGACGGTCTTGTCGTTGACGTACGCGGTGATGTCCTCGGCGCCGTCGTTGTCCAGCACCTGGGGCAGGTCGGTGAAGTACGTGTAGAAGACGTCGGGCTGCGACTTGGCCTTGAGCATCGCCGTGAAGCGCGGCGGCTCCAGACACTGGCCGGGCGTGGAGCGGCCCTCGATGGTGACGTTCGGGTAGATCTCGTTGAACGCCTTGACGTCCTCCTGCCACTCCTTCAGCTCGGCCGCCTTCGCCTTCGGCGGCATGCAGTCGATGGTGATCGTCACCTTGGTCTTCGGGTCCAGCGGGGCAGCCGGGTCGGAGGACCCGCTGCCGCCTTCGGAACCGCCGCCGTCGTCACTGCTGCTCGTGCCGCAGGCGGCCAGAGCGGTCAGGGTGAGAGCGGAGACGAGCGTGATGGCGCCGGCACGGCGAGTACGGCGGAACCGAGCACTTCTCATGGGTGGTCCCCTTCGGGCATGAACGTGGAAGGCGCCCCACCGCCGATGCGTTGTGGGGCGCCGCTCACTCAACCACCGTGAACAAGTGAACGCAATATCTCGCGCTGATTTCGTAATTGTTTGACAGTCCGTTGTAGAAGTCGAGGTTCCGCTACCGGGTGGAAACCTGTGCGGTGGAGCCGCGGACGACGAGTTCCGGTTCGAAGAGCAGCTCGCGGTGCGGGACTTCGGTGCCTTGGATCTGTGCGCAGAGGAGGTCTACGGCGGCGCGTCCCATGGCTTCGATGGGTTGGCGGACGGTGGTGAGGGGTGGTTCGGTGCAGGTCATGAAGGCGGAGTCGTCGTAGCCGACGACGGAGACGTCGTGGGGGACGTGGTGTCCGCGGCGGCGGGCTGCGCGGACGGCGCCGAGGGCGAGGGGGTCGCTGGCGCAGATGATGCCGGTGACGCCGCGTTCGAGGAGGCGGGTGGCGGCTGCCTGGCCGCCTTCGAGGGAGAACATGGCCCGCTCCACATGGGTGTCGGGCAGGACGCCGTCCGAGGCCTGCGCGGCCTCGCGGGCGGCCGTCAGCTTCCGCCGCGACGGGATGTGGTCGGAGGGGCCGAGGACGAGACCGATCCGCTCGTGCCCAAGCGACGTCAGGTGCCGCCAGGACTGCCCCACGGCCACGGCGTCGTCGCAGGCGATGCAGGGGAAGCCGAGGTCGGGTATGGAGGCGTTGACGAGCACCACGGGGATGTTGCGCTCGGCGAGCAGCCGGTAGTGGTCGTGCGGGGCGTCGGCCTGGGCGAACAGTCCGCCGCCGGCGAAGACGACCCCCGACACCTGCTGCTGGAGGAGCAGTTCGACGTAGTCGGCCTCGGAGACGCCGCCCTTGGTCTGGGTGCACAGCACGGGGGTCAGCCCCTGCTGCGCGAGCGCGCCGCCGATGACCTCGGCGAACGCGGGGAAGATGGGGTTCTGCAGCTCGGGCAGGACCAGTCCGACCAGACGGGCGCGCTCGCCCCGCAGCTGGGTGGGCCGCTCGTAGCCCAGGACGTCCAGCGCGCTGAGCACGGACTGCCGGGTCGCCGCCGAGACCCCCGGCTTGCCGTTGAGCACCCGGCTGACCGTGGCCTCGCTGACCCCAACCTTCTTCGCCACCTGAGCAAGTCGTCGCGTCACGAACGCAAGACTAGCGCAAGTCTCCGCAAGAGACTTGCGCCAGTCGGTGACCTGTCCGACAACAACGGTTGCCGGCCCCTGTCGCGGGCCAGGTCTACGGGTTGCGGACGATCTTGAAGGTGGACGTCGTGTTGCGGATGTCCACGGCGTTGTCGCTGAGCCTCAGCCCGTTGAAGGTGACCTCACCGACCGCCGGCCCCTGCCCGGCCTCGGGCATCTCGTTGGCCCACAGGCCGAATCCGGACTTGGCGTCGAACGCGTCACCGCTCTTGTGCGCGCCCGTGACGGAGACGTCGGTGAAGACCGTGTCCTTGATCGGATACTGCGGCTGCCCTCCCACGTAGTTCGTCTGGAACATGATGCCGCTGTAGGTCGGGTCCACGATGTCGACGTTGTTGACCCGGATGCCCTGGAACACCTTGGACGCCGAGAACACCCAGATGCCGGGGAAGGTCTGCCCGCCCCAGAAGTGCCCGCCGGCCCGGACGATCGAGACGTTCTCGAAGGTCGTCGGGTCGGTGCCGAACCCGTTCATCGGGTAGCCGAAGTCCAGCGAGCTGATGGTGATGCCCGAGTAGACCAGGGTGTCCGCGATGTGGATGTTCCGGAAGGTGTTGTGGTAGCCGCCGTAGACGGCCAGACCCGCGGCACGCCAGGTCAGCGTCGTCGTCAGGTTCTCGTACACGTTGTTCTTCATGTCCGCGCCGCCCGCGTCGATCGCCGAGAAGAGCGCGAAGCTGTCGTCACCGGTCGCCCGGGCGTCGTTGTTGGACACCAGGTTGTCGGTCGAGCCGTTGGTCATGTTGATGCCGTCGGCGAACATGTTGCGGATCCGGGAGTTCTTGATCGTCATCCGGTCGGTGTTGGCGCCCCAGTACAGGCACACCATGTGCTCGTTCCAGATGTTGTCGATCACGATGTCCGAGGTGTTGGAGAAGTCGAACACCTTGCCCGGCCCGTCGATGCGGGTCGTGTAGTTGCCGAAGTAGGCGAAGTCCGCGAACGTCGAGCCCTTCGCGCTCGCCTCGGCACGGAACCCGATGTCGGTGTTGTCCTGCGTCGTCGGCGCGTGGAACTGGGTGAACCAGGGACCCGCGCCGACCACCTTCACCGCCTTGCCGTACACCTGGAACTTGCTCGACGTCCGGTAGTCGCCCGGCGGCAGGTACACCCCGACCAGCTTGCCGGAGGTGTCCATGCGGACCTTGTCGAGCGCGTTCTGCACGTCCTGGTGCGTGAACCCGGCCGGCACGGCGTACGCCGCCGGGTCGGGGTTGGGCAGCGCGGCGACCTGCTCGAGGTTGACGAAGTCGATCGCGTAGTCGGAGGTGTTCGCCGCGTCCTTCTGAAGCCGGATCGTGCTGCCCGCCGGGACGGTCTCGCCCAGCATGATGTGCGCCTCGTCGTAGATGTGCCGCGGGGCGCCCGCACCGGGGGAGTTGCCCGGCGACGCCTCGGCGCCGTACAGCCAGGCATACTTCGACGTCAGCGGCAGCGCCTTCTTCATGACGCCGTCGACGTACACGTTCAGCGTCGCGTCGATGCCGCCGCCGCCCGGCGCGTCCGGGATGGAGAAGCGGGTCACCAGGGTGTTGGTGTCCGCCTTCGTGGTGAACTCGACGTATTCGCCGGTCTTGTCGAGGTGGACGGCCCTGCGCCCGGACGCCTCGCCCGCGATGTCGCCGATGGTCCGGTTCGGCCCGACCACCGAGGCACCGCCGCCGACCGTCCCGTCCTCCGCCTCGTACATGTCGTACGGCATGTTCGCGCCGCGCCCGACGAACAGCGGCTGCGTGGAGGTGTTGTTCTCCCGCTTGACCGGCAGCTCGTTGGCGTCGTCGCCGACCGTGACCTTCAGGGTGTACGAGCCGTTGACCGCCTTCCAGGTGCCGAGGCTCACGGCGGGGGCGGTCTCTCCTGCGGCGATGACACCGGAGTGCGCGCCGGTCAGGGTCTTGACCGTGCCGCCCTTGGCATCGACCAGGGCGAGCGTCACCGCGTGGCTGCCGCCCGCCGAGTCCTGGGTGCCCTGGTTCTTCAGCGCGACCTTGAAGGTCACGTCGTCACCGGCGGCCGGACCGGACGGCGCGGTGGTGACGGTGGCCGCGACCAGGTCGGAGCTCTGCACCGGCTTGACGACCAGCGGGTCGGGCCGGGTGTAGGTGTTGTTGGTCTCGTTCTGCTCGATGATCTCGTTCGCCTCGTCGGCGACCGCGCTCAGTTCGTACGAACCGGCGTCGCGGGCCCCGAGGGACGCGCCGACCGTGCTCTGCGCGCCCGCCGCCAGGGCGGGGACGTCGGCGGTGGCTACCTTGGTGTCGCCCAGCCGGACGGCGACCTTGCCCGCCGGCGCGTCCGCCGCACCGCTGTTGCGGACGGTCGCGGACACGGTGATCTCGTCCGACTCGACGGGGGAGTCGGGCGACGTGGTCAGCTTCGTCACCTCGAGGTCGGGGTTGGGCGCCGGGGTGCCGACGACCTGGAACTCGGCGACCTGACCGGCCGTCGCCCCGCTGTTGGCGGTGAACTTCAGCTGGACGTCCGCGGCCCGCTCACCGACGGGTATCGACACGCTGTTGCCGCCGCTCGCCGGGTCGAAGACGTAGTCCTTCGCGTCCACCAGCGAGGTGAAGCCGGACGCGTCCTGGTCGCGGCCGAGCACCTGGATCTTCTGGGTGCGCTTGGACCAGCTGTTGTCCGGGTTGAGCTTGAGGACGACACGGTCGACGTCGGCATTCGCGCCCAGCTTCAGGGTCAGCGTGTTCGGATAGCTGCCCGACGCCCCTTCCCAGTAGGTCGACGTGCTGTTGTCGTTGGCGTTCTCGGCGACGTAGGTGTGGATGTGGGACGAGGCGCTGATCGGCTTGCCGACGGCCAGGTTCGAGCCGTCCTCGGTGCCGTTGCGGATCACGGAGTTGCTGTCGCCCGACACGTTGCCCGCCGCGTCCTTGGCCCGCACGAAGTAGGTCACGTTCGCCGACGCCGGCTGGGTGTCGGTGTAGGTGGTGACGTCTCCGGCGACGCTCTTGCGGAGCTGGTTGTTGGCGTAGACGTCGTACCCGGTGACACCCTTGTCGTCGGTGGAGGCGTCCCAGGTCAGCTTGATCCGACCCGGGTCCGGTTCGGTGAGCGCCAGGTTCGCGGGCGCGGTGGGCGCCTGGGTGTCGCCGGTGTCGGCGCGGCGGGTGACCGAGTCGCTGTTGCCCGACTGGTTGCCGGCCGCGTCCTTGGCGCGCACGTAGTAGGTGACCGTCGTACCGGCCGGCCTGGTGTCGGTGTACGTGGTGACGTCACCGGCGACGGAGGTCAGCAGGTCGCCGTTGGCGTAGATGTCGTACCCGGTGACGGCCGTGTCGTCCGAGGACTCGTTCCAGGTCAGCCTGATCTGCCCGGTGGCCGGTTCGGTGAACGCGAGGTTCGCGGGCGCGGTGGGCGCCTGGGTGTCACCCGTCTCGGGGCCGTAGACCTCCAGCTCGGAGACCTGGGCCGCGGGCTGACCGGTGTTGGCGCTCACCAGGACCCGCACGTAGCGCGCGGTGGCCGCGTCGAAGGTGATCGCGGCCGACTGACCGCCCGCCGCGTCGAAGGTGTACGCCTTGGCCGCCGTCAGGTCGGTGAAGTCCGAACCGTTCTCACCGGCCTGGATCTTCAGGGTCTGGCTGCGGTTCGGCCAGCCGTCGGGCAGCCGCAGGACGACGCGGTTCACCCGGCGCGAGGAGCCGAGGTCGGCCTGGAGCCACTGCGGCAGGGCGTTGTTGGCGCTCTCCCAGTAGGTGGCCCTGTTGCCGTCGTTGCCGTTGCCCGGGGTGTACGCGCCCGTGGAACTGCTCGCCGTCAGCCGCCGGCCGGCGGCCAGGTTCGTGGACGACTCGCCGGCCGCGTGCACCTCCAGCTCGGAGAGCTGGGCCGCCTGCCAGCCGGTGTTCGCCGTGATGTTCACCCGCACGAACCGGGTCTGCGTGGCGGGGAAGGACACGGTGACCGTGTTGCCCGAACCCGGGTCGAAGGCGTAGGTGGCGGACGTCTTCAGCGTGCTGAAACTCGTGCCGTCGGCGCTGCCCTGGACGGCGAGCGTCTGGTCGCGGCTCTCCCAGCCGGCGGGCAGTCTGAGCACGACCTCGTCGATGCGCTCGGTGGCACCGAGGTCGGTCTGGACCCACTGGGGCAGGCTGCTGCCGGCGCTCTGCCAGTACGAACTCTGGTTGCCGTCGGTGATGTTGGCGGCGCCGTACTCACCGAGCGAGCTGCTCGCCGCCGTGGCGTCCCCCACGGCGATGTTGGGACCACCGGCTGCCGTGGCCGACAGCAGCGGTCCTCCCAGCGCCAGGAGACTGGTCGCGACCACCGTGCACAGGGCACGTGATCTCCGGATCCGGTTTCTCATCTATCCCCACATCAGGTAGACACTCAATGTTCTCTGACATTTACGTTGAGCGCTCGCAGAGTTGCAGAGAAATGTTGAGTCGTCTACAGGACGGGCAGCGCGAAGTCGCCGCACGGCAGGGCCGGTGGCGGCGGGTGAAGCCTGGGCAGGCGCCGGGGCATGCCTCGGATCAGCCGCTTTCACGAGCTACGTCGGGTAGTCGCAAGCAGCTGTCATTTCCCGCAAGGAACTTGCGGTCGAAGGACGGTGCGGGGAGGTCCCTAGCCGGCGGCCGGCTGTGCGGTGGAGCCGCGGACGACGAGTTCGGGTTCGAAGAGCAGCTCGCCGTGGGGGACTTCGGTGCCTTGGATCTGTGCGCAGAGGAGGTCGACGGCGGCGCGTCCCATGGCTTCGATGGGTTGGCGGACGGTGGTGAGGGGTGGTTCGGTGCAGGTCATGAAGGCGGAGTCGTCGTAGCCGACGACGGAGACGTCGTGGGGGACGTGGTGTCCGCGGCGGCGGGCTGCGCGGACGGCGCCGAGGGCGAGGGGGTCGCTGGCGCAGATGATGCCGGTGACGCCGCGTTCGAGGAGGCGGGTGGCGGCTGCCTGGCCGCCTTCGAGGGAGAACATGGCCCGCTCCACGTGGGCGTCGGGCAGTTCCGTGCCGGCGGCGTGGGCGGTCTCGTGGGCGGCGGCGAGTTTGCGGCGGGAGGGGATGTGGTCGGAGGGTCCCAGAACCAGGCCGATGCGCTCGTGGCCGAGAGACGCGAGATGCCGCCAGGACTGCTCGACGGCCACCGCGTCGTCGCAGGCGATGCACGGGAAGTCGAGGTTCTCGATCGACGCGTTGATCAGGACGACCGGGATGTTGCGCTCGGCGAGCAGCCGGTAGTGGTCGTGCGGGGCGTCCGCCTGCGCGAACAGCCCGCCCGCGAAGACCACGCCGGACACCTGCTGCTGGAGGAGCAGTTCGACGTAGTCGGCCTCGGAGACGCCGCCCTTGGTCTGGGTGCACAGCACGGGGGTCAGCCCCTGCTGGGCGAGCGCGCCGCCGATGACCTCGGCGAACGCGGGGAAGATGGGGTTCTGCAGTTCGGGCAGGACCAGTCCGACCAGGCGGGCGCGCTCGCCCCGCAGCTGGGTGGGCCGCTCGTAGCCCAGGACGTCCAGCGCGCTGAGCACGGACTGCCGGGTCGCCGCCGAGACCCCCGGCTTGCCGTTGAGCACCCGGCTGACCGTGGCCTCGCTGACCCCAACCTTCTTCGCCACCTGAGCAAGTCGTCGCGTCACAGGCGAAAGGCTAACGCAAACACCGCAAGCGGCTTGCTTCAGTCCCAGTCGATCCGGGCGGCGACCGGAAGGTGATCGCTGCCGGTGGCGGGCAGGGTGCGGATGACGCCGACGGCCCCGGCGCGGACCATCACCTGGTCGATCCGGGCCAGCGGGAATCCGGCCGGGAAGCTGAGGGCGAGGCCCCGCTCGGCGACGTTCAGCCGAGTGGTCAGGGGAGCCAGCGCCCGGTCGTCGACCGTGCCGTTGAGATCGCCCAGCAGGACCGTCCGGCGCAGCTCCTCCGCGGCCAGGGCGTCGCCCAGCAGCCCGGCGCTCTCGTCCCGCCAGGACGAGGCGAGACCGCTCGCCCCCACCCGGACCGACGGCAGGTGCGCGACAAGGACGGCGACCTCGCCCTGCGGCGTGTGCGCCACGGTCCGCAGCCCGCGCTCCCACTCCTCGTGGATGCCCCGCGGCTTGATGTCGAGAGGGCGGGAGCCGGTGAGCGGATACTTCGACCAGAGCCCGACGGTGCCCCGGACCGTCCGGTACGGATAGTCGGGGGCCAGTGTCTTCGCGTACACCTCCAGCGCCGGCGGCACGAGTTCCTCCAGCGCGATCAGGTCGGGCTCGGCACGGGCCAGGGCGCGGGCCGTGCCGGCGGGGTCGGTGTTCTCGTCGCTGACGTTGTGCTGCACCACGACCAGATCGCCGGCGCCGGGATCCGGTGCGGGCAGGAGCAGCCCGCCGAAGTGATACGTCCAGGCGGCCGCCGGCAACAGCACGGCCACCAGCGCGAACGCCGAGCGGCGCACCAGCGCCAGGACGAGCAGCACCACGACGACCGCGCCGAGCCACGGCAGGAAGGACTCCAGGAGACTCCCCAGGCCTGCCACGCGGTTGGGAACCGCCCCGTGGAAGGACAGCAGGAGCGCGGTGACCACCGCCGCCCCGGCGAGCACCCGCCCTCGTGTCCAGGCAGACCGGCCCGGCCCATCCGTCCGCCGAGTCCACGCCGGACGTCCCGCCCACCGTCGCACCGCATTCACCGCCGAGGCCGCACCACGGCCCACCCGCTCCGCCATCGTTTCCCGTCCACTCGTCCTACCCCATCAGGACGATCCACCGCGCTGATCGGGTTCCCGGGACCATGCCCCGGACGGGGAGGCGATCACGGTGGCCGAGCACCGCGCCACCGACGTCGCGCCGGCGTACGAGACCGCCGACCGGTTCGAGCGGCTCCGTGCGAGCGGACCGCCTTCCCCGGCTTTCGCCCGCACTGTCAGTGTCAATCCGTACGCTCGGCAGCGTGAAGGGGAAAGAAGAAGGAGCACTTGCCGGGGAGACCGGTGCGGAGGCGTGGCAGCGGCTGAGCGCGTACGCCTACCTCAGCGCGCCCGAGCGTGTGGAGTACGTGGCGGTGATGCGGGTGTTCTGCGGCACGATCCTCGCCGACCTGGCCATACCCGACCTCCTCGCCAAGCTGTCCGAGCGCGGTGGCCCGGGGGCGGCGCTGGACGCGGAAACCCTCGCGCGCAGGCTCGAAGAGCTGGTGCGCTGGGGCAATCTGCTGCGCAGCACGCACACCGTCAAGGCGACGAGCATCTCCGAGTACCAGCGCTCCCGGTCGCGTTACCAGCTCTCCAAGCTGGGGGAGCGCGTGCAGCGGGACGCGGACGAGGTGCTGGGCGGGGCGGACGCAGCCCGCGAGGTGAGCAGCGAGTTGCTGGCCCTCGTCGACCGAGGTCTGCGGGAGATCGCCGCCATGGCCGCGGCGCCGGGCGGCGCGGACCCGCAGCAGGCGCTGGAGCGGATCAGCACCCTCTTCGTGCAGTTCGCCGAGTTCGCCGAGTCGGTCCGGGACTTCTACGCCTACCTGGGCCAGGTGCTGGCCCGCTACGACCTCGACTCCGCCGAATACCAGGGTTTCAAGGAACTGCTGCTCGACTACGTGGAGGCCATCACCGAGGACGTTTCCTTCCGCGCCCCGCGCATCGCGGCCCACCTGGACGCCGTCCGGCCGCACCTGCCGGCGCTGCTCGCCCGTATCGACGCGCACGCGACGGGGATCGGTGCACTCACCGACGGACTGCGCAGCGCCTCGGGCCGGTTTGACCAGGTCAGACTCGGAGCCCCGGCCATGCGACTGCTGCTGGAGCTGCTCACCATGGTACGCCCACCTGGTGAACGCGGAGGTGAACGGGCCGCACACTGCGATCGGCACCGACGGCTCCTGGCGGCTCGGCATCGCCCGAGGCCGCCACACCAAGCAGGCCGCCGAGTACGTGGGCGCGGAGGTGCGCGCCCGGACCCGCCGCCGGGCACTGGCGGACATCGACCGCAGGCTGAGTGACGTACAGGACGAGCTGGAGTGGCACCGGCACCGGCTGCGCACCCTCACCGCGCACCGCGACCAGGTCGGCGGCACCCTGCGCCGACCGCCCTCCGCACGCGGACTGACCGATGCGTGGGCCCGTACCGCCGAGGCCGAGCGCGCCGCCGAGTCCCTCGCCTCGCAGGCGTCCACGCTCGCCCGCGGGGCGCAGCAGGCACGCGCCCGCGCGGTCACCGTCCGACGCGAGACCGAGGCGACGGCGAGTGCCCAGAACCTCCCGGTCGACCCGGCCGCACTGGACATGGTCCGCCTGGACCTCGGTCGTCTCGGACAGGGCACGCAGCAGCTGCGGCGGCGGATCCGCGCGGTCCTGTCCACCACCGAGAGCCACAGGACCGGCCGCACGGACCACGAGCGCGCCCAGTCCGCCCGCCGGGAAGCCGAGGCGGACTATGCCGAGCCGCTGGGCCGCCTGGAGACGGCCCGCCGTACCGTCCGGGCGCTGGAGGACGTCCTCGGTGCCACGGAGCAGGAGATCCTCGCCCGCGAGGCCGATGCGAAGCGCCGCCTGGACGCCGTGGGACGGCAACTTCCGCCCGCGAGGAGGGACCGGGCAGAGGTGCACGACCTGCGCGTACGCGCGGAAGAGGACGAGAGGAAGCGGCGCGAGACACTCGCCGCGCAGGAATCCGAGGCACTGGCCAGCGGCAGCAGTCTGCGAACGGCCCTGTCGTTGCCGGGTGTCCTGAGAGCAACGGGTCTCCACACCGACGCGGACGGGAAGGCCGTCACCGATACGGACGGGAGGACCGTCACTGACGCGGACGGGAGGCCCGCCAATGTTCCGGACCCCGTCCACCACGACGTGAGGGAGCGCATCGCGGCACTGAGCCGGCTGATCGACGCCGTGCGCGGCGGCCTGGACGTCGAACGCCACGACCTCTCGGACACCGCCCTCCTCAACCGCCACACCGAACTGCGCGACCAGCTCTCCGGCGGTTACGACGCGACGATCGAGGAACAGGACGGCATCAAGCTCTGCCGCCTCGTCGACGACCGGGGACCGCACGACATCGCCCAGGTCGGCGAACGCGTCGCGACCGAGGCGGCCGAGGCACGCGACCGTCTGACGGAGCGTGAACGCGAAGTCTTCCAGCGCTTCCTGACGGGAGAAGTGGGCGACCACCTGTCCGCACAGGTGCTGGCCGCCGGTGCCCTGGTCGCCGCCCTCAACACCAGCCTCGCCACGGTCCGTACCTCGCACGGCCTGGGCGTCACCCTCGACTGGAAACTGGCCGACGGTGTGGAGGCGGACGTCAAGGCGGCCGTCGACCTCCTGCGCAGCCCCTCGGGCCTGCGCACCCGTGAGCAGTCCGAACGACTCCGCGACGTCCTCCAGCGCCGTATCGAGGACGCCCGCCGCGCCGACCCCGCCGCCGGGTACGCGGCACATCTGCGCACCGCCCTGGACTACCGCACCTGGTTCACGTTCACCCCCTGAGTGGTGAACGACGCGGCACCGGGCAACCGCCGCAAACTCTCCGGCCGCACGGGCCTGAGCCAGGGCGAACAGCGCGTCCTGTCCTACCTGGTCCTCTTCGCCGCGGCGGCGGCGCACTTCACCGGCCTCGCCGACACCGCCCCGCACACCCCCCGCCTGATCCTCCTCGACGACGCGTTCGCCAAGGTCGACGAGCCCACGCACGCCCGCCTCGGCCGCATCCTCGTCGATCTGGACCTCGACTTCGTCCTCACCAGCGAACGCCTGATCGGCAACTGGCCCGACGTACCGTCCCTCCATATCTACGAATGCCTGCGCGACCCGCACGTACGGGGCGTGGCCATGCTCCACTACACGTGGAACGGACGGCAGCGGAGACTGATGCCGGTATGAGAGAAACCCGCCCCGTCGACGCGCCCGCCCTGAACGCCGACACCCTCGCCTTCCTCACCCGGCCCGGCATCGCGCTCGCCAACCGGATCACGCAGCGGTACGACGCCGAACCGTGGCGTATGCGGGCGGCCGACTACGAGTACCTGGCGATCCGCGCCCAAGTGCGGGACACACCCACGATCCCCCTCACCGGCCCGCCGGCCGAGGCCGCCTGGGACCCGGAACTGGCCCCCACGATGACCGCCGTGGGAATCGCCCTGCACGAGGAGGCGGTGCTCGATCTGCTGCTGGAGGACCTCGGCTGAGGTCAGACGTCGAGCCCGCCCGCGGCGAGCAGGTCGGACACGTCGTTCACCAGTCTCCTGCCCCTGCCACCCGCGTCCTCGAGTCGCGTCTCGAAGTCCCTGAGGCTCCGGAAGACCTCGGCGTACGCCGCCTGTTCCGCCAGAGGGAGTTGCAGAACCTGCAGGCGCCGGATGTCGACCCGGGACGAACTGGAGGCGTGGGTGCCCGCCTGTCGTCCGTTGGCCGGTGCGCGCAGACAGCCGGCCAGGAAGTGGGCGTCCAGCTTCGCCGGGTCCACCCGCAGGGCGTGCAACTGCGGCCCCAGGGCCGTCGGAGGACCCTCGTGCACCCAGGCCTTGAACGCCCGCACGACACCGGCGACCACGACATCGCCCTTCTCGGCGATCACAGGCGCCGACTCGACGGCGACGGCTCCGCTGGGAGTGCCGTCCGCCAGCAGGTCGGCAATGGTGAGGAGGGGAACGGAGTGCCCGCCGGATGCCACCGCCCCGTCCGGCGGCTGCTGCCCGGCGCACAACGACAGGGCACCGGCCTTGACGAGGTCTCCGACGCCGACCGTGGTCTGCGGCCTGTCGCCGTCGAACTCCAGTTCCGACAGGCGCTCGGCCCGACGCACCAGGTCGGTCAGCGTCGACCCCACTTCTTTCCAGACCGCCGAGAGTTCGAGGCCGGACGGCTCGGTACTCGCCGAGGTGTAGCGCCCCGGCGTGACGTCCACCTCGTCGTCCAAAAGGTCGATGAGAGGAACCCGGACGGCGCCGTCCGGCAGCTCCGCGTCCGGGAGGTCGAGGGCCTGCAGCGCGGAGAGCACAAAGGCCTGGAGCGGCTCCCAGCCGGGGCCGGCCTCCCGCCCGCCGGTGCGCGCGAAGCGCGTCGCGTCGACCAGAAGCGCGTCCTGACCGGGCGAAGCCGCCCCCGAACCGTCCGGAGCGGCTCTGAGGATCCACAACTGGAGCGAGACGCTGTGCGGTTGGGCGCTGCCGGGTGGGAGAGCCACTACGGCCCGGAGCGCACCGGTCCGCAGCAAGGAGCCTCTGATGCGCCGGCCGGCCTTGCGTGAGGCGACCGCGGGAGGCAGGACGACCACGGCCGCCCCGCCGGGCTGAAGGTGGGCGAGCAGGTGCTGCACCCAGGCCAGTTCCGGCTCGGTGCGCGGCGGGAGGCCGTACGTCCAGCGCTGGTCGGTGGCGAGTTCCTCGTAGCCCCAGTCACGTTCGTTGAACGGTGGATTGCACAGCGCGACATCCGCCCGCACCTCGGCGAACGGGTCCTCGCGCAGAGAGTCGGCCGTGGCGACCTCCGCACGGACGTCGTGGTCGTCCGCGACGAACGCCAGGCGGGCGGAGGCCAGCGCGGCGAGTGCAGGGTCTCGCTCGCATGCCAGCACCCGCACACCCTGACTTGCACCACTCGCGCTCGCGCACTCCTGCACGGCGGCTGCCACCAAGTGCCCGGTGCCGCAGGCCGGGTCGAGGACGGTGAGTTCCTCGTCGAGCCCGCCGACGCGGACGTCGAACGCGATCCGTGCCATCAGGGCGGCGAGCGACGCAGGCGTCGTGCTCAGCTGACGCACATGGGTCTCGAGCCACCGCTGGAGCAGGAACTCGAACGTCTCGCGCGTCCCCTCGTTCCGCCCCAGCTTCGCCGCCTCGGCCGCCAACCGTTCGGCCTCCGGGGAGACTTCCACCCGCGATGAGCGTGCACGTGGTGAACGCATCCGGTGGGCCGCCTCGGCGATGGCCAGACCCGACTCATCCCTGCTGCCGAGCACTTCGAACCGGGGCCACAGGAGCTCGCGCCCCGCGACGCTGTCGAGCTTGCCGTTGTCCCGCAACCACTGCTCGACCTCCGCCAGGGAGAACTGGGGACTGACGTCCGTGCCCCCGATGCGGGTGGGAAAGGAGTCGTGACGCCGCCGCCAGTTGCTCACCGCGGCACGTCCCACCCCGGCGATCCGGGCGATCTCGGCAAGGCTGACGGGTACGGAACCGGTTGTACTCATCGACAGTCTCCGAGGTGCTGGGGCGGGTGGACGGACGGACGTGCGGGCCGACGGCGGGCGGGTCTCTGCAATGACGCTGTACATGAGAGGCTACTACGCTCATTGACTTTGTTCACAGTGCAAATGTCCGCGTGCGTTGTGCGGAAAGTGTGGAGGACGGGCCAAATGCATGAATTCGCGCCGGGGACAGTGCTCCTGGACCGCTACCAACTCACCTCGGTGCTCGGCCGAGGGCTGATGGGTCATGTGTGGCAAGGACGGGACATGCGCCTGGAGCGGCCCGTGGCCGTGAAGACGGTCGCTGCCGACCTGCTCGCCGTTCCCCAGAGCCGTGAAGAGGCGCTGCGGCGCTTCCAGCGGGAGGCGAAGGCCGCGGCACGTCTCGGCCACCCGAACGTGACCACGGTCTTCGACGCGTCGGTCACGGACGGCACCTGCTGTCTGGTGATGGAGCTGATCGAGGGCACCACCCTCGAGTTCCTCTTCGACCAACAGGACGACGGACGGTTCGACGTGCCCACGGCCGCCGCGGTCGCGGCCCAGTTGTGCGCCGGCCTGTCGGCCGCCCACACGGCCGGCCTCGTCCACCGTGACCTCAAGACCCAGAACGTCATGGTCGGCGGGGACGGCGTCGTGAAGATCCTGGACTTCGGACTGGTGAAGGTCCTGAGCGACACCGACCCGCGCCTGACCATGACGGGGGAGAGCGTCGGCAACATCGTGTGCGCCTCGCCCGAGCTGCTCTCCGGGCAAGGGCGGCTCGACGGACGCAGCGACCTCTACGCGGTCGGCTGCCTGCTGCACAACATGCTCACCGGTGAGACCCTCTTCGCCACGGACCAGCCCGCGCTGCTGGTGACGCACCACCTGAGCTCACCGCCGCCCTCGATCGCGGACTCTGGCGTCGACGTCCCGCGCGACCTGGGGGAACTGATCACGGCCCTGCTCGCCAAGCGTCCGGAGGACCGCCCCTCCTCTGCGGCCGAGGTGTACGCGGCCCTGGCCCCCCACCTCCCGCCTCCCAACCCCCGGCTGGCCACCCGACGAGGCATGCCGGAGGACCCTCGCCGTCCGTTCCTGGTCCCGCAGGGACCGATCCCCGTGTGAGCGGCACCCCGCGCGGGTGGCGTCCGCGGTGAGAGGCGCCGACGTGGGTGGCCCCTGCTCGGGTGGCGTCCCCGGTGAAAGGCGCCCAACGTGAACGGAACGCCGGGGGAACAGACCTCCGTGCGAGCAGACCTCCGTGCGAACAGAGCCCCGGGCGAACGGTGAGAAAATAGCCGCGCCGACCGGGTGCGTGACCTGACCACGCCCCGGCCACAGGGAAGCCTAGGGCGCACGGGCGCCGGGACTGGGGACGGGCACGATGCGGCGAAGCCTTGGACGGTACGAGCTCACCCGAGAGCTGGGCCGGGGCGGCATGGGAGTCGTCTGGGCGGCGAACGACCGGGAAGGCGGCCGCGAGGTCGCGGTGAAACTCCTCGCACCTCCGGCGGGCAGCGCGGACTTCAGCTCACTGGAGCGCCGCTTCCTCCGCGAGGCCCGACTCACCAGCCGCCTGGACCACCCGGGCATCCCCGCCGTCCACGACCACGGCAGCCACGAGGGAGAGCTCTATCTCGTCATGGACCTCATCCCCGGCCGAGCCCTCGACGCCGTCCTCAAGAGCGAGGGCCCGCTGCCCGTCGCGCGTGCCGCGGACATCACCAGACGCACGGCCGATGTCCTTGCCCACGCACACGCTCAGAGCGTCGTGCACCGCGACCTCAAACCCTCGAACCTGATGATCACGCCCACCGGGGAGACCAAGGTCCTGGACTTCGGCGTCGCCGCCGCTCTCGAGCCGCAACCCGGCGAAACCCGCTTCACCGCGGCGAACGCCACCCCCGGCACCGTGATGTACATGCCCCCCGAACAGGCCGTGGGCCAGACCGTGCCCGCCAGCGACCTGTACTCGCTGGGCTGCGTCCTCTACGAGCTGCTCACGGGCGCCCCGCCCTTCGCATCCGGAAGCCACTTCTTCCTCTACCACCAGCACGCCCACGACCCCGTGCCGCCACTCGCCGAGCGCCGCCACGGCGTCCCGGCCGGACTGCGGGAACTGGTGGAGGCGCTCCTGGAGAAGAAGCCGGAGGACCGGCCCGCCTCCGCCGCCGAGGTGGCCCTGCGCGCGGCCACCTGGGCGCCACCCGCCCCGGCCCGCCCGACCAACCCGGTGATTCCGCACCCGCGGCTGGCCGAGATCGACCGCCTCCGCCGCTCCGGCCACCCGGCCCGCGCCCTCCAGGAGTACGGCGACCTGATGGCCGGTGCCCGCCTCGGACGGGCCGATGTGCTCGCCGCCCGCGCCGGACACGCCCTGTGCGCGGGCACCATCGGCCGCACCCGCGAGGCGCTGGACGAGCTGAAGTCAGTCCTCGCCGAGCAGCGCAGCCTCCTCGGACCGGACGACCCCGGGGTGCTGGACACGCGGTACGAGATCGCCGTACTGCTGGCCCGCACCGGCGACCGCCATGCGGCCGGGGAACTGCTGAAGCGCCTCGCCGACGACGAGGACCGGATCCTCCCCGGCACCGACTCCCGATCCGGGCGCGCCCGCGCGCTGCTCGACCGACTTCGCCGCATCGCATGACCACCCGTGACCACCGGCACGGCAACATGGGAGCGGAGGGTTCTGTGATCTATGTTCACAAGCAGTAGACGTGTTAGCATGCGGTCGCACCGTTCCGGTGGGGAGACAGGACACTGTCTACGGACGGCAGCAGGAGAGAACCGAGGGGAACAGCGCCCATGACGTCAGCAGCTCAGCGCGAGACCGAGCGGTCGGGGGCGGCCGAGAAGCTCCCCGAGGAAGGCAACCTCGTCGAGGTGCGCGGCCAGTCGTGGGTGGTCGCCCGCGTGGAACCCTCCCCGCTCGCAGGGGACGACGCTGAGGAGGTTCGACGCCCCGCCACCCTCATCCACCTCCAGTCCGTCGCCGACGGCCGCTTCGGCGACACCCTCTCCGTCATCTGGGAGGTCGAGCCCGGCCGCCGCGTCCTGCCCGCCGGCTCCCTCCCCGACGCCTCCACGGGCTCGTACGACTCCCCGAACCGCCTCGCCGCGTTCCTCGATGCCGTCCGCTGGTCCGCCGTGGCCTCCGCCGACGCGAAGACCCTCCAGGCCCCCTTCCGCTCCGGCGTCGCCGTCGAGCCCTACCAGCTGGAGCCGGTGTCCCGCGCCGTAGGCGCCCCCCGAGTCAACCTCCTCCTCGCCGACGACGTCGGCCTCGGCAAGACCATCGAGGCGGGCCTGGTCGCCCAGGAACTCATGCTGCGCGGCCGAGCCCGCCGCACCATGATCGTCTGCCCGGCCGGCCTCACCCTCAAGTGGCGCGACGAGATGGCCGAGAAGTTCGGCCTGGAATTCACCATCGTCGACTCCGAGCACTGCGCCCGCCTCCGCCGCACCCACGGCACAGCGGCCAACCCCTTCCGCGTCCACCCCCTCACCATCGTCTCCCTGCCCTGGCTGCGCGGCCAGAAGGCCCAGCGCCTCCTCGACGAGGTCATCGGCACCCCCGAGGCGAGCAGCGACGGCGAACACAAGCGCTTCTTCGACCTCCTCGTCCTCGACGAGGCCCACCACGTCGCACCCGCCGCGCCCAAGCAGGTCTACGCCGTCGACTCCCAGCAGACGAAGCTGATCCGGCGCCTGGTCCCGCACTTCGAGCACCGCCTCTTCCTCTCCGCCACCCCGCACAACGGCTACCCCGAGTCGTACACGGCCCTCCTCGAACTCATCGACGACCAGCGTTTCGCGCGCGGCGTCGACCCCGACAAGGAGGCCCTGAAGGACACCGTCGTACGCCGCCTGAAGTCGACGGTCACCAACGCCGACGGCACGCCCCGCTTCCGCACCCGCGTCACGCGCGAACTCTCCGTCGACTACACGCCGCAGGAGCGCGCGATCCACGAACTGCTCGGCTCGTTCGCGGAACTCCGCCGCAAGAAGCTCACCCCGAAGGCCCGGGGCGGCCGCCGCGCCGCCGACCTGGTGACCCTGCTGCTGAAGAAGCGCCTGTTCTCCTCTCCGGCCGCCTTCCTCCACACCGTCCAGGTCTACCTCTCCCACCTGGACGACACCGGCGGCCCGGCCCGAGGACGCTCCGCCGCCGCCGAAGTCCCCGAGTGGCTGGAGGAGTTCGCCGACCTCGTCGCCGACCTCGACGACACCGGCCTGGTCGACGCGGAGGACGACGCCCTGACCCGCTCCACCTCCCTCACCCCCGCCGAGGACGGCCAGGAACTCGACCTGCTCCAGGAGATGGAACGCTGGGCCCTCACCCACGAGGCCGCCCCCGACTCCAAGGCCGACGCGCTGCTCGCCGAGCTCAAGGCCGTCTGCCGCCCCGACGGCAAGAGGTGGACCAACGAACGGGTCGTCGTCTTCACCGAGTACCGCGACACCCAGGAATGGCTCCACGACCTCCTCCAGCAGGAAGAACTCACCGACGGCGGCCGCGTCGAACGCCTCCACGGCGGCCTCTCCGCCGAGGAGCGCGAGCGCATCCGCCTCGGCTTCCAGACCGAGCCGTCCCGCGCCGAGGGCAAGGTCCGCATCCTCCTCGCCACCGACGCCGCCGGCGAGGGCATCGATCTCCAGAACCACTGCCACCGCCTGATCAACTACGACATCCCCTTCAATCCCAACAAGCTCGAACAGCGCATCGGCCGCGTCGACCGCTGGGGCCAGAAGAAGGACCCCGAGATCACCCACTTCATCGGCTCCGGCTGGCAGCAGGCGCAGGCCGGCTCCTACGAGGCCGACCTGGAGTTCCTCTCCCGCGTCGCCAAGAAGGTCGCCCGCATGGAGCACGACCTCGGCTCCGTCAACGCCGTCCTCGCCGACGCCGTACAGCGCCGCATGACCGGCGACACGGCGCCCGTCGACATCGAGAACGCCAAGCCGAAGCCCATCAAGGGCCGCCGCACGGGCGGTGACGTAGCCCCCGAGCAGAACGTCACGGCGCAGACGAAGCGGCTCGCCGACCAGTACGAGGAGACGGTCGGCACGCTCGGCTTGACGCCGGTCAACGTCAAGCGCGTCGTCGACACGGCTCTGGCCCTCGACCACCAGCCGCCCCTCCAGCCGTCCACCGTCCGCGCGGAGGACTTCGAACCGGGCGACCTCTTCGACGTACAGCCCCTCTCCGGCAGTTGGGAACGAGCCACCCGCGGTCTCGCCCACAAGCTCCGCGAGGGCGAGCAGCGCCCGCTCACCTTCTCCCCGCAGGTCGCCGCGCAGGGCAGGGACGACGTGGTCCTCGCCCACCTCAGGCACCCGCTCGTCGCCCTCTCGACGCGCCTGCTGACCGCCGCCGTCTGGAACGCCGACTCGGTCGGCCTGAGCCGCGTCACCGCCGTCGTCACCGACGACCCGGCCGTCACCACGACCCTCGTCTCGGCGTACGCCCGTTACGTTCTCGTCGGCACGGACGGCACCCGCCTGCACGAGGAAGTCCTGTACGCGGGCGGTTGGTTCGGCGACACCGGCCGCTTCCGCCGCTGGGAGTCGGTGGGGGAGCAGGGCCGGGTCCTGTCCCAGGCCCTCACCCAGGGCACCGAGGCCGCCCCGCACCTGCGCAAGGAACTCACGGAGGCCTGGCCCAAGCTCCGCGACCCCCTCTACCGCTCCCTGGAGGCCCGCGCCACCGAACTCGGCCGCCAGCTGGAGAGCCGCCTCGCCGACCGCCGGACGGAAGAGGAGCGCCGCATCACGGCCACCCTCGACCGCTTCGAGAACACCCTGCGCACGAAGCTCAAGGAGGAGGGCGACGGAGAAGGCGAACAGCTCGCCCTCCTCACCACCCACGAACTGACCGGCCACGAGCGCCGCCAGTTCGAGGAGGACCGCCAGCGCTGGCAGCACCGCCTCGAAGGCCTCCCCGCCGAACGCGAGCGCGAACTGTCCGCCATCGCCGCCCGCTACCGTGAGCCCCGCTCGCACCTCTTCCCCGCCGCCGTCGTCTTCGTCGTCCCCGCAAAGGAAGCCCGCCGATGAGCCCCCGCCGCCCCATGAGCCGTGGAGTAGCCGCCGCCAAGGCCCAGGCCGCCGACGGCCGCCGGCAGCACCAGGAGTGGCTGGACCTCACCGAGGTCTCAGGACCGTTCCTGACGATGCCCGTCCTGCTGCGCGCCTGGCCCCAGCTCGACACCCTGGAGAAGGACGAACGGGCCCGCCTGCGCGCCCACCACGCCGACTGGCAGACTGACACGGTCGCCGGACGCGACGCGTGGGTGGCGTACGTCCTGCGCCGCCTGCTGGGCTGGGACGACGCGCTGACCTTCCGCGAGGGCGAGTCCGAACACCACGGCCTGGACCGCCTCACCCTGCGCGTGGCCGAGCACAACACGGAGGTGCGTCCCGACTTCGCGCTGGTGGAACCGGGCGCCGACCTCGCCGCCGAGCCGGACGTGGACTCCGCCGCCAAGCGCGTACGGCTGCTGGGCGTCACCGTCCCGGCGGGCACCGCGCCCACCGCGCGGGCGGGCGGTGGCGGCGACTGGGCTGCCGCCCCGGCCGACCGCCTGGCCCGCCTGTTGCGCCACCACGGCGTCCCGCTGGGCCTGGTCACCGACGGCCGCTGGTGGTGCCTGGTCTGGGCCCCGCTCGGCGGCGTGACGACCACGGCCGTCTTCGACTCCATCGGCTGGAACGAGGCGGCGGAACGCAATGTCGTCCGCGCGTTCGGGTCGCTGCTGAGCAGGCGTCGCTTCTTCGAGTACGACGATGCCGAGACGCTGGTCGGCCTGCTCAAGGCCAGCCTGGCGGCGGGCGAGGACGTCACCGAGGCGCTGGGCGTCCAGGTCCGGCAGGCCGTGGAACTCCTCGTCGACGCGATCGGGCGCGCGGACGTGCGCGCGGTCGAGAACGGTGCGGCAGGGCTGCACGCGTCGGGCGTGCCGGCGAGCGAGATCTACCGCGGCGCGGTCGCGGTCATGATGCGCGTCGTCTTCCTCCTCTTCGCGGAGGAGCGAGGCCTGCTGCCGGCCGACAACGAGGTGTACGCACGCTCCTACTCCGCCCGCTTCCTGCGCGACGAGCTGAAGGCGCGGGCGGACGAGGAGGGCGAGACGTCCCTCGAGCACACGACGTCGGCCTGGCACCGCCTGATCGCCCTCTTCCACGCCGTGCACGGGGGAGTGGACCACCCCGGCTCCGGCTTCCGCCTGCCTGCCTACGACGGCTCGATCTTCGACCCGGACAAGTACCCGTGGCTGGAGCGCACCACCCCGCTCCTCCCCATCGACGACCGCACGGTCCTGCACATGCTCCAGGCCGTGCAGGAGGTCCGCGTCGGCAAGGGCAAGGACCGCGAGGTCCGCACGCTGAGCTTCCGCGCGCTGGACGTCGAGCAGATCGGCTACGTGTACGAGGGCCTGCTGTCGTACGACGGGCGCCGCGCGACCGAGCACATGGTGGGCTTCATCGGCCCGGAGGGCCTGGAACACGAGGTCCCGCTGCGGGAGCTGGAGTCCCTGGCGGCGAAGGCGGGCGGCTCGCTGAAGACGCTGGCGAAGTCCATCCACGAGAAGTGGAAGGACCCCAAGCCCCCGGCGACGGCCGGCCAGTTGGAGAAGAAGCTCGCCCCGCTGGGCGCGGAGGACGCCGCCGAGGCGCGCCGCCGCCTGAACGCGGTGACGAAGGACGCGGCACTCACGGAGCGCCTGCTCCCCTTCGTCGGCATCCTCCGCGACGACCTGCGCGGCCTGCCGACGGTCATCCCGAACGGCGCGCTGTACGTCACCGAGTCCTCGCTGAGGAAGAACACGGGCACGCACTACACGCCCCGCTTCCTGGCCGAGGAAGTCGTCCTGCACGCGCTGGAGCCCCTGGTGTATGAGCCGGGCCCGCTCCAGACGGCGGACACGGGGGGGTGGCGGCTGAAGTCCGCCGACCAGATCCTGGACCTGAAGGTCGCGGACATCGCAATGGGCTCGGCGGCGTTCTTGGTGGCGGCGTGCCGTTACCTGGCGGACCGCCTCATCGAGGCCTGGGAGAACGAGGGCCGCACGGACGCGATGGTCTACCGGGCCGGCCGCGCCGTGGACGCCGTGACGGCGGCCGACGCCGAACAGGACCCGGTGGTGGTCGAGGCCCGCCGCCAGATCATCGAGCACTGCCTGTACGGCGTGGACATCAACCCGATGGCCGTGGAGATGGCCAAGCTGTCGCTGTGGCTGGTGTCGATGGACCCGGAGCGGCCCTTCACGTTCCTGGACGACAGGTTGGTGTGCGGCGACTCGCTGCTGGGCGTGCACAGCATGGCGCAGATCCAGTCCGTCCACATGAAGCCTGAGCAGCAGGCCGATATCCTCGCGGAGCAGGCGCGTCAGTTGGCGGACCAACTGACACGGGAGCGATTGGCGATTACTGCCGTCAAGGGCGTCGACCTGCCAGCGCTTCAGGAGAAGCGGGAGCGGTTGGAAGAGGTCAATCGGCATTCGCGGAGACTGCGGTTGGTGGGTGATTTGATCGCGGGGGCAGGGTTGGCCACCTGTGCCTCAGGGCGGGTGCCGTGGTACGAGGAGAACGGTGGGGAGCGGGTCCGGGACTTGTTTCCTCGTGCTGCGCTGATCGTCCAGCAGATCATGGAGGACGGCATCGAGGACGCCTCCGAGGCTGTGCGGGAGGCGTGGAATACGGCCCAGAAGTGGCTGGGGGCGGAACTCCCCGAGGCCGTCTCCGAACGGAGACCCGTGCACTGGCCGCTTGTCTTCCCAGAGGTCTTCACCACACGGGGCGGCTTCGACGCTGTCGTCGGCAATCCGCCTTTCCTGGGAGGCCCCAAGGTATCTAACGCCCTAGGTGCCGCACACCGTGAATACCAAGTCACGTACACGGCTGAAGGCGCGGGACGCACCAATACCGACCTCGTGGCCTATTTCATCCTCAAGGCTCATCAGCTCCTCAACGCACACGGTCAGACGGGCCTCATCGCCACCAACACCCTGGCTCAGGGACATACCCGTGAAGTCGGCCTGGACCAGCTCGAATCGGCAGGTGTCACGCTACGCCGCGCCGTCAAGAGCAGCCCTTGGCCGTCGCGTTCGGCCCAGCTCGAATACTGCGCCGTATGGACGAGCAAGACCCCGCCGTCCCCGGGCATCCGCTACGTCCTGGACGGTCTGGCCACCCCCAACGGCATCTCCACATCCCTCAATCCCGCCAGCCGTGAACCATTCTGGGCGGAGTCCTTGGTGAAGAGCTCAAGGATGTCGTTCCTGGGCTCCTGCGTCATGGGCATCGACTTCGTCCTCCCCAAGGAAGAGGCTCGGTTCTGGATTGAGGAGGACGCCCGGTACGCCGACGTCCTCTTCCCGTACCTAGGGGGCCAAGACGTCAACACACACCCGTCGCAGGGCACGGGCCGCTGGATCATTAACTTCCGCGAGATGCGGGAGGACGATGCGAGGGCCTATCCCCGCGCTTACCAGCGTCTGCATGAACTGGTCCGTCCCTGGCGTCAGGAGAAGCCCGCGGACAAGTACCCGCGGATGGTGCACGAGTGGTGGAAGTACTGGAACGCCCGCCCCGGTCTCTACGGTGCCATCGACGCTCTGAGCGAGTGCATCGTCATCGCCCGAGTGAGCAAGGTGGCCATGCCCGCTATCGTCCCGACGGGACAGGTCTTCAGCGAGCAATTGGTTGTCATCGCCTCGGCCGACCCGGCTCTGTTCGCCCTGCTCAGCAGCGCCCCGCACTACTGGTGGGCGCTGGACCGCTCGTCCACCATGAAAGGGGATCTCCGCTACACCCCTACGGACGTCTTCGAAACCCTGGCCCGCCCCGTTCCCACCGGCTATCTGCGTACCACCGGCACCAGGCTGAACGACCGACGCCGCGAGGTAATGCTCGCCCGTCGAGTGGGTCTGACCGGCATCTACAACCTGGTGCACGACCCCGAGTGCCGGGACGAGGACATCGCCGAACTCCGCCGTATCCACGAGGAGATCGACAGGGCAACCATCGAGGCGTACGGCTGGGGCGACCTTCTGGACGACTCGGAGCAGACCCCGCCCGCAAACCCGACCCACGAGACGTTCCCGCTCGACCACGGCTTCCACGAGACCGACCAGGGCACCCGCTACACCATCGGCCTACTGGCCCGGACTGAAATCATCGACCGGCTGCGCCAGTTGAACCACCAGGCGTATGCCGACGAGGTGCACCTCGGTCTGCACAAGGGAATGACGGAGAAGAAGGCTAGGGAGAAGCACCCCGACCTGCCCCCGCCCTCGCCCGAGGCCGTTCGGACGCGCAAGGAGCAGCTGGCCGCGCGAGGTGGGTCGGATTTCGGTGAGGGCGCCGAGGGCGCCCTCTTTTGAGTCGACAGCATGACAACGGGCTGGTACGCGTCACCTTGAGAGACGCGAACCAGCCCGTTGTTCCGCTCGGGAGTCCTGGTCGTAGCTATCCCGCCGTGAGCGCCACGAACGCCGCCCACTCGCCCCGGCCGACCCGCAGCACCGGTCCGTCGCCCGCGGCCTTGGAGTCCCGTACGTACACGGCGTCGAGATCAGCGGCCACCTCCACGCAGTCGCCGCCGCCCGACCCGCTGTAGCTGCTCTTGAACCAGCGCAGCCCGTCCATGTTCTCGGTCACCTGCTCCATGCTCACGTCTCTCCCACCAGCCGTTCGATGAGCCGCGCAGACTCCACGCCATTCAGGGCCTGCGATCGCAGCTTGCCATACCGCAACCCGAAAGCGCTGACCTCTGCCGGATCACGGATGACGCACCCGACCTCTTGGGACTCGATGTACCCGAGGTGATGGTGCTCGCTGGTCTCCAGCACCACGAACGGCCCGTTCAGCCCGGGATGAAACCCCGGAGCGGCAGGCATGACCTGAACCTCGACGTTGCGCAACGCACCGACCTCCAGCAATCGTTGCCACTGCCCGCGCATGACTTCCTCATCGCCCACCGGGTTCCGCAACGCCTCCTCACTCACGATGAACGACAGCTCCGCGAGCGGCACCCGCGTCAGCAACTTCTGCCGACTCAACCGAGCCTCCGTGTGCTGGTCGATGATCTCCTCGCTCAACGGTGGACAGTGCCCCGCGAACACTGCCCGCGCGTACCCCTCCGTCTGCAACAGCCCCGGAACCAGCAGCGGATCGTACGAGAACCGGCTGACGACCTCCGCCTCGATGACCGCGAAGTTGCGGAAGAAGCGCGGGAGTTTCGCCCGGTCCACCTCGTCCTGGAGCACCTCTAGAACCCCGCCCGCCTCCAGCACCCGGTCCGCCGCCCGTGTGAACCCCGCCTTCGCCGGCCGTCGCCCCTGTTCGACCGAGGCGACCTGCTCCAGCGAGTAGTCGATGGCCTCCCCGAGCTGCTGCTGGTTCAGCCCGGCCCGCTTGCGCAGATGCTGGAGCAGCCTCCCGTACGCCGCCCACGCCCCCGGCAGATCACCCCCGCCCTCCTCCTTCACCTTCGCCGCCCGACCGCCCCGCGTCTCCCGCACCGTACTCACGCCTCACGCCCTTCCGTTCCGCACCCCGCTCACCCGCACCCGCGGCGGCGCCCAACCCGGCCGCCGTGACCTTGTTCAACGCGTGCCGCGATGGCCTGGGCACGGCTCAGTACTCGTACAACAGCCGTACAGAGTCCCGTACGCCCAGGGGAGGCGAGAGCCGCATCCCTTCGCGCACTGTTCCGTTGTGACAAGGCGGGTCGTTCACGGACGACGTCTCTGCGGAGGTGAACGACAGGTGGCGAGCGGCGGTTCAAGGCGAACCGGTTCAGCGGGCCATCCAACGGTCCCTCTCCGCGCCCGCGTGTCCGGGACGTTGACGACGGCTGGTGAGGTCCGGCTCGATACCCGCCCGCCGCGCGAGCGGGCTCGCGCGCCTGTCGGCGAGGCCGTACCCGGTCAACCTCGCACCGGTGAGGTTGACGACCGACGCGGGCGGCGGCTAACGCGCGTTGTGCGGGGCGACGATTTCCTTCAGCAGATTCATCAGGGCCGCCAGCGTCTCGGCGTTCGGCCCCCGCTGGAACGCGGCCTCGAGGAACTGGTAGGTCCGGTCCTGGCCGGACATCGTCAGGGTGGTGGTGTGGATGGCGCCGTCCGGGGAGGCCGCGGTCTCGTAGGTCTCGCTCACCGCCGAGTACTCGCCGAGGTCCTCGTACGGGACGGCGAGGTGGCGGTTGCCGTCGCGGAGCCGCACCCCCCAAGTGGTGACGGCGATCGCTCGGGAGCTGTTGAGGAGCCACGGCCAGCGGTAGAAGGCGAGCAGTCGTTCCTCCCCCGCCGGAACCTGCTCGTCCAGCACCTTGCCGACGATCTTCCGGGTCACGTTCGGGTCGGACGGCACCCGCAGCTTGTGCGCCCGGCACAGGGTGACGATCTCGTCGAACGGGAGCGGAGCCGGGACAGGCGCGAGCACGGGTGCCGGCGCTGGCGGTTTCGGGAGTTGCCGGGGCGCACGGTACGAGCCGTTACGGGCCAGGACGATCCGGGAGCCGAGGGCCTTGGTCCTCAGCCGGGGTTCCGGTAGCAGCGGCAGCGCCTTTCGGCGCTCGGTCAGGCGGTGGGAGACGGCCAGGAAGACGTCGTTGAGGTCGAGGTACTCGGAACCCTTGGGGTCTCCCAGCCGGAGCACATTCAGTAGTTCCCCGGTGAAAGCGGTGTGCCGCTCGCCCGCCGGGGCGAGTGCCTTCCGGGTGGCCGCGGCGGCCGTGAACAGCCCGATGCCCTCGATCTCCGCCTGCTTCGCGAACTCCGCCCCACCGCCCCCGTCCCCGCCCATCTGCCCGTCGCCCGCCAGGTCCGCGTAGCAGCAGTCCAGGATGACGACCGTGCGGCGCCCCTTACGGACCGGTGGCTGGAGACGGAGGCGCAGATCGTTGTAGCGCAGGCCCTCGTCGGAGTCCTCGATGTGAGGCAGAGTCAGGTAGAGCGAGTCGTCCGAGCCCGCCCGCAGACCATGACCGGCGTAGTAGACCAGCAGTGTGTCGGAGGCTTCCTCGGAGGCCTTCTTGAGTGTTCTCTTCACGGCCTCGCCGGACTCCGGCTGGAGCAGCGTGACGCAGTTGTCCGGCGGCAAAGACCACACGGTCCCGTCGGTCAGAACGGCATGCAACTCCCTTATGTTGTGCGCGACGGCCGGGATGTCCTTGAGTTCGGGCATGTACTTGACCCCGGAGGCGTTGCCGATCAGGACCGCCCGGCTCTCGGCCATGTCGGGCAGGGTCACTGCCCCCTGCCCTCCGGGTTCTCGTCGGAGTCGAGCAGTGCCCGCAGGGCTTCTTCGATCTGTTCCGAGTCGGCGCCGTCGACGGTGACGACTTTTCTGTTCCCGTCGCGCTCGATGCGCAGCCGCCGTCGTTCCGTGCCGCGTTCGCGACGGGCCTCCAGCCAGGTCGCGGCCGCGATGACGAACCCCCCGGTGGCGAGGGCCGTGTCGAAGGCCGCCTGGATGGTCTCCCCGGCTCCCATTTGGTCCGGACTTCCCCCGGTGAGGAGAGGCCGGGCCTCCGCCCCGGCGGGGTCCTTCCGCAGCCAGTTCAGCAGGTCGTCCGCGTCCCCGGACTCCCCGCCCTCCACCGTGACTCGTACTCGCATCGTCCGTACCCCCTGTTACGTCGACCGCACGCCGTCCGGCCATGTACAGGCGTACCTACCCCACGGCGCGCATGCTGACTCCGGGGGTCGCCATGTGGCTTTCAGGAGGTTCTGGGGGGTGTCGGATCACATGGTGAGGTGGCGCGTATTCGCCCACAGCCGGCAGCTCAGGTCACGTGGAGTGATGAGAGGACAGCCGCTGTGGCCATGCTGTGCCGCGGAAAGCGTCCCGCGGGGCCGTCAGTGGAACGCGGCGGCTTCCTCCGCAGCCCACTGCGCGAAAGGCTGGGCGGGGGAGCCGGTGACCTGTCGAACCGAGTCGTGCACCGTGAGCAGTTCGTCGTTGACGTCCCCGCCCATCAGGTCGAGCACCGCGTGCGCGGTCCGGTCTCCTAGGAAGGGGGCCATCTGCCGGTGGGCCTCTTCCCGGCTGATCTCCTCGACGGACACCTCGTGCCCCAGGGCCGCCCCGATCGCCCGGGCCTGCTGCCGGGGCGTGATGCGTTCCGGTCCGGTCAGTGCGTACGTCCGCCCGTGGTGACCGGGCTCGGTCAGCGCGGCCCGGGCCACCGCCGCGATGTCGGCGGGGTGGACGGCGGGGAGCCCGGTGTCCGCATAGGGCACCCGGATCGACCGGTGCTCCCGGATCGACTCCGCCCACCACAGGGCGTTCGACGCGAACTGGGTCGGACGCAGGATCGTCCAGCTCATCCCGCTGTCCTGGAGCAGCCGCTCGACGGCCAGGTTCCCGGCGGCGCCGGGCAGGTGCGGATGGGTCCGCACCGTGATGGAGGACACGAGCACCACGTGCTCCACATCCGCCTGCCGGGCGGTCGTGAGAACCTCCGCGTCCGCGCCCATGCCCGGTACGAGGAACAGAGAACGCACCCCGTCCAGCGCCGGCTTCAGCGAGGCGGGCCGGACGAGGTCACCCTCGACGGCTTCGACTCCGTCGGGGAGCGAGGCCCGTGCGGCGTCACGGGTCAGGCCTCGCACGGGTGACCCGCCGGACCCATGCAACTGCCGCACCAGAGCGCTTCCGATGTTTCCGGTGGCACCCGTCACGAGGATTATCGTCGTCTTCTCCTGCCGTCGGCCGGTGATCACGTCCGCCGCACGCTAGGACCTCAACCGGGATTCAGGTCAACCAGACGGGGAGGCGTCCGAGGCCGGTAAAGTCGGGATCTTCGGTCGGCGTAGGCCCCCGGAGTCCCAGAGGTGACACGTCCTGATGATCCGTCAGTGGATGAGTGACGACTCCGACAGCGCAGTGCACGAGGCGTGGAGCCTGCCCGCCGCAGACACCTTCCGAGGACATCGAGCCCTGTGGTGGAGCGCCGGGCCGGCCGGGGAACTCGCGGTCGTGCTCGTCCACCGGCGGTACCTGGAGCGCAGCCGCTACGGCAAGGGATGGCTCGCATGGCGGCCGAAGGTCCCGTTCGCGGGCGAACTGGTCACCGTCACCGCGCGGGGGGAGCGGCGTACCACGGTGGAGAACGTCCGGATCCGGCCGAGCCACCTCGCCCTGTTGCCCGGCTCCCGCTTCCTGCTGGTGAACAGCCGTACGCCTCACCGTGAGACCGGAGGCCCTTGGGCGCCCAACGCCGTGGTGTTCTCCCCTTCGGGGACACCCGAGAACGAGTTCTGCGTCGGCGACGACATCCCCGCCCTGATCACCGACCGTCACGGAGGGATCTGGACGGCCTACGGGGACGAAGGCATCTACGGCGGTCACCCCGAGTCCGGGGGCGGTCTCGCCGGCTGGAACACCGAAGGCCGCGCGACGTGGACTCCGGGGGACAGGCTGCCCGCCCACCCACTGGAAGGCTGCACCGCCGCGACCGAGGGCGACCGGGTGTGGCTGGTCTGGTACACCCACAGCCGGTCGGGTACCTTCCTGACCCGCGTCACCCCGTCCACCGGCGAAGTGGCCAGCCATCCCAGCCCCGTTCACCAACCGGACGGCTTCGCCGTGCGCGGCAACCGGGCCGTGCTGACCCGCCGCGACCACAACCGGCGGACCGTCGAACTCACCCGCGCCGCGTTCGACGGCACCACCTGGACGGCGACCGACCGCCGCACACTGCGCGTCCCCGGCCGGGTCGTCGGACGCTGCGGCCAGGGCCGCGACGGCACCCTCTGGCTCCGCACCGGCAACACCTGGCTGCGCATCGAGGTGTGACAGCCAGGTCGGGTCACCACCTCCGGCCGAGCAAGCGGGACGTCCGGGCAGGTGGTTCAAGCGTGAGGGATCCGACGCAGCGCTCCGCCATCCAGGAGAAGCGGCAGAATATGCGGGGTGAACGCACACGACGCAGACCTGGCCGACGTCCTCGGAACCCGTGAGAGCGCGACCCTGGAGTTCAAGCGGACCGCGAAGAGGGAGGGCAAACGCGGCGACGCCATCGGCAATGCCGTCTGCGCTATGGCCAACGATCTCTCCGGCAAGGGCGGAGGCGACATCCTCATCGGCGTCGCCGACGACGGGACCCCGGTCGACGACGTGGACGTCAGCGACCGCGCTCTCCTGGCCCTGACCGACCTCCGGGACGACGGCAGGATCCTGGACCGGCCGTCCTTCACCGTTCAGGCCGCGGTCTACCGGGGCAAACCCGTGGTCCACATCCACGTGGAGGCATCGGCCGCGCTGCCCGTACGCTTCGACGGAGTCGTATGGGTCCGGCCCGGTCCGACCACCCGCAAGGCCACCCGTGAGGACGAGCGCGTCCTCACCGAGCGCCGGCGGGCCGGAGACGGGCCCTTCGACACGAGGCCCGTGCCGCGCGCGAGCCTCGACGACCTGGACCTCGAACTGTTCCGGACGGCCTACCTGCCCTCGATGGTCGGTCCCGAGGCCATCGAGGAGAACGGACGGCCGGTGCCCCAACAGCTCTCCTCCCTGCACCTCACCACCCCGGACGGACGGCCCACCACCCTCGGGACGCTCATCGTCGGGCTCGACCCGAGCAGCCACATCCCCGGTGCGTACGTGCAGTTCGTCCGGTACCAGGGGGTGGACCTCGACGCTCCCGTCGCCGACGACCAGGAACTGCGCCAGAACATCGTGGGAGTCGCGTCCCGGCTCGAGCCCCTGCTGCGCAGCAACATCCGTACCCGACTGGTGGAGGAGGGGTTCCGTGAGACCCCTCAGCCCGACTACCCGCTGGAGGCGCTGCGGGAAGTGACGATGAACGCCCTGATGCACCGCAATTACGAGACCTCGTACGCGCCCGTGCGCATCGCCTGGTTCGACGACCGGATCGAGGTGACCAATCCCGGAGGGCCGTACGGTCAGGTCAGGGACGACAACTTCGACCGCGTGACCGACTACCGCAACCCCTCCCTCGCGGCCGCGATGAAAGGGCTCGGCTACGTGAACAGGTTCGGGCGTGGCATCGGCCGCATCCAGGCGGCGCTCGGACGCAACGGAAATCCCCCCGCCGAGTTCCAGGTCGACGACTTCTCGTGGGCCGTCACCCTCCGGAGGGCATCATGAGCCGGACGTCGATCGCGCTGTTCAACAACAAGGGCGGAGTGGGGAAGACAACCCTGACCTACCATCTAGCGCACATGTTCCGAAGGCTCGGGCTCACCGTGCTGGCCGTCGACCTCGACCCACAGGCGAACCTCACCTCGATGTGCCTGGACGAGACCGAGATCGAAGAGATCTGGGAGAACCCGTCCGAACTCATCGCTCAGGGCGCCGTTCCGTCCGCCCTGCCCGGGACCGGCCGCGTACGCAGCGGGCAGACCATCGCCGACGCGGTGCGGCCGATCCTGGAGGGCACCGGAGACGTCGCCCGCGTCGAGCCGGCCGAACTGCAGGACGGGCTGTGGCTGCTGGCGGGCAGCCTGGACCTGAGCCGCTTCGAGGACAAGCTGTCCAACGAGTGGTTCAAGACCTTCGCCGGGGACATTGCGGCGATCCGTACGACCACCGCGTTCCACCGCGTCATGGAACAGGCCGCCGAGGCCGTCCACGCGGACATCGTGCTGATCGACGTGGGCCCGAACCTCGGGGCGATCAACCGGTCCGCGCTGATCGCGGCGGACACCGTGCTCATGCCGCTCGCCGCGGACCTCTTCTCCCTGAAAGGGCTCAGCAACCTCGGCCCCACGCTGCGCGAGTGGCGCAGGAACTGGCAGCAACTCGTCCTGCCCCAGGTGCCGAAGGGTTTCTCGGCGCCGCGTGCCGGGATGCGCCCGCTCGGGTACGTGATCATGCAGCCCGAGATGCGTCTCGACCGGCCGGTCAAGGCGTACGAGCGGTGGTTGGAACGCATTCCCTGGGTCTACTCGGCCGCTGTGCTGGGGGAGGATCCCAAGGAACTGAGCGACGACCGGCACAGGATCGCCACGTTGCGCAACTACCGCAGCCTCATGCCGCTCGCCCACGACGCGCGGAAACCCATGTTCGACCTGAAGGCGGCCGACGGCGCGCTCGGCAGCACCCAGAAGTACGTGCAGACCTGCTACCGGGAGTTCCGCGCACTCGCGGAAGGAGTACTGGCCAGGACGGAAGAACTGGCCGCGGAGTGACCGACCGGTTCCCGCGGCGGGTGAGACCAACAGGCCCGTACAGCGGCCGTACCGCGTGACCGGGTACGGAGGTCCGACCTCGCCCGGCCGTCTGCGTGACGGGACGGTGACTCCGTGAAGTCGACCAACATCAGGGTGGAACCGCCCACCGGTGCCCCCCCCCACCTCACCGTCCGCCTCAGCAGCACTGCACGCGGAGCCCGTCTCGCCCGCCGTCTCGCCGGACAGCAGCTCGCGGCCTGGGGAGTCCCGTACGACTCCGAGACGTCACGGGCCGTCGCCCTCGTCACGACCGAACTGGCGGCCAACGCCGTCACCCACGGTCGTACTCCCGGCCGGGACTTCCGCCTGACGCTGCTCCTCCTGTCCGAGCACGGCGTCGTCCGCGTCGAGGTGACCGACACCCGCCCGGGGCACCGCCCCCGCGACCCGGCGGCCGAACCGGCGGCGTCCGACGCGCCGTCGGGGCGTGGACTGCTGCTCGTGGCGGCGTACGCCGAACGATGGGGCTGCGAGGTGCGGGACGCGTACACGAAAACGGTCTGGGCGGAGGTCGGACGACCCACCTGACTCCCTGCCGCGCAGGCAGAGTCGGGCAGAGCCCCCGTAGACACCGTGGCACGGGTGCGTGACGCGAGTCTGTGCCCCGCACGGTGCGGGCCATACTGGGGCCATGCTCGATCCCATCGGACAGCTGCCGCCGCTCCAGCACCACCTGTTGCGGGAACTGGACCTCTGCGACCTCCCGGCACCCGAAACGAACCCGGAGTCCTACGCGGCCCGGGACCTCGACACGGACGCGGTCCGGGACGCCCTGCCCACCCTGCTGTGGGCCGGGCTGGTCGAGCAGCGCGACGGGGACCGGGGCGAGCTCCGCCTCACCGCCACCGGAGCGGCGGCTCTGCGTACAGCGGAGTGCGACGAGCTGGCGGCACGGTTGAGCGCGGTGGTGTCCTTCGCCGACACCGTGGCGCGCGGTGCGGCGCCCCACTCCGCCGGACACGCCCTGAGACGGCTCGCGGAGGGGACGTGGACCCTGGAGCAGGCCGAGGCCCACGTCGCGGCCGGCGAGGGTGCGTAGCCGCGGTCACGGTTCGTCGGCCGGTCGGTCGAACTCCAGCACGACGCGTCGACGGGCACGGTCAGCTCTGGGCTGCGGCGGGAGGACGCCCGCCGACGTGAGGTCGGTGACGGTGACGACCGGGGAGTTCACGATCCTCGTGGTGAGGGCCTGCTGAGCCGGAGCGAGGTCGACCAGGCGGCGCAGGACGGACAACAGGTCGATCAGCTCGCTGGACCATTCGCTCGGCCACGCCGTGATGTGGAGGTCGTCCAGCGGGCTGGTCCTCCGGCTGGTGGGGGAGGCCTTCCGGTAGCCGAACCACTTCTTCACGATCCGCATGCCGCCGACTTCGTAGTTCCAGACCTCGGGCGGGACCCCCGTGAAGGTGCCCCGTCCTACGTGGAGGGTGCCGCTCTCCTCGTCGTAGGCCAGCGTGTCGGGCACGGCGGAGCCGATCGGAGTCACGTAGCGCACCTGGCGCAGGTCTTCCGGAGGGAAGCCGACGCCCTCCTGACCGGACGCCGGTGCGTCGGGCGGATCGCCCCGCTCGCCGTAGGTGGCCGCCCACAGGAACGCACGGCCGACACGGACTGCCTCGCTCCACAGCTCCGGATCGCGGGTGAGGGGCAACCGGACGCCCGGGGTGAGCAGTTCCTCGGCGAACTGCTCGGTGAAGGCGCTGTGCCCGGCGACGGCCACGGCGTAGGCGGCGAGGTCGTGCACGGTCACCCCGTCCAGACCGAGGACACCGGACAGGTACCGGAGCAGGCCGGTGGGCACGTTGGCGCTGCCGTCCGGGTGGAGGACGGGGTGCACCCTTCCGCCCCGGCCGTTGAAATGGTGCGTGTCCGGAAGCAGCGCCGTCGCCACCAGCGCGGGGCCGCCGTCGATCTCGTGGCTGCTCTGCTGGTTGAGGAACACCTGCCCGGGCTGGAGCGACTCCCACAGGTCGGGCCGGGGGAAGTCGAGCACCCGGTTGTCGGCGATGAGCCACTGCCGGTCGAAACTGCGCAGGGCGATGCGCAGGAGCGGTGGGCGAGCGTGGGATTCCTCGTCGACGGTCCGGTCGGGATGCGGGAAGCCCGGCAGGCACGCGGGGCGTGTGTCGAGTCGACGATCCCGCGTCTCCTTGAAGAGGAGGGCCTTGGTCTCAGGGTCCTCCTCGCCGCCGAGACGGGCACAGCGGCGCTGGAGGACCGACGGGTGAGGCGACGTGACCCAGGAACGGTTGGTCTTACAGCCCGGACTGCCCCAGGGAAACAGCGCCTCCAGCGCCGGATACTCCTCCCAGCCGGACAATGCCGCAGGAGTGAAGGGCCGTATTCCTTCCGTATGCGCGTCCCGCCAGCCGTCGTCGTCCAGACCCACCGCCCGGAGCTGAGCGAACTTCTCCGCACGCTTGCCGTGCAGGGCCCGGTAGTGGATGCGCGCGGGACCGGTGGCGTCGTGGTCCGCGCGCCGGACGAAGACGCAGATGGACAGTGGCTGGGCGACGTGCGGAAAGACGCGGGTGGCCACGTCCGAGCGTTGTCCCTCGGGCGAAAGGCTGATGACCCACCCCTCGTCGCACGTCCCGCGCAGGTAGTCCCGCATGCCCCGCCCCGCAGGGCCGGTGGCGAACGCGGACGGGGTGATGAAGCAGACCAGGCCGTGCCGGTCGTCCCCGTGGGCGTCGAAGACCTTCCACGTGGCCCAGCGCCAGAAGTAGACGTACAGGTTCTTCAGCGCGTGCTCGTAGCGGCCGTTCCCGGGGTGACGGAAGTCGTCCAGGGGCGGGCGGCCCTGGCCCTTGACGCGCTTCTCGATCCAGCCGCCGCGGTTCTCGGCCTTGTCGTCGTAGGGCGGGTTGGAGATGACCACGGTGACGGGGACGTTGGCCTTGACGTGGTTGGCGCGGGCACGGGAGACCGACAGGGCCGCGTAGGTGGAGGCGAGCTGCTCCTCCTGGACGTACGGGTCGTCGAGCGTGTCCGTCACGTGGAGGTTGAGTCCGCCCGGCGGGAGTTCGGCGCCGTGCTTCTTGAGCAGGTCGGCGGCGCGGAGTTCGGCGACCGCGAAGGGGCCCATCTGCAACTCGAAGCCGTAAAGGCGCCCGGCGAGGCGGCCGATCGCGTCGCGCGCCATGGCGTCGCCGGAGCGTTCGGCGGCCTGCCGCGCCACCCGCTCGATGATCGTGTGCAGGTAGGTTCCCGTCCCCATCGCGGGGTCGACGATGTGGACGCCGTCGTCGCCGTAGCCGCTGGCCTTGCCCAGGCGGGTGTGCAGGACCTCCTCGGCGAGGCGCACCATCTCCTCGACCACCTGGTGCGGGGTGTAGTAGGAGCCGCTGTGCCGGCGCAGGTCGTCGTCGTAGACGGAGAGGAACGACTCGTAGAGGTGGAGGTACGCGTCCCGGTTGCCCTGCCGGATGGTCTCCCACTCGACGCGGTCCACGGTGCGGGCGAGGAGGTCCAGGGTCACCTCGAACCGCTCGTTGACGTTGTCGGTGAGGAGTTGGAGGGCCTTGCCCATCAGGGCGTGACCGGCGTGGAGCTGCCGTCCGATCTCGTGGAAGCTCGTGCCGGTGACCCGGATGCCTTCCGTGCGGGCGAGGAGCAGGGCGAAGGTGACGGTCTGGGCGTAGCCGTCGGCGAAGGTCGCGTCGTCGGCGGTGGGGAAGAGCAGGCGGCGCCAGTCGCTTCTCAGCCCGGTGAAGGGTCGCTCGACGGTGGGCTCGTCGGCGTCCATCCCGCCTTCCGCGCGCAGTTGTTCCCGCACGGCCTCGCGCAGGAGCCGGCACAGCGGGGCGATGTGCTGGACGAGGACCGAGACCCGTCGGACTCCCTGCGGCTCCCAGAGGAGCACCGTGCGCGTGAGCGCGTCGAAGGCGGCCGGATCGGCGGCGGCGAGTTTCACCCCGGCGCTCTTCAGCGAACCGGACAGCACGACCTCCTCGCCGACCTGCGTGCCGTACTGGAAGAGGCGCCAGTGAGTGCCGTTGGTGTAGAGCAGGTTGGGCAGGTCGCGCAGGCGCTGCCACTGCCGTCTGTCGTGACCGGTGAAGGTGTCGGGGTCTACGCTCTTACCGGGCCGCTTCACCTCGATGTAGCCGGTGATTTGGGCGCCGACGCGTACGGCGTAGTCGGGCCGCACACCGAGGTGCGGTATGCGAGTCTCCGGATGCCAGCTGATCTCGCGCAGGGCGTGGTGCTTTCCCATGGCGCCGAACAACTGCTCCAGTGGGCCCCGGATCGCCGCCTCACGATCACCAGGCCCCGCCAAACTGCGCTTGCACTCAGCGCCGAACGCCGAGACGGCGTCCTGTAACCACTGCAGGCGTGCGTCAGCCATGGTCCCCCCAGACCTTGGGCCCCGGACGTGACACGGAGCCGACCCCTCCTGATGCGCAGTATGGGGCAGTTTTTGACCAAACGGCAGGGCGCGTACATCGGTTGGTGTGCGCTGCTCATGCGCTCGTACGGCTGTGCACGGCCCGAGTTCCCGGCCTCGCCGTTGGCGTGTATGCGTCGTGAGTGTGCGGCACCCGCCACCGGAGGGCAAGGGTGTACGCACAATTTCGCAGATTCGTTGTGAACTTAGTGCATGGAAATCAACTGGATCGTGCCACCCGCGCCGACCAGGTGGACATTTCTCTGACGTCCCACTGCGAGGTCCCATGCTCGACCACCGTCTCGTGAAGACAGTCGTGATCGGTCACGAGAACTCCGACCATCCGGTCATCCTGCCGATGGATGCATGGGAACTGGACCGCTGACGCAAGGCGCACCCCGCTTACAGCTACTGGTGCGGACTGCAACTCGGCGGCTGTGAAGAGGAGCTGAGCGACAGGCGGTACACCACCAAGGTGTGCCGCTTCGCCCACCATCCGACGGCGCCGGTGTGCTACTGGAAGAACAACGGCGAGTCCAGCGCCGAGGCACGGGCGAGCGCGGCCGTCACCGGAGCTGCGTGGCCCGGCAGTTGTCGGGATGCCCAGGAGGCAGCCAGGGCCAGGAACTCGGCCAGGTCGCACTCCGCTCCGCTGAGCAGGCACCGCAGTTCGCCGGCGGCGAGCTCGATCATGGGACTGTCGTCCCGGTCGGCGTCCACGGTCAGACGGGCGACGTCGCCGTGCCGTTCGGCGAGCGGGGACGGATCGTGGCCGAAGGAGGCCCAGCCGTTTCCGTCGAGGACGCCGAACCAGTCGCCGCGTTCCTCAAGGCCGTTGCAGCAACCCGGCAGCAAGGTGACGCCGGAGGCCGTGTCCGTGACCCGCAGGCCACCGGACGCCACGAGACAATCCTGGGTGAGCAGGCCGTGCAGAAAGGCCCCGAGAGGGTCCGCGGGCCGTGGCGTGTGGTCGTCGGCCGTCGGTACGACGTCGTTGTGGGCGGCGATGCTCATGACCGCCGTGCCGACTTCAGTGGGAGTGAGCGCGCCGCTGAGGGGGAGGAAGCCGTACGGCTCGATGCCGGCGACCGGCCAGAGCGTGAAGCCGGAGGGATCGGAGACCTCGAGGACGGGCTGCAACACGATCACCGGAAGAGTGTGCGACACGTCGTATCCTCTTCGCACTTTCATATTTCTGTCGAGTTCCGCACGGCCGCCACCTACCCTGACGGCATGGGCCACGCAAAGACCTCCTATGTCTGCCTGCCCTGTCGGGCTTCGTACAAGCAGTCCTACGACAGGGACAGGCCGCATCGGACCTGCCCCCGTTGTGCGGAACCGCTGATCCACGTGGGATCGGCCTTCGCGACGCCCCCGCGCCGGGATACGGCGGCTTGGCGAGTGCTGTCCGTCCTTCTGCACGCGGGCGTCCACTTCCACAAGAGCTGCTGTGGTGGGCCCGGATACCGTCCGCGCACCCTGAGGGAGATCCGCGAGCGCATGGCGCACGCCCGTCGCACGGACGAGTCCTTCGCCAGGGCGCTCGTACGCCACGACGTGCCGTGACGGAGAACGCAGGACTGGCACAGTTGGTGATGCCGCCCCCGGTCCCCGTCGACGCCCGTGGAAGCTGGCCGGCAGTGGAGGCCGAGCTCGGAATGCGGTTTCCCGAGGATTACAAGCATCTCGTCGAGGCGTACGGGTGGGGCGAGTTCTGTGACTACCTCAATCTTTGCACCCCGTTCGGCACGAACAGGCACAACGGCCTCGTGTGGCAGAACGGCAGGCCGTCCGGTATGGCGGCGAGGTACCGGGGACACTACCCGTACCCTCTCCACCCAGCTCCGGGCGGACTGCTGATCTGGGGCACCACCATCGACGCCGACCGGCTCTGCTGGCTCACCACGGGGACGGCCGAGAACTGGCCCGTCGTGGTGTGGAGCAGTGAAGGCTGGTACGAGCCCCATCCCATGAGTGCCACCGGGTTCGTCGAGGCATGGGTCAGGGGACGCATCGACTCCCGGCTGCTCGCGGACATGGAGCCGGGGCTGGCCCCGTGGTTCAACGCGTTCCGGCCCCGCAACCACCGCTGCCTGCGCCTCACAGAGGGGCCGCTCGCCCACGACCAGCGCCTGGCGATCCTCCGGGACGCCCTGGCCCCGACCGCGGACCGGGGCGCCTGGCGCTCCGAACAGGGGGATTCGGGCCAGGACCACTTCGCCACCGTCGGTGCCGACTGGCTGCTCACCTACGACATGTCACACCCACACCAGATCCGGATATCGTTCCCGCCGGAGGACGGCCCGGAGATCCAGCGACACCTCTTCGCCGCCGTCCGGAGGATGCGGTGCGAGGTGACCCAGATCAGCGCGTCCGACGGCGTGCCGCTACCTGCCTGGGGCACGGTCGCCGACGAGGACACGCAGACGTAGGCGCATGCCCCGTGGGAGTGGCTCAGGTGGAACAGTCGGACTGCGAGGTGAGCGTGCCCCAGCGGATCATCAGGTAGCCCGACCCGCCGATCTCCGCCACGGCGTAGCGGGTGTACGGCCAGCCGTCGCCCGAGGTCTGCCTCTCGTGTGCGAGGGCCCGGCACGCCTCGTCGGCGACCATGTCCGCCCAGGTCTCGATCTGTCCCTGGTTCCACATCAGGTACTCCGACCAGACGTACATGGCCGAATGCCCCGGGTCGAAGCCCACCTTGATCTGGTCGTGGCCGAGCGTCTGGTCGGTGCCGAGCGTTTCGCCCATCGCGTTGGTCCGCTCGATGATCTTCGCGGTGGCGCGGTCCGCGACCCGGATCTCGGTTCCGTCGGTGCTGGGGATCATCGCCTCCCCGAGACCGTTCTCGTCCGGCTCCCAGTCCTGTCCTGTGCCGTAGGCCGCGTCGGTGCCGTCCTCAAGAGCCGATCGGCACTGAGCGTCGGCGACGAAGTCCTCCTGCCATGTCACTTGCGGGGCACGGCCCTTCTCCTCCCGCACCGTGACGTACGTGCGGTAGGGCAGCTCCGGGTGAAGGCGGAGCACGACGTCCCTCACCGTCGCGCACATGGATCTGGCGATCTCTGTTTCCGCGGACGTGATCCCGTGCTCGTCCTCGGAGTCCAGTGCATACGAGAAGTAAACCTCCTCGCGTGACTCACGAAACCTCACCGCCCTCAGGGAGAGTCGGTGGGTTCGAGGTCCCCGGGCGAGGACGCCCATGTCGTGCAGCGTGGCGCGCGCCATGTCGTGCTCACCTTCGCCCTGAGCCGTACGCGCCTGCCCCCAGCTCCCCGCGTCGGCCGAGCCCTCGCCCGAGGCCTGCTGTTTCCTCCCCGCTGTGCCGTCCTCAGCGGTACTCGCGGAGGGCGGTGTGGACTTGGCCGAGGCGAGGGGTGACGCCGAGGGAGTGGCGGAGGCCACCTGTTCGCGGTTGCCGTCGTCGCCCGGCATCAGGGCGGCCGTCCCTCCGGCCAGGCCTCCGACGACGGTGGCGACGAGGATTACGGCGCCCACCAGTCGTCGCTTCGGCCGATGACGCTCCGGGGGCACATGCCAGGCCGGGTCGGCCTCGGCGGGCACGTCCCAGAGCGCCGTGACCATGTCCACGGCCGTCGCCGGCACCGCGCCGGTCGGTAGCACCTGGGAGGCCAGCAGTTCCACGCACGTCCGGGCGGCCTCGGCGGCCGACGGGCGTGCGTCCGGCTCCTTGGCCAGCGCCTTCTCCACGACCCGGCACAGCGGTCCGGGGACTCCGTCCAGGTCCGCTTCCCCGAACATCACGCGGAACGCGACCACATCCGGTGCGCCGGTGCCGAAGGGCAGCCTTCCGGTGGCCGCGTAGGCCCGGAGCGCTCCCCAGGCGAACACGTCGCTCTCGGGGCCGGTGGTCCACGTCCGGTATTGCTCGGGGCTGATCCAGCCGGGGTTCGGGTCATGACACCGGTGCGGGTGACGCTGGTTCCGTCGGCGGCGTGGGCGATCCCGAAGTCCAGAACGCGCGGGCCGCCGGGTGTCAGAATGGCGTTCTGCGGCTTCACGTCGCGGTGCACCACACCCGCGGTGTGGATGGCCGCCAGCGCCTGCTCGGTGGCCGCCGCGAGCGCGTACAGGCTGCCTCCGGCGAGCGTTCCGTGGGCGAGGAGGTGCTGGTGCACTGTCAGGCCGGGGACGTACGCGGTGGCAAGCCACGGGGTTTCTGCGTCCGGGTCGGCGGTGAGGAGGGGGACCAGGTACGGGCCGGTGACGCGGGAGGACAGCTCCACCTCACGCCTGAAGCGGGCCCTGAACTCCGGCTCCTGGGCCTGCTCCGGATGAACCACCTTCACCGCGACGCGCGTTCCGTCGGAGCCGACACCCGCATGGACGGTTCCCATGCCTCCTGCCCCGAGACGGCCGATGATCCGGTACGGACCTATGCGGGAGGAGTCGCCGGAACGTGCCGGCTGGATTCTTCCGCCGGAGCCGTTCTCACTCACAGAATGTTCCTTCGTACGGGGAACTAGGGTGGTCCGTCCCACCTGTCCACGAGCCTTCAGCGAACGGAGAAGTGACTCGAGAGCTGATTGATCTCCTTGACCCACAGCTCAATCTCCTCACCCGGCCGCTTGTACGGCGCACGCCGGGCCAGTTTGAAGAAGCCGCCGGACGGTCGGCCGGTCTCCCGCAGGACCACGAGCGCCGAGAGCAGGGGCAGTGACCCGTCCGGACTTTCCCGGACGGAGGCGTCCTCGAGCAGGTAGGGCATGGGGCCCTCGAAGGCGGGGACGTGGTGGCCCCTCCGAGCCAACTCGGTGCTGAGATCGCCGTACGTCAGCGGCGCCGCACCCGCGCGTGCCCGCTCCCGCAGGATGTCGACCACGGCGTCCAGCGCCTGCTCGTACTCCGGTGTGTCCTTCTTCATTGCCCCCTCCCCGCCCCGGTGTTCGGCTCTGAATCGGCTCAGAGCCCAAGCGCCCCGCCTGCCGAAGGACAAGGTGCACGTCAGATTTCTAGCACAGTGTTGTGAACTGAGTGCACGAACGGCATACTGATCAGGCCGGTGCCGCCGAGCAGGTCCGGCTCACCGCCGGTGGAGTACCTCTCCGGGCTCGGCCGACGGGACAACGGGTCCCGCCCTTGTCCGCGCGACGGACCACTCTCATCTGCAACAGCTTTGGGGATCACCATGCGCATCACCCGTGTCTCCGCAGCCGTGACGCTGCTGCTCGCAGCGCTCACCGCCTGTGGCCCGACCGCCGACACCGTCACGGACGACGCCGCGTCCACCGCCGCACCGGCTTCCGAGGCGCCGGTCACCGGCACCGGCGAGGCGGCCGAGGAGCCCTCGGCCGACACCGAGTCCACCGCGACGCTGCCGGACATGACCGGCAAGGGCCTGCAGAGCGCCCAGGACGAGGCGCAGGCCGCCGGCTTCTACCTCCTCACGTCGCACGACGCACTCGGCCGGGGCCGCAACCAGCTGCTCGACCGGAACTGGAAGGTCTGCGCCCAGACTCCGGCGCCCGGTGCGCACGCGACGGGCACGGAGGTCGACTTCAGTACCGTCAAGCTCGAGGAGAGCTGTCCCGCCGGTGGCGACCAGGGCGAACCCGAGGAAGCCGGGTCCACCATGCCGGACTTCGCGGGCAAGTCGGTCAAGGTCGCCCGTCAGGCACTCGACGGTTCCACCAGCATCACGGTCGAGGACGTGTCCGGCGAGGACCGGATGGTGCTCGTCGAGTCCAACTGGCAGGTCTGCTCGACCGACCCGGCGGCCGGGGCGGAGCTCGACGGACAGCCGGTGACGATCGGGGCGGTCAAATTCGGCGAGAGCTGCTGACCGCGTTTGGGCTGCGGCGCAGGTCAGTTCCCTACCCGGGGTTCGGTGTCTGCTTGGAGAATCTGTAGAGGTGCTGGTCCGTGCTGAATCACGGAGGGTGAGCGGACAGGCGAGCGCACGGCCAGGTTGATCCGGAATCAGCGCCGGTGGATTCGGACCGAATCGCAGGGTGCCGAGCCGTAGAATTCGTTGGGGAACGCCGACGACGTTAGTCCGTGGCGCGCCCTCACTGGGAGGAGATCGCATGCAGGGACCTTCGGACTCGACGGGGACCGCCGAGCCTGAGGAGAACGGCCGGTGCAGGACCGCCGAGTCGCCAGTTGTGGACGATCCGACGTCCGACTCGGACATCGACTCGGCGTCGACGGTCCTGGTGGAAGTGCTTCCGGGGGTGGCTCTCGTCGCCGGTGAGGTCCCGCCGGAGCTGAAGCCCGATCTGATCGACTTCGGAATCGTGCCGGCTGCCGACCGCAAGCAGATCTCGTCGATCCTCGCCTCGATTGGGAACGCGGCGACCGTGGCCGGGAACCTCGGAAACGCGTTCGCCGGCGTGCAGGGGCTCTACAGGATCGGCGACACGGCCCAGGCCCTGCTGAAGAGCGGTGCGACGCTCGCCGTCAAGGACGGCGGAAACCTCGGAACGGTGATGGTTCCGGGCCGTTTCTTGCATCAGGCCCGCTTCTACCCCGTGGAAGCGGTGAGCAAGGCGCAGACCGCGGCCTCGATCGGGCCGGCGCTGGCAATGGTCGCCCTTCAGGTGATGCTGAGTGAGGTCTCGGGCCTCGTCAGGATCAACCTCGCAGTGACAAGTCAGGTCCTCACTGCCATCCGCAAGGAGCAGTGGGCCGAACTGACGGGACTCGTCGTCGCCGTCGATCGCGCGGTCGACCAGGCGCGAGAGATTGAATCGGTCCCAACGTCCCTGTGGGACGACGTCGCGGGTAGTGGAGCGCTGTTGCAGAAGCAGCTTGAGCTCTACCAGGGGAACGTCCGCGACCACGTCAGGCAGATCGGTCGGCCCGACGTACGCAGCCACCGTGAGTATCTGCAGACGAACGCCGAAGCCATCGCCTTCGACGCCTACGCCCTCCTGTCCTCCCTCAAGGCATGGACCGGGTATCACGCGCTCCGCGCCGCGAGGGCAAGGGCCGCTGGACGCGAAGATGCGGCCGAGGCGCAGTACGCCGAAGTCATCGCGCGCGACACTCGCGCGGAGTTCGACTCCGCTCTTGCCGAGGCGACCGGTCTCATCGATGCGCTGATGCGGGAGCTGCGCATCACTGCCGAGCTCCCCGGCCCCGACGCATGGCCGCTCCCGGGGAAGCGGAAGGAGGTGAAGGCAACCCGCGAAACTTCCGCCCGTCTTCTGGAGGCGATCGAGCCTCTTGCCGATGCTCTTCATCCGCCGGTTCCTGTGCTCGAGGCTCCAGACGCTGTCTGTGCCCCCAAAACGCTGGTGCTCGAGCCGTACCTTCGCATCCTGCGATGGTTCCTCGAGGACGGCGAGACCCTCCGTGTCCTTGGTTTCCCCGACCAGCTCGACGCTCTCGGACCCGTTTCTGCGATCCTCAGCGGAGCGAAGGAGAAGTTGGCGACAGCGAGGGACAAGGCCGCGGTAAAGGCACTGGTCGCTGTCACGGATCGCCGCATCATCACGGCCAAGACGAATGCCTTCCTCGAGCAAGGCGAGATCGGTCAGGACATCCCGACCGACCGAGTGCGATACGTCCGGGCAGCCACCACACAGGACAGAAGCGCGCGCTTGGCGGTCGACCTCATCACGCGCGACGAGAACATCCGGTGGCTCTTCCACGCTGATATCGACAACACTCAAGTGGACGCGCTCGCCGCCGTGCTTGCTGAGTCGATGACGATCCCGGACGTTGAACGCGATGCGCTGCAACGGCGGCGGTACGCCGCCATCGAGGCGGGCAGTGGGGTCGAGAGTACAGGCACGGGGTCCATGGAACCGACTGATTCCGAGTCCGTGACCTGCGATGCCGATTAGAGCGCGTGCACAGGACGGCCGTCCTGTGCACGCATCTCGCTCTTAGACGTCGGTGAAGCCAGGCGCCCACGTAAGTCGTATGCCGGCGGAGTGGGCCAATGAGGACCACCGGGGGTCCACCGGACGCTTCTCCAGCACCAGGACGGGGTGCAGGCGGCGACCGGGGTGGGCGGTACGGAGTTGGTGTGCGTAGTCGAGGACCTGTCCGATGCCCAAGCGGATCTGTTGGTCTTCTCTCGCTCCCGTCAGACTCTTGACCTCGGCTATGAATACATCCGTCCCGCGTGACCACCCCGCGTCGAACGCGGGAGAGCCCGGCGCGTGGGTCCGTACCTCGATGCCCTGACCGGAAAGGTGCGCGAGGAGCGCACCCACCGTAGCCTCGTGCGCGGCCGTCGCCTTGTCGAGATGGTTCAGATCGAGTGTGAGATCCACGGACGAGCGTTGGCGCGGTCGGCGCACCTGAAGGGGGCCGCCGAGAATTTCGCTCCGGGGTGGAGCGGCCGCCACGGGGCGTACCCGCCCGGCACCCGACTTCCTCAGTTTCAGGCACGGGGCAGGCCGCCGTTTGAGCAGCCTTGAGAAACCGTCGGCGTCCACGACACAGACGTGCCGTCCTCCGTTGCGTGAGGCATCGGCGTCGACGAGCTTGCTGCTGTATTCCCGGCGGCTGTCCGTCACGACCTTGCTGGCCAGATCGCCGTAGACAACCAGAGTGACTTTTCGTGAGAAGTCGGTCTTGGCCACCGCCCCGCGATTCTTGGCCAGTTGCGCACAGCGCATCCTGACCGTCCACTCGCCGTCGACCAGCACGCGACCCGTGAAGCAGATCGTATGGCCGCCGAGGCCGCGGACGGTACCTTGGCACGTCCTGCCCGACATTGCTCCTCCTCTCGACTCGCTCAGCACGTGCGGGGATACTTCCCTCATATGTGAGGGGCCGCTCAGTTCAGTCCCGCTGTGCCAGATCCAGCGCCGCCGTATGCACGAACCAGTCCAACACCCCGCAGATCTCCTCCCCGTGCTCCGAGAACACCCGCACCGGGAAGGACGGACGCAGTTCCAGCTTCGCCTCGGGCAGGTCGATACCGTCGATCTTGTTGAGGCGGTTCAGCAGTTCACGGCGCTGTTCCGTGTCGTCGAAGGGACTGCGGTCCTTGAGGTACTGGAAGACGACTTCGACCGTTCCGCTCACCGGGTAGATCGCCACGGGCCAGATCAGATGGGGACGGCGACTGGTGCCGGCGTCGAGCATCGGGAAACAACTCGTCTCCTCGTGGCGGCCGTAGTTGACGTAACCGCCCTGGAGACGCCAGAAGTCGAGTGCACCCAGGACCCCGGCCGACGCCGCCGACCAGTGTTCCTGCAACTGCGAGCGGAAGCGCTCGGCCGCCGCCGTGTCTTCTCCGTCCGGGAGCGGGTCGTGCGATGCGGGTTGTGCCACGTCCTTACCGAGCAGGGTGGCCAGCTCTGCGGCGGTCAAGCGCTGCGATGGGTTGGCACGGCCCGACGGGTCGAACGTCACCCCTTCACTCGTCAGCAGTCCTTGCGGCGGCTGCCGGTCACTGCCGTCCGCCCACCGGAAGGCCGGAGAGATCTTGCCGTCCGCGGTGAGAACGCGATACGCCCCCAGCACCGTCGGGTTGGAGCCCAGGTAGGAGCCGACGGGCATCGGATGGCTGCCGATCAGCTCGGCGACATCGCCGTACGTCGTCCATGCCCCGCTCGGCATCGCCACCAGAGCGGCCCGGAGTTCGGCCCAGCCGGGCCACTCCTCGCCGGTCGGCTTGACACCGCCGACGGGACCGGGCCAGAGGCGCACCGCCCGCTCCGTCAGACGGTCGGCGCGGGCCAGGATCTCGGCCTTGCCCCACCGCTGCGTCGAGGCGATCTCCTGGTTCATGCGCAGAGCACTTGAGTCGAGGATCTGCTGCTTACGCTCGAACGGGCTGTTGGACAGCTTGGCGTTGTCTCCGGTGAGGGTGAGATTGCCGAGCGTGTGGACCAGCAGGTCGTGCAGCTCCTGCGGTGTCTGGTTCGGTTCGGTCTCGTCGGTGAGCAGATCGAACCAGGCCGAGGTCGGCCGCTGCGGAAGGACGTGCTCCACGCTGAGGGACGCCTTCACGAAGTCGATCGGCTCGCTCGAATCGTAGCTCTCCTCCAATCGGCGCAGAATGTAACTCCGCTGCGGAGGACGGCCACTCCAGTAGAACGGCTTGCTGCGGATCGCATCGCGCAGCTCCTCGTCGCTCGGCCAGCGGCGGCGCCTGCCGGACAGGAACCGCCGGACCGCCTCGGCGGCGGGACGGTCGGTCTCCAGCTCCCTCGGCGCTTCCATGAAGATGCGGTTGAGGCCGGTGGTCGACGTCTGACAGATGAGCCGTCGTACCAGATAGGACTCGACGTACCGCAGCGCCTCCGCCGCGTCCTCGGGTGTAGTGGTTCCACCGTCGACGAGGTCCAGCAGGTGTAGGGCCAGGGGGTAGTGGGTCTGGCCGCCCCATGAGGCAAGGCGCTCCAGTACGGCGCGCAGCGCGGACGACTGTTCACGCCGGGGCTCGATGATGCGAAGGAACCGCCTTCCCCGCTCGGCCAGTTGTACGATCTCGCGCTGCAGCGCGTCCTCGTTCCCGGCCAGCGGCTGAAGCCGTTTCTGCTGTTCCCGGTAGATTTCGCTCTGCTTGGTCTTGTGGTGGCCCCGCACCACCAGATCCAGCCAGACGAGGAGTTCGAGATTCTTGGGACCGAGGCTCTGCTGCATGGGCAGCCACAGCTCCTGGTAGACCCGTTCGCCCCGCTTGGGCAGCAGCATGAACACGTAGTTGCGCAGCAGGTCGCTCTGGCTGAGCCCGACGCCTGTGTTGTTGATCGATTCGAAGATCCGGTAGACGTTGTCGCCAGGCTCCGCGGTGATCTCCACGATCGACAGCAGGTCTTTGAGAACGGTCTCGACCGTCGCGATCCACTGGTTGTCGCCGGCAGCCTCCTGCCCCTCGGCGAGCGCACCGAGAAAGAACCGGTAAGCGGCTCCGATGTTGTCGCTGCCACCGGCTTCCGCCCTGGATTGGACGCAAGCCGTATACGCCTCGCGGTCGGCTTGAGTCGGCAGCAGCCGGTAATGATCGACGCCCTCATGGAACTCGTTCACCAGTATCTGGCGGTGCACCCTGTCCACCCCGCGTGAATCCCCCGTTCCCTTGAGGTGGTCGCGCAGCGCGGTGAACGCCAGCATCAGTGTTGTCAGCCGCTGCTGGCCGTCCACGACCAGCCACCGTTGTACACCGCCGGCCTGAATCTGGCCGGGAGCGAGTACCACGGAGCCCAGAAAGTGCGGGGCACTGGTCTCACCCGACAGATGCTGGTCGACGAGCTCGCCGATGTCCTCCCACAGTCGCTTCAGCTGCTCTCTGCCCCAGCTGTACGTCCGCTGATACAGGGGTACTTGAAACTGCTTGTCCCCCTGGACAAGCTTGAGGAAGGTGATCTCCTGCGCGCGCATGCGCTTCCTTTCCCTGTCGGCTGGGTGCAACCTGACGGCTTGTCCGGCGATCCAAGTCACCGTGACGACGGTCACTCAATCTATACAGTGAACTGAGTCAATGGGGTGAGGTTGTGGCCTTTACGGCTACTGGGGCGCCTCATGCGTGAGAACTGCTGCCGCCTGCTTGGAGATTCGAGGCATCGTCTCGTTGGGGGACCGACGCAGCAGCTTGATCGACCGGCCCTCGGCCCACGCGTTTCAGGCCTTGAGGTAGTAGAGCAGGTGCTCGCGTGAGTCGTCGCGGCGACGGTGCGACGTGCCCGTGGCGAGATTGAGCATCGTGTTGCGCAAGGTGAGGCGGGGGTCGCCCGGCTCCAGACGTGCGCCGGTCACGATGCCCTCCTTCCAGGCGCTTTGATCGATGTCGGGTCGTGCCTCGCTGGTCACGTACCAGCCGATGGTCGCCGCCGTGACGGTGATGCGGCACGCGCGGTTGAGTGCGACGCCGTGCTGAAGGGCGTCACGGATGCCGGGGTGCTTGTCGAGCATGGTCAGGAGCTGGTCGTTGCTGGTCACCGACGATCCGCCGCTCCAGGACGAGTTGGGTGCGTTCAGGTAGAGGTGCAGGCCGCGCAGGGCCGCCGCCAGGTGCGTGGCGTTGGCCTCGCCCGCGAGCGCGAGCGCGTCCCGGCCGGTGCGCTTGCGGCCCGTGTCCATCACTGTGAACGCGGTGCGCGGGACGCCGCGGGTGACGGTCAGGGGGACGGCGATCCCCGCTTTGGCGATCGCCGCGAGGCGGTGCTGGCCGTCGATGAGTACGCCGTCCTCGTCGAAGGCGATGCCCTGGTGTGTCAACTGCCACTCACCGCGCTGGATGCGGCCCGCCAGCTGTTGTACTGCCGCCTTGCTGAGCGGTCGGTTGCTGGTGTTGCGGGTGAGCCACTCCGTCGCGAGCTCAGGACTGACGTGGAGCACTTCCATCTGCATGGCGCATGGCCTTTCTACGGGGTCTGCCCGGAGCTGTGCGAGTGATGCCACATCATAATGACGCACAGCTGTGAACAGAGTCAACATGCGTAGTTCCTTGTGTCGGCGATTTCGATGCGGTGTCATGGGGTGCAGTGAGGATCGGAGGCCTGCTGCTACTCTCAGCCCGTGTGCTCAGTTCACACTTGAGGCGTTGCGCTGGGGGAGGCGCACTCGGGTGGGCCGGGGCAGGACGACATCAAGCGGCCACGCAGGTGGCTCCGGACAGCAGTGGGGTGGCGCGTGAGTCAGCGTGAGTACGACCTGGGTGGCGAGATGCAGCCGGTTGGGACCGTCTACCGGTACGACGACGGGTTGGACGTGCGCGTGGAGGACGTGGTGCCGTACGAGCTGGTCGATCCCGAGGGCTCCGACGGCTACCGCCAGGGCGACGACCTGGTCCGGTGCACGCTCTGCCTGAGCAACGACACGGCCCACTCCATCGACGTCGACGGCATCACGCTGCTCGTGCGTAGCGGGCCTTACGGGAAGACGGCACGGCAGGTACAGGACTACCGGACCGAGCTGCTCGACGACGAACTCGAAGGCACCCTCCGCAAGGGCCGCCGCGCGTCCGCGACGTGGGCCTACAGCATCCCGGCGGGAACCGCCGCGGAGCTGGACATCGAGGTGCGGTTCCCGTACGACCACCAGCGCGAGAGCGTCACCTTCACCACGGCGAGGGCCACCGTGCCCGCACCCGCACGGGCGGGACTGGTTCCGGACCAGGCACCGCTGTTCGGTGAACAGCAGCCGTCCCTCTTCGGCGGCGCCGACGAGGAGGGCCACGGAACGGCCCGTACCGTGCTCGGGGCCGTACCGGAACAGCCCACGAGGCCGGACCCCCGCCTGGCCACGCCCCTCGTGACGCCGCCGGCCGGGTCCACCCCCCGCCCCCAGGACCTGTCCTCCGACGAGCTCGACGCCACCCGCGTCCGTCAGATCTTCCGGTTCCTCGCCGAGGCAGAGGAGTCGAAGACACGGCCCGTCCGCACGCTCGACGGTGCCGCCGGCACCGTCTGGTTCGAGGAGCTGCCGGACGCTCCGGAAGTCGCCGTAATGCTCGACGGTGCCCTAGGCACCGACATCCCGGCCTGGCTGACCCTGGACCGCCCCGAACGCGAGGACGCCCCGCACCCCAAGCCGCTGCTCGCGCCCTGGATCGACGAGACCCGCATCCGGGACTTCAAGCAGACGCGCGCCCCGCACCTGCGCCGCAGGATCGAGCCCGAATTCCCCGACTGGTCCCAGGGCATCCCCCTCGACAAGACGTACCACGAGCTCGACGACCATCCGAAGCGGGAGAAGATCGAGAAGCAGTACGCCGCCTGGGAACAGGAATGGCTGGCCTGGGCCGAGCGACGGCGTGCCATCGACCCCGTCGTCAAGCTGTACGACCGGCTGCACAAGATGCACGAGGACGCCGCCAACCTCGGCGAGGCCTACGAACTCGTCCTCGGGCTCGGCCGGCTCACCTGGCAGACGGGCGCCGGCCAGCGCGTGGAACGCCATCTCCTCACCCACCGTGCCACCCTCCAGCTCGACCCGGCCACCGGCACCCTCACCGCCGCCCCCGACCCGACCGGCACCGGGCTGGAACTGGAAGAGGGCATGCTGGAAGGCGCCCAGCACGTGCCCGGCGCGGTGCGCGAGCAGATCGTCGGCACGTTGGACGGTGCCTCCGACGTCACCGATCCCACGCAACTCGACGCCGTACACACCGCTCTGCGCAGCTGGATCAACGCGGCACACAGTGCAGGCAGTTACGCCCCGTCCGTGGAACGCGCCCGGCCGCGCACGCTCGACGTGCCCCAGGTGGGACTCACCCCCGCGCTCGTCCTGCGGGAGCGCAACCGCCGCTCGACGATGGACGCCCTCAAGGCCATCGCGCGGCAGATCGACGCAGGTACGCCTCCCACCGAGCTGCTCGGCTACATCGCGGGTCGCGACGGGGCGCTGACCGCCGCCGACCTCGCGGCGGCCGAGGACGCCGGCGCGGACACCGTCACCGGCGAGATGTACTTCGCGCTGCCAGCCAACGAGGAGCAGCGCACCATCGCCGAACGGCTGCGTGCCAACCGGCTCGTCGTGGTGCAGGGCCCGCCCGGCACCGGCAAGACGCACACCATCGCCAACCTGGTCACGGACCTGCTCGCCCAGGGCAAGCGGGTTCTCATCACCAGCCACACCCCGCGTGCCCTGCGCGTCCTGCGGGACAAGCTGCCCGAGAGCATCCGCGACCTGTGCGTGAGCCGCACCGAGGACGGAGCGGCCGCCCAGCGGGAGCTCGAGGCGTCCGTGCAGAGGATCCTCAGCGAGTACGCCGGTTACGACCCCAAGGCGTCGCGGAGCGAGATCCGTGCGCTCCAGGCACGGCTGGTCGCGGCCCGCTCGGCCCAGCAGGCCATGCTGCGCGACCTCGGCGTACTGCGGGAGCAGGAGACGCACCGCTTCGACGCGGAGATCGGTGACTACACCGGCAGCCTCCAGGAGATCGCCGAGCGCCTCACGGCCGAGAAGGAGCGGTACGACTGGCTCGGGCAGGTTCCCCAGGAACAGCCCTCCCTCACGGCCGACGACACACTGAGGCTGCTGCACACCACGCGTGCCTTCACGCCGCACCACCGAGCCCTCGCGGCCGAGGTGCCCGGCCCCTCCGAACTGCCCGGTCCGGGTGACTTCGAAGAAGCCGTCACGGTCGTGCGCTGCGCGAACGAGGCCCACGAGGCGGTACGGCAGGACCCGCTGAGCCGGCAGTACGACGAGGCCGTCCGGGGTCTGTGCGAGGCCGAACAGCAGCGGCTGACGACGGCTCTCGACACGTTCTCCGCCGCCAGGGCCCGTGCCGCCTCCCTCGCGGCCGCCGCCGGCGAATGGGCCGGGGCACTCCTGGGAGAGGTGACGGCCGGACAGGACTGGCAGACACGCAGCCGGCACGCCGCCGTCACCGACGCCCTCGCGGCCCTCGACGCCTCGCTCGCCGTGCTGGGGTCGGCGATGGTCAGCGGTCTGGAGCAGTACGACCCGGCCACCGCGCTCGGCCGGGCCACCACCCTGCACGACGGCCTCGTCCAGGGACAGAAGCTGCGCGGACCGCTCGGTACCCGCTCGAAGCTCGCCAAGACCGTCGGCACCTTCGTGCAGGCCGTGCGGGTCGACGGGCGGTCCCCCGAGGACGCCGCCACCGCCGGGGTCCTGGTCGCCCGTATTCAGCTCGAACTGCGCCTGGCCCAGGTGGAGTCGGAGTGGGGCGCCCCCGTCGGCGCCTGGCAGGGACACGGTGCTCGCCTGGCCCGGCTGCGACAGGACGCCGAGGTACTGGAGGCACTGCTCGCCGTCGCCGTCGCCCGCACCGACGTACTCACCGCCGCCGCCACCTCCCCCGAACTCGCCGTCGCCACCTGGCACGACGCACCCGTCGAGAACGCCGTACGCGCCCTGCTGCGCGCGGCGACCACGCTGCGCGCAGCAGGACGGTCCCGCAGGGTGATCGCGGACACCGAGGAACTGCTGCGCGCGTGGAGCGACCGGCCCGGCGTGGCACCCGCCGTCACCCGCGCGCTCGACGCCGTGCGCGCCCAGGACCCGAAAGGCTACCGGGAGTTCAGCGACGAGATCGCCGAGGTGCGTGAGGCCGCCCGGCTGCGGGCCGAGCAGCACGCCGCGCTCGCCCGCGTGCGCGAGGCGTTCCCGTCCCTCGCCGAGCGTGTCACCGACACCCCGGAGGACACCGCGTGGGACGTCCGGTTGCCGCGGCTCGTCGAGACCTGGGCCTGGTCCGCGTGGCGTGAGCGGATGGAGCGGCTGACCGACCCGGAGGCCGAGCGCGGCCTGCGCCGGCGCCTGACGGAGGCCGACGACGAGGTGCGCATCATGCTCGCCCGGCTCGCCGCCGCCCGTGCCTGGCACCGCTGCCTCGGACTGCTCACCGGCGACCAGTCCCGCGCCCTCAGCGCCTACCAGCAGGCCGCCCGCCGCATCAGGGGCAAGTACCAGCACCGCTACCGGCGCGACGCCCAGGCGGCACTACGCAAGGCCCAGACGGCGGTGCCGGCCTGGATCATGCCGTTGCACCAGGTGGCGGAGACCGTGCCCATGGACCGGCCCGGCACGTTCGACGTCGTCATCGTCGACGAGGCCAGCCAGTCGGGCCTGGAGGCCATGCTGCTGAGCTGGCTCGCCGACCGGATGGTCGTCGTCGGCGACAGCAAGCAGGTCAGTCCGTCCAACGTCGGCCTCAAGCAGGACGAGTACTTCCACCTGCGGGACCGGCTGCTCACCGCCCTCGAACCGGACGTGCGCAGCCTCTTCGGTCCGGAGTCCAGCCTTTTCGACCTCACCGAGGCGTTGTCCGCGGGCCGCGGCACCCTCATGCTCAAGGAGCACTTCCGGTGCATGCCGGAGATCATCTCCTTCTCCAACGACCTGTGCTACAACGGCCGGCTCCAGCCTCTGCGGCAGTACGGCGCCGACCGGCTGCCTCCGGTCCGCACGGTGTACGTCGAGGACGGCGAAGCCGTCGGCGGCAACGACCGGCTGGTCAACGCTGCGGAGGCCGAAGCCCTCGTAGAGACGGTCGTGCGCTGCTGCGCCGACCCCGCGTACGGGGGAAAGACCATGGGGGTCATCAGCCTCCGCGGCGCCAAGGGGCACCTGACGGAACTGGAGAACCTGCTCGCCGAACGCCTCGACTACGAGCAGCGTGCGGAGCGGCGCATTCGGGTCGGCGACGCCGAGGACTTCCAGGGCGACGAGCGGAACGTCATGTTCGTCTCCTGCGCCAACTCGGCCACCACCGCCGCCGGGACCGTACCGGGCGGCTTCAACGGCAAGACGTACGAGCAGCGGCTCAACGTGGCCGCGTCCCGCGCCCAGGACCAGGTGTGGGTGTTCCACAGCGCCCGCCCGGAGCAGTTCCACGAGAACGACCTGCGCCGGCGGTGGCTCGATCACCTCACCCGGCCCGCGGAGGAGGACACCGCCGCGGTGGAGGGCGAGGTGCTGCCTGATGTCCGTCATGAGGCGTTCGACAGCCTGTTCCAGCAGAAGGTGTACCTGGAACTGACGGCCCGCGGCCACCGGGTGCGCCCCGGCTACCGGGTGGGCCGCCACACCATCGACCTGGTCGTCGAGGGCGGCACCCGCAGACTGGCGGTCGCCTGCGACGGCGACGCCTTCGCCGACGGCGAGGACGCGTCCACCGCCGCCGCCCGCCAGCGGGACCTGGAACGCGTCGACTGGACCTTCGTCCGGATCCGGGGCAGTCGTTTCCACCTCGACCGCGAGCAGGCGCTCGCCCCGCTCTGGGCGGAACTGGAACGGCTGGGCATCCAGCCGCCGACCGAACAGCCGGGAGTTTCCGGCTCCCCTGCGGAAGGGCCGGATTCCCAGGTGCCGTCGGTCGACGGCCGCGAGGAGGACGACGGAGCGGGGGAGGCGCGAGAAGGCGAGCGCTCGCAGGACCCGAACCCGGCGCCCGACGTCACGCCCGGCCCGGCGTCCGACGTCACGCCCGGCCCGTCGTCCGGCCCGGCGCTGCCGGCCGCCGGGAACTCCCTCCCCGTCCAGGACATCCCCGCCGCCGCGTTCCACCGGCTGGTGCGCGAGATGCAGGAGTTGCAGGCCGCCATCGACGCGCCCGACGAGACCCCGGTGGACGTTGACGCGGCCAACCTCGTCTTCCTCAGGAAGACCCAGGCCGACCAGCGGGAGCGCCGTACGAAGCGGCTCGGCTTCCTGCGGAGCTTCCTCGACGCCGTGCACGTCGGCCGGGAGGAGGAGATGCCGAAGGCGGTGTTCCCCGGTGCGCTGCTCGTCCTCGAATTCGACGGACAGGTCGACGAAGCGGCCCTGTACACCATCGCCGAGTTGTCCACCGAGGACGCGGACGTCATCTCCCCGTCGTCCCCGTTGGGGCACGCGTTGCTGTGGCAGCCGACGGGCCGGGAGATCTCGTACGACGCTTCCCAGGACCGGTCCCACTCGGTCGTGGTCCGGGAGATCCGGGTCTGACACCGCCCGCAGGGCCAGCACGCACGCGCACGCACGGGCACCTGCGGCGACAGCCTCGGTGCCCCGGACCCGGAACAGGGCCCGAGGCACCGAGGCACGCATGTCTCAACCGGTGACTGGATCCAGCATGCGGCTGCGCTCACCGCTCCACGAGACCGCGAGCGCGTCGCGGGCACGCGTGCACGCCACGAACAGCAGGCAGTGCTCGGCCAGCAGATCCGACTGGTGTTGGACGGGATCGGCCTCGGCCGGTGTCACCTGCGGTGCGAACGGCAGCACACTGGACGTCACGCCCACCACGGCCACGCATCGGAACTCCAGCCCCTTCATCGCGTGCATGGTGGCCACCCGCACACCGGACACGTCCGGCCCGGGATTGTCCTTCACCGCCACCGCCGGGACGCGCTCCCGGCGCAGCCGTGCGACAACCGCGTCGACCAGGGTGTTGAACCGGGCGCACACCGCCACCTCGGACGGCTTGACCCCGTCCTCTTCGATCCAGGTGCGCACCTGCTGCACCAGCGCCCGCAGTTCCTCGTCCTGGCTGCCGTATCCGCGCGCCGCCGGGGTGCGGCCGTGCAGCTGGGACCGGTAACCGCGCAGGGAGTCCTGGCCGCCGTCCTCGTCGTCGTCCTCGCCGAGCCGGCCGACCGGCTGACCGTCGAGCAGAGACGCCGACCAGCGCAGAATCTCCTCTGTACTGCGGTAGTTGAGGCGGAGCCGGGAGGTGCGTCCCCGGACGTTGATGCCCAGTGAGCGCAGCGAGACGCGGGAGTCGTAGATGCGCTGATGGGGGTCGCCGACCAGGAACATGTCGTCGGCCTGGACGGCGACGCAGGCCCGCAGCACGCGCCACTGCGCCGGATGCAGGTCCTGCGCCTCGTCCACGACGACATGGCGGTAGCGCGGTGCTCCTTCGGCGAGGACGCGTGCCGCCTGGTCGCACAGCTGCGTGTACGTCGCCGAGTCGCGCGAGGCGAGGTCCGCCGTGAACCGTTCCATCACCCGCCACAGCCGGGCCCGTTGCACCCGCCCGACCTGGGTGCCGCGGCCCCGCCGTACACAGCGCAGGTACTCCTCGGGTGTGCGCAGGCCCTGCGCCAGGACGACGTTGCGGAACTCCTGGGACAGGAACTGCTCTGTCCAGGGCAGTTCCTCGCGTGCGACGGCGCGGGTCCAGGCGCTCTTCTCGGCGGCGGCCGACAGAGGCTTCGGGGAACCGCCCTTCGCCTCACGGATCGCCCGCGCGGCGAGAGAGTCCACCGTCGTGACGTCGACGCGCTCCAGCAGGTGCGCGTCCGCGTCGCCGAGCAGCAGCGCGAGGCTGTCCCGCAGGGCAGCCGCCATGGCGTTGGTGAACGTGGTCAGCAGGATCCGGTCGCCCTCGCGGCCGGTGCGCAGCAGATGGCGTACGCGGTGCAGGGCGACGACCGTCTTGCCGGTGCCCGGGCCGCCGGTGACCTGGGCGGGACCGTTGAAACCGGGGTGGTAGGCGTAGCGGCGCTGCGCGGGGTGGAGGAAGATGCGCCAGCGGGTGAGGTCCTCGGTGAGGATGCGCTCCAGCTCGCCGGGGCCCGTCACCTCCACGATGCGGTTGGGCGTGTTGAGGATCGCCTCGCTGAGCGTGACCGCCGGCCGGTCCTCGGCCGTGCGCACGGTCTGCCCGCGCGGGGCGATCAGCTGCTCCCACACGTCCTCGGGGGAGTGGCCGTCGGCCAGGAACCACAGTGCCTCGTACTGGTCGCCGGGCATCATGGGCGGCGCCATGACGGTCAGGTCGTCGACCGTGACACAGACGCGGGCCAGTCGCAGCACCTGGTCGTCGATGCCGAGATCGCGCAGTACGGTGTCGGAGTGCGCTTGGAAGAGGCGGGTGGGGGTGGTGTCCGCCTTGGTTTCGAAGTAGGTCTCCATCTGTTCGAGGGCCTCGACGTTGCGCACCTCCAGGCCGCCGGTGGCGCCGTTGACGGAGTAGGCGCGTCTGCACGCCCAGTTGATCGCCTCGTCGTGCGGGGCGACCCGAAGGAGCGTGAACAGATCACTGCCGTCGTCGGGTGCCAGGAGGACACCGCGGTAGAACTTGGTGATGCGGATGGTGCGGATCCGGGGGTCGCGTGCCCGCTCCAGCTTCTCCAGGTGCAGTCCCTTGCTCGCGTGGAGCTGGGGGACGGTCAGGCTCCCGAACATCTGGATCGCGTCGCTGACTTCCTTCTGGACCGGTCTCTGCAGTGAGACGAGGTCCACGACGAAGTCGTCGGACAGAGCGAGTCGGGGCATCGGCATCCTCGGTGACGGGTGGGCGGGCGGGCGACGGTCGGGACCAGCCTAGAGACTCCGGCCGGTCGAAGCGACAGAGTGTCCGGTACGCGTTGTGTGAACTGAGTCAACGGTCTAGTCTTCGTGTGCTGTCCCACGTAGGATTTCCCTCCTGCTCCATCGGATTCGTCCGGAAGGACCCACCGCATGCCGGCCCAGCCTGCCCAGGCCGCTGTACCGCACCCGCTCGACGAAGTGCCCCAGACTTTCCGTGCCGGGGACTCCTACGAGGTGCGGGACGGACTCGTGACCTACGTCCGCCGCGATCTGCTGGGCCCCTGGGACGGAGAGACCGAAACCCTGCCGAGCGCCTCCTCCGGGCCGCGCGACCGGTATCTCGTGGGCATGCTCGGTCCGCGGCCCCAGACCGGCACCGCCGACCGGATCGCCCTCGCCGCAGCCCAGAGCGCGGACGGGGAGTCGGGCGACGAGCAGGAGGGCGACGACACCGAGCTGCAGGAGCGGCTGACTCCGCAGGCCGCCGGCCACATCTGGGCCTCCTCCATGGGACTGTCTTTCACGGTCCCCGCCTCCGTCGGCACGCTCAGCGTCACCACCCGCTGGGGCCGCTACAGCCAGTCGGAAGAGGCCACCGACCGCGGCACGACCCGCACGGTCTGGTCGCGCGAGCCGGTCGAGTACCCGGTGGACATCGACGTGACGGGTGCGACGGACCACACCGTCGGGCTGGAAGGGGGAGAGGTCGTCCTCGACGTACAGGTGCGCCGGCACACCGGCCGGGCCGGCACCGAGGACCTCAGAGTCGTCGAACTGGCCCTGGTGAACCGGCAGGAGGACAGCCGCGACGCCCGCGACGCCCGCTGGCTCTTCCAGACGGAGATCGACGTCACCGCCTTCCCGGACGACCAGGCGGCGGTCTTCTTCCCCGTCGACGACCCACTCGACCCCGCCAACCGCGGCAACGGCGCCGAGGACGCCGAGGAGCGCAGGCTCCGGCTCCTCTACCGCGACAGCCTCAGCCACGCCAAGGGCCGCAACGCCGCCGTGCACGCGCATGTGCGCGAGGGCGAACGCAACGCGCACCGCCTCACGACCACCTGGCTGCCGGAGTACGAGGTCCCGGCCACCACCGCCCCGACCGCGCAGGAACAGGACCTGCTCCGCGGGCTCGAACTCGGCATGGACGAACTCGCGGCCCTCGCGGTGCCCGCCCGCCGGACCGAACTGAGCGCCGCCCTCGCCCCGCTCGCCGACGGCTACGGCACCTGGCTCGGACAGCAGCGCGCGAAGGCCCGCTCGCTCCCCGACGACCTGCGCGCCTCGGCGGACGCCGCCATCGACCAGGCACTGGACATCTGCGACCGCATAACCCTCGGCATCGACCGGCTCGTGGCCGACGACACCGCGCTGAAGGCATTCCGGTTCGCCAACCGGGCCATGGGCCTCCAGCGCCGCAACACCGCGATCGCCGCGGCCCGCGCCGGACGCGAGGACGACCCCGCCTCCTACCAGGAGGCCTACGACCAGGTCCACGCGCAGGGCAAGCAGGCCGCCAGCTGGCGGCCCTTCCAGCTCGCCTTCGTCCTGCTGAACCTCGACTCCCTCAGCAGGCCCGGGCACCCCCACCGCGGCACCGGTCGCGAGGCACTCGTCGACCTGTTGTTCTTCCCGACCGGTGGTGGCAAGACCGAGGCCTATCTCGGCCTTGCCGCATACACGTTCGCGCTGCGGCGCCTGCAGGGCACGATCGGCTCCGGCGCTGAGGCGCGCAGCGGTGAAGCGGGCGTCGGCGTGCTCATGCGCTACACCCTGCGCCTGCTGACCGCCCAGCAGTTCCAGCGTGCCGCCGCCCTGGTCAGTGCCTGCGAAGTGCTGCGCCGCGAGGAGTCCGCTCAGGACGTCCGCTGGGGCGTCACCCCGTTCCGCATCGGTCTGTGGGTGGGAACCTCCGTCTCGCCCAACTGGTTCGGCGAGGCCAAGGACCAGATCGCCGAGGCCCGGGAGAGCGCGAGCGACAAGCACGCCCGCGTCCTCCAGGTCCTCACCTGCCCGTGGTGCGGAACCGGACTGACCGCCCGCTCCCACATGGAGTACGACGAAGGGCGGCGCCGCGTCCTGCTGTACTGCCCGCGCGGGGAGGGGGAGGACCGCTGTCCCTTCTCCCGGCGTGAATCTCCGGGCGAGGGCATCCCGGTGCTCACGGTCGACGAGGAGATCTACCGGCTCGCCCCGTCCCTGCTGATCGCCACCGTGGACAAGTTCGCCCAGCTGCCCTGGAACGGCTATGCCGGTCTGCTGTTCGGCAGGGTCACGGAGCTGTGCCCGCGCCACGGCTACCGCCACGACGACCTCGACGTCAAGACCGGCTGCGGCAGCCGCCACAACGCCAGGGGCGACCTGCCCGGTGTCACCGTACAGCCGGTGACGCGCCTGCGTCCCCCGGACCTGATCATCCAGGACGAGCTGCACCTGATCTCCGGCGCCCTCGGCACCACCGTCGGCCTCTTCGAGTCCGCCGTCGACCAGCTGTGCACCTGGAGCGTCACCGACGCCCAGGGGCGACGGCACGAGACCGGAGCCAAGATCGTCGCTTCCACCGCGACCACCAAACGGGCCGCCGACCAGGTGCTGGGCGTCTTCGGGCGCAAGGTCGCCGTCTTCCCGCCGCAGGTCCTCGACGTCGGGGACACGTTCTTCTCCCGGCAGGTCGAACTGACCCGCGCGAACCCGGGCCGGCGGTACCTGGGCGTGTGTGCGCACGGCACCCGCCTCAAGGCTGCTGAGATCCGGGTCGCCGAGATCCTGCTGCTGGCCGGACAGCAGCTCTTCGACGACTACGGCAAGCCCGCCGACCCGTACATGACCCTGGTCGGCTACTTCAACGCGACCCGTGAACTCGCGGGCATGCGGCGCTACATGGACGACGACATCACGACCCGGGTGCGCTCCAACGGCAGTCGACGGGGCCGGAACACACTGGCCGACCGCATCGTGAGCCGCACCGGCATGCTCGGCATCCAGGAACTGACCTCACGCATCTCCTCCTCCGACATCGGCGCCGCACTCAAACGCCTGGAGACCGAATTCGACCCCGAGCGGGACACCTCCGAGCGGCGCCGCGCCTTCCTGCGGGAGTACGCGGTCGCCGCGAAGGAGAAACGGGAGCCCCGGGCCGCCATGACGCCACTCGCCCGGCAGGCGGTGGACGCCGTCCTCGCCACCTCCATGCTCCAAGTCGGCGTCGACGTCTCCCGGTTCGGCCTGATGCTGGTGGTCGGTCAACCCAAGAACACCGCCGAATACATCCAGGCGTCCTCACGAGTCGGCCGCGACGCCTCCCGTCCCGGTCTCGTCGTCACCCTCTACAACTGGTCCCGTCCCCGAGACCTCGCCCACTACGAGGACTTCGAGCACTACCACGCCACTTTCTACCGTCAGGTCGAGGCACTCTCCGTCACCCCGTTCACCCGCCGGGCCCTCGACCGGGGCGTCGCCGCCACCTACGTGGCGGCCCTGCGTCAGGCGGCGCACGACACCTCGCGCAACCTCGACGCTCATCAGGTGGATCTCGACGGGCCCGTGGCCAGGGACGTGGAACGCCGGCTGCTGGAACGCGCGGAACGGGTGGGTGGGGACCTCTCCCGCCAGTACCTGAGCGAACGGCTGGACCGGCTGAAGGACGAGTGGCGCCGCAAGCGGGACGAGAACAGCGCGGCTCTGGGCTACCGCAAGGAGAAGCACAAGACCACCGTCGTGAACGGGCTGCTCCGACGGGCGGACGGATCCCGCTGGACCGAACTGACCGTCGGCATGTCGATGCGCGAGACGGAGAACGAGATCAACCTTCTGCTGCCCGGCGGCGGCGCCTTCCTCGAAGACCCCTCGGGCGGTGGCCCGGACTGGAACTTCGCAGCGGCCGGCACGGACGTGGGCACCGACGTCGAGACCGAACGCGACCCTGCGGCCACCGTGGACAGCGACGAGTACGGACCCACCACCGCGGACACGCCCAGGAAGGGACAGCGATGACCACTCGGAGCAACCGCAGGGTCGGCGCCGTCCGCCCCAGCCACCTCATGTTCACCGCCGGGGTCGGCTCCCTCGTCGATCTGCCCAACTTCTCCGTCCTCGTCAGGGGACTCGACGCCTGGAGCTACTCCGGCACCACCGACTACGACATCGACGAGCCCCGGCTGCGCGCCGCCGTCAACCGCTCGCTCCAGCGCTACGGGCGCGGACAGATCGAGCAGTTGCGCGCCGCCCCCTGGCTGGAGGGCGCGGACACGGACCCCAGGGGCTGGGCCGCGCAGGGAGTCGGAGTGCCCGCCGCACCGTTCCCGCAGTGGCTGCGCTGCACCGCCTGCAACATCCTCGCCGCCATCGACTCCGACGAGTTCACCTTCCTCAACGCCAACCCGCGGGCGCCCCACGAGGCCAAGTTCGTCCACGACTGCAAGCGGGGCAAGCCCCCGCTCGCCGTGGCCGCCCGCTTCACCCTCGTGTGCACGGCAGGCCACCTCGACGAGTTCCCGTACACCCCGTACGTCCACCACGGGCAGACCTGCGGCAAGATCCCCAGGCCCAAGCTGCGCATGAAGGACCACGGCGGCAACCAGGCCGCCAACGTCACCATCGAATGCGTCGCCTGCGGCGCCAAGCGCAACATCCGCGAGGCCATGGGCGAACGCGGGCGCCGCCACCTGCCTCACTGCCGCGGCCGCCATCCTCACCTGGGCACCTACGCACCGAACGGCTGTGACCAGAACTCGGTGCTGATGGTCGCGGGCGCCTCCAACCAGTGGTTCCCGCTCACCCTCAGCGCGCTCGCGCTGCCCAAGGGACAAGGGGGCGACATCGACAAACTGCTCGACGACCACTGGCCGGAGCTCGAGAAGGTGGAGGACCGCAGCGAACTTGCCTTCATGGCGCGGCTGCCCCAGTTCGGATTCCTCAAGGAGTTCGACGCCGACGCCGTCTTCGCGGCGGTCGCGGCCCGCAAGCAGGGGACCGAGGGACCGGCCCCTTCCGCCCCCGACATTCAGGCCGACCTCTTCCGTCCCGAGTGGGACGCCCTGTCCGGTCCGGTTCCCCCGCCCAGCGACGACTTCGCCCTCAGGCCCGTCTCCGTCCAGGCCCCGCTGGGCGATCTCTTCTCGGACGTCCGCCAGGTCGAGCGGCTGCGCGAGGCGCGCGCCCTGATCGGCTTCACCCGGCTCGACGCCCCCGATCCCGAGTCACCGGAGATCGCCACCCGCGTCGACCTGTCGCGGGGCACGCAGAACTGGGTACCGGCCAGCGAAGTCCGCGGGGAGGGGATCTTCCTGCGGGTGCGGGACGACCTCATGGCCGAGTGGGCGGCGCACATGGAGAAGTCGCCGCAGATGGAGGCGCACCGGGAGGCCTACGGCCGGTTTCGCACCAACCGGAAGTCGGACCGCAAGACAAGTGACTTCGACCCCTTCCACGGTTGGCCCGGCGCTCGCTACATCGCCCTGCACACCCTTTCCCACCTGCTGATCCGCACCATCGCCCTCGAATGCGGCTACAGCTCGGCCTCCCTGGCCGAACGGATCTACGCCGGAGACGAACAGAACCCGCGGACGGGGATCCTTATCTACACCTCCGTCCCGGACTCGGAGGGCACCCTCGGTGGTCTGGTCTCCCTGGCCGAGGAACGCGAGTTCGGCCGAATCGTCCGCCGGGCCCTGGCTGACGCCGGGCACTGTTCCGCCGACCCGCTCTGCTCGGAACGCCTGCCCCACGACCCGGGCGACTACCTCCACGGGGCGGCCTGCCACGTCTGCCTCTTCGTCTCCGAAACCACCTGCGAGCGTGCCAACCGGTTCCTCGACCGCCGTTTCCTCGTCCCCCTGTCCGGGGACAAGGAGCAGATACTGACACCGGTCGGCCTGCTGCCGTGAGCCGGCGCGAGTTCGAGGCCGCCGCGGAGTCCGCCGTCACCGTCCTCGGCCTGTCCCGGAGCAAGGACCTCGCCGGGCTGCTCGCCCGGCGAGTCCGCAAGGAACGGGCCCTGGCCGAACTCGCCGCACCGAGGGCCGCCGAGGCCGTGGCGCAGTTGTACGACGCGCTGGAGGGAGACTCGGTGCCGCTCACCGAGGCGGCCGCCTACGTGCGGGGCTACGTGGCGGCCATGCTGCGTGCCCGGGACAGGGTGCGGGTCCGCACCGTGTGGAGCGGCCCCTCCACGCCGGGCGTACCGGTGCGGGCGACCGCCCAGGTGCTGGTCGACGTCATCGACGCGGCCCATGACGAACTGCTGGCCATGACCTACGCCGCCCGCCCCTATCCGGCGCTGACACGGGCCCTCACGGCGGCTGCGGAACGGGGCGTGCGGATCCACGTCGTGGTCGAGACGCTGTCCGGCGCGAAGGGACTCCTCGCAGGCCGGGAACCCGCCGAGGCGTTCGCGTCCGTTCCCGGACTGAGCATTTGGCACTGGGCCCGTAACCCGGACGGCCACCCTCACTCGCGCCAGCACGCCAAGCTCGCGGTGGCCGACCGCCGTACGCTGTTCCTGGGCAGCGCCAATCTGACCGAGTCCGCAGTCCACCGCAACATCGAGGCGGGCGTGCTGGTGAACGGGGGCGAAGCGCCACGCCGGGCGGCCGAACACATCGTCGAACTGCAACGTCTGGGCGAGCTGAAGCCGTTGCGGCCATGAGTGACCGTGCAGCGTGACGTGTGGGGCCGACGGTGATCCCCGTCGGCCCCACACGTCGGCGCCTTCCGCCCGCCTACTTCAGGTACGGTCCGTCCGCCCCGATCTTCCCGGCACCGTTCAGGACATACACCCGCAGGTTGCCCTTGCCCGGCGCGGCGACGGTGAGCCGGCCGTCGGTGACGGTCCTGGTGTCTCCGGTGACCGCGTCCCGGTAGGTGCCGTTGGGGATGCCGCCGTAGGTGGCGCCGCCCGAGACGGTGACGAGGGCGAAGCTGTCCGTACCGCCGTCGGTGTAGCGGCGCTTGAAGGCCATGTCGCCGGTGATGCCCTCCGTGGAGTACTGGCCCATCTGGAGGGCGGGGACGGCCCGGCGGATCTGGTTGAGCCGCTGTACGTGCTTGACCAGGGGCTGCTCCAGCGTCGTGGCGATGGCGCCGGAGGCCGACTCCACCCGGGAGAAGCCGGACACCTTGATGTCACCTGCGAGATGGTCGCCGTAGTAGGCGCGGCCCGTCGTCGCGAGGGGGCAGGAGGGGCCGCAGTCGATCTTCTTGCCCTTTTGGAACTCGATCTCCGAGCCGTAGTAGAGGGTCGGGATGCCGCGGAAGGTCCACATCAGGGACATGTTCTCGGCCCAGGCGTCGGTGCCGCCCGTGTAGCGCTCGCTGCTCTTGTTCGGGCCGTAGTCGTGGCTGTCGACGTAGACGACGTTGTACGTGGCGTCGTTGTAGCTGTCGTCGGAGTCCTTGCCGTTGTGGAAGGCGTTGCTCGCGTCACCGAAGTTCATGTGCATGCGCATGTCGATGACGTTCATGCCGGAGAAGCGGCTGTGGTCGGGGGCGTGGTAGCTGTTGCCCTCCAGGAAGGCGTTGGCCGACGTGGGCTGGTTGCCCGTGCCCTGCTGCTGCTCGTACTCGTACATCTCTAGGGCCGCCTTCGCGTCGTCGGCGCTGTACTCCTTGCGCTCCTTCCACGTGTAGAACTGCGCCGAGTGGTTGACCGAGCCGCGGTTCCACTTGTCGTTGACGAAGGCGGCGACCTCGCCGAAGACGAAGAAGTTCTTCGCGGCCTCGGCGCCGTGCTGCTGGGTCACGCGTTCCTCGATCGCGGGCAGGAAACGGCGGTTCCAGGTCGTGCGCGGGATGTGCACGGCCGTGTCGACGCGGAAGCCGTCGACGCCCATGTCGATGTACTTGTTGTAGGCGCCGATGAGGTAGTTCTGCACCTGCGGGTTCTCGGTGTTGAAGTCGGCGAGGTCCTCGTGCAGCCAGCAGGAACGGGAGTCCTCGCCCTCCCAGTTGCCGATCCAGCAGTTGTGGTAGAGCGCCTTGGGGAACATGCCGGACGTCGGGCTCGGCCACTGGCAGTTGTAGAGGGTGTAGCCCTCGGGGCTCTTGGCGCCGGTGGGTCTGCCCCAGTTCACGCAGGTGTTGCCGGTCGGCTCGGCGGTGGACCACAGGTCGCCGTTGTAGTACGACTTGCCGCTCTTGGGTTCGACGGTCAGGCCGTCGTACTCGAACCCGGGCTGCTTCTCGTCGTAGTACCAGCTCCACTGGGAGTCGCGCACCCCGTAGACGGTCGGGGTGAACAGGCCCTTGGCACCCCAGCGGGAGGAGTGGTTGTAGACGACGTCCTGGTAGATCTTCATGCCCTTGGCGTGGGCGGCGTTGATGAGGTCCTGGTAGGAGGCTCCCGAGGACTCCAGGCGCGGGTCGACCTTGTAGAAGTCGTAGCCGTGGTAGCCGTGGTAGTCGTAGTCCGAGCGGTTGAGGACCACGGGGGTGATCCACACGGCGGAGAAGCCGAGGCCCTTGATGTAGTCGAGCTTGTTCACCAGGCCCTTGAAGTCGCCCCGGAACATGGGGTCGTCGTTCGCCGCGTTGCCCGACTTCTCGTGCTGGCTGCCGCCGCGGTTGTTGGTGGCGTCGCCGTCGTTGAAACGGGCGGTGAGGACGAAGTAGATCGGGTCCTTTCGTGGGTCGGTGGCCAGTGGCTTGCCCGCGGCGGGCGTCGCCGGCTTTGTGCCGGTGGTGGCGATCGCTGCGGCCGAGGCCGCGGAGACGTTGCCCGCCGCGTCCACCGCCCTGACGGTGTAGGTGTAGGTGGTCCTCTCCTCGAGGCCGGTGTCGGAGAAGACGGTGGAGCCGACGTCGCTCACGACCTCGCCCCCGGTGCCGCCGCCCCGGGTCACCTGGTACCGGGTGACGCCCGTGTCGTCGGTGGACGGCTCCCATGTCAGTACGACGGACACACCGTCGGCCTGTGCCTCCACCCCGGCGGGCGCGGTCGGCGCCTGCGTGTCGGGCGCTTCCTCGGCGCACGGGTCGTCGGCGTCGGCGGTGACCGTGTTGTCGGCGACGGTGGTGACGCCGGCGGGCAGGGTGTAGTCGGCGCCCTTGTTGTTGTCCCACACTCCGTTGCCGTTGTTGAAGGCGGCCCTCATCGAGCCGGCCGTGCCCAGGTCGACGTCCTTCTTCCACCAGCCGGCGCACGCGGCCCGCATGCCGACGCCCGGCACGGTGGTCCAGGAGCCACCCGAGGGCTGGTAGTGGATGTTGGCGGTGGCCCAGCCGAGGGTTCGGGTGGAGTAGTAGACGGTGGCCAGGTTGCCGTCCCCCGGCGCGGGACCGGGGTCCGTGTCACCGCCGCAGGGGTCGGAGTGCGCGATCACTCCGTCCTTGACCGTGACGGCACCGGTGCCGAGGGCGTAGTTCCTGCCCGCGTTGTTGTCCCAGGTGCCCGAGCCGTTGTTGAAGGTGGCCTGCAACCCCTCGGCGCTGCCCAGGGAGACCGTCTTCTTCACCCAGTCGGTGCACGCGCTCTCCATCGCCACGCCGGGGACCTCGGTCCAGGGGCCGCCGTCGGGCGCGTAGTGCAGGTGGTACCGGTCCCAGTTCTTCGTCTTCGTGTAGTAGAAGACGGTCGCCGTGTGGTCGGCCGTGGCAGCGGCGGGGACGGGAGTGGGCGAGGGCGCGGGTGGTGCGGTGGGCACCACCGCGAGGACGGCACCGGCGGCGAGGACCGAGGCCGACAGCCGTCCGGGCAACCGCGTGCGACTGCGTCTCGTGCGTCTCATACGTGTCTCCAGGGAGGCGGGCGGCGTGGCCGCGGGAGGTCGAACACCCAAGCCTTGAAAGAGAGAACGGAAAGTTGCACAAAGCTCTTACGCAGCCGGAAGCTACCCGTACGCGGCGGCTTCGTAAAGAGGTCGTGCTTCAACTTTCCGTGGTGCGGGAAGGGTTGACCTTCGTTGAACCCCGCCCTTACGGTCACGACCGCAACCCCTTGCAGGCTTCTGCTGCAACGCATTGCAAGCGGGTGCCGACTCCCCGGGCACCCGTCCGCACCATGCCCCCCCCCCCGAGACACCCGCCCCCTCACACGGGAGACTCCATGCACGGGAACACCAGTACAGCGCGAAGAGTCACCGCCACCGCGCTCGCCCTCACCGCCGGCGTGGCCGGCAGCCTCCTGGCCACCGCGGCGCCGGCCCAGGCGTCCCCACCCGGGGACGAGGACGTCACCGCGGTGATGTTCGAGTGGAAGTTCACCTCCGTCGCCCAGGCCTGCACCGACGTCCTCGGACCGGCCGGCTACGGCTTCGTCCAGGTCTCGCCGCCCCAGGAGCACATCCAGGGCGGACAGTGGTGGACCTCGTACCAGCCGGTGAGCTACAGGATCGCGGGACGCCTCGGTGACCGCGCCCAGTTCAAGAGCATGGTCGACGCATGTCACGCGGCCGGAGTGAAGGTCGTCGCCGACTCGGTCATCAACCACATGTCGGCCGGCAACGGCACCGGCACCGGCGGCTCGTCGTACACCAAGTACGACTACCCCGGCATCTACTCGTCGAGCGACCTCGACAACTGCACCTCGCAGATCAACAACTACGGCGACCGCTTCAACGTCCAGGAGTGCGAGCTGGTCGGCCTCGCGGACCTGGACACCGGCGAGGACTACGTACGCGGGAAGATCGCCGGCTACCTCAACGACCTGCTCTCCCTCGGCGTCGACGGCTTCCGCATCGACGCGGCCAAGCACATGGCCGCCGCCGACCTCGCCAACATCAAGTCCCGGCTCACCAACCCGAACGTGTACTGGAAGCACGAGGCGATCTACGGCGCCGGCGAGGCCGTCTCCCCGGCCGAGTACCTCGGCAGCGGCGACGTGCAGGAGTTCCGCTACGCACGCGACCTCAAGCGCGTCTTCAACAACGAGAACCTCGCCTACCTGAAGAACTTCGGCGAGGCATGGGGCTACCTGCCCTCGGACCAGGCCGCCGTCTTCGTCACCAACCACGACACCGAGCGCAACGGCGAGACGCTCACCTACAAGGACGGCGCCAACTACACCCTGGCGCACGTGTTCATGCTGGCCTGGCCGTACGGCAGTCCCGACGTCCACTCCGGGTACGAGTTCACCGACCACGACGCCGGGCCGCCCAACGGCGGTCAGGTGAACGCCTGTTACAGCGACGGCTGGAAGTGCCAGCACGCCTGGCGCGAGATCTCCTCCATGGTGGCGTTCCGCAACACCGCGCGCGGCCAGGCCGTGACCGACTGGTGGGACAACGGCGGCGACCGGATCGCCTTCGGACGCGGATCAAAGGCGTACGTCGCCATCAACCACGAGGGCACCTCACTGACCCGTACGTTCCAGACGTCGCTGCCCGCGGGGGACTACTGCGACGTCCAGTCGGGCAAGGGTGTCACGGTCGACGGGGCAGGCCGGTTCACCGCCACCCTGGGCGCCAACACGGCCGTGGCCCTACACGTGGGCGCCCGCACGTGCGACGGCGGAGGGGATCCCGGCGACCCCGACCCGGTGTCCTCCGGCGTGTCCTTCGCGGTCGACGCCACCACCAGCTGGGGCCAGAACATCTACGTGACCGGAAACCGGCCCGAGCTCGGCAACTGGAACCCGGCCGGCGCCCTCGAACTCGACCCGGCCGCCTACCCGGTGTGGAAGCGGGACGTGGAACTCCCGGAGGGCACCTCCTTCGAGTACAAGTACCTCCGCAAGGACGCGTCGGGCAACGTGACCTGGGAGAGCGGCGCCAACCGCACGGCCACCGTCAGCGACACCGGGACTGCCCTCAATGACACTTGGCGTGACTGACCGCTCCTGGTAGGGGAGTCGCGTGTGAGCAAACCGACACACGCGGGAAGACCGGGGTGGGCCGTTCGGGGGAAGGTAGCCTGTTCAAGGCTCGAACGGTCCACCGCGTGACCCGCGGTGAAGACCGCGGCGGCAGCCGTCCGCCCGGGCCGCCCGCACGCGACCTCTGAGAGTGGAGTTCATGAACGTGTCGACCGGCGGCAGACGGATACGGAGCCGGGGCGCCACCGCAGCCCTCGTCTGCGCGATCATCCTGGTGCCCGGCCCCGGTTACGCGGCCCCGGGCGAACCCGACCCGCAGCCCGGCAAGTCGATCGAGGAGATCCGCGACGAACTGGACGGTCTCTACCGCGAGGCGGAGGTCGCCACCGAGGCGTACAACGGCGCCAACGAGAAGGCGGCCAAGCAGGAGAAGCGGCTGACGGCCCTCCGCAAGGACCTGACCCGTGCCGAGAAGCGGGTGAAGGACCTGCACGACCTCGCCGGTGCGGCCGCCCGCACCCAGTACCGCGGGGGCGATCTCGCCGCCACCGGCATCCAGTTGCTGCTCGGCGACCACCCGGAAGGGGCGCTGGACGAGGCGTCCCAGGCCCGCCAGGCCATGCGCGGCCTGGTCAACGTCTCCGAGACGCAGAAGACCGCCCGCGAGGAGCTGGGTGAGCAGACCGAGGCCGCCACGAAGGAACTGCGGAAACTGGAGAGCAGCCGCGCCGACAAGGCCGCGGCGAAGCAGAAGATCGAGAAGAAGATCGCCACGGCCGAGCGGATCGAGGCGGGACTCGAAGAGGAACAGACCCGCAGACTGGCCCAGTTGGAGAAGGAGAGGGCCAAGGAGGCGGAGGCTAGGTGGACGGAGTCCGGCGGCTCCTCCGGCGGCTCGGCGGGCAAGGGGAAGGGCAAGGGAGGAGGGCCCGGCGGCGGCACGCAGGTGAGCGGAGCGGCCGGCAAGGCCGTCGGCTTCGCCATGGCGCAGATCGGCAAACCGTACGTGTGGGGCGCGGTCGGCCCGTCCTCGTACGACTGCTCCGGACTCACCTCCGCGGCGTGGGCGGCGGCCGGGCACCCCATTCCCCGTACCTCGCAGGCGCAATGGGGCGGTCTGACCCGCGTCAGCCTGTCCTCGGCCCGCCCCGGAGACCTGATCATCTACTACAACGACGCCACCCACGTGGGCATGTACATCGGAGGCGGACGGATGGTCCACGCCCCGCGGCCGGGCCGCAGCATCACGACCGCGCCGGCCGCCTCCATGCCCGTCCTCGGTGTCGTACGCCCCGGAGCCTGAGCGGATGAGCCACTCGCTGACGCCCCGTGACAAGGGGAACCTGCCCGCGCTCAACGCCGCGCCGCTGGTCCGCCTCGACGCCTATGTCGCCGAGGACGGCTCGACGGTGGTCAACGGTCACCTGCTGGAGATGGGCGGCATGCGGCAGCCCAACGAGGCGATCCTCGACGCCGTCGCCATGTTCGCCCGCACCCTGGGGGCCCCGGTCGCGGCCACCGTCATCGACCGCACCGCGCAGCAGGTGGCACGGCTGCGGGTGCACCCCGACGGATCGAGCCGGACCATCGCCGACGAGGACGACCTGCCGCCCGGGCGCGAGCGCACCGCCGCGGAGGAGGCCGCGTTCCCCCCGCTCGCCCGCGTCGAGCGCATCATCCAGCACGCGCAGCGCGAGGAACTGCACGCGGCGTTCGTCCTCGCCAGCGCACTGCGGGAGCACCTCACCCTGCGCAGGGGCGCCGAGGACGAACTCTCCCTGGAGGCCAGGGCGATCGAGGCCTATCTCGCGTATCTGCGCGGCGACCACATGCTCTCCACCGTCCTCGCGCTGACCGTCGCCCGTATCCGCTGCCGCACCGACCTGGACCGGGCCGCCCCCGACGTGGCCCGCGCCACCGCGGCGTGGCAACGGCTGTGGGACGAGGGCCAGGTGGCCACCCGGGGGCAGGAACTGCTCCACATGTGGGAACGGCTGTCCGCGGCGGGCCTGCTGCACGAACCTTCCCACCACGCCATGGCCGAGGCCGTACGGAGCCGGCTCGCACAAGGCGGCCGCTCCCTGCCGCCGCAGTCCCCGCCCGCGGCAGCGGCAGCGGCCCTGACCGCGGGCCCCGGCCAGGCCCCGGCACCCGTGGCTCCCGAGGACAAACCCCTCAAGCCCGCCCGACGCGGTCTGCGACGCTTCACCCGGCGGGCCGGCCGGTCACCGGGGGCGTCCTCCTGAGGGGCGGGGCGCCAAGGAGGTTGCCGGTGAGGCCGGACGACCGGCCCGGGGACTCCCGGCCGGTCAGGTCCGGCGGGCCGCTTCCAGTTCCCGCTTGAGGTTGCGCAGGGTCCGGTCGATGTTGCCGACCTGGAACTCGGCGAACGTCCGGCCGCCGGTGACCACCCGGTCGAAGGCGGCGGCGACGCCGTCGGGCCAGGCCCGCCGGTCGTCGGTCCACGTCTCCGTCACCCGGGTGCCGCTCCCCTCCGCGGCGAAGCGGTACTCCCAGGTGGCGATCGGGCCCCGCAGCCGCGGCCGCCGCACCCCGATGGCGTGCACCCGGAACGAGAAGCGCAGCCCGGGGTCGGCCGCGGTGACCGTGCACCGCGTCACCCACCGGAACGCCCCGCGCTTGTTGCGTCCCACGAAGCTCGTGCCCGGCGCGACGGGCCCGTCCGGCGTGCCCGCCGCCGTCCCGAGGTTCTCCGGGCTCCACCGGCCCATGTCCCCGGGACGGGACACCGCCGCGTACGCCTCGTCGGGCGGGACGTCGACGACGATGCTGCGGGTCACGCTGAGAACGCGGGGCACGGGGACACCTTCCGGCGGACGGCGGAGCTACTGGCAAGTAGCCTCATGGTACGGCGAACGGTGCGGCCGCCGGCCGGACCGGTGCGGGCCCCCTTCAACCGGGCGGTCGGGTAGGCCAAGATGCAGACATGACAGAGGGCTCCCTTTCCAGGCTTCCGCGCGAGAACATCCCACTGCCGGACGGTTCCGTACTGCGACGGCGCTCTCTCGTCCCCGACGACGCGTTCATCGACGCGGTCGCCGCCGACGTCGAGCACCTCGGCGAGTGGCTTCGCTGGGCCCAGCACCCTCCCACCCGCGAGGAGACCGCGGGGTTCCGCGCCGAACAGGACGCGGACTGGGACGCCGGCCGGTCGTTCGTCTACGTCCTCACCCCACCGGACCGCTCCGACCAGGTGATCGGCGGGGGCGCGATGTTCCCGAACGGTGCGGACGGCGTGCTGGAGATCGGCTACTGGGTCTGTTCCCCCGCCACCGGCCGCGGACTCGCCACCCGGGCCGCGGCCGCACTGACCGAGGAGGGCCTCGGGCTCCCCGGAGTCAAGGCCATGGAGATCCACTGCGACCGGGCCAACGTCCGGAGCGCCGAGATCCCGCCCCGGATCGGCTACCGGCTGCTCCGCGTCGAACCGGACGAGCCGCAGACCGCGGCGGAGGCCGGGCAGAGCATGGTCTGGCGCCGCGACGGCGCCGGACCACACTCCGTGGTTCAGGCGCCCTGACTGTTGCTGTCGCCGGTGGTCTCCTTCTTGTCCAGCGGGCGGATCTCGATCTTCTGCGCCATGTCGCGTCCTTCCGTTGCAGACGGGGTGACGGTGGTGCGGTGTGGCAGTGGTGCGGTGTGGCAATGGTGGGGCGCTAGACGTGCTCATGCCAGAATTCGGGCAGCGGGGCGCAGTTGTCAACGACCGGTCGGCGGCTGATCCCACAGCTCGTTCGGTCGGTTGCCCGCCCTCGGGGCGGTCACGGCCTTGACGCCGGGTACGAGGCTCCGCATACTGGCGGCCAAATCGATTTGGCCAAATCGATTTGGCTCTCCGTCCAGGGCCGGATCGCGGCTGAGAATCCGAACGTGCCCGTATGCCCGAACGGAGCCCGAAACGTGTCCAGTCCCCGTCAGAACCGTCCCCCGGCCGGTCCGTCCGGCCCGTCCGATTCCCCGACGACGGCCCCGCCACCGGCAGACCCGCCACCGGCAGACCCGTCTCCGAAGCCCCGGACACCGAAGCCCCCGACACCGAAGCCTCCGACACCGACGACGCACTCGTCGCCGACGCACTCGTCTCCGGCCGAGGCCGGTTCTCCGCCCCCGGCCGGAGAGGGCGACAACCGGGACGGAGTGCACCCCGTGGACGAGGCCCGTCCGCTCGGCCGGATCCTGCTCTTCGGCATCCAGCACGTCCTCGTCATGGCAGCGACCCCCATCTCGGCCATCTTCCTGATGAGCGCCACCCTCGGCCTCGACTCCGGTCTCACCGTGGACCTGCTCTCGGCGGCGTTCGTGCTCTCCGGCGTCGGATCCCTCGTCCAGTCGCTCGGCATCTGGAAGTTCGGACCCCGGCTGCCGTTCGTGATGCTTCCGGGCGGGGCACCCCTCATCCTCTTCCTCGCCATCGCCGAACAGCACGGCCTGCGCACCGCCACCGGCGCGGTGATCCTGACGGCGGTGTTCACCTTCGTCGTCCTGCCGCTCTTCTCCCGGCTCCTCGCCTACTTCCCCGCCCTCGTCATCGGCACGATGATCGTCATCGTCGGCGTCAACCTGGTGAAGGTCGGCGCCGTACTGGTGACGGGTCAGCCGGGCTCGCAGGGCTTCGCCGACCCCGGCAACCTCGGCCTCGGTCTGGCCACGATCGGGTTCACCGTCGCCTTCTACCTGTTCTTCACCGGCGTCCTGCGCCAACTCGCCGTCATGCTGGGCCTGCTGGCCGGCGCCCTCCTCGCGGCCGCGACCGGCGCGATCGACGGGGCGGGCGCCGACGCCATGGGCGGCGGCCTGGTGAACCTGCCGCAACTGATGCCCTTCGGTTCGCCGCAGTTCAACCTCGTCGCCGCGCTGCCCCTGATGCTCTACACCCTCGCTTCCATGGCCGAGGCCACCGGCCAGACCGTCATCAACGCCGAGGCCGTCGGCAAGCGGATCGACACCCGCACCGACGTACCGAAAACCGTCCGCGGCGACGCGCTCACCTCGCTCTTCGGCGGCTTCTTCGGCCTGCCGCTCATGGTCACCAGCGGCGAGAACATCGGCATCGTCCGCGTCACCGGCGTACGCAGCCGCTTCGTCACCGCCGCGGCGGGCGCCGTACTCATCGCCATCGGCATCCTCGCCCCCGTCACCCGCGCGATCAGCGTGATCCCCACCCCGGTCGTCGGCGGCACCGCCATGGTCGTCTTCGGCGTCATCACCGTGCTCGGCATCCAGATGCTCGGCCGGTCCGACCTCGACAAGCACACCAGCACGTTCGTCTGCGCCGTCGCCCTCTCCCTCGGGCTGCTGCCCATCCTCGTACCCGGCGTGTACGGGGGTTTCCCGCCCAACGTCCGCATCCTCCTGGAAAGCGGCGTGGCCGTCGGCACGTTCACGGCCGTCGTCCTCAACATCCTCTTCCACCACGTCAGGCCCGGCGTCGTCGCCCGCCTGACCACACCGCGCACAGAAAGCGACCGATGAACCGACCCGACCGAGACGCCCTCGCCCACCCCGGCCCGCTCCTCCTCGTACCGGGCTCGGTGCTGCTGCCCGAAGGCCCTGTCGACGGCTGGGCGGTCGTGGTCGACGACGGCCGCTTCACCGCCGTAGGACCGGCGGACGAACTGGCCCGCACCCACCCGCACCTGAACGCCGTCCGGGCCCCCGGGCACCTGCTGATGCCCGGCTTCGTCGACACCCACCACCACCTCACCCAGAGCTTCGGTGCCGCACTCGCCTTCGGGGAGCCGTCAGAGATCTTCCGCCGCGTCTGGGTCCCGCTGGAGGACGCGCTGGACGAGGAGTCGGCCCATACGGCGGCCAAGCTGGCGGCGCTCGAGGCACTGCGCGGCGGCTTCACCACCGTCGCCGACGCCGGCACCCGCGCCGACGTCGACGTCGACGTGGTCGCCTCGGCCGCGCGAGACGCCGGAATTCGCTGCGTACTCGGGCTGATCTGCAACGACGCCGACGGCACGGCCGACGTGGACGGTACAGGGGGCGCCGGGGCCCCGGCCGTCCTGGAGCGCGCGGAGAAGCACCTCGCCCGCTACACCGGCGACGCCCTCATCCATCCCTCTCTGGCCGTGTCGATCCCCGAGGCGGCCACCGAACACACGCTGCGCGCGACGGCCCGTATGGCCGCGGAAGCGGGAGCCGTCGTCCAGATCCACGTCAACGAACACCTCGCCGCCGTGGAACGCTCCCTGATACGGCACGGAACGCGCCCCCTCGAGCACCTGTACGACATCGGTGCGCTCGGCCCCCAGCTGCTTGCCGCGCACGCCACGCTGCTCACCCCGCGCGAGCTGACCCTGCTCGCCGACACGGGAACCGCCGTCAGCTACAACCCTGTCGCGAGCGCCTGGAAGGGCAACGCGGTCGCGCCCGCCACGGCCATGGCCGAGCGCGGCGTGCGCTTCGGCATCGGAACCGACGGCACGCGAGGCGACGGCTTCCGGCTCGCAGACGCCGCCGAGTTCGCCCAGCGGCTCGCGTACGGCCTGACGACCGGCGACTCGTCGTGCGGCGCGGGCTGGACCTGGCTGGAGCGGGCCACCCGCGGGGGAGCGGACGCCGTCGGCCTCGGCGGCCTCGTCGGAACCGTGGAACGGGGAAAGGCGGCCGACTTCCTCCTCGTCGACACCGACACCCCCGAGCTGGCACTCTCGTGGGACCTGCCGTGGGAACTCGTCAGGCGCGGCAACCGGGACCAGATCACCGCGGTGTTCACCGCCGGGCGCCTGCGTATGTGGCAGGGCCGGCCCATCGGCTGGGACGGGCCCGCGCTGGTCAGCCGGGCGGCCGAACTGGCCCGCGCCGCCGTCGCCGGGGCCGGCGTCACCAGGACGCACCCCACGTCGACGGAGGCGCGGGCACTGAACGAGCACCGGAAGGGAAGTGCACGGCGTTGAGCGCGCAGATGCTGGCGGTTCTCGCCGTCGCGGTGCTCGTCGCCGCGTTCGTCCAGGGCAGCAGCGGACTGGGCTTCGCACTGATCGTCGCGCCCGTCGCCGGGTTCGTCGACCCCGGCCTGGTCCCCGTGTTCGTCCTGGCGTCGATGATCCCGCTCAACCTGTACGTCGCCTGGCGGGAACGGGCCTCGCTCGACCTGCGCGGCGCCGGCTGGATCACCGGCGCGAGACTCGCCGCCACGCCGGCCGGCCTCGCCCTGCTCTGGCTCATCCCGGAACGCAGTCTCGGCCTCTTCGTGGGCGTCGCCACGGTGCTCGCCGCCGTCGTCAGCCTGACGGCGCCCACGTTCGCGCCGGGACGGGCGGCGTACGTCGGCGCGGGCGCGGTCACCGGACTGACGGAGACCGCGACCGGTGTGGGTGGCCCGCCGCTGGCGCTCGTCTACCAGCACCGGCCGCCCGCCGAACTGCGCTCGACCGTCGCCGCCTGCTTCCTCGTCGGCGAGGTCGCCTCCCTGCTCCTGCTCTTCGCGACGGGGAAGGCCGCACCCGCGGAACTGGGCCAGGCCGCCCTGCTCCTCCCGGCGATCGCCGTCGGCGCCTGGCTCAGCCGCCTGGTGCACCACCGCTTGGACGCCCGCAGGATGCGGCTGTTCGTCCTGGTCTTCGCGCTGGTGTCGGGGTTGGTGCTGATGCTGGGGGTCTGAGGCTCCACGGGCCCGGCCGAGCCTGGCCCGACAGAGCCGGGCCGACCTGGCTCGACCTGGCCGGGCCGGCCCGGCCAGGTCCGTCCGGATCGGTACTCGACCTGCGCCGGGCTGCCGCACCTCCGCCGCCTGTCAGGCCCCGGTCGCCCGCGCCGACGACGCGCGGGCGATCACCCGTGGCGGCGGGGACACCGCCACCGACGCGGTGGCCGTGTCCCCCCGGAGCCGGGCCAGGAGCAGCTCCACCGCGTCGGACGCGGCGCGGTCCAGGTGCAGGTCGACCGCGGTCAGCGGCGGCTCGCAGGTGCGGGCGCGCAGGCCGTCGTAGCGGGTGACGACCATGACGTCGTCCGGCACGGTCCGCCCGCTGTCCCGGATCGCCCGGACCGCGCCCACCGCGAAGGCGTCGACGAGCGCGCAGACGGCGTCGGTCTCCGGGTGCTCGGCGAGCAGGGCGGCGCAGGCGTCGTACCCGGCCTGCTCGCCCCCCGACTCCACGACGCGCGCCACGACCTGCTCCCAGCCGTACCGGTCGGCGGCCCGCTCGTAGGCGGTGAGCGCGTCGACGGACGAATGCCGGGATCCGGATCCCACGATCAACGCCGGCCGCTCCGCCCCCTGCTCCCGCAGGTGATCGAGCAGCAACTCGGCCACCAGGCCACCGCGCAGATCGACGTAGGGGACTTCCTCGTCGGGCGTGACGGGCCGGCCCAGCGCCACGTACGGCAGCCCGCGCTCACGCAACTGGGCGGCCGCCGCGTCGTCCGTCTCCGGCTCAACGACGATGGCTCCGTCGATGTCCACGGAGAACAGCGCGGAACCCGACTGCACGGGCGGTACGAGCACGAGGGCGTAGTCGTGCAGCAGGGCGCTCTCGGCGGCGGCCGCCGCGACCTCCATGTAGAACCCGAGCCGCGAGGGCCCGCCCGCCACCGCGAACGGCATGGAGGAGGCCAGCGCGATGGCCTTCGCCTGCCCCCGCCGCAGCCGCTGCGCCCGCAGGTTGGGACGGTATCCCAGCTCCGCCGCGGCCTGCCGGACACGCTCCCGGGTCCGGGGATCGACCTTGCCCAGTCCGTTCAGGGCGTGCGACACGGTCGTGCGCGAGACACCGGCGAGGCGCGCGACGTCGGCGATCGTCGGCGGCCGTGGACCGGGTGCGGAAGTGACCATCTGCGCGAAGACTCCTCGCTGGCGTGGACGGTGGACGAGACCATCTTCGCCGACGCGTCGACCCGCTGGGCGCACCGGCCGACGAGCCACTCCTGTCCACGCGTCCGGGCCGCGGCCTACGCTGTGCGCCGGGACCTGAGGCAAGATGATCCGGTGTCAAGTCTCCGCAGCGACCCACGCACCTCCGCCGCCCTTCGTGGCAGCGGCTGGACGAGCAACTCACCGCAGGCCGAAGAGCTGTTGACGCGTCTGGCCCCCGCCGAACGGGTCGATCTGCTGTTCACCACCCTTCGGTTCCACGGCGCACTGACCGCTGGACGGCTCCTCCTGTGGCGCGGCACCTTCAAGATCGAACACATGGAACTGCGCCGCCCCCTCACCGCACTGCGGGGCGGGAGTCCGTCCAGGTTCGTCGGAGCAGTCGTGCTGGACGGGCCCGAAGGCGCGATAGAGCTCAAGCCCCTCACCACGGCTGCCACCCGCGTTTTGGACGAGGCCTGCCGATCCGTCGGCGGCGACACCCCTTCTGTTCCTCCGCGCGTCGCGCAGGACAACGGCGACGCCGCGTGGATGCCCGGAGCCCACCGTTCGGCGGCCGGTCGGACACCGTCACCACCACGAGCGGAGACAGGCACCGGCCCACGGGAGACGGCGTACCGGGTGAGAACCATCCGCACCTGGCAGGACGCCGAGCTCGCCGCAGTCGACCACATGCTCGGTCTCGGCTTCACCGACGCGCGGGTCACGGGCGCCAGCGCGGACGGCGGCATCGACGTGATCGCCCGGGATGCTGTGGCGCAGGTGAAGCACTACAGCCAGCCGATCGGTGTCGGCCCCGTTCGAGAACTGCGGGGAGTGGCGGACGCACACCAGCATCTGCTGTTCTACGCGTCCGGCGGTTACACGGCCGCCGCCCGGCAGTTCGCGGACGACAGAGGGGTCGCGCTCTTCTCCCTGCAGGAAACCGGTCACATCACTGTGCTGAACGAGGCGGCGACTCGCCTGTCGACTCGTCCTGCCCCGGCCCCCGCATGGAACCGGGCGGCCGCCTGGAGCGGGCAGGCGGTGAACCTGCGAGTGAGTCAGCGCGTTGCCGAGCTGGAAGCCCAGCGGCAGACCGTGCTCCGCCTGATCGCTCGTGTCCGTGCGCATACGAGTGAGCTCCACGCACTGCCGTCCAACCGGTACACGAAGGACCGCATCAAGGCTCTGAAAGCGGCACACCAGCTGACGGCTCGGGCGGAAGTCCTCCTGCGCAAGTCCCAGGCGGAGTACCAGACCCATGGCGGACGGAAGCGGCTCATCGCCCTGGCCGACGAGAAGGCCCGCGAAGCCGCCCTCAAGCTGGGGATACGTGCCTGACGGCACGCCCTCACCGCGCTCGGGATCCGTTCGTCCCGTCCTTGGAGCCGTAGCCGAGGGACGCACGGCTGATGAAACGGTCACCGAGTTCGCGCACAGGCGTGGGCTTCGACTGCTGGGCGGCGCTCTTCGCCGCGGACTTCTTCGGGGCAGCCTTCTTGCCGCCCAGGCGCTTGGCCGGTGTCGCCTTCGCCTGCTTGGCGTTCCTCGCGGCCGGCGTGTTGCGCGCCGCGTACTTCTTCCGGAGCGCTGAGAGTTGCTCGCGTTCCTGAACGGTCAGGTTGGCGGGCAGCGCGTTGGTGAGGGCGCGGGCGCGGCTGAGCGCGTAACGCGCCTCGTTCCAGTGCTTCGTGCTGATTGCTGCGCGGGCCACCTTGATGGTCTGCTGCAAGGCCTTGATCTTCGCGGGCTGTCGCTTGGGCATGGGGGACTCGGCCCCACTGCTCCGCCGCTGCCCGGCGGCACGGGTGCCCCAGTCCGTACCCGAGGTCAGGACGACGACCGAACGGGGATTGCTGCTATGGCTTCGACGTACCACGTGTGCTGTTCCTCGGTTGAGCGGTGGGGCATGCCCTGGGGTGGTCCACCGGGCGGGGCCATGGTCAACGCCTTGTCGTGCATATCGCCGACCGGCCCGACGCAGACCCCGAACGCCCCCGTCCGGCGGCCCCGGCCGGAGAAGCGTCCCGCTTGGCAGGTGTTCGCTTCGGCGCCGTCGTCTCCGACGCCGACTGGCTACCACTTGACCTGGTGGAAGTCCATCGTGCCGAAGGTCGTGATGTCCATCGTGTAGCTCCACAACGCGTACTGCTGCTGATCGGCACGGCGATAGGTCTTGCCGAAACCGTTGTCGAGAATCTCGGTCCAGCCGTCGCCCTGTCCGTAGTGCGCGAACAGTCGGTCATTGCGCCGCGCCGCGTCCTCCGCGGACTCCGCCGGGGTCTGGTAGATCACCTCATGCAGCCGGCCGCGCCAAAGAGTGAGTAGTAGCCGGCCGCCGTCGATCGCGTAGGCGTCCACCACCGCGTCGGGAGCGTTCTCGTGAGGGAGCGACGACTCGAGTTCGCCAGGGACCCGCACTTCGTCAGCGGCGCACAGCAACTCCAGCAACGGCAGGTCATCGGTAAGGCAGCCCATGAGTGGCAATCCTAGGCCTGATGGGAGGATGGGACCGGATCCGGTCGACCTCCGGGTCCCCGCGACGACCCGCCCCTGCCTCTCGAGGCGGTTTTCGACGAGGGCGGCCAGGTCCAGGCGGTACTCCTCGAGCCCGATGCCCCGCGCGGAAGCCGGGGCGGTAACGGCGACGGTGTAGCAGCCGGCGAGTGCCTGCGACAGGTACTCCGCAGGTCAGTTGCGTCCGGCCATGACGCCGCCGTCGACGTCCCAGATGGCGCCGGTGACCCAGTCGGTCTGGTCGGACAGGAGGAAGGCGACGGTGGCGGCGACGTCGTCGGCGGTGCCGGTGCGGCCGATCGGGTGGAAGGGGTCGAAGCCGTCCATCGCGGAGTCCAGCTCCGACCTGGGGATGAACTCTTCGTAGATCGGGGTGCGCACGACGGCGGGGGCGACGGCGTTGGCGCGGATGCCGTGCGGGGCGAGTTCCATCGCGAGGTGCTGGGTCAGGGAGTGCAGAGCGGCCTTGGCCATCGAGTATGCGGAGGAGGGGGTGGCTGCGACGGCCTGGTGGGCCCACATGGAGCCGATGTTGACGATGGCGCCCTTCGCGCCGCGCTCGATCATGTTGGCGGCGACGGTCTGGGTGAGGAAGAAGAAGGCGCGGTTGAGGTCCTGGTAGCGGTCGTAGTCTGCGGCCGTGTGCTCCAGGAAGGGCTTGGGGGCGAAGACGCCGGCGGCGTTGACCAGCAGGGTGGCGTCGGCGTGCACCTCGGTGAGGGTGGTGCGCAGGCGGTCGACGGCCGCGGGGTCGGTGAGGTCGGCGGCCAGGCCGACAACCGTGCCGTGGGAGGACAGGGCGGTGGCGGCCTGGTCGGCGCTGGACTGGGTGCGGCCGGTGACGACGGCGGTGCCGCCGGCGTCGAGGACGCGGGCCGCGACGGCCTGGCCCATGCCGCTGGTGCCGCCGATGACGATGACCTTCTGGCCGGTGAAGTCGAGGGTGTTGCTGGACATGTGGTGCTCCTGTTTCAGGTGGTGTCGTGAGGGGGCAGGGGGCAGGGGGCAGGAGGCGGGGAGCAACCGGGCCGACCGTGGGGGCCGGTAGCCACGGTGCCCGGTTGCCCTCTGGCCCCCCCCGCCCGGAGGTGTCAGATGGCCAGTGCGACCAGGAAGCGCGAGACCATGTTGTAGGCCGCGACGGTGGCGACCGCTTCGACCGTCCGGGCTTCACCGAACAGGCGCTTGACCTCTTCGATGACGTCGGCATCGACTTCGACCCGTCGGGTGGACTGATCGGTCAGGGCGAGCAGGGCGAGCTCTTCCTTGTCGAAGAGGCCGCTGTCCGCGGCATCTCCCTTGAGGGCTTCGCACTTCTCTTCGGTGCCGCCGGCCCGCAGGTATGCCGGGTGGTGCACGCCCCACTCGAACTCGGCGCGGTTGAGCACGGCCACGCGCAGCATGATCAGTTCGCGGTACTCCAGCGGCAGTTCGAACTCGGCGCGGACCCGGCCCAGCAGCCCGTTCCATCCTGTTGCGAGCGGAACGCTCTTCAGCAGGACACGGTCGATGCCGATCAGCTCACCTCCCGGCCTGCGCGCCTTCATTCATTCCCGCGAGCAGTTCGGGCGGGGGCGCGGGGAGAGTGTCGTCCTGCCAGGGGGTGACTCGCACATCACTCACGTTGTGCTCCTTGATGGTGCACCGGCCCACGATGAAGGATCGGGTCGTGCCGGTGTCGAAATTGCTGCCGGCTTCACCTGGACAGAGGCGCAGGCGGTCAGGCGTAGGGGTTGCAGACCAGGTAGCCGTCGATGCGGCTGAGCCAGTCCGAGGCCGGGTCGGGAGGCAGCGCGTGGCCGAGGTTGTCGGCGCGGACCTCGCTGATCCACTGGTCGTGCTGGTACTCGTGGTTGATGAGCGCGACCAGCAGGTGATCGGCGACGACGGTCAGCTGGGTGGGGGCGCCGACCCGGCCGGCGGCGATGTCACCGATGCGGGCGTGCACGCGTTCGGCGACGGTGTCGCGGAACGTGGTGAGCCGTTCGACGGTGGGCAGCGCGCCGCGGAACTTCTCCGGATTCGCCGAGTCCATGAGCCCGTCCAGCTCCGGGTCGGGGCTGGGCTCGGCGGCGGTGAGGTTGCGGATCATGAAGTGGGCGACGTGGGCCTGATGGCCCAGGTGCCAGCCAATCGCGCTGGAGTCCTCGTGCGGTCGCCAGGTCACCTCGTCCGGGCTGAGGTCTTTCCACAGCTCATCGGTGTAGGCGCGGGCGCGGTCGTATTCGCGCAGCAGCGCGGTGAGTTCGTGCACGACCGGGCCTCAGGCGATGTCGTAGACGCGCACGTCGGGGTCGGCCTTCAGCAATGGGAACAGGCCGCCGACGACATCGCGGGTGAACAGCTCGCTGGTCAGGTACGCCTTGGCGTCGGCGACGTCCCGGAAGCCGTGGAGAACCTGGACGTCCTCGTCGCGGAGGAGGAGTTCCTTGCCGGTGGCGCCGGGGACGGTGTCGAGGAACGGCTGCTTGTACTTCTCGTACACGCCCGCGGCCGCGGCGCGGTGGGCCGGGTCGACCTGCAAGGTGATCTGAAGATACGCCATGGTTATGCCTCACTCGATTGACAGGGAGAGGGCGATGCGGCGGTTTCCGCAACGTGGCTGCCACGTTAGGCATTCCCGTCAAGGTCCGGTAGAGGACTTCGCTGAATCGGGATATAAGCAGTGCGTATGGCTTAGGAGCGGCCGGCCGCGAGGCTGTCGGCGAGGCGGAGCAGGTCCTCGGCGAGCGGGGAGTCGGCGCTCCAGACCGCTTCGAAGGAGATCTGCACTTCGCGGCCCCGGTCGTGCAGGGGGCGGTGGCAGACGTCGGGCGAGGTGAGCTTGGAGCGGGGGACCATCGCCGAGCCCAGGCCGAGCTTCGTCCAGTCCTCCAGGACCCGGTAGCTGGCGGCCTCGCCCGGATAGGTGTTCAGCGGCATCTCGTGCGCCTGGAAGAGCTGCGTGGTGAAGGTGGTCAGGCCGCAGGTGTCGGGGACGAGGATGAACTGCTCCTTGCCGGCCTCCGCGAGTTCGACGGGGGTTGCCTCCGCCGCGTCGGGAGTGACGACGACCATCGGCTCGACGTCGATGACCCGGTGCTCGAAGCGGGGCATCGCCGCCACGGCCGGGATCAGGATGATGTCGAGCTGGCCGGCCAGCAGGCATTCCCGCAGCTCCTGCATGTTCGCCTCGCGCAGCACCAGGTCCCTCGGCGTGGGAAGGCCCTGGACCATGCTGAACGCGCGGGCGACCAGGTGTGAGCCGATCAACGGCGAGACGCCCATGCGGATCTTCTGCTCACCGGATTCGGTCAGGCGCCGGGCCTCCGCCCCGACGGCGTCGAGCGCGGCCAGGGCCCGCTCGATCAGCGGTAGGATCTTGACGCCGAACGCGGTCTGCGTCACGCCGCGCGGCGACCGCTCGAACAGCTTGCCGCCCAGGCGCTCCTCCAGCTTGGCGATCCCGTTCGACAGTGCGGGCTGCGTCACCCCGTACGCTCTCGCGGCGGCGCTGAACGACTTGGTCTCCGCCACCGCCTGCGCATAGCGGAGCCCTTCGAGATTAAGGCGATCCGTTGCCATAGCCACGGCTTATCGCTCCATTCACTGATGTCCTCTACCCGGCTGCGATTTCTCTGCCTACGGTGGGTCTCCCGCCAATTCAGCATAACCAGCAGCTATGAGCATCGTCGTTCGGAACGGAAGGCACCATGTCGGACAGCGCCATGACCGTGGTCGTGACCGAGCCCCGCGGGCCTCTGCACCCGGAGGCGGCCGAGACGGTCCCGCCTCCTGCCGGGTGGGTCCGCGTATCGGTGGTGGCGAGCGGCGTGTGCAACGCCGACATCGGCACAGCCGCAGCCACCGGCGAGGACACCGCCTTCCCCGTCACCCCCGGCCACGAGGTCGCCGGTGTCATCGCCGAGACCGGCGACACGGTCGAGGGCTGGGCGGCCGGCGACCGGGTGGCCGTCGGCTGGTTCGGAGGCAGCTGCGGACACTGCGCGTACTGCCGCACCGGCGACGTCGTCCACTGCGCCGAACGCAGGATCCCCGGCCTGTCCTACCCGGGCGGCTGGGCGCAGAGCATCACCGTCCCCGCCGACGCGCTCGCCCGCATCCCCGACGGCCTCGACCTCTTCGACGCCGCCCCCTTCGGCTGCGCCGGGGTGACGACCTTCAACGCGATCCGCAAGGCCGGCATCCGCGCCGGAGGACGGGTCGCCGTCTTCGGGATCGGCGGCCTGGGCCACCTCGCCGTCCAGTTCGCCGCGAAGCTCGGGTACGAGACCGTGGCCGTCGCACGCGGCGGCGACCGCGAGCACCTCGTCCGTGAGCTCGGCGCCCACCACTACGTCGACAGCGACGCCCGAGCGCCCGGAGCCGCCCTGAAGGAGCTCGGCGGCGCCGACCTCATCGTCTGCACCGCCTCCTCCACCGCCCCCGTGGACGAACTGCTCACCGGTCTGCGCGCGCACGGGCAGCTCATCCTCGTCGGCGTCGACGCGGGATCCGTGACCGTCCCGGCGGCCCGGCTGGTCATGAACGGCCACACCCTCACCGGCCACCTGACCGGCAGCCCGCGCGAGACGGAAGAGGCCATGGCCTTCGCCGTCGTCACGGGTGTCCGGCCGATGATCGAGCGGATGCCGCTGGAGAAGGCCGACGATGCCGTCACCCGGCTGCGCTCCGGCGCTCCCCGCTTCCGCATCGTCCTGGACACCTCCGGCGGCGAGTAGCGGGACCCATCGCCACGCCGCGCGCCCCGGGCACGCGGCGGGCGGCACTCCGCCCCGTCTTCCACCCGATGCCGCAACCACCGACGACCGCGGGGGTTCAGTCTGCGCAGAACGGAGCCACAATGCCCCACCAGGAAACCCACGAGGTCATCGTCATCGGCGCCGGCGCGTCCGGACTGGCCGCGGCCACCGCGCTGCACGCCGCCGGCCGCGATGTCGTCGTTCTGGAGGCCCGTGAACGCGTCGGCGGCCGCCTGCTCTCCGTCCCCGCCGCGCACCCAGAGCGGGCCCTCGACCTGGGAGCCACCTGGTTCTGGGACGGCGAGGAACGCGTACGGACCTTGGCCGCCCGCGGTAACATCGCCACCTTCGACCAGCACCTCTCCGGCGACACCATGCTCCAGGAGACCACCGGCACCCGCCGTCTCACCGGCAACCTGATCGACGCCCCGTCACGCCGTTTCGCCACCGGCGCGCAGAGCCTCGCCACCGTCCTTGCCGCCGGACTTCCCACCGGGGCCCTGCGGCTGGGCACACCCGCCACCGCCGTCCACCCCGGAGGCCAAGGCGGCGGCCTCGACGTGCTCACCCCCACCGGCACACTCCACACCGGGCACGTCATCCTGGCCGTCCCCCCGGCCCTCGCACTGGAGCGCATCGACTTCCCCAACGCGTTTCCCGACGACCTCGTACGCCTGGCCCAGTCCACCCCGGTGTGGATGGGCGCGGCCGTCAAGGTCGTCGCCCACTACCCGACCGCGTTCTGGCGCGAGGACGGTCTGGCCGGTGCGGCGTTCAGCCGGACCGGCCCGCTGCAGGAGATCCACGACATGTCCGGGCCCGGCGGTGAGCCGGCCGCGCTGTTCGGCTTCGCCCACGCGCGCACCGTCCGCCCCGGCTTCGAGCAGGCCGTCACCGCCCAGCTCGCCCGGCTCTTCGGCCCGGCCGCCGCCTCCCCCCTCGCTTTGCACGTGCAGGACTGGAGCACCGAGGAGTGGACCGCCCCGTCCACCGTGCAGCGCCTCGCCGACTACTCGCTCTTCGGCCACCCCCTCTACCAGCGGCCGGCTCTCGACGGCCGGCTGCACTGGGCGACGACCGAGACGGCCACCGATCACGCCGGACACATCGAAGGCGCCCTGGCCGCCGGACAACGCGCGGCGCGGACCGTCCTCGCGGCCTCCGACGCGGACGACATCGCGCCGGGCGCCACCGCCCCCAGCAGGTAGGCCACCATTCGGACGCCTCACGGAACCCGTACGACTCACCGCGTCCAGCCTTGCGCTCCCCGGCAATGCCCGGCTTCCTCACACACCAGGAGAGAGATGACCAACGCCGCACCCACCGCCCCGGGACTCATATCCGACCCCGCCCAAGCACAGCGGCGGATCCTGCGCGTCCTGGTCGCCTCCCAGATCCTCAGCGGCGCGGGTCTCGCCGCCGGCGTCACCGTCGGCGCCCTCCTCGCCCAGGACATGCTCGGCACCACCAGCCTCGCCGGACTGCCCAGCGCCCTGTTCACCGCCGGCTCCGCCCTCACCGCCATCACCGTGGGCCGTATCTCCCAGGCCCGCGGCCGCCGCCCCGGCCTCGCCACCGGCTACCTCACCGGCGCCATCGGCTCCGCCGGCGTCATCGTCGCCGCCGTCCTGGACACCCCCGTCCTGCTGTTCCTCGCCCTGTTCGTCTACGGCGCCGGCACCGCCACCAACCTCCAGGCCCGCTACGCCGGAGCCGACCTGGCCCCGCCCGGCCACCGCGCCCGCGCCGTGTCCACCGTCCTGGTCGCCACCACCCTCGGCGGCGTCGCCGGACCCAACCTCGCCGCCCCCGCAGGCACCCTCGCCGAACACCTCGGCATCCCCCAGCTCGCCGGACTCTTCGTCATCTCCGGCGCCGCCTACGCGCTGGCCGCCCTCGTCCTCGCCCTCTGGCTGCGCCCCGACCCGCTGCTACTGGCCCGAACCGTCGCCCGGGCCAAGGAGGCCGACGCCGCGACCGACCCGGCCGCCGGCGGTGACACCGACACCGGCGCTCGCGGAGGCGTCGTCCTCGGCGCCCTCGTCATGATCCTCACCCAGCTCGTCATGGTCGCGATCATGACGATGACCCCGGTCCACATGCACGACCACGGCCACTCCACCGCCGCCTCCGGCCTCGTCATCGGCATCCACATCGGCGCCATGTACCTGCCCTCCCCACTCACCGGCTGGCTCGTCGACCGCTACGGCCGCATGAAGATCGCCGCGGCGTCCGGCACCACCCTCCTGGCAGCCGGCCTCCTCGCCGCCGCAGCCCCCGGCGACTCCGTCGCACTCCTCGCCCTCGCCCTGGCCCTGCTGGGGCTGGGCTGGAACTTCGGCCTCGTCTCCGGCACCGCGATCATCACCGACACCGTCCCGCTCGCCACCCGCGCCAAGACCCAGGGCCTGGTCGACGTCTCCATCGCCATCGCCGGCGCCACCGGCGGCATCACCTCCGGCATCATGGTCGCCGCCACCAGCTACCCCGCCCTCGCCCTCACCGGCGGAGCCCTCTCCCTCGCCCTGCTGCCCGCCGTCGCCGCCACCGCCCACCGCCGATGAACGCCACCAACCACGAAACCCCCGGCCCCGACCTCACCGTCGACGGCACCGGCCTGCTCTGCGTCACACTCCTGCTCCGCCTGCGCAAGGACATCGACGGCGCCCAACCGGGCACCGTCGTGCACGTCGTCGCCACCGACCCCGCCGCCCCGCTCGACCTGCCCGCCTGGTGCCACATGACCGGCCACGACTACCTCGGCCCTGTGCCGAACTCCGCCGATGTGCCTGTGTACGCACTGCGGATCGCTGCCGGTGCGCGCCCTGTCCGCGCGGGCGCACCGTGGCATGCGGACGACCCGGGAGGGTGAGGGCTCACCTCATCCGGCGGCCAGTGCGCGGTTGCGGCGCACGGAGGAGAAGAAGGACCAGGCGATGAGGGTGACGCCGACGAGGCCGGTGATGATCTCGTGGATCTCGTACTGGATGGTGACCAGCAGGATCACGGCGAGCGCGCCGATGGCGTAGTGGGCGCCGTGCTCCAGGTAGACGTAGTCGTCGAGGGTGCCCTGGCGGACCAGGTAGACGGTCAGGGACCGGACGTACATGGCGCCGATGCCGAGGCCGAGGGCCATCAGGACGATGTCGTTGGTGATGGCGAAGGCGCCGATGACGCCGTCGAAGGAGAACGACGCGTCCAGGACCTCCAGGTAGAGGAACATGAAGAACGCGGCCTTGCCCGCCAGCGCGACGGCCGACTTGGGCTTGCCGGTGCGCGCGGCCCGCTCCTCCTCCTCGTGCTCGCGTTCCTCCTCCTCTTCGAGTTTGTCCTCGAAGTAGCCGGAGAGACCGCCGACGATCATGTAGGTGATCAGGCCCGCGATGCCCGCGAGCAACACGGTCTCGGCCTTGTCGACATGGGCGCCGCCGTGCTGGTGGGCGTGGGCGCCGAAGGTGATGGCGGAGACCAGCAGCACGATCAGGGCGATGCAGACCGACAGCATGTCGACCTTGCCGAGCTTGGCCAGCGGACGCTCCAGCCAGGCCAGCCACTTGATGTCGCGGTCCTCGAAGATGAAGTCGAGGAAGATCATCAGGAGGAACATGCCACCGAACGCGGCGATCGACGGATGGGCGTCCGTCACCAGCTCCTGGTAGCGGTCCTTGTCGGTGAGCGCGAGGTCGACGGCCTCGATGGGTCCGAGCTGGGCGCTGATCGCCACGATCACGACCGGGAACACCAGGCGCATGCCGAACACGGCGATGAGGATGCCGATGGTGAGGAAGATCTTCTGCCAGAAGGCATTCATCTTCTTCAGGATCCCGGCGTTGACCACCGCGTTGTCGAAGGACAGCGAGATCTCCATGATCGAGAGGATCGCGACGATGCCGAAGGCGGTCCACCCCCCGTAGAAGATCGCCGCGACCAGGCCGAGCGCGGTGACCGCGAACGACCAGCCGAAGGTTCTCAGAAGCACCGGTCAGCTCACCGTGCCTTCGGGCAGCAGGGCGATGCCGTCGTCGTCGGCGTGCAGGATGTCGCCGGGGCGGAAGGTGACGTCGCCGAAGGTGACGGGTACGTCAACGGCTCCCGCGGCGTCCTTGGCGCTCTTGCGCGGGACGGTGCCCAGCGCCTTGATGCCGAGGCGGAGTCCGGCGAGCGCGGCACTGTCGCGGACGGCGCCGTGCAGGACGAGGCCGGCCCAGCCGTTGTCCTGGGCGGCGCCGGCGATGAGGTCGCCGACCAGGGCGGTGCGCAGGGAGCTGCCGCCGTCGACGACGAGGACGGCGCCGTCGCCGGGGGTGCGCAGCAGGTCGCGCAGGAGGCCGTTGTCCTCGTGGCACGAGACGGTGCGGACCGGACCGGCGAAGCTCCGGTTGGCGCCGTACTGGCGGAACTGCAGGTCGCAGACGCGCAGGTCGGTGCCGTACTGGTCGACGAGGTCAGCAGTGGGGACGGGAGTGAGTGTCTCAGGCATGGTGGTGCTCCTTCATCGGGGGCTGCCGCACCCGCTTCTCATCCGGCCGTCAGGGGGATGTGGGCGCGAGTGCGGCAGCCTGCTCGGGGGTGAGGGGGCGGGTGCCGTGTCCTCGCAGGAGGAGGTGCAGCTTGGCGGTCTCCTCCAGTTCCTCGATGGCGTCGGCGGCTTGCTCCATGGATGCGCCGGCGACGACGGGCCCGTGGTTGGCGAGGAGGACGGCACGGTGGGTGCGGGCCGTCCGCTCGGCGAGCGGCTCCAGACTCCCGTCGCCGGGGGCGTGGTAGGGGAGCAGGGGAAGGGCGCCGACGCGCATGGCGTAGTAGGCGGTGAGCGGGGGCAGCACGTCGGCGGGGTCCACGCTGGCGAGGCAGGAGACGGCGGCGGCGTGGGTGGAGTGCAGATGGACGACCGCGTGGGCGCCGGGGCGTGCGCGGTAGAAGGCGGCGTGCAGGAACGCCTCCTTGGTCGGCCGGGGGCCGTCGAGGTGCTTTCCGTGGAGGTCGGTGCGCGACAGGTCGGCCTCCTGAACGGTGCCGAGGCTGGACCCGGTGGGGGTGAGGAGCAGGCTGCCGTCGGTGAGGCGGACGGACAGGTTGCCGGTCGAGCCGTGCGTCAGACCGCGGGTGAAGAGCGATCGGGCGGTCCGGACGATGAGCAGACGGGCCGCCGACTCGTCCGCGTAGGCGGTCACTTGGCCTCCGCGAGGGCACGGGTGAACAGATCGGGGGCGCCGAAGTTGCCGGACTTCAGCATGAGCGCCAGGTCGCCGTTGGTGGTGGAGGCGTACGTCCAGGGCACGCCGGGATCGGCTTCCTCGCCGACCAGGACGGCACGGACGCCGAGGGCGGTGGTGACTGCGCCCGAGGTTTCCCCGCCGGCGACGAGGAGCCGGCGTACGCCACGCTCGACGAGGTGGGACGCGAGCGTACCGAGGAGTTCCTCGACCTGCGCGGCGGCCTCGGCGACGCCGAGCTGGGCCTGGACGGCGGCCAGTTCCTCGGGGGAGGCGGAGGCGTAGACGAGGACGGGCAGGTCCGGGTCCTGCTGCGCGTACCAGGCCAGGGCCTCGCCGGTGACGTCGCGGCCGGTGGCGGCGGCGAGGACGTCGAGGTGGAGGGAGGGCAGACCGGCGGCGTAGAACTGCGCGATCTGCTCCAGGGTGCGGGCCGAGCAACTGCCGGCCAGAACCGCGGCCCGTCCCTCGGGCGGCTTCGGTTCGGCGGCGGCCGGTCCGGTGGCCGGGTATGCGTGCCCGAGTCCTTCGGCGAGCCCCGCGGCGCCGGCGACCACCGGGAGTTCGAGCGTGGCGGAACCGAGTACGGCCAGGTCGTCGTCGGTGAGGGCGTCGGCCACGATGTGCCGGACACCGGCCTGCTGGTGTCGTACGACCGCGGCGCGCACCGCCTCGACGCCGCGGCGCACGGTGGCCCAGTCGATCAGGCCGACCCGGTGGCGGGTCTGTGCGGCCAGCAGTCGCACCAGGGCGGAGTCCGTCATCGGGTTGAGCGGGTGGTGGCGCAGCGGCGAGTCGGACAGCAACTGGTCCTGCACGAACAGGTGACCCTGGTAGACCGTCCGACCGTTGGGCGGAGAGGCCGGGCAGTGCAGGGTGACGCCGGCGCCGGCGGCGTCCAGGAGGGCGTCGGTGACCGGGCCGATGTTGCCCTGAGGGGTGGAATCGAAGGTGGAGCAGTATTTGAAGTACACCTGCGCCGCGCCCTTGGTCCACAGCCAGCGCTGAGCGGTGAGGGAGTCGGCGACGGCCTCGTCGGCGGGCGTGGAGCGGGACTTGAGGGCGATGACGGCAGCGTCGCAGTCCGCCGGCAGCGCGGTGGTGCCGTCCGGGGCACCGAAGACCAGGGCGGTGCGCAGGCCGGCCCGCCGGAAGGCGGCGGCGACGTCGGTGCCGCCGGTGAAGTCGTCGGCTATGCAGCCGATGCGCAGGGACATGGTCGGAGTCTCTCCTCGGGCTGTGCGTCGTGCGGCTCGTGCGGTCCGGGGCGGGCGGGGGACGTGGGAACCCGCCCGCCCCGGGCGTCCGGGGGACGTGGGGACCCGCCCGCCCCGGGCGTTCGGGGGCGCTGCTACCGGCCGGCGCCGATGGCCTTGATGACGGCGGCGGTGAACTCGGTGGTGGAGGCGGAGCCGCCGAGGTCGCGGGTGGAGGTGCCGGCGGCGATCGCGTCGGCCACGCCCTTCTCGATGGTCCGGGCGACGGTGGCGAGCTTCTCGTCGCCGTGCTTGGCGGCGAGCCACTCGAAGAGCATGGCGCCGGAGAGGATCATGGCGACCGGGTTGGCGGCGTTCTGCCCGGCGATGTCGGGGGCGGAGCCGTGGGAGGCCTGGGCCATGGCGGTGGTGGCGGAGGAGTTGATCGAGGGCGCGGTGCCCAGGGAGCCCGAGATCTCGCCGGCCAGGTCGGAGAGGATGTCGCCGAACATGTTCTCGGTGACGATGACGTCGAAGTCCTGGGCCCGGCGCACCAGGTGGACGGTCATGGCGTCGATGTGGAAGTCGTCCACGGCGACGTCCGGGTAGTCCTTGGCGACCTCCTGGCACACCGTGCGGAACAGGCCGGTGGTGAGCTTGAGGACGTTGGCCTTGTGGACGATGGTGAGCTTCTTGCGGCGCGAGCGGGCCAGGTCGAAGGCGACGCGGGCGACGCGCTCGGTGGCCTCGCGGGTGATGATGCCCAGCATGATCGCGGTGTCCGCGGTGGGCATGAACTCGCCGGTGCCGGCGAAGGTGTTGCGGTCGGCGTAGAAGCCCTCGGTGTTCTCGCGGACGATGACCAGGTCGGCGTTGTCGCAGACGGACTTGGCGCCCGGGAAGGACTTGGCGGGGCGGATGTTGGCGAAGAGCTGGAAGTGCTTGCGCAGGGTGCCCGAGGGGTTGAGCGCCGACTTGTGCGGCTCGGGGTAGCTGACGGAGTCGTGCGGGCCGAGGTACCAGCCGTCCAGTCCGGCGAGGGCGTCCTTGGTCTCCTCGGGGACGGGGGTGCCGTGGCTCTCGATGGCCGAGGCGCCGAGGGGCAGGGTCACCCAGTCGATGTGGACCCCGGCGGCTTCGGAGGCCGCGGTGGCGATCTCGACGGAGGACGGGACGATCTCGGGGCCGATGCCGTCGCCCTCGAGGACGCCGAGGCGGTAGGTCGTGCTGCTCATGGGGCGGGTTCCTCTCAGAACAAGTGGGTGGGGAGTGGGGCGGGTCAGGGCAGGACGACCGCGGCGTCGGTGAGCGCGGTCCACGAGCGGGCGGCGGCCTTCGGGCTGTCGCCGTCCTGGGTGTGTTCCAGCGTCAGCCAGCCGGTGAAGCCGCCCTCGCGCAACGCGCTGAACAGGGCGGGGAGCCGGGGATCACCGATGGTCAGTGGGCCTCGGGCGGAGCGCGCGGCGAGTTGCAGGCAGCCGGTGACGGCGGCGTGTTCGGTGACGGCCGGGACCAGGTCCACGCCCTCGGCGTCGAGGTGGTGGGTGTCCAGTACCAGTCCGGCGGGAGCGTCGAGCGAGTCGATGAAGGCGAGCGCTTCGGCGGGGGTGTGCCACAGCGAGGTGCCGGCCCGCGACTGCGGTTCCAGCAGGAGCCGGCTGCCGTGGTCGGCCGCCTCCCCGGCCAGTCGGTGCACGGCGCGTTCGGCCCAGAGGCGTTGCATGTCCTCCAGCCCCGGCAGGAAGGTGCCGCGGGTCTGCCCGAGGGTGACCGGTACACCCAGCTCGCCGGCGAGACGGGCTGCGCCCAGCAGGCGGCCCAGGGCGTGACGGCGTACGTCGGGCGACGGATCGGTCAGCGTCAGCCCGTCCTGTGCGGCGACGGGCCCGGTGCCGATGCCCAGTACCCGCAGGCCGGCGGCTTCCACGGTTCGGGTCAGTGCCTCCGCGGCGTGCGCGCCGGTGTCGCGGACCTGCACCTCCACCCCGTCGTAGCCCAGCTCGGCCAGTCGACGGACGGCCTCGGTGAGCGGTGCGGCGAAGCCGAGCGGCATCGGCGCGGAGCAGTCGTCACCGGAGACGGTGTAGGCCAGCGGCCAGGGCGGGCGCGCGGTCACGAGGCGACCGCCGCGGCCGGGACCGGGGGGCCGTCGGGTGTGAGCAGGACGCGAAGTTCACGTGCGGCGGCGCCCGCACCGTCCAGTACCGGCACACCCAACAGGCCGGCCAGGGCTTCGCGGGCGGGGCTGAGCGAGTACTGCGCCAGCAGGACCGCATCGACGTCGGCACCGTCTGCGGCGTGCAGGGTGTCGGCCAAGTGACGGGCGGCGGCCTCTGCGTCGTCGGCCGCGGCGGCCTCCTCGCTCAGGGCGGTCACGATGTCGAGGGGGCGGTCCGGGCGGACCGCCGGGACGAGCGCCTCGAGCTGGGCGACGGCGGCCGGTACGGCGGGCGGGGTGGAGGCGACCACGGCGATACGCCGGTAGGGCCCGCCCAGGGCGGCCTTGAACATGGCCTCGTCGGACTTCAGCACGGGTACGTCCCACAGGGCGCGGGCGGTGTCCACGACCTCCCCGTAGGAGGAGCAGGTCAGCAGCAGGGCCCGCGCGCCGCCGTCCATCACGTGGCCGATCAGGCGGAGCATGCGCTGGCGCAGCGCGCCGGTGAGTCCGCCGGCGCCGCGGGCGTCGTCCAGGAGGCGGTCGTCCAGCACGTTCCAGACCGTGGCCTGCGGGAACTCCCGCGCGAACGCCTCTTCGGCGGTGCGGTGCGCGGCCGGCACGGCATGGATCATGGCGACCAGGGGGTGGGGTTCGATCACCGGGGTTCTTACCTCTTCCGGTAGGCGGGGACCGGCAAGGGTCCCGACCGCGGGCCTGCTCCGGGCCGTACGGGTGAACGCCCGTGACGACGGTTGTGCGGGCCCGAGATGGGGGCGGCAACACGGTGTGGTGTAAGCCGTACCGTCACTCTAGGCCGAACCGGTCAACCGGTCAACCGGTTGTGCTCGTGGGAGGCCGTGCGGGCTGCCGGTGCCGGTCCGGCAGCCCGCGATACCCCTACGCCTCGCGCTGTTCGAGTGCCTTCATCAGGCGGCGGGACGCGCCGTCCATGTGCTGGGCCATCGCCGCGCGGGCGGCCTCGGCGTCGCCCTTCGCGACCGCCTCGAAGATCGGCACATGGTCCGCGTAGGCCACCTCTCGGGACCGCACGGCGCCGGTTCGCTCCACCCAGCCGCGCTGGATCATCGCGCGCATGCCCTTGAGCATGTCGCGCAGCACCGTGTTGCCGGCCAGCTCACCGAGGGCGGCGTGGAAGGCCGTGTCCGCCTCGGGGAACTCGTCGTCCGGGCACTCCCGCATCGCCGTCAGCCGGGCCCTGAGCAACTCGACGCCCGCCTCGTCGCGCGCTCGCGCGGCCAGCCCGGCGACGATCACCTCCAGTTCGGCGCGGGCCTGCACCATGTCGCGTGCGCCCCGCTCGCCCAGGACCAGCCCCATCTCGAACAGGCGGTAGAGCACGTCGGAGTCGGTGCCGCGGAAGTAGGTCCCGCTGGACTGCCGGATCTCCAGGAGGCCGAGGAAGCCCAGTGACTTGATCGCCTCCCGCACGGTGGGCCGGTTCACCCCGAGCATCTCGGTGAGCTGCCGCTCGGAGGGGATGCGGTCGCCGGGCTGCACCTCGCCGGACATCAGGTAGTCGATCAGGCGGCGGGAGACCTCGGCGGCCAGCGGCTCGCGCGGCTCGACCGTGATCCTGGCGAGTTCGGCCATCGATTTCCTCACTTCGGTATTGACGTGATGGCTGGATTCTAGTTACCTACCGGCAATCCGGTAAACCGGTTGTCCGGAAGATCGATGGCCTGGTTCCCTCCTCTCTTCCCGCCCCCGTCCGGCGAGCCCGCCCTACAGGAGCCGCACGTACCATGACCGACCCGACGCACGAGCCGAGTACGGCCACGCGTGCGCTGCCGGTCGTCGCCCGAACCGACACGCACTGACCCGATGCGCCGTTCTGTGCCGCCGTCCGACCGGCGGCCCTCAGTCCTGCACCGACCAAGGAGCAACGATGCTCGCCGTCCTCGGCTTCGCAACGCTGGGCAGCTTCATGCTGCTCGTGATGCGCAAGTACCTCTCCGCGTTCACCGCCATCATGCTCACCCCGATCGTCGCCGCCCTCATAGCGGGCAAGGGCACCCAGCTCGGCGACATGATCATGAACGGTCTGGACACGGTCGCGCCCACCGCGGCGCTCCTGCTGTTCGCCGTCCTCTACTTCGGCCTGATGATGGAGGTGAAACTGTTCGAGCCGATCGTCCAGGCCATCGTCCGAGCCTCCAAGGGCGATCCGCTCCGCATCGTCATCGGCACCGCGGTGCTGTCGCTCTGCGTGGCCCTCGACGGCGACGGCACCACCAGCTACATGATCGTCTGCTCGGCCTTCCTGCCCATCTACCGGCGCCTGGGCATGAACCCCCTGGTCCTGGCGACCCTGGCCGCCATGTCGCTCGGCACCATCTCCGGCACCACCCCCTGGGGCGGCGCCGCCACCCGCGGCATCAGCGTCCTGCACCTCAACGCCAGTGAATACTTCGTCCACATGATCGGCCCGATGGCGCTGACCAGCCTCGCCATCATCGCCGTCGCCTACTGGCTCGGCCTGCGCGAGCGCCGCCGCATCGACGGCGAGAAGCTCGCCGCCTACAAGCTCGAGATCGCCTCCGGCGAGGCGTTCGAGCCGGTCCGGGCCGACTGGCGGATGTGGTTCAACGCGGCCCTCACCGTGCTCCTGATGGTGCTCCTCATCCTCGAGGTCGCCGACCTCCTCGTGCTCTTCATGGTCGCCTTCGTCATCGCCCTGCTCGTCAACATCCGCGCCATCGGTGACCAGCAGGAGCTCATCAAGCGCCAGGCCGCCAACGCCGTGCCCGTGATGATCCTCGTCCTCGCCGCCGGTGTCTTCACCGGCATCATGACCGACTCCGGCATGATCAAGGAGATGGCCGACGCGGCCCTCTCGATCGTCCCGGACGGGTGGGGCAACGTCATCCCGCTGTTCACCGCCCTCCTGTCCCTGCCCCTCGGCTTCTTCATGTCGAACGACGGCTACTGGTTCGGCGTCGTCCCCGTCCTCGCCGAGTCCGCCGCGCACTACGGCATCGACGCCAACGAGATCGCCCGCGCCGGCGCCATCGGTCAGATCCTCCACATGATGGGTCCGACGAGCGCCCCGCTGTGGGTCCTCATCGGCCTCGTGAAGACCGAACTCGGCGACTTCCAGAAGCACGCCTTGCGCTGGGGCGTCCTCGTCTCCCTCGGCTACATCGCCTTCGCCCTCCTCACGGGCGCCATCAGCGTCACCTGAGGCGTGAACGGGTGCCGTTCCGCCCGGAGCGTGCCCGCCGGTGGTCCTTCGCCGGGACCCCGGCGTCGCTCCTCGACCACCGACGTGGCCGACGCCGGGGCCGGCGGTACCGCCGCACTCGGCGCCGAGAGCGTCGACGCGAGTCGACACCGACGCTGTACAGAACATGTCGCCACGTGACCGCACCACCAGGAGAAACGCCATGCGCGACCACGCCACGCACGCCCCCTGCTTCGCATCCTTCCCGCCCGCCGTCCTGCGTCCGGCAGAACTGACCGCCTTCGACCGCAGCGGTGGCGCCCGCACCATCCCTCTGGTCACCCGCGCCCATGGGGCGGAGGTCTTCCTCACCGGCCAGACCCTGTTCGACGGCGGCGCGGCCATCCCTCTGCACACGCACAACTGTCCGGAGAGCGTGACGATCCTCGAGGGTGACGCCATCGTGGAGATCGACGGTACTGAGCATCGTGTGACTCGCTTCGACACCACGTACGTGCCCGCCGGTACCACCCACCGCTTCCGAAACGCCTCGACGACGGAGCCGATGCGCATTCTGTGGGTCTACGCGTCTGTGGATGCCACTCGCACCGTCGTCGAGACCGGTGTCACCACCAGGGTCGACGAGGAGCACGGAGCGACAGCCGACGAGAACCGCTGACACCAACGGCAAGCCCCGCAGTCGCCGAGATCGCAGAGAGTTCCGCTTTCAGCGCCGAAGGGGGCCTGGGGGCACCGCCGGCCGGGGTCGGTTTCCTGCCTCGCAGACAGAGGCTTCGCCAACTTGAAGGCGCAGGTCAAAGGGCTGATGTGATGGTAGTTCGGGGTGCTCATGCTGGTCGCGGGCGGCAGTCTGTGCAGTAGATCATCCGTCACCCCGCACCCCAGTGTGACGGTGGTCGGGGGCTGTGAAGCGGGTGCTGCCAAAGGCCGGAGATCTTGGTCGATCAGCTGCGTTGGTATCTGGCTGCCATCGTGTGGAACACCTTCTTCGGTTCCCAGCGCATCTCGTCGAGCATCCGGACGACGCCGTAGGAGCCAAGGTCTCGCTCCCCGGGCCTGCTGTAACCGGCGAAGGTGAACCAGAGCGCGGTGTCCACGCCTTCGTCCTCGAAGATGTCCAGCAATTCGGTGAGGTAGCGCGCCTGCTCGTCTTCGTCCGGGACCGCGCCGGGCGGCACCTGCCAGGCCATGCCGCCACGTTCTCCCGCGCCCCGGTACGCACAGGTTCCGTACTCGGTCACCGCGACGGGTTTGCCGTGGGCGAGGTGCCCACGCAGCTCGTCACGGAAGCTGTCGGCGTTGTAGGCGGCTCGGTAGGCGTCGATGCCTACGAGGTCGAACGCATCCCAGTCGACGAACTCCCAGGGAGCCGAGGCGTAGGTGATCTTCCCGCGGAAGTGCGTACGGACGGTCGCGGCGATCTGGGAGAGGAAGTCGTTGAGGCGTTCTTGCACCGGTCCGAGGGAGGACCACCACTCCATGTCGGCGTCGGCCATGGCCCGAAGGCGGTCGCCGTAGGTGTCGCCCGGGAGGAAACCGCCGCAGAACGTGCTGATCTCGCAGCCGGCGACGAACACCACTTCGGTGCCGGCCTCCCGTACGGCTTCGGCCCGGGCTGCGCAGTCGGCGAAGAACGGGAGCAACTGGTCGCGGGGAAGGTCCACGGGAAAGGGGGCGAACCAGACCTCAAGGCCGGTGTCTGCAGCGTGTCTTGCAGCGATGCTCAACCGTTCGGGCTCTCGTCCCGAGATCCGAACGGCGTCACAGTGGAGATCTCTGGAGATCACCGCCATGTCGTGCCGGACCGTCTCAGAGGTGAAGCTCTTGCGGGAGAGTTGTTCCCCCGGGAGGAACCCTGTGTCGTAGTTGATGCCCCGTGCGCGCACGCCCGTGTCCCTTCACTGCCGTTGCCGTGTTCGAGCAAGTCAAAGCCGCGCTTGGGGTTCTTGGCCAGAGGGCGGCTCCCGAAGGTGATGTCGCCGGAAACTCCATGCGGTGTTGTTTAAGCGGTTGACTTCCAGATTCGTCAGGACGAGCAGTGCACGCAGGAGGCGGGTGGCGTGGGCGGGATCGGTACGAAGCTTGGTCAAGGTCCGTCAGTTCTTGAGGTGGGCGAAGCCGTGCTCGACCGGTGCACGTCCGACGGCGAGGACACGGTTGGCTTCCTTCTGGCCCGGGGTGAGCTTGTGGGCGCGGGTGGCGGCGAAGCCGGTGACGATCACAGGGGCTGTGAATGTCGTTGTCCAGGCCGCGGAAGCCGAGGTCGGCCAGCGCCCCGAGGCTAGCGGCGCGCAGGTGGGCCAGAATGTGGTCGTGGCGGGCGGCGGTGTTGTCGTGGGTGCGGCCGGACCGGGCGGCGGACATCCGGATCAGGCGGCCCCTCTCGTCGGTGAGGGCGAGGAACTGCAGGCCGTGCTGGCGGTGCTTGCCGGAGTAGTTCTTGCGGTCGGCTTTCCCGGTTCGGCGCTGAGTGTGGACCAGGGTGCCCTCAATCAGGACGGCCTCCCCACCCTGGCGGGCGATCGTCTGCAAGGCACGGTCCAGGCGCGGGGCCTGTGCGGCGAGCAGGGCGATCATCTCGTCGCGCCAGCGACGGACGGTGGACTCGGAGATGTTGTTGCCGCCCGCCATGTCGGCCAGGCGCTGGTCGTGGCGAAGCTCGTCCAGGACGATTACCGCGATCTTCCCGGGCGACAGGATCCGTCACCTGGACCGGATCGCCTTCAGATGACGCCGCAGCAGGTCGGCGAGGTGATTGACGGTGCGCGTGGACAGCGACAGACGGCACTGATAGACAAGCGGGCAGGTGTCCTCGGCGCGTTCTTTGGTTCTCGTCACACAATTCCAACGGCCGCCGGCGGCAGCCCGGTTACGCCCGCTCGTCAGCGAGCTGCCCACGTTGGATCAGGGCTTCTCAGAGGTCCTGCACCTCGGTGGCGGGAACACCGAGCACGGTGTCGCGTGCCCCCTGCCTGAGCTCGACGGAGATGGCCTCGGACCAACGCAGCGCCGCCAGGTTCGTGGGGGAGTCGACGCCTATACCGAGGTCGTTCAGTACGAGTCCGTCGCCCTGGCTCAGCAGACCGAAGAGCCTCAGCAGCTTCAAGAAAGCCGTGAACCCGACCAGTGTTCTCACACCTTCGGCGACGTGGACCAGGCCGCCGCCCGCCGCGAACGCGACGAACACAAGGATGAACAGCGTGTTCCGCAGCATCAGGCCCATCCGGCTCCGCCTACTGCGGAGATAGAGAGCGGTGGGGCCGCCCCCGGCGGCTGCGGCGGAGCGAGGGTGCGCCACGGCCGACCGCGATGGCAGAGGCTGCGCGACCAGCGAGGGCGGCTCTTTGTCGGCTGCCCGCCGAGGTGGGCAATCCGGCTCTGTGGTCGGCTTTCCGAGGCCGATCCGGTCCACGCACACGTCAAGCAATTGCTCCGGCGTGGGTCGCAGCTCCGGCTCCTTACGCGGGCGACGACAAGAGGGTTGAGCGCAGCAGGTACGGCAGAGACGTCCGCCTCCTCGTGGACCGCCCGGTACAGCAGTCACTCGGGAGCGGCCCAGATGGACCGAGCCCATGCCTCCGCTTCCGAGCTCGTCCGGAGCGCTGTGACTGACCGGACAAGCCAGCCGCAGCGCCCGCTCACGCTTCGCCTCACCCCATGGCCTTCTCGATCTTCGCGTTGTTCATCGAGCTTCGTCAGCGGTGCCGCTCGAGAGTGAGGACGGCTCTGGCGATTGACGTCATGCGGTTCGGACTGCATCGGGCATGACGGAAAATCCGCCGGCACTTCAGGCGGGCGGCACCGCGTTCGACCGGCACCCTGGTGCAAGACAGTGCCCGGTTGAGGGTCTGGTCGGTCGGAGTGAGGTCGTGGTGCGGACGACGCTTAGGGCGTTCAGCTTGGATCACCTGATAGCTGGAAGAGGCTGGTGGCCGGTGTGACAATCGCGGTGCACCCGGTGGCGCGGAGGACTTCCGCAAGGGCCTACTGAACCAGTTCGATGTGCGGGTGGTCCGGGGAGGCCGGGCAGACGTGGAGCTGGAGGTTGTAGCCGCCGGCGATGTCGATCAGCGTGAAGTTGCCGTCCCGCGCTCCCAGGGGAGGCGGGGCCGGGTTCGTCGGCTCCTCCTCGGCAACCCAGGTTCCGCTGCCGGCGTCCCATTCCGAGGAAGCGATGGTGAGAAGCGGCACCTCGTCCGTGCCGCACTCGGGGCAGGGTCGGTCCACGGGGTCGCTGAGGCCCCAGCAGGTCCAGCCGCCGGTCTTCCAGCCTGGTGCGTGGCAGAGGTTGTTCAAGTACAGCTCCCCCGGGTCGTACGCGTAATTGCTGTACAGCGCGGGGTCGATCGACGCCCATCGGCTCATGTCCTCCACCTGGGCACGCAACTCCTCCGGCAGCTCTGAGGGATTGGGGTATTCCGTGACCTGTTCCGGTGAGAACAGGCATGGCTCCGGGAGGTACCACTGGGACTGGATGACCGGCGGCTCGGGCGGTGCGTCGAGGAGGTCGGTGACAGTGGCGGCGGAGCGCCAGACGAGTGTGGTCGTGGGGTGGGCGCGTTCGGCGTGGTCGAAGGGGCACCACAGGACCTGGAGGAGGTCCGCATCGGGTGGGCACGGGAAGGCGACGTCACGGGCGTAGAGCTGGGCGACGGGGAGCAGGGGGATCGGGCCGTCGAACCACGGGCGTCCCACCTTGATCCGCTCCCAGTTCTCCCGTTCCTCGGGGGTGACCTCGGGCGCCTCGGGGTCGAGCCGCAGCCGCTCGTCCGCGGCTGCGAGATCGCGACGCAGCAGCCGGACATCGTCCGGCGAGTGGACCGTCTGCGACGCGTGCCTGTCGTGCGGCTCGTCGCAGTGCGGCCACGGCTCGCCGGCGGGCCACAGGAGCGGCCCGCCGACGGAGCTGTCGTGCACAGTGGGCGACCCCGGCCGCGGGTGCAGCCGCGTGCCCGTCCGCACCAGCGGAGCCAGTTGAGGGAAGAGTGCGGCGATGTCGAACGGCCGCGGTGGAGTGGTAAAGATGGCGCTCATAGCTGTGATGCTGGCACCGGCGACTGACAATGGGTGTACCGACCCCCGTCGGCTGCCACCGGATATGTTCCCTGAGTCAGCAGCCGGACCAGAGGAAGATGCCGGCGATATGTAGTCCGGCCAGGTAGATGGTTGCGGTCTTCTCGTAGCGTGTGGCGATGCCTCGCCATTGCTTCAGGCGGTTGATGCACCGTTCGATGGTGTTGCGTTGTTTGTAGATCTCTCGGTCGAAGGCCGGTGGCCTGCCGCCCTGGCTGCCGCGACGCGGCCGATGACGTTGCTGGTCCGCGGGGATGGGGATCACCGCTCGGATGCCGCGCTTGCGTAGGTGCTCGCGAATCGCACGGGAGGAGTACGCCTTGTCCGCCAGGACCACGTTCGGCCGATCAGGGGCCAGCCCGAAGAAGCTCAGTGAGCCGACTTCCTGAGCGGTCGAGCGTCGAACGCCTGATGGCCGAACGGACCGTGCTTCATGGAATTGGCGGACCTCTGCCCGGAGTGGGTGAGTCACGTAGTGGCCGCCGTTGATGCTGAACCTGTGACACATGCCCGGCTTGGTCTTATGTGCCGGATGTTCTGTGGTGACAGGGCACAATGATTTGCACTCGGTGGCTGGGGGGAGCGGCTCCGGGGAGGGGCGGTGAGGTTCAGAAAGCGAACGCCGGTGATGCTTGGCGGCCTTGTATGCGGAAACCTCGGTGCGGTTGATCCTCAAGCCGGTGCCGAGCCTGCGGGTTACAGTGTGATCGCCGAGAGGGGTTCGAAGTTTTCCATCAGGCCGTGAGGCAGGTCGAGTACGCAGGATATGGAACCAACGAGGCTCACGAGCTGATGAGTCGAGACGTCGAACACCTCTCTCAACGGCACGGGCGCCTCGTTCGTCGCAGGCACCAGCCGGCCATCCGAGCAGTGGCCACTCTTGAAGACCTCACTGTTCGATCTTCCACGGCACAACCATGCCGAACTTCCAGACGTAGATCCCGAACAGTGCCGTGACGATCACTAGTCCCGCCGTGGTAAGGACGATGTTGCGTCGCCGTACCTTGGGGTCGAGTGCGCGCTGGGCGGCTGCGGTTACCTTGCGCCTGGTCCAGCGTAGGAAGATCTGGGCCCAGACGAACTCGGTCGCCCAGATGGCCATGCCTGCGAAAATCACCAGCCAGCCCGGTCCGGGCAGCACCAGCATCGCGATGCCGGCCCCAACCACGGCGAGACCAACAACGAAGACCCCGACCTGCCAGCCCAGGCGAAGCAAACTTGACTTCCGTATGAACCCGGGTGCCCGCGAGCCCAGTTTCCCCTCCGCCGTCCGTTCGTCCCCCGCGGCGGAATCAGCGGCCACCGTCACGGCGACCTCATTCTGTTTGTTGTTCGTCGAGTTCATCAAGCCCAACCTGTCGGAACCGGAATCATCACCGAAATGGACGCATCCCGCAAAGGGGTGCACGCGAAAACGAACGGATTGAACCTTCGCAAGGTGAATACGGTGGTGGACACCTTCGCGCGGCACGGGACTTGAAGGACCAGATGACCTGAACCGCTGCGATCGGGTCCTCGCAGCTGACGGTGTGGAGGCGGAGCAGTTTTGGGGCGCGCACGGCGGGGCGCGTGGGCAGGGCGAGGACGGTGAGGGTGGGTGTCTTCACTGTCCGGCGTCGAGGCGTGCTGCCACTTCGGTTGCCGCGCGCCGGCCCGAGAGGATGGCGCCGTTCATGGTGCCGGATGTCTCGTCGGCTGTTTCGGTGCCGGCCCAGTGGACGCGTCCGACGGGTTGGCGCAGGAACGGTCCGAAGGTGGTCCATGTCTTCGGTCCGACCGCCGGGTTCGGCCCGCCGGGTGCGAAGCTGTCGTTGCCCCAGGAGAAGTCGGTGTAGTCGATGGAGTGGCGCGCGGGCTCACCGTAGAGGTGGATGAGGTGCCTCATGACGCGGCGGCGGCGTTCGTCCTTGTCGTAGGCGTCGAATCCGCGGCCGTCACAGAAGACCATGAGGATGCCGGGGCCGTCGGCGTGGGGGCTGACGTCGAAGGTGAGGAAGGCGGTCTCGTCGTCGGACATTCCCTCCCCCGAGAGACCTTCGTCTCGCCAGAAGGGGCGGTCGTAGGCGACGAACGCCTTGCTGAGCGCTCCCAGCCGCCAACTGCGCGAGAGCCCGTAGTGACGCTCCGGGAGTGCGGGTGTGAACTCGATGGCCGAGCGGTGTGCCGGCGACGCCGTCACGATGGCATACCGGGCATCGATGGTGTGCTTGGCGGTTTCGACCGTGATGCGTTCGCCGGCCGTGGTGACGCGCTCCACCGGGGAGGCGACGAGCAGACAGTCCTCGAGCGTGCCCGCGAGCCTGCTGACCAGCGTGTGCGTTGTTCCGAGCACCCGGTCCTGCTGGTCGCCGCCCTCGACGGCGAGCATGTGCTCGATGCCGCCCAGGTTCTTGATGTACCGCATCGCGTTGAACAGTGACACCTCGCCGACGGGTGCGCCCCAGTGCACCAGGCTGAACATGTTCATGAACTTCCGGGTGTCCTTCAGGGCGTGCTTCAAGGTCAGCCACTCGCCGAGCGACATCGAATCGAAGTGCGCGGCGTGGCGGTGCTCCCAAGGAGACGAGACGGGAAGTCCGTCGACCATTTTCTGCAGGACCCCCATGATCCGCGTGAGGTCGAGCATCACCCAGGGTGCCATGGACGTGGCGCTCTCGATCTTGCGCTTGCCTCCGAAGGACATGACGCCCTTGCCCGGCTGGGACTGGGGCACGAACTCGCAGTCGAATCGGCGGGCGAGATCGCGTACCGCGGTGTGACCCGGCGCGACCCAGGTCGCTCCGGCGTCGACGGGGACGCCCGCGATCTCGACCGTGTGGATCCGTCCGCCGATGCGGTCGCGGCCCTCGATGACGACGACGTCGTGCCCGGCTCGGGAGAGCTGGTCGGCTGCCGTGAGCCCTGCGAGGCCGGCGCCGACGACGACGACGTCGGCGGATCGGGTGCTGACACTGGTCATGGTCGTGCTCCGTTCGTATGCGGCCTGCCGGCCGTCTACCTCGTGCCCCAATTACTGTACTGACACGTCAGTACAGTTTTCAAGTCGGGTGCCATGCTCGGACACGAAGGTGGAGAGGGCCGCGGGCGACGCCGAGATGTTCACCGGTTACCCGGCGGGGTCGGCATGCTCGTCTCGGCCCGTGCCATGGCGGGATCCCGACTTCGCCGCGCCGGGCACCGAAGTGCCGTCGGCAGATCCCTCACATCATTGGGGAGAAGCGCGACGGGCCGGCCACCGCCGACACCGAGGTTCGGCCGGCTGCCGCCCACCCGGCTTCGACCGTGAGAAATACAAGGCCAGACACAAAGTCGAGTGCCGGATCGGGCTCGTCAAGCAGGTACGAGGTGTCGCGACACGCTTCGAGAAACTCGCCGTCCGCCACGAAGCCGCCATCCAACTCACCTTGATACGCCAGGCGCTGTGACCGCACCTCAAGCGCGACCCGGGTGTCCTCCGGCAACTGCACTACAGTTGGCCCACCATGGCCGAACTCTTCGGAATCAACCATCTGACTCTGTCCACGACCGACCTCGACCGGCTCGTGGCGTACTACACGGAGTTGCTCGGAGCAGTGCTCGCATTCGAGCGCGCTGCAACCCCTTCGGACCCTCGGATCGCAGTCATCGACGTCGGCGGCGACGACCACCTGATGATCGTCGAAACCACTGCCGCCCCCACCACTGATCTCGACCCTCTGGGCAATGCCGGATGGGGGCTGCGCGTGGGAACACACGCGCAGCTGTGTGAGGTCCGCGAACAGATTCTGGGCGCCGGGTGGCCGGTCGGACGGATCGAGACACTGCCCACGCAGTGGACGATGACCGCTCACGATCCCGATGGACGCCCTGTGGACGTTCGAGCCCATCGCCCACGCACCTCATCGCAGTCACCAACCACTGGCTGACGGCCGACTCTCAGAACACGCCCTAGTGGTGGACGCCGGGGCTGGCGAGGTTCTCCAGCTCGGTACGCAGGGCGACGAGTTCGGCGCGATCGGGCTTGAGCCCCCACCCGGTCATCAGGCCGGCGCCGTCGACGGCGTTGAGGATGACCGTGCGTGCTCCGACCGACAGTCCGTCTTCGGCCATCTCGGCCTTCCAGCTGGCCCCGTCCTCGGCGAGGATTTCGGGCACCCCGGGGGTGACGGCGAGGGCGGCCAGGAGGAACAGCCGCTCGCCGACGGCGTCGATCTCGTCTCCGTCCAGCGATGCGCGGATGAAGGCACGCGCCAGACGGCCGGGCTTCTGGCCGTCCTCGACGTCGTCATGCACCGCTTTACGGAACTGGGTGAGTACATCGCGGGTCAGGGCGACCCACAGCGTGTTCTTCGAGCTGTAGTGGTAGATCACGGCACCCCGAGTCATCCCGGCCGCTTCCGCCACGTCGTCGAGGGTCGCCCGGGCGCCCTGGGCCACGACGACACCCCTCGCGGCATCCAGGATCAACCGCTTGGTGTCTTCGGGTCCTCGTCCTGCTGTGCGTCCCATTGATCTCTCTCATGTGCAGTAGCGGCATCGTACGGCGACCAGTGTGCCTGGCTGCCACGCGGGCTCGTCCCGGCCCGGTGACCTGCCAGGGGCAAAGAGGGTTCATGGCCGGAGCGCAGCCTGCCTGCGGTTGCTGTGCCTCGTCAGTGTCGCCGGGATGGTGGCCAGCAGATCGCCGATCCCTCCGGCAAGTGTGGCCGCGCGGTTGCGTCCCTCGGCCCGGGTGCTGAACTCCACGGTCCGCGCCGTGATGCTCTGTGCCGTCCTGGCGAAGGGACGGATCTCGGCCTCGAACCGCGCGAAGGCGAGGGTGACGTCGTCCGTGGCCCGCAGGGACTCGGCCAGCACCTTGGCGCCCGGCAGCGAAGCGTGCGCGCCCATGCCGGACACCGGGTCGATGCAGTGCGCGGAGTCGCCGAGGAGCACGACCCGGCGGGTGTACCAGCGTGGCAGTCGCACCTGCGAGAACCGGGTCAGCTTGGTGTCCTCGGACTTCCGTGCCGCCGCCGCGACCGCGCGCATGTCCGGGCCCAGGCGCTCGACCATGTCGCAAACCTGCTCGACCAGCATCGGCTCGTCCGCAATGGTCGAGTCCGGCACGGGAACGACCGCCATGACCGAGGTCTGGTCGGTGTCCGGGAACGGGTAGATCAGCGACAGCATCCCCTCGCGGGAGGAGATCACCGCACGCCCGTCGGGCAGGGGCACGTCGGCGTTGATCCACACGTGGGTGAGGCCATTGCGGTACACGCTGTGCGCTTCGGATGCCAGCGTCAGCCGGCGCACCGTCGAGTGCAGCCCGTCCGCCCCGACGACCACGTCGAACGACTCCGCCGAACCATCGCTGAACCGGGCCAGAACGTCGTCGCTACGGTGCTCCAGCGCCTCGAGCCCGACGCCCAGCCTCTTCTGGACTGCGGCGGGCAAGTGCGCGAAAAGCCGCGACAGCAGCACCGACCGGCGAGCGAGGCGCCAATCGCCGTCACCGTCGATCTTGAACTCGCGGACCTTGCGCGTGCCCCACCGCACCGACACCGCCGGCGCCGCGAAGGTCACCTCGTCGACGATCTGCCGGCCTCCCATGAGCCGCAGGACCCGCGTCGCCTGAGCGTCCAGCTGCAGCAGGTAGCTGCTCGGATACGGATCGGCTTCCTTGTCGACGAGTACGACATCCCACCCCTCATGCTCCAACCACCACGCCGCGGCGCACCCGGCCATCCCGCAGCCCACGACGAGAGCCCGCCGACGGACGGGCTCCACAGACTCAGATGCCATACCCGCCCCAAAACTAGTCTGACTTGTCAGTCTAGTTTATGGTGAGGTCGATGACTGTCAACGCCGGGTGCGACGCGCCTGGGCGGGGCCGGTTCTGCCTCCGGCGGGAGTCCGCTCGCGGCGGTGCGGGGCGTGCGGTCTTCCGAAGTGGCCGGTCGCATGAAGAGACGTTGATGTAGCCAATGAGACATGAACGTCTCACATGAGTTACTGTTGACTCATGAGCTTCGATCGTGATCATGTGTTGCGTGCAGCTGCCGATCTGCTGACGCGCAAGGCCACGGCGACCACGGAAGAGGTCGCCCGGGCTGCCGGGATCAGCAGGGCGACGTTGAACCGTCACTTCTCCGGACGCGACGCCCTGGTGCGCGCCTTGGAGGACCTCGGTATCGCAGAGTGCGAAGCGGCTCTGGACGCGGCCCGCCTGGCGGAAGGGACGGCCGAAGAGGCGGTGCGCCGCCTGGTCCGTGCCCTGGAGCCCTGTACGAGCCTGCTCGCTTTCCTCTACTCGGAAAACCAGCTCTTCGAGGGCGAGGGGCAGCACGCGGGCTGGTCCCGTATCGACGCCCGGCTCACCGAACTGTTCCGCCGGGGCCAGGAGAGCGGCGAGTTCCGCATCGACCTGAGCGCGGTGTGGCTCACCGAGGCCCTGTACGGCCTGCTGGCCGCCGGCGGCTGGGCCGTCATCGAGGGCCGGGCGGCCCGCAACGACTTCACTCACATGATCGCCGAGCTGCTGCTCGGCGGCACGATGCGAAGGGACGCATCATGACCCATCCCCTGCGTACGGCTGAGCAGGGCAGCACAGAGCAGGTGCCGGGCCGCTGGATCGCCTTGGGCGTCCTGGTCCTGGCCGTGCTGCTCGTCGCGGTGGACGCCACCGTTCTCGGCCTGGCCACGCCCTACCTCAGCGAGGACCTGCAGCCTTCGGGTACCCAGCTGCTGTGGATCGGCGACGCCTACTCGTTCGTGATCGCCGGCCTGCTCATCTCCATGGGCAGCCTGGGCGACCGCATCGGCCGCAAGCGCCTGCTGCTGATCGGAGCGACCGCGTTCGGCCTGGTCTCCGTACTCAACGCCTACGCGCAGACCCCCGAGATGATGATCGTCGCCCGGGCGCTGCTCGGTGTCGCCGGCGCCACGCTGATGCCCTCCACGCTCGCGTTGATCCGCAACCTCTTCCACGACCCGCGTGAGCGCAGCCTCGCCATCGGTATCTGGAGCGCCGCCGCCTCGGCGGGCATGGCGGTCGGCCCGATCGTGGGCGGTGTGCTGCTGGAGCACTTCTGGTGGGGCTCGGTCTTCCTGATCAACCTGCCCGTGATGGCTCTGCTGGTCATTGTCGGGGTCAAGATGCTGCCGGAATCGCGCAACCCCTCCCCGGGGCCGTGGGACATGCCGAGTGTCTTCCTGTCGCTGATCGGCATGGTCGGTGTCGTCTACGGCATCAAGGAGGCCGCGGCCGAGGGGTTCGCCTGGCTCACCCTCGCGGCAGGCGTGCTCGGTGCGGCCGCTCTCTACGGCTTCGTCCGGCGCCAGCACACCCTGCCCGTCCCGCTGGTGGACGTCCGGCTGTTCCGCAACCGCGGCTTCAGCGGCGCCGTCCTGGCGAACGTACTGACCATTCTCGGGCTCTCCGGCCTGCTGTTCTTCCTCTCCCAGTACCTGCAGCTCGTCCAGGACCGGCGGCCCATCGAAGCGGGCATCGCCGAACTGCCGGCCGCCGCGGGCGCGGTCGTGGCCGGCCTGGTCGCCGGCGCCGCGGCACGACGTCTCTCGGTGCGCGCGGTGGTCTCCAGCGGGCTGGCCGTCATCGGTCTTTCGCTGGCCGCGCTGACCACGATCACCCAGTCCACCGGCTACCCGCTGATCGGAACCACCCTGCTGGTCGTCGGCTTCGGCGCCGGACTGTCGTTCACGATCACCTCCGACATCATCCTCACCGCCGTCCCCAAGGAACAGGCCGGCGCAGCCTCGGCGGTCTCGGAGACGGCCTACGAACTGGGCACCGCTCTGGGCATCGCCCTGCTGGGGTCGGTCGTCACCAACATCTACCAGGACTTCACCGGACCGGCCGGAACCCCGGAAGCGGCACACGAATCGCTGGCCGGAGCCGTCGTGGCCGCCGTGCACATGCCCGCCGACGCGGCCGCGGCGCTGCTGCAGGCAGCACGCGAGTCCTTCGTCGACGGCGTGGCACTCGCCGCGGGCGTCGGCGCCGGCCTGCTGCTGCTCGCCTCAGCCGTCGCCTGGTTCCTGCTGCGCGGCCAGAAGCTGACCAACGAACCCGTCCAGCACTGAACGCACGGACAGAACAGCGGACACAGCACCTGCTGCCGCAGACGGAAGCTGAGCCGGCAACGCGGGCCTCGAGGCTTGGGGCCCGCATTGCCCGTGGCTCGGACGCAGAGGGCGAGACGGAGCGGACCGGCTGGAATCCCGTCCGGTCCACGCCCCCGGCCGACACGAAGGGGTCCGACGGACGGCCTGGGCCGCGCCAGCACCACAGGCCCGGCGCCGCCACTCAGCCACCTCAGTACCTGCTGGGACACGCCGGCGTCCGACGGCAACGACTCCACCCAGTGCCCAGCCCCTGACAACACGCCCAGGAAGAGACCATGAGCAACCGGCCCGCCACACTCCAGACCACCGCAGACGGAGAGTCCCCGCTGTCGCGACGGGCCGCCTCATGTGCTGTCTGGTACCTACGGGTTGTTGCGTTCGTCAACTTCCTCAGCGCCATATGGGTCTCCCTCGGCCAGGACTTGCGACGGCACAACCAACAGGATCTGTTCACGCCGTACTTGTTGACCGCCGGATTCGCCTCCGGCGTGGTCACGGCCTTCCTCGCGGTGACGATGCGGCGCCGCAAACGCGCGGCATGGATCCTCAACCTGGCGCTCGGCGGGCTGTTCCTGGCGCTCGTCTGCTTCGCCATGATCTTCCCGCAGTGGCGGCGGCACCCGCAGAACTGGATCTCACTTCTTTTCACTGCCGCGTTCGTCGTCGCGCTGCTGGCAGGACGGCGAGAGTTCTACGCCAAGGGAGACCGCTCCAACCCCAAGCTCGCCGCCGTCGTGGCCGTCGGTGGGCTGGCCACGGCTTCACTGCTCGCCTGGTTGCTGGTCACCGCCACCAACCAGGCTCCCCACGCGGACCGTCCCGCCCTTACAGAGCGCTGGCGCTACGGTGCGTGGCAGCTGATCACGGTCACGGTGGACAAGTCGCGCTTCCCGGGGATCGCCGTCCCGCACTGGGCCAACGTCACCGTCAACATGCTGGGCACCGCGGTCGTCATCGCTGTCGCCTACGCCGCGTTCCGCGCCCGCCGCGCCGTCGACCCGCTCACCGAGAACGATGAGGACCGGCTGCGGACCTTGCTGGAGCTCCACGGAGAGCGCGACTCCCTCGGCTACTTCTCACTGCGCCGGGACAAGAGCGCGGTGTGGTCCCCGACCGGGAAGGCCGCAGTCGCCTACCGCGTGGTGGGCGGTGTGTCGCTGGCATCCGGGGACCCGATCGGTGACCCGGAGGCCTGGCCGGGCGCCATCACCCCGTGGCTCGCCGAAGCACGCGCACACGGCTGGGTGCCGGCCGTCATGGGCGCGAGCGAGGAAGCAGGCACCGTCTATGCCCGGCACGGCCTGGACGCACTGGAACTCGGCGATGAGGCCATCGTCGACGTCGCCGACTTCACTTTGGAGGGCCGCGCCATGCGCGCCGTCCGGCAGGCCCACAACCGGGTGAGGTGAGCCGGCTGCACCGTCCGCGTCCGGCGCCACGAGGACATCCCCACCGATGAGATGGCGCGTCTTGTCGAGCGTGCCGACGACTGGCGCGACGGTGCGACCGAGCGCGGGTTCAGCATGGCGCTGGGCCGGCTCGGGGACCCGGAGGACGGGCGGTGCGTGATGGTCGAATGCCACGACGCCGAGGGCACGCTGCGGGCCCTGCTGTCGTTCGTGCCATGGGGCCCTCAGGGGCTCTCCCTCGACCTGATGCGCCGCGACCGCGACTCCGACAACGGCCTGATGGAGTACATGGTCATCGAACTGCTGCGCCGGGCAGACGAGATCGACACCACCCAAGTGTCCCTGAACTTCGCGATGTTCCGCTCGGTGTTCGAGCGCGGAGCACGGCTCGGCGCCGGACCGGTACTACGCCTGTGGCGATCGCTGCTGAGCTTCTTCTCCCGCTGGTGGCAGATCGAGTCCCTCTACCGCGCCAACGCGAAGTACCGCCCGATCTGGGAACCGCGCTTCCTCCTCTTCGAGAAGAGCGCCGACCTGCCCCGCATAGGACTGGCATCAGCCCGCGCGGAGGGCTTCCTCGAGGCCCCGGGACTACCGAAGTGGCTCCACCGCCGGCGCCTGCAAGCCCCGCACCAGCGGAACGGCCTCGCTCCGGAAGGAGTGCGCGATGTGAGCAAAGAGTGAGTCGTTTACGGTTCGCTTGAAACGTTCACGTCTCACATGGGATACCGTTGACTCAGGTGGTGAGTAGCAACGCGAGCCGCGGCGTCACACCGTCCTGATCACTCCCACCACCGCACCCCTGCGGAACGTGTCGCTCAGGCCCTGCCGCCAACCTGGCAGAACTCGTATCCACGACGACCCCGTAGCTCCAGACGCCCGCGGATGTCAGCCGTGTCCAGCGCCCTGCCTGAAGTCGCTTGCTGAGGGGAAGACCATGAACAACCGCCCCAACGACGTCGAGCCGTCTTGCGCCGGCACCCTCGGGCTGCACAGCATGAGGACGAGGCTTCTGGCCCGCACCGGTGACCCTGTAGCCAAGCTCATCGCGCCGGACTTCCGGGGTGACGCCTATGCGTTGTACGAGCAGATGCGTGTTCAGGGGCCGGTCCACCGCAGCCGCACGGGACTGTTCGCCGTCCTCTCGTACGACGGCTGTCGCCAAGTCCTTCAGGACCCACGCTTCTCGACCTGCGAGTCACCCACCCGCCCCGCGGCCACGTGCGCGCCCGCGCGTTCGGAGCCGACTCGCACTGAGGGACGCTGGTCATCGGCGAAGCGATCCGACGAGGCGTACGCCATCGCCGGGCCGTTGCTGCACCCAGCTCTGCATCGGTCCGCCACCCGAATCGACACCGCCGCTCATGACCTGCTTCGCCGGCACGCTGATGCCGACTCCATAGACCTTGTGGACGACTTCGCCTTTCCACTGGTTGTGGCATGCCTCAGTGAGATGCTCGGTGTTCCATCAGCCGCCTCGGAGCACTTCGCTGACATGTGTGACGTCCTCGGTCGCCCCGTCCACGCGACGCCCTCAGCGGTCCGGACGGAAGCAGTCAAGGATGCGCACGAGGACCTGGCAGCCCTGGTGATCCCATCGGAAAGTGAGCGGCGGCAGAGTCCTGGAGGCGACCTGATCAGCCGACTGACCGCTCCCCGAGGCGGAAACGACACAGGGAATGACGTGACCAGACTGATCGAACACGTACAACGGTACGGCCGTCAGGAGACGCCGGCGACGAACCCGGGGCGGTCAGGCATGGCCTCCGACAAGTTGGGTCTGGAAGAGATCGCCGCAGTCTGTAGGACTCTGATCACCTCCGGCCTGGAGACCGCGGTCTGCCTGATCGGCAACGCGACAGCCGCACTCGCGGCGCGCCCTGACCAATGGAAGACACTCAGAACAGCCCCGCACCTCACGACCAAGGCGGTCAACGAGATCCTGCGCTTTGATCCTCCACGCCAGTTCGTCCTGCGCATTGCCTCCGAGCAGGCCGAGGTGGCAGGTCACTCCCTGCCGCCTCACAGCCGCGTTCTGGTGATGCTCGCCGCGGCTCACCGCGATCCCCGCCGGTTTCCCGATCCCGCCCGCTTCGACCTCGCACGGAGTTCCCAGCCCGGTCACCTCACCGCTGACGGTGCCATGGGACTTGAGATCTCATTGTTTCCCGGCTGGCGGGAGAGATCGCCCTCTGGACCCTTGCCGGCCGGTTGCCGCACCTGCGACCGGTGGGGCGGGCGGTCCGCAGGCCCGGCGGAGCAGTCAGCGGCTTCACCCATCTGTCGCTCCGTGCGTCTGCAACTGCATGAGGGAAGACTTGCTGCCCTCGCTGCACGCGTGGTGCGGGCGAGGCGGGACATGGGGGCCTGGGGGCCTGGGGCAGTTGCCCCATGGCGTCGCGTGGCTCGACTTCCGGTCGAGCGCCTTCGCATCTGACTCCCGTCCGGACCGAAGCCTCTCGCAGGACAGCCGCCCGGACACGGGCCTCGTTGTAGGGTGTGAAAGAAGCCCTTGACCTGCAGAAAGCAGGCAGGGAGCCGTCTTCCCGGGAGTCCAAAGTGCTGCGCACCATGTTCAAGTCCAAGATCTACTATCTGGAAATTTGCGCAGGTCAGGGGCATGTTGGAGCCACTCGGGTCAGCAAATGGTCAGCATCGGACGCGGGGGCGTCCTGACTTGCTGACCTGACCGCCGCCGTGGCGGGGTCTGGACGCGAATGTCCGGCTCTCGTTCGGAGGTTGCGTCTCTTGGCTCGTCAGCTCGTCCGGGGGATGGGGCCGTTCGCCAAGGACTGCGTCTGTGCCCGGCCGTCCCCGTGCCTGCATCCGTACACGATCCGTGTCGGCAACGGGCTGGGAAAGCAGTCCGAGGAGGGCGGCTTCGGCACGCAGGACGATGCGATCGAGCGCCTGACGCAGATCTATACGGAGAAGAAGCGCACGGCGCCGTCTGTGGCAGAGGCGCGTCGCGAGCTGGGGCAGAAGACGGTGGCGGAGTATGCGCAGGAGTGGCGGTCCCGGCAGCGGAAGATGACCCAGTACCCCACGGGCCAACACGTTGGCAGCTCCCTCAACGTGCACATCTTCCCGCGCCTGGGTTCGCGGAAGCTCAATACCGTCACGCCGCTCGTGGTGGAGCGTTTCTGGATGCATTGGAGGCGGACGGTGTCGGTCGAGGGAATCAGGTCAACATATTCCGCATCCTGAAGGCGATTCTGCGGGACGCCTAGTGCGCCATCCGCACCGCCGAGGCACCGATCTCCCTGATCAGAGCGAAGTCCTGCTCGTAATCGGCGTTGCTGATCGCCCAGCCGTCGCCCATGCGGTCCTGGTGCAGGTTGACGCCGTGCAGGCTCAGGTGCTTGCCGTTGAGCGAGAAGCCGGTGTCGGGGTCGAGACCGAAGGCGCGCAGGCCGAGCGGCTCGGTGACCACGTCCGTGACCGCTCCGGCCGCCGCGTCCCGGATCTCGACACTGGTCTTGTACAGGTGAGGGTCGGTCAGCCCGTTCCACAGACGCGGAGTGGTGATGGTGAGCGTCTGCACGACGTCGATTCCGCTGTTCGCGCTGACCGTGCGCGGCGTGCTGCTGCGGTCGGCCACGACGTTTCCGTCGGCGTCGTTGACCACGGCGCGGACCAGCACGGAGCGGCTGGAGCCGTGGTTGTTGAAGATCCTGGCGGTGACGTCGACGGTGGCCGACGAGGCCGTGACGTTCCGCTGACGCTGGTAGACGCCGGGGCCGGCGTAGTCGAGCATCCGCACGGCGAGCTTGTCGACCGCGTGGAGGCTGACGTTGCGGTAGATGCCGCCCTGGAAGGTGTAGTCCATGTCCAGGGGGCGATGTCCGGGGCATGGGCGTTGGTCACCTTGACCGCCAGGACGTTGTCCTGGCCCGGTACGAGGATGTTGGTGACGCCGAACCGGAAGCGCGAGTATCCACCCCGGTGCTGGCCGACATGAGTGCCGTTGATCCAGACGTCGGCGACCTGGTTGGCCCCTGCGAAATGGAGGAACAGCATCTTCCCCGAGAGGTCCGCGGGCACCGTGACGTGTTTGCGGTACCAGCCGACACCCCGGTAGTAGTCGTCGCCGCCGTCCGCGCCGTCCTCGGCGTTCCAGGTGTGCGGCACGCTGGTGGCGCTCCACGCGCCGTCGTCGAAGCCGGGCGCTTCGGCGCCGGGGCATCACCCTTGTGGAACCTCCAGCCGGAGTTGAGATCCAGCCGGGTGCGCTTGGCGGGCGGATCGTAGGCCTGGACGGCGGCCGGTGCGGCGGCCGCCTTGCCGCCCGCGGCGAAGGTGGCGAGGACGCCGCCGGCCAGGGTCGGGCCGCAGAACGAGTTCGTCGTCCCCAGCGGATTCCTCAGGGCACGGGGCACGAACACCATCGCACTGGCGGTCACCGCCGAGCAGTCCGGCGCCGGACCCGACTCGGTCGAACTCGTGAACCAGGGCACCGTATTCGGCGGCGTCCCCGCAGGTCAGAACACCTCCCCGGGATACCGGGATCTGGTCGGTGACGCCGGCGCACGTGGCCGGTGACGACCGGCCTGTTCCGGCAGGTACGACCCGCTCCGCCCCACCGGCGTGGGGCGGAGCGGCCCACGGCGCGTACCCGTGAGCACGGGGCGCGCCCCACCACTGGAGTGACGAGACGCAGGAGAGACGGACATGTTCGGAATAAGGGCTCTCGGACCGCCCCTGAGGACGTCGGGGAGCGGCCGGGCCGATCGGGGCGGTGCTCGGCCTCGCGGCCACCCCGCTCCCCGTGTCGCCCGCCGTCGCTCAGTCGCCGCAGGAGACCTCCGCCGCCGCGGCGGCCCCGCAGGTGCTGCCCGCGCTGCGGGACTGGCAGGCGGCGCCCGGAGAGTTCCGGCTCGGCCGGCACGCGCGCATCGTGCTGGACGACGCCGACCGCCGGACCAGGGCGGACGCCCGCAGGTTCGCGGACGAACCGCGTGGGGTCACCGGAAGGACGCCGGTGGTGCTGAGCGCAGGGGGCGGCTACGGAGGACCCGGCGACATCATGCTGCGCCAGGACACGTCCGGGCAGTGGAACCCGGGGACCGAGGGGTACAGCTGGAGTCCGGTGACCGGCTCACCGTCACCGGTGCCACCTCCACGGGTGTCTTCCACGGCACCCGCACCGTCCTGCAACTGCTGCGCGAGGACCGCACGGCGCCCGCCGGTACTGCCCGCCTGCCGGAGCCCGACCCGCAGGTCGGCGAGAGCGACGTCGGCGTTGCGGACCAGGCGGTCGATCATGCTCGAGGCCGCCGCGCCGGACGCCCGGCCGGCCGCCTCCCGCAGGGGCGTGCGGGCCTGGCAGATGCGCTTGCGACAGATAGGCCGCGGCCCGCCGCAGGACCTCGTTCAGCTGGGCCTGCGAGCTGCCGGCGAACGGATGCCCATCACCGAGATCGTGGCCTGCTACGTGCGTACGGTGCGTGAGTGGTTGGAGTTCATGGACGACGCCGCGTGTTGAGCAGGGCGTCTTCGTCCGGGTGCCGAGCGCGTACTCGGACACGCGCAGTCCGGTCGATGTCCGAAAGTCGTGCAACGCGGGAGATGCCTTGCACGAGGGGCGGGAAGGCGGTCGCGTTGGGGTGGAGGGGTGAGCGTCAGCCCGCGGTCGGCTGGGGTGCCGCGGACAGGCTCTGCTTGACGTACCGGCTGGTCTCGTCGGCGAGGATCTCGGGCAGACCGGTCTCGATCCCGTCCAGGGCCTGGGCCGCGACGTCGGCGGCGGCGACCTTCTGATCGGCGGGCACGGCGGCGGCCATGTCGGTGTCCATGTAACCGACATGCAGCGCCGAGACGGAGATCCCGCGCGGCGCCAGCTCCTCACGGGTCGCGTCGCTCAGCGCCCAGGCGGCGGCCTTGGAGGCCGCGTAGGAGCCGAGGCCGGCCGGGTGGAACCAGGAGAGGGCGGACAGGACGTTGAGTACGGCGCCGCCGCCGTTGCCCTCGATGACGGGGGCGAAGGCGCGGGTCGCGACGAGCGGCCCGTAGAAGTTGGTCTCCATCTCGTGACGTATCTCGTCCAGGCCGCCTCCGACCAGCGTCGCGCCGGTGGAGATGCCCGCGTTGTTGATCAGCAGTGTCGCGTCGGACGCCACGCGGGCGGCCTTCCGTATCGACGCCTCGTCCGTGATGTCCAGCCGCAGCGGGACGACGCCCGGCACATCGACCGTCTCGGGGCGTCGGGCAGCCGCGTAGACCTTCGCGCCGCGCTCGACGAGCTGGGCTGCCAGGTGTCGCCCGAGCCCCCGGTTGGCGCCGGTGACGACCGCGACCGTGTTCTTCAGTTCCATGCCCACTCCTGGTCCTGGCGGGCACTGTTGGCACCCGCAGCGAATTAGATTATGAAGGCAATCTAAACACGGGTCTACAATAGATGCCAGTCGACATCCAAACGGGAGGTGGTCATGGGTCGCGTATCGCATGCACAGGCGGAGGAGAACCGCAGGCGTGTGGTGGACACCGCCTCCCGGCTGTTCCGGGAGCAGGGCACGCAGGTCAGCGTCGCCGACCTGATGAAGGCAGCCGGTCTGACCCACGGCGCGTTCTACAAGCAGTTCGCATCCAAGGAGGCGCTCGTCGACGAGGCGACCGCCCACGCCTTCGCCGAGCTCGCCGGGCGCTACGCCGAGGGACTTGAGCGATATGAAGGGCGGCGGGACGTCGCCCAGCAGGTGCTGATCGGCACCTACCTCTCCGTCGAGCACCGCGACGGCCCGGCGGACGGCTGTCCGGTCGCAGCCCTGGCATCCGACGTCGCGCGCGAGGGCGGGGGACGTGAGGCCCGTCGCGTCTATACCGAGGGGGTGGCCGACTTCGCCGATTTCCTCGCGACCGACGACCAGGACGGCATCGTCCGCCTCTGCACCCTGTTCGGAGCGCTGGTCCTGTCCCGGGCCACCAACGGCTCCCCGCTCTCCGAAGAGATCCTCGCCGCTGCCCACGCGGCCCTGACCGAAGCAGGCTGATCAAGGGCGCGGGTCTGGGGCGCCGGCGACCGGCTCACCCGCAGGGTCAGGTCGCGCCGAGGCCGCGCAGGAAGGCGTCCGCGACGAGGTCGGCCGCCTGCGGGGGGTCCACTGCCGGGAAGCGGTGGGCGATGCTGTCGACGAGTGCGTCGAGGACCGCGCGTGCCCAGGCCGCATCGATATCGGCGCGCAGGTAGCCCTCATCGCAAGCGCGCTGGATGAAGGTACTCAGGCGCGCACTCTGCGTTTCACGGCGAGCGCTGGCTTCGGGGTCCTTCTGCATCATGCGGCGCGTGTCGACAGGCCACTCGCGGCTGACCGGGACGATCCCTTCCAGATAGCGGTGGAGAGCGACCGGCACCGGGGCCTCGGTCAGCCGCGCCTCGTCCAACACCCGCTCGGCCGAGTCGAGTTTGGCCTGGAAGACGGCGCGCAGCAGCGCCTCACGATTCGCGAAGCGGCGATGAACGGTGGTGCGGTCGACGCCTGCCGCAGCGGCGATGGCCGCCATCGACGTGCTCGGATCCTCCGCCAGGAGGCGGGCCCCGGTGCGGAGAACGGAGGACAGGTTGCGTGCGGCATCGGCTCTCATGGTCCGGCGATTCTATCCAGCAGTGGTGATTGCAGCACCATCATCCGATCGTGCGATGCATCTCATCTATTTACTGCAACATTCATGTTGCAGTTAACGATGAAACAGCTACATTGGGATTGCACCCTGAAGGGCGGCAAGAGACGGCGAGATGATGAGGAGCACGCCATGTCACGGACTTGATTGATCACCGGTGGTTCCCAGGGGCTGGGCAGGGCCCTGGTTCTTCAGGCTCTTGAGGACGGTGACCGAGTCGTCGCGACGTCCCGCAGGCCGGAGGCTCTGGCTGATCTGAAGGCGACGTATCCGGAGCGGCTGGAGACCGTGGCGCTGGATGTCACGTCGCGGTCCGAGGCTCGGGGCGTGGTGGCGGCCGCAGTCGAGCGATTCGGCACCGTGGACGTCGTTGTGAACAATGCGGGTTACGCCACCAGCGGTTCGATCGAGGACTTCCCGGAGGACGAGTTCCGGGCACAGGTCGAGGCGAACCTGTTCGGTGTGATCAACGTGACCCGGGCTGCCCTGCCCGTACTGCGTGGCCAGCGGTCCGGGCACTTCGTGCAGATCTCGTCCATCGGCGGCCGGGTCGGCGGCACGCCCGGGCTCAGCGCCTACCAGACAGCAAAGTTCGGAGTCGAGGGCTTCTCCGAGGTGCTGGCGAACGAGGTGGCCCCTTTCGGCATCAAGGTGATCATCGTGGAGCCGGGTGGTATCCGCACCGGCTGGGCCGCCGGCGCCGCGAAGCCGTCCGGACCCATCGCTCCTGACTATCAGCAGTCGGTCGGCGCATGGCTGGAGCAGTTTGCGGCCTACAGCGGCAACGAGCCCGGCGACCCCGCCCGAATGGCCCGGGCGGTCATCGCCGCCGTGGACGCGCCCGAGCCCCCGCGCCGGCTCCTGCTCGGCAGCGACGCCCTGGAAATCGCTGTCAGCGCGGAAAAGGCTCGCCTGGCCGAGGCCGAGACCTGGGCCGAAGCGAGCCGCTCCACCGACCACCAGACCGCGTAACGACCCTGCAGCTTCGCGTGCCGTCGGTCGCCTGCCCGACTGCACGCGACCACGGCCCCGGCGACAGCGCGGACACCCGCTCGCTCCCGGCGACTCCTCCACCCCTGCGGCATCGCCCGCGACGCACTCCCGCCCCGGACCCCGGACCCACCACGTTTCACACGAAGGAATCGCAGACATGACTGTTCGCGACCGGCTCTACATCGGCGGTTCCTGGGTCACCCCCAGCAACCCGGAGCTGCTCCACATCCTTTCCCCCCACGACCAGTCGGTGCTGGGCCGCGTGGCCCAGGCGGCACCCGCCGACGTGGACGCGGCCGTCGCCGCCGCCCGCGCGGCCTTCGACCACGGCCCCTGGCCGCGTACCACGCCCGAGGAGCGGCAGGAGATCATCCGGCGCTACGACGCCCTGCGCACCGCCCGCGCCGACGAGGCCGCCGCGGCGATCTCCGTCGAGAACGGCTCGGCCGGCTGGTTCACCAAGGCCGGCCAGCCCTTCCTGACCCGCCAGGTCAACGCTTATCTCAAGGCGGCCGAGGAGTTCGGCTGGGAGGAGGTGGTCGAACCCTCCGACCCGTCGGTGGCCTTCGACACCATCGTGCGGCGTGAGGCGATCGGCGTGGTCGCCGCGGTCATCCCGTGGAACTCGCCGTTCTCCGCCGCCACCGCCAAGCTGATCCCGGCCCTGCTGGCCGGCAACACGGTTGTTCTGAAGGTCTCCCCGGAGAACTCCCTCAGCATGATGCTGCTGGCGGACCTGTGGCACGAGGCCGGGCTTCCCACGGGCGTGCTCAGCATCCTTCCCGCCGACCGCGAGACCAGCGAGTACCTCGTCTCCCACCCGGACGTCGACAAGATCGCCTTCACCGGCTCCACGCGGGCCGGCCGGCGCATAGCCTCCATCGCCGGCGAGCATCTCAAGCGGGTCAGCCTGGAACTGGGCGGCAAGTCCGCGGCTCTGATCCTGGAGGACGCGGACCTGGACGCCGCCGTACAGGGCCTGCGCTTCGGCTCCCTCGGCAACAACGGCGAGGCCTGCATCCTGCAGACCCGCATCCTGGTCCCCCGCGAGCGTTACGAAGAGGTCGTCGCCGCGCTCAAGGACATGGTCGAATCGCTGAAGGTCGGCGACCCTTCCGCCCCCGACACCTTCATCGGCCCGATGATCCGCCCCGACCAGCAGCAGCGCGTCATCGACTTCATCAACATCGGCATGGCGGAGGGCGCCCGCCTGGTCACCGGCGGCCCGCACGTCCCCCAGGGTCTGGAAAGGGGCAACTACGTCACCCCGACCCTCTTCGCCGACGTCGACAACTCCATGCGCATCGCCCAGGAGGAGATCTTCGGCCCGGTCCTGGCCGTCATCGCCTACGACGACGAGGACGACGCCGTCCGCATCGCCAACGACTCCGAATACGGCCTCTCAGGCGGCATCTGGAGCGCCGACCCCGAGCACGCCCTGGCCATCGCCCGCAAGCTGCGCACCGGAACCATCACCGTCAACGGCTCGCCCATCAGCTTCGACGGCCCCTTCGGCGGCTACAGGGCCAGCGGCCTCGGCCGCGAGTACGGCAAGGTCGGACTCACGGGCTACGTCGAGCACAAGTCCATCACCCGGCTCCGGCAGTCGTAGGCGACCGGAGAGGCGCAGACCTACCGGGCCGGGGCCATCCGCAGTGCGGTCGGCAGGCCGGCCCGGGCCTGCCGCACCCCCCTGCTCGACGCCGGCACGTCCTGAGCGTGCACGGGGACGAGCAACGTGAACCGAGCCGAGCCGAGCCGGGCCGATCGGTCGCACTGTCACCGGCGACGCCCCGGCGAACCGCCGCCCCGCGGAGGAGCGTCGCACGCAAGTGCGCAGGGGTGTGTGACCTCGGCTTCGGCCCGGGCGGGCCGGCGTCGGTGCCTTGGCCCCGCCTTGCTCGCGAGTTCCGCGCTGCCGAGGGGCCTCGGGCAGGCGGCAACCAGCGAGCCGACTTCCGGAACGGTCGAGCGTCGACCGGTTGATGGCTGAAGGGGCCGTGCTCCGTGAGTCAGAGCGAAGTCGGTGCCCGACAGGTCGATGGTGCTCGGGCGCATGTCGTCCGTGTGTGCAGAGGGGTCTCCCGCATGCCTGATGGCCCATCGGATAAGTCGGCATCCTGTCAACATGAGGCCCCGAGCGTGCCGGGGCGGTCGTCCCAACAGACGCCGGTGCGAAGGGAAAGCCCTGGCGGGAAGCCGTCTCAGTCCGGCCGGAGCGATGTTCCTCACAAACATCGAACGGGCTGTCGGTGTAGGGTTGAGGACGCCCTTGACCTGCACAAAGCAGGCAGGGAGCCGTCTTTCAGGAGTCCAAAGATGCTGCGTACTCTGTTCAAGTCCAAGATCCACCGTGCCACCGTCACCCAGGCCGACCTGCACTACGTCGGCTCGGTGACCATCGACGCCGATCTGCTGGACGCCGCCGATCTGCTGCCCGGTGAGCTCGTGCACATCGTGGACATCACCAACGGGGCCCGGCTCGAGACGTACGTCATCGAGGGGGAGCGCGGGTCCGGGGTGATCGGGATCAACGGGGCCGCGGCTCACCTCGTGCACCCCGGTGACCTGGTGATCCTCATCAGCTATGCCCAGGTCGACGATGCCGAGGCGCGGGCCTTGAAGCCCAGGGTCGTGCACGTGGACGGCGACAACCGTATCGTCGCCCTGGGAACCGACGCGTCCGAGCCGGTACCGGGGTCGGACCAGGAACGCAGCCCTCAGGCCGTGTCGTCCTGACGTACCGCCGACGTACGTGCCGATGTACTGACCTGCTGATCCCGTGGAACGAGGAGTGTGGCCGTGAGTGACATCGAGATCCGTGACGACCGGGCGGCCGGGCGGCTGGAGGCGGTCGCGGCCGGAGAGGTCGTCGGCCGCATCGAGTACTTCGTGCTGGACGCCCCCGGGCAGGCTCTCGTCCCCGTTCACACGATCGTCGAACCGGCCCACGAGGGCCGGGGCATCGCCGGGTCCCTGGCACGTGAGCTGTACGGGATCGCACGGCGGGAGGGCGTCACGGTCGCCCCGCTGTGCCCGTACGTCGTGAAGTGGGCCGAACGGCACCCGGACGAGGCGCCCGCCGCCGAGCCCGGGCTGCTGCGCGCGGCCAAGGAGTGGCTCGTGGCGCACCCCGGACGGTTCTGATCCGACCTCCGACGGTGACGTCCGAGACACCCACGGGGGCGCGTGTGCTGGCGCTCCTGCATACCTCGCCCGTGCACGTTCCGGTCTTCGACGCGCTGCGTGACGCGGCGCATCCGGGGCTCGTGCTGCGGCATCACGTCGACGCCGGGCTGCTGGAGCGGGCGCGGAGCGAAGGGCCCGGTGCGGTGGCCGACGCCGTCGCGGCCGTGCTGGGGCGGGCGGTGGCGGAAGGGGCGGGCGCCGTGTTGTGCACCTGCTCCACCATCGGCGGCGTTGCCGAGGAGGCCGCGGCCCGAGCCGGGGTCGGCGTGCCGGTCCTGCGTGTCGACCGGCCCATGGCCGCCGCCGCGGTGGCCAGTGGTCCGCGTGTGCTCGTCCTCGCCGCCCTGGAGACCACGCTCGCTCCGACGGTGACCCTGATCGAGGAGGAGGCCCGGCGCGCGGGCCGTGCCGTGACGGTGCGGACCCGGCTGGTGGACGGCGCCTGGGCGCGGTTCGAGGCCGGCGACACCGAGGGCTACGTGCGGCGGGTGACCGAGGCGGCCGACGCCGTGACCGGCGCGGACGTGATCGTTCTGGCTCAGGCGTCCATGGCGCCGGCCGGGGAGAGGGCGTCGGTCCGTGTGCCCGTGCTGGCCAGCCCCGTGCCCGGACTGGCCGCCGCGGCGGTGGCGGCACGCCTGGGCCACCCCGGGCCCGTTGGCCACCCCGGGTCCGCTGGGTGCCCCTGATCCGCTGGGCGACCCGGATCGGCGGGGCGTCCCGGGCCCGCTGAGCGCCCTGGACCTGCCGGACCTGCCGGACCTGCTGGACCGGCCGGACCCGCCGGATCCATGGCCCCGCTGGGCCGCCCGGGCCCCGGGGTTCGTACGGCTGGGTGAGTGGGGCGGCCGCCCTCGGGTAGGCGGGAGACAAGTCCAGAGAGCCGACGTCGACCGACTGGCCGGAGGACAGCGCCATGACGAACCCGCATCCGGATCCCGTCCCGCCCGGGCCCACCCCGGGGCCCACCCCCGGCCCGGACCCGGAGCCCCCACAGCCGCATCCCGACCCGGCGACGCCACCGGTCCCCGGCCCGGAACCGACCCCTCCGCCTCCGGGTCCCGGTCCGCAGCCGACCCCTCAGCCTCCGGGCCCCGGTCCGCAGCCCACGCCTCCGCCTCCCGGCCCCGGCCCGCAGCCGCCGCCCGACCCCCCGGGACCGCCCGGGCCCGCGCCGTCGCCGATCCCGCCGGGGCCCGAGCCCGTGCCCAGTCCCGAGCCGGGGCCACCGCTCACCTGAGCCGGGGAGAGAGGCGAGACACGCCTGGGACGGGAAGAGGGACTACGCGGTGACCTCCGACCGGTCGCCGCCCCACAGCGTGTGGAACGCGCCGTCCCGGTCCGTCCTGCGGTACGTGTGCGCCCCGAAGAAGTCCCGCTGCCCCTGGGTCAGCGCGGCCGGGAGACGCTCGGCGCGCAGGGCGTCGTAGTAGGCGAGGGCGGCGGCGAAGCCCGGGGTCGGTACGCCCTGCCGGGTCGCCGCGACCAGGACCTCGCGCCAGTCGTCCTGCGCGGCGGCGATCTCCTGGGCGAACGTCTCGTCCGACAGCAGGCTCGGCAGGTCCGGCCGGGCGTCGTACGCGGCGCGGATGCGGTCCAGGAAGGCGGCGCGGATGATGCAGCCGCCGCGCCAGATCGCGGAGACCGCGCCCAGGTCGATGTCCCAGCCGTACTCCTCGCTGCCCGCCGCGATCTCGTGGAAGCCCTGGGTGTACGACACGATCTTCGACGCGTACAGCGCCTGCTCGACACGGTCGGCGAAGGCGGCCGCCTCCGACTCGCCGAGCGGCGCCGCCTTTGGGCCCGCCAGGCCGCGCGATGCCTCGCGCAGCGCCGCGTGACCGGAGAGGGAGCGGGCGAAGACGGCCTCCGCGATGCCGGACACCGGCACCCCCAGGTCCAGGGCGATCTGCACGGTCCAGCGGCCCGTGCCCTTCTGCTCCGCCTGGTCGACCACCACGTCCACGAACGGCTTGCCCGTCGCCGTGTCCACGTGCGACAGCACCTCCGCCGTGATCTCGATCAGGTACGAGTCCAGGCGGCCGGTGTTCCAGGTCCGGAAGATCTCCGCGATCTGCCCGGGGGAGTACCCGGCGACGTCGCGCAGCAGCTGGTACGCCTCGCCGATCAGCTGCATGTCGGCGTACTCGATGCCGTTGTGCACCATCTTCACGAAGTGCCCGGCGCCGTCGGGACCGACGTGCGTGACGCACGGCGCCTCGTCCGCCGCCTTCGCCGAGATCTTCTCCAGCATCGGACCCAGCGACTCGTACGACTCCTTCGAGCCGCCGGGCATGATGCTCGGGCCGTTCAGCGCGCCCTCCTCGCCGCCCGAGATGCCGGTGCCCACGAAGTGGATGCCCTGCTCGCGCAGTTCGCGCTCCCGGCGCCGGGTGTCGGCGAAGTGCGCGTTGCCCCCGTCGATGATCATGTCGCCGGGCTCCAGGAGCGGGGCGAACTCCCGGATGACCGCGTCGGTCGGGTCACCGGCCTTCACCATGATCACCAGACGGCGGGGCCGCTCCAGCGCCGCCACGAACTCCTTCGCGGTCTCGGTCGCGACGAATACGCCCTCGCTGCCGAACTCCTCCACCAGCGCGTGCGTGCGCGACGCGGTCCGGTTGTGCACCGCGACCGTGTATCCGTTGCGGGCGAAGTTGCGGGCGAGGTTTCGGCCCATGACCGCGAGACCCGTGACGCCGATCTGCGCTGTAGTGCTCATTGGGTTGGCTCCTAATGACCTTGGTGTCCGTGGTGCCTTATGTACGTCGTGCCTTGTGTGCGTGGTGCCGTATCTGTGTGCCTGTGTGCCTGTGTGCCTGTGTGCCTGTGTTGCCTGTGTGCGTGGTGCCGGTGCCCGCCAGTATGGCCGGTTCACGTGCTCGACCGTGCTGACGTGCCGGTACGCCGGTCGCACTTTCCGCTTCGCGGACTCCAGTACGGGCGGAAGGGACCGGGTGCCTCAGTGGGCGGACACCGCATCGGGCCAACGGTCGCCCGATCCCGGCCACTCGGGTGGCCAACCGGCCGGTTGCCGTCTTGTCATGGCCTGTTCGCGGCGCTTACTTTTGCCGCTCCTGACGCAATGTCGAGGGGGACCTCCATGGCCGTACGCGGCCGGCACCGCCGGTATCAGCCGAACAGGATCAACCGCGCCTCACTGACCGTCACCGCGGGGGGCGCGGGACTGGCCCTGCCCCTCGTCGGTACCGGCACGGCCCACGCGGCCGACGTGGCGACCTGGGACAAGGTCGCCGCCTGCGAGTCCACCCACGACTGGGACATCAACACCGGCAACGGCTACTACGGTGGCCTGCAGTTCACCCAGTCCACCTGGGAGGCATTCGGCGGCACGCGGTACGCACCGCGCGCCGACCTGGCCACCAAGGACCAGCAGATCGCCGTCGCCGAGAAGGTGCTCGACGCGCAGGGCCCCGGTGCCTGGCCCGCGTGCTCCCAGCGGGCCGGGCTGACCCGCGGGGGCGACACGCCCGACATCCGGCCGGCCGGGGGAGCGGGGGCCGAGAAGTCGAGCGGGAAGTCCGCCGGCGAGTCCGCGGTCAGGCCCGCCAAGAAGGCCGACTCCGTCAAGGACGTCCAGCCGCAGACCACACCGCAGTCCAGGGCGGGCACGGCCCGGATGTACACGGTGGTCACCGGCGACACCCTCTCCGGCATCGCCGACGCCCACGAGGTCCGGGGCGGCTGGCAGCGCCTGTACGAGGCCAACCGCGGCGAGATCGGATCCGATCCCGACCTGATCCTGCCCGGTCAGCGGCTCTCGATGCGCGGCCAGGGGGCCACCAAGGCGCCCGGCGCCCGGACGAGCAAGCAGGACAAGCAGAACGAGCAGGACAAGCAGGAGAAGCGGCAGATCGAGCGGAAGCAGCAGACCGAGCAGAAGCGGGAGCCGGAGCAGCCGAACCGGCAGGAGCAGCAGAAGGCGCAGAAGGCCCAGAAGGCGCCCAAGAAGTCGTCCTCCGACAGCGGCAAGGCCGAGGCGGGCAAGAGCAAGGCGGGCGGAAGCAGCGCCCAGCGGGCCGTCGTGGCCCCGGTCGACGCCGCCACCGGAACGCCCTACCACCAGGCGGGCTCCTCCTGGTCCAAGGGCTACCACACCGGCGTCGACTTCCCCGTCCCCACCGGCACCTCCGTCAAGTCGGTCACGGCCGGCCGTGTCGTCAGCGCGGGGTGGGGCGGTTCGTACGGCTACCAGGTGGTCGTGCGGCACGGTGACGGCCGCTACTCCCAGTACGCGCACCTTTCCGCGATCTCCGTGAAGGCCGGGCAGTCGGTCGGCGTCGGCCAGCGCCTCGGGCGCTCCGGCGCCACGGGCAACGTCACGGGCCCGCATCTGCACTTCGAGGTGCGGACGGGGCCCGGCTTCGGTTCGGACGTCGACCCGCTGGCGTATCTGCGGGCCGGCGGGGTCAGGATCTGATCCGTACCCGCGATCAGGATCTGATCCGTACCCGCCGGCGGCCGAGCATGGGCGGCGGGACGAACGGACCGCCGTAGAAGGGGCCGTAGGGGAGCGGCGTGTCGTCGCTTCCCGCCGGTGTCCGGACGACGTCGTACGTCTCCTCGACGGGTGCGGTGTCCGGAATCGGCGGCGCCACCGGGGAGGGCACGAGGACCTTGGCGGGCAGCGGGGCCGCAGGGGCCGCCGCAGTCACCGCAGCCGCCGCTGCCGAGGGCGCCTCGGCCACGGCACTGCCACCCTGCTCCGGCGCCTGCTCCGGCCCCTGTCCCTGCTCCCCGCTCCCGTCCCGGACCTGGGCCTCGGCGCCCTCCCGTGCGATCCGCTCCGTCGTCAGCATGATCAGTCCGCCTGCCGCCACCACGCCGCAGCTCAGGGCGAGCGCGGTCCCGGTCGTGCCGTAGCGGAACGTCTCGCCGAACATGGTGATGCCGACCACCGCGGCCACCACCGGGTTCACGACCGTCAGCGTGGCCAGCGGTGCGGCGAGACCGGCGCCGCGGTAGGAGGCCTGGGAGAGCACCATGCCGGCCGTCGCCAGTACGCCGATCACGGCCAGCGACGGCAGGTCGGAGGCGGACACCCCGCCGGACCAGTCGACCGCGACCGTCTTGGTGAAGACCGACGACATGCCGAAGGCTATGCCGGACGCGGTCGCCAGCAGGATGCTGCGGACCGCCGGATGCCGGTGCGCGGCGCGGCCGGCGATCATCAGCGCCACGACCGCACCGCCGGTGACACACGCCGCCCCGACACGCTGCGCCGTGTCCAGCGACTGCGCGTCCGAGGCACCGACCAGCGACAGCAGACCGGCAAGACCGACCGTGGCCATCAGCGCGCCCCGCCAGGCCGTCGCACCGGCCCTGCGGCCCACGAAGAACGCCGCCATGGGCAGCGCAAACACGATGGTGAGCGCTCCCAGCGGCTGCACCAGGCTCAGCGGGCCGAGCGCCAGGGCGACCACGTGCAGCAGACCGCCCAGGCCGTTCAGCGACACCGCGGCCCACCAGGCGGGCCGCCGCAAGGGAGCGTACTGAGCACCCGGGGACGACGCCGCGACCCGCTCCTGCACGATCGCCCCGCCCGCGTACGCCACGGCGGAGACGAGCGACAGCAGCACGGACAACGCGAGGGCGCTCATCGGCTGCTCCTCTGCGTGAGGCGGGGGCGCTGGGCCCGGCGCGGCGAACGGTCGTCATCCATGAACAACACGATGCCGTCTCAGGGGCTTCCCGTCGTCGTCCCTGAGCATTCTTCAGGTCCTACTACCGATGGAGTACGCGGGCGCCGCCGTCCTCCCCAGGGTGGGCGACTCGCGGCCCAGGACCCCGGGACCAGCCCCTTAGGGGCCCTGATACTACTGCTCTCCGTGGATCTCGACCCCGGCCTCTCCGCCCTCCGCCCGCTCGGCGGCTTCTCCGTCCTGCGCGTCTCACGGCCCGCTCCGTCACGGCGGACCGCCACTCTCGCGCCCCTGGCACACGCCTACCCACCGGGATACGCGGACACGGCGGCGGACGTTCATGTTCCGGTTCAGCGTCCCGACTTGCTGGGCCTCCGCGTCCGCAAGATCGCCGCCGCGCTCGGCATCCCGGAGACCCGGGTCGCCGCCTCCGTGGCCCAGCAGGGGCTCGCGGCCCGCCTCTGGTCGGTGGCCCTCGCCTGCGCCGCCCTCTACGGGCAGGTCCCCGACCTCGATCCCCGCCTGCTGCACTGGGACCCCGACGCCAGTGCCCCCGACGACCTGTGGCTCGCCGAGGTGCACGCCCTGCCGGGGGACGCCGGCACCGTCGCGGACCTCGTGCTCACCACCCACCTCGCGCCGCTCGCCGAGGCCGTGCACACCCGCTACGGCGTCGCGGCCGGGCTGCTGCGCGGCAACGCGGCCTCCGCCCTGGCCGGCGCCGGACGCGAACTGGAGCGCTGGGCCCGCCGCGAGGGCCGTACGGACACCGCCGCCCGCGCCCGTTCGCTCACCGCCGGCCTGCTGGCCCACCCCCTGCTCGCCGGGACCGGCACGCTCACCGGCACTTCCTTCCGGCGCCGCAGCTGCTGCCTCTACTACCGGGTGCCGGGCGGAGGCGTCTGCGGCGACTGCTGCTTCACGCGTCCCCCCGGATCTCCGTGACCCCCGGGGCCACCCGCGCCCGGCCGGGTTCCGTCCGTCGGCCGCACCCGCCGGTCTTCCCTCCTCTCTGCGACGCTCGTCGCTCCTCCGTCCCTCTCCCCGTGCCCGCCGGTCTTCCCTCCTCTCTGCGACGCTCGTCGCTCCTCCGTCCCTCTCCCCGTGCCCGCCGGTCTTCCCTCCTCCCGGCGACGCAGGCCGCCCCTCCGTCCCCCTCCCTCCGGCCCGTCGGCCCCCGCGCTCTTCCCCAGGCGCCCGCTCTGGGTGACCATGAGGGAACCAGCCGCCGAGACGGGAGGTTCCGGGTGCGCGTGGGGCTGCTGACCCGTGAGTTCCCGCCGGACGTCTACGGCGGCGCCGGAGTCCACGTCGAGTTCCTCGCCCGGGAACTCGCCCGCCTCGTCGACCTGGACGTGCACAGCTGGGGCGAGGGCCGCAGCGACGGGGTGCTGCGTCACCGTCCCTGGTCCGCGCTCGACGGCGCCAACGACGCGCTGCGCACCTTCTCCGTGGACCTCGCCATGACCGCCGCCCTCGAAGGGCGCGAACTGGTGCACTCCCACACCTGGTACGCCAACCTCGGCGGCCACCTCGCCAAGCTCCTGTACGGCGTCCCGCACGTGATGACCGTCCATTCCCTGGAGCCGCTGCGCCCCTGGAAGGCCGAGCAACTGGGCGGCGGGTACACCCTGTCCGGGTGGGCCGAGCGCACCGCGGTCGAGGCGGCGGACGCCGTGATCGCCGTGTCCGCCGCGATGCGCGACGACGTCCTCGGCTGCTACCCCGCCCTCGACGCCTCCCGGGTCCACGTCGTGCACAACGGCATCGACACCCGGCTCTACCGGCCCGACCACGGCACCGGTGTACTGGACCGGATCGGTCTGGACCGCTCCCGCCCGTACGTCCTGTTCGTCGGCCGCATCACCCGGCAGAAGGGCGTCCCCCACCTGCTGCGCGCGGTACGGGACATCGACCCGGCCGCGCAGGTCGTGCTGTGCGCGGGCGCCCCGGACACCCCCCGGATCGACCAGGAGTTCCGAGAGCTCTTCGCTGGGCTGAGCCGCGCCCGCGAGGGCGTGCACTGGATCCCGCGCATGCTGCCGCGCCCCGAGGTGATCCAGCTCCTGACGCACGCCGCCGTCTTCGTCTGCCCCTCCGTGTACGAGCCCCTCGGCATCGTCAACCTGGAGGCGATGGCCTGCGGCACCCCGGTGGTGGCCTCCCGGGTGGGCGGCATACCCGAGGTCGTGGCCGACGGCGAAACGGGGGTACTCGTCCCGAGAGAGGGCGTCGGGGACGACGACTTCGAGGCGGGTCTCGCCCGCGCACTGGACTCCGTGCTCGGCGACCCGGCCGCCGCCCGGCGGATGGGCGCTGCGGGCCGGACGCGCGCCGTGGAGGAGTTCGGCTGGGACGCGGTCGCGCGCCGCACGGTCCGGCTGTACGAGGAGATCCTCAAGCGGGCTCGAGCCGCCCCGCCCGGGGCGGCCGAGGGTGAACCAGGGTGAGGGGAGCGGCCATGCGTCGTGGAGGTCCTTCGGTGCTCGGCATCGTGCTGGCGGGCGGAGAGGGCAAACGCCTGATGCCCTTGACCGCGGACCGCGCCAAACCCGCGGTCACCTTCGGCGGCACCTACCGCCTGGTCGACTTCGTGCTGTCCAACCTGGTCAACGGCGACATCCTGCGGATCTGCGTGCTGACGCAGTACAAGTCGCACTCCCTGGACCGGCACATCACCACCACCTGGCGGATGTCCAGCCTGCTCGGTAACTACGTCACCCCCGTCCCCGCCCAGCAGCGCCTCGGCCCGCGCTGGTTCCTGGGCAGCGCCGACGCGATCCTGCAGTCCCTGAACCTGGTGCACGACGAACAGCCCGAGTACGTCGCGGTGTTCGGCGCCGATCACGTGTACCGGATGGACCCGCGCCAGATGCTCGCCCAGCACATCGAGTCCGGGGCGGGTGTCACGGTCGCCGGGATACGGGTCCCGCGCGCCGAGTCGCCGTCCTTCGGTGTGATCACCCCGGGCTCCGACGGGCAGACCGTCACCGGCTTCCTGGAGAAGCCCGCCGACCCGCCCGGACTGGCCGACGACCCCGGGTGCGTCTTCGCCTCGATGGGCAACTACGTCTTCACCACCAAGGCCCTGATCGAGGCCCTGCACCGGGACGCCGAGGACGAGAACTCCGTGCACGACATGGGCGGTTCGATCCTGCCCCAGCTCACCGAGCGGGGCGAGGCCGCGCTGTACGACTTCAGCGCCAACCACGTGCCGGGGGAGACCTCGCGGGACCAGGGCTACTGGCGGGACGTGGGCACGCTGGACGCCTACTATGACGCCCACATGGACCTGATCGCCGAGCGGCCCGCGTTCAACCTCTACAACCGGGACTGGCCGGTCTACACCCACTCCACCCAGCTCTCGCCCGCCCGCTTCAACGGCGGCGGCATCGCCGGCGAGTCGATCATCAGCGCGGGCTGCCTGGTCCGGGGCCAGGTCACCCGGTCCGTGCTCTCGCCGGGCGTGGTCGTCGACCCGGGGGCGGTCGTGCAGGGCTCGGTGCTGCACGACAACGTGCACATCGGCCGGGGCGCGGTGGTGCGCGGGGCGGTCCTCGACAAGAACGTGGAGGTGCCGCCGGGCGCGACGATCGGCGTCAACCCGCAACGGGACGGCGAGTTGTACACCGTCTCGAAGGGCGGCGTGATCGCGCTGGGCAAGGGGCAGCGGGTGCCGTGACGGCGGGACGACCGGAGGGCCGCGGCCCCGGGCCGCGCGTTACGCGCGTCGATCCCGGGGCCGTTGTCATGTCCCTGGACGTCAAGCGGAATCCGTGCTGTCATGCCACTGCACCGCTGCCTTACATCGTTGTATGACATCGATGTCCGAGCCACCAGCCGTCACCCGTTCTCGAGGAGAGGGTCAGTGCGCACCAAACGACTCAGAGACAGACTCGCGCTGCTGCTAGCCGCCGCCCTCGGCGTCGCGGGACTCGCCGCCGTCCCGGCCGCCAACGCCGCCGACCCGGCGGGCACCGGCGACACCGCCGAGGTCCACGGCCTGAAGGGCGAGTACTACACCCAGTCCGCCCCCGGCGCCTTCGACTTCCACGAACTCAAGGCCACCGGATTCGACCAGCAGGTCGACTTCAACACCCTGGAGCCGCGACTCGCCTTCGCCACCGGCCAGTCGGACGACGTGAACGTCCGCTGGACCGGCAAGCTCGTCCCGGAGAAGACCGGCGCCCACACCTTCTCGATCATCGGTGACAACGGCTTCCGCCTCTGGATCGGCGGACAGCTCGCCATCGACCACTGGGTCGACGACTGGGACCGCGAACAGACCGCCCAGCCGATCGAGCTGACGGCCGGCCAGTCCTACGACATCAAACTGGAGTACTTCGAGCACTACGGCGGCTCCAACCTCCACCTGCGCTGGACCGAGCCCGGCGGCAGCAAGGAGGCGATCCCGCAGTCGGCGTTCCGCCTGCCCGACGGCTTCGACTACAACGGCGCGACGGCGACCACCGTCCAGTCCACCGGCCGCACCCTCAGGCTCGACTTCGCGAGCCCCCTCGCCGCGCCCCCGGCCGGCTTCACCGACCACCTCGAAACCGTGATCGGCGGCGCCGAGTGGCCGCTCGGCGAGACCAGGCTCGACCCCGCCGACCCGAGCGCCCTGCTCGTCGCCCTCGACCAGCCCGTCGTCGGCAACAAGGACGGGGACGCGCCCGGCACCGCCGACGTCCGCTACGACGGCGAAGGCGGCCTCACCGACGCCGAAGGCAACGTTGTCAACGCCTTCTGGAGCAGCGGCGGCAACGAGTCCACCTACGAGCTGCGCACCGACTGGGCCGACGAGGTGGGGCCGGACAACGCCCTGCCGGAGTACCCGCGCCCGCAGCTGACCCGCGACGACTGGCAGAACCTCAACGGCCGCTGGCAGTTCGCCGCCGCCGAGGCGGGCGAGCAGCCGCCGGTCGGCAAGAACCTCAAGGAGCGCATCCTCGTCCCGTACCCGGTGGAGTCGCAGCTCTCCGGCATCCAGCGGCACGAGGACCGCATGTGGTACCGCCGCACCTTCACCGTGCCCCGCGACTGGCACATCGGCCACGGCCAGCGGCTCAAGCTGAACTTCGGCGCCGTCGACTGGCAGTCCGAGGTGTACGTCAACGGCACCAAGGTCGCCGGCCACAAGGGCGGTTACGACAAGTTCAGCGCCGACGTCACCGACGCCCTCAAGCCCGGCCGCACCCAGGAGCTGATCGTCGGCGTCTACGACCCGACCGACGCGGCGAACGGCGAGAACCCGCCGCTCGGCAAGCAGCGCCTGGACCCGAGCGGCATCTGGTACACGCCCAGCTCCGGCATCTGGCAGACCGTGTGGATGGAACCGGTCGCCCGGGACCACGTGGACTCGCTGAAGCTCACCCCGCACGTCGACGGCGCGGCGAGCACCCTCACCGTCGAGCCGAAGGGCGTGCGCGACGGCGTACGCGTCAGGGCCACGGCGTACGCCGGGCACCGCAAGGTCGCCACGGTCAGCGGACGCACCGGCGAGCCGCTGACCCTGAAGATCCGCGACCCGCGTCTGTGGTCGCCCGACGACCCCTTCCTGTACGACCTGAAGGTCACCGTCGGACACGACCGGATCGAGAGCTACTTCGGGATGCGCTCCATCGCCGTCGAGAAGGTGAACGGCGTACCGCGCACCATGCTCAACGGCGAGCCCGTCTTCATGATGGCCACCCTCGACCAGGGCTTCTGGCCCGACGGTCTGCACACCGCGCCGACCGACGAGGCCCTCGCGTACGACCTGAAGGCGCACAAGGAGATGGGCTTCAACTCGGTGCGCAAGCACATCAAGGTCGAACCCGACCGCTGGTTCTACTGGGCCGACAGACTGGGCCTGCTGGTGTGGCAGGACATGCCCGCGATGACCGCCGGCAAGAACCCGTCCACCGCCGCCCGCGCCGAGTACGAGCGCGAGATGAAGGAGATGATCGACGAACACGTCAGCCACCCGTCGATCATCATGTGGGTCACCTTCAACGAGGGCTGGGGCCAGTACGACATCGGCCGCGTCGCCGCGCAGGCCAAGGCCTGGGACCCGACCCGGCTCGTCAACAACCAGTCCGGCCTGAACCTCGGGGCCGACGGCGGCACCGGCGACATCATGGACGAGCACGGCTATCCGAGCCCCGCGCTGCCCCCGTCGCCCGACGGCGAACGCGCCCTGGTCAGCGGCGAGTACGGCGGCCTCGGCCTCGCCGTGCCCGGCCACGCCTGGTCGGTCCAGCAGTCCTACGTCGACGTCGACCCGGCGACGTACACCGACGACTACCTCACCAAGCTCGACGAGGTGCGCGCCCTCGCCTGCAAGGGCGGCAACGGCGCGGTCTACACACAGATCACGGACGTCGAGGGCGAGCTGAACGGCCTGCTGACGTACGACCGCAAGGTCGTCAAGCCCGATGTGCAGCGGATCAGGGCGGCCCACGAGCAACTGATCGACGACATCTCCCGGGCCACCCCGGCGAACTGCGCCTGATCGCACGACACGCGACACCCACGGCGGGGCGCCTCGCGCGCCCCGCCCCCGCCCCCGCACTCCGGCACCTGCCACCCCTCCCGTCCCGTCTGGAGCTCCATGACTCTCGACCGACGCCGTTTCCTGCACCGCGGTTCCCTGGTCGTCGGCGCGCTCGCCGTGGGAGTGCCCGCACTGGGCGCACCCGCCGCCGCGGCCGGCAGCCCGGCCCCCGACGCCTTCACCCGGCTGGCGCCCGGCAGCGTCACCGGGCGCGGCTGGCTCGCCGGACAACTCCGCCTCCAGCTCGACGGGTTGTGCGGCCGCTACGCCGAGCGCTCCCACTTCCTCGACTTCGCGACCTCCGGCTGGGTGCACCCCGAGAACGGCGGGTGGGAGGAACTGCCGTACTGGCTGCGCGGATACGTCCCCCTCGCCGTCGCCACCGGTGACGCCGAGGCGCTGGACCGGTCCCGCCGCTGGATCGACGCGATCCTCGCCACCCGCCAGGACGACGGCTTCTTCGGCCCCCGGGCGCTGCGCACCTCGCTCAACGGCGGCCCCGACTTCTGGCCGTTCCTGCCCCTGCTCCAGGCACTGCGCACCTGGGAGGAGTACGCCGGCGACCCGCGGATCCTGCCCCTGTTCACCGGGTTCCTGCGGTTCATGAACGCCCAGGGCAAGGGCGCCTTCGACTCCAGCTGGGTCTCGCTGCGCTGGGGCGACGGCATCGACCTCGCCATGTGGCTGCACCGCCGCACCGGCGACGCCTTCCTGCTCGACCTCGTCGAGAAGATGCACACCTGGGGTGCCGACTGGACCGGCCCGCTGCCCAGTGCGCACAACGTCAACATCGCCCAGGGCTTCCGCGAACCCGCCCAGTACGCCCAGCTCTCCGGCTCCGCCGCCGACACCCGCGCCACCTATGACACGTACGAGCAGGTCATGGGCGGGTACGGGCAGTTCCCCGGGGGCGGGCTGGCCGGGGACGAGAACATCCGGCCCGGGTTCGGCGACCCGCGACAGGGCTTCGAGACCTGCGGCGTCGTCGAGTTCATGGCCGCCCACGAGCTGCTGGTCCGGATCACCGGCGACCCGGTCTGGGCCGACCGCTGCGAGGACCTGGCCTTCAACGCGCTGCCCGCCGCCCTCGACCCCGAGGGCCGTGCCGTCCACTACGTCACCAGCGCCAACAGCGTCGACCTGGACAACGCCCGCAAGACGCAGGGACAGTTCCAGAACGGCTTCGCCATGCAGGCGTACCAGCCCGGCGTCGACAACTACCGCTGCTGCCCGCACAACTACGGCATGGGCTGGCCCTACTTCACCGAGGAACTGTGGCTCGGCACGCCCGACCGGGGCCTGGCCGCCGCGATGTACGCCCCCTCCCGGGTCACGGCCGCCGTCGGCGCCGACGGCACCCGGGTGACCGTCACCGAGGACACCGACTACCCCTTCGACGACACGGTCACCCTCACCGTGTCGGCCCCGCGCCGTGTCGCCTTCCCGCTGAGCCTGCGGATACCTGGCTGGTGCGAGGGGCCGCAGGTGCGGGTCAACGGCCGGCCCGTGCCCGCGGCCGACGGCCCGGCCTTCGTCCGCGTCGAGCGCACCTGGTCGGACGGCGACCGCGTCACCCTGCGCCTGCCGCAGCGGACCGCTCTGCGCTCCTGGCCGGGCAACCACGGCTCGGTCAGTGTCGACCGGGGGCCGCTGACGTACGCCCTGAAGATCGGTGAGCGCTACGTCAGGTACGCGGGCGACGACACCTTCCCCGAGTACGAGGTCCACGCGACCACCCCGTGGAACTACGGCCTCGTGCCCGGCGCCGCGCCCGTCTTCCGCCGTGTCCGCGCCCGGGTCGCGGACAACCCCTTCACCCACGACACCGTGCCCGTCCGGCTCACCGCCCGCGCCCGCCGCATCCCCGAGTGGGTCGCGGACGACGAACACGTGGTCGCCCCGCTCCAGCCGAGCCCGGCCCGCTCCACCGCGCGGGTCGAGCAGGTCACCCTGATCCCGATGGCCGCCGCCCGGCTGCGCATCGCCTCCTTCCCGACCGCCGCCCCGGACGGCACCCCCTGGGTCCCCGAGCCGCCCTTCCGGCGCGTGCAGAACAAGCACAGCGGCAAGGTGCTCGCCGTCGACGGGATGTCCACCGCCAACAGCGCCCGAGTGGTGCAGTTCGCCAACACCGGCACCGGCGACCATGCCTGGCAGCGGATCGACAAGGGCGACGGCTGGTTCCTCGTCCGCAACGGCCACAGCGGCAAGGTCCTCGGCGTCGACGGGATGTCCACCGCCAACAGCGCGCGCGTCGTGCAGTACGAGGACAACGGCACGGACGACCACCTGTGGACCTTCGCCGACCAGGGCGACGGCTGGTTCCTGATCTGCAACAAGCACAGCGGCAAGGTCCTCGGCGTGGACGGCATGTCGACCGCCGACAGCGCCCAGGTCGTCCAGTTCGACGACAACGGCACCGACGACCACCTCTGGCGTTTCGTCTGAGCGGCCGAGCAGGCCGGGCGGCCGGGCGGGACCGGAAAGCACGAGAGAAGAAGACGGATGCACGAGAAAGAAAGACGGAGGCATCTTCCATGAGCTGGACCCAACGGCTGCGCGGCGCGGCGACGGCCGCCGCCGCGGCGGCGCTCCTCGCGGGCGCCGTCGCCGTACCCGCCGCCCAGGCGGCCCCCGACGGACCCTTGACCGACCTCGTGAACCCGTTCATCGGGACCGAGAACGAGGGCAACACCTACCCCGGCGCCGCCGTGCCCTTCGGCATGGTGCAGTTCTCGCCGGACACCGGCCACAACACCGGCTACGACCACTCCGACACCCACATCCGCGGCTTCTCCCTGGTCCACCTCTCCGGCGTCGGCTGCGGACTGGGCGGCGACCTGCCGGTGCTGCCGACCACCGGCGACGTCACCGAGACCGACTACGCGAAGTACGCCGCCTCCTTCAGCCACGACGACGAGGAGGCGAGCCCCGGCTACTACCGCGTCGGCCTCGACTCCGGCGTCGACGCGGAGCTGACCGCCACCGAACGCACCGGCGTGCAGCGCTACACCTTCCCGGCCACCGACAAGGCCAACGTCCTGCTCAACGCCGGCCAGTCGCTGCACAGGAACATCTCCGCCGAGGTCGAGGTCCTGGACAGCCGCACCGTTCGCACCGCGATCACCGGCAGCGGCTTCTGCCAGGACACGAAGCCGTACACCGTCTACACGATCACCCGCTTCGACCGGCCCTTCGCCTCCTACGGCACCTGGGACGACGGCACCGTGACCGCGGGCTCGAAGAGCGGCGGCGACGGCGCCTACGTCCGCTTCGACACCACGAAGGACCGCACCGTCGAGGCCACCACCGCCCTGTCCTACGTGGACGCGCGCGGCGCCGCGCGCAACCTGCGCGCCGAGGGCGGGCACTCCTTCGACTCCGTACGCCGGGGCGCACAGCGCACCTGGGAGAAGCGGCTGGACGACGTCCGGGTCCGGGGCGGCGACGACACCCTGCGCCGCACCTTCTACTCGTCCCTGTACCGGTCCTTCCTCGCCCCCAACGTCGGCAGCGACGTCGACGGCCGCTACACCGGCTGGGACCAGGAGATCCACCGGGCCAAGGGCTTCACGTACTACCAGAACTGGTCCCTGTGGGACACCTACCGCACCCAGTCCCAGCTCCTGTCCCTGCTCGCGCCCCGCGAGGCCCGGGACATGGCGATCTCCGTCATCAAGATCGACGAGGAGAGCGGCTGGCTGCCCAAGTGGGGCTACGGCACCGTCGAGACCAACATCATGACGGGCGACCCGGTGACCCCCTTCCTCACCAACGCCTACCAGCAGGGCCTGCTGCACGGCTGGGAGGAGAAGGCCTACCGGGCGCTGAAGAAGAACGCCGACGGCGTCCCGCCCGCCGACTCGCCGGCCGTCGGCCGGGAGGCCAACCGCGAGTACCTCGCCGACGGCTTCGCGCCGTACGTCAAGGGCCGCCCGCACGCCAAGCCCGGCGACTCCGACTACGACCACGGCGCCTCCGCCACCCTGGAGTACGCCCTGTCCGACGCCATGCTCTCCCGCATGGCCCGCGACCTCGGCCACGACGCGGACGCCGAGCGGTACGCGGAGCGCGCCCAGAGCTACCGCAACGTCTTCGACCCCTCCACCGGCTTCTTCCGCGCCCGTGACGCCGAGGGCGCCTTCACCGGCCCGGCCGACCCGGCGCAGAGCGAGGGCTTCCACGAGGGCACGTCCTGGCAGTACCAGTGGCTGGTGCCGCAGGACCTGCCGGGCATGATCGACCTCATCGGCGGCACCGAGGCCGCGAACGAGCGGCTCGACTCCTTCTTCGCCTACGACCGGCTCCTCGCCGACCCGGCGAAGACCGCCCGCGAGGTGTGGGTGAACGGGCCGTACGACTACTACAACGCCGACAAGTACAACCCGCAGAACGAGCCCGACCTCATCGCCCCGTACACCTACCTGTCGACCGGGCAGCCCTGGAAGACGACCGACGTGGTGCACGCGGCGCTCACCCTGTTCACGGACACGCCGACCGGGATGACCGGCAACGACGACCTCGGGACCATGTCCGCGTGGAACGTGCTGTCCTCGATCGGGATCTTCCCGATCCAGCCCGGCTACGACACCTGGGGCCTGTCCACCCCGGTCTTCGACCGCGTCGACCTCACCCTCGACCGGCGCTACTACCCGCGCGGCGCCCTGACGATCACCGCGCCCGGCACCTCGGACACCGACCGGTACGTCCAGTCGGCCCGCGCCGACGGCTCGGCCTACGCCCGGACCTGGCTGACGACGGACACCCTGCGCTCCGTGCGGTCGCTCGCGTTCACGGTCGGCCCGCAGCCGTCCGGGTGGGGAACCTCGACGGAGGCGGTGCCGCCGCCGCTGACGTAGGCCGACGTCAGCCAGATGCCCCATGAGTCACAGCAGTCCCGCCCCTGCCGAAAGGGGCGGGACTTCATCCACTGTTAACTGTGCGTAACTTGATCGTACTTGACCGTAATCGACGGGAGGCGATTGACTGCTTGTCCACCCACGGCCCACCCGCCGCCCACGCGTCGTCCTTGCGAGGCAAGCCCTTGACTCCCGATCCGCTCGCTCCCCTCGACCTGGCGTTCTGGAACATCGAGTCCGCCGAGCACCCCATGCACCTGGGCGCGCTCGGCGTCTTCGAGGCCGGCTCGCCCACCGCGGCCGCCCACGCCGCGGACCTGCTCGCGGCCCGCGCCCCCGCGGTGCCCGGACTGCGGATGAGGATCCGGGACACCTGGCAGCCGGAGCCGGGCTTGCGGGCACCCCTGTCCTTCGGCGGCGCGACCCGCGAGCCCGACCCGCGCTTCGACCCGCTCGACCACGTGCGGCTGCACGCCCCGGCCACGGACTTCCACGCCAGGGCCGGCCGCCTCATGGAGCGCCCCCTGGAGCGCGGGCGGCCGCCCTGGGAGGCGCACGTGCTGCCGGGCGCGGACGGCGGGGCCTTCGCCGTGCTCTTCAAGTTCCACCACGCCCTGGCCGACGGCCTGCGCGCCCTGACCCTGGCCGCCGGGGTCCTCGACCCGATGGACCTCCCGGCCCCCCGGCCCCGCCCCGCACGGCCGCCGCGCGGGCTGCTGCCCGACGTGCGCACCCTGCCGGGCAGGCTCCGGGACGCCCTCTCGGACGTCGGCCGCGCCCTGGACATCGGCGCCGCCGCGGCCCTGTCCACCCTGGACGTGCGCTCCTCACCCGCGCTGACCGCCGAGTCCTCCGGAACCCGCCGGATCGCGGGCGTGGCCGTCGACCTCGACGACGTGCACCACGTCCGCAAGACCACCGGCGGCACGGTCAACGACGTGCTGATCGCGGTCGTCGCCGGTGCCCTGCGCCGCTGGCTGGACGAGCGCGGCGACGGCAGCGAGGGCGTCGCGCCCCGCGCCCTCATCCCCGTCTCCAAGCGCCGCCCGCGCACCGCCCGGCCCCAGGGGAACCGGCTCTCCGGCTACCTGATGCGGCTTCCGGTCGGCGACCCCGACCCGCTCTCCCGCCTCGGCACGGTCCGCGCCGCCATGGACCGCAACAAGGACGCCGGTCCCGGCCGCGGCGCCGGAGCCGTCGCCCTGCTCGCCGACCACGTGCCGGCGCTCGGCCACCGGCTCGGCGGGCCACTGGTCTCCGGGGCCGCCCGGCTCTGGTTCGACATCCTGGTCACCAGCGTGCCCCTGCCCAGCCTCGGGCTGCGGCTCGGCGGTCACCCCCTCACCGAGGTCTACCCGCTGGCGCCCCTGGCCCGCGGCCACTCCCTCGCTGTGGCCGTCTCGACGTACCGCGGCCAGGTGCACTTCGGCCTGCTCGCCGACGGGAAGGCCGTGCCGGACCTCGACCGCTTCGCCCTGGCGGTGGCCGACGAGGTGGAGACGTTGCTCACGGCCTGCCGTCCCTGACCCCGGCGGGTTTGGATCCGGGCCGCACGCTGAATAAAATCCGCTGTTCGACAGCGGTCGCCTCCCGGAGCGCCGCAACGGTGACCAGGGAACGGCAACGGCGATGACGGTGACACAGGACGGCCCGGCGACCACGGACGAGGCGGCCGCCTCCGCGTACGGCCCCGGCATCGACCCCGAACGGCTCGCCGTCTGCCTCGACGTACTGAAGGAACTCGACGAGCTGGACGTCGACCACCCCGACGCGATCGCGGTCCGCCGGGCCACCTCGCACATCTACCGCATGGTCAAGCAGCGCCGCCGCCAGGAGCGCCGGGCCGCCAAGACCGCCCACGACAAGTCGGTCACCGAGGCCACCGCCACCGGCTCCGCCGAGCGCATCGACGACGAGACCGAGGGCCTGCTGCCCTCCTCGCGCACGGAGGAGGGCACGATCGCGGGCATACTGCAGCGCCCGCGCTCCTGCTACATCTGCAAGCAGCGCTACGTCGAGGTCGACTACTTCTACCACCAGCTCTGCCAGGGCTGCGCCGCCGAGAACCGGGCCCGCCGCGACGCCCGCGCCGACCTCACCGGCAAGCGGGCGCTGCTCACCGGCGGCCGGGCCAAGATCGGCATGTACATCGCGCTCAGGCTGCTGCGCGACGGCGCGCACACCACGATCACCACGCGGTTCCCCAAGGACGCCATCCGGCGCTTCAAGGCGATGGACGACTCCGCGGACTGGATGCACCGCCTGGAGGTCGTCGGCATCGACCTGCGCGACCCCGCCCAGGCCGTGGCCCTGGCCGAGCAGGTCACCGAGCAGGGTCCGCTCGACATCCTGATCAACAACGCCACCCAGACCGTGCGCCGGCTGCCCTCCGCGTACGCCGCGCTGGTCGAGGGCGAGAGCGCCCCGCTGCCCGCCGGGGAGCTGCCCGCCCACCACGTCATCGGCGCCTTCAACTCCGGCGCCGTGGACGGCCTGGCCGCGCTGCCGCCGGGCACCTCGGGGCTCGACGCGCAGCAGGTGGCCGACCTCGCCCTGGTCGCCGGCAACGCCAGCGTGGTCCGGCACCGCGAGGGGACCGCCATCGACGCCGGCGGACTGGTCCCCGACGTGGTCGACTCCAACACCTGGGTGCAGACCATCGAGCAGATCTCCCCGGTGGAACTGCTCGAGACCCAGCTGTGCAACTACACGTCGCCGTTCATCCTCATCAGCGCGCTGCGCGCCTCGATGGCCGAGGCCGCGCGCAAGGCCCCGGCGGGGCGCGCCTACGTCGTCAACGTCTCGGCCATGGAGGGCGTCTTCGACCGCGGCTACAAGGGCGCCGGGCACCCGAACACCAACGCGGCCAAGGCGGCCATGAACATGGTGACCCGGACCAGCGGCCAGGAGATGTTCGACACCGACAAGATCCTGATGACCTCCGTCGACACCGGCTGGATCACCGACGAACGTCCCCACTACGACAAGCTGCGCCTGGCCGAGGCCGGCTTCCACGCCCCGCTCGACCTGATCGACGGCGCCGCCCGCGTCTACGACCCCATCGTGCGCGGCGAGGCGGGCGAGGATCTCTACGGCGTCTTCCTCAAGGACTACGCACCCGGCAAGTGGTGAGGGAGCCTCAGTCCACCAGGCCCAGCCGCGAGTTCCGTGCCGCCGTCAGCTCCAGCACCGAACGCCAGTCCTCCAGGACCCCGGCGTCGAAGTCGGCGGTGCGGGCCTCGTCGTCCGCCTGACGAAGGCTGACCAGGTCGTCGTCGTGGGCCCGGTCGCCGGGCCGGGCCTGACGGCGCACCAGGCGGGCGACGCGCACGCCGAGCAGCGGCCGTACCGCGTCGGCGGTCCGGGCCGCCGGGGCGCCCGGCCACAGCAGCCGGCCCACGGGCGACACCAGCCCGGCGACCTGGAGCTCCTTGTCGGCCGGGCGGCGCCGGCGCAGCAGCGCGGCCGTCCGCAGCGCGTGCCCGTGCGGATCCCGGGGTCCACCGCCGGGCCCGGCCGCGGGCCGCTCGCCCCGGCAGGCGTACAGCAGGTCCATCAGCTCCTCGACGCTGCGCAGTTCCATGCCCCGGTCCTCCCACGAGACAGCCGTTGCCGACCGGCAGCAGACCATGGCGAGCTTGCGACGCAGCCAACGGCGACTTAACTGTGCCCGAGCCCTCCACCCGCATGCGGAGGTGCGGACGTCGGTGTAGGCCGATCGGGTGAGTTGCGTGCGGTGCGGAAGCGGAGGAATCGGGGCAGACTTGGGCCAACTGCGCGCGAGGCGAAGGGCAATGGTTCTCCCATCTTTTGAGCCCCATAGAGCGCGCCCCCGCTCATTTGGTTAATCTGGTCCGGACGGACGGCAGCACAGGGCACTACCCACACCCAGGTCCGTCATGGGACGAGCCGGTTCACAACGGCCTGCTTCCGTAGGAGTTCCGGCGCCACCGCGTCCGATCTGCATCTGCATTCGACCCACACTCGAGCGGGCGCCGGGTGCCGGACAGGAGACTGGCGTCGGCAGGCCCCGAGGGTGACCCGACACATAAGGAGTGCGCGGTGACACCGGAAACGACGACGAAGCCAGAACAACGCACCGAGGAACGCAGCGGGCGCGCCCGCAGGCCCGGAGAGATCGGCAGCCTCGACGTGTGGGCGCGCTCCGCCCCGATCCGCCTCGCGGGCTACGAGGAGGACCTCGCCGAGCCGCACATCCTGCCGAGCGTGGACTGACCCGCACGCCACCCACCGAGGTCGCCGAGCGCATGGGCGTGCCAGACTCACGCCCATGCTGATCAGGGAAGCCACGCCCGGCGACTGGCCGCACATCTGGCCCTTCTGGCACCGCATCGTCGCCGCCGGCGAGACCTACGCCTGGGACCCGGACACCTCCGAGGAGGACGCCCGGGCCCTGTGGACGAACCCCGCCAAGCGCGTCTACGTCGCCGAGGACGACACCGGCGCCGTAGTCGGCTCCGCCTACGTCACGCCCAACTACGGCGGCCCCGCCGCCCGCATCGCCAACGCCGGTTTCATGGTCGACCCCGGCCGGGCGGGACGCGGCACCGGCCGGGCCCTCGCCGAGTACGTCCTGGAGGCGGCCAGGGCCGAGGGATACCGGGCCATGGTCTTCAACGCCGTCGTCGAGACCAACCCCGCCGTGCGGCTGTGGACCTCCCTCGGCTTCACGATCCTGGGCACGGTGCCGGACGCCTTCGACCACCCCCGGCACGGGCGGGTCGGCCTGCACATCATGCACCGCGCCCTGTAGGACCGCCTCGGTCCAGCGGTGCCGTCCGGCGCCAGGGGCGGAGCGCCTCGATCCGCTCCGCCAGCTCCAGCAGCGTCGCCTCCGAGCCCGGGCGCCCCACCAGCTGCACGGCGCAGGGCGCGCCCGAGTCCAGCGTGCCGAACGGCACCGACATCGCGGGCAGACCGGTCAGGTTCCACGGCGGCGTGAACGGCGAGTACGCGGAGTTCGCCACCACGTTGCGCAGCCAGCCCCGTTCGTGCCAGGGCCCGGCGCCGGGGGAGCGGCGGGCCAGCGCCGGGGTGAGCAGGACGTCGTACTCGGCGAAGAACGGCTCCAGGCGTTCGCGCAGCCGCTCCCGGTCCGCGCCGTCCGCCACCCGGGCGACGAAACGCCGCCCGAGGGCCGCGTGCACCCGCGTGCGCCTGGTCAGCAGCCGCCGGTCGAGGCCGCGGGCGTCCACCGACGTACCGGCCGTCCAGTGGGTCAGGGCGGTCACACCCAGGGACGCCGGGTAGGGCGGGTCGGCGCGCCGTACCTGGTGGCCCGCCTTCATCAGGACCCCGGCCGCCTCGCGCAGGGCCCGCGCGTACGGCCGGGAGAGGGGGACGCCGGCCAACGGACTGCGCAGCGAGGCGGCGACGCGCAGGGCGCCGGAGTCCTCGCGCTCCGGCAGGGGGCCGTCCGCGAGGACCGTGAGCATCAGGCGGGCGTCCGCGACCGTGGTGGCCAGCGGCCCGTTCTCCGACATGCCGAACCAGTCGCCCTCACCGATGCCGGCGGGGACCACGCCCCGGCCCGGCTTGAGGGTGACGAGCCCGCAGTTGGCCGCGGGGATGCGCAGCGAGCCCATGCCGTCGTTGCCAAGGGCGAGCGGCACCATCCCGGCGGCCACCGCGGCCGCGCTGCCGCCCGACGAACCGCCTGCCGAGCGGGTGGGGTCCCACGGGTTGCGGGCCGTGCCGAGCACCCCCTCGGTGGTGCCGAACACGCACAGCTCCGGCACGTTCGTCACCCCCACCACCACCGCACCGGCCGCCCGCAGCCGGGCCACGGTGACGTGGTCGGCGTCGGCGGGCGTGTGCGGGGTTGCGGCCGAGCCCACCCGGGTGGACTCCCCGCGCACCGCGAGATTGTCCTTGACCGCCACCGGCACGCCGGCCAGCGGCAGTTCCCCCAGATCGCCCCGGGCGCCCACCTCCTCGGCCTCGGCGAGCGCCGCCTCGGCCCGCACCGCGCGGAAGGCGCCGACGCGGCCGTCCAGCCGCTCGATCCGGGCCAGATGCTCCGCCACCACCTCGCGGGGCGTGGCCCGCTTCTCCCGTACGGCGGCGGCGATCTCGACGGCGGTGCGGCCGGCCCGGTCGGTCACGGAGGGCTCCTTGGGGTGCGGTGACGGGAGTGCGGTGACGGGGGTGCGGGATTACTGGTGAGTACGCAGGACAGCACTCTGCCCGTCCGAGGCGCGCACGTCGAGAGCGCGGGCCCGTCCGGCCGCGTTCAGATCCCCCGGGCCGGCCCCGTGCTGTCCCGCTCGATCAGGCGCGGCACGGGCACCCGCACCGTCCGGGCCGGACCGCCGTCGAGCAGGGCGGTCAGCTCCGTGGCCGCCGTGCGGCCGAACTCCACACTGTCCCGGGACAGGGCGGACAGCCACGGCTTGACCATGCGGCACAGCGCCGAGTCCTCCCAGGCCACCACGGACACGTCCGCCGGTACCGAGAAACCGAGTTCGGCGGCCGCGGCGACCCCGGCGACGGCCATCACGTCGTTGTCGTAGATCAGGGCCGTCGGGGGAGCGGGCGCCTCCAGCAGGCGGCGGGTGACGGCCGCGCCCTCCGCGTCCGAGTAGTCGGTGGTCACCGACTCGACCTCGCCCAGACCCCGCCGCCCGGCCTCCGCGCGCAGGGCACGGATACGGCGCTGGGTGTGGGCGAGGCCCGGCAGCCCGGCGATGTGCACGATCCGCCGGTGCCCGAGCGCGTGCAGCCCGTCCACCAGGGCGGCCATCGCGCCCGCGTCGTCCGCCCACACCGTGGACAGCCCCGGATGGCGCTCGTCCGGCGCCCCGCCGATCACCACGGCGGGCAGGCCGAGTTCGTCGAGCAGGTCCGGACGCGGATCGTCGGTGCGCGGGTCGACCACGAGGACACCGTCCACCCGGTGTTCGGCCCACCAGCGCCGGTAGACCGCGCACTCGTCCTCGACGTCCGGTGCCACCTGGAACAGCAGCCCCAGGTGCCGGTCCGCCAGCACCTCCTGGATCCCCGAGACCAGTTGCAGGAAGAACGAGTCGACACCGAGGGTGTGCGCGGGCCGCGCCAGCACGAAGCCGACCGTCGCCGAACCCTCCCCGGACAGGGCGCGCGCCGCCGTACTGGGCCGCCAGCCGAGCTGCTCGGCCACCCGGCGCACCCGATCCCGGGTGACCTCGGAGACCCCCGGCCGGTCGTTCAGCGCGAACGACACCGCGCTCTCGGAGACGCCGGCCCGCCGCGCGATGTCCTTCATCGTCGGCCGGCGCGCGGCGGGCCGCTTGGCCGGCATGCGCGTTCCTTTCCTCGGTGCGAGCGTCAGAGCTAAAGCGCTTGAGTGCGAAGATCCTAAAGCGCATTAGTAGTTCCTGGCAAGTTCCTGCTCGCACCGCTCTGACCTGGACTAATGCTGTGTCTTTCGCTTTAGTTGGCGAGAATCCATTGACTTTCCGCAGAAACGCCGTGCATGGTCGCTGGCATCCCACCGCCGACGTCCTTCAGGGAGACGTGCCACCGTGCCCACCTCGCGCAGAACATTCGCCGTCGCCGCCGTAGCCGCCCTCGTCCTGCCGCTCAGCGCCTGCGGCTCCGGGGGTGACGGCGGCGGCTCGACCGACGCCTCGGGCAAGGTCGAGGGCGACATCACCTTCCAGACCTGGAACCTGCGGGCCAACTTCAAGGACTACTTCGAGGGTCTGATCGCCGACTTCGAGAAGAAGTACCCCGACACCCACGTCAAGTGGGTCGACCAGCCCGGCGAGGGCTACGCCGACAAGATCAGCGCCGACGCCGCCGGCGGCACCCTGCCCGACGTCGTCAACGTCTCCCCGGACCTCGTCGCCCCGCTCGCCAAGGCGGGCCTCGCCCTCGACCTCGACAAGGCCGCCGGGCAGTACGAGAAGGAGTACCTGGAAGGCGCCTGGGCCAGCCACCGGATACCGGGCATGGACGGCACGTACGCCTTCCCCTGGTACCTCAACACCGGCCCGCTCTTCTACAACAAGTCCCTCTTCGAGAAGGCCGGACTCGACCCGGAGCAGCCGCCGAAGACGTACGACGAACTCTTCGACACCGCTCTCGAGATCGCCGACAAGACCGACGGCGAGGTCGCCACGCTCGCCAACGTGCCCACCGTCGAGGACTTCGGCCGCTACGGCGTACCGCTCATGAACAAGGAGGGCACCGCCTTCGCGTTCAACGACGCCAAGGGGGTCCAGCTCCTCACCCGTTACAAGGAGCTGTACGACGCCAAGGCCCTCGACCCGCAGGCGCTGACCGCCACCCCCGAGTCCACCGGGAAGAAGTTCCTCACCGGCGCCGTCGCCATGAACCCGGGCAGCGCGCTCGACCTCGCCAACTTCAAGAAGCAGGCGCCGAACCTGTACAAGAACATCGGCATCACCGACCAGATCACCAGCACCGGCCACGTCAACATGTACGTGATGGGCCTGATGGTGAACGCGCAGAGCCAGCGCAAGCCCGCGGCGGTCGCCTTCGCGCACTACGTCACCGACGCGGCGCACCAGATGTCGTTCGCCAAGCAGGTCGCCATCTTCCCGAGCACCGCCGGTTCGCTGGACGACCCGTACTTCACCAAGGAGGACGGCACCGACGAGACCCGCGTCCGGGTCGCCGCCGCCAAGTCGCTGAAGACGGCCGTCAACTACACGCCCGTGCTGTTCAGCGAGCAGATGAAGACCGAGCTGCGCAACGAGGTCGCCAAGGCGCTTCAGGGCAAGCAGAGCCCGAAGGAAGCCCTCGACAACGCTGTCAAGGCGTGCGACCGGCTCCTTCAGCAGCAGGGCTGAGACGTCATGGCGAGTCCCACCCTCACCACCGGCACCCCGGGCGCCCGCAAGGGCCCCGGCCCCCGGCGCGTACGACGGCAACTGCCCGCCAGCCCCTGGCTGTTCGCCGCGCCCGGCCTGCTGATCGCCGGCGCGTTCATCCTGTACCCGTTCGTCTCTACACTCGTCAACGCCTTCACCGACCGCCGCACACTGGTCCCGGGCGAGTTCGTGGGCCTCGCCAACTTCCGCGAACTGCTCCACGACGACATGTTCTGGATCGGCCTGCGCAACAGTTCCCTGTACGTCCTGGGGGTCGTCCCCGCGCTGGTCCTGCTGCCGCTGCTGCTCGCGCTGCTGGTGCAGAAGAACATCCCCGGCATCACCTTCTTCCGTTCGGCCTTCTACACCCCGGTCGTCGCCTCGATCGTCGTCGTCGGGCTGATCTGGGTCTGGCTCCTCGACGAGCGCGGCCTGGTCAACTCCCTGCTGGAGACGCTCGGTGCCAGTCCGGTCGGCTTCCTCAGCGACCAGTGGCTGATCCTGCTCAGCGCGATGGGCGTCACGGTCTGGAAGGGCCTCGGCTACTACATGATCATTTATCTGGCGGCGCTCGCCAATGTGCCGCGTGAGCTGCACGAGGCCGCCGCCGTGGACGGCGCGGGCGCGGTCCGCCGCTTCCTCACCGTCACGGTGCCCGCCGTCCGCTCCACCATGGTCCTGGTCGCCGCGCTCTCCTCGGTCGCCGCCTTCAAGGTCTTCTCCGAGGTGTACCTGATGGCGGGCCCCAACGGCGGCCCGGCCGGCGAGGACACCACCCTCGTGATGCTGGTCCAGCGCACCGGCACCGGCCTCACCGGCCGCGTCGGCTACGCCTCCGCCATCTCCGTCGTCGTCTTCGTCGTCACCGTCGTCCTGATGCTGCTCGTCCTGCGGGCCGACCGGAAGGAGGAGTCGTGAGCCTCGCCGAGAAGACCCGGCCCGCCGAGAAGCCCCGGGCCACCGGCCGTGAGCGGAAGCGGCAGCGCGAACCCCGCATCACCGACGAGCACGGCCGCCGCATCCGCGTGTGGGAACTGGCCCTGCGCTACCTGCTCCTGCTCGGCGTCCTCGCCCTGACCATCGGCCCGTTCCTCTGGCAGCTGTCGACCTCGCTCAAGGGCCCCACCGAGGACATCTTCAGCTCCCCGCCGAAGTTCCTGCCCTCCGACCCCACCCTGCACAACTACGAGCGGGTCGCCGACACCATCCCCGTGTGGGACTACGCCCTGAACTCGCTGAAGGTCGCCGCCGCCAACGTCGTCACCAACTGCGTCGGCGCCGCCCTCGCCGGGTACGCCCTGGCCCGGCTGCGCTACCGCGGCCGGCGCGTCGCCACCCTGGTGTTCATCCTGACCATGCTCGTGCCCGTGGAGGGCATCATCATCGCCCAGTTCACCACCATGCGGGAGCTGGGCCTCAACAACACCCTCGTCGGCGTCCTGCTGCCCGGCTGTGTCAGCGCCCTCAACGTGCTCCTCATGCGCAACGCCTTCCTCAACCTCCCCTACGAGATCGAGGAGGCGGCCTTCGTCGACGGCGCCAACGTCTGGCAACGGTTCTGCCGGATCGCGCTGCCCGCGGTGAAGGGCACCCTCGCCGTCGTCGCGATCTTCGCCTTCATGGGCGCCTGGGACGACTTCCTGTGGCCCCTGATCGTGCTGAGCGACCCGTCCAGGTTCACCCTGACCATCGGCCTGAACTACCTGCACGGCACCTTCGCCAACGACGAACGCCTCGTCGCCGCCGGCACGATCATCGCCGTGGCGCCGCTCATCATCCTTTTCGCCTGTCTCCAGCGGTACTTCTTCCGCGGCGTGGGCGAGGGCGCCGTCAAGGGCTGACCGGCCGCCGCCGTCCCAGCCGTCCCGCTGTCAAAGGCCCTCCGTACTTCTCCCCCCGTAACAAGGACACCGCATGCCTTCTGCCGTGCGCTTCGGCGTCAACTACACCCCGAGCGAGGGGTGGTTCCACCACTGGCTCGACTTCGACCTCGACTCCGTACGCGCCGACCTGGACTCCATCGCCGCACTGGACGTGGACCACGTCCGCGTCTTCCCGCTGTGGCCCTACTTCCAGCCCAACCGGAGCCTGATCCGCGAGCGCGCGGTCGAACACCTGGTGGCGCTGGCCGACGCGGCCGGCGAACGCGGCCTCGACGTCAACGTGGACGGCCTCCAGGGCCACCTGAGCAGCTTCGACTTCGTGCCGGCCTGGACCCGCACCTGGCACCGCCGCAACCTGTTCACCGACCCCGACGTCATCGACGGCCAGGCCGCCTACCTGCGCACCCTCGCCGCAGCCCTGGCCGGCCGGTCCAACTTCCTCGGCATGACCCTCGGCAACGAGGTCAACCAGTTCTCCGCCGGCCCCCACCCCGACCCGGACCGCGCCACCAGCGCCCAGATCGACGCCTGGCTGGAGCGGATGCTGGCCGCCTGCGAGGAGGGCGCCCCGGGCAGGATGCACCTGCACGCCGAGTACGACGCCACCTGGTACCAGGACGACCAGCCCTTCACCCCGGCCCAGGCCGCCCGGCGGGGTGCCGTCACGGCCGTTCACTCCTGGGTCTTCAACGGCACCGCCCAGCGCCACGGCCGCACCTCGGTGCCCAGCGAGCACCACGCCGCCTACCTGGTCGAGCTGAGCAAGGCCTGGGCCGACGACCCGCACCGTCCGGTGTGGCTCCAGGAGGTCGGCGCCCCCGCGCCCCTCGTCCCCGCCGAGCACGCCGCGGCCTTCACCGAGGCGACCGTCGAGAACGCCCTGGACTGTCCCGGCCTGTGGGGTGTCACCTGGTGGTGCTCCCACGACGTGTCCCGGTCGCTGGCCGACTTCCCGGAACTGGAGTACGGGCTCGGGCTGCTGACCAACGACCGCCGCCCCAAGGACGCGGCACGGGTGCTGGCGAGCGCGGCCCGTGCGGCGCGGGACGGGGCCCGCCCCGCGCCCGCTCCGCGCACCACGGCGCTCGCCGTTCCGGCCGATCCCGCCGCGCGCTCGGCCTGCGCCCCCGGCGGTGCCGTCTTCGACGCCTTCTTCCGGCTGGTCGCCGACGGCGCCCGCCCCACCACCGTGCTCGACACGCGCGTCGCCGACACCGCACACCTCGCCGCGCGCGGCATCACCGAGGTCGTCGCCCCCGACGACGTACTGGCCGCCCCCGGTCCGCACGGTTCGGACCGTGCCCGGCGGGGGAGCAGTACCTGACGTCGGCCCCGTCATCGTGATCCACCCCTGGTAACCACCCGCCCCCCAACCCCGGAGCACCCGCATGCATGACGACCGCAACCTGGTCGAAGCCCGCCTCAAGCGCGTCCTCGACGAGCGCGTCCGCCCCGCCCTCTACCCCGAGTCCGTGCCACTGGACGTCGCGGTCTGGAACGCGCCCGGCGAGCCCGTCCCGGTGGAGGAAGGACTCGCGGCCGAACCCGAGCCCATCCAGGCCGGCGCCCGCTGGGGCGCGCCCTGGGGCACCAGCTGGTTCCGCGTCACCGGCACCGTGCCGAAGGAGTGGGCCGGGAAGACCGTCGAGGCGATCCTCGACCTCGGCTTCGACGAGAACATGCCCGGCTTCCAGTGCGAGGGCCTGGTCTACCGCCCCGACGGCACCCCCGTGAAGGGCCTCAACCCGCGCAACCAGTGGGTGCGGATCGGCGCCCCCGTCGAGGGCGGCGAGGAGGTGCGCCTGCACGTCGAGGCGGCCTCCAACCCCGTGATCCTCGACTACCACCCCTTCGTGCCCACGCAGCTCGGCGACAAGGACACCGCGGGCAGCGAACCGCAGTACACCCTCGCCCGCATGGACCTCGCCGTCCTCGACGAGACGGTGTGGAACCTGGTGCTCGACCTGGAGGTGCTCGGCGAGCTGATGGCCGAGCTGCCGGTGGACTCGCCGCGCCGCTGGGAGATCCTGCGCGCGGTCGACAAGGCGTTGGACGCCATCGACCTCCAGGACGTGGGCGGGACCGCGGAAGCGGCGCGCTCGCGCCTCACCGAGGTGCTGTCGGCCCCCGCCGTGCCCTCCGCGCACCGCGTCAGCGCCGTCGGCCACGCGCACATCGACTCGGCGTGGCTGTGGCCGCTGCGCGAGACCGTGCGCAAGGTGGCCCGGACCACCTCCAACATGACCGCCCTCCTGGAGGACGAGCCGGACTTCGTCTTCGCCATGTCCCAGGCCCAGCAGTGGGCGTGGGTGCGCGACCACCGGCCCGAGGTGTGGGCGCGGGTCAAGAAGGCGGTGGCCGACGGGCGGTTCGTGCCGACCGGCGGCATGTGGGTGGAGTCGGACACCAACATGCCCGGTTCGGAGGCGATGGCCCGCCAGTTCGTGCACGGCAAGCGCTTCTTCCTCGACGAGTTCGGCGTCGAGAACGACGAGGCGTGGCTGCCGGACACCTTCGGCTTCGCGGCCGGACTGCCCCAGATCATCAAGGCGGCCGGCGCCAAGTACCTGCTGACGCAGAAGATCTCCTGGTCGCAGACGAACAAGTTCCCGCACCACACCTTCCGCTGGGAGGGCATCGACGGCACCCGGATCTTCACCCACTTCCCGCCCGTCGACACCTACAACTGCTCCATGAAGGGCAGCGAGATCGCCCACGCGGCGAAGAACTTCAAGGACAAGGGCGTCGCCCGGCACTCCCTCGCCCCCACCGGCTGGGGCGACGGAGGCGGCGGCACCACCCGCGAGATGATCGCCAAGGCGGCCCGGCTGCGCGACCTCGAAGGCTCGGCCACCGTCGAGTGGGAGACCCCGCACGCCTTCTTCGAGAAGGCCGAGGCCGAGAACCCCGAGCCGCCCGTCTGGGTCGGCGAGCTGTACCTGGAACTGCACCGCGCCACCCTCACCAGCCAGGCCAAGACCAAGCAGGGCAACCGCCGCAGCGAACACCTCCTGCGCGAGGCCGAGCTGTGGGCGGCCACGGCCGCCGTGCGCGCCGGCTTCCCCTACCCGTACGACGACCTGGACCGCATCTGGAAGACGGTGCTGCTGCACCAGTTCCACGACATCCTGCCCGGCTCCTCCATCGCCTGGGTGCACCGCGAGGCCCGCGCCACCTACGACCGCGTCGCCGAGGAGCTGAACGGCATCATCGACGCCGCCCAGCGCGCCCTGGCCGGCGAGGGCGACACTCCGCTGGTCTTCAACTCCGCGCCGCACGCACGGGCCGGGGTCCCGGCGGGCGCCGCCGCGTCCCCCGCCACGGAGGGCCGGACCGGCTCGGCCGCCCGTCCCGGCGGCGGCCACATCCTCGACAACGGCCTGCTGCGCGTCGAGATCGACGACCGCGGCCTGGTCGTCTCCGCGTACGACCTCGCCGCCGACCGCGAGACCATCGCGCCGGGCGGCGCGGGCAACCTGCTCCAGCTCCACCCCGACTTCCCGAACATGTGGGACGCCTGGGACGTCGACGCCTTCTACCGCCACACCGTCACCGACCTCACCGACGCCGACGAGGTCGCCCCCGGCGACGACGGCATCTCGGTGCGCGTCGTCCGCTCCTTCGGCTCTTCCCGCGTCACCCAGGTGCTGACCCTGGTGCCGGGGGAGCGGAGGCTGGAGGTGGACACCGAGGTCGACTGGCACGAGACGGAGAAGTTCCTCAAGCTCGCCTTCCCGCTCGACGTGCACGCCGAACGGTACGCGTCGGAGACCCAGTTCGGGCACTTCCACCGGCCCACCCACACCAACACCAGCTGGGAGGCGGCCAAGTTCGAGGCCTGCAACCACCGCTTCGTCCACCTGGAGGAACCCGGCTGGGGCGTCGCCGTCGTCAACGACTCGACGTACGGCCACGACGTCACCCGCACCGTCCGCACCGACGGCGACTCCGGTACGACCACCACCGTGCGGGTCTCCCTGCTGCGCGCCCCGCGCTTCCCCGACCCCGAGACCGACCAGGGCGTGCACCGGTTCCGGCACGCGCTGGTGCCGGGCGCGGGCATCGGCGACGCCGTGCGCGAGGGCTGGCGGATCAACGTGCCCGAGCGGCGCGTCACCGGCGGCGCCGGGGAGGTCGCGCCGCTCGTCACGGTGGACCGGGACGCGGTCGTCGTCACCGCCGTCAAGCTCGCCGACGACGGCAGCGGCGACGTCGTGGTCCGCTTCCACGAGGCCCACGGCGGCCGGGCCCGCGCCACGCTCACCACCGGGTTCGCGGCCCGCGACGTCCAGGTGACCGACCTGCTGGAGCGCCCCCTGGCGGACGCGGAGGCGCCCCGGACGGACGGCGACCGGATCACCGTACGGCTGCGTCCGTTCCAGCTGATGACCCTGCGGCTGAAGCGCGCGTAGCCCCCGGCCGGCCCGGCTCACCCGGAAGAGGTGAGCCGGGTCGGCGGCAGGTACTCCCGTACATACGTCCGCTCCCAGCACGCGCCCGTCTCCCGCAGCTCCCGCCAGGTCGTGTACCGGTACCGGAAGAGCCGGGCGCGCACGAAGCGCGGCGGCGCGTCCGGCGGGAACGGGGAGCGGCGCAGCAGCCGCAGCGTGGCGCGGTCGTTCTCCAGCAGCCGTTCCACGAAGGTGCCGAACCACGACCCGGCGTAGGAGGGCGACAGCGCCGCGAACCACATCAGCCAGTCCAGGCGCAGATGGTACGGCGCGAACTGGCGCGGCCAGCGGCGCGGATCACCGGGTTTGCCCTTGAACTCGTACTCCCGCCAGTCCCCGTCCTTCCGGGCCACCTCGTCGGCCGTGCCCTCGACCACGATCTCGTACCGGACCCGGCTGACCGAGCCGAAGGCGCCGTAGGTGTTGACCAGGTGGAGCGAGTCGAAGGAGCGGTTCATCACCTGGCGGCGGGAGATCATGTTGCGCACCGGCCGATGGCTCAGGAACACCAGCAGCACCGCCACCGCCAGGACCACCACCTCGTACCAGAGCGGCGCCGCGGCCGTGGACGGGTGGTCGCCCGGGAAGCGGACCACCGACAGGGCCAGCACGATGGTGATCCAGTTGAGCCAGGAGAAGTTGCCCGACAGCACCAGCCACAGCTGGGTCGCGATCATCAGCGCCGCGGCGGCCGTCGACACCGGGTGCGGGACGAACAGCAGGAACGGCACGACCAACTGGGTGACGTGGTTCGCGGCGACCTCGACCCGGTGCAGCGGCCGGGGGAGGTGATGGAAGAACCAGCTCAGCGGGCCCGGCATCGGCTGGGTCTCGTGGTGGTGGTCCAGGCAGGTCAGCTTCCGCCAGCACTCGTCGCCGCGCATCTTGATCAGCCCCGCCCCGAACTCCACCCGGAACAGCAGCCAGCGCAGCAGGAACAGGACCACGACCGGCGGCGCCACCTCCTCGTTGCCGAGGAACACCGCGACGAAGCCCGTCTCCAGCAGCAGCGACTCCCAGCCGAACGAGTACCAGGTCTGTCCGACGTTGACGATCGAGAGGTACAGGACCCACGGCACCAGCCACAGCAGCATCGCGCCCCACAGCGGCAGCAGTGAGTCGGCGCCCGCCGCCAGCGCCGCCGACACCGCGCAGCCCGCCCAGGCGCAGCCCGCGAAGAGCCGGTCCGAGTAGCGCCACTGGAACAGGCTCGGCGCCCGCCGGAACGGCACCCGCTCGACGAAGCGGGGCACCGGCGTCAGCCCGCGCTCGCCGAGCAGCGCCCGGAACTGGAGCGCGGCCGTCAGGAAGGCGACCAGGTACACGACGGCCAGGGCCCGCTGGAAGACCAGCCGGGCCGGCCAGTAGTCGGGTGCGGTGAACCACTCCACGGCCGGGCTCCTCTCGTACGCGCTCCGTGTACCCGCCCCGGCGACCCGGATCTCCTCCTGCGCTGTCCGGCGGACCAGGACTCGAAGATTCCGGCAAATCCTGGCAAGGTGGGGTCCATGTCTGATCGGGGAGCGAGCGCCCCGTCACTCCCGGACGACTGGCCCGCCCATCCGGACCCGATCCTGGCGCTCAACCGCATGGGCAGCTTCGACTGGGACCTGGACGCAGGACTGTTCCACATGGACGCCCAGGCCCACGAGGTGTTCGACCTGCGCCCGGAGGAGTACGACGGGCGCCCCGAGTCGCTGTCGCTGCGCGTGCCCACGGCGGAGAGCCGGCGCATGGACACGATCGTCGCCCGGGCCATGAAGGACGGCAGCGAGAACTACGGCACCTACTTCCGGCTGCGCCGCCGCGACGGCACCCTGCGCTGGACCCACACCCAGGGCTACATCCGCCGCGACGAGACCGGCCGCCCCCGCCGCATCATCGGCATCGTCCGCGACGCCACCCAGGAGATGGCCGACATCGCGGCCAACCGCGAGCAGGCCGCGCTGGACGAGGCCCGCCGGCGGCTCACCAACGTCGTCCAGCTCGCCACGGCCGCCCTCGCGCACGCCCGCACCGTGGACGACGTCATCGACGTGCTGCGCGACACCCACGGCCTCACCCGGCTGGGCGCCACCAGCCTGGTGATGGGCCTGGTCGAGGCCGGCCGCATCCGGCTGGTCGCCGACGGCCCCGAGAACAGCTTCATCCCCGGCACCCGCGTCACCGGGATCGACGAGCCCTACCCGATGAGCGAGGCCGTGCGGACCCTCAGCCCCCGCTTCATCGAGTCGCCGGAGGAGTTCGCGGAGCGCTACCCCGGGCTGTGGGAGGGCATCACCCATCTGAACATCACCGCGGCCGCCTACCTGCCCCTGATCGCCCAGGCCCGGCCGATCGGCGCCATCGGGCTGCTCTACAGCGACCGGCAGGGCTTCTCGGCGGAGGACCGCAACGTCCTGGTCGCCCTCGGCAGCGGCATCGCGCAGAGCCTCCAGCGGGCCATGCTCTACGAGCAGGAGATGGACCTCGCCGAGGGCCTCCAGCAGGCCATGCTGCCGCGCACCATCCCCAGCGTGCCCGGCTGCGACGTCGCCGTCCGCTACCGCGCGGCCTCCATCGGGGGCACCCTCGGCCGGGACATCGGCGGCGACTGGTACGACCTGATCCCGCTGCCCGGCGGCCGCGTCGGCGCCGTCATCGGCGACGTCCAGGGCCACGACACGCACGCCGCCGCCGTCATGGGCCAGCTGCGCATCGTGCTGCGCGCCTACGCCGCCGAGGGCCACCCGCCGGCCACCGTCATGGCGCGGGCCTCCGTCTTCCTGCACGAGCTGGACACCGACCGCTTCGCGACCTGCCTGTACGCCGAGGCCGACCTGGGCACCGGAGTGGTCCAGGTGGTGCGCGCCGGACACATCGACCCGCTGCTGCGCTTCGGCGACGGCACCTGCCGCCTCGTCCGCGTCGAGGGCGGACTGCCGCTCGGCCTGTCCGCCGAGTTCGGGCGCCTCGCCTACCCGGTCGCCACGCTGGAGCTGGACCCGGGCAACACCCTGGTGCTGTGCACCGACGGCCTGGTCGAGCAGCCCGGCGCCGACCTCGACGAGGGCATGGCGGTCCTCACGGCGCTGATCAGCTCCGGGCCCCAGGACGTGCGGGACCTCGCCGACCGGCTCATCGACGTGGCCGACGAGCGCCGCGGCGACGACGACGTCGCGCTGCTCGTGCTGCGCCGCCACGGCCTCGGCGCCCCCAAGACCTTCGGCCGGGTCCAGCAGCACGTCCCACCGGGCGACCCGGAGGGCCTCACCGAGGCCCGGCACATGGTCCGCGCCGCCGTCCGCTCCTGGGGGGCCAGGGGCCAGAGCGACGAGATCGAACTGGTCGCCGACGAGCTGATGACCAACGCCCTCATGCACACCGAGGGCTCCGCGATCGTCACCCTGCGACTGCTCACCGGGACCGACCGGCGGCTGCGGGTCGAGGTCGAGGACTCCTCCAGCGCCCTGCCGCGCCGCCGCGAGGCCGGGGACGACGGGGTCTCCGGGCGCGGGCTGCTCCTGGTCGACACGCTCGCCGACGCGTGGGGCGTGGAGGCACGCGGCGGCGGCAAGGTCGTCTGGGCGGAGTTCGTGGTGGCGCACGGCGCGGGCTGACCCCGCTGGCACTGTCGGCGGCCGGTGGCACCCTGGACGTATGCCAGAACTGCCCGAGGTCGAGGCGCTCCGCGACTTCCTGACCGAGCACCTCACCGGCCGCGAGATCGTCCGGGTCCTGCCCGTGGCGATCAGCGTCCTCAAGACGTACGACCCCCCGCTCACGGCGCTGGAGGGCCACCGGGTGGCGGGCGTGCACCGCCACGGCAAGTTCCTCGACGTCGAGACCGCGGGCGGCCCGCACCTGGTGACCCACCTGGCCCGGGCCGGCTGGCTGCACTGGAAGGACAGCCTCCCCAGCGGCATGCCGAAGCCCGGCAAGGGCCCGCTGGCCCTGCGGGCCGCCCTGGAGACCGGCGCGGGCTTCGACCTGACGGAGGCGGGCACCCAGAAGCGGCTCGCGGTGTACGTCGTGGCCGACCCGCAGCAGGTGCCGGGCGTGGCCCGGCTCGGCCCCGACCCGCTCGCCGACGACTTCGACGAGGCGCGCTTCGCCGCCCTCCTCGACGGGGAGCGGCGGCAGCTCAAGGGCGCCCTGCGCGACCAGAGCCTGATCGCGGGCGTGGGCAACGCGTACAGCGACGAGATCCTGCACGCCGCGAAGATGTCCCCGTTCAAGCTGGCCGCCTCGCTGACCGACGAGGAGACCGCCCGGCTGTACGCGGCCCTGCGCGGCACACTCACCGAGGCGGTGGAACGCTCGCGGGGCGTCGCCGCCGGACGCCTGAAGGCCGAGAAGAAGAGCGGACTGCGGGTCCACGGCCGGGCCGGGGAGCCCTGCCCGGTGTGCGGCGACACCGTCCGCGAGGTCTCCTTCAGCGACTCCTCGCTCCAGTACTGCCCGACCTGTCAGACCGGCGGCAAACCGCTGGCGGACCGCAGGATGTCCCGGCTGCTGAAGTGACGGCGGCGCCGCGGTGAGGGTGGTCCCCCGGGGCGGCGGTCATCCGGCCGGCAGGGTCACCAGGTGGTCGCCGTCCGCCGTCCGCACCTCGTAGCGGTCGATCTGGTCGGGATGCAGGGCGGCCCCGCCGCGCACGGTGTGCGGCCGGTCCTCCTGCCCCGGGACCATCCAGCTGGTGATCGTCTGCTCGGACCCGTCGCGGCCGACGGCCACGAGCCGGCACGAGCGGGGGCCGGCCCCGTCCTTGACCTCGAGGCGCACGCCGGTGCCCCAGGCCTCGTCCTCGGCCGTGATCCGTGCCCACACCCCGGAGCGGGCGTCGGTCGCGGTGAGCGGCGCCGCCGGGTCGTCCTGGCTCGCGTACAGCACGGCGCCGGGCCCGGCCACGGCGCACACGACGGCGGCGGCCACGGCGTACAGCACCCGCCTGCGGCCCGCCCGGTGGCGCGTGGCCACCTCGGACAGCAGCCGGTCGAGCAGGCGCGGTGCCGGACTGGCCAGGGGGTGGACCAGTCGGGGTGTCGCCTGCCGGTACAGCATCAACTGACGGGTGGCAGGACCGAACTCGGTCACCTGGGCCGTGCACCTGGGGCATTCCATGAGGTGGTCCTCGAAGCGGAACGCTTCCGCCTCGTCCAGCACGCCCAGCGCGTAGGCGCCGACGTCACCATGCCCTTCCAGGGACCTCATGCCGAATCCTCGTACCGTTGGGTGCGGGTGGGGTTACTCCTTGCTCCCACCCGTACGCACCCGACAGCCGAATCACTCAAGCCGCGATCGAATCGCAACCAAGGTGTTCGGAGCGGTCCGGGGCGCGGATTGGTCCGTCCCCGGGGAAAGTCCGCGAGCCGGCCGCGAGCCCGCCGCGGCGTCCGGCAGGACGGCTAGAACAGGTGGATGGCGAGGTGCCCGAGCGGCAGCCCGAGCTGCCAGGCCGGCGTCCACACCTTCGGTCCCTCGTCCTCCCCGGTCACCGCCGCACCGCCGGGGACCGCGTTCAGGTCCGGGGCGAGCAGTTCGGTCTCCTGGAGCCAGCGCCAGGCCGCCCGGGCCAGCTCCAGATCCGGCGAGTGGCGTCCGGCGGCCACCGCGTCGGCCGTGACCTCGGCCAGCCGTCCGTGCACCCACTCGTGCCACGGCTGGTCGTACGCCGTCAGGGAGAGCCAGGTCTCCAGGTGGGTGACGACGCGGATGCCGCTCAGTTCGTCGTCCGTGTCGGACAGGAAGACGGTGAGTGCCAGCGCGTCGCGTCCGGCGCGGAACTCGAAGGACGTCGGCGGCATCAGGTCGCCGGTCCGCAGCAGCTCGTCGGCGATGTACTCGGCGTACAACCACGCCATGGGGACGCTCAGTTCGCCCCCGCCGGTGCCGTCCGTGCTCTCTTGACCTCTGTGCAGCATCCCTTCCTGCCTTCCTCCGGTGCGTGCGCGTCGCCCGACCGGGTCGTGGACCCCCGTCCGGAACACGGATGAGGACAGCCGACTGCTCAACCGGGGCCCCGGGCAAGGCGCTTTACGGAGGCTTGACCAAAGGGCCGGTTTCACCGCAGGTCGGCGGCGTACCCCGGGAGCACCCTGCGCATGGCGCGCAGCGCGTAGTACGCGCGGGACTTCACGGTACCGGGTGGGATGCCGAGGGCCGTCGCGGCTTCCGCCACACTCGCCCCCTGGAAATACACCAGCACCAGGACTTCACGGTGCTCCGGAGTGAGTGTCTTCACAGCCTCGCGCACATCGAGGGCCGCGGCGGCCCGTTCGGCGTGGTCCGCGCAGACCCGCGCGTTCTCCAGCACGGCGTCGCCGACCTCCGGCGGACGCGCCTGGCGGGCGCGGCGCGCGTCGATCGCGAGCCGCCGCGCCACGGTGAGCAGCCAGGGCCGTACGGAGTCGAAGTCGTCGGCGCGCAGGGCCTCGGGATGCTGCCAGGCGCGGACCAGGGTCTCCTGCACGAGGTCCTCGGCGCGTTGCCGGTCGCCGTCGCTGAGCCGCAGCAGCAGCGCGAAGAGCGGCCGGCCGTGCTCGCGCTGCAGCGCGGCGAGCTCGTGCTCGGCGGTCGTCCCGTTCGCTGTGTCCGTGAGGGTGATTCCGGCCGTCATGGCCGTATCGCACCGCAGGGCCCCGGGCGGGGACAGGGCGCACGCACAGGTGTGCGGCGGACGGTCGATCGCGTCGACGAACGGTTCGACGAACGGTCGGTGCGCGGCCGGTGAGGTCCCCGAGTGGGCCCCGCGCCCCCGTTCGCGCCCGCCGGACGGGCTAATGGGCGTGTCGGAGCCGCCCGTGACAGGTCGTCACTCTTTTCCTGTTTGTAAGTAAATGTGACTTTTCATCGGTGTGTGCGACCCAGCGGAGTGAACGGATGATCACACGCAGTCGGCAGGTGGCCCTGGCCCTGACCGCCCTCCTCACCGCGGGCGCGGCCTGCCAGGCCCGCGACCACGAACCGCCGAAACCGCCCGCCCCCGCCCCGCCCGCCGCCGTCGAGGGCGCCTTCACCCTGGTCGCCTCCGGTGACGTGCTCCCGCACGACTCGATCACCGAGCGGGCCCGCTTCGACGCCGGCGGCACCGGCTACGACTTCCGCCCCATGCTCGCCGGCGCGCGGCCCGTCGTCTCGCGCGCCGACCTCGCCCTGTGCCACATGGAGACCGTCTACGGCGCGAACGGCGACTACAGCGGCTACCCCCTCTTCAAGTCCCCGCCCGAGGTGGCGAAGGCACTGGCCGCCACCGGCTACGACGGCTGCTCCACCGCCTCCAACCACAGCGTCGACGACGGCGCGGAGGGCATCCGCCGCACACTGGACGCCCTCGACCGGGCGGGCGTACGGCACGCCGGTACGGCACGCACCGAGGGCGAGGCGGACACGGCGACGGTCCTGCGCGCGGGCCGGGCCCAGGTCGCCCACCTCGCCTACACCCTCCACACCAACGGCCACCCCCTTCCCGGCGGACAGCCCTGGGCGGTCGGCCTGATCGACGAGGCGCGCATCGTCGAGGACGCGCGGGCGGCCCGGAAGGCCGGCGCCGACGTCGTCGTCGTTTCGCTGCACTGGGGCACCGAATGGCAGGACGCGCCGGACCAGGACCAGTTGGCGCTGGCCCGGAGCCTGACCGCCGCGCGCACCGGCGACCGCCCCGACATCGACCTGATCCTCGGCACCCACGCCCATGTCCCGCAGGCCTACGAGAAGGTCAACGGCACCTGGGTGATCTATGGCATGGGGGACCAGATCGCGGGCGAGATGGTCAACGGAGAGGGTGTCCGCGACCCGCGCGGCAACCAGTCGACCATCGGCCGCTTCACCTTCGCCCCGCCCGACCGGGCCGGCGAGCGCTGGAAGGTCACCAGGGCCGAGTTCGTCCCGCAGCTGTTCGACGTCGACGCCGGCCGGGTGGTGAACCTCAACCGGGCGCTCGAGAAGGGCGCCGAGCTGCGGGGCGTGCGCGACCGCATCCGCGACGTGGTGCTCAGCCGGGGCGCCGCCGAGGACGGGCTGGTGATGGGCGAGTAGCCGGTGACGGGCGGGCGGGGGAGCGGCTAACGTCGTGCCAGCTCGGACTTCCGGTACGAGTAGGCGAAGTAGATCACCAGGCCGACCAGGAACCACACGGCGAACCGCAGCCAGGTCTGCCACTGCAGGAACGTGATCAGCCAGATCGAGAAGACGATGCCCAGCGCCGGCACGAACGGCATCCACGGGGTACGGAAGGTGCGCGGCAGGTCCGGCTGCCGGTAGCGCAGCACGATCACCGCCGCGCACACCACCACGAACGCCAGCAGGATGCCGATGTTGGTCAGCTCCGCCGCCTCGCCGATCGGCAGGAACCCGGCGATCACGGCCGACGCGACCCCGACGATCCAGGTGACCCGCGTCGGCACGTGCCGCGTCGGGTGCGTCTTGGCGAACCACTTGGGCAGCAGCCCGTCGCGCGACATCGAGAACCACACGCGGGTCACGCCCAGCATGAACGTGAACATCACCGTGAGGATGCCGATGATGGCACCCACCGCGATGATGTCGGCCAGCGAGCTGAGCCCCACCGACTTGAACGCCGTCGAGAAGCCGCTCTCCGGGTCGATCTCCTTGTAGTTCTGCATGCCGGTCAGCACCAGACAGGCCGCCACGTACAGCACCATCGAGATGATCAGCGAGTAGATGATCGCCTTCGGCATGTGCCGCTGGGCGTCCTTGGACTCCTCGGCCGCCGTCGACATGGCGTCGTAGCCGAAGACCGCGAAGAACACCGTCGCCGCGCCGGTGAACGCCCCGCCGACCCCGAACGGGAAGAACGGGTGGTAGTTCGAGCTGTTGATGTGGAAGACGCCGACCCCGATCACCAGCAGCACCACCAGCACCTTCAGCACCACCACGACCATCTCGAAGCGGGCCGCGTTCCTGATGCCAAGCGTCAGCAGGTACGCGATCAGCAGGCACAGCACGGCCGCGAACAGGTCGACCTTGTGCCCGTCGCCGGTGCCGGGCGCCCCGAGCATCCAGTTCGGCAGGTCGGCGCCCATCTCGCCGACCAGGAAGCTGAAGTAGCCCGAGATGCCGATCGCGACCACCGCCACGATCGCCGTGTACTCCAGGAGCAGGTCCCACCCGATGAACCAGCCCACCAGCTCGCCCAGGACCGCGTAGCCGTAGGTGTAGGCGGAGCCCGCCTTCGGGATCAGCCCCGCGAACTCGGCGTAGGACAGGGCCGCCGCCGCACTCGCGACACCGGCGATGAGGAACGAGATCAGGACCGCCGGACCGGCCGTGCCGTTGGCGACCGTGCCGGCCAGCGTGAAGATGCCGGCCCCGATGATGCCGCCGACGCCGATCGCGGTCAGCTGCCACAGCCCCAGCGACCGCACCAGGCCGCCGCCGCTCTCCGTCTCTTCGATGTGCTCGATGGGTTTGCGGCGGAGAACACCCTCACCCATGCGGAACCGGGCCATGCGCCTCACCTCTTCGTGAACGGCAAACGGCTGACGGTGGATCATGATGACGCACACACGACCGTGACGGAAGTCACGACGCACGAAGGACCCGGGACGCGTCCACCGCACCGACGGGTGTGCGCGGTGCCACGGACCCGACGCGCGCTACGGCACCACCGTCACCGGCCAGCGTCCGGACTTCACCAGCCGCACCGCCACCGAGCCGACGAACCGGTGACCGGCCTGCTCGGAGGCGCCCACCACCACCGCGTCCGCCTTCAGCTCGTCGGCCGTCTGCACCAGGCCGCTGTACGGGTCGCCGCGGAACGTGTGGAACTCCCAGCGGATGTCGAATATCCCCTTCACCCGCTCGGTCGCCTCCCGGATCTGGGCCACCAGCTCCTCGGCGATCTCGTCGGTCGTCTCCGCCACCGACGCCCCGAGCGCCGCACCCCCCGCCAGCACCGGCTGCACGTACACCACCGCGAGCAGGGCACCCTGCCGCCTGGCCAGCCCACCGGCGTAGGCGGCGGCCCGCAGCGAGGAGTCGGAGCCGTCCACACCGACGACGATGACCTTGGGTCCGTCCGTGCCGCGTTCGAACTGATGGGAGTGCTGTTCCGTCACGCGGCGAGGCTATCGGAGTCCGTGGTGATCTTGAGCCGGGCGGGTGGTTCCGTGCCGCCGCACCGGTGTTGCTCAGGTGCGGCGCACCCTGGCCGGGCGACTGATGAGTCATGGAGAAGGATCAGTTGCTCACCCGCCGCACCCTGCTCACCGGCGTCGCGGCCCTGGGCGCGGCCGGCGCCGGCGGCGCACTCGCCCTGGGCCTGGGAAACGGGCCCTCCCGTCCGCCCGCCCCCGTACCCGCTCCCGGCCCCCCGCAGCGCAGCCCGCTCAAGCCCTCCGCGTACCGCCTCCAGCCCCTGACCGGATACGGGGCCCCGCGCGCCGCGCCCCGGCGGCCCCCGGTGCGCAGCGAGCCGATCCTGCGGATGACGGGCCGGGGCCGCACCATGCTGCTCACCTTCGACGACGGTCCCCACCCCGAGTACACCCCCGAGATCCTGGACACCCTCGCGAAGTACGAGGTGCACGCGACGTTCTTCGTGTGCGGGGAGATGGCGGACTACAACCGGGACCTGCTGACGCGGATGGCGGACGAGGGCCACGTGGTGGGCAACCACACCTGGTCCCACCCGCTGCTGACGAAACTCTCCCGGCGGCGCATCCGCTCCGAGATGGAGCGCACGAGCGAGGTCGTCGAGAAGGCCTACGGCGAGGCGCCCCGCTGGTTCCGGGCCCCGTACGGAGCCTGGAACCGCGACACCTTCCAGCTCGGCTCCGAACTCGGCATGGAGCCGCTCGCCTGGACCGTGGACACCCTCGACTGGACGACACCGGGCACCGGCACCATCGTCGACCGGGTCGAGGAGGGCGCGGCCCCCGGCGTCGTGGTGCTCTCGCACGACGCCGGGGGCGACCGCTCGCAGAGCGTCCGCGCCCTGCGGCGCTACCTGCCCGAACTGCTCGACTCCGGCTACCACCTCACCGTCCCCCGGCGGCGCCTGATCTGACCACCGGCGGCGCACCCGCCCGGCCGGGGCCGCTCAGCGGACCTCGACCAGGCGGGCGAACACGACGACGTTCCCGTCGTAGCCGTTCTCCTTGGTGAAACCGCCCCCGCAGGTGATGACCCGCAGTTCCGGGGTGCCCTTCGAGCCGTAGACCCGGTCGCCCGGGAAGTTGTTCGTCTCGAACACCTCGATGCCGTAGACCTCGAAGACCGCCGTCTTTCCGTCCTGGCGGTGCACTTCCACCTTGTTTCCCTTTTTCAGGGCGCCGAGTCCGTAGAAGACGGCGGGACCCTGCTGGTTGTCGACGTGACCGACCACGACCGAGGTGCCCTTCTCCCCGGGGGTGACCGCGCCGGTGAACCAGCCGGCCAGGTTCGGGTCCTCGGGCGGCGGCGCGTCGACCCAGCCGTCCGGGTCCAGACCGACCCCCATGACCGGCGCGTCGACCTGGATGGCGGGGATGGAGACCTGGTCGGGCACCGAGTACGGCAGCGGCGTGACGCCTGAGGCGGCGGCCTCACCGGGGGCTGTGCGGGTGTCCGGGGCGGCGGCCGAGGCCGGCTGGGGCGGACCCACGTCGAACTCCCCCGAGCCGTTGCGGATGAGCGCGAGACCGGTCAGCAGAACAAGCGCTATCACGCCCCAGGGAGCGCGCTTCCGCCGCCGCTCCTCCTCTTCGGCCAACTCGGAGTCGTACATTCGCCTTCCCCTCTCGACCCGGCCGTCGCCGGATCATCCGCGCATACCAGCACGCTAAGCGGCGTGCGGGGGACCGGCGACGGGGCGGCGGCGAACGGGTGGTGCGTCGCCTTCCGTGCGCCATCCGGGAGGTGACGGGCGGAGATTTTCTGACGGTGCGTGACCTGCGGCGATATCCACTCGCGCGGTTCCGGCCCGCCGCCCCTCTCACCAGGACGGACCATTCCCGAAATGCGGCTGCACGCCGGTCAACTGAGGGTCTTTCTGGGAGACGCTTTCTCGCCGATCGACCGGGGACGGGACCCGGGGCGTCTTCCGCGGAGGATCACATGCGCAACACTCGTGCCCTCGCGGCAGCCGGCGCCGCGGTCGCTGTCCTCGGTCTGGCGGCCCCCGCGGCCACCGCCGGCGGGGACCACAACCAGCCGAGCAACATCGTCGCCCTGCCCAGTGTGATCGCCCGCGGCGGCCAGATGACCGTCACGGTCGACGGCTGCCCCCAGGGCGGCACCATGACCTCGGACGCGTTCCGGACCACCCACCTGACCCCGGTCAAGGGAGCCAACGAGACGTCGAAGGGCACCGCCACCATCAAGCAGGACGCCCGGCCGGGCTCGCACGACATCACCGTCAACTGCTCGGGCCGGCGGCTGACCCGGCCGGCGGCCTTCACCGTCATCGGCGGTGTCCGCGGCGGCCTCGGCGGCGGCAGCTCCAGCGGGGCGACCTCGACCGACATCGCGATCGGCGGCGGGCTCGTCGCCGCGGCCGTCGCCGGCGGCGGCCTGTTCTGGCTGCGCCGCCGGTCCGAGCGGCGGATCTGACCGCACGGCGGAGGACACCGGCAGCACTTCGCCCCGGATCCGGTGGGATCCGGGGCGAAGTGCCGCGCGCGGTGCGGGTGGGTCAGGTCCGCTTCTCGCCGGAACGGCGGCGCGAGAGGTGGTACGCGGTGCCCACCGCTCCCGCGACGAGTGCCGCGCCGATCCCGATCTGCTTCACGTCGAACCCGGCGACGCTGCCGCCCTCACCGGCGTGCACGCCCTTGTCGCGCCAGGGCTCGTCGGACGGGCGGTGCGAGCCGCCGGCGATGGTCAGGTCCACGGTGCCGGTCTTGTCCCGGCAGGCGAACGTCACCCGGTAGACCGCCCCGCGCCGGGCGTCCCGGTCGACACGGGCCGTCGCGGACGACTCGTGCCGGGGGATGGTGACCGTGTCGAACACCGGCGAGGTGACCGTGACCCGCCCGTGGCAGCCCGCGGCGGTACGGCCCACCCCCACCGTGACCTCGCCGCCCGGCGCCACGGTGGCGGGGGAGACGGTGAAGCCGAACGTGTCCGAGCCCACGGCCCCGGCCGGCACGCAGGCGGAGAGGGCCGCGGCGCCCAGCAGGGCGACCGAGGCGACGGGTATCGCGCGCATGGTGAATCCTCCGGGTCCCCGAGGAGCAGCGGCGGACCTGTTCCGCCCGCGCCAGGAATGCACCTCGATGTCCGAAACGCTAGGAAGCCGTGCACGTCGCCGCGATCGCTGTCGCGCGAATGGGGCAAGAGTGTGGGCCGCTCAGGGGACGGTGACGGCGTGTCCACCGGCGCCGCCCCCTGGCGTCGTGTCAGTCCCCGGCGCCCGGGAACAGGCTCAGGAACGGGTCGGTGGACGCCGAGACGCCCCTGCTGAAGGGCGCGTCGAAGTCCCAGATCAGGAAGAGGAGGAAGGCGATCAGCGCGGAGAACAGCCCCGCGAGGATCAGTTCCCGTGGCGTGCGCCGGATCTGCAGGGCGAAGACCATCCCGATGGTGATGACGGCCCCGGCGATCAGCCCGAACCACACCACCCCCGGCATGGTCGCCCCGGTCGACTGCGCCCGGGAGTTGCGGGCCTGGTCCGCCAGGGCCACCTGGTCGACCAGGGGCTGGTACGCCTGGGCCTCGAAGTCCGACCTCGGTTCGTAGTCGGTGACGTCCGCGCGGACGCGGTCGAGCAGCCCGGTGCCGCGGTCGGTCAGCTCGTCGTGGTCGGCCATCGCCTTCCACTCGGTGGTGACGACGTGTCCGACATAGGCGTTGACATCCGCCCGGATGCGGTCACGGACCTCGGGCGGGTAGACCCGGGCCCGTTCCGAGATCTCGTGCAGCGCCACGGCCTCCGTCTGCACGTCGGCCTCGGCGGCGCTGCGTGCCTCCCAGACACCGGCGATGGCCAGGCCCAGGACGATGGCGTACACCACGCCGATCCACATCGTCATGTACTCGATGACGTCCGGAGTCTCCGTGATGTCCTCGTCGTCGGAGGCCGTGCGGTGCCGTAGCAGGGTGACGACGACGACCACGGCACAGGCGGCCAGCATCGCGAGGGTGAGAACAAGCCATTCCGGCAAGAGAGGCCTCCAGGGATCAGCGCGCACGGAGCGCGGCGACGGCGACCACCGCGGGCACCGTGATGAGCAGGACGAAGACGAGCGGCGACGTGGCCCCGCGCGAGGACCGCTGCGGCGGCCGGGCGGCGCGATGGCGCGGGTAGTGCACGGGGCTGAGCGACGGCCGGGGGGTGGGCGTGGGCGCCGGAGTGACCGACGGAGCGGGCACGGGCGCTTCGGGCCGCACCGGTGGCGGGCTCGGACGGGGCGTCGGCGTCGGGGTGGGCGTGGGCCGGGGCGGTGCCGGACGCGGCGCCGGGGGCGGCGGTTCGGGCCGCGGCGCCGGCGGTGTGGGCGCGGGAGGCTTCGGCTCGGGCGGCGGCGGGGGAGTCGGCTCGGGCGGGGGCGGCGTGGGCTTGGGCGGCGGCGGGGGCGTCGGTGTCGGAGTCGGCTCGGAGCACGGGGGGAAGGTGGGCCAGGAGAGGCTCCCGGCGACCGCCACCGCGTCGGTGCCGTCCGGTCCCGTCGAGGCGTACGCGCAGGCGTCGGCCTGCGCCGGGGCGACCGGTATGCCGACGAGGGTGAACGTCAGCGTCACCAGGGCCAACACCCGTCCGGCAGCGGCGGATCGGGTCGGTTCGGGTCCATGCACGACGAGATCATGAAGCCTGGCGCACCGTCCCACGCCCGAGTGACCGGCGATTGCCCCGAAGGAGGGACACCTCCCCATCAGGGGTTTGACGGCGACGGACCCGCCTTCGCCGGAGCTCGGAAGCCTGTGCGAGGGGTCACCTGCCGGCGGCGGCCGGTAAGCGGGCCGGAAAGCGGGTCGGAAGGCAAGCCGGGAAGCAAGCGGGAAAGCAAGCCGGGAAGCAAGCCGGAAAGGGAGCCGGGAAGCAAGCCGGGAAGAGAGCCGGAAAGAAGTCCCGTCTCCCGTTGAACACAACCGGCTTCTCCGTGCGTACCCAGTGTCGTGCGGCGGCCGGCAGGGCGCCCCAACACCTTCGTGACGATCGGGGATTGACGATGAAGACCTCCTGGCGGAGCGCCTCACTCGTGGCGAGCGCCGCGGTGGTGCTGGCGCTGACGACGGCGTGCGGTCAGGACGGCGGCGGTGCCACCGGCAGCCAGAACGTGGGCGCGACGGCCGCGCCCGGCGACGTCGGCGACCTCGGCGCGGGTGCCGGCGACGGCGTCGGCACCGGTGCCGGACAGGCCTCGGCGAGCGCGCCGGAACCGGCCGGCAAGCTGTCCGTCTCGACCGACGCCGAGTTCGGCGAGCTGGTGACCGACGGAGCGGGCCGCACCCTCTACCGCTTCGACTCCGACACCGCCGAGCCGCCCAAGACGACCTGCGAGAACGACTGCGCGACCAAGTGGCCGCCCGTGGGGGCGGACGACGCCCTCGCGGGCGAGGGCATCGACGACGATCTGCTCGGCGAGGTCACCCGCCCCGACGGCACCAAGCAGCTGACGATCGGCGGCTGGCCCGCGTACCGCTACGCCAAGGACACGGCCGCCGGGGACGTCAAGGGCCAGGGCGTCGGCAAGAAGTGGTACGCCCTGGCCGCCGACGGCAAGAAGGCCCAGGCCGAGCCGGCCGCGGGGCTGTCCACCCGCAAAGACCCGAAACTCGGCGAGATCGTCGTCGACAAGAACGGCATGACCGTCTACCGCTTCATGAAGGACGAGGCCTGGCCGAAGCCGGTGTCGGCCTGCACCGGCGCCTGCCTGGAGAAATGGCCGGTCGTGGCGCCCGTCGAGGCGAACGACACCAAGGGCGTCGAGAAGAAGGGGCTGATGAGCTTCACCCGGCCCGACGGCGCAGCCCAGCAGACGATCGACTGCTGGCCCATCTACACCTTCGCCGGCGACAAGAAGGCCGGCGACACCAACGGTCAGGGCGTCGGCGGCACCTGGTACGCCGTCAAGCCCGACGGAAAGCCGGTCGGCGCGCCGAAGAAGTAGCGACCTCCCGCCCGCCCACCTTCGGCGCACGACCACCGGGCCGTTCCCTCCGCAACCGGACGGAGGGGACGGTCCCGTTCGTGCGCTTTGGCATGCCTTCGCCCACGGCACGTGCCCGGGGCAGTGACCGGGAACGGACGGTCAATTTCCGTTTGGACTCGCCCGTTTGGCAGGCGATCAGTAGCCTCAGCTCGAACACCGGATCGCCTATGCCTTGGAGAGCTAGATGGAGCGTCCCGCCTGGGCCCCTCGCAGCATCGACATCTCGGTGCCCAGCGTGTCCCGGATCTACGACTTCTACCTGGGCGGTTCGCACAACTTCGAGGTGGACCGCGAAGCGGCCCGCAGGGCCATGGAGTTCATGCCGGGACTCCCCAAGATCATGCAGGCCAACCGGGCGTTCATGCGCCGGGCCGTGCGCTTCGCGGCCGACGAGGGCATCGACCAGTTCCTCGACATCGGCTCCGGCATCCCCACCTTCGGCAACGTCCACGAGGTGGCCGCGCGCAGCCGTCCCGGCGCCCGCGTGGTGTACGTGGACCACGACCCGGTCGCGGTCGCGCACAGCGAGGCCGTCCTGGCGGGCAACGACGACGCGGACGTCGTGGCCGGCGATCTCCTCAAGCCGGCCGAGATCCTGGCCAGCGCGCAGGTCCAGCGGCTGATCGACCTGAATCGGCCGGTCGCCCTGCTGCTGGTTGCCATACTGCACTTCGTGGAAGACGAGGACGACCCGTACGCGGCGGTGGCCGAGCTGAGCGACGCGCTCGCCCCCGGCAGCCTGCTCGTCCTCACGCACGCCTCGTACGAGAACATCCCGCTGCCCGCCGAGCGGGCCGGAGGCGCGGTGGACGTGTACAAGGACATCCGCAATCCGCTGATCATGCGTTCGCGCGAGCACATCGCGCGGTTCTTCGAGGGGTACGACATGGTGGAGCCCGGACTGGTTCCGATGCCGCGCTGGAGGCCGGAGGGGGAGCCCGAGGAAGAGGACCCGTACGCGTTCTCCGGGTTCGCCGGCGTGGGGCGTACGGCGTGAGCGCGGAGCCGGACGGGCCGGAGGACCGACTGCGCCGGTTCGCGACGATCTGGAGCCGGGCGGTGTTCCCGGTGACCTCCACCTCGTCCACCCGGCCCGAGTTCGAGGCCCAACTGCTGCCGCTGGCCCGCCGGCTGAGCGAGGTGCTGCGCGCGCGGACTTTCGACGCGGCCGGGGCCAGGACGGTCGGCGCCGCCCTCGTCGACGCGCACTGCACCGACCCCGAGGCACTCTCCCGGACGCTGGACTGCGTCGACGCCTACCTGGTGCTCTACTGCGGCGAGGACGGCGACCCGGAGGACCTGCGGGCCCGCTCCGCACGGCTCCAGCACGCGATGGCGGCCGGGTTCGCCGGGGCGCTTCGGGCCAGAACCCTGGCCGAACAGGAGGCCATCGCACAGGCCGCCCTGAAGGCACAGGGCGTGGTGGCCGAGGCCCTGCACGCCAGCGAGGCCCGCTTCCGCGCGGTCTTCGAGGGCGCCGCCATAGGCATCGGCATCGCCGACCTGGACGGCAACGTCCTCCAGGTCAACGAGGCGTTGATGCGCATGTTCGGCATCGCCGACCCCACGCTGGGCGGCCGCCGGGCCACCGAGTGGACGCACCCCGACGACGCGCCGCAGACCTGGCGGCTCTACGACGAGCTGGTGCGCGGCGAGCGCGAGCACTACCACGTGGAGAAGGCCTTCTACCGGCCCGACGGGACGGTCCTGTGGACCAACCTCACCGTCTCCCTGCTGCGCGACGCCGACGGCACCCCGCAGTACCAGCTCGCGCTGATGGAGGACACCACCGAGCGGCGGCTGCTCAACCTCCGGCTGCGCTACGAGGCCACGCACGACGCGCTCACCGGACTGCCCAACCGCAGCTTCTTCTTCGAACGCCTGGAGAAGGCCCTGAACGCGGGCCCGGGCCAGCGCTTCGGCCTGTGCTACCTCGACCTCGACGGCTTCAAGACCGTCAACGACAGCCTCGGCCACGCGGCCGGCGACCGGCTGCTCGTGGAGGTCGCCGACCGGCTCCAGGGCTGCGCCACCGCGCCCGGGGAGATGGTGGCCCGGCTGGGCGGCGACGAGTTCGTGGCGCTGACCACCGGACCGGACACCCGGGACGGGGTCGACGAGCTGGCCGGCCGCATCATGAACGCGCTGCTCGCCCCGGTCAGCGTCGACGGCCGCGAACTGACGGTGCGCGGCAGCATCGGCATCGTGGAGGGCCCGGCGGGCGAGCGCAGCCCGGCCGAGGTGCTGCGCAGCGCCGACATCACCATGTACCGGGCCAAGTCGGCGGGCGGCAACCGCTTCGAGCTGGCCGACCCGGAGGCCGACGCCCGCGTCATCACCCGGCACGGGCTGACCACCGCGCTGCCCGCGGCCCTGGAGCGCGGCGAGTTCTTCATCGAGTACCAGCCGCTGGTCCACCTCGGCGACGGCAGCGTGCGCGGCGCCGAGGCGCTGGTGCGCTGGCTGCACCCGCAGCACGGGGTGCTCGGCCCCGACCGGTTCATCCCGCTGGCCGAACACACCGGCCTGATCGTGCCGTTGGGCCGCTGGGTCCTGGAACAGTCCGTACGCCAGGCCCGCCTCTGGCGCGAGCGGTACGGCGAGGGCGGCGCCGCGGGCCCGCTGCGCATCAACGTCAACCTCTCGCCCTGCCAGCTCACCCACCCGGGTCTGGTCCAGGACACCGTCGAGATCCTGGAGCGCACCGGCGTGACGCCCGACGCGCTCTGCCTGGAGGTGACCGAGTCGGCGCTGATCGGCGCCGACGACGACCTGCTGAAGCCACTGCGCCGGCTGGCCGAGATGGGCGTCGACATCGCCCTGGACGACTTCGGCACCGGCTACTCCAACCTCGCCAACCTGCGCAGGCTGCCGGTGAGCGTCCTCAAGCTGGACCGCTCGTTCACGCAGAGCATGCAGCAGTTCCCGGCCGACCCCGTCGACCTGAAGATCGTCGAGGGGATCGTCGCCCTGGCCCACAGCCTGGACCTCGCGGTCACCGTGGAGGGCGTGGAGACCGGCGCCCAGGCCGAGCAACTGCGCATACTGGGCTGCGACACGGCCCAGGGCTGGTACTACGCCCGCCCGGGCCCGCCGGAGCGGCTGCACGAACTGGCACTGGTGGACGCGACGGGCTGAGCGGGGCCGCCGGTCCGTCCGGGATCCGTCAGGGCCGGCTCAGGCTCCGCCCCGGGCGGAACCCTGCCCTGGGGCGGCCCAGCCTGCGCCTTGCCGCAGGGCGGCCGGCGTGGACGGCTTGGCTCCTGCCCCGGCGCGGACGGCTCGCTTCACGCCCCGGCGCAGGCGCGTCGGCTCCCCTTCCGGCGCGGGCGTCTCTGTTCTCCTCCCGGCGCGGACGCCCCGGCTCCTGCCCCGGCACCGACGGCTCGGTTCACGTCCCGGCGCGGGCGGCTTCCGCGACCGCCGTCGCCGCGCGGACGAGGGCCGCGGTCGCCGTCGAGCGGGACTGCCGGGGCCAGGCGACGGCCAGGACGACCGGCGGCGCGTCAGGGACCGGGCGGTAGGCGACGCCCGGCCTCGGGTAGCGGGCGGTCACCGAGGCGGGCAGCAGGGTGACGACCTTCCCGAGGGAGACGGCCGTGAGTACCTGCGCCAGGTCGCCGTGGCCGCGCCGGGCCTCGTCGATGTGCCGCTCCACGCTGCCGGCGTCCAGGCCGAGGTCGGCCAGCTCGAGACGGTCCCGGGCGGCGAGCGGATGGTCCGCGGCGAGGACGGCGACGCGCGGCTCGGTGGCCAGGGTCTCCGCGTCCAGGCCGGCCCCGTCGAACGGAGCGTGGACCAGGGCGACGTCCGCCTCGCCCCCGCGCAGCAGCCGCGGCTGCTCCTGCCATCCGCACAGCCGGACGGCGACCGGCACGGACCCGGGCTCGGACGCGTAGCGCGTCAGGATCGGCTCCAGCAGCCCCGCGTCCCCGTCGGCCTTCACGGCCAGCACCAGCTTCGGCCCCTCGGCCGCCCGCCTGGCCCGCCGCCCGGCGGCCTCCAGGGCGTCCAGCGCGACGCGTGCCTCCGCGAGCAGCACGTCCCCGGCCGGGGTCCGGCTGACACTGTGGGTGTTCCGCTCGAAGAGGGTGACGCCCAGCTCCGTCTCCAGGCGGCGGATCGCCCTGGACAGCGGCGGCGGGGAGATGCCCAGCCGCTCGGCGGCGCGTGCGAAGTTCAGCTCCTCGGCGACCGCCACGAAGTACCGCAGGGAACGCGACTCCATGCTCCGCCTCCCTCCGGTGCCGCCCGGTATTGCCTTCAGGGTAACAAGCGGGACCCGATCGATCCTTCAGTTCCAGCGGCCCGGCGAACACGATGGAAGAGCGCCGGGAAGCGAACGGTACGGGCTACCCGCCCCGGCGCGCTCCCTCTCATCTCGCCTTCCCTGAAGCGGAGTTGTGTTCGTGATCGTCATCACCACCCCGACCGGCGGAATCGGCCGGCAGGTCCTCGACCGAGTCCTGGACGCCCTCGACACCCGGGACGACGGGGCCACGCTGCGAGTGATCGCCCGCGAGCCCGGCCGTCTCACCGTCCGCGCCCGCGAACGGGCCGAGGTGTTCCAGGGCTCGCACGCCGACCCCGAGGTCCTGGCCGCGGCCTGCGAGGGTGCCGGCCAGGTGTTCTGGCTGGTGCCGCCCGCGCCCGGCGCCGACAGCGTCGAGGGCCACTTCCGCGACTTCACGCTGCCGCTGTGCGACGTGATCGCCCGGCAGGGCCTCCCACGGGTCGTCGCCGTCTCCAGCCTGGGACGCGGCGTGGCCAAGGACGCCGGACCGATCTCCGCCTCGCTCGCCATGGACGACCGGATCGCGGCCACCGGCGTGCACTACCGGGCGCTGTGCCCGCCCTTCCTGATGGAGAACCTGCTCGGGCAGACGGCCGCCCTGCGCGACACCGGCGAGTTCCGCATGGCGTACGCCGCCGACCGCGTCCTGCGGACCTGCGCGACCGCCGACATCGCCGCCACCGCCGCCCGTCTGCTCCTCGACGACTCCTGGACCGGTCGCGCGGACGTCCCGCTCGTCGGCCCCGACGACCTCACCCCGGAGGGAATGGCCGGGGTGCTGTCCGACGTACTGGGCCGTCCGGTACGGGTACGGGAGACCACCCCGGAGGCCTACAAGGCGTCCGCCCTGCGGTTCGGGGCGAGCGAGAGCGGGGCCCAGGGGCTGGCCGACATGGCCTCGGCGATGGACGCCCAGGGCTTCTACGGCGCGGCCGAGCCCAGCACCCCGGACACCGCGCCCACGAGCTTCCGCCGCTGGTGCGAGGAGGTCCTCAGGCCGGCCACGCTCGCCTGACGGTCCGGGACCGTCACCGCTCGAGGAGCATCCGCATCAGCTCCCGAGCCGCCCGCGGCGGAGCCACGTCGCTGCGGTGGGCCAGGGCGATGGTCCGGTACAGGCCCGGCCGGGCCAATGGGGTCACCCGCAGTCCGCGCCCGGAGCGCGCGGCCACCATGCGCGGGACGACCGCCATGCCGAGCCCGGCCCGTACGAAGCCCAGCACCGCGTCCATCTCCCCGCCCTCCACGGCGAAGTCCGGTTCGAACCCGGCCGAGCGGCACGCGGCCACGGTCAGCTCGCGCAGGTCGTAGCCGTGCCGGAACATCACCAGACGCTCGCCCTCCAGGTCGGTGATGCGCACGGCACGGCGCCCGCCGCCCGGCCGGGGCGACTCCGGGGACGACACCACCACCAGGTCCTCCCGCAGCAGCTCCACCGTGGTCAGCGCCGGTGAGGCGGTGGGCAGCGGCAGGACGACCAGGGCGAGGTCCAGCGCGCCGCGCGCCAGCTCGCGCACCAGGTCGTGCGAGCCGCCCTCCTCGATCAGCAGCTGGATGCCGGGATAGCGGTCGTGGAAGGCGCGCAGCACGTCGGGGAGCAGGCCGGTGCACAGACTCGGGGTGGCGCCCAGCCGGACCCGGCCGCGGCGCAGCTGGGCCAGCTCCAGCACCTCGTGCCGGGCGGTGTCCGCGTCCGCGAGGATGCGCCGGGCCAGCGGCAGCAGTGCCTCCCCGGCGTCGGTGAGCGTGATGTTCCCGCGCGCCCGCAGGAACAGGTCGGCGCCCAGCTCCCGCTCCAGCGCCTTGATCTGCTGCGACAGCGAGGGCTGCGCCACGTGGACCACCTCGGCGGCCCGGGTGAAGTGCCGGGTCTCGGCGACCGCCACGAAGTACTGGAGCTGTTGCAACTGCATACCGCGAGCATACGGCCTTGATAGGTACACCCTATGGAAACCAGGCATTCCATGTCTTGGACCGATGAGGCCCGGTCCCCGTAACGTCCTGTGACATGGCTCTGGCAACGCGGACGGACCGACGGCCGTCCATGGCGCGCACCGTGTGGGACTCGACCGTCGGCAAGAAGACAGTGATGGCGGTCAGCGGTCTCGTCATGCTGCTCTACCTGGTCGCCCACATGATCGGGAACCTGAAGATCTTCTTCGGGACCGAGGAGTTCAACCACTACGCCCACTGGCTGCGCACGGTCGGCGAGCCGTTCATGCACTACGAGTGGACGCTCTGGCTGATCCGCGTCGTGCTCGTCGTCGCCGTCGTCGCCCACGCCGTCTCCGCGTACCAGCTCAGCCGCCGCGACATCAAGGCGCGGCCCAGCAAGTACGTGCACAAGAAGCCGCGCTCCAGCTACGCGACGCGCACCATGCGCTGGGGCGGCATCATCCTCGCCCTGTTCATCGTCTGGCACATCCTGGACCTGACCACCGGCACCGTGCACTCCGGCGGCTTCGAGACCGGCAAGCCCTACCAGAACGTCCTGGACACCTTCTCCACCTGGTACGGCAACGTCATCTACATCGTCGCGGTGCTCGCCGTCGGCATGCACGTCCGGCACGGCTTCTGGTCCGCCGCCCAGACCCTCGGCGCCGGCAGCCGCACCCGCGACCGCGCCCTGAAGACCGTCGCGAACGTCCTCGCGCTGCTGCTCACGGCCGGCTTCGTCGCCGTACCCGTGGGCGTCATGACCGGAGTGGTGAGCTGACATGACAACCTACGCCGACTACACGACCGGCGAGCCGGTCGCCGACACCAAGGCCCCGGCCGGACCCGTCAACGAGCGCTGGGACACCCGCCGTTTCGAGGCGAAGCTGGTCAACCCCGCCAACCGGCGCGGCAAGACCGTCATCGTCGTCGGCACCGGCCTCGCGGGCGGCTCCGCGGGCGCGACGCTCGCCGAACAGGGCTACCACGTCGTCCAGTTCTGCTACCAGGACTCCCCGCGCCGCGCCCACTCCATCGCCGCGCAGGGCGGCATCAACGCCGCGAAGAACTACCGCAACGACGGCGACTCGATCCACCGCCTGTTCTACGACACCGTCAAGGGCGGCGACTTCCGCTCCCGCGAGTCCAACGTGCACCGGCTGGCACAGATCTCTATCGAGATCATCGACCAGTGCGTGGCGCAGGGCGTGCCCTTCGCCCGTGAGTACGGCGGGTTGCTCGACACCCGCTCCTTCGGCGGCGTGCAGGTCTCCCGCACCTTCTACGCCCGCGGCCAGACGGGGCAGCAACTGCTGCTCGGCGCCTACCAGGCACTGTCGAGGCAGATCGCGGCCGGCACCGTCGAGATGCACGCCCGCACCGAGATGCTCGACCTGATCGTCGTGGACGGCCGGGCCCGCGGCATCGTCGCCCGGGACCTGATCACCGGGAAGATCGACACCTACTACGCGGACGCCGTCGTCCTGGCCAGCGGGGGCTACGGCAACGTCTTCTACCTCTCCACCAACGCCATGAACTCCAACGCGACCGCGATCTGGCGGGCGCACCGGCGCGGCGCCTACTTCGCCAACCCCTGCTTCACGCAGATCCACCCGACCTGCATCCCGCGCACCGGCGACCACCAGTCCAAGCTGACGCTGATGAGCGAGTCGCTGCGCAACGACGGCCGGATCTGGGTGCCGAAGGCCAAGGGCGACGACCGTCCCGCCAACAAGATCCCCGAGGACGAGCGCGACTACTACCTGGAGCGCATCTACCCGTCCTTCGGCAACCTCGTCCCCCGCGACATCGCCTCCCGCGCCGCGAAGAACGTCTGCGACGAGGGCAGGGGAGTGGGCCCCGGCGGCCAGGGCGTCTACCTGGACTTCGCCGACGCCATCAAGCGCATGGGGCGCAAGGCGGTCGAGGCCAAGTACGGCAACCTCTTCGACATGTACCAGCGGATCACCGACGAGGACCCGTACCAGGTACCGATGCGGATCTACCCCGCCGTGCACTACACGATGGGCGGACTGTGGGTCGACTACGATCTCCAGACCACGATCCCCGGCCTGTTCGCCGTCGGCGAGGCCAACTTCTCCGACCACGGCGCCAACCGGCTCGGCGCCTCCGCGCTGATGCAGGGCCTGGCCGACGGCTACTTCGTGCTCCCGGCCACCATCAACGACTACCTCGCCCGCAACCCCCACGAGGACGACGTCGACGACGACCACCCCGCGGTGCAGGAGGTGCTGGCCGAGACCGAGGACCGGCTGAACCTGCTGCTGGCCGTGGACGGCGACCGCACCCCGGACTCCTTCCACCGGGAACTGGGCGAGCTGATGTGGGAGTTCTGCGGCATGGCCCGCACCGACTCCGGCCTGCGCAAGGCCCTGGAGCGCATCCCGCAGATCCGCGAGGAGTTCTGGCGGCGCATCAAGGTCCCGGGCACCGGCGAGGAGTTCAACCAGTCGCTGGAGAAGGCCAACCGCATCGTCGACTACCTGGAACTCGCCGAGCTGATGTGCCTCGACGCGCTGCACCGCGCCGAGTCCTGCGGCGGCCACTTCCGCGAGGAGTCACAGACCCCCGACGGCGAGGCGGCCCGCCGGGACGACGAGTTCGGCTACGCCGCCGCCTGGGAGTTCACCGGCACCGGCGACGCCCCCACCCTGCACAAGGAAGACCTGGTCTTCGAGTACGTCCACCCCACCCAGCGGAGCTACGCATGAAGCTCACCCTGCGCGTCTGGCGGCAGAAGAACGCCGACGCCGACGGCGCCATGTCCACGTACGAGGTGGACGGGATCTCCAGTGACATGTCCTTCCTGGAGATGCTCGACACCCTCAACGAGGAGCTCATCCTCAAGGGCGAGGACCCGGTCGCCTTCGACCACGACTGCCGCGAGGGCATCTGCGGCGCCTGCTCGCTGGTCATCAACGGCGACGCCCACGGCCCCGAGCGCACCACCACCTGCCAGCTGCACATGCGGTCCTTCCAGGACGGCGACACCATCGACATCGAGCCCTGGCGGGCCTCGGCCTTCCCGGTCGTCAAGGACCTCGTCGTCGACCGCTCCGCCTTCGACCGCATCATCCAGGCCGGCGGCTACATCACCGCGCCCACCGGTGCCGCGCCCGAGGCCCATGCCACGCCGGTGCCGAAGCCGGACGCCGACCTCGCCTTCGAGCACGCGGAGTGCATCGGCTGCGGCGCGTGCGTGGCGGCCTGCCCCAACGGGGCGGCGATGCTGTTCACTTCCGCGAAGGTGAACCACCTGAACGTCCTGCCGCAGGGCGCACCCGAGCGCGAGACGCGGGTGCTCGACATGGTGGGGCAGATGGACGCGGAGGGGTTCGGCGGGTGCACGCTCACCGGCGAGTGCGCGACCGCGTGCCCGAAGGGCATTCCGCTGATGTCCATCACCAGTATGAACAAGGAGTGGCTGCGGGCCGCGCGGAAGGTGCAGCGGTAGGGGTTCAGTGAACGTTCGCCGACAAGGTGCGGACGGGCGGGGTCGAGGGAGGTGCTCCCCTCGGCCCCGTCTCGCTTGTGCTCCCGGCATTCAGGAAGCGCACATCCGGGCTCCCGGCAGTCGTCATGTGCAGTACAGCCGGCGTCGGGAGAACTGTGGCGGAGCCGTCCCCACCACCACCGTTCTCACGACCAGGAGAGCACCCATGACCGGCGTACTGACCGCGGACCGTCCCCCGAAGCCCGCCGCTCCCCGCCGCTACACCGTCGCCCTCGCCCGCGACGAGGACGACGTACGGGCCGCGCAGCGGCTGCGGCACGACGTGTTCGCCGGGGAGATGGGAGCACTGCTGGCGAGCGCGGAGCCCGGGTACGACGTCGACCCCTTCGACGCGTACTGCGACCACCTGCTCGTGCGCGAGGAGACGACCGGACAGGTCGTCGGAACCTACCGGCTGCTGCCGCCGGAGCGCGCGGCGGTGGCCGGACGGCTGTACGCCGAGACCGAGTTCGACCTCGCGGCGCTGGACGCGATCCGGCCCGGACTCGTCGAGGTCGGCCGCTCCTGCGTGCACCCGGACCACCGCGACGGCGCCGTCATCGGCCTCATCTGGGCGGGAATGGCCCGCTACATGACCGACCGGGGCCACGAGTGGCTGGCGGGCTGCTGCTCGCTCCCGCTCGCCGACGGCGGAACGCTCGCCGCCGGCACCTGGGACCGGGTGCGGGCCAAGCACCTGGCGCCCGAGGAGTACCGGGTACGGCCGCTGCTGCCGTGGGTCCCGCGCCCGGCGGTGCCCGCCGCGCGCACCGAGCTGCCGGCGCTGCTGCGCGGCTACCTCCGGCTGGGCGCCTGGGTCTGCGGCGCGCCCGCGCACGACGTCGACTTCGGCGTCGCGGACCTGTACGTGCTGCTGCCGATGAGCCGGGTCGACCCGCGCTACCTGCGCCACTTCCTCTCGCTCGCCCCGGCCCGATGAGCGGCTGGCTGCCCGTCGCGCCCTGCACCCCCGGGGCGTGTGTCGAGCGGCCCCGTGGCGCGGCGGCGGTGCCGCGTGCCGTGCTGCGGCTCACCGCCCTCGCGGTGCTGCTCCTGGCCGGGATCGCCGTCGTACTGGCGCCGTCCGGCCTGCGGCGCCGGCTGCCCGACGCCCCGGTGCGCAGCTGGTGCCGGTGGGTCGTGCGGGCCGCGGGGGTCCGGGTCCGCGTCACGGGTGCGGCCGCTCCCGCGGGCGGGCTGCTCCTCGTCGCCAACCACGTCTCCTGGCTCGACATCCCGCTGCTCGCCGCCGTGCGCCCGGCCAGGATGCTGGCCAAGAGCGAGATCCGGTGCTGGCCGGTGGCGGGCGGGCCGGCCGCGCGCGCCGGGGTGCTGTTCGTCGAGCGGGACCGGCTGCGGGCCCTGCCGGACACGGTCGACGCGATCGCGCGGGTCCTGGCGGCCGGTGCCGCGGTGGCCGCCTTCCCGGAGGGCAGCACCTGGTGCGGACGCGCCCGGGGGCCCTTCAGCCGGGCGGTGTTCCAGGCCGCCCTGGACGCCGGCGTGCCGGTCCAGCCGGTCCGGATCCGCTACCGGTCCGGGGAGCGGGCGGTGAGCACCACGCCCGCGTTCGTCGGCGTGGACACACTGCTCGCCTCCCTGTGGCGGGTCGCTTCGGCGCGCGGACTGACGGCCGAGGTGGAGGTCTGTCCGGCCGTGTCGCCCGGCCGGCACCGCGACCGCCGTTCCCTGGCGCGGGCCGCGGAGAGCGCGGTCCACGGCCACCAGGCGAAAGCACTTTCGAAAAGTGCGTGTGCTTTGTGAAGTTTGTGCCGTTTCCTCACCGCTGGATGCGGACAATCGGAAGGCAGGCACCCGAAAGGAGGGTGATGGCAGATGATCACCCGTGAAGAGATCGCCAACGTCCTGGACCAACCGGTCTACGACGGGGACGGCAACAAGATCGGCGACGCGAAGCATGTCTTCTTCGACGACATGACCGGGCGCCCCGAGTGGGTGAGCGTCAAGACGGGCATGTTCGGCGGAGCCGAGTCCTTCGTGCCCATCCGCGACGCCGCGATGGTCCAGGACCACCTCGAGGTTCCCTACGGCAAGGACCAGGTCAAGGGCGCGCCCTCTGTCGACGTCGACGCGGGCGGCCATCTGTCGGAGACCGAGGAGCACCGGCTGTACGACTACTACGGCATCAACTGGGGCAGCGTGCTGTCCGAGGCCGAGCGCACCGACGACGGCCGTTCCGCCGCGGGAACGGGCACGGCGGGCACCGCCGGGGCCGCCGGAGCGGCGGGTGCCGCGGGACTGGCCGGTACGGCCGGTGCTGCCGGAACGGCGGGCGGCAGGACCGGCCGCGAGGGCGCCGGGCGGCGCGAGGGCATGCGCGGCGACGAGGCCATGACCCGCTCCGAGGAGCAGATGCGCATCGGCGTCGAACGCCACGAGTCCGGCCGGGCCAGGCTGCGCAAGTACGTGGTCACGGAAGAGGTCCAGCAGACCGTTCCGATCACCCACGAGGAAGTGCGTGTGGTGCGCGAGCCCATCACGGACGCCAACCGTGACGAGGCCCTGGCCGGACCGGAGATCAGCGAGGCCGAGCACGAGGTCACGCTGCACGCGGAACGTGCCGTCGTGGAGACGGAGACGGTACCGGTGGAGCGCGTCCGGATGACCACGGAGGAGCTCACGGAGAACGAGACGGTGCGCGGCCAGGTCCGCAAGGAGCGCATCGAGGCCGAGACCGAGTCGTTCACCGAGGGCGAGGCGAAGCATCCCCGGGACGACAAGCGGCGGGACGACAAGCGGCGGGGCGGCAAGTGACCGTTCCCCGCGGTCGCGGGACCGGGCGCCGGTGAAGCCACTTCACCGGCGCTCCCCGCCGTCCAGGGCCCGGGCCAGATAGGGCGCCGTGGCGCTCCCGGCGGCCCGCGCCACCTCGGCCGGCCGCCCCGCGGCGACGATCCGGCCGCCGGCGTCGCCGCCGCCCGGCCCCAGGTCGATCACGTGGTCGGCGCCCGCGACCACCCCCATGTCGTGCTCGACCACGACGACCGTGTGGCCGGCGTCGACGAGACCGTGCAACTGGCGCATCAGCACCTCGACATCGGCCGGGTGCAGACCGGTGGTCGGCTCGTCGAGGAGGTACAGGGTGTGCCCGCGGCGCCCCCGCTGAAGCTCGCTCGCGAGCTTGATGCGCTGTGCCTCGCCGCCGGACAGCTCCGTCGCCGGCTGGCCGAGCCGCAGATAGCCGAGCCCGACATCCAGCAGCGCGGCCAGGCTGCGGGCCACCGCCGGCGTGTCCGCGAAGAAGTCCGCCGCGCCCTCCACCGTCAGGTCCAGCACCTCGGCGATGTTCCGCCCCCGGTGCGTCACTTCGAGCGTCGCGGGGTTGTAGCGCGCCCCGCCGCAGTCCGGGCACGGCGCGTAGGTGCTCGGCAGGAAGAGCAGCTCGACGCTGACGAAGCCCTCGCCCTGGCAGGTCTCGCAGCGTCCTCCCGCCACGTTGAAGGAGAACCGGCCCACGCCGTAACCGCGCGCCCGCGCCTGGTCGGTGGCGGCGAAGACCTTGCGTACGACGTCGAACAGACCCGTGTAGGTGGCCAGGTTGGAGCGCGGGGTGCGGCCGATGGGCCGCTGGTCGACGGAGACCAGCCGGTCCACTCCCGGCAGTTCCTCGGTGATCTCGCCGACCAGCGTCGACTTGCCGGAGCCCGAGACGCCCGTCACCGCGGTGAGTACCCCGAGCGGGATCCGGGCGGTCACCCCGCGCAGGTTGTGCCGGGTCACCGGACCGACCGTCACCGTGCTCCGGGGGGTACGCACCTCGCGCGAGGGCGCGGGGGAGCGGTCGAAGAGGTGCCGGGCGGTGGCCGACTCGGGGACCTCGGCCAGCCCGTCGACCGGACCGCTGTACAGCACCCGCCCGCCGTGCTCGCCGGCCAGCGGACCGACGTCCACGATCCAGTCGGCGCCGCGCATCACACTCAGGTGGTGCTCCACCACGAACACCGAGTTCCCGGCCGCCTTCAGCCGCTCGAGCACCGTCAGGAGCGCCTCGGTGTCCGCCGGGTGCAGACCGGCCGAGGGCTCGTCGAGGACGTACACCACCCCGAACAGCCCGGACCGCAGCTGGGTCGCCAGCCGCAGCCGCTGCAACTCGCCCGCCGACAGGGTGGGAGTGGGCCGGTCCAGGCTCAGATAACCGAGCCCCAGCTCGACGACGGGCGCGATCCTGGACACGAGGTCCTCGGTGAGCACCTTGGCCGTCTCGCCCTCGGTCGGCAGCAGGGCGGCCAGCTCGGTGAGCGGCAGGGCGGCCAGTTCGGCGACGTTGCGGCCGCCGACGGTCACCGCGAGGGACTCGGCCCGCAGCCGGCCGCCATCGCACACCGGGCAGGGCGCGCCGGTCAGGAAGCGCTCCGCCTTCGCCCGCAGCGTGGTGCTCTTCGAGTCCGCGAACGTCTTCATCACATAGCGCCGGGCGCTCATGTACGTGCCCTGGTACGGCCGCTGGATGCGGCCCGCGTCCCGCACCGGGTGCACCGTGACCACCGGCTGCTCGTCGGTGAACAGGATCCACTCCCGCGCCTCGGCGGGCAGCTCGCGCCAGGGCCGGTCCACGTCGTACCCGAGCGCGTCCAGGACGTCGCGCAGGTTCTTGCCCTGCCAGGCACCCGGCCACGCGGCGATCGCACCGTCCCGGATCGACAGCGAGGGGTCCGGGACCAGCAACTCCTCGGTGGTGCGGTGCACCCGCCCGAGCCCGTGGCACTCCGGGCAGGCCCCGGCCGCGGTGTTCGGCGAGAAGGCGTCGGAGTCCAGCCGCTCGGCGCCCGGCGGGTAGTCGCCCGCGCGGGAGAAGAGCATTCGCAGGGAGTTGGAGAGGTTGGTGACCGTGCCCACCGAGGAACGGGACGTCGGGGTCGCCCGCCGCTGCTGGAGCGACACGGCGGGCGGCAGCCCGGTGATCCCACCCACCGTCGGGGCGCCGACCTGGTGGATCAGGCGGCGGGCGTACGGCGCGACCGACTCGAAGTACCGCCGCTGCGCCTCCGCGTAGACCGTCCCGAAGGCCAGCGAGGACTTCCCCGACCCCGAGACGCCGGTGAACACCGCCACCACGTCCCGGGGGACGTCCACGTCGACGCCCTTGAGATTGTGCTCGCGGGCGTCGCGCACCCGGACGTACGGGTCGTGGGGGCTGTGCATCGCGGGGAACTCCGTACGGTGGGGGACAAACTCCGCAATTCTACGCCGGGGCGCCGAGCGGACCCGTGCCGGTGACACGGGCGAGCCGCCGGTAGGACTCGAGCAGTGCCTCGCGGTCGTACGTGCTGGTGGTGACCAGGACCTCCTGCGCGCCCGTCTCCTTCACCAGCCGCTCCAGCTCGTCGGCGACCTGCTCCTCGGTGCCGGCGACGTGACCCGCGAGACCGGCCTCGTACAGGTCGCGCTCCTTGCCGGTCATGGTCCGGGCCCCGACCTCCTCGGCCGGGGGCAGCGGAGGGAAGGAGCCCCGCGTGCGGGCCTCGGCCATGGACCACGCCTCCGGGACCAGCAGCCGCCGGGCCTCCTCGGCGGTGGCGGCCACCGCCACGGTGCCGGAGACGACGACGTACGGCTCCGCGCTCCACTCCGAGGGGCGGAACCCGGCGCGGTAGCGGTCGATGCCGCGGCGCATCCGGTCCCGGTCGCGCAGGTCCCCGATGACCATCGGCAGACCGGCACGGGCGGCGACGGCCGCGCCCTCGCCCATGGCCAGCACGAACGGCGGCACGGTCAGCCCCTCGGAGGGGCGCGCGTGCACGCCGCCCGTCGGCGACGTCCCCCGGAACCAGCCGAGCAGCTCGGCCAGTTGCGCGTCGAAGTCCTCGGCGTCGTCCTTCTCCCGGCCCAGTGCCCTGCGGACGCCGTCGGTGAAGCCCACCGAGCGGCCGAGCCCCATGTCGATCCGGCCGGGGAAGAGCGACTCCAGCACGCCGAACTGCTCGGCGACCACCAGCGGCCGGTGGTTGGGCAGCATCACGCCCCCGGTGCCGACGCGGATGCGGCGGGTGGCCCCGGCCACGGCGGCGGCGAGCACGGTCGGCGCCGAACCGGCCACCCCGGGTACGCCGTGGTGCTCCGCCACCCAGAACCGGTGGTAGCCGAGCCGCTCCGCCTCCCGGGCCAGCTGCACGGTGTCGCGCAGCGCCTCCCCGGCAGTGCGGCCGGCGCGGATGCGGGAGCGGTCGAGGACGGAGAAGCGGGTGGTGGCGAGGCTCGAGGTCACATGGTGTTCAACGCCCGCGCGCCGCACAGATTCCCGGTGGAGCCCTCTTGGTCCTGTCGTCGGACCTAGGGTGAACGCGTGAGCGACAGCAGCAGACCCCCGGTGGCCGTGTTCGACCTGGACAACACCCTCGCCGACACCGCGCACCGGCAGCGGTTCCTGGAGCGCAGGCCCCGCGACTGGGACGCCTTCTTCGCCGCCGCGCCGCACGATCCACCGCTCGCGGAGGGTGTCGCGCTGGTGCGCGAGAGCGAGAAGGAGTGCGAGATCGTCTACCTCACCGGCCGGCCCGAGCGCTGCCGGCGCGACACGCTCGACTGGCTGGCCGCGCACGGCCTGCCCGAGGGTGCCGTGCACATGCGGGGCAACGCCGACCGCAGGCCCGCCCGGCGCACCAAGCTGGAGATCCTGCGGCGCCTCGCCCGGACCCGCGAGGTCCGGATCCTGGTGGACGACGACGAGCTGGTCTGCGACGACGCCGAGCGGGCCGGTTTCCCCGTGCTCCGGGCGCGCTGGGCGGCCCGGTCGGCCGAACTGCGCGTGGCGCAGGAGCGCGAGGGCCGTACCTGACGGACGCGGCCGTCCGGGTGGGCTCCGGGGATGTCAGTCCGACTCCTCCAGGCGGAACCCGAGCTTGAGGCCGACCTGCCAGTGCGCGACCTGCCCCTCCTCGATCTGGCCGCGCACCTGTGTCACCTCGAACCAGTCCAGCTTGCGCAGGGTCTGCGAGGCACGGGTGATGGCGTTGCGGACCGCCTGGTCGACGCCGTCGGGCGAGGTGCCGACGACCTCGGTGACCCGGTAGGTGTGGTTCGACATGCCGGTGCTCCCTTCCGCGAGGACAGCGGTGTGCGCTGCGTCACTCCACCGTGCCCCAAGTCGGGACGGAGCGCGAGGCATCGGCGTTCGGGGCGGAAACGCTCCGGTACCTCCCCTTGCCCCTTGACCTTTGTAATGGTCCATACCAAAATCCCAGACACCCGTTCGAGCCTCGGGCTCGTCCCCCACGTCGGGTCTCCCTTCGCGTGTGCAGGACGCACCTGCCGCCGCCCTCTGTTCGTCAGTCAGAAGGACCCCTCGTGAGACGTCGCCTCCTCGCCCTTGTCTGTGTGTCCGCCTCCGTGCTCAGCGGCTGCGGCCTGATCTCGCAGGACGGCGGGAGCGGACGGCACACCGTCAGCGTGTGGCTGATGAAGGGCAGCGCCTCGGACGACTTCCTGAAGCGGTTCACCGAGGGCTTCGAGGCCGACCATCCCGACCTCGACCTGGACATCCGCATCCAGGAGTGGACCGGGATCGGCGACAAGGTGCAGGCCGCGCTGAAGGCCGACGGCACGGACGGCCCCGACGTCGTCGAGGTCGGCAACACCCAGGTCCCGCAGTACGCGGAGGGCGGCCGGCTCCAGGACCTGACCCTGGAGTCGATGCGTGACTGGGGCATCCGGGACTGGCTTCCGGGCCTCGCCGAACCCGGTCAGTGGATGTCCCAGCAGTTCGGCGTCCCCTGGTACGCCGCCAACCGCGTCGTCATCTACCGCAAGGACCTCTTCGAGCAAGCCGGAGTCAACGAGCCGCCCGGCACCCGCGAGGAGTGGCTCGCCGCCACGGAGAAGCTCGACAAGAACGGTGACCAGGGCATCTACCTGGCCGGCCAGGACTGGTACACGCTCGCCGGGTTCATCTGGGACGAGGGCGGCGAGCTGGCCACCCAGGCCGGCGAGGGCGGGGTCTGGACGGGCGCCCTCGACTCCGAGGCGGCCCTGCGCGGCATGGACTTCTACCGCGAACTGCAGGCCCTGGGCGACGGTCCGGTCGACGCCGACGAGGAACACCCGCCGCAGTCCGGGGTCTTCGCCAAGGGACAGGTCGCGCAGATCATCGCGGTGCCGGGCCAGGCCCAGTCCGTCCTGCGCGAGAACCCGGACCTCAAGGGCAAGATCGGCTTCTTCCCCGTGCCCGGCAAGAGCGCCGACAAGCCCGGTGCCGTCTTCACCGGCGGCTCCGACCTCGTCGTCCCGAAGAACACCGACCAGGAGGAGGGCGCCCTCGCCGTGATCGAGGCGCTCGCGGGCGAGAAGTGGAACACCGACCTGGCCCGCACCATGAACTACGTGCCGAACAAGAAGTCCCTCGCCGAGGCCGTCTCCGGCGAGGAGGGCGCCGAGGCCATGGCGGCAGGCGCCGCGCAGGGCCGGGCGACCCCCGGAACACCCCAGTGGGGCGCGGTCGAGGCGGACAACCCGATCAAGGAGTACATGACGAAGGTGCTCAAGGGGGCGGACGCGAAGCCGGAGGCCCGCAAGGCCTCCGACCGCATCACCGAACTGCTGGACCCCAACATGCGCTGACCGCGGCGAGGCGGGACCGTCGGGTCGGCCCCGCCTCGCCGCACCTCAGCGCGCGACGCTCAGCGACAGGGCGAAGCGCCCCTCCCGGTCCGTCCACCAATGGGCCAGATCGAGCCCGGCGGCCTCCAGTTCGGCCCGCACACCCTCCCGCCGGAACTTCGCGGACACCTCGGTACGCAGCTCCTCCCCGTCCGCGAAGTCCACGGCCAGGTCGAGCGCCTGGACCTTGACGGTCTGCGCGGTGCGCGAGCGCAGCCGCATCTCGATCCACTCCCGTTCGGCGTTCCACAGCGCCACGTGCTCGAAGGCCGCGGGCTCGAAGTCGGCCTCCAGTTCGCGGTTCATCACGGCGAGCACGTTCTTGTTGAACTCTGCCGTCACCCCGGCCGCGTCGTCGTACGCGCGGACCAGCACCCCCTCGTCCTTGACCAGGTCCGTGCCCAGCAACAGGGCGTCGCCCGGGGAGAGCAGGGCGCGGACGGAGGCCAGGAACGCGGCGCGCTCCCCGGGCAGCAGGTTGCCCACGGTGCCGCCGAGGAAGGCGACCAGCCGCGGGCCCGGCGTGCCGGGCAGTGTCAGCCCGCCCGTGAAGTCGGCGATCAGCGCGTGCACCTGGAGGCCGGGATGCTCGGCGACCAGCGCCTCCCCGGCCTGCGTGAGGGCGCTCTCGCTCACGTCGACCGGCACATAGGCGCCCAGCCCGGTCCGCTCCTTCAGCGCGTCGAGCAGCACCCGCGTCTTCTCCGAGGAGCCGGAACCCAGCTCCACCAGGGTGCGGGCGCCGGTCGCCGCCGCGATCTCCCCGGCCCGGTCGACCAGGATCTCCCGCTCGGCCCGGGTCGGGTAGTACTCGGGCAGCGCGGTGATCGCCTCGAACAGCTCGCTGCCCCGCGCGTCGTAGAACCACTTCGGCGGCAGCCACTTGGGCGTGCTGGACAGGCCGGCCAGGACGTCGTCGCGCAGGGCGGCGTCCGTGGCGTCCTCGGGCAGCGTCCGGGTCAGACGGAACTGGCTCACGTGCGGGGCTCCTTCGTGTGCGAAGAGACGAAAGCGTCTGAGGAGGCGGTCTCGCCCGGGTCCTTGAGCGGGGTGAGCCGCACCTCCGTGCGGCTCGCCACCAGCAGGGTGCGGTCGGGGACCGCCTGCCAGCCGGGATCGTCGTCGTACGGCTCCGAGGCGACGACCGTGCCGCCACCCGGGCGGGACAGGTACCAGAGGGTGTCGCCCCAGGTCGTGGCGGTGACGGTGGAGCCGTCGGTGAGGAGCAGGTTGAGCCGGGAGGCCGGGGCCGCCGCGGCGACCTCCAGTACCGTCTCGGACAGCGCCCGGCCCTCGTCGTCCCCGGCCCGCAGCCGGGCCAGGACCAGCGCCCACACGAGCGCCGAGTCGTTGCGCGCCTCCAGCGACAGCAGCTCCCCGGGCGGCAGTGTCGCGGCCACCGGCGCCAGCGAGTCCGGCCAGCCCTTGACGGCGCCGTTGTGGCTGAACAGCCAGGTCCCCGCGGCGAACGGGGCCGCGGCCGCCTCCGCGTCGGCGCCGGCCAGCGTCGCGTCCCGTACGGCGGCCAGCAGCGCACCGGTGCGCACCACCCGCGCGAGGTCGGCGAAGGACTGGTCCGCCCAGATCGGGCCGGCCCGCCGGTACCGGGCGGGCACCGGATCGCCCCCGGCGTACCAGCCGACGCCGAACCCGTCGGCGTTGACCGTGCCGTACCGCTGGTGCCGGGGCGCCCAGGACTGGCGGTACAGACCGTGCGGCGGCGTCACGAGGAGGCCGCCGAGCGGCTCCGCGGGGCCCACGTAGGCCAGGTGACGGCACATCAGACGGCCTCCGCCGACCGGGCCGTGCGGAACCCGGAGAAGATCTGCCGCCGGATCGGGTAGTCCCAGTTGCGGAACGTGCCCCGGCAGGCCACCGCGTCCACGGCGAAGGAACCGCCGCGCAGCACCTTGTACTCGGGGCCGAAGAACACCTCCGAGTACTCCCGGTACGGGAACGCCCCAAAGCCCGGGTACGGGGCGAAGTCGCTCGACGTCCACTCCCACACGTCGCCGATCAACTGCCGCACGCCGAGCGGCGACTCGCCGGCCGGGTAGCTGCCCGCGGGCGCCGGGCGCAGGTGCCGCTGTCCGAGGTTGGCGTGCTCCGGGCCCGGGTCGGCGTCGCCCCACGGATAGCGCATGGCGCGGTCCCCGGCCGGGTCGTACCGTGCGGCCTTCTCCCACTCGGCCTCGGTGGGCAGCCGGCGCCCCGCCCAGCGGGCGTACGCGTCGGCCTCGTACCAGCACACGTGCAGCACCGGCTCGTCGGCCGGGACCGCCTCGGTCACCCCGAAGCGGCGGCGCAGCCACTGTCCGCCGTCCCGGCGCCAGAACAGCGGGGCGGCGATGGAGTGCCGGCGGACGTGGTCCCAGCCCTCGGGGGTCCACCAGCGCGGGTCGTCGTAGCCGCCGTCGTCGATGAAGGCCAGGTACGCGCCGTTGGTCACCGGGGTGGTGTCGATGTGGAACGGCGCCACCTCGCGCCGGTGCGCGGGCCGCTCGTTGTCCAGGGCCCACGGCTCGGTCGACGTGCCCATCGTGAACGGGCCGCCCGGCACCAGGACTTCGGCCGGGCCGGTGAACAGCGGGAGCGGGTCCGGATCGGGTGCGGTCAGGACCTGCGGGCCCCTGCGCAACTGGTGCGTGATCAGCATGGTCTCGTCGTGCTGCTGCTCGTGCTGGGCGATCATCCCGAAGGCGAAGCCCGCCTCCGTCAGCCGCGTCCCGTCGAACGCGGTCCGCTCCAGCACGTCCAGGGCCCGGCCGCGCACGTCCGCCGCGTACCGGCGGGCCTCGGCGGGCGACAGCAGCGGCAGGCTGGGCCGCTCGGAGCGCGGGTGCTCGAAGGCGTCGTACAGGCTGTCGATCTCCGGGCGTATCGCCTCGTGTCCGGCGACCGCGCGCAGCAGCCACTGCTCCTCCTGGTTGCCGATGTGTGCCAGGTCCCACACCAGCGGGGACATCAGCGGCGACACCTGGGCGGTCAGGTCGGGGCCCTCCACGCAACCGGTCAGCAGCGTGGTGCGCTCCCGGGCGGTGACGAGCGTGGTCAGGGCCCGCTCCCGCAGCGTCTCGGCGCCGGCGGTCGTGGTCGCGTCCGTGGAGTCGGTCATGAGCGGGTCTCCCTCCCGTGCGGGCCACGGCCTGCGCCGCCCGGCATGTCCAGCAGATCGTCGGCGGGGCAGCGGCCCCTCAGGACGTAGCGCTCCAGGTACCCGGCGACGGCATCGGTCACCTCGGGACCCGCGCCGAGCCGGGGCAGTGCGGCGAGCGCCGCGGTGAAGCAGGTGACGGCCGCCTCGCGCAGCTCGGGATCGGTCAGGGCGGCACGGGCCGCGTCCTCGTACAGCGGATTGTGCGGCGCCGGCAGACCGAGCGTGCGCTCGGCCAGGGGCTTGACGGCCCGGTAGGCGGTCTCGGTGGCCTCCGGGTCGTCGAACAGCGCGGCGGTCACCGCCAGCGGCACGATCCAGCCGTCGTCCCCGGGCTGCGCGTCGATCATGCGCAGCTCCAGGTGGCCGCGCGGCCGGACCGGCGGGAAGAGCGTGGTCAGGTGGTAGTCCAGGTCCTCCCGGGTCGGCGGCCTCGGCACCAGCTCGCGGGTCCACTCCCGCAGGGTCAGGCCCTCCGGCACGTCCCACGGGCCGCCGTCCCGGCGTACGCACATCACCGGGGCGTCCAGCACGTGCCGTGCCCAGGTACCGCGCGGATCGGTGTTCAGCGGGGGGCCGCCCGCCCGGCCCGCGCCGATCTGCGTCCACCGCAGCTGCCGGGTGGACCGCCAGCCGGTGGGCCGGCCGCCGGACAGCGGTGAGTTGGCGAACGCGGCCAGCAGGACCGCGCCCAGATGATGGGCCAGCCACCACCGGCGTACATGGCCCAGAGGCCCGGGCTCCTCGTACCCCGCGTCCACGCACACCTGCACCGAGGCGGAGGCGCACATCATGAAGCGGCCACCGGGGCCGGTGCGGTCGAGACAGGACTCCATGGCGTCGTAGCGGGGCTGCCGCAGGTAGCGGCGCGGCCGGTGCCAGGGGTCGTGGCCGAGGCCGACCAGGGCGAGGCCGTCCTCGCGCAGCACGGCGCGGACGGCGTCGAGGTCGGCGGAGACGGAGCGGACGCACTCCGTCAGGGAGGCGGCGGGGAGCGAACTCAGCTCCAGCTGGCCGCCGGGTTCGACGGTCAGCGCCGACCTCAGGGGCACGGCCCGCAGTGCGGTGTACACCGCGTGGAGCCGTTCGGGTGACACGGGGAGCCGCGGCGCGCGCAGCTCGTGGACGAGCCATTCCACCTCGACGCCGAGGAGCCTGGGCGGCCCGGTCTTGAAGCAGATGCCGTGGACCAGTGCCTCGACCTCGGCCTCACTGACGGCGGTACGGGGCCGGACACAGCCCCCAACCGAATCGGACATGTCGGGATCCTCCTGAGATTCCACCATGCCGCCGGCCCTTCTGTGGTGGGCCGGGCCGGCACACTCGTCCCACCCAAGACCCTCGTGCCGCTCCGCACAAGGGTGCAATTCGGGACGTTCCCGCTCGGTAATCTCCGCGATCCGCCCGTTTCCGGGGGTCTTCCCCGTCGTTCGCCGGTCGGGAAACTCCGTTGCACCGCATGCCCAGCATCGCCCAGGATTCCCGCATGAGCACGACGGGGTAGACCGCGTGGCACGCGGTCACGGCGTCCACGGGGGTGGCGCCGTGAGCGCGCGCCTGCGGGGCATCGCACAGCGGACCGAGCAGATCGTCGCCGCCGGGGTCTACCGCACGTCCGACGGCCGCGAGGTGTCCGTCGCGGCGGCGGTCGAGGCGGCCCGGGACGGCACCCGGATGTACGGACCGGAGCCCGTCGAGGTGACCGCCTCCGCCCCGCTGCGGACGCTCTTCGAGGTCACCGGCGAGAGCAGCCTGGAGGCCGCCCGCCGCCTGGGCGGCGAGGTCGCCGTGCTCAACTTCGCCTCGGCACGCAACCCCGGCGGCGGCTACCTCAATGGCGCCCAGGCCCAGGAGGAGGCGCTGTGCCGGGCCTCCGCCCTCTACACCTGCCTGCTGCGGGCGCGCGGGTTCTACGACCACCACCGCGCCCACCGCGACCCGTTCTACACGGACCGCGTCGTCCACTCGCCCGGCGTGCCCGTCTTCCGCGACGACCGCGGCCGCCTGCTGGACGAACCGTTCACGGCCGGATTCCTCACCTCCGCCGCACCCAACGCCGGCGTGGTGCTGCGCACGGTCCCGGAACGCGCCGGGGAGCTTCCCGCCGCGCTCGCGGTGCGCGCCGAGCGGGTGCTGGAGACCGCCGCGGCCCACGGGTACCGGCGCCTCGTGCTGGGCGCCTGGGGCTGCGGGGTGTTCCGCAACGACCCCGCCCAGGTGGCGGGCGCGTTCCGGGCGCTGCTCGGGCCCGGCGGACGGTTCGCCGGGACCTTCGAACGGGTGGCGTTCGGCGTCCTGGACCGCACCCCGGGCGGGACCGTCCGGCAGGCGTTCGAGCGCGTCTTCCCGGAGGGCGCGGGCCGCCCCGCTCAGCTCCAGCCGTAGCGCTCCCGCAGCCGCTGCCGTACGAGGTCGAAGCGCATCCGGTCCAGGGCGCACGCCTCGCGGCGCATCCCGGCGTCGTGCAGGCGCAGCACCCGGTCCACGTCGACCCAGGAGTCGCGCCCGGAACGGTCCCACGGCCCGCTCCCGATCGGCACCCACTCCCGGTCTCCGTCGTGCCGCTTGCTGGACAGCTGCACGGCCAGCACGGTCCCGGCCGGCTCACGCGCCACGACGAGCACCGGCCGGTCCTTGCCCCGGCCGTCCGCCTCCTCGTAGGGCACCCACGTCCACACGATCTCGCCGGGATCGGGGTCGCCGTCGTGCGCGGGGGAGTACTCGGTCCGCACCCGGCCCACCTCCCGCGGGTCGGCCTCGGTGGTGGCGGAGGGTCCGTAACGGCCGGGGACGGTCTCGCCGTTGCTGTCGATGTCGTCGGTGAAGGCGCTCACGGCCGTACCGTACGGGACGTCGCCGCGCGGACGCGCGGGGACCCGCGCCGAGTGGCAGGCTGGCCCCGGCAACCCAGTCCGAGGCAGAAGGCGACGTCATGACCGACCAGCTCACCGTGAGCGTCCTGGGCACCGGCATCATGGGTGCCGCGATGGCCCGCAACCTCGCCCGCGCCGGACACACCGTCCGGGTCTGGAACCGCAGCCGGGACAAGGCCGAGCCGCTGGCCGCCGACGGCGCGCACGTCGCCGGCGGCCCGGAGGAGGCGGTACGCGGCGCCGACGTCGTCCTCACGATGCTGTACGACGGCCCGGCCGCCCTCGACGTCATGCGGCGGGCCGCGCCCGGCCTCGCTCCCGGCACCGTGTGGGCGCAGTCCACCACCGCGGGCGTCGACGCGGTCGCCGACCTGGCCGCCTTCGCCCACGAGCACGGCCTCGTCTTCTTCGACGCCCCCGTCCTCGGCACCCGGCAGCCCGCCGAGGCCGGTCGGCTGCTGGTGCTGGCGGCGGGGCCCGGCGAGGCGCGGGAGCGGGTGACGCCCGTGTTCGACGCCGTCGGCTCCCGCACCGTGTGGACCGGCGAGGACGGGGCGGCGGGCAGCGCGACCCGGCTGAAACTGGTGGCCAACAGCTGGGTCCTCGCCGCCACCAACGCGGCCGGCGAGACCCTGTCGCTGGCCAAGGCGCTGGGTGTGGACCCGGACGGCTTCTTCGACGCCATCGCGGGCGGCCCGCTCGACATGGGCTACCTGCGCGCCAAGGCCGGCCTGATCCGCGACGGCGCGCTCACGCCCGCCCAGTTCGCCGTCACCACCGCCGAGAAGGACGCCCGCCTGATCGTCGAGGCCGGCGAGGCGAACGGAGTCCGGCTGGACCTCGCCGCGGCCGGTGCGGAACGTTTCGCCCGGGCCGCCGCCCGGGGACACGGCGACGAGGACATGGCGGCGGCCTACTTCGCCAGTTTCGAGGAGAAGGCGACCGACTGAGCCCGCCCGGGGTACCGGGTGCACGAGACCACACCAAGACCGGCGACCGGACCCGGTGCCGGACCACACCGAATCCCGAGGAGCCCGCATGTCCAAGCCGCCGCTGCCGTCCGAGGCCGTCGAACTGCTGCGCCGCCCCAACCCGTGCGTCATGGCCACCCTGCGCTCGGACGGCGCCCCCGTCTCCACGCCCACCTGGTACGTGTGGGACGACGACGGCCGCGTGCTGATCAACCTCGACGCGGGCCGGGTACGCCTCGGCCACCTGCGCCGCGACCCGCGCGTCACCCTCACCGTCCTCGCGGGCGACGACTGGTACACACACGTCACCCTCATCGGCCGGGTCGCCGAGATGCGCGACGACGAGGACCTCTCCGGCATCGACCGGCTCGCCCGGCACTACACCGGCAACCCGTACCCGGACCGGAAGCGCCCCCGGGTCAGCGCCTTCGTCGAGGTGGAGCGCTGGCACGGCTGGGGGGCGATGAAGGACAGCGACCAGTCCGGCTGAACCCTGGGCAGGGAGGCGGACCCGGACGTATGATCATCACGCGGCATCGCGTGTCGGTCACCGTCCGGGTGAGGCATGGAGGCGCCGCGGAGATGCCCGTGGAGGCATTGACCCGTGTCAGTCCAGTTCAACCACACCATCGTTCTCTCCCGCGACCGGGAGAAGTCCGCCCACTTCCTCGCCACGATCCTCGGTCTCGAGGTCGGCGAGCCGGCCGGAATGTTCCTGCCCGTGACGACCGCCAACGGCGTCACCCTCGATTTCGCCACCGTCGACATCGACATCCCCGTGCAGCACTACGCGTTCCTCGTCTCCGAGGACGAGTTCGACGGCGTCCTCGCCCGGCTCGTCGAGGGCGGGACGCCCATCCAGGCCGATCCGCACGGCCGGCACCCGCGCCGGATCAACCGCAACGACGGCGGCCGGGGCGTGTACTTCACCGACCCGTCCGGGCACGGCATGGAGGCCTTCACCCGCCCCTACGGCAGTGACCCGGCCTCGCCGCTCAACGGCGTCACGGAGGACGTGCCGGGAGCCCGCTGACGGCCCCCGCCCCGGCGTCGGCCGCTGCGCGGACTGGTGTCCCTACCGGGCCAGCAGTCCGCGCAGCGCCCCCGCGACCTCGTCCGGCGCCTCCTCCGCCATGAAGTGTCCGTAGCCCACGGTCTCGTGCCGCAGGTCCGGCGCCCACGCCCGCCACAGCGCGGCGGCGTCGTACCCGAGGGCGGCCCCCCAGTCCTGCTGGAGCACGGTCACCGGCATCCGCAGCCGGTTGCCGTTCTCCCGGTCCGCCAGGTCGTGGTCCACGTCGACGCCGGCCGAGGCCCGGTAGTCGGCCACGATCGAGGGCACCGCCTCGCGCGACGCCTTCAGGTAGGCGGCGCGGACGTCGGCGGGCAGGGCGTCCGGGTCCCGGGTCCACAGGTCGAGGAAGTGACCGAAGAACGCGTCCGGCGCGGCGCCGATCAACTGCTCAGGCAGCCCGGGCGGCTGCGCCATCAGGTACAGGTGGAAGCCCACCGCTGCCGTCGTGCCGCGCAGGACGTCCCACATGTCGAGCGTCGGCAGCACGTCCAGCGCGGCCAGGTGCGTCACCGCGTCCGGATGGTCCAGCCCGGCGCGCACCGCGACCAGCGCGCCCCGGTCGTGACCGGCCAGCGCGAACCGTTCGTGCCCCAGCTCCCGCGCCAGGGCCACCACGTCGGCGGCCATGGTCCGCTTGGCGTACGCGGTGCCGTCCGGGTCGGCGGGCTTGTCGCTGGCGCCGTAACCGCGCAGGTCGGGGCAGATGACCGTGTGGTCGGCCGCCAGGTCGGCGGCGACGTGCCGCCACATCAGGTGGGTCTGGGGGAAGCCGTGCAGCAGCACGACGGGGCTGCCGGTGCCGCCCGTGGCCACGTGCAGGCCGATGCCGTCGGCGACCGTCACGCGGTCGTGGGTGAAGCCGGGGATGGTCGGTTCCATGGCTGGTCGTGCCCTTCTCTCTCTCGGTGCTCCGCGCTCCGCCCACAGCGCGTGGGCGACGTCCCCGACCCTGCCGCGCGCGAATCAGCAACCGATCAGCAACGATCGGCGGCCGGTCACCGACCGGCCGCGCACCGTCCCGCGCGCGTACCGTGGTGAGCGCACGAACGGTGGCGGAGCGGAGCGGACGGACACGGAACATGGAAGCGGTCACGTTCGGTGTGCTCGGAGCGGTCACCGCCGGACGCGGTCCCGACGTGCTCGCCCTCAAGGGCCCCCGGCACCGGGCCGTGCTCGCCCGGCTGATCCTGGCCCGGCGCCGGGTCGTCCCGGTCGCCCGCCTGGTCGACGACCTTTGGGAGGCGCCGCCGCCCCGCGCCGTGGGAGCCGTACGCACCTTCGTCGGCGACCTGCGCCGCGCCCTCGAGCCCGACCGTCCGCCGCGCGCCCCGGCCCGGCTGCTGGTCACCGAGGGCCCCGGCTACGCCCTGCGCGCCGCGCCGGACGCCGTGGACGCATGGCGCTTCGAGGCCGCCGTCACCGAGGCCGACCGGCTGCCGGCCGCACAGGCGCCCGAACGGCTGCGGGCGGCCCTGGGGGAGTGGCGGGGGCCCGCCTACGCCGAGTTCGGCACGGAGGACTGGGCCCGCGGCGAACGCTCCCGGCTCACCGAACTGCGGCTGCGCGCCGTCGAACGCCGGGCCGAACTGCTGGTGGAACTCGGGCGCGCCGCCGAGGCGGTGCCCGATCTCGACGCGCACCTCACCGAGCACCCCTGGCGCGAGGAGTCCTGGCGCCTGCTCGCGCTCGCCCTGTACCGGACCGGACGGCAGGCGGACGCCCTCGCCGTGCTGCGCCGGGCCCACGCCCTGCTGGCCGGACGGCTGGGCATCGACCCCGGACCCCGGCTGCGCCGCCTGGAGGCGGGCATCCTCGCCCAGGACCCGGACCTGGACCCGCCCGGCGAACCGGCGGACGCGGCGGCCCGGCTCTGGGCCCGCACGACCGAGGCGTACGACCGCACCGTGGCCGCCGGTTCCCGGGCCCGCCTGGAATCCACCGTCGGCCTGCTGCGCGGCCTCGCGGTCACCGGCGGCGGTGGCCTCGAGGCCGCCCGGGAGCACCGGATGACGGCGGTCCAGGCCGCGGAGGAGACGGGCGACGCGGAACTCACGGCCCGCGTGATCGGCGCCTACGACGTCCCCGCCAACTGGACCCGCGGCGACGATCCCGAGCTGGCCCGGCGGATCGTCGCGGCGGCCGAACGCACCCTCGCCGCCCTGCCGCAGGACCCCACCGCCGACACGGCGCGCTGCCGCCTGCTGGCCACCGTCGCCCTGGAGTCGCGGGGCGTGCGCTCCCCGCGCGGGCCGCGGGCGGCCGCCGAGGCCGAGGAGATCGCCCGCCGCCTGGACGACCCGGCGCTGCTCGCCTTCGCCCTCAACGGCGTCTTCATGCAGTCCTGCACCCGCGCCGGGCTGGCTCCGCGCCGCGACGCGATCGGCGCCGAACTCACCGCCCTCGGGGCCCGGCACGGCCTGGTCAACCATGAGGTGCTCGGCCACCTGATCCGGCTCCAGGCCCGCGCGGCCCTCGCCGACCTCACCGCCGCCGACGCGCACGCGAGGGCCGTGGACCGCCTCGCCGAACGGCACGAACGCCCCCTCGTGGGCGTCTTCACCGCCTGGTACCGGGCGCTGCGCGAGGCCGTCTCCGCCGACGCGCCCGCTGGCTCTGCCGATGAGTCCGGCGGCTCCCCCGACAGCGCCGAGGCCGCCTACCGCTCGGCCGCCGCACGGCTCGACGGCGCCGGGATGCCGGGTCTGGAACGCGGACTGCTGCCCCTCGCCCTGCTCGGCCTGCGCCTGGCCCGCGGCCGTCCCGCCCGGGTGGACCCGCGCGCCGACTGGGGTCCGTACCGGCCCTGGGCCGAGCCGTTCGCCCTGCTGGCCGAGGGACGTGACACCGAGGCCCGCGGCGCCCTGCGGGCGCTGCCCGAACCACCGCCCGACCTCCTCTACGAGGCCCTGTGCTGCGCCGAGGCCGCGGCCGCCCTCGGCCTCGGCGACCGCCCGGCCCTGCGGCGGACGTACGACAGACTGCTGCCCGCGGCCGGCGAAGTCGCGGGCGCGGGCAGCGGACTGCTCACCTTCGGACCGGTCGACGGGTGGCTCGCCGCGATCCGCCGGGCACTCGACGCCTGACGGCGGGGGCGAGCGGCGCTGCGGAACCGCCGCCGTCACGCGTTCCCCGGCACCGCCGCCGGCTCCTCGACGCGCGCCGAGGCCGTGCCACGGCTCACCCCGGGCGCGGGCGGCCCGGTCGGGACGCCGACCGGGGTTGCCCCGGCCCCCGCCGGGTACCCGCCGGGCCATGAAGTGGCAGCAGGTCCAGGAAGGTCCGTCCGCGGTGTACGTGGTGGTGCTCGACCAGGGGGAGGACGCGGTCGCCGAGCTCACCGCCTTCGCCCGCGAGCGGTCGCTGGGGGCTTCCCAGGTGACCGCCGTGGGCGCCTTCTCCGACGCGGTCGTCGGCTGGTTCGACCGGCAGGCCAAGGACTACCGGCCCCTCCCGGTCCAGGAGCAGTGCGAGGTGCTGTCCCTGATCGGGGACATCGCCGTCGCCGACGAGGGACCGACCCCGCACCTGCACGCCGTACTGGGCCTGTCCGACGGCTCCACCCGCGGCGGCCACCTGCTGTCCGGCCGGGTCTGGCCGACCCTGGAGGTCGTCGTGCGGGACAGCCCGGCCGAGCTGGCCAAGACCCACCGCCCCGACATCGGCCTGGCCCTGATCGACCTGGGCTGAACCGGCCGGCGTGCGGCGGTTTACCGGGCCGGGCGAGGGCTACGCGGCCCGCAGGCAATCCCGTACCGACACCCCGGGAGGCGCGAGATGACACGGCGCATCCGAGACGTGATGTCACCGGCCGCGGTGGCCGTCGAGCCCATGACGACGGTGGCGCGAGCGGCCCGGCTGATGCGCGAGGAGGACGTGGGCGACGTCCTGGTGACCTACGACTGCGATCTGTTCGGCGTGCTCACCGACCGCGACATCGTGCTCCGCGGCGTCGCCGACGGACGGGACCCGGACACCACCACGGTCGGCGCGGTGTGCACACCCCCGCCCGTGGTCACCCTCGGACCCGACGACACCACCGACCGCGCCGCCGAGCTGATGCGCCGGCACGCCGTGCGCCGGCTCCCGGTCGTCGAGCACGGCGGCGTCCCCGTGGGCGTGGTCACCCTCGGCGACCTCGCCGCCAGCGACGACCCGCACTCCGCCCTCGCGGACATCAGCCGGGCCGCACCCGGCCACTGACACCCCCCACCGCCGGGGAGGAACGGCATGAGCGACCGACGGAGCCCCCACCGGGCCGCGGAACCCGACCCCCGGTCCCGTTCCGGCGCGGTCGGCCGCCGCTCCCCGCGCACCGGCACCGAACCGGTCCGCGCGCAGAGCCCACTGCGGCTGAGACTGCTGCTGTCGGCGGTCTTCCTGCCGCTGTTCCTCGCGGGGGCCGCGTACTTCGGCGTGTGGGCCGCCGACACCGCTTCCGGTGACAGCCCCGGCCGCGGCACCCTCGTGGTCGTCGCCGTCGTGTGCGGGGCGCTCGCCCTGCTGGCGGCCGCCGACCTGCTGGTGGTGAACCGCAGGCTGAGGGACGAACGCGGGAGCGCAACCCTGTGATCCTGTGATCCGCAAGGGGACGGAGGAAACGACATGGCGCCCAAGGCACGCACCCCCGCGGCACGCACCCGGGACGACCGCCGCGCCACCACCCGTACCGCGCGGCTGCGCAGCCGGATCCCCGAACCCGACGAGGAACCCGACCTGCTCGGCCAGTACCTGACCCAGATCGGCGCCACGCCCCTGCTGACCGCCGAGGACGAGGTCCGCCTCGCCACCCGCATCGAGGCCGGCGTCCGGGCCAGGGAGGAACTGGAGGCGGCCGACACCGGCGAGCCCGCCCCGACACCGGAGCGGCGCCGTGCGCTGGAGGAAGCGGTCCACGACGGCCAGGAGGCCAAGGACCACATGGTGCGGGCCAACCTGCGCCTCGTGGTGTCGATGGCCAAGCGCCACGCACACCGAGGGCTGCCCCTCCTCGACGTCATCCAGGAGGGCAACCTCGGCCTGATCCGGGCCGTGGAGAAGTTCGACCACACCAAGGGCTTCAAGTTCTCCACGTACGCCACCTGGTGGATCCGCCAGGCCATCGAGCGGGGCCTGGCCACCCACGCCCGCACGGTACGGCTGCCGGTCCACGTCGTGGAGCAGCTCCAGAAGCTGGCCAAGACCGATCGCAAGCTCCGAGCGGGCCTAGACCGCGAGCCGACCACCGAGGAGGTCGCCGCCGAGAGCGGCATCGACGCGGACAAGGTCGTCTGGCTGCGCAGGGTCGGACGGGACGCGGTCAGCCTGGACACCCCCGTGGACGAGACCGGCGACACCGTCGTCGGCGACCTCATCCCCGACACCGAGGTGCTGCGCGCCCCCGAGGTCGCCGAGTTCCAGGCACTCGCGGCGGAACTGCGGGAGGCCGTCGGCACCCTCGCCCCCCGCGAGTCCCTGATCCTCAGCCTGCGCTACGGCCTCCACGACGGCCGCCCCCGCACCCTGCAACAGGTCGCCCAGCACGTGGGCCTCACCCGCGAACGCGTCCGCCAGCTGGAGAAGGAGTCCCTCGCCCACCTGCGCGCCCCCGAGCAGCGGGAACGCCTGCTGGACTGGGCGAGCTGAGCCGGCCGGAGTCCCCCCGGCGGACTCTCACCCGGGTCCCGTCCGCAGCCGCGCCCCCTGCCGCAGCAGTTCGCGCTGGACCAGCCGGTAGGGCAGCCCGCGCGGTCCGTGCCCGTGCCGGACGGTCAGCGCCGCGCAGACCCCGGCGGCGTGCCCGGTCGCCATGGCGATGGGCATCACCCGGTACGACGAGTGCGCCACGTGCGTTCCGGAGATGCAGCGCCCCGCGACCAGCAGCCGGTCGGTGTCCCGGGGCAGCAGACAGCGCAGCGGGATGTCGTAGAAGCTGCCCCGCGGCACCCGCTTGAGCACGGTGCCGGAACCGCGCGGGTTGTGGATGTCGACCGGATAGGCGCCGTGCGCGACCACGTCCGGGAAGGTGCGCGCCGCCAGGATGTCGTGGCCGGTCAGCCGGTAGTCGCCGAGCACCCGCCGGCTCTCCCGCACCCCGGTGTGCGTGCCGCTCTGCACGACGTACGACTCCTCGAAACCGGGCACGCGGGTGCGCAGGAAGCGGTCGATCTCGGCGAGTTGGTGCCGGGCCGTGTACTCGGCGCGGGTGAGGTCCCAGACATTGCTGCCGAGGACCCGGGTCACGCGGGTGCTGTTGACGGCGACCTCGTGCGGGTGCGGGGTCGCGAAGAACAGGATGTCCTCGCGCGGCAGGCGCAGTTCGCCGTTGGCCCGGGCCTCCTCGATCAGGTCCCACAGCCCGTGCACGCCCCGCCACTGGTCCGGGTGCTCGCGCGCGTAGGCGGCGAAGTCCGGCCGGGCGAAGTCGGCGACGCGGAACATCAGCGTCATGGGCTGCACCAGCCCGTCCTCGGGCCGGCCGATCTCGTACGGCGCCCCGCAGGCCGTCGCCACGTCACCGTCGCCGGTGCCGTCCACCACCACCCCGGCGTCGATCACCACGGGCCCCGACTTGGTCTCGAACACCACCCGCCAGCCCGAGCCGTCGTCCAGCGGCAGCGCGCCGGAGGCGAAGGAGTGGAACAGCATCCGCACGCCCGACTCGTCCATCAGCTCGAGCAGGGCGAACTTGAACAGCTCCGGGTCGAAGGGGACCGTGTACCCGGTCTTCGGGGAGGGCGGCAGACAGCCGCCGCGCCCCACGAGCCGGTCGAGCAACCGCCACAGGACACCGGCGACCACCGGCTCGCCCTCGCCGTGGTCGGTGGGCAGCAGCCGCGAGGTGTCCCCGGCCTCGGTGAACGCGGCCTGCTTGTGCTCGTTGTGGAACGACATCAGCGGCATGACCAGGGCCGCCGTCGCGTTGCCGCCGAGGAACCCGTACCGCTCCACCAGTACGGTGTCGGCCCCGGCGTCGGCCGCGCCGACCGCGGCCGCGAACCCGGCGGGGCCGCCGCCCACCACCAGGACGTCGCAGCGGCCCCCGTGCCGGGCGGGCCGGGCCGGCAGCGTGACGGTGCGGGACTCGCGGGGCTCTTCCAGAATCGGCATCGCTCACCTCCGGGTCAGGCCTTCAGCGGCCGTGTCTCGGCGCGGCACGGATCGTCCCCGGGCGGCTCGTGGCCCGCCGGGTGGTCGTCCGCCGGTCCGTCACCCGCCGGGTGGTCGTCCGCCGGTCCGTCACCCGCCGGGTGGTCGTCCGCCGGTCCGTCACCCGCCGGGTGGTCGTCCGCCGCGGGGACGTCCCCCGAACCGCGCGCTGTGCCGATCTCGTCGAGCAGGGACCCGCACCGCTCGCAGGTCTCCCGCGCCGACGCGGACAGCTCCGCCATCCGGGCCCTCAGGTCCTCCCGGCGCTGCGGATACTCGTCCCACAGCCGGTCCACCTCGGCCAGCAGCAGACCGGCCTGCTCCCGCGCCACCCCCACCAGCGCCGGGGCGCCCAGCCGGCGCGCGAAGTCGAAGACCTTGCCGGAGTACGGCAGCGGCAGCACCGGTACGCCGGTCAGCGCGGCGAAGACCACGAAGTGCAGCCGCATGCCCACGGCCAGGTCGAGGTGGCGCATGAAGCCGAGCACCTGCCCCGGGCTGTAGTCGCCGTGCAGAATGCGGCCCTGGTCCGGGGCCGTCATGTGGGACAGCACGGCGTGCGCGTGCCGTACGTCGTGACGCTCCATCGGCAGGAACACCACACGCGCGTCCAGCCGGCGGACCAGGAAGTCCGCGACGTCGGCGAGCAGGGCGTGGTAGTCGCCCTCGTCGAGCTTCTCGGCCGCCCGCCCCGGCTCGCGCACCGACATCCCCACCAGCCGGGTGCCGACCGGGATCCCCTCGTCGCGCATCATCGCCTCGGTGAACGGCTCCGGGGCCAGCAGCAGCGCCGGGTCCGCGGTGACCGCGACCTCGCGCTCCAGACCGACCTCCTCCAGCACCAGCCGCGACTCCTCGTCCCGGACCACGACGTCGTCCATCTCCGCCAGCACCGTGCGCACCGCGTCCCGGTCCTCGGCGTCCGTCAACGGGCCGGCGCCGACGGCGTGGGCGAAGGTGGGCACGTGCCGGATCTGCGCGGCGCGCACCAGCCGCAGATAGCGGCGCGCCTCGCCGTCGTAGAGGATGCCGCCACCGCCCAGCACCAGCAGGTCCAGGCCGGGCAGTACGTCCACGACGTGGTTGCGGCTGACGCCCTCCCAGGGGACGACCTCGTCGGCCTCGGGATGATGGGCGCGGGTGTGCTCCGCGTTCCGGCTCAGCACGACGAGCTGCGCGTCCGGCCGCCGGGCGCGCAGACAGCCCAGCACGCAGGTCAGGATCGCCTCGTCGCCGATGTTGAAGCCGCCGTAGGAACCCAGCACGCCGATGCGCGGGCCCCGGCGGGCGGGGTGCGGATGCGAGGACCGAAGAGTCATCCGGAACTCCCGTCACGTCGGCGAAGCCACGGCGCGGGCCGGTTCGGGTGCGCGGGGCCGCGCACGGTGCCGGGTTGCCTGCCCGGCATCCCGGAAACACTCTGATCAGGAGCAACCCCGGACGCGGCCGTCCCGAACGCGGCCCCGTCCCGCACGAGACCCGTCCCGCACGAGGAGCACCGGTGAACGTCTCGACCAGCGTCTGGCTGCTGACCGTCGCGGGCCTGTGCGTCCTCGTCGCCGCCGACTTCTTCATCGGCCGCAAGCCGCACGACGTGTCCCTGCGGGAGGCCGGGATCTGGACGGCCGTCTGGGTGGTGCTGGCCGCTCTGTTCGGGGTGGGAGTGATCGTGTTCGGCGGCGGCGGGCCGGGCGGCGAGTTCTTCGCCGGGTACATCACCGAGAAGTCGCTCAGCGTGGACAACCTCTTCGTCTTCGTCCTGATCATGACGAAGTTCGCGGTGCCCTCGCAGTACCAGCAGCGGGTGCTGATGGTCGGCGTCCTGGTGGCCCTGGTGCTGCGCGCCGCGTTCATCGCGGCCGGCGCCGCGATCATCTCCGCCTTCTCCTGGGTGTTCTACCTCTTCGGCGCCTTCCTGATCTGGACCGCCTGGAAACTGATCCAGGACGCCCGCAAGGGCGGGCACGAGCAGGAGGAGTACGAGGAGAACAAGCTGCTGAAGTCGATCGAGCGGCGCTTCGGCGTCGCCGACCGCTACCACGGCACCAGGCTGTGGGTGGAGGAGAACGGCAGGCGGGTCATGACCCCGATGCTGGTGGTGATGCTCGCCATCGGGTTCACCGACGTCCTGTTCGCCCTGGACTCCATCCCCGCCATCTACGGTCTGACGCAGGACCCGTACATCGTGTTCACGGCGAACGCGTTCGCCCTGATGGGCCTGCGCCAGCTCTACTTCCTCATCGGCGGCCTGCTGAGGAAGCTCGTCCACCTCTCCTACGGCCTGTCGGTCATCCTCGGCTTCATCGGCGTCAAGCTGGTGCTGCACGCCCTGCACGAGTCCGGCGTGCACGTGCCGGAGATCGGCATCCCCTTCTCGCTCGGGTTCATCGTGCTGGTCCTCGCGGTGACCACGGCGACGAGCCTGTGGGCCACGAGGGGGCAGGAACAGGAGTGACGCCCCTCTGCCTGCCGGTGAGCCCAGCGGCTACTCCACCAGTTCCTGGGTGCCCAGGACGGTGAGCAGGGCGAGCCGTTCCGCGTCGGCGGACTCCGGTTCGGCCGTGTAGACCATGATCCGCAGGTCGCTGCCGGCCACGCCGAGCACGTCGCAGTCCAGGGTGACCGGTCCGACCCGCGGATGGTCGACGGTCTTGCGCGCCGCCTCGTGCCGGCCCACCGCGTCCGCCCGCCACAGCTCGGCGAACCGCTCGCTGCGGGCACACAGCTCCGAGACCAGCCGGGCGAGGGCGCGGTCGGCGGGATAGCGGGCCGAGGTGGCGCGCAGGTCCGCGACGAGTGCCGCCTCGAAGGCGCGCCGTTCCCCGGGCGTGTACCGGGCCCGGCTGCCCGGGCCGACGAAGTTGCGCCACACGCCGTTGCGCTCCGGGCCGCGCCACCGGGAGGGGTCGCCCATCAGCGCCGCGTAGGGCGGGTTGGCGAGCAGCAGCGTCCACGCCGCGTCGTACACGGCCACCGGAGTGCCGGCCAGCCGGTCCAGGAGCCGGTGGACGCTCGGCGGGATGTACGCGGGGACCGTCTCGGGGCCCGGCGGCACCAGCCCGGCCAGCCGGAACAGATGCGCGCGCTCCTCGGCCGGCAGCCGCAGCGCCCGTACGAGGGCCTCGACGACCTGGGCCGACGGGTGGGCCGCCCGGCCCTGTTCGAGACGGGTCACGTAGTCGACGGAGACACCGGCCAGCAGGGCCAGCTCCTCGCGCCGCAGCCCCGCCGCCCGCCGGTGCCCGCCGGAGGGCAGCCCGGCCGCCCCGGGCGGGACCCGGTCCCTGCGCAGCCGCAACGCCCGCCCGAACTCCGTAGCCGTCATGCCCCCAGTGAACACCTCGTGCGCCCCCTGTTCCTGGTACCCGCGGTCCCAGGAAGACGGGACGCCTGGCTGCCCGCACCGGCGCGCCGCACGCTTGATCCATGACGACCACACTGATCACCGGAGCCAACAAGGGCCTCGGCTTCGAGACGGCCCGCCGCCTCGTCGCCGCCGGCCACACCGTCTACGCCGCCGCCCGCGACCCCGAGCGCGGCCGCCGCGCCGCCGCGGAACTGGGCGCGCGCCCCCTCGTTCTCGACGTCACCGACGACGCGTCGGTGGCCGCCGCCGTGCGGGCCGTGGAGGCCGACGGCGGCCTCGACGTCCTGGTCAACAACGCCGGCATCGAGGAGCGCGGCGAGCACAACACCGTGACCGGCGCGGACGGCACGACCGCCGGCCTGCTGCGCACCGTCTTCGAGACCAACGTCTTCGGCCCGGTCCGCGTGATCCACGCCTTCCTGCCGCTGCTGCGCAGCTCCGGCGCGCCCGTCGTGGTCAACGTGAGCAGCGGGCTGGCCTCGCTGACCGGACTCGGCTCGCCCGGGAGCCCGGGGTACGGCTACCCGGGACTCGCCTACCCGGCGTCGAAGACCGCGGTGAACGCGCTGACCGTGCAGTACGCCAAGGCGTTCCCGGGGATGCGGATCAACGCGGTCGAGCCCGGCTTCACCGCGACCGACCTGAACGGCAACACCGGTACGCAGACCGTGGCCGAGGGGGCCGAGGTCATCGTCCGCGCGGCCCGGCTGGGCCCGGACGGACCGACCGGGGGCTTCTTCGACGCGGCGGGCCCGCTGCCCTGGTAGCGGCTCAGCGGCCGGCCGGGGTGGGCCTGCCGCGCGAGACCACCCGGGTGCCGTGTCCGTCGACGACGCGGGCCTGGAGCGAACCGCAGGCGCACCGGGTCCACAGGGTCCCGCCCGCCCCGGTGGGGTGGGCGGACACCACCTGGAAGGGCTCGGCACCGTCGGGCCACCCGCAGTGCGGGCAGACGAGACCGGTCGTGCTGGGCATGGCGACTCCTCGTGCGTCGGTGGTACGTGGGGATGCCGGTGTGGGTGCTCGGGCCCACCGTGGCGTCACTGACAAGGGTGCGGCCACGCATCCGTTCACGTCCAGGTTGACTTTACGGACTCCACCGTGAAGCGTGGACTTCATGATTGATCTGCGCAGGCTGCACGTGCTCCGCGCCGTCGCCCACTACGGCACCGTCACGGCGGCGGCCCGGGCCCTGCACTTCACCACCTCGGCCGCCTCGCAGCAGATCCGCCAGCTCGCCCGGGACCTGGACGTCGACCTGCTGGAGCCGCAGGGGCGCGGGGTGCGGCTCACCGCGGCCGCCGAGAGCCTGCTGGAACACGCCGACGCGATCGAGGCCCGCTGGGACGAGGCCGAACAGGATCTGCGGGCGGGGGAGGGCGCCCCGGCCGGGCCGCTGCGGGTCACCGGGTTCCCCGTGGCCGTCGCCGTCCTGCTGGCCCCGATGGCGGCGCGGCTGCGCGAGCGGCACCCCCGGCTCTCGGTGCGGATCCGGGAGGTCGAGGTGACGGAGAGCTTCGACCTGCTCTTCGAGGGGGAGAGCGACCTGGCGGTGGTGGAGGCGACCCCGGCCAGCCCGCCGTCGGCCGACACGCGCTTCGAACAGCGGCCGCTCCTGGACGAACCGTTCGACCTGGTCGTCCCCGCCGACCATCCGCTGGCCGGACGGGGGGAGGCCGACCTCGCCGACGCGGCCCACGAGGCCTGGATCGCGCCGCTGCCGCAGAGCCCCTGCCGGACGCACGTGATGTCGGCGTGCGGTGCCGCCGGGTTCACGCCCGACGTGGTCCACCTCACGGTGGACTGGAACGTCACGGCCCACCTGGTCGCCCACGGGCTCGGCGTCGCGCTGGTGCCCCGGCTCGCCCGGCTGACCCCCGACCTGCCGATCGTCCGCGTGCCCTGTGCCGACCGGCCGCACCGCAAGCTGCTGACCTGCACGCGCAGCGGTGGTCACCGCCGTACCGCGGTCGCGGCCGCCCTCGAGGAACTGCGCACCCTGGCCGCCGCCGCGGTGGCCTGACACACGCGTGGACCGGAGCTCGGGCGAGCTCCGGTCCACGCGCGCGGTGTGCGCCGGTCAGGCGGCGAGGGCCTCGTCCGCGTGGCCGTGCAGCCGGGCGACGACCTCGGTCAGCTGCGCGGCGACCTCGGCGTCGTCCGACGGGTGGGTCTCGGCGAAGCGGGTCATGGAGCCGGGGATGGACAGCTTGATGTCCTCGATCACCTTGCCGCCGGCGATGCCCACGGCCTTGCGGGCCTCGTCCTGCGCCCACACGCCGCCGTACTGGCCGAAGGCGGTACCGACCACGGCGACCGGCTTGCCGGTGAAGGCGCCGGCGCCGAACGGGCGGGACAGCCAGTCGATGGCGTTCTTCAGGACGGCCGGGATGGTGCCGTTGTACTCGGGCGAGAAGAGCAGGAAGGCCTGGGCGCCCTGGGCGGCCTCGCGCAGCTTCGCGGCGGCGGCCGGGACGCTGCCCTCGACGTCGATGTCCTCGTTGTAGAAGGGGATCTCGGCAAGCCCCTCGAACAGCTGCACCTCGGCGCCCTCCGGCGCGAACTTGGCGGCCGCCTCGGCGAGCTGGCGGTTGTGCGAACCGGCGCGAAGGCTGCCGACGAGCGCAAGGATGCGGACAGACATGAGTACTCCCAGTAATGGAACAGAGGGTGACGGGCGGGGCCGCGACCTCGCGGTCACGATCCGGACCGGGGTCCGTTTAATTTCTAACATCCCAAACGGACCGCGGTCCAGTTTTCTTCCCGATGCTTTACGCTGGCTTCATGTCCGCCTCCCTGCCGCCCTTCCCGCAGCCTCAGGAGAACGCCGGCTCGCCCGAGTTGCTGCAACTCGGCACCGGGCCCGACGCGGACGAGCCCTGCCTGCGCGCCGACGCCGCGCGCAACCGCGCCCGGCTCCTGGAAGCCGCCGAGCGCCTGGTCGCCGAGCACGGCGCGGCCGCCCTCACCATGGAGGCGGTGGCCACCGCGGCCTGCGTGGGCAAGGGCACGGTCTTCCGCCGCTTCGGCGACCGCACCGGGCTGCTCGCGGCGATGCTCGACCACTCCGAGCGCAAGTTCCAGGCCGCGCTCCTGACCGGTCCGCCGCCCCTGGGCCCCGGCGCACCGCCCGTCGAGCGGCTGCGGGCCTTCGGCTGCGCGCTGCTGAGCCGCTCCGTCGACCAGCTCGACCTGCTCCTGGCCGGGGAACCCAGCGCCGAACGCCGCCACACCTTCGCCCCGCGCCGCTTCCTGCGCCAGCACGTGGCGCTGCTGCTGCGGGAGGCCGTGCCGGACGCCGACGGCGAACTCCTCTCGCACACACTGATGGCCTACCTCGACGCGGCCCTGATCCACCACCTCACTCGGCAGTGCGGGCTGCCCGCCGAACGGGTGCGGGCCGGCTGGATCGACCTCGTGGCACGGGTGACCCGTACCGAACCCCCGGACGCCGGCGCTGAGTTCCCCGGGACCGCCGAGACTGACTGAGCGTTCCGCCGCCGCGGCCGAAGTCGCCCCGCCCGCCGTCTCGCACCCGGCTTCTGCCAGGATTCCGTACGTCATGGTGCAGATACCGAAACAGCCCGCCCACGAGCCCTCCGCACCGCGCTCGGCCCCCACGAGCGCCGATGTGGCCCGCCTGGCCGGCGTCTCGCGCGCGACCGTCTCCTACGTCCTCAACAACGCCGACGCCGTACGGATCAGCGAACCCACCCGCCGCCGCGTCCGCGAGGCCGCCCGGGAACTGGGATACGTCCCGCACGCCGCGGCCCGCTCCCTGCGCGCCGGGCACAGCCGCATGGTCCTGATGCCGGCGCCGTCCTTCCCCGCCGGCCCGCTCTACAGCCGCTTCGTCGCCGAACTCCAGTGGGCCCTGGGCCGCCTCGAGTACACCGTCGTGCAGTACGGCACCGCCGGCGCGCACGGCGACGAGGCCGCCCGCGCCTGGGCCGAACTGCGCCCGGTCGCCGTCCTCGCACCCGCCTCCGACCTCGGACCGCGGGGTGTGGAGATCCTCAAGCGCTCCGGCGCCCGGGCGGTCCTCACCCTCGGCCCCGAGCCCGTCGACGGAGCGCACGCCCTGCTCACGGACCAGGAGGGCGTCGGCCGCGGCGCGACCCGCCACCTGTACGACCGCGGGCGCCGCACCATCGGCGTCGTCGTCCCCGCGGAACGCGGCCTGGACGTCTTCTCGGCACCGCGCCTCACGGGTGCCCGCCAGGCGGTCGCCGGCACCGACGCCACCGTCACCGAGCTGCCCCTCGCCTACGACGAAGGGGACGCCGCCCGCCTCGCGGCGCGCTGGCGTCCCCTGGGCCTCGACGCGGTGTTCGCGTACAACGACGAGTACGCGATGCTGCTGATGCGGGCCCTCCAGGACGAGGGCCTCGACGTCCCCGGCGACGCGGCCGTCATCGGCGCCGACGACCTCATGCTGGGCCGGCTGCTGCGGCCCCGGCTCAGCACCGTCCACCTGGAGCTGCCCGCGGGCCGTGACCTGGCCGCACTCGTCGACCGGGCCGTGCACGACCCCGGTGCCGCACCCGAGCGCCACAAGGTGCTGGGCGCCACGGTGCTGCACCGGGAGTCGAGCTGACCGGCGGACGGACCGACGGCCGAAGGGACCGCTACTGGCCTTCCTGGCCGTTCTGCCCGGCCTGGGCCTGCTGCTCGGCGACCGCCTTGCGGACCTCGTCCATGTCCAGGTTCCGGGCCTGGCCGATCACGTCGGTGAGGGCCGCCTCCGGCAGCGCGCCAGGCTGTGCGAACACGGCCACCTGGTCCCGCACGATCATCAGCGTCGGGATCGAACTGATGCCGAAGGCCTGCGCCAGCTCGGGCTGCGCCTCGGTGTCCACCTTGCCGAACACCAGGTCCGGGTTGGCCTCCGCCGCCTTCTCGTAGACCGGCCCGAACTGCTTGCACGGGCCGCACCACTCCGCCCAGAAGTCGATCAGCACGAACTCGTTGTCCGTGACCGTCTGGTCGAAGTTCTCCTTGGTGAGTTCCACGGTGCTGGTCATGAGGTAATCCCTCTTCCTGGTTGCGGGGGAGTAGCCGTCGGCACAACACTGCCGACCTGGTGGGTATTCCGCGCACGTACCCATGTGGCCACGTCGCACACCACCCACCAGACTGACCCCATGACGCAATCGGATTCCCTCACGTACGACGTCGTCGTGATCGGCGCGGGCCCCGTCGGGGAGAACGTCGCCGACCGCACCCGCGCGGCCGGGCTGTCCACCGCGATCGTGGAGAGCGAACTGGTCGGCGGCGAATGCTCCTACTGGGCGTGCATGCCCAGCAAGGCCCTGCTGCGCCCGGTCATCGCCCGCGCGGACGCCCGCCGGCTGCCCGGTCTCGCCGGGGCGGTCCAGGAACCCCTCGACGCCGCGGCCGTCCTCGCCCGCCGCGACGAGTTCGCCTCGCACTGGAAGGACGACGGCCAGGTCCAGTGGGTGGAGGGCATCGGCGCCGACCTGTACCGCGGCCAGGGGCGGCTCGCCGGACCGCGCACGGTCGAGGTGGCCGGCCCCGACGGCACCCGCCGGACCCTGACCGCCCGGCACGCGGTCGCCGTCTGCACCGGCAGCGCCGCCGCCCTGCCCCCGCTGCCCGGACTCGCCGAGGTACGGCCCTGGACCAGCCGCGAGGCCACCAGCGCCGAGAGCGCGCCCGGCCGGCTCCTCGTCGTCGGCGGCGGAGTCGTGGCCGTCGAGATGGCCACCGCCTGGCAGGCCCTCGGCTCCCGGGTGACGATGCTGGTGCGCGGCGAGGGCGGCCTGCTGGCCCGCATGGAGCCGTTCGCCGGGGAACTGGTCGCCGAGGCGCTCACCGAGGCCGGCGTGGACGTCCGCACCGGCGTCTCCGTCGAGTCCGTCACCCGCGAGAACGGCACCGTCGTCGCCGTCACCGACACCGGCGACCGCCTCGAGGCGGACGAGATCCTCTTCGCGACCGGCCGCTCTCCCCGCACCGGAGACATCGGCCTGGAAACCGTCGGCCTCGAACCGGGCTCCTGGCTTCCCGTCGACGACAGCCTCCGGGTGGAGGGCCACGACTGGCTCTACGCCGTCGGCGACGTCAACCACCGCGCCCTCCTCACCCACCAGGGCAAGTACCAGGCACGCATCGCGGGTGCCGCCATCGCCGCCCGCGCCTCCGGGGTGCCGATCCTGGAGTCCGACCCCTGGGGCGCGCACGCCGCGACCGCCGACCACGACGCCGTGCCCCAGGTGGTGTTCACCGACCCCGAGGTCGCGTCCGTCGGCCCGACCCTGGCCGAGGCCGAGCAGGCGGGACACCGCGTCCGCGCCGTCGACGTCCCCATCGCGGTGGCGGGCTCGAGCCTGTACGGCGACGGCTACAAGGGCCGTGCCCGCATGGTGGTCGACCTGGAGGACGAGATCGTGCGCGGCGTCACCTTCGTCGGCCCAGGCGTCGGCGAGATGATCCACTCGGCCACCGTCGCCGTCGCCGGCCGGGTGCCGGTCAGCCGCCTGTGGCACGCGGTCCCGTCGTACCCGACGATCAGCGAGGTGTGGCTGAGGCTCCTGGAGACGTACCGGGACAACTGACGGACGTGGGGAGAGCCGTCGGGTGAGCGCGAGCCCGGCGGCCGGTCAGACCGCCGGGCCGGGCAGCTCGAATCCCAGCGCCGACGCCGCCCGCTCGGGCGTCGGCTGGGACCACAGGTCCGCCATCGCCGCGTTGGAGGACAGCGAGCGCGACTCGGCCCGGTCGAGATACAGCGTTCCGCCCAGATGGTCCGTCTCGTGCTGCACGATCCGGGCCGGCCAGCCCGTGAACACCTCGTCCACCGTCCGCCCGTGCTCGTCCAGCGCCAGCAGCCGCACCTCGGCGTGGCGCGCCACCACCGCCTGCCACCCCGGCACGCTGAGGCAGCCCTCGAAGAACGCGGCACGTCCGGCGCCGACGGGTTCGTACGACGGATTGACCAGCACCCGGAACGGCTGCGGCACCCGTCCACGCGCCACCCGCACCTCGTCCGGCACCGGCGCCGGATCCTCGATCACCGCGATCCCGAGCCCCACGCCCACCTGCGGCGCGGCCAGCCCGACCCCCGGCGCCGCGTGCATCGTCAGGCGCAGCGCCTCGACGAACCGGGCGAGCAGCGCCGGCTCCAACTGCCCGTCGAACGGCTCGGCCGGCCGCCGCAGCACCGGATCCCCGGCCGCGACGATCGGCAACGGGCCGCCGACGGCGAGCAGTTCCTCGACCCGCTCGGCAAGCGGGGCACCTTCACGCGGAGTTCCCATCGCGCCAGGATGCCACGGAGCGACGCGTCGCCCGTCCCGGCTCAGCGGCGCCGCCCGTCCCGGCTCAGCGTCCGGCGAAGTCGCCCGCGAGGGCGGAGGCGATCCGCAGCTGGGCGTCCGCCTCCTCCTGCCGCCCCTGCCGTTCCAGGGTGCGGCCCAGCATCAGCCGGGCGTACTGCTCGACGGGGTCCCGCTCGACCAGCGTCCGCAGCTCGGCCTCCGCCCGCCGCAGCTGGGCCGAGTGGTAGTAGGAACGCGCCAGGAGCAGCCGCGGTCCGGTCTGCTCGGGCACTTCCGCGACCAGGCCGTCCAGCACTCGCGCCGCGGCGGCGTAGTCCTTGGCGTCGAAGAACATCCGCGCGCGCTCCCAGCGCTCCGCCGGCGTTCCGTGGTCGTAGTACGTCGTGTCCACTCGAAACCTCCTTCGGTCTCCTGCAACCACGCCGTATGGTTGAACATTCCACTACCGATGGAGCTGCCGTCGCCCGCCACGGTGACGCCACGGGGACCGCCCGACGCGGACGGCCGGTCTGGGGCTACGTTGGGCGGCATGAGCAACCTTGACCGGGACGCGGTTCCCAGCCTGTGCGGCGGCCGCGGCTTCGTGGTGACGGAGCCCGTGCGTGAACTCCTCAGCCCTCGCAACGTCAAGCTCGGCGAGTCGACCGAGGTCCGCCGACTGCTGCCCAACCTGGGCCGGCGCATGGTCGGTGCCTGGTGCTTCGTCGACCACTACGGCCCCGACGACATCGCCGACGAGCCCGGCATGCAGGTGCCGCCGCACCCGCACATGGGCCTTCAGACGGTGAGCTGGCTGCACGAGGGCGAGGTACTGCACCGCGACTCCACCGGCAGCCTCCAGACCATCCGCCCGCGCCAGCTGGGCCTGATGACCTCCGGACGCGCCATCAGCCACTCGGAGGAGAGCCCGCGTGCGCACGCCCGCCTGCTGCACGGCGCGCAGCTGTGGGTGGCCCTCCCGGACACCCACCGCCACACCGACCCGCACTTCGAGTTCCACGCCGAGCTGCCCCGCGTCACGGCCCCGGGCCTGACGGCCACCGTCCTCATGGGCACCCTCGACACGGCCACCTCGCCCGGCACGACGTACACCCCCCTCGTCGGCGCCGATCTGACCCTCACCGGCGGCACGGACGTACGCCTGCCGCTGGAACGGGACTTCGAATACGCCGTACTGGCCATGAGCGGCGAGGCCCACGTCGACGGCGTGCCCCTGGTGCCGGGCTCGATGCTCTACCTCGGCTGCGGCCGCGACGAACTCCCCCTGCGGGCCGACTCGGACGCGGGCCTGATGCTCCTGGGCGGCGAGCCGTTCGAGGAGGAACTGATCATGTTCTGGAACTGGATCGGACGGTCGCAGGAGGAGATCGTACAGGCCCGCCGGGACTGGATGGAAGGGACACGGTTCGGCGAAGTGAAGGGCTACGACGGCGCCCCGCTGCCTGCCCCCGAGCTGCCTGCGGTGCCGCTGAAGCCGCGCGGGAGGCTTCGCTGACCTGCGGGAATGGGTGCCGGGCCGGTTGTGCTCGATCGGCCGGCCGTCCTGCGTCGTCCTTCCCGGGCTCCTCGCGGGCGCTGTGCTGTTGGGTTTGCTGCTAGCCCGATGCGCTGTGCTGTACCCGTCGAGGGTGTGTCCGTCTGTGGTTGGCTGGGGCAGGACACTTGCTAACCCTTTGCTAACTCTACTGACGCGTCATCAGGTGTCGACGGAGTTCGTGGCGCACCTCTGCCGTGGTGGCGTTGTCATTGCAGGCTGGGTCACCACCGGATGGATTCCGGGCCGACGGGCGGCCGTGGCACGCTCTGGCGCACGGACTCGCTACTCAGCCTGTCCCCTTGTCGAGGTTCTACAAGAGGTGTGTCTGCCGTAGCGGTGAGGTTGGTGGACTGACCGTGATGCGGGCGTTGGATCTGGCCGTGGCACCCGATCGGCCGTGACCGGGGACGTGGGGCGGTCGTGTGGGTGCTCACGCCTGCTCCGCGGCGACGTCCTTGATGATGGGGTAGAAGCCCCGAGCGGTGAGCGGGCCGATGGACACGGCGGCCACGCGGCCCTTCTTGTCCAGCACATAGGTGGTGGGTACGGCACGCGCGGCCAGGCTCTTGAAGCCGATCAGAGTGCGGCTGTCGGGGTCGTAGAGACTGGGGTAGGTGATACCGAAGTTGCGCTCGAACGACTTCGCCGCGGTCTTGGTGTCCCGGATGTCGATCCCGAGGAACTGCACCCCCAACGGCACGGTCTGCTCGGACAGCCTCTTCAGCTCGGGTGCTTCCTTCCGGCACGGTCCGCACCAGGAACCCCAGATGTTGATCACTACGACGTGGCCGCGCATGTCGGCGATGTCGGCGGGCTTGCCATCCAGGGTGGTGCCCGCCACGGGCGGGGTTACGGACCGTTCGGACGGCTTGAGGTACCGCGAGGAGCTCCCCTTCGCAGCGCCCGGCGTCCTCGTACCGCTGCCGCCAGTGTCCTGCGCGCTGCCGCAGGCGGTGAGAGCGGCGGCCCCGGCGAGCGCGCCGGACAGGACCCGGCGGCGCGACGGTCCGGCCGGGCGGACATCTGCGGGAGGCCGTCGTGGGAATATGCCAGTGATTCTCAGCGCGGTTCCTCCTTGGTGAGCTGCACCGCGTCGTCCCCCGAGCGCAGGTCGAGTTCGTGGTGGAGCAGCTGGATCTCTTCGCGCAGCCCCGCGATCTTCGCGTCCGTGCTGTCATCGTCGGTGGAGGCATGCGCGGCCTGCCGGGCATCCGCAACGTTGCGACAGGATGCCTGTTCCGTCCCGGACCGCTGGAACATCATGTGACAGCCGCGGCCCTTGAGCATGGGCCGGACACAGAGGGCGTACGTCAGTACACCGGCTGCGGCGGTGAACAGCAACGGCAGAACATAGCCGGTCACCGGGCTTGCTCCCGGTCCTTCGGGCTGGGTTCCGGCGTGAGCCGCTTGCGCAGACCGTCGACCTCCGCACGGAGGACGGCCAGTTCCTGCTCGCGCGGGTCGGCCTTGGTGGCCGGGGCGGTGGCCTTCTTGTTGCCGGACCGCATCATGAACCACATCATCAGACCCATGCCGACCGGGCAGGCCAGCGCGGGCAGAACGTAGAGGATCTCACTCATGGAGAACTCCTGTCGGGGTCGGTACTGCGGTGGTCTCCGCGCGCGTGAGGGTGCGGCGGAGCTTGCGTTCGGACAGCCGCCCGTAGGAGAAGGGCTGGTCGTTCAGGAGGATGCCGGGGGCGAAGAGCACGCCGGCCTCAGTGCCGATGCGCATGCCCTCCTCGCTGCTCAGGTCGATCTCTGTGATGGCCAGGGGGTGGTCGGCGCCGACCTCGGTCAGGACCTGCTTGGCGTGCTCGCACAGCACGCAGTCGGCCTGAGTGAGTAGCGTGATCCGGTGCGGGGCGCTGGGGGGAGTCATGTCTGCCGCCCTGCCTTCAGGTCGGCGAGCAGCTTGTCGACCTTGACATACATCGTGTAATTGGGGGCGCCACCGTAGTCCGCCCGCCACTGGATCTTGCCGTCGGGGCCGACCAGGACGAAGCTGTGGCCGTCGCGGGAGTCGCCCATCATCCCGTACTGGTTGGCGTTGTACTCCTTGGAGACCTTCAGGTCGGGGTCGGACAGCACCGGGGTGGTGAGCTTCTCGTCGGTGACCTTGCGCTTGACCAGGTCGGCTGAGTCGGTGGTGACGGACAGGACCTGATCAATGCCGGCGGCCTTGACCTGGTCGGCGGCCTTCTCCAGGTCTCGGATCTGGTCCCAGCACGGCTGGCAGGTCAGACCCTCCTGGAAGTACAGCAGGACCGTTTTGCCCTTGTAATCGGCCAGGCTCTGCGTGCCCCCCGCGCTGGAGGACAGGGAGAAGCCTGGGGCGCTCTGTCCGATGCTGGGGCTGCCGACGTCGTAGCCGGTGTTCGGGGACTGCTCGGACTGGCGGAACACGAAGTACAGCATGGCGGTCACCGCGATCACGGCCGCGGTGACGAGCGCGGTGACGCGGCGCCGCCGGCTTCGTAGCTGACGCTTTTGTTCCTCCTCGCGCAACACCTGGGCCTTTACACGCCGGGCGGCCTTGTTCGCGGCCTTGGTGCCGGGCTTCGGTGCGGCCTTCGCGCCGGGCCGGGTGTCAGCGGCCATCCGTGGCGACCTCCTTGGTCGTGTTCGGGGACTGAGTTGCGGCCAGTGCCGCGGTTGCGTGCGCGGAGGAAGTGCCCCCGCCGATGTTGGAGCCGGTGCAGCACGCGGAGGCAACGGCTTCGGGCCCACCGGTGCCCTCCTCTGCGGCGGGTGTTCCGCCGTCTTCTGGGTCTGGGGCCACGGTTCGCAGGGCGTGTCGGATCACCAGCGCGAGCAGGGCCACCGCGAGCAGCGCCACTGCCCAGCCTGGTATCCAGGCGAGCGCGTCGGTGACCATCGAGGCGTAGTGGTCGAGATCGGCGGCGAACCGGGCCCGCCAGCCGGTGGTGCCCATGTCCGGGCCTCGGAAAGCGAGAACGACGGTCAGCGCGCCCATGGTCACCAGCAGCACCCCGGCCAGCAGGTCGCCCAGCGGCAGGCTGCGCTCGAAGGATCCGGCGCGCATCCGCACACGGCGGCTCTGCAGCACTCGGGCGGGGCCGCGGTGGCCACGCTCCCAGGCCAGGGCGATCACGACCAGCGGGGCGACCATACCCAGCACGTAGACGAGCCCCACTCCGAGCGCGGCCAGGAAGGAGCCGCTCGCCCCGGACAGCACCACCACCCCGGCGAGCACTGGCGCGCAGCACGCGCTGGCGATCCCGGAGAACGCACCCAGCCCGTATGCGGCGGCGAACCCACCGCCCTGGCGCGGCGTCCCGCCGGCCGGCATGGGCAGTTTCGGCTTCCACCCCACCAACACCGCCAGACCGCCGGCGAGCATCAGCACCCCGCCGATCAGATAGACCCACAGGTGGTACCGCTGCAGCGCCGAGGAGATAGCGGCGGCCCCGAGTCCGACCGGCACGATAATTGTCGCCACTCCCGCGCCGAACGCCAGCGTCGCCGCGACCACCCGGCCGCGGGAACGGAAGCCGGTGGCGAAGTAGGCGGGCAGCATCACCGAGACACAGCACGGGGCCAGTAGGGCCACCATGCCGCCGAGGAACGACGCCAGCAGCGTCGTCCCGAACAACAGCTCGCTCATCCACCAGCCCTTTCCGGCAGGCCGCAGGTCACACGACCCGCAATCACCTATGTGACTTAGGACCTAAGGTACATAGGAGTTAGAGTTCTTGTCGACCCGGCCCCCGAACTGGCCCCGCCGGTTCCACCCGATCGGTGCCGGGCCGGCCGGGCCGCCCCATACGCAGCGGAAGGTGCTGTTCGTGTCCGTCGACATCAGTCAAGTGGTGGGCTCCGGCTCCCTCCTGCTGGCCGCCCCCATCGCGCTGGCCGCAGGCGCCATCACCGTCGCCTCGCCCTGCTGTCTGCCCCTGGTCCCCGGCTATCTCTCCTACACCACCGGCATGACCGCCGCCGACGCCCAGGCAGGCCAGGGTGGGCGGGCCCGTTCGCGGGCGTTGCTCGGCACCGCACTGTTCGTCCTCGGCTTCGCGGCCGTGTTCACCGCCTACGGCGCTCTGTTCGGCTCCGTCAGTACCCTGCTGCTCGCCCACCAGGAGACCATCATCCGTGTGCTCGGCGTGCTCACCATCGTGCTGGGCCTGATGTTCATGGGCATCCTGGAGCGCATCCCGCTCCTGTCACGCTCCTTCAAGCCCCGCTTCACTCCGCGTGCCGGGCTGGTCGGCGCGCCGCTACTCGGCGTGATGTTCGGCATCGGCTGGACGCCCTGCATCGGCCCCACGCTCGCCGCCGTGCTCTCCCTCTCCCTGACCACCGGCTCCGCCGGACGCGGTGCCCTCCTAGCCTTCCTCTACGCGGTCGGCGTCGGCATCCCCTTCCTGCTTTTCACCCTCGCTCTGGGGAAATCGCTGCGGGCTTTCGCCTTCGCGCGCCGCCACACCCGCACCGTGCTCCGCGTCGGCGGAGTGCTGCTCGTGCTCGTCGGCATCACCCAGGTATCCGGCCTGTGGAGCCTGCTGATCTCCCAGATGCAGACCTGGATCAGCGGATACGCACTCCCGCTGTGAACCCGCCTGCTCGCGCAGCGGCGTGCTTCGGGCCCGTACGCGGAGACGGGCGCCGGAGCGGCGCGGAACAACGGCCGCCAGCGCTCCAGCCCGGCCCGCGCCGAGACCTGTTGAGCCCTGCGTGCCGGTTCCGGCGGACCGGCGCGCCCGGTTTCCACATGCCGCCGCGCCGGATCAGACCGGCTTGCGCGCGGCAATGCGCTCGACGATGCCGAGCTTGAACCGGTCCCGCTCCTCGATCTGCAGTCCCGCCGCCTCGACGTGCCGCAGCGGGCGGCGTCGGAAGTGCTCACCACCGAGCGGCACGGTGACCAGTTCCAGTAGCCGCTGGAGGGCGCGGGCCGACCAGGCGGAGGCGATGACGTGGTCCAGGAGCAGCAGACGGCCGCCGGGCCGCAGGACCCGGACCATCTCCGCGACCGCCCGCTTCTCGTCCGGGATGGCGCAGAGGGACAGGGTGGCCACGACGGTGTCGAACGAGGCGTCGTCGAACGGCATCTCCTGCGCGTCGCCCTCGCGCAGCGTCGCCGTACGGCCGAGCCCGTCTGCGCGACGGCGGGCGATGTCCAGCATGGCCGGACTCCACTCGAGTCCGGTGAGCTCGACATCGGCCGGGTAGAGGGGCAGGTTGAGACCGGTACCGACGGCGACCTCCAGGACCCGGCCGCCGGCCCGCGAGCAGATCCACCTCCGGCTCTCACCGAACAGCGTTCGGTCGAAGAAGCTCATCTGCCGGTCGTAGGAGCGGGCGTGCCGGTCCCAATAGCGGCGCAGCCGTTCGTCCGTGTCACTGGCAGCAGGCATGAGCACAGCCCTTTCGTCGTCTCGGGGGAGATGCGGGTGGATCCGGTCGTGCGGAAGGACAGTGGCGCACCGGAATGGCGGCCTCCGGTCAGCGCAGCCCGGCGGTCATCAGTAGCTCGGCCTGGCCCTGCTGGCGGATCTCCAGCGCTACCAGGGCCAGGACGAGCACCATCCAGCCGATCCGGCCGGGACGCACCCGCAGCACCGGGCCGCGCCGGACGAACACCCCGGCCAGGAGCCGGGCCAGGGCGGCGACGGCGACCACCGCGACCAGCAACCCGGCCGGGTTGTAGCGCCAGGCCATCGAGATATCGCCACGGAAGACCGCCACGACCGAGCGTGTCAGCCCACACGTCGGCGCCATGATCCCGGCATCGTGCGTCGGCCCGTGCAGGTCGACGGGGAACATCCCCCACACCGCCATCGCCACCCCAACGGCGACGATCACGGCGCCACCCGCGCCCAGCCACCACCAGCGGGCGTTCCGTGACTCGAAACCGATCCGTGCCTGTGGCAGCCAGCGTGCACCGGGCGGAGCGTCGGACGGGGCCCAGGTTTCTGTCATGGCACTCCTCACCTGCATACGACCGCGGCGCTGAGCAGAAATGGTTCAGGCGGCAGCGCCACGCTCGGCGAGCATGTCCACCATCAGCTTCATCTCCGACTCCTGGCCCTGGACCATACTCTCGGCCAGGCGCCGCACCTTCGCATCACCGGCCATGTCGGCGGCCGTCTCAGACATCTCGATGCCGCCCTTGTGATGTGCTGTCAGCAACCGCAGGTACAGCACCTCCGCAGCCTTTCCCTTGGCCTTGCGCAGCTGGTTCATCTGGGTGTTGGTGGACATGCCCGGCATGAGCGAGCCGTCGTGCGCCTCGTACATGGGCATGGACATCGACCCGTGACCGTGGCCCTCATCCATCCAGGCCATCGGCGGCTTCTGCGAGGACTTGGGCACGTCCCACGCCTCCAGCCAGCCCAGCAGCATGCCGCGCTGATTGGCTTGGGTGTTGATGACGTCGTACGCCAACCGCCGCACGTCCTCGTCGTCGGTGCGATCGCGCACGATGAACGACAGCTCCACCGCCTGCTGGTGATGGATTGCCATGTCCCGGGCGAAGCCCACATCCGCCGAGCCCTCACTCGGCGTGTCGTCCCCGCCGGGCCGCATCGCGATCAGCACGGCCGCCGCCACGGCCAGGGCAAGGACGACGGAGGCCACGGCGAGCCACCAGGGCCGTCGCCGTGCGAATGTGATCGGTTCCATCAGCCGATCCCTCCGGTGCAGGCCGCGCCCGGCTCAGGGGTCTGCGGGCCCTGCACATACTTGTCGAAGAACTCCGCCACCCGCGCATCGGATGCCTTGTTCACCTTCAACTGGTGACCCCAGGCGGTCAGCGTGATCGGTGAGGACTCGCTCTTGTAGGGGCTCATGAGGGTGTACGGGGTCTTGGACACCCGCTGGCTGAGTGTCTTGATGTCGGCGGCGGTGGCCTTGTCGTTGTAGGCGACCCAGACCGCGCCGTGCTCCAGGGAGTGCACGGCGTTCTCGTCCTTTATCGCCTGGTCGTAGACGTTGCCGTTGCAGTTCTGCCAGACCGGGGCGTGGTTGCCGCCGGCGGGCGGGTGCATCGGGTAGGCGACGGCCTTGTCGACGTGGGTGCGGCCCAGGTCGGGCCAGGTCTGCTCGCCGCGTACGGGGGCGGCCTGGGCCTTTTCCTTGTCGTTGGCGGAATCCAGTAGATACCAGCCGCCGACGGCGATGCCTGCGACGATCGCTGTGGAGGCGCCAATAGCGATGATCTTGTTGCGGCGCTCACGCTTCTGTTCGGCGCGGCGCATCTCCTCGATGCGGGCCCGGCGGGCTGCCTTCTGGGCCTTGGAGTTGGCTCCCATGGGATGTCCTTGTCCCCGCCGCTCCGCATTTCTTTGGGGCCGGCGGTGCTGCACGTGTAGTCGGTGTCGTCGTTGGACGCGGGGCGCCGCCGCGCGCTCTGCGCAGGCTTCGGCGCGGTGACCTAAACGAGCAGGAGTTGCAGCATGTGCAAGTCGGGAGGCCCTGGACCGCTGTCCGCGGGGGCGCGGCAACGGGACCGGCACGCGGTCGGCGGCTGCCCCGGCCGCACGCCAGGCTGGGGCGGGATCGCGATCGCCTGGGTGGTGCTGTGGACGGCGTCCGTGCTGGGCAAGTCACAACACGAGGGGGACGGCCGGCCGGACGCCTGTGGGCAGTGAGTCCGGTCGCAGTCGCTGCCCGGGGAGGCAGCCGTCGAGACGGCGGTCTGATCACCCCCGTTGTCACTCGCGTTCCGCAAGGTCGATGCCATGGTCACAGGGCCGGTGGACGCCATCGACGCCATGGGCGAAGCGTGAGCCGACGTCGCGAGGACGCATGCGGTGGCACTGGCGGCGAGTATGGTCAGCAGCAGTATCAGCAGCGTGCGTGCAGGCCGAAGCGGGCCCCGTCGGATACCCCGGCGGGCTGCTCGCATCGGTCTGGCCGACATGTCGTCCTCTTTCTGCGGCTGTTACCGGCCAACGGACGCGGCATCGCCCGAGTGGTCGTGCCGGTCCCTTTCCTGTCCCTGTGGTTCCGGATAGGTGAAAGTGCGACGGATGAAGTGGTTGGGCGCGACCAAGGTCTCCCGTACGACGCGCTCTTGATCGTCCAGGGTCAGCTCCAGCGCGAGCCGCTCGCCGGGGAAGCCCAGTGCGAGCACGGTGTTGCCCTCCGCATCGGTGAAGCGGGAGCTGAGCGGCGCCTGCCCTTTGGCATAGGGCTCGGAGTCGATGAACTGCTTCCCGGTGACCTCCAGCCTTGTCGGCGCGACCCGGGTGCGGTCGATGTCACTGGCCACCAGCTCATGCAGGGTGAAAGCGTCGATCGCGCGCATCGCCTTCACCACGCGCTGGAGCAGCTTCGCGTCGGGGCGGACCGGCCACATCACCCGCAGCGTGTCCTGACCGCCGCCCCAGCCCTGCGCGCCGGCCTTCACAGTGAGCAGGTTCAGCCCCTTGCGCCAGGTCACCCGCGCGTAGAAGCAGCCCTCACCACAGCCGCGGATCGCCAGCGCCCGGGTACGGCCGCCCGGCGTGGTCAGGGTGAGTCCGGCCTCGTACGAAAGTCTCGCCTCGCCGCCGTTGTCGCTGAGGTCGGTGTCCGGGGCGGTCAGCCGCACGACGACCTGGCCGGAGGAGGCGGTGGCGGCGATGCCGATTTGGTCCGCCCGTCCACCCGCCGTGATCGCGTTTCCGCTCGGCGGCGGCGCGAAGGGCAGCGCGGCATTCACATTTCGGGGCGGCTGGGTCACGCTCAGCAGCGCGGTGACGCCGAGCACGGCCACCAACGCTGAGGCCTCGACCCGGGCCAGCAGGTGGGGCGCGCTGCCGGCCAGCCTGCGACGGGCGGCGAGGGCCATTCCACAGGCCGCCCCCACCAGCGACAGCTTGACGACGAGAACCTGTCCGAAGGAGGTGTCCCACAACTCGGACCAGGACAGCAGCAACAACCCGGACAGCGTCCCGGTGAGCAGCACGACGAGCACGAGGGCCAGGGCGAGGCGGGCGTAGTGGCGCAATACCGCGCGGGCGTTCGACGCCCACCGCCAGGCCCGTCCCAGGCGTAGCACATGGACGAGCGCGCCGATCCACACCGCCGCCGCCAGCAGGTGGACCGTGGTAAGCACCGGCCCCCACACCGCCGACTCCGCCGCCGGATGGGCTCGCAGCCCCTCCGCGACTGCTGCCACGAACAGCGCCCCGGCAACAAGGCGCCGCTGCTTCAGCCGCAGCGCGACCATGGCCCCCAGCCAGGCCACCGTCCCGACCACCGCCAGGATCCCCGGCCGTCCGTCGAGCACTGCGGCCCCGGACGGCGAGGTGACCCCGTCAACCAGGCTGCCGCCTCCGGCGATCAGCACCGTCAGCCCGATCGAGGCCACCAGGCCGGCTGCCGTGCCGGGCAACACCCACGACCGGGGACGCCCGGCGCCCTCCGGGACGCGCTGCCGCGAAGCGAGCCGCTCCCCGACCAACCCGCCAAGAGACAAGGCAAAGGCCGCATACAGCACCCACCGCAGCGCCGCGGTTGCCGGAGCCCCGCTCACCTGCTGCCTGCCCGGCGCGCCGGAAGTGGACCCCAGCTCCGCCGTTACGGAGCCCACGGCGAAGCGGTACGTCCCGCTCATCACGTCGCCGTCCTCCGCGACCGCCTGCCAGGTGACCGTGTACACGCCCGGCCCCATCATCGAACGGACCGGTGCTGTCAGCTGCTTGCCACCCTCGCTGCGGGCGACCGCGCCGTGGGGCACGGACGCCCCGCCGGGTGCCGTGATGTGCAGCGCCTTCGCCCCGCTGGGCCGTACCGGCTCGTCGAAGACCAGGGCGATTTCCTTGGGTGCGGTCGGTACCGCGCCCTCGATCGCCGGGGAGGCGAACAGCAGAACCGCATGCGCTTGCGCCGGCGCTGGACCGGTCAGTAGCCCGGCCAGGGCCAACAGGACCGCGGCCGTCAGACGAGCGGCCCAGCGGGCCCACGCACCACACATCCTAAATACCTAAGTTCACTAGGAGATTGTGCCGGTCAACCTACCAGGCCCGGTCTGCCGGGCAGTGGGGTGGGGTCAGTAAGCGGGCTGTGGGGCGGCAACCGGCGGTGCGGTCGGGAGCGGGCAGGCGTTCATGCCGCTCGCGGCCACCGCAGGCTCGACGGCCACCACGAGCGGCAGCACCAGTACCGCGCCCGCCACCAGCGCACCGCCCCAGGCGATGGCACGCTTCAGCGGCCGCTGCGGAGCGAGGAGTCGACGCACCCGGCCGGCCGCGTGCCCGCCCGACGCGGCCAGCGAGGCCGCCGGAACCCCGGCTCCGGCCATCTCCACCAGCGCGCTGGCCAGCGTCAGCGCGTCCGACCGGGCCGTCGCCTCGTCGTCGGCGGCCAACTCCACCAGCCGCCGTGTCTCGCTCGCCGCGGTACGGAAGAGGGGCACGCGGGGGAAGGCCCGCTCCAGCGCCTCCGCATAGGCCAGCACCAGGTGGTGCCGCTGCCGGATGTGGGCCCGCTCGTGGGCGATCACGGCATCCAGAGCGCGCGGCTCAAGGGTCGTCAGCGCGGCGGTGGTCAGCACGACCCGGTGACCATGACCGGGTAGGCAGTACGCCGCCGGACGGTCGTGGTCCAGCACCGTGACCCCGAGATCGGGACGATGACGGCCCGCGAGATCCAGGACGGCGGCGTGCTCGGACCGCTGACGGCGGGCCCGTACGAGAGCGGCCGCCAGGCACCACCCGATGCGCGCGACCAGCGCAAACGCCAGCACGGTTCCGCTCGCCGCCACCGCCGCCCCGCCGGGCGCCGCGTACTGTGCCCGCAGCGCCATCACGCACTCCTGCAGCATCGCGGCGAGGTTCCCGCTGACAGGCACTGTGGGTACCGCCACCGCCAGCCCCGCCAGCGTCACCGAGATGATCACCGTCGCGGTCAGCGCATGCCACGCCCAGATGCCGAGCCGTGGCGCACGGTCCAGCCACGACGCCCGCTTCAGCCAGAGCGGACCGAGCCCACCCAATACGGCGGAGTAGCCAAGAAGCAGCAGCGCGACCGTCATCACCTGCCCCCATCCGCCCGCGCGGCGAGCGCGGCCCGCAGCTCGGCGACCTCGTCGGCGTCCATCTCGTCGAACAGCCGCACCAGGGTCGCGGTACGGTCCGCGCCGCTCTCCCACACCTGGTCGATGAGCGAGGCCGCGTACTCCTCACGGCTCTTCGTGGACGTGTACCGGTAGGCGCGGCCGTCCTTGGCTCGCGACAGCCAGCCCTTGCGGTGCAGAATCTCCGTGACGGTGTGCACGGTGTTGTAGGCCAGCGGCTGCGGCCGGTCACCGTTCAGCTGATCCAGCACCGCGCGGACCGTCACCGGCTCACCACTGGTCCAGACGACATCCATGATCGCCTGCTCCAGCTCCCCGAATCCTCGCACCAGCCGCCCTCCTCAGACCAAAACCTAAGCGACATAGTACGTGCTGCAGCCCGGCCGACGTCCAGGCACACTACGTGCGGTCTCCGGCTCACGCCGTCATACGGAATGGTCCGCTGCGCGGTGACTTCGAGTTCCCGCCCGGTGCCCGGGTCGTGGCATACGACCGGGGCACCGGGCGGCGGCGCGCTTCTGCGAGTGGCCACCCATCCTTCGATCGTCTTGTGGCCTGATTCCAATTTGGCGCTAGAAGCGTCCGAGCCCAACCGGTCGAGGGGCGGGGTTCGATAGGGCAGTTCTATGGGTCCGTGAGCGCGTGCGGATCATGCCGCATCAGCCCGTGAAACCAGTCCGCTGCCGAGAGATGCCAGGACTCGGTTCCGTAATTCGTGCACCCGGCGGTCTCAGCGCTGTAGCGGTGATCCTCGCGGTGGCGTGGTGAAGCCTATGCGGTGGGCGCGCAAGAGGGGTTTCTATATACCCCCGGGGGGTATATAGTCGCCGTCAGCGCCCTGAACGGGCGGCTTCGGTAGGCGCTTCTATTTCTTGGGAGAGGGCATGCGGAATCACTCCGATCACGGCGGACACGGTGCAGCCCAGCCCGGCGGGCTGTCGGTGTCGCAGAGTGGGTACACCCTGGAGCTCGAGTCGGCTGTCCTCGCCGCAGGGGTGCAGCCGGTGCGCTTCCGGGTCGTCGGTCCCGACGGGCGGGCGGTGACCGATTTCGTGGCCGAGCACGAGAAGGAACTGCACTTCATCGCCGTGCGGCGGGACACGGCCGGGTTCCAGCACGTCCACCCTGTGCGTGACGAGAAGGGCGACTGGAGCGTCGAACTGGACCTGACGCCTGGCGACTGGAGGTTCTTCGCCGACGTCCACCCGGCCGGCCACGACGGAACCCTGACGCTCGGGATCGACGCCGCGGTCGCCGGGGTGTACGAGCCCCGCCCGTTGCCCGAGGCCACCGGCGTCGCGAGGGTCGGCGAGTACACCGTCGCCCTCGACGGCGCGCTCGTGCCCGACGAGGCGAGCGAGCTGACCCTCACCGTCAGCCGCGACGGCCGTCCCGTTACCGACCTGCAACCCTACCTCGCCGCATACGGGCACCTCGTCGCCCTGCGGGTCGGCGACCTGGGTTATCTGCACGTCCACCCGGAGGGCGAGCCCGGTGACGGCACCACCGCCTCGGGCCCCGGCATCACCTTCCTGGCCGTCGCGCCCACCCCCGGCACCTACCGGCTGTACCTGGACTTCCGGCACGCCGGCGTTGTCCGTACCGCCGAGTTCACTGTGCGGGCCGCCCACAACCCCCACGCGGCCCAAACCGCCCACGCCGCCCAGACCGGCGCGGCCGCCGAGCCCGCGCACGAGGGCCACCGGCACGGCCACCCGACGCACTACGCCCACCTCTGACTGTGAACGTAAGGAGCGTCATGCCTCGCCTGAACCCCCTCACACCCGACACGGCGGTCGGCGCCTCGCGCGACCTCCTCGCCGACCTGGTCTCCCGCCACGGCCAGGTCGGTGACATGGTCGCCACGACGGCGCATTCCCCCGCCGTGCTCGGTGGCTACCTCCAACTCAGCCGCGCCATGGGCCGGGCCAAGCTGGACCGCCGGATCAGCGAGCGAGTCTCGGTCGCCGTCCAGGCCCAGCAGGGCTGCGGACTCTGCCTCGACGCGCACATCCATGCCGCCCGCACCCTGGGCGTGGAGGAGGAGGAGATCGAGCGGGCCCGCGCCGGCACCTCGGCCGATCCCGCGATCGCCGCGGTCGTCGCCCTCGCCCTCCAGGTCTACCGGGCGCCCGCGTCGATCACCGACGACCAGGTCGCCGCCTTGCGCGAGCACGGCTTCAGCGACCGCGCGATTTCCGACGTCGTGGGCGTCGTCGCGCTCAACCTCCTCACCGGCGCCTTCAACCTGCTCGCCGGTCTCACCCCGGAGAGCACCGCCCGTGCATAGAGATCTCCCCGCCTGTACCCGCGGGGCACGGCCTCCGTCCCGGAGCCGTGCCCCGCCGCATGGACACGGAAGGAAACCGCCATGCGTCTGTTCGCCCTCCGCGACTACCGCCGCCTGTTCGGCGCCCAGGTCATCGCCCTGTTCGGCACCGGGCTGACGACGGTGGCCCTCGGCCTGCTCGCCTACGACCTAGCCGGTCCGAACGCCGGCATGGTCCTCGGCACGGCCCTCACCATCAAGATGGTCATGTACGTGGTCATCGCCCCGTTGGCCGCCGCGTACGTCGACCGGCTCCCCAGACGAACGCTCCTCGTCCTCCTCGACGTGGTTCGCGGCGCGGTGGTCCTCGCGTTGCCGCTGGTTACCGAGGTCTGGCACGTCTACGTCCTGATCGGCCTGCTGCAGGCCGCCTCCGCGGCGTTCACGCCGACGTACCAGGCAGTCATCCCCGACATCGTCACCGACGAGTCCGCCTACACGCGCGCCTTGTCGGCGTCCCAGGTCGCCTCCACCATGGAGAGCCTGCTCAGCCCGGTGCTGGCGGCCGTCGCCCTTGCGTTCCTGAGTTTCGACCGGCTGTTCCTCGGCACCTCCGCCGGATTCCTCCTCTCCGCTCTCCTCGTTCTGTCGGCGCGCGTCCCGGATGCCCGGCCGAGCGCCCACACCAGGGCGTGGGACAAGGCGGCGGCGGGGATCAGGACCTTCCTCCGCACGCCGAGACTGCGCGGGCTCATGGCGCTCAACCTCGTGGTCGCGGCGGCCGGGTCGATTGTCGTCGTCAACACCGTCAACCTTGTCCGTGACGGGCTCGGCGGCTCGCAGTCGGACGTCGCCTGGATGCTCGCCGCCTCCGGAACCGGCACGCTGGTGGCCGCCCTCGTGCTGCCGCGTGTCCTCGACCGGGTCGCCGCCCGCACCGTGATGACGACCGGCGCCGCAGTCCTCGTCGGCGCCACGGGTGCCGCGGTGACGCTGGTCGCGACGGGAATCGCCACCTGGGCCGGCACGGCGGTGATCTGGAGCGCGATCGGCGTCGGCATGGCGCTGATCATCACGCCGACCGGCAAGGTGCTGCGCGCCTCAGTCGCCCGGAACGCGATCCCCGAGGCGTTCGCCGCCCAGTTCTCCCTGTCGCACCTGGCCTGGCTGATCACCTACCCCGTCGCGGGCTGGATCGGCACGGCAGCCGGCCTCACCCTCGCCTGGTCCGTCCTCGCGGTCCTTGCCGGGGCGGGAGCGGCCGGCGCCCTCCTGCTGTGGCCGCGCTACGACACCCCGGTGCCGGTCACCGGCCCAGTGTCCGGCGCACCGGCGAAGGACCGCTCCAGCCTGGCCAAGGCCGCCTGAGCTCAGCTCTAACGCGGCGGCGTCGACTCCCCGTCCCCGTGGTGCGGAGGGAACCCCGCTCTTCAGCGTCTGCAGCCCGCAGATCCGGACTCCATGCCCAGAGGGCGAGCGTCGAGGACCTGCGTGTCATACGGCCGCCGTGGGTGATCGGCCGCACTCAGCCGACGTCCCGGCCCCTCCAAGGTCGTGCCCTCGGAAGCGGGTCTGGACGTCGGCTGCGGACCGGCGTACAAGCGGTCATGGCTGCAGAACTCAGCTGGTGACGATCAGTTTTCGCCGCTGACTCCGACGTCCAGACGCCTCGTGAAGGTCTTGCCGCCGTCCTTCGACTCGTACACCCCGGTCTGTGTAGCAGCCAGGATGTGATCGGTTCCTGCGGCGGTGAGGGCCTGGGGCTGCCCCCCTGGGACCGTGCCAGTCTGCCGCCACGTGGTCCCTCCGTCGGTGCTGCGGTGCAGCGTGCCGGCAGTGTCGATGCCGTACAGGGCGTCCTTCGTCGGCCAGGACAGGAACGCCATCATCGGCTGCTGACCGGCGGTGAAGGTTTTGCCGCTGTCCGTGCTGCGTGCGACTCCCTCGGCGGTGGTGGCGAGGAGGAGGCCAGGATCCTCGGGGCTGACCGTGATGTCGAGGGCCTGGACGCTTGCCCCGTCTTTCCAGGTCTTGCCGTCCTTGCTGGTACGCAACAGGCCGCCGGTGGAATCGTAGCCGTAAACGGTGTCATGGACGTAGTCGAGCGCGTGGAAGTCGGACTTGCCGGAGAGGGACAGAGACTTCCAGGTCTTGCCCGCGTCAGTGCTCTTGATCAGTCCTTTGTTGCCACCGGTGGTGGGGTGGCCGCTGGCGTAGAAGGTCTTGGGCCCGGCCACCGTGAAGCCCATGAAGTCGTCTTTGCTGTCACCCACCAGGGTCGGCTTTCCCTGGGCGTCGGGGGTGTAGACGCCCTCGTGCGTCGCAACGTACAGACGCTGGTCGGAGGGGTCCAGACCGAGCCCATGGATGTGGCTCACCGTGACACCGGGTGCGGAGGCATCCGTATCGGCCTCGTCGCCGGAGCATGCGGTCAGGGTGAGCGTGAGCGCGGCGGCGAGGGCTGCCGCGGCGGCAAGGCGCGAGTTCATAGGTCCTCGAAGGAGAAGTTGTGCGGGCGCGGCGCGCCGTGTGCAGAGACCGGCGCGCCGGGGAGGAACGACCACCCGGGCCCGGAGTCGGAACCGGGTGGTCGATGGCGCGACGCGGGATCGACTGTGCGGCCGCGTCGCCCGACTCAGAGTCGGTCGAGGATGCTCTGGAGCTGCTCCACCTCGGCGGACTGGCCCTTGACGATGTCGTCGGCCATCTTCTTGGCGTCGGCGAACTTGCCGTTCTTCTGTTCGTCCTTGGCCATGCTGATCGCGCCGTTGTGGTGCTCGATCATCATTTCGGCGAACGCCTTGTCGAACTCGGTGCCCTTCATGCCCTTGAGTTCGTCCATGTCCGCCTCGGACATCATGCCGTCGCCGCTGCCGTGGCCTCCATGGTCCATGCCGGGCATGGACTCCATCTCGGTCGGCTTCCCCCAGGACTCCAGCCAGCCCTTCATCGTCTTGATTTCCGGGTCCTGTGCGTTCTCGATCTTTTGTGCGATGTCCTTGACCTCGGCGTCGGAAGCGCGGCCGTCGGCCAGCTTCGCCATCTCCAGGGCCTGCTCGTGGTGCGGGATCATCATCTGAGCGAACGTGACGTCCGCGTCATTGAAGTCCTTCCCCTGTTCCGCGCTCCCGGCGGCCTGGCCGGTGGCCGTCGCGGAAGCCGAGCTGTTGTTGCTGCCGTGATCCATACCGCTCATGTCGTCGCCGTCACCACCGCAGGCGGCGAGGAACAGGGAGCCGGCGGCGACGAGGCCCACTGCGGCGAGGCGACGGGCGGGCTTGCGGCGCAGAGCAGCGCGAGTGAAGGCAGTCATGGTTCGAGTCACCTTTTGTGTCGGTTTCGGGTGCTGTTTTGCCGTACGCGGAGTCGCGGGATCGCACGTGTGTGCGCACGCGAGTGCGGTTCGGCCTACAGCCGCAGGACCGACAACTGGGTGAGATCGGGGCAGCGTGGGGGTGGATTCGGTCGCAGCACGGCGGCGACCTGGGCGAGGAGCCGTGCCAACCACTCGCGATGTCTGGCGAAAGCGGACTTCAGCAGCGTGAGGAGCATCCATGCGCTGAACAGGACCGCCACGCACAACGAGAGCATGTCCATCGCCGCACCGGGGGCGTGCGTAGGTGACGCGTCCGATGGATCCGCCGCATGGCCGACCGGCTCGGTGTTCGTCAGGGCGAGCGGGCTCACGGCGTCGTGAGCTGTTGAGGTGCCGTCCATCGCCGACATGTGGGATGTGGTGCTCATGCCGGAACCGGAGGAGTCGTCGGGATGCCCCAAGGTGTGCATCGTGAGAACGCCGAACGCGAGCACGACGACGAGCAGTAGGTGCCCTAGGGCTCCTCCCGCGCGTGCATGTCGGCTCGGCCGCATTCCGCAAAACTCCGTTCCTGACCGTTGAACATCGGTCCATCCGACAGTACCGAACGGACGCGGGTCACGGCGCGAGAGGTACGCCCGAACGGAGATTACCGGCGGATCGTTGAAAGCTGTCACTGCGTTCGGAGGGGACGGCCGTCTCGGACCTGGTGAGGGGCTCCGTCGAGCACGGTGGTGACGTATGGGTGCGGCGGAGAGCCGCTGGAGCCCTTATGGTTCAAGGTGTTGTGAATTCACGAATGTGTGTATCGTGTCATCTATGCTGAGTCTTGCCACCGACCTTGACGCGTTGACCCGGTTCGGGCGGGCGCTGGCCGACCCGATCCGCTGTCGCATCCTGCTCGCGCTGCGCGAGGAGCCGGCCCACCCGGCCGCGCTGGCCGACCTGCTGGAGATCTCCCGCACCCGGCTGTCGAACCATCTGGCCTGTCTGCGGGACTGCGGATTGGTCGTCGCCGTGCCGGAGGGACGCCGGGTGCGCTACGAGCTGGCGGACGAGCGGTTGGGACACGCGCTGGACGACCTGCGCACCGCCGTGGTCGCCGTCGAGGCCGACAGGACCTGCGTGGACGCCGACGAAAAGGGCTGCTGCTGATGACAACGGACATCTCCCTGTCCCTCGGCCCGTCCCCGGCCCGCCGTGACGTCCTGGCCAAGCGCATACGTCTGTTGGTGGCCGCGACGATCACCTACAACGTGATCGAGGCGGTCGTCGCCATCACCGCCGGCACCATGGCTTCCTCCACCGCGCTGATCGGTTTCGGCCTGGATTCGGTCATCGAGGTCTCCTCGGCCGCCGCGGTCGCCTGGCAGTTCTCCGCCCGCGACCACGACCTGCGCGAAGCCCGCGAGAAGGTCACCCTGCGGATCATCGCCGTCTCCTTCTTCGCGCTCGCCGCCTACGTCTCCTTCGACGCCGTCCGCGCGCTGGCCGGCACGGGCGAGGCCGAGCGCTCCATACCCGGCATCGTCATCGCCGCCCTATCCCTGGCGATCATGCCGTTCCTGTCCCACGCCCAGCGCAAGGCCGGGCGCGAACTCGGCTCCGCCTCGGCGGTCGCGGACTCCAAGCAGACCCTGCTGTGCACCTACCTGTCCGCCGTGCTGCTGGTCGGCCTGGTCCTCAACGCCACCCTCGGCTGGTCCTGGGCCGACCCGATCGCCGCCCTCGTCATCGCCGCCATCGCGGTCAAGGAGGGCATCGAGGCGTGGCAGGGCAAGGGCTGTTGCGCTCCCAACACCACTGCCGTAAGCGCCGGTGCGGGCAAGGTCGAGTCGGACGCCTGCGGCAGCTGCGGCCCGGGCTGCGACTGCTGCTGACCGGCATCGGCCGAACGAGAGAAGGGCTCCGGCCCCGCGTGATGCGGGAGGCGGAGCCCTTTTCTCGTGGTCAGCGGGTGCTCTTGACGAGCAGCGGCAGGTCGTGGGCGTAGTCGTCGCTGGTGGTGCCGGCGGTGTAAACGACGTGGGCCATGTCGTCGGCGGGCAGGAAGGCGGCGACCTGGGCGCCGTGGTCGGAGGTGACGGTACCGTCGTGGTGCTTCTTGGGCTCCTCGACGGAGATGCCGAGGGTGAACGCGGCCTTCTTCACCTTGTCCAGGTCACCGGACAGGCCGGTGAAGTTCGGCCCGAACGTCTTGAGCCACTTGCCCAGACTCTTCGGGGTGTCGCGCTCGGGGTCGGTGGTGATGAAGACGACTTCCACGCTGTCCTTGACCGTCTTCGGCTGCTTGGACAGGGCGAGGGAGATGTCGCCCATGGTGGTGGGGCACACGTCAGGGCAGTTGGTGTAGCCGAAGAACATCAGCGTCGTCTTGCCGGCGGTCTGCTTGCGCAGATCGAACGGCTTGCCGGCGGTGTCGGTGAGTACCAGGTCGGGCTTGGTGAAGCCGCTGTCCAGCGCGGTGCCCCGGTAGGGGGAGTTGTCCGCCTGGGAGACCACGGCTGCGGGCTCCCCGTCGGCGTGGTGCTCTTCGGAGGCGCCGCAGCCGGCCAGGAGCATCGCGGCGGCGGTGGCGAGAGCGGCGGCGGTCAGGCGGATCGGACGCGTGCGGTGCTGCATGGTCGGCTTCTCAGTTCTCTTCGGACTCGGGCTCGGGCGCGGGCGCGGTGGCGGCCAGGACGGGGGCGAGGACGGCTTGCGTGAGGTGTTGGCCGCGGTCGGTGAGGCGGTACATCGCCAGTCGCCCGTCGCGGCGGGAGGCGGCCAGGTGCGTGGCGTGCAGGTGGTGGGAGACTTCCGGGTCTGGTCGACGAGGAGGTCAACCGGCATCCGCACAACGTTATTCGACACTGGCCCCCAGGCCCTGCGGCCGTGGGTGAACTCCGCCACGGGCAGTTCCCGGTACAGGAGGTCGCCGGCGTCGTCCCCGCGCACGTCACTCACGTCGAAATCCCTCGTTTTCCGGGTGGGTGTACAGCTCAGATGCCAATGGTGTAGTCGGCCGTCCAGGACTGCATCTGGCTGATCATGGCGCTCCACACCCCGGTGACCATGAGCAGCCCGGTCGCGATCATCATGCCGCCGCCGATGCGCATGACCCACTGGTAGTGGGCCTTGACCCAGGTGAAGACTCCGAGGGCCTTGCGGAAGGCGAGGCCAGCGACCAGGAAGGGCACTCCGAGTCCGAGGCAGTAGGCCACGGTCAGCAGGGCGCCGCGGGAGGCACTGGCCTCGCTGAACGCCAGCGCTTGCACGGCGGCCAGGGTCGGGCCGATGCACGGCGTCCAGCCCAGGCCGAACAGCACCCCCAGCATCGGCGCCCCGGCCAGGCCGACGGCCGGACGCCGGTGCAGGCGCCATTCCCGGCTCATTCCCGGCAGTACGCCCATGAACGACAGGCCCATCACGATCGTCAGGCCACCCAGCACCCGGATCAGCAGGTCCTGGTGTTCCATCAAAGTGTTGCCCGCGTAGCCGAACGCGGCGCCGAAGGAGACGAACACCCCCGTGAACCCGGCCAGGAACAGCAAAGTGCCGGCGAGGATTCGGCCTCGGCGTACGTCGGCGAGGTCCGCGCCGCTGACCCCGGTGACATAGGACAGGTAGCCGGGCACGAGCGGTAGCACGCATGGGGAGAAGAACGACACCAGCCCTGCCAGGGCGGCGATCGGGATGGCCAGCAGCACCGAGCCGGTCAGCACGGTGGACTCAAGTCCGGCAGCCACCAGCATGGCTCGACACTCCTTCGTACAGGGCCTCGATCGCACGGGCAGCGACAGGGAAGCGGGGGAGGCCGTGGCATACCCGAAGCAACAAGCTAACGGACGTTGCTACTGAGCCTGACCTCGCCCCTACCACACCGACCACCCCAGCAGAGGTATGCCGCTGTCCCTCGAGTCATCCCGTCGGGTTTTCGGGGAGGGTGTCCTGTTGGCGGGGCGGGGCACACGCTTCCGGGCGAGACGAGCCGGCGGCGCCCTTCTGCGCGAGGTGGGTCGCCACGGCTTGGAGCAGAGCAGCGGCCGTCATCCGTACCACCGGATGCTGGATCATCTTTCGAAGCGTGTCTGTTCGTGACGTCTGGCTCATCGGTACACCTCTCTCGTTCTATCGCTGAGCCGTTGATTCGCCGGGTGTGCGCCGACGGCCTGCCGGACCCCAGGGGGCTCGGCAGGCCGTCGGCCGGTACATCGTTCTCGTGCTGTTCGGTGGTCCGTCGTTCAAACGCCGACCTGCGTGGTGAGTGAGGCCAAACCGAGTCGGACTACTTGAAGGACCGCAGGCGGAGGCTGTTGGTGACGACGAAGACCGAGGAGAAGGCCATCGCCGCTCCGGCGATCATCGGGTTGAGCATTCCGGCCGCCGCGAGCGGCAGCGCGGCGACGTTGTAGCCGAAGGCCCAGAAGAGGTTGCCCTTGATGGTCGCGAGGGTCTTCCGGGACAGCCGGATCGCGTCCGCGGCGACCCGCAGGTCCCCGCGCACCAACGTCAGGTCGCCGGCCTCGATCGCCGCGTCCGTGCCGGTGCCCATGGCCAGTCCCAGGTCGGCGGTGGCGAGCGCGGCGGCGTCGTTGACGCCGTCGCCGACCATGGCCACCGTTCGGCCCTCTGACTGCAACCGCTTGACCACGTCCACCTTGTCCTGGGGGAGGACCTCAGCGATCACTTCGTCGATTCCGACTGCCCGCGCCACCGACTCGGCGACGCGCTGATTGTCTCCGGTCAGCAATACCGGCTTCAGCCCCAGCCGCCGCAACTCGGCGATTGCTTCGGCGCTGGTCTCCTTGACCGCGTCGGCGACCGTGACAACACCGCGGGCCTCGCCGTCCCAGGCGACAGCAACCGCAGTGCGCCCCTCGGCCTCCGCAGCCACTTTGGCCTCGGCCAGTTCACGGGGCAGCCCGATAGCCCACTCGGTGAGGAGTTTCTCGCGGCCGACCAGCACCGCGTGCCCGTCGACCACGCCTTGCACACCGAGGCCGGCGACATTTTCGAAGTTCTCCGGTACGGGCAGGCTGCCCACCTGTTCGATCGCTCCTACGGCGATTGCCTGGGCGATCGGGTGCTCCGAGGCGTGCTCCAAGGCGCCGACGAGTCGCAGAAGTTCTGCCTCTTGGACGCCCTCGGCGACATAGACATCCTGGAGGCTCATGCGGCCGGTGGTCACCGTGCCGGTCTTGTCGAGGACGACGGTGTCGACACGGCGGGTGGATTCCAGGACTTCGGGGCCCTTGATGAGGATGCCGAGCTGGGCGCCGCGCCCGGTGCCGACCATCAGCGCGGTCGGTGTGGCGAGCCCCAGTGCACAGGGGCAGGCGATGATCAGAACTGCGACGGCCGCGGTGAACGCCGCAGCCGGGTCCCCGGTCATGAACAGCCAGGTCAGGAGCGTGCCCAGTGCGACAAGGATGACTGCGGGGACGAACACGGCGGAGATGCGGTCGGCCAGGCGCTGAACCGCCGCCTTGCCGTTCTGCGCGTCCTCGACCAACCTCGCCATCCGCGCGAGCTGGGTGTCCGCACCGATTCGCGTAGCCTCGACGACCAGCCGTCCACCGGCGTTCACGGTCGCTCCGGTGACGGCATCCCCAACGGTCACGTCCGTCGGCACCGACTCGCCGGTCAGCATGGAGGCGTCGACGGCCGAGCTGCCCTCGACGACGGTGCCGTCGGTGGCGACCTTCTCCCCGGGCCGTACGACGAACCGGTCGCCAACCGCCAACTGGGATACCGGAATCCGTACTTCCGTACCGGAGCGCAGTACGGCGACGTCCTTGGCACCCAGCTCCAGCAGGCTTCGCAGAGCCGCGCCCGCCTTGCGCTTCGACTTCGCCTCCAGGTAGCGCCCGGCGAGGATGAGTGCGGTCACGCCGGCCGCGGCCTCCAGGTAGATGGAGGAGGAGCCGTCCGAGCGGGAGATGGTGAACTCGAATCCGTGCCGCATGCCCGGCATCCCGGCGTGCCCGAAGAACAGCGCCCACAATGACCAGCCCAGCGCGGCGAGCGTACCTATGGACACCAGCGTGTCCATGGTCGCGGCACCGTGTCGGGCGTTGGTGAAGGCGGCCTTGTGGAAGGGGAACGCACCCCAGACCACGACGGGGGCCGCCAGCGTCAGCGACAACCACTGCCAGTTGTCGAACTGCAAAGCTGGGACCATCGCCATCAGAACGACGGGCACTGAGAGTGCGAGCGACACGAACAGGCGCTGACGCAGTGAGAGCAACTCACCGTCCGCCGTCACCTGGACGGTCTCGGACCCACTCTCGGAAGGCGAAGCGGGAGGGGGTGGCTCCTCGGCCGTGTACCCGGTCTTCTCGACGGTGGCGATGAGGTCGGCAACCTGGATCTCTCCGCCGTACGCGACCTTCGCCTTCTCGGTGGCGAAGTTGACCGTCGCGGTGACGCCGTCCATGCGGTTGAGCTTCTTCTCGATGCGGGCCGCGCACGAGGCGCAGGTCATGCCGCCGATGGAAAGCTCGACCTCCGCGCTGGGCGGCGGCGCCGTCGCGGAAGTGGTCTTCTCCGGAGCCGTGCTGCTCATGGACGTCACTCCTGGGAACTGCCGGGGCGTACCGCGTCCGTGTGAGCGGAGCGGTACGTCCCGACGCGGAAGGGGAATGCGGGTATTGCCGGCGCGGGGCCCGGGACGGGCGTCAGTCCTTGCCGATGAGCTCGTACCCGGCCTCGTCGACGGCGGCTCGTACGGCCTGCTCGTCGAGCGGGGTGGCGGAGGTGACGGTCACCTCACCCGTCTTGGCGACCGCCGAGACCGCGGTGACGCCGTCGAGGGCCGAAATCTCCTTGGATACGGCGCCCTCACAGTGGCCGCAGGTCATGCCGGACACCTTGTAGACGGTGGTGACGCCGACGTCCTGGACACCGGACGTGGTGCCGGTGCCGCAGGAACCACAGCACGAGCCTGAGTTGTTCTGATCGGTCATGGCTTCTTCCTCGGGTGGGGTGCGTGTGTCGGTCTCTGCCGTGAGGGGCGCTATCGGATTCCGCATCCCTCGCACGACAGAGAACACTATACCCCCCTAGGGTATTTCTTGCTCGGGGTCTCCTGTGAGGGAAGCCACATGGCAGGTGCGCCGGCTGAGAGCGGAGTGCATCCCTCAGTCGCGGCAGGCCGTGACGCGGCCCTGCGTCTCTGTCATCGCGCGTACGTCATTGGGCCGCCCTTGGCGAACAAGGGAGCGTTGGTGGCGCCGGTGGACGCGAGCGGGTCGACCACCCGGGTACAGCGCGTCCATCGGGACACGACCCGGTCGTGAGGATGGCCGATCTCGTCCGGAGCCTCGGCGGGGAGGTGGCCGAGGAGCTGGTTGGCGAGGCAGTACCTGTCGTCGAAGACGGTGCCGACGTAGCGCTGGGGCCCATCGGGGAAGACGGCGACGACACGCTCCTCGGCCGGCAGGGTGCGGGCCAACCAGCGGGCCACGAGGGCGACGGCTCCGACGCTCCAGCCTCCGGTGGCGTAGTGGTGGTGTGCCAGCTGTCGCGCTGCCCAGACGGCCTCCGGGGCGGCGACCCAGTGAACCTCGTCGAAGAGGTCGTAGGCGACGTTACGAGGATGGATACTGCTGCCCAGGCCCCGCATGAGGCGAGGCGCGGCGGGCTGACCGAAGATCGTCGAACCGGTGCTGTCCACGCCGACGACCCGCAGCCCCGGAAGGAATCCACGAAGAACCGAGGCGATGCCGGCGGAGTGGCCGCCGGTGCCCACCGCCACCACAAGGGTGTCGATCCGCCCCAGCTGAGCGACGAGTTCGTGGGCGAGAGGGGCGTACGCGGCGACGTTGTCCGGGTTGTTGTACTGGTCGGGGCACCAGGCGCCCGGGCACGCAGCGAGAACCTCCTGCACGCGCCGAAGGCGGGCCTGCTGCCAGCCCCCGGTCGCATGTGGCGTTGTGACGACATCGACCTGGGCCCCGTACGCGGTGAGCAGGCCGGCCACCAGCGGTTCCATGCCGGGGTCGGTGACGACGGTGACCGGGTGGCCATATACCGCGCCCGCGAGGGCCAGGCCGAGCCCGAGCGTGCCGGAGGTGGACTCCACGATGCGGGCGCCCGGCTGCAGATCTCCGCGTTCCTGGGCGGCTAGCACCATGTGGAGGGCGCTGCGGTCCTTAATGCCGCCGGGGTTGTGACTCTCCAGCTTGGCCCAGAAGCCCCGTCCAGCGGTGGCGAAGGGTTCTCCGATCCACAGCACCGGGGTGTCCCCGACGAGTCCGGCGGGCGAATGGGCTGGGCGTTTCGCGTGAGCGGGGAGCTGGGCGGGTGACGACGGGACGGTGAGTGGGACCACGTAGTTCATGGCGTGCCTCTTCCGCGGCCGGCGGACCCAACTGGCTCCGGCCGTCATGAGGTTGTGGGGGAGTGGCTGACCGGTGGCCGCCACAGAGGTGGGCGAGACAGCGCTCGCCGACCCCCGGGGAGGCTTAAGTGCCGGTCAGGTCCGCCACACGCCGAGGCGGGATCGTGACTGTCCTCCGTGAGCTGCGCCGGAAGGCTCGAAGGCCGGCGCCTCGCTTTGCCTGAGGGGCGGGGTCGCGTCAGCCGGACGGGACTGCAGGGTGTGGGCATCCGAATCGGGCGCTGGGACGGTCGTACGCGTTGGATGCGCCGTCGGTTCGTCCTCGTCCAAGCAGCACCCGTGCCCATGCCCGGGGGGTTCCTCAGCCGTGAGGTGTGCTTCCTGCGGTACGGCGGACGCGTGCCTGTGGTCCCCCTGTGCGCGATCGACGGCGTACGTGTTGTGGTGCACGACAGACGCGGAGACGACGTTGTGCGCGTGGTCCGTCGCTATCGGCTTCACACCGTGGGCGCACGCAAGCACGTGGAGGAGCGCGGCCAGCAGCACGGAGAGGACCGCTCCGGTCGATGACCAGGAGCGGCCGCTGCGCCGTAGGGTGCGGGCCTTCATGAGCACAAAAGGTAATCGCACATGTGCGGTAAGTGTGGGCGAGGGGTCGTGCTCAGGATGCGCCGCATCCCGGGTGGTGCGAGTAAAGGTGCGTGTCAGTCGGGTCGCATCGACCTGGTGTGATGCTGTGAAGTTCCGGCAACGCGGCTCGTCCGGCGGAGTGAAGTCGTCGGCTGACCGGGCGACGACTTCGCCGGACTTTGATCCGGCCGGGTTCGCTTTGCTACGTCGGGTCGAGACCGTGGTTGCGCAGCCACGTCAGCGGGTCGACAGGAGCGCCTCCGCCCGGGCGTACTTCCAAGTGCAGGTGGGGGCCGGAGGAGTTTCCGGAGCTGCCGGCGTAGGCGATGACCTGGCCGGCCTTGACGTGGCCCGAGCGGGTCCTGGCGGAGGCGAGGTGGCAGTACCAGGTCTGCGTGCCGTCGGGTGCGGTCACGATGACCATGTTTCCGTAGAACTGATGCCACTTCGTCTGGACGGTGCCGTCCGTCACCGCCATTACTGGCGTGTTCATGGGAACCGGGAAGTCGAGCCCCGTGTGCCGGTTGGACCACATCGAGCCGGCCGCTCCAAACAGCTCACCCACCCCGCGCTGCGCGACCGGCAGAGCGAACTTCGGCCGAAGTGCCTCTTGACGGGCTGCTTCGGCCTTCTTTCTGGCCGCTTCCTCCCGCCTGCGCTCCTGCTCCTCCAGCCGCCGCTGCTCCAGGTCGAGCCGTTCCTGGGTCCGACTGACGCGGTCGGCGAAGTCTCGGGCGTCTTCCGGGAGTTGGTTGAGTCGTGCGTCCACTGCGATACCGGGGCTTGGCGGCGCGGCGGCCGGGGTTGCGTCAGCACCGGCCTGCACCGTCTCTCCGGTCGGGTCGCCGAGTCCGACGGAGACCGCGGCGAAGCCGGATATTCCCAGGAAAGCGACCGAGGGGGCGGTGACGCTGAAGAATGCTGATCGCCGGGTCGAAGCCCGCCGGGTGCGGAGATCGGCGCGGCGCGGTGCCGGCGTGAGTGCATCTACGCGCTGGGCGTCCCGAGAGCCTTCCGGCTGGGGGGCGTCTGCCGGGCCGCGGTCGATGCCGTCGGCGGTAAGGAAGGTGTCGAACTCACCGGGCGACGGCTGGCGATCGGGGGAGTGGTCTGGTTCTTGGAGGGCGGGTACGTCGAGGAACGAGCCGCTGCCCGCATGCGGCACCGCCTCCCACTCGGACGGCCTTGCAGCGGCCGGAGAGCTCCACATGCTGTAGTCGCCGTCGGGATGAACGGTCGTTTCGCTCTGCCACTCCTCGGAACCGCCGTCGGCATGCAGTTGCCCTGCGTCATCCGCACCGTGGCGCGGCGCGGAGCCGTGCTCCCAGATACTCGATTCGGTGCTGTACAGAGGGACATCACCGTGGGCGTGGCCCCATCGGTCGGCTTGGACGTGCGACAGCTCCGTGATGCCACTGGGCCCGAAGCCCGGGTGCCTGTGGTCGGTGCCAATTCCAGGCCAGGCGCTCGGCACTTGGGTGGCTGGTATCGCGTCCTGGAAGGGGTACTCCTCGTCGGTCACCGGTTCTTCTCTCGCCTCGGACACTGGGACGGGGGAAGCGTCCAGCCCCTACATACAGCCAAACTACTACGGTGGTTAGTGCACGTAATGCGCGGTACTACGACCGTGCGTCGAAGATTCCGGCCCGCCACGCGCCAAGGGCGGCGCCCACGATCCCGCCCACCAAATACAGGACGGAGTGGCCGCCGGGGAGGACATTGAGGTCGCTGAACTCCTCGATCCAGTTGAGCACGATCACTAGCAGGCTGAGCCACAGCAGGGTCCAGCCGAAGATCCGGGACGGCGCGGAGCGGGTGTGCAGGCGGCCGATCTTGGTCTGCGGTCGCTTGGTCTTCTTGGTGTTCTTCATGCCGTCTTCTTCTGCTCCTGTGCGGCCGATGCGTCGGGAGTGGACAGTTCCTCCCGGCCGGGGTGTTGCCGCGCCGAGATCGCGAAGTAGGCAACAGCCGCGGTGAAGAGAAGGATCGAGGTCCAGTCGTTCAGGCGTAGCCCGAGGAGGTGGTGGGCCTCGTCGATGCGCAGATACTCGATCCAGAAGCGACCGGCGGTGTAGGCGGCGACGTACAGCGCGAAAGCTCTGCCGTGGCCCAGCTTGAAGCGGCGGTCGGCCCAGATGACCAGCAGAGCGACACCGATGTTCCACAGGGACTCGTACAGAAACGTGGGGTGGTACGTCGCCACGTGCGGGCTGCTCGCCGGTCGGTTCTCGGGGTCGATCTCCACGGCCCAGGGCAGGGTGGTCGCTCTGCCGTACAGCTCCTGGTTGAACCAGTTGCCCCAGCGGCCGATCGCCTGGGCCAGGGCGAGGCCGGGAGCGGCCGCGTCGGCGAAGGCGGGCAACGGTACGCCGTGCCGGCGGCAGCCGATCCAGGCGCCCAGTGCGCCGAATGCGACGGCGCCCCAGATGCCGAGTCCGCCCTCCCAGATCTTGAAGGCGTCGACCCAGTCACGGCCCTCACCGAAGTACAGCTGGTAGTCCGTGATCACGTGGTAGAGCCGACCGCCGACGACGCCGAACGGTACAGCCCACATCGCTACATCGGCGACGAGGTACCTGTCGCCGCCGCGTCCCTGCCAGCGTCGGGAGGTGAGCCAGACGGCCACGAAGATGCCGATGATGATGCAGAAGGCGTAGCCCCTGAGCGGGATGGGACCCAGATTGACGACTCCGGTCGGCGGACTGGGCAGGTAGGCGAGCTGCATGTCTCGCAGTATAGGCAGATGCTGCTAAGTCACTTAGCAAAGAATCGGTTGTGTTCCGGCGCGGTCGTGAATCGGACACCACGGCATTGGTTCATAGCAACAGGCGCCAGAGCTTCGTCAGTGTGTGCGGGCTCGGTGGTCGGCAGCGTTCCCTGCGGCCCGGTCACCTCCGGGTCCTGCACTGCCCCGGACGCGTCACCTCATGGGTGTAGAGCAGCCGGTCACTGGCGCAGGGCTACAGGGGAAGCTCGAACCCGGTCACCAGTGATTGCATGCTCGCGATCAGTTCTCCCCACCAGCCGGTGATCTGCATCACGCCCACGACTACGAGCAGAGCCCCGCCGAAGCGCATCACTGCGCGGGCATGCCGTCGCGCGAAGGCGAACCGCCGTACCGCGCCGCTGAAGGAAAAAGCCGCGACCAGGAATGGCACGCCCAGGCCAAGACTGTAGGTGAACGACAGCAGAGCCCCGCGCCCCGCGCTCGCGCTGTCGGCGGCCAGCGTCAGGACGGCGGCGAGTGTGGGGCCGATGCACGGCGTCCACCCGATCGCGAACAGCGCCCCCAGTACAGGCGCACCCAGCAGCCCGGCGCGCGGTCGATAGGCCGGGCGCCAGCTGAGCCCGCTGAGTGGCAGCCGTTCGAGCACGCCGGCGAAGAGCAGTCCGAGAATGACGGTGAAGGCGCCGAGTACGACGGTCAGCGTGCGCTGGTGCACCAGCAATGCGGCGCCGGCGCCGCCGAACAGCGCACCGTAGCTGGTGAACACCACCGCGAACCCGGTGACGAACAACAGTCCACCCACTGTCACCCTCCAGCGGGAACTCCGCCCATCCGTCGGCCCGGAAGCGGTCGCGCCCGTCATCCCGGCCACGTAGGACAGATATCCGGGTACCAGCGGCAGGCAGCAGGGGGAGAAGAACGACAGGAGCCCGGCGGCGAGCGCCAGGAGAAGGGCGAGCAGCAACGGACCGGCCGTCACTGTCTCGCCGATGCCGGCGACCAGAGTCATGCGCCCGCTCCCTTGTCCGGCTGCTCGGCGGCCAGTTCCCGGACCACCGTGTTGAGCGTGTCGTAGGTCGTCGGTCCGATGATCCGGGCGGCGATGCGCCCGGATCGGTCGATGAGTACGGTGCTGGGTACCGCTGAAACGGGGACCAGGCCGTCGAAGCGCAGAACCAGTCGACCGTCACGGTCGCGGAGGCTGGGATAGGTGATCTCGTAGTTGCGCTCGAAGGCCATGGCAGCCGAGTCGTTGTCCCGGGTGTTGAAGCCGACGAACCGCACGCCGAGTTTCCGGGTCGCATCGGAGATCTTCTTAAGCGCGGGAGCCTCTGCCCGGCAGGGCGCGCACCATGAACCCCATACGTTGATCACAACGACGTCGCCGCGCCAGTCGGCCAGATCGAGCGTCCCGCCGCCGACCAGCTCGCCGCTGATGGCGGGAGCGGCGGGCCGTTCGCCAACTGGGTACTGGGTGAACCCGGACTTCTCGCGCTGCGAGGAGGCAGTCGATGCCCCCGACCCGTCGCCGGAACCGCATGACGCCAGGGTCAGGCCCGCGGCGGCGGCCAGGGCGACGGCACGCCAGACGCGGAGAGACCGTGTGAAGCGATGGCTCCGCCCTGCCGCGTTCCGCGCCGGCGGAACGGAACGCCGATCGGTGCGTGGCGGCGCTGCTGCCATGGCGGTGCTCCTTAGCTTCTCATGGATTCGGTTCCGTGAGGCATGAGTGGGCCTGGTAACCGTCTAAGCAGGTTAGGCGTAGATCTGAAAGCGGTAACGGCCGGGGTGCCCTGAAGTGCAACCGGCTTGCTGTGCCACACTCGTCGCGTGACTGCTAAGGAAATTCGTAGCCCTGCGAGTTCTGTCACGCAGAAGAAGGGGTGCGGTGGTACCAGCCTCGGGACCGCGGCCGACGAACTGGAGGCGAACAACGCGCCGATCGCACCGGGCGCCTCTGCGGACGGGCCGCGACTCGGACCGGTCGGCTGGCTGCGCTGGCTGTGGCGTTCGCTGACCTCGATGCGGACGGCTCTGGTGCTGCTGCTCCTGCTCGCCCTGGCGGCCGTGCCCGGTTCCCTGGTGCCCCAGCAGGAACGCCAGCCCGCGCAGGCAGCGGACTTCCGTCGGAACAACCCGGACCTGTCGAATGTGCTGGACACGCTGGGCGTCTTCAACGTCTTCGCCACGCCGTGGTTCGCCGCCGTCTACCTGCTGCTGTTCGTCTCACTGGCCGGGTGCATCGTGCCGCGTTGCGGGCAGTACTTGCGCGCTCTGCGCGCCCACCCGCCGACCGCACCCCGCGTCCTGTCCCGGTTGCCGGAACATACGTACTGGATTGCTCCGGCAGCCGACGCCGACGACGCGTTGCGCGCGGCCGTCGACGTCCTACGCGGTCGCCGGTTCCGCGTCGCTGCCGGACCCGGCGGCGATGGCTGGGTGGCGGCCGAGAAGGGGTACCTGCGCGAGGCCGGGAATCTGGTCTTCCACCTCGCGCTGTTCGGGATGCTGGTCGCTCTGGCGATCGGCAACCTGTTCGGCACCACCGGCCAGAAGCTGATCCTGCAGGGTGACGGCTTTACCAACACAAGCACCCAGTACGACGACTTCACGCCCGGCACGCTGGCCACCGGCGACGACCTCGAACCGTTCTCCTTCCGCCTCAAGAGCTTCCACGCCGCCTACCAGCCCACTGGCCCGCAGCGTGGCACCGCCAGTGCCTTTGAGGCCCGCATCAGCTACACCGCAGCCGAGGGTGCCACCCCGCGTGACGCCCGCGTACGGGTCAACGAACCGCTCGAAGTGAACGGCACCAAGGTCTTCCTCGTCAGCCACGGCTACGCTCCCGTCGTCACCGTTCGTGACGGCAAGGGTGACGTGGCATGGAAAGGGCCGGTCGCCTTCCTGCCCCAGGACAACAACCTGCGCTCGGTGGGTGTGGTCAAGGCCCCGGACGCGGTGGACGCCAAGGGCAGACCCGACCAGCTCGGTTTCACCGGCCTCTTCCTGCCCACCGTGCAACTCGATGCGAACGGCTGGGTGTCCACCTTCCCTGCCCCCGACGACCCGGTCCTCGTCCTGACGGCCTACCACGGCGACCTCGGCATGAACAGCGGGATCCCGCAGAACGTCTACCAGCTCGACACCGAGCGGGCGACTCAGTTCCGGAACGCTGATGGCACCCCCTACGCCAAGGCCCTGCGCCCAGGCGACAGGATGACGCTGCCGGACGGCGCCGGCTCGCTCAGCTTCGACGGCATCCGGCAGTGGGCCGGCTTCCAGGTCGCCCGTGACCCCAGCAACGGCACGGCGCTGTGGAGCTCGGTCGCCATGGGCGCCGGACTGTGCGCCTCTCTGTTCGTACGCCGCCGCCGCGTGTGGGTACGTGTCCGCCCGCACACCGGCACCGATACCAGCTCCGGCATCGAGATCGAGGTCGCGGGGCTGGAGCGCGGCTCATCCGACCGCCTCGGCGAGGAGGTCGGCGAGATCGCCGCCGAACTTCGCGTCCGGACCCTCGCAGCGTGTCACGACACCTCCAACTCCCGCACTCAGGAACGCCCGTGAATTCCAACTCTCTCGCGGACCAGACGCTGGCCCAGCTCTCCAACTGGCTCATGTACTCGGCGATCGCTGTGTACCTGATGGCCTTCCTCGCAGCCTGCGCCGAGTGGGCCTTCGGCAACACGGGCAGGATTGCCCGCGCCTCAGCGACGGACCCCGCAGGGTCCGTCGCACGAGACGATGAGCCATCCGCTCCGGTCGGCGGCACCACCCCCGGCAGTACCTCCGTGCTGGTCCCTACCAGCACGACGGTCCGACGCAAGGCGCCGCCGGGCGGCCACGGCGCGGCCGGCGACAGCCCGCGCGCCGATGTGCTCGGCCGGACTTCCGTCTCACTCACCTTGTTGGCGTTCGTGCTGCACGCCGGCTCGATCGTGACCCGCGGCCTGTCCGTGGCACGTCCTCCGTGGGGAAACATGTACGAGTTCTCCACCGCTTTCGCCCTCGCAGCCGTCGGCGCCTACTTGGCCGTCCTGGCCCTGCGCAAGAATGTCCGCTGGCTGGCTGTGCCGATCCTGCTGTCGGTCCTGCTGACCCTCGGCCTGGCTGTGACGATTCTGTACGTCGACAGTGCCCAGCTCGTGCCCGCGCTGCACTCCTACTGGCTGTGGATCCACGTCTCCGCCGCCATCGTCTCCGGTGGCGTCTTCCACATCGGGGCGGTCGTCACTTTGCTGTTCATCGGCCGTGACCGATGGGAGGCGGCGGTGGCGAAGGGCCGGGCCGGCGGACGCCTGGCGACGGTGTGGGGGCGTCTGCCCTCAGCGGGGTCGCTGGACAAGCTCTCCTACCGGCTCAACGTCCTGGTATTCCCGTTGTGGACCTTCGCCGTCATCGCGGGTGCCGTGTGGGCCGAGGCTGCGTGGGGCCGCTACTGGGGCTGGGACCCGAAGGAGACCTGGGCCTTCATCACGTGGGTTGCCTACGCGGCGTACCTGCACGCCCGTGCCACGGCCGGCTGGAAGGGACGCCGCGCCGCCTGCCTCGGGCTGATTGCTTTCAGTACGTTCGTCTTCAATTACTACGGCGTGAATATCTTCATTACGGGATTGCACTCCTACGGTGGGCTGCCGACCAAGTAGGCGTCCCTTAACATCGTCCATACCCCTCCGGGGTACAGTGGCCGCTCCGGCCACCAAACGAAGCAGATACGGAAGGCGATGACCGCAGTGGCGAACCGGTGGGGCATCCCTCGTGGCAGCGCAGTGCGCGGTGCCTGGGGCGCTGTTCTGGCGTTGCTCGCCGCCGTCGCTCTGCTTATTCACCATGACACCACTGTCATGGGGCCGGCCGCCACGAACTCCATGAGCTCGATGTCTGGCATGAGTCACGGGTCCGCGGCGATGACCGTGCAACCCCCGATGTCCGGGCACGGGGCAGTGCAGCAGGCAGCCGCACCGGCCACCGGCACGGGTGGCGCCCCCGCCTGCGCGGGCCCGGCCATGTGGCACTGCTCGGCCGGGGATGTCAGCACTGCGAAGTTCGCCCCGCCGCCTGGCGTATCGGCAATTGACGGGGCCGACACCGCTTATGGGGTACACACAGGTGTTCCCACGGGTGTGTCCCATCGTGCTCCGCCCGACCTCTCCGTCCTTTCCCGATTGCTGATCTAGGCCGCTTCTTCACGGGCAACCACCGCGTTCTCCACCTGAACGCGAGGTGCCGCCCGCAGCGCCCACCTGATCGACGCACATCGAGAAGAGGACTTCCATCATGAACAGCATCAACCGTCGCTCTGTCCTGCTGGCCGGGCTCGGCGTGGCCGGTGCCGGTGCGCTCGCCGCGTGCAGCAACGGGTCCGGCGGTTCCCCCGCTCTGGTCAGCCCCTCGGGCTCAGCCGTGGTCGCGGCAGAGAAGAAGCGCCGCGGCACCGGCCGGGTGCACAACGTCAACCTGACGGCCGCCCCCACCACGGTCGATCTCGGCGGCGGGACCAGGGCCAAGACCTGGGCTTTCAGCGGTCAGACGCCCGGCAAGGAGCTCCGCCTCTCCGTGGGCGACACGCTCGCCGCCGAGCTGTCCAACCAGCTGCCGGACAGGACCGCCACGTCCATCCACTGGCACGGTCTCGCGTTGCGCAACGACATGGACGGCGTGCCTCCGGTCACGCAGACCGCCGTACGCGCCGGCTCCAACTTCACCTACCGGTTCATCACCGACCTCCCCGGCACGTACTTCTTCCACCCCCACGTCGGCGTCCAGCTCGACCGCGGCCTGTACGCCCCGCTGATCGTCGAGGATCCCAAGGAGCCGCTCTCGTACGACGATGAGTGGGTCCTCGTCCTCGACGACTGGCTGGACGGTGTGACAGGCACACCCGATGAGGCCTTCGCCGAGCTCAAGCAGGGGATGGGTGGGATGCACATGGGCGGGGGTTCCGGCGAGTCGTCGTCCAGCTCCTCCTCAGGCGGGCACGACATGAGCGACATGGACGGGATGGACATGAGCGGAGGGAGCATGGACGGGGCGAGTCCGTCCCCCTCCGCCTCCTCCGGCGGCATGTCGATGAAGTTCATGTTCATGGGCGCCGAGAGTGAGCTGCTCGGCGGCGACGCGGGCGACGTCAAGTACCCGCACCACCTGATCAACGGACGCGTACCGACGGACCCCGACGTCTACACCGGCAAGCCCGGCAAGCGTGTTCGTCTCCGCATCATCAACGCGGGCGGCGACACGGCGTACCGGGTAGCGCTCGGTGGCCACAGGATGACCATCACCCACACCGACGGTTTCCCGGTCCAGCACCAGGAGGTCGATGCCCTGCTGCTCGGTATGGGCGAGCGCTACGACGTCCTGGTGACTCTCGCCGACGGCACGTTTCCACTCGTCGCGCTCGCCGAGGGCAAGGACGCGAGCGGGATGGCGGTGATCCGCACGGGCTCCGGCGGAATTCCGAAGCCCACGGACCGCCCGAAGGAGCTGAACGGCATGATCATGACCGCCGCACAGCTGAAGGCGGCGGACGACGTCCGGCTGGAGACGAAGAAGGCCGACCGCGTCCACCGCGTCGAACTGACCGGTGGCATGGACAAGTACGACTGGGGCATCAACGGCAAGCGCTTCGACATGAAGAACCCTGCCTCGAGTCCTCTGCGCGTCAGGAAGGGGGAGCGGGTCCGCCTCGACTTCGTCAACAGCACCGACATGTGGCACCCCCTGCACCTGCACGGCCACACCTACCAACTCGGTACCGGCGGCCCGCGCAAGGACACCACGATCGTGCTGCCGAAGAAGACCGTGTCCGTCTTCTTCGACGCCGACAATCCCGGGCAGTGGATGCTGCACTGCCACAACGCCTACCACGGTGAGGCCGGGATGATGGCGCTGGTGGCCTACGAGGCGTGACCACAGGTCCGTTCCGGGGCGGTGCCACGACCGTTCCGGAACGGACCACAGGCGCGGGTGCGCGCGCTCACGCCGTTTCGGTGCCGCGCCCGGGTTCAACACGGCCGGGAACTTCGGCAGCCTGCTGACGGAGAAGGCCGAACGGACGTCCTGACCACTGCTGAGATCTTGCTCGCGCGCGACGGGCGATCCGCTTCGGTGATTGCAGCGTCTGATCACGTTCACGTAGGAAGGCTGACCGGAACGTCGGGTCCGAGGCGTTCGGCGATCATCTGCCGGAAGTTCGAGCACAGGGTGAAGTCTTCGTGGTCGCACTCCAGAGCGCATTCGATGAGCTCGAGCGAAGCCTGGGCAGCGGCGATGCGCGATCGCAGGGCCTCGGCCTCCTGGCGGAGGATGACCCGCCGTGCGACAGGTTCGACGGCGGTGGCCAGTGAGCGGATGGTGTCGAGGGAGAGCCCCGCTTCCTTGGCGCGAATGATGACCGCCACGCGAGTGAGATCGGCGGTGCCGTAGCGACGGCGGCCGGCGGCGTCGCGTACGGGGGACATCAGTCCCATGGTCTCCCAGTGGCGCAGGACGTGAGTGGCCAGGCCGAACCGCTCTGCGAGGTCGCCGATGCTCAGAGTCGCGTCTTCACCGCTTGACTTCATGCCGACATTAAGGCGCAGCCTGACGGTCATGTCCAAGGAACAGGGAAACGAACACGGGGCGGACCAGCTCATCACACTGCTTGACGCCGCCGAGCAGTTGCCGGGCGCGTCCGCGCTGCGCAGCCGCTCCTACGAGCTGATGGGCGTCGCGCCTGGAAGGACCGCCGTGGATGTCGGTTGCGGCGCGGGGCGAGCCGTGGCCGAGATGACGGAGATCGGTATGAGGTCCGTCGGCGTGGAACCGGACGAGCGGATGATCGAGGTGGCCCGGCAGCGGTGGCCCGGGGCGGATCTCCGGATCGCGGACGCGTACAAGCTGCCGTTCGCCGATGCCACCGTAGACGGCTACCGGGCGGACAAGGTGTTCCACGAACTGAGCGAGCCGGCCAGGGCATTGGACGAAGCGCTCAGGATCCTCGCCCCGGGCGGCCGGATCGTGCTGGTCGGGCAGGACTGGGACACGTACGTGATCGACTCCGACGACCCGGCGCTCACCCGCGCCGTCGTGAGCGCCCGGGCCGACCTGGTGCCGGGCCCTCGGGCGGCGCGACGTTACCGAAACCTGTTGCTGGAGGCAGGCTTCACTGAGGTAGCCGTTGAGGTCCACACCGGTGTGTTCACCGGACCGGCGATGCTGCCCTTGGTGACCGGATTGGCCGAGGGCGCCTGCTCGGCCGGTGCTGTGAGCCGGGAACGGGTTGACGTGTGGATCAGCGAGCAGCGCATCCGTGCCGAGACGGACCGGTTCTTCCTGGCGCTACCGCTGTTCGTAGCCGCTGGGACCGCCCCTCGATGAGTGGGGGAGGTACTTGAGAAGCATCCCGCCGCTCAGTGTCCAGAAGAGTCGGGACACCGAGCAGGGCCTGAATCCTTCGCTTTCCTACTAAGCTGTTTGGCAGTACTGGAAGTGAATGGAAAGGCAGGCGCATGCGTACATGGACGCCACGTCACTGGGCGGTGGCGGTGGTTGCGGCCCTCCTCGCGGGCGTCGCGGTCGGAGTGCCGACCGGGGTCGTGCCCACGGACTTCTACACCCGGATGACTCCGGTGCTGTGGTGGGACTATCCGGTCTGGGCTGCCTCGTCGTTGCTCATGGGGCTGCTGGCGGCCACCTATGCGGGGCAGCCCCTCGCGGGACGCTCCCAGGGCCCCAGAGGGCGCCGGGCGATGTTCGCCGGCGCGCTGGCCGCGTTCGCCGTCGGCTGCCCCATCTGCAACAAGCTGGTAGTGATGGCCATCGGTGTCAGTGGTGCCCTCTCCTACTGGGCGCCGGCGCAGCCGGTTCTGGCCATCGCGTCATTGGTGCTGCTCGCGCACGCCCTCATCCGACGTCTGCGTCTGGCGGCAGCATGCCCGGCGCCCGCCGCCGCGTCGTTCACCGGTGCCCCCGTAGGGCACCCGGGCTCGGCGGAATACGATGGACGTTCACTGGTACCGGAGGGTTCGCACTCCGGGAGGGAAGGGAGCGGTCGTGCGTCAGCTGGGTGAGCTGGAGGCGGAGATCATGTACCGCCTGTGGGCCTGGGGGCGTCCGGCGACCGCCCGCGACGTGCTGACGGACATCAACAAGGGACGGCCCCTCGCCTACAGCACGGTCAAAACGGTGGCCGACATTCTCCATGGCAAGGGCATGCTCAAGCGGCACAAGGAGGGGCGGGCCTGGGTGTACACGCCCACCTGCACTCGCCAGCAGTACACGGCCTCCCTGATGCAGGACGCCCTGGGCAACAATCCGGACCCGGCTGGAACCCTGGTCAGCTTTCTCGAGCAGCTGACGCCGGAGGAGGAGGGCGCACTACGCTCGGCTCTCCGAGCTGCGAAGAGGCGGAGCGAGGCATGATCACACCCTTGGCGCTGGTGGGATACGCGGCCCTGGTGGGCACTGTGGCGCCGTTGTTGCTCGCCCGAGCGCGGTGGTCTCATCGGGCACCTGGCCTCGCGGTCCTTGCTTGGCAGGGCCTCATGGTGACCTTCGTCGTCGCCACCGCGCTCGCGATCTACCACCTGGTCCTCACTGAACAGCATGTACACGACGGACTTGTCGGGTTCCTCAGCGCTTGCGGTCTCTCTGGCGACGCACCGCCCGGGGGGCCCACGCCTACTGTTATGGACGGCCTGCTGCTCGCAGCTCCTGCCGCGATCCTTTTGCTGCCCATCGGCTGGTTCGTGCGCTGTGTGTGGCAGGCTCGCCGAGCGCGGCAACGTCACCTCGACGTTCTGGCCCTCGTCGGCGAGCCGGCGCCCGAATACGACGCCACCATCCTCGACCACGCAGACCCGGCCATCTACTGTCTGCCCGGCCGCTGCCGTCGGGTTGTCGTCACCCGAGGCGCCCTGGACGTCTTGTCCGAGGAGCAACTCCGAGCCGTCCTGGAGCATGAGCGGGCGCACATCGAAGGCAGGCATCACCTGCTGCACGCGCTCACGGACGCGTTCTCCCGCGCTTTCCCCGGTCTGCCGCTCGCTCGGCACGCCAAGGAGCAGACCGGGCTGCTGACCGAGATGATCGCGGACGACCGTGCTCTGCGGTATCACTCGCGCGACGTGCTGGCCACCGCGATGTGCGAGGTGGCGTCAGGCCGCGCACCGCAGGCTGCTTTCGGTGCAGGCGGAGCGGGAGCGCTCCTCAGGCTGCGCCGGATCCTCGCGCCACAGCCACGGCCGCATCGCGTGACATGGTTGGGCCTGGCGGCGGCTACGGTCGCGGCCCCGCTGCTGCCCCTGCTGGTGGCGTGCGGACCCTGAGACATCAAGTCCCGCACCACTCTCTCTGCAAGGGCAGGATTCACTCGCTCGCCAGGAACCCCGACCGATTGCTCCGGCTCGACCGGGTCAGGGGCGCGAGGCCGCGAAGAAGGGCATCGAGTCGAGGGGAGTGATCTCGACGTTCTTCCCGGTACGCGGAGCGTGGATGGCCTTGCCGTTGCCTATGTACAGGCCGTTGTGCTGGTTGTTGTTGTACCAGTAAATGATGTCGCCCGGCTGCAGGTCCGACTTCGCCACCTTGCGTCCCGCCGAGTACTGCTGGATGACGGTGCGCGGCAGCGAGACGCCGGCCGCGCGCCACGCGGAGCCGGTCAGCCCGGAGCAGTCAAATGAATTCGGTCCGGTCGAGCCCCACTCGTAGGGCTTGCCGAGTTGGGCGTAGGCGAAGTCGATGGCCGTACGGGCACGCCCGCTGGCGGCGCCGTTGTACGCGGCCGGGCTGTCGCTGTTCCCGGCAGCCTTGTCCGCCTTGGCCTCCTTGGCCTTGAGTTCGGCACGCTGTTCGGCCGTGAGGCTGTTGAGGAGCTTTCGGGCGTCGCGCAGCTTGCCCTGGATCTCCTCCTTCTTGCTGCCGAGCCGCTTGCGGGCCTTCTCCGCCTCGCTCAGCTTCTTGACCGCCTCGGTACGGGTCTGGGCAAGCTCGCGCTGTTTGGCTTCCAAGCTGCTCAACATGGAGACCTGACGCGAACTCAGGCGATCGACCCTGGCTGCCTTGTCGAGGTAGTCGTCCGGGGCGGAGGAAAGGAACAGTTGGACGCTCGGGTCCAAGCCGCCGTCGCGGTACTGCGCGGCGGCCACCGGGCCCATCTGGTCCCGCAGTTCGTTGATCTCCTGTTGCTGTCTGGCGACTTGCTCCTGGGCGCGCTCGGCTTCCTCCTGAAGCTTGTCCTTCTTGACGAGGATGGCGTTGTACTCCTCCGTCGGGGCCTCCGCCTCCTCGTAGAGTTCCTCGACCTGCTGTCGCACTTCGTCTATGGAGGGCTTGGGTGCGGCCTGACTCTGAGTCGGCAGGAGAGAGACCGTCCCCGCCGCGGCGGCCAGGACTGCGAGCCGGGAACGGCTCGGCGGCTTCGGACGGCGGTGGGTTCCCATCCTGTGACAACTCCTCTGTTTCACCCGGGGAAGACTGCGAGGCCATCCACCGGGCGGTGCCGTTGGTGTCGATCAGTCTGCTCTATCAACTTAGTAGCTTAGTAGTCCCCGTCGCAATTCTGGCCGCAGGAGCGTGGTGGTTCGGACGAGCTTGCGCCCTGGGAAGCGGTTCTATCGTCCTGCGTCGCGCAGCGCCTTGCGCAAGGCGCTGACCTCCTCGGGGCTCATCTGCTCCACGAAGTGGGCGAGGGCGACCGGGTGGTCCTCGCTGGCGCCGAGCGCCTCCTCCATGAGCCCTGCCGAGTATTCTTCGCGGCTGCGGACCGGCGTGTACACCCAGGCGCGGCCTTCTTTGCCGCGCAGCAGCCAGCCCTTGTTGTAGAGGATGGTGGCCACCGTATTCACGGTGGTGTAGGCGAGCGGGCGCTGCTTGTTGATGTCGTCGACGATCTCCCGCACTGTCGCCGGACGCTTCCAACGCCACAGGCGGTCCATGATCTCCGCTTCGAGTTCCCCCAGCCGCCGCATGGTCGCTCTCTCCTCTTCGCCGTGCTACGCGAGCCCATAGTAGAACGCTTCTTCGGAGTGCTCAGCGCTCGGTAGCGGCCGCCTGCTGTCAGTCCTCGCCAGAGCAAATAAGTCATTTGCGTGGCGCGTTGTCGAGCTGCGTCCGGAGTCTTGACGGATCAACGCCCGAGAGCCGCTAGTATCACGGCATGATTACGGCTTGGTCGCCTCCGTGCATGCTGCGGGCCCGTGCTGCCGCGGGTCGGCTACTGCCTGTGCTGGGTCTGGCCGTGCTGCTCCTCGGTGTCGTGTTCACGCACGGACTACATGCCGACGGTGTCCCCAGCCACTCGGTGACCAGCTCAGCGGTACCCGCTGCCGAGCCGTTCGTAGAGCCTCACGACGCCTCGGGAGCGCAGGCGCCGTCTCGCCTTGTCGCAACGGGTGACGGCCGTGACAATCATGGTTCGTCGCATCCGGGGGAACACTGTGTAGCCGGCCAACCGCTTCCGGGCCCGGTGGTTGCGCTGCCGTGCTTTGCAGCCTCCACCAGTGAATCGGCCACCGCCGAGCGAACCGCTGACAACCAGTGCCTCGGCGCGCCGGAGTCCGATCCCTCGCCCTCAGGGGCCCTGAGATCCTTCGTGATCCAACAGGTCTAGATTTCGAAGTCCTTACACGTCCGATCGTTCTGGCTCACCCGTTCAGACGGGCGAGTGGTACGTCGGTCTGCGCGTCACGAGAGTAGGATCCCGCTCCGCCGATACGGATCCCGCGCTGGATCGTCGACGCCCTCCTTAAGCCCCCCACTCACGCCTGCCGTTTGTCTGTGCCATGGCCGCTGCCGTGGTCAAATCGGTGGCACACGGAGGATTTGTGCTGACAAACCGTGATGCGAGGTTATCCATCCGGTGGGTCCTGAAGGACTCGCGGTGGCGCCGCCGACTCGCTTCGCTACTGTTCGGAAGCCTGTTGGCGGTGATCGGCCTCTGCGCCCTTACACACGGGCCGACAGACGACCCGGACCGGTCGACGTCTGCGGTGTCCGTAGCAGTCGCGCCGGAGATGAAGGGTGCGGTCCCCCACGGACCGCACACACCACATGAAGACGAGGAATGTTGTGCGGACGGAGCGGCTCGTACAACGGCGCAGGTCGTCGACTACTCACCTGCCGGAGTAGGGGCGACGGCGCTCGTCGTCCTCTCCGCGCTCGTGAATCGATGGCCTGTGCGCCGGCGACCGTACAGGCGTCGGGGAGCCCGCACGGGCCGAATCGAGCTGGCTCGCACCTCGCGGTGGCGCATCTAGACCTCTCGAACGCAGCCGCTAATCCGTGGCTGTCGTGCGACGGCTCCACGAGTCGGGGCTGACCACCCCTCTCGTGGCCGTGGCGCGAGATGAACACGCACGACGCATTCATCGATCGAGAGCGAAAGAGATGAGTCCACTGATGAACACCGCCGTCACACCGGACCGTTCGGCCTTGTCTGGCTTGGTGGGGAACACTCCGCTGCTGCGGGTGTCCGAGCCGCTGACACCCGCGGACCGTGGCTTCTGGGCCAAACTGGAGGGGTTCAACCCCGGCGGGATCAAGGACAGGCCCGGTCTGCACATGGTGGAGCGGGCACGCGCCCGCGGCGACCTGCGACCCGGCGCGCGCATCATCGAGTCCACCAGCGGCACCCTGGGCCTGGGCCTTGCCCTGGCCGGAATGGTCTACGGCCACCCGGTCACCCTCGTCACCGACCCGGGTCTGGAGATGTCCATGTCCCGGCTGCTGACGGCGTACGGGGCCCAGGTCAACGTGGTCTCCGAACCACACCCCACCGGGGGGTGGCAGCAGGCCCGCCGCGACCGCGTTCAGCAACTCATGGCACAGCACCAGGAGTCCTGGTGTCCGGACCAGTACAACAACCCGGACAACACCACCGCCTACACCCCGCTCGCCCTGGAACTCGCCACAGAACTCGGCCACATCGACGTCCTGGTGTGCAGCGTGGGCACCGGCGGCCACTCCGCCGGCACCTCCCGGGTCCTCAAGCAGCTGTATCCAGAGCTGAGGGTGGTCGGAGTCGACACCGTCGGTTCCACGATCTTCGGTCAGCCGGCCCGGCCGCGGCTGATGCGGGGCTTGGGGTCCAGCATCTACCCGCGCAACGTGGCCTACGAGAACTTCTCCGAGGTGCATTGGGTGGCTCCGGGGGAGGCGGTCTGGACCTGCCGAGAGCTGGCCGGTTCGCACTACGCCACGGGTGGGTGGAGCGTGGGGGCGGTCGCTCTGGTCGCCGGGTGGCTGGCCCGGACGGTGCCGTCCGACACGCGCATCGCGGCAATCTTCCCGGATGGCCCGCAGCGCTACCTCGGGACGGTGTTCGACGACGACTACTGCGCCGCCCACGGCCTGCTCGACTCGCCGCCCGCGCCCGAGCCGGAGACGATCGGCCGCGGGGACGAGAAGGAGATCACACGCTGGACCCGGTGCACCACCGTGGTCGATCCGCTCACGCTCTCCGAGCCGTCGGAGGAGGACCGGTGAAGAGCACCCTCGCACAAGTACGCACGTACGAGCGCAGCGTCCAGCTGTTGATGGTGAACCAGTTCACCATCAATCTCGGCTTCTACATGCTCATGCCCTACCTGGCGGCTCACCTGTCCGGAACACTCGGCCTGGCCGGTTGGGTCGTCGGACTGGTCCTCGGGGTAAGGAACTTCAGCCAGCAGGGCATGTTCCTCGTTGGCGGCACGCTTGCCGACCGGCTCGGCTACAAGCCGCTGATCGTGGCCGGGTGCGTGCTGCGCACGATCGGCTTCGCGACGCTCGGCCTGGTCGACTCGCTGGGTGCGCTGATCGCCGCCTCCGCGGCGACCGGGCTCGCAGGGGCACTGTTCAATCCCGCGGTCCGGGCCTATCTCGCAGCGGACGCGGGGGAGCGCCGGGTCGAGGCGTTCGCGTTGTTCAACGTCTTCTACCAGGCCGGAATCCTCCTCGGCCCGCTGGTGGGCATGGTGTTGACCGGAGTGGACTTCCGCATCACGTGTCTGGTGTCGGCTGGGGTCTTCGCGCTGCTGAGCATCGTGCAGATCCGCGCTCTACCGGCCCGGCGTGCCAAGGACACCAACGAGAAGGAAGAGGGCCAGGCCCGAGAGGGCGTCCTCGCCCAGTGGCGCGGCATTCTTGCCAACCGGCCCTTCCTTCTCTTCTCCGGTGCCATGGTCGGCTCGTACGTCCTCTCATTCCAGATCTACCTGTCCCTGCCCCTGGAAGTGCGCCGACTCGGTGGGGACGGGGAGTTCGGCACGGTCGCTGTGGCGCTGCTCTTCGCTGCGTCCGGACTGAGTACCATCGTCGGCCAGACGCGGGTGACCGCCTGGTGCAAGGCCCGCTACGAGCCCGGCCAGGCACTGGTCCGGGGTCTGACCGTGATGGGCTTGGCGTTCGCGCCGCTGCTGCTGGCCACAGCCGTGCCCGTCCCGGCGTCCGGTGTCGCGCTGTGGCTGCTTGCGGCGGTGCCACCCACGCTCGCCGCGCTGTTCCTGGCCATCGGCACGATGATCGCCTATCCCTTCGAGATGGACACCATCGTCCGGCTCTCGGGGGACCGGCTCGTGGCCACGCACTACGGGCTGTACAACACCATCTGCGGCGTCGGCATCACCCTTGGGAACCTGCTCACGGGAGCGTCTCTGGACGCGGCTCGTTCGGCTGGAGTGCCTGCGTTGCCATGGATCGCGCTACTCCTCCTCGGTCTCGCCTGTGCGGCGGCTCTGTACGGACTGCACCGCACCGGTCGCCTTTCGGAGCCCGTACGCGCGCACGACCCGGAGCCCGCGGCGGCCTGATCCCGATTACGTAGGCCCACGGGGCGGGCGGACCAAGCCGCCCGCCCTTGGCCGCGGCCCGTAAAGCACCGAGAGGCGAGTCGGCGTGGACGCCCCATGCGGACCCTCGCCATGCCTGCCACTCGGCGTTCTCACGTGACTGGGCTCAATCCGCCACGGTCCGATCCATCCGCCTGCTGTACCCAGGGCGGGTGCCAAACGGCGCCCGCCCTGACGGGCTGTGCTACTCACCAGGGAGCAATCCATGTCCACCCCAGCTGCTCCTGCGCCGGAGCCGACATCCCTGCGCCTCCGCGCTTTTCGGGCTGTGCGCTACGACGAGGGAGTTGTCGGCGACCTGTCCCGTATCGTGGCTCCCCCTCAAGACGATCACGGACGGGCGCAGGCGCGATCACAGCGCGGTCACCCCTACCAGGTGACACGCCTTCTCTACACACAAGATCCACAGGCCACCGCTCGGCAGTTGAGGGGCTGGCTGCACCGCGGAGTGCTACGACGCGACGAGCGGCCCGCCGTCTACGTCTACCAGCAGCAGCGGGGCGCCCGAATCCTGCAACGCGGCCTGATCGGTGAGCTCTCAGTGCCACGAGACAACAGCGTGCGGGAGGAGCGGCTGCTGCTGCCCCACGAAGCCGTGTCTCCTCAGGTCGTCGAGCAGAGAGCCGCCCACATGTCCGGTCTCCGGGCTCAGTTGGAGCCTTTGCTGCTGACCCACAGTGCTATGGAGTCAGTGGCCGGCCAGGTCATGGAGCACGTCATTCGCCGCCCACCGGCAGTGGTCGTCCGTGTCGCAGGGATCACTCACACACTGTGGGTCTGTGACGACGACCAGGAGATTGACTTGCTGACCAGCGGCGTATCCCGGGGCCGGGCGCTCATTGCCGACGGCCACCACCGCCACGCCGCTTGCCTGCACCTCGGCCGACAACCCGGCAGTCCATGGAGGAACTCTCTCGCCCTGTTGATCGACACCAATGCGTACCCTCTGCGGCTCTCCGCGATCCATCGGGTGCTACCCGGACTGGACCCGGAGAAGGCGGCCTCCTTGGCGGCCAATGTCGCCCGCGTCCTGTCCCTGCCGGACGGGCCGCGGAAGCCCGGGCCAAATGAGCTGGTCCTGGTCGGCGCCGGGCAGGCGTGGTCGGTTACCGACCCCGATCCCATGGCATTGCGTGAAGCCCTCGCCTCCCGCCCCCGGGAGTGGGCTGCGATCCCCGCAGCCGTCGGTGATCACCTGCTGCTGGACACCGTATGGGCTGTGCCGGATCTACCCGGCGCCGTGAGGTACTCACACGACGTCCAGCAGGCAGTCGCGGACGTGGCCGCACCCGGAAGTGGCACCGCTCTGCTACTCCCCGCGACCACGGAGGCCCTGGTGCGCGAACTCGCTGGTGCCGGAGTGTTGATGCCCCGAAAGTCAACCTCGTTCGGTCCCAAGCCCGCGGTCGGCCTTGCGCTCCGTGTTCTCGGGCTGCCCTGACTCGAGGCATCACGTGGACGCGTGCGGCGATGATGGCCGCGACCTGTCGTCCTACGGAACTGCGACCTTATCCTACGAAGTAGATTGGTAGATCGTTGGCGACTCCGCCGGAGCCACAGTTGCCCCCGCGCCGGGCGCGGGAACCGGGATCGCGCGGCCAGCGTCTACTAAGGTACTTAACGAAACGCGATGGAGGATCACCGTGCAAGACAGCCGACGCGGGCGCCCCGTGCCTGAGCAGCAGCGGACCGGGCGCAGGCGGCTCGCCGCCGCGGCCCTCGCCACGGCCGCACTCGTGACCCTGACCGCCTGCTCCCAGTCCGCCTCCGGATCGACGAGCGACGACAAGGCACAGGACTCGTCCCCCTCGAAGACTGGCTCGGGGGCTGGAAAGGCCGGGTCGGCCACCGTCACGGTCTCACCCACGGTGAAGGGTGAGAAAGTCATAGCCGACGAGCCGCTCGTCGTGACGGCCGGCGATGGCAAGTTGGCCTCGGTCACGGTGACCGGGCCCGGCGGCAAGCAGCTGGACGGGGAAGTTTCCGCCGACGGCCGCACCTGGACCTCGACCCACGACACGGAGTACGGCACCGCCTACACGCTCAAGGCGCAACTCGCCGCATCAGACGGCGGCAAGGTCTCCCGCAGCAGCAGTTTCACGACTGTGAGCAAGGACGAGATCTTCGTGGGCACTTACAACGTCAGCCCAGACGACACGGTCGGAGTCGCCCTGCCGGTGTCGGTGGTGTTCAACAAGCCCATTCAAGACAGGGCGGTGGTCGAACGCAGACTCAAGGTCACCTCGTCACCGGCTGTCGAGGGCGCGTGGAGCTGGATGAAGGACCGCGACGGCAAGGACCGTGTGGACTTCCGACCCAGGGAGTACTGGCAGCCGGGCACGAAGGTGAAGTTCACGATGGACCTGGTCGGCGTGGAGAACGGCGATCTGGTCGGCACCCAGCGGCGTGAGATCGACTTCACCATCGGCAAGGCCGTAGTGAGCACGGTCGATGTCGTCAAGAAGACGATGACCGTCAAGGAGAACGGCAAGGTGCTCAGGACACTGAAAGTGTCCGCCGGCAAGGAGACCTTCGAGACCTGGAACGGCACCATGGTCGTACTGAGCAAGGTCCCCACCATCCGGATGAACTCCGCCACCGTCGGCATATTCGGCCCCGAGGCGTACGACCTCGGCTCGGTCAAGTGGGACGTCCAGCTCACCCCGTCGGGTACGTACGCGCACGCCGCTCCCTGGAACGAAGGAAAGTTCGGCGTTGTGAACGGCAGCCACGGCTGCATCGGCATGAGCACGGCCGACGCCAAGTGGTTCTACGACCAGGTCGACTACGGCGACCCAGTCACCGTGATCAAGTCCAAGGACACCGTCCCTGCCAACAATGGCTACGGCGGCTGGAACGTCGACTGGGACATGTGGCAGAAGGGCAGTGCCCTGAAGTGACCATGTGATCCACGTCGACCGAAGTGCAGCCGTGCCTCCCGGAAGAGTCCCGGCGGGCACGGCTTCAGCAGTGCTCGGACCCCTGGCTCGTTCCCGCCCCGCGAAGAGACTCGTTGAGGCAGGCGTCTGTCCGGCTGTCGGGATGTGCGTGGTCGTAAGCGACCGGAGTGGAGACCGCGAGGACTGCCACGCGGTTGTCAGACTGGGCCAACGTCACCCGTACGGAATCGTCCCTGCCGGAGGTCAGCACGTATTCGTGCAGGCCCGTCGGCGTCGCACCGGAAGACGCGTCCCGGTCGGACGACCGTGCCCCCGTCGCCCTGGTCTCGTGCCAGCCGCATCCGTGGAGACGGGAGTCAAGCGTCGCCGCGGCCCGGGCCGCGGCGGAGGGGCCTGCGAACGCCGCGATCCGGTGCTGGGCGGTCGCAGGCCCCTGACCGTCGTAGGTCCGCGTGACCATGCTCGTGGTGCCCAGGTCCTCGAACCACTGGACATGGCATCCTCCCTTGCCCGCTTCCGGCAGGGCAGGGGCGGTTTCCCGGCCAGTGTCGGTGCTACGCCAGTGATAGGTGCCGTTCCAGGGCAGGGCGGAAGGGGACAGGAGCGCCTTCTCGGTGAGTTTCCCGTCCGGTTGCGCGGGAGGCAGGAGCGCGCCGGCGGACACCAGGTCGCGGGCTTGCCGGCCGGCTGCCGGCGCCTCCTTGCTGTCCTGGAGGTCCGGGAGCATGCCCCAGGCGGCACCCATGACCAGTGCGGCGCCGCCCAGGAGTGTCGCGGCCCCGGCCCGCCGCCGGCTTCGGCGCCGGTGGGCACGCATGCGGACAACGTTCGGGCGGGCGCCCAGGCTGACCAGCTGCTCGGCGTCCTCCGCGAGTCCCCGCAGCCGCACGCCGATGTGGGCATCGGTGGTCGTGGCCAGTGGGTTCTCCTTGCGACCGGAATTCTCAGTCATGCGTAGGCACCTCCTCCGGCCGTCCCCTTCGGGTGTGTCCGGGAGCGTATCGGGTCGTCCGTAGCGACCGCCGGTCGATGTCGGTCTCCTCGAGGTGCGTCCCGAGTGCCCGACGGGCGCGCACAAGGCGGGTGCGCACGGCGTCCCGAGTCGAACCGGTCTCCCGCGCGACCTCCTCCACCGGCAGGTCCAGCAGGTGGTGCAGCACGATCACGCGGCGCTGCTCCGGCTTGAGCTTGCGAAGAGCCGCGACCAGGGCCACGTGGTCCGGGGCCAACCCGGGCAGGTCAGTCGGCGGACCGTGGCGGAAGTGAGCCCGGACACGGTTGCGGGACTTGCGCCAGGTGCTGACCGCCAGCCGCATCGCCACGGTACGCACCCAGGGCACCGGGTCACCCGCCGCCACGATCCGGTCCCAGCGCAGCCAGGCACGCGCGAACGCCTCCTGGACGGCGTCCTCGGCCTCCGCCAGGTCGCCTGTCACGGCATAGACGATCGCCACAAGCCGCCGGGCGTGGTCGGTGTAGCACTGGTCGAAGTCGTTCGACTTCCCCGTTCCGTTCACGGGCGGGGCCCTCCGGTGGCGCGGTGGCGGCCGCGGGGACCCAAACGGCGCACCAGTGGTGCCGTCAGCGTTTGCACCTCGACGATGCGCAGTGGCCGGGCGAGAGTGACCAGGGAGACGGCGATGGCCGTGCCGCCGAGCAAGAGACCGGTCAGGTCACCGGTCGGTCCGTTGCCGAGGCGGGCCGTGCTCCAGCCGGAGACCAGGTAGGCAGCCGCGGCTCCCGGCAGGCAGGCGACGGCCAGCTTCAGATGGACGAGCGCCACGTGCGCGGCGTCGATGCCGCGTTCGGCTCCTGCTCGCCGCAGTCTCCGGCTCAGAACGTGTGAGGTGCACACCAGCCCTGCGGTGCAGGCCACTGCGTACGCACCGGCTACGCCGGTCACTGCCCAGCGAGCCGGGAGAAGCACGTAGGCTGCCGCCGACAGCCCGGCGTTGGCGCCGGCGACGACCAGGGTCAGGAAGAACACGGTCCGGGTGTCGCCGAGCGCGTAGAAGCCCCGGGAGAGCACGTACTGTGCTGAGAAGGCCAGCAGGCCGGGCGCGAAGGCCATGAGGACCCACGCGATTGCTTGGGTGTCCTCCTCGGTGGCCTGCGCGTACTGGTAGGCCACCCCCGTCAGCTGTGGGGCCAGCACGAGGAACGCGATCGTGGCGGGGACGATCGCGACCGCCGTGGTGCGCAACCCCCGCGACAGGTCCGCGCCCACGCGTCCGTGGTCTCCATCCGTGGCGGCCCGGCTCATACGCGGCAGCAGAGCGGTGACGAGGGAAACCGTGACGATGCCTTGTGGCACGACCCACAGTTGGTAAGCGCTGCTGTAGGCGGTATAGCCGACGCCGGCCGTGAGGCCCTCGGCGTTCGCGCGTACCCCTGCGGACGTGGAGAGCCGGGTCACCACCCAGTACGCCACCTGATTCGCCAGGACCAACATCAGGGTCCATGCGGCGGCGCGCAGCGGCCGGGTCAGGCCCGAGTTCCGCCAGTCGAACCGGGGCCGCCAGCGGAAACGCGCTGCGCGGAGTGACGGCAGCAGCGCCAGTGCCTGAACGGCGATACCCGCAGTGCTGCCCACCCCGAGAAGCAGCATCTGCGAATCGGTGACCTGGTCCGCCGAGACCGCCTCCGCGGCGATGACGAGGTACAAGCCGAAGACGATGATGACCACGGTGTTGTTCAGCACAGGCGTCCACATCATCGCGCCGAAGCGGTCGCGGGAGTTGAGTACCTGCCCGAGCAGAGTGAACACGCCGTAGAACAGGATCTGCGGCAGGCAGAAACGCGCCAGGGCGACGGTCATGTCGCGCTGTGCGCCGGTGTAGTCGGCGTACGCGTCGACGATCCAAGGAGCGGCGATCACGGCTGCCGCCGTCATCGCCGCCAGGGCCAGCAGGCAGACGGTCAGCAGCCGGTCGGTGTAGGCGGTACCTCCGTCCTCGTGCTCCTTTGCCGCGCGGACGAGTTCGGGGACGAACACGGAGTTGAGGGCGCCTCCGATCAGCAGGATGTAGATGATGTTCGGCACCGTGTTGGCGACGTTGTACGCGTCGCCGAGCAGCGCGGTACCCAGAGCGGCAACCACAATCGCGCTGCGGACGAAGCCGGTGAGTCGTGAGGCCAGGGAGCCGAGCGCCATGGTCACCCCGCCGCTCACCGTCGCCGGCCGCCGAGCCCCGGCGGCCGCGGGCGTCTTGGCGGGAGGCTCGTTGTTCGTCTCCACGGTCATGGCCGCTGTGTCGCCCTTCGTTCATCTCTCGGTGGCCAGCCGTGCCGGAAGTTGTCTGTCACCGGGCCGTGGGCCCGCGCGTGAACCAGATGAGCGGGCGATGCCCGCCGCCCTCCAGGAGGAGGGGACCTGATCACGACGAGGAGGCCGCCGCTGTGACCGCCATGGTGCAGACGCCCCAACCCCATCGAGCGCTCGAGCTGCAGCCGATGCCGCGTGAGCGATACGCCGACTATGTCCGCGTTTGCAGCGTGCAGAACGGTGGCGGGCAGGTCAGCTTCCTCCAGTGCCCCTCGTGGGCGGAAGTGAAGGAAGGCTGGAAGCCCGAGTACCTCGGCTGGTTCGACGGAGCTGGGAACCAGGAGGGCGCCGCGCTGGTGCTGTACCGCCAGATGCCTGGCGTACGCCGGTACTTCGCCTACATTCCCGAAGGGCCGGTACTGGACTGGGCCGCACCCGGACTCGGCGTACGACTCGAGTTGCTCTTGGATCACCTGCGGGACACCGGCGCCTTCGCGGTGCGCATGGGACCGCCGCTGTCGTACCGCAAATGGTCCGCTTCGACGCTCAAGAACGCGGTGGCGCCGGGCCGACGGCTGGGGGACGTGCTGCCGGACGTGGTCGATCCGCTGGGAGCGGCAGTCGCCGACCGGCTGCGGGAGGCCGGTTGGCGGCGCTGTGGTGAGGACGGTCAGGGCGCCGGCGACGCACAGCCGAGGCATCTCTTCGAAATCCCACTGGACGGCCGGACGCTGGAGGACGTGTGGTCGGGCATGAACCAGGAGTGGCGGCGCAACATCAAGAGGGCGACCAGGTCCGACGTGGCGACAGCCATAGGTGACGACAGCTGCCTGCCGGACTTCTTCGCGCTGCTGCAGCAGACCGAGAAACGTGACGGCTTCCGACTGGGCCGGTCCCTGGAGTACTTCCAACGTCAGCACCAGGCGCTCAATGCGGAAGAGCCGGGTCGTATGAGGCTCTATCTTGCCCGCCACGAAGGCGAGGTACTCGCTGCGCACACCCTCATCACGCTCGGTCGACGGGCCTGGTACCTGACCGGCGCGTCCGCCGACAACCGGCGCGAAGTGCGCCCCAGCAACGCACTGCAGTGGCGCATGATTCGCGATGCTCACGCGCGAGGGGTCGCCACGTACGACATGCGTGGGGTGCCTGACACCCTCGATCCCGAGGTCCGGGCGTTCGGCCTGATGCGCTGGAAGCTCGGCACCGGAGGTCGAGTGGCCGAGACGCTGGGCGAGTGGGAAGTGCCGCTCCAGGGGGCGGTCAACAAGACACTGCACCGGGCGATGCAGGCGTATCTGACCAGGCGCTGAGCAGGTCAGAGCCTGTTTACGGGCGGGGTATTGAGCGACTCCCATGGAACCACCCTAAACTAAAGTGTGTAGTAGATTAGTAGTAGGCGTGCCGGTTCCCGCCGTGGCCGCCTGTCGCGGAGCGGCGGGGCAAGGACATCAGCATGGGTTCCAACCAAGTCGACAGCACAGAAGGCAGCTCGCCGCGCGCACGTAGAGCAGATGCGACGCGCTGAGCAGGCGCGCGAACGACGCAACAAGGCCATCGTCATCACCGCCTCTGCTGTGATCATCGCCGGCACCATCGGTGGCGGCTGGTACCTGCTGGACAGCGCGAACGACAAGGAGCAGCAACGGGCGGCTCCCGTCCGTGGAGAGCGGGCCTGGTCCAAGCTGAGCCAGAAGCATGTCGACAAGAATGTTGGCCATCCGATGCCGGGGACGGGCGGCGACCACAACCAAATCTGGCAGAACTGTGACGGCGACGTGTACACCGAGCAGATAGAAGACGAGAATGCCGTTCACTCGCCGGAGCACGGCGCGGTGTGGGTCACTTACAACGACAAGGTGGCCGACGCCGACGTCGCCGCCCTCAAGGAGAGGGTGTCCGACACGAAGTACACGCTCATGAGCCTGTACAAGACCCAGCCGTCACCGATTACGCTGACAGCCTGGGGCCACCAGCTGGAGATGGACGAGGCTTCCGATCCGCGGGTGGCGGAGTTCTTCGACAAGTATGTGCTGGGTGAGCAGACCCCCGAGCCGGGTGTGGCGTGCACGGGAGGTATCGGCTGACCCCGGTGGCGAGATCGGGCGGAGCCGACTGATGACGCCGATGCGCTGACCCTTGCCACCTCTGCCCCAGAGACTCACTTGCGACGTTCTTGCAATAAGCTCTGCGCTCGCGGTCCGGGGCCACCGGATGGCTTGGCTTGCTTTCTCAGGAACAAGGATCGTCCATGGTCTCCGGCGCTTCACCGACAGCCACCACCCCGCGATCGCGCGTGGGCCTGCGCGCAGCGTTTAGGCCGACGGAGTGGCGGTCCATCGGAGGCATGACCGCCTTCGTCCTGCTGCTGCACGTCGTGGGGTGGGGCGTGCTCATTTTCGCCGTGGCACCCCACGAATACCAGCTCGGCAGTGACGGCGTCCTCGGCGTCAATGTGGGCCTGACGGCATATCTGCTGGGGGTGCGGCACGCGTTCGATGCGGATCACATTGCTTCGATCGACAACACCACCCGCAAGCTCGTCGGCGAGGGCAAGCCGTCTGTGAGTGCCGGTTTCTGGTTCTCCCTCGGACACTCCTCGGTGGTGTTCGTCGCAAGCCTGCTGCTGGCCATCGGTATCCGCTCGGTGGCCGGCGTCGTCCAGAATGAGGACTCGCACGCGGCACAGACGCTCGGCCTCGTCGGCACGATCGTCGCCGGAGCCTTCCTCGTACTCATCGGTCTCGTCAACCTCGTCTCGGCCATCGGCATCGCGAAGGTCTTCCGCCGCATGCGCGGTGGTGAGTACGACGAGGCGGAGCTGGAGCGGCAGCTCGACAGCCGAGGCTTTCTGGCCCGGCTCCTGGGACGCGTAATGAGGCGCGTCAGCAAAGCCTGGCACCTCTATCCGGTCGGCCTCCTTATGGGCCTCGGCTTCGACACCGCGACCCAAGTCGCCCTACTCGTTCTCGCGGCAGGCTCGGCGGCGTACGTCTTGCCCTGGTATGCCATTCTCGTCCTGCCGGTCTTGTTCGCCGCCGGGATGAGTCTGTTCGACACCGCCGATGGTGTCTTCATGTCACGGGCCTACACCTGGGCGTTCCTGAAGCCTGTTCGCAAGGTCTTCTACAACCTGACCGTGACCGTGCTGTCCGTCACCGTCGCCCTTGTCATCGGCATCCTGGTGCTCGTCGGTCTGCTCGTCGAGAGGCTCGGCATGAAGTCCGGACCTTTGGTCTGGATCGCCTCGTTGAACCTGGAGTACGTGGGCTTCGGCATCGTCGGACTCTTCCTGCTGACTTGGGTGATCGCATTCGGTGTCTGGCGGATCGGCCGTATCGAGGAGCGATGGTCCGGCGACGCGCGACCAGTCAGCCCCATGCCTCCCGCAGAGTAGGGCGGCGCCGGGCTGAGTGCGGTCGCACTGGGAGCCGAGCCTCTGCAGGTTCGTCGACGGGCTTCGGTGCCCCGCCCAGGTCTCAGCGCGCCATTACACTTGCTTGGTGCGCATACCACCGCTTGCCCGTCTGGCCTTCCTCATCGTGCTGCTGGCGGTCGCGGCAAGCTCCCTGCTCCTGTGGAGTCCCCGTCGACTCCTGTCTCAGGGGTTCTCCTCCAGCCCTTTCGAGGTGTGGGCCGCACCCGCTTTCGTCCTCGTTTTCGCCCTCGCCACGCTTGCCTTCTTTCCGAAGCCCCTGCTCAACGCGGCCGCCGGAGTTCTGTTCGGCGCCGAGGGCCTGGCGCTGGCTGTCGCCGGGACCACACTGGGTGCAGTGCTGGCTTTCCTCCTCGGGCGAAGCCTCGGACGGGAGGCGATCCGGCCACTCCTGAGGAAGAAGGCCCTTGCAGCCCTGGATCGCCGTCTTACCGATCAGGGCTTCCGAAGCATGTTGCTGCTCCGCATCGTCCCCGGCATTCCTTTCCAGATGGTGAACTTCGCAGCGGCCTTCTCTGGTATCCGGCTCTGGCCGTTCGCCGCCGCGACGGCCGTCGGCGTGCTGCCCGGCACCGCCGCGTACGTGGTCGCTGGCGCCTCGGCCTCTGAGCCCACCTCGCCCGCCTTTCTGATCTCGACCACGGTCATGATCGCCATGGTGGTGATCACCCTCGTCTCGCTGCGCGGAAACCGACGCGCGAAGGGCGGGCAGGTGTCCGTGCATCCGCCGGCACGGCAGACACACTGAACAGCCGCGCCCTTCCGCGGCCCTGGTTCGTCGCGTCCCTTGGCAGTCCGATGGGCCCGTCCGACCTGTCCCAGCAGCCCGCCTCATCCAACCGGCACCGATTGACTCAGCCATCTCGCGCGGGGCTCGCCTTTCGGGCACCGTAGCCGTAACGCCTTGTTCAGAGCGCGGTCGGATGAGTCGCAACCATCTTGGCCATAGGAGCTTTCCGGGATTCAACATGCCCCGTGGGGGTACCTGCGCCGTTGTCTGGCAGCGGAGGGAGTGGCAGAGCATGGTACGGGCGACGGACCGCACGGGCGGCGTAGGCAGTGAGCGCTGGTGAGCGGCTTTACGGCTGCACTGGCCCTGCTTGGCGTGGCACTGCTCGCCGTGGCGGGTCTTTACGGGGCCGCCTGGGCGCTGCGGATCTCAGCGGCACCGCTGTCCGTGCAGCCGTTCGGGTCAGGTCTGGATCCCTCCGAACATGCGGTCAGCCGTTTCCATGTGCGCTGGTACACGGTGACGATGCTCTTCCTCGCGTTCGACATGGAGATGGTCTTCATGTACCCGTGGACGCTTGTGATCTCCGCGATGGGGCCAAGCGCGGTGATCGAGATGTTCGTCTTCCTCGCGGTCCTTCTCGCCGGAGTGGTCTACGCATGGCGTGAGGGAGCGCTGCGATGGGCGTAACAGCTGTCCTGGCACGCGCAGCCGCGGGCCGGCCGCGTGTGCTGCTGACGGCTACGCCGGGCGGGACGCGGGTGCGGCTGGCCGTCGAGAAGGAGCTGCGGTCGCGGGACTGGCCGGCGGCAACGACCCCTGCCGAGGCCGACCTCATGCTGGTTGTGGGTCCCGACTGCCCGCGGCTACGTCCAGCAATGGACCGGCTGTGGCAGGACATGCCCCAGCCACGCGTGCGAATGCGGGTGACGACGGTCGGCGAGGTGGCTTCGGTTCTCGACGCCGGCCGGACCCGGCTGAGTGCACCGGACCACTCGGACATCGGTCCGGACCGAACCGACGGGCACGACACATCTGGAGAGTCCGGCAGTGAGGGGCATATGCCGTCCGACCGGGAAGCGGGCAACAGGGATCGCAGCGGCGACGAGGACACGGGACGGCACCACGACGGTTCGCGGGGCGTCGACCGCGGCGGTGAGCACCAGGGACACCGCGGCGCCGACCACGGAGGTCATGACCCCGGCGCTGCCGGCCACGCCGGATCACACGGCGAAGCGGAGCACGAGTCTGACGGTCCTATGAAAGGGGACGGTCAGCAGAACCACGCGGGCCATGGCAGCGGCCACGGCGTTCATGGAGGCCACGGCGGTCACGGGCACGGGGACATGGAAATGCCCGGCGGACTGCCAATGGCCGAGCCGGGCGAAGACCGCGACGGTCTGATGCTGGACCGCCTGCACGTGTCGCTGGGGCCGTTCCTGGCCGACTGGCCCACCGGACTGGTCATCCGTGTGGTGCTGCAGGGCGATGTCATTCAGCAGGCCGATCTCGATGCGCCGCCCTCCAGCGGGTCGGCCGACGCCTTCTGGGCGAGGCCCTGGCTGCGTGCCGCGTCGGGTGAGGTGGTGTACGCGGGGGAGGCCGCCCGGTGGCGAGCGGCTGCGCATCTGGACAGCCTGGGTCGGCTGTTGTCGGTGGTCGGCTGGCCCGCCCAGGCAGTGAAGGCGCGACGGCTCCGCGACGACCTGCTGGACGAGGCGCAGACCAAGGAGGTACTGCCTCGTGTGGAGCGCCTTGCCCGACGCGTCGGAAGGTCTCGGACCTTGTACTGGTTGTCTCGTGGCATCGGCCCGGTGAGTACGGCCGATGCGCGGGCCGCCGGCGTCACCGGACCCGCCGCGCGCGCGGGCGGGGACGTGCCGGCCAGGTACCGGCAGTGGCTCACCGATGTCGTACGAGACGTACTGCGGTTGGACGACACAGCGCGGCTCGATCCAGCGGCTCAGGAGAGTCCGCGGGGCCGGTGGGACGCCGTGCGACCGCCCTCAGTAGACCTGGCGAGGCTGCTGCCCCGGCTGTTGGAAGGAGCCGAGCTGAGCGCGGCTCGCCTCATTGTCGCCAGCCTTGACCCGGACCCGGACGAACTGAGCCTCACCGAGCAGGAGCTCGCTCGTGGTTGAGGCGGGAGAGTGGTGGATGCTGCTGGCCGCTCCGGCGGCGCTGCTCGGCTTCGCCTTGGTGGCCGTGGCCGGCAATGCGGCGCTGGACGCCCGAAGCGCGGGCCGGTCGGTCACTGCGACCGCTGTGGTGCGGCCATTTCTCGCCGTACCGCAGGCACTGGTGACACAGCAGCGTCGTATGCCCGCTCCGGACCGGTTGCTGTGGCGGGTCGGCGTCGTGGTGGTACCGGTGGCGGCCGTTCTTTCCACGCTGGTCATCCCGTTCGGGAACCACGTCGTCGCCGACCTCTCGGTGGGGGTGGTGTGGTTCAACGCGATGGAGGTGCTGACCTGGGCCGGGCTGTGGTTGGCCGGCTGGGGCCCGAACGCTGCGTTCTCCCTGGTCGGCGGCTACCGCTTCCTCGCCCAGGGCCTGGCGTACGAACTGCCCCTGATGTTCGCGCTGATCTCTGCTGCCACCGGGGCGCAGTCCCTGCGGGTCACGGACGTCGTCGGTGCCCAGCACGGGTTGTGGTACGCGGTGTGGATGCCATTCGCGTTCGTCGTCTACCTGGCCGGCGTGCTCGCGTTCAGCTTTCTGGGCCCGTTCGCCTACCCGGCCGGTCGTGACATCGCCGGTGGCGTGCTGGGGGAGACGTCCGGCGTGGACCGGCTGCTGCTGCAGGCCGGGCGGTGGCTGTGGCTGGCGGCGGGGGCGGCGATGGCGGTGCCGCTGTTCCTGGGAGGTGGTGCCGGACCGGGACTGCCGACCTGGGCGTGGTCACTGATCAAGACATTGCTGGTGCTGGGGCTGCTGGTGTGGGTGCTGCGACGCATGCCGGTGATCCGTGCCGACCGGTACGTGGAGCTGGCCTGGGTGGTGCTGCTACCACTGTCGATTGTGCAAGCCCTGGTGCCGGCCCTGGTCAATCTCAACCTGTAGGGAAGGAGCGTCATGGGCCTGACGAGCACGGTGCTGCTGGTGGTACTGGGCGTGCTCGCTCTCACCGGCGGCGTCCTGGTGTTCACGCTGAACTCCATGGCCCGGGTCACCTTCGCGCTACTGGGCTCCCTGGTGTGTGTCGGCGGGGTGGTCACCGTGCTGGGGCTGCCGTATCTCGGCGTGGTGATCGTGCTGATGATGGTCATGGAGATGGTGATCATGGCGGTGTTCATGATCGCGTACATGATGAATCCGGCCGGCCTGATGCCGATGTCGATGCTCCACAACACACGCGGCTCGCTGGTCATCAGTGGTCTCGTGTTCGCCGCGATGGTCGCCGGAATCTACGTCGTGCCCTGGCCCGACCGGACAGGGGCGCGGCCCAAGGACACCACGTTCCAGGTCGGCATGTCGTTGATGGGCGACCAGATGCTGACCATGGTCACCCTCGGCTTCGTTCTCCTGGCCACCATGATCGCCACCGTCGTGCTCGCCACCCACCGGGGGCGCTACGACCGCTTCGGCGACGACCTCGACCAGAGGCCGGCCAAGGACCCGGCCGGCGGAGGAGTGGGCCGATGACGTTCGAACTCCTGCTGGTCCTCGCCGCCGGACTGTTCTCGACGGGTCTGTTCGGGGCGCTCTCCCAGCAGTCCATCGTCATGATCATGATGGGGATCGAGCTGATGATCGGCGGGGTCATCGTCGCCGCCGCCGACTTCTGGTACTTTCTCGCCCCCGCCGCCGGCAGCGGCCAAGTGGTAATTGTGGCGGCCGTGGTAGCGATGGCGGTGGAGATGGCCATGGGCTTCGCCGTCACCACCGCCATCTATCGGGCCCGGCAGGTCGACATGACCGACATGGCCGAGGACCTGAAGGGATGAGCGCGATGCTCTGGCTGCTGATCGCTCTCCCGCTCGGTGGGGGAGCGGCGCTCGCGCTCATGGGGCGGAGTCGCAGTCGGCAGGTTCCCGCCATCGGCGTGACGTTGGCCGTGGCCACGCTCGGTGTGGCGGTGGCTGCTGCGGTGACGAGACCTGCCGCCAGTGCGTCACTGTTCGCCGGGATGGACGCGGGGTTGGCGGTGGACGGCCTGTCGGCGGTGATGGTGGTCACCGTCGCCGCCGTCACCACCACCGTCCTGGCCTTCGCGGCGGGGGAGATGACCGCCGACGAGAACCGGGGCCGGTTCTTCGGGCTCATGCTCGTCTTCGCCGGCGCCATGCTCGCCACCGTCACGGCGGCCACGCTGCCGCTGCTGCTGATGGCCTGGGAAGTGATGGGCGCGACCAGCTGGGCCCTGATCGGCTACTGGTGGCGGCGGCCCGAGCCGACGGTGGCCGCCGACGTCGCGTTCCTCACCACCCGCGCCGCGGACCTCGGCCTGTACCTGGCGGCAGGCGCCGCCGTGGCCGGCGGCATCGGGTCCCTGGATCTGGATGCTCTTTCGCACGCGGATGCGCCGTGGTTGCATGTGATCACCGCGGGCGTAGTCGTGGCCGCCCTCGGCAAGTCCGCCCAACTGCCCTTCTCCTTCTGGCTGTCGCGCGCCATGCAGGGCCCAAGCCCGGTGTCGGCGCTGCTGCACTCCGCAACCATGGTCGCCGCCGGTGCCTATCTGCTGCTCCGTCTGGTCCCGCTGCTGGACGCCACCACCTGGGCCGGTCCACTCGTTGCCTGGTCCGGCGTGGTCACAGCCCTGGCCCTGGGATTGGTCGCGGTGGTCCAGACCGACCTCAAGCAGCTCCTCGCGGCCTCCACCGCCGCGCAGATCGGGTTCATGGTTCTCGCCGCGGGCAGCCGCGGAGTCGCAGCGGGCACGACGCAGCTCCTCGCCCACGCAGCCACCAAGGCGGGGCTGTTCCTGGCAGCAGGCGCCTGGCTGACAGCGCTGGGCACCAAGCAGTTGCCAGCCCTGAGGGGCGCGGCCCGCACGTATCGGCTGGTCGGCGTGACCTTCACCGTGAGCGCACTCACCTTGGCCGGGTTGCCACCCCTATCCCTGTGGGCGGCCAAGGACGAGGTCCTCGCCGCCGCCCGCACCGAGGGGACCGGCTTGTACGCGGTGGGCCTCGCGGCAGCTGCCGTGGCCGCTGTCTACAGCATCAAGGCCCTCTGGTACGTCACCCGCCCCCTCCCGAAAGACCCGCAGGCCGGATATGACACCGAGCGACACGGCACCCGGCGCACAGCCCGTACGACACCGGCTCCACTCCTCGCCCTCGGCCTTGCCGCGGCGGTACTGGGGGTTTTGGCCCTGCCCGGTCCGGCGTCCTGGCTGAAGCGGCTGGTAGGCGCCCCGGGCGAACCGTCGCCCGAGCCGTGGGAACTCGGCCTGTCGGCCGGAGTCGCGATCGCAGCCGCAGCCTTGGCCTGGTGGTGGGCGTCCCACCCGCCGTCCGCACCGGCCGCTGCCGTGCGATGGGCCGAAGACTGGTTCTACTTGGAGCAGATCACGCGAGCCATTGTCGTCCGCCCGGTGCTGGGCCTGGCACGAACGCTCGCCGCATTCGACGACCGAGTCGTCGACGGCACCGTACGGCAGACCGCCCGAGGCGGACTCGCCGCCGCACGGCTTGCGCGGCAACTGGACGACGGAGGCATCGACGCTGCCGTCCGCGCGGTCGCCACGAGCGCGCGGAACCTCGGCCGCTGGGCACGCCGACCGCAGACCGGACTCCTCCACCAGTACTACGCACAGGCCGCCGTCGGCATCGCCGTGCTCGTCCTGATCATCTTGTTGGTGAGGTAACCCCTGTGCTGACCGTCGTCACGTTCCTGCCGCTGCTGGTGTGTGCAGTGCTCCTGCTTCTGCCGCGCAGCCTTCCCGATCGGGTGCTCGTCTGGACATGGATCGCCACCGCGGCTGCCGATCTGGCCCTCGTCGTCGCGCTGTGGGTGGGCTTCGACCCCGATGGCGGAATGCAGTACCAGCAGCGCGTGCGCTGGATCCCCAGTGCCGGCGTCGGCTACCACGTCGGTGTCGACGGCCTGTCCCTGCCCCTGGTCGCCCTGACCTGCCTGCTGTTCCTGGCCGTCGCCGTTCACTCCCTGCGCGAGAGGCGGCGTGTGCGTTCCTACGTCTGCCTGTTCCTGTTCCTGCAGACCGTCAGCGTCGGCCTGTTCGTCGCCCTGGACCTGATCCTGTTCTTCGTCTTCTTCGACCTCTCCATCGTCGGCATGTTCTTCGTCATCGCGGGCTGGGGGCACGGCGAACGGGCCCGGGCCGCAGCGCTGAAGTTCTTCCTCTACACCTTCATCGGCTCCCTCGCCCTCCTGCTCGGCTTCATCGGCCTCTACCTGGCCGCCGACCCGCACACTTTTGACATCGTCGACCTCACCCACAGCAACCCACTGGCCGGACGCGGCCTGTACGCCAGTCTTGTGCTGTTGGCCATCGGCGTTGGACTGGCGGTCAAGACCCCCACCGTGCCCTTCCACACCTGGCTGCCGCCCGCCCACACCGATGCCCCCGCCACCGGCTCGGCGATCCTCGCCGGTGTCCTGCTGAAAATGGGCACGTACGGGTTCGTGCGCATCGCCATGCCCCTGCTGCCCGGCAGTTGGCGCCACTACGCGCTCGTCATCGTGATCGTCGGCGCCGTGTCCGTCGTCTACGGGGCCTTGGTGGCGCTGGCGCAGACGGACTTCAAGCGCATGATCGCCTACACGTCGGTCAACCACATGGGCTACATCATCCTCGCAGTCGGCGCCGCCGGAACACTGGCGGGCAGCGACGCCCAAGCCCGCTCCCTGGCGGTGACCGGGGCGGTGACCCAGATGGTCAGCCACGGCCTGATCACCGGAGCTCTGTTCCTGCTCGCCGGAGTGCTCCACGACCGCGGCCGCACCTACACGATGGACGCCTACTCCGGCTTGGCCGCTCACACTCCGCGCTTCGCGGCGGTCACCGCCGTCGCCGCGTTCGCCAGTCTCGGCATCCCCGGCTTCTCCGGCTTCATCGCCGAGTTCCAGATCTTCGCTGGCAGCTTGGCCTCCCAGGCGATCGCCACCGCCATCGCCGTGACCGGCATCCTGATCACCGCGGCCCTGTTCCTCACCGCTCTGCGACGTATGTTCCTCGGCACTCCACGCCTGCCCGAAACGATCTCTGCTGGCGGAGTCGGCGACCTGAGAGGTACCGAGGCGCTGTCCACCGTGTCCCTGCTCGCGGTGGCCCTGGTGATCGGCGTCGCCCCGCGGTGGCTGCTGGACGTCATCGAACCGGCCAGCCGGACCCTGACCGGGCTGGTAGCACGGTGAACGAAAACCTGACGGCCCTCATCCCCGAACTCGCCCTCGTCGGTGCCGCCGTCATCGGCCTTCTCACTGGCTCTTGGCTGCCCCGCCGCCGCCAGTGGATCGTCGCTGCCCTCGCAGCCGTCGCTTGTGCGACCGGGCTGGTGGCCACCGCCGTCACCATGGCCACGGGCCGGGAACAGACCGTCTTCTCCGCCGCGTTCGCCGTCGACACCGCCACCGACTTCGGCCGGCTCATTGTCCTCGCCGCGCTGCTGCTGATCATCGGCATGTCGGTGGAGACCGTACGCGGCCACAAACGCGAAACAGAGTACTGGGTGCTCCTGCTGCTGACCGGCGCGGGCACCCTCGCCCTGCTCGGGGCGAACGACCTGCTGATGCTGTTCGCCGCCTACCTGCTGGCGAGCATCCCCGCCTACGCGCTCGCCGGCTTCACCAAGGACGCCCGCGGTACGGAAGCTGCCCTGAAGTACTACCTAATGGGCGCCCTGCTCGGCACCGCCATGCTCGCCGGCATCGCGCTTCTCTACGGCGTCGGCCACGGCACTCACTACAGCGAACTCAATGCGGGCCTGCCAGCCGCTTCCTACGGCCTTGTCGCCATCGGACTCGTCGGCGTACTCGCCGGTCTGCTCTTCAAGGTCGGCGCGGTACCGGTCCACTTCTGGGTGCCCGATGTCACCGACGGTGCCCCGACACCTGTCGCCGCCTACGTCACCACCCTCCCCAAGATCGGCGGCCTGATCGCCGGCTACCGCCTCCTTCACCAGGCGCTTCCCAACAGCGACGTCAACTGGCCGCTGCTCCTTGGGATCCTTGCCGCGGTCACCATGACCCTGGGAAATCTCGCGGCGTTCTTCCAGACCTCCGTCAAACGCCTGCTCGCGTACTCGACCATCAGCCAGGTCGGCTACCTCCTCATGGCCTTGGCCGTCGCCACCTACAGCGATTTCGCCCAGAAGAGCCTGCTGTTCTACCTGGCTGCCTACGCCGCCACCAATCTCGGTGCCTTCGCTGTCGTCACGGAACTCCCCGCTGCGCGTGCCCTTGCCGACTACAGGGGCCTCGCCCGCAGCCATCCCGGCCTCGCAGGCGTGCTTGTCGTCTGCCTTCTCGGCCTCGTCGGCACTCCGCCCACCGGCGTCTTCGTCGGCAAATTGGAGATCTTCAGCGCGGCCATCGACGGCGGCTACACCTGGCTTGCCGCCTTCGCCGTCGCCAACACCGTGGCCTCCCTCTTCTACTACCTGCGCTGGCTCGCTCCCTTGTTCACCACCGCCGATGAGGTACCAGTCAACGGGCACACCGTCCTGGGCCGTTGGTCGGCCGTCACCGCTTACACGGCGGCTGCCCTGTCCCTGGCGCTGGGTATCGCTGGGGAGGCTGCCCTCACGCTCACTACGGGACCGCTTCTGCCCTGAGGCCCGCGCTGTGACGTTCGTGTGACTCACCGAGCCCGCCGCTCTTGCCGTATCGCGCATGGAGCCGTCCGGGGCGAGGGTTTCGCCCCGGACGGCGGTGGGCTGAGACCGCGCGTCACCAGGAACGCGAACGGGGCACCTGCGCCGCCGTCAGGTCCCGGCTGTCACGTGGACGACTACCCCTGCCTCCGTGATCGTGGTGAGCCGGAGCAGGTTCCTACAAAGGGAGGAAGGCGTTGGCGCGGGCGTGGTGGGCCAGCGTCGCGCCGGTTTCGAGCTCATGGAACCAGGCGTGCAGGCGTAGGGATCGATCGGCCAGCCGTGGCACGACGCAAGGGTAGTTACTGAGGTTGTCGAGCTGTGCCAGGACGTGCCAGTGCCCGGCGGCGGTGAGGTCTCCCGTCAGCGGAACAGGTTCGGCGCGGTCCGCCTCGGCCTCGTCCGAGGCTGCCAGGGCAGCGCGCAGGGCGGCGGAGACGATGTCGCAGTGTGAGTGACCGCAGATGATGATGTCTGAAACATTCAGATCATTGACGGCATACTCAATCGTCCGTGACTCACCGGTCGGAGCGTCGGGAGCGTAGGCCGGGATTTCTCCGCCGTGAGTACGGAGTTCGAAAAGATCTCCAGGCCGGGCCGCTGTGATCAGACCAGGTGCGAAGCGGGCATCGGAGCAGGCGACGAACATCGCCCGCGGCCTTGTTAGCTCTGTGAGGCCGCCCAAGTGCAGGGTATGGGCAGTTGCGCGGGCACGGTAAACACGCGCTTGGTCGATCAAATACTGCATGACGCTACTGCCTCCCCCCGTGTCGTCACTTGGTTGCCGATTGATCCCTTGAACGCCTCATAGGCAGCAGAGGCACGGATGAGGGCTCCGCCAGCGAGGAAGGGGAGATTCCTCTGGATACCCGTGCCGAGCAACGTCGTCACAGAGAAGGCGCTCCGGACCGTGAGGACGGCGGGCACGACGGAACAACGTGGCGTCGTGGGGACGGCACGCTCATGCATGACATTCATGATGCGAAACTCTCCGAATCCCCCGGCGCAGCGTGGCACCGGGGCTGGGGCACCGGCCTTACCGGACGGTCACCCTTGTGCCCGCCCGTCAGGGCAAGCTGAGACCACCGATCGGCATCGGCCGGAGAGGGACGAGGGAGCTCTTCCGCCGCAGCGGCGGCGCTCTGCCCTCATGCAGCCTGACCAACAGCGCCGACATAAGCGGGGCACTGCTCTGAGGGATCTTGTTCTCAGGGCCGTTGCTCTGGTGGCCGCGTAGCAGTGGCCACAAGAAGGACAGCAAACGCCGGATGACGGTCGACAGCGTTTTGCTCTGCCACAGCAGGCGCTCGGTGACGCCTAGGAGGCGAGCGGTCAGCAACACCATGACCAGGTGGCCGGCCAGCATCGCACTGGGAGGTGAACCACCGGCTGCCTCAGGTTCGACCATCCAGGCCCAACCATTGTCGAGATCGCCGGTCGCCGTCACTGCCGCACATGCGTCAGGCAGGGAGTAGACGGCGTGGTACGCCAGCTGGGCAACAGCGAGTGCTGCCAGCAGCTGGGTGTCTGTCAGCGTTTTCTGTGTGAGTACTGCCGCTCCGGTGCCAACCACCGCGGTCAGTCCGGCAACGATGAGCCACTGAGGAGCGTGGCACTGCACCAGAATGTGTCCAGCCAATGGCATCAGTACGCACAGTGCCGCCAGCACGCTTGCCCGCAGCCCGCGCAGCACACTGGACGCCCCAGGGGCAGATCCTAGAGAGCATTGTGGCTGCATGGAGTTCAGAGCCTTCCAAGGCCGCCCAACGTTGGGCGGAGCGGCGGACGATTCGGATGAAGTCGGGATGGCTGCCCGTACGTAAGGCAGACTACCCACTCCGCCTTGGGCTGGTGTAGGACCGGCAGGTCTGTGACGCGGCCGTTGCCGAGCCGCTGACTGATTATCCACCGAGCCGTGGCGCGGTCCAGCCGCGGGATCCTGTAGGCAAGCCGGTCAGTGACGGTTAGTCAGGCACACGGGACGCGTTGGGACGGCCATTGCAGGGAACCCGTGGGATGCGAAACCCTCCCGTGGTCTCGACAATGCCTCTCACGCCATCTTCACACCCTCGGAGCCCTTCGCGGAAACAAGTCCGCACCTGTTCGGCGTTGGCGATGATGAATCAAGGAGGGGAAGTGTCGGGCCTGACGTTGTTCCGCACGAAAATGTCGAACGAAAGCGTGATTGAAGTCATTCCGCGCCTCGCCGAGTTCGAGGCCGAGGTGCAGGATCTCGTCGAGGCACACATGGAGACGATGCTCGGTGTGCGGTTCCTGGCGAGCGAGTACGGCACCGGGTCGCTCCATGGTGGCCGAATCGACTCGCTAGGGCTGGATGAGAACGGGGCGCCGGTGATCGTCGAGTACAAGCGAGGCACGGACGCTGGTGTCATCAACCAGGGGCTTTTCTACCTTGCATGGCTGATGGACCATCGTGCCGAGTTCGAGCACTTGGTCCGGCAGCGGCTCGGGGTGACCGCAGCGTCGCAGGTCCTTTGGAGCGGACCGCGTCTGATCTGCATTGCCGGCGATTTCACGCGTTATGACGTGCACGCCGTGCATGAGCATCGGCGGTCGATCGACCTTGTCCGCTACCGATTCTTCGGTGGCGAGCTGCTGGGCCTTGAGACCGTGGCGTCCGTGAGCGGCCGCATCCAGGGGGCGAGCCGAGTCCGTCGGCGGGCGGTTGCCCGAGCGGTGCACGACGTCCAGGGTGCGTCGATGACGGAGCTGGCGAGCGCAGTCGACGAGGCCCTGCTCGCGCTCGGGGACGGCGTGAAATGCGTCGAGCGCAAGACCTACCGGGCCTATCAGCGGCTGCGGAACTTCGCCTGCCTTTGCCCGCCGCAGCGCAGCAAGCTGCTGGTCTACTTGAAGGTTGATCCGGAGGACGTCGACCTCGTGCCGGGATTCACTCGTGACGTGTCGGGTCTTGGCCACCACGGTACCGGTGATCTGGAGGTGCAGTTGCGCAATCCGAAAGACGTGCTGCGGGCGCAGGAACTGTTCCAGGCCAGCTACGCGTCGGCCTAATCACCTGGCTGTGTCTGGCCGTTCTGTGCTCGTGGGACAGCTCCTTTCGATGCGGGGGCGCGGCGTGCCGGTGGGCTACTCATGATGCGCAGGATCGCCGGTTCCTTTCACAGGCGATTCCCGTTGTGATGCCCGCTCCTGTGTGGTGGTGTTCAGCGACACCGGCTGGCCGTGGAGTCGGCGGCGACGATGAGCATGGCCGGCGGGCTGGTGAAGAGCTTTGTCCTGCGTTCGGGGCCCGCGGTCTGTGGGAGGCGCAGGCCGGTTTCGTGGGCGAGGGACCCGGAGAGATCGGTCAGGAGCGAACTCGGAGTGTGCGGGGACGCGGTGACGACATAGGTGGGCCGGTCGGGGCCTGGGCCGGCCCAGATGGTCCAGGTGGCCTGGTTCTGGCCGGGGTGCTGGGCAGCGAAGGCATCAAACTGCATGCCTGCGTCCCCGTCGGGGGACGTCCAGTGGATCCATCGGCCGTCCACGGTGTGCTTCCATCCGGCCTCGGAGAGCGACTGGGTGGCTGCGGTGACCATCTTCTCGTCCACCGGGGCGCTGATGGCCGTGTCCCAGCCGTCGCCGTCGGCGAGGTGGATCAGCAGATGTCGCAGCACTGGAGCGGGGGTGGTGCCGGTCGCGGTGAGTACCCATATGCGATCGGAGACGGGTGTCTCGTAGGCGGCTACGGTCCATGCGGTCTCGTTGGCGGGGGTTTCGTGGACACGCTCGATGCGCAGGGTCTGCGACTCGTGGATGGGGTGCGTCGTGTCATCCGACCAGGTTCGCCACTTCTCGAACTCGCCGTGTTCGTCGAGGAAGGTGTCCAGGAGGGCGTCGTGGTCGCCGGCATCGGCCAGGTAGACGGGGACGGTCTCCGGCCTGGAGCGGGAGCGTTCGGACTTGGCTGTGGTGACGTCGAAGACCAAGTGAGCTTTGGCGGTGGCGCGTTCGGTGTCGGTCAGGGGTGCCGGGTCGGGGCGCATCTCGGCCGTCTGGGCCTTCTCGAAGGCGAGGAGCGCCTGGGCGGGTGAGTCAAAGGTGTCGGCTACCTGGCGCAGGTGGTCCTCGCCTTCGCAGGAAGACGGATTTTGCGCCTGGGCGGAGGTATGTGCCGACCGCGACGGTCGTGTGACCGTCGTGGGCGTGGGCGTGGGCGTGGGCGTGGATGAGGAGCTGTCCGTGGCGGATGTCGTCGTCGATCTTCTGCGCCTGATTGGAGACCTCACGGATGTCGCTGCGGGTGCACCAGGGCATCGGGTAGTTCGCCCAGGTCCATTCCTCGTTGATGGCCTCCTGGAGCCGCGGGGAGACCTCGACGGTGATGCCTTCGGCGATCAGGTTCTAGGCGGCGTCGGCGGCCCAGTAGGACTCCTCGTGATCGATGCGGGCCAGGACCAGGACGCCCGTGGCGATGACACTCCAGCCGGGCAGCCTCCAGAGCCATGGAGACGACGCGGGCTTGGGCGCCGGTCAGGACGGCCTGCACGGCGCTCGGGTGAGTGGGGTGGGTGTCGAGGCGGACATGGGCGTCGATGGCGGGAGTCACGTGGGGGCCTCATCTGCTCTGCCGGTGGCCGGGCCCGCGAGTCCGGCCACCGGCGTACTCGGCAGTTATCGGGTTACTCGTGTGGGTCGGGCGGCGTGTGCGGCCGTGGTGGTCGGCGGGCCGGCGCGGGTGGCGGGCGCCGCTCGCCGCTGCTGTGGCGGGGCGGCTCCGGTGGCGTGCTGCCAGCGGGTGCGGATGGCGGCGATGTCCGCGAGGGCTCGGCGGGCGCCGACGACCAGCTGGAAGGGGGTGCTCGCCGGGTCGCCGGCGTACGCCTCGATGCGCCGTCCGGTGTGCTCGGCCGTGGACAGGATGGAGCGCCGCAGGGCGCGTTCGGCCCAGTGCCCGACGGATCCTGCCGGTTCGGCCAGCATGCGCAGGACCTTGCCTGGTGCGCTGCCGTCGTCCAGCAGGCCGCGCTGCTGTGCCTCCCACAGAGCCGTTACGGGGTCGACGGGCTCGTTGCGGCGGGTGAGGGTGGTCAGGCACTGCCACAGGCCGGCGTGCAGGGGCAGGGTGAGGTCGTCGGGGAGCAGCCACCGGACGGCGTCGATGTCGTCAGGGCGGGCGGTGGCGGTGGCGAGCAGTAGTTGCTCCTCCTCGATCGCCTCGATGTGGTCGGGGGTCTGGGCGGGTGTTGGTGCGGGGGTGCGGGGGAGGACGCCGGAGCGAGGGGGGAAGCGGTTCGCGATGTCGTCCACGACCGCGGCAAGCGCGTCCGCCTCGGCGAGCACTGTCTGGACGGGGTGAGGGCGGGAGACGTCGTGGACGGTATGGAGCAGGCGTTCGGCGGCCGTCAGCAGGCGACGGCGGGCGTGCTCGGCCTCGACCATCCGGGCGTAGGCGGGGGCGTGGCGGGGCCAGGGGCAGACCTGGACGAGGGAGTGCAGGTAGGAGGCGGTCAGACCGCGCGCCTCCTCCAGGGCGGTGGCGAGTACGCGGTCGAGCCACTTGGTGTTCTTCGCGTGCTCGGCGGGGTCGGGCCGTGGCAGGGTGCTGATCGCGGCGTACAGGGCGGCGTGCGCGGCGGTGGAGAACGAGTCGGCGGTGATGCCGCTCACGTCGTCCAGGCGGTGCGGGTCGAGGAGCAGGGCGCCGAGGAGGGCCTGCTCGACGTGGAAGACGGGCTGGGGCGGTGCGATGGCGTCGAGGTCGTCTTCGTCGGGTTCGGGGGTGTGGGGCATCAGGCGGCGAGGGTGAAGTCGTCGGGGTCGAGGGTGAGGCCGAGGTGCGGGGCGAGGAGGTGGCCGGCGAGCAGCGGGGGCACGGCGTTGCCGATCTGGGAGAATTGCTGGCCCTTGTTGCCGGCCCAGGGGTAGTCGGCGGGGAAGGTCTGCAGGAGGCCGGCCTCGCGGGCGGTGATCCGGATCGGCTCGGGAACGGCCGGCGCATCGGTGTCCGTGGCCGAAGGGGTGGCGGGTTCGGCGACCCAGGTGCACTCGTTGGCGCGGTGCCCGAAGAACAGCGTGCCGGCCGGCTCGGACAGCGGACGGACGGTGGCGTTTGCCTGGTTGTTGCTGCGCAGGGACCAGGACCAGCGGTGGGCCTCGGCGGTGAACGTGGGCGCCGGAGCGTCGGCCGCACGGTTCTCGCGGATGCCGTGCCGGGCCGCCCACCCCGCGCCTTCCCGGCGGGACTGCAGAACCACCCCGTCCGGCCGCGGCATCCACGTACCGCGCTCCCGCGCGTCGGACAGCGTCTTGCGAGAGCCCGAAGGGAACGGTTCGGGGCCGCCGCCGGGCCCACCCCCCGCGCAGACGGTGGGGACGGGCCGGTCTGTCGCCCCCCATCCCAGGGCTTCGGCCATGCTGACCCACCGGGCGCGGCCCGGACCGAACAGCGATTCCGGCTCGGCGAGCTGGGCATGGGTGGGCGTGGGTGGCTGCGCCGTGCGGACGCGGGAGGCCAGGAGGATCGCCCGCTTCCTGGTCTGCGGGACGCCGAAGTCGGCGGCGTTGAGAATCCCGTACCAGACGGAGAACCCCCACCCGCGCAGGACGGCCGCGTACTGCTTCCACAAGGGCAGCACGTCCGGTACTTCCTCCATGGCCACCCAGTCGGGCTCGCCGACCGTGTTCAGCGCGTACAGGTAGCGCATCGGCTCGGCGGCGAGCAGGGAGCGCTCGTCACGGCAGGCGGCGAGGAGGCGCTCGCGGGTGTCCCGGCCGGCGGCCAGGTCCTCGACCGCCGCGTGCACCAGCGGCTGGTCGACCAGGCCCAGCCGCTTGCCGGCCATGCTCCACGCCTGGCACGGCGGCGAAGCGATCACCCCGCGGGTGCGGCCGACGAACGGCCAGGCCGGATACCTCGCCACGTCGCACCGGATGGTCAACTGCCCTGCCGCGGCACGGGTCTTACATGCCCACTGATCCCATTCCAGGCCGATGTCGCGCACGCCCAGGACGTGCAGTGCCCTGCTCCAGCCGCCCGGCCCCGCGAAGAGGTCGAGTATCACGTGGCCAGCCCGAAGTCGTCCCGTGTCAGCGCGTCGGCGTCGCCGCGGCACGCCCAGGGCGAGCAGCCGTCCTCGACACCGTTCTCCAGGACGTCGGCCTCGTCCGCGCTGATCCGCAGGGCGGCCCGCTCGGCAGCCGTGACGTGATCGATGGGGGCTTCGCTCAGCGGGACGCGGGAGCGGTGCAGGAACGCCTCGCCGAGCAGCCTGTTGCCGGTGGCGTTGGCGCGGGCATTGCCCTGCCGGATGGCCGCGTCGAATTCGACGACGTCCGCCCACTCGGACGGAGAGGAATCCCTGATATGCCGCCACTGCACATTTCCATGGAACGGGCATCCCAGGCAACTCGACTTCGGGGTATCGGCGAGACCGAGCGAAGTCAGGTAACGCACGCATTCGGCCCTGCTCCAGGACATGTCCAGAAGGGGATGCCGGTTACGCATGTACTTGACGTCCGCGTCCTTCGCGCGGTGGAATTCATCCGTGGAGATTCCTACCCACTGCTCGACGAAAACGCCCTTCGGGATGCGTGCCGGATAGGGGTAGCCGAGCAGTTCGCGAACCTTCTGCTTGATCGGCTTAACCTTATATTCGCCGGTACACTGCCGCCGGGTCATCCCAGGTCGCCCGTCCTTGTTGAGGATGTGAAGCGGCATGGAGGCGAAACGGTGATCCGGGTTCAATGCATCGTCGCGGATATTCCCGGCCGACACGCGCAGGACGGGTATCCCGGCGGGCGCGGCTATCTCCTCTTCCAGCCGGTCAAGGTGCGCATAAACCGCTTTGGGTTCCCATCCGGTGTCGGCGAAAATCGCGTAGTCGACCTTCGGGAGAATGCCCTCTGCTGACAGGGTGAGGAGAGTGCTGGATTGAACTCCCGCGCCGAGGGAGAGGGCGCGGAATCGGGGCTGATCTGAAATGGTCTGTCCTGGATGTAGGGAAAGGGGGGCGCTCGCATCGCGGCTGTCGCGTCAGTGGCAGGGGGATTGCGGCCGGTCGCGGGATACGGCGTCGCAGAGGGCGGGGATGCGGTCGAGGAGGTCGGCGGCCGACTCGATGAACTGCTGCGGTGTCGGCCCGATCAGGACGACCCGCCGTGATGTGGCGGCGGCCTGGCGGCGCTGGTTCTCCACGACGCGGGCAAGAGCAGCCGTCAGTTCGGCGGCGGCGTCCTGGGCGGCCTTGGCGATCTGCGCGACACGGTGAAGGAGCAGCAGGTCCGTAGGGGAGGGCCGCGACGTCTGGCGGCTGCGGGTGAGAAACAGCCGCAAGGCGGTGTCGGCGAGGTCCTGCGCGTCAGTGATGTGCGCGGCCAGTGTGGATGCGTCCCGTCCGGCGGGCAGGGCACGCAGGGCCCGGAGCAGACAGGACGCGTCGGAGGCGATGCGGGACAGGACCGGGACCGGGTTGGTGGAGTCAGGCACGGGTCTCCGTGGTGGCGTACGGGTTCAGGGCTTGGGCGAACGCGGTGGTGAGTGACGGGGCCTGTCCCGGGGCGGTCATCAGGGCGTGGACGACGGGGGTGCCGATGACGACGGCATCCACCAGTGGTGCGAGGCGTTCTGCGAGGGCCGGGGTGGAGATGCCCACGCCGGATACGACGGGCAGGGGACTGATGGCGCGGAGGCGTGTCGTGAAGTCGGCGAGCGCGGGCACGTCGAGCGGGCCGTGGTAGCCGGTGGGGGCGGTGCTGGCGGGTGCGTAGAGCCATCCCGACGCGCCGGCGGCCACGGTGGCGAGGCCGGCGTCGGCGAAGTGGCGCGGGACGAGGCGTGGGGTGGAGAGGTTCGCGGCCTTCGCTGCGGCCTGCCAGCGCTCTGCCTGGTCGTCGGGCAGGTCGACGATCATCGCCCCGGCGGCGCCCGCGCCAGCGAGCAGCCGGGCCAGGCGTTCGGGGCCGTGCCGATGGACGGGATCCCAGTAGGTCATGACGACGGTCGGCCGCAGGCCAGCGGCATGCTCGACCGCGCGCAGGGCGCGGGTGAGGACGTTTCCACGGCTCAGGGCGCGGCGGTAGGCGGCTTGGATGACGGGCCCGTCGAGGCCGGCGTCATGGTGGGCGAGGCCGATCTCGAACAGGTCGGCGCCGGCCCGGGCGATCTGGGCGAGTTGATGGCGCTCGGCGCGGGCCGGATGCAGTCCGGCGGGGACGAACACGCCGAGCGCGCAGCGGGGTTGGGCGAGGAGGGCCTGGAGGGAGTCGGTGGTGGCCAGGAGATGTCTTTCTCGGGTGGGCTGTCGCGGCCGGTCAGCGGTGGCGTGGGGCCGGTGAAGGCGGGGACGCTACGGGGGTGGTGGCGCTCTGGCCGTGGGCGGCTTGGGCACGGGGCGTGGTGGGCTGGTGGCTTAAGGCGGGGGCCACGCGGCCGAGGGCCTGGGCGATCTGCTGGGCCTGATCGTGAGCAGTGTCGAGCTGCTCGGCGACCTCGGTGGGGAAGCGGTCCCACTGGGCTCGGTACTGGTAGCGCTGGATGATCTCGGCGGCGTTGCGCAATTGCTGGGCGACTTGCCGCAGGACGGCGGTCTTCTGTTCCGGGGCGGTCGCGGTGTGTGTGGCTTGCAGAAGCGCGTCCAGGGCGGTGGGCAGCGACTTGTCGGGCGCGGGAAGGCCGTAGAGGGCGGCGTGCAGTGCCTGGGCGTAGACCGTCACGGTCCGCCCCGACCGCGGCTGCGGTACTCGACGGGGGCTTGCTGGCGGGCGCCGAAACTGACGGTCACGTCCCGGGGAGCGGCACCGGGGTGGAGCTGGTCGGCCAGGGCACGGGCGAGATCATGCACGGAGGGGGGCGTCGGACGTGGAAGCTCCTCGGATGGCGGTGCTGGATTTTGTAGCGGTGGTCAGCGGGTGCGGCGACGGGCCGATGGTGTGGTTCGCGGACCGGTGGCGGCAGCTGAGCGGCGGCGGGCGCTCGCGGGGATGTCGGCTGGTGTGGGGATGCCCAGGTGGACACGCGCGCTGAGACCGTGGGCGTACGCCTGTGCCTCGGCAGCGGTGACGGCGCCGAGCAGTCCGCGCTCGTCCAGCCCGTCCCGCGGGCGGTAGGACGCGCCGTCTGCTGTGGAGACGAAGCCGTGTTGCTCCAGCAGCAACCGGGCGGCGGTGGTCGAGGCGGTCACGGCAACCGTGCCGTCACCGAACTGGAAGCGCAGGTCCGGTCCGCCTGCCGGCTGGTCGGGACTCCAGCGGGTTGTCCAGGAGAGGTCGACGAGGTCGTGGGTGTGGGCCAAGAGGGCGTACATCGCGACGCCGGGGCGCTCGTGTACGTCCCGCGCGGTACCCGGGGACAGCAGGTAGAGCCTGTGGCCGTGGTGTTCACGAGGGAGGAAGCCGGCGTCGGTGAGCAGCCGGTCGGCGTCGCGGATGCGGCGGTTGAGGATGACGAAGGTGTGGCTGTCGCCGGTGGACCCGATGAAAATGTCGGGGATGTCCAGGAGTGACACGGGGGTCCAAGGGATTCGGAAGTGCAGGCCGGGAGGAATGGCAGTGCGCTCGCGGCAACGGACGGGTACGTGCAGCCGAGGCAGGGCGTCGTTGTGCCGGGTGAAGTCGCCGGCGAGGAGCAGGAGGTGCTCGACCGGCGCAGTCGGCTCGTTCATCTGGGGATGACGGGTTTGGGTGAGGCTGGGTCAGCGGCGGTGTACGGCGCGGCCGAGCTGGCTGGCGGCGTGGTGGACGTGTGGGTTCACGGCGGCTCGGTGCACGGGGGTGATGAGCGCGTCGTCCAGGTTCTGCACGAGGTAGGGGACGTCACGGAAGGTGCGCTCGACCGGGGTGGTCGTCGCGAGGTGGGTGAAGAACTGGGCGACGAGCCGCTCGGGGGTGTCCTGGGTGAAGGAGGCGTCCCAGTGGGTGTCGAAGCCGTCGTACACGTGGTGCCGGAAGCGCCACGGGGTGTGTTCCGTCGGGGTGTGCTGCAGGTGGCAGTGGCCGTCGGGCGAGGTGAACGTGTCGTCCTCGCGGTGCCAGTGGTTCAGTTCGGCGATCTGCGCGAGGGGGGTAGTGGTGAGCGGGATCCGGCCGATGTGCCGGTCGTCGCCGAGCAGCTGGGGCAGAGCCTGGGTGACGGCGGCGATGGCCTCGATCGGGGTCTGCCGGGTGAAGCGGGCTTCCCAGTACGGCTCGTGGTGTGCGACGGACCACCAGTAGCCGCGGGCGTGATGGGAGTTGAAGTTGACGTACAGGCTGCCGTCGGAGCTGTGGACGCTGATGCGACCGCTTGCGCGATCGTGCTCGCTCGCCCAGCCGAAGAGGTGGATCAGCGGGCCGAACGCGTCGGCAAGCCGGTCGACGCCCGCTCCCGCCAGATAGCGCGGGGAGACAAGGACCCGGTCCTGGGGCGCCAAGGGCCTCACCGCCGGGCCTTGTACCGCAGGCGGCAATGGGCCAGGGCTGATCGGGTGTAGCGCGTCGGTGCCGGTGTGCAGGAGACGTCTGGGACGCGTGCGGGCAGGGCCTCGTATCCGTCCACCCGAGCGCGGGGTGGATCCGGATGTTGGGCACGGTTGTGCGAGGTCATGGGCTGCTGTGGGCTCCGATGGGTTAGTTAACGGCTGCGGGCGGCCGTCTTCGCAGCGGTGGGAGCGGGCGCGGGTGTCGTGCCGGGCGCCCTGCGAGTGGGCGGGCTGCTGATGGCCGTGGCCAGCGCGGTGGTGCCGGCGGGAGTGAGGCGGACTCGGTCCTGGAGCGGGCCGCCCACATAGGCGGCAGGCGCGGATTGTGGAACGCGCTCCGCGAGCCCCTTTGCCTCCAGCGCCCGCAGTGTGCCCAGGAGCACGCGCTCGTCGCGGTAGTGGACGTTTTGCCGTCCCAGGGAGCTGGTGACCACCACGTTCCCGCAGGCGATCTCCCACAGGGCGGTGTGGTGAGCGGCGGTCAGGGTGTGTTCCGGACTGTCGCCTGCTGCCGTCCCCCGGCGGCGTCGGATTTCGTAGGCGAGGGTGTTGGCGCAGCCCATCGCGGCTTCGGGTGCCAAGGCGGTCAGAGTGCGTGCCATCGGGAGCTGCTGGTCCGCGGAGGCACTGCTCAGGAAGGCGAGCTGCTCAAGGCGGACCACTGCGTCCGACAGGTCGGGACTGCGGAAGAGGCGTTCGTCGGTGACCGCTTTGAGGGCGGTGCGGGTAGCAGAAGCGAGTCGCTGGGCGGAGGCGGCGTGGGCGTTGGACGTGGATGGCGGATGGGCCCGCAGGAGACGGTCGAGCATGTCGTTGTGCTGCACGTACTGGTCTGCGAGCAGCAGCAGGCACTCAACCGGCGTCGGCGGGGCGGCCACGTCGAACAGGAAGCCCTCGGGTGGTGTCGTCATACGCGGCGCCGGGCAGCGGGCGCAGGCGGCGCGGAGGACGCCTTCTGCGGGCTGGGCCCGTGGGCCTCGGCGATGAGTTGCCGGTCTTCAGCGCGCGCCGAGAATGAGGCGAGGCGGCGGTAGAGCCGTCGCGCTACGGCGCGATAGGTGGTGGCCGCTTGCTGCATCTCGACACCGGCACGGCGGAGTTGATCACGGCTGGTTGCGGGGGTGGGGTCGGCGTCCTCGTACAGCAGGATCTCGGTGCGGTGATGGATGGCGAGGTTGCACAGGGTGGCGGCCATGGAGATCTGGGAGCAGGCGCCGGCGAGGAGCGCCAGGTTCTCGGCCCCGTCCTTCATCGCGGGGTACTGGCTGACCGACAGGTCGTGCACCTGACGCGTGCACTTCATCGCCAGCTCGTGCACTCGCAGGCTCACGGGTGCGATGTCTCGGAAGGGCTTGGCGATCTCGCCCTCCCGGATGCGTGCCGCCTCCGCGGACAGCTCCTTCAGGGCGGGGGCCACCTCGCCGAGAAGGCGGGTGTGTTCGGTCAGGTCGACGGTGTGCAGGACAGCTCCGGGAGGACGCGGGGCGGTACGGGGCAAGGTGAAGGGGTCCGTTGCTGTGCAGGAACGGGCTCGGTCACAGGGCTTCCCACAGCAGGCGGGTGACGTGGTCGTTGCCGTGGCCGGCGCGTGGGCGGGACGGGGTGTGCCATCCGGCGCGGGGCGGGCGGCTGGCGATGATGCGCCATCCGGCGCCGCGCAGTGATGCGCCGCTCTCGCCGGCCTGCGTGACCAGTCATCGGTAGCCGAGGGCCTTCGCCGCCCGCCACGCGGCCCCATAAAGCAGTGAGTTCGCGTTGCGAGTGGCGTCGCTGGCGGTCCGGGTGACTTCGAGGGTGGCGCCGTCGTCCAGGTGACGGGCCACCGGCTTACCGACGATGGCCACGGCACGCAGCGTGCCGGTCTCATCGGCAGCGCCGACGGCGAAGATCTGTCCTGCGGGCGGCGGGTGGTGATGGTGCCAGGCGCGCACGAAGTCCTTCGCCTCACGGGAGCGGACCGGCACCAGGTGCAGGGGCGCGTCGCTCACACGGCCGTCCCGAAGTCGGACTGCGTCGGCGCGTGCTTCGCGACGGCACGCGCCGTGATCGCCTTCGACGCGCGGGCGGACGCCGCGGACAACTCCTCCGCGCCGGGCTCCCGGTACCACGGCCGCAGGTCGAGCATGGCGGCGCGCATGCCGGTGGCGAAGCACAGCGCGGTGCCCTTGGGCAGGGCGCGGATCGCGTCGGCGGGCAGGATGCGCTCCTGGCGCATGCTGACCGAGGTCGACTTCCCGGACTCCGAGTGGGAGGTGGACGTGGTTTCCACGTCGTGGTCGCCGATCAGGCGGCTGAGCTTGTCGGCGAAGTCGGGGTCGTCGATGCCGGAGCCGATGACCTTGACGGTGGAGGCGGACCACATGGCGTCCATGCCCGCGTCTCCCCAGACCTTCTGGCCCTGTCGGTAGGACTGCAAAATCGTGATCGGGATGATTCCTCGGCTGCCGAGGTGGGAGTACAGGTCCGGCAGGTCGCTGATCTTGCACACGTTGGCGGCCTCGTCGAGGATCGCCAGCATGGGCGGGTCCAGGCGTCCGCCGGCGCGCTCGGCCTGGGCGGTCGCCGCGCGCATCACGGAGTCCGCGCACGCGGCGATCAGCGCGCTCGCTCCGCCTCCGCCGTCCTTGCTCAGCAGGAACAGCGTGTCGGTGGAGGTGACGAACTGCTCCGGCCGGAACTCGGCGACGTCCTTCTGGGGGGTCACCCAGGCCGCGATCTCCGCGTTGAGGAGGGCGGCGGCGTACTGGCGGGCGGTCTCGTAGATGCCGTCGCGGGTCTCGGGCGGTCCTTCGACGGTGCCCTTGAGCTGGGCGGCGACGGCGGTGAAGCCGTGGTCGCGCAGGATGTCGAGCGGGGTGCGGTCGGCGGGGAAGGCGAGCCACTGCATGATGTCGGTGATCGGCCGCTCATCGAGCGCTGCGGCCAGCAGCAGCTGGGAGAGGATGTTGCTGCCGGCCTTGGACCAGAAGTCGCCCTGCTGGGAGGCGTCCACCGAGGCGGCCAGGAAGTGTCCGGCGAGCCGGTTCGCCCCGTCCAGCGTTGTGGCGCCGGCCAGGGGGTTCCACCACATCTCGCGGTCGGCGTGCGCGATCTGCTGCGGGTCCATGGTCCACACCGTCCCCGCCCGGGCCCTGGCCTCGTAAGCGGTGGTGAAGGCGTCGCCGGCGGCCTTGTTCGACGTCAGCAGGACCGGACCGGGCGCGCCGAGCATGGACGGGATGGCCAGCGAGGTGGTCTTGCCCGATCGGGGCGCCATGATCGCGACAGCGACGTCCTCGAACCCCATCCTCACCTCGTGGCGGCTGCCCTGCAGGTTGCCGAGGAGGATGCCGGTGTCCTTGGCCTCGATGTGCTTGGCGTCCTTCAGACTCGGCCGCAGCGAGCGGGCCTTGTCGGTGATCGCCTTGGCCATCAAAGGCTCGATGTCCCGGGCCTTGGCCATGTCGGTGATCTTCTTCTTCCGGCCGCCACCCTGACTCCTGTGCCGGGCCCACACCAGACCGATCACCGCGGCGAGGACCAGGAGGAGGACGACGGGCACGATGCGGGCGCCGACGAGCAGGGGCGTTTCTCCCACGGTGGGCCAGACCTGCTCAGGGTGGAGCAGGGCGGCGGTGGGCTGGTAGGGCGCCCAGCCGCCTTCGGTGAGGTAAGCGGTGATGTTGCCGGACAGCCAGGCGAGGTGGGCAAGGGGCACGGCGATCGCGAGCACGCCGAGCAGGAGGCGCAGGGCAAGGTCGTATCCGTCGCTGCTGCTGCTGCTGTTGGAGGAGGGCAAGGGCTACATGCTTCCGGGACGGAGGGATCAGCGGCTGCGGCCGTGCCGGGACGGCGGTGGAGTCGGTGGCATCGGATTGGCAGGAGGGAGGGGGTGCCGGGCGGCGAGGGTCTGGACGCGTTCTTCCAGCGCCCCGGCGATGTCCACGGCGAGCACGTCCGTGGTCCTGCGGGCGACGACGCCGGGGTTGCGGGTGGGCAGGCTGCGCCCGCCGTCGGTGCGTAGAGCGGGCTTGGGGTCGGCGATCGCGGTGGTGAACGCGGCGACCAGGTGGTCGGGAGTGTGGGCGTCGAAGCGGGCCTGCCACACCGGGCGGGGGCCGAGCGTGGCGGTGACGAACCAGATGCCCGGTTCTTCCGCGTTAACCAGCCGCTGCACGTACGCGGTTCCGTCGGGCGAGACGAGGCCGTCGGCACCGACGGCAGGAGCAGACCAGGCGATCTGCCGGAGTGGCTCGAACGGATCGCAGGGTGCGTCGGTTGGCGGGGCAGGGGCGGTGAGGGCGTCGGTGAAGGCGGCGATCAGTTCGACCGGGGTGCGGGCCCCGAAGCTCGCGTACCAGGCGGGCCGGCCGGACTCGGCCGTGTGGTTGAGGGTCCACCACTGGCCGTCGGGGTCGGGCTCCAGGCGCAGGAGGGCCTTCTGGTCGGGGCTGGAGAGCAGGACGCGCGGCATCAGGGGGTCGTGACCGTGGCTCCAGCCGCAGGCGCGATGGAGGGGGATGGTGACCCAGGCGGGGTCGCCCCCGCCGGCGAGGTGGCGCGGGGTGATGAAGTCGACCTCGACGATGTCAGCTCCGGAGGGCATGGTCACCGCCTCGTCGCGCGGTAGCCGCCGTGCCGGGGTTTGACGGCGGGGAGCTGCGGACGCTTCGGCTGGGTTGCTGTCCGGCTGGTGGCTGCCTGGATGTCGAGGATGGCGCGGCCGTGGCAGGCCCAGTCGTCCAGGTAGCTCCAGCACTCTGCGTGGTGCTCGTCCAGCGCGTCGATGTACGCCTCGGTGCCCGGTCCGGCGCCCCGGGGGAGCTGGGCGCGGGTCTGTTGCCACTGCTTGTCCAGGGCGTCGAGGCGGCACAGCGCCTCCTCCAGGATGGTCAGTTGCCCGGGCCAGCTGTCCTGGGTGAGGTGTGCGGGCAGGTGCTGGAGCTGGAGCCGGGCGGTGGCCAGCAGTTGGCGGGCGCCGTAGCGGATGCTGGCGAACGCCGTAGCGGTGTCTGCGTCGCGGACGGCGGCCCGGCGGCCGTAGGTCTCCTGGTCGAAGGGCCAGCCGTCCAGGTCCGTGTTGAACTCAGTGAAGGCGTCCCAGGAGGCCAGGATCCGTTCGCTGTGGCGCAGGTAGCGGTTGAGGCGCCGCAGCGAGACGCGGCGGTGGTTCATGGTGCGGGAGATCGGAGAAGTCCTTCTGGTTCAGCGGCGGGCGGTCGGCTGGACGGCGGTGGTGGGCGCCGGGGGCTTCGCGGCGGCGGTCTGCTGACGGCGCACGGCACGGGCCTGTGCCCGGAGTACCTTCACCCGGGCGATGTGGGCATCGACTACCTGCTGCGGGCGCAGCGGGCTCGGCTCTTTGACGGCGCTGTAGTGGGCGGTGCGGTCGAACATGCCGCGTTGCAGCGGGCTCTGGTCGGTCAGCGCGCTCAGGAAGGCGCCGGCGAGGTGATCGGGAACGTGCTCGTCGAGGTAGGCGTGCCAGATGCGCGGGCCGGGGTACTGAGTGTCGTGAGCGTCCCGCACCTCGATATGCCAGGACGGCCGCTCGTGGAACTCGCTCGTCGGGCGCCGTTCGATATGGCACATTGCGTCCGGTGAGTGCGCTGCCCCGGCCTCGTCGGGCCGCCACCCTGCGCTGGTCACCGGCTGCCAGGGGTCCGACTGTGGCGAGGCGGGTGCGATGAGGGCGTCGGTGAGGCGGGAGAGGACCTCGGCTGGCACGAGTTCACCGAACTCGGCGTACCAGCCGTGTTCGTTGTCGGCGGAGGCGGCCCGCAGCCGCCACCATGCGGAGGTGGCGGACTGCGGGTCGAACTGCAGGCGGTAGCGGTGATCGGGGCTGGCCATCACGATCTCGGCGCTGAGCGGGTCGGAGACCGTGGTCCATCCGGCCGCGGCCAGGCCGTGGGTGACGTGGCGGGCGTCTCCCGGGCCGGCGAGGTGGCGAGGGCTGGTGTCGAAGGGGATCTGCCAGGCGTGTTTGTCGGCGAAGGCGTCGAGCCGGCGTTCGCTCAACGGCACCGGCTGCACCCCTGCTCGCTCTCGGCGTCGTCGTACAGCGCGCGCAGCTCGTCGAGGACGTAGTGGAGGGTGTGCTGGTCGGTCTGTTCCCAGGCGGCGGAGCGCAGCTCGGCGGTCAGGAGGTTGACGTGCGCGGAGCGCGGGATGGCCTGGTGTTCCTGGATGGTGCGGGCGAGGGCACGCAGGGTGTCGGCGAGCTGGACGGGCAGGCCCGTGTACTCGTCGAGGAGCGGCTCGACGAGGGCGAGGGCTTCGGCGGGGTCGGGGTTCTCGCGCAGGTACTCGGTGACGTCCGACAGCGTTTCGGTCAGGGTGCGCAGAGTGTCCGGGGTGGGGGCGGGCATCGGGCTCCTTGAAGTGAGGGGAGAGGTCAGCGGCGGGTCCGGGCGCCGCCGGCCGGGTTGTAGGGGCGGGCGGTGGTGCGTGGCCGGGTGCTTCGGGCGTTCGTGCGGGCCCAGGTGGCGGCGCGGGCGGCTGTGATCCGGGCCTGTTGCCACGCGCTGAGCTGGGAGGGCTTGACGGAGACCGACCAGGTACGGATCTGGGCGCTGTGCGGGACGCGTCCGCGTGGGCGCATCACGGGGTCGGGGCCGGCGAGTTCCGTGGAGAAGGCTTGGACCAGGTGCATTGGCGTGTTCGGCGTGAAGTTGGCAGTCCAGCCGTTGCCCTGCTTGTCCTGCGCTCCGGTCCACCACATCGCCGTGCCATCGACGCCCTGGTGGTACTGCATCCACGCGGTGCCGTCGGGGCTGGTCGCCATATAGTTCTGGCCCTCGAACCGCGTGTGCCAGTTCTGCTCCTGCAGGGGCGCCCAGACGTTGGGGGCGTGTGCGGAGCGGGGGCGGGTGAGGGCGTCGGTCAGACCGGCGACGATCTCCACCGGCGTCTGCCGGCCCAGGTGCGCAGACCATTCGCCGGTCGCGCCGCCTGCCCGGCCGTGGATGGTCCACCCGCCGGGGAGGATGTAGGGGTCGTAGGCGACGCGGACGGTGCGGTCCGGGCTCTCCATGAGCAGCGGGCCGTCCTTCTTGGACTTGTCCCGCCAGCCCGAGGCGCGCAGGAACTCCGAGACGTGCCGGACGTCGCCGCCGCCGGCCAGGGCATGGGGCTGGACGAGGTAGTGCTGCTCGGCTTGCTCGCCCGGCCCCCAGCCCTGCCACTGCTTCTTCTTCACCGGCGCCGCCGTACGACGAGCGGGGCAGGAGCCGGGGGCTTCGCCGCGCTGGTGGCCGGTCGGGTGCCGAGGTGCTGGAGGAGGTTCTGGTGTTCGTCCAGGTCCAGGCTGATGTCGTGCAGTTCGTTGGCGGCACGGCCCAAGGCGAGCCATACCTCCGCTGGCAGGGCGCCTCGTTCCGCCTCGCTCTTGGCGAAGTGGCTGCCGGTGATGACGAGGTGGGTGACGCCGCCGAGGACTCCGTTGTCCGGGTCGAGGACGCGGGCGATGACCTGCGCTGCCTGGGGCGGGGGAAGCTGGGAGAGGTGGTCGGAGAGCTGGCCGAGCTGGCGGGTGATCTCGTCGGCCAGTCTCACCGGGTAGGGGGCGGGGTGGGACATGCTCCTCCGGGTGCGTGGACGGTCAGTGGTGGTGTTGCTGCCCGACGCGCTGCGTCTCGGTGTGAAGGGCTTCCGGGTGGGCGCCGGCCAGCGGGGCGGCGTGGTCGGGGCAGGTGGGAATGCAGGCGCGTAGATAGCGGCGGAACAGGGCGGTTGCGAGCCGGGGTTTGAGCCCATGGCTGATCGGTGCGGGTGTGCGGTCTGCTACGGGTTTCTCCGTGGAATCGGGTGGCGGGGAGGTGGGCGGCCCCGGTGTGGTGCCGGGGCCGCCCGGGCTTACGGGGTGCGGCGGGCCGGTGCGGGGCGCGAGGGGGGACTGGCGGGAGCCGGTTGCTGCGGGGCGGGGCGGGCCGTGCGCGCACGGAGGCGGTGCACGGCCTGCTGGTAGAGGGCCTCGTCGAAGACCTCGGGGTCGCGGTTGACCGTGTATCCGGCCAGGAGCAGGGAGGGGATGGCGCGGTTTGCCAGGCGTTTCTGCTCGTCGGCACCGAGGTGGTCGGGCACGGTGTGCCAGATGTAGAGCGGCTCGCCTGTGGGGTATTCGTGGCGTTCGAGGCCGAGCTGTTCCAGCAGGTCGTGGAGCTCGGCGGGGGCGCCGGTGGGGGTGTCGGCGTGGATGGTGGTCGTCAGGGCCTTGATGTAGATCTCGACGTCTGTGCCGTACTCGTCGGCCAGATTGGCCATACGTTTCATCTCCGGGGTCAGCGGCGGCGGGAAGCCGGGGCCTGTGCACGGCCCGGTGCCGGGGCCGGTGCGGTCACCGGCGGCTGCGTCCGGCGGGCGGCGTGGTTGCGGGCGTGCAGGACGACGCGGGCGGCTTCGCTCAGGGAGTTGGCCGTGCAACCGAGCCGTGCGAGGGGCTCGGGTTCCTCGCCGGGCGCGGCGCCGTGCAGATCACTGGCAGCGATCCAGGCGCGGACGATCACTTCCCTGGTCAGGGGCAGCAGCCCGTGCACGGGCGCCGCGACCTCGGTCAGGACCTCGGCCACCGCGCTGCTGGTCTCGGCGGCCGAGACCCGCTCGGCGAGCTGAGCGAGGTAGCGCAGGGCTGCGTCACGGTCGCCGTCGGGGGCGGCCAGCATGTTCAGGGCGGGGTCGAGGTGGACGCTGTGGCCGGCGGCGAGCAGGGCGTGCGAGGCGCTGGTCGCCTTCAGGCGCTGCTGCTCGATGGGCAGGCCGTGCGGAAGACGGTGGTAGTCCCCGCGGGGCCCGGGAGCGGAAAGGAAGCCGCCGGTCCGCTGGAGGATGTCCGCGGCCTTCTCGGTGCCGCCGATGGCCACGACCAGGCCGGTACGGGGGTCCTTGGTGATGGTGACGTACTCCAGGACCCAGAAGTCGGGCTCCCTCTGGTTCATCGCGTCCTGGTGGTGGGTGTGCGGGCACCGGCGGGGGCCGGCGGCATGGAGGCGGGGGCGGAGGTGGGCGCGTGACGCCCGGCGGGGTGCTGGAGGGCGGTGCCGATACCGAGCGCGTCGAGCTGCGGGCCGATCTCACGCAGCACGCGGGCCTGGGCCTGGGAGTCGTCGCCCTCCAGGCGGTAGATGCCGCTGTGTGGGTCCTGGACGAAGCCGTGGGCGGCGAGGATCGTGCCGGCCCGGTCGTCGGCGGGGGCGGTGGCGACGCTGCCGTCCGGCTGCCAGGTCAGGACGACCCGGTCCGGCTGGGAGGGCTGGATACCGCCCAGGGCGTTGTGCCGGACTTGGGCGAGCGCACGGTCGTAGCGGACGAGCAGGTCGCCGGCGACCTGCTCGGCACCGAGGAACGGGTCGTCGGTCAGGGCGATGCCGTTGGGCTCGGAGACGCCGCGGTACGCCTCGTCCGGCAGGGCGCGGGGGGCGACGGCGGCGAGGAGGAAGCCGTCGCGTTCGTCGTGCCGGTCGATCAGGACGAGCTGGGCGCCGTCGGGGCGGCTGAGGACGGCGGCCTGCTGCAGGGGGTGTTCGGCCAGGGCGGCGGCGACCAGGTCCAGGTCCCAGATCTGGTCGGTGAGTTCGGCGAGGTCGTCCTTGGCGTCGCCCGTCAGGTGGGTGCTGGTCCAGGTGTCGGGGAGTTCACCGGCGAGGACGTCGGCGTAGGAGGCAAGGCGCTCGGAGGCGCTGTGGTCGTGCATGGTGTCCTTGGGCAGTTGCAGGGGCTCAGCGGCGCAAGCGGGCGGCACCGACGGGTGGCGGTGCCGGGGCCGGCAGGGCACGCGGCGGGGGCGGACAGGCGCACACCGCAGAGCGTTCGGTCTTGTGGTCGGGAACCTGCTCGGCGCAGGCGCGACGGCCGGGGTGAGGGGCGTGCCGGTCGGCCAGCCGTTCGCGGGTGTGCGCAAGGTCGGAGTGGATGATGCGGACGTATTCGTCGGCGAGGTAGCGCAGGCGCCCGGCGGTGTACGGATCGCTCGCGTCGTCGAGGCCGTCGAAGAACTGGGCCAGGGCGCCGAGGGCTTCCGAGAATCCGGCGAGGACGCCGTCGTGGGGCGCGGTGAGTTCTGTGAGGATGCCAGCGGCTTCGGCGGTGTCGGTGGCCTCGTGCAGGCGTTCGGCGAGGTGGGAGACCGAGGCGCCAAGCGTGGGATAGGCCGCGGGGCGGGCTTCGGTGTCGAAGCGCTCGTCGCAGTCGACGTGGTACCCGACGGCCCGCAGGCGCCCTACGGCCTCGGTGGCCAGACGGGACTCTTCATTCTCGGTGAGGTCGGTGGGGGCGCGGTGGTAGGTCTCGTGGAGGCGGAGGACACCGACGAATCCCGCGCGTTGGAGGATGCTGTGTGCTTCGGAGTCGCCGCCGCGGGCGAGGAGTTCGTCGGAGTGCGGGTCACGGCGGATGTCCAGGAAGCGGTCGGTGGTGCGGGGCAAGGAGACGTTTCTCCTACAAAGATCGGTGGGCGGTGCGCCGGGGCGCGGCCGGCGCGGCGGCGAGCCGAGGCTGGACCAGGTGGGCGGCGGTGGCGTCCAGGTCCTGCTGAATCGCGTGCAGGCGGCGCGCGATCAGCTGAAGACGGTGCGCCGTGTCCGTGCCAGCAGCCCCAGGCTGGCGGGCGATCCGGTGCGCGGTGTGCTCGACCAGTCCGCGGACCGTGGCCAGCGGGCCGGTCTGCTCGTCAGCGAGCTGGGTGAGGACGCTGGCCAGCTGCCCGGACGCGGTGGGCGCGGTGGGCTGTGTGGTGGGCCGGGCGGGGATCAGGCCGAGATCCTGCTCGATGCGGCGGGCCTGGTCCGCGAGGCGTCGCAGGATGTCTGCGGGCGGGGCGTGCCAGGCGCCGTCGAGATGGATCAGGTTGGCGATCAGGTCCAGGCGTCCGGGCTGGGCCTGGACGGCGATCCACCGGCAGCCGCTTTCCTTGCCCGGGATCTCGATGCCGGTGGCCCGCGCCAGCCGGTGAGCGACTTCGGTCCATTCCGGTCCCGTCAGTTCCCGGTCGTCCGGGTGAAGGCGCACATCGAGGTGGAGGATCGCCCGCCGGTCGTCGTCGGGGCTGGCGGCGAAGGGATGCTCCAGAAGGGCCTCTTCGATGTGCTCGGCCCACTCGAAGGACGTCCAGGACTTGTGCTCGTCGTCCAGGATGAAATAGTCCAGGCCGGTCCAGTGGGCGACGATCGTGTGCGCGGTCAGACCCTCGGTCGGTGAGAGCGGCCGGCCCAGCGCTACTTCGAGTGGGTCGTGCGGTGTGTGCGTGCGCTGGTGCAGGCGGGGGATCACCGGCCGCTCCGCAGGTCGGCGGTGTGCGCGAGCTGGCCCAGGGCGGTGGTGGTGTACCAGCCGCAGTCGATCAGCTCGTCGCGGCCGGCGAACCGTTTCAGGAGAATGTCTTCCATGGCCCGCAGGAAGATCAGGCAGTCCGGGCAGCGGCGCGAGAGGTGCACGAGGTAGCGGGGGTGGGCGGTGACGTAGGACTGAGCGCCACCGGTGGGATCACGCAGCCGCCATCCGTCCTCGTCGGTGGGGGTGTGCCAGGAGGGGGCGACGACGCGCATCGCGTCTCCCCACAGTTCCCCGCTGGCCACCCCCTTGAGAACGACGACGGTGTCCCCGGCCTGAAAGTGGGCGTGGGTGATGTCGCGGGTCGGAGTGAGCGGATCGGGGGTGAGGGCGGTGACGGGGGTGGGTTGATGGTCCCAGGACGGAGGGAGCACGCAGTTCCTTCCACGCGATGGCGGCGGGGTGGGAGGAACAATGGTCCGGAAGCACGGCGGTTTGGCTAACCGGCGTATCCCGGCTATGTTGCCCCGCCGTCAGCGGAACCGCTTCTGCGTCCCGCAGTCCGCCTCGGTGGCTATGCCACGGAGTTTGGGCAGGTCACGAAACTGTTCCCGCTGGCCCCTCCAAGCCGCCCTCGAACCCTCAGGTGGCCGGTGCTCGACATCTCGGCCTGCTCAGCAGCGGCTTGCTGCCCTTCCGGCCGCCGGGCGGCGCAAACTCCCCGGCCCGCAACAGAGCTGACACGGCGCCAGGGGCACCCGCAGAGGTGTGACACAGGCCACTTGCGGACGCCCGACGGGCTGGGCGGATTTGACGAACAAGGTGACGGGCGCTCTTTCCCATCCAGCGGAACCGGCCTGACCTGCGAATCCGGTTTAACGCTGGTATTTATGTTAAGGCTGGCAGGTCAGGGCCCCGGTCAGCCGCCCGGTGGTGAACTATAGTTTAGGGCTGCTGTCATTCGATGAACGTGTCGCCGATCTCCCGTTGAGGCCCTCACGGGATGATAGGTTGAGCCGCGCAGTACACCCTTTTCCCGAACCGGACCGGAAGGGGGTGATGAGACGTGTTAGAACCTGGAGAGGGACCGACTGGAGGGACGCGGCGCGCAAGGCGCCTGCGTCGCCGCAGTGAGGAACGAACACGGAAGCGGGAGGCCACGCTCCGTAAAGTTCGGTGGGGCCTGGTCGTTGTGAACGTCGTGCACGCGATCAGGTCCTGGTGGTTCTGACCAGGGATTGTGCACAGGAGCCCGCCATGAGTGGCGGACTCCTGCGCGGCATCCACGTCTTACCCCGGCGGAGTCTGCTGATCTTGGAGGAGAGGCAGGCTCCGCCGCCATTGTGGATGACTCTTGCGACCCTACCACTCAAATGTACTTTCCTCCGGGGGTGCATAAATTCATTTGCCTCACCTTGTGCTCCCATGAATCGGACGAATCATTCGGTGCGCAACTTTGAGCGCACGACTTTCGGCGCTGGTCGAATTTTCGCATCCGCTGAAAGTTACGCACGGGCAGATTCGCAGAAGGTCCTGCATTTGGGTGACGGGGCGGCGTTTTCTGCTGCCTTGAATTGTTTCTCATGGCGCGTGACTGTTTCCGGGGCTTCTCTGCTCGCGCACGCGGATCCTGATCCGTCCCCCGCAGGTCCGTGCCTGGGCTGCTGCCGAGGAAACCGGGCGTGCAGCAACCAAAGGCGGTCGGCCGGTCAGGAGCCCCGCTCGCCCATTCGGGCGACGGGCATGCAAATCCACGCCGTCCCGCTTGCCGTCAGCGGAAGGGGTTCTCTGATCCGCGGTCCTGCACCGTCGCCGCGTCGAGGAGTTCCATCAGGTCAGTGCCTTCGGCGTCGCGCTGGTCGATCCACCACCCGGCGCGGGTGATGGAGCGGGCCGTTTCCTCCAGTTCCGCCCAGTCCGCGTCGTCCCAGGTGCCCTCGACGACCAGGGCCGTGTGTGCGGCCGTCATCAGTTGATGGCGGGATCGCTCGCCCCAGTTCAGGGTCTTGGCCGGGCCCTCCAGCTGCGGCATGTCGAACTGCGTCGCCCAGGCAGCGGCTGCCTCCTGCTCCGCGGCGCGCTTGGTCGCGAGCCACTCCTCCTTGGACGCGGAGTCGGCGCCGCGTGCCGCCTTCCAGCAGTCGGCGCAGTCCTTTGACACGAGCCAGCGGGCGAAGCCGGCCCGCTTGTCGGCGGGGCGGTTGGACAGGTCATGATCTACCTGGTGGGAGCAGGCGTGCTCCACGGTCCAGTGCGTAGGCACCCCCGGGCAATTCCGTTTGATGGGCGTTACGTTCGAGGTCGTGCTGCTGGTCTGGTGCTTCAAATCGAGTGCCCTTCGTTGGCGGTTGGGGTGGTGGCCTGCGTCGTTGCGGAGGGTCGTGCACGATGCACGATTCATGCGGCGGACGGGGAGGTGGCCTGGAGTGCTTGGCGGTGGTCTCGGGGACGCTTCCGCCTTCTGCGTCGTCTCAGCGGGTCCTGCGGATGGCGTCTGTGGCCGCCGTGGCGATGGCGGCGGGAGCGCTGGAGGGCTGGGGCAGGTGCAGCAAGGTGGTCCCCGGCAAGTGGCGGGATTCCGCGGTGAGGGTGAGCTGGAGTACGGCGCAGCCGGCGGTCGTGAGCTGCTTGATGCGGGTGACGGCTTGAGTGGTTTCGTCGCTGCCGTAGTGGGCGTCGGTGACGATCACGAGGAGGCGGCCGGCGCCGGGGCGGCTGAGTTCGAGGCCGTGGTCGAGTGCGTCGATGGCGTTGGCGAGGTTGTGGTGGCCGCCGGTGGCATTGAACGTGGTCACGCGCTCTGGTGCTTGGTGGGTGGGGCGGGTCAGTGCGGTCAGGTGCCGGTCGTAGGCGATGGTGGCGGTACGGGAGTCGGGGTCGGTCAGGGCTGCTGCGCGTGCCACGATCCAGGCAGCGGAGGCGACGGGCTTGCAGGCGGCGCGCATGGAGCCGGAGACGTCGACGGCGATCCCCACACGCAGTGGTGGGGTGGGGGAGTTCCGGCGGCGGGTGTGGGTGAACGGTTCCGCGGTGGGGACCGACCCGGCGGCGCGCTGAGCGTCGCGGGCGAGGGCCGCGCGCATGTTGAGGCGGCCAGGCGGGGTGGGGCTGGTGGTCCGCTCCTCGGTCCGCTCGCGGTAGGCGGCGGCCCGCAGGGCGCGGCTCAGGCGCGCGGCGGCGCTCTGCTCGGCGGCGGTGGGCCTGCGGGTGCCGGTGACCGGGTTGCCGGAGGGTGCCTGTGTGCCGTCGGGGTGGACGGTGGTGCTACGGGCGTTGAAGACCGACTTGGCGGTGGCAGCGGCTTTGCGTCGCTGGCGGGCTCGCTGGGCGCGGTCCTGAGCCTGCGCCTTGGAGCGCGACGCCAGGGCGTTGGCCGCTGCGTCCTGTGCCGCGAGGTCGGCCGCGTCGGTGGCTGCCGCGTGGTCCATGACGACCTTCACGGCGCCAGACAGCAGATCGGAGAGGCCCTCCGGCACGGGCAGGGCGGGGGCCGCGGCGTCCAGAGCGTCGCACCATTCTTGACCGTGCGCGAGCATGGTCGTGGCGTCGTGGTCGGCGCACTGGTGAGCTGCGGTCCAGATGCGGGCGAGGGTGGTCAGCAAGGGCGCGCCCAGCACCTTTTCGCACAGATCGGCGACGGCCCGGGTCTCGCCGGCGTCCAGAATGCCGACGTCCCGGCGGCCGAGGATCAGGGCTGCCGCGGCGGCGGCCTGCTCGATGCCCTGGAGGGTGGGGTGGGCGATGTCGGGCATGACCAGGGTTCGGGCACTGGTGCGCAGGTACGTGCGGTCCGTGGGCCGCGTGATCAGATGTGCGCCTTCGACGCGGCTCTCCTCCAGCAGGAGCGCGGCCTCGACGACACGGGGGTCGGCTCCGGCAGGCTGTGTCCAGACGGAGTGGGCCGCGTGCGCGGCCTCGTGGACGAACACTCCCCAGGCGGCGGGATACCGCTCCTCGTCGCCCACGATCCGCGGATGGATCTCGTGGGGCTTAAGCGGGGCGAACAGGCGGGCGTCGAACTCGACCTCGCCCAGCGTGGGGAAGAACGCGGCCGGTGCGCCGCTGCGCGTGCCGGGGCGGCAGGTGACGAGGAGGTCCTGGCGGCCGGAGAGGGCGACCAGCCGGTCGCCGAGTTCGGCTCCCACGCGCAGCCACGCGGCTGGGGAGGAGCGGGGTTGCGCGGGCGGGGCGCCGTCGTCGTCCCAGCGCGCGAGGTCGGCGTCGTCTTCCGGCGTGGACTGGATGTGGTGGTGGGCACTCATCGCGGGCGGCCCCGGTGTGCGGAGCCGGTGCTGCCCGGAGGCTGCCGGGCGGCTGAGGCGGGGAGCTGCTTGCCGAGGGTGAGAGGTGCGATCTTCTTGACGCCGACAGCCTTCGTGACGGCGGCGGCGACGGCGTCGCGATCCTCCACAGGAGCGATGCCGACCAGGTTCGCGAGCGCGGCTTTGGTGCCGAGGACGGCCTCGGTCTTCTGGTAGCTGAGCAGTTCCCGCAGCTGGGGGGCCCATCCCAGCTCGCCGAGTTCGACCTGGTGGGCGAGGTGTCGGGCGACCCGGACCACCCGGGCATCGATCCTCAAGGCCAGGGCGAGGTCGTAGTCCGTGCCGATCTGGATCTGCACGCTGAACCGGCTCGCGAGCGCCTCCGTCAACACCGCGCCGTGGACGCCGGGATTGTGGCCCGCCACCACGTAGAAGCCCGGCTCGGCCTTGATGGTCTCGCCCTTGTGGGCCTTGACCTGGATCTGCCTGCGCCCGTCCATCGCGGGATACAGCGCCGCCAGGACCTTCGGTGAGATCAAGGTGGCATCGTCGATCAGCAGGGCGCGGCCCTCGGTCATCGCGGTGACCAGCGGACCGTACTGGAAGACGTAGGCTCCCGCGTCGTCCTGGGTGTACTCGCCGATCAAGTCGCCGACCGTGGTGTCGCCGTCACCGGCGACGGTGAGCAGGTCCGGGAACGCCGCCTCGACCAGACTCGTCTTGCCGGTGCCCGGAGGGCCGTAGAGCAGCACCGGCACGTCGGCGTCGCGCAAGCGGTTCAACGCCTCGACGTCGGGCAGATCGGCCAGCTCCCGGGGGTGGTAAAGCTGGCCCCCCGCGCGGCGGATCGGGCCGGTCTGCTTGGGCGCGGCTGCTGCGGTGTAGGTCGTACGGGCCGTGGCCGCCTGGGCGCGGGGAGAGTGGGTGCCCGGTGGGCTGATCACAGCCCTCTGTGCGGCTGCGGCGGTTTTCGCGTTCGCGCGGAACTGCGGTTGTCCGGTCCCGCTTTGGTCGGCCTCGCCGCGTCGCACCAGGGTGAGGGCGGCGTTGCGGACGGCGCCGTGGGAGTGACCCAGCTGCCTGGCCATGTCCCCGATGGTGAGCTTGTCCGCCGGCCGGTCGGCCAGCAGTCGGGCCACCTTGGCCCGTAGTTCACCGCCCTTGGTGCGCGCTGGTCTGGTAGGCCCGGGTGTGGTCAAAACGAGAACCCTTCAACAGATGTGGGTGGGGGCGGGGTGGGCGATGCGCTAAAGAGGCCGGCCGCTCTCGGAGGGGATCACGGGCTGTGCCGAGATCGGCGACCGGTCCAACCGGGGCGTACCGTCGGCGCTCACCGGCCGACCGAGGGCTCGGTCCAGGTGTACGGGATGGCCAGCGACGGGCAGCTCGCTGGCTGCCGAGCAGGCCCGTGCGTCCGCTCCGTACCGGGTTCCGTTGCTCGGCAGGCGCAGCCCGGCGTCTCTTCGAAGCCGTCCTGGAGCAGGATCCGCCGGGCGGCGGCGTTGTAGCCGGTGGTGGTGATCTCGCCGGTGATGCTGTGCCGGATCGGCATGAACGGCTCTGCTGGTGCCTCGGGCAAAGCGGACCTCCTATCGGTGGCGGGCGGTCATGCTGGCGCGGGGCGGCGGTGCGGGCGGTGTGGTGTCCACGGCCGGGCGCGGGCGGGTGCGCAGCACGGGGGTGCGGTGCGGGGGCAGGACGGCGACGGTCGCCCCGAGGTCCTCGGCAGCTTCTTCGACTTCGCGGGTGAGGAACTCGATTTGCCGGCCCAGCGCTGAGAGGCGGGCGGCGATCTGGCGGCCCTGCACGGTCTCCAGGGCGCTGGCGAACTGGCTGCTCGTCTCCAGAAGTTCCTGCAGGCGGACCATCGGGCCGGCGGCGTAGCCGCGCTGGACGGCTCCCAGGAGAGCGTTCGAGGCGTCACCGGCACTGTGGCCTTCGACGACGTCGCGGATGAGGTCCTGCAGGGACAGCTCCGGGGCCGGTGCCGGTCGGTTGAACCGGGAGATGTCCGAGCGGAGCACGCCGGGCGGGACCGGAGCGGGCAGGGCCTTGCCCGCCTCGTACTCGTGGGCGAAGTGTCCGATCACCTGCCAGCCCGGTACGCCCGGGTCGCCGCGCAGCGCGACCACTGTGGAGTCGTCGTCCTCGACCAGGTAAGCGAGGGTGATCGGCTGTCCGTCGGCGGCATACCACGACTCGGTCAGCTCCAGCGCGCCACGTGTCTGCGCGGCCCGGGCCCTGTCGGTCCACTGCTGCTGTTCCTCGTCGGTCAGCGGTGCCTTGTGGTGCTGGCCGTCGCGCTGGTCGGCGAGGTTGCTGGCGATCGGGCTGTGGTCCGCCCAGGCGGTGAGGTGCGGCCACAGGGCCGCGTGCTGAGCGCGATCGGCGGGGGAACCGGGAGCGGCGGGCCGGTCGAGGGCCCTGCGGATTTCGGCGGCGGAGGATGCCAAGCCGTCCAGGACGGCCCGCCACCCGGTCAGGTGCCGGGCGGGCGGCAACTCGTCGAGCGCGAGCCGGGCGGCATCGAGGAGAGCCTCAGCGTGGGGAGCGAGGTGGGTGGTGTACGCCTCCAGCGCCGCCTTGTCCCGGTGGGCTCGTGCGGCTGCGGCGGCGTCTGCGTGGACGGTGCGGCCGTGGCGGTCGCGTGTCCTGTCGAGGGCGGCATCGGTCTCGCAGTCGATGACGGCCATCCGCAGCCGGAAGTCGCGTGCCTTGCTGGCCAGTGCGGACGCTGTCGGCAAGGGGCTGTCGGGGGCCGGACTGTTCGCGGGTGTCATCGGGACCGCCCGCCGGCTGCGGCCGTCAGGTGGACGGTGGGAGCGTAGGTGGGCTTCGGCGGGCTCGGCCGGGCAGACGGAGGGGAGGTGGTGGGTGGCGTGAAGCGCTGCGTCGTTCGGCCGGCGGCGGCCTGGGCGAGCCGGCTGCGGCGCTCCTGGAGTCCGTGGGGCCGGACGGGGCGCGGCGGACGGTTGGAGAGGGCCGTGTTGAGGCGGATGTCGGCCTGCACGGTGTAGCCGTGGCGGCGAAGGTCGTGGACGGCCTGGCGGGTGCGTCGGACTCCGTCGCGCTCGGGCTCGCTGAGGCGGTACAGCCCCGGTTCACCGGGGACGGGCTCGAACTGCTCGCGCTCCAGGAACCAGTGGGCGAGGTGCTGGGGAATGGAGGAGGTGAAGGAGGCGACGAAGCCGTGTTCCTTGTGGTCGCCGAAGGAGAAGTGGGTGCCGGGCTGCAAAGGGGCGGGAGTCTCCAGACTTGTCGGGGGAACGGTCAGTGACTGCGGTACGCCGACCGGGCTGCGGCGAGGGGGCGGGCCGGAGCTGTGACGGGGAGGGCCGGGTGGCGGTGGGGTGCGCTCAGGCGGGCCTGGCGCAAGAACGCTTCGCCGTCGGTGAGCCAGGTCACGATCGCTGGCCACGCGCGTGCTCGGCGCTCATGGTCCGACACGGCACCACCGTGGACGATCTCGTCGAGCAGGGTTTCGACGTCGTTCACGGCGTCGGCCAGACGGGAGAGGGCTGCGGCGTCGTCGGGCCAGGGCTGTCCGCGGGTCGGCACCGGTCGAGTAGCGTCGGGGCGTGGTCGACGACGGTCAGGAAACGGCGCCAGGCGTGGTCGAGGAACAGCTCCGTCGAGGCGCCGAGGGCGGCAGCGCTCAGCGGGGTGGCGTCGCTGTAGCGGTCGGAGGCGTTCATGGCCTGCCAGGTGTCGTGCTCGGAGCGGATGTCTGCGAGCACGGCGGCGATGGCCGCCGTCTGGATGGACGGCCTGCTCGTAGGCGGGAAGGTACCGGTCGGTGAGGGCCTGGGCAGCCCGCCCGGGAAACGACGGCAGGACGATGCTGCACGGGGCATGGGGATCGCCGTAGCCCCCTTCGAGCCCTTCGGGGGAGAAGGCGCCTGCCAGGTAGTCGAGTTGACGGCCGGGCCGCTCCATGAACAACAGCGTGGTGCCCTGCACCGCGTCGGTGAGGACCGCGGCGTAGAGGATCCGCTCGCTCTGGAGGGCGCGGCCGAGTTCGCCGCTGTCCCAGATCCAGGGGACGAGGTCTTCCTGCCAGGCAGGGTGCGCGTAGATCTCGACCGAGGCGTGCCACTGTCCGGGCAGCAGGCGCGCGAGGTCGCGGGCGGCGTCGCCGATGAACCGGCGGCTGCTCGTGTGCACGCTGGTGCGGTGCCGCTTTGCGCACGCGACCAGATCGACCACGGTAATCTGGGTGCCGCCTGCGGGCAGGGGCCAGACGCCGTCGTTGTCCCGCTGGAAGCTGCTCTCCGTGAGGGCGGTGTGCGCACACGGGTACTGCTCGCCTGATGCGATGGCGACGATCCCGGACTCCCGGCTGTGCGACAGGATGATCTGGGCCTCAGCCACGGTCTAGATCCTCGCCACCGCGCAGGGCGGCACGCAGGCTGCGGCCGTAGGCCCAGGCGTGCTCCCGGGCCGCCGCCTCCAGCTGGTCGTATCCGTCCTGGGCTGTCATCTGCCCAGGGTGCTTGCGGTACCGGTACACGGGGACCGGCAGCAGGATCCCGGGTGCGAGCGTGGTGACGCCGAGGGCCGCGCAGTAGTCCTCGCCCTGGACGAGACCGCCCATCGGCGCGGCGCGCACGAGGTCGGTGCGGGCGAGGATCGTGGTCGGCCCGATGGGGATCGTGTCCGTCGGCGACTTCCAATACGTCCACACGTCGCCGGCCTCGTGCCGGCCGGGCGGAGTAGGGCAGCGCCACAGGCGGGTCGAGCCATCGGGGTGCTGGTCCTCGCTCCACCCCGCACACCAGCCCACCCCGGTGGATTCCAGGGTGGTCAGCCGCACGGACATCGCGTCGTCGGTGAAGTCGTCGTCATCGTCGGCCCAGTTGATGTAGGGGGTGCGGACCTGGGTGAGAGCGAGGTTGCGGGCGCAGGCGGCGCCCACCGGCCGGGGCAGCGTCAGTGTGCGGATGCGGGGATCCTGCGCGAGCGGGGCCGGCAGGCGTTCGGGTGTGGTGCCGTCGAGCGCGATCACGGCCTCCCACGGCACGGACTGCCGGGTGAGACTGGCGTGCATGGCGGTCAGGTAGTCGAGGCGGTCGTCGCGCAGACGGGTGGCGATGACGACCGTAATCAGGGGAGAGGGCAGGGAAATCTCCGGCAATGAGGGACGGTGCGGGTCAGCGGCGGGTACCTGTTCGGGGCCCTGTAGGTGCTGCACCGGCAGCGGGCCGCGGCGTGCGCGTGGCGGGCGAGGTGGTGGGCGTCCGGCGTGTGGTGATTGCGGGCCAGTGCGCCGGGCGGTCGCTGAAGAGGGTGCTGGGGTCGGTGTCCCAGGCGACGAGGGGCCCCGCGCCTGCGTGAGCCATGCTGATCACTTCGATGCCCTGCGGATGCAAGATGTAGCCCCACGGCATGCCCAGTTCGCCGGCGGTCTTGTCGGTGACCGTCATGCGCACCGGGGGTGAGCCGTCCGGAGTGATCAGGTGGTCGAGGGTCCGGCTGGGCCAGTGTTCGCCGCCGGTCAGCGCGGCCACGAGCGTGGGTGGGGCGTCGTCGAGGAGATCGGGACCGAGTTCGTCCCAGCCGACGGCGATGTCGTCGATGAGATGCTGGGCCATGGCCTCGACGTCGCGCCCGAACTTGTACTGGTAGGCGGCCAGGAGGAGCGGGAGGTGGTGGCTGGGCACGCCGTCGAACTGGACGTGGATGCCGCTGTATCCCGTGCCGAGGGTGGGGCGGGCGATGAAGGAGTGTGTGGACAGGGAGTTCTCCGGAGCGAGCAAGGGGAGATGTGCGGCGGCCGTCGAAGTGGCGAGCGGGTGCGGTTACGCGCGGTGTGACCAGGAGGGGACCGGGGGGCCGGAGGCGTCGGTGCGGGCGCAGGTGTAGCCGATGAGGCGGGAGGGCTCGGCCTTGGCGGGGACGGTGGCGGCGTCGTTGCACACGAACGTGTAGCGGATGGAGGTGCGGGGCACGTCGTGGAGCCAGGCCCGGTCTTCCTTGCCGGGGTTGATCTGCAGGCCGGAGTGCGCGACGGCGTCGGTCTGGGTGTGCGTGTGGGAGAAGAGGATCAGTGCGCCGCCGTCTGCCGTCTTGAGGGCGTAGGCGTCCGTGAAGCGGTTGTCGGCTGCGTCGAAGACGCTGGTTCCCTTGTCGCCGAAACGGGTTGCGGCATCGCTGTGGACCTTGACCTGCCGCTTGCTGGCCTTGGTCGGCGCGAACACCTTGCTTCCGGTGTTCGTGCCTCCGGTGGTGAAGTTGTCCAGCACGGCCGTACGCAGAACGTCGGCGTCGGCGGCCAGATGCTTGTTGCCGGTGGCAGGGACGGCCGTTGCGTATCCCTCGCGGTCGAGGGCGACGTGGGGCAGCTTCTGGCTGTCCAGGTCGACGACGGAGACCACTTCCCAGCGCTTGTGCTGGGGCTGTTCGGTGAACACGGCCAGGCGGGAGGGGGGCTCGCCCTTCTCGCTGGAGAGGGCGGCGGCGAACCAGCGGTCCTGCCCGGAAGCCAGGCGGGGGATGTACAGCTTGGCGCTGGCGAGGTCGTAGGACCACGCCTCGTACGGCTCGCGGTCCTTGGCGGGAAGCCCTTCGGTCTCGGTGTAGTCCGAGACGGACATCGTGTACAGCGGTCCGTCCTCGACCGTGTCGAGCAGGCGCCGGTCCCGGTCGGCGTTGGCCTCGTTGTTGACCTTGGAATAGCGGGTGATGACGTCGCGGGCCTGGGCGGCGGTGAGAGCGGGCGCGGGCTTGGGGGCGGTGCTGGCGGTGGGCGTCTGCCGGGCCTGGGCGGGGCCGTCTTCGCCGGAGCATCCGGTGAGGGCCAGGGTGATGCAGGCGGCGCCGGTGATCAGCGGCAGGGTACGGCGGGCGGAGCGGATGGAGTCTCCAAGGGTTCGCAGGGGGAAGGAATCAGGGCGTGCGTCTGGCCGGTGGGGCGGCTTTCGACGATGCCGGCGGGAGGGCCGGGGGCGGGAGGAGTGACGTATCGGCCGGGGTAGAGGGCAGTTGCGGTGGGGGTGCGAGTGGAGTGAGGGCCCGCATGCGGCCCTCGGCCACGTGCAGCACCTCTGAGAGGTTGCGGATCTCGGCGGCGGCGTCGGCCAGGTCGTAGGAGAGGTCGAAGCCGTCGTCCTCCTCGGCCTCCTTGGCCTTTTCCCCGGCTGCTTCGAAGAACTCGCCGAGCTGCGCCAGCAGGCCCTTGGTGGGTTCCAGGATCTGGTGCAGCAAGGCAGCGGCATCCGCAGGTGACTCGGTTCCGTTGAGCCGGTCGGTCAGATCGCGCAGCGCGTCGCCGTAGACGCAGTGGGGTCCGCGCTGTGGTGTGGCGGGGGCATCCCGGGCCTCGGGCGGGGCTGGGGACACGTGTGGACCCTCGTGGGGAAAGGAGGGGTGTGGTAGCAGCCCGAACTGGGCGAGGCGGTGGTCGATCGCCTCGATCAGGGGTTGGGTGCTGCCGCCGTGACGGGCTTCAGGCCGATGGGGAGCACTGGGGTCGTCGGGGGGAAGTGAGTCGTAGATGACCTCGAACAGCGTCTCGTCGTCCGGGTCCTCGCGGGTCGCGATCCAGCCCTCGGGGTCTCCGGGGCGGCGGTTGGAGGGCGGATCCTGCGGCGGGCTGATGATCAGGTAGCTGTCGTCGGGGAGCGAGACGCGCACGATGTAGGCGCTGAGGCCGAATTCGATGTCGCACGGGAGTCCGCGTGTCCGTAGCGGGGTGGTGATGTGCGTGTGGCGACGCCACAGTTCCTGCCACCATCGCGTCTTCACGTTTTGATGGTCGGGGAGCGGCGCGAGCGGGGGAGTACGGGCGTCTGAAGGGTTCGGCTCGTCAGCGGCCACGGCTCCTCCTCCGGGATGCCGGCCGGTGCCGTGGAGTCGGCTTGCGAGCGAGGTCGGTCTCCGGCCCTGGCACCTGATCGCAGTCGACTGCGCAGTCGTCGCAGGCGGCGCTCAGGTCGTGCTCCTTCTTGGCTTCGCGGTCGGCGAGCTGAGCGGTGAGGGCGTCGAGTTCGGCTTGGCTGCGTTGGGCTTCGGCCCATTCGGTGGCGTTCACGTGCAGGGGGTGTGGCAAAGGGACTCCGGGTGTGGGTGGACGGGGGCGTTCGCAGCGGGGCCGGGCCTTGGGAGGCGGTTGGAGCTGGGAGCTACCGCCGGGGCCCGGTGCCGGGAGACGGTGGCGAGGGCGGCAGGCTCGCGGTAGTCCCCTGCTGGGGGTTGGTCGGCGGCGCGGGGGTGGGGGACGGGTCGTAGGTGGCACGCAGCCTGTTCATGCTGGCCTCGTCGGCGAGGGCCAGGACCGACAGCGCCCGGCTGGCCGCTGTCATCAGCAGGTTCGAGGGCGATCCCTTGGCCGCGCCGCGGCTCTCCTGCTTCCACCGGGCAGCGGCGACGAGGTAGTCGCTCAGGGCACGCAGTGCGGGTTCGGCGGCGTCCAGGACGTGATCGGTGACCGCGTCGATCTCCGCCGGGCTCTGGGCTGCGGCGAGGGCATCCAGGTAGAGGGTGAGGTCGGGCGCCGGCCAAGGCTGGTCGGGCAGGGGGTGGGCGGCGCGGAAGGGCTGTGCGTCGCGTCGTGCCCACCGCTTCAGGTCGCCGCGGGTGGCGAGGTTGTAACGGGCGGCGTGAATTTGGTCGGCGTCGCGGCCGACGTTGTCGTACAGGTCGAAGTCTGGGTCGCGCGAGGTGATGCGGAAGTCCCTCGGGGCTTGCAGTGGCGGGCTGTGAGCGTCTTGGTTATTGGCGAGTGCGGCGAGCAGCTGTGGATGGTGCGGGCGTGGCGCGTGGAGGGGGAGTGGCGGTGGGCTTGTCCGCCGTTACCTGGCGGTAGGTGGTGATGGCTTCCCCGAGGCGGTCGACTGCGTCAGCCCGACGTGCGGCGAGGATGTCGATCTGCGTGGCGGAGTGCTGCAGGACGCCCAGGGAGTTGATCGATGTGGTGCCGGCGACGGCGCGTGTCAGGGTGGTGGCTGCCTGCTGGGCGGCATCGGTGAATTGCCGGTGCACGTCGTCCAGGTGACGTGCGGCTCTGGTCACGAGGAATGCCAGCGCCAGCTCGGTGCCCTCGTGGAGGAACCGGAGTTCTGACGGCGACTTACCGATGGCCTGCTGCACCATCTGGGAGCCGGGTGCAGCGGAAGGCTGGGTGGCGGAGGTGTCCATCAGGGTGATTAGTCCGAAGAGTTGAAGGCAATTGCTAAGGAGACGGCAGGGTCGGGTGGGCCTGTGTGAGGAAGGCCAGAGCCGGTCACGTCGTGTCGGAGTCGAAGCCGAGGTCGTCGAAGGCGCTCTGCCGGTAGCCGAAGACGGTCTCTTCGAGCGGGGCGAGCCGCTTGCAGTGGGGGTTTTCCCGGTAGGCGTCGATTCGGCTGCTGACGTATTCCTGTTTGTGTGCTTCTGCCGTGGCGGTTCGGACGAAGTTGCGTGAGGAGATGCGGCCCCATTCGGTCATGTCGGTGGGGGTGCTGTCTTTCATCCACACCCAGATGCCGTTGCCGAGCTTCATGATGCTTTTGGGGTGATACATGCCGTTGGGGGTGCGGTTTCGGCGGGGGCTGTGGCGTTCTCCGAGGTCTCGCATCATGGCCTGGCCGGCCTTCTTGATGACCAGGCCGAGCAGTTCCTTGCGCGGAGCAAGCCGCTCGCAGAGCGCGTCGAGAAGCTCGTCTTGGTGAATGCGGCCGGTGTCGGTGGTGACCTGCCGGGCGGCTTCCAGCGCGATCTTCCGGAGAACAGGGTCGGAGGTGAAGTTCACGGAAGGTTGCGCTCCTTCCACACCGAAGCAATCTCGGCCAGTGCCGTGGTCGCATGCTCGATGACCTCTTGGGTCACGGCCCGGCCGGGCGGCGCGAACTCGGGGTCGTACAGGGCGAAGGTGCGACTGCCCCGGGCCTGGGCGAGCGAGGGCAGGACCTCGCACAGCAGCTGCGTGGCGACCCGCCGCTGACGTATCTCCTCCTCCTGCCGGGCTCTACGCTCCGCCCAGGCGCCCTGCAGAGTCAGTTCCCCTTCCTGCACGCGGGCGGCGAGGGCCGGGTCCTCGGCGCGGAGCTTGGCCAGCTGGGCCTCCGCAGAGGCGGTCTGCGCCTTCTTCTGCCGGGCGGTTTCGTACGCGCGGTCCAACCCGACGGCTCCGCTGATCACAGAGTCGACGAGTTCGGGGGCGTACTGCCAGACCACATTCGCCCGTCCAATGACGGCGCGTGCGACTCCGAGCTGCTCCTCGATGTCTCGAACGGTGTGTCCCGAGTCGGGACAAGCGTCCTGTCCCGACTCGGGACGGGCCTCTTGTCCCGAGTCGGGACAGGAGTAGCCGAGGTTCGCGCGGGCTTTGACGGTGATCATCGCGCAGATTCCCTTGGAGAAGCTGCGGCGCTTGAGGTTGACGGACAGGCTGTAGGTGTCGGTGCCGGCACCGTCGTACGTGACGAAGGCCGGCTCGATGTGCAGGCGCTCGCAGGCCGCCAACCGGCCGCGGCCGTCGAGGATCCGTCCTGAGCGGTCCAGAACGATGGGCTGGAGAAGTCCGTTCTCCTGGATGTCGTGCATGAGGACGGCAAGGTCGTCCTCGTCCAGCGGCGGGATCAAGACGTTGGTGGGATGGGATTCGATGACGGGTCTCCGTGTAGTGGGTGGAGGACGTGAGGGTTCGCGAATCGGTGCTGTCCGCCAGTCCGTGGGTTCCGCCCCCTGGACGCTTCAGAAATGGCGAACCCGCGGGCTTATCAGTGCATGCGGGCGTCGGTGTCGAAGAGCGCCAGTTCGTGGCTGTGCAGGAGGTGCTGCACGATGAAGGATCGGCCGGCGACCTTCCACAGGCCGCGCCCTCGGTTGAGGTGGGCGATGGCGTCCATCTCGACGGAGGTCAGGCCGAGCAGGGAGGCCGCGGCGTGGAGCTGGTCGGTCTCCTGGCGGTAGATGATCCGGGTGGAGCAGTCCGCCAGGAGGCCCTCGGCCAGGGCGCGGCCCTGTGATCCGGCGTCGCCGGCGGTGAGCAGGTCGGACAGCCGGTGGATCACCATCAGGTTCGCGATGCCCAGGCCGCGGGAGAGTTTCCACTGGGCCTGCATGCGCTGCAGAAGGCCGACGTGCCGCATCAGGCGCCATGCTTCGTCGTAGACGATCCAGCGCCGGCCGCCGCCGGGGTCGGAGAGCGCGGATTCCATCCAGGCGGACGCGCAGGTCATGGCGAGGACGAGGGCAGTGTCGTCTCCGGAGCCGCCGAGGCGGGACAGGTCGATGGTGAGCATCGGCGCGTTGGGGTTGAAGGCGACGGTGGAGGGCGCGTCGAACATGCCGGCCAGGTCGCCGTGGACCAGACGTCGCATGGCGTGGGCCAGGTCGCGGGCTGCGTCGCCGAGTTGGCCCGACATCATCCCGGCGGCCTCGTCGAGCGCGTGAGGGTTGTTGAGGGTGGCGGCGATGTCGCCGAGGAGCGGGGTGCGGTGTGTGTCGGCGGCGCGGGTGACGACGGCGTCGAGGGCGACGTCCAGGGCGGTGTGCTCCATGGGCATCAGGTCCCGGCCCAGGGCGGTCCGGGCCAGGGAGCCGAGCAGGAGCAGGCGCCGCTTGCGGATCTCGCCGACCCAGTCGGCCTCGGCCACGCTGTCCGGGCGCGGGGCTGCGTCCAGGGGGTTCAGGCGTCCGGGCAGTCCGGGGCCGAGGGCGACGGACCGGCCGCCGAGGGCTTCGGCCACTGGCGTCCACTCGCCTTTCGGGTCGCACGGGACGTAGACGCGGTATCCGAAGGCGACCGAGCGCAGCGCGAAGGACTTGGCCAGTGCGCTCTTGCCCTGGCCGATCACGCCAGCGAGGAGCAGGTTGGGGTTGGTGAATCCTTCGACCTTGCCGTACAGGGCGAACGGGTCGAAGACGAATGATGCTTCGGCGTGGACGTCGCGGCCGATGTAGATGCCTTCGGCGCCGAGTCCGCCTTCGGCGAGGAAAGGATAGGCGCCGGCCGCGATGGCGGTGGTCATGCGGTGGGCGGGAAGTTTCAGCCGGTTTCCGCGGGCGGAGGTGGGCCCGGGGCGCCCGCCCGGTGGGTAGAGCGCGGTGGGCATCTGCTGCTCGGGGAAGGTGCTTTCGCTCTGGTGGGAGCTGGCTTCGGTGCGGGCTTTGGCGGCGGCCTCGGCGAGTTGGCGGCGGGCGGCCTTGCGGCTGGCGCGGTCGGTGCCGTGAGGGGTGAAGAGTGGGGATGCGGAGGCGCGGCGGGCGCGGCGGGCGGGCCGGTGGTTCATCGGGGGCCCTCGATTCTGCGGCTGGTGCTCATCGCGCGCAGGTGGTGGTGTGCGGGTGGAGGTCGGTGGGAGTGGTCTTGCGACGGACGACGTGTCCGGCGGCGAGGTGGCGTTGGCAGATCGTTAGCACGGGAGGGCCCTCGGGAAGCCGCTCTGGGCGGCAGCTGCTGGTCTCGGCGTCGGCCTGGGGGACCCCGGGCAGCGCGTGGAAGGCGGCGTGGACTTCGGTGGTGGCTTGCCAGAGCCTGGTGTGGGCGGTGGCCAGGTGACGTCCGGCGGCCGGGTGAGGGGGCCGCGTGTGGTCGGCGAGCCGGTCCAGAAGCTGGAGCAGAACCGTGAGGTGGGCGTGCAGTACGTCGAGGTGCACACGGTCCACGGGCCTGGGCGGGACTGAGTCCGAGGGCGTGAGGGCGCGTGTGTGGTGGCGGATGCCGGCGCTCGCGGCGCGGAGGTAGGGGTGCGCGTCGTCGGGGCGCGTGGAGGGGGTCAAAGGTGGTGGTCCTTCCTGCCGGTCGGCAGGGTGGTGAGGGACGTCCCGTCGCGGGTGATCCGGAGTGCGGTGGGCCAGCGCCCATGGGCGCTGTTGGTTCACAGGGCGGTGCGGGCGAGCGGGAGCGCGGAGAGGGCGAAGGCGTCCGGCTGCTGGTAGTTGAGCCTGCGGAGATCGACTCCGGATGTGACGGCGTGAGTCTCGATCTGTGCGCAGGCGGCGTCCAGGAGGGCGTCGGTCTCGGCGGTGACGGTGACCAGACCGGTCAGGGCGACATCCGCGTGCCCGGCGATGAGCTGGCGTTCGCGGGTCTTGACGTCGGCGTACTCGACGGAGTCCTCTTCGGAGTCGACCTGCCCGCGGCGGGCGCGCTCGTTGGCGTCGGCGATGATCGCGGCCTTCTTGCGCTGGACGTCCCGCAGAGCGGACTCGAGCCCCTGCGGCACGTAGATGAGGGAGAGACTGCGGCGCACGCCGGCGGTGAACATGATCCCGTGCAGGAACCCTGCCCCCATCTCGGTGCGCGGCCAGTTCTCCACCCAGTACGTCGCGTGCCGCGCGCTGTCGGTGGCGAGGCGGTCGTACTCCTCGAACTGCACGACGGGACCGGCGGCTGCAGGGTCGGCCTCGGCACGGCCGGTCTCGGACCACTGCTGGAGTGCGGCGAGCGCCTTGGGGTCGTAGGCGGTGCGGATGACGGCGGCGATCTCCCGCGCGCTCAGCCATCCGGTGACCACCAGGCCGGCGTTGCGGGCGGCTTGGGCGATGGAGGCGGTGGTCTGCTGCATGACGGTGAACGCCCCGGGCAGTCCTCCGCCGGCCTGGGTGATCAGGCGCCGGGCGGCCTTGAGGTCGAGGGAGATGGCGAGGTAGGTCTCGTGCGGGGCGGCGGCCGGGCCGACTGAGGCGACCAGTTCGGAGTAGACCTGTCCGGCGACGGGGGCCTGGGGCTGCCCGTTCTGGGTCCAGTGGCGGGTGAGCGTGTCACCGCTGTCGGGCACGGTGCGCTCCAGCACCTGCACAGTGGCGACGTTCCCGGTGCGGGCGATACCCGCCAGCGCGCGTCCCCAGCTGTTCACGTTGTGGTTCTGGGTGATCGGGTCGAGGAGGGCGAAGGCGCGGCTGGTGACGCGGGCGATGGCGGTCAGGGTCTGCTGGTGCGGGTCGTAGACAGCTGCAGCCTGGTTGGCGGAGTCGCCGGGGGTGACCACCTTCAGGGAAGCGGCGGTGCCGGGCAGGTGGAGGACGCCGTCTTGCCGGGGCCGGGTGACGGGCCGGGCGAGCCAGAGCGTCTGGCCGGTGCGGTGGCGGTGCGCGTACCTGGTGACGATCGGTGCCCAGTCGATGAGGGATCGGCCGTGGCGGCGGATCGCGACCAGTGCACCAGATGCCGCCCACAGCGGGGCCAGGGCGAGGGCGCCGAGCAGCCCGGTGGAGATCACCGTCATGAGCAGCAGGGCCAGCGTGCAGGAGACGAGGACGAGCTGGGGCAGGGTGAGGCCGAGGAGGATGCCGCGGCGGCTCCGGTGCGGAAACTTCACCGTGACCGGAGCGACAGAAAGATCAGTCATGGGACAGGTCCTGGAGGCGCGGTGGAGCCCGGGGCGGGAGGTGGCGTGCACGTCCCGCCCCCGGGAGTCGGGCAGGGGTCAGAGGCCAGTCGGAGGCGGCGGCGGAGCCGACCCGCTCGACGCGGCGTCCTGTGAGCCGGAGGACGGGGGTGCGCCCTGCGGAGGCGGTGTCGTCGTCGGCGGAGTGGCCTGCCACCCGCCGCCCTGGCCGGACCCGGTATTCGCGCCGGATCCGCCTGGACCGGGGCTGCCTCCCACCTGGCCACTGGTGTCGTCGGACACACTGGTCGGCGCGGGCTGGACGGCCTTCTCCAGGCCGGCCTTGAGGGCACCGCCGCCGGGCGAGCCGCCCGTTCCGCCGCCCTGCGAACCGTCCTTGCCTTCGCCGCCGCCGATCGGGTTGGCGGCGACGTCACCGGGGAATCCGCCGTCGGGGCCCTGCGGCGCGGCACCACCCATGGCGGCAGCGCCACCTGCTCCGGCTGCGGCGCCACCGGTGCCGGCGGTGGCCGCGGCTGCTGCGGTCTTGCGTGCCGCATTCTCGGCGTGGGCCTTCGCGATCTGTGCTCCGGCACCGCCGGCACGGTGGATGGACTCGCCGTCGGTGCCGTCGGCCGCCCAGTGCACGAACTTGAAGACGCCGTACGGACACAGCAGCACCAGAGCCATGATCACGATGCCGGACATGACGTCGGCCAGGGCGGCAATACCGTCCTTGGCCTCGGTCTTGCCCATCGCGGCAATGCCAAGCACGAAGATGACGGTCATCAGCAGCTTGGAGACGACGAGGGTGGCGGTGGCCTCGATCCAGCCCTTGCGCCAGCGCCGGGCGACCTCCCAGCCACCACCGGCGGACGCGAAGATCGCCAGGGTGACCAGGACGAGGATGCCGACCTTGCGGACCATCATCACGCACCAGTACAGGAAGGCCCCGACGGCAGCTCCGAGACCGGCGACGGCGGCGACGAGCCAGCCCAGGCCGCTGAGGCCCCCAATACCGTCGACCTTCACAGTGCGCCGCACGGCCGTCTCGATGTTCAGGTGAGCGGTCTTGAACAGGCCGTCGGAGACGGCGTCGACCACTTCGACGGCGACCGTGGTCAAAGCGATGGCACAGAAAGCGAACAGGACGCCGGACATGGTGCCGGTGAATGCTTGGGCGAGGGCTTGTCCGTCGCGTCTGATGGCGGCCCGGACCAGTTGCGCGCAGAAGGTGGCGACCAGCAGGACCAGGCCCAGCGGCAGCAGCATTTCGTAGTTGTCGCGGAACCACCCGGCGTTCAGATCGACCTTGGTGGTGGTGTTGACGGCCTCGGCGGCCAGATCGGCTGCTGCGGCTGCCAGTTCACCGGCGGACTTCGCCATCCAGTCACCGATGGCTTTGCCGGGGTTCGAGGCGAAATCCACTGCGTCGCCGACGGCGCACAGCTTGTCTGCCAGAGGGAAATCACAGAAACCCACGAGGAGTTACTCCTCCTTTCGTGTCTCAGGCGCGGGTCACTGCGTGACGCTCGGTGCGATGGCGGCCAGGGTGCAGTCGTGGTTCGGGCGGCACTGCACGGCGAGGGTCACAGCGCGGTCCTCGGCTCCGCCGCCGCCCTTCTTCCAGGAGATCTGCTGCTTGCCGTTGACGGTGACGACGTAGATGTACGCCTCGGTGATCGCGGACGGATCCTCGGCCAGCGCCTGTTTGAACGCGCCGGGGTAGTGGCCCTCGGTGATGTGGGCAGTGGCGTGCTGGTCCTGGTCGGCCATCCGCGACCACAGCACCGGGTCGGGGACCTGGCCGGCGACCGAGGCCCAGTCGACGTACTTGGTCTCGGTGGTCATCCAGGCGCGCATGCCGGCGAGCTGCTGGTCGCGGCTGGTGTCGCGGGTATCGTAGGACCACAGCATCTGGGCCGCCGCCTTGGCGTAGGCGACCGGTTCGGCGACCTGCGGAGGCCCCGGCACCGATCCGGATCCGGAGGACGGCTTCGGGGCGGCCTCGGGGGAGGACGGGCTGCCAGTCGGGGCGGGCGCGGCACTGTCCGGGACCTGGTGGCGGTTGCCGCCGCCGGTCCACAGGGCAACGATCACGGCGAGACCGAGCAGGCCGGCGACGGCGGCAACGACGATCGCGATACGCCGGTTGCCCGACCAGCTAGCGCCGTACGAGGACAGCGAAAAGGAAGGGAAGCGGTTTCGCATCAGTGGACCTGCGACCCCAGGCCGGAGAAGAAGGCGACGATGCCGTTGGCGGCGCCGAGGCCGAGGGCTGCGCCCGCGGCTACGACGGCGCCCTTCTTTCCGTTGGCCTCGGCCTGGTGGCCACCGGTGTGGTGGCCCCAGGCCCAGACGCCGAGCGAGACGGCGAGGGCGCCGACGACGGCGATGATCCCGAACATGTTGATCGAGTTGACGACGTTCTTCAGCACGCTCAAGCCGGGCAGGCCGCCACCCTTGGGTGAGATTCCTGGGTCGTAGGCGAGCTGGATGACGCGGTCTGCGAGAGGGACGGACATAGGTGTGGCGGGCTCCTTGCATACGCGGGCCCGGCGAGGGCCAACGGGAAGGTGAAAGCGGAGGGGGAGGCGAGCGGAGGGCGCGGAAGTGGCCTCGGCGCCCGGCTGCCGGGCGGGCCATGGGCAAGGTCGCGGCGACGGCGGCTCCGCGGGACTGCGGGCTGACCGGGGTCAGAGGATGCGGCGCGCGGCGAGAATGTCCCAGTCCTTGATCGGAGTGATCCGCACCGGCTTGGTGGTGCGCGGTGCCTCGATGACGAGGCCCTCGCCCATGTACATGCCGACGTGCTCGGGCCGTGCGGCGGTGCCGCGGCTGAAGATCAGGTCGCCGGGCTTGAGGTGAGCGGGGGAGACCGCCTTGCCTTCGCCCACCTGCGTGTACGTGGTGCGGGTGAGCGTGATGCCGGCATGGGCGTACGCCTGCTGCATCAGGCTGGAGCAGTCGCAGCGGCCCATGGGGCCGGGGCCGTGTGCGTTCGTGCAGGATCCGCCCCACTGGTAGAGCGTGCCGAGTTGGTGCATCGCCCACTCGATGGCCTTTCGGGCCTTGGGGTCGGCGTCCTTGGGGATCGAGTAGCCCTTGGGGACGCTCCCTTCGGGGATGCGGCCGAAGCCGGAACCGTCCTGGCCCGGCATGCAGCTGGTCGTGCCGGTCGACGGCGTCTCGCCCTGGTTCGTGTCCTTGCCGTCCGCGTCATCGGCGCCGGGAAAGGTCTTGGCGATGGCGCTCTGCAGCGCGGTGGCCAGGCTTTCCCACTGCGCGTACGCGTCCGGCAGACCGGATTTCTGCACGGCTTGGGCGGCCTGGGTGACGGTCATCTGCTGCCAGCCGTCCACCTTGAGCAAGTGCTTGTAGAACTGCTCGCTCGCATAGGTGGGGTCACGGATCTGCTGGGCGCTGCCCCAGCCCTGGGAGGGTCGCTGCTGGAAGAGGCCGAGCGAGTCGCGGTCGCCGTAGCCCAGGTTGCGCAGGCGGCTCTCCTGCATCGCCGTGGCGAGCGCGATGATCTGTCCCTTCTTGGGGACGTCGAGGGAGAGGCCGGTGGCCACGATCGTCGCCGCGTTGGGGACCTGCTTGGCGGGCAGGTCCAGGCCCTCGACGTGCACGTCTTTGCCGGAGGCGCCGTCGAGGATCTTGGTGACCTGTTCGGCGATCTTGTCGCTGTCGATGTCGCTCAGGCAGTTGCTGAAGGAGCTGTTGCTCTGCACGGCGTCGGCGGAGGAGGCGAGCATCATGCCGGTGCCGGCGAGCAGGATCGGGGAGAGGAAGACGACGCCGATGCCGGCGGCGAGCCCCTTCAACCTGAGCGGACCGCTCGCCGGTCAGCGGTTTCGGGCCTGGGTGGGTAGCGAGACGTCATGAACGGCTCCTTGAGGGGTGCGGTGTCCGGCGTGCCGCGGGCGCGAGGCGTGGTGGAAGGACGCGGCGGCCGGGGTGGGCGATCGGAGGCGGGCCGGTGGGGGCGAGTTGCCGCTCGCTCCGTGTGTGGCCGTGCCGTGAGCTAGGTATGCCGGGGCAGGGGTACCTCCATGAGGTGCGGCAGGGGAGTAGCCAGCGGCGGGACCCGCCCGGCGGTTCAAAAACAGTAGGCGCGAATCGGCGGTTGACCAAAAAGCTCGGCGGGAGGTGCCGGAAACCGGCACCTCAGCACGGCACTTCTTGGTCGTCGGCGGATTCGCCTCTACAGTTTTTGGACTCCCCCTCGCCTTCCTTCGCCTGTCGCCATGGGCTTCTGCACGCCCATGTTCGGCCCGCAAGGACTCCTGCGCGAGGCGGGGTTTCCCTCCGCGTTCCCGCACCCGAATAGGGGTTCCTCTTTGCCTTTTTCCCTGCACCAGGGCGACGCTCTGGCCGTCCTCTCCGGTCTCCCGGACGGCTGCGTCGACACCGTCATCACCGACCCGCCGTACAACAGCGGAGGCCGGACCGCGAAGGAGCGCACCACCCGCTCCGCGAAGCAGAAGTACACCTCCGCCGACGCCAAGAACGACCTCGCCGACTTCACCGGCGAGAACATGGACCAGCGCTCCTACGGCTTCTGGCTGACGCAGATCATGACCGAGGCGCACCGGCTGACGAAGACCGGCGGGACCGCGCTGCTGTTCACCGACTGGCGCCAGCTCCCCACGACCACGGACGCGATTCAGGCGGCCGGGTGGCTGTGGCGGGGTGTGCTGGCCTGGCACAAGCCGCAGGCCAGGCCACAGAAGGGCCGGTTCACCCAGAACTGCGAATTCATCGTCTGGGCATCCAAGGGGCCGATCGACGGCTCCCGCAACCCCGTCTACCTGCCCGGTATGTACTCGGCTTCGCAGCCCTCGGGGTCCAAGCGCCAGCACATCACGCAGAAGCCGGTCGAGGTGATGCGCGAGCTGGTCAAGATCAGCCCCGAAGGCGGCACGGTCCTCGACTTCTGCGCCGGCTCCGGCTCCACGGGCGTCGCCGCCCTGCTGGAAGGCCGGGACTTCATCGGCGTGGAGAAGACCGAGCACTACGCGTCGATCGCGGCCGACCGGCTCACCGGGACGATCCGCGCAACCCTCACCAAGGACGACGTGGTTCTCGCAACCTGAGCCGCGTCTTCTCCCGCCGTGAGCGCAACCGGCTCCTTGCATAGCCGTCGGCACAGCACCCCGGAGCGGACGCGCGCTTTCACTGTCCGGTCGGTGCAAGGACGCTTTCGCCTGTCTCAATCCCGTGTCTCGTAGGAGGCCGAACTTTCAATGCCCGAATCCGCTAAGCCGTCTGACGCTGGAGAGTTGGAGCCGGTTCGTATTCCGGATCCGCAGTTGGAGGGAATCGAGGCGAGCGTGCGGCAGCTCATGGAGCAGTCGGCGCAACAGGCTCAGCAGCTTGACCACCTCGCGTCCGCGCCGGCACCGAGTGGCTCACCCTTCGCCGCGTTCGGCATGCCGGGCCTCGGCGGACCGCCGGCGCCCGCTCCGCCCGAGCCCCGCCCGATCCTGGAACTCGCCGGGGAGGAACGGGAAGACGAACTCGACGCCCTCTCGGACTGGGTCGACGACTTCTTCCTCCCGGTCTACGGAGCCGAGGTCACCACCGCGGCGCCCTGGTGTCTGCAGTGGCAGGAACACGACGACGTGGTGGCCTGGCTCCATGCCCTGTGGCTCGCCTACCAGCAGCACAAGGACCCCGAAGCCGGTCTTTCCGGCCTGTTCGTGTGGCACCGGGACTTCCTCGCCCACGCCGTCGCCGCGATCCGCGCGCCGGGCGGACCGCTGTCGGCCTGCCTGACCTCTCCCGACCGGCCCGCGCATCGTCTTCTGCCCGGCCCGCCGCCGTCCCTGCGCACGGAGACGGCGGCCACGGTGGAAGCCGCCGAGCCGGACGAGCCGACGTCATGACCGCAGGAGCGGGAGAGCCCGCCTTCGGGCTGAGCTTCGACCCTCGCGCGCTGACCGATCTCCTTCAGGCCCCCAGCGATATCCGCGACCTCACCCTCGCCTACCTGCAGGAAGTGGTGAACGCGCAGCGCTTCGGACAGCGTCTCGACGGCGACCTGGAGGGATTTCGAAAGCTGTATGTGGACCGCCGCAAGGACTGGCGCGTCGTCTACGCCGTCCGACCGGCGCCTGCGGAATCCACCCATTCCAAGGAGATCCACGTTGTCGCGATCCGGCCGCGTGCGGGCAACGACGTCTACGACGAGGTAGGCCGCCGCTTGGGGATGACCCGCCGGCCGCTGAGCGCTCGGACGCACGCGGCCCGCTCGTGTTCCCCGCAGCTGACCACCCGTGCTCCCGTGCCCCGGCCGGGTCCGCCGCCTACCGGACTGCCGGGTCTACCCCGTCCCGCACTCAATTCCGGGCACCATCCCACCCGCTGAACGACGGAGCGTCACCTTTGCCCCCTCAACCCGCGCCGTCCGCCCGGCGTGCGGTCACGCAGCTTGACCACCGCATCGAAGCGGTCACCGGCCACGACATCGACACCCTGTGGGCCTACCGTGACCGCGGCGTCCTCGACGAACCGCACGCCCAGCTGGTCGACCGGCACCGTACTCTGGCCAACGCGCAGATCGGCGTCACCTTCTACCTCAAGCTGCTCAACCGCCTCACGAGCGGTGAGTTCCCTGTCGACGGCGCCCTCTTCGTACGCATCGACCGCACCGCGGACCAGCTGGAGGAAGCCGCCGACGCGCGCGACGCCGCCGCCCAAAAGGTGCTTGCCGCCCTGGAGCCCATCGAGGCCGCCGCCGCAGCATCGACGCCCGACGTAGGACGGCTCTCGAACGACGACCAGGCGGCACTGCTCGCCATCGCTGGCGGTGCCAAGCTCCACGAACACCTGCTGACAGGCCGACTGTCCGTGACCGCCTCCTCCGGCACCCGCATCCCCTATCCCCAGATGCAGCAACTGGAACACGCCGGCCTAATCGTCCGGGACACCAGCCACCCTGTGCACGCCGGGCAGCCCGTCTCCCTCACAGACGCCGGACGAGCCGCCTTGCTCGATGCCCGCCAGACCCCCACCACGCATGCGCCGAAGAGCCCGGCACGCCCCGGCGCCTCGCCGTCCACCCCCGCGAAGCGGCGCTGACCTCCACCGATCCACCGAAAGGCTCTTGTTGCCCCCCACCGAACCGGCGCCGGCCCGGAAGTCCATCCCCCACGTCGACTTCGCGCTGGACGACCTCGATGCCGACGAGGAGCGATACCTCGACTTCTACCGCAAGGTCGTTATCCACGAGGACATGCTCGTCCCCCTCGCCCAACACCACGACGGCCCGAACAGCTACTACGTGCTGTTCGACCGCGCCGCCACTTGGGGCCCCGGCATGCCTCAAGTCTTGGCCGTTCACCTGCAACGAGACTACGAGAAGCAGACGTTCAGCTTCGAGCAGGCGGCGTTGCCGCTGCCCGCGATGGCGCAGTCCTGGCTCATCCACCGCGGCTGCCCACCCGACGCCATCAGTCTCGACCCCGACCTGGGCCCACCACCGGCGGACGAGGCCACGCGAGCACTGGAGCGACGCCTCGCCGAAGACGGCGACCGCTATGCCACGGGCTACTCCTACACCAGCGACGACCCCGACGACATGGTCATCGTCGTGGTTCTGCGTGCCCGAGACGAGCAAGCCCCCAGCCCGTTCCGCGTGGTGGTCGAGGAGGTCGACACGGGGACGTGGACGCACACCCTGCGCGAGGGCGGCTTCGACACGGCAGGGGAGGCCATGCAGTGGTGCGACGACCGCCTCACCGGCGAGGCCGGCCTTCTACCGCCGGCCCGCCCAGCAGCCACCACCGGCCAGCCGGCCCCTGTCGCCAAGACCCCCGCCCCGCGCCCCTCCGGCCGCTCGCGCTGAGCGCTCAGCCCCACACGGTCGGGGCAACATAGCCGACGATCGCCGGTTAGCCAAACCGGCGATTCTCCGGACTCTTATACAGCCGCCGGAACAACCCCCGCGGCCCCTTCCCCGCATTCCCTGTGCCTTCACGGAGGTCTCTTCCGCATGCGCTCCACCCGAATTGCCATACCCGCGGCGATGCTTGGCGCGCTCACACTGCCGGCGCTGTCCACAACCCCCGCCAGCGCCGCGACCGTACCCACCGCCATCCCCGGCGTGAGCTGCCACAACCTGCCGCCGCTCCCGTACGCGGTGCACGCCAAGGCCGTGACCATCCGGTCCAAGGCCAGCTCGAAGTCCACCGCGCTCGGCGTGCTCTACAAGAGCCCACAAGTTCAGCGTGGCCAAGAAGAGCGGCACCTGGCTCTACATCACGGACAAGACGACCGGCGTCAAGGGCTGGGTCTCCGGCACGTACGTCTACCGCGACGTCCGCATGTGCCTGGACTGACCGGAATCCGGCACGCCCCGCTAAGCGGCGGGGCGCCGAGTACAGCCGCCCCTCACATTCCCCAGGCACCGGCCTTTCCAGAGTAGGAGAACCCCTTTTTGACTGACGGCATATCCGATGAGTCTGCGGATGTCGTGGGCGTGCTCACCGAACGGATCGAGGCCCGCTTCGACATGGGCATGGACCAGCTGAAGGCCGCGGTCGCCGCCGCTCCGACCGCGAACCCCGACGCCACCGACGTCGTCAAGTGGCACGGCCTCCTCGTCGAGGCCCAGTCCGTGCTGGAGCGCGCGGAGGACGACCTCCTCGCAGCTCTTGAGACCCAGCCCAGCGAGGTCGACGACCCGACGACGGGCCTCGACGACCGGGTGAGCGCCGCGGTCACCACCCGCGACGGCCGGGCCATGGTCGTGCGGTGGCTCCTCGACCCGGACGCCCCGGGAAAGAAGGACCTCGCCGAAGGGCGCCTGGCCCGCCTCCGGCCCCGGAGCGGCCCGGCGGTGCAGACCAGCGCCCCCCACCGGCCGCCAGGGACACCCGCGCCGGCGTCGGCGTGGCGGCCGGCACGGTCCGCCCGATGAGCCGGGACAAGGCCAGCACCATGGACACCGACTTGCAGAAGGTCTTCGGGAGCCCGCTACCCGACCTGTACGAGGCGGTGTCCGGCCCCGATGCTCCACCCGCGCTCGCCCGCGCTCTGGAGCTGCGCTCGTTTCTGGCGCTCACCGAGGAGCAGGTCGCTCGCGTCCGCGACCGCGTTCACGCCGACATGGATCCCGACCGTGACATGGGCGAACTGTCGGCGGACACGCTGCGCTTCGACGCGCAGTGGCTGGAAGCGGCACTGGAGGCCCGCGACGGCTACCGCGCCGCCCTCGGCGAGCTGCTGCGCACCATGCCCCCGCCTGACCGGCATGCCCAGCCTGTCCGTACGGCTCAGCTCAGGGCCACCGCCACCCTGCGCCCGTCTGCCGCCCCGGCACCTCAGCGTGCCGGGGCGGCCCGGGCCCGCCGACCGTAAAAGTTCCCGTTTGCCCGACCTGACGTCCACCGACATAGCCGGACGGATCGAGGGCCTGTACGGCGCATCGCTCGCCGACCTCGAAGCTCACGCACAGGAGCAGCCCCCCGGCATGCTCTCGGCCGTGCTTGGCATGCACGACGCCCTCGCCCTGGCCGAGCGCAGCATCGACTTCCACCGCGACCACGTCACCCGGGCCCTTGACCCTGAGCGGCAGATCGGCCCGCAGGAGGTCTCCCACCTCCTCGACGGCGTCCGTCGGCTCGCCGAGGCCGTCGCCGTCCGCGAGGCCCAGGCCACTTCGGTTACCGCCGTCCTGCAGAGCCTGGCCCGCGTTTCAGCCCCGACGCCGCCGACTTCCTCGCCGCCTGCTCCGGCGCCGCCTCGTGTGCCCCCGAGTCCGGCGCGCAGCCGCTGACCCGCGGGCGACCCCCTTCTTCATTCACCCAGGAGTTTCTCCCTTGGCCATCACCGCTCTGCCCCCGGAGACCGAGGCTGACATCGCCCGGGTCACCGAGGCCCTCGCCATGATCACCCCGCGCTGGAACGTGAGGATCCTGCTGGCCCTCTCCGGACCGCCGCTGCGCTACAGCGAGCTGGCAGCCAAGGTGTCCTGGCTGCAGAACGGCCAGCTCCACCCCAAGCTCAAGTCGCTGTGCGACGCCGGCCTCGTCGAACGCACCGAACACACCGCACGCCACGTGACCTACGGCCACACCGAGCGAGCCACTGCCCTGCTGCCGGTCCTGCCGATGATCGTCACCTGGGCCGAGGAGCACCTGGAGAAGGCCGACCGTCCGCTGCCCGCGATCGAGCAGATCGAGGACAGCCTCACCCTGCTCACCCGGCGCCACGCCGCCGCGATCCTGTGGGTGCTCAAGTCGCGTGAGGAGGTCAGCGGCCGGGTGCTGGCCCGGATCGTGATGCCCAGCAGCGACTGGACCAACATCTATCCGCCGCTGCGCCAGCTCGTTGCCGACGGTCTGGCCGACACCGAGGGCAACGGCCGGCCCTACCGGCTGTCCGCCGCCGGCGCCGCCCTGGCTCCCGTGCTCGGCGCGCTGTCCGCCTGGTCCGCCGGACAGCCCCTCGACCAGGCGGCCCACCACCCCGTCTGGGGGCAGTCGCAGGCCAAGAGCAAGCCGAGGCCGTGGGTCAGCAGCCAGTCACGGCCGGCGCCCGCGGCGCTGCCACCCGCTCGGGCGGTTGGGTCGTCCCCGGCGTGGCACCACCGCGACCTCTTCTCGCACGCCGTCGCCGTCCGCTCGACGGCAGCCCTCCCGGCGGGAGGCCCGCGCCGATGAGCACCTCCTTCACCCCTGCCGAAGCACGTCACGCAGTCGACCTGCTGGCCTCGCCCTCCCTGATCCGCCTGGTCACCGAGATCGACGACAACGGCGCCATACCGCCGCGACGGCTCGCCGGTACCCTGCCCGACCTTTCCGCGCACCAACTGCGCAGTGCATACGACACGGCCCGCGCCCACGGCCTCGTCCGGGTCGCGCCCGGTGCCGGTCTGGAACTCACGGACTCCGGCACGGAGCTGGCCGACCTGTACGACGCGCTAGCCCGGTGGGCGCGGCGCCACTCGGTCCCCGCCGCCGTCTGCGAGTTCAGCAGCCGTGTCCGTCATGCCCTCGGTCTGCTGGCACCATCGCTCACCCCCGAGAACGCCGACCGCCCCGGACCCCTGCCCGACGTGCACCCCATCGGTATGGAGGGTGAGGCGGAGCTGGTCCGTGCCCGCACGCTCCTGATCCAGTGGCTGGCCGGTAACCCCCAGGTGGTCGGGGCCGAGCCGGTGCGGGCCGCGTGAGCGCAGCGGTCACACCCCGGCACGCACGTCACACTGCCGGGCTGATGAGCAGCATCTACCTGCCGCGCACGGCGGACGCGGTGGCGTTCGCGATGTCCACCTACGGCATCCCGTTGCTCGTCCTGTCCACGACCCGCTCCGCGACGCTGACCGGTGCCGCCTTCACCCTGGAGTGGATCCCACGCCTGGCAGCGTTCGGGTGGGCCGGATCGATGGTCGACCGGCGGGGCGCCGCGGTGGTCTTCCACCTCGCCTCCCTGGGACGGGCGCTGGTCCTCGTGGCCGGGGGGATGCTGCTCTACCTCTACCCGTCCGGTGCCGTGGCGAGCGTGACGGTGATGGTGCTCGCGGCGGCGACCGGTGTGCTCACCCAGTTCAGCTACGTGGCGGCCGAGACCGCAGGTGCCGCCGCCGGCCGCCGAGCGGGGCCTCGTGCTCACCGTGTCCAGGCCGTCCTGCTCGGCATCGACCAGACCGCGACCCTGGCCGGACCGGCGCTCGCCGGCGTGCTGTTGCTCGCCGGACCGCCGTCGATGCTCGCGGTGGTCACCGGGTTCTCGCTGCTCGCCGCGCTGCTCGCCCTGCGCACACCGCCCTCGCCCGTCCTTCCGGCCCGCGCGCCGAAGGGGCGGCCCGGGGCAGGGCTGGCCACCGGGTGGCGCACCATCCGCGCGCTTCCCGCGCTCGGCTGGCTGGTGGCCGGGCTGACCGTGTCCAACCTGGCCACCGGTCTTCTCCAGGCCGCCGGTCCCGTGATCGTCGTCCAGCACTTTGGGCAGCCCACCACAGCCGTCGGCCTGGTGTGGTCCGCCGCAGCGGCGGCGACCCTCGTGGCCGTGACCATCTGTCGGTTCGCGCTGGACCGCCGGGGCTTGTGGCCAGTGGGAGCAGCTTGCTCCGTCATCGCTTCGCTCGCCTGTCTCGCTGCCGCCCTGGCCCCCGACTACCTGTCCTACCTGGTCATGGTCGCGGTCCTGATGGCAGCCGATGGCGGCCTGGCGGTCGTCCTGCGTACCCTGCGCTCCCGCCTGATCCCCCCAGAGGCGTTCGGCAGCACCCTGTCGGCCACCATCCTCATCCTCCTGCTGCCCTTCCCCGTCGCCGGCGTGCTCACCGCGCTCACCCCGCCCGACGCGCTGGGCCACGTCATCACCGCCTGCGCTGCCCTGCAAACCCTCGGCCTGTTCTGCGCCTTCGCCCGCCTGCGCACCGACCCCGCCCTGCGCACCTGACCCAGGTGTCCCCAGCCTCTGGAGAACCCTTATGACCATCGCCGCCCTCGGGTCGCACCGAGCGACCGGCCGCACCATCACCGAGCAGTTCCACGCCTTCGACGCCCGCAACCCGCACGCGTACCGCGCTCTGGAACGCATGGCCGCCCGCCGCTTGGCCGCCGGAGCCACCCGGATCAGCCTCAAGGACTCTTCGAGGACCTGCGACGCCATCTCCCGTACGGGGTCGCGGGGCTGAACAACAACTTCACCGCGCTCTACGCCCGCCGCCTCATCGACGACCACCACCACCGGGCCGACGCGTTCGAGCTGCGCCGCCGCCGCGCCGCCTGAGACACCCCGCTTCTTCCTGCCCTGCCGTCCCCCGATACGGAGAACCCCTCTTGTCCGCTCGCCCTGTTGTACTTGTCGTCGCTCCCGGAGATAGAAACTACCGCGGCTACTGCCTTGAGCAGGTCGCCGACGCCTACGACGTCGTGCTGCTCACCGGCGCCGAACCGTCGTGGGAGAAGCCGCACATCACCGATCACGCCGTCGTGGACCTCAGCGATCCTGCCGCGCTGCTGGCAGGGGGCCGCGCCCTGGCAGGACGCCACGACCTCGCCGGTGTCATGACCTGGGACGAGTGGAGCGTGGTCCCGACCGCCCGCCTCGCCCGCCAGCTCGGCTTGCCCACCACCGCACCCGAAGTGATGCAGGGGTGCCGCAACAAGGCCACCGCTCGGTCGCTGTTCGCCCGCCACGGCGTGCCCTCGGCAACCTCGGTGAGCGTGCGTACCCGCCAGGAGGCCGAAGCCGCCGCCGAACGGATCGGCTACCCCGTGGTGCTCAAGCCCGCCTCACACGCGGGTGCCATCGGCGTGCGCCGCGTCGATGACCGTGACCAGCTCACGGCCGCCTACCAGGCAGCCGAACGCACAGCCGGTCAGAGCACCGAGAGCACCAGCGTCCTTGTCGAGGAGTACCTCGACGGGCCGGAGATCTCCGTGGAGTGCGTCACCTACCGCCGCAACACCACAGTCGTCGCGGTCAACCGCAAGACCCTCAGCCCTCCGCCGCACTTCGAGCAGCTCGCCCACAGCGTGGACGCCGCCGACCCGCTCCTGGAGACCGTTGCGCCGGCCGCCCGGGCGGCGATCAACGCCCTCGGCATCACCGACGGCGTCAGCCACATAGAGATGCGCCTCGTCGAGGGCAGACCCCGCCTCATAGAGGTCAACGCCCGACTCGCCGGTGACATGATCGGCCACCTCGTGTGTCTCGCCACCGGCATCGACCTGCCTCGTGCCGCCGCCGACATCGCCTGCGGCCGTGCCCCCGACCTCACGCCCACCAGGTCCTCGGCCGCCGCCATCCGGCTCCTCTACCCGGACACCTCCGGCACCCTCACCCACCTCACCTACGACGGACCTTGCCCGACGTGGCTGGACCGGCTCCAGTTCCAGTGCCGCACCGGCGACCAGCTCCTCCTCCCCACCGACGGGGGAAACCTGTACACCGGCCGGATCGGCTACCTCACCACCACCGCATCGACCGGTCAGCAGGCGCGTGCACGCGCCGAGCGGGCCGCTCGTGCCGTCGTCGCGGTCCTCGACCAGACCCCCGGCACCCGCAGCACCGCGGCGTGAGCGTGGAGTCTGTGTCCGACCGGCACAGCCGCGCGCTGCTGACCGGGTACTTCCTCGGCCTCGGGGCCATCATGGCGGTGTGGGGCGCCCGGATGCCTGCCGTGCAGCAGGCTGCCCACCTCAGCACCGCAGGGCTGGCCCTGGTCCTGCTGGCCGCCGCCGTCGGCATGGTCGCCGGGCTTCAGCTCGGAGGCCGCTACGCCCGCCCGGCGCGGCTACCGACTCTGCTTAGCACAGGGGCCCTTGCCCTGGCCGGATGCCTCGTCCTGGTGGGCCAAGGCGAGAGCCTGTCCGCGTTGCTGGCGGCGGCTCTCGCGTTCGGCCTTGCGCACGGCGTCCTCGATGTCGCCGCCAACACCGCGGCCGTCCGATGCCAAACGGCCTTCGGCCGGCCCATCATGTCTGGTCTTCACGCCGCCTACTCCCTTGGCGCCCTCGCCGGCGCCGCCCTGGCTGCCCTCACCTCCCACGCCGCGCACAGCACACTCTTCACCGCAACAGGTGCAATCCTGGCCGGCCTCGCGATCGCTGCCGTGCCGGTCACCCGAAGCCTGAGCGGCGCAGACCGCCCCGCAATGGGCGCCGACGCCGGGAAGCCCCCCCTGGTTCCGTCGCCGGGAAAGCTCTGGCTTCTGGCCGCTCTGGCTGCTGCGAGCCTGCTGGGGGAGGGAGCCGCCGCCGACTGGGCCGCCGTGCACCTGCACACCCTGGGCGCCCCGACGGCCGCGAGCGCCACCGCGTTCGCGCTCTACAGCGCGGCCATGGCCGCGGGACGGCTGACCGGAGACCGGCTCACCGCAGCATTCGGTGCACCGACAGTCGTACGGGCCGGAGCCGTTCTCGCCACGACCGGACTCACCATCGGCGTCATCGGAAGAAGCACCCCGCTGACGCTGGCCGGGTGGGCGGTCTTCGGACTCGGCCTGTCCACCACCGTCCCCTCGCTCATCACCGCGGCCGGAGCCGGAGGCGCCAAGGCCGTGGCCACGGTCACCGCCACCGGCTACCTCGGCCTCCTCGCCGGCCCGGCCCTCATCGGTGCCCTGGCCAGCGCCACCACCTTGTCCACGGCCCTGCTGCTGCCCGCCCTCCTCGCAGCAACTGTCGCCGCCCTCGCCCATCGCGCCCTGGAGAACACCACCCCTTGACCCCCGCCACCGCCCAGGGCTTGGACGCCGTCATCCTCGACTACAACGGCGTCATCGGCCTGCAACCCACCACCGACCAGTGGATCCGCCTGGCCCGCACCGCCCTGTGGCCCGAGGACCTCCCCGCCTTCCAGAACGCCTTCTGGAACGCCCGCTGCGCCTACGACGCCGGTCAGCTCAGCGACCTCGCGTATTGGGCCACGGTCCTCGGCCACCACCCTGGTGCCCGACGGCTGCGTGAACTCCGCGACGCCGACACCGACATGTGGACGTCCACCGACGACCGCGTCGTGGAAGTCCTGGAGTACGCCCACGCGTCCGGGCTGCCGCTGGTCCTGCTGTCGAACGCACCCCGCCACCTCAGCGACGTCCTCGACCGCCACCCGTGGCGCCGCCTGATGACCCACGCCTTCTACTCGGCCCGGCTCCAGGTATGCAAACCCGACCCGGCCGCCTACCAGCACGCGATGAACGCCACCGGAGTGCGCGATCCACAACGCGTCCTCTTCGTGGACGACCGGGCCGACAACTGCCACGCCGCCCGACGCCTGGGCCTGCGCACCCTGCACTACACCGGCCGCCCCACCGACCTCGCAGTCGCCCTGCAGTCCCCCAACTGACCCCGCCCCTTCCCGTAGGATTCAGTGCCTCACGACGACCACGACACCATCGACGGCGACGTCTACGTCTCCCCCCGCCACCTGGCCCGATCCACCGCAGTCGGTGACCCCGGCCTCGACCCGCTGCGCGACCTCGGCTGGGACCTGCACCACGACGACCTCGGCAACGCGCACCTCACGGCTCCCGACGGCAAGGTCCGCCTCGGCTATCTCCCCGAAGGCGACAACGACGGACTGTGGCGCATCAACGCCTACAAGGACGCCTTCGGCCCACCGGCCTGGGGCGTCTGCTTCAACGACACCGCGCCCACGGAGTTCGTCACCGCCTTCACCACCGCCCTCGCCGGGGCGTACCGGCAGGGGCCGGACCACTACCTCGCCCGGCCGGTCGCCGACAGCGCCGACCACAACCCGTTCCTGGCCGTCGCCCCCCTCATCAACCACGGGTGGCAGCTCGACCGCCCGCACCCGAGCGCCTTCGCGATCAGCGCACCCGACGGGCTCGCCACGCTGGAGTACACCACCGGCGACCTCGACCCGGCGATCGAACTGGAAACCCGCGACGCCCGCTGGCACCTGTGGGCCGGCACGTCCCCGGCCCGGCCCTTCTGGTACGCCACGGCCAGCACCGACACCCCCGCCGCTCTCCTGCGAGCCGTGACCGAAGCCGTGGCCGACCCCGCACCCCTTCCCCGCTGGCGGGACGACACCGACAGCTACGTCAAGGACCACGCCCGGCTCTCCCTGATCCTCCCGCAGAGTCCGCCATCGCCCACCCCGCTCGACGTCCGGCGGGCCGCCGCTTCCCGCCGCCCGGCCGCGCTTCCCGCGGTCAGCGTGCCGCGCTGGAGCACCACGAGCCGACCTGCCCTGCCCGGCCCACGCCGCTGACCCCAACCCACCCCCAACGGATACCTACCCCTCGTGTCCTTGCAGGCCCCCGAGTTCTTCACCGAGCTGCGCCTCCCCTTCCACGACTACACCGTCGTGGGCAACACCTACTACGCCGCTCCCGTCCCGGGCACGCCGCTGCGGCTTCGGATCGACTTCACTCGCACCATCTACGCGGACACCTATGGCGGGCTGCGTGTCGCAGTCGTCCACCCGGACCGCGGGGAGATCGACGCGGTGGCGCTCAGCTTCCTGGACCACGGAACCTTCCACCGCCGCGACGAGGCCACCAACACCCGGCCGGACACCCAGCAGTACGGCACCTTCGACAAATACCACCGCCCCGGCCGCCCTCCGTGGGACGGGGCCGTCACGACCGGGCTGCGCGACGCCATCGAGCAGTACACGGCCGTGTGGTTCCCCGGCGCCTGGGCCGCCTCCGGACCCAAGCGAGCGGCCGGCCGCACGTCGCGCAGAACTCCGCCCCCGCCGGCCGCGCCCGCCGGGGCCCGCACCCGCTGATCCTCATCCCGAAACCCGCGCCAGCCACCCAGCAGGAGCCTCTCCTCGTGTTGCCCGATCCGCCCTCCGACCCCTTCAAGGGCCTCGACCCTGCCCAGGCCGTGAGGGTCCTCCCGCGTCACCTCGCAGGTCCCGGCCAAGCAGACCTGAAGACGATCTGGGCCTTCCCCTTCGACGAGGGCTGGCGGCTTCACCAGGGACTCGAAGGGATGGTGTTCGCCATCAGCCCCTGCGCCCGGTTGTGGACCCGCTTCGCTCCCGAACCCGAGGAGCGAGGCCAAGGAACGTGGACCATCGGCATGGACCGTGTCCCCTTCGGCCCACGGGCCTGGGAGACCACCTTCGACGCCACCACCCCCGTCGAACTCCTGCGCGATGTCCACGCCGAGATGCTCGACCTGTACCTCGAAGACCGCCACAGCGACCAGAACCACCTGTTCGAGGACGCCACGGCCCCGCACGAGGTGTACCACCGCTCCTCACGCGCGGCTGGAGCCACAGCGTCAAAACGGACGGCACACAGACCTTCCTCCCACCGGACGGCCTCGGCGGCGTGCGCCACCGGTACGCCACCACCGGATCCGACGGCCCGATCTGGCGCGCCTGGGGCGGATACCCGAGCGAACCGCACTGGCAGGCCCGGTTCTCCGCCGGCGCGCCCACCACCCTCGCCGCGGCCTTCACCGCCTCGCTGATCTCCACCGAACCGCTGCACCGGGCCGTGAAACAGATCCCCTTCCACACCCGCCGGCACCTCTACGTAGCACCCGGGGCCCCGCAGCCACTCAACCGTCCGACCCCCGCGATGTCACCCACCGGCCATACGACCGGCCGCACCCGCTGACCCCGACCGATCAAGGAGCCTTCTTCCTCGTGCACGCACGTCTCGTCCGATCCGCCGCCGCCCTCGCGGTCGCCGCGGCCGGAACCCTCACCTGGGTGCCGACCGCGAGCGCCGAGCCCTCCGAACCGACCCCCTCGGCCTCCGCCGAGACTCCGGCCCCCGACGCGGGCAGTGTCGAGATCACCACCAAGGACACGGCCGGAGACGCCCTGCCCGGCGCCGTGTTCCTGCTGCTCGACTCCGCCGGCCAGGAAGCCGGACGCGGGACGACCGACGCACAGGGGAAGCTGACCTTCTCCGACCTCGCGCCCGGCGTCTACCGGCTCAAGGAGACGGCCTCCGGCAGCCCGCTCCACGAGGTCGTCGCAGACCAGGACGTCATCGTCACCCCGGGCGCGCCCACCCGCCTGACGATCACCGACCCGTTCAAGGCCGCCAAGGTCCTCCTGCAGGCCAAGGACGACAAGACCGGCAAGCTCCTGCCCGGCGCGACCGTGAACATCGGCACCGGCACCTCGACGCTGCTCACCCTGACCACGGGAGCCAAGGGCACGGCCTCCGGAGAGCTGCCCATGTCGAGCCGGAGGGCCCAGTTCTGGGTCAAAGAGATCAAAGACCCTGCCGGCTACGACCTGTACAAGCCGACCAAGACGTTCACCGCGGCTCCCGGCGACCCGGTGACCGTGACCGTCACCAACGCCAAGACCACCACCACCCTGAATCCCGAACCCTCGGGCAAGCCCACGCACACGCCCACCGGCACCCCCGCCGGCCCAGGCAAACCGAACAGTGGTACAGGACGGGCCGCGCCGTCCGCGTCGGATAGCGACACACCGGAACCCGACTCCTCCACCATTGCTGCCACCCCGGACGGCGACTCCACACCGAAGACGCCGACGGGCTCCCTCGCCCACACCGGTACTGACGCCACGCCGTGGCTGTTCGGCGGAGCGGCCGCACTGATCGCGGCCGGTGGAGGCGCCCTCGCCGTGGCACGCCGCAGTCGCACCGACAGCCACACAGAAGACTCCACTGGGAGCTGACTGCACCCACCCTTCTTCGCTACACGGAGCCCCCGCAGCCCCAGATGGACACCCTGTTGGCGACCGCCAACAGGTCCTCCCGGGTGCGGGGGCCTCGGTGCGTGCTTGACTCAATACGCAGTGTCTTGATCCATTACACATCCTTTGACCTCTGACAAACGATCTTGATCGATTGTCACTGGACTTTGACCGATAGCCGTCTACCGGGATCCGAGAGGGTGATGCGGCATCGGGAATGTCTCGCGGACTCGGCTGGCGTGCCACTCCCAGAGGATGCGGTTGACAGCGGCTGCGTGCTGGAGGTCGAGGACAGCGACGGTGAGGGCGTCGGCCTGCGTGCGCAGGCTCTCCTTCTCCGCTGCTCGGTCGGCGCGGTCGCGGGAGAGGTTGGTCAGTCGCCAGGCGATCGTCGCATTGACCAGGAGGTTGATGAGCTCTTCCACACGAGAAGCGTCACGGCGCCAGCCGGTGGGCGAGGTGCTGTTGCGGATCGGCAGCGGAGGGGGATCTGATCGTTGTAGGAGCCGCTACTCGCCGGCGGTCGCGCGGGCGGCGACGGGGGAGTGCGGGCTGACGGAGCGTGCTGGAGGTCTTCGGCGTCCAGTCGCGCGGTCCAGGCCGGCCCGCTCTACTTGATGGTGAACAGCGGCTGGCCGTACTCCACGGGAGCGCCGTGGTCAACCAGCCGCTCCGCGATGACGCCGGCCCTTTCCGCTGGGATCTCGTTCATCAACCCCTGCGCCTCCACAATGCACAGCGTGTCGCCTTCTCGCACGGACTGGCCCACCGCCACGAACGGACTTGCGTTCGGCTGCGGGGGCGCCGCATGAAAGGTCCCGACGACTGGAGACGCCACCACCTGCAATTCGCGGGATACAGACATCACTTCAGCCCTTTCCGTAAGGCGATGAACCATCACAGTCCGTAATGGTGCAGACGTCAGGGGAGCCTAGCCGACCCCGCTTCCCGCAACGATCAACAGCGCAGCCTGCGGCATGTCGCAAGAAGAGGCCATCAGCGCCGTCAACGGCCACCGCGGAACGTCAAGATCGCTTGGCAATCGATCAGGATCGTTTGTCACTTGAGGTTCGTTGACAGGCGGTCAACGTTCGATGGCACACGACTGTCCTGTGACAGCGAACCCGGGGCCTACCAGGCAGCTCCTCGTCCACCCGCTCCAGGACCATGTGGGCGTTCCCCCGCCGCAGGTTGGCCAGCATCGTCCCGATCGCAGGCTTGGATGGACGCTTCACCACGTGGCCGCGCTCGTTGGTTGCAATCAGGATGGCCAGATCGTCCAGCAGAGGACTGGCACCGCCCAGCAGCGTCCTGACCAGGCCGGTCCGGGTTCGATGACACGAACCGTGCAGTGGTCCAACTTCAGTGGCAATCGGTCAAGATCACCTGTCAGGGGACAGTCTGGTTTGTCCTCTGACAGCGAGGTTGGACCGATTGCCAGTGAAGCTGGATGGGGCCCACGGCAGCTTCT
>NZ_BEWB01000008.1 GCF_003112555.1 Streptomyces coelicoflavus | reverse complement strand
AAACCCGCGACGCCCGCTGGCACCTGTGGGCCGGCACCTCCTCAGCCCGGCCCTTCTGGTACGCCACGGCCAGCACCGACACCCCCGCCGCCCTCCTGCGGGCCGTGACCGAAGCCGTGGCCGACCCCGCACCCCTTCCCCGCTGGCGGGACAACACCGACAGCTACGTCAAGGGCCACGCCCGGCTCTCCCCGATCCTCTCGCCGAGTCCGCCGTCGCCCACTCCGCTTGACGTCCGGCGGGCCGCCGCGTCCCGCCGCCCGGCCGCGCTGCCCGCGGCCAGCGTGCCGCGCTGGAGCACCACGAGCCGACCCGCCTTGCCCGGCCCACGCCGCTGACCCCAGCCCAACTCTGACCGGAGACCCTCGTGTCCCTGCAGGCCCCCGAGTTCTTCACCGAGCTGTGCCTCCCCTTCCACGACCACGCCGTCGTGGCAACACCTACTACGCCGCTCCCGTCCCGGGCACGCCGCTACGGCTGCGGATCGACTTCACCCGCACTATCTACGCGGACACCTATGGCGGGCTGCGGGTCGCAGTCGTCCACCCGGACCGCGGCGAGATCGACGCGGTGGCGCTCAGCTTCCTGGACCACGGAACCTTCCACCGCCGCGACGAAGCCGCCAACACCCGGCCGAACACCCAGCAGTACGGCACCTTCGACAAATACCACCGCCCCGGCCGCCCGCCATGGGAGGGGGCCGTCACCACCGGGCTGCGCGACGCCATCGAGCAGTACACCGCCGTCTGGTTACCCGGCGCCTGGGCCGCCTCCGGACCTAAGCGAGCGGCCGGCCGCACGTCGCGCAGAACTCCGCCCCCGCCGACCGCCCCCGTCGGGGCCCGCACCCGCTGATCCTCATCCCGAAACCCGCACCCGCGCCAGCCACCCAGCAGGAGCCTCTCCTCGTGTTGCCCGATCCGCCCTCCGACCCCTTCAAGGACCTCGACCCCGCCCAGACCATGAGGGTCCTCCCGCGTTACCTCGCAGGTCCCGGCCGAGCAGACCTGAAGACGATCTGGGCCTTCCCCTTCGACGAGGGCTGGCACCTTCACCAGGGACTCGAAGGGATGGTGTTCGCCATCAGCCCCTGCGCCCGGTTGTGGACCCGCTTCGCTCCCGAACCCGAGGAGCGAGGCCAAGGAACGTGGACCATCGGCATGGACCGTGTCCCCTTCGGCCCACGGGCCTGGGAGATCACCTTCGACGCCACCACCCCCGCCGAACTCCTGCGCGACGTCCACGCCGAACTGCTCGACCTGTACCTCGAAGACCGCCACAGCGACCAGAACCACCTGTTCGAGGACGCGACGGCCCCGCACGAAGGTGTACACACCGCTCCTCACGCGCGGCTGGAGCCACAGCGTCAAAACGGACGGCACACAGACCTTCCTCCCACCGGACGGCCTCGGCGGCGTGCGCCACCAATACGCCACCACCCGCTCCGAAGGCCCTACCTGGCGCGCCTGGGGCGGCTACCCGAGCGAACCGCACTGGCAGGCCCAGTTCTCCGCCGCCGCTCCCACCACCCTCGCCGCGGCCTTCACCGCCTCGCTGATCTCCACCGAACCGCTGCACCGGGCCGTGAAACAGATCCCCATCCACACCCGCCGGCACCTCTACGTCGCACCCAGGGCCCCGCAGCCACCCAACCGTCCGACCCCCGCGATGCCACCCACCGGCCATACGACCGGCCGCACCCGCTGACCCCGACCGATCAAGGAGCCTTCTTCCTCGTGCACGCACGTCTCGTCCGATCCGCCGCCGCCCTCGCCGTCGCCGCGGCCGGAACCCTCACCTGGGCGCCGGCCGCGAGCGCCGAGCCCTCCGAACCGACCCCCTCGGCCTCCGCCGAGACTCCGGCCCCAGACGCGGGCAGCGTCGAGATCACCACCAAGGACACGGCCGGAGACGCCCTGCCCGGCGCCGTGTTCCTGCTGCTCGACTCCGCCGGCCAGGAAGCTGGACGCGGGACGACCGACGCACAGGGGAAGCTGACCTTGTCCGACCTCGCGCCCGGCGTCTACCGGCTCAAGGAGACGGCCTCCGGCAGCCCGCTCCACGAGGTCGTCGCCGACCAGGACGTCATCGTCACCCCGGGCGCGACCACACGGCTGACGATCACCGACCCGTTCAAGGCCGCCAAGGTCTTCCTGCAGGCCAAGGACGACAAGACCGGCAAGCTCCTGCCCGGCGCGACCGTGAACATCGGCACCGGCACCTCGACGCTGCTCACCCTGACCACGGGAGTCAAGGGCACGGCCTCCGGAGAGCTGCCCATGTCGAGCCGCAAGGCCCAGTTCTGGGTCAAGGAGATCAAAGCCCCTGCCGGCTACGACCTGTACAAGACGACCAAGACGTTCACCGCGGCTCCCGGCGGCCCGGTGACCGTGACCGTCACCAACGCCAAGACCACCACCCTGAAGCCCGAACCCTCGGGCAAGCCCACGCACACGCCCACCGACACTCCCGCTGGCCCAGGCAAACCGAACGGCGGTACGGGAAGGGTCACGCCGTCCGCGTCGGACAGCGACACACCGGAACCCGACTCCTCCACCATTGCTGCCACCCCGGACGGCGACTCCACACCGAAGACGCCGACGGGCTCCCTCGCCCACACCGGCGCTGACGCCACGCCGTGGCTGATCAGCGGAGCGGCCATCCTGATCGCGGCCGGTGGAGGCGCCCTCGCCGTGACACGCCGCAGTCGCACCGGCAGCCACACAGAAGACCCCACTGGGAGCTGACTGCACCCATCCTTCTTCGCCACACGGAGCCCCCGCAGCCCCAGATGGACACGCTGTTGGCGACCGCCAACAGGATCCTCCCGGGTGCGGGGGCCTCAGAGGTCGTTTTCGCCCGATGTTTCATCCCGGAATCGGCCATTTAGTCTGTGCTGTCGGGTCGCGCCAGGAGATGGTGCTTTCGCCGGTGAGGCGGCGGGCCATGAGGTCGGTCATGGCAATGTGGATCACGGCTTCGGAGCGGGTGGGCAGGGTTTCGTAGTCGCGGGCCAGGCGGCGGTGCAGCATGAGCCAGCCGTAGGTGCGCTCGACCGCCCACCGCTTCGGGACCGGAGTGAAACCCCTGGTCCCAGACTTTCGAGCGGTGATCTCCATGTCGATGCCGAGGGTGGCGGCATGTTCGACGAGGTGCTGGCGGTAGCCGCCGTCGACCCAGACCTTGCGGATGCCGGGATGGTCGGCGGCGACCTGGTCCAGGAGCCGGGCGCCGGCGGCGGAGTCCTGCACGCTTGCCGCGGTGACCAGCACGGCAAGTAAAAGTCCGAGGGTGTCGGTGACGATGTTCCGCTTCCGGCCCACGATCTTCTTCCCAGCGTCGATGCCCTGGCCGGCGGCGGGCACGCTGGTGGAGGTCTTGACGCTCTGGGCGTCGATCAAGCAGGCCGACGGCTCGGCGTCCCGTCCTTCCTTCTCCCGTAGGGGCTGCCGGAGCAGGCCGTTGAGCTGGGCGAACACACCCTCGTCCGCCCACTTGGCGAAGTAGCCGTAGACGGTGTTCCAGTGCGGGAAGTCGTGCGGGAGGTAGCGCCACTGGACCCCGGTGCGGTCTACGTACAAGATCGTGTCCATGATGTCGCGCAGGTCGTGTTCCGGCGGCCGGCCGAAGTCCAGGGCCCTGCCGCGGCGCTCGAAGCGCCAGGCCGAGAGCACTGGCTCGATCAACTCCCAGCGGGCATCGGACAGATCACTCGGATACGGGCGTCGCGTCGGCATGCTTCCGGCGTACCGCCGCGGACCGAGTGCGCCCAGGCGCACAGCGACACCAACGGAAGCACGCGTCCGCGAATGCCGGGCGTCCTGGGATGAGACAGGCACAAGTCACTTCCCGCCTCGCCTGTCACCCCACCTGACCAGCAAGACTCACTCCGCATCTCCAGCAGCACGAGCACCGCAACCCGGGGGCCTGAAAACCGGTGGATATACGGGTAATCCAGGTTAAACGACCTCTCAGTGCGTGTTTTGACTCAATACACGGCGCCTTGATTCATTACGCGTCCTTGTGTCCTGTGAAAAGCCGTCGCCACGGTCAGTGCCGGAGACATGGGCTCCGTGATCCGTGAAGGGCTGGGCCGCGCCCAGGACCCCGCGGTCCTCACGGCCTTGCTCGACCGGGCCGCGGCGGCGCGTACCGCCGAGGCTCGCGGCGAGGCTCCGGAGACAGTGGCCTGGATCCCCGACGACGCCGAAGACATGCTGGCGACTGGCACCCGGCAGTTCCGGGAGACCTACGAGTTCTACCGGACCCCGCGCGGATACCACCCTCGAGCGGTCCAGGGGTGGGTCCTGCGCAGCGCCGACCAACTGGCCCAGTACGACTCCTACGCGATGATCCGGCTCATCGCCCCCCGCCCCTTGCTGATGATCGTGGGTTCCGAGGCGGAGACCGCGTACTTCAGCCGGGAAGCGATAGAACGGGCGGCCGAACCCAAGGAACTGTTCGTCATCGACGGCGCCACGCACATCGACCTGTACGACAGGGACGAACACGTCACAGCTGCCGTCGCCAAGCTCACCGACTTCTTCGGCAAGCACCTGGCCGGATGACCAGCCGCCGTCGCGGCGCCCGTGCCCGCACTGGCCGGCAGGCCGAACGCTGAGGAGGAGGCGGCTTCGGTCATCGACGGCCGCGTGAGGCGCATGGTTGCTTCAGCAGTTCTTACGGGGCTACCTCGGCAACGGACGGCTCGCATGTTCGCACCGCGATCGCGTAGTTGCCGTCCGTGCCGTAGCCGGCGAAGGTCGCCCAGGCGCCGGGTGCGATGACGCGGCACGGAGCGTCCTGGCCGTTCGTGTACTCGACGGTGACGGCCACGGTCTCGGCACAGTTGTTGACGACGTCCGTGTAACGCCAGCTCTGGTAGTACTCCACGCACGCCGGAGCGGGCGATTGGGCGGGTGCCGCGACGGACGGGGTGGCCGCCACGGTCATCAGCAGGCCGGCCGCGCTCACGGCGGCGAGGGCGAGGGTGCGCTTCACGCGCTTCATGCGGGACATGCGACGAATCCTTGAGCCGGTGACCGCTCTTGCGCAAGTTGCTGCAAAAACTTTCGGCCATGGGTGATGGACTGTCCCGCTTCAACTGGTTGCTACCTCACGTCGAGACCCGTCGGAGATTGCGTCACGGTCCGGAGTGGGCGCGAGGTGGATGGTCGAGAGCAAGTTCTTGCTGCATCTTTTGGGAATCTCTTGCAGTGTGCGTGTGGTCGCTGGTTAAGTCGGGGCGTCCGTGCGAGACCTACGACGGGAGTGTCCCCCATGGCTCCGTTGCCTCAGCCGTCCGCCGATCCCACGGCCCAACCGATGGGCGGAACCGGGAAGTTGCTCCTGAGCCGGCTCGCTCGCGCCCAAGCCCTGGGGCGGGTCCCGTCCGTCGCGGGCTGTGCCCTGGTCGAAGGACGGACGGCCTGGACCGGCGTCCGCGGACGGGTGGGTGGCGGGTCGCCGACCTTGGACACGCAGTACCGGATCGGGTCGCTCACGAAGTCCTTCACAGCCGTTCTGGTGATGCGGTTGCGGGACCGGGGTGAGCTCAGGACGAACGACCCGCTGGACCGGTATCTGCCGGGCACCGGAATCGGAGACCGCACCCTTGAGCAACTCCTGAGTCACACCGCGGGGTTGACGACCATGACGCCCGGCTGTGACTGGCCGTACAGCGGACAGGGGCCGGCCGATCCGCTGCGGCGCGGGGCCGGGGTTCTCTGCGCGGCGGGGGAGCGCTTCCACTACTCGAATGTCGGGTACGCCCTTCTGGGCGCGGTGATCGAGAGGATTCGGCAGGAGCCCTGGGCAGACGTGCTGGCCAGGGAGGTTCTCGCCCCACTGGGCATGAGAGGGACGGGCACGGATCCTGGTGCCGAGGCCGCTCCGGGATGGAGCGTGCACCCGTGGGCGCCGACGCTCGTGGCCGAAGAGGTCCAGGACGCCCGCGCCATGGCCGCCGCCGGGGCGCTGTGGTCCACGCCGGCGGACCTCGCCAGGTGGGCGGAGTTCCTCCTGGGCGACTGCGCCGAGGTGCTCCACCCGGACACGCTGGCCGAAATGGCCGAACCGACCCGGCTGTCCGCCCACGAGGACGAGCCCGGCGCCGGATTCGGACTGGGGCTGCAGGCGGTGCGGCACCAGGGACGCACTCTGATCGGACACCCCGGCGGCATACCGGGATTCCTGGCCACGATCTGGGTGGACCGAGAACGCCGGACGGGGGCAGTGATCGTCGGCAACGCCAGCACCGGGCTGAGCCCGAGCCGGGCCCTGGAACTGCTCGACATCGTGGGTGAGCAGACGCTGCCCCTGCCCGACGAGTGGGCGCCGCAAAACCTGCCGCCCCACCTTCTGGACCTCACGGGCTACTGGTACCAGGGCCCGCGTCCGCACGCCATCCAGATGGAGGCGGACGGCAGCGTGCTGCTGCAGCCGGTGAGCACCCGCACCAAGCCTTCCCGCTTCCGCGCTCCGGCCAGCCGGTTCGGTACCACTCCTCAGGGCGGTCTGACCGGACTGGACGGCGCGTACGTGGGAGAGGAACTGCGGGTGCTCCGGGATCAGGACGGGCGGCCGGCGGCCCTCGAGCTCACCGGTGCCCGCTTCACCCGCGTTCCCGGTCCGGTTCCGTCGACACCGGCCCTGTCCCCGGAGGTGTCCGGCTGATCGCGTGGCGCCCCGTGAAAGCGGTGACGAGCTTCCGCGCCCCGGCGGCGACACCGTCGACCGGGGGCAGACCGAGCAGGCCGGGCAGCGACGTGCTTGTCAGACACGCGTTCTCGGGCCGGGAGGCGTACCGCGTCGCGGCCTTCGGGACCGGGACCACCAACCTCCGCGGCGCGCCCAGCAGGTCGGCGATCGTCAGCGCCCACTCGGCCCGGGTGACCCGGTCCGGACCGCCGAGGTGGAGGACCTCGGGCAGCGGGGCAGGGGCGAAGAGCACGGAGGCGGTGACCCGGGCCACGTCGGAGACGGTCACCGGGGTCGTCCAATGGTCGTCGGGCGCGTGCACCGCTTCACCTAGCAACAGTTGATGAGCGCAGGACGCGAAGAAGTTCAGCCACTTCCCCGCGTCCGCCGGCTCGTGGCCGTAGACGAGGCTCACGCGCAGCACCACGGCGTCGGCCGCCGTGGCCAGCAGGATCTGCTCGGCACGGAGCTTGGCGCGGCCGTATGCGTTCGCGGGCCGTACCGGCGTGGACTCGGTGTTGTGCGGCAAGGAGCCGTCGAAGACGTTGTCCGTGGAGATGAGCACGACACGGGCCCCCGGGGCCAGGGATGCCACGTTGCCCGCTACCGCTGCGTGAGCCTGCTCGGCCTCACCCGGATGCTCCTCGCACCAGGTCACGTCGGACGGGCCGTGCACCAGGACCACGCCGTCGGGACGCAGTCGGGTCAGAAGCCTGTCGCACGCCTCGGGGACAGTGGCGTCCAGCGCCGCCCAGCGTGCCCCGTACGTCGTGGGCGACGTTGAGGGCCGCCCGCGCGACGCCAGGGTGACGGTGTGCCCGTGGGCTGCGAGATGCCGGGCGATGCCGGTACCGACGAAGCCGCTGCCTATCACCAGGACGGTGCTCATCCGACCACCTGCCCGGCCCCGGCGGGCAGGCGCGCGCCGAGCAGGCGGCCGACGCCCAGCAGGCCGTGATCGTCATCGGCGGCACCGAGCGCCACCATCGCGTCGATGGCGTCCGCGTCCAGACCGAAACAGCCGAGCCGGGTCAACTCGGCCACCAGCAGCCTGCGGTAGGGCTCACCGACGGCCAGCGCGAAGCCGCCCATCAAGAGGTAGCGGCAGATGCCGATCGAAGTGAAGACGGACCCGATCGCCTGGGCGAGGGGAGTGACGGTGGTGCGCAGGACGGCAGTCGCGAAGGCGTCGCCCGCCCGAACCGCCGAGGCGATGGCACGGTTGTCGATCGCCTCGGGACGGCCGTGGGCGAGAGCCGACAGCCGGGAGGCGGCGAACGCCCCCCGGTCGGTCACCGCCGCCCGTCGCGCGGCGGCGAGCACACCGCGGCCGGAGGCGATCGCCCCCAGGTGGCCGCGGCCCCCGCAGTCGCACGGCAGGGCGTCAGGGGAGGCGTCGTAGGTCCAGTGCCCCAACTCCCCGCCGTGGCCGCCCGGGTCCAGCAGGACCTCGCCGTTGCGGAAGACCTTGTTCCCGATGCCGGAGCTGACCGTGATGAGGCAGAAGGGCCGGCTCTCGGTGGCGGCGTAGCGCCAGGTGGCAGCCGTCAGATCATTGACGACGACGACCGGGGCGCCGACGCGCGCCGTGAGCAGGGCACCGAGGGGCAGTGGCTCGCTCCGTCCGCCCCAGACCGTGGGGGCGGCCAGGACGAGGCCGTCGGCGGTGACCGGCCCGGCGAAGGCCACGCCGACGGTGCGCGGTGCGCAACGGCCGCCGTCCCGCGCGGTTCGGGCACCGATCTCTCGGGCCAACTGTTCGACGACGCGTTCCTGCAGCACGGGCACGGGAGCGTTCGGGTCGCGGGCCATGCCATCGACGGGCGTGCGGCGTGTACCGGACAGGGCGCCGGTCATCGGATCGTAGTCCGCGATGCGCAGGGTGGTGCCGCCCACGTCCACCACGACGAAAGGAGCCTCGGTGTCGATGAGGTTCACGCCGTCGCCTCCCCGGACGCGGCGGCGGAGGTGTGCGGCCCCGCAGCCTCGGGCTCCTCGAACACGAGCAGTCGCAGATCCCCCGGGCCGTCGTTGACGAGGCCGTGCTCGCCGAACGGGCGATTGGCGATCACATCGCCCGCGCCGACCCGGAAGTCCTCGCCGTCCCGGAACATCAACCCGCTGCCGTCGAGTACGACATACGTCTCCCGGTCGGCGCCGTGCCGGTGCCGGCCGATCGAGGTGCCGGGCGGCAGTACGGCCAGATCGACGAACTCGGCCCCGCGCCGCCCGCTCCGACGGGCGTAGACCCGGTGCGCCAGGATGGTGCCGAGGCCACCGTGGTCGTGTTCCTTGGGCGCAAACAGTTCGCGCAGATTGCGCACCGCCCCGCCGTCCACGGCCTCAGACATGGTGCCCCTCCGTATCCCGCGCCAGCGCTGACAGAGCCGTGCGCAGCAACGACTCGGGGACGTCCCCCAGCTCTTCGACAAACGTCGCCTTGCCCGGTGCCGTCGGCACGACCAGGTGCAGCTTGCGCCCGCGCCGCTCCCAGGATGCCCGCAACGCATGGATCATCAGTTCGGGTGTGCAGGTGAGGGTGTCGAAGACCGGAAGCCCGATGCGCCGCAGCAGGCGTACGATCCGCTCGCACGTGTCCGCGTCCGCCAGCCCGAGCAGCCGTGCGATGTGTGCCGAGAGGGCCATGTCGACGGCGACCGCCTCCCCGTGCTCGAGGCGGTGGTTGCCGGCCGTCTCGATCACCGGACTGAAGGTGTGCCCGAAGTCGACGAGGCGCGCCAGCTCGTGCTCGCGGAGATTCGGGCAGAGCTCCTCCATCATCAGGCGCATCGACGTCCGCAGCACATACTCCTCCAGCCGGCCGTCGGCGGACGGCCGGCCGAGGAAGACGTCCGGGTGATCCTCAAGGGTCCGCAGCAGCTCCTCGTCCAGGATCACCGCCATCTTCACGATCTCCGCGAGTCCGCAGCGGATCTCACGCGGGGGCAGCGTGGTGAGGAACGCGGGATCATTGATGGAGGCGTGAGCCGGGTGGTAGGCACCCAGCATGTTCTTCGTGCGCAGGGCGTTGACACCGGTCTTCACACCGACACCGACGTCCACCTGCCCCACCAGCGTCGTGTTGACCTTGACGTAGCGGACACCGCGCGCGTACATGGACGCGGCGAAGCCGACGACGTCTGCGACTATTCCGCCGCCCACCGCCAGCATCACCCCATGACGGTCGAGTCCGGCGGCCTTGGCGGTGGCGCAGACGTCCTCCGCGGCGGCGAGCGTCTTGTGCTGCTCGCCGGTCCGCAGCGTGTGGACACTCCAGTCCCCCGGATCGACATGGGCGTTGAGATAGGCGCGCAGCCGGTCACCGTGCAGTCCCTCGATCGTGGGGCTGACGAATGCGACGACCCTGCGGCCCATGAGTGCGCGCGCGAGGAGCGGATTCTCCTGGTCGAACACCCCTGTGGTGAGGTCCACGCGGTAGGCGGTGCCCTCGGGCGCCAGCAGGTCGAAGCCGGTGGCGTCCTCGCGCACGCCCGGCTCGACCGGGGCAAGAACCTGGCCTGACATCTCTCTCCTTGCTCAGTGGACTCGTGAACGGTGGGAAGGCGTGAACAACTCGGTGACTCTCCGGAGCAGCGGGTGGTCCGGCAGATCCTCCAGCGGGACCGGGCACCCGGTGGCGTCGGCCACGGGAAGCCTCCAGTTGGGGTGCACCGCGGCCGATGTCCCCGGCAGGTTCTGCGGCATCAGGTCCCCTGTTGCGTCCGGCAGCCACACACCGAGGAGCCGCGCCGGAGTACGCAGCAGAAAGGCGTGCAGTGCGACGAGGGCGGCATCCCGGTCCTCGGAATCGGCGCCGTCCGGCAGCAGGCCGAGCCGGGTCAGCTCCGCGAGCCAGCCATCGCGTTCGGCGGCGGCCTCGGCCTTCTCCTCCGTCTCGGGGCGGGTCAGCAGGCCGAGCCCGGCGCGCAGTTCCACATGCTCGCCGCTCAGCCACGCGGAGGTGGTCGGCAGGTCGTGGGTGGTGAGTGTGGCCAGGCACTCCTGACGCCACTGGTCGGGCGGAAGCGGTCCATGCCGGCCCTCCGACCCGCCGACGTACTCGAAGCGCTGCACGGAGGTGCCCAGCACGCCGAGGTCCGCCAGGTGCTCCCGGACGCCGGCCTCCACCGTGCCGAGGTCCTCCCCGATGACGGCGGCGCCGGCCCGGTTGGCCTCCAGCATCAGTGTGGCGAGCAGTGCGTCGGAGTCGTAGCGGACATAGGTGCCGGCGTCCGGCGCGCAGCCGTCGGGGATCCACCACAGCCGGAACAGGCCCATGACGTGGTCGACACGGAGCGCGCCGGCGTGCCGGAGCCCGGCGCGCAGCAGACCCGCCAGCGGGCGGTAGGCCGCGGCCGCCAGCGCGTCGGGCCGCCAGGGGGGTTGTCCCCAGTTCTGGCCGTGCGGGTTGAAGTCGTCCGGTGGCGCGCCCACGCTCATGCCGGCGGCGAGAAAGCGTTGGTACGCCCAGGCGTCCGCGCCGTGGGGCGAGACGCCGACAGCGAGATCGTGCACGAGCCCGATCGGCATGCCCGCGGTGTGGGCCTGGTGCTGGGCGTCGGCGAGCTGCTCGTCGGTGAGCCAGGCGAGCCACTGGTGGAAGCCGATGTCGTCGGCGAGTTCGGTGCGGGCTCGGGCGACTGCTGCCGAGCGTGGATCGCGCAGGTCGGCAGGCCACGTGTGCCAGTCGCCGGCGTGTACCTCCGCGAGGGCGCACCAGGTGGCGAAGTCGGTGAGTTCATCACCTTCGCGCTGGACGAAAGAGGCGAAGGAAGCGGCGCGGCCGGGACTGAGCGGCGCCGCCCCGTGGATGCCGCGCAGGGCACGCAGCTTGAGGGCGCGTACAGTCTCCCGGTCGATCAGGGACTGTCCCCGCAGCACCCTGTCGTTGAGGGCGCGCGCCTGTGCCACGCAGGCGTCGACGTCGCGACGCTCGGCCGGGTCCAGATACGAGTACTCGGGTATCGCCTCCACCCGCAGGTGCAGGGGATCGGGGAAGCGGCGTGAGCTGGGCCGGTAGGGCGACGGGTCGGTCAGCGGTCCCGGCTCGGCGGCGTGCAGGGGACCCAACTGGAGGAATCCGGCACCCAGCGCGCGCCCCGACCATGCGGCGAGGTCCGCCAGGTCTCCCAGGTCGCCCATGCCCCAGGAGCGTCGCGACAGCACGGAGTACAGCTGGACGAGGAAGCCCCAGTGTCGGCCCTCGGGGACCGCGAGCCGTGCCGGGGCCACCAGCAGGGCGCAGTCGCCGGCACCGGTCGGGCCCTGGACGTGCAGGGTGTGCAGTCCGGCGGGCAGCGGATCGTCGAGTGCGGCCCTTCCCGCACCGTTCTCCAGTTCCACGTGGCCCTCGGTGTCACGCGGCAGGCCGAGCGCCTCCAGCCGTACGGTCTCGGGCTGCCGGAGTACGACGCACGGGGGCAAAAGGCGGGTACGGGAGCGAAATTCGTGCCGGGCCAGGGCGTCCCGCGCCGCCGCGGGGGTGGCGGCGTCCACCCCGCAGGCGGCGAGAACGGCGACCAGGGTGTCGGGCGCGACGTCGACGCGGACACCGCGGTCGGTGGTGTAGGAGGTCGCCACGCCGTGGGCGCGGGCAAGGCGGACAAGGGCGTCGGCCATGGTCAAGTGCCCTTTCTGGGCGGTCATGCGTGACGTTCGGAGGGGGTGCGGCGGTTCTGCGCCCCGGGGGTGAAGAGCCGCTCCAGGACCACCGCAACCCCGTCCTCTTCGTTGGGCGGTGCGATCTCGTCGGCGGCGGTGAGCAGGGCCGGGTGGGCGTTGGCCACGGCGACGCCGTGCGCCGCCCAGGTGAGCAGGGGGACGTCGTTGGGCATGTCGCCGAAGGCGATGGTGTCGCTCGCGGCGCAGCCCAGCAGCCGGGCGGCGCGTTCGACCCCGGCGGCCTTGGTCGTACCCGGCGGCAGCACCTCTACCATGCCCTTCACGGAGTGGACGACCGTCACCTCGTCGCCGAACAGACTCTGGGTGAGCGCGGCCAGCCGGTCCTCGTCGACCTCGGGATGGTGCAGGATCAGCTTGTCGACGGGACTGTCCCACAACAGATCCCGGTCGGTGGTCACGTCCCAGCCGTGGCGCACACGTTGCCCGAAGCCTTCGGTCACCTTGAACCGGCTGTCCGGCGGCGCCGTGACGACGCCCAGCTCGACGGGACCGAGCCTCTCCTCCACGCCCGCCACGACGCGGCGTGCGAGCGTACGGCCGAGGGAGGCCGAGGACAGCAGCCGTCGCGAGCCGGCGTCGTACAGCTGGGCGCCCTGTCCGCAGACGGCCAGACCGCGGTATCCGAGGGCGTCGAGGATGTGCGCGCAGGCCGAGGCCGGGCGTCCGGTGGCCACGAGGTGGTGCGCTCCCGCGTCGGTCACCGCCGCGAGGGCGGCACGGGTTCGTGGAGAGACGGTCAGGTCGTCACGCAACAGGGTCCCGTCTAGATCGGTTGCGACCAGCCGGAACGGTGGCCGGCGTAGCGGCAGGGTGTCCCAGCGGACGTGACCGGAGGCCAGCGTGAGCATGACGGACAGGTCGCGCCCCGCCGGAGCGGCGTCGAGTACGGCCCGGAAGGAACCGGGCCGACCGTCCTGCGGAGACAGGGCGTGGAACACGGCGCCGGTGCCGGGGGGCACCGGCTCGTCGGACGCGAGGGCCTCCGCGGCGGTCTCGCCCGCGGCCGGCCGGGAGCCGCCCGAGACGGCGTCCGGTCCGGTGCGAGCGCCCCTCCGACCTTCCAGCACGGCCTCCACCCGAGCCACGTGCTCGTGCCGGTACGTCACCTCCCACCGGCCGTTCGCCGTACGTCGAACGGTGCCCCGGTCGTGAACCCGGGCGGTCAGGTCGGAGCGACCGGCCACCACGGCGTTGTGCAGCGCGGTGGTGAACTCGGCCTCCCGCCACGCGGCCTCGAAGAGTCGTTCACACGCCTGCGGATCCACCGCCCCGCCCGCGCGCTCCCACGCGCCGAGGTCCCCGCGGGTGAGCGCCGCCTCCCGGATCTCCTCGGGGTGCTGGTCCCAGGCGCTCGCGGGCAGGTCGTCGAACCAGCCGTACGCGATCGCCTCGCGCACGGGGAACGGCCGGACCCGGCCATGGAGAAGCCCCTCGAAGGCGTCCAGCCGGGTGCGCGCGGCGCGTTCCCAGGTGAACCTCCGGGCCAGGGCGCGCGAGTTGGCGGACAGCCGGGCATAGGTGGGGTCGGAACCGTCGACGTGCGCGGCGAAGACACCGACCGCCGTGCGGATCCGCGCGGCCAGGCCGCGGGCGAGCGCCGGGTCGTCGTCGCGGAACGAGCCGGGCACCGAGAAGCCCGTCGCCTCGGGATGTCCGCTCGGCAGAGCGTGCCGGAAGTGCCGGGTGACGTGCTGGTCGGTGGCGATCGGCACGGCTCCGCAGGCCATCGCCTCGGCCTGCGCGATGAGGAAGCCGTCCAATTCGAACTTGGACGGGTAGACGCAGAAGTCGGCGCACGCCGCCTCCTCGAAGAGGGTGTCCTCGTCCGCGAGATCCCACGCGAGCCGGAGCCGGTCGGGGTGGCGGTCGGCCACGGACTGGAAGTACGCGTTCGCCGCGGCGCCGTCTCCGGTGGAGCAGCGGAGGAGGAACCCGGCCTCCACTCCGTCGTCCAGCAGTTCCTCGACAGCCCGCATCAGTTCCAACTGGCCCTTGTGGTGCACCGCGTAGCGTGCCGCGTGGTAGAAGACCGGAAGTGCCGGATCGATACCCAGACGGCGCAGCACCTGGTGCCGGTCGACCGAGGCCGTGTCGCGCGCCAGCCAGGAGTCCGTGACGGCGCAGCCACCGGTGATCACGCGGTCGGCGCGCTGCCGCAGCGTCCGGGCCACCGGCAGCGTCTCGAAGAGCGCCTGCACGGGCGTGTCCCGGAATGTGCTGTAGTACGCGCGCTGTCCCGGCGACACGAAGTCGACCAGATCGGCGTGGGCGGCTATCAACGGGAACAGGCCGACGTGGTCGGGGCCGTACTCGACGTGCATCCGGGTCCCGGCCAGGCCGCGCGAGAGTACCGCCCGCGTCGAGCGCTCCTCGGGCGGCGGGCCGTCCAGCGCGTCCAGGTCCACGTCGGCCACGCCGAACAGCTTCAGCATCCGCGTCACCTGGGGCCGGTACACCTTCTGCCCGATCGGGGCATTCGCGGCGACGGTGCTGACCGTGTGGAGGAATGGATCGGGGGCGAGAACCGGGGGCAAGAGGTAGTGATAGGCGGGTTCGAAGGCGTGCACCACGGCGGGTTCGTCCTCCGACCGCAGGTACTCCTGGACGAACCGCAGTCCCTCGGCCTGGAACACCAGCGGCTTGAAGTGGGAGAGGTCCCTGCCCTCGACGCCCGGTGGCGGATACAGCCGGTCGGGCAGCAGGTCGAGATACGCGTTGGACAGGAAGTACACGTCCACGCCGTCCAGACGCAGCCGGTGCACCGTGGTCGTCACGTCCACGTCCAGGTCGGCCGGCCACGGGGCCCAGACCTCGGGATCGAGCGCCAGAGGCACCGTGCGGGTGCGGGTGAGGTGCGGCAGGTCCTCGATGCCGTGGGCGGCCCGCAGCCGGTCCACGTGCCCGTGTCCCGGCGTGACCAGCGAGACGCGGTGGCCGTGCGCGGCGTAACGGCGGGAGAGCTGCCACACCAGTGGAGACAGTCCGCCGCGCATCAGGCGTGGGTCGAAGCCGCCGCATTCGAAGGAGAAGGTGATGATGTGCACGTCGTGCGTTCCCGTCGTCAGCCGTCGGCCCCGGCGCGCGCACAGCCCGCCCGCAGCCCGTCCCGGTCGATGAACTCGGTGTGCGTGCCCGCGCTCGTGCATGCGAACGCTCCGGACACCGATCCGGCGAGCACGCAGTCGGCCACCGGCCTTCCCTGCGCGAGTGCGTACAGGAACGCGCTCACGAACGCGTCCCCGGCGCCGTTGCTGTCCACGACGGGACGCTCCGGTCGTACGGCGGGGTAGTGCCGCACGCTCGTGTCGCCGCGTTCGAGGACGTGGCAGCCGGCTGCCCCGTCGGTGGCGACGACGAGGCGCGCGCGGCCCCGGTCCAGGATGGAACGCAGTACCTCGTCGAGACGTTCGTGGACCGCGGCGGCGCTCATGAAGACGTAGTCGGAGGCGACGGCGTAGGCCAGGTGGTGCGGGTTGGCACCGTCCCAGTCGTGCAGGTCCGTGGAGCAGGGGACGCCGAGGCGGTGGATGTCGGCATACATGTCCAGCGTGACGCCCGTGATGGACAGGTGCACGTGCCGGGCCCGCTCCAGGAAGGGCAGGTAGAAGGCGCGGGGCAGCCGCAGGTCGGCCGGATGGCGGCCGTCGTAGAAGGAGAAGCGCCGCCCCTGCGCGTCGACGAGATTGACCCCGCGCGGAGTGCCGTGCGGCGAGACGACGTGACTGAAGTCGAGCCCGGACGTGGCGTACGCGGCGAGGATCTGGTGGCCTTGTGCGTCGGCGCCGAGGAAGTCGATGAACTTGGTGGTGAGCCCCAGGGCGTGCGTGCCGCGGGCGACGCCGTTGCCGGTGTGAGCCACGTAGTCACGCACCGGTGGTACGAACACGGAGTCGCCGGGCGGCACCCTGAGTTCTGGCACCCGGACGATGGTGTCCACACCGGCCCCGCCCGCCACCAGGATGTCGTACATGCTCGAGGAAACGGTCACGTCAGTACTCCTTCTGTCCGCGCTATGGGCTGGATCGTCCCGTTCTCCAGAACGACCGACGCATCGATGTCGGCGCCCGCGGGCACAGCGGCACCCGGAAGGACGACACTGCGACGCACCCTGGCGCCCGCACCGATCCGGACCGCGGGGAAGATCACACTGCGTTCCACCTGCCCCTCGTTGACCAGATCCTGGGGCACCCAGGACAAACGAACGCCGGGGGAGTCGGAGATCCAGGCGCGCCGCACGTCGGGGCGCACGGTGCACGGCATCCGGTCCGCCGGGAGACCGGCGCGCGGATGGTCCGCGAGGGCCAGGTGCGCCCGGTGGTACCGCTCGACGGTGCCGATGTCCGCCCAGTGCCCGTGCACTTCGTAGCCGCGGATGTCCTCGCCGGCGGCGAGCATGGCCGGGATGACGTCGCGGCTGATGTCGTGCTGCCAGTCGGTGCCCTCAAGCTGTTCGAGGTGGCGGTGGAGCACCTCGGCGTCGAAGACGCAGAACGCCGCGAACACCAGGTCGGAGGTGGGCTGCTCGGGCTTCTCGACGAACTGTGTGAGGCGGTTGTCCGCGTCGAAGTCGACCATCCCGAACAGGTGCACCCAACGTCGCTCGATGCGCTGGTAGGCGATGGTCAGGGCGGCTGCCGACGCCCTGTGCGAGGCGATGAGAGGGCCGTAGTCGAAGCGGTAGACGTGATCGGCGTGCAGCACGAGCACCTGTTCCGTGCCCGGGCCGAAGATGTAGGGCGCCTTGCGGATCAGAGCATCGGCCGTGCCCCGCTCCGGTGCCCCGGAGCGGGGCGGGAGGCGGCGTGGAAGGAGGCCGGCAGGCGCGTCCCGGTAGGCGGAGTCGTACGGCCCGAAGTGCACCCGCAGGCCGGGCCGGGCGTTCCACACCTGGTGCAGGTCGTCCATGAGCTGCCGCTCCTCGAACTGCGACAGCAGCAACACCTCGCCCAGCCCGGACCGGTGCGCATTGGCGAGGCTGAAGTCGATGAGCCGGCAGGCCCCGCCGTAGGGGATCAGCGGCTTGAGGCGGCCGGTGCCGAGCGGCCCCATGCGCCGGCCCTCCCCACCGGCGAGGAGGACGGCGCGTACCCCGGTACGGTCAGCCACGACGCACCTCGTCCCAGACCACGCGACCGGAGTCCAGGGTGAGCAGCAGCAGCGCGCCCGGCCCGGGTGCCGGACCCGTGAACGTGCCCGGGGCCGTGCGCTCCAGAGCGCGTACGCCGGGCCGCGCCCGCGGGCCGCTGTCGGAGGCCGGCGACACGACCTCGACCCGGACCGCCTGCGGGAGCCGGTAGAGCAGGGAGCCGTCCGGCGTGAGGCGGGCGCGCGTGCGCAGCCGAGTCAGATCGTCGGCGCCTATCACGCCCGGCCGGCCGCGCTCCGCGGCGCGCTCGCACGCGGCGAAGTCGGCGCGTGCCCAGGCCGCGTCGAACAACTGCCGGACCGCGGCGTCGTCCAGTGGCGCACGGCGCTCGTAGGCGTCCACATCACCGCGGGCAAGGGCCGCCTCCGCAGTGCGTGCCGGGTCCTCCACCAGGTCGAACCAGCCGTGCCGCAGGGCGAGCTCGGGATCGAGCCGAGGGGGTTCGCCCTGCCACAGCCGGGCGAACTCCGTCAGGTGCAGATCGGCGCAGTGGGCCCAGGTGAACACTCGGGCGACGGCGGACGCCCGCCGGGCCAGCTCCCGGTACCGCTCGGGTTCCTCCCGCCACAGGGCGGCCGCCTGACGGATGCGGGTGGCGAGAGCGGCGACCAGCAACTCGTCGTCCTCGGCGAACGAACGGTTCACGGCGAAGCCGGTGGCAGAGTCCGGAGGGTCCGCGTGTCCGAAGTGCGCCATGCCCCGCTGGTCCGTGGCGATCGGCACCGAGCCGACGGCCATGGCCTCGCACTGTGCGATGAGGAACGTGTCCATCTCGAACTTGGAGGGGAACAGGCAGAAGTCCGAGGCGGCCGCGTACCCGAACACCTGCCGCTCCGGGACCCGTTCCCACTCCAGGTGCAGCCTCCCCTTGTGCCGGGCGGCGACCTCGTGGAAGAACGGGTCGTCGATGCCGCTGCCGGAGATGCAGCGGATGACGAAGCTGGCCGCGAGTCCCTCGCTCAGCACCCGGTCGACGGCGCGGACCAGCTCCAGCTGACCCTTGTGGTGGACGGCGTAGCGGGCGTTGTGGAAGAAGGCCGGCAGGTCCGGGTCCAGGCCCAGCCCTTCGAGCACCTCGGCGCGGTCGACGTCGGCGGGGTCCCAGGCCAGCCACTGGTCCGAGATGGCGCAGCCGCCGACGAACATCTTGTGCGCGTTGCGGCGCACCACGTCGGCGATCGGCAGGCGTCCGAAGAGATCCTCGAACGGGGTGTCACGGAAACCGGCGTAGAAGTCCAGCTGGCCCGGCGAGAGAAAGTCGATCAGATCGGAGTGGTCGGCGGTCAGCTCGTAGACGGCGAGGTTGTCCGGCCCGTACTCGTAGTGCAGATGGGTGAGTTGCTGGTACTGGACCATGGCCGCGGGCGCGGCGACGGGCGGTTCGGGAGCACGCGCCGGAAGCGGAGCACCCAGCAGTTCGAGCAACCGCCGCACCTCGGGTCCGTACACTTTCTTCGCGATGGGCATGTTGCTCTGCACGTTGCTCACGACCAGTTTCGAAGGGTCGTCGCGCAGCGCCGCGGGCAGCAGGTAGTGGTAGTAGGGCTCGTGCGCGTGTACGAGCGCTTTCTCGTCACCGAACCAGGTACGCAGGAACCGCACAGCGTCCACCTGGAAGACCAGGGGCTTGAAGAAGACCAGGTCGCTGCCCTTGCTCTGGTACGGCGGGTAGAAGGTGTCCGGCAGCCGGTTCAGCCAGTCGTTGGCGAGGAAGTACAGGTCGACGCCGTCCAGGCGGATGCGGTGCGCGGTGGTGGTGAGCGCCAGCGCGGCCTCGGCGGGGAAGTCCCGCCACACGTCCGGGTCGAGCGGGACGGGCAGCGTGTACGCGTCCTCGTACGGCAGGTCCTCGACCTCGTAACGGGTGCGCAGGTCGTCGAGGCGCCCGTGGGCCGGGGTCACGATGGAGACCCGGTGGCCGCTCTGGGCGAACTTCTTCGACAGGTTCCACAGGTAGACGGACGTGCCGCCCTGGATGAAGGTGTGGTCGAAGCCGCAGCATTCGAAATACGTCTCGATGATGTGCATACGCGGTTCCAAAGCTCGGTCACTTCCTCGCGAACGCGGCGGCCGGCGCGAGCGCGCGGGCGTGACGCAGGTCGATCGCCGCGTGGTAGGGGCGGGCATGGGCCTGGTTGTAGGTGAGCTCGTGCAGCAGCCTGCGGACGTACAGCAGGCGGCGCAGCGGGTGGTCGGAGGCGGAACCGAGCAGCAGTCGTGTCACGTGCCGCCGCCACGCGTCGGCCGCCGCGAACACCTGCCGCAGCATCGCCCGCCGGGCTTCGGGCCAGTGCGGAGCACCGTCCAGAGAGCCGAGCATCGTCTCCAGCGAGTCCACGCCGAGTCGTCGCGCGGCCTCGAACGCCGCCTCGTCGGCCGCGAAGTACTCCAGAGCGCGCTCGAGAGCGACCAGGTCCTGCAGAGGCGACTGCCGGGGCCAGTCCGGGTCGTCGGGGCCGAGCGCCGGCGTGGACAGGTCGAGCACCGTCATGCGCCAGCCGGTTCCGGCCCTCGTGTCGCCGTCGGCCGCGCACAGCAGATGGGAGAGGTGCAGGTCACCGTGGCAGGGTCCGGATGCGGGAATGTTCCCGTCGTCGAACTCCGCCGCGAGCGCGGCGAGTTCTGTGTGCAGGGCGTCGAAGGCGGCCTCGTGCGCGGGCTTCGGCAGTGCCAGTCCGGTGCCGTGCCGGGCGAGACGGTCGGCGCGGTCCACCGCGTCGTCCAGGGCCTCGCGCACGGGATACTCGGCGGCGCCGCCCAGCCGGTGTGCCAGGTCCCGGTGGAAGTCGCCCAGGAACTCGCAGGCCCGGCGCAACCGTTCTTCCAGCGGCCCCAGGTGGGAGCGGACGACCTCCTCGACGGACGTGGTGCCCGAGAGCCGCGGCCACATCGAGCGGAGGTTCCCGCGCAGCGGGACGTCGATGCCCTCGCCCTGGACGTACTGGTAGATCACGCCGAGCGGAGTGCGGGACGTGCCGTCCGGCGCCACGTACGTGTAGTCGCCCACCCACTGAGGGGTGCGGCCGGTGCCGTTCATGCGGCGCAGCAGCTCCGGCTCGTGGATGGTCTCGTCCAGACGGCGGTACGTCTTGTGGATGCAGGCCGTGCCCGACACGTCCACCAGCGACAGCGCGTTGGAGGACCAGCCCTGCTCGAACGGCAGGCGCCGCACCCCGATCGGACCGCGCCCGGGTCCCCGGAACTCGACGGACCCGCCTCGCGCTGTAGGCAGCTTTCCGCCGGTCAGCGTACGGGTCACCGCGGCGACGTCGAATGCCTCGCTGCCGTGCGCCGCTTGGAAGCCGCCGCCGTCGGTTCCGCGCACCGGTACGAAGAACCGGCGACCTGACGCGGGACCGCCGACGGCCGCCACGATCAGGAGCAACGCCGCCCCGCCGAGTACCGCGTGATCGATCCGCTCGAAACGCTCGGCGGCGCGCGCGTCCTCGGGCATCCAGGGGGCGGCGCGCAGCAGCCCGTCCAGGCCCGCATCCGCTTCGGCACCGTGCATGTGCTCTCAACTCCCGGTCGTGTCGTGGATGGTCAGACCTCGCCGCCACACCGCGAGTGCGAGCGCGACCGCTCCCGCCGTCACCACTGGCAGCCACACCACCAGCCCGGTGTCGCCGGTCAGCAGATAGGTGCAGGGCACGTATGACGTGAAGGCGAAGGGCAGCACCCAGGTCAGCAGGGCTCGCAGGGTCGGGTGGTAGATGTCCAGCGGGTAGGAGGTGAACTCGGAGACCTGGTTGGCCGCGTACATGGCGGGCAGGCTGGTGACCGTCCAGAAGGACAGCGAGGCGAACAGGAGCTTCACCGCCGAGTGGATCAGCGCCCCGCACAGGACGAACAGCGGGGCCAGTGCCCACTGGGTGGCGGTCAGGTCCAGGTCGAGATGAGATCCGGACCAGCCCACGAGGGCCGCGCCGACGATCAGTTCGCCGAACCCGTCCGGGTGCAGGAACCGCTCGGAAAGCAGTGAGAACAGCGGGCTGACGGGCCGCACCAGGTGCCGGTAGAACTCACCGCGCTGCACCAGCTTGCGGCTCAGCTCCCACAGCTGGTCGGTGAAGAGATGGTCGAGGCCCCGCGGCAGCAGGGAGAAGCCCAGCAGGAACACCACCTCGTGGTACGACCAGCCGCCCACCACCGGCACCTGCCGGAACACCAGGCCGACCACGGCCGTCTGCACCCCGACCCGGACCAGGAACGCGCCGGCACCGAGCAGGAAGTCCAACCGGTAGGCGGTGAGCCGGTGCAGACCGACACCGCCCAGGAACCAGGACAGACGCGCGTACCGCGCCGCCGTGCTCCATGCGCTCATCCGCCGAGCACCTCCAGCCGGCCGAGTGCCGCCCGCCACAGCACGGCACACACGGCCCCGAGCCCCAGGACCCAGCCCACCTGCTGCACCAGGACCTGCAGTGCCCCGGCGGCGCCGTCGTAGCGGCCCAGGAGCAGCGTCAGCGGGCCGTCGACCATGCCCCGGAACGGCAGCCAACGGGCGAGGGCCGCCAGTGGCTGCGGCATCAGCGCGATCGGCACCAACTGCCCGGCGAAGAAGGCGACCACACTCTGCTTGACCATGCGGACGCCCCAGGTGTTCGTGGTGACGAAGCCGGTCATGCCGGTGAGCAGGTTGACGCAGAACGCGATGAGCACCGAGAACACGGTGGACAGCGCGAACAGGGCCACGTCGCCTGGACGCGGCACCGTGAGAGGTACCAGGAGGGCGAAGAGGACCAGGACCGGCACCGCGACGAGCACCGCGTTCGCCGCGACGACCGGCAGGCTGGCGAAGAACCGCACCAGCGGATAGCTGACAGGGCGCACCAGCATCACGGCCACGTCCCCGCGGTAGACCTCGGCGGCGACCTCGTCGTCCACCCGGTTGGTGTGCAGTACCTGGAGCACCTGCGCGACCAAGAGGTAGGTGGTGATGCCCGTGAGGGTGAAGCCGCCCGGCCCACCGTCCGCCGGAGTGTCCGCGTAGACGGCGCGCCACAGGAACACGGTGACGGCCGCGCCCGCGGCCGCGGTCATGCCGGTGATCACGAACATTGAGCGGTACTGCAGGAGTGACTGCAGCCCTCCTGTCGCGAACGGGAGGTAGGCCCGCACCGCGCGCATCGTGGGTGGCTTCACGCGGCGTCCACCTCACGGAGGGCCGCGTCACGTCGCTGCCCGTAAATCTGGCGCAGCACGTCCTCGAGGTCGGGCTCGGGCGCGTAGCAGTCGGCCAGGTCGAAGCGTTCCAGGAGGAAGGCGAGTACGCGGCGGGAGGTGAACTCCGTCGCGGGGTAGTCGACGTGGACGCGGCCGCCGTCGACCACCGTGGCCCGCACCCCGGGCAGTCCCTGCTCCACGATCGCGCAAGCGGCGTCCGGCGCGATCGGGTCGCGGTGGTCGAAGAGGACGGCACGCCGGTCGGCCGAGCGCAACAGGTCCTGGATGCTGCCCTGATGCACCACCCGGCCCCGGTCCACCACCAGGGCGCTGTCGCAGATGGCCGCGATGTCGGCGATGTCGTGACTGGTCAGTACGACGGTGGTGCCCAGCTCGCGGTGAGCGTGGTTGACCAGTTCGCGCACGGCCTCCTTGAGCACCATGTCGAGCCCGATCGTGGGTTCGTCCCAGAACACCACCGCCGGGTCGTGCAGCAGGCTCGCCGCGATCTCCGCGCGCATGCGCTGTCCGAGGCTCAGCTGCCGCACCGGTGTGGTCCCGAGCGCGTCGATGTCGAGGAGGTCGCGGTACAGGGCCAGGTTGCGCCGGTAGACGGGGTCCGGGATGTCGTAGATCCGCCGCAGGATGCGGAACGAGTCCGGCACGGACAGGTCCCACCACAGCTGGCTGCGCTGCCCGAAGACGACCCCGATGGACCGGGCGTTGCGCTGCCGGTGGCGATACGGCTCTATGCCGCGCACCCGGCAGTACCCCGCCGTGGGGGTCGTGATGCCGGTGAGCATCTTGATGGTGGTGGACTTGCCGGCGCCGTTCGCGCCGATGTAGGCGGTGCGTGAGCCGGCCGGGATCTCGAAGGAGACGCCGTCCACGGCGCGTACCACCCGGTGTCTGCGGGTGAAGAGGGTGGCGAGCGAGCCCGCCAGGCCCGGCCGCCGCTCCGGGATCTTGAACTCCTTGACCAGTTCGTGTGCGACGATCACGCGTCCACCGCCTGTTCGATCGCCTTCGCGAGCAGTCCGACACCCTCGTCCACCAGCGCCTCGTCGATCGTGAAGGGTGGTGCGATGCGCAGCACGTGCCCGCCGAGCGCGACCCGCAGCCCCAGATCCAGCGCGGTCGTGTACACGGAGCGCGCGAGTGCGGGGGAGGGGGTGCGGCTGGCCCGGTCGGTCACGAACTCCAGGCCCCACAGCAGCCCGAGCCCGCGCACCTCCCCGAGGTTCTCGAACCGGTCGTGCAGTGCTCGGAGCCGGTCACCGAGCACCTCGCCGAGACGGTCCACCTGTTCGATCAGGCGGTCCCGCTCGATGACCTCCAGGGTCGCGCGTGCGGCCGCTATCCCGAGCGGGTTGCTCGCATAGGTGGAGGCGTACGCACCCGGTGTCGCCGCGGCGGGATCGTGCAGCAGGTCGTGGCGGCCCGCGAGCACGGCGAAGGGGAAGCCGTTCGCCATGCCCTTCGACATGGCCACCAGATCCGGCTCCACCCCGACGCGGTCACTGGCCAGGAAGGCGCCGGTGCGACCGCCGCCCGTGAGCACCTCGTCGGCGACGAGCAGCACACCGCTTGACCGGCAGGCGTCGGCGATCTGGTCCCAGTAGCCGGCCGGCGGCACGATGACGCCGGCCGCGCCGAGCACCGGCTCGAAGACCAGGGCCGACGTGCTGGGCTTGTCGGTGATGTGGCGGCGTACCAGCGACGCGCAGCGCACACCGCAGGACGGGTACTCCAGGTCCAGCGGACACCGGTAGCAGTAGGGCGCGTAGCCGAGCACGCTGTTGCCCGCGAACGACTGGTGACCGATGTCCCAGTGCACGAGCATCCGTGCCCCCAGCGTTTTGCCGTGGAAGCCGTGCCGCAGCGCGCCGATCCGGTTGCGTCCCGGTGGTGCGGTCGCCTGTACGACGCGCAGGGCGGCCTCGACCACCTCGGCACCGGTGGAGAACAGCGCGTATGTGTCGAGGTGTTCGGGAAGCAGCCGGGCCAGGGTGTCGAGGAGCCGCGCCCGGTCGGGCGTGGCGGTGTCGTGCACGTTCCACAGCCGGTGTGCCTGGGCGGTGAGCGCCTCGACCACCTCGGGATGGGTGTGCCCGAGGGACTGCGTGAGGGTGCCGGCGGCGAAGTCGAGGTACTGGTTGCCGTCCAGGTCGGTCAGTACGGGGCCGCGTCCTTCGGCGAAGACCCGTCGTCCCGCGGTCGCCTCCTCGGAGGCTCCGGGTGCCAGGCGCAACTCCTCCCGCTCCAACTGGTCGAGCTGGTGGTGCTGGTGCCTCACGGCGGCTCCCTACGGTGTGAACTGAGCTGTGGAGCAAGGGTTTTGGTTGGTGAGGACTCCGAGTGAAACACCGTGGCGACGATCTCAGCAAGTCGTTTCTGAAAATTTCAGAAGCGCCTTGCACGGTGTTGCGAACTCTGCTTGAGTCGAAATGCGCCCCGCTCACCGAGCTGGACCGAGGAGGAGTCAGTGCGACCGCACTCACCGCAAGAACCGCCCCGCCGGAGGTCCGTGTGAAGGCCCTGCTCCTGGCAGGCGGGACGGGTAGCAGACTGCGTCCCTTCACCCACACCGGTGCCAAGCAGCTGATGCCGATAGCCAACCGGCCGGTTCTCTCCTACGCGCTCGACGCGCTGGCGGCCGCCGGAATCGCCGAGACGGGCATCGTCGTCGGCTCCCACGAGAGGGAGATCCGCCGGGTGGTCGGAGACGGCTCGGCCTTCGGCCTGCGGGTCACCTACCTGCGCCAGCACCGCCCCCTGGGCCTCGCCCATGCGGTGCGGATCGCCCGCGACTTCCTGGGCGACGACGACTTCCTCCTCTACCTCGGCGACAACTACCTGCCCGAAGGGGTCACCGGGTTCCTGCGGCGAGCCCGGACCGAACGGGCGGCGGCCCGGCTGCTGTTGACGCGGGTCGCCGACCCGACCGCCTTCGGTGTGGCCGAAGTCGAGGGAGGTGACGAAGGCAGGGTGCTGCGGCTGGAGGAGAAGCCCGAACACCCGCGCAGCGATCTGGCCCTCGTGGGCGTCTACGCCTTCACCGCCGCCGTGCACGAGGCGGTCCGGTCCATCTCCCCCTCCGCCCGCGGGGAACTGGAGATCACCCATGCCGTCCAGTGGATGATCGACCAGGGGCTTCCAGTGCGCGCGGAGACCACGGCGGCGCCCTGGCGGGACACCGGCAGCGTCGACGACATGCTGGAGGTCAACCGGCACGTCCTGGATACCGTGACCGGAGGCATCGAGGGCAAGGTCGACGCCGAGAGCACGGTACGCGGACGGGTCCTCGTCGCCGAGGGAGCCGTGGTGCGGGGCTCACGGATCACAGGTCCGGCGATCATCGGCGCCGGAACAGTGGTCACCGACTCCATGATCGGGCCCTATACCGCGGTCGGTGAGGACTGCCGCATCGAGGACAGCGCGATCGCCCACTCGGTTCTGCTGCCCGGGGCACGGATCGCGGGCGCCCCACGCATCGAGGACTCCCTCATAGGCCGCGGCGCGGTCGTCGTGGCGTCCCCGCGGCTGTCGCGCTCGCACAGGCTCGTCATCGGGGACGACAGCAGGGTCCACCTCACTTCGTGACAGCCTGCCGGCCGGAACGCACCGATGCGCCCCGCCACCGTCGACGACCACTCCAAGGACAAGGTGCACACGACCTCATGACCCGACGCATCCTCGTCACCGGCGGAGCCGGCTTCATCGGCTCCGCATACGTTCGTGCCCTGCTGGGGCCGGCCGGGCCACCGGGCATCGAGGTGACCGTGCTCGACGCCCTCACGTACGCCGGCAGCCTCACCCGCCTGGAATCCGTCACCGGCGACCCTCGGCTGTCCTTCGTACACGGCGACGTGCTGGATGCCCGTTCGGTGGAGCGGCTCGCCGCTCAACACGAGGACATCGTGCACTTCGCGGCCGAGTCCCACGTCGACCGGTCGATCGCCTCCGGCGCGGCCTTCACCCGCACCAACGTCATGGGCACCCAGACTCTCCTCGACGCCGTGCTCCGACAGGGCACCCGCACCTTCGTCCAGGTCTCCACCGACGAGGTGTACGGCGACCTGCCGGCCGGCGCCGCCACGGAGGACTCCCCGCTGAGCCCCAACTCGCCCTACGCGGCGTCCAAGGCCGCCGCCGACCACGTGGCACTGGCTCATCACCGCACGCACGGCCTGGACGTCCGGGTGACACGCTGTTCGAACAACTTCGGTGCCTACCAGCATCCCGAGAAGCTGATCCCGCGCTTTGTGGCGGCGCTGTTCAGCGGCGGCAAGGTCCCGGTCTACGGGGACGGGCTGCAGGTGCGGGACTGGCTGTCGGTCGACGACCACGTGCGGGGCATCGAACTCGTCCGCACGGCGGGCCGCGCCGGTCGCGTCTACAACATCGGTGGCGGTACCTCACTGACCAACCTCGACCTGACCCACCGGCTGCTCGAACTGTGCGGTGCCGGCCCCGACCGCATCGAGCACGTGGAGGACCGCAAGGGGCACGACCGCCGCTACGCGGTGGACCACACGCGTATCACCCAGGAACTCGGCTACCGACCGTCCGGCGATTTCGAGCGGGCGCTCGCGCGGACGGTGACCTGGTACCGCGAGCACCCGCACTGGTGGCGACCGCTGTACGAGTCAGCCTGACCGGTTCCCCGGAAGGATCAGCGGGGGCGGGTGATGGGCGCCGCGGTGGTCGAGCCGCGTACCACGAGCTCGGGCATGAACATGAACTCGGTGTGGGGCGCGGGGGTTCCGCCGATCTCCTCGAGAACCGCGCGGACGGCGGCCTGGCCCATGGCATGCACCGGCTGACGAATGGTGGTGAGGGGCGGGTCGGTGAAAGCGATCAGCGGAGAATCGTCGAAGCCGACCACGGAGACGTCCTGGGGGACCCGGCAGCCGGCTTGGCGGGCGGCTCGGATGGCGCCCAGCGCCATCATGTCGCTGGCGCAGACGATGGCCGTGCAACCTTGCGCAAGGAGCGCAGTACCCGCTGCCTGGCCCCCCTCCATGGTGAAGAGGGAGTGCTGCACAAGCTCCTCGCCCTGTTCCTCACTCAGGCCCAGATACCCGGACATCCCGGCCAGGAAGCCCGCGATCTTGCGTTGCACCGGGACGAACCGGCGCGGGCCGACGGCGAGGCCGATCCGCGTGTGGCCGAGCGAGGCGAGGTGCTGCACGGCCAAGCGCGTCGCGGCATGGTCGTCGGTGGATACGAAAGGGGCCTCGATGTGCGCCGAGAACCCGTTGACGAGCACGAACGGTATGCCCTGACCGCGGAGTTGGTCGTACCTCTGGGTGTCGGCGGTGGTGTCGGCGTGCAGCCCGGAGACGTAGATGATGCCGGAAACGCTGCGTTCCACCAGCATCTCGGTGAGTTCGTCCTCGGTCGAGCCGCCCGGAGTCTGGGTGGCGAGGACCGGCGTGTATCCCTGGCGCGTGAGCGCCTGGCCGATGACCTGGGCGAGCGCGGGGAAAATGGGATTGTCCAGCTCGGGGGTGATCAGGCCCACCAGGCCGGCGCTTCGGGTGCGCAACCGCGGCGGTCGCTCGTACCCGAGTACGTCGAGTGCCGCCATGACGGACTCGCGGGTGCCGGTGGCCACTCCTGGCTTGCCGTTGAGCACGCGACTGACGGTGGCTTCACTGACTCCCGCCTGGGCTGCGATGTCGGAGAGCCGCGCGGTCATGGACAGGGACTCTACCCGTTACCAGAGGGAAAGCCCACCAGCACCGGACGGCCACCGTGATGGTGTAGCCGGTGTCCTTGCGGAATACCTTGCAGCCCCGTGCGGCGCGAAGAGAGAAGCTGTTGGGCGGACCGGGCCCATCATCGTCTGTTTTGCGGTGATTCGCGTCACTGCATGCCAAGGATGCGCGGGACGTCAAGTATTCCGTCAGCAACTGATGGGTTACGAAGAAGTAACGATGGGCAGTTCTTGCAGAAAATTCGCGCAACGTCTTTCGCCAGTCTTTCTCCACTGTTACGTTCACGTCGCCCGGTGGCCGCGACGGCTCAGTCGGCAAGTCGGCCAGAGGTACGGACGGGACCGTTCCTCGCCCACTCACGGGCCTTCACCCTCTAGGAGATCTCATGCGGCGTGGCATAGTGACCACCGCGGTGGTGGCGTCCCTCGCACTCGCGGCGACGGCCTGCGGCGGAAGCGATGACGGGGGCAAGGCCTCCGGCCCCGTGACCATCACATGGTGGGACACGTCGAACGCCACCAACGAGGCGCCCACGTACAAGGCCCTGATCAAGGACTTCGAGAAGGCCAACCCGGACGTCAAGGTCAAATACGTCAACGTCCCCTTCGACCAGGCCCAGAACAAGTTCGACACGGCGGCCGGCGCCAGCGGCGCACCCGACGTGATTCGTGCCGAGGTCGGCTGGACCCCGGCCTTCGCGAAGAAGAGCTACCTGCTGCCGCTCGACGGCACCGTGGCGCTCGACGAGCAGGATAAGTTCCAGCCGAACCTGATGAAGCAGGCCCAGTACGAGGGCAAGACGTACGGTGTTCCGCTGCTCACCGACACGCTCGCGCTCGTGTACAACAAGGAGCTCTTCGAGAAGGCGGGCATCAGCGAGGCGCCCAAGACCTGGGACGAGCTGAAGAAGGCCGCCGCCACCGTCAAGGACAAGACCGGCGTCGACGGGTTCTTCGGTTCCGAGAAGGGCTACTACCTCGAGCCGTTCCTCCTGGGCGAGGGCACCGACACGGTCGACGCCGAGGCCAAGAAGATCACGGTGAACTCCGCCAAGGGACAGAAGGCGGCCGAGACCTGGCTGAGCCTGTTCAACGGCAAGGGCCTGCACAAGGCGGACGTCACGGCCGACTCGTACGCGCACCGCCAGGACGCGTTCGTCAACGGCAAGGTCGCCATGACCATCGAGGGTCCCTGGGAGATCACGAACTTCTACAAGGGCACCGCGTTCAAGGACAAGAACAACCTCGGTGTCGCCACCGTCCCGGCCGGTTCCACCGGCAAGGCGGCCGCTCCGACGGGCGGCCACAACCTGTCCGTCTACGCCGGATCCGACAAGGCCCACCAGGACGCGGCCCTGCAGTTCGTCAAGTGGATGACCTCCGCGAAGACGCAGGAGCAGATCGCCCTGAAGAACTCGACGCTGCCCACGCGCTCGGACGCGTACACCGAGAAGGTGACCGCCGACCCCGGCCTCGCCGGATTCCAGAAGGTGCTCTCCGCCGCCCAGCCGCGGCCCGAGCTGCCCGAGTACAGCTCGCTGTGGGGGCCGCTCGACCAGGAGCTGCCCAAGGCGGCCAGTGGCAAGAAGAGCCTCGACGCAGTCCTGTCCTCCGTCGAGGTCCAGTACGGCAAGCTCCTGCCCGACGGCTTCAGCAAGTGACGCGCTGATCGAGCGCTCCCCGATCAGGTGCCGCGGCCCCGCCCCAACAGCCCGCCCCGCGTGGCGGGCCGCGGCACCCGTTACACCCGCCCCAGACCAGAAGGTGTTTCCTCATGACTGTCGCCGTGGAGCGCCCGGCCGCACCCAGTGGTGACGACCGCGGCCGGCGTCCGGGCCTCATCACCCGTCTCAAGAGCGGCTACCAGAAGCACTGGTACGCCTACGCGATGATCGCCCCGGTCGTTGTCGTGCTCGCCGTCATCGTGCTGTATCCGCTGGTCCGGGGCTTCTATCTGACGCTGACGGACGCCACGAGCCTCAACTCCGCCCGCACCATCGGCGTCAACCACATCGACGCCACCTACAAGTTCATCGGCCTCGACAACTACGCCGACATCCTGTGGGGACCGACGGCGTACGACCGCTTCTGGTCCCACTTCATCTGGACCATCGTCTGGACGGCCGCCTGCGTCGCGCTGCACTACGGTCTCGGTCTCGGCCTGGCCCTGCTGCTCAACCAGAAGGGGCTGCGCGGCCGCACCGCCTACCGGATGATGCTCATCCTGCCGTGGGCCGTGCCGACGTTCGTCACCGTCTTCGCCTGGCGCTTCATGCTCGCCGATGCCGGCGTCGTCAACACGACGCTCGACGCGCTCGGGATGCCCTCGCCGGCCTGGCTGGAGGATCCGCTCTTCCAGCAGATCGCCGCCATCATGGTCAACACCTGGTGCGGTGTGCCCTTCATGATGGTCTCGCTCCTCGGCGGCCTGCAGTCGATCGACTCGACGCTGTACGAAGCAGCGGAGATGGACGGCGCGAACGCCTGGCAGCAGTTCCGCAACGTGACCCTGCCCGGGCTCAGGTCGGTCAGCTCCACGGTCGTGCTGCTCGGCGTGATCTGGACGTTCAACCAGTTCGCGATCATCTTCCTGCTCTTCGGCAACACCGCGCCGGACGCGCAGATCCTGGTCACCTGGGCCTACTACCTCGGCTTCGGACAGACTCCGCGAGACTACGCCCAGTCCGCGACGTACGGCGTCCTGCTGCTGTCCCTCCTCATCGTGTTCACCTCCGTCTACCGCCGCTGGCTGAACCGCAACGACGTGCAAGCCGCCATCTGACGCCGCAGGAGCAGCCACCATCATGAGCACCCAGACCCTTTCCACCTCACCGGCCCTGGACCCGGTCGAGACGTCCGTGCCGCGCAACGCTCCGCGCCGTGGCCGGCGCAGCCGCGGGGTTTCGGTGGCCACGCACGCCGTGCTGGTCGTCGCGAGCCTCGTCGCGCTGTTCCCGATCGGCTGGCTGGTGTTCCTCTCGCTCGGCCCGGGCAAGGACGACTACCTCCATCCCTCCCGCATCCTCGACACCGCGACCCTGAGCAACTACTCGTTCGTGCTCGAGCACACCAACTTCCTCAAGTGGCTGGGCAATACGCTCATCGTGTCCCTCGGCACCACCGTGATCGGGGTACTCGTGGCGGCGACCAGCGGATACGCCGTCTCACGGATGCGTTTCCCGGGCTACAAGAAGTTCATGTGGGTCCTGCTGATCACGCAGATGTTCCCCATCGCGGTCCTGATGGTCCCGATGTATGTGATCCTCTCGGACCTCCGCCTCATCGACACCTACGCGGCGCTCATCCTGGTCTATCTCACGACCGCGGTGCCGTACTGCGCCTGGCTGATGAAGGGCTACTTCGACACGATCCCCGTCGAGATCGACGAGGCCGGCCGGGTCGACGGACTCTCGCCGTTCGGCACGTTCTTCCGTCTGATCCTGCCACTGGCCCGCCCGGGCCTGGCCGTCGCTGGGTTCTACACCATGATCACGGCCTGGAGCGAGGTCGCGTTCGCCACCACGTTCATGCTCGACGACCAGAAGTACACCCTCGCCGTCGGCCTGCAGAGCTTCGTCAGCCAGCACGACGCGCAGCGTCAGTACATGGCCGCGACGGCCGTACTGATCGCCATCCCGATCTCCGCAGTCTTCTACCTCGTTCAGAAGAACCTGGTGACCGGTCTGACAGCCGGTGGCACCAAGGGCTGAGAACCCGCCCGCACCACTGACCCGTTGTCCGGCCCCTCACGTCTCAAGGGACATCATGAGCCAGTACCCGACCGACATGGCACCTGCCCGCGTCACCTCCACCCGCGAAGCCGCGGACTGGTGGCGAGACGCCGTCATCTACCAGGTCTACCCGCGCAGCTTCGCCGACAGCAACGGAGACGGCACCGGTGATCTCGAAGGCATCAGGCAGCGCCTCCCGTATCTGCGCGATCTCGGCGTGGACGCGGTCTGGCTGAGCCCGTTCTACGCCTCTCCGCAGGCGGACGGCGGCTACGACGTCGCCGACTACCGTGCCGTCGACCCCATGTTCGGCACTCTGCTGGACGCCGACGCGCTGATCCGCGACGCCCACACCCTGGACCTGCGCATCATCGTCGACCTGGTGCCGAACCACTCCTCGGACCAGCACGAGTGGTTCAGGCGCGCGGTCGCCGAGGGGCCCGGGTCGCCGCTGCGGGAGCGCTACCACTTCCGCCCCGGCAAGGGGGAGAACGGGGAACTGCCGCCCAACGACTGGGAGTCCATCTTCGGTGGCCCCGCCTGGACCCGGCTGCCGGACGGCGAGTGGTACCTGCACCTCTTCGCGCCCGAGCAGCCCGACCTCAACTGGGAACACCCCGCCGTCGCCGACGAGTTCCGCTCGATCCTGCGGTTCTGGCTGGACATGGGCGTCGACGGCTTCCGCATCGATGTCGCCCACGGCATGGTCAAGGCCGAGGGCCTGCCCGACCTCGGCGGAAGCGACCAGCTCAAGCTGCTCGGCACCGACGTCATGCCGTTCTTCGACCAGGACGGTGTCCACGACATCTACCGCGCCTGGCGCCTCATCCTCAACGAGTACGACCGGGACAGGATCTTCGTCGCCGAGGCATGGACCCCGACCGTCGAGCGCACCGCCAACTACGTCCGTCCCGACGAACTGCACCAGGCCTTCAACTTCCAGTACCTGGGCGCACCCTGGGACGCCGCCGAACTCCGCGCGATCATCGACAGCTCCCTCGACGCCATGCGACCCGTCGGCGCCCCGGCGACCTGGGTGCTGTCCAACCACGACGTCACCCGGCACGCCACCCGATACGCCAACCCGCCCGGCCTCGGCACGCAGATCCGCACTCCCGGTGACCGCGCGCTGGGCCTGCGTCGTGCCCGCGCCGCGACGCTGCTGATGCTCGCGCTGCCCGGCTCCGCCTACATCTACCAGGGCGAGGAACTCGGCCTGCCCGACGTCACCGACCTGCCCGACGAACTGCGCCAGGACCCGTCCTTCTTCCGGGCCCAGGGCCAGGACGGCTTCCGCGACGGCTGCCGGGTGCCGATCCCCTGGACCCGCGAGGGCTCCTCATACGGCTTCGGCGCCGGCGGCAGCTGGCTGCCGCAGCCGGCGGGCTGGGGCGAGCTGAGCGTCGAGGCGCAGACCGGCGTCGCCGGCTCCACTCTCGAGCTGTACCGCACCGCCCTCGCCGTGCGCCGCGAGCAGCCGGGCCTCGGCGCCGGCACCGACGTGGTCTGGCACGACGACGCCCCGACCGGAACCCTGAGGTTCGACCGGCCCGGCTTCGCGTGCACCGTCAATACGACGGGGAGCGCGGTCCGCATCGCGGCACCCGGCCGCGTACTGCTCGCATCGAGCCCGGTCAGGGCAAGCGGCGACGAGTTCGAACTGCCCGCCGACACGGCCGTCTGGTGGGAGGTATGACGGCCTTGCGGCCGCTTCGCGCAACCGAGACCGGCACGCTGCGCCTCCACGACATCGCGGCCCAGGCGGCGGTGAGTGAAGCCACCGTCAGCCGGGTGCTCAACGGCAAGCCCGGCGTCGCCTCCGGTACCCGGCAGAAGGTCCTCGCCGCGCTCGACGTGCTCGGCTACGAGCGGCCGACACGGCTGCGCCGGCGCAGCGCCGGACTCATCGGGTTGGTCATCCCCGAGCTGACCAACCCGATCTTCCCCGCGTTCGCCCAGGTCATCGAGCAGGTCCTCGCGGGATACGGGTACACCCCGGTGTTGTGCACCCAGATGCCGGGCGGGGCGACCGAGGACGAACTGGTCGAACAGCTGGAGGAGCGCGGTGTCAACGGCATCGTGTTCCTTTCCGGGCTGCACGCGGACACCACGGCGGACGCGTTGCGCTATGCCCGGCTCGCCGAGCGGAAGGTGCCGTTCGTCCTCATCAACGGGTTCAACGAACACGTCAACGCGCCGTTCGTGTCCCCGGACGACCGCTCGGCGGCGCGAATGGCCGTGCGGCACCTCGTGGATCTCGGACACGAGCGCATCGGCCTGGCCGTCGGGCCGACCCGTTTCGTACCGTCCCGGCGCAAGGCGGAGGGCTTCGTGGCCGCGCTGCACTCCTTCCTCGGTACGCCCGGTGACGAGGCCGGGAGGCTGATCCAGCGCACGCTGTTCAGTGTCGAGGGCGGCCATGCTGCCGCCGGCGCGCTGCTCGACCAGGGCTGCACCGGCATCGTCTGCGGCAGCGATCCGATGGCGCTCGGCGTCATCCGGGCGGTGCGCGAGCGAGGCCTAGACGTGCCGCGGGACGTGTCGGTGATCGGGTTCGACGACTCACCGCTGATCCCGTTCACCGATCCGCCGCTGACCACGGTGCGCCAGCCCGTACAGGCCATGGCGACCGCGGCGGTGGGAGCGCTCCTGGAAGAGATCGGCGGTACCCCGGTCCAGCGGACGGAGTACGTTTTCCAGCCCGAGCTGGTGGTGCGGGGCTCTACGGCGCAGGCGGCGCGGAGCCAGGCGCACGCCTAGATCCCTGAACGGGCCGGTGTGTACCGCTCCGGTCCGGGCCGGGCGCGTGTGGCCCGGTGCGGACCGGGCCACCGGCACCGGACCGGAAGCGTGGTTGAAGGTAACACCGTCGGAACTCTTGCGTAAGTCCTTGCAAGAAGAATTCCCCATTGAATGCGGCGGTTTGGCGAGAGTGGGGTCGAAGGGGTTGACCATGAAGGCGCCTCCCCATACGGTCGGCCCGCAACCATTTGCAGCAAGATTCATCGATGCGGTGGTTGACTCCATCCCCCCCACCAACCCCACGGGCATGGCGCGTTGCCCTTCGACTCAGGAGGAACCATGGCCAGAAAGTCCGTGGCTGCCGCACTCGCCGTCGTGGCGGGAGCCGCTGCCGCCGTCACGGTCCCGGCCCCGGCGCAGGCCGCGCCGGTCGGAGACAAGGACGTCACCGCGGTGATGTTCGAGTGGAACTTCGCATCGGTTGCCAAGGAGTGCACCGACACGCTCGGCCCCGCCGGCTACGGCTACGTCCACGTCTCACCGCCCAACGAGCGGGTGCAGGGCAGCCAGTGGTGGACCGCCTACCAGCCCGTCAGCTACAAGATCGCCACCCGGCTCGGTGACCGCGCCGCGTTCAAGAGCATGGTCGAGACCTGCCACGCGGCCGGAGTGAAGGTCGTGGCCGACACCGTCATCAACCACATGGCCAACTCCTCCGGCACGGGTACCGGCGGCTCCACGTACAGCAAGTACGACTACCCGGGCACCTACTCCGGCGCGGACATGGACGACTGCCGCACCGACATCACTGATTACCGGGACCGCTGGAACGTCCAGCACTGCGAGATGGGCAGTCTGCCCGACCTCGACACCGGCGAGGAGTACGTCCGAAAGACCATCGCAGGGTACCTGAACGACCTGCTCTCCCTGGGCGTCGACGGATTCCGCGTCGACGCCGCCAAGCACATCGCCGTCGACGACCTCAAGGACATCAAGTCGCGGCTCACCGACCCGAACGCGTACATGAAGCTGGAAACGATCGGAGCCCCGGGGGAGGCCGTGCAGCCCAGTGAGTACCTGGGCGTCGGCGACCCGCAGGAGTTCACGTACGCCTATGATCTCAAGCGGGTCTTCAGCGGCGAGAAGCTCGCGTACCTGAAGAACTTCGGGGAGGACTGGGGGTACCTGCCGAGCGACAAGGCGTCCGTGTTCGTGACCAACCACGACACCGAACGCAACGGCCGGACGCTCACCTACAAGGACGGCGCCACGTACACGCTCGCCCAGGTCTTCTCGCTGGCCTGGCCGTACGGTGCTCCGGACGTGCACTCCGGCTACTCCTTCACCGACACGGCGGCGGGCGGCCCCAACGGCGGTCAGGTGAACGCCTGCTACACCGACGGCTGGAAGTGCCAGCACGCCTGGCGCGAGGTCGCGAGCATGGTCGCCTGGCGCAACACCGCCCACGGCGAGGCCGTGACGGACTGGTGGGACAACGGGAACAACCAGATCGCCTTCGGCCGCGGATCCAAGGCGTACGTCGCCATCAACCACGAGGGCGGATCGCTGACCCGCACGTTCCAGACCTCCCTGCCCGCCGGTGACTACTGCGACGTGCAGAGCGGCAAGGGCGTCACGGTGAACTCCGCCGGCCAGTTCACGGCCACGCTCGGGGCGAACACCGCGCTGGCCCTGCACGTCGGTGCCAAGACCTGTGGTGGCGGCAGCACCGACCCCGAGCCGGCCGCCGGCGCCTCGTTCCGCGTGAACGCCACGACCAGCTGGGGCGAGAACATCTACGTCACCGGCGACAACACCCGGCTCGGCGACTGGAACCCCGACAACGCACTCAAGCTCGACCCGGCCGCCTACCCGGTCTGGAAGCTCGACGTCAGCCTCCCGGCCGGGACCTCCTTCGAGTACAAGTACCTGCGCAAGGACGCGAACGGCAAGGTCACCTGGGAGAGCGGCGCGAACCGCACCGCGACCGTCTCGTCGTCAGGCACCGTCGTGCTCGGCGACACCTGGCGCGACTGAACACCCGCACCTCCACGACCCACGGCCGCCCGGTGCCGCGCCTCGCCGCAGGCGCCGGGCGGCCGGACGTGCCCCGGATCCCAACCGACCGCACAGACGAGGAGCACACACGCGTGACCGGCTCTCTGCGAAGATCCGTTCTCACCACGGCGCTGGCGACCGTTCTGGCCACGGCCCTGCCCGCACCCGCGCACGCTGCGTCCGCACCCACGGCACCCGCGCCCCCACCCGACGCATGGCTGGCAGCGCAGCCCGCACGCCCTTCAGTGAGCAGGGAACAGTTCTACCTCCTCATGCCGGACCGCTTCGCGAACGCAGACCCGTCCAACGACCGAGGAGGCCTCAGCGGCGACCGCTACAGCACGGGCTACGACCCGACGGACAAGAACTTCTACCAGGGCGGCGACCTCAAGGGCATCACGCGCAGGCTCGACTACATCAAGGGACTAGGCACCACCGCGATCTGGCTCACGCCCGTGTTCCGCAACAAGACGGTGCTGGAACGGGGCGGCAAGAAGACCGCCTCCTATCATGGCTACGCCGTCACCGACTTCACCAGCGTCGACCCGCACTTCGGTTCGGAACGCGATCTCACCGACCTCATCTCCAAGGCCCATGCCAAGGGTATGAAGGTCTACTTCGACGTCATCACCAATCACACCGCCGACACCGTCGACTACGCGGAGAAGAAGTACGGCTACCGGAGCAAGGGCGCCTACCCGTACCTGGACGCGTCGGGCCGGCCCTTCGACGACGCCGAGGCCATGTCGAAGGTCGACCGGGACTCCTTCCCGTACACGCCGGAGAACACCGGCGAGATGGTTCCCGAGTGGCTGAACGACCCGACGATGTACCACAACCGCGGCGACTCGACCTTCGCCGGCGAGAGCGCGCTGTACGGCGACTTCTACGGCCTGGACGATCTGTGGACCGAGCGGCCCGAGGTCGTCCAGGGCATGGAGAAGATCTACGAGAAGTGGGTCGACGACTTCGACGTCGACGGTTTCCGCGTGGACACCGCCAAGAACGTCAACATGGAATTCTGGACGCAGTGGGCCACGGCACTCGACGCCTACGCCGCGAAGAAGGGCCGTGAGGACTTCTTCTTGTTCGCCGAGGCGTTCTCCGCCGACCCGGCCATCACCGCTCCCTACCTCACCGAGGGCCGCCTCGACGGAACTCTCGACTTCCCGCTCCAGTCCGCCATCCGCAACTATGCCTCACGAGGCGGCCCCGCCGGTGACCTGGCCACCGTCTTCGCGCAGGACTACCGGTACACCACGGACAAGACGAACGCGTACAGCCAGGTCACGTTTCTCGGCAGCCATGACATGGGCCGTATCGGCTTCTTCCTGAAGTCCGATCATCCGGGGGCCGGGGATGCGGAACTGTTGCGGCGGGACCGGCTGGCGCACGAGTTGATGTTCCTGTCGCGGGGCAACCCGGTGATCTACTCCGGTGACGAGCAGGGCTTCACCGGCGCCGGGGACGACGTCTACGGTCGTCAGTCGATGTTCGCGTCGAAGGTGGCGGACTACCTGGACGACGACGAGATCGGTACGGAGCGTACGCATGCGAGTGACGCGTATGACGTGCGGCATCCGCTGTACCGGTCGATCGCGGCGTTGTCGAAGCTGCGCAAGGCGAATCCGGCGTTGGCGGACGGGGTGCAGAAGGAGCTGTACGCGAAGGATTCCGTGTACGCGTTCTCGCGCACGGGGGGTGGCCGGGAGTATGTCGTCGCGGTCAACAACGCGAGTGCGGCGAAGACGGTCGAGCTGCCGGTGGAGAGTCGTGGGTCGGGCAAGTTCCGGTTCCTGTACGGCGGTTCGGGCAAGGTGCGGGCGAAGGACGGGCGCATCGAGGTGACGGTGCCGGCTTTGTCGTCGGTGGTGCTGCGTGCGCAGAACAAGCTGAAGCGGCCGTCGGTGCGGCCGTCGGTGTCGCTGGAGGTGCCGGAGGCGGGTGCCACGGGCACGGTGACGATCTCGGCGGATCCGGGGCGGACGGCGGGTGCGCGGGTCGTCCTGGCCGCCCAGGTGGGCAACGGCAGATGGCAGACTCTCGGTTCCGCCGACCACGCTCCGTACAAGTTCACGCAGAAGATCCCCGACTCGGTGGCAGCCGGGACGCCTCTGCGCTACAAGGCCGTGGTGGTCGACCGTGCCGGCCGCACCGCGAGCACACTCGCCGACACCGTGACGGGGCAGGCACCGACGCTGAAGAAGCCGACGGCCGAACGCCGCCACGTCGTCGTGCACTACCACCGCGCCGACGGCGACTACACCGGCCTGACGCTTCACACCGCGAACGGGACCACCGCCGACTTCTCGGGACGGGACGCCTACGGAGCGTTCGCATGGCTCAGCCCCGCGGAGGGGACCGGGAAGATCCGATTCACGGTCGAGCGTGACGGTAAACCCGAAGGCGCCGAGCGTGTCGTGGACGTCGCCGCGGCCGGTGAGGTATGGACGAAGGAGAACTCGGACCTCGTGGACGCCGTCCGTCCCGCGGACGCCTATTCACCTCAGGACACGACGAAGGCCGTCCTCCACTACCACCGTCCGGACGGCGACTACGCCGGCTGGGGCTTGCACACCTGGACCGGAGCCGCGAACCCGTCCGAGTGGAACGAACCGATCCAACCGGTACGCCGCGACGCCTACGGTCTCGTATTCGAAGTGCCTCTCAAAGCGGGTGCGCCTTCCCTGAGCTACGTCTTCCACAAGAAGGAAGAAAAGGACGTCCCGGCCGACGAGGCACTTGTCTTCTCCTTGTACGGCCACGAGGTGTGGCGCGTCGCGGGCGAGGCGCCCTATCTGACGCCGTCCCTCGGCGGTGCCTTCCCGATGGATCTCGATCCCGCGGCCTCCGCGGCCACTTGGATCGACGAGAACACCGTCGTGTGGCACGGCACCGGCACGGGCGTCGCCGCCCAGCAACTCGTCTACGCCGCGGACGGGGGTCTGACTCTGCGGGACGGCGTCCTGTCCGACGAAGGGCAGTGGCTACGTCTCGTCCCCACCGAGCTGAGCGCGGCTCAGCAGGCGGCGCACCCCGAACTCGCCGACACCACGGCGTTCTCCATCGACCCGCGCGACCGCGACCGCATCCCCGAAGCACGCCGGGCCAAGCAGCTCATCGCCACCCAACGTTCCGACAACGGAGCTCTGTTGGGTGCAACGAGCGTGACAGCACTGTTCTCCACGCCTCAGCAGGTCCAGAAGGGTTCGACCAGGTGAACCGCAGACATGGCGCGCACGGCGCCTCACGGAAGGCGGCCGCCGCAGCGGTCGCGGCGGCGCTGCTCGGCGCAGCGCTGCACACTGCCACGCCGGCTTCGGCGGCCCCGACACCGCCCAAGCCGCCCTCCGACGCGAAACTGGCCGCGGAGCCCGCACGCCATGATGTGACCCGCGAACAGTTCTACTTCGTCCTGCCCGACCGGTTCGCGAACGGGGACCGGTCCAACGACAGGGGAGGTCTCACCGGCAGCCGCTCGGTGACCGGATTCGACCCCACGGACAAGGGCTTCTACCAGGGCGGCGACCTCAAGGGCCTGACCCGGAAGCTCGACTACATCAAGGGCCTGGGCACCACCGCGATATGGATGGCGCCGATCTTCAAGAACAAACCGGTCCAGGGCAACGGCGAGAGCGCCGGATATCACGGCTACTGGATCACCGACTTCACCCGGGTCGACCCGCACTTCGGCACCAACCAGGACCTGAAGAACCTCGTCTCCAAGGCCCATGCCAAGGGTATGAAGGTCTACTTCGACGTCATCACCAACCACACCGCCGACGTCCTCACCAACACCGAGAAGAAGTACGGCTACCGGAGCAAGGGCGCCTACCCCTACCTCGACACCGAGGGCCGTCCGTTCGACGACACCGAGGAGACCGACCGCAAGGTCGACGAGGACTCGTTCCCCTACACGCCCCAGATCCCGGCTGCGGAGAAGACGGCCAAAGTCCCGGCGTGGCTGAACGACCCGACGATGTACCACAACCGCGGCGACTCCACCTTCGTCGGCGAGAGCGGCCTCTACGGCGACCACACCGGCCTGGACGATCTGTGGACCGAGCGGCCCGAGGTCGTCGAGGGCATGGAGAAGATCTACGAGAGGTGGGTCAAGGACTTCGACATCGACGGCTTCCGCGTGGACACCGTCCGCAACGTCGACATGAAGTTCTGGACGCAGTGGGCCACGGCCCTCGACGCCTACGCCGCCAAGCGGGGCCGGGACGACTTCTTCATCTTCGGTGAGACGCTCTCCGCCGACCCGTCCGTCATCGCCCCGTACGTGACCGAGGGCCGCCTCGACGCGACACTCGACTTCCCGCTCCAGAACGCCATCCGCGGCTACGCCTCGCAGGGCAAGCCGGCCTCCGGCCTGTCGGACGTCTTCGCACAGGACTACCGGTACACCACGGACAAGGCCAACGCATACAACGAGGTCACGTTTCTCGGCAATCACGACATGGGCCGCATCGGCTCCTTCCTGAAGTCCGATCACCCGGGGGCCGGGGACGCGGAACTGTTGCGGCGGGACCGGCTGGCGCACGAGTTGATGTTCCTGTCGCGGGGCAACCCGGTGATCTACTCCGGTGACGAGCAGGGCTTCACCGGCGCCGGCGGGGACAAGGACGCCCGCCAGACGATGTTCGCGTCGAAGGTGGCGGACTACCTGGACGACGACGAGATCGGTACGGAGCGTACGCATGCGAGTGACGCGTATGACGTGCGGCATCCGCTGTACCGGTCGATCGCGGCGTTGTCGAAGCTGCGCAAGGCGAATCCGGCGTTGGCGGACGGGGTGCAGAAGGAGCTGTACGCGAAGGATTCCGTGTACGCGTTCTCGCGCACGGGGGGTGGCCGGGAGTATGTCGTCGCGGTCAACAACGCGAGTGCGGCGAAGACGGTCGAGCTGCCGGTGGAGAGTCGTGGGTCGGGCAAGTTCCGGTTCCTGTACGGCGGTTCGGGCAAGGTGCGGGCGAAGGACGGGCGCATCGAGGTGACGGTGCCGGCTTTGTCGTCGGTGGTGCTGCGTGCGCAGAACAAGCTGAAGCGGCCGTCGGTGCGGCCGTCCGTGTCGCTGGAGGCGCCGGAGGCGGGTGCCACGGGCACGGTGACGATCTCGGCGGATCCGGGGCGGACGGCGGGTGCGCGGGTCGTCCTGGCCGCCCAGGTGGGCAACGGCAGATGGCAGACTCTCGGTTCCGCCGACCACGCTCCGTACAAGTTCACGCAGAAGATCCCCGACTCGGTGGCAGCCGGGACGCCTCTGCGCTACAAGGCCGTGGTGGTCGACCGTGCCGGCCGCACCGCGAGCACACTCGCCGACACCGTGACGGGGCAGGCACCGACGCCGAAGAAGCCGAGCGCCGTGGACCGCGCACACGCAGTCGTGCACTACAAGCGGGCGAACGGCGACTACGACAACGTCCTGCTCAAGTCCGGGGACACGGAAGCACGCTTCGTCGGCCGGGACGCCTACGGCGCCTTCGCCTGGGTGAGGGTTCCGGAGGGATCGGACTCGGTGACGTACACGATCGAGGACTCCGGCACGGCGGAGGGCGGCGAGCGCACCATCGACCTGGCGCAGACCGGTGAGGTCTGGGTCGAGCAGGGCAAGGAGGGCCAGGCGACCACCAAGCCGGACGGGGTGTACCCCTCCCCGGACAAGACGAAGGCGGTCATCCACGTCCACCGCTCCGACGGTGACTACGACGGATGGGGCCTGCACACCTGGACCGGCTCCGCCAAGGAGACGGACTGGACGAAGCCACTGCAGCCCGTCGGCAAGGATGCATACGGGGTCACCTTCGAGGTGCCGCTGTCCGACGGCGCGACCTCACTGAGCTACATCCTGCACAAGGGCGACGAAAAGGACATCCCCAGCGACCGGTCCCTGGACCTGGCCGTGTACGGCAACGAAGTCTGGCTGAACGCGGGGGAGAGCGGCTACTTGCTGCCCTCGGTCGGTTCGGCCCCGGACCTCGACATCACCAAGGCCCAGGCACAGTGGATCGACACCGACACCGTTGCCCTGCCCCCGTCCCTGAACGTCAAGGCCGCCGCGTCGACCCAGTTGGTGTACTCCCGCGACGGTGGCATCACCGTCGACGACGGCGCGCTCAGCAGCGAGGGGCGCTGGCTGCGGCTGCTGCCCGCACAGCTCACCGAGTCCCAGAAAGCCGCGTATCCCCACCTGAAGGCGTACACGGCGTACACGGTCGACCCACGTGACCGGGACCGAGTGCGTGACGCCCTCTTCGGGCAGCTCATCCTGACCCAACGCCTCGCGAACGGTGCTCTGGCCACCGCGACCGGCGTCCAGATCCAGGGTGTCCTCGACGACGTGTACGCGGGGAAGGCGAAACGGACGGTGTTCGGGCCGATGTTCAAGGGCCGCACCGCGTCCTTGACTGTCTGGGCACCGACGGCTCACAAGGTGTCCCTCGAACTCGACGGCAGAACCATCCCCATGCGCCGTGACGACGCGAGCGGTGCTTGGTCGGTGACCGGCCCCGCAGCCGCCTGGCGAGGCAAGGAGTACCGGTACGCGGTGACTGTGTGGGCACCCAGTGTCCAGAAGGTCGTCACCAACAAGGTCACCGACCCGTACTCCCTCGCCCTGACCACCGACTCCGAGCGCAGCCTCGTCGTCGACCTGGACGACCGCTCCCTCGCCCCGCGCGGCTGGGAGCACTACCGCAAGCCCGAGGCGGTCCCGCTGCGGGACGCGCAGATCCAGGAGCTGCACATCCGCGACTTCTCCGTCGCCGACCCGACGGCGGACGCGGACCACCGGGGCACCTACCTCGCCTTCACCGACGAGAAGAGCGACGGCTCCAAGCACTTGCGCGAGCTGGCCGAGGCCGGCACCTCCTACGTGCACCTGCTGCCCGCCTTCGACATCGCCACCATCCCCGAGAAGAAGTCCGAGCGGACGACGCCCGACTGCGACCTCGCCGCCTACCCGGCCGACTCCGACAAGCAGCAGGAGTGCGTGACGAAGGCCGCCGCCAAGGACGCCTTCAACTGGGGCTACGACCCGTACCACTACACGGTCCCCGAGGGCTCCTACGCCACCGACCCGGACGGCACCGGGCGCACCGTCGAGTTCCGCAAGATGGTCAAGGCCCTCAACGACGACGGCCTGCGCGTCGTCATGGACGTCGTCTACAACCACACGGCCGCGAGCGGCCAGGCCAAGACCAGCGTCCTCGACCGCATCGTGCCCGGCTACTACCAGCGGCTGCTCGCCGACGGATCGGTCGCCAACAGCACCTGCTGCTCCAACACCGCCACCGAGAACGCCATGATGGGCAAGCTCGTCGTCGACTCGGTCGTCACCTGGGCCAAGGAGTACAAGGTCGACGGCTTCCGCTTCGACCTCATGGGCCACCACCCGAAGTCCAACATCCTCGCGGTCCGCAAGGCGCTGGACGAGCTGACGCTCAAGAAGGACGGCGTCGACGGCAAGAAGATCATCCTGTACGGCGAGGGCTGGAACTTCGGCGAGGTCGCCGACGACGCCCGCTTCGTCCAGGCCACCCAGAAGAACATGGCCGGCACCGGCATCGCCACCTTCTCCGACCGGGCCCGCGACGCCGTGCGCGGCGGCGGCCCCTTCGACGAGGACCCCGGCGTCCAGGGCTTCGCCTCCGGCCTCTACACCGACCCCAACTCCTCGAAGGCCAACGGCACCGAGGCCGAGCAGAAGGCCCGCCTCCTGCACTACCAGGACCTGATCAAGGTCGGCCTGACCGGCAACCTCGCCGACTACGCCTTCACCGACACCGACGGCAAGGAGGTCAAGGGCTCCGAGGTCGACTACAACGGCGCCCCCGCCGGATACGCGGCGGCACCCGGCGACGCCCTCGCCTACGCCGACGCCCACGACAACGAGTCCCTCTTCGACGCGCTCGCCTTCAAGCTGCCCAAGGACACCTCCGCCGACGACCGGGCCCGCATGCAGGTCCTCGCCATGGCGACCGCCACCCTCTCGCAGGGCCCGGCGCTCTCCCAGGCGGGCACCGACCTGCTGCGCTCCAAGTCGCTGGACCGCAACTCCTACGACAGCGGCGACTGGTTCAACGCCCTGCACTGGAACTGCGCCGACGGCAACGGCTTCGGCCGCGGCCTGCCACCGGCCGCCGACAACCAGGACAAGTGGCCCTACGCCAAGCCCCTGCTGGACACCGTGCGGGTCGGCTGCCCGCAGATCAACGGCACCTCGGCGGCGTACCGGGACCTGCTGAGGATCCGCAGCGGCGAGAAGGACTTCTCCCTCGCCACGACCGCGCAGGTGCAGTCCCGGCTCTCCTTCCCGCTCTCCGGCGAGGACGAGACACCCGGGGTGATCACCATGAGCCTCGGCGACCTCGTCGTCGTCTTCAACGCCACGCCCGAGAAGCAGGAACAGCGCGTCGACGCGGCGGCCGGGACCGGCTACCGCCTGCACCCGGTGCAGGCGGCGGGCGCGGACCCGGTGGTGAAGGAGTCGGCGTACGCGGCGAAGACCGGCACCTTCACCGTGCCGGCCCGCACCGTCGCGGTCTTCACCGACAAGTGATGACAGAGGCGTCGCCGGAGACAGAGGGCGACACGTGACACAGGACTCTGCCCTGTTTGTTGCCGGAACCCGGCAACAAACAGGGCATTGTTCCGTGTGCGCTGGAAGCCCTTCCGGCCCACGACAGGCAACATGTTGCTGGTTTGATGCCTCGGTAGCGGCGGCAGATGTCCTCACTTGGGTCAGACCTGACGACCGTCGGCACCTGCATCGCGCCGCGAATCAGGAGGGACACCGCCCTCCTCCCGCGGTGCGAGCACGATGTCGAGACGCCATACCGCCCACCCGGCCCGGATCGGTCGGACCCGCATTCCGTCGTAACGGAGAATCAGCACGGCCATGTCGTCGTGTGTCTCTGGTGCCTGCTGGCGACGAGGTGATCGGCCAGTTCCCGCACGGCTCGGATGCCGTCCTCCAGGAAGAGGTGGCCGACTCCACAGGTCCGTCCGTCGGGGGTGTGATGACCGCGGCTGGACTGTGCCGCTCAAAGGACCTTGCCAAGAGTGGGAACGAGGCGAGGCCGCTGCTTCGTCACGAACGAGGGCCGCGGGCTGAAGAGCCCGTCACTGAAACGGTGTGCACTCTGGCGCTGGCCCTCGCGGTTCCGGTGGCGAAGGTTGCCTACATGGTGGGAGGTAACGGCGCAGCCCGGGACGTTTTCGTTGTCATGGAACCCGAGAACTGGCCGAACGTACTGATCGGCCAGGTCCTCACTGAGCTTCTTCGATGTGGCCACCGATCGGGTGATGGCCGTGAGCCGCAACGGGCGAGGCCCCCGGGCTGTTGATCGAGATGTCTGACGTCTCAATCACGCTGCTCGGGGGCCTCGTTGGTCATCTATCCTGCCGCACTCGACCTGCCTCATGCGCTCGTGGAGTGGGTGACCATGCTGATCGTCACCCGCGAGGGTGATCGGCGATGAAAGCTCCGCCCGTCGCATCGCGCGATGGTGGCGCTGGTCTATCTGCGAGAGCACACCACCCTGGCGAAGATCGCTGGCGGGTTCGGGATCAGCGAGTCCACCGCCCACGCCTACACCAGCAGGGTCATCGGTCTGCTCGCAGAACGGACGCCGGGTCTGCTAAAGGTGGACGCCAAGGCGTGGCTCCGGCGATCAAGTACCGACCAGGAGCGCGGCGAGTTCGTCGATCCACGGGACGGCTCCCTAACCGTCGCTGAATACGTCGAGCGGTACTGGATGCCGGGTGTGCGTGGTGAGGCCAAGACGCGCAAGGGCATCGATGAGCGGATTCGGCTACACGTGATACCGCACCTGGGCGATGCATCGCTGAACGAGGTGTCTGCGGCCGAGCTTCGTGCCTACATAGTCAGGCTCGAATCCTCGTGCTCGCCGCAGTACGCCCGCAGCATCCTCTCGACGCTGTCGAGCGTCCTGGAGACAGCGGTTGATGACAAGCGTCTTGCTCGGAACCCGATGAGGTCCAAGTCGGTCCGATGGCCGAAACTGCCTGATGAGCGTCGCGAGGCGTGGCCTGAGGCGCTGGCACGGAGCGTGCGTGATGAGATCAGCCAGAGGCACCGTATAGCGGTAATTCTTGGGTTGGGGTGCGGTCTGCGTCAGGGGGAAGTGTTTGGCCTGAGCATGGAGGACGTGGACCACGCGCGCGGAGTCCTCCACGTCCGACGTCAGGTGCAAATAGTCAATGGTCGGAAGTACTTTACCCTTCCAAAGGGTGGCAAAACCCGCGTTGCGGACATGCCGCGTTCCGTGGCCGACGAGTTGGTGAAGCATGCCAGGGCATACCCCGGTGACAAGGTCGAGCTTCCCTGGGGCGGTCCTGAATCGGACAGGGAGCGGAAGAAGTTCGGCCTCGTACTGACAACGAAGTACGGGAACGCGATCGCAGCCAACACGTGGAACACCGAGATCTGGAAGCCTGCTCTGGCCAGGGCAGGTGTCATCCCTCCGCGTGTCAAGGGGGCGAAACCTTGGCAGTGGCAAGCGGCGCCGAAGGATGGGTTCCATGTGTTGAGGCACACGTACGCATCCCTCGTGCTGGAGGCAGGAGAGTCGGTCGTCACCCTCGCCAAGTGGTTGGGGCATTCATCGCCGACCATCACGCTCGATCACTACGCGCACTTCATGCCGGAGGCGGGGAAGAAGGGGCGCAGGGCAATCGATAGCCTGCTGGGGGAGCGGGCGGAGGAGAGTTCCGGCCCAAACTCCCCAGATTCTCCCCAGGCCCGATCCTGAGTGGAGATGCGACCGTCCGACGCGCGTAAACAGCGAGGTGAGAGCCCGTATGTTCACCACCCGCCCCACCCTCCAGGGCACCTTCGGCATGGTGTCCTCCACCCACTGGCTGGCCTCGCAGTCGGCCATGGCGGTGCTGGAGGACGGCGGCAACGCCTACGACGCCGCCGTGGCCGGAGCCTTCGTGCTGCACGTCGTCGAGCCGCACCTCAACGGGCCCGCCGGAGAGGTGCCGATCCTGCTCGCGCCGGCGGGCGGCGAGGTGCGGGTGCTGTGCGGGCAGGGTGTGGCGCCGGCCGGGGCGACGGTGGCGCACTACAAGGGACTCGGACTCGAGCTCGTCCCCGGCACCGGACCGCTCGCCGCCGCCGTGCCCGGTGCCTTCGACGCCTGGCTGCTCCTGCTGCGCGACCACGGCACCAAGTCACTGGCCGACGTGCTGAAGTACGCCATCGACTACGCCGAGCACGGGCACGCGCCCGTGGAGCGCGTCGCGGAGACCGTCGAGACCGTCCGTGAACTGTTCGAGACGGAATGGACGACGTCCGCCGACGTCTACCTGCCGGACGGCCGCCCGACCCGCCCCGGCGAGCTGCTGCGCAACCCCGCCCTCGCCGCCACCTGGCAGCGGCTGCTCGCCGAGGCCTCCGGCGCCGGGGAACGGCAGGGGAGCCGGGAGTGGGACCGCGAGGCGGAGATCGACGCGGCGCGGGAGATCTGGCGCTCCGGCTTCATAGCCGAGGCCCTCGTCCGGCAGGCCGGGCGGCCCACCCTGGACACCAGCGGTGAGCGCCACACCGGCACCCTGACCGCCGCCGACCTCGCCGGCTGGTCCGCCCACTACGAGGCGCCCGCGACGTACGACTGGAACGGCTGGACCCTGTGCAAGGCCGGTCCCTGGAGCCAGGGCCCGGTCCTGCTCCAGCAGTTGGCGCTGCTCCCGCCCGAGCTGCCCGCTCACGGCTCCGCAGACTACGTCCACCTGCTGGTCGAGGGCTGCAAGCTCGCCATGGCCGACCGGGAGGCCTGGTACGGCGACGCGGACGGCGCCGACCGGTTGCCGCTCGACGAGCTGCTGTCGCCGGAGTACAACGCCGAGCGGCGGCAACTCGTCGGCGGCAAGGCGTCCTTCGAGCTGCGGCCCGGCGCACCCGGCGGGCGCGCCCCGCGGCTCAGCGCGCACGCCCTCGGCGCGGCCGTGGAGGGGGAGGGCCTCGACGCCCTGGGGGTCGGCGAGCCGACGGTCGCCAAGAGCCCGACGTCCCCGGTGCCGGGCGAACCGGACGTCGCCGCCGACGGGGGCACCCGCGGCGACACCTGCCACCTCGACATCGTGGACCGCTGGGGCAACATGGTCTCGGCCACGCCCAGCGGCGGCTGGCTCCAGTCCAACCCGGTCGTGCCCGAACTGGGCTTCCCGCTCGGCACCCGGCTCCAGATGACCTGGCTGGAGGAGGGCCTGCCCAACTCGCTCACGCCGGGCCGCCGCCCGCGCACCACGCTCACGCCGTCCATTGCCCTGCGCGACGGGGTGCCGGTCATGGCCTTCGGCACCCCCGGCGGCGACCAGCAGGACCAGTGGCAGACGCACTTCTTCCTGGCCGTCGCGCTGCGCGCGCGGGTGCGCGGCGGCCTCGACCTCCAGGGCGCGATCGACGCCCCGAACTGGCACAACGACAGCTTCCCCGGCTCCTTCTTCCCCCGCGGCATGCGGGCGGGCTCGGTCACCGTGGAGTCCCGCATGCCGGCGGAGGTCGTCGAGGAGCTGCGGCGCCGCGGGCACGACGTGACGGTGGGGGAGGCGTGGTCGGAGGGCCGTCTGTGCGCCGTCGCCCGCGACCCGGCCACGGGTGTGCTGTCGGCGGCGGCGAACCCGCGCGGCATGCAGGGCTACGCGGTGGGCCGCTGACCGGCGCCGCACGCCGGGCCGCGCGCCCGCCCCCGCCCCCGCACGCGCGCACCGGGTGTTCGTGTCGATTCCACCCGGAGTACACCATCCGGGTGGGGATTGTCAGTGGTGCGTGCTCTCATGGAGCCATGATCGAGAACAACGAAACCATCGACGAGTTTCTCGCCCGGCACACCGACGAGGTGGAGGCGGCCGTCCGCAAGGCCGCCGCCCAGGAGATCATGCCGCGCTGGCGCCGGCTCGCGGCACACGAGGTGGACCAGAAGGCCGGCCCGCACGACCTGGTCACCGACGCCGACCGCAGGGCCGAGCTGTACCTGACGGAGATCCTGGCCGGCCTGCTGCCGGGCTCGGTGGTGGTCGGCGAGGAGGCGGTGCACGCGAACCCGGCGTCGTACGGGGCGATACGCGGCGAAGCACCGGTGTGGATCATCGACCCGGTCGACGGGACCCGGCAGTTCGTGCGCGGCGAGGAGGGCTTCTGCACGCTGGTGGCCCTCGCCCGGCACGGCGTGGTGCACGCCTCCTGGACCTACGCCCCCGCCACCGACCGGCTCGCCACGGCCGTGCGCGGGAAGGGCGCCTTCCTGGACGGTGAGCGGCTGTACGCCGGGCCGCCCGAGCCCGGCCGCGAGCTGCGGGTGGCCACCTCCCACCCGGACTACACGACGGACGAGCAGAAGCGCGACCTGCTCGCCCTGCGCACCCCGGGCGTGGCTCCCCGCCCGTGCGGTTCGGCCGGCCTGGAGTACCTCGCGGTCGCCAGGGGCGAGTCCGACGCCACCGCCTTCTCCTGGGAGGCGGCGTGGGACCACGCGGCCGGTCTCCTGCTGGTCGAGGAGGCGGGCGGCTCCCACCTGACCCGCACGGGCGAGCCCTTCCGCATCACCGGGGGCAACGACCTGCCGTTCACGGCCGCCCGCGACACGGCCACGGCCCGGCGGATGGTGGCCCTGCTCTCGGGCGAGGCCTGATCTCCGGGGGCGGCGCCTCTGTACGAGACACGGACGACGGCGGTCCGCTCCGCCCCCGTGCCCGGGGGTGCCGGCCGTCAGGCCGCCAGCGACTCCGCGGCGAGGAACTTCTCCACGATCTCCCGCGCACGGCGGTCGAAGCCGGCGTACTGCGCCTCCCGTTCGGCGCCCGTGACCGCGTTGCCGACCAGCAGGTTGCCCTCGGCGTCGACGCGCTGCGGGCGGTCCTCGGCGTCGGTGAGCAGACCGACCACCGAGTGGGAGAAGCCGCAGTAGTAGGCGATGCCCTCGCTGAGGCTGGTCTCCAGCAGGGAGTGCATCGCCTCGGTGATCGGATCGTCGGCGGTGGCACCGGCCAGGCCCAGCCAGAGCATGCGCTTGCCCGCCAGGCGGGGCTTGCTGCGGCCGTAGGCGAAGCCGTAGTTCCACACCCGGTCGATCCAGCCCTTGAGGAGGGCGGGCACACTCTGCCAGTACACCGGGAAGACGGCGACGACGACGTCGGCGTCGAGAACGCGCCGCATGTGGGCCTGTGCCTCGTCCGAGTACGCCTTCTCCCGGTCGCCCCAGTCCGGCTGGTCCGCCGTGTTCATCCGCGGGTCGAAGCCCTCGGCGTGCAGGTCGAGCAGGTCGACACGGTATCCGGCGGCCACGAGCCGGTCGGCCGTACGACGGGCGGTGTGCGCGGTGAGGGAATCGGCGCGGTGGTGCGCGACCACCACGAGGGCGGTCCTGGCGTTGCCGCTGTGCTGCGTCACGGTGTCTCCCGGCTGGTCTCGGTCAGTGCGACGAGTCCAGTACAGCCGCGGCCGTGTAGATGATCCATGGGAGAAAGTCTCAGAAACATAAGAGATCGTCTAAGGTGACCGGTGTGGATCCCCTGAGTTCACTGCTGAGCGACATCCGGGCCGAGGGTTCGGTCGTCAGCCACGCCGTACTGACGGCGCCCTGGACCATCCGCTTCACCGACGGCGCGCCGCTCACCATGGTCAGCGTGCTGCGCGGCGGCGGCACCCTGCTGCTGCCCGACGGCACCCGCCGGGCGGTCGGCGTGGGCGACACGGCTCTCGTCCGCGGTCCCGCGCCGTTCCTTCTCGCCGACCGTCCGGCCACGGTCGACCGCCCGCACACCGAGTACGAGATCGCGTGCTTCACCACGGATCCCGAGTGCACCGCCCAGGAACTCGGCGGTATCCGCTGGGGCACCGATCCGGACGGGGCGACCGCGCTGATCGTGGGCGCGTACCGTGCCTCGGGCCACCGCCACGAGCGGCTGCTGCGCACCCTGCCCCCCGTCCTGGTCATCAACGAGGACGTCGAGGTCTGCACCTGGCTGGAGGCGGCCGCAGCCGACGCCGCGCGGCTCACGGCCGGTTCCCAGGCGTTGATGGACCGGCTCCTCGACTGGGCCCTGGTCTGCACGCTGCGCAACTGGTTCGACCAGGCCGGTGCCGACGCGCCCAGCTGGTACCGCGGCCTGGCCGACCCGGTCCTCGGCCCTGCCCTGCACGCCTTCCACGGCCGGCCCGCCGAGTCCTGGACGGTGGCTTCACTCGCCGGTCGGGCGGGCGTCTCCCGGGCGCTGTTCGCCAAGCGCTTCACCGAGCTGATGGGCCGCCCGCCCCTCGCCTACCTCACCGAATGCCGGATGGCCGACGCCGAGGCACTGCTGGCCGACAGCGACCTCAGCATCGCCCAGATCGCCAGGTCCGTCGGCTATGCCGACGCCTTCGGCTTCAGCGCCGCCTTCAAACGGCACAGGGGCCAGAGCCCCAGCACGTTCCGCGCCGCGGCGGCGGCCTGAACCCCGGCGCACCCGCGACCGCGCGCTGTCGGACCGCGGGCCTATCCTGATCCCGAGTGGCCATCGGCTGACGAAGGGGTCCGAAGGTGCCGTCGATGCTCGATGCCGTCGTAGTGGGTGCGGGGCCGAACGGACTGACCGCTGCCGTCGAGCTGGCCCGCCGGGGCTTCTCGGTCGCCGTGTTCGAGGCGCGGGACACCGTGGGCGGCGGAGCGCGCACCGAGGAGCTGACCCTGCCGGGCTTCCGCCACGACCCGTGCTCGGCCGCGCACCCGCTCGGCATCAGTTCCCCGGCCTTCCGCGGCCTCCCCCTGGAGCGGTACGGCCTTCAGTGGCTGCACCCCGAGCTGCCCATGGCGCACCCCTTCCCCGACGGCACGGCCGCCGTCCTGTCCCGGTCGGTCGGCGAGACGGCCGCCTCCTTCGGAGCGCGCGACGCGGGCACCTACCGCAGACTGGTCGAGCGCTTCCTGCCCAGGTGGGACACGCTCGCCCGCGACTTCATGTCCCTGCCGCTGACGGCGCTGCCCCGCGACCCGGTCACCCTCGCCCGGTTCGGACTGGTCGGCCTGCCCCCGTCGACCTGGCTGATGCGCCGCTTCCGCGACGAGAAGGCCAGGACCCTCTTCGCCGGGCTTGTCGCGCATGTGATGGCACCGCTCGGAGGCTTCGCCACCGGGGCCATAGGCCTGGTCTTCGCCCTCGCCGCGCACGCCCGGGGCTGGCCGGTGGCCCGCGGCGGCTCCCAGTCGATCTCCGACGCCCTCGCCGCGTACCTCCGCGACCTCGGCGGCACCGTCCACACCGACTACGAGGTCAAGCGCCTCGACGACCTGCCGCCCGCGCGGGCGTACGTCTTCGACACCTCGCCCACGGCCCTGGCGCGCATCGCGGGTCTCGGCCACCACTACGCGAACTACCGGTACGGCCCGGGCGTCTTCAAGATCGACTACGCGCTGGACGGCCCCGTGCCGTGGACGGCCGAGGAACCGCGCGGCGCGGGCACCGTGCAGATCGGCGCCGACAGCGCGGAGATCGGTGCCGCCCTGGACGCGGCCTCCGGCACCGACCGCGCCCCCGAGCGGCCGTTCCTCATCACCGTGCAGCCCAGCGTCGTCGACCCCGGCCGCGCCCCGGCCGGCCGGCACGTCTTCTGGGCGTACGGCCACGTCCCCAACGGCTGGACCGGCGACCTCACCGACGCGATCGAACGCCAACTGGAGCGCTTCGCCCCCGGCTTCCGCGACCGCGTCCTCGCCCGCGCCACCGCGGGACCGCCCGAACTCGCCGCCCGCAACGCCAACTACGTCGGCGGCGACATCTCCTCCGGTGCGGTCAACGGCCTCCAGCTCCTCCTGCGCCCCAAGCTCTCCCTCTTCCCCTACTCGACCCCGCACCCGGCCGTCTTCATCTGCTCGTCGGCCACGCCTCCGGGCCCCGGCGTGCACGGCATGTCGGGCCACAACGCGGCGAAGGCCGTGTGGCGAAGACTCCGCCAGACCTGACCCCGGAACGGAAGCGCGCCGAACCGAGCCGAACCGAGCGAGGAGCACTCCCATGCCCACCATCACGCTGGTCCGGGGCGACATCACCCGCCAGCACGCCGACGCGATCGTCAACGCCGCCAATTCCTCCCTCCTCGGCGGAGGCGGCGTCGACGGCGCCATCCACCGACGCGGCGGCCCCGCGATCCTCAAGGAGTGCCGCCGGCTCCGCGCGGGGCACCTGGGCAAGGGCCTGCCCACCGGCCGTGCGGTCGCCACCACCGCGGGCGACCTGGACGCGCGCTGGGTGATCCACACGGTCGGCCCGGTGCACCGCACCACCGAGGACCGCTCCGGCCTCCTCGCCTCCTGCTACCGCGAGGCCCTCCGCGTCGCCGACGAGTTGGGCGCCCGCGACGTCGCCTTTCCCGCCATCTCCACCGGCGTCTACCGCTGGCCGCTCGACGACGCGGCCCGCATCGCCGTGGAGACGGTGCGGGGAGCCGACACGTCCGTCGAGGAGGTCAGGTTCGTCCTCTTCGACGACCGGGCCCACGAGGCGTTCGCCGCGCAGGCCGCTCGTTGACGCTCCGGCCCGGCAGGACGGGGCGGAGGATCAGACGCAAGCGGCCGCGCACGCGCGCCGGTTGAGTCTCGCCGTGGCAGTCCCCGGCCTTCGCGGAGTTCACCCGAACAGGCGTTCAGGTGTCCCGGCCAGGGCCGCCCGCGCTCGTACCCCGACGGCCAGTGCCACGGCCACCAGCCCTGCGCTCACCCACAGCGGCCCCAGCTCACCGGCCGCCGTGCCGAGGGTCGCCCCGGCGAGGAGGGGGCCCGCGGCGGCGCCGGCGTTGAACGCGGCGGTGGCGTAGGAGCCGGCCATGGCCGGGGCGCCCGACGCCGCGTAGAGGACCCGGGTGATCAGCGTGGCGCCCAGGGCGAACGACAGGGTGCCCTGCACGAACACCAGGGTGAGGAGCGCGACGGGACGGTGGGCCAGTAGGGCCAGGGCGGGCCAGCCGAGGAGCAGCAGCGGGCCGGTGACCGCGGCGACCGCCCCGGGGCACCGGTCGGACAGCCGGCCGGCGACGGTGACACCGGCGAAGGACCCGGCGCCGAAGAGGACCAGCGCGACGGGGACCCAGAGTTCGCCCAGTCCCGCGGTGCCGGTGACGACGGGGGCGAGGAAGGTGAAGCTCGCGAAGGTCGCCGCGTTGACCAGGGCGCCGAGCAGCATGACCGGCAGCAGCCCCGGGTCGCGGAGGCGGGCCAGTTCCGTACGCAGCGGCGGCAGGGCGTCGGCCCCGTCTTGCCGTGCGGGGCGCTTGGGGACGCCGGTGAGGATGCCCAGCGCCGCGGGCAGACAGAGGGCGGCCACCGACCAGAACGTGGCCCGCCAGCCGAGCAGGGTGCCGAGCAGTGAACCACCGGGCACACCGGCGATCGTGGCCACCGTCGTGCCCGACAGCAGGACGGCGAGCGCACGGCCCTTCCGGTCCGCCGGGACCAGGGTGGCCGCCGTCGTCAGCGCCACGGCCAGGAAACCGGCGTTGGCCAGTGCCGCGACCACCCGGGTCGCGAAGAGGAACGCGAAGTCGGAGGCGAGGGCGCCCGCGGCGTGGGCGGTCAGGAAGACCAGAACGCAGCCGAGCAGACTCGACCTGCGGGGAAGGCCGCGGCCGAGCGCCGCCATGAGCGGGGCTCCGACGACCATGCCCACGGCGAAGGCCGAGGTGAGCGTTCCGGCGGTACCGACGGTGACGTCGAGGTCCGCGGCGATGTCCGGCACCAGTCCGGCGAGCATGAATTCGGAGGTGCCCATGGCGAAGACCGCCAGGGCGAGCAGATAGAGGGGGAGGGGCAGCATCGAGTCGGCTCCGGGGTGAGGAAAGTACGAGGAGGCATCTCGTCACCACCGCCGGCCCAGGAGGGTACGCCCGTCGGGCCGCGCGCGACACGGCGCGGCGACCGGGGTTACGGACTCAGTGGTTCTGGGGGCTGACGGCGTGACCGAAAGCCCCCACCCTGTCCGACACAGGACTCGTCATGACCCGCACGCTACCCGACCGGTCCGGGGCGGAGCACCCGGGTTTCGCCGACGCACGCTTCCCACCTGGCTTGACGCTTTATTGCGAGTGATGTGCAATAGCCGCGCATCGACAACAAGTGTGGGGGAGACATGACAGCCCGTCGGACCCGTCGGACCCGTTGGACCCGTTGGACCCGATCGCGCGGCCGGAGCGACCGGAGCCTTCCGATACGGAGTGCCGCCGCCGCGGTGGCGCTCGCCGCCGGTGCGGCCGCCTGCTCCGCACCCTCGGACGGGGGGAAGGACGGCGACGGCGGGGCGTCCGGGTCCGTCGTGATCGGGGTGGCCTCGGAGCCGGACACCCTCAGCCCGCTGCTCGGCTACGGCAAGGACGGAAACTCCAAGATCTTCGACGGGCTGCTCGCCCGCGACACCGACCTGGAACTGAGGCCGGCGCTCGCCACCGCCCTGCCCGAGATCACCGACGGCGGCCGGACCTACACGTACACCCTGCGCGACGGCGTGAAGTTCAGCGACGGCGAACCGCTGACGGCCGACGACGTGGTCTACACGTACCGCACCGTCCTCGACGAGAAGACCAACAACACGGCCCGCAGCGAGCTCGACGCGATCGAGGCCGTCCGCGCGAGCGGGGACGACACCGTCGTCTTCACCCTCAAGTACCCCTACGCGCCCTTCGCCGCCCGCACCGTCCTGCCCATCGTCCCCGAGCACATCGCGGGCGAACAGAACCCCGACACCGGCGACTTCAACACCGAGCCGGTCGGCACCGGGCCGTACGTGCTCACCAACTGGAGCAAGGGCGAGAAGCTCGCCTTCGAGGCCAACCCGCACTACTGGGGCGGCAAGCCCGCGGTGAAGTCGTTCACCATGGCCGTCGTCCCGGACGACAACGTGCGCGCCACCCGGCTGCGCTCCGGCGACCTCGACGGCGCGGTCCTGCCGCCCAACCTCGCCGCCACCTTCGAGAAGGACGACGGCAGGCGCACCTACCGGGCCAGGTCCTACGACTTCCGGGCCGTCACCCTGCCCACCGCCGGCAAGGTCACCGGCGACCGCGCGATCCGCAGGGCCCTGGACGCCGCCGTGGACCGGCGGGCCATGGTCGACAAGATCCTCGACGGCGCGGGCCGGCCGGCGTACGGGCCGCTGCCCGTCGACGACCCCTGGTACGAGCGCGGCGTCGAGCGCCCGCACGATCTCGCGAAGGCGAAGCGCATCCTGGACGAGGCCGGCTGGAAACCCGGCTCCGGCGGCGTCCGCGCCAAGGACGGACAGCGCGCGTCGTTCACCCTGTACTACCCCTCCGGCGACAAGGTCCGCCAGGACCACGCGCTCGCCTACGCCTCCGACGCCAAGAAGGCCGGCATCGAGGTGAAGGTCGAGGGCGCCACCTGGGAGGTGATCGAACCGCGGATGAAGACCGACGCGGTCCTCGCGGGCCTCGGCAGCGTCGGCGACCCCGACTTCGGCCTCTACACCCTGCTGCACTCCTCCCTCGCCGGCGACGGCTTCAACAACATGGCCCACTACGACAACCCGGCCGTCGACCAGGCGCTCGACACCGGGCGCCGCAGCCAGGACCCGGAGAAGCGCGCGGCCGCCTACGACAGGATCCAGCAGGCCCTCGTCGACGACCCCGGCTACACCTTCCTCACGCACATCGACCACCTCTACGTCCTCGCCGACCGCTGGGACGGGCTGACCACCCAACTGGAGCCGCACGAGCACGGCTTCGCCAGCGGGCCCTGGTGGAACATCGAGGACTGGCAGCCCAAGAAGTGACCGGAACCGTACGGCGGCTGCCCTGGGGCGCGATGGCACGCCTAGCGGGGCGGCGGGCGCTGTTCGCCGTGCCCGTCGTCCTCGTCGTCACCTTCGGCGTGTTCGCGATCGCCGCCGCCTCACCCTTCGACCCCGTCAAGGCGTACGCCGGCACCGCCGCGCTCGGCGCCGACCAGGAGACCCTGGACCGGCTGCGCGAGAACCTCGGCGTGGACCAGTCCTTCGTCGTCCGCTGGTGGCACTGGCTGACCGACGCCCTCACCGGCGACCTCGGCCACTCCAGCGTGCTGCGCCAGCCCGTGACCCAGGTCATCGGCGAACGCCTCGTCTGGTCCGCCCTGTTGTGCGCCGTCGCCTTCGCCGTCGCGGTCACCGTCGGCACGCTTCTCGGCGTGCTGGCCGCCCGGCGGCCCGGCTCGATGCCCGACCGGGCGATCACCTCCCTCGCGTACACCCTGGAGGCGGCGCCGGTCTTCTGGATCGCGCTGCTCGCCGTGTGGCTGTTCGCCCTCCAGTGGGACGTGCTGCCCGCCGGCGGTCTCACCGACACCGCCAGCGAACAGGTCACCGCCGGGCAGGTCGCGGGCCACATCGTGCTGCCCGCGGGGGTGCTGGCCGTCTCCCAACTGCCCTGGTTCACGCTCTACGTGCGCCAGGGCGTCGGCGACGCGCTCGCGGAGGACCCGGTGCGCGGCGCGCGGGCCCGCGGCCTGCGGGAGCGCACGGTCCTCCTCCAGCACGCCCTGCGCTCGGGACTGCTGCCCGTGCTCACCCTGATCGGCTCCCGGGTGCCCGAACTCATCACCGGGGCCCTGCTGGTGGAGAGCGTCTTCAGCTGGCCCGGCATCGCCGCCGCCACCGTCGAGGCGGCCACCGCCGTCGACTTCCCGCTGCTGGCCGCCCTGACCGTGCTCGCCACCGCCGCCGTACTCGCCGGTAACCTGCTCGCCGACCTGCTCTACGGACTCTTCGACCCGAGGGTGAAGCTCAATGAGATGTGATGGTCATGGCTGACGCCGCCGTCGAGAAGACCGGCACCGCGTGGCGGGCCGCCGGCGGCGACCGCCGCTCCACCCGCACCCTGCGCCTGCGCACCTCCGCCGCGCTGCTGACCGTCACCGTGCTCGCCGTGCTGCTCGTGCCGCCGCTGGTGCAGCTCGACCAGCAGGCCGTCGACCTGGCCGCCAAGCTGCGAGCCCCCGACTGGGCGCACCCCTTCGGCACCGACGACGTCGGCCGCGACCTGCTGCTGCGCTGCGTGTACGGCCTGCGCGTCTCCCTGCTCGTCGGGGTGGCGGCCGCCCTGACCGCGACGGTCGTCGGCACCGCCGTGGGCGCCGCCGCCGGGGCGTTCGGCGGCTGGGTCGACCGTGGCGTCATGCGGGTCGTCGACGCCCTGTCCTCCGTGCCCCACCTGCTGATGGGCATCTTCATCGTCGCCATGTTCCGGCCGGGCGTCTGGCCGGTGGTGGCCTCCGTCGCGCTCACCCACTGGCTGTCCACCGCCCGCATCGTCCGCGCCGAGGTGCTGTCCCTGCGCGCCCGCCCCCACATCGACGCGGCGGTCTCCGGCGGCGCCTCCCGGTGGCGGGTGACCGTACGGCATCTGCTGCCGGGCGTGCTGCCGCAGGCCGCGCTGGCCGCCGTACTGATGGTGCCGCACGCCATGTGGCACGAGTCGGCGCTGTCCTTCCTCGGGCTCGGTCTGCCCACCCACACGGCGAGCCTCGGCAACCTCATCCAGGAGGCGCGGGGTTCGCTGCTGGCCGGGCAGTGGTGGCCCACCCTCTTCCCCGGCCTGTTCATCATCGTGCCCACCCTCGCCGTCGCCGGACTCGCGGGCGCCTGGCGGGAGCGGATCAACCCGCGCAGGCGATCGGAGCTGATGCTGTGACCGAGCGAGCCCCCGTGCCGTCGGTGCCTCCCGTGCCGTCGGTGTCCCCCGTGCCGTCGGTGTCCCCCGTGCTGTCGGTGCACGGTCTGTCGGTGCGCTTCCGCATGCCGGGCGGGCGCCGCGTCGCCGCCGTCACCGACGCCCGCTTCGACGTGGCGGCCGGCGAGTGCCTGGCCCTGATCGGCGAGAGCGGCTGCGGCAAGTCCGTCCTCGCCTCCGCCCTGCTCGGGCTGCTGCCCGGCAACGCGCAGACCGCGGGCCGCGCGCTCCTCGGCGACCTGGACCTGCTCGCCGCCGACGAGCGGACCTTCGCCCGCACCGTGCGGGGCCGGCTGATCGGCCTCGTCCCGCAGAGCCCGGCCGCCCACCTCACCCCGGTCCGCACCGTGCGCTCGCAGCTGGAGGAGACGGTCGCGGAACTCACCGGCGTCCGCGGCGGACGCAGGGCCCTGCGCGAGGCCGCGGAGGCCGCCGCCGCACGCGCCGCGTTCCCGCCGGACCACCTCGACCGCCACCCGCACGAACTCTCCGGCGGCCTCGCCCAGCGTGCCGCCACCGCCCTCGCCCTCGTCGGCGACGCCCCGCTGCTGCTCGCCGACGAGCCGACCACGGGGCTCGACCGGGACCTGGTGGACCGCACGGTCGACGAGCTGAGGCGACATGTCGACAGGGGGGCGGGCCGTGCGCTGCTGATGATCACCCACGACCTGGCCGCCGCCGAGCGCGTCGCCGACCGCATCGCCGTCATGTACGCCGGCCGCATCGTCGAACTCGCCGACGCCCGTACCTTCTTCGGCGCCCCCGGCCCGCGTCACCCCTACAGCCGCGGTCTGCTCGACGCGCTGCCCGACCGTGCCTTCACCCCCGTCCCCGGCCTGCCGCCGGAACTCGGCGCCCTCCCCGACGGCTGCGCCTTCGCCGCCCGCTGCGACCGGGCCACCGACGCCTGCGCCGTCCTGCCCCCGCCGCACCGCGCGGTGGCCTGCCACCACCCGCACGCCGCGCTCACGGAGGCCGTCGACCGTGCTTGAACTGCTGACCGTCACCGCCGGATACGACAGGAGGGCGCCCGTGTTCCGGGACGTCTCCCTGTCCGTGGCGCCGGGGGAGGCCGTCGGACTGCTCGGTCCCAGCGGCTGCGGCAAGTCCACCCTCGCCCGCGTCGCCGCCCTGCTGCACCGCCCCGACGCGGGCGCGCTGCACCTCGACGGCACCCCGGTACGGCACTGGCGGCACCGCGCCCCGCGTGCCCTGCGCACCGCCTTCGGCGTCGTCTTCCAGCAGCCCCGTCTCGCCGCGGACCCCCGGCTCACCCTGGCCGACCTGGTCGCCGAGCCACTGCGCGCCACCGGACGCCGGGACGAGGCCGCCGGCCGGGTCGCCGAACTGGCCGCCGGCGTGGGACTGACCGCCGACCTGCTGACCAGGCGCCCGCACGAGGTCAGCGACGGCCAGTTGCAGCGCGCCTGCCTCGCCCGCGCCCTGGTGCTGCGCCCGCGCTGGCTGGTGTGCGACGAGATGACCGCGATGCTCGACGCCTCGACCACGGCCGCCCTGGTCCGCGTGGTGGAGGACTACCGGGCCGGCACCGGAGCGGGGCTGCTGGCCGTCGGCCACGACCGTGTCCTGCTGGACCGATGGTGCGACCGCACCGTGGACTGGGCCTCCCTGAACTCCCCGGCGGAGCACTGACCCCTTCCGCCCCGGGGCCGAGGACGGCCGGGGTGCGTCAGCGGGTGCTCCACTTCTGGTCGTCCTTGCCGTCGCACTCCCAGAGCTGGAGCCTCGCGCCGTTCCCGGTCTTCCCGTCCACGACGTCCACGCACTTGTTGGCCTGCACGTTGACCAGGTCCTTGGGCCCGGCCAGGATGAACTGCTGGGCCGGGTTGCCGCTGCACACCGCCACCTGGACCACCGTGCCGTTGGCCGTGCCGCCCCAGGTCGCGTCCATGCACAGGCCCAGCGACCGGATCGTGCCGTCGGGACGGAAGTCCCACTTCTGCCAGTTCTTGCCGGTGCAGTCCGCGATCTGAAGGGGCGCACCGTCCCGCCACTTGTGGCCCGCCACCTCGATGCAGCGGTTCGAGGCATGCCCGTAGATGGTGGTGCCGGGGGCGACGGTCTCCGGGGCCTCGGGCTCCGGCTTCTCCTTGTCGCCCCCGCCCGAGGACTCCTTCTCGGACTTGCCGGGCGCCGGTGCCTTCTCGCCTCCGCCGTCTCCGCCGCCCCCGTCGCCCCCGTCGTCCTCCGGCTCCCGCACGTCGGGTTCCCGCACCTTCGGCTGCTCCGCGGGTGCGGATTCGGCGCTGCTGGGCAGGGTTTCGGGGGTGGCGCTGGGGCTGGGGGCGAGTGCGGCTCCGGCCTGCTGGGTCCGCTCGGTGGCGCTGCTGCGGACCTGCGGCTTGTACGCGATCCAGATCATCACGAAGGCGATGGCCAGCGCCACGAAGATCCCGAAGAACGTCGCCAGCCAGCGCGGGAGGAACCCGCGCTGCACGTACGTGCCCTCGACGTCGGTCGGATCGACCCCGGAGCGCCGTACGGCCAGCGTGTACGGCCGCTCCTCCTTCGCTCCGAACCAGATGATCTGCTTCGGCTTCAGCGTCGTCTCCACGAACGCCGCACGCCCCGGCTCGATCTGCACGTTCGACGGGCGGATCTCGTACGACAGGTGGTCGCCGGTGTCGCTGCCCGCGACCGACGCCGTCACCTTCGTATTGCCGAGGTTGTCCACCGCCAGCCGGGGCCGGCCCCGGAACCGCCCCTTCACCGTGGGCGGCACCAGCTCGGCCCGGACCTCGGTGAACGAGGTGATCGTGAGGTTGCCCTCCGGGACGGTCACCGCGTCGGGGTGCTCCGTCGGCGTGATCCGCACGGCGTAGGGGTTCGGGCCCGCCACGGCGTCCGGTGTGCGCGGCGGGGCGAAGGTGAGCTCGACGGTGCCGGTGGTCCCCGGATACAGGCGCAGGGTCTGCGGCTCCACCGTCGTCCAGGGAGCCACGTCCCCGACGGGCTCGAACCGGTACTCGTCCACCACGTCACCGGTATTGCGCACGCGCAGGCGCACACGCGTACTGCTGCCGGGGTCCACCGTCGCGGACGCGGGCTCCAGGGAAGTCCACAGGTTCACGCCAGGACGTTACGTGGTGGGCGAGTCCCCGTCAGGGGCTCTCGGGGCAGTCTTGGTTGCCCCAAGGGTCAAGGTTCCCCGACCGGCCGTCCCGCGGACGCCACTGCCCATCAGGAACAAACAAACTCCGACGGGATAATTGATTCGGTTCTGTTCGAGTCCTAGGGTGACCCTGATCCAGTAGTCACCGCGTCACCGGCAGTTGAGATCCGCCCCACCTTCAACCGCCGTTCAAGCACCGTGCGTTGAGCCGCCCCCGAAGCCCACGGAAGGCCACGGTCATGCCGCACTCGCCCGCGTCCCCCACCCAGTCCCCGGCCCGCTCGCCCCGCCCGGTCGTCAGCCGCCGCCGCCTCCTGGAGGGCGGGGCCGCCGCCCTCGGCGCGCTCGCCCTCTCCGCGTCGCCCGTCACCGCGCGGGCGGCCGGACGCAGAGGGGCGGCCGACGAACCCCCGGAGTGGAACGACTTCGGCGTCTTCCGGCTCGGCACCCAGCCGCCGCACGCCACGCTCACGCCGTACGAGGACGTGAAGCAGGCCCTCGCCGGTGACCGCGCCCGCTCGCCCTACCGGCTGAGCCTGGACGGCACCTGGAAGTTCGCCTACGCCGACCGTCCCGAGGACCGGGACGCCGACTTCCACCGCACCGACGTGGACGACGGCGACTGGGAGACCATCCCGGTCCCGTCCGTGTGGCAGCTGCACGGCCACGACTTCCCCATCTACCTGAACATCACCTACCCGTACTGGGGCCCCAACGGCCGCGGTGAGGAGCCGCAGCCGCCCGCCGCGCCGACCCGCTACAACCCGGTCGGCCAGTACCGGCGCACGTTCACCGTTCCCCGCGACTGGAAGGGCCGGCGCACCTTCCTCCACTTCGAGGGCGTCAAGTCCGCGCACTACGTGTGGATCAACGGCGAACTGGTCGGCTACGACGAGGACTCCTACACGCCGTCCGAGTACGACGTCACCGACCACCTCAAGCCGGGCACCAACCAGATCGCCGTCGAGGTCTACCGCTACTCCGACGGCGACTGGATGGAGGACCAGGACATGATCCGGCTGAGCGGCATCTTCCGCTCGGTCCACCTCTACTCCACCCCGGCCGTGCACCTGCGCGACTTCAAGCTGGACACCCCGCTCGACGACACCTACACCGACGCCGAACTCGCCGTCACCGCGAGCGTGCGGGCGTACGGTGAGGGCGGCACCGGCCGCTACACCGTCGAGACCCAGCTCTACGACGCGCGCGGTCACGCCGTCTGGTCCCGGCCGTTGCAGCAGCCCGTCGAGGTCGGCGAGGCCCGCGCGGGCGAGGACGTCACGGTACGGGCCGCGAAGGCCGTGCCGAAGCCCAGGCTCTGGTCGGCCGAGCACCCGAACCTCTACACGGCCGTCCTGCGCCTGCGGGACCCGGCGGGCAAGGTGACCGAGACCCTGTCGCACCGGGTGGGCTTCCGCGAGTTCGCGCTCAAGGACGGACTGATGCGGATCAACGGCGAGCCGGTGTCCTTCCGCGGCACCAACCGCCACGAGATGCACCCCTCCCGCGGCACCGCGCTCACCCGCGAGGACATGGTCGAGGACATCGGAATCATCAAGCGGATGAACATGAACAGCGTCCGCACCTCGCACTACCCCGACAACCCGTACTGGCTGGAGCTGGCCGACGAGTACGGCCTCTACCTCGTCGACGAGACCAACCTGGAGACCCACGGCATCCGCGACGAGTACCCCGGCGACCACCCGGACTGGACCGCCGCCTGCGTGGCCCGCGCGCAGAACATGGTGCACCGCGACAAGAACCACGCCTCGGTCGTCATCTGGTCGCTGGGCAACGAGGCGGGCGGCGGCTCCACCTTCACCGCCATGCACGACTGGATCCGCTCCTACGACGACACCCGCGTCATCCAGTACGAGGGCGACGACCGCCCCGGCATCAGCGACATCCGCTCGGAGATGTACGACAGCCCGCAGCGCGTCGAGCAGCGCGCGAAGGACACCGCCGACACCCGGCCGTACGTCATGATCGAGTACGCCCACTCGATGGGCAACTCGACCGGCAACTTCAAGAAGTACTGGGACGTCGTGCGCGCCCACGACGTGCTCCAGGGCGGCTGGATCTGGGACTTCGTCGACCAGTCCCTCTACACGCCCGTCCCCGCCCGCACCCTGCTCACCGAGGCCGGGCCCGCCGGGCTGCGCGGCGAGATCCTCGCCACCCGCGGCACCCTCGACCGCGCCAAGGGCCTGTCCGGCATCACCGTCTTCGAACGCGACGACAGCCTGGACCTCACGGGTTCACTCACCCTGGAGGCCTGGGTCACGCCGGACGTGACGGGCTACCACCAGCCGATCATCGCCAAGGGCGACACCCAGTACGCGCTGAAGCAGAACGGCCGGACCCTGGAGTTCTTCATCCACTCCGCAGGCCAGTGGATCACCGCGAACTGGACCGTGCCGGACGACTGGACCGGCCGCGAACACCACCTCGCGGGCGTCTTCGACGCCGACGCCGGGACCCTGACCCTCCACGTCGACGGCACGGTACGGGCCACCCGCACCACCGACCGGCGGCCCAGCAGCAACACCGCGCCCCTCGCGCTCGCCTCCGACGCCGACAACCAGGTGCGCGAGTTCAGCGGCACCATCCGCCGGGCCCGCGTCTACGCCCGAGCCCTCGGCGCCGCCGAACTGGCCTCCGACGGCCGCGGCCCCGACGACGACGGCGTGCGGTTCTGGTTCGACGCCGCCACCGTGAAGAGCGAGAAGAAACGGCCCGGGGACAAGACGTTCCTCGCCTACGGCGGCGACTGGGGCGACAACCCCAACGACGGCGCCTTCGTCGCGGACGGCATCGTCACCGCCGACCGCCGCCACACCGGCAAGGCCGCCGAGGTCAAACGCGTCTACCAGGCCATCAACGCCGCCCGCACCCCCGGCGGCGGCCCCGGCGCGGTCACCCTCACCAACGAGTACCTCTTCACCCGCCTCCGCGACTTCGACGGCCACTGGGAACTCGTCGCCGACGGCAGGACCGTACGGCGCGGCAGGCTGACCCGGGACCAGCTGGACGTGGCACCGGGCTCGGAGAAGGACATCACGGTCCCCGTACGCCTGCCGCACGACCCGGACCCGGGGGCCGAGTACTTCCTGGAACTCTCCTTCACCACCAAGGAGTCCACCCCTTGGGCGAAGGCCGGATTCGAGGTGGCCCGGCAGCAGCTCCCCCTGGAGAGCGGCGCCCCCGCCCCGGCCCCGGCACGTCTGGAGAGCGTCCCGGCGCTGCGCCACGAGGACCGCGACGGCGAGGTGAGGGTCACCGGCAAGGGCTTCTCGGTCACCGTCGACAAGCGCACCGGCACCATCACCTCCTACGAGGCGAAGGGCACCCGCCTGATCACCTCCGGGCCGGTGCCCAACTTCTGGCGCGCACCCACCGACAACGACAAGGGCAACGGCCAGCACACCCGCAACCAGACCTGGCGCGACGCCGGCGCCCGCCGGAAGGTCACCGGCGTCGCCGTGCGGGCCCTCGGCGACCGGGCCGTCGAGATCAGGGTCACCGGCACGCTGCCCACCTCGGTCGAGTCCGCCTTCGGCACCACCTACACGGTGTTCGGCAACGGCGAGATCAAGGTCGACAACACCCTGCACCCGGGCGCCGCGAACCTGCCCTACCTTCCCGAGGTCGGCACGATGCTCTTCCTGCCGCGCCGCCTGGACCGGGTGCACTGGTACGGCCGCGGTCCCGAGGAGAACCACTGGGACCGCAACGACGGCACGGACGTCGGCCTGTACTCCGGCACCGTCGCCGAGCAGTGGACCCCGTACATCCGCCCCCAGGAGAACGGCAACAAGACCGACGTCCGCTGGATCGCGCTCACCGACCGCCACGGCGTGGGCCTGCTCGCCTCCGGCGAACCCCTGCTGGAGGCCAACGCCTCGTACTTCACGCCGGAGGACCTGTCGGCCGGCGTGCGGCACGACTACCAGCTCACCCCGAGGGACGAGGTCGTCCTGCGCCTGAACCACCGTCAGATGGGCGTCGGCGGCGACAACAGCTGGGGCGCGCACACCCACGACGAGTTCAAGCTCTTCGCCGACCGGGACTACGCGTACACCTACCGGCTGCGGCCCCTCACCGACGTCCGTGACGCGACGCGGGCCTCACGGCGGCGGACGGCGACGGAGCAGTAGAGGACGGAGGACAGGGGAGCGGCGCCGTCAGCCGGCGGCGTCGCTGATCCCCAGCCGCAGGTGCTCCACGTGGTAGACGGCCTGGTCGAGCAGCCCGGCGACGTGGTCGTCGTGCAGGGCGTACACCACGGAACGGCCCTTGCGCTCGCCGACCACCAGGCCCAGATTGCGCAGCAGCCGCAGCTGGTGCGAGCAGGCCGACTGCTCCATGCCGACCTCCGCCGCCAACTCGGTGGCGGGCAGCGGGCCTTCGCGCAGCCGGGCCAGGATCAGCAGCCGGGACGGGGTGGACAGGGCCTGGAGGGTCGTGGCCACCTTCGCGACGTTGTCCGCGTCCAGGCGCACCCGCTCGGCGGCGTCCTGCGCGGTGTTGGCGGCTCCGTGACCCATGCGGTCATCTTACGCACCCCCTGGCGGACCCCTCCGGAGGCACATGAACGGATGAACGAATGAATGAGTCTTCATGTGTTCCTGTATGGTGTGCCGCGTGTCCACCACCGTCGCCCCCGCTCCACAGGCCGCGCCCACCGCCCCGGCGCCGCCCCGCCGCCGCACCCGCGTCCTCGCCCTGCCCGAGGCCCGCTGGGCGCTCGTGTCCCTCGTCGCCTTCCTCGTGGCCCTGCCGCTCGACCTCGGCTCCGCGCCCGCCTGGACGTACGGCCCGCTGTACGTGGTCGCCTACGCCGCCGGCGGCTGGGAGCCCGCGCTCGAGGGACTGCGGGCGCTGCGCGAGAAGACCCTGGACGTCGACCTGCTGATGATCGTCGCGGCGCTCGGAGCCGCCGCCATCGGGCAGGTCCTCGACGGCGCCCTGCTCATCGTCATCTTCGCCACCTCCGGCGCCCTGGAGGCCCTGGCCACCGCCCGCACCGCCGACTCCGTGCGCGGCCTGCTCGACCTCGCTCCCACCACCGCGACCCGCCTGCGGGACGGCGGCGAGGAGACCGTCCCGACCGCCGACCTCGCCGTCGGCGACCTCGTCCTGGTCCGGCCCGGCGAGCGGATCGGCGCCGACGGCACGGTCACCGAGGGCACCGGGGAGGTCGACCAGGCCACCATCACCGGCGAGTCCCTGCCCGTCCTCAAGCGCCCCGGCGCCGACGTCTTCGCCGGCACCCTCAACGGCACCGGCGCGCTGCGCGTCCGCGTCGGGCGCGACCCGGCCGACTCGGTCATCGCCCGGATCGTCACCCTGGTCGAGGAGGCGTCCCGCACCAAGGCGCCGACCCAGCTGTTCATCGAGAAGATCGAGCAGCGCTACTCGGTCGGCGTGGTCGTCGCCACCCTCGCGGTCTTCGGCATCCCACTCGCCTTCGGCGCCGGCCTCACGGACGCCCTGCTGCGCGCCATGACCTTCATGATCGTCGCCTCGCCGTGCGCGGTCGTCCTGGCGACCATGCCGCCGCTGCTCTCGGCCATCGCCAACGCCGGCCGGCACGGCGTCCTGGTCAAGTCCGCGGTCGCCATGGAACGCCTCGGCGAGATCGACACCGCCGCCCTCGACAAGACCGGCACCCTCACCGAGGGCACCCCCGAGGTGACCGCGGTACGTCCCCTCGCCGACTCCGGCCTCGACGAGGACGCCCTCCTCGCCCTCGCCGCCGCGGCCGAGCACCCCAGCGAACACCCGCTGGCCCGCGCGATCGTGGCCGCCGCCCGCGCCCGGGGACTGCGCATCGCGCCCGCGGACGACTTCACGGCGGCTCCCGGCCGCGGGGTGACGGCCGTGGTCGACGGACACACGGTGCACGTCGGCCGCGCGGAGGCCCCCGACGGCGCCGAGACCACCGTCCGTGTCACCCGCGACGGCACCCTCCTGGGCACCCTCGCCCTCACCGACCGCCTCCGCGCCGACGCCGCCCCGGCCACCGCCGCGCTCACCGCCCTCACCGGCACCGCCCCCACCCTGCTCACCGGCGACCACGCGGCCGCCGCCGCCCGCGTGGCCAACGCGACCGGCATCACCGACGTCCACGCCGGACTGCTGCCCGAGGACAAGGTCGAGGCCGTACGGGAACGGGAGCGGGCCGGCCGCAAGGTGCTCTTCGTCGGCGACGGCGTCAACGACGCCCCCGCGCTGGCCGCCGCACACGCCGGTGTCGCCATGGGCCGGGCCGGCTCCGACCTGGCCCTGGAGACCGCCGACGCGGTCGTCGTGCGCGACGAGCTGACGACCGTGCCCGCCGTCGTGCGGCTCTCCCGGCGCGCCCGCCGGCTGGTCGTCCAGAACCTGGTCGTCGCCGGCGTCTTCATCACCGTCCTCGTCCTGTGGGACCTCGTCGGACACCTGCCGCTGCCGATCGGTGTCGCGGGCCACGAGGGCTCGACCGTGCTGGTCGGCCTGAACGGCCTGCGGCTGCTGCGCGAGTCGGCGTGGCGCCCGGAGTGATCCGCGAGAGCCCAGCAAGCGGCACGTGCATGTCGGATTCCCGCCAGCCCTCACCCGTCCCGGGGGCCATCCTGGACGCATGCAGACGGGAATGCACACCGACACCGAACGCTGTGTACGCGCCGTGCGGTCGAAGGACGCGCGCTTCGACGGCTGGTTCTTCACCGCGGTCCTGACCACCGGCATCTACTGCCGGCCCAGCTGCCCGGTGGTGCCGCCCAAGCCCGGGAACATGACCTTCTACCCGAGCGCGGCGGCCTGCCAGCAGGCCGGGTTCCGGGCGTGCAAACGCTGCCGCCCGGACACCAGCCCCGGCTCACCCGAGTGGAACCGGCGCGCCGACCTCACGGCCCGCGCCATGCGCCTGATCGCCGACGGCGTCGTGGACCGCGAGGGAGTCCCCGGCCTCGCCGCCCGCCTCGGCTACAGCACCCGGCAGATAGAGCGCCAGCTCCTTGCCGAACTGGGCGCCGGCCCCCTCGCTCTCGCCCGCGCGCAGCGCGCGCAGACCGCCCGGCTGCTGATCGAGACCACCCCGCTGCCCATGGCGGACATCGCCTTCGCGGCCGGCTTCTCCTCCATCCGCGCCTTCAACGACACGGTCCGCGAGGTCTACGCCCTCGCCCCGAGCGAACTGCGCACCCGCGCACCCAGGAGCCGCCCGGCCGCCGCGGCCCCCGGCACCCTCTCCCTCCGCCTCCCCTTCCGCACCCCGCTCAACCCCGACAACCTCTTCGGTCACCTCGCCGCCACCGCAGTACCCGGCGTGGAGGAGTGGCGGGACGGCGCGTACCGCCGCACCCTGCGCCTCCCGTACGGTCACGGCATCGTCGCCCTCACCCCCAAGCCCGACCACATCGCCTGCCGCCTCACCCTCACCGACCCGCGCGACCTGACCGTCGCCATCAGCCGCTGCCGGCGCCTGCTCGACCTGGACGCCGACCCGGTGGCGATCGACGACCAACTGCGCGCCGACCCGCTGCTCGCGCCGCTCGTCGACAAGGCCCCCGGCCGACGGGTGCCCCGCACGGTGGACGAGGCCGAGTTCGCCGTACGGGCCGTGCTCGGCCAGCAGGTCTCGACCGCCGCCGCCCGCACCCACGCCGCCCGCCTGGTCACCGCGCACGGCGACCCGGTGGACGACCCCGAGGGCGGCCTCACCCACCTCTTCCCGTCCACCGAGGCGCTGGCGGCGGTGGACCCGCAGACCCTGGCGATGCCCCGCACCCGCCGAGCCACCTTCACCACCCTGGTCGCCCACCTGGCCGACGGCTTGGTCAACCCGGGCGTCGAGAGCGACTGGGCCGAGACCCGCGCCCGCCTCCTCGACCTGCCCGGCTTCGGCCCCTGGACCGCCGACGTCATCGCCATGCGCGCCCTCGGCGACCCCGACGCCTTCCTCCCCACCGACCTCGGCATCCGCCGCGCCGCCGCGGAACTGGGCCTGCCCTCCACCCCGGCCGCGCTCACCGCCCGCGCGGCGGCCTGGCGGCCCTGGCGGGCGTACGCCGTCCAGTACCTGTGGGCGACCGACGACCACCCGATCAACTTCCTGCCCGTATGAGCCAGTACGAGCCAGTAGGAGCCCGTACGAGCCCGTTCGCCGTTCGAGGAGCCGGAGCGAAACCCGTGAAACAGCACACCGTGATCGACAGTCCCTACGGCGCACTCACCCTCGTCGCCGAGGACGGCGCCCTGTGCGGCCTCTACATGACCGACCAGCGCCACCGTCCGTCGGAGGAGACCTTCGGCGCCCGCGACGAACGCCCCTTCGCCGAGACCGAGGAGCAACTGGAGGCCTACTTCGCCGGTGAACTGAAGGACTTCACCCTCGGCCTGCGACTCAACGGCACCCCGTTCCAGCGCACGGTCTGGGCACAGCTCCGGAAGATCCCCTACGGCGAGACCCGCACCTACGGCGAACTCGCCGCCGCCCTCGGCAACCCGGCCGCCTCCCGCGCCGTGGGCCTCGCCAACGGCCGCAACCCGGTCGGCATCATCGTCCCCTGCCACCGCGTCGTCGGCGCCAGCGGCGGCCTCACCGGTTACGGCGGCGGCCTGGAGCGCAAGCGGCGGCTGCTGGACTTCGAACGCGGGGCCGGACCGGAGGCCCTGTTCTAGCCGGGCGGGAGGTCCGGACAGGCGGGACCACGTGGGCTCCGGGCGAAAACGCGTTGTCCGCGCGCCGCGGGGCCCGCTACGATCGCCGGACTTCGAAGACCAGGCTCTCCCGAACGATGCCGCAGATGGGGAGCAGGCCCGCGCACAGCAGCCCGGAGCCACGGAGGGGCGGCGCCACCGTTTCGGCACGCCCTCCGGAGGACTGCACCCATGCATCCCACACGCCCCATGCGTATCGGCCTCGGCCTTCCCGTCGACGACCCCGCCCTGCTGCTGAGCTGGGCACGGCGCGCCGACGCGCTCGCCTTCAGCACCCTCGGTCTGCTCGACCGGCTCGTCTACGACAACCCCGAGCCCCTGATCACCCTCGCGGCCCTCGCGGGCGCCACCTCCCGCATCCGCCTCCAGACCGAGGTGCTGATCGCGCCCGTCCACAACACCGCGCTGCTCGCCAAGCAGACGGCGACCCTCGACCGGCTGTCCGGCGGGCGCTTCACACTCGGCATCGGAGTCGGCGGGCGGGCCGACGACTGTCTCGCCGCCGGCATCGACCTCCACCGCCGGGGCCGACGCCTCGACGAGCAGATGCCCCTCCTGCGCCGGACCTGGCAGGGCGAGCCCTATGCCCGGGACGTCGGGCCCATCGGCCCCCGCCCCGCGACGTCCGGCGGGCCGGAGGTGCTGTTCGGCGGCTTCGCCCCGGCCGCCCTGGAACGGGTCGGCCGCTTCGGCGACGGTTTCCTCGGCGCCGCGCTGCCCGCCGCGCACATGGCCGGCCTGTTCCGCCGGGTCGAGGAGGTCTGGCGCGGGCATGACCGCCCCGGCCGGCCGCGCCTGGTCGCCCAGGCGAGCATCGCCCTCGGCCCGGACGACACCGTCGAACGGGCCCGTCGGGCGCTCCGCGACTACTACGCCTTCACCGGGCGTGCCGAGTACATGACCGAGGGCCTGCTCACCACCGCCCCCGAGATCCGCGCCGCCGTCGACGCCTTCCGGGACATCGGCGCCGACGAGGTCGTGCTGTACTGCTGGGCCTCGGACCCCGACCAGGTCGACCGCCTGGCGGACGCGGTGTTCTGACCGTCCCTCCCGGCCGGGCGGCTCAGCCCAGCCCGCGCAGCAGCTCGGGCAGCGCGGTGCCGATCGGCTCCCGGACGACCTCGTCGGCCAGGCCGTCGTACGGCGTCGGCTCCGCGTTGACGACGACCAGCCGGGCCCCGTGGTCGACGGCCACGCCGGCCAGCCCGGCGGCGGGCTGCACCTGGAGGCTGGTGCCGACGGCGACGAACACCTGGCACGCCTTGCTGATGGCGACCGCCTCGCCCAGCACCACCGGGTCGAGGCTCTCGCCGAACATCACGGTCGCCGGCTTCAGGACGGAGCCGCACTCCAGGCACGGCGGGTCGTCCTCACCGGCGTCGAGCCGGGCGAGGGCGTCCGCCATCGGCCCCCGGACCCGGCAGCCGGTGCACACGCAGGCGAGCGCGGTGCCGTGCAGCTCGAGGACCTTGCGGGCGGAGACCCCGGCGAGCTGGTGCAGGCCGTCCACGTTCTGGGTGATCACCCGGACCGGCACCCCGCGCAGCTCCAGCTCGGCCACCGCACGGTGCGCGGCGTTCGGCTCGGCGTGCAGCGCCGCGGTCTCGCGCCGCATCCGCCAGGAACGCCGCCTGATCTCCGGATCACCCATGTAGTACTCGTAGGTGACGAGCTTCTCGGCGTCCGGGTCGCGCCGCCACAGCCCGTTCGGACCGCGGTAGTCGGGGATGCCGGAGTCGGTCGAGACGCCGGCACCGCTGAGGATGGCGACGAGGGGCTTGCCGGTCATGCGGTCGAGGGTAGGGCGCCGGTGCGGGCCCGGCGAACGGTTATCGGTCCACCCGGACGCCGTCGACCAGCTCGGCCGTGCCGGAGCCGTCCCCGAGCACGTCCAGGGCCGCCAGCACCCGGCCGTGCAGCGCGGGCGGCAGCAGGCCGCCCAGGTCCTCGCGCGGCACCAGCCGCCAGGACAGCAGCTCATCCTCCTGCAACCGGATCGCCTTGAGGTCGTCCTCGGACAGGACCCCGCCGTCGTACAGGTACGCCACGATGGGCGGCCTGCCCGCACCGCGCACCCAGTCCACCGCGAGCAGGCGTCCGATCCGCACGTCGAGCCCGATCTCCTCGAGGGTCTCCCGCCACGCGCCCTGCCGCGGGGTCTCCCCGTCCCCGGACTCGATCGTCCCGCCGGGCAGCGCCCACCCCTCGCGGTAGTTGGGCTCGACGAGCAGCACCCGCCCCCCGGCGTCCCTGAAGACCGCGGCGGAGCCGGCCAGCACGCGGGGCAGACCGGCGATGTAGGTGGCGTAGTCAGGAGTGGTCATCCCGGAAGCGTAACGAGCCGGCGCCCGGTCCCGGGCAGTCGTGACGCGGCCTCGGGGAGTCCCGGGACGGGTGCACGGCCGGTTCCACGGTGTGGGCAGGGCATGACGGCGCGGGTGTCCTCCGGTTAGGGTCGCAGCGGCGCGACTGCCTTGACGTGCGCAAGGCTCGGAGAGCAAGGGGAGATCAAGGTGGCTGACGCTGCTGTGGACGGGGCCCGCCGGGTGCTCGTCGCCGCGGACAAGTTCAAGGGGTCGCTGACGGCCGTCGAGGTCGCCGAGCGCGTCGCGGCCGGACTGCGCCGTGTCGTGCCGGACGTCCTGGTCGAGGCGCTGCCCGTCGCCGACGGCGGCGACGGCACGGTGGCCGCCGCGGTCGCGGCCGGGTTCGAACGCCGGGAAGTGCGGGTCGCCGGGCCCCTCGGCGACGAGGTGACGGCGGCGTACGCGCTGCGCGACGGCACCGCGGTGGTGGAGATGGCCGAGGCCAGCGGCCTCCAGCGGCTCCCGGAAGGCGTCCTCGCGCCGCTGACGTCGTCCACGTACGGCTCGGGCGAGCTGCTGCGGGCCGCGCTGGACGCGGGGGCGCGGACGATCGTGTTCGGGGTCGGCGGCAGCGCCACCACCGACGGCGGCGCCGGGATGCTGGCCGCACTGGGCGCACGGTTCCTGGACGCGGACGGGGAGCCCGTCGGGCCGGGCGGGGGCGGCCTCGCGGGGCTGGCCTCGGCCGACCTGTCCGGTCTCGACCCGCGGCTGTCGGGCGTGGAACTGGTACTCGCCAGTGACGTCGACAATCCGCTGACGGGGCCGAAGGGCGCCCCGGCTGTCTACGGCCCGCAGAAGGGCGCCTCGCCGAACGACGTGACCGCCCTCGACGCCGCGCTCGCCCACTTCGCGAAGGTGCTGGAGGGGGCGGAGGGCGTGGGCGCGCGAGTCGCCGAGTACGCCGCGTCCCCCGGGGCGGGGGCGGCGGGCGGCATCGGCTTCGGCGCGATGCTGCTGGGCGCACGGTTCCGGCCCGGCATCGCCGTGATGCTGGACGTGCTGGGCTTCGCGCCGGCGCTGGAGCGGGCGGACCTGGTGATCACCGGGGAGGGCTCGCTGGACGAGCAGACCCTGCACGGGAAGGCGCCGGCGGGTGTCGCGGCGGCGGCCCGGGCCGCGGGCAAGGAGGTCGTCGCGGTGTGCGGGCGCCTCGCGCTGCCGGCGGAGACGCTGGGGCGGGCGGGGATCCGGCGGGCGTATCCGCTGACGGATGTGGAGCCGGACGTCGCGAAGTGCATCGCGGAGGCGGGGCCGATCCTGGAGCGGGTGGCGGAGGCCATCGCGCGGGACTTCGTCGCGTAGGGAGTCCCGCCCCCGCCGCCCCTTCCCATTCCCGACCCTGGGGGCTCTGCCCCCAGACCCCTGCTGTCGGCCCTGGACGGGCCTCGTCCTCAAACGCCGGACGGGCTGGAAACGTCACCTCTCTCCCCACCTAGTCGGGCGGTGGGTGGGCATAGGCCCGGGGGTCTGGGGGCGAAGCCCCCAGGGACGCCGGGCGCGCACAAACAGAAGGGCCCCGAACCCAACCCGGGTCCGGGGCCCACTCGGCGGAGCGCTACGGCAACTGCGCCGCCCGCGCCTCCCGCCGATTGTCACGGAAGTTGTTCACCCTGCGAGCGGTGGCGAACAGGGGAATCACCGCCCCCATCACCAACTGCAGCGCGCACCCCGTCTGCAACAGCAGCTGTCCGCTCGGCGCGTCGAACGCCCAGCCGGCCAGCAGCCCCATCGACAGGACGATCCACGCCAGCATCGCCACCGCGAGCCGCCCCCGCGGCTTCGGGTACTCGACCCGGCTCACCATCAGCCAGGCCGTGCCCAGGATCGCCAGCAGCGTCGCCACGAAGGGCAGCTCGAGCAGCACGATCGACACCACCGTCAGCGCCCCGAACGGCGACGGCATGCCCTGGAAGGTGCCGTCCTTGACGGTGACGCAGGAGAACCGCGCGAGCCGCAGCACCACCGCCAGCAGCACCACGATCGCCCCCACCGCCGCCACCCGCTGGTAGGCGTCGTCCGCGACCATGCCGTAGACGAGGACGAAGTACGCCGGTGCGAGGCCGAAGCTGATGAGGTCGGAGAGGTTGTCCAGCTCCGCGCCCATGGGCGAGGACCGCAGCTTGCGGGCGACCAGACCGTCGAACAGGTCGAAGATCGCCGCGCACAGCATCAGGATCACCGCGGTGGCCGCGCTGTGCCGGGCCATGCCCGACTCGTCGCTGCCCATGAGGTGCGGGATCAGGATGCCGGTGGTGGTGAAGTACACCGCCATGAAGCCGCACGTCGCGTTACCGAGCGTGAGCGTGTCCGCTATCGACAGGCGGAGCGAGAGCGGCATCTCCTCCTCGTCGTCCACCTCGTCGGCCTCCGGCACCCATCCGGCCTGGGTCTGTGGATCAATCACGGTCAATTCGAGTCACCCCAGCCACCGTCTTCTGGCCCACCTCGACATCCACCTCTACGCCCTCCGGCAGGTACAGGTCGACGCGGGAGCCGAAGCGGATCAGACCGACCCGCTCGCCCTGCTCGACCTTGGTGCCCTGCGGCACGTACGGGACGATGCGGCGGGCCACCGCGCCGGCGATCTGGATCATCTCGATGTCGCCGAGCTCGGTGTCGAAGTGCCACACGACGCGCTCGTTGTTCTCGCTCTCCTTGTTGAAAGCGGGAACGAAGCCGCCCGGTACGTGCTCGACCGACGTGACCGTGCCGGACAGCGGGGCGCGGTTGACGTGGACGTTGAGCGGGCTCATGAAGATCGCGACGCGGGTACGGCCGTCCTTCCACGGCATGATGCTCTGCACCACACCGTCGGCGGGCGAGATGACCCGGCCCCGGGTGATCTCGCGCTCGGGGTCGCGGAAGAACCACAGCATCCCCGCCGCGAGCGCGGTGGCGGGGGCGGCGACGGCCTTGGCGGCGCCGGAACGGCGGGCCCGCAGGAGGCTGACAGCTGCGGTGGCGACGGTCGGCAGAAGCCACGGCGAGGCTCCGCGCGCGAGGCGTACGCCGGCGAGGCTGTCGCGAGGTGCAGAGGTTTGGCTGTGGGGCATGGATGACCTTCGTAGCGGATGATGCCGCGCTATGACGGGGGACGGCGGCTTTCCGGCGATCGTAGCGGCTCCGCGCCGCAACTGGGTAAGCAAGGAAGCCGAGTCGGCGGCCGAACACTGCCTACGGGGTGTGACCTTCTTCTCCAAGAAAACACCCCGTATCCGGACATCTAACCCTGGAATCGATACTCTTCGAGCAGTCGGCGGCCGATGATCATTTTCTGGATCTCGGCGGTGCCTTCACCGATGAGCAGCATCGGCGCCTCGCGGTAGAGGCGCTCGATCTCGTACTCCTTGGAGAAGCCGTACCCGCCGTGGATCCGGAAGGCGTCCTCCACGACCTCCTTGCAGTACTCGGAGGCGAGGTACTTGGCCATCCCCGCTTCCAGGTCGTTTCGTTCGCCCGAGTCCTTTTTGCGTGCAGCGTTCACCATCATCGCATGCGCCGCCTCCACCTTGGTAGCCATCTCCGCGAGCTTGAACTGGATGGCCTGGTGCTGGGCGATCCGCTTGCCGAAAGTGTGACGCTGCTGGGCGTACCGGACACCGAGTTCGAAGGCACGCTGAGCGACGCCGCAGCCACGGGCCGCCACGTTCACGCGGCCCACCTCGACGCCGTCCATCATTTGGTAAAAACCTCGGCCGGTGACGCCGCCGAGGACCCGATTGGCCGGAATGCGCAGGCCGTCCATGATGAGCTCGGTGGTGTCGACGCCCTTGTAGCCCATCTTGTCGATCTTCCCGGGGATGGTCAGGCCCGGGCGGACCTCGCCGAAACCGGGCTCCTTCTCCACGAGGAAGGTCGTCATCGACTTGTGCGGGGCCGTGCCGTCCGGGTGACCCTCGTCACTCCTCACCAGGACGGCCACCAGCGAGGACGTACCGCCGTTCGTCAGCCACATCTTCTGGCCGTTCAGGACGTACTCCTCGCCGTCCCGCACCGCCTTCGAGGAGATCGCCGAGACGTCGGAGCCCAGCGCCGGCTCCGACATCGAGAAGGCGCCCCGGATGTCGCCCGCGGCCATGCGGGGCAGGAAGTGGTCCTTCTGCTCCTGCGTGCCGTGCTGCTTGAGCATGTACGCCACGATGAAGTGCGTGTTGATGATGCCGGACACCGACATCCAGCCCCGGGCGATCTCCTCCACGCACAGGGCGTACGTCAGGAGCGACTCGCCCAGGCCCCCGTACTCCTCGGGGATCATCAGCCCGAACAGGCCGAGTTCCTTGAGCCCGTCGACGATGTCCTGCGGGTACTCGTCCCGGTGCTCCAGCTCGGTGGCGACCGGGATGATCTCCTTGTCCACGAAGTCGCGGACGGTCGAGAGGATCTCCCGCTGGACGTCCGTGAGGCCGTGGGTCTGGGCGAGGCGGCTCATCTCTACTTCCCCTGTTCCTTCAGCTCGGGCCGGCCGGGCTGTTCGCCGCCGCGCTCCTTGGTGTACGTCTCGGTCGGCACCATCACCTTGCGGCGGAAGACGCAGACCAGGGTGCCGTCCTGCTTGTAGCCCTTGGTCTCGACGTGCACGATGCCGCGGTCGTTCTTCGACTTGGAGGGCCACTTGTCGAGCACGGTCGTCTGGCCGTAGACCGTGTCGCCGTGGAAGGTCGGCGCCACGTGCTTGAGCGACTCGATCTCCAGGTTGGCGATCGCCTTGCCGGAGACGTCCGGGACGGACATGCCGAGCAGGAGTGAGTAGATGTAGTTGCCGACCACCACGTTCTTGCCGAAGTCCGTCGTCTTCTCGGCGTAGTTGGCGTCCATGTGGAGCGGGTGGTGGTTCATGGTGAGCAGACAGAACAGGTGGTCGTCGTACTCCGTGACCGTCTTCCCCGGCCAGTGCTTGTACGTCGCCCCGACCTCGAACTCCTCGTAGGTGCGTCCGAACTGCATGGCGCTCAGCCCTCCGGGATCTCGAACTTGCTGGTGCGCCGCATGCCGGCCGCACGCCCCTTGCCGGAGACGACCAGCGCCATCTTGCGGCTGGCCTCGTCGATCATCTCGTCGCCGAGCATCGCCGAGCCCTTCTTGCCGCCCGCCTCGGACGTGTAGTAGTCGTACGCGTCCAGGATCAGCTCGGCGTGGTCGTAGTCCTCCTGGGAGGGCGAGAAGATCTCGTTGGACGCCTCGACCTGGCCCGGGTGCAGCACCCACTTGCCGTCGAAACCGAGGGCGGCGGCGCGCTGGGCGACCTCGCGGTAGCCGTCCACGTTGCGGATCTGGAGGTAGGGGCCGTCGATCGCCTGGAGGTTGTTGGCGCGGGCGGCCATGAGGATCTTCATCAGGATGAAGTGGTAGGCGTCCGCCGGGTAGCCGGGCGGCTGCTCGCCCACGACCAGGGACTTCATGTTGATGGACGCCATGAAGTCGGCCGGGCCGAAGATGATGGTCTCCACGCGCGGGCTCGCCTGGGCGATCTCGTTGACGTTGTTGAGACCCTGCGCGTTCTCGATCTGCGCCTCGATGCCGATGCGCCCGACCTCGAAGCCCATCGTCTTCTCGATCTGGGTGAGCAGGAGGTCCAGGGCGACGACCTGCTGGGCGTCCTGGACCTTCGGCAGCATGATGCAGTCCAGGTTCGGGCCGGCGCCCTCCACCACCGTCACGACGTCCCGGTACGTCCACTCGGTCGTCCAGTCGTTGACGCGCACGACGCGGGTCTTGCCGGTCCAGTCGCCCTCGTTGAGGAACTTGACGATGGTGTGCCGGGCCTCCGGCTTGGCGAGCGGCGCGCAGGCGTCCTCCAGGTCGAGGAAGACCTGGTCGGCGGGGAGGCCCTGGGCCTTCTCCAGGAAGCGGGGGTTGCTTCCCGGGACCGCCAGGCAGGAGCGCCGGGGGCGAAGACGGTTGACCGTGGTCATGCGGGGACCTCCAGGGGGTCGAGCTTGTTCGCGTACCGGATCTCGTCGACGATCCGGCCGATGATGCCGGTGATGTCGAAGTCCTTCGGGGTGAAGACCGCGGCCACTCCCGCGGCCCGCAGTTCCTCGGCGTCACCGTTCGGGATGATGCCACCGGCGATCACCGGGATGTCTGTGGCACCGGCCACACGGAGCCGTTCGAGTACGTCCGGCACGAGCTGGGCGTGCGAGCCGGACAGGATGGACAGGCCCACCGCGTGCACGTCCTCCGCGAGGGCGGCGTCCACGATCTGCTCGGGGGTGAGCCTGATGCCCTGGTAGACCACCTCGAACCCGGCGTCGCGGGCCCGCACGGCGATCTGCTCGGCGCCGTTGGAGTGGCCGTCCAGGCCGGGCTTGCCGACCAGGAAGCGGAGCTTGCCGACCTCCATCTCCTTGGCCGTCAGCTCCACCTTGCGGCGCACCTCGGACAGGGCCGAGCCCTCCTCGGCGGTGACCGCGACCGGCGCCGAGGACACGCCGGTCGGCGCGCGGAACTCGCCGAACACCTCGCGCAGCGCCCCCGCCCACTCGCCGGTGGTGGCGCCGGCCCGGGCGCACTCCAGGGTGGCCTCCATGAGGTTCCCGGTGCCGCGCGCGGCCTCCTTGAGCTTCTCCAGCGCCTTGCAGGGGCGCGGGTGGTTGAAGGGCGGCTGGTAGCGGGTGTCGCGCCAGTTCTGCAGCGAGGCGATGACGCGGGCCTCCACCGCCGGGTCGACCGTCTGGATCGCGGTGTCCAGGTCGGCGGTCAGCGGGTTGGGCTCGGTGCCCTCGAAGGCGTTGACACCGATGATCTTCTCCTCGCCGGACTCGATCCGGGCCCGGCGCTCGGCGTGCGAGGCGACCAGCTGTGACTTGAGGTAGCCGGACTCCACGGCGGCCATCGCGCCGCCCATCTCCTGGATGCGGTCGATCTCCGCGAACGCCGCCTCGACCAGCTCGTCGACCTTCGCCCCGACCACCTTCGAGCCCTCGAAGAGGTCCTCGTACTCCAGCAGGTCGCTCTCGTGGGCCAGCACCTGCTGGATGCGCAGCGACCACTGCTGGTCCCAGGGGCGCGGCAGGCCCAGCGCCTCGTTCCAGGCCGGCAACTGCACGGCACGCGCGCGTGCGTCCTTGGAGAGGGTGACCGCCAGCATCTCGAGCACGATCCGCTGGACGTTGTTCTCCGGCTGCGCCTCGGTCAGGCCCAGGGAGTTGACCTGGACGCCGTAGCGGAAGCGGCGGTGCTTCGGGTTCTCGATGCCGTAGCGCTCGCGGGTGACGCGGTCCCAGATGCGGCCGAAGGCGCGCATCTTGCACATCTCCTCGACGAAACGCACGCCCGCGTTCACGAAGAAGGAGATGCGGCCGACCACGTCGCCCATGCGCTCCTGCGGCACCTGACCGCTGTCGCGCACCGCGTCGAGGACGGCGATCGCGGTGGACATCGCGTACGCGATCTCCTGCACCGGCGTGGCGCCCGCCTCCTGGAGGTGGTAGCTGCAGATGTTGATCGGGTTCCACTTGGGCAGGTGGGAGACCGTGTACGCGATCATGTCCGTCGTCAGGCGCAGGGACGGGCCCGGCGGGAAGACGTGCGTCCCCCGGGACAGGTACTCCTTGACGATGTCGTTCTGGGTCGTGCCCTGGAGCTTGGTGATGTCCGCGCCCTGCTCCTCCGCGACGACCTGGTAGAGCGCCAGCAACCACATGGCCGTGGCGTTGATGGTCATCGAGGTGTTCATCTGCTCCAGCGGGATGTCCTGGAACAGCCGGCGCATGTCACCGAGGTGCGCGACCGGCACGCCGACCCGGCCGACCTCGCCGCGGGCGAGGACGTGGTCGGAGTCGTACCCGGTCTGGGTCGGCAGGTCGAACGCGACCGACAGACCCGTCTGCCCCTTGGCGAGGTTGCGCCGGTACAGCTCGTTGGACGCCTCGGCCGTGGAGTGACCGGCGTAGGTGCGCATGAGCCACGGCCGGTCCTTCTGACGCTCAGTCACGTGGCGCTCCTCAGATGTTCCGGAAGCGGTTGATGGCGTCGAGGTGCTGCGCGCGCTTCTCGTGGTCGCGCACGCCCAGGCCCTCCTCGGGCGCCAGGCACAGCACGCCGACCTTGCCCTGGTGCAGGTTGCGGTGGACGTCGTAGGCGGCCTGGCCGGTGTCCTCGAGGGAGTACACCTTGGAGAGCGTGGGGTGGATCTTGCCCTTGGCGATGAGGCGGTTGGCCTCCCAGGCCTCGCGGTAGTTGGCGAAGTGGGAGCCGATGATGCGCTTCAGGGACATCCACAGGTAGCGGTTGTCGTACTCGTGCATGTAGCCCGAGGTCGAGGCGCAGGTGGTGATGGTGCCGCCCTTGCGGGTGACGAAGACGGAGGCGCCGAAGGTCTCGCGGCCGGGGTGCTCGAAGACGATGTCGATGTCCTCGCCGCCGGTGAGTTCGCGGATGCGCTTGCCGAAGCGCTTCCACTCCTTGGGGTCCTGGGTGTGCTCGTCCTTCCAGAACTTGTAGCCCTCGGCGTTGCGGTCGATGATCGCGTCGGCGCCCATCGAACGGCAGATGTCCGCCTTCTGCTCGCTGGAGACGACGCAGATCGGGTTGGCGCCGCCGGCGAGGGCGAACTGGGTGGCGTAGGAGCCGAGTCCGCCGCTGGCGCCCCAGATGAGCACGTTGTCGCCCTGCTTCATACCGGCGCCGTTGCGGGAGACGAGCTGGCGGTACGCGGTGGAGTTGACCAGGCCGGGAGCCGCGGCCTCCTCCCAGCTGAGGTGGTCCGGCTTCGGCATCAGCTGGTTGGACTTGACCAGCGCGACCTCGGCGAGACCGCCGAAGTTGGTCTCGAAGCCCCAGATGCGCTGCTCGGGGTCGAGCATCGTGTCGTTATGGCCGTCGGAGGACTCCAGCTCGACGGAGAGGCAGTGCGCGACGACCTCGTCGCCCGCCTGCCAGGCGTTGACGCCGGGGCCGGTGCGCAGGACGACGCCGGCCAGGTCGGAGCCGATGATGTGGTACGGCAGGTCGTGGCGCTTGGTGAGCTCGCTGACCCGGCCGTAGCGCTCCAGGAACCCGAAGGTGGACAGCGGCTCGAAGATCGAGGTCCACACCGAGTTGTAGTTGACCGAGGAGGCCATGACGGCCACCAGGGCCTCGCCCGGGCCCAGCTCGGGCAGCGGCACCTCGTCCAGGTGGATCGACTTGCGGGGGTCCTTGTCCCGGGTCTCGAGGCCCGCGAACATCTCCGTCTCGTCCTTGTGGACGGTGATCGCGCGGTACGACTCGGGGAGCGGCAGAGCGGCGATGTCGGCCTTCGTGGAGTCGGGCGACTGGATCGCGTCCAGGATGTCCTTCACGGTCACGGTGTTGCCTCCGGCGGTGAGCGCCCTGAGGGAGGGGCGCTGAGGGGTACGTCGGTGCTGCTGAGGTGAGGGTGTGTGCCTGTGACGCAGGCGTTCGGGCGCGCAGGGGATGAGGTGCGGGGACAGCCCGAACACCTTCAACGTATGACACCGCGTGTCACCTCGCAAGGCACTGAGTGCCAGAAACTCTTCTCAGATGAAATCTTTACGGATCAGATGAGCGATGATCGATCGAATCATCTCCCGCCAGGGGTGAAAAAGGGGCACCGACATGCAAAAACGGCCACCCGGTGGGTGGCCGTCGTCACAGAGCGGAACAGCGTGGAAAGGCGGTGGAAAGAGCGGTCAGCGCTCCTTGAGCGCCTGCTCGATGGTGCGCATGACCTCGTGCAGCGGCGCGTCGGTGCGCGCCACCGTCACGAGCACCTCGCCCCGCACGGAGGCCGAGGAGGCCGCCGGCTGTGCGGTGGAGGCGGTGCCGCGCCCCGCCCCGATGCCGGTGCCGAAGGTCTTCCGCACGATCGCGAAGGCGTGGTCCAGCTCGGCCTCCACGTCGCCCTGCCCGTCGGCCCGCAGCCAGCGCCGCAGCACGTGGTTGTGCGCGGTGACCACGGCGGACGCGGCGACCTCCGCGAGCAGCGGGTCGTCGTTGGCGTCGTCGTCGTGCGCGTGCTCGTCGAAGTGGCCGAGCAGGTAGCGGGTGAACAGGCGCTCGTAACGGGCCACCGACGCGATCTCCGCCTCGCGCAGGGTGGGCACCTCGCGCGTCAGCTTGTAGCGGGCGACCGAGATCTCCGGCCGGGCCGCGTACATCTTCATGACTTCCTTGATGCCGCGGCACACCGTGTCGAGCGGGTGCTCGTGCGCGGGCGCCGCGTTGAGGACCGCCTCGGCGCGCACCAGGGTGTCGTCGTGGTCCGGGAAGATCGCCTCTTCCTTGGAGCGGAAGTGGCGGAAGAAGGTGCGGCGGGCGACCCCGGCGCGGGCCGCGATCTCGTCGACGGTGGTCGCCTCGTACCCCTTGGTCGCGAACAGCTCCATCGCCGCCGCCGCCAGTTCCCGGCGCATTTTGAGCCGCTGGGCGGCGGCCCGGCTGCCGGCCGTGCTCTCCGGAGCGTCGGACGTGGCTGAGGTACGTGAGGACTTGGCGGGCTGGGACATGACCCGAACGTACTGCATGTGGGCGCAATCATGCGCGTGACCGGGGATTCCCCCGCCCTCGCGGGGCGGGGGACAGCCGGCCGGATCGAGCAGTCCTCCCCAGTCCTCCTCGGACCTGAACCAGTCGCCCGGCCGTTCAGCGGCGGGCATGCTCGCGGAAGCCGCGGCCCGTCTTGCGGCCGAGGCAGCCCGCGGCCACCAGGTGCTCGAGCAGCGGTGCGGGGGCGAGTCCCGGGTCGCGGAACTCCCGGTGCAGGACCTTCTCGATGGCCAGCGACACGTCGAGTCCGACCACGTCGAGCAGTTCGAAGGGGCCCATCGGGTAGCCGCCGCCGAGCTTCATCGCGGCGTCGATGTCGTCGAGGGTCGCGTAGTGCTCCTGCACCATCTTGACCGCGTTGTTGAGGTACGGGAACAGCAGCGCGTTCACGACGAACCCGGCCCGGTCGCCGCAGTCCACGGCGTGCTTGCGCACCTTGGCGCAGACCTCGTGGACGGTGGCGTGCACGTCGTCGGCGGTCAGCACCGTGCGGACCACCTCGACCAGCTTCATCGCCGGCGCCGGGTTGAAGAAGTGCATGCCGATCACGTCCTGCGGGCGCGAGGTGGCACGGGCGCAGGCGACCACCGGCAGCGAGGACGTGGTCGTGGCCAGCACCGCGCCGGGCTTGCAGACCTTGTCCAGCGTGCCAAACAGCTGCCGCTTGACCTCCAGGTCCTCGGCGACGGCCTCCACGGCCAGGTCGACGTCGGCGAAGTCGTCGTAGCTGCCCGTCGGGGTGATCAGCTCCAGCGTCTGCGCGGCGGCCTCCGCGGTCATGCGTCCCTTGTCGACCGACCGGGACAGGGACTTCCCGATCCGGGCCTTGGCCGTCTGCGCCTTCTCCGCGCTGCGGGCGGCCAGCACCACCTCGTACCCGGCCTTGGCGAACACCTCCGCGATGCCGGACGCCATGGTTCCCGAACCGGCCACACCGACCGCGCGGACCGTCCGCCCGGCGACCGGGGCTCCGCCCGTGCCCGGGGTCAGCGCGTCCGGCACGACGACCGCGCTGCCGGGCGCCTCGTAGGTGTAGAAGCCGCGCCCCGCCTTGCGCCCCGTCAGGCCCGCCTCGCTGAGCTGCCTGAGGATCGGCGCCGGGGCGTGCAGACGGTCCCGGGACGCGGCGTACATGGCCTCCAGGACCGTGCGCGCGGTGTCCACGCCCACCAGGTCGAGCAGCGCCAGCGGCCCCATCGGCAGACCGCAGCCGAGCCGCATCGCGGCGTCGATGTCCTCGCGGGAGGCGTAGTTCGCCTCGTACATCGCGGCGGCCTGGTTGAGGTAGCCGAACAGCAGCCCGTCCGCGACGAAACCGGGCCGGTCCCCGACCGCGACCGGCTCCTTGCCCAGGTCGAGGGCGAGGTCGGTGACGGCCGTGACGGCGGCGGGCGCCGTCAGCACCGAGGAGACGACCTCGACCAGTCTCATCGCCGGCGCCGGGTTGAAGAAGTGCAGTCCGAGCACCCGCTCCGGGCGGGCCGAGTCCGCGGCCAGGCGCGTGACGGACAGAGCGTTGGTGCCGGTCGCCAGGATCGCCTCCGGGCGCACGATCCCGTCCAGCTCCCGGAAGACCCGCTGCTTGATCTCGTACGACTCCGGGACCACCTCGATCACCAGGTCGGCGTCGGCGGCCGCCCGCAGGTCGGTGGAGGTACGGACGCGGGCCAGGGCGGCGCCGCGCTCCTGTTCGGTCAGGCGGCCGCGCTCGACGGCACGGGCGGTGGAGGACTCCAGCGCGGCGACCGCCTTGACGGCCTGCGCCTCGCTGACGTCGATGCCGACGACGTCGCGGCCGGCCCCGGCCAGGACCTCGGCGATGCCGGTGCCCATGGTGCCGAGGCCGACGACGGCGACGGTCCGGAGCGGGGACAGGGGGGTGTCGGACAGGGGAGTGGCCATCGCGGGACTCCAGGAATGAGGGGTGACGACGGGAGCACGCCCGGGTGGGCCGTCGTGGCACACCGGGGGCGTGAGAAAGGAAGGAAAGGAGTGCGGGTGTTGCCGGGCTCGAACGGCGCACACGCCCGGTGCCGTCGCGGAGGGCGTGCACACGCCCGCCCGGCGGCCTGTGACCGGCCCTGTCCCGAGGCCGAGTCCTGATGCGGTACCCGAGGTACCGGACCGACTGCTCTCCCGGTGGTTGCGTCACCAGACCACCGTGAGGAGTTGCTGCGAGTGGATGACCCGCTCGTCTGAGGTTAACCCGCGGGTAACGAGCGCGCCAGCCCCCGGTGTTCGTGATGTACGTCCCACGGGTGGGGTGACGCGCCTAACCTCGGTGTCATGGACGAAGAGTTGCGGGTGCTCACCGAGCGCTTACGGGCCGAGTCGGCGGCGCCGGGGCCGACGGGGTCGGCGTCGGGGTCGGCGACGGGCACTCCGGGCGCCCCGGCGGCGTACGACCGTCTCGTGGCGACCGGGGACCACGACGAGCTGGCCGCGGTGCTCACCGAACCGGGACACCCGCTGTGGGCGCGGGAACTGGCCGCCTTCCGGCTGGGGGTCGCGGGGGACCGGCGGGCCTTCGAGTCACTGGTGCTGCTGCTCAACCACCGCGATCCGCCGCGCTGCGCCTCGGCCGCCCATGCCCTGGCCCGCCTCGGCGACCCGCGCACGGCCCGCGCCGCGGCCGCGCTCGCCACCAACGAACTGCGGGTCGCCTACGCCCTGCATCCGGTGCGGCTGCTGGTCGAGCTGCGGGCCCCCGAAGCGGTGCCCGCGCTGATCACCACGCTGCGGCGGAGGCTGCGCCCGCACGACCCGTACCGGCGCGTCGCGCTGGCCTGCGTCGAGGGCCTCGGCACCCTCGGCGACGACCGCGCCGCCCCCGTCCTGAACGACGCCCTCGCCCACCCGGCGCTGGCCGAGGCGGCGGTGCGGGCGCTGGCACGCATCCCGGGGCAGCGGTGAGGTGCGCCGGGGCGGGCCGGGGCAGCGGTGAGGTGCGCCGGGGCGGGCCGGGGCGCGGACGGATGGGGCCGGGGCGGCGCGCGACCGGTGCCGGGGGAGGCAGTGGTCGAGAGGCGCCGGTCTGCCGGTCTGCCGGTCGGCGCGGCACCGAGGAGCGTCTGACCGGTGCCGCGCGGCGGTGAGGGGCGTGCGACCAGTGCTCGGGCGGGCAGCGGTCGCACGCCACCGGCCGGCCGGTGGCCCGGCACAGCGCCGCGGAAGCCCCCGTCCGGTACCCGGGTGAGTGCCGGGGAGCCGTCCGACCGGCGCCGGGGCGGAAGCCGGGGGTTCGCCGACCGGTGCCGGGGAGGACGCCGGGGAACGCCCCGCCGGTGCCGGGATGCCGGGATGCCGGGATGCCGGGATGCCGGGATGCCGGGACGCCAGGATGCCGGGACGCCGGGGAACGGCCGGGCGGCGTCGTGCCGGTGACCGGGCGTCAGCCGTTCAGCCGCTCAGCGGGCGCGCGTACCGCACCTCGGGCACCGGAACCCCCTCCACCACGAAGGGCTCCTCGGCACCGTCGGGGGCGAACCCCGCCCGCTCGTAGAAGCGCCGGGCGCGGGTGTTGCCCTTGAGCACCCACAGGAGCATGCGCGCCTGCCCGGCGGTCTCGCACCGGCGTACCGACTCCCCAAGCAGGGCCTGTCCGACGCCCGCGCCGGACCGACCGGTGTCGACGTAGAGCGCGTACAACTCGGCGTCCGCGGTGCGCGCCTCGCCGTCCCGGTAGGGGCCGACGCAGGCCCAGCCGACGACCTCGCCGCTCTCGTCCTCGGCGACCAGGTGCACCACGCCGTCCGAAGTCCGCGCGAACAGGGCGCGGCGCCGCTCGGCGTCGGCGGTGACGTCCATGGCGTCGAGGTACGGCTGCGGCATCAGCCCCCGGTAGGCGGCCTGCCAGCCCCGGACGCGGATCCGGGACACGCGGCCGCAGTCCGCGAGGGCCATCTCCCGCACGCGGACCGGCAACCGTGCCGGCGGCAGGCTCACGGTGCCACGACCGCGAAGGCCTCGATCTCCATGAGGAACTCCGGCCGCACCAGCGCCGCCACCTGCACCGCCGAGGCGGCCGGCAGCCGGTCGTCGGGTATGTGCTCGGCGCGGGCCGCGCGGATCGCGCCCATGTGCGCCGAGTCCGTGACGAAGAAGGTCAGCTTCACCACGTCGTCGAAGGTCGCTCCGGCCGAGGCCAGACACCGGCGCAGGTTCTCGAACACCTGGCGGGCCTGGGCCGCGGGGTCGCCCTCGCCGACCACCTCGCCGTCCTCGTCCAGGGCGAGCTGCCCCGAGACGGCCACGAACCGCCCGGTGCCGAGGACGACATGGGTGTACTGCGCGGCGGGGGCGACGCCCTCGGGGGCGGTGATCCTGGTCAGCTCACTCATGCGTCCATCGTGGACCACGGCACTGACAACGCCGCCCCGGGGTCAGCCGCGGAAGCCGAGCAGCCCGTGCAGGGTCGAACCGCGTGAGGACGTCGAGGCCGCCTTGGACTCCAGCGGCGTCGGGTCCGGCAGCGCCGGGCACACCGCGTCCGCCTCGCCGCCGTCGCCGCGCGGCACGGTGCCGTCGGCGAGGTAGGCGGCCAGGTGCTGGTCCAGGCAGTCGTTGCCGCTCAGCGTGATGCCGTGGTTCCCGCCGCCCTCCTCGACCACGAGACGGGAGCCGCCCAGCAGGCGGTGCGCGGTGACACCGCCCTCGTAGGGGGTCGCCGCGTCACCGGTCGCCTGGAACAGCAGTACCGGGGGCAGCTCGTCGTTGGCCACGTCCACCGGCTCCCGGGACTCGGTGGGCCAGAAGGCGCACGGTGCGTTGTACCAGGCGTTGTTCCAGACCATGAAGGGTGCCTTCTCGTACAGGCCCCAGCTGTCGTCCCGCCAGTCGTCCCAGTCGCGCGGCCAGCTCGCGTCGCGGCACTCGACGGCGGTGTAGACGCTGTACCCGTTGTCCCCGGAGGCGTCCTGGGCACCGAAGTTCTCGTACGCCTCGACGAGCGGGCCGGTGTCCCCGTCGTTGGCGTACGCGGCGAACGCCTCGGCCAGGTAGGGCCAGTAGCCGTTGTAGTACCCGCCGGGCATGTAGGTGTCCTCCAGTTCGGAGGCGCCGACCTTCCCTCCCGCGGGCTTCTTCGCCAGCGCCGCCCGCATGGCGTACCACGCGGTCTCGACCCGCTCCGGGTCGGTGCCCAGCCCGTACGCCGCGTCGTGCTCGGCGATCCAGGCCAGGAACGCCCGGTGGCGGTCGTTGAAGGCGAGGTCCTGGTTGAGGTTGGCGTCGTACCAGACGTCGTCCGGGCCGACCACCGAGTCCAGCACCAGCCGCCGCACCCGGTCCGGGTGGAGCTTGGCGTAGACGGCGCCCAGGTAGGTGCCGTACGAGTAGCCGAAGTAGTTGAGCTTCTCCGCGCCGAGCGCCGCACGGATCGCGTCCAGGTCCCGCGCGGCGCTGACCGTGTCGATGTACGGCAGCACGTCCGCGTACTTGTCGCCGCATGCGTCGGCGAAGGCCTTCGCGCGCGTGAGGTTGGCCCGCTCGACGTCCGGCGTGTCCGGCAGCGAGTCGGGACGCACGGGGTCGAAGTGCCCCGGCAGGCAGTCCAGCGCCGGGCTGCTCTTCCCCACCCCGCGCGGGTCGAAGCCGACGACGTCGTACTGGGCGGCCACCTTCGAGGGCAGCGAGGAGGCCACGAACCCGGCGAGCGACAACCCGCTGCCGCCGGGGCCGCCGGGGTTCACCAGCAGGGGACCCTGGTACTTCTCGGCGGTGTGCGGGACGCGGGACAGTGCCAGCGTGATCTGCCTCCCGTGCGGACGCGCGTGGTCGAGCGGCACCTTCAGGGACGCGCACTGGAGCGTCGGGTAGTCCTCCGTGGCGCACTTCTTCCAGTGCAGGTCCGCGGCGGGCGCGGCGGCCGGCGCGGGCCGCGGGGTCTCCGCGTGGGCGGGGACGGCCGTGACGGTCCCGGCGGCGATGACGGCGGCGCCGCACAGCACGGCTGCGCGTTGTCTCATGGCGTTCTCCCAGGACTCCCAGGACGGAGAGGCGGCGGTCCGCGCGGGTCGCGGTCCTCGCCGGATCGTCCCGGGAAGCGCCTTCGGAAGAACGCGGGTTGTCCATAGTTGACCCAATCGGGCCGGAAGATGCCCCCCAATGCTTCGAGTCGGAGACCCCCGGCCGGCTCGCGGAACCGTCAGAGCCCGAGCCCGCCCGCGACCGTCAGGACTCTCAGATGAGCGAGAGCTGAACCGGCTCGGTGGCCGTGCACCCGTCCGGACGCGAGGGTTCCGGCCCCGCGATCCGGCGCGGCATCCCCGCGTGCGTGGGGCCGATGCCGTACTCGCGGGCCAGGTCGTGCACCTGGCGCGTGATCCGGCGCTGGTACCACTTCGGGGCGTAGGCGCCGTCCGCGTACAGCCGCTCGTACCGGCGGACCAGGTGGGGGTGGTGCTGTCCGAGCCAGGCCATGAACCACTCGCGGGCGCCCGGCCGCAGATGCAGCACCAGGGGCGTCACCGAGGTGGCGCCGGCGGCGGCGACGGCGCGCACCGTGGCCCTCAGCTGGGCCGGCTCGTCACCGAGGAAGGGGATGACCGGCGCCATCAGCACCCCGCAGCCGATGCCGCGCTCGCCGAGCGCCCGGACGACCTCCAGGCGGCGCTCCGGGGCCGGGGTGCCCGGTTCCACGGTGCGCCACAGCTCCGTGTCGGTGAAGCCGACCGAGACCGAGATGCCGACGTCCGTCACCCGCGCCGCCCGGGTCAGCAGGTCCAGGTCGCGCAGGATCAGCGTGCCCTTGGTCAGGATCGAGAAGGGGTTCGCCCGCTCGGTGAGGGCCTCGATGATGCCGGGCATCAGCCGGTAGCGGCCCTCCGCGCGCTGGTAGCAGTCGACGTTGGTGCCCATCGCCACGTGCTCGCCCTGCCAGCGGCGCGAGGCCAGCTGGCGGCGCAGCACCTCGGGCGCGTTCACCTTGACGACGATCTGGGAGTCGAAGCCGAGCCCCGTGTCGAGGTCCAGGTAGCTGTGGGTCTTGCGGGCGAAACAGTAGACGCACGCGTGCGTGCAGCCCCGGTAGGGGTTCACCGTCCACTCGAACGGCATCCGCGAGGCCCCCGGCACCCGGTTCAGGACCGAGCGGGCCCGCACCTCGTGGAAGGTGACGCCTCTGAACTCGGGCGTGTCGAACGTGCGGGTGACGACCGCCTCCGCGCCGAACAGCGCGGTGTCCGCCGCCCGGGCGTGGTCGGAGTCCGTGAGGTTCTCCCAGCGCATTTCGGCCTCCTCGGTAGCACTGCCCGACACAATAGAACACTTGTTCCCTTGATCGTGCGGACGAGTCGTGCGGACGAGTCGTGCGGACGAGCCGGCGGACGAGTCGCGCGGGGCCGCTTCACGCCCCCCGATTTGGTGGCCGCGCGGTGGGGTGGTTGGCTTGCCCCGAACCCGAGAACCAGGCCCTGGAGGAACCCGATGGCGCAGGTCGAGGCGACGACGGAGCGGATCGTCGCAGCGGACGCGGAGACGGTGTTCGACACCCTCGCCGACTACAGCGGCACCCGCGAGAAGCTGCTTCCCGAGCACTTCAGCGAGTACGAGGTCCGTGAGGGCGGCGACGGCGAGGGCACCCTCGTGCACTGGAAGCTCCAGGCCACGAGCAAGCGTGTCCGCGACTGTCTGCTGGAGGTCACCGAGCCCACCGACGGCGAGCTGGTCGAGAAGGACCGCAACTCCTCCATGGTCACCACCTGGCGGGTCACCCCGGCGGGCGAGGGCAAGGCCCGGGTCGTCGTCGTCACCACCTGGCAGGGCGCCGGCGGCGTCGGCGGCTTCTTCGAGAAGACCTTCGCGCCCAAGGGCCTCGCCCGGATCTACGACGCCATGCTCGCCAAGCTCGCCACCGAGGTCGAGAAGTAGCCAAACGGCAAGCGTGGGGCGCCCGTTGGGTGCCTCACCGGTTCGAGTGATCTCCGCGCGAACCCGTCGTGCTTCCGTAACTCGTCGCACTTGTTCGCAGTTGTCGCCTCAGGTGGCAAATGTGAGCAGGTGTGACGAGGGGAGCGGTACGTGGGCGGGATCACTCTGGTGCAGGATCCGGTGCAGGACGGACCGGTCGCCGCGGCCCAGGCGCCACCCGAACCACCCGCCACCGGACCGGAGCGGGAACCGGGGCGCGAACCGGGTGGGGAGCCGGACGCCGGGCTGAGCCCGCGCCGGGTGCGGCTGGTCTTCGTCGGGCTGATGCTGGCGCTGCTGCTCGCCGCCCTCGAGCAGATGATCGTCGCCACCGCGCTGCCGAAGATCGTCGGCGAGCTGCACGGTCTGGACCGGATGTCCTGGGCGATCACCGCGTACCTGCTCACCTCGACCGTCGGACTGCCGATCTACGGCAAGCTCGGCGACCTCTTCGGGCGCAAGGGCGTCTTCCAGTTCGCCATCCTGGTCTTCGTCGCCGGCTCCGCGCTCGCCGGACGCGCGCAGAGCATGGACCAGCTGATCGCCTTCCGCGCGGTGCAGGGCGTCGGCGCGGGCGGCCTGATGATCGGCGTGCAGGCGATCATCGCGGACATCGTGCCGCCCCGCGAGCGCGGCCGCTTCATGGGCCTGATCGGCGCCGCCTTCGGACTCGCTTCCGTCGCGGGCCCGTTGCTCGGCGGCTACTTCACCGACCACCTCTCCTGGCGCTGGTGCTTCTACATCAACGTGCCCTTCGGCCTGGTCACCATGGCCGTCGTCGCCGTCGTCCTCAAGCTGCCCAGGCCCAGGGTCAAACCGCGCCTGGACGTCCTCGGCGCCCTGCTGCTCGCCGCCGCCTCCACCTGCCTGGTGCTGCTCACCAGCTGGGGCGGCACCGAGTACGACTGGGGGTCGAGGACGATCCTCGGTCTCGCCGCCGGCGCGGTCGGGTCGACCCTGCTCTTCGTCGTCGCCGAGCGCTTCGCACCCGAACCGCTGATCCCGCTGCGCCTGTTCCGGGACTCCGTCTTCAACGTCACCGCCCTGGTCGGCCTCGTCGTCGGCGTCGCCCTGTTCGGCGCCGCCAGCTACCTGCCGACCTTCCTGCAAATGGTCGACGGCGCCAGCGCCACCGAGTCCGGCCTGCTGATGCTGCCGATGATGGGCGGCGTCGTCGTCGCCTCGATCGTCTCCGGGCAGCTCATCAGCCGCACCGGTCACTACCGGATCCACCCGATCCTCGGCAGCGCGCTGTCCGTCGTCGGCATGTGGCTGCTCTCCCGCCTCGACATCGACACGCCCCGGCTGCACTACAGCATCTGGATGGCCGTCCTCGGCGCCGGCATCGGCATGGTGATGCCCGTCCTAGTCCTCGCCGTCCAGAACTCCGTGCGCCCCACCGACCTGGGCACCGCCACCAGCGCCAACAACTACTTCCGGCAGATCGGCGGCAGCGTCGGCGCGGCCGTCTTCGGCACCCTCTTCGCGGGCCGGCTCACCGACGCCCTGGCCGACCGGGTCCCCGCCGACGCGGGCGCCGGGCTCCCCGACGCCGAGGCCATCACCCCCCAGCTCGTCCACTCCCTGCCCCCGGCGCTGCGCGACGCCTACATCGCGGCGTACGCCGACGCCATGCCGCGGATCTTCCTCTACCTGGTGCCGGTGCTCGTCCTCGGGCTCCTCATCGCCCTCTTCCTCAAGGAGAAACCCCTGGTGTCCCACAACGCCCCCGTCACCGAGCCGGAGACCGCACAGCAGGCGCAGTACACACCGCAGGCGCAGCCGGCCGCCCAGGTCCCGCCGGCCCGGTCGCCCTACACGGGCGGCATCCCCGTCTGCGGCACGGTGCAGCACCCCGACGGCACCGTCGTGCCGCGTGCGGCGCTCACCCTCATCGACGTCGGAGGACAGCAGATCGGCCGGGGCGCCAGCGGCGACGACGGACGGTACGCGCTGGCCACGCCCGGCTCCGGGGCGTACGTCCTGATCGCCGCGGCCGGCGGCCACCAGCCGCAGGCCGTCTCCGTGACCGTCGGCGAACGCCCGGTGGAACTGGACGTGGTCCTCGGCGGCGCCGGACGCCTGGCCGGCAGCGTCGTGACCGCCGACGGCAGCCCCGTGCGCGACGCGATCGTCACCCTCACCAACGTCCACGGCGAGGTCGTCTCCACCACCCGCAGCGGCCGCGAGGGCGGCTACGTCATCACGGATCTGGTGGCCGGCGAGTACACCCTCGCCGCCAGCGCCCCCGCCTTCCGCCCGGCCGCACTGCCGGTCAGCGTGCAGGCCGCCCGCGAGACCCGCCAGGACGTCGAACTGGCCGGCGGCGCCGTGCTGCGCGGCACCGTGCGGGCCAGTGGCGGACGCATCGTCGAGGACGCGCGCGTGACGCTGCTCGACGCGGCGGGCAACGTGGTGGACACCCTGACCACCGGGCCCGACGGCACGTTCCGGTTCGTCGACCTGTCGTCCGGCGAGTACACCGTCATCGCGGCCGGCTATCCGCCCGTCGCCACCGTCCTCCAGGTGGCCGGCGGCGGCCGCACCGAGCGCGACCTGCAACTCGGGCACGAGGACTGAGACCGGCCACCGGCGCGCGGGCGCGCGCCGGTGTGCTCGCGCGTCACCAATTCCCCCGTTGCCGCACATGGTCACCGGCCACCCCCGTACGGTGGTGACGGCGACACAGATCTTGCGGAGCCGTGGGCAGAGAGGGCCTGACGCCATGGACCATGGCACCGAGCGGGACGCACCTCCCGGCCGCCGGGCCGGACCCGGCACCGTGCCGGCCGACCCCGTGACGGGTCGTGTCCCGCTGGCCGTCGTCGTGGTCGACCGCGACGGGCTGGTCTCCCACTGGAGCCGGGGCGCACGGCGGCTGTTCGGCCTGCCCAAGGAAGCGGCGATCGGCCGCCCCGCCCCCGACCTGCTGCCCGTCTCGGGCGTGCTCCCGGGGGACGGTACCGGGGACGACGGCCCGACCCACGGCGCGCACCCGGACGACGACGGCCTCGGACCAGGACTGGAGTCCTCCCTCGACGGGCGGTTGTCCTACCCCGCGGCCGGCCGCGCCCGGCTGACCGTGCCGGCCGGCGACCGCGTCGACGTGCTCTGGTGGGCCTACCCCCTGGTGGGACCCGGGCCGGAGCGGCTGCTCGTGCTGGCCGCCGACGCGGACGGGCTGCGGCGGGACTACGCCGACGGGGCCGCCGCCGACGACGGCGCCGAGCCGGCCGTCGTAGAGCGGATCGCGCCCGGCTTCGCCCTGCACACCGACTTCCCCGGCGCCGAGGAACTCGCCCGCCGACTCCCCGAGATCCTGCCCAGCATGAGCGTCGGCGAGAGCGCCCGCATCGCCGCGCAGGTCCTCGAACTGGGCTATCCCGTCCTCGAGTTCAGCCGGCACGACCGGGTGCCCGTCACCCCCGACTGGGGCGTGCCGCGGCGTGCCGAGCGCCGGGCGCGCCGCGAGCGGGCGGCGCGGGCGCTGGCGGCCGGTGAGCCGGTGCCGGAGGAACTGCGGGACGAGGCCGAGGACCTGGAGTACACGGCGGTCCGCGAACGCCTGGAGTTCCTCAACGAGGTCAGCGGCGCGATCGGCACCTCGCTGGACCTCGCACAGACCATCGTCGAGGTCAGCCGGGCGGTCGTCCCGCGCTTCACCGACGTCGCCGGGACCTATCTGCGTGAACAGGTCGTCGCCGGTGAGGGTTTCCCCGACGGCGTGCCCGACACGACGACGATGTGGCACCGGGTCGCCCTGGAGCACACCGACGAGCCCGGCCGCTGGGACGACGTCGTACCCGTCGGCGAGGCGATGCCCTTCCCGGCGCACACCCCCTTCTTCCAGTGCATGACCAGTGGCGAACCGGTTCTGGTGCCCCGCATCACCGAGGAGATGGGCCACGCCATCGCCTCCCAGTTCGAGAAGCGGGACATCCGGCCGCTCATCACCGGCCGCTCCATGCTGCTGGTGCCCCTGAAGGCACGCCAGGTCGTCCTGGGCTTCATGATCCTGCTCCGGCACCCGGAGCGGCCCGTCTTCAACGACATGGACCGCGTCACCGGCGCCGAACTCGCCGCCCGCGCGGGGCTCGTCCTCGACAACGCCCGCATGTACACCCACCAGGAGAACGTCGCCGAGACGCTCCAGGACAGCATGCTGCCGCACATCCCGGCGCGCATGGCCGGCTGCGACATCGCCACCCGCTATCTGCCGGGCACGCTGCTGGGCCGGGTCGGCGGCGACTGGTTCGACTCGGTCAAGCTGCCCGGCGCCCGCACCGCCCTCGTCGTCGGCGACGTCATGGGCCACGGCCTGGGCTCCGCCGCGATGATGGGGCAACTGCGCACCGCCGTCCAGACCATGGCCGGCCTCGACCTGCCGCCCGCCCAGCTCCTGCGACACCTCGACGACCTCGCCCAGCGGCTCGGCGACACCCACCTCGCGACCTGCCTGTACGCCGTGTACGACCCCATCGCCGGTGAGCTGCACCTGGCCAACGCCGGCCACATCCCGCCCGTCCTGGTCCGCGCCGAGGACGGCTCCAGCGAGCTGATCGACCTGCCGACGGGGGCTCCGATCGGCGTCGGCGGGGTGCCCTTCGAGTCGGTGCGCGTGCCGGTGGCGCCCGGCGACCGGCTGGTGATGTGCACCGACGGCCTGGTGGAGGTGCGCGGCGAGGACATCGGCGTCGGCCTCGCCACCCTCTGCGAGTCCGCCGCCCACCCCGCCGCGTCCATGGACGACGCCTGCGACAGCATCATCCGCGCCCTGGGCATCCGCGGCGGACGCAAGGACGACGTCGCCCTGCTGATGGCCCGGCTGACCGGAATCGACCCCGACGCCGTCGCCGAGTGGCGCCTCGCCCGCGACCCGGCCGAGGTGGGCCGGGCCCGTGCGGCGGTCCGCGAGCAACTCCACGACTGGGGGCTGCCGAAGCTGGCCGGCCCGGCGGAGCTGATGGTCAGCGAACTCGTCACCAACGCCGTCCGCCACGCGCACGCCCGCCCCGTCGCCCTGCGGCTGGTCCGCGCCGACACGCTGCTGTGCGAGGTGGACGACGACGACCACGACCTGCCGGCCCTGAGGAGCGCGGGCCCCGAGGACGAGACCGGGCGCGGCCTGCGGGTCGTCAGCACCCTGGCCCGCGAGTGGGGCGCCAGCCGCACCAACGCGGGCAAGACGGTGTGGTTCGAACTCACGCTGCCCGCCCGGCGCCGCTAGCGCCGGACCACCGGGCCACCGGGCGGCGGTCCGGCGCCGCCGCTCGCGCGCCGCCTGCGTCGGCGTCGGCGGCGGCTCTTCGCGCACCGCTCGGCCCGTGCCCGAACGCGTCTGCCCCCGCTCACTCCCGTCGGACGGCCTGCGAACCCGTATCCGCCGGCGCGAACGAGAGGTGAAGGAATGCGCCGGGCGCTTGTGGCCGTGCGCCGGGCGCGATACACCGTACGGACCCGTCGTCGGCGGGTCGTACGTCGTCGCACCTGGGGAGACGGGCATGAGCGTGACGAGTCGGTACCGGGACGCCTGGGAGAGCTTCTGGCACGAGGCCTCCGGGGACCGGGGAGCGGTGTTCTGGGACGCGGAGCCGACCCTGACCGCCGGTCGCCACCTGGCCCACTTCGAGCCGCACCTGACCGAACCCGCCCTGCCCCTGATCGACCTGGGCTGCGGCAACGGCACCCAGACCCGCTACTTCGCCGAACGCTTCCCGCACGTGGTCGGCGCCGACCTCTCCGCCGCCGCCCTCGGACACGCCCGCCACGCCGACCCGGCCGGACTCGCCGCGTACCGGCAGCTGGACGCCGCCGACAAGGCGGAGTCCGAGACCCTGCACGCGGAACTGGGCGACGCGAACGTCTACGTCCGGGGCGTCCTGCACCAGTGCGAGCCCGACGACCGCCAGCCCCTGGCCGACGCCCTTGCCGTACTCCTCGGCGCACGCGGCCGCGCCTTCCTGGTCGAACCGTCCCAGGCGGCCAAGACCGTCCTGATGGGCCTGGCCCAGGGCCCCGCCGGTCCGCCCGACAAACTCGCCCCCGTACTCCGCCACGGCCTGACCCCCGCCGCCGTCCCCGACGAAGCGGTGCCCGAGTACCTCCGCGCGGCAGGCCTCACAGTCCTCGCGAGCGGCGAACTCCCCCTGTTCACCACGGAGTACACGCCGGACGGCACCCGCATCGAGCTGCCGTCGACGTGGATGGTGGCGGGGCGGGCGGGCGACCGGGCGGACGGCTCAAGTCTGGATTAACCGTCCGCACGCCTGAGTGGCGCTGCGCAATCAGTCAACGGCGGTCCTGACGCCCGGGGTACTGCACGCCCAGTACCGTCACGTGGGGCGCGAGTGCCGAGGCCAGGGGGCGGAAGCAGCCGGCCGGGCGCTCGTCGCGAGACCCTGCGGACAAGGAGCGGAACGGCGGCCGAACGCGGGGAGGTTCATGATCGGCGCCGGGGGATTGGCACCGATCATGGACCGTTCGGGGGCGGGCCCGCGTCAGCCCGCGCTGCGTACGCCGAGATCGTCGGTGTGCTGCGGCATCTCGACCGGCTCGGGCGCCGCCGTACCCGGCTTCTTGAGGGTGAACGCCAGCAGACCACCGATGACGGAGGCCGCGCCGCCGATCCACATCGCGGTGCGCAGACCGTCCGACACGTCCGCGACCGCGGGAGCGTCGCCGGACAGGCCGGCCGTGGCGACCGCGACGAGCACCGCGAGTCCGGCGGCTCCGCCGATCTGCTGCGAGGTGGTGGCCAGCGCCGAGGCCACCCCGGCCTCCTGCGGGGCCACGCCCGACGCGGCGCAGACGAACATCGCCGGGAAGGTGACGCCTCCGCCGATGCCCCAGATGATCAGGCCGGGAACCAGGGCCCAGAAGGAGGCGCCGGTCGACATCGCGATCGCCAGCACGATCATGCCGATGCCGTTCACCGCCATGCCGGTGAAGAGCGTGGCGCGCGGGCCCCAGGAGCCGAGCAGCAGGCCCGCCAGCTTCAGGGAGGCGCCCATCGAGATGATCGTCAGCGGCACGAAGGCGAGGCCGGCTTCCAGGGCGTCGTAACCGAGCACGCCCTGGAGGTAGTTGGTGAAGATGTAGTAGGAGCCGCCGAGGGCGCTCTGGAAGACCAGGATGATCAGGATGGCCGTCACCAGGCTGCGGTTGCCGAACAGCCGCAGGGGCACCAGCGGGTTGCTGGTCTTGTTCTCCACCAGCGTGAAGACGGCGAGGATCACGATACCGGCGACGATCGAGCCGGCACCGCGCACCGAGCCCCAGCCCGCCTCCGGGCCGCTGACCAGGCCGAGCACCAGCAGGGACGAACCGGCCGTGGTGAGGATCGCGCCCACGGCGTCGAAGCTGCCCCGGGCGTCCGAGCCGCGCTCGTCAGGGGCGAGCGTGCCGGGGGCGGCGGCCGCCGCGAACAGGGCGAGCGGCACGAGGACGAACAGGACCCACTCCCAGCCCCAGGCGTCGGTCAGGACACCACCGAGCAGCGCACCGGCGGCCAGGCCGCCACTGCCGCAGGCACCCCAGACCGCCAGCGCCTTGTTGCGCTCGGGGCCCTCGGCGAAGCGGGTGTTGATCAGAGTGAGCGTGGCCGGAGTGAGGAGGGCGGCGCCGAAGCCCTGGACCGCTCGCGCCATGATCAGCACGCCCGGGGATTCGGCGAAGCCCCCCAGGAGGCAGGACAGACCGAAGATCACAAGCCCGAGGATGAACATGCGGCGGGCTCCGAGACGGTCGACCGCACGGCCACCTAAGAGCAGGAACCCACCGAAGGCCACCGCGTAGGCGCTGACGACCCACTGCAGCGACTGGGTGCTGAAGCCCAGGGCGCTGCCGATTTCCGGAAGCGCGACGAACACGATGTTGTAGTCGACGGCGACGATGAACTGGGCGAACGCCAGCAGCGCGAGCATCAGCCCGGTGCGCCGCTGGGTCCCGGGGACGGTATCAACCACGGCTTGGCTTCCTTAGCTGGTTGTCATGAACGGATTGAGTGGTGTTGAGCGGCAGACAAGTTCTGCACGACGAGGCTTTACTACACGGTGTTCAATGTCTGCACGCCGTACTTTGACTCAACACTGTTAGGCTGTCAAACATGGGAGACGCGACGACGCAGAGCCGGAGGGCCCGACTGCGGGCAGAGGCCACGGCCGAGATCAAGGCGATTGCGCTCAAGCACATGGCGACCGACGGCCCGGCGGGCATCTCACTGCGCGCCATCGCCCGCGCCATGGGCATGACCGCGGGTGCCATCTACAGCTACTTCAGTAGTCGTGACGATCTGATCACCGCGCTCACCGCCGACGTCTACGACTCGTTGGCGAAGACACTCGAAGCCGCGCACCGGGACGCGTCCTCGGACCGTCCCGCGGACAAGGTGCTGGCCCATGCCCACGCCTACCGGGCGTGGGCGATCGCGCACCCCGAGGAGTTCCGTCTCATCTACGGCGACCCGGTACCGGGCTACAAGGCCCCCGAGGCCGGCGCCGCCCAGGAGGCCGAGCATCGCCTCTGCGCCGTGCTGCTCGAGCTGGTCGCCGACGCGTGGCCGCAGGCCGCCGCCGCGCAGGCGGGCTGCGACTACGACTGGTCCGACTTCCGCTCGAGCCTCGCCGCCATGGCCCAGGAGGCCTTCCCGGACCTGCCACCGGCGGCCGTGGCACTCTGCCTGCGCCTGTGGAGCCGGATGCACGGGCTGCTCACGCTGGAGGTCTACGGCCACCTGCGGCACCAGGTCCACGATCCCGGCAAGCTCTACGAGGCGGACATGTGCGACCTCGTCCGCACGCTCGGACTCGGCGGCCGGGACCGAGCGGCGCCCACGGCCGGCTGAGACGAACTGCCGTTGCCCGTGAGGCGGCACCGGCAGGCCAGGGCGTGGGCAAACCTTGCCCGTACACCGTTCGTACGATCGGCGGCTTTCCTGGGAAAGCGCTGGTCATGGACCGTACGAGGTACGTTCAGTGGTACAGACCACCGATAGTTGTCCACAGCCCTGGCCGAGGCGGCGGACAAGCGCGTACGGTTTCGAGCCATGAAGATCCACGTCACTGCTCTCCGAACGGACCGGGACTCGTGAAGCTCCTCATCAGTGCCGACATGGAAGGCGCCACCGGTGTCACCTGGCCGGCCGACGTGCTGCCGGGGACGCCGCAGTGGGAGCGGTGCCGGTCGATGTTCACCTCGGACGTGAACGCGGCCGTGCTGGGCTTCTTCGACGGCGGCGCCGACGAGGTGCTGGTCAACGAGGCGCACTGGTCCATGCGCAACCTCCTCCTGGAGCGGCTGGACGAGCGCACCGAGATGCTCACCGGCCGGCACAAGGCGCTGTCCATGGTGGAGGGCGTCCAGCACGGGGACGTGGACGGCATCGCGTTCGTCGGCTACCACGCGGGCGCCGGCATGGAGGGCGTCCTCGCGCACACCTACCTCGCCAACCAGCTCACCGGCGTCTGGCTGAACGACGTACGCGCCAGCGAGGGCCTGCTCAACGCGCATGTGGTCGCCGAGTACGGAGTGCCGGTGGTGCTGGTCACCGGGGACGACGTGGCGTGCGAGGACGCGCTCGGGTACGCCCCGGAGGCGCGGAAGGTCGCGGTCAAGGACCACGTGTCGCGGTACGCGGCCGTGTGCCGTACGCCGGCCAGGACCGCCGCCGACATCCGGGCCGCCGCCAAGGAGGCCACCGCGCTCGCCGTGCGGCACGAGCCGGTGAGCGGCGGTCCGTTCACCCTCGCCCTGGAGTTCGACGCCGAACACCTCGCGGCCGCTTCGACCGTCGTGCCCGGAGTGGCGCAGGTCGGGGAGCGCAAGGTGGCGTACACCCACGACACGATGTTCGAGGCGATCAGGACGTTCAAGGCGGTCACCACGATCGCCTCGGCGGCGGTGGAGGAGCAGTATGGCTGAGCACCCGGGCGCCGGACCCGACACCGGCGGGCAGGCGCTGGACGAGGTCGTCCGGTTCACCTCCGAGCTGATCCGCATCGACACCACCAACCGCGGCGGCGGAGACTGCCAGGAGCGTCCCGCCGCCGAGTACGCCGCCGCGCGGCTCGCCGAGGCCGGGATCGAACCGACGCTCCTGGAGCGGACCGAGGGCCGCACCAACGTCGTGGCCCGCATCGAGGGCACCGACCCGTCGGCCGACGCGCTGCTGGTCCACGGCCACCTGGACGTGGTGCCCGCCGAGGCCGCCGACTGGAGCGTGCACCCGTTCTCCGGGGAGATCCGCGACGGCGTCGTCTGGGGGCGCGGCGCGGTCGACATGAAGAACATGGACGCGATGATCCTCGCGGTCGTCCGCGACTGGGCCCGGCAGGGGGTGCGGCCCCGGCGGGACGTGGTGATCGCGTTCACCGCGGACGAGGAGGCCAGCGCCGAGGACGGCTCCGGCTTCCTCGCCGACCGGCACGCCGCCCTGTTCGAAGGGTGCACGGAGGGTGTCAGCGAGTCCGGGGCGTTCACCTTTCACGACGGCTCCGGGCGGCAGTTCTATCCCATCGCCGCCGGTGAGCGTGGCACGGGCTGGCTCAGGCTCACCGCGCACGGGCGGGCCGGGCACGGGTCCAAGGTGAACCGGGAGAACGCGGTCACCCGGCTCGCCGCCGCGATCACCCGCATCGGCGACCACGAGTGGCCGCTGCGCCTGACCCCGACCGTGCGCGCCGCCCTGACCGAGATCGCCGCCGTCCACGGCATCGAGACCGACCTGAGCGACGTCGACGCCCTGCTGGACAAGCTCGGCGAGGCCGGCAAGCTGGTCGAGGCCACCGTCCGCAACAGCGCCAACCCGACCATGCTGGACGCCGGGTACAAGGTCAACGTCATCCCGGGAGAGGCCGTCGCCCACGTCGACGGGCGGTTCCTGTACGGCGGCGAGGACGAGTTCCGCGACACCCTCGACCGGCTCACCGGGCCGGACGTGGACTGGGAGTTCGCCCACCGGGAGGTGGCGCTCCAGGCGCCGGTGGACTCGCCGACGTACGCCCGGATGCGTGCGGCGGTCGAGGAGTTCGCGCCCGAGGGGCACGTCGTGCCGTACTGCATGTCAGGGGGCACGGACGCCAAGCAGTTCTCGCGGCTCGGCATCACCGGTTACGGCTTCGCGCCGCTGAAGCTGCCGGAGGGCTTCGACTACCAGGCCCTCTTCCACGGCGTGGACGAACGGGTCCCGGTCGAGGCGCTGCACTTCGGGGTCCGCGTCCTGGACCGTTTCCTGCGCACGGCCTAGAGACCGGGGGCCCGGACCCCGCATCCCGGGAACGGGCGTCGCCCGGACAAGTACGGAGCTGGAGGAGAAGTGGGAGTGGAGGAGTCAGTGCCGACTCTTTCGTACGGATCGTGGCCCTCACCCGTCGACGCGGCCCTCGCCGCCGCGCACGACGGACGGCCCGACGACGTCGGCTTCGTCGGTGACGAGGTGTGGTGGACCGCGCCCCGCCCCACCGAGGGCGGGCGGCGCACCCTGGTGCGGCGGCACGCCGACGGCACCGAGGAGCCGGTGCTGCCCGCACCGTGGAACGTGCGCAGCCGCGTCATCGAGTACGGCGGCCGTCCGTGGGCCGCGGTCACGACCGGCACCGGCCCGCTCGTCGTCTTCGTGAACTTCGCCGACCAGCGGTTGTACGCCTTCACCCCGGGCGGTGGTGAACCACGCCCGCTGACCCCGCTGTCCGCGGTGGGCGGCGGCCTGCGCTGGATCGAACCGGACCCGCGCCCCGAGCGCGGCGAAGTGTGGTGCGTCCTTGAGGAGTTCACCGGCGAAGGCCCCACCGACCTGCGCCGGGTGCCGGTGGCGGTGCCGCTGGACGGCTCCGCGGCCGACGACCGGGCCGCCGTCCGCGAACTCGCCCCCGAACGGCACCGCTTCGTCACCGGACCCCGCCTCTCGCCCGACGGGCGCCGCGCGGCCTGGCTCGCCTGGGACCACCCCCGCATGCCCTGGGACGGCACCGAACTGATCGTCGCCGACGTCGGTCCCGAGAGCACCTTCCAGGACGCCCGGACCGTCGCGGGCGGGCCCGAGGAGTCGATCGCCCAGGTCGACTGGGCCCCGGACGGCACCCTGCTGTACGCCTCCGACCGCACCGGCTGGTGGAACCTGTACCGCGACGGGCAGCCCCTGTGCGCCCGCGAGGAGGAGTTCGGCGGGCCGCTGTGGAAGCTCGGGCAGCGCTGGTTCGCGCCCCTGGACAGCGGCCTGATCGCGGTCCTGCACGGCCGGGGCGCCGCCGTCCTCGGCGTACTCGACCCCGAGACCGGCGAGGTCGTCGACGCGGTGGGCCCCTGGACCGAGTTCGCGCCCGCCCTCGCCGCGCACGGCGAGCGGGCCGTCGGCGTCGGCGCCGGTGCACACAGCGGCTACGAGATCGTCGAACTGGACACCCGCACCGGCCGCGCCCGCGTGATCGGCGCCCCGCACAAGGACGCCACCGACCCGGCCTACTACCCCGAGCCGCAGATCCGCACCTTCCGGGGCCCCGGCGGACGCGAGGTCCACGCCCACCTCTACCCGCCGCACAACCCCGGCTGCCGCGCCCCGGACGGCGAACTGCCGCCGTACGTCATCTGGGTGCACGGCGGTCCCACCAGCCGCGCCCCGCTCGTCCTCGACCTCGAGATCGCCTACTTCACCTCCCGCGGCATCGGCGTCGCCGAGGTCAACTACGGGGGCTCCAGCGGGCACGGCCGGGAGTACCGCAACCGGCTGCACGAGCAGTGGGGCGTCGTCGACGTCGAGGACTGCGCCGCCGTGGCCGTCGCCCTCGCCGAGGAGGGCACCGCGGACCCGGAGCGGCTCGCCGTGCGCGGCGGCAGCGCGGGCGGCTGGACCTCCGCCGCGTCGCTGGCCACCACCGACGTCTACGCCTGCGGCACGATCCTCTACCCGATCCTCGACCTCACCGGCTGGGGCACCGGAGAGACCCACGACTTCGAGTCGCGGTACCTGGAGGGCCTGATCGGCCCGTACGCGGAGGTCCCGGACCGCTACGCCGAGCGTTCGCCCGCCGAGCACGCCGACAGCGTCACCGCCCCGTTCCTGCTCCTCCAGGGACTCGACGACGTGATCTGCCCGCCCGTGCAGTGCGAGCGGTTCCTCGCACGCATGGCGGGCCGCGGCGTACCGCACGCCTACCTCACCTTCGAGGGCGAAGGGCACGGATTCCGCCGGGCGGAGACCATGGTGCGTGCCCTGGAGGCCGAACTCTCCCTCTACGCACAGGTCTTCGGCCTGACCCCGCCCGGCGTGCCGGCCCTGGAGCTGACCCGGTGAGCCAGGTCGGAGAGCTGGTCCGACCGGCCCGGCTCGCCCCGGGCGCCCGGGTGGCCGTCGTCGCGCCCAGCGGACCCGTGCCCGAGGAGCGGCTCCAGGCGGGACTCGACGTGCTCCGCGGCTGGGACCTCGACCCGGTCGTGGCACCGCACGTGCTGGACCGGCACGGCACCTTCGACTACCTCGCGGGCACCGACGCCGACCGGGCCGCCGACCTCCAGGCCGCCTGGTGCGACCCGTCCGTGGACGCGGTGCTGTGCGCCCGCGGCGGGTACGGCACCCAGCGCATGGTCGACCTGCTCGACTGGGAGGCGATGCGCGCGGCCGGACCGAAGGTGTTCGTCGGCTTCAGCGACATCACCGTGCTGCACGAGGCGTTCGCCACCCGACTGGGCCTGGCCACCCTGCACGGCCCGATGGCGGCCGGGATCGACTTCGTCAAGAACTCCCGGGCGCAGGAACACCTGAGGGCCACCCTGTTCGCGCCCGAAAGGGTCCGCGTGATCGCCTCCAGCGGTACGCCACTGGTGCCGGGCCGGGCTCGCGGCGTCACCCTGGGCGGCTGCCTCGCCCTGCTCGCGGCCGAGCTGGGCACCTTGCACGCCCGGCCCTCGGCGCGCGGCGGACTGCTGTGCCTGGAGGACGTGGGCGAGGAGACGTACCGCGTCGACCGCTACCTCACCCAGTTGCTGCGCGCCGGCTGGCTGGACGGGGTCGCCGGAGTGCTGCTCGGTTCCTGGAAGGCGTGCGACCCCTACGAGCGGCTGCGGCCCCTGCTGGCCGACCGGCTCGGCGGCCTCGGGGTGCCGGTCGTCGAGGACTTCGGGTTCGGGCACTGCGAGGGCGCGCTGACGGTTCCGTTCGGCATACCGGCGGAACTCGACGCGGACGCGGGCACCTTGACCCTCGACCGGCCGGCGCTGCGCTGACCGTCGTAGGGTGACCCCATGCCGCACACCCCGACCCGCCACCTCGCCGAGGGCCCGCGCGTGGGCATCCGGTCCTTCACCTACGAGGACGGTGCCGAGTTCACCGCCCGGGCCCGGGAGAGCAAGGACCTGCACCAGCCCTGGCTCTTCCCGCCGGACAGCGCCCAGGCGTACGAGGCCTACGCGGGCCGGCTGATCGAGGACCGCACCAAGGCCGGGTTCCTGGTGTGCGAGAAGGACCCGGACACGGCCTCCGGGGGCGCACCCGGCAGCTCCATCGCCGGGTTCGTGAACATCAACAACATCGTCGAGGGCGGATTCCTCAGCGGCGCGCTCGGCTACGGCGCCTTCGCGCACGCGGCGGGCCGCGGGCTGATGCGCGAAGGGCTGGACCTCGTGGTGCGGTACGCGTTCGGACCCATGCGACTGCACCGGCTGGAGATCAACGTCCAGCCGGGCAACGCCGCCTCGATCGCGCTGGCCCGCGCCTGCGGCTTCCACCTGGAGGGCTTCTCGCCGAGGATGCTCTACATCGACGGCGCCTGGCGCGACCACCAGCGCTGGGCGATCACCGCCGAGTCCGTGACTTCCGGTTGATCTTCATCGTGTCCAGGTCCGTCACCGTGCACCGCAGATCGCGGAAGCCGTAGCCGAGACCGCGCAGCGCGCCCTCCGCCCGGTCCTGGGCGATCACGCCCGCCATCTCCTCGCCGTCCGCCGCGTCCGACACCACCACGTAACGCATCGAGAAGTGCTTCAGCGGAGCGGGCTCGTACGACAGCGAGCCCTCCTCGGTGAACCGCATGCTCGCCATCCCGTGCTCGTCCGCCTCGGCCAGCAACCGGGCACGGGCGTCCTCGGTCAGACCGTCCCAGGTTCCCCGGACGATCACCCGGTAGGTGTGCTGCTCAGCCACGGGCTGCTCACTCACGTGCCGTTCTCCTTCGCTTGCGGACGCGCCGACCGCCCGAGCCTAAACCCGGGCCCGCACCGCGCCCCAGCGGATCAAACGTGAGCCACGTCGCCCCGGCCAGGCCGACGGATCCTCTGTTCACACCGTCGGTGAGCGGCTTCCATGGGGCCGTGACGACGATCCGACGTGAGGTACTGACCCTGCCCGCCGCACCGCTGGGGCCGGACAACCCCCTGCCGCCGCTGCGCCCCCTGGACGAGGCCCACCGCATCGACGACCGGGACCGGGCGGACCTGCCGCGCGACATGGCCCGCCAGGTCGACTACGAACCGCTGCGCAGCCTGCTGCCCGCCCAGGTCCGGGACGGCTACGGACGCGGACGCGAACCGGGCGAGTTGGAGGCGCTCGTCATCGAGAACGACCGGCTGCGGGCCACCGTCCTGCCGGCCCTCGGCGGCCGCATCGGCTCCCTCCGCCACAAGCCCACCGACCGCGAACTCCTCTACGTCAACCCCGTCCTCCAGCCGGCCAACTTCGCCCTCAACGGCGCCTGGTTCTCCGGCGGCATCGAATGGAACATCGGCGCCACCGGCCACACCACCCTGTCCTGCTCACCCGTGCACGCCGCCCTCGTCCCCGCCCCCGACGGCGGCCGGATGCTGCGCCTGTGGGAGTGGGAGCGACTGCGCGACCTGCCCTTCCAGGTCGACCTGTGGCTGCCGGACGGCTCGGACTTCCTCTACGTCGGCGCCCGCATCCGCAACCCGCACGAGCGCCCGGCGCCCACCTACTGGTGGTCCAACATCGCCGTCCCCGAGGACCGCCGCGTCCTCGCCCCCGCCGACGAGGCCTGGCTCCCCCACTGCCCCAAAGGCGTGGGAGGCACCCCCATCGGCTACGAGCGCAGACTGCGCCGGGTTCCCGTCCCGGAGTACGACGGTATCGACCGGACGTACCCGCCGAACAGCACCTACGCCGCCGACTACTTCTACGAGGTGCCGGACGGCCGGCGCCGCTGGATCGCCGCCCTCGACGAGCACGGCCACGGGCTGGTGCAGACCTCGACCGACGTGCTGCGCGGCCGCAAGCTGTTCGTGTGGGGCACCGGGCCCGGCGGGCGCCGTTGGCAGGAGTGGCTCACCGAGCCCGGCACCGGCGGCTACTGCGAGATCCAGGCCGGGCTCGTCCGCACCCAGCTCGAACACGTCAAGCTGGAGGCCGAGAGCGAGGTCTCCTGGCTGGAGGCCTACGGACCGCTCGACACCCCGCCCGAGGGCGACTGGCACACCGTGCTGCGCGGGGCCGAGGACCGGCTCGAGGCCGCCCTGCCGCGGGCCGGTGTCGACGCCGCGTACGACGCCTGGCTGCCCTACGCCGACGCCGAGCCCGGCGAGCGCCTGGCCACCGGGTCGGGCTGGGGCGCCCTCGAAGTGCTGCGGGCCGGCTGGAAACTGCCCGGCACGCCCTTCGCCGAGGACACCCTCGGCGAGCAGCAGCGGCCCTGGCTGCACCTGCTGCGCGCCGGGTCGCTGCCCGAGCCGGAGCACCACGAACCGCCCGGCGGGACGCTGGTCGCCCGGCCCTGGCGGGACATGCTGGAGACGACCGCCGCCACACCGCTGGCCGAGTACCACCTCGGCGTGGCCCAGTGGCACGGTGACGACCGCGCCCAGGCGGTACGCAGCTGGGAACGCGGCCTCCAAAGCCTCCGAAGCCTCCAGGGCCGTCAGAGCCCTCGCAGCGGCAAGAGCCCCGAGACCGCCGCCCACCGCTGGCCGTTGCTGCGCTGCCTCGCCGTCGCCGACCAGGAGGACGGCCACCACGAGCGCGCCGCCGACCGGTACGCGGAGGCCTTCGACGACCTGTGCGCACGCCGACCGGGCGGTCCGGGCGGTGACGTGCGGTGGACGACCGTCGCCGCCGCGCTCGGCCGGGAGTCGATCGGGGCGCTGCTCGCGGCCGGGCGTACCGCGGACGCCCGTGCCGTGTGGGAGCGCCTGGAGCCCGCGACCCGGACCCGGGGCCGGTTCCGGCTGACCGAGGCCGAGTTGCTGGCCGCCGAGGGCCGGCGCGAGGAGGCGCGGGCCGTCTTCGACGACGGCTTCGAGGTCGCCGACCTGAGGGAGGGCGCCGAGAGCATCGGCCTGCTGTGGGCGCGGCTGGACGACGCGCCCCTCCCGGCCCGCTACGACTTCCGGATGCGACCGGACGGAGGGTGAGCCCCGCCCGCCCCCGCCCATCCCCGCCCGCCCCCGCCCACTTCGCCCGCACCCCCGGGACCCGTCTACTTCTGCTGCCGGTCCACGTACTCGTAGATCGCCCCGTCGGGGTGCCGGGCGATCAGGTTGCGGCCCACGGGGGTGGCGACCGGTCCGGCGATGATGTCCGCGCCCAGCGAGCTGAGCACGTGACGCGTCTCCTCGACGTCCGTCACGGCGATCGTCGCGGCCACCTTGCGCAACACCTCGAGTTGGGACTCGGGCCCGCTCATCAGCAGGAAGCAGCCGACGGCGGCGACTTCGACGCCGCCGCGTTCGAAACGGAGCGCGTCGCCGCCGGCCAGCCCCTCGTAGAAGGGGATCGCCTTGTCCAGGTCGTCGACGTAGATGCGCAGTGTGGCTCCCAGAATGTCCATACGGAGGAGCCTAGTTGCGCCCACCGGCCGAGCACCTCCGGTCCGGCCATGGAAGCCGGGCCCGCGGGTACCCGCAACACATGGAACGCATGGATCACTTGGAACACCTGGACAGGCAACTGGTCGACGAACTGGCGCAGGTGGCACGCGAGACCGTGCGCGACGAACTGCGCGAACAGACCCGCAGGCAGCGCCGCAAGGCCGCGCTGTACGCCGCGTCCGGCACCGCCGCCCTGTACGCGGGCGCCGCCGTCGCGCTGGCCGTGGGACTGGCACTCGCCCTCGTACTGCCCGGCTGGGCCGCCGCGCTGATCACGGCCGCCCTGCTGGGCGTCGCGGCCCACCTGCTGCGCGGCGCGGCCCGCCCGCACGCCTCCGGACCGGGCTCGGCCCACGGCTCCGGTCCCGGGCACGTCGTCGGCGGCGGCGCGCCCGGCGGGCCGCCGAGCGGCCTCGGCGGTGTGCCGTACCCGCCGATGCCGCCCGTCGCGCCCGGCGGTGTGGGCGGGGCGACCGGCGCCCCGGGCGCGGGCACGCCCGCACCGGGCGGCACCGGACCGGCGGCCCCGCGTCAGGACGACATCGACCCCGAGGCCCGGCGCGAGCGCGGCTGACCGGACGCGGACAGCGGACAGGGGTGCGCCCCGCACGGATGCACAGTCCGTGCGGGGCGCACCCCTGTCCGCCCGGCCGGGACGCGCGTCAGGCGCTCTGCGGGAGCTGCGGCAGCACCTTGGTGCGGTAGAGGTCGAAGAAGCCGCGCAGGTCCGGGCCGATCTGGTTGACGTAGACCCGGTCGAAGCCGGCGTCGGCGAACTGCTTCAGCTCCGCGACGTGCTCGTCGACGTCGTCGCCGCACACCCGGCTGTCGCGGACCATGTCCTCGGTGACCAGGGTCTGCGCCTGCTCGAAGTGTTTCGGCGAGGGCAGCACCTGGCCCAGCTCGCCGGGCAGCTGCTCATTGGCCCACAGCCGGTGCACCGTGCGTACGGCGGCGTCCCTGTCGGTGTCGTAGCAGACCTTCGTGCCTCCGCTGACCAGCTTGCCGCCGCCCCCGCCCTTGCGGTACTGCTCCACCATCGAGGCGTCCGGCATCATCGTGATGTAGCCGTCGCCGACCCGTGCCGCCAGCTTCGTCGCCGACGGACCGAAACCCGAGATGTCGATGGGGACCGGCTCGTCCGGCACCGTGTACAGGCGGGCGTTCTCCACCGTGTAGTGGGTGCCGTGGTGGTTGACCTCCTCGCCGGTGAGCAGCCGGCGGATGATCAGGATGGCCTCCTCGAGCATCTCCAGGCGTACGTGCGCGGCGGGCCAGGCGTCGCCGAAGATGTGCTCGTTCAGCGCCTCGCCGGTGCCGACGCCCAGCCGGAAGCGGCCGTCCGTCATCACCGCGCTGGTCGCCGCGGCCTGGGCCACCACCGCCGGGTGGATGCGCACGGTCGGGCAGGTCACCGCCGTCTCGATCGGCAGGGACACGGCGTCGGACAGTGCGCCGATCACCGACCAGACGAACGGACTCTGGCCCTGCTCACCGTTCCAGGGGTGATAGTGGTCGGAGATCCACAGCGCCTGGAATCCGGCCTGCTCGGCCATCCGCGCCTGCTCGATGAGCTCCGCGGGACCGTACTGCTCGCACGAGAGGAAATAGCCGTACTCGGGCATGAGGGGGTGCCTCCGGACAAGGGAGCGGGTGGGTCCGGGGCCGGGTACCCGGGCGCGGGGCCGGAAACCGGCGGCGCGGCGGCTTCCGGGAGTACGGGGCACGGCTTCCCGTGGACGTTTGGGCGCCCCGGCCAAGGGGACGCGGAAGGCCCACGAGGTATGCGACAGCCCGGAGGCGAACCGTGAGCCGACCCCGCATCGTGATCGTCGGTGCCGGCTTCGCCGGGTACCGGACGGCCCGCAGCCTGTCCCGGCTCACCCGGCACCAGGCCGACATCACCCTGCTCAACCCGACCGACTACTTCCTCTACCTGCCCCTGCTGCCCCAGGTCGCCGCCGGAATCCTGGAACCGCGCCGGGTCAGCGTGTCCCTGTCGGGCACCCTGCCGCACGTACGGCTGGTGCTCGGCGAGGCCGACGGCATCGACCTCGACGGACGGACCGTGCACTACACCGGCCCGGAGGGCGAGGAGGGCACCCTGCCCTACGACCGGCTGGTGCTCGCCGCCGGCAGCGTCAACAAGCTGCTGCCCATCCCCGGCGTCGCCGAGCACGCGCACGGCTTCCGCGGGCTGCCGGAGGCGCTCTACCTGCGCGACCACGTGACCCGGCAGGTGGAGCTCGCCGCGGCGGCGGACGACCGGGCGGAGTGCGCCGCGCGGTGCACGTTCGTCGTGGTCGGCGCGGGATACACCGGCACCGAGGTCGCCGCGCACGGCGCGATGTACACCGACGCGCAGGTGCGCAAGCACCCGATGCGCACCGGGATGCGGCCCCGCTGGATGCTGCTCGACGTGGCGCCCAGGGTCATGCCCGAGATGGACGAACGGCTCTCCGCGACCGCCGAGCGCGTACTGCGGCAGCGGGGCGTGGAGGTGCGGATGGGGACCTCCGTGAAGGAGGCCACGCACGACGGGGTGGTGCTGACCGACGGGTCGACCGTCGACACCCGCACTCTGGTGTGGTGCGTGGGCGTGCGGCCCGACCCGCTGGTGGAGTCGCTGGGGCTGCCCATGGAACGCGGCCGGCTGCTCGTCGACCCCCACCTCCAGGTGCCCGGGCGGCCCGAGCTGTTCGCCTGCGGTGACATGGCCGCCGTACCCGATCCGAACCAGCCGGGCCAGTACACGCCGATGACCGCCCAGCACGCCTGGCGGCACGGCAAGGTCTGTGCCCACAACGTCGTCGCGTCGCTCGGCCGGGGGCAGCGGAAGACCTACCGGCACCGTGACATGGGCTTCGTCGTGGACCTCGGCGGCGCCAAGGCCGCCGCCAACCCGTTCGGCCTGCCGATGTCCGGCCCGGCGGCGGGCGCGGTCACCCGCGGCTACCACCTCGCCGCGATGCCGGGCAACCGCGTCCGGGTCGCCGCCGACTGGCTGCTCGACGCGGTGCTGCCCCGCCAGGCCGTGCAGCTCGGCCTCGTACGCTCCTGGTCCGTACCGCTGGAGTCGTCGTCGCCCGAGGTCGCGCGAGTACCGGGGCGCCCCGAACGGACCGGTACGGGAACCGGGAGCGACCTCGGGAAGGCCCCCGGACAGGGCAGCTCCGAGCCGGACGGCGAGCGCGCGAAGACCCCTCCGAGCGAGCCGGCGACGACCCCTCCGAGCGAGCCGGCCAAGAACCGGCCGAGCAGCGAACCGGAGAGGAACCAGCCGAGCAGCGAGCCCGCCAAGAACCAGCCGAGCAGCGAGCCCGCCAAGAACCAGCCGGGCGGTGAGCCCGCCAAGAACCAGCCCGGTGGTGAACCGGCCAGGAACCAGCCGCACGCCGAGCCCGCCAAGAGGGGGCCGTCCGGCTCGCCCCGTGCGTCCGGCAGGCCCCGCCGCGCCGTCGAGGCCGCCGGGCCGCGCCCCGCCCGGGGAGGCTCGGGCAAACCGGGCAAGGTCTCCCGAGCCTCCGGAACGGGCTCCACCGGGAAACGGCCCACCGCCCCCTCCGGACCGAGCCGTTCCGCGCGCCCGCCCGCCGACCCCGGTCCCGAACCTCCGGCGAACCAGCCGCCCCCCGGACCCGACATCGCCCCCGGCCCCGTCAAGCGCACCGACGGCCGTGCCGTGGAAGGAGACTCATGAACACCGGTGAACTCGTCGACCTCGGACAGCAGTTGCGCGTCGACAGCGTACGGGCGGCCGCCGCCGCGGGCTCCGGGCACCCGACGTCGTCGATGTCCGCCGCGGACCTGATGGCCGTACTGCTGGCCAACCACCTCCGCTACGACTTCGCGCGCCCCGCCCACCCCGGCAACGACCGCTTCGTGCTCTCCAAGGGACACGCCTCGCCCCTGCTCTACTCCGCCTTCAAGGCGGCCGGCGCCATCGACGACGAGGAACTGCTCACCTTCCGCAAGCAGGGCAGCCGCCTGGAGGGCCACCCCACGCCCCAGCGGCTGCCGTGGGTCGAGACGGCCACCGGCTCGCTCGGCCAAGGGCTGCCCGTGGGCGTCGGCATCGCGCTGTCCGGCAAGCGGCTCGACCACGCCGACTACCGGGTGTGGGTGCTGTGCGGCGACAGCGAGATGGCCGAGGGTTCCGTGTGGGAGGCCGCCGAGCACGCCGGGCACGAGCACCTGGACAACCTCACCGTGATCGTCGACGTCAACCGGCTCGGCCAGCGCGGCCCCACCCGGCACGGCCACGACCTCGACGCCTACGCCCGCCGCTTCCGGGCCTTCGAGTGGCACACCATCGAGGTCGACGGCCACGACGTCGACGCCGTCGACCGCGCCTACGGCGAGGCCCTGTCCACCAAGGGCCAGCCCACCGCGATCATCGCCCGCACCCTCAAGGGCAAGGGCGTGCAGGCCGTGGAGGACCGCGAGGGCCAGCACGGCAAGCCGGTGCCCGATGCCGAGGAGGCCGTCGCCGAACTCGGCGGCCCCCGTGACCTCACGGTGCGGGTGCACGCGCCCGAGGACGCCCGGTCGCTGCGCTCGACGGGCACCGGGCAGACCGAGCTGCCCCGCTACGACAAGGGCGACGAGGTCGCCACCCGCAACGCCTTCGGGGAGGCGCTCGCCGCGGTCGGCACCGCGCGCGGCGACGTCGTCGCCCTCGACGGCGAGGTCGGCGACTCCACGCGGGCCGAGTTCTTCGCCAAGGAACACCCCGAGCGCTACTTCGAGTGCTACATCGCCGAGCAGCAGATGGTCGCCGCCGCGGTGGGGATGGCCGCGCGCGGCTGGGTCCCGTTCGCCACCACCTTCGCCGCCTTCCTGACCCGCGCCTACGACTTCGTGCGCATGGCCTCGATCAGCGGTGCCGGAATCAACCTCGTCGGCTCCCACGCGGGCGTCGCCATCGGCCAGGACGGGCCCAGCCAGATGGGCCTGGAGGACCTCGCCATGATGCGGGCCATCCACGGCTCGACCGTGCTCTACCCGTGCGACGCCAACCAGGCCGCGCGCCTCGTCGCCGAGATGGCCGGCCTGGAGGGCATCCGCTACCTGCGCACCTCGCGCGGCGAGAGCAAGGTGATCTACGGCCCCGACGAGGAGTTCCCGGTCGGCGGCAGCAAGGTGCTGCGCTCCTCCGACGCCGACCGGCTCACCGTCGTCGCGGCCGGCGTCACCCTGCACGAGGCGCTCGCCGCGGCCGACGCCCTCAAGGCGGACGGGATCCCGGTCCGGGTGATCGACCTGTACTCCGTCAAGCCCGTCGACCGGGCCACGCTGCGCGCGGCCGCCGAGGAGACCGGCTGCCTGGTGACCGTGGAGGACCACCGCCGGGAGGGCGGCATCGGTGACGCCGTCCTGGACGCGTTCACGGACGGACGCCCCGTGCCCCGGCTGGTGCGGCTCGCGGTCACGACGATGCCGGGTTCCGCGACCCCGGCGGAGGAACTGCACGGCGCCGGGATCGACGCCGAGTCCATCGAGGCGGCCGCACGGATGCTCGTGGAGCAGGCGATCGTTTCGTGAGTGGCAGTGGCAGTGGCAGTGGCAGTGGCAGTGGCAGTGGCAGTGGCAGTGGCAGTGGCAGTGGCAGCAGCGGTGGCGGTGGCGGTGGCAGCGGGGGCCGTGGGACGGGCGACGGCGGTTCCCGGACCGTGCGGGCCGGACGGCACACGGTGGAGGTCCACCGGCCGGACAAGGTGTTGTTCCCGGCCGGTGACGGCGGTGCCGAGGAGTACACCAAGGGCGACCTCGTCGACTACTACCGTGCCGTGGCCCCGTTCATGCTGCCGCATCTGCGGGGCCGCCCGCTGATGCTGGAGCGGCACCCGGACGGGATCGACGGGCCCCGTTTCATGCAGAAGAACACGCCGGAGCACTACCCGGAGTGGATCGCGCGCGTCGAGGTCGGCAAGGAGGGCGGCACGGTCTGCCACACCGTCTGCGACGACTCCGCCACCCTCGTCCACCTCGCCGACCAGGCCGCCCTCACCCTGCACCGCTGGCTGTCCCGGACCGGGCAGGTGGGCCGGCCGGACCGGATGGTCTTCGACCTCGATCCGGCCGGCGACGACTTCGAGGCGGTCCGGGCCGCGGCCCGGCTGCTGGGGGAACTGCTGGACGAGCTGAAGCTGCCCTCGGCGCCGATGACGACGGGCTCCCGGGGGCTGCACGTCGTCGTGCCGCTGGACGGCCGCCAGGACTTCGACGACGTACGGGACTTCGCGCGGGCCGTCGCCGACGCCCTGGCCGCGGACCACCCCGACCGGCTCACCACCGCAGCCCGCAAGAAGGACCGCGGCGACCGGCTGTACCTCGACATCCAGCGCAACGCCTACGCGCAGACCGCGGTAGCCCCCTTCACCGTCCGTGCCCGCCCCGGCGCGCCCGTGGCCATGCCCATCTCCTGGGACCAGCTGGACGACCCCGGCCTGCACGCCCGCCGCTGGACCGTCGCGGACGCCGTCGAACAGGCTCGCACCCGGCCCTGGGCAGGGACGATGAACCGCCCCCGCGCCCTGGGCCCCGCCCGGCGGCGGTTGAACGCCCTGCACGGCTGAGCGCCGCGTACGGCCGCGCGCCATGCACGGCTGAGCGGTCTGCGCAACCCGGCGAGGTTTGGCGAACACACATGCGGCCACCCGAGTGACGAGGTGGCCATGACCAACACCAAGAAGACGCCCGAATCGCAAGACTCGCACCAGAGTTCACGTGAGTCACAGGACTCCCGCGAGTCCCACACACCACAGAAGTCGCGTCGACCCAAGCCCATGGAGGTTCTGCGCGAGGCGCGCGCCCAGCTCGCGGAGCTCACCGGCATGACCGCCGAGTCCGTCTCCTCCTTCGAGCAGACCGAGGAGGGATGGGCACTGGAGGTCGAGGTCCTGGAACTGGAGCGGGTGCCCGACACCATGAGCCTGATGGCGAGCTACCAGGTGGAACTGGACGCCGAGGGGCAGCTCACGGGCTACCGGCGCGTACGGCGCTACGAGCGCGGCCGGGCCGACGCCCGCGGCAGCCGCTAGAGCGGCGCACCGCGCCACCCGTACACGCGAGGACACCACACCACCGACAAGATGGAGGAACAGCAGGCATGACTGTCGTACCGGCACAACAGTCCGGAGGCGGAGGCGGCAGCAGCGGCCTCTACGACGTGCTTGAGCTTGTTCTGGACAGGGGGCTCGTCATCGACGCGTTCGTGCGTGTCTCCCTGGTCGGCATCGAGATCCTGAAGATCGACGTCCGTGTCGTCGTCGCCAGCGTGGACACGTATCTGCGCTTCGCCGAGGCGTGCAACCGGCTCGACCTGGAGGCCGGGCCGCGCAAGGACCCGGGGCTGCCCGACCTGGTCGGCGAGATGACCGAGTCCGGCGCCCGCGGCAAGTCCAAGGGGGCGCTGTCCGGCGCCGCCGAGACCATCTCCGACGCGTTCAAGCAGGCCCGTGACGACGGCGGCTCCGAGCGCGAGCCCCAATCGCGTCCGCGCGCCCGCAAGGCCGCGCCCTCGCGCCGGAAGGAGGAGCAGGAGTGAGTACGTACGTCTACGGCATCACCGCCGCCACGCATCCCTCGCTTCCCGAGGGCACGGGCGGAGTCGGCGACCCGCCGCGCGGAGTGCGGATCCTCAAGGAGGGCGACCTGGCGGCCGTCGTCAGCGACGCCCCGGAGGGACTGCGCCCCAAGCGCAGGGAGCTGCTCGCCCACCAGAACGTGCTGAGCGAGGTCGGCGCGGAAGGCTGCGTGCTGCCCATGCGCTTCGGCAGCGTCGCCCCGGACGACCGGGCGGTCACCGGGGTGCTCGCCGAGCGCGCCGAGCACTACGCGGAACGCCTGGGGGCGCTGGACGGCCGGGTCGAGTACAACGTCAAGGCCACTCACGTCGAAGAGGCCGTGCTGCATCACGTGATGGCCCAGAACCCCGAGATCCGCGCCCTCGCGGAGTCCAACCGGCAGGCGGGGGGCGGAACGTACGAGACGAAGATCCAGCTCGGCGAGATGGTCGCGGCCGCGGTCAAGGGCAAGGAGGCCGAGGACGCGACCGCGCTGGAGCGAGCCCTGGAGCCGACCGCCGACGCCGTGAGCGTGGGCCCCGAGTCCACCGGCTGGCTGGCCAACGTCTCGTTCCTGGTGAAGCGGGAGGTCGCCGACGACTTCCTGGAGGCCGTCGAGCGGGCCCGCGGCGAGATGCCGCACCTCGAGGTCCGCGTGAACGGCCCGCTGCCGCCGTACAGCTTCGTCGAGCCCGGCCCCGCCGAACCCGCGGGCACGGCGGCCGGCGGGGCGGACGCGGGAGCGGGGTGACGACATGGGACTGATCTCGGAGGTGCTGCTGCTGCCGTTCGCACCGGTGCGCGGCAGCGGCTGGGCCATCAGACAGGTGCTGGAGGAGGCCCAGCGGATCTACTACGACCCCGCCACGGTACGGGCCGAACTTGCCCGCCTGGAAGAGCAGTTGGAGGCCGGCGAGATCACCGAGGAGGAGTTCGACCGACAGGAGGACGAGCTTCTGGACCGGCTGGAGATCGCTACGCGCACGAGCGCGGGATTGGGCAACGGGACGGCACCATGAATCGAACGGGACTGGGCCTCGCGATAGGGGCCGGCTATCTGCTGGGACGCACCAAGAAGCTGAAACTCGCGGTCGCCGTGGGCACCATGGTGGCCGGCAAGAAGATGAACCTGACCCCGAAGGGCATCGCCGAACTGGTCTCCGGACAATTGCAGAACAACCCCCAGTTCAAGGAGATCGGGGACCAGCTGCGCACGGATCTGCGGGGCGTGGGCAAGGCGGCCTCGGGCGCCATGGTCGAGCGGCAGATGGACGCGCTGGCCGACCGGCTGCGCGGGCGCACCGCCGAGGTGCGCGACCAGCTCTCCGGCGCGGCCCCCCAGGCGGCAGGCGTCGGATCCGACGACTCCCGCGACTCCCGCGACTTCGGGGACTCGGAGGACTCGGAGGATTCGGAGTACGAGGAGCCCGACGAGCCGCGCGAGGAGTCCGAGGAACGGCGCGCGCCACGGCGCGAGCGGCCGGCCAGGAAGGCTCCGCCCGAAGCGCGGAAGACGACCAGGAAGACGCCCGCGAAGACGCCTGCGAAGAAGGCCGCGGCCAAGGCCCCCGCGAGGAAGGCGGCGGCGAAGCGGGCCCAGCCCGCGAAGAAGGCGGCCGCCAAGAAGACGTCCGGTGCCCGTCAGCCGAAGGGCGGTGGTGAGCGATGAGCGACACCCTGGGATCCGCCGCCGAGGCGGGAGACGCCGCGAAGAAGAACCCGCTGGCCGACGTCGCGCAGAGCGAGGCGGCCGACCGACTGAAGGCCGAGGTGCAGGACTACCTCGCCGCCCAGGCCACCCGGCTGCTGACCGGCTTCGGCACCAAGCTCGGCGAGACCACCGGCAGGCTCAACGACATCGCCGAGGGCAACAGCCCCGGATTCGCCAAGCTCGCCCTCGACGGCGGGCGCAAGCTCGCCGAGGGCAAGAGCCCGATGCGGGCCGCCTTCGAGGTGGGCGCCGGCAAGGTCAAGGACAACGTGGTCGGCGCCTTCAAGAACCTCACCGGCGGCAAGGGCCACAAGAAGGGCGGCGGCGGTCAGAAGCCGACGGTCATCATCGAGTACGTCGACGTCGGCGTGCCGCTGCGCACGGCCTACGACCAGTGGACCCAGTACCAGGACTTCAGCACCTTCGCCAAGGGCGTCAAGAGCGCGAACCGCGCCGACGACACGACCTCCGACTGGCAGCTGAAGGTCTTCTGGTCCAACCGCAGCTGGAAGGCGACGACCACCGAGCAGGTGCCCGACGACCGGATCTCCTGGACGTCCGAGGGCGCCAAGGGCTCCACCAAGGGCGTGGTCAGCTTCCACGAGCTGGCCGACAGCCTGACCCGCGTGGTCCTGGTCATCGAGTACTACCCGAAGGGCCTGTTCGAGAAGACCGGCAACATCTGGCGCGCCCAGGGCCGCCGGGCCCGGCTCGACCTGAAGAACTACGTCCGTCACATCACCTTCAAGGGCGAGGCCGACGACGGCTGGCGCGGCGAGATCCGCGACGGCGAGGTCGTCCGCAGCCACGAGGACGCGGTGGCGGAGGAGGAAGAGCAGCAGGACCAGGACCAGGACCACGAGCAGGAGCCCCAGGGCGAGGCGGAGGCCGAGTACGACGAGGAACCCGAGGGCGAGTACGAGGAAGAGCCCGACGCTGAGTACGAGGAAGAGCCCGAGGGCGAGTACGAGAAGGAGCCCGAGGGCGAGTACGAGGAGGAACCGGAGGACGGGTACGCGTCCCGTGAGGAGTACGAGGACGCCGAGGGCGGGAGCCGTCGATGACCACCCCCAGCCGGCTGCCCGATCCCTACGGCCAGGGACAGAGCGCCAACCTCGCCGACATCCTGGAGCGGGTGCTCGACAAGGGAGTCGTGATCGCGGGCGACATCAAGATCAACCTGCTCGACATCGAGTTGCTGACCATCAAGCTGCGGCTCGTCGTCGCCTCCGTCGACAAGGCCAAGGAAATGGGTATCGACTGGTGGGAGAGCGACCCCGCACTGTCCTCGCGCGCCCGGCAGGACGAACTCACCCGGGAGAACGCGGCGCTCCGCGAACGCCTGCGTGAACTGGACCCGGGCCGCGTACCGAGGGAGGCACCGTGACCGGACTGCGCTACGTCTACGCCGTCTGCCGCCCCTTCGACGCGGCCCTCCAGTCCCAGCTCACCGGGGTGGCGGGCGATCCGCCCCGGCTGCTGGCGTACGGCGACCTGGTCGCCGTCGTCAGTCACGTGCCCGAGGCCGACTTCGGCGAGGAGGCACTGCGCACCCACCTGGAGGACCTGGACTGGCTGACCGCCACCGCCCGCGCCCACCAGCAGGTCGTCGACGCGCTCACCGCCGTGACCACCCCGCTGCCGCTCCGGCTGGCCACCGTCTTCCGGGACGACAGCGGCGTACGCCTGATGCTGGAGGAGCGCGCGGCGGCCTTCCGGCGCACGCTCGACCGGCTGGACGGGCGGGTGGAGTGGGGCGTGAAGGTGTTCGTCGAAACGGAGCGGACGGAGCGGGCGGGGGCCGGGGCCGAGCCGTCGGCCGCGCCGGACCGGCCCGCACCCAGGCCCGTCTCGGGCCGGGACTACCTGCGGCAGCGGCGTCGGCAGTCCCGGGCCGACGACGACCTGTGGAGCAGGGCCGAGGAGTTCGCCACGGGCCTGCACGCGGAGCTGTCCGGCCGGGCCGACGACGCGCGGTTGCACGCGCCGCAGAACCCGCGCCTTTCCGGAGCCGCCGGACGGAACGTCCTCAATGCCGCCTATCTGGTGCGCCGCGACGCTTCCGAGGAATTCGTGGAAAGGGTGGACCGTACGAAGGACGACGCCCCCGGAATTCGCGTGGAACTCACCGGACCGTGGGCGGCCTATTCCTTCGCCGGAGAGGAGACCGGTGCGGGAGCGGCCGACGGGAAGAAGGCGGGAGACGGGAAGAAAGCGGGGGAGGAATCATGACCGTCGTGGAACGCCGTGAGATTGCCCTGGTGGACCTGCTCGACCGGCTGCTGGCCGGCGGAGTCGTCATCACCGGCGACGTCACGCTGCGCATCGCGGACGTCGATCTCGTCCGGATCGACCTGAACGCGCTGATCAGCTCGGTCAACCGCAACGTCCCCTCACCGTTCGGGGACTGACATGACCGGACAGCCCGAACCTTCCGAGCCGGGCGGGCGCCGCCTGGACCTGGACCCCGACACGGTCGAGCGCGACCTGATCAAGCTGGTGCTGACGGTCGTCGAGCTGTTGCGCCAGCTCATGGAACGGCAGGCGCTGCGCCGCGTGGACGAGGGCGACCTGAGCGAGGACCAGGAGGAGCGGATCGGGCTCACCCTGATGCTCCTCGACGACCGCATGACCGAGCTGCGCGACCGCTACGGACTGCGGCCCGAGGACCTGAACCTGGACCTCGGGCCGCTGGGACCGCTGCTGCCCCGGGAGTGAACACTCTCCCGGGGCAGCAGCCTCGTCACCTGTGGTCTGTCACGTGCCGTTCGTCACCGGTCGTTCACCACCGGTACCAGCGGCCCCTGCCGCCGCCGGTCTTCGTCCCGCGGGCCAGAAAGCCGATCAGCCACAGGACCAGAACCGCCAGAGCGATCCACCAGAGAATCTTCACCGCGAACCCGACACCGAAAAGAACGATCGCGAGAAGCAGTACGAGCAGAAGCGGAACCATAATGTTGAACCTCCTGCCGTACTGGTTTCCCGAAATTCGTCGAACAGGCGTCGGTCATGCGTCCTTTCGGCACAGGATTTCTCCGTGCAGGACGCCGAACCAGCTTTCCGGTCGCCGTCCCCACTCCCGCCAGGCCGCCGAGACGGCGCGCAGTTCCTCCGGGGTCGCGTGACCCCCCTCGATGGCGCGTTCCGCGTACGCCGACGCCAGGGTGCGGTCCGCCCACAGGCCGCTCCACCACTCCCGCTCCCCGGGCGTGGCGAAGGTCCAGGTGGCCGAGGTCGCCGTGATGTCGGTGAACCCGGCCTCCAGCGCCCACGCCTTCAGCCGGCGCCCCGCGTCCGGCTCGCCCCCGTTGGCGCGGGCCACCCGCCGGTACAGGTCCAGCCAGTCGTCCATGCCCTCGGAGGCGGGGAACCACGTCATGGCGCCGTAGTCCGCATCACGGACGGCGACGATCCCGTTCGGCCGCGCTACCCGCTTCATCTCCCGCAGCGCCCGCACCGGGTCGCCCACGTGCTGGAGCACCTGGTGGGCGTGGACGACACAGAAGGTGTCGTCCGGGTAGTCCAGCGCGTGCACGTCCGCGACCGCGAAGTCGGTGTTGTCCAGCCCCCGCCCGGCAGCCGTGGCCCGGGCCCGTTCCACGATGTCGGGAGCCCGGTCCACCCCGGTGACATGGCCCTCCGGGACCCGTTCCGCCAGGTCCGCGGTGATGGTGCCGGGGCCGCAGCCGATGTCCAGGATCCGCATGTGCGGCCGCAGGGAGCCGAGCAGATAGGCGGCGGAGTTCTCGGCGGTGCGCCAGGTGTGCGAGCGGAGCACGGACTCGTGGTGCCCGTGCGTGTAGACGGCGGTCTCGTGCGGCTTCGGCATGGTGGATCCCCTCTCCCGACAGTGCGATCACGGTACGCCCGTCGGCCGCATGGTGAGATCCACGTTTTGACATATGGACTGACGGTGGGTCAGGAGAGCAGGCCGCCGCCGGGCAGCGGCCGGTACACCGTGAGCGCCTCCGGCAGCTTCTCCAGCGTCAGGTCGCCCTCGGTCTCCGTCAGCTCGCCGTCGTACGCCATCAGCGTGCCCGGCGCGACCCCCGACAGACGCAGCCGGGGCACCTGCACGGCCGCGTGCGCGGGGGAGCGGGTCAGCGGTCCCGCCAGGGCCGCCGAGAGCAGCCGCAGGGCCGGCCGGCGGCCCCCGTGCACCACCCGCACGTCCAACTGGCCGTCCGCGAGATCGAGCCGGCGGCCGGAGGCGAGACCCCGGCGGTGGTACGTGCCGTTGCCCGCGAACAGCATCCACAGCGGGCGCCTGCGGCCGCGCACCTCGGCCTCCAGCGGATGCCGGTCGGCGCGCAGCACCCGTACGGCCGCCAGCACCCCGGCCGGCCAGCCGCCGATCCGGGGCGACCAGCGCTCCCGCTCGTTGACCAGCTCCGGGTACACGCCGAGGCTGAAGGTGTTCAGGAAGACGCCGCGCCGCCCGCCGGAGGCGAACCGGCCCACGTCCACCCGCACCCCCTCGCCCCGCTCCAGGGCCCCGCACAGGTCCCGTACGTCCTCCACGCCCAGGTCGTAGGCGAAGTGGTTGAGCGTGCCGCCGGGCAGTACCGCCAGGGGCAGGTCGTGGCGGAGCGCGATCTCGGCCGCGGCGTTCACCGTGCCGTCGCCGCCGCAGACACCGAGCACCCGGGCGTGCCCGGCCGCCTTCTCGAGTTCCGCCCGGACGTCCCCCGGCTCGCACTCCACGACCTCCGCGTCGGGCAGCGCGTCGCACAGGGCCCGCACCCGCTCCGAGGTGCCCGAGCCGATGTTGGCGACCATGACGAGACCCTCGCCGCCGGGCAGTGCGGGCACCTCGGCACGCGGCCGGGCCGGCGGCGTGTGCTGCGCCCGCGTCGGCACCATCCCCCGCACGGCGAACGCGGCGCCCGCGCCGAGCGCCGCACCGGCCAGGACGTCGCTGGGGAAGTGGACGCCGGTGTACACCCGGGACAGGGCGACCGCGGCGGCCACCGGGGCCACCGCCGCACCCCACGCCGGCGACTCCAGCGCGACACCGGTCGCGAACGCGGCGGCCGACGCGGCGTGTCCCGACGGGAAGGACGTCGTGATCGGCTGCCGCTTCAGCTGCCGCACCAGCGGCACCGGGTCGAGCAGTGGCCGGGTCCGGCGCACCGAACGCTTGCCGAGAGTGTTGATCGTCAGCGAGGCCAGGCCCAGCGAGGCGAGTCCGCGGGCGGCGGCCCGCCGGGCCCTCGGGGTGCGCGAGGCGGCCAGCGCGGCGCCCACCGCGAACCACAGCACTCCGTGGTTGGCACCGCGGCTCAGCCGGGGCAGCAGGGGGTCCGCGCCGGGCCAGGTGCGGGCGGCGACGGCCTCGAACGCCCGCTGGTCCAGCCGCAGGAAGCCGTTGCGGAGGGGATGCGGGCCGGGCGTCGGGGCGGTGAGGTCTACGTCGGGACTCATGGGTCCCGCCTACCCTGCGGACGGCGTTTCCTGCCGTGGCCCGCGCCACGTGCCCCGGGCGCCCTGCCGTCCGGCCGAAGGCGGCCCCGCCGAGCGTTCCGGCGGGCGGCCGAAAACGGTTTGCCCGGGGCATGTCCGGAGCAGCACAATCCGGTCCCATGGGTCACCTCGAAGCCGCGCACCTGGAGTACTGCCTGCCCGACGGGAGGCCGCTCCTCGGCGACGTCTCGTTTCGGGTGGGGGAGGGGGCCGTCGTGGCCCTCGTCGGACCCAACGGCGCGGGCAAGACCACCCTGCTGCGCCTGCTGGCCGGCGAGCTGAAGCCGCACGGCGGCTCCGTCACGGTCAGCGGCGGCCTCGGTGTCATGCGCCAGTTCGTCGGCTCCGTACGCGACGAGACGACCGTGCGCGACCTGCTGGTGTCCGTGGCGCAGCCCCGGATCCGCGAGGCCGCGCGCGCCGTCGACGCCGCCGAGCACGCGATCATGACGGTCGACGACGAGGCCGCCCAGCTGGCGTACGCGCAGGCACTGTCCGACTGGGCGGAAGCGCGCGGGTACGAGGCCGAGACCCTGTGGGACATCTGCACCACCGCCGCGCTCGGGGTGCCGTACGAGAAAGCCCAGTGGCGGCAGGTGCGCACCCTCTCCGGCGGCGAGCAGAAACGCCTCGTCCTGGAGGCACTGCTGCGCGGCACCGACGAGGTGCTGCTCCTCGACGAGCCGGACAACTACCTCGACGTACCCGGCAAGCGCTGGCTGGAGGAGCGGCTCGCCGAGACCCGCAAGACCGTGCTGTTCGTCTCCCACGACCGCGAACTGCTCGCCCGCGCCGCCCAGAAGATCGTCTCCGTCGAGCCGGGACCCGCCGGCGCCGACGCCTGGGTGCACGGCGGCGGCTTCACCACCTTCCACGAGGCCCGCCGGGAACGCTTCGCCCGCTTCGAGGAACTGCGCCGCCGCTGGGACGAGAAGCACGCCCAGCTGAAGAAGCTCGTCCTGACGCTGCGTCAGGCGGCCGAGAACAGCCCGGACATGGCGTCCCGCTACCGTGCCGCCCAGACCAGGCTGCGCAAGTTCGAGGAGGTCGGGCCGCCGCCCGAGCCGCCGCGCGAGCAGGACATCAGGATGCGCCTGAAGGGCGGCCGCACCGGCGTCCGCGCCGTCACCTGCGCACAGCTCGAACTCACCGGCCTGATGAAACCCTTCGACCTGGAGGTCTTCTACGGCGAACGGGTCGCCGTCCTCGGCTCCAACGGCTCCGGCAAGTCGCACTTCCTGCGGCTGCTGGCCGGCGACGACGTGGCGCACACCGGGGACTGGAAGCTCGGTGCGCGTGTGCTGCCCGGTCACTTCGCGCAGACCCACGCCCACCCCGAACTGCTGGGCCGCACCCTCCTGGACATCCTGTGGACCGAGCACGCCCAGGACCGCGGCGCCGCCATGTCCCGGCTGCGCCGCTACGAACTGACCCAGCAGGCCGAGCAGTCCTTCGACCGGCTCTCCGGCGGCCAGCAGGCCCGCTTCCAGATCCTGCTGCTCGAACTCCAGGGCGTCACCGCCCTGCTCCTGGACGAGCCCACCGACAACCTCGACCTGGAATCGGCGGAAGCCCTCCAGGAGGGCCTGGAGGGCTTCGCGGGCACGGTCCTCGCGGTCACCCACGACCGCTGGTTCGCCCGCTCCTTCGACCGGTACCTGGTCTTCGGCAGCGACGGGCACGTGCGCGAGTCGGCGGAGCCGGTCTGGGACGAACGGCGGGTGGAGCGGGCGCGCTGAGCCGGATCGGGCCCGCTCAGCCGCCCCACCCGGGTCCGCGGCGGGTGGGTCACTTCCAGCGCAGCAACGCCCCCAGGCCGCCCACCGGCGCCTTCCGGTCGGTCTCCGGCGGCAGCACCGGCGTCACCGAGATCGCGGGCGCTCCGGTCATCACCGCCGAGCGCAGCAGGGCGTCGTCCGCCCGGGCCGACCAGGAGTTCTGCTCGCCCAGCGTCTTCAGCTCGGTACGGCGCACCGCCACCTGGTCGGCGTCCTCGCCGATCCACACCTCACGGTGCGTGTCGGGGGCGTCCGGGATGACCAGCAGCTCGTCGATGCGGTGCTCGCGCGCCGCCTCGACCAGCGCGGGCACGCCCTCCGCGGCGCCGGCCCGGCCCTCGTCGTCCGGCGAGCGGGCGGCCAGGAACCGGTCCAGGTCCTCCCGGGCGCGGCTGCGGACGTGGTCCTCGCGCAGCCCCTCCACCTCGTCGTCCAGCAGCCTGCTCCCGGCACCGCGCGAGGCCTCGGCGATGCGCTCCTGGAGACGCGACGGCAGCCGCTCGTGCACCGAACGCCGCTCCCGGTCGTCGCCCACCAGGACCAGCAGGTCGGCGCCCGTCTCCTCCTGGCACACCGCGAGGGCGTCCGCGATCTCCGCCGCGTTGTGCTCCCAGGTGTTCTCCACCCGGAGCTGGAAGTGGCGCTCCGACCAGTCCACGCTGCTCGTGCGGTGCAGCGGCCACTGCCGGCCGGTCACGCCGCCCGCGTCGGAGCTGCCCAGCGCACTGCGCAGCTCGAAGTCGGCGCCCTTGCGGTCGATGTACGCCACCACGCACACCGGGTCCTCGCCGGCCAGGTCGAGCAACGGCGTGACGTGCGGCAGCGGGGCCCAGTCGGCGGTGGTCCCGCCGTACGGGGGCCGGGCCAGCGGCGGATCGAGGACCACCTGTCCGGCACACGCGAACAGCGCCCGCCCGTGCGGGTCGGTGGCGTGCCGCAGCTCGTCCACCGCCTCCCGCACCGCCCGGCAGGTGGCGTCGTCGGCGCCCTGCTCCGCCAGCTCCCGGGCCACGGCGGCGGCCGTCAGCTCGCGCTCGTGGGGGGTGTCCTCCGTGTGCCGGGAAAGGTCGACGTAGACGGAGGCCCAGGGCCCCTGGTGTTCGTAGAGGGGGTGCAGAAACGCGAGATCCATGTGGCTGCCCTCCCGGGTGCCGCTCGGGGGTGGTAGTGCTGCGGGGCGGGTACCCGGGACGCATGAACGAACACGACACGCGGGACGACACCAGGACCGGAGTGGACCCGGGCCGCCTGGACGACCAGCAGCTGATGAAAGAGCTGGAGACCATCCACCGCACACGCCACGACACCCTCCTGTACGGGTCGAACGACGCGCTGCGGGCCCACAACGACCGCATGGCGGGGCTGGAGGGCGAGTGGCTGCGCCGCAACCCACGCCGCCCGGTGGCCCCGGGCCGTACCCGTGAGGGCGCCCGGGAACGCGGCTGCGGGCAGGCCGCCGCGCCCGGTGTCTGAGGGCCGGGCCGTCGGGCTGTCCGCAGGCCGTGGGGCGGTGTCCGGCGGCCGGTGACCGAGCGCGACGGCGGGCCACCCGCGATCCCTCGCCGGTGGCCCGACCGGGCAGGCGACGGCGGGCCACCCGCGATCCCTCGCCGGTGGCCCGCCCGCCGCCTGCCCGGTCGCCCGCCTCAGCCGGCCGCCTTGGCGAACTCCGCGAGATAGGTCGCGCAGAAGGCCTCGAGGTCGTCCGGCTTGCGGCTGGTGACCAGGACGTTGCTGCCTCCGTCGCAGACCTTGACCTGTTCGTCGACCCAGGTGGCCCCGGCGTTGCGCAGGTCGGTCCGCAGGCTGGGCCACGAGGTCAGGGTCCGGCCGCGGACGACGTCCGCCTCGACGAGCGTCCACGGCGCGTGGCAGATGGCGGCCACCGGCCGGCCCTGCGTGAAGAAGTCCTTGACGAAGGCCACGGCCTTCTCGTCGGTCCGCAGGAAGTCGGGGTTGGCCACTCCGCCGGGCAGGACGAGACCGCCGAACGCGTCGGCGGAGGTCTCGCCCACCACCTCGTCGACGGGGAACGTGTCCGCCTTGTCGAGGTGGTCGAAGCCCTGGATCTTCCCGGACTGCGTGGAGACGAGCACGGGCTCGTGACCCGCGTCCTTCGCCGCCTTCCACGGCTCGGTCAGCTCGACCTGCTCCACGCCCTCGGGCGCGGTGAGAAATGCGATGCGCATGGAGTTCGGGTTCCCTTCCTTCATGTACCGCTCGGATCCTTCACGTACCGCGCGGAGCGGACCGGCCGCCCTCGGTGAGGGCCACCGCCAGCTCCTGGACGTTGTCGTAGCGCGCCTTGTGCGGCAGCCGGTCCAGCTCCTCGACGAGGGCGTCCGGTGCATTGCCGCGGCGCAGTGTGCGGGTCAGTTCCCGCGGTCCCGCGGGGAAGCTGCCCCGGGTCAGGTTCCGGGCCAGCTCGAGCCGCAGGGCTTCCAGGTACGTCGGTCCGCGGCCCGGTGTGACGGGTCCGTACATGACGTCCGGATCGTCCTCGGCGGCAGGTTCCGGGTCGTTCCACTCCTCGCTGCGGGTGGGGTGCCCGGACCTGAGCAGACCCTGCAGTTCATGCTTCATCTCGTCGTCGCGGTGGACGCTCATCCGGTCGCTGCCTCGCTGCATGTCTCCCTCCAGATCCTCGGGGTGCCGACCGCGTACCCGGACACCGCGGGCCGACACGGATTCACCCGGACGGGTCCATTCCGATTTCCGGCGGATCCGCGGCGGATCAGTAATCGAGAAGCGCGGGCCGCCGCGCCCCCTCTAGCGTGTGACCACCGAGGCACTGAGGGCGTCACCCACCGAGCCCCCGACAGATGGAGACACGATGAGCAGCGCCAAGAGGCCGGGCACGCAGGGGCCCGGATCGCACGTCGCCGACAGCCACGACCTGATCCGTGTGCACGGCGCCCGCGAGAACAACCTCAAGGACGTCAGCATCGACCTTCCCAAGCGCCGCCTGACGGTGTTCACCGGAGTCTCCGGCTCGGGCAAGAGCTCGCTGGTGTTCAACACCGTCGCCGCCGAGTCGCAGCGACTGATCAACGAGACCTACAGCGCCTTCGTCCAGGGCTTCATGCCCACCCTCGCGCGGCCCGAGGTCGACGTCCTGGAGGGCCTCACCACCGCGATCATCGTGGACCAGCAGCGGATGGGCGCCGACCCCCGCTCCACCGTCGGCACCGCCACCGACGTCAACGCGATGCTGCGCATCCTCTTCAGCCGCCTCGGCAAGCCGCACATCGGCCCGCCCAGCGCCTACTCCTTCAACACCGCCTCGGTCCGGGCCAGCGGCGCGATCACCGTCGAGCGCGGCAACAAGAAGGCGGTGAAGGCGACCTTCCAGCGCACCGGCGGCATGTGCACCCACTGCGAGGGCCGCGGCACCGTCTCCGACATCGACCTCACCCAGCTCTACGACGACTCCAAGTCGCTCTCCGAGGGCGCGTTCACCATTCCCGGCTGGAAGTCGGACAGCCAGTGGACCGTGCAGGTGTACGCCCAGTCCGGCTTCGTCGACCCGGACAAGCCGATCCGCCGGTACACGAAGAAGGAACTGCACGACTTCCTGTACGGCGAGCCGGTCAAGGTGAAGGTCAACGGCGTCAACCTCACCTACGAAGGTCTCATCCCGAAGATCCAGAAGTCCTTCCTGTCCAAGGACAAGGAGGCGATGCAGCCGCACATCAGGGCCTTCGTGGAGCGGGCCGTCACCTTCACCACCTGCCCCGAGTGCGAGGGTACCCGGCTCAGCGAGGGCGCCCGCTCCTCGAAGATCAAGAAGATCAGCATCGCCGACGCCTGCGCGATGGAGATCCGGGACCTGGCGCAGTGGGTCCGCGACCTCGACGAACCCTCGGTGGCACCGCTGCTCACGGCCCTGCGGGACACCCTCGACTCCTTCGTGGAGATCGGCCTCGGCTACCTCTCGCTCGACCGGCCCGCGGGCACCCTGTCCGGCGGTGAGGCACAGCGCGTCAAGATGATCCGCCACCTCGGCTCGTCGCTCACCGACACCACGTACGTCTTCGACGAGCCCACCGTCGGACTGCACCCCCACGACATCCAGCGGATGAACGACCTGCTGCTGCGCCTGCGCGACAAGGGCAACACGGTCCTCGTCGTCGAGCACAAGCCGGAGGCCATCGCGATCGCCGACCACGTCGTCGACCTCGGCCCCGGCGCCGGGGCCGCGGGCGGCACCGTCTGCTTCGAGGGCACCGTCGAGGAACTGCGGGCCGCCGACACCGTCACCGGCCGCCACCTCGACGACCGGGCCGTCCTCAAGGAGTCGGTCCGCAAGCCCACCGGCGCCCTGGAGATCCGCGGCGCGAACACGCACAACCTCCAGGACGTCGACGTCGACGTCCCGCTCGGCGTGCTCTGCGTGGTCACCGGCGTGGCCGGCTCCGGCAAGAGTTCCCTGATCCACGGCTCGGTCCCGGCCGGCGCCGACGTCGTATCGGTCGACCAGAGCCCCATCAAGGGCTCGCGGCGCAGCAACCCGGCGACGTACACCGGACTGCTCGACCCGATCCGCAAGGCCTTCGCCAAGGCCAACGACGTGAAGCCGGCCCTGTTCAGCGCCAACTCCGAGGGCGCCTGCCCCACCTGCAACGGCGCCGGTGTCATCTACACCGACCTGGCGATGATGGCCGGCGTCGCCACCCCCTGCGAGGACTGCGAGGGCAAGCGGTTCCAGCCCTCCGTGCTGGAGTACCGCTTCGGCGGCCGGGACATCAGCGAGGTGCTCGCGATGTCGGTGGACCGGGCCGAGGAGTTCTTCGGCGCGGGGGAGGCACGGACGCCGGCCGCGCACAAGATCCTCCAGCGGCTCTCCGACGTCGGCCTCGGCTACCTCACCCTGGGCCAGCCGCTCACCACCCTCTCCGGCGGCGAGCGGCAGCGGCTCAAGCTGGCCACCCACATGAGCGAGAAGGGCGGTGTGTACGTCCTCGACGAGCCCACCACCGGCCTGCACCTCGCCGACGTGGAGCAACTGCTCGGCCTGCTCGACCGCCTCGTCGACGCCGGCAAGTCGGTCATCGTCATCGAGCACCACCAGGCCGTCATGGCCCACGCCGACTGGATCATCGACCTCGGCCCCGGCGCCGGTCACGACGGCGGCCGCATCGTCTTCGAGGGCACCCCCGCCGACCTCGTCGCCGACCGCTCCACCCTCACCGGCGAGCACCTCGCCGCCTACGTCGGCGCCTGACCCGGGCAACGCGGTCCACGGCGCCGGAAACACCACCCGGAGCGGCCGACGCTGTGGGATCGTGGTCCGGTGACGACGCTGGAGGACCTGGCCCGGCTGCGCCGGGCCCGCGACCTGATGGACCGCGAGTACGCCGAACCGCTCGACGTGCCGGCGCTGGCCCGCGTCGCCCTCATGTCCGCGGGCCACTTCTCGCGCAGCTTCCGCGCCGCCTACGGGGAGACGCCCTACAGCTACCTGATGACGCGCCGCATCGAGCGCGCCATGGCGCTGCTGCGGCGCGGCGACATGAGCGTCACCGAGGTCTGCTTCGCGGTCGGCTGTACCTCACTGGGGTCGTTCAGCTCGCGGTTCACCGAACTGGTCGGCGAGAGCCCCAGCGTCTACCGGGAACGCGACCACTCCGACGGGGCCGCCGTCCCGGCCTGCGTCGCCAAGGTCCACACCCGGCCGGTCAGGAACGGAGAAGCGACGCCCGCACCACCGTCCGTAGCGTGACCCGCATGGACATCAGCCTCGCGCAGTGCTTCATCGCCGTCGACGACCACGACAAGGCGCTCGCCTTCTACCGGGACGTGCTCGGCATGGAGGTCCGGGACGACGTCGCCCACGCGGGAATGCGCTGGGTGACCGTCGGCTTCCCGGCCCGGCCCGACGTCGACATCGTCCTCGAACCCCCGCTGGCGGACCCCAACGCCTCGGCCGCCGACAGGGAGGCGATGGCCGGGCTGCTGGCCAAGGGCCACCTGCGCGGCGTCGTCCTCGGCACCGACGACGTCGACGCGACCTTCGAGCACGTCCGCGCCGCGGGCGCCGAAGTCCTCCAGGAGCCGGTCGACCAGCCCTACGGCGTCCGCGACTGCGCCTTCCGCGATCCGGCCGGCAACATGCTGCGCTTCAGGCAGCCGCGTGGGAACTGACGAACCGGGTGTTTGCCGTGGGAGCCAGGGGGCAGGCGCAAGTTCAGTGCTTCGGACAGGAGGCACGTCCGTGGGAGCGGCGCCACGCCGCCTCGGACGCGTCCGAGCGGAGCCGGACGTCCTCCCACGGTGACCGCCCGACCCCAGGGCCGCGTCGTCGTCACGGTGCCGGCCGCATCGCGAGCCGGAGGCCGCCCGCCTCCCGGTCGTCCCCCGTGCGGACCGCACCGACCGGACTGCCGTCCGGCGCGACGGCGGGACCCCGCACTCCGAGGGAGTTGCGACGCACCATGCCGATCCACGCCACTGTGAAGCACCCGCACGACGACGCCCCCGACACGGCCGACGCGTTCCGTCGGCTCGCCACCCTTCCCGACGGTCCCGAACGCGACGCGGTCCGCGACCGGATCGTCGAGGCGTGGCTGCCCATGGCCGAACGACTGGCGGGACGGTTCCGCAGCCGCGGCGAGAGCTACGAGGACCTGCGTCAGGTCGCCTCCCTCGGCCTCGTCAAGGCCGTCGACCGCTACGACCCCGAGCGCGGCAACGCCTTCGAGAGCTACGCCGTGCCGACCATCACCGGCGAGATCAAGCGCCACTTCCGCGACCACATGTGGACCCTGCACGTCCCGCGCCGGGTCCAGGAACTGCGCAACCGCGTGCGCTTCGCCGGCCAGGACCTGTCCCAGACCATTCCGGGCCGCAGGCCCACCGTCGCCGAGATCGCCGAGCACGCCGACCTGAGCGAGGACGACGTCCGCACCGGTCTCGAGGCGCTGGAGAGCTTCACGGCGCTGTCCCTGGACGCCGAACTCCCCGGCAGCGAGGACGGCTACTCGCTGGGCGACGCGCTCGGCGCACCCGACCCGGCCCTGGACACGGTCGTCGACCGCGAGGCCGTCAAGGACCGGCTGGCCGCGCTGCCGCCGCGTGAACGCGCCATCCTCTACATGCGGTTCTTCGACGACATGACGCAGAGCCGCATCGCCGAGCAACTCGGCATCTCCCAGATGCACGTCTCCCGGCTGATCACCCGCTGCTGCGACCGGGTGCGGGAGCAGGTCCTGCGGGATCCGGGTCCGGGGGCGTGAAACCTCGGGCTCACCCGCCCGGACCCCCGGTTCGCGCGAACGGCGCACGGTGACGGGCGTCCCCGTGCCGTACGGGCTGTGATGGCCGAGGGGCGCGAGTGCCGTGCCCCCGCAGCCGTCGCTCGAAGGAGCCCGTCCCATGCGCCGCACCGCCCGAGCCCTGTCCGTCGCCGTCCTGGCCAGTGCCGCCCTCGGCGTCTGCGCGGGAGCGGGCGCGGCCGACCCGGGCGTACCGTCGCCCCCCGCCGGCACCGGGGCCGGGGAACCCGTGGCCCCGCCGGCCGCCGACGACCCGGCCGCCGTGCCTCCGCCGTCCGCCGAGGAGGCCGTCCCGCCGCCCGGCGGGCAGCCCGCCGCGCGGGTCAGTCCGGCGGACGCCGCCCCCGGTGACACCGTCACCGTCTCGGTCTCGTGCGGCCCGACCGGCGGGTCCGCGCCCCCGAGCCTCGACGCCACCTCGGCGGCCTTCGAGGAGGGCACCGTCGCGCTGCGCAAGGTGGCGGACGACGGGGGGACGGCGTCCGGGCCGACCTACCGCGGCACCGCGCGCATAGCCGCCGCCGGAGCACCGGAGGCGGACCCGGAAGACGCCGGAGACGCCGGAGATGCCGAGGCCCTCGGGGACGCCGCGGACGCCGCGGACGCCTGGACCGTCGACGGTGCCTGCCCGGACGCGTCCGGCGGCGAGGGCGGCGACCCGTGGAGCGCGACGATGAGTGTGCCGGGGGAGAGCGGTGCGGACGCGGGTGCGGGTGCCGGTGCCGGTGCCGCCCAGCCGGGGTGCCGGGAATCCGCCGTCCCGGGCACGGGGGCCGACACGCGGGGCACGCCCTGCGCGTCCGCCACCAAGCCCGCGTGCCCCGAACCCACCGCCGCCCGCGGCGGGTCCACGACGTGGGCCAAGCCCTGCGGCGGCGCGACGACGGCCGAACACGGGGTGCAGGCGGGCACCGGAGGGGCTTTCGGCGGCTCGACGACCGCTCTGGTCGCCGGCGGTGTCCTGATCGCGGGCGCGTGCGGAGCGGCCGCGCACCGGCTGCGGTTGCGGCTGCGCGGGGAGGACGGCGGGCGCTGACCCCGCGCGGCACCCGGCCCGGCTGTGACGCGCGCAACCGGAGCCGCAGCCATGGCGGAGCGGCACGGTGGGTACTGGGACCAACGAGCACGAGCGAGCAACAGGGCGCGGCACGGACAGGCGGCACAAAGGCGCGGAGGCACGCATGCGGCGCACGGACCCCGAGGACCCGGCCACGGCCCCTGACGGCTCGACCGCACCCTGCGGCGGCTCGGCCCCCGGCCCCGGCGGCGCGGGGACGGGAGCCGGCGGTGCGGCTGTCGGTCCCGGTGGCGCCGAGGGTCCCGGTGGCCCGGGCACGAGTCGTGACAGCTCGCCCACGGGTCCTGGCGGTTCGGCGGCAGGGCTCGCGGTCTCGGCAGCGGGGCTCGGCGGCTCGGCCACTGGGCCGAGGGGGCGCGGCCCCGCAGGCCGCGCCGACTCGGGGTCCGGACATGCCGACTCGGGGTCCGGACCCGCCGACGAGGGTTCCAGACGCGCCCAGTCAGGGCCGGGGCGCGACCCCTCGGTATCCGAACGCGCCGACTCGGGATCCGAACCCGCCGACGAGGGGCCCGGACGCGCCCAGTCAGGGCCGGGGCGCGCCCCCTCGGGATCCGAACGCGCCGACTCGGGATCCGAACGCGCCGACTCGGGATCCGAACCCGCCGACGAGGGGCCCAGACGCGCCCAGTCAGGACCGGGGCGCGGCCCCTCGGTATCCGGGTCTGCCGACCCGGGGTCCGGGCGCGCCCGCTCGGGGCAGGGGTCCGCCGACTCGGTATCCGGGTCCGCCGGGCACGGGCCCGTTCGCTATGGTCCGCACTTTCCCGAGGACGGGCTGCCCGTGCTGCCCGAGCTGGCCGCCGTGCTCGCCGCAGCCGCGGGCCGGGCGCGAGGGGAACCGGCCGGCGGGGCCCCCGCCCTCCTGGAGGCCGCGAGCGGCTACTGGGACCGGCGCGGTCTGACCACCGACCCCGGTCACCTCGCCGCCGCCCCCGGCGCGGGCGCCCTGCTGCTCGCGCTGACCGCCGCGCTGGGCGGCGACGTCCTGGTGCCCCGCCCCTGCGCCGCCTGGTGGGCACCGTACGCGCGACTGCTGGGCCGGCCCGTCTTCCACGTGCCGACGCCGGCCGAGTCCGGCGGGGTGCCCGACCCGTACGCGCTGCTGGAGACCGTCCGCCGGGTGCGGGCCGAGGGCGGCGATCCCCGTCTGCTCGTGCTGTCCGTCGCCGACGACCCGACCGGCACCGTCGCGCCGCCCGAGCTGCTGCACGAGACCGTCGAGGCCGCCGCCGCCGAGGGACTGCACCTGGTCAGCGACGAGACCTGGCGCGACACCCTGCACGACCCGCACGCCACCGTGGTCCTCAGCCCCGCCGAGATGCTGCCGGAGCGGGTCACCGTCGTCACCGACCTGGCCGGTGCGCTGCTCCCGCCCGCCTGGCCGGCCGCGGTCGCCCGCTTCCCGGCCTCCGCCGCCGGGAACGGCCTGCACGCGCGCGTGCTCGACGTGCTCACCGCGCTCGGCGCCCGCGTCGCCGCGCCCGTCGCCGCCGCGGCCGGGTACGCGCTCGACGAACCCGAGCCGGTCACCGCCCGCCGGGCGGCCGCCGTACGCCTGCACGCGCGCGTGGCCGCCGCCGCGCACGCGGCCGTCGTCGCCGCGGGCGCCACCGCCCGGCCCCCGCAGGCCGGCCGCCACCTGTACGCCGACCTCGGCCCGCTGCGCGACGCCCTCGGCGCCGAGGGCGTCGGCGACGCCCAGGAACTGGAGGACTTCCTCACCGTACGGCTCGGCATGCCCGCCCCCGGCGGCCACCGCTTCGGCGACGACCTGCCCGCCCTGCGCGTCCGGCTCGCCACCGGCCCCCTGCTCGACGCGGGCACGGACGAGCGGCGGGCGGAATGCCTCCTGTCCTCGGACCCGTTGGAACTGCCACACGTGCAGCGCGCGTTGACCGGCCTGAAGTCGGTCTTCGACGGTCTCCGCGACGCTCAGCGATGGGAGCCCCCTCGATGACGCACCAGCCCCGGTCGACCACGAGCACCCCCGCGTCCGCCTCTGCCAAGGACGTCGGCCCGGCCCCCGGCCACCCGCCGCCGGCCGCACCCCGCCCGCCCGCGGAGCACCGCGTGTGGCCGCGGACCTTCCACGACCGGCTGACCGCGCCGCTGCCCGGCCTGAAGGCCCTCGCCAGATTCGCCCGCGAGGGCGCGGTGAGACCAGGCCCCGCCGGGCTCGCCGACATCCCGCGGCTGCCCTGCGCGCCCGGCCCGCTGCCCCGCGTGGACGCCCGCACCGTCGCCGTCACCTGGGCCGGACACGCCAGCTGGGTGGTCCGGATCGGCGGCCTCACCGTGCTCACCGACCCGGTCTGGTCCCGCCGGATCCTCGGCACCCCGGCCCGGATCACGCCCGTCGGTGTCGCCTGGAGCGACCTGCCCCGCGTCGACGCCGTCGTCATCAGCCACAACCACTACGACCACCTGGACGCCCCCACCCTGCGCAGGCTCCCGCGCGACACCCCCGTACTCGTCCCCGCCGGGCTCGGCCGCTGGTTCCACCGCCGCCGCTTCACCCACGTCACCGAGCTGGACTGGTGGGAGGCGACCGAGCTGAACGGGGTCCGGTTCGACTTCGTCCCCGCCCACCACTGGTCCAAGCGCAGCCTCACCGACACCTGCCGCAGCCTGTGGGGCGGCTGGGTGCTCACCGACCCCGACGGCCGGCGCGTCTACTTCGCCGGCGACACGGGATACGGCCACTGGTTCACCCGGATCGGCCGCCGCTACCCCGGCATCGACCTCGCCCTGCTCCCCATCGGCGCCTACGACCCCCGCTGGTGGCTCAGCGACGTGCACTGCGACCCGGAGGAGGCGGTACGGGCCGCCCGGGACGTCGGGGCGCGCCACATGGCGCCGATGCACTGGGGCACGTTCGTGCTCTCCGCGGAGCCGGTGCTGGAGCCCCTCACCCGCGTACGCGACGCCTGGCAGCAGGCGGGCCTGCCCCGTGAACGCCTCTGGGACCTGCCGGTCGGCGGCTCCCGCGTGCTGGAGTGACGCCCCCGGCCCCCGTGTCCGCCGACCGCCGCGGGCCTACGCCTTCGCCGGTCCCCGCAGCCGCCGCCACACCCCCGGCGCCACGCTGACCAGCACGGTGAGCGCGATCGCCGCGGCCACGCCCTCCCACGGCTTGCTGAACAGGGCGCCGCTGAGGACGCCGATCAGCTGGTACGTCGCCGCCCAGGCCAGGCAGGCCGGCAGGTTGCCCCGGGCGAAACGGCGCAGCGGCCACTTCGCCAGCAGACAGGCCAGCATCACCGGGATCCGGCCGGCCGGCACCAGCCGGGACAGCACCAGCACCGCCACGTCGTGCTCGGCGAGTTTCTCCTGCGCCTGCTCAAGACGGTCCTCCGGCGCCCGGGACCGGATCGCCTCCAGCCAGCGCGAGCCGTTCTTGGAGCCCACCCCGCGCCGGCCCAGCCAGTACAGCGCCATGTCCCCGCAGAACGCGGCCAGCGACGCCGTCGCGAACACCATCAGCATGGCGAACGGCAGCGTCTGGTGCATCGCCACCACCGCCGCCGAACTGACCAGCGCGCCCGTCGGCACCACCGGCACCAGCGCCCCGATCAGCACCAGCAGGAACAGCGACGGATAGCCGAGCGCCTGCTGCGTCGGCTCCGTCGGTATGTCCAGCGTCGCGGCCCCCAGCCAGCTCACCGCGCGACCTCCACCCGCACACTCTCGCCGTGCCCCAGCCGGTGCACCGTCACCCCCGGCGCGCGCAGCGCCGACAGGCGCACGAACTCCTGGCCCGGCGTGTGGAACTCGTGGGGGCGCACGGCGTCCATCCCGATCGGCCAGTACGTGCCGTAGTGCACCGGCACCGCCGTGCGCGGCGCCAGCCGGGTCAGCGCCTCGGCCGCCCGCCCCGCGTCCAGGTGCTCCGCACCCAGGTAGGGGCCCCAGCCGCCCACCGGCAGCAGCGCCGCGTCGACCGGCCCGACCTCCTTCTCCATGCCGTCGAACAGACCGGTGTCCCCGGCGAAATACGTCCGCGCCTCGCCCTCGACGACATACCCGAGCGCGGGGGCGCGGTGCCGTCCGACCGGCAGCCGCCGCCCGTCGTGCCGCGCCGGCACCGCCCGTATCCGCAGGTCGCCGACGGCCGTCTCGTCGCCCGGAGCCACCTCGGTCAGCTCCAGGTGCCCGAGCCGGCGCAGCCCCGGCACCGCCCGGAGTGCGCCCCGGGGCACGAGCAGGCGCGTGCCCGGCGCGAGCCGCGCGAGCGACGGCACATGCAGGTGGTCGGCGTGCAGATGGGACACCAGGGCCACGTCCGCCCGCCAGGCGTCCGGCGGCGGCACCGCCCCCCGCCTGCGACGCAGGTGGGCGAGCCGGCGTGCGAACAGGGGATCGGTGAGCACGCGGACGTCCGAATCCTCGACCGTGCAGGTGGCGTGACCCCACCACGTGAGCTCCACCGGCACCTCTTTGCCTCCTTCGCGCGACTCCCCGAAGCCTACGTCCAGGAGTAGGGTCGGCGGCGAAAACGGGAGGTGACGGGAGGTGAGGGGGGACACCATGGGGCCGGTGCGGGTGACGGCGATCGCGAGTCTGACGCCACTGGAACAGCTGGACGACGACCCCTTCCTGGTCGACTCCCGCAGCCAGCACGCCATGTGCGCCCGCTGGGCCGCCGAGCACGGCTACGTCGTCGCCCGGCAGCTCCTGGTGCGCCGTCTGCGGCACGACCACGGCGCCCTGTGGGACGGGGTGCGCCCCGGGCACGACCTGTTCGTGGCGCCCAGCCGCCGGGTGCTGGAGAGCGCGCTGTCCTCCGTCGACGACTTCACCGCGGAGTGCGCGCGGCGCGGTGTCCGCGTCGAGACCGTGGGCCACGCCGAACCGTCCTACGACGCCCGGATGAAGGCCTGCGTGCACCGCAGGCTGTCCATGCCGACGGCCGGGTACGACGGCCGCTGACCGCCGCCCGGGGGTGTGAACCGGACCCGGGGGGACAAACGGGGACTCCGGAGCGTTGTGGCAGGGTGGGGACGGCCCGCACGGACGACGGGCCGGGGACGTGAGGTGTGCGGGACGTGAGCGGAGGCCGTTGGCGCCGGGTCGCCAGTCAGATCGGGCGGAGTGTCGCGGTGTGGGCCGTGTCCACCCTCACCATGCTCGTGCTCGCCGGGATCCTGCCCGACTTCCGGCTCCAGTCGCCCGACGGCGACAGCGCGACCGACATCGCCATGACCGCCGCGGTCGGCGCCGGCGCCTTCGGTCTGCTCTCCGCCCTGGTCTGGCCGCTCATGGTCCGCTTGCTGCTCCTGGTGCCGGCCCTCGTCCTCGGCCTGCTGGTCTTCTTCCTCAACGGCGGGCTGCTGCTCCTCGCGATCGACGTGAACCCGGCCGGGCGCGGTGGCGTCGCCCCAGAGACGGCGGTCGTGGTGGCCGCCGTCATGTCCGCCGTCGCCTCCGCCACCGGCGGCGCCCTGGCCGTGCGCGACGACGACGCCTACCGCCGCCGCCTCTACCGTCTCGCCGACCGCCGCCGCAGATCCGGGCCGCCCTGCCCGGCCGGGCCCGGCACCGTCTTCCTGCAACTGGACGGCGTCGGTCACGACGTCCTGCTCGACGCGGTCGACGGCGGCGCCATGCCCACCGTCGCCCGCTGGCTCGGCCGCGACGGCGCCTCCGCCACCCACCGGCTCGACCCCTGGCGCACCGACTGGTCCAGCCAGACCGGCGCCAGCCAGCTCGGCATCCTGCACGGCAGCAACCACGACGTCCCCGCCTTCCGCTGGTACGAGAAGGACAGCGGCGAGGTCATGGTCAGCAACCGACCGACCAGCGCCGCCGAACTCCAGTACCGCGCCGTCCGGCGCACCGGCGACGCCGGACTGCTCAGCCTCGACGGCGCCAGCCGCGGCAACCTGTTCGGCGGCGGCGCCGACGAACAGGCCCTCGTGCTGTCCATAGCCACCCGCCGCCGCAGCCGCGAGACCCGCTCCCGGGCCGGCTACTTCGCCTACTTTTCCGACCCGGCCAACGCCGTGCGCACCGCGATGTCCTTCGTCGCCGAGGTGTGCCGGGAGATCGGCCAGTCCACCCGCGCCCGCCTGCACAAGGTCCGCCCGCGTGTCTCCCGCGGCGGTCTCTACCCCTTCGTCCGCGCCTTCGCGACCGTCGTCGAGCGCGACGTCGTCGTCGCGGCGGTGATGGGCGACATGCTCGCCGGCCGCACGTCCGTCTACGCCGACCTGGTGGCCTACGACGAGGTCGCGCACCACTCCGGGCCCGGCAGCCGGGACGCCGCCAAGGTCCTCCGGCGGCTCGACCGGGCCCTCGCCCTGATCGAGAACGTCGTCGAACACGCCCCTCGCCCGTACCGGATCGTCGTCCTGTCCGACCACGGCCAGAGTCCGGGCGAGACCTTCCGCGCCCGCTACGGGCTGACCCTCGCCGACCTGGTGCGGGCCGGCTGCGGGCTGGCCGTGCCGCGCAGCGCCCGGCGCACCCGCAGCGGCGCCGAGGCGCGCAACACCGTACGGGCCGCCCTGCACCGCCCCGTGGAGGAGGGCGCCGAACAGCAGCGGCCCGCCGACACCCCCACCGGACGCCGCTCCGAGCCGATCGTGCTGGCCTCCGGCAACCTCGGTCTGGTCTCCTTCCCGGACGTCCCGCACCGGATGACCCGCGAGGAGATCGACGCCCGCCACCCCGCGCTGCTGACGACCCTCGCCAACCACCCCGGCATCGGCTTCCTGCTGGTGCGCAGCGAGAGGTACGGCGGGGTCGTGCTCGGCGCGCGCGGCGCCGAGGTGCCCCTGGACCGGCTGGACGAGGACCCCGGGCCGCTCGCGCCCTTCGGCCCCGGCGCCGCCGACGCCGTACGCCGCACCCACTCCTTCCCGCACACCGCCGACATCATGGTCAACTCCTTCCACGACCCGGCCGACGGCGAGGTCCTCGCCTTCGAGGAGCAGATCGGCTCCCACGGCGGACTCGGCGGCGCCCAGTCGAGCGCCTTCCTGCTGTCACCGACCGTGCTGTCCGCGCCGGCCGGCCAGGGTGAGGAGATCGTCGGCGCCGAGCAGGTCCACCGGGTGCTCCGCCACTGGCTGCGCGAGTCGAACGGCCCCCAGGTCCCGGTGGGGACGGAGGATCCACGGCCGAACGTCGTCGAAGGCGCACCTTTTCCCGTCGCGGACGGGTTCGTACAGGACAAAAGCGCCTGATTTGGAGCGAAGCGGGACTGTGCCGGACCATGGGCCGGTCCGGCGATCCCGGGCCCCGTTCCATGAGAGGCGCACCACCCCATGCACGTCACCGGGACCGTCCCCCCACCGGCTCCGGAACCGCAGGAGACCACTGCGGCGCCCGCATCCGAGAGCACCCGGCACGCCCGCCGCTTCGGGCTCCCCGTCGCCACCGCCCTGGTCATGGGCAACATCATCGGCGGCGGCATCTTCCTGCTCCCGGCCTCCGTAGCCCCCTTCGGCACCATCAGCCTGCTCGCCTTCGGCGTCCTGACCGTCGGCGCGATCGCGCTCGCGCTGGTCTTCGGCCGCCTCGCCGCCCGCGACCCGCGCACCGGCGGCCCCTACGTCTACGCCCGCGGAGCCTTCGGCGACTTCGCCGGTTTCCTCGCCGCCTGGGCGTACTGGATCACCACCTGGGTGTCCAACGCGGCCCTCGCCGTCGCCGCCGTCGGCTACCTCGACGTCCTGATCCCGGTGAACGACCACCGCTGGACCGCGTGCCTGGCCGCCCTCGTCATCCAGTGGCTGCCCGCGCTCGCCAACTTCGCCGGCACCCGCTGGGTCGGCGCCGTCCAGCTGATCTCCACCGTGCTGAAGTTCGCGCCGCTGCTGCTCGTCGCGGTCGGCGGGCTGTTCTTCTTCGACCCGGATAACCTCGGCCCCTTCAACGCGAGCGGCTCCAGCGGCATCGGCGCGGTGTCCGCGGCCGCCGCGATCCTGCTCTTCTCCTACCTGGGCGTGGAGTCCGCCGCCGTCAGTGCCGGCGAGGTCAAGGACCCTCGCCGCACGGTCGGCCGGGCCACGGTCATCGGCACCGCGGGCGCCGCCCTCGTCTACCTGCTCGGCACCCTCGCGGTCTTCGGCACTGTCGCCCACGACCGCCTGGTCACCTCCTCGGCGCCCTTCTCGGACGCCGTCAACGCCATGTTCGGCGGCGCCTGGGGCGGCTGGGCCGTCGCGCTGGCCGCGCTGGTCTCGATGACCGGCTGCCTCAACGGCTGGACCCTGCTCAGCGCCCAGACCCCGTACGCGGCTGCCAGGGACGGCCTCTTCCCGGCCGCGTTCGCGCGCAAGCGGCGCGGGGTGCCCACCGTCGGCGTCGGCGTCACCGTCGTCCTCGCCTCGCTGCTCACCGTCTACAACTACACGTCCGGCTCGGCCAAGGTCTTCGAGGTCCTGGTCCTCGTCACCACCTTCACGGCGACCGTGCCCTACCTGCTGGCCACGGCCGCCCAGCTGTTCCACCTGGTCTCCGGGCAGGGCGAGAAGGTCGACCGGGCCCGCCTGGTCCGGGACGGAGTCGTCGCGTCGGTCGCGGCGGCGTTCTCGCTGTGGCTGGTCGCGGGCGCGGGATACGCGGCGGTCTACCAGGGCGTGCTGTTCCTCTTCGCCGGCGTGCTCGTGTACGCGGTGATGGCGGCCCGCAGGCGCCGCGCGGAGACGTCCAGCGCCCCGTAATTCGGCTGCGCGGCACCCCGGCGGGCACGCACACTGGGCCGGTCACCTCCCGACCCCCTCTCCCGCCAAGGAGCCCCTGCGTGCAGGCAGCCGTCACCGTCACTCCCGCCCGCCTCCCGGAACTGCTGCTCGGCCTCGCCACCGTGCGGCCGGTGTTCCTGTGGGGCGCACCCGGCATCGGCAAGTCCTCCCTGGTGAGGAACTTCGCCGACTCGCTGGGCCTGGAGTGCGTGAGCCTGCTCGGCACCCAGCTCGCGCCCGAGGACCTGATCGGCGTCCCGCAGATCCGGGACGGCCGGTCGGTGTTCTGCCCGCCGGAGGCCATCGCCCGCGACGAGCCGTACTGCCTCTTCCTGGACGAGCTGAACGCGGCCACCCCGGACGTGCAGAAGGCGTTCTACTCGCTCATCCTCGACCGCCGCATCGGGAACTACGAACTCCCCAAGGGCTCCATCGTCATCGGCGCCGGAAACCGCGCCACCGACAACGCGCTGGCCCGCCCCATCGCCTCCGCGCTGGTCAACCGCCTCACCCACGTCCACCTGGACGCCTCCGCCAGGGACTGGCTGGTGTGGGCCGGGGAGAACGGCATCCACCCCTGGATCACCGACCACCTCACCGACCGCCCCGACCACCTGTGGTCCAAGCCGCCCAAGACGGAGGAGCCGTTCTCCACCCCGCGCTCCTGGCACATGCTCTCCGACGCCCTGCACTCCTTCGGCCGTGACCTCGACGAGGACACCCTGAAGGTCCTCGCGCACGGCACGCTCACCCCGGCCCACGCGACCGCCTTCTGCGGCTACGTCAAGATCGTCCGCAGCCGGTTCGGCATCGAGGCGATCCTCAAGGGCGAGGCCCGCTGGCCCAGCCGCCTCGAGGACCGAGATCTCCTCTACTACCTCGCCGAGTCCTTCCGGGGCCGCCTGGTCAAGGAACTGCCCGCGAGCAAGGAGCACATGTCGGCGAACGGCCGCCAGACCGCCTACCGCGCCAAGTCGCTGCTCGTGCAGCTCGCCGAGATCTCCGTCGAGGTGGCCCAGAGCGTCATCGCCTCCGACGCCGATGGCAACCCGCTGCTGCCCGCCTGGTTCCTGGTGGAGGCCGCCCGCGACATGCCCCGGCTGGTGGAGGCCCGCCGGTGAGCAGCGCCCGCAGGCAGAAGCAGCAGAAGAAGAAGGACCCGGCAGCCGAGGACTGCGCCAAGGGTGTGCAGCTGGTGTGGGCCAACCCGGCGCTCGCGGCCATGGAGGTCAAGCTGTGCCGGGAGGAGGAGTGCGAGGTCGCGCCCCGCCACGGACTCGCCCGCGTCAGCTCCAACGGCCGGGTCCACCTGAACCCCACCCGCCACGCCGAACCCGCCGACTGGGCCTGGGCCATCGCCCACGCCCTGATCCACCTCGGCTTCGGTCACGTACCCGCCGCCACCGGCGAACGCGTCCAGCCCGACCGCTACGACCTCGCCGCCCGCTGCACCGTCGTCAACCGCTTCCTCCTGACCTTCCCGGTCGGCCGCACCCCGGACCACCTGCCGCCGACGTACCCCGACGGCGACGAGGAGCGCATCGCCGCCGGCTGGCGCCGCGAGGGCGGCATCCCCGCCGCCTACGAGCACTGCGGCACCGCGGGCGGCGACCCCGACCAGCTGCTCTCCCCCTGGGACGGCTGGAACCTCCAGGTCCCCGACTGGCAGCTCGCCTTCGCCCACGCCCTCACCCGCACCATGTCCACCGCCCTCGACCTCGCGGGCGGCCGCCGCGACGCCATGCTCGGCGGCCCCACCCGACTCCAGCCCTGGCAGCAGGCCCTGAGCTGGTTCGTCTCCTCCTACCCGCTGCTCGGCGGCATCGCCTCCGGCATCACCCTCGTCGCCGACGCCGAACTGGCCCGCGCCCACGGCATCTCCGTCGCCGCCGTCAACGCCGAGGCGGGGGAGATCTACGTCAACCCGCTGCGCCGGTACGACGACGAGGAATGGCGCTTCATCCTCGCCCACGAGATGCTGCACGCCGCCCTGCGCCACGGCGACCGCTGCGGCACCCGCGACCCGTACCTGTTCAACGTGGCCTGCGACTACGTCATCAACGGCTGGCTCGTCGAGATGCAGGTCGGCACCATGCCCGAAGGCCTGCTGCACGACCCGGAGCTGGCCGGGCTGTCCGCCGAGGAGGTCTACGACCGCATCGCCGGCGACCTGCGCCGCATCCGCCGCCTGTCCACCCCGCGCGGCAAGGGCGTCGGCGACGTCCTCGGCGGCCCCCTGGGCCCACCCCGCGACCACGTCGACCTCGACGGCTTCTACCGCCGCGGTCTCACCCAGGGCCTCGACCTGCACCAGCAGCAGGAACGCGGCTTCCTGCCCGCCGGCCTGGTCGAGGAGATCCGCGTCCTCAGCCACCCGCCGCTGCCCTGGGACGCCCGGCTCGCCCGCTGGTTCGACGAGTTCGTGCCCCGCCCCGAGCCCGTACGGACCTACGCCCGCCCCTCCCGGCGTCAGGCCGCAACCCCCGGCATCCCGCGCGCCGGCCGGTACTTCCCTCCGGAGGAGATCGCCCGCTGCACCTTCGGCGTCGTCCTGGACACCTCCGGCTCCATGGACCGCACCCTGCTCGGCAAGGCGCTCGGCGCGATCGCCTCCTACGCCGAGACCCGCGACGTGCCCGCCGCCCGCGTCGTGTTCTGCGACGCCGCGCCGCACGACGCCGGGTACCTCCCGGTGACGGACATCGCCGGGAGGGTGCGGGTGCACGGCCGGGGCGGCACCGTTCTCCAGCCCGGCATCGACCTGCTGCTGCGCGCCGAGGACTTCCCGCCCACCGCGCCGGTCCTCGTCGTCACCGACGGCTGGTGCGACGTCCTGCGGGTGCGGCGCGAGCACGCCTACCTGATTCCGCAGGGCGCGCGGCTGCCGTTCACCGCCCGGGGGCCGGTCTTCCGGGTGAGCTGAGCCGGAGTGTGATCGGATGGGGGCGGGAACCCGGACACACGGGCTACCACCGCCCCAGTACAGCAAGCGAATTCGAGAGGACCCGCCGTGGCAACCACGCGCTCCGCACACACCGTCTGGGAAGGCAACCTGCTCGAGGGCAACGGTGTCGTCACCTTCGACTCGTCCGGCATCGGCGAGCAGCCGGTGTCGTGGCCGTCGCGCGCCGAGCAGGCGAACGGCAAGACCAGCCCGGAAGAGCTGATCGCCGCCGCCCACTCCAGCTGCTTCTCCATGGCGCTGTCGCACGGCCTGGCCGGCGCCGGCACCCCGCCCACCAAGCTCACCACCTCCGCCGACGTCACCTTCCAGCCCGGCGAGGGCATCAAGGGCATCCACCTCACCGTGGAGGGCACCGTCCCCGGCCTGGACAACGACGCGTTCGTCGCCGCCGCCGAGGACGCCAAGAAGAACTGCCCGGTCAGCCAGGCCCTGACCGGCACGACGATCACCCTGTCGGCCAAGCTGGCCTAGTCGGACAGTCGGACAGGGCGCTAGGAGCCCGCGCGCTCCCAGCCCCGCCGGTCCGGGCGCGGCCCCAGCTGCCTGGGGTCGCGCGACCGGTAGACCACGTACGGCCGGGTCAGGTACTGCAAGGGCGCGCTGAACATGTGCACCAGGCGGGTGTAGGGCACCAGGGCGATCAGCACCATCCCGACCACCGCGTGCACGTGGTACAGCACCGGCACGCCCTCCATCAGCTCCGTCTTCGGATTCAGCGTGAACAGACTGCGCGACCAGGGGGCGATGGTGCTGCGGTAGTCGTAGCCGTTGCCGGAGGTGTCGGAGAGCTTGGCGATCATGCCCAGCAGGAGGGCGCCGAGCAGGAAGACGTACATCAGTTTGTCGTTGGCCGTGGTGGCCCGGAACACGGGCGCGTTGGTGCGGCGCCGGTAGATCAGGATGCCGATCCCGGCGACCGCGAGGACCCCGGCGAAGGTGCCGCCGTAGAGCGAGAACAGGTGGTACGCGTGCTCGTTGATGCCGATGGCCTGTGTCCAGGACGCCGGAATGAACAGGCCGATCAGGTGACCGGCGAGCACGAAGAGGATGCCGTAGTGGAAGACCGGTGACGCGATGTTGAGCAGCTTCGACTCGTAGACCTGCGAGGAGCGCGTGGTCCAGCCGAAGCGGTCGTAGCGGTGCCGCCAGACCAGGCCCGCGATCAGCAGCGCGAAGGCGGCGTAGGGCAGGACGCCCCACAGGAAGACGTTCATCGGCGGGCTCCGGTGGGTGCGGGCGGCAGGGTGGCGCACACGGCGTCCAGGACGCACGCGTAGGGCGTGCCGAAGGCGGTGAGCCGGGAGCGCAGCTGGTCCAGGGCGTCACGGTGCTCGGTGAGCATCTCCATGTTCCCGGTGCGGGAGACGAACTCCAGGACCGCCGGCAGGAAGTCCGGCAGCTCCTCGCCGGTGAACTCCAGGCCGTGGGCGCGGTACAGCTCCTTGAAGCGGACCAGGGACATCCCCCGGTTGCGGGTGTCGCCGTCGGTCCACCAGCTCAGGTACAGGCTGTGCCGGTTCTTGAAGTCGAAGACCTCCACGTAGTGCGCCTGGAGTTCGCCCTGCTCGGTCGTCGCCGCGTGGTCGGTGAAGCCGCGCAGCTGCGGCGCAGCCTCGCGCAGCAGGGGCAGCCGGGCGCGGAAGTCGTCGTCGGGATACGTCAGACAGAGCGCCGCCGCCTGGTACAGCACCTCGAAGCCGGGCATCGGATCAGACCTCCCTCTCGTCGTCGGCGGTCTGCCGCCTGCGCAGGATGTGGAAGTTCTCCACCGGCACCAGCGGCAGCCGCTTGCGCCCCGAGTCCCTGCCGAACGGCCCGTCGCCGCCCATGCCCGGGCCGCCGTCGGTGTCCAGGCTGCACGTGTCCGGCAGCGCGGACGCCTCCAGCCGGTGCGCGTCCCCGACGGCCGCCGTCGGGATCACGTACCGCTCCTCGTACTTGGCGATCGCCAGCAGCCGGTACATCTCCCGGATCTCCTCGGGGCGCATGCCGACGCCCGCGCAGACGGCCGGATCGGGGTCCTCGCCGAGGTTGACCGACCGCATGTGCGCGCGCATCGCGGCCAGCTTCTCCAGCGACGCCCGCACCGGCCCGGTGTCACCGGCCGTGAACAGCTCGGCCAGGTACTCGAGTGGGATGCGCAGCGTGTCGATCGCGCCGAACAGGTTGTCCGCGTCCTCGCCGTCGTACCCGGTCTCCGTCAGCGCGTCCACGACCGGGGACAGCGGCGGGATGTACCAGACCATCGGCATCGTGCGGTACTCCGGATGCAGTGGCAGGGCCACCTTGTACTTGCTCACCAGCGCGTGCACGGGGGAGCGGCGGGCCGCCTCGATCCAGTCGAACGGGATCCCCGCCTCCTCGGCGGCCCGCCGCACCCCGGGGTCCTCCGGGTCGAGGAAGAGGCCCAACTGCGCCTCGTACAGGTCGCGTTCGTTCGGCGTCTCGGCGGCCTCGGTCACCTTGTCGGCGTCGTACAGGACCACGCCCAGGTACCGGAGCCGGCCCACACAGGTCTCCGAGCAGACGGTTGGCTGGCCGACCTCGATGCGCGGGTAGCAGAAGGTGCACTTCTCGGCCTTGCCGGTGCGGTGGTTGAAGTACACCTTCTTGTACGGGCAGCCCGTCACGCACATCCGCCAGCCCCGGCAGCGGTCCTGGTCGACCAGGACGATGCCGTCCTCCGAGCGCTTGTACATCGCCCCCGACGGGCACGACGCCACGCACGACGGGTTCAGGCAGTGTTCGCAGATGCGCGGCAGGTAGAACATGAACGTCTCTTCGTACGCGAACCGCACCTTCTCCGACGCCTGTTGGCGGGTGCGCTCCACCATCGGGTCCAGGTCGCCGTAGGCGGGCGCGCCGCCCAGGCTGTCGTCCCAGTTGGAGGACCAGCCGATCTTCATCGGCTTGCCGTCGAGCTGCGAGACCGGCCGGGCGACGGGGTAGTCGGTGCCGAGCGGGGCGTCGGTGAGGTTCTTGTAGTCGTACGTCCAGGGCTCGTAGTAGTCCTTGATCTCGGGGAGCCGCGGGTTGGAGAAGATCCCGGCGAGCTTCTTGAACCGGCCGCCCGCCTTCAGTTTCAGCGCTCCGCGCCGGTTCAGCTCCCAGCCGCCCCGCCACTTCTCCTGGTCCTCGTAGCGGCGCGGGTAGCCCTGTCCGGGGCGGGTCTCCACGTTGTTGAACCAGACGTACTCCATGCCCCGCCGGTTGGTCCACGCCTGCTTGCAGGTGACCGAGCAGGTGTGGCAGCCGATGCACTTGTCGAGGTTCATGACCATCGCGACCTGGGCCATCGGGCGCATCAGTACTCGACCTCCTGGGAACGGCGCCGGATCACGGTCACCTCGTCACGCTGGTTGCCCGTCGGGCCCAGGTAGTTGAACGCCCAGGACAACTGGGCGTAGCCGCCGATGAGATGGGTCGGTTTGAGGAGCAGCCGGGTGAGTGAGTTGTGGACGCCGCCGCGTTTCCCGGTGGTCTCCGTCAGCGGCACGTTGACCGTGCGTTCCTGGGCGTGGTGCATGAAGACCGTGCCGGGCGGCATGCGGTGCGAGACGATCGCGCGGGCCACAACCACGCCGTTGCGGTTGACCGCCTCGATCCAGTCGTCGTCCGCGACCCCGATGGCCGTCGCGTCCTCCAAGGACATCCAGATGGTCTGCCCGCCCCGGGACAGCGCCAGCATGAACAGGTTGTCCTGGTACTCGGAGTGGATGGACCACTTGTTGTGCGGGGTGAGGTACCGGACCGTCACCTCGCGGTGTCCGTCGGGACCCAGTTGAGGCTCGCCGAACAGCCGGTGCATGTCCAGCGGCGGCCGGTACACGGGCAGTGCCTCGCCCAGCTCGTGCATCCAGTCGTGGTCGACGAAGAAGTGCTGCCGGCCGGTGAGGGTGTGCCAGGGCTTGAGATGCTCGGTGTTGAGCGTGAACGCCGTGTAGCGCCGCCCGCCGGCCTCGCTGCCCGACCACTCCGGCGAGGTGATCACCGGCACGGGCGCCGCCTGGGTGTCGGCGTAGGTGATCCGCTTGCCCTCCTGCTCGGCGGCGAGGTGGGCCATCTCCTGCCCGGTCCTCTCCTCCAGGGTGTGGAACCCCTGGGTGGCCAGGCGTCCGTTGGTGGTGCCGGACAGGGCCAGGATGGTGTTGGCCGCCTTCACCGCCGTGTCCAGCGCCGGACGCCCGTCGGCCGGGCCGCCGCGCACCGTGCCGTTGAGGTCACGCAGCCGCGCCACCTCCTCGTCCGGCTTCAGGGTGATGCCCTTGGCGGGCAGCCCCTTGGCCTCCACCAGGGGGCCGAGCGCGGCGAACTTCGCGCCGACAGCCGTGTAGTCGCGCTCCACGACGACCAGGTTCGGCATGGTCCTCCCGGGCTCCGGCTCGCACTCCCCGCGCCGCCAGTCCCGTACGACACCGCCGGGCTGGGCGATCTCGCCCGGGGTGTCGTGCTGGAGCGGGGCCGCCACCAGGTCCTTGCGGACCCCGAGGTGGTCCTCGGCCAGCTCGCTCAGCTTCTCCGCGAGGACCTTGAAGGTGTCGAAGTCGGTGCGCGCCTGCCAGGGCGGGTTCACCGCCGGGGAGAAGGCGTGCACGTAGGGGTGCATGTCCGTGCTGGACAGGTCGTGCTTCTCGTACCAGGTCGCGGCCGGCAGCACCACGTCGGACAGGAGCGTGGACGAGGTGTGCCGGAAGTCCAGTGAGAGGAGCAGGTCGAGCTTTCCCTCGGGCGCCTCCTCGTGCCAGACCACGTCCCGGGGGCGCTCGCCGGGCGCCGCCTCCTCGGCCCGCAGCGAGGACTGGGTGCCCAGCAGGTGCTTGGTGAAGTACTCGGCGCCCTTGCCGGACGAGCCGAGCAGATTGGCCCGCCACAGGGTCACGATCCGCGGCCAGTTCTCGGGTGCGTCCGGGTCCTCGCCCGCGAACTTCAGGGTGCCCGCCCGCAGTTCGGCCACCGCGTTGGCGACCGGGTCGCCGAAGCTCTCGCCCAGCTCCAGCGGGTTGCGGTCGAAGGTCGGGTACGAGGGCATCCAGCCGGTGCGCGCCGACAGGGCGAGGCAGTCCGCGCCCGCCATCCCCGCCAGCCGCCCCTCGCCCAGCGGCGAGGCGAGGACGTCGGCGCGGAACCGGTCGTAGCGCCACTGGTCGGTGTGCAGGTACCAGTACCCGGTGCCGATCGCCTGGCGCGGCGGGCGCGACCAGTCCGACGCGGCGGCCAGCGACGCCCAGCCGGTCACCGGGCGGCACTTCTCCTGCCCCACGTAGTGCGCCCAGCCGCCGCCGTTGCGGCCCTGGCAGCCGGTGAGCTGGAGCAGGGCCAGGAAGCCCCGGTAGATCGTCTCGGAGTGGAACCAGTGGTTGGTGCCCGCGCCCATCAGGATCATGCAGCGGCCCTTGGAGCGTTCGGCGGTGCGCGCGAACTCCCGGGCGATGCGGACACAGGCCGCCGCCGGGACCGAGGTGTGCGTCTCCTGCCAGGCCGGGGTGGCGGGCGCGGCGGCGTCCTCGTACGAGGACGGCCAGTCGCCCGGGAGGTCCGGGCGGGCCACGCCGTACTGGGCCAGCATCAGGTCGAAGACCGTCGTCACCAGCGGCCCGGTCGCGCCGCCGAGGCGCGTCGCCGGCACCCCGCGGCGCAGGACGTCGCCGCGCCCCTGCCCGTGTGTGCCGCCCTCGGTGTCGAAGCGGGGGAGGAGCACTTCCACACCCGACGCCATCCCGTGGCCGTGCAGGCTGAGCCGGGGGCGTACGCCGCCCAGGTCCAGGTTCCACTTCCCCCGGTCGGCGTCGTTCCAGCGGAAGCCCAGCGAGCCGTTCGGCACCACCGCGCGGCCCGTCGCCTCGTCGAGGACGACCGTCTTCCAGCGGGCGTCGTCGCCGCCCTGCCCCAGGTCGGCGGCGCGCAGGAACTTGTCCGGCACGTACGCCCCGTCCCGCTCGGTCAGCGTCACCAGGAACGGCAGGTCGGTGAAGCGCCGCACGTAGTCGTCGAAGAACGGGGTGACGCGGTCGACGAAGAACTCCTTGAGCACCACGTGCCCCATCGCCATCGCCAGCGCGGCGTCGGTCCCGGGGTGCGGGTGCAGCCACTGGTCGGCGAACTTGGTGTTGTCGGCGTAGTCGGGCGAGACCACGACCACCTTCTGGCCCCGGTAGCGGGCCTCCGCCATCCAGTGCGCGTCCGGCGTGCGGGTCACCGGCACGTTCGTACCCCACATGATGAGGTACGCCGCGTCCCACCAGTCGCCCGACTCCGGCACGTCCGTCTGGTCGCCGAAGACCTGCGGGGACGCCACGGGCAGGTCGGCGTACCAGTCGTAGAACGACAGCATCGGGGCGCCGATGAGCGAGTGGAAGCGGGCGCCCGCCGCGTGCGACACCATCGACATCGCGGGGATGGGGGAGAAGCCCGCGATGCGGTCGGGGCCGTGGGTGCGGATCGTGTGCACGTGCGCGGCGGCGACCATCTCGACCGCCTCGTCCCAGCTCGCCCGGACCAGGCCGCCCTTGCCGCGCGCCCGCTGGTAGCGCCCGCGCCGCTCGGGATCGCCCTGGATGTCGGCCCACGCCAGCACCGGGTCCGTCAGCCGCGCCTTCGCCTCCCGGTACATCTCCAGGAGCACCCCGCGCACGTACGGGTAGCGCACCCGGGTGGGGGAGTAGGTGTACCAGGAGAACGCGGCGCCCCGGGGGCAGCCGCGCGGCTCGTACTCGGGACGGTCCGGGCCGACTGACGGATAGTCCGTGGCCTGGGTCTCCCAGGTGATGATGCCGTCCTTGACGAACACGTTCCACCGGCACGAACCCGTGCAGTTCACGCCGTGCGTCGACGTCACGACCTTGTCGTGGCTCCAGCGGTCCCGGTAGAAGGCGTCCGACTCCCGGCCGCCGACCAGTCCGATGCTGTGCAGGTCGGGTGCGGCGGTGCCCGGCCGGAAGAACCGTCCCGCGCGCAGCAGCGCCGCGCCCGGCTCGGTGGGCGGTGTCCGCGTGTCGGTCACGTGCGCTCCCTTGCTCACCCGGTGCCGGGTGCTCGCCGGGCCCTGGTTCTCGAACCTAGGGCCGGGCGCGGGAGCGCACCCGTTCGCGGCGCCCGTACGGGTCAGGGGGCGGGCCACCGGACGGCCGGGGCGGGGTGTGCGCGCACGGTCGGGGTCAGGGCTTGCGGGCCACCCCGGCGTACACCGGCACGATGCCCTCGGCCTGGGCGGCCACGTCCTCCGGGTCCGGCCGCCAGCCGGTGACCGGGATGACGCCGGGGCCCAGCAGCTCCAGACCGTCGAAGAAGCGCGCGAACTCGGTCAGGGAACGCGGGTGGAAGGGCGTGCCGCTGCGGCCGAACAGCTCCGCCGCCTTCCCCACCGCCTCGGGGTTCAGGTCGGGAGTGACCTGCGACAGGACCAGGAAGCTGCCCGGGGCGAGCACGTCGGTGTACCGCTTCAGCAGGCCGTGCACGTCGTCGCCGTCGGCCGCGTCGCCGAGGTAGTGCGTCAGGGCCACCAGCGACAGCGCGACCGGTCGACCGAAGTCCAGGGACTCGCCCGCGAGCCGCAGGATCAGGTCCGGGTCCCGGACGTCCGCGTGGACGTAGTCGGTGGAGCCCTCCGCCGACCCGTGCAGCAGCGCCTCGGCGTGCCTGAGGACGATCGGGTCGTTGTCGGCGTAGACGACCCGTGCCTCGGGAGCCACCGCCTGGGCCACCTGGTGCAGGTTCGGCTCGGTGGGGATGCCGGTGCCGATGTCCAGGAACTGGCGGATCCCGGCCTCGGCGAGGGCACGGACCGCCCGGTGCATGAACCGGCGGTTCGCGCGCGCCCCGCGTACCGCCGTGGCGTCCGCCGCGAGGATCCTGCGGGCCAGCTCCTCGTCCACCGGGTAGTTGTCCTTGCCGCCCAGCCACCAGTCGTAGACCCGGGCCGGGTGCGGCCGACTGGTGTCGACGGAGGCGGAAGCGGGCGGCACGGACTCGGAACCGGTCATGCGGTGTCGTCTCCTCAGGACTGCGTGGCAGGTCGTCGCAGGTCGTCGCCGGTCGTCTCCGGTCGTCTCCGGTCAGAACGTCTCGCGGTACTCGCGCAGGATCTTCTCGGTGCGCTGGGTCGAGGCGGCCCGCGCCGTCATGTGGTCCAGGACCTCGAGGTGGGCGGAGACCTCGGCGCGGGAGTCCAGGTACAGGGCGCCCGTCAGATACTCGGTGAAGACCATGTCGGGCAGCTCCGGTTCGGCGAACCGGAACAGGGTGAACGGCGCGTACGTCCCGGGGTGCGGACCGTCCTCGAACTCGGCGACCTGGAGCGTCACCCGGTCCCGGGACGCGAACTCCAGCAGCTTGTCCAGCTGCTCGCGCATCACCCGGCCGTGGATGCTCACCGGCCGCTTCAGCACCGTCTCGTCCATCACCACCCACAGGTGGGGCGGGTGGGGGCGCTCCAGCAGCCGCTGCCGCTCCATGCGCAGGGACACGTGCCGCTCCACCGCGTCCCCGCCCGCGTTGCCGATCGTCCCGGCCTCCAGGACCGCGCGCGCGTAGTCCTCGGTCTGCAACAGCCCGGGGACGAAGTGCGGCTCGTAGGAACGGACGATCCGCGCGGCCCCCTCCAGGCTCACGTACAGGCTGAACCAGTCCGGCAGCACGTCGTGGTACCGCTGCCACCAGCCCGGCTGGTTCGCCTCCTCGGCGAGCGCGACGAACGCCGCGACCTCGTCGGAGGCGACGCCGTACGCCGTCAGCAGTATCTGGACGTACGGTATTTTCAGCGCGACCTCGGCCATCTCCATGCGCCGCACGGTCGCCGGTGCCACCCGCAGCACCTTGGCGGCCTCCTCGCGCTTGAGGCCCGCCGTCTCCCGCAGTTCCTGAAGCCGTCTGCCGAGGACCACCTGGCCCACGGTGGGTGCGGCCCGCCGCTCGCTCACGCCACGCCTCCCCAACGCGCCCAAGTCACACCGCAGTCTGTCATGTTCCACCGCCGGTCTCACAGGGGCGGTCGTGGATCAACGTCATTACCTGCCGGGTAATCGACCGGGCACGGTCGGAACGGGATCGTGGAGTCACCGGGTTCCGGTCCGGCGCACTCCGGACCGGCACCCGGCTCCACGCAGCCCAGTCCCGACCCGACGGAGGGTGACTCGTCATGACCACGAACCAGCCGGCCGCACTCGCCCGCACCGCCGAACCGCAGCCGATGCTCCGCCGCCTCCTCGCCCTCGACGCGGCGGTGACCGGCGCCAACGCGTTCGCCTACCTGGCGTTCTCCGGGCCGCTGGGCCGCTTCCTCGGCGCCGGTTCGGGGCTGTTGCTCGGCCTCGGCGCGTTCCTCGCGGCGTACGCCGGGTGCGTGGCCCTGCTGGCCGCGCGCACCCGGCCGCCGGCCCTCGGGGTGCGGGCCGTCGTGGACGCCAACCTCGCCTGGGCGGCGGTGAGCTTCGTCGCCCTCGTCCTGTGGCTGACGCCCACGACGGCGGGCGCGGTGTGGACGGTGCTCCAGGCGCTCACCGTCGCCGGGTTCGCGCTGCTTCAGTACGCGGCGCTGAACGGGTCCTCGCGCGGCGTCATCGCGAAGAGCGGCTCCCCTCGCTGACCCGGTCCGCAGGCACGCCCTCCCGGGACGGTGCGGCAGACCGCTCGTCGAGGAAGTCGAGGATGTGGCCGAACACGTCGAGAGCGGCACCGCGGCCGATGAAGGGGTCGACGTGCCCGTAGCCCGGTACCTCGACGTAACGGACGTCGAGGTCCGGGCAGCGGCTGGACAGGACGTCGTAACAGAGCTCGTTCGAATCGTGGAAGGTCTTGTTGTCACTGCCGGAGAGCAGCAGGACCGGACAGTCGATGCGGTCCGCGCTGTCCAGGGCGTTCTCCGGCAGTCGGTCGTAGCCCTGACCGCCCGTGTTCCAGGGCATCGCCGTGTGGGCCAGTTCCATGCGCCGCAGGTGCGGCCCTATCCAGGTGGGCGCCGAACCGAACAGTTCGGCCAGCCTGCCGTGGGTCGTCTCGTGCAGGTTCTCGTGGACGTAGAGCGACGCGCCGGTTCCCCAGGCGGAGTTGTGCAGGATGTGGCAGGTGGGGTCGTCGCAGTCGCCGGCGGAGAGGGAAGCCAGCGCGAACATCGGCGTGTAGCGCGAGCGGAAGCCCACCTTGGTGAAGTCCACCGGGAGGTGGGTCCAGCGGGAGCGGCCCCACTCGCCCCCGAGGTGGCCGAGCAGCCGGGACCTCGCGGAGTACTTCGGCGTCATGAACACCCCCTGCGCCACCACGCCGGCGAGGCCCGGCACCAGGCCGCCGGTCATGCTCAGCGACAGCGACAGTGCTCCGAGGCAGTGGGCGACCACGAACAGCTGTCGCCCGCCGATCCGGTCGCGGATGTACGACACGGCGTCCGGGATGTCGTAGAGCGCCACGTCGTCGAACGTGTACCGGACGCGGCCCTCGTTGTGCGGCAGGCGGCAGCTGCCCCGCCAGTCCAGCAGCCACGGTTCGTAACCCGCGCCGAGCAGGGCGTCCACGAGGTTGCGGGTCTCGGGGAGCACGAACATGTCGGCCGAGGCGGTGAGACCGTGCAGGAGCAGGACCGCGGGACGGTCGGTGGGCTCCTGAGCGGTGGGGGAGTTGGCGGTCAGCCGGCACAGGCCGAGTTCCGTCCCGTCGGATGCGCGGAACGGGATCTGCTCGACGGTGACGCGGTCCAGCGGGGCGAAGAGCGGTCGTGGTGTCATCGAAGTTGCTTCCTGTCCTTTTCCCACTTCTTGAGCTTGGCCTGGTACCTGTCCTTGTCGAGGTCGATGGCGTCCGGGCGCAGGTCGAGCATCTCGGCGCCGGCGCGCAGCGTGGGCTCCAGCAGGCCTTGGCCCAGCTGGGAGCCGAACCAGGTCAGCCAGGCGAGCTTGGCGATCCGCTGCTCCCGCATCGACAGCTTCGGATTGACCCGGATACCGTCGATCTGCTCTCGCTTGTAGGACTTCTTGGGCACCTTCAACGTCCCGGCCAGGCTCGCCGGTTCGCCCTCGCGGCCGACGCGGACGGTGAGCGTGCGTGCCTGCTTCATGTAGTCGAAGCGGGCCCGGGCCGTCTTCCAGCCCTCCAGCCACCAGCCGTTTCCGTCGGAGTCGCGCAGGGCCAGGCGGTAACGCAGCAGGGGGTGGTCCAGGCTGTGGCGGTGAGGTACCCCCTCGTGGGGCCGGACCCAGATCTCGCCGTCGTCGACGGTCAGCGGTTCCGCGTGCAGCGAGGGACAGGAGACCGTGCCGCGCACGTCGATGGTGCGGTGCTGCACGAGTTGGTACATGCTGGCGATCGACAGGGTCAGCGCGAGGCTGCAGCGAGTGCTTGGCTCGGCGTCGACCGGGCCCACCTTGCCACGCATGGTCTCCCGGAACCACAGGTGCGGCGGGTCGTCACGACTGGGCAGGACCACCAGCCCGTCCCGGGCCATTCGCTCGTAGCTCTTCAGCCGTGCCTGCGCGTCGTAGCGGGCGGGCGGCGGCAGTTTGTGCCGGGCGACGAAGGCCTCGGTCCGCTCCCCGGTCGCCATCGGGGCCGAGACGCTCGCTTCGACGATCTTCTGGCCGGCGGGGTTGCGCAGCACCCGTGCCATGAACTCCAGTTCGGGGACCGGATCGGTCTCGCAGCGCTCCAGGAAGTCCTTGAGCCAGACGTCCCACGGCATCACCCGCACGTTCAGCCCGCCGAGTTCCTGATCGCGGACCATCTCGGTGAGCGTGTCCGGCCGCCCGGTGAGGTGGTAGTTCTGGCCCCAGGCGCTCGGCTCATTGATCACGGCGGTCGCGATCCGGCTCACCCAGTCCACCGGGGCCGAGTTCGAGTAGTCGATCTTGGGTGCGACGCGGTATCGGGAGATGGCGGAGAAGAGGCCCGTGTTGATGTCGTGCGGGTTGTAGGCGCCGGTGCGGGTGTGGCCGACGATGCCGCCGGGGCGCAGAAACGTCGCCTTCAGACCCCGGTCGCGGGCTCGCCTGAGCGCCGCCTCGGCCGCCCATTTCGACTTGTCGTACCCCGCCGTCAGCCGGTCCACGTGTGCCACCGGATCGTCCTCGCCCATCGAGGCGATGCCGATCTCGTTGAACACGGCGATCGACGAGATGTGGTGCAGCGGTTTGGGCCGTCCGGTCATCGCGAGTTCGGCGAGGGACAGGACGCCGAGGACGTTGGTCCGGCGCAGCGACGGATACCCGCGCAGGAAGTCCACGGCCGCCGCCACGCTGACCACCGAGTCGATGTCGTTCGCCAGCAGTTCCCACTGTTCGTCGGCCAGCCCGAGTCGGGGCCGCCGCAGGTCCCCGGGAAGGAGCGTGACCCGTCGTCTGATCTCGGCCGACCAAGGGAGGGAGAAGCCTGCGAGGGCCTCGGCGAGGCGCCGTTCCGCGTCCTGCACGTCGTCCCCGCGCACCAGGCAGACGACATGTGCGTCGCTGTGCCGCAGCAGGTCGAGCAGCATGTGGCCGCCCAGGAAGCCGGTGGCTCCGGTCAGCAGGACACGGCGGGGCGGGACCGGTTCCGGGTCGCCGCACCAGGGGAGCCGGTCGGCGGCCGCGAGGTCGGCCATGACGAGGGACAGGTCCTCGGCGTGGTCGTCGAGCGCGGGGAGTGTGCCGTCCGGCGCGACGGGACCGGCCGGCGTGAGGTCGGTGCCCGGCGATGCCGTCGTGGTGGCGGCCGCCGTGGTGGAGGTCGGGGCGGAGGCTGCCGGGGCGGAGGTGGTCGGAGTGGAGGCTGCCGGGGCGGAGGTGGCCGGAGCGGCCGGGAGCTCGAGAGCCGTGGTGGCCGTCGACGCCTCGGACGGGGGGCGTTGCGCCGGACTGCCCAGCCAGCGTTGAGCGAGGCGCCGGGGCCTGGCGTCGGCGAAGACGTCGTCCAGGCTGAGCCTGACGTTCAGCTCACGGTCGAGCACGGCGACGAGCCGAACGGCGTCCACCGAGGTGGCACCGGCGTCGAAGAGGTCGGTCTCGGTGTCGATCTCCTTGACGTCCAGCAGCGCGGCGGCCTTCGAGACGATGGCCCTGGCAAGCTGTTCGAGCCCCCAGGCCGGCGTGCCGTCGGCCCGGCCCCCGGCTTCGACGGCGCCGTCCACCGGCCGCGGGGCCGACGGCTGGAAACGTGCCAGCAGACCGGCGATCGCGGCGGCGCCGCGCGGACCGTTCTCGATCGACTCGCCCTCGTACTGGCGGTCCACGTCGTGATGGCGGACCGGTACCTCGCCACCCGTGTCGGTGGTGGGTTTCATGCGCTTGCCTCCACGGTCTCGTCTGTTGCGGTGTCCCATGAGCGGAAGTGCCGGAGACGGTCCACGGGGACCAGTGCCTCCACGCGCGGTGCTTCCGGGTCTCCGCCTCCCAAGGCGGCCACCAGGCGGCGTACGGGGACGTTGCGGGGGGTACGCTCGGCGGCCAGGCGCACGGTCGGGCAGCCCAGGGCCTCGGCCCGGTCCGCCAGCCAGCCGAGAACCCGCTCCTCGGCACCGCGGCCGAGCACCCGGCAGCTCATCATCCAGCCGGGGACCTCGAGCGTCCCGCCGTCGGCACGGAGCACGACGACGGCGATCAGCCCGTAGTCGCCGAACCTGTCCCGCGCCCGTACGGTCCACACCTCGCCCTCCTGCTGCCGGCGCGTCAGCTCCGCCTCGTCCACCGTCGAGGGGCGGAGATTGAACTGATTGGTCCGCCGGGCCAGTTGGAGGGCCCGTTCCCTCGTGTCGGTACCGAGGGGCCGGAAGTCCATTTCCAGGTTCAGCCGCTCCAGGAAGCCGGCGAAGGTGGTCCGGGAACGTTCCTCCGTACGCTTCCGGTCCTGCCGGTAGAAGTCCGCCCGCGTGGCGTCCTCCTGTGTCGCCGCACGCGGGGTGACCGGCCAGAGCCTGGTCAGGAAGTCCGCCAGGTCGTCTCCCGGCGGGCAGGTCACGCAGAGCACCTCGGGCAGGGCTGCCCTCATCCTGGCGATCTCGGCCGGGTTGTCGTCGAGGAACATGAACGTGTCCAGGCCGAGCCCCAGTTCGTCGGCGACCGTCTTGAGGCGCACGGGTTTCGGTGTCCAGCCGGCGGAGATCGCACTGAAGTGCTCGGCGCGCAGCAGACCGTCGGGCCGGTCGAGTACGGCACGTACGGTGGCCTCGTCGTTGTTGGAGACCAGCACCAGCAGGACACCCGCGGCACGCCACTGCAGCAGCCGCCGGGCAAGCCGGGCACGTCCCCCCAGGAGGCCGACGTGCTCCGGCCCGTCCTCCGCCGCGACGCCGTCCCAGAGAGTCTCGTCGGCGTCCACCGCGATCACCTTGGGCGGGGTGCGGCGGGAGGCCCGCACCAGATCGGCGAGGGCAAGCGCCACCGCGGCCTGGAACTCCGTCCTGAACGGCAGGTGCGCCAGCGCGTCCGTCTCGGCGTCGAACGGGTCGGCGAAATCGTCGCCGGCGAAGGTCTCCGGCCCCAGGACCGCGATGCCGGCCTGGTCACGGAGCCGGGACCGCACCTGCTCCTCCCAGTCGCGGAGCCGCTCCGCGGTCGACCGGGCCGGAAGGAAACCGACGATCACCGGCCGCCCCGTGCGGTCGGCCAACGAGCGCAGGGCTGCCGGATACTCCTCGCCCAGTTCGGCCAGCGACTCGTCACTGATGTCTCCGTAACGCCCCAGGTCGGCCGCGCGCAGCAGGATGAGGGATGCCTCGGTCGACGGATCGGAGAGAACGCCGGACGGGTCGTGCACGGCGGCCAGGACCTGGTGATACGGGCCTTCGGTGACGGTGAGTCCCGTTCCCTCGAGAGCGAGACCGAGCAGCGTGGACAGGTCGCCCAGGGCGAAGGTGGCGGCCAGGGCGACCGGCCGCGGTGCCGGCGAACGTGGCGGGGGTACGGGCCCCGCCGTCCGGGGCACCGGGAGCGCGTCCACCGTGCCCGCGCCCGCACGGCCGGTCACCTCGGCGACGAGGTCGAGGAAGTCCCGGCCGAACCGGGCGCAGCCGGCGCCGTCGAGGATGTCCAGGTTGTAGTCGAGCCGCATGTGACCCAGGTCCGGAGACACACTGATCATCAGATCGAGGTCGGAGTGGCCGGTGCCCGCGGGGAGCATCTCCAGCCCCGGCAGTCTCAGGCCGCGCGGTGGAAGGTAGTTGAAATACACCTCGACCAGTGGCGCGCCCTCGCGGTACAGCCCCTCCGCCACCAGCGTGGACATGGTGTCAGAGAAGGAAATCCCCTTCTCGAGATGCACGCCCAGACGGTCGTCGGTCCGGCGCAGCACCTCGGCCACCGACTCGCCCGGGGAGGCCTCGGCGGGGAACGGTATCGGTACGCCGAAGAACCCGACCGCGTCGAGCGCTTCCGCATGCATCCTGGTGTCCACCGGAACCGCCAGCACGAACCGGCTGCGATCCCGCAGACGGGCGAGGAACATGGTCAGCGTGCCCAGCCAGAAGGCCGCCGGGGTGATCCCGAGCCGTCCCGCCTCGGTTCCGACCCGTTCCGAGAGGCCCTCGGGGACCTCCACGAGTTCGGTCGCCGCACGGTACGACCGGGTCGCGGGTCGCGGCTTCGCGAGGGTCAAGTCCAGCCTGCGGACCCCGGAGAACCACTCGCGCGGCTGCGCGGCCGAGGCCTGTGGGCCGTCCGTCTCCCGCCGCGCCGGCTGTGCCCGCATCAGACCGGCGAGGTCGTCCAGGGAGGGCGCGGACGACAGCTGTTCACCGGAGAGTTCCGCGCCGATCTCCGCCGCCACCAGCGCGAGCGAGGCCAGATCGGACACCGCGTGGTGCGCGCCGTAGAGCAGCACCTGGCCACCCGACGGATACTCCAGCAGCTCGAACCGCCACAGTGGCGCAACGGCGAGGTCGAACGGTGGTTCCAGCAGCTCGCGCAGTCGCTGGTCCGGGTCCGTGTCCTCGTCGACGGGCGACCATCGCAGCAGCGTTCCGGGCAGGCTCCGCCCGACTTCCAGCTGGGGGCCGCGCTCCGGGTCCGCGACGATCGCCGTCCGCAGGGCCGCGTGCCGGGCGCCGAGGTTGCCCAGCAGCCCCGCCAGCCGCTCCCGGCCGACCGGAGTGACGAGCCGCACGGCGGAGCCGATGTTGTGGGCGACTCCCGGAGTGCCCAGCTGCTCCGTGCGCAACAGCCGTATGACGTCACGGGTCGCCGGGTACCGTACGGTTCCGTCGGCGCCCGGCACGGCCAGCGGCTCGGAGCCTGCCGCGCCGGCGCCCTTCCCCGGCGCGAGCCGTTCGCCGGCCGCCCTCGTGCCGGTCCGGCCGTCGAGGACCTGGTCGACGACGTCCAGGACGCTCGCCCCGCCGAGCAGCGCCGCCACCGGCAGCACCCGTCCGAAGTCGGCCTCCACCAGAGCCTGGGCGCGCATGGCGGTCACCGAGTCGATGCCGAGGCTGGTGAGCGGGGTGGAGACGTTCAGCCGGTCGGTGTCGAAACCCAGCAGCTCCGCGACATGGCCCCGGATCCGGGCCAGCACCCGCGTCCGGTGGTCGGCGTCCCCGGCCGGGGGGACGTCGGCCCGGGCCCCGGCCCCGGTGGGCGCGGTGGGCGTCGCGGCCTCGGCCGCGAGGGGCGTCGCGGGCAGCCGGGGCGCTCGGCCGAGCCAGTAGCTGCCCGGTTCGAACGCGGTCGCCGGAAGCGGTGCCATGCGGCGCGGTCCGGCGTGGAGACCGTGCCACGGCACCCGCGCACCACGCACCCACAGCGCGGCCAGTTCGTCCAGGACGTGGTCCTCGACGAGGCCGGCGAGGAAGGCGTCCCCCCGAGCGCCGGTCAGGACGGCGGTCAGCGGTCCCGCGTCCCCGTCGGCGTTGCCGCGATGCGAGGTCGCACCGCCCGCGGTGGCGGACGCCCCGCCGGACACGTGCTGTTCGAGGGCGTGCGCGAGCTGCCGGCGGTCGGCGGCGACCAGGGCGAGCCGCTCGGGCAGGTGCTCCCGGCAGAGCTGGGACGTGTAGGCGATGTCGGCAAGGCTCGCCGTGTCGTCGCCTTCGAGGAAGACGTGCAGACGGCGTACCGCCGCGCCCAGGCGCTCGGGAGTCCGCGCGGACACCAGGACGACCTGGGGCGAAGGGTCGGAGGCGCCCCGGTCGGCGCGGGCGGTCACCGGCGGTTCCTCGACGACGAGGCTGACGTGGCTGCCGCCGGCGGCCACGGAGTTGACGAGGGAGCGGCGAGGTGCGGTGCCGCGCGGTGCCCAGTCCGTGAGCCGGTCGGCGAGCCGGAGGGACGAACCCTCCAGGCCCAGACGCGGGTTGGGTGCTCCGACGTCGACGAGCGGTGCGACCCGGCCGTGCTGGAGCTGGAGGACGACCTTGGTGAGCTGGGCGATGCCGGAGGCCGCCTCCGGGTGTCCGAGGTTGGACTTCACGGAGCCGACATGGACGGTGTCGCGGACGTCGGCGAACACTTCGCGCAGGGCGCGCAGTTCGACCTCGTCGGAGAAGGCGGTGCCGTTGGCGGCGGACTCCACGTAGCCGATGGAGCCGGGGTCGGCGCCGGCGCGTTCCAGCGCCCGGCGCATGGTCGCCACCTGGGTGCGGTGGCTGGGCGACAGGAAACCGTTGGAGCGGCCACTGTGCAGTGAGGCGGTGCTCTTGACGACGGCGAGGACGGTGTCGCCGTCGCGCAGCGCCGCGTCCAGCGGCTTGAGCAGTACGGCGCCGACGGCCTCGGCGGGCAGGTAGCCGTCGCCGTCGCGGAAGCTGCGCGCGCCGGGGTGGGTGCCGAGCAGTTGCATCTCGCCGAGGGCCAGGTACTTGTCCTCGTGCACGGTCAGGTTGACCCCGCCCGCGACGGCCAGTTCGCACTCGCCGCGCAGCAGGTCGGTACAGGCCAGGTGCACGGCCATGGCGGACGAGGTGCACATGCTGTCCACGGCGAGGCTCGGGCCCTCCAGGCCGAAGAAGTGCGAGACGCGGTTGGCGATGAGGTTGTAGGAGGCGGACGAGGTGAGCGCCGCGAGCACCGGTTCGGAGGCGTCCGCCCGGTACATCTGGTAGGCGGCCCCGACGTAGACGCCGACGCTCCGCCGGTAGTGCCGTTCGATGACCTCCTGGGTGACGCCGCCCTGTTCGAGCAGGTGCCACACCGTCTCCAGGAACAGCCGCTGCTGCGGGTCCATCGCGGCGGCCTGGCGGGGCGAGATGCCGAAGTGGAGCGGGTCGAAGCGGTCGACTGCGTCCAGGAACCCGCCCCACTGGGCGGTACCGCCGGTGTCCCAGCGGTCGGCGGGGACCTCGGTGACGCAGTCCCGGCCCTCGCGCAGCACGGACCAGAAGCCGTCCAGGTCGTCGGCGTGCGGGTAGCGCCCCCCGATGCCGATGACGGCGATGTCCTGGCCGCGGTGCGTCTGCTCCTGCCGGACCGGTTCAGGTGAGGGGGCCGGGGTTGACGGGGGCTCGACGACGAGAGGGCGTAACGCCCGCGGGTGATCAGCGGCGAGGTGGCGGGCGGGACCGCGCACCGCCTGCCCCTTGGAAGTCTCGCTGAACGTGGTCGACTCGGTCATCGGTGTCCGTCCCAGAAAGAGCGTCAGGTCGGCGGTCGGGCCCGGTGGGGCACAGCCGGTGGAAATTAGCCGGAGTTGCGCGACGGGGCTTCACAAATGGCAGCGCACGGGTGGGCGGTTCGGCCAGGAACCGCGGTGCGGGCGGCAGGGCGGCGTGTTCACTTCGGGACGACGGCGGTCCAGAGAAGTCCGTCGTGGAGCAGGTAAATCGATAGGTGTTCGATGACACGGAGGAACGGGCTGCCGGCGGTCACCGGAGCGGGTGCGGTGCATCGCGGAATCCCACCGCGAGGAGTCCCCGTCGGTCCGGTGTCAGTGACCGGGCCGTACGAAGAACGTCCATGTCGACCGGCTCAGCGCGCTGCGGTCAACCCTTCACGTGCGACGGCTTTTCCAGTGCCGTGAGGGCCGTTGCGCGGTCCGTGGCGGCGTCTCCCGCGATGCGAGGCGCAGCAGGTCGCGACCGGCTTCGCGTCAGAAGTTGAATGATGGATTATGAGTGAAGAACGCGAAAAGGGCCGGTCTTTCACCACTCGCACTCGCGCTCGCACAACCCCCGCTTTACCTCGATCAGCATGGTTGGATTCACCCCCGAGAGTCTCGCAACCTTGATCGAATGGAAAGGGAGCCTAGATCATCCCCCGCAGGCCGTCAACCATGATCTGCCACCGCGAACACGGCACAGCCGGCCCGGTCGCCGACGGGTGGACGGCGCTCACGCAGCTCCGATCGGGCCGGTCAACGCGCTGGCTCGTGTGCTGTGGTGACGGGCCGTTGGGCAGCGGGTTCGGCCTGGAGGGGCGAACCGCGCGATCTTGGAAGGTGGTTGACGGTCGTGATCGGCCAACCTAAGCTCTCGATCCGAATGGGGGAAGCGAGATGGAAAGCCTCGGGGCCTATGGGTCGCGTGGGGCGGCATCTCCGTGATTGTCATCCTCTGTTTACTGATTCTTGGCAGTAACGATCCAAGGTGGCAATCCAGAGCACGTCCTATCGGGAACGCCACCATGCGCAAGGCAATCGAAACCGGGGGAAGAGGCGTGCGCTCGCACATAGTCGACCGTACCGAGCATGGCCGTGAATGCTTGAGTGAAGATTTCGCGGAACTCATTCGTGATCCATCTCTCGATCTCGACCGGTGTCGCCCTGCTCAATTACGCTTCTCGCTTGCCATCTGACAAGCGGCAGGGGTAACGGGGCACGGGGGAGCAGTGATCGAGGAGATACTTCCTGTCGACGTGATGTCCGCAGAGGCATTCGACGACGACGCGGACGTGCGTCTTTTCGCCGAGGAACGCGCGGCCGTCGCCAACGCCGTACCAGGGCGGCAACGGGAATTCGCGACGGTACGACGGTGCGCTCGTACCGCACTCGGTGAACTTGGAATTCCTCCGGTTCCGCTGCCGCCTGGGCGGCAGAGAGCCCCGCAATGGCCGGCCGGAGTGGTCGGCAGTATGACGCACTGCTCCGGATATCGCGCGGCCGCGGTGGCGCGGGCCAGCCGGCTGCACTCCGTGGGCATCGACGCCGAGGAGAGCGCCCCGCTCCCCGATGGCCTGCTCGACCTCGTCGCCCTGCCGCCCGAACGGGACCTCGTGGAACGGCTCGGCGCGCAGAGCGACGCGGTGGCGTGGGACCGATTGCTCTTCAGCTGCAAGGAGGCGGTCTACAAGGTCTGGTTCCCCCTCGCCCAGCGGATGCTGGGATTCGACGGGGCCCGGATCGACATCGATTCCCGCGGCTTCTTCTCCGCGCGGTTCCTGGTGCCTCCACCCCGGGCGGCCGGGGCTCCGGTACCCCGGCTCACGGGGCGCTGGCTGCACCGTGACGGGCTCATCCTGACAGCCATCGCTCTCCCCCTGTCCGTAAGCGGATCCCCGGTTCGCGCCACGCACACCCGGGCACCCTCGCGCGCCCTTCCTGGGACGGAAAAACGATGACCACATCCCTCACGTTCACCGAGTCCTTCACCGTCACCGCCGACAATCCGCTGCTTGCCGGGCACGTCGTGTACGGCCGCAGCCTGCTGCCCGGTGTCGGCTACGTGGACCTGGTGCTCCAGGTGCTCGCCCGGCACGGGCACCCCATGCCCGAGGTCGAGTTGCGCAACCTCACCATCCTCGCGCCCCTCGTCGCCGGGCCCGGTGAGGCCGTCCGAACCACCGTCGAGGGGCGCCCCGCGGCGGGCGGGGGATGCCGCGTCGAAGTGCGCAGCCGCCGCGCCCAGGACGCCACCGACGTCCTGCACGCAGTCGTCACCGCGCACCACCGCGGCCCGGTCGCCTTCACGGAGCGGCTCCCGCTGCCCGTGCAGGGGGCGAGCCGACGCACCACCATGGACGAGATCTACACCTGGTGCCGGGAGTACGACCTCCACCACTCGGGCCTGATGAAGCTCGGCGGCGCGGTCCACCACCGTTCCGGCGACTGGATCGCCGAGCTGGAGCTCGCGCCCGAACACCAGTCCTCCACCGGTGCGTTCCTCTTCCACCCCGCCCTCTTCGAGGCCGGGCTCCTCGGTGGCGGTGTCGCCCTGGGCATGCTGCACGGGGACAACGACGGCCCCGGCCTCTACCTCCCGTTGATGTTCGACCGGTTCCGCGCGGCCGGGCCGCTCGGCGGTCGCTGCTACGTCCGGGTGCCCGCCGACTCCGTCCGTCGCGACGACGAACTCATCCGCCTGGTCGTGGAGTTCTACGACGAGTCCGGCCGGAAGGTCGCCGAGGTCGGGCAGTTCGTCGCCAAGCGCATCAGGGCGGCCGGCGCGCTCGACGTCCGTGGCGACGTCCCCACCGCCCAGGGCGGGGTGCCCGCTGCGGCTGTGGCTGCGACTGCAACTGCGGTTGAGGCTGCGGCTCCGGTGGTGGGTTCCGTGTCCGTTGCCGCTGTGTTGCGGGAGTTGGTGGGTTCTCGGCTGGGTGTGCCGGTGGACTCGGTGGATGCGGGTTTGGGGTATTACGAGTTGGGGTTGGGGTCGGCCGATCTGCTGGCTCTGGTAGGTGAGTTGGAGGGTCGGCTGTCGGTGGAGCTGTCGCCGACGGTGATGTTCGAGTATCGGACGATCGCGGAGCTGGCGGCGTGGTTGGAGCCTCAGGTGCCCGCCAGTGTCCTCGCCGTGGCTCCCGTTGCGCAGGCTCCCGTCACGCAGGATCCCGTCGCGCGGGCTGCGGCTCCGGTGGTGGGTTCCGTGTCCGTTGCCGCTGTGTTGCGGGAGTTGGTGGGTGCTCGGCTGGGTGTGCCGGTGGACTCGGTGGATGCGGGGTTGGGGTATTACGAGTTGGGGTTGGGGTCGGCCGATCTGCTGGCTCTGGTAGGTGAGTTGGAGGGGCGGCTGTCGGTGGAGCTGTCGCCGACGGTGATGTTCGAGTATCGGACGATCGCGGAGCTGGCGGCGTGGTTGGAGCCTCAGGTGCCCGCCGGTGTCCTCGCCGCGGCTCCCGCCGCGCAGGCTCCTGTCCCGCAGGCTCCCGCCCCGCAGGCTGCGGCGGTCGCTCCTGCCGCGCCGACCGCTCTCGCGCCGACCGCGCCCGCCGCGCCGACCGCGCCCGCCGCGCCCGTCGAGCCTGCCGTCCTCGCACGCGCTTCCGCGGCTGAGGCCCCGGTCGGCAGGGCCCCGGTCCCGGATGCCGCGGGCACCGCCGATGACCTCTCCGCCGTACGTACCGCCCTCACCGAAGAGGTGGCGGCCCTTCTAGGGGTGCACCCCACCGATGTGCACCCCGACGCGGAGCTCAGCGAGTTCGGGCTGGATCTGGGCGGGCGTGCGCGGCTCGCCGAGCGGGTGACCGAGCTGTACGGGCCGGCCCTGGTTCCGGGCGACCTGGACGAGCACCGCACGTTGCAGGCGATGGCATCCCATCTCGTCGGCGTCCACGGCGTCCACGGCGTCCGGAACACGTCCGCCGCGCGGGGCGATTCGCCCAACACTCCCGTGCCGCGGACCCACCCACTGCTCGGGCGGACCGTGCCCGGCGGCGCGGCGGACGAGGTGGCCTACGAGACCCGCTTCGACGGCTCGGAACCGTACCTGCGCGACCACCAGGTCCGCGGCGGCCGGGTGCTGCCGGGGGTCGCACAGCTGGAGATGGCGCGCGTGGCGGTCGCCCGGGCGCTGGGCCGGGAGGACACCGCCGCCGTCCGGCTGACCGACGTGGTGTGGCTCCGGGCCGCCGTGTACGGCCCCGACGGGCTGACGCTGCAAGTGCGCGTCCGCACCGGCGGGGAGGGCTCCACGTACGAGGTCCTCGCCGTCGGAGCCGACGGCGGCACCACCCTGTGCGGACAGGGCCGGGCGGTCCTGTCCGAGGATGCCACCGGGCGCACCCTGCCCCTCGACGAGCTGCGGGCCGCGTGCACCGGGGCGACGTACTCCGGCGAGCACGTCTACGGCCTCTACGCAGGCCTGGGCCTGGAGTACGGTCCCTCCCAGCGGTCCCTCACCGAACTGCGCACCGGCAGGGACGCCGAGGGCGGCCGGCAGGTCCTCGCCGAGCTGCGCCTGCCGGAGGCGGCCGAACCGCTGCACGGCGGCCTGATGCACCCGAGCATCCTCGACGGCGCCCTCCAGGCCACCATGGGCCTGTGGCTGGGCGACGGCGGTTCGGCGGCGCTCGCCCTGCCGTTCGCGCTCGACCGCGCCGAAGCCGTCGCCGTCACCCCCGCCACCGCGTACGCGTGGATCCGTCACCGGCCCGGCAGCGGCACCGACCGTGCCTCGGCCCGGCTGGACGTCACCGTCGTCGACGAGCAGGGCCAGGTGTGCGCGGAGCTGACCGGGCTCTCCAGCCGCCCGCTGCCCGGCGCCGAGACGGCAGGCGCTGCCGAGACCGCCGGGACTGCCGAGACGGCCGGCGCTGCCGAGACCGCCGGAAACGAGGAGACCGCCGCGGCATCGGTCGGTGCGGGGACCGCGGCCCCCGGTGATGTGGCGGTCATCGGCGTCAGCGGTCGCTATCCGCAGGCAGCGGATCTGGAGGAGTTCTGGGAGAACCTGCGTACGGGCCGGGACTGCATCCGCGAGGTTCCCGCCGACCGCTGGAACGACGAGCGGTACGCCGGGGCGGGCGCCGGCCGCTGGGGCGGTTTCCTCGACGACATCGACCGGTTCGACCCGCTGTTCTTCCAGATCTCCCTGCTGGAGGCCGACTACCTCGACCCGCAGGAGCGGCTGTTCCTTCAGTGCGCCCACCACACCCTGGAGGACGCCGGATACACCGCGCAGCGGCTTTCGCACGATGCGAAGGTCGGGGTGTTCGTCGGCGTGATGTACCAGGAGTACCAGCTCCTCGGCGCGCAGGCGCAGGAGCGCGGCGAGCCCGCGGCCCTGTGGGGCAGCGCCTCCACGGTCGCCAACCGGGTGTCGTACTTCTACGACTTCCACGGCCCGAGCCTGGCCGTGGACACCATGTGCTCGTCCTCCCTGACCGCCATCCACCTGGCCTGCGAGGCCATCCGCAGCGGCCAGTGCGACACCGCGCTCGCGGGCGGCGTCAACCTCACCCCGCACCCCAACAAGTACCTGGTGCTCGGGCAGCGCAAGTTCCTCTCCAGCGACGGCCGGTGCCGCAGCTTCGGCGAGGGCGGTGACGGCTACGTACCCGGCGAGGGTGTCGGCGCCGTCCTGCTCAAGCCGCTGGAGCGGGCCGTCGCCGACGGCGACCGGATCCTCGGGGTGATCAAGGGCACGGCGGTGAACCACGGTGGTCGCACTTCCGGTTACTCGGTGCCCACCCCGGTGGCCCAGGGCGAGGTCATCGCCGACGCACTCGGTGCCGCGGGCGTCGACCCGCGGTCCCTGAGCTATCTCGAAGCGCACGGCACCGGTACGTCCCTCGGTGACCCGATCGAGGTCAGCGGTCTGACACAGGCCTTCCGCCGCGCGGGCGGCGCACCCGGGCAGCTCGCCATCGGTTCCGTGAAGTCCAACATCGGGCACCTGGAGTCCGCCGCCGGCATCGCCGCCCTCACCAAGGTGCTGCTCCAGCTGCGCCACGGTGAACTCGTGCCGAGCCTGCACGCCGCGAACCTCAACCCGCACATCGACTTCGACCGCACGCCCCTGCGCGTCCAGCGCGCACTCGAGCCCTGGCACCGGCCCGTCGTGGACGGCGAAGATGGCGAACGCCGTACGCTGCCGCGGATCGCCGGAGTCTCGAGCTTCGGCGGCGGCGGTTCCAACGCCCACGTCGTCGTCGCCGAGTACCAGCCACCGGCCCGCCCGGCGCCCACCCCCGGCGACGGCCGCCCCGCGCTGCTGGTGCTCTCCGCCAAGAGCGAGGCCCAGCTCGCCGAACTGGCCCGCCGCCTGCACGCCCGGCTCGGCGAGGCGACCGACGCCGACCTGCCCGCGATCGCCTGGACCCTTCAGACCGGACGCATGGCGCTGGAGGAACGCCTCGCCTTCGCGGTCTCCTCCCTCGCCCAGGCCCGTGAGCGGCTCGCGGCCTTCAGCACCGACCCCGCCGCTCAGGGCCCCTGGCACCGCGGCACCGTCCGCCCGGACCGGCCCGCCGACGCCCCGGCGGTGCGTGCCGCGCTGGACGCATGGACGCGGCAGGGCTCCCCCGAGGACCTCCTCGCGGAGTGGGCCGACGGCGCCGACGTCGCATGGGAACACGCCTGGCCGGCCGGCGGCGCCGTGCGCCGCATCGGCCTGCCCGGCTATCCCTTCGCCCGCGAACGCTGCTGGTTCGACATCGACACCGAGGGCGCACCCCAACGTCCCGCGCGCGGGGACGCCCCGGCGGCCGACGGCGCCGACGCCTCCGACGTGGTGCTGCTGCGGCCCGAGTGGACCGACCGTGTCCCCGCACCGGCCGTGCCCGGCGAACCCTTCACCGACCGGCACGTCGTGATGCTCGGCCGGTTCACCGCCGCCGACCGCGACACCCTGCGAGCCGCCCTGCCCACCGGGACCGAGTGCACCGTCCTCGACCTCGCCGACGGCCCCCTGGACCGGCAGTACGCCGATGCCGTGCGGCAGGTGTTCACGCTGACCCGGCGGCTCCTGGAGCAGGGCGTGCGCCGGCCCACGCTGCTCCAGTTGGCGCTCGTCGGCGCCGACGACCGGCCGGCGTGCTTCAGCGGCCTGGCGGGGCTCCTGCGCACGGCCCACCTGGAGAACCCCAAGCTGCACACCCAGTACCTCGAGTACCTGGACGGAGCCCCGCCCGCCACCGTCGCCGCCCGCCTCGCCGCCGAGGCCACCGCCGACCCCGAGCCCGAGGTGCGCCACCGGGACGGCCGGCGCCAGGTCCGCCGCCTCACCGAGGTCGCCGCCACCCGGCCCTCACCGGCACCCTGGCGGGAGGGCGGCGTCTACCTCATCACCGGCGGCACTGGCGGACTCGGTCTGATCACCGCCCGGGACATCGCCGCCACCGTCGACCGCGCCACCGTGGTCCTCACCGGACGCTCCCCGCTGACCGACGAGCGCCGCGCCGCGCTGGACACCCTGCGTGCCGCGGGCCTGACCGTCCAGTACGCCAGCGTCGACGTCACCGACCGGGCCGCCCTGGCCGCCCTCCTGACCCGCGTCGCCGACGAGCACGGCCCGCTGACCGGCGTGCTCCACGCCGCCGGCGTCGTCGAGGACAACTTCGTCGTCCGCAAGAGCCCCGGAGAGCTCGACCGGGTCCTCGCCCCCAAGGTCGCCGGAACCGTCCACCTCGACGAGCTGACCCGCGACCAGCCGCTGGACCTGTTCGTCTGCTTCTCCTCGATCGCCGGCGCCTTCGGCAACCCCGGCCAGAGCGACTACGCCGCCGCCAACGCCTTCATGGACGCCTACGCCGCCCACCGCGACCGGCTCGTCGGCGCGGGCCTGCGCAAGGGCCGCACCGTGTCCGTCAACTGGCCCCTGTGGGACGAGGGCGGCATGGGCGCCGAGGGCACCGTCCGCGAGCAGCTGCGCGCCGCTGGGCTCGCCCCGCTCGACACCGAACGCGGCCTGGCCGCCCTGCACCAGGCCGTGGCCGGTGCCGCGGGCGGCGTCACGGAAGGCAGGCTGCTCGTGGTGGCGGGCGACCGCGAGGCGCTGCTGACCCGGCTGACGGAGCGCGCGGGGTTGGCGACACCGCAGCCCGCGTCGCCCCAGCCCGCGTCGCCCCAGCCCGCGTCGCCCCAGTCCGCGTCGGCCCAGCCTGCAGCGCCCCAGCCCGCAGCGCCCGAGCCCGCGTCCGCCCGGTCCGCGGCCGCCCCGGCACCGGAAGCTCCCGCGCCCGCCACAGTCACCGGCGGCGGGTCGGTACGGTCCGTCGAGGACCGTGCCGTGGCCCACCTCAGGCGCGTGCTGGCCTCCGCGCTCAAGCTCGGGCCCGAGCGGCTGGACCCCGACACACCGCTCGAGCGGTTCGGCATGGACTCCGTGCTCGCCGTGACCATGGTCCAGCCCCTGGAGGAGACCTTCGGGCCGCTGTCGCGCACGCTGCTGTTCGAGGTGCGGACCGTGCGCGGGCTGGCGCGGTACCTCGCGGACGAGCACGCACAGGCGCTGCGCGCACTCGTCGGCGAGGCGGCGCCCGAGGCCGCCCGGCCGCGGTCCGCCGTACCCGAGGCCGCCGGGGCGCGGACCACCGCACCCGATGTCGCCGGGGCGCGGACCACCGCACCCGTGACGGCCCGGTCGCACACCACCGCCCCCGCCCCGGTCACGCCGGCGGTGGCGGGCCGGGACATCGCCGTCATCGGTATCGGGGGGCGCTACCCGCAGGCCGACGACCTGGACGGCTTCTGGTCCGTGCTGCGCGAGGGCCGGGACTGCGTCACCGAGGTCCCCGCCGACCGCTGGAAGACCGAAGGCGACGCCCGGTACGGCGCCTTCCTCGACGGCGTGGACCGGTTCGACCCACTGCACTTCGGCATCTCGCCCCGCGAGGCCGCCGCGATGGACCCGCAGCAGCGGCTGTTCCTGGAGACGGTGTGGCACCTGCTCGAACAGGGCGGTGTCACCCAGGAGGTCATAGAGCGGCGCTACGACCGGCGCGTCGGCGTGTACGTCGGGGCCGCCTACCAGATGTACCGGGCGGACGCCTCCGAACCGGTGCTCGCGGCGCTCACCTCGTCCGCCTCCTACAACCTCATCGCCAACCGCGTCTCGCACTTCTTCGGCCTGGAGGGCCCGAGCCTCGCCGTGGACAGCATGTGCACCTCGTCGGCGATGGCCGTGCACCTGGCCTGCGCCGACCTGCTGCGCGGCGAGTGCGAACTGGCCGTCGCGGGCGGGGTCAACCTGACCGTGCACGAGGACAAGTACGTCGCGCTCTCCGAGATGCAACTGCTCGGCACCCACCCCGGCGCGCGCAGCTTCCGCGACGGCGACGGCTACCTGCCCGCCGAGGCCGTCGGCGCCGTACTGCTCAAGCCGCTGGACGCGGCGCTGCGCGACGGCGACACCGTCCTCGCGGTCGTCAAGAGCACCGCCTCGCTGCACGCGGGCCGCTCCAACGGCTTCATGACGCCCAGCCACCGCACCCAGGTGGCGACCATGCGGCGGGCGCTGGAACGCGCCGGCGCCGACCCCGGCTCCATCGGCTACGTGGAGTCCGCCGCCAACGGCACCGCCTTCTCCGACGAGGTCGAACTGCGCGCCCTGCGCGAGGTGTTCACCGGTGTCACCACCCCGGTCCCGGTCGGCGCCGTGAAGTCGAACCTCGGACATCCCGAGGCGGCCTCCGGCATCGCCCAGCTCACCAAGGTCGTCCTCCAGCTCCAGCACGGCCAGATCGCACCGCTGGTCGAGGCCGGTACCGCCAATCCCCGGCTGGACCTGGACGGTTCGCCGCTGGAGCTGTGCGACCGGCTCACCGACTGGGAGCCGCGCGGCGGCACGGACACCGGCGGCCCGTCCCGGCCCCGCCGCGCCCTCATCAACTGCGTCGCGGCGGGCGGCTCCCACGTCAGCCTGGTCGTGGAGGCACCACCGGCCGCCGCCGAGGCCCGGACCGTCACCCCGGACACCGCGCCGCAGCTCGTCGTCGTCTCCGCCCGGACCGAGGAACGCCTGCGCACGGCGGTCTCCCGCCTGCTCGACCACCTGGCGGACCTGCCCGCCGAGGACGGCGCCGACTCCGGCGTGAGTCTCGCGGACATCGCGTACACCACACAGCTGGGCCGCGAACCGCTGGCCGAGCGGCTCGCCGTGGTCGCCGCCGACCGGGCCGAACTGGCCCGTGCGCTCGGCGAACACCTGGCGGGCACCCCCACCACCGTGCCCGTGTACCGGGGCAACGCCGACGACGACGCCGGGCCCTGGACCTCCGTCCTGTCCGGCGCCCGGAGCAAGGCCTTCCTCACCGGGCTCGCCGAGGACCGGGCCCTGGAGGAACTGGCCGCCCTGTGGGTGCGCGGAGTCCGGGTGCCCTGGAGCGCGCTGCACACCGGGCGACGCCGGATGGTGCACCTGCCCGCCACCGCGTTCGAGGCGGGCAGCTACTGGGTGGGACGCGACCCGCAGGCGGCCGTGCCGGAGGCGAGGGCGCAGGGACCCGTGCCGCCCGCCGGCGCGGTCACCGACGCCGAGCAGGCCATGGCACAGGCCTGGGCCGACGTCCTCCAGGTCGACGCGGCCACGCTGACCGGACGGACCGACTTCTTCTCGCTCGGCGGCAACTCGCTGCTGGCCACCCGGCTGATCAACCTGCTCAAGGAGCGGGCGGGTGTCGAGCTTCCGGTCGAAGCGGTCTTCGCCGCTCCCCGCCTCTCCGACATGGCTCGGGAACTGGGCGACCGGCTCCTCGTGGCCGGGGACACGAGCACGCCCGAGCTGGATCTGATCCTCGAGAGCATCGTCCTCGTCGAGCACATGGACGACGAGGAGCTGGACGCGCTGGACACCGAGAGCTGAGGCAGAGGGACGACGATGGGCACCACCAGTCAGGACACCGGCCTTGATCTCATCCGGCGGATCCGCTCCCTGCCGGAGAAGCGGCAGCGCGCCCTGATCGCGCTGCTGCGCAAACAGGGCGTCGACCTCTCCGCGCTCGAGAGCATCCCCCGGCTGCCCCGGACCGACGGCACACCGGTGCCGCTGTCCTTCACCCAGCAGCGGCTGTGGTTCCTCGCCCAGCTGGACGGCACCAGCGCCGCCTACAACATCCCGATGGCGATGCGGCTGCGCGGCCGCCTCGACCGCCCCGCGCTGCTGCGTGCCCTGGCGGCGGTCGTCCAGCGGCACGAGGTGCTGCGCACCCGGTTCGCCGACGACGGCGGCGTACCGCGCCAGGTCATCGGTGACGGCGGCGACTTCACGGTCGCCGAGGAGGAGCTGACCGACCCGGAGCGGCTCGCCGCGATCTGCCGCGAGGAGGCCGCCGCCCCCTTCGACCTGGAGCGCGGGCCGCTGATCCGGGTACGGCTGCTGCGGCGGTCGGAGCAGGAGCACCACCTGCTCGTCACCACGCACCACAGCGTGTCCGACGGCTGGTCGGTCGGCGTGTTCTTCCGCGACCTCGTCGCCCTGTACGAGGCGTTCGCCGCGGGCCGCCCCGACCCGCTGGAGCCGCTGCCCGTGCAGTACGCCGACTACGCGCACTGGCAGCGCGAGCGGCTCGCCGGTGAACTGCACGGCCGTCAGACGGACTACTGGAAGCGCCAACTGGCCGGTGTCGACCCGCGGCTGACGCTGCCCACCGACCGGGAACGCCCGCGGGTGAAGACCTACACGGGCGCCAAGGAGAACTTCACCTGCCCGCCGGAACTGCTGAACGCCCTGCGTGACGTCGCCAAGGTCCACGAAGCCACGCTCTACATGACCCTGCTGGCCGCCTACACCGTCGTCCTCAACCGCTGCACCCGCCAGACGGACATCGCCGTCGGCACGGTCGTCGCAGGCCGCGGGCGGCGCGAGGTCGAGGATCTCGTCGGCTTCTTCGCCAACACCCTGGTGATGCGCGCGGATCTCGCGGACGACCCGGAATTCCGCGAACTGCTGGCCCGGGTGAAGAAGACCGCGCTGGAGGCCTACGCCCATCAGGACGTTCCGTTCGAGGCCGTCGTGGAGGCCCTGGACACCGAGCGCAGCCTCGCCCATTCACCCGTCTTCCAGACGATGTTCGTCCTCCAAGAGGCGCAGACCCGACGGGACGTCACTCTCGGCGGACTCGAGGTGTCCCCGGTCGACTTCGACCTGAGCTTCACCAAGTTCGACCTGACGCTCGACCTGAGGGAGTCCCCCGACGGACTGGTCGGCACCGTCGAGTACAACCCCGACCTGTACGACCGCGCGACCATCCGGCGCTTCATCGGCCACTACACCCGGCTGCTGGCCGCCGTCGCCGACGATCCGGAGCAGCCCGTCTCCCGGCTCGCCATGATCGACGCCGCGGAGCGTCACCAGGTGGTCGAGGTGTTCAACGACACCGAGCGCCCCTTCAGCGACGACCGGTGCCTGCACGAACTCTTCGAGGAGCAGGTGGCCCGGCACCCCGGGCGCACCGCGCTGGTCACCACCGACCGCTCATGGACGTACGCCGAACTCGACGCCTGGGCCGAACGCGTCGCGCGCGGCCTGCGCCGGCACGGTGTCGGGCCGGACACGCTGGTCGGACTGCACGCCGAGCGTTCCGCCGAAATGGTCGCCGGCATCATGGGCGCCCTGAAGGCCGGCGGCGCCTACATGCCGATCGAGCCGTCCTACCCGGCCGCCCGCCGGACGGACCTCGTGGACCGCTCCGGGGTCGCCGTGGTCCTCACCCAGCCGCACCTGGACGCCGAACCACTGCACGGCGTCGAGCACCTGCTCGTCCTGCACCCCGACGGCACCCTGCGCGACCGGACGGGCACCGACGTCCCCGAGACGCGGGACCCGGACGACCCCCCGGCCGAACCCGGCGTCCACGCCGGTCACTTGGCGTACGTCATCCACACCTCAGGCTCCACGGGACGCCCCAAGGGCGTGATGATCGAGCACCGGGCCGCGGTGAACCGCATCGAGTGGATGCAGAACGAGTACCGGCTCACCGGCGACGACGTCGTCCTCCAGAAGACCCCGTACAGCTTCGACGTGTCCGTCTGGGAGTTCTTCTGGCCGCTGCTCGCCGGCGCCCGTCTCGCGATCGCCGCGCCCGGCGGTCACCGCGACCCGGCCTACCTGCTCTCCGCCGTCCGCGCGTTCGGCGTGACCACCCTGCACTTCGTGCCGTCGATGCTGCGCAGCGTCGTCCAGGAGCCGGACTGGGCGCGGTGCACGACCGTACGACAGGTGTTCTGCAGCGGCGAGGCACTGCCCCCGGACCTGTGCGTACGCCACTACGAGCAGCACACCGCGCCACTGCACAACCTGTACGGGCCCACCGAGGCGGCCGTCGACGTCAGCCACTGGACCGTCCCCGCCGACGGCACGCCCCGCGTCGTCCCCATCGGCAGGCCGATCCAGAACATCCGGCTGCACGTGCTCGACGAGGCTCTCGCGCCGCAGGGCGTCGGCTGCGTCGGCGAGCTGTACATCGCCGGCGCGGGGCTGGCCCGCGGCTACCTGCACCAGCCGGAGCTGACCCGCGAACGGTTCGTGCCCGACCCGTTCGGCACTTCCCCCGACGCCCGCATGTACCGCACCGGTGACCTGGTGCGCCGACTGCCCGACGGCGACCTGGAGTTCCTCGGCCGCGTCGACGACCAGGTCAAGGTGCGCGGCTTCCGCATCGAGCCCGGCGAGATCGAGCACCGGCTCACGGAACACCCCTCGGTCGCCTCCTCGGCCGTCCTGGTCCGTGAGGACCAGCCCGGCAGCCCCCGCCTGGTCGCCTACGTGGTACCGGAACCCGGGCACGCCCTCGCCGACCACCGCGCCGACCTGATCCGGCACCTCGAAGGCGCCCTGCCCGAGTACATGGTGCCGAGCGCGTACGTCGAACTCGCCGCCCTGCCGGTGACCGCGCACGGCAAGCTCGACCGCCGTGCCCTGCCCGCCCCCGGCATCGACGCGTTCGCCCAGCGGGCCTACGTCGCACCCGCCACCGACACCGAACGCCACCTGGCCGAGGTCTGCGCCGAACTCCTGGGCTTCGACGCCGACCGGGTCAGCGCCGAGGACAACTTCTTCGCCCTCGGCGGCCATTCCCTGATGATCACGGTGCTGGTGGCGCGGCTGAAGGACAGCGGCCTGCACATCAGCGTCCAGGACGTCTTCACCGCGACCACGCTGGCCGATCTGGCGGCGCGCATCGACGCGACCGGGTCGGCGCCCGCGCACACCGTCCCGGCCAACCGGATCCCGGAGCACTGCGAGCGCCTCACCCCCGACCTGCTACCGCTGATCGACCTGACACAGGAGCAGATCGACACCGTCGTGGCCGCCGTGCCCGGCGGGGCGGCCGGCGTCCAGGACGTCTACCCGCTGCTGCCCACCCAGGAGGGCATCCTCTTCCACCACCTGATGGACCCGGACAACGACCCGTATCTCGTCTCCACCCTCTACCGGGCCGACGACGAGGAGGCCTGTGCCCGGTTCGTCGCCGCGCTGCAGCGCATCGTCGACCGCCACGACGTGATGCGCACCGCCGTTCTCACCGCCGGCCTGCCCGAACCGGTCCAGGTCGTGCACCGGGCCGCGCGGATCCCCGTGGAGCGGATCGCGCTCGACGCCGGCCGGGACTTCGAGGAGCAGGCGAGGGAGCTGCTCGCGCGCCAGGAGCGGATGAGCCTCGACAGCGCGCCGCTGCTGCGCCTGGTCGTCGCCGAGGAGCCGCACTCGCGGCGGCGCTACCTCCTCCTGACCGCCCACCACCTCATCGAGGACGCCACCTCCCTGCGGCTGATCCTCGCGGAGCTGGCCGCGCACATGGCGGGCCGCGCCGACCTGCTCGCCGCCCCGCCGCCCTACCGCGACTTCGTCTCCCACACCCTGGCCAGGCACACCGCGGACGACACGGTGGCCCACTTCCGGGCGGCCCTCGAGGGCGTGACGGAACCCACGGCACCGTTCGGCCTCACCGACGTGCACGGCAACGGCCGGCGGGTCGGCCGGCTGCGCCGAGCGCTGCCCGAGCCCCTCGCCCGCGACCTGCGCGCCCAGGCCCAGCGTCTGCGAGTGAGCCCGGCCTGTCTCTTCCACGCGGCGTACGCCTGCTTCGTCGCCGCCACCAGCGGACGCGACGACGTCGTGTTCGGTGCCGTGATGTCCGGGCGTCTTCAGGGCGTGCCCGGGGTGGAGCGCATGCTCGGCAACTTCATCAACACGCTTCCCCTGCGCACCCGGCTGGCCGGCCGGACCGTGCGCGAGCTGGTCGCGGACGTCGACACCGGGCTGCGGGAGCTGATCGCACGGGAGCAGAGCCCCCTGAGCCTGGTCCAGCGGTGCAGCGGCATGGACGGCGACGCCCCGCTGTTCAGCGCCGTGGTCAACTTCCGTCACTTCGAGGCGGGGCAGGACGAGGCGCTGCCACGCATCGACGACCACGGGGTGCGCTTCCTCGCGGCCGTGGACGCCATCAACTACCCCGTGACGGTGTCGCTCGACGACTTCGGCACCGAACTGTCGCTGGACGTCCAGGTCGAGGAGACGGTCACCTGCGAGGCGGTGGCCGACTGCCTCGAAACCGCGCTGGCGGGTCTGGTCGACGCCCTCGCCACGGACGACGGGGCCGCAACCGCCGCGCTCGACGTCAACGTCCTGCCTGCGGGCGACCGGCAGCGCCTGGCCGAGTGGAACGACACCGCGACACCCCTCCCGTACGAGACGCTGCCTGCCGCGTTCGAGGCGCAGGCCGCCCGTACTCCGGACCGCACGGCGCTGATCTTCGAGGGCCGCACCCTGTCCTACGAGGAGCTGAACACCCGTGCCAACCGGCTCGCGCACTGGCTGATCGAGCGGGGCGCCGGGCCCGGGCAGCGGGTCGCGATCCGGATGCCGCGCTCGTTCGACCTGGTGGTCGCCGTCTACGCCGTGGTGAAGACCGGAGCGGCGTACCTCCCCATGGAGACCGACCTTCCCGACGAGCGCGTGCAGCAGGTGCTCGCCGACAGCGAGCCGCTGCTCGTCCTGGAGGAGCTGCCGGACACCACCGGCGGCCGGGACGACGATCCCCGGCCCCGGGTGACCAGGGACGACGCCGCGTACGTGCTCTACACCTCGGGTTCCACGGGCAGGCCGAAGGGTGTGGTGATCCCGCACCGCGCGGGCCTGAACTGGACCGCGTGGAAGCAGAGCCACTACGGCATGAGCGGCGAGGACCGGATGCTGCTGAAGACGTCGGTGGGGTTCGACGTCTCGGTGCCCGAGCTGTTCTGGCCGCTCCAGGTCGGCGCGGCCGTGGTGGTCGCCCGTCCCGACGGACAGAAGGACCCGGAGTACCTCGCCCGGTTGATCCGCGAGGAGCGGGTCACCGACCTCCACTTCGTCCCGTCCATGCTGGCCGAGTTCCTGTCCGAACCGACCGCGGAACTCTGCACCGGCCTGCGCCGCGTCGAGACCGCGGGCGAGGCGCTGCCGGTCGAGCTCGCCGAACGGTTCGCTCGCGTGCTGCCGGACACCGAACTGCACAACCTGTACGGGCCCACCGAGGGCGGTCCCCTCACCGCCTGCCGCTACCGGGCCGAGCCCGGAGCGGCCGCCGTGCCCATCGGCCCTCCGGTGTGGAACACCCGGGTGTACGTGCTGGACGAGGCGCTGCGGCAGGTGCCGCTCGGAGTACCGGGCGAGCTGTACGCCACCGGCGACGGCACGGCCTGCGGCTATCTGAACCGGCCGGACCTGACCGCCGAGCGGTTCGTGGCCAGCCCGTTCGACCCCGGAACCCGCATGTACCGCACCGGTGACCTGGTGCGATGGCGTGCGGAGGGCACGCTCGACTACCTGGGCCGGGTCGACGACCAGGTCAAGGTGCGCGGCTTCCGCGTGGAACCCGGCGAAGTGGCGAACGCACTGCTCACGCACCCCTCGGTGCACCGTGCCGTGGTCCTCCCGCAGGGGAGCGGCGCCGCCCGCACGCTCGCCGCCTACGTGAGCCCGACTCCCGGGTGGCTGCACACCGCCGACCGGGAGGAGAACGCCGCCCACCTCGAACGGTGGCGGCAGGACCGCGACGACCGGTACGCGCACGGCACCGCGCCGGCCGACCGGGAACGCGTCGACGCCGTGGCCCGTCAACTGGAGCGCATACGCCCGAAGCGGGTGCTGGAGATCGGCTGCGGCGGGGGCGAGCTGCTCCTGCGCTACGCCGCGGACTGCGCTTCGGTGTGCGCGCTCGAACCGTCGGCCACGGCTCTCGAGGCGGCCCGCCGCGGCGTGGCCGAACGGGGCTGGTCGCACGTCACCCTGGTCCAGGGGGACGCCCTGTCCGTGCCGGAGGCGCCGGGCGGGAAGTTCGACACGATCGTGCTCAACTCGGTGGTGCGGCACTTCCCGAACGAGGGGTACCTGGAGGACGTACTCGCCCTCCTGGTCCCGCTCCTGGAGGACGGCGGCAGCATCCTCGTCGGTGACGTCCGGAACCTGGATCTGTTCACCGCCCAGCTCTGCGCGGCCGAGTCGGACCGTACCGATCCCGGCGCCCCCGTCGAGGAGACGGCCGCCCGGGTGCGGCTCGGCCGGCGCCAGGAGCGGGAACTGCTGGTCAGCCCGACGTACTTCGCGCGGCTGCCGGAGCGTCTGCCCGAGCTGGGGTCGGCCGACCTCGTCCTCGCGCGGGGCGGGGGAAGCGGCGAGGCGCTCGCCTACCGCTACGACGTGATCCTGCGCAAGGAGGCCGCCCCGGCCGCCACCCTGCCGTGGCTGGAGGCAGCCTCCCCGGCGGAGCTGCGCACCCTTCTGGACGGCGAGGTCCCCGACCGGTTCGGGGTGAGCGGCCTGACGAACCCCCGTGTCACCGACGCCGTACGCCTCGGCGCGGAGCTCGGGCACCGGCCGCACCCCCGAGCGGCCGAGCCGCCCGTGCCCCGCTCGCGGACGGCGGACGACGCCGGGGAGCTGGAAGCCGTCCTCCGGCACGCCGAGGAGCTCGGCTTCCACGTGGCGGCCACCTGGTCGCAGGACCGGCTCGACGGCGTCGACCTGGTGCTCGGCCGGGACGAACTGCCCCGCGTACGGGCGCGTCACCCCTATCGGGCAGCCGCCGCCACCAACCATCCGCAGCTGGGAGGCAGGGGCCCTTCGCTGGCCCGCACCCTCAAGGAGCACCTCTCCGCGCAGCTTCCGCACTACATGGTGCCCGGCGTGTTCGTGGTCCTCGACGAACTGCCGGTCACACCGAACGGCAAGGTGGACAAGCGGGCCCTGCCCGCCCCGGACGAGGCCGACGTGACCAAGGAGCAGTACGTCGCCCCGCGGACCGAGGCACAGCGCACGCTGTGCCGGATCGTCGCCGACGTCCTCGGGCTCACCCGGGTCGGGCTCCAGGACAACTTCTTCGATCTCGGCGGACACTCCCTGCTCGCGACCCGGCTCACCCTGCGGATCAGGAAGGAGACCGGCGCCGAGCTTCCGCTCCAGCTGATCTTCAGCGGGGCCACCGTCGAGGAGATGTCCACCGTCCTGGAGCGGCCGGCGGAGCGGGAGAGCCGACCGTCGGCCCCGGCCGGCCGGGCACAGGCCGACGAGCCGGGGGAGCGGGAACCGGCGCCCCTCACCCTCCAGCAGCGCGACCTGTGGTTCCTCGACCGGCCCGCACACCTGGGAACGGCGCACGACAACGTCCAGCTGGCGTTCCGGATCAACGGCTCCCTCGACCGCGAGGCCTACGCGCGCGCCGTGGAAGGGCTGGTGGAACGGCACGCGGTCCTGCGCACCGGTTACGTCCGGCTCGACGGCACCGTGACCCAGAACGTCCGTCCCGCCGACGGCTTCGCGGTACGGCAGGCGACCGTCGACGAGGACGCGGTCACGCAGTGGCTGCGCGCCGAACGGCTGCGCCCCTTCACGCCGGAGGGCCCGTACGCGATCCGCGCACACCTGCTCACCGTCTCCGACGACCGGCACATCGGGGTGCTGACCCGGCCCTGGGGCGTCTTCGACGGCTGGTCGGTGAACGTCGTACTGGCGGACCTGCTCGAGCTGTACCGCGCCTTCAGCAGGGGGAGGACACCGGAGTTGCCCGAACTGCCGCTGTCCTACGCCGGGTTCGCCCGCTGGCAGGCCCGCGCGACCGACGCCGCCGAACTCTCCCGCCAGGAGGACTACTGGCGGCGGCGACTGGCCGGACTGCCGGCCCGTCTGCCGCTGCGCACCGACTACGAGCGCTGCCCGGTCAAGACGTACCAGGGCTCGTCGGTGGATCTCCGGATCTCCGCCGAACTGCTCGAACGGCTGCGCCGGCTGAGCCAGGAGCAGGGGGTCACGCTCTACATGACCCTGCTGTCGGCCTACGCCGTGCTGCTGGGCGACCACATGGACGGCAGCGAACTGGCCGTCGGGACCGCGGTGTCGAACCGGCCGCGAAGCGAACTGGAGCGCGTGGTCGGATACTTCGTCAACTTCCTGACGCTCCGGCTCGACGTGCCCGCGGACCGGTCCTTCCCCGACGTCCTGGCACAGACCCGGCGCGTCACCACCGAGGCGCACGAACACAAGGACCTGCCGTTCCCCGACCTCGTCCGCGCCCTGGCGCCTGCCCCCGAGCCGGGCTGCTCCCCGCTGTTCCAGGTGATGTTCAACCTGCTCCCCGCCGCCGCCCCCGGAGCCGGCGGTGACGGAACCGACCTGGAGGTGCTGCCCGTCCGTTCCGAGACGACGACCACGAAGTACGACCTCAACCTCGTCGTGGAGGAGACGGCGTCGGGGCTGCTGGGTCACCTGGAGTTCAGCACCGACCTCTTCTCCCCGCGGACCGCCGAGCGCATGGCCCGCGCCTACGAGCGGTTGCTGGCGGAGATCGCGGCGTCCCCGCGGTCGGACGTGGCCCACCTGCGCGCCGCCGCTGCGACGACGCCGGACTCGGCGGGGGCGCCCCGATGACCAATCCCTTCGACCGACCGGACACCGACTACCTCGTCCTCGTCAACGACCGGCGAGAGCACTCGCTGTGGCCGTCGACGATCGACGTCCCGGCCGGCTGGACCGTGGCCTTCGGACCGGCGGGGCGGCCGGACTGCCTGGAGTTCACCGCGACGGCCCGGACGGATCCGCCCGCGGCGGGCCCGTGCCCGGTCGAGCACCGGACGGCACGGCCGGCACCCGCACCACCCGACGTGTCGGACCCGCAGGACGCGGCCCGGCACGAAAGCAGCAAAAGGAGAGACACCAACATGACGGCGAGCACTCCCACGGTTTCGGCGCCGCCCCCCACCATGACGGGGCACCCGCTGTTCGGGTCGCTGATGGACCTCCAGAAGGACACGCTCGGCACCTACCTCAAGGCGCTGCGCGACCACGGTGACGTGGTCCGGTTCACCGTGGGTCCGCCGGGAATGCGGGCGGAGTTCTACGGGGTGTTCTCGGCGGACGGCGCTCAGCAGGTGCTGGCGTCCTCGGCGCAGACGTTCTCCAAGGAGAACCGGTTCCTCGGTGAGCTGCGGCAGTCCTTCGGCAACGGGCTGCTCACCAGCATGGGGGACGAGTACCTGCGCCAGCGCCGGATGCTCCAGTCGTTGTTCACACCACGTCAGGTGAACGAGTACGGCTCGGAGATCACCCAGGAGACCGGCAGCCTCGTCGAGCGGTGGCGGACCGCGCCGGACGCGACCGTCGACGTGGCGGAGGAGATGACGGGGCACACGCTGCGGACGATCTCGCGCATCCTCTTCGGCCGGAAGAACGACGTGGACGCGATGGTTCCCACGGTTCAGCGCAACTTCCCGCTGATCAACGCCTACGCGGTCAAGCGGGCCTTCGCCCCGGTCAACCTGTCCCGCAAGGTGCCCACGCCGGGCAATCTGCGCGCCGCCAAGGCGCACCGCGAGCTGTACGCGGTGTGCGACGAGATCATCTCCGCCCGCCGGGCCGAGGAGTCGGCCGGCTCGACCGGCAGGAACGACATGCTCAGCCTGCTGGCGCGGGCGCACGACGACGACGGGAATCCGATCAGTGCGGAGGAGACCCGCAACCAGGTCCTCGTCTTCCTCGTCACCGGCCACGAGTCCACCGCCACCACACTGGGCCTCACCCTGCACCTCCTCGCCCGCCACCCCGAGGCGCAGGCCCGCGCCCACCAGGAGGTCGACAGCGTCCTGAGCGGCCGTGAGCCCGTCGCCGAGGACCTGGAGAAGCTTCCCTACCTGACGCGGGTGCTCAAGGAGACGCTCCGCCTCTACCCCGCCGCGCCGGCCCAGGGCCGCATCACCACCGAGGACGTGCGGGTCGGCTCGTACACCATCCCGGCGGGCGCCGACGTGGTGGTCAGCTCCGGTGTCGTCCAGCGCCGTCCCGACATCTGGGAGGACCCCGAGGCGTTCGACCCGGACCGGTTCCTGCCGGAGCACGAGGCCGCGCGCCCGCGCTACGCGTGGTTCCCGTTCGGCGGTGGGCCGAGGGCGTGCATCGGCCAGCACCTGGCCATGCTGAACGCCACCCTCACGCTGAGCGTGCTGCTCAAGAACTACTCGTTCACCGCCGTCGACACCGACATCCCGCTGAACACCGGAATCACCCTGCGGGCCACCGGCCAGGTCCGCTGCCGGCTGACGCCGAGAACCTGACCGAACGGGCGGCACTCATTTCCCGGATGATGTGCCGTCCCTGGGTCCGCTCTTGCTGGAGCGAATGCAATCGGGCTAGGCTGAGCGAGATCTCTGAAATGGGGCGCCCCATTTTCTGTAGGCAGTCTCCGTCGGCCGGCTGATGTCCGGCCGGTATTCCTACCCCTGGAAGCATCCCGCGGTCGATTTCTCGCCGGGGTCGAAGCAGGATCAGGCAATTTTCTTTTCCCGGTATGTCCGTCGATGCGTACAGGAGACATGAGGATGCACAAAGAATTCGCGGTGGTGACCGGCGGTACCAAGGGGATCGGGCTCGCCCTGAGCGGCCGCCTGGTGTCGCTGGGGTACCGGGTCGTGGCGCTGTACCGGAGCGACAAGGAGGCCGCCGCCGCGGCCGAGCGCGAGTTCGGGGAGCCCTTCCGGAGCGTTCAGGCCGACCTGTCGGACCGCGACGCGGTGGTCGCCGTGGCGGACGAGCTGCTCGCGGCGTACGGAGCGCCGAAGGTGCTGGTCAACAACGCCGGCCGGAACATCGACCGTCCCTTCCTCGACATGTCGTTCGACGACTGGGACCAGGTGATCGCGGCCAACCTGTCCGCGCCGTTCTACCTCACGCGGGCACTCGCGCCGGGGATGCTCGAGGCGGGCGGTGGATCGGTGGTGAACGTCGCGGCCACCACGGGGATCCGCCCGCGGCTCGACGGGCTGAACTACTGCGCCAGCAAGGCGGGCCTCCTGCACTTCACCAAATGCCTCGCGATGGAACTCGCTCCGACCGTCCGGGTCAACTCGCTCATTCCCGGAATGATCGACACCGAGGAAATGCGCACGCGATTCCGGACGGACGAACCGCAGTACCGCGACAAGCTGCTCGACGAGATCCCGCAGCGACGCATCGGAGATGTCGACATGATGGCCGACGCGTTGGAATTCCTGGTCGGTGAGAAATCTTCATACGTCACCGGTCAGAAGTTGATCGTGGACGGCGGACAGTTCATGTGGTGACTCCGACGTGAGCGAGAAGGCATCCACTCCCATTTTCCGAGAAGAGGCTGTGTACGTGCGTACTCGAATGGACCGGTACGAGGAGTTTCTCTCCGAGGGCTACCGGAAGGGCTTCACGAAGGCCGATGAATACTCGCTGGACGAGCTGTCCGACAGCCTGCGCGACCGTATCGCCGCAGGCCACTTCAAGCGTGTGGTCTTCACCGGCATGGGGTGCTCGGCGATCGTCTCCGACGTCGTGCGCGCCTTCTTCATCTCGACGGGCACCGAGGTGGAGTTCCACGTCTTCAACGACTACGACCACGCCTACCTGCTGCCGTCCTCCGTCATCGACGACGACCGGACCCTGATCATCCTGAGCTCCTACAGCGGTCACTCCCTGGAGCCCGCCCGGGCCTTCCACGCACTCGCGCACGCCCACGACCGGATGGTCCTGCTGACCTCCGGCGGGCGCCTGGCCGAGCTGGGCCGGGAGGCCGGCGTGTCCATCCTCCGCTGGGAGCTGAGCGAGCCCGACCGCGAGTACCCCCTGTTCCACGTGGGGCAGTACTTCGCCATCCTGCTGGACGTCTTCTTCCGGCTGGGCCTGGTCGCACGGGACTTCGGCGACGAGGTGCGGGCGCTCCCGGACCACCTGGCCCACGACTTCACCGACGTGCACCGGGAACTGGCGCGCACGGCGGCCCTGCGGAGCCGGGACGCCAACATCATCATGATCGCCCCGCCGGTGTGGCACGAGAGCCTGCTCAAGCTGGCCAAGATGCACCTCAACGAGATCGCCATGGTGCCGGCCACCCGCAACTACTTCCACGAGTTCTGCCACAGCGAGGTGGCGACCCTGTCGGACCCGACGCGCAAGCACAGCGTGCTGATCTTCGCCGACGCGGACGACGACGAGTACACGCAGGCGAAGCGGAAGAACCTGATCGGCCTGCTCACGAGCGACCGCCCGGAGAACCGGAACATCGAGGTCGTCGAGATACCCATGGCCGAACCCACCTTCATGCGGAAGTACTTCACCGCCCTGGAGCTCGTCCAGCACCTCACGCTGGCCCTCGGCCGCGCCCACGAGACACGGTCCCGCAACCTCATCTCCGAGGCCGCCGGAAACCCCTGGTACCACGGCGACACCATCCTCGCGGAAGCGGCCGCCCACTAGTCCGCCCCGAGCCGGAGCACCGTCTTCCCCAAGTGAGCGCAGGAAAATAAGGAGTGTTGGGTCAGTGAACAACCCGGTTCCGGTGGTCGCCGATACGGACGTCGCCATCATCGGCATGGCCGGGCGCCTTCCCGGCGCCGACGACCTGGACTCCTTCTGGCGCCTGCTGAGCGAGGGCCGCGAGGGCATCACCCGCTTCAGCCGCGAGGAACTGGCGGCGGCGGGGGTGCCCACCCGGCTGCTGGACGACCCGGAGTACGTCCCCGCCCACGGGATCATCCCCGACGTCGACCTGTTCGACACGGGGTACTTCGAGTTCACCCCGGCCGAGGCCGCGATCACCGACCCGCAGCACCGGATCCTGCTCACGGCCGGCCACACCGCCCTGGAACACGCCGGCTACGACCCCGCCCGCTACGACGGACTGATCAGCGTCTACGCCGGCGCGGCCATCAACACCTACCTCCAGCAGCAGGTCCTGCCGCACGTCGACCAGACCACCACCTCCCGGCACTTCGCGGTGATGGTCGGCAACGACAAGGACTTCCTGGCCACCCGGCTGTCGTACAAACTCGACCTCAAAGGCCCCAGCTACGCCGTCCAGACCGCCTGCTCCACCTCCCTCGTCGCCCTCCACCTGGCCTGCCAGGGCCTCGTCAACGGCGAGTGCGACATGGCGCTGGCCGGCGGTGTCACCGTGAAACTGCCGCAGGCCAAGGGGTACCTGTACGAGGAGGGCGCGATCCTGTCCCGGGACGGGCACGTGCGCACCTTCGACGCGGACGCCAGCGGCACCGTCCTCGGCAACGGCGTCGGTGTCCTGGTCCTCAAGCTCCTGCGGGACGCCGTCGCGGACCGGGACACCATCCACGCCGTCATCAAGGGCACGGCCACCAACAACGACGGATCCGGCAAGGTGAGCTTCGCCGCGCCCGGCGCCGCCGGCCAGACCGCCGTCATCCGCGAGGCGCACACCGTCTCCGGCGTCGACCCCCGCACCATCGGCTACGTCGAGGCACACGGCACCGCCACCCGCCTCGGCGACCCGGTCGAGGTCTCGGCGCTGACCCGGGCGTTCCGGGAGGCCACCGCCGACACCGGGTTCTGCGCCATCGGCTCCGTGAAGTCCAACATCGGCCACCTGGACGCCGCCGCCGGTGTCGCGGGCGTGATCAAGACGGTGCTGATGATGAAGCACCGGACGCTGGTACCGACCGTCAACCACACCACCCCCAACCCGGCCATCGACTTCGCCGCCGGCCCCTTCAAGGTGAGCACCGACACCACGCCGTGGACGGGGGACGGCCCGCTGCGCGCCGGCGTCAGCTCCTTCGGCATCGGCGGCACCAACGCCCACGCGGTCCTCCAGGAGGCCCCGCCCGCCCCCGCCACCGGCGACGCACACCGCGCGCGGCAGCTGCTGGTGGTGTCCGCCCGCACCACGACCGCACTGGCCACGGCCGCCGGGAACCTGGCCGCCCACCTCGAAGGCGACGACCCGGCCGCACTCGCCGACATCGCCTACACGCTGGCCGTCGGCCGCCGCGCCCACGAGTACCGGCTCGCCGTCACCGGCACCGACCGCGCCACCCTCGCCCGGGCACTGCGCGACGCCCCGTCCCCCGAGCGGCCCGCGCCCGGCGAGGTCTCCTTCGTCTTCGCCGACGACGTCCCGGACGCGGCGGACCTGGCCGACCGGTGGGCCGCCGCCGAGCCCGCCTTCGCCCGGCACCACGAGGCCGCACTGGCCGCGGGCGCCGACCGGCTCGGCGAGCGGGGACGGGCGTTCGCCGTGCAGTACGCCCTCGGCAAGCTCTGGCTCGGCTGGGGCCTCACCCCGGTCGCGGTGCACGGCGACGGGCTCGCGGCCCGGGCCGCCGCCTGCGTGACCGGGGCACTGCGGCTCGAGGAGGCGCTGACCGGCGACGGCCCGGTACCGCCCGCCGCCCGCGCACGCATCCCCGTGCGCGGCGCCCACGACGAGGTCCGCGGTGTCGCCCTCGGCATCACCGACGGCCCCTGGGACGGCGTGGCCCGCGCCTGGCAGGCCGGCGCCGACGTCGACTGGGCCGCCTGGTTCGAGGGCGAGGAGCGCGGCCGCGTCCCGCTCCCGACCTACCCCTTCGAGGGCCGCCGCTGCTGGCTGACCGGCCCGGACACCGGCGCACCCGCCGAGCCGGTCACCGGCCCCGGCCCGCACCCCATGCTGGACGAGAACGTGTCCACCCTGGACACCCTCGCCTACCGCAGCTCCCGCACCGGCACCGAGTTCTACCTCGCCGACCACCGCGTCGGCACGGAGCCCGTCCTGCCCGCCGCCGGGCAACTGGAACTGGCCCGCGCGGCCGGCGAACTCTCCCTCGGCGGACCGGTCCGGCTGCGCGGAGTCTCCTTCGAGCAGCTGCTCTCCTACGCCACCGGACCGCGCACCGCACTGGTCCAGCTGTGGCGCGAGCGCGACACGGTCGGGTTCGAACTCACCGCCGACGAGCGGGTGGTCGCGGCCGGTGAGATCCACCCCGGAACCGCCGAGCGCCCGGCACCGGCCGACCCGGCCGCCGTCGCCGCCCGCTGCGCCGAACCGGTCGCCCACACCGACTGCTACGACATCCTGCGCGCCCACGGCCTGGACTACGGCCCCCGCATGCGGGCCCTCACCGAGGTCCGCCTCGGCGACGGGGAGGCCCTCGGCACCCTCGAACTGCCCGACGGTGCCTCGCTCGACGGTGTGCTGCTCAACCCCGCCCTCCTGGACGGCGCCCTGCACGCCCTGGTCGTGCTGCTGGCCCGCGCCTACGGCGAGCGCGCCGACGGCTTCCTGCCACTGGCCCTGGGCGAACTCACCGTGCACGCCCCCGTCACCGGGCCCTGCCACGTCCACGTCGAGACCGGCCGGCTGGGGGAGCGGACCGCGCACGCCGACCTCACCGTCGTGGACAGCCACGGCCAGGTCCTGGCCCGCCTGCACGACCTCGCCGTGCGCGTCCTCGGCAAGCCCCGCGAGTCGGCCCTGCTGTCCCGCCGCTGGACCGCCGCGCCCGCCGAGCCCACCGGAGCGCCCCTCGGCGACACGGCCGCCGTCGTCACCGCCGACCCGGCGCGCGGCGCACAGCTCGCCGCGCACCTCACCGCCCTGGGGATCGGCACGGTCGGCCGCGACCTCGACCCGGCCACCGCGCCGGACGTCGTCCTCGTCGACGAACCGACCCCCGAACAGGCGCTCCACGTCGTCCGCACGCTCCTCGCCGCCCGCCCCACCGCACCCGTGCGCCTCCTGCTGCTGCACCGCCACGACACCGACGGCCCACGCCCCGAACGCGCCGCACTCGCCGCCTTCGCCCGCACCGTCCGCGCGGAGCACCCCCTCCTCGAAGCGCAGGCCGTCGGCCTCGCCGAGGACGCGGCCGAGGCCGACGCGCTCGCCGGGGAACTGGCCGGCCACGGCCGCGACCCGGAGGTCACCCACACCGGACGGGACCGCCGCGTCCCGCGGGCCGAACCGGTCCAGGCAGCCGCCGGCCCGGCGACCGTCCGCGACGGCGGCGTGTACGTCGTGACGGGCGGCGCCGGCGGACTGGGCCGCGCCGTCGCCGGCCGGCTGCTCTCCCGGGCCGACGCCCGCGTGGTCCTGCTGGGCCGCGGCGAACGGCCCGCCGACCTCGACGAGCGCCTGGTCTACCGCAGCGTCGACGTGTCCGACCCGGACGCCCTGACCGCCCGGCTCGACTCCGTCCGCGAGGAGTTCGGACCGCTCAACGGTGTCGTCCACGCCGCCGGCGTGCTGCGCGACGGCTTCGCCCTGACCAAGTCCGCCGAGGACTTCGCCGCCGTCCTCGCCCCCAAGACGGCCGGACTGCGCGCCCTGGACGCGGCCACCGCCGACGACCCGCTCGACTTCTTCGTCGCCTTCTCCTCCATCGCCGCCCACATCGGCAACCCCGGGCAGACCGACTACGCGTACGCCAACGCCTACCTGGAGGCCTACGCCGAACGGCACGGCCGGATCACCGCGATCGCCTGGCCGATGTGGGCCGAGGGCGGGATGCGCCAGAGCGCCGACGCCGCCGCCGACATCGCCGCCCGCACCGGCTTCGGCGTACTGCCGACGGAGGCCGGCCTCGCCCTGTTCGAGCGGGCCCTCGGCACCCCCGGCGCGCTCGTCGCGGCCTACGGAGACCTCCGCGCCATCACCACCGCGCTCACCGCACCCGTCGCCCGGGCGGCCCGCACCGCCACGGCCACCGCACCCGCCGACGGCGCCGGCCCGCGCGACGAGGCCCTGCGGCTGCTGCGCGAACTCATCGCCGCCGAGACCGGCCTGGACCCGGCGGAACTGGCCGAGGACGCCCCGTTCGACCGGCTCGGCATCGACTCGCTGATGATCGCCAAGCTCAACCGCGAGCTGGACCGGCACTTCGACGCCCTGTCCAAGACCCTGTTCTTCGAGTACGCCACCCCGGGCGAACTCGCCGACTACTTCGCCGAGCACCACGCGGCCGAACTGACCGGCGGCACACCGGCGGCCGCACCCGTCACGCCCGCATCCGTCACGCCGGCGGCCGAGGACACCGCCGCGCGCCCGTCGCGCGCCCCGCGCCGCACCGCACGGCCGGGCGCCGTCGAACCCGCCGGAGTCGCCGAGGACGACAGCGACGCCATCGCCGTCATCGGCCTGGCCGGCCGCTACCCGTCCGCCGACGACCCCGACGAGCTCTGGACCACCCTGGCCGAGGGCCGCGACGCCATCACCGAGATCCCCGCGGAGCGCTGGGACAGCAGCCGCTGGTACGACCCGGACCCGGCGGCTCCCGGCCTCGCCCACACCCGCTGGGGCGGATTCCTGCGCGACGTCGACCGCTTCGACCCGCTCTTCTTCGGCATCTCCCCGCGTCAGGCCGAACTGATGGACCCCCAGGAGCGCCTCTTCCTGCAGAACGCCTGGCACGTACTGGAGGACGCCGGCTACCGCCGCTCCGACCTGGCCGGCCGGCCCGTCGGCGTGTACGTCGGCGTGATGTACGGCGAGTACCAGTTCCACGGTGCCCTGGACGCCCTGCGCGGCGGACGGCCGCTCACCGGCTCGTCCTTCGCCACCATCGCCAACCGGGTCAGCCACGCCCTGAACCTGTCCGGACCGAGCATGGCGCTGGACACCATGTGCTCCTCCTCGCTCACCGCGATCCACCTGGCCTGCGAGAGCCTGCGCCGGGGCGAGAGCGAACTGGCCATCGCCGGGGGCGTCAACGTCTCCGTCCACCCGTACAAGTTCGCCTTCCTCAGCCAGGGCCGCTTCCTGTCCTCCGACGGACGCTGCCGGGCCTTCGGCGCGGGCGGCGACGGCTATGTGCCCGGCGAAGGCGTCGGCGCCGTCCTGCTCAAGCCCTACCGCAAGGCGCTGGCCGACGGGGACCGCATCCACGGCCTGGTCCTGGGCAGCGCCATCAACCACGGCGCCCGGACCAACGGGTACAGCGTGCCCAACCCGCGCGCCCAGCAGCACGCGATCACCACCGCGCTGGAGCGGGCCGGCGTCACCCCGGAGGACATCGGTTACGTCGAGGCGCACGGCACCGGCACCGCCCTGGGCGACCCGATCGAGCTGACCGGCCTCACCCACGCCTACCGGTCCGCCGGGGCCGCGCACGGCACCTGGCCGATCGGCTCGGTCAAGTCCAACATCGGACACCTGGAGTCCGCGGCCGGCATCGCGGGACTCACCAAGGTGCTGCTGCAGTTCCGGCACCGCACCCTGGTGCCCTCGCTGCACTCGGCCGAACTGAACCCCAACATCGACTTCGGGCGTTCCCCGTTCCACGTCCAGCGCGAGCTGTCCGCCTGGCCCGACGGGGACCGGCCGCGCCGGGCCGGCCTCAGCTCCTTCGGCGCGGGCGGCGCCAACGCGCACCTCGTCCTGGAGGAGTCCCCGAACCCCGACCCGGTCACCGACGTACCGGCGGGCGAGCAGCGCACCGGCGAACCCGTGCTGTTCCTCCTCTCCGCCCGCGACGAGGAACGGCTGCGCGCCTACGCCGAGTCGGCCGCCCACTTCGTCCGCACCGAGCACGTGCCGCTCGCCGACCTGTGCTTCACCTCGCAGGTGGGCCGCGAATCCCTCGACGCCCGGCTCGCGGTCGCCGTCACCGAAGGCGGCGAACTCGTCGCCGCCCTGCGCCGGTTCGCCGACGGCGGCCCGGCCCCCGACCTCGCCGACGCGGGTCCGCCGACCGAGCCGGCCCGCCGCTGGCTGGGCGGCGCCGACGTGGACTGGGCGGCCTGGCACGCCGGCCGGCCCGGGCCCGCCCCGCGCCGGGTGCGCGCCCCGCGGTACCCGTTCGCCGAGGAGCGCTACTGGATCCCGCTCGACCCCGACCTGGGCACGGCCGCACCGCATCCGCTGGTCGACGCCAACGAGTCCACCGTCACCGAGGTCCGCTTCCGCAAGACCCTGCGCGCACGCGACCCCCTGCTGCGCGATCACGTGATCGAGGGGCGGCCGCTGCTCGCGGGCGCGGCGACGCTGGAGTTCGTCCGCGCCGCCGCCGCGCTCGCCGAGCCCGGCACCCGGCACGCCCTGCGCGAGGTGGTGTGGGGCCGCGCCGTCGAACTCGTCGACGCGGACCTCGAGTTGTACGTCTCCTTCCGCCCGGACGGAGCCGGGCTCGCCTTCGAGGTGTACAGCGGGAACGGTGCCGACCGCACCACCCACGCCCGCGGCGGCGCCGTCCCGGCCCCCACCGCCCCCGATGCCGCCGAGGACCTCGCCGCGCTGCGCGCCCGGCTGTCCGTCGTACGCGACGGGCCCACCGCGTACACCGAGTACGCGGCCGCCGGCTTCGCGTACGGCCCCTCCTTCCAGGTCATCGACGAGATCCGGACCGGGGCCGGCGAGGCGCTGGTCCGGCTGACCCGGAACGGTGCCGCCCCGGACACCCAGCTGCCCCCGGCACTCCTCGACGGAGCCCTGCGGGCCTGCCACTGGACCGGCCGGACCACCGCGCCGCGCGCCGGTGAACTCGCCGTCCCCTTCAGCCTCGGCGCGCTGGACTCCTTCGCCCCGTTGCCCGAGGTCTGCCACGCACACGCCCGGCAGGCCGGCGAGTCGGCGGGCGTGCGCCGCTTCGACCTGACCGTGTACGACGACCGGGGCCACGTGCTCGCCTCCGTACGCGACTTCGCGGGCCGGCTGCCCGGCGCCCGGGCGGCGCTTTCCGGCCCTGCGCCCGCCGCGCCCGCCGCGTCCGTCGCGCCCACCGCGCCCGAGCCCGCATCCGGCGAATCCCGTCTCTACGAGCCGTACTGGCGCCCCGCCGCCGACCCGGAGCCGGCGGACGCCGCCGGGACCCTCGCCCTGCTCGGCCGCCACCCTGAGCTGGAGTCCGAGCTGGCCGCGACCGGCGCGTGGCGGCGTGTCGTCGCCGTCGGCGAGGACACCGGCCGGCTCGCCACCCTCGCCGACGAGGACGGGCTCGACCTGGCCGTCGTGCTCGGCGACGCGGACGACGGCTCGCCCGCCGACCGGCTCGACCGCGCCTGCGACCCCGTCCTGGACGTGCTCGACGCGGCCCGCACCGGCGCGCTGCCCGGCCGGGTGCGGTGCCTGGTGCTGCACACGCAGAACGCCGGAGAGGACCGGCCCGAGTGGGCCGCCCTGGCAGGGTTCGCCCGCTCCACGGGACCCGTCGCGCCGCGCCTGGAACTGCTGACCCTCGGCGTGGACATGGCGGCTCCGGCCGCCGACGTCGCCCGGGCCGTGGCGGTGGAACTGCGCGCCGCACCCCGCGCCGCCGGCCTGGAGGCCCGCCGTACGGCCTCCGGCGAGCGGCAGGTACGGGCCCTGCGCCCGCTCACCGGCCCGGCCCCGCGCCGGGCGAGCACCGCGGCCGACCCGTCCCTGCGCGACGGGGGCGTGTACGTGGTGACCGGCGGCGCCGGTGCCATCGGCCGCGTCCTCGCCGAGTATCTGGCCCGCACCCACGCGGCCAAACTGGTGCTGATCGGCCGGTCCGAGCCCGACGAGCGGACCCGCGCCTGGCACCGCACGCTGACCGGCCTCGGCGGCGAGGTGCTCGCGCTGCGCGCCGACGTGGCCCGGGCCGACGAACTCGACGCGGCGCTGGCCGCCGCCCGGGACCGGTTCGGCGCCCTGCACGGCGTGTTCCACCTGGCGGGCGTCGCCGACGAGGGCCGCGCCGACGGCGACCGGGAGCGCTTCGCCCGGCTGCTCGGTGCCAAGACGCACGGCCTGGTCCACCTGGACCGGCTGACCCGGGAGGACCCCCTCGACCTTTTCGTGGTCTTCTCCTCCGTCTCCTCGCTCATCGGGGACTTCGGAGCGGCCGGCTACGCCACCGCCAACCGCTTCGCCGACCTCTACACGGTGCTCCGCGACCGCCGGGTGCGCCGTGGCGAGGGACACGGCCACAGCCTGTCCCTGGCCTGGCCGCTCTGGGCGGTCGGCGGGGTCGACGGGCTCGTCCGCGAGGAGGAACTGGCCGCGTACACCCGCCGCAGCGGGATGCGGGCGCTCACCGCGGAAGCGGGCCTCGACCTCCTCGCCCGCTCCTTCACCGCCGGTGCCTCGTGGCTCGTGCCCGCCTGGGGCGACCCGGCGGCCGTCGACGCCGCCCTGACGGGTGCACCCGAACCGTCCCGGTCCGTCGCGCCGGCGCCCGTCGTGACCGACAGCGCGGGCCGGCTCCGGGACCGGCTGGTGGAGCACCTGCGCGAGGTCCTCGCCGGTGTGCTCAAGCTGCCCGCCGGGCGGCTCGACAGCCGGGTCCCGCTGGACGACTACGGCCTGGACTCGGTACTGGTCATGGAGTCCAACTCACTGCTGGGCAAGGACTTCCCGGGCCTGCGCGGCACCGTCTTCTTCGAGTTCCGGACCGTCGACGAGCTGGCCGGCCACATCCTCACCGAGCAGGCCGAGGCCGTCACCCGGCTGTTCCCCGAGGAGACCGAGCCGCCGCGGCAGGAGACACCGCCGTCGGGGCAGCAACCCGGCGCGCTTCCCACGCCCACTCCCACGCCCGCGCCCGCCCCGGTACCGCACACCCCGGCCGCCCGCCCGGACGCCGACGAACCGATCGCCATCATCGGCATCAGCGGCCGCTACCCCCAGGCGGACACCCTGGAGGAGTTCTGGCGCAACCTCGCCGAGGGCCGCGACTGCGTCACCGAGGTCCCCGCGGACCGCTGGGACGCCGACGCCCTCTACGACGCGGACCCGGCCGCTCCGGGCCGCAGTTACGGCCGTTGGGGCGGCTTCCTGTCGGACGTCGACTCCTTCGACTCGCTGTTCTTCCAGATCGCGCCCAAGCAGGCCCGCACGATGGACCCGCAGGAGCGGCTCTTCCTGGAGACGGCCTGGTCGGCGCTGGAGGACGCCGGTTACCCGCCGTCGCGGATCCCGGCGCCCCGCCACGGCGGCCAGGGCCACGACGTCGGCGTGTTCGTCGGCGTCATGTGGGACGACTACGCGATCCTCGCCGCCGCCGAGTCGGCCCGCGGCAACCACCAGGTCGTGCTGGCCAACCGTTCCGCCATCGCCAACCAGGTCTCCTACTTCGGCGACTTCCGCGGCCCGAGCATGGTGATCGACACCGCCTGCTCGGCGTCCCTGGTCGCCGTGCACCAGGCCTGCGAGAGCATCCGCCGGGGCGAGTGCGCGTACGCCGTCGCCGGCGGCGTCAACGTCGCCGTGCACCCCGACAAGTACGTGCACCTCAGCCACAAGACCATGCTGTCCACCGACGGCCGCTGCCGGGCCTTCGGCGCGGACGGTACCGGGTACGTGCCCGGCGAGGGCGTCGGCGCGGTCGTGCTCAAGCGGCTGTCGGACGCGGTCCGCGACGGCGACACCGTGCACGCCGTGATCCGTGCCGACGCCGTCAACCACGGAGGCCGCACCAGCGGCTACACCGTGCCCAACCCGCAGGCCCAGCAGGCGCTCGTGGAACAGGCGCTGGCCGGTGCGGGCATCGACGCCCGCACCATCGGCTGCGTCGAGGCGCACGGCACCGGCACCGCCCTGGGCGACCCGATCGAGCACACCGCGCTGGCCCAGGCCTTCGCCCGGCACACCGGCGACACGGGATTCTGCGCGCTCGGCTCGGTGAAGTCCGCGATCGGCCACCTGGAGGGCGCCGCCGGGATCGCCGGGCTCACCAAGGCCGTCCTGCAACTGCGCCACGGCACACTGCTGCCCACCCTGCACGCCGAGGAGCTCAACCCGGTCATCGACTTCGAGAACTCGCCGTTCACCGTGCAGCGGGAGACGGCCCCGTGGCCGCGCGCGTACGACGGCGACGGCCGTCCGCTGCCGCGCCGCGCCGCCGTCAGCTCGTTCGGGGCGGGCGGCACCAACGCCCACGTCGTCGTGGAGGAGTACCTGGCCCCCGAGCCGGCCCCGGCCGGGCCCGAGCGGGCGGAGCTGATCGTCCTGTCCGCCCGCGACGAGGACCGGCTGCGCGCCCGCGCGGCGGACCTGGGCCGCGTCCTCTCCCAGCCGGGCGCCCCGAGGCTGACCGACGTCGCCCACACCCTGCGCGTGGGCCGCGACCCCCTCGCCGTACGGCTGGCGTTCGTCGCCGCCGACCTCGCGGACGCCGCCGGCAGGCTCGCCGCCGTCGGCCGTGGCGAGGGCGGCCAGTGGCTGCACCGGGGCCGGGTGGAGCAGCACCCGCCGCTGGCCGGGCTGCTGACCGACGGCGTCGGCGGCGAGGACTTCCTCGCCCACCAGATCGCGGCCGGCGCCGACGACCTCCTCGGCCGGCTGTGGGTCTCGGGCGTCAGCGTCGACTGGGATTTGCTGCACCGCCTGCGTCCCGCCGAGCGCCGCCGCGTGCCCCTGCCGACGTACCCCTTCGAGCGGGTGCGGCACTGGCTCGACACCACGCCCGCCCCCGCCCCTGCCCCCGCGGAGGGCCCGCGCCGGTGGGAGCGCCGGCTCGCCGCCGACGAGCCGGTGCTGCGCGACCACGTGGTCGACGGGCGGCCCGTCCTGCCCGGCGTCGGCCACCTGGACCTGGTCGCCGAGGCGAGCGGGGGACTGGCCGGGCGGGCCTGCGCGGACGTCCGCTGGGTCGTCCCGCTGGCCCCGAGCGGCCCCGAGGAGACGGTGGCGGTGACCTTCGACGGCGACCGGTACGAGATCCGCGGCGCCGACGACGCCGTACGCTCCTACGGCCGCCTCGCCGCCGCCCCGCCCGCACCCGCCGCCCTCGACGTCACCGCGTTGCGCGCCCGCCTGGACGAAGGCCCGGGCGAGGCCTCCTTCTACCGTGCGCTGGCCGGGCAGGGACTGCCCTACGGGCCGTTCTTCCGCCGCGTGAGGCAGGTGTGGACCGGCCGGGACGAGGTGCTCGGCCGGATCGGCGAGCCCACCGGTGACGACCCGGCGCACGCCCTGCACCCGGGCGTCCTGGACGCCGCCCTGCACACCGTCGCCGCCCTGCTGGTCCGCCGCCGGGGCGAACACGCCCGGCCGATGCTGCCGTTCGCGGCCGACCGCGTCGAGGTGTTCGGCGCCGTCCCCACGACCGGCTGGTCCCACGTCAGGGAGACCGGAACCGACCGCTGCGAGGTGCTGCTCTGCGACGACGCCGGAGCGGTGCGGGTCCGGTTCGAGGGCCTGACCTACCGCGAGGCCAAGCCGTCCGCGGTGGTCGTGCACCGGCCCGTGTGGACCGCCCGGCCCGCCGAGGAGCGAGCCGCGGCCGCCCGCGGCGTGCTGCTGGTCGGGGAGCGGCTGGACACCGAGCCCGCCGTCGGCATCGCCCGCGCCCACCACGGCGCCGACGTACGACGGCTCCCGGTGGGCCCCGACGGCCTCTCGGACTCCGAACTCGACCGTGCCCTGACCGGGCCCGGCGCACCGGACCTGGTCTACTTCCTCGCCACGGCTCCCGGCCGCGAGCCGGCCGGCCGCACCGAGCTGCGCGCCCTGACCGACCGGGGCCCGGTCGCCCTGTACCGGCTGGTGCGGGCGCTGGACCGGCACGGCCTGCTGGAGCGCGAGACGCGCCTGAAGGTCGTCACCACCGGCGTCCACCCGCTGGAGGCGGGCGACGCATCCTCCCCGTGGGCCGCCGGGACCGCCGGCCTGGCCGCCGTCGCGGCCAAGGAGTTCCCCGCGCTGCGCGTGGCGCTCGTCGACGTACGCGCGGCGGAGGCCGCCCAGGCGGCCGGCGCGATCGTCGCCGAGCCGTTCCCGGCCCGGCCGGTGCCGGTGTCGCTGCGTGCGGGCGTCCGCCGGGTGCGAGCCCTGGAACGGGTCGAACTGCCAGCCGCCGCACCCCGGTTCCGCCCGGGCGGCGTCTACCTGGTCGTCGGCGGGTTCGGGGCCGTCGGCCGGGACACCTGCCGGCACCTGGCCCGCGCCTACGGAGCGAAGCTGGTCGTGGTCGGCCGCTCCCCGCTCGACGAGACCCGGCGGCAGACCGTCGCGGAGCTGGAGAAGGCGGGCGCCGAGGTCCGCTACCTGGCCCTCGACGCCACCGACCCGGGGGAGCTGAAGGAGGCCGTCGATCTCGCCGTACGGGAGTTCGGCGCCCTGCACGGGGTGATCAACGCCGCGATGGTGCTGGTCAACCAAGTGCTGAGGGAGCTGCCGGAGGACGGGCTGCGGGCCGCCCTGGAGTCCAAGACCGACGCGACCTGGAGCCTGCTGCGGGCGGTGCGCGAGGTGCCGCTGGACTTCGCACTCCTCTACTCGTCCGGCGTGGCCTTCGAGGGCAACCACGGCCAGGCCGGCTACGCCGCCGGCTGCACCTTCGCCGACGCCTTCGCCCTGCACGCCGCCCGTACCCTGCCCTTCCCGGTGCGGGTCCTCAACCTCGGCTACTGGCACGCGGGCGGCGACCCGGAGCGGGAGCGGGTGCTGCGCCGCTTCGGCGCCGCTGGCATCCGGCCGCTGAGCGCCGAGCAGGGCATGACCGTCGTCGAGCGGACCCTCGCGGCCGGGCTGTCCCAGGTGTTCGCCCTGGACGCCGACCGGCCCATCCTGGACAACCTCGGTATCGACCCCGACCGCACCCTGCGCGTGCTGCCGGGCGGTGCGCGGGGCCCGCTGCCCGAGGTCCGCTTCCCCGGCGCCCCCGGGGAGGACCGTGAACTGGTCGCGCACCAGCGTGCGGTGGCCGAGGCGGAGGAGCTGGCGCTGCGCCTGCTGGCGTCGGTGCTCGACCGGGCGGGACTGTTCGGCGCGGGCGAGGCCTCCCGGGAGGAACTCGCCGCCCACCTGGGCGTGGTGCCCGAGCACGCCGCGCTGTTCCGGGCGCAGCTGGACATGCTGGCCGAGGCGGACTGGCTGACCGCCACGGACGGGGACCGTCTGCGTCCGACCCGCCGCAGGACCACCCCCGAGCATGAACTCGGCGCCGCCTTCACGCAGTTGGCGGAGCGCCATCCGTCCCTCGCGCCGGTCGTCACGCTCCTCGGTGACTGCCTGACCGCACTGCCCGACGTACTCACCGGCCGCCGCCCCGCCATGGAGGTCCTCTTCCCCGACGGCTCCGCCGAGCGGGTGGCCGCCGTCTACCGGGGCGACCCGGTCACCGACCGCTGCAACGAGGAGGTGGCGCGGCTCGTCGTCGAGCAGGTCGAGGCACGCCGGGCGGCCGATCCCGCCGCTCCGGTGCGGATCCTGGAGATCGGCGCCGGCACGGGCGGCACCACGGCGGCCGTGCTCGCCGCCCTCGCCCCCTGCGGCGACGGCGTCGAGTACGTCTTCACCGACGTCTCCCCGGCCTTCGTCCGCAAGGCCAGGAACCGCTTCGGCACGCGGTACCCCTTCGCCCGCTTCGAGACGCTGGACATCGAGGCGGACGCGGCCGGGCAGGGCGTGACCCCAGGCGTCCACGACGTGGTGCTCGCCACCAACGTGCTGCACGCCACCCGGCGGCTGTCCGACACGCTGACCGGGGCCAAGCGGCTGCTGCGGCGGGGCGGTGCCCTGCTGCTGGTGGAGGGCACGCGGGCGCGGCACCAACTGGCGCTCGTCTTCGGCCTGACGACCGGCTGGTGGCTGTTCTCGGACCCGGAGCAGCGCATGCCCCGCTCCCCGCTGGCCAGCGAGCGCCAGTGGCGTGACGCGCTGGCCGCGTGCGGCTTCACCGACATCAGCGCCGCCGCCCCGACGACGGAGGCCGGGCCGGCCTTCCAGAGCGTCCTCGCCGCCGTCAGCGACGGCGTGGTGCCCGGCCCCGGGCAGGCTCCGGCGGCCGGGCGCGAGCCGGCACGGACCTCGGGACCGGCCACCGCGCCCGCTTCCCCCGCGGCTCCGGTCGCCCTCGCCTCCCCGGCCACCGCGGCCTCCCCGGCTTCCCCGGCCACCCCGGCCTCTCAGGACGACACCCTGCGCCAGGTGACGGACGTCTTCGCCCGCGTCCTGGAGATGACCCGCGACCAGCTCGACCCCGACCTCACCTTCGAGAACTACGGGGTGGACTCGCTGGTGGTCCTGGAGCTGACCCGCGCCCTGGAAGCCGTCTACGGCCCTCAGCCGGCGACCCTGCTGTTCGAGCGGATCACCATCCGTCAGCTGGCCGGGCACTTCGGCCCCCGGGCGCACAGCCCGGAGGCCCCCGGCGCCCCCGCCACCACCGCCGTCGCCGCCCAGCCCACCACCCCCCAGCCCACCACCCCCGCAGGGCCCGGACCCGCCCCGGCCGGCGACGCCGAGCGTCTGGTCGCGGGCCTGTCCGACGCAGCCGTCGACGAGCTGCTGGCCGAACTGCTCCCCCAGCGCGGGGAGTCCGAAGGAGGCCGACGATGACTGCCGAGCCGTTCAGCTGTGTCGTGATCGGTGAGGAGACCCTCCTCGTCGAGTGCACCAGGCTGCTCGTGGCCCGCGGACACACGGTGGCCGCCGTGGTGTCACCCGCCAGCGAGCTGCTCGACTGGGCCGGGGAGGAGGGGCTGCCCGCCGTACCGTTCGGCGCGGACCTCGCCGAGCGGTTGGCCCCGCTGCGCTTCGACTACCTGTTCAGCATCGCCAACCTCCGGATGCTCCCGGAGGAGGTGCTCGCCCTGCCCGCTCGGCTGCCCGTCAACTTCCACGACGGTCCGCTGCCCAGGCACGCGGGTCTCTTCGCCACCAGCTGGGCCATCCTCGACGGCGACAAGCAGCACGGCGTCACCTGGCACGTGATGCACCTGGAGGCCGACGCCGGCGACGTGCTCAAGCAGCGCACGGTGCCCGTCGACCCGGCGGCCACCGTGCACGACCTCGACGTCGCCTGCTTCGAGGCGGGCGTCGAGTCCTTCGCCGAACTCGTCGACGAACTGGCCGCCGGCACGGTCGTCCGCACGCCGCAGGACCTGGACCTGCGTACCTACCACGGCCGGTACGACGGCCTGCCCCGAGGCGGCGTGTTCGACTGGCGCAGGCCCGCCGCCGAACTGGACGCACTGGTGCGGGCCACCGCGTTCGGGCGCCGCCGCAACGACCTCGGCACGGCGCTGCTCGTCCACGGCGACGACCTGCTGGCGGTCCGCGCCGTGGAGGTCACCGACCGGCCCTCCACCGCCGAACCCGGCACCGTCGTCGACGCCGGCCCCGACGCCCTCACCGTGGCCACCGGCGACCAGGACGTCCGCCTCACCGACCTCGCCACCCTGGCCGGGGAACGACTCGACCCCGTCGCCCTGGCCGGGGCACTCGACGGCCGCTTCCCGCAGCCGACCGACGCGGCCGTCGCCGAACTCGCGGAGGCCGCCCGCGCCGCCCACCGCCAGGAGCGCCGCTGGCTGCGCACCCTGCGGTCGCTGCGACCGGTCCTCCCGCCGAGGTTCGGCCCGAGGAACCCGGTGGCCCGCCCGGCGGGCCCGGTCGTGCTGCCCGAGGCCCTGCGCGAGCGGGGAACCGAGCCCGAGCGGCCCGCCCTCGCCGCCGCCCTGGCCTTCCTCGTCCGGCTCACCCGTGGCGACGAGCGGCATGTCGCCGTGTCCGTCCCGCGGACGGCCTCCCCGGCCGCCTCCGGCATCCTCGCGCCCGACGTGCCCCTGCACGTCCCGGAAGGTCTGCCCGACCTGACCCTCTCCGGCCTCACCGAACTGATCGGCACCGCGCTCGACGGACTCCGGGACCGCCCGCCGTACCGGCGTGACCTGCCCCTTCGTCACCCGGAGCTGACCGGTGCCGCCCGCACCGGGCTGCCCGTCGCCGTCGTACTGCCCGGTGGCGCGGCCGAACCGGGCGACCGGCCGCTGACCGTCCGCGTCGGCGCCGACGGAGCCGTCGGCTTCCACGCGGGTGCCGGACTGACCGCGGACCACGAGCGCTGGCTCGCCGGCCACTTCGCCGCCTTCCTCGACGCCCTCGCCGCCGATCCCCGCCGCCCCCTCGGCACCGCCGACCTGCTCGTACCCGAGGAGCGGGAACAGCTGCTCGGCCGGTGGAACGACACCGACGAGGACTATCCGCGCGAGGCGACCGTGACCCGGCTGGTCACCGACATCGCCTGCGCGGCACCGGACACCACCGCCGTCCGCTTCCAGGACCGTGCCCTCACCTACGGCGAACTCGACGAGGCCGCCGACCGGCTGGCCCGGCACCTCGCCGGCCTCGGCGCGGGCCCCGGCACGGTCGTCGGCGTCCATCTGGAGCGCTCGCCCGAACTGCTGGTCGGCCTGCTCGCCGTCCTGCGCACCGGCGCCGCCTACGTGCCGATCGACCCGATCTACCCACCCGCCCGGATCGACCACATGCTCCAGGACTCCGGCGCCCGCCTGGTCGTGACCGACGAGACGCTGGGCGGCACTCTGACGGAGTTCCCGGTGACCCCGGTACCGGTCACCAGCGCGCTCACCGCCGGGCCGGCGGCGGCCCCGCTCGACCGCTCCGACCCGGACGCCCCCGCCTACGTGATCTACACCTCCGGCTCCACCGGCCTGCCCAAGGGCGTCCAGGTCGGCCACCGGGCGCTGGTCAACTTCCTGTGGACCATGGCCCGCAGGCCCGGCTTCGGCTCCCGGGACTCGCTGCTCGCGCTGACCACCGTGTGCTTCGACATCGCGGGTCTGGAGCTGTACCTGCCGCTGGTGCGGGGCGGCACCGTGGAGGTCCTCCCGGCCGCCGAGGCCGCCGACGGCGTCGCCCTGCGCGAGCGCGTGGAACGCTCCGCGCCCACCGTCCTCCAGGCCACCCCGACCACCTGGCAGATGCTGCTCGCCGCCGGCTGGACGGGCGATCCGGCACTGCGGGCGCTGTGCGGAGGCGAACCGCTTCCCCCAGAGCTGGCCGCTCGACTCGCGCCCCGGGTCGGCGCGTTGTTCAACATGTACGGCCCGACCGAGACCACCATCTGGTCCACCGTGGACCGGGTGCCGCCCGGCGAGGCGGCCACCATCGGCCGGCCCGTCGGCAACACCCGCTGCCACGTCCTCGACGAGCGCGGTGTCCCCGTCCCGCCCGGCATCCCCGGCGAGCTGTACCTGTCCGGCGACGGTGTCGCCGACGGCTACCTCGGCCGGCCCGAGCTGACCGCCGAACGCTTCGTCACCGCTCCCGGCGACGGCACCGGCCGCGCCTACCGCACCGGCGACCTGGTACGCCACCTGCCCGACGGCCGCCTGGAGTACCTGGAGCGGATCGACGGCCAGATCAAGCTGAACGGCTACCGGATCGAACTCGGCGAGGTGGAGTCCGCCCTGCGCCGGCTGCCCGGCGTCACCGTCGCCGTCGCCGTCGTCCGTGAGGACCGGCCCGGGGAACGCCGCCTGGCCGGCTACCTGGTCGGCCCGGCAGACCCGCTCGACGCCGCCGCACTGCGCGCCGCCCTCGGCGAGCGACTGCCCGCCTACATGGTCCCCTCCGCCCTCGTCGCCCTGCCCCGGCTGCCGCTCACCCCGAACGGCAAGGTCGACCGCAAGGCCCTGCCCAAGCCCGGCGTCGGCCGCGTCGCCGGCGGCGGGGCCGACATCCGCACCGACCTGGAGCGGCGCATCGCCCAGGTCTGGTGCGAGGCGCTCGGCCTGGAGCGGGTCGGTGCCGAGGACAACTTCTTCGACGTCGGCGGCGATTCGCTGCGCCTGACGTCCGTGGTGGCGACCCTGCGCGAGAGGCTGGACCTCCGGGTCACCCGCCTCGACATGTTCGGCCATCCGACCGTACGGGCCATGGCCGCCCATGCGGGCCGGGCCGACGACGCCGGCCGTCCCGCCGAGCCCGCCGGGTCCCGGCCCCGGCGCTCCCGCGACACGGCGGCGCTCGCCCGTCGCCGCGACCGCAGGGGGCGGCGCCCGTGACCGGCCGGCCCGACGCCACCACGCCCACAGCACAACCCGATCCGTCCGTATCACCAGGGGGTTCCGTGTCCAGTTGCCAGGTCTGCTCGCTCAAGGCCGGTCATCCGGGAGTGGTTCTCGACGACCAGGGGGTGTGCAACCTGTGCAACCTGGACTTCGCCGAGGACCTGCTCGTCAACTACCGGTACACCAGCGAGGTGTTCACCGAGTTCCAGCAGGCGCCGCCCGGCACCGGCGAGTACGACTGCCTGTTCATGTACAGCGGCGGCAAGGACAGCACGTACATGCTGGACAAGTTCGCCAACGAGTACGGCAAGCGGGTGCTGGCCTTCACCTTCGACGTGCCCTTCGAGAGCGAGCACGCCGCCCAGAACATCGCACTGGCCCGGGAGAAGATCCCGGCGACGTTCGTCCTCGACGCCGACGACGACAACATCAAGCTGATGATGCGCGAGGTGTTCAACCGTCCCGCGCCGAAGAAGCCCGGCAAGTACCTCGACGAGAAGCTGCCCTGCGTCTCCTGCCGCACCTTCTTCGTGCTGCGCGCGATCCTCATGGCGTACCGCCAGAAGATCCCGTACATCGCGCTCTGCGCCGACCCGCAGCAGATCCTCACCATGGAGTCCAACGTCCGGGAGATCGTGCGCGACTTCTACAAGACGTTCGGCGAGCGCCTCGTCGACACGCTCTTCGGCGGGCAGCTGGAGGAGCTGCTCTTCGACGACGACGAGAACCTGCCGAAGATCGTCTTCCCGTTCATCGCCATGCGGCACGAGTACGACCCCGACCGCATCGTCGAGGAACTGCGCGCCAAGGGCCTCTACCAGTCGTCGCCGATGGAGACCCACTGCACGCTCTTCCCGCTGCTGAACTACTACTCGTACTCGAACTTCGACTGCATGTTCTACAAGCTCAACGCGTCCAGCCACGTGCGGTCCGTCAAGCGCAACGCCTCCTACGACCGCAACACCTTCAGCATCAAGTTCCCGCGCTCGCTCGACCTCGCCGACGTGGAGGACCGGCTCGGCAAGGTCGTCAAGGAGATCGCGGCGGGCGAGGGCGACCGCGACGAGCAGGAGCGCAGCCTCGTCGACCTCTTCCAGCGCATGGACGCCTCCGAGGACGCCGCACGCTTCGTCGCCCGCAGCTTCCTCGACATGCGATCCGTCGCCGCCGACCTCGGCATCCGGCTGAGCTGACACCGAGCAGGAGAACCCACACCATGACGCTTTCCGACTCCGACGTCGCCATCATCGGCATGGCCTGCCGCTTCCCGGGCGCCGACTCCGTCGACCGCTTCTGGGACGTCCTCAGCCAGGGCCGCGAGACACTGACCCGGTACACCGACGAGGAACTCCTCGCCGCCGGCGTCCCCGCCGCCCGGCTGGCCGACCCGCGCTACGTGAAGGCCGCCCAGACCGTCCCCGGCACCGACCTGTTCGACTCCGGGCTGTTCCAGTTCACCCAGGACGAGGCCGAGATCCTCGACCCGCAGCACCGGGTCTTCCTGGAGTGCTCCCTGGAAGCCCTGGAGCGGGCCGGCTACGACCCCGAGCGCACCGACGCCCAGATCGGCGTCTACGCCGGCGCCGGCATGAACACCTACCTGCTGCACAACCTGGGCGAGCGCTACCGGGCCGCGTCCTCCGTGGACCACTACCGGCTGATGCTCGCCAACGACAAGGACTTCCTCGCCACCCGGGTGTCGTACAAGCTCAACCTGACCGGCCCCAGCGTCAACGTCAACACCGCCTGCTCCACCTCGCTGGTCGCGCTGCACACCGCCTGCCTCGCGCTGATCGGCGGCGAGTGCGACATGGCCCTGGTGGGCGCGGTCCACCTCAACCCGCCGGGCCAGGGGTACCAGTACCAGGAAGGCATGATCTTCTCGCCCGACGGCCACTGCCGCGCCTTCGACGCCGAGGCCCGCGGCACCGTGATCGGCAGCGGCGCCGGAGCGGTCGTCCTCAAGCGGCTGAAGGAGGCGCTCGCCGACGGCGACTGGATCCACGCCGTCGTCAAGGGCTCGGCCATCAACAACGACGGCTCCGGCAAGACCGGTTACACCGCGCCCAGCATCTCCGGGCAGGCCGCCGTCGTCGCCGACGCCCAGGAGGTCGCCGACGTCGAGCCGGAGACCATCGGCTACGTCGAGGCGCACGGCACCGGCACGCCGCTCGGCGACCCCATCGAGGTCGCCGCGCTCACCGAGGCCTTCCGCGAAGGCACCGACCGGTCCGGGTACTGCGCGCTCGGCTCGGTGAAGACCAACATCGGGCACCTGGACACGGCCGCCGGCATGGCCGGCCTGATCAAGACCGCGCTGATGCTGGAGCACCGCACCCTGGTGCCCAGCCTGCACTTCAGCGAGCCCAACCCGGACATCGACTTCGCGGCCGGCCCGTTCTTCGTCAACACCGAGAAGACCGAGTGGAAGAGCGTCACGGGCCCACTGCGCGCCGGCGTCAGCTCCTTCGGCATCGGCGGTACGAACGCCCATGTGATCCTGGAGGAGGGCCCGGCCCGCGGTCGGGCCCCGCAGGAGGACCGGCCGGAGCTGCTGGTCCTCTCCGCCCGCTCCGAGGACGCCCTCGAACAGGCCGCCACCGCGCTGGCCCGCCACCTTCGGGCCCACCCCGGCCTGGACCCGGCCGCCGTCGCCCAGACCCTCGGCCTCGGCCGCCGCGCCCACACCCACCGGCTGGCCCTGGTCGCGGACGGCACCCGCTCCGCCGCCATGGCACTCGCCCTCGGCAACGACGAGCGCATCCGCCGTGGCGCGGGCGGACGCGAGCCGAGCGCCCCCGTCCTCGTCCTGACCGGCACCGGCGCCGACCCGGCCGACGCGGCCGGACTGTACGGGTCGGTGCCCGCCTACCGGGACGCCGCCGACGCCTGTGCCACGGCCCTCGGGCGCCCCGGCGAGGCCGAGGCCCTCCTCGCCGAGGACGGCGCCGTCGCCGCCTGCTGCCACGAGTACGCCCTCGCCACCGCCCTCACCGCCTGGGGCGTGGCACCGGCCGGCCTCGCCGCCACCGGCACCGGCCTCGCCACGGCCGCCGCGCTCACCGAGGCCCTCCCGCTCGCCGACGCCCTCGCCCTGGCCCGCGGCACCGCGCCCCACCGCGTCGACCCGCCCCGGCTGCCCGTCGTGTCGCCGCGCACCGGCAGCTGGATGACCGAGGACGAGGGCCGCGACCCCGCCGTCTGGACCGGCCCGGCCGACGCGACGGCGTCCTGGGACGCGCTGCTCGACGGCACCGGGCGGCACGTGGTCCGCCTCACCCCACCGGACGGCGAACCGGGAGGCCTCACCCACCTGCTCACCCTCGCCGCCGACCAGTGGGTGCTCGGCGCCACCCTCGACTTCACCGCCGTGCACACCGGCCGGGACATCCGCCGGGTGCCCCTGCCCACCCACCGCTTCGAGCGACGGCGTCACTGGGTGGAGCCCGGCGAGCACGGCACCCGGCCCGAGACGGCAGCGGCCGGGGACCGGCTGATCGCCCGCTTCGACCCGGCCGACCCCGAACACAACGTCGAACTGATCCGCGACCACCTCACCGAGTCGATCGGCAAGGTCCTCGGCGGCCGGCACCTCGCCGCGCCCGACACCAACCTCTTCGACCTGGGCCTGGACTCCCTGGTACTCATCGAGGTCGTCGCCAAGCTCGCCGAGGAACTGGGCTTCGAGGTGCAGGCCACCTCCTTCGTCGAGTTCCCCACCATCCGGTCCTTCGTGGACAACCTCGCCGAGCTGATGGGCCTCGCCCCCGGCACGGCCCCGGGCGGCGACGCCCCGGCGCCGCGCACCTCCCGGCGGGCCCAGCGCGCGGCCGCCCGCCACACCGGCCAGGCCTGACCTCCTCCCGGCGGCGACGCCCCGGCCCCCAGCGGCCGACCGAAGACCTGTGAGAGAGAGCAACTGTGGACGACAAGCGAAAGCTGCTGCTGGACCTGCTGGCCCGGGCCTCCGCCCCGGCCCCGGCGAGCGACGGCGTGGCGATCGTGGGCGTGGCCGGCCGCTACCCGCTGGCCGGGACCCCCGCCGAGCTGTGGGACAACCTGGCCGCGGGCCGGTCCGGCATCCGTGAGGTGCCCGCCGACCGCTGGGACGCCGACGCCCACCACGACCCGGCGGGAGTGCGCGGCAGCTACAGCAAATGGGCCGGATTCATCGACGACGTCGACAAGTTCGACCCGCTCTTCTTCCAGATATCGCCGGCCGACGCGGAGGCGATGGACCCGCAGGAACGGCTGTTCCTCCAGACCGCCGCGGCAGTCCTGGACGACGCCGGCCACCCGGCCGCCGACCTGGCCGCCCGGGGCCCGGTCGGCGTCTTCGCCGGCGTCATGAACAACAACTACGAGTGGATGGGCGGCGAGGCCACCGCCCTCGGCGTCCGCACCGACGCGCACTCCAACCACTGGTCGATCGCCAACCGGGTCTCGTACACCTTCGACTTCACCGGCCCGAGTCTCGCCGTCGACACCGCCTGCTCGGCTTCGCTCACCGCGATCCACCTGGCCTGCGAGAGCATCAGGTCGGGGGAGTGCCACAGCGCGATCGCCGGCGGCGTCAACCTGATCCTGCACCCGATGCACCTGCGCATGCTGGCCGACCGCGGGATGATCTCGCGCGGTGACCGGCTCAAGAGCTTCGGTGCGGACGCCGACGGGTTCGTCGACGGCGAGGGCGTGGGCGCCGTACTGCTGCGGCCCCTGAAGGACGCCGTCGCCGACGGCGACCGCGTCCTCGGTGTGATCCGCGGCTCCGCCATCAACGCGGGCGGCAAGACCGGCGGTTACACCGTGCCGAGCGCCGCCGCGCAGGCCGAGGTGATCCGCGCCGCCCTGCACCGCGCCCAGGCCGAGCCGTCCAGCGTCGGCTACGTGGAGGCCCACGGCACCGGCACCCCGCTCGGCGACCCCATCGAGATCGCCGGGCTCGTGGAGGCCTTCGGCGGGCGCGTCGACGCGGCCGAGCGGGCCGGGCGGCCCACGGTCGCGGTCGGCTCCGTCAAGTCCAACATCGGCCACCTGGAGTCGGCGGCCGGCGTCGCGGGCCTGACCAAGGTGCTGTTCCAGCTGCGCCACCGCACGCTGGTGCCCTCGCTGAACTCCGCCCGGCGCAATCCCGCCATCGACTTCGGCACCACACCCTTCGAGGTGCAGCAGACCCTGCGGCCCTGGGAGCCCGCCGGGGAGGACGGAGACCTGCCGCTGCGCGCGGTCGTCAGCTCCTTCGGCGGGGGCGGCGCCAACGCCTGCCTGGTCGTGGACGAGTACCGCACACCACCGGCCGAGCCCGTCGCCCCGGACGACCAGCTCCTCGTCCTGTCCGCCAAGAGCGAGGACCGGCTGCGCGCGTACGCCACCGAACTCGCCGCGTTCCTGCGCGCCACCGCGGGTGCGCAACCGGCGGGCGCCGGACGGGACGCCCTGGGCGACGCCCAGCGGCTGTGCCTGCGCCTGGCCGCGGAAACCGTCGGCGTGGCCGCGGAGGACCTCGACCTCGGCACCGACCTCGCCGACTGCGGCTTCGGCGTGCCCGAACGCGCCCGTCTGGAAGCGTCGCTGACGGTGGCGCTGGACGGCACCCTGCCCGCGACGGTGCCCACCGCACGGACGCTGGGCGCGATGGCGCAGGCGGTGGCCGGGGTGGTGGCCGGGGTGGAGGCCGGGGCCGACGGTGCCGCCGGGTCTGCCCGTGACGCGGTCGCGGGGACGGCGGGTGACGGTGTCCCGGGCGCCTCCCGACCGGCCGAGGGTCCGCTCCGCCTCGCCGACGTCGCCCACACCCTCCAGTCCGGCCGTACCCCGCACGAGTTCCGGCTGGCCCTGGCCGTCGGTTCGGTGGCCGACGCCGCCGCGCTGCTGGAGGCGTACGCCGAGGGCACGGCCGGCGCCGGGATCGCCACCGGCCGGGCCACCCGGGCACGGGTCGTCCTCACCGGCACCGAGGCCGACGCCCTGGAGGCCGCGCTGTCCCGGCGGGACCTGGTGGCGGTGGCCGAGCACTGGCTGGCCGGCGCCGACGTCGACTGGTCCCGGGTGACCCCCGCCGCGGCCCGCCGGACCGAGCTGCCGACGTACCCCTTCGCCCGCAAGCGCTACTGGATCCCCGAGCCCCCGGCCCGTACCGCCCTCGCACAGTCGGCCGGGCCCGACGACGCCGCCGCGGAGCAGCTCCCCGGCTTCTACCGGCCCTTGTGGGTGCGCGACGACGCACCCGCGCCCGGCCCCGCCCCGCGCCCGGGCCGCGTCGTCGCCCTGGTGACCGAGGCCTCCGCCTGGCTCGCCGAGGCGATCTCGGCCCGCATCCCCGAGAGCCGTCCGGAGCAGGTCCGCATCGACGAACTCCCCCCGTCCGCCTGGCTGGAGCGGACCGACGGAGCCGACCTGGTGCTCCACCTCGGCGGCGTCGGCACCGGCATCGCCGAGGGCCTGGGCGCCGACCTCGCCGCGGAGCAGCTGCGCACCGGCACCCTCTCCCTGTTCCACCTGGTCCGCTCGACCGGCGCCGCGCGCGTCGTCGTGGTCACCAGCGACGTCCACCCGGTCGCGGGCGGCACCGTCGCCAACCCCTTCGCCGCGGGCATGCACGGCCTGCTCCAGGTGGTCACCAGGGAACGCCCCGAACTCCGGGTCGCCGGGCTCGACTTCGCCTCGGCCGACCTCACGGACGAGGACGCGACCGCCGCCCTGGCCGACGCGATCCTCGCCGCGCCCACCGACGCCACCGGCCGCACCGTCGCCCTGCGCGGCGGCGCCCGCTACGTCCGCCGCCTCGGCCGCGTCGCCCTGCCCGCGCCCGGCCCCGTCTTCCGGGACGGCGGCGTCTACCTGCTCGTCGGCGGCACCGGCGGCATCGCCCAGGAACTCAGCCGACACCTCGCCGAGCGCCACCGGGCCCGGCTGGTGTGGTTCAGCCGAGGTGACCTGGGCCCCGAACAGCGCGCCGCCGCCGAGGAGATCCGCGCCCTCGGCGGCGACGTCGCCCACGTCCGCGGCGACGCCTGCGCCACCGCCGACCTCGCCGCCGCCGTCGCCGAGGCGCACCGCCGCTTCGGCGCCCTGCACGGGGTCGTGCACGCCGCGATGGTGTTCGACAACCACGCCCTGGCCGATCTCGACGAGGAGACCTTCACCGCCGCGACCCGCGTCAAGACCCGGGGCGCCGCCGCGCTCGCCGCCGCCGTCGACGGCCAGGACCTCGACTTCCTGGTCTACTTCTCCTCCGCCGGCTCCTTCGGCAGCTTCGCCGGCAACGGCGCCTACATCTGCGCCTCCGCCACCGAGGACGCCTACGCGCGGTTCCTGCGCGACCGGCTGCCGTATCCGGTGACCGTCGTCAACCAGGGCTACTGGGGCCCGGTCGGCTCCGGCGCCCAGCCCGGACTCGCCGACATCTTCGCCGGGCTCGGCATCAGCGGCTTCAGCCCCGCCGCGGGCATCGCCGCCGTCCACCGCATCCTCGGCAGCGGGCTGCCGCAGGTCATGCCGATCAGCGCCGGGCGCCGGGCCCTGGAGGCCATGGGCCACGACCCGGCCCTGGACGGCGAGGTCCTCGGCGGCGGCCACCCGGCCGCCCTGGCCGCCGCGGCCGGACACCTCGGCACCGGCACCGCCGCCGGCCCGGCCGCCCGCCGCGTCCTCACCGGGTACGAGGAGCTGGAGGCCGTCTCCGCGCCCATGCTGCTCGGCGTCTACCAGCGCATGGGAGCCTTCCGGCGCTCCGGCGAACGGCACGGCGCGGAGGAGCTGCGCGGCCGCCTCGGCATCCTCGACCGCTTCCGGCGGCTGCACGAGGCCCTGCTCAACATCCTGGCCGACGCCGGCTTCCTGACCCGCGACGGCGACCTGGTCGCCGCCGCCCCGGCGGTCGACGGCGTAGACGCGAACGCGCACGCGGACCGGTGGGAGGCGGAGTTCGACCGGATCGCGGCGGCCTACCCGGACATCGAGCCGACGGTCACCCTCAACCGCCTGTTCCTCCAGGCGTACCCGCGCATCCTGCGCGGCGAGGTGGGCGCCACCGAGATCATGTTCCCCGGCTCGTCGATGAAGCTGGTGCAGAACTTCTACAAGGGCAACCCGCTCACCGACTCGTTCAACCTCCTGGTCCACGACACGGTCCGCCACTTCCTGGATCTGCGCCTGCCGCGGCTGCCGCGGGGCCGCACGGTCGAGGTCGTGGAACTGGGCGCCGGCACCGGCGCCACCAGCGAGCGGGTGCTGCCCGCGCTGGCCGCGCACCCGGGGCGCGTCGGATACACCTTCACCGACATCTCGCCGCGCTTCCTGGAGCACGGCCGGGAACGCTTCGCCGAACGCTACGACTTCGCCCGTTTCCAGGTGCTCAACCTCGAACGCGGCCTGACGGAACAGGGGTTCGAGCCGGCCTGCGCCGACCTCGTCGTCGCCACCAACGTCGTGCACGCCACCAGCGACCTGCGGGCCACCCTGCGCAAGGCCAAGGCGCTGCTGCGCCCCGGAGGCTGGCTGGTCCTCAACGAACTGACCTCCGTACGACCGCTGCTGACCATCGGCGGCGGTGTCCTGGAAGGCTGGTGGGCCTTCGAGGACGGCGACCTGCGCATGCCCGACTCCCCGCTCGCCTCGCCGCAGGGCTGGACCCGGCTTCTGCACGAGGAGGGATACGCCCCGGTCCACGCGCTGGGCGCCGGCGACCCGGCGCTGGGCCAGACCGTCCTGGTGGCGGAGAGCGACGGGGTCCTGCCGACCGCGCCCGCGCCCACGGCAGGCCCGGCCACCCTCACCGCCTCCGCGCCCGTCTCCGCCTCCGCCTCCGCTCCCGCCCCGCTTCCCTCGGGTGCGACGGCCTCCACCGACGTCCTGACCGAGCGCCTGCGCGACCTCGTCGAGCGGGTGCTCAAGCTGGACGAGCGCATCGACCCCGGCCGCCCGCTGGCCGACTACGGCTTCGACTCGCTCAGCGGCATGAAGATCGTCGCCGCCGTGGACGAGGAGTTCGGTGTCGCCGTACCGCTCGGCGACTTCTTCGAGCAGCCGACCCTGCGCGAGCTGACGGCCCACCTGGCCGCCAACTGGCTCGCCGGGGCCGCGGCCGGGACCGCCCTGCCCGAGGCACCCGGGACTCCCGCCCCGACATCCACCGCACCCGTCCCGGCGCCCACCGCACCCGTCCCGGCCACCCTCCCGGCCGTCCCGCCCGCCGTCTCCCCGGTCTCCGAGGCCGCGGCCCGAGTCCTGCGCCCCCGCACCGGCGGCGAGGAGAGCCGCCACCCCCTGTCCGAGGGCCAGCGCGCCCTCTGGGTCATCGAACAGATCGCGCCCGGCACCTACGCCTACAACCTGCCCCTCGCCCTCTGGCTCGACCGCAGCCTCGACGTGCTCGCCCTGCGGGCCGTCCTCCAGGACCTCGTCGACCGGCACGCCGAGCTGCGGGCCACCGTCCACGCCGGTGACGAGGAGCCGTACGCCCGGATCGCGACCGAGCCCGAACTCCCCTTCCAGCAGGTCTTCCTGACCGCCAGGAGCGACGCCGAGCTGCGCGACCGGATGCGCGCCGACCTGCGCCGCCCCTTCGAGCTCGCCGCCGGCCCCCTCGTCCGCGCCACCCTCTACACCCTGGGCGACGGCCGCAACGCGCTGCTGCTGACCTTCCACCACCTGGTCTTCGACGGCGTCTCCATCGCCCTGCTCCTGCGCGAGCTGGAAAGCGGCTACCGCGCGCTCCTCGAAGGCCGTGACCTGTCCACCGAGCGCCCGGCCCGCGACTACGCCGACTTCACCGCCTGGCAGCGCGAGCTGCTCGCCGGGGCCGAGGGACGGCGGCTGCGCGCGTACTGGACCGAACGGCTGCGCGGGCGCAGGACCACCGTGCCGCTGCCGCTGGACCGGCCCCGCCCGGCCGTACCCGGCTTCCACGGTGCCAGCCTGGACGGGCACATCCCCGCCGAGGTCGCCGACCGGGCCCGCGCGCTCGCCGGCGCCGAGCAGACGTCCCTGTTCGGGGTCGTCCTCGCCGCCTGGTTCACGCTGCTGCACCGCTACGGCGACCAGGCCGACATCGCCGTGGGCACGCCGACGGCCGGACGCCCCGCGAGCGGCTTCGACGACACGTTCGGCTACTTCATGAACATGGTGGTGCTGGCCGAACACGTCGACGGCGCCGAGGAGTTCCGCGGGCTGGTCCGCCGCGTCCACCGCACCGTGCTGGACGCCCTGGAACACAGCGCGTACCCGCTGATCACCCTGGCCGACGACCTCCGCCGCGCGGACCCCGAGGCCGGCGCCCCCTTCAACGTCGCCTTCTACTTCCAGAACTGGACCCGCACCGCCCGCCGCGACGCGTCCGGCGACACCGTGGTGCTCGGCCCGGTCGAAGGGGTGCACCAGGAGGGCGAGTTCGACCTGACCCTGGAGGTCGTCGAGGAGGAGCGGGGGTGCCGCTACACGCTCAAGTACGACCCCGACCTCTTCGACGAGGAGACCGTGGCGCGCCTCGGCACCCACTTCGCCACCCTCCTCGCCGCCGCCGTCGAGGGCCCCGGCAGCCCGGTGGCCGACCTGGAGCTGCTCACGGAGGACGAGCGGGCCCGCGTCGCCCCGCCCGCCCCCGTCGACTACCCGGCCGACACCCTGGTCTGGGAACTGGTGCGACGGCAGGCCGACGCCCGGCCCGACGCGGTCGCGGTCCGCCACGCCGGCACCGAACTGACGTACCGCGCACTCGTCCGGCGCGTGGACGCCCTCGCCGCCCGGCTCGCCGCCGCCGGAGCGGGCCGCGGCCGGACCGTCGGGGTGCTGCTCCCGCGCGACCAGGACCTGCCGGTGGCGCTCCTCGCCGTCCAGGCCTCCGGCGCCGCCTACGTACCGCTCGACCCCGCCTACCCGCAGGACCGGCTCGCCTACATGGCCGAGGACGCCGGGCTGCACCTGCTGCTCACCCACTCCGCCTCGGACGTCGCCCTCGCGGCCGTGCCCCGGCTGGTCGTCGACACCACCGAGCAGCCGCCGGCCCTGCCCTCGCCCGGCCCGGCAGGCCCGTCCGACGCCGCGTACGTCATCTACACCTCGGGCTCCACGGGCCGTCCCAAGGGCGTCCGGGTGCCGCACCGGGCGCTGACCAACTTCCTGTGGTCGATGGCCCGCGAACCCGGCTTCGGGCCCGGCGACACCCTGCTGGCCCTCACCACCGTCTGCTTCGACATCTCCGGCCTGGAGCTGTACCTGCCGTTGGTCGCCGGCGGCACGGTGGAGGTGCTCGCCGCCGAGGACGCCCGCGACGGGCTGCGGCTGCGCGAGGCCCTCGAACGGGCCCGCCCCACGGTCGTGCAGGCCACCCCGGCCACCTGGAGCATGCTGCTGGCCGCCGGCTGGCAGGGCGACCCCGCGCTGAAGGTGCTGTGCGGCGGCGAGGCGCTGCCCGCCGACCTGGCCGAGGCCCTCCTCGCGGGCAACGGGCAGGTGTGGAACCTCTACGGTCCCACCGAGACCACCATCTGGTCGGCGGCGAGCCGCCTGGCTCCGGGCGGCCGGGTCACCCTGGGCGCCCCGATCGCCAACACGTCGCTGCACGTCCTCGACAGCGCGGGCAGGCCCGTCCCCACCGCCGTCGCCGGGGAGCTGTACATCGGCGGCGACGGCGTGGCAGACGGCTACCTCGGCCGCCCCGACCTGACGACCCGGCGTTTCCTGCCCGACCCGTTCGCCGCGCGCGCCGAGGCCCGCATGTACCGCACGGGCGACCTCGTACGACGGCTCGCCGACGGCACGATCGAGTACCTCGGCCGGCTCGACTCCCAGGTCAAGGTGCGCGGCTACCGGGTCGAGCTGGAGGAGATCGAGGCGACCCTGCGCCGGCTCGACGGCGTCCGCGAGGCCGTCGTCGTGGCCCGTGGACAGGCGGCCGGCTCGCACACCCTGCTCGCCTGCTACGTCCTCGAGGACGGCGCGGCCGAGCCGGACCGCGACCGGCTGGCGGCCTGGCTGCCCGACCACATGGTGCCCGACGCCCTGGTCCGGGTGACCGGCTTCCCGCGCACCCTGAACGGGAAGACCGACCGCACCGCACTGGCCGCGCTGCCCCTGGCCGACCTGCGCGCCCGCGTCGGTGCCGGGTCCCCGCCCGCGGTCCACTCCGGCGCCTCGGCAGGCTCCGCCGACGGCCGCACGCAGGCCCTCGTCGCCGAGCTGGCGCGCATGGTCGCCGCCCTGGTGGACGCGCGCCCCGAGGACATCGGCGCGCACACGCCGCTCGGCGAGGCCGGCATGAACTCCGTCGGATTCACCGCGCTCAGCGCCGAGCTGCGCAAGGCGTACGGCATCACCGAGTACCCCACCCTCTTCTACCGCCGCGGCACCCTGCACGCGCTCGCCGAGCACCTGTGGGAGCAGCACGCGACCACGCTGGCGGCCCACTTCGGCACGGCCCCGCGGACACCCGCCACCGAACTCGACGCCACGGCCGAGCCGTCGACGGCCCCCACCGGGTCCGGGACGTCCGGGGCCCCTGCCGGGACCGGCACCCCGGTGGCCCCCGCCGACCGCGAGGTCGCCGTCATCGGCATGGCCGGGCGACTGCCCGGATCCATGGACCTCGGGGAGTTCTGGGACCACCTCGCCGCCGGCGACGACCTGGTCGGCGAGATCCCCGCCGACCGCTGGGACTGGCGCGACCACCCGCGCTCGCGCTCCCGCTGGGGCGGCTTCGCCCCGGACGTGGACCGGTTCGACGCCGCGTTCTTCGGCATCTCGCCCCGAGAGGCCGAACTGATGGACCCGCAGCAGCGGTTGCTGCTCGAAACCGTCTGGCAGGCCGTCGAGGACGCCGGGTACCGCCCCTCCGAGCTGGCCGGGAAGCGGGTCGGCGTGTTCATCGCCGTCACCAACTCCGACTACCACGAGGTGCAGCGGGCCGCCGGACGCGCCACCGAGGGCCACACCCTCACCGGCGCCGCCCTGTCGATCGTCCCGAACCGGGTGTCGTACCTGCTCGACCTGCGCGGTCCCAGCATCGCCGTCGACACCGCCTGCTCCGGCTCCCTCACCGCCGTCCACCAGGCCTGCGCCGCCCTGCGCGACGGCACCTGCGACCTGGCCATCGCGGGCGGCGTCAGCCTCATCCTGGACCCGGGCGTCTACGAGGCGCTCAGCCAGGGCGAGATGCTCAGTCCCGACGGCCGCTGCAAGGCCTTCGACAGCCGCGCCGACGGCTACGTGCGCGGCGAGGGCGCGGGCGTCGTCCTGCTCAAGCCGCACGAGCGTGCCGAACGCGACGGCGACGCCGTACACGCCGTGATCAAGTCCGTCGCCCTCAACCACGGCGGCCGGACCACCTCGCTCACCGCCCCCGACCCCGACGCCCAGGCCGACCTGCTGGTCGAGGCGTACCGGGCGGCCGGCGTCCACCCCGACACCGTCGGCTACATCGAGGCGCACGGCACCGGCACCGCCCTGGGCGACCCGATCGAGACCACCGGTCTGAGCACCGCCTTCCGGCGGCTGCGGGACGGGCAGGACGCGCCCGGCGGGACCGCCCCGTGCGCCATCGGCTCGGTCAAGACGAACATCGGCCACCTGGAGGCCGCCGCGGGTGTCGCCGGACTCTTCAAGGCGGTCCTGTCGATGCGGCACGGCACCATCCCGGCCAGCCTGCACTTCCGCGAGCAGAACCCCTATCTGGAACTCGACGGCGGCCCCTTCGAGGTCGCCGGAACCGCCCGGCCCTGGCCGCGCCCCCGGGACGCGCACGGAACCGAACTGCCTCGCCGGGGCGGCGTCAGCTCCTTCGGCTTCGGCGGGGCGGGCGCGCACATCGTGTTGGAGGAACCCCGCATGCCGGACAACCGCGACGAGCCCGCGGCCCAGCAGGTCTTCGTGCTCTCGGCCCGCGACGGCGACGCGCTCCGGCGCTCGGCCGCCCGCCTCGCCGACCACCTCGGACGCCAGGACGTCCCGGCCGGGGACCTCGCCCACACCCTGCAGACGGGCCGGGAGCCGATGCCGCACCGGCTCGCCGTCGTCGCCGACGGCACCGCGGCCCTGCGCGCCGAACTCACCGCGCACCTGGCCGGGCGCCCCTCCGCCGTGCGCACCGCCCAGGTGTCGGCCCCTCCGGCGGGCGACCCCGTCTCCCCGGACCGGCACGACCTCGACGCCCTGGCCGCCGCCTGGCTGCACGGCGCCGACGTCGACTGGCGGACCCTGCACGCGGGCACCGTCCGGCGCCGCGTCCACCTGCCCGCCTACCCGTTCGCCGGGCCCCGGCACTGGGTCGCCCCCGGCGAGCGCCCCGCGGAGCCGGGCCCCCGTCTGCACCCCACCCTCCTGGATGCCAACGTCTCCACCTTCGGCGAGCAGCGGTTCACCAAGACGCTGACGGGTGAGGAGTTCTTCCTGCGCGACCACGTCGTCGGCGGCGACCTGGTGCTGCCCGGCGTCGCCCACCTGGAGATGGGCCGCCTGTCGGGCGAACTCGCCGCCGGGGGAGCCCCGGTGCGCGGCGTCGACGACCTCGTGTGGGCGGCGCCGGTCCGGCTCGCCTCCGGCCACACCGGGCACCCGCTGCTGGTCCGCGTCACCGGCGACCGCTCCCGCGCCGCCTTCGAGGTGCGCGGCACCGCCGAGGACGCGCCGGTGCACGCCGGCGGCACCCTGCGCTTCGACGACCCCGGCCCCCGGCCCGCGCCCGTCGACCCGGCGGACGTACGCGCCCGCTGCACCCGCGTCGAGGCGGGCACCGACTGCTACGACGGCTTCGTACGGCTCGGCTTCGCGTACGGTCCCGCCTTCCGGGTGATCGAGGAGATCGCCCAGGGCCCCGGCGAAGCACTGGCGACGCTGCGCCTGCCGGAACCGCAGCGCGCGGACGCCGGCGCCTACGCCTTCCACCCGTCGCTGCTGGACGCCGCCCTGCAGACCGCGGGCCGGCTCGTCCCGGGCGCTGGGGACCCGGCGGGCCCCGCACCGTACCTGCCGTTCTCCCTGGGCTCGGCCCGGCTGCACGCCCCCCTGCCCGAGCGGGGTTACGCGTACGCCACGCCGGCCCGGCGCCCCGCCCCGGCGGGCTCCCTCGCCTTCGACGTCGCCCTGCTCGACGAGAACGGTCAGGTGGCCGCCACGCTGGAGTCCTTCACCCTGAGGGCGGTGCGCCCGACGGACGCCACGCGAGCGGCGGACACCGCCTCCGCGCACGGGACGGGGACCGTGCCCGCCGCCGACGTCGTCCACGCCTTCGAGCCCGTCTGGACGGCCGCGCCCGCTCCGCACGGTCAACTCCCGGCGGCCGCACGGGTCCTGCTGCTGGACCCCGACTCCGCCGACGCCGCCGACGTGGCCGCCGCCCTCACGGCGGCGGGCGCCGATGTCCGCCGTGTCCCGCTCGGCAGCAGCGACAGCGACAGCGACAGCGACAGTGACAGCGGTGGCGGCAGCGGCAGCGGCTTCGACGCCGAGGCCGCCGTGCGCGCCGCCGGAGCCGGCCCCGTCCACGTCGTCCACCTGGCCGGAGGCGACCGCACCGCCCGCGACTCCGTGGAACACGGCTTCCACGCGGCCCTGGCCCTCCTGCGGGCCTGGCAGCGCGAACGCCGTGACGCGCTGCGCTACCTGTACGTCCACCCCGAGCCGGCCCCGTCGCCCGCCCAGCCGGCGATGGCCGCCTTCGCGCGCACCGTGCGCCTGGAGCAGCCGTCGGTCGCCCTCGGCGTGCTGGCCGTCGCTCCGGGCCGCCCGCTCGCCGAGGCCGTCGTCGCCGAACTCGGCACGGACGGCGGCCCCCAGGTGCGCGAGGACACGGCGGGCCGGGCCCGCCCGGCCTGGCGGGGAGTGAGCCTCCCGCCCGCGCCGGGCACCGCGTTCACCGGTGCCGGCGCGCACATCGTCACCGGCGGCACCGGCGCCCTGGGCCTCCTCGTCGCCGAGCACATCGCCGCCGCGCGGCGGGCCGCCGGTGTCACCGGCGGCGGCATCGTGCTCGCCGCGCGCACCGCCCCCGGCCCCGGGACCCGGGCCCGCGTGGACGCCCTCGGCGCCCGGGTGGTGCTCGCCGACGTCACCGACCCGGCCGCCGTACGCGACCTGGTGGCCGAGGCCCGCCGGACGCACGGCTCGGTCTCCGGAGTCGTGCACGCGGCCGGCGTCCTGCGGGACGGCCTCATACGCACCAAGCAGCGTGCGGACGCGGACGCCGTCCTCGCCGCGAAGGTGCACGGCACCGTACTGCTCGACGAGGCGACGGCGGACGAACCGCTGGACTACTTCGTCACGTTCTCCTCGGCGGCCGCGGCCTTCGGCAACGCCGGTCAGAGCGACTACGCCTTCGCCAACGCCTTCCTCGACCACTTCGCCGAGGAGCGCGAGCGGCGTCGCCGGGAAGGCGCCCGGCACGGCAGGACCCTCGCGGCCGCCTGGCCCGTGTGGGCCGAGGGCGGGATGCGCGTCGACGCCGACGCCGAGGCCTACATGGAGCGTGCGCTCGGCCTGCGCCCGCTGCGCACCGCCCCCGCCCTGACGGCCCTGGACCGTGCCCTCGCCCACACCGCGCCCCGCCTGCTCCTGGCCGCCGGCGACCCCGACCGCATCCTCCAGGCCCTCGAAGGCGCCGAGCCGCACAAGGACGCGTCCGCCGCCGCGCCCGGATCGCACGAGCGCGCGGAGGAACTGGTCCTGAGGCTGCTCGCCGAGGAGCTGAAACTGCCCGAGGCGGAGATCGCCGTCGCCGAGCCCTTCGACCGGTACGGCGTGGACTCGCTCATCACCATGAGTCTCATCCGCCGCCTGGAGGAACACGTCGGCCCGCTGTCGAAGACCCTGCTCTTCGAGTACGTGACCGTCCGCGACCTCGCCGGCCACCTGGCCGGGGCCCACCCCGGCGCGTTCCCGGCCACCGCCCCCGAAACCACCGCTGCCGAAACCCCTGCCCCCGAAACCCCTGCCCGCGAGACCACCGCCCCCGCGGCGACGGTGCGTCCGACGCAGCCGGCCGAGCAGGCCGCGCCCGCCGCACCCGCTCAGCGGGACGACGCCATCGCCATCATCGGCGTCGCGGGCCGCTACCCCCAGGCCGACGACGTCACCGAGTACTGGCGCAACCTGCGCGCCGGCCGGGACAGCGTCGAGGAGATCCCCGCCGACCGCTGGGACCACGGCCGGTTCTACGACCCGGACAAGTCCGCCACGGGCAAGACCTACGGCAAATGGGGCGGCTTCGTACCCGGCGCCGACCGCTTCGACCCGCTGTTCTTCCGGATGTCGCAGATCGAGGCGGAGCACACCGACCCGCAGGAGCGGGTGTTCCTGGAGACCGTCTGGCACCTGATGGAGGACGCCGGATACACCCGCGAGCAACTGCGCGGCGCCCGCACCGGCGTGTTCGTCGGCATGATGTACGGCCACTACCAGCTGTACGGCGTCCAGGAGGCGCTGCACGGCGAGGGCTTCGCGACCTCCTCGTCGTACGCCTCGGTGGCCAACAGGGTGTCGTACTTCTTCGACTTCACCGGACCCAGCGTCGGCCTGGACACCATGTGCTCCTCGTCGCTGGTCACCATCCACCAGGCCTGCCTCGCCATCCGCAACGGCGACTGCGACGTCGCCGTGGCCGGCGGGGTCAACATCTCCAGCCACCCGGTCAAGTTCCTCCAGCTCGCCCAGCGCGGCTTCCTCGCCGAGGACGGGCGCTGCCGCAGCTTCGGCGAGGGCGGCACCGGGTACGTGCCCGCCGAGGGCTCGGGCGCCGTCCTGCTCAAGCGCCTGGACGCGGCCCTCGCCGACGGCGACCGGATCCTCGCCGTGGTGAAGGCGTCCGCCGTCAACCACGGCGGCGCGGGCGCCGGTTACAGCGTCCCCAACCCCAAGGCCCAGGGCGAGCTGGTGCGCACGGCGCTGGAGCGGGGCGGGCTCGCGCCCGCCGACCTCGACTACCTGGAGGCGCACGGCACCGGCACGGCGCTCGGCGACCCGGTGGAGATCACCGGCATGCTGCGGGCCTTCGGCGAGGAGCCGCCCGAGCGGCTGCCGATCGGCTCGGTCAAGTCCAACATCGGGCACGCCGAGTCGGCGGCCGGCATCGCCGCGATCACCAAGGTGCTGCTCCAGATGCGGCACGGCGAGCTGGTGCCGTCCCTGCACGCGGACCGGCTCAATCCGAACATCGACTTCACGGCGACCCCGTTCGAGGTCCAGCGCGAGCGGGCGCCCTGGCCCCGCCGCGTCCTGGCGGACGGCCGGGTCCGGCCGAGGACGGCGGGCGTGAGCTCCTTCGGCGCGGGCGGCACGAACGCCCACATCATCCTCCAGGAGTACGTCGGCGACGGCGCCGTTGCCGACGCCGGCCCGGCAGGTCCCCAACTGGCGGTGCTCTCCGCGCGGGACGCCGGCCGGCTCACCGCGCAGGCCCGGCGGCTCGCCGGCCACCTGCGCGCCGGGGACGACACCGCCGTGACCCCCGCGCAGGTCGCCTGGACCCTGCAGACGGGCCGGGAGGCGATGGCCCACCGGCTGGCCGTGCTCTTCCACGACCTGCCCGAACTGTGCGCCCGCCTGGACGAGTTCGCGGCAGGCGACACCCCGGACGGCAGCTGGACCGGCGTGGTCGACCCGCGCCGGCCCGCCGCGGGCGAGCCGCTCCCCGCCGAACCCGCCGCGTACGGCACCGCCTGGACCGGCGGCCAGCAGGTCGACTGGCCCGCCCTGCACCCCGGAGGCCGGCCCGCCCGGGTGGCGCTGCCCGGCTACCCCTTCGAGGGCGACCGGGTCTGGCTGGCCGCGGCCGACGCCGAACTGACCGCCCTCGGTGCCGGACGCGACGCGCACGGTGTCGGACGCGACGCGCTCGGTGGCGGCCGGGGTGGGCACGGCGCCGACCTCGACGCGCCCGACGCGGGCCACGGCGCCCGCGGCGACCGGCACGACCCCGAGGGACTGCTGTTGACCCGGCAGTGGCGCCCCGCCCCGGCCGGGCCCCGTTCGGCCCCGCCCGCCCTGACCGCCGTACTCGCCGCACCCGGTACCGAGGCGCTGGCCGCCCGGCTCGCGGCGGTGCTGCCGGCCGCCGAGGTGCTCACCGCCGACCGGATCGACGCCGAACTCACCGACGCCGGGACCCGCTGGGACCGCTTCGACGCCGTCGTCGACCTGGCCGGCTGCACCGGACCCGTGCTGCCGCCGCCGCACACCGCACTGCCCTCCTGGCTGCGCTGGCTCCAGCACCTGGTCGACCTCGGCCGCCGCGACCTGCGCGCCCTGCTCGTCTCGCGCGGCGCGCCCGCCCTCGGCGGAGCGGCCCGGGTGGGTCTGTACCGGATGCTTCAGAGCGAGTACCGCCACGTCCGCTCCCGCCACGTGGAGACCGACGGCGCAGCGACCGACGAGCAGCTGTGCCGCTGGATCACCGAGGAGCTGTCCGCCGACGGCGAGCCCGCCGAGGTCGCCTACCGCGGGGGAGTGCGCCACCTGGCGACGCTCGCCGAGCCCCCGCGGGCAGAGCGCGCCGGGCTCGGCTTCCCGGCGGACCACGTGCTGTGGGTGACCGGTGGCACGCGCGGCCTCGGGCTGCTCACCGCACGCCACTTCGTCTCCCGGTACGGCGTGCGCAAGCTGGTCCTCACCGGCCGCGAGGAGCTGCCGCCGCGCGCGGACTGGGCCGCGCACATCGCCGAGGACGGCCCGCTGGGCCGCAAGCTGCGCCCGCTGGCCGAACTGGCCGCCCAGGGCGTCGAACTCGAAGCCGTCGCGGTCCCTCTGGACGAGAAGGAGGCGCTCGCCAAGGTCCTCGCCGACGTCAGGCTGCGGCTGGGCCCGGTCGGCGGCGTGATCCACAGCGCGGGCTTCACCGACTTCGAGAACCCGGCGTTCGTCCGCAAGCCGCAGACCGGCGTCGCCCGTGTCCTCGCGCCGAAGGTGTTCGGCCTGGACGCCCTGCTGGAGTGCTTCCGGGACGAGCCGCTCGGTCTGTTCGTGCTGTACTCGTCGGTCGCCGCCGCCGTTCCCGCCCTCGCGGTCGGCCAGAGCGACTATGCGATGGCCAACGCCTACCTGGACGCGGTGGCCGAGGCACGCCCGTACGGTCTGCCGCTGCTCAGCGTGCAGTGGCCGAGCTGGAAGGACACCGGTATGGGGGAGGCCCGCAGCGCCGCCTACCAGGCATCCGGCCTCGCCTCGCTCACCGACGCGCAGGGGCTGGCCCTGCTCGACCGGGCACTGGAGAGCGGCGCCCGCGTCGTGATGCCCGTACTGGCGCGCCCCGGCGCCGAGTTCAGTGCCGAACGCCTGACGGCCCGGCGCCTGGACGCCGCGCCCGCCGCACCGGCCGCCGCGCCCGCCGCACCGTCCGCGGCAGCGGCCGCCGCGCCACGGTCAGCGGTCGGTGCGGGCGCGGACGTGCGCGCCGCCGTCGAGGCGGTGGCCTCCTGGCTGCTCGACCGGCTCGCCGCGGAACTGCGCTTCGACCGTGCCAAGCTGGCCGGGGACGTCCCGGTCCATGACTACGGCATGGACTCGATCATGGTCTCCCAGCTCGTCCAGACCGTGGCCCAGCGCCTGGACGTCTCGGTCGACCCGTCGGCCCTGCTGGAACACCCGACGGTGGACGGCTTCGCCTCGTATCTCGGTGAGGAGCACCGGACGGAGCTGCTCGCGCAATTCGGCGACACGGAGACCGGCGACACGGAGACCGGCGGCACGGCCCCCGAGGCGCGGACAGGTGCCGAGGTACCGCCGGTGACCGCGGCCCCGGCACCCGTCTGGGCCTTCGACGCCCCCTCCACCGCCCCCGCCCCCGCCCCCGCGTCCGCGTCCGCCCCGCGAGCCGGCGACGTGGCCGTGGTCGGCCTCTCCTGCCGCTTCCCCGACGCCGACTCCGCCGACGCCTACTGGGAGCTGCTGCGGGACGGCCGTAGCGCGCTGCGTCCTCTCCCGGACTCCCGCTTCGGCCGCTCCCTCGGCTACCACGCCGGACTGCTGCCGGAGGTGCTGCGGTTCGCGCCCGAGCGGTTCCTGCTGTCCGAGGCGGACGTCAAGGCGATGGACCCGCAGGCGCTGCTCCTGCTGGAGGAGGTCGACAGGGCGGTGCACCACGCCGGTTACCACCCGGCGGACCTCAAGGGCCGCAGGGTCGGCGTGTACGTCGGCGGCCGGGCCACCCACACCCCCGACCCGGCGGCCCTGGAGCTGGCCAAGAACCCGGTCGTGGTCACCGGCCAGAACTACCTCGCGGCCAACATCTCCCAGTTCTTCGACTTCCAGGGCCCGAGCCTGGTGGTGGACACCGCCTGCTCCTCCGCCCTGGTGGCGATGGAGACGGCCGTCCAGGCCCTGCGCGCGAGTACCGTCGAGTCGGCCGTCGTCGCCGGTGTGAGCCTGCTCGCGGACGACCGTGCGCACCGGGTGTTCGGGCAGCGCGGGCTGCTCAACCCCGGCCCGGAGTTCCACGCGTTCGACGGCCGGGCGGCCGGCCTGGTCCTCGGCGAGGGCGTCGGCGTCGTCGTCCTCAAGCCGCTGGACCGGGCCCAGGCGGACGGCGACCGGGTGCTCGCCGTACTGGAGGGCATCGCGGTCAACAACGACGGCCGCACCGCCGGACCCGCCACCCCCAACCTGAGGGCGCAGAAGGACGTGATGGCCGAGGCGCTGGCGCTCAGCGGCCGCGCGCCGCGCGACGTCGGCTGGGTGGAGACCAACGCCTCCGGCTCGACCGTCACCGACCTGCTCGAACTGAAGGCGATCGAGGGCGTCTACGGCGCCGGCCCGGACCGTTCCACGCCGCTCGCGCTCGGATCGGTGAAGCCGAACATCGGTCATCCGCTGGCCGCGGAGGGCATCGCCGCGTTCATCAAGGTCGCCCTGATGCTCCACCACCGGCAGCAGGTCCCGTTCCGTTCCGGACAGCAGCCCCTGCCGCACTTCGACCTGGACGCCTCCGCGATGTACTTCCCGAGAGAGCCCCACCCGTGGTCCGCGGGCGCGGACCGGGCCGCGCTCAACTGCTTCGCCGACGGCGGCACCAACGCCCACCTGCTGCTCGCCCCGGCCCCGGCGGACCACCACCCCGCCCGGTCGGCGCTGCCGCAGCCCTCGTCGGAGCACACGGTCGTCATCCGGGGCACCGCCTCCGAGGCGCCCGGCGCACCCGCACCGTCGGCGGCGGCCGACCTGTTCTGGGACACGTACCGATGACCGCGGCCAACGGGACGCTCCCCGCGACCGAGGCGCCCACGGGGCGCCTGCCCGTGGTCTTCATGTTCTCCGGGCAGGGCTCGCAGTACTACCGCATGGGCCAGGAGCTCCACGAGTCCGACGAGGTGTTCCGCACGGCCCTGCTGCGGTACGACGCCGTCGCCGCCGGGCTGCTGGGGGAGTCGGTCCTGGCCCGGATCCTCGACCCGGAGCGGCGCAAGAACGAGCCCTTCGTCGACACACGGCTCACCCACCCGGCGATCGTCATGATCGAACTCGCGCTGGCCGAGACCCTGCGCGCGAAGGGCATCGAGCCGGACTACCTGCTCGGCTCCAGCCTCGGCGAGTACGCGGCCGCGGTCGTCTCCGGCAGCATCGACGCCGAGACGTGCCTGCGGCTGCTGGTCCGGCAGGCGGACGGCCTGCACGCGGGCCCGCGCGGCGGGATGCTCGCGGTCATCACCCGCCCGGACGGCCGCGACCGGCTCCCCGCGCTGCCCGGCTGCGAGGTCGCCGCCCGCAACTACCCCGGTCACATCGTGGTCGCGGGCGCCGACGCGGACCTGGACCGGGCCGAGGCCACCCTGCGCGCGGCCGACGTGCTGCACCAGCGGGTGCCGGTCGAGTACGCCTACCACTCCAGCCTGATGGACGGCGTCCTCGCCGAGTGCCGGGCCGCCTTCGACGGGGTGACCTTCGCCCCACCGCGCATCCCCTGGGTGTCGTGCGTGGACGGACGGCTCGTCGAGCGGCCCGGCGCCGGCCACTTCTGGCAGGTCGCCCGCAGACCCATCGAGTTCGAGCGGGCCATGGCCGCGATGCGGGCCCGCGGCGACTTCCTCTACCTCGACCTGGGCCCCTCGGGCACCCTGCACAACTTCGTCCGCGGCAATCTCCCGGCGGGCGACCGCTCCCGTTCGCTGCCGCTGCTCAGCCCGTTCGGCCACGACCCACGGTCCCTGGAACGGGCCCGGGCACTGGCGGCACCGGCATCGTCCCCCTCCACCACCGCGGTCACACCTACACGTCCGACTCCGGTGACAGCGAAGACGGCAAGGAAGGCACACGGCATGAAGGTCTACGGTTTCCCAGGTCAGGGGTCCCAGCAGCGGGGGATGGGCAAGGAGCTGTTCACCAGGTACCCGCGGGAGACCGCGATCGCCGACCGCGTGCTCGGCTACTCGATCGAGGAACTCTGCGTCCACGACCCGGAGCGCCGCCTGGGCCGTACCGAGTACACCCAGCCGGCGCTCTACGTCGTCAGCGCCCTGACCCACCTCGACCGGCTCGCCGAGGACGCCGAGCCGGCCGACTACCTGATCGGCCACAGCCTGGGCGAGTACGCCGCCCTGTTCGCCGCCGGCGTCTTCGACTTCGAGACCGGGCTGCGGTTGGTGCAGCGGCGCGGCGCCCTGATGGCGGAGGCCGGCGGTGGCGGGATGGCCGCGGTGGTCGGCTGCGACGAGGCGACCGTGCTGCGGGTCCTCGCCGACTCCGGCATCGACGAGCTCGACCTGGCCAACTACAACGCGCCCGACCAGTTCGTCCTGTCCGGTCCGGCCGAGCGCGTCGACGCCGCCCGCGACGCCTTCGAGTCGGCCGGTGTCCGCGCGGTCCGGCTCAACGTCAGCGCACCCTTCCACTCCCGCCACATGCGTGACACCGCCACGGAGTTCGCCCGCTTCCTGGACGGCTTCACCCTGCGCGACCCGGCCGTCCCGGTGCTGGCCAACGTGGACGCGCAGCCGTACGCCCCCGGCACCGTCAAGGCGACCCTGACCGCGCAGATCGCCTCCCCGGTCCGCTGGACCGACACGGTGCGCCGGCTGATGGGCCACGGCGACTTCGAGTTCGTCGAGCTGGGCCCGGGCCGGGTCCTGACCAATCTGGTCGCCAAGATCAGGAAGAACGCGGAGCCGCTGCCCGCGCCGGTGGTGGAGGAGCGGCCCGTCGAGCCGCTGCCCGCGCCGGTGGTGGAGGAGCGGTCCGGAGAGCCACTGGCCGCACCCCGGCCGCCGTCCGCCGCACAGCCCGTGTCCTCTGCCGCCCCGACGGCCGACTCCCTCGGCGCCGCGACCTTCCGCGAGCGGTACGGCCTGCGGCGCGCGTACCTGCTGGGCGCCCTGTACGGCGGCATCTCCGGCCGCGAGATGCTGGGCGCGGCGGCCAAGGCCGGGCTGCTCGGCTTCCTGGGGACCGGTGGCCTGCCCCTCGACGAGGTGGACGACAGGCTGCGCGACCTGGCCGGGGAGCTGGGCCTGGGCGGCTCCTTCGGCGTCAACCTGCTGTACCGGCACGGAGCCCCCGAGGAGGAGTCGGCCCTGGTGGACCTGCTCCTGCGGCACGGCCTCGACCTGGTCGAGGCGTCCGGCTTCCCGCTGATCACTCCCGCGCTGGTCCGCTTCCGCCTCAAGGGCGGCCGGATCATCGCCAAGGTGTCCCGCACGGACGTGGCCGCCGAGTTCCTCGCCCCGCCGCCGGAGCGGCTGGTGGCCCGGCTGCTGGAGGCGGGCGAGGTCACCGCGGAGGAGGCCCGCGCCGCGGCCGGCCGGCCGATGGCGGACGACCTGTGTGTGGAGGCCGACGGCGGCTGGCTGAGCGGCACGGCCGATCTGCTCACCCTGCTGCCCGCCGTGCTGCGGCTGCGCGACACGACCGCGACGGGCGGCCACCGGGTGCACGTGGGGTGCGCGGGCGGCATCGGCACGCCCGAGGCGGCCGGGGCCGCGTTCCTGCTCGGCGCCGAATTCGTCCTGACCGGCTCGGTCAACCAGTGCTCCGTGGAAGCCGCCACCAGCGCGGAGGTGAAGGACATCATCCAGGAGGCCCGCGAGTACGACGTGGACACCGCGCCCTGGGCCGAGCTGTTCGACCTCGGCGTCCAGGCCCGCTACCTCAAGCGGGGGCTGTTCTTCCCGGCCCGCGCGTCGCGGCTGCACGAGCTGTGGCGCCGGCACGGTTCGCTCGCCGAACTGGACGACGAGACCAGGACCCAGGTCCTCGACCGGTACCTGGGTGGCGAGGCTCCCGCCCCCGCAGCGGCGGGCAGCACGCCCGAGCAGCAGCTGGCGGCCGTGTTCCGCGGCTACTTCACGCGCGGATTCCGCCTCGCCGTGAGCGGTGACCAGCGGTCCCGGGTGGACTACCTGGTGCACTGCGGCCCCGCGATGGGCGCCTTCAACCAGGTGGTCGCGGACACCGGGCTGCACCCGTGGCGAGCCCGCACGGTGGAGGCGATCGCCGACACCCTGATGGACGGCGCGGCCGACCACCTCTCCGCCCGCCTGCGCGGCTTCGGCCGAGCGCAGAACGGGTGACCGTCTGCGCCGCTTGTCCGAAGCGGCGTCAGGGAAGCAGCGTGTGAAGGTACTTGACCGTCGCCGGGTCGGCCGGGAGCAGCGTCTCGATGGCCAGCTCGGCGACGGTCACGTCCATCGGGGTGTTGAAGGTGGAGATGGACGAGATGAACGACAGGACGTGCCCCTCGTGCTCGATCTGCATCGGCAGCGCGAAGTACGGCACCGGCTCGGCCGGCTCCTCGCCCGGCGCCTTGTCCGGCACCGGATACGCCGCCACCTCCTCGTACAGCGCCCGCAGCGGCTCCGAGCGGTGCAGGGCGATCTGCCGCCCCATCTGCTCCAGCAGGTGCCCGCGCCACTCGCGCAGGTTGCGGATCCGCGGTGCCAGGCCCTCGGGGTGCAGCGTCAGCCGGATCGCGTTCAGCGGCGGGGCGAGCAGGTGCTCCGCGACACCGTCCATGAGCATCGTGATCCCCCGGTTGGCCGCCAGTACCCGGTACGTCCCGTCGACGACCAGCGCCGGATACGGCTCGTAGCCCCGGATCAGCCGCTCCATGCCCTCGCGCAGGGCGCCCAGCGCGGGGTCGTCCAACGGGGTCTCCGGGTAGCGCGGGGCGTAACCGGCCGCGAGCAGCAGCGCGTTGCGCTCGCGCACGGGGATGTCCAGGTGCTCGGCGAGGCGCAGCACCATCTCCTCGCTCGGCCGGGAACGGCCCGTCTCGACGAAGCTGATGTGCCGCGCGGAGGAGTCGGCGCGCAGCGCCAGCTCGAGCTGGCTGACCCGCCGCCGCTCCCGCCATGCCCGCAGCAGCGGGCCCACGCCCCGGTCGGCGGCGGGGGCGGTACCGGTCACGAGTGCGGTCATGCCCCGAACGGTAGCCGACGGTGGGCCGCGCCGGAGCGGCCCCGCTGTGGCAGGCTGAAACGGACCCGACCCCCCCCGGGAACCAGGACCCGGCCCCGAGCACCACCAGCGAAGGAGCGCCGTACATGCCCGTCGAACCGCTGTCGCCGCAGGAGATCGAGGAGCGGCTGGCCGAGCTGCCCGGCTGGTCCCTCGAGGACGGCCGCCTCACCCGCTCCTACCGGCTCGCCTCCCACTTCGCGGCGGCCGCGATGGTCGTCCATATCGCGCAGACGCAGGAGGAACTGGACCACCACTCCGACCTGACCCTCGGCTACAACACGGTCGCCCTCGCCGTACACACCCACAGCGCGGGCGGCGCCGTCACCGAGAAGGACGTCGAGCTCGCCCGCAAGGTGGAGGACCTGGCCGCCGGTCACGGGGCACACTGACGGTGTGCTCGACTACGACAAGGAAGCGGAGCGGTACGACGAGTCCCGCGGCGGCGAGCCCCGGGCCGCGGCGGCCGCGCGCGCCGTACTGAGCCTGGTGCCCCGGCAGGCCCGCCGCCTGCTCGACGTGGGGTGCGGCACCGGCATCGTCACCCGGCGGGTCGCCGCCGGACGCGACGGCCTCCGGGTGAGCGGGGTCGACCTCGTCCCCGCCATGGCCCGTCGCGCCGCCGCCCGGCTGCCCGGTGCCGTCGCGCTCGCCGACAGCCGCCGGCTCCCCTTCGCGGACGGGGAGTTCGACGCCGTCACCAGTGTGTGGCTGCTGCACCTCGCGGGCGGCGACGGGAACGCGCGGGCGATCGTCGGCGAGTGCGCCCGCGTGCTGCGGCCGGGCGGGGTGTACGTGACCACGGTGGACAAGGGCGCCTCCCACAACGTGGGCAGCGACATCGACGCCGTGCTCGCCGCCCGCCCGCCCAGCACCGCGCACGACGCCGCCCACCTGGTGGCGGCGTACGCCCGCGAGCACGGTCTGGTCTCCGCCGGCGGGGCCCGCTTCACCGGCCACGGCCAGGGCCGCAGCCCCCGCCGGACGGTCGCGGACCTGCGGCGCGGCTGGTTCGTCACGCTGCCGCCGGGCGAACCGCTCGCGGAGGAGTTCGCCACCCGCCTGGCCGCCCTGCCGGACCAGGACCGGCCCCGGGCCGACCCGGTCTTCACCCTCGCGGCGTTCACGAAACCCTAGGACGAGGGGCGGCAACCCGCCCGCCCCGGGCGGCGACTGAGAGGCGGAACCCGTCCGCCCCTCAGGAGGTCCGTCCCGTGAGGCACCCCCACACCCGCCCCCACGCCCCCCGCACCCACCGCAGACGCCCCCTCGCCGTGGCCGCCGCCCTCGCCGCCGCCGGGCTCCTCGGCGCCGGCCTGACCACGCTGGCCCCCGACACCGCCCACGCCGCCACCGCACGCCAGGTCGAGGCCCTCGACCGGGGCGTCGTCAGCGTCCACACCGGCGACGGCAACCTGGTCGGCTGGCGCTGGCTGGGCACCGACCCGGACAACGTCGCGTTCAACGTCTACCGGGCCGGTACGAAGGTCAACTCCAGCCCGGTCACCGGCTCCACCACCTACTTCCACGCCGGCGCCCCCTCGCACGCCGACTACACCGTCCGCGCGGTCGTGAACGGCACCGAGCAGGGCGACTCCGTCCACGCCATCCAGTTCCGCGCCGGCTACAAGGACGTACCGATCAGCCCGCCCTCCGGCGGCACCACCCCCGACGGCGTCTCCTACACCTACGAGGCCAACGATGCCTCCGTCGGCGACCTCGACGGCGACGGGGCCCTCGACCTCGTCCTCAAGTGGCAGCCGACCAACGCCAAGGACAACTCCCAGTCCGGCTACACCGGCAACACGATCGTCGACGGCATACGCCTCGACGGCACCCGCCTGTGGCGCGTCGACCTGGGCCGCAACATCCGCTCCGGCGCCCACTACACCCAGTTCCAGGTGTACGACTACGACGGCGACGGCCGGGCCGAGGTCGCCATGAAGACCGCCGACGGCACCAGGGACGGCGGCGGCGCGGTCATCGGCAGCTCTTCCGCCGACCACCGCAACTCCAGCGGCTACGTCCTGTCGGGCCCCGAGTACCTCACCATGTTCAACGGCCGGACCGGCAGGGCCATGGGCACCGTCGACTACGTCCCCGCCCGGGGCTCGGTCTCCTCCTGGGGCGACTCCTACGGCAACCGCGTCGACCGCTTCCTGGCCGGCACGGCCTACCTGGACGGCGTCCGCCCCTCCGTGATCATGGCGCGCGGCTACTACACGCGCACGGTGATCGCCGCCTGGGACTGGCGGGACGGCCGGTTCACCCGCCGCTGGACCTTCGACACCAACCCCTCCACCAACAGCGGCAGGGGCTACGACGGCCAGGGCAACCACCAGCTCTCCGTCGCGGACGTCGACGGCGACGGCCGGGACGAGATCGTCTACGGCGCGATGGCCGTCGACGACAACGGCTACGCCCTGTGGACCACCAGGAACGGCCACGGCGACGCCATGCACGTCGGCGACCTCGACCCGTCCCGTGCGGGCCTGGAGGAGTTCAAGGTCGACGAGGACGGCTCGAAGCCCTCGTCGTACATGGCGGACGCGCGCACGGGCCAGATCCTGTGGTCGACCGGCGCGAGCGGCGACAACGGGCGCGGTGTCTCCGGCGACATCTGGTCGGGCAGCGCGGGCGCCGAGTCCTGGTCGTCGGCGGAGAGCGGCATCCGCAACCCCAGGGGCACGGTGGTGAACGGCCGCAAGCCCTCCAGCGCCAACTTCCTGTCCTGGTGGGACGGCGACACCGTCCGCGAACTCCTGGACGGCACCCGCATCGACAAGTACGGCCCCTCCGGCGACACCCGCCTCCTCACCGGCTCCGGCGTCGCCTCCAACAACGGCACCAAGGCCACACCGGTCCTGGCCGGAGACATCCTCGGCGACTGGCGCGAGGAGGTCGTCTGGCGCACGTCGAACAACACGGCGCTGCGCATCTACTCCACCCCGTACGACACGGACACCCGCATCACCACCCTCCTCCACGACACCCAGTACCGCACCGCCCTGGCCTGGCAGAACACCGCCTACAACCAGCCCCCGCACCCGAGCTTCTTCCTGGGCAACGGCATGCCGACGGCTCCGCGCCCGTCGGTCTACACGCCCTGACCCTCACGCGGCCTCGTCCACCGGCGGGGGCTTCCCGCCGGTGACCACCGTCCTGACCCACCTCTGCGTCAGCCGCGTCCGGGAGGCGAGCACCTCCACCGGTACGCCCCGCCGGTACGCGGCGCGCAGAGCGGCGTCCCGGAAGCGCTGGAGCCTCCTCTTCGCGGCCTTGCCCGTGACCGTCCGGTCCAGCAGCACCGCCAGCCCGAGCAGCAGCCGCCCTGCCGGACCCTCCCACCTTCGCGCCATGCGACGCCCCCTGTCCTCGCCGACTCCCACTGACACAACGGTCGAAGAAGCGCAGCAACGCCACAAGGGCGCGAAACGGGCGCACTGGTGCCCCCGTCCCCGCCCCCGAGCAAGAACCGCACGGCGATCGTCGCCGTGGCCGCCGCCGTGGCGGCCACGGCCGTCGCGGCAGCCGTCACGGCGAACTCAACCGGCTCCCTCACACAGCGGTCGTGCACGTGTGGCCGGCGGCGGTGAACCGTTGCGGCTCCGCGTTGGTCCCCGACCAGCTTCCCGTGAAGCCGAAGGTCACCGAGGCGCCGGGTGCCACGCCGGCGTTCCAGGCGACGTTCTTCGCCGTCACCGTGGCGCCGGTGCGGGTGTGTTCGGCGTTCCACATCCGGGTCACCCTCTGGTCGCCGGGGAACGACCAGTCGAGGGACCAGCCGTTCCAGGCCGACGTGCCGGTGTTGGTGAGCCGGACGTCCGCCTGGAAGCCGCCCGACCACTGGTTGGTGACCGTGTACTCCACCTCGCAGGCTCCGGTGGGCGTCGGGTCGGGGCCCGGCCCCGGATCGGTGCCGTCCCCTCCTCCTGCCGTGTCGCCGTAGATGACCCCCCGGCCGTTGGTCGCCACGTACACCCGGCCGTAGACCCGCGGGTCGCCGGTGATGGCGGCGCCGGTCCAGCCCCACTGGTGGGCGTCGTCGTTGACGCGGGTCCAGGTCGATCCCGCGTCGGTGGAGCGGAAGATGCCGCGGACGCCGCCGATCTCCGCGCTGGTGAAGAGGGTCTGGTAGGTGGCGTCCGGGGCAGCCTTGCCGAAGCCGACGGTGTCCGCCGCGTCGACCCCCGGCAGCTTGGTGAAGGTCCTGCCGCCGTCCGTCGAGTGCCACAGTCCGTAGGGACCGTCCGCCGCCCCGCCGGCCAGCCAGACGTCGCCCTCCCCGCCCGGCAGCGCCTTGAAGCGGACGCTGTCACCGGCGGGCAGCCCGGTCGCCGCCGAGGCGGTGAAGGTCGCGCCGCCGTCCGTACTGACGTAGAACTTTCCGAACTTGAAGCCGTAGAAGGTCGCCGGGTCCACCCGGTCGGACTCGACGACCGCGCCCGCCGGGATGCCCGACGACGCCTGCCAGGACGTGCCGAAGCCCGTCGTGTACTGCACGCCCGTGCCCTCCGGGCTCCACACGAAGCGGCTGCCGTCCGCGCCCGCCGCGACCGTGCCGCCGCCGCTGACCCCGGACGGGTCGGTGCCGCCGAACCAGTTGGCGCCGTTGTCCGTGGAGAAGGCGACGTGCGGGCCCGAGTCGAGGTTGCCCGCCCGGACGACGACGTCCGGCTTCTTCTCCGCGAAGTCCAGGCTCGTCGTGGAGGTGAAGTTCGGCGAGGTGTACATCATCGACGGGACCTCGGTCAGGCTCGTGTGCCGGAAGCCGCCGATGTCACCCAGGGCGCTGAGCAGCGGAGCGCCGGACGGGGGCGAGGCCAGGTCGTTGACCGCCGTCTCCTCCAGGCCGCGCACCATGGGCTCGATGGCGAACGTGCCGCCCTCGTCGTCCCAGTTCGTCAGGTTCTCCGTGCCGTAGATCGTGGCGCCCGTGCCGTACATCATCCGGTCCGAGTCGAACGGGTCGATCTCCAGCGCCTCCGTCATCCAGCCCAGCTTCGGCGTCTGCTCGGGCGGCGCCGGGTTCGCGCCCCAGGTGAGCCACGGGGACGACGACACGTCCATCGTGTAGCGGTTCTCGCGGTCCGGGTACGAGGTGTAGTTCCACGCCTGGGACCACGTGGCTCCGCTGTCCGTCGAGCGGAAGATCTGCGTGTCCGGCCACCACGAGCTGTACGCGGTCGCCATCACCGTGCCCGGACGCTGCCGGTCGACGGTCAGGCCGCTGAAGCCGTAGTACGTGTCCGCCTCCGCGGCCGGGCTGATGTCCGTCCAGGTGCCCGTCGCCGTCGCGTACCGGTACAACCGCCCCTTGCCGCCGTCGTACGGGCCGCCCGTGTCGCTGTAGGCCAGGTAGAGGTAGCCGTTCTCCGCGTCCAGCACGCCCTTGTGGGCCAGGTAGCCCGTGGGCTGGCCGGCCAGCCGCTCCCAGGTCGTGCCCGCGTCCGTCGAGCGGTAGACCGCGTTCTCCTTGTCGGCGACCCCCACGTACACCGTCTTCGTGGCCGTACCCGCACGGCCCGTCGACTCGTCGAAGGTGACCCAGGTGATGCCCTGGTTGTCGGAGGCGTAGCCGGTCGTGTCGCTCGGGTCCTGCGCGTAGTTGCCCGGGTTGGGGAAGGCCGTCACCTCGGACCAGGTGGCGCCCGCGTCGGTGGACCGCCACAGGCCGTGGCCGCTGGGTGCGCCCAGGTACAGCACGTCGTTGTCGTGCGGGTCGACGGCCAGGCGCTCACCCATGCCGCGGCCAGGCATGTTGCCGCCCAGCTTGAACGGCAGGTCCGTCTTCTCCCAGCTCGCGCCCCGGTCGGCCGAGCGCAGCACCGCGCCGTTGGCCGGGTCCCAGTCGTTGGTGTACGTGCCGACCGCCGCGTACACCCGGTCGGGGTCGACGGAGTCGGAGGCGACGCTGACCACGCCCGTGTGGCCCCAGTCGTCCCAGCCGACGTGGTCGAGGAGCGGCGTCCAGGTGTGGGACGACTCCTGCCAGCGGTAGGCGCCGCCGATGTCGGTGCGGGCGTAGGCCAGGTCCTTCTCGGTCCGGTTGAAGACGATGCCGGGCACGAAGCCGCCGCCGTCGATGCGGGCGTTCTTCCAGGTGTAGCTGTCGGCGGCGACGGCCGCCCGCGGCGCCGGCCCGGCGGCCAGTGCCGTGGGCGGACTGCCCGCCAGCAGGCCGGCCGCGAGGGCCAGCAGAACGGTGAGGATCCGGGTTCTTCGCACGGTGGGGAACCGTCCTTCCGTCAGGAACAGAACACATGCGAGGACCGGGCGGCCCAGGCGTGGGCAGGGGCCGCCCGGTCGGTTGGTCCCGTCGTCCGGTGACGAGACCGAGTACACGGAGCCGTCAAGCGCCCCGAGGAAGGAAGCGGTGCTCACCACGCCCCTGCAAGGGGCGCGGGGAACTGCGCGACCAGCCACACACGGCCGGCAGCCGAAAACGAACCGCCCGACCCGCGGAGCGCTTCGCGGGGGCTATTCCAGTAGCTCCGCGTACGAACCCATGGCGAGGGCTATGTCCGCCTGGGCCCAGAACCGGTGGTACGTGAACGTGGGCGCGGCACCGCCCTGGAGGTAGCTCTCGATCTTCGACCAGGCCGGGTCGTCCTGGTAGAAGGAACGGATCGAGGCGAAGGTCGACGACTCGTCGATCGTGTCGCCGTTCGGCATGGTGCCGCTCCAGCCGCTCGGGACGTAGATCCCGTCGTCGAAGCGGTTGTAGTCGGCGCGGGTCTCCGGAACGGCGATGCCGAGCGCGTCCTGGTTGTTCTCCCACATGCCGTCGAGCAGCGCCTTGGCGGTCGAGGCCGCCTCGGTGTCGCCCGAGCGGTCGGCGTAGTAAGTCAGGGTCTTGGCGTACGCCGCCGCCACACCGACGTCGTTGGTGTAGTCCGCGACCGTGACGTGCAGGTCGCCGTTGTCACCCGGGGACGAGGCGTTCCAGGTGTCGGGCTGTCCCGACCACTGGAGCGTCGACGGCATCAGGAAGGTGCCGTCCGGGTTCACCGTGGTCTCCGACAGGGCCCAGTCGACCCACTTGTCCAGGACCGCCTTGGCGTCGGCGTCACCGCTCTGCTGGTAGTACTCGGCGACCCGCTCCATGGACCACGCCTGGAAGCCGAACCACTGGTTGGACGGCGGGTCGTGGTACACCGGCTTCTCGTCGTAGAACATGCCGTAGAAGGTCGGCGTACCGGCCGGCGGCGTCGCGTACCGGCCCGCCCAGCTGTTGGTCGCGCCGCCCGCGATGGCACCCTCGTCGGACTGGAGCCAGCGGTAGAACTCCACCTGCCGGTCCAGGGACTTGGCCCAGTCGGACTGGCCGGTCGCCGACTTCGGCTTGAGGTCGGGGTCGGTGCTCAGCGCGTACGCGGCCAGCGGGTTCTGGTAGCCGCCGTGGGTGTGGCTGGAGCCGATGCGCCAGGCCCAGCCCGCCGAGGTGTCCACCGCGCCGCCCCAGGCGTAGTACCAGGACAGCAGGTACATCGAGGAGTCCTTGCCGGTGCCCGCCGGGCAGGCCGACGGCCCGACGCAGTCGCCGACCTTCTTGAAGTACTTGTCGAACATGGCGTAGCGCAGGTAGTCGCCCATCTTCGCGGCCTTGTCCAGGGTCGCGGAGATCTCGTCGCTCTTGCCCTGCTCCCCGGCCCAGATGTCCGCCCAGTACGCGGCCTGCACGGCGCGCGCGTCGGCGTCCGGGGCGTTGGTGAACTTCCACTGCTTGGCGTAGGAGGCGTCACCGGTGAACAGGTCCAGGTAGCCGTTCTTTCCGCCGTACTTGAAGGCGTCGCAGGTCGGCTGCGGCACCGTCTCCCACACCGATTCCTGCGCGCCGCGCTGGAAGGTGTTGATGTAGGACGGGCCGGTGTCGGAGGGACCCGCCTCGCAGTTGCCGGGCGAGTTGCCGTAGCCGTAGGTGTTGTCGACGTCCTGGAGCCAGTGCATGCCGTAGACGTCGTCCGTGCCGTACGCCGACTTCAGCTCACCGGCGATCGGGTCCGACCCCACCGACACGGTGCCGTCCAGCGGCGCCGGGTACTCGTTCGGCGTGTCCAGCTCGGGCGCGTAGGTGGCCGGCTTGGAGGCGTTGTAGGAGGAGTTCGTCGGCTGGTCGGCGTGGGTGGGGATCATGTACGTCTCCATGATCTCCCAGGCGTTGTTGAACTTCGCCCAGTCGCCGGTCACCTTGCCGTACATGGCCTGGAGCCACAGCAGATAGCTGTACGCCTCCGACGTGGTCTCGTGGCCGTGGTCGGGCGCCTCGACGATCAGCGTCTCGACCGAGTGGTACGGGATGCCCTCCGGCGAGAAGTAGCCGTTCGCCGGGTCGGTGATCTTGCCGTACAGCTCGAGGAATCGGGCGTCGTAGTCCTTCGCCGCCGCCAGCTGGGTCACGGTGACCGCGGCCTTGCCGTGGCCGGGGGCCGTCGACTCGAAGACCGCCGAGCCGCTGCCGGAGGCGTCCGCCGAGACGGTCACCTCCTGGGCGGTGTCCCAGTTCGACGGCGTGAAGGTGAGGCTCGCGCCACCGGCCAGGGTCAGGCCCGTGTTGCCGCTCGCGCGGGCGGTCGTGACGGTCACGTCCGCCGTCGGCTGCTCCGAGAGCTTGACCTCGTAGGTGCCCGACTCGCCCTGCTGGACGCCCAGTTGACCCGGAGAAGCGACCACGGTCGGTCCCGCGGCCACCGTGACGCCGACCGGCGTCGAGTTCGCGGAGGCGCCCGTGCTGTCGTACGCCTTCGCGACCAGGGAATGACTGCCCACGGTCAAGCCAGAGGCGGAGTGCGTGTAGGGCGAACTGGTGTCGGTGCCCAGCAGGGTGGTGTCGTCGTAGAACTCCACCTTGCTGATGGTGGCGCCGTCGGCCGCGGCCGCCGTGGCCGCCAGCGGCACCGCCTCGCCCTGTGAGTACACCGCGCCCGCCTCCGGGCTGGTCAGCACGGTGATCGGCGGCTGGTGCGCACCCGTGCAGGTGGTGCCGTTGACCGCGAAGTCCGCCGGGGCGGCGTTGCTGCCGCTGTACGTGAACTGTCCGCCGGTGGAGACGGCGGCCCCGGCGGCGATCCGCGCGTTGTACGGCGCGTTCTTCACGGTGACGTTCTTGCCGGACTGCGACCAGGTGCCGTTCCAGCCGTTGGACAGCTTCTGGTCGCCGGCGTAGGAGTACGTCAGCGTCCAGCCGTCGATGGCGTCGGAGCCCCGGTTGGTCAGCGTCAGCTCGGCGGTGAAACCGGAGCCCCAGTCGTTGGTCTTGTAGTCCACGCTGCACTGAAGTGCGGCCGCCTGGGCGGGAGTCGAACCTGTGCCCAGCATCGTGAGGGGAAGTGCGAGGGCCGCCAGAGCGGCGGTCCACCATCGCCGCGCGGTGCGGCGTCTGGGTCTGTGTCCGGAGTGCATGGTGCTGGTTCCTCCTTGCGGCTCGGGGAGGGGGAGTGGGGGAGGAGCAACAAGCCTTGAACCAGTGGGAGCGCTCCCATAGTGGGGAGAGCGCCTTGTGCGGTCAAGATGTGTGGAGAGTCGAAAAGATTCGACGGGTCCGACCGGCAGAAAGTCGGTAACTCCTCTGTTCTTTGCCGTCACTTGGCGCTACCTTCGCTGCACCAGTGGGAGCGGTTCCACCAGTCGACGCGTCCGTCACGACGCGCCCGAACTGCAAGGAGTCGCTCATGCGCCACCCCCCGCTCCACCCTCCGCGTTCAGGACTTTTAGCCGTTGCCGCAGCCGTGGCCGCTACATGTCCGACGCCTTGCCGGCCCGTGTGCCGGATCGCTCACCCCGCGGCCGGTTCCGCCGTGCCCGCGGGCCGTTCCTGACCTCCCATCACGACGGCACCCCCATGCCGATCGGCAGCGGGCCGCGCCGAGGGACGCGCGGCCCCGGACGACAGCAGCACCCCCACGAAAGAAGGAACCCGCACTCATGACCCGTACCAGAACCGCGATGCTCGCCGCCCTGACCCTGGTCGCCGGCGCCTCCGGCACGGCACTGGCCGCACACTCCGCGAGCGCCGGAGCCGCGGCCGCCGCCTGCACCGTCGACTACCAGGTGCAGAACGACTGGGGGAGCGGATTCACCGCTGCCGTGACCGTCACCAACAACGGTGCCGCCACGTCCAGCTGGTCGCTGGGATGGACGTACGCCGGCAGCCAGAAGGTCACCAACAGCTGGAACGCGAAGGTCAGTCAGAGCGGCGCCGCCGTCACCGCGGCCAACGAGTCGTACAACGGAACGCTCTCCACCGGCGGCTCTGCGAGCTTCGGCTTCCAGGGCACCTACAGCGGCAGCAACGCGATCCCGGCCACCTTCACCCTCAACGGGGTGACCTGCAACGTCGACGGCGGGACCGACCCGACGGACCCGCCCACCGATCCGACCGACCCGCCGACCGACCCCACCGGCCCCGGCGACCGGGTGGACAACCCCTACGACGGCGCCCAGGTCTACGTGAACCCCGAGTGGTCGGCCAACGCCGCCGCCGAGCCCGGCGGCGACCGCATCGCCGACGAGCCGACCGGGGTGTGGCTCGACCGGATCGCCGCCATCGAGGGCGCCAACGGCGGCATGGGCCTGCGCGACCACCTGGACGCCGCGCTGGAGCAGAAGGGCTCCGGCGAGATGGTGGTCCAGCTGGTCATCTACAACCTGCCGGGACGCGACTGCTCCGCCCTCGCCTCCAACGGCGAACTGGGCCCGACCGAGATCGACCGGTACAAGACCGAGTACATCGACCCGATCGCCGAGATCCTCGCCGACTCGAAGTACGCGGACCTCCGGATCGTCACCACGGTCGAGATCGACTCGCTGCCCAACCTGATCACCAACGTCACCGGGCGGCCGACCGTCACGGAGAACTGCGACGTGATGAAGGCCAACGGCAACTACCAGAAGGGCGTCGGCTACGCCCTGAACAAGCTCGGCGACGCCGGCAACGTCTACAACTACGTCGACGCCGGCCACCACGGCTGGCTCGGCTGGGACAGCAACTTCGGCCCCTCCGCCGAGATGTTCAAGACCGCCGCCACCACCGAGGGGGCGACCCTCGACGACGTGCACGGCTTCATCGTCAACACCGCCAACTACAGCGCCCTGAAGGAGGAGAACTTCAAGATCACGGACTCGGTGAACGGGACCTCCGTGCGCCAGTCCGACTGGGTCGACTGGAACCAGTACACCGACGAGCTGTCCTACGCCCAGGCCATGCGCGACAAGCTGGTCTCGCTCGGCTTCGACAGCAACCTCGGCATGCTGATCGACACCTCCCGCAACGGCTGGGGCGGCGCCGACCGGCCCACCGGACCGGGCGCGACGACCGACGTGAACACCTACGTGGACGGCGGACGCTACGACCGCCGCATCCACCCCGGCAACTGGTGCAACCAGTCCGGAGCCGGCCTCGGTGAACGCCCGCAGGCCAGCCCCGCCGACGGGATCGACGCGTACGTGTGGATGAAGCCCCCGGGCGAGTCCGACGGCTCCAGCAAGCTGATCGAGAACCCGGACGGCAAGGGCTTCGACCGGATGTGCGACCCCACCTACACGGGCAACCCGCGCAACGGCAACAGCATGTCGGGTGCCCTGCCCGACGCCCCGATCTCCGGGGCCTGGTTCTCCGCGCAGTTCCAGGAGCTCATGAAGAACGCCTACCCGCCCCTGTCGTGAGCGGGTTCCCGCGCCTGACGCGCGGGTGAGCCGTCGGGGCCCGGTCCTTGCGCGCCGGGCCCCGGCGGGCTTCGCGGCTTTTTTGCGGGAGCGGCAACAACGGTTGCCCCCGGCGGCGAGTCGTCGCACCCTGACGGCACCGCGAACGGGAGGCTGCCAGCATGGCGCACGACCACCACGACCACCACAACGACCACGAGCACGGCGACCACCACGCCCCGCACGACCACGGCGACATCGACTGGGCCGAGATGGCCCCGCACCTCGAGGCGCAGGCCGAGCTGTACACGCCGCTGTACCGGCAGGCCATGGCCTGGCTGGCCCGGGAGGTGACCGATCCCGGCCTGGTCGTCGACGTCGGAAGCGGACCCGGCGTCGTCTCCTGCCTGTTCGCCGAGACCTTCCCGGGCGCCCGAGTCGTCGCCGCCGACGGGGCCGCCCCGCTCCTCGAACGGGCCCATGCCCGTGCCGAGCGGCTCGGGTTCGGCGACCGCTTCGGCACCCTCGCCGGGGACCTGCCCGCCGCACTGGCCGACCTGGACTACCCCGCCGACCTGATGTGGGCCAGTCAGAGCCTGCACCACCTCCCCGACCAGCGCGCCGCCCTCGCCGCCCTCGGCGGTCACCTCGCCCCCGGTGGCACCCTGGCGATCCTGGAGGGCGGACTGCCGGCCCGGTTCCTGCCCCGCGACATCGGCTTCGGACGCCCCGGCCTCCAGGCCAGGATCCGCGCCGTGGAGGAGGACGCGTTCGCCGAGATGCGCGCGGACCTGCCGGACTCCGTGGCCGAGACCGAGGACTGGCCCGCGATGCTGACCACCGCCGGCCTGAAGCACACCGGCACCCGCAGCTTCCTGCTCGACCTGCCCGCACCCGTCTCCGAGGCGGCCCGCGACTACGTCACCACGTCACTGTCCCGGCTGCGCGAGCGCATCGGCGAGCGGCTCGACGCCGACGACCTCGCCACCCTGGACCGGCTGCTCGACCCCGCGGACGAGGCGGGCGTGCACCGCCGCCAGGACCTGTTCGTGCTGGTGGCGCACACCGTGTACACGGCGGTGCGGCCGGTCTGAGTCCGGCCCTTGACTTCGAGAGCGCTCCAAGTGATGGACTCCCCGCTGTCCGTGAGAGACGCAGGAACGGAAGCAGGGGGAACCATGACCGACACACCGGTCACGCTGATCACCGGTGGCGATGGGGGTCCCCCCGGCTCGAGCGAAGCCGAGAGCTGGGGGAGGCATCGGAGCCGCTGTCGCCCGGCGGCTGCTGGACGCCGGGCAGCGGGTGGCCGTCACGGGACGCGGGGAGGCGAGACTGCGGGCGTTCGCCGAGGAACTCGGCGACCCGGCGAACCTGCTGACGATCCGGGGCAGCGCCGCCGAGCACGCCCAGGTGGCCGACGCCGTCGAGACCACGCTGAAGGAGTTCGGCCGCCTCGACACGGTCGTCGCCAACGCCGGCTTCGCCACCCACGACTCGGTCGCCGAGGGCGACCCGGCGGGCTGGTCCGAGATGGTGCTGACCAACGTGCTCGGTCCGGCCCTGCTGATCAGGGCCTCCATCGACGCGCTCAAGGAGACCCGCGGGCGGATCGTGCTGGTGGGCAGCGTCGCGGGCTTCGTGAACACGCCGGGCAACATCTACGGCGCCACCATGGGGGCACCGCCCGCTCGAGCGCAGCCGAGAGTGGGGGAGGGCGGTGACCGGGCTCGCCGAGAACACCCGGCGCGAGGTGACGCAGTGGGGCGTGGGCGTGACCCTGATCGCGCCCGGCCGCGTGGAGACCCCCTTCTGGGACGGCACCGGCGGCCTGCCGCCCGGCGAGCTGCTCACCGCCGGCCAGATCGCCGACTCGGTCGTCTGGGCCATGACCCAGCCCGCCGGGGTCGACGTCAACACCGTGGTCGTACGGCCGCTGGGACAGCCCAACTGAACAGAGGGAAGGGGCCCGGCGGCACGTGCCGCCGGGCCCCTTCCCTCTGCGCGTACCGCTCAGGAGTTGACGTTTGCCGGGTCCGGGCCCAGCCGGCGGTCCTCGTTCAGCGCGCTGATCGCCGCGAGGTCCTCGGTGTCCAGGGCGAAACCGAACACGTCGATGTTCTCCTTGATCCGGGACGGCGTCACCGACTTCGGGATCACCACGTTGCCCAGCTGGAGGTGCCAGCGCAGCACGACCTGCGCCGGGGTGCGCCCGTGCTTCTGGGCGATGGCGACGATCGCGGGGATGTCCAGGATGCCCTTGCCGGAGCCGAGCGGGGACCAGGCCTCGGTGGCGATGCCCTGCTCAGCGTGCAGCTCGCGGGCGGCGTGCTGCTGGAGGTGGGGGTGCAGCTCGATCTGGTTGACGGCCGGGATCACCGAGGTCTCGGCGGTCAGCCGCTCCAGGTGCTCCGGCAGGAAGTTGGACACGCCGACGGCGCGGACCCGCCCGTCGGCGAGCAGCTTCTCGAGCGCCTTGTAGGTGTCGACGTACATGTCCCTGGCCGGCGTGGGCCAGTGGATCAGGTAGAGGTCGAGGTACTCCAGGCCGAGCTTCGCCAGCGAGGTGTCGAAGGCGCGGAGCGTGGAGTCGTACCCCTGGTCGCTGTTCCAGAGCTTGGTGGTGACGAAGAGATCCTCGCGGGCCAGACCGGAGGCGGCGACCGCCCGGCCGGTGCCCTCTTCATTGCCGTAGATCGCCGCTGTGTCGATGCTGCGGTACCCGGCCTCCAGCGCCTGGGCGACGGCCGTCTCGGCCTCGTCGTCCGGCACCTGCCAGACGCCGAAGCCCAGCTGGGGCATCTCGACGCCGTTGTTCAGGATGATCGGGGGGACCTTGCTGCTCACGAGCTCTTGATCCTTCGGTTGTGGTCAGGTGGTACTCATATCGTCAACGATCACGAGCCCCCGCGCATTCCTGACCGTGGAACTCACGCTCGGTACAGTGCCTCGACCTCGGTGCCGTAGGCGTTCTCGATGGCCTTGCGTTTCAGCTTGAGGGAGGGCGTCAGCAGCCCGTGCTCCTCGGTGAAGGGCTGGGCGAGGATGCGGAAGGTGCGGATCGACTCGGCCTGCGACACCAGCGTGTTGGCGGCGACCACCGCGCGCCGCACCTCCGTCTCCAGGTCGGCGTCGTGCACCAGGTCGGCCGGGGCCATCTGCGGCTTGTTGCGCATCGTCAGCCAGTGCTCGACCGCCTCCTGGTCGAGGGTGATGAGGGCGGCGACGTAGGGGCGGTCGTTGCCGACGACGATGCACTGGTTGACCAGGGGGTGGTCGCGCACCCGTTCCTCCAGCAGACCGGGGGAGACGCTCTTGCCGCCGGAGGTCACCAGGATCTCCTTCTTGCGGCCGGTGATGGTGAGGTAGCCGTCCTCGTCCAGGGAGCCCAGGTCACCGGTGGCCAGCAAGCCGTCGTGCAGGGTCTCGTCGGTGGCCTTCGGGTTGTTCAGGTAGCCCTCGAAGACGTTGTGGCCGTTCAGCCAGATCTCGCCGTCGTCCGCGATGTGCACGGTGACGCCCGGTACCGGCTGCCCGACGGTGCCGTAGCGGGTGCGCTCGGGCGGGTTGGCGGTGGCGGCCGCCGTGGACTCGGTCAGCCCGTAGCCCTCGTAGATCTGGACGCCCGCGCCCGCGAAGAACAGCCCGAGCCGCCGGTCCATCGCCGAGCCGCCCGACATGGCATTGCGGATCCGCCCGCCCATCGCGGCCCGCACCTTGGAGTAGACGACCTTGTCGAAGAACTGGTGCTGCATCCGCAGCCCCGCCGAGGGGCCCGGCCCGGTGCCCCAGGCCTTCGCCTCCACCGCCTCCGCGTACTTCACGGCCACGTCGACGGCCTTCTCGAACGGACCGGCCTTCCCCTCCTTCTCGGCCTTGCGCCGCGCGGCGTTGAACACCTTCTCGAAGATGTAGGGCACCGCCAGGATGAAGGTCGGCCGGAAGGCCGCCAGGTCGGGCAGCAGGGCCGCGGCGTTGAGCTGCGGCTGGTGGCCGAAGCGGACCCGGCCGCGGATCGCCGCGATCTCCACCATCCGCCCGAAGACGTGCGCGAGCGGCAGGAACAGCAGGGTCGCCGCCTCGTCGCCCCGCTTGGAGTGGAACACCGGCTCCCAGCGCTCGATGACGGTGTCCGCCTCGTACATGAAGTTGCCGTGGGTCAGGACGCAGCCCTTGGGGCGGCCGGTGGTGCCCGAGGTGTAGATGACGGTGGCGACCGACTCCGGCGTGACCGCCTTGCGGTGCCGGTGCACCACCTCGTCGTCGAGGTGCGCGCCCGCGTCGTACAGCTCCTGCACGGCTCCGGAGTCCAGCTGCCACAGACCGCGCAGGTGCGGCAGCCGGTCGATGACCGTGGCGATCGTCATGGCGTGGTCCTCGTGCTCCACGACCGCCGCCGTCACCTCGGCGTCGTACAGCATCCACATGCACTGCTCGGCCGAGGAGGTCGGGTAGACGGGCACCACCTGGGCGCCGATCGTCCACAGGGCGAAGTCGAACAGGGTCCACTCGTAGCGGGTGCGGGACATGATGGCGACCCGGTCGCCGAAGCGGATGCCCTGGGCGAGGAGCCCCTTGGCGAGGGCCAGCACCTCGTCGCGGAAGGCGCCGGCGGTGACGTCCCGCCACTGCCCGGCGTCGTCCTTGCGGCCGAGCGCGATGTGCCGGGGATCCTCCTGGGCATACTCGAAGACGACGTCGGCCAGACCGCCCACGGGTGGGGCCAACGTCACCGGAGGACTGGTGAACTCGCGCAAACCCCGCTCCCCGCTTTTCGATCCCCGCTTTTCGATGACGCCCCCCGCACAGCGCGGTGAAAGCTACCCCACCCGGCGCGAGGACGGGAGGGGCGTCAAAATCGAACAGGGCTCAAGTTCGCGCTGGTTAGCGAGAGGAAATGCGCTCACATGGGGAGTGGTCGGACAGATTCCTGACGGTTGGGCAAGTTTCGGTGCCCTAATCTCCACCGAATCTGTACGACCCGCTTACCGCCGGTACGGAGCTGCCGGAGCGGCCTCTTCCTCCTTCAGCGCGGGCGGCGCGGAATCCGTCACACCGGAGTCCCGGGCGCCCCGGTCGGCCCGCACCAGCACGAGCACCAGCACCCCGGCGACCGCCGCGACCGCGCCGGCCGCCACCGCCGCCGCGTTCAGCCCGGAGGCGAACGCGGCTCGCAGCGCGTGCTCGCCGAACACCCCCCGCAGGGCCCCCGCCGCGCCGCCCGCGAGACCGTGCGCCGCGTCGTGCGGCAGCGTGTCCGCCATCCGCGAGGTCAGCACCGTGCCGAACACGGCGATGCCGAGCGCGTACCCGAGCTGCCGGAAGGTGTTGACCGCGCCCCCGGCCATACCGGCCCGCTCCGCCGGGACCGCCGCCAGCGCCGCGCCCGCGATGCCGGGCGAGACCAGACCGGTCCCGACGCCCACCAGGAGCAGCCCCGGCACCAGGGCCGACGCACTGGAACCCGCGTCCAGGAAGGCCATGCAGAACTGGCCCGCCGCGATCAGCAGCAGCCCGCCCCCGATGGTCAGCCGCGCCGGCACCCCGTGCAGCAGCCGCCCGCCGGCCGCGGCCACCACGAACGACGCCAGCGACAGCCACACGAAGACCAGGCCGCCCCGCACCGGGCTCATCCCCAGCAGCGTCTGAAGCCATATGGAGGTGTACGCCATCACGCCGAACGCCGCCGCGTTGAAGGCCAGGCCGCCCAGCATCACGCCCGAGAACGCGGGCCGCAGGAACAGCCGCGGGTCGAGCAGCGGATCGGCGACCCGGCGCTCCACGGCGACGAACGCACCCAGCGCCGCCACCGCGAGCACGAAGGAGGCGAGCGTGCCGCCCTCCGCCCAGCCGTGCGACCCGGCCCGCACCGCCCCGTACGTCAGCGCCCCGGCGAACGCCGCGAAGGTCGCCGTACCCGCCCAGTCCACGCGGCGCCCGGCCGCCCCGCGCGACTCCGGAACCACGCGCAGCGTCAGCCAGACCGCCGCCACGCTCACCGGCAGGTTCACCCAGAAGATCCACCGCCAGCCCGGACCGTCGGTGAGCAGCCCGCCCAGCACCGGGCCGACGGCCGCCGCCGCGCCGCTGACCGCACCCCACACCCCGAGCGCCATCGACCGCCGGCGCCCCTGGTAGACCGAGCCGAGCAGCGGCAGCGTGGTGGCGAACATCGCCGCCGCGCCCACGCCCTGGAGCCCACGCGCGGCGACCAGCATCCCCGGCCCGCTCGCCAGCCCGCACAGTAGCGACGCCACCGCGAACAGCCCCACGCCCGCCACGTGCACCCGGCGCCGGCCCAGGACGTCGGCCGCCGCGCCGAGACCCAGCAGCAGCGCGGCCAGCGCCAGCGCGTACCCGTCCATCACCCACTGCAGATCGCTCAGCGACGCGTGCAGCCCCCTGGCCATGTCCGGCAGCGCGACGACCGCGATCGTCACGTCGAGGAGCAGCATGAACGTCCCCAGGCACACCGCCGTGAGCGGCCCCCATGTACGCATGTTCCGTCTTCTTCCTGTGTGCTACGAGTGTCTGTGCCTCCGTACGATGACCCGGTGCCGACCGAACGACCCCGTTGCCGGCGCACAGGTGACGGAACCCGATGGGAGAGACCGCGTTGCGGATGGAATCCGACACCTTCGACGAACTCGACCTGCGCGTCCTGGACGCGCTGGAGGTGAACGGCCGCGCCTCCTTCAGCCGCATCGGTGCCGTACTCGGCGTCTCCGACCAGACCGTCGCCCGCCGCTACCGCAGGCTCTGCGCCGAGGGCGGACTGCGGGTGGTCGGCGTCCGGGACCCCGCGGCGCTCGCCCAGGACCACTGGACGCTGCGGCTGCGCTGCGTCCCCGACAGCGCGCTCGCCATCGCGGACGCCCTCGCCAAACGGCCCGACACCAACTGGATCGGACTGGCCGCGGGCGGCACCGAGGTCATCTTCGGCACCCGGCCGCGCAGCCCGGGCGACCGGGACGACCTGCTCCTCGGCAAGCTGCCGCGCACCCCGCGGGTCCTCGAGATCCACGCCCACCAGATCCTGCACCGCTTCTACGGCGGACCCAGCGGCTGGCTCCGCAAGTTCGGTGTGCTCGGCGACGACCAGGTCGCGGCGCTGCGGCCGGAGACCGGCCCGCGACCGGCCGGCCCGGCCCGCATCGACCCCGAGGACGAGCCGCTGCTCGACGTCCTGGAACGCGACGGGCGCGCCGGGTATCCCGAACTCCAACGCGCCACCGGCCGCTCCGAGTCCGCGGTCAAACGCCGCCTGGCCGCGCTGCTCGCCTCCGGCGCCGTGTACATCGACGTGGAGTACCACTCGGAGATCCTCGGATATCCGACCGCCGCCGTGCTGTGGCTCACCACCAGCCCGGCCGCGCTCCACCGCGTCGGCGAGGCGCTCGCCGCACACGACGAGATCGCCCACGCCGCCGCCACCGCGGGCCCGTCCAACATCGTCGCCACCGCGGTCGTGCGCAGCACCGCCGACCTCTACGCCTACCTCAGCGGTCCGCTCGGCCGTCTGGAGGGCGTCCGGCACGTGGAGGCGTCGCCTTTCCTGCGCCGGGTCAAGCAGCTCACCTATCCGAGGCCCGCCCGCTGAGGTCGGTGCAGCCGGTCGCCGCCCGCCAGGACCGCCGCCGCCAGCGCGTCCGCGGCACCCTGCGCGGAGGGGCGGCGCCGGCCGTGCACCAGCACGAAGTCGACGCCGCCCAGCTCGGGCAGTCCGGCCCGGTCCGGCACCCGCACGAGACCGGGCGGGACGAGGCCGCGCGAGTGCGCCATCACGCCCAGGCCCGCCCGGGCGGCCGCGATCAGCCCGTTCAGGCTGCCGCTGGTGCACGCGACGCGCCACTCGCGGCCCTCCCGCTGCAAGGCGTCCAGGGCGAGGGCGCGGGTGATGCCCGGCGGCGGGTAGACGATGAGCGGCACCGGGCGGTCCGGGTCCAGGCGCAGCCGCTGCGCGCCGATCCACACCAGCCGGTCGCTCCAGACGGGCTCGCCCCGAGGGTCCTCGGGGCGCCGCTTGGCGAGCACCAGGTCCAGCTTCCCGGCCGCCAGCTGCTCGTGCAGCGTCCCCGACAGCTCCACCGTCAGCTCCAGGTCCACCTCCGGGTGCTCGTGCCGGAAGCCCTCCAGGATCTCCGGCAGCCGGGTCAGCACGAAGTCCTCGGACGCCCCGAACCGCAGCCGCCCGCGCAGCCGGGTGCCCGTGAAGAACGCCGTCGCCTGCTCGTGCAGCTCCAGGATCCGGCGCGCGAACCCGAGCATCGCCTCCCCGTCCTCCGTCAGTTCCACGGAGTGCGTGTCCCGGCTGAACAGCTGCCGTCCGGTGGCGTCCTCGAGCCGACGTACGTGCTGGCTCACCGTCGACTGGCGCAGCCCGAGCCGCCGGGCGGCCTGCGTGAAGCTCAGCGTCTGGGCCACCGACAGGAACGTACGCAGGTGGGAGGGGTCGTACATGCCGTCAGTCTAGAGGCGGTCATCGGTGATCGTGATGACAGTCAGAGCGGTATGCCGGATTCCCGATCGCCGGATGGGGGAGCACGATGGAGCGGGGACCCGTGACCCCACCCGAACGAGCGAGAACGAGTAAGCAGCGAGCAAGTGGAGCACCGTGAAACGCCTGCGTTGGCCGAGTTGGATGCCGATCGACCCGTACATCCTGCTGCTGCTCGGCACGGTGGGCCTCGCGGCGCTACTGCCGGCCCGCGGCACGGGCGCGGACGTCGCCTCCGGTGCCTCCACCGGCGCCGTCGCGTTCCTCTTCTTCCTCTACGGCGCCCGGCTGTCCACCCGTGAGGCGATGGACGGCGTACGGCACTGGCGGCTCCACGTCACCGTGCTGGCCTGCACCTTCGTCGTCTTCCCGCTGCTGGGACTCGCCTCGCGCGGCCTGGTCCCGGTGTTCCTGACCGACCCCCTCTACCAGGGCCTGCTCTTCCTCACCCTGGTCCCGTCGACCATCCAGTCCTCGATCGCGTTCACCTCCATCGCCCGCGGCAACGTGCCCGCCGCCATCTGCGCCGGGTCCTTCTCCTCGCTGGTCGGCATCGTCGTCACACCGTTGCTGGCCGCGGCCCTCCTGGGCGGCGGCGGGGGCGGGTTCTCCGCCGACTCGGTGGTGAAGATCGTGCTGCAACTCCTTGTGCCGTTCCTGGCCGGGCAGCTGCTGCGCCGGTGGATCGGGGGCTTCGTCGCCCGGCACAAGAAGGTGCTCGGGCTCGTCGACCGGGGCTCGATCCTCCTGGTCGTCTACACGGCGTTCAGCGAGGGCATGGTCCAGGGCATCTGGCACCAGGTGAGCCCGGCGCGCCTCGCCGGGCTGCTGGCCGTCGAGGCGGTGCTGCTGGCCGTGATGCTGGGGCTGACCTGGTACGGGGCGAAGGGTCTCGGCTTCGGGCGCCAGGACCGCATCGCGATCCAGTTCGCCGGGTCCAAGAAGTCGCTCGCCGCCGGGCTGCCCATGGCGAGCGTCCTGTTCGGCGCCCAGGCCTCGCTGGCGGTACTGCCGCTGATGGTCTTCCACCAGATGCAGCTGATGGTCTGCGCGGTGATCGCCAAGCGGCGGTCGCACGACCCGGAAGCGGTCTCCCCCGAGGAGCCGGCCGCCCCGGCGCGCACCGCGGTCGGCACCGGCAGCCGTTCCGCCTGAAACGTCCGCACCCGCGCCGTGACGCTCAGCCGCCCGCGTCCGTCCGGTCCACCCGGTCCATGGGCAGGTGCAGGACCGTGTCCCCGGTGGCGGAGGGCGGGGCGCCGGCCGCGATCTCCTCGTCGGTCAGGGCCCGTCTCCACACCCGCACGTCGTCGACGGCGCCGGTGAACCGGGCCCGGCCGTCCATCCGCTCGCCGATGTGCACCCCGAAGGGCGAATCGCGGCTGACGGAGCCCGGCACGTCCGCCGTGCCGGCCACCGGCGCACCGTCCACGAAGAGCGTGAGCCGGCCCCCGCCGCGGCGCAGCGCCAGCCGGTGCCACCGCCCGTCGTCGTACGCCCGGTCGGTGTCCACCCAGGCCGAACGCGGGGCCGCCCCGCCCTCGCGCGCGGTGATCAGCCCCCGCACCCGGCCGTCGCCGGGCTCGGCGCGCAGCCACACCTGGGGCTGGGTGGTGCCGATGCCGCCCATCCACAGCAGCGGCTGCTCCCCGTCGGCCGCCGTGTACCGGAACCACAGCGACGCCGTGAAGTCGCCGTCCCCGAGCGGCAGCCGCCCGTCGTACGGCAGCCGTACGGCGTCGTCGGCGCCGTCGAACGCGAGCGCGCCACCCACCGCGCCGTCCGTCGTCCCGGCGCCGCCGAGCACGGTCGCGGGCGCGGCACCCGGCGCCAGGTCGGGGGTGGTCGGGCCGGCGGGCCGGGGCGGCGCCGGCCAGTCCTCGGCGAAGCGGGCGAAGCGGATCTCGTCGCGGGCGTCGGACGCCCCGCCCTCGTACAGCAGGCCCACCGTGTCGTCGTCGACGGCCACCAGGTCCGAGTAGCCCGACCAGTCCCGCGTGACGACCGTGCCGCGGTCCACACCGTCCCAGGTCGCGCCGCCGTCGTAGGAGGAGCGCAGCGTCATCGTCCGGCGGCGGTCGGGATCGGCCGGCGCGGACAGCAGGACGCGGTCGTCCATGCGCAGCAGCGCGCCCTGCACCCGCGGGGCGTAGAGGCCGGGCAGGGCGCGGAAGGGCGCGGTGAAGCTGTCGCCGCCGTCGAGGCTGAGGGCCTGGGTGCGGTGGCCGAGGTCGGTGCCGTGCTCCTCGCGGCCGCTGACCAGGAGCGCGCCGTCGGCACGCTCGGTGAGGGTCAGTTCGGAGGGCTTCTGTTGGAAGGTGCCGTCGGCGGCGACGGGCCAGGTGTCGGTGGCGCCGATCCTCCAGTGCCCGCCGCCGTCGTCGCTGACCACGAGAGCGGCGTGGTTGGCGGTGACCCTCCCCCGGCCTCCGGCCGGGGGGACCCCCGTCCCGCTTCGCTCGCCGTCCCAGGTCTCGGCGTTGACGCCGACGACGAGCCGGCCGGGGTGGGCGCCGCCGGTGAGCTGGACGCCGTGCCCGGGACCGGTGGCGTACCAGGAGTTCCAGGCGGGCGGCAGGATCTCGGGGCCCAGGTCGCGGGGCGCGGACCAGGTGCGGCCGTCGTCGTCGCTGTGCTGAAGGTGCGGTGTGCGGGCACAGGGCACCGCGCAGTTGCCGGCGTCCGTGCGGCCCGCGTTGTACGTCTCCAGCAGGAGGACCCGGCCGGTGCCGCGGTCGACGACCGGGGCCGGGTTGCCGTGGGTGTCGCCGCCGCCGTCGTTGACGACCTGGAGGGGGCCCCAGGTACGTCCGCCGTCGGTGGAGCGTTTGAGGACGATGTCGATGTCGCCCGCGTCCCCGCAGTCGAGGACGCGGCCCTCGGCGAACGCGAGCAGCGTGCCGGCCGTCGTGCGCACGACCGCCGGGATGCGGAAGCAGGCGTAGCCGCCCGGGTCCCGCGCCGCGTCGAAGAGCACCTGCTCCGCGAACTCCGGCGCCCGCTCGCCGGACTGGGCGAACACAGGGGGCGTGGGGACGGCCAGCGCGCACGACGCGGCGAGGGCGAGCCAGAGGGAGCGGGGAGGTCGGGGCGGCATGGCGCGGTCTGCCCTTCGGGCGGCTGGAGAGGGGGAAACCTTCGTGCGCACATCAGTACAAGAGGCGTCCCGCGCTCACGGGGACCGCGCCGCTTCCCGCGTGTCGGGACGGGGTCGAGGCGGGGCCCCGGCGGCGCAGGGGGCGCTACCCGCCGGCAGGGGCCCCGCCGCCGTGCAGCGGGGAGGCGGGTCAGCCCCGGGCGGCCGCGGCCCGCAGGGCGACGCGGTCCTCGCCCGCGTACACGTTCATGGAGCTGCCGCGCAAGAAGCCCACCAGTGTCAGTCCGGTCTCGGCGGCCAGGTCAACGGCCAGCGAGGACGGTGCCGACACCGCGGCCAGCACCGGGATGCCCGCCATCACGGCCTTCTGCGCCAGCTCGAAGGAGGCCCGGCCCGACACCAGCAGCACGGAGCGGGACAACGGCAGGTCCCCGTTCTGGAGGGCGCGCCCGACCAGCTTGTCGACCGCGTTGTGCCGGCCCACGTCCTCCCGTACGTCCACCAGCTCGCCGTCCTCGGTGAACAGCGCCGCCGCGTGCAGTCCGCCGGTCCGGTCGAAGACCCGCTGGGAGGCGCGCAGCCGGTCGGGCAGCTCGGCCAGCAGCTCCGGGGTGACGCGGACCGGGGGAGTGTCGGCGACGGGCCAGCGGGTCGTGGTGCGCACCGCGTCCAGGCTCGCCTTGCCGCACAGCCCGCAGGACGAGGTGGTGTAGACGTTCCGCTCCAGGGTGATGTCCGGGATGCGCACGCCGGGCGCGGTCCGCACGTCGACCACGTTGTAGGTGTTGGAGCCGTCGACTGTGGCGCCCGCGCAGTACACGATGTTCCGCAGGTCGCCCTGTTCGGCGAGCACTCCCTCGCTCACCAGGAAACCCGCCGCCAGAGCGAAGTCGTCGCCGGGAGTGCGCATGGTGATGGCGAGGGGCTTGCCGTTCAGCCGGATCTCCAGCGGTTCCTCGGCGACGAGCGTGTCCGGGCGGGTGGAGACCGCCCCGTCCCTGATGCGGATGACCTTGCGTCGTTCCGTGACTCGTCCCATGTCGTGCCCCTTGCGCCGGTCGGTGTGCCGGTCAGTCCCGGTTCTGTACGTGCTGGTAGCCGAAGCGGCCCTTGATGCAGAGATTGCCGTGGGTCACCGGGTTGTCGTGCGGTGAGGTGACCTTGACGATCTCATTGTCCTGCAGATGGAGCGTGAGGTTGCAGCCCACTCCGCAGTACGCGCACACCGTCGTCGTCTCGGTCTGCCGCTCCTCGTCCCAGGTGCCCGCCGCCCGCATGTCGTACTCCGACTTGAAGGACAGGGCGCCCGTGGGGCACACCTCGATGCAGTTGCCGCAGTACACGCACGCCGAGTCGGTCAGCGGGCCGTCGTGCTCGACCGAGATCCGGGCGTCGAAGCCGCGGCCGGAGACGGAGATCGCGAAGCTGTTCTGCCACTGGTCGCCGCAGGCGTCCACGCACTTGTAGCAGAGGATGCACTTGCCGTAGTCGCGCACGTAGAGGTCGTTGTCGACGCGCGGCGCCTCGTCGACGCGGGCCGCGTCCGGGCCGAAGCGGTCGGGCTTCGCCTCGTACTCCGTGAGCCACTGGGCGACCGAAGGGGTCGTGGAGAGGTCGACCGAGGAGGCGAGGAGTTCCAGGACCACCTTGCGGCTGTGCCGCGCGCGCTCGGTGTCCGTGCGCACCACCATGCCGGGCTCGGCCCGGCGCGAGCAGGCGGGTGCGAGGGTTCGGGCGCCCTCCACGTCCACCACGCAGACCCGGCAGGCGTTCTTCGGGGTGAGCGTGTCGCCCTCGCACAGGGTCGGCACGTCCTTCCCGGCGGCCCGGCAGGCGTCGAGGATCGTGGACCCTTCGGGGACCCGGGCCTCCTGCCCGTCGAGGGTGAACTCCACCAGGCGGCGCGGCACTCCGAGCGGTATCGCGGTCATTCGTACGCCCCCAGACGGTCGATGGCGGATTCCACGGCGTTCCACGCGGTCTGCCCCAGACCGCAGATCGAGGCGTCCCGCATCGCGCGTCCGACCTCGCGCAGGAGGGTGATGTCACCGGCGGCGCCGGCGCCCGTGCGGTCGACGATCCGGTGCAGGGCCTCCTCCTGGCGTACGGTGCCGACCCGGCACGGCACGCACTGACCGCACGACTCGTCGCGGAAGAACTCCGCGATGCGCAGCAGCAGGCGGGGGAGCGGGACCGTGTCGTCGAAGGCCATGACGACGCCGGAACCGAGGGTCGTGCCCGCCTCGCGGGTGCCTTCGAAGGTGAGCGGGATGTCCAGCTCGTCGGGGCGTACGAAGCCGCCCGCGGCGCCGCCGAGCAGGACCGCGCGGAGGTTGTCGCGGACCCCGGCGAGGGCGAGCAGCTCGCCGAGCGTAGCGCCGAAGGGGAGTTCGTAGACGCCGGGGCGGGCCACGGTGCCGGACACGCAGAACAGCTTGGGGCCGGTGGACGTCGGGGTGCCGATCGCGGCGTACGCCTCGGCGCCCATCGTCAGGATGGGGAGGACGTTGACCAGGGTCTCCACGTTGTTCTCGACGGTGGGCTTGCCGAACAGGCCCTTCTCGACCGGGAACGGCGGCTTGGAGCGTGGTTCGCCGCGGTGGCCCTCGATGGAGTTGAACAGGGCCGTCTCCTCGCCGCAGATGTACGCGCCGGCGCCGCGCCGGATCTCGATGTCGAAGGCGTAGCCCTGGCCGAGGATGTCGTCGCCGAGCAGGCCGCGGGTGCGGGCCTGCTCGACGGCGTGGGTGAGGCGGGCCAGCGCGCGGGGGTATTCGCCGCGGAGGTAGAGGTGGCCCTGGTGGGCGCCGGTCGCGTAGGCCGCGATGGTCATGGCCTCGACCAGGGCGTAGGGGTCGCCCTCCATGAGGACGCGGTCCTTGAAGGTGCCCGGTTCGGATTCGTCGGCGTTGCAGACGAGGTAGTGCGGGTGGTCGGGCTGGGCGGCCGTGGCCTGCCACTTGCGGCCGGTGGGGAAGGCGGCGCCGCCGCGGCCGACCAGGCCGGCGTCGGTGACCTCGCGGATGACGGCGGCGGGGCCGAGGCCGAAGGCACGGCGGAGGGCGGTGTAGCCGCCGTGGGCGCGGTAGTCGTCGAGGGAGGCGGGGTCCACGGTGCCGATGCGGTGGAGGAGGGTGAGGCCGGGGTCGCCGGTCTGCGGGACGGCGGCTTCGGGGGCGGGTTCGGTGGGGGCGGATTCGGGGGCGGTGGCCGCCGGGATCGCCCTGTCGGGGGTTGCGGGGGCGCATATCGCCGTCGCGTGGAGGGTGTTTCGCCCCCGCCGCCCCTTCCCATTCCCGCCCCCGGGGGCTGCGCCCCCGGACCCCCCTTCGGCCTGGACGGCCTCGTCCTCAAACGCCGGACGGGCTGATTCGCCCGCCCGGATTACCAAAGTCGCCGGGGCGCGCTCGCACAGGCCGAGGCACGGGCTGCGCTCGACCTTCACCCCGCTCTCCGGGCCCAGGCGTGACTCCACGGCCGCGCACAGCCGGCTCGCCCCCGCGGCCGTGCACGCCAGGTCCGTGCAGACGTGCAGGACCGTGGCCGGGCGGGGGCGGACCGAGAACATGGCGTAGAAGGTGGCCACGCCGTAGGCCTCCGCCGGGGGGACGGTCAGGCGGCGGCACACGTAGTCGAGGGCGCCCTCGCTGATCCAGCCGACGCGGTCGTTGAGCGCGTGCAGGGCCGGGAGGAGCTGGTCGCGGCGGTCCCGGGCCTCCCGGCCGCCGCGTGCCCATCTGAGGTCCGCGTCGGAGCGGTCCGCGCCCTCCCAGGAGGACTCGGGCGGGCCGAGCAGGGCGTCCACGGCCGCGCGTTCCTCGTCCGTGGGCTTGCCGTCACCGAAGCGCAGGTCCACCGGTGCTCACCTTCTCGATCCGGATCGCCGAGGCCTTGAACTCCGCCGTCCCGGCGATCGGGCAGTTGGCCTCGATGGTCAGCTGGTTGGTGTCCACCTCGTCGGGGAAGTGGAAGCTCATGAAGGCCAGACCGGGGCGCAGGGCCGGGTCGACCCAGACGGGGGCCAGCAGCGAGCCGCGCCGGGAGGTCACCCGGACCTGCTCGCCGACCACCACCCCGTAGCGTTCGGCGTCCTCCGGGCAGAGCTCGACGGACTCGCCGCGGCGCAGCGGGGAGGCGTAACCGCCGCTCTGTACACCCGTGTTGTAGGAGTCGAGACGGCGTCCCGTGGTCAGCCGGATCGGGTACCGCTCGTCGGTGAGGTCCACGGGCGGGTCGTGCCGGACGATGCCGAAGGGGGCTCGGCGGCCACGGAGCCCGGGGTCCCGGGACCACAACCTGCCGTGCAGGTAGGGAGGTTCCAGCTCCTCCGTGCTCGGGCACGGCCACTGGATGCCCTGGTGCTCCTCCAGACGGGCGTACGTCATGCCGTGGTGGTCGGGGGAGAGGGCGCGCAGTTCGTTCCAGACCGCCTCCGCGTCGGCGTACTTCCAGTCGTGGCCCAGGCGGGCGGCGAGGTCGCAGAGGATGTCGATGTCCTCGCGGGCCTCTCCGGGCGGGGTCACCGCCTTGCGCACGCGTTGGACGCGCCGCTCGCTGTTGGTGGTGGTGCCCTCCGTCTCCGCCCAGCCGGCGGTCGCGGGGAGGACCACGTCGGCCAGTTCGGCGGTCCTCGTGAGGAAGATGTCCTGGACGACCAGGAAGTCCAGGGCGCGCAGGCGGCGTACCGCCTGTTCCGCGTCCGCCTCCGACTGGGCCGGGTTCTCGCCGATGCAGTAGACGGCGCGGAGCGTGCCCTCGTCCATCGCCTCGAACATCTCCGTCAGGGTGAGGCCGTGGTGCGGTTCGACGACCGTGTCCCACGCCGTCTCGAACTTCCGGCGGACCTCCGGGTCGAGGACGTCCTGGAAGCCGGGGAGCCGGTTGGGGATGGCGCCCATGTCGCCGCCGCCCTGCACGTTGTTCTGGCCGCGCAGGGGCTGGAGGCCGGAGCCGTAGCGGCCGACGTGGCCGGTGAGCAGGGAGAGGTTGATCAGGGCGCGGACGTTGTCCGTGCCGTTGTGGTGCTCCGTGATGCCGAGGGTCCAGCACAGCTGGGCGCGCTCGGCGCGGGCGTAGGCGTGCGCGAGGTCGCGGATGGCGGCGGCCGGCACGCCGGTCACCTTCTCGGCGAGGGAGAGGGTCCAGGGCTCGACCAGGGCCCGGTAGTCGTCGTAGCCCGTCGTCGCGCGTTCGACGAACGCCTCGTTGACCAGGCCGGCGTGGATGATCTCGCGGCCCACCGCGTGCGCCAGCGGGATGTCCGTGCCGACGTTCGGGCCGAGCCAGCTCTCCGCCCACTCCGCGGTCGAGGTGCGGCGCGGGTCCACCGCGTACATGCGGGCGCCGCCCCGGATGCCCTTCAGCACGTGCTGGAAGAAGATCGGGTGGGCGAAGCGGGCGTTGGAGCCCCACATCACGATGACGTCGGTGTGCTCGATCTCCTCGTAGGAGGAGGTGCCGCCGCCCGAGCCGAAGGCGGCCGACAGGCCCGCCACGCTCGGCGCGTGACAGGTGCGGTTGCAGGAGTCGACGTTGTGGGTGCCCATGACCACCCGGGCGAACTTCTGCGCCACGTAGTTCATCTCGTTGGTCGCCCGTGCGCAGGAGAACATCCCGAACGCGCCGCGCGCCGCCGCCAGGCCCCGGGCCGTGCGGTCCAGGGCCTCCTCCCAGGTCGCCCGGCGCAAGGGCGCCTCGCGCGAGTCCCGGACCAGGGGGTGGGTGAGGCGGGTGTAGGTCTTGGGGGTTCGGTCGCGTTTCCTCATGCGGCGCTCCTCGACGCGAGCAGGTCCGACAGGGCGTGCACGGTGCGCAGGGTGGGCACCGGGACGCCGGTGATCTCCGCCAGCTCGACGACGGCCGCGAGCAGCACGTCGAGTTCGAGCGGCTTGCCGCGCTCCAGGTCCTGGAGCGTGGAGGTGCGGTGGTCGCCGACCCGTTCGGCACCCGCGAGCCGGCGTTCGATGGACACGCCGACCTCGCAGCCGAGGGCCCGGGCGACCGTCAGCGTCTCGGTCATCATGGTCTCGATGACCTCGCGGGTGCCGCCGTGCCGGCACATCTGGCCCATGGTGGCCCGGACCAGGGCGCTGATCGGGTTGAAGGAGATGTTGCCCAGCAGCTTCAGCCAGATGTCGCCGCGCAGGTCCGGCTCGACCGGGCACTTCAGGCCGCCCGCCCGCATCGCCTCGCTGAACGCCAGGCACCGCGCCGAGACCTCCCGGCCGGGCTCGCCGACGGAGAACCGGGTGCCTTCCACATGCCGTACGACGCCCGGCTGTTCCAGTTCGGTGGCCGCGTACACGACGCAGCCGACGGCCCGTTCGGGCGCGAGCACCGCACTGACCGCGCCGGCCGGGTCCACGCTCTCGAGACGGCGCCCGTCCCAGGGGCCGCCGTGGCGGTGGAAGTACCACCAGGGGATGCCGTTCTGGGCGGCCACGACCGCCGTCGAGTCGTGCAGGAGCGGCTCGATCAGCGGCCCGCACGCCGCGTACGAGTTGGCCTTCAGACCCAGGAACACGTAGTCGACCGGGCCGACTCCGGCCGGGTCGTCGGTGGCGCGCGGGTGCGCGGTGAAGTCGCCGCGCGGGCTGCGCACCCGTACTCCGTACTGCCTCATGGCCGCCAGATGCGGTCCACGGGCGATGAGATGCACGTCGGCGCCCGCACGGTGGAGCGCGGCGCCGACATAGGCGCCGATCGCCCCGGCGCCGAGGACTGCGACTTTCATGGCGGGGGAGCTCCGTTCGGTCGAGGGATACCGAGGAACCGGAAGGAGAGAGCCGGTCAGGACTCGAAGCGACTCGAAGCACTCGAAGCGACTCGAAGATGTCGACGAAATATTGTCTACAGTATGGAGGTTGGGGCGGCAAGGCTTTGTGCAGCAGTAGTGGTGGTCTGTAGTTGTCCGCTCAACAGTCTTCTCAAGCGCTTGCCGGATGCCTACGGTTGGGGACCCATGAGTCCCCCCGTCGCACCCCCGGGCTGGAGCCGCTGGCTCGTCCCCCCGGCCGCTCTCTCGGTCCACCTCTCCATCGGCCAGGCCTACGCCTGGTCCGTGTTCAAACCGCCCCTGGAGTCCGCGCTCGGCCTCAGCGGCACGCAGAGCGCGCTGCCCTTCCAGCTCGGCATCGTCATGCTCGGTCTGTCCGCCGCGTTCGGCGGCACGCTCGTGGAACGGCACGGCCCGCGCTGGGCGATGACCGTCGCCCTCGTCTGCTTCTCGTCCGGCTTCCTGCTCTCCGCGCTCGGCGCGGCGGTGGAGCAGTACTGGCTGATCGTCCTCGGCTACGGCTTCGTCGGCGGGATCGGCCTCGGCATCGGCTACATCTCGCCCGTCTCGACGCTGATCAAGTGGTTCCCGGACCGGCCGGGCATGGCCACCGGCATCGCCATCATGGGCTTCGGCGGCGGCGCCCTCATCGCCTCGCCCTGGTCGGCGCAGATGCTGAAGTCCTTCGGCACCGACAGCTCCGGGATCGCCCTCGCCTTCCTCGTCCACGGACTGACGTACGCCGTCTTCATGTTGCTCGGCGTGCTGCTGGTGCGGGTGCCGCGGCCCAGGGAACGGGCGGACGGGCGGCCCGCGCCGCTCGAGGGCGTCCAGGTCTCGGCGCGCGCGGCCATGCGCACCCCGCAGTTCTGGCTGCTGTGGATCGTGCTCTGCATGAACGTCACGGCCGGCATCGGCATCCTGGAGAAGGCCGCGCCGATGATCCGGGACTTCTTCGCCGACACCTCCACCCCGGTGTCCACGACCGCCGCCGCCGGCTTCGTCGCCCTGCTGTCGGCGGCCAACATGGCGGGCCGGATCGGCTGGTCCTCCACCTCCGACCTGATCGGACGCAAGAACATCTACCGCGTCTACCTGGGCGTCGGTGCGCTCATGTACGCCCTGATCGCGCTGTTCGGCGACTCCTCCAAACCGCTGTTCGTGCTGTGCGCCCTGGTCGTCCTGTCCTTCTACGGCGGCGGCTTCTCCACCGCCCCCGCCTATCTCAAGGACCTCTTCGGCACCTACCAGGTCGGCGCGATCCACGGCCGGCTGCTCACCGCCTGGTCGCTGGCCGGCGTCCTCGGGCCGCTGATCGTCAACTGGATCGCCGATCACCAGGAGGAGGCCGGACGGCACGGCTCGGCGCTGTACGGCACGTCCTTCCTCATCATGATCGGGCTGCTGGTGGTCGGCTTCGCCGCCAACGAACTGATCCGGCCGGTGCACGCCCGGCACCACGAACCCGCGACCACCGTCCCCGCGCAGCACGCGCAGAAGGAGGGCAACGATGTCAGCCGACAGCAGCCAGAGTCCGCCTGACACGGCCCAGGTGCCCGACCGCAGGCCGCTGATCGCCTTCACCTGGCTCTGGGTGGGCGCACCGCTCGCCTACGGTCTGTACGAACTCGTCCGGAAGGCGACCCAGCTCTTCACCGGATGAGGGCGGGCGGTGGCGGGGACGGCCGGCGGCGGCGGAAGATGCTGACCGAAGCCGACAAGCCGGGCGCCGGTTTCCTGTCGTATCACCTGCCGTCGTACCCGTCGGTCACTGATCACACTGGTGGATCCCGTACCCTGAGGCAGCGAGGACTCCACCCATGCACCACGGCTCCCGCATCACCGCCGTCGGCCACTACCAGCCCGCCAGGATTCTCACCAACGAGGATCTGGCGGGCATGGTCGACACCAGCGACGAGTGGATCAGGAGCCGGGTGGGCATCCGTACGCGCCGGATCGCCGGACCCGACGAGCCGGTGGACGAGCTGGCCGGCCACGCCGCCGCGAAGGCGCTCGCGGCGGCCGGGCTGACCCCCGCCGACGTGGACCTGATCGTGGTCGCCACCTCCACCGCGATCGACCGCTCCCCGAACACCGCCGCCCGCGTCGCGGCCCGCCTCGGTGTCCCCGGACCGGCGGCGCTGGACGTCAACGTCGTGTGCGCGGGCTTCACCCACGCCCTGGCCACCGCCGACCACGCCGTGCGCGCCGGTTCCGCGAGCCGGGCGCTGGTCATCGGCGCGGACAAGATGTCCGAGGTCGTCGACTGGGCCGACCGCACCACCTGTGTGCTGGTCGGCGACGGGGCGGGCGCCGCCGTCGTCGAGGCCTGCGCGCCGGGCGAGGAGGCGGGGATCGGGCCCGTGCTGTGGGGGTCGGTGCCCGAGATGGGCAACGCGGTCCGCATCGAGGGCACCCCGCCGCGGTTCGCGCAGGAGGGGCAGAGCGTGTACCGCTGGGCCACGACCCGGCTGCCCGCCATCGCGCGCCAGGCCTGCGAGCGGTCCGGCCTCGAGCCCGCCGACCTCGCCGCCGTCGTCCTGCACCAGGCCAACCTGCGCATCGTCGAACCCCTCGCCGCGAAGATCGGCGCGGTCAACGCCGTGGTCGCCCGCGATGTCGTCGAGTCCGGCAACACCTCCGCGGCGAGCATCCCGCTGGCGCTCTCCAAACTGGTGGAGCGGGGCGAGATCACCACCGGCGACCCGGCGCTGCTCTTCGGCTTCGGCGGCAACCTCTCGTACGCCGGACAGGTCGTCCGCTGCCCCTGAACGCCCCGCCCGGCCTTCCGGTGTGACGTGGCCTACACACCCGGTCCAAGGCCCTCCCGTGCGCCGTAGACTGTAGACGAAAGACAATCAGTACCGCGCGTACCGAGAGTCGCGCCCGCTGGTTGTGTTCCGGCCGTCGAGGGGGGACCGATGTTGTCCGCAGGACTGCCGCAGGGCGCGGTGCCCAAGCTGGAGCGGCCCGGCCCGTTGCGGGACCGTGTCTACGAGGCGCTGCTCGAACTCATCACCACGCGGGCGCTCCAGCCCGGCCAGCACCTCGTCGAGAGCGAACTCGCCGGCCATCTCGGGGTGTCGAGGCAGCCGGTGCGCGAGGCGTTGCAGCGGCTCAACACCGAGGGCTGGGTCGATCTGCGCCCCGCGCGGGGCGCGTTCGTGCACGAGCCCACGGAGGAGGAGGCCGACCAGCTCCTCACCGTGCGTACGCTCCTGGAGGCCGAGGCGGCGCGGCTCGCCGCGGCCAACGCCTCCAGCGCCGGTATCGCCGCGCTGGAGGAGCTGTGCGAGGAGGGGGAGCGGGCCGTCGCCGCCGAGGACGTGGACGCCGCCGTCGCCTTCAACGCCCGCTTCCACCGCAAGGTCATGGAGCTCGCGGGCAACACCGTCCTCGCCGAACTCGCGGCGCAGGTCGACCGCCGGGTCCGCTGGTACTACACCCCGGTCGCCCGGCAGCGCGGCCGGCAGTCCTGGATCGAGCACCGCAAGCTGATCGCCGCCATCACCGACCGGGACGAGCAGTCGGCGACCCGGCTGATGCGCGAGCACACGGAGCACACCCGGCGTTCGTACCACGCACGCGAGGAAACCTGAGGTCGGAGCGGGTTCCGAGCTCGTTCACAGGCCGCCCGGCACGCCGACCGGGCGGCCTCGTCGTGTCCGGGACGGTCCTGCGCCGGACCCTTCTTTGTCCACTCAGTGGAGAAAGTTGGCAGCAATTCGTGCGTGACTTCTTCCCACGCCCGGCGCCCACTGCTACGTTCCCTCCGAAAGCAAGCCACTGGACGAGGCCGGGAGACCGGCCCACTCACAGCCGATCGAGGCGGGGAGGGGCTCGTGAGACGCATGACCGCACGACCCGCGAACGCCCACCAAGCGCGACTGCTCCAGCTGTTGCGCGACGGTGGACCCAACTCCCGTGCCCAGCTCGGTGATCAGGTCGACCTCTCCCGGTCGAAACTGGCCGTCGAGGTGGACCGGCTCCTGGAGACCGGTCTCGTGGTGGCCGACGGACTCGCCGCCTCGCGCGGCGGGCGCCGCAGCCACAACGTCCGCCTCAACCCCGAACTGCGCTTCCTCGGCGTCGACATCGGCGCGACCTCGGTCGACGTCGCCGTCACCAACGCCGAGCTGGAGATCCTCGGACACATCAACCAGCCCCTGGACGTGCGCGACGGACCGGTCGCGGTCTTCGAGCAGGTGCTGGCGATGGCCGCCAAGCTGCGGGCCTCCGGGCTCGCGGAAGGCTTCGACGGCGCCGGCATCGGCGTCCCGGGGCCGGTCCGCTTCCCCGAGGGTGTGCCGGTGGCGCCGCCGATCATGCCGGGCTGGGACGGCTTCCCCGTACGGGAGGCGCTCAGCCAGGAACTCGGCTGCCCCGTCATGGTCGACAACGACGTGAACCTGATGGCGCTGGGGGAGCAGCACGCGGGTGTCGCCCGCACCCAGCACGACTTCCTCGTCGTCAAGATCGGCACCGGCATCGGCTGCGGCATCGTCGTCGGCGGTGACGTCTACCGTGGGACCACGGGCAGCGCGGGCGACATCGGGCACATTCAGGCCGTGCCCGACGGACGTCAGTGCGCCTGCGGCAACCGGGGCTGTCTGGAGGCCCACTTCAGCGGCGCGGCACTGGCCCGCGACGCCACCGAGGCCGCCGAACAGGGTGCTTCGGCCGAACTCGCGAACCGGCTGGAGGCGAACGGCGTCCTCAACGCCGCCGACGTCGCCGCCGCGGCCGCCGCGGGCGACGCCACCGCACTGGACCTGATCAGGGAGGGCGGCCGCAGTACCGGCCAGGTCATCGCCGGCCTGGTCAGCTTCTTCAACCCCGGCCTGGTGGTGATCGGCGGCGGGGTGACCGGCCTCGGCCACAACCTGCTCGCCGCGATCCGCACCCAGGTCTACCGCCAGTCGCTGCCACTCGCGACCGGCAACCTGCCCATCGTCCTGGGGGAGCTGGGCCCCACCGCCGGAGTCATCGGCGCGGCCCGGCTGATCAGCGACCACCTGTTCTCACCCGCGTAGCACTCTTTTTCACACTCGCGCAGCACTCGCCTGTTCATCCGCGTAGCACTCGTTCGGTTCCGCAGCTCCACCAGCACGGCGCTCTACCCCGTCATGCCCTGTTCCGCATCACTATGACCTGCTTCGCCACGCCCTGCTCTGCTCTGCCCTGACACCGGCCCGCAAGCCCGCCGAGGGGACCTCACATGGCACCAGAACCACCGCTGCTCAGCATGTCCGGCATCACCAAGTCGTTCCCCGGAGTCCGGGCCCTCGACGGCGTCGACCTCGACGTCCAGGCCGGTGAGGTGCACTGCCTCCTCGGCCAGAACGGCGCCGGGAAGTCCACCCTCATCAAGGTGCTGGCCGGCGCCCACCAGCCCGACACCGGCACCATCCGCTGGCGCGGCGAGGACGTCACCCTGCGCTCGCCGATGGCCGCCATGCGCCTGGGCATCGCCACCATCTACCAGGAACTCGACCTGGTCGAGCACCTGTCGGTCGCCGAGAACGTCCACCTCGGCCACGAACCGACCGCCGCCGGCTTCGTCGTGCGGGGAAGGGCGGCCAAGGCGTCGACGGCCGCGCTCCTCAAGCGACTCGGGCATCCCGAAGTGGACCCGGGGCGGCTGGTCGGGGACCTGTCGGCCGCGCAGCAGCAGATCGTGTCCATGGCACGGGCGCTGTCGCACGACGTACGGCTGATCGTGATGGACGAACCGTCCGCCGCGCTCGACCCGGACGAGGTCGACAACCTGTTCCGCATCGTCGCCGACCTCACCGCCGACGGGGTCGCCGTCGTCTACATCTCGCACCGGCTGGAGGAGATCCGCCGCATCGGCGACCGGGTCACCGTCCTCAAGGACGGCCGGGCCGTCGCCGGCGGGCTGCCCGCCGAGTCGACGCCGACCCGCGAGGTGGTGGCGCTGATGACGGGGCGCAACGTCGAGTACGTCTTCCCGGAGCGGCCGGCCGCACCGCCCGCGGCCGAACCCGTACTGAGGGTCGAAGGGCTGTCCCGGGACGGCGAGTTCGCGCCGCTGGACCTGGAGGTGCGCCCCGGGGAGATCGTCGGCCTCGCGGGGCTCGTCGGCTCCGGCCGCTCCGAGATCCTGGAGACGGTCTACGGGGCGCGCAAGGCGAAGACCGGCCGGGTCCTCGTCGGCGGGCGCCCGCTCAGGTCCGGCAGCGTGCGCGCCGCGGTACGCGCCGGACTCGGGCTCGCCCCCGAGGAACGCAAGGCCCAGGCCCTGCTGATGCTGGAGTCCGTCACCCGCAACGTGTCGGTCTCCGCCATGTCCCGCTTCTCGCGCGGCGGCTGGATCGACCGCGGCGCCGAACTCGGCGCGGCCCGCGAGGCCACCCGCGAACTGTCGCTGCGGCCCGACAACCCCGCCGTGCCCGTGCGCACCCTGTCCGGCGGCAACCAGCAGAAGGCGGTACTCGCCCGCTGGCTGCTGCGCGGCTGCCGGGTCCTGCTGCTCGACGAACCCACCCGCGGCGTCGACGTCGGCGCCCGCGCCGAGCTGTACGCCGTCATCCGGCGCCTCGCCGACGAGGGCCTCGCCGTGCTGCTGGTCTCCAGCGAGGTGCCCGAGGTGCTGGGCCTCGCCGACCGCGTACTGGTGCTGCGCGAGGGCCGCGTCGTGCACGAGGCCCCCGCCCGCGAACTCGACGAACACCGTGTACTCGACCTCGTGATGGAAGGAAGCCCGGCGTCATGACGCAGCACGTGTCCCCGCCACGGGGCGGCACCGACAAGGCGGCACCGGTGGAAGGGCCGCCCGCCTGGCGGGTCCGGCTGGGCCGCGCCGACGTCCGCACCCTCACCCTGCTCGGCGTGCTCGCCGTACTGGTCCTCATCGGCGGCATCACCCAGCCCGACTCGTTCCTCGACACCCGCAACCTCCAACTGGTGCTCACCCAGGCGTCGGTGATCGGCGTCGTCACCGTCGGCATGACCTTCGTCATCGTCTCCGGCGGCATCGACCTGTCCGTCGGCGCGATCGTCGCCCTCTCCTCGGTGTGGGCGACCACGGTCGCCACCCAGGAGTTCGGGTTCGCGGGCATCCTGTTCACCGCGATCGTGGTGGGAGTGGGCTGCGGACTGGTCAACGGGGTGCTCATCGCCTTCGGCCAGATGGTCCCGTTCATCGCCACCCTCGCCATGCTGGCCTCGGCGCGCGGCCTCGCCCTCCAGATCACCGACGGCCGCACCCAGGTCGTCACCGTCCCGGACGTTCTCAAGCTCGCCGAGCGCGACTGGTACGTGCTCGGCATACCGCCGCTGGTCATGGTCTTCGCGGCCGTCACCATCGTCGGCTGGCTGGTGCTCAACCGGACCACCTTCGGCCGCCGCACCGTCGCCGTCGGCGGCAACGCCGAGGCCGCCCGGCTGGCCGGCATCGACGTCCGCCGCCAGCGCCTCTACCTCTACCTGCTGTCCGGGCTGTGCTGCGGCATCGCCGCCTTCCTGCTGGTGGCCCTCGCCGGCTCCGGCCAGAACACCAACGGCAACCTCTACGAACTCGACGCCATCGCCGCCGCGATCATCGGCGGCACCCTGCTGACCGGCGGCCGGGGCCACATCCTCGGCTCCGTGCTCGGCGTCCTGATCTTCACCACCATCACCAACATCTTCGCCCTGAACAACCTTCAGACCGACGTGCAGCAGATCGCCAAGGGCGCGATCATCGTCGCCGCCGTGCTGGTCCAGCGCCGTACCGCAAGCACGCATTGAGGAAAGGGTTCACCGTCATGACGAAGCTCACGAGTCGCAGAGGGCTGCTCTTCGGAGCCGCCGCCGTGTCCGCCGGTGCCGTCCTCACGGGGTGCACCAGCAACGACCCCGACAGCGGCGACGACAAGGCCGCCGCGGACACCCAGCCGGCCGCCGACGACAAGCCCGGCAAGCCCGTGACCATCGGCTACGCCGGCCCGCAGGCCGACCACGGCTGGCTCAACGCCGTCAACGACCAGGCCAAGAAGCGCGCCGAGAAGTACTCCGAGATCACCATGGAGATCACCGAGGGCTCCAACGACACCGCGCAGCAGATCGGCCAGATCGAGACCCTCATCAACAAGAAGGTCGACGTCCTGGTCATCCTGCCGGCCGACGGCAAGGCCCTCACCCAGGTCGGCCTGAAGGCGATGCGGGCGGGCATCCCGGTCATCAACCTCGACCGGATCTTCAACAGCCCCCAGGCCTACCGCTGCTGGGTCGGCGGCGACAACTACGGCATGGGTCTCAACGCCGCCCACTACATCGGCGAGAAGCTGAAGGACAAGTCGGACGCCAAGGTCGTCGAGCTGGCCGGCATCGACAACCTGGAACTGACCCAGCAGCGCACCCAGGGCTTCGACGACGGCCTGAAGAACTACCCGAACATCAAGAAGGTGGCCCGCCAGGCCGCCGAGTTCACCGTCGAGTCCGGCCAGTCCAAGATGGCCCAGCTGCTCCAGGCCCAGTCGGACTTCGACGCCATGTGGAACCACGACGACGACCAGGGCGTGGGTGCCCTGCGCGCCATCGAGCAGGCCGGACGCGACGACTTCCTGATGGTCGGCGGCGCGGGCGCGCTCTCCGCCTTCCAGGCCATCAAGGCGGACAGCGGCGTCCTGAAGGCGACGGTGCTGTACCCGCCGACCATGGCCGCGTCCGCGATCGACCTGGCCCGCGCCCTCGGGCAGGGCAAGGGCGTCAGCGGCCTCGCCGAGTTCGAGATCCCGTCGACCGTCACCTGCTACTCGGCCGTCGTCGACAAGGACAACGTCGACCAGTACATGTCCACGGGCTTCAAGTGAGGGCTGCCGCCCCGGCAGCGGCCCGACCAGCCGCCGCCGGGGCGGGGCCCACCCCACCGCGCCACCACGACGAGGAGGACATCCGCATGGGACAGCCGCAGCAGCCCGAGGGGGCCGGCGCCGAGGAGGAAGCCGCCGGGACCGACCGCGGGACCGATACCGGGACCGCTGCCGGGACCGATGCCGGGGCGGCGACGGGGGCGTCCGCGACCAGACCGCCCCTGCGCGTCGGCATGGTCGGCTACGCCTTCATGGGTGCCGCCCACTCCCAGGGCTGGCGGACCGCGGGCCGGGTCTTCGACCTGCCGCTGAACCCGGTGCTGGCCGCGATCTGCGGGCGGGACGCCGACGCCGTTCGCTTGGCGGCCGACCGGCACGGCTGGGCGAGCACCGAGACCGACTGGCAGACCCTGGTCGAACGGGACGACATCGACCTCGTCGACATCTGCACCCCGGGCGACAGCCACGCCGAGATCGCCCTGGCCGCGCTCGCCGCCGGGAAACACGTCCTGTGCGAGAAGCCGCTCGCCAACACCGTCGAGGAGGCGCAGGCGATGACCAGCGCCGCCGAGCAGGCCGGGGCGCGCGGACAGCTGGCGATGGTCGGGTTCAACTACCGCAGGGTGCCGGCCACCGCGCTGGCCCGGCGGATGGTCGCCGAGGGCCGCGTCGGCCGGCTGCGGCACCTGCGGGTGACCTACCTCCAGGACTGGCTGGTCGACCCGAAGGCCCCGCTCACCTGGCGGCTGCGCAAGGAGCTGGCCGGATCGGGCGCACTCGGCGACCTGGGCGCCCACATCGTCGACCTGGCCCAGTACCTGTCGGGCGAGCGGATCGCGGGCGTCTCCGCCCTCACCGAGACCTTCGTACGGGAACGCCCGCTGCCCGCCGGCGCCCCCCGGGGCCTGTCCGCGGGCTCGGCGGACGGCGTGACGGGACAGGTGACCGTCGACGACGCCGCCGTGTTCACCGGCCGCCTCACCTCCGGTGCCCTGGTCTCCTTCGAGGCCACCCGGTACGCCACCGGCCGCAAGAACGCCCTGCGCATCGAACTCAACGGTGAGCGCGGCTCGCTCGCCTTCGACCTGGAACGGCTCAACGAGCTGGAGTACCACGACGGGACGGAACCGGGGGAGTACGCCGGTTTCCGCCGGATCCTCGTCACCGAGCCCGAACACCCCTACCTGGAGGCCTGGTGGCCGCCGGGCCACGGGCTCGGCTACGAGCACACCTTCGTGCACCAGGCGCGCGACCTCGTGCACGCCGTGGCCGAGGGCCGCGGGCCCGAACCCTCCTTCGCCGACGGGTTGCAGGTGCAGCGCGTGCTCGCGGCCGTGGAGGAGAGCGCCGAGAAGAACTCCGTCTACACCCCGATCGCCCCCATCGCACTCTGAGGAGGCCGGCAGCGACATGCCACGCAACTTCACGCTCTTCACCGGACAGTGGGCCGACCTGCCGCTGGAGGAGGTCTGCCGCCTCGCCCGCGACTTCGGCTACGACGGCCTGGAACTCGCCTGCTGGGGCGACCACTTCGAGGTCGACAAGGCCCTCGCCGACCCCTCCTACGTGGACTCGCGCCACCAGCTGCTCGACAAGTACGGCCTCAAGTGCTGGGCGATCTCCAACCACCTGGTCGGCCAGGCCGTCTGCGACGCCATCATCGACGAGCGCCACGAGGCCATCCTGCCCGCCCGCATCTGGGGCGACGGGGATGCGGAGGGCGTCCGGCAACGCGCCGCGGCCGAGATCAAGGACACCGCACGCGCAGCCGCCCGTCTCGGCGTCGACACCGTCATCGGCTTCACCGGCTCCGCCATCTGGCACCTGGTGGCCATGTTCCCGCCCGCCCCCGAGTCCATGATCGAGCGGGGCTACCAGGACTTCGCGGACCGCTGGAACCCGATCCTGGACGTCTTCGACGCGGAGGGCGTGCGGTTCGCCCACGAGGTGCACCCCAGCGAGATCGCCTACGACTACTGGACCACGCAGCGCGCCCTGGAGGCGGTCGGTCACCGGCCGGCCTTCGGCCTCAACTTCGACCCCTCGCACTTCGTGTGGCAGGACCTCGACCCCGTCGGCTTCCTGTGGGACTTCCGCGACCGCATCTACCACGTCGACTGCAAGGAGGCCCGCAAGCGCCTCGACGGCCGCAACGGGCGGCTCGGCTCCCACCTGCCGTGGGGCGACCCCCGGCGCGGCTGGGACTTCGTGTCCGCCGGGCACGGCGACGTCCCCTGGGAGGACGTGTTCCGCATGCTGCGCTCCATCGACTACCAGGGACCGGTATCCGTCGAGTGGGAGGACGCCGGCATGGACCGGCTGCAGGGCGCGCCGGAAGCCCTCACCCGGCTGAAGGCCTTCGACTTCGAGCCGCCCAGCGCCTCCTTCGACGCGGCCTTCAACAGCTGATCCTGAGGTTCGACCGCAGGTCAGGACCGGGGACCGGCCACGACGCCGGTGCCCGGTCCGGGCTGCCCGGATCCCGCTTTGTCCTGAGTTGGGAAAAAGTTGAACCAACTGCGGTCCAAAGGGTGTTCGCCCCGGAAGAACGCGGTTACCGTCCCTGAAGTGTTCAGGACACTCACGCCTCCGGGGTGACGGCGCACCCCGGCGCCCGCATCGCACGTCTTCGCACCCATCCCAGTACGGCCCACCCCCGTTCCCGGAGGGACTTCGTGCACAGAACCAGACTCAAAGGCACCGGCACCACCAGGCGCCCCAGACTCCGCACCACCCTCGCCCTGTTCACCGGCCTGCTGCTGGCCGTGGGCACCCCGGCGACCGTCGCCGGCGCCCACCCGGGCCACCCGGAGCACGACGAGACGGCGGCCGCCGCCGAGGGTCAGTTCCAGCAGGTACCGCTCGCCAAGGGCGAGCCCGAGATGGGCGAGCCGATGTCGCTCGCGGTGCTCCCGGACCGCAGCGTCCTGCACACCGCCCGCGACGGCACACTGCGCCTGACCGACCAGGGCGGCGTCACCAAGGTCGCCGGCAAGATCCCCGTCTACAACCACGACGAGGAGGGCCTCCAGGGCGTCGGCATCGACCCGGACTTCGAGAACAACCGGGCGATCTACCTCTACTACGCCCCGCCGCTCGACACCCCCGCGGGCGACGCCCCGGAGAACGGCACCGCCGAGGACTTCAAGCCGTTCGACGGCGTCAACCGCCTCTCCCGCTTCGTCCTCAACCCCAACGGCACGCTGGACATGTCCAGCGAGAAGAAGGTCCTGGACGTCGCGGCCTCCCGCGGCACCTGCTGCCACGTCGGCGGCGACATCGCCTTCGACGCCGAGGGCAACCTCTACCTCTCCACCGGCGACGACACCAACCCGTTCGCCTCCGACGGCTACACGCCGATCGACGAGCGCGCGGACCGCAACCCGGCCTTCGACGCCCGCCGCAGCGCCGGCAACACCAACGACCTGCGCGGCAAGCTGCTGCGCATCAAGGTCGCCGAGGACGGCTCGTACACCATCCCGGAGGGCAACCTCTTCGAGCCCGGCACCGAGAAGACCCGTCCCGAGATCTACGCGATGGGCTTCCGCAACCCCTTCCGGATCAGCGTCGACAAGAAGACCGGCACGGTCTACGTCGGCGACTACGGCCCCGACGCCGGTGCCGCCGACCCGAAGCGCGGCCCCGCCGGGCAGGTCGAGTTCGCGAAGGTCACCAAGGCCGCCAACTTCGGCTGGCCCTTCTGCACCGGCGACAACGACCCGTACGTCGACTACGACTTCGCCACCAAGACCTCCGGCGAGACCTTCGACTGCGCCGCCCCGAAGAACACCTCGCCGCACAACACCGGCCTCACCGACCTGCCGCCCGCGCAGGCCGCGTGGATCCCCTACGACGACGACTCCGTGCCCGAGTTCGGCAGTGGATCCGAGTCCCCGATGGGCGGCCCGGTCTACCGCTACGACCCGGAGCTCGACTCCAGCGTGAAGTTCCCCGAGGAGTACGACGGGGACTTCTTCGCCGGCGAGTTCGGCCGCCGCTGGATCAAGCGGATCGAGCAGACCGAGGACGGCGCGGTCTCCAAGATCAACGACTTCCCGTGGACCGGCACTCAGATCATGGACATGGAGTTCGGCCCCGACGGCGCGCTCTACGTCCTGGACTACGGCCTGTCCTGGTTCCAGGGCGACAAGGACTCCGCCCTGTACCGGATCGAGAACGCCGCGGACGGCTTCTCGCCGATCGCCGAGGTGAGCGCGAACAAGACGTCCGGCGCGGCCGGACTGAAGGTCGCCTTCACCGCCACCGCCAAGGACGCCGACTCCCCGGACCTCACCTACGGCTGGGACTTCGGCGACGGCACCAAGGGCGAGGGGCTGAACCCCACCCACAAGTACAAGAAGGTCGGCACCTACACCGCGACCTTCACCGCCAAGGACCCCGAGGGCAACACCGGCAACGCCAGCGTCCGGATCGTGGTCGGCAACACCGAGCCCAAGGTGGTCATCGAGACCCCCGGCAACGGCACCCTGCTTCCCATGGGGCAGCCCATCCCCTTCAAGGTGAAGGTCACCGACCCCGAGGAAACGATCGACTGCTCCAAGGTCAAGGTCGCCTACAGCCTGGGCCACGACTCCCACGCCCACGAGCTGACCAGCGAGATGGGCTGTGAGGGCACCCTCAACCCGCCGCCCGGTGACGGCGGCCACGACCCCAACGCCAACATCTACGGCGTCGTCGGCGCCAGCTACACCGACGGCGGGGCGAACGGCCAGGAGGCCCTGACCGGCACCGCCCGCACCGTGATCCAGCCCCCGCACCGCCAGGCCGAGCACTTCAGCACGCAGCAGGGCGTGTCGCCGATCGACAAGACCGGCGCCAACGGCGGCAAGACCGTCGGCGACATCAACGACGGCGACTGGATCTCCTTCACCCCCTACAAGTTCGACGGGCAGAAGAAGCTGACCGTCCGGGCCTCTTCCGGCGGCACCGGCGGCTACATCGAGGTCCGCACCGGCTCGCCCACCGGCAAGCTGCACGGCTCGGCGTACATCCCGCCGACCGGCAGCTGGGAGACCTTCCAGAACGTCGACGTACCGCTGCGGTCCCTGCCCAGGAAGACCACGGACCTCTACCTGGTCTTCAAGGGCGGCGAGGGCGCGCTGTACGACATCGACGACTTCGAGTTCTCCAAGGAGCCGTTCAAGGCCGGCAAGAAGGTCCTGGTCTTCTCCAAGACCGCGGGCTTCCGCCACGACTCCATCCCGACGGGCATCGCCGCCCTGAAGGAGCTGGGCACCCCGGCCGGCATCTCGGTCACCGCGACCGAGGAGGCCGGACAGTTCACCACGGCCAACCTCGCCAAGTACGACGCGGTCGCCTTCCTGTCCACCACCGGTGACGTCCTCAACGCCGACCAGCAGAAGGCGTTCGAGAACTACGTCAAGAACGGCGGCGGCTACATGGGCATCCACGCCGCCGCCGACACCGAGTACGACTGGGAGTTCTACGGCGGCCTCGTCGGCGCCTACTTCCACTCGCACCCGGCCGTCCAGAAGGCCACCGTCCGCGTCGAGGACCACGACCACCCGGCCACCGCGCACCTGGACGACGCCTGGGAGCACACCGACGAGCTGTACAACTACCGCACCAACCCGCGCGAGCAGGCCAAGGTCCTCGCCACCCTCGACGAGACCACCTACGAGGGCGGGAACATGAAGGGCGACCACCCGATCGCCTGGTGCCAGAACTACGGCGGCGGCCGCTCCTTCTACACCGGCCTCGGCCACACCAAGGAGTCCTACGCGGACGAGGCCTTCCGCGGCCACCTGCTCGGCGGCATGCAGTACGCCACCGGCCAGGTCAAGGCCAACTGCAAGCCGTCCAAGGGCTACCGGGACATCTTCAACGGCCAGACCCTGGAGGGCTGGAAGCAGGCCGGCCCCGGAAAGTTCAACGTCAAGGACGGCGTCCTGGAGTCCGAGGGCGGCATGGGCCTGCTCTGGTACCAGGCCAAGGAACTGAAGTCGTACTCGCTCAAGCTCGACTGGAAGATGCGGGGCGACGACAACTCCGGCGTCTTCGTGGGCTTCCCGGCCTCCGACGACCCCTGGTCCGCCGTGAACAAGGGCTACGAGATCCAGATCGACGCCACGGACGCCGTGGACCGCACCACCGGTGCGATCTACACCTTCAAGGCGGCGAACATCAAGGCCCGTGACCAGGTTCTGCGGCCGCCCGGCCAGTGGAACTCCTACGAGATCAAGGTCCGGGGCGAACGCCTCCAGGTGTTCCTCAACGGAGTCAAGATCAACGACTTCACCAACAAGGACCCCGAGCGGAGCCTGACCGACGGCTACATCGGCCTCCAGAACCACGGCGCCGACGACCAGGTCTCCTTCCGCAACATCCAGCTCAAGGAACTGCCCTCCTAGGGCGAACCGCCCCCGAGGGGTGACCTCTTCCAGGGGCGCCCGCTCCTCGGGGGCAACCGGAACGGCGACGGGCGGAGGACGCCGGACCTCCGCCCGCCGTCACCCGGCACGGCTCGGCTCTCCCGGCCGGGCCACCTCTCCGGCGGTGCCACCTCTCCGGCCGTACCGCCCCCTCCGGCCGTACCACCGCTCGTGTGTGCTCGACGCGCTCGACAAGGAGGCTGCCCATGTCCGCGTCCCCCTCTGCTTCCTCCCACGGCTCCCGTACCGGTGTCTGGCTGATCGGAGCCCGTGGTTCCGTCGCCACCACGGTGGTGGCGGGCTGTGCCGCCGTGACCGCGGGGCTGCACGCCCCGACCGGCATGGTCACCGAGACCCCCGACTTCGCCGGGACGGGACTGCCCGCGCTCGCGTCCCTCGTCTTCGGCGGCCACGACACCGTGGACTGCCCCCTGCCCAAGCGGGCGGAGGCCCTGGCCGCCGGGGGTGTGCTGCCGCACGGGCTGCCCTCGGCCGTGGGCGCCGAACTGGCCGCGGCCGACCGCGAGATACGCCCCGGAGGGCCGCTGCCCGGCGACACCCGCGACGAGGAGGAGCTGATCGCCGCGTTCGCCGCGGACATCACCGACTTCGCGCGGCGCTCGGGAGCGGAGCGGACGGTGGTCGTGAACGTGGCCTCCACCGAGCCCGCGCCCACCGGGGGAGCCCTGCCCGCCAGCTCCCTCTACGCCGCCGCAGCCCTGCGCGCCGGCTGCCCCTACGTCAACTTCACCCCGTCGACCGGCCTGCACCACCCGGCACTGGCCGCACCGGCCGGGGCGAGCGGGCTGCCGTACGCCGGCCGGGACGGCAAGACCGGCCAGACCCTGCTGCGCTCGGTGCTGGGCCCGATGTTCGCGCAGCGGGCGCTGGCGGTGCGCGCCTGGTCGGGCACGAACCTGCTGGGCGGCGGCGACGGCGCCGCGCTGGCCGACCCGGCGGCGGCCGCGGCGAAGAACGCCGGCAAGGAACGCGTGCTGGCCGACACCCTCGGCGCGCCCGTCGAGGGCGAGGTCCACATCGACGACGTGCCCGCGCTCGGCGACTGGAAGACCGCCTGGGACCACATCGCCTTCGACGGCTTCCTCGGCGCCCGCATGATCCTCCAGACCACCTGGCAGGGCTGCGACTCGTCCCTCGCCGCACCGCTCGTCCTCGACCTGGCCCGCCTGGCCGCACGCGCCCACCAGAAGGGACTGTCCGGCCCGCTCGGCGAACTGGGCTTCTTCTTCAAGGACCCGATGGGGGACGGGCCGTCCTCCCTGGCCGAGCAGTACCGCGAGCTGAAACGCTTCGCCGGACGCCTGTCGGACGACCCGGGGGACGGCTCGCCGGGCGACGGCGACGGCGGTGGCGGCGGCGACGCCGTCGGGCACGGGGCGGGGCGATGAACCGCGCCGTCCCCGCCGCGCGGGGCCGGTCCGCGCGGGAACCCGCAGCGGCACGGGCGCAGGCCCCCGGCCCCCGGGCCCCTGCCTCGGCCCCCGGCAGCCCCGAGCCGGCTACGCCCCGGGCCCCGGGATCCCGCACCCCCCGCACGGACGGCGGCATCGGCGCCTGGGCCGAACTGCTGCGGCTGCCCGCCCTGTTCACCGTGCCCGGCGACGCCCTGGCCGGTGCGGCGGCGGCCGGTGCCCGGCCGGGACCCCGCACCCTGCTCGCCATCGGCTCCTCCCTGTGCCTGTACGAGGCCGGCATGGCGCTCAACGACTGGGCCGACCGCGAGGAGGACGCCGTGGAGCGCCCGCACCGCCCCCTCCCGTCCGGCCGCGTCCGCCCCGCCGCCGCTCTCACCGCGGCCGGTGCCCTCACCGGCGCCGGGCTGGCGCTGGCGGCCGGTGCCGGCCGGCCCGCCCTCGCGGTCGCCGCACCGCTGGCGGCCACCGTCTGGGCCTACGACCTCGCCCTGAAGCACACGCCGGCCGGTCCAGCCGCCATGGCGGCTGCGCGCGGCCTCGACCTGCTCCTGGGCGCGGCCGCCACCGGGGGCGGCACCCGGGCCGCGCTGCCCTCGGCCGCGCTGCTCGGCAGCCACACCCTCGCGGTCACCGCCGTCTCCCGCCGGGAGACCACCGGCGGCTCGGCCCTGGCACCGCTGGCCGCCCTCGCCACGACGGGGGCGCTGGCCGGGCTGGCCGCCCGCCGCCGCAACCTACTCCCGGCAGGCCGGCGGGCAGCAGCCGCCCCCGGCCTGTCGGGCTCCACCCCGGCACCGGGTGTCACCGACGCCCTCGGGGCAGGGCTGAGCGCCGTCTACGCCGCGACGGCCGCCCGCCCCTACTTCCACGCCGCGCTCAACCCCTCACCCCCGCTCACCCAACGCGCCGTGGGCGGCGGCATCCGGGCCACGATCCCGCTCCAGGCCGCGCTCGCCGCCCGCTCCGGTGCCGGCGCCACGTCCCTACTGATCGCGGCCCTTGCCCCGGCCGGCCGGTGGTTCGCGAGAAGGACCGCTATGAGGAAGGTGAGCATCACATGAGCCGGAACCCGGAGCAGGAGCGGAACCGCGAGCCGAACCGCGAGCCGAACCGCGAGCCGAACCGGGGCCCGGACGAGGCCGGAGCCGCTCCCGGGGCCGGGGCCGCTCCCGGGGCCGTTCCCGGGAAGGCGGCGGAGGCCGGGGACCGGGCGGGGGGAGGGGCCGTCGCGTCCCCGCTCCGCTTCGGCTACGGCACCAACGGCCTCGCCGACCTGCGCCTCGACGACGCCCTCGCCCTCCTCGCCGACCTCGGCTACGACGGCGTGGGACTGACCCTCGACCACATGCACCTCGATCCGCTCGCCGACGACCTCGCCGCCCGCACCCGCCGGGTCGCCGCGCGGCTGGACGCGCTCGGTCTGGACGTCACCGTGGAGACGGGCGCCCGCTACGTGCTCGACCCGCGCCGCAAACACGGCCCCTCCCTGCTCGACCCGGACCCGGAGGACCGCGCCCGCCGCACCGACCTCCTCGTCCGTGCCGTCGGCGTCGCCGCCGACCTCGGTGCCCACGCCGTGCACTGCTTCAGCGGCGTCACCCCCGCGGGCACGGACGAGGACACGGCGTGGAAGCGGCTGGCCGAGTCCCTCGCCCCGGTGCTGGACGCCGCCGCCACCGCGGGCGTCCCCCTCGCGGTGGAGCCGGAACCGGGACACCTCCTCTCCAGCATCGCCGACTTCCACACCCTGCGCCGCACCCTCGGCGACCCCGAACTCCTCGGACTCACCCTGGACATCGGCCACTGCCAGTGCCTCGAACCGCTCCCTCCCGCCGACTGCGTGCGCGCCGCCGCCCCCTGGCTGCGCCACGTGCAGATCGAGGACATGCGCCGCGGCGTCCACGAACACCTCCCCTTCGGTGACGGCGAGATCGACTTCCCGCCCGTCCTCGAAGCCCTCGCCGCCACCGGCTACCAGGGCCTCACCGTCGTCGAACTGCCCCGCCACTCCCACGCGGGACCCCACCACGCCGAACGCTCCCTCCCGTTCCTGCGGCGCGCCGCCCCGGCGTCACCGCCCCGCACCAACCGCTCGGGCGAGCCCTCCGCCACCCACTGAAGGGAGCCACCCCATGACGCAGCCACACGCCGCCCACGCCACCCCCGACACCCAGGGCGCGGACGGCACCCCCGCCGGGCACGCCGGACCGGACCAGGGCACCACCCCCGCCCACGTCCCGCTGGCCGAACTGCGGGCAGCGCTGGCCACCCGGCTCGACGGAGCCGCCCGTGCCTGGCTGGACCAAGCCCTCGACGAGGCCGCCGCCCACCCCGGCACCCACGGCCCCATCTCGGTGTGGGAGCTGCGCCTCGCCGAGGCCGGCCGCCGCTGCGGGCCCGCCCACGCCGACGCCGCCCGCGTCCTCGTCCTGCACGCCGCCCGCGCCGACACGGACGCCCTCACCCGGGTCTACACCCAGGGCACCGCCGACGAACGCCGCGCCGTGCTGCACGCCCTGCCCCACCTCGTGCCGGGACCGGACGCCCTGCCGCTCGTCGAGGACGCCCTGCGCACCAACGACACCCGGCTCGTCGCCGCCGCCCTCGGCCCCTACGCAGCCCGGCACCTCGACGCCCACCAGTGGCGGCACGCCGTACTGAAGTGCCTGTTCACCGGTGTCCCCGTCGCCGACGTGGCGGACCTCGCCCGCCGGGCCCGGGGCGACGGCGAACTCGCCCGGATGCTCGCCGACTACGCCGCCGAACGCACCGCCGCGGACCGCACCGTCCCCGAAGACCTGCACCGCGTCCTGGCCCTGACCGAGTCCGGACGCCCCGCGCCCGGCACGGCCGACCCCCACGGCAAGGAGTCCTGATGCGCATCTTCGACCCCCACATCCACATGACCTCCCGGACCACCGACGACTACGAGGCCATGCACGCCGCCGGTGTCCGCGCCGTCGTCGAACCCTCCTTCTGGCTGGGCCAGCCCCGCACCTCTCCCGACTCCTTCCGCGACTACTTCGACGCCCTGCTCGGCTGGGAGCCCTTCCGCGCCGCCCAGTACGGCATCGCCCACCACTGCACGATCGCCCTCAACCCCAAGGAGGCCAACGACCCCCGGTGCCTGCCCGTCCTCGACGAACTGCCCCGCTATCTTGTCAAGGACCGGGTGGTGGCGGTCGGTGAGATCGGCTACGACTCGATGACCCCCGCCGAGGACACCGCGCTCGCCACCCAGCTCCAGCTCGCCGCCGACCACGGGCTGCCCGCCCTCGTGCACACCCCGCACCGCGACAAGCTCGCCGGGCTGCGCCGCACCCTCGACGCGGTCCGCGAGTCCGCCCTGCCCACGGAGCGGGTGCTGGTCGACCACCTCAACGAGACCACCGTCAAGGAGGCCAGGGACAGCGGCGCCTGGCTCGGCTTCTCCGTCTATCCGGACACCAAGATGGACGAGGTCCGGATGGTCGCCCTGCTGCGCGAGTACGGCCCGGAGCGGGTGCTGGTGAACTCCGCCGCCGACTGGGGCAGGAGCGACCCGCTCAAGACCCGCAAGGTGGGCGACCTGATGCTCGCCGAGGGATTCACCGAGGACGACGTGGACCGGGTGCTGTGGCGCAACCCCGTCGCCTTCTACGGGCTCAGCGGACGCCTCGAACTCGACGTGGCCTCCGGGGACGCCACGCACGAGGGCAACTCCATCCTGCGCGGCGGGGAGTGAGCCATGCGCTTCCGGCACCCCGACGGCTCCACCGTCCACCTCGCCTACTGCACCAACGTCCACCCCGCCGAAACCCTCGACGGCGTCCTCGCCCAGCTCCGCGACCACTGCGAGCCGGTCCGCAAACGCCTCGGCCGCGACCGCCTCGGCATCGGGCTGTGGCTCGCCCGCGACGCCGCCCACGCCCTGGGCACCGACCCCGCCGCGCTGCGCGGCCTGCGCACCGAACTCGACCGGCGCGGCCTGGAGGTCGTCACCCTCAACGGCTTCCCCTACCAGGGCTTCGGCGCCGAAGAGGTCAAGTACCGCGTCTACAAGCCGGACTGGGCCGACCCCGAACGCCTCGAGCACACCACCTCCCTGGCCCGGCTGCTCGCCGGACTGCTGCCCGACGACGTCACGGACGGCACCATCTCCACCCTGCCGCTCGCCTGGCGCACGGCCTACGACGAGCCTCGCGCCGACCGGGCCCGCGCAGCCCTGGTCACCCTCGCCGAACGCCTCGACGCCCTCGAGGAACTGACCGGCCGCTCCATCCGCGTCGGCCTGGAACCGGAACCCGGCTGCGTCGTCGAGACCACCCATGACGCCATCGCACCGCTCACCGCGATCGGCCACGACCGTATCGGCGTCTGCGTCGACACCTGCCACCTCGCCACCTCCTTCGAAGATCCGGACACCGCCCTGGACGCCCTCACGGCCGCCCGCGTACCCGTCGTCAAGTCCCAGCTGTCCGCCGCGCTGCACGCCGAACACCCCGCCGACCCCGCGGTCCGCGAAGCCCTCGCCGCATTCGCCGAGCCGCGCTTCCTGCACCAGACCCGCACCACCACCCCCTCCGGCGGCCGGCAGGGCACCGACGACCTCGACGAGGCCCTCGCGGACGGCGGCCCCCTGCCCCCCACCGCGCCCTGGCGCGCCCACTTCCACGTCCCCCTGCACGCGGCCCCCGCCGCACCCCTCACCTCCACCCTTCCGGTACTCAAGGCCGCGCTGACCCGGCTGGTCGGCGGCCCGCACCCCCTCACCCGGCACCTGGAGGTCGAGACCTACACCTGGCAGGCCCTCCCGCCCGAGCTGCGGCCCCGCGCCCGCGCCCAGCTCACCGACGGCATCGCCGCCGAGCTGACCCTCGCCCGCGACCTGTTGACGGACCTCGGCCTGAAGGAACTGCCATGACCGCACCCGCCCACCCCGACGGATCACCCCACCCCGACGGACCCACCCCCCTCCTCGTCCTGGACGTCGTGGGCCTCACCCCTCGTCTCCTCGACCACATGCCCCACCTCAAGCAGCTCGGCCAGTCCGGTTCCCGCGCCCCGCTCGGCACCGTCCTGCCCGCCGTCACCTGCGCCGCCCAGTCCACCTTCCTCACCGGCACCACGCCCTCCGAGCACGGCATCGTCGGCAACGGCTGGTACTTCCGCGAACTCGGCGACGTCCTGCTGTGGCGCCAGCACAACGGACTCGTCTCGGGAGACAAGCTCTGGGACGCCGCCCGCCGCGCCCACCCCGGCTACACCGTCGCCAACATCTGCTGGTGGTACGCCATGGGCGCCGACACCGACATCACCGTCACCCCCCGTCCCGTCTACTACGCCGACGGCCGCAAGGAACCCGACTGCTACACCAGGCCCCCGGCCCTGCACGACGAACTCACCGACAAGCTCGGCACCTTCCCCCTCTTCCACTTCTGGGGACCCGGCGCCGACCTGGTCTCCAGCCAGTGGATCATCGACGCCACCCGGCACATCATGGCCACCCGGCACCCCGACCTGACCCTCTGCTACCTCCCTCACCTCGACTACGACCTCCAGCGCTTCGGCCCCGACGACCCGCGCTCCCTCAAGGCCGCAGCCGACCTGGACGCGGCCCTGGCCCCGCTCCTCGACGACGCCCGCGCCGAGGGCCGCACCGTCGTCGCGCTCTCCGAGTACGGCATCACCTCCGTCAGCCGGCCCGTGGACATCAACCGCGCCCTGCGCCGGGCCGGGCTCCTCGAGGTGCACACGCAGGACGGCATGGAGTACCTCGACCCGATGGCCTCCCGCGCCTTCGCGGTCGCCGACCACCAGATCGCCCACGTGTACGTCCGCCGCCCGGAGGACCTCGACGCGACCCGAGCCGCCCTGGAGGGGCTGCCCGGAATCGCCGAACTCCTCGACGACGAGGGCAAGAAGGCCCAGCACCTCGACCATCCGCGCGCCGGTGAACTCGTCGCCGTGGCGGAGCCGGACGCCTGGTTCACGTACTACTACTGGCTCGACGACGACCGGGCGCCCGACTTCGCGCAGCTCGTCGAGATCCACCGCAAACCCGGCTACGACCCGGTCGAGCTCTTCATGGACCCCCTCGACCCCTACGTCAAGGTCAAGGCGGCCGGCGCCCTGGCCCGCAAGAAACTCGGCATGCGCTACCGCATGGCGGTCGTGCCTCTCGACGCGTCACCTATTCGAGGCAGCCACGGCCGCCTCCCCGCGAGCGACGACGACGGTCCGCTCCTCATCTGCTCCACCCCCCGCGCCGTCGGAGACCGCGTCGCGGCCACCGACGTGAAACAACTCCTGCTCCGGCTGGCCGGACTCGGCTGACGCACCACGTCGTACACCCGCCGAAATCCGACTACTGAGAGTGAAACACACGGCACTGACAATGGCCCGTCCGAGCCGCATCGGCGCAGGCCACGACCCAGAAGGCAGGCACCCGTGACCCCGTTCACCGACCCCTCCCGCACCGACGCCGGCACCGACCCGGCCGCCGACGGCCCCGGCGAGAGCCTGCGCCGCACCCTCGGCGTGAACCGGCGCCGTTTCCTCAGCACCTGCACCGCCGTGGCGGCCGGCGCCGTCGCGGCCCCCGTCTTCGGCGCCTCCCCGGCCCTCGCCCACGGCCGGGACAGAGACCACGACCACGACCATGGCCATGGGCACGGCCACGGCCAGATCCTCGTCCCGGCGGACAAGCGCGGCATCATCCTCTACACCGTCCGCGACGCCACCGCCCGCGACCCTCTGGCCTCCGACCTGCCCTCCGGCTTCCGCGAGGTCTTCAAGCAGCTGTCCCGCCACGGCTACCGCCAGGTCGAGTTCGCCGGCTACCGCCAGCACGCCAACGCGCCGGGCGGTGCCGACCTGGAGTCCGTCGAAGGCGCCCGGCTGCTGCGCTGCTGGCTCGACGACTACGGCCTGCGCGCCCAGGGCAACCACGGCTTCATCCCGTCCTCGTGGCCGCTGACCACGGCGGACAAGGACACTTTCAAGAAGCACCTGGAGATCGCCAACATCCTCGGCATGGACCACATGGGCACCGGCGGCGACCCCACCGGCAGCTCCTACCGCGCCGACTGGGACGTGGCCGCCGACAAGTGGAACGCACTCGGCGCGATCGCCCACCGGGAGGGCATCAAGCTCTACACCCACAACCACGACAGCGCCTACGGCTTCCTGCTCGACGGCGGCCCGCTGGACGACCAGGGCCGGCCGACCCGCAGCTCGGGCATCCGGAAGCTCGAGTACTTCCTGAAGATCACCGACCCGAGGGTCGTCTGGCTGGAGATGGACATCTTCTGGGCGCACGTCGCCCAGTACAAGTTCCACGAGTACACCGCCCACGACGGCTCCACCAGGAAGAACGTCTTCGACCCGGCCGGCCTGGTCGTCCGCCACAACCGGCGCTACCCGCTGTTCCACGCCAAGGACGGCGTCGTGAGCACCACCAACGGCATGGGCTACGACATGGTGCCCTTCGGGACGGGCGTCATCGACTACACGACGTTCTTCTCCCGGGTCGGGCTGCGGAACTACCACAACCCGATGGTCGAGGACGACAACTCCCCGAGCGCCACCGACCCCGCGCAGTCGCTGCGGGAGGCCAAGATCAGCTACGACAACATGGCGGCCCTGCGCAAGCGGCGCCGCTGACCCGGAACACGGACCGGGCGGCCCCTCCCGCAGTACGCGGAAGGGGCCGCCCGGTCCGTGCCTGGAAGACTTCGCCCTCCGGTCACCCCTCGCCGAGCGGTCGGGGATTGGGCGTGACGCGCTTGCTCTTCGGGCGCCCCGGCGGCCGCAGGGACAGCGCCACGATCCCGGCGAAGAACGAGATGCAGCCCGCCAGGGTGTAGGCGCCGTTGTAGCCCCAGGCCGCGACGACCACGGATCCCATGCCGGCACCCAGGCCGGAGACGAGCTTGGAACTGTAGACCATCCCGTAGTTGGTGGCGTTGTTGTTCTCACCGAAGTAGTCCGCGGTCAGCGCCGCGAACATCGGGAAGATGGCACCGCCGCCGAAGCCGGAGACGGCGGAGAAGAGCAGGAACAGTGGCAGGTTCTTGGTCTCGGCCGACAGGATGATGCCGAACTGGGAGAGACCCAGGATGGCGCACACGTAGAGAAGGCACCGCTTGCGGCCGTAAAGGTCGGACAGCCAGCCGATGACGCCGCGCCCGGTGCCGTTGACGATCGCCTTCAGCGACATCGCGGTGGCCACGATTCCGGCCGCGAAGCCCGCCTCCTCACCGATGTCGACCTGGAAGGCGATGCCGAAGATGTTCACGCCGGAGGTGCAGGCGAGACAGAACCACATCAGCGCCACCCGGCCGGTCCTCCACGCCTCCATCGGGGAGTACTGCTTGACGGCCGGAGGGTTCTTCTCCAGCGAACGTCGGGCCCGCGGGTCGGCCGGCGGGTTCAGCGGGTCGACGGCGGCCGGCCACCAGTTCTTCGGCGGGTCCCGGAAGTAGAAGCCGGCGAGCGCCACCATCGCGGCGAGGAAGACACCCGCCGAGACCAGCACCCAGCGGAAGTTGGAACCGTCCATGTACCCGTGGAAGATGAACACGAACGGCACCGAGCCGTAGGCGAAGCCGCCGTTGACGAAGCCGGTCTTGCCGCCCCTGCGCTCCGGGTACCACTTGCCGACCATGTTGACGCAGGTCGCATACACCATCCCCGCGCCCATGCCGCTGAACACGCCGAACCCGATGAAGGCCACCGCGACATGCGGCGCGAACGCCAGCGACAGGTAGCCGAGCAGCGTGCCGGCCGAACCCAGCATCATCGCCCAGCGCGCGGGCAGTTTGCCGCTCTCACGCAGCCGTCCCGCCGGAAAGGCGACCGCGGCCTGGCAGAACACCCAGGCGGTCATCATCCAGTAGATGCTGCCGCTGGACCAGTGGTGGGCCTCGTGCAGCGTGTCCTCGGCGGACGCGAACGCGTACTCGGCGGACGAGATGCCCATCATGCCGATCCAGGGCAGGATCACCATCCACTTGCGCTTGCGCCCCATGATGTCGATGTCGGACTCGCCCACGCGATAGACGCGCCCGTTCTTGTCGGTCACCTCCCGGTAGCCGGCGACCCGTGTGACATCGGTGGTTGTCATGTCGTTTGCACCCCTAGCGTCGAAAGCTCTGGCCAGCGCCCCCTGTCCAATGCCTTTCGTGCGCGCGCGGGTCCCGGGGGCCGGGCGACGCGCACCCGTCGCCGGCCCCTCGCCGTCTCACGTCATGAACCGCCCCCCAACAACCCCGCGGCCCGGGCCCACCGGTACTTGGCGCCCAGGACGGCCACCGGCTTCTCGGTCGTGTACGGGTACGCCACGACCCCGCGCTCGAAGAGGTACTGGCACGCCTCCTCCACCTCCACGTCGCCCGCGAGGGAGGCCACCACGGGCTTCTCGACGCCGCGCGCACGGAACTCCTCCACCACGCGCGCGGTGAGTTCGGCGAACACCATGGGAGGCGTGACGATGGTGTGCCAGTAGCCGAGGACGAGCGCGTGGACGCGCGGATCCTCCAGACCGAGCCGGATCGTCGCCTCGTACGTCGACGGGGGCTCGCCCCCGGTGATGTCCACCGGGTTGCCGGCCGCACCGAACGGCGGGATGAAGGCGCGGAACGCCGTGTCCAGGTCGGGCGGTATCTCCATCAGCGACAGCCCGTTGTCCGTCACCGCGTCGGAGAGCAGCACCCCGCTGCCGCCGGCCCCGGTGATGATCACCACGTTGTCGCCCCGGGGAGCGGGGAGCACCGGCAACGCGCGCGCGTACTCCAGCATCTCGTTCAGTCCCGGCGCCCGGACGACACCGGCCTGGCGCAGGATGTCGTCGTACACGGCGTCGTCCCCGGCGAGCGCCCCGGTGTGCGATCCGGCGGCCTTCGCGCCCGCCGCCGTACGGCCCGCCTTGAGCACCACGACCGGCTTCTTCGGTACGGTCGCGCGCGCGGCCTCGACGAAGGCGCGGCCGTCCTTGAGGTCTTCCAGGTGCATCGCGATGCACTCGGTGTGCGGGTCCTCGCCGAACCAGGTCAGCAGGTCGTCCTCGTCCAGGTCCGACTTGTTGCCCAGGCCCACGATCGCCGACACGCCGGTCCTCGTGGTCCGTGCGAAGCCCAGGATCGCCATGCCGATGCCGCCCGACTGCGAGGTCAGCGCGACGCCGCCCTTCACGTCGTACGGCGTGCAGAACGTGGCGCACAGGTCCTGCCAGGTCGAGTAGTAGCCGTAGATGTTCGGACCCAGCAGCCGGATGCCGTGCCGCTCGGCGACCGCGACGATCTCGTCCTGGAGCGCCTGTTCCCCGGTCTCGGCGAAACCGGAGGGGATGAGGACGGCGTTGGGGATCCGCTTGCGCCCCACCTCCTCCAGAGCCGCCGCCACGAACCGCGCGGGGATCGCGAAGACCGCCACATCCACCTCACCGGGAACGTCGGTGACACTCTTGTACGCCTTGCGGCCCAAGATGTCATCGGCCTTCGGGTTCACCGGGTGGATCTCGCCCGCGAAGCCGCCGTCGACGAGGTTGCGCATCACCGAGTTGCCGATCTTCCCCGGCTCGCCCGACGCGCCGATCACCGCCACCGAAGAGGGCTGCATCAGGCGGCGCATCGAGGTGAGGATCTCCTCGCGCGTGTACCGACGCCGCTCCTTCGGCGTGCCGGTCGCGAGGATCACCCTGATGTCGGCGGCGACCGCACCCTCGGGCGTGGCGATCACCGGGTTGAGGTCCACCTCGGCGATCTCGGGGAAGTCGGCCACCAGTTCGGAGACCCGGCGGATCTGCTCCGCCACCGCCCACCGGTCCACCCCGGCCTGCCCACGCACCCCGCGCAGCACTTCGGCCGCCCGGATCGAGTCCAGCATGGACAGCGCCTCGTCCGGGTCCACGGGCGCGAGCCGGAACGTGACGTCCTTCAGGACCTCGACCAGCACCCCGCCGAGCCCGAACGCGACGACCTTTCCGAATGTCGGATCGGTGACCGCACCGACGATGACCTCCTGCCCCTGCGGCAGCAGCTCCTGGACCTGCACGCCCTCGATCCGCGCGGAGGCGTCGTACGCGCGTGCGTTGTCGACGATCCGGCAGAACGCCGCCCGCACGTCCGCCGCGCCCTCCACCCCGACGACCACACCGCCGGCGTCGGTCTTGTGCAGGATGTCCGGCGAGACGATCTTCATCACCACCGGTCCGCCGAACCGGGCCGCGCACGCCACCGCCTCGTCCACGTCCCGCGCCAGCTCCTCGCCCGGTACGGCGATCCCGTAGGCGTCCGCGAGCACCTTGCCCTCGGGAGCGGTGAGCGCGGTGCGCCCCTCGGCCCGTACGGCGTCCATGAGGCCGCGCACCCGCGCCCGGCGGTCCTCGGCCATCACGTCAGATCACCCCGTTCGACTTGAGCAGCCGCAGTTCCTCGTCGCCGAGGCCCAGCTCGCCGACGTAGACCTCCGCGTTGTGCTCGCCGAGCAGCGGCGAACTGGTCACCTCCACCGGGGAGTCCGAGAGCTTGAGCGGGCTGCCCACGGTCACGAACTCGCCCCGCTCGGGATGGGGGACGGTGACGACCATCTCGTTGGCGACCAGGGAGTCGTCCTCGATGATCTCCTTCGTGGACAGGATCGGCCCGCACGGGACGTTGTGCGCGTTCAGCCGCTCCAGCACCTCCCACTTGGGGAGGGTGGACGACCACTCCTCGATCAGCTGGAACATCTTGTTCAGCTTCGGCAGCCTGGCCTGCGGGGTCGCCCACTCGGGGTCGTCCGCCAGCTCGGGCCGGCCGATCAGCTCGCTCAGGGGCCGCCAGCCGACCGGCTGGACGATGACGTACACGTAGTCGTTCGGACCGCCCGGCGCGCACTTGACCGCCCAGCCCGGCTGCCCGCCGCCGGACGCGTTGCCGGACCTGGGAACCTCGTCGCCGAAGTCCTCGTTGGGATATTCGGCGAGTGGACCATGGCTCAGGCGCTGCTGGTCGCGCAGCTTCACCCGGCAGAGGTTGAGCACCGCGTGCTGCATGGCCACGTTCACCCGCTGACCACGTCCGGTGTGCTCCCGCTGGTACAGGGCGGCGAGGATGCCCGCCACGACGTGGACGCCCGTGCCCGAGTCCCCGATCTGGGCCCCCGTCGCCAGCGGCGGTCCGTCCTCGAAACCGGTGGTGGACATCGATCCGCCCATGGCCTGCGCGACGACCTCGTACGCCTTGAACGCGGTGTACGGGCCCTCGCCGAACCCCTTGATGGAGGCGTAGACGATCCGTGGATTGATCTCCTTGACGCGGTCCCAGGTGAAGCCCATCCGGTCGATCGCGCCCGGTCCGAAGTTCTCGACCATGACGTCGGAGCGCCGGATCAGCTCGGTGAGGATCTCCTTGCCGCGCTCGGTCTTGGTGTTCAGGGTGATGCTCCGCTTGTTGCAGTTGAGCATCGTGAAGTAGAGGGAGTCGACGTCCGGCAGATCGCGGAGCTGCCCCCGCGTGATGTCGCCGTGCGGCGCCTCCAGCTTCACGACGTCGGCGCCGAGCCAGGCGAGCAGCTGTGTCGCCGAGGGTCCGGACTGCACGTGCGTCATGTCCAGGACGCGGATGCCCTCAAGAGCCTTCGCAGGCGTGCCTGTCATGGGGGGTCACCTCACTTGTACATCGTCTGGTTCATGGTTCCGGGGGCGTACGCGTCCGGGTCCACCCAGATGTTGATCAGGGACGGCTTGCCGGACTCGCGGGCCCGGCGCAGCGCCGGGCCGATGTCGGCGGGGTCGCGGACCTCCTCGCCGTGGCCGCCCAGCATCCGGGCGAACTCGTCGTAGGGCACGTCGCCGAGCGTGTTGCCGACCCGCTCGCGCTCCTTGCCGTACTTCACGGCCTGGCCGTAGCGGATCTGGTTCATCGAGGAGTTGTTGCCGACGATGCCGACGAAGGGGAGGTCGTAGCGGACCAGAGTTTCGAAGTCCCAGCCGGTGAGCGAGAAGGCGCCGTCGCCGAACAGGGCGACGACCTCCTTGTCGGGCCGCGCCTGCTTGGCGGCCAGCACGAAGGGGACGCCGACGCCGAGCGTGCCCAGCGGGCCCGGGTCCATCCAGTGGCCCGGCGACTTGGGCTGCACGACCTGCCCGGAGAAGGTGACGATGTCGCCGCCGTCGCCGATGTAGATCGAGTCCTCGGTGAGGAAGTCGTTGATCTCACTGACCAGTCGGTACGGATGGATGGGCGAGGCGTCCGACCTGAGCTGCGGCAGCCGCTTGTCCAGCGCCGTCCGCTCGGCCGCGCGCAGCTCGTCCAGCCACTCCTTGCGCTTCGCCGCGCCCCCGTTGATCCGCCCGGACGCCGCCTCGGTCACCGACTTCAGCACCAGCCCCGCGTCGCCGACGATGCCGAGGTCGATGTCGCGGTTCTTGCCGACGGTGCGGTAGTCGAGGTCGATCTGCACGACGGTCGCGTCCGGGGAGAGCCGCTTGCCGTAGCCCATGCGGAAGTCGAAGGGCGTGCCGACGATCACGATCACGTCGGCGTTGGAGAAGGCGTAGCGGCGCGAGAGCTGGAAGTGGTGCGGGTCGCCCGGCGGCAGGGTGCCGCGGCCGGCGCCGTTCATGTACGCCGGGACGTTGAGCGTGCGGACCAGTTCGGCGGCGGCCTCGGTGGCGCGCGTCGTCCACACCTGGCTGCCCAGCAGAACGGCCGGCTTCTCGGCCTGCACCAGCAGGTCGGCGAGCTTCTCGACGGCCTCGGGGTCCCCGGCCGACCGGGTGGAGGCGCGGTAGGCCCCGGCCTGCGGCACCCGCGCCTTCTCCACCGGCACCTTGGCGTCCAGCACGTCGCGCGGGATCTCCAGGAAGGAGGGTCCCGGTGCCCCGTGGTAGCACTCGCGGAACGCCATCGACACCATGTCGGCGGCGCGGGCCGTGTCCGGCACGGTCGCCGCGAACTTGGTGATCGGCGTCATCATGTCGACGTGCGGCAGGTCCTGGAGGGACCCCATCTTGTGCTGGGTGTGGGCGCCCTGGCCGCCGATCAGCAGCATCGGCGACTCGGCGCGGAAGGCGTTGGCGACCCCGGTGACGGCGTCGGTGGTGCCCGGTCCCGCGGTGACCACCGCGCAGCCCGGTTTGCCGGTGATACGGGCGTATCCGTCGGCGGCGTGCGCGGCGACCTGCTCGTGGCGTACGTCGACGACCTCGATGCCCTCGTCGACGCAGCCGTCGTAGATGTCGATGATGTGGCCGCCGCACAGCGTGTATATGCGGTCGACCCCCTCTGCCTTGAGTGCCTTGGCAACGAGGTGGCCGCCGGAGATGACGTCCTGGGTGTCGTCGGGCATGGCGAAGTCCTGTCCCTTCACGAGGGGTTGGGGCGCTCTCGCGGTACATTGCATACAGTCGACGAATACTGTATGAAGCTTGTTATCCCGCATCCGGTGGGTGGTGTCCAGGGGGCGTGCGGCACTTTCAGTCAGGAGCCGAGATGGACCTGTACGAACACCAGGCAAGGGAACTCTTCAAGGAACACGGGATCGTGGTGCCGAGGGCCGAGGTCACCGACTCGCCCGAGCGGGCGCGGGAGATCGCCCGCGCACTCGGCGGACGCGCCGTCGTCAAGGCGCAGGTGAAGACCGGTGGACGCGGGAAGGCGGGCGGTGTGCGGCTCGCCGCCGACCCTGCCGAGGCGGAGGAGGCGGCACGGGGCATCCTCGGCATGGACATCAAGGGCCACACGGTCGGCACCGTCATGCTGGCCGAACCCTGCGCCATCGAGCGGGAGTTCTACGTCTCCTACGTCCTCGACCGCGCTTCCGGCGGCTTCCTCGCCATCGCCTCCGCGGAGGGCGGCATGGAGATCGAGGAGGTCGCCGCCCGGCGGCCCGAGGCCGTGGCACGCATCCCCGTCGACCCCGCCACGGGCGTGCACACGGCCACCGCGGTACGCATCGCCGACGCGGCCGGCCTGCCCCCGCAGACCGTCGACACACTGGTGCGGCTGTGGAAGGTGCTGGTCCGCGAGGACGCCCTCCTCGTCGAGGTCAATCCGCTGGTCAGGACGGTCGAGGGCCGGATCGTGGCCCTCGACGGCAAGGTCACCCTCGACGACAACGCCCGCTACCGCCAGTCCCGCTGGGGTGACGAGAAGTCGGCGTCCGCCGACTCCCTGGAGGCGCGGGCCGACGCCAAGGGCCTCAACTACGTCAAGCTCGACGGGGAGGTCGGCGTCATCGGCAACGGCGCCGGGCTGGTCATGTCGACGCTCGACGTGGTCGCCGGCTGCGGCGCCCGCCCCGCCAACTTCCTCGACATCGGAGGCGGCGCCTCCGCCCGGGTCATGGCCGACGGACTGTCGGTCGTCCTCTCCGACCCCGGCGTGAAGTCCGTCCTCGTCAACGTCTTCGGCGGCATCACCGCCTGCGACGCGGTCGCCGACGGCATCGTCCGGGCTCTGGACGAGGTCCGGCCCACCAAGCCGCTCGTCGTACGCCTCGACGGCAACAACGCCGCCCGGGGCCGGGCCCTGCTCGACGCACGCGCGCATCCCCTGGTCGAACAGGCCACCACCATGGACGGCGCCGCCCGCCGTGCCGCCCGGCTCGCCACCGCGGCAGCCACCCCCGGACAAGCCGGATAAGGAGACAGGACGACATGGCGATCTACCTCACCAAGGAGAGCAAGGTCCTCGTCCAGGGCATGACCGGTGCCGAGGGCATGAAGCACACCCGCCGCATGCTGGCCGCCGGCACCGACGTCGTCGGTGGCGTCAATCCGCGCAAGGCCGGCCGCAGCGTCGACTTCGACGGTCGTGCCGTCCCGGTCTTCGGCTCGGTCGGCGAGGGCATCGAGCACACGGGCGCCGACGTCACCGTCGTCTTCGTGCCGCCCGCCTTCGCCAGGGCCGCGGTCGTGGAAGCCGCCGACGCCGGCATCGGCCTCGCGGTCGTCATCACCGAGGGCATCCCCGTCCATGACGCCGTCGCCCTCACCTCCCACGCCAGGGCCAGGGGGACCCGCGTCATCGGCCCCAACTGCCCCGGGCTGATCACCCCCGGCCAGTCCAACGCGGGCATCGTCCCGCCCGACATCGCCAAGCCCGGCCGCATCGGCCTGGTCTCCAAGTCGGGCACACTCACCTACCAACTCATGCACGAGCTGCGGGACGTCGGCTTCTCCACCTGCGTCGGCATCGGCGGCGACCCGGTCGTCGGCACCAGTCACATCGACTGCCTCACCGCCTTCCAGGACGACCCCGACACCGAACTGATCGTCCTCATCGGCGAGATCGGCGGCGACGCGGAAGAGCGTGCGGCGGCACACATCCGCGAGCACGTCACCAAGCCCGTCGTCGGCTACATCGCCGGGTTCACCGCGCCCGAGGGCAAGACCATGGGCCACGCCGGCGCCATCGTCTCCGGCTCCTCGGGTACGGCGCGGGCCAAGAAGGAGGCGCTGGAGGCGGCCGGCGTACGGGTCGGGAGCACACCGACCGAGACGGCACGGCACGTACTCGAGGCACTCGACGTACTCGGAGGTGCCGCACCGGACGACGCGGCCCGTGACGGAGCCCGCGCATGACGGCGGCCGGCGCCCGGGACCTCGCGGCCCGGGACACCACGGCCCAGGGCACCGCGGACCTCACCCTCAAGTCCGGCACATCCTGGGCCGAAGCCTGGCTCCGCTGCCGCGCCGTCGCGCCCGAGGCGTTCCGCGACGACCGGGTCCTCAACCTCTGGGACGCCGGCTGGCGGGCGGACGGCCGGGTCCTGCCGGCCACCAGCCCGGTCGACGGCTCCCCGATCACCGGTCCGCCCCGGCTCGACGCCGCCACGGCCCAGCACGCTGTACGCGCCTCGCTGGACCAGCACCGGGCCTGGCGCCACGTCCCGCTGCCCGAACGCCGCGCGCGCGTCGCGGCCACCCTCGACGCCCTCGCCCAGCACCGCGAACTGCTCGCGCTGCTGCTGGTCTGGGAGATCGGCAAACCCTGGCGTTCGGCGCGGGCCGACGTCGACCGGGCCGTCGACGGCGTGCGCTGGTACGTGGACGGCATCGACGGCATGCTCGACGGGCGCGCCCCGCTGGACGGCCCGGTGTCCAACATCGCGAGCTGGAACTACCCGATGAGCGTGCTCGTTCACGCAATGCTGGTACAAGCACTGGCGGGCAACGCGGTCATCGCCAAGACCCCGACCGACGGCGGCGTCGCCTGCCTGACGCTGGCCTGCGCGCTCGCCGCCCGCGAGGGACTTCCCGTCACCCTCGTCAGCGGCAGCGGCGGCGAGCTCTCCCAGGCGCTGGTGCGGGCGCCCGAGACCGGCTGCGTCTCCTTCGTCGGCGGCCGGGACACGGGTGCCGCCGTCGCCACCGCCCTCGCCGACCTGGGCAAGCGGCACATCCTCGAACAGGAAGGACTCAACACCTGGGGCATCTGGAACTTCACGGACTGGGACGCGCTCACGCGGCAGATCCCGAAGCTCTTCGACTACGGCAAGCAGCGCTGCACCGCCTACCCGCGCTTCGTCGTCCAGCGGCAGTTGTTCGACGCGTTCCTCGCGGCCTACCTCCCGGCGGTCCGCAGCCTGCGCGTCGGCCACCCGCTCGCCGTCGCGGCACCGGACGACCCGTTCCCGGCGCTCGACTTCGGGCCGGTGATCAACGCCGCCAAGGCCAAGGAGCTCCAGGACCAGGTCGCCGAAGCCGTCGACCGCGGCGCCGTCCCGCTGCACCGCGGCAGCGCGGCCGACGGCCTGTTCCTGCCCGGCCAGGACACGTCGGCCTACGTCCAGCCGGTCACGCTGCTGAATCCGCCCCGGTCCTCACCGCTGCACCACGCGGAGCCCTTCGGCCCCGTCGACACCATCGTCCTGGTCGACACCGAGGCCGAACTGCTCGCCGCGATGAACGCCTCCAACGGCGCGCTGGTGGCCACCCTGTCCACCGACGACCCGGCGACGTACCACAGGCTGGCGCCGCAGATCCGGGCGTTCAAGGTGGGCCACGGGGTACCGCGCTCCCGCGGGGACCGCGACGAGCTGTTCGGCGGGCACGGCGCGTCCTGGCGCGGTGCCTTCGTGGGCGGTGAGCTGCTGGTGCGCGCCGTGACGCGCGGCCCGGCCGGGGAGCGGCTGCCGGGCAACTTCCCGGACCACCACCTCATGCCGTAAGGGGACCGAGGGGTGGGTGGTCCCGGGGCGGTCAGCCGATGCCCTGCCGGTCCGGCCGCAGGGCGAAGGCCCGGTCCGCCGGGGTCGGAGCGGTCCGCTCGACGGCCTGCCGCAACAGCTCGCGGTGGCGCAGCAGCGGTTCACACCGCTCCGGCGGCACGAGCCGCAGCAGGTCGTCGAAGCCGGCCAGCAGACGCCGCGTGACCTGCGGCGACCCGACGGCGCAGGCCCGGACCTCGGTGAACCCGAGGTCCACCAGCTCCGCCCAGCCGGGTACGGGCTGCACCAGCCGGACCACGCCGCGCCGGTCCCGGTGCGTCACCGTGTCGAGCGGCCGCCGGGACAGTGCGGCCAGGATCTGCACGACCCGGTCCAGCGCCTGCACGGCGGTCGTCGGGTCGTTCACCGCGGGGGACAGGGCGCGCAGACCGATGTCGGACAGCTGGCGCAGGCCGAACGCCAGATCCTGGTGGAACGTGCGCTCCACTCCCACGGACAGGGCGAACCGCAGCGCACGGCGGGACGGGGCCGCCCCGCCGTGCACCGCCAGGACCGGAGTGCCCGGCACGAGGAAGTCACCGATCCGCGGGACCAGCCGCAGCACCACCCCGTGCCCCCGGGCCACCCGCACGAGCCGGGCGACATGCACGTCCCTCAGCACACCGGCCTGCCCGTCGTGGGCGACCCACGCCGTCGCCGGCCCGAGGCCCGGTGCCTCGGCCCCGCCCGCCGGTACCGGCATCAGCGCCGCCACGCGGAAGGACTCGGCGGCGATACGGGCGATCACATGGCTGACCCGCATCAGCCGCAGCGTGGCGTTCACGTACATCACGAAGAGCAGCAGACTCAGCGCGACCATGAGCAGGGTCAGCACCGACTGCACCAGGGGCACCGAGGTGGCCGCGCGGGGGTCGACATTGCTGTCGTAGCTGGTGAGGACGAGCAGCGTCAGGACGAAAGTGGCGAGGAAGACGGCGAAGGTCGCCTTGGTGATCCTGCTGCGGACGAAGAGCCGCACCACCCGCGGGGTGAACTGTCCGCTCGCCATCTGCACCGCGACCAGCGAGATGCTGAACACCACGCCGATGAACGTCATCATCGCCGAGCCGACCGCCGACACCACCGTCTTCGCGTCGTCCGCGAAGCGCAGCAGATCGGCGAGCGTGTCGAAGTCGCCGTCGTCCTGGAGCGAACGCACGAGGGCGGCATCGAGCTCCTGGGCCACCAGCCAGACCACGAAGACACCCACCATGGCCGCGGTGGGCGCGAACCAGAACGTGTCCCGCAGATGCTCCCTGAGAGGCGACAGCGCCCGCGGCCGACGACGCGGAAGCGGGCCCTGCGTAACCGTCCAGTCACTCATGGTGCGACCCTAGATGCAGCGGAGCCCCCGGTCCCGGACCGCCGCTCAGAGAGAGAACGGGGGAAGGAAACGCAGGTGAAAGGCACCGCGAAACCTTGGTATGGTTGTCCATGTCGCCGCGGGGGAGCACCCCGCACCGCGACAGACACCTGGTCCGGGTGGCGGAATGGCAGACGCGCTAGCTTGAGGTGCTAGTGCCCTTTATCGGGCGTGGGGGTTCAAGTCCCCCCTCGGACACAAGATCAGGCGAAGTGTGATGCCGGTCGGGAGGAATCCCGGCCGGCATTTCGCGTATCGCGGGTCGTCGGGGGTCTCGCGCGTCGCCGAGAGCTTCGCGGGTCGCTGGAAAACACGGTGCGGCGCGCGCCCCGGTCTCCCTACACTCACCACCACACCGAGATCGAGACCGAGGGGGGAGCCGGGCCGTGCGCATCCACACCGCACCTGTCGTCCCCCCGTCCCGGTACGAGGTGATCCTGGTGTCCTCGGCCGTCCGGTGTCCGCTGCGCGGCCGGCACCGGATGCCCACGACGCACATCTGATCGCCGACGCCCCCTGCCAGGAGTGTCCGACCCGTGCGTCGCGGGAAATCGCGCTGCCCCTTTCCGGTTCCTCCGAAAGGCCACGGCCATGCGCACCAACCCGCTCGCCACCGTCCGCAACCTGGGCATCCTCGCCCACGTCGACGCCGGCAAGACCACCGTCACCGAGCGGATCCTCTACACCACCGGCACCACCCACAAGCGCGGCGAGGTCCACGACGGCACCACCGTCACCGACTTCGACCCGCAGGAACGCGACCGCGGCATCACCATCTTCGCCGCGGCCGTCAGCTGCTCGTGGGACGGTCACCGGATCAACCTCATCGACACCCCGGGGCACGTCGACTTCGCCGACGAGGTCGAGCGTTCGCTGCGCGTGCTGGACGGCGCGGTCGCCGTGTTCGACGCGGTCGCGGGAGTGGAGCCGCAGAGCGAGTCGGTGTGGCGGCAGGCCGACCGGCACGGCGTGCCGAGGATCGCGTTCGTCAACAAGATGGACCGCACGGGCGCCGACCTCGACACCGCCGTCGCCTCCATCCGCGAACGGCTGCACCCCGCACCGCTGGTGGTGCAGTTGCCCATCGGCGCGGAGCACCGCTTCACCGGCGTCGTCGACCTGGTGCGCATGCGCGCCCTGGTCTGGGCCGACGGCGCGGAGACGGCCGGGGAGGGGCCGGTCCCCGACGCCCTGCGCGAGGAGGCGGCGCGCAGGCGACGCCTGCTGGAGGAGGCGGTCGCCGAACGCCATCCGGCCGCGCTGGAGGAGTTCTGCGACCGGGAGACGCTCACCGCGGCCACCCTCGCCGCCGCCCTGCGCGACCTGACCCGCACCGGCGACGGCGTGGTCGTCCTGTGCGGCTCGGCCTACCGCAACCGAGGCGTCGAACCGCTGCTGGACGCCGTGGTGGCGTACCTGCCCTCGCCGCTGGACGTACCCCCGGTGCACGGCACCCACGACGGCACGGAGGAGGAACGGACCGCCGACCCGGCGGCGCCGATGGCGGCACTGGCGTTCAAGGTGAACGCCACCCCGACGGGACGGCTGACGTACCTGCGGGTGTACTCGGGCACGATCGAGAAGGGAGACACCGTGTGGGACGCGGGTACGCGCCGCACCGAGCGCGTCGGCCGCATCCTGCGGGTACGGGCCGACCGGCACGATCCGCTGGACCGTGCGGTCGCCGGGGACATCGTCGCCGTGGTCGGGCTGAAGTCGGCCCGCGCCGGCTCGACCCTGTGCGCACCGGGCGCCCCCCTGCTTCTGGAACCCCCGGGCGTCGCCGAACCGGTCGTGCACGTGGCCGTGGAGGCCCGGCGCTCCACCGACACCGACCGGCTGGCCTCGGCACTCGCCCGGCTGACCGAGGAGGACCCCTCGCTCGCCGTGCGGACCGACCCGGAGACCGGGCAGACCGTGCTGTCGGGCATGGGCGAACTGCACTTGGAGGTCGCCATGGAACGCGTCCGGCGCGAGTTCGGCCTCGAGGTCTCGGTGGGCCGCCCCGGAGTGGCGTACCGCGAGACGGTCGGCGAAGGCGTCACCGGTTTCGTCCACCGGCACGTCAAACAGGACGGCGGCGCGGGGCAGTTCGCGCACGTCGTGCTCGACGTGGAGCCGTGGGAGGCGGACGGCGACGAGGCCACTGAACGCGGGGCCGGTTTCGTGTTCCGTTCCACGGTCGCCGGCGGACGCGTGCCGCAGGAGTACGTCCGGGCCGTCGAGGCGGGCTGCCGGGACGCGCTCGCCGAGGGTCCGCTCGGCGGTCACCCGGTGACCGGCCTGAGGGTCACGCTCACCGACGGTCAGACCCATGTGAAGGACTCCTCGGACACGGCCTTCCGCACCGCCGGCCGGTTCGGTCTCCGCGACGCCCTGCGCGCCTCGGCCATGGTCCTGCTGGAACCGGTCGTGGACGTCACGGTCACCGTGCCCGAGGACGCGGTCGGCGGTGTGCTCGGTGACCTCGCCGCGCGCCGCGGCCGGGTCACCGGCTCCGGCACGCGGGGCGGCGCGGCGGTGGTCACCGCCACCGTGCCGCTGGCCGAGCTGTTCGGTTACGCGACCCGGCTGCGCAGCCGCACCCAGGGCCGCGGCACCTTCACGGCCCGGCCCACCGGCTACGCGCCGGCGCCGGCGACGGCCGTGACGACCGCGCGGTAGGCGCGGCGCGGCACCCTCACGCCCCGGGCGTGGGGGTGCCTGACCGGGGTGCCGAACCGCGGGCTTCCGTGTGGCGTCGGTCCTCGAGACCCGGCCCCTTCCTCCGCGGCTACCCGCGCTCGGGAGTCGCCGCGCGGGGCGGCGCCGTGGAGGCGCGTACCACGAGTTCGGTGGCGAGCTCGATGTGGTGGGAATCGACCCGCTCGCCGTTGGCGAGCCGGAGAGCGGTGCGCAGGGCGGCACCGCCCATCTCCCGCAGGGGCTGGCGGACGGTGGTGAGGGGTGGCGACGCCGTCCGGGCGAGGCTCGTGTCGTCGAAGCCGACCACACTCAGGTCCTCCGGGACGCGCAGACCTCGGGCACGGGCGGCCTCGACGACACCGACGGCGATCTCGTCGTTGCCCGCGAAGACCGCGGTGGGTGGTTCGTCCAGGTCCAGCAGCGCCGCGCCTCCGAGCAGTCCGGTCTCGTAGGTGAAGTCTCCCGGCCGGGTGCAGGCATCGGGAACGGGGACGCCGCCCGCCTCCATGGCGGCGCGATAGCCGTGCAGGCGTGCCTGGTTGCACACGGCCATGGAGGGTCCGCCGAGATAGGAGATCCGGCGGTGGCCGAGGGAGAGCAGGTGCCGGGTGGCGGCCAGGCCGCCCGCGAAGTTGGTGGCCCCGACACTGTGGATCCGGCTGTCCGGAAGGTGCAACGGGTCCAGCACCACCAGGGGCAGCCCGGACCGGGCCAGTTCGTTCAGGTGCGCCGTGGTGTACACGCTGGTGACCGCGATGACGGCACGACGCCCGGCCGAGACCAGATCCCGGGCCCAGTGCGGGGCGCCGGATGCCTTGCTGATCACCACCGAGGCCCCGGACTCGGAGGCCGAATCGATGATCCCTTCCAGGGTCTCGGCCACGTACGACTTCAGTCCACCCCTGAACTGCACCTCGATGGTGGGGTTTTCCACCGCCTCCGTGTGCCGGAACACGGGAGCGAGGTAGTCGTGCAGGTGCAGCAGTTCCTGCACCCGGGTGCGGGTCTGCGGTGCCACGTCACCGCGGCCGTTGACCACCTTGGACACCGTAGCCACGGACACCCCGGCCGCTCGTGCGATGTCCGCCAAGGTGGTGCGCCTCGCGTCCGGTCGCATCGGTTCCCTCCCACGGGTACGTCCACCGTGTGGTGAGTCGCCGGTCGGCCGGCAACGCGGGTGGAACCGGTCAACAGTATGGCAACGCGACTCGTGTCACCCCACCTTCTCTGCCCGTCAGTCATGCGTTTCGAAACTGTTTCGGGGCTGTCGGAGCTCCTTGGGGATCGTCAAGCACCAGTCATGGCAACGATTCTTGAGGCAGGAGAACGCCTCCGCACGTACCTTGACACCCTGTCAGTCTGCTCCCTAACTTTCATGAGCAGAGCTCGGAGAAGGCACTTTCGAAAACCTTTCACCACGAGTCACGAGAAGCCGACGGCTCTCGGGTGCGGAGAAAAGACATGGCGCTCTCCCGACGTACTCTCCTAGGCATGGCCGCCGGCCTGCCGGTCTCCGCGGCGCTGGCGGCCTGTGGCTCGTCGGGCCCCGGCAAGAGCGGCGGCGGAGCCACGTACTGGTACCTGAACGGCCAACCGCAGGAAGGCGTCCGAGCCGGTGCGGTGGACGCCTTCAACAAGGCCCACCCGGACAGCGAGATCAAGGACACGACCTTCCAGAACGACGCCTACAAGACCAAGATCAAGACGGCCATCGGCGCCGGGCAGGCGCCCACCGTCATCTGGGGCTGGGGCGGCGGGACGCTGCGCACCTATGCGGAAGCCGGCCAGGTCGACGACCTCACCTCGTGGTTCGACCAGCATCCCGAGGTCAAGCAGTCACGCTTCCCGTCGTCCTTCGGCGCGGCGACCGTGGACGGCAAGATCTACGCGGTGCCGTGCGACGCCGTGCAGCCGATCGTCCTCTACTACAACAAGAGGGTCTTCGAGAAGGCCGGCGCGGAGCCACCGGAGTCCTGGGACGACATCATGGCGCTGGTGCCCCGGTTCAACGCGAAGGGCATAGCGCCGTTCGCCCTCGGTGGGCAGTCCCGGTGGACGAACATGATGTGGCTGGAGTTCCTGTTCGACCGGATCGGCGGTCCCGAGGTGTTCCAGGCCGTCATCGACGGCCAGAAGGACGCCTGGTCGCACCCGGACGCCATCACCGCGCTGACCAGGGTGCAGGAGCTGGTCGAGGCCGACGGGTTCATCAAGGGCTTCTCGTCCATCACCGCGGACTCCAACGCGGACCAGGCGCTGCTCTACACCGACAAGGCCGCGATGATGCTGCACGGCGCCTGGTCGTACGGCATCCAGCAGGCCGACGGCGGTGACTTCGTCCCCAGTGGCAGCCTCGGCTACATGAACTTCCCGCCCGTCGACGGCGGCAAGGGCGATCCGAGCAACGCGGTCGGCAATCCCGCCCAGTACCTCTCCCTCTCCGCCAAGGCCACCGAGGAGGAGAAGAAGATCGCCAAGGAGTTCTTCGCGACCGGTGTCCTCCAGGACGCCGAGGTGAAGGCGTGGATCGACAACGGGTCCGTTCCGGTCCGGGTCGGCACGGAGAAGCTCCTGGCCGCCTCCAAGAGCGCCGACTTCCTCCAGGTCAACTACGGCATCGCCAGCAAGGCCAAGACCTTCGTTCAGTCCTGGGACCAGGCACTCAGCCCGACGGCCGCCGAGACCCTGCTGGACAACGTCGCCAAGTTGTTTCAGTTGTCCGTCTCGCCGCAGCAGTTCGCCCGCAACCTCAACGCGGTCATCGGCACATGAGCTCACACACGGGCCAGTCGCCCGGTCGCCCACCGCGCAGCATCCTGCCGTGGCTGGCGACGCCCGCGCTGGTGGTCTTCGTCGGCTTCGCGGTGGTTCCGCTCGTCGGTGTCTTCGCGCTGAGCTTCACCACCTGGGACGGGATCGGCACCATCCACGGCTCGGGGCTGGACAGTTGGCGCGCGGTGCTCACCGACCCCGGGCTGCCGCACGCCCTGTGGGTGACGTTCCTGGTGATGGCCGTTTCCTGGGCCGTTCAGACGCCGCTGAGCATTCTTCTCGGGACGTTCCTGGCGGGCCGCCAGCGGTACCGCGCCGTGCTGGGAGTGGTCTACTTCATCCCCCTGATGCTCAGCTCCGCCGCCATCGCGATCGCGTACAAGGCGCTGCTGGACCCCAACTTCGGGCTCGGGGCGGGGCTGAAGCTACCGCTGCTGATCCAGGACTGGCTGGGGCGGCCGGGGCTCGCGTTCGGTGTCGTCGTCTTCGTCGTCTCCTGGCAGTTCGTCCCGTTCCATTCCCTGATCTACCAAGGCGGCGTTCAACAGATACCCAAGTCCCTCTACGAGGCGGCACAGCTGGACGGGGCCGGACGCGTCCGGCAGTTCTTCAGCATCACCCTGCCCCAGCTGAGGTACACCGTCATCACCTCGTCCACGCTGATGGTGGTGGGGTCGCTGACATTCTTCGACCTCATCTTCGTGCTGACCGAGGGCGGTCCCGGGGACGCCACCCGGGTGCTCGCACTGGACATGTACAAGCGGGGATTCCAGGCCGGCCTGATGGGACCGGCCAGCGTCATCGCCGTCATTCTGGTCCTGGTGGGTCTGGCCCTCGCGCTGCTGCTGCGCAGGCTCGGGGGCCGGGACGCCGGCGCGAGCCAACTCGAGGGAGCCTGAGGTGACCACCACACTGCCCGAGGCGCGACGGCCGCCCGAGGCCGCCGAGCGCGGCCGGCCACACCGCTCGCCCCGGACGACCGGCCGGCGCAACTGGGCCGGCGGCCTGGCGGGCTGGCTCTGGCTGGTCGTCGTCGCCGTACCCCTGTACTGGACCCTCATCACCAGTCTCAAGGCCCAGAGCCGCTACTACGCCGAGAACCCGCTGGTGCCTCCGGCCGACCCGACGCTGGACAACTACCGGCTGGTCATCGAGTCCGACTTCGTCCGCTACTTCGCGAACAGCGTCGTGGTCACGGTGGGTGCCGTGGTGCCGGCGGTCGTGTTCTCCTTCATGGCGGCCTACGCGATCGTCCGAGGCCCGCGCATGCGGGTACTGCGCGCGATGAACGGACTGTTCCTCATGGGCCTGGCCATCCCGCTGCAGGCGACCGTGATCCCCGTCTACCTGATCATCATCAAACTCCAGCTGTACGACAGCCTGCTGGCGCTGATCCTGCCGTCCGTCGCCTTCGCCATCCCGCTGTCGGTGCTGGTGCTGGCCAATTTCGTCCGGGACGTGCCCAAAGAGCTGTTCGACTCGATGCGGGTCGACGGCGCCGGCGAATGGACGACGATGTGGCGGCTGGCGGCACCGCTCACCCGACCGGCCATTCTCACCGTGACCATCTTCAACGCACTGACCATCTGGAACGGATTCCTGCTGCCACTGGTGCTCACCCAGAGCCCGCAGCGCCGGACCCTGCCCCTCGCGCTGTGGACCTTCCAGGGCCAGTACGGGGTCAACGTCCCCGCCGTCCTGGCCGCCGTCGTCCTCACCACCCTGCCCGTCCTGATCCTGTACGCCTTCGGCCGCCGCCAGTTGCTGAGCGGTCTGACCGCCGGATTCAGTCGTTGACCGACGCCGACGTGGGAGGAAAGTGAACGCCAACGTGGCCGAAGAGAACACCACCGCCGCCCCGCTCTGGAACGACACCACCGTTTCCGTCACCGCACGCGTCGACGCCCTCGTCGCCGCGATGACGCTCGCCGAGAAGACCGCCCAGCTGTACGGAGTCTGGGTGGGCGCCTCCGACGACGGCGACGAAGTGGCCCCGCACCAGCACGACATGGAGGAGGCCGTCGATCTCGACGCGCTCCTGCCCACCGGGCTGGGCCAGCTGACCCGGCCCTTCGGGACGGTCCCGGTCGACCCGGCACTGGGGGCGCTCTCCCTGGCCCGCACCCAGGCCCGGATCGCCGCCGGGAACCGCTTCGGCATTCCCGCGCTCGCCCACGACGAGTGCCTGGCCGGCTTCGCCGCCTGGGGCGCGACCGCCTATCCGGTCCCGCTGTCCTGGGGTGCCACCTTCGACCCGGACCTGGTCGGGCGCATGGCCGCCGCCATCGGCCGCGACATGCGCGCCGTCGGCGTCCACCAGGGACTCGCCCCCGTCCTGGACGTGGTGCGGGACGCCCGCTGGGGCCGGGTCGAGGAGACCATCGGCGAGGACCCGTACCTCGTCGGCACCGTCGGTACGGCCTACGTGCGCGGGCTGGAGTCGGCCGGGATCGTCGCCACCCTCAAGCACTTCGCCGGTTACTCGGCCTCACGCGCCGGCCGCAACCTCGCGCCCTCCTCCATGGGCCCCCGCGAGCGGGCGGACGTCCTGCTGCCCCCGTTCGAGATGGCGATACGAGAAGGCGGCGCCCGGTCCGTGATGAACGCGTACACGGACACCGACGGCGTCCCCTCCGCGGCCGACGAGGACCTGCTCACCGGGCTGCTGCGCGACACCTGGGGCTTCGACGGCACCGTCGTCGCCGACTACTTCGCCATCGCCTTCCTCAAGACGCTGCACGGCGTGGCGGCCGACTGGGCCGGCGCCGCCGCGCTGGCGCTGGGGGCGGGCGTCGACGTCGAGCTGCCCAACGTCAAGACGTACGGCGCTCCCCTGGCCGAGGCCGTCGCAGCAGGGCGCGTCCCGGAGGCGCTGGTGGACCGGGCCCTGCGCCGGACACTCACGCAGAAGGCGCGGCTCGGCATGCTCGATCCGGACTGGAATCCGGTGCCGGCCGCACTGGAAGGGGCGGATCTCGACCATCCGGAAGCCCTGAGGGGCCGGATCGACCTGGACCCGCCGGAGAACCGGCAACTGGCCCGCACGATCGCTCAGGAGGCGGTGGTGCTGCTGAGCAACGACGGCACCCTGCCGCTGGACCGGCCTCGCCGCATCGCCCTGCTCGGTCCCAACGCCGACGAGCCCACCGCCGTACTCGGCTGCTACTCCTTCCCCCAGCACATCGGCGTCCGCCACCCCGGGACCCCGCACGGCATCGAGTTGCCGACGCTGCGCGACACCCTCGCCGCAGAGTTCCCCGAGGCCGAGATCACGCTCTCCCGGGGCACCGGGATCGACGACGGGGAGCTCACCGGCATCCCGGAGGCCTCACGTGTGGCACGCGAGGCCGACATCGCCGTCGTGGTGCTCGGGGACCGCGCCGGGCTCTTCGGGAGGGGCACCAGCGGTGAGGGGTGCGACGCCGAGACGCTGGCGCTGCCGGGGGCGCAGCAACAGCTGCTCGACGCCCTGCTCGACCAGGAGACCCCCGTGGTCGCCGTGCTGCTCGCGGGGCGGCCGTACGCACTGGGCCGTGCCGTGGGGGAGTGCGCCGCGATCGTGCAGTCCTTCTTTCCGGGGGAGGAGGGGACGCGCGCGATCGCCGGTGTGCTCAGTGGCCGCGTCAATCCCTCCGGGCGGCTTCCGGTCAGCGTGCCCGGCGGGCCCGGTTCGCAGCCGGCCACCTACCTCGGCGCGCGGCTCGCCCACGCCGGCACGGTGTCGAACGTCGACCCGACGCCCGCGTTCGCCTTCGGCCACGGCCTGTCCTATACGCGCTTCGACTGGACGGACCTGACGGTCGACGTGCGGGAGGCACCGACGGACGGCGAGTTCCGTCTCGCCTTCACCGTCCGCAACACGGGCGAACGGTCCGGAACGGAGGTCGTCCAGCTGTACCTGCACGATCCCGTCGCCTCCGTCGTCCAGCCGGTGCAGCGTCTCGTCGGCCATGCCCGGGTCGACCTGGAGCCGGGCGAGGCCGTACGTCTGCGTGCCACGGTCCCGGCCGACCTCGCCTCCTTCACCGGACGGGACGGCCGGCGCGTGGTCGAACCGGGCGAGCTGGAACTGCGGTTGGCCGCCTCCAGCGCGGATCACCGCCTCGTCGCCGGGGTCACGCTGACCGGGAGCGCACGGTACCCGGACCACACGCGACGCCTGCGGTCGATGTTCGGCCGGGAGCCGGGCCGCCCGCCGGGAGCCGCCTGACGCCCCGGTGGCTCACAGCACGCCGCGCCGGGCGAGGCTGCGCGTCAGCGCGCGTACGCCGAACGTCCACGGCGCGGCCTGCTCGCTGGTAACGACGGTGTTGACCAGGGTGCCGAGTCGCGGGCTGGAGATGCGTACGACGTCGCCGTGCTCGTGGGTGAAGCCGGAGCCCGGTGCCCGTCGGTCCTCGGTGGGGGCGAACAGGGTGCCGGTGAACAGCACGAAGCCGTCGGGGTACTGGTGGTGCGGACCGTGCGTGGCGGCCACCAGGTCCAGGACGTCGCGGCTGATCTCGCGCATGGAGCTGCTGCCGTGCAGTGCGTAGCCCTCCGGGCCGTCGATCCGCAGGCCGACGTCGATCCCGCGCACGGTGTCGAGGTCGAAGCCGTCGTCGAACAGGCGGATGAACGGGCCGATCGCGCAGGAGGCGTTGTTGTCCTTGGCACGGCCCAGCAGCAGGGCACTGCGTCCCTCGATGTCGCGGAGGTTGACGTCGTTGCCGAGCGTCGCGCCGCGTACACGGCCGCGCGAGTCCACGACGAGGACGACTTCGGGCTCGGGGTTGTTCCACACCGACGCGCCGAGCACTCCGATGTCGGCGCCGACGCCGACCGCGGACAGGACCGGCCCCTTGGTGAAGACCTCCGGGTCCGGCCCGATGCCGACCTCCAGGTACGGCGACCACAGACCCTCGGCGACGAGCAGTTCCTTCGCCCTGTCCGCCTCGGGCGATCCGGGACGGACACCGTCGAGCGCGCCGCCCACCGCCCGCTCGACACGGACTCGTACCCGGGCGGCCCGCGCCGGGTCGCCGCCCGTGTGCTCCTCGATGACGCGTTCCATGAGGCTCCTGGCGAAGGTCACACCGGCGGCCTTGATCACCTGGAGGTCGACGGGCGCGAGCAGGTGGGGAACGTCACGACGGCCGGGGGGTGCTTCGAGCAGTTCGTCCAGGTGCCAGACGCGTCCTCCGTCGGCCTCGCGGACGACGGCCGCCGCGTCGTCGCGTTCCATGAGGTCGGAGACGGTGGGAACGACGGCCGTCAGGTCGACGACATGCTCCCCGCGCACCGCGGCCACACACGGCCCGTCCCATTCCGGGGCGTGGACCCGTGCGACGAGGGCCGCGCGGTCGGCGTCCTGGGGCAGGACACAGGCGCTGGTGAGGACCGGACGAGGGTGCGCTGCTGCCGATTCCACGATCGATGCTCTCCTGGGTTCGGGGGAGTGCGGTGGCCCGGGACCGCGCTCAGTGGGAGTCGCGGGGGACCTCGTGGCCGCGGCTTCCGCGCAGGAAGCCGAAGTCGGCGCCCCGGTCGGCCTGTTCCACGTGCTGCGTGTAGAGCCAGGTGTAACCACCGGCGTACTGCTCGGCGGGGGCCCTCCACAGCTGCCGGCGCCGAGCGAGCTCGACGTCGTCCACGTCCAGGTGCAGGGTGCGGTTCGGGACGTCGAGGACGACGGGGTCGCCGTCGCGCACCAGGGCGAGGGGTCCGCCGACGGCGGCCTCGGGCGCCACGTGCAGGACCACCGTCCCGTACCCCGTGCCGCTCATCCGGCCGTCGCAGACCCGCACCATGTCCTTGACGCCGGCTTTCAGCAGTTTGGCGGGGAGCGGGACGTTGGAGACCTCGGGCATACCGGGGTACCCCTTGGGACCGGCGTTGCGGATGACGACGACGGTGTTCTCGTCGACGTCGAGTTCCGGATCGTCGACCACCTCGTGGTAGGCCTCCGGGGAGTCGAAGACGCGCGCGGGGCCGCGGTGGGTGAGCAGGTGCGGTGAGGCGGCGGACTGCTTGATCACGGCCCCGTCGGGGCACAGGTTGCCGCGGAGCACGGCGATGCCGGTGCCGGCCGGCTGGAAGGGGGCGTCGAGAGGGGTGATGACGTCGGAGCCGACGCGTTCGGCGTGCTCGGTGTTGTCGGCGACGGTGCGCCCCGTGACCGTGATCTGGTCGCCGTGCAGCAGCTCGCCCTTGAGCAGCTCGGCCAGGACGGCCGGCAGGCCGCCCGCGTAGCAGAAGTCCTCCATGAGGTACTTGCCGCTGGGCATCAGATTGACCAGGGTCGGCACCTCGCGGACCAGGTCGTCGAAGTCCGACAGGCTCAACTCGACGCCGACGCGCCCCGCGAGGGCGGTGAGGTGGATGACGGCGTTCGTGGAGCCGCCGACGGCCGCGTTGACCCGGACGGCGTTCTCGAACGCCTCCCGGGTCAGGATCCGCGAGGGACGCAGCTCCTCCTCCACCATCCCCACGATGCGCCGCCCGGCCGCCTGCGCGGTCTCCATCCGGCGGGAGTCGACCGCGGGCCAGGCCGCGGAGCCGGGCAGCTGCATGCCGAGCGCCTCCGCCACGCAGGCCATCGTCGAGGCGGTCCCCATCGTCATGCAGTGCCCGTTCGAGCGGGCCATGCAGCCCTCCGCGAAGAAGCACTCCTCCTGGGTCATCCGGCCGGCCTTGAGGTCCTCCTCGAACTTCCACACGTGGGTGCCGGACCCCACGTCCTGCCCCCGGTACTTGCCGTTGAGCATCGGCCCGCCGGTCACCATCACGGCGGGCAGGTCGACGCTGGCGGCGCCCATGAGCATGGCGGGGGTCGTCTTGTCACAGCCGGACAGCAGCACGACCCCGTCGAGCGGATTGGCCCGGATCAGCTCCTCGACCTCCATCGCCATCAGGTTGCGGTACAGCATGGCGGTGGGGCGCATCAGGGTCTCGCCGGTGGCCATGGTGGGGAACTGCAGCGGCAGCCCGCCCGCCTGCCACACGCCGCGTTTGACGGCTTCGGCGACGTGGGTCAGATGGGCGTTGCACGGGGCGAGTTCGGAGGCACTGGTCGCGATGCCGATGACGGGGCGCCCGTCGAACACCTCGTGCCCGAGCCCCTGGTTGCGCATCCAGGAGCGGTAGATCATTCCGCCGCGGCCCTGTGCGCCGAACCATGCCTGGCTGCGTCGGCTCGTCCTCTGCCCGTCGGTCATGCGGTCACTCCCGTCGGCTGTGGCGTCGTCCGTCTCACGAAGGGGCGTTCTCGGGTGAGGGTCCGCGGGGCCATACCCTGTGCCACAATCATTAAATGATTCGATGAATGGCGTCCAGGGGGCGGGCAGAGATCGTGGAACACTTCCCCACCACGCACCAGCGTGTGGTCGACGAGCTGGGGCGGCGCGTCGTGGGCGGCGTCTGGAACCCGGGGGACCCGCTGCCTGTCGAGGACGCGCTCGCGGCCGAACTCGGCGTCAGCCGAGGCGTGGTGCGAGAAGCGGTCAAGGCGCTGATGGCCAAGGGGATGCTGCGGGTACGACCGCGCACCGGCACCCGGGTGCTGCCGCCGGAGCACTGGAACCATCTCGACCGGGACGTCCTGCGCTGGAAGCAGGACGGGGACGCCGCGTCCCTGCTGCGCGACACGGGCGAACTGCGCCTGATCGTCGAGCCGAAGGCGGCCCGGCTCGCCGCCCACCGGGCCGGACCCGACGACCTGCGCGTCCTGCACGAGTCGCTGGCCGCCATGGAGGCCGCGGCGGCGGCACCGGGGCGCAGCGGCTACGTCGAGGCCGACCTCGCCTTCCACCGGGCCCTGCTCGCCGCCAGCGGCAACCGTCTCCTCGGCTCACTCGGCCGGGCCGTCGAGATCGCCCTGGAGCACAGCTTCCTCATCAGCACGCAGACCCCGGGAGCGGTGGAAGCCTCGTTGCCGGGGCACCGCGCCATCGTGCGGGCCGTGGAAGCCCGTGACCCCGAGGCCGCGGCCGAGGCCGCACTGGCCCTGATCGAAGCCGCCGAACGGGAGATCGCCCAGTCACCGGGCATGCCGAACGCGACCCCGGGCGATGCCGGATGACCTGCCGCCACTGAGACCTGCGAACTCCACGGGAGACGGCCGCCCCCTTCTGCCCCGGGCACCCCCGCTCAGGGGCGCCCGGAGCATCACGGCTCAGGGGTACTGGACGACCTTCGACGGCACGGTGTCCGTCCCCGACGTGGGCGCGCCCGTGTCGTTGATGACGCACTCGTACTGCCCCTGGCCGCCCAGCGACACCACGAGCAGCCCGTGGAAGCGCACCCCGGACCGGTTGGGCGCGGCGAAGCCGTGGTGCTGCACGATGGACGGGTTCACGTTGTAGTAGCAGTAGCTGCCCATGCCCCAGCCCTCGTGCTCGGTGACGTCGTCCCCGACCTTGTAGGCGGCGTATCCCTTGATCGAGCCGTTCTGGATCGCGGCCTGGTCGGGGGCGTCGTACGCCTTCTCGTTCTGGAAGAAGACCGTGCGGCCGCGCTCGCCGTTCCACTGCACGTCGTACTTGTTGAAGTGCTCAACGAACAGGCCGGTGATCAGTACGTCGTCGCCGTTCACGACCACGCCGTAGTCGGCGCGGTTGGTCTCCCAGCCGACGCCTTCGCCGTGGTCGGCGCGCCACACCCAGGTGTGGTCGACGACGGTGTGCCGGCTGTTGACCACCATGCTGGTGGTCGCCCTGCCGGGGCCCGCGCCGCCGATCCGGACGAACACGTCCTGCACGGTGGTCGGGTTGGCCGAGTGGTCCGCGGACGCGCCCTCGGGCCCGACCTCCAGCAGCGTCGCGGAGTTGACGGGCCCCGCGTCGACGAGGAATCCGGCGAGTCGTACGCCGTCCACGTCGGCGACCCTCAGCGCGGTGACACCGTTGTCGGGAATGAGCGTGGCGTAGCCCAGACCGAGGACGACCGTGCCCGCGCGCTTGACGTCGACGGTCCGGTCGACGTGGTAGATCCCCGGCGTCAGCAGCAGGTGCAGGCCCTGCTCCAGCGCCTGGTTGAGGGTGTCCGCCGAATCCTCCGGCTTGGCCACGTAGAACTGGGACAGCGGCAGCGAGGTCCCGCGCGGGGTGCCGTTGCCCCAGGAGACGCCGCGGGCTTCGGTGCGCTTCTCCGGGAGGAAGACGCGGTACTCGTCGCCCTCGAGGTATAGGAACGGCTTCTCACGGGAGACGGGCGTGGTCTCCAGCGTGGTGTACGGCGGCTCGGGGAAGCTCTGCGCGGGCGCGCCCTCCACGCCGGAGAACACCATGTTCCAGACGGCGTTGAGCCAGCCGCCGACCGAGCTGTCCCGGGTGTACCACTGCTGCTGGGAGTACGGGCCGACCTCGCCGTCGATCCGGCTGTCGGCGATGTAGCCGCCGCTGGCCCAGCCGTAGCCGGCGGGAGCGAGGTTGAGGCCGCCGCGCACGTGCATGCGCCGGAAGGGCGCCGCCTGCGAGACCGCCCAGCGGTTGGTGCCGCTGACCGGGACCAGGGCGAGATTCTCCGCCGAACGCCAGAAGTTCTGCGTGGCGTTGCCGTCGAACCAGCCGGCGTCGACCGTGACGTCGCCGTTGATGGTGGTGTCGTCGGGGGAGAGACCGAGGCCCGCGATGGAGGTGTAGAAGCCGAGCTGGGCGTTGAGGCCGTTGTAGGTGCCGGGCTTGAACATCAGCGCGTAGCGGCCGGTGCCGAACTGGGCCGACTCCTGCTGCTTGAAGATCTCGTCCAGCCGGCCCTGGATGTTCGCCGTGGACGGGTCGAAGACGATGACGTTCGGCCCCAGATCGCCGCCGCCGGGCAGTGCGCGGGGCCCGGCAGCGGCGGAGCCGGCGGACGTCGCGGCGGAAGGGAGCGGTGCCGCGGAGGCGGATCCCGCGCCGGCCAGTGAGGCCAGCACGGGTGCCGCCGCGGCCGCTCCGAGGAGGCTGCGGCGGCGCGGCCCGGAGTGCTCGGGCGTAGGGGAGTGCGTGGGGGAAGAGGGCATGGGGGGTCGGCTCTCCTTGTTCGGGAAGTGAACGCAGTGGGGGTGGGGGAGCGCTCTCTGGGAGTGCACTCTTCATCCGTCGACACGGACACGTCAAGAGTTGCGACCGCTTCTCGTGTCCTGTGTTCAACAAGTGGGGGAGCGAGGTGTGTTGGTGTGCCGGTGGTCGAGTCCGTCGAATCCCTTGACACCCTCCCCTCGTGCCCTCAACACTCCGAATCGGGAGAGCGCTCTCCGAGAATTTCCCCGACCTTCTCAGGAGGTCTCCATGCCACGGAGATCGAAAGTTCTGTCCGGCGCCCTCGTCACGAGCGCGTTACTGCTGACCTCGATCGGCATCGGCACGGTCGCTGCCAATGCGGACACCCCTGCCGCGTCCGCCCCGGCCCAAGCCGCGCACTCCGGACACACCATGGCGGTCTCGACCGCCGCCTCGCCCGAGGACCCGGACGGTGACGGCTACATCCCCGCGAACCCGCCGGTCACCGGCGTCACCCCGTCCACGAAGGAGCCGCCGCACCGCTACTTCCACGAGTTCCAGGCCAACTGCTCGGTCACCCACACCGCACCCGACGACCCGATCGTCTTCCCGCAGCAGCCCGGCAAGTCCCACGACCACACGTTCATGGGCAACACGACGACCAACGCGTACAGCACCACGGCCTCGCTCGACGCCGGGTCCACCACCTGTCTCGCGCCCGGCGACCGCTCGGGCTACTGGATGCCGACCATGTACGACGGCGACCACCCGGTGCTCCCGGTCGGCCCGCAGACGATCTACTACAAGGCCGGCGTCACCGACTACACCAGCGTGCGGCCCTTCCCGAAGGGCCTGCGCTACGTCGTCGCCAGCCCGATGCAGAGCGCCCAGGAGTTCCGCGACCACCCCGGGTTCGTCGAGGGCTGGGAGTGCGGCGACAGCTTCTTCAACGTCGACTTCCCGGCCGACTGTCCCGAACGCCGGGACGTCCAGGTCAACATCCGTTTCCAGGCGCCCAGTTGCTGGGACGGCAAGAACCTGGACACGCCGGACCACAAGAGCCACATGGCGTACCCCGTGGTCAACCCCGGGACCAACAACAACATCTGCCCGGCCGACCACCCCGTTGCCCTGCCGATGATCGAGTTCAAGATGGCCTTCCCGGTCAACGGCGACCTCTCCCGAGTACGACTGGCCAGTGGCGCGAGCTACTCGTGGCACTACGACTTCTTCAACGCCTGGGACGAGCCGACCCTCGCCGCCATGGTCGGCCACTGCATCGTCGGCGGGCTGCAGTGCGACGCGCGCGGCTACGACCAGACCCACCCGGAGGCCGGCGCCGCACTGAACGAGGACTACGAACTGCCCTGACCCGGCCCTCCCCGCCCCTCGGACCGGCCCGGCCGTCCACGCCCCGCCACGGCCGGGCCGCCCTGCCCGCGAAACCGCAGACCGGAGACCCCCCCATGAGTCACACCTTCATGAGGCACACGCCCATGAGACACGCCCCCACGAGGCACACCCCCATGAGACGACGCCCCACCCGTAGACTCACCGCCTCCCTGACCGCCGGACTGCTCACGGTCGGCGCCCTCACCGCCCTCCCCGCGACACAGGCGCACGCCGCCGGCAGCGTCGTGAAGGTCACCGGAAGCCAGGGCAACTGGCAACTGACCGTGGACGGCGACCCGTACACGGTCAAGGGCCTCACCTGGGGCCCGTCCCCCGCCGACGCCGACCGATACATGCCCGACCTGGCATCCATGGGCGTCAACACCATCCGCACCTGGGGCACCGACGCGAGCAGCCGCCCCCTCCTCGACTCGGCCGCCGCCCACGGCGTCAAGGTCATCGCGGGCTTCTGGCTCCAGCCCGGCGGCGGTCCGGGCAGCGGCGGCTGCGTCAACTACCTGACCGACACCGCGTACAAGGACCAGATGCTCGCCGAGTTTCCGCGCTGGGTGCAGGAGTACAAGGACCACCCCGGCGTCCTGATGTGGAACGTCGGCAACGAGTCGGTGCTGGGCCTGCAGAACTGCTTCGGCGGCGACGAGTTGGAGCGGCAGCGCGACGCCTACACCACCTTCGTCAACGACGTCGCCAAGAAGATCCACGCCGTCGACCCGAACCACCCCGTGACCTCCACCGACGCCTGGGTCGGTGCCTGGCCCTACTACAAGGAGAACGCCCCCGACCTCGACCTGTACGCCGTCAACTCCTACGACGCCGTGTGCGACGTGCGCTCCGCGTGGGAACAGGGCGGCTACACCAAGCCGTACATCGTCACCGAGTCCGGACCGGCCGGCGAGTGGGAGGTGCCGGACGACGCCAACGGCGTCCCGAGGGAACCCACCGACCAGGCCAAGGCGCAGGGTTACACCGACGCCTGGAACTGCGTCACCGGCCACCGGGGCGTCGCCCTCGGCGCGACCCTGTTCCACTACGGCACCGAGTACGACTTCGGCGGCATCTGGTTCAACCTGCTTCCCGCCGGGCAGAAACGGTTGTCGTACTACGCCGTGAAGCGTGCCTACGGCGGCGACACCTCGCGCGACAACACCCCGCCCGTGGTCTCCGGCTTCGGCGTCGAGGGCGACGCGGGCCAGGTGCAGGCGGGCGGGGACCTGGTCCTGACCGTGCGCGCCGCCGACCCGGACGGTGACCCGATCGCGTACGAGGTGCTGGCCAACAGCAACTACATCGACCAGAGCAAGCAGTTGACACCGCTGCCCTTCACCGACCTCGGCGGCGGACGCCTCGAGGTGACCGCCCCCGACCGGCCCGGCGTCTGGAAGCTGTACGTCAAGGCCACCGACGGCAAGGGCAACGTCGGCGTCGAGACCCTCTCGGCGCGGGTCGTGCCGCCCGCCGTCGACGGCACGAACGTCGCCCTCGGCAGGCCGGCCACCGCCTCCTCCTTCCAGCCGAGCTACGGCGACTGCCCCTGCACCGCCGCCAACGCCGTCGACGGCAACCCGGACACCCGGTGGGCCAGCGACTGGAGCGACCCGCAGTGGCTCCAGGTGGACCTGGGCACACGGACCACGTTCCGGCACGTCCAGCTGTACTGGGAGGCCTCCTACGCCAAGGCCTACACCGTCCAGACCTCCGACGACGGGCAGAACTGGCGGACCGTGTCCACGGTGACCGACGGCAACGGCGGCGTCGACACCCTCGACGTGACCGGTGCGGGCCGCTACGTACGCGTCAACGGGACCGCCCGCGGCACGGGATACGGCTACTCGCTGTACGAGTTCGGCGTCTACAGCTGACGTCGCGGGACGAGACGAGAGGGACGCCCAGGTGGGGACGAGTGACGAAGAGGTCGACCGGCTGCTCGGCAAACTGACGCCGCGCGCCCGCGCGCTGCTGCTGACCGGCGCCACGACCTGGCGCACGAAGGCGGAACCCGCGCTGGCGCTGCGAGAGTTGGTGATGTCGGACGGCCCGGCGGGCGTACGGGGCGAGGCCTGGGACGAGCGGATCACCTCCGTCCTGCTGCCCTCGGCCTCGGCGCTCGCCGCCACCTGGGACGAGTCCCTCGTCGAACGCCTCGGCGGTCTGCTCGCCGCCGAGGCCCGGCGCAAGGAGGTGGACGTCCTCCTCGCGCCGACCCTGAACCTGCACCGCAGTCCGCTGGGCGGCCGGCACTTCGAGTGCCTCTCCGAGGACCCCGAGCTGACCGGCCGGATCGGCGCCGCGCTGATCCGAGGCGTCCAGGCCCACGGCGTGGCGGCCACCGCCAAGCACTACGTGGCCAACGACTCCGAGACCGACCGCCTCACCGTCGACGTGCGGGTGGGTGAACGCGCGCTGCGGGAGGTCTACCTCGCGCCCTTCGAGGCGGCGGTGGCGGCCGGGGTGCGGCTCGTCATGGCGGGGTACAACGCGGTCAACGGCACTACTATGACCGCGCACGCCCTGCTCACTGATCCGTTGAAGAGCGAGTGGGGCTTCGACGGCGTCGTCGTCTCCGACTGGGGAGCCGTGCGCGGCACCGTGGACACGGCCCGCGGCGGCCTCGACCTCGCCATGCCGGGACCCGACGGGCCCTGGGGCGAGGCGCTGGCCCGGTCGGTGGCCGACGGCGACGTGCCCGAGGAGGCCGTCGACGACAAGGCACGGCGACTGCTGCGGCTCGCGGCCTGGTTGGGCGCGATGGGCGGCCGGGACTCGCCCCTGCCACCGCCGGCGGGCGAGCCGCGCGGTGGCCAGCGCTTTTCGGCCCGCGCGGCGTCAGCCACTCGTGACGTCCGGGGCCTGGTCCGCCGTGCCGTCGCCGCCGGCACCGTCCTGCTCGCCAACAAGGACGTCCTGCCGCTGGACACCGAGCGCCTCGGGACGGTCGCCGTGATCGGCGCGCACGCCGCGCGGACCCGCGCCCAGGGCGGCGGCAGCGCGGGCGTCTTCCCGCAGGACGAGGTGTCCGTCCTCGACGGCATCCGGGCCGCCCTGCGCGGCCGGGCCCGCGTCGTCCACGTCCCGGGGCCCCGACCCGACGGTCCCGCACCCCCGCTGGACCAGGAGACCTGCACCGACCCGCGCTCGGGCCTGCCCGGCGTCCTGCTGCGGATGCTCGACGCGGAAGGCCGCGAGCTGTACGCCGAACGGCGTCTGGACGGGCGGCTGCTCGAGCCCCGCCTGGTGCCGGGCGCGCACACCGTCGAGATCGGTGCCCGGCTGCGCCCCCGCACCGCGGGCCGCTGGACGCTGGGCGTGGCCGGCTTCGGCCGGATGAGCCTGACCCTGGACGGACGCGTCCTCCTGGAGGGCGACTTCCCGCCCGTCACCGACGACCCGGCGGTGGTGCACGTCAACCCGCCCGCCCAGTACGCCGGCGCCGACCTCCCGACCGGCCGGGACGCACTCCTGGTGGCCCGCCGAGACCTGGCGCCCGGCACCGGCCGGGCGACCGTCGTCGTCGCGGCGCCGCCGGCCCCGGACGCCACCGCGTCACTCGCCGAGGCCGCCCGCGCGGCCACCGAGGCGGACGCGGCCGTCGTGGTCGTCGGCACCACCGAGCACGGGGAGTCGGAGGGGTACGACCGTACGGACCTGGCGCTCGGCGCGACCCAGGACGCGCTGGTCCGCGCCGTGGCGGCCGCCAACCCGCGCACCGTCGCCGTCGTCAACAGCGGCGGCCCGGTGGAACTGCCCTGGCGGGAGCGGGTGGGCGCGCTCCTGCTGGCCTGGTTCCCCGGACAGGAGGGCGGTGCCGGACTCGCCGACGTGATCTTCGGGCGCGCCGAGCCGGGCGGACGGCTGCCCACCACCTGGCCGGCCGCCCTCGCCGACGCCCCGGTCACCCGCACCCGCCCGGACGGCGGCCGCCTCGCCTACGACGAGGGACTGCACCTCGGCTACCGGGGCTGGCTGCGCCACCGGCACACGCCCGCCTACTGGTTCGGCCACGGACTCGGCTACACCACCTGGTCCTACGACGAGTTGACCGTCCCGGTGAGGACGACGGCGACGGCGGGGACGGGGGACGACCTCACCGTGGGCGTACGGGTGCGCAACACCGGTGCGCGGGCGGGCAGGGAAGTCGTGCAGGTGTACCTCGCCCGGCCCGCCTCGGTGCTCGACCGTCCCGTACGGTGGCTCGCCGGGTACGCGGCGGTGCGGGCACGCCCGGGGGAGACGGTGACGGCGACGGTGCGGGTCCCCGCGCGGGCGCTGTGCCACTGGTCGGTGGCGGAGCACGCCTGGCGCACGGAGGCGGGGCACTGGCGGGTGCTGGCCGGGAGGTCGGCGGGGGACGTGCCGCTGGCCGCTGACCTGGAGGTGGTGCGCGCGCCCGACGAGTGAGGCAGGGGAGCGCCCACTGCGCGGAGCGCGCCGGAGAGCGCTCTACCACCCGCCCGACCTCGACGGTTAGGGTGCGGGCATGAGCAGACAGGCCCCGACCCTCGAGGACGTGGCCCGGGAGGCCGGCGTCTCCCGGGCCACCGTCTCGCGGGTGGTCAACGGCGTCCGCAACGTCGACCCGGCCATCCAGGACCTGGTCCGCCGGGCCATCGAACGCACCGGGTACGCGCCCAACCAGGCCGCCAGGCAACTGGTCACCCGGCGCACCACGACCGTCGCCCTGGTCGTCTCGGGCGCGGGCGACGCCTCGGACACGGAACAGAACGCGTTCGCCACGCGGGTGTTCGCCGACCCGTTCTTCGGCCGCGTCGTCGGCGGCGTGGTCGGTCACCTCCGGCCGCGCCGGATGCATCCCGTGCTGATGTTCGCCGAGACCCCCGAGGCCAGACAGGAGGTCGTGGCCTACCTCAGACAGGGCGGCGCGGACGGTGCGCTGGTGGTGTCCACGCACCCCGACGACCCGCTGCCCGCACTGCTCGCCGGCGCCGGACTGCCCGCGGTGCTCTTCGCCCGGCCGGGCCGCCCCGTGCCGCTCAGCTACGTCGACCTCGCCCACCGCGACGGCGGCCGGCTCGCCGCCGAGCACCTGCTGGAGCGGGGCTGCCGCCGGACAGCCACCGTCGCGGGCCCGCTGGCGGTGGCGGCCAGCCAGGAACGCCTGGCCGGCTTCCGTGACACCCTGGCGCGGCACGGACACCCCTACGTGCCGGTGGCCGAGGGTGGCTTCACCGTGGACAGCGGCATGGCCGCGATGACGGCACTGCTCGCCGAACACCCCGACACCGACGGAGTGTTCACCGGCAACGACCTGATGGCCCAGGGCGCCGTCCAGGTGCTGCGCGACCACGGACGCCGGGTGCCGCAGGACGTCGCGGTCGTCGGCTTCGACGACTCCAGCGTGGCCGTCACCTGCCGGCCCCGGCTGACCACGGTCCGTCAGCCGGTGGAGGAGATGGCGGCCACGATGGCGCGCCTCCTCGACGACCACATCAAGGGCACACGCACCGAACCCACGTCGGTGATCTTCGACCCGGAGCTGGTGGTACGGGACTCGGCGTAGCGGTCCGGGGCCCGGTGCCAGGGCCCGGTGCCAGGTCCCGGTGCCAGGGCCCGCTCAGGGGATCGCGGCCTCGATGCGGGCGAGGTGGGCCGGGGTCGGTGGGGCAGGTGGGAAGCGGTCGAGATCGGTGCCTTCGGCCCACCGTCTCGTCGTTCTCCCTCTCGCTTGACTCGCCGTGTCACGCCCGGCCCGCCCCGCCTTGGCACGCCTGCCCCGCCCCGCCCCGCTCGGCCCCCGGTCCTCGCCTCTGTCACCGCTGGTGCCGCGCACGCAGTCACGCTCCGCCCCGTTGCCCCGCCAGCCTCCCCCCGAGCGCCGCCCGCCACGCGGGCGCCTGCGCGGGCGAGTCGACCGGCACCCGACGGCCGCCGCGGGCGAAGAACGCCGCCAGCGGCAGGGTCGCGGCGCCCACCGTCACCGCGTCGGGGCCCAGGCGGCCCAGCGCGATGCCCACCCGTCCGGCCGGGTGCCGCAGGGCGTGGGCCAGGGTGTGGGCCCGCACGGACTCCAGGAAGGCCGGGCCGAGCTGGAGCCCCGCCCAGCCGCCCACCAGGATCCGCTCGGGCTGGAAGAGGTTGACGAGGTCGGCCAGTCCCGCGCCCAGGTACTCGGCGGTCTCCGCGAGGACGTCCGCCGCCACCGGGTCGGGCGCGTCCCCGCCCCCGGGCCGGGCGGCGGACAGCAGGGCGGTGAGCGCGGCCTCCTCGTCGGCGCCGGGCGGCGGCTGGCCGCCCGCCTCCCGCCACCGTGCGAGCAGCGCCTCCGCACCGGCGTACGCCTCCAGGCACCCCCGCGCCCCGCACCGGCACCGGCGCCCCCGCACCTGTACGGTCAGGTGACCCCACTCCACCGCACGCCCCTGCTCCACCTCGTCGGTGACGACGCACGCGCCGACCCCGGAGCCGAAGAGCACCACCACGGCGTTGCGGGCACCGCGTCCGCCGCCGAACCACATCTCGGCCTGGCCCAGCGTCCTGGCGCCGTTCTCGATGAACAGCGGCACGTGCGCGGGCAGTCGGCCCGAGCCGCGCAGCAGCGCCTCCAGCGGGACCGCGTCCCAGCCGACGGTCTGGCCGTGCACCAGAGTGCCCGCGGCGGTGCGCTCGACGATGCCGGGGACACCGATGCCGACGCCCAGCAGCTCACCGGCCCCCCGGGCGGCGCCGTCGGCGCCGAGCACCTCCGCGACGCCGTCGAGGATGTGCCCGGCGACGACGCCGACGTCGTAGGAGCGCGAGCCGTGTCCGGGCAGCACGCGCTCCGTGCGCGCCAGTTCGGACATCGAGAGGTCGAACAGCTCGACGCGGACGCGGGTCTCGCCGACGTCGACGCCGACGAGGCGTCCCCGGTCCGCCGCGACGCGGACCAGGGTGCGCGGGCGGCCGCCGTCCGCGCCGAGGCTGCCCGCCTCCTCCACCAGCCCGTCGGCCATCAGCTCCGCGACGACGTTGCTGACGGACCCCGAACTCAGGCCCGCCGCCGAGCCCAGCGCGAGCCGGCTCATGGGCCCGTCGAAATACAACCGTTGCAGAACGGCGCTGCGGCTCTCCCGCCGCAGGTCACGGACCGTGCGCCCGCCGTGCCTGGCCATCGGGCCCCTTCCTTTCCCGCCCCCGCACGCCCCTCGAACGTGCGCGAGACCTTGACGAGTCTTTCTCTCGGGGTTTAACTCACGTCCTAAATTAAGCCATGAGGGGCCTCGGGAAGGAAACAACCGAGGCCGCCGTCGGGACGCTTCCCGACCGACTCCCGGAAGGAACCCAGGAGCCATGCGCAGCATCCGAGCCGCGGCCGTAGGCGCCGTCACCCTGTCTCTCGCACTCGCCGCCACGGCCTGCGGAGGAGGCTCCTCCTCGGGCGGCGGATCCAACGACTCGCCGAAGGAACTCACCTACTGGGCCTCCAACCAGGGCGCCAGCGTCGAGGTCGACAAGAAGGTCCTCCAGCCCGAACTCGACAAGTTCGAGAAGGAGACCGGCATCAAGGTGAAGCTGGAGGTCGTGCCCTGGTCCGACCTGCTGAACCGCATCCTCACCGCCACCACCTCGGGACAGGGCCCCGACGTCCTGAACATCGGCAACACCTGGAGCGCCTCCCTCCAGGCCACCGGCGCCCTGCTGCCCTGGGACGCGAAGAACTTCGAGAAGATCGGCGGCAAGGACCGCTTCGTCGACTCCGCGCTCGGCTCCACCGGTGTCGAGGGCCAGGACCCGGCCGCGGTCCCGCTGTACTCGATGGCCTATGCGCTCTACTACAACAAGCAGATGTTCGCCGACGCCGGCATCACCAAGCCCCCGGCCACCTGGGACGAACTGGTGGCGGCCGGCAAGAAGATCTCCAAGGACGGCAAGTGGGGCCTGGGCGCCGAGGGCTCCAACCTGTCCAACAACATCCACCAGGTCTTCGTCCTCGCCAAGCAGCACGGTGCCGACTTCTTCACCGCCGACGGCAAGCCCGACTTCACCTCCGACGGCGCCGTCGCGGCCGTCAAGCAGTACGTCGACCTGATGGCCCAGGACAAGGTCATCGCACCCGGCAACGCCGAGTACGCGCAGAACCAGTCCCTCAGCGACTTCGCCAAGGGCAAGACCGCGATGGTCCTGTGGCAGACCGCCTCCGCCACCTTCAAGACCATGGGCATGAAGGACGACGAGTGGGGCGTCGCCCCCGCCCCCGTCCCGTCCGGCACGCCGGGCGCCGGCAAGGCCACCAACTCCATGGTCGCCGGCATCAACATGGCCGTCTTCAAGAACAGCGACAACCTCGACGGCGCCACGAAGTTCGTGAAGTTCATGACCAGCGACGCCGAGCAGAAGCTCCTCAACAAGGCGTACGGCTCCATCCCGCCGGTCAAGGCCGCCCAGTCCGACCCGGCGTTCAACACCCAGGGCACCGCCGTCCTGCGCGAGACCCTCGCCACCAGCGCCGCGGCCCTGCCCCAGGTGCCCGACGAGTCGCAGTTCGAGACCGCGGTCGGCACCGCCGTCAAGGAACTCTTCGCCGACGCCGCGAACGGACGCGAGGTGACCACCGAGTCCGTCAAGGAGAAGCTCGCCAAGGCCCAGCAGCAGATGCCCAACAAGTGAGCGCCCGGACCTTCGACTTCGAACCGGCCCCACCGACTCCGACACGGACACGGACCTCGCCATGACCACCACGACCGCCTCGGCGCAGCCCGGCGAGCGGACGGTCGGCCAGAGCTCCCCCGGGACGGCGCGCGGACCCCGCCGCCGTCCCGGGCGGATCCGCCGCATCGGCCTGCCCTACCTGCTGCTCCTGCCGGCCCTGCTCCTCGAACTCCTCGTCCACCTGGTGCCGATGGTCATCGGCATCGTGATGAGCTTCAAGGAACTCACCCAGTTCTACATCCGCGACTGGACCACCGCCCCGTGGACCGGCCTCGACAACTTCACCATGTCGGTGGACTTCGACGCCCCCGTCGGCGAGGCGCTGCTCCACTCCGTCCTCGTCACCTGCGCCTTCACGGTGCTCTCCGTCGGCCTGTGCTGGCTGATCGGCACCGCCGCCGCGATCTGCATGCAGGACGCCTTCCGCGGCCGCGGCCTGCTCCGCGCGATCTTCCTGGTGCCGTACGCCCTGCCGGTCTACGCGGCCGTCATCACCTGGGCGTTCATGTTCCAGCACGACAACGGCCTGGTGAACCACGTCCTGCACGACCAGCTGGGCCTCACCGACAAGCCCTCCTTCTGGCTGATCGGCGACAACAGTTTCGTCGCCCTGCTCGTGGTGTCGGTGTGGAAGGGCTGGCCGTTCGCCTTCCTCATCGTCATGGCCGGCCTCCAGAACATCCCCAAGGAGCTGTACGAGGCCGCAGCCCTGGACGGCGCCGGCGTCTGGCAGCAGATCCGCCGGATCACCCTGCCGTCGCTGCGTCCCGTCAACCAGGTCCTCGTCCTGGTGCTGTTCCTGTGGACGTTCAACGACTTCAACACGCCGTTCGTCCTGTTCGGCAAGGCGGCGCCGGAGGCCGCCGACCTGATCTCCATCCACATCTACCAGTCGTCGTTCGTCACCTGGAACTTCGGCGCCGGATCCGCGATGTCGGTCCTGCTGCTGCTCTTCCTGCTGCTGGTGACGGGCGTGTACCTGTTCGTGACCTCCCGGGCCACCAGGACGCCACGGACGCCGCGGAAGCATGAGGAAAGGCGGACGGCCGATGTCTAGGTCCCCGATGGCGGCGCCGCGCTCCTTCACCTGGACCCGCCGCGTCTTCCTCACCCTGCTGACCGGCTTCGTCCTGCTGCCGGTGTACGTCATGGTCTCCAGCTCGCTGAAGCCGCTCGAGGACGTCTCCAGTCAGTTCCACTGGCTGCCGAGCAACCTGACCGTCCGTCCGTACATCGACATCTGGTCGACGGTCCCGCTGGCGAAGTACTTCCTCAACTCACTCATCGTGGCGGGCGCCGCGACCGTCTGCTCCGTCGTGATCGCGGTCTTCGCCGCCTACGCCGTCAGCCGCTACGAGTTCCGCGGCAAGCGCGTCTTCTCGGTGACCGTCCTGTCGACGCAGATGTTCCCGGGCATCCTCTTCCTGCTGCCCCTGTTCCTGATCTATGTGAACATCGGCAACGCCACCGGCATCGCCCTGTTCGGCTCCCGCGGCGGCCTCATCCTCACCTACCTGACCTTCTCCCTGCCCTTCTCCATCTGGATGCTGATCGGGTACTTCGACTCGGTGCCCCGCGACCTGGACGAGGCGGCCCTCGTCGACGGCTGCGGACCGCTGCGCGCCCTGTTCAAGGTCGTCGTGCCCGCCGCGATCCCCGGCATCGTCGCGGTCGCCGTCTACGCCTTCATGACCGCCTGGGGCGAGGTCCTCTTCGCCTCCGTCATGACCAACGACGCCACCCGCACCCTCGCGGTCGGACTCCAGGGCTACTCCACGCAGAACGACGTGTACTGGAACCAGATCATGGCCGCCTCGCTGGTCGTGAGCGTGCCCGTGGTCGCGGGCTTCCTGCTCCTCCAGCGCTACCTGGTGGCGGGCCTGACGGCCGGAGCCGTCAAGTGACCGGCACGCCCCAGCACTCTCACCCCCAACCCGAAAGGACCTTCGTGACCATCGACTTCGCCGCACTCCCGGACGACTTCCTGTGGGGCACGGCCACATCGGCGTACCAGATCGAGGGGGCCGTGGCGGAGGACGGACGTTCGCCGTCGATCTGGGACACCTTCTCGCACACCCCCGGGAAGATCGACAACAACGACCACGGCGACGTCGCCTGCGACCACTACCACCGCACGCACGAGGACATCGAGCTGATGCGGCGGCTCGGCACCAACGCCTACCGTCTCTCCGTCGCCTGGCCACGGGTCGTGCCGGGCGGCGACGGCCCGGTCAACGCCAAGGGCCTGGCCTTCTACGACCGGCTCGTCGACGACCTGCTGGCCGCCGGCATCACCCCGTCCGTCACCCTCTACCACTGGGACCTGCCGCAGGTGCTCCAGGACCGGGGCGGCTGGCCGGAGCGGGCGACCGCCGAGCACTTCGCCGCGTACGCCGCCGTCGTCGCCGAACGCCTCGGGGACCGCGTCGGGCACTGGGCCACCCTCAACGAGCCGCTGTGTTCGGCCTGGATCGGGCACCTGGAGGGCAAGATGGCCCCCGGCCGGACCGACCTGACCGCGGCGGTCCGTGCCTCCTACCACCTGCTCCTGGGCCACGGCCTGGCGATGGAGGCCATCCGCGCGGCGGCCCCGGACGCCCGGGTGGGCATCGTCAACAACCTCTCCACCATCCACGCCGCCACCGACCGCGACGAGGACCTGGCCGCCGCCCGCCGCATGGACGGCCACACCAACCGCTGGTGGCTGGACCCGGTCCACGGCCGCGGCTTCCCCGAGGACATGCGCGAGCTCTACGGCGTCGAACTCCCCGAACAACCCGGCGACATGAAGCTCATCGGCGCCGAACTGGACTGGCTGGGCCTCAACTACTACTTCCCCCAGACCGTCGCCGACGACCCCACCGGACCCGCCCCGCACGTACGCACCGTCCGCCGCGTCGGCGTCCCGCGCACCGGCATGGACTGGGAGATCGACGCCGGCGGCATCGAGGACCTGCTGCTGCGCCTGACCGAGGAGTACGGGGCGCGCAAGCTGTACGTCACCGAGAACGGCTCCGCCTTCCCGGACGTCATCCGCCCCGACGGCACGATCGACGACCCCGAGCGCCAGGAGTACCTGACCGCCCACCTCGCGGCCTGCGCCTCCGCCGCCCGCAGGGGAGCCCCGCTGGCCGGGTTCTTCGCCTGGTCGCTGCTGGACAACTTCGAGTGGGCGTACGGCTACGACAAGCGCTTCGGGCTGGTCCACGTCGACTACGCGACCCAGGTCCGCACCATCAAGGGCAGCGGACACCACTACGCGGACATCATCGGCCGGGCGCGCGGGAGGGAGCGCAAGGCAGCCTGAGACGCCGTGGTGGGTGCGGATGCGGGAGTCCGCGCCCACCACGGTCCGCGCGCACGAACGGTTCTGTCAGGTTCATGACATTGTCGAGTCGTCCCAAGGAGAAGAACCGCATGTCGTCCCGTACCCCCCGCACACTCCTGACCGCCCTGACCGCACTCGCCCTGCTGGCCGCGGTCCCGACCCTCACCACCGCCACCCCCGCCGCCGCCGAGCCCTCCGCCGCCGCGGCGGCGGCCTGGGACACCGACCGCGCGGCCACCGCGTACGCCGCCGACCCGGCCGCGGTCACCGCCTCGGCCAGCGAGAACGCCGGCACCGCGCCCGGCTTCGCCTTCGACGGCGACGGCGGCACCCGCTGGTCCAGCGACTTCACCGACGGCGCCTGGATCCGCGTCGACCTCGGCACGACGCTCCGCGTCGACCGGGTGACCCTGGACTGGGAGGCGGCCTACGGCAAGAGATACGTACTGGAAGCGTCCACGAACGGCACCGACTGGACGCCCTTCTACACCGAGACCGCAGGCACCGGAGGCTCGGTCACCGCGCACACCTACCCGCAGGAGGTGCGGGCCCGCTACGTCCGCATGCGCGGCATCGAACGCGCCACCCCCTACGGCTACTCCCTCTACTCCTTCAAGGTCCACGGCGGCGAACCGGCTCCCGCCTCCACCACCCGCACCAACCTCGCCCTCAACCACCCGGCGTACTCGAACGTCTACCAGCACGCGGGCAACTCACCGGCGTTCGTCACCGACGGCGGCCGGCCCGCCGACCTCAAGGGCGACGCCACCCGCTGGTCCAGCGACTGGAACGCCGACCGCTGGGTCTCCGTCGACCTCGGCGCCACCTCGAGCATCGACACGGTCGAGCTGTACTGGGAGGCGGCCTACGCCGTCGACTACGAACTCCAGGTCTCCGACGACAACCGCACCTGGCGCACCGTGTACCGCCCCTCCGCCGACGAGGTCGCCGCCCGTCGCGCCGACGTCGAGTCCCCGGGCGAGGCCACCGGCCGCCACGACACCGTGCGCCTGCCCCAGCCGGTCACCGGCCGCTACGTCCGCATGCTCGGCAAGGAGCGCCGCTCCTTCTACAACCCGGCGCCCGCGACCGCCCAGTTCGGCTACTCCCTCTACGAGTTCGAGGTCTGGGGCACCGGAGGCAGCGCGGCCGCCGCCTACCCGGCGCTGCCCGGCGAACAGTCCGGCACCTACCGGACCACGTTCTTCGACGACTTCACCTCGGCGGCGCTGGACCGCGGCAAGTGGCGCGTCGTGCGCACCGGCACGGAGATGGGCTCCGTCAACGGCGAGTCGCAGGCCTACGTCGACTCGGCCGACAAGATCCGCCTGGAGAACGGCGCCCTGGTCCTGCGTGCCGAGCACTGCAAGGGCTGCACGAAGGCAGGCGGCGGCACCTACGACTTCACCTCCGGCCGCATCGACACCAACACGAAGTTCGACTTCACCTACGGCCGGGTGAGCGCCCGCATGAAACTCCCCGTCGGCGACGGTTTCTGGCCCGCCTTCTGGCTGCTCGGAAGCAACGTCGACGACCCCTCCGTGTCCTGGCCGGCCTCCGGCGAGACCGACATCATGGAGAACATCGGCTACGGCGACTGGACCAGCAGCGCCCTGCACGGCCCCGGCTACTCGGCCGACGGCAACATCGGGGCACGCCAGGTGTACCCGGGCGGCGGCCGGGCCGACCAGTGGCACACCTACGCGGTGGAGTGGACGCCGACCGGCATGACGTTCTCCGTCGACGACCGGGTGGTCCAGGAGACGTCCCGCAACAAGCTGGAGTCGACGCGCGGCGCCTGGGTCTTCGACCACGACCAGTACGTCATCCTGAACCTCGCGCTCGGCGGCGCCTACCCGGCGGGCTGGAACCAGGTCACCAGCCCGTACTGGGGGCTGCCGCAGTCCAGCGTGGACCGGATCGCGGCCGGGGGAGTACAGGCCGAGGTGGACTGGGTGCGGGTGGAGCAGAAGGGATAGCCGGCCCCACCGGACGGGGCCGGGCCGCCGCCGGTCGTCAGGCGTCCTTCCGCGCCACTCCGCCGTAGATGCCGATCGGCGGGGCGTCGGGGCGCCGTGACTCCTCGGGGCGCCAGTCGGTGACCCGGACCAGCCCCGGCTCGACCATCGCGAAGTCCCCGAAGAAGTCGAGGACCTGTGCGTGCGCACGCAGGTTGAGGGACGCGGTGGCCTTGTTGTAGACGGCCGCCGCGTCCTCGCGCCGGTCCGTGTGGACGTCGCCCGTCGCGTGCGACAGGACGAGGTAGGAACCGGCGGGCAGCGCGTCGCGCAGTGTGGCGACGATGCCCGCCGGGTCCTGCGCGTCGGCCACGAAGTGCACGACGGCGACCAGCAGCAGCGCCACCGGCCGGCCGAAGTCGATGACCGCGCGCACCTCGGGATGGTCGAGGATCGCACGGGGGTCGCGCAGGTCGGCCAGGACGACGGCGGTGTCCGGGTCGTCCGCCAGAGCCCTCGAGTGGGTGGCGACGATGGGGTCGTTGTCGACGTACGCGACCCGGGTACCGGGCGCGACGGACCGCGCGATCTGGTGCACGTTGGGTTCGGTGGGCAGGCCGGTGCCCACGTCGAGTATCTGGCGGACGCCGCCCTCGGCCACCACGTGCCGCACCGCCCGGTGCATGAAGTGCCGGTTGGCGAGAACTCCCTCACGCACCTCGGGCGCCGCCTTCATGAACTGCTCGGCGGCCCTCTGGTCGACCTCGTAGTTGTCCTTCCCGCCGAGGAAGTAGTCGTACATCCGTGCGGGATGGGGCCTGCTCGTGTCGATCCGGTCGGGGTGGGCGGCGCTCTCGCCACTGCTCAGGGAGGTCATGCGGCCTCACTCCGTCCTCAACTCGTGGGCCACCCAAGGATGCCGGAGGGGACGAGCACCTGGGTGAGCGCCGGTCGGAACATCATCTTGGCACGAGGGCGGGCGTCGGCGGGCCCCTGCCCGTTGCCGGAACCCGCCCCCGCACTCACGCGCGCGCGAGCACGGCCTCCCACGCCGCCGCCGCTGCCGGGTGACGGCCCGCCAGCACGGCTCCTCGGGCCGGTGAACCGCAGCCGCCGCCCGAGTCCCACCCCTCGTCACACCCGAGCAGACCGGCCAGCGCGTCACAGGCCGCCGGATGCGCGGTCAGCAACGCCACGCCGGACCCTCCGCCCGAGCCGCCCGGGTCACCGGGTCGGTCCGCGTCCGTCCACTCCCGCGTGCAGCCCAGCAGCTCCGCCACCGCGTCGCACGTCGCCGGATGCGCCGGCAGCAGCGCCGCGCCGCGCGGTGCGCGCCCGCCGGGGCCCGCCCGGCGGGCGTCCGGTGCGACCGGGGGCGTCCGCCACGGCGGCACCCAGGCGTCCAGCGCGGCCAGCCGCCCCGGGAAGATCCGGCCCGCCTCGCGGATCAGCAGCGGGGCCAGCTCCGCGGCGCTCGACCGCAGCGTCGTGACGAGTAGCGGCAGCCACGGCAGCAGCACCGCGTCCGGCAACCGCCCGAAGGCGTTCGACACCGCCTCCACCACCACGTCCGCAAGGCCGGGCACGGGCTCCAACGCGTGCACGAAACCGCTGAGGTAGCGCGGATAGGCGGGCACCACCAGGGGGTTGGCCAGCAACGCGTCGCACCGGGAACGCAGTTCGCCACGCGACAGGGTGCCGAGCTGCACCTGCGCCGCCCACAACAGGGCCGTCTTCGACGGATCCTCGGGATGCGACTGTCCGACCGCCAGCTCCAGCTGAGTACGGTCGCAGCCCAGCGACAGCGCGAGGCCCTCCATGCCGAACAGGAAGCCGAGCATCGCCGCGACCTGCCCGACCGTCGCGTCCTCGTCCCCGAACGCCGTCGGCAGCAGCGTGCAGTAGTGCGCGTACCCGGACTTGACGAACGACTCGATCCACGACGGCAGCACCGGCTCGCTCGTCCGGTAGTGCGCGAGCAGCGCCCGCACCCGGCGCAGCACCTCCGGAGCGCCGTCGACACCCCGCTCGGCGGCCAGCACCTTCAGCGCGTGCGTGCCGAGTTCGTCGGCGAGGCGGCGGCTGCCCAGGTACAGGGTGGCGTCCTCCACCGCGGCCAGCACCGTCGCCGCCGTCGCCCCGGGCCCGTAGGCGGCACGCCGCAGCCGCTGTTCCAGGACCTGCTCGATGCTGACACCCTCGTAGCCCAGCTCGATCAGCGCCCGCTGGTGGGTGCCGAGCGCGAGGTCCCAGGACTCCTGGACGGAACGCTCACCGAGCCGCTGCTCACCCATGATGGGCCGGGCGGCACCGTGCGGCATCAGCCGCCGCAGCATCCACAGCACGTCGGAGCAGGCCCGCAGCTCCGGCCGGGACACCATGTCCAGCAGCGCCCGCCGCACCCCGCGCTGCTGGAGCCGCAGCCCGAGCGGCTCCAGCCGGTCGTGCACGTCCCGGGCGAGCGGCGGCAGCGACTCGTAGCCGACCTGCCCGATCCGGTCGCCGCCCATCATGATCTCGACCAGGCGCCGCACGTCCCGCCGCCCCGGCACCACGTCCTTCTCGATGCAGGTGACCGCCGCGTCCTGGAAGTCGTACGGCGTCGGCTTCGCCCGGTCCCGCATCCCGGCCAGCAGGATCGACGTCTCGAAGACCGCGACGGCGTCGGCGGTGGAGGCGAGGTAGCCGCTGCGCCGGGCCGCGCGCACGATGTCCACCGACCAGCCGAGCAGCTCCGCCTCGTCGAGCGAGTCCAGCACGGGCGGCCGGCGCAGGAAACCCGACAGCCTGTCCGCGGCGGCCCCGGCCGGGGGAGCGGGCACGGCGGCCGCCTTCCTGGCCGCGGACTTCCGCTTCCCGGCCTGGCCCTCCAGCACGTACGGCCGCACACGGGTCCGCTTCAGGCTCTTCGCCCACTCCGTCGCCGCGATCGACACCGAGCCCGCGGCGAGGCCGAACTGGGCCTCGATCGCCGCGTGGCTGGACGGGATCAGACCGTACTGCCACGCGGTCGCCGTACGCGGGGAGATCGTGAACGCGCCCGAGTCGCCCCGTACACCGAACTCCGCCACCCGGCTGGCCGCGTGGAACGCCCCGCACACGTACAGACAGTCGGCCGGGTCCGCGCCGCTCGCCGCCAGGTGCTCGCGGATCCGGGTCCACATGAACCGCTCGCGGTCCTCGTCCACCCGTAGCCTGGAGCCCTCTCCGGGGGCGAGCCGCCGGAACAGGCTGCCGATGAGGAACATCACCTGGCGGTAGGTGTCGTGGTCGCTGTCCCCGAGCGGGACCTCGACGTACTGGTGCCACCACTCCGACCAGTGCCGCACCCTGCCGTGGCGCAGCAGGTGCTCCTCCAGCTCGGCGAAGCGCGGCCGCAGGTCGCCGATCTCGACGCCGACGGCCTCCCCGTGCAGCGCGGCCTCGGCCTCCCGAGGAGGTCCGGCCTCCTCCTGCGGCTGCTCGTCCCTCCCGTCCCACTGGAAGACGTGGTCCGACGACCGGTCCACGAGGACCAGCTCCACCCCCGGTGTGTCCAGCGCGTACGCGATGGCCTGGTACTCGGCGGACGCCTCGGTGACCGGCGCGACGACCGACAGCGGGGCCCACTCCTTGGGGAAGCCGTCGACGTCACCGGCGAAGGCCTGCACCGCGACCGGCAGCCTGCAATTGCGCAGCTCGGTCAGGAGCGGCGCCATGTCCTCGCACAGCTCCAGATAGACGACCTTGGGCTGCTTGGCGCGCAGCCGGCGGGCCATGGCGACGGCCGAGGCGGGGGAGTGGTGGCAGACGGGGAAGATCTCCAGCGGTTCGCGCACCGCACGGTCGACGTCGTCGACCAGGCCGAGGAGGATGCCCTCCAGGGCGTCGGGCCCGCCCGCGAACGCGGCGGCCGCCTCCTGGAGCTGCCCCCTCAGCGCACCGAACGACGTGCTCTCCCGGTCCCCGCTCACGACAGCGTGGCGATCGCGTCGCGGCCGCCCTCCAGGAACTCGGGCCAGGAGCCGCCCTGCTCCTTGCTGCGCGGCTCGACGACTCCGTGCAGGTACTTGTTGAGGATGGCGAGGTCCTCGGGCTCGCGGCGGGTGAGGGAGCCGACGAGCGAGGAGGCGAGGGTGCGGGCGGTCAGGGCGCTCTCGCCGAAGAAGTTGCTGTGCAGGACGGCGTCCTCCAGCACGCCGATCTGCTCGGCCGTCGACAGCGCGGACTCCAGCTTCTCGTCGTCGCTGCCGGCCGCGGCGGCCGACTGGCGCAGGTCGGCGAAGCTCTGGAGCAGCACGTCGAGCAGGGTCGGCGGCACCTCGAGGTCGATCGAGTGCCGGCGCAGCAGTTCCTCGGTGCGGAAGCGGACGATCTCCGTCTCGCTCCTCTTGTTCGTCACCACCGGGATCCGGACGAAGTTGAAGCGCCGTTTGAGCGCCGAGGACAGGTCGTTGACACCCCGGTCGCGGCTGTTGGCCGTCGCGATGACGGAGAACCCGGGCTTGGCGAAGACGATGTTGTCGTCGTCCCCGCCGCCGGCCAGCTCGGGAACGGAGATGTACTTCTCGGAGAGGATCGAGATCAACGCGTCCTGCACGTCACTCGTGGACCGGGTCAGTTCCTCGAAGCGGCCGATCGACCCCGACTCCATCGCCGTCATGATCGGCGAGGGGATCATCGACTCCCGGGACTGCCCCTTGGCGATGACCATGGAGACGTTCCACGAGTACTTGATGTGGTCCTCGGTCGTGCCGGCCGTACCCTGCACCACCAGCGTGGAGTTGCGGCTGATCGCGGCCGACAGCAGCTCGGCCAGCCAGCTCTTGCCCGTCCCCGGGTCACCGATGAGCAGCAGTCCGCGGTCGGAGGCGAGGGTGACGATGGAGCGCTCGACGAAGCTCCGGTCACCGAACCACTTCTGCGCCACCTCCCGGTCCAGGCCGTCGGACCGCTCGGAACCCAGGACGAACAGACGGACCATCTTCGGCGACAGCCGCCACGAGAACGGCTTGGGCCCGTCGTCGATCGACTCCAGCCAGTCGAGCTCCTCGGCGTACTTGATCTCGGCGGGTGCGCGCAGCAGTTCGGACATGAGGGTGGCCTTTCAATGATCAGGGGAGGTTCGGTGATCAGGCGAGAAACGTCTTGAGTTCGTGCACGAGCTTCTTGATGTGGCCGGAGATCACCGGCGTGCCGAGGTCCTTGAACCGCTCCCGGAACCACGGGTTGACGCTGCCGCGGCCGGAGCTGGTCACCGACCCGACGGGGATGAACTTCACGCCCGAGCGGTGGACGGCGGCCATGGAGTCGAACAGCTCCTGCTGCCGCCACTCGTAGAAGTCGGAGATCCACACCACCACGGTGTTGCGCGGTTCGGCGATCTTCGGCTGGGCGAGGGCCATGGCGACCGTGCCGTCGGTGCCGCCGCCCAGCTTGGTGCGCAGCAGCGTCTCGAACGGGTCGTGCGCCCAGGGGGTCAGGTCCAGCGCCTGGGTGTCGTACGCGACGAGGTGGACGTCGACCTTCGGCAGCCCGGCGAAGATGGACGCCAGGATGGTGCAGTTGACCATCGAGTCGACCATGGATCCCGACTGGTCCACGACGACGACGAGACGCTGGGGCGTCGTCCTGCGGCTGGTGTGCCGGTAGTAGAGCCGGTCGACGTAGAGCCGCTCCTCCTCCGGGCTCCAGTTGGTGAGGTTCTTCCAGATCGTGCGGTCGACGTCGAGGTTGCGGAAGACACGCTTGGGCGGGACGGACCGGTCGAGTTCGCCGACCGTGGACTTCTCCACCTGGGTGCGCAGGACCTGGGTGACCTCGTCCACGTAACGGCGGATGAGGGCCTTGGCGTTGGCGAGCGCGACACCGGAGAGGTTGTCCTTGTCGCGCAGCAACTGCTCCATCAGGGACATGCTCGGCGTCAGCCGGGCGGCCAGCGCGGGGTCCGCCAGCACCTCGCGCAGGTGCATGCGCCTGACCAGGTCGGCCTCGAGGGAACCGAGTTCCGGGCCGATGGCGGGCACGAGACGGCTGAGGTCCGGCGCGGGCCCGCCGACACCCGTGCCGGCCGGACCGACACCGCCGCCGGACCGGCTCGGCCCGCCCGCGGGCGCCCGTCCGCCCCGCAGTTCGCCCGGCCGGCAGCCGAGGGCGCGCTCCAGCCAGTCCGCGTCGGACTGCCAGCGGGCCAGCTGCTCGGCGCTCACGTTGCCGGAGCCGGTGGCGAAGACGTTCAACAGCACCTTGGAGACGAGCGCCGCACGCCGCACCTCCGCGGCCCGGTCCCGCGCCTCCTCGTCCTCCGGCTCGGGCACCATCAGCCCCTCGAACTCGGCCGCCAGGTCCGGATGGCGCTGGACCACCGAGTCGACCGAGGCGCCGGGGTCGAGCAGTGCGGTCGGCAGACCGATGTCCTCGACCACGGCGAGGCTCGCGGACTCCAGCGCGGCCTGTTCCTCCGGGTCGAAGAGCCGGGCCAGCAGACGCCAGTAGAGAACCTGCCGGCGGTTGTCCTGGGCATCACCGAGGGGCGGGGCGCCGTGATCGTCGGCGTGGGGGTGGTGGGTCATTTCCGCAGCAGCTTTCCGGCGCGCTCCCGCAGCACGACGACGGCGTCCGTGGCGGCCTTCTCGGCCCGCGCCCCGGCCTTGTCGCTCGTGCCACCGGCCCAGGCACCCGCGTGCACGGCGACGGGCTTCTTTCGCACCGTCCGCTCGACGGCGAGCGGCTGGAGCAGGAACTCCCCGGCGTCCCAGCGCAGCAGCCCCAGGCAGGCACCGGACGACGCCACGGCCTGAGGGGTGAGCGGCCCGGCGGCCGGCACCCGGTCCGTGTCCACCCGCAGCCGGCACCCGGCGACGTCGAGAACGACCCCGCCCGCCACGTCCCGCGCATCCTCCATGCCGTCCCTCTCCACGCCGTATCCCTCCACGCCGTATCCCTCCACCAGGACGGGCACGGCGATCCGGACCGGATGCCGGTCCAGCGGCGACACGGCGCACGCCGCGGCGACAGGGAGTGCCACCCGGGCGGTGGCGAACACGTCGGCGGGCTCACCCGCGCGGGCGCGGGAGTCGTCCCACAGCAGATCACCCTCGGCGGTGAGCGGCATCGCGTCGAGGTCGACGGCACGGCCCTCTCCCACCGCCGCCAGCAGCGACATGTGCGGCCGCAGCCCCTGCCACAGCCCGGCCCCGACGACCGTGTCCGGCTTCGGCGCGGACACCGAGGCCCGCACCAGCCGGGACACGCCCCCGTCCGCGGGCTCGAACACCGCGTGCACCTGCGCCTGCACGGCGGTGGCATGCTCCTGGACGTCCACGCCGAGCGGCAGCAGCCGCCCACTGACCTCACCCACGGCGGGCCCGGACGCCGCCCCCGGCAGGGTCAGCAGCAGGGCACGCGCCCACAGGTCGGCCCAGCGGCGCACCGGCACCCGCTCCAGGGACGCACCGGGACAGCAGGCGGCCAGCTCGGCGGCGAACCCGTCGAGCAGCGTCGCGAGCCGGCGCAACGCCGGGTCGGGCAGCATCGCGGAGACGACGGGCGCGGCTCCGCCCACGAGTTCGTGGTCGATGCCCTGCCAGCCGGTCCGGGCCAGGTCGCACAGCCATCCGCGGGCGGCGACGAGCAGATTCCCCGCCCGCTCCTCGCCGGAGTCCGGTCCGGCGGCCCACGGATCGGCGACCGGCCGGCCGGTGACCTCGTCCACCCGTGCCACGAGCGCGTCGTGAACGGATCCGAGCAACGCGGTACGCGCGGCGGCCAGCGCGACGAAGTGCCCCTCGTCACCGCCCCCGGCGGATGCCTTCTCGGCGGCCTCGGCGACCCGTGACGCCAGCGGCGTCCCGGCGACGGCGTCGGCGAGCCCCGACAGCCCACCCGCCTGCGCGGGCCGCGGACGGAGCAGACCCCCGACGAGCACCGCGTCGAACCCGTCCACGGCCGCGAGGGCCTCGTCCAGCCCCGCGATGTCGTCGAAGAGCAGATCGGCGCGCATCAGGCGGCCACCGCCCCGGTCGTCGGGAACCAGTGCATCTCGGGCAACGGAGCAGTGGTCGCCGCGAGTTCGAGATAGGCGAGCTGCCGCAGGAACCGGCTGAACACCTGGGCGGCGGCCGAAGCGTCCCCGGCTCCGGGCCGCGCCGCCGTCATGGCGGAGGTGAGGGACGGGGCGTCGACGGACTCGCCGGCCTCGACCTTCAGGTAGCGGGCCACGCGCTCGGCGCCGTACTGCAGCACGGCCTCACCGACGAGGGCGCGGATGTGGTTGCAGAACGAGCCGCGCGCCCCGCCGCAGGGACGGTTGTTGTTGGTACTGCACGAGAAGGCGTAGGTCGACGCCGCGACCGAGGACACGTACACCCGCCCGATGTCCGACCCACTGGAGACCACACCCTGCAACCGCCCGTCGGCCAGCTCCACGAACGGCACCTTGGCGAGCTTGCGCGGCCGCGCGGACGGCACCACACGCACCGTGCTCGACTTCTCCCAGACGGACAACGCACCATCTCCCATGCACGTGAAAGGGGGGTTCACGCCACCTCGGCGGAACGGGACCGAAACTATCGGCGACCACTGACAACGCCCTTCGACCAGGGGCGGTCCCGCTACGCTGACGACCCGACGATGCCGTTCCGCGTACGGAGGAGTGTCCTGTGACCGCCGGTACACCCAGAACCCACATCGACACGAGCAAGCCGCACCCGGCCCGCGTCTACGACTGGCTGCTGGGCGGCAAGGACAACTACCCCGTAGACCAGCGGGTCGGCGAGACCCTCCCCGAGGAGGCACGCGGCAACGCCGCCCGGAACCGGGCGTTCATGCACCGCGCGGCGGCCTGGCTGGCGAAGAACGGCGTCGACCAGTTCCTGGACATCGGCACCGGCATCCCCACCGAACCCAACCTGCACCAGATCGTGCAGGCGGTCAGGCCGGACGCCCGGGTCGTCTACGCGGACAACGACCCGATCGTCCTCCGGCACGCGGAGGCGCTGCTGACCAGCACCCCGGAGGGAGTCACGGACTTCCTCCACGCGGACGTACGACAGCCCGAGACGATTCTCGAACGCGCCCGTGAAGTACTGGACTTCGACCGACCCATCGCCCTCTCCCTGATCGCGCTCCTGCACTTCCTGCCGGACGACGAGGACCCGTACGGCGTCCTGCGCGCCCTCGTCGAAGCACTTCCCCCCGGCAGCCACCTGGTCCTCTCGCACGGCACCGCCGACCAGCACCCGGAGCTGAAGCAGGAGACCGAGACCGCGTACAAGAAGGGCGCGATCCCGTTGCGGATGCGCACCCGCAGCGAGGTCGAGCCCTTCTTCGCGGGACTGGAACTCCTCGCGCCCGGCATCGTGTTCGCGACAGAGTGGTATCAGGAGGAACCCGCGCCCACGCGGGAACGCAGCGGCTTCTACGTGGGCGTGGCGCGGATCCCCTGAGCAGGCCGAGCAGCACGGAGGGTGCGGCCCGCGCCCACCGGGCCGCCTTGACGTGAGCCTGAACCGGCCGATACTTGTGCGCAGCATGGGTCGGTCGGTGTCCGTGGTCGGCGCGAGGCGGGACAGATGAAGAAGAGACTGAGTGCCACGGGTGCCGTTCTGGGCGTCCTCACCACGCTGGCCGCCCTTCCAGCGGGCGCCGAGGCGTCCCCGCACGCGGTCGGGTATCAACCCTCGGCCCGGCAGACGCTTCCCCTGGGTCCCGACGGACTCCCCGAGACGCGCACCACGACCACCCTCCAGCCGGGCGTCACCCTCACCCGCATCGTGCGCGGCAACACCGACGACCCCGCACTCCACTGGACGGTCGAGGTCTCCATCCCCGGCGGCGACACCTCCCCGGACCCCGACGCACCGCCGACGGCCCTGAAGGACCGGGCGAGCGCCGACGAACTGGCCGCCGAACTGCGGCGGGACGGCTTCGAAGCGAGGGTGGAGGAGGTGACGACAGGCGCGACGGCCGACTACCGGGGCGGCACCCTCGGCTGGCGGGTCCGCATCGGCGCCTTCGACGCGCAGACCGCAGCGACCGCGGAACGCACCCGCCTGAGAGCGGCCGGGTATTCGGGCTCGGCGGTGTACACGGGTTGGGACGGAGAGGCCACGGACCGCGGCCCGTGGCGCGTCGACGTACTCACCATCGACCCGCGCAGGTTCCGCGGCACCCTCGACGCGTCGTACGGCCCCGACCTGGAGAACCGCGAGACGACCAGCGCGCTCTCGGCGTCGGCCACCGCGACGGCCGCCGTCAACGCCGGCTTCTTCGTCCTCGACCCCAAGGCGGGCGCACCGGGCGACCCCGCCGGAGTGGGCGTGTACGACGGCCGCCTGCTGAGCGAACCGGTGGCCGGACGCCCGGCGCTGGTCGTCCACGACAACGGGCGCCGCACCGAGATCGCCCGCCTCACCTGGCAGGGCCGGATCGCCACCCGCGCGGCCTCCCTCCCCCTGAACGGAGTGAACCGCGTACCCGGCCTGATCAGGAACTGCGGCGGCAGCGCGGGCGACACCCCGACATCACTCCCGCTGCACGACGTCACCTGCACCAACCCCGACGAACTGGTCGCCTTCACCCCGGACTACGGCGGCCGCACGCCCGAGGGCGAAGGCCTGGAGGCCGTGCTGGACGCCCACGAGCGGGTCGTGGAACTGCGCTCACCACGCGGTGGGGCGGTCCCCCGGGGCGGCAGCTCGGTCCAGGCGACGGGCGAACGCGTCGCGGACCTGGCCGCCCTGGCCCACGTGGGCGACCGCCTGCGCGTGAGCACGACCCTGCTGGACGACCGAGGCCGCCGGATGCCCACCTCGCCCCGTACCGACATCGTGAACGCGGGTCCCGAGCTGGTGCGCGACGGCCGTATCCACGTCACCCCCGCCACCGACGGCATGGTGCACCCCGGCGACCCGAGCTGGTACTACGGCTGGGTCCACAAGCGCAACCCGCGCACCCTGGCCGGGGTGGACGCCGCGGGCCGCACCGTCCTCGTCACCGCCGACGGACGCAGCACGGACTCCCTCGGACTCAGCATCGGCGAGAGCGCGGAGGTCGCGAGGTCACTCGGCCTGCGCGACGCGGTCAACCTGGACGGCGGCGGCTCGACGACGATGGTGGCCGAGGGCGCCGTACTCAACTCCCCCTCGGACGCGGCGGGCGAACGCCCGGTCGGCGACGCGCTGTTGATCCTGCCGCACCGGCACGGCACCTGACCCGGTCCGCCACGACCACCCGCCGGACGCGCCACGCACCAAGCACTACCCATCACACACCACGCACCACGTACCACGCACCACGCACCACGCACAGCAACCCATCCAGGGAGCCGCCGTGTTCGCGAACGTGCCCACTGTCCCCACTCCGCTGCGAGCGAGACTCCTCCTGGTCCTTGCCGTCCTACTGGCCGTCCTTCTGGCCGTCCTGATGCCGACCGCTCCAGGGGCCTTTGCCGCCGAGAAACCGGAGACCGGCGCCACCCGCCCCGGCGCGGAGGTCGTCGCCGTCACCCGGGTCGCGGACCGGCAGGTCGACCTGTCCGTACGGTCGGCGGCCCTGGGCGGCCGGACGGTCAAGGTCCGGCTTCTCACTCCCGACGGCTGGAACCCGCACGACCGACGCCATCGGCAGCACTGGCCCACCCTCTGGCTCCTGCACGGCTGCTGCGGCGACTACACGTCCTGGACGAGCATGACGGACGTGGCGGAGACCGACAGCCTGCGCGACGTCCTGGTCGTGATGCCCGAGGCCGGCTGGAACGGCTGGTACAGCGACTGGTGGAACCACGGCCAGGGCGGCGACCCGGCATGGGAGACGTTCCACACGAAGGAACTGCGCCACCTCCTGGAACGCGAGTGGGGCGCGGGCAGCAACCGCGTGGTCGCCGGCCTGTCCATGGGAGGCCAGGGCGCACTGCTCTACGCGGCCCGGCATCCCGGGATGTTCAAGGCGACGGCGGCGTACTCCGGTTCCGCCCACCCGCTCCTGAACGAGGAGTCGGTCGACCGCATCATGGGCTTCTTCGCCGGCCAGGGCAACGACCCGCTCCGCGTCTGGGGCGACCCGGTCGCCCAACGCGGCATCTGGCAGGCCCACGACCCCTTCCACCTCGCCAAGCGCCTGAGGTCGATCCCGGTCTACCTCTCCTGCGGCGACGGCACCACAGGCCCCCTGGACGCACCCGGCGCCACGAGCGCCCTGGAGGCCGACTTCAACCGGCAGAACCACGCGCTCGCGGCCGAGCTGAAGCGCGTGGGCGCGAGGCACGTGACAACCAACTTCTACGGCCCGGGAACCCACGGCTGGGCCTACTGGGAGCGGGAACTGCACGCGTCGCTGCCGATGCTGCTGGGAGCGCTGGGCACCGACGGCGACTGATCCCGTACACGCCCGAGCCCCGCGGAGCCTCAGAACGACCAGCGCGTATGGCTGTACACCCCTTCGTCCCGGCCGAACCCGTACGCGGTGACGGGAGCTACGGCGAACAGCACCACGTCCCCGCTCCGCAGGGCGTCCCCGATCCCGTGGAAGGTGCCCTCGGCCGACGTGATGTGCTCCCGGTACTTCGCCTCGTACGCGGCGATCACCTTCTCCAGCACCGCCGGGTCACCGACCGGTGCCGCTTCGCCCTCGACCACCAGGTCGAACCCGTCGGTGAGCGAGTTCGTACCCGTGAGCAGTGCGCAGCGCGCGTCACGGGCCAGGTTCCGGGCCTTCTGCTCACCCGGTCCGGTGGAGAAATACAGCACTCCGTCGTGCCAGGCCGCGATCACCGGCGTGACGTGCGGCCCGCCGCCCGGTCGGGCCGTGACCACCCAGAAGATCTCGGCGGCCGCCACGCGCCGTCGGGCTTCGGCCCACTCGGTGGCCGTGACGTCCGTGGCGCCCGGACGGGGATTGAGTGCGGAGCTGTAACGGGCGTCGAGTTCGGTCGTGGGTTGCCGTACGGCGGGTTGTTCCGTGGACATGGCAGATCTCCTCGCTCTCGTCCCCGTAACGACTGCCGGCCGGCCCGGACATCATCGGTACGCCTGGCGGGGGTACACCGATCCGGTCAGCGCATGGAGGAACGGGTGTCCGGCTGCGGCTGCCGCTGCTCGCACCCCTCGCGACGTATCCGCTCGGTGCCCCACGCGCCGAGCGGTCCGAGGGCCTGATTGAGTGTGCGGCCGTGGTCGGTCAGGGAGTACTCCACACGTGGCGGCACCTCGGCGTACACCTCCCGGTGGACGAGCCCGTCCGCCTCCATCTCCCGCAGGTGCTGGGTGAGCATCTTCTCGCTCACGCCCGGCAGCCCCCGACGGAGCTCGGCGAAACGGCGTACCCCGTGGGCGTCGAGCTCCCAGAGGATCAGGCCCTTCCACTTGCCGCTCACCACGTCGAGCGCAGCGTCGATGCCGCAGACGTACGGCCCGGACCTCGACCCCTTGGCCATCGCTCAGCCCCTTACGAATCGGTAAGTACCGCAGAAAAAAGTGGGTACTTCCGAGGCTACCCGTGCCCTCAGAGGATGAAGGGGTGAACGAACACAAGGACCGCACCACCAGCCCCGCCACCCCCGTTTCCGTGATCGGACTGGGCCCGATGGGCCAGGCCATCGCCCACACCCTCCTCACCGCGGGCCACCCGGTCACCGTCTGGAACCGCACGGCGAGTCGGGCCGACGGCGTCGTCGGCGCCGGCGCGACGCACGCGCCGGCACCCCGCGAGGCGCTCGAGGCGAGCGAACTGGTGCTGCTCAGCCTCACCGACTACCAGGCGATGTACGACATCCTCGACGACACAACCGAAGCGCTGGCCGGGCGCACACTGGTCAACCTCAGCTCCGACACCCCCGACCGCACGCGCGAGGCGGCAGCGTGGGCCGCCCGCCACGGCGCCGCCTTCCTCACCGGAGGCGTCATGGTCCCCGCGCCCATGGTCGGCACGAACGCGGCCCACATCTACTACAGCGGCCGCGAGGAACTGCTGGAGAACCACCGGGACGTGCTGACCCTGCTGGGCACCCCGAAGCACCTGGGCGAGGACCCGGGCCTCGCCCAGCTGATGTACCAGGCCCAGCTCGCCGTCTTCCTCACCACCCTGTCCGGCCTGATGCACGCGACCGCGATGCTGGGCACCGCCGGTCTGAAGGCCCAGGAGGCGCTGCCGGAACTGCTCTCCTCCGCCGACTCCATCGGCGACATCCTGAGGGCGGGCGAGGAACACCCCGGCGCCGCCCTCGACGCCGGTGAACACCCCGGCCACCTCAGCACGGTGACCATGATGGGCGCGACGTCCGACCACATCGTCGACACCAGCACGGCACTCGGCCTGGACCTCGCCCTCCCGACGGCCGTCCAGGACCACTACCGCCGAGCGATCGAGAACGGCCACGGCAGCGACAACTGGACGCGCATCATCGACAGCATCCGGAAACCGCACTGACGAGACGCCCACGAGCCGGCACTGGCGCCCGCTCGGCACCGGTGCCCGCCCGGGACCGGTGCCGTCAGGGGATGACGGCACCCGTCGAGGTGATGAGATCGTCCTTGCCGGCGTCGTCGTAGACGGAGACGTGCACCGCCCCGCCCTCGTCCAGGTTGTAGTCGTACGTTGTGTACTCGACGGCGGCCGACGTCCCGGGCGCCGAGACCACCGGCCCCACCGGGTACACGTTGGTGACCGACGCGTATTGGAGCTGGACGTAGAACGTGTCGCCGTCATTCTTGGTGTCGTAGACCCAGAGCTTCTCGCCGTACGGATGGAACTCGACCTTCCCCAGCCAGGCCCCCGAGTCGGGGTGATACAAGTTGATCTTGACGGCTTTCCCGCCGGGGTCGTGCCGGAAGTAGGTGCCGTCGTACGGGTCGCCGACGGAACACGGGCAGTTGTCCGTGTCGACGTACTTGAACGTGACGCGCGGATCCGGGTTGTAGGCCTGCGCCGGCGCGACGGTACCGAGGGCTGCCCCCGCGGTGAGCACCGCTCCCGTGAGCAGCGCCCCCAACTGTCGTCTGATCCTCATGTGTACCGGTCCTCTCCTGTGAGTCCCCGCTCGTTGACCAGGCACATGGTTGCGCAGAAGGGCGCCGGAGCGGCCCTGGAAAGTTGCAGGGTGGGCCGGCACGAACCGCGCCATGTCGTTCGCTCGCCCCCACACCACGCCGCGACCAGCTCAGCGAGGCGGAAGCGGGCGACGGATGCGCGGCCGGCGAGCGCCAGTCCTCTCGAGTGGCGACGAAGTCCTCGGTGATCGCAGGGCTCGCACCGGGTGGCGGGTGGCGGCGGTGCGCACACACCGCACGGAGCGGAAACGGCCGACCGGTGCTGCGGGTTCCCCGGTGGAAACCGCACGCGGAACGCCGTCGTCGAACGGCAGGATCGCGTGCACCCCGGCCAGCAGGGCCAGGACGTTGACCAGCGGGGCCGGCACCAGGGGCGGCAGCTGTTCCACCAGGGGCACATAGGCGGAGAGCAACGCGGCGGACCATCGCGCCACAAGAGCGATCCAACGCCTGGCACGGCCCTGCCCGTCCTGCACGGAATTCGTCTTTCCGTTCTTTCGCACGATCCTCTCCCTCCTGGGAACCGGGTTGTCTTTCATCAGGAGATCAGCCCCCGTGAAGCCTCTGCAGGGCTCATGAGGGGGCTCATGAATCGCGGTCGACGCTCATGCCAACTCAGCGCCCCTATAGTGGCGTTAACGCGTAGTCGGCCCTCGGAGGAGGTGGGCGCACGTGACTGACGTGGCCGCGGAGAAACAATCCCGACCGCAGCGAAACGTCCGGCTGGAAAGTCTGATCGAGGAATCCGGTATCAGTCACAAAAGACTTGCCCACCGCCTCAATCAGATCTGCCTGTCGCACGGAATCACCAGCGAATACACGCACACGTCCGTGGCCAACTGGTGCCGGCGCGGCGTGCGCCCGCGCTGGCCCGTACCGCAGCACATCTGCGCCGTACTGGCCGAGGGACTGGGCAGGCCGGTCGGCCTCGGGGAGATCGGCATGGAGCGGCCGGGGCATCTGGACCGCGACGCCGGTCTCGAGTTCCCCAGGGGCCAACGCGACGCGATCAGCGAAGCATCGTCGTATTGGAGCACAGTGAACCGGCGGACCTTCCTCGCCAGCTCTCCCTTCGTGGTCTCGGTCTTCTCGGAACCGGTGACCCGGTGGCTCGTCAACCCGACCGAACCCCTGTCACCCCCCTCCGGCCGCATCACCGTCGACCGAACACACATCCAGGAGCTGCGGGAGGCGGCCGACTCCGCCCGGCTGTGGGACTCCCGGTTCGGCGGCGCGACCTGGAAGTCACGCTCACTCAGCGCCTATCTGTACGATCGGGTCACTCCGCTCCTGGACGGCCGGTACACCGAACACGACGGACGCGACCTGTTCTCCGTGACCGCCGAAATGGCCAGGCTCGCCGGCTGGACCGCCTTCGACGCCGGCCAGCACCAGGTCGCCCAGCGCCACTTCGTCCAGGCGCTGCGGCTGGCCAAGGCCGGCAGCGACGTGCATCTGGGCTCGTACGTGCTCAGCACCATGGCGATGCAGGCGCTGATGCGCGGCTTCACCTCCCAGGCCATCGACATGGCCCAGGGCGCCTACGAGCGGGTCCCCACCGCCGACCCGCGCGTGCTGGGATTCGCCAAGCTCATCGAGGCCCGCGCCCACGCCCGGCAGCGTGACGCCCGGACAGCCGCGTCCTGCCTGGCGACCGCCGAGCGGCTCCAGGAACGGGGAGCGGCGGAGGGCGTCGGCGAGCGGCCCTGGATCGAGTTCTTCTCCCGGCAGCGGATCGTCACCGACGCCACGGAGATCTTCCGCGACCTCGGGCACCCCCGGGCCACCTTCTCCTGGCACGCCCTGGGTTCGATGCCCGGAGACGCCTACGCGCGCTCCCGCGGCATCCGGCTGTCCGTCCTGGCCACCGCCCACGCCCAGTCCGGTGAACTGGAGCACTCGTTGCGGCTGGGAGGCGAGTCCCTGCGGCTGTTCGCCCGGGTCCAGAGCATCCGCGGACTCGACTACCTGAAGATCTACACCGAGTCGCTGACCCCCTGGCGCCGCGAGCCCGCAGTGGTCGCCTACCTGAAAGACGTACGGGACCTGGCCGGGCAGCTCGCGACGGCCGCCTGAGTCGACAGCCGACATTCGAAGCCGACCGAAAGCCGAAGACCGACCGAAAACCGGAAACCGAAAGCCGAAAGCCGACAGAAAGCTGACAGAAGGCCGAAAGCCGCAAGCCGCAAGCCGACCGACGGGAAGCGTCCCATGAACCGACCGAACCGTCCCAACGGCCTCAACCGTTTCCCCCACCTCAACCGTCGAATACTGCTCTCGGCGGCGTCCGGCGGCACCCTTGCCGCCGCCCTGCCCCACCACGGCCCACTCCCGGAACGGCCGCCGGGACCGTCGGACCGCCACCGCGTCCGACGGGAGGAGATCGCGGCACTGCACCGCGCCGCCGCGGCCGTCCGGCACGGTGACTCCCGGTACGGCGGCGGCAGCGCCCAGGCCCAGGCCGCGGGCCATCTGCTCGACCAGTGGGCCCTGCCGCTCTTCGGCCGGCCCCTGCCGCCCACCCGCGAGCACGAACTGTGCGCGATCTGCGCCGAACTGGCCCGCCTGGCCGGCTGGGCAGCGCTCGACACCGGACGCCACACCACCGCCCGCCGTCACTTCGACCGTGCCCTGTACTGGGCACGCGCGGCTGAGGACCCCGACGCGACCACCTACATCCTGGCCACCATGGCGCTGCACGCCGCCCTCTACAGCCGTCCCGCCACGGCCCTCGACATGATCCAGGGCGCGCTCGGCCCGGCCACGCACCACGCGAGCACCCGGGCCCTGGCGTTCACCCGGCTCGTCGAAGCCCGCGCGCACGCCCGCGCGAGCGACGGCAGGTCGGCCGGTATTGCCCTCGCGTCCGCCGAGCGCCTCCTCGACGCCGCACGCCCCGGCGACGGACCGGAGTGGCTCGACTTCTTCACCCACCCCCGTCTCGCCGCCGACGCCGCCGAGATCCACCGCGACCTCGGCAACTCCCGGGCGTGTCTGGCCTGGCACGCGCAGGCGGAGGCGATGGCACCGAACGCCTTCACCCGATCGGTGGGCATGCGCCTCGCGGTCGTCGCCACCGCCCACCTCAAGGCAGGAGACCTGGAACAGAGCCTGGCCGTCGGACACCGCTCGGTGGACATCCTGCGCCAGGTCGACTCCCGCCGCGCCCGCGACTACGTTCTGCGGCTCGTCCACGGCATGACCCCGCACCGGGGCCTGCGCGCGGTCGACACCTTCCTCTCGCGGGTCCGGCACGAACTGAACGCCTCTGGGGCGTAGCCAAGGCGGGCCCTCAGGGGTTGCCTCCTCAGCCCGTGGGAGGCGACCCCTGAGGGCCCGGGGCGAGGAACGGTCCGAGAAGGCGGAGCAGCGCCTCGGGACGATGCAACGGGATGATGTGCCCGCAGTCCTCGATCACGTGGCCGACCAGGTGATCGGCGACCGACCCCAACTGCCGTTCCAGGGCCCGGCCCACCGGACGAGCGCCGACGGCCATGGTGGGGACGGTCAACCGCCCACCGGCGACGCACTCCGCGATCTGCTCGCTGCTCGTGGGCAGCGCCCGGTAGTACGAGAAGGCGCAACGCAAGGCGTCGGCCCCGGTGTACGCCCGCACGAAGGCGTCCCGGACGGCGGGGTCGACACCTTCTCCGAGGGTCCCGGCGTCCAGGAACCAGTCGACGTACCGGGCCTCGTGCCCGGTCAGCACCGTCTCCGCGAGACCCGGCACCGCGTGGAAGCCGAACCACCAGGGCGCCCCCTGGGCGAGGAACTCCTCGGCCCCCGGCAGCCCGCCCAGCAGTGACTCCATGACCACGAGCCGCCGGACGAGGTCCGGCCGGCGCATCGCGAGCAGGAACGCGGGCGGGGTTCCGGCATCGATCCCCACGACGTCCGCCGAACGCACGCCGAGCGCCTCCAGCAGCGCTTCGGCATCGCACGCGAGCGTGCCGGCGTCGTATCCGTCCGCCGCGTGCGTACTCGCCCCCGCTCCCCGCATGTCCGGTGCGATCACTCGATGGCGTTCGGCGAGGGACCCCATGACACGGGTCCACAGCTGCCATGTGTGCGGGAAGCCGTGCAGCAGCAGCACGGCGGGCCCCTCGCCGTGGAGGGCCACGTTGAGTTCTACGCCGTTGACCGCGACGCGCCGAAGTTCGACGCCTCGCGGCTGAAGGTCGGAGGAGAGGGGTGACGCGATGGGCACAGGTGCTCCCGAAGCAGTTACCAATGGTGACGTCAAAACGATAGGTAACTAGGCTGAGAGATCCCAGACCGCACTTCTCCCACAGGTGGTGAGCCACAGGTGACCCCTTCCTCGGCATCACAGGCGTCGCACTCCCCGAACGACGACATCGACAGCGTCCGGGGAGACCTGTTCGACCCGCAGTGCCCCACCCGCCGCCTGCTCGACCGGATCGGCACCAAGTGGACGTCCATGGCCGTCAAGGTGCTCGCGGAAGCATCTCCGGAGGAGGTGCGCTTCGCGGAACTGCAGCGCAGGATGGCGGGCATCTCGCAGAAGATGCTCTCGGTCACCCTCCAGGGCCTCGCCCGCGACGGCCTGGTCGGCCGCCGGGTGGAGGCCACCGTCCCGCCGCGCGTGTACTACCGGCTCACCCCGCTCGGTCTGACCCTGGAGGAGCCGCTGGCCGCACTCCGTGAGTGGGCCGAGACGCACATGGCCGAGGTGGACCGGGCCAACCGGCGCAGTCCGGAAGCCACGGCCGACCACCGGAAACCTGCAGGGACGGCAGGCTGATGGACCACGGCCCGTCCGAGCGGGCGTAGACGAGGCACGGTCCGGTCAACGGGGCCGTACCCCCCGATCCCGTTGGAACAACTTCATGGCCACCCCCAGTTCCCACCTCTTCTTTGCGCAGTATGCCAACCAGGATCATCACTGCCTCGGCGCTGCGGCGGGGTCGAGATCGCTGACGTCGCGGAATCCCAGCCGGCGGTTGAGTGCGCCCGTGAGACGAGTGACCGTGGTGCGGGGAAGCACCCGCGACGCCCAGACCCCGGCGCGCTGGGACGCGCGCCCGGGGAAGGAGACGGCCCGGCCCCGGGCGAAGTCGTCGAGCGTTCTGGCAGCCACGTCGGAGGGGGAATCCGTGAACTTGGGGTTCATGGAGGCGGTCGTCCGGTCGAAGAACCCCGTGGCGGTCGCCCCCGGGTGGGCCGCCATCACGCGTACGCCGGTGCCGCGGACCTCCTCGGCGACCGCCTCGGTGAACGAGAGTACGAACGCTTTGGTCGCGGCGTAGCTCGCCTGGTACGGCATGGGCTGGAAGGCGGCGGTGGAGGCGATGTTGACGATGCCGCCGCGGCCGCGTTCGACCATGCGGGCACCCAGGAGGTGGACCAGTCCGACCAGCGCGGTGACGTTCACGTCGACGGACTGGAGATTAGGTCCGAGAGGTCGGCCGAGGAAGGGCCCCACGGCCCCCATCCCGGCGTTGTTGACCAGGAGATCCACGTCCAGGCCGAGTCCGTCGACGGTATCGAGGACCCGCTGCGGCGACCGCCGGTCGGACAGGTCCGCGGCGATGACGTCGACGCGGACGGAATGCGTGGCGCGAATCTCGTCGGCGAGGGCACGCAGCGCGTCGGCCGAGCGGGCGACGAGAACCAAGTGCGCGCCTCGAGAGGCGAGTTCGCGTGCGTAGGCCTCGCCCAGCCCCTTGGAGGCGCCGGTGACCAGGGCGGTGGTGTTCGTGAAGTCGTGCATGGGTGAGTGCTTTCTGTGCGGCTGGAGGAAATGCGGCTGGAAGAAGGCATGGCGCGGCCCGCAGCCAGATACTTCGAGCCTCGAACCAATCCCTGTGCCCCAACATACACTTCGAGTCTCGAAGTAAATAGGCGTACGATGGGCCCATGACGCGAAGCACCCTCGAGGCGGCGGTGGCGGCGAACCACGAGCTCTTCATGCAGACCGGCGACCGGATCGAGGCCGTCCTGGCGGAGCACGGCCTGACCCCCGCGACCGCTCAGGCCCTCTGGGCCATCGACCCGGACCAGGCACCCCCCTCGATGAAGACACTGGCCGGCCGCCTGTACTGCAACGCGCCCAACCTCAGCTTCGTCATGAACCAACTCACCGACCGCGGCCTGGTCGAACGCTCCGCCGACCCCGCCGACCGCCGCTCGCGCGTGGTGGCCCTGACGGACGACGGGCGCCGCGTGCGGGCGGCGGTCATCGAGGCGACACTGGCCCTGACTCCGTTCGCACGGCTGGGGGACGACGAGTTGCGCCAGCTGGTGGACCTCCTGGGAAAGGCCCTCGATCCGGCTCCGGAGGGGGCCTGAGGCCAGGCGGGCCGGCCGCCCGCGGCACCGTCGTGCGGTGCGCGAGGTGGGCGAGGTGCGTGAGGTGGTCGGCGACGAGTTGTCTCGATAGCTTCACGGTGCTGTCGCGGTTGGGATCTGGCGGTGGGAGTGGCACGGGAGCCCGGCTAACGTTCCTGGTCGCAGAGGGACGCGTCCGTATGTTCGGTACGGCGTGGGCCTTCCTGTTCGGGTTCCTGCACTGACGCATCACGGGGGTACGGCACATGACCAGGCGACACGACACATCGGACGACAGAACACCGGGGGCGTTCGGTGCCCCTTCCCGGCGGCGTGTACTGCGGTTGGCCGGCGGCGGTCTCGCGCTGGCGGCGCTGACGGCCGGTACGGTCGGCTGCGACGAGGACGCCGTGGACGTCGAGGGGCCGGGCAGCGCCGGCGGTGACGAGCCGAAGGGCGGCGGCGAGGGCTCCGGCGACGGTGGCGGCGCGGGCGCCGGTGCCGGCGAGAAGGGCGGGGCCCCCGAACCGCTGTGGACGAAGCCGACCTCGGCCGAGACCTACGGTGACAACGACGAGTTGGTTGCCGCGGGCGGCGTCGTGATCGCCAGCGGCAGCCCTCTGGCCGCCCTCGACGCCGCGACCGGCGGGCAGAAGTGGTCCCTGCCGGGCGGCGCGGTCCCCGGCGCACCCCTGCTGCTCAGCCAAGACACCCTGTACCTGGCCAGCAGCGACTACGACGGCTCCGTCATCGGATACGCCCCGGCCTCCGGCAAGGAGACCTGGCGCAGCCGGCTGGGCAAGGAGTACCGGCAGCCGCGACCGATCGCGGTGGACGAGGAGCAGGTGTACGTCATCGCCGAGATCCTCGAGGAGGACGGCTCGTCCAGGACCAACGTCATCGCCGCCCTCAACAGCACCACGGGCAGGGTCGCCTGGAAGGAACAGCGCGACGTCGGCACCGAGCAGAACGGCATCCACGCCGCCGTCCGGGGCCGCCACCTCGTCTACACTGACTTCAAGAAGAACCTCACCGTGCGCGACACCGCGAGCGGCGGGCAGGTGTGGACGCACAAGACGACCAAGACGAACTACGGCTTCTTCACCGTCCACCAGGACCTGGTCGTCGTCCCCCAAGGCAACGTGCTCCAGGCCTTCAACCTGGCCGACGGCAAGGAGAAGTGGTCCCTGGAAGCGTCGGACGGCGCGCTCTTCAGGGAACCGGCGGTACTGGAGGATGTGCTCTACGTCGCCGACAGCGCCAGGACCATGCGGGCCGTGGACCCGCGCACCGGCAAACAGCTCTGGAAGTCCGAGGCCCTCGCGGACGCCGGGCTCCAGGTGCCGCGGCAGTACGTCAAGGCGGGCGACACCCTGTACGGCGCCACGGACCTGGACAAGAAGGGCGGCATCATCGCCATGGACGCGAGGACCGGCGCCGTGCGCTGGACGTTCAACGACAAGACGGGCGACTACCACGCCTGGCTGGTGGCAACGGACGGCAAACGCGTCTTCGCCCTGCACGGCAAGAAGCTCCACGCGCTGCCGGTGTGACGCAAGTCGGGCGGGAACGGGTGACGGGGTGACGGACACTGAGCCCCGCCCGCAACGGGCACGTGTTTTACGAGTGATCGCCCCAATGGTGCCGTTAGCGTAGTCAACGAAAGGGTTCATTGAACCGGCGATAGGCGGTGTGTACGGTAACGGACTATGGTAGACACTCCCGCGGCCCCGGACGCCCCCATGGTCACCGGCTCCGAGATCGCTCGGCTCGCAGGCGTCACGCGTGCCGCGGTCTCCAATTGGAGACGCCGGTATGACGACTTCCCCGCGCCCGCCGGTGGGAGTGCGAACAGCCCGCTCTTCGCTTTGGCCGATGTGCAGACATGGCTGAGCAAGCAGCGGAAGGGCCAGGACGTGTCCGAGGAGGTACAGCTCTGGCAGGCGTTGCGGGCGACTTACGGTGAGGACATGATCCGGGGGCTCGCGGCGGTTGCGCAGCTTCTCTCCGAAGGGAAGACGCCAGAATCCTCCGAGCTGCCGGCAGACGCCGTTCGTCTGGTAGATGCCCTTGCCGAGCCGGGGCCGGCAAGCGAAGTGGTGGAGGCTCTGGCGGAGCGCTTCACGGACTCCGTACGCAGGGCCGGGTCCGACCAGGTCACCTCGCCGCGCATCGTTCGGGCACTGCGTCACTTCGCGGGCGAGGTGGCGTCTGACGCCACCGTTTTCGATCCCGCATGCGGAATCGGTTCCCTGCTGCTCGCCGTCGGTCCGGACCGCGGACCGCGACGGCGAGGCCAGGAGAGCGAGCCGCACAGTGCTCGTTTCGCCCAATTGCGCGCGGATCTCGCGGCCCGTACCGACGTGGAGGTCGTCGCCGGAGACTCCTTGCGTGATGACAAATGGCCGACCCTCAAAGCGGACCTCGTCGTCTGCGACCCTCCAGTGGGCGATGCCGACTGGGGGCGCGAGGACCTGCTCCTCGACTCCCGGTGGGAGCTTGGAACACCCTCGCGAGCCGAAGGCGAGCTCGCCTGGCTCCAGCACGCGTACGCGCACACCGCCGCGGGTGGTCAAGTCATCATGGTCATGCCTGCTTCGGTCGCCTACCGCAAGGCGGGTCGGCGCATCCGTGCCGAGCTGGTGCGCCGCGGCATCCTCACCCAGGTCGTCTCCCTGCCGGCGGGCAGCGCGGCCTCGCACGCCCTCCCCGTGCACCTGTGGCACCTGCGCCGCCCCGAGACCGTGAGCGACGCCGCGACGAGCGTGCGCATGATCGACCTGACCGCCAACGATCCTGACGGAGAGCTGGAGCCGGCACCTGAGCAGATCGCCGAAGTTCCGCTCATCGACCTCCTCGACGATACGGTCGACCTCACGCCCGGCCGTCACGTGGAGGGATCGCACCGGGACTACGCGGCCGAGTACGCGGCGGTCCGGCAGGAGTTGGGCGAACAGGTGCGGATGCTGGCCCAGTCACTACCGGAGCTGGTCTCCGGCGAGGGCTCCGGCGCCCTGGACGGTTCCTCGGTGAGTGTGGCCGACCTCGCACGCGCGGGGCTGGTCGAGTACGGAGACCTGGAACCCGTGTCGACCAGCGATCAGCTCGACACGGACTTCCTACAGGGTTTCCTGCGCAGCGCGTCCAACACCCGGCGTTCCACGAGCGCCAGCGGTACCTTCCGACTGGACGGCAAGGGGGCCCGCATCCCACAGATGGACATCGCCGAGCAGCGCCGCTACGGAGACGCCTTCCGCAGGCTGCAGGCGTTTCAGGAACTGGCCCGCCGAGTCGCCGAACTGAGCAGACAGGCATCCGAGCTGGCCCGCGACGGCATCGGGAACGGTGCATTGCGACCGCCTGAGTGACCGCCCGTCAGAGGTCATCCGGGATGAAGGGGCTGCCCGCCCCGCTCCACGTGACGGCCAGAGCCTCGCGTGCCCGGGTGCAGGCAACGAACAGAAGGCAGCGTTCCCGCATCAGGTCGGAGTCGTGCTGCAAGGAGTCGACCGAGACCGGTGTCACTTCGCGCGCGAACGGCACCGCACCCGCCGTCACACCCAGGACTGCGACAGAACGGAACTCCAGCCCCTTCATGGCGTGCATCGTCGCGAGACGTACCCCGTTGACACTGGATCCTTGACCGTTCTTGACCGGGTGCACACGCGGATTTCGGACGGAGCGATGCCCTGAGCGATCCAGCCCCGGACCCGGTTCACCAGCGCTGCGACCTCCTCCTGCTCCGAGCCGTGGCCCACCACCTGCGGCCGTCTGCCGTGCAGCAGCGAACGGTACCCGGCCAGGGTGTCACTGCCCTCACCTCCCAGGTCGTCGGCGGACACCGGTGCCAGGATGCCGGTCGACCAGGCGAGGATCTCCTCCGTGCTGCGGTAGTTGATGCGCAGCCGGTGGGTGCGCCCCGCCACGGAGATGCCGAGTGAACCGAGTGAGACCCGGGAGTCGTAGATGCGCTGGTGCGGATCGCCGGTGAGGAACAGGTCGTCGCTGCCCGGCGCCACCGCGCCGCGCAGCACCCGCCACTGGGCCGGGTGCAGGTCCTGCGCCTCGTCGACCACGACGTGATCGTGCGTGGGAGCGGAACCGGCCAAGAGTTCCGCTGCACTGGCGCACCCATGCAGCCCCTTGTCCTGCTGCAGCTCCGGCACGGTCAGCCGTTGGAACATCTGCATCGCCTTGCGCACGCCGTTCCCGACCGGTTTCTCGAGAGCGTCGTAGCTCTCCCAGAAACTGTTGGCGAACGCAAGCTGTGGCACGGTGCTCGCTCCCCAGCCCGGACTGACCCTGAGCAGTCGATCACACGGGTGGCCGGCCGCCGTTCCGCGAGGGTGCGGCAGTGTCAGGTGCCGTACATCCGCCGTGCCACCCGGCCGATGTCGGCCAAGAGACCGGCGGGGTCCTGGTCCAGGTCGAGAGCGTGCTGGTGGATCAGGATGCCGGCGTGCCGCACTTGATGGGACACGTGCGGGGCGTTGCCCTTCGCGTAGACCAGGTGCCCTTCACGCAGGCCCAGAGCGGTGCAGTAGGCGAGCATCTGATACAGGTCGGCGTCCGGATAGCCGCCCCGTCTCTCGGCCTTGTACTTGGCGTCCACGACCGCGCACGGGACGCCGTCGGCGCCGTACAGCACGAAGTCCGGCCGCATGCGGATCGCCGATGCCTCGTCCAGATGATGCGAGTCCTGCAGCCGGGACGTGCGGCCCCCTCCACGTACCGCCTCACGCAGCGCGACGGTCACGAAGTCCTCGAATAGCTGGTTCATGTCGAACAGGAACCCGTCGACCCGCAGACCGCCGGGCGAGTGCTCGGCCGATGCTCCCCGCAGACAGACCTCGGCGAGGCGCAGTGCATGGTGGTAGCGGGAGTTGAGACGGGTCGGCCGCCATCCTGGCAGCTCCTGCCCCCGAACGACCGGCGTCACATCGGCGAGCCGCGCCCGCTGATGCAGCAGCCTGCGCCGCACGTCACGCGGAACACCGGGCAGGTGCAGCAGCCGCTCGACGGCCGTGCGGAGCACGCGGTTCTCCGCGATGTCGGTGGTGAACTCGTCGTAGGCCACCTCCACCGGCAGCGTCGCCCCGAACCGCCGCCGGATCTGCTCGGCTTCCCTGATCCTTCCACGGACGACCAGGGAACTCTCCTCCGCGGACCGGTACCCCTGCAGCAGTCCCTGACGCAGCGCGCGGTCGATCTGCCGCTCGAGGGCATGGGCGAGGGCGGGCATCAGTCCGTCGTACTCACTCACACCCACCTCCCCGTCGCGCCAGCCGCCAGTGGGGTCGAGGCTGTACCCAAGGAGGAAGAAGAACCGGGCGATGGGCACTTTGGGAGCCACCCGCACAGTGAACGGCTCCCGTGCACCCGGCACTGAGAGAGCAACCGCCCCGACCTTGGAGCCGGCCCGCAGCGACCAGCGACCGGACGTGTACGGGTCGGGCGCCGATTCGACGACGTCTCCTGCCGCCAGCGCACGCCCCACCCCGTCCGGCAGCGCCAGTCCGGTTACGGCCGAGTACTCGGTGAGGTCGATACCGGACAGGACGCCTGTCGTTGTTGTCCCCTCCGCCATTTCGTTTCCGGCGGACGTGAGCGTCATCCCAGCGTCTCTCGCAGTGCGGCCACACCGTACCGGGCCTCGACGTCCACGCCCTCCCCGTAATGGTGTTCCTCCAGCAGCGGCAGGATCTTCGTCCGCCAGGTCCGCTCGAGTCCGCCCTCCCGGAAGACGCCCTTCTTCATCAGGTAGGAGGGCCCGACACGGAAGTCGGCATCGTCGATACGGGAGTTGAGCGCGTCGAGCAGATCTGCCGATTCCCGATCTCGGCCCTCCCGTTCCAGCCAGCGCCGCAGCAGCCCACTCGTCGGCTCGGTGCGCGGCGACAACTCCACGAACGCGAATCGCCGCCGCATGGCAGCGTCGACGAGCGCGATCGACCGGTCCGCGGTGTTCATGGTGCCGATGACGAACAGGTTGGGCGGCAGCGCGAAGTCGTCACCGGAGTAGGTGAGACGCACTGACTTGTTCCGGTACTCCAGGAGGAAGTACAGCTCACCGAAGACCTTCGCGAGGTTGGCGCGGTTGATCTCGTCGATGACCAGGAAGTGCGGGATGTGTCGGTTGCCCTCCCGGGCGGCGAGGTCGGCGAGCTCACGCAGCGGGCCCGCGGTGAGCCGGAAGTCGACCTTCCGTGTCTCTACGTCCTCCTGGGGCCGGAACCCCTCGAAGAAGTCCTCGTAGGCGTACGAGGGATGGAACTGCACCAGCTTGACCTGCTCGGGCCCGCCGCCCAGAAACTCGGCGATCTTCAGGGCCAGATAGGTCTTGCCGGTGCCGGGAGGGCCGTAGAACACCAGTTGGCGCTCGTCGGCGAGCAGGTCGCGCACCTCGCGCAGCCATGCCGTGTCGTGCACGAGCAGCTCGGCAGCCAGATCGTCCGTGGGCTCGGGCAACTCCGGGTCGCGGCGGGCGACGATGGCCGGCATCTCCGTGGTCGGGTCGCGATCCGCTGCCTCCGCCTCCTCGGCCAGCTCCGCGTCGCTCCGCCCCAGCCCGTCGAGGAGGGGAAGCACGGCGGTGAGGTCGACGACGTCGTGCTGCACGGACAGCTTCTGCTGCAAGGCCTCCGGCAACTGTTCGTACGGCACGCCGTCGTGCCGCCACGTGGCCCTGCGGCGCAGGCTGGTGAGCCCGCCCTCGGAGTCGACCCGCTCCGCGCCGCCGTCGACGAGACCGACGTGGAGCAGTCCCCCCGAGATGGTGCAGACGGTGTCGCCGGGGCGCATCTGCGTGAGGAAGTAATGCAGCTCGTCGACCATCGCCTGCTTCTGGCTGTAGGAGGTCGTGGCGTCGTACCCCTCCTGGACGTATCGGCGCAGTGCGCTCTTGGTGGGATCGCCCTCGTCGATCAGCGGCAGATGCGTCGCCGGGAGCGTCACCAGCCCGTCGGACAGCCACAGCCGCTTGACCAGGTCCCGTCCCGCCACGTTGGACCCACGCACCAGCCAGGCCTTGCGGGGCGGGCGCCAGGAGTGCCCGAGGTAGTCGACGAGCGGGAAGTCCTCCTCCGTGCGCCACTCGGTCAGGGCGTCCGAACCGCGCCCGGCCACGATTGAGGCCGCAGCTGAGGGAGAGTTGCACTCGATGTCCCGTGAGGTCTCCAGGTAACCAGGCCAGCGCTCCGACTCCCGGATGGCCCCCTCCTCGATCAGCGCCTCCCGCTGCGCCGTCGCATAGGGGCCGGCGCCCGGCAACGTCTCCCGCCGTACCGGCGAACCGGCCAGGACCAGGAACTGCGCGCTGCCGTTCAGTCCCTTCGCCGACAGCACGCGCCCGCGCGCGTAGGGTCCACCGTTCGGCAGCCGCAGTCGGAACTGCGGGTACCGAGCCTGGTTTTCGCTTGTCGTCATCGTCCCCCCAACAAAGAATCCGGGTGAAACAGTATGCGAGGCCTGTATCTCCCTGCCTGATCGGAGACCGGACGCGCAGTACCGGCATCACTTCGCTTGTGCGGGAGCGGCCTCAGGTGTCTTGGGGGCCAGGGCCACGAGGAGACCGCTGACCTCGAGCAGCCGGGCGTGCATTTCCGCCGGGGCGGGTGGCAGTTCGTAGCTGCCGTAGTGGCAGGCCGCGCTCAGCGACGTCCAGGTGGTCCGGCACCGGCGGGCGGTGTCCCGGCCCGCGTACCACTCGAGGCAGAGCATGCGGTGCTTGCCGACGCGCGTCATCGACGGGGTGACCCGCAGCCAGTAGGCGTCCAGGGCCAGGTCGAGTGCCATCCGGAGCAGCACCGCCGCGGCACGGGCACGAACGCCCGGAGCCAGCGCGTGTACGGTCCCGGGTTCGGGGAGCAGCAGACGACGGGCAGCGGTCAGCAAAACCTCGGGAGACACACTCATCGGGCGCCTCCGGCCTGCCGGTTGCCGGCACCACGCAGGATCGCCGTCGCCAGCGCCTTGGTGCGCCGCACGAGGTCCTTGCGCTCGTCGACGCTCGGCAGTGGGGCGTGCGAGCCGGCGTTGAAAGCCTCGACCAGCGCCCAGCCACCCCGGCAGATCCTTTCGACCGCCTCACGGGCGTGCTGCCGCTCGTCTCCGAGCAGGGCCAGGGACACGTACGACTTCGTACGGTCCAGAGAGGCGACACGTTGCTCGATCTTCCCCAGGCCCAGACCCTGCTCCCGGAGCGTGTGCCGTACGGCCTCCAGACAGGCGGCCTCTACGGCCACTCGGCACATGGCGGGCAGGACATGCTCTGCCACGTCCCGAGGGAGACCCGGGTCGAGGGAGACGGCGCGCGCTTCCGCCAGTGCCTGGTCGACCGGATCGGTGAGGGGCTCCACACCCACCACGGAGTCGGTCTGCCGGGTCACGCGAAGCACGGTCGCCTTGATGCCCAGGTGAACGATGGCCTGCTGGAGCCGTGTGTCGTGGGTGAACACGACGACCTGGCGACTGCGTGCGCACGAGTCCAGCACTCGGGCCAGCCCTTCGACCTTCTCGGGGTCCATCGACTGGACCGGGTCGTCGATGACGAGGAAACCGAACGGACTCGCTTCGTGCGTTGCGCGGGGCAGGAACAGCGAGAGCGCGAGGGAGTGCAGCTCACCCTGGCTCATCACGCTGTAGGCGGGAGCGTCCATGTCGTCCACAGAAACGCCGAGTTCGACCTTGCCACGTCCCGGTGTACCCGCGAGGGTGACGGACCCGAGCACGACACTGCTGTGCTCGCACAGCTTCTGCCACACCCCCTGAGACCGCTGTGCGAAGGGGCGCAGCCGCTCGTCGCGCAGCTCGTCGATGATCGGGCGCAACCAGGTCCGCGCCTTGCGTGCGTGCTTGCGACGGTCACGCGCGGCCTCGGCAGCCTCCGCAGCACCGAGCCACTCGGAGAGCCGCACCGCCACCGGCCGCCAGGCTCCGTCGTGCTCCGAGAGCCGCAGTGCAGCGTCTTCCCGCACCTGTCGGCAGGCATCGTCCAGTACGGCAGCCGCACGCTCGACGCGGTTCGCGAGCTCCATCGGATGCGTGACGTCGCGGCACTGCGCCCACTCCTGCCAGACCGACGCGAGGGGCGATGCCTCACCGCGCAGCCACACCGGGACCGGTTGCACGAGGTCGTGTGCCGCCCGTACCGCGACGGTGGCCTCCTTGCGGGCGGCTTCGGCCACCACGGCTTCCGTACGCAGTCGTTCCACCTCCGCCCGTGCCTGCTGCGCCCAGGCACGGTCGAGCTGGCCCTGCGTGCCGCAGACCGGACAGTCGCTGCTCCCGGAGCGGCGCTGGTGCTCCAATGCCGACTCCAGCAGGCCGGCCAGGCGACGGGCCTCCTCGGCGCTGCCGTACCGGGCCTCCTCGGCGGCGGCCGCCGCGCCCCGAAGCCGAGCCACCGTACCGTCGACCTCCCGCGGGTCCGGCCCGGCCAGACTCGCGTACTGGCGCAGCCTGGCCAACTCGGCCTCGGCGGCCGGAACACGGCTGTCCAGCAGCGCCCGGACCCTGCCGACGTCGGGCTTGGGACCCGACAGGGCCTGCGCCGCTTCGCGTGCCCTCAGGTCGCTGAGCGAGTTCAGCTCCTCAAGGAGCTGACCGGTGAGCGAGTCCGCTCGCTTGATCAGCTTCTCGCACTCGCTCGCGGCGACCTTGACCCGGTCGTCGAACTCGGCAAGCAGCTCGAGGCCGAGAAGTTTGAAGAACGCGTCGTGGAGGTTGCCGAGCGTGCCGTTGATCATGGATCCGAGCTCGCTGTACGGCAGGAAGGGCCGGGCGAGGTCCAGCGCCTCGGCGTCGAGGACCTCCTCCAGCTTGCGCTCGGAGCCGTCCACCGCCCTGACCTCGGTGCGCGCGTCGTCGACTTTCGCACCGTGCCAGCTTCGTCGCACGGTGACGAGCTCGCCGCGCTTGCCGACGGCCAACTCGACGCCGACTTCGGGGGTCACGTCGGGGCTGTGGAGGTTGCGCCAGCCCTTCTGCCAGTCGCCGGCCCGCCGTCCTTCCCATCGGGAGTTGTGGCCCGTGATCGCTGTCTCGGCGGCTTCGGCGAAGCTCGACTTCCCGGAACCGTTGGGACCGGCGACGACGACCAGTCCGGGCCCCGGGGGGAGTTCGAGGGTCGTCCGCGGTCCGATGCCACGCCAGCCCGCAGCGGTGATGGACCGCAGCTCCACGGGCCCGACGGTCCCGCCGACGTCCTTGGACCGGTCCTCGGGAAGCAACTCGCTGAGCAGTGCCCGGACCTCCGGAGCGAGCCCGGAGTGGCCCAGACGGTCAATGAGGAGGGCCCGCAGCGAGGCGGGGGGCTGGTCGGTCTGGTCGGGCATGGGCGTCTTTCCCTCGTACGGTGCCAGGGAGGCGGATGGCACTGATGCGCCTCGTTCGCACACCAAGCATGGCGTGGGTCTGTTAGCGACGTCAACGCGTTTCGATTCTTTCGCAAATAGATAGTGTGTACGTTGGTGGGATCAGTGTTCCCGGAGCTGCACCAACGCCTTCTCCGACGCCTCCCCGGGCACCGTTACGATTCCTTCGGGCCCTGGCCGCGGTGTGTACGAAACGCCGGGCGGAGCGGCAGCGGCCCTCGTGCGGGCCGTGGAGCCGCACGTCAATCCGCACCGCAACGAATGGTCGTTCCGGACCGTCACTGCCGCGGGAAACCCGTTGCAGAGGAAGAGGTGACGGCAGAACCTGCCGAGTGGTCCGGTAGCTCAGCGACAGCTTGGACGACCGGCCCCGGATGTTGATGCCGAGACTGCCGAGGGTCACCTGATTCTTGTAGATGCGCTGGTGGGTGTCACCGACGAGGAAAAGGTCGTTGCGGTCCGGTGCGGTCATCGCACGGAGCATCTTCCAGTGCGCGGGCCGCAGATCCTGCGCCTCGTCGACCACGATGTGCCGGTATCGGTAGCGCAACCAGCCCCCGGAACCGTCGGCCACGTGGACGTTGTCGAGGCCGCCCGCCTCGTCCCGCTGCTGGTCGATGGCCTGAATACGCCGGGCTCGCGCCACCTCCAACTGCGCCGCACGCTCCGCGATCTGGTCCCATGTCTGTACTCCCAGCCGGTCCAGCCGCTGGGTGAACCGTTCGGCGAGCTGCCAGATCTCGGCGCGCTCGGCCCGGCTGACCGTGCGTCCGCGACCGGCGCGCCGGGCACGGAAGTACTCCGTGCGGGAGGTGACCGCCTGGCCGAGGATCACCTGTGTCCACTCGTCGTGCAGGAACTCCGGGTCCCAACCGTCCTCGCCGAGTTCGTCGAGGAGCGAACGCCATTCGCGGACCGCTTGCGCCTCGTCGACGATCCGCTTCCGGTTGCCCGGCTCGGCCTCCCGCACGGTGCGCAGCGCGAGCTGGTCGACGTGACTGATCTCGACACGGGACAGCAGCGTCTCGCCGCCCAGGGCAAGCAGCCGCGAACGCAGGTCGGCTGCGAGGTTCTTGTTGTACGTGGTCAGCAGAACCGGCTTGTTCCGTCCGGCCGGGAGCCTTCCGACCAGGTGCTTGACACGGTGCAGCGCGACGATCGTCTTGCCGGTGCCGGGACCACCGCCGACGCGCGCCGGCCCGCTGTAGTCCCGCCCCACCAGCTTGGCCTGGGTCGGGTGCAGAAACACCTTCCAACGGCCGAAGTCCTCGCCCTCCAGTGCCTCCCGCAGTGCGTCGTCGGTCGTGGTGACGATGGTGGCGGGGCGCTCGACGGCGGCCTGGAAGTCCTCGGTGTCCACCCCTCCCCGTCCTCGGCGACGGGCATGCGGTAGGTGCCCTGCCCCCGTCCAGCACGAACACGGACTGCGGGTCCACGCCCCCGCCGCCTTCGGCGCGCTGCCGGTGAGGGCCGCCAGCGCATCCCGCGCCTCGGCCGGCGTCGCCGAGATGAAGTACCGCAACCGCCGCTTGTCGCGTCCCACCGCGGCCTGCCAGATCTTCAGCGGCCCGGTCTCCAGCTTCTGCGGATCGGCCTCCGGGGGCAGCGCCGCCCAGCCCGAACGACCGCACACACGGCAGTAGACCGCGGGCAGGTGAGCCTGGGTCGGCCGCTGCACGGTGTCCGAACCGGGCAGCGCCTCGGGCCGCCGCGAGTCCGCCGTCGGCCACTCGTCGCCCTCGGACGACTCCTCGGACACGGCCGCCGTGGTGAGCGCGGAGCGCCGGGCGACGGTCCGCTCGTCCTCCTACCAGCGGAACTCCGGCCGGGCACCCACGCCGCTCAACACCCGCCCCACCGGCCGGACCCACAGATGCGCCTCGATGTGCAGCAGCGGACGAGGCCGGCGCTTGTCGGACTCCGGGTCCCGCGCGGACGACAGCAGCGCCACGAACCGCGACAGCGCCTCCAGTGCGAGCCGCGGGTTTCCCGTGCGGTGCGCGCCCACGCGTACCCGAAACGGGCCATGCGGTCCCGCAGCCCCCACTCGTCGAGCGGATCGCCGTTCAACAGCGCGAGCACACCGTGGGTGAAGTCGTGCTTCCTCAGCAGCCGCCCGATCTGGAAGGCGTCCATGCCGCGCCGGCCCAACAGCCGCCAGGCGAGCCCGTCCAGGTCGAGCCGGTCGGGGTCGGACTCGACACCCGGCCCGCCCGAGACGTCGATGACCTCCTTCGGGTCGGGAGGCTCCGGCAGTTCGTAGTCGATGTCCCCGACGAAGTCGTCGGCGCTCAGCCGCTCCTCACCGATCACGGAGTCCGGACCGAACGGCACGCCGAACACCTGCTCGGCGACGGCGAGGATGCCACTGCCGTCGCCGCCCCCCTCACCGAGGGTCGCCGAGGTCGCCACCGGACAGATGGCCCCGAGCGGCCGCTCCGGCTTCGAGGCACCCACTTCCGACGCCAGCCGCCGCAGCAGCATGGCCACGTCGGTGCCCTGTGCCCCGTCGTAGGTGTGGAACTCGTCCAGCACCACGTATGCCGGGTCCGCGCCCTCCCACAGCGGCCGGTCCTCGGCCCGCTGCAGCAGCAGGTCCAGCATCTTGTAGTTCGTGATCAGCACGTCCGGTGGCGCCTGGCGCATCTCCTCGCGCCGCGTCATCACCCGCCGGAAGTCCGTGTCCGGTTTATCGCCGATGTAGAGCCCCGCCGTCACCTGCGCCGACTCCGGCTGCGCCAGGTACTCGCCGATGCGACCGGCCTGGTCGGTGGCGAGCGCGTTCATGGGATACAGCAGTACGGCCTTCACGCCGCGTCGTCCCAGCGCCTTCTGCCGCCGGCAGTGGTCGAGTGCGGGGATCAGGAACGACTCGGTCTTGCCCGACCCGGTGCCGGTCGTTACGAGCGTGGGCTCGGCCGCCCCCCTTGTACGTGCTCAGTCGCTCCCACGCCTTCGCCTGATGCCGCCACGGCGTGAACGACGGCTGCCACTCCAGCGCCGCCCGCCACCCGCCGTCGGCGGGATGGAACGGCGTCCTGATCCGCAGATACGGCCCGCGGAAGATCCCCGTCTCCGGATCACCGAGGAACCGCTTCAGCGCGAGCCGCGTGTCCTCGTTGGCGAGGGCTTACGTCGTCGTCAGGTACTGCGTGAGACTGCCGCGGAGCTGCGCGGCGGCCAGGGTGGGCTTCACGAGGACCTTGCGGGCGAGTCGGGAATCTGGACCGTTCGGTACGTGCGATGGGGGCGGCCCGGCGCCGGTACCGTGACGATCAGCCTCAAAAATACCGCCCACCTCGGACATCGGTGTCCACCTGGCCAAAACCGGCGCCCTCCACTCGACGTCGGCCTCGGGGCGGATGGTTAGGATCACTCCGTACACGCGGCTTGACATGCCGAGTTCACGGGGCGGAGGTACGAAGCATGGGCGCGCACGGAGCAGGAGCCGGGCAAGAGGGCGGCGTCGATCTGGCGGTGTCGAGCGAGGACCTCACCAAGCTGGCCGACGACCTGGACGACATGCAGGTGTACCTGGACAAACAGGTCAGGAGAATGGACGCGATCGTCGACGGCATCGAAGCGGGTTGGCAAGGGCCGGCGGCGAAGGCGTATCGAGGGTTCCACCGGGCGGCGGCCGAGGACGCCGTGCGCATCCGTGAGGTGATCCAGCATCTCGAGCAGGCCGTGCGCCTGAGCAGGGACGGTTTCACCGAGCGGGAGCTGGAGGTGGTGGCCCAACTGCGGCGCATCTCGGTGGACGTCGGCAGCGAGGTGGACAAGTTGTCGACGCCCAACTCGGAAGTGCCCGCGCCTGCCCAGCCCCGCAGCACCCTCGACTCCTTCTGACGGCCCAGCCAGGGCTCCTGGCCGCAACGCCACCGCGACGACATGCACGAAACGGGGAACCATGCCGACCGGAAGCGTGGATGACGACCGCATCACCGTCTCCTTCGCCACTCTGCACGAACTCGCCGCCGACCTGGAGGACATCCTCAAAAAGCTCAACGGCAGACTGGACGAGCTCCACGACCGTGTCGTGCCGGTCGTGCTGTCCTGGAAGGGGGAGGCCCGCGAAGTCTTCGTCGACAAACTCGACGAGTGGGACCGCTCGGCCGAGGACCTCCAGGCGGCCCAGAAATGGCTGCACGAGTGCGCGACCACGAGCCATGTCAACTACGCGGCGGCGCACCAGGCGGTGCTGCGCGGCTGGGGAGCCGGCTGATGGGGACGCCACCGCTGGGCCAGAACGGCACTATCGACGTCAAGCCGACCGACCTCCATCGCGTATCCGGCGGTGTGGCGAGTCACCAGACGATGATGGACAGGGGCGCGAAGAGCCTGCTCGAAGACCTTCGCACGTACCCGGACGCCGGAGGGTACGGCACCTCGCCCCAGGCGTTCGCGACTTCGTACGTCAAGGTGGGCAACCGCTTCCTCGAGGTGTGGGCCAAGAGCGTCGTCAGCATCGGTGGTGCGGCAGTCGGCTTCACCTCCACGGCCAATGCCTACGCGAAGGCAGAAGCGGCCAACGACCCCACGGGAAAGGCCAAGCCGGTCGTCCAACCGCTGCCGAAGGTCATCGACAAGCCGCCGGCCTACGGCTCCGTGCCCAATCTGAAGTGGGGCGACGACGACGGAGGCGACGACTTCATCCGCCGGCTCCTGGAATGGGTGCCCGGGCCGGTCAGGGACGTACTGAGGCCGGTGGTGGAGCACGCCTTCCGGATGGGCAAGGTCGCCGAGGTCTATCCGTTTCCGCAGCAGCACTACCTGAACTCCCTGTCGCAGGCGTGGGGAACGAACGCGACCGGCACCCTCTCCACAGTGGAGAGCGGGCTGTCAGGGAACGTCAGCAGCATCACTCAGCAGACCAACAGCGAGTGGCACGATGCGATGCGACAGTTCTGCAGCTCGCTGTGGGGCACGACGGCCTGGGGCAGGAACCACGCGAACTACGAGTGGAAGCACGACAGCTCCTCCTCACAGACGGCCACCCACCCCGTGATGACCGTGCTGTTCGACACGGCTCGGAAGGTCAGTGGCCTCCTCGGCGAGTTCGCGGAGGCGGCTGTCTACGTCAATGGGGAGGTGTGGGACGTCTACATCGAGGCGGTACGCGACGCGATACCCAAGGTCGAGGTCAACCTCAAGGACGGCGTCGGCGTGGACGACGTCAAGGGCTTGGTCAAAGGTCTTGTCAAGGGTGTCGCCAAGGGCGCGAGCCAGTTGGGCCAGGGCATCGTCCTGAATATGGACACCGCCAAGCTGAACTCGATCGTCAGCGAGTACAACCGACGCGTCGACGCGCTCGTTCCGAAGCTTGATGCGCTCATACCGCCGTTGGACGAGGCGTACCTGAGTGCCCCGAAGTTCGAGGCCCAAGAGGCCCGCGCGGAAGGTTTCGGCATGCGGGCCTTGGAGGACTTCAAGGATTCCCGAGTCTGGCTGAAGGTCGACTCCGCAGGCAATTACGACCTCAACCTTGCTGCCAACGAGTACATGGACAAGGGCCACACACTGGACAAGCACGTCGGTAAAACGGACGAGCAGCTCGCACAGCGCCTGCGTGACCAGCACAAGGTATGGCCCCCGAAGATCACCCAGGACTGGCCGCACGGCAAGCCTTTCCCCAAGGCCGCCTCGGCCTTCCCGGACTTCCAGCGGGCCGAGGAGCTTACCGAGCACAACCTCAACCGGAACAAGGCTGCCATCGAGGCATGGATCAAGGGCCCACCGCCGCCGGCCCAGGGCGAAGTCCGAGCCTTTCATGGAACTGCGCCGAACGGCGAGGTCAGCGGCCGCAGTGTGTTCAGGCAGCCGTTGGATCCGAACGACCCGCTCTCGGGCTACAAGCAGGGCGGCGCGAATGCCAGGGCTTACGATGTGACGGGCATCGATACACGGATTCGGTACGACAGCAGCCGGACACCTCCATTCACCGTCATGACGTCGATGCCTTCCAAGGCCTAGCGTCCCCGAGAAGGGCCATTACCCACATGTTCGTAGACCAGGCCTCCTGGGAAGGCGCTGTACGTCACTTGTTCGAGGACGCGTACCCCTTCGACGCCACGGGTCCTCGACGCTATGCGGACTGGATACTTGATGTCATCGCGCTGATGAATCGGGCCGTTCCGGATCCTCGGGGCTGGGCCGGCCTCGACGATGCGGCGCACCATCCGGAGCGCGAGGAATTCCCTATGCACCCCTTTGCCGACCACCCCCCGGAATATATCAAGGAGCGTATTCACCAGATCGATCGGGTCAGTGCAGAGAATCTACTGCTTGCTCTGACGGACGACTGCTGCACCCTGTCCAACCTGCAGCGTTTCGAGGAGACCGAGGAGGAATTGCGGGTGATGGCGAGGGCGATCCTCGAGCGGTACGGGGATGAAGCCACCTACCACACCAATGTCAGCCGACCCGGTGCGGTACCTGAAACACTCGATTTCACGACGACGCACTGGGGGTACAACCCGCTGAGCGACGTCTACTCGGAGGACTGTGGTCTGATCGTTGTCTCCGGCACCGAGGTGGGCTTGTTCTGGAATTTCTCCGACTACTGATCGGTCGGTAGGCAACTGGCTGTTGAGAGGATATTTCCATGCTGACCCGCACCGCCTCCTATCCCGACAGGGAGACTGCCCAGTGGGCCACCCAGCAGGCGGTGACCGCCAACGAGCAGGTGATCCACCGCTGGCTTGCGCAGGGCACCCGAGCCCGCCTCGCCATCGAGGCCGCTTGGCCTTCCCGTGAGGATCCCGTCGGCCGGGTCCAACTGGAAGGCGACCTGTTGGTGGGGAGAGGGCCCGTCGAAGTCCGCGCGGCACGCGTGGTGCTGCGGCGCGAGCCGTCCAGTCCACATGGCTTCGTCGTCCATACGACTGTCCCGTTCTATCTGTAGAGGGTTGCTCGCACATGTCCATGACGCCCCTCGAACATGACCGCCGGTACGGCGAACTCGACCAGGTGATGCGTGCCTACCTGGGCCAGCCGGCCGATGACACCCCGGCGCAGCGCAGCCGCGCGCTGGACGCGTACCTCCGCCACACCTGGCACACTCGTCCGTGGGCCGTCGCGGAGGCGGAACGCCAGCTGCGCGAGTACAGCCGCAACCCTCCGGGACGCATCCGGCATCAGCTGGGCGAGTTCTACGCGATTCCGGACACAGGGTTGTCCCAGCGGGAGATCGGCGACTGGCTGAGCGTGCTGGCCGACCACCTGAAGAAGAGCGTGGCGGAAGGTGATGTCCCGAAGCCGTCGCCGCCGCAGACGCACTGGGAGTGGCACGCGCGTTTCCCAGAGACCGCGCAGCTGCTCGGTGGCTGGTTCTCCCAGGACATCGTCGACGAGTTCCCTGACCACGACGCCGCTGTCGCCGACTACGTCGCCACCACCGACCCCCACCTGGTCGCACGTGTCGTAGGGGAGTTGAACGAGCTGCTGGCCCTCCCCCTGGACGAAGGCGACTACGCCCTGGCAGCCGCAGAACTCGGCATGGAGGTCGGCCCGCCCGAGCCGTTCTCCTATGGAGCCTGGTTTCAGTTGGCGGTGACGATGCTGTCCGGCGTCTGATTCGACTCCCGGCTCGCGTTAGCCGCCCCCCCAGTTTCGGTCGCCGCGCCGAGGCCGGTGCGGCTTCGGCAACCCCCATGAGCAGACACCAGGAGCAGCCATCAGTTCCGACTGGTACCCGTCATCGAAGACGTGGCCGGATGTTGATCCGGCCATGCATCCGTTCGACTCCGACCGCGCGCTCGACGTCGTGCGCAATATCGTGTTCTCTCCGGACCCGGAGACAGGTCGATCGCAAGGTCTGTCAGACCACGTGGTGGCCCGCAGGCTTGCCGAGCACTACGGCTCCTGGGCCTACGGCTGGTACAACTCCGTGGACGAGATGCCGTATTCCGGAATGATCATCAGAGAGCTGCCGCGCGGGGGAGATCTGGAGCAGCAGGCCCTGCGCTACACCAGTGCCCTGATCCAGTGGCGGGCCTGGCTGGAAGCACTTGCCGCCCTCTTCGCGCAGTTCGCTCCTGGGCCGGATGCGGACGGCGAGCAGATCCGACGGCTGCGTGAACGAGCCGTCGCGCCGATCGTGACACTCGTCGTTGAGCGCACCGGCGCCGGCGAGCTGTGGCGTGCCGCTTGCTGGGAGGCACTCGAGTGGTACCTGCAGTCCACGGGCTTGCCCGCTCTGGAGGCCGAGGAACTGGCCCATGACACCGTGGACGCCGTGTTCGCCAGCTGGACCGCGCCCGACGCCGAGGAGGTCCGCCGCGTCGGGCGGGCCATCGGAGGGTACGGTGCGTGACGACCTCCGGAGTTGGCTCCTGGTGCGCTCGCAGATCGCGTGGCAGGAGGCATCGGGTGAACTGGTCGGCCCGGTCAGGGGCACGCGCGACGGTATCGACGCGGTCGCGGTCGCGCGGGACAGGCGCGGGAGCACGACGCCCGGGGGCGGGATGCGAGCGGCTTGGCGGTCGGCCCGGAGGGATGCCGAGGTCGACCGGCCGCTCGGTTTCGGCCTCCTCGCAGGATGGCAGAAACAGGTGCTCGGTCGCCCGGACGTGGCATTCCGTTCCCTTCCTGCCTTCGCCAAGGGAGGAAGGGAACGGTACGGCATTCACGAAGAGACGCAGGCGCGGTTCGACGAGTGTCTGTCCCAGGCCACCGAGACGGCCACGGACGTCCCGCTTCCCGCCCGGGCCGCACGTGCCTATCTGGACGTCTGCTTCTTCCACCCCTTCGACGACGGCAACGCGCGTTCAGCCCTTCTCACACTGGGGTTCGTCCTGGCCCGGGAGCAGGTGTTCCTGGAAGAGGTCGGCCCCGTACGGGTGCCCAGGTACGCCGATGATCCGGTCGGTGCGCCGGCGCTGGCTCGTCTGATCCACATCCTCGCCGGTGCGGCAGCACGGCGAGGTGAGGTGCTCGCGCAGCCTTCAGCTCGTCGACACTGAAGGCGGGGATGATCGACGCGCCGTCCTCGGCGCGGTCGCAGACGACGAGTTCCTGTCATCCGACCAAGGGCCGTCCTGCTCTCAGGGATGCCCACACCGTCTTACCGGGACCGCCGCGACGGTCGGTGACGCCCCAGTTGTCGGCAAGGGCACTGACGAGGCGCAGACCGCGGCCGGACTCGGTGTCCGTCTTCGCCGGGGAGACGAGGACAGGCCGGCGCTCCGCGTGGGCGTCGGAGACCTCCAGGCGCAGCCGATCACCCTCCCTCTCGGCTGCCAGCCGGACGTGGAAGTCACGGCCGGGGACGCGCCCGTGTGTGACGGCGTTGGCGCACAGCTCGGCGGTGATGAGGGCCAGCGTCTCGTTGACGTGACCGTCGTAGGGGTGGCCCCAGGTGTTCAGGCAGTGCGAGACGAACAACCGGGCCAGGCGCGCCCCTCGAGGGGTCGAGGTGAAGGCCATGGCGAACTCGGCGGGGACCGCGGGAGAGGGAACGGGGGCGAGCGGCCGGTGTCGCTGCGGGGAAGGACTGTGCATGCCGCCAGCGTGGTGGCCGCGACGGGCGTGTCACCAGCAGCGACGCCTGTACGGGAGTGCGCTGTACGTGGGGCGGGGGCGCCGGCGTTGCCCGCACACTCAGCTGCTGCCGAAGCCCCCTGCGGCCCGGCCGACATTCAGGATGCGTCCGTGTAGGCGAGATGCGTGCCGCAGACGGTGCAGCGGAAGAGCATGGCGGTTGCGTCTTCGCCTATCCTGGTCAGGAAGCGCTCAAGCCGGCTTTCGTCGTGCCAGCCGTCGAGGCGCATGTCGGTCCGCAGTTGGTCGAGTGCGTCGGGATGCGCCGCCAGCCCGGCGTATCCGACTCCGCCCACGAAGGCGGCCGCGTCCCGGCAGTGGACAAGCCAGCGCGGATCCTGCCAGGCATGGAATCCAGGGGTCCGGCGCGTGACCTCGTGCAGGACGTCGGGATCTCTTTGCGAGGTGGGCCAGGAGGTGTTCCGCCGCGATGGAGGCAGTGTTTAGCGGCGCGCCGACTGCGGTCAGAGCGGCGATCAGCCGTGCTGATGCTGTTTCCGGCACGTCCTGGTCGGTGAGGAGGGGCAGCAGTAGCAGAAGGCGGGTGGCCGTGTCCTGGACGCCTTCGGCCGCAAGCGACGGATTGCCGGCGATCCGGATCAGTTCGGGCCAAGTCAGTCCGGTGCCGGAGAAGTCTCCGTCCCAGCTGGCGATCTGCTCGGCGTAGCTTCTGCCTGGATGGGTGAGGAGGTAGTCGGTGCCGTAGTCGCCATCCAGATTGCGGTAGATCACCACGGCTCCAGGGCCGTCTTCTGCCGGCACCCTGAACACCGGCCAGAGCTCAGGATCGAAGAGGACCTCGGACAGGGCATCGACGTCGGCTCCGTCCTCGCCGAACCACCCTGGAGCCGGTCGCTCGGCGCACCCCCGTCGCTGCACATCGTCAGGAGGTAGTTCGACCAGAAGCCTGGGTGGACCAGCAGTGACTCGCCCGGAACCAACGGGCCGAGGTCGTATCCCTTGAGCAGCACCCCTCGATCCTGTCACCAGCCACTGACACGCTCCGATCTGGGATCGGCAACGGGGTGCCGTCCAGTTACGGGACAGCCCTTAGGTGCCACGCACACTGGGAACAGGTGGGTCTTCACTTCCCGGATCTGTGTGGCACCGCGTGGGAGGAATTGAGAACTGCGACTGTGGGCGACCGGTTCATTTCGGGATGTGGCGGCCGGACGCCCACGGCAGAGCAAAAGGCAGGGTCCGTCGGTGAGTGGAGGCGGTGCAGCAATGCGGGACGCCGGGCAGACGCCTGGGTGGTGCGCGTAGCGACGTACCCCCGCTCAGCCCACGTCCGAAAGGCGATACCGGACAGGCCGGTCCTCCACTTTCTCCAGTAGTCCCTCGGTCACGAGAGTCCGGAGGATGGCACAGGTGTGCTTGTCTTGCGGGGGCGTGACCGGCGTCGCGTAGTGCGCGCAGACCTCGTTTGGTGTCCCAGTAACCGCCCAGCGCGCGTACTGCCTTCTCAAGATCGGCACGCCGAATTGAGGTCGGTTCGGTCATCGTGGAGCCCTGCAGGCCTGGTCGGCGGCCGCTGTGTGGATCTTCTTGCTGTGATCGGTGATGCTCGCGGGCGCGCCGACGTAGTCGCAAGCCGGGCACTTTGCCCAAACACCCTCGGACACGGCACGCGCGCTCACCGAGTGTCCCGGTCCGTATCCGTGCCCATGCAGCAACTGAGCCACGGAAGAACCGTATTCGACCGCGAGCAGGGCTGCTTCAGCGACCTTGTCGTGCCCGGGAGCGAAGAAGGACCCGGCTCCGACCTTCTTGGCGCAGCCGCACCAGCAGGTCCCGGTCGGAGTGAGGTGAGCAAGAGGCTTCGTCATGTCGTCACCGTGGGCTGATCTGTGGAGCCTGCCAGGCCTTTTGTCATTTCTCCTCCGACTCCGAGGTGCCATTCCTATCTCTCGGCGGAGCTCGGTGAGCGTTCGGTGGATGAGAGTCGTCGGTGCCCTGGGTGACCAGTAGAGACGGCTTAATGCGTACGATGTGCAAGTGCGCACCACCGACTACACCATCAGGACCGCCACCCCCGCCGACGTGGCCTCCGCCCGCGCCGTCATGCTCGACACCGTCTACCGCGACTTCGGCACCGGGTACGTTCCGCGCTGGCACGCCGATGTGATCGATCCGGCCGGGGCATACCTGACCCCCGCCCGGCACACCCTCCTCGTCGCCGTGGACGCCGACGGCGAGGTCGTCGCCACCGGTGCTCTCGACTCCCGCGGTCCCGCGCATCCCCCGAACCCCGCGCACGTCGCCGAGCGGTACCCCTCCGGCGTGACCGCGCAGCTGCGGCGGGTGTACGTGCGGCCCGAGCACCGGCGGCGTGGGCTCGCGCGTCGACTTGTCGACGAGTTGCTGGCGTTCGCCGTTGCCGACGGGGGATACCGGGCCGTCTATCTGCACACCGACCCCGCCGTCACCGGGGCCGAGCCGTTCTGGCGGTCGTTGGCCAAGGTGGTGCACGACGAGCGGGAGGACGCCGGGGGTGGGCAGGGGATCGTGCACTTCGATGTTCCCCTGGGGTGAGGTAGGCATGGAAATCGTTTTCATGTAACCTTCCGTCCGCTCCCGTCCGCACTCCCGCCCCGCACCTGATCGATCCGAGGACCATGCGCTCCCACCGCCGCTCCCGGCTGCTCGCTCCCTTTCTGCTCGTCCCGCTGACGGCGGGGTGTTTCTCCTCCGGAGGCGGCGACGACTCCGCGTCCGGTGACGGGAAGGACGGCGACGGCGCCCGTCTCCGCGTCGCCCTCGCCTTCCCGCCCGCCGAGAACCTCTCCCCGTACGGCGCCGACGCCACCCTGCTCAGCCGGCTCGGGGTCACCGAGGGGCTCACCGCCCTCGACGCCAACGGGTCCGCGGCGCCCGCGCTCGCCGAGTCCTGGCGCCGGGACGGCGACAAGACCTGGGAGTTCACCCTCCGCGACGCCACCTTCCAGGACGGCGGCGACGTGACCCCCGCCGCGGTCGCCGCATCCCTCACCCGCGCCACCGAGGCCAAGCCCGCGCCCGCCGCACTCGCCGGTGTCACCCTCGGCGTCAAGGCGGGCGGCGACCGGGTCGTACGCGTCACCACCGCCGAGCCCGACCCCGTGCTGCCGCTGCGGCTCTCCAGCCCGAGCCTCGCCATCCTCTCCGCGAAGGCCTATGAGAAGGGGAACGGCCGTGTCGACCCCGTCGGCCACGCCACCGGCCCCTTCGAGCTGACCGAGGTCAACGGCGCCACCTCCGCCTCCCTCGAGCGGTTCGACGACTACTGGGGCGGCCGCGCCCAGGCCTCCGGCATCGACGCCCGCTTCATCGCCGACGGCACCGCCCGAGCCAACGCCCTGCGGACCGGTGAACTCGACATCGCCGAGGCCGTTCCCGTCGCCCAGGCGGCCTCGCTCGACGAGAAGACCCGGCGCGACACCGCCACCACCCGGACCACGAGCCTGCTCCTCAACGCCTCGTCGGGAACCTTCAAGGACGCCGGGCTGCGGGCCGCGGCCCGCGCCGCCCTCGACACCTCCGTGTTCGCCAAGGACGTGTACGAGGGGTACGGCGATCCCGGTGCCGGCGTCTACGGGCCCGCCGTCACCTGGGCGGAGGGCAAGCGGACCGCGCCCGTCGGACGGGCGGCGGCCAAGAAGCCGGGGGACGGGGGCACCATCACCCTCGCCACCTACGACAACCGGCCCGAGCTGCCCGAGGTCGCCCAGGTCGTCAAACAGCAGCTGGAGAAGGCGGGTTTCACCGTCAAGCTCACCGTACGGGAGTACTCGCGGCTCGAAGGGGACGCCCTCGACGGGAAGTTCGACGCCTTCGTGCTCGCCCGGAACACGCTCCTCGACACCGGTGACCCCGTCGCCGTCCTCGCCAGCGACTACACCTGCGACGGCGGGTTCAACATCGCCCAGCTCTGCGACGAGGGCGTCGACCGTGCCGTCGCCGACGCCGAGAAGATCGCCGACACCGCGAAGCGCCAGGACGCCGCCATGGCCGCCGAGGCGCGCATCCTCGGCAGCGACGCCGTCGTCCCGCTCGTGCACCAGCGGATCATCACCGGCGTAGCCGACTCCGTACAGGGCGTCGTCCTCGACCCGTACGAGCGCACCCTCGTCGGCACCGGCACCCGGCGCTGAACCGTGTGGCAGCGGGTGGCAGCCGCGGGGTGGCGGACCCTCCTCGCCGTCGGGCTGGTGTGCGGGATCGGGCTGTTGCCCTGGCTCACGCACACCGACCCCGCCCACACCGTCCTCAAGGCACGGTCCGCCGAACGAGAGCCCACGCCCGAGGTGCTCGCCGACATCCGGCAGCAGCTCGGGATCGACGGCGGGCCCCTGCACGTACTCACCGGCTGGCTGGGCGGGCTCGTGCGCGGGGACGCCGGGCAGTCGTGGATCTCCGGCGCGGACGTCCTGCCCGACGTGACGCGGGCGCTCGGTGCCTCGCTGCTGCTCATGGGTGTCGCGCTGCTCGTCGCCGTCCTCACCGCCGGGCTGATCTGCGCGCGCACCCTGCGGCTCGGGGCCCGGCGCCGGCTCGGTGGGCGGCGCGCGGGCGGGAGCCTGTCCGCCGTGCTCGCCTCGCTGCCCGAGTTCCTCGTCGCCTCCGTGCTCGCCACCGTCGTCGGGGTGCAGCTGGGGTGGCTGCCCGCGCTGGGGTGGTACGGGCCCCAGTGGACCGTGCTGCCCGCACTCGCCCTCGGGCTGCCCGCGGGCGCCGTACTGGGGCGGCTGCTCGACGATCTGCTGCCCGGCGCCTTCGGCGAGCCGTGGGCCCTGGCCGCCGCGGCGCGCGGGCTGACCGGGAGGTCCGTCGCCCGTCAGGCCGTACGGCGTTGCGTGCCCGCGCTGTTGCCCAACCTCGGGCTGTTCGTCGTCGGGCTGACCGGCGGGGCCGTCGCCGTCGAGCAGGTCTTCGACATCCCGGGCCTCGGGCGCACCACCCTCCAGGCCGCCCTCGCCCAGGACCTTCCCGTGCTCCAGGCCGGCACCCTCGCCCTCGTCCTCCTCGCCGCGCTCGCGACCGGCGCCACCCGCGTCGCCGCCCGGCTGCTCACCGGGCCCGCGCTGCGCGACGGCGCCCTGTCCTCGCTGCACCGGCCCGCGCCGCCCGCCGGGGGAGTGCTGCCGCTCCTCTACGGTGCCGTCCTGCTCGCCGTCGTCGGGGCGGGGCTGGCCCGTGATCCGCTCGCCCTCGACACGGGGCAGCGGCTGCGGGCGCCCTCCCCCGACCACCCCTTCGGCACCGACGCCCTCGGGCGCGACCTGCTCGCCCGCGTCGGCCACGGGGCGCTGGACACGCTGCTCCTCGCCGCCGCCATCAGCGCCGCCGCCCTGCTCGTGGGCGTGCTGCTGGGCCTCCTGCCCCGGGTCTCCGCGCCCCTCGTCGACACCGTCAACGCCCTGCCGCCCGTGCTCGTCGCCCTGCTCGTCACCGCAGTCGCGGGCAGCGGTGCGGCCACCCCGGCGCTCGCCGTGGGCGCCGTCGCCTGGGCGCCGCTCGCCGCCCACACCTCCTCGCTGCTGCGGCAGGAGCGCGCCACGCTGCACATCACCGCCAGCAAGGGGCTGGGCGCGGGGCGGGTCCATCTGCTGCGGCACGAGTTGCTGCCCGCGGTGGTGCCGCCGGTTCTGCGGCACGCCCTGCTGCGGCTGCCCGGCGTCGCCCTCGCGCTCGCCTCCCTCGGGTTCCTCGGGCTCGGCGCCCAGCCGCCGTCCCCCGAGTGGGGGCTGCTCCTCGCCGAGAACCAGCCCTACGCCGAGCGTGCGCCGTGGGCCGTCCTCGCTCCCGCCGCCGTACTCGCGCTGCTCGGCGCGCTGGCCGTCAGCGCGGCGGGCGGGCTGCGCCAGCCGGTCCTGCGACGCCGTTCACGGGCCGTCACCGAGGGGGTCGACGGGGCCGAGCGGCGGTCCGCCGCGGCGACGGAGAAGGAACCGGCCGGAGCACGATGACATGACCTCCGCACCCACCGGGCGGCCGCCCCGACGGCCCGTGCCGGCGTCCGGCCGTCGCACCGCACGGCTCACCGCGTTCACCACGCTCTCCCCGCTGCTTCGCCTGCTCATCCTCACCCAACTCGCCTTCAACATCGGCTTCTTCGCCGTCCTGCCCTTTCTGTCCGAGCACCTGGGTCAGTCCGTCGGCATGGCGGGGTGGCTGGTCGGCTTCGTGCTCGGGCTGCGGACCTTCAGCCAGCAGGGGCTCTTCGTGGTCGGCGGGGCGCTCGCCGACCGGTACGGCATCCGGCCCGTCGTGCTCGCCGGGTGCGTGCTGCGGATCGCCGGGTTCGCGTGGCTCGGGTTCGCCGAACGGACCTGGGCCGTCGTCGGTGCCGTCCTGCTGATCGGGTTCGCCGCCGCGCTCTTCTCGCCGGCCGTCGAGTCGGAGGTGGCCCGGCAGGCGGTGGTGTGGGAGGAGACGGCGGGTGGCGACCGGACGCGGGTGCTCGCGTTGTTCACCGTCGCCGGGCAGGCCGGTGCCTTCGTCGGGCCGTTGCTGGGTGCGCTGCTGCTCGCCGTCGACTTCCGTACGGTCTGCCTCGCCGGGGCCGGGGTCTTCGTGCTGGTCCTCGCCGGGCACGCGTGGCTGCTGCCGCAGCGCATCCCCGGGCGGGTCCAGGTCCGGGTCAAGGGCGGAGCCCGGCTCGTGCTGCGCAACCGGCGCTTCCTCGCGCTGTGCTGCGCCTACGGTGCCTACCTGCTCGCCTACAACCAGCTCTACCTGGCCCTGCCCGCCGAGGTGGAGCGGGCCGCCGGTTCGCAGGCGCCGCTGGCCTGGCTGTTCGCCCTGTCGTCGCTCCTGGTGGTGACCGCGCAGTTGCCGGTGACCCGGTGGGCGGGGGAGCGGCTGGCGCCGCGCCGGTCGATGGTGGCGGGGCTGGTGCTGATCGCCGCCGGGTTCGCCGTCGTCGGGCTGGCGCTGCCCGCGGGGTGGACGGGGAGGGGTGGGCTGCTGCCCGCCGCCGGGTTCGTCGTCCTGCTCACCCTCGGGCTGATGCTCGTCGCGCCCGTCGCCCGAGCCTGGGTGCCGGACCTCGCCGAGGAGGGGCGCCTCGGGCTGTACACGGGGGCGCTGTCCTCGGTCTCCGGGCTCATCGTGCTGGCCGGCAGCTCCGCGACCGGGCTGCTGCTGGACACCGGGCTTCCGGGCGTCGTGCCGTGGCTGGTGCTGGCCGCCGTGCCGCTCGCCGCGGTAGCCCTGCTGCCCGGGCGGGCTTGAGCCGTTGCGGGTGCCCGAGCAGCCGAAGCCGGACACTGCGCTGGGCGCCGACCAGGCACGGCGTGGAGCTGCGGCCGCATCGTCGAGGGCGACCTCGTGTACGCCGGCGCGTTCGCGGCCGACCGGGACCCGGAGGTCTTCGTAGAGCCGCTGCGCATCGACGTGGATCGGCGGGGCAAGCGTCATCCGCAGTTCGGGTACGGGATGCACCACTGCATGGGAGCGGCCCTGCGCGCATGCAGGTCAACGCCGGCCTGACGCGATTGGTGCGGAATTCCCCACGCTCGATTGGTGCGTTCCCCACGCTCGAGCTCGACGCCGATCCGGCGTCGCTGCCCTGGGACCACGGCACATTGCTGCGGCGGCCGACGTCACTTCCCGTGCGCTGGTAGGTCCGGGTTCCTGCGCAGCAGGTCCAAGAGGCCCGGGAAGCGGGCCTCCAGGTCCTCATGGCGCAGGTGCGCCTTGCGGCTGTTGCCGCGGTCGACCTGCCGGATGAGGCCGGCTTCACGCATGATTTTGAAGTGGTGGCTGAGGGTCGACTTGGCGACGTCGAAGTCGAAGGACGAGCAGTTGCGCTCCGTCCCCTCCGGTTCCCACAGGAACGCCGTAATGACCTGGTATCTCAGCGGATCCGAGAGGGCGTTCAGGATCGAACGCAGGTTCATTTCCTCGCGGTCGGGGTGGCCATCCGTATCGGGCATCGCCGTCTCCGGTCTGTCGCTCGCCCGGGTCGTCCGTACACCTGGGCGGAAGGTTCTACTTGCATCGTACCTGTCACGGTGTCACCCTAAGGTTCGAAAAAATCCGAACCTCGGGTCGGGGTGCCGGCCCTTCTTGGAGTTCACTCGATGTCATCCCTCACCGACGCAACTTCGGATTCCCCCACCGGGAGCACCGGGGTAGTCACCGACGTGCCCCAGACAAAAGGCCCGCGGCAGACACTCACCCTCGTAGCCGTCCTGCTCGCCGTGTTCGTCGTCCCCACCTCGATCTCCGGCACCGGGGTCGCGCTCCCCTCCATCGCCACCGACCTGCACGCCGGCCCCGGGCCCGTTCAGTGGGTCGCGAACGCCTTCAACGTCGCCTTCGCCTGCTTCACGCTCGTCTGGGGCTCGGTCGCCGACATCATCGGCCGGGTCAAGGCGTTCGCCCTGGGTGCCGCCGTCTACACCGTCGCCTCGATCGGCAGTGTCTTCGCGGCGAACATCCATCTCCTCGACGTCGCCCGCGCCTTCGCCGGACTCGGCGGAGCGGCCATCTTCGCCTGCGGCAGCGCGATCCTGTCGACCGTCTTCAGCGGACCCGCCCGCGCCAAGGCCTTCGCCCTCTTCGGCACTGTCGCAGGCATCGGCATCTCGGCCGGTCCCTCCATCGCCGGCGCGCTCGTGCAGAGCGTGGGCTGGCGCTGGGTGTTCGTGCTCCACGCCGTCGCCCTCGCGGTGGTCCTGGCCCTCGTGCCCGTCATCTCCCGCAACGTTCAGGAGGAGCGCCGCGAGGGCGCCCGCATCGACGTCCCGGGAAGCGTCGTCTTCGTCGTTGCCATGTTCCTGCTGACCTGCGGCATCGTGCAGGGCTCCCAGTGGGGCTGGGGCAGTGCGGGCGTCCTCGGCCTGTTCGCCGGTTCGATCGTCTCCCTGCTGGTCTTCACCGCTGTCGAGAAGCGCCGCGAGCAGCCCATGCTCGACCTGGCCCTGCTCGCCAACCGCCGATTCCTGGCCCTGTGCCTGGTGCCGATCGCCGGCTCCTTCGGCTTCGTCACCATGCTCACCTACCTGCCCAGCTACCTCACCGCGGCGGGCGGCCACGGGACCGGCACGGCCGGCCTGATCATGATCCTGCTCACCGCGCCGATGCTCATCTGCCCGCTGCTCGCCGCGAAGCTCGTCTCCCGCGGCATTCCGGCCATGCGCATCATCTACGTCAGCATCGTCTGCCTGGTCGTCGGTGACCTGGGCCTGCTGCTGTTCACCCCGGACGTTTCCGTCCTGGTCGTTGCCCTGCCCATGCTCGTCACCGGCGCCGGCATGGCCCTGGCGGCCGGTCTCGTCGACGGCGAGGCCCTGGAGATGGTGGCGCCGGAACAGGCCGGCATGGCCGCCGGCTTCCTCAACACCCTGCGCCTGGGCAGCGAAGCCATCGCGGTGGCCGTCTACGCCTCCCTTCTGGCCACCACCGTCTCCTCCAAGATCGACGAGGGGATCCAGGCCTACCCCTACGACGGCAGCACCGCGAGGCTCGCCGGTGACGTCTCCGTCGGCGACATCAGCGGTCAGACCGCCCAGGTGCCCGCAGACCGGCAGTCCGGCTTCACCGACTTCCTCGTCGACACCTACGACAGTGCCTTCCACCAGGTCCTGTGGATCCTCGCCGCCGTCTGCCTCGTCCTCCTGGTCGTCATCGCCGCCATGCTGCGCCGGCCGCACGCCCGTCAGGCCTGACACCCGCGGCAGAACGACAGAACGCATCGGCCTCCTGCCCGCGAGGAGGCCGATGCGTCTTCGGCGCGCCGGTGATGTTCCACCCGCTGGCGATGTTCCACCCGCCGGCGGCGCGAGGTCACTGCGCGACGAGTTCCCGCATCGCCGCGGCCGGCGTCGCGGGCATGCGCGACCGCCGCCACAGCCACCGCACGTCCCGCCCGAACGACCACACCAGCAGCCCCAGCGCCACCGCCACCACCCCGGCGTTGGCCGCGCGCGGCAGCAGGTCCGCGCCCGCGAGGAGGAGCAGCACGCCCTGAAGCGCGGCCACCGTCTTGCGGGCCGTGCTCGGGGGCAGCGGGGCGGTCAGCCACGGCAGGACCCGGGCCGCGGCCACGAACACGTACCGCATGCCGCCGATCAGCAGCACCCACGGGCCCAGGTCCGCCGCGACGTACACGCTGAGCACCAGGATGAGGAACGCGTCGACCTCCATGTCGAAGCGCGCGCCCAGGGGGGTGGACGTGCCCGTGCGGCGGGCGACCTTGCCGTCCACACAGTCCAGGACGAGGGCCACGGCCGTCAGGCCGACGAGGAGGGGGACGGGTGGGGCGTCGCGGAAGGAGTCCGCGACCAGGGTGGTGACGCCGCCCACCAGGGTGGCCCGCCCGAGGGTGACCCGGTTGGCCGGACCGAACGACGGCGGCCGGGAGCGGTGCAGCGCGAGGGAGAGCACCGCCCAGCTGGCGAACGCGAAGGCGAGGCCGGTCAGCCAGCCCGCCGTGCCGATGCCGATCGCGGTGCCGAGCAGCGCCAGCAGCACGAGCTGCGCGCCCGCTCCCACCGCCGTCTCCTGCTGAACGGACCTCGCGGCACAGACGTCGTACGCGTCGTCCGTGTGGTTCAGGTTGATCAGGGCCACCGAACATCCTCCGGCCGTGTGACAGAGTCGATCAACGCCGCTACCTTGTGCGCGGCTTGTGCATCCCTCGGTACGTGGGTGGCTTCCCGATCGTTCAGGAGGAGTTCCGATGACACGCAGGGCACGTGCGTTCTGGCTCGAGGAGCCGGGCGCGGGCGCGATCCGTGAGGTGGAGCTGCCGGCGCCGGGCCCGGACGACGTGCTCGTGCGGACGCTCTTCAGCGGCGTGAGCCGGGGCACCGAGACCCTCGTCTTCGGCGGCCGGGTGCCCGAGAACCAGTACGCCGTCATGCGCGCGCCCTTCCAGGACGGTGATTTCCCCGGGCCGGTGAAGTACGGGTACCTCAACGTCGGTGTGGTGGAGGAGGGGCCGGAGCGGTTCGTCGGGCGCACCGTGTTCTGTCTCTATCCGCACCAGACGCGCTACGTCGTTCCCGCCGCCGCCGTGACGCCGGTGCCGCCCTCCGTCCCCGCCGGGCGGGCCGTGCTCGCCGGCACCGTCGAGACCGCCGTCAACGCGCTGTGGGACGCGGCGCCGCTGATCGGCGACCGGGTCACCGTGGTCGGCGGCGGCATGGTCGGCTGCTCGGTGGCCGCCCTGCTGGCCCGATACCCGGGCGTACGCGTGGAACTGGTCGACGCCGATCCCGGCCGGGCGAAGGTCGCCGGTGCGCTCGGCGTGGCTTTCGCCGTCCCGGCCGACGCCGCAGGCGACCGCGACCTCGTCGTGCACGCCAGCGCGACGGAGGCGGGGCTCGCGCGGTCGCTGGAGCTGCTGCGGCCCGAGGGCACCGTCGTCGAGCTGAGCTGGTACGGCGACCGGCGCGTCGCCCTGCCGCTCGGGGAGGCCTTCCACTCCCGGCGCCTGACCCTGCGGGGCAGCCAGGTCGGCACCGTCTCCCCGGCCCGCGCCGCCACCCGCGGGTACGCCGACCGGCTCGCCCTCGCCCTCGAACTGCTCGCCGACCCGGCCCTGGACGCGCTCGTCACCGGCGAGTCCGCGTTCACCGAACTGCCCGAGCTGATGCCCCGGTTGGCCGCCGGCCGGATCCCCGCACTGTGCCACCGGATCCGCTACGACCGGGAGGAGACCGGCGCGGACGCCCGCAGCGGCGCCTGACCTTGAGGAAAGACGTACGGCCCAATGAACGGGGGCAGGTCTCCAGCCGTAATAGACGGCACCCCGTGCAGCGATCGGCGGGGCACCAGACGTGCCACACCTGGAGGGTCGTCCGTTGTTCAGCATCACCGTCCGCGACTACATCATGGTCGCCCACAGCTTCCGCGGCGACGTCTTCGGGCCCGCGCAGCGCCTGCACGGAGCGACGTTCCTGGTGGACGCCACCTTCCGGCGCGAGCAGCTGGACGAGGACAACATCGTCGTCGACATCGGCCTCGCCACCCGGGAACTGGGCGCCGTCGTCGCCGAACTGAACTACCGCAACCTCGACAACGAGCCCGACTTCGCCGGCGTCAACACCTCCACCGAGTTCCTCGCCAAGGTCGTCGCCGACCGGCTCGCCGAGCGCGTGCACAAGGGGGCGCTCGGGGAGGGGGCGAGGGGTCTGGCCGGGCTCACCGTCACGCTGCACGAGTCGCACGTCGCCTGGGCGAGTTACGAGCGTGCGCTGTGACCGGCACATCCGTGGAGCCGACGGCCGGCACATCCGTGGAGCCGACGGCCGGCAGGCACGTGGGGTCGACGGCCGGCACGCACGCGGGGTCGACGCTCGGCACATCCGTGGAATCGGCGATCGGCCCGGGCGCCGGGCGGACCCGGCTCGCCTACGTCCCCTCTCAGACGTCCGCGACACCGCAGTCGGGGCCGGCCCCGGTCCCCGGCCCGAGGAACGGCGGGATCGTCCCCATGTCCCTGCGCTCCGTGCACTTCGTCATGCCGGGCGGCGTCGACGACCCCGCCGCCCCCAGCGGCGGCAACGCCTACGACCGGCGGGTCCGGCTCGACCTGCCCGGCTTCGGCTGGCGGGTACGGGGGCTGCCCGTGCCCGGCGACTGGCCCCGGCCGGACGACACCGCCCGCACGGAGCTCGCCCGCGTACTGCGGCGGTTGCCGGACGGTGCGGTCGTCCTCCTCGACGGCCTCGTCGCCTGCGGGGTGCCGGAGATCGTCGTACCGGAGGCCGAGCGGCTGCGCATGGCCGTGCTCGTGCACCTCCCGCTCGGCGACGAGACCGGTCTCGCCCCCGCCGTGGCCGCCGAACTGGACGCCCGCGAACGCACGGTACTGCGCGCCGTTCCGGCCGTCGTCGCCACCAGCGACTGGGCGGTGCGCCGTCTCGTCTCCCACCACGGCCTCGACCCCGCCCGCGTCCACGTCGCCGCCCCCGGCGCCGACATCGCGCCGCTCGCACCCGGCACCGACGGCGTCTCACGTCTGGTGTGCGTCGCCGCGGTCACGCCCCGCAAGGGGCAGCACCGGCTGGTGGAGGCGCTGGCGGCCGTGGCCGACCTGCCCTGGAGCTGCGTGTGCGTCGGCGGGCTCGGACAGGACCCGGGGTACGTCGAGCGGTTGCGGGCGCTGATCGCGCGGCACGGTCTCGAGGAGCGGCTGGTACTCGCCGGGCCGCGGGCCGGCGCCGAACTGGACGCCACCTACGCCACCGCCGACCTGATGGTCCTCACCTCCTACGCCGAGACGTACGGCATGGCGGTCACCGAGGCCCTCGCCCGCGGTATCCCCGTGCTGGCCACGGACGTCGGCGGCCTCCCGGAGGCGGTCGGGCGCGCACCCGACGGAGGGGTGCCCGGCATCCTCGTCCCGCCGGAGGACCCCGTCGCGCTCGCCGCCGAGCTGCGCGGATGGTTCGGCGAGGCGGACGTACGACGCCGGCTGAAGTCCGCCGCCCGCGGTCGCCGCGCCGCCCTGAACGGCTGGGCGAGCACGGCCCAGAGCCTGGCCGGCGTACTGCACCGGCTGCCGGGCGAACCGAGGAGGGCGGCATGAACCCGAGGAAGCCTCCCGCACCGGCCGCCGGCGTCGTCCCGGCCCGGCCGGGCCCCCAGGACGCGCCCGACGCCGTCAACGCCACCGATATCACCGACATCACCGGTGTCACCGACATCACCGGTGTCACCGTCGTCGCCGATGGCACTGTCGTCACCGATGACACGGATGCCGCGAGTGCCGTCGTCCCCGGAGCCGGCCCGACCGGGCGCTCCCGCGGCGAGCGGACCACCGTCCGCCTCGGCGGCGTGACGGCGCGGGGGGACGCCGCCGACGAACCGCCGCGCTACGCCCCCGAGTGGCTGCGCCTCCGGGAGCCCGCCGACGCCGCCGCGCGGGCGCACGACCTGCTCGACCCGTTGCGGATCAGGCTCGCCAACCTGCCCCGGCGGGCGGACGGGCTCGTGGTGCACGACGTGGGCTGCGGCACCGGGTCGATGGGTCGCTGGCTCGCCCCGCGCCTCGACGGTGCGCAGCACTGGGTGCTGCACGACCGCGACCCCTACCTCCTGCACTTCGCCGCCGTCGCCGCCCCGCGCACCGCCGCCGACGGCAGCCGGGTCACCGTCGAGACCCGGCGCGGGGACCTCGCCCGCCTCACCCCGGACGCGCTGGCCGGCGCCGCGCTGGTGACCGCGTCCGCGCTGCTCGACGTCCTCACCGCCGAGGAGGTCGGCAACCTCGCCGCCGCCTGTGCCGGGGCCGGCTGTCCGGCGCTGCTGACCCTCTCCGTCGCCGGGCGCGTCGAACTCACCCCCGCGCATCCCCTGGACGCCGAGATCACCGAGGCGTTCAACGACCACCAGCGGGGTACCGGCATGCTCGGACCGGACGCGGTCACCGCGGCCGCCGAGGCCTTCGCCGGACACGGCGCCACCGTACGCACGCTCCCCAGCCCCTGGCGGCTGGGCCTCGACGAGGCCGGACTCACCGCCTCGTGGCTGCGGGGCTGGGTCGGAGCGGCCGTGGAACAGCGCCCGGAGCTTCGTGAGCGGGCCGCCCGGTACCTGGACGAGCGTCTCGCGGTCTGCGCGGCCGGGGAGTTGCGCGTGGTCGTCCACCACACCGACCTGCTGGCGCTGTGCCGGCCGACGGGCGGGGTGTCGTGAGCGCCCTGCGCACCCACCTGGGCACCCTCGCCGGCACCGCCGTCCTCGCCGTGCTCGTGTGGCGTCTCGGCACCGGCGCCTTCCTGGACGGGCTGCGCCGGATCGACGCGCCCACGGTGCTGGCGGCGCTCGGGATCGGGCTGGTCACCACCGTGTTCAGCGCCTGGCGCTGGGCCCTGGTGGCCCGGGGGTTGCGCATCCGGCTGCCGCTCGGAGGGGCCGTCGCCGACTACTACCGCGCCCTCTTCCTCAACGCCGCCCTCCCCGGCGGCGTCCTCGGCGACGTGCACCGCGCGGTGCGGCACGGGCAGAGCGCCGGCGACCTGGGGCGGGGCGTGCGGGCCGTCGTCCTCGAACGGGCCGCCGGACAGGTCGCGTTGATGGGAGTCGGGGTCGCGGTACTGCTCACGATGCCGTCCCCGGTGCTGGCCGGGGCCCGGCGCCTCGCGCCCCTCGTCGCCCTGGCCCTGCTCTGCGCGCTCGCCGTCGTCCTCGCCCTGCGCATGAATCGGACGCCGGAAGAACCGACCCTCCCACGCCAGGCTCTCCCACGCCGGGCCTTCCCACGCCGGACTCTCGCACGCCGGGCCCTCCCGCGCCGTACCCCCGCACGCCGTACCCCCGCACGCCGGGCGCCGGCCCTGCGGGCGGTGCTCGGCGAGGCGCGGGAGGGGCTGCTGTCCCGGCGCAACCTGCCGGGCGTCGCGGGCTCCTCCGTCGTCGTACTCGCCGGGCACCTCGCGATGTTCGTGCTCGCCGCCCGGGTGGCCGGCAGCGGGGCCTCCGTCGCCGTGCTCACGCCGCTGGCCGTGCTGGCGCTGCTCGCCATGGGGCTGCCGCTGAACGTCGGCGGCTGGGGCCCGCGGGAGGGTGTCACCGTCTGGGCGTTCGGCGCGGCGGGACTCGGTGCGGGTACCGGCCTCGGAGTGGCGGTGGTGTACGGCGTGCTCAGCCTCGCGGCGAGCCTGCCCGGCGCCGTCGTCCTCGTCGCCCGCCGGCGCGCCGTGCGCTATGCGCGCTTGTCCTCGGACCCGGTGACCGTCACCGCCGTCAGCAGCGCGAAACATTCCGCGAAGGAATCCGCGAGGCCCGCCAGCAGTTCCTTCCCCTTTTCCGCCGATCCCAGTGAAGGACGCCCGATGACACCGGAAGCGGTATAGGCGGACATACCGAGGGAGAGCAGATGACGCCGGTCGTCCGCGACGAAATCGGCGGCCTCGTAACCGGGCCGGACCAATTCGGGGTGCGCGTGCAGAAGAATGGAGGTCTCGATTTCCCCCGCGTGCATGTCGGTGAGCAGCGAGGTGACCACCCCCGCCCGCTGCCGCGCCGTCTCCCAGTCCTCCGCGGCCGGGAACAGCGCCATCCGCTCACCGCGGGCGGAGGACTCCTGGACGACGTTGCCCAGTACGTAGTTCCCGCCGTGTCCGTTGACCACGACCAGGGCCTCGACACCCGAGCGGCGCAGGGAGTCCGCTATGTCCCGCACCACCGCGTGCAGGGTCACGGAGGAGACGCTGACGGTCCCGGGCCAGTCCGCGTGCTCGTGCGAGCAGCCGATCGTCACCGGCGGCAGCAGCCGCACCGGATACGCGTCGGCCAGTTCGCGGGCGACGGCGCACGCGACGAGGGTGTCGGTCGCCAGCGGCAGGTACGGGCCGTGCTGCTCGTGACTCCCCACCGGCAGCACCGCGACCTTGGCGCCGCGCTCGCGCACGTCTTCGCTCGTGTCCGCCGGCACCAGTGAAACATCCATTTCCGCACGGCCTTTCAACTCGGTTGAGCAATCTGTTGAGGAACGCGAAAATCATGACAGAAAAAATCGGTGTACTCGGCAAGAAGGCATCCAAGCGCACGGACGCGGAGCGGGTCGTGGTGACACCGCTGCCCACCGTCTACGGGCAATTCCGGGCGTACGGCTATGTCGACCACGAACGCGGCGACGAGCAAGTGGCCCTCGTCCACGGTGACCTGGGCGCCGAAGGTGTGCTGACCCGGCTGCACTCCGAGTGCCTGACCGGCGACGCGTTCGGCTCCCAGCACTGCGAGTGCGGTGCCCAACTCGCCACCGCGCTGCGGCAGGTGGCCGACGCGGGCAGCGGGGTCGTGGTCTACCTGCGCGGCCACGAAGGGCGTGGCATCGGGCTGCTCGCCAAGCTGCGCGCGATGGCGTTGCAGGCGGAGGGGCTGGACACGGTGGAGGCGAACCTCGCCCTCGGCCTGCCCGTCGACGCCCGGGACTACGGCGTAGCGGCGCGGATCCTGGACGACCTCGGGGTGCGGTCTGTGCGCCTGATGTCCAACAACCCGCGCAAGCGGGAGGCGTTGGTGCGGCACGGCATCCGGGTCGCCGAGCAGGTGCCGCTGCTGATACCGCCGTGCGAGTCCAACATCACGTACCTGCGCACCAAGCGGGAACGCCTCGACCACCACCTGCCCCACCTGGACGCGATGGCGCACGTGCCGTCCTGACCGCCGAGGGCGGCGGGGTCAGTCGGTGACGGCCTCGTGCACGAGCCTCTTCAGGTCCGGGTAGACCGCGTGCGAGGACCTGGGCCGCACCTGGGTCATGAACTGCACCGTCAGATCACGGCCCGGGTCGACCCAGAAAGTGGTCGTCGCCACTCCGCTCCAGCCGTACGTCCCGAGCCCGGAGGGCGACCGGGTGGGGCTCGGGTCGGTCACCACGGAGACGCCGAGGCCGAAGCCGACGCCGTCGTTGCCGGGTTCGTCGTGCGCCGGGCGGCTGCCGAAGGAGCGCAGGTCGGCGTCGCCGGGGAGGTGGTTGCGGGTCATGAGGTCCACCGTCGCCGGGGCGAGCAGCCGGACGCCGTCGAGTGCGCCGCGGCGCCGCAGCAGCTCCGCGAAACGGTGCACGTCGTGGGCGGTCGAGACCAGGCCGCCGCTGCCGGACAGGAACCGCGGCCGGCCGCCCCGCAGCGGCAGCCCGGGGACCGGGGTGATGCCGCCGTCCTCCGTCTCGCCGTACAGCTCGGCCAGCCGGTCCGCCTGCGCGTCGGTGACGTGGAACCCGGTGTCCGTCATGCCGAGCGGTGCGAAGATCCGCTCGGCGCAGAACACGTCGAGCGGCTGTCCCGACACCACCTCCACCAGCCGTCCGAGCACATTGCTGGCGACCGAGTAGTTCCACTCGGTGCCCGGCTCGAACTGAAGGGGCAGGCGCGCGTACAGGTCGACGGTCTCGGCCAGGCCGGCCCCCGGCCGCACCGACGACTCCACACCGGCCGCCCGGTACAGCGCGTCGACGGGGTGGGAGTGGTAGAAGCCGAACGTCAGCCCCGCCGTGTGGGTCATCAGGTGCCGGACGCGCACCGGACCGGCGGCCGGCCGGGTGACGACGTCCGCCCCGCTCCCCTCGACGTACACGCGCGGCTCGGCGAAGGCCGGCAGATACCGGTCCACGGGGTCGTCCAGCGACAGCCGGCCCTCCTCCACCAGGGTCAGGACGGCCACCGCGGTGACCGGCTTGGTCATGGAGTAGATCCGCCACAGCGTGTCGGCCGTGACCGGGAGTCCGGCCGCGACGTCCCGCAGGCCGTGCACGGTCAGATGGGCGACGCGGCCGCCGCGCGCGACGGCGACCAGGAACCCCGGCAGCTGGCCCTCGTCGACCTGCCGGGCGAAGTGCAGGTCGAGCCGGTCCAGCGCCTCGGGGTCCAGCCCGGCCGCACCCGCGTCGACCTCCTGCCGCAGGGGTGGCATCGCCATCGTTCTCCTTGATCGTTCTCGGCGTGGGTCTGGCATACCCCGAACGCGCGCACCCGGAACGCACGCACCCCCGGAACCCGGGACGCGTCGGCTCGCGGCCGGTGCCCGGATGCCCCGTGCCCGGATGCCCCGGTGCCCGGGTTCACTGGCGGCTGACGGTGCGGGTCACTCCGGCGACGACGGTGGTGGCCAGGATCCAGCCCATGAGGATCAGGACGTACGACAGGGCCTGGTACCCGCCCTCGGGTGCGAAAGCGCTCTCCTGGCCGAAGGAGATCACCGGCAGCAGCAGGTCCAGCGTGTAGAACACCGGGTTGAAGTCCGGGGCCTCGGCCGGTTTGAGCGGCGGTGGATGGTGCAGGCCGTACGCGACCGAGCCGACCGCGAGCAGCGACAGCAGCCAGCCGCCCGCGCGCAGCGGACGGAAGCCGTAGCCGACGGCGACGTCCTGCAGATGCCCCCACAGGCGGCCGTACCAGGGCAGGGTGCGCCGCTGCCGGCGCTGCTTGGCCAGTTGCACCAGCCGGGCCGCGTCGTCGTCGCCGATCCGGCGGTAGGCGGCGGTCAACTGCTCATAGGTGAAGGGGAGGTAGCTGTCGCCCTTCTCCAGCATCGGCAGCCGCCGCCCGGCGGGCTCGTGCGGGATCAGCGACGTGTAGGTGAGGTCGTTGAGCTGCACCCAGGCCGGCACCATCTCCGGCTGGAGGAACAGCACGTCCACCTGGGTGCGGCGCAGGTTGAGCGTGCCCCGCACCGGCGGGCCCTCCCGCAGCCACAGTTCGCCGATCACACAGCTGCTGGCGCGCAGCGCGGTGCCCCCGGGGTTGGCCAGCCGCGCGTGCGACAGGTCCAGCCGGCCGGGTATGCGGGCGCCGCGCAGTTCGAGACGGCCCCGGACGTCCGCGCGCCGCATCAGCACGTCGGCCTCGGCCGCGAGGGTCTCGCCCTGGAGCGCCGTGCCGCCCGGCCGGTCGAGCACCGTGTCGTTGAGATTGACCGTGCCCGCCACCCGGGCGCCGGTGAGCCTGACCTCGCCGACCGTGTGCACCCCCGGTGCCCACAGGTCGGCGCCCAGCACGGCCTGGTTGAGCTGGAGCACCGGGCCCTCGGTGTCCGGCGCCTCGATGCGGGCGCCCTCCAGGTACAGGCTGCCCGTGATCTCCGCCCCCGCGAGCCGCACCATGCCGTCGAACCGGGCCCGGGTCAGGCGCAGCACGCCCTCCACCCGCACGGCGTGCGAGATCAGCCCGGGCAGCATGGACTCGCTCAGGTTCAGCTCGCGCAGCCGGGCCCCGTAGAACCTCGGTGCCTCGTCGAAGTGGCAGTGACGCAGCCGCACCGGGTGGTCGACCGTCGCGTACTGGAGGTCCAGCTGCCCGGTGACGCGCGCCCCGGCGAGACTGAGTGCGGCGACCCGGCCCTCCTCCCGCGGGCCGTCCAGGAGCAGGGAGCGCAGCACGCTCGCGCGCACGGTCCGTTCGGGGCCCCAGGTGCTGCCGTCGGCGGGGTCGTCGGAGTCCGCCGCGGTGGAGCCGGCGGGAGCACGGAAGTCCACGTCGGCGCCCGAGGCGAACGCCCGCCAAAGACGCGACTCGGCCGGTGTCAGGTCGTTGATCTCCATCAGGGAGGGACTCTGACCCGAACCGGCCGATCACGTCAACGCACGCTCGGCTCCGTTTACTTCTTGGCCGACTCCACGGCGTGGCCGCCGAACTGGTTGCGCAGCGCTGCGATCATCTTCATCTGCGGCGAGTCGTCCTGGCGGGACGCGAACCGCGCGAAGAGGGAGGCCGTGATCGCGGGCAGCGGCACGGCGTTGTCGATCGCGGCCTCCACCGTCCAGCGGCCCTCGCCGGAGTCCTCCGCGTACCCGCGCAGCTTCTCCAGGTGGTGGTCCTCGTCCAGGGCGTTGACCGCGAGGTCGAGGAGCCAGGACCGGATGACCGTGCCCTCCTGCCAGGAGCGGAAGACCTCGCGGACGTTGTCCACGGAGTCGACCTTCTCCAGCAGCTCCCAGCCCTCGGCGTAGGCCTGCATCATGGCGTACTCGATGCCGTTGTGGACCATCTTGGAGAAGTGCCCGGCACCGACCTTGCCCGCGTGGACGTAGCCGTAGGGGCCGTCGGGCTTGAGGGCGTCGAAGATCGGCTTGAGGTCGTCGACGGTCTCCTTCTCACCGCCGACCATCAGTGCGTAGCCGTTCTTCAGCCCCCACACGCCGCCCGAGACGCCCGCGTCGACGAAGTTGATGCCGCGCTTGCCCAGCTCCTCGGCGTGCTTCTCGTCGTCCGTCCAGCGGGAGTTGCCGCCGTCGATGACGGTGTCGCCGGGCTTGAGCAGCGTCGCCAGCTGGTCGATGACGTGCTGGGTGGCGCCGCCGGCCGGGACCATCACCCAGACCGCGCGCGGCCGTTCCAACTGGTCGACCAGCTCGACCAGGCTGTCGACGTCGGCCCGCTCGGGGTTGGTGTCGTATCCGACGACGGTGTGGCCGGCGTTGCGCAGGCGCTCGCGCATGTTGCCGCCCATCTTGCCGAGACCAACGAGACCGATCTGCATGTCAGTGCACTTCCTTCAGTTCACGGTAGGCGGCCACCAGGGCGGCCGTGGACGGATCGAGGCCGGGCACCTCAGCGCCCTCGGTCAGGGCCGGCTCGACGCGCTTGGCGAGCACCTTGCCGAGCTCGACGCCCCACTGGTCGAAGGAGTCGATGTTCCAGATCGCGCCCTGCACGAACACCTTGTGCTCGTAGAGGGCGATCAGCTGGCCGAGGACGGACGGCGTCAGCTCGGCGGCCAGGACGGTCGTGGTGGGGTGGTTGCCGCGGAAGGTCTTGTGCGGGACCAGTTCCTCGGGCACGCCCTCGGCCCGTACCTCGTCGGGGGTCTTGCCGAAGGCGAGGGCCTGCGTCTGGGCGAAGAAGTTGGCCATCAGCAGGTCGTGCTGGGCCTTGAGCTCGTCGCTCAGCTCGCCCACGGGCCGGGCGAAGCCGATGAAGTCGGCGGGGATCAGCTTGGTGCCCTGGTGGATCAGCTGGTAGTACGCGTGCTGCCCGTTGGTGCCCGGCGTGCCCCACACCACCGGCCCGGTCTGCCACTCCACGGGGTTGCCGTCGCGGTCGACGGACTTGCCGTTGGACTCCATGTCCAGCTGCTGGAGGTACGCCGTGAACTTCGACAGGTAGTGCGAGTACGGCAGCACCGCGTGCGACTGCGCGCCCAGGAAGTCGCCGTACCAGACGCCCAGCAGACCGAGGAGCAGCGGCGCGTTGGCCGGGGCCTCGGCGTTGCGGAAGTGCTCGTCGACGATGCGGAAGCCGTCCAGCATCTCCCGGAACCGGTCCGGGCCGATGGCGATCATGAGGGACAGCCCGATGGCCGAGTCGAAGGAGTACCGGCCGCCGACCCAGTCCCAGAACTCGAACATGTTGGCGGTGTCGATGCCGAAGCCGGAGACCTTCTCGGCGTTCGTCGACAGGGCCACGAAGTGCTTGGCCACCGCCTTCTCGTCGCCCCCCAGCCCGTCCAGCAGCCACGAGCGCGCCGAGGTGGCGTTGGTGATCGTCTCGATCGTGGTGAACGTCTTGGAGGCGATGATGAACAGGGTCTCGGCCGGGTCCAGGTCGCGGACCGCCTCGTGCAGGTCGGCGCCGTCCACGTTGGAGACGAAGCGGACCGTGAGCGAGCGGTCGGTGAAGGCGCGCAGCGCCTCGTAGGCCATCGCGGGGCCCAGGTCGGAGCCGCCGATGCCGATGTTGACGACGTTCCTGATGCGCCGGCCGGTGTGGCCGGTCCACTCGCCGGAGCGGACCCGGTCGGCGAAGCCGGCCATCTTGTCGAGCACGGCGTGCACCTTGGGGACGACGTTCTCGCCGTCGACCTCGATCACCGCGTCGCGCGGGGCACGCAGCGCCGTGTGCAGGACGGCCCGGTCCTCGGTGATGTTGATGCGCTCACCGCGGAACATCGCGTCGCGCAGCCCGAACACGTCGGTCGCGGCGGCCAGTTCCTGGAGCAGGGCCAGCGTCTCGTCGGTGACGAGGTGCTTCGAGTAGTCGATGCGGAGGTCGCCGACGCGCACGACGTACCGCTCCGCCCGCCCGGGGTCCCGGTCGAACAGCTCACGCAGGTCCGGATGGGGCAGCGCGCCCTTGGCGTGGTCCGCGAGCGCGGTCCACTGGGGCCGCTGGTCGAGCTTGGGGGTGTCAGACATGAACGGGAGTCTCCTTGCCGGCCTCGCCGCGCAGGGCGACGGCGTACATCTCGTCGGCGTCGAGGCGCCTGAGCTCCTCGGCGATGAGTTCGGAGGTGGGGCGCACCTTCAGGGCGACGGAGCGCGGGGGCTGACCGGGGAGGGTCATCGTGGCGAGCGGGCCCTCCGGACGGTCGACGACGATCTCACCGTTCGCCGTGCCCAGGCGGACGGCCGTGACGACCGGTCCGTCGGTGATCACGCGGTCCACGCGGACGCCGAGGCGCGCCTCCAGCCAGCGGGCCAGCAGCTCGGCGGCCGGGTTGTCCGCCTCGGCCTCCACGACCGCGGAGGTCACCGGCACCCGGGCCTGGTCCAGGGCCGCCGCCAGCATCGAGCGCCACAGCGTCAGCCGGGTCCAGGCGAGGTCGGTGTCGCCGGGGGCGTAGGCGCGGACCCGGCGCTCCAGGACCTCCATCGGCCGCTCGACCGTGTAGAGGTCGGTGATCCGGCGCTGGGCCAGCGCGCCCAGCGGGTCCTTCGCCGGGTTGTCCGGCGCCTCCACCGGCCACCACACGACCACCGGCGCGTCCGGCAGCAGCAGCGGCAGCACCACCGAGTCGGCGTGCTCGGACACCTCGCCGTACATGCGCAGGACGACGGTCTCGCCGGTGCCGGCCTCGGAGCCGACCCGGACCTCGGCGTCGAGGTGCGAGCGGGTGCGGTCGCGCAGGTTGCGGGGGTGGCGCTTGATGACGACCAGGGTGCGCGAGGGGTGCTCGTGCGAGGCCTCCTCGGCGGCCTTGATCGCGTCGTAGGCGTTCTCCTCGTCCGTCACGATGACCAGCGTGAGCACCATGCCCACGGCCGGGGTGCCGATGGCCCGGCGGCCCTGCACCAACGCCTTGTTGATCTTGCTTGCCGTGGTGTCGGTCAGGTCGATCCTCATGGCCTGCGCCAGCTCCGTCCGTCTCGTGCGAGCATCTCGTCCGCTTCCCGGGGTCCCCAGCCGCCCGACGCGTACTGCGCGGGCTTGTCGTGCGAGGCCCAGTACTCCTCGATCGGGTCGAGGATCCGCCAGGACTCTTCCACCTCCTGGTGGCGCGGGAACAGGTTGGCGTCCCCCAGGAGGACGTCCAGGATCAGCCGTTCGTACGCCTCCGGGCTGGACTCGGTGAAGGACTCGCCGTAGGCGAAGTCCATCGACACGTCCCTGATCTCCATCGACGTGCCCGGCACCTTGGAACCGAAGCGCACCGTCATGCCCTCGTCGGGCTGGACGCGGATGACGATGGCGTTCTCGCCCAGCTCCTCCGTGGCGGTGGAGTCGAAGGGGGAGTGCGGGGCGCGCTGGAAGACGACCGCGATCTCGGTGACGCGGCGGCCCAGGCGCTTGCCGGTGCGCAGGTAGAAGGGGACGCCCGCCCAGCGGCGGTTGTCGACGCCCAGCTTGATCGCCGCGTAGGTGTCAGTGGTGGAGGCCGGGTCGATGCCCTCCTCCTCCAGATAGCCGGGCACCTGCGCGCCGCCCTGCCAGCCGCCCGCGTACTGCCCGCGCACCGTGTGCTCGCCCAGGTCGTCGGGCAGCCGCACGGCCCGCAGCACCTTCAGCTTCTCGGTGAGCAGCGACCGCGCGTCGAAGGCGGCCGGCTCCTCCATGGCGGTCAGGGCCATGAGCTGGAGCAGGTGGTTCTGGATGACGTCACGCGCGGCGCCGATGCCGTCGTAGTAGCCGGCCCGGCCGCCGATGCCGATGTCCTCGGCCATGGTGATCTGCACGTGGTCCACGTAGGACCGGTTCCAGATCGGCTCGTACATCTGGTTGGCGAAGCGCAGCGCCAGGATGTTCTGGACGGTCTCCTTGCCCAGGTAGTGGTCGATGCGGAAGACCTGCTCCGGGTCGAACACCTCGTGGACCAGCGCGTTCAGGTCGCGGGCGCTGCCCAGGTCGTGGCCGAACGGCTTCTCGATCACCGCGCGGCGCCAGGAACCGTCCGGGGCGTCGGTCAGCCCGTGCTTCTTGAGCTGCTGGACGACCTTCGGGAAGAACTTCGGCGGCACGGAGAGGTAGAAGGCGTAGTTGCCGCTGGTGCCGCGGGAGGCGTCCAGCTCCTCGACCGCCTTGCGCAGCTGTTCGAACGCGTTGTCGTCGTCGAAGTCGCCGGGGATGAACCGCATGCCCTCGGAGAGCTGCTGCCAGACCTCCTCGCGGAACGGCGTGCGCGCGTGCTCCTTGACCGCGTCGTGCACCACCTGGGCGAAGTCCTGGTCCTCCCAGTCCCGGCGGGCGAAGCCGACGAGCGAGAAGCCCGGCGGCAGCAGGCCGCGGTTGGCCAGGTCGTACACGGCCGGCATCAGCTTGCGGCGGGACAGGTCACCGGTGACGCCGAAGATGACCAGTCCGGAGGGTCCCGCGATACGGGGCAGACGGCGGTCCTGGGGATCGCGCAGCGGGTTGCTCCAGTCGAGCGGTGCCATCGGCTCGACGCCCGCTCCGGCCGCGCCCTTGCCCTTCGCCCCCTTGGCGGCGCGGTCCGTCGCGGACTTCTTCGCGCCCCGGGGAGCCTTCGCCCGGCCGGGCGCCTTCGCCGCCTCGGCGGCGCGGGCCTCCTCGGCCTCCTCCGCGTGCAGCGGTCCCGCCGCCTCCTGGGCCGTCCGGGTCTCCTTGGCTTCCTTCGTCGCCTTGGTCTCCTGGGGCGCCCCAGCGGGAAGCTCCTCGCTCATTCCCCGTCAACTCCCTTGCTGTCGAGGGACTTCGTCACGGCGGCGAGCAGGTCGTCCCAGGCCGCCTCGAACTTCGCCACGCCCTCTCGCTCCAACTGCTCCACCACCTCGTCGTACGACACGCCGAGCCGCTCCACCGCCGCGAGGTCGGCCCGGGCCTGGGCGTACCCGCCGGTGACCGTGTCGCCCCGGACCTCGCCGTGATCGGCGGCGGCGTCCAGGGTGGCCTCCGGCATCGTGTTCACGGTGCCGGGAGCGACCAGCTCCTCCACGTACAGGGTGTCCCGGAATGCCGGGTCCTTCACCCCGGTCGACGCCCACAGGGGACGCTGGGGGTTGGCGCGGGCCCCCGCGAGGGCGGTGAAACGGTCGCCCGCGAAGACGTTCTCGTACGCCTCGTAGGCCAGTCGCGCGTTCGCCAGCGCGGCCTTTCCGCGCAGGCCGAGCGCCTCGTCGGTGCCCAGCAGCGACAGCCGCTTGTCGATCTCGCTGTCGACGCGGGAGACGAAGAAGGACGCGACCGAGTGGATGCCGGCCAGGTCGATCCCGGCCGCCTGCGCCATCTCCAGACCGGAGAGGTAGGCGTCCATGACCTCGCGGTAGCGCTCCAGGGAGAAGATCAGGGTGACGTTGACGCTGATACCGGCGCCTATGACCTCGGTGATCGCCGGGAGGCCGGCCTTCGTCGCCGGGATCTTGATCATCACGTTGGGGCGGTCGACCAGCCAGGCCAGCTGCCGGGCCTCGGCGACCGTGGCCCGGGTGTCGTGGGCGAGACGCGGGTCGACCTCGATCGAGACCCGGCCGTCCCGGCCGCCGGTCGCGTCGTACACCTCGCGCAGCACGTCGGCGGCGGCGCGGACGTCGGCGGTGGTCATCATCCGGACCGCCTCGTCCACGGTGACGCCGCGGGTGGCGAGGTCGGCGAGCTGCTCCTCGTAGCCCTCGCCGGAGCCGATGGCGGCCTGGAAGATCGACGGGTTGGTGGTGACGCCGACGACGTTCTTCGTCCGGATCAGCTCGGCGAGGTTGCCGGACTCGATCCGCCGCCGCGACAGGTCGTCCAGCCAGACGGACACGCCCTGGTCGGCCAGGCGCCGCAGTGCTCCCGCGGTCGCGGTTGCTTCGGTCACAGTGATCATCTTCTCTTTCTGCTTCGCAGGGTTCGCAGGGGGCTCAGCCGCGGGCGGCGGCCAGGGATTCCCTGGCGGCGGCGGCCACGTGCTCGGCGGTGAAGCCGAACTCGGTGAACAGGGTCTTCGCGTCGGCGGAGGCGCCGAAGTGCTCCAGGGAGACGATGCGGCCCGCGTCCCCGACGAACCGGTGCCAGGTCAGGCCGATCCCGGCCTCCACGGCCACCCGGGCCCGCACCGACGGCGGCAGCACGCTCTCGCGGTACGCACGGGGCTGCTCCTCGAACCACTCCACGGAGGGCATCGACACCACGCGCGTGGCCGTGCCCTCGGCCTCCAGAGCCTCCCGCGCGGCCATCGCGAGCTGCACCTCGGAGCCGGTGGCGATCAGGACGACGTCCGGGGCGCCGGTGGAGGCGTCGGCGAGGACGTACCCGCCGCGCGCCGCGTCCGGGTCCGGCGCGTACGTCGGTACGCCCTGGCGGGTGAGGGCGAGACCGTGCGGCGCCGGGTGGGTGGAGTGGCGCCTCAGGATCTCGGCCCACACGGTCACCGTCTCGTTGGCGTCGGCCGGGCGGACCACGTTGAGACCGGGGACGGCGCGCAGGGAGGCCAGGTGCTCGACCGGCTGGTGGGTCGGTCCGTCCTCGCCCAGGCCGACGGAGTCGTGCGTCCACACGTACGTCACGGGCAGCTGCATCAGCGCGGACATGCGGACCGCGTTGCGCATGTAGTCGGAGAAGACCAGGAAGGTGCCGCCGTAGACCCGCGTGTTGCCGTGCAGGGCGATGCCGTTCATCTCCGCGGCCATGGAGAACTCGCGGATGCCGAAGTGGACCGTGCGGCCGTACGGGTCGGCCTCGGGAAGCGGGTTGCCCGCCGGGAGGAAGGACGACGTCTTGTCGATGGTCGTGTTGTTCGAGCCGGCCAGGTCGGCGGAGCCGCCCCACAGTTCGGGCAGCACCGGGCCGAGCGCCTGGAGGACCTTGCCGGAGGCGGCGCGGGTGGCGACCGCCTTGCCGGTCTCGAACACCGGCAGGGTGTCCTCCCAGCCCTCGGGCAGCCGGCCGGCGACCACGCGGTCGAAGAGCGCCGCGTGCTCGGGGGCGGCGTCGCGCCAGGCGGCGATCCGCTTGTCCCAGGCGGCGTGCGCCTCCGCGCCCCGGTCCAGGGCCCGCCGGGTGTGGGCGAGGACCTCCTCGGCGACCTCGAAGGACCGCTCCGGGTCGAAACCGAGGACGCGCTTGGTGGCGGCGACCTCGTCCGCGCCGAGGGCGGAGCCGTGGGAGGCCTCGGTGTTCCGGGCGTTCGGGGCGGGCCAGGCGATGATCGTGCGCATGGCGATGATGGAGGGGCGTCCGGTCTCGGCCTTCGCCGCCGTCAGCGCCGCGTGCAGCGCGTGCACGTCCACGTCGCCGCTCTCGGCGGGCTCGATGCGCTGCGTGTGCCAGCCGTAGGCCTCGTACCGCTTCAGCACGTCCTCGGAGAACGCGGTCGCCGTGTCGCCCTCGATGGAGATGTGGTTGTCGTCGTAGAGGAGGACGAGGTTGCCGAGCCGCTGGTGGCCGGCCATCGACGACGCCTCGGCGGAGACGCCCTCCTGGAGGTCGCCGTCGCTGACGATCGCCCAGACCGTGTGGTCGAAGGGGGACTCGCCCTCGGGCGCCCGCGGGTCGAACAGGCCGCGCTCGTAGCGGGCGGCCATCGCCATGCCCACCGCGTTGGCCACGCCCTGGCCCAGCGGTCCCGTGGTGGTCTCCACGCCCGCCGTGTGCCCGTACTCCGGGTGGCCCGGCGTCTTCGAGCCGTGCGCGCGGAAGGCCTTGAGGTCGTCCAGCTCCACCTCGTAGCCGGCCAGGAAGAGCTGGGTGTAGAGGGTCAGCGAGGTGTGGCCGGGGGAGAGGACGAAGCGGTCACGGCCGGTCCACTCGGGATCGGCGGGGTCGTGACGCATCACCTTCTGAAAGATCGTGTATGCGGCCGGGGCGAGGGCCATCGCCGTGCCGGGGTGGCCGTTCCCCACCTTCTGTACGGCATCGGCCGCGAGGACACGGGCGGTGTCGACGGCACGCCGGTCGAGTTCGGTCCATTCGAAGCGGTCCGCGCTGTCCACTGTCTGCTTGCTCGACTGCGTGCTCATCTTCAAGAAATCCTCGATCGGAGCGGAGTAGCTGGTCTGACGTGTTCAAACTTAAAAGTCTGACTTTTGGGAGTGAAGGTCGAGGTGTGCCAGCCTGTGGTGAAACTGGGACACGCCCCGGCCGCGGGGCGTACGGGCGGGACGGCGCGAGAAGGACATGGCGGACGAAAGCATCCACAACGGCGGCGGCCGGAGTGCCGACGGCAAGGGCGGTGACGGCAAGGGCGGCGACGGGATCAGAACGTTCCCCTTCCCGGTCGATCTCAGCCTCCTCGGAGTCGGCATGCAGGTCGGGCCCATGGGCGCCGGCCGCACCTGGCACGCGCACGCCCCGCTGCACCGCGTGCACCGCATCGACTTCCACATCGTCATGCTCTTCACCGGCGGCCCGGTCCGTCACATGATCGACTTCGCCGAGTACGAGGCGTCGGCCGGCGATCTGCTGTGGATCCGTCCCGGACAGGTCCACCGCTTCGCGCCCGGGAGCGAGTACCGCGGAACGGTGCTCACCATGCAGCCCGGCTTCCTGCCCCGCGCCACCGTCGAGGCCACCGGCCTCTACCGCTACGACCTGCCGCCGCTGCTCCACCCCGACGAGGCACGCCTCGCCGGACTGACGGCGGCGCTCGACCAGTTGCGGCGCGAGTACGAGGACGCGGCCACCCTGCCGCTGAGCCTGCACACCGCCGTACTGCGCCACACGCTGTCCGCGTTCCTGCTGCGCCTGGCCCATCTCGCGGCCGGCTCCGCGCGGGAAGGGAGGGCGGACGCGCCGGGGGACACCACCTTCACCCTCTTCCGGAACGCCGTCGAGCGGGGCTTCGCCACCAACCACAGCGTCAGCGCCTACGCCGACGCGCTCGGTTACTCCCGCCGCACCCTGGTCCGCGCGGTGCGCGCCGCCACCGGCGAGACGCCCAAGGGGTTCATCGACAAGCGCGTCGTCCTGGAGGCCAAGCGGCTCCTCGCCCACACCGAGATGCCGATCGGCCGGGTCGGCGCGGCCGTCGGCTTCCCGGACGCGGCCAACTTCTCCAAGTTCTTCCAGCAGCACACGGACCAGACGCCGGCGGCCTTCCGGGCGGAGCTGCGCTGAGCGGACCGGTCCCGGACGCGACGGAGGGCCCCACGTCGCGTGGGGCCCTCGCGCCCTCCTGCGGGGGCCGGATGCCGCTCAGTGACCGAAGCCGAACCAGTTCACGTTCACGAAGTCGGCGGGCTGGCCGCTGGTGAAGGTCAGGTAGACGTCGTGGGTGCCGGTCACCGGGGTGATGTTCGCGGGGATCGTGCGCCACGACTGCCAGCCGCCCGTGTTGCCCACGGCGAAGCTGCCGACCGGCGTGCTGGAGCGGCTGTCCAGGCGCACCTCGACCAGTCCGCTGACCCCGGCGGCCGCACCGCTCGCCACCCGGGCCTTGAACTGGGTCGCCGCGCTCGAACCGAACTCCACGCCCTTGTACTGCACCCAGTCGCCGTTCGCGAGGGCGCCGAGGTTGCTCCCGCCGCCCGAGTCCGAGCTGCCCTCGGTCATCGTGCCGGACTGGGCGTCGTACGACTCGGCCTCGATGGCGCTGTACGCGTCGCGGTCACCGCCGGTCGGCGGTGGCGTGGTACCGCTCCCACCGGCCGACAGCACCTGGACGTAGTCCACGAGCATGGAGTGGCCGGGCTGGGTGCCGCCGTCCGGGCCGCCGCCGAAGGCGTCCGGGAAGCCGCCGCCCATCGCCACGTTGAGGATGATGAAGTAGCCGTGGTTCGTGGCGTTCGCCCAGGTCGTCGCGTCGACCTGGTTGGCGCGGACGGTGTGGAAGTTGTTGCCGTCGACGTAGAAGCGGATCTCCTCGACGCTCGTCGAACGGTCCCACTCCACCCGGTAGGTGTGGAAGCCCGCCTGGCAGGTGGCGCCGGGACACGGGGTGTTGCCGCCGATGCCGCTGGTCTCGTTGCAGGGGCCGCCGGGCGAGGTGCCGCAGTGCAGCGTGGCCCACACCGTGTTGAGACCCTGCGTGTTCTCCATGATGTCGATCTCGCCGACACCGGGCCAGTTCCAGTAGTTGCCCCGGTAGGGCGAGCCGAGCATCCAGAACGCCGGCCAGTAGCCCTTGGCCGCCGCCCCGGTGACGTTCGGGACCTGGATGCGGGCCTCCACGCGCAGCTTGCCGCCGGCCGGGGGCTCGAAGTCCGCGCGCTTCGTCTCGATGCGGCCCGAGGTCCAGTTGCCGGCGCCGTCGCGCCGCGGGGTGATGCGCAGGTTGCCGCTGCCGTCGAGGGAGACGTTGTCCGGGGACGACGTCATCGTCTCGATCTCGCCGGTGCCCCAGTTGGCGGGGCCGCCGGGGTACGAGGTGCCGGTGTCGTACTGCCAGTTCGCGGTGTTCACGCCGGAGCCGGCCGCGCCGTCGAAGTCGTCGGCGAAGACCTGCGTCCAGCCGGACGGGGGCGGGGGCACGGCCGCGCCCGCGGACGGACCGGTCACGGCCGTCGCCGCCGCGGCGAGACCGAGCGTGCCGACGACGGCCACCAGCGCCCGGCGCAGCGGCCGGCGTCTGGGCGGGTTGCCGGATGTCTGACTCATGTGGGGGTCGCCTCTCGATGCGGGAGTGGGAAGCGGTACGCCCGAGCGCGCTCCGGGGGCTCTGGGGACTCCGGGGAGGAGGTCTTGCCTTTGAGAGCGCTCTCAGAGTGCGGCCAATCTGCTCCCGGCCGCCTCCGCCGTCAAGAGGTGAAGCCGAGAAAGTCGTTGCGGGGCCGGGGAGTTCAGCCCGTGAACGTCGTGAACGTCACGAAAGTGCCGGGCCGGGCCGTGCACCGGGGTGGCCACCGACAGCGCGCCTCGTGGTGACCTGGCGGCCGCTCACCGTGACGCCGGTGCGCCGTACTCGGGCCAGGGCGGGTGCACGCGGGCCGGCGCTCCGCCGTGCCATGATCGGCGCCGGACGGGAGTGCGGCCGGCGACGGAAGGGTGCGGACGTGAGGCTGACGATGCTGGGCGGCGGCGGATTCCGCGTGCCGCTCGTGTACGGGGCGCTGCTCGGGGACCGCGCCGAGGGGCGCGTGACCGACGTCGTCCTGTACGACACGGACGCGTCCCGGCTGACGGCGATGACCCGGGTACTGGCCGAGCAGGCGGCCCCGGTGCCCGACGCGCCGGCGGTGACCGCGACGACCGACCTGGACGAGGCGCTGCGCGGCGCCGACTTCGTGTTCTCCGCGATCCGCGTCGGCGGCCTCCAGGGGCGGGCCGACGACGAACGGGTGGCGCTCGCCGAGGGAGTCCTCGGACAGGAGACGGTCGGCGCGGGCGGCATCGCCTACGGGCTGCGGACCGTGCCGGTCGCCGTCGACATCGCCCGCCGGGTGGCGCGGCTGGCGCCGGACGCCTGGGTCATCAACTTCACCAACCCGGCGGGACTGGTCACCGAGGCCATGTCCCGGCACCTCGGCGACCGCGTCGTCGGCATCTGCGACTCGCCGGTCGGACTCGGCCGCCGCGTCGCCCGGGTGCTGGGCGCCGACCCGGACCGCGCCTTCGTCGACTACGTCGGCCTCAACCACCTGGGCTGGCTGCGCGGCCTGCGCGTCGACGGACGCGACGAACTCCCGCGGCTGCTCGCCGACCCGGGGCTGCTCGGCTCCTTCGAGGAGGGCCGGCTCTTCGGCCCCGAGTGGCTGCGCTCCCTCGGCGCCGTCCCCAACGAGTACCTGCACTACTACTACTTCAACCGGGAGACCGTCCGCGCCTACCAGGAGGCCGACCGCACCCGCGGCGCGTTCCTGCGCGACCAGCAGGCCCGCTTCTACGACGAGATGCGCCGCCCCGACGCCCCGGCCCTGGCCACCTGGGACCGCACCCGAGCCGAACGCGAGGCCACCTACATGGCCGAGAACCGCGAGACGGCGAACGCCGGCGAACGCGAGGCCGAGGACCTGTCCGGGGGCTACGAGAAGGTGGCGCTGGCGCTGATGCGCGCCGTCGCCCGCGACGAACGGGCCACCCTGATCCTCAATGTCCGCAACCGCGGCACGCTCTCCGTCCTCGACCGCGACGCGGTGATCGAGGTCCCCTGCCTGGTCGACGCGAACGGCGCCCACCCGATGGCCGTCGACCCGCTGCCGGACCACGCCACCGGCCTGGTCTGCGCGGTCAAGGCCGTCGAGCGCGACGTCCTGACCGCGGCCGGGACCGGCTCCCGCGCGGCGGCGGTGCGGGCCTTCGCCCTGCACCCCCTCGTCGACTCGGTGGACGTCGCCCGCCGCCTCGTCGACGGCTACCGGGCGGTGCACCCGGGGCTGGCCTACCTCAGGTGAGCCCCACCGGCGCGGACGTCGCCGCCGCCTGCGCTGCCGAAGCCGACCGTGCCGGTTCCGGTACGGGCGTCGGGGCCGGGACGGCCGAGAGGTCCGGGCGCTGGCCGGGCACCGACACCGGGCGCAGGGGACGCGGCCCGGACACCACCGCGTAGTCCTGCCCCAGGAACGGCGGCTCCAGCCGGCCCGGGTCGTCCCCGAGCGCCAGCCGGACCGCCGCCCACGGCACGTTGACGCCGCACAGCGCCAGCTGGTGCAGCCCCCCGGCCGGGCGGGTGTTGACGTCCATCAGGACCGGCCGGTCGCCGTACATCCGGAACTGCACGTTGGACAGGTGGTGCAGCCCGAACGTCTCGGCGATCCGCCGTGCCGGTGCCAGCCACTGCTCGTGCAGGGTGAACCCGCGGCGGCGGCCGTTCTTGGTGCGGCCCACGGCGAGACGGACCCGGTTGTCGGACCCGGTGAGGCAGTCCACCGAGACCTCCGGCTGCTCCAGGCGCGGCATCACCAGCCAGTCCACGGGCTCCTCGGCCGTCCGCAGCGCCTCGACGACCAGGGGCAGCGGCACGGTCGGGCTCGGGAAGCCGTTCAGCTGCGCGAGGGAGAAGGGATCCCGGGTGACCATCCGGAAGCCCACCCCGCCCGCGCCGGACGCCGGCTTGAAGCACGCCCGGTCGCCGCCCGCCTCCAGCTCCTCCACCGCGTGGACCAGCTCCTCGGCCGTGCGGACCCGCCACCACGGCGGCACCGGCACGCCGATGGCCCGGACCGCCTCGTAGGCGATCACCTTGTCACCGAACAGGGCCACCGCCTCCGGCGACGGCGCGAGCAGTGCCGTACCCGCCGCCTCGAACTCCGCGCGGTGCGCCACGACCGCCGACTGGTGCAGCCGGGGCACGAACACGTCGATGCCGCGCCGCGCGCACTGGTCCAGCGCGTACTCGACGTACCCGGCGGGGGACAGGCCCTCCGGCTCCAGGTCGGCGGTGTCCGCGGCGGCCAGCACGGGGGAGTCCGGATCGCCGTGCGTGGCATGGATCTCGACGGCCCGGTCGGCGGGATTTCTCCGCAGCTGATCCATGAAGAAGACGTTCTCCGCGTACGTGCGGTTGAGCCAGACGCGTACGGGAGAAGCCATGCAAGCCGCCTTCCAGGGTTCGCGGGCAGGGCGAAGCGGGCCGTGCCCGGCCAGGGGTTTGGAGGGTCACCGAGCCGCTCTGCGCGAGGAATGGGGCGTGGCGGTGGTGTTGGGGCGATCATAGGGGTACGCGCGGCCCCGAGTGCAACGCGCGTCACACGGATGCCTCGGCCCGGCCGTGCGGCGGCCTCCGCGGCCGCCGCGGCGGGCGGCGCCGGGTCGCCTTGTGACCGGGGCGGCGAATGTGGTCTCGTGGCGTCGAACGCGTGTCGGGGAAGGGGTGGGGGATGACATCGAGGGCCGGAGCTCCGGGGACGCTGTGGGCCATCAGTGACCTGCACATCGGTTACGAGGAGAACCGGGCCCTGGTGGAGCGGATGCACCCCGCGTCCGGTGACGACTGGCTCCTGGTGGCCGGTGACGTGGCGGAGACCGTCGCCGACGTCCGCTGGGCGCTCGGGACCCTCGCGGACCGCTTCCGCCGGGTCGTCTGGGTGCCGGGCAACCACGAACTGTGGACGCACCCCAAGGACCCGGTCGCCCTGCGCGGCGTCGCCCGCTACGAACACCTCGTCGAGATGTGCCGCGAGCTGGGCGTGACCACCCCCGAGGACCCCTACCCCGTCTGGGAGGGCGCGGGCGGCCCGGCGGTCGTCGCGCCGCTCTTCCTCCTGTACGACTACTCGTTCCTGCCCCCGGGATGCGCGACCAAGGCCGAGGGCCTGGAGTACGCCCACGGCACCGGCATCGTGTGCACCGACGAGTACCTGCTGCATCCCGACCCGTATCCCAGCCGCGAGGCCTGGTGCCGGGCACGGGTCGCCGAGACCGGGCGCAGGCTCGCGGAGATCCCCGCGGACCTGCCGGTGATCCCGGTCAACCACTATCCGCTGCACCGGCACCCCACCGACGTCCTGTGGTACCCCGAGTTCGCTATGTGGTGCGGCACCTCGCTGACCGCGGACTGGCACCGCAGGTTCCGGGTCGACACCATGGTCTACGGGCATCTGCACATCCCGCGTACCACCTGGCACGAGGGGGTCCGCTTCGAGGAGGTGTCGGTGGGCTACCCGCGCGAGTGGCGCAAGCGGTCCGGGCCGCCCGGACGGCTGCGCCCCATCCTGCCGACGACGACGGCGGCGGCGACGACGGCGACGGCGGCGAAGTCGGCTTCGGCGCCCGTGGCACCGTCGGGTCCGGAGGTGACGAGGTGATCGAGGAACTGCTGCCCGACACCGTCGTCGCGGTCGAGGCGTGCGGCCACGACGACGCCGGACACCTGCCCCTCTACCCGGAGGAGGAGGCGATCGTCGCCCGGGCGGTCGCCAAGCGGCGCCGGGAGTTCACCGTCGTGCGGTCCTGCGCCCGCCGGGCCATGGAGAAACTCGGCGTGCCCCCGCAGCCGGTGCCCACCGGTGAGCGCGGCGCCCCGCGCTGGCCGGCCGGCCTCGCCGGCAGCATGACCCACTGCGACGGCTACTGCGCCGCCGCCCTTGTCCGCCTGACCGACCTGGCCTCGCTCGGCATCGACGCCGAACCCGACGGGCCGCTCCCGGACGGTGTCCTGGAGTCCGTCGCCCTGCCCGCCGAGGCGGCCCGTCTGCGGCGACTCGACGAGGCGCGGCCCGGCATCCACTGGGAGCGGCTGCTGTTCAGCGCCAAGGAGTCGGTCTACAAGGCGTGGTACCCCCTCACCGGGCGGTGGCTGGACTTCACGGAGGCGGACATCGAGATCGCCGTCGACCCGGCCGACCCGCGCCGCGGCACCCTGCATGCCGTACTGCTGGTGCCGGGACCGACCGTCGGCGGCAGGCGTCTGAGCCACTTCGACGGCCGCTGGACCGCACGCGACGGCCTGCTCGCCACGGCGATCACGGTCCCGCACACCTGAACGGCGGCCAGGAAGCCCCCGGCGCGGTCAGGCGGGGGGCGGGCACCAGTCCCGCAGCAGCCGGAAGAACGCCTCCTCGTTCCCGGTCAGTCCCGCCGCCTCGAGAGCCTGCTCGGCCTCCGCCAGCACGGAGGGCGGGACGACGGGCGGCCGGGCAGCGACGCCGGGCGCCGCCCCGGAGTCGAGACCGGCCCGCACGGTGTGCAGGAGCCGCAGGTAGGCCTGAACGGCGGTGCGTTCGTGGTCGGTCAGTACGGCGGTGGTCATCGGTCGGCTCTCCCCACAACGACGTCAGCGGTCACGCGCCCCCACACGGCGGCACCCTCCCAGCTTGCCGCCCACCACTGACAATCCCCTCCAGCCGCGCCTGGATCCCGGCGCCGCCCGCACCGATCGGGCCATCGGCCCGGCCGTGCGACAGACCTACGACTCGGGTCGCTTCACGCTCTCCAGGAGCATGTCCAGCCACTCGGCGACCTTGTCGCGGTGCTGGTCGGTGGGCAGTTGCGCGGCCCGCCAGGCGATGCCGCGCACGGCGTGGTCCTGAAGCAGCCGCTCGAGCGGGTCGTCGTCGGCGGCGGCCTCCCTTTCCCGGTCGGCGAGTTGCTGGAGCAGCTCCTGCTCGGTGCGCTGGAGGGCACCCGAAAGCGCCTCGGGGTCCTCGGCGGTGAGGAACCCGGCGTGCACCCGGAAGAAGCGCTGAATGGCGTCGCAGTGCTCCATCGTGGGGCGCCGGTCGCCGTTGATGAGCGCGCCGGCCTGCTGCCGCGACATCCCCGCGCCGTCGGCTATCTCCTGCTGGGTGTACTTGCGGCCGTTCGGTTTCAGCCGGGTGTGGCGCAGCAGGTCAAGGCGCTGCACGAACCTGGTCTGGACGTCGGGCTCGCCCGCCGGCCGGCCGCCGAGCAGGGCGCCGACGACCGGCTCGGGAACGCCGCAGGCGGCGGAGAGCCGGCCGACGTCGAACACCTCGGTGTGCGGCACGCCGAGCCGGTCCGCGAGTGCGCCGACCCGGGCGACGACGGCGGTCAGCGTGGTGATCGGCATGGTGCCCGGACCTTCGAAGCCACCCGTCACCGACAGCTCTCCTACGTCTCTCACAGGCCTCACAGGCTTCTCACAAGCAGTTGCCGTGAACTTCCCGGAGAGTAGCCTGCCGCTCGAACTCACATCCAGGTATCGCCACAACTGTGGCCTATTTCAGCCGTCAACAGGCACGAAATGCCACGATAGTTGACACGCCCGGCGTCGGGGCGCCAGGATGCGGACGCCGCGAGAAGGCCGCATAGGCAAGAGGGGTGACCTCCCGATGGCATTTCAGGCAGGAGGGCAGCGGTCGGCGCCGCGGCCCGCCCCCGCGACCCCCGAGGCCCAGGCGTATCTCCAGGACTACGCCGTGCTCCTGGACGCCGTCCCCTTCCCCTCTCTCGTCGTCGACCACCGCTGGGACGTGGTGCTCGCCAACGGCGCCTTCCGGACACTCTTCCAGGGTGCGGGACCGCATCCGACGGCCATGCCGGACGACAACTTCCTGCGGTTCGTCCTCTTCCACCCGGACGCCTCCACGGTCCTCGGCGAGCACGAGTCGAGCTGGTGCCTGCCCATGCTGGCCCACTTCGCCGCCACCCTGGAGCGGTACGGCCACGACCCGGGCCTACAGGCCGTGCGCCGGGACATCGCCCAGGACCCGATCATGGAGGCCGCCTACCGCCAGGGCCTGCCGCACTGGATCCGCGCCGTCGGCGCCCGTGCCGTGGAACACGACGGTGCCGTACGGCCGTTGCACCACCCCGACCCGCGCCGGGGCACCACCGAGTGCCGGGTCGTGGTCGAAACCCCCAGGGCGCTCGAGGAGTCGGGTTACACCCGGCTGACACTGGTCCTGCGGGAGCCGCGCCGCACCGCCCACCGGCCGCCGCGTGCCCGCCGCGCCTCCTCCCACCTGAGGGTCGTCCCCGCCGGCGAGTGACCGGGGGTCACAGGCACCGCCCGCGCGGATCCGCGCGCCCACCGCTGCCCCCGGAGCCCGGCGCATCGACGGCCGGGCCGGAACGGGCCGGAGTACGACCGCTGCCGGGCCCGGCCGAGAGGCGCCGCCGCCCCATCCGGCGCGAAAGGCACCGCGCCGGTCGGCACCCGGCACTGTCGGTGGCTGCCCCTAGTCTTTGGCCAACGCACAGCAGAGCGTGTCGATTCAGGGCCGTTCCGCATGCTGTGCCGTGGTTCCTAGTGGTGGGGAGAGGCGAAGAGCTGATGGGTTGGCTGGCAGCGGGCGACACGTACGAAGTCGCTCTGGTGGAGGGCCGGGTGGTGGCGCGGTCCACATCGGCGAAGTCCCGGACCAAGTCCCCGGCGAAGCCCTCGGGGAAGGTGGAGCGGACCCTGCCCGCGGAGATACGGGACCGCCCCGAGGTGCTCGAACTCCAGCGCTTCGCCGAGTGGCTGGACCGGCACGCCGTCGAGTGCGCCGCCCAGGTCGACCACTGGATGGTGTCGTCGCTGCCGGTGCCGACCGGGCTGCTCGCCCGGGTCTGGCCCGACGAGGCGTGGCAGGCGGCGCTGCGCGACATCGTCGTGGTCGGAGCGGGCCCCGACGAGGTCGGCTTCCTGCGCGACGCCGACGAGACGGACGGACTGAAGGTGGTGAACCTGGACGGCGAGACCGTCCGCCTGGCCGCCCCCACGGTGACCATGCCCCACCCCGTGCTCCTCCCCGGCCTGGAGGAACTGCGCGCCCTCGCCGCCGAGTCGGGCGTGAAGCAGGGGGTCGAACAGATCCACCGCGCCACCTGGCTGAAGCCCGCCGGCGCCGACGGCCGCGCCCGGTCGGTCACCGAGTTCGCGGGGGCCGAGTACCGCTCGTGGTTCCACCTCTCCGCCCGGGCCACCTCCCTCGGCTACCGGATCTCCCGCAGCAGCGTCGTCGACGTCGTCCGGGACGCCGGACGCATCGTGACCGCCTCCGTCGGCATGAGCGACCCCTACACCGAGGAGAAGGCGTGGACCGGCAGCCTGACCTGGCACCACGAGGACGATCACCACAGCCTCCCGCTGAGCGAGGTCGGTCCCGTCGCCTGGTCCGAGGGCATGCGCATGGCCGCGGCCCTGCACGCCGGCCGCACCGTCCCCACGGACGACGCCCGGTGAACGCCCCGCCCGTACGCACACCCACGAAAGGCACGCGATCATGAGCGACGGCAGGTCCCGGGACGGGACGACGGCAGAGGTGGAGGAGCTGCTGCGGGCCGGTGCGGTACTGCCGCCGGGCACCACCGGGGGAGGCGACCGCGCCGTGCCCGTGTACACCCGGGCCTACCGGCACCCGGGCCTGGACGGCCGGATCGTCGTACGCCTGACGCCCGCGGACCCCTTCGCCGGGGGATCGGAGGCCGGGCAGCCCGCCGGGGACGACGACGGCGGCTTCCTCGGACTGCGGCCCGATGGTGAGCCGGCCGAGGTCGGTGTCGGTCAGCACCGGGCCATGGGCTTCCCCGAGTGGGTGCTGGTCCGCCACCCCTCCGACGGCCATCTCGCGATGTCCCTGGTCGAGGAGATGAACAAGGTCGCGCGGACGGTCCGCTCCCGGGCGAAGCGGGCCCGCGCCACCTACGAGTCGATCGGCGAGCGCCTCGCGGGCTCCGTGCCGCACTTCCTGCCCACCTTCTACGAGGAGGCCGGCCGGGTGTTCCTGGCCGCCGGCGAGAAGGCGTACGCCGCCCAGATGTTCGTCAACGCGCGCAAGGCCGAGACGGCCCACGCCCTGCCGTTCGACGAGGCCCGCATGGACGGCGTGTTCCTGGAGTTCGCCCTCGCCGACGCCATGCCGACCAAGGTGCTCTCCAGCTACGCCAAGGGCCTGTCGTCCCGGGTGCCGGCCGCCACCGCCTTCCGGCACCTGCGCGCGCTCTTCGTCCGGCTCGCCGCGCACGGTGTGGCCCCGTCGAGCCCCGGCGCGGGCGACCTGCGCAGGCTGGCGAAGGCCGTCGCGGGCAAGAACGCGCTCGCCGAGGAGATGGCCTATCTGCGCGAGGTGCTGCCGCTGCCCGGCACCCTCAAGGCACCGCCCGGCTGGTGGAAGGCGCACCGGACCGCCCTGCTGGCACTCACCCGGCGGGAACCCGCCGTCCGCGGCACCCTGCTGGGGCTGCTGCCCACCGAGTGGGAGCGGGACGAACTGGCCCAGTGGCTGGCCCTGCTGGAGGACTCCGGGGCCACCGCCGGGCTGTGCGACGACACGCTGCCCGCCGAGGTCCGTTCCCCCGACGGGACGGTCGGATGGGCGCGCAGGTTCTTCGAGCTGTGCGGGACCGACGGGCATCTCGCCGCCCCGCCGGAGCTGTACCCCCTCGTCGACCGGATGGCCGGCGTACTGCGCTCCGAACTCCTGGCCCGGCAGGACGCCTTGCGGCCCCCGGTCGGTGACGTGAACCTGCTCGACCAGCTGCTGGCCCTGGACATACCGGTGACCGACCCCGGCGACGGCGTGCGGCTGGCCCTGAACACCTGGGGGGCCTGCGCGTACCGGCGGGACCTCCTCGCACTGGCCAACGACGCCCGGTTCCACGCGGCGTTCCGGCACGGCTGCCCCGACAGCCGCTGGGGCAACAGCGAGGAGACCGTCGTCAACCTGGCCAGGTCCGCCGGCGGCCGGCTGATGCTCGCCCCCTGGGTGGTGGAGCACAGCCGGAAGTACCTCACCAGCGAACTGCCCGAGTTCACCACCTACTCCGGCGCCCTGCACACGCTGTCCTGGCTGCCGGGAGAGGCGCTGGCCGTCGCCGCCGACGAGGTGCGGCAGGCCCTGGCCACCGGCGTCGCCCCCGCGCTGGCCCGCACCCTGCGCACCGGCGTCCTCGACGAACTGGGCTGGCCCGCCTGGGACGAGGCCCTGCGGGCCGCCGCCTCGCGGGAGAAGAACCGGGGCATCAGGGTCATCGACGGCTGGCCGTACCTCATCGTCATGTCGGGCGAGGAGGTACGGGTGATCGGGGCGGAGGGCACGGTCCTCACCTGCGAGCCGCGACTGCCGGACGGCAGCACCCGGCTCTGGTCGTACACCTGCCAGTACGTCGACGGCGCGCTCTTCGTCTGGTGGTACTCGTACGCCGAGTCCACCGCCCAGGGGTACTGGCACGACGCCACCGACGCGCCGCACATGACGGTCGAGGGCGACATCCACACCTGGTGGCCGAGCGAGACGGACGGGAGCGGAGGAGTCGACGGAGGCATGGCCCCCGCCTCCCTGCTCCTGCCCGGAGGCGGCCGGGCCACCGGATGCGGCGTGCTGCGCCGCGGGGACGCCGTCGTCCCGGGCCGGGAACGGGTGATCGGAGACGGCACGTCGTACTGGGTGTGGGCCGAGGAGGACGGTGCGAACGGCCGGTACACCTGGCACGCGTACGACCCGTTCGACGACACGACGGGCGGGCCCGCGGCTCCGGAGTGGATCGACGGCGCCCTGCGCGCCGCTCCGGAGGGCAGCACCCTGCGCCACGCCTGGCTGCTGCCCGACCCCACCGCCGCACCGGGCCCGATGTCCGCGCCGGTGGACGGGGTGCTCGGCTGGCGGGTCCTGGAGCTCCCCGACGGCTCGCGCCGGGGCGAGGACCTGGCCGGACGCTCGGTCGTCGTGCCGCCCGAGGTGGACGGGGACCCGGAGCACGCGCTGGTGTTCCCCGGCACCGACCGGCCGGTGGCCGTGGTCCACAGGTACCAGACGGTCCAACTGCGCGACGCCGACGGCTCCCTGGTCGGCGAGAGCGCGCACGGCTACAAGGCCGGCCCCTTCACCGCCGGTACGGCCCTGCTTCCGCACCTGCGCTACTGGCACCACCTCCGGCCGCGCGACCCGCAGGGGTCGGCCGCACTCCGCCGGATCGGCGAGGACACCGCGGCGGCACTCCTGGCGGGGGCCGTGGCGACACCGGTCGCCGAGAAGGACGACCAGCCGGGGAAGGAGCGGGCGGAGGCGGAAGCCCGGAACGTGGTGACCGGCCTGGTCCGCACCCTCCTGCCGGAGATCGGCCACGAGGCGCTGCGCGCGGGCGTCACCGGGGTGGTGCGGTACGCCGCCGAGCAGCAGCGCACCCTGGACGCGGCACTGTCCCGGCTCGACTCGGCCGTCGCCGGAGTCGTCCCGCAGGAGCCGCGGCTCAAGGTGGGGGACGAACTGCTCGAGGCGGCGGTCAACGGCGTGGGACTGACCGGTCGCGGCTGGCGCTCCCGCTACTGGCGCAGTGACCACCACCTCTACAACCTGCCGCGGCTGCTCGGCCGGTCGGGGCGGGAGACGGCCGAGCCGGTCCCCCCGGGCCGGACCCACCTCGAACTGGCCGAGCAGGAGCCGCTGGAGAAGATCGACGCCCTGGCCCTGCCCGAGCTGCCCGCCATCGTGGCCCTGCGGGCCGGTTCGGCGCCCACCCCGGAAGAACACCGGCAGGCGCTGGACGCCTACCTCGCGGAATTCGACGCCCAGGGACTCACGGAACCGGACCCCGCCCACTGGCGCCGCGTTCGGCTGCGGCTGGACGAGAGCCTGTTCGAGGGGCCCGGCGCCATCCGGGGCTACCGGGTCGAGACCGTGCTGGACCTCGACGGCGGCGCGTTCCTGCTCTTCCCCCACGGCGCGTTCGACTTCCTCGGTGCGTGGGACTCCGAGGACGACACGGCGGGCAGGCGCTACGGAGCGGTCTTCCACGATCCGTCCGGCCGGTTCGAAGTACCCGCGCCGTACACGCTGATCGCCCAGGGACCGTTCGTGCCGGCACCGACGCGGGCGCCCGGCTGGGCGGCGGCGTTCCGCGCCCGACTGGCCGAGCGCGGCCCGGCACCCTGGTTCCCGGCGGCCGCCGAGGAGTTCGCGCGACTCACCGGAGTCACGCCGACCGCGGCCCGGCTGGTGGTCGCGGGCCTGCCCAGGATCGACGACCAGCGCGAACCGGTGCCCTCCGCGACGCTGAAGGCGATCGGAGTGAAGTCGGCCGACGCGCGCGTGGCCAAGGACGAACTGCGGAGTCTGGACGGGGGAGCCCGGCAGGCCGTCGTGGCGGCGCTGCTCCCCGACGACCCGTCCCGGCTGTGGACGGACGGCCCCGACGCGGCCCGCGCGGCCGAGGTCTGGAACGAGCGGCTGGGCCGGCGCACACCCCTCCCGGAGGAGGTGCTCCACGAAGCGGCCCGTACCGTGGTGTCCCAGGGATGGGCACCCGGCGCGGCGCTGCGGGGTTTCGTCGACAGAGCCACGGAGCCCCGCCTGACCCGCGACCTGACCTGGCAGTTCGGCACGTACCGTCTCGAATCCGCCGAGCGGACGCCCGGCTTCGACAACAGTGTGCTCAAGAGCGCGGTGGCACTGGCCGCGTGGCTCGCCCACCGGCTCCCGTCGGGCGACCCGATCCGCGCCGCACTGCCCGGGGTACTGAGCGCGCTGCGCGAGCGGCTGGCCCACCCCGGACTGTTGCTCGCTCTCGACCGGACGGTCGACCCGGAGGCGCTCGGACGGGCCGCCGGAGCCCCGACGCAGACCGGTGACGGCTTCGAGCGCTACGGCGCGGTGGTGCTGGGCACCACGACCTCCGAACCCGTCGCCGCCCTCCGGCCGGCGTTGCTGGACGCGGCCGGCCACGACCCCCACCTGACGGCCCTGTTCGGCGAAGAGCGGCCGAACGCCCAGGAGAGGGCGCTGCGCCTGGTCCACGACCGGCCGTTCGCCGAACTGCTCGCCGACCCCGGGAACCCGATCGGGGGCGAGCGTGACGCCGACGGGCTGTGGTGGCCCCAGGACCCGGCCCGCTCCGTGCCCGACCTGGTCGGCGAGGCCGCCAAGAGGTACGGGCTCGGCGAGGACGCCGCCGTCCTCTACCTGATGCTGCTCGCCATGCCGGACCCCACCGACCGCAACACAGCGCGCTGGACCGGCTGGGGCGGACAGCGCGGCGGCACCGCCCGGCTGCGGGCCGCCCGCGCCGAACTCGCCGCCACCGACCTCGTGGTCGAGGGCAGCCGCCCCAAGGCCGGCCGCACGCTGTTCCTGCCCGGCGGCTGGACCCAGCCGCCGAACCCGCACCTCCCGCTGGAACGGTGGAAGCTGCCGCTCTACGACCTGCTGGACGGCGAGGCGCCCGTTCTGGGCGTCGTCGTGCCCACCCGGCCCGCCGCCGCGCTCTACCGGGAGGCCTGGCAGCGCGTCCAGGACGGTCACGGTCCGCGCCTGGAGGAACTGGAGGTGCCGCGACCGCGCAAGCGCCGCCGCTGACGTCCACGCGCAACGCGGACGAGGGACGGCCGCCGCCCGCGGCCGTCCCGGACGTCGCGTCCTCCGAGCCGTCCGGGACGCCGTCCCCCTCAGCGCTCCAGTTCCTTGTGCGCCGTCTCCGGCAGCCGTAGGTACACCAGCGAGGACAGCAGGCACAGCACGGCGACGTACCAGGGGAAGAGCCCGGAATGCCCCAGGTCCTTGAAGAGCGTGCCCACGTACGGCGCCGTGCCGCCGAACAGCGCCACCGTGAGCGAGTAGGGGAAGCCGATCCCGGCCGCCCGCACCCGGGGCGGGAAGACCTCGGCGTTCACGGCGGCGCTGATGGAGGTGAAGCCGGTCAGCAGCACCATCCCGGCGCACTGCACGAGCAGCAGCACGACGAAGGAGTCGCGCAGGGAGTGCAGCAGCGGCACGCTCAGCAGCGCGAACCCCACGCCGAAGAAGAGCAGCAGGGGGCGGCGCCCGAACCGGTCGGAGAGCAGGCCGCCGAGCGGCTGGAGCAGCCCGAAGAAGGCCAGCGAGATCGTCCCCGCGAGCAGCGCGTCCGACTTGGCGACGCCCGCGTTGAGTTCGGCGTACGTCGGCAGGTAGGACGTCCAGGTGTAGTAGGCGATCGTGCCGCCCGCCGTGATGCCGCAGATCAGCAGGGACTCGCGCGGATGGCGGCGCAGCGCCTCGAACAGGGCCGGGCGCGGCGCCCGTTGCTGCTCGGCGCTGCGGGTCTCCTGGGCGCCCTGCCGGATCCAGAAGCCGACCAGGCTGAGTACGGCGCCGAAGACGAAGGGGATCCGCCACCCCCAGCCGTTCATCCGGTCCTCGCTCAGCGTGTCCACCAGCAGCGTGGCGAGCCCCGAGGCCACCAGCTGCCCCGCGGTGGTCGAGACGTACTGGAAGCTGGAGAAGAGGCCGCGCCGCCCCGGCCCCGCCGACTCCACCAGGAAGGTCGTCGACGCCGCGAACTCGCCGCCCACCGAAAGACCCTGGAGCAGCCGCGCCACGACCAGCACCACCGGGGCCAGCACACCGGCCGCCCCGTAGGTCGGGGTCAGTCCGACCAGCAGACTGCTGCCGCCCATCAGCAGAATGGTGACGGTCAGCGCGGCGCGCCGCCCCCGCCGGTCCGCGATCGCGCCCATCAGCAGCCCGCCGACGGGCCGCATGAAGAAGCCCACCGCGAACACGGCGAACGTCGACAGCAGCGGCACCAGCGAGTTGTCCGCGCTCTTCGGGAAGACCTGGTCCGCGATGTAGGTGGCCAAAAAGGTGTAGGCGTACCAGTCGTACCACTCCACGGCGTTGCCCACCGAGGCGGCGAGGAGCTGGCGTACGGGCCGTCGGGCCGTGGTCGCCGGTGCTTCCGTGTCCATGCCTGTCATGATCGCGACCATCCCCGTGCGGCGGGCCCGGCACACCTCACGTACCGGTGACTTTCACACGAGAGCCACCGGACCCTTCCCTGACGTTTGCTGCTCCTGGAACACTCCTTTCGCGCGCATTCCGTCATCACCCGGCACCGTCCGGCCGGCTGAACCCCCCCAAGGCGAGAGGTCCCTCACCCCATGGCCGAAGTGAACCGGCGCAGATTCCTCCAACTCGCGGGCGCCACAACGGCGTTCAGCGCCCTCTCCGCGAGCATCGACCGGGCGGCGGCGCTCCCGGCGAACCACCGCTCGGGGTCGATCGAGGACGTCGAGCACATCGTCGTGCTGATGCAGGAGAACCGTTCGTTCGACCACTACTTCGGCAGCCTGCGCGGTGTCCGCGGCTTCGGCGACCCGCACCCGGTGGCACTGGACGGCGGCAGGTCGGTGTGGCACCAGCGCAAGGGCGACGGCACGGAGGTGCTGCCCTTCCGTCCGGAGGCCGACGACCTCGGCATGCAGTTCCTCGAAGGGCTCCCGCACGGCTGGTCCGACGGACAGGACGCGTACCACAACGCCAAGTACGACCGCTGGCTGCCCGCCAAGGGCACCACCACCATGGCGTACCTGACCCGCGAGGACATTCCCTTCCACTACGCCCTCGCCGACACCTTCACCGTCTGCGACGCCTACCACTGCTCCTTCATCGGCTCCACCGACCCCAACCGCTACTACCTGTGGTCGGGACACACCGGCAACGACGGCCGGGGCGGCGGCCCGGTCCTCGGCAACGACGAACTCGGCTACGACTGGACGACGTATCCCGAGCGCCTCGAGGCGGCCGGGATCTCCTGGAGGATCTACCAGGACGTCGGCGACGGCCTCGACGCGGCCGGCCACTGGGGCTGGATCGACGACGCCTACCGCGGCAACTACGGCGACAACTCCCTGCTGTACTTCAACAAGTACCGGAACGCACAGCCCGGCGACCCCCTGTACGACAAGGCCCGCACCGGCACCGACGCCAGGAGCGGCGAGGGCTACTTCGACCGGCTGCGCGCCGACGTCGCGGCGGACCGGCTGCCGAAGATCTCCTGGATAGCCTCCCCGGAGGCGTTCTCCGAGCACTCCAACTGGCCCTCGAACTACGGTGCCTGGTACATCTCCCAGGTCCTGGACGCACTCACCTCCAACCCGGCGGTGTGGGCGAAGACGGCCCTGTTCATCACGTACGACGAGAACGACGGCTTCTTCGACCACGTGGTGCCGCCGCTGCCGCCGAAGTCCGCCGCACAGGGCCGGTCCACCGTCGACGTCTCCCTGGACGTCTTCGAGGGCAGCGCCACCCACCGAGAGGGCTTCTACGGGCTGGGCCCGCGCGTGCCCATGCTGGTCGTCTCGCCGTGGAGCAAGGGCGGCTTCGTCTGCTCCGAGACCTTCGACCACACCTCGGTGATCCGTTTCATGGAGCGCCGCTTCGGCGTCCGCGAACCGAACATCTCACCCTGGCGCCGCGCCGTCTGCGGCGACCTGACCTCCGCCTTCGACTTCTCCCGCAAGGACAGCCGCCCGGCCCGCCTGCCGGACACCGACGCCTACGAACCGCCGGACCGCGAACGCCACCCGGACTACCGTCCGACGCCGCCCGCGGAGCCCGGCATGCCCCGGCAGGAACGAGGGGCGCGTCCCTCCCGCCCGCTGCGGTACGACCCGCACGTGGACGGTGCCGTGGACACGGCGGCCGGGAAGTTCACGCTGGCCTTCGCCTCCGGGGCCCGGGCCGGCGCCGCCTTCCTCGTCACCTCGGGCAACCGCACCGACGGCCCCTGGACGTACACCACCGAGGCCGGCAAGGACATCGCGGACACCTGGAACTCGGCGTACTCCGCCGGCTCCTACGACCTGACCGTGCACGGACCGGCCGGCTTCCTGCGGGTCTTCCGGGGCCCGAACGAGCCCGCCGGTCCCGCGGGGCCCGAGGTCACCGCGCGGCACCGCGGCGACGACCTCCGGCTCACCCTCACCAACAGCGGAACCGGCACGGTCCGGCTCCGGATCGCCAACGCCTACGACGGACGCTCCCGGACCCTTGCCGTCCGCCCCGGCGCCACCGTGCACCACACCGTCGACCTCACGCGCAGCCGGCGCTGGTACGACGTGACGGTGACCTCCGAGGCCGAACCCGCCTTCCTGCGGCGCTTCGCCGGGCACGTGGAGAACGGCCGTCCGGGCGTCAGCGACCCGGCGATCGTCACGGACTGAGGGCGAGGGCGAGGGCGCTGAGGCCCTGAGGCCCTGAGGCCCTGAGACCCGGGGGCCCGGGTCGGGAGTCAGAGCCGGGTGAGGTGGTCCGGTCCCGGCTGCCGGGGCACCAGCCCGGGCCGCGCCGCACCGGGTCCCGCGGGCTCCGGTTCCGGACCCGGACCCGCGGGCACCGGACCCGGACCCGCGAGCGCCGGTGCGGCGGTCCCGGTCCGGCCCGGGGTCGCCCGGCTGAGCTGGAGCACCCCCCAGGCGGCCAACGTCGCACCCGTCAGCGCGAGGAGCACACCGCCCGCGCCGCCCCTGAGCCGCTCCCCGAGCAGGGACAGCCCGATCACGGCGGCGGCCACCGGATTGGCCAGCGTCACCACCGCCAGCGGGGCACCCAGACCGCCCCGGTACGCCGTCTGGGACAGGAGCAGTCCGCCCGCGGCGAAGGCGGCCACCAGCAGGGCCACGCCGACCACCTGGACGCTCAGCAGCGGGCCCGACCGGTCGGTGACGGCCACCGTCACGGTCTGGGTGAGCGCCGAGGCGACACCGGAGGCGATGCCGGACGCCGTCGCGTGCCGCAGTCCGGGCCGGGCGCCGGGCCGGGACAGCACGCCGATCAGCGCCGCCGTCGCGCCGGACACGGTCAGCGCCTCCGGCACGCTCAGCACGTCGTCCGGCGCGGGCCCGGACGCGGTGAGCAGCAGCGCGCCGAGCCCCAGCAGCGTCAGCCCGGTGCCCCGCCACTCCACCGCGCTCACCCTCCGGCCCGCCAGCCGCGCCCCCAGGGGCACCGCCGCGACCAGAGTGAGGGCGCCGAGCGGCTGGACCACGGTGAGGGGGCCGTACTTGAGCGCCACGACGTGCAGCAGCGCGGCCGAGGCGTTGAGCGCGACCGCCCACCACCAGGCGCTCGAGGCCAGCATCCGCAGCGCACCGGCGCCCGCGGCACGCGAGGCCAGCCGCTCCTGGGCGACGGCCGCGGCGGCGTAGGCGCAGGCGGAGACCAGGGACAGCAGTACGGCGACCAGGGCGGCGTTCATCGGCCCGCCCCGACCAGCTCGGGCCGCTCGGCCGGCGACCGGCGCCGGACCTCGGGCCGCCGGTGGGGCAGGGCGCACCGCGGACGCCGAGGCGACCGCGGCAGCCGCAGCACCGCCAGCGCGAGGCCGAGCAGGGCCGCGGCCACGACGACGTCGAGCCAGTAGTGGTTCGCGGTGCCCACGATCACCAGCAGCGTCACCAGCGGATGCAGCAGCCACAGCAGGCGCCACCGCGTGCGCGTCGCGACGATCAGGCCGATCGCCAGCATCAGGGCCCAGCCGAAGTGCAGCGAGGGCATCGCCGCGAACTGGTTCGACAACGAGTCCGTGCGCGGCGGGCCGTACACCGAAGGCCCGAAGACGTGGGCCGTGTCGATCAGGCCGGCGGCGCCCAGCATGCGCGGCGGGGCGAGCGGAAACAGGAGGTGCAGCACGAGTGCGGCGCCGGTCACGGCGGCCAGGACACGGCGGGCCCAGACGTAGTGCGCCGGCCGGCGCAGGTAGAGCCAGACCAGGAAGGCCAGGGTGGCCGGGAAGTGGACGACGGCGTAGTACGTGTTCGCCACGTGGACCAGCGTGTCGCCGTGCAGGAGCAGGGACTGCACCGCGCCCTCGTCGGGCAGCCGGAGCATCCGCTCCCAGTCCCACACGTGGTGTGCGTTGCGGAACGCCTCGGCGGTGTGTCCCGTCGCCAGTTGGCGGCCGAACTTGTACACGAGGAAGAGCCCGGCCACGAGCAGCAGCTCGCGGACGAGTGGTGGGCGCGCGGGCGCGTCCGGCCCCGCTGGTGCAGGCTCGCTGCGGGCGTTCATCCCCCGGCCCCTTCGCTGACGGTTGGTGCGTGTGGCTCGTCGGAGAAGGGCCGTGTGACGGTTCTCATCGATACGACCCCGTTCCGATACGCCAGTGTACCGATACGGTGGTGTACCGGTACACTGGCGTATCGATAGACATAGGACACACCGGAGAGAGAAGGAGCAGGGCCGATGACGTCGCAGGACGCGGACCGACCGGAAACGGTCGGCACCTCGCGCCGCTCCAAGATCACGCCGGAGCGTGAGCAGGAGTTCTACGACGCCGTGCTCGACCAGCTCCGCTCCTGCGGCTACGACGCCGTGACCATGGAGGGCATCGCCGCCAGCACCCGGTGCAGCAAGTCCACGCTCTACCGGCAGTGGAAGACCAAGCCGCAGTTCGTGGCGGCGGCGCTGCGCTCCAACAGCCGGGTGCGCTTCGCCGACATCGACACCGGGTCGCTCGCCGAGGACCTGCGCCGGGCGGCCGCCGCCGCGGGCGAGGGGGCGGGCAAGGACACCGGGCTGCTCCAGGCGCTCGGCCACGCGGTCATGGAGGACCCGGAGCTGAAGTGCGCGCTGCGCGAGGCGCTCGTCGAGCCGGAGATCGCCGCGCTCCGGGCGATCCTCGCGCGCGGCGTGGCGCGGGGCGAGGTTCCGGCCGGCCATCCCGCGCTGGAGTACGTGCCCGCGCAGCTCTTCGGCATGCTGCGGATGCGCCCCGTCCTGGAGGGCGAGCAGGCCGACGCGGCGTACCTCGTCCGGTTCGTGGAGGCCGTCGTGCTGCCGGCCCTCGGCCTCCCCTGAAGACCCAGGTCGCCGTCCACGGGATGACTGGACGGTGGCCTGCCCGCGCCGCACCGTGGGGACGGGGGCGGCGCGCACCCCCGGCCGGGTGGTGCGCCCTCTGAGCGGAAGGGCGCCCCACCCGGCCGACCGTTTTCCGGCCCGCCCCTCTGGACGGGGCTGAGGGCCGGGGCCGACGCGTCAGACGTCCTGGCCGCTGCCGCCCCCGCCGCCGGAGGTGTCCGCCTCGATGCCCTTGGTTATCTCGTCGATGACCGTCTGCTTCTGGTCGACGTCGACACCGAAACGGACGAGGACGATCTGCGAGGGCCGGGCGGGCGAGGGGAACGCCAGCGACTCGACGAAACCGTCGGAGCCCTTGGCGGTGACCACCTTCCAGCGGACCAGGTAGCCCTTCTGCCCGGCAACCGTGACCGCCTTGGAGGCCAGCACGTCGTGCGAGGTGATCTTGCCGTAGGAGTCCTGGCCGTAGGACTGCTCGGCGTTCGCCGCGATGTCGGCCTTCGCGACCTCCTCGGCGGTGTCGCCCTCGGACTGGAGCAGCCTCGCCGGAGCCGAGTAGGCGCCGCCCTTGGTGCAGGACTTGGAGGTGTCGCCGGGGCACTTGTAGGCGTCGTCCGACGTGATCTGCGCGCCGATCTCCAGCTCCTGCCCGTACCAGCCGTCCGGAATGGGCAGGCTGATCCCGCTGAGCGGGTCCGTCACCGAGCCGCTGTCCACCTCGGGCGGCTCCGAGGAGTCCGGGGACCCGGGCGAGGGCAACGGGCCGTCCTCGCCGCCGTCCTGGTCGTCCTTGCCGCCGCCCGAGTCGCCGAAGGGGTCGTTCCGGTCGCCGGGACCCGACCGGTCCTGCTGCGAGCCCGCCGCGCTGTTGCCGCCCGAACCGTCGTCGGTCAGCGCGTACACGCCGACCCCGATACCGGCCAGCACCGCCACGGCCGCCGCGACGGCTATGCCGGCCCGCAGGCGCCGCCGTCGCGCCGACGGCGGCGGCTGGACCGGAAAGCCCGCATAGCCCGGGTGCACGGGATACGGACCGGGTACGGCGCCGACCACCGGTGGCTGCACCGGCGGATGTCCCGGCGGCTGCGCGGGCGGGGCCCAGGCGGCGGCCGCTCCCGCCGGGCGCACCTCGCCGGTCCACGCCGTGCCGTCCCACCAGCGTTCGGTGGCGGGACCGTCATTCTTCTGTCCGGGGTCCGGGTACCACCCGGGAGGAGTCGCCTGCGTCATGTGCACACCGTATGAGGCGTCGGTGAAAGCCGGATGAGAGGCCCGGCCGTAGCACCGGACCGGCCGGTACGGCACCCCGGACCGCGAGAGGTTGACGGGCGCCCGGACGCACCGCCGCTGATGACGGGCCCGGCACGTCGTTCACGCTTTACCGCATGTCACCCGTCACGGCAACTGGTCGGCGGAGCGCCCACCACTTGCGCGATCGGAGGGCTAGGCTCAGGCTCTGTACGTCATTCGGGCGACTCGGGGAGGTAGCGGGATGACGGAGGTACGGCGGACGGGCGCCGCCTCGGCCTCCCTCTGGGAGCGGGACGAGGAGGTCGCGACCATCACGCGCGCGGTCGACACCCTGTGCGCGGACCGCTCGTCCCCCGGCACCCTGCTGGAGGCCCGCGGCGAGGCCGGGGTCGGCAAGACGGCACTGCTCGCCGAGACCCGCCGCATCGCCGAGGCCCGGGGCTGCACCGTCTGGTCGGCACGCGGCGGCGAGACCCTCAGGTCGGTCCCCTTCAACGTGGTGCGCCAACTCCTCCAACCCGCCCTGGTCTCCATGCTCCCCGAGGAGGCCCGCGAGTACCTCGGCGACTGGTACGACATCGCCGGCCCCGCCCTCGGCATAGCGGACCCCGGCGAGCGGCAGGCCGACCCGCAGGGCGTGTGCGACGGCCTCGTCGCCGCCGTGCGCCGGCTCGCGCGCCGGGAGTGGCCGCTGGTGCTGATGATCGACGACGCGCACTGGGCCGACCAGGAGACCCTGCGCTGGCTCGCCGCCCTCGCCGAACGGCTCGACGAGACCTCCGTCCTGGTCGTGATCGCCCGCCGCCCCGGCGACGTCAGCGGTGACAACGCCCGCCACCTGGAGGCGGCCGGCGCCATGGGCCGGCCCCTCGGCCCGCTGAACGCCCTCACCCCCGACGCGACGGCCGGACTCACCCGCGCCACGCTGGGCGCACACGCCGAGGCCTCGTTCTGCCGCGAGGTGTGGGCCGTCACCGGCGGCAACCCGTACGAGACCGTCGAACTCCTCGCCAAGGTCCAGGACAGCGAACTGCAGCCCGTCGAGGCGGAGGCCGCCGAACTGCGTGACCTGAACCGCTCGGCCCGCGGCGGCGGTCTCGTCGCGCGCCTGGAGCAACTCGGCGTGGACTCCACCCGGTTCGCCTGGGCGGCCGCCATCCTCGGCGGCGGCATCACCGTCGACATGGTGGCCAGGCTCGCCACCCTCGACCGCGCCGACGCCGCCCGCTGCGCCGAACGGCTCCGGGGCGCCCGGATCCTGTCCGTTCCGGACTCCGCCGGGAAACCGGGCGCGGACGACCTGGAGTTCGTCCACCCGCTGATCGCCACCGCCGTCTACAACTCCATCCCCGACGCCCTGCGCACCGCGATGCACGGCATAGCGGCCCAGCTCGTCACCGACTCCGGACTCGGTGCCGCGGCCGCCTCCCGGCATCTGCTCAAGGTGCACCCCGACGACGACCAGGAGGTCGTGTTCCAGCTGCGCGAGGCCGCCCGCGAGCACCTCGCCGTCGGCGCTCCCGACGCGGCCCGCCTCTGTCTCGAACGAGCCCTGCGGGAACCGCCGTTGCCCGAGTCCCACGCACGCGTGCTGTTCGAACTGGGCTGCGCCACGCTCCTCACCGCGCCCGCCACCACCATCGGCCACCTGCGCACCGCGCTCGCCATGCCCGGGCTGGACGGCGAACAGCGCGTGGACGCCGTCTTCCGGCTCTCCCAGGCCCTGCTCCACAACGACCAGCTGGAGGAGGCCGTCCGCACCGTCGAGGCGGAGGCCGCCCGCAACCCCGACCCCTCCGCGCGCCTGCGGCTCCAGGCGGCCCAGTACATGTGGGAGGGCATCCACGCGGGCGAGACCTCCTCGCCCCACCGCTCCGCCCGCCTGGCCGAACTGGCCGCCACCTGCACCGGCCGCGACAACGCCGAGCGCGCTCTGCTCATCCTGCGCGGCTTCGACGCCATGACCCACGGCGAGAGCGCCGAAGAGGTCGTCGAACTGTGCGACCGCGCCCTCGTCAACGGCCGCCTCGCCCCCGGACTCGGCTGGACCGACACCGAGTGGGGCCTGGAACTGCCCATGATGCTGGCCAGTTCCTACGCCTACGCCGACCGGCTGGACCGCGCCGAGGCACTGTTCACCGAGGCCCTGCGCGCCTACGAGAGCGCCGGCTGGAGCGGTGGCCACCTCGCCCTCGCGCACGCCTACGTCGGCCTCGGCCACCGCAGGAGGGGCCGCCTCAGGGAGGCCGAGGAATCCCTGCGCGAGTCCCTGCGCATCGCCGAACGCGTGGGCCGCGGGCTGCCGCTGTACTGGTCGGCGACCTGCAACCTGGTCGACACCCTGCTCGCCCGCGGCCATGTCGAGGAGGCCCGGACCGTCGCCGACCAGTACGGCTTCGCACCGCCGTACCCGTCGACGATCGTGCTGCCCGACCCGCGCCCGGTCCGCGGGCGCCTGCTGCTCGCCACCGGCCGCACCGAAGAGGGCGTCAACGAACTGGAGGCCGCCGAGAAGGCGGCGTCCGCCCGCGGCCGGCACAACCCGGTGGTAGTCCCCTGGGCGACCGAACTGGCCCGGGCACTGGCCGGCGAGGACCCCGGCCGCGCCGCCCGGCTGGCCGCCGACGCCCGCCGCCAGGCCGAGCGCTTCGGCACGGACACGGCGATAGGAGAGGCCCTGCGCTGCGCCGCCGCGCTCGAGACCGGTCAGCGCGCGGTCCGGCTCGCCGCCCAGGCCGTCACCTACCTGGAGGCATCGCCCCGCCAGTACGAACACGCCGCCGCCCGCGTGGAGTACGGCATCGCGGCCCGCTCGTCGGCCGAGCTGGAGCGGGGCCTGGCGCTGGCCGACTCGTGCGGCGCCGACGGACTCGTGGCCCGCGCCCGCGAGGCCCTCGCGGTGGGACTCGCGGGCTGAAGCCCCGTCGGGGCCCGCCGCGGGACCGTGCGACGTCACCCCGCGGCGGGGCCGTCCGCTTCCTCGGCCAGCACCCGCTGGGCCGTCGCGAACGCGGAGTTCGCGGCCGGCACCCCGCAGTACACCGCCGTCTGGAGCAGGACCGCGCCGATCTCGTCCGCCGTCAGCCCGTTGCGCCGCGCCGCCCGCACATGCATGGCGAGCTCCTCGTAGTGGCCGTGCGCGACCAGCGCCGTCAGCGTGACCATGCTGCGCTCACGGCGCGAGAGCGTCTCGTCGGTCCAGATCTCGCCCCACGCGTAGCGGGAGATGAAATCCTGGAAGCGGGCGGTGAACGGCGTCTGCCGCCCCTGCGCCCGGTCCACGTGCGCGTCGCCCAGCACCTCGCGCCGCACCGCCATGCCGCGCCCGGCATCGCCGTCGAAGTGGGCCCGCAGCGCCGTCAGCACCGGCTCGGGCCGCTCGGCCGGCGCCAGGTGCGACGCGCCCGGGATCTCCGTCAGCGTCGCGCCGGGCACCGCGTCGGCGAGCTCCCGCAGATGCGCGGGCGGCGTGGCCGGGTCCTCGCGCCCGGCGATCAGCAGCGTCGGCGCGGAGATCTCCCCGACCCGGTCCCGCAGGTCGAAGGCGGCCAGCGCGTCGCAGCAGGCGGCGTACGCCTCCGGGTCGGCGTCCCGGTGGTCCCGGACCAGCCGCGGCACCGTGAACCCCGGGGTGAACCACCGCGCGTCCGCGCTCTCGGCGAGCCGTGCCAGCCCCTCCTCGCGCACCCGCGTGGCCCGCTCCTGCCACGGCTTCGCACCGTTGAAGTGCGCCGACGAGCAGACGACCGCGAGGGACGACACCCGCTCCGGGCGGTGCACGGCCAGGTGCAGGCCCACCGCGCCGCCCAGGGACACCCCGGCGTAGGCGAACCGTTTCACCCCGAGCGAGTCGGCGAGCGCGAGCACCAGCTCGGCCAGGTCCGCGACGGTGGCGCCGGGCCCGATCAGGTCGGCCGGCGAGCCTCCGTGTCCCGGCAGGTCCCAGCGGATCACCCGGTGCGCCGCGGACAGTTCGGGCGCCACCGCGTCCCACAGGGCGTACGAGGTGCCCAGCGAGGGTCCGAGCAGCAGTGGGGGAGCGGAGGCGGGGCCTTCGGACAGATGGTTGAGCAGATTCGTCAACGTCGCTCCAGAGCACGGTCGGTGAGTGCGGCGGCGGCACCCGTGTAGCGGGCGGGGTCGGTCGGGGTGGCCAGGTCGACGCCCCGCAACTCCGGCACCTCGGCGAGCAGTTCGCCAAGGCTCCGCCCCTCGGCGTACGTACGGGCCGCCAGCTCGGTGAGCAGCTCCTTGGCGCGGGCCCGCCCGAGCGCCGGGGCCAGTTCTGCGGAGAGCCGCTCAGAGACGATCAGCCCGTGCGTCAGCCCGAGGTGCGCGCGCATCACGTCCGGGCGCACGCGCAGCCCCTCGGCCAGTTCGGCGGCGTCACGCACGGCGCCGCCGGTCAGGCGCAGCAGGTCCCGCAGCGGTTCCCACTCGGCGTGCCAGGCCCCGGCCGGCCGCTCGTCCTCGGCGACCAGCGAGCCGTACAGCGTGGCCGCGAGCTGCGGAGCGCGCCGGGCGGCCGCCGCGATCAGCGTGGACCGCACCGGGTTGGCCTTGTGCGGCATCGCCGAGGAACCGCCGCCACCGCCCTCGGCGACCTCGCCGATCTCGGTGCGGGACAGCGTCAGCACGTCCGCGGCGATCTTCCCGAGCGCCCCGGCGGTGAGGGCGAGGGCGCCGGCCAGGTCGGCGACCGGAGTGCGCAGGGTGTGCCAGGGCAGCTCGGGTGGCCGCAGGGCCAGTTCACGGGCGTACGCCGCCGGCAGCGCGGCCGGGTCCGTCGCGCCGTACGCCTCGAAGGCGGCCAGGGTGCCCGCCGCGCCGCCGAGCTGGGCGGGCAGCGCGGCACGCACCGTCGCGATCCGGTCCCGGGCGTCCAGCACCAGCGAGCGCCATCCGGCCGCCTTGAGCCCGAAGGACGTCGGCACGGCGTGCTGGGTGAGGGTCCGGCCCGGCATCGGCGTGTCCCGGTGCCCGGCGGCCAGCCGGGCGAGCGCCCGTTCCGTGCGGGCGAGGTCGGGCAGCAGCAGGTCCAGGGTGCGGGCGGCGACCAGCATCGTGGCCGTGTCCAGGATGTCCTGGCTGGTCGCGCCCCGGTGCACATACGGCCCGTAGGGCTCGCCGACCGCCTTCGTCAGGTCGGCCACCAGGGGAATGACCGGGTTCCCGCCGTCCCGGGCGCGCTCGGCGAGGGAACGCGCGTCGAAGGCGGCCGGATCGGCTGCGGCCGCGCCCACCGCGTGAGCCGCCTCGGCCGGGGCGAGCCCCAGCGCGGCCTGGGCACGCGTGAGCGCCACCTCCGCGTCCAGCAGGGCCCGCAGATACGCGCGGTCGGCGGTCGCGGACGCGGCCGGCGAGCCCGCCCACCCGGGGGCGAGCAGGCTCGCGCCGGCGGCGGTGCCGGCGTCGGCGGGTTCGGCGGATGATGTCACTGGAACTCCAGGAAGACCGTCTCGCCCTCGCCCTGAAGGCGGATGTCGAAACGGTACGTCCCGTGGCCCTCGTCCGCCGCGACCAGCGTGTCGCGGCGCCCGGCCGGCACCCGGGACAGCAGCGGGTCGGCGGCGAGCGCGGCCTCGTCGCCCGGCAGGTAGATCCGGGTGAACAGGTGTACGAGCAGCCCGCGCGCGAACACGCACACGCTCATGTACGGCGCGCCCCGCCCCCGCGCCCCCGGCCGCAGCGTCCGCGCGTACCAGTGGCCGTTCGCGTCGGTCTGGATGCGTCCGAAGCCGGTGAACTCCACGCCGTTGCGGCCCAGGAAGCCGCCGGAGGCCGGGTCGCGCCGCATCGAACCGTCGGCGGTCGGCACGTTGCCGTCGGGGTCGGGCCCCCACAGCTCCAGCAGGGCGTCGGGCAGCGGTTCGCCCTCGCCGTCGTACACGTACCCGTGCACGGTGACCGTGTCGGGGTGCCCGGCGGGCGCGATGTCCTCGCCGCCGCGGAAGGGCAGCGCGTACCCGTAGAACGGGCCGACCGTGTGCGACGGCGTGGGCAGCACCTGCTCCGGCGTGCTCGTGTCGATCTTCGTCATGGCGGGTCAGCGTCCTTCTTCGATCCAGGTGGCGTTGGGGCCGTCGAGCACGATGTCCCAGTGGTAGCCGAGCGAGAACTCGGGCACGGACAGGCTGTGGTCGTACGTCGCGATCAGCCGCTGCCGTGCCGAGTCGTCCGTCACCGACTGGAGGATCGGGTCGTACGCGAACAGGGGGTCGTTCGGGAAGTACATCTGCGTGACCAGGCGCTGCGTGAACGCCGAGCCGAACACGGAGAAGTGGATGTGCGCCGGACGCCAGGCGTTGACGTGGTTGCGCCACGGGTAGGGGCCGGGCTGCACGGTGGTGAAGCGGTAGAAGCCGTCGTCGTCGGAGAGGGTGCGGCCCACGCCGGTGAAGTTCGGGTCCAGCGGCGCGTCGTGCTGCTCGCGCTGGTGCGCGTACCGGCCGGCCGAGTTGGCCTGCCAGATCTCCACGAGCTGCCCGCGCACCGGCCTGCCGTTCCGGTCGAGCAGGCGCCCTGAGACGGTGATGCGCTCGCCGACCGGCTCCCCGGTGTGCTGCCGGGTCAGGTCGTTGTCGATCCCGGTGATGTCCCGCTCCCCGAAGGCGGGGGAGGACAGCTCCACCAGCTCCGGGTCCTTGGCCACGTCGATGGCGATCGGCGGCTGCTTGGGGTGGCGCAGCACCGAGGAGCGGTACGGGGCGTAGTCGCGGCGCGGGTGGTGCTCTACGGGCGCGCCGTCGGCGACCCGCTTCTCGTAGGCGGCGTGCTCGGCCGCGATCTCCGCGTCGATGTCGTGCTGGGTGAGAGTCATGGGGATTCCCTGGGTGACTAGCGGTCGAGGACCAGGGCGAGGCCCTGGCCGACACCGATGCAGAGGGTGGCGATGCCGGTGCCGCTCCCCTTGCGGGCGAGCTGGTGGGCGACGGTGCCGGCGAGGCGGGCGCCCGAGGCGCCGAGGGGGTGACCGAGGGCGATGGCGCCGCCCCGCGGGTTCAGGATCGCGGGGTCGAACTCGGGCCACTCGGCGACGCAGCCCAGCACCTGGGCGGCGAAGGCCTCGTTGAGTTCGAGCACGTCCAGGTCGGCGAAGCTCCGGCCGGCCTTGGCCAGCGCGCGGTTCACGGCCTCGACGGGGGCGAGTCCGAAGTACTGCGGGTCGGTCGCCGATACACCGGTCGCCGAGACCCGGGCGAGCGGCTCGCGGCCAGTGGCCCGCAGCCCCTCCTCGTCGACCAGGAGCAGCGCGGCGGCACCGTCGTTGAGCGGGGAGGCGTTCCCGGCGGTCACCGTGCCGTCGGTCTTCCGGAACGACGGCCGGAGCTTGGCCATCGCATCCAGTGACGCGTCCGGGCGTACGCACTCGTCGGCGGCGAAGTCCACCGGGTCGCCCTTGCGGCGCGGCACGGGCACGGGCACCAGCTCGGCGCCGAACAGGCCGTCCCCCTGCGCGCGGGCGGCCTTGTGGTGCGAGGCGAGGGCGTACTCGTCCTGCCGCTCGCGGGTGATCCCGTGCTTGTCCGCGATCAGCTCCGCCGACTCGCCGAGCGGGATCGTCCACCGCGGGTCCATCGCCGGGTTGACCATGCGCCAGCCCAGGGTGGTCGAGTACATCTCGGCGTGCCCGGCGGGGAAGGGCCGGTCCGACTTGGGCAGCACGTACGGCGCCCGGGTCATCGACTCCACGCCGCCCGCGAGCGCGACCGAGGCGTCGCCGACCGCGATGGCGCGGGCGGCCTGGATCACCGCTTCGAGGCCGGACGCGCACAGCCGGTTCACCGTGACGCCGGGGACGGTGGTGGGCAGGCCGGCCAGGAGGGCGGCCATACGGGCGACGTTGCGGTTCTCCTCGCCTGCGCCGTTGGCGTTGCCGAAGTACACGTCGTCGATCCGCGACGGGTCCAGGTCGGGGGTGCGGCCGAGGAGTTCACGGATCGCGTGCGCGGCCAGGTCGTCCGGCCGTACGCCCGCCAGGCCCCCGTTGTACCTGCCGAACGGGGTGCGCACCGCGTCGACGATGTAGACGTCCTTCACTTCAGTCCCTCCGCGCTGTTCGCAACGACGAGTCCGGCGCCGGTCCTGGCGACGACGTCGTCGACGCTCACGCCCGGGGCGGTCTCGACCAGGACCAGGCCGTCGTCGGTGACGTCGAGGACGCCGAGGTCGGTGATGACACGGTTCACGCACGCCTTGCCGGTGAGCGGCAGCGCGCACTCCTCGAGGATCTTGGGGGAGCCGTCCTTGGCGGTGTGGGTCATGACCACGATGACCGTGCGGGCGCCGTGGACGAGGTCCATCGCGCCGCCGATGCCGGTGATCATCTTTCCGGGGACGGCCCAGTTGGCCAGGTCGCCGCCCGCGGAGACCTGCATCGCGCCGAGCACCGCGACGTCGATGTGCCCGCCACGGATCATGCCGAAGGAGAGGGCCGAGTCGAAGAAGGCGGCGCCCGGCCGGACCGTGACCGTCTCCTTGCCCGCGTTGATCAGGTCGGGATCCACCTCGGCGTCGGTGGGGTACCGGCCGGTGCCCAGGATGCCGTTCTCCGACTCCAGGATGACCTCGACGCCCTGGGGGAGGTGGTTCGGGATCAGTGTGGGCAGACCGATGCCGAGGTTGACGTACTGGCCGTCCGCCAGCTCCAGCGCCGCCCGTGCGGCCATCTGTTCACGCGTCCACGCCATCAGGAACTCACCGTCCGCCGCTCGATCTTCTTGTCGGTGGCCTGCTCCGGGGTGAGTGCCACCACCCGCTGGACGAAGATCCCCGGCAGGTGCACCGCGTCCGGGTCGATCCCGCCCGGCTCGACCAGCTCCTCCACCTCGGCGATCGTCACCCGTCCGGCCATCGCGGCCAGCGGGTTGAAGTTCCGGGACGACTTCGCGAAGACCAGGTTCCCGTGCCGGTCGCCCTTCGCGGCGCGGACCAGGGCGAAGTCCGTGCGGATGCCGCGCTCCAGGACGTACTCCGTCCCGTCGAACTCGCGGACCTCCTTCGGCGGCGAGGCCAGCGCGACCCCGCCCGACCCGTCGTACCGCCACGGCAGCCCGCCGTCGGCGACCTGGGTGCCGACCCCGGCGGGGGTGTAGAAGGCGGGTATCCCCGAGCCGCCGGCCCGCAGCCGCTCGGCCAGGGTGCCCTGGGGGATCAACTCCACCTCCAGCTCCCCGCCGAGGTACTGGCGCGCGAACTCCTTGTTGGCGCCGATGTAGGACCCGGTCACGCGGGCGATGCGCCCGGCGGCCAGCAGGACGGCCAGCCCGGAGTCCATCGCCCCGCAGTTGTTGGAGACCACCGACAGCCCGCCGGTCCCGCGCTCGTACAGCGCCTGGATCAGCACGTTCGGCACACCGCTCAGCCCGAAACCGCCCACCGCGAGCGACGCGCCGTCGGGCACGTCGGCCACCGCCGCACCGGCCGCGGCCACCACCTTGTCCATCCGAGGAGCCCCATCTCTTCCGTGCGCCCGGGACAGATAGTCAGGGCACTGAGTATTTCGGCGAGGTTGCCCACACGCTGCCACCGGACGGCCGGGGCGTCAAGACCCACAAAACGCGAGGTAGATCGTATGAGGCGTTGCCGGATGCCGAAACTCGGCGCCATGTATCGTCAGTGCACCTACGAAAGATTCAGTGCACCTACGAAAGACGACGGGGAGTGCACATGGCAGCGGTCGATCTGGCCACCCACCCCGGCCACCTGGCCCGGCGGCTACAGCAGGCGCACTACCTGCTGTGGAACACGATGGTCTCCGAGGAGACCACGTCGCCGCAGTACGCCGTCCTCAACGCACTCGTCGCCGAGCCGGGGCTCGACCAGCGCACCGTGGGGGAGCGGGTGGGCCTGGACCGGTCCACCATCGCGGAGGTGGTCAGCCGGCTCGGCCGTCGCGGGCTGCTCGACAAGGTCCGCGACCCGCAGGACGGCCGCCGGTCCCTGCTCCGGCTCACCGACGAGGGCCTGCGCGTCCACCGCAGGCTGGGCGTGCGCATCGCCCGGATGAACCAGGTCTTCCTGGCCCCGCTCGCCGCCGACGAGCAGGCGGTGTTCATCGATCTGATCCGCCGGGTCGCGGACGCCGCGGAGGGGCTCCGCAACCCGGCCGAGCCGACGGCGGCACCGGGCTGACCGGGGACTGCCCCCGTCAGGAGCGCCCGGCTCAGGAGTGCCCGGCTCAGGAGTGCCCGGCGAAGACGACCCACACCTGGCCCTCGGCGAAGTTCAGCGGCTTGCCGTCCTCGGTGGTGAAGGTCGTGCCGTCCGCGGCCGCCTCGCGCTTCCAGCTCGCGTCGTACGCCCGCCCGTCGCGCAGCACCTCCGCCTCGCCCGAGCCCACCGACTCGACGTAGGGCGAATTGCTGCCGCGGAAGTCGCGGAAGTCCGACTCGCGCACCGTCACGTGCTGCACGACGACCGTGGCCGGTGCCAGCCGCCCGCCGTCGGCCGTGCGGGCCGGGCTGCCGTCCATGGAGACCAGCCACCGGTCCCGGCTCTCGGACCAGGTGAAGGCGAAGCTCGCCGAGGGGTAGCGCACCGTGTGCGAGGGCTCCGCCCGGCCGCCCGCGGGGGCCTTGCCGTAGGTGAACCCGGTGGTGAGGGCCGCGGCACCCGACGGCTTCCCCAGCAGCTTGTCCGGCCGCAGGTAGAGGTTGTGCGGGGCCTGCCGGTCCCCGGCGCGGACGTAGATGTCGGAGTCCTCGCTCGCCGGCTCCGCGCGCAGCGGCGCCTTGTCGATGAGCGGCAGCAGTTTGCTCTGCGCTCCGGAGAAGGCCAGCACCGGACGGTCGAACTGGCCGAGCAGCTCCAGGTCGGACTCGCGGGCGCTGCGCACCGGCCCCACCGACTCCGGCAGCTCGGTGGCGTAGACCGCCATCAGCCGGCTCAGCCCGGCCTCCACCGGCTCGGCGTAGACGACGTCCGCGTCCTCCAGGCCCGTCTGGGGGCGGGCCGCGCGTACGTTGTCGACCTTCACGGCGAGCACCGGTCCGGACGCGGGGGCGGCGCTGTGCGTCCGCTCCGGTCGCGGCGCGTGCGACGCCCGTCCGTCGTCCTTCGCGCCGGGCCCCGCCGTGCAGCCCGCCGCCCCCAGCGAGACCGCCACCGCCGCCGTCAGCAGCGCGGCGCGACGCCTTCTGCGCGTTCCTCTTCGCATCCCGGCCATCCGTCCACCCATCCCGTGTCATTGATTGTGCGCTTCTTGAAGCATTTAGTGCCATACCTGAATGAATCCGATACGGCACACGGAACGGGGCAGATAATCCGCTGTTCGGCCGAAAAGACCGCCGGGTTCGGCGACGGGAGCCCGGGGGTACCCGGCGGGCACGCAGAACCGACGCGCACGGCGACGGAGGGAGCGCGGGCGATGAAGGCAGTGACGTGGCAGGGCAAGCGGGACGTGCGGGTGGAGGAGGTGCCCGACCCCAAGATCCAGGAGCCGACGGACGCCGTCATCCGCGTCACGTCCTCCGGGCTGTGCGGCTCCGACCTGCACCTGTACGAGGTGCTCACGCCGTTCATGACACCGGGCGACATCCTCGGCCACGAGCCGATGGGCATCGTCGAGGAGGTCGGTCCCGAGGTGACCAATCTGAGGCCCGGAGACCGGGTGGTGGTGCCGTTCCAGATCGCGTGCGGCCACTGCTGGATGTGCGAAACCGGGCTGCCGACCCAGTGCGAGACCACCCAGGTCACCGGCGAGGGCATGGGCGCCCCGCTGTTCGGCTACACCCGCCTGTACGGCGCGATCCCCGGCGGCCAGGCCGAGTACCTGCGCGTGCCCCAGGCCCAGTTCGGACCGGTCAAGGTGCCCGAGGGGCCGGCCGACGACCGCTTCGTCTACCTCTCCGACGTGCTGCCCACCGCCTGGCAGGCGGTCGAGTACGCCGCCGTCCCGCAGGGCGGCAGCCTCGCCGTGCTGGGCCTCGGCCCGATCGGCGACATGGCGTGCCGGATCGCCCGCCTCAAGGGCGTCGACAAGGTGTTCGGCGTGGACCTCGTGCCGGAGCGGCTGGAGCGGGCCCGCGAGCGGGGCGTGGAGACCTTCGACCTGCGGTCCTTCGACAACGAGAAGGAACTCGTCTCGGCGATCCAGGACCGGACGGGCGGTCGTGGCCCCGACGCCGTGATCGACGCGGTCGGCACCGAGGCGCACGGCGGCGCCGTGGCCAAGCTGGTGCAGCAGACCGCCGCGGTGATGCCCCGGGCCATCGGCGGGCCCCTGGCGGAGCGGTTCAGCATCGACCGGCTCGCCGCCCTCTACACCGCGATCGACCTGGTGCGCCGCGGCGGCACCATCTCGCTGTCCGGTGTGTACGGCGGCATGGCCGACCCCATGCCGATGCTCACCATGTTCGACAAGCAGATCCAGCTGCGCATGGGCCAGGCCAACGTACGCCGCTGGAGCGACGAGATCGTCCCGTACCTGACCGACCAGGACCCCCTTGGCGTCGACGGCTTCGCCACCCACCGGGTGCCGCTGGCAGACGCGCCGCACGCGTACGAGATGTTCCAGAAGAAGCAGGACGGCGCGGTCAAGGTGCTGATGAAGCCGTAGGTGCCGTCGGGCCGGTGCGTCAGGGCCCGCCCAGGATCTCCGCCAGGTCGTAGCGGACCGGCTCCTCCAGCTGCGCGTAGGTGCAGCTCTCGGGGGTCCGGTCCGGGCGCCACCGGCGGAAGCGGGCCGTGTGCCGGAAGCGCGCGCCGTTCTCCATGTGGTCGTACGCGACCTCGACGACCCGCTCGGGACGCAGCGGCACCCAGGACAGGTCCTTCTTGCCCGACCAGCGGCTCGGCGCGCCCGGCAGCCGCGCCGACTCGTGCGCGGCCTCCTCGGCCCACTTCGCCCACGGATGGCCGCCCGCGTCGTCCATGCGCAGCGGCTCCAGCTCCTCCACCAGCTCGGCCCGGCGCTTCATGGTGAAGGCCGCGCACACCCCCACGTGCTGGAGTACACCCCGGTCGTCGTACAGGCCGAGCAGCAGCGAGCCGACCACGGGCCCGCTCTTGTGGAAGCGGTACCCGGCGACGACGACGTCCGCCGTCCGCTCGTGCTTGATCTTGAACATGGCCCGCTCGTCCTGCCGGTAGCGCAGGTCGAGCGGCTTGGCGACGACCCCGTCGAGCCCCGCCCCCTCGTACCGTTCGAACCACTGCCGTGCCACCTCGATGTCGTCCGTCGCCGGCGCCACGTGCACGGGCGGCGTCACCCCGCCCAGCGCCCGCTCCAGCAGCGCCCGCCGGTCGGCCAGCCCCACGTCGAGCAGGGACGCGTCGTCCAGCGCCAGCAGGTCGAAGGCGACCAGCGAGGCAGGGGTGCGCTCCGCCAGCGTCCGCACCCGGGAGTCCGCCGGATGGATCCGCTCGGTCAGCGCGTCGAAGTCCAGGTGCCCGTCCCGCGCGATCACGATCTCCCCGTCCACCACGCACCGCTCGGGCAACCGCTCCCGCACCGCCGCCACCAGCTCCGGGAAATACCTGGTCAACGGCTTGCCCGTACGGCTGCCCAGCTCCACCTCGTCGCCGTCGCGGAACACGATCGCCCGGAAACCGTCCCACTTGGCCTCGTAGTGCATCCCCGGCGGGATCTTCGCCACGGACTTGGCGAGCATCGGCTTCACGGGCGGCATGACGGGGAGGTCCATGGTCCGATTCTGTACGCCCTCGCCCCGGGGCGCCTGATGTGCGAAGCTCCCGCGCTGCGCCTACCGTGGCTCGCATGGCGGAAGCGGTGGAGCTGGAGGCGGGCGGCCGGACCGTGCGGTTGTCCAGTCCGGGGAAGGTGTTCTTCCCGGAGCACGGGTACACCAAGCTCGACGTGGCCCGGTACTACCAGGCCGTCGCCCCCGGCATCCTGCGCGCCCTGCGCGACCGGCCGACGACCCTCCAGCGCTACCCCGACGGGATCACCGGCGAGTGGTTCTACCAGAAGCGGGCGCCCAAGGGGATGCCCGACTGGATCCCGACCGCGCACATCACCTTCCCCAGCGGGCGCAGCGCCGACGAGATGTGCCCCACCGAGGAGGCGGCCGTGCTGTGGGCCGCCCAGTACGGCACCCTCACCTTCCACCCCTGGCCGGTGCGCCGCGACGACGTCGACCACCCCGACGAACTGCGCATCGACCTCGACCCGCAGCCCGGCACCGACTACGACGACGCCGCCCGCGCCGCCCACGAACTGCGCGCCGTGCTGGAGGAGTTCGGCGGGCTGCGCGGCTGGCCCAAGACCTCCGGCGGGCGCGGCATCCACGTCTTCGTGCCGATCGAGCCGCGCTGGACCTTCACCCAGGTGCGGCGCGCCGCCATCGCCGTGGGCCGTGAGATGGAACGGCGGATGCCCGACCGGGTCACCATCAAGTGGTGGAAGGAGGAGCGCGGCGAGCGCATCTTCATCGACTACAACCAGACCGCCCGCGACCGCACCATCGCCTCCGCCTACTCCGTGCGGCCCCGCCCGCACGCGCCCGTCTCCGCCCCGCTGACCTGGGACGAGGTGGGGGTGGCGCACCCGCAGGACTTCGACATCACGACCATGCCCGCGCGCTTCGCCGAACTCGGCGACGTGCACGCGGGCATGGACGACACGAGGTACTCCCTCGACGCGCTGCTGGAGCTGGCGACGAAGGACGAGCACGACCACGGGCTCGGTGATCTGCCGTACCCGCCCGAGTATCCGAAGATGCCGGGCGAGCCGAGCCGGGTCCAGCCCAGCCGGGCCAGGAAGAGGACTCCCGGCCCGGACTGAGTCAGGACGTGACCCCTAGAGGTCCTTGATGCGGACGTCGCGGTACGAGATCACGTCCGACGTGCTGTGCACCTGGAGTCCGACGTAGCCGGAGGCGAACCGCCGCCCGTCGGTGCCCGGGTCGTCCGAGCGCTCGGGGTAGAAGGTCTGCCCGCCGAAGTTGTCGAACTCGTTGATCAGCACACCGTTGCGGTAGATCGAGTAGTGCTGGTCCACCACCCGGATCTCGTAGTCGTTCCAGGTGCCCTTCTCGGTGACGCCCGCGCCGGCCAGGCCGACCCGGTCGAAGCCGTAGACGGACCCGGACTTGTACATGTCGCCGGTCGGGCTGTCGAACGCCTGGATCTCGTGCCCGTACTTGATGGCGACCCACTCCGGACGCGACTCCTCCGGGTGGTCGTGCACCTGCGGGAAGCGCACGAAGACGCCGCCGTTGGTGTTGGTAGTGCCCGCCGCGTCGTCACGCCACTGGAGCTTCAGCGAGAAGTCCCCGTACTTGCGCTCGGGGAACCACAGCATGCCCATGCCGGGCGTGCTGGTGCTGGAGGTGATCGACCCGTCCGCGTTCAGCGCGAACGAACCGCCGCCCACCTGCTCCCACTTGGCGAAGGACTCCTGGCTGCCGTCGAGGATGTTGCGGTAGCCCTCGGTCTGACCGGGCCGGCCGATCTTCGACTGCTTGGCGGCCTTGTTGATCGCCCGGTACTCCCGCTTGTCGACGACGCCCTCGTCCAGGAGCGCGTCCATGACCTCGCGGACGTGCTTGAGGAACAGCGCCTGGGACGTCCACTCCTTCTCGTCCTCGATCATCTCGTTGATCCGGCACCGGTTGTTGGTGACCCGGTTCGGCACCCCCGAGTCGACCGTGCCGACGATCACCGTGAGGCGCTCGTCGTACTCCGGGCAGGGCGGCGGCGGCACCTGGCCCGCCACCACCGTGAAGCTCACGGTCAGCGGCTCGGAGGTGTTGCCCGCCTTGTCGCTGGCCCGGTAGGCCACGGTGTGCCGGCCCACGCGGTCCACGACCACCGGGTCGGTGTACGCCAGGTAGGGCCCGGCGTCCAGCGAGTACTCCACACCGGCGACGCCGGAACCGCCCTCGTCCGCGGCGTTCACGGTCACCTTCGCGCTGCCGACGTAGGCGCCGTCGGAGTTCTTGGTGCCGTCCACGGTCGCGCCGGTCACCGGCGGGGTGGTGTCCTGCGGGGGAGCGGCCGCCACGGTGAAGGCGACGCTCTTCTCCGCGGCGACGTTGCCCGCCTTGTCGGTGGCCCGGTAGCGGACGGTGTGCTCGCCGACCTCGTGCACCATGACCGGCGCCGTGTACGCCGTCCAGGCGCCGTCGCCGACCGCGTACTCGATGGTGTTGACGCCGGAACCGGTGTCGGAGGCGGTGACGGTCACCGTCGCCATGTCGATGTACGCACCGTCCGCGTTCTTCTCACCGCTCACCGTTGCCGAGGTCTCCGGCGCGGTGGTGTCGTCGGTGTCCGGCGCGGCCACGGCGAACGTGACGCTCTTCTCCTCGGCAGCGTTGCCCGCCTTGTCGAACGCCCGGTAGCGCACCGTGTGCTCGCCGACCTGGTCGACGACGACCGGCGTGGTGTACGGCTGCCAGGCGCCGTCGGCACCGAGCGCGTACTCGATCCGCTCGACGCCGGAGCCGCCCTCGTCGGTGGCGGCGAGCGTCACGGTCGCGGAACCGACGTACGCGCCGTCGGCGTTCTGCGTGCCGCCCACCTCGGCCGAGGTCGCCGGCGCCGTGGTGTCCTCGCCACCGCCGCCCTCGGTCACCACGAGCACGCCCGTCATCTGGCCGTGGCCCGGGATCGTGCAGTGGTACATGTACGTGCCGGGGGTGAGGGTGACCTCGGCGGTGTGCTTGCCGCCCTGGTCGTCGTTCGGGTTGGCCAGGATGTTCAGCTGGACGTCCTGGTTGTACTCGGGATCGCTGGTCACGAACGTCAGCGTGTGCGGCATGCCGGTGGTGTTGCCGGTGGCCTCACTGTTCTCGAAGACGATCGTGGCCGGACCGGCCACCGCCGTCTCGGGCGCCGACGTGTACTTGGTGATGTCGTCACCGGCCGTCCAGGTGAGCACCTGGTCGGCGGCGGCCGCGGTGGGCGCCGCCGCGGGCTGCCCGGAGGCGGACGTCGCCTGCAGACCGAGGACCATCAGCAGGCCGGCCAACAGGGCGGCCCACATTCTTCGTTGGCGTATCACTCGGACCCCCTCGCCAGCTGTCCGGCGGCCGGCGTCGGCCCACCGCCCTCGTAGGTGACCCTCCACAGGGCCGACTTGGAGTCCGAGGTGAAGAAGCCGCGGCCGTAGTCCAGGACGTACAGCGCGCCGTCCGGGCCGAACTTCCAGCCCATCAGGTTCTTGATGCCGTCGTTGCCGATCGGCACGATCTTCTTCAGGGACTCCGAGTGCACCGGCAGACCGCCGTCGCCCTGCGTCTTCGGGTCCATCAGCACCGCGTTGCGCGGCTGGTCGGAGTCGTAGAAGTCACCGACGAACCACTTGCCGTCCCAGTACGCGGGCCACTTGGTGTCACTGGTGCTGTCGGCGTCGTAGCGGTAGACCGGGCCGTTCATCGCGGCCTGGCCGCCGCCCTTGAGCCAGGGCAGCTTGTACGTGGCCTCGTCCTGCTCGTACGACGGGACGCCGTTCTCGTCGCGCGGGTAGTCGGGACCGCCGCCCTGCGGCGAGTACCAGATGTTGTTGCCGGTCACCGGCGGCAGGTTGACCAGGCCGTCGTTGTTCGGCGACTCGTTCTTCGGGTGGTCGCAGTCGTACCAGCCAAGCGGCTTCGACGGGTCCGGCAGGTTCCGGTCCCGGTACGGCTGCTTGTTGCCCATGCAGTACGGCCAGCCGCGGTTGCTCGCCTTGGTGATGGTGGCGAACGTGTCGTACTTGGCCGGACCCCACGTCGGCGACGGAGCACCGGCGTCCGGGCCGACCCAGCCCGCGTAGAGGGTGTCGGTCTTCTTGTCGACGGAGATGCGCGCCGGGTTGCGCACACCCATCACGTAGATCTCGCCGCGCGTCTTGCCACCGCCCTCGGCGGTCTCCTTGCCGGTGAAGAGGTTGCCCTCCGGGAGTGTGTACGTCCCGTCCGGCTCCGGGTGGATGCGCAGGATCTTGCCGTTGAGGTTGTTGGTGTTGCCGGCGGTGCGGCGCGCGTCCGCGAAGGACACGCCCTTGAAGTTGGGCTCCGGGTTGTTGCCGGAGTAACCGTCGCTGAAACCGCTGGAGTTGTTGTCACCGGTGGCGATGTACAGGTTCCCCTTGGAGTCCCAGGCCATCCCGCCGCCCGCGTGGCAGCAGCTGTGGATCTGCACCGGCCACTTCAGCAGCACCTTCTCGCTGCCCAGGTCCAGCTTGTTGGTGGCCGGGTCGAGGGTGAAGCGGGAGACGCGGCGCTCGGCCATGTGCGTGTCCCGGTTGATCTCGGAGTGCGGGGTGTAGTGCAGGTACACCCACCCGTTCTCCGCGAACTCCGGGTCCAGCTCGATGCCGAGCAGGCCCTCCTCGACCTTGGTCAGCTCGTCGCCGCCGCCCTTGTTGCCGAAGACGGTCAGCGCGCCCGCGAGGGTGACCTTGTCGGTCTTCGGGTCCCAGACGTGGATCTCGCCCGTGCCCTTGCCGACGTCCGGGTCGTTCCAGTCGGTCACCACCGGCTGGGACGAGTCCGCGCCGCCGCGGCCGATGTAGAAGACGCGGCCGTCGGGGGCGGTGACCAGGCCGTGCGGTTCGCCGATCTGGTCGTTCTGGCCGGGCTGGTTGGGCTCGGTGAGCCGCTCGGCCTTGTAGTTGCCGTCGATGGTCGCCTTGCAGTCGGCCTGCGACAGCCGGGTCGTCCACATCAGGGCGCCGCGCAGATGGGTGCGGAAGTCGGTCTCGTCGTACGACGACACCGTGCCGCCCATGCCGGTGTAGAAGGACCGGCCGCCGTCGTAGTCGCGGCACCAGCTGACCGGGTGGTCCCAGCCGTTGGCGCTCGCGCCGGGCGCGTACGTCGACTCGCGCACCCGGGCCACGGTGTGCACGTCGCCGGACGGGTTCTCCTTCCAGTTCAGCCACTGGTCGGGGCGCTTCCACTCCATCGGCAGGTCCTTGGTGGCCGGATGCCGCCGGTCACCGACCTCCACCGTGGCACGCTGGACCTTCGTCGGACTGTCGGCGGCCGGACGCGCGCCGACCAGACCGGTGAACCAGTCCGAGTACGGCTCCGCGCGGGCCGCGTCGTGGACGCCGAGGAATCCGCCCCCGGCCTCCATGTAGGCCTCCAGGCCCGCCTCCTGGGCGGGCGTCAGGACGTCGCCGCCGCCGGTCAGGAACACGACCGCGTTGAACCGGCCGAGCTTCTTCCCGTTGGTGAAGACGTCGGCGTTGTCCGTGGCCTCGACCTTGAAGCGTTCCTTGGCCGGGCCGGACAGCCCGATCCGCTCGATGGCCGCGATCCCGGCGTTCACGACCGGAGACTCGTCGCCGGCCGCGGCGGACCCGTAGAAGATCAGCACCCGTACGTTGGCGCCGCCCGGCGGCGACTTGATCGACATCGTTGTCAGGGATGGGTCCGGCGCCGGACGTGCGCTGGCGGCAGGGCCGGCCAGCAGTCCCGCGGCGACGAAAGCGGCGGTGGCGCACGCCGCCCAGCCTCTACTTCTCGCGCTCAACCCTCTTAAGGGCATGGGCACCTCCTCGGTCACGGCAGCAGCGGAAAGGAAGCTAGACCTCTTTGCGCGGTACGCCAATAGGTATGACCGGGATCGAACGAACTTTGTCCTGAGTGTGGATAAACGCGGCGGCAACCGGTACGGTCCCACAGGTTCGTCACAGCCAATCAGGTCCTGGGTGCGCGCACATTCCGTATCGGCGTGGGGAGTTGGGCATGGACAGGCGAGGCTTCAACCGACGGGTACTGCTGGGCGGCGCGGCCGCCGCGACATCGTTGTCCATCGCCCCGGAGGCCGTGGGCGCGCCGCCCGCGGCCAAGGGGATCACCGCGAGGACGGCGCCGGCCGGGGGCGAGGTGAGACACATCAAGATGTACGCCGAGAAGCTGCCCGACGGGCAGATGGGCTACGGCCTCGAGAAGGGCAAGGCCTCCGTCCCGGGCCCGCTGATCGAGCTGAACGAGGGCGACACGCTGCACATCGAGTTCACCAACACGATGGACGTGCGGGCCAGTCTGCACGTCCACGGCCTGGACTACGAGATCTCCAGCGACGGCACCGCGATGAACAAGAGCGACGTCGAGCCCGGCGGCACCCGCACCTACACCTGGCGCACCCACAAACCGGGGCGCCGCAGCGACGGCACCTGGCGGCCGGGCAGCGCGGGCTACTGGCACTACCACGACCACGTCGTCGGCACCGAACACGGCACCGGAGGCATCCGCAAGGGCCTGTACGGTCCGGTGATCGTGCGCCGCAAGGGCGACGTGCTGCCGGACGCCACGCACACGATCGTCTTCAACGACATGACCATCAACAACCGTGCTCCGCACACCGGTCCCGACTTCGAGGCCACCGTCGGCGACCGGGTCGAGATCGTCATGATCACGCACGGCGAGTACTACCACACCTTCCACATGCACGGTCACCGCTGGGCGGACAACCGCACCGGCATCCTCACCGGGCCCGACGACCCGTCCCGGGTCATCGACAACAAGATCACCGGCCCGGCGGACTCCTTCGGCTTCCAGATCGTCGCCGGGGAGGGGGTGGGCGCCGGGGCGTGGATGTACCACTGCCACGTGCAGAGCCACTCCGACATGGGGATGGTGGGTCTGTTCCTGGTGAAGAAGCCGGACGGCACGATCCCCGGGTACGAGCCGCACGACCACGGCGGGACGGCCACGAAGAGCGGGACGGCCACGAAGAGCGGGGCGGCGGGGGGCGAGGCGCCCGCGGACGACCACGTGCACGAGCACTGAGCCGACGCCGGCCGGCCGGTCGCGTCACCGACGGGCCGGCCGGCCGCACACCCGCCCGAGCCGACCACCGCACCAGCACGTTTCCCGCCCCGAGAGGGCTCCCTCCCGTGCCGCGGCCTGCCGCTATCCTGAGCCGCAGCCGCCGAGGAGGAGCCGCCCGTGACCGAGACCGCGCCGCGCCCCACGCTCGAGGCCGTGGCCGAGCGCGCCGGGGTCTCGCGGGCCACCGTGTCCCGCGTGGTCAACGGCGCCCACGGGGTGCGGGACGCGCTGGCCGAGCGGGTCAGGCGTGCCGTGGAGGAACTCGGATACGTGCCCAACCAGGCCGCCCGCTCCCTGGTCACCCGGCGGCACCAGGCCGTCGCCGTCGTCGCCGCCGAACCGGAGACACGGGTCTTCGCCGACCCCTACTTCGCCCAGCAACTGCGCGGCATCAGCAAGGAACTGACGGCGCACGACAACCAGCTCGTGCTGCTGCTCACCGAGGGACGCGAGGACCACGCCCGGGTCGGCCGCTACCTGGCCGGCGGGCACGTCGACGGCGCCCTCGTCTTCTCCCTGCACCTCGACGACCCGCTGCCCGGCCTGGTCCGCGGCGCCGGTCTGCCGACCGTCTTCGGCGGGCGCCCCGACTGGGAGGACGGGCGGGGCGAGGTGGTCTACGTGGACAGCGACAACCGCGGCGGCGCCCGCTCGGCCGTCGAGCACCTGGCCGGGCTCGGCCGTACCCGTGTCGCGCACATCACCGGCCCGCTCGACCAGACCTCCGCGGCCGACCGGCTGGCGGGCTTCCGCGATGTCCGGCCCGACGCCGACCCGGGGCTCGTCGCGCCGGGCGACTTCACCTCGGGCGGCGGGGAACGGGCGATGCGGGAACTGCTCGACCGGTGCCCCGGCCTGGACGCCGTGTTCGCGGCCAACGACCTCACCGCGGCGGGCGCCCTGCGGGTGCTGCGCGAACGCGGGCGGCGGGTGCCGGACGACGTGGCCGTAGTGGGCTTCGACGACATGCTGCCCGTCGCCGAGGAGACCGACCCGCCGCTGACCACCGTCCGCCAGGACATCGAGGGCATGGGCCGGCTGATGGCCCGCCTGCTGCTGCGCGGCCTGGACGGCGGCCCGGCCGACGACGTCCCCCGGGCCCCGGCCGCCACTGGGCCGGGCGTGATCCTGCCGACCACCCTCGTGCGCCGCGCCACGGCGTGAGCCGGTCGCGCCGCCGTGTCGCCCGCGCCGCGCTCCCGGCTCGGACGCGGGGCACGCCCGCGCGCGAGCCGGGCACCGTCCCGCGAGAGCGCGACGTGCCGGTACGCGAACCCCGCCCTGGTGCCGGGCCGTGACGTGAGCGCCCCCGCCCCCTACCCCTGGCGAGGTGCCGGCCTGAGCACCGCGAACCGGGCGCCGTACGGGTCGGCGAGCCGTGCCACGCGGCCGACGCCCGGGATGTCCGTCGCGGGCACCCCCACCGAGCCGCCCAGCTCCGTGGTCCGGGCGACCACGGCGTCCGCGTCGTCGACCGCGATGTACGGCAGCCACCCAGCGTTCGTGCCGGCCGGGTCCTCGGTGAGCGGGACGATGCCGCCGAACATCGCCTCCTCGCCCTCTCCGGCCGGATTGACGCAGGTGTAGGAGCCGCCGGGGAAAGAGACGGCGGAGGTCTCCAGGCCCAGCACCGCCCGGTAGTACGCGGCGGCGGCCGCGATGTCCGCCGTGTGCAGCTCCACCCAGCACAGGGCGCCGGTCTCGCCGGCCGCGTCCAGACCGGCGCGCTGCTCCGGCTGCCAGATGCCGAACGGCACCCCGGCCCGGTCGCTGAGGATCGCCACGGTGCCCTGGTCCATGACCTCCGCAGGCTGCACGACGACGCCGCCGTGCGCCTGCTCGGAGGCCTTGGCGGCGGCCCGGGCGTCCGGGGCCTGGAAATACACCGTCCAGGACGGCGGGCCCTGCTCCTCGGTCGTCTCCATACCGCCGGCCACGATCCGGCCGTCCAGCTCGAAGAAGCCGTAACCCCCGGCCTCCGGTCCCGCCGACCGGAACCGCCAGCCGAAGAGGCCGCTGTAGAAGGACGTGGCGCCGTCGAGGTCGGGGGTGCCGACGTCGAGCCAGTTCGGAGCGCCGGTGACGAAACGGGTGGTGAGCATGATCGCCCTCCTCGGAAGGGTCCCGTTGCCTGCACTGACGAGTCTTTCACCGACCACTGACAATCGCTTCCGCGCGCCGCCGTGTGCCGACGTGCGCGGCGGAGGACGATCTGATCGGCTGCGGGTGCCGGACGCCCGGCGTTGATGACGTGTTGATCGAACGTTTTTCGCCTCCCGGCACGCTGCTGCCCATGCACATCGAGACCATCGCGACGCCCGACCTCAGCTGGCAGGAGCAGGCGTTGTGCGCGCAGACCGGGGGCGACTTCTTCTTCCCCGAGCCCGGCAGCTCCGTACGGGACGCCAAGCGCATCTGCGCCCTGTGCCCGATCCGCTCGGCCTGCCTGGAGTTCGCCATCAGCAACGACGAGCGCTTCGGCGTGTGGGGCGGGCTGTCGGAGAAGGAGCGGCTGGCCCTGCGGCGCACCGCAACCGGAGCGCGGCACCGGTAATTCGCTGTGCCGCAGCCGCCGCACCGGGCAGAATCCCGGCATGCCCCGACCCGCCGCACAGCACGAGGCCGAAAGCCTGCTGCACGCCCTCGATCCGCTCGCCCACCCGCAGCGCATGCGGGAACTCGTGGCGCGCACGCGCCGGTCGGCGGATCCGCGGCCGCTGCTCGCCGAGCTGGAGCGGCACGGAGCGTACGGACGCCGGCTCGCCGTCGTCGCCGCGTCCGCCGTCCGCGACACCGAGTGGATCGCGGACCGGATCGCCGACCCCGACCCGTACGTGCGCGGCCATGCCCTGCGGATGGCCGGCACGCTGGGCGTGCCCGACGCCGCCTTCGAGGCGGGACTCTCCGACGCCCCCGAGGCGGTCCGCCGGGGTCTGCTGCGTGCCGTCGCAGGCGGCGGACGCCCCGGCCTCGCCGACCGGCTGGTCGACGGAGTGCGCCGCGACTGGGGCGACACCGAGGCGACCCGTCTGCTGCCCGGCTGCACCGCGCCGACGGTCGCCCGTCTGCTGCCCGGCCTCCTGCACGCCGTCCAGTCCTGGAACGCGCTCGCCGGGCGGCACCGCACGACGCTGTTCGACGCGCTGGAGACGGAGCTGGCCGCGCGGCCCGAGTCCCTGCGCGACGCCTGGTGGAGCCGGTACGCGCCCGCGGTGGCCGCGCTCGCGCCCGCCGAGCCCGCGCGGGTACTGCGGCTGCTGGAGGAGCGGGGACCGAGCCGCCTGCCGCACGAACTGCGCGGTCACCTCCCCGCGTTCGCCGGCGCCGACCCGCGGCGCGTGCTGCGCCTCCTGCACACGCCCGCCTGGACCGGTGCCGTCGGCGTCCGCGGGCTGGGACGCACGGTGCTGTACCGGCTGACCCGCACCGACTCGCCCGAACTCCACGCCTACGCCAGGTCCCTGCTCCCCTTCGGCGACCTGCCCCAGCTGCTGAAGGCACTCCCGCCCGCCCGGCGCCACGCCCTGTGGACGGCCGTGCGCGAAGGGCGGGGGACCGGCGCCACCACCGGCGTCGACCAGGCGCTCCTCGAAGTGCTGCCGCGCCGCCACGCCGCGCACGAGGCCCGGGAGGCCGCCGCACGCGCACGGGAGGCGGGCGCGCACGAGAACACGGTCCTCCTCGCCGAGTCCTTCCTCCCCGTGGCCGAGGCCCACGACCGCCTGCTGGCCGCCACCCGGCGTCCGGACGCCGACGACCGCGCCCGGGCCTGGCTGCTGCTGACCGGCAACGCCGCACGCTCCGGCGACCCGGCCGCCGTCACCGCCGTACTGGAGGACATGGCGCGGCTGCGCAACGAGCAGGACCCGGTGCGGAGCACCGCGCTCCGGGCGGCGCGCGGCATCCCGCCCGGGCTGTTCACCGAGGAGGCCGCACCCCACCTGGCCCGCCTCGCCACCGACGCCGTCGAGGCCCGCGACTCCTCGCCCCAGACCCGCCGGGCCCTCGGCGAACTGGCCCTGGCCGTGCTGGGCGAGCACGCGGCGGGCGGCACGCGCACGCTGGTGAACTGGGCGCTGCGCACCCTCGTCCGGATATCCGGCACCACGGGCGGCGCCGACCTCGGCCGCCTCGACCGCACCCTGCGGCGCGGCCAGGAGCACCAGGTGTACGAGGCGCTGCGCCCGTGGATCGAGGCGGGCGCCGAGAAGGCCGACTACGGCCTCGCCTTCGCGCTGACCCGCGCGGTGGGCCGGCGAGCCGCCGGCATGGCCGAACTCCAGGACCTGCTGTGGCAGGCCGTCCGCTACGGCAACGACACCACCGCGCGCACCGCGATCGGCCTGTGGCTCGAACCCTCCGCCACCCGCGACGAACGCGTGGCCCGCGTCCTCGCCCGGGAACCGTCGGCGGCCGCGCTGGCGCCGGTGCGCGCCGTGGTCGTCCGGCGCCGCACCGACCTGCTCGACCCGCTGCTCGCCGAGACCCCGCCCTACGGCCGCTTCCTGACCAAGGGCACCCCCTGGTCCGTGCCCGCGACCGCGCACGAGGTGAGCCGGTGGGTGCCGCGCCAGCAGGCGGCGCTGCTCCGGCAGTGCGCCACCCTGGCCGCCGACGCCGGACTGCCCCTGCACGCCCGCGCGAACGCCGTCACGCGGGCCGCGGCCGTGCCCGGGGAGGGCGCGGGCCTCGTACGCCGCTGGACCGGATCGCCGGCCGTCGTCCTCGCCGAGGCCGCGCTGGCCGCCCTGGCCCGCACCGACCGGGCCGCCGAGGCGGTGCCCGAGCTGCTGGCACACGCCGGCGGCGACCGGGCCCGCGTCGCCGTCTACGCGGTCGGCCAGGCCTCCCGGCAGGCGCGCCCGTCCCGGCTCGCGGGTGCCCTGCGGGACGTACTGGAGGCCCCGGACGCCAAGGTGACCAGCCGCAAGGAAGCGGTCCGGCTCGCCGCGGTCCGCCTCCCGGTGCCGGACGCCGTAGCCCTGATCACCGGGGCCTACGCCCGCCCGGGGACCCACCCCGACGTACGCGCCGCCTGTGTCGCCCGCACGACCGGGCTGCTCGCGCGGGAGGAGGCCTGGGACCTGCTGCACGACGCCGCGGGTGGTGCTCCGGTGCTGCGGGCCGCCCTGCTGCGGGCCGTGCCGCAGGACCTGCCCGAGGACCGTCGCGCCCGGTACGCCCGCCTGGTGTGCGAGGTAGCGGGCACCGACGACCGCGCCACCGCGCTCCTCGCCTTCCACGCCCTGGGCCTGTGGGCCCCGTGGTCGGCCGAGGGCGCCCGGACCCTGGCCGGGGCCGTCACGGACCTCACGAACCGCGGAACCTGGCACGCGGCGGCGAACGCGCTGATCAACGCCGCGTCGAGCGCTCCTGAGGGACTCTCCGCCCTGCTGGACACCCTGCGCACGCTGGCCGCGACGGACGCCGGCGCGGACGACGACGCGGGGGAGCGGCGGGACCGCCCGGCCCGGCAGCGCGTCGAGTACCTCGCCGTCGGTCTCGGGGCGCACGGCTTCCGTCCCCGGGCGGCCGTCCGCCCGGCCGCCCGGGCCGCCGCCGAACTGCTCGCGGGGTACGACGCCCACGTGGCGCAGGCGGCCGTTCTCGCGGCCGGCCACGCCGACCTGACCGCCGTACCGCCCCGCCTGGACCGGGTGGCCGCCCTGGTCGGCACCGACCGCCCGGTACTCGCCGCGCGGATCGCCGGTGAGATCGGTGACCGCCTGCGGAGCCGGGAGTCGCCCGGCGACGCCGCGGCGCTGCTCGCCGAGGCCGGGGAGCTGGCCGGGCACGGCGGCCACGCCCAGGGACTCCTGGCCGTCGCCGTCACCGGCGCGCTCGGCGAACGCGAGGACTGGCCCGCGCCCTGGCGCGAACTGCTGCGCACCCTGCGCCGCCACCCCGTCCCCGACGTACGCGACGCGGCACTGGAGGAGACGACGGTCCACGAATGACGCCGGCCCCCGCGCGCCGGGAGGGGCGTGCGGGGGCCGGATGCGGAGGGTGCGAGGGGACCGGGCTCGGTCAGCGCGCCCCGCGGGCCGCCATCCGCGCCTTGCGCGCCGCCAGCTTCTCGTCGAACTTGGCGGCCTCGGCGTCCAGCCCGCCCATGTACAGCCCGAGCTCGTCCTGCGCCTGCTGCCCCTCGGGGCCGAGGCCGTCGATCTCCATGATCTTCAGGAAGCGCAGCACGGGCTGGATCACGTCGTCGTGGTGGATGCGCAGGTTGTAGACCTCGCCGATCGCCATCTGCGCGGCGGCCCGCTCGAAGCCGGGCATGCCGTGCCCCGGCATCCGGAAGTTGACCACGACGTCCCGGACCGCCTGCATCGTCAGGTCGGGGGCCAGCTCGAAGGCGGCCTTGAGCAGGTTCCGGTAGAAGACCATGTGCAGGTTCTCGTCGGTCGCGATGCGGGCCAGCATGCGGTCGCAGGCCGGGTCGCCGGACTGGTGGCCCGTGTTGCGGTGCGAGATGCGGGTGGCCAGCTCCTGGAAGGCCACGTAAGCCACCGAGTGCAGCATCGAGTGCCGGTTGTCCGACTCGAAGCCCTCACTCATGTGGGCCATGCGGAACTGCTCCAGCTGGTCCGGGTCGACCGCGCGCGAGGCGAGCAGGTAGTCGCGCATCACGATGCCGTGCCGGCCCTCCTCCGCGGTCCAGCGGTGCACCCAGGTGCCCCAGGCGCCGTCGCGGCCGAAGAGGCTGGCGATCTCGTGGTGGTAGCTGGGGAGGTTGTCCTCCGTCAGCAGGTTCACCACCAGGGCGATCCGGCCGATCTCGGTGACCTTCGACTGCCCCTTCTCCCAGGCCTCGCCGTCCTCGAAGATCCCCGGGAAGTTCCGCGCGTCGCTCCACGGCACGTACTCGTGCGGCATCCAGTCCTTGGCGACCTTCAGATGCCGGTTGAGCTCCTTCTCGACCACTTCCTCCAGCGCGTACAGCAGCCGGGCGTCGGTCCAGTCGGCGGAGGTGCCGAGGTGCGGGGAGACGATCGTCACGGAGAACTCCAGGGGACGTGCGACAGTGCGGAGCAGCCGGCGAGCGGTGCCGGGAACCTACGGGATCGTAGGCTACGAAACCGTAGGTTACGAGGGCGTAGGTTAAACGCACTGTAAAGGTCGCTGATCAGCAGCCGTCCGGCGGGGTGCGGCAAGGCTCCGAGACCCGCAGGTCCGGGCCGGGGAGCCGTCCTCCGCGCCGTGCTCAGACGTACAGCTCCCGCAGCCGGACCGAGAGGCACGTCACACAGCCCTCCAGCTTCTCGAACTCCCCGATGTCGACGAGCACCGGCTCGTGACCGAGGTCGGCGAGCAGCTCCGCCGTCTTCGGCGCGCTCGCCGCCATCAGCAGCCTGCCGCCGCCGAGCAGCACCACGTGCGCCCCGGACTCCTCCGGCACCGGCAGGAAACGGGGGAACAGCGACGGCACGTCCGTCATCGGGATGTGCCCGATCACCGTCCCGTCCGGCAGCGCGGTGACCGCCGACTTCAGGTGCAGCACCTTGCTCACGGGCACGGCGACGACCCGGGCGCCCAGCGGCTCGAACGCCTCCCGCAGCTGCTGGACACCGGCCGCGTTGGTGCGCCCGCCGCGGCCCACGTAGATCGTGTCGCCGATCTTCAGCACGTCGCCGCCGTCCAGCGTGCCCGGCTCCCACACCCAGTTGACCGAGCAGCCGAGCCGGGCCACGGCCTCCTCGACACCGGCCGTCTCCGCGCGCCGCGACTCGGCGCCGGGCCGCGTGATCAGCGCGACGTTGCGGTACATGACGACCGTGTCCTCGACGAACACCGAGTCCGGGCAGTCGTCGGCCGGATCCACCTCCAGCGTCTCCCAGCCGTGCGCTCCGAGGGCCTCGACGTAGGCGTCCCACTGCTCGACGGCGAGGCCGTGATCGACCTTCTCCCGCTCGATGTGCGTCACCAGCCCTTCGGCGAGCCGGGGACCGGGACGGCGGACGAGAGCCTTCTTGCTGGGCACGCGGGACCTTTCGCATCGGTGCGCACGCGGCGCGGATCGTGGCCGGGGGACCGGCGCCCCCTGCGCGGCGCCGGTTTCGCCATCATGCAGCGGGGACCCGGCCCGGCGGAACCCCCGTCGGCCCCCTCGTGGCCCTCCTGAGACGCTCGGGGACGCTAGGCCGGACGTCCGACGGATTCCGGGGTGGTCTCCCTCAGTTCTCCCTCCTCGAACAGCAGCCAGCGGGTGATGCCGAGCGACTCCAGGAACGGCAGGTCGTGGCCGGCCACGATCAGCGCCCCCTCGTAGGACTCCAGTGCCGTGGTGAGCTGCCGCACGCTCGCCATGTCCAGGTTGTTCGTCGGCTCGTCCAGCATCAGCAGCTGCGGCGCGGGGTCGGCCAGCATCAGCGCCGCCAGCGCCGCCCGGAAGCGTTCGCCGCCGGACAGGGTCGCCGCCTGCTGGTCGGCGCGGGTGCCCCGGAACAGGAAGCGCGCCAGTCGCGCCCGGATCCGGTTGTTGGTGGCGCCCGGCGCGAACCGGGCCACGTTCTCGGCGACGCTCAGCTCGCCGTCGAGGACGTCCAGGCGCTGCGGCAGGAACCGCAGCGGCACGTGCGCCGTCGCCTCGCCCGCCACCGGCTCCAGTTCCCCGGCGATGGTGCGCAGCAGCGTGGTCTTGCCCGCGCCGTTGCGTCCGAGCAGCGCGATCCGCTCGGGGCCGTGCAGATCGAAGCCGCCCTCCACGCGGGCGCCGTGGGCCAGCTCCAGGTCCCGCAGCGTGAGCACGGTCCGGCCCGGCGGCACGGCCGTGTACGGCAGGTCGACGCGGATCTCGTCGTCGTCCCGCACGGCCTCCACCGCGTCGTCGAGCCGTTCCTTCGCCTCGGCCAGCTTCTCCTCGTGCATGATGCGGTACTTGCCGGCCGACTGCTGCGCCGTACGGGCACGCAGCTTCATGACCGCCCGGGGTTCGCGCTTGGTGTCGTACATCTTCTGTCCGTAGCGTTTGCGCCGGGCCAGGACGACCTGGGCGTCGGCCAGTTCGCGCTTCTGCTTGCGCAGATCGGACTCGGCGACCCGCACCATCCGCTCGGCCGCCTCCTGCTCCACGGCCAGCGCCTCCTCGTACGCCGACAGGTTTCCGCCGTACCAGGTGACCGAGCCGGAACGCAGGTCGGCGATCTGGTCGACCAGTTCCAGCAGCTCGCGGTCGTGGCTGACCACGACCAGCACGCCCGGCCAGGACCGCACGGCCGCGTACAGCCGCTTGCGCGCGTACACGTCGAGGTTGTTGGTGGGCTCGTCCAGGAGCAGGACGTCCGGCCGGCTCAGCAGCAGCGCGGCCAGGCGCAGCAGCACCGACTCGCCGCCCGAGACCTCGCCGACGGTGCGGTCGAGCCCCAGGTGGCCGAGCCCCAGCTCGCCGAGCGCGGCCAGTGCGCGTTCCTCGACGTCCCAGTCGTCGCCGACGGTCTCGAAGTGCTCCTCGCTCGCGTCGCCCGCCTCGATGGCGTGCAGCGCGGCGCGCGGCCCGGCGATGCCGAGCGCCTCGTCGACCCGCAGCGCGGTGTCGAGCGTGACGTTCTGCGGCAGGTAGCCCACCTCGCCGGCCACCCGGACGGTGCCCCCCGCAGGGGTGAGCCGTCCGGCGATCAGCTTCAACAGGGTGGACTTCCCGGCTCCGTTGACACCGACGAGGCCGGTCCTGCCGGGGCCGAAGGCGACGTCGAGCCCGTCGAAGACGGCGGTGCCGTCGGGCCAGGCGAAGGACAGGGACGTACAGGCGAGGGAAATGGGGGAAGTAGACATACGGGGTCTCCGCGGTTGCTCGAAGCGGTCAGGGGCAAACGCGTATCGAGACACCGGAAGCGGGCGGCCACCGTCGGACGAGGGAGGGCACGAAAGAAGCCCTGCTCCGCAAGGAGGCACGGACGGCTCGAACGCCGAGGTCGCACGCGGCGCCCACACGTGAGATACGTGTGAGGCGGTGTCTCAGGACCTCAGACGAGCAACGTCCTTCTCCAATCGGCGGCAACAGAAGCGCTGTCGAAACTAAAAGACACCGATCGGCCTGTCAACGCATTTACGCGGACCCCGAGGAGGCCCCGTGCCCAACGGCTCGCTCTCACTGCCGGCCCGGCTCTGCCTGCTGGCCTGGGACCCCGCACGGACCACGGCCGCCGACACCGCCCGGGTCCACCACCTGGTGCGCGCCGGCGCCCTCACCGAACTGGCCCGGCGCGGCCTGCTCACCGACGACGAGGGCATCGTGACGCCCGCCGACCTGGACTCCCGCACCGGCGACGCCGTCCTCGACGGCCTCCTGGAACTCGTCCGCGAGTCGATGCCGCACCGGTGGCGCACCTGGGTGCGGCTGTACGCCCGGGTCACCTACGAGGCCGCGCGGGAGCAGCTCGTGGCCGAGGGGTACGTGCGTGCGGAGCGGAAGCGGGTGCTCGGCGTGTTCCCGTCGGTGGACTACGTGCTCGAGCGCGTCGCCGTGGCGCGGGCGTTGCGCGAGGAGGCGCGGCACGTCCTGGAGGGGACGCTGCCCGCCGGTCGGCTGTCCGAGCGGGACGCGGCCACGGCCGTGCTGGCGGCCGCCGCCGGACTGGGCGTCCCGGAGGGTGCGGGGAGCGCGGCCCGCGACCGGGACCGGATCGCGGAGCTGACCGGACGGTGCGGCAGCGCGGCGCCCGGCATGCGGAGGATCGTGGACGAGGTGTGGGGCGCGGTGAGCGACGAGACCGCGCGGACGTCGGCGCCGGCGGGCGGCTGAGCGTCCGCCGACGCGGAACCCGGCACGGTGGTCAGCAGCTCCCGCGCATCAGCTCCGCGAGATCGTGGTCCAGGTCCAGCTGGAGATGCTCCAGACCCACCGGCACCAGCTCGCCGGCGGCGTGCAGGAACCGGCGCAACTCGCCCGAGCGCACGTGGATCACGGCGGTCCCCTCGGGCGCGTGGAACTCCAGGACGGTGCGGTCGTACCCGTAGGGACGCACCCGGACGTCGCCGTGCCCGTTCGGCTCCCGCATCCCGGCGATGAGCAGCTCCCGGGAGAAGGTCCAGCAGACCTCCACGCCCTCGAGGGTGGCCGGGGCGGGGAAGGTCATACGGACGGCGAACGGGTCACTGCGGTCGTAGTGCAGGGTGGCGGGGATGCTCGGCATACGCGGCGCGGCGGCGACGAGACGCGCCTCGACGGGCTGATCGATGACGGTGGACAACGCCTTGCTCCCTCGTGACGGCTGGACGGGCTTCGGGGGTGGTGCGGGCCGGGCACTGGAAGAGACGTCGGAATCAGCCCATCCGTGCACACGAGGAGCGAGTGACCTCTGTCACCGCGTTCATGCGCGGCTGTGACCCGGCTCTCCCCGCTTGCCCCGAAGGGCACTTGAGTCACCCGGGCGCCACGCGCGCGTAGCGCCCGGGTACTGGCCGACGCCCTCTGGACGGCGCCCGGGAGGTGGGCTAGCTTCGCCCGCCATGAGGCGCTTGGGAAGCACGCGACGCACGGTACGGTCCGGTCGAACCGGCGGCAGGCGTACGGGGCGGGTGGCGCTCGCGGCGGCGGTCTGCGCGGCGGCGCTGGCGGCGCTGACGGCCGTACCCGCCCAGGCGCACCAGCGACCGCAGTGGGACGTGAAGGACACCGGGGTGTCCGAGGTCCGGTTCCGGGGGCTCGCCGCCGTCAGCCGGCACACCGCCTGGGTGGCCGGCACCCGGGGCACCGTCCTGCGTACCACCGACGGCGGCCGCACCTGGCGCGACGTCTCCCCGCCGGGCGCCGGCGACCTGGAGTTCCGGGACATCGAGGCCTTCGACGCCCGCCGGGCCGTGGCCCTGTCCATCGGCGAGGGCGAGGCGTCCCGGGTGTATCGCACCGAAGACGGCGGCGCGACCTGGACCGAGTCCTTCCGCAACACCGACGTACGGGCCTTCTACGACTGCCTCACCTTCTTCGACCGCCGGCACGGCCTCGCCATGAGCGACCCGGTGGACGGGAAGTTCCGCATCCTGTCGACCAGTGACGGCGGCCGCTCGTGGCAGGTGCTGCCCGACGCCGGGATGCCGGCCGCGCAGGCGGGGGAGGCCGGGTTCGCCGCCAGTGGCCAGTGCCTGGTCTCCGCCGGGCCGAGGGACGTGTGGCTGGCCACCGGCGGGGCCGCACGCGCGCGCGTGCTGCACTCCGCCGACCGCGGGCTCACCTGGACGGCCACCGACGCCCCGGTCCCGGCCGGCGACCCCGCCCGCGGCGTCTTCGCCCTCGCCTTCCGCGACCGCGCCCACGGCCTCGCCGTCGGCGGCGACTACCGCCCCGATCAGGCCTCCCCGCGGGCCGCCGCCCGGACCGCCGACGCCGGCCGCACCTGGCGCCCCGCCGACCGGCCGCCGCCCGCCTACCGCTCCGGCGTCGCCTGGCTCCCGCACAGCCGCACCGCCGCCCTCGCCGTCGGACCCACCGGCACCGACCTCACCACGGACGGCGGCCGCACCTGGCGCACCGTGGACACCGGGTCCTACGACACCGTGGACTGCACCCCGGACCTGGGCTGTTGGGCCGCGGGCGAGCAGGGCCGGGTCGCCCGTCTGGAGCGCTGACACCGGGCGGGCCGGGGTGTTTGTCCGTAACGTGGGTAACCGTTCGCTGTACGTGAGCCGTGCACGAGAGGAAGTGAGCGGACATGCCGAGCGGTTCGAACTCCAAACGGGAGCGGCAGTACGAGCACATCAAGAAGAGCGCCAAGGACCGCGGCGAGAGCACCGGCCGCGCCGAGGAGATCGCCGCGCGGACGGTGAACAAGGAGCGCGCGCAGTCCGGCGAGTCGAAGACCGCCAGCCGCACGTCGACACAGGACAAGTCGCCGAGCAAGCGCGGCGGCCAGCGGTCCGGGAACCGCCAGGGACCCCAGGGGCCCACCTACGACCAGCTGTACCAGGAGGCCAAGCGCCGTGACGTCCACGGCCGTTCGAGCATGAACAAGGGCGAGCTGCGCAAGGCGCTGGGCAAGTGACGCCGGGCAAGTGACGCCGGGAAAGTGAGCCGCGCCTGACGCGTCGGCCACTCCCGGCAGCGCTCCGGCGCGCGCGTCGTCGTCGTGGCGAAGGGCCCGGTGCGGGCTCCCGTAGGCTTGCGGCCACCATGACGACCGTGACCGTGCAGATCCCCGCCGACTGGCCCACGACCGAGGAGCGGGCCCGTGCCGTTCAGGACGAACTGCGCGCACGCGTGGTGCTCGACGAGCCCGGACCGCCGCCCGGCACCGGCCGGGTGACCGGAGTGGACGTCGCCTACGACGACGAACGGGACGTCGTCGCGGCGGCGGCCGTCGTGCTGGACGCCGCGACCCTCGCCGTCGTCGCCGAGGCCACGGCCGTGGGGCGGATCTCCTTCCCCTACGTGCCCGGTCTGCTGGCCTTCCGGGAGATCCCGACCGTGCGCGCCGCCCTGGAGGCGCTGCCCTGCCCGCCCGGCCTGGTCGTGTGCGACGGGTACGGACTGGCCCACCCGCGCCGCTTCGGCCTCGCGAGCCACCTGGGCGTGCTCACCGGCCTGCCCACGATCGGCGTGGCCAAGAACCCCTTCACCTTCACCCACGACGACCCGGACGCGCCGCGCGGCAGTACGTCCCCGTTGCTCGCCGGCGCGGAGGAGGTCGGCCGTGCGCTGCGTACCCGCGACGGCGTGAAGCCGGTCTTCGTCTCCGTCGGGCACCGGGTGAGCCTCTCCAACGCCTGCGCCCACACACTGGCCCTGGCGCCCGCCTACCGGCTGCCGGAGACCACCCGCAGGGCCGACTCACTGTGCCGCGCGGCCCTGCGGGCGGCCACCTAACCGGCCTGATCCTCAACGGTCCAGCGGCCCACCTCCCGGTACGCCGAGTCGTAGATCGGCGAACCGTCGCCGGGCCGCATGTCGTAGTGCTTCAGGTTGCCGCCCCAGTACCGCAGGATCCGCTGCAGTTCGCCCGCGGGGTCCTCGGTGAGCGCGCCCTCGTCCATGGTGACTTCGAGAAGGAACTTCATGCCTTCAAGGGTTTCATTGAACTCCTTGTTGGCACTTGGCGGTGCGTTGGTGCCGTCCGCACCGGGGAGAGTGCGGGAAAGTCTCAAATCATCCGTTCTGAGCGCTCAGGCGGATCTGAGTATCCGGACGGATGTGCCGCCGTTCGCGGCCCCGGCAGGGTGGGCGGCATGACGACACACCGCGCACCCCAGCACCGGACAGAGCCCGGACGGCCCGTGGAGCGAGCCGTGGTCGCCGGGCTGGTGCTGGCGGTGGGCGCGGCGCTGGCCTGGATCGGCGGGATGATCTACACGATCGCCGGGTGGTCCGGGTAGGCCCCGGCCGCCGGACCGCCGCAGCCCCTCCCGGGGCGGCCCGTCAGCGGGTCGCGGCCACCCGGAACCCGATGCCGGCCGCCCGCAGCCGCTCGATCAGCGCGTCACCCATCGCCACCGCCGTCGTGACCTGCCCCGCCACCGGCGGAAGGGCGTCGAGGGCGAGACACAACGCCGCCTCGGCGAACATCTTGGCCGTCTCGTCGTACCCGGGGTCGCCGCCCGAGACCTCGGTGAACACCTTCCGGCCGCCGCCCTCGCCCACGAAGCGGACCGAGAACCAGCTCCTCGCCCGCCGCTCGGCGCTCGGCCCCTGGCCCGGCGCGAGCCGTGCGGACAGCCGGCGCCGCGCGGGCGGCACCTGGGCCGCCGCCACCAGGGCGCCCACGGCCGCCACCCCGCCCACCGCGACGGGCAGCCGCCGCACGGCCGCGTAGTGGCGGTAGCGGAAGTCCGGGCCGTAGCGGTCCAGGGCCTTCGCGGACCGGCGCACGACCTGCGCGTCGACCGTCGGCAGCGGCAGCGCCCACGCCCCCACCTCCCCGGCGAACCGCGGCGCTCCCGTCGGCGTCAGCACGCGGCGGCCCACCAGGCGGGGCTCGTGCCGGCGGCGCTCCACCGCGGCGGCCCGCAGCGCGCGGCCGCGCGCGAACTGGCCCAGCGCCGAGGCGAACGTCCCGCCCGAGAACGTGGCGCTGACGGTCACGAAGCCGTCCACGCTCAGCGGCACGCCCTCGGGCAGCTGCCGCACGGTGAAGTACACGCCGAGATCGTGCGGGACGGAGTCGAAACCGCAGGCGTGCACCAGCCGGGCGCCGGTCTCCCGCGCGCGGGCGTCGTGGCGGACGTACGTCAGGTCCACGAACTCGGGCTCCCCGGTGAGGTCGAGGTAGTCCGTGCCCGCGTCCGCGCAGGCGGCGACCAGCGCGTCGCCGTAGCGGACGTAGGGGCCGACCGTCGTGGCCACCACGCGCGCGTGCCCGGCGAGTTCGCGCAGGGATCCGGGGTCGGACACGTCCGCGACCAGCATGCCGACCTTCGGGGCGGGGGCCGCGCCGGTCAGCCGGTCGCGCAGGCGGCGCAGCTTCTCCTCGCTGCGTCCGGCGATCGCCCAGCGCAGTCCGTCCGGCGCGTGCGCGGCCAGGTACTCCGCCGTCAGTTCGCCGACGAACCCCGTCGCCCCGAACAGCACGAGGTCGTACGGCCGGCCGGCCGTCTTCAGCCTGCTCATGACATACCTCCGTCACCCGTCGGCAACCTCTGGGTCCGCAGCACGCGCCGTTGCCGGTGGCTGAGGCTAGCGTGAGGATCGCGCGGCCCGGCGAGGAGCCTGCACCAAAATGGGCTAAGCGCTTGCTCGCCCGGGTCTTGTGCCCAGTGGAACACGTTCTTAGCATCACTGGTGTTACATCGGTTGTGTCACAGAGCTGGGGGCCGGATGCCGGAAGCGAAGACGACGACGCGGGAGCCGGGCGCCGAGGGCCCGCTCTCCGGTGTGCGCGTGGTCGAACTGGCCGGGATCGGCCCCGGGCCCTTCGCCGCCATGCTCCTGGCCGACCTGGGCGCCGACGTCGTCCGCGTCGACCGCCCCGGCGGACCTGGCCTCGGCATCGACCCGGCCCGCGACGTCACCAACCGCAACAAGCGCTCCGTGGTCGTCGACCTCAAGGCACCGGACGGACCGGCCCGCGTCCTCGACCTCGCCGAACGCGCCGACGTCCTGATCGAGGGCTACCGCCCCGGTGTCGCCGAACGGCTCGGCGTCGGCCCCGGGGACTGCCACGCCCGCAACCCGCGCCTCGTCTACGGCCGGATGACCGGCTGGGGCCAGGAGGGCCCGCTCGCCCGGCGTGCCGGGCACGACATCGGGTACATCGCGCTGACCGGCACCCTCGGCATGATCGGCGCCCCCGGCGAACCCCCGGCGGTCCCCGCCAACCTCCTCGGCGACTACGCGGGCGGTTCCCTCTACCTGGTCGTCGGCATCCTGGCCGCCCTGCACCACGCGCGCGCGAATGGCACCGGGCAGGTCGTGGACGCCGCGATCGTCGACGGCACCGCCCACCTCTCGGCGATGATCCACGGCATGCTCGCCGCCGGAAGCTGGCAGGACCGGCGCGGCGCCAACCTCCTCGACGGCGGCTGCCCCTTCTACGGCACCTACGAGACCGCCGACGGCCGCCACATGGCGGTCGGAGCCCTGGAGCCGCGGTTCTACGCCGAGTTCATGCGGCTGCTCGGCCTCACCGACCTGGCACCGGCCCGCGACGACATGTCCCGCTGGCCCGAACTGCGCGCGGCCGTCGCCGCCCGGTTCAAGACCCGTACCCGCGACGCGTGGACGGCCGTCTTCACCGACTCCGACGCCTGCACGGCGCCCGTCCTGTCGCTGCGCGAGGCCCCGCACCACCCGCACCTCGCGGCCCGCTCCACCTTCACCGACCACGACGGCCTCACCCAGCCGGCCCCCGCACCCCGCTTCTCCGCGACCCCCACCGCCGTACGCACCGGGCCCGCCCTGCCCGGCGACGGCGCCGAGTCCGTGACCCGGGACTGGGACCTGCCCCGCGAGCCGGGCCCGTCCCCGGCGTCCCTCCCGAACCCCGCAGTGCACAACCCTCAGTGAAAGGCCTGCCAGTGAGCACCGAAGCGTACGTGTACGACGCGATCCGCACCCCGCGCGGACGCGGCAAGGCGAACGGCGCCCTGCACGGCACGAAGCCCGTCGACCTGGTCGTGGGCCTCATCCACGAGATCCGCGCCCGGTTCCCCGGCCTGGACCCGGCCGCCGTGGACGACATCGTGCTCGGCGTCGTCGGCCCCGTCGGCGACCAGGGCTCGGACATCGCCCGCATCGCCGCGATCGCCGCCGGACTGCCGGACAAGGTGGCCGGCGTCCAGGAGAACCGCTTCTGCGCCTCGGGCCTCGAGGCCGTCAACATGGCCGCCATGAAGGTGCGCTCCGGCTGGGAGGACCTGGTCCTCGCGGGCGGCGTCGAGTCCATGTCCCGCGTCCCGATGGCCTCGGACGGCGGCGCCTGGTTCAACGACCCGATGACCAACCTCGCCACCAACTTCGTCCCGCAGGGCATCGGCGCCGACCTGATCGCCACCATCGAGGGCTTCTCCCGCCGCGACGTCGACGAGTACGCGGCCCTCTCGCAGGAGCGCGCGGCGACCGCCTGGAAGGAGGGCCGCTTCGAGCGCTCCGTCGTCCCGGTGAAGGACCGCGCCGGTCTCACCGTCCTCGACCACGACGAGCACCCGCGCCCCGGCACCACCGCCGACTCGCTGGGCAAGCTCAAGCCCTCCTTCGCCGACATCGGCGAACTGGGCGGTTTCGACGCCGTGGCGCTTCAGAAGTACCACTGGGTGGAGAAGATCGACCACGTCCACCACGCGGGCAACTCCTCCGGCATCGTCGACGGCGCCTCCCTGGTCGCCATCGGTTCGAAGGACGTCGGCGACCGCTACGGCCTGCGCCCGCGCGCCCGGATCGTCTCCGCCGCCGTCTCCGGTTCCGAGCCCACCATCATGCTCACCGGACCCGCCCCGGCCACCCGCAAGGCCCTCGCCAAGGCGGGGCTGACCATCGACGACATCGACCTGGTCGAGATCAACGAGGCCTTCGCGGCGGTCGTCCTGCGGTTCGCGAAGGACATGGGCCTGTCGTTGGACAAGGTCAACGTCAACGGCGGCGCCATCGCGCTCGGTCACCCGCTCGGCGCCACCGGCGCGATGATCCTCGGCACCCTCGTCGACGAACTCGAGCGCCAGGACAAGCGCTACGGCCTCGCCACCCTGTGCGTGGGCGGCGGCATGGGCATCGCCACCGTCGTCGAGCGCATCTGACCCCTCCCGACGGACACGACGGATACGGCCGGCCACGGCCGCCGCGACGGCCACGACGGATCACCTGGAGCACACCCTCATGAGCACCGAGCCCACCACCATCCGCTGGGAGCAGGACGACACCGGCGTCGTCACCCTCGTCCTCGACGACCCCGACCAGTCCGCGAACACCATGAACCAGGCGTTCCGCGACTCCCTGGCGGCGGTCACCGACCGCCTGGAGGCCGAGAAGGACGCCATCCGCGGCATCATCGTCACCTCCGCCAAGAAGACCTTCTTCGCCGGCGGCGACCTGCGCGACCTCATCCGCGTCACGCCGGAGACCGCCCAGGACCTCTTCGACGGCGGCATGGCCATCAAGCGGAACCTGCGCCGCATCGAGACCCTCGGCAAGCCCGTCGTCGCCGCGATGAACGGCGCGGCCCTCGGCGGCGGCTACGAGATCGCGCTCGCCTGCCACCACCGCGTCGCCCTCGACGCGCCCGGCTCCAAGATCGGCTGCCCCGAGGTCACCCTCGGCCTGCTCCCCGGAGGCGGCGGCGTCGTCCGCACCGTCCGGATGCTCGGCATCACCGACGCCCTGCTGAAGGTCCTCCTCCAGGGCACCCAGTACAACCCGCGCCGCGCCCAGGAGAACGGCCTGGTCGACGAGGTCGCCGACAGCCCCGAGGACATGCTCGCCAGGGCCCGCGCCTTCATCGACGCCCACCCGGAGTCCGCCCAGCCCTGGGACCGGCCCGGGTACCGCATCCCCGGCGGGACCCCGTCCCACCCGAAGTTCGCGGCCAACCTGCCCGCCTTCCCGGCCAACCTGCGCAAGCAGACGAACGGCGCCCCCTACCCGGCGCCGCGCAACATCATGGCCGCCGCCGTCGAGGGCTCCCAGGTCGACTTCGAGACCGCGCAGGTCATCGAGGCCCGCTACTTCGTCGAGCTGGCCGCCGGGCAGACCTCGAAGAACATGATCCAGGCGTTCTTCTTCGACCTCCAGGCCGTCAACTCCGGGGCCAACCGCCCCAAGGGGGTCGAGCCCCGCAAGGTCACCAGGGCCGCCGTGCTGGGCGCGGGCATGATGGGCGCGGGCATCGCCTACGCGTGCGCCCGCGCGGGCATCGACGTCGTGCTGAAGGACGTCTCGCTGGAGTCGGCGCTCAAGGGCAAGGCGTACTCCGAGAAGCTGTGCGCGAAGGCCGTGGCGAAGGGCCGTACGAGCCGGGAGAAGGCCGACGCGCTGCTCGCGCGGATCACGCCGACCGCCGAGGTGAGTGATCTGGCGGGGTGTGACGCGGTGATCGAGGCGGTGTTCGAGGACACCTCGCTCAAGCACAAGGTGTTCCAGGAGATCGAGCACGTCGTCGCCCCGGACGCGCTGCTGTGCTCCAACACCTCCACACTGCCCATCACCGCGCTGGCCGAGGGCGTCGAGCGGCAGGGTGACTTCATCGGGCTGCACTTCTTCTCGCCCGTGGACAAGATGCCGCTGGTGGAGATCATCAAGGGGGAGCGGACGGGGGAGGAGACGCTGGCGCGGGCCTTCGACCTGGTCCGGCAGATCAAGAAGACGCCGATCGTCGTCAACGACTCGCGGGGCTTCTTCACCTCCCGGGTCATCGGCCACTTCATCAACGAGGGCGTCGCCATGGTGGGGGAGGGCATCGAGCCCGCGTCCGTGGAGCAGGCGGCGGCCCAGGCGGGCTACCCGGCCAAGGTGCTCTCCCTGATGGACGAGCTGACCCTCACCCTCCCGCGCAGGATCCGCGAGGAGACCCGCCGTGCCGTGGAGGAGGCGGGCGGCACCTGGACCGCACACCCCGCGGAGTCCGTCGTCGACCGCATGGTCGACGAGTTCGGCCGCCCCGGGCGCTCGGGCGGCGCCGGCTTCTACGAGTACGGCGAGGACGGCAGGCGGGCCGGACTCTGGCCGGGCCTGCGTGAGCACTTCACCGAGCCGGGACACGAGATCCCGTTCCGGGACATGCAGGAGCGCATGCTCTTCTCGGAGGCGCTCGACACCGTCAAGCTCCTGGAGGAGGGCGTCCTGACCTCGGTCGCCGACGCCAACATCGGCTCGATCTTCGGCATCGGCTTCCCCGGCTGGACCGGCGGCGTCCTTCAGTACGTCAACGGATACGAGGGGGGCCTGCCCGGCTTCGTGGCGCGCGCCCGCGAACTGGCCGACCGGTACGGCGAGCGCTTCACGCCGCCCGCCCTGCTGGTGGAGAAGGCGGACAAGGGGGAGGTCTTCACGGACGGCCGCTGAGCCGCCGGATCATTCACCGGCCTCCTTGTCGAGCCACTCCCGCAGCTCCTCGCGCAGCGACCGCTGGAACGTGGTGAGCAGCGCCTGCACCACCAGCGGGTGCATGTGGGCGGACAGGGACCGCACCTCCGGAGCCTCCCGTTCGGCGACCGCGTCGCGCAGCAGCCGCGACAGGTCGCGCGCGGCGGCGCGGGAGTGCTCCAGGAGGGCGGTGCGGGCGGCGAGGACCGTCTCGGGGGAGAAGGGCACGTCGAGCAGCTCGACGCCGAGCCGCAGCAGCCCGACGTCCACCCGGTAGGCGTCGCCGTCGGGCACCACGACGTCCATCGCCCCCAGCCGCTCCACCTCCTCGTCGGTGAGCGGCCGCCCCGCCCGCCTGCCCAGCTCCTCGCGGGTGACGCGCTCCACCGCCTCCGGCGCCCAGGAGGCCACCACCGCGCGGTGGAGCGCCAGGTCGTGGGGGCTCAGGTCGTCCGGCAGCCGCTTGAGATACCGCTCGATGGCGGCCAGCGTCATGCCCTGGTGCTGCAATTCCTCGATCAGCGCCAGTCGCGCCAGGTGCTCCCGGCCGTAGTGCCCCACCCGGCGGGGACCGAGCACCGGCGGCGGCAGCAGTCCTCTGGTGCCGTAGAAGCGGACCGTGCGGACCGTGACGCCGGCCCGCGCGGCCAGCTCGTCGATCGTGAGGGTCGGCTCCGCGGTGTCGGTCGTCGTCATGTGCAGCAGTATCGCTGTCTCACCAGTGCTGTGAAACCTCTCGCGCACCTGTCGCACGCCTCTTGCCCGACCTGTGCGGACCGTCGGTGGATCTTGTGAGAAGTCACGCTGTGTGACATGAACCACCGCATGCCCACGCAGCGTCGTGGGAAGGTGCCGTCTTGGTCTGTGCCGCGTCATTGGGTGGTGCGGGCCCGAGACACACGTACGGACGACTCGGGCGCACCCCGCCCGAGCGCACCAGAGAGTGGAACCACCCGTGAGCAAGGACGCCGTCGACACGGCACAGGTCGCCGCCCCTCCCCAGGCGACCGGGACCATCCCCGCGGACGCGGGCGACGCCGGTTACAGCAAGGACCTCAAGGCCCGTCACGTCAACATGATCGCCATCGGCGGCGCGATCGGCACCGGCCTCTTCCTCGGCGCCGGCGGGCGCCTGCGCGACGCCGGACCGGCGCTCGCCATCGCCTACCTCGTCGCCGGCGTCTTCGCCTTCTTCGTCGTCAAGGCACTCGGTGAGCTGGTGCTCTACCGGCCCTCGTCCGGATCCTTCGTGTCGTACGCGCGCGAGTTCCTCGGCGAGAAGGGCGCCTACGTCGCCGGCTGGATGTACTTCCTGAACTGGTCGACCACCGGCATCGCCGACATCACCGCGATCGCGCTGTACACGCACTACTGGAGCATGTTCACGAGCATCCCCCAATGGGTGCTCGCGCTGATCGCCCTCGCCGTGGTCCTGGCCGTGAACCTCATCTCGGTGAAGATCTTCGGCGAGATGGAGTTCTGGTTCGCGATCGTCAAGGTCGCCACCCTCGTCGGCTTCATGCTGATCGGCATCTTCCTGCTCGCCACCCAGCACGAGGTGAGCGGCCAGACCCCGGGCATGGGCATGATCACCGATCACGGCGGCATCCTCCCGCACGGTGTGATGCCGGTGGTCCTCGTCATGCAGGGCGTGATCTTCTCCTACGCGGCGCTGGAGCTGGTCGGCGTCGCCGCCGGCGAGACCGCCGAGCCGCACAGGATCGTGCCCCGCGCGGTGAACTCGATCATGTGGCGGGTCGCCCTGTTCTACGTCGGCTCGGTCGTCCTCCTGGCGCTGCTGCTGCCGAGCTCGCTCTACTCGGGCGACGAGAGCCCCTTCGTCACGGTGCTGTCGGGCATCGGGGTACCGGCCGCCGGTGACGTGATGAACCTCGTCGTCCTCACCGCCGCGATGTCGTCCCTGAACTCCGGGCTGTACTCCACCGGCCGCATCCTGCGCTCCATGGCGATGGCGGGCTCCGCGCCCAGGTTCACCGGCGTGATGAGCCGCAGCCAGGTTCCCTACGGCGGCATCCTGCTGACCTGCGCGGTCTGCGTCCTCGGTGTCGGGCTGAACTACCTCGTGCCGAACAAGGCCTTCGAGATCGTCCTGAACGTGGCATCCCTGGGCATCATCAGCACGTGGGTGATCATCATGATCTGCCACCTGGTGTTCGTGCGCCGGGCGCGTGCGGGCCTGGTCGAACGGCCGCACTTCCGGCTGCCCGGCAGCCCCGTCACCGAGATCGTCACGATCGCCTTCCTGCTGGCGGTCATCGGCCTGATGTGGAACGACGCGGAGGTCGGCCGCAAGACCGTGCTGCTGGTGCCCGTGATCGCCGTGCTGCTGGTGGCCGGCTGGTTCGGCGTCCGGCGCCGGGTGGCGGAGAACGCCGAGCAGGAGCCGTCGGCACTGCGGAAGTAGCGGCCCGGGGCCACTGTCAGTGGTGGCCCGTACGGTGGCGTCATGTCGGAGATCAGCTATGTCCGGGGTGACGCCACCGCGCCGTCGGTCAAGGGCGTCAAGGTGATCGCCCACGTCTGCAACGACCTCGGCGGCTGGGGCAAGGGCTTCGTCCTGGCCGTCTCCCGCCGCTGGCCCGGGCCGGAGGCGGCCTACCGCGCCTGGCACCGCGACCGCGCGACCAACGACTTCGGTCTCGGCGCCGTCCAGTTCGTCCAGGTCGATCCCTACGTGTGGGTGGCCAACATGATCGGCCAGCACGGCATGCGGACGGGCAGCAAGGGCGTCCCCGTGCGCTACGAGGCCATCGGCATCGCCCTCGGCCGCGTCGCCGACCGGGCGGCCGAGCTGGAGGCGTCCGTGCACATGCCCCGCATAGGCTGCGGCCTGGCCGGTGGCAAATGGTCCCGGGTGGAACCGCTCATATCCGACCGACTCGCCCGGCGCGGCATCCCCGTGACCGTCTACGACCACGGGGACACCCCCTAGGACGCCAAGTCGTCGGGGCGCGGAGTCTGTTCGGAGCCCGTCCGGCCCCGGGCGCACCGCCGTGTCCACGGCCACTCCGCCACACGACCGTCACCCGGTCGTCATGAGTCACCCGCGGTGCCGGGTCACGGTGCCGCCCGACGCCCGGTCGCCCCCGATACCCGCCGCCGATGAGGTGAGTTCCGCGTCTTACGTGGTATGGGCCTAGCGGACGGGTAGTTTCGGCCTCATCGACTGGAAAGGTGCCGCCTGTGACGCAGGACCGACCAAGCGACAAGGAAGAACACGAAAGAAGCACGCTCCCGGGTTCGGAAGCGGGCCTGCCGGGGCACGAGCACAAGCCCCGGACCGACCGCGTCGTCTTCGGCGTCACGGCCGTCCTGACCCTGGCGTTCGTCATCTGGGGCGCCGCCGCCACCGACTCGCTGGAGGACGTCTCGAGCTCCATGCTCGGCGGCCTGCTGCACAACGGGGGCTGGGCGTTCACGCTGGCCGCGTCCGGCTTCGTGGTCTTCGCACTCTGGCTCGCGGCCAGCCGCTACGGCCGCATCCACCTCGGCGCCGAGGGCGAGGAACCCGAGTTCCGGACCGTGTCCTGGGTCGCCATGATGTTCAGCGCGGGCATGGGCATCGGCCTGATGTTCTACGGCGTGAGCGAGCCGCTCGCGCACTACTCCACGCCCCCGCCCGGGACCAGCCCGGCCGACTCCGGCGACCGCATGGCGACGGCCATGGCCACCACCCTGTTCCACTGGACGCTCCACCCGTGGGCGATCTACGCCGTGGTCGGCCTCGGCATCGCCTACAGCACCTTCCGCAGGCGCCGCAGGCAGACCATAAGCGCCGTGTTCACCCCGCTCATCGGCGAGAAGCACGCCAACGGCTCCGGCGGCCGGGTCATCGACATCCTGGCCATCATCGCGACGATCTTCGGCTCCGCGGCCTCGCTCGGCCTCGGCGCGCTCCAGATCGGCTCCGGCATGGAGAAGCTCGACTGGATGGACAAGGTCAGCACCGGACTGCTCGTCGGCATCATCGCGGTGCTGACGGCGGCGTTCGTGGCCTCGGCCATCTCCGGCGTCGAGAAGGGCATCCAGTGGCTGTCCAACACCAACATGGTGCTGGCGCTGCTGCTCGCCGTCTTCGTGTTCGTCGCGGGCCCGACCATCCTCATCCTCGACCTGCTGCCGACCTCCGTCTTCGCCTACCTCGGCGACCTGCCCCAGATGGCCGGCCGCACCGAGATCAGCGGCGGCAAGGGCGTCGCCGACTGGCTGGGCAGCTGGACCGTCTTCTACTGGGCGTGGTGGATCTCCTGGACGCCCTTCGTCGGCATGTTCATCGCCCGTATCAGCCGGGGCCGGACGATCCGTCAGTTCATCGGCGGCGTCATCCTGGTGCCCAGCACGGTCAGCCTGATCTGGTTCGCGATCTTCGGCGGCTCGGCGATGCGGCTTCAGGAGCAGAACCGGCTGGGCGACGACTCGACCCCGGAGGGGCAGCTCTTCGGCGTGCTCCAGGAGTACCCGATCGCCACCGCCACCAGCCTGCTGGTGATGATCCTCGTCGGCATCTTCTTCGTCTCGGGTGCCGACGCGGCCTCCATCGTGATGGGCACGCTCTCGCAGAAGGGCGCGCTCGAACCCAGTCGCTGGGTGGTCGTCGTCTGGGGTGTGGTGACCGGCGCCGTCGCGGCCATCATGCTGCTGATCGGCAGCGGCGAGGGTGACGCGCTGACCGGTCTCCAGAACCTGACGATCCTCGCGGCGGCGCCCTTCGTCATCGTGATGATCTTCATGTGCGTCGCCCTCATGCGCGACCTGCGCCGCGACCCGCTCATGGTGCGCGGCGAGATGGCCAACGAAGCCGTCGAACTGGCCGTCATCGAGGGTCACAAGCAGTACGAGGGCGACTTCGAGATCCGGATCGGACCCGGCCCCGGCACCGACGTGGAGGGCGACCCGATCGGCAAGCACCACCACCAGGACTGACCCCCGGGAGGCCTGCCGACCGGGACGGCGGCGTCAGGAGGCGAGCCGGGCCGCCTCCTGCGCGCAGCCCCAGGCCACGGTGACGCCCGCGCCGCCGTGGCCGTAGTTGTGCACGAGCCGCCGCCCGTCCGGCAGCGTCCCCCGCTCCAGCCGGACCGCGTCCCGGGCCGGCCGCAGCCCCACCCGGTGCGCGAGCACCCGCGCCCCGGCGATCTCGGGACGCAGGGCCGCGCACCGCCGCACGATGGCCTCGGCGACCGCCGGGTCCGGCTCGTCCGACCAGACGTCGTCCTCCGCCGTCCCGCCCAGCAGGAGCCGGCCGGGCTGCGGCAGGAAGTACGTCGTCTCCCCGGACCCGGCGCCCGCCGAGACCAGCCAGGTGTCGATGCCGGGGTTCTCCACGACCACCAGTTGCCCGCGCACCGGCCGCACGGCCGGGTCCGGCACCAGCTCGCGGGAGCCCAGACCGGTGCAGTTGACGACGACCGGCGCGTCCGCCTCGGCCAGGTCGGTCACCGCACGGTCCTCCACCGTGCCGCCCGCGGCCGCCAGCCGCTCCCGAAGCCACGGCAGATGAACCGACATGTCGATGAGCGGCAGCCGGGCCCACAGCCCCGTCCCGGCGTACTCGGCCGGGCCCGCCGCGCGCAGCCCGGGCAGCCGGGCCGAGGCCCACGCACCCACCTCGTCCGGGGCGGTCTCGCCGAGCACACCCTCGACCATGCGCACGCCGGTCTCCTCGGACCGCGCCGCCAGCTCCTCGTACACGTCCAGGGAACGCAGCGCCCACGCCTGGGCCAGCGCGACCGGCTCGATCCGGTACGGCCACCACAGTCCGCCCGCGACCACCGAAGTGGTCCGCTCCACGGGCTCCCGCGTCCACAGCCGCACCCGTCTGCCCCGCTCGGCGAGGACCACGGCCGTCGTCAGCCCGATCACCCCGCCGCCGACCACGACGACTTCACCGGTCAGTTCGCCATCCAGTTCGGTTTCCACACCAGGACGTTAACCGAACGCCCCACGCCGGGTCCGGAGCGGGCCCCGCCCCCGGGACGTACCCACCGCGGGGCCGCCGAGCGCGTGCCCATCGGGGCCGGGATCCGGCGCGTCCGGGCGCGGCTAGGATCGACGGTCTGATGACTGCCACCCTCGTCGCCAAGAACCTCGCCGCCGGCCACGGAGACCGCTCCCTGTTCACCGGGCTCGACCTCGTCGTCGCACCCGGCGACGTGATCGGCCTCGTCGGGGCCAACGGCGCGGGCAAGTCCACCCTCCTGCGGATGCTCGCCGGGCTGACCGCGCCGGAACAGGGCGAGCTGCGTCTGTCCCCGCCCACCGCCACCGTCGGCCACCTCCCGCAGGAGCCGGAGCGCCGCCCCGGCGAGAGCGTCCGGGAGTTCCTGGCCCGCCGCACCGGCGTCACCGACGCCCAGCGCGCCATGGACGAGGCCACCCAGGCCCTGGTCGACGGCGCCCCCGGCGCCGACGACGCGTACGCGACCACCCTGGAGCGCTGGCTGGCCCTGGGCGGCGCCGACCTCGACGACCGGGCGGAGGAGACCGCCGACGCGCTGGGCCTGACCGTCGGCCTGGACCAGCCGATGACGTCCCTGTCCGGTGGCCAGGCGGCCCGCGCCGGCCTCGCCTCCCTCCTCCTCTCCCGCTACGACGTCTTCCTCCTCGACGAGCCGACCAACGACCTCGACCTGGACGGCCTGGAGCGCCTCGAACGCTTCGTGACCGGCCTGCGCGCCGGCACCGTCGTCGTCAGCCACGACCGCGAGTTCCTCACCCGAACCGTCACCAAGGTCCTCGAACTCGACCTCGCCCAGCGGCAGATCAACCTCTACGGCGGCGGCTACGAGGCCTACCTGGAGGAACGCGAGGTGGCCCGGCGGCACGCCCGCGACGAGTACGAGGAGTACGCCGACAAGCGGGCCTCCCTCCAGGACCGGGCCCAGACGCAGCGCGCCTGGATGGACAAGGGCGTCAAGAACGCCCGGCGCAAGGCGGGCAACGACAACGACAAGATCGGCCGCAAGTTCCGCAGCGAGGCCAGTGAGAAGCAGGCCGCCAAGGCCCGCCAGACCCAGCGCATGATCGAACGCCTGGAGGTCGTCGAGGAACCGCGCAAGGAATGGGACCTGCGCATGGAGATCGCGTCGGCGCCCCGCTCGGGCGCGGTCGTCGCCACCCTGCGCGACGCCGAGGTCCGGCGCGGCGACTTCACGCTCGGCCCGGTCTCCCTCCAGATCGACTGGGCGGACCGGGTGGCGGTGACGGGAGCCAACGGCGCGGGCAAGTCCACGCTGCTCGGCGCCCTCCTCGGCCGCGTGCCCCTCGACGCGGGGCACGCGGCGCTCGGCTCCGGGGTCCTGCTCGGCGAGGTCGACCAGGCCCGCAAGCTGTTCCACGGCCCCGAGATCCTGCTCGACGCCTTCCGTGCCGCCGTCCCCGACCTGGAACCGGCGGAGATCCGCACCCTCCTGGCCAAGTTCGCCCTCAAGGCCGACCACGTCACGCGCCCGGCGTCGACCCTCTCACCCGGCGAACGCACCAGGGCCGCCCTCGCCCTCCTCCAGGGCCGGGGCGTCAACCTCCTGGTCCTGGACGAGCCGACCAACCACCTCGACCTCCCGGCCATCGAACAACTCGAATCGGCCCTGGACGCCTACGAGGGCACCCTCCTCCTCGTCACCCACGACCGCCGCATGCTGAACGCGGTCCACGTCACCCGCCGCCTGGAGGTAACGAACGGCAAGGTGACGGAGGCTCCCGCCTGACTGCGGGCAGCCGCCGGCCGCCGCCGCTGCGGGCAATCGTGCCGCTGGGGCGGCACGGGTGGGCGCAGCGGCACCCGGCTAGCCCCGGTCCGCGCAACCCACCCCCCGCCCCAGCGCCGGACGCCTAGGCGAGTCCGGCCCGCCGCAACGCGTCCGCCATCGCCCCGTTGGACGCGGCGGGCGCCGACGAAGACCGCCCCTTCCCGCCCCCGCCGGAGGCACCGGCACCCCGCTGCTGCCGCTGCCGAGGCGGCTTCCCACCCCGCTCCTTCTTCGGCTCCCCCTGCGCGGCAGCCTCGTCGTCCAACCGCAACGTCAACGAGATCCGCTTCCGCGGAATGTCGACGTCCATCACCTTCACCTTCACGATGTCCCCGGGCTTCACCACGTCCCGCGGATCCTTCACGAACGTCCTGGACATCGCGGACACGTGCACGAGCCCGTCCTGATGCACACCGACGTCCACGAACGCCCCGAACGCGGCGACGTTCGTGACGACCCCCTCCAGCACCATCCCGGAAGCCAGGTCGGAGATCTTCTCCACGCCCTCCTTGAAGGTGGCCGTCTTGAAGGCGGGCCGCGGGTCGCGCCCCGGCTTCTCCAGCTCCCGCAGGATGTCCGTCACCGTCGGCAGACCGAACGTCTCGTCCACGAACTGGTCCGGCTTCAGCGACCGCAGCACCGACGTGTTGCCGATCAGGCCGGTCACCTCCTGCCCGGCGGTCTTCACCATCCGCCGCACCACGGGGTACGCCTCCGGGTGCACGCTGGACGCGTCCAGCGGGTCGTCGCCGCCCCGGATCCGCAGGAAGCCCGCGCACTGCTCGTACGCCTTGGGTCCGAGCCGGGACACCTTCTTCAGCGCGGTCCGCGAGGAGAACGGCCCGTTCGCGTCGCGGTGCGCCACGATGTTCTCCGCGAGCCCGGAGGTGATGCCGGAGACCCGGGAGAGCAGCGGCGCGGAGGCCGTGTTGACGTCCACTCCCACGCCGTTCACACAGTCCTCGACCACCGCGTCCAGCGAGCGGGACAGCTTCACCTCGGAGAGGTCGTGCTGGTACTGGCCGACGCCGATCGACTTCGGGTCGATCTTCACCAGCTCGGCCAGCGGGTCCTGCAACCGCCGCGCGATCGACACCGCGCCGCGCAGCGAGACGTCCATGTCCGGCAACTCCTGGGAGGCGAAGGCGGAGGCCGAGTACACGGAGGCGCCGGCCTCGGACACCATCACCTTGGTGAGCTTCAACTCCGGGTGCTTGGTGATGAGTTCACCGGCGAGCTTGTCGGTCTCGCGGGAGGCCGTGCCGTTGCCGATGGCGATCAGGTCGACCGAGTGCTCCTTCGCCAGCCGCGCCAGCTTGGCGATCGCCTCGTCCCACCGGTTGGCGGGGACGTGCGGGTGGATCACGTCGGTGGCCACGACCTTTCCGGTCGCGTCGACCACGGCGACCTTCACGCCGGTACGGAAACCGGGGTCGAGGCCGAGCGTGGCCCGGGTGCCCGCCGGGGCGGCCAGCAGCAGGTCGCGGAGGTTCGCGGCGAAGACGTTCACCGCCTCGTCCTCGGCGGCCGTGCGCAGCCGCAGACGCAGGTCGATGCCGAGGTGCACCAGGATGCGGGTGCGCCAGGCCCAGCGGACGGTGTCGCCCAGCCACTTGTCTCCCGGCCGGCCGCGGTCGGCGATCCCGAACCGGCTCGCGACGATCGCCTCGTACGACGACGGGCCCTCGGCGGGCTCCTCGGGCTCCAGCACGAGGTCGAGCACGTCCTCCTTCTCGCCGCGCAGCATCGCGAGGACGCGGTGCGAGGGCAACTCGGTGAACGGCTCGGCGAAGTCGAAGTAGTCGGCGAACTTCGCGCCGGCCTCCTCCTTGCCGTCCTTGACCTTGGCGGCGAGCCGCCCGCGCGTCCACATCCGCTCGCGCAGCTCGCCGATCAGGTCGGCGTCCTCCGAGAACTTCTCCGTGAGGATCGAGCGCGCGCCGTCCAGAGCGGCCTGCGCATCGGCCACGCCCTTGCCGGCGTCGACGAACGCGGCGGCAGCGGCCGACGGGTCCACCGACGCGTCAGCGAGCAGGCCCTCGGCCAGCGGCTCGAGACCCGCCTCGCGCGCGATCTGCGCCTTCGTACGCCGCTTCGGCTTGAACGGCAGGTAGATGTCCTCCAGGCGCGCCTTGGTCTCCGCCCCGCGGATGCGCGCCTCCAGCTCCTCCGTGAGCTTGCCCTGCTCGCGCACCGAATCCAGGATCGCCGCGCGCCGCTCCTCCAGCTCCCGCAGATAGCGCAGCCGTTCCTCGAGCGTGCGCAGCTGCGCGTCGTCGAGCATCTCGGTCGCTTCCTTGCGGTAGCGGGCGATGAAGGGCACCGTCGAGCCGCCGTCCAGCAGCTCGACCGCGGCCTTCACCTGTCGCTCCCGCACGCCGAGCTCGTCGGCGATCCTGCTTTCGATGGACCTTGCGTCGCTGGACCCGCTGGACGTGCTGGACGCGTTGGACCCGGGTGTCGTCACGATCCCGTACCGCCTTCTCACTGAGGTTGCGCGGCAATTGTGGCAGGTGGCGCCGACAATCGGGGATCAGGGCGCCGTCCCGGCCGGTCGGAACCGGTGGGGGGAGGCGGCCGGGGATCAGACCCGACGGCCCCGCGTGGCGGAGGAGGCCCCGCCGAAGAGCCGGGCCAGGGCCCGGAAGGGAAGCGTCACCACGGTGGCGACTGCGCCACCGATCTGGCGCAGTACGTCTGCGATGGCACGGAACACGAGTTGCCCCTTTCGTCTGCCGGCCGCCCCGGCCGGCAGACGTACGGGTACCTCCGTACCGGCGCCGTATGCCCTCCCGTGCGTGCCCCGTGCCTGCCCGGGCGTGTCGACGGCGCGTCAGCGCTTGGCGAGCAGGTCCGCGGGGAAGGCACCCGCCTCGAGCGCCGCACGGGCGAAAGCCGACCCGAGTTCCGTCAGGCGCGCCACGCCCTCCGCTCCCAGGTGCGCGTAGGGGGCAGCGTCGAGCCGGTCGGTCTCCCGCTCGATCCCCTCGCGCAGGGCCGTGCCCTCCTCGGTCAGCTCGCCCGCCGCGTCGACGATCCCCCGCTCGCGCAGCCGGCCGGTGGCCGCGTCCCACTCCTCCTGGGTCCAGCCCCGCGTGCTGAGGATCCACTTCGGTGCCATGCCCTTGCCGGTCGCGGTGTGCGTCACCAGCGCCTCCAGACCGTCCAGTCCAGCGGTCGTCAGCGCGGCGAGGTGGCCGTCGCCGCGGTGCTCGCGCAGCAGCGTCGCCGCGTGCCAGAGGGCCAGGTGCGGGGCGTCGGGCACGGGCAGGTCCGCGTGGGCCGAGTAGAGCGGGCGGGCACTGCGCGAGCAGCCCCCGGCGGCACGCAGGGCCAGCTCGGCGGCCTCCGCCATCTCGGCCGACGCCACGGCCTGCGCGCCCAGCAGCCGGCGCAGCGTCGCGTCGACGGCGCGCAGGCGTGCCGCCAGGGCCTGCTGCGGAGTGACCTTCTCCCACACGGCGGGAACGTGCCGGGCGACCAGGTCGTGCTTGTAGTTGTAGAACGCCGCCGTCACGACGCCGGCGCCGACCGCGCCCAGCGCGGCGGCCCGCACCGCGAAGTTGACGGCCCGGGCGTCGGTGACCCCGAGGGCACCCAGCTCCCGGCCCAGGTCGGGGGAGAAGTAGTGCGTCGAGTGCAGCGAGTTGAGCGCGTTGTGGCAGCGGCGGCCCGCGCGTGCGTCGAGTGCGGCAGTGGTCATACCACGCAGGTTACCAACCGCTCAGTACGTCCTGGAGGTCCGCGCGGGCCATGGCAGGAAAGGTGGGATTCTCGTCATTGCGGCCATCGGACGGGGGACGAAGAATCGACGGCATGGCGCAGCGAACCCGGCCGGCCGGGCGGACCGTACTGGTACTCCTCTTCGACGACGTGCAGAGTCTCGACGTCACCGGCCCCGTGGAGGTCTTCGCGGGCGCCGAGAAGCACACGCCGGGCACGTACCGCATCCGCACGGCCACGCTGGACGGTGCTCCCGTGCGCACGTCCAGCGGTCTGACCGTCGTACCGGACCATGCTCTCGCCGACGCGCCGGAGCCGGACACCCTGGTCGTCCCCGGCGGACAGGGCACCCGGGACCCCGACCCGCGCCTGACCGACTGGCTGCGCGGGCACGGGCCGCGGGCCCGGCGCCTGGTCTCCGTCTGCACCGGCGCGATCCTGCTGGCCCGGGCGGGGCTGCTGGACGGCCGCCGCGTCACCACCCACTGGGCCTACAGCGGCCGGCTCGCCCGCGACCACCCGGCCGTGGACGTCGACCCCGACCCCATCTACATCCGGGACGGGAACGTGGCCACGTCCGCCGGTGTCACCTCCGGCATCGACCTCGCCCTCGCCCTGGTGGAGGAGGACCTGGGCCGGGACGTCGCCCTGACCGTCGCCCGGCACCTCGTGGTGTTCCTGCGCAGGCCCGGGAACCAGGCCCAGTTCAGCGCCCAGCTCGCCGCCCAGAGCGCGCACCGTGAGCCGCTGCGGGAGATCCAGCAGTGGATCACCGAACACCCCGGCGCGGATCTGGGCGTCGAGTCCCTCGCCGCCCGCGCCAGCCTCTCACCGCGCCACTTCGCCCGCGCCTTCCGGGCGGAGACCGGCACCACGCCGGGCCGCTACGTCGACCGGGTCCGTCTGGAGCACGCCCGCAGGCTCCTCGAGGACACCGGCGACGGCGTCGAGGAGGTCTCCCGGGCCAGCGGCTACGGCACGACGGAGGCCATGCGCCGCGCCTTCGTCAAGGCGCTCGGCACCTCACCGGCGGAGTACCGCCGCCGCTTCCGGCCCGCCCCGGCCCACTGAGACCCGTACACGCACCGTCGTCCACCGAACCGACCCCGGAAGGAAGAACGTGCAGATCGCCGTCGTCCTCTTCGACCGCTTCACCGCCCTCGACGCCGTGGGCCCCTACGAGACACTCGGCCGTCTCCCGGACGCGGAGACCGTCTTCGTCGCCGAGCACACCGGCCCCGTCCGCACCGACACCGGGAACCTCGCGCTCACCGCCGACCGGACCCTGGCGGACGTGCCCGCCCCCGACATCGTCGTCGTCCCCGGCGGGCCCGGCCAGAGCCCGCAGATGGAGAACGAGACCCTGCTGGACTGGCTGCGCGCCGCCGACGCCACCAGCACCTGGACCACGTCGGTGTGCACCGGTTCCCTGCTGCTCGCCGCCGCCGGGCTGCTGGAGGGGCGCCGCGCCACCTCGCACTGGCTGGCCCTGGACTTCCTGAAGCGGTACGGCGCCGAGCCGACCGGGGAACGGGTCGTCACCGACGGCAAGTACGTCACCGCGGCCGGTGTCTCCTCCGGCATCGACATGGGGCTGACCCTGCTCGGCCGGATCGCCGGCGACGAGCACGCGCAGGCGGTGCAGCTCCTGACCGAGTACGACCCCCAGCCGCCCTACGACGCCGGATCGCCGGCCAAGGCGCCCGCGCACATCGTCGAGAAGCTCCGCGGCCGGAGCCGGTTCATCCGGACGTAGGCCCGCTCCAGCCGAAGCGCGGCTGCCTGCGTTCCAGGAAGGCGGCGACGCCCTCGGCGGTGTCGCCGCTGCCGCGTGCCTGCGCGGTCCAGTGGGCGTCCCGGTCGGTGCGTCCGTTCGCGAACTCCTTCGCCGCGGACTGCGTCAGCAGCGAGCGGGACGTCAGCACCCGGGTGAACTCCGCGACCCGCTTGCCGAGTTCGCCCTCCGGCAGCACCTCGTCCACCAGACCGGTGCGCAGCGCCCGCGCCGCGTCGATCAACTCACCGCTGAACAGCAGGTACTTCGCGGTGGCGGGCCCCGTCAGCGCCACCAGCCGCCGGGTCGCGGACGCCGGGTACACGACCCCCAGCTTGGCCGGGGTCACCCCGAACAGCGCCGTCTCCTCGGCGAACCGCAGGTCGCACGCGGCCGCCAACTGCGCCCCGCCGCCCACGCAGTGCCCCCGGACCGCCGCCAGCGTCGGCTTGGGGAACGCGGCGAGGGCCTCCTCCGCCCGTACCGCCAGCCCTTGCGCCTCCTCGGCCGACTCGCGCAGGGTCGAGATGTCGGCCCCGGCGCAGAACGTGGCGCCCTCACCGGTGAGCACCAGCGCCCGCACCCCCGGATCCGCGGCCAAGCCGTCGAGGACACGGGGCAGCGCCCGCCACATCTCGGCCGTCATCGCGTTGCGCTTGGCCGGGTGGTGGACGACGACGGTGGCGACCGAGTCGGCGACCCGGTGCAACAGCTGCGGCTCCATGGACCGGATGTTATCCACCGGCCCGTCCACTGCGGGCGGCCGGGCGGACGGACGGCGGGCAGGCGGGCGTCAGTCGGGACAGTAACGGTCGCGTGTCATGCGTCAACGATCAGAAAACGCTCGATATTTGCTGACTTGTGTTCAGTCCCCGAGTGCGGCCCGGCGGGTTACCAACACTCGGGGTGTGGTGACTATCGAGCCCAGGGGTGGCGACCGGACGATGGACGAGACCGGGCCCGCCGGGCCGCTGCCGTACGAAGGCGTCTGGCGGTTCACCGCCCCCGCCGTGGACGCCTCGGTCCCGCAGGCCCGGCACGCCGTGCGCGACCTGCTGACCCGCCAGGGGGTGCCGGTCTCCGACGACGTGACGCAGGCGCTGCTGCTGATCGTCTCGGAACTGGTCACGAACGCGGTCCGGCACGCGGCCGTGCTCTCGCCGGTGCTCGCCGTGGAGGTCGCCGTCGGGCCCGAGTGGGTGCGGGTGGCCGTGGAGGACGACCACCCCTACCGCCCGACCGCCCTGGAGACCGACCACGGCCGCACCGGCGGGCGCGGTCTGCTGCTGGTCCGGGAGGTCACCCGGGAGGCGGGCGGGGCCTGCGACGTCGCCCACACCGCGAGCGGCGGCAAGGTGATCTGGGCCGCCCTGCCGCTCAAGCACACCCCGCGATAGGACCCGCCGCGGGGGGCCCGCTCCGCCACAGGCCCCCCGCGGCAGGACCCGCTGCGGCGGGCCCCCGCGGAGGACCCCGCTCACCAGCCCGCGGACGGGCCCGTCAGCTCGCGGACGGCCGGCCGGGCCGCGTCCAGCACCGTCATGAACCACGCCGAGAAGGTGTCCTTCGCGTGCCGCTCGGCCAGCTCCGCCGGGGACACGAAGACCGTCTCCGCCACTTCCTCCGGGTCCGCGCGCAGCCCGGCCTGCACCAGGCCGACGAAGAGGTGGTTGTACTCCTGCTCGACCAGCCCCGAGGCCGGGTCGGGGTGGTTGTAGCGCACCGTGCCCGCCTCGGCGAGCAGGGAGGGCGACACCCCCAGCTCCTCGTACGTCCGCCTGGCCGCGGCCGCGAAGGGGGCCTCACCCGGGTAGGGGTGGCCGCAGCAGGTGTTGGACCACACACCGGGGGAGTGGTACTTGCCCAGCGCCCGCTGCTGGAGCAGCAGCCGCCCCCGCTCGTCGAAGAGGAACACGGAGAAGGCGCGGTGCAACCGCCCCGGCGGCTGGTGTGCGGAGAGCTTCTCCGCGGTGCCGATCGTCACGCCGTCCTCGTCGACCAGTTCCAGCAAAATCGCGTCTGCGGTGCCGTTCGACGAGCTGGGCGTCGCGGTGGCAGGAGTGATCGGCATACCCATCCTTCACATCGGTCCTCGCGCCCCAAGTGTGCCGTACGAATCCGGCACTCTCGGCACTTCCCGGCACACCCGCATGTCCCGGGTGCCCGCACGGGCACCGGGGGTGGCCGGTCGGACACCGAGCAGGGGTCCGATGGAAGATCATTCCCGGCGTCGCCCCACCGGAACCCCCGGCCCCCGGCCTCCCGGAGGCATCGCGGCGGACCGGAAGCGGACGGGGGCGTGCGACAGCGCGTCCCCGTGCGTGCGCGCCCCCCGGAGCCCTGGACGGTTCACCGGCCCCGGCGCGTCCTGCCGGGCCTCAATGGCACAACCGCGCCTCGTGCTCCGCGTGACCGCTGGGCTCCAGCTGGAACGTGCAGTGCTCCACGTCGAAGTGGTCGCCGAGGCAGCCCTGCAACTTGTGGAGCATCTTCTCGTGGCCGATCGCGCTCAGCGCCTCGCCGTCGACCACCACGTGCGCCGACAGCACGGGCATGCCCGAGGTGATGGTCCAGGCGTGCAGGTCGTGTACGTCCTCGACGCCGTCCAGCGCCAGTATGTGCGCGCGCACCTCGGCGATGTCCACGCCCTTGGGGGCCGCCTCGAGGAGCACGTCCAGGGTCTCGCGCAGCAACCGCAAGGTACGCGGCACGATCATCAGACCGATCAGCAGCGACGCGATCGGGTCGGCGGGCTGCCAGCCCGTGGCCAGGATGACCAGCGCCGAGACGATCACCGCCAGGGAGCCCAGCGCGTCGGCCGCCACCTCCAGGAAGGCGCCCCGCACGTTCAGGCTCTCCTTCTGGCCGCGCATCAGCAGCGACAGCGACACCATGTTCGCCACCAGGCCGATCGCGCCGAAGACGACGGTCGGCCCGCCCGCGGTGTCGGCCGGCGTGATGAAGCGGTCGACCGCCTCGTACAGGACGTAGCCGCCGACCCCGAGCAGCAACAGACAGTTGGCCAGGGCGGCCAGGATCTCGGCGCGGGCGTAGCCGAAGGTGCGGCGGTCGCTCGGCGGGCGGCTCGCGAAGTGGACGGCCAGCAGGGCCATGCCGAGCCCCAGGGCGTCCGTCGCCATGTGCGCGGCATCGGCGATCAGCGCGAGCGAGTCGGCGACCAGACCGCCGACGATCTCCACGACCATGACCGTGAGGGTGATCGCCAGCGCCACCCGCAGCCGGCCCCGGTACGCGGCGGTCACCGTCCCGCCGCTGTGCCCTCCGTGTGCGTGCCCGTGATCGTGCCCAGCCCCCATGGGAAAGCCGCCTCCTTGTCCGCAGGGGCGTCCGGCCCTCCGGCGCCCGGATGACAGTCAACTACGGGTAGGGGGTATCCGGCAACGCGGCACTGAACACCGTTGTCATGTGCCCTGACCTGGGGAAACGTTCCGCAGGTCAGCGTGTTGCGGGGCAATCGGAGGCGCTTCGTCCGCCGTATGGGGGCACGCTTCGCCGAGGGCGGTCCTGACCCTGTGCGAACAAGTGCCGACACTGTGCGATGTCCGCGATGCCCGGTCTGGGAGCGCGGTTTGTGGGACGGGGCCCGGATCCACAATGATGATCGCGGCGAAGGTGGGTGCAAGCGGCGTCGACCGACCGTGAAACGGGCGGTGAACACGGCGTTCCCGGCATCCGATAACCTCTGCCGACATGCCGCCCGGGCGCCCCGGGCACGGGCGTTCCACCATGCACAGGCCGGCGCCGAGGCGCCGGCACCAGGGAGTGAGTTCGGTTGCCGACCGCCATCCTCACCGGTCAGCCGGTCCCCGGTTCGTCGATCGAGAGCGAGCTGCGGTCCCTGGGCTTCGACGTGCACCTCGCCCTCGGCGCCGCCGACACCGAGACCCTGCTGGCCCGGGTCCCGGGCGAGGAGCGGGTCGCCGTGGTCGACGCCCGCTTCGTGGGCCACCCGCACGCCCTGCGCCTCGGCCTCACCGACCCCCGCTTCCCGCTCGCCGCGATCCCGGGCGCCGTGACCGCCCAGCCGGCCGCCCGCCAGGCGCTGACCCGCGCGATGGCCCGCGAGAACTCGGCGGGCGGCGGCACCGCGCTCGCCGTCGACAGCCTCGCCGACCGGATCACCGCCGCTCTCGACGCCGACGGCGCCGACGTGCACCGCCCCGAGCTGGGCAGCCTCGTCGCCGCCGTCCCCGCCGACCCGCAGGCCCGCAACGAGGCACGCCAGGCCGTCGCCGCCGTCGACGACGAGGCCGTACGCCTGAAGTCGGCGGTCAAGGCCCGCGACGGCTTCGTCACCACCTTCTTCATCAGCCCCTACTCCCGCTACATCGCCCGCTGGTGCGCGCGCCGCGGCCTGACCCCCAACCAGGTCACCACCGCCTCGCTGATCACCGCGCTCATAGCGGCCGGCTGCGCGGCCACCGGCACCCGCGGCGGCTTCGTCGCCGCCGGCGTGCTCCTCATCGCCTCCTTCGTCCTCGACTGCACCGACGGGCAGCTCGCCCGCTACTCCTTGCAGTACTCCACGCTCGGCGCCTGGCTCGACGCCACCTTCGACCGCGCCAAGGAGTACGCCTACTACGCGGGCCTCGCCCTCGGCGCCGCCCGCGGCGGCGACGACGTATGGGCCCTGGCCCTCGGCGCGATGGTCCTCCAGACCTGCCGGCACGTCGTCGACTTCTCCTTCAACGAGGCCAACCACGACGCCTCGGCCAACACCAGCCCCACCGCCGCCCTCTCCGACAAGCTCGACAGCGTCGGCTGGACGGTCTGGGTACGCCGCATGATCGTGCTGCCGATCGGTGAACGCTGGGCGATGATCGCCGTCCTGACCGCGCTCACCACGCCCCGGATCACCTTCTACGCGCTGCTGATCGGCTGCGCGTTCTCCGCGACCTACACCACCGCCGGCCGCGTCCTGCGCTCGCTGACCCGCAGGGCCACCCGCACCGACCGGGCCGCCAAGGCGCTGGCCGACCTCGCCGACTCCGGCCCGCTCGCCGAGGCCGTCGCCAAGGGCCTGCGGTCCACCGCCCGCCGGCTGCCCGGCTTCACCGCCCCCGCCGTCGCCCTCCTCGGCGGCGCCGCCGTCGTCGCGACGGCCGCGCTCACTGGTTTCGGCGGCCCCTGGCCGCTCGTCGCCGCACTTGTATACGTTCTGACTTCGGCCCTCGCCGTCGCCCGCCCCCTCAAGGGTGCCCTCGACTGGCTGGTCCCGCCGTTCTTCCGGGCCGCCGAATACCTCACCGTCCTCGTACTGGCCGCGAAGGCCGACGTGAACGGGGCCCTTCCGGCGGCTTTCGGGCTGGTGGCCGCGGTCGCCTACCATCACTACGACACGGTCTACCGCATCCGCGGCGACGCGGGCGCGCCGCCGCAGTGGCTGGTGCGGACGATCGGCGGGCACGAGGGCCGCACGCTGGTGATCTGCGTGCTGGCCGTGCTGCTCACCGCCACACAGTTCAAGCTCGCGCTCACGGTCCTCGCCGTGGCCGTGGCACTCGTGGTGCTCGTCGAGAGCATCCGCTTCTGGGTCGCCGCCCACAAGGTCGGCGCACCCGCCGTACACGACGAAGGAGAACCCGCATGATCGGCCTCGTGCTGGCGGCCGGCGCCGGACGCCGTCTGCGCCCCTACACCGACATCCTGCCCAAGGCACTGGTCCCGGTCGGCCCCGAGGGCGCGGAGGACAGCATCACGGTCCTGGACCTGACCCTGGCGAACTTCGCCGAGGTCGGCCTGACCGAGGTCGGGATCATCGTCGGCTACCGCAAGGAGGCCGTGTACGACCGCAAGGAGGCGCTGGAGCAGAAGTACGGCGTCAAGCTCACCCTGATCGACAACGACAAGGCCGAGGAGTGGAACAACGCCTACTCCCTGTGGTGCGGCCGTGACGCCCTCAAGGACGGCGTGATCCTCGCCAACGGCGACACCGTGCACCCGGTCTCCGTCGAGAAGACCCTGCTCGCCGCCCGCGGCGACGGCAAGAAGATCATCCTCGCCCTCGACACGGTGAAGAACCTCGCCGACGAGGAGATGAAGGTCGTCGTCGACCCCGAGAAGGGCGTCCAGCGCATCACCAAGCTGATGGACCCGGCCGAGGCGACCGGCGAGTACATCGGCGTCACCCTCATCGAGGGCGAGGCCGCCGCCGACCTGGCCGACGCGCTGAAGGCCACCTTCGAGCGCGACCCGCAGCTGTACTACGAGGACGGCTACCAGGAGCTCGTCAACCGCGGTTTCAAGGTCGACGTGGCGCCGATCGGCGACGTCAAGTGGGTCGAGATCGACAACCACGACGACCTCGCCAAGGGCAGGGAGATCGCGTGCCTGTACTGACGAGGCTCATCCCGTCGCCGGTCGTCGTGGACATCCGCGCGGGTGCCCTCGACGACCTGGGATGCGTACTCGCCGACGAGCGCATCTCCCACTCGGGCAAGCTCGCCGTCGCCGTCAGCGGCGGCTCCGGTGCCCGGCTGCGTGAGCGCGTCGCCCCGTCGCTGCCCGGCGCCGACTGGTTCGAGGTCGGCGGCGGCACCCTGGACGACGCGATCAAGCTGGCCGGCGCCATGAAGGGCGGCCACTACGACGCGGTCGTCGGCCTCGGCGGCGGCAAGATCATCGACTGCGCCAAGTTCGCGGCGGCGCGCATCGGCCTCCCGCTGGTCGCGGTGCCGACCAACCTCGCGCACGACGGTCTGTGCTCCCCGGTCGCCACCCTCGACAACGACGCGGGCCGCGGCTCCTACGGCGTGCCGAACCCGATCGCCGTCGTCATCGACCTGGACGTCGTCCGCGCCGCCCCGGCCCGCTTCGTGCGCGCCGGCATCGGCGACGCCGTCTCCAACGTCTCGGCGATCGCGGACTGGGAGCTGGCCAACCGGGTCAAGGGCGAGCGGATCGACGGCCTGGCCGCCGCGATGGCCCGCCAGGCCGGCGAGGCCGTGCTGCGGCACCCCGGCGGCATCGGCGACAACGACTTCCTCCAGGTGCTGGCCGAGGCACTGGTCCTCACCGGCATCGCCATGTCGGTCTCCGGCGACTCGCGGCCCGCCTCCGGCGCCTGCCACGAGATCAACCACGCCTTCGACCTGCTCTTCCCCACCCGCGCGGCCTCCCACGGCGAGCAGTGCGGCCTGGGCGCGGCCTTCGCGATGTACCTGCGCGGGGCCCACGAGGAGTCCGCCCACATGGCCGAGGTCCTGCGCCGGCACGGGCTGCCGGTGCTGCCGGAGGAGATCGGGTTCACGCCCGAGGAGTTCTTCCGGGCCGTGGAGTTCGCCCCCCAGACGCGGCCCGGCCGCTACACGATCCTCGAGCACCTCGACCTCAAAACCGACCAGATCAAGGACCTGTACGCCGACTATGTCAAGGCCATCGGTAGCTGAACTACGTCCGGTCGTCCACCCCGCGGGGGTGAAGGACCGGCGCAGCGGCGAGCACTGGGCGGGACGCCTCTACATGCGCGAGGTCTCGCTGCGGATCGACCGCTACCTGGTGAACACCAGGGTCACGCCCAACCAGCTCACGTACCTGATGACCGTCTGCGGCGTGCTGGCGGCGCCGGCGCTGCTCGTGCCGGGCGTCTGGGGCGCCGTGCTCGGCGTCGTCGCGGTCCAGCTGTACCTGCTGCTCGACTGCGTCGACGGCGAGATCGCCCGCTGGCGCAAGCAGTACTCGCTCGGCGGGGTCTACCTGGACCGGGTCGGCGCCTACCTGACCGACGCCGCCGTCCTGGTCGGCCTCGGCCTGCGCGCCGCCGACATCTGGGGCACCGGACGCATCGACTGGCTGTGGGCCTTCCTCGGCACCCTGGCCGCCCTCGGCGCCATCCTGATCAAGGCCGAGACCGACCTGGTGGGCGTCGCCCGGCACCAGAACGGGATGCCCCCGGTCAAGGAGGCAGCCTCCGAGATCCGCTCCTCCGGCATGGCGCTGGCCCGCCGGGCCGCCGGGGCGCTCAAGTTCCACCGGCTGATCCTCGGCATCGAGGCCTCGCTGCTGATCCTGGTCCTCGCGATCGTCGACCAGGCCCGCGGCGACCTCTTCTTCACCCGCCTCGGCACCGCCGTACTCGCCGGCATCGCGCTGCTCCAGACCCTGCTGCACCTGGTGTCCATCCTCGCCTCCAGCAGGCTGAAGTGAGCGCGCCCATGAAGGTCGGCGCCGTCGTCATCACGATGGGCAACCGCCCCGAGGAACTGCGCGCCCTGCTCGACTCGGTGGCGAAGCAGGACGGCGACCGGGTCGAGGTCGTCGTGGTCGGCAACGGTGCCCCCGTCCCCGAGGTGCCGGACGGTGTGCGCACCGTCGAGCTGCCCGAGAACCTGGGCATCCCCGGCGGACGCAACGTCGGCATCGAGGCGTTCGGACCCGGCGGCAGCGACGTCGACGTCCTGCTCTTCCTCGACGACGACGGCCTGCTCGCGCGCACCGACACCGCCGAGCTGTGCCGCGAGGCCTTCGCGGCCGACGACGAGCTGGGCATCATCAGCTTCCGCATCGCCGACCCGGACACCGGCGAGACCCAGCGCCGGCACGTCCCGCGGCTGCGCGCCTCCGACCCGATGCGCTCCTCCCGGGTCACCACCTTCCTCGGCGGCGCCAACGCGGTGCGCACCCGCGTCCTCACCCAGGTCGGCGGGCTGCCGGACGCGTTCTTCTACGCCCACGAGGAGACCGACCTGGCCTGGCGGGCCCTCGACGCGGGCTGGATGATCGACTACCGGTCCGACATGGTGCTCAACCACCCCACGACCGCGCCGTCCCGGCATGCCGTCTACCACCGCATGGTCGCCCGCAACCGCGTCTGGCTCGCCCGCCGGAACCTCCCCGCGCTGCTGGTTCCGGTCTACCTCGGGGTCTGGATGGCGCTCACCCTGCTGCGCCGCCCGTCGCGACCTGCCCTGAAGGCATGGTTCGGCGGCTTCCGCGAGGGCTGGGCCACCCCGTGCGGTCCACGCCGGCCCATGCGGTGGCGTACGGTGTGGCGGCTGACCCGGCTGGGCCGTCCCCCGGTGATCTGACAAGCTCGTACCGAGAGCGTTCCGGCCCTCCGGCCGGAGGGCCACCAGGTCCAGTCCATGCCAGGCCCGCGCGGCCGAGCGTTTCGAAGACGAAAGTATCCACCAGTGAGTGAGACAACGCACGACGGCACGGTCGCCATGACCAAGCCCGTGTCGCCCGACGAGGGCCTCACACCGGCCCGGCTCGCCGCCAAGTACGGGCTGTCCGTGAGCGGTGCCAGACCTTCCCTCGTGGAGTACGTCCGTCAGCTCTGGGGACGGCGGCACTTCATCCTGGCCTTCTCCCAGGCGAAGCTGACCGCCCAGTACAGCCAGGCCAAGCTCGGCCAGCTGTGGCAGGTGGCCACCCCGCTGCTGAACGCGTTCGTCTACTTCGCGATCTTCGGTCTGATCCTCAACGCCGGCCGCGGCATGCCCAAGGACGTGTACATCCCGTTCCTGGTGACGGGTGTGTTCGTCTTCACCTTCACCCAGTCCTCCGCGATGGCGGGCGTGCGCGCCATCTCCGGCAACCTCGGACTGGTGCGGGCACTGCACTTCCCGCGCGCCTCGCTGCCCATCTCGTTCGCGCTCCAGCAGCTCCAGCAGCTGCTGGCCTCGATGATCGTCATGTTCGCGGTGGTCATCGGCTTCGGCAGCTACCCCAAGCTGTCCTGGCTGCTGGTCCTCCCGGCGCTCGTCCTGCAGTTCCTGTTCAACATGGGCCTGGCGCTCATCGTGGCCCGCATGGGGGCCAAGACGCCGGACCTGGCCCAGCTGATGCCGTTCATCATGCGGACCTGGATGTACGCGTCGGGCGTCATGTTCTCCATCCCGATCATGCTGGAGGACAAGCCGGCCTGGCTCGCCGACGTGCTCCAGTGGAACCCGGCCGCCGTCTACATGGACCTGATCCGCTTCGCGCTGATCGACGGATACGGCTCCGACAACCTGCCGCCGCACGTGTGGGCGGTCGGGCTCGGCTGGGCCGTGGTCCTCGCCGCGGGCGGCTTCGTGTACTTCTGGAAGGCGGAGGAGAGGTACGGCCGTGGCTGAGCAGCAGCAGGACCAGCGGGTGCCGACGGTCATCGCGGACGAGCTCCACATCGTCTACCGCGTCAACGGCGCCAAGACCGGGAAGGGCAGTGCCACCGCCGCCCTGAGCCGGATCGTGAAGCGGGGCTCCGGCGACGCGCGGGGTGTGCGCAAGGTGCACGCCGTGCGCGGCGTCTCCTTCACCGCCTACCGGGGCGAGGCCATCGGCCTGATCGGCTCCAACGGCTCCGGCAAGTCGACGCTGCTGCGGGCCATCGCCGGCCTGCTGCCCGCCGAGCGCGGCAAGGTCTACACCGACGGCCAGCCCTCCCTGCTCGGTGTGAACGCCGCCCTGATGAACGACCTGACCGGCGAGCGGAACGTCATCCTCGGCGGCCTGGCCATGGGCATGACCCGCGAGCAGATCAAGGAGCGCTACCAGGACATCGTCGACTTCTCCGGCATCAACGAGAAGGGCGACTTCATCACCCTGCCGATGCGCACCTACTCCTCCGGCATGGCCGCCCGGCTGCGCTTCTCCATCGCCGCCGCCAAGGACCACGACGTCCTGATGATCGACGAGGCGCTGGCCACCGGCGACCGCAAGTTCCAGACCCGCTCCGAGGAACGCATCCGGGAGCTGAAGAAGAAGGCCGGCACCATCTTCCTGGTCAGCCACAACAACAAGTCCATCCGCGACACCTGCAACCGGGTCCTGTGGCTGGAGCGCGGCGAGCTGCGCATGGACGGCCCGACCGACGAGGTGCTCAAGGAGTACGAGAAGTTCACGGGCAAGTAGCCCGACACGCCGGGCCCCGCCGGAACTGTTCCGGCGGGGCTCCGCGTCTGCAAAGGAAGCGTCAACTCCTGGCGTTCGCAGGAATCTTGAAGCGGATGGGTGTGTTGTTGTGATGCGTCGTGCACCCCGACGGACGCCCGTGAGTTGTACAACGTAAGCTGTACCGGTCCCGAAACGCGGCACATGGGGCGATAATGCCCGACACCCTCAGGCGGGCCTGCCGCGCGGGTGGCAGGGCGGCGTGTCCGAAATAGTGTGTATTGGGTCGGCAGTGTAGAACGGGAGATGTGACGGCAATGGCTACGGAAACTCCCCGGCTCCCCGAGGTGTGCGCCGTCCCCGCCCAGGGCAGCCCGCGATGACGGCCACCGAGACGGCGCACGCCGTCGACCCGGAGCGCGGCACCCTCGCCAAGGCCGCCGACGAGAACTTCCCCGTCGCCCCCTTCTTCCTGCCGCGCGCCTGGCGCACCGACCTCATGGCCGTGTACGGCTTCGCCCGCCTCGTCGACGACATCGGCGACGGCGACCTCGCCCCCGGCGGCGCCGACGCCCGCCTCCTCGGCGTGCCCGAGGACCGCGCCGACGACCGGCTGCTGATGCTGGACGCCTTCGAGGAGGACCTGCGCAGGGTCTTCGACGACACCCCGCGCCACCCGCTGCTGCGCCGCCTGGTGCCCACCGTGCGTCGCCGCGCGCTGACCCCCGGGCCCTTCCTCGGCCTGATCGCCGCCAACCGCCAGGACCAGCTGGTCGCACGCTACGAGACGTACGACGACCTCCTCGCCTACTGCGAGCTGTCCGCCAACCCGGTCGGCCGGCTCGTCCTCGCCGTCACCGGCACCTCCACCCCCGAACGGATCCGCCGCTCCGACGAGATCTGCACCGCCCTGCAGATCGTCGAGCACCTCCAGGACGTCGCCGAGGACCTCGGCCGGGACCGCGTCTACCTGCCCGCCGAGGACATGAAACGTTTCCACGTCCAGGAGAGCGACCTGGCCGCACCCACCGCGAACGCGTCCGTGCGCGCACTGATCGCCTACGAGGCGGCCCGCGCCCGCGACCTGCTGAATGAAGGAGCCCCCCTGGTGGGTAGCGTCCACGGCAGGCTGCGGCTCCTGCTCGCCGGATTCGTGGCGGGCGGAAGGGCGGCGCTCGACGCGATCGCCGCCGCGGATCACGACGTACTTCCCGGCCCGCCCAGGTCAGGCAAGGTCCACTTGCTGCGCGAGGCGGGCGTGGTCCTGCGAGGAGAGGGGTGATCGGGTCCGTGGAGTCGTCAGCGAACATGCCGGCACCGGTGCTCGCCGCCTACAGCTACTGCGAGGCCGTCACCGGTCAGCAGGCACGCAACTTCGCCTACGGCATCCGGCTGCTGCCCACGCCCAAGCGGCGGGCGATGTCCGCGCTGTACGCGTTCTCGCGCCGCGTCGACGACATCGGCGACGGAGCGCTGCCGGACGAGGTCAAGGCGGCCCGGCTGGAGGAGACCCGGGCCGTGCTCGCCAGGATCCAGGAGGGCGGGGTCGACGAGGACGACACCGACCCGGTCGCCGTCGCCCTCGCCCACGCCGCCCGGCGGTTCCCGATCCCGCTCGGCGGCCTCGACGAGCTGATCGACGGCGTCCAGATGGACCTGCGCGGCGAGACCTACGAGACCTGGGACGACCTGAAGGTCTACTGCCGTTGCGTGGCGGGCGCCATCGGACGTCTCTCGCTCGGTGTGTTCGGCACCGAACCGGGGGCGCGCGGCGCCGAGCGCGCGCCCGAGTACGCCGACACGCTCGGGCTCGCGCTCCAGCTCACCAACATCCTGCGCGACGTCCGGGAGGACGCCGAGGGCGGGCGCACCTACCTGCCCGCCGACGACCTCGCCAAGTTCGGCTGCGCCGCCGGGTTCAACGGGCCGACACCGCCCGAGGGCTCCGACTTCACGGGCCTCGTGCACTTCGAGGTGCGCCGGGCCCGCGCCCTCTTCGCCGAGGGCTACCGGCTACTGCCCATGCTGGACCGGCGCAGCGGCGCCTGCGTGGCCGCCATGGCCGGCATCTACCGACGCCTCCTCGACCGGATCGAGCGCGACCCCGAGGCCGTGCTGCGCGGCCGGGTCTCCCTGCCCGGACACGAGAAGGCGTACGTCGCCGTGCGCGGCCTGTCCGGCCTCGACGCCCGGCACGTCACCCGGCGGGCCGTCAGGAGGCGCGCCTGATGGACACACCGGGCACACTCGACACCCAGGACCCGTACGGAACCACCGGCGCACAGCAGCGGGCAACCCTCCGGTGGCGGTCGGCGTCCCTGACTGAGACGGTCAGCCGTACGCCGTTCAAACACCGCGGCGGCCGGACAGGGAAGGGCGCACCATGACGCAGGGCAAGGGCACGCGCGAGGGCGGAGTGCTCGCGGACGTCTCGTCCCTCGGCCCCGGCGGGCATGCCGTCGTGGTCGGCGGCGGACTCGCGGGGGTCACCACCGCGCTGGCACTGGCGGACGCCGGCGCGCGCGTCACCCTGCTCGAAGGGCGCCCCCGGCTCGGCGGGCTCGCCTTCTCCTTCCAGCGCGGCGACCTCACCGTCGACAACGGCCAGCACGTGTACCTGCGCTGCTGCACCGCCTACCGGTGGTTCCTCGACCGGATCGGCGGGGCCGCGCTCGCACCCGTGCAGGAACGTCTCGACGTGCCCGTCGTCGACCTGGCCAGGTCCGAGGGCAACCGGCTCGGCAGACTGCGGCGCGACGCCCTGCCCGTGCCCCTGCACCTGGGGCGCAGCCTGGCGACCTACCCGCACCTCTCCCTCGCCGAACGCGCCTCGGTGGGCCGTGCCGCGCTCGCGCTCAAGGGACTCGACCTCGCCGACCCGGCCCTGGACACCCAGGACTTCGGCAGCTGGCTGACCGCGCACGGTCAGTCGGCGCGTGCCGTCGAGGCCCTGTGGGACCTGGTCGGGGTCGCCACCCTCAACGCGGTCGCGGGCGACGCCTCCCTGGGACTCGCCGCGATGGTGTTCAAGACCGGTCTGCTGTCCGACCCGGGAGCGGCCGACATCGGGTGGGCCCGTGTCCCGCTGGGCGAACTGCACGACCGGCTGGCCCGCAAGGCGCTCGACTCCGCGGGCGTCCGTACCGAGGTCCGTACACGCGTCACCTCCGTCTCCGTAAACGAGAACGGCGGCTGGAGCGTTCAGGTTCCCGGCGAGACGCTCGAAGCGGACGCCGTCGTCCTCGCCGTACCCCAGCGCGAGGCCCACGACCTGCTGCCGGACGGTGCGCTCGACGCCCCGGAAAATCTCCTGGAGATCGGCACCGCGCCGATCCTCAACCTCCACGTGGTCTACGACCGCAAGGTGCTCGCCACGCCGTTCCTCACGGCCCTCGGCACCCCGCTGCAATGGGTGTTCGACCGCACCGAGGCCTCCGGACTGAAAGAGGGTCAGTACCTGGCGGTGTCCCAGTCGACCGCGCAGAACGACATCGACGAGACCGTGGCCGCGCTGCGCGAGCGGTACCTGCCCGAACTGGAGCGGCTGCTGCCGCGCGCCCGGGGTGCCGAGGTGAAGGACTTCTTCGTGACCAGGGAGCGCACCGCGACGTTCGCCCCCGCCCCCGGCGTCGGGCGCCTCAGGCCCGGCGCCCGCACCAAGGCACCCGGCCTCTACCTGGCCGGAGCGTGGACCGCCACCGGGTGGCCCGCGACCATGGAGAGTGCGGTTCGCAGCGGTGTCGGGGCGGCCGCCGCCGCGCTCGGCACCCTGGGCCGGTCCCGCGGCCTCCTTCCCGATTTCTTCGAGGAGGCGGCGTGAAAGCCGATCCGCGCGGGACCGACTTCCGCACTCCCGGCACCGCAACTGGAGGAAAGACTGTGCCCACTGTGCCCCCGGCCCCGACGGCCGATCGAAGGACCACGGTGGACGTGACCGCGCTTCTGGAGCGCGGCCGGACCCTTGCCACGCCGGTCCTGCGGGCGGCGGTCGACCGCCTGGCCCCTCCCATGGACACCGTCGCCGCCTACCACTTCGGCTGGATCGACGCCCAGGGCAACCCCGCGGACGGCGACGGCGGCAAGGCCGTGCGCCCCGCGCTGGCCGTGCTCTCGGCCGAGGTCACCGGCGCCGCGCCCGAGGTCGGCGTACCCGGCGCGGTGGCCGTGGAACTGGTCCACAACTTCTCCCTCCTGCACGACGACCTGATGGACGGCGACGAGCAGCGCCGCCACCGCGACACCGTCTGGAAGGTGCACGGCCCCGCCCAGGCCATCCTGGTCGGCGACGCCCTGTTCGCCCTCGCCAACGAGGTGCTGCTCGAACTGGGCAGCGTCGAGGCCGGCCGCGCCACCCGCCGGCTGACCAAGGCCAGCCGCTCCCTGATCGACGGTCAGGCCCAGGACATCTCCTACGAGCACCGCGACCGCGTCAGCGTCGAGGAGTGCCTGGAGATGGAGGGCAACAAGACCGGCGCGCTGCTCGCCTGCGCCAGCTCCGTCGGCGCGGTCCTCGGCGGCGCCGACGAGCACACCGCCGACGTCCTCGAGAAGTACGGCTACCACCTGGGCCTCGCCTTCCAGGCCGTCGACGACCTGCTCGGCATCTGGGGCGACCCGGACGCCACCGGCAAGCAGACCTGGAGCGACCTGCGCCAGCGCAAGAAGTCGCTGCCGGTCGTGGCCGCCCTCGCGGCCGGCGGGTCCGCCTCCGAGCGGCTCGGCGAGATCCTCACCGCCGACGCCAAGGCCAGTGACTTCGCGAACTTCTCCGAGGAGGAGTTCGCGGCCCGCGCCGCCCTCATCGAGGAAGCGGGCGGGCGGGAGTGGACCGCCGACGAGGCGCGTCGCCAGCACACCATCGCCATCGAAGCCCTCGACGCCGTCGACATGCCCGACCGGGTGCGGGACCGGTTCACGGCACTCGCGGACTTCGTCGTCGTACGAAAGAGATGATCATTATCGGTCGAATAGCCCTCGCGTAGTCGCCGGCCGGTGTCGTGGAGACACGAGCACCGGCCGACGGCGGACCCACAGCAGACGCACCACCGTATGCACACTGCACGAAGGGGAAGCCATGACAGCGACGACCGACGGAAGCACCGGGGCCTCCCTGCGGCCCCTGGCAGCCTCGGCCAGCGATACCGCCACCGACACCGACATCACGATCCCCGCCGCGGCGGCCGGGGTACCCGAAGCCGCCGCCCGCGCCACCCGGCGCGCCACCGACTTCCTGCTCTCCAAGCAGGACGCCCAGGGCTGGTGGAAGGGCGACCTCGAGACCAACGTCACGATGGACGCCGAGGACCTGCTCCTGCGTCAGTTCCTCGGCATCCAGGACGAGGAGACCACGCGCGCCGCAGCGCTGTTCATCCGCGGCGAGCAGCGCGAGGACGGCACCTGGGCCACCTTCTACGGCGGCCCCGGCGAACTGTCCACGACCATCGAGGCCTACGTCGCCCTCCGCCTGGCCGGCGACTCGCCCGACGCGCCGCACATGGCGCGGGCCGCCGAGTGGATCAGGTCCCGCGGCGGCATCGCCTCCGCCCGGGTCTTCACCCGGATCTGGCTGGCCCTGTTCGGCTGGTGGAAGTGGGACGACCTGCCCGAACTCCCGCCGGAGCTCATCTACTTCCCGACCTGGGTCCCGCTCAACATCTACGACTTCGGCTGCTGGGCCCGGCAGACCATCGTGCCGCTCACCATCGTCTCCGCGAAGCGTCCGGTACGCCCGGCGCCCTTCCCGCTGGACGAACTGCACACCGACCCGGTCCGCCCCAACCCGCCGCGCCCCCTGGCACCGGCGGCCAGCTGGGACGGCGCCTTCCAGCGCATCGACAAGGCCCTGCACGCCTACCGCAAGGTCGCCCCGCGCCGGCTGCGGAAGGCCGCGATGAACAGCGCCGCCCGCTGGATCATCGAGCGGCAGGAGAACGACGGCTGCTGGGGCGGCATCCAGCCCCCCGCCGTCTACTCGGTCATCGCCCTCTACCTGCTCGGCTACGACCTCGAACACCCCGTGATGCGCGCGGGCCTGGAGTCGCTGGACCGTTTCGCCGTGTGGCGCGAGGACGGCGCCCGGATGATCGAGGCCTGCCAGTCCCCGGTGTGGGACACCTGCCTGGCCACCATCGCGCTGGCCGACGCGGGCGTCCCCGAGGACCACCCGCAGCTGGTGAAGGCCTCGGACTGGATGCTCGGCGAGCAGATCGTGCGTCCCGGCGACTGGTCGGTGAAGCGCCCCGGACTCCCGCCCGGCGGCTGGGCGTTCGAGTTCCACAACGACAACTATCCCGACATCGACGACACCGCCGAGGTGGTCCTCGCGCTGCGCCGGGTCAGGCACCACGACCCGGAGCGGGTGGAGAAGGCGATCGGCCGCGGGGTGCGCTGGAACCTCGGCATGCAGTCGAAGAACGGCGCCTGGGGCGCGTTCGACGTCGACAACACCAGCGCCTTCCCCAACCGGCTGCCGTTCTGCGACTTCGGCGAGGTCATCGACCCGCCGTCCGCCGACGTCACCGCGCACGTCGTCGAGATGCTCGCCGTCGAGGGCCTCGCCCACGACCCGCGCACCCGCCGCGGCATCCAGTGGCTGCTCGACGCCCAGGAGGCGGACGGCTCGTGGTTCGGACGCTGGGGCGTCAACTACGTCTACGGCACCGGTTCCGTGATCCCCGCGCTGACCGCGGCCGGACTGCCCACCTCGCACCCGGCCATCCGCCGGGCGGTGCGCTGGCTGGAGTCCGTCCAGAACGAGGACGGCGGCTGGGGCGAGGACCTGCGCTCCTACCGCTACGTCCGGGAGTGGAGCGGCCGGGGCGCCTCGACCGCCTCGCAGACCGGCTGGGCGCTGATGGCCCTGCTGGCGGCGGGGGAGCGGGACTCCAAGGCCGTGGAGCGCGGCGTCGAATGGCTCGCGGCCACCCAGCGGGAGGACGGCTCCTGGGACGAGCCCTACTTCACGGGCACCGGCTTCCCGTGGGACTTCTCCATCAACTACAACCTCTACCGCCAGGTCTTCCCGCTCACCGCGCTCGGCCGGTACGTCCACGGGGAGCCCTTCGCCAAGAAGTCCCGGGCGGCCGAGGCCCTCACCGAATCCGCTCCGGCCGAGGTGAAGGGCAGCTGATGACCCGGCAGACCGGCCCGTCCTCGCTGCTGATCGCCTGTGCGCTCGGCATCGAGCACCTCGCCCTGCGCACCGGCGACCGCGCCGGAGCAGGCGGGCCGGTCACCGTCCTGCGCACCGGCATGGGTCCCAAGGCGGCCGAACGCTCGGTGACCCGGGTCCTCGCCGACCCGGCGCTCGAGGGCGCCGCCGTGCTCGCCACGGGCTTCTGCGCCGGACTCTCGCCCGGCATGCACCCCGGCGACCTGGTCGTCGCCGAGGAGACCCGGGACCCCCGCTCCACCGTCCCCTGCGTCTCGACCGACCGGCTCGTCAAGGAACTCGCGCGAGCCGTCCCCGGGCGCACCGTCCACACCGGGCCGCTCACCGGCTCGGACCACGTCGTCCGCGGCCCCGAACGCGCCGACCTGCTCGCGACCGGCGCGATCGCCGTGGACATGGAGTCCGCGGCCACGCTCCTGAGCGCCGTCCGCACGGGCCCGCGCCCGGTTGCGGCCGTCCGGGTGGTCGTGGACGCTCCAGAACACGAACTCGTCCGGATCGGCACCGTGCGCGGTGGAATATCGGCTTTCCGCGTTCTCCGATCCGTTCTTCCCGCGTTTTTCGAATGGCACCGTTCTTTGTTGCTCCCCCGGAGGTGAGCCCAGATGGCCATGCCCCTGCGCCAGTCCATCAAGGTCGCTACATACCTGGCCGAACAGAAGATTCGCCGACGGGACAAGTTCCCGCTCATCGTGGAGCTGGAGCCGCTCTTCGCCTGCAACCTGGCGTGCGAGGGGTGCGGCAAGATCCAGCACCCCGCCGGTGTGCTCAAGCAGCGCATGCCGGTCGCGCAGGCCGTCGGGGCGGTGCTGGAATCGGGCGCGCCGATGGTCTCCATCGCCGGCGGCGAGCCCCTGATGCATCCGCAGATCGACGAGATCGTGCGGCAGTTGGTGGCCAAGCGGAAATACGTCTTCCTGTGCACCAACGCCATGCTCATGCGCAAGAAGATGGACAAGTTCAAGCCGTCGCCGTACTTCGCCTTCGCGGTGCACATCGACGGCCTGCGCGAGCGGCACGACGAGTCCGTGGCGAAGGAGGGCGTGTTCGACGAGGCCGTGGAGGCCATCAAGGAGGCCAAGCGGCGCGGCTTCCGGGTGACCACCAACTCGACCTTCTTCAACACCGACACCCCGCAGACCATCGTCGAGGTGCTCAACTTCCTCAACGACGACCTCAAGGTCGACGAGATGATGATCTCGCCCGCCTACGCCTACGAGAAGGCGCCCGACCAGGAGCACTTCCTGGGCGTGGAGCAGACCCGCGAGCTGTTCAAGAAGGCCTTCGCGGGCGGCAACCGGGCCCGCTGGCGGCTCAACCACTCCCCGCTGTTCCTCGACTTCCTCGAGGGCAAGGTCGACTTCCCGTGCACCGCCTGGGCGATCCCGAACTACTCCCTCTTCGGCTGGCAGCGCCCCTGCTACCTGATGAGCGACGGCTACGTCCCGACGTACCGGGAGCTGATCGAGGAGACCGACTGGGACAAGTACGGCCGCGGCAAGGACCCGCGCTGCGACAACTGCATGGCGCACTGCGGCTACGAGCCCACCGCCGTCCTGGCCACCATGGGCTCGCTCAAGGAGTCCCTGCGCGCCATGCGCGAGACCGTCTCCTCGAACCGGGAGTGACGCAATGACCGCCATCCCCTTGGGGCTCCCCGAGGTACCGGTCCGGCCGATCGCCGAGCGGCGCGTGTCGCGGCGGATCCAGGTCGGGCCGGTGGCGGTCGGGGGCGGGGCCCCGGTGTCGGTGCAGTCGATGACCACCACCCGTACGTCCGACATCGGGGCGACGCTCCAGCAGATCGCCGAGCTGACGGCGTCCGGCTGCCAGATCGTCCGGGTGGCCTGCCCGACCCAGGACGACGCCGACGCGCTGCCCGTCATCGCCAGGAAGTCGCAGATCCCGGTGATCGCGGACATCCACTTCCAGCCCAAGTACGTCTTCGCCGCGATCGAGGCCGGCTGCGCGGCGGTGCGCGTGAACCCGGGCAACATCAAGAAGTTCGACGACCAGGTCAGGGAGATCGCGAAGGCGGCCCGCGACCACGGCACGCCGATCCGTATCGGCGTGAACGCGGGATCGCTGGACCGGCGGCTGCTCCAGAAGTACGGCAGGGCGACCCCCGAGGCGCTGGCGGAGTCCGCGCTGTGGGAAGCCTCGCTGTTCGAGGAGCACGACTTCCGGGACATCAAGATCTCGGTCAAGCACAACGACCCGGTCGTGATGGTCGAGGCCTACCGCCAGCTCGCCGCCCAGTGCGACTACCCGCTGCACCTCGGCGTCACCGAGGCGGGCCCGGCCTTCCAGGGCACCATCAAGTCGGCGGTCGCCTTCGGCGCGCTGCTCTCCCAGGGCATCGGCGACACCATCCGGGTCTCCCTCTCCGCCCCGCCGGTCGAGGAGATCAAGGTCGGCATCCAGATCCTCCAGTCGCTGGGGCTCAGGGAACGCCGGCTGGAGATCGTGTCCTGCCCGTCCTGCGGCCGCGCCCAGGTCGACGTGTACAAGCTGGCCGAGGAGGTCACCGCCGGTCTGGAGGGCATGGAGGTGCCGCTGCGCGTCGCCGTCATGGGCTGCGTCGTCAACGGTCCCGGCGAGGCCAGGGAGGCCGACCTCGGGGTCGCCTCCGGCAACGGCAAGGGGCAGATCTTCGTCAAGGGCGAGGTCGTCAAGACCGTTCCCGAGTCGAAGATCGTGGAGACCCTCATCGAGGAGGCGATGAGGATCGCGGAGCAGATGGAGAAGGACGGCGCCTCGGGGGCGCCGGCCGTCACCGTGAGCTGAAACGCGGACCGAAGGGGGCCCGAGCGTGACGATTCTGGAGAACATCCGGGGACCACGCGACCTGAAGGCGCTGACCGAGGCGGAACTCGGTGAACTGTCCGACGAGATAAGTGACTTCCTGGTGCACGCGGTCGCCCGCACCGGCGGTCACCTCGGACCCAACCTCGGCGTGGTGGAGCTCACCGTCGCCCTGCACCGGGTCTTCGAGTCGCCGGACGACCGCATCCTGTGGGACACCGGCCACCAGAGCTATGTGCACAAACTCCTGACCGGCCGTCAGGACTTCTCCAAGCTGCGGAGCAAGGGCGGCCTGTCCGGCTACCCCTCGCGCGAGGAGTCCGAGCACGACGTCATCGAGAACAGCCACGCCTCCACCGTCCTCGGCTGGGCCGACGGCCTCGCCAAGGCCCGCCAGGTCCAGGGGGAGCGCAGCCATGTCGTCGCGGTCATCGGTGACGGCGCGCTCACCGGCGGCATGGCCTGGGAGGCGCTGAACAACATCGCGGCGGCCAGGGACCGGCCGCTGATCATCGTCGTCAACGACAACGAACGCTCGTACGCCCCGACCATCGGCGGCCTTGCCAACCACCTCGCGACCCTGCGCACCACCGACGGCTACGAGCGGGCCCTGGCCTGGGGCAAGGACGTGCTCCAGCGCACGCCCGTGGTCGGCAACACCGTGTACGAGGCCCTGCACGGCGCCAAGAAGGGCTTCAAGGACGCCTTCGCCCCGCAGGGGCTCTTCGAGGACCTCGGGCTCAAGTACCTCGGTCCGATCGACGGGCACGACATCCGCGCCGTCGAGTCGGCGCTGCGGCGCGCCAAACGCTTCCACGGCCCGGTGCTCGTGCACTGCCTCACCGAGAAGGGCCGCGGCTACGAACCCGCCCTGCGCGACGAGGAGGACCACTTCCACACCGTCGGCGTGATGGACCCCCTCACCTGCGAGCCCCTGAGCCCCGCGGGCGGCCCGTCCTGGACCTCCGTCTTCGGCGAGGAGATCGTCCGCATCGGCGAGGAGCGCGAGGACGTGGTGGCGGTCACCGCGGCCATGCTCCACCCGGTCGGCCTCGCCCCCTTCGCCGAACGGTTCCCGGACCGCGTCTGGGACGTCGGCATCGCCGAGCAGCACGCCGCCGTGTCCGCCGCCGGCCTCGCGACCGGCGGACTGCACCCGGTCGTCGCCGTCTACGCCACCTTCCTCAACCGCGCCTTCGACCAGCTCCTGATGGACGTGGCCCTGCACCGCTGCGGGGTCACCTTCGTCCTGGACCGGGCCGGCGTCACCGGTGTCGACGGGGCCTCGCACAACGGCATGTGGGACATGTCCGTCCTCCAGGTCGTCCCCGGGCTGCGCATCGCCGCGCCGCGCGACGCCGACCAGCTGCGCGCCCAGCTGCGCGAGGCGGTCGCGGTGGACGACGCGCCGACGCTGCTGCGCTTCCCGAAGGAGTCCGTCGGCCCCGCCGTGCCCGCCGTCGACCGGATCGGCGGCCTGGACGTCCTGCACGCCGCGGACCGGCCCGAGGTGCTGCTCGTGGCGGTGGGCGTGATGGCACCCGTCTGCCTCGGGGCCGCCGAACTCCTCGAGGCCCGCGGCATCGGCTGCACCGTCGTCGACCCGCGCTGGGTCAAACCCGTCGACCCGGCGCTCGCACCCCTCGCGGCGGGGCACCGGCTGGTGGCCGTCGTCGAGGACAACAGCCGCGCCGCCGGAGTCGGCTCCGCGGTGGCGCTGGCGCTCGGCGACGCCGAGGTCGACGTCCCCGTACGCCGCTTCGGCATCCCCGAGCAGTTCCTCGCGCACGCCAAGCGCGCCGAGGTGCTCGCGGACATCGGCCTCACCCCGGTCGACGTCGCCGGGCGGATCGCCGCGAGCCTGGCCCTCGCCGGACAGGTGGACGAGGGGGCCGGGGGATCCGCGGTGGAACAGTCCGGCGACGGACGGATCGTCATGCCAGCGCAAGGAGAGAACTGAATGACCAAGGAGTTCGACCTCACCGCGCTCTTGGCCGAGCGCGGGGCCGAGCGGTACGAGCTGCACGCCAAGCACCTCAACCACCAGCAGCCGCGCATGCTGCGCACCATCGGCTTCGACAAGGTCTACGAGCGGGCCGAGGGCGCGCACTTCTGGGACGCGGACGGCAACGACTACCTGGACATGCTCGCCGGGTTCGCGGTGATGGGCCTGGGCCGCCACCACCCGGTCGTCCGCAAGGCGCTGCACGACGTCCTCGACGCCTCGCTCGCCGACCTGACCCGCTTCGACTGCCCGCCGCTGCCCGGCCTGCTGGCGGAGAAGCTGCTCTCCTACAGCCCTCACCTGGACCGCGTCTTCTTCGGCAACAGCGGCACCGAGGCCGTCGAGACCGCCCTGAAGTTCGCCCGCTACGCCACCGGAAGACGGCGGATCCTGTACTGCTCGCACGCCTTCCACGGACTGACCACCGGCTCCCTCTCCGTCAACGGCGAGGACTCGTTCCGCAAGGGCTTCGCGCCGCTGCTGCCCGACACCGCCGTACCGCTCGGCGACCTGGACGCCCTGGCCCGCGAGCTGAAGAAGGGCGACGTGGCCGCGCTGATCGTGGAGCCGGTCCAGGGCAAGGGCGTGCACGAGGCCCCGCCCGGCTACCTGCGCGCCGCGCAGGAGCTGCTGCACCGGCACAAGGCGCTGCTGATCGCCGACGAGGTGCAGACGGGCCTCGGCCGTACCGGCAAGTTCTACGCCTACCAGCACGACGACGGGGTGGAGCCCGACCTGGTCTGCGTCGCCAAGGCGCTGTCCGGCGGGTACGTGCCGGTGGGGGCCACCCTGGGCAAGGACTGGATCTTCCAGAAGGTGTACTCCTCGATGGACCGTGTGCAGGTCCACTCGGCGAGTTTCGGGTCCAACGCGCAGGCCATGGCGGCCGGGCTCGCCGTGCTGTCGGTGATGGAGAACGAGGAGATCGTCGCGAACGCCGCCGCGGTGGGGGAGCGGCTGAAGTCCCGGCTGGCCGCGCTGGTGGACCGTTACGAACTGCTCGCCGACGTCCGGGGCCGCGGACTGATGATCGGCATCGAGTTCGGCCGGCCCGGTTCCCTGAAGCTGCGCAGCCGCTGGACGATGTTGCAGGCCGCGCGGAAGGGGCTGTTCGCGCAGATGGTGGTCGTGCCGCTGTTGCAGCGCCACCGGATCCTGACCCAGGTGTCCGGCGACCACCTGGAGGTGATCAAGCTGATCCCGCCGCTGATCATCGACACCGACGACGCCGACCGGTTCGTCGACGCCTTCACGGAGGTGATGGAGGACGCGCACAATGGGGGCGGCCTCATGTGGGACTTCGGGAAGACTCTGGTCAAGCAGGCGGTGGCCAACCGCTGAGCGAGCGAGGCCTTGGGGGCCTCCGCCTCTGAGGCCTTCGAGTGTGTTTGCCTCTGAGGCCCCGGGGTGCCTTTGCCTCTGAGGCAAGGAATTTGCCTGACGGGCAAGTCTCGGGCTGAATGGAGCCATGAGCTCCTCCGAGACCGGCCCCGCCGAGGGGACGGTCGCCGCCGTCGCGCCCCAGCTGCGCGAGCTGCGGCGGCGGGCCGCCCTCACGCTCGAGGCCGCGTCCCGCGCCGCGGGGCTGTCGCCCGCCCACCTCTCCCGTCTGGAGACCGGGCAGCGCCAGCCCTCACTGCCGATGCTGCTCGCGCTCGCCCGTGTCTACGGTACGACCGTCGCCGAGCTGCTGGGCGAGACGTCCGCCGACCGGGACGCCGTCGTGCGCGGCGCCGACATGGAACCCACCGCCGCGGGCGGCTGGACGTACTGGCAGGCGGGTGCGCCGGGCCGCGGCATGCAGGCCCTGCGCGTCCAGGTGCCGTACGGCTCCCAGGGCGACGTCGTGCGGGTGCACCCCGGCGAGGAGTGGCTGCACGTCCTCAGGGGCCGGTTGCGACTGCGCCTCGGGGACACCGAGCACCGGCTCACCGCGGGGGACAGCGCCCACTTCGACTCGATGACCCCGCACCGGATCGCGGCCCAGGACCCCGACGGGGTCGAGCTGCTCTTCGTCCACACCCTGCTGCAGAGCCCGACGGCCGCGCTGTGCCTCGGCCCGACCCCTGGAGAGACGCCATGAGTGCCATCGAGGACAAGTTCCCGCGCGCCCTGTGGGTGCGGCTGGTCATCTACATCGCCCTGGGGCACGTCTTCGGCGGCTTCCTCTACCTGCTGTTCGAGGTGGGCGCCAAGTAGCGCCGTCCGGCCGTCGCGAGCGGGTGGCTCAGTCCACCATCCGCTCGCGCAGTCGCTCCCGGGTCTGCGGAGTGAGCCGGAGGCCCTTCTCCAGGTAGGCGTCGACGCCGCCCCACGTCTCCTCGACGGTCTCGAAGGCCGCCGCCAGGTACTCGGCGCGCGCGTCGAACAGGGGGCTGAGCAGCTCCATGACCTCGGGTGAGTACGCCGAGGCCGCCGAGCCGCTGCGGCGCACCTTGTAGCGGCGGTGCGCGGCGTTCGACTTCAGGTAGTCCTCGACGACGGCCTCGCGCTCGACGCCCAGGGCGAGCAGGGTGACGGCGATCGACAGGCCCGCGCGGTCCTTCCCGGCCGCGCAGTGCATCAGCGCGGGGACGCTGTCCTCGGCGAGCGCGTGCAGGACCCGGGAGTGCTCCGCCGTGCGCTCCGTCATGATGAGGCGGTAGGAGTTGATCATCCGGTCGGCGCCCTTGCCGTCCGCCAGGATGTCCCGCAGCTGGTCGAGGTCTCCGTCACGGACCATCTTCCAGAACTCGGCGCCGTCGGCCGGGTCGCTCAGCGGCAGGTTCACATTGCGCACGCCCGGCAGCTCGACGTCCGGGCCGTCGAGCTTCTGGTCGGCAGCGTTGCGGAAGTCGAAGATCGTGTGCAGGCCCAGTGAGGCCAGGAACGCGGCGTCCTCCCCGGTGGCGTGCGCGAGGTGGCCGCTGCGGAACAGCACCCCCTGGCGCACCCGCCGGCCGTCCACGGTCGGCAGTCCGCCCACGTCCCGGAAGTTGCGCACACCGGTCAGCTCGGGTTCGGTCGACGGGACCTGCTGCGTCACGGGGGCTCCTCCCACTCCGCCCCGCCGTCGCTGCTCGCCGGCGGGCACCACTCGACGATACGGCATGACCGGTCGGCGAAAGCCGCTGCAAGAGGGCCATTGTGGACCGGTAAAGGCATTCTGTCCGAATTGGCGCTTTGGTAATAACTGGCCCTGAAATGACGGATGGTGGATAAGGGGCGCGTGAGCAGCGTCATATCCGTGACCGAGCGTTGTCCGTCATGTTCACGTAATGCCGCCGGTTCTCAAGGGTATTCAGGGAAAACAGTGGGTCGGAAATCGACGCAGGGTCACCGGTTTTTTCATAAAGGATCAATCGAAACGCCTGTCGCCGGAACCTCGCGCTTGTCCCTGTGCGTCCTGGTCCCTTACGTTCACCACCGATCCGGACGGACGCCTAATCCTGCCGCCGACCGGAGCCCGCACTCATCCACCACCCGTACACGGCAGGAGCGGGGGACCCACAGGTAAAACTGCCTGTTCCGGTTCCCGGAACGGCTTGGGGTAAAGCCGCGTTTCGGCGCGGCCGGGCATCTCCAGCCCGCACCCGACAGCTCACCTCGCAGGCGCCGGAGAGGAATTCACCATGCCCGCGAAGGGTAAGCACCGCCGTACCAGGGCCATGCGCCTGACCCGCACCATCGCCGTCGCCGGAACCGGTGGCGCCGCGCTCGCGCTTCCGCTGCTGGGTGCCGCCTCCGCCAACGCCGCCCCCGCTCACTCCGTTTCCGAGCAGGCCGTGCAGTCCATTCCGACGTCGGCCAAGAAGTCCGCCGCGAGCAGCTCCGACAAGAACTCGGACTCCCGGACGTACACCGTGAAGAGCGGTGACTACCTTTCGAAGATCGCCGACGAGCAGCACGTCGACGGCGGCTGGAAGAAGCTCTACGCGGACAACCGCGAGGCCGTCGGTTCCGACCCGTCGCTGATCCACCCCGGTCTCGAGCTCGCGATCGGCGGCCAGGCCGCCAAGTCGTCGGCGCCGTCCGCCGCGCAGTCGCAGAAGCCGGCCGAGAAGCCCGCCGCCGAGAAGCCCGCCGCCGACAAGTCGACGGACGCCGAGAAGGCCTCCTCCTCGGACGACTCCGGCTCCTCGGAGTCCTCGGACACCGGCGCCCAGTCCACGGGCACCACCAGCGGTTACACCTCCCCCGTCGCGGGCGGCACCGTCGGTACCCCGTACCACCAGTCGGGCAGCATGTGGTCCAGCGGCTACCACACCGGCACCGACTTCGTCGTCCCGACCGGCACCTCGCTGAAGGCCGTCGGCGCGGGCACCGTCGTCTCGGCCGGCTGGGGCGGCGCGTACGGCAACCAGGTCGTCATCCAGCTCGCCGACGGCCACTACGCCCAGTACGCCCACCTCTCCTCGCTCTCCGTCTCCGCCGGTCAGTCGGTGACGGCGGGTCAGCAGGTCGGCCTCTCGGGTGCCACCGGCAACGTGACCGGCCCGCACCTGCACTTCGAGATCCGCACCACGCCGGACTACGGCTCGGACATCGACCCGATCGCGTTCCTGCGCTCGCACGGCGTCTCCGTCTGACGTCCGGCTCCGCGCAGCCACCGTGCCCCGAAGGCCGGACCCCGATCCCCGGGTCCGGCCTTCGGCGTACCCGGTCCTCGGCGTACTCGGTCCTCGGTGTACGACGCCTTCGGAGTACTGCGCCGTATTCCGGAATTGACGAACACTTTAGGCGTGGCCTTTCTCACCGACCGTCAACCCCTTCCTACGGTCGCGTAGGTCACATTCCAAGGTGAATCATGGGCCGACGTGGCAGACGATTCGAAGAGTGACAGCAGAGCAGTGATCGGGTCGTACGTGGCGGTGGGAGACAGCTTCACCGAGGGCGTCGGCGACCCCGGCCCGGACGGGGATTTCGTCGGCTGGGCCGACCGACTGGCCGTACTGCTCGCGGACCGGCGCCCCGAGGGCGACTTCACGTACACGAACCTCGCCGTGCGCGGCAGGCTCCTCGACCAGATCGTGGCGGAACAGGTCCCGCGGGCCGTCGCCCTCGCACCGGACCTGGTCTCGTTCGCGGCGGGCGGCAACGACATCATCCGGCCCGGCACCGACCCCGACGAGGTCGCCGAGCGGTTCGAACTGGCGGTGGCCGCGCTGACCGCCGCGGCCGGCACCGTCCTGGTGACCACCGGCTTCGACACCCGCGGGGTGCCCGTCCTCAAGCATCTGCGCGGCAAGATCGCCACGTACAACGGGCACGTCCGGGCCGTCGCCGACCGGTACGGCTGCCCGGTGCTCGACCTGTGGTCGCTGCGGAGCGTCCAGGACCGCAGGGCGTGGGACGCCGACCGGCTGCACCTGTCGCCGGAAGGCCACACGCGCGTGGCGCTCCGCGCCGGCCAGGCCCTGGGCCTGCGCGTCCCGGCAGACCCGGACCAGCCCTGGCCGCCCCTGCCGGCCCGGGGCACCCTGGACGTGCGGCGCGACGACGTGCACTGGGCGCGCGAGTACCTGGTCCCGTGGATCGGACGCCGGCTGCGCGGCGAGTCGTCGGGCGACCATGTCACGGCCAAGGGAACGCTGTCGCCGGACGACATCAAGACGCGGATCGCCGCGGTGGCCTGAGCCTGAGAAGGGGAGCGGGCGGCCGGTTCCCGCGCGACGTCCCCTAGCGTCGCGTGGCCGTCAGGGCCGCTCGCTCCAGACCCAGTTCCCGGGCCAGTGCCTCGTCCACCCACTGCTGCGCCCGGGCCCGCGACACCGTGCCCGCGTACGACGTGAGCTGCACCGCCAGGCCGTCCAGCAGCGCCGTCAGGCGCAGCGCGGCGGCGTCCGGCTCGGGGCAGGAGAACTCACCGGCGGCCGCACCCTCTTCGATGACCTCGGCGATCGCCGTCTTCCACTGGCGGTCCAGCTCGCGCGTGACCTCCCGCAGCGCGGGTTCGCGCGGCGCCGCCGCCCAGCCCTCGATCCACAGCCGCCAGCCCTTGGCCTGACCGGTCGGCGCGTACCACCGCACGGCCGCCCGCAGCCGGCGCAGCGCCGACGTACGGCGGGCGAGCAGCCCGCGCAGATGGGCGAGATCGGCCTCGGCGGCGTGGGTGAACGCGGCGGCGACCAGCCGCTCCTTCGTGGAGAAGTGGTAGAGCACCAGGGCGTTGCTGACACCGAGCGCGGCGGCCACGTCGGCGATCCGCACCGCCGCCACACCCCGCGCCGATATCTGCTCCACTGCCGCGCGCAACAGCTCCTCGCGCCGCTCGGCCACACTCAACCGGACTCTCCCCACACACGTCACCCTATACAGCCCCCCGGACGTGCGGTGACGCGCTCCCGGTCCGCCGCGGACCGGGAACACGGATGTGACATCCGTCGTTCGAGGTGACGTAGCACGAGACGACGACGATGAGAGCTTGATCCACTCCACCTGGAGGTACCGTGGCCGCTTTCCGTTTCCCGAGTGCCGGGTTCAGCGTGCCGCGTCCCGCGGCCTTCGGCGCGGACCCGGGCGGCGAGCGCATGGCGCGCATCCGCAGATCGCCCCACTTCCGCGACGGGGTCTTCCAGAACCCCGGGGGCACCGCCCGGACCCGCCCCTCCGGCTCGGCGACCGAATTCGCCAAGATCTACTTCAACAAGGAGGCGCGGGCCCGGCGGGCCCCCGAGGGCACGGTGCCGGTGCACGCCACCACCCTCGCCGACCTCGCCCGGCCGCCCGCCACCGGGCTCCGGCTGACCTGGATGGGCCACTCCAGCGTGCTCGCCGAGATCGACGGGCAGCGCGTGCTCTTCGACCCCGTGTGGGGCGAGCGCTGTTCCCCGTTCCCCTTCGCCGGCCCCAAGCGCCTGCACCCGGTTCCCCTGCCGCTGGCCGCCCTCGGCCGCGTCGACGTCGTCGTCATCTCCCACGACCACTACGACCACCTGGACATGCCGACCATCAAGGCGCTGGCCGGCACGGACACCGTGTTCGCCGTGCCGCTGGGCGTCGGCGCCCACCTCGAGCACTGGGGCGTCCCCGCCGGCCGGCTGCGCGAGCTGGACTGGCACGAGTCGACCCGCGTCGGCGGCCTCACCCTCACCGCCACCCCGGCCCGGCACTTCTGCGGGCGGGGGCTGCGCAACACCCAGCACACCCTCTGGGCGTCCTGGGTCGTCGCCGGGGAGGAACACCGCGTCTACCACAGCGGGGACACCGGCTACTTCGACGGCTTCCGCGAGATCGGCGCCGCGCACGGCCCGTTCGACGCCACGATGATCCAGCTCGGGGCGTACGCCGAGTTCTGGCCCAAGAACCACACGGACTATACGCCGCTGCCTGGTATGTGGCCAGACATTCACATGACGCCTGCGCAGGGGGTGCAGGCTCATCTTGACCTGCAGGGAGGCGCTCCGGGTGGGGTGCTGCTACCGATCCACTGGGGGACGTTCAATCTGGCTCCGCATCCGTGGGCGGAGCCGGGGGAGTGGACGAAGGACGCGGCCGAGGAGGCTGAGCAGGCAGTGGCGTTTCCGCGGCCGGGTGAGCCGTTCGAGCCGGCGGGGGAGCTGCCGGTGGAGCCGTGGTGGCGGGCGGTGTCGGGTCCGATCGCGCACCCATGGCGCCGTCCCCGGATCGTCGAAGGCGTGGCCGGGACGAGCAAAGGCGATCTCGACCTCGCGGGGGAGCAGTGACGTCGGTCGGGGACGAACTTGGGGAGATGGTGCGGATGATGGAGCGTCTGCCTGCTGACGAGCAGGATCGTTTGCTGCGCGCTTTGGACGGAGCAGCGTCCCGAGTGGAGTGTGAAGTCACTGCTCAGCGCCTTCGGCCCTTGCCGTCCCTGGAAGCCTCGTCTCGGCTTGTTGTCCGAACCCGCATTGTGGAGCGCTGAGCCGGCAGGAGGGCGTCGGCTGGGCAGGGCTCGGCCGCTGACGGCCCCCGGCGCCCTGCGGCCGGCACGGGGGCGCTCGCCACAGCCCGGCGCCCCGCCGCTCCCCCTCGCCGACAGACCGCTCACGACCACGGAGTGACCATGACGCGTCCCTTCACCGCCCTCGGCTTCCGCGCCGTCTCGTTCCTCGAACTGCCCTGGCTCGCCCAGGCGCGGTACTGCGCCGCGGTGAACCGGCTGCTCACCAAGAAGCACCGCTGACCCGCCCAAGCTCTGCGGCGGGCTTACAGCGTTGCAGGCTGTCGCGGCCGGGCTTCCAGGCTGGGGCATCGCATACGTCGTAGGCCTCTCCGTCTTTGCCGAGCTGGCCGCTCTGTTTCCGTTGCTGCTCGTCAACAACCGGTGGCGGCCGTTGCACCCCCAGGGTCCTCGCCCCGCTGGCCTGGACCGCCTCGGGTGTCCTGGTCCTGATGGCGCTGTGGCAACTCGTGGTCGCTTTTCACCGTTGAGAGCGAGACCTACATGTCGAGTGGTACAGCACAGACCGTCTGGGGCTTCGCTTTCGCCCCGCTGTTCGCCATCCCGGCCCTGATGATCGCGGTGACCTGGTCGTACGCAAAACGGCACCGGGCACGGGGACAGGTACAGCGACCACGAGATGGCACTTACGCCCCAGGGCGCCGCTGCTTCGAGCAGGAAGCGTGCTGGCGGACGCGGCGCTGGATTGGCGAGGGTTGTGAAGGTTTTCCGACGGGCGACCGGCGGGATCACTAGGCTGAACGCAACTGTGGAGGCGATGTGCGGGCAAGTGAAGGGGAGGCGCGGGGTGCTGGACGAGCGGGCGGGGGTCGACGCGTTGGCAGGGGACGAGACGGCCGTGGTTCCGGTGACGGTCGAAGGACATCCGCTGTATCTGTCGGTGCGGCGGCTGGAGTCCAGTCATGCCGGTGCGGACGAGCGGGAGATCGCGGCTTCACGGCCGACCCTTGAGGAGGCTCTGGACTCGCTGGTGGGGGTCGCCAGAGCGGTGGGGACGCGCTTGGAGCAGACCGGCAGTCAGAAGGCGACCGTTGAGTTCTCGTGCGAGTTCGCGGTCGAATCTGGCACGCTCGTTGCGGTCCTCGGCAAGGCCACGGCCAGGTCCGCCTTCAAGGTCGCACTGGAGTGGGCCGCACCGACGCCGTGACCTCCCTGAGCAGCGGCACTCGGGAATTGCTCACGGCGGCGACGGTGGCGCTGGTGATCCGTGCACCTGGTAGTGCGTCGCTGAGGTACGGCACGGGCTTTTTCATTGCGCCAGGCACTGTGGCGACTTGCGCCCACGTGATCGCGGACAGCGCTGAAACACTCCCGGAAGTGGTGTACGGCCGGGTGGGTGGCTCGGAGCGTGAACTGCGGCTGCGTCCCGCCCTCGATCTGTACTTCCGCGACCGGACCACGGGCCTTGACCTGGCCCTGCTGCGAGTCGTGACGGACACCGGCGGCGTGGCCGCCCCCGCCCCGTGGGTGCTATTCCACGACGACCTGCGGGACGGCGACGGGGTCTGGGTCCGGGGGCATCCGGAGGGAATGTTCCGCAGCGGCCAGTCGGTTCAACTCGACTACCAGGGCCCTTCGTCGCGCGACCCGGACGGACTCGGCCTGCTGGAACGGTTCTGGGGTCCCCCCATCGGCGGGGGCTACAGCGGCAGCGCGATCCTCAACAAGCGCACCGGCGCCGTCAGCGGAATGCTCTGCACGTCCGACCACGCCGGCAGCGTGCACGCCCTCTCCGCCACGGCACTGCTCTCCCACTGCCCACAACAGGTCCAGGAGCTGCACAAATCCGCAGCCCGCGCGGTAAGTCTGCGAGTGAGCAGCAAGATCTCAGATGTGGAGCAGCCCTGGCTGAGTACCCTCTCAGATGACCAACTCCGGGCGGGCGGCTGGGCGTTCCCCAGCCGCCGACTGCGCGGCTACCTCGCCGCCGCCGCGCGGGCGGCTGAGTCCCACCCTTATCCCGGAGTGGCACCAGGCAACGTCTCCCCGCCGCTGTCGACTGTCTACGTCAGTCAACACGCCCATTCCATAACGATGCTGACCCGGCCAGACCAACTGGACACCGAGGAACGGGTGTCGGCCTCGACCATCCTTGACGACCACATGGACGCCCTGGCGGTCGGCGGACCGGGCGCGGGCAAGTCCAGTCTTCTGCGCAGCTTCGTGCGGGAATGCGTGGCGGGGTGGGGTGATGCGTGGGCCGGGGACGAAGGCGACAAGGGCACCGGCGGCTCGGGCAGTCGTGCGGTCGAACAGTCCGCGCCGCCGAGTCCCGGCCTTCGCCCCGACCGCACCGCCCGCCTCGCGCCCACCCCTTTGCTGGTCCCGGTCTACGTACAAGCGGCCGATCTGGTCCCCGACCGCCCCTTGGCCGAAGCGCTAGAAGCCGGAGTCCGGGCCGATGCCGGGCGGTTTGGTCCGCTGGAGGCATGGTCGGCCGAGTTCTTCCGGGGGCCGCCCGCAGCGCATGCATCATGGCTCGTACTCGTGGACGGGCTAGACGAGTTGCTGGCCTCCGAGCAGCGTCAGGTCGTGCTCACCAGGCTGGCGGGTGTACGGGCCGCCGACCCCGAAGGGGCGATGTACCGATGCGTCATTGCCACGCGCCCCATCCCAGAGCTGCCCACATCGCGCTCCCCGGTCTGGCGGGCCGCCGTCTTCGACCTTCTGCCCTTCGACACCCGCCAGCTGCGGGACTTCGCCGAACGCTGGCTAAGTGCCCTCGGCCTGCCCGACCCCGAGCCCGCCGCGGAGCAGTTCACGCTTCAGTTCGGCGAGCAACGTCGCCAAGCGCTCGTACGCGTACCGCTCATGGCCACGATGCTGTGCCAGCTCTTCGCCGACCAGCCAAAACCCCCGCTGCCGACCACCCGGCACGAGGTGTATCGCTCCTTCATCGAGCTTCTGCAGAGCAGGCAGTATAGCGATGCGGCTTCCGGGATCATCCCCCAGGCCGCGGTTGCTGCCGCCAAGTACGGCACCACGGCAGTCCACACTGTGGAGCGCCTGCCCGCCCAGGTCGTGGGTCTGGCCGGAGAACTCGCCCTGGCCTGGCTGGACGGGGAGCAGCTGTCGGCCGGTGAGCTTTTCGCCGCACGCACCGAGGACCAGCGCCCTCCCGACCTTCCCGAGCAAGTCTGGCGAGAGATCCTGCGTGAAACTTTGCGCCGTAGCGGCCTGTTCACAGAACGCGGCGGCGACCTCGTCTTCATCCACCAGACCCTGCTGGAATTCCTTGCCGCGCGACGCGTAGCCGAAGACCCCCGGCGGGCCGACGTCGAGCTGCGTAACGTCTTCGGCCACTGGGTCACACGCCCGCCCCAGGAATGGCGACGGCAAGACTCCTTCACCCGCTTCCTGATCGCGGCTGTGACGGACCGCCCCCTGCTCAGCCGAGCCCTGTGGCGCTGCGGAAAACGCTGGGAGGGCGCCCGCTTCATTGCCGAACTGGTCGCGGACGGCATCCCGGTCGCGCCCAAGTCCATGCGCCGCTGTGCCGACACGCTCGCAGCCGCCGCGAAGATGCCGGAGTGTACCGGCTTCTTCCGCCGCGAACTCGCCCAGCACCTGCGCACCCTCGACGACGACAGAGACGCGCGCATCCTCACCGCCGTTGCCACAGACCCCATGATCAGCGACGACGACCGCATTATGGCCGCACGGACCCTGGGTTCCCTTCACGGCAGCGGCTACACCGAATCCCTGCTGAGCATCGCCGCCGACACCGACGTAGGCCTGCTCGCCAGGGTCGAGACCATGCAGCGCCTCCTGGAGGGGCTCGGCGACACCACCCACGGCAAGCAGCTGCTAGCCATCGTTGCCGACCCGGTGTTCCACGATGGGCTGCGACGGGATGTGGTCAACGCATTGCGCTCGGCCGACCCGAAAGGCTGCACCGAACTGTTCTTATCCTACGCCCAAGACCCCGAACTCAGCCAGAACGCCCGAGCCCTCGCGCTCCGCGAGCTCGCGACAGCGGGTGACCCGCGCGCCCCCGCACTGTTGCTGGCCCTGGCAGGCGAGAGCACAGCCGACAGCACGCTGCGATACGAGCTCATGAGGACCCTGCGCTCCACCGACGCTGACCGCTACGCGGAGCTTCTTGTCTCCTACGGAGCCGACTCCGGCCTCGACCCAGGCACCCGCGTCACTGCGCTTGGCGAACTCGCCCACACCGGTGACGAACGGGCCGCCGACCTGCTGGCCTCCCTCGCCACGGAACTGGACGCCGACCCCGTTGGTGGGGAACGCGTCCAGACCGCCCGGCTGCGGGTCGCCGAGCAACTCGCCCAGCTGAACGACCCACGCGCGGACGAACTTTTCATCACCCTGGCCGGCGACATGTCGGTCGCCGCGCCGATCCGGCTGGGTGCCGCAGACGAGTTGCAAGCCATGGGGAATGCCTCCGCGGCCGATATGTATGCGGCCTTGGCCGCCGACCGTGTGCTGGACGAGCACGCACGCGTGGCCGCCGCCCAAGCGCTTACCGAGGCCGAGCCGGGCGGGCACAGCCCCCGCCTCACCGCCATCCTGGTGCAGCTGGTCATCGAACCCGAAATGCCCGAGACGGCACGTGACGATGCGTTTCGGTTGCTCGACCGGTACGCGGCCGGTGCTCACAGGGTTCAGGACCCGCGCGACTCCCACCGCCCTCGCACGGCCGAGGGCGTCTTCGAACTCCTCACCCGCGTGGCAAACGACGGAAACAACTCACGCCTTCAGCGAGCTTGGGCTGCCAAGGCAATGCGTAACCTGCCGTATCTGCGCCGCCTCAGGGAAGGGCCGGCACCAGGGGGTCCCGTCCCCGATGCGCCAGGCGGCACCCACTCGACGTGGACACGCTTGCCGGAGCCATGACCCATGGTTCGCTGGGTCCGGCCAGTTTCCGCGCAGGGGCAGAAGCCCACGCAGGCAGCCCAGTTGGAAGGCCACAGGGCCATAAGCCTTCGGCTCGGCGCGGTTGACCTGCGAGAATGAAGCGGATTCAGCGAGCGGCCGGCGCGGCCGTCGGTTCAGCGGTGGGTGGCGCTCTAGGCCCCCTTCGAGTTTCGCTCCCCCCGGGAGCGTTCTCCGTGCGGTTCCCGCTTCCGGTGCTGGGGGCGAGATGTGCTGAGACGGTGGCTGGGACCCCGGCGAGGCCACTGACGACACGCAGATGGCCGTCCTGGTGGCCGAGTCGCTGCTGGAGCGGGCTGGATCAGTCGTGAGTCGGCGGGGAGCTTCCCTCGGTGGCGGCACCGATCGCGCACCCGTGGCGTCGCCCGGTAGCGGCGGATGCGGCACCGCTACAACTTCGACAGGAAGTCGATCTTGCGGGCGAGAAGACGCGGTCCTGCACTGCGAGAACCGCAGGTTCCTCGCAAACGTCATGTGGGACAGCATTGGTGGAACTCGCCCGTGCGGGCGGCCGCGTTCACCGCAGAAACGAGCCTGCGCCCTCACTCGGACCGGGGCCACCCAGGCGCCCTGAGGCATCGGTTCCAAGGACGGCTGCGGCGGGCTCTGATGAGGGCCTCGGCAGCGGAGCCGTGGACGAAACGATCGCGAGTAAGGGAGAATTCAGCGATGAATAGCAAGTGGTCGCGCTCGCGAGGTGAGGACGGCGGCAGGGACGCCGGGAAGATCGCGAGTGCGCCGGTCCCGGGGGATCGCGGGATCTTGGCGGGTGCCGATGTGGGGGTGGGCATCACAGGAGACGGGAACCAGTTGACCGTCGATGGCGATGTTGTCAGCGGCGACAAGCACGAGACCCGCACGACGACCGAGTACCACTACCACGCCTCGGCGCTTGCGGCGGCCGGGACATCCTCGACCGCGCTCCCGACCCATGTTGACCGGCGGCAGCAGGCAGAGCTGATTCTCGTCGGGCCGCTGAACACCGAGATGCTCGCCCCCCTCCTTCGCCAGGCTGACACACTCCTGCCGACAGACCCCGAACAGGCCGCCCGCCTCTACGGACAGATCGCCTCCAGCCTGCACGGCACCGGCTTCCACGGGCACGCAGCTGTGATGCAGCGCAAGCAGATGGCCGCCCTGCAAGCCGCTGGCCACAGCGTCGCCGCCGTGGAGATGGCAGGCAATCTCGCCGTCGCGTCCCTGCGCGCCGGAGACTACGACCAAGCCCGGTCCCTTACCAGAGACATCGCGAGGCTGGCGCTCAAGAGCACCGAAGCCGGGGAACCGCGAGCAGACCGAGCAGAGCGAATCGCGAAACTACTGCAAGCCACCGCGGACAGCCTGCTCCACCCGCTGGGCGAGTTGGACAGCCTTCGTGAGGTCCTTTCGGCGAGTTCTGCCGAGCGGGATCCCGAGTATCGTCCCGTACTGATTCTCCTGCTCGCAGAGCAGGCACTGGCCTTCGATCCGAACTCGGTTCGTGAGCTCGACGGGCTCGTGTTGGAAGCCATCGATGCCTTTGCCGAACGGGGCAACGACGCGGACCACACACTGCTCCGACTCCGTCTCATACGTGCCCACTACGACCCTGCCGAACGACGCGCACTGCGCCAGCGGGCGCGCCGCCACCACGTGACGGACCGCCCGGCGGCGATGGTCTTCGCACGGGAGGGCAGGCGGCTCGCCGAAGAGGGGGAAGCAGACGCCGCCGTCGAGGCGTACCGCGATGCCGTCAATGCCGGCATCCGCGCCGACTTGCCCCAGGATGCTGCGGACTGGCTCTACAGCATCAGGACCATCAACGTCTCGTACGGCCCGTTGGCGGGCGACATCGACGACGAACATCGACTCGCACAGGCACTCCGCGCAACCGGCACGGGTCGCCTTCTGGTCCGGTCCCGCCAACCCCGGGAGCAGGCTATGTCCGCACTGGTGCGGCAAAAGCCTCGGGAGGCCATCGCCGCCGCGCAGCGTTGGCTCGTCGACACCGTGGTGACGGGTGACTGGACGGGAGAACTGGAGGCACTGCGTTTTCTGGCCGACCTGTACCGGGAAAACACCGAGGCAGGGCTGGCGGCGATCTACTATCAGCGAGCGGGAGAGGCCAAGGCGGCCAAGAAGCTTGCTGCCGCCTCCGGCGACAGGCTCCTTCCTCTCGGGCCTCTCCAAGGCGTGCCCTGGCGGGTCTCCCGTGCACGAGCAGCACAGCTGGAAGCACAGACAGACCTCCTGGATGACGATGCCGCCATCGCGCTCCTTGGTGAACTCATCGACATAGCTCGACGGCTGCTCTCCGGGGATCTGGCTGAATCTCCTCTCCGGCACCTCCTACATCAAGTCCTCAGTAGCGCCTGTACCCTCGCCCCTCGGGGCACGGCCGAGCAGGCCAGTCAGGTGCTCACCGACCTCGTCGATCTCAAGCGGACAGGTCGAGGCGCAACCCGGTTCGCCATCGCGTACCGGCACCCGAGTCTCGCCCTTCCAGCCGTCACCAAGCTGCTCGACGAAGCAGAGCAAGGTACCTACGACGCTTGGGAGGCACTCGGCGAGAGCCGGTGGGTTCAGATCCTCACCGCCCCATCGTCCCCGCTGACGGCAGCCGAGCAGACGGCCTGCCGAACACGGCTCGCCACCCTTGCCACCCTCGCCGAGGACAACAAGTACCCAGCCGCCCTCGCCCTGAGCCAGGTGGTCGCTGACCACCCCACCGTGCGGGCCGCCGCCCTTGAGGCCTTGGACCGCATCCAGTCCCGTCCCGCGCCCGACCCGCACAACACCACCATCGGCGATCAGCTGGCGAACGACGCACTCCTGGTTTGCCAGCTCGACGAATCCAGTCGCCGACGCTGCGCCTACAGACTCATGGAAATCGCCTTGGACAGGCGCGAGATCGCCGACGCCCGACGCAGCGCCCTGAACGGCCTCCGCAACCTGATCACGGACTTGCCGCGGGCCGATAGGACAGCCATCTACCACCAGGCTAAGCCCTTCGTCCTGGGCGAGCAGGATGGCAGTCACCTTGACAGCGAAATGACCGGTACCCCTCACCCACTCAGCTGGGCCCGCATCTCCTTCGGCACGGCGTCCTTGCGCGGGCCGGCCCTAGAGTTGGCGCACCTCGCCGCGGAACTCGATGACGAGCACCACTGGGTGCGAGAGAACGCCATCGCATTGCTCCGTACCGCCGTTCCCTCGGACGTCGGAGACGCAGCCCGTGTTCTCGCGTACCTGCCGCCGCAGATCGCGCTCAGTGTTGACCCCGCGCTGCTGGTCACACATCACAACAGGACCGTCCGTCAGGCCGGCGCCTTTCTCGCCGTGTCCCATGCGGGTCAGCACCCCCGAACCATCCGCCGACTCGCTGAAGACAACGACCACACCGTCCGCCGCACATTGGCCGAGGTCGCTGAGCTTCGCATGAAGGAGGGGCCTATCGACCCGGTGGTACCGGAAGTGCTGGAGCGGCTCGCCGAAGATGTCCGCGCCAGCGTGCGACATGCGGCCGTCGCCGCTAAAGCGTCCTGAAGGACGTTGGCGGTCGCCGGCCAAGTAAGGCGTCGGTTTCGCGGGGGCGGATACCCACTGGTCTTGGACCCCGTAGGCCGCGGCACGTACGGCATGAGATGGTCGTGCCGGATGATTCCGGGGTCCACCTCACTTGCGCCGTGTCGCCGTGGTCGGAGCGAGCTCGCTCGCCCTCCCGATGGCGTTCGTGCCAGCTCAATTCCTCGGAATGCGTCGGCCTGGGGACCGCACATTCAAGTGCGGTGTCCGGGTGCGGTGCGCGAGGAGTAGACCGATGGCTGTTTCAGGGGTAATGCGACGCGTGTGCATCGCGGCCGCGGCGGTATCGGCGGCCCGCGGTCGTGGGCTTGATTTTTGTGGTTGTGCTGGTGGATCTGGGATGGCGTCCCGCTGAGTGGTGTAGGGGATCTTCGCGGTTGAGTGCGCGGGTCCCGCTCCCTGGAGTGCACCGTCTGCCGGTGACTGCTCCCTGCTCAACTGGCAGGCCGCCGTGTAACTGTCCGGGTGAACGGGCAGTTCGCGCTCAGAGGGTGCACGGTGGCCTTGTCCCAGCATGACCTACTTCTCCTGCTTGAGTCACTACGTTCGGCCGATGGTCTTGAACTTGTCCGCGAGGTCGCCGAGCGGCTGTTGCAGGAACTGATCGAGGCGGAGGCGAGTGCGAAGATCGGCGTCGAGTGGGGACAGCGCACCGGCACCCGCACCACCTGGCGCAACGGGCACCGGGAGAAGACGGTGACCACGCAGCCCCGGCGACCTCGAGCTCGCGATCCTGAAACTGCGGGCCGGGAGCTTCTTCCCCAGCCTGCTGGAGCGCCGGCGGCGCATCGGCCAGGCCCTCTACGCGGTGATCATGGAGGCATACCTCCATGGCGTCTCCACCCGCTCGGTCGACGACCTGGTCAAAGCGCTCGGCTCGGACGCCGGGATATCTCAAGAGCGAGGTCTCCCGGATCTGCGCGGACCTCGACAAACAGCTGGACGCCTTCCGCACCCGTCCGCTGAAACCACATCCGCTTCCCCTGCCTGTTCCTCGACGTCACCTACGTCAAGGCCCGCGTCGACCACCGCATCGTCTCGCAGGCGGTCGTCATCGCCACCGGCGTCACCCAGGACGGTGGCCGCGAGGTCGTCGGGGTCATGGTCGGCGACAGCGAGACCGAAGTGTTCTGGGCCCAGTTCCTGCGTCACCTGCGCGAACGCGGCCTCGGTGGCGTCCGCCCGGTCATCTCCGACAGCCACAGCGGTCTGGTCAAAGCGATCCGCAAGGTCATGCTCGGCGCCGCCTGGCAGCGCTGCCGGGTCCACTTCGTCCGCAACGTCTGCGCCGTGGGCCCGAAAGGCTCGGCGGAGATGGTCGCCGCGACGATCCGCACGGTCTTCGCCCAGCCCGCCGCGGACGCGGTCCGCACTCAGCTCGACACCGTCGCCGACATGCTCGGCTGGCAGTTCCCCAAGGTCAGAGAGATGCTGTTGGAGGCCAAGGAGGACCTGACCGCGTTCGCGGACTTCCCCCACCTGCACTGGAAGAAGAATCTGTCCACGAACCCGCTCGAGCGGCTGAACCGGGAGATCAAACGCCGCACCGACGTCGTCCAGGTCTTCCCCAACCCGGCCGCCGTCCTCCGCCTGGCCACCGCCGTCCTCGCCGAACTCCACGACGAATGGATCGCCTTCCCCCGCCGCTACCTCTCCAACGAAAGCATGGACGCCTTCTACCCCGACGACACGATCGTCCTGCCCGCCGCGTCAAACGACTGATCGCCTACACCACGATAAGAAACATGACCACTGGCTCAGAGACCCACGTCAAGTGTCGGTGGGAACGTGTGCCTACACGTCTCCTGTCGATGCGGTACCGATGTCGCCGCCAGCCGCTATCGACCGGCCGCCGGCTGCTGTCGCGCCGCCTGGTGCTGCGGGCGTTGCCGTCGGCATAGCCGGAGGGACTGCGGGGGCAGCGCCGTCCCCTGTTGTGGCGATGCCGATGTTGCCTCCGGCGGCGATCGATCGTTCTCCGGTGGCGCTCACGGACGGCGATCTGCTGGGCGTCAGCGAGAAGTGGGCGTACAGGGCCAGGCCGATACCGATGAGCCCGGCAGCACCGCCACCGACGCTGGCCCACGGATCTGCTGCGTCGACGTCGATGATTGCGCCTATGACCAGTGCCACTGCACCCACCCCGCACAGCCCAATACCTGCATACATCAGTGCCTTCATGCCCTCATCATCCCCTTTACGTGTCCTTCGGCCTACAGACATTGGTCGATCGCGTGGGCTTGAGTGTCCGCTGAGCTCAGGTGTGAGCTGTGGTCTAAGGCATGCCGGCAGAGGTGGCCGCAGCAGCCTTCGACTCGACCAACACCATTCGTACGGCCGACTGTAGGGCCTGGGGTGCCGTTCGAAGGACGGCATGGATGGAGTCGTGCCAGGGGGCGAGGCTGAGCGCTTCTATTGCGGCTGCGCGGCCTCGGGCGCTGTCACCCGATCCTTCAGCGATGGCGGCTTTCAGGCAGCCCAGCCGACTCCTGGTCCGGCCCTCTGAGGCCAAGGCGTTTGAGATCACAGAATCGAGCGCACCAGTGAGTTGACCAGCGTAAGCGTTCTCCCCGTGCTGGCGGGCTGCCGCGGAGATCGCGCACAACGCTCGTACCTGGTCGTAGGAGTCGGGCAGGGCATGGGCGGCAGCAGCAGCTTCAGCATACTGCTGCCTTTCTATAGCGAGCTCAACGGTGGACAGAAGCGCCCATTTCTGCTGTTCGTGGTGGCTGATGTCGGCGGCTACGTCGATAGCCGCGCCATAGTCCCCGCGCTGAGCGGTCCAGTAGGTGATGTTGCCAAGGACCCGGCTGCGCTGAAGGGGGTCGGCCAGGCTTCTTGCCAGATCGAGGCCCTTCGTTGCATGTCCGAATGCGGCCATTGCTTCGGCGACTGACGCTGTGGCCTCGTCCTTGGTAAAGGTGTCGGGCAGTGCGAGTGTCAGAGCTCGTGCCTGGTCATGCTGCCCTGTCCAGGCGAGTGCTGCTGCGGCTGAGGCGACGGCTTGCTGATGATTGTGTTCTTCGGTGGCCAGTTCGACAAGGAAGGCAGCCTCAGCCGTCAGGACGTCGTCGCTCTCCTCCTCGTCTGGCTCGCGTGTGGGCGGGGTCGGCGGCTTTGCGGCCCTGTCGTCCGGGGTGACGGCCCGGGCCTGCAGGAGCTTGTCCGCGATGTGCTGGCTGACAGCCGCGGCGAGCTTGGAGCGGCCCTGGCAGAGCAGCACCCTCACGCGTTCGTACAGCATGTGGTCGGGCCAGGTGGCAGCGGTCAAGATGTCAGTCAGAGTGCGCGCTTGACGGGCCAGAGCTGAGTGCTGCGAAAGGTGGCCCGTCCTAGTCAGGGACTGCGCGGCGAGGGCAAGCGCTTCAGCTTGCTTCGCCGAGTCGGGGAGGGCCTGGATCGCCTCAAGCGCTCTGGACCCCGAGCCAGCCCGCGCCCATGTCGCGGCCACCGGAGCAAGAGCGCGGGACGCGCGCGGGGACAGAGCAAAGTCCTTCACTAGAATGAGGGCCTTCTCATCCTCACCGCGAGCGACCAAGCCCTTGGCCACGGCGGCTAGGATCTCCGCCCTGATCCAGGTGTGCTGGGCGGTGGCGGCCAGAGCGATCGCAGCATCGTCCTGACCGGAATCGGTAAGAGCCTTCGCCATTGCGACAAGGGCAGCTTTGCTGTGATCGATTGAGACAACCGGTTGGGAAGAGCGGCTGCTTTCGAGTTTGCGCAGCCTCTGTAGCAGCTGGCTGGCGAGCTCCAGTGAACCGGCTCGGGCCGCGGCGGCTGCGACCCACCCCAGAGCTTGCGCCCGCCGGTATGGGTCCAGGATCGTTCGGGCGATAGTATCGCCGTCTTGGGGCCTCCCGCACCTGGCCGCGCCGCAGGCCGCTTCCAACAGGGTTGTGGCCTGTCTGTTCGGGTCGCTTATCTCTTGGGCAACCTCAATGGCGAGATCCGGTGCACCCGACTCAGCCAAGATCACCGACAGCGTGCCGACATGATGAGTATCTCCCAGCGCGGTGCCCTGTCGGGTGGCGGCGGAGGCTTCACGGGCAAGCTCTTCTGCTTGCTGGCGGCTTCCGGCGCGCATGTGGGCATCTGCGAGGTGTGCCAATGCCCTGCTTCGGCTGCGGGGAAGACTCAAGGTATGCGCCAGTCGGGCTGCAGGGCCAAGGCCGTCTGCTGCCTGTGCCAGGGCGGCGACGACGTCCGCGACGGCCTCTTCCCGCTCGTTATGGGATTTGAGGGGCTGTAGCAGTTCGATGGCGTCCTCGTGTCGACTGGCGAGGGCCAGGGCATGCGCTGCCATGGTGAGGCCGTGGGCGCGCAAGTTGTCAGCGGTTACTTGGGCGGCGAGGGCTGCGGATTCGCGAGCGAGCTCGACGACGGTGCTGCGGTCCGTGGCCGACTCGGCCAGAGCAGCTGCGACCCGTGCCAGGGACGTCATCTGGGCGTACGGGTCCGACAGCGACCGGCACAGTTCGGCTGCTCGCTGATGTTCGCCTGCCTGGGCCAGTGCCGCAGTACTCGCTGCCAGGGCATTGTCCGTTGCTTCCGAGAGTGCTTCCTCGGCTACCGGGACGGCGTCCGAAGACTGCCCGTTTTTTGCCATGGCTATAGCGGTGTTCACCAGCAGGTGGGCTCGTAGGTCGGTGTCGCCGACCGTTCGAGCCGCCGTCAGAGCATCTGGATAGCTACCTTCCAAGATCATGGTCTGCACTGCTGAGACAGGCATGATGTCGGGTATCGATGAGGCGGCCGCATGGGCGATTGCCTCTCCCGCGTGTCGTTGCCCAGACTGCAGCGCGGCAAGAGCAGCTTGCGCCAAAACCCGGCCACGGACCTCCGGGGGCTCCAGTGTCCGCGCCATGTCGATCGCCCGCTCGGGGGAGTTGGCAAGGGCTAGCATGGTCGCGGCGCACCCCACCGCTTCCTCGCTGCGCGGTCTGGCCACGGTGCCTGCCAGTCTTGCCGCCTCGTCAGCCACCTCTGCTGCTTGCGGTAGATCACCAACGGCAGCCAAGGCCCGTACCACGCCCGTGAATGCCTGCACTCGCGCCAACTCGTCTTGGCGGGCACGGGCCAGACTGATCGCGCGCCGCACATGGCCCAAGCTCGCCCACACAGAGATCAGCGCGTTCGGAATGCACTCACTGCGGGAACGCAGAGCGTCACGTCGGACAGCGAGGAGGAAGGCGTCACTGACATCCGCCGCATCGGAGGCGCCGGAGGCCACCAGGCCGTCGAATGCAGCCGAGAGTTCTGACAGTGCGTCAAGATCGGAGCCAGAGCGCTGCCACAACCGGCTGTGGCGGTGAGCATCACCAGCCAGCCGAACGAGCCGCGCAGTGTCCGCCTGCGTGCGCAGTAGCTGGCTATATCCACGCAGCAGGTACTCCGGTGTGTGGGGCGGCCAGTGCCGCTCATGAAAGGCGTCCGCCCACTCATACAGTCGTTCCCGATGCCCTGCCAACTCCTCGTCAGTCAGCAGATCAAGAGCGCTCCGCTGGATCTCCTCGTGGGCCAACACGTAGACGCCCGCCGCCCTGCGACCAGCCTCGCGGGAAGTCCAATGAGGTGACCGAACCCGGAAGGCGCGCCCGGTGACCGTGCTCAACTCCAACTCCACCAAACGCGAACGTGTACCCGCCAGCGTGGCCAAGTCCGCAGCCGTCAATCCGCCGCCGGCCGCCGTCACCAACCCGAGAAGCGCACGTGCCAGGCCACCTGCATTGAGCATGCGCAGCAGACTGTCCTCGGCCTCCCGGCGCACTGCAGCGGCAAATGACGAAGGCGTCAACCACCGGTCAATAAGGCTTTCCCGCAGTGGGTGGGATGCCGGCACGTCGTCCGGGACGGGAGGGTGCGGCCGCCCAGCCACAATCACGCGCATACCGTGCGAAGGCGAGCGCGGCAGTAGAGCGGCGATGCTGTGGCTGTCGGGTCCTGCCAGCACCCCACGGTCCTCATCCAGACCGTCGACCACGAGCACCAGACGTCGGCCACGCCTCTTGCAGAGTGCAGCGGTCCGTGCCATCGCGGCGAGCAGGCTCTCCTCACGCGTGTGCTCAGTGACTGCCGGCTCCTCCTCGCCCAGCAGCGCGTAGAACTGGCGGTGCACCACCTCGCAAAAGGCGGTGCGGTCGTTCTGCCGGTTCAGGCGCGAGGTGATGAAGAACGACACGACGTCGACTTCAGGAGGCGGCGCAAGGACGAATGCTGCCATCAAAGCAGTCTTGCCTGCCCATGCGGGGGCCAGCCACCGCCAATACGCGTTCACCCCTGTGTCTACGTCCCCGGGCGCAACGCTGAACGCTGCCATAGCCGCCAGTTCGTCGTGCCGCCCATGAAATTCGGTAGCGGCGAGGGATTCGACCTGGTAGCGGTAATCGGAACTGGCCACGCGCGGTGGCGCGGCCACCTGATAGACGTTATTGCCATCACCAGTCACGACGACGCCGATGTCCCCGCCAGCCGCCACCGAGCGAACACCGGTCGCCAGAGGGGACCCGCCGACGGGCAGTGCTTCCTGCCGGCTCGGACGGCTCCACCATCTACCGACCACGAGTGACCACTCCCCTCCCCGCCTTGCACCCTGTCTGCTGGCCGCATCGATGCCGACGTAGCGAGCCCTGGCGTGACGTCGCTGACGATGGCCAACGGGACCTGCCGGATGAAGGACCGGGTGGCCCGTTAGCTTACAGAAGCGATGGGTGCCGTATGGCATGCGTAGGTCGGAGCCGCCCTGGACCGATGCTGAAGTCGCCCCAGGGTTGACGGACCGCCACGCCACAAGCCGATCTCCTCGGTGAGGGAGGAGTTGTGTCTCCAGGTGGGTGAGACCGAGCACGACGTGGTGGGACACCTCGCTGAGGCGGCGGTCACGGCGTATAGAGGGCCGGGGTACCGGCCAGTCTGCCAAGCCGTACTCGTCGGGCCAGGGGTACCTCGGTACGCAGGTTGCCGTCATTGGTGCGGACCGGCCAAGGAAGCCCGGGGACGTCATTCATGATCTGGCCACGGGCGCGATGGCACCCGCTAGCCTGCCCGCTCCGCGGGCTCTGCTCACGCACGCGGGGAACCGTCACGGAAGTCCCACTTGCATCTGGGGTTGAGCTTTCTGGGCCGGAAGCCATCGCACATATGGCCGAGCTGCCCTTTGTTGTCATACCTCGCGCCTAGTCTGAGTCACGCGTGTAGGGCTCGGCGCAAGGGGGTTGTGTGGCGATCGATGGTGGGCGCGTTGCTGCTCGCGGGTTCCAGTATCAGTACCTGCGAACGGTAGAGGCTTTGTTGGCTGGCATGCAGCAGGGCGAGGCGACTGCTTGTCGTGTCGAGGGGCCCGGGAATGCGGTGTCTGTCCACCATGTGGATTCGGTCGATTTCGATCTGGTCGATGACTCTGGTCGCTCGCTGCTTGCGGTGCAGGTGAAGAGCGCTGGTGCAGGACGGACCGTGAGGGCGCGCGAGGCAGTGTCGGTGCTGGTTCATCTGGTCACCGGCTTCGAAGCCGACCAGTACCGCTTGATCACGTCCGCTGTCGCGGACGAAGGGTGCCTGCATCTGAGTGAGTTGTTGAAGCGCCACGGTGGTGACATTCCGCGTCTCAAGGTGGGGCTCCAGGAGCTTTTGGCACGGGCTCCGGCCGCTTGGGGCCTCTGCCAGGCGTTGTCCGCCGAGCACTGGCAGCGCTTGGGACGGTCGGGCATTGAGTTCGATGTCCGCAGTGATGAGCAGTTACGTGAGGACCTCCACAGTGCGCTGCGCTTGGAGCGCGAGAGGGCGGGGCGGGGGCTGTCCGGTCAGTCCGGCGGGCTCGTGCTGGGCTGTTTGGTGGCCGAAGTCATGCGTCGGGCGGCTGATCCCGGTCTGGCGCAGTGGGATGTGAGTGATTTCCGCCGTTCACTGCTGGTCGGTGATGAGGAACTGCGCGCGGCTCTGGGGCGGCAGGATCTGGGCATCGTGTTCGGGCAGGCGCCTCCGGTCCCGGAGGTGGACCGGGCGCACCTCGTCGAGAAGGTAGGCGAGGTACTGCTGGGTGGGCACGATTTGGCGCAGGGTGTGCGGACGTGTGTCATCACGGGTCTGTCGGGTCTGGGTAAATCCAGTCTCGCCGCCGCGTACATCGCGGCTGAAGCTTTCCGCTATGACGCTGTGTTCTGGGTCGACGCCGAGAGCGAAGAGTCTTTGGTGGCGTCGTTCGTCCGGGTGCTGGCACACCTAACGGGTAGTGCCGAGCAAACGGAGGTGCGGGACCCACGGCTGGTCTGCGAGCGGGTTCACGCCGAGCTGCAGTCGCTACCCGGGCGTTGGCTCATGGTTCTCGACGACGCAAGCGCGTCCGTTGCCGGCGCATGGATACCCCGGCGGGGGCACGGCCGGGTCATCGTGACGGCGCTGGGTGGTCACTGGCCGAGGACGGAGGGGCTCATCGATCTAGAACCGATGAGCTGCGAGGAAGCACTCGAGCTGCTGCAGCTGCGGCTGTCGGTCGGTGTACAGGAGGCTACCGAGCATGCGTCGGCACTGTCCCGGCTGGCGGACGTCTTGGAGCACTGGCCATTGGCGATCGAGGTGGCGTGTGGCTATCTGGTCAGCTGCGGGGTGGGCGTCGAGCGGATTGCTGCTTATACGGAGACTCTGGTGCACCGTGCTGCCGACGATGAACAGTCGGTGCCTGCCGGTTATCCGCGGACTCTGGCCGCAGCGGTCGCGCTGACCATGGAGCGCCTCATGAGCAGTGCGCACGGCCGTGGCCTGCTGCAACCGACTCTGGACACGGTGGCTGCGCTGTGCTGGCTCGCACCGCGCCGGGCGCCGGTGCATCTTGCTGCAGCATGCGCGTTTTACGAGCCCGAAAACATGCCGCCGTCTCCCGGATGGCTGGTCTTCGATGAGGCCCGGGTACCGATACGGGAGGTCATGCGCGAGCTGCTTAATGTCTCCCTCGTACGGTGGGACGAGCCGCTGCCAGCCCGGCACGAGCCGTTCCCCGGAAGCGATGACACCGTGTCGATGAACGCGGTCCTGCAGCAGATCATCCCCCGGTACCTGAGAATGACCGGGGCAGAGGTGACGGCCGCATTGTCGGTTCTGGCCTTCCACACGGACCGCTGGCTGCGTGGAGCTCTGCTCACCGGTCAGGCGGAGCGGAGCTGGGAGCTGGCCCAGCACGCTACTAATCTTGTTGGGCACATCCGCTCGGCAGGAGCAGCGGATACGTTCACCGCTCTGCTCATGGGCAATCTTGCCGCGTTCCATCAGGCCCATGGCCAGTACGAGTCCGCGCAGGGGCTGCTGCAACTGGAACTCGAATGGCTGGCACAAGCCGGCAACCCCGACCAAGGGATGGCCGCCCAGGCGCGCACGTCACTCGCCCACCTCGTTCAGCTACGCAACCAGGAGGGTGCCGCCGTTTGCGTGGCCAGCCACCTGGATCCTGTACTGGTCTATCTGCGTAAGCTTGACGGCCGCCTGCACGACAACATCGCCGACCTGCCGGCACAAGCGTCCCTGATCCTTCAGATGCAGTTGCGCAGAGGAGCCGACCCCTGGTTGGAGGAACTGCTGCATGGGTTTCGTTCCCTTGCCGATGGCCTCCCCCGAATCGATAGGGAGCATACGGCGCAGGACCTCTTGGCGATCCAGGATCTGATCCGGCAGGGAGAGGCCGAACGCGCCGAGCACGCCGCCGCCGAGGGCCTGGCGCGATCCGTCGATCCGTGGGCTTCGAGCACAGCCGACTTCAGACGCCTCTTGGTCGAGGCGCTGGTGCTGCAAGACAGATGGACCGAGGCTGATGCTGCCTTCACCGACTTCCTGCCTTATGCCGGTCCCCACACGCTCCATGGGTTTGCCGTGCATCACCTAGTGCACAACGTCGGCTGCCAGTGCGCATGGAAATGGGTGGTGACCGGGGAACAGCGTGCCGTGCAGTTGCTGGGACGACTGTTGAAAGAGACTCGCATCGCCGACAATCCAGCGTACGAGACGGACACCGACGAGGCCCGATTCATCCTTCTGCAGGCGGCCTACGACGGCTGGCGCGCCGTGCACGAGGACGCAAAGGACGCGGCACCCCTTCAGCTGCTTGCCCGCCTGCGGGACAAGACGTTTACCGACCCACATGACCCCGGGAGTGTGTGGGAGAGGATCTTCCAGGGATTGATACCGCGGTTGTCAGCTGTTGCGGGCGAGACCGCACACCGCCTCCAGCAGGAGGCCGGCGAAGCCGTGCTTAGCGAGTTCTTGCCGATGCTGCAGGCCGATGAGAACCTGCGCGCCGTGTACGAGGAAGCAGGCTGTTTCTCGGTGCTGTCCCTGTCTACGGACCCCGTCTACGGGTTCCTCGCTGGCCGCTCCACTGTGGACATCCTCCTTCCGGAAATTCAGGAGCTGTTGCCAGCGGCGAGGGCCCTGGTCGTCCTGCAGCCTCATCAGATGCTCGGCGCCACCTCGTCCGAGAACGGTGAGTCAGTCGAGCTGCAGATCCACCGGGCCTGCGCCAAGGGGCTGCGTCGCCTGGTGGGACCGCAGCCGACCATTCCCTCACTG